>NZ_JAFCJT010000001.1 GCF_018130785.1 Bradyrhizobium liaoningense
ATAGCAAGCGATCTGGCCAAAAGTCTGCTACAATCCTGACAAGTGGGGGCCGTCCACATCTGCAATCTCTACTCGATCACAACCAACCAGGCTGCCATTAGCGCGCTTTTTCGTGTGGTGAACCGATACGTTGGAAATCTGGCACCGATGCCGGGGGTCTTCCCCGATTACAAGGCACCGATCGTCCGGATCGGAGCCGAAGGCCGCGAGCTCGCTACGGCGCGGTGGGGAATGCCATCGTCATCAAAGGCGCTGATGGACGCCACAAAGAAGCGAGCCGAGAAGCTGCAGGCCAAGGGCAAGGCAGTGGATTTCAAGGAATTGCTCAGAATGGAGCCGGACGGCGGGACGACCAATATCCGCAACGTGAAGAGCAAGCATTGGACGAGATGGCTGGGAGTCGAAAACCGCTGCGTAGTGCCGTTCAACTCTTTCAGCGAATTCAACAAAGCCGAGGGCGGCGACATATGGTTTGCGCTCGATGAGACCCGTCCCCTCGCCTGCTTCGCTGGCATCTGGACCAACTGGACGTCCGTTCGGAAGGTCAAGGAAGGTGAGACGACCAACGACCTCTTCGCGTTCCTAACGACAGAGCCGAACGCCGAGGTCGGCGCCATCCATCTCAAGGCGATGCCAGTGATCCTGACGACGCTGGATGAAGTCGAGACTTGGATGACGGCGTCTGCAGACGAGGTCCTGAAACTGCAACGGCCGCTTCCGGACGATAGCCTCCGGATCGTGGCCCGCGGAGTCAAAGAAGACCCAGCCAAACAGACAACATGATCGAAAAGGCGAAAGCCGGACAGGGTCTCGCCTCGCGGCAATGCCCCGTGAAGCCCGATTTCAAGTTTACAAATAGTCCCCCAAACACATCCGGGAGATCTCCGATCAGACCCCGATCATCGAGCCGCTCGCGACGACGAAACGACCACGTGCCCACCATCGGCGCAGCGCGCATCGTTTGCGATCCGCGCAAATCAGGCAGTCAGCGATCGATTCGTGACGGCTGTCGACACTCGTGCTGGAGGTGCGGCGTCGCAAAGCAACGCTCTTGTGCGCATTACCGCCTAGCCTATAAGTTGTAGCGAGGGCGATCACATCTTACTGGCGCAGTCAATTCACGTATGTCGACCAAGTTAAATACCGACAATTCGATGCTTATCTGCAAATTCATTTCACAATGATCAATGTCTCACGAGTCGACCTCACTGACCGAGGTGTCATAATACCGCACGATCGGGTAGGAGTAGTAATTGCTCAACCCCATCTGACATTGACGCAGCATGAGCCATATCGAACCCCACTCGCTGGCAAACCCGAGCTCTTGCGTAATCTGACCGCGACGCTTGCAGTCTCGAGGGCCGCGCCGCATCAAGCTGAGAAAACGCATTTCACTATCTTCCCGGAATACAGCATCCCCGGTCTAGATGGGATCGGCCTGATCGACGCGGCGCTCGCGGACCAGCAGTGGCCGACGGGAACAATCGTCATCGGCGGGGTGGATGCGCTTTCGAAGGCAGATTTCGAAAATCTGGCGGGTCGCGCGGGTAGCCAACTCGATACCGAGCATAACGCGTTGGGCAACATCGGCGCCAACGAATGGATCAATTGCGCGATCACTTGGACTAAGGCTGCCGATGGTACGGTCGAGCGTTGGTTGCAACCCAAGCTTTGGCCGGCTTGGGAAGAGCAGAACATCAGCTACCAGAATATGTACCGGGGCAAGTCGATCTTTTCCTTCAAGGGGGATTTGTCCAATGGCTCGAAGTACCGCTTCTCCTCGCTGATCTGTTTCGACTGGATCGCGACGATCAGTGCCAAGCCCTCGTGGCGGTGGGCCCTCGATGATCTCGGCATCCAGGCCGGCGAAGGCGAGCTGCCGCTTTCATGGATGTTCGTCATTCAATACAACCCACGCCCTTCCCATCCAACATTCATGAACGCGACAGTATCCTTCTTCGATGGGACGATCGTGCCGAAGGTCCAGCGGGATCGGACATGCCTCGTGTTCGCCAACAGCGCGGGCAAGCCTGCCCCTGGGCGATCCGAACTCTACGGCGGCACCAGCGTGGTTTTTTCACCTAAAACTCTATTTCAGGAAACCGCTTCACGGCCGACCGTCACGAGGGGCGGCCCGCGCTTCAGAGGCAATCCGCTGTTAAATGCCTTCCGCGATGCGTATTTCCGTGAAAAAGGCGCGTGCATTCATTCGTTTGTCCAGATCAATCCCGACTCTGTAACTGCTGGTGCCGCAAACCGCTCGTTCGCGGTCGATAGGCCGTTCGTCTTCCCGCTGGCCGCGGCCGCCGACCCACGCACGCCATCCGACCTAGTCCCGGCCTGCGTCAAATGGATCAACGATGAGCTTGACGATGTAACGAGCCTCAGCGATTTCCAACCTGCGGGCGACCTCGGTGCCTGCGCCGACGCCGCACATGCGACATCGATTCAGGAATTGCGCGCGCTCTCCGCGCCCTCTTGCGACAAGGTTATACGGTTGGCCACCGCGCGCGACGGTCAGACAAGCGGACGCGGCGCCGCCGAAGTCGACGCCGATGCATGGGACGCCGATGAACGGGACGCCCTCGGTCATGTGGTGCACACGCTCGATCTGCTCGCCATGAGCGGCGGGGCTGCTGCAAGCGATCAGGACGTCGGACATGCGACCGTGTCGGTCGGCGGAAAGACGCTCGACCTGCTCGCCGTACGGGGCAAGACGCATGACCAATGCCACAAATACGCAAAGGCCAAGTTCACGCCGAATACCCGCCGGCAGACGATCCTGGTAACGCGCGATCGTGACAACTCGCCGCGCAAACGCCGAGCTGGCAGCATCCTTCAAACCACCGCGCCGAAGCTCGGTGAGGAGCGCAAGATCACGGATCCTGAAAGCGCGATTATCCACGTCGATTATCAAGGGTTGGTAGCCGCCTTCATCGATGCGGCCACCGTCGAAGAACTCTCACAAAAAGTAGCTGCCCATGCCGGCGCTTAACGAAGGTCACGCGGAAGCGGTGAAGGCGTGCCTCGGTCAGGTGCCGGGTGGCACCCTGTCGATGTTGGAGACTGGAATAGGTCTTCCGGTCACAATCCTGCAAACCGATCGGGTCATCGCCGCCTTCGCCTTTGCAGGTTCCGACCCGCACGCAACATTCGAGGAAAGCTACGAAGCGTTTAAGGACGAGGCCGAGCGATCGAAGGAATGGGATCAATACGATCTATCTTACGTGCTTTGCGTCGCAAGCGACACTGATAAGCTCGACCAGTTCGCATCGGATATCGAAACCGACGTCTATTTTTGCCGTAAATTCGTGGTGCCGCTCAGCGAGCACGTCGGGAACGCACTCGCGCGGCTGCCCTTCCTTCCATTGACGCAGCTTGACGGCCCAGCCCTTCGTCCCGCATCAGCGCAAACATTCCTTCAACAGTCTGGAGTTCCGACGAACTTAGCCAGGCAGATCGTCGCTCAGCATGAACGAAGCGCGGAACGGATCGTCGAAGCGTGTCTGACCGACGAGTATGGAAGCCCCAAAATACCGACACGTGTAGCGACCTTATCCGCAGCCTCTGACGAGCAGACCAGCGCGCCTGTGCTGCTGGAATCCGTCACGATCGAGAACTTTCGCGCGTACCGCGTTCCGATGACGTTCGAGATCGGCCGCGAGATCACCGTGCTCTTTGGTCCCAACGGGTTCGGCAAGACCTCGTTCTTTGACGCGATCGACTTCGGGGTCACCGGATCGATCGGCCGACTCAAGGTTACCGACAAGAACCGGTTCAACGAGGTAGCAGCCCATCTCGACAGCAAGCCGGAAGAGGCTCGCGTCGCCTTGACGTATCGATCAGACGGGAAATCCCACACGATCGAGAGGACAGTTTCCGAGCCAGCGCGTGCATTACTGGATGGATCCCCGGCCGACCGTAAGCCGATCCTCAAACAGCTAACCAAGAGTGGCGAGGCCGTCGCCGAGCGGGTGGACAATCTCATCAACTTGTTTCGCGCTTCCCATTTGTTCAGCCAGGACAATCAGGCGCTGATGCAGAACTTGAAGGATCACTGCACCTTGCCGCGCGAGATTGTCTCGCGCATGTTGGCGTTCGAAGACTATGAGAACGCGCTGAAGAAATCCGCCAACATCGTGGCAATACTCAAGAACAGCCTCGATACGCTTTCTTCCGAAATATCGGAAACCACGGCTTCCTTGAAGGCGGACAAGTCCGAGCTCGACGGGCTTCGACGTACCATCAAGGACAAGTCGAACATCGGCGCTCTCAATGCCGAGCTTCGCAATTTGCGCGCCGCGTTGAACGATATCGGCGTCGATGCGGGCTCTGGTGCACCCGACGCCACGAAGGTGCGTGGCTGGCGGGCAACGCTGGAGGTCCGCATCGCTGAAAGCGACGGCAGGATTGCCCTGCTTTCCGAACTCGCCAAAGAAGTCGTCCGGCTTTCGCCCCTGATCCAGGAAGGGAAGGACCTGCGCGCGCAGATCGGAGCGGGCGATTCTCGCAGACTGGCTTCCGAGCAAGTGAAGGCATCCGCCCAGCAGCAACTGGACGCCGTTCGCAAGCGCGTTGCTGAGATCGCCGCACAGATCCGGCAAGCTCAATCTGCGCTCGACAACCTCAAATGGGTGCGCGATCAGCGCCCGGGTTACGCGAGCGCGCTTAACTCGCTCAACGCACAGATCGCACGGCTCAATCAGGCGACGGACGCGGTGGCCGCTGATCGCAGCCGGTCAGCAACCGCCTCAGCCGATCTGCAGCAAAAATCAAATCGGCTAGCGACGTCTGTTGAATGGCAGGCTGCAGCGAGGAAGCGTTTTACCGATCTGGAAGCACTTCGTGCGGCCCTGAGCCCGTGGAAGGCGAGTACCGACCGCCTTGCCGAAATCAAGCAGCAAGAAGCCACTCTGAATGAGACTTTGCAGGAGTTGCGCTCCGCAGAGCCAACGCTTCAAGCGCAACTGGATTCGAATGCGCCGCAGCAGGCAGCGCTTGAACGGGTGATAGCCGATGCCGATCGCAGCCAGTCTGAGCTTCGACAATTGCTTTCCCAGCTGCAAAAACATATCGCGGACGGCAACTGCCCTCTGTGCGGGGTCGATCACGGAAGCCAAGATGATCTGGTCCGCCACATCCAGGAGAAGATGACCCTCGACGGCGCGGGGACAGCACGCATCGAGCTCGCCGGATTGCAGCAGCGTATCCAGGAAATCGCCCGACAGCTCGCGGGAAATCGTCAGGCCCAAAAGTCCGTTCAAGCGCAATTGACCCATCTCGCAAACGATCGCATCGCCCGTGATCGCGAGATCAATGATTGGGCGAATACCGCTGACGACCTCGGCTTGGATGCATCTGCGGGTTTGCCTGATCTGACCCGACAGATCGCGGCCAATTCCACCGAAGCCCGCAAGGATATCGAAGACAGCAATGCTGCCGTGAAGGCGGCCGCGGATGCCGCCGACGCCGCAAAGACCGCCCTTGACGTGCTCACCAAGTCGATCGCCCAGCAAGAGACGGCGAGGACCAGGCTAAATACGGAACTGGAGCGAATTCGCAAGGGGCTCACGACATTACGTAGCGACCCGCGCTTAAGCGGCGTGACGTTGGATGCGAGCAATGATGAGTTGGATGAAGCGGAGCAAGATCGCTCGGGACTGCTCGACGAGCTTCGCCAGTCTCACGATGCCGCGACGGAAGAACAGACAAGGCTGCAGGGACTGCTCGATGCGGAATCACGCATCATCGCGGAACTCGCAGGCCAACTCCCTATCCTTCGCAGGCGTGCGAACGAGAACGAACAGGCCCGCAAGACCATCGTCGCGCGGCTGGTCGACGCCGAATTGCCGGAAGATTCCGACGAGCAGGAATTGATCGGCAAACTGGGAGAAGAGACGCAGGCACTTGCGCGCCTTCGCGCGCTACATCAGCGTGTTGCGAGTGCCGAAATTGGCCTCGATGCCGCAACGACAGCCGCGGCGCTCGCCCGACTTGAAGCAACCATATCGGCGAAAGAGAAACTCATTGCCGACAAGAAAGCATCGAGCCACGCGCGTAAGCCTTGGCGGGAATACTTCGCAGCGATTGAGAAGATCCTGTCCGACGAACAGGCCGCGGCCATCGCCAACTTCACGCGTCAATACGGCCCGCGGACGTCGGTCATTCAGCGACGGCTTCGATCGGTCTACGGCTTTGACGACGTCGAGATCATCAACCGCAGGTCCGAGATTTCGGTCACGGTTAAACGGCATGGTGTTGAGCTGCGACCGGTCGACTATTTCAGCGAGTCCCAAAAGCAAACACTACAGCTCGGTCTCTTCTTGACGGCCTGCAGCGGACAAAACTGGTCGGCGCTGGCGCCTGTCTTTCTCGATGATCCCGTAACGCACTTCGACGATCTCAACATCTATGCTCTGTTGGATTTGATCATGGGTCTGTTGAAGTCAGACTTTGGCACCCGGCAATTCATCATCTCGACGTGTGACGAGAAGTTCTTTCAGCTCGCGCGGCAAAAATTCAGTTACCTGAGGGACAGCGTGCGCTTCTACCGTTTCAGCGCCATAGGCGAAGACGGTCCGCTCATCGAGCGTATTGGTCAATGAATCGATCCATGCCGCTACATCAACGGCTGCTATGGTTAGTCGAGCACGACATCTAATTCACTCAAGCTAGAGGCGCTGCTGTGATCAAGATCTATGTTGATGAATCCGGAACCCATGGTGACGCGGATGTCGTAACCGTCGCGGCCTACGCTGGCCGGCCCAAAGCTTGGCTGGAATGGTCGCGGGAATGGAAGAAGGCAAAACGCCCTATCAAGGTTTTTCATGCAGTTGATGCTGCGAACCGCGTGGGCGAATTCGAAGGTTGGTCGCCAGAAGAGCGTACTGAACTGGTGAAGAAGCTTCTTCCGGTCATCATGGGCAACAAAATTTCCGGGGCTGTTATCGCGCTCAATAAAAAGGAGTTTCGCGAAGCCACCGAGGGCAAGGAAGAGCTGCTGAAATCGCTCGGCAATCCGTACACTACCTGTTTTCACTGGCTGGTGCAGTCCTTGCTCGAACTTCTAAAGCCCAACAAGAAAGAACTTCTCAAATTTATTCACGAAAACAACAGCTACGAGAAAGATGCCATTACTTCATTTGATTTCATCAGCAAGAACGCGAACCCAAACAAGGTACCGATGAGGCTGCTGTTTGGCGGCAAGCTTGAGCAGATGCCGTTACAAACTGCGGATATCTTGGCCTACGAGGCCTACAAGCGATTTCTGGAGCCAGACAAGCCAGAACGGAAACCTTGGCAGATTCTCAAACCCAAAGTCGTCGCGGTCCATATCGGAAAACATAACATGGGTCGAATAGTGCAATCGCTCGAAGGGATCGTAAAGAATATAAAAGATCAACCCGGGCCCTCGGCGCAAAAGAGCGTGGCTTCCTGACAGTTTGCCGATCTGGTGGTTGGCCGGTGCTACATGACCTCGTTGTCTGCCAATCCCTAGCTGAGGAGGAAGTGAAATGGTTTTTAGGTGAGTGCTTTATGCAAGGTCGGCTCACGGCATTATCACTCGGCGGCCTCAACCTGGCTTTTTAACTCCGCAAATTTCGCTGCCATCGTCGGATTGCCCCGCGTTAGCTTCTTGATCGTCACGTCCTGAGCCTTGTCATTCGCGAGGCGCAGGTTGCGGTCTGCGCCGATCAGTGCGTCCTTCGTCTTCTGGAGATGGTCGATGGACTTGTCGATCTCGTTGATCGCCGTCTGGAAGTTTCTGGACGCAAGATCGTAGTTTTTGGCAAAGCCGTTCTTGAACGTCTCAAGCTGGCTTTCAAACTGGGTGATGTCGATATTCTGCGCCCTAACGAGCGCCAGCTCCGTCTTGTATTTCAAAGAGTTGGTGGCTGCGTTTCGCAGAAGCGTAATTATCGGCAGAAAGAACTGCGGCCGGACGACATACATTTTCGGGTAGCGGTGGAAAACGTCGACAATACCGGCGTTGTAGAGTTCGCTGTCGGGCTCGAGCAATGAGACCAGAACGGCATACTCGCAGCCTTTTTCGGCGCGATCCCGATCGAGCTCCTTGAGGAAGTCCTCGTTCCTGCTCTTCGTGCCGGTTCTATCGCTCTCGTTCTTCATCTCGAACATGATGGAGATGATCTCGGTGCCGGCGTCGTCCGAGTCTCGAAAGATGTAGTCGCCCTTGCTGCCAGTCCGTGCGTCGTTGTCCTTCTCGAAGTACGCGCGCGGAAAGGCCATCGAGCGTACCCGGTTGAACTCGGTCTCGCAGTGTTGTTCGAGGGTCTCGCCAACCATCTTGGTCGAGAGCCGGGCTTTCATATCCTTCAGACGATCGATCGTGTCATCGCGATCCTTGATCTGGGTTTCGTACTTGTCCTTGAGCGACTGTTCAGAGAGCTGCTTTTCAAGCTGTACCTGCTTGATGCCGTTCTTCAGCTCATCGCGCTCTTTTTCGATCGTGCCGACGGCTTCGGTCACCGCAAGCTTTCTCTCAAGGTCGACGGCCTGGAGCCTGGCCTTCAGTTCCCGGATTTCTTCTTCCTTGGCAGCGGAGACCTTGTGCAACTCGCTGGCCAGAAGGGCATCAGCAAGCTCTGAGGCAGCGTTCTTCTCGCGTTGGGCTTGCGCAAGCGCGTTCGCGAGCGTGTCACGCTCTTTTTCCACCGCACTAAGTGCTTCTGTAACGGCAAGCTTCCGAGCAACTTCACTCGTGGCGAGTTTGGATTTCAGCTCAAAAATCTCTGCTTCCTTGGCGGCGGCGACCTTCTGCATGTCGCTGCTGACTGTCGCCTTTGCCAATTGCACAGCGTTGTGCTTTTCCCGCTCAGCCAACTCCAGCCGTTCGTGCAGTTGTTTTTCAAAGTCCCCGTCACGGACCTGCTTCAGAATCTCCGCATAGCCGGATTCGTCGACCTTGAAAGCCTTGGCACAGTGGGGACAGATGATCTCGTGCATGTTTCCCTGTCTGAGGGTTGAGCCGGTTGCTGTTGTCCAAAAGGAGTTGGTCCAACCTTGCTGGTCGGCTTTCGCCGGCTCCCGACAATGAGAACAAAATTAGAACGTGTCCGTCTGGATGGTCAAGGCACGCTCAACGCTTCGGGGGCATCCTCAACCAGAAATCCCCCGGTTTTCGAAGGAGCGCCAAGTCGGCGGGGCGCGAAACGGAGAAAACAGCCGCCCCACAAGACGCGCCCTTCTTCTCAACAGACACTGCCTACCCCAAGCTATGCGGCGCTAATTTTCCTGTGCGCCACCCGCGCCACGAGAACAAATTAGGAACATTTTAATTGTTAGCTGGGAATCTTTGTGTCACGGTGAGACTCGATGACACAGATTCGGGGGACAAACGGTGGTCGGTAAACTGACGCGATTCACGACGTTACGCCAGCAGGCCGGCCTGTCCTTCGACGAAGCCATTCATTTGATTGGTGTTTCCCGCAGCACCGGGTTCCGTTACCAGAACGGCAAGACTAGGCTCGAAGGCGCCGAGCTGAAGCTGTTGGAGCAGGCTGCCGCGGCCCGCGTAGCTGACACTCCCGGCTGGTTCCGTTTCATCGACCTGTTCGCCGGCATCGGCGGCCTGCGAAAGGGCTTCGAGAGCATCGGCGGCCGCTGTGTTTTCACGTCCGAGTGGGACAAGAACAGCCAGAAGACCTACGCCAACAACTTTCCCGATAATCACCCGATCGCCGGTGACATCCGCGAGTTTTCAGAGAAACCCGATCTGATCCCGGAGCATGACGTGCTGCTGGCGGGCTTCCCCTGCCAGCCCTTCTCCATTGCCGGTGTGTCGAAGAAGAACGCACTTGGAAGAAAGCACGGCTTCCTTGACGAGACGCAGGGCACTCTGTTTTTCGACACAGCTCAGATCATCAAGCATCATGAACCTTCGGCGTTCGTGCTGGAGAACGTCAAGAACCTCGAGAGCCATGACGGCGGCAAGACCTTCAAGACCATCATGAAGGTGCTGACTGATGAGCTGGGCTATCATGTCCAGCATCGTGTCATCAGTTCGGAGCCGTGGGTGCCGCAGAAGCGGCAACGCATCTTCATCGTTGGCTTCAAGAACCCGACCACATTCAATTTCAAGGCGCTACAGTTGCCGCCGGCCGACAAGGGACCGAAGCTCGGCGACATCCTGGAGCCGGAGGTCGATCCAAAGTACACGCTGACCGCACACCTCTGGAAATACCTGCAAGACTATAAGAAGAAGCACAACGCGGCCGGTAACGGTTTTGGCTTCAGCTTGTTCGGCCCCAACGATGTCACGCGCACGCTATCGCAGCGCTACTACAAGGACGGTTCGGAGATCCTGGTAGAGCAAAAGGGAAACCGCCCTCGCCGTCTGACCCCGCTTGAATGCGCGCGCCTGATGGGTTTCGACCGGCCGGGCAAACCATTCATTCTGAAGGACGTGTCTGACACACAGCTCTATCGGCAGTTCGGGAATGCCGTCGTCGTGCCGGTTGTTGAATTCGTGGCCAAGGCAGTGAAGCCGCATCTCGTTGAGGCCATCAAGCCTGAACAGGACGCTCAGCGAGCGTTGGACCTACGCGTCGCCAATGGCTGACGTCGTCTCTCCGGAGGTTCGCAGCCGGATGATGTCCGGCATCCGGGGAAAGAACACCAGGCCCGAGATCTTCTTGCGCAAGGGCCTCCACGCGCAGGGCTTTCGCTTCCGCATCCATGCGCCATTGCCCGGAAAGCCCGACATGGTTTTCCCGAAGTGGAATGCCGTGCTTTTCGTTCACGGCTGCTTCTGGCACGGCCATAACTGCCATCTTTTCAAATGGCCCTCCTCTCGCCCGGAATTCTGGCGGACAAAGATTAATGGCAACGTCACGCGTGACGAAGTGAACATCACGAAGCTGCAGGAAGCAGGCTGGCGGGTCGGAGTCGTGTGGGAATGCGCCCTCAAGGGGCGCACCCGTCTTGACTCTTCGCGCGCCATCGAGAGGTGTTCGAAGTGGCTGAAGTCCAGCAGAAAACGCTTTGAACTCACCGGGGCATAGAATGCAGCGAGGGCTTCTGTCCGATTACTTCGATGGAGTTGCTGTCAAACGCCTCAGCGCCGTCGAGGCCGATCCAAGGCGTTCGCACCAGCACGAATTTCAGGGCGGCCATCTCCGCAGGCTGCTCGGCGATGATGACCGGCTTAAGATCCCTGCCCGGTTCATCTGGCTCAGCGATGAGCAGGAAGCAATCTCCGAGGACAGCGTCGTAAGCTGGTACGACGCTCGCAGGAAGCAGGCGCACAGATCCGCGGAGTACCGTCTCTACTATTATGCGAATGGCGTCACAGCATTGATGGGCGCAGGCGACACATTCTTTGTTGCGATGCGACCTGACGGGACGGCGATGATCATCGTAACGCCCAGGGACAGCACGATCCAGAGCCAGCTCTTTTACCTGTTTGGCCTCGAAGAGCAGCCCGACTTGACCTTCAGAGTGAAGGAGATCCCGGAAGACCAGTCATCGCGGCTCGACTTTGCGGCACGGTACATTCTTGACGAGCTCGGGATCGATGCCGAGGAGCCGGAAGCAGACAAGCTCGACAGCATCCTTGAGCCGTTTGGCATCAACTTTCCCGCCACTGCTGACTTTTCAAAGCTGGCAAGGGACTCGCTGGCGGACGTGAGTGCCAACGACAACGCTGATGCCGTGCTCATGGCGTGGATCGAGCGCGAAGAACTTTTATTCAGGCGGCTGGAGCGGCTCGTCGTTGCCGACCGCCTGCGAGCCGGCTTTCTTGCTGACAAGGTTCCGGATGTGGACGGCTTTATCTCGTTTTCCCTCAGCGTTCAGAACCGGCGCAAATCGCGCGCGGGCAAGTCGCTGGAGCATCACGTCGCTGCGTTGTTCTCTGCCCGCGAGCTGAAATTCGAGCGCGGTGTTGAGACCGAGCTGCGCAACAAGCCCGATTTCCTTTTTCCCGGCAAGGCCGCGTACCACGACTCGGAATTCAAGGCCGAAAAACTGACTATGCTCGGCTCCAAGTCGACCTGCAAGGACAGGTGGCGCCAGGTGCTTTCGGAAGCCGAGCGCATTCCGCACAAGCACCTGCTCACGCTGGAGCCCGGTATCTCGGAGAACCAGACCGACGAAATGCGCGCCAAGAAGCTGCAGCTTGTGCTGCCGGCCGCCCTCCACGTCACCTACCGTGATGTCCAGAGAAGCTGGATGATGAATGTCGAGGACTTCGTAAATCTGGTCCAGACGAGGCAGATTGCCGAGTGACGACCGGACGTCACATGCCCCTCACCATTCGCCATCTTGAGACTGAAACTGGTTACCAGATGTCGATGCCTTGCTTAGTCTCCGTTGCAGCTCCCGAACAGCGGATCGTATCTCCGGCCGCTCCTCCTCAAGTGCTGCGTGACTCTCAGCTTCCCAGGCCGAGGGCAACTCGGAAAGACCGATTTGCAATCCTTCACTCAGTCGCTCTTTATCCGTGCGCTTGAGATCCAGAGCCGCAAACGCAGCACCCGGCTTGATTTCGATACCGAACAGCCATGCAATGCGACTGGCAGCTGCTCCGGTAGACGGAGCCGTCAACAAGAATGTCGAACCATCGAACTTGCGACCGATGAGCAGCGAATCTCCTGCAGACGCCTTTTGCGTGACGGAGTTATCGTAGTAGTAGAGCCGATACTCAGTCCGGGTCGGGTGTCGGGCTCTCGCGTCGTACCAGGTCAACATTCCTGATGCAGACGTCAACTCGCCCGCGCTGGACATTCGATGAAAGTCCGTTTGAAGACGCTGTGGCTGTTGCCGTCCGAACAAATCAATCAAGGGCTTCGAGCCATTAAACTCATGTTGATTTGATCGTTTGGCGTCGACCTCCACCGGGGCCAGCTGCTTTACCACTACACCGCGAAATAGCTTCGAAAGAATGCCCATATCGATCGCCGTGTCTATCGAGACAACTCCGGAATGCCGGCTGGTATCGGTGGAAACGTGCCTGATTGAACCCTCGCCCAGCACTCCTCCTTCTTGGCCCATTCTGAGATCTGGGCGCCGGCCGCAGTTTGTCGCAGGACCTCATCCATTCTGGATGCGAGTACCTTTGCAAAAGCGGACAACTGAGGCGAAATTGACTGACGCTGCCAAATCGACTCCAGCGATATTTTATCCCGGACTTGCTCGGCAAGCCAGGAAACCGTGTACGCAGTGATGTTCGCCTGCGCCTGATTGAAGTCGCCTGCGAGGACGATCTTGTGCACTGCCTTGAAGATTATAGCTTGAGCGATCAGCTGCTTGTAACCGGCAACATCGAGCGATACCGACGCGGCGGCACTTTCAGGGTCCGACATAAACCGATCGAAATTCTTCTGGCTCCCCAGCGAAACAATATGTGGGTTGCCTGACCAGGCCTGGATGTACTTTGCCAGATCTGTCTTGCCAAACTTTCTGGACGAGGGAAGCATCTCCCTGATCTTTTTGAGCTTCGCTGGCGTAGTGCCTTCCCGTGCAAGCATGACATTGTAGCTACCCGACGCACGCTCGTAAAACCACCTACCAACACCATCGGGGCAGTAGGTCGCTAGGGCCAGCTTCTCGAGCTCGATGTGGAAGGGCTTGTTCGCAGAAAGGTCCGACACCTTCACCGCGTTCTGGCTGTTAGCGTATTTTGAGATATCGCCAATCAGAATGTCTTCCGATTCCGGATCATGACGATGAAGAATAATAACCTTTGCTGGCACTCTGACGCGTCCGAGATCGACTTCGGGGTGCTTGCGTTTGGTAAAGTAAATAGACGCGGTAGTTTGACCGCCATTAACAATTTGCATTCCTTTCAGCCACGACAGCCCGGTAGAACCGTCAGATGTGCGTGAGAAGCTTGCTTCATCAGCGATCAGAACGATTCCATTGTTGTAAGCCATGAAGCGCTCTGGCGCATCGCGCAATGTATCCCGGATACCCTTGTTCACTTTTCCAGTCTGGCTCAAAAACGACCGCACGTTGGCCTCCAGAAGGCGCGCCCCGTACCGATCATACAATAGACGGAGAGCGTTGCCCGGCATCGCCGTCAGCGCATAGTCGTAGTCCTCGTCTTCGCCAGGGACATACACGCACGGTATGGCAGATCCACATATTTCCTCGAAGTTCACCACCAGTTCATCACGCGGCTTGCCCTCGGACCAATGTCGGTAGAGGCGCTCTATGTCCATCGCCTCAAGTCGCACCGACCGGCCCGCGACTTCCTTCGATTTGAAGGACTTCGTCTTGGCCTGACGGTCAGTGATGACGTAGACCCGGATTTGCTCCAGTTCGGCGTAGCAATCCCTGATCGTCAGACAGAGCTCATATGCATCATCCGAGGGATCAATGGCGTTCGCCAGCGTTCCATCTGCAGCCTTGCCCAAAAATCTCAGGCACTGCTCTGCAGCTTTAACGACTTCGCTGTCTGGAATGCTCTCTACGGTGTCCGTTCCGGCATAGAGCGTAACAAACAGATCAAGCTGGTCGGCATCATCCGAAACAGCGTAGCCGTTCAGCTTCAGCATCGCTCCACTGATTTTACGCTCGATATGAAGCGGCCGCGTATCGAACGTCATGCCGCACTCCGACAGGTGCTGCATAACCACATCTGTGAAGGCCGCCTCTGCTTTTAGGTACCCTCCTTCTGCCATCCGTTCGCTCACGAGCTTACGAACGTCGCCTTGTGTCTGTACGAGAAACTCTTCAAGGGTCATGGCTGACTCACTCCAAAGCGTGCGAGCGCCTCCGCATGCGAGACCGTCGCTCCGTTCACAAGTTCAAGATCGATCTCATAGGTTGCCGATCTTATGGCGGGTGGTACCGAACTGCGAACAAGGCATGGAAATGCGTTATCGACTTCCAGAATACGCATTTCGATGAGCGCCAGCCGCCGAGTGTACAGTGCTTCAGCCTGCGGCTCGTAGCCTGCCAACAGCAGAGCGCGGTCGAGCGACGTCAATATGGAAGGCAAATGCGCGACTTTATCTCGCAGATCGACGACCAGTTCCGGAAGTGTCTCCCCGGACTGCTGCTCACACAGGCGCATCGCCGCGAGCAAGATAGCGCGACCGGCCAGACTATCGAGCTGTTCAAGGGAGCTTATCTGGGAGGGAAAGCCATTTGCGGAAGTCGTCGACTTGACCTCAATTCCTACCGTATCGGTCTGGAAGTCCTGAAGCCCTCCGCGCGGGCCTACCCACGCCTGAACCAGCAGGTTGGCAACTGCTCCAGCAGCCAGCGACGAGCGAAGGAATGACAGCTCGCCAAAGAGGCCAATCTCCTCCTCCAGCGAGAGCCGGTCAGACTTGGGCCTGCGCATAAAATCTTGCCACGCGCGGATTCTGGCCAACATGAGAGAGAGCAACCAGGCTTCCGACTGCGGGGTCGATCCTGAAACAGCGGCGACCACGTCAGCCGCCATCTGCACGAACAAGGCAAGACTGCCTTCACGAACGAGACAGATTCCAGTTTTGAAGCCCGGCACGGGCGACTCTTTAGTGACCTCAACCCGAAATCCGAAGCCCTCCGGCAACTGAGCTTTGGGGGGCGCCGTTTCAACGTCAAAGCCGACCAGCAGAACTTCGCTGGCCTCCGGGAATTTAACGCCCCCCCGGAACCGGGGTCCGGAATGACCCAACGCGACCGAAAGTATCCCGTGTTCCGGCTTCTGCCCAGCAAGCGCATTCCAGGCCGCCTCCAGCTCTTCCGTGTCAGTCAGCACCGCCATACTCCTGCATCCAGGCGACGTTGTTCACCTTGTACTCAACCTTCGTGCCAGACTCGCTTGCCGGAAAGCTGATGCCGAACCCAACGACGGGAGGCAGCCCGGCCAGACGGGCGTCATCGGCTTGAGCGGGGTCAAGCAAATAGAGAAGAAGGAGGCCGCGTTCCGGATGACCGTCTTGCCCGTTGATGCCCTCACCTCGTACCCGCCTGATTGCGGGGCCCGATGGCTCCGACGGTGCCTCTGTCGACTTCGAGCGGGCCGGGTCAGGCTTCCAGCTCGCTTGCGTGGCCGACAGCGCCGCATTCCACTCAGCGGCATTCAGATCGAGACCCTCATCGCGTGGCGAGAGCAATCGACCAATTGAATAACGCCCCTCAGCCCCTTCTGAAGCACGCTTTAGCATGGATACACTCAAACCATCAGAAAGGCTGCAAGACTCACCGCGACCGCCTCCGATAACAGCGACGGTCCACTTCGTAAGCTCTCCCACCGCATTCATCTTGCCGATGAACTCCGCCAGAAGGATGCTATTGACCTTGTAGGCGACCGGGTGCGTCTTATAGCCATTCAAAAACGCAATGACATCACTTCCAGCGACCCCTTCCCACAACCTACCCTGCCAACGTTGCGTCGTTTCTCCTCTATTGCGCTCGGGATCATCTTCTCCGTCTCCAAGACGCGAAACGAATTGTCTGGCCGCGTCCAGATTGCGGGCCAATATCGCAGGATCGGTGAACAGAGTGACTGTTTCGGAAACCTGACCGCTGAACGACAGCATCAGGCTCTTGGCCGCCCTCATTTTCAACCGCGAAGTCACGAGCAAGACCGGATGCGACTGCACCTTCAACCCGTATTCCCTTGGGGTTGCGCCTGAAGCCGCCATAATATCGAATTCTTCCCGCAGCTCCTCCGCGGCGTCTGCAATGTGGCCAAACCAGTCTGCGAGCTCAGCCGTGGTGTAGAGCCGACAAAGATCGATGTAGCCCGGCCGATAACCGAACCAGCGCCCCATCTGCATCAATGTGTCGTACATTTTGGATGTGCGCAGGAAGTAGCTGACACACAGGCCTTCGAGTGTCAGACCTCGCGATAATTTATCTCCGCCGACCGCGATGACCTTCAGACCAGGTCCGGTCTGGTCGGCATAGTCCAGAGCATCCTTTGCGGTACCGTTGATCATCCGCACATCGACATCTGCCACTATCAAGCGAACTGATTCAAGAACATCCGACCATGCAGGCGGGTCCATCTGATCAACGAAAGACGGAAAATTGCGCCTTGCACTTTCGATTGTTGGCAGGAAGTCACTGTTCCATAGATGCTCAAGTCGCGCTTCGGCATCTTCGTGACCGATGCGACGCACCAGCCGCTGCCGCAGCGACAGCACGTGCTCTTCGACACGTTGATGGACAATCTTCTGAACGGACGTGAATCGTGTGACATGCACGAGCATCGAGCAATGGGCAGCTCCCTGACCGCGCAGCTTTCTGACAGCGCAGGAAATCAGGAACGACTCTATCGCACGCTCGAGCGATTCCGGGATTCCCGTGTCCCTCTCGGAGACTGGAACGTACCCGTTTTTGTGCGTATGTGGCATCCAGCCACCCTTGCCATCTTCGCTGACGTGATCCTTGATTTCACGGTACAGGGGAAGCCCAAGAGTCCGACCTGCATCCGATCGCAATCCAAAAATCTGGGCTGGGCCAACGTAGGTCGAGGGAGCGGCCAGGTTTGCAATAAAGGCCGACGGAAACAGGTCGGGCCCCTCCTCTGCAGTTTGTCCCCGTTCGTGAATGAAGATGTTCGCGAACGGTGTTGCCGTATAGCCCACATAGGCAGATCGGACGAACGTGTTGAGAATCTTGCGCGTCAGACTATTGATGGCCGTGGGCTCGTGCTCTTCATCCGGCAGGCCATTCTCGTCGAAGATTTGCTCTCCGGTATCCACCGACGCGTGGTCGGCCTCGTCATCGATGAGCAGCAGCGGCAGCCGTCTCACAACCTTGCGCCCGTTTGCGTCCTGATTGTCGGCGACGTGATGCCGGATCCAGGCCAGCAGCCTCGTCAGGATCGTTTTGTTTTTCTTGACCACAAAGAGCCACGGCCGCTGCTCTGGCGTTATGCCCAGCGTGTTCGCGCGTGCGGTGTTAAAATCGCCATTGTTCGTCCTGTTGGTAACGTAGTTCGGCCGAATTGCTGGGTCACGATCGATCAATCCAACGCCAATTTCGCGAATGTCGTCTGCAATCGGCCGGGTCTCGTAGCCCAAAAACCCCTCATCCAGCCGCATCTGGGTCTGCGATCGCAGATTGTTGTGAAGCCCGGCGAGGACGATGATGATCTTGTAGCCAGCGTCCGCCGCCTTGCAAACAAGCCCGGTGTAGTTTCCCGTTTTACCGGACTGAACGTGACCAACTACAAGGCCCCGCCGATCCCACGGACCTTCTCGTAGTGGATCCTCGAGCATTCCGAGTATCGTGTCGGTAGATCGATCGAGTGCATCGACGGCCAGAACCGACATTCGCGATTCAAGATATTCACGATAGCGCTGCCAGTAGCGCCAGTCTGTCTTGCGCGCGGCCTCAAGCCACGGCTTGTGACCGTCGTCATTGTGGATCGTTGAGTCCGTTCCCACCCACAGACTGAATCGCCTCACAAGTTCCGCAATGGCTGCCTCGCGATCAAACCCGTTCTGCCAGCTTGGCTGGAACGCGAGCACCTGATCAATCTTCGCGTTGATAAGCGCCGGACTGACGGTATTACGCTCCTCGTTGAGCAATAATTCCTGGGCAAACTTGATAACACTCTGGTTGCTCACGAGATCGATTCCTTCATGTCCGCTTCAACGTCGCGATGAAGCCGGTCCAGTTATCAAACGGCTCGGTGACTGCGAGCTGACGGCGTGCAGCGTCCTCGCTCATGCCTTTCCGGATCACGAGGTTGTTGAACAATGTCTGAGCGATCGACTTGACTTCTTCGGGGGGCATTCCATCAAAGCCAATTCGCGGCGCCTCCTTTGCCTCGGCAGTGTCGAGCCAGATTTGCTGAACCGGAACAGTCTCCTCGATGACTCTCAGCATTGCGACGACGTCGTCGCGCATTGCACCAGACTGGTCGAGGACGGAAGCCACTGCCGGGTGATCACGCTCAATTCTGTAGCGCAAGCCGTCAGCACTGCGCGTCGCTCGCCATGCAGGCGAAATCGGACCGGATTTTGACCCGCGTTCCCTCTTCCCACGGAATGCAAAGACCCGGCGCGCCCGCTGGCGAACGTCTTCAGCAAAAAGAGAAAGCCGCTGTCTTGCCTCTTGTGGCGGGCGCGCGGTCGACTTTCGGATGTCGATCTTCCAGTCTTCATCCGCGCTGTTCGGAATGTCCAGCCTTATGCGCGCTAACTTGAACGGCTCTTCTTTTGTCCACGATCGCCCCTGACCAAGACCGAGCCAGTGACCGGCGACAAGAAGGCGTTCATGTCGATAAACGTAGAAACCTTGTTGGGAAGTCCAGCCGTCGGGACCCGCCGCGTCTTCATAAACTTTTGGCGGGAGCCGGTCCTTGTGGGGCAGCACAAAGCCTTCGACAGTGATCTCACGTCCATTAACCGGGAATCGGTCGGCACCGGATCTCCAGGTGTCGGAGCGAGCAGACAGGAATGGATCCCATGGACGAATTGGCGATCCGTTAATTCGCACCGTGAGCCGGCGCCCCTCCAGAAATCGGTGAAATACCATCGAGAGATGCTTTTCAACTCGATCGACCAACGTAAGGAAATGCTTGTCAGTCACTCCGGCGGAAACGATACGGTCCAGGTTCTCCCAAAGGACAATCGTGCCTGACGTCATCTTCTCCAGAGGCGCCAGCAGGGTCGCGGATTCGGGGGCCGCGCCTTCCAGCAGCGTCCACTCGCCTTTTGGGTCGTCTCGCAGCACATCAAGATCCCAACGAAGACAAGAAACCGGTCCCTCGCGCCTCGAAGCGACCGTAAGTCTCCTGGCTTGGGAAAACGATGCAGTCTTCAGACCAAGGCCGAAACGACCGAGATCGCTCTCACAACGGTGATCGAGAGGGCTCCGCTCACCAAGCCTCATCGCCAAGTCGAGAGCAGTCGCGTCCATGCCCGAGCCATTGTCCACTATGGCAATTGAACTTTGTTTGCCACTCCAGTTGAATTGAACGTCAATTTCTGACGCGCCCGCGGCAATGCTGTTGTCTATGACATCCGCAATGGCTGCCGCTGGAGAATAGCCCAGGCCTCGCAGGGCCTCGATCATGGCGCTGGCACGCGGCGGTGCGTTGCGCGAAGCCGGCGCAGATCCTTTGCTCATCGGGATGCCTGCAGCAGCTTGAGACGCGCGGGGTGACTGAGAATTCGCAACGCCTTCGCCTCGATCTGACGAACCCGCTCTCTGGTAACATCAAAGCGCTGGCCTATTTCCTCTAGCGTCTGGTCGTCGATACCTCCCAGCCCGAAACGAAGGCGAATGACGTACTCGCTGCGCGGTGGCAGCTTGCTCAACAAACCTCCCAAAAGGCGCTTCAGAGACTTCTCGTGCGGGATTTCATCTGCAGGGGCCAATTCCGTGTCGGCCAGTCCTGCGGGGATATTCCCGGTAACGACGCTGGGTATCTTGAAGAGCCTGCTTGCAACAGCGGTCGAGCACTCAAGTTTTACGGCCAATTCTTCTACGGTTGCATCCCGATTAAGCGCCGCCTTGGTCGCTTCGCGAACACGCGCCGATTTTCTCAAAGTTTCGGCGAGATGAACCGGAATCCGGATTACGCGCGACTGATCATCAACGGCGCGTAACATACTTTGCCGAATCCAGTATGTTGCGTAAGCGGCGAAGCGTGTCTGTTGTGAAGGATCAAACTTTTCAACCGCACGCATGAGACCAAGAGTGCCTTCCTGGATGAGATCTTCCAGCGGAAGCCCTCTGCGAGAATATTTCCGTGCCCAGAACGGCAAAAGCTTAAGGCCGCCCTCCATCGCCCGGTCTCTGGCCTTGCGATACTTCGCGAGAGTTTTCTGAAGCGTGAGCACGGCAGGGTGAGACTGCTGGTCGACAAGCCTTGAAAGCAATTGGCAAGCCGTCTCGAAAGGTAGACGACCGAGCTGAGCTTCAGTGTCTTGCACAACAATACCGGAGAGCGGATCTGCCTCATCTAGCGTTTCCGCTGCGTCGTCGTCCGACACGGTTTCAGCCTGGTCTTCAGATACTGCGCCGGCAACGCGCATGCAAACCGCAATTCCCTCAAGCAACTCTTCTTTGGCGTTGGCGAGCTCTCGAAAAATGCGTCTTTCGCGATCCAGGCTGAAAGACGTGTAGCGATCGATATCGCCCAAAAATCTGTCGGCTATCGTGAGATCCTGGGCTAGCTCATCCTCTAGGTGAGCAATTGCACTCTCGACCTTGTCAACATCAGACGGAGCGACGGCGGCCTCGCCGCGGCTGCTCCAGGTCGCATCTTTTCGACCAGACGTGACCTTGATTCCAGCTTCCTGCATGACAGTGCAGAACAGCTGAAACTGGGCAGCAGTGGCGCCCGGCCAAACGCTTCGCAGCTTCTTGACCGGGATGGACCCTGCCGCGATGGCCGCGGCCATCGTCGATCTTGCGTCAACAGAGAAAGCCAACGGCTGGCTTTGCCTACTGCTCGGAAGCGCAATCTCGACGAACGACCATTCGTCGTGTTCTTCCTTCAGACGATATACGGAGATCGCATCCTGGATTTCGTGACACACTTCGTTGGAGGAATGCGTGGAAGCGGGAAGGAGAAACTCTTCTTCGGGTTCCCATTCGCCCGCGATATCGTCCCGGTCGACGTCGGACGCGGGATCTTCAACCGGCCGGGTCTGAAGAACGGTGATTGGCTTCGAGAGCCGAACAGCCAAATCGTAATGTCCCTCCACCTCAGCGAGCCGCGAGGCAGTCCGACCTTCCGAGTCTTCGAGAAAAGGATCCGCTCCTTCTTCAAGCAACAACAAACAAACGTCAGTGCGTCCTGCCTGAGCCGAGATCATGAGAGGTGTGCGGCCCGAGGAATCCCGACCGTTTGGCGAAGCGCCTCTCCTGAGATGCAACAAGACGAGACTCTGCTGGCCCTTCGAGAGAGCCAGGCGAAAGAGCGGCGGGATCGCTACCGTCGGATCAAGCAAAGCCCCACATGCCGCAACGCAACATCCCCCGTAAAATCCCGTACATACGAATCGAGCCCCGCCAGAACAAATTCAGCCAATCGAGTAACGAAGCCAATTATGCTTTAGGAGCAGCTTAAACTGGTGCGCGGTTCCGATGTATACTCTTACTGGCGTTCGAAATCGAGCTTGGCGATGTGCGCGTCAGAGTCCGGCCGGCACAATTTCCGCTGGATTTTTCCTGCATAATTCCAGTCAGCTCGCGGTTCTCCATCGGCCAGAAACCGGGGCGCATTTGATTTCCTTCCAGAACGCACTATCGCTACTCGTCAGCGCAATGAACAGCTGATCGACTTCTTCCTTCACCAGCCGCAAGCGTCATGGCGGCACGAGCCTGACGTCAACGTCTCTATTCTGCCTGGAAGAGCCGTTGGCGCTGACCATAAAACCGAAGTTCGTGAGCATGTTGGTTGGCATCCGCGCGCGAGCAAAAGCAGACCAACCGCTCCTCTCGCATGTTCATCGCGCGCCCGCTCCGAACTCGAATTTGCAAGAGCTATCCCGACCAGTTCGCCGCGCTGATGAGGTCAGGGTCGTAACTTTCGCTTCCAAACGGGTTGCGGCACCTGAGAATGGATACTTCGAGGCTCAATCGGCGGTGGAACGCCGAGTGGGCGGCTGTCCCTTATGCGCTTGAGCTCATCCAACTCCTCTTGCGCCCATTGCCTGCTTTCTCGAACCAAGCGCGATATCTTTTCAAGTTCCTTATCTTGCTCGGCTTGCCATTTTCCGAGTTCGACCGGGTCCTCGGGATCGGCACAACCCTTCCTGCGCATCTCCTCAACCCATTCATCGAACTGCGCCATTCGCTCAAGCTCTTCCGCTTCAACTTGGCGCAAGTCCCTAAGTACCCGACCAGTCCTTGGTTTATCGTTCATCGTGCCCCCTTGCCGGACGCGGTATAGCAAGCAGTTGAGCGCATGGAAGCCCTCCCTTTGGCGGTGGTCGTCGTAGCGATCCAATAGCCTGCATCGTGGCGTTCCAAGGGAAATGCCCGACCAGCTTGACGCTGACTGGGCTGTTCAAATCTGCGGGGTCGATTTTCCTGTTGGACGTTTTGCTGGAAGTCTACAGCACAACGGGGTTCGAACCCTGGATGGATTAGATTGCCTGAAGGTCGTCGCCGGATGTTTCTTTTTCCACGATCACTCACCAAGGAAGCTTGCACGACGCGCTCAATTTCCTACCGCTGGAACGATCAAGTTCGATCTTGTGAGCAGCAACTTGGCACATCGGGAAATAACACCCATCAAACGCACCATCCGGCGAGATCAGCTTCGCGAGATGGTCCCGCTCGCCGACAGCACCATCTATGAGATGGAACAGCGCGGAGAGTTTCCAAGGCGGTTCGCGCTCTCGCCCCGGTGTGTCGTGTGGGACCTCGCGGAGGTCGAAGCATGGCTGGCTGCGCGCAGAGCGACACCTCTTGCTCGTGCGCCTCATCCTGATGTCAGGCAGCGACGAACCCGGCCGGTCAAAGTGCCGGGTCGAGCTGCAGGAGCGGCATTGAAGGGGGAATAAGGATCGGGATGTATTTCTGGCCACCAACCCAGGCATCAATGATGTTGGACCACTCCTGCATCATATGACGACGCTGCACCTCGTATTCGGCCTTGTTGTAGACGCCCCTTGATGACCGCCCGTCCTCGTGCGCAAGGCACTTTTCAATCCAGTCGCTGTTGAATCCGAGCTCGTTCAGAAGGGTTGACGCGGTCCTGCGCAGATCATGAACTGTGAACGGCTGCAGCGGAAGCCCTTCCTTGCTTGCCTGCTCGACGACCGAATATGTGACCCGGTTGAACGTTGCCCGCGACATGGGAGCGTCGGCGTCATAGCGCGACGGCAGGACATACCTTGAATTTCCCGCACAGGTCTTCAACGCGATGAAGATATCAAGCACCTGGCTCGAGAGATACACGTTGTGCGCCTTCGAACGCTTCATGCGTTCCTTGGGGATCGTCCAGACCGCATTCTCGAAATCGACTTCGTCCCATGTGGCATCCTGCAGTTCGCTCTTGCGGACCATGGTGAGCAGATAAAGACGCAACCCAAGCCTGATGGTTGGCAGTGTCGCAACATGAGCCAGTTGTTTGAGCATGATGCGGATTTCGGCGGGTGAGAGCGAGCGGTCTCTCGGGACAAAGCTTGCGATCGATGCCGGTCCAACCTCGTCGGCCGGGTTTGCGATATTCTCTCCGTGCAGGATCGCGAACCCGTAGATCTGTTTCACGATGTCCCGGACGTGGATCGCTGTTGCGGGAGCACCGCGCTCGACGATAGCTGCGCAATGGGCGCGAAGGTCGCCAGGCGCGATCTCATTCAAAAGGCGCTTGCGCCAAACGGGAAGCAGTTCGCGCTCGAAGATCGATCGCCGCATTGCCCGGGTGCTATCGGCCATGGGCGCCGCGACGAGCCACTTCTCTCCGAGCTCACCGAAACTCCTGGCTTCAAGGAGACGTCGCTTCTCGCGCTGCTTCTCAATAGCGGGGGACCGCCCCTCGCCTACTGCGCGCTTCGCATCGATGCACTTCTCGCGAGCGCGTGCGAGCGACAACCCTGTCGGGCCGTACTTTCCGAAAACCACAGTCTCGCGTCGACCATGCAAACGGTAGTCGAGCCGGAACGATAGCGTCCCCGCGGGCGATACAACCACGTACATGCCGTCGCGGTCGGTGACCTTGTACGATTTTTCCTTTGGTCTCAGCGCCTTGAGCGCAGCGTCTGTCAGCAAGGACTTCTCCTCCAGGCAAAATACCGTCTGCCACTTTTGAGCTGCGTTTGACCGGAGATTTCCTTGTTTTACAGTCACTTGAACAAAGAAAAATGCCGTCAGACGCATCTTCGCGCATGACGGTATTGATCAGGATCGGTGGTTTCAATGGACGGCGACACCGTCAGGTGCTCCGTCAGCCCGGATTCGTGCGTGCCGATAGTTCTCGAATGTCTATGACGAATTCGATCGCAAAATCAGGCCGTTAAGTCGCGCAATTGGATGGATCGGGATAGTCCCGGACGGGCCCGAATTATTCCCACTCAATCGTCCCGGGCGGCTTGCTCGTCACGTCGTACACCACCCGGTTCACGCCCTTCACCTCATTGATGATGCGCGTGGCCGTCTCGCCGAGAAACTTCATGTCGAACTGGTAGAAGTCGGCGGTCATGCCGTCGGTTGAGGTGACGGCGCGGAGGCCCACGACGTAGTCGTAGGTGCGGCCGTCGCCCATGACACCCACCGTCTTCACCGGGAGCAGCACGGCAAAGGCCTGCCAGATGTCGTCGTAGAGGCCGTGCTTTCTGATCTGGTCGATGTAGACGGCGTCGGCCTTGCGCAGGATGTCGAGCTTGTCCTTGGTGATGTCGCCGGGGCAGCGGATGGCGAGGCCGGGGCCCGGGAACGGGTGACGGCCGACGAAGATTTCGGGGAGACCGAGCTCGTAGCCGAGCTTGCGCACCTCGTCCTTGAACAGCTCGCGCAGGGGCTCGACGAGCTTCATGTTCATGCGCTCGGGCAGACCGCCGACATTGTGGTGCGACTTGATGGTGACTGAAGGTCCGCCGGTGAAGGAGACGCTCTCGATCACGTCAGGATAGAGCGTGCCTTGCGCCAGGAAGTCGGCGCCGCCGATCTTCTTGGCCTCCGCCTCGAACACCTCGATGAAGAGGCGGCCGATGGTCTTGCGCTTGGTCTCGGGGTCGGTGACGCCTTCGAGCTCGCCCAAAAACTGCTTGGAGGCATCCACGTGCACGAGCGGGATGTTGTAGTGGTGGCGGAACAGGTCGACCACGGTCTTGGCTTCGTCGAGGCGGAGCATGCCGTGATCGACGAACACGCAGGTGAGCTGGTCGCCGATCGCTTCATGGATCAGCACGGCGGCCACGGCCGAATCGACGCCGCCGGACAGGCCGCAGAGCACCTTGCCCTTGCCGACCTGGGCGCGGATCTTCGCGATCTCCTCCTCGCGGAAGGCGCGCATGGTCCAGTCGCCGGACAGGCCTGCGATCTTGCGGACGAAATTGCGGATCAGCTTGGCGCCGTCGGGCGTGTGCACCACTTCGGGGTGGAACATCAACCCGTAGTATTTGCGCGTCTCGTCCTGGATGATCGCGAAGGGCGCGTTCGGCGAGGTGCCGGCAACCGAGAAGCCCGGCGGCATCTTGGTGATGCGGTCGCCATGGCTCATCCAGACCTGGTTCTTGCTGCCTGATGACCAGACGTCCTCGAACAGCTTGCTCTCGGCCTTGACCTCGACATCGGCGCGGCCGAATTCGCGGTGATGGCCGCCCTCGACGGTGCCGCCAAGCTGCTCCGCCATGGTCATCTGGCCGTAGCAGATGCCGAGCACCGGCACGCCGGACGCGAAGATCAATTGCGGGGCGCGGGGCGAGCCGGCCTCATGCACCGATTCAGGCCCGCCGGAGAGGATCACGGCTTTCGGCTTCATCTCGTTGAAGGCCTGTTCGGCCTTGTTGAACGGGACGATCTCGCAATAGACGCCGTCCTCGCGCACGCGACGCGCGATCAGCTGCGTCACCTGGCTGCCGAAGTCGACGATGAGAATCTTGTCGTGCGCCGAGGCCACCGAGGGCGTCGACGCGGAGCGGTCGTTCTGTGCTGCTGTCATGGCCAGCAGATACGCGACCGCGCCCCTGCCCGCAACCGCGTGGGTGCGCGCGCCCACATTCTTCTTTGGGCATGGACAAACGGGTATAGGTAAGTATTATTGACCTAATTTGCCTCGCACGTCAAACAGGGGCCAATCAGGGAGACCGCCATGTCACAGCACCATCAGCCGTCAACGCTTGCCAGGCTCGGCCGGACCTGGGTCGAGGCCTGGAACACTGGAGATCTCGAGCGCGTGCTCACGCTCTATGACGAGGCGGCCGTGATGACCTCGGACCGCATCCCGGCGATGGGGTTCGACGCCAGCGGCACCGTGCGCGGCAAGGACACGCTGCGGGCCTATTGGGGCAAGGCGCTCGCCCTGCTGCCGGAGCTGCATTTTACGCTGATCGACCTGTTCGTCAGCCCGGACAGTGTGGTCGTGTTTTACGAGAACGAGCGGGGCAAGCGGATCTGCGAATATCTGCGGGTGAATGATGCGGGGCTGATCGTGCAGGGGTCGGCGAACCATCCGGCGCAGTGACGCTTGCGTCTCTTGCGCAGTGGCGCCCCCCTCTCCCCGTCATCCTGAGGTGCGAGTTCTGCGGCGCGTAGCGGCGCAGGGCGAGCCTCGAAGGATGCATGGCCACGCTGCGAGAGCCGGGCCGTCGCCCTTCGAGGGCCGCTGAAGAAGCGGCCACCTCAGGGTGACGGTCGGATAGTTGGGCGTGCTGCACCTAAGCTCGTCATTGGAGAGCGCGTGCGCTGACAACGGCCCCGCGCCGTCAGCGCTTCCGCGCGCCGACCTTACGCACCCTCGTATCGGACCATGCCAGCGGCCGCCCGGTTCGCGACGGCAGCACCAATTGCCCGACCGGCTGGCCCGTCTGATCCAGCAGGTCGGAATGCGCCTCACCGCGCGCATAAAGATGGGCCTCGCCCCATTGGCGCAAGGCGACGACCACCGGAAAGAGGTCGTGGCCCTTCCGCGTCAAGGCATATTCCTGATAGGCGCTGCCGTCCGAGGCGGGAACCAGCTCGAGCACGCCGAGCTCCACGAGCTTGTGCAGGCGCGCGCTGAGCATGCCCCTGGCGATGCCGAGATTCTTCTGGAAGTCGCCGAACCGGCGCAGCCCGTCGAACGCATCCCGCACGATCAGCAGCGACCACCAGTCGCCAATGGCATCCAGCGCCCGCCCCACCGGGCACTCAACCTTGGCAAAAGCGGTCCGCTTCATCAGGCCCTCCCAACTGGTCCTAAAATAAGACTAGACAGCGCGACGCGCAACTGGTCTTTTTATAGAACCAGATTGAACGCACCGGAGACGACGATGACGAACGAGAATGCGAGGGCTGGGTTGCGAGACGACCCGGCAGCCGGCGAGATCGCCGGGCGCGGGCTGTCGCGCCCGATGGCCGTGCTGTTCGCGCTGACCTGCGGCCTGAGCGTCGCCAACGTCTACTTCGCGCAGCCGCTGCTCGATGCGATGGCGCCGGATTTCGGCATCGCACCTGCCGCGATCGGCACGGTGATGACTTTCACGCAAGTCGGCTACGCCTTCGGCCTGATCCTGATCGTGCCGCTCGGCGATCTCTGGGACCGCCGGCGTCTGATCGTCGGCCAGATCACGCTGTCGTCCATCGCCCTGCTCGTCGTCGCAACCGCCTCGCATGCCGCCGTCCTGCTCGCCGGAATGGCGCTGGTCGGCGTGCTCGCGGTCGTCATCCAGGTCCTGGTCGCCCTCGCCGCGACCATGGCACGCCCAGAAGAGCGCGGCGAGGCGATCGGCACGGTGACGAGCGGCGTCGTTGCCGGGGTCTTGCTCGCGCGCTTCGCCTCGGGCACGCTCGCCGATATCGGCGGCTGGCGCCTGGTGTATCTCGTCTCGGCTGGCCTCATGCTCGCCATGGCGGCCCTGCTCCTGCGCGTGCTGCCGCGCGGCCGGCGGACCGTGTTGACCGGATCCTCCTATCTGGCGCTGCTGCGCTCGACCGCCGCCCTGTTCGTCGAGGAGCGGATCATGCGCGAGCGCGCATTGTTCGCGTTTCTGATCTTCGCAAATCTCAACGTGTTCTGGAACGCGATCGTGCTGCCGCTTTCCGCGCCTCCGATCTCGTTGTCCCGCACTTCGATCGGGGCCCTCGGGATCGCGGGCGTCGCCGGAG
Source organism: Bradyrhizobium liaoningense (assembly GCF_018130785.1). Lineage (GTDB taxonomy): Bacteria > Pseudomonadota > Alphaproteobacteria > Rhizobiales > Xanthobacteraceae > Bradyrhizobium > Bradyrhizobium liaoningense_A. The sequence continues at coordinate 28,684 of NZ_JAFCJT010000001.1, forward strand.
CGCTCGCAGCCCGCAATGCCGGCCGCCTCGCCGATCTCGGATGGGGCCAGCGAACCACCGGCCTGTCGTTGCTGCTGATGCTCGCGGCCTGGGTTCCGATCGCCTGCCTGCAAACCTCGCTCTGGCTCCTCGTGGCCGGCGTGATCATGCTCGATTTTGCGATCCAGGCCGTGCACGTGACCAGCCAGAGCCTGATGGTTGCGGCGCGCCCCGATGCCGCGAGCCGCCTCGTCGGCGGCTACATGGTGTTTTATTCGATCGGAAGCGCGACCGGCGCGATCGCATCGACGATCGTGTACGCCATGACCGGCTGGATGGGCGTCTGCATGCTCGGCGCTGGAATCAGCGCCGCGGCGCTGCTGGTCTGGGTCATCACGGCAAGCCGGATCGAGGCGCCCACGGGCTGTGCAGCGATGCACTAACGCAGCAGGAATGGAACGAAGACTTGCGCGGATTCCTGCGCTAGCACTGCGCCCGCCGGCTCTGAGACAGGATTCCCACCATGAAACTCCCCGCCTCCCCCTTCACCGTCACCGACTGGAGCAAGGTCGAGGCCACCACGCATCCCGGCGAGACCGGGCAAGCCCTCTGGCGGACGCTCAATATCGGCGATCTCCGGGTGCGGATGGTCGAGTATTCGCCGGGCTATCTCGCCGACCATTGGTGCGACCGCGGCCACGTGCTCTACGTGCTCAAGGGCGAGCTCGACTCGGAGCTGCGCGACGGGCGGAAATTCAAGCTCACCGCGGGGATGAGCTACCAGGTCTCCGATTTCGGCGACGCCGCGCACCGGTCCTCGACGGCCACCGGCGCGACGCTCTTCATCGTGGACTAAAGCGCGCGGCGGCCCCTGTTTGCACCGCAAAATAGCAAAGTCCCGCGACGTGCCGGCTCACGGGTGGTGCCTTGAAGTAGCCCCAAATTCTCGCTATATTGTGATCATCGATACTTGGCCGAACGACTGGGCCGCTTCGCTTCGTTGCACACGGGCGCGCACGCTTCAGATGTCTTCTCCAAACATCGACGGAACAGGATCATGGGCGCAATGCTGCGTACCGGTCCACGTGCGTATCCTCTTTAACTAACTAAAGGAATTTCCCATGGCTATGGGCACCGTGAAGTGGTTCAACACCCAAAAGGGTTATGGTTTCATCCAGCCGGACGACGGCCAGAAGGACGTGTTCGTGCACATCAGCGCGGTCGAGCGCGCCGGCCTCTCCTCCCTCAACGAGGGTCAAAAGGTCTCGTTCGACATCGTTGCCGACCGCCGCAGCGGCAAGTCGTCGGCTGACAATCTCCGCGTCGGCTAACGCCCACGCACCGTTCTGACCACGGACGTACCGGCAGAACGTCGAGTTAGAAAGTCCCGCGAGCTTCGGTTCGCGGGGCTTTTGTTTTGGGGTGCAACCGGGCCACGGCACAAGCGGTGCCGTAGGGTGGGCAAAGGCGCGCGCTCTTCGCGCCGTGCCCACCATTTTACCGCGAATGGTGGGCACGCTTCGCTTTGCCCACCCTACGAGGGCTATCTCTTCTTCAGCACCGACACGAAAAACCCGTCCGTGCCGGTCCGCCGCGGCGTCATCAGCCAGCCCTCCGGTGATTGCAGCGCGGCGTCCGCAAACGCCTCCGCCTTGTCCCAGAGCACGCTCGCGGTCTGCTCGGGCGGAACGACTGCGAATTCCGGATGGCGCCCCACGAACGCCCTCACCTGCTCGCCGTTCTCTTCCGCCAGCACCGAGCAGGTGATGTAGGCAAGGCGGCCGCCGGCCTTGACCAGCGGCACGGCACGCTCCAGCACCCCGGCCTGGTCGCGCAGGCGGATCTCCAGAGCGCCCGGCCGCATGCGCCATTTGGCGTCCGGATTGCGGCGCCAGGTGCCGGTTCCCGTGCAGGGCGCGTCGATCACGACGAGGTCGGCGGTGGCGCTGATGTCGGCCAGCGGATCGGCCTCGCCCTTGGGCGTGCGGACATCGGCATTGTGGACGCCGGCGCGCGACAGCCGCTCGTGGATCGGCGCAAGCTGGCGCTTGTCGCTGTCGGTCGCGATCAGCCGGCCCTTGCCCTGCATCATCGCTGCCAGCGCCAGCGTCTTGCCGCCGGCGCCGGCGCAGAGGTCGATCACCTGCTCGCCGGGTTTTGCCGCAGTGAAGCTGGCCGCAAGCTGCGATCCCTCATCCTGAACTTCAACGCCGCCCTTGATGAAATCCTCTTCGGCCTGGACGCCGGGGTTGCGCGCATCGGCCGAAAGCTCGATGCGCAGGCCGTTTGCGGACCATGGGGTCGGTTTCGCGTGAAGATGAGCAAGCGCCCGCAGCACCTTGTCGCGACTGGATTTTAGCGTGTTGACGCGCAGATCGAGCGGTGCCCGGCTCGCCATCGCGGCGGCCTCCGCGGCGCGTTGTTCGCCGAACACTTTTGCAAAGTACGGGTCGAGCCATTCCGGATAGTCGCCGGCGACCGCAGCCGGTGCGTCCTCCAGGGAGCGCGAGGCCAGCGCGGCCTGCTCGGCCTCGGTCAGCGGCGCCGGTGCAAACCGGCTGCCGTCGAACAGCGCGCCCATAGTGGCCGCGTCCATGTTGCGCTCGAGGCGGAGCATGCCGATCAGCCGGGCGCGCGCGGTATCGGCGTCCATCAGGAAGGCGCTCGAGGCATAGCGGCGCAGCACGTCCCAGACGAGGCCGGCGATCGCGGCGCGGTCGCCGGAGCCGGCGAAGCGATGCGCGGTGCCCCACTCCTTCAGCGCCTTGGCGGCGGGCACGCGGTCCTTCTCGATGGTGTCGATCAGTTCGATGGCTGCGGACAGCCGGGCAGCGGGAGTCATTTGAAATCTTTCAGATCAGGATTGGCGGATAGGCGCCTAAATCAGCAACAGCATCTTCAGCGCGAAGTAGATCCACATCGCCAGCAGCACAAGCACGCCGGCGAGCCAGATCGTGGAGCGCCGGCCGAGATTGTTTGACGAAACGAAAACGCCGGCGTGCGCGAACCGCGTCACCACGAACACCCAGGACATCAGCACGATGAAGAGGTCGGCATGGCGCAAGGGCAGCGCCAGCGCGATCAGCGCGTAGAACAGCACCGGCAATTCGAACTGGTTGCGGTAGCTGTTGGCGAATTGTGTGGCACCCTTCGGCCAGTTCGGCTCGCCGAGCGCAATGTCGCGGCTCTTGGTCTCGCCGGAGACCAGCGCCTTCCGGCGCCCGAACACCATGCCGATCAGGAGCGCGAAGGTGAGACCGACCTGCACGAAGACAGGCAGCAAAACCATTTGGATGGACATCGGAACTTTCCCGTAAGGCGGACCGCCGCGGACCGTCATTAGCCGCGACTTCTGGCGCTGACAATCAACGAGTTGAACCGGCGTTCCCAATGAGGCGACCAACTGGCGATAGTTAAAGGCGATTTTGCCCCCGTCGGGCCGCAAGGCGAGAGAGCGCCATGAATTCCCTGATCGGCGTTTTGACCGAATCCGCTGACGGCCGGCTCGGCATCCTGATGTCGGCGCTATCGGGCATCGCGGCGGCGCTTGCGGTCGCGCTGGCAATGACGGTCTATTTCCGCATGAGCTACCGCAGCTGGCGCGACGTCGTCAGGCACGGCCTCGCCGCTCTGGCCGCCCTCGCCCTGTTCGCCTTTGCCGCCTACGACATGCGCCACGCGGCGCTGGCCTATCTCGGCCTCAATCCGTCAAAACCCGCGGTCGAGTTCGAGATCCGCATGCCAAGGGAGACGTTGACGGCGGTCACCGACAGCCAGATCGAGCTGCACACCGACCGCAACCAGACGCTGGCGCTGATCGACGGCGTACGCGAGCTCGGCGACGGACGCTCAGTGCTGCGCGGCGCGGTCGCGCTTAACCACCACACCGCAGACCGCGTGCTGGTCGTGAACCTGCCCGGCAAGGGCACGTTTGAATTCCGCCTCCGCCTGCCCGCCGAGCCGCACCGGTCCGAGCAGTTCGGGCCCTGGCACCTCGCCGACCGCATCGCGTCGCCGGCAACCGGCAGCGTCGCGCCGCAGGACGCCTACACGATCCGCTATCGCGTGCTTTAAACTTTGTTTCATCGCGATGCATGCGCGCGCCGTCATCGTTCCGACGTGCGACAACGCGTATGCTGATCGCATGTCCGAATTTCGCCTCACGCAGATTTCCGACACGCATCTCGGCCGGCGCTTCCCCGGCCTGATCGCCAACTTCCAGGCGGTCAGCGCGCACATCGACGCCGACAGGCCCGACCTCGTCGTCAACACCGGCGATGTCTCCTTCGACGGCCCCACCGGCCGCGACGATGTCGAATTCGCGAAAGGCCTGCACGACGCCCTGCCCGTCGCCTGCCGCTACATTCCCGGCAATCACGACATCGGCGACAATCCGACCGCGATCGGGCCCGCACCCAAGCCGCCGGTCACCGAGGCGCACCGCCAGCAATTCCGCGACATCATCGGTGAGGATCATTGGTCGTTCGAGGCCGCGGGCTGGTGCTTCATCGGCCTCAACTCGCTGGTGATGCACTCAGGGCTCGCCTTTGAGGCCGAGCAGTTCGACTGGTTGTCCCGGGAAATGGCGCGCATCAACGGCCGGCCGGTCGCGCTGTTCGTGCACAAGCCGCTCTTTCTCAACCTGCCCGACGATCCTGAAACCCCCGAGACCTCGATCCGCTACGTGCCGCAGCCCGCACGCGCGCGGCTGATCGAAATGTTCGGGACTATCGACCTTCGCCTGATCGCCAGCGGCCACGTGCACCAGCGGCGCGACTTCACCTGGCGCCACACCCGCCATGTCTGGGCGCCATCGGCCGGCTTCAGGATCAATGACGCGCGTCAGGATCGCGTCGCGATCAAGGAAGTCGGTCTCGTGGAATACCGCTTCCGGCCGGACAGTTTTGAGGTCCGCCACGTCAGGGCCGCGGGCCAGGTCGATGTCGACATCGAGGAGCTCCTCATCCAGATGGGCGGCGAGCACTAGCCCCCACCGGCCCCTTACGCGACGCTCTTGAGATCCTGCTGGATTGCAGCCAGCAGCGACTGCAGCGCCGCGCTGTTTACGGGCCTGGCCTCAGGGAGCGCGGGCCGGACGTTCGCAGGCTGGACGCTGGCGCTCGGCGCACTGACGGTCTGGACACTCGCGCGCGGCGCAGCCTTGCCCGGACGTATCGGGAATGGCGGTGGTGGCGCTGGCATCGCGGCTGGCGCGAAATCGCCCTCCTCGTCGACGTGGACGAACTTGCCATGGATGACGTCGTCGCGACGGCCCATGACGAACAGGGTCGCCCAATAGCCGGCAGCCAACAGGATTACGCTGAAAATACCAATCTCTAACATCGCAGCACCTAAAATATGCGCGATGATTCAATGCCTTCGCTCAGCCGTCAATGAACCGACGGTCACACCTGCGGCTTTTGCGGGCAGGTGTGGCCGATCGGTCACTCTTTGTTAACCATCGATGTCCGGGGTGTGACGCCCCTGCAACTAAGCCTTGCAGCTAAACCCTATCCGGCCCGACCCGCACCAGCTGCTTGCCGAAATTGGCGCCCTTCAGGAGCCCCATGAAGGCGCCGGGCGCGCTCTCCAGGCCCTCGGTGACGAACTCCTTGTACTTGACCTTGCCGTCGCGGACCCAACCGGACATGTCGCGCAGGAAGTCGCCATGGCGGCTGGCAAAGTCGGAGACGATGAAGCCGCGGAAGGTGAGCCGCTTGGTCAGCGTCGCGCGCATCATGCTTGCGGCCCATTTCGGTGGCTTGGCCTCGGTGTCGTTGTAATGGGCGATCAGGCCGCAGACTGGCACGCGGGCAAACGGATTGAGCAGCGGGAAGACCGCTTCGAACACGGCGCCACCGACATTCTCGAAATAGACGTCGATGCCCTTCGCGCAGGCAAACTTCAGCTTCGCGGCGAAATCGGTTTCGCGGTGATCAAGGCACTCGTCGAAGCCGAGCTCCTTCACGACGTAGTCGCACTTGTCCTTGCCGCCGGCGATGCCGACCGCACGCGCGCCCTTGATCTTCGCGATCTGGCCGACGGCCGAGCCGACTGCACCGGAGGCGCCGGCGACGACGACGGTCTCGCCTTCCTGCGGCTTGCCGATGTCGAGCAGACCCGTATAGGCGGTCATGCCGGGCATTCCGAGCACGCCGATGGAGGTCGAGATCGGACCGAGCTTCGGATCAACCTTGATCAGGCCCTTGCCGTTCGAGATCGCGTGCGACTGCCAGCCCGACCGTATCCGCACGATGTCGCCCTTGGCGAAGTCCGGATTGTTGGAGGCCGCAACCTCGCTGACGGCCTCGCCTTCCATCACGCCGCCGATCGGCACAGGTGCTGCGTAGGACGGGCCGTCGCTCATGCGTCCGCGCATATAGGGATCGAGCGAGAGCCAGATCGTGCGCAGCAGGACTTCTCCCGCGCCGGGCGTCGGAATCGCGAATTCCTCGATGCGGAAATCGGACGGCTTTGGCTCGCCGACGGGACGCGCTGCGAGAACGATGCGTTTTGCTTGGGACATGGCTTCCTCCGAATTGTGTTTCGGCGTGAACGGAAGCGGAGCAAGCGAGGCGCGTCAATACAAAAGCGGTGGCGTGAAAGGTCGCGGACGCGACGCGCCTCTCGTGTCCCGGACGCGCTGCGGCACGCAGTGACGCTGCGCAGAGCCGGGACACACGCGGCTTGCACGCCCGGCGACATGGGCCCCGGCTCTGCAGCGCGTCACCGAAGAGGTGCTGCGCCGCGTCCGGGGCACGAGAGTGCTGCTAGAGGCGCGACCGAGGACTAACCCCCGCCCGGATAGTTCGGGGCTTCGCGCGTGATGGTGACGTCGTGGACGTGGCTTTCGCGCAGGCCTGCGCCGGTGATGCGGACGAACTGCGCCTTGTCATGCAGGTCCTTCATGTCCTTTGCTCCGACATAGCCCATCGCGGCGCGCAAGCCACCGGCGAGCTGGTGCATGACGTTGCCGACCGGACCCTTGTAGGGCACCTGGCCCTCGATGCCTTCGGGCACGAGCTTGAGCGTGTCCTTGATATCCTGCTGGAAGTAGCGGTCGGCCGAGCCGCGCGCCATCGCGCCGACCGAGCCCATGCCGCGATAGGCCTTGTAGGAACGTCCCTGCCAAAGAAACACTTCGCCGGGCGTCTCGTCGGTGCCGGCGAGCAGCGAGCCAACCATCGCGATGTCGGCGCCGGCCGCGAGTGCCTTGGCGAGATCGCCGGAGAACTTGATACCGCCGTCGGCGATGACGGGAATGTCGGACTTCTTTGCCGCTTCCACCGCATCCATGATCGCGGTGAGCTGGGGAACGCCGACGCCGGCGACGATGCGCGTGGTGCAGATCGAGCCCGGGCCGATGCCGACCTTGATGCAGTCCGCGCCCGCATCGATCAGCGCCTGCGCGCCCTCGGTGGTGGCGACGTTGCCGGCGACGACCTGCACGGAGTTGGAAAGACGCTTGATGCGGTTCACCGCATGCAGCACGTGGCGGGAATGGCCGTGCGCGGTGTCGACGACGACGAGGTCGACGCCGGCATCGATCAGCCGCTCGGTGCGCTCGAAGCCGGTATCGCCGACGGTGGTGGCGGCGGCGACGCGCAGGCGACCCTGCGCGTCCTTGCAGGCGAGCGGATGGGCGACCGCCTTCTCCATATCCTTCACGGTGATCAGGCCGACGCAGCGATATTGCTCGTCGACCACGAGCAGCTTCTCGATGCGATGCTGGTGCAGCATCCGCCGCGCCTCGTCCTGGCTGACATTCTCGCGGACCGTGACGAGGCCGTCATGCGTCATCAGCTCAGAGACTTTTTGCCGGCGGTCGGTGGCAAACCGCACGTCGCGGTTGGTGAGGATGCCGACCAGCTTGCCGGGCGTATTCTTGCTCGCACCGGTGACGACGGGAATGCCGGAGATGCCGTGGTCGCTCATCAGCTTGAGCGCATCATCGAGCGTGGCCTCGGGGCTGATGGTGAGCGGGTTCACCACCATGCCCGACTCGTAGCGCTTGACCTGCCGCACCTGGGCGGCCTGCCCTTCGGGATCGAAATTGCGGTGAATGACGCCGAGGCCGCCGGCCTGCGCCATGGCGATCGCCATGCGGGCTTCGGTGACCGTGTCCATGGCGGAGGCCATGATCGGGATGTTGAGCGGAATGGCGCGGGTGACGCGGGAGCGGATGTCGACCTCGCCCGGCATGACATCCGACAGGCCCGGCTTCAACAGCACGTCGTCGAACGTAAAGGCTTCGCGAATGCCCTGAAGTTGCACCGTGGCCATCTGCCAACTCCTTCCTGCGGCCCTGCCGCAAATAGCTATGGATGAGCGCCGCCCTCGGCGTACCTTGCGGCATCGCCGGAGAATCGGAGCCCATCGGTGGGGTTGACGCGGGTCGATAGCACGGTCACGCGACGAATCAAAGCAAATCGGACTGCTGGCCAGCCATGCACAGGCTTTTTAGGCAAATTCAGCGGGGATAGCCGGGCGGCGGCCACCCGCCGTCAGTCCGGGGCGCGACGAAGTCGCGAGCCCGGAATCGATCCGGCAGCGCTCTCCGCGGATCCATAGCTTCCGGGCTCGCGCCAAGGCGGCGCACCCCGGAACGACGAGGGAGCGAGGGCAACCGGTTTCGGCGTCACACCGTTGTTACGCAGGATTTAGGTGCTATGCGTTGATCCACAATGGTCCCGGCCGAGCGGCGGTGATAAGCCGCGAGTCCACCCGTCCTTCTGATTTTCATTACCAATCCGTCATGGTCGACAAGCAACGCGTCATTCCGCTGATCGTGGCCACTGCTCTCTTCATGGAGAACATGGACTCGACGGTGATCGCCACCTCGCTGCCTGCGATCGCGGCCGACATCGGCACCAGCCCGCTGACGCTCAAGCTTGCCATCACCTCCTATCTGCTGTCGCTCGCGGTGTTCATCCCGGCGAGCGGCTGGACCGCGGACCGGTTCGGCGCGCGCATGGTGTTCGCGATCGCGGTCGGCGTGTTCATGGTCGGCTCGGTCGGCTGCGCGCTCTCGACCTCCGTCACCGATTTCGTATTCGCCCGCATCCTTCAGGGCATGGGCGGGGCGATGATGACGCCGGTCGGGCGTCTCGTGCTGCTGCGCTCGGTCGACAAGAGCGCACTGGTCAACGCCATGGCGTGGGTGACGGTCCCTGCCCTCATTGGTCCCGTGATCGGCCCGCCGCTCGGCGGCTTCATCACGACCTATGCGTCATGGCACTGGATCTTCCTGATCAACATTCCGATCGGGCTGCTCGGCATCTTCATGGCCTTGCGGTTCATAGATCCCATCAAGAGCGAGACGCGGGAACCGTTCGATCTCTACGGCATGGTGCTCGCAGGCATTGGCCTTGCCGGCATCGCGTTCGGTCTCTCCGTTGCCGGGCTCAACCTTCTGCCCTGGAGCACGGTCGCGGCCCTGGTCGTGGGCGGTGCGATCTCGATGACACTGTATGTCCTGCACGCCCGGCGGACGGGTTCGCCGGTGCTGGACTTTGCGCTCCTGAAGCTGCCAACGCTGCGCGCGGCCGTTTTCGGCGGCTTCATGTTCCGGCTGGGCATCGGCGCGCTGCCGTTCCTGCTTCCGCTGTTGATGCAGATCGGATTCGGGCTGACGCCGTTCCATTCCGGCCTGGTCACCTTCGCCTCCTCACTCGGCGCCATGGGCATGAAGACGCTGGCCGCGCGCATCATCCGTACCTTCGGCTTCCGCAATCTGATGACGGTGAATGCGGTCGTCAGCGCGTTCTTCCTCGGCGTCTGCGCGCTGTTCACGGTGACGACGCCGCTGCTGATCATCATGGTAATCCTGGTGGTCGGCGGCTTCTTCCGCTCGCTCGAGTTCACCGCGATCAACACGGTGGCCTATGCCGACGTCGAGCCCCCACAGATGAGCCGCGCCACCACGCTCGTCAGCGTCAACCAGCAGCTCGCGGTCTCCGCCGGCGTCGCGGTCGGCGCGGCCTGCGTGGAAACGACGATGTGGTTCAACCACGTCAGCGAGATCGACGCCACCGTGTTCGCGCCGGCCTTCGTCGTGATCGCGCTGACTTCGGCGGCGTCGAGCTGGTTCTTCTGGCAGATGCCCGCCGACGCCGGCCACGAGATCTCCGGCCGCAAGGCGGTGGACATTTCCAGCCGCAAGGGTGCCGCCAAGAGTGCAGCGACCGCCGCCGTCAAGACGGCGACGGAGGATACCCAGGACGTGCGCGATCAGCGGCTCGGCTAGGGCCGACGGTCGACGGCAACACACGGTAGAGCGAAACCCCAGCCCCAGCGTGTCTGACAGGGTGAGCTTTCCGCCGGTGACTGTTCCCGTCAGCGTGGCCTTCTGCAGATCGGGCGACTTGCTCGAATCGGCAAGGAAGAGCGCCAGATTGCTGTGGGCCGTATCGATCAAGTAATGCTCAACCGTCACAGGTCCGTTGCTGAAAGGCAGATTGTCGACAGCGAGCGAGAATGCCTCCGGTACCTCGGTCGACGTGTTGCTGCCGAAGACGCGCGTCGCATCGTAATTGTACAGCATGATGTTGGCGGTGGAGCTGCTGCCATCCCATGTCGCGAACGCATTGAGGTGGGAGCCGGATCCGCCGGTCAGAGCAGCCTGCACGCGCTGGCCGGACATCTTGTTGTAACGGATGAAGCCCCGGTGTCTGCACGCGACGGCGTGGCCGAACCAAGGCCGAGTGACACCAACGCAAAAGGAAGCCGAGGCAAGGGAAAGGCGATGCTTGCAAACGCGCAAGCGCATTGCATGGATTGATCCCACCCGCTGGAATTGCAGATGATGAATCCACCAGCTCAAGATGTTATCGATTTGAATGTTATGTTAGTGCGAGAGTGACACGTCAGCCCGGGTCCGGCTGCCCGCCCCGAAACCCCGTCGCCAGCACGTAGCGTTCCGACGAATCCTGCCGGCTCGCAGCGGGCTTCACATGCCGCACGGTCGCGAAATCGCGCTTGAGCTGGGCGAGCAGGTCGGCGTCGGCGCCGCTCTGGAACGTCTTTGCCAGGAACGCGCCGCCGGGCTTGAGTACGTCGCAGGCAAACGCGGCCGCCGTCTCGACCAGGCCGACGATGCGAAGCTGGTCGGTCTTGCGATGGCCGGTGGTGTTGGCGGCCATGTCGGACATCACGATATCGGCGCCACCGCCCAGCATCGCGGTGAGTTTTTCCGGCGCGTCATTGGCCATGAAGTCGAGCTGGGCAAATTCGACGCCCGGAATCTCGGGCATCTCCAGCAGGTCGATGGCGACGACCTTGCCCTTGCCTTCCGTGGAGCCGACGCGCTTGGCGGCGATCTGGCTCCAGCCGCCCGGCGCGGCGCCGAGGTCGACCACGGCCATGCCTGATTTCAGCAGCCGGAACTTGTCGTCGATCTCCAGCAGCTTGAACGCCGCGCGCGAGCGATAGCCCGCCGCCTTGGCCTTCGCCACATAGGGATCGTTGAGCTGCCGCTCCAGCCAAAGCTTCGACGACAATTTGCGCTTGCCGCCGGTCTTGACCTGGACGTGCAAGCGGCCGGTGGTGTCCTTGGCCATCTCACCAGCTCCTGAGCGCGCCGTCCTCACGCATCATCTCGACCAGCATGCCTTCGCGCAGGCCCCGGTCGGCGACGCGCAGGCGCGGCAGCGGAAAGGCGCGGCGGATCGCATCGAGGATGGCGCAGCCAGCCAGCACGAGATCGGCGCGCTCGACGCTGATGCAACTGTTGCCGGCGCGCGCCTCGTAGCTCATGCCGAGCAGCTTGTTGATGGTCGCGGTGATGTCGGAATCGTTCATCCAGATGCTGTCGATGCGGCGGCGGTCGTAGCGCGCGAGGTTGAGATGAATGCCGGCAAGCGTCGTCACCGTGCCTGACGTGCCGAGCAGATGCATATCAGTGAGATCTCCGCCGTGCGCTTCCGCGAACGGCGCGACGTGGTTGGCGACCTCCTGCTCCATCGCGGCATAGATCTCCGGCGTCACGTCGCGACCGCCGAATTGCTCGGCCAGCGTCACCACGCCCAGCGGGATCGACATCCAGGCTTTTATGCGTGGCTCCGGACTCGTGGGGTCGCGCTCGATCCGCACCAGCTCGGTCGAGCCGCCGCCGATGTCGAACAGGATCGCCCCCCTGCCCCTTGGGTCGACCAGCGGCGAGCAGCCGAGCACGGCGAGCGAGGCCTCGGTCTCGCGGTCGATCACCTCGAGCTCGATGCCGGTCTCGGCCGCGACGCGGCTGCGGAACCCCTCGGCGTTCGAGGCCGCGCGGCAGGCTTCGGTCGCGATCAGCCGTAGCCGGCGCGCTTTCCGCAAATTGATCTTGTCGCGGCAGATGCTGAGCGCGGCGATGGCGCGGTCGATCGCGGCCTCGCTGATGCAGCCGGTCGCCGAGACGCCCTCGCCGAGCCGGATGATACGCGAGAAGGAATCGACCACGCGAAAGCCGTCGTGGGTCGGACAAGCGATCAGCAGCCTGCAATTGTTGGTGCCGAGGTCCAGCGCCGCGTAGACGCCGGTTCCCGGCGCCTGCACGGGGACGGCCGGTTCGGTGGCAAACGCCACCGCCGCCATCGACCCCTCCAGCTCACCGTGCGGCACATGGCCGTCGCGGAGCCGCGTGTGGTCATTCATACAAACTGTCTTTCCACGACCCTATGGGGCCGATCCGGAATTGATTTTTCGCCTGAAACATTAGCAGCGCGGCAGGCCTGCGCAACAACGCATCACATGGGACCATGCCCATTCGTGCGTTGTCGTGAACGGGGTGGTGGGTTATCTGAACAGGGTCCGGTCCCCCGCTGCCGCGAAAATGCGCAAATGCCGGCTTTTCAGGTCAGTTCCATGCAAGAACACACCCAATCCTCGACGCTCGAAAACGCTATTGCACTGCAAAAATACGGTGTCGGGCAGCCGGTCCGCCGCAAGGAAGACGACACGCTGGTGCGCGGCAAGGGCCGCTACACCGACGATTTCAACCTGCCCGGCCAAGCCCATGCCGTGATCGTCCGCTCCCCCCATGCCCACGGACTCATCCGCGGCATCGGCACCGACGCCGCCAGGGCGATGCCGGGCGTGCTGGGAGTGTGGACCGGCAAGGACCTCGACGCCGCCGGCTATGGCCCGTTCACCTGCGGCCTGCCGCTGAAGAGCCGCGACGGCTCGCCCCTGCTCCAGACCAACCGACAGCCGCTGGCAACCGACAAGGTCCGCTTCGTCGGCGATCCCGTCGCCTTCGTGGTCGCGGACACGCTGGCACAGGCGCGCGACGCGGCCGAAGCCGTCGAGCTCGATATCGAGCCGCTGCCGGCGGTGACCGATCCCGAGGACGCTGCCAGGCCCGGCGCGCCGCTTCTCTACGACCACATCCCCAACAACGTCGCGCTCGACTACCATTATGGCGACATGGACAAGGTCAACGCGGCCTTCGCCAGCGCCGCCCACGTCACCAAGGTCGACATCGAGAACACCCGCGTCGCCGTGGTCTCGATGGAGCCGCGCGTGGGGCTCGCCTCCTACGACAAGAAGACCGAGCGCTACACCATCCAGATTCCGACGCAGGGCGTTGCGGGCAACCGCGCCAACCTCGCCAAGAACCTGAAAGTGCCGAACGAGAAGGTGCGTATCCTCACCGCCAATGTCGGCGGCTCCTTCGGCATGAAGAACGTCAACTACCCCGAATACATGTGCATCCTGTACGCGGCCAAGGAATTGGGAAAGCCGGTGAAGTGGCTCGACGAGCGCTCGACCAGCTTCCTCTCCGATAGCCATGGCCGTGCGCAGAAGATTCATGCCGAGCTGGCGCTCGATGCGGAGGGGAACTTCCTCGCGGCAAAGCTGTCCGGTTACGGCAATCTCGGCGCCTACATCACCGGCGTCGCGCCGGGACCGCTCTCGCTCAACACCGGCAAGAACTTTTCGAGCGTCTACCGCACGCCGCTGATGGGCATCGACATCAAGACGGTGCTGACCAACACCACGCTGATGGGCGCCTACCGCGGCGCCGGCCGGCCCGAGGCGAACTACTACATGGAGCGGCTGATCGACCGCGCCGCCGACGAGATGGGCATCAACCGGCTGACCTTGCGCAAGCGCAACTTCATCAAGCCGAACCAGATGCCGTTCCCGGCCTCCTCCGGCGTCACCTATGACAGCGGCGACTTCCAGGCCGTGTTCAACAAGGCGCTCGAAATCTCCGACCACGAGAATTTCGCCAAGCGCAAGAAGGACAGCAAGAAGGCCGGCAAGCTGCGCGGCATCGCGGTCGGCTCCTATCTCGAGGTCACCGCGCCGCCGAGCCCCGAGCTCGGTAAGATCGTGTTCGATGCCGACGGCAGCGTGCAGCTGATCACCGGCACGCTCGATTACGGCCAGGGCCATGCCACCCCGTTCGCGCAGGTGCTGTGCGAGCAGCTCGGCGTCCCCTTCGACAGCGTCAAGCTGGTGCAGGGCGACAGCGACATCGTCCACACCGGCAACGGCACCGGCGGTTCGCGCTCGATCACCGCGAGCGGCATGGCGATCGTGGGCGCCGCCAAGCTCGTGATCGAGAAGGGCAAGCGCGCTGCCGCGCACATGCTGGAGGCCTCCGAGGCCGACATCGAGTTCGCCGACGGCAGCTTCACCATTGCCGGCACCGATCGTAGCATCGACATCATGGAGCTCGCCAGGAAGCTGCATGACGGCAAGGTGCCGGACGGCGTGCCTGACAGCCTCGACGTCGACCATACGAGCGAACCGGTGCCTTCGGCGTTCCCGAACGGCTGCCACGTCGCCGAGGTCGAGATCGACCCTGATACCGGTGTGGTGCAGATCGTGCGCTACAGCGCCGTCAACGATTTCGGCACGGTGATCAACCCGCTGCTGGTCGCGGGCCAGCTTCACGGCGGCGTCGTCCAGGGCATCGGCCAGGCGCTGATGGAGCATGTCCGCTACGACGAGAGCGGCCAGCCAGTCACGGGCTCGCTGATGGACTACGCGCTGCCGCGCGCGGAGGACGTTCCGAACATGACGGTCGGCGATCATCCGGTGCCGGCCACGACCAATCCGCTTGGCAGCAAGGGCTGCGGCGAAGCCGGCTGCGCCGGCAGCCTGTCGACGGTGGTGAACGCGGTGGTCGATGCCCTCTCCGACTACGGCATCAAGCACATCGACATGCCGCTGACCCCGGAGCGGGTGTGGCGCGCGATCCAGGATGCCAAGGGGAACGCGGCGTAGGACGAGTTCCGCGATCGTGACAACGCCGGGGGATCGACCGGCATTCCGAAAGAGATCACTTGATCGCCGTTTCGGCGGCGATCAACTCCTTTCCCTCCGTCGTCGTGATCGTTAGCCGTATCTTTTCCCCGCTGCGGCCGTCGGCAATCGCTGCCGAAATACGATTTCCGTTGTTCGGATCAGCGCTCACGACCCCGCTGAACAGGGCCGTGTCACCCTGTTTCAACGTGACAAGCAGCGGGATGGCCGGTTCGACGCTGAAGAACTCGAGAACGGCGCGAGACGCCTCGGCCGAGAAATTGATCAGGATTTTCTCGTTCGCGTGCGTCACGTTGCTCATGCCGACGGTTGGGCTGTAGGTTTCCGGAATCGACACCTCACTGCGTGCGGGAAAGTCTGCGCCGTGGAAAAACTGGTCTGACACGCCCGCCCATAATTCGACATACGGCCGCCACTCGTTCGGATCCTTCCGGGCATCGGTTTCGCCGGTGAACGACGGAAACCCCCACGTCCACATTTTCAAGCCCCGCGTGAGGGTATTGTCCGCAATGCGAATAATTCCTTCTGCATTGTCATGGTTGATGACGCCCCAGAAATTCCCGCCCTGCATATCTGGCGCAGCATAGGCGATGCCCATCGTTGGCCAGTTCTTGAAGTAACGCAGGTTTTCGAAGCGCCACCTGCCGATACCCGCGCTCTCGTCGCCGTCTGCCAGACTGGTCGACCAGGCAGGCGTCGTGAAAGTTCGGATCGGCGCGATGATTTCGGCGCCGCCCGTCGCCCTGGGATTTTTCGGCTCCGATCCCGGAGCGAGCGTCGTGCACGTCCAGTACTCGTATTGGATAGCCTCGTCGCTCGGATTCTTCAGCACCACGCGCGCATCGAGTGCGGCACGATCGGCCTTTAGCGTGACGTAGTAGTTCGCCTCAATGCCGGTCGCGCCCCTGAACTTGCTCGGCCGCGCGGAATAGTCGAAGTCATCCCGGAACGACATCACGACCGTGACTTCGTCGGCGCCCTCCTTCACCACCCGGAAAGCCCACGGCTTCAGCCACGTCTTGCCGTGCTCGGCATCCGGGAACGTGGGAAAAATTCCGCCGTACACCATCAGCCAGTCGTAGTAGAAATTTCCGGCCTTCATGCCGTAGGGCACTCCGACTTCCGTTCGATAAAGCTGCTCGTGGCCGGTCGGCTTGTAGACCATGGAAAGAATACGCCCTCCGAATTCGGGCACGAGCGTTACCTTCAGATATCGATTCTCAAGCACGTAGGATTTGAAAGTGCGTTCGACGATCACGCTCTTGTCGAGCGCCCCGCTGACAAAGCCATTCTCCGCATCGACGGCGAACTTGACGGTGCTCCACGTCGCCGTCTGCTCGCTGAGCGACACGCTATCGGACACCGGTGCGGCGGCATGCACGACGCAGAGCGCAGGGAGCGCCAAAAGAAGGGCTATGGCAAAACAAACGAGGGCACGCAAGGAGACCTCAACTGGCATTCAGGCCGCCGCCTGCTCGCGCGGCTGGTAGATCGCGGTGTGCTGGCAATGCGCCAGCGGCGTCGTGCCGTTGGCGACGACGAGTGCGTCGAGCTCGACGAAGCGGTGGCCTTTCTTCTCGTAGTTCGCGATTACCTTGGCCCGCGCGGTGATCTCGTCGCCGGCGCGTGCGGCCGACAGCAGCTGCATGCGGCTGCCGACATGGATCCACGGGCCCAGAATGGTGTTGTCGACCAGCACGCGGTTCATGACACGCTGGATCAGGCCGGGATGGCCGAGCCCCTCGCGCGCAAAAATCGGATCGGTTTCCCTGACGTCGGCGAGATAATCGGTCGCGTCCTGCCCGGCCCATCGGCGCGGAATCGTGCCCAGCCATTTACCGGTCTCGAAGGTCGCCGGACCGACCGGCTTGCGCTCGGCCACGGCGGGGACCGCGACATAGCCGCCCAGCGAGACCGTAGGCACAGCCGCCGGCAACGACGCCGTTCCGGTCGCGCAGAGCTCGGTGCGGCTGAAGACCTCGATCGTGAGCAGGCCATTGTGCTCGGTCGCATCGACATCGGCGGTCTCGCCGTCATAGACCGGCTTGATGAAGCGGGCCTCGACCAGCCCGCGCGACAGGAAATCGCGGCCCCAGCGAGCTACCGGCACGTGCATCATGTAGGCGAAGACGTCGACGCCGGGCACCAGCCCGCCGGAAAAGCCGAAGCGGCGCGCCACCGTGTCGTCATGCATCTTGTTTTCGGACTGTTTGGCGGTGTTGTAGGCCTCGACGCGGTAGGTTTCGAGCCGGTTCGGCATGGCGGGCCTTCCCTGAATTCTTGTTGTTTCAGGGTTGATCGTAGGCCCCCGGGAACACCGGTCAATCCCCTCGCCTTTGCGGCCCGAATGGGGTAACCACGCGGCGAATGACCGACACCCCCACCCGCATCTATGTCGACGCCGACGCCTGTCCGGTGAAGGACGAGATCTACCGCGTCGCGCTCCGGCACGGCGTGCCCGTGAGCGTGGTTGCCGGCAATTTTATTCGCGTGCCCCAAGATCCGCTCATTGAGCGGATTGCAGCGGGCGCCGGCATGGATGCCGCCGACGACTGGATCGCGGAGCGGGCCAAGCCGGGTGACGTCGTCGTGACATCAGACATTCCGCTGGCGAGCCGTTGCGTGAAAGCGGGCGCCGACGTGATCGCACCGAACGGCAAGCCGTTCACGGAAGAGTCGATCGGGATGACGCTGGCGGTGCGCAACCTGATGACGGATCTGCGTTCGGCCGGCGAGGTCACCGGCGGCCCACGTTCGTTCGCGCCGCGCGACCGCTCCGCGTTCCTCTCTGCGCTCGACCAGACGCTGCGCCGGATCGAGCGCCGCCGTGCCGACCAGGCCGCGACGAGCCAGAATTTGAATCAAGGCTAGTCATGGCGCCGCCCCTGATCCAACTCAAAGACATCAAGCTCACCTTTGGCGGCACGCCGCTGCTGTCGGGCGTCGAGCTCAACGTCGCGCCGGGCGAGCGCGTCTGCCTGATCGGCCGCAACGGCTCGGGCAAGTCGACGCTGCTGAAGATCGCAGCCGGCCTCGTCGAGCCCGACGGTGGCACGCGCTTCGTCCAGCCTGGCGCGACCGTTCGCTATCTGCCGCAGGAGCCGGATTTCGGCGACCACAGGACCACGCTCGCCTATGTCGAGGCGGGCCTCGCGCCCGGCGACGATCCGTACCAGGCGCGCTACCTCGTGGAGCAGCTCGGGCTCACCGGCAACGAGAACCCGGCCAACGTCTCCGGCGGCGAGGCCCGCCGTGCCGCGCTGGCACGCGTGCTGGCGCCCTCGCCCGACATCTTGCTGCTGGACGAGCCGACCAACCATCTGGATCTCTCCACGATCGAATGGCTGGAAAAGGAGCTCGACAGCCGCCGCAGCGCGCTGGTGCTGATCAGCCATGACCGCCGCTTCCTCACCAATCTCTCGCGCTCCACGGCGTGGCTTGACCGCGGCAAGATCAAGCAGATCGACCGCGGCTTCGCCTCGTTCGAGAGCTGGCGCGACGAGGTGCTCGCGGAAGAAGAGCGCGACCAGCACAAGCTCGACCGCAAGATCGTCGACGAGGAGCACTGGCTGCGCCATGGCGTCTCCGGCCGCCGCAAGCGCAACGTCAAGCGGCTCGGCAATCTGCACGCACTGCGCGACCAGCGGCGCAATTATCGCGGCACCGCCGGCAGCGCCAATCTCGCGGCCGCTGAAGCGGAGCAGTCCGGCAAGCTGGTGATCGAGGCCAAAGGCGTCACCAAGGCCTTTGGCGACCGCGTGATCGTCGACAGTTTCTCGACCCGCATCCAGCGCGGCGACCGGCTCGGCATCGTCGGGCCGAACGGCGCCGGCAAGACCACGCTGGTCAACCTGCTCACCGGCGGTGCGGAGCCTGATGCCGGCACGATACGGCTCGGGGCCAATCTGGAAATGGCCACCCTCGACCAACACCGCGAGAGCCTCGATCCCAAATCGACGCTGGCCGAGGCGCTGACCGGCGGCCGCGGCGACCAGATCATGGTTGGCGGCAAGCCGAAGCATGTCGTCGGCTACATGAAAGACTTTCTGTTCGCGCAGGAGCAGCGCGGCACACCGCTCGAGGTGCTCTCCGGCGGCGAGCGCGGCCGGCTGATGCTGGCCCGCGCGCTGGCGAAGCCCTCGAACCTGCTGGTGCTGGACGAGCCGACCAACGATCTCGACCTCGATACACTCGACGTGCTCGAAGACATGCTCGGCGACTACGAGGGCACTGTCATCCTGATCAGCCATGACCGCGACTTCCTCGACCGCGTCGTCACGTCAGTGATCGCACCCGAGGGCAACGGCAAGTGGACCGAATATGCCGGCGGCTACAGCGACATGCTGGCGCAGCGCGGTGCTGACCTCAAGCGCGAGACGACGAAGGCCCAACCCCCCGCGGAGAAGAAAGAGGATCGGCCAGCTGCTCCCGCTGCCGCAACGAGGCGGCGGCTGAGCTTCAACGAGAAGCATGCGCTGGAAACGCTGCCGAAGAAGATGGAAGCGTTGCAGACCGA
Source organism: Bradyrhizobium liaoningense (assembly GCF_018130785.1). Classification (GTDB taxonomy): domain Bacteria; phylum Pseudomonadota; class Alphaproteobacteria; order Rhizobiales; family Xanthobacteraceae; genus Bradyrhizobium; species Bradyrhizobium liaoningense_A. The sequence continues at coordinate 48,434 of NZ_JAFCJT010000001.1, forward strand.
CATTGCCAAGCTGCAACGCGTGCTCGACGATCCCAACCTCTACGCGAAGGATCGCAAGAAATTCGACGACACCTCAGCAGCCATCGCCAAGGCGCATGAGGAATTGTCCGCCGCTGAAGAGCGCTGGCTTGAACTGGAAATGCTCCGCGAAGAAATTGAACAGGCATAACCTATGACCACTCCCCTTGCCGCAAAGATCGCCCGTGAATATGGCACGCCCTGCGCCGTGATCGACATGGACAGGGTCGAGCGCAACATCGCGCGCATCCAGAAGGCCTGCGACGACGCAGGTGTCGCCAACCGGCCGCACATCAAGACGCACAAGAACCCGACCATCGCCAGGATGCAGGTTGCGGCTGGCGCCAAGGGCATCACCTGCCAGAAGCTTGGCGAAGCCGAGATCATGGCCAATGCCGGCATCGACGACATCCTGATCAGCTACAATCTGCTCGGCGAAGAGAAGATGGCGCGGCTCGGCGCGCTGCAGGCGAAGGCCAACATGACGGTCGCTGCCGACAACTCGACGGTCGTCGCCGGCCTGCCCAAGGCAGCCGCGGCCTCTGGTCGTCCGCTCTCGGTGGTGGTCGAATGCGACACGGGGCGCAAGCGCGCGGGCGTCGAGACCCCGGCCGAGGCGATTGCGCTGGCCCGCGAGATCGCCGGGTGCAAGGGGCTCGAATTCGCAGGCTTCATGATGTACCCAACCGAGACCGGCTGGGCAGATGCGCAGAAGTTCTACGACGAAGCGCTGGCCGGTGTGCGTGCGCACGGCCTCGATGCAAAGATCGTCTCGACCGGCGGCACGCCGAACCTCGTGAACATCGGCAAGCTCAAGGGCGGCACCGAGCATCGCTTCGGCACCTATATCTACAACGACCGGATGCAGGTCGCCGCAGGCGTCGCCACCTGGGACGACTGCGCACTGCACATCTATTCGACCGTGGTGAGCCGCGCCGCCCCTGAACGCGGCATTCTCGACGCCGGCTCCAAGACGCTGACCTCGGACACCGGCGGCCTCGACGGCCACGGCCTGATCCTGGAGCACCCCGAAGCCAAAATCGCGCGCTTCGCCGAGGAGCACGGCTTCCTCGACCTCTCCCGCAGCAACACGCGGCCGAACGTCGGCGACGTCGTCCGCATCGTGCCCAATCACGTTTGCGTCGTCGTCAACATGATGGACGAGGTCGTGATGGTGCGCGGCGAAGAGATCATCGGCACGCTGCCCGTGGCGGCGCGGGGGAAGCTGCGGTAAGGGGCAAGCTGCCGTAGGGTGGGCAAAGCGAAGCGTGCCCACGACTTCTCGTCATGACGGCGAAAGATGGTGGGCACGGCGCTTCGCGCCTTTGCCCACCCTACGATTTCTGCGATTGGGCGAGCCACGCCAACACACCCCTGCCCGCGGCGGCGCCGGTCGCAAACGACGCCTGCAACAGGTAGCCGCCGGTCGGCGCCTCCCAGTCCAGCATCTCGCCGGCCGCGAACACGCCCGGGAGCTTGCGGATCATGAAGTGGTCATCGAGCTCGTCGAAGCCTACTCCGCCCGCAGTCGAGATCGCCCTATCGATCGGGGCGACGCCGGTGAGCTGAACCGGAATTGCGTTGATCAGATGCGCCAGCTCCGCCGGCGAGAACGATGCCAGCGGCCGGCCGGATGCGATCGCGGCCTCCTGCATCAGCCCGATGCCAACCGGCGACACTTGCGCCGCCTTGCGCAGGAAATTCGCGAGCGATTGCTTGCCGCGCGTCCCTGACAGCCGCGTGGTCAGCGCGTCGGCGTCGAGATCGGGCCGCAATGCGATCGTAAGCCGCGCCTGCCCGATGCCCAGCAGCGCCTCGCGCAACTCCGCCGACAGCGCATAGATCGCGCCGCCTTCGATGCCGCTGCGCGTGATCATCGCTTCGCCGCGCACCGTATGCGGACCGATCGTCAGCGCAACGCCCTTGAGTGGCTGGCCCTCGAAACGGCCGCGGAACACTTCGGACCATGCGACCGTGAAGCCGGAATTGGCCGGCCGCAGCTTTGAGATGGCAATGCCTTTTGCGGCGAGGATATCGGCCCAGCCGCCGTCCGAGCCCAGTCGCGGCCAGCTTGCACCGCCGAGGGCGAGGACTGTGGCCTTGGCTTCGATCGGCCGTTGCCCATCGTTGGTGCGAAATAGCAACCGCCCCTCACCGTCCCATCCGCTCCAGCGATGACGAAAGGCAAACCGTACGCCCGCGGCATCGAGCCGCCGCAGCCAGGCGCGCAGCAAGGGCGAGGCCTTGAACGCCTTTGGAAACACACGCCCGCTGCTGCCGACGAAGGTCGGCTCTCCCAGCGCAGCGCTCCAGGCGCGGAGCGCATCGGGCGAGAACGCCGCGATCGCCGCTTGCAGCATCGGCGCCGCCTCGCGATAGCGCGGCATGAAATCCGGCAGCGGCTCGCTATGGGTGAGATTGAGCCCGCCACGGCCGGCCATCAGGAATTTGCGACCGGCGGACGGCATCGCATCATAGACAGTGACGCGGGCGCCGCCGTGCGCCAGCGCTTCCGCCGCCATCAGCCCGGCGGGACCGGCACCGATGACGGCGACGTCAGTCAGAGCTTGATCCCCGCCCGTGCCGCGGCCTGCGCCACGTATTTCTGCGTCTGCTCGAACGCGCCCTGCAACGCCTTCGCCTTCGACATGTCGCTGATCTCGGCGAAATGCGCGGCGACCGCGTCCGGCGTCCATTCGGATTCCGGCAGGTTGATGCCTTCGCTCTCCAAAATCTTGATCACGGCGAAGGAGCCGGCGCCGGCGCCCATGATGGTACGGGTGGGCGCGTCCTCGCTCAGCATGTATTCGACGGCCGGCGTGATCGCGTTCGGCTTCATCAGTTGCAGCGCCTGCGGCGGCAGCAGTTCTTCCGTCATGCGGGTCGCCGCGGTCGGCGAGATGATATTGACGCGGATGTTGTTCTTGCGGCCTTCTTCGGCGAGCACATTCATCAGACCGACCATGCCCGACTTCGCCGCGCCGTAATTGGCCTGGCCGAAATTGCCGTAGAGGCCGGAGGACGACGTCGTCAGCACGATGCGGCCATAATTGCGATCGCGCATGCCGGCCCAGGCCGCCTTGCAGCAATAGAAGGTGCCGACGAGGTGCACGTCGAGCACCTTCTGGAAATCGGCCGCTTCCATCTTGCCGAACGACTTGTCGCGCAGGATGCCGGCATTGGCGCACATCAGATCGACGCTGCCCCACTCCTTGGTGGCGCGCTCGACCATGGCGGTGACCTGCTCGAAATTGGAGACGTCGGCGCCGTCGGCCATCGCGGTACCGCCGGCCTTGCGGATCTCCTCGACCACGGCTTCGGCCGGCGACAGCGAGCCGCCGCTGCCGTCACGCGCGCCGCCGAAATCGTTGACGACGACCTTGGCGCCGCGGCTGGCCAGTCCCAGCGCGTGCGCGCGTCCGAGGCCATTACCCGCGCCGGTGACGATGGCGACGCGTCCGTCGAACCTGATTGCCATAGTGCAGTTCCTGCTTCTTCTTCCTTCTCTCCTTGTGGGAGAAGGTGGCGCGAAGCGCCGGATGAGGGGTCTCTCGCAACAGATGCGTTCGCGGAGAGAGACCCCTCACCCGCCTCGCGTTCCGCGAGGCACCCTCTCCCACAAGGGGGAGGGTTCGAGCGCACCGATTTGGTCAGCTTTTGAGCAGCGATGGATGGCCGGGTCAAGCCCGGCCACGACGGCCCAGCTTACGCGAAATAGATCAGGCCGAGCCATTCCGCGACCAGCGCGGGCTTGTCCTCGCCTTCGATCTCGACGGTCACGTTGGTGCGGGACTGCAATTCATTCGGCTTGCGCAACTTGGCTTCCGCCAGCACAAAACGGCCGCGGACGCGCTTGCCGGAGCGGACGGGCGAGATGAAGCGCAGCTTGTCGAAGCCGTAATTGACGCCCATCGTGGTGCCGGCGATCACGGGCATCACCTCGTAGGACATGATCGACAGCAGCGACATCGTCAGAAAGCCGTGCGCGATGGTGGCGCCGAACGCGGTCTCCCTCTTCGCGCGCTCCGGGTCGACATGGATGAACTGGTGATCCTCGATCACGTCGGCATAGGTGTCGATGCGGGGCTGATCGATCAGGTGCCACGACGAGACGCCGATCTCCCTGCCGACCATGGCCTGATAGGCGTCCAACGCGATCGGCGGCTTCTTCCAGACTTCGTTCACTTAGGTCTCACTCCGTGTTTTCGGCAACTCCGGAAAATCCTCCTCGCGGAATTCCCGGCCACGCAGCGGATCGTTGCGATCATCGTCGCGCTCCAGCCGTCGTAGCTGCACGCGGCGGATTTTGCCAGAGATCGTCTTCGGCAGCTCGGTGACGATTTCGAGGCGGCGGATGCGCTTGAACGGTGCAAGCCGCGTATGCAGGTGCTGGAAAATCGACAGCGCCGTCTCAGGCGAGCGCTCCGCGCCAGACGTCAGCAGCACGAAGGCCTTGGGGATCGCGAGCCGGATCGGGTCCGGGCTCGGCACCACCGCGGCTTCTGCGACGAGCTCATGCTCGAGCAACACGCTCTCGAGCTCGAACGGGCTGATGCGGTAGTCGGAGGATTTGAAGACGTCGTCGGAGCGGCCGACGAAGGTAAGATAGCCATCCTCGTCTTTGAACACGACGTCGCCGCTGCGATAGAGCTCGCCTTCCGCACCGGACAGTTTGCCGTCGTCGCCCTGATAGCCCTGCATCAGGCCGGCGGGACGGTCAGCGCCCAGCACGAGCGCCACCTCACCCTCCTTGGCCGGATGGCCGTCAGCGTCGCTGACCTGCACGCGATAGCCCGGGAGCGGCCGGCCCATCGAGCCGACCTTGATCTTCTGGCCCGGCGAGTTGCCGGCGAGCGCCGTAGTCTCGGTCTGGCCGTAGCCGTCGCGGATGGTCAGGCCCCAAGCGGCCTGCACCTGATCGATCACTTCAGGATTGAGCGGCTCACCGGCGCCGCAGACTTCGCGCAACGCGACCTTGAACGAGGCCAGGTTCTCCTGGATGAACAGCCGCCACACCGTCGGCGGCGCGCACAGCGTGGTGACGCCGCAGCGGCCGATGGTGGCGAGCAGGCCTTTCGCGTCGAAGCGCGGCTGGTTGACCACGAACACAGTAGCGCCCGCGTTCCACGGCGCAAAGAAGCAGCTCCAGGCGTGCTTGGCCCAGCCGGGCGATGAAATATTGAGATGAACGTCGCCCGGCTTCAGCCCGATCCAGTACATGGTGGAGAGATGGCCGACGGGATAGCTGCGCTGGCTGTGCCGCACGAGCTTTGGTTTTGCGGTGGTACCCGAGGTGAAATAGAGCAGCATGGGGTCGTCGGCGTTGGTCGGGCCGTCGGGTGCAAAACTCTCGGAGGCCTTCGTGGCTTCACCGTAAGCGAGCCAGCCATCGGAGGCCGCGCCCACCACGATGCGGACGATGTTCTCGGCACCAAGGCTTGCGAATTTCGCGACCTGATCTTCGGCAGCCACCACCGCCTTCGCCTTGCCGCGGTCGAGCCGATCGCGAAGTTCCTCGGCGGTGAGCAGCGTCGTGGCGGGAATCACAACGACGCCGAGCTTCATCGCGGCCAGCATCGTCTCCCACAGCGGAACCACATTGCCGAGCAGCAGCAGGAGATGGTCTCCGCGCCTCAGGCCCTGTGCGCGGAGGAAGTTTGCGACCTGATTGGAGCGCTGCGAGAGCACCGCAAAGGACAACTTCGTTTGCTTGTCCTGCGCGGCATCGACAATCCAGAGCGCGGGCCGGTCTTTGGCATCCGCATCCTTCGCGAGCTCGTCGAACCAGTCGAGCGCCCAGTTGAAGGGAACCGGATCGGGCCAGCGGAAGTCTCTGACCGCTGTCTCGTAATCCGTGCGGTGTTTTAGCAGAAACGCGCGCGCGTCCTGAAATGTCGTCATTAGGCTTTCCCGGCTAGCCCCCTAACGTGCTTGATAATTCCGGAAAAATCCACCCCGCCCTGCCCTGCGGCATCGAAGGACTGATAGATCTCCTGCGCATGCTTGCCGAGCGGCGTCGCCGCGCCCGCAGCCTTGGCGGCGTCCTGCGCCAGCGTCAGGTCCTTCACCATCAGCGCCGAGGCAAAGCCCGGCTTGTACTCGTTGTTGGCCGGCGAAGTCGGCACCGGACCCGGAACCGGGCAATAGGTCGTCAGCGACCAGCACTGGCCCGACGAGGTCGAGGCGACGTCGAACAGCGCCTGATGCGAGAGGCCGAGCTTCTCACCGAGCGCAAACGCCTCGCTCACCGCGATCATGGAAATGCCGAGGATCATGTTGTTGCAAATCTTTGCCGCCTGGCCCGCGCCGGCGCCGCCGCAATGCACGATCTTCTTGCCCATCTTCTCCAGCACCGGCTTGGCCGCCGCAAACGCGCTCTCCTCGCCGCCGCACATGAAGGTAAGCGTCGCCCCCTTCGCACCACCCGTGCCGCCGGAGACCGGCGCGTCGACCGAGAGCACGCCGTTCTTGGCGGCGAGCGCATGCGCCTGCCGCGCGCTCTCGACGTCGATGGTGGAGCTGTCGATGATCAGCGCGCCCTTGGTCATGGCGGGCACGACCTCGTTCCAGACGCCGAGCACGTGCTTGCCGGCCGGCAGCATGGTGACGACGACATCGGCACCCTTCACCGCGCCCGCGGCGCTATCGGCAATGCCGGCGCCATCCGCCTTGGCTTGCGCGCGCGAAGCCTCGACGAGGTCGAACGCCACCACCTTGTGGCCGGCCTTGACCAGGTTGGCAGCCATCGGGCCGCCCATATTGCCGAGACCGATGAATGCGATCGTGGCCATTTTCGTTTCCTCCGCTTCAATCGTTGTTAGCTGAACTTCAGCTCGTCGGCGCCGATCCCGGCGAGATACGGCGCGAGCATCTCTGGCGTCACATCCCCGATCCGCGGCGGCGACCAGCTCGGATTGCGGTCCTTGTCGATCACGGCCGCGCGCACGCCTTCGCGGAAATCGTCGCTGCGGAAGACCTCCAGCGCCGCACGATATTCGCGCACCAGGCACTCTTCCAGGCTGGACGCGGTGCGCGCGAGCCGCAGCAGCTTCAGCGTCACCACCATGCCGCGCGGCGATTTTTCGTTGAGCGTCTTCAGCGTCGCCAGCGCGAACTCCGAGCCGTCGCGCTTGAGTGCAGCAAAAATGTCCTCCATGCGATCGAAGCCGAATAATGCGTCGATAACAGGCTCTCTTGCAGCGACCGGCCCCGCGGCCTCACCGGTCGCAAAACCGTTGATGAGCTTGGTGACATCGGACGCGGTCACGCCGGGGCGAACCTTCGTCAACGCCTCGCGCAGCCCTGGCCATTTGGCCGCCGGCACCACGGCATCCGCGAATTTCGCATGGATCGCGTCGGGGCCGTTCATGGTCTGGCCGGTCAGGCCGAAATAAGTGCCGATCTCGCCCGGCGAGCGCGACAACAGCCAGGTGCCGCCAACATCCGGGAAGAAACCGAGCCCGACCTCGGGCATCGCAAGCTTGGTGCGATCGGTGACGACGCGGTGGCTGGCATGGGCGGAGAGCCCGACACCACCGCCCATCACGATGCCGTCCATGAAGGCGACGTAAGGCTTTGGGAACTTCTTGATCCGGGCATTTAGGATGTATTCCTCGCGCCAGAGGATCTTGCCGAGGTCGCCATTGACCTTCGAGCTCTCCCAGAGCGTGCGGATGTCGCCGCCGGCGCAGAGGCCGCGCTCGCCGGAGCCCTCCAGCAGGATCACGGCAACGGCGGGATCGGCCTCGAAACGGTCGAGCGCCTTGTCGATGTCGCGAAACATCTCCAGCGTGACGGCGTTGATCGCCTTCGGACGGTTGAGCCGGATCACGCCGGCCGCGCCCTCGACGCGCGCGACCAGATCGCCCTCTTCCACTCCGCTCATCGCGCGCCCTCGATCAGTTTGCGCGCCACGATGAGCCGCATGATTTCATTGGTGCCTTCGAGAATCTGGTGCACGCGCAGATCGCGCACGATCTTCTCGATGCCGTATTCGCTGAGATAACCGTAACCGCCGTGGAGCTGGAGAGCGTGGTTGGCGACCTCGAAGCCGACATCAGTGCCGAAGCGCTTTGCCATGGCGCAGAGCATGGTGGCATCGGGGTCCTTGCGGTCGAGCGCGGCGGCGGCGCGCCACAGGAAGGTGCGCGCGGCCTCGAGCTCGATCGCCATGTCGGCGAGCCGGAATTGCAATGCCTGGAATTCGTCGAGACGCTTTCCAAAAGCCTTGCGCTCCTTCATGTAGGCGCGCGCCTTGTCGAGCGCGGTCTGCGCGCCGCCGAGCGAGCATGCGGTGATGTTGAGGCGGCCGCCGTCGAGGCCGGCCATCGCGATCTTGAAGCCGATGCCCTCCTCACCGAGGCGGTTGGCGACCGGCACGCGGGCGTTCTCGAACATCACGGCGCGGGTCGGCTGCGCATTCCAGCCCATCTTGCGCTCATTGGCGCCATAGGAGACGCCGGGCGTGTTGCCGTCGATCACGAGGGTCGAGACGCCGCCGGCACCGTCACCGCCAGTCCGGACCATGGCGACAAGAAGATCCGTGCCGCCGGCGCCGGAGATGAACTGCTTCTGGCCGTTGAGGACGTAATGATCGCCGTCGCGCACGGCACGGGTGCGCAGCGCTGCCGCATCGGAGCCGGCCCCCGGCTCGGTCAGGCAGTAGCTCGCGATCAGCTCCATCGAGCAGAGTTTTGGCAACCATTTGTGGCGCTGGGTGTCGCTGCCGAAGGCATCGATCATCCAGGACGCCATGTTGTGGATGGAGATGAAGGCCGAGGTGGTCGGACAGCCCGTCGCCAGCGCCTCGAAGATCAGCGCCGCGTCGAACCGCGTCATCGCGGAACCACCGACATCCTCGCGGATGTAGATGCCGCCCACGCCGAGCGCGGCAGCCTCGCGCATCACGTCGACGGGGAAATGCTTTTCCTCGTCCCAGCGCAACGCGTGCGGCGCGATCTTCTCGGCCGCAAACGCCAACGCCATGTCGCGAACCGCGACCTGATCCTCGTTCAGAGCGAACTGCATGTCGGGCTGCTCATTTTTCTCTCGTCATTGCGAGCGAAGCGAAGCAATCCAGACTGTCTCCGCGGAAAGATGCTGGATTGCTTCGTCGCTACGCTCCTCGCAATGACGGCCGAGGAGATTACTTCATCAGCGGGATCGAGAACTCCGCACCTTCCTTGACGCCGGACGGCCAGCGCGAGGTCACCGTCTTGGTCTTGGTGTAGAAGCGGACCGAGTCCGGGCCGTGCTGATTGAGATCGCCGAAGCCCGACTTCTTCCAGCCGCCGAAGGTGTAATAGGCGATCGGCACCGGGATCGGCACGTTGACGCCGACCATGCCGACATTGACCTTTGCCGCGAAGTCGCGCGCGGCGTCGCCGTCGCGGGTGAAGATGGCGACGCCGTTGCCGTAATCATGCTCGGACGGCAGCGCCAGCGCTTCCTTGTAGTCGTGCGCGCGCACGACCGAGAGCACCGGGCCAAAGATCTCTTCCTTGTAGATCCGCATGTCCTTGGTGACGTTGTCGAACAGCGAACCGCCGAGATAGAAGCCCTTCTCGTAGCCCTGCATCTTGAAGCCACGGCCGTCGACGGCGAGCGTCGCGCCTTCCTTGATGCCGATATCGATGTAGCTCTTGACCTTCTCGACCGCCTCGCGCGTGACCAGCGGACCGTAGTCCGCGGACGGATCGATCGAGGTGCCGATCTTGAGCGACTCGACGCGCGGGATCAGCTTTTCCATCAACCGGTCGGCGGTGGCCTTGCCGACGGGCACCGCAACGGAGACGGCCATGCAGCGCTCGCCGGCCGAGCCGTAGCCCGCGCCGATCAGTGCGTCGACCGCCTGGTCCATGTCGGCGTCCGGCATGATAATGGCGTGGTTCTTGGCGCCACCGAAACACTGGCAGCGCTTGCCGGTCTGGGCGGCGCGCTCATAGATGTACTGCGCGATCGGCGTGGAGCCGACGAAACCGACGGCCTTGATATCGGGATCATCCAGGATGGCGTCGACCGCCTCCTTGTCGCCGTTGACGACGTTGAGGATGCCTGCCGGCAGGCCCGCCTCGATCATCAGCTCGGCGAGCAGCATCGGCACGCCGGGATCGCGCTCGGACGGCTTCAGGATGAAGGCATTGCCGCAGGCGATGGCAGGGGCGAACTTCCACATCGGGATCATCGCCGGGAAATTGAACGGCGTGATGCCGGCAACGACGCCGAGCGCCTGGCGCATCGAGTAGATGTCGATGCCGGGGCCGGCGCCTTCGGTGTACTCACCCTTCATCAAATGCGGGATGCCGCAGGCGAACTCCGCGACTTCGAGGCCGCGCTGGATGTCGCCCTTGGCGTCCGGCACGGTCTTGCCGTGCTCGCGGGCGAGCAGCTCGGCGAGCTTGTCGTAGTCGCGCTGCACCAGCTCGACGAACCTCATCATCACGCGGGCGCGGCGCTGCGGGTTGGTCGCGGCCCATTCCGGCTGCGCGGCGCGGGCGTTCTCGACGGCGGCGCGAACCTCGGCCTTGGACGCCAGTGCCACCTTGGCCTGGACGTCACCGGTCATCGGCTCGAAGACGTCTGCAGTCCGGCCCGACGTGCCCTTCACTTCCTTGCCACCGATGAAATGTCCGACTGAACGCATGGAATGATCTCCTTGAGGCCGAGCTTGAACGCTTTGACAAATCCTATCGACCTGCATTTTATAGGATTCAAGTCTGAGATATTGCACCATAGATGTGCGAAAATGCTGGATCAAGGCGCTATCGATTGGGACGACTTTCGCTTCGTGCTGGCCATCGTGCGGGGCGGCTCGGTGTCGGCTGCGGCAAAACAGCTCGGAGTCGACCACGCGACCGTGATCCGCCGCGTCGACCGGCTGGAAAAGCACCTCTCGGCAAAGCTGTTTGACCGGCGCAAGACCGGCTATCTCCTCACCGAGGCCGGCCAGCGCGTCGCCGACAGTGCGGAAGCGATGGAATCGACCATCGTCGCCAACCAGGAGCAGGTCGGCGGCTCGGTCGCGCGGCTCACCGGTACGGTACGGATCGGCGCGCCCGACGGGTTCGGCACCGCCTTCCTGGCGCCGCGGCTCGCGCCGTTCGCGGATCGCTATCCCGATCTCGATCTGCAACTTGTGGCCACCGCGCGGCTGTTCAGCCTCTCCAAGCGCGAGGCCGATATCGCGATCAGCCTGACCATGCCGAAGGAAGGCCGCATCGTCGGCCGCAAGCTGCTCGATTATCGGCTCGGGCTCTATGCGGCGCCTGCCTATCTCGACCGCTTTCCGGCCATCACCTCGCGCGAGGTGCTGCCGCAGCATCGCTTCGTCGGCTATATCGAGGAACTGCTGTTCACGCCCGAGCTCGACTATCTGCCGCAGGTGTCGCCGCGGATCTCAGCGCGCCTGCGTAGCGCCAATCTGATCGCGCAGCTCAACGCCACGCTCGCGGGCTTCGGCATCGCCGTGCTGCCGCATTTCATGACGAGCGATTATCCGCAGCTTGTCGCGGTGCTGCCGGAAGAGGTTTCGATCACGCGGTCGTTCTGGATGCTGATGCACGCGGACAGCAAGGACCTCGCGCGGATCAGGGCGGTGGCCGATTACATCGGCGAGATCGTGGAGCGCGAGCGGGCGTTGTTTGCGGGGCGGGTAAGGACGGTCCCGTAGGGTGAGCAAAGCGAAAGCGTGCCCACCATATTCGTTGCAGGCGTGAACAGATGGTGGGCACGGCGCAAGAGCGCCTTTGCCCACCCTACCGCATCTCAGTTCTGCTTCGCCTTCTTCGTCGCCGTCACCTTCGGCTCGCGCTTCGCACCATCGAGCGCGCTGTCCTTGCCGGCCTTCAGCACCTCGTCCGACAGTTCGCTGGAGCCGGCGATGCGCGCCAGCAGCATGGTGCCGGCCATCGTGGCAAGCGTCGCGATGGCCTGCTTGCGCGCGGCCTTGCGCGGCAGGTTCGGGATGAAATCGGTCATCATCTCGACCATCTCGTCGAGCTTTCCGGCAAAGGCTTTTCGCGTCTTGGGGCTCTCACGGGCGATCTCGGCGCCGAGCGCCGGAATCGAGCAGCCGTGGCCCGGATTGTCCCGATGCAACGCCGAGAGATAGGTCTCGACGATCTGGGTCAGTTGCTTTTCGGGCGCGACCTGATCGGACTGCTTGCGCCAGTGCTCCATCGAGCGGTCCATGGCGTAGGCAAAGGCCTCGATCACCAGCGCCTCGCGCGAGTCGAAATGCGCATAGAACCCGCCATGGGTCAGGCCGGCCTCCTTCATGAGGTCGGCGACGCCGATGCCGTGGGCGCCTTTTTCCCGCAGCCGCACAGAGGCCTTCTTCACGATTCGGTCGTGGGTTTCCTGCTTGTGTTCCCGGGAATAGCGCATGCGGGTCTCATTGAATGTCGGAGATCATCTCATAACACAGAAACGGACCAGGCGGTGCATTAATTCATGTTAAGTTGTCACGCCGATCATGGAAAAGGTTGCAGTTGCATGGACTGCGAGCGCACCCTTGCCGTCGCGGACAAAGCCCTCGGTGTAGCTGGTCTGGCGTCCCAGCTTGATGATCTTGCCTTCGGCCGAGATCAGCCCGGAACGGACCGACAGCGGGCGCAGGAAGGTCATTTTCAGGTCGAGGGTCACGGACGATTGCCCGGCCTCCAGCCGCGTCGAGATGGCGCAGCCCATGGCGGTATCGATCAGCGCCGCGGCGGTCGCGCCGTGCAGGAGGCCGATGGTATTTTCGAGATCCTCGCGTGGCTCCAGTTCCATCACGATCCGGCCCGGCTCGACCACCGCCATGGTGAAACCGATCAATTTTGCGAAGGGCGGCGGCGGCAACCGGCCGTCGCGGATTCCCAGCATCGCGTCCATGCCTGAAAGCCCCATCGCCACTTTTGCAACCGGCGCAGGCACCTGCCAATCCACCACGCGCTCACGCCGCTGCGCGGGCGAAAACAGATCGAGTTGATCGTTACTGGTCATGGCGGCCTCTTTGTATGATGACTGTCATACTATGTCACGAACTTCACAATGGCAACTCCGTTCCCCACCCGCTTGACAAGCAGGGCGTTTCGGCACCGAAGTGATCCCGACCCGCGCGCCTCGCGCATGTCCACGAAACTCCGAGACGTCCCGATGGAAATGCTCAACAATCACTGCGGCGTGACGCGCGATGCGCGCGGCGTCGTTCATGTCGCGATCTGCAACGCCGGCCCGCTCAACATTCTGGGCTCGCCCGTCACCGATGCCGTGCGCGAAGGCCTGCAGACCCTCGCGACCGACCGCAGCATCCGCGTCGTGGTGCTGCGCGGCCAGAGCGAGAAGAGCATGATCGGCGGCGCCGACATCAAGGAGATGGCCAAGCTCGACCAGAAGTCAGCCGAAGCCTTCATCAGCCGCCTGCGCGATCTCTGCGAGGCCGTACGCCAATTCCCTGCCCCCGTGATCGCGCGGATGCCGGGCTGGTGCCTCGGCGGTGGGCTCGAAGTCGCCGCCGCCTGCGATTTCAGGATCGCGGCGTATGATGCGCATTTCGGCATGCCGGAGGTCCGCGTCGGCATCCCCTCGGTGATTCACGCAGCCCTGCTGCCACGCCTCATCGGCTGGGCGCGCGCCCGCTGGCTGGTGATGACGGCGGAGAACATCGACGCGCCGACGGCGCTGGCCTGGGGCCTGGTCGACAAGGTCGCGCCGGCGGGCGGATTGGATGCAGAGGTCGAACACGTTGTGACGGCGCTGCTCGAATGCGGCCCCGAGGCGCTGCGCTCGCAAAAGGCGCTGCTGCGGCAATGGGAGGAACTGCCGCTGACGGAGTCGGTCAACCTCAGCGTCAAGGTGTTCGGCGAGTCCTTCCTGACGGACGAGCCGACGCGGCTGATGCAGGCGTTTGTGAACAGGAAGCGGTAGGGTTGCCGCCGCGTTAGCACGCCGTCACTACACCAAAGGTGTCATGCCCCGCGAAGGCGGGGCATCCAGTACGCTGCAGCTTCTCGATTCATCACAGCCGTCTAGCAGTACTGGATCACCCGCCTTCGCGGGTGATGACAGTGTGCCGTGGGCAGGCCTCCTCCGATCGCACGAGCAAATCTCATGCGAACCGCAAGATTTTCTCATGCCGGCCGCGGTTGCATTTTTTGCGCCGCATCATATGATGATCATAATCTTTCACGTCATCGCAGGGAGTTTTCTCATGGCCGAAGCCGCCGATCCCGTCGTCATCGTCTCCGCCGCCCGCACTCCGCTCGGCCGCTTCATGGGCGAATTGTCGCCACTGGCGGCGCACAAGCTCGGATCCCACGTCATCGGCGCAGCACTGGACCGCGCAAAACTCGCGCCCGAGAAGATCGACGAGGTCTTCATGGGCTGCGTGCTGCCGGCCGGACAAGGCCAGGCGCCGGCTCGCCAGGCGGCACGTAGCGCCGGCCTGCCCGACGCCACGGGCGCAACCACCGTCAACAAGGTCTGCGGCTCCGGCATGAAGGCGACCATGCTGGCGCACGACATCATCCGCGCAGGCTCGGCCGAGATCGTCGTCTCCGGCGGCATGGAGAGCATGAGCAATGCGCCCTATCTCCTCGCCAAGGCGCGCGGCGGCTATCGCGCCGGTCATGACCGCATCATCGATCACATGATGATGGACGGGCTGGAGGACGCTTACGAGACCGGCCGCTCCATGGGCGATTTCGGCGAAGCTACCGCGGAAGCCTATCAGTTCACCCGCAAGGACCAGGATGCCTACGCGATGGAAACGCTGAGCCGCGCGCGCAAGGCGGTCGAGAGCGGCGCGTTCAAGGCCGAGATCGCACCGATCACGCTCACCGAGAAAGCAGGCCCGCGCATCGTCGCCAATGACGAGCATCCGCTGAAGGTCGATCCTGCGAAAATCCCCGGATTGAAGCCGGCGTTCCGCGCCAACGGCACCATCACGCCGGCCGCCTCCTCCGCCAATGCCGACGGCGCCGCCGCGCTGGTGCTGACGAAGCGCTCGCTCGCGGATCGCAACGGCCTGCCTCTCATCGCCGAGATCAAGGGCCACGCCACCCACAGCCAGGAGCCGCAATGGTTCACGACGGCGCCGATCCCGGCGATCCGCAAGCTGCTCGACAAGGTCGGCTGGAGCGCCGGCGACGTCGACCTGTTCGAGATCAACGAAGCCTTCGCCGTGGTGGCGATGGCGGCGCAGCGGGATCTCGGCATTCCCCGCGAGAAGTTGAACGTCAACGGCGGCGCCTGCGCGCTCGGCCATCCCATCGGCGCCACCGGCGCGCGGCTGATCGTGACGCTGCTGCACGCGCTCGAGGCGCAGAACCTCAAACGCGGCGTCGCGGCACTCTGCATCGGCGGCGGTGAAGCCACTGCGATCGCCGTGGAGCGTCTGACGCACTGACCAAGAGTCACGTCCGAAAATGAGGGAACTCTGTCATTTCCGACAGACAGATCCCGTGCCATTCTGCAAACTCGCGCAAGTCTCTTGCGACCTGACTACCAAGATTGAGGCCCAATGATTTCGAACTGGCTCGCGGCAGCGCTTTCCCGCCGCAATATCCACTACGGCTGGGTGATGGTCGGCGTGACCTTCCTCACCGCGCTGATCAGCGCCGGCACGGTCGGCGCGCCCGGCGTGTTCATCGTCCCGCTTCAGCAGGAGTTCGGCTGGAGCACGGCGCAGATCTCCTCCGCGCTGTCGATCCGCTTCATCCTGTTCGGGCTGATGGCGCCGTTCGCGGCCGCCCTGCTCAACCGCTACGGCCTGCGTAACGTCACGCTGACTGCACAGCTCATCGTCGTCTCGGCGCTGGTCCTTTCGCTCGGCATGACGCAGGTCTGGCAGCTCGTGTTGCTGTGGGGCGTCGTGATCGGCATCGGCACCGGCATGACCGCGCTGGTGCTCGGCGCCACCATCGCGACGCGCTGGTTCGCCGCGCGGCGCGGCCTCGTCGTCGGCATCATGACTGCGAGCGTCGCCACCGGCCAGCTCGTATTCCTGCCGCTGCTTGCAAGCCTGACCGAACGTTACGGCTGGCGGCTCGCGCTCGGCTTCGTCTGCATCGCGCTTGGCGTCTCCGCCGTGGCGGTTCTCCTCGCGATGCGCGACCGGCCGAGCGACGTCGGCCTGCGCCCGTTCGGCGACGAAGGCACCGAACCCCTGCCGGCTCCGCCGGTCAGCCATGGCTCGATCACGGGCGTGGCGCTCGGCACGCTGCGCGACGCCTCGAAGTCGCGCGCGTTCTGGATCCTGTTTGCGACCTTCTTCGTCTGCGGCGCGTCGACCAACGGTCTCGTGCAGGTGCACCTGATCCCGATGTGCCTCGATTTCGGCATCCCGCAGGTACAGGCGGCAAGCCTGCTCGCCGCGATGGGCATCTTCGACTTCTTCGGCACCATCATGTCGGGCTGGCTGTCGGACCGCTACGACAACCGCTACCTCCTATTCTGGTACTACGGCCTGCGCGGGCTCTCGCTGATCTTCCTGCCCTTCAGCGATTTCTCATTCTACGGCCTGTCGATCTTCGCGATGTTCTACGGGCTCGACTGGATCGCCACGGTGCCGCCGACGGTGCGCCTCACCGCGCAGAAGTTCGGACCCGAGCGCGCCAATCTGGTGTTCGGCTGGATCTTTGCCGGCCATCAGCTCGGCGCAGGCACCGCGGCGTTCGGCGCCGGGTTCTCGCGGACGGTCTATGAGAGCTATCTGCCCGCCTTCTTCATCGCCGGCGCGCTCTGCGTGTTCGCCTCGCTGATCGTGCTGGCGCTATCGCGGCAGCCGAAGGCCGAGCCGAAGCGAGCGATGGCCTAGTACCTGAGCGTGGAGGTGACGCCGAACACCGCGGCGTCACCGATCCGCGACACGCCCGTGGGATCGTTCGGGTTCGGGATGCCGCCTGAGGGGCGGAACACGTATTGAAAGTAAGGCGCGATCAACCAGCCCGGCTTGATGTGCGCCTCGTAGATCATCTCGATCAGCGTCTCGTTGCTGCGCACCGGGCTCTCGACGCCGGTGAACGCCTGCGTGTCGATGTCGAGATTGCGCGCGGTGTTCGAGATCCGCATATAGGCCATCGCCACGCCGAAGCGATCGAGCGGACGGCCTGGCGTGAAGCCGACGAAGCCGATGCCGCCGTCCACGTAAAGGTCGATCAGATTGCGGTCCGGCGGGCTGTAGGCGATGCGGCCGAACGCGGTGATGCCGGGAAGCGAGGCTGACGTGGTGTTGTCCTTCACCTCCGGCGGGCGATAGAGCACCTGCTCGATGACCGCAAATATTCCGTAGTTGCCACGAAGTTTTGCCGGGATGCCGGTGCCGCCGGGATCGGCGATCGACTGCCCTTCCGCCGTGAACCGCTGGCTGTCGAACGAGCCATAGTGCTTCCAGGCGCCCGGCGTGAAATTGCCGGCGAGCGGACGGCCGCCGATATCGAGGTCGTAGTTGAAGCGGACCTGCCCGATCACCCACGGCGCATCGTTGACGCGGAACGCCAGGCCATGATGGTCGCGCAGCTGCGGATCCGCCTCGCCAGGGCCTGACGGATCGCCGTTAAACACCGCGCCAAACGCGGTGATGTTGTCGGTCAGTGCCGCCTTGATGCGGATGCCGGACACCGCGATCGGCGGTGCTGGACCGCCGGCGGGAAGATTGCTCGCCTTGATCGCGGGCCAGCCGAAGGTGCCGTTGATGAAGAGGTCGTCGGTCTGGCTGTCGAAGAACTCGACGTCGGCGGCCTGCTGGCCGGCCCTGATGTTCAGGCGGTCGCCAAAGAAGCTCTGCTCGAAATAGGCATTGTAGAGCCGTTGGTCCGGCAGTGCCTCGATCTCGCTGATGGTAGCGAGGTTTATCACGTAGTTGCGGGAGAGCCCCTGGCCGTAGATCACGAACGCATTGGCGTAGAAGCGGCCGCCGGTCCAGCCGACCAGCTTGTCGAGATCGGCATCGACCGACAGATCGAGGCGGCCGAAATGGATGGCGCCACGCTTAACGCCGCCGGAGACGTTGGCGATGTTGTCGGCGATATAGGTGGCGCCGAAATTCAGGCCCTTGTTGGCGAGCCCGTCATGCCATTCGTTGAACCATTTTGGCGCCAGCCATTCGGCCGCGCTTTCGTCCTTGGCGCCGGCGAGCGCGCCGGTGCTCGCCACCGTTGAGGCCAGCACAATCGCGACCGCAATTCGCAGCGGATATCTGTGGGCAGTCCCGATCACGGCTGATACCGGCTGGCGTACGCTACCTGAAGATACCCGTGCGCCGCATGAAGAGATAGGCCGCGCCGACCGAAGAGGCCATCAGGAGAGCCGCCCAGAGAAATCCGCTCTCGACATCGGTCAGCGGCAGGCCCTTGGTGTTCATGCCGAAGATGCCGGTGATCAGGGTCGGCGGCAACAACAGCGAGGTCACGATGGAGAGCGTGTGGAGGTGGCGGTTGCTCTCCTCCTCGTTCTTGAAGCGCAGCTCCTCCTCGAGCAGGCGGCTGCGTTCGCGGAGCTCGACGATGTCGTGATCGAGCCCGTCCAGCCGCTGCGCCAGCTTGCCGGCGTGGATGCGCAAGGCAGGCGAGAGATGATCGGTGTTCTTCTGATCGAGGCGGTGGAACAGCACGCGCAGGCCGGTGAGCTGGCGATGCAGCCTGACGCAGGTCCGGCGCAGCCGGCCGAGATTGCGGCGCATCTCCGGCTTGGCGTCGTCGGCCAAAATCCGTTCCTCGATGTCGTCGATCTCCTGGCCGAGCTTGTCCGCCATCCGGTCCAGCGTGTCAGCGACCTCGTCGACGATCTTTTCCAGGAGATGGGCGACGTTGTCGACGCGGTAGCCGCCTTCGAGCACGCGGCGCGTCGCATCCGCCGAGCACAGCGCCTGATGCCGGCCGCTGACGAGAAGATGCTCGGTCATGGCAAAGCGCAGGAATGCGGTCTCTTCCGTCGCGCTGTCGATATCGCGCACGAGATCGGAGAACACGCCGTAGACGCAATGGTCGATGACGTGAAGCTGCTGGAACGTGTCGTTGGACAGCAAGAGGTCACGCGCGAGCGGCGGCAAATGCGACGACGCGATCCAGGGCCGTGCGCGCGCATCGGTCAGGTTGAAATGCAGCCAGAGCCGGCCGTCATGGCTGAACTCGATCGGCTGGTCGATCGGCAGCGCCTCGGCACTGCCGTCGCCGTGCAGCCGGAACGCCCAGACGAGGCCAGGAATGGCGGGCTGGGAATCCGATATCGCGCTGACAAGCTTCGCCGGCTCAGCCATGGCCAACCCCAACCGTCAACAAATGCCCCGTTTCCAGAAGATGGCTGACAGCATCTTCCGGACCTCTCAAGGGTACTCAATTACGGCTTTGTTACAGTTTAATGATGGTGCAGCCCTACTCCGCGGCCAGCCCTGTCGCGGCCACCGCCTCGGCCTCTTTGACGTAGTCGTGCACGACGCGGCCGAACGGCAGCGTGAGGTCGGCGATGTAATGGTGCGCGCCCAGGCAGCGGCGAACCGGGAAATCCGCGACCGGCGCGTTGACATGCGGCACCAGATGCAGCCGGCCGGGCCCCATCCAGGAGCCCTTCGGCACGATGTCGATGAGGTTGATCGCGACGAGCTGACAGACTTCGAGACGGCCGTCGACGCCCGGGATCATCTTCAGATTCACTTGCGTCTTCGACAGCGTCGCCCGGGTGCGATCGCCGTTGCCGGCCATGCTCTCGTGCTTGTAGCCCATCGTGCCCATGGCGACGAGCTGGCCGGCATATTCCAGCGTGCCCGTCAGCGTGTCCTTGACGATCTCGAGCTTGGGATGGGCGTATTTCTTGGGAAAGCCCCAGATCTCGCGGCCCGCCGCGATCGGCGGATCATCATCCAGATACATCTGGGAGACGAAATTGACCTCCTCGCCGTTGAGGCGCGCGGGGATGACGAGACCGGATTCGGTGTAGCTGCCGAAGCCGGAAGAGTCCGGCATCTTGATCCATTCGTAATGCACGATCGGCTGGTCGATTGGCTCCAGCGGCTCAGGCAGACCGGCGCGGATCAGGTCGGGATCGGTCTCGTAGGTGATGACGAGGAATTCGCGGTTGACGAAGCGGTACGGTCCGGCCGGATAGCTCGGCCCGGCCGCCGGCATGGACGGAAGTCTCAGCACGTCTTCCCTGCGCATCGCGCCTCTCCTGTGATGTCTGTGATGTCGGCCCGGCAGCTCGCAAGCTCAAGCCAAATTGCTAGCCGCCGTCATTGACTACGATGTGAAGGATTTCCGTCAGGTGCACGACCTCCTGCCATTCCCGCTGGGGTTGGCCTGCATGCAGACGATGCATCGGCGCCGAACTTGTCATCACGCCGTCACCGCCGGACGCAATCGTTTGGGACAGGCAGGAGATATCGGCCATGGACGCCCGCACGTCACAACCGGCTCATCAGACACATCAGCCTCCGTCACGGGGCTGGCGCCCCGAACGCTGCGATCGCGTCGCGCTGGTGCTGCAAGGCGGCGGTGCGCTCGGCGCCTACCAGGCCGGCGTCTATCAGGCGCTGCACGAGGCCGGCATCGAGCCCGACTGGGTCTGCGGCGTCTCGATCGGCGCCATTAACTCCGCCATCATCGCCGGCAACAAGCCGGAGAAGCGGCTGGAAGCGCTGCGCATCTTCTGGGAGCGCATCACCAACCGCAAGATCTGGCACTACACGCCCGACGGCGACATCTTCCGCCAGTGGCGCAACCTCACCAGCGCGTGGATGACGTCGGCGATGGGCCAGCCGGGCTTTTTCACGCCGCACCAAGTCAATCCCTGGTTCAGCCCGGTCGGCGCGCGCACGGCCACCAGCTATTATGACACGATGCCGCTGAAGGAGAGCCTGCTGGAGCTCGTCGACTTCGATCTCATCAACGAGAAGAAGGTCCGCTTCGCGGTCGGCGCGGTCAACGTGCTCTCGGGCAATTTCATCTATTTCGACAATTCCCATGACGAGATCGAGCCGGAGCACATCATGGCTTCCGGCGCCCTGCCCCCGGCGCTGCCGATGGTACGGATCGGCACCGATCATTTCTGGGACGGCGGCATCGTCTCCAACACGCCCCTGCAGCATCTGCTCGACCAGGAGGACGCGCTCAATTCGCTGGTGTTCCAGGTCGACCTGTTCAGCGCGCGGGGCGTGCTGCCGCGCTCGATCCAGGACGTGATGGCCCGCCACAAGGACATCATGTACTCCTCGCGCACGCGCCACAACACCGACGTCTACCGCCGCACGCACAATCTCAAGGTCCTGCTCTACAAGGCGCTGGCGAAAATCCCGGACGAGCAACTCTCCGACGAGGATCGTAGCCTCAAGGCGAGCCTGCGCCGAATGCCGGAGATCGCGATCTTGCACCTGATCTACCAGCAGAAGGCCTATGAGGGCGACGCCAAGGACCACGAGTTCTCGGGCACCTCGATGCGCGAGCACTGGACGAGCGGCTACGAGGACACCAAGCGCACCCTGAAGCGACGCGACTGGATCAAGATGCCGGAGGAAGGCATGGGGCTGGTGGTGCACGACGTGCACCGGGAGACGGAGAGCGCGTAAGGGGCGCTTTGCGTGGGGCGCTCAAACAGAATTGTTGCGCGTGAGCAAAGACCGAGGTCAAGCGATCGAAATCACTTGGTTTCCTTGTTCAATTCGATCGCGACCTCCGACATCCAGGAGCCCGGCGCCTCCATCAGAAAGGATTGATGATTGCTCCTGGTCTGGATCGTCACCAGCGCGGCGACGGTGTTTCCCTCAATTCGGGCCTCGATCAGGCCGTCCTTGTTCGTGCCGTAGACCTTGCCGCCCTGCCGGTATTCGCTCTCGAACCAGTTGCCGGAAAGCTCCGTCCCGCTCTGCTCGATGTTCGCGGACAGGACCATCTTGTACGCATCGCTCGCGCAGCGCAGCTCCAGCGTCAACGACCGTCCGGGCCTGGTGACGTTGTACGCCACTTTGCAGCGCACCTTCTCACGCGGACCATCGGACGGCTTCATCGTGCCGATGCCCGACCATGCGCCGGCCAGAGTGTCGAACACCGGTTCTGCGCGCAACGGGCTGAAGCCGACAAGCGCAAGGCAAGCGGCGCCAACGCCCATGCGCAGCACCGAAATCTTCAAAAGCATTATGCCAATCCTGATCCGTAAAATCCGAGCGCGTCCTATCGTCAAACAACCGCGGGATGTTGACGAAGATGTTTAGAAATGTTGCAGAGATTGCCTGAACGTTGCCGGGGTCGGCGCATCAATCGGTGATGAAGCCGATATCGCCGCGGCGAGCTCCCGTTGGTCCGGTTCGGCCGTAAATGCGATCGATGTTGCCGATCGTTGCGCCCGGACGACATCGTCCTTCGACGGGCCGGGCTATCACATATGAAGAAAAACGTGGCTGAAAGCTCGCCTGCGGCGCCTGCCCGGCCGAGATGATGCGGTCCGCATCCGCATGCCAGAGATATTGCCGTTAGACTCCCCGCTCCAAACGTGGACAATGCCCCTCGAGCACGTCACGTGCGCAGTGCACACCAAGATGCGCCAGGGGAAACACAATGCCGGCTGCCTTCCCGTCGTCCATACCCACCATCCCGACCGCTCCTTTGACCGCCCGGATGCGCGACGCCTTGCGCGCAATCGTGGGCGAGAAGGGTTTTATCGAGGACGAACACGGCAAGCAGCCGTTCGTGACGGACTGGCGGGGATTGCTGGTTGGCGGCGCAGGTGCCGTCGTTCGTCCTGGCAGCACCGAGGAAGTCTCGAAAGTGGTCCGGCTTTGCCATGAGCACGGCGTCGCGATCGTGCCGCAGGGCGGCAACACCGGCCTGATGGGTGGGGCCACGCCCTGGCCGGCGCACACCGGAATCGTGTTGTCGCTCGGCCGTATGAACCGGGTCCTGGACATCGATGCCGTTGGTTACGCGATGACGGTCGAGGCCGGCTGCGTTCTTCAGACGCTTCAGGAGACCGCAAGCAATCACGACAGGTTCCTGCCGCTCAGCCTTGGCGCGCAGGGCTCATGCATGATCGGCGGCAATCTGTCGACGAACGCCGGCGGCGTGCAGGTGCTGCGCTATGGCAATGCCCGCAATCTCGTATTGGGGCTCGAAGTCGTCCTGGCCAACGGGGACGTCTGGGACGGACTGCGTGCGCTCAAGAAGGACAACACGGGCTACGACCTCAAGCACCTTTTCATGGGCGCCGAAGGTACGCTCGGCATCATCACCAAGGCTGTCCTCAAGCTGTGGCCGGCGCCCAAGGATGTGTGCACGGCGTGGCTGGCTGTCCGGGATCCACGGGCGGCCCTGGAGATCCTGTCCGAAGCGCATGCTGCATCAGGGGACAATGTCGGCTCTTGCGAGCTGATGAGCCGCAGCGCCATCGACATGGTGTTGCGTCACGTCCCCGGCACCCAGGACCCTCTCAGGGCGGATACGCCATGGTACCTCCTGCTTGAATGGTCGTCCTCGCGGGCACGACAGGACGGGACCGAGGGCATGTCCGAGAAGATGGAGCAGTTTCTCGCCGATCAACTCGAGGCCGGTCGCGTGATTGACGCGGCGATCGCGCACACCGGAAATCAATCGCGCAACATGTGGCGCATCCGGGAAAGCGTCGCCGAGGCCTCCCGTGCCGAGGGGCCGGGACTGAGCTACGACGTGTCGGTGGCCATCTCCAGGATTCCCGAGTTCATCGACAAGGGGCTCAAGGCCGTGCTCGACATTCTCCCGACCATTCGCCCCTATCCGCTCGGACATATTGGCGATGGCAATCTGCATTTCTCGTTCATGGGCCCCAAAGGCATGGATCAGCGGACGCTGACCCAATATTCGTCCGCCATCACGCGGGCCGTGAACGATCTCATCACCTCGATGGGCGGCTCGATCTCGGCGGAACACGGCATCGGCCTCGACAAGCTCGACGAGCTCAGTCACTACCGATCGAAGACCGAGCTCGACATCATGCGCACCATCAAACGCGCGCTCGATCCGCAGAACATCATGAATCCGGGCAAGGTGCTGCGGCTCTGATGAGGTGACGCTTCGCCGCCTTGTCTTCGGCTGCGTCGATGTCAGAGCGGTAGCGGAACACGAATAATCGCCTTGGACACACGACCAAGTCCGCTTCGGGTTCCGCATCGCACTAACGCACCGTTTCATTCGCCGTTGTTATCCGACACGCCAGCGCTATTGTGCGCGGGCGGCGCAGCCGCAGCATTCATCCAATAATTCAGGTTATGGGAGAATCGCATGAAATTCATTACAACCTGAAGCGTACCTCAAGGCACCTTCAATGCGGCCGTCAGCCGCTTTCTGGAAACCGGCGGAGCGCCCCCCGAAGGCGTCAAGATGCTGGGCCGGTGGCATGGCATGAACGGACAGGGATTTGCGATCTCTGAATCGAGCGATCCAAAGGCGATGTATCGCTGGCACGCACAGTGGGCTGACCTGCTCCCATTGACCGTCACTCCCTGTCTGGAGGACGGCGACGCCGGAGAAGTGATGGCCTCGCTACCGAAGCGCTAATCGTCAACCCTCATGCCACTGCCGCCGAAGACCGGCGGCAGTGGCATGCCCGGCAGGTTTAAAATGTCGATCTGTCCGGCGGAAGGCATGGCCGCTCGCGTCTGGCGGCTTACGGTTAATGCTTTTGCGGGTACTTCGATAGGATCGTCACTGACGGCCGCGATTCCTTTAGCGCTCAGGTGGCGGGCGCGGGATCACCCATTGCTCGAGGCGATCGATTGATGCCTCCCGTTCATGCTGGCCCAACCAAATCGTAAAGAGAACCAGCGCGGCGGCGAGGGCCCCGATGCCGAAATACAGGTTCCTCATGCGCGTTTGAATGCGCATCGCCGCGAATGGTTCCATCCATCACGACTTTCACCGCGCCGCTCCACGAGGAGCGCAGCGACGAAGCAATCCAGACGGCCTCCGCGGGTGAAGTCGGGATTGTTTCACGGAGCCTGTCATCGGGGCCTCGCTTCGCGCGCACCCGGTTGCTCGCCATGACCGCAACCTAAGGTCTGATCGTCATGTTCTCCGGCGGTCCGGCCTTTCGCAGCGGCTCGGCGAGGCGCGCGAACTCGCACAGCAGCGACCGCGTCTTCCTGGGATCGACGATCTCCTCGACCCAGAATTTTTCGGCTGAACGGAACGGCGAGCGCAGCTTGTTGAGACGCTCCTCGATCTCCCTCAGCTTGCCCGCCCTGTCCTCGGCCGCATCGATGTCGGCGCGGTAGGCAGCTTCGATGCCGCCTTCGAGCGGGAGCGAGCCCCAATAAGCCGACGGCCAGGCGTAGCGGATCGAGAAGCGGTCCGCAGGCTGGTGCACCACGCCGGCGACGCCGAAGGCATTGCGCAGGATCACGGTGCACCAGGGCACGGTGGTCTGGTTGACCGCGGCCATGGCACGGACGCCATGGCGGATTGTGGCCGCCTTCTCGGCGTCGAGGCCGATCATGAAGCCCGGGCAGTCCATGAGATAGACGATCGGCAGATGGAAGGTTTCGGCGAAGTCGACCCAGCGCACCACCTTCTGGCACGCATCAGCCGTCCAGGAGCCGCCGTAGTGGAAACTGTCGCTGGCGAGCAGCATCACCGCCCTGCCCTCTAGTCGCGCCAAGCCCACAATGATCGGCTTGCCAAAGTTCTTTGCGACTTCGAAGAACGAGCCCTTGTCGACGACCGATTCGATGATCGGCCGCATCTTGTAGACCTGCTTGCGGTTGCGCGGCACCGCATTCATCAGCGCTTCCTCGGTGCGCTCCGGATTGTCGGTGCACGGCAAGGTCGGCGGCAGCTCGTAGACCGATGACGGCAGATAGGAGAGGAAGCGCCGCGCGCAGGCAAAGGCCTCTTCTTCCGTGTCGACGGCATGATCGACCGCGCCGGCGCGGGTCTGGATATCGGCGCCGCCGAGCTCCTCCTTCGAGAGGTCCTGCCCCAGCGCCTTCACCACCGGCGGGCCCGCGACGAACATCGCGGACTTCCGGGTCATGATGGAATAGTGGCTGGCGGCAAGGCGCGCCGCACCTAAGCCTGCGACCGAGCCGAGACCAAGCGCGACGACCGGCACCCGCGACAGATTCTCGGTCGTGAAGCGATACCAGCGCGTGCCGCCGATGCCACCCGGCAGGTTAGCCGCACCCTTGGTCTCGATGGTCTTGACCGAGCCGCCGCCGCCGGAACCCTCGATGATGCGGACGATGGGCAGGCGGAAATCATGCGCCATCTCCTCCGCCATCAGCGGCTTTGCCGAGATCGACGCGTCCGCCGAGCCGCCGCGGACGGTGAAATCGTCGCCGACCACAACGATTGTGCGGCCGTCGGCGCGCGCGCGGCCGAACACACAGTTCGCCGGCGTCAATTTCTGCAACTCGCCGCTAGAATCGTACTCACCGATGCCGGAGACGGCACCGATCTCGTGAAAGCTGCCCTTGTCGATCAGCTTGTCGATACGCTCCCGAACAGTCAGTCGGCCCTGGTCATGCTGACGCTTGACCTTGTCAACGCCGCCCATCTCCCGCGCGAAGGCTTCGCGCCGGGCGAGCTCGTCGAGTTCCGGCTTCCAGTTCATTCACTCCCTCCGAATTGATCGGCTTGTTATTGTTATGTACGGCCATTGCGACCGGCTTGCGCGAGATGCGGTTATTGAAGACGTCGCCTTCCGCGCCCGCCATCAGGCTGTCGAGCGAGCGGCCGAGCGTGAGCATCAGCGGCGCGACTTCGGCATGCAGACGCTGCTCGTCATACATCGCCGAGAGAAGACCGATCGTGATCACAACAAAGGTCTGGTACTGCGGGGACCAGATCGGCACCGCGAGGCCGTTGATGTGCGGGCTCCACAGGCCGCAGGCCGTGACATAACCGCGCTCGCGCAACGACTGCCGGTTGGTCTCGATGCGCGGCCGCAGGATCTTTGCAGCCTCGGGCGCTTCGCGCTCCATGTCCGCGATGAAGGCATCGCCGACTTCAGGCGCAAGCGCCGCGGTGTAGGCCGCGCCTGCGGCCGTCGAGGCCATCGAGATGCGGCTACCGGTGCCCTCGTGCAGGCCGAGCGCCGAGGCCGAGCGCGCGAACTGGAGATAGACCAGATGGAAGCGATCGGGCACGACGAAGCCGACGGTACCAGGCAATTGATCGGCGACTTCCTGGAGCCGCTGCCGGATCATGCTGCGCAGCTGCGCGCCCTTCATCATCGAGGCGCTCATCGCCACCGCGCTCGGGCCGATGCGATATTTCTGGTCGCGCGGCAGATAGACCAGCTGGCCCATGCGCGTCAGCGTGTGCGTGAGCCGCGACACGGTCGAGCGCGGCAGGCCGCAGCGATTTGAAATCTCGAGATTGCCGAGCCTGCTATCGTGGCCCTCGAAGCATCGCAACACGTCGAACGCGCGCGAAACCACCTGGATGACGTCACCCTCGCCTGCATCGCCAGCGAGCGCGCCTTGCCTGCTTAACCGCTCCGATCGTCGTCCCATGTTCCCTACCGGTTGTTCCGCTGTGCGGAATTAAATTCCACTTGCAGACGACGCTACCTCAGGCATTTTGCGACGACAACAAAAAGGCGATGGCATGCCAGAAATTAAGATCATCACCGAGATCGCGGGTCGCATCTGCTCAACTCCCGTGCAAGTTGGAGGAACCGTTGCGGATGGCGATGACGTTGTGGTGGTCGAAGCGATGAAGATGGAGATACCCGTGCCCTCGCCTGCGAGCGGGACGATCACATCGCTTCTCGTCAAGCTCGATGACGTCGTCGCCGAAGGACAGGCGATCGCGATCATCGCGAACTGACTGCATTATCCGTGACTTCCGCGACAATCTGTCTGCCTCATCGCCGCGTTCGCGGTACGGCGTTGCCATGGCTTGATCGCGATGACATGATCTGATTCAAACAAAAAACTGTTTCAAACAAAGAATGAAAGTCTTCGCGGCAAAGCGAGGATCATCGGAGGGAAACATGCTTCGTGGGCTAATCGTGCTCGCGCCTGCCTTGGTTGCGGGCATTTCTTTTGCGTCTACACGCTATGCAATCGCCGAAGACATCAAGCTGCCGGCGACATTGACGTTCACCGCCTACGACACCGGAACCGCCGGCTTCAACATTGCGGTCGGCGTCGGCAAGATGATGAAGGACAAATACGGCACCGACGTGCGCGTGCTGCCTGCAGGCAACGACGTCGCGCGGCTTGCACCACTGCGCGCCAAGCGCGCGGCGTCTGCTGCGATGGGATCGGGTACCTATTTCGCGCAGGAAGGCGTGTTCGAGTTCGGCAGCAAGGAGTGGGGCCCGCAGCCGCTCCAGATCATGCTCTCGAGCGTCGATTGCAATTGCGGTTCGCTTGGGGTCGCAGCCGACAGCGGCGTGAAAGATCTGAAAGACCTGAAAGGCAAGCGCGTCGGATTCGTCGTGGGCTCGCCCGCGCTGAACCAGAACTCGCTCGCGGTTCTCGCCTTCGCAGGCCTGACGCAGAAGGACGTCAAGGCCGTCGAGTTCGCAAGCTACGGCGCGATGTGGAAAGGCCTCATCAACAACGACGTCGATGCCGCCTTCGGCACCACCATCACCGGCCCCGCCAAGGAAGCCGAGACTTCGCCGCGCGGCCTGGTCTGGCCGCCACTGCCGGCGAAGGACAAGGAAGGCTGGGCGCGGATGCAGAAGGTGGGCTCGTTCTTCTTCCCGCAGACTGCCACCTGCGGCGCCGGCATCACGCCGGACAAGCCGATCGAGCTCGGCAACTATCCCTACCCGATCTTCGTCGCCTACGCGGCTCAGCCGGCCGATCAGGTCTACGCGATGACCAAGGCGATGATCGTGAACTACGACGCCTACAAGGACTCCGCGCCCGGCGCCGGCGGGTTGGGTGCCGACCGCCAGACCAAGAACTGGGTCGTCCCTGTGCATCCCGGCGCGGTGAAGGCCCTCAAAGAGGCCGGCCAATGGTCCGACGCGCAGGACGCGCACAACAACAAGCTGATCAAGCGCCAGGAAGTGCTCGGTGCCGCGTGGGCGGACTACGGCAAGTCCAATCCGCCCTCGGATGACAAGGCGTTCCTCGACGGCTGGATGAAGGCCCGCGCAGCAGCGCTCGCGAAGGCCGACATGCCGAACGGCTTCGAGGAATAGTCCACAGCGGTTCATAGCCCACGCGCGGGGTCGATCATGTCGTCTGCTCCAGTCTCCACCGCCTCGCAGGACGAGGCCAAGCGGGTCGTGTTCGACGACCCGCACGGCGCCGCCGGCAACATGCAGGAAGCGGAAGTCACGCGCGTCCGCACGTTGCGCGGCGCCTGGCGCTGGACGCTCGTCGTCGCGACCGCGGCGACGATCTTCCTCTGCATCAACCAGCAATTCTCGCTGCGCTTCTTCATCGGCTATACGCAGCTCAACACGGAGTATTTCTACCTCCTGATCGCCTTGATGCTGCCGTTCACCTTCCTGATCTTCCCGGGGACCGAGCGCGCGCCGCTCGACCGCATTCCGTGGTACGACGTCGTCTTCTTCGTCGTCACCTTTGCCGCCGCGCTGCTGTTGATGTCGAACGTGCGCAAGGCGGCCGAGGCCGGCTGGGAATTCGGCGGTGCGCCGAACACCGTGATCGCCGCGGGCCTCGTGATGTGGGTCATGCTGATGGAGGCGCTGCGCCGCACCGGCGGCTGGAGCCTGCTGCTGAGCGTGCTTCCCTTCACCGTCTATCCGCTGTTTGCGGAATCCAGCTGGCTCGGGCCGTTCCGCGGCACGCAGTCGACGCTGGAGCAGGCCACCGCCTATCACGTGCTGTCGGGCGAGAGCCTTCTCGGCATTCCCATTCAGGCCTTCGCCGACACCGTGATCGGCTTCCTCGTGTTTGGCACAGCGCTGATGATGACCGGCGCCGGAAAGTTCTTCATCAACCTCGCCTTCGCGCTGTGCGGCACGTTCCGCGGGGGCGCGGCGAAGGTCTGCATCTTCGCCAGCGGGCTGCTCGGCATGATGTCGGGCTCGATCATCTCCAACGTGCTGACCGCCGGCACCATGACCATTCCGGTGATGAAGAAGAGCGGCTTTCGCGCCTCCTATGCCGGCGCGATCGAGGCCTGCGCCTCGACCGGCGCGGTGCTGGCGCCGCCGGTGATGGGCGCAACCGCCTTCGTGATCGCGCAGTTCCTCAACGTCAGCTACGCCGACGTCGCGATCGCCGCGATCATTCCCGCCGCGCTCTATTACATCGGCCTGTTCATGCAGGTCGATGCCTATGCCGCGCGCCACGGGCTGAAGGGCATTCCGCGCGCCGACCTGCCGCGGATCATGGATACGATCAAGGACGGGTGGTATTACGTCTTCGTCATCGCGCTCCTGATCGTGATGCTGCTCTACTTCAAGCGCGAGAGCCACGCCCCATTCTATGCGACCGCGTTGCTGCTGGTTCTCAACCAGCTCTTCTCCAAGGACACGCGCTGGACGCTCGGAACGATCGGCAAATTCCTGGAGGTCAACGGACGCACCTTCGTCGAGCTGGTCGGCATTCTGGCCGGCTGCGGCCTTCTGATCGGCGCGTTCTCGATGACAGGCGTGGTGTCGAGCCTCGCCAACGATTTGCTGCATATTGCCGGCGACAATCCCTTCCTGCTGCTCGGCATGTGCGCCCTCACCAGCCTGATCCTCGGCCTCGGGCTGACGACCACTGCCTGCTACATCTTCCTCGCCATCCTGGTCGCGCCCGCGCTGGAGAAGCTCGGGCTGAACAAGATGGCAGTGCACATGTTCATCTTCTACTGGGGCATGCTGTCGTCGATCACGCCGCCTGTCGCGATCGCGTCCTTCGCAGCGGCCGGCATCGCCGGCTCCCCGGCGATGAAGACAGGCTGGGAATCGATGTGGGTCGGCAGCATCATCTACTTCATCCCGTTCTTCTTCGTGCTCAATCCAGCCTTGGTGCTGCAAGGGCCGAGCCCCTATCTCGCCGGCCTCGGCCTGATGGGGCTCGCAGCCTTCGGCACGCTGTTCATCTGCGGCGGCATCCAGGGCTACCAGCCCTTCGTCGGTGACTTGCGCGGTGCCGGGATGCTGGAATGGCCGATCCGCGTGCTGCTGGTGATCGGCGGCTTCGTGGTGGCGACCCCCGGCGGGGGGATCATGCCGCTGTCGCAGATGCAGGTGACGCTGCTCGGCCTCGCCATCCTCGTTCCGACGGTGCTGGTCGCCCTGCTGCTGGTCCGGCGGCAGGCCCTGCTGCCGGACGGGTTGCGCGCACCCTGATTGCGATGCACAAAGAGAGGCGATGACACCGCTTTCGCCTCTCGCCTCCGCCTGGACCCGCTCGAAGCCGCCCTTGCTGCGGTTTCTCGACACCTGCCTCAACGAATTCTCGGCCGAGACCGCAGGCCACGTCGCCGACTACATCCCCGAGCTGAGCAAGGCCGATCCTGCCTATTTTGGCATCAGCCTCGCCACGCTGGACGGCCATGTCTACGAGGTCGGCGACTCCAGGGTACCCTTCACCATCCAGTCGATGTCCAAGCCGTTCGTATTCGCGCTGGCTCTCGACCTTTTGGGTGCAGGCAGGGTCGAGAGCGCGATCGGCGTCGAACCCTCCGGCGATCCCTTCAACTCGATCCGGCTCAATTCCGAGAACCATCCGTTCAATCCGATGGTCAATGCCGGCGCGATCGCCTGCACCGGGCTGATCTACGACAGCAAGGGCACGGAGGCCTTCGAGCAGATCCGGCTTGCGCTCAGCCGCTTTGCGGGGCGCGATCTCGCAGTGGATGAGGCCGTCTATACGTCGGAGAGCCAGACCGGCGACCGCAACCGCGCTATCGGCTATCTCCTCAAGACCAATGCGGTGATCTCGGACAATGTCGCCGGCGTGCTCGACGTCTATTTCCGGCAATGCGCGGTGTTGGTCACGGCGCGCGACATCGCGGTGATGGCGGCAACGCTCGCCAATCGCGGCGTCAATCCCGTGACGCGCGAACAGGTGCTGACGCCCTACGCCATCTCGCGCACGCTGTCGGTGATGACGTCGTCGGGCATGTACGACTATGCGGGCGAATGGATCTACCGGATCGGCATCCCCGCCAAGAGCGGCGTCGGCGGCGGCATTCTGGCCGCGCTCCCTGCCCGCCTCGGCCTCGGCAGCTATTCGCCGAAGCTCGACAAGCACGGCAACAGCGTGCGCGGCATCAAGGTCTGCGAGGCGCTGTCCTCGCATTACGACCTGCACATGCTCAACCGCAGCGACGATGCGCGCAACGCGGTCATTGCGGACTACGACATCGGCAAGAGCCCGTCTCGCCGCGTCCGCCGCCCGCAGGAGCGCGAGATCCTGGCCGCGCATGAGCAGGAGGTGCGGATCATCGAGCTGGTCGGCACGCTCTCCCTGTCGGCGGTGGACTACGTCTCGCGCCGGCTGGCCGGACAGCCGCGGCCGCAAATCGTCATTTTCGATCTGCACCGCGTCACCTCGACGACGCGCGCCGGGGCACGGCTCGTGGCCGAAGCGTTCGCCGAGCTGGCGGCGCTGGGCGTGACCGTCGTGATTTCAGGCGTTCGTCGCGCCTCGAAGGCGTGGGATACGTTACGGGAATGGACCGCAGAGCTGAAGAACGTCCGCGACTTCTATTTGCTCGACACCGCGATCGAATGGGCCGAAGACCAGATCGTCTACCGCTATGGCGGCTCGATCGATTTCCACGAGACCACCGAACTTGCCGAACAGCCGCTGCTGTCAGGCATGAGCGAGGAAGAGCTGACCGACCTCGCCTCGATCTGCACGATCCGGACCTTTCAATCCGGGGCAAAGATCATCACGACCGGCGAGCCCGCCGATTCCCTGTACTTCCTGCGCAGCGGCGCGGTGCATGTCACCCTGCCCGACGGCGTGCGGCTGGCCACACTGACCGCCGGCATGGCCTTCGGCGAGATGGCGCTGCTGGAGCCGACGCGCTCGGCCGACGTGTTCGCGGACATGGCCGCGACCGCTTTCGAGGTGCCGCTGAAGGATTTCGAGCGCTTCCGCAAGCAGCACCCGCGCGCCAGCGAGCGCGTGATGCGCAACCTCGCCCAGTTGCTGGCCGATCGCCTGATCCTCGCCAACGCCAAGGTCGATATCTTGACGTCGACGTAAATGGCCTAGCGGCTCGCGGCCTCGCCGAGCCGCCGCTTGATCTTGGCGGCGCTTGCCTTGAGCAATTCGGATGGCTGCTGGCCGGTCGCGGCGCACAGGCAAGCCCAGTAGTAGATGACGTCGCCAAGCTCATCGACGAGGCCCGCCTTGTCGAGCCAGTCATCGCGCAACAGCTTCTTGATGTGGTCGGCGACCTCGCCGGATTCACCGGCGAGGCCGAGCCCGAGGTAGGACAGCCTCTCGTTGGACGGATGTTCATCGACTTTCGCAATCGTTGCAGCCCAGGCCGCATATTCATCGATCGTCATGGACATCCCTCGCCGCGGTTTTTGGATCAGCCCACCACTTCGGTCACGGGCTGGAGATCGATCTCGAAGGTCTCCAGAAATTTCGAGGTCATGATGTAGAAGCCGACCGAAAGCTGGAGCTCGACCAGCGCGGCCGGTGTCAGCTTCGATGCGATCGCCTTGAACGTCGCATCCGTCGGCTTCTTCAGTTTCACGATCTCGTCGGTGAAGGCGAGTGCGGCGCGCTGCACTTCATTGAAACAGGTCGCAGCCTGCCAATTCTCCAGCGCTTCGTTCTGCTCGTCGGTGACGCCGACATTCTTGCCGATGCGCTTGTGCGCGACGATCTCATACGGCGCCTCGCACAAAATGCCGGTGCGGGTGATCGCGAGTTCGCGCACGATGGGATCGAGTTCGCCCTTGTGGCGGATGGCGCCGCCGAGCCGGCAGTATTGCTCAAAATAGCTCGGCGAGTGCGACATCATCCGGAAGATGTTGGCATTGCGGTTCTTGTCGAGAATTTCGCGGGTGCGGTCGGATGCCCTGGACGGGTCGCTGTAGTTGATGCGGGCCATGATTTTCCTTGAGTTTTTACCTTGCGCTTTTGATGCTTATTGTCGTTGCCGGCGAAAATTCCCCTAAACTCTATTCGCGCGTCATCTTAGGAGCAACATTATCGAGTCAAAATGCCGCCGCATTGCTGATCGACCTTGGCACAGTCGATGTTCGCCGCGTGGGGACAAATCACGGTGAATACTCGCAAGGGGTGTTCCGAGTAAAAATAATTGACCGTCGGGTGCGCAGCGCGCGCAACGATGAGTCACGCCCAAGTCTAGGGAGAATAGGCATGAAGGAAGCCACCAAGGGGGCGGCCTCGGGAGCGCTCGCGCATATGCTGGCGGTGACGGCGATGCTCGTCATCGCCAGTATATTATTCTACGGGCGTTAGTATACGGGCGTAAGTGAGTGTTTTCGTCATTCCGGGGTGGCTCTCGCACAAGCCAGGCCCAGAATCCCGTTCCAGGCTCGGTCCCTTGGACCGCCCCCGAATGACGAATCCTACTATTTCCTCTTGCTGAAAAACGGCACGAGCTTGCCGGCAAATGGTTTGAAGCTCGCATCAATCTCGTCGCCGATAGCTAGATTCGTCTCGCCGTGCGCCATCATGCGAAAACCTTCGTCGCAATCGACCAGCAGGATGTTGTAGGGCACGTGCGCGCGCGTCTCTGGTGTGGCGGCGCGGCAGACCAGCGAGGTCGCGTAAACCCTGCCCTTGCCGCTGGCGCGCTGCTCGCGGGGGTCGGATGCTCCGCAGGCTGCGCAGAAGGCGCGGTAGAAATACTGCACGTGGCCGCATGAATCACAGGTCTGGTAGGTGATGGCCTGCTCGCCTTTGGTCCAGTCCGCGATTCGCTCGCTCATCGCACCCGCTCCAGAAACATGCTGACATGGGACGACAGCACGCCGCCGTCGCCGTGCAGCAGCGCGATCGAGGCGTCGAGCACCTGGCGATTCGCCGCCCGTCCCGTCATCTGCAAATGCGCCTCGACCAGATGCGCCATGGCGCCGCCGACCCCGCAATGGCCGTAGCTGAGCAGGCCGCCATGGGTGTTGAGCGGCATCGCGCCGTCGCGGCTGAAATGACCTGATCGCACGCGGACTGCGGCCTCGCCGCGTCCCGCAAGGCCGAGGTCTTCCAGCAACATGGCGAGCGTGATCGTAAAACTGTCGTAGATCGCGGCGTAGCGCACGTCGGAGAGCGCAAGGCCGGTGGCCTCCCTGGCGCGCGCGATGGAGATTTCAGCACCGAGCTCGCTGAGCGCGGGCGCGGCGGTGACATGCTGATGGGTATGCGCCTGGGCGCAGCCGCGGATGCGCACGCCGGCCTCGCCGGTCCGCTCGCGGCTGATCACGAAGGCCGCGCCGCCGTCGGACACCGGGCAGCAGTCCAACAGCTTGAGCGGCATTGCCACCGGCTTCGAGGCCATGACATTGGCGACCGTGATAGGATCGTGGAATTGCGCGCCGGGATGGGTGCAGGCGTGCGCGCGCATCAGCACCGCGAACTCGGCGAGGTCCTCTTCCGTCACGCCGTATTCGTGCATGTAGCGGTTAGCAACGAGGCCGTAATAGGCAGGAATGGTCGGGCCGAGCGGCACCTCGTAGTCGGGATGACCGACCTGCGCCAGCGCCTGGATCGAGGCATCGCGGCTCTGCCCGGTGAGACGGTTCTCGCCAGCGACGACGAGGACGTTGCGGCAGACGCCAGCCTCTACGAGGTGATGGGCGAGCATCGTCATCGCCAGCCCCGTGGCGCCACCGACCTGCACGGCGTGGGCGTAGGACGGACGGATACCGAAATGCTCGGCGAAGACGGTCGCCAGCATGATGTGTGGCGAGACGGTCGAGTAGCCGCAGAGGATACCGTCGATCTCGTCGCGCTTGAGGCCCGCGTCGTCGAGCGCGGCTTGCGCCGCCTTGCTCATCAGGTCGAGCGAGGACGAGCCTTCGTGCCTGCCGAAAGGTGTAAGGCCGACGCCGGTGATGAAGCTCATCGTCTCTCCTCCTCGTCATTCCGGGGCGGCCCGAAGGGCCGAGCCCGGAATCCATCGCGCGGCACATGCGGAGAATCAATGGATTCCGGGCTCGCGACTTCGTCGCGCCCCGGAATGACGGATGAGAGAGTCATTTGTCATTTTCCCCTACTCCGGCGGCGAACGCGTGACGCCGTCGCGGACCATGGCCGCGATCTCGTCCTGGGAATAGCCGATCTCGCGAAGGATCTCCTCACCGTGTTCATTGAGCCGCGGCGCGAGCCGAACAGGCTCGGCTTCCGTCGCCGACCAGGTCGCCGTCACCTTCATGCTGCGGATGGCGCCCTCCGTCGGATGGGTCACGACCGGGAAGAAGCCGGTCGCCTCGAGATGCTCATCGTGCAGGATCGTTTGCAGATCGTGCATGGGCATCACAGGCACATCAGCTTTGGTCAGCAGCTCGATCCACTCCGCCGTGGTGCGGGTCTCGAAGATGCGGGCGAGCTCGGCATAGACGACGTCGATATTGGCGGCGCGGCCGGCGAAGGTCGCGAATTTGGGATCGGCGCGCAGATCGTCGCGGCTCGTTGCCTTGAAGAAATTCTCCCACTGCTTGTCGTTGTAGACAATGACGCTGAGATAGCCGTCCGAGGTCTTGTAGGGCCGGCGGTCGCGCGAGAGGTGGCGGGCATAGCCGCCCTTGTCGAGCGGCGGCTCGTAGGTGAGCCCGCCCATGTGATCGCCCATGACGAAGCCGGCCATGGTCTCGAACATCGGGATGTCGACGCGCTGGCCGCGGCCGGTGCGATCCCGATGCACGAGACTGGCGCAGATCGCGCCGACGGCGGTGAGGCCGACGATGCGGTCGACCAGCGCGTTCGGTACATAGCGCGGCACGCCATCACCAGTCTGCGCCATCAAGGCGGGGAGCGCCGTCGCGCCCTGGATCAGGTCGTCATAGGCGGGCTTGGCGGCATAAGGCCCGTCCTGGCCGAAGCCGAACACACCGGCATAGACGAGGCGCGGGTTGATTGCGGAGACGACGTCGTAGCCGAGCTGAAGCCGCGCCATCGCCTGCGGGCGGACATTGTAGACGAGAACGTCGGCGTCCTTCAGCAGCCGCAGCACGGCCTCGCGCCCCGCAGGCTTCTTCAGGTCGAGGCAGATCGAGCGCTTGCTGCGGTTGGTGTTGAGGAACACCGGGCCCATGCCGGCGTGGCGCATCGGGCCGATCAGGCGGGTGACGTCGCCGTCGAGCGATTCCACCTTGATGACGTCGGCACCGTAATCGCCGAGCATCTGGGTCGCATAGGGCCCCATCAGCACGGTGGTCATGTCGACGACCTTGATGCCCTTCAGCGGCCCCATCCGTTTGCTCCCGATTGCGCGGGCTCTCAAGGCGGCGCCGCGATTTCGGTCCAGCTAAAGGCAGCGGCGCCGCGCGCGCAAGGGCAGCCGGCGTATGGCCGTATGCGCGGCGCTGCGGCTGCTATTTCTTCTGGCGGGATTCGCGGATCTTGATGAGACGGTCGAGTTCGTCGTTCTGCTGGTTGATGCGGTCGGCGATGCGCGACTCGTTCTGCTCGCCCGAGGCGGCTGCGGCCTGCTCGATGAGCTGGCGAATATTATCCTCGAGGATCGCGATGCGATCGTTCAGGGCGTCCAGCGACAGCGAAGATTCGTAGTCATTGCTCATGATAGCTTTCCCGCAAATCAATCAGGAGCGTCAGGGTGGGCAAGCCGAAGCGTGCCCACCATGATCTAGCGCAAAGAAAATGGCGGGCACGGGCCTTCCGCGCCTTTGCCCACCCGACGAGAGCTTACTTCAGCGGCTCCAGGACGGAGACGTAGTTGGCCACCGCCGCGCCGCCCATGTTGAAGATGCCGCCCAGCTTGGCGTTCTTGAGCTGCATGCCCTCGGGCGCCTGGCCGGCGAGCTGCATGGCGGTCATCACATGCATGGAGACGCCGGTGGCGCCGATCGGATGGCCCTTGGCTTTCAGGCCGCCGGACGGGTTGACCGGCAGCTTGCCGTCCTTGAGGGTCCAGCCTTCCTTGATGGCGCGGGCGCCCTGCCCCTTCGGCGTCAGGCCCATTGCTTCGTACTCGATCAGTTCGGCGACCGTGAAGCAGTCATGGGTCTCGACGAAGGAGAGATCGTTGAGCGTGATGCCGGCCTGCTCCAGCGCGCGCTGCCAGGCGACCGTGCAGCCCTCGAACTGGAGGATGTCGCGCTTGGACATCGGCAGGAAGTCCTGGGCGTGCGCCGCGGCGCGGAAGCCGATCGACTTGCCCATGCCCTTGGCGGTCTCGGCATCGGCCAAGACCAGCGCGGCGGCGCCGTCGGACACCAGCGAGCAGTCGGTGCGCTTCAGGGGACCGGCGACATAGGGGTTCTTCTCGCTCTCGGCGCGGCAGAAGTCGAAGCCGAAATCCTTGCGCATCTGAGCGAAGGGATTGGCGACGCCGTTCTTGTGGTTCTTGGCCGCGATCAGCGCCAGCGCATCGGACTGGTCGCCGTATTTCTGGAAGTAGGAGCTGGCGATCTTGCCGAACACGCCGGCGAAGCCGCCGACGGTGTCGCCGTCCTCGGGCAGATAGGACGCCTTGAGCAGGTTCTTGCCGATCTCCGGGCCCAGCGTGCGGGTCATCTGCTCGACGCCGACGACCAGCACGATTTTCGCCGCCCCTGCGGCGATCGCGCGCAGGCCCTGGTGGACGGCGGCAGAACCCGTCGCGCAGGCGTTCTCGACGCGCGTTGCCGGCTTGAAGCGCAGCTTCGAGTCGGCCTGGAGCACCAGCGAGGCGGTAAAATCCTGCGGCGAGAAGCCGGCGTTGAAATGGCCGAGCACGATCTCGTCGACGTCGGAGGCGGAAATGCCGGCATCGGCCAGCGCCTCATTGGCGACGCGCGTGACGAGGCTTTCGACGGTTTCCGTGTCGAACTTGCCGAACGGCGTATGCGCCCATCCGACGATGCTGGCGGTCATGGTCTTTTCTCCCTGGGGTCTCTTCCTGACCTAAGTCTTAGCTTAGGGATGGCAAGACTTCACGCAGGTTTAAGGGCCTGAAGGGTGCGCTGGCAGATGGCAGTTATGCCGGCCCAGTTCCCGGCCCTGATCTCCGCCGTCGGGCACAGCCAGGAACCGCCGACCGCGACCACGTTCGGCTCGGCCAGCCAGGTCGCCGCATTGGCCTCGCCGACCCCGCCCGTGGGGCAGAACCGCACGTTCGGGAACGGGCCACCGAAGGCGCGCAGGCCCTTGATGCCGCCAGCCTGCTCGGCCGGGAAGAATTTCGCGACGTCGAAGCCGTGCGACAGCGCCAACATCAGCTCGGAAGCCGTGGCAATGCCCGGCGCGAACGGCAGGGAGCTATGCGCGGCGGCCGCGAGGAGATCGGGGGTCAGGCCGGGGCTGATACCGAACGCGACGCCGAGTTTCTCGACGCGGGTGAAGTCGGCCGGATTGAGGATCGTGCCGATGCCGACCACCGCCTCGGGCACTTCGGCCATGATCGCCCGCGCCGCCTCGATCGCAACAGGGGTGCGCAGGGTCACCTCCAGGGTGCGGACGCCGCCGGCCACCAGCGCATGCGCCAGCGGCACGGCGTCCTGGATACGCTCGATGGTGAGGACGGGAATGACGGTCGCGGCCTTGAACAGGGCGACGAGGTGGTTCTGTTGGGCAGCAGTGGGCATCTTGAGGATCTTTTCGTTTCACTTGGTCGCTAGACGCGTGGGCGCAGCCCGGTGCCGCTTTTTCGGCGGCATGGCATAGCCCGGAATGATGGCGCCGGGATAGCAGATCACGAGGCTGGCGAGACGATGCCCGGCCTGGGCCGCCTCGACTGGATCGGCCCCCGTGAGCCGGGCGGCGATATAGGCCGCGGCAAAGCTGTCGCCCGCCGCCGTGGTGTCAACCACGGGCTTGGTCATTGGTTCGGCGCGGACCTCGCTGGTCCCCCCGGGGAAGCGCAGCAGGCTGACGGGGTCGGCCAGCCGGAACACCAGCTCGGGCGTGGGGATGCGCGCCATCAGCTGGTCGTGGCTCTCGCCGGGATAGAGCGCGAGCAGATCCTCGGTCGAGGTCAGCACAATGTCGGCGGCCGCGAAGGCCGCCGCAAACACCTCGCGCGCGACGTCGCGATCGGGCCATCCCCGCGCACGAAAATTGGTGTCGAACACGAAGCGGGTGCCGAGCAGGCGCGCGCGCTTGATCGCCGCGAACAGGCGCTCGCGTCCGGCGGCGTCGTAGATCGAGAGCGTGATCGCGGAGAGATAGACGATGTCGTAGCTCATCAACGAGTTGAGGAGTTCGTCCGTCTCCGGCAGGCTCATCAGCTGGCGCGCCGCCGCACTGTCGCGCCAGTGGAAGAACTGGCGCTCGCCCTTCGCATCGGTCTGGATCATGTAGAGGCCGGGCAGCTTGCCCGGCAACCGCACGACACGGCGGGTGCCGACACTCTCCGCATTC
This sequence comes from Bradyrhizobium liaoningense, assembly GCF_018130785.1. GTDB lineage: Bacteria > Pseudomonadota > Alphaproteobacteria > Rhizobiales > Xanthobacteraceae > Bradyrhizobium > Bradyrhizobium liaoningense_A. The sequence goes on from NZ_JAFCJT010000001.1 coordinate 88,830, forward strand.
CAGGCCGCGATCATCTCGTCGCTCAAGGCGTCATCGCCGAGCGCGGTGAGATAGTCGACCTTGACCTCGAGCCGCGCCAGATACACCGCCGTGTTGAGGGTGTCGCCGCCAAAGCCGCGTGAGTAGAGCCCACCGCCCTGCCCGGCGGACTGCCCGGAGGAATGTCCCCCTTGGGCCTGCCGGAGCTCGACCATGCATTCACCGATGCAAGCAACGCTCGCCATCGTCATATCCACGCTGTTCATCGGTTAGATCAGGCGACGAAATTGCCGCCGAGCTCGTCTTCGATGTGAATGCGGATGATGTCGTCGAAGCTCTTCTCTTCGGTGGTGAAGCCGAGCTCGCGCGCCCGCTTCGCCTCGAAATTGCGCGGCCAGCCGCCGACGATGCCGACGATGAACGGATCGAGCTCGTGCTTGATGCGCGCGGCGACCTTGTCGCCGGCAACACGCCGCAGCGCTGCGATCTGCTCGCCGACTGTTGCCGAGAAACCGGGCATGGTCAGGTTGCGGCGTGGACCAACCTTGGCGAGGTCCATGGTGCCGGCGTGCAGCAGGAAGCCGACGGCGGAGCGCGGCGTGGCGTGCCAGTGGCGGACGTCCTCGGAAACCGGGAGCACCGCTTCCTTGCCGGCCAGCGGCTCGCGCAGGATGTTGGAGAAGAATCCCGATGCCGCCTTGTTGGGCAGGCCCGGCCGGATGCAGATGGTCGGCAGGCGGATGCCGATGCCGTCGAGGAAGCCGCGGCGCGAATAATCGGCGAGCAGCAGCTCTCCAATCGCCTTCTGGGTGCCGTAGCTGAGCAGCGGCGTGTGGAAGAACTCATCGCCGATCGCATCCGGGAACGGCGCGCCGAACACCGCGATTGACGAGGTGAAGACCACGCGCGGCTTGTAGCCGCCGCCGACGAGCCTGACGGCGTCGAGCAGCATCCGCGTGCCGTCGAGATTGATGCGGTAGCCCTTGTCGAAATCGAGCTCGGCTTCGCCCGAGACGATTGCGGCGAGATGGAAGATCACGTCCGGCCGGCCGGCGATCAGCTTCTCGGCCGCGCCCGGCACGGCGAAATCGCCCGACACGGTCTCGACGGGGAAACCAGCCTTTTCCGGCTTTTTGGGCTCGACCACGTCATGCATGGTCAGCTTGGTGACGTCGCTCTTGCCGAGCCGGCCATCGCGCAGCAGCCGTTCACAGAGTTTGCGGCCGACCATGCCGGCGGCGCCCAGAACCAGAATGTGCAAGAGCCTACTCCTTTTTATTGGCCGGAACGCACCTCTTTCGGGGCGTTCACTGGAACGCCCTCCTGGCGCGATCTCAGGCAGGCCCCGCGATCATTCCTTCACGGCGCCGGTCATCGCCGACACATAGTACTCTACGAAGAAGGAATAAAGGATAACTACAGGGACGGAGCCGGTCAGTGCGGCCGCCATCAGCGCGCCCCAATGATAGACGTCGCCGCTGACGAGCTCGGTGATGGCGCCGACGGGGATGGTCTTGTTCTCCGACGAGGAGATGAAGGTCAGCGCGTAGATGAACTCGTTCCAGGACAACGTGAAGGCGAAGATGCCCGCCGAGATCACTCCTGGGAGCGACAGCGGCAGCGTGATTTTGACCAGGATCTGGAGCCGCGTCGCGCCGTCGATCAGCGCGCACTCCTCGAGCTCGTAAGGAATGGTGCGGAAATAGCCCATCAAGAGCCAGGTGCAGAACGGGATCAGGAAGGTCGGATAGGTCAGGATCAGCGCCAGATTGCCGTCGAACAGACCGAGCTGGAACACGATCGCCGCCAGCGGAATGAACAGGATCGAAGGCGGCACGAGATAGCCGAGGAAGATCGCAAGGCCCACATAGCGCGAGCCCTTGTAGCGCAGCCGCTCGATCGCATAGGCGGCGCAGACGCTGGCGAACAGCGAGATGAAGGTGGAGGACACCGAAACGATCACGGTGTTCCACATCCAGAGCGGATAGTCGGTTTCGACCAACAGCTTCTTGATATGCTCGATGGTCGGATTCACGATCCAGAACGGATTGTACTTCTCGTAGTCGTACATCTCCGCGTCCGGCTTGAACGTCGCAACCGCCATCCAGTAGAACGGAAACAGCAGGAAGAAGATGATCAGGCCAAGCGGAAGGTAGACGCGCAAGAACTTCCGCGGGAAGCTCTCGAGGTAGTCCATTCCGACGCTTTGGTCGTCCGTCGTGGTCATTGTCAGTCCCTCCCGCCCTGCTGCCAGCGGGAACGCTGAAGCCCGAAGAAGCTGAGCAGGATCGCCGCGACCAGGAACGGAATCATCGCGTTCGAGATCGCCGCGCCCTCGCCGAGATTGCCGCCGGTGATGGCGCGCTGGAACGACAGCGTCGCCATCAGATGCGTGGCATTGATCGGCCCGCCCCGCGTGATGGTGTAGATCAGCTGGAAGTCGGTGAACGTCATCAGCACCGAAAAGGTCATCACGACCGCGATGATCGGCGACAGCATCGGCAGCGTGATGTGGCGGAAGCGCTGCATGTTGGTGGCGCCGTCGAGATTGGCGGCCTCATAGAGCGACGGCGAGATGGTCTGAAGGCCCGCCAGCAGCGTGATCGCCACGAAAGGCACGCCGCGCCAGATATTGGCGGCGATGACCGACCAGCGCGCATTCCAGGGGTCGCCGAGGAAGTCGATGTAGCGCGTGATCAGGCCGGCCTTCACCAGCACCCAGGAGATGATCGAGAACTGGCTGTCATAGATCCACCAGAACGCGATCGCCGAGAGCACTGTCGGCACCACGAAAGGCAGCAGCACGATCGCACGGATCATCGACTTGAATGGCAGCCGCTCGTTGAGCAACAGCGCCAGGTAAAGTCCGATCGCGAATTTCACGACGCTCGCGAACACCGTGTAGAAGATGGTGTTGAACACCGACAGCCAGAACACGGAGTCCTTGGACAGCGAGATGAAGTTCTGGAAGCCGATGTAGCGGCCCGCCCCGCCGATTTTCGTGTCGGTCATGCCGAGCCAGAAACCCAGCGCCAGCGGATAAGCCAGAAACAGGATGAGGATGGCGATTGCCGGCACCATGAACATCGCGCCGAGAAAGTTCCGGCTTTCGAATGCTCTGGACCACAAGCTACCGGGCTTGACCTGCGCGACAGCGGACTCGGCCATGACTGCCATGTCGGATTCCCCTCAACTAGAGCCATCTCCGTTCCGATGGAATCGGAACGGGGCTCTAGATTCTAGTTTCGACGCGCTTTCTTGATGCGAACCGGTATCCACTTCGCTCGAAAACGCTCTGGGAGTCGCGGCGTCCGGCGAACCGGACGCCGCGCAGATTAGAGGCTGATCAGACCTGGTAGTAGCGCTTGGCGCGCTCGGCGGCGCGCGCGGCGGCCTGCTTCGGCGTCGCGGAGCCCGAGGCCGCCTCGGCGAACATGTCGACGACGACGAAGTCGCCCATCACGGCGGCGGAGGCATAACCGAGATCACCGGCAAAGCCGTTGTCGCGGCAGCGCTTCAGGCAGTCGCGGTACGGGGTGATCTTCGGGTCCGACGTCCACACCGGGTTGTCGTTATAGGCCGGGAGCGGCGGCGAGACGTAGCCGTTGGAGGCGACCTCCCACGCGTCGTAGTTCTCCTTGTCCATCATGAACTTGATGAATTCCTTGACCGCCTTCGGATACTTCGAGTGCTTGTAGCCGTAATAGACGAGCACGTTCTGCTGCTCAGTGGACACGCCAACCGGCCCGATCGGCATCGGCGCATGGTTCATGTCCTTGGCGATCTCCTGCTGCTTCGGATCCGTGGAGTTCTTGCCGACGGTCCAGATCGAGATGCCGTTCAGGGTGAGGCTGAGTTCGCCGTTCAGGAACGCCTTGTTGTTGTTGGAGTCGTTCCAGGACAGCACGCCGGGGATGAAGGTCTCATAGAGTTGCTTGACGTATTCGAGCGCGGCGATCGTCTCGGGCGAGTCGATCACGACCTCGTTCTTGTCGTTGACGACCTTGCCACCGAACGCCCACAGCGCCCACTGGCACCAGCCGTTGGCATCGCCCGTGGCGTGGCCGAGAGCGAAGCCGGCCGGTGTGTTGTTCTTCTTCAGGGCCTGGCAGAGCTTGAGGAAGCCGGCGGTATCCTTGGGGAATTCCTCGAAGCCGGCGGCCTTCACATGGCTGATGCGGTAGTTCAGGCAGCCGCCGGTCGCGCCTTGCGGAATCGCGATCCAGCCATTGCCCTTCTTGCCGTACTTCTCGGCGACCGGGTACCAACCGCCATACTGCGCGCCGAGATATTGGGCGACGTCGGTGACGTCGATCAGCTTCTCCGGGAATTTGTGGGGATCATCGAGCGTGCCGATGATCAGGTCGGGCCCGGCACCGACATTGGCGGCGACCGCGGCCTTCGGACGAATGTCCTCCCAGCTCTCGGCCTCGAGCTTGACCTTGACGCCGGTCTTCTCGGAGAACTTCTTGGTCTGCTCGGCGAACTTGTCGAACTCAGCCTGGATGAACTGCTTCCAGCGCAGGACGCGGATGGACGCGTTCGGCTCGGGCGTGTTGGTCCACTCAGCAGCGCGCACCGGCACGATGCCCGGGCCGGCCAGCAAGGCTGCGCCGCCCAGGCCTGCTTTGAGCACACTACGCCTGTCGAAATCGCTCATCGTTCTCTCCCTTAAATTTTATATTTGTATTGGGTCGTTCTTGGGCAGTTCTTCGGCGTCGCTACATGCGTTTGCCTGTCGCCTCGTCGAACAAGTGAACCAGCGACGGATCGGGCTTCAGCCGCACCTTGTCGCCCGGGTTGAACTGGTGACGCTCACGGAAAACCGCGACGACCTGCTCGCCGCCGACCTTGGCGAACACCTGCGTCTCCGAGCCGGTCGGCTCGACCACGATGATCTCGGCGTCGGCGCCGTCGTCCGCGATGGTGAAATGCTCGGGCCGCACGCCATAGACCACGGGGCGGCCGTCAGACCCGGCCGGCGCGTTCTTGAGCGGCAGCTTGACGCCGTTCGGACCCTCGAAGGTCGCAACGCCGTTGACGCGGACATGCCCCTTCAGGAAGTTCATGGCGGGCGAACCGATGAAGCCGGCGACGAACTGGTTTTCAGGCTTGTCATAGAGCTCGAGCGGCGTGCCCATCTGCTCGACGATGCCGTCATGCATGACGACGATCTTGTCGGCCATGGTCATGGCCTCGATCTGGTCGTGGGTGACGTAGACGGTCGTCGTCTTCAGCCGCTGGTGCAGCTCCTTGATCTCGGTGCGCATGGCGACGCGCAGCTTGGCGTCGAGGTTCGACAACGGCTCGTCGAACAGGAACACCTGCGGATCGCGCACGATCGCGCGGCCCATCGCGACGCGCTGGCGCTGTCCGCCGGAGAGCTGGCGCGGATAGCGCTCGAGCAGCGGCGACAGCGCGAGAATTTCGGCGGCGCGCTTGACGCGCTTGTTGATCTCGTCGGAGCTCGCGTTCCGCAGCTTCAGCGAGAAGCCCATGTTCTCGCCGACCGTCATGTGCGGATAGAGCGCGTAGTTCTGGAACACCATCGCAATATCCCGCTCCTTGGGCTGGATATTGTTGACGACGCGGTCGCCGATCGAGATCGTGCCGGAGGTGATGTTCTCGAGGCCTGCAAGCATGCGCAGAAGCGTCGACTTGCCGCAGCCTGAGGGGCCAACCAGGACGACGAACTGGCCGTCCTCGATCGGAATCGAAACGCCGTGCAGGACTTCAAAATTGCCGAACGATTTCCGCACGTCGCGGATTTGCACAGACGACATCTAGCTCCCTCCTCGAAAGTCCACGACGCCTCTTGCGCCGCGACCGTCTTGTTTTTTCAGACTTCACCGAACGAAGCCCGATCTTAGCGGGCGACATTGTCGGCAGTTTGTGCGGTTTTGGCAATTTGTCTTTGGTTAGTCGTTGCTGGTAGCGCTGTCAACGATCCTTTGTTTGCGGGTGTGGCTATGCTAAGACCAACAAATGGGTCGAAAACGCACCAAGTCAGGTAAAATCCGGCTGGCGGAAGTTGCCGAGCTTGCCGGCGTCAGCCCGATCACGGCGTCCCGGTTCTTCCGCAATCCGGAGGCGCTGTCGGTCGCCAAGCGGACGCGGGTCGAGAGCGCGGCCAGGGAGCTCGGCTATGTGCCGAACCTGGCGGCGCGGGCGCTGGCCTCGCAGCGCACCGAAGTGATCGGCGTCCTGATCCCGTCACTGACCAACAACGTGTTTTCCGACGTGCTGCGCGGCATCTATGACGCCTCCGAAGGCAGCCGGTACTCGATCCAGTTGTCCAACACGCGCTACAGCATTCTCCAGGAGGAGAAGCTGCTGCGCCTGTTTCTCGCGCAGAAGCCGGCCGGACTGATCGTCACCGGCATCGACCAGACCACGGAATCGCGCGCGATGCTGGAGGCGGCGGACTGCCCGATCGTGCAGATCATGGAGATCGGGCCCAATCCGGTCGACATGATGATCGGCTTTTCGCACTATGACGCAGCCCGCGCGGCGATCGCGCACCTGTTCGCGCAAGGCCACCGCAAGATCGGCTTCGTGGGCGCGCGCATGGATCCGCGGGTGCAGCGGCGGCTGGACGGATATGTCTCGGCCATGAAGGACGCCGGCCTGTTCGAGCAGCGCCTCGTCGTCACGACGGCGACACCGACCTCGGTGACGCTCGGCGGCGCCCTGTTCACCGATCTGCTGGCGCGGCAGCCAGGCATCGACGCGGTGTTCTGCGCCAATGACGACCTCGCGCTTGGCGTGCTGTTTGAATGCCGGCGCCGGGAGATCGCGGTCCCCGAGCAGATCGCGATCGTCGGTTTCAACGACCTCGAATTCATGGCCTCCGCCGTGCCCACCCTCACCAGCGTGCGCACCAACCGCTACGAGATGGGCAACACGGCCGCCACCATGCTGATCGAAGCGATCGACGGACGGCGCCCCGAGCAGCCGGTGCTCGATCTCGGCTTCAAAGTGATCGAGCGGCAAAGCTCGTCGTCGCGGCGCTCGGACGGCAGGCCTGCCGCATCGGGCGCTGGCGCGGCGAACAAAATGATAGCGTTACCAAATGGCCAAGACTAGTATCGCATTTGTGAGGGAACGACCCGCCAGCGGGACAGCAGATCATCGCTCGCGCCGTTGGGCATCGCACAAGCCGACAGCCTAGGACCGACGCCAGTGCGTTTGCATTGCAGGAGAAACCAATGACAAAAAAGCCAACCAATGGGCATGCGCCCGCCAGCAACGGCGCTCGCCGCCACCTCCGCTCGCAGGAATGGTTCAACAACCCGCATAACCCGGGCATGACCGCGCTCTATATGGAGCGCTATTTGAATTACGGCCTCACCCGGGCCGAGCTTCAGTCCGGCAAGCCGATCATCGGCATCGCCCAGACCGGCAACGACCTTTCCCCCTGCAACCGCCACCATATCGAGCTGGCGCACCGCGTCCGCGAGGGCATCCGCGAGGCCGGCGGCATTGCGATGGAGTTTCCCACCCACCCGATCCAGGAGACCGGCAAGCGTCCGACCGCGGCGCTCGACCGCAACCTCGCCTATCTCGGCCTCGTCGAGATCCTGTACGGCTATCCGCTCGACGGCGTGGTGCTGACCACCGGCTGCGACAAGACCACCCCGGCCTGCATGATGGCGGCGGCGACCGTCAATCTGCCCGCGATTGTGCTGTCGGGCGGCCCGATGCTGAACGGCTGGCACGCCGGCGAGCGCACCGGCTCCGGCACCATCGTCTGGAAGTCGCGCGAACGGCTCGCCGCCGGCGAGATCGACTATGAAGAGTTCATGGAGATCGTGGCATCCTCGGCGCCCTCGGTCGGCCATTGCAACACCATGGGCACCGCCTCGACCATGAACGGGCTTGCCGAAGCGCTCGGCTTCTCGCTGCCGGGCTGCTCGGCGATTCCCGCGCCCTACCGCGAGCGTGGCCAGATCGCCTACGAGACCGGCAAGCGTGCCGTCGAGATGGTCTGGGAAGACCTCAAGCCCTCGGACATCCTGACCCGCAAGGCGTTCGAGAACTGCATCGTGATCAATTCGGCGATCGGTGGCTCGACCAACGCGCCGATCCACATCAACGCGCTCGCGCGCCACATCGGCGTCGAACTGTCGATCGACGATTGGCAGAAGGTCGGCCACGACGTGCCGCTGCTGGTCAACATGCAGCCGGCCGGCTTCTATCTCGGCGAGGAATTCCACCGCGCCGGCGGCGTGCCGGCCGTGGTGCGCGAGCTGATGAAGCACAAGCGCATCCATGAGGACGCGGTCACCGTCAACGGCCGCGGCATCGGCGAGAACTGCAAGGACGCACCGAAGCCCGACAACGACGTGATCTGGGCCTACGACAAGCCGCTGGTGAAGGATGCCGGATTCCTGGTGCTGAAGGGCAATCTGTTCGATTCCGCGATCATGAAGACCAGCGTGATCTCCAAGGAATTCCGCGACCGCTATCTCAGCAACCCGAAAGACCTCAACGCCTTCGAGGGTCGCGCCATCGTGTTCGAAGGTCCGGAGGATTATCACGAGCGGATCGACGATGCTTCGCTGGATATCGACGAGCGCTGCGTGCTGTTCGTTCGCGGCACTGGGCCGATCGGCTATCCCGGCGGCGCCGAGGTCGTGAACATGCAGCCGCCGGCGGCGCTGATCAAACGCGGCATCCTGTCCCTGCCCTGCATCGGCGACGGCCGCCAGTCCGGCACCTCGGGCTCGCCCTCGATCCTGAACGCCTCGCCGGAAGCCGCCGCCAATGGCGGGCTCGCGATCCTCAAGACCGGCGACAAGGTGCGCATCGACCTCAACAAGGGCAGCGCCAACATCCTGATCTCGGACGACGAGGTGAAGAAGCGCCACGCCGAGCTGATGGCCGATGGCGGCTTCAAGCATCCGGCGAACCAGACGCCGTGGCAGGAGATCTACCGCAACACGGTCGGCCAGCAATCGACCGGCGCCTGCATGGAGCTCGCCACGCGCTACCAGAACGTCGCCGGCACGTTTGGCGTGGCGCGGGACAATCACTGACACTGTCATTTCCGGGGCGCGACGCAGTCGCGAGCCCGGAATCCATCAGGCCACAGAACACGTCGAAAAATGGATTCCGGGCTCGCGCCAAGAGGCGCGCCCCGGATTGACGAAAAGAATTTCAAAGGAGAAAAAAATGGCAGACCGCCTCAAGGGAAAACGCGCCGTCGTCACGGCTGCGGCCGCAGGCATCGGGCGCGCATGCGCCATCGCATTCGCGCGTGAAGGCGCAACCGTCATCGCCACCGACATCAACGAGGCCGGCATCGCGGGCCTGACCAAGGAAGGCATCGCCGAGGTCGCAAAGCTCGACGTCCGCAACACCGCCGACGTCAACGCCTTCGCCAATCGCGTCGGCAAGGTCGACATCCTGCTCAACGCGGCCGGCTTCGTGCATCACGGCACCATCCTGGAGTGCTCGGAAGAGGATTTTGACTTCTCGTTCGATCTCAACGTCAAGTCGATGCACCGGACCATCCGGGCCTTCCTGCCCGAGATGCTGGCGGGTGGCGGCGGCAGCATCGTCAACATCTCGTCCTGCGCGGCGCTGCGGCCGCCGGCCAACCGCTACGTCTACAGCGCGTCGAAGGCTGCGGTATCGCTGCTGACGCGCGCGGTCGCGCTCGACTTCATCACCAAGGGCATCCGCTGCAACAGCATCTGCCCCGGCACCGTCGAGACCCCCTCGATGCTCGACCGCGCCGCCGCGCAGGGGCCGCAAGGCAAGGAGATGTTCGTCTCGCGCCAGAAGATGGGCCGGCTCGGCACCGCCGACGAAATCGCTTCCATGGCAGTCTATCTCGGCAGTGACGAAAGCGCCTTCACCACCGGCGTCGACCTCGTCGTCGACGGCGGCTACATGCTCTGACGCTCAGGGGATCGCATCTCATGAACAAGATTGATCTCAACGGCCGCGTCGCTGTCGTCACCGGCGGTGCGCAGGGTTTTGGCCGCGCCATCACCCAGCGTTTCGTCGATTCCGGTGCCAAGGTCGCGATCTGGGATTTCGATGCCGCACTGGCCGAGAAAACGGCAAAAGAGATCGGCGACAACGTCCGCGTCTTCAAGGTCGACGTCACCGAGACCGCAGGCGTCGAGCAGGCCCGCGATGCGACGCTTGCGGCCTTCGGCAAGATCGACATCCTGGTCAACAATGCCGGCATCGCCGGGGTCAACAAGCCGGTTTGGGAGACCGATCTCGAGGAGTGGCGCAAAGTGCTGCGCATCAACCTCGACGGCCCCTTCATCGCCTGCAAGGCCATCGTGCCCACCATGCTCAAGCAGAAATACGGGCGAATCGTGAACATCGCCTCGATCGCTGGCAAGGAAGGCAATCCGAACGCATCGCATTATTCGGCGTCCAAGGCCGGCCTGATCGCGCTGACGAAGTCGCTCGGCAAGGAATTGGCAGCCCACGATATCCTCGTGAACGCGGTGACGCCGGCAGCCGCCAAGACCGCGATCTTCGACCAGATGACGCAGCAGCACATTGACTTCATGCTGTCGAAGATCCCCAAGGCGCGCTTTGTGCTGGTGGAAGAGCTGGCCGCGATGGTGACCTGGCTCGCATCCGAAGATTGTGCCTTCTCCACCGGCGCGGTGTTTGATATTTCCGGCGGACGGGCGACCTACTGAGGCACTGGCCGCCCCTGGAAGGGGCGGACCATGCGGCTTGGTCGTCAGGATTTTGGGCGTCGGGATTTCGTGAAGCTCGCAGCGGGCGCAGGCGTGCTGCCGCTGCTATCATCGACTGCACTTGCGCAAGTCGCGCCCAACCCGCCGAGCATCCGCCCGCCCTCGCCGGCCGAGCGCGGCGCCATGGCACGGCTCGCGCACAGCTTCATGGACAAGTACGGCGTGCCGGCACTGTCCGTTGCTATCGGCTATGCCGGCGCTGTTGTTCATGAGGACGCCTTCGGTCTTGCCGATATCGAACGCAATGAGGCCGTAACGCCGCGGCATCTGTTCCGGATCGCCAGCATCAGCAAGATGATCACCTCGGTCGCGATCTTCCGCCTGATCGAGGAGAACCGCCTCAAGCTGACGGATCGCGTGTTCGGCCCCGGTGCGCTGCTTGGCACCGATCACGGGCCGCCGCCCTACTCTGCCGGCATCGACCAGATTACGGTCGAGAATCTCCTGACGCATACCGCCGGCGGCTGGAGCAACGACAACCACGATCCCATGTTCACGCATCCGCGGATGGATCATGCCGAGCTGATCGCCGGGACGCTCGCCAACCGGCCGCTCGACCGGCCGCCGGGCCAGCACTATGCTTACTCCAATTTCGGCTATTGCTTGCTGGGCCGCGTGATCGAGAAGCTCACCGGCCAGCCCTATGCCGAGCGTGTCCGCGCCGACGTGCTCGCGCGTTGCGGCGTCACCGACATGACCATCGCGGGCAACACGCGCGAGCAACGGCAGGCCGGCGAAGTCACCTATTACGGCCAGGGCGAGGGCCCCTACGGCATGAATGTCCGGCGGATGGACTCCCATGGTGGCTGGATCGCGGCACCGTCGGATCTCGTGCAGTTCCTGATGCATGTCGACGGCTATACGAGGCCCGCGAACATCTTGCGGCCGCGCACCATCGAGGTCATGACCACCGCGCCCAGCTACAGCCCGGCCTACGCCAAGGGCTTTAGCGTCAACAAGTCAGACAATTGGTGGCACAATGGTAGCCTGCCGGGCACGAGCACGATTGCCGTGCGAACCCATGGCGGCTTCTGCTGGGCCGCCTTCACCAACACCAGACGCAGGAATTCCGACATGGATGGCGAGCTCGACAATCTCAACTGGAACATGGCGCGCCAAGTCGGCGAATGGCGGGTGGCCTGAGCCATGATCCGGGAGGGTGGATGCCTGTGCGGCGCGGTGCGGTTCAAGGCGGAAGGCGAGCCGCTCAACGTCCGCATCTGCCATTGCCGCCTGTGCCAGAAGGCAATGGGCTCGCCCTACTTCGCGCGCGCGCAATTCGACCAACGCGCGCTCACCGTCGAGGGCGAGACCGAGCGCTATGCGTCGTCCGAAAACATCGACCGCGTGTTCTGCAAGCGCTGCGGCACGCGGCTGTTCGCGTGGCGGCGCAACGGCACACTCGCGGGTGTCTCGCTGACCACATTCGACGATCGCAACGCCTTTGCACCGACCGAGCACATCTGGGTCTCGGAAAAGCTCGCCTGGCTGAAGCTCGATGACGGTTTGACGCAATATCCGGGGACGATCCCGGCGTGACGTCAGGCCTGGTTTGAAGCGGACGCGCTCGCCGCCCGAGCGCGCTGGCCTGTCGTCGTTGCGATCCAGATCCCGGCAAACACCGCGACGATGCCGGCCGCCAAATTCCAGCGCAGCGGCTCGTTCAGCAGCCAGGCGCCGACCAGAGACGCCGTGATCGGATTGACCGTCACCGAGATCGCGACGCGCGTCGGCGTCGTCCGCTCCAGCGCGAAGGCCCAGAGATAGAAGGTCAGCGCTGCGCCAAAGGCGCCGAGATAGAAAGCCGCCAGCCATTGCGGCACGCCGAAGCCGGTAACAGGCGCAAAACTGCCGCGGACATAAGAAAGCAGGATGAGGCAGGCCGCGCCGGCCGCCATGCTCATGGTGGTGAAGGCGACCGGGCTGGAGCGCCGGATCAGCGGCTTCGACCAGATGCCATACAGCGCCATGCATAGCGCAGCAGCCATCATCAGGAGATCACCGCGCCAGGCGCCGGATGGTGCCGAGGTCAGATCGGAGAGCAGCGCGACGGCAACGCCAAACGTCGCAATCACGACACCGAGCGATTTGCGCCAGGTCAGGGCTTCAGCACCGAGCGCAGCCCCGATTACCAGCGACAGCAGCGGAAGCGTCGACAAAGCGAGCGCGCCGCGTGCGGCGGTCGTGAAGATCAGCGATGCGTTGAACAGGATCGGGAACAAGGCGAAGAACAGGATGCCGAGCCCGGTCGCCGCGGCCCAGTCCCCTCGCTCCGGCCAGCGATCCCCGCGGAGCAGCGTCAGCGGCAGCAACAGCAAGAAGCCGATGCCGAACCGGAACGAGCCGATCGCGAGCGGATCGAGGCTGCTCACGAGGTAGCGCGTGGCGCCGATCGAGGTGCCGCCGAGGCCGCTCGACAGCACGGCGGCCAGAACTCCGGAGATTTCGCCCACACTCCCTCCCTTGACGAGCCCTCAACGCAACATACGAGGCGCGCCGAAACAGGGAATGGAATTTCCGTCATGCTGGGATAAGTTTTCGTCATGACTGCTCCCGTTCTCGATCCCGATCTGCTGAAGGCCTTTCTCGCCGTCGCCGCGCATCGCTCGTTCACGCGCGCGGCCGCAACGCTCAACCGCACTCAATCGGCGGTGAGCGTCCAGATCAGGCGCTTGGAGGAGCGGATCGGTACAAAGCTGTTTCAACGCACCAGGGCCGGCGTCGCGCTGACCGCAGCAGGCGATGAACTCCTCGTTTATGCGCGGCGGCTTCTCGACCTCAATGCAGAGGCCGTCGATGCGCTCCGTGCGCGCAAGCGCGAAGCCGTGGTTCGCCTCGGCGTGATGGACGATTACGGCACGATCGTCATTCCGCCATTGCTGACGCGCTTTGCCCAAAACCATCCGGAGATCCGGGTCGAGATCGAGACCGGGCTGACCGCGACGATGCCGGCCCGGCTCGGCGAAGCCTATGACCTCGTCATCGCCATGCATCCGGAAGGACGCGGCGATGGCGAGATGCTGCGGCGCGAGCAGGCGGTCTGGGCCGCGGCCAGGACGTATCGAGCCGAAGCACAGGACATACTGCCCGTCGCGCTCTACCCGCCGGGCTGCCTGTTCCGGCAATGGGCCGCAGACGCCCTCGATGCCGCAGGCCGGCCCTGGCGCCTCGCCTTTGTCAGCCGGACGCTGGCAGCCGTGGAAGCGATCGCGGCGCAGGGCCTCGCAATCACGGTCGTGAAAGCCGGCACGGTGCCTTCCCGCCTGCGCGTCCTGTCGGACGGGCTGCCGCCCTTGCCGACGGCGGACATCCGCCTGCACCGTGCGCGCAATCTGTCGCGTGCAGGCGGCATGCTGGCGGATCATTTACAGCTTGGGATTTCGGAACCGGCGTCCCATATCCTGCCCTGACGCGTTGCCCCATCACCGGATTGGCCGGGTTGGCTGCAAGGTCACGAGGCACAAACCGGGATAGACGAGCCGTGAACATTTCCTTCTATGACCTATCGGTGTGGGTGCTGCCGTTGGTGCTCGCCATCACCTTCCACGAGGCCGCGCACGCCTTCGTCGCATACCGTCTCGGTGACAACACAGCCTGGCAGCTCGGACGCGTCAGCTTCAACCCTATCAAGCACATCGACCCGTTCGGCACCCTGATCCTGCCGGCGATGCTGCTGTTCGCGCATTCGCCGTTCCTGTTCGGCTATGCCAAGCCGGTCCCCGTCAATTTCCGCAAACTCAACCACCCGAGGCTCGACATGGTCTGGGTGGCCCTAGCCGGGCCCGCCACCAACATCCTGCTGGCGCTCGCGGCGGCTCTCGCGCTCCATGCCCTGCCCCTTGCACCGGCCGGCTCGGCGCAGTGGATCTTCGACAACCTCAAGAACGCGCTGCTCATCAACGCGGTCCTGGCCGTCTTCAACATGATGCCGATCCCGCCGCTCGACGGCGGACGGGTCGCGGTCGGGCTGTTGCCCCGGGCCCTCGCCATGCCACTGGCCCGGCTCGAGCCGTTCGGGATGCTGATCCTGATCGGCCTGTTGATCCTGCTGCCGCTCGCGGGCTCGCAGTTCGGTCTAAATCTTGATGTTATTTCAGGAATACTGCGAACGTTGACCGGTTATGTGATTCAGGCTGTTCTCTTCCTGACCGGCAACGCGTAGTTGGACAGAACACCCGAACACAAGCCGAAGGGCTCGAGGCCGACTTGGTCAAAGCTGCCGATATGCTGATCGCGCGACGCGCGGACACCCGCGCCCGCGCCGATTTTGCCACCTGGAAGATGATGGCCAAGCTCAACGGGTCGTCCGCGCTGCCTCCGGAGGCCCAGGAGTTCCTCGCGAGCTACAAGAACCTGCTGGCGCAGATGAGCGAGGGCGAGGCCACCGAGGCTACGATCGGCGCGATCTACAAGGCCTACTACGCAGAGATGGGCGGCGCGGGAACTCCGCCCGACGTTCGTACCCGTCCGCCCGAGCGGGCGGCGGACAATGTTACCGCTTTCCGCCGTCCGGAACCGAAGCCGAAGAAGGTCAATTTCTTCGGGGCAAACGCAGCCGCTGGAGCCCAGAAACGGCCGCTCCCGGTGGCACTGATCTTCGCCTGCCTCGTCGTGGTCTATGTCGGGATCCGGCTCTACTGGCGCTGAGGCGAAGCCGCCTCGCCGGTCGCTTGCCCCGCGCGTGTAGGTCCTCGTCCGCCGACGGGGGTGCTACTTCTTCTTTTCGTTGAATATGACGTCGATGCTGAATTTGAGGCCCTCGTCCGCTTGTGCCGCGGGCGGCGCAGGCAGCGGGCTCGCACGATGGAGCATCGCCACGGCCTCATCATCAAATCGCTTGTCGCCGGATGATTCCTGAATTTCGACTGACATGACGTTGCCGGTGCGATCGAGCTCGAAGGCGACCTTCACCTTGGCGTCCTTGACCTTGTCGACTTTCGGGTAGCGCTTGTGACGCTCGAACCAGGCGTTGATCTGCTTGGCCCAGCCCGCCACGAGCTTCTTCTTATCGTCCAGAAGCCCCTTTTCGACGATCTGAGCTTTGTCGCCGATCGTTGCATCGTCGGAAGGTTTCCGCGGAGCGGTGGCCTCCGAGGCGACAGATTCGACCGACTGGTTGGTCTCGACCTTGGCTTTCTCGGGCTCGTCCTCCTGAGGCTTCTTGGAGTTGTTCTCGGTGACGAACTTGTCGGCCTCCTCCTCCGTCTCGGTCGGCTTCTCCTTCGGAAGATCGACCTCCTTGACGACGGCCTTCTGCTGATTCAGCGCCGGTGAGGCCACCGACGCGTCACTTTCCGGTCCCGGCGGCAGGTCGGTTTCGTCGGCTTTCAGGGCGACCATCTCCAGACCGATCTCGCCCCCGTCGGCGCCCAGCCCTTCATCGAGATCGGCGGCCTCGAGATTGACGATCGCCAGCGCCGCACCGCCGACGTGAAGAAACAGCGCGAGAATCGCCGCCAGCACCCAAGTGCTGCGCGACAGCCATTTCCTGGTAGGAGGCTCGCTCATATCTCACTGCTTCGCCGAGCTTGCAGGCTCGGCTTGCTGCGCGGCTCCGCCTTGCGACGGCACGCCTTCGAGTGCCTCGATCTTGAACTGGGTAAACTTACCCGCACGCAAGATCTCAAGCACGTCGAAAAACTCGCCGTAAGGCACCCCGCGATCGACCCTCAGGAAGATCGGCTTCTCCCTGCTCATGTTGGGCGTATTCTCGAGCGAACGAACGAGGTCGGCGCGCTTGACGAAATTTTCGCCGATCGCAACCGCCAGATCCGACTTGATCGTGACGAAGGTCGGCTTGTCCTTTTTCGCCGGTGTCGCCGTCGACGACACCGGCAGATCGACCGGCAGGTCGACCGTGGAGAGCGGAGCTGCGACCATGAAGATGATCAGCAGCACCAGGATGACGTCGATGAACGGCGTGACGTTGATGTCATGCGTCTCGCCGAAATCGTCGTCGTCATCATTGTCTGCGAGCGAAACACCCATGGTTCACTCCGCCGCGCGCGAGTGCACGCTGCCGTGGCTGCGGTCGAGATCGCGCGAGAGCAGCCGCCCCGCCGCGCCCGAGGCACGGTTGACAAGCTCGAGATAGCTCTTCGTCACGCGCGAGAAGTGGTTGTAGATGATGACGGCGGGAATGGCGGCGACGAGACCGATCGCGGTGGCGAGCAGCGCCTCGGCGATGCCGGGCGCGACGACGGCGAGATTGGTGGTCTGCGACTTCGAGATTCCGATGAAGCTGTTCATGATGCCCCACACGGTGCCGAACAGGCCGACGAAGGGCGACGTGGAGCCGATGCTCGCGAGCACGCCCATGCCGATGCGGATGCGCCGCGCCTCGGCGCGCACGATCTCCGAAAAGCTCGAGGCTGCGCGCTCCTTGATGCCGGCATCGCTGGACAGGCCGGCCGACATCCGGGCCTCGCGAAGGGCCGCCGCCAGGAAGGACGGCAGGACGCCCTGCTTGGCGCCGAGCGCCATCTGCGCTTCCGCGAGCGACCGTGCCTCAGCGATCTTCTTCAGCGCCGAACGCAGCTTGGCGGAAGCGGCCGACAACTCGATCGACTTGGCGATAAAGACAGTCCAGGTCATCAGCGATGCAAAGGCGAGCCCGATCATCACCGCCTTCACGATGACGTCCGCCGACATGAACATCACCCAGGGCGACAACTCCTTCATGGCCGGCGCGGCCGACTTCAGAGAACGGCCGCCGTCCGTCGATGCCGTGTCGGACGCGGGCGCCGCCGGTGCCGCGGCTGCCGGAGCCGCGTCAGGCAAGGACGGGCTGGATGAAGGCGGCGCAGGGGTCTGGGCGACGGGAGGCTGCGCAGCAGGCGTCTGAGGACCAGGTGCCGCCGCGGTCGGCCGAGCCGCTGCCGGGGACGCCGGCGGGCTTTGTGTCTGGGCCGAAACAGGGGATGCGAGCCAGGCGGCCGCCAGCATCAATGCTGCGGCAAGACTTGCTTGGAAGGACATGATCTTCATACTTCGGCCCAGTAGCGAATGAGATTGTGATAGATACCCGTCAATTTGACCGTTTCGGGATCGTCACGCCCGAGCCGTTTCACCAGCGCCTGAATCGCGGTGTCGAGGTCAAAGATCATGCTCCGGGCTTGATCGTCCCGTATCATGCTCTGAAGCCAGAAGAAAGATGCAACCCGCGTCCCCCTTGTCACCGGCGTGACGAGATGGAGGCTGGTCGAGGGATAGAGCACGCAGTCGCCTGCTGGCAACTTGACTTCGTGCGAACCGTAGGTGTCCTCGATCACAAGTTCGCCACCGTCATACTCTTCCGGCTCGGCCAGGAACAGCGTGACCGACAGGTCTGTGCGGATGCGAAGGCCGGTCAGGCGGTCGCCGCGGATCGCGTTGTCGACATGCAGGCCGAAATGGTGGCCGCTGCTCGCCGCATAGCGGTTGAACAGCGGCGGGAAGATCTGGAGCGGGATCGCAGCTGCGATGAAGCGCGGGTTCGAGGTCAGCGCCGAGATGATGCGGTTGCCCAGCTTTCGCGCAACCTCGCCATCTGGTGGCAATTGCTCGTTGCGCTTGACCATCGCCGACTGCGAGCCGGCGGTGGAGCGCCCGTCCTCCCATTCGCTGGCGTCCATGATGCGGCGGAAATCCGCCACATCATCTTTGCTCAGGACCCCAGACAGGCATGTCAACATGATCAGAACTTCGCCGACGTTATGAGGTAGAACGCCCTGCCCGGCGCGACCGCCACGAACGGCGTCGCGCTGCGATAGAGCGTATCGTAGTAGAGCTTGTTGGTGAGGTTCTGCGCGTAGAACTTCATGGTCCAGTTCTTGTCGATCTTCTTCTCGATGAACGCGTCGAAGCGCCAGTAGCTCGGGATCAGCGTGCCGGTGTTGGCGCCGAAGGTGCCGCCATAGACCTTGGAGCGGAACACCGCCTGGCCGCCGAGCTCCCAGTCACCGTCGAACTTGTACTTGGTGAGCAAGCTGAACGACTGATGCGCGACGTTGGCGAGCGGCAGGCCGACATTGCCCGGGATGTTGCTCTTGGTGACCTTCGAGTCCATCAGCACGATGCCGCCGAAGATGCTCCAGCGGTCGGTCAGCTTGCCGCTGGCCTCGATGTCGATACCCTGGATCCGGTAGGCCGCCCCCGAGGTCAGCGTGGTGCCGACGGTCTCACGGGCATTGTCCTTCGTCGTTTGGAACAGTGCGCCGGTCACCAGCAGGTGGCGGTCGAACAGCTCCCATTTGGTGCCGATTTCCGCCCCCTTGTTCTGCTCGGGCCCGAGGATCGTGGTGCCGGTCGGCGGAGACGAGCCGTAGTCCGTGCCGGTTGCGTCGAGTTCGGAGCCGAACGGATTGGTCGAGGTCGCATAGGCCGCATAGAGGCTGCCGATCGGAACGGGCTTGTAGACGATGCCGGCGTTGTAGTTGACGAAGTCGGAGTCGACGCTGCTCGAAGCAGCCGCAATCGACGATTTCAGCTTGTAGCTGTCCCAGCGCACACCACCGTTCACGATGATGGTGTCTTCCCAGTTCGCCGTGTCCATCACGTAGACGGCGCCGCTATCGACGTTGTAGCGGGTCGGATCGCCGCCGAGCACCGGGTTGAACGGGCCGGGTGTGTTGGTATAGCCCGGCGAATACATGCTCTGCAGGGTCAAAGCGCCATTGCTGTTGGAGCCGGCGCCGAACGCTTCCGACGAGAGGCCGGTGTAGCGGCCGATTCCGATGCGTTCATTGGCCACATCGAGCCCGGTCACCGCGGTGTGCCTGACCGATCCCGTATTGAACTTGAACGCGGCTTCTTCCTGGTTGGCGATGACGTCAACCCACTGGTTGCGGCTCTGTGCGCTCGCAGTGATCGTCCACTTGGTCGGATCGGGATTGGTCGTGATGGGCGACTGCGGCAACGTGCCGATATATTCCAGCGTCGACTGCTCCATGCGGGTCCGGCTGGTCAGGGTGATGTTGTTGGTCGGCTTGTATTCGCCGGTCAACGTGCCGAAATCCTGCCGCGCGGTCTGGAAGTCGCGATTGAGGAAGCCGTACCAGGTCCCACGCGGAATGCCCGCTTCGGTGGCCGGCACGTTGCCCTGCTTGTAATAGGGCACGCCGAAATCGGGATAGCCGCTGAGGTCGGTGTGGACGTAGTTCGTGGTGATCTTGATGTCGTTGGTCGGGGTGTACTTGGTCGAGATGAAAGTGCCCCAGCGATTGTCGGTCACGAAGTTGCGGCCGGCAACGTTGGCGTCCTGGAACAGGCCTCCGACACGTACCGAGAAGGTCGGGTCGACGACCTGGTTGACGTCGATCGTGACGCGCTTGGTCATGTCGGTGCCGAACGTCGTCTCGGCGTTCTGGAAGTTGCGATCGGTCGCCTGCTTGGTGACGATGTTGATCGCACCGCCCGCGGTGCCGCGGCCCGCAAAGGACGAGGCCGGGCCGCGCAGGATCTCGAGCTGCTCGGTGAAGAAGTTCTCGCGGATGGAGACCGCGGGATCGCGGATGCCGTCGATGAAGACGTCGTTGCGCACGTCGAAGCCGCGGATGAAGAAGCGGTCGCCGAACGCATTGCCGCCTTCACCCGAACCCAGCGTTACGCCCGCGGTCGAGCGCCCGACCTCCCTCAGCGTCGTGGCGTTCTTGTCCTCGAGGATCTCCTTGCTGAGCACGGTGATGGTCTTGGGCGTGTTCAGAAGCGGCTCGGGAAACTTGCCCGAGGCCTGGACGCGGTCGACCTTGTAGGGCGCGGCCGGATCGGCATAGGGATTGGCGTCGGCGGGGCCGGACGATACGGTGGGAGCTGCCTGCTGGGCCTGCTGGCGCTGTGCCGCACGGCGAACCGCGTTGCGCGCGCGGACCTGCTCGGGTGAAGGTTTAGAGGCCGCCGGACGCGGACGCTCGACGGGAGCATCGACCGTCACCGGCGGCAGGTTCGACTGCTGCGCCTGCGCGCCGCTCGATACCGACGCCACCGCGATCAAGCTCGCAACTGCCGAGACTTTCTTGCCGGAAGTTCCCGCGGACTTGTCATCCGTCGGATTGAACGCTGCGACTGAACGCAGCGACTTCGGTGCGACCACCTGCCCCATTACCAAACGCCCCATCTTCTTGTTCGCTCACTCACTTCGATGAACGATGGGCTGTTGGTATCGGCCGCAAAATAGCGGGTCAATGCGAGCACCGCGCGAGAACGCTTGAATAAGTCCAGATCAAAACGATTCTAAACTACAGTTTGAAATCGTTCTAAAATTAGATTGGACTCGTTCTAAAGAGAGCGCAAAAATATCGCACGGTCGTTGGTCTCGCGCACATCATCAATCGCTGCTCGGCGGCTTCATCAGCGAGAACAATTCGTCGACGGTCTTCTGCGCGACTGCGCGCACGCGATCGGTGTTGTCCATGCCGGCGATGTTGACGCCGTTGACGACGGCTTTGATCTCGTCGCGAAAGTCGGTCAGGAATCGCAAGGGATCGCGCTGCTCGTTAGCGACGCGCGCGATCAGTCCCGTGATCAGAATCTGACACGCGATCAGCTTGCCGTTCAGCTCGTCCATCCTGCGCTCCCGTTGTGGCGGGGCCGATATGACCGATGCCGATTTTCCTGACAACCGGAACGCCGCGCTCGCGATTTAGAACCGTTCTCACGAGCGTTAATTCCGACTCGCTTCGCAGCGCGGCCGGGGCGGCCCTGCGGAGCCTCTGCAAGCCGCCCACACCGGTTCCGAGCATTGCCTAAAGTTTGCACGCTGATTGTCCGCGCCGGGAAAATGCAGCACTGCACACCGTAGTGTCACGGAGCTGCCTAGACAGTGCAAAGCTTTCCAATTGTTTAGGATTCCGAACCGATAGTGCTGTTTACACTGGAACTTGGCGTGTATTATACAAGCGCGCTGGAACCCTACGATTGCTCCACAATTCGTAGTTTTGGGTATACGAGCCAACGAGCCGACATGAAAAAATCACGGCCGATCCTCTGGATTCTCATTATCGCGGCCGTGGCCTTGGCGGGTTACTATGGTTGGCAGAAATTCGGCTCCCCCGAGGCCGGAAAAGCCCAGACGGCTCAGAAGGGCCCGCCGCGCCCGCCCGCCATCCCCGTCAGCGTTTCGCCGGTCCAGAAGGCCGACTTCCCGGTTTACCTGACCGGTCTCGGCACGGTTCAGGGCTTCAACACCGTGCAGGTCCGGAGCCGGGTTGACGGCCAGATCGACAAGATCGCCTTCAGCGAAGGCCAGATGGTCAAGCAGGACGACCTTCTGGTCTCGATAGATCCCCGGCCCTATCAAGCCACGCTCGACCAGGCCAAGGCCAAGAAGGCGCAGGACGAGGCGAATCTCGCCAACGCCAACCTCGAGCTCCAGCGCGCCATGAAGCTTGGCGAGTTCGCGACCGCGCAGCGGGTCGACACCCAGCGTTCCACCGTCGCGCAGCTGACCGCCCAGATCGCCGCCGACGAAGCCGCCATCTCCAACGCCCAGACCCAGCTCGACTACACCCAGATCAAGGCGCCGTTCACCGGCGTGGCCGGGCTGCGCCTGGTCGACGTTGGCAACATCGTCAACGCCTCCACGCAGACGGGAATCGTGACGATCTCGCAGGTCGAGCCGATCTCGGTGATCTTCACCGCGCCGGAAGATCAGCTGCCCTACATCAGCGAAGGTCAGAAGGCCGGTGCGCTCAAGGTGATCGCGTTCACCACCGACGGCAAGAAGACGCTGGCCGAGGGCAAGCTCGCGGTCATCAACAACCAGGTCGACACGACCAGCGGGACTATTCGGCTCAAGGCGGTGTTCGACAACAAGGAGCACACGCTGTGGCCGGGCCAGTCGGTTTCGACACGCCTTCTGGTACGCACCCTGAAGGACGCGACAGTGGTTCCGGATGACGCGGTCCAGCATTCGACCAACGGCCTCTACGCCTATACCGTCAATCAGGACAACAAGGCCGAAGTGCACAAGATCAAGGTCAGCTACGCCATCGACGGTCGTTCGGTCGTCGATGAAGGCTTGAGCCCGGGTCAGCAGGTGATCACCGGCGGTCAGTTCAAGGTCCAGCCCGGAAGCCTCGTCTCGACGGCCGTAGCGAGCTCGGATCCAAGCCAGAACAAGGTACGACAGGAATGACCGAGGGCGGGATTTCGGCACCTTTCATCCGTTATCCCATCGGCACCTCGCTGCTGATGGCCGGTATTCTCTTCGTCGGTCTCGTCGCCTATCCCCTGCTGCCGGTCGCGCCGCTGCCCCAGGTGGACTTCCCGACGATCCAGATCACGGCCAATTTGCCGGGCGGCAGCCCCGAGACGATGGCCTCGTCGGTGGCCCAGCCGCTCGAGCGGCAGTTCGCCCAGATCCCCGGCATCGCCCAGATGACCTCAACGAGTTATCTCGGCACCGCCTCGATCACCATCCAGTTCGACCTCAACCGCAGCATCGACGGTGCCGCCAACGACGTGCAGGGCGCCATCAACGCCGCAAGCGGCCAGTTGCCGAAGAACCTGCCCTCGCCGCCGACCTACCGCAAGGTCAACCCGGCCGACGCGCCGATCCTGCTCCTGTCGGCGACATCAGAGACGCTGCCGCTCACCAGCGTCAGCGACGCCGTCGACGCCCAGCTCGCCCAGCAGATCAGCCAGCTCTCGGGCGTCGCGCAGGTCTTCATCGGCGGCCAGCAGAAGCCTTCCATCCGCGTTCAGATCGACCCGGCGAAACTCGTCGCCAAGGGCCTGTCGCTGGAGGACGTGCGCAGCCAGATCGCGATCACCACGGTCGACAGCCCGAAGGGCAATATCGACGGGCCGAAGCGCGCCTACACGATCTACGCCAACGACCAGCTCACCCAGTCCAAGGACTGGAACGACGTCATCATCGCCTACCGCAACGGCGGCCCGTTGCGAATCCGCGACATCGGCCAGGCGGTCAGCGGGCCCGAGGACGCCAAGCAGGCGGCCTGGGCCAACGGCAAGCGCGGCGTGTTCCTGGTCGTGTTCAAGCAGCCGGGCGCCAACGTCATCGAGACCGTCGACCGGATCAAGGCGACCCTGCCTCGCCTCGTGGCAGCGATCCCGCCCGCGATCAAGATCGAGCTCATCAGCGACCGCACCACGACGATCCGCGCCGCGGTCGAGGACGTCCAGTTCACGCTGCTGCTGACCATCGCGCTGGTGGTCATGGTGATCTTCATCTTCCTGCGCAGCTTCTGGGCGACGGTCATCCCCACCATCACGGTTCCACTGGCGCTGTTGGGCGCGTGCGCCCTGATGTGGGTGGCCGGCTATTCGCTCGACAATCTGTCGCTGATGGCGCTCACCATCGCGGTCGGATTCGTCGTCGACGACGCCATCGTGATGCTCGAGAACATCACGCGCTACATCGAGGAAGGCGAATCGCCGATGGCGGCTGCCTTCAAGGGCTCCAAGGAAATCGGCTTCACCATCGTCTCGATCAGCATCTCGCTGGTCGCGGTGCTGATCCCGCTGCTGCTGATGGGCGGCATCATAGGACGCCTGTTCCGCGAGTTCGCCGTCGTGCTGGCGATGACCATCTTCGTCTCGATGTTCGTGTCGCTGACGCTGACGCCAATGATGGCCTCGCGCTTCCTGCGTGCCCATGGCGAGGTGACCCACGGCAAGTTCTACCAGTGGAGCGAACGCGCCTTCGACGGCATGCTGCGCGGCTATGAATACATTCTCGATCATGCCCTGGCCTGGCGCCGCACCACGCTCCTGATCTTCTTCGCCACGCTCGGCCTGTCGGTCTACCTGTTCGTGCTGATCCCGAAGGGCTTCTTCCCGCAGCAGGACGTCGGCCTGATCACCGCGACCTCCGAAGCGTCCCAGGACATCTCCTTCGCCGAGATGCAGCGGCGCCAGGTCGAGCTCGGCAAGATCGTGATGGACGATCCCGACGTCGCCACGATCGCGATGAACATCGGCGGCAGCGGCCGCGCCGGCAACAACGGCAATATGTTCATCACGCTGAAGCCGCGTAACGCACGCAATGCGTCGGCGCAGGAGATCATTGCCCGGCTGCGTCCCAAGCTCGAGAAGGTGTCGGGCGCCCGCCTCTACATGCAGGCGGCCCAGGACGTCCGGCTCGGCGGCCGGCCGACACGCACGCAGTTCGAGTTCACGTTGCAGGATGCCGACCTCGCCGAGCTCAATGACTGGGCGCCAAAGATCCTCGCCAAGATGCAGACGCTGCCGCAACTGCGCGACGTCGCGACCGACCAGCAGACGCAGGGCACCACGGTCCAGCTCAAGATCAACCGCGACACCGCATCGCGCTACGGCATCCAGCCGCAGCTGATCGACGACACGCTGTATGACGCCTTCGGACAACGGCAGGTCACGCAGTATTTCACCCAGCTCAACACCTACAAGGTGATCCTCGAGATCCTGCCGGAGATGCAGGGCAGTCTCGACAGCCTGAACAAGCTCTATCTGAAATCGCCGCTGACCGGCGACCAGGTGCCGCTGTCGACCTTTGCGACCTGGACCACCGATCCGGTCCGCCCGCTTTCGATCAGCCACCAGGGCCAGTTCCCGGCGATCACCATCAGCTTCAATCTCGCGCAAGGCGTC
Organism: Bradyrhizobium liaoningense; assembly: GCF_018130785.1. GTDB lineage: Bacteria > Pseudomonadota > Alphaproteobacteria > Rhizobiales > Xanthobacteraceae > Bradyrhizobium > Bradyrhizobium liaoningense_A. The sequence goes on from NZ_JAFCJT010000001.1 coordinate 114,110, forward strand.
GCGCTCGGCCAGGCCACCGAGGCCGTGCAGAAGGCGATGGTCGATCTCGGCGCGCCGCCGACCCTGAATTCGAGCTTCCAGGGCACCGCGCAGGCGTTCCAGCAGTCGCTCGGCACCGTGCCGCTGCTGATCCTCGCCGCCCTCGTCGTGGTCTATCTGATCCTCGGCATCCTCTACGAGAGCTACATCCACCCGATCACGATTCTATCGACCCTGCCCTCGGCCGGCGTCGGCGCGCTCCTGATCCTGATGGCGGCCGGCTTCGACTTCAGCCTCATTGCATTGATCGGAATCATCCTCCTGATCGGCATCGTGAAGAAGAACGGCATCATGATGGTCGACTTCGCCATCGCTGCCGAGCGCGACGAGCACAAGACGCCGGAGGAATCGATCCGTCAGGCCGCGCTGTTGCGCTTCCGGCCGATCATGATGACGACGATGGCCGCCCTGCTCGGCGGCGTGCCGCTGATGCTCGGCCACGGCACCGGCGCCGAGATCCGCCAGCCGCTCGGCTACGCCATGGTCGGCGGCCTGATCGTCAGCCAGGCGCTGACGCTGTTCACCACCCCCGTGGTCTATCTCTATCTCGACGAGCTCAACAACTGGTTCTCGGGCTGGGGCCGTTCGGGTGACGGCGAAGGTCACGAGGCGCCCGAGCACCGCACCGTCAAGCAGGCCGCCGAGTAAGCTTGCGCCGCGGCTCCCGCGACGCTACAGCGAGGCCCTCGGTTCACGCCAACGCGGTTTCGCCATGTCCATGCAATCCAGACTTGTCGCCCTCGCCGCCGCTCTCCTGTTGTCGACAGGCGGTGTGTATGCCCAGCAGAGCGCCAAGAAGAACTCCGCTGCCCCGGCCGCACAACCTGCGCCTGCCCCGACGCAGCCACAGGCTGACGGTGCTCCGGCGCAACAGGCGGGCTGGGTCGTGCGCTGCACCAGCGTCAGTCGCGACGCGCCGCTCGAATGCGCGATGGAGCAGAACGCGGTGCTGACCAAGACCGGCCAGACCATCGTGCTGATCAACATCCGTATCGCGCCCGAGACCCGCACGCCGGTGGCGCTGCTGCAATTGCCGCTCGGTCTCAACCTTCCCATCGGCGCGAAGCTCCAGGTCGACGAGGGCAAGACGGTCGATCTCCAGATCCAGACCTGCGAGAACCGCGGCTGTTACGCCTCAACGCCGATCGCGGCGGACCTGCTGGGCGCCTTGAGGTCCGGCAAGCAGTTGAAGGTCTCCTTCCAGAACATGGCCAAGGAGACGATCGCGATCCCGATGCCGCTGGGCGATTTCGCGGCGGCCTACGACAAGATCAAGTAGGGGCACACTGTCATCGCCCGCCTGTGCGCAATTGCGCACCGGGGCGGGCGATCCAGTATTCCAGGGACGGCGGTGATTGAACCGAGAGGCCGCGGCGTACTGGATGCCCCGCCTTCGCGGGGCATGACACCGGTTTCCCCTATTGCCGCGCCATCTGCGCGTTGCCGACGGCATCGCCGTCGAGCCTCTGGTCGTTGTGCATGGTGACGGTGACGCGCAACAGTTTCCCCTCGAATTCGAACGGCGCCTCGTAATGCGACACGGGGCTGCCGCGGTCGCGGCCAATGTCGAGGCCGGACCACGAGATCAGCGTGTGGAAGCCGAGCTGGGTCTGGAGCGCCCCCGCCGGCTCGCCGTCGATCAGCAGCGTGTATTCGGTGACACCGGTGCGCGAGCCTTTTGCGGGCGGCTCCTTGCGTACAAGACGTTCGACGTGAACGCCGAGCCGCCGCGCGCCTGACGGCACCTTGCGGTCCGAGCGCACAATCTGGTGGCTGCCGCCGATGTTGAGGTCGTGTACAAGTTGGCCGTCCCTGACGTAGAGGCTGTAGCCCGACGTCGCATCGCCATGCGAGATCAGGACGCCATTTGCACCCGCCTCGTCGATCTCGACATGCGCCTCGATCGTGTAGCTGCGGCTGCGCACATCCGGCGCGACGTCGGTCGGCACGTGGCCCATGCCGGCGTGAAAGACGAAATGGTGACGCGCACCGTGGAAGCGCGCGGCGTTCTCCGCAAAGCGCGGCCCGAAGCGATCGTCGAGCGGCAATACCTTGTGCTTCTCGGCCTCTTCCCACCATGTCGCGATCATCCGGCCGAGCCGCTCCGGCTCCTTTGCGGCGAGATCGTCGGTCTCCGAGAAATCCTCGTCGAGATGAAACAGCTCCCATTTGTCGTTCTCGAAGGGAGTGCCCGAGGGATGGAAGGCGACCGCCTTCCATCCGCCCTGCCAGAGGCCGCGATGGCCGAACATCTCGAAATATTGCGGCGAGCTCTTCGAGGGTGCAGAGGCATCAATGATCGAGCGCGCAAAACTCTCGCCCTCCAGCGGCATCTGCGGGCAACCAGCGATGTTATCCGGCGCCTTTATGCCGATCAGTTCGAGCAGCGTCGGCGTGAGGTCGCAGGCATGCACGAACTGATGCCGCAGCTCGCCCTTGGCCGCGATCCGCTTCGGCCAGTTGATGACGAAGGGATCGCGGATGCCGCCGCCATGGGTGTTCTGCTTGTAGCGCCGCAGCGGCGTGTTCGACGCCATCGCCCAGCCGTGCGGGAAATTGCTGTGCGTATCCGGCCCGCCGATATCGTCGATACGGCTGAGCTTCTCGGCGATCGGCTCCAGCCTGAAGTTGAACGGCCCCATCGCGTTGACGAAGCCGAGCGGCCCGCCCTCCTGGCTCGCGCCGTTGTCGGACATCACGATGATCATGGTGTTGTCGCGAATGCCGGCCGTTTCCAGGAACGAGACAAGCCGTGCAAGATGCCGATCGGAATGATCGAGCATGCCGGCGAAGGCTGCCTGCAGGCGGGTGAAGACGCGGCGCTCGTCGGCCGAATGCTCCTCCCAGGCTTTTACGCCATCGTTACGCGCCGGCATCCGCGTTCCCTCAGGCAACAGCCCCATCGCCTTCTGGCGTGCCAGGCGCCGTTCGCGCTCGACGTCCCAGCCGTGCGCGAATTCGGCGTCGTAGCTCCTGATGATGTCGGCCGGGGCCTGATGCGGCGCATGGCAGGCGCCAAGCGCGACCCAGGTGAGCCAGGGGACGTCAGGACGGTCGGCGACATGGTCGCCGATGAAGCGGATCGACTGGTCGATCAGGTCCTCGGTCAAATGATAGCCGCTCGCGTACGTGCCCGGTGGATCGATATGCGCGTTGTCGGAGACGAGCTCCGGCGCGTACTGGTCAGTCTCGGCGTCGAGGAATCCGTAGAAGCGATCGAAGCCACGGCCGAGCGGCCAGCCGTCGAATGGGCCGGTGGCACCGCTCTCGGTCAGCGGCGTGACGTGCCATTTGCCGACCATGTAGTTGCGATAGCCATGTACGCGCAGCATCTCGGCCAGCGTTCCCGCCTCACGTGCGATCTTGCCGCGGTAGCCGGGATAACCGGAATCGAAATTGGCAAGGCACCCGACGCCGACCGAATGATGGTTGCGCCCGGTCAGCAGCGCGGCGCGCGTGGTCGAGCACATCGCCGTGGTGTGAAATCCTGAGTAGCGCAGCCCTTCCGCGGCGAGCCGGTCGATGGTCGGCGTCTTGATTGCCGAGCCATAGCAGCCGAAATCGGAGAAGCCGACGTCGTCGAACAGCACGACCAGGATGTTCGGCGCCCCCTCGGGCGGCCTTGGCGCATCCGGCCACCAGGGTTTTGACTCCGCGACCGTCTTGCCGATGGTGCCGCGGAACGGCGTGCCGTTGCCTGCGCTCATCTGCTTCTCCCTGTTTGCTGCGCGAACTGCACGGTTGACCCGCGACCTATCCACGCTTAAACTATAATCAGAATTATGATTTTTATTTTGGACGGATGCAAGCACGGATGCGGCCATCACCCCGAGAGCCCGAACCGCGCGATTTCGACCTGCCCGGCGTCACCCCGTCGCGGCAGAAGCGCAGCCGGGAGACGACGCTGGCCCTGCTCCGCGCCGGCGCCGACATGCTGCGCAGCCGCAGCCTTGCCGAGCTCTCGATCGAGGCGCTCTGCACCGAGGTCGGCGCCACCGTCGGCGCCTTCTACAGCCGCTTCGAGAGCAAGGAGGCCTATTTCAACGCGTTGATGGCGCTGGCCGCGCGCGACGGCGAGCAACGGCTCGCCGACATGAGGCGACCGTCGCCGGATACGGACCTCGACAAGCTCTGCCATATCATCGTCAGCGGCATCATCGTCTGGATGCGTAACCACGAGGGCGTGCTGCGCGCCGCGCTTCAGCACGACGACACGCGCCCGGACAAATGGACGCCGTTCAAGGCCCTCGCGAAGGCAACGACTGAACGCGCGACCCCTCTCCTGCTCCCGGCCATGGGCAAGGGGCGCAAGGCCGCCAAGACCCGCACCATCGCCTTCGGCTTCCAGGTCGTGCTGGGCACGCTGGTGAACGCGATCCTCAACGATCCCGGGCCGCTGTCGCTTTCGTCGAAAGAGATGGAGACGCGACTGGCCGGCTGCCTGTTGCTGCTGCTTCAGGCAGACATCAATCAGTCGACCCCGAGATAGGCCTTCTGCACCTGCGGATCCTGCGCGAGCGCCGCGGCCGTGCCGGATAGTACGCTCTTGCCCACCTGGAGCACCGTGGCGAAGTCGGAGACCTCCAGCGCCAGCTCGATCGACTGCTCGGCGAGCAGGATGGTCAGACCCTCGCGATGCAGGCGCCCGAAGGTCTCGTACATGGATTCGACCACCGCCGGCGCGAGGCCGAGCGACGGTTCGTCCAGCATCAACAGCTTCGGATCGCTCATCAACGCGCGGCCGACCGCGAGCATCTGCCGCTCGCCGCCGGACATGGTGCCGGCGCGCTGGTTGCGGCGTTCCTTCAGGCGCGGAAAGATCTCGTAGACACGCTCAAGCAAATTGGCCTGGCGCGACTTGTCGTGCAGCGGCGTCGCGCCGAGTACCAAGTTGTTCTCGACACTCTGCTGCACGAACAGACGCCAGCCCTCCGGCGACAGCGCCAGCCCCTTGCGCACGATCGCAAAGGCCCTCTCGCCCGCGATGTCCTCGCCGCGAAAGCTGATCGATCCGGAATGCACGGGGATGAGACCCGCGATTGCGTTCAGCGTCGTGGTCTTGCCGCCGCCATTGGAGCCCAGCAGGGCGACAACGCTTCCTTCCGGCACCTCCAGCGAGACATCGGAGACGCCGATGAGGTCGCCGTAGCGCACCTCCAAGTGCTCGATCCTGAGCAATGGCCCGCTCATAGGTCCGGTCCGCCCATCAGCTCGACCGGCGTGTGGCCCGCGGCCGCCTTGGCGGCGCGGGTGCCGAGATAGGCGGCGATCACGGCCGGATTGGAGGTGACCTCGCGGGGTGACCCTCGGGCGATCTCCTTGCCCTGGTGAAACACCATCACGCGGCTCGCCAGTGACATGATCACTTCCATGATGTGCTCGACGATGACGAGCGTGATGCCCGAACGGTGGATGTCGCGCACGAGGTCGATGGCGAGCTTCACCTCATGCGCGTTGAGGCCGGCCATGGCCTCGTCGAGCAACAGCACCTTCGGTTCGGTCGCCAGTGCGCGGGCGATCTCCAGCCGCTTGCGGCCGGGCGTACCGAGCGAGCGCGCCGGCGCATCCGCCAGCCGGCTCATGCCGACACGCTCCAGCACCGCGCGCGCCTTGGTCTCGGCCTCCTTGCGATGCGAGGTACGCAGGAAGGCGCCGATCATGACGTTCTCGAGCACCGTCATGCCTTCAAAGGTCTGCGGCACCTGGAAGGTGCGGGCAAGCCCGAGCCCGGCGCGCTGCTCCGGCGTGAAGTCGGTGATGTCACTCCCCTCGAACAGCACACGGCCCGAGGTGGTCTTGAGGTCGCCAGTGAGGCAGTTGAAGAAGGTGGATTTGCCGGCGCCGTTCGGCCCGATCAGGCCGAGGATATCGCCTTGCTCCAGCGTGACGGAGGCATCGTCCACCGCCTTGAAGCTGCCGAACGCCTTTGTGATCCCGCGTGCTTCAAGGAGCATGGCCGGCTCCCGTATCAGTCTTGGACGTATCAGTCTTGGACGTATCAGTCTTGGACGTATCAGTCTTGGACGTGTCAATCTTGGACTTGCTGCGCCCCGTGAACAGGCTGAGCAGGCCGCCCGGCTGGAAACGCGCGATCAGTACGATGATCGCGCCGTAGACCACGAAGGTGAGCCCGGCGCCCTTGCCGCCCAGCCAGCTGTTGGAGATCTCCTCCAGCGGCACGAGGATCGCTGCGCCGACCAGCGGACCGAACAAAAGCCCTGCCCCGCCCAGTGCCGCCATGATCAGGATTTTCACCGAGATCAGGATGCCGAGCCCGGACTCGGGATCGACGAAGCCGAACATCATCGCGTAGAGCGCGCCGGCAACGCTCGTCAGCGCCGCGCTCAGCATGTAGGCATAGAGCTTCGTGCGGCTCGCCGGCGCGCCGAGCGAGCGCGCGGCCCGTTCGGAATCCTTGATCGCGCGCAGGTAAAATCCCATCCGGCTGTTGGCCATCCACCAGGTGATCAGGAGCGTGATCACGAGGACGACGAGAAAGAGATAGTAATACGGCAGCGACGACAGGAACGAGAGATCGAAGATGTTTCGCGGCACAGTCGGGCCGGAGAGACCGACGGCAGCGCCAAGCCATTCGGTATTGGTCACGATCAGCCGTACCGTCTCAGCCACCGCGATCGTTGCCATGCTGAAATAATGGCCGGACAAGCGCAGCGTCGGCACACCGATGATCGCAGCGAGTCCCACCGCCAGCACGATGCCGCCGGGGATTCCGAGCAGCGGCGACAGGCCGAATTTTGCGTAGGAGCCCATCGCGGCATAGGCGCCGCAGCCGAAGAACACGACATGGCCGACGGAGACCTGGCCCGCATAGCCGCCGACGATGTTCCAGGCCGACGCGGCGATGGCATAGAGCAGCACCAGCGCGCCAAGGCGCTGCTGAAACGGCGAGGACAGCAGCAACGGATAGGCAATCGCCACCGCTGCGACGACCAAGAGCCAGATCAGACGGCGCATCACATCTTCCCCATCAGGCCCTGCGGCCGGAACCAGAGGAAGAACAGGAACAGCACGTAGACGACGATGTCCTTGTAGACCGCACCAATGAGATAGCCGGACAGAGATTCGATGACGCCGATCAACAAGCCCGCGACGAGCGCGCCGGGCACGCTGCCGAAGCCGCCGAGGGACACCGTGACGAAGGCGACGATGCCGAGCGTCTCGCCGACCGTCGGTACGATGTAGAAGAAGTTCGCGATCAGTGCGCCGGCAAGACCGGTGGCGCCGGCCGCGATGGCCCAGGCGATCGCCTGCATGGTATCGGGCCTGATGCCCATGAGCTGAGCCGCGGTCTGATCCTCCGCCACTGCCAGCATTTTAGAGCCGAGCGAGGTGCGCGTCAGGAGCAGATGCAGGCCGAACGTCACCAGCAGCGCGACGACGCCGGCCAGCAGCCGCGAAGCTTCGATGCGGAGGCCCGCAAACGCATAGGTGCCGCCGACGATGTTCGGCGGCATCGACAGGAAGTTGGCGCCGAACCACCAGAACACGGAATAGCGCAGCAGCAGCGCGAGCCCGAAGGTGCCGAGGATCTGGGCCAGCATCGGCCCCTTCATGATGTCGCGGATCAGGGCGAAATAGACCACGACGCCGACGGTCGCGAGCACCAGTGTCGCGAGCGGCGCACCTAGGATCGGCCCCCCCCCCATCAGGGTGTAGACGACATAGGCGACGTACATGCCGAGCATGACGAAGTCGCCATGCGCGAAATTGACGATGTTCATCATGCCCCACACCAGCGTGAGGCCTGAGGAAAACAGGGCGTAGACGGCGCCAAGCAGAAGCCCGCCGACAATCACCTGCACGAGTACGAAGGACATGAGCTGCGTTGCTCTGATCAAACCGTTTTGGGAATGGCGGGGCGCGCGGCCCCGCCCTCAGGCAATCTCACCAGCCCTTGTAGGGCAGCACCGGCGCCTTCTCGGCATTGGCTTTCGGCCACACCGAGACATAGTTCTCGCCATCCTGAAGCTGGATGATGGCACCGGACGCGAGGACATTCTGGCCCTTGTCGTCGAACTTCACGCCCTTGTACCCGATCATGAGCTGCTCGGGCTTCAGGTCCGTCGCCTTCAGCGCGGCCTGGATCTTTGCCGGGTCGGTCGAGCCGGCGCGGTCGATGGCCTCGGCCAGCACGAAGAAACCCTGCATCTGCCGGGCGACCGTGTCGTCCATCTCCTCGCCGCTCTTCTTCTTGTACATGTCGGCGATGATGGCGGACGCCGAGCCCGGCGGTCCCACGACCCAGGACGAGCGGTTGAAGACGCCTTGCGAGATCTTGCCGACCGCCTTGGTGAAGGACGGATCGGAGTAGCCGGCATCGTCGGCCAGCAGCACGGCCGGCTTGTAGTCGAGCGACTGCATGGTCTTGGCGAACAGGATCGCATCCGACGTGTAGCTGATCATGATGACGACGTCGGGCTTCTTGTCCTTGAGCTGGAGCACCTGGCCCTGCAAGTCGGTCGCATTGACGGGATAGGCGACGTCGAGCGCGATCGGCCGGCCCTTCTCCTTGAATGCGCCGGCGATCGTGTTGGCGACCGATGTGCCGTATTCGGTGTTGTCATGGACCACCGCGACGCTGTCGGTCTTGGCACCCTGCGCCTTGATGTCGGCGAGGAAGTCGACATAGATTTTGGCGAAATCGGTCGCGATCGGCGTGGTGCGGAAGAACCATTTGAAGCCGCGCTCGGTGAGATTGGCGGCGACCGATTCGGAGTTCAGGAAGGGAACGCCGTATTTCTCGGCGATCGCGCTCGAGGTCAGCGTGACGCCGGACTGGTAGGAGCCGAACACGGCGGCCACCTTCTCTTCCGTGATCAGGCGCAGCGCCTGGTTCTGGCCCGTCGCCGGGTTGCCCTGGTTGTCGGCGAACACAGCCTCGATCTTGGCGCCGCCGAGGCCGGCGAGGCCGGCGTTCTTCGCCAGCGGCAGATTGCCAAGCTCCGGATGGGCGTTGTTGATGATGTCCATGGCGACTTCGAGCGCCGCCTTGGCGTGCGCACCGATCGAGGCGGTGCCTCCGGACATCGGCATGATGACGCCGATCTTGACGACCTTGTCCTGGGCCTGAGCGCCGGGGCCGAGCGCAAGGGACATAGCGGCTGCGCAAAACAGCCTGGTGACGTGTTTGAAATTCATCAAATCAGACCTCCCAAAGGGTTTCCCCGCCAAGGTTTTTTGAAAGCCTTGGGCTAAGCGCCCGCTTCCGTTTGTTTATGCCTGGCGGATCTAGGATGGCATGCCAGCCGGATACCGGCAAGGTGAAACGGACTTGCGCAATGTTGCATGGGAGGCGGCGACCGCGCCGGTGGGGCGGCGTTCAATCTGGCGCCGCCCGGCGCGAAAGCGACAACCGGAACGGCGGACGTCCCCGCGATCCGCAGGGTGGGTTAGCACCGCGACAGCGCGAAGCGCGGTCCGTTGGGGTAACCCACCATAGTTTGTTTCCGCGAACGTGGAAGCGGTGGGTTACGCCGTCGCCAACCCACCCTGCGAGACGCCGTCAGCCGACGACGTCGCTTGCCCGCAGCAGCGTCGTGAAGCCGCCATAGATCATGCGCTTGCCGTCGAAGGGCATGTCGGCGCCCTTGAACCGCTCATCGGCCATCACCTTCTTGTTGACAGCGTCGCGGGTCTCCCGGTCACGGTAGACGATCCAGGAGAACACCACGATCTCGTCCTCCTTCGCGATCACCGCGCGCGGAAACGAAGTCAACTCGCCATAGGGCACGTCGTCGCCGATGCACTCGACGTAATCGAGCGCGCCGTGCTCCATCCACACCGCGCAGGCCGTTCGCGCCAGCGCCTTGTAGGCCTCGATCTTGTCCTTCGGCACGGCCAGCACGAAACCATCGACATAGGGCATCACGGATCTCCTTGGGTTGCCTGTCCCAAGGACGGAGCGGCACACGGCGATCCGACGCGTCATGGCACTTGCAAGGTGAGGCAAACTGTCGCGAGGATTTCGTGCGCTGCTTCACATTTGAAGCTCGCGGCGCTGTGACATCATCCTCGACGTTTGCGCTCGCATATCGGCTATTTCAGATTGCATTTGAGCAGAAGGCAGCTGTCATGAGCACCCGCCTGTCATTGCTTTGCGTCCACGGCGTCGGTCACGCGGAGATCGACGCCGAGTTTCGAAAGTCATGGTCCGAGGCCATCATACGCGCAGTTCAGTCCGTCGATCAGAGCCTCAACCCGGCCATCGACTTCCTCTCGTATGACGACCTGTTCGACAAGAGCCCGCCCAACCTCGTCACTTATGGCATCGCGCTGGCGAAACTGCTGGCGAGTGCGACCGTCCATGGAATCGGCGACCTGCTCGCAGGCACACGCGGCCTCGATGATGTACCAACCCTGATCAGATGGACCGCGGGCATGGTCGCCCAGTGGTCGGTGGATGAGCAGCTGCAGGCCGCGCTGCGCAGCGCAGTGCTCGACAAGCTGAAGAGCGGCAACTACGACGTTGTCCTGGCTCACAGCCTCGGCTCGCTGATCTGCTACGACACGTTCGTGCGCAACCCTGCTGCGATCAAGGGCAAAGTCTTCGTCACGTTCGGCTCGCAGATCGGCAATCCCGCGGTGCGCGACGTCTTCGCAGGCCGTATTCAGGCCCTTCCCTGCCGAAAATGGTACCATCTGTTCAACCGGGAAGATCGCGTTCTCACCTATCCGCTCGAGATCGCCGCAGACAATTTCCAGCAGGTGCTGACACCGTTCGATGTCCCCAACGATCTCCTGAATCACAACGCGACCTGGTACCTGTCGCGCCCCGAGACCGTCGCCGCCGTCTGGCACGACGTCGTCCCGGTGCCAGCGTCACGCTCCATCGTCAGCGCCGCGCGGGAGATCGCCCGCATTGACACCCGGCCGACCCGCCGCGCCCTGCTGATCGGCATCAACGACTATCCCAAACCCGCGGACAGGCTCGAAGGATGCGTCAACGACGTATTCCTCATGAGCTCAGTGCTACAGGAAAGCGGCTTCAGGCCGGACGAAATACGCGTCGTCCTCAATGAGCGGGCGACAGCGCAGGGCATCATGGAAAGGCTTCACTGGCTGCTCGAGGGCGTACGCGACGGCGACGAGCGCATGCTGTTCTACTCGGGCCATGGCGCCCAGATTCCCAGGTACAGTCCGAGCGGCGCTCCGGATAGCGTCGACGAGTGCCTGGTCCCCTATGATTTCGACTGGACGCCCGAGCACGCGATTCTCGACCGCCAGTTCTGCCAGCTCTACTCGCAGCTTCCATACGACTGCTATTTCGTCGCCATGCTCGACTGCTGCCATTCCGGCGGCATGACACGTGACGGCGGTCCGCGCATCCGCGGCCTGACGCCGCCCGACGATATCCGCCACCGGGCGCTGCGTTGGGAGGCAAGCGAAGGCATGTGGGTGCCGCGTGAGTTCCCTCCCCTCAACGAGAGCCTGAGCAAGAGCAAGAACGGCGCCGACTATCTCGGCGACAACGGCGCCACGGAGCGGCTCGGGCGCAGCATGGCGCTCCGCACCCAGCCCGACAAGGAATACAACAAGACGCGGGCCGAGCTCGGGCATCACGGACCTTATCTGCCGATTCTCCTCGAGGCCTGCCAGGAGCAGGAGCTATCCTATGAATATCGTGACGGCGTCACGTCGTATGGCGCCTACACGTTCTGCATGGCGAAGGTGCTGCGCGAACAACGAGACCGCGGCGCCAATCCGTCGTTCCAGGAGCTGAGCGAACTCGTCACGGCCAAACTCCGTCGCCTCAAATACAACCAGACGCCCAATCTCGTCGGCGCCAAGAAGCGCGTCAGTGCGAAAATTCCATGGGGCGCGACGGATGCAGGACGCGGCCCGCGACGGGCACCGAAAAAGCGCACCGCCAAGACCGGCCGGAAGAGGCGCCGCTAATCATTTCGCCTTGCATCGCCGGGCGGGCGCATCCCGGGCACGATGAGCCCTGCCAACACGCGCCGGGGCCGTACCGACGAAAGGCACGGACTGCCGATGGCACGTCAGGCGCGCGCCGCGGGGCCTAAGTCAGGACAAGTTACGATCTCGGTGAATCGCCTGGAACTGGCTGGGGAACCTGGATTCGAACCAAGACAAACAGAGTCAGAGTCTGTTGTGCTACCGTTACACCATTCCCCAACGGAATAGCCGAACAAATTCAATAGCTTACTGATTTGCTCGACTGCGGCCGGAAGCGCGTTTGGCGCAAATCACGGCTCAGGCGTGGCAGGGTTCTACCTGCTCGGCCTTGGGCTGGCAAGCGCTGCGGTGCACGGGCCTGTGAACCGGTGGCGGGACTGCGCCGGTGACCAAGGCCCGCCGGCGCCGCCTGATCCAATTCGCTGATGCCTGCGGCCGAAAATCCCCCGTCTGCTGCTTCATCAGCGCCTCAGCTAGTTCGAGCCGCAGACGCGGACCACGATCTCAGCCTTGCCGTCGGCGATCATCACCTGGCCGTATTCATCCTGCGGCGGACTCTCCTCGTAGCGGAGCGGGATCGTGGTGCTCGCTTCCTGCGCCTCGCCACCCGGCTCCTGCGTGTTCACGTCGAGGATCAGGATCTTCGGATTGATACCTTGCGGCGAGCGCTTGGTTAGCCTGGCCTGCCAGCCATCGGTCGGTACCCTCACGTCGCCGATCATGACCAGCTTCGGCGGCGCGCCCGGCGCGCGGTCGATCCAGGCCTTGAAGGTGTTTCTCAGCAGGACAGTCATGACACGTCTCTCCTTTGCCAAGTTGCGAATTGTCCGACCCTCGTCCCGACCTGCGTCGCCGACCTTTCGCCTATCAAATCGGCACAACGTGACGGACAGATATCAGGTCCCGACAAATCACCCGATCACCGCCTCCCCTCAGAGCAGGCTTTCAAGTCCCGGCTGCCACCTTGGCGCGGATCGCGTTAGCGACGGCCGGAGCCTCGTCGCCAAGCGCCTTCACGGCCGGCAGGTTCTCCGGTCCGCCGACGGCCTTGGAGGCTTCCGCAACCTTGTTGATGTCGGGGACGCTCCTCTTCAGGAACGCGTCGATGAAATCGACGCCAGCGTATCCGGCCGCCAGGACGCCGCCGCGCGTTTCCAAGTTCGCAAGAAGAACCGGGCCAGCAGCGACCCGGTCCAGCTTCTCCAGACCAGCGACGCGGCCACCTACTCCAGCTTGATGTTCGCCGCTTCGATCACCTTCTTCCACCGCTCGGTCTCGGAGGCGATGTAGGCCTTGAAAGGCTCGGAATCCACCGCAACCGCGGCCGCGCCGAGCTCGGCCATCTTCTGCACCGTCTCCGGCTGCTGCATGAAGGCGCGGATCTCGGCCGAGAGCTTCTCGACGATCGGTTTCGGCGTGGCGGCAGGAACGAAGAAGCCGTGCCAGGCCACGGCCTCGAAGCCCGGCAGGAACTCGGCGACGGCCGGGACTTCCGGATCGAAGGCCGCGCGCTTCGGCGTTGCAGTGGCGAGCATCGCGAGCTGCCCGGTCTTCACCTGCGGCAGCAGCAGTGGCACGTTGTCGAAGGCAAGATCGATCTGGCCGCTCAACAGATCCGTCAGCATCTGGCTGGAGCCCTTGTAGGGCACATGCACCATCTTGGTGCCGGTCATCTGTTGAAACAGTTCGGCGGCAAGATGCTGCGAGGTGCCGACGCCGGCCGAGCCGAACGAAACCTTGTCCGGGTTCGCCTTCAGATAGGCGATCAGCTCCGGTACGGTGCGCGCCTTGATCTTGTTGGGATTCACCACGAGCACGTTCGGCACGACGCTGATCTGGGCGACCGGCGCCAGGTCTTTGTCCGGCTGGTAGCTGAGCTTCGGCCCGTAGAGCGTGGGGTTGATCGCGAGCGCGGAGGTGCTGGCAAGACCGAGCGTGATACCGTCAGGCGCCGATTTCGCCAGCCGCGTCACGCCGAGGATCGAGCCGGCACCGCCGACATTCTCGACCACGAACGGCTTGCCGAGCTTCACTTGCAGATGGTTCGACACCATGCGCGCGAAGATGTCGGCGGTGCCGCCGGCGGCGAAGGGCACGATCACCGTCACCTGCTTGGACGGATAGCCGTCCTGCGCCTTTGCCGGCGACGCCGCCAGCAGCACGGCTGAGGCAAGAACAAGCCACATCGATCTCATCGAAGTTTCCTCTGTTTTCAGTGTTTGTTGATTGGCTGCCGCGCAGGAGCGGCTGAGATGGCTAGAATGCGACCTCGTACATGTTCAGGATCGCATCCCGGCCCAGGTCGCGCGGATTGTTGTCGAGCAGGCGACGGATGGCGTGGGCCTCATCGGCCATCACGCCGAGATCATCCCGCGGCACGCCGAGCGCGGACAGACGCATCTCGATGCCGAGATTCTTGCAGAACCCATACGTGGCTTCGAATGCGAGCTTCGGATCGCTGTGCTCCGGCAGGCCGAGCGCAGCGAGCACCGCGACCGTCTTCGTCTCCACCGCCGGCATGTTGAACGCCAGCGTATGCGGGAAGATCACGGCGCAGGCGAGCCCATGCGCGACATGATGGCGCGTGCCGAGCGGATAGGCCACGGCATGGCCGGCAGTCGTGTTCACCGGCCCGAGGCAATAGCCGCCGTAGAGAGAGGCCAGCGCAAGCCCGGCGCGCGCCTCGCGGTCGCCGCCGTCGACGACCGCGCGGTTGAGATAGCGCCCGACCAGCCGTGCCCCCTCGATCGCGTAGAGATCGATCATGGGATGCGCCTTGCGACTGGTATAGGCCTCGACGCAATGCGCCAGCGCATCGACGCCGGTCGCCGCGGTGACCTCCTTCGGCACGGTCATCGTGAGATCGGGATCGACGATGGCGATATCGGCGAGCATGAAGCGGCTCTGCACCGCCTGCTTGTTCTGGCTGACGGGATCGGTGACGAGCGCGCGGGTGCCCGCCTCGCTGCCGGTGCCCGATGTGGTCGGGATCTGCATCAGCGCGACGCTGCGGCCGGCGACCTTTTCCGGCCCAACGATGTCAGCAAAGGCCACGTCACTCGTGCAGAGCACCGCAACCAGCTTGGCAAGATCCATCGCGCTGCCGCCGCCGAACCCGACCACGAGATCGGGCTTGGCGTCACGCGCCATAGCGACCGCCTTCTCGAGATTGGGCAGGTCCGGTTCGGGCTTCACGTCGCCGAACACTTTCACGGTGCCCGGCAGCGCCAGCGCGTCGACGCGGCGCGCATTGAACGGGTCGGAGATCACCAGCGGCCGCTTTGCGCCGATCCGCTCGGCGAAGCGCGCCGCAGCCGCAATCGTGCCGCAGCCGAATTCGAGAACGGTAGGACGCTGGATTTCGACGGGCGTGAAGGCGTTGGTCATCGGTGTGGTCGATCTCATGATTTTGAAGCGGAAGCGCCACCGGCCAGCCGCTCGGCGTAGTCGATGGCCTCGATCAGGCTGTGCTCGTTGGCAATGCCCTTGCCGGCGATGTCGAAGGCCGTGCCGTGATCGACGGAGGTGCGGATGATCGGCAGACCCAGCGTGATGTTGACGCCGGACAGCTCCTGCCAGCGGCCGGTCGCGGGATCGACCTGGAAGCCCAGCAGCTTGACGGGGATGTGCCCCTGGTCGTGATACATCGCGACCGCAGCATCGTATTGGCCGGCGCGCAGCTTGACGAAGATGGTGTCGCCGGGCACGGGACCGACGACGTCGAGGCCGTCGGCGACGGCCTTGGCAATCGTCGGTGCCGAAACGTCGATGTCCTGCCGGCCGAACAGACCGCCCTCGCCCCCATGCGGATTGAGCGCGGCGATCGCGATCTTCGGCCTGGCGATACCGAGCCGCAGCAAGGCATCGTTGGTGAGATCAATCACCATGCGCAGCCGCTCCGGCGTCAGACGCTTCGGCACGTCCTCCAGCGCCACATGGGTCGAGACATGGCTCACGCGCATGTTGCCGTGCGCGAGCAGCATCACCGAGCCGCGCACGCCCGTGAGGTGCGCCAGCATCTCGGTGTGGCCGGGAAAGTGGTAGCCGGCCTTGTTGAGTGCTTCCTTGTTGAGTGGCGCTGTGACAATCGCGGAGGTCCGCCCGGCCTGTGTCAGGCGCACGCCCTGCTCGATCGCCTTATAGGCAAAGCGGCCGCCGTCGGCGCTCAAGACGCCGGGCTTGATCGGGGCGCCCTCGGCGTCCGCCTGGAGGAAGCAGAGGTTCGGCCAGTCAGAAGCGTCAGCACTCACCTCCGGAATCGCAACGGCAGCGCCGAGCGCGGCCTTGGCTCCGTCGAGCGCGGCGCCGCTGCCGATGATCAGGATGCGCAGATCGCCTTTCGCGATCCGGTCCTTCAGTCCGACGCAGGCCTTGACGATGATCTCCGGTCCGATCCCGGCCGGATCGCCCATGGTGATGGCAAGATGACGAGAGGTCATGTCGGGCTCCTCAAATTCAGCAAATGATTGTCCCGGAGCAGATCGCGCCACAGCTCGCTGGTGCCGAACGCGCCGGATTTCGAGATGACATCGACGCCGGCCCAGCGGCCGCCTTGCAGAATCGAGCGCGGCAGTCCCGGCACGATACGCCCCGTCACCTGGAGCGCATGCGCGCCGAGCGCAACGCATACGGCCTTCAAGGTCTCGCCGCCAGCGACGATCAAGGTTCCGGGCGGATCGAGCGCCGCAATCAGAGTTGTCAGCTCGCGCGCGATCCGCCGGGCGGCCTCGGCGCGCGAAAGGCCATCCGCGAGCGCGAATTTCACCAACGCCACGCCGTCGCCAGCCAGCTTGCGTTGGACGCCCGCGCCCCCCTCACCTTCCGCCAACACGACGGTAACTTCGCCACATGCTGCGAGCTGGGACGCAGTGGCGGCCTGATCGGAACCGAACAACCCCAGTACCGGCCGCTTCAATCGGCTCGGCGCATCGGCGCGATGGCTGCGGGCGAGCGCGCCGGCGAGCCCGCCGCTTCCGCACCACAGCACCGGCCCCGGCATCCGCAGCGCCATCTCGACGACGCGATCGAGCTCGATGTCGCTCTCGGCATCGAAGACCTGGACACCGCCTTGTGACAGCGTATCGGCCCCGCCCTGCCGTGCATCGATACCCTCGAGCTGCAGTTGAGCCAGGAGATTGTCCCCGACGCGATGCCAGTCGCCTTGCGCCGTACGCGCAAATTGCTGGCCGCCCACGGTGCGGCGTCCCTGATAGTCGAAGGCCGGTGCGACCACGCACGATGCCCAATGGCCGCTGCGCAGGCAGGCGCCGAGTTCAGCCGCCCAGGCACCGCGGAGCAGGCTGTCGACCTTCTTGTAAGCAATCGTCCCGCCCTGAAGTCGCGGCGCCAGCCGACCGACGATCTCGACGCTGTCGGCCTTCGACCGCTCGCGGGTGCCGCTGTCGATCGCGAGGCTTTGCGCGCCTGGACTCGCGGGCGCATCCGCCCAGGAGACGTCGAACGGCCCGCACAGGCCGACGAACTCCGCCGCGGTGTCGAGCGCACCGGTCAGATCGTCGGCAATCAGGCGGACGCTCGTCATCGTCATGCTGCTCCCGCGCCAAAGATCTTGCCGGGATTCATCAGGCCGTTCGGATCGAGCAAGCGCTTGATGCCGCGCATGAGCTCGATATCGAGCGGATCGGCGACGCGGGCAAGCCGGCCGCAGTTGGTGATCCCGATGCCATGCTCGGCACTGATCGCCCCACCCTGCGCCGCGGTTTCATCATCGACGATCTCGTTGATTTGCGCGACCAACGCAGCCGTCGCCGCCGGCTCCCGGCAATGCGCGCGGTCGATCAGGGCGATCACGTGGATGTTGCCGTCGCCGATATGGCCGTGCATCACAACCCGCGCATGCGGAACGGCGGCCATGATCCGCGCTTCAACATTGGTGACGAAGGCGGCCTGGCGCTCCAGCGGCACGACACTGTCATGCGACACAACATAGCCGCTGCGCTTGTTGCCTTCGGACACGCTGTGCCTGACAGCCCAGATCGCTTTCGCCTGCGCGAGGTTGGAGGCCAGGATGACGTCTTCGGCGATGCCGGCCTCCATCGCATCCGCCAGCACCGTGGCGAGCGGCTCGTCGAGATCGACACCCGCGAGCGTGTCGGTCAACTCAACGATCAGATACCACGGCGTCGTCAGCTCGAAAGGGATCGTGACATGCGGCACGGTCTCCGCGATCGCCTCGATCTGCGAGCGGGACATGATTTCAAGGCTGCCCAGCCGGTCGCCGACTACACCGCGCAGGCGCTGCATGATCTCGAGTGCCTGCTCGACACCCCGCAATTTCACCAGCGCCAGCGCCGAGCTGCGCGGCGGCGAGAACAGTTTCAGCACCGCCGCGGTGACGATGCCGAGCGTCCCTTCCGCGCCGATGAAGAGCTGCTTGAACGCGTAACCCGTGTTGTCCTTGCGCAGCGCGCGCAGGCCGTTGAAGATACGCCCGTCGGGCAGCACGACTTCGAGCCCGAGCACGAGATCGCGCGTCGGGCCGTAGCGTAACACGGCCGTCCCGCCCGCATTGGTCGAGATGTTGCCGCCGATCTGGCAGGAACCCTCGGCACCCAGGCTCAAGGGAAAGTAGCGATCGACGCTACGAGCCGCATTCTGGACCTCGGCGAGAATGCAGCCGGCCTCGACCGTGATCGTATTGGCGAGCGGACTGACGTCGCGGACGGCGCGCATGCGGTCGAGCCGAATCACGACATTGCCCGCGTGATCGTCCGGCGTCGCGGCTCCGCACATGCCGGTGTTGCCGCCTTGCGGCACGATCGCAAGGCGCCTGTCGGCGCAGTATTTGACGACGGAGGCGACCTCGGCGGTCGAGCCGGGCTTCACCGCTGCGACCGCGCGGCCGCGATAGCGCCCGCGCCAGTCCACCACATAAGGCTCCTGGTCGGCTCCGGACGCCATGACGTGCTTGTCGCCGACGATCGCGGCGAGCCCGGCGAGCGCATCCTGGAAAGAGTCGGACATCAGATCGCCTCGCTGCCAGCTTCGCAGCTAGACGGCAGCTGCGAATGCAGCAGCGTCGGCAAGCAGTTCTTTCACTTGAGCCGACGGCAAGGATTCGAGCGGCGGCCGCAGGCGCTGCCATCCGGCATGGCGGGTACGCTCGGCAGTTAGCGCCTTCAGGGACGGCATTTGCGGGAAGCGCGACACCAATTCGCGCGCCTTCACGATGCGCGCCTGCGCTGCCTTCAGCGCCGCGTCGTCATCGCTATCGCCAAAGTGCCTGTAGACATAGGCCAGATCGCGCGCAATGAGATTGGAGGTCGCCGTGATGCAACCGGCGCCGCCCTTGCGCAGCAGCGGCAACAGCAGCGGATCAGCTCCAACCAGCACCGAAAAGCCGGGGAAACGCTCGACCATCGCGGTCATATTGGCGAAGTCGCCCGAGGAGTCCTTGATGCCGGTGAAGGTGGCCGGATAAACCGCGCGCAGCCGCTCGATCAGCGCGTGCGAGATCGGTTGCGCCGACATCTGCGGGATGTGATAGAGCACAACCTTGAGCCTGTTGTCGCCGATGCGCTGCACGACTTCGCTGTAGGACGCGTAGACGCCGTCGTCGGTGACGCCCTTGTAGTAGAACGGCGGCAGCATCACGACGGTGTCGACGCCGACGGAGAGCGCGTGGCGCGTGAGCGCGATGGTATCGCTGAGCGCGGCAACGCCGGTGCCGGGCAGAAGCTGGCGCGGCGCAATGCCGGCAGCCACCACCGCCTCCAGCAGCGCGGTACGTTCTGCGACCGAGAAGGAGTTCGCCTCCCCTGTGGTGCCGAGCATCGCGATGCCGTCGCAGCCTTCATCCAGGAGGTAGCGGCAATGCGCGACGAAGCGCGCATGATCGGGCGCAAGCTCGGCATCGAGCGGCGTCAGCGCGGCGGAGAACACGCCATGAGGGTGCAGCGATAATGTCGACAAAACTTCCTCCGATCGCCAAATCGATGTTGTTCGGAATGCGAACATTTGTTATTTGCTGATGCAGTCGTAAAATCAGCTCAGCCTGACGTCAAGGGCACAGCTGTCATGGCGGGACATTGGAGCATGGCCAAGGCTGCAAAGCGCGTATCGGAATCGTCCCGGAAAAACCCTAAGAACTACGTCGCTTCCGTCGGGAAGGCCTTCGCCGTGCTCAAGAGTTTCAGCGGCGAGGCCCTCGAGCTGACCCTGAGTGAGATTGCCGCACGGGCCGATCTCGATCGCGGAACCGCGTTCCGCCTGATTCAAACACTGACCGAGCTCGGCTATCTCCAGACTGTTCCGCAAAGCCGCCGGTTCCGTCTCGGCGTCGCCTGCCTCGACCTTGGCTACGCCGTGCTGTCGCACGGCTCGTTGCGGCCGATCGTCGAGCCGCTGCTGCGCGACCTCGTCCCGGCAGTAGCCGATGCGGCCTCGCTCGGCATTCTCGATGGCGGCGACGTGGTCTATCTCGCACGCGTTGGTGCTGGTCTCGACCGTCACAAGATGGACCGCCGGCCGGGCACGCGCATTCCCGCCTACAGCGCCGCGCTCGGCCATGTCATGCTGGCACATCTGCCACGGGACCAGCAGATCGAGCGGCTCGAGTTGCGTCCTCGCGTAAAACTGTCGGAGCGAACGCTGACCGATCTCGACGCCCTGCTCGCCCGGCTCGATCAGGTGAAGAAGAAGGGCCATGCCGTCTCCGACGGCGAGAATGCCTACGGCCTGCGCACGCTGGCAACGCCGATCTTCGACGCGCAGGGCCTTGTGATCGGGGGATTGAGCGTCACGGTCGATGCGATACGCATGGACATGGCGGCCTTCCGCGACCAGGCGCTGCCACGCCTGATGCAGGTGACGGCCCAAGTGCAGGATATCGCGATCAAGTCGGGATTGACGAGCTGAGTGCGGTCGCGGCGATTAGATCACGATGTGATCGAAATCCGCCGCGATCCGCGTGTTCGGAAAGAGCCTTGTCGCCTCGGCCAGAATCTCGTCGTCCGGATAGCGCCCAGACATATGATTCAGCACGAGTTGGCCGACGTTGTTTGCGGCGGCAAATGCAGCCGCCTCTTCCGCAGTGAGATGGCCGTAATCCCGTGCAGTCGATGCGTCGCGATCGAGGAACGTCGCCTCGATCACCAGCATGTCTGCGTCAGCGACATGTTTGGATAGCCCATCGGTGGTCTCGGTATCGCCGATCACCACGAGCTTCCGGCCGCCGCTCGGCAGCCCCAAAACATCTTCGGGATCGATCGTTCGATCGGCGATCACGACCGGCCGTCCCGCGGCCAGCTCTCCGCGTATCGGTCCGTCCGGGACACCGAGGGACGCGAGGCGCTCGGGCAGGAGATGGCGACGCGCCGGGCTTTGGAAGGAGAAGCCAAAGCTGTCGGTGTCGCGGTGGCGAACCGGAAAGCAGTCGATGGTGAAGTCGCCGGCATCGATGACTTGCCCCTCGGTCAGCGGTGCGAACGCCACAGGGATCGGCGCCCTGCCCGCACCCCACAAGCCGGCGAGCATGCGAACGACGATATCGAGCGTGCCCGGGCCTGCATGAACGGTCATCACGTCGGCGCTCTGCCGCAAGCCGAGTGTCGAGAAGAGACCGGGGATGCCGAGCACGTGATCGAGATGACCGTGCGTCAGCAGGATGCGATCGAGCCGCCGAAAGCCGGCGCCACTGCGCAGCAACTGGCGCTGCGTGCCCTCGCCGCAATCAACCAGGATGCGCTCGCCCGCAGCCTCCACGAGGAGCGCCGGATGATTGCGTTCCGCCGAGGGAACGCTGGCCGAGGTCCCGAGAAACGTCAGAGCGAACATGGTGGTCAGGCATCCAGCGGCGCCCTAGCGGGCCTTACCGCCCCCAATGCCACGCGATCAGCAGCGCGTACAGGCCCATCGAGCCCGCATAGAGCGCGGCAAGCAGCGCGTATCCCGCGATCTGGCGACCGAGCGCCGCCTTCGGCTTGATCCACCAGTCGAGCGCTCTGAAGGCGGCCGGCACCAGCCACCAGCCGAGCAGCTGGGTGCTGACGAGATTACCGACGAACAGCGAGAGCCAGACCGGCACGCCGTGGCTGTCGATCAGCGGCGCGCTGATGAAATAGCCCCAGAGGTAGACCACGGGATACAGCACCAGAAGAACGATCAAGTTGCTCTTCCAGATCAGGCCCGCACTCTGCTCCGGCGCCTGGGCCTTCCCGGTTGGGAACCAGAAATTGAAGCCATAGCTCGCCCGCTTCACGTTCATGCCGGCGTTGAAGCGCTCGCCCTCTTTAAGCAGCGTCTGCCGCAACGGCGAGTCCAGCCACGCATTGAGATTGGCATCGCTGTCGAACGACAGGATGACGATCCATTCGTCGTGCAGGCCCGGGATAGGCCGCTCGATCTTGTGGCGCAGGAACCCCCTAAACTCGGCCTCCGCGGCCTGGATGCGCTGCTGCCATTTGAGGAACGCATCCTCGAGTCCATCCGGCACCTTGAAGGAGATCACGGCAGAAACCGCGTTGTCACGCTGAACGCCGGTGTCGGGAAGGATATGGACGTCCTCCGACCCGACGAAGAAGCGCTGCACGTCCGCGATCAGTCGCGCCCGCACATCGCTCTGAAGCCAGGCGCGGGCAGCGGCCGGGTTCGCGAAACGCAGGATGGTCACCCAGTCCACATGCGCCGGCGGCTGCGGCGGCACGACCTCCTGGCTGAGGAAGCCGGGCCACGCCTTCAGCGCCTCGCCGACCTCGCCGTTCCAGCGCGCGAACGCTGCAAAGCCGTCGTCGGCAATGCGGCGCTGGATGACGAGGGCGACCGCCTGGGCCGCTAGATCCGGAGATGCGCTCATCGCGACCGTCCGCTTCAGCTCTGCTTGTAGAGACGCTTGCCCATCACCCAGGTCTCGTCGACGCAGCGATCGTCGCCGACCATCATGACGGCGAACAGCATGTTCGCGGCGTCGTCGACCGTGCGCGGACCAGCACCGTCGGCGATCAGCGACTGGTGCCAGGGTTGCGCCAGCTGGCCGCCATTCGGATCGAGCGCGACAAAATCGGCTTCCTTGCCGGGCTCGAAATTGCCGAGCTTGTCGTCGATATAGAGGCCCTCGGCTCCACCGAGCGTGACCGACCAGAAGCCGCGATAGGGCGAGAGCTTGTTGCGCTCGGCTTCCGCGAGATCCTTGCGCGCCGGGTCGATGCTGCCGTCGAGCATCGTGTTGTTGCACATGCCGACCTTGTAGGCGTCATCGAGCACGGAGATCATCGAGAAGCGATTGCCGCCGCCGACGTCGGTACCGAACGACATCTTCACGCGATGCTCGGGATCGGTGGCGCGGCCAAGGCGGAACAGGCCGCTGCCGAGGAACAGGTTCGAGCACGGGCAGAACACGACCGCGGCGCCCTTCTTCGACATGCGGCGGAACTCGTTGTTCGAGAGATAGACGCCGTGGCCGCCGGAGAATTTCGGACCGACCAGGTCGAACTTCTCGTAGACGCCGAGATAGTCCTGGCAGTCCGGATGCTCGACCAGCACGCCGCTGCACTCGGCCGGGTTCTCGGAGATGTGGGTGTTGACCCAGCAGTCGGGATGCTCGTGCTTGAGGCGCTGACACGCCTTGAGCAGGTCCGGCGAAGCGCCGAAGGCGAAACGAGGCGTGATGGCGTAGAGGTTGCGGCCCTTGTTGTGGTACTGCGCGATCAGACGCTTGCTGTCGCGATAGAAGTTTTCGGGCGTATCGATGAATTCGGCCGGCGCGTTGCGGTCGATCCCGGTGAGGCCCGCGATCACGCGCATGTTGCGGCGGGCCGCTTCCTCGAACAGCTCTTCGGTCGCGACCGGCGAGGAGCTGGTGAAGGCCTGGCAGGTGGTGGTGCCGGCGGCGAGCAGAGCGTCGAGAAAACGCTTCACGCCCTCGCGCGCGTAGTTGCGATCCTTGTACTTGATCTCCTCGGGGTAGATCGACTTCTGCAGCCACGGCAGCAGTTGCTCGCCATAGGCGCCGAGCACGCGGGTCTGCGGCAGATGGATGTGGCCGTCGATGAAACCCGGGACGATGATGCGGTCCTTGATATGGGTGACCTCGACGCCCGGATGCGCGGCGGCGATCTTGTCATGAGGACCGAACGCCTTGATGACGCCGTCCGTGACGACCATGAGGCCGTCCTGGTGAAAGCGCGCGGCGGCCTGCTCGTTGCCGATGTGCTTCCAGGGATCGTCGACGAAGTCGAAGAACGTGCCGCGAATACCAACGGTGGTCATGAATTGGTTCCTTCCTTAGGTCTGTGTGGCCTGCCGCGCCGACGGCAGCGAGATCGCAAGCAGCACGCCTGCGACGGCGCAGAGGCCGAGATAGAGCCAGCCGATCGGCGCCTGCGTGGCTTCGGGCAGCACTGCCGCGATCGCCATGGCGCCGCTGACCGCGAGATAGCAGAGCGCGCTGATGAGACCGCCGATCAGGCCGTGGTCGCGCTCGAACAGGCCGAGCGCCATGCCGTACATCATCGGGCACAGCACGCCGCAGCCACCGAGCACCAGCGCACCGCCGATCGTGATCGACGCAAAATCGAGACCCACGGTCATGCCGGTCGCGGTCAGGACTACAGCGCCGGCGAGAAACAGTGCGAACGCACCAAAGCCCATCACGCGGGCCGGCATGAAGCGCGCGAAATGCGCGCAGCCGAGCTCACCGGCGAGATTGACGCCGCCAAGGCCGAGCGCGACGAGGCCGTAGATGGCCGCCGAATAACCGAGGCCGGTCTGGTAGAAGAACGGCGCGACGACGCCGAACGCCAGTTGCGCGCTCGCCGCCGCCGCGAAGACCAGCACGAAGGCCAGGAAGCCCGGACGGACAAGTGCCTCGCGCAGAATACCGGCGGTGCGGCGCGGATCGAACGGCGCGCGCCGATCAGCCGGCAACGTCTCGGGCAGAAGAAATACGACGATCGCGGCGACGATGGCCGCGGCGATGGCGATGATGACGAAGACTCCGCGCCAGGACGTCAGCTCGACGATGAAGCCGCCGGCCGCCGGCGCGAGCACGGGTGCAAGCCCCCAGGCAGCACCAAGCAGGCCGGAGATCGCCGTGAGCTCGCGGCCGCGAAAACAGTCAGCCGCAACCGCATAGGCGACGACGAGGCAGGTGCAGCCGCCGATGCCTTGCAGGAAGCGCAGCGCAAGCAGCAGCGATGCGCTGGTGGCGAGCGCGCAGGCGATGCTCATCGCAATCAGGACAGAGAGGCCGGCGAGCAGGACGTTGCGGCGGCCGAGCGTATCGGAGGCGATGCCGACCGGCACCAGCGCCAGGCTCATGCCGAGCATGTAGGCGGTGACGGTGTTCTGCATCGAGGCGGAATCGGTGGCGAGATCGACCACCATCTGCGGCAGGCCCGGCGTATAGGCATCCAGTGGAATCTGGCTGAAGGGCACGACGCACAGCAGGATCGGCACGATTCCACCCCTCGCGCGACCGGCGTCCGAAGCAAGTGCAGTCATGGCTCACGCCCCCTCGATGCCCGCGGGTCCCGTCTTTTCGTGCGCGCAATGAGACGCGACGATGCAAGTTGCGGATATTGGCGCGCGGGAGCGTGCCAGAACTGTGTGTAAAAACTCTTAGGAGGTCCGCTTCAATGCGGACGGCGACTGCACTCGTCCTCGCTACCTGGGGGTGTTCCGATAAAAAATGCGAAAACAACCCCATGCACAGTACAAATCATTGAAGAATTTCGCGCCGCACGGCGCGAGCCTTGCCTACGAGGACGTTTGACGCGTCGGGCAAAACAGGCGCACGATGGCATGATCCCAAATCGTGAATTCGCCGCCGCGCCGGTCGATTAACCGTTCGGAAGGCATCGCCGTTTCGAACGCGGTGCTCGCCCCGGCCCTGGCGCCAATCAGAGCAAGAAACCCTCGAGAGCTTCGAGAAACTGCCACGGCGATTGAAGCTGCGGCACGTGGGCGCAACCCTTGAGGATCTTGAGTTCGGCGCGCGGCAATCCGGCGGCCAGCTCATGCGACATCGGCGGAGGCGTCGCTTCGTCGTGCTCGCCGACCATGACGAGGACCGGAATTTTGACCGCGGCAAGCTCGGCGCGGAGATCGAGGCCAGCCAGCGCATCGCACGCAGCGCGAAACACATCGAGGTCCGTCCGCAGAAACGCCGCGCGACGATCCTGCATCAGCTCAGGATGTTGCGCCTGAAATTCGGGCGCGAACAGGCGCCGCATCGCCACGTCCGTGATGGCCTCCAATCCCTTTTCGCGCGAGACTTTCGCCATGTTGCGAAACGCCTCGCGGCCAGGCTCCGAGAACGCCGCGCCACTGTCGGCGAGAATGAGCCTGCTGGCGATCTCCGGATGCCGGATCGCCATCTGCAAGGCCACGAACCCGCCATAGCCATTGCCGAGCACGATCGCCGGCGCCCCGCCGGCGGCGTCCTTCACAGCCTCGGCCATCCGGTCTGCGACCGCGGCAAGGCCGCCTTCCACCGCGCGCGAGCGGCCGAAGCCCGGCAGCTCCGGCACGATGGTCCGAAACGACGCCTGAAGCTCGGGCACGATCGCATCGAAGCTCGCGCGGTCCGACAACAGCGAGTGGAAGAGAAACAGCGGCGGCCCCTCGCCCGATTGCGCGGCGTTGACGGTCCCGTTGGCAAAGAGCCTGTCCATGTCCGGTCTTTCCTTAACTTCGTCGGCGGGATCACACCCGTTCGCGTGCCTTGAAGGCTCCCGATTGATAAATCAACTGTCAGGGAATTCAAGCATTTGGCACTTGACGTGAAATATCAGACTTGCCAGATTATGGTCAACGAGGTCCCTAATAATGATTCTTTTACGCGAAAACATCTACGATCTCCTCAGATCTGATATTTTAGCTTGTCGCTTCGCTCCGGGCGATGAAATGCGGGAGCAGGATCTGGCCGAACGCTATTCGGTGAGCCGCCAACCGGTCCGGGATGCGCTTCTGAGGCTGCAGCGCGAGCACCTCGTGACGGTGCAGCCGCGCCAGGGCTATCGGGTCACCCCGATCTCGCTGTCGGACGCCCGCGACCTCCTGCGCTTCCGTCTTGCGCTGGAGCCGGCCTGCGTCACCGAGGCAATCGAGAGCGCACCCGACAGCGTCCTGAAGTCGCTCGACGAATTCCGCCGCTTCTCCGGCAACCACGAAGACTTCATCGCCTACAATCGCGGCTTCCACACCGCGCTGGCGCATGCCTCCGGCAATCGCCGCATGGCCACGGCGCTGTGCGACCTGATCGGCCAGGCCGATCGCCTCGTCCGCGTCAGCATCTCCAATCTGAAGGGCCACGATCCGGCGAAGCTCGTTGCCGAGCACGTCGCCCTGATCGACGCCATGCAGAGCCGCGAGACGCGAACCGCCGCGCGCATCATCAAGGCTCATATCGGGGCCACCGAAAAACGCGTTCTGCCGGCGCTCAAGCGTAACGCCGTCATCGTCGAAGAGAGGTCATCATGAACATTCCGTCAAAAGCCGCGTCGATCGACGTCGAAATCCACGGCAATTTCATCGATGGGCGTGAAGTCGAAGCCGGCGCCGGCGCAATGCTTGACGTCCGCAATCCCGCGACCGGCGACGTGATCGCCCGCATCCCCAATTCGACCGCCGAGGACATCGACCGCGCCATGAAAAGTGCGCGCGCCGCATTCGAAGGCAAGGCCTGGGGCGGCATGGACACGCGCGCGCGTGCTCGGCTGGTGAATAAGCTCGCCGATGCGTTCGAGGCCAATCTCGACAGCCTGTACCGGCTGGAGACCCTCAACAACGGCCGCCCGGTCAACGAGACCCGCGCCCAGCTCTCCCGCCTGCCCGATTTCTTCCGCTACTTCGCCGGCGTCGCGCTGTCGCGCCGCGACTCCGTGATCCCCGTCGAAGGCGCGTACCTGAACTACACGCTCCGCACCCCGATCGGCATCGTCGCCAATTGCACGCCGTTCAACCATCCGCTGATGATCCTGTGCAAGTCGCTCGCCGTGGTGCTGGCGACCGGCTGCGTCACCGTGGTCAAGCCGTCGGAATACACGCCGCTGACCACATTGAAGCTCGCGCAGATCTTCACCGAAGCGGGCCTTCCGCCCGGCGTCTTCAACATTGTGCTCGGCCTCGGCCAGAGCGCCGGCAAGATGCTCGCCGAGCATGGCGACATCAACAAGCTGGTCCTGACCGGCGGTACCGAGGCCGGCCGCATCGCCGGCAGCGCAGCCGCAAAGGTGTTTGCGCATCAGACCATGGAGCTCGGCGGCAAGACGCCGGTGATGGTGTTCGACGATTTCGACGTCGACCGTGCAGTGAACTACGCCGCGTTCGGCGCCTTCATCGGCGCTGGCCAGACCTGCGTCTGCGCCTCGCGCCACATCGTCCAGGCCTCGATCTACGACGAATTCGTCGAGAAGCTGCAGGCCAAGACCCGCACGATCCGCGTCGGCGATCCCTTCGATCCTGGCACCCAGATGGGTCCCGTGATCTCAGCCAAGCAGCGCGACCGCGTTCTCACCTATGCGGGCTATGGTCACGCAGACGGTGCGCGTCTCGTCACCGGCGGTGTTGCCGCGAAGGTGCCGGGCCACGAGAACGGCTATTTCGTCGAGCCGACCGTTTTCGCCGACGTCAAATCCGACATGCGTATCTTCCAGGAGGAGGTGTTTGGTCCCTTCACCTCGGTGACGCCGTTCAAGGACGAGGCGGATGCGCTCCGGCTCGCCAACGACTCGCCGTTCGGCCTCGCCGCAGCCATCCGTACCCGCGACGTCGCCCGCGCGCACCGTGTTGCCGCCTCGGTCAAGGCCGGCATCGTCTGGATCAACGATCACCACCGGCTTGATCCGGCATCGCCCTGGGGCGGCGTCGACGACTCCGGCATCGGCCGCGAATGCGGCACCGAAAGCTTCAACGACCACTTCAACACCAAGAGCGTGATGGTCGCGACCCACGAGCAGCCGTTCGACTGGTATCGCGACACGGCCAACCAAAAGCGACTGAACTAACAAAAGCGACAAGCGGCCGACCGCCCGGAGAAGGCGGGCCGCATCAACCAGAATAACAGTCAAGGGAGAGCGTATATGTCGTCATCGGTGAACGCGGGCAGCCGTCTGGATCGGCTGCCGATCGGGCCATTCCACCGCCGCATCATGCTGCTGAT
The DNA here is from genome assembly GCF_018130785.1 of Bradyrhizobium liaoningense. Classification (GTDB taxonomy): domain Bacteria; phylum Pseudomonadota; class Alphaproteobacteria; order Rhizobiales; family Xanthobacteraceae; genus Bradyrhizobium; species Bradyrhizobium liaoningense_A. Next base: position 143,205 of record NZ_JAFCJT010000001.1, read on the forward strand.
CGGCATCGGAATGTTTTTCGACGGTTTCGACATCTATATCGCCGGGACCGTGCTCAGCGTGACGCTGAAGACCGGCTTTTCAACCCTCGCCCAGAACGCGGTTTTCATCTCCGCGACCTTCGTCGGCATGATGCTGGGATCGTTCGGTACCGGCTTTCTCGGTGACCGCTACGGACGCCGCTTCACCTATCAATTCAATTTGCTGCTTTTCGGCGTTGCGTCCCTTGCGGCAGCATTCTCGCCGAACATGGCCTTCCTGATCGCCTGCCGCTTCGTCATGGGTGTCGGGCTCGGGGCGGAGAACGTCGTCGGCTATTCGACGATGACGGAATTCGTGCCCGCGCGCACCCGCGGCAAATGGCTCGGCTTCACCACGGTGTGCGTCGTGACGGGTTTGCCCGTGGCGCTATTGGTCGCCTCCGTGCTGGTACCGCAATTCGGCTGGCGCTCCATGTTCGTGCTCGGCGGCGTCGGCGCGCTCGTGGTGTGGTACATGCGCAAGTCGCTGCCGGAATCCCCGCGCTGGCTGGAAGCGGTGGGGCGCACCGCGGAAGCGGAAGCACTGATGCAGGCGATCGAGAAGGAGGCGGCGCAAGGTCAGCCCCTGCCTGCCCCCGCGCCCGTCACGTCAGCCCCGGTCGCTGCCGATCTCGGCACGCTGTTCACCGCGCCTTTGCTGTCGCGGATGATCGTGGGCGCCGTCTGCCTCATCACGATCAACACCCTGCTCTACGGCTTCGTGACCTGGCTGCCCGTGTTCTTCGTCAAGCAGGGCCTCTCGATCGCGACCTCGTTCGGCTATTCGCTGCTGATGGCGCTCGGCGCTCCGATCGGCTCGGCCATCGGTGCGTTGACCGCCGACCGCTGGGGCCGGAAGCCGACCATCATCGGCGCGTCCCTGATCACGGTGGCGCTGGGAATCCTCTACCCCATGATCTCCGACCCGATCCTGCTGCCAGCGGTGGGCTTCGCGCTGACGGTGCCGATCTACGTGCTGGTCGCCTTGCTGTTCGGCATCTACATCCCCGAGCTGTTTCCGACCGAGGTACGCCTGCGTGCGTCCGGCATCGTCAACACGCTGGGACGCGGCGCCACGATCGTCACACCGTTCCTCGTCGTCTCGCTGTTCGAGTCGCGCGGCGTGGCGGGCGTCATGGCGCTGATGATTGGCTTGCTCGTAGTGCAGATCATCACGGTCTGGGCGCTGGGCATCGAGCCGCGACATCGCAGCCTCGAGGAGCTCAAGGCGGAGGAATCTGCTTCGCCGGTGCTGAAAGAAGCTTCCTGAGTTTTCCTCCTGGTTGAACTACAGACGCTCTGACACCGATGTCAGAGCCACGAGGGTCGTCATGCCCGGGCTTGTCCCGCCTGCGCGGCCGAAGCCGCTTCGGCGAGGCGAAGGCCCGGGCATCCACGGTCTCCGTGCTGCGTGGCAAGGCGTGGATGGCCGGGACGAGCCCGGCCATGACGCTATGGAGGCGTCGGCATCCCCAGAGCCGCCCCGACCGGCGGGCAGATCTGGTTCCCGTTGCGCCGCCTCCTCATCCCGCTTCCAAAATTGCATGTTCGGCGCCCGGATCGGTTTGCCGGGAGGGTGATACAACGGAGCTCGTGATGACCGCAGACGCCGCTGACCTGGACTACGGCTCGATCAGCGCACTGCTGAGCGCCCTCCACGCGCGCAAGCTTTCTGCGTCGGAATTGCTCGCGCATACGATCGCGCGCATCGAGGCCCTGGACGGGCCGATCAACGCAATCATCGTTCCCGATTTCGATCGTGCGAGAGAGGCTGCACGCGCCGCCGATGCCGCGCTTGGCCGCGGCGAGCGGCTGCCGTTGCTCGGCATTCCCGTGACCTTGAAAGAACCGTTCAACGTCGCCGGCCTCCCGACGACATGGGGCTTTCCGCACTTCAAAGACTTCCAGCCCGCGGAAGATGCCCTTGTCGTCTCGCGGTTGAAGGCGGCCGGCGCCGTCATCATCGGCAAGACCAATATCCCGATCGGTCTCAGGGATTTCCAGAGCTACAACGATATCCACGGGACGACGAACAACCCGTGGGACCTCGGCCGTTCCCCCGGCGGCTCCTCGGGCGGATCGGGCGCGGCGCTGGCGGCGGGTTTCGGTCCGCTCTCGATCGGCTCGGACATCGGCGGCTCGATCCGGGTGCCCGCGCATTTCTGCGGTGTGTTCGGACACAAGCCGAGCCTCGGCCTGGTCCCGCTGCGCGGCTACAGCCTGCCGCCGGCTCCGCCTGTCCCGGGCCAGGGTGATCTGGCTGTCATTGGCCCGATGACGCGCTACGCCTCGGACCTGGCATTGTCGCTCGACGTAATTGCCGGCCCGGACGAGACGCGCGATGGAATCGGCTATCGCCTTGCGCTGCCTGCCCCGCGCCATGACCAGCTCGGGGACTTCAGGATCCTCGTGATCGATACCCATCCGCTGATGCCGACGGGAGACGCGGTGCGTTCGGCCATTGGACGATTGGCGGAACGGCTCGAACGATCCGGCGCAAAAGTTGCGCGCGCGAGCGCATCGCTGCCCGATCTCGCCGACTCCGCGCGGCTCTACATGAAGTTGTTGAACGCCGCGAGGAGTCCGCGCCTGACACCGGCCGCACTCGCGGAAGCGCAAGGACTTGCCGCCGCACTCGCCCACGACGACCGCAGCCTGCAGGCCGAGCGTGCCCGCGGCTGGGGCATGATCCATCGCGAGTGGCTCGCGATGGACGCGGCCCGCCTGCAGTTGCAACAGAAGTGGCACCAGTTCTTCCGCGACTTCGACGCGGTGATCTATCCGGCCGCTGCCGTGCCGGCGTTTTCACAGGACCAGTCCGAGCCGTTCGACGCGCGGCAATTGGACATCGACGGAAAGCTCTACAACTACTCCGACGCGTGCTTCATCTGGGCCGACCCCGCTTCGACCTGCGGACTCCCTGCGACCGCCGTTCCGATCGAGCGCACGCCGTCGGGCCTGCCGGTCGGCGTCCAGATCATCGGGCCTTATCTCGAGGATCGGACGACGATTGCGCTGGCGGGGTTGATCGAACGCGAGTATGGCGGCTTCGTCCCGCCGCCGGGGCTGCCTGCAATGTAATCGGTGAGATATCGGAGACCGACAACACTATTACGTTCTGTCGGCTGACTGCGCTTCCACCGCCTGCACGGCCACGATCGCCACCTGCCGCAACGCCTCGCGATCCGAGCCTGAGGACGCCATCACGCCCATACCGACGGATACCGCCGAGACATAGCGCGCGAGCGCGGCGGGATCGGAGCTCGGCTTGAGGTCGCCTTCGGCCTTGGCGCGAACAAAACGCTCGCGGAGCTGTTCTTCGTTCTCGGCGCGGCGGGCGGCGAGCTCGAAGGGGACGTTCTCGGAGCCGGTGCCGCAGGCGATGCCGCCCTGCACGAGCAGGCATCCGGGCGGATTGGCGGGATCGGTCTGCTTGTCGGCGATGCCCATCAGCATCCGCTCGGCAACGTCGCGGGCGGTGGGTGCGGCGACCACCTCATCCATCCAGACGCCGCGGAGTTTGGTGTAGCGGTCGAGCGCGGCCTTCAGCAGGCCTTCCTTGTTGCCGAAGCAGGCGTAGAGGCTCGGGGGATTGATGCCCATGGCCTCGGTGAGCTGGGCGATGGTGGCGCCCTCATATCCATGGCGCCAAAACACTTCCATCGCCTGGTCCAACGCCGTTTCGGCGTCGAATTCGCGGGGGCGTCCCATGCCCATGTGCCTGTCTCCTCGGAATTCACGTTCTGCCTGAGGCTTAACGTCAAATCCTATCTATTTGTTCTACCTTTATATTTCTGCGCTCTTCCAATTCTTGCGGTATGCCGCTACAATTTTCTTAGTGAATGGTACATAAGTATCTTGCACTGCGACATCCAGCTCCACATCTGTAGTGAACACTACATATCTGGAGCGCGCAAATGCATCCCTCGCAAAACTCCCCCCGCACCGGCCGTTTCCGCCGCCTTCTCGGCGGCGTCGCCATCGTGGGCGCCCTCGCCGTGGCCGGCTCGATCGCGACCGGCCACTACTTCCATGCAGCCCAGGCCACGGCAACGACCGCCGCTGCCGAGCAGGCCGTCTCCGTCACCGTCGCGATGATCGAGCCGAAGCAGACCGTGTTGTGGGACGATTTCTCCGGCCGGCTCGAGGCCATCAACCGCGTCGAGCTTCGCCCGCGCGTGGCCGGTGCAATCCTTGCGACCAACTTCACCGAAGGCGCGCTGGTGAAAGCCGGCGACGTGCTATTCAAGATCGATCCGGCGCCTTACGCAGCCGAGGTCGACAAGGCCAACGCCCAGCTCGAGGCGGCCAAGGCGCGCGTCGTGTTCACCCAAAGCGAGCTTGAGCGCGGCGCGCAGCTGGTTGGCAATGCCGTCGTCACGCGGCGCGATTACGACCAGCGCGATAACGCCAATCGTGAAGCGATCGCCAATGTAAAGGCGGCCGAAGCGACGCTCCAGACAGCAAAGCTCAATCTCGACTACACCGAAGTGCGCGCGCCGGTGGATGGCCGCGTCGGCAAGTTCGAGATCACCGTCGGCAACCTCGTCGCCGCCGGCACCGCCTCCCCGGTCCTGACTTCGCTGGTCTCGGTCAACCCGATCTACGCCTCGTTCGATGCGGATGAAGAGGTCGTGCTGCGCGCGCTGAACTCGATCGCCGATGCCTCCGGCAAGCGCGGCAAGCTCGACCAGATCCCGGTGGAAATGACGACATCCGGTGGTCTCTCGGCGAAGGGCCACATCCAGCTCATCGACAACCAGGTCAACGGCCAGAGCGGCACCATCCGCGTCCGCGCGGTGTTCCAGAACGAGGATGGGCGTCTCATCCCCGGCCAGTTCGCCCGCGTCCGCATGGGCCAGCCGAAGCAGCAGACGCTGGTGATGATCGACGAGCGCGCGATCGGCACCGACCAGGACAAGAAGTTCGTGATGGCGGTCGGCGACGACAGCCGCGCGGTCTACCGGCCGATCACGCTGGGCGGCGCCGTCGACGGCCTGCGTATCGTTACCGCGGGGCTGAAGCCCGGTGACCGCATCATCGTCAACGGTCTCCAGCGCGTGCGTCCCGGCGCCCTCCTCAAGACGGAGGTCGCCGCGATGGGCGCGCGCGGGCCGCAGCAAGCTTCCAACCACAGCAACCAGGACGTGGTGCAACGCTAATTACCTCGTTCCGGGCCGCGCGCCCGGAATGACGAAATCATAACGATCAAGACATCGCATCCCGATTCCGGGCTCGCGGGCGCTGCCCGCGTCCCGGCTAACGGGAGAGCTGTCTCTCTTGCAGGGGCAAAGCCATGAATCTCTCAAAGTTCTTCATCGACCGTCCGATCTTCGCCGGCGTGCTGTCCGTCCTGATCTTCCTCGCGGGCCTCATCTCGCTGTTCGCAATGCCGATCTCGGAATATCCCGACGTGGTGCCGCCCTCCGTCGTGGTGCGCGCGACCTATCCCGGCGCCAATCCCAAGGTGATCGCCGAGACGGTGGCGACCCCGATCGAGGAACAGATCAACGGCGTCGAGAACATGCTGTACATGTCGAGCCAGGCGACCACCGACGGCGCGATGACGCTGACGGTGACGTTCCGGCTCGGCACCGACCCCGACAAGGCGACGCAGCTCGTGCAGAACCGCGTGCAGCAGGCCGAGCCGCGCTTGCCCGCCGTGGTGCGCCAGCTCGGCATCATCACCAAGAAATCGTCCCCCGACCTCACCATGGTCGTGCATCTGCTGTCGCCGAATAACCGCTACGACATGACGTATCTGCGCAACTATGCCGTGCTCAACGTCAAGGACCGGCTGGCGCGCATTGACGGCGTCGGCGATGTCCAGCTCTACGGCGCCGGCGATTATTCGATGCGCGTCTGGGTCGATCCGCAAAAGGCCGCCGAGCACGGCCTGACCGCCAGCGACATCGTCAAGTCGATCCAGGCGCAGAACGTCGAAGCCGCCGCCGGCGTCGTCGGCTCCTCGCCGAACGTCAAGGGCATCGACCTGCAACTCTCCGTCAATGCGGAAGGCCGGCTCGCGAACGAAGAACAATTCGGCGACATCGTGGTCAAGACCGGCACGCGCGGCGAAGTCGTTCGCCTGCGCGACGTCGCGCGGATCGAGCTGGGCGCGTCCGAATACGGCCTGCGCTCGCTGCTCGACAACAAGCAGGCGGTGGCGATCCCGATCTTCCAGGCGCCGGGCTCCAACGCGCTGGAGATCTCCGACCACGTCCGCGCCACCATGGCCGAGATCAAGAAGAACATGCCGGAGGGCGTGTCCTACCAGATCGTGTACGACCCCACCCAGTTCGTGCGCTCCTCGATCGAGGCTGTCATCCATACGCTGCTGGAGGCGATCGCGCTGGTGGTGCTGGTCGTGATCCTGTTCCTCCAGACCTGGCGCGCCTCGATCATTCCGCTGCTGGCGGTCCCGGTGTCGATCGTCGGCACCTTCGCGGTGATGCACGTGTTCGGCTTCTCCATCAACGCGCTCAGCCTGTTCGGCCTCGTGCTTGCGATCGGCATCGTCGTCGACGACGCCATCGTCGTGGTCGAGAACGTCGAACGCAACATCGAGGGCGGGCTGTCGCCGCGCGACGCCACCTATCAGGCGATGCGCGAAGTCTCCGGCCCGATCATCGCGATCGCGATGGTGCTGATCGCGGTGTTCGTGCCGCTGGCCTTCATCTCCGGCCTCACCGGGCAGTTCTACAAGCAGTTCGCGCTGACGATCGCGATCTCGACGGTGATCTCCGCCGTCAACTCGCTGACGCTATCGCCGGCGCTGTCGGCACTGCTGCTCAAGGGCCATAACGAGCCGAAGGACCGGCTGACGATCATCATGGAAAAGAGCCTTGGCTGGTTCTTCCGGGGCTTCAACAAGGCGTTCACGCGCTCGTCGGAGAACTACAGCGGCGCCGTCACCAAGGTGATATCAGGCAAGGCCGCCGTGATGGGTCTCTATGTGGTCCTGGTCGGCCTCACCGCCTTCCTGTTCCAGCAGGTGCCGAGCGGCTTCGTGCCGGGCCAGGACAAGCAATATCTGGTCGGCTTCTCCCGCCTGCCGGACGGCGCCACGCTCGACCGCACCGAAGAGGTGATCCGCAAGATGAGCGACGTCGCGCTGACCCAGCCCGGCGTCGAAAGCTCCGTGGCGTTCCCGGGCCTGTCGATCTCCGGCTTCACCAACTCGTCCAACGCCGGCATCGTGTTCTCGACGCTGAAACCGTTTGACGAGCGCAAGGGGCCGGCGCTGAGCGGAAACGCCATCGCGGCCGATCTCAACAAGAAATACTCCGGGATCCAGGAAGCCTTCATCGCCATGTTCCCCCCGCCGCCGGTCAACGGCCTCGGCACCATCGGCGGCTTCAAGCTGCAGATCGAGGACCGCGCCGGTCTCGGCTATGAGGCGCTGAACGAGGCGACCAAAGCGTTCATGGCGGCGATGCAGAAGGCGCCGGAGATCGCCGGCGTGTTCTCGAGCTTCCAGGTCAACGTGCCCCAGCTGTTCGCCGACATCGACCGCACCAAGGCGCTCCAGCTAGGGGTGCCCGTGACGGAGGTGTTCAACACGCTCCAGATCTACCTCGGCTCCTACTACGTCAACGACTTCAACAAGTTTGGTCGCACCTATTCCGTCTATGTCCAGGCCGACGCGCCGTTCCGCGCACGCGCCGACGACATCAGGCAGCTGAAGGTGCGCTCGTCGTCCGGCGACATGGTGCCGCTGTCGGCGCTGCTCACGATCCGCCAGAGCGCAGGTCCCGAGCGTGCGATCCGCTACAACGGCTTTTTGTCGTCCGACATCAACGCGGCCGCAGCGCCAGGTTTCTCTTCCGGCCAGGCGCAGGAGGCCGCGACGCGGATCGCGGCGGAGACATTGCCGCCCGGCTTTGCCTTCGAATGGACCGACCTGACCTATCAGGAGTTCATCGCCGGCAATTCCGGCCTCTGGGTGTTCCCGCTGGCAATCCTGCTGGTGTTCCTGGTGCTGGCTGCGCTCTATGAGAGCCTGACCCTGCCGCTCTCGATCATCATGATCGTGCCGATGGGACTGCTCGCGGCGATGTTCGGCGTCTGGATCTCGAAGGGCGACAACAACGTCTTCACCCAGATCGGACTTATCGTTCTCGTCGGCCTCTCGGCCAAGAACGCGATCCTGATCGTCGAATTCGCGCGCGAGCTCGAATTCGCAGGCCGCACGCCGATCCGGGCCGCGATCGAGGCGAGCCGCTTGCGGCTGCGCCCGATCCTGATGACGTCGATGGCCTTCATCATGGGGGTGCTGCCGCTGGTGCTCTCGACCGGCGCGGGCTCGGAGATGCGGCGTGCGATGGGCGTCGCGGTGTTCTCCGGCATGATCGGCGTCACCGTGTTCGGCCTGTTCCTGACGCCGGTGTTCTACGTGCTGCTGCGAACCATCACCGGCAACAAGCCGCTGGTGCATCACGGCAGCGACATCAGCGCGGCGCCGGTCGTCCACACCACTGGGCACTAGATCAGGGAGATCCCCGAGATCAGCAAGAGAACGAGCACGGTCTGGCGAAAGACCGTCTCGTTGACCCGGTGAAAGGCGATCACGCCGAGCGCCGATCCCGAGAACAAAGCCGGCAGGCTGATCGCGAGGTCGACGAAGACCTTCGACGACAGGTCCTGGTGCCCGACCAGCAGCGCGATCGCGAACAGCTGCATCGCCGCGATGAAGGGCTGCACCAGGCCGCGCTGCTCGCTCTTCGGCATGCCCCGCATGTCGCACCAGATCGTCGGGATCGCGCCGGGCATTGCGGTCAACCCGCCGACCAGCCCTCCGCCGAACCCGATCAGTGCGACCCAGTGCCGGCCGACGGCCTCGCCGGCCGTTACCAGCGTCGGCCGCAGCAGCATGTAGGCCGCATAGAGCGCGACGACGATGCCGAAGCCGCGCCGGAGCAGATGCGTGTCCGTGGATTGCAGCAGCGACACCGCGATGGGTACGCCGATCAATCCGCCGACGATCAGCAGCAGGCTGCCCTCCCAGCGAATGCTGCGCCGGAGCGCCCACAGATTTGTGGCCTGCACGCCGATGCTGCACGCCATCATCAGCGGCACGGCCTCCAGCGGCTGAAACACGCGGAGCAGGATCGCGCCCGCCACGGCCGAGAATGCGAAGCCCGAGAGCCCGGAGACAAAGGCGCCGGCAAACACGGCGACGCTCACCAGAAGGCTGGTCGTGATATCAGGCACGATGCGTCCTCCGTCAGTCGTAGGGCGTCTGCGTCGGCGGGGCACCGGCACTCCCGGTACAGAGTTCCGCATCGTGCGCATTCAGGAGAGGCCGAGAGACCGGCTGCGCATGCGAACGCTGCAGCATGGCCAGCCCCACCAGTTGAAGCGTGACGAGCGCCGCGGTCAGGGCGACGGCGACGATATTGACGTTACGCGCGTTCGAACGTGGTGTGGCCGGTCGCGCGCTCGCGCGGATCAACTCCGTGGGCATTTACAAAAGTATCCTCTTCACTGCAGACAGAAATGATTCCATTCAAACGCGGCGCTTCATGCGGCCGCTCCAGCAAGTGGCGGTAGCGCTGCAACGCGCGTTTCGCGTCGATCTCGCGCTGCTCGCGGAATGCCGCGCCGATGCGGGCAACGATGTCGCGGAACTTGCCGGCCAGGACCGGTGACGCCGTTCGCATGACAACCTCCTCTCAATTTGCGCGAGAGATTGATGGGATTCACTTCCGCTTGTCGTGAGCTGCTTCACACCAGGATCGAACGTGTCGAACAGGAAAACGTGTGATTTCTCGTAGAAGAGAACGCGGAGAATCGCGTCATTCGATCGAACGACCCGCGATAAATTTCTAATGATGCTGCTGTTTGAACCAATTGCGAGCCGAAGCGACTCGCCTGCGCCATCGAAAGCGCGTCAGTGCACCAGCGGATTGGAGAATCCCGCCGCAAGCTTGACGAGGTCGGCCTGACGGCTGACGCCGGTCTTGGCGAAGACGCGATGCAGATGCGTCTTCACCGTCGTCTCCGCGATGCCGAGTGCGACCGCCGTCTCCGGCACGCCGCCGACATCGACGATCGACTGCAACACCCTCAGCTCCGCAGGGGTCAGATCGAACGTGCGGTCAATCACTCCGGCAGATGAGCGGCCGTCGAGTTCCGCCTTCCAGACGAACAAGGCACCGACGGCCGAGGTGCGCTCGGCCGCGCCTTCGCGGAGCAGCGACGGCAACGCGATGACATGCGCGACGTAATAGGATCCGTCCTGTGACATCAGCGGAATTTTCCGCCCTGAAGCCGCCGCCAGGGCGACCTCCCCTGCGTCACGGAAAATATCGCGCAAGGCCGCACCTGCCGCAGATGACCTTGCGACGAGACGGCCCGCGACCGACCGCAAAAAATCGTCGGCCGCAAGCAACGTATCCGCAGCCGGATTGCTGTGGACGATGTTGCAGGCCGTATCGAGCAGGATCACGCCGGCATTCAGCCGATCGACGACGTCGGCGAGCGCGGTCGCACGCTGCTGCTTCCGCTCGATCGTTTTATTGATCAGCAGCGCCCGGCTCACATGCGGGACGAGGAACTGCATCCGCGCCCGCTTCTCCGCATCGAGCATGTCCCTGCCGGGAATCACGGTCATCAGCATCGGACACGGCGACTTCGACCGTTCCAGAACCACGTTGGCGACATCGACGCAACCCTGCGGTCGCAGCCATTCCTGATAGAACCGCCCGCGGCGATATTCGTCGAAATTCACGAGATCGGGGATGTTGCGTACTTCGCCATATCTCGGAAGCCGCGCGAGTGGGTCGTAGCGAGAGTAGGTTTCGGCGTAGAGCTGGATGTAGTGCGGATCGACCCCGCAATAATAATGCGTCGCACCGGACTTGCTGACCGGATCCTTCGAAATCAGCCCGCAGGCCCGGCTGCCGATAAACGCATTGAGCATGACGACGACATCGCTCCACAACTCAGGATGGAGACCGGCGTCATATATATTCTCGATCAAATCGGACTGTTTGGGAGGTCGGGGCATCAGAACAGCCAATGGTGACCTGGAGATATCGAAATCTTCGTCGTGCCCGGCGGCATTCTTGAGTCTCTCGCGGGAGCAAAAGGTTCAACGCCGACAGCGATTGACCGATCAGTTGACGAGCGGATTGGAGAATCCGGCGGCCAGCTTGACGAGATCGGCCTGCCGAGAAACGCCGGTCTTGGCGAACACCCGATGCAGATGCGTCTTCGCCGTCGTCTCCGCGATGCCGAGCGCCGCCGCCGTTTCCGGCACGCCGCCGACCTCGACGATCGACAGGAACACACGCAGCTCCGCGGGTGTGAGATCAAAAGTCCGCGCGATCAACTCGCCATAGGATGGCCCGCCGAGCGCGACTTTGCGCAGCAGCAGCGCACCGGCGGCATCGGCCACCCGCTCGTTGCCGTTCCGCAGCACGGACGACAGCGGCAGGACATGTGCGACGTAACGTTCGCCGCTAGGTGACAGCAACGGAATCGCGCGGTCCCGCGCCGCAAGCAGGGCAACATCAGTGCGCGTCCCGAACGCTTCGCGCAGGGTCTGGTTGGCTTCCGCGCTGGAGGTCACGAGCTGGCCGGCGACGGACCTCACGACGTCATCGGCAGCAAGCAAGGCGTGACCGGCGGAGTTCGCGTGCACCACGCGGCAGAAGGCATCGAGCAGGAAGATGCCGCAGGCCAGATTGTCCAGCACGTCCGCCAAGGCCGTCGCCAGGGTCAATTGCGAGGTGATGGCGCGGTTGATCAGCAGCGCGCGGCTGGCATGCGGCACGATCAGCGAGAGCCGATGCTTCATCGCCGGGTCCACCATGCGCCGGCCCGACAGCACCGTCATCATCACGGGGCAGCTCGATTTCTCGAGCACGACATTGGCCGCATCGCTGCAACCCTGCGGTTGCATCCATTCCTGGTAAAAGCGCCCTCGCCGGTATTCGTCGAAATTGACGAGATCGGGGATGCTGACGATCTCGCCATGCGGCGGCAGCACCGTCAGAGGATCGAATTTCGAATGGGTTTCGGAGTAGAGCTGAATGTAATGCGGGTCGGCGCCGCAGTAATAATGGGTGACGCTGAATTTGCTGATCGAATCCTTGGAAAACAGCCCGCAGGCCTGCCCGCCGACGAAATCGCGAATGCCGGCGACGACGCCATTCCACATCGCGGGGTCGAGCCCGGCGTCATAGATGGACTCGACCAGTTCGGGCAGCTTCCGTGGTCCGTGCATGTGCTCGAAATAGCCTGAGTGATCAATATCACCAAGCCTACCACAACCACGGCATGCGGCGTCCTCCGATCGGAGGAGGCGCCGGCCGCGCGGATGAAGCCCGGCCGGCGGGCGTCGCGTTCAAGCCGCCAGGGCTGATGCCGACTCAGAACACGACGCGAAGGCCGCCCTTCGCTGTTCCGGTCCGACTCTGGTCGGACATCATCATGCCCTCGACCGCGCCGAACACTGACACGTTCTGGCTCGTGCGGTAGTCGAAGCCAAAGCCTGCGACCGCAGCATCGTTGAGCACTTGGCGCCGCGACCGGTTGTCGGCGTTGTCGCCATGGAAGGTGAAGCCGGAACGGTCATGCCTGGTCCCAGCCGAGCCTCTCGGCACTCTCCGACCAGACCACAGCGCGATAGACCTCGCGTCCGCCGGCATCCCTGACGCGGATCCAGGCATCGCGATCCCGCAAATCGTCACGCCAGACGAACAGATGTCGCGCCATCTCGTCGGCCACGACGAACGTGGCCTTGGCTTGCTCGAAGACCATGCCGCCCGGATCGATCTTCACGACATTGTCGACCAGGAGATCAAAGAAGAAACGGCGCATTTAACACTCCAACTGCCGGCGCCGTTCGAAACACAGCATCATTGATCTACTCCGCGCGCCAGAAGACGTAGTCGGCCGAATGAGACTACGGAAAGGCCACCGCGGCGCGGCCATGAATCTGCGATCGAGGATCATGTCAAATCCCTCCTGGTTGAAATCGGCGGTTCGCCGAAATTCAGTCGCGCGCGGTCACAGCGCCTCGCCGCTCCTGACGCCGCTCGGCGTCGCGCCATAGGCCCGTCGGAAACAACGGTTGAAATAAGAGAGATCGCCGAAGCCCACGTCGTAGGCAATCGAGCTCACCGGCCGCCCGGCGAAGTCAGGCTCGCGCAGCATGCGATGAGCGCGTTTGAGACGCTGCTCGGTCAGGAAGGAAGAGAACGTCTTGCCGTCGGCTTCGAACAGCCGCTGGAGATAGCGCGTGGTCACGCTGAACTCCTGCGCCACAGTCGCGACCGACAGGTCCTGCTGCCAGCAATTATTGGCGATGAATGACTTCATCTTCCGCAGCCGCGCGGCCCTGACGCCGCGGCGCCCGGCCAGCTCGTGAACCTCATCCGTCGCGCCGAGAACGCGCGACATCAGATCGTGGAGATGCGCAACAGCAAGCTGGCGCAATGCCGGCACCGCGAACGCACGCTCGCGCACCAGCGCCGTCGCGTAATCGACGAGCAGGCGAAGTCCGGCGGCGTGCTCCGGAATGATGCGCATCACCGCATCGTCGATGTCCACGATCATCGGTGCCAGCACCCGTCGCGGCACGCGGATCGACAGACAATTGCCGAGCGTGAGGCGTTCGTAGATCGTCGCGTCTTCCGCGCTCGTCAGAACCGCGTCACCGGGACGAAGCCGCAGGTCTCGTCCGCGCGCAGACACTTCGACGATGCCTGAGCGATTGACCATCAAGCCAAGGCTGTCGTCGCCGTCGATGACCAGCTGCTTGGTCCGGATGACCCGCGCGCCGATCAGCCCGCCGATCACCAGTTGAGCATCCGGCGAACTGTGGGACGTGAGATTCGCTGCGAACGGCTTTTCGTCCGTGGCCTCGACCTCCGACTTCAGCACGCCGCGGCAGTAGAATTCGCGCAGCAGCGGCACGCGTTCGTCTTCGGGAATATCGTCCGTCGAAACATTGAGAATGGAAAATTCGTCCTTGCGGCTCACTGCAATTTCTCCAACCGACGAGCAGACCCGGCCACGAGCTGTCGTCTCCCCGCACCCGCGTCCGGTGCCGGCGCGCATTGTTCCGTGGCGCACGCTGCCCTTCTCATTCAAGTGGCGCCATATACGAAAGTATCAAATGACGCGCGTCATGCGTTCGGAGGACCTGACGATCCCGCTCATCACAATGGATTGAGATTGCATCGCGTGCCGCCGCGGCTCGCGCCGTGAAATGAATCACACGGCGTCGTCGTCGCGGCTCGCTCGTTGTGCAAACGGCGCGGTGAAGCCGGCCGCGATCTTCACGAGATCCGCCTGCCTGCCGGCACCTGTCTTCTCGAACACGCGGCCGAGATGCGTCTTCACCGTCGTCTCGGCAATGCCAAGCTTTACCGCGATATCGGGAACGCCGCCGACCTCGACGATGGCCATCAGCACGCGCAATTCGGACGGCGTCAGCCTGAAGGCCGCAGCAATGGCGTCGGGCACGAGCGATGGCACCATCGCCGCCTTCTGAACGAGGAGCACCGTAGCCGCGACGTCTCGCGGCAGGCTGCGATCCCGTTTCAATGGAAGGGCATGGACGAGATAGTGCTGACCGTCCGCCGACGTCGCGAGCTCGATGCCGCGCCGACCGGTCGGATGAGCTTCACCATCCGCGGCGATTTCGAGCAGGCCGCGGAATAATCTGTCGGCCTGCGTGTTTCGGGCCACGATCCGGTCGCCGACCATCGCCAGCAGGTTTGCATCGACGAACAGCTGCCGGCACGCCGCGTTGGCGTGGACGACGCGGCCATCCGCGTCGAGCAGGCAGATCGCCGTGCTGAGGCTGTCGAGGACGTCGGCAAGGTCGTCCACGGCATGCGAGCGCGCCCTGATCTGCCGGCCCATGATCCTGGAACGCTGGATGTGGGGTGCGAGCAGCCGCATGCGTTCGCGCATCGCCTCGTCGACGGTTCCGCGGGATCGGTGGCGTAACACCTGCAAGACCGTGGTGCGCGCGTCCGACCTTTCGAGCGAAACGGTCGCGAGGTCGATCGCGCCCTGCGGTTCGACCCACTCGCGATAGAAGCTCGTCGCCACGAAGTCCGCATGAGGCATAACATCGGTCACGCCGATGGTCTGCTCTGCCGCGAGAGCGAGATGGCGATCGAGCAGAGGGTCCTGCTCGACATATCTGTCGCGATAGAGCTGGCGAAAGCGGGATTCGGTTCCAAAATGCTGGTGAATCTCGATCGAGAGCCTTGCCGCATCGCGGGACAGGATGGTCGCGGCACAGCCGCCGACGAAATGTGAAACCTGTTCCAGCGCGCCGCTGCGCAGCGCGGGATCGACCGCCGCATCGTAGATCTCACCGACGAGAGACGAGAACCGGTTTGCCTGGAGGATCGTCATCGGAGCGACGATGCGATCCGCGTACTGCCCGGGTGACAAAGGGGGCTTGCGCATTGGAAATTGGCAGAGGCGACAGAGCGGTCAATCGCCTTCGACGAGGAAAATGCGGTGCAGCGAGATGCCAAAATATCGAACATCGTCCTTGCGTAACGTCAACCGCAGGGTGCGGCTTGGACGTTTGCGCCAAAGACTAGGATAAATACGAACAGCGCGCGGACTGTGTGCGTTGTGTCACGCGCTCGCGCGCTGCTGCCGGGCTCTGTTGCCACCAATTCCCGCCGGCATCGCCGGCGGTCGCCGGCAATTTACTTCCGGTTCTCCTCGCAGAACTTCAGCGCGGCGAGCGCCTCGCCGGCGCGCGGGATCTGCATCTCGATGCTGTCCTCGTCATCGTCCTCGAAATCGAGCGACAGACGCCTGGCCTTCGACAGCCGGTCCATGATCGACTGATCGTATTCGAAGATGCCGCGCACGGTGGTCTTGTCCATGACCTCCCACTTCGCCTTCTTCATGATGTCAGCGTCATCGGTGCTGACATCGGCCCGGAGGATCTCGCCAACCTTGTCCCACTCCCAACCGTCATAGATCATCACGATCACGATGGCCTTCTCGGAATAGGTGATCACGATGACGTAGTCGCGGTTCTCGTCCTCCTTGTCCTTGTAGCCGCGGCTCGCATTGCAATGCGTATCCTGCGTGCGCTTCTCGATGGTCCAGTCGCCGACCTTGGATTGTTGCGCGAGCGCCGGCCTTGCGCTCAAGACGGCCGCGCCCAAGGCGCCTGCGGTCAGCAAAGCCGCAAGAAGGAATCGTTTCATGTCAGCCTCCAGCGTGTTCCCCGCGCGGAGATGACCACCTCAGCCGGCGGCCCGCAAGGGCTTGAGGAAGCTGACCAGGGCCAATGGCGGCGGCGCCCTTACACCCGCCTGGGGATGATCGCGATCGGGGTGAAGGTGTAAACCTCCTCACCGTTCTGGTTGAACATCGTCCATTTCACCAGCGCGATACCCTGCGGCTTCGACTTCGACGGCGTCAGGCTCATGACCTCGCCGACCAGATGCAGGCGGTCGTTGGGCCGCACCGGGATGGTCCAGCGCAGGCCGTCGACGCCCGCGCCGATCAGCGGATGCGGGCCGAACGGGCGGGCCTGGATCGCAAGGTTCATGGCGATCGCGGCGGTGTGCCATCCTGATGCAGCCAGGCCATTGAAGAGGGTCTGCTTGGCGGCCTCGTGGTCGAGATGCATCGGCTGCGGATCGAACTCGGCGGCAAAACGCTTGATGTCGGCTTCGGTGACTTGCACCTCGGGCGATTTGAACCGCATTCCGATGGTGAGATCGTCGAACCATTCGACCTGCGCCATGATTTCGCCTCGCAACATGATTTGCCGCCCGCCCGGAAAGGCGCGGCAGAATGGACTGAGCAGGACCGGGATGTAACGGGTCCGCGGCGCCCAAACCAGCCCCGGGTTCCCCGCGAAACCCGTTTCCCAAAACGACGAAACACGCCTGAAACAGATGGCCGGTTATCTAGTTGTCAAAATCATACAGGGATGGCCACCATGCAATTCTTCCTCGACCTGATCCTGGATTATGCCTGCTGCCAAAATCTCGTCTCCCAGCCGCGGCGGGAGGATGAGCTATGATCGAGCTGATCTCAGCCGTCCTCGCGCTTTGCAGCATCGGCGTCTTTGCGGCGCATGCGCTGGATGCCTATCGCACCACGCACCACTGACCTGCAGGCCCTCCGGCGCTAGAACGGGCGCCGGTAGAAGTGTTCCGAATGCGTTGCCGGCGGAAACCGATTGGCGAGCGCGATCGCTGCGTTCTCGTCGGTCTCGAGCGCGATCTTCTGCGCCAGCATGACGTCGCCGGGCACGAGAAAGCCGGACGGGACGAAGCACCATCCCATCGTCGCGCGCCCTTCATCGTCGATTTCATGGACATTGGCGGCCGTGCCGTAGTGGACGCGATAGGTCTTGCCGGTATCACAGCCGACGACATCGAAATACCGATGCTGCTCGAATTGCGCGCGCTGCGCCGGCGACAGCCATTCGGCCAAAAGCCGGCGGCCGCGGGCATCCGGCGTATTCTCGCCGAAGAAGCGCCGATAAAGTTCGCGCAGCGCATGCAGACGCGCACGCGCTGGCGCGCGGAGCCAAACTGCCGCGATCATGAGCAGCTCAGATCAACCGCCGACCAGGCGGGGATAGAACAGCGTTTCGTGCGCGGTCGGATCGAATGACTTGATACGGGTGACTTCACCTGGTCCGGTTCGATAGGCGGCGGTGAAGCCCGCTCCGGTCAGCTCACGAAAGCGCTGTTCGGCTCGCGCCAGCGCTTCGGCATTGCCAGGATCAAACTCGTGGCGCGTGTCGCCCGTCTGGTCCATCACAATCTGGGTAGCCATGTTGAGTCTCCTCATGCCAGCCCTGCCCCCGATCAAAGCAAACCTCGTGCCGTCAGTTCCTCAACGCAAGAACTTTCTCCTGCGCGGCCGAGCCTTCATGCGGCCTCAACGCGACGCGGCCGCCCCTCCTCCCTCGTCGATCTGCCGTCCCATCAGGGCGATTGCCTTCTGATAGACGCCGGCAGCATTCCAGGCCTCGATAGCGGCAAAATTCGGTTCGCCCGGCTGGTAACCGGCTCCTGCGCGCCAGCCGTGAGCTTTCAGGAAATTCGCCGTCGAGTTCAGCGCATTGGCGGCAACCTCGAGATTGCCGGTGCCATAGGCCAGGATGTTCTTGGGCATGAACTGGGTCTGGCCGACCTCGCCGTGCATTGAGCCGCGGGTTGATCCCGACAGCGTGCCGCGGTCGATCAGCTTCAGGGCGGCATAGAGCTGGTCGGTGAAGAATTCGGGACGGCGGCAGTCATAGGCAAGGGTCGCGATCGACGACAGCATGTTCTGGTTGCCGCGCTGGCTGCCGAAACCGGTCTCCATGCCCCAGATCGCGATCAGCGGCCCGGGCGGGACGCCGTAGCGCTGCTGGATCGAGGCGAACAAGGCGGCCTGCGACTGCTTGAGCTGCCGTCCCTTGGCGACGATGGTGGTGGCGCCGCGCTTGGCGAGGAACTGATCGAGCGACAGCGAAAAACTGCGCTGCCCGCGGTCAGCTGCGATCGTGGCACTGGCGTAATTGGTCTGCATCAGCGCCGACACCGCGGTCTGGCCGATGCCCTTGCCCTGCGCCTCCGCGCCGAACTCGCGCTTCCAGGCCTCAAAACCCGCCGGCGAGCTGCCGCATTGCGCGGCTTCGGCCATGGATATCAGGGACATGGGCGCCAGAGAGAGAAGCAGCGCGGCAGCGCCGATCGTGGCCGTCGCAACGGTCCTGGCCTTGGTCATTCCCTGGTCCTCTCACATAAAAGTGCGCGACCGGCTCGCGCGGGCCCATGATCCTACGTCGGCCCTGATCGCTCAAGCCCCATCCGGCGCGACCTGTGCCTTGACACCGGGGCGACCGCCTAGCCTTCCCCGTCGCGGCCGAGCAGGAAATCCACCATGATGCCCTGGTGCTGCTCGTACATGTCCGTGCCGGTCCCGGTCACGCAGCCGATTTTGCGGGCGGCTGCGATGAAGGGCGAGACTTCGGGCTTTGTGATGACGCAGCCGCAATAGGCCGACGGCGCAAGCCGCGCGACATCGACCGGCAGCGGGTCGCCCTCCTTCATCCCGGCAGGTGTCGCATTGGCGACGAAATCGAAGTCCGCGGGATCCCCGGTGCCGACCCGCACGGGCGCCTTGCCGAGCTCGTTGAGCCGGCCGATCAGGGCGTCGCGGCGCTCGGTCGCGCTGTCGTGAATCGCGAGATCGCCCACGTCGGCCTCGACCAGCGCAAGGGCGATCGCCGATCCTGCGCCGCCGGCTCCGACGAGCAGTGCCCGCATACCCCGCGGATCGATCCCCTTCGCCCGCGCCGCACCAACGAAGCCGAGGCCGTCCACCATGTCGCCATGCCACAGGCCGTCAGCACGCCGGCGCATCAGATTCACGGTGCGCAAAAAATGTGCGCGCTCCGTCGCACTTGTGCAGGCCTGGTAGCACGCGAATTTGTGCGGGATGGTCACGACGATGCCGTCGAGGTTCTTCAGCCGCGTCGCCACCGAGAGGAAATCGGGCAGATCCGCTGGCGCGACCTGAACGGGCATCAGAATGCCATCGTGCTCCCGCGCGGCGAAGGCGGCGCTGACGCCTGACGGCGAGCGTACCTGCGCGATGGGATCGCCGACGATGACGTAGAGCCGCGTAGCGCCAGATGGAGCTGGGATCACGCCGCTCAAGCCGGAACCTCGGAGGTCAATTCCAACCCATCCAGACTGCCTTCCTTGCGCCATTTGGCGAGCAGCCGCAGGAACGCCACCGGCCCGCGCCAGTACTGGCTGTTTCTCGCCGCGATCGGATCGAACACGCCCTCGTTGTTGTAGTAGCCCGGCGTGCATTCGGCGAGATAGGACTGGCGGCCGAGCGCGGCCTTGACGACTTCGTCGACCCAGGCGTTCTCGGCGGCGAGCGTCGGCTCCAGGGTTCGCGCCTTGCGCTTGCGCGCCTCGGCGATGACGTAGGCGATATGTTGCGACTGCTCGTCGATGATGTGCGGGAAGTTCGCGCTCTGGCCGGCCTGCACCGTGACGATCAGGAAACAATTCGGGAAGCCGCGGCTGTAGAAGCCGTGCATCGTCTTGACGCCGTCACGCCATCGTTCGGACAGGCTCATGCCGTCGCGACCGTAAACCTCGAAGCCCATGCGGCGGGCGTAATCGGTGCCGACCTCGAAGCCGCTGGCATAGATCAGGCAGTCGAGCTCGTAGGCCTTGCCATCAACCACGACGGCGTTCTCGGTGATGCGCTCGACGCCCTGCCCCCTGGTGTCGACGAGATGCACATTGGGACGATTAAAGGTGTCGAGATATTCGTCGTGGAAGCATGGCCGCTTGCAGAACGCCTTGTACCAGGGTTTGAGCGCCGCCGCGGCGGCTTCGTCCCTCACAACCGTATCGACGCGCGCGCGGATCTCTTCCATCTTGCGGTAGTCGGCCTGCTCGATGACCTTCAGCGCCTCCTCGATCGAGGTCACCGGCTGCGGCTGGCGGCGCGGCGCGAGCAGGATCTCGCCAAGCAGGCCGGTCCAGCCGTCCTGCACCAGGTCCCGTTCGAACGGTTCGCCCGAGATCACCGCGGTGAAATTGTCCATGCGCTCGCGCTGCCAGCCGGGCTTGAGGCTCTGCGCCCAGTCTGCGTCCGTCGGACGGTCGTCGCGCACGCCGATCGCCGATGGCGTGCGCTGGAAGACGTAGAGCTCTTTCGCCGAGCGGCCGAGATGCGGCACGCATTGCACGGCGGTCGCGCCGGTCCCGATGATGCCGACGCGCTTGTCGGCGAGGCCGGTGAGCCCGCCCTCGGCGGTGCCGCCGGTGTAGCCGTAATCCCAGCGGCTGGTGTGGAAGCTGTGGCCCTTGAAACTCTCAATGCCGGGAATGCCCGGCAGCTTCGGGCGGCTCAGCGGGCCACCGGCCAGGATGACGAAACGCGCGCCGATGCGATCGCCGCGATCGGTCTCGACCAGCCAGCGCGCCGCGCCTTCCTGCCATTCCATCCGCACGATCACGGTCTGAAAGAGCGCGCGCTCGTAGAGATCGAAGTGACGGCCGATGCGGCGCGAGTGCTCGTAGATCTCGGGCGCGCGCGCATATTTGCGCACCGGCATGTAGCCGGTCTCTTCCAGCAGCGGCAGATAGATGTAGCTCTCGGTGTCGCAGGCGGCACCGGGGTAACGATTCCAGTACCAGGTGCCGCCGAAATCGGCGGCCTTTTCCACGATCCGGAAATCACCGATGCCGGCTTCGCGCAGGCGAGCGCCACAGAGCAGGCCGCCGAAGCCGCCGCCGACAATGAGCACTTCGGTCTCTTCGCTGACCGCTTCGCGCGCGAATCCGGGATCGGCCCAGGGATCGTCGAGGTAGCGGCCGAAATCGCCGGTGACCTCGACATATTGCGCCTTGCCCTCGGTGCGCAGACGGCGGTCGCGCTCGTCGCGATAGCGCATGCGGAGGGCGTCAATGTCGACCTTAGATTCGCCGGCTGCACCGGTCTTGTGTCTTTCCGCTGACATCCATGTCCTCCACGGCGAACGCTGCTTCGCCGGCAGCTCGCATCAGTTAGCCCTGAAAAAGTGACGCATGCAATCACGTCCGTTCTTTTTTGCGTGAACGCCGCATGACGTTCCGCTAACCTCGCGCGCAAATCACAAGTACGCCGCGCAACGACGTGGCTGCGGAGGAGACCATGCTGGGATTGATGATGGACATGCCGCTCCTGATCAGCGGCCTGATCCAGTATGCCGCGGACTATCACGGCGAAGCCGAGATCGTCGCGCGCGAGATCGAGGGCGACATCCATCGCTACACCTATGCTGACGTCCATCCGCGCATCAAGCGCATGGCGCTGGCCTTGAAGCGGCTCGGCATGAAGCGTGGGGACCGTGTCGGCACGCTGGCCTGGAATACGCACCGCCATTTCGAGATGTTCTATGCCGCGCCGGGCATGGGCTACGTGCTGCATACCATCAACCCGCGGCTGTTTCCCGAGCAGCTCGTCTACATCATCAACCACGCCGAAGACCGGCTGCTGTTCATCGACCGCGCCACGCTGCCGCTCGTCGAGGCGATCGCGCCGCAGCTGACGACGATCGAGGCCTACGTCGTGATGTCCTCGCGCGAGCGGATGCCGGAGACGAAGCTTGCGAACGTCCATTGCTACGAGGAGCTTCTGGAAAAGGAGAACGACGCCGGCTTCGCCTGGCCGGAGTTCGACGAAAAGTCCGCCTCCACCATCTGCTATACGTCAGGCACGACGGGCAATCCCAAGGGCGTGATCTATTCGCACCGCGCCGCGATCCTGCAGACCATGACCTGCTGCAATTTCGACTTCCTGCCGGGCCATCGCGAAGGCGTACGCGAGGTGATGATGCCGATGGCGCCGCTCTTCCATGGCAATGGTTGGAACATGCCGTTCACCGCGCCTTACACAGGATCCAAGCTGGTGCTGCCCGGCCGCAACTATGAGCCGGACAAGCTTTATGAGCTGCTCGAAGGCGAGAAGGTGACGCTGTCGGCGGGCGTGCCGAGTTTCTGGCTGATCCTGCTCGACTGGCTCGGACGCACCGGCAACAAATTCTCCACCTTGCGCGCGACGCTGTCGTCAGGCTCGGCGCCGCCTCGCGCGATGGTCGAGAAGCTCAGGCGCGACTACGACATCGACTACATCCAGGCCTGGGGCATGACCGAGGCCTTGGGCTGCTCGATGCCGAGCCTGCGTCCGGGCTCGGAACATCTCGGCGACAAGGAGAAGTTCGACCGGCGCCAGGTGTCGGGCCGCGCCTGCTTCGGTACCGCCTTGCGCATCGTCGACGACGGTGGCACCGAGCTGCCGCGCGACGGCAAGACCGTCGGACATCTGCGCGCCCGTGGTCCCTGGGTCGCCTCCGGCTACATGAAGCTCGACGAGGGCCTCGACCGCGACGGCTGGCTGATCACCGGCGACATGGCGGTCATCGATCCGCAGGGCCATGTCACGCTGACGGACCGCTCCAAGGATGTGATCAAGTCGGGCGGCGAATGGATCTCCTCGATCCAGCTCGAGGACGTCGCCTTGTCCCATCCCGATGTGCTTCAGGCCGCGGTGGTCGCGATCAACCATGAAAAATGGCAGGAGCGTCCCCTGCTCCTCGTGGTCCGCAAGAAAGGCGCGACCGTCGACGGCAAGACGCTGCTCGACCATATGCGCCCGAGGATCGCGAGCTGGTGGATGCCGGATGCGGTCGAATTCCTGGACGAATTCCCCATGACCGGCACCGGCAAGGTGCTGAAGTCCGCGCTGCGCGAGAAGTTCAGGGAGTACCGCGTCGCTTGAAGCGACGCGCGGCCGCGCAACGCCCCTCTCTGTGCGCGATCGCCTTCATCTTTTGGTAGATTTGGCGGCGATATACCGGGACGTCGCTAACCCCTTATCGAGGACACCATGGCGTTTTCCGGATTGGGCCTGCATCTCGGCAATCTGTCGCGCCTGTCGAATGCGCAGACGCGCTCGATCAGCCCCGAGAATTTCACCGGCGAGAAGGGCAAGGGCGGCATGTCTGTCGACGGCCCCGCTGCGCGTCAGGCCCGCGACCTCGGCCAGGGCTGGAAGGTCTCCCCCTATGTCGTGATCGAACCGGGCACGACTTTCACGCTCGCCGACGTCGAGGGGCAAGGTGCGATCCAGCAGATCTGGATGACGCTGGCGCGCGGACGGCTTCGTCACTCGATCCTGCGCATCTACTGGGACGACCAGGAGCAGCCAAGCGTGGAATGCCCGGCAGGCGATTTCTTCGCCTGCGGATGGGAGGAATTCGCACAGGTGTCGTCGCTCGCGGTCTGCGTCAATCCCGGCCGCGCCTTCAACTGCTATTGGGAGATGCCGTTCCGCAAGCGCGCACGCTTCACGCTGGAGAACCGCAGCGAGGAGCAGCTCACCGTCTACTACCAGATCAATTACACGCTCACTGAGGTGCCCGAGGACTGCGCCTATTTCCATGCCCAGTTCCGGCGCACAAATCCGCTCCCTTACAAGGACGTCTACACCATCCTCGATGGCATCAGCGGCAGCGGTCATTATGTCGGCACCTACGTGGCATGGGGCGTCAACAACAACGGCTGGTGGGGCGAAGGCGAGATCAAGTTCTTCATCGACGGCGACGGCACATTCCCGACCATCTGCGGCACCGGCACCGAGGACTATTTTTGCGGCGCCTACAATTTCGATCCCTATGTCGCGCATTCCGGCCAGGGGCCGGCGCAACAGTCGCGCTATCAGGAATTCACCACGCCCTATGCCGGCCTGCCGCAAGTGATCCGCCCTGACGGCGTCTACAAATCGCAACAGCGCTTCGGCCTATACCGCTGGCACATCCCCGATCCCGTGCGCTTCCGCACCGATCTGCGCGTGACGATCCAGGCCCTGGGCTGGCTGCCGGGCGTCAAGGAAGCAAAGTACCTTCCGTTGCAGGACGACATCGCCTCGGTCGCGTTCTGGTACCAGACGCTGCCGACCGCACCGTTCCCCAAGCTGCCCGGCCCGGACTATCTAGAGGTCGGCTAGCCGCTGCTGACCGATCAAGGAGACCAGAGATGCTCTACCCAATGTCGCCCAAAGTCGTCGAGCTCAAGCGCAAGCTCGAAAGTTTCATGGACCGGCACATCTATCCGAACGAGGAGCGCTTCTATCGCGAGGCCGAAGAGCTTGGGCCGTGGAAGGTCTATCCCGTCGTGGAGGAGCTGAAGCCGCTGGCGCGCGCCGAAGGTCTCTGGAACCTGTTCCTGCCGGAGTCCGGCCACGGCGCGGGTCTCACCAATCTCGAATATGCTCCGCTCTGCGAAGTCATGGGCCGCTCGCATCTGGCGCCTGAAGTGTTCAACTGCTCGGCGCCCGACACCGGCAATATGGAGGTGCTGGAGCGCTATGGCACGGACAAGGACAAGGAGCGCTGGCTGAAGCCGCTGCTCGCAGGCGAAATCCGCTCCTGCTTCGCCATGACCGAGCCGGCGGTGGCCTCGTCGGACGCCACCAACATCGAAAGCTCGATCGTGCGCGACGGCGACCATTACGTCATCAACGGGCGCAAATGGTACACCACCAACGCGACCGACCCGCGCTGCAAGATCTGCATCTTCATGGGCAAGACCGACCCTGACAATGCCGACCGCCACAAGCAGCAATCCATGATCCTGGTGCCGATGGACACGCCGGGCATCGAGGTGAAACGTCCCCTCCCCGTGTTCGGCTTCTACGGCGTGCCCGACCGCGCGTCCGAAGTCGTCTTCACCAATGTGCGTGTGCCCAGGGAGAACATGCTGCTGGGCGAAGGCCGCGGCTTCGAGATCGCACAGGGCCGCCTCGGTCCCGGCCGTATCCATCACTGCATGCGGCTGATTGGATTAGCCGAACGCACGCTGGAAAAGATGTGCCGCCGCGTGCGCAGCCGCGTGGCCTTCGGCAAGCCGGTTTCGGAGCAGACCGTGACGCAGGAGCGCATTGCGGAATCCCGCATCATGATCGAGCAGGCCCGGCTGCTGACGCTCAACGCCGCCTACGCGATGGACACGGTCGGCAACAAGGTCGCGAAGGCCGAGATCGCGATGATCAAGGTCGCCGTGCCCAACATGGCCTGCCAGATCATCGACTGGGCCATCCAGGCCCATGGCGGCGGCGGCACGTCGAATGATTTCGGTCTGACGCAAGCCTACGCGACCGCCCGCCTGCTGCGTCTCGCCGACGGTCCGGACGAGGTCCACCGGAATCAGATCGCGCGGTTCGAGCTGAAGAAATATTCGAATGCCTAGGGAGCGTTGGCTCGTCGGTACCGGAGCCAACGCATTGGGATCGGCGTCTAATCGACGTTTGGCGGCTCCTGGATGGATGCCGACACGTTCTGATTCGAAATCGCTTCGAGCATGGCTCCGAAAATGATGATCGGCAGATAGAATGCAAGCATGATCGTATTCCTCCTGCTGTGACAACCTTGGCCTGCAGGGCCAGGTTCCTCAAATTGACGCGCGCCCGCCTCGGAACATTTTCGCCGCTTATCTAGCTACCGACGAAAACAAGTCGCAGCGAGTATCAGGAACGCATCGCGTCAATCGCATGGGCGATCAGAACGACTGCGCTCGCGGCAATGAGAAACACAAAGAACCAGCTCATGTCCGCCTCCGATCCCGGAAGTGAACGCGCTGATCCGTGCACAGTCAAAAACCATCGGTCCGGAACCGCTATTCAACGGCTGGCTGATGCTTCGTTGCAACATGTACATCCGCTGTCGGCTCTATCGGCAGAATGCCAAAAGGAGCAACGCGCCAACAACGCAGGCTGCTAGGACTAAAAACCAAACGCCCATCCAGTCCCCCGACTCACACACGCGAGTCAGGATTAGCCCTGCGATTTGGCATTGAAACGCCTACTGCCGGTTTTCCCCAGGCCAAGCGTGATCCATGCGCTCGCTGCGTTAGTCCAATACCTCTACCGTCGCAGAGCGGCCGGCGACGAGCGACATGGTGTCGGGGACATTGTCCAGCGCGATGCGCACGGGGACACGCTGGGCGAGCCGCACCCAGCTGAAGGTCGGGTTGACATTGGCAAGCAGGTTCGCACCCTCGGCGCGGTCGCGGTCCTCGATGCCGGCGGCGATGCTCTCGACATGGCCCGACAGCGTGACCGTCTCGCCCATCAGGCGGACCCGCACCTTGTCGCCGGTGCGGATGCGCGCGAGCTTTGTCTCTTCGAAATAGCCCTCCACATGCAACGTGTCGGTGTCGACCAGCGCCATCACGCCCTTGCCGGCCGTGACGTAGGCGCCAGGACGCAGATCCATGTTGGTGATGACACCGTTCACGGAGGCGTGGACCTCGCTGCGATCGAGGTTGAGCTGGGCGACCGCGCGGTCGGCGACGGCCTGATCGAACGCCGCCTTGGCCTGGAGCTGGGTGGCCAACACCTGCTCCTGCTTCTGCTGCGACACCGCGTCGGTCGTCAGCGTGCTGTAGCGCTTCAAATCGGAATTGGCCTGGTCGAGCGTGGCCTGATGACCCGCCACCGATGCATCGGCTTGCCGCAAGGCCAGCGCGAAACGTTCGCGATCAATCCGGAACAGCACATCGCCGCGATGGACTTTCTGGTTGTCCTTGACCAGCACCTCCGTGACGAATCCGGAGACGTCAGGCGCGACCTGCACCACGTCGGCGCGGACGCGGCCGTCGCGGGTCCAGGGCTGCTCCATGTAGTAGACCCAAAGCTCGCGGCCGACCGCGAGCGCCGCGACGACGGCGAGAACGGTCAGCGCAAGGCGGCCCAACCAGGCGAAATTCCCCTTCATGGCAAAAACTCCGAGAGATAGACGACGCCGCCGAGAAGACAGACGAAAATCGCGAAATCGAACAGCGCGCGGTGCCAGACCAGCCGGTAGAGATCGAAGCGTTGCATGAGGCGCCGCAGCACCGCACTCAGCGCATAGGCGACGATGATCCACAGCAGCAACGCCGGCACCAGCACGCCATAGATGTCGATTACGTATCTCATGCGGCAACACTCTCGCCTGTACGCGGCCGGTAGGCCGGTGCGTCCGGGAACAGGCCGCGGCGTATGCCGACGAGGCCGATCAGGGCGTCCTCGCGCGCCTTTTCGTTGGGATCCCTTACCGCCCGGCCCAGCGCCCGATCGACGCTGGTCAACAGCTCGGTCGGCATTCCTCCACCGGCGTAGCCGCGGCAAGCGATGGCGAGCTGATCAAGCATGTCGTCGATGACGGCAATGGTGGTTGCCGCAAGCCCATAGCGCGCGCGGCGCAGGTCGATGATATTGATCCCGATTCGAAGCTGGGCGAGGCTGTCGGTATCGCGGCGATCGCTCTCGGAGAGGAAGGCGATGCGCTGCACCAGCAGCCCGAGCCGATGCAGCATGAGGCCGGCAAACTCCGCCCGATCGCCCTTGCCGCGGCGCTCGGCAGCGACCGCGAGCGTCTTCCAGCTCGACAGCACCAGGCGATTGGCGATCCACTCCGCGCCCACGCCGCGCGCGATCCGCGTTACGAGCTCGGCGATGACGACGCCGACGAAGAAGGCGACCGCGGAATTGGCGTAGGATGCGAAATCCGCGCTGTAGGTCGATTGCAGCGCCAGCAGCGTTGCGGTGTTGGCCGCGAGCGCCATGCCGGTGCCCGCGGTTGCCGGCCGTGCGATCAGGAAACCGTAGAGCAGGAAGGTCGGCGCAAGCGCCACGACCAGGACCTCGAGATGCGAGATCGCAGGCACCAGTGCGAACAGATAGATCGCGACGACGACGATGGCGACCAGCGACCACAAGCCAAAGCTGCGAATGAAACGTGCGGGCTCATCCTGCGCGGCAAAGAAGGAACACGCGACCGCCGCCATCATCGGCGCAGAGGCGCCATCCGGCCAGCCGGTCCCGATCCAGAACGCGCAGCAGATCAGGATGGCCGCGGCCGCGCCGGCCGCCGACCACAAGGCAAGGCCGCGGTCGCGATGGCGTACCGGCGCGGCGCCGGCCTCGGACTGGAAGGCCAGATCGAGCGTCGAAACATTGCGGCTCTCGGCGATGGCCTCGCTAAGCACGCGGCAGTCGCACGAGAGGTCGACCAGCTCGCGCACCCGCAACAGCAGGCTCGTGGTGATGATCCGCTCCCACGAGGCGCTGTCATCGAGCACCGCCTGCCGCTCTGCGATCGCAGCGCGGATCCGCTCGGCCGGTTGCCGCGCGCCGACGTCGCTCGCAATCCATTGCGCAAGATCCTCCAGCAGCCGCTTCAGTTCGGGCTGCCGGCGCAGCGCCTCCTCCCCCAGCGCAGCCAGCCGATCCTCCAGCGAGGCGATCACCGGCAAGAGCATCAGCATGCGCAGCCGGATCTCGCTGAGGCCGTTCACCGCGTTGCGATCGGTCAGCCGGTCATACGCAAGATGGGTGGAAAGCGTGTCGATCTCGACGATGTCGGTCGCAAGCTTGAGCCGCCTGCCGCGGCGCGTTTCACTCGTTCCCTGACGAAGCAGCACCGCCTGGCTCAGGCGCTGCGCATCGGACAGCCAGGCGTCGACGCGATTGGCAACGGCTGGCGCGACGCTGCGGGGAAAGACGATGGTGGAGACGAGGCTCGCGCAGATGATGCCGAGGGAAATCTCCTCTACCCGCGCAACGGCGGTATCGAAGATGGAGCCGGGCTCGGAGACCGAGGGAAACCCGATCAGCGCGACCGTGTATCCCGCCAGCATGAAGATGTAGCTGCGCGGCGTGCCATCCAGCAGCGACAGATAAAGGCAGAGCCCGACCCAGAGCGCGATGGCAAGGCACAGCAGCTCCGGTGCATCGACCAGGTTCGGCACCAGCGCCACCGTCATGGTCGCGCCGACCAGCGTGCCCAGCACGCGGAAGAACGCCTTCGAGCTGGTTGCGCCCGCCAGCGGCTGCGAGGTGATGTAGACGGTCGCCATCGCCCAATAGGGCCGCGGCAGGTCCATGGCGAGTGCGATGACGAGCGCGAGCATCGACGCGGCGAACGTCTTCAAAGCAAAAATGAGGTCCGCGTGGCGGACCAGGAACGGCTCTTGCGCACGCATGCTATTTCGGCTCTGGACCGGTCTTGGTATCCTGCAGGCGACCGGCGCGCTGCTCGATGCGCTGAAGGGTCTCGAAGGTTATCGCAAGTTCCTCGGGCCCGATATCCTTGAGCAGGCTTGCCCGGACGCGCCGCAAGATCCGGTTGGTCTCCTCGACCTTGGCCTCGCCCGCTTTGGTCAGATGTAGCGTTTTGGCACGGCGGTCGCTCGGATCCTCGCGGCGTTCAACGAGCCCCTCGGCCTGGAGCAGATCGATCAACCGGACCAGCGACGGCCCCTCGATGCCGAGTTCGTCGGCGAGGACGCCCTGCCGCACGTTCTCGCCCTGCCGCGACAGCACCAGCAGCGGGATTGCGGTCGCATAGGACAGGCCGTGATCGGACAGCGCCTGATCGGACTCGCGGCGCCAGATCCGGCCAAGGCGCGCGATGAGCCGTCCAATCTCGGCGTGGATGAAGCCTTGCGAGGGAGCCATGCAAATTAGATAGGACACGAACTATTAGGCTGCAACTATATTAATCCGACGGATCGAGGCCAATCACGCAAATGCGAACGAGGACGACGTTGGATGGGACTGGGTTCCGCCACTGAGGCGCGGGAGGCAATCGTAGGCGACAGCGCGTTGACGCTGGTCCCGACCTTCGTCGTCGTCGCCGTAGATGCCACGGGCATGGGGATCATCCTGCCCCTGCTGCCCTTCTACTCGCAGCGGCTCGGCGCCACACCGTTCCTGATCGGCGCACTGATCTCGGTCTATGCCGTCTGTCAGCTCATCGCCGGCCCTGTGGTCGGCATCCTCTCGGATCGCTATGGCCGGCGGAAGGTTCTGGTCGTCAGCCAGATCGGGACCCTGATCGGCTTCGTCCTGCTCGCCTTGGCGGGCAATCTGACGCTGGTGTTTCTGGCACGCATCATCGATGGCCTTACATCAGGCAACATCTCGGTCGCGCACGCCTATGCCGCAGAGCACAGTGCGCCTGCAACCCGCAAGCAGGCGCTCGGCATGACCAGCGGCGCAATCGGGACCGGGCTGTTGCTCGGACCTGCGCTGTCGAGCTTCCTCGTCCATTACGGCCAGACCGCGCCAGTGTGGGCCGCGGCCGCACTCTCGCTGATCAGCATTTTCGCGACCATCGCCCTGCTCCCGCCGGATCACCCGGCCTCCGAGCCGCTCTACCACCACCGCGTGCCCGAGCCGACGCTGACCCTCAGCCTGCTCGGCATGCGTTACGCCTGGCGGCTGCTCGGCCTGCTCATCGTGTTCTTCTTCGTCAACTCGATGTTCCTGTCGCAGATCGGCCTGTTCCTCTCGGCGCGGTTCTCATGGGACGGGCATCCCTTCGGCGCGCGCGAACTCGGCTGGATGTTCGCCTATGCCGGCTTCATCAACATGGTGGTGCAGGGCCTCTTGATCACCCGCGCGAACCTGATCGCCTCCGACCGCAGCATCGTGATGGCGGCGTTCGCCTGTATGGGGCTCGGATTTGCGGGGCTGGCGGCCGGCAGCAGTGTCAGCCTGCTCGCGATCTACCTGACCCTGATCATCATCGGCACCATGTTCGCGCGCAGCACGCTGACGGCGGAGCTGTCGCGCTCGACCGCCATCAACCGCCAGGGCATGATCATGGGCCTTAACCAGTCGCTGATGTCGGGCGCGAATATCACCGCACCGCTTCTGAGCGGCGCGCTGATCGGTCATCGGATGTTCGTCTCGTGGGCGCTTGCGATGGCCGCGATCGCGGCGATCGGCGCGGCGCTGGCGGGCCAGTTGCTGGACACGCCGCGGACGCGGTAGAGCATGATCCGGAAAAGTGCGAAGCGGTTTTCCGAAAAGATCATGCTCCAATAAAGCCTAAAGCCCGCGTTTCACTTCACGAGATACACGTCCGGATCGGCGCTCGAGCTCGGGTTCTTGAAAGCGTTGCGCAGGGCCGGCGACATCGGGACGTTGTAGTTGATGCCGTTCGGCGGCGTCGGCGATTCCAGCCACTTCCGATAGAGCACCTCGATCTCCGGGCTTGCGTAGAGCTCTGCGGTGGCGCGATCGGCCAGCGCCTTGAACGGCGCATCCTCCCGCCGCAGCATGATTCCGAACGGCTCGGCCTTCGCGAACGTCTCGTCACTGATCATGAACAGGGCCGGCTCCTTCGAGCGCGCAATGGCGACCGCGAGCTGGACATCGTCGAGCGCGTAGGCCTGGGCGCGATCGGTCTCGAGCAGCAGGAACGCCTCGGCCTGATCCACCGCCGGCATGATCCTGATGCCGAGATTGCGCTCGGTATTGACCTTGGCGAGCTGGTTCAGGTTGACCGAGCCCGCGACCGCCGTGACGGCCTTGCCCTTGAGATCGTCGATGGTGTTGATCTTGGAAGCCTTCTTGGCGGCAAAGCGCGTCGCGCTGAGGAAGTGCGTGTTGGTAAAGGCGACCTGCTTCTGCCGGTCGGCATTGTTGGTGGTCGCCGAGCAGTGCAGGTCGAGCGTGCCATTGACCATCAGCGGGATGCGGTTCGACGAGGTCACGGCGACATAGTCGACGGCGATATCGGGCGTGGCGAGCTGCTTCTTCACGGCGTCGACGATCTTCAGGCAAATGTCCATGGCAAGGCCGACCGGCTTCTGGTTGCCGTCGAGATAGCTGAACGGGACCGACGCTTCCTGATAGCCCAGCGTGATCTTCCTGGTCTCCTTGATCTTCTGGAGCGTGCCCGAGAGATCTTCGGCAGACGCGGCCCCCGCAAGACAGGTGACGGCCAGGAGAATGGTGGGAAGACGCATCGGGGGCTCCTTAAGGGGATCATCGGCCGCGCCGGCGCGCAGGCCGCGCAGGTGTAGCCCAAGGGCACGGCGATCGCCAGACGAGGTTCCGCCTATCAGCTATCGCGGATTTATATGTATCGATGCGGGAGCAGGCAGCGCGCCGCGTCGTCAGGGTTGAGCGCGTTGCGGCGCAGGTGCGTCTAGGCGGACAACCAGTCAGCACAAGTTTTCATGGTGGGCGCGCAATACCTTGAGTCTCGCGAGGCCGCCCTTCCCTGCGATTTGATTCCGCATCGATTGCCGTGCGCTGCCTCGCCAAAAAGGACCGGTTGCCGTAAGCGCGGCCGGGACAACAAGGAATGGATGGCCGGGTGGCAGGTTCCGGGGAAACGCGTCGCGGCGCGAGCGAGGTGCTGCGCGTCGAAGGGCTGACCGTGCAGTATGGCGCGCTCGTCGCCCTGCGCGACGTGAGCTGGTCAGTCCATAACGACGAGATCCTTGGCATCATCGGCCCGAACGGCGCGGGAAAAAGCAGCTGCTTTGCCGCCGTCACCAATGCCGTCACCCATCGCGGCCGCACATTCCTCGACAAGGCCGACGTCTCGGCGCTCCGGACGTTCGACCTCGCCGGCCGCGGCCTGCGCCGCACCTTTCAGCAGAACTCGTTCTT
This sequence comes from Bradyrhizobium liaoningense, assembly GCF_018130785.1. Lineage (GTDB taxonomy): Bacteria > Pseudomonadota > Alphaproteobacteria > Rhizobiales > Xanthobacteraceae > Bradyrhizobium > Bradyrhizobium liaoningense_A. The sequence continues at coordinate 176,190 of NZ_JAFCJT010000001.1, forward strand.
CGGCGAGCTGACCGTCCTGCAGAACGCGGTGTCGGCCATCTTCCGCGATTTCTCGACCGATCTCGCCACATCCCTGTTCGCGCCCTGGCGCGAGGCCACCACGCGCCGCGCAGCCGAACTGGCCGCCGCACAACTGCTCGACTTCTTCGGCATCGCCCGACAGTACTACGACCAGCTTCCCGGCGACATTCCCTACGGCGTGCAGCGCCTGCTCTCGGTTGCACTCGCCTATGGCACCGGCGCAAAGGTGCTCCTGCTCGATGAACCCGCGGCCGGCCTCAGCGGCGGCGACATGAAGAAGCTCGCCGACGTCCTGATTGGCCTGCGCAAGCGTAACCTCGCCCTCGTCGTCATCGAGCACCACATGGACCTCATCATGTCGATTGCCGATCGCATCGTCATGATCGACCAGGGTGCGACGCTGGCGACGGGAACGCCTGTTGACATCCAACGCGATCCCCGCGTGCGCGAAGCCTATCTGGGACGCGACGAATGAGCGGCGTACTCCAGAGCGACGGTCTCTCGGTCCGCTACGCAGGCAATGTCGCGGTGTCAGGCGTCAATATCGGCGTGCCCGCGGGGCGAATGGTCGGCCTCGTCGGCGCCAACGGCGCCGGCAAGACCACGTTGGTCAATGCGCTCGCCGGCTGGTCCCGTGGCCGCGCCGCGGTCACCGGCAGCGTCCAGCTCGAAGGACGCAGCATCGAGAAACTCGCCGCGCACGAGCGGGTGGCACGCGGCCTTACGCTGGTGCCGGAGGGCAAGAACATCTTTGCGGAGCTGACCGTCGACGAGAACCTCGCGCTTGTGCGCCCGCCCGCGGACGCCACCGGGCGGCACCTCTTCACCATCCCCGAGGTCTTCGAGTTCTTTCCGCGCCTCGCCGAGCGCCGTTCGAACAAGGGCGCAGCACTCTCCGGCGGCGAACGGCAGATGCTCGCGGTCGGACGCGCCTTGCTCGCCGGCCCGCGCGTACTGATGCTGGACGAGCCTTCCGCGGGCCTCGCGCCCCGGCTGATCACCGACCTGCTCTCTCGCATCCGCCTCCTGGTCGATCGCGGCCTGCCGGTGCTGCTGGTCGAGCAGAACGTAAAGGCGGCGCTAAAGGTGGTCGATCACCTCTACCTGCTCGAACGCGGCAAGATCGTCGGCGAAGGTCCTGCCGACGTCATGGCCGCGGACCATCGCATCATCGAGGCCTATCTCGGCACCATCGCCGATGGAACGCCGGCATGAATATCGCGCAGCAGGTCATCAACGGCATCGTGCTCGGCTCCGGTTATGCCTGCATCGCGCTGGGCTGGACCATTTTGCTCGGCGTCGCACGACTGGTGAATTTCGCCCATGGCCAACTCTACATGCTCGGCGCCTTTGTCTCCTGGTACGCCATCACCAAACTGGGCCTGCCCTACCCGCTCGCCATTCTGATGGCGATCATCGTGCTCGGCGTCATCGGCCTACTGATGCAGAGCGCGATGATGCGCCTGGTCATGACGCAAAACCTCACCAGCCTAATGATCGTGACGCTTGGCCTCGGCTACGTCCTGCAGGGCGGCAGTGCGCTGATCTTCGGCGGCAATCCGCAGACGCTGCCCGGAACATTGGCGCGCGCCAAGATCGACATCGGTCCGCTCTGGTTCACCTGGCAGGACGTGCTGGTGTTGGTCGTAACCCTTCTTCTTTATGGCGCAGTCTGGCTGTTCACGCAGCGAACCCGCTTCGGCTCGGTCATCCGCGCCGTTGCCGAGGACCCGAAGCTCGCAGAGCTGTTCGGGATCAACGCAAAGCTCGTCTATCTCGGCGTCTTCGTGTTCGAATGCTCCGCGGTCGCGCTGGGGGCGGCGCTGGTGGCGCCCCGCTCGCCGATCCTGACCAGCATGGGTTTCAATGAGGTCATCATGACCTTTGTCGTGGTCGTGCTCGGCGGCATCGGCTCGATCGGCGGCGCGCTCGCAGCCGGACTCGGGCTCGGCCTGTTCACCGCTTTCTTCGGCGCGTTCGTCGCGCCGGCCTATACGACGGCGGCGGCCTTTGCGCTGTTGCTGGCGCTGCTCGTGATCCGTCCCGCAGGGCTTGCAACCAAATGACCGCGATCGAATCCCCGCAGCCCGCCTCGATCCCGCTCCTGCGCCTCGCCGCGGTCGCGGCCTTCATCGTGATGGGCTTCCTCCTGCCGCGCTTGCTCGGCGGTACCTCGGTCGCCTATTCCACGCTGACCACGATCGCGATCTTCGCGGTGATGTGCTACGGCGCCGACATCGTGCTGTCTTATCTCGGCGAGGTCAGCCTCGGCCACACCGTGTTCTGGGCCATCGGCGGCTATGCGGCCGCGAACCTCTCGGTCAAATACGGCCTGAACGGCTGGGCGACGGCGGCCGCAACGATCGCGCTGTGCCTCGCGGCCGCGACCTTCCTCGGCGCCGTCACCTTGCGGACCCGCGAGTTCGTGTTTTCCCTCGTGACCTATGCGGCCGCCGTGGTCGCTTACGAGATCGCGTTCAACTGGGACGCCGTCGGTGGATCCGACGGCGTCGTCGGCATTCCGCCGCTGAAGCTCCCATTGCTCCTGACCAACTTCTCCGGCGCTATGCAGGAAGATCTCTGGCCGATCGCCTTCGCGCTGCTGCTGCTCACCCTAGCCTTCATCGCGCGCTTCCGCCGCTCGCGGCTGGGCACCACCGCGCTGATGGTGCAGATGAACCCCGCGCTGGCCGCAAGCCTCGGCGTCGATCCGCGCCGGATCAGGCTCGCCGTGTTCGTGATCTCGGCACCGATCACCGGCCTTGCCGGCTGGCTTTACGCCTATCAGCGCGCCTATGTCGGCCCCGACATGTTCGAGTCCTACTTCCTCGTCATGATGCTCACCGCGATCGTGCTGGTCGGGCGCCGTATCCTGCTCGGCCCCTTGATCGGCACCGCCCTCCTGATTGCCCAGCAGAACTTGCTGTCGCTCGGCGGCGACTGGAACAAGATCGTATTGGGATCGGTGCTGGCGCTCGTCCTGATCTTCTGGCCCGCCGGGCTCGTGGGCCTCTACCGCCGTATCACCAAGAAGACGTAGAACGCATTGGGAGGAAGCGCATGCACAAGACGAAACTGGCTCTCGCGCTATTATTGGGTCTCGCATCTGTGCCTGCCGTGGCGCAGGACATCAAGGTCGGCACCATCTTTCCGCTCAGCGGCGGCGCCGGCCCTGATGGCCAGACCGTGACCAACGCCGTCAAGCTGATGGTCCAACAGATCAACGACAAGGGCGGCCTGCTCGGCCGCAAGCTGACGGTGATCTCCAAGGATGACGAGAGCACGCCCGCGGTCGGCGTCAGCCGCGCCAACGAGATGGTTGCCGAGAAGGCGGACGTCGTCATCGAAGGCTGGAACTCACCGGTCACGTTGGCGATGCAGCCGATTCTTGCCCGCGGCAACATTCTCGACTTCACCGCGGTCTCGAAGTCGGATCTGATCCTCAGCGGCGAGACGAACCCTTACGCGATGCGCATCAACAGCTCGAACGGCTTCGATGCGGAAGTCATCGCAAAATACGTCGCCCAGACGATGAAGGCGAAGAAAGTCGCCTTCCTCACCCAGAACGACGTCTATGGCAACGGCTTTCAGACCGCCGTCGAGGCCGAATTCAAGAAGATGAACTTTTCGGGCGAAGTCATCATGACCGAAAAGTTCGCGTTCAAGGACACCGATTTCCGCGTCCAGCTGACCAATATCAAGGGTGCCAATCCAGACGCCGTCATCGTCACTAGTTCGTCGAATTCCTCAGGCCTTCCCGCGCTGGTCGACCAGTATCGCCAGGCCGGCATAAAATCCACCTTCGTCGGCGCCGTCGGCATCATGCTGAGCACCGTGTACAAGGTCGCCGGCGAAGCCAACAACGGCGTGATATCGGCCGACATCTTTTTCCCCGACCTGCCGCCGTTCACGACGCAGCCAGAAAGCGTAGCGTTCGTCGCGGCCTACAAGAAGGCCTACGGCGTTGATCCGGACAAGAGCGCCGCGCTCGGCGCCGCCGCCGTGCAGGTGTGGGCGCAGGCGGTCGAACAGACCAAGTCGCTCGATCGCAAGACCGTGGCAGAGGCGATCCGCGGCAAGCCCGTCAAGGGCACCGTGTTCGGCGACGTCCAGTTCCTGCCGAATGGCCAGATGCAGCCTCGCTATGTCGTTTTCGAGGTGGTCGACGGCAAGAGCACCAAGCTCAAGGCATTGCAGTAACGACGGCATTCGTGCCACTGGAAGCGCTCGCCCGATCGTCAGGCGGGCGTTTTCCTGGTCGCCTCCTACTCGCAAGTGAGCTGCTGCTCGAACCAACCGGAGACGCGCTCCGATAGGGGCGGCCACATGTGCTGAAAACTTCCGAGCTTGCCGACATTGGCGCGGTAGATCGCCCGCAACTCCTGCTCGATGGCCGGCAGATCAACACCCACACAGATCCCGTCCCGCGCGATCGTCCTGCCGGCCACGACGACCTCCCTCACCAGCGAGGCATTGCCACGCGTGAACAGCAACGCCATGGGATCGACCGGCATGATCCTGTCGCGGTCGAGCCGATCCAGATCGATCACGACGTAATCGGCGGGGTTGCCGGCGAAGAACTCGCCGCTTCCGGGCGCACCGGTCGCGCGACGCCCGTTGCGAATGGCGAGCGCGAACATCTCGGCCGGCGTCCATGTCGCCTTGAAGCCGAGGCCGCCATGGACCATCTGCACCAGCCGCATCTCGCGCAGGATGTCGTCGTCCTCGTCCAGCGCCAGCCCGTCAACGCCGACGGCGATGGCGCAGCCGCACTGATGCGCGGCGGCGATCGGGGCGAGGCCCGAGCGCAGATGCATGTTCGAGCTGAAATTGGTGACGATGCGCGCCCCCGAAGCCGCGATCATCTCCAGCTCATCCGGGCGCGCGTGAATGCAATGCGCCAGCGTCAACCGCTCTGAGAGGAAGCCGATATCGCGCAGCCAGCGCACCATGTCCGGAAAATTCCGGTCGGCCCAGGCGCGCTGGTACACGGTTTCCAGCAGATGCATGTGGATGCGGCGGCCGGTCCGCGCCGAGTTGTCGGCGATCGCCTCCAGCAACGGCTTCGAGCACCATTGCACACCGGCGGGCCCGAGCTGCACGTCGACCATCGGGCCGGAGATGGCGGCGGCAATCGCATCGGTCAGCTCGATATACGCCTTGGGCGAGATCGGCGCGCGGACGAAGAGGTCTTCGATCGTCTTGCGCTCATCGCCGGAGAGGCCCGAGAGCACGGGCTCGGCATCGCCATAGACGATCGGATTTTGATCACGCACGGCAAGCGCAAAGGCGATGCGGATGCCGACGTCGGATGCGGCCCTGGCAATCGCCTTGGCCTCGTCCAGCAGCGGCATCGTCCCGCTCGGGCGGGTGTAGTGCACCATCATGGCCGCGCAGCCGGCCTTGGCCGAACGGGCCAGTGCCGACGCCGCGGTCAGATAGGGATCGACGGGCGTGCCGAGCGCGGTCCGCAGGATCCAGCTTTCCAGGGGAATACCGACCGCGCCGAAGGACGACGCGGTGGCGCGGGCGTGGTCATGCGCGTTGACGAAGGCCGGAATGACGAAGGAGCGCGGGCCGCGGGCAGGTTCCGCTCCTTCCGAGATGCCGGTGATCACACCACCGTCGTGCCGCAGGACGACGTTATGACTGATGCCGAGATCAGGGCCACGGAACAGGCTGGTTGCCGATATCTCCGTGGCCATGATCGTCTCTCCGGGTTTAGTTGGCAGTATACACCAGCTCCCGCTCCGCGCGCGGCGGCAGGAACTCGCGCGAGAACACCTCTGCCGGAGTCGGCGCGCGGGTGAGCTGGTAGCCCTCAACCACGATGCCGATGGCGCGCGTCATGCGGTCGTCCTTGATGTCGCCGATACCGATCTCCTTCATCTCCGGCGAGACGATGAGCTTGTCGAAGGAATATTGCAGCCGGCGCTTCTCAACGGTGACGTCGATCAGATTGTCGTAGTTCAGCGCCGCCTTCATGCCGGCGTTCTGGTCCTTGGCCACCGCGATCGCGCCCTTGTTGATGGCACGCACGAGGCCGGCGACCGCCTTCGGGTTGGCCGCGATCAGCTTTTTCGAGACCATCACGCCGTTAGAGTAGAGGTCGAGGCCGTATTCACCGAACGAGAACCATTTGAAATCCTTGTCCGGATCCTGACGGTTGAGCACGAGGTTAAAGTAGCTGGTGATGTTGAAGACCAGGGCCGCGTCGATGTCACCCTTGATCAGCATCGGCTCCTGGAGGTTCGGTGCCATGTTGGAGATCTTGATCTTCTCGCCGTCGAGCCCGTTCTTGCGCGTGAACACCGGCAACAGGCGCGTCGTCGGTGTGCCCTGCGCGCCGCCGAGCGTATGGCCTTCAAAGTCCTTGATGGTGTTGATGCCGCTGGTCTTCTTGGCGACGATCGCGAAGGGCGGCTGGTTCCACATCATGTAGACCATGACCGGCGCTTCCTGCGGCTTGGTCGAGGCGTTCTGGATGATGGCGTTGACGTCGCCGAAGCCGGCGTCATAGGCTCCGGACATGACGCGGGTGACGGTCGCGCCGGACCCCTCGCCCTGGTCGATCACGACGTTGAGGCCCTCTTCTTTGAAATAGCCGTTGTCCTTTGCGTAGAAGAACGCGGCGTCGCTGCCCTGCGTCTTCCAGCCCAGCGTGAACTTGATCGTGGTTTCCTCGGCCGCAGCAGCGCCCGCGGACAGGGCCAATCCCAGCAGCGCGACAGTTACTCTTCTCAACATCGAGACCTCCTCAGCTTCGTTGCGTGACGGTTCGGAAATTCAAGTGGCGATGACGTCGTTCTTGCGCGTGGCCCAGCCGGTGACACGGCCTTCGATCAGCGAGAACAGGACGTAGAGCGCGACGCCGAGGCCCGCGAGCACGAACAGGCCCGCGAACACCAGCGGCACATTGAAATTGGAGGACGCGGTCATCATGACGTTGCCGATGCCGCGGTTGGAGGCGACCGTCTCCGACAGCACCGCGCCGACGAAGGCGTAGGAGATCGCGACCTTCAGCGAGGCGAAGAAGAACGGCATCGTCCTGGGCAGACCGACATTCCAGAGGATGTCGAACTTGCTGGCGCCGAGCGCCTTCAACACGTCCTCGAGCTCGGGCTCGGTGGTCGCAAGACCTGTCGCGATATTGACCACGATCGGAAAGAAGCAGATCGACAGCGCGGTCAGCACCGCCGGCACCGTGCCGGAGCCGAACCACAGCACGAAGATCGGCACCACCGCGACCTTGGGGATCGAGGAGAAGCCGATCAGCAGCGGATAGCAGGTGTCGTAGGCCGTCTTGGACACGCCGATGATCGCGCCGAGGGCGACACCGAGCGCGACGCCGAGCACAAAGCCGAACATCGTGGTCGCAAGCGTCTGCACGATATGCGGCCACAGCACCGGAAAGCGCTGAAACAGGGTCACGAACACCTGCGAGGGCCGCGGCAGCACCAGGTCGGACATACCTGTCATCAGGCAGAACAGCTCCCAGGCGACGAAGAACAGCACGATCAGCCCGGCCGACCACGCCTTCTGCCTGATATCGATCCCGAACATCATGAGGCTGTCCCTTGCTGGGCTGAGCTACGCGCATCCTCGATGAAGGCGCGCAGCTTCTGGTTCAACGCGACGAAATCCGGCTCGAAGGTCATGGCCACGGTTCGCGGCCGCGCGAACGCGACGCGGCTGTCGTCGAGAATGCGGCCGGGACGCGCGCTCATCACGCAAATGCGGCTCGCAAGGAAACCGGCCTCGCGAAGGTCGTGCGTCACCAGCAGCACCGTCGGCTTGTGCGTCATCCAGAGATTCTGGAGGATTGCCCACAGCTCCTCGCGGGTGAACTGGTCGAGCGCGCCGAAGGGCTCGTCCAGCAGCAGCATGCGCGGCTCGTGGATCAGCGCACGGCAGAGATTGGCACGCTGAAGCATGCCGCCCGAGAGCTGCCAGGGATAGCGGCTGCCAAACCCTTTAAGGCCGACCTGCTCCAGCAGCGCGTTGGCCTTGTCGCGAAATTCGGTCTTGCGCAGCCGGCGAAAATTGGACCGGAACGGCTCGACGATCTTCAACGGCAGCATGATGTTCCGCTCGATCGTCATCCACGGCAGCATGGTCGGGTTCTGGAAGGCCATGCCGACGCGCAGCGCCCGCGCAGCGACTTCGCGGCCGCCGACGATGACGACGCCGCTGGTCGGCTGCATCAGCCCGCTGACGAGACGCAGGATGGTCGATTTGCCGCATCCGGACGGGCCAACCAGTGCGACAAACTCGCCGTCGGCGATCCGCAAGCTGGTCTTCGACAGAGCGGGCACGGCGCGATCGCCGCGCCCGAAGGTCACGGAGGCCTCGGACAGCTCGATGGCGACAGGGCCGGAGCCTTCGGGAACAGGCTGGCCGTCAAATTGGGCATTGGGTTGTATGCGCATCACAGAAAAAGTGCATGCAAGCTGGATGCCAGCCATCAGACCACCGAAAATCAACGGCCTAGCCGAATGATCCAGCAAACGGCCGGATTCGATTTAGGCACTTCCAAGGTGAAACTGCATGCAATTGGAGCGCTGGTTTGGCGCAGGGCTGTGCTAAAGAGAGCTTTCGACCCGACCCTCAAGGATTCGCCGATGGCGGCGCGCCCCACCAGCAAGACTTCTGAATCGTCAGACAAGGTCAGCGTGATCTGCCGCGCGCTGCGGCGCGCCATCATCGAGCAGGCGCTGGAGCCCGGCGCAAAGCTGCCGGAGGATTCGCTTGGTGAGCGCTTTGGCGTCAGCCGCACCATTGCGCGCCACGCGCTGGGGCAGCTTGCTGCCGAGGGCCTCGTCGAGCTCCGCCGCAACCGGATCGCGGTGGTGGCGACGCCGAGCTGGCAGGAGGCGCGCGATGCCTTTGACATCCGCATCGAGCTCGAGCGTCTGGTCGTCCGCCAGCTCGCGGGCAAGCTAACCAAGGCCCAGATCGCCGAGCTGAACTCCCATGTCGACGCCGAGGACGGCGCGCGCGGCGGTGCGGACGCGGTCTCGATCCGGCTCGCCACCGAATTCCACATCCTGCTCGCGCAGATGACGAACAGTCCGATCCTGGTGCGCTATGTCAGCGAGGTCGCCTATCGCTGCTGCCTGACGCTATCGCTCTACAGCCGGCCGCATTCCACCGAATGCGCGATCAACGAGCACCGCGCGATCATTTCGGCGCTGGCCAAGGGCGACGAGCGCAAGGTGATGGAATTGATGCATCATCACCTCGATTCCGTGGCCAATCGTGCATTGGTGGCCCCCACCCCGCAACGTGGCCGCGACCTGCTCGATATCCTTGCGCCCTATGCCGACGACGTCGCGAGCGATCGCGTCGTCAAGCTGCCCAAGGTCGCGCGAAGGGGTTAAGCCTCGATCCCGCGCTGGACCAAAATCCGCTCGGCGCTGTCGTTCCAGACGTCCATCTTCACGATCTGCCCACCCCGCACGACGAAGCGATCGACGTAGCGATTGCCCTCGAACGGCGTGCCGTCCATCCACTCGCCATAGAGCGTACCGACACTGTAGACGACGGTCTCGTCCGTGCCCGGACAGACGTCGAACCGGTCCATCGTCTTCTTGACCCAGCGATAGCGCTTGGCGTTGAAGCCGGTCGGCCCGCGCGGGTGATCGAACTCGCGCCCGCCGGTAAACGTGATCACGGTACCCGGCTTCATATAGGCCGCAGCCGCATCGGGATCGGGTATCATCGACGCCGTGAGATAGGCCTCCACGATCTCTGCGTCGGTCATCGGGCGTTCGGCTTTTGCGGGGACAGACATGGCGGGCTCTCCGAGGTGCCGGCATCCTACAATTCATACCACAAAGTGCATGCACATTTTTTGAACAATTTGGTGGCATAACTGCACACAATCTGGAGCTGCCAGCTTCCAAAGCTTCCGCTAGGCTACCACAGCTGAATCCGACGCCATGATCGCCCAACCCGCCTTCGACCTGATCTTCCGCAACACGCTGTTGCGATCATCCGCCGCACCCGTCGATATCGGCGTGAAGGGCGGCCGCATCGCCGCGATCGAGCCCAAGCTAACGAGCGAAAAGCTTGCCTGCGAGGCCGTCGAGGTCGATGTCGGCGGGCGCCTCGCGCTACCCGGGTTCGTCGACACCCACATCCATCTCGACAAGGCCTGCCTGCTCGACCGCTGCGGGCACAATCACGGCAGCGTCTCGGACGCGATCCGCGCCGTGGCCGGGATGAAGAAGGACTTTACGGCCGAGGACGTCTACGCGCGCGGCGCAAAAGTGCTCGAACGCGCCATCGTGCACGGCACGACGCGCATGCGCACCCATGTCGAGATCGACCCGCGGATCGGCCTCCGCGGCTTCGAGGCGGTCAAGACGCTGAAGCGCGACCATGCCTGGGCGATCGACCTGTCGCTCTGTGTCTTCCCGCAGGAAGGCCTGACCAACGACCCCGGCAGCGAGGAACTCCTGATCCAGGCGCTGCGCGACGGCGGCGAAGCGATCGGCGGCTGTCCCTACATGGACACCGACCCGGACGCCCATCTCGAACGCATCTTCGATCTCGCGCAGGAATTCGACGTCGACGTCGACCTCCATCTCGATTTCGACCTCGACCCCTCCTGGTGGCATCTCGACGAAGTCTGCCGGCAGACCGAGCGGCGCAACTACGGGGGACGCGTCGCCATCGGCCACGCTACTAAACTCTCGGCGCTGCCGCCGGAGCGGATGAAAGCCGCTGCCGCGCAACTGGCAAAATCAGGCGTTGCCGTCACCGTGCTGCCGGCAACCGATCTTTATCTGCTGGGCCGCGAAGCCACCCACAACGTGCCGCGCGGGCTGACACCCGCGCACAAGCTCGCCGGCGACGGCGTGCTGTGCTCGGTCGCAACCAACAACGTGCTCAATCCGTTCACGCCGTTCGGCGACGCCTCCTTGCTGCGGATGGCGAACCTCTATGCCAACGTCGCGCACGCCTCGATCAGCGACTTCGATACCTGCCTCGATCTCGTGACCGAACTGCCGGCGCGGCTGATGAACCTTGGCGATTATGGCATCAAGGTCGGCAACCCCGCCGATCTCGTCGTGCTCGAAACCCAAGACAGCCGCTTCGCCATCGCCGAGCTGCCGGATATCGTGATGGGCTTCAAGAGCGGCCGCCAGACGTTTGAGCGGCAGCGGCCCAACTTGTTCAGGCCCGGCTGACCGGCTTTCCGCGCCTTGCGCCCTACCTGCAGCTTGCGCGATGATCATCGCAATCGACCAACGGAGGAACCGGATGGCCTTCGACACGATCTTCCTGAACGCGCGCTTCGACGGCGGAGCCCGGCATCACATCGCCGTCGAGGACGGCCGCATCGCCGCGATCACGCCCGTCGATGAGCGTCCCGCAGCGAACGAGACCATAGACCTCAGCAACGCCCTCGTCGTTCCCGGCTTCGTCGAAGGCCACATCCATCTCGACACCAGCTTCTATGGCGACGCCTGGTGCCCGCACAAACCATGCACCAACGGATTCGACGTGCATGAACGCGTGACGTTTCAGGCCCAGAACATGGCCGCGGCCGCGCCGATGGATGTGCGCGCACGCAATCAGCTCGATCTCTGCATCGGCCACGGTACCACACAGATGCGCAGCCACGTCATGGTCGACGGCTCAGTCGGCCTGAAATCGCTCGAGACGATCTTGCGCGTGCGCGAGGAATACAAGGGCCTGATCGACATCCAGCTCGTCGCCTTTCCCCAGAGCGGCATCTTGTCGAGCCCGGGCACGCCGCAATTGCTGGACGAGGCCATCGGGCTCGGCGCCGACCTCATCGGCGGGCTCGATCCCGCAAGCTTCGATCGCGACGTCGAGAAGCACCTCGACGTGGTGTTCGGTGTGGCCGGCAAGCACGGCGTCGATGTCGACATCCATCTGCATGACATGGGCACGCTGGGCGCGTTCGAAATCGAGCAGATCGCAGCGCGCACGCGCGCGCTCGGCATGGAGGGACACGTTGCCGTCAGCCATGCCTACGGGCTCGGCGATATCTCGATGGATCAGCTCAAGAGGATCGCCGATATCCTCGCCCGTTCCGGCGTCGCGATCATGACCAATGCGCCGGGCGCCCGGCCCTTCCCGCCCATCCTCGCCCTGCGTCATGCCGGCGTCACCGTCTTCAGCGGCAATGACAACATCCGCGATTCCTGGTGGCCCTATGGCGACGGCGACATGCTGCGCCGGGCCACGACTCTCGGCTATCGCTCGGGCTTCAACATCGACGAAGAACTGCGTGTCGCCTTCGATATCGTCACCGTATCGGGCGCCAGGGCGTTGCGGCTCGAAGGCTACGGCCTGGACGTCGGCGCCAAAGCCGATCTCGTGACGCTGCACGCGGAACATGTTCCCGAGGCCGTCGTCGCCGTGCCGCAGGCGCGCTCCGTCTATAAGGAAGGCAGGCTTGTCGCATCGAACGGTAGGATCGTGGGGAAGCGCGGCTGATTGCCAGGGCGACATCCGTTCCATTTTACCGTTGACTGCTCCGACATTCCGAATCCGGTAGATTTCCGGATAGTAGATTCGCTCGGATTTCCCGATAGGTGGGCGCATTGCAAATCCCGCGGTGCCGGTCATGGAGGGCCTGCACTGAAGTCTGCATTCAACGGGGAAGCATTGACATGTTCAACGCATTCAGCAGCATCGACTATCATTCCATCCGGGCGAGAACGCCGAGCGAAGCCGCCATGAAGCGGCTCGACGGCATCGGGCAAGTCCTGTCGGATCTCGATCTTGCGGGCGTCCGGACGCACGATGACCTGACGCGCGCGCTTCTGACGCTCGACACCGCCGACAAATGCATCCGTGCGATCCGCGCAGAATTCCGCACCGAAGCCGCAAGCGATCGGCTGGTGCGCAAGGCCGAGAACCTGATGGAGCTGATCGAACGCGCGCGCGACGAGCTTACGGGCTGTCGCGCCGCAACGTCCTGAGTTGAAGCCCTACTTCTCGCGATTGATCTTCGTCAGGATCCGATCTGCCTCGGTCCGCCAGTCGGCGCTGCGGGCGAACTCCTTGGTGCCCTTGGTGCCGAACAAGCCTTCATCCGCGAGATCGGCGACCCAGGCCTGCCGCTCGGCCGTGCCCTGCGCCGACCACGGCGTCAGCCCGGCCTCGCGCACGGTCTCCGCGACCTCCCGCACCTCTTCGGCGCGGCGACGGCCGTGCTCGATCACGCGTTGGAAGAAATAGGCGCCCTGCTTCTCCCAGTCGATCGCGGGAAAGGTTTCAGCAAGCGAAGCCAGCACCGCATCCTCGACGCCGTAGGCGCGCGCGGTGGTGAAGCTTTCGATGACCATGGCCTCCAGGCCCTTGATCATGATGCTGCGGCACATTTTTACTGCCGAGGACACACCGAGCTTGTCGCTCGCAACCTTGGCCGCGAACCCGATTGCATTCAGCAGCGGCTCCAGCTCCCTCGCGCCGGGGCCGCCGAGCAGGAGCGGCACCTTGATGCGATAAGGCGGCACCGAGGTCATCACGGCGCCCTCGACATAGCGTCCGTCAGCGCCGTCGATCAGCGCGGCGGCGCGCTGCTTGGCACCTGGCGAGGCCGAATTGAAATCGAGGAACCAGGTGCCCTGATTGATCGCCGCCGCGCAGGCTTCTGCCACCGGCACGGCCTGGCTCGCCGTGACCGCGGAGATGATGAAATCGGATTTCGCGGTCAGCTCGGCGTGAGACGCCGCCAGCGCAACCCCGAACTTCGCCGCATGCTCCTTCAGTGCAGCGTCCCGCTCGCCTCCGAGCTTGATGTCGTAAGCGGCGACCTTGATGTCCTGCTGACGCAGATCCTCGGCCAAAATCCTGCCGACCTCACCGTAGCCAACCAGCCCGACCTGCCATCGCTTCGGATCCGCCATCAGTTCAATCCTCGAATCGTCTCGTCGAAGAGCTCCTCGACCGCATAGCGGCGCGGAATCAGCGCCTGCTGGAACGCGTAGTCGACGATCAGCTCCAACGGCTTCCTGTTCGCTTCGATCCCGAACGGAACGAGGTCGGGCGTTGCCGCAGGTCCGGCCTGGGCCTTGTTCTGCTTGAGGAGATCATAGACGCCCGCGACTATTTCGGGGCGCGATTTCGCAAGCTGCTCGGTCACGACCACGAGATGATTGACCGGCACGACGCCACGGCGCGCGAACCATTTGGCGGCTTCGGCGGCCGGATCGGGGAATAGCGGCTTTAGCTTGGGATCGTTCGAGGCCTCGCCGAGGACGGCATCGAGCTCGCCGTCGAGCAGCATCTGAAGAATCTTCTTGTCCTTCGGCGCACGCTCGGTGGTGTCGACATATTCCGCGACGTGCGGATCCTCGAACGTCACCCAGCGGATCTTGTCGAGGTTGACGCCATAGTCGTTGGCGAGGATGCCCCTGATCCATGCGCCCGTCGTCGTGGTGAAGGAACGGATGCCGACACGCTTGCCTTCGAGATCGGACGGCCCCAGCGTTCCCTGCGCCGGATTATAGAGCGCGTAGGAATGCTGGAAACGGCCGAGCATGGTCGCCGGCAGCAGCACCAGCGGCTTGCCGTGCGCCTTGGCCATCAGATAGGTCACGATCGCCATCTCGCAGACGTCGAAAGCCTGCTCGCGCACCATCGGCTTGAACGCCGTGTTGGTCGGCGCGTACTCGATGAAGTCCAGGTCGAAGCGGTCGGAGCGAAGCTCGCCGCTCTTCACCGCCTGGACGTGGGGGTGACTGCCGAGCACGGCTTTCAGCTTGAGGCGATCCATCCACCCGCTCCGCTTCTCCAAAGCATGATCCGGAAAAGTGCGCAGCGGTTTTCCGGAAAGATCATGCGTAAAACAAACACCTAAAGTGCGATGAAGATCATCGCGCTTTAGACGTCCTCGGGATTGTCGACATAGACCAGCCCGGCCTTCGCCAGCGCCTCGCGCATGTTGTACATGTCGAGACCCAGTTCGCCCGAGCCAAGCCGCTTGCGTTTGCCGCCCTCGTCCGCATTGCGCTTCTTCGCCTTCTCGGCGACCTCAGCGGCATATCGCTTCGGCACCACGACGACGCCGTCGTCGTCGGCCACGACGATGTCGCCGGGATCGACATTGACGCCGGCGCAGACCACGGGGATGTTGACCGAGCCGAGCGTGGCCTTGACCGTGCCCTTGGCCGAGACTGCGCGCGACCACACAGGAAACTTCATCTCGTGCAGCGCTTTGACGTCACGGCAGCCGGCGTCGATGATCAGCCCCTGCACGCCGCGGGCCTGCAGCGAGGTCGCCAGCAACTCGCCGAACATCCCATCGGTATTGTCGGTGGTGCAGCCGACGACGAGAATGTCGCCCTTCTTGCACTGCTCGACGGCGACATGGATCATCCAGTTGTCGCCGGGCTGCGCCAGCACGGTGACGGCGGGACCGGCGATCGACGCCCCCGCCCACGCCGGTCGCAGATACGGCTTCATCAGCCCGATGCGGCCATAGGCCTCGTGCACGGTCGAGACGCCGTACTCTGCCATTCCGGCGGGGTCGGCACGCTTGATGTTGCGAACGACGACGGGCTTCATGCCAGCTCCTCCGCAACCGTCGGGAACAGGCGCTGATAGGCCTCGCCATAAGTCATGGGTACGCCGGTGTTGCGGCTGCCCTGGATGCCGCGGTTGAGCGCGACGCGCTCGTAATAGCCCCAGAGATGTTTCTGCGCGGCGAGGATCTGGAACGCCTCGTACTTCTCCTTCCAGACCTCGTCGATCTTGAGCAGCAGATCGGGCTTGTAGTTGCACTGCTCCGGCTGGTGCGGCTCGAACAGGAACACCGGCGGCGCCGAATATTTGTACTGCGCGCCGGGCTTGTGGCCCATCGCCTGCGCGACAACGCGGGTCTCCTGCGCGAAATGCGCCGCGTTCGGGTGGTCGAAATTGTAGGGGTCTTCCAGCGCATGCGTCAGCACGAAGCTCGGATTGAGCTCGCGGTAGATGTCGACCATGCGGTCGAAATGCGCTTCAGTAAGCTTCAGCGGATAGTCGCCGCAATCGAAGAACTCGATCTCCGCACCGAGCAGCTTTGCGGCCCGCTCCGCCTCGTCCTTGCGGCCGGCCTTGACCGATTCCAGCGTCGCGCCCTTCTCCTTCCAGGCGAACTGGCTCTCGCCGCGCTCGCCGAAGGACATGCAGACGATCTTCATGCGATAACCCTTCTTCGCATGCAGCGCGATGGCGCCGCCGGCGCGCCAGACGAAATCGCCCGGATGGGCCGTGATCACGAGACCTGTTTTCATGGGACAAACTCCCCTCTTTCGTTCGTAAGCATCATAGACGGCCCGCCTCATGCAGGCCGCCAATTCATCAAGCCGCGGCAGCCATGGGTTCCTCACCGTCCAGCACGCGCTTCAAACGCTCGTCGTCGAGCGCGCCTTCCCATTTGGCAATCGCGATGGTCGCGACGGCGTTCCCGATCAGATTGGTCGGGGTCAGCCCCTGCGACATCAGACGGTGGATCCCGAGCACCAGCGCAACGCTCGTCACCGGAATGGAGCCAGTCGCCGACAGGGTTGCCGCGAGCACGACGAAGGCGGCGCCCGCGATCCCCGCCGCGCCCTTGGACGTCACGAGCAGGATCAGCAGCAGTTCGATCTGCTCTGCCAAACCAAATGGCGTGTTGGTCGCCTGCGCCAAAAACACCGAGGCGGCGGCGAGGTAAAGACAGGTACCATCAAGATTGAAGGAATAGCCGGTCGGGATCACAAGCCCCACCACGCTCTTCTCGCAGCCCGCCCTCTCCAGCTTGGTCAGCATCCGCGGCAGCACCGTCTCGGACGACGTGGTGGCGATGCAGATCAACAGCTCTTCCCAGATGTAGCGGATCAGCTTGAGCAGCGAGAAGCCGCAGAGACGCGCGACGGGGCCGAGCGCCACGATGATGAAGATCACGCAAGTGAGATAGAAGCTGCCCAGCAGCTTACCGAGCGAGGCCAGCGAGCCGACGCCGAATTTGCCGACCGTAAAGGCGATGGCACCGAACGCGCCGATCGGTGCCGCCCACATCACGAAGCCGACGACGGCAAACACCATCTTGGCGGCGATGTCGATCAGATGGACCAGCGGTGCCGCGCGCTCGCCGAGCTGCACCAGCGCGAAGCCACACAGGACGGAGATGAAGAGCACCTGGAGGATGTTGCCCTCGGCAAAGGCGCCGATGAAGGTCGCCGGCACGATGTTCAGGAGAAACGGAACGAAGCCGATGGCGCCGGTCTGCTTGACGTAGGGCTCGATGGCGCTGGCATTGATGCTGGCGGGGTCGATGTTCATGCCGACGCCGGGCTTGAGCAGATTGACCGCGATGAGACCGATGATCAGCGCGATCGTCGTCATGATCTCGAAATAGACGATCGCCTTGACCGCGACCCGCCCGACCCGCGCCATGTCGGCCATGTGGGCGATGCCGTGCACGACCGTGCAGAAGATGATCGGCGCGATCAGCATCCGGATTGCCTTGATGAAGGCGTCGCCCAGCGGCTGCATTTTGGCACCCGCCTCGGGACTGGCGATCCCAAGCGCGATGCCGGCTGCCATGGCGATGAGCACCTGGATCCAGAGCTCCCTCCACCAGGCGCGACCCCGCGGCTTGTCGATCGCGAGTGCTGTCATTGGTCGAACTCGAACAGCCGCGCAGGATTCACGACGAGGATCTTCTGCTGGAATTCCGGCTCGGGCGCGAACAGCGGGATCAGATCGACGAGGTCGCCATCATTCGGCATCACCTTGACGTTGGGATGCGGCCAGTCGGTGCCCCAGATGACGCGATCCGGCGCGGTCTCCACGATCTTGCGCGCGAATGGCACGGCATCGGTAAAGGGCGGTCCAGCCGAAGATACCCGTTCCGAGCCGCAGATCTTGACCCAGCATTTCTCGTCGCGCTGCATCAGCTCGATCAATATCCTGAACGGAAGCTGGTCGAGCCCCTCCGACGCCTTCACCCGCCCCATATGGTCGATGGTGTAGCTCAGCGGCAGCCTGGCCAGCATGTCGGCATATTCGGGCAGATCAATCGCGTCGAAATGCAGATCGATGTGCCAGCCGAGCGGCGCCACCATCGCGATGACGCGGTTGAACACGCCTTTGTCGGGAACGCCGCCGAGATGGCGGACGAAATTGAAGCGGCAACCGCGGAAGCCGCCTTCGTGCAGCACACGAAGCTCACGCTCGGTGATGGCGTCGTCGATATTGGCGACCGCACGATAGGCGCCATTGCTCTGCGCAATGGCATCGAGCGCCACTGTATTGTCGGTGCCGTGGACGCTGGCATTGACGATGACCGCGCGCTCCACCCCGAGCTTGGCATGCAGCGCACGGAAATCCTCCAGCGGCGCATCCGGCGGCGTGTAGGAGCGATCAGGCGAATACGGATATTTCGAGCCTGGCCCGAAGATGTGACAATGCGCATCGCAGGACAGCTTCGGCAGCTTGAACTTCGGCGTGCGCGTGTCCGGATCGGGCGGCGGAATGGTCGGCGTGTACATCATCGTCATCAGGTGAACTTGAACAGGCGGGCCGGATTGTCGACCAGCAATTTTTGCCGGATCTTCTCATCGGGCGCGTAGAGGGGGATCAGGTCAACGAGATCGCCGTCATTCGGCATGACCTTGACGTTGGGATGCGGCCAGTCGGTGCCCCAGATGACACGATCAGGCGCGTTGTCGATCAGCGCCTTCGCGAATGGCACGGCGTCGTGGAACGGCTTGCCGGCGGCGGAGGCGCGCTCGAGGCCGGTGATCTTCACCCAGCATTTCTCGTCCTTCTTCTGGAGGTCGAGCAGCGCGGTGAAGCCGGGATCGTCCAGACCTTTCGCGGCCTGAACCGTGCCCATGTGATCGATCACGTAAGGCGTCGGCAGTGCGGTCAGGATCGGCGCGAATTCGGCGATCGTATCCGGCTCGAAATAGACGTCGATATGCCAGCCTAGCTCGGCGACGCGATGCACGATGCGCTGGAACTTGGTCATGTCGCCGACGCCGCCGAGACGCTTGAGGAAGGCGAAGCGGCAGCCGCAGATGCCGCCCTTGTCGAGCGCCGCCAGCTCCTTCCCCGTCATCTCGTCATTGACGTTGGCGATGCCCTTGTAGGCGCCCTCGCTCTGGGCGATGGCATCGGTGACGACGCGATTGTCGGTGCCGTGCACGGTGGCATTCACGATCACGCAGCGCTCGACGCCGATTGTCTCGTGAACGCTGCGGAACGTCTCCAGCGGCGCATCGGCCGTGTTGTAGGGGCGCTTTTCCGCGAAGGGATAGCGGGACGCGGGCCCAAAAATGTGGGTATGGCTGTCGCAGGCTTTCGGCGGCAGCTTGAAGGACGGCGTCCTGGGCTTTGGGTCAGGCGGGGTGATCGTCGGCATTGCCTTCGGCTCGGCACCTTGCGCGTGCGCCTCGCTCGCGAGCGCCGCACCGGCCAGTCCGGTCAAGAGATGCAAGCACTCCCGCCTGTTCATGTCCTCAACACCGTGTCACATGGTCCGGGCGGAAGCGCGCGGCCGCGCCTCCTCCCGGGCGGTTTCTTTCAAGTCTTGCTGCTGACGACCGGCCGCCGCCGCATCGGCGCGGCCTGATCGAGCGCCGGCGCCTGGAACGCGGCGACGGTGGCCTGCACCAATTGTTCGATGGCGCTGGCGGCGTCGCTGCCGTCGGCCTCGCCGCGCGACAGGCGCGAGACACGGTCCGGCGTCACCAGCGAGTAATAGAGCGCACCGAGCAGGAAGTGGCTGCGCCAGACGATGTCGGTTCGCGGAATATGCGGCAGACTCTCATGGATCGCATCGATGAAGGCGTGGCTGGTGTCGTCAAAGGTCTGCGCGATGATTTTTCGCGCGACCTCGTTGCCTTCAGCGGACATCACGGCGCGCAGCCGCGTGAAGCGCGCCCCGCCACCGGCGAGATCGCTGCCCGAGGTGAAGGCCGGCACCACATAGGCGCGCACCACCGCTTCGAGCCGGTCCTGGAGATCGCGCACGCGCCTGGCGGCGGCGAGCAGCTCGGAACGGCGCAAATTCATCGGCCCGCAATGCCGCCGGTAGATCTCCAGCAGCAGGCCATCCTTGGTCTTGAAATGATAGGTGACGCTGCCGGGATTGGCCCCCGCGGCCTGCGCGATATCGCGGACCGAAACGGCGTTGAAGCCGTTGGTGGCGAACAGTTCCTCCGCTGCGGCGAGGATCGCCTCGCGCATGTTCGGCTTGCGGGCCGTTTCCTTGCTGGTGGGCTTGCGTACCATGTGATTTGTACTATCGTACAAAAGATCAGGTCTCGTCAACAAAAACCATGGGCGGCGCCGGACGGCTCGGAAGACCGAGGCCGGGATGCGAACGCCCGCAAGGAGTGCTGGAAAATGCTGGGTTTGAACAAGACAATCGGCAGTTTGATGCTCGGTGCCGGTCTGCTGCTGGCGGGCAGCGCCGCGCAGGCCGCCGATAATTATCCGAGCAAGCCGGTTCACATCCTCGTGCCCTACGCAGCCGGCGGCGCCGTCGACGTGCTCGCGCGCACCTTGGGCCAGGCGCTGGCGAAGACCTGGGGCCAGCAGCCGGTGATCGACAACCGTCCCGGCGCCGGCGGCATCGTCGCCTCGCAGGCGCTGACGCAGGCCGCACCCGACGGCTACACGCTGATCCTGGTCGCGAGCGGACATCCGCTCAACCAGTTCATCTATCCGAGCGTGCCCTATGACACGTTCAAGGATTTTACCGCGATCACCGAAGTCGCCTCCTCGCCGCTTGCGATCGTCGTGGCCAAGGACAGCCCCTACAAGACGCTCGGCGATCTCCTCGCCGCCGCAAAGAAGGACCCGGACAAGCTTTCGTATGGCATGTCCGGCAACGGCACGTCCGCGCATCTCGCCGGCGAGCTGTTGAAGCACATGTCCGGCACCAAGATCGTCGCGATCCCCTACAAGGGCGGCGCCCCGGCGCTGACCGCGGTGATCGCCGGCGAAATCCCGCTCAGCATCAATCCGCTCGCCGAAGCGATCGGCCAGCTCGAAGGCGGCTCGGTGCGCGCGCTCGCGGTGACCTCGGCCGAACGCTCCAAGGCGCTGCCGAACGTCCCGACCATCGCCGAGTCCGGCGTCCCCGGCTACGACGTCTCGGTCTGGTGGGGCGTTCTCGGTCCGGCCAAGATGCCGCCGGAGATCGTGGCGAAACTCGAAACCGATCTGAAGGCGGCGCTGCAAGACCCGAACGTGCTGTCGACGCTGGGCAAGATCGGCGCGGCTCCGGTCGGCACGTCCGCCAAGGACTTTGACGCCTACATGCACGCCGAGGCGACCAAGTGGGAGCCGGTGCTGAAGGCCGCCGACATCCGCGCGCAGTGAGGCTCTTCACATGAGGACCTCTTCTGGGCGATTTGCGCGCACCGCCCTGCTCGCATTTGCAATGATCGGCCTGCTCGGCGCGCCCGCGCGCGCCGACGGCGAAGCAAAGCTGCTGGCACCGAGCGGCACGTTGCGCGTCGGCATCTATCCTGGGAGCCCGACCTCGATGGTGACTGATGCCGCCGGCAAGCCGCACGGCCTCGCCTACGATCTCGGCGGCGAGCTGGCAAAACGGCTGGGTGTTGGCGTCGACTATGTCAGGTTCCAGCGCGTCGCCGACATCGTCACCGCCATCCATGATGGCCAGGTCGACTTCACCGTGACCAACGCCACGCCGGCCCGCGCCAATGATGTGAGCTTCAGCCAGGCCGTGCTGGCGATCGAGCTCGGCTATCTGGTTCCCGCGAACTCGCCGATCAGAGAGATCGAGGATATCGACAGACCGGGCGTGAAGATCGGCGTCACCAAAGGGTCGACCTCAGAACGGACATTGCCGGCGAAGTTCAAGAGCGCGACCATCGTTCCGGCCGAAAGTGTCAAAGTCGCCATCGCCATGTTCGGCCGCGGCGAGATCGATCTCTACGCGACTAACAAACCGACGCTGTTCGAGATGTCCGACCAGATGCCGGGCGCAAAAATCCTCGACGGCAATTGGGGCGCCGAGCATATGGCCATCGCGATCCCCAAAGGACGCGAGGACGCCCTTCCCCTGCTCAACCGCTTCGTGACGGAAGAGCAGTCGTCCGGCGCGCTGGATACGATCCAGCAGCAGGCCGGCTTGCGCGGCGCGACCAAGGCTCAATAAGGAAAGCACCGCACCGGTCAATTGTGGGCGGTCGCCCGCATCTTTTCCGGTGCAGTGGATCGCTGCAGGAACTCCGTGTCGTCGCCCCCTCCCTGCGGGATCAGGATGGCGCGCTCGCGCGGCAGGGCTTCCGGCATTTCGTCGCGGATGAACGCGATCAGCTTCTCCCGCATCTCGCAGCGCAGGTCCCAGGACTGCGGCGCATTCCGCGCGCTGACCAGCGCACGCAGCTCGATGGTGCGGGAATCCGCATCGATCACCTGGAGATTGACCACGGCGCCGTCCCACAGCTTGGACTCCTTCACCGCGCCCTCCAGCCAGCGCCGGATGCGCGGCACGTCGGCGCGGTAATCGACATGGAGCGCGATGACGCCGATCAGGGACGCGGTGTCGCGCGTCCAGTTCTGGAACGGCTTTTCGATGAAGTAGGACAGCGGAACCACCATGCGGCGCCAGTCCCATAGCCGGATCACCACATAGGTCGCGGCGATGTCCTCGACCCAGCCCCACTCGTTCTCGATGATCACGGCATCCTCGATGCGGATCGGCTGGGTGATCGCGATCTGCACGCCCGCGATCAAATTGCTCAGCAGCGGCCGCGCTGCAAGACCGACGATGATACCGGCAGCACCAGCGGAAGCGAACAGGCTGACGCCGTATTGCCTGACCGAATCGAACGTCATCAGCGCGGTCGACACCGTGATGATGACGATGATGATGTCGGTGACGCGCTTGAACACGCGCACCTGGGTGACATGCTTGCGCGCGACGAAGTTCTCCGTGACGTCGCGAAAATTCTGCAGATAGCGCGCCGCGCTCATGTCCACGATCCGGATCGAGATCCAGCCGATCAGCGCGATGAAGCCGACGACGAACAGGCTCGTCAGCGGCGTTCGGAACGCGCTGTCGAGCGGCGCGAGCGGCAGCACCAGAGCGACGGCGGCAAGACATAGCGCCAGCTGGGCCGGGCCGGAGGTGCGCTCGATGAACACGCTCATCAGCGGAAGCCGGGTTCCAAAGGCGCGGTTGAGCAGCCAGACCGCGAGCCGATAGATTGACAGGGCAATCAGGATCGCGCCAGCGACCAGGCTGAGCCCGACGAACCATGACGGTATCCACCCGAACATCCTGTCGATGTCGACCATGACGGCCTGCCAATTCATTGAGGTCCCCGCATTTCCATTCGCGTCTCAACGCATTGCGGCAGGCTTCGCTCCCCCGCTCTGTGCAACGCAGGATCCCTCAGGTGCAACCGTCGCCGAACTGCGCCATTTCTAGGCAATCATGACTCGCCGAACCGGCAGCGCCGATCTCCCCCTTCACACCGGCCGGGTTCCCCCCTGGCTCGCCACCCGCATGTCTTCGCTGGGTGCGATCGTCACGCAGGCGATCGTGCATCATTACGGCCGCGATGCGTTCCTGCAGCGGCTCTCGCATCCGTTCTGGTTCCAGTCGTTCGGCGCCGTGATGGGAATGGACTGGCACTCCTCTGGGATCACGACCTCCGTGATCGGCGCGCCGAAGCGCGGGCTCGGGCCGCTGCAGGATGAGCTCGGCATCTATGTCTGCGGCGGCCGCGGCCAGCATTCACGCAAGACGCCGGACGAGTTGCTGCAGCTCGGCGATCGCGTCGGCTTCGATGGCGCAAAACTTACGCGCGCCAGCCGCCTGGTGGCAAAAGTCGACAGCGCCGCGGTGCAGGACGGTTTCGATCTCTATCTGCACGGCTTCTTCGTCACCGCCGACGCCAAATGGACCGTGGTGCAGCAGGGCATGAACGGCGACAAGCGACAGGCCCGCCGCTACCACTGGCATTCCGAGTCGCTCCGGAGTTTTGTCGATACACCGCACAGCGCGATCGACGGCCCGCAGCAGGGCGAGATCGTCAATCTCACAGACCATCGCGCCGACGTCTCGCGCACCGCGCAGCTCGAGCTGTTGAGCGGTCTCGGCCCCGATCGCATCCTCACTGAATTCGAGCGGCTCGTTGGGACTGCGCCCGAACCGGCACAGGCGATGCTGCCGCATTTGATAATGCCCGCGCATCATGATGTCAGGCCGAAGGACGTATTCGCACGCCGCCTGCATGGCACGCTGGCTGCAGCAGCCGAGCGCGCCCCGGTCGACTTCCCGGAGCTATTGCTGACGCCCGGCGTCGGCGCGCGCACCGTGCGCTCGCTCGCCATGGTCGCGGAGGTCGTGCACGGCGCCCCCTATCGCTTCAACGATCCCGCGCGATTTTCGCTGGCCCATGGCGGCAAGGACCGGCATCCCTACCCCGTGCCGATCAAGGTCTATGACGAGACCATCCGCGTGCTGAAGGGCGCGATCCAGAACGCCAAGCTCGGACGCGAGGAAGAGATGCAGGCGATCAGGCGCCTCGACGATCAGGCGCGTCGGCTGGAGCGTACTGCCAGCGGCCCGTCGGTCGAGGCCTACATCGCCGGCGAGCGCGCAGCCTCGCCCGATCTCGACGGCCGCTCCGTATTCGGCTGGGAGCGCGATCTTGCAGCAGCGAAGTCCACCGGCTCCTGAGGGCCTGCTTAGCGCAATCGCCTAATCATCGGCTTCCTCATCATCGGTCAGCCTGTTGGCGGAATGATCCTGATACTGCTCCGTCTGGATGAATTTGCTGTCCATGCCGCGAATGTCGGAATGCTGCGCCTTGTCGCGGTTCGACAGGATCATGTTGTCGCCGATCTTGTCCTTGGGGATGTCCGTGAGCGCTCCGTTCCCTGTGCCCTTGCCGCGCGCACCCGAACCGATATGTGTCTTGCCTCCATGGGGCATGGATTGCTCCATCATTGTTGTCCACATCTGGCCAACGCCGGCACCGCGGAGTTTGTTTCGCGGTTGCATGAGGGAACGATGAGGTTCCTGCTCAGCTTGCGAGCAGATGCTCTGTCTCGCTTGACCGCCGCCTCTCTCCGGCATCGGCAATCACAGGCAGTTTCGCAATCATACGAATCCCCGGCCGCTTGCGCCAGCGGATCTCCGAGGCATCGACGGCAAGACCAAGCCGCGGCCAGCGCGTGAACAGCGCCTGCAGCGCGCAGGTCGCCTCGATCCGCGCGAGCTGATGGCCGAGGCAGAAATGGATTCCCGTGCCGAAGGACATATGACGGTTGGGCTTGCGTTCGAGATCGAGCCGCTCCGGCTGATCGTGCACCGCTGGGTCCATGTTCGCCGCGGCGAGCATTACCATGATGCGATCGCCTTTCTTCAGCCGCACGCCCGCCAGCTCGACGTCCCGCCGCACATAGCGCGGCTTTGAGAATTGCACCGGCGAGACGAAGCGCAAGAATTCCTCGACCGCGAGCCCGGCGCGACCCCAGTCCGCTTCCAGCCAGTCACGCAAACCGGGATTCCTGAGCAGTTCGTAGACCGACCCGCTGATCAGATGCGTTGTCGTTTCCGAGCCCGCCGCGAGCAGCAGAAAGACCATCGCCACCATTTCGTCCGGCGTGATCTCGCCGCCCTCGCGCTCGACCTGGACCAGTTCGGCGATCAGCCCCTCGCCGCCCTGCTTGCGCGCGATCTGCAACTGTCCTTCCAGATAGCGCCGCATCTTGCGCAGCGCGAACAGCAGGCGGACGAAGCTTGCGACATTCGTCAGCGATGACATCGCGTTGGCCCAGGCGATGAACGTCGGGCGATCGGCCATGGGAAGGCCGAGAAGCTCGGAAATCACCGACAGCGGCAGGATACGCGCATAATGTTCGACGAGATCGACCGGGCTTCCTCCCGCGAACAGTTTAGCGGCGAGATCATCGGCGATGGCGCGGATGCGCGGCTCCATCGCCACGATCGCGCGGCGTCGGAAGGCCTCGTCCACGATGCTGCGTAGCCGCGTGTGATCCGGCTCGTCCATCGTCAGCATGTTGTTGGCGATGGTGGTGACAAGCTTCGGCATCCACCAGCGGACACCCGCGACGTCGCCGTCCTCTTTACGCAGCGTGAAGGTCGAGCTGTCCTTCAGCACCTGCGCGGTGGCGTCGTGGGTGGTCGTGATCCAGACGTTGCCGACGAGGGGAAAGCGCGTCGCGACCACGGGGCCTTGCGCGCGTAACGCGGCGATGGCCGTGGGTGGATCGCGAAAGAAGGCCTCGCTGGTGAAATCGAGGCGCGGTGTCATGGGATCACCGGAATGGTTGGTGGCGCCTCAACCAGATGGGATGCAGGGCGCATCCTGCAAGAGCCGGAACTCTCGTGAGAGTTATCCACGCCCTTGCGAGCGCGGGCCCGTCTTGCGCTGCTGCTGGTTGGTGTAGGAGTCCCAGTGGCTCCAGCTGCCATTGCTGAGACTTTGCATGTCGGTGCCGAGCGGACGGCGCGTGCGCTTGTCGTGATCGGCGATCACGCGCTCGGATAGCGCGATCTTGCGCTTCAGTTCCGCGATGACTTTCTGGGTCTGGCCGTTGCGCTTCGAGGACGCGATCTCGCCCATCGTGAAGCGCGCCGTCTCCAGCGCCTTCAACTCGGCGCGGTTCTTCTTCAACTGGACCCGGTGCCAGGCGATGTTGCTGTCGCTGTCCGCAACCATGTGGGAACTCCGCTGATTCGTTCCCACATAGTATCAAGCGCCGAATCGGCGCCGCAACGCCCGTCCGGGGGCGAAAATGCGACCCTAATGCGCAAGAATTGCGCGCTTAGCGCTCGGCAAAGGCCTTTTCGACCACGAACTGGGCCGGCTCGCCGTGATTGCCCTCGACAAAACCGCGCTCGCCGAGGAGCACGCGGGTGTCCGCCACCAGCGCCGGGCTGCCGCAGATCATGACGCGGTCGTGGGCGGCTTCCAGGGCCGGCAGGCCGATATCGGCAAACAGCTTGCCCGAGGTGATGAGGTCGGTGATGCGGCCGCGGTTACGGAAGGGATCGCGGGTCACGGTCGGATAATAGATCAGCTGGTTCTGGATGTACTCGCCGAGCATCTCGTCCTTCGGCAGCGTCTCGGTGATCATCTCGCCATAGGCGAGTTCTTTCACGTGCCGGCAGCCGTGCAGCAGCACGACCTTCTCGAACCGCTCGTAGGTCTCGGGGTCCTTGATCACGCTCAGGAACGGCGCGAGGCCGGTGCCGGTGCCGATGAGGTAGAGGTTGCGCCCGTCTTCGAGATTGTCGATCACCAGCGTGCCGGTGGCCTTCCGGCTGACGATGATCTCGTCGCCTTCCTTCAGGTGCTGGAGGCGCGAGGTCAGCGGACCGTCCGGCACCTTGATCGAGAAGAACTCCAGCGTGTCCTCGTAATTGGCGCTGGCGACGCTGTAGGCCCGCAGCAGCGGCTTCTCGCCGACCTTGAGCCCGATCATGGTGAATTCGCCGTTACGGAAACGGAAGGTCGGGCTGCGGGTGGTCTTGAAAGAGAACAGCGTGTCGGTCCAGTGGTGGACGCTCAAAACGCTTTCCTGATTGAAATTGCTCATCTCACCTTCCCTGTCGCGTCTATTGCGGTTCCGAGGCGGGCAGCTATGCGTCGTTTGTACACGATCATTCGTATACTAATGAATAATCCTGCTTGATCCCGCGGTCAAGGCTGCCCAAGATCGCGAGCGTTGCAGTTAGGAATAAGGAGCCCCTTCCATGGCGCATGACGCACCCCAGGCCACCGGACCCTCGAAGCTCGTGATCCGGAATATCGGCCTGATCCTGTCCGGCGCCCTGGAAAAGCCGATCCTGGACGGCGACACCATCGTCGCCGAGAACGGCAAGATCACCGCCATCGGCCGCTTCAAGGACCTCAATACCGAAGGCGCGACCACGATCGTCGAGGCCAACGGCACCACGGTCGCGCCGGGCCTGATCGACAGCCACGTTCACCCTGTCGCCGGCGACTGGACGCCGCGCCAGAACCAGATCGGCTGGATCGACAGTAACCTGCATGGCGGCGTCACCACGATGATTTCCGCCGGCGAGGTTCACATGCCGGGACGCCCGCGCGACGTCGTCGGGCTGAAGGCCATGGCCATCTTCGCCCAGCGCGCATTCTGGAATCTGCGGCCCGGCGGCGTGAAGGTTCACGCCGGGGCGCCCGTGATCGAATGCGAGATGGTCGAGGAGGATTTCAAGGAACTGGCCGCGGCCGGCGTCAAGCTGCTCGGCGAGGTCGGCCTGGGCGGTGTCAAGGACGGCCCGACCGCGAGAAAAATGGTCGGCTGGGCGCGAAAATACGGCATCCAGAGCACGATCCACACCGGCGGCCCCTCGATCCCCGGCTCCGGCCTGATCGACAAGGACGTGGTGCTGGAGGCCGACACCGACGTGGTCGGTCACATCAATGGCGGCCACACGGCGCTGCCCGACGACCAGATCCGCTGCATCTGCGAGGGCTGCAAGCGCGGGCTCGAGATCGTTCATAACGGCAATGAGCGCTCTGCCTTGTTCACGCTGCGCATCGCGCGCGAGATGGGCGATCTGCACCGCGTCATCCTCGGCACCGACGCGCCCGCCGGCTCCGGCGTGCAACCGCTCGGAATCTTGCGCATGGTCTCGATGCTGTCCTCGCTCGGCGATCTGCCGGCCGAGCTCGCGTTTTGCCTGGCCACCGGCAACACGGCGCGGATGCGGCAGCTCGACTGCGGCTTGGTCGAGGTCGGCCGCTCCGCCGATTTCGTCATCATGGACAAGGCGCAGCACTCGCCTGGCAAGACCATTCTGGAGAGCGTCCAGCTCGGCGACCTCCCCGGCATCGGCATGACCATCATCGACGGCATCGTGCGCACCCAGCGCAGCCGCAACACGCCGCCGGCCGGCAGGGTGCCGGAAGTGGCGGCGAAATAACGCAGCCGGAGCGGCTCGCCGCTCCGCATCGCCCTCGAAAGCATTGAACAAGTCTGCTGCCTGCTGCGTCTAACGCAGGCAGCCCTCCGCGGCCGCAGTTCATTGCTGGAGGCCGTTGTCCATCACCAGCCTGCCGTTCGCCGCGATGGAGACCCGTGGATTGGAGCGAAACTTCTCGCCCTCACCTTCGCAGGCAAGCCGCATCTTCCAGCTTTGGTTGCCGTTTGCGGTGATCTCGCCGGCGCGGCAGCGCGTCTCGTACCAATAGAGGCGGTTGCCGCCTTCGATGCTCATGCGATTGGCGCTGTCCTGGTCGCGGCAATCTTTCTTGGTCGACGCCCAGAAGCCTTCGTAGGGCTGCGCGGCAAAGGCAGGGGCACAACTGCCCGCTAGCGCCGCACCGAGACCCAAGATTATCGCGAAACGCGTTGCCGCTCTCATGCCGCCGAACCTCGACACAACCTTCATCGAGGTTAGTCGCCCGACACCGCACCTTGTTCAACCGTCGTAGGCTGGGCAAAGGCGCGAAGCGCCGCGCCCACGATCCTTGCGGCTTAAGGAAGAATGGTGGGCACGCTTCGCCTTGCCTACCCTACGAGACCATCGCTACGGCGCCGTCCTCACCGCAGCTTGTTCAGCAGCGCCATCAGCATCTCGCGCTCCCTGGCGTCGAGCGGCGCCAGCGTTTCCCGGGTGATCGCGAGCGCATTCGGCGCGACCTTCTCCGCAAGCTGCTGACCGGCACGCGTCAGGCTGACCAGGAGTCGCCGTCCGTCCTCGGGATCCTGGCTGGTCTCGGTCAATCCTCGCGCGGTCAGGCGATCGATCACGCCCTTGATGGTCGCGACATCCATCGCCGTCAGCCGTCCCAGCTGGTTCTGCGAGCACGCCCCGGTCTCGGCGAGCTTCGACAGCGCTGCCCACTGCGTCGGGGTCAGATTGGTGCCGATATCGCGCGAGAAGATCGAGCTGTGGCGCTGCCAGACCTGACGCAGGATGAAACCAACCTGCTCGTCGAGCACGTAAGATGATTTTGCCAGTTTGACGCTTTTCTTCGCCGCGACGCTTCTCGCCATCCGCTCCCCGCCCCTCACAACGACAGATGCGCGTCGCGGATATCCGGACGCGCGTCGAGCTCGGCCATGGTGCCACCGAAGCAGATGCGGCCACGCTCGATGATATAGGCGCGATCGGAGATCAGCCGCGCAAAGTGCAGATTCTGCTCGGAGACGACGATGCTGACGCCTTCCTTCTTCATGGTCAGGATGGCATCGACCATCTGCTCCACGATCTTCGGCGACAGGCCTTCCGAGGGTTCGTCCAGCAGCACCAGCGACGGATTACCCATCAGCGTGCGCGCGATGGTGAGCATCTGCTGCTCGCCGCCGCTCATGCGGCCGCCCGGGCGGTTCTTCATCTCACCCAGATTTGGAAACAGCGTGAACAGTTTTTCGCGGGTCCAGTGCGGCGCGTTCGGACGCTTCGGCTGGCGGCCGACTTCGAGATTCTCCTCCACCGTCAAATCGGTGAAGATGCGCCGCTCCTCGGGCACGTAACCAAGCCCGTCGCGCACGATCTCGTGGGTCGGACGTGCCGAGACGTCCTTGCCTTCGAACATGATCCGTCCCGAGCGCTGCGCGACGAGCCCGACGATCGAGCGGAACGTCGTCGACTTGCCGGCGCCGTTGCGCCCGAGCAGCGCCACCACCTCGCCCTCGCCGACCTCGAAACCGATGTCGAACAGGATATGAGCCGGGCCGTAATGGCTGTTGAGGTCCTGCACCGTGAGCTTCATGTCGAGGCTCCCTCGCGATGCTCGGCATCGTAAAGCAGGCCCTCGCCGAGATAGACCGCCTGCACCTGGGGATTGCTGCGCACTTCCGCTGGCGAGCCTTCCGCGATCAGCGTGCCGCGGTTGAGCACGATGATGCGGTCGGCGTGCTCGAACACCACGTCCATGTCGTGCTCGGTGAAGAGCACGCCGATCGATTTCTCCCGCGCGATCTGCGCGGTCAGCCGCATCAGATCGACGCGCTCGCGCGGCGCCATGCCGGCGGTCGGCTCGTCCATCAGCAACAGTTTCGGCTGGTTGGCGAGTGCCACCGCAAGCTCGAGCCGCTTGAGGTCGCCATAAGCAAGCTCGCCGCAGGGACGATCGGCGTAGCCGCCCATGCCGACGAGTTCGAGCAGCCGCCCGGCCTCGCCGCGGTCGAAGTTCGGCGCCGAGCCGAAGAGATTGAACAGCTGGTTCCCATGCGAGATCAGCGCGACCTGCACGTTCTCGCGCACCGTCATGGTGGCGAAGGTCGCCGTGATCTGGAAGGTGCGCCCGACGCCGAGCCGCCAGATCTCACGCGGCCTCTTGCCGGTGGTCTCCTCGCCCAGCAGGCGGACATGGCCGGTATCAGGCTTGTTCTGGCCGTTGAGCATGTCGAAACAGGTGCTCTTGCCCGCGCCGTTCGGACCGATCAGCGCCAAAATTTCGCCGGCACGCAGCGAGAACGAGACGCCGCGCACGGCATGGATGCCGCCATAGGATTTGGACAGGCCTTCAACCGCGAGAAGTGGGGGTGCGACGCTCATTCGGCGGACTCGATCGGCTTGGCAAGCAAGGGGGATCCCGGCGGCGAGGACTTCCTGCGGCGCTGCGCCAGCATCTCCAGCATGCCGACGATGCCCTTGGGGAAGACGACGACGATCAGCACGATGAAGCCGCCGAGCACGAGCTTCGACAGGTCGGTCTGGCTGACCAGCCAGATGTTCAAAGCCTTGTAGACGATGGCACCGATCACCGCGCCCGACACCGTCTCGACGCCGCCGAGCAGCACCATGACGAGCGCGTCGACCGACAGCGAGATGCCGAGATTGTCGGGGAAGACGCTGCCCTTGAGGTAGGCGAACAGCGCGCCACCGATGCCGGCGGTCGTGCCTGCGATCACGAACGCCGTCCACTGGATACGCTTGGCATTGATGCCGACCGCCTCGCTGCGCAGAGGCGAGTCGCGCGTGGCCCGGAGTGCGTAGCCGAACGGCGAGAATACCATGGCCCGCAGCGCGGCCGTCACGAGTGCCGCAACGCCGAGCGCCAGCCAATAGAAATGCGACGGCCTCGCCGCCCAGCTCGAAGGCCAGACGCCGAGTATGCCGTTGTCGCCGCCTGTCACGCTCACCCACTGGAACGCGATCGACCAGACGATCTGCGCAAACGCAAGCGTCAGCATCGCGAAATAGACGCCGGACAGCTGCACCGCGAAGAAGCCGAACACGGCCGCGCCCATGCAGCCCAGCAACGGCCCGAGCAGCAGGCACACGACCATCGGCAACCCTGCCATCTTGGCGAGGAAGGCGACGCCGTAGGCGCCGAGACCGAAATAAGCGGCATGCCCGAACGAAGCGAGCCCGCCGACCGACATCAGGAAATGCAGGCTGACGGCGAAGATCACGAAGATCGCGATCTCCGAACCGACTGTGAGAACATAATTGCCTGCGAACAGCGGCAGCATCGCCGCGATGACGAGCGCGGCGAGCGCCGCGAGGCGCTCGTTCGAGGTCAGCGGCCGCCAGGGATCGACAGTGAGGCCCGGCGTCTTGCGCGCGGCCGCCTCGGGCTTGCCGAACAGGCCCCAGGGCCGGACGATCAGCACCACCGCCATCACCAGGAAGACCAGGATGATGGAGATCTTCGGGAAGATCAGGATGCCAAAGGCGTTGAGCTCGGAAACCAGCACCGCCGCGACGAAGGCGCCGACGATGCTGCCGAGGCCGCCGATCACGACCACGACGAAGACCTCGACGATAATGCGCAAATCCATGGCGTGATGCACGGCATCGCGCGGGATCTGGAGCGCACCGCCGAGTGCGGCGAGGAAGACGCCGACCGCGAACACGGATGTGAACAGCCATTTCTGGTTGACGCCGAGCGCTGCGACCATGTCGCGGTCCTGCGTCGCCGCGCGCACCAGCACGCCCCAGCGCGTGCGCTGGAACAGCAGCCAGAGAATGCCGAGCACGACCGGTCCGAGAACGATCAGGAACAAATCGTAGCTCGGGATGTTCTGGCCGAAGAAATCGACGGCGCCCTTGAAGCCCGGTGCGCGGCGGCCGACGAGATCATCGGGGCCCCAGATCAGCACGACGAGATCCTCGACCATCAAGGTCAGGCCGAAGGTCGCAAGCAGCTGGAACAGCTCGGGCGCGTGATAGATGCGGCGCAGCAGCACCATCTCGACGATGACGCCGATCAGGGCCACGGCAAACGCGGCCACGACGATCCCGCCCCAGAAGCCGAGCGCTCCCGAGAGCTGTTCGGTGAGCGTGAAGGCGATGTAGGCGCCGATCATGTAGAAGGCACCATGCGCGAAGTTCACGATCCGCGTCACGCCAAAGATGATCGACAGGCCCGACGCCACCAGGAACAGCGACGCTGCGCTGGCGAGACCGGTTAGAAACTGTACGACATAAAAGGCCATCGGCGGTCCGGGTTAGGTGTTGCATGCCGCGGCATGCGAGGCTTGGTTCACCTCTCCCCGCTTGCGGGGAGAGGGAGAAGAAAGCGATTAGTCCTTCGGACGCAGCTTCTCGATTTCGGCGTCGCTGGGCAGATAGTCCGAGCCCTTCTTGTAGACGGAGTCCACCATCACGCCCTTGCCGTCCTTCAGCGCGGTCTTGCCGACATAGGCACCGAGCGTCGACTGGTGGTCGATCTTGCGGAAGGTGATCTCACCGAACGGCGACGGCATCGACAGCCCCTCCGTCGCGGCAATCAGTTTCTCCGGATCGGTCGAGCCGGCCTTCGCTAGGATCGCAGCGGCCGCCTTGATGGTCTGGTAGCCGACGATCGAGCCGAGACGCGGGTAATCGTTGTACTTGGCCTGGTAGGCCTTCAGGAACGCGTCGTGCTCGGGCGTCTTGATCGAGTACCAGGGATAGCCGGTGACGATCCAGCCCTCCGGCGTCTCGTCCTTGAGCGGATCGAGATATTCGGGCTCGCCGGTCAGGAACGAGACGACCTCGCGCCCCTTGAACAGGCCGCGGGTGTTGCCTTCGCGCACGAGCTTCACGAGATCGGCGCCGAAGGTGACGTTGAGGATCGCCTCGGGATTGGCCGCGGCAACGGCCTGCACCACCGGACCCGCGTCGATCTTGCCCTGCGGCGGCCACTGCTCGTCGACCCACTGGATGTCGGGGCGCTTCTCCGACATCAGCTTCTTGAACACCGCGACCGCGGACTGGCCATATTCATAGTTCGGCGCGATGGTCGCCCAGCGCTTGGCCGGCAGCTTGCTGGCTGCTTCCACCAGCATCGCCGCCTGCATGTAGTTGGAGGGGCGCAGACGGAAGGTGTATTTGTTGCCCTTGGACCAGGTAATGGCGTCCGTCAGCGGCTCGGCCGCGAGGAAGAACACCTTCTTCTGGTTGGCGAAGTCGCTGACGGCGAGGCCGATGTTCGACAGGAACGTACCCGTCAGCATCGCCACGCCCTCGCTCGACACCAGTTCGTTGGCCGCGGTCTGCGCATCCGCCGGCTTGCCGCCGTCGTCCTTGGAGACGACGACGAGCTTCTTGCCGTTGATGCCGCCAGCCGCGTTGACCTGTTCGACTGCGAGCTGCCAGCCCTTGCGATAGGGCTCGGTGAACGCCGGCAACAGCGAGTAGCTGTTGATCTCGCCGATCTTGATCTCCTGCGCCATGGCCGAATGAGCCATGCCGCCCGCCAGCAGCGCGAAGGCCGCGCCGACGAAGTAATCTCTTGCTCGCATCCCAACCTCCAGTTTTGAACTCTCTACGTCTTCAGCGTGATCTTCTCGGAAAAGCTGTGCCCGCCTCCCCGGTTCAAACTCTATCTCAAACCGTCTTCGCCCTTCACTTCCGCAACCGTCAGCCCGCCGACGCGCGGCAAGGGACGCCCGCTGTCGGTGACAGCGACCGCGACCATGATCTCGTTGGCGCGCGGCGCGTCGTTGATCTGCACTTCCATGCCGTCGAAGTGACTGCGCACGAAAGCCGCGTCCTTGTGCCCGAGCGGAATATCCAGCGTCGTGCCCGGACCGCTACGCTTCTTCGACGACGGAATCAGCGCCGCGCCCTTGCTCAGCACCTTGCGCACCGGCGCACCCATCTTGGGGTGAAGGATCGCGGCGGCATGCTCCAACTCGCCGTTCTCGCCGACGGCGGCAGCCTTGCCATAGCTTTGCGCCTTCGCGCCGTCGATGCCGAGCGCCGCCACCGCCCGCTTCGACAGCAGTTCGCCGAGCTCCTCACCGATCGCGATCAACGGCGAAAGGTCCTCGACATATTTTCCGGCAAAGGGATTTTCGATCACGGCGATCGCAGCCGCGCGCCGCGTCGGCGGCGAGACCTGGCGGCCCATTTCCATCTGCGTCTCTTCGACGACGGTGACGATCTTGCGGATGATCGCGCTCATGTTTCGCTTCCCTGGTCAGACATGAACCGCATTCTCCAGCACAGCCGGGCGCGGTCGTTGCCATTCAATATCTTTCGGTCCGATGACAAGCATATCACCACAAAGCTGCAACACGGCACCCTCGATCAATCCGCGATCGAACAATTGCCGTGCACATTCCGCGCCAGATTCCAGCGCGGCCCCGACCTCGTTCCGCGACAAGTCACCGACCTCGCGGGTGACGAGACGCGCGCCGAGATCGCTGTCGGGCTGAAGCTCGTTCGCAGGCTTCCGGATGATGGCAGGATGCCCGGGCAGATCGACGGCATTGGCGATGATGGTCGCCGCCGCATCGGCCTGCGATGCCGTCGCCGCCAGCACCGTCACGGCATCCGCGATACCGAGCGAAAAGCTGCGGCCATGGCGCCCACTGGTCGCGATGCCGCGCGCGGAATCATCCGCATCAACCTTCATCGTTCGGATCACGCCGTCACCATCGGGGCGATCCATCAGACCGACAGAGAAATGCTCGCCTTCTCCGAGGTGGAGCGCGATGTCGCCGCCATTATTGACATAAGCCCGATCTAGCGGTGCGGCGCTCAGCATCGCACCGAGGATCTCTTCCGCCACGCTGCCGGCCACCGCAGCCATCGGCGTGATGAAGCAGTCGGCGGAATAGGGCGCGACGGCGGAGTACATACGACGCGCCACCACGCCTTTCAGCGAAGTCCCCCTCTCGGCAGCCCTCCGCAATTCCGGCAGCTCCGCGCAGAGCTCGTCGAGGAGCCCCGTGAACCTGTGCGCCGCAGCTTCATAGGCCGTGCGCACTGCGTTCGAACGCCCCCTCGCCTCAACGATCAGATCAATCGGTCCATCCTGCAAATGCAGCCGCCGGCCATCAGACAGCAATGCGATTTGCGGGAGCCGCGTCATGCCCGGCGTCCCGGGATCGGGTTCTGCCAGGGCAATTGGCGGACATCTTCACCGTTCTGCACTTCGGAGAGCGGTTTCACGTAGTCCATGTGGCCGCCGAGCGCGGCGTAGTCGGACAGCTTCATCGTGAACTCGATCGGTGCGACCAGCGCCGGCGTCGGAACATAGCCGAACGCGCCTGAAGGCATCTGCGTCACATCGACCATGTAGGTGATGCCGCCGCCCGGCCAGACATAAACCGGCGCGCCGCCGCTGGTGACGCGCGTCAACGCGTCCTTCACCGAACGCGTCAGCCGTACCGGATTGTCGGTGACGCCCGCGCGCAAGGAGCCGCCGGCCCCCGCCATGAACAGCACCGTGCACAGCGCCGGCTCGCAATTCTCCTGGATGCGCTCGACCGAGAACTTCAGGTCATCAGGCATCTCGGTCTCGACCGGTTTCAAGGCCTCGTCGAGCACATAGTAAGACGAATGCTCGCCGGTCGTGGAGACCATCAGCATCGACAGGCCCGCCTTGGCCTCCTTGGCATCGAACGGCCCGAGGATCGACAGCGGATCGGAAATGTTGGTGCCGCCCCAGCCCGTGCCGGGATCGGCGACCTGGAAATAGCGGCCGGGCGTCGAGCGGCGGCCCTTCATCTTGATGCCGGTGTCGGCGATATCGAGCAGCTTGCCGGCCTGGTGCTCGGAGAGCACGCCGGTGATGTGGTCATCGACGACGACGACCTCGTCGACCTTGCCGTGCCATTGCTTGGCGAACATGCCGATCGTCGCCGAGCCGCAGCCGACGCGCATGCGCTCTTCTTTCATGCCGTTCACGATCGGCGGCTGGCCGGCCTGCACCACCACGCTCGCGCCACCGTCGATGGTCAGCTCGACCGCCTTGCAATTGGCGAGATCCATCAGCGTGTCGCAAGTGACGCGGCCCTCTTTCTTGGAGCCGCCGGTGAGATGGTGCACGCCGCCGAGCGACAGCATCTGGGAGCCATATTCGCTGGTGGTGACATGGCCGACCGCCTCGCCCTGCGCGCGAACGGTCGCGGTCTCCGGTCCGAGATATCGGTCGGTGTCGATCTTCACCTTGATCCCGCAGTAGGAGAAGATGCCCTCGGTGACCACCGTCACCATGTCGACGCCATCGATCTCGGACGAGACGATGAACGGCGCCGGCTTGTAGTCGGGATAGGTCGTGCCCGCGCCGATCGCGGTCACGAAGGTCGAGGGCTCGTGGACGATCTTGCCGTCCCAGTCTTCAGTGCGGCTGAATGGGACGAGCTTGCCGCCATGCGAGACGGTCCGCTCCAGGATCACATGCGGGTCGACGCGAACGAGCTTGCCGTCGTGATTGGCATAGCGATCGCAGGCGCCCGCCGCGCCCGGCTTGATGTAGCACATCACCGGACAGGCATCGCAGCGGATCTTGTCGATGGCAGCGCTCGTTGTTTCCATCACCATGTCAAAGCCAGCGGCAACGCGGTTATCATTCGTATACGAACGATGTTGCGCGCGGTCCCGGAGGCTGTCAAGCGGCGGTGCAGCGCAAAAGTTGCCGCTGCCGCATAAAACCCCATTTGCCTATCCGCTCTGTCCACAAAGAAGGCAGTCGCGCTGCAGTGCGGCATGCACGGCTTGCACGTTTGTGTACAAACGGTATCGTCGCGACGTAGATTTTGGGCGATTTGGAATTTTTGCGATCGCATGGTCTTGGGCTTGGGAACGAGGATGACTCAGACACCGATCCGCCTCACCGTGAACGGCAGGATCCACGAGATCAGCGCGGCGCGCGATACGCCACTGCTCTATGTGCTGCGCAACGACCTCGCGCTGAACGGTCCGAAATACGGATGCGGCCTCGGCGAATGCGGCACCTGTACTGTCCTGATCGACGGCGCAGCCGCGCGCTCCTGCGTGATTCCCGTGAGCGGCTGCGCGGGCCGCGACATCGTGACGCTCGAAGGGCTGGGCACGCGCGACAAGCCGGATGTGGTGCAGCAGGCCTTCATCGACGAACAGGCCGCGCAATGCGGCTATTGCCTCAACGGCATGATCATGACCACCAAGGCGCTGCTCGCGATCAACCCGCAGCCCTCGGAGCAGGAGGCGCTGGCGGCGCTGCGCTACAATCTCTGCCGCTGCGGCACGCATGTCGAGATCTTGCGCGCGGTGATGCGCGCATCCGGCCAGCTCGCTGAGGCCGCGGATTGATGGCTTCCCCTCTTTCGAACAGAGCTGAACGGCAATCCGGTTCGCTCGTCGTCGTCCGCACCGTGGACGAGATCACATCAGAGACCTTTGTCCGCATCACCGCAGATGGATCGGTCTCGGCCTATAACGGTCATGTCGATCTCGGCACCGGCATCCGCACGGCGCTCGGCCAGATCGTCGCCGAAGA
The DNA here is from genome assembly GCF_018130785.1 of Bradyrhizobium liaoningense. Taxonomy (GTDB): domain Bacteria; phylum Pseudomonadota; class Alphaproteobacteria; order Rhizobiales; family Xanthobacteraceae; genus Bradyrhizobium; species Bradyrhizobium liaoningense_A. Next base: position 214,865 of record NZ_JAFCJT010000001.1, read on the forward strand.
GCTCGACGTATCCTTTGCGCGCGTCGTCGTCGTGCTCGGCGACACCGCATTGGTTCCGAACCAGGGCGCGACGATTGCGAGCGAAACCATCCAGATCACCGCCGTTCCCTTGCGCAAGGCTGCAGCGCAAGCGCGACATTTCTTGATAGCGCGCGCGGCCGAGCGGCTGGAGCTACCAGCAAGCGAGCTCGAGGTCGAAGACGGCCTCGTCCGCGGGCACAATCGCAGCGTCAGCTACGGCGAGTTGATCGGCGGCGAGACCATCCGCCTCGAGCTTGCTGACGACGTCGCGGTCAAGCCTGTCGGCGATTACGCCATCGTCGGCCAGTCGATGCCGCGAGTCGACCTGCCCGCCAAGGCCACCGGCGAGCTGACCTTCGTGCACGACATCCGCCTGCCCGGCATGCTGCACGGCCGCGTGGTACGTCCGCCCTATGCCGGCGTCGATGCCGGCCCGTTCGTCGGCACCAGCCTGATCGCGGTCGAGGAGTCCTCGATACGTGACATTCCCGGCATCATTGCCGTCGTGTGTATCGGCGATTTCGTCGGCGTCGTCGCCGAGCGTGAGGAGAATGCGATCCGCGCGGCGGAGCAGCTCGCGGTGAGCTGGAAGCCGACGCCTGGTCTGACTGATCTCGCCGATGTCGAGACCGCGCTGCGCGCCAATCCATCGACGCCGCGCACCCTGATCGACAAGGGCGATGTCGACGCGGCGATATCAGGCGCGGCCAAGCCGATGAAGCGCACTTATGTGTGGCCGTACCAGATGCACGCCTCGATCGGCCCGTCCTGCGCGGTCGCTGATGTCCAGGACGGCAACATCCGCGTCTGGTCGGGCACGCAGAACCCGCATGTCCTGCGCAGCGATCTGGCGCTGTTGATCGAACGTCCCGAAAGCGAGATCGAGGTGATCCGGCTGGAGGCCGCCGGATGCTACGGCCGCAACTGCGCCGACGATGTCGCCGCGGATGCGCTGCTGCTGTCGCGCGCGGTCGGCCGACCGGTGCGGGTGCAACTGACGCGCGAGCAGGAGCACGCCTGGGAGCCCAAGGGCACCGCGCAGCTCATCGACGTCAATGGCGGCCTGAATGCCGACGGCGGCATCGCTGGTTACGATCTCGCCACGCGCTATCCCTCGAATGCCGCGCCGACGCTCGCGCTGCTGCTGACGGGGCGGATCTCGCCGGAGCCCATGGTGCTCCAGATGGGCGACCGCACTGCGATCCCGCCCTACGACTACGAGCACATGCGCGTCGTCGCCCATGACATGGCGCCGATCGTGCGCGCCTCCTGGTTTCGCGGTGTCTCGGCCCTGCCGAACACCTTCGCGCATGAATCCTATGTCGACGAGGCCGCGACCGAGGCGGGTGTCGATCCCATCGAATACCGCCTGCGCTATCTGAAAGACCAGCGCGCCGTCGACCTCGTCAATGCGGTGGCCGAACGCGCGGGCTGGACGCCCCGGCCGGTGCGCGAGGAGAAGGACGGCGAAATCGTGCACGGGCGCGGCTTTGCCTATGCGCTCTATGTCCACAGCAAGTTTCCCGGCTATGGCGCGGCGTGGTCGGCCTGGGTCGCCGACGTTGCGGTGAACAAGTCCACCGGCGATGTCAGCGTCACGCGCGTCGTCGCCGGGCAGGATTCCGGATTGATGATCAATCCGGACGGCGTGCGCCACCAGATCCACGGCAACGTCATCCAGTCCACCAGCCGGGCGTTGATGGAAGAAGTCTCATTCGAGCGCGGCGCAGTGGCGGCGCGCGAATGGGGCGCCTATCCGATCATCCCTTTCCCCGACGTGCCCAAGATCGACGTGCTGATGTTGCCGCGTCAGGACCAGCCGCCGCTCGGCGTCGGCGAGTCCGCTTCGGTGCCGAGCGCGGCCGCGATCGCGAACGCGATCTTCGATGCTACCGGCGTGCGCTTCCGCGAACCGCCGTTCACGCCGGATCGCATCCTGAAGGGATTGCACGGTGAGGCATCGCCCGTGCCGCAGGCCCTTCCCGCGCCCGCAGCGCCGCCGCCGTCGCGCGTCTGGGAGAATCCCTTCGCCAAGCGCGCCGGCATCGTCGCGACCATTGCGGCCGTCTGCACCGCCGCGATCGGCATCGGCGCCGCACTGCTGCCCGGTCGCGCAATCGCGCCGATCGCACGACCCGATGCGTCGGTGTATTCCGCCGCGACCATCGTGCGCGGCCAGCAACTCGCGGCGCTCGGCAATTGCGCGGAGTGCCACACCACGATCGGAGGCGTGCTCAACGCCGGCGGCCGCGCGCTGGAGACGCCGTTCGGCACGATCTACTCAACCAACATCACGCCTGACGCCGAGACCGGCATCGGCGCCTGGTCCTATCCAGCGTTCGAACGCGCGATGCGCGACGGGCTGCATCGCGACGGCCGGCAGCTCTATCCGGCCTTCCCGTACACGCACTTTTCGAAGACCAGCGATGCCGACCTTCAGGCGCTCTATGCTTACCTGATGGCGCAGCCGGCAGTACATGCGACGGCACCTGCGACCACGCTCGCCTTCCCGTTCAATCTCCGCCCGCTGCTCGCCGGATGGAATGCGCTGTTTCACCAGACGCGAGAGTTCAAGCCCGATCCCGCCAAACCCGAGCAGTGGAACCGCGGCGCCTATCTCGTCGAGAGCCTCGGCCATTGCAGCGGCTGCCATTCGCCGCGAAACGCGCTCGGCGCCGAGCAGCGCGAGGCCTATCTCGCGGGTGGATTTGCCGAGGGCTGGGAAGCGCCGGCGCTGACCTCGCTCTCACGCGCGCCGATCCCATGGAGCGAGGACGAGCTTTTCGCCTATTTGCGCACCGGCCATTCGCGCTATCACGGTGTCGCGGCGGGTCCGATGGCGCCTGTTGTCAGGGACCTCAAAGCCCTGCCCGACCCCGACATCCGCGCGATGGCGGTCTATCTCAACTCGTTCAATGACGGCGCGACCGATACGCAGGACCAGGATGCACTTGCGGCGAAGCTCGAAAGCTCAACGCAGGTCACGGTGGCATCCTCCACCGGCGCGCGGCTCTATCAGGGCGCGTGCGCCGTCTGCCACGAGGCCGGCGGCCTGCCGCTGTTCGGAACTCGGCCCTCGCTGGCGCTCAACAGCAATCTGCACAGCGCCACATCGGACAATCTCGTGCAGGTCGTCCTGCACGGCATCAATGATCCCGTCTCCAGCGATCTCGGCTACATGCCCGCCTTCAAGAACAGCATGAGCGATGCGCAGGTGGAAGAACTCGTCACCTTCCTGCGCAAGCAGTTCGCACCGGACAAGCCCGCCTGGACCGGCGTCCGCGAGACCACCGCGCGGGTGCGCACTTCAACGCATTGATTTCTGGAGCATGACCTAATCGGAAAACCGCTTCACACTTTTCCGGGTCATGCTCTAGCCGTGCTTCTTCACGTCGACCGGCGGCGTGCCGTGGGTGTGGAAGGACTCGATCGTCTTCAGGCCCCAGGCCTGGCCCTTCTTGCGCTCCTCCTCGGTCCACACGATCGGCTTCCAGTCGGGCGCGAGGATGAGGCGCGCACCGGCGTTGGCGACTTCGACGCGGTTGCCGCCGGGCTCATAGACATAGAGAAAGAAGGTCTGCTGGATCGCGTGCTTGTGCGGGCCGGTCTCGATGTGCACGCCGTTCTCCAGGAAGATGTCGGCGGCACGAAGAATCTCCTCGCGACTGTCGAGCGCGTAGGTGACATGGTGGAAGCGGCCGGGTGTGCCGGAGTGGTCCAGCGAATAGGCGAAATCGTAGCTCTTGTTCGACATCGTCAGCCACATCGCCGCTTCCCGGCCGTCATTGAGCACGATCTGCTCGGTCAGCCGGCAGCCGAGATAGTTCTCGAAGAACTCGCGGTTGGCCTTGATGTCGACGGCGAGGCAGTTGAGATGGTCGAGACGGCGAACGTTGACGCCGCGCGCAGGAAAACGCTGCGCCTGGTTCTTCAGCGCGGGTTTCAGCTCCGGCGGCGCCTGGTACCATTCGGTCTCGTAATAGAGCTCGACGATGTGGCCGTCAGGGTCGCGGCAGCGGAAGGTCGGTCCCTGCCCCATGTCGCCGTCGGTCCAGCCGATGTCGAAGCCCGAGCCTTTGAGCGCGGCGACGCGGCGCTCAAGCGCCTGCTGGCTGCGTGCGCGCAGCGCCATGTGCTCCATGCCTGATGTCTTCGACGCCGTGAGCTTGAGCGAATAGCGCTCGTAATCGTCCCAGCCGCGCAGGTAAACCGACTCGCCCTTCTGCCCGCTCACAGTCATGCCCATGACGTCGACGAAGAATTTCAGGCTCTCGTCGGGCTTCGGCGTCAGCAGTTCCATGTGGCCGAGATGCGCGAGGTCGAAGATCGGTTCGGGCTGCATGGTTTCCTCCAAAGCGTGGCTAGCAAGGCGTGGCTGCAATCCGCCGGACCGGATCGCGCAATCGGACGCTAGGCTGCAAATGCGCTCAGGCGTCCGGGGACGGCATCCAGGCCGCCGGTTCATTTGTACTAATGTACAAATGATTAGGTCCCGTCAACAAATCAAACATCGCCGCCCGAATCGAAACGACGCCTCCTCCGAGATGACATCCATCCCCCAAACGCCGGACCGAGTGGCCGAATGGTAAAATCTTCCTTAAGCGCTTTCGGGCCCGCCGCCTAGAAAAGCAGCATTTTCCGGCCGGTTCCGGCCGGAAGTATGCATTGGGAACAAACTTCGCAGTCGAATTGTCGCAGATTTAACGAACCGGCCGCGCCCGCCGTTTAACCGTTTGTGCAGCGGCCGCCGCGCATAATTCGGCGCAAACCCCTCGCTCTTGCCAGGTTCATTCATCGTGACATCCTTTGGACGCGTGATTTCGGTACGCGGGTCGCTCGCCCGGGTCGGGCTACTGGCTGAAAGCCGAATGCCGGTCTCGGAAGTTCGGGCCACCGTCGGCCGTTTCGTCAGCATCCGCTGCGCCAGCTCGGTCATCGTTGCCATGATCACCGAGGTGTCCTGCGAGAACCTCTCGAGCCCCGACTACATCGCCATCGCGTCGGTCGACCTGCTCGGCGAAATTCTCAATGCCGCGGACAAGGCCAAATTTCAGCGCGGCGTCACCAACTATCCGACCATCGGCGATGCGGTCGAGCTGATCACCAGCCAGGAGCTGCGCACGATCTACGCGCCGACCGGCTCGGACCAGATCAATGTCGGCTTCCTCCAGCAGGACCGCTCGGTCATCGCCTATGTCGACATCGAGGAAATGCTGTCCAAGCACTTCGCGGTGCTTGGATCGACCGGCGTCGGCAAATCGACCGGCGTGTCGCTGCTGCTCAACGAGATCCTGAAGGCGCGGCCGAACCTGCGCATCTTCCTGCTCGACGTTCACAACGAATATGGCCGCTGCTTCGGCGACCGCGCGCTGGTGCTCAACCCGCGGAATCTGAAGCTGCCGTTCTGGCTGTTCAACTTCGAAGAGATCGTCGACGTGCTGTTCGGCGGCCGCGCCGGCGTGCCCGAGGAGCTCGACATCCTCGCCGAGGTCATCCCGCTCGCCAAGGGCGTCTACACCCAGTACCAGAACGCCGACCGCATCGGTCTCAAGCGCATCGATCCCAAGCAGGTCGGCTACACCGTCGACACGCCGGTCCCGTATCGCCTCGTCGACCTGATGTCGCTGATCGACGAGCGCATGGGCAAGCTCGAGAACCGCTCCTCGCGCATCATCTATCACAAGCTGATCTCGCGCATCGAAGCCGTGCGCAACGACCCGCGCTACGCCTTCATGTTCGACAATGCCAATGTCGGCGGCGATACCATGGCCGAGGTGATCAGCCATCTGTTCCGCCTGCCGGCGAACGGCAAGCCGATGACGGTGATGCAGCTCGCCGGGTTCCCGGCGGAGGTCATCGATTCCGTCGTCTCGGTGCTGTGCCGGATGGCCTTCGATTTCGGCCTGTGGAGCGACGGCGTCTCGCCGCTGCTGTTCGTCTGCGAGGAGGCGCACCGTTATGCCTCCGCCGACCGCAATATCGGCTTCGGGCCGACCCGCAAGGCGGTGTCGCGTATCGCCAAGGAAGGCCGCAAATACGGCGTCTATCTCGGCCTCATCACCCAGCGTCCGGCCGAGCTCGACGCCACCATCATTTCCCAGTGCAACACGCTGTTCACGATGCGCCTTGCCAACGAACGCGACCAGGCGCTGCTGCGCGCCGCGGTGTCGGATGCGGCCGCGAACTTGCTGTCCTTCGTGCCATCGCTCGGCACCCGCGAGGTGCTGGCGTTCGGCGAAGGCGTCGCGCTGCCGACGCGCTTGCGCTTCAAGGAGGTGCCGCCGCATCAATTGCCGCGCGGCGAAGCCACCATCAGCAGCGTGCCGTCCGTCACCTCCGGCCACGACATGCATTTCGTCGGGGCCGTGCTCGAGCGCTGGCGCGGCGCCACCTCGCAACGCGACGTACCGAACGACCCGGTGTTTTCGCAGCCGCCCGCGAAGACGCTCGCGACCGCCGAAGCGCCGATGCTGCAGCCCTCGCTGGGGCTCGATCCGGACCGCTTCTCGCTGCTGAAGAAGCCGTTGCGGTAAAGACGGCGCGGCTGGGCGCGCACACCGCTCCCATGCCCCCGGCGGGGCTTATCCGGTAGGCCGCCGCTTCTCCGTCAACAACGCCGCCTCTGGAATTTCCCGAACAGCGGACAGTCGTGAAAGACGGGGAATGCCCGGATATCGCGGCTCGAGGCCGCGTCTCGCGGATAGCCCAAGGCTCGTCCTTCGTGCTACCGTTGCCTTTTGGAGCCGGTTTGAGCACGCGGGGCGCGACGATGTCCGTGGGCGGTGCCAATATTGCGGATCGTAACATCATAACGGTGCTCGCCGTCGACATGGTGGGTTCAACTCGCCACATCGCGGCTTGCGACCCCGATGAAGCTCAAGCTTTCTTGGACCAGTGGCTGGATCACATCCGCAGTTCCGTGGAGCGTCTCGGGGGACAGATTGTCCACTATGCGGGCGACGGTGGCATTGCCATATTCGGCTGGCCAACCGCATATGAGGATCATGCGGATCGTGCGTGCATCGCAGCCTGGGACATTCAGAGTCATAGCCAGTCGACCGGCCCCAGGGGAGATCCGGTCAATTTTCGCGTCGGACTTCACTCCGGCCTGGTCGGCTTACGCATAGGCGGCAAAAATGCCATCGCCCGCTTCGACGTTGCTGGAGCGACCGTGCACGTTGCTGCCAAGCTGCAGCAGGAAGCGGCGGCAGGCGAGATCAGGGTGAGCGCCGAAACCGCAAAGCTGTGCCGATCGCCACTAGACCTTACGGCACACAAGACGACTTCGGGAATCGCCGACCGGGTCATCGAGGCCTACACGCTGAATGCCCGGCCGGACGATGTCGATCACAACGAAATCGCCAGCCGCTATCAAAGCCCTATCGTGAATCGGGTCGACGAGCTTGCGGCGCTTCGGGAGCTACTCCCGCGCCCGGGCGCCAAAAGCTGCTCCGTCGCCCTGCTGGGCGAACCAGGTATCGGCAAAAGCCGCCTTGCGACAGCCGTGATGACCGAGGCGCTGACATCCGACGTGAGATGCTGCGTCTTTTATGGCGGCGTACAGAGACGTGCCACCGCATTCGCCGCCGCCCGCACCCTGGTGGGCGACATGCTCGCTGCAAGCAGCTCATCTTCGGATGAACACATTCGCGAGGCTCTCGCGGAACTGCACGTCGAGGCAGGCGATCGCAGAAAGCTCGAAGCCCTGTTCATCGTTGGAAAAGCGTCCTCTCGCCAACGTTTGACCGACAATACGCAGACGCAAATTGCGCGCGCACTTGTCAATGCCTTCCTCGCATTGGCGCTAAATAGACCGACTCTCTTGCTGATCGAAGACCTCCAGTGGATCGATCCGGAAAGCCGCCATTTCCTGAAATTACTCGCGCGCGCAAGGTCCCCACAGCCGCTTTGCATATTGCTGACCGGACGTCCGGAATCATCAGACCAGTGCATGGAGATTGCGGACTCGCTCATTCATCTGCAACCGCTGTCGCGGGCTAACATGGAGGCTTTGGGACGCCAATTGTGGCCGAAAACGCGATCCCCGACCGTGTTTGCGAGAGCAATCGATCGCGCCGACGGCGTCCCCTTCGTATTGGAAGAGTTCTTGCGTTCGGCGGACGCGACCAATGCAACGAGCGAACAATCGCTGCCACAGAGCGTCGAGTCCGTGATTCATGCGCGGCTGCAACGGCTTTCTCCGAAGATGAAGACATTCGCGCAGACGCTCAGCCTGCTGGGAGCGGAGGTAGAAATCCAATTGGCTACAACGGTGCTCGGCGTGGACGTAGGCGAGCTGCTGACTGCATTGTTCGAGCTTTCCCGATTTGCTTTTGTCCATCCGCTTGCGGGTAACGCCGTGCGTTTCCGGCATCAGATCATCGCCGAGGCCTGTGCAAACACGATACCGCGTGGCCGGCGTCTGGAAATCCACCAGGCCGCCGTCCAGGCGATCGTTCGGCGTTACCCGAAACTGGATGGTCGTTACGAACAGTTGGCCTTTCATGCAGAGGAAGCCGGAGATGCTGATGCTGCACTTGGCTATCTCTGGGAGGCTGCCGTCGAAGCGCGCCGGAACGCCGCAGCCTCATCGCTCAGTTTAATATACGACCGGGCACTCAAGCTCATCGAGCGTCTTGGGGAAGCCGCCGAAGAAAAATATGTCGACTTCGGTCGCATGAGCTTCGCTTCGATGCTGCAGCTCGGCGAATTCAAAAAGGTGAATATGCATTTGCCACGAACGCTGGAGCTGGCGCAGCGCCAAGGCAGGATTGCTCACGTGTGCAGCATCCAGTCGCAACTCGGGATGGTCTACTGGTTTGAGGGCCGGTATGAAGAAGGGCTGCAAATAACGAGCGAGGGATTGAAAACGGCTCGAGCGCTGAAATCGACCGCACTCGTATTTTCAAATCAGACCATCATGGCAAATGTGTTGTACAGCATGGGCCACGTCGATCGCGCGATTGCGGCGATGGACGAACTGAATGAAATGCTCACAGGAGAACTCGAGACTGCCCGCCTCGGGACACCGGCCGGTCCAAAATGCACGGTTTTGGCGTTCAGGAGCTGGTTCATGAATGCAACAGGTCAATATGCGGAGGCGCTCGAATTCGCATTGCGTGCATTGGAGATCGCAGTTCGTGAACAGGATTTATATGGGCAGGTGCTCGCCCGCATTACGATGGGGCGAAATCTCCTCATGCTCCATCGAAATGACCAGGCTGTGGAATGCTTGTCGATTGCAAAGGAGATTGTCGAACGTAACGGCTACGATGCCAGCAAGGCCAACCTGACCGGAGCAATGGCGACCGCTCTGGCACGAACGGGCCAGGCACATCAGGCCGTCGACCTGATAGACGCTTGTATGGAGAGCGGCGCGCATCTGCGGACAGGCCAGATCGAGCTCTGCTTGCTCTATGCGGGTTACGCTGAGGCTCTCGTTCGGGACGGGAAATCCGAACGTGGCCTGAGCGCCTTGGATTCTGCTCTTTCCATCGCCAGGACCATCAGGAATCCATGGATGATCGTCGAATGTCTTGGCTTGAGGGCGCGACTGCTCGCCGAGGCGAAGCTTGGCATTCCCCGCGTCGTTGGGGATCTCGCCGAGATGCGCGCGATTTGCGATCAGTTTGGCATTGTTGCCTGGGACGGATCCCGGCTCGCGGTTTAGCAAGGTTACTCGTGTCGAGACACACCGGTTCACAGGGCCCCGTGTCGCGGGCTCGCCGCGCTCAGCAGGCGTGGCATGCAATCCGGAGCTTCGATTCGGAGCAACGACCTTGACGGGACTTTGCCAAGAAGTACAATCTCGAGCATCCGACGGCTATTTCTGACGGCTCTCGTCGCTACCGGGCGAGTTGCGTCTCGCCCAGCTCCGCATAACTCCAAAGATTCTGGTTTCGAGAAAACAGGTGGTTCAATTGTAGTTCATGGAGGGTCATGCGATGCGTCGTATCGCTTTCCTCATTCGCTTTGCGCTGGTCGCCGCCGCAAGTTCGGGAATTGAGACCGCTCTCGGCGATCCGATATATGTCGACCAAGGCCCGAATTGGAAAGCGGAAGACAGGGCTGACTACTACACGCGCGACCAAGGCTCCCGCTTAATCAACCTCACCTGGTTACGCGCATTGAAAACGAAGGATGGACAACCGTTCCTCTCGGATGGTCTGACCCGATACGGCTTTCTCCCAAATCCGGGCAATAGTGCCAACCTCCCCGTCGGCCTCCACACCACCGGTCCCGCAGGGTCCCAGATGGTCGGGATAACATGCTCCGCGTGTCACACGCGGCAGGTTGAAGTCGAGGGCAAGACGTACCGCATCGACGGCGGTCCGGCCTTTATGGATTTCCAGGAGTTCCTGAGCGACCTGGACAAGGCGGTAGGAGACGTAACCGCCAGCGAGACGGCATTCGCTGCATTTGCTGAGGCCGTCTCCCAACCTGCGACACCTTCTGCTGCCGATGTTGCCGCACTACGTCAGAGGGTTGATGCATGGCACCGGCGCTTTCATGCATTCGTGGCCGGTACATTGCCGCCAGTTGGCTGGGGGCCTGGGCGGCTGGACGCCGTCGGGATCATCTTCAACCGCATATCCGGCACCGACGTCGGGCCGCCGCCTGATTTCTTGATCAAGGAAAACATGAGGTTTGCCACCGCTCCGGTGCGTTATCCTTTCCTGTGGAACACACCGATGCAGAACCAAACCGATTGGGCCGGTTTTGTGTTGAATGGAAACCGCGTTTTTGCACTTGCCCGGAACACCGGGCAGGCTCTGGCGTTCGCCAACTTCGAACCAAAGCGTTCCGGCTTATTCTTCGACTACGCCAACTCCATCAACTTCGATGGGCTGGAAAGACTCGAGAAACTGATCTTGAAGATGGGTCCACCAAAATGGCCACGGGAATGGCCGCCTATCGACTCGAAACTGGCTGACGAAGGCCAAAAACTCTACAAAACACACTGCAGTGACGGGTGCCACGAGAAGGAGGAGATACACGCCCTGCGTGACTTGTTTGCTACGACGTGGGAGACGCCGCTCAAGAATGTCGGCACCGACACTCATCAATTCGATGAGCTCGGCTGGAGAGTGAAGACCGGCGCGCTGAAGGGAGCAGGCACCCCGGGGGTCGCCAGGGATCTCAAGGAAGAGGATTACGCCGTCCACATGATGTTCAGCGCAGTCGCCGGTACGATTTTGAACTACAAGCTGTCTCGGGGGAGCGAGCTCGGTGCCGGTGACGGCTTTGGCTCCTCCTTGCCTCGCAACGGGCAAATAGCGCGCTCCGAGTCTCCGCTACCAGCGTCACCGGCTCCGGCACGGGCCTCCACCGAACCGCCCAGCGCGCAACCATCGGGACCGCCGGAAAGCCTGACGATCGAGCCTTGGACGTTTTTCAAACGCACCCTCAAGAGAGGCGAGTATGAAGCTCGCGTGCTGGAGGGAATTTGGGCCGCGGCGCCTTACTTGCACAACGGCTCGGTGCCGACATTGGCGGAATTGCTCGTACCGCCCGCGAAGCGCATGTCACAATTCAAAATTGGCGCGAGATACGACACCAAAAATGTTGGTGTTGACGTCACACAAGAGGGGCCAAATCGTCCACTCACCGATTGCAGTGACCTCAATTCAGGAAACAGCCGATGCGGGCATGACTATGGCACGCGCTTGAGCGACGACGAAAAGAAGGCACTCCTCGAATATTTGAAGAAGCTTTGAGAGCCTCCGCTCTGCCCGCGCTGGCCATGATGTAGGCCGCGCATGCGCTTTGCGCGAAGGACTGCGATCGACTATGTTCCGCGTTTCCCCGAGAGCCCGATCCGGAACATCGCCATGTCCCCTTCTCCCCAAAAACGCTTCCCCGCACCCGCCCTCGACACGCTCCCCGACGACATCCGCACGCGCCTGCTCGCCGTGCAGGAGAAGAGCGGCTTCGTGCCGAACGTGTTCCTGACGCTGGCTTACCGGCCCGACGAGTTCCGCGCATTCTTCGCCTATCACGACGCGCTGATGGAGAAGGACGGCGGGCTGACCAAGGCCGAACGCGAGATGATCGTGGTCGCGACCTCGGCGGCCAACCAGTGCCAGTATTGCGTGATCGCGCACGGCGCGATCCTGCGCATCCGCGCCAAGAACCCTCTGATCGCCGACCAGGTCGCGGTGAACTACCGCAAGGCCGACATCACGCCGCGGCAGAAGGCCATGCTCGACTTCGCGATGAAGGTCTCGGCGGATGCGCAACGCATCTCCGAGGAGGACTTCGCCGCGCTCGCGCCGCACGGATTCAGCGACGACGACATCTGGGACATCGCCGCGATCTCCGCCTTCTTCGCGCTGTCGAACCGGCTGGCGAACTTCACCGGCATGCGCCCGAACGAGGAGTTCTATCTGATGGGGCGATTGCCGAAAAAATGACGGAGCTCGACTGGCCCGAAATCCTTGCTCGTCTCGGTGCCGCGACCGTCGCCGCCGGCGCGATCGGCCTCGACCGCGACCTGCACGGCAAGCCGATCGGGCTGAAGACGCTCGGCATCGTCGGTCTCTCCACGGCGACCGTGGTTCTGCTTGCCCTGCAGCTCGCCGAGCCAACCAGGGTCGCCGATGCCGCGAGCCGCGTCATCCAGGGCATCCTCACCGGCATCGGCTTTCTCGGTGCCGGCGTCATCGTGCATCAAAGCATGGGATTTCGCGTCCGCGGGCTGACCAGCGCCGCCTGCACCTTTCTCGCCGCTTGTCTGGGTATCGTGTGCGGCGCCGGACAATGGAAGATCGTCATCGTCGCGGTGGCGCTGGCCTTCGTTCTGCTCACGGTCGGCCGCCGCATCGAACGCTGGCTGCACCGGATGCTCGGCGGCAAGGACGATCAGCACCCGCCGAAAACGCGCTCACCGGATGAGGGTTAGAACCGGAGCCGCCGCCCCCACAGCGGCTTCAGCAATTCGAGCATCGTCAGCAACAATAGCCCCGCCCCGAGCGTGATCATCAAATCGTGCGCATGCAGCGGACCAAAGCGGAACAGGCTGGAGGCCGGCGGCCAGAGCGGCGCGGTGGCGAGAACGACGGCGATCGTCGCGAAGATCCAGACCAATGCGGGATTTGGACGGAAGAATGCGGACGCGAACGTTGCGCTGAAGGACCGGTTGGCCAGCACGAGAGCGACAATGCAGACCACGAGGGTCACGAAGGCGAGCGTCCGCGCCTCGTCGGCGACGAGACCGGCGCGAAGCGCGGCGACGAATATGGCGGCGGTCAGGGCAAATGCGAGAACGCCCTGAAGAATGCTCCAGCCGACCAGCGCCCATGAGAACAATTCGGAATCGGCTCGTCTCGGCGGACGCGCCATCGCATCGCGTTCGCCCCGCTCCGCCTCGAACACCAGCGAGCACACGGGATCAATGATCAGCTCCAGAAACGCGATGTGCACCGGACTAAAGATCAGCGGCAGCCCGAACACCAGGGGCAGCAGCGCAAGTCCGGCGATCGGGACATGAACGGCGAAGATGAAGGCCATCGCCTTGCGCAGATTGTCGTAGATGCGGCGTCCCAAACGAATGGCCGACACGATCGAAGCAAAATCGTCGTCGAGCAGGACGATCGACGATGCCTCTCGTGCGACGTCAGTTCCGCGCCCTCCCATCGCGATGCCGATATGGGCGGCCTTGAGCGAGGGCGCGTCGTTGACGCCGTCCCCGGTCATCGCCACGATCTCGCCGTTGCTCTTCAGAGCCTGGACGATTCGCAGCTTCTGTTCCGGCAGGACCCGGGCGAACACGTTCACCTGCTTGACACGTTCCGCGAGCTCCGGGTCGTCCGCCAGCCTGACCTGATCACCGGTCATGACGTCGCGGACGTCGAGCCCGGCCTGGTTTGCGATAGCAACGGCCGTTGCCGGATAATCGCCCGTGATCATCACGACGCGGATCCCCGCCGCGCGGCACTCGCGAACCGCCTCGACGACGTGGGGACGCAGCGGATCGGCAAGCCCGACCAGGCCGACAAAGCGAAACGCGATATCCTCCTGAGACGGCGGGAGTGAAGCGTCATCGCAGACGGCAACCGCCGTCCCCAGCACGCGAAGCCCGTCCTTCGCCATCGCGCTCGCGGCATCTCGCACCGATTCCTGATCGGCAGCATTCATCCTGCAAAGCCGCGCAATCGCCTCCGGTGCGCCCTTGGCACATGCGACGAGGTCCGGCCGGCCGCGCATTCGCCAGACCTGCGTCATGGCCAGCAGCTCGGGACGCAGACCATAGGTGCGCACCAGCGTCCGGTAGCCATCCAGCGCATCACCTCCCGGCAGAGCGTCGCGCGCAAAAAGGTGCAGAGCCTTTTCCATCGGGTCGAACGGTTCCGGAGAGCTCGCCAGGGCGCCGCAGCGCGCCAACTCGACGAATTCGGGCCTGGCATTATCTTGTCCGGCCGCCGGGCGCATGCGCGCTCCATCGAGCAGCCGCAGCTCCGCGACCGACATCTGGTTCTGCGTCAATGTCCCCGTCTTATCGGTGCAGAGGACGGTCGCCGAACCGAGGACCTCGATGGCAGCGGCTCGCCGCGTCAGGACCCGGGCTTGCGAAATCCGCCAAGCTCCCATCGCCATGAAGACCGTGAGCACGACGCCAAATTCTTCCGGCAGCATCGACATGCCGATGGCGATGCCCGCAAGCAGCGCTTGCAGCCAATCGCCGCGCAGGACGCCGTAGAGCGCGACGGCGGCGAGGCTGACGACGGCGCCGCCGAGGAAGCAGAGCCGCACCAGCCTTGCGGTCTGTTGCTGAAGCCGGGGTGGCTCGGCCTTCAGGCCACGCAGCGACAAACCGATCTTTCCGATCTCGCTGCGCGGGCCGGTGGCCTCGACCAGCGCCAGCCCCTCACCGCGCACGACGAGCGAGCCGGAATAGACGAACGGCTGATCCTCACCGCCGGGCCGGTGATCGGCAGGTAGGATCTTGTCGGTGACCCGCTTGCGGACCGCCGCCGACTCGCCCGTCAGCAGGGATTCGTCGACTTCCAGATCACGTGCATCGACCAGCGCCGCGTCGGCCGGAATCCGGTCGCCTTCGCCAAGGACGAGGAGGTCGCCCCGCACGACCTCACGGCCCGGGATTCGCCGGCGAGCGCCGTCCCGCACCACGAGCGCACGCGGGCTCGTGAGGTCACGCAAGGCATCCAGCACGCGCTCGGTCCGGGTCTCCTGCACCACCGTGATCACGATCGACATCGCACCGAATGCCAGGAGGATCAGCGCTTCCCTGAGATCGCCGAGCACGAGGTAGACCAGCCCGCCGCAAAGCAGCAGCACGAGCATCGGCTCGCGCAGCACATCCATGACGATATGCAGGGGGCTGCGTCGTTCGGACCGAGGCAATTCGTTGGTGCCGTCCTTTTCCAGCCGCGCCCGAGCCTCGGCCTCGCTCAGTCCGGCCGGTCTCGCCCCCTCCGCGTAGCTCACGTCTTCCGCCGCAGGCTCCAGAGACTGCCGGCAAGCAAGACGGCGGTCACCAGCAGTATCGCGACGAAGGTCTGGATGATGGTGAAGTTCAGCGCGTCACGCGCAACGAACAGCGCGGTGATGGCTCCGGCGATGACGAACAGAATGCGAAGGATCAGGCTCATCGTCAGGTCTCCGGGTTGCATGACCGGAGTCCGCTTCGCCCCTTGTCATCGGGCGCGGTTCATCCATCATGTACGGCGACCGTAGCGGCCCGCACCAGCCCGGGTTTGCGGCATATCAAGAGCCTGCGTGCCATTCGGTCGCACAATTCAGATCGAGCCGGACTGGATGTGCGTCGTCTCGTCCGCCCAGGCCGGTTTGACCGCGAGCGTGATCGATATCGTCATGCAGAGAGGGCCTTCCTCGCGGACGTCCAGGTGCGCTGAACAAGTTTACGCCGGCACTGAACGCCAGACGCTGTTGCAGAAAGCGCGCGACGGCTCGGCAGCCGCCGAAATGCAGCACCTTCTCTCCTCACCTCGTCACACCGTTGCGTATCTGCGACTGCGAGGCATCACGCCGCTAGCGTTGCGCCATCAACTCGAGCGCCGGAGCAAAGCGCTCGGAAAACGTCAATGTCTTGGCGTGATGAACTGCGGCAAACGATGCCGAGATCCCTGCTGAAGCGACCGCGAGCAAGGCAACGACGAGAACCAGACGGCGCATTCCTGCCTCCTGTGTGAGCCCCACTACCGCTAAACATGGGATGGCTCTGTTTCAGGACGGCTTCGTGGGTGCGGAAAATGATTTCGCTCAAGAGGCTGTGATGAGGTCCGGTTTGTCGGGCTGCATGCCGGCCGATGTAGCGCCCTGCGCCTAATCGTCCTCCGCCGGTCCGCACCAGCCGGGCAGATAGATCGCATCCTTGCTCTTGGCCGAGGACAGCGCCTTCTCGAGCGCCTTATCGAAATTGGCATCGACCGCCTTGCGCGACAGTTTCCGGCGCAGAAAGTCAGCCCACAGGAATTCCGAGAACGGCGTGGTATCCTTGGCGAAGCCGCCCATGCGGCGGAGCTCGCCGGCAAGGCTTCGGAACGGATCGTCCTTGAGATCGGCAACCGATCTCGGCAGATCGCGGAACGGCCGCCGCTCACCCTTGGAATCGTAAGGGTAGACCCAGCGCTTGTTGTCCATCACACCCCAGAATGCCTCGCGCTCGACCATTCTGAGATCGCCGACCACGGTCACCAGCACTTCCTTGACGCCCTCGTCGTGCAATGCGCGGCCGAGATGATGATGGTCGATCACGTAGTAGCGTTGGTCCGGTCCGTAGACGACGGGGATCATGTGATTGCCGAGCAGGTCGGCCTGCTTCTTCTTGCCGTGCTCGCGCCAGCGCTTGCGCTTCTCCTTGACCTCGCGCATGCCGACCGTCATCTGCGTCGGCCGGAGCGACAGGATCGGCACCGGATGCACTCTCGGTTCGCGCGCGTTGGTGGTGGTCATGATCGAAGGCCCCTCACATGGTTGCAACCGGTGGTCCAGTTCCCTTGATTATGCCATGGGCCCCGCGGGGGCAAAATGCGTTCGACCCGGACGCGGAGATCACAAGCAGATGTTCACGAGAGCAGGCGATGCGTGCTTCAGGGTTGTTGCTGCAACGCAACCCGCGCTCCTGTCACCGACCTGAAAGCCGGCGCCGCGTTCGTTCGCGAGCCGCTCCAAGAACGCTACAAGAATATGCCATGAAAGATAGTGCGAAAGCGCAATGCACGTGCGCGTTGAGAAGATTTTCTGCAACGCATTCACGGCGTATGCTATCTAAAAATCGCTGCTTCGGAGTGATCCCCGCACCATGAAAACCCAGCGGCCCATAAGCTCGGATGACGAGCACCGGGTGCTCCAGTTCAGGCCGCGCAACGCGTCTCCCCCGACGGTCCAACGGGGCAGCGGCACCGTGCAGCCGCTACGCGTCGCGCCCGAGCCGCTCGACCTGTCGCGCTACGAGCAGCCGCGCCCGGAACCGGACAATTTCCGCCACCGCATGCTCGCCAATATTGCGGCGCTCGCCTTCACCATCGCACTGACCGCAATCGGGATCTGGCTCGCGGTGAGCATTGCCGACCTGCGCCGCACCCAGGACTGCGTGCTGATGGGCCGCCGCGACTGCGCCAAGATCACGACGCCCCATATCTAGGCACGCCCCCCGGCGGAAGGGCCTGCCGACGGCATCCCCAGCCCTGTCGCCGGGACCGCCCGGCTCCATTGAACTCAGGGCGGCGCTCCGATATACGGGCTTTCGACCCGGCCAGAGGGGGGTTGAGGGCGTCATCAGGGGCGCGATGCCCACCTACCGTTCCACTCTGGAACATCAGACAAATATCAGCAATATATCAAAGGCTTAGTGATGTCCTCCACATTCGATCAGGTCGCTACGATCATCGCTGAAACCTGCGACATCCCCCGCGACACGATCACGCCGGATAGCCACGCCATCGATGACCTCGGCATCGACAGCCTCGATTTCCTGGACATCGCGTTCGCGATCGACAAGCAATTCGGCATCAAGCTGCCGCTGGAAAAGTGGACCCAGGAGGTCAACGATGGCAAGGCGACCACGGAACAGTATTTCGTGCTGAAGAATCTGTGCGCCCGCATCGACGAACTGGTTGCGGCCAAGGGCGCGAGCGCCTAAGCGCGCGGTCATGCAACTCGAATACTTCCACATGATCGATCGCGTCGTCGACCTCAACGTCGACGCGAAGACGATTGTCGTCGAAGCCCAGGTCCCCCAGGAGAGCACCATCTTCGAGGGGCACTTCCCGGGCTACCCCTTGATGCCCGGCGTGCTCCTGATCGAATCGATGGCCCAGGCCTCGGGCTGGCTTCAGCTTGGCGTGCTCAAGTTCGAGCGCATGCCGATCCTGGCCGCCGTCAAGGAGGCCAAGGTCCGCGGCTCGGTGTTCCCCGGCGACCTCATGAGCATCGAGGCGACCCTGTCGCATCAGGGCTCGGGCTATGCGGTGACCGACGCCAAGATCAGGGTCGGCGGCAAGCTCCGCGCGAATTCGACGCTCACCTTCACGCAGATCCCCTTCCCCAATGCGGATATGCGCGGCTTCATGGACGCGGTCGCCAAACGCGTCGGCTTTCCGCAACAGGCCGTGTCGCCATGACTGAAATCGCTTCGAAGCCCGGTCAGACGGAAGTCTGGATCACCGGCATTGGCCTTGCCACCTCGCTCGGCGAAGGCCTGGACGCCAACTGGGCCGCGCTTCAGGACAAGCGCATCAATGTCGACGAGAAGGGCTTTGCGCCCTGCGTCGTGCATCCCCTGATGCCTGTTACCTTCGACAGCCAGATCCCGAAGAAGGGCGACCAGCGCCAGATGGAAGCCTGGCAGCGCATCGGCACCTATGCCGCGGGCCTTGCGCTCGATTCCGCCGGGATCAAGGGCAACAAGGACATCCTGTCGAAGATCGACATGGTGGTGGCCGCCGGCGGCGGCGAGCGCGACCTCAATGTCGACAGCGGCGTGCTCACGGCCGAGGTCAAGGGCGCCAATGCGCCCGGCTTCCTCAACGAACGGCTGATGAGCGATCTCAGGCCGACGCTGTTTCTGGCCCAGCTCTCGAACCTGCTCGCCGGCAACATCGCCATCGTGCACGGTCTCGGCGGCACCTCGCGCACGTTCATGGGCGAAGAGGTCGCGGGTGCCGACGCGGCGCGCATCGCGCTGGCGCGCATCGCCTCGGGCGAGAGCGACATCGCGCTGATCGGCGGCTCCCACAATGGCGAGCGCAAGGACCTGATGGTCCTCTACGAATTCGGCGACTTCAATCTGAAGGACAAGTTCGCTCCGGTGTGGGCGCGCAAGGATCACGCCGGGTTCGCGCTGGGATCTGCCGGCGCATTCCTGGTGCTGGAATCGAGGGCGCACGCGGAGGCGCGCGGCGCAAAGCCGTTCGCAAAGCTGTCGAGCGTCGTTGCCGACCTCGCCCGGCGCAAGCAGCCCGGCGACATGGCCGCGACGCTGGAGAAGCTTTGGGAAAAGCTGCCCAGGCGCGAGGGCAAGGGCGCGATCATATCAGGCGCGACCGGCGCGGAGCCCGCGACGTCAGAGGAGCGCGACTTCCTGAAGGGCCATGCTGACTTCCCGGTGCGTTCGACCGGCACGATGTTCGGCCACACCATGGAAACGCAATTCCCGCTCGGCATCGCGCTGGCTGCGCTCTCGATCTCGCGCGGTGCGCTGTTCCCGCCGAACGATTCCACCGGGACCGAGATTGAAATGCAGGGCGCGCCCACCCAGATTGTGGTGGTGGGGGCCGGACACTGGCGCGGCGAGGGCATGGCTCTGGTCGAGGCCGTAAGCTGAAGCGCGTCGCGCTTTGGCGGATGCTCTAGCTCAATCGGGGGATCGACATGACTGCACCACGCGACAAACTCGGGCGTCCCGTCGTCGTCGTCACCGGCATGGGCATCATGACCTCGCTCGGCACCGGAAAGGCCGACAATTGGTCGAAGCTCGTCGCCGGCGAATCCGGCATCCGCACCATCACGCGCTTTCCCGTCGACGGCCTGAAGACGACGATGGCCGGCACGGTCGATTTCGTCAGCGTCGATCCGTTCTCCTCCACCGCCCTGTCCGAGCGGATGGCTGAGCTCGTCACGCAGGAAGCGCTCGAGCAGGCCGGCATCGGCGCCAAGGCCGACTTCCCCGGTCCGCTCTTCCTGGCGGTTGCACCGGTCGAAGTCGAGTGGCCGCAGCGCCGTGAGCTCGGCCGCGCCGTCGGCGCGCAGGATATCACCTATGACGACCTGCTGCGCATCTCCGGCGGCGGCAAGTACACCGCCTATCATCACCGCTTCATGTTCGGCTCGGTGGCCGCACACCTCGCCGAGACCTTCGGTACCAAGGGATCCCCGATCTCGCTGTCGACGGCCTGCGCCTCGGGCGCGACCTCGATCCAGCTCGGCGTCGAGGCGATCCGCCGTGGCGAGACCGACGCCGCACTGTGCGTGGCGACCGACGGCACGGTGAACCCGGAAGCGCTGGTGCGCTTCTCGCTGCTCTCGGCGCTGTCGACCCAGAACGATCCGCCGCAGGCCGCCTCCCGCCCCTTCTCCAAGAACCGCGACGGTTTCGTCATGGCCGAAGGCGCCGGCGCGCTGGTGCTGGAAAGCTACGAAGCCGCAATCGCGCGCGGCGCAAAAATCCTCGGCGTGATCGCCGGCTGCGGCGAGCTCACCGATTCCTTCCATCGCACCCGCTCCTCGCCCGACGGCAAGCCGATCATCGGCTGCATGAACAAGACGCTGGCCGATGCCGGCATGACGCCGGACCAGATCGACCACATCAACGCGCACGGCACCGCGACGCCCGAGAACGACAAGATGGAGTTCAACACGACATCGGCCGTGTTCGGCGATCTCGCGCAGAAGATTCCGGTGACCTCCAACAAGTCGATGGTCGGCCACACCATCTCGGCCGCGGGCGCGGTCGAGGCGATCTTCTCGCTGCTCACCCTCGAGCATCAGCGCATTCCGCCGACGATCAACTACGACAATCCGGATCCCACGATCCTGTTCGACGTCGTCGGCAACAAGGCGCGCGATGCCCGCGTCACCGCTGTCATGTCGAACTCGTTCGGCTTCGGCGGCCAGAACGCCTCGCTGATCCTGACCCGCGAACCGGCCTGACCGGACGCATGGCGCAGTTACCTGCGAGCATCAAGGCCCGCGCGCGTGCGGCCGCCAAATCGCTCGGCGGAAGCCTGATCGGGGCCGCCACCGTCGGCATGCTGCGCACCACGCGCTATTTCGATCCGGCCAAGACCTCGGACTTCTTCTCCCGCGTGGTGAAGACGATCGGCCCGCGCCTGCGCGAGCACCGCATCGGCCGCGCCAACCTCACCGCGGCATTTCCGGAGAAGTCGCCGGAAGAAATCGAAACCATCCTGATGGGCGTGTGGGACAATCTCGGCCGCGTCGGCGCCGAATTCGCCCATATGGACCAGGTGTGGGATTACGACCGCGATCATCCGGAAAAAAGCCGGATCGAACTGCCCGAGCGCGGCATCGAGCTGTTCGACCAGATCCGCGACGACGGCAAGCCGGCGCTGATCTTCGCCGCGCATCTCGCCAACTGGGAACTGCCGGCGCTCGCCGCCGTCGAGCATGGGCTGGACACCGCGATCCTCTATCGCCGCCCGAACATCGCGTCCGCCGACCGCATCATCCAGGAGATGCGCCAGGTCAACATGGGAACGCTGATCCCTGCGGGGCGCGACGCCCCGCTCCGCCTTGCCCAGGCGCTGAAAGACGGCAAGCATGTCGCCATGCTGATCGACCAGTACCTGACCGGCGGCGTCGAAGTCACCTTCTTCGGCCGCAAGACCCGCGCCAACCCGATGCTGGCGCGCCTGCTCCGCCAGGTCGAATGCCCGATCCACGGCGTCCGCATCATCCGCCTGCCCGGCGGCCGCTTCCGCGGCGAGCTGACCGAGGAGATCAAGCCGGTGCGCGATGCCGAGGGCAAGATCGACATCCAGGGCACGACGCAGGCGATCACGAGCGTGGTGGAAGGCTGGGTGCGCGAGCATCCCGAGCAGTGGCTCTGGCTGCACAGAAGGTGGCGGTGATCTTGCACCGTTGTTGCGAGCGCAGCGAAGCAATCCAGACTCGTTCCGCGGAAACAGTCCGGATTGCTTTGTCGCTTCGCTCCTCGCAATGGCGGGCGCTATTAGCGCCCCGTCTTCACCTTGGTCCACAGCCGGTTGATGACACGTTGGGTCGCCGGCTCGCGCGCGGTGATGACGAACAGTTTTGAAAGCGTCGCCTCGTCAGGATAGATGTTCTTGTCGCCAAGGATCTTCGGGTCGACCAGCTTCTGGCTGGCGAGGTTGCCGTTCGCGTAGGACAGGAAGTCCGAGTTCTTGGCGGCGACGTCCGGACGGTAGAGATAGTTGATCAGCTCGTAGGCCTCCTTGACGTTCTTGGCATCGGCCGGGATCGCGAGATTGTCGAAGAACATCTGCGCGCCCTCCTTCGGGATCGCGTAGCCGATCTCGATGCCGCTGCTGTTGTCTTTCCTGGCTTCCGCCGCGCGGGCGCGGGCCTGCATGATGTCGCCGGACCAGCCGACCACGAAGCAGATCTCGCCGGTCGCGAGCGCGCTGAGATATTCGGACGAGTGAAACTTGCGCACCGACGGGCGGACCTTGGCGACGACGTCGGCGGCCTTCTCGAGGTCGGCCTGCTTGGTCGAGTTCGGATCGAGCCCGAGATAGTTCAGCGCCGCCGGAAAGATGTCGTCGGCGGAGTCGAGCATGTGCACGCCGCAGTCTTTGAACTTTGCCAGATTCTCCGGCTTGAAGACGATGTCCCAGCTGTCGATCTTGGCGTCGGGACCGAGGATCGCCTTCACCTTGGCAACGTTGTAGCCGATGCCCGTCGTGCCCCACATGTAGTTGGCGGCGTAGACGTTGCCGGGGTCGTAGATGCCAAGACGCTCGGTCACCACCGGCCAGGCATTGGCGAGGTTCGGCAGCTTCGACTTGTCGAGCTTCTGGAAGATGTTGGCCTTGATCTGGCGCTGGAGGAAGTACGCCGTGGGCACCACGACGTCATAACCGGACTTGCCGGCCATCAGGCGCGTCTCGAGCGTCTCGTTGGCATCGAACGTGTCGTAGACCACCTTGATGCCGGTCTCCTTGGTGAAGGCCTCCAAGACATCCGGCGCCATGTAGTTCGACCAGTTGTAGAAGTTGACGACCCGCTCCTCGGCGCCTGCGGGAGCGGAGAGCAACGTCAGCGCTGCGGCGATTGCAAAACCGAGGCAAAGCCAGGAAAAGCAAAGCCTCAAGCGGCTGACGTTCGTCACCGTGATCTACCTCTTGCGCCCGCGCACCGCGTCAGACAGCCGCTCCAGCGCGGTGTCGAGCGTCTCGTCCTTCTTGGCAAAGCAGAAGCGCACCACGGAGGTCACCGCGTCCTGCTCGTAGAAGGCCGACACCGGGATCGCCGCGACCTTGTAGTCCTTCACGATGCGCCAGCAGAACTCGGTATCGCTCTCATTCAGTCCAAGCGGCGACAGGTCGACGGTGAGGAAGTAGGTGCCCTGCGATTTCAGCACGGGGAAGCCGAGGCTCTCCAGTCCCTTGGTCAGGCGGTCCCTGCTCCGCGTCAAATCCTTGCGCATCGACAGGAAGTAGTCGTCGGACTTGCCGAGGCCGTAGGCGACGGCCGCCTGCAGGTTCGGCGCGGTGGTGAAGGTCAGGAACTGGTGCACCTTGGCGGCGACGCGCAACAGCGGCGGCGCGGCGCAGACGAAGCCGATCTTCCAACCGGTCAGCGAAAAGATCTTGCCGGCCGAGCCGACCTTGATGGTGCGATCGCGCATGCCGGGGATGGTGATCAGCGGGATGTGCTTGTGCTCGTCGAAGGTGACATGCTCCCAGACCTCGTCGCAGATCGCGATGGCGTCGAACTCCTGGCAGTAGCGCGCCAGCAGTTCGAGGTCCTCGCGCGGATAGACCACCGCGGACGGATTCAGGGGATTGTTGAAGAGCACCGCCTTGGTCTTTGAATTGAAGACGCTTTTCAGCATGTCCTCATTCAGCCGCCAGTGCGGCGGCTCGAGCCGGACGAGCCGCGGGATGCCGCCGGCCTGGCGGATGATCGGCAGGTAGGAATCATAGACCGGCTGGAAGCAGACCACCTCGTCGCCGGGCTGGACCACCGCGAGGATCGCCGAGGTCAGCGCCTCGGTGCCGCCGGAGGTCACCATCACCTCGCTCATCGGGTCGAGCTTGAGCCCGTGCCAGTGGCCGTAATGGGTCGCGATCGCCTGGCGCAGCTCCGGCAGGCCCATCATCGACGGATACTGGTTGTAGCCGTTCAGCGAGGCCTCGGCAGCGGCGCGGCGGATGTCCTCGGGGCCGGGATCGTCGGGAAAGCCCTGGCCGAGATTGATGGCGTTGTTGTCGCGCGCGGCCTGCGACATCGCCTCGAAGATGGTGACGGGAAGGTTGGCGAAGACCGTGTTGAGGGAAGAGCTCTTGGTCGTCATCGCGAGGTCAGCCACCGACCTTGCTGGGAAGACCCGCCGCTTTCCAGCCCAGCATGCCGCCGGCCAGATGCTTGTCGTAAGGCAGGCCCGCCGCCTGCGCCGCGAGGGAGGCCGTCACCGAGCGTTTTCCGGAGCGGCAGGCGAACACAACCTCCTTGCCGGCGGGATCGGGGATCGCCTTGGGGTCGAAGGTCGAGAGTGGAACCACGACGCCATAGGGATAGGCCTCGGCTTCGACTTCATTCGGCTCGCGCACGTCGACGAGCAGATAGCGCCCTTCCGCAACACCCTTGGAGACCTCGTCCGGGGTCAGATCCTGTACCTGGTTTGCCACATCATCCTCCAACGTCGCGAGCCGCCTGCCGGGGCGATCCCGGCGGGCGGCAACCTCGCCTCTCGGCAGGCGAAAATCAAGCGCTACAAAGGCTTGAGCTGTATGCCGCAAGTTAAAGCTAAATCGCAGCGACTTGAAGGGCGGCTTTCAGAATGCCTGAAACTCCTGCCTCATCTCTCACCGCGAGTTCAGTGTCATTCCCCGCGAAAGCGGGGAATCCAGTACGCCGCCGCGCCTCGGTTCTAGCCGCGCCGCCTCTGGAATACTGGATCGCCCGGGCAAGCCGGGCGACGATGGCGGGGGGCTAGATCGTCACCTGCGTTCCGACCTCGACCACGCGGCCAGACGGGATCTGGAAATAGTCGGTGGCGTCGTTGGCGGAGCGGCTGAGCGAGATGAAGAGGCGGTCCTGCCAGCGCGGCATGCCGGAATGGGCGGCGGGCTTGAGCGCCCTCCGCGACAGGAAGAACGAGGTCGACATGATGTCGAACTGCCAGCCGAGCTTGCGAGCGATCGCCAGCGCCTTCGGCACGTTGGGCGATTCCATGAAGCCGAACTTCAGCGTCACCTTGGAGAAGGTCGGTGAGATCTGCTCCAGCTTGACGCGCTCGGCCGGATCGATGCGCGGGGTCTGCGCGGTCTCGATGGTGAGAATGACATTCTTCTCATGCAGAACTTTGTAGTGTTTCAGACTATGCATCAGCGCAGTCGGCGCGCTGAGCGGATCGCTGGTCAGGAACACGGCGGTGCCGGGCACACGCTGCGGCGGCCGCTTCTCCAGCATCGCCACGAGGTCGGCGAGCGGGAACTCGAGCTTGCGCGACTTCTCGAACAACAGCCGGCTGCCGCGCCGCCACGTGTACATCAGGATGATCATGAGTGCGCCGAGCGCGAGCGGCACCCAGCCGCCCTCGAACACCTTGAGCAGGTTCGCGGTCAGGAAGGTCAGGTCGAGGCACAGGAACGGGGCGATCAGCGCGGCGGCGGCGAGCGGCTTCCACCGCCAGCCCTTCCAGATCACCACAAAGCCCATCATAGCGGTGACCACCATGGTCCCGGTGACGGAGATGCCGTAGGCGGAGGCCAGCGCGCTGGAGGAGCGGAACAGCAGCACCAGCAGCACCACCGCGACCAGCAGAAGCTGGTTGATGCGCGGGATGAAGATTTGGCCGGAATGGGCTTCAGAGGTATGGCGAATTTCGAAGCGCGGCAGCAGTCCGAGCTGGATCGCCTGGCGCGTCAGCGAATAGGCACCGGTGATGACGGCCTGGCTCGCGATCACAGTCGCGGCGGTGGCGAGCACGACCATGCAGCCGCGGAAGAAGCCTTGCGGGAAGAGCTGGAAGAATGGGCTCACGATCGCGCCGGGATCGCCGAGGACGAGAGCGCCCTGCCCCAGATAGTTCAGCGCCAGCGACGGCAGCACGATGAACAGCCAGGCGGTCTGGATCGGCCGCTTGCCGAAATGGCCGAGGTCCGCATAGAGCGCCTCGGCACCGGTGACCGCCAGGAACACGGCGCCGAGCGTCACGAAGCCGATGATGCCGTGGTGGAACATGAAGGACACGGCGTAGAGCGGGTTCAGCGCGAACAGCACCTGTGGCTGCTCCATGATCGGGTGGATTGCCGCGGTCGCGATCACCGCGAACCAGACGCACATCACCGGACCGAAGAACGCGGCGACGCGGGCGGTGCCGCGCGACTGCACGGCGAACAGGCCGACCAGGATGATTACCGTCAACGGGACGATGTAGGGCTCGAAGTGCAGAGTGATGTCCTTCATGCCTTCGATGGCCGACAGCACCGAAAGCGCCGGCGTGATCACGGCGTCGCCGTAGAACAGCGCGCCGGAAATGATCCCGAGCAGGACGATGGTCGCCCCGCCGGTGCCGACCGCGCGCTGGGCCAGCGCCATCAACGCCAGCGTGCCGCCCTCGCCATTGTTATCGGCACGGAGCAGGATCACGACGTATTTGAGCGTCACCACGACGATGAGCGCCCACAGGATCAGCGAGAGCACGCCGAGCACGGCCGCCGGCGTCGGCACCCCCTCCGCGCCCGAGGCCGCCATCACCGCCTCGCGGAACGCGTAGAGCGGGCTGGTGCCGATATCGCCGTAGACGACGCCGATGCTGCCGAGCGTCAGCGCGCCGAAACGGGCGGTGGTGTGGGCTTCGCCATGCTTATTGGCCGCCGCCGTTTCCGGGGCGGAAATCGCTACGTCACTTGTCATGGGAGAGCCCAGTGGCCTCTAGAAATGCTTCACTGCACAACGGCGGAAGAGAGCGCGCGGCTTATAGTCCTGCGCTGCCGGCATAGCCTAGCCCGATTTTGGGCCTTTGCCATGCGAAATTTGCATGGGTCAGCCAATTGCGTTCAGATGGTGACTTGAGTCCCGACTTCAACCACCCGTCCGGTCGGAATCTGGAAATAGTCGGTGGCGTCGTTGGCGGACCGGCTCAGCGCGATGAAGAGATGATCCTGCCACAGCGGCATGCCCGACTGGGCCGAGGCCTTGAGCGACCTTCGCGACACGAAGAACGAGGTCGACATGATGTCGAACTGCCAGCCCTGCTTGCGCGCGATCGCGAGCGCCTTGGGCACGTTCGGCTGCTCCATGTAGCCAAAGCGCAGCCGGACCTTGGAGAACTTCTCGCTGATCTTCTCCATCCTGAACCGCTCGGACAGGTCGACCCGCGGCGTGTGCGCGGTCTCGATGGTCAGGACCACGTTGTGCTCGTGGAGCACCTTGTTGTGCTTGAGATTGTGCAGCAGCGCGGTCGGCACGAAGGCGGGATCGCTGGTCAGGAACACCGCGGTGCCCTTGACGATGTGCGGCGGGCGCTTTTCGAGGCTGCGGATCAGGTCGTCGAGCGGCACCTCGATCCGGCGCGTCTTCTGGAGCAGGATGCCGGTCCCCTTGCGCCAGGTCCAGATCGTTCCCGCCATGGCGACACCGAACAGCAGTGGCACCCAGGCGCCCTCGAGCAGCTTGAGCAGATTGGCACTGAAGAAGCTGATGTCGACGACGACGAAGGGCACGATCACTGCCGCAGCCGTCGCGGCGCGCCAGTTCCACAGTTTCCAGATCACGACGAAGCCCATGACGCCGTCGGCAACCATGGTGGTGGAGACCGCGATGCCGTAGGCCGAAGCCAGATTGCTGGGGGTGTGGAACAGCAGCACCAGCAGCATCACACCGATCAGCAGCAGCCGGTTCACCCGCGGCAGATAGATCTGGCCGGCATGGGTCTCGGAGGTGTAGCGCACCTCGAAGCGCGGCAGGAGGCCAAGCTGCACCGCCTGATAGACCAGCGAATAGGCGCCGGTGATCACGGCCTGACTGGCGATCACGGTCGCCGCGGTCGCAAGTCCGACCAGCGGCAGCACCAGACTCTCGGGCACCATACGATAGAACGAATGCTCGATCGCGCTGGGATCGGACAGCACCAGCGCGCCCTGCCCGAAATAGTTGAGCAGGAGCGCAGGCAGCACGAAGAACATCCAGGCCGACTGAATCGGCTTGCGGCCGAAATGGCCGAGATCGGCGTAGAGCGCCTCGCCGCCCGTGACTGCCAGGAACACGGCGCCCAGCGTGACCAGCCCGATCGTGCCGTGCGACAGCAGGAATTGCAGCGCATAATAGGGATTGATTGCCACCAGCACCGACGGATCGTCGGCGATGTGCACGGCGCCCATCACCGCAAGAACGGTGAACCAGACCACCATCACCGGGCCGAAGGCCGAGGCCACCAGCGCCGTCCCCCTGCTCTGGACCGCAAAGAGCAGCGCCAGGATGAGAACGGTGAGCGGCACGACGTAGTGCTCGAACGCCGGCGTCGCGAGCTTGAGACCCTCGACCGCGGACAGCACCGAGATCGCCGGCGTGATCATGGAATCGCCGATGAACATGGATGCGCCGACCACGCCGAGCGCGAGCAGGAACCAGCTTCGCCGTCCGAGCGCGCGCTGGCCAAGCGCCATCAGCGAGAGCGTGCCGCCCTCCCCGTTATTGTCGGCGCGCAGCAGGAGCAGGACGTATTTGGCGGTGACGACGATAAAGAGCGCCCACAGGATCAGCGAGAGCACGCCGAGCACCATGACCCGCGACACCGGCTCGCCATGGGCCGCGCCCCTGACCGCCTCGTGGAATGCGTAGAGTGGCGAGGTGCCGATATCGCCGAAGACAACGCCGATGCTTCCGAGCGTCAGGCCCCAGAAACCCGAGGTGACCGGCCCGTCCTGAGCGTCGGTCGATGTGATGCTCGCCGTCATGAGAGATGAGAAACGCTTCTTCCCGAGAATTGATCCGGCGCCTTTTGACGGTTCCGGCGCGCCTGTCAATCGGCACACCACCATAGCAGCCGCCGGGGCAGATGCTGTGACGGCGTAGTAACTGTCGCCGCCAGCGCGACGACATGCCTCAGGTAAGATGGTAGCGCAAGTGCCCTACGGCTTCAAATTAGGCGGCAGCGGCGGATCCTCGCGCATCAGCGTGATCGTCACCCGCCGGTTGGCCGCAAGCGAAGGATCGTCCGGAAACAGCGGCTGGGTGTCCGCCTTGCCGGCGACGGCGAAGATGTGGGATGGCGGCAGGCCCTCGCGTTCGAGGATCTGACGCACGGCATTGGCGCGGTCGGCCGACAGGTCGAAGGCGCCATAGTCGCTGCGCGTCGGCACGAATCCGGCCGCGGTGTGGCCGGCGATCGAGACACGGAGCGGCGTTGCCTTCAGCGGGATCGCAAGCTTCTCGATCAGGCGGCGGGTGCGGTCATACGGCACCTTGGAGCCGTCGGCGAACATCGAGCGGCCGTCCTGGTCGACGATCTCCAGGTTGAGGCCCTGCTTGGTCTCCTCGAACATGATGTGCTTGGACATCTCGGTCAGTTCCGGCATGTCCTGCAACGCCTGGCGCAGCGAGGCCGCGGCGAGCGCGAAATTGCGGTCGACCTTGATCTTCGCGCCCGACGTGCGGTCGCGGTCCTCCTGATCCGGCGTCGGCGTGTTGGAAGCGTCCTCGGGCTGGATGTGGTCGACGTTCTTCAGCCGCGGGCGGGTCGGCAGGCCGTCGGACTCGACGATACCGGCGTAGCGCGCCTCGCTCTGCACGCCGAACGCGTCGCGCATGGAGCCCGCGACGATCTTCAGCTTGTTGGCGTCCTGCGTCGAGAACGCGACGAGCATCACGAAGAAGCTCATCATCAGGCCCATCAGGTCGGCGAAGGTCACGAACCAGCCGTGACCGCCACCGTGAGCATCGCCGCGCTTCTTCTTGGCCATCTCTCGAGATCCCGGGGAGCGGCTTTACGCCGGCACCGGCTCGCCCTCGGCGTGACGATGCTTCTCCGGCAAATAGGCCAGCAGCATTTCGCGCACGAGCGTCGGGCTCTTGGAGTCGCGGATCATCAGGATGCCGTCGATGATCAGTGTGCGGTTGGTTTCCTCGTCGAGCAGCTTGCCGTGCAGCTTGTCGGCGATCGGCAGACAGAACAGGTTCGCGACGAGTGCACCGTAGAGGGTCGCGAGCAGCGCGGTCGCCATGAACGGGCCGAGCTTGGAGGGATCGGTCATGTTGGCGAACATCTGCACCATGCCGATCAGGGTGCCGATCATGCCGAAGGCCGGGGCGCAGTCGCCGATGGCGCGGTAGATCTTGCTGCCTTCGTCGAGGTGCATGAGGAAGTTGTCGCGGTCACGCTCGAGATTGTCGCGGATGAAGTCGAGGTCGTAACCGTCGGCGACGTAGCGGATGCCCTTGGCGAGGAACGGCTCGTCGGTCTCGACCTTTTCGAGGCCGACCGGGCCCTGCTTGCGGGCGATCTCGGCGATACGGGCGAGCTCGTCGACGAGGTCATGGGCCGACAGGCGGCTCATGGTGAAAGCGAACTTGGCGCCGAGCGGAAGGCCGTGCAGGAGCGCGCTGAGCGGAAAGCGGATCATGGTGGCGGAGATCGAGCCGCCGAAGATGATGATCATGGCATGTTCGGAGACGAACATGTGGAGGTCGCCGCCCATGAAGATCATCGCCGTAATGACGATGATGCCCGCAATGAGCCCGACGCTCGTCATGATATCCATGGGACACTCCAACGCGAACGCAACAACGGCCGTCCTGGCCGCTGGCGCGGCCCAACCCCGAACCGCATCGGAAACCCTAGAGCGCCGCCCTTAAAGCCGCGTAAAGGTTAAGTTGAGCCGCCACGCCAGACCGGCGCGGCGCGCTGACAGGACGCCGGCCTTGCCGGCCACCGGCAGGAATCTCAACACTTCGCTAACCATGACAGTTCGCGACAGGGCAACAGGCCCACCACCTCAAGACTGAGCGCGCACCTTCATCGTGCGAGCGCTTCGGCTGCGGCCCTGGGCCACATCCGGGACGAAGGATCAATTGATATTCTGAAGCGGGGCGGCATGCTCATGGCGGGAGCCATCGCAATGTTGACGCTGTTCGGTCTTCTCACCGCGCTGCCCGCGGTGCTGGCGCTCCATCTGCTCGAGCCGGAGCTCGTCCTGCCGGCGTTCAGCGTGCTGCTGTTTGTCGAGGCCGGCTTTGCCGTGATTGCAGCGCGCCTGATTCACTTCCCTGATAATGCCGACAACATCACCCCGTGGGATCTTGCGGGCGGCTTCACCCTCGTCGGATGTGCCGCCGCAGTGTTCGGCGAGCCGGATCAAGCCGCCCTGTTTCTGACGGAACAGGGTGGCCCACGGCCGGCATCACGGCCGTAGGTCGTTCGGCCGGGCCTTAGTGAATCTCAGCCGAGCGCTTCAGCGCGGCCTTCAGCTTCTCCAGCGAGAAGTCGGGGCTGCGGGCGATCTCCAGGATCGGCGTCTCGCGGCGGCCGCAGAGCTCGGCGGCCTCAGGCAGTTTCGCGGCAATGTCCGGCGGGATCACGATCGCGCCGTGCTGGTCGGCATGGATCAGGTCATCCGACTTCACGGTCATGCCGGCGACGCGCACCTCGCCGCCAAAACTCTCGGCATGCACCCAGGCATGCGACGGGCCGATCGAGCCGGCCAGCGCCTGGAAGCCCGGCGCCCATTGCGGGATGTCGCGGATCGAGCCGTCGGTGATGACGCCGAGGCAGCCGAGGGCTTTGTGCACGTTGCTCTGCACCTCGCCCCAGAACGCGCCGTAGCCGACGTCGGGACCATCGATGTCCTGGATCACCGAGATGCGCGGACCGTGGCCGGTGCCGACATATTCGTAGTATTCGATGCGGCGCCTGGACTGCTCCTCCGCTGGCAGCGAGGATTTCAGCACCGAGCGGATCGCGACCGTGCGGGCATAGCCGACGATCGGCGGCAGATCCGGGAACGGACAGACCAGTTGCTTGGTGGTGTAGCCGATCAGGCGGCGCTCGGGCGCCACGATCTCCATGGCGTTGCAGATCGTCGGGGTGTCGTAGCGGCCCAGCGCTTCGAGGACGGAAGCGGGCAGCGGCCCGGTCGCTTTATCAGTCACGGCGTTCTCTCCCAGATTGGCGGCCGCTGTTGGCGCGGTGCCGCCGGCACAGGGCGATATAGCCGAGATCGGGCCTCAACCCAACTCAGCACGCCTTCATGGCAGATATCCGTGTGTCGCCGCTCAGTGCAGCCGTCCGGGCCGGTCGTCGTCCTGCGGCGGCTCCGACAGGTTCGCCAGCGTCGGCGCCGAGGGCGGTGACGAGACCTCGCCTCCCGACGGCGCGGTGGCCTCCATCGCGCGCGCCTGGTCGCGATAGGATTTGTAGCCGAGCGGAAGGCAGAGCATGTACAGCACCGTGCCGATCGACAGCACATGCCAGGGATAGGCGATCAGGAGCGCGATGAAGACGATCACCGCGACGAACGCCGGCAGCACGAGCTCTGGCGGCACGCGCATGCGCTTGGTCTTGCCGGAGAACACCGGCAGGCGCGAGACCATCAGGAAGGCAATCAAGAGCGTATAGGCCGCCGTCACCGCCGCAGGCAGCCGGCCGAGATCGAGGAAGGCGATATAGATCGGCAGCAGCACGGTGATCGCGCCGGCGGGCGCCGGCACGCCGGTGAAGAAATTGGCCGCGAAAGCGGGCTTGTTGGGATCGTCCATGGTGGCGTTGAAGCGCGCCAGACGGAGGCCGCCGGAAATCGCGAACACCATGGCGGCGATCCAGCCGGCATTGCCGAGCTCGTGCAACTGCCAGAAATACAACATCAGGCCGGGCGCGACGCCGAAATTGACGAAGTCGGCGAGGCTATCGAGCTCGGCGCCGAACTTGGACTGGCCCTTGATCATGCGGGCGATGCGGCCATCGATGCCGTCGAGCGCGGCCGCGAACACGATGGCGTAGACCGCGAGCGACATCCGCCCCTCGATCGACAGCCGGATCGACGTCAGGCCGGCACAGATCGCCAGCAAGGTGATGACGTTGGGCACCAGCATCCGCACCGGAATCGGGCGGAACCGCCGGCGGCGCGTATCGGGGTCTTTGAAGTCATAGGGCGTCATTGCTGGTCCTCACCTCAAGGCGAGATATAGCAAGCCGCGTTCCCCTCCGCCATTGCGGCGGAAGGCCCCCTTGGACCGGCTTTTGGTTAATTGGAGCGGTAGGCGCGGCTCGGGTCGTCCCCCACGAGATCGGCCAGTATGGTCTCGCCCGCGATCGCGGTCTGCCCTTCCGACACCAGCGCCTTGGTGCCCAGCGGCAGGTAGACGTCGAGCCGCGAGCCGAAGCGGATCAGGCCAAACCGCTCGCCCGCCCCGATTGCCTGCCCTTCCCTGACGAAGCAGACGATGCGCTTGGCGACGAGCCCTGCGATCTGGATCACGCCGATCTTGGCCGTCGGCGTCGTGATCACGAGCGAGTTGCGCTCATTGTCCTCGCTCGCCTTGTCGAGCTCGGCGTTGATGAACAGGCCGGGCCGGTAGGCGATGCGGTCCACCCTGCCCGCGATCGGGCTGCGGTTCACGTGGCAGTTGAACACGCTCATGAACACCGAGATGCGCGGCAGCGGCCGGTCGCCGAGCCCGAGCTCGGCCGGCGGCAGCGCCATGGTGATCATCGAGATGCGGCCGTCGGCCGGCGACACCACGAGCCCCTCGCGCACCGGCGTCACGCGCACGGGGTCGCGGAAGAACAGCGCGCACCAGACGGTCAGGATCGTGCCGATCCAGCCCAGCGGCGACCACAGCCAGAACAGGATGAGGCTTGCCAGCGCAAAGCCGCCAATGAAGGGATAGCCCTCCTTGTGGATCGGCGGGATCTGACGCTGGATCGAATCGAGAATGGACATCGCTATCTGCCGCCTAGGAGTTGATGGCGCGCGGGTCGTCCCCGTGCGGTGGAGTTGTTTAGGCCAGAGTTGGGACCCGAGACAAGGTCACTCCGCCGCCGCGGGCGTCGTCAGAACGTCCATGACCGGCGGCGGCTCCCGGTTGGGCGCCTCGCTGGAATCCGCCATCTTGGCCAGTTTCTCGCGCGCCGCCTCGGCCTCGCGCTGCCTGTTCCACATGCTGGCATAGAGGCCGCCCTGCGCGAGCAGCTTGGCGTGGGTGCCGCGCTCGGCGATGCGGCCCTGGTCCAGCACGATGATCTCGTCGGCGCCGACGATGGTGGAAAGCCGGTGCGCGATCACCAGCGAGGTACGGTTCCTGGCCACGCGGTCGAGCGCGCCCTGGATCTCGTGCTCGGTGTGGGTGTCGAGCGCCGAGGTCGCCTCGTCCAGCACCAGGATCGGCGGCGCCTTCAACACGGTGCGCGCGATGGCGACGCGCTGCTTCTCGCCGCCGGACAGCTTCAGGCCGCGCTCGCCCACCTGGGTCTCGTAGCCCATCGGCGCCATCCGGATAAAATGGTCGATCTGCGCCAGCCGCGCCGCCTCTTCGACCTCGGCATCATCGGCGTCCCAGCGGCCATAGCGGATGTTGTAGCGTATCGTGTCGTTGAACAGCACGGTGTCCTGCGGCACCATGCCGATCGAGGCGCGCAACGAGGCCTGCGTAACCTCGCGGATGTCCTGGCCGTCGATCAATATCCTGCCGCCGGAGACGTCGTAGAGGCGGAACAGGAGCCGCGAGATCGTCGACTTGCCCGCACCGGACGGGCCGACGATCGCGACCGTCTTGCCGGCCGGCACCTCGAAGCTGATACCTCTCAGGATGGGACGCGCGGGCTCATAGGCAAAGCGCACGTCCTCGAAGCGCACGGTGCCGGCAGAGACCGCCAGCGGCTGCGCGCCGGGGACGTCCTTGATCTCGGCCTCGCGGCCGATCACGCCAAACATCTTCTCGATGTCGATGATCGCCTGCTTGATCTCGCGATAGACCATGCCCATGAAATTCAGCGGCTGGTAGAGCTGGATCATCATGGCATTGACCAACACGAAATCGCCGACCGTGTTGGTGCCGTTGCGCACGCCGATCGCGCACATCAGCATGGTCGCGGTCAATCCCAGCGTGAATATCACGGCCTGGCCGGTGTTGAGCACCGCCAGCGAGGTATAGGTGTGGACGCTCGCCTCCTCGTAGCGCGCGACCGACTTGTCGTAACGCTGCGCCTCGCGCGTCTCCGCGCTGAAATATTTCACCGTCTCGTAGTTGAGCAGCGAGTCGATCGCCTTGGTGTTCGCCTCGGTGTCGGAATCGTTCATCTTGCGGCGGATGCCGATCCGCCACTCGGTCGCGATGTAGGTGTAGTACATGTAGACAGTGACCGTGATCAGCGTCGCGACCACGTAGCGCCAGTCGAACTGCCAGAGCAGCACCGCCATCAGCAGCGTGACCTCGACGATGGTCGGAATCAGCTGCAGGATCACCATGCGCACGATGACCTCGATGCCCTCGCGGCCGCGCTCGAGCACACGCGTCAGGCCGCCGGTCTTGCGCTCGAGGTGAAAGCGCAGCGACAGCTCGTGCATATGGACGAATGTGATGGTCGCGAGCTTGCGCACCGCATGCATGGCGACGCGGGCAAAGATGCCGTCACGCCACTGCGTCAGCACCGCCATCACGATGCGCATCACGCCGTAACTTGCAGTCAGCAGCAGCGGCGAGGCGATCACCCAGAGGTGCCAATTGTCCGCCTGCACCGGCGCGGTGTTGGCGCCGGTCAGCGCGTCCGTCGCCCATTTGAAGCTGAACGGCACGGTGAGCGTGATCAGCTTGGCGGCGAGCAGCAGCACCATCGACCAGACCACCCGCATCTTCAGGTCGACACGGTCGCCCGGCCAGATATAAGGCCACAGATGCGCCAGCGTGCCCATCAGCGTGGCCCGCTCCAGCGGTCCCCCGGCGGGAGGATCGGGAACGTCTGCGCCGTCGAACGATTGAGGTTGGTCCATCAAAAAGCCTGAAAGCCCGCCGGGTGCGGGCAGCGTTACGATTTGCGATTTTCGCCCGTCATATAAAGCCTTCCGGATGACAGCGCACCCCGCCAGATGGCGAATCTTTGATTGTTTGTCGCCATTTACCGGTAGATTTCCGGGGGATCCGAATCACCGATTGGGCTTGACGCCCCTTCGCTGCAATGCATCATGGCACCAATGAGCACGATCAAAACCGTCTGTGTCTATTGCGGCTCCGGCCCAGGAACCAATCCCAGCTTCACCGAAGGCGCCAAGTCGTTCGGCAAGGCCCTCGCCGAGAGCAACATCCGCCTCGTCTACGGCGGAGGCTCGCTCGGCCTGATGGGCTCGGTCGCGACCTCCGTGCTCGATCACGGCGGCACCGTCACCGGCATCATTCCCGAGTTCCTCCGCAAGCGCGAGAACGCGCTGACCCGCGTGCAGGAGATGATCGTCACCCCCGACATGCACGAACGCAAGCGGCTGATGTTCGAGCGCTCCGACGCCTTCGTGGCACTGCCGGGCGGCGTCGGCACGCTCGAAGAATTGGTGGAGCAGCTGACCTGGAAACAGCTCGGCCGTCACGCCAAGCCGGTGCTGCTCGCCAACTTCGACAATTTCTGGGAGCCGCTGTTCTCGCTGCTGTCGCACATGCGCCAGACCGAGTTCATCCGCGCCGGCCTTTCGGTCGACATCCTCAAGGCCGATCGCGTCGAGGATATTCTGCCGAAGCTGAAGGCGGCAGCGGCACAGATCGCCGAGTCTGAAAAGCAGCTCGCCCCGGAAGTGGCGCGCAAGCTCTAGCGCCTTACTCGGCCGGAAACGTCACCGCCTCGATCCGGTTGCCATCGGGGTCGGTCACGAACGCCGCGTAGTAGCGCACGCGATCATGCGGGCGGAGGCCCGTCGCGCCGTCGGACGCGCCGCCGGCGGACAGCGCTGCGGCGTGAAACGCATCGACCTCGGCCGTCGTCTTCGCCCGCAGGCAGATGTGCACGCCGCTCTCCGGCGCTACGTGCGGCATGCCTTCGCGTAGATTGATCCAGAACTCGGGATAGGCCTTGCCGAAGCCGATCGTCCGCGGCCGCGTGACGAGGCGCACGAGCCCGAGGGTGGCGAGCGTGGCCTCGTAGAATTTTGAGGAGCGATCGAGGTCGCTGACGCCGACGGAGATGTGGTCGATCATGCTTGGCCCCTCCTCACCTCCGCCGTCATCGCCCGGCTCGACCGGGCGATCCAGTATTCCGAGCCGCCAGAGAGCGACCGAGAAGCCGCAGCATAATGGATACCCCGCTTTCGCGGGGTATGACAGCCGCTGCGCGTCCTAAGCCGGCGCCCCCGACTTCACCAGCTTGTAGATCACCGAGTCCATCAGCGCCTGGAACGAGGCATCGATGATGTTCGGGGACACGCCGACGGTGGTCCAGCGATCGCCGTTCTCGTCCTCGCTTTCGATCAGCACGCGCGTGACCGCGCCGGTGCCGCCGTTGAGGATACGGACCCGGTAGTCGATCAGCGTCAAGCCCTCGATGTACTTCTGGTACTTGCCGAGGTCCTTGCGCAGCGCGACGTCGAGCGCGTTGACCGGGCCGTTGCCTTCGGCCGCCGAGATCAAGCGCTCGCCGGCGACGTCGACCTTGACCACCGCGAGCGCCACGGTGACGCGCTCGCCATGCGAATTGTAGCGCTGCTCGACATTGACGTCGAACTGCTCGACCTCGAAATAATGCGGCACCTTGCCGAGCGTGCGCCGCGCCAGCAGATCGAACGAGGCGTTGGCGGATTCATAGGCGTAGCCCGCCGCCTCGCGCTCCTTCAATTCCTCGACCAGCCGCGTCAGCTTCGGATCGCTCTTCTCGTAGGCGATGCCGGCGCGGTCGAGTTCGGCGATGACGTTGGAACGGCCGGCCTGGTCGGACACCAGCACCTTGCGGTGGTTGCCGACAGTCTCAGGCAGCACGTGCTCGTAGGTCTGCGGATCCTTCAGCACGGCGGAGGCATGAATGCCGGTCTTGGTGACGAAGGCGCTCTCGCCGACATAGGCCGCGTGCCGGTTCGGCACACGGTTGAGCATGTCGTCGAGCGTGCGCGACACCTTGACCAGCGTCGCCATTTTCTCGGCCGTAACGCCGATCTCGAAGGCGTCCGCAAACTCCTTCTTCAATTTCAGCGTCGGGATCAGCGAGCAGAGATTGGCGTTGCCGCAGCGCTCGCCGAGCCCGTTCAACGTGCCCTGGATCTGCCGCGCGCCGGCGCGCACCGCGGCCAGCGAATTCGCCACGGCCTGCTCGGTGTCGTTATGGGCGTGGATGCCGAGATGATCGCCGGGGATGTGCTTTGCCACTTCCGTGACGATGGCCTCGACCTCGTTCGGCATGGTGCCGCCATTGGTGTCGCACAGCACAACCCAGCGCGCGCCGGCCTCGTAGGCGGCCTTGGCGCAAGCGAGCGCGAAACTTGCGTCCTCCTTGTAACCGTCGAAGAAGTGCTCGCAGTCGAGCATGACTTCACGGCCGGCGGCCTTGGCCGCCGCAACGCTGTCGCGGATCGAGGCGAGGTTTTCTTCCTTCGTCGTCTCCAGCGCGACGCGCACCTGATAGGCGGATGATTTTGCGACGAAGCAGATCGCGTCGGCTTTCGCTTCCAGCAGACCGGCAACACCGGGATCGTTGGAGACCGAGCGCCCTGCCCGGCGCGTCATGCCGAAGGCGGTGAAGCGCGCATGCGAAAACTTCGGCTTGATGCCGAAGAACTCGGTGTCGGTCGGATTGGCGCCGGGATAGCCGCCCTCGACATAGTCGATGCCGAGATCGTCGAGCATCGCCGCGATGACCTGCTTGTCGGTCAGCGTGAAATCGACGCCGTTGGTTTGCGCACCGTCGCGCAGCGTGGTGTCGAACAGGTAGAGACGCTGCTTGCTCATTGCGCGGCTCCAAGCGTCTTCTTCATCGTGGTGTTGGCGAGCCACTCGTCGTTGATGGTGACGCTGTTGCGCTGCTGGGCGGTGTAACCGCGCTTGGCGAAAAAGTTTTGCGCGGTGTCGCTGGCATCGACCGTAAGGGCTGTCGCGCCGCGGCCGCCGGCGAGCTTCTCCAGCGCGTCGAGCAACATGGTCGCAATGCCCTGCCCGCTGACCGCCGGATGCACATAGAGCATGCGGATGTGATCGGTGCCGCGAAGCGAGGCAAAGCCGACCGGCGAGCCCTCGAGCGTCGCGATCAGCGTCAGGTCGGACGCGAGCCGCTTGCCGAACTCCTCGTCCTCGGCCGCCTCCATCCAGGCCTGCTGCTGCGCCTCATTGTAGTCGTCGCCGGTCAGCTCCTCGATGCTTGCCGTGAAGATCGCGGCGAGAACCGGCACGTCATCAGGCAGGAACGGCCGCAAGCCGGGTTTTGGCAAACTCTGTCCCATCGTCTTCACCACATCCCATAGAGTTTCAGCGCCAGCGCCACGGCGGCGGCGAGCAGCAGGAGCTTCAGCGCGATGTAATAGAGCCAGTGCCGCGGAAAGGGCGTGTCGGGCCGCTTCATCGCACGGCCTCCCAGGTCGTGCCTTCCTTGGAGTCCTTGATCGCAACGCCCATCGCGGCGAGCAGATCGCGGATCCGGTCGGATTCCTTGAAGTCCTTGCGCGCACGCGCCGCCGTCCGCTCCGAGATCAGGCGCTCGACCTCCCCGGCATCGACCCCGCTCGCCTGCTGCTTGCGAGCTTCCCACTGCGCAGCGCTTTCGGAGAGGAAGCCGAGCAGGCGCAGCGACCCTGCCAGGGCGCTCACGTCGCTGCCACGCAGGCCGTGCAGCGCCGCGATCGCCAGCGGCGTGTTGAGGTCATCGAGCAGCGGCTCGACCACGGACGCGGCCGGCTGGCCGGGCTCGGCGTCGGCCGCGACCCGATACCAGTCGTCGAGCGTCCTGGCGCTCTCCTCAAGCGACTTCATGGTCCAGTCGATCGGCGAGCGGTAGTGCGTCTTCAGCATGTTCAGACGCAGCACCTCGCCCGGCCAATCCGCGAGCAGCTCATGGATGGTGATGAAGTTGCCGAGGCTCTTCGACATCTTCTCGCTCTCGACCTGGAGGAAGCCGTTGTGCATCCAGTAGTTCGCCATGCGCTCGCGGTGGAAGGCGCAGCAGGTCTGCGCGACCTCGTTCTCGTGATGCGGAAATACGAGATCGATGCCGCCGCCATGGATGTCGAAGTGCTCGCCGAGATGCTTCCAGGCCATGGCCGAGCACTCGATATGCCAGCCCGGGCGCCCCTGCGCGGCGATCCCTGCCGGCGACGGCCATGACGGCTCGCCCGGCTTGGACGGCTTCCACAGCACGAAGTCGGTATTGCCCTTCTTGTACGGCGCGACGTCGACGCGGGCACCGGCGACCATCTCGTCCAGCGAGCGATTGGACAGCGCGCCATAGCGCGGCAACCCGGAGTTGGCCGCGTTCATGGCCTGCGGCGAGAACAGCACGTGGTCCTCGGCGGCATAGGCAAAGCCGCCGGCGATGAGCCTTTCGATGATCTCGCGCATCTCGCCGATATGCTCGGTCGCGCGCGGCTCGGCGGTCGGCCGGAGCGCGCCAAGCGCATCGACGTCGGCGTGAAACTGCTTGCCGGTCTGCTCGGTGACCTTGCGGATGGCCTCGTTCAGCGGCAGGCCGGGAAAATCGCGCGCGGCGCGGTCGTTGATCTTGTCGTCGACGTCGGTGATGTTGCGGACGTATTTGACGTGCGCCGCGCCATAGAGGTGGCGAAGCAGCCGAAACAGCACGTCGAACACGATCACCGGCCGCGCATTGCCGATATGGGCGAAGTCGTAAACGGTCGGTCCGCAGACATACATGCGGACGTCCTTCGCATCGAGCGGCGCGAAGGTGCGCTTCTCTCGGCTCAACGTGTCGTAAAGGCGCAATTCCATATGGATACCCGTCGGCTGTTGGCCGGGCGTCCAGTGCTCTCAATGTTTTTGAGAAAAGACGGCTCCAGCCAGCGAATCGCTAGCTCGTAATCTCGCGGCAAATGGCGCAAATGGCGAGGAGACCGTTCATGGCGGAACATATGGGCCACGAAGCGCCCTTGCGTCAAGAGAGCCGCGAAAAGGCCGTTTTATCTCCGCAGAGCGCGGCCGCCCCGCCTTGATGGTTCATCATCCTTAACCTTTTGAGTTTACTTGGAACCCGGCGGTTCCCTGAAGCCCCGGTGCACCCATGCGATCCCTGTTCGCGCTCGTCTCCTGTGCCTCCATCGTCGCGGCCTCCGCCGCATTGGCCGAGACCCGCGTCTTCATCATCGCCAACCAGGCGGACGGCTACGGCGTCGACCAGTGCCTCGCCAAGGGCGAGAAATGCGGCGCACAGGTCGCGCGCACCTATTGCCAGTCACGCGATTTTGCCCAGGCCTCGTCCTATCGCCGGGTCGATCCCGACGAAATTACCGGCTCTGTCCCCAAAACCGGCGCAAACTGCTCCCATGGCCATTGCGACGAATATGTCGCAATTACCTGCCAGCGCTGAATTCGCTCGGAGCTGGCGGACCTTAGGCCCAATCTTTGGCCCCTGAAACGACGTGACGATGCCGCAGGAAGCGGCTATTGGAGGGCGCGCTTCGGCCCCTTAAGTCGCATTGGGCCGTGACCTCGCTAGAATGGCGGATATGCCTGAATTTTTGTCTCTCTCCCGTGCCTGCTCCATCCTTGCCTGCACCCTGCTTCTGAGCACGGTCGCGCTCACCACCGGCGCGGTCGCACAGGCCGGCCCGCCCGGACCGCCGCCCCAGCCCGGCCAGAACGGGCTCGGACCAAATCCGATGTGCGTGCGGCTGGAAGGCCAGCTCGCCGCGCTCGATCGTGGCGGCGGCGGTGGTGACCCCGCGCGCGAAGACCAGATCCGCCGCTACCAGGAATCCCAGACCCGTCAGCAGACCGAGCTCGACCGCGTCACCATGCAGGCCAAGCGCATGGGCTGCGATTCCTCCGGCTTCTTCTCGCTGTTCAACGGCCAGTCGGCGCAATGCGGCCCGGTCAACACCCAGATTCAGCAGATGCGCGCCAATCTGGACCAGATCACCGGCAACCTCGAACGCCTGCGCGGCGGCGGCCCCGGCGGTTTCAGCCCCGAGCGCGACAACCAGCGCCGCTCGGTGCTGGTTGCGCTGGCGCAGAACAATTGCGGCCCGCAATATGCCAACGCCGCGCAATCGCAAGGCGGCGGCAACTTCCTGAGCAATCTGTTCGGCGGCAACAACCCCAACAATCCGCAAGGCGTGCCGCCCTCCGATCTCGGGCCGCAGTCGCAGTCCGGCACCTATCGCACCGTGTGCGTCCGCACCTGCGACGGCGCCTATTTCCCGGTCTCGTTTGCCACCGTGCCGGCGCGCTTCCCGGACGACGAGAAGACCTGCAAGGCGCTTTGCCCGGCCGCGGAAGCCGTCCTCTACACCCATCGCAATCCCGGCGAAGACATGAACTCCGCGGTCTCCACCAGTGGCCAGCCCTACACCGCACTGCCGACTGCGTTCAAATTCCGCAGCGAGTTCAACCCGTCCTGCTCCTGCAAGGCCGCGGGCCAGACCTGGGCCGACGCGCTGAAATCGGTCGACGACAAGGCTGCGGCCGAGCAGCAGGGTGACATCATCGTCACCGAGGAGAGCGCCAAGAGAATGCAGCAGCAGCGGCTCAACAAGGGCACCCCTGCGACTGCCAAGAAGGGCGCGGCTCCGGCGCCGACGACGGCCAGCGCACCGGTTGCGACGCCGCCTGCGGACACCGGCACGGCCACCAATTCGTCGGAGAACAAGCCGATCCGCTCGGTCGGCCCGACGTTCCTGCCGCAGCAGCAGAAGTAGGCCCTAACCCGTCATGCCCCGCGGAGGCGGCCGCCAGGCGCGGCCGTTTCGCGGTTAATGCTCACCCTCGCGGCTCCACGGGAAGAGATTGGCCGGGAAGTCCGCTGCGTAGCGCTTTCCCTTCGGAGGCGGCGGCGGCTCGTCCGGTGGATTCGGATTCGGCTCGACCACCCGCCGATAGAGGTGCCAGGTGGCGTGACCGAGCACCGGCAGGACGACAGCGAGACCGACGAAGAACGGCAGCGAGCCGATCACGAGCAGTGCCGCGACGATGAGACCCCATCCGGCCATCGCAACCGGGTTCGCCGCGACCGCTCGGAGCGACGTGCGGATCGCGTCGATCGCAGTCGCATGCCGATCGAGCATCAACGGAAACGACACGACGCTGACGCACAAGGCCACAACCGCAAACAGGAAGCCGACACCGCAACCGACGACGATGAGCGACCAGCCTTCCGGTGTCGTCAGCACGCGCGTTGCGAAATCGGGAATGCTTGCGGCCGCCGCGTGACCGAAGATTGTGACATAGATTGCGTTCGCGACACCGATCCAGGCTCCGAACAGGACCAGCAGGAGCACGCCGAGCTCGACCATGGCGCCGAACGACGGCGCGCGCAGCACCTTGATCGCATCCCATGCATCGACCTCCTCGCCGCGCTCGCGACGCCGGCTGAGTTCGTAGAGACCGATCGCGGCAAAGGGGCCGATCAAGGCAAAGCCGGCAGCCAGCGGAAACAGGAGCGGCAGCACCGAATAGCCGAGGACCATCCTGAACAGGACGAGACCGAGAACGGGATAAATCACGCACACGACGATCGCGTGGCTCGGCATCGCCTGGAAATCCTCCCAACCCAGGCGCAGGGCCTCGGTCAGGTCGGACAAGCTGATCTTGCGAATGGGATAGGAGGCCGCTTCGCCGAACAGGTGCCGCTTTACGATGTTGTCGGAATAAAGAGTGGCCATGGACACACCCTCCTCTGCTGAAAGTCGCAGCGGCAAACGGCGTGCTCTCCGGCCGCGCGTATCCGCCCTTATGTGCGGGAG
Source organism: Bradyrhizobium liaoningense (assembly GCF_018130785.1). Lineage (GTDB taxonomy): Bacteria > Pseudomonadota > Alphaproteobacteria > Rhizobiales > Xanthobacteraceae > Bradyrhizobium > Bradyrhizobium liaoningense_A. Next base: position 258,904 of record NZ_JAFCJT010000001.1, read on the forward strand.
ACGCGATCGAGCCGAGTACGGCAGTTCCAGGCTCAACGAGGAAGGAGCTTAGCCGGACGAAACCCGTCGCGACCTGCGCCGCGAGCTTAGCGCGCGCGATCTGGAATGACCAGCGCGCTCCCGGCTGGGTGAATTGTGCGTCGCATATTTTGTGCGATGCATCACATCGAGAATGCGACCGAGGCTCGCCAGCTCGCACGGCAACATCGATCGCCCACGCCGCGTAAGCGTGTTGACATGCTATTGACGCCGGGTTCGCGGGGGATCATTTTAAACGCCTGGACGCCCCCAGCGGTCGCGGTCTTCCTCTTGAATATCGCGACCGGTTGAATGGGCGAGGCAACAGGCCGGCGATGGCATAGATGCCAGCCAAGAAAGGCCAGCCATCGCGACAGACATGAGCTCCGCCCTGGATTCGTATCCGTAGCCTTCGATGGCAAGGATGGATCAGGATGGTTGTCGCACTGATACTGCTTCTGGTCGCGATCGGCTCGGTGCTGTTTCACCTCTACAGCCCGTGGTGGTGGACGCCGATCGCCACGAACTGGGCCTATATCGACCACACCATCAACATCACGTTCTGGATCACGGGCTTCGTTTTCGTCGCGGTCATCGCCTTCATGGCCTATTGCGTCTTCCGCTTCCACCACAAGGAAGGAAGACGGGCCGACTACAATCCGGAAAACAAAAGGCTCGAATGGTGGCTGAGCGTCGGGACCGGCGTCGGCGTCGCGGCCATGCTGGCGCCTGGCCTCGTGGTCTGGCACCAGTTCGTGACGGTGCCTGCGGATGCCACCGAGGTCGAGGTCATGGGCCAGCAATGGCAATGGAGCTTCCGCCTTCCGGGCAAGGATGGGCGGCTGGGCACATCCGATGTCCGCAACATCGCTTCCGACAATCCGATGGGACTCAATCGTGACGACCCACACGCGCAGGACGACGTCGTGATCGAGAACGGCGACCTGCACCTTCAGATGGGAAAGCCGGTCAAGGTTCTCCTCCGCTCGGTTGATGTCCTGCACGATTTCTACGTGCCCGAATTCCGCGCCAAGATGGACATGGTCCCTGGCATGGTCACCTATTTCTGGATAACGCCGATCCGAACCGGAACGTTCGATGTTCTATGCGCAGAGCTTTGTGGCGCTGCTCACTATCAGATGCGGGCCAAGGTCATCGTCGACGAAGAGCGTGAGTATCACGCCTGGCTGGAGCAACAAAAGACGTTTGCCGAATTGTCGCCGGCAAGAGCTGTCGTGAAGGCGACGTACCAATCCGGTGGCAGGTAGCAGGCTGCCGCTGCGAAGATAGATAGATCGGGTGCAGGAGGCCAACGCCTCACCCCCGATGGAAACGACCGAGGAGGTTTCTATGGTCGATATTCCATATGAAGGGATCGCAGGCATCCCGCCTGCCGAAGTACCTGAAGTCGAGCTCTATCATCCAAGGAGCTGGTGGACACGGTATGTCTTCTCGCAGGACGCCAAGGTCATCGCCATTCAGTATTCGCTGACGGCCTCTGCCATCGGGCTGGTGGCCCTGGTGCTGTCGTGGCTGATGCGACTGCAACTGGGATTCCCCGGCACCTTCTCTTTCATCGATGCCAACCAGTACCTCCAGTTCATCACCATGCACGGCATGATCATGGTGATCTATCTGCTCACCGCATTGTTCCTCGGCGGCTTCGGCAACTACCTGATCCCGCTGATGGTCGGCGCCCGGGACATGGTCTTCCCCTATGTGAACATGCTGAGCTACTGGGTCTACCTGCTCGCAGTCCTGGTGCTGGCCTCGACATTCTTCGTGCCCGGCGGCCCCACCGGCGCCGGCTGGACGCTCTACCCGCCGCAGGCAATCCTCTCCGGAACGCCCGGGCAGGATTGGGGCATCATTCTCATGATGTCGTCCCTGATCCTGTTCATCATCGGCTTCACCATGGGCGGGCTGAATTACGTGGTCACGGTGCTGCAGGCGCGCACCCGCGGCATGACGTTGATGCGCCTGCCCCTGACGGTGTGGGGCATTTTCACGGCGACCGTCATGGCGTTGCTGGCATTCCCCGCACTCTTCGTTGCCTCGGTCATGCTGCTGCTCGACCGTCTCCTCGGAACCAGCTTCTTCATGCCCTCCCTCGTCGAGATGGGACAGCTTTCGAAATATGGCGGCGGCAGCCCGCTGCTGTTCCAGCACCTGTTCTGGTTCTTCGGCCACCCCGAGGTCTACATCGTCGCCCTGCCCGCCTTCGGCATCGTCTCCGATCTGATCAGCACGCATGCGCGCAAGAACATCTTCGGTTATCGCATGATGGTCTGGGCGATCGTGGGGATTGGTGCGCTCAGCTTCGTCGTGTGGGCGCACCACATGTATGTGAGCGGCATGTTCCCGCAATTCGGCTACTTCTTCGCCACCACGACGCTCATCATTGCAATCCCCACCGCGATCAAGGTCTACAATTGGGTGCTGACCCTGTGGCGCGGCGACATTCATCTCAGGGTGCCGATGCTGTTCGCCCTCGGCTTCATCATCACCTTCGTGAATGGCGGCCTCACCGGCCTCTTCCTCGGCAACGTCGTCGTGGACGTGCCCCTCTCGGATACCATGTTCGTGGTCGCGCATTTCCACATGGTGATGGGCGTGGCACCAATCATGGTCGTGCTGGGCGCGATCTATCATTGGTACCCCAAGGTCACGGGACGGATGCTGAACGACGTCCTGGGCAAGTTTCACTTCTGGGTCACCTTCCTCGGCGCCTACCTGATCTTCTTCCCCATGCACTATCTTGGACTGCTCGGGGTCCCGCGCCGGTATTTCGAACTCGGCGACACGGCGTTCATCCCGTCCTCGGCCCATTCACTGAATGCCTTCATCTCCGTGGTGGCCTTGACCGTCGGCTTCAGCCAGATGGTGTTCCTGTTCAATCTCGCCTGGAGCCTGTTCAAGGGTGAGGCCTCGGGCGGCAATCCGTGGCGGGCGACAACGCTGGAGTGGCAGACGCCGGAGACGCCCCCAGGGCACGGCAACTGGGGCAAGGAGCTCCCGATCGTGTACCGCTGGGCCTATGACTACAGTGTGCCCGGCGCCGCGGAGGACTTCATTCCGCAGAACCAGCCGCCACGCGCGACGCAGCTCGTTCAGGGAGCTGCTTCGTGAGCGCCATCATCCTGTTCCTGGCTGCGCTTGCGGTGATCGCCGGATGGTGGCTGTCGCAGCAGCGGCTGACGGCCAAGCCCTGGCTGGAGGAAGGCTCGGTCGGTGACTTCCCCGGCGGCGACAGCATGACCTGGCCTGCGGCGAAGGTCGGACTTGGCGTGTTTCTCGCCGTCGCGAGCGCATTGTTCGTCCTCTTCATCAGCGCCTACTCGATGCGCATGAGCGTGGTGGACTGGCGGCCGCTGCCGGTACCGCGGCTGCTGTGGGTCAACACGGGCGTCCTGGTCCTGAGCAGTGTCGCGCTGCAATGGTCGTACGTGGCTGCCGGGCGACAGGACACCGAGAGCGTCAAGATCGGCCTGCTCGCCGGCGGAGCATCTGCCGTGATCTTCCTCGCCGGACAGCTCCTGGCCTGGCAGCGGCTCGGGGCTGCCGGATATCTCGTGGCGTCCAATCCGGCGAATTCCTTCTTCTACCTGTTGACCGCGGTGCACGGGCTGCATCTGACGGGTGGCCTGGTGGCGCTCGGGCGAACCTCGGCCAAGGTGTGGCGCGGCGCCGAAATCGCCGACATGCGCTTGAGCGTGGAGCTGTGCACCATCTACTGGCACTTCCTGCTGCTGGTCTGGCTTGTCCTGCTCGGTCTTCTCACGGGCTGGACCGACGATTTCGTCAACATCTGCCGTCAATTGCTGAGCTAGGGAGGCGAGACCAGATGGCTGAAACCGTGCTGACACATGCGGGCCAATCGACTGCGCAGCTTGAAGGCTGGCGCGGCATCGCCGCCGACTGGGCGTCCGATCAGCGCGCCTTCAAGAACGTGTCCTGGGGCAAGGCCATGATGTGGATCTTCCTCCTCAGCGACACCTTCATCTTCAGTTGCTTCCTGCTCTCCTACATGACGGCGCGCATGTCGACGACCGTGCCGTGGCCGAATCCCAGCGAAGTCTTCGCCCTCAATATCGGGGGCAACCACATCCCCCTGATCCTGATCGCCATCATGACCTTTATCCTGATCAGCAGCAGCGGCACGATGGCGATGGCCGTCAATTTCGGCTACCGCCGCGATCGCGTCAGAACCGCGGCCTTGATGCTGGTCACGGCGGCCTTCGGCGCAACCTTCGTCGGAATGCAGGCCTTCGAATGGACCAAGCTGATCATGGAGGGCGTCCGGCCCTGGGGCAATCCATGGGGTGCACCGCAGTTTGGTGCAAGCTTCTTCATGATCACCGGCTTCCACGGCACCCACGTGACGATCGGCGTGATCTTCCTGATCGCCATTGCGCGGAAGGTCTTGCGCGGCGACTTCGATGTCGAGAGGCGCGGCTTCTTCACGAGCCGCAAGGGCTATTACGAGATCGTCGAGATCACGGGCCTGTACTGGCACTTCGTCGATCTCGTGTGGGTGTTCATCTTCGCATTGTTCTATCTTTGGTGAGGTCGGCGCATGACAAACGCGGCGGTACACATGGAAGGCCAGCTCCACACTCCGGCGCACGGCGCAGTCGCAACAGCAGCCGTGCACGCCAAGGGGCAACAGCACCCGATCAAGCTCTACCTCGTGGTCTGGGGCTGGCTGTTCGTCCTCAGCACGTGCTCCTACCTCGTCGACTACTTTGGCCTGCATGGCTATCTGAGGTGGTCGCTGATCCTGCTGTTCATGGTGTTGAAGGCCGGCCTGATCGTCGCCGTCTTCATGCACATGGCCTGGGAGCGGCTGGCGCTTACCTATGCCATCCTGCTGCCGCCGATCGCGGTGATGGTGTTTGTGACAATCATGGTTCTCGAATCCGAATACACGCACTTCCTGCGGGTGCTGTTTTTCGCAACCCCGTCATAGCGGCAATCTGAGTTCGCGCATCGCTCGATGTCATGCCCCGCCTTCGCCGATGATGACAGATAGACGTGTGGCGAGACCGTCCGCCTCTCTCCGGTGCTACCCCTCGAACGCGTCGATCGACGCCGTGCTGCCGCGCGAGACCAGCGTCTCGTCCGCCGCAGGCAACGGCTCACCCCTGTCGCGAAAGCGGTTGGTGATGGGATAGCGGCGGTCGCGGCCGAAATTCCTGGCCGTCACCTTCACGCCCGGTGCGGCCTGGCGGCGCTTGTATTCGGCGACGTTGAGCAGATGGTCGATGTGGATGACCGTGTCGCGGTCGAAGCCGGCAGCGATGATCTGGTCGAGCGGCTCCTCGCGCTCGATGAGACGCTCCAGGATGGCGTCGAGCACGTCGTAGGGCGGCAACGAATCCTGATCGGTCTGGTTCTCGCGCAGCTCCGCCGTCGGCGGGCGCGTGATGATATCAGGGGGAATGACCTCGCCCGCGGGCCCGAGCGCGCCATCCGGCTTCCAGCTGTTGCGCAGCGCGGCCAGCCGAAACACCTGCGTCTTGTAGATGTCCTTGATCGGGTTGAAGCCGCCATTCATGTCGCCGTACAGCGTGGCGTAGCCGACCGACATCTCCGACTTGTTGCCTGTCGTCACCACCATCAGCCCGGTCTTGTTGGAGATCGCCATCAGCAGCGTGCCGCGGGTGCGGGCCTGGAGGTTTTCCTCGGTGATGTCGGGCGGCAGATTCTGAAAGATGCCGGACAGGATGGTCTCGAACCCGGTCACGGCTTCGGCAATCGGCAGCACCTCGTAGCGGACTCCGAGATGCCCGGCGAGCTCGCCGGCGTCCGCGATCGAATGTGCTGCGGTGTAGCGATAAGGCAGCATCACGCCGTGCACCTGGTCGGCACCTAGCGCATCAACCGCGATCGCGGCGCAGAGCGCAGAGTCGATGCCGCCTGAAATGCCGAGCAGCACGCCGGGGAATCCGTTCTTGGCGACATAGTCGCGCAAGCCCAGCACGCAGGCCGCATAGTCGGCGTGGTCGCCCTCGGGCAGCGCGGCAATCGGCCCCGCGCAACGCCAATCGTCGCCATTCCTGGTGAAGCGCAGAGTGGTGACGCTCTCTTCGAACGCCGGCAATTGCGCCGCGAGCGAGAGATCGCCGTTGAGCACGAAGGACGCACCGTCGAACACCAGCTCGTCCTGGCCGCAGACCTGGTTGAGATAGACCAGCGGCAGGCCGCTCTCGGTGACCCGTGCCACTGCGACCGACAAACGGACGTCGTTCTTGTCGCGGGCGTAGGGCGAGCCGTTCGGCACCAGGATGATCTCGGCGCCGGTCTCGGCCAGCGTCTCGACCACGTTCTCGTAATCTTCGGATTCCTCCAGCCAGATGTCCTCGCAGATCGGCACGCCGATGCGCACGCCGCGGACGGTCACGGGACCTGCGGCAGGGCCGCGCGAAAACAGCCGCTTCTCGTCGAACACGCCGTAATTCGGCAGGTTGCATTTGAAGCGCAAGCCAGCGATGCGGCCGCCATCGAGCAGCGCGCAGGCATTGTAGAGCCTTCCGTCCTCGACCCAGGGCGTGCCGACCAGCATCGCCGGACCGCCATCGGCGGTCTCGCGCGCGAGCGCCTCGATCCCGGCGCGGCAGGCGGCCTGGAACGCCGGCTTCTGCACCAGATCTTCCGGCGGGTAGCCGGCGATGAACAGTTCCGGAAACAGCACGAGATCGGCGCCGTCAGCGATCGCCTGCGCGCGCGCGGCACGAACCTTCGCGGCATTGCCCTCGACGTCGCCCATGGTCGGATTGAGCTGGGCGAGCGTGACCGCGAATGCGTTGAGACGTTCGGGCATGGCCGCCGCACTCCGCTTCAGAGGAACCCCAATCGCTCGATGATGGCGATGATCCAGAACGCGCCGGCCATCAAGAGCGCAACGCCGACCGCGGCCGAGCCCATGTCCTTGACCCGGCCGATCTGCTTGTCGTGATCCATGGTCAGGCGATCGGCAAGCTTCTCGATCGCGGTGTTGAGCAGCTCGACCACCAGCACGAACGCGACCGCACAGACCAGCTCGACCGCGCGCATCGCGGTCGCGCCGATGAACCAGGCCAGCGGCAGCGACAGGAGGAGCGCAAAAATCTCCTCGCGGACGGCCTGCTCCGATCGGAACGCAAAGGCCAGACCGTTACGGGAATTGATCGTGGCCTTCCAGATCCGCAGCAAGGTTTTAGAGTCCCGCTGCGACCGGCATCGGCCTGGCCTTGCCGGCGCGTTCCTGCTTGAGGAGTTCCGCGACCAGGAAAGCCATGTCGATCGATTGCTCGGCATTGAGGCGGGGATCGCAGACCGTGTGGTAGCGATCGTTGAGATCCTCGTCGGTGATCGCACGGGCACCGCCGATGCACTCGGTGACGTCCTGACCGGTCATCTCCAGATGCACGCCGCCGGCGTGCGTGCCTTCCGCCGCGTGGATCGTGAAGAACGACTTCACCTCCGACAGGACGCGGTCGAACGGGCGCGTCTTGTAGCCTGACGTCGAGGTGATGGTGTTGCCGTGCATGGGATCGCACGACCAGACCACAACCCTGCCCTCGCGCTTCACGGCGCGGATCAATCCCGGCAGATGGTCGGCGACCTTGTCGGAGCCGAAGCGGTTGATCAGCGTCAGCCGGCCCGGCTCGTTGTCGGGATTGAGCACGTCGATCAGCTTCAAGAGCTCGTCGGGCTTGAGCGACGGGCCGCACTTCAGGCCGATCGGGTTCTTGATGCCGCGGAAATATTCGACATGGCCGTGATCGAGCTGGCGGGTGCGGTCGCCGATCCAGATCATGTGGCCCGAGGTCGCGTACCAGTCGCCGGTGGTGGAATCGACCCGGGTCATGGCCTGCTCGTAGCCGAGCAGCAGTGCCTCGTGGCTGGTGTAGAAATCGGTGGAGCGCAGCTCGGGATGGGCCTCGAGATCGAGGCCACAGGCGCGCATGAAATTGAGCGCGTCCGAGATGCGGTCGGCCAGCTCCTTATAGCGGCGGGACTGCGGGCTATCCTTGAGGAAGCCGAGCATCCACTCATGCACGCTGCCGAGATTGGCGTAACCACCTGTCGCAAACGCACGGAGCAGGTTCAGCGTCGCTGCCGACTGGCGGTAGGCCATCAGCTGGCGCTGCGGGTCCGGCACGCGCGCTTCCCTGGTGAAGGCGATGTCGTTGACGATGTCGCCGCGATAGCTCGGCAGCTCGACGCCGTTCATCTTCTCGGTCGGCGACGACCGCGGTTTTGCGAACTGGCCGGCAATGCGGCCGACCTTCACCACCGGCACCGCGCCGGCATAGGTCAGCACCACCGCCATCTGGAGCAGCACGCGGAAGAAATCGCGGATGTTGTTGGCGCCGTGCTCGGCAAAGCTCTCGGCGCAATCGCCGCCCTGGAGCAGGAAGGCCTCGCCGGCCGCAACGCGCCCCAGCGACTTCTTCAGATTGCGCGCCTCGCCCGCGAACACCAGCGGCGGAAAGGTCGCAAGCTGCGCCTCGACGTCGGCCAGGGCCTTGGCGTCAGGATAATCGGGCACCTGTAGCACCGGCTTGCTGCGCCAGGACTCGGGCGTCCACCGCTCGGACATCGCAATCTCTCCGTGAAGCAAAAAAGCACAACCTGATCTGTGGGTTGCGAGGGCCGCCTTATACACAGCCCGGTCCCCCGCCGCCAGTTGTAAATCCATTTCGCACTGCAAACCCTTGCGGCGAAAGCCGAATTCGCATTTGCTGAGGGCTGGCACGGAAACTGGCAGGACATTGGCTGCCCATGGACGCGGCGCGCGACGACGTTTTCATCGACGAGATCACCTTCCCGGCGACGGACGGGTATCCGCTGGCCGGCACCCTGTTCCTGCCGCGCGGCACCAAACGCCATGCCGTGCTGATCAACTCCGCCACCGCCGTCCCGCGAAAGATCTATCGCGGCTTTGCCTCCTACCTCGCCCATCGCGGCTGCGCGGTCATGACCTACGACTATCGCGGCATCGGCGACTCCCGGCAGCCGGCGATGGTCGGCTACAACCAGCCGAAATCGCTTGTCGGCTTCAAGGCCTCGATGTCGGACTGGGCCGCGCAAGATGTTACCGCCGCGGTGCGCTGGATGCGCGAGCGCTACAATACCCTGCCGCTCGCCTATGTCGGCCACTCCTTTGGCGGCCAGGCGCTCGGACTCATCGCCAACAACAGCGACATTTCGCGCGCCGCCTTCGTGGCCTCGCAGGCCGCGACTTGGCGGCTGATGACGTCGCCGGAAAAATACCGCGTCTTCGCCTTCATGAATTTTGTCGGCGTGCCGCTCGTCCACACGCTCGGCTACGCGCCTGGCTGGGCGGGCATCGGCGAGGATCTGCCCAAGGGCGTCTTCCTGCAATGGGCGGACTGGGTCTCGAGCCCGCGCTACCTCTTCGATTCAAAACTGCCGGCGCTGGAGAATTTTGCAAACTACAAAGGCGAGCTGCGCGCGCTCTGCTTCTCCGACGATCCCTGGGCGACGCGGCCCGCGGTCGAGCTGCTCACGAGCGGCTTCACCGCGATCAAGCCGGAGGTGCTGACGGTCAAGCCGTCCGACGTCGGCGCCAAGGCGATCGGCCATTTCGGCTTCTTCCGCCCCGAGCACCGCGACACGCTGTGGCGCGGCGTGGCGGAATGGATCCAGGGGGAGTAAGCCTTAGCGGATGATCGTCGTCAGAGACGAGTAGCGCCGGTTCGGCTTGGCCTCGCCCGGCGCAAACTGCGCGAAGGCCTCGCTGACGCGGACCGCCGGCGGCGTGTCGCTTGCGAAGCGGAATTCCTTTGGCCGCGGCGCGTAGAAGCTGGCGCTGTAATAGGCGTCGTCGAAACGCGCCTCGCCGACGCCGAACAATGCGTCGCAGACGAACAGGAGTGCGTAGACTCCAGCGACCGCCACGACGATCTCCTTGAAAATTGACATGCAAATGCCCCAGCCTTTTGCGGTGAGAATGCACGCCGGTTCCAAAGCCGAGGTTTAAGGCCACAGCCTTCTTGTCCGCAGGGTTTGCCGCCGCTGAGCGGATTGCAGACGATTTTATCGACTTCAAAAAAAGAGCCCGCCTGACCGGATCAGGCGGGCCCAGGATTGGCCGATCGGGAGGTTATCAGACGGCCAGATTCATCCAGACAGCCTTGGGCTCGGTGAAATTGTCGAGCGCGGCGGTGCCGTGCTCACGGCCGAGGCCGGAGTCGCGCTCGCCGCCCCAGGGCAGACGCACGTCGGTGTAGCCATAGGTGTTCATCCAGACCGTGCCCGCCCGCGCCCGCTTGGCGAAGCGCTGGAGCTTGCCGACGTCGCGGCTCCAGACGCCGGCGGCGAGGCTGTAGGCCGTGCCGTTGGCGATCCTGAGCGCGTCGGCCTCGTCCTTGAACTTGATGACGCTGACGACGGGGCCGAATATCTCCTCCTGCGAGATCCGCATCTCGTGCGCGACGCCTGCGAACACCGCGGGGCTGATGAAATAGCCGCGATCTCCGACTTTCTCGCCACCGGTGACGAGGGTCGCGCCCTCCTTCTGGCCGATGTCGACATAGTCGAGGATCGACTTCATCTGCTTCTCGGAGATGACGGGGCCGAGCGCCGTCTTGCGATCGAGCGGATCGCCGATTCTGAGCGACTTCGCGCGCGCGGCGAGACGCTCGACGACCTCGTCATAGGCCTTCTCCTGCACCAGCACCCGGGAGCCTGCCGAGCACACCTGACCCGCATTGAAGAAGATGCCGGAAGCCGCAGCCTTGGAGGCCGCTTCGAGATCGGCGTCATCGAAGATGACGTTGGCCGACTTGCCGCCGAGTTCGAGCGAGACGCGCTTGAAGTTGCTCGCCGCACCCTTCATGATTCCACGGCCGACGCCGGGCGAGCCGGTGAAGGTCACCTTGTCGACGTCGGGGTGATTGACCAGCGCGTCGCCGACGACACGGCCCGGCCCGGTGACGACGTTGAAGACGCCCGCCGGCAGGCCCGCTTCGAGTGCAAGCTCGGCAATGCGCAGCGCCGACAACGAGGTCAGCTCGGCCGGCTTCATCACGATGGTGCAGCCGCAGGCCAGCGCCGGCGCGAGCTTCCACATGCCGATCATCAGCGGGAAATTCCACGGCACGATCGCTGCGACCACGCCGACCGGCTCACGCACGGTGTAGGTCAGCGCATCGTCGCGCACGGGCACGACGTCTCCGCTGATCTTGTCGGCCCAGCCGGCGTAGTAGGTCAGCGTGTCGACCGCGGCCGGAAAATCCTGGCGCGTCGTCGCGGAGATCGGCTTGCCGGCGTCGATCGACTCGAGCTCGATGATTTCTTCGGCGTGCGCCTTGAGCAGGTCCGCCCAGCGCAGCAGGATCTGCCCCCGCTCGGAGGCGCGCATCGTGCGCCACGGGCCTTCGAACGCCCGGCGTGCGGCCGCGACTGCGTGCTCAACATCGGCCTCGCCGCCTTCGGCGACGACAGCGATGACCTGCCCGGTGGCGGGATTGAGGGATTTGAAGGTACGGCCGGAGCTTGCGGGGACGCGGCGGCCGTCGATCAGCAGATGCTGCGGCCGGGCCATGAACTCGGCGGCCGGCGAATGCGCGAAGTCATATGCAACAGACATCATATTTCCTCCTGTTCTGGTATGCCAGGATAGGCCGCGATTGGCTGGAGTAAATATGATATGATCTGCAAATGGATGCCCTACATATGAAGCGTAGTTCATAAGGTTTTCAGATGCTTCAGATCGAGATCGAAGCCGTCTGGCGATTTCGCCACGAGGGCAGCCCGCGCACCGCAGTCGTCATGCTCGGCGTGCTCAACGAGATCCGGAAGACCGGAAAGATCACGAGCGCGGCCAGCGATGCGCACCTGTCCTACCGGCACGTCTGGAACCTGATCGAGCAATGGTCGGAGTTCTTCGGAACTCCTCTGGTCGAAACCCAGCGCGGCAAGGGCTCAAAACTCACGCCGTTCGGCGAGCGGCTGGTGTGGGCCGGCGAGCGCATGCAGGCCCGGCTCGGCCCGCAGCTCGAAAACCTGGCGCAGGAGCTGGCGAGCGAGATCAAGCCGTTCCTCGAACAGCGCCCTTCGGTGATCCGCGTTCATGCCAGCCACGGCTTTGCCGTGGCAAAACTGCGCGAATTCCTCGATCGCGAGCCCGGCATCGGCGTCGACCTTCGCTATGTCAGCAACCAGCATTCGCTGGTTGCGCTGGCGCAAGGCGCCTGCGATCTCTCGGGCCTGCATCTGCCGCACGGCGCGTTGCGCGCGCAAGGCATCAAGGCGGCACGCGAATGGCTGGATCCGCGCGAGGATCGCATCATCAGTTTCGTCACGCGCGAGATGGGGCTGATGGTCGCGCGCGGCAATCCGCTGCGCATCGCTTCGCTTCAGGATCTCACCGGGCCAAAAGTCCGCTTCGTCAACCGCGACCATGATTCCGGCACGCGGCTGTTGTTCGACCAGCTGCTTGCCGCGAACGGCATCGACGAGAGCAGGATCAACGGCGCGCAGCAGATCGAGTTCACCCACGCCGCGGTCGCTGCCTATGTCGCGAGCGGCATGGCGGATGCGAGCTTTGGCGTCGAGGCGGCCGCTCGCCACTTTGGCCTCGATTTCATCCGCATCCTCACCGAGGATTATTTCTTCGTCTGCAAGCGCGCGTTCCTCGATACCGGGCCGATGCAGCGCATCCTGGAGATCATGCGCAGCGCCGATTTCCGCGCCGCCGTCGCCACCCTGCCCGGCTACGTGCCGTCGGATACCGGCAACGTGACCGGCGTGAAGGCGTTTCTGGAGATGCACGCCGTGCGGTGATGTCGCATGCCGCATGCAGGCCATGCGCACGGCAGATCCGGCCCGGAACCGTCTGGACGAGGCCCGGCGTTCGTTATATCTATACAGATATAGCGGATACCGTCGAAAGACCCCGCGCAACAGGGTTTTGTGGATGTTTCAACGCCGCCGGTCTGCCGTCGCGCTCCGTCACGTGGCCTTCGAGGATCTCGGCCTGCTGGCGCCGATCATGGAACGTGAGGGCTGGAACGTGTCGTTCTGCGAGGCGCCGGTCGACGATCTCAGCCATTGCTCGATTGGGGATGCCGACCTGCTGATCGTGCTCGGCGGCCCGATCGGCGTCTACGAGACCCAGAGCTATCCGTTCCTCACAAGGGAAATTGATCTCCTGGAGCGCCGCCTTGCGCAGGGACTGCCGACACTCGGGATCTGTCTCGGCGCGCAGCTCATGGCGAAGGCGCTCGGCGCGCGCGTCTATGCCGGAGGTGTGAAGGAGATCGGCTGGGGATCGATAACATTGTCGGACGCAGGCCGTGCCTCCAGCCTGAAGCCGCTCGCCGAGGGCGCGCCGGTTCTGCACTGGCACGGCGACACGTTCGATCTCCCCGACAACGCCGCGCGACTCGCCTCGAACGAAAACTACGCGAACCAGGCATTTGCCTTTGGCAGCAACGCGCTCGCGCTCCAGTTTCATCTCGAGGCCGATCCGCGGCAGCTCGAGGAATGGTATGTCGGCCATGCCGTCGAGCTCGCGTCCGCCAGGATTTCGGTGCAGGAGCTTCGCGCCAGGACGGCCGAGGTCTCAAAGACCGTCGCACGCGCCGCCGACCGAGTGTTCACGACATGGCTCAGCCAGCTCGGCCAGGGAAACGCCGCTGGCAAAACCGCACAAGCAAGGTGAAGAACAATGGCGGAATATCCTCTGATCGAACTCTACATCGACGGCCAATGGAAGCGCGCCAGCGGACAGCCGATCATCAATCCCGCCGACGAGAGCGTGCTGGGCACCGTCCCCACCGCCACCAGGGCCGATCTCGACAACGCACTCGCCGCCGCCGAGAAGGGCTTTGCGATCTGGCGCAGCACCGCGCCCGCCAAGCGCGCGCAGATCATCCTGAAGGCCGCTTCCCTCATCCGCGAACGCGTCGATGTGATGGCATCAGCAATGACGCTCGAACAGGGCAAGCCGATCGAACAGGCGCGGCTCGAAATCCTGCGCGGCTGCGACATCATCGAATGGGATGCCACCGAAGGCCTGCGCCTCTACGGCCGGGTGATCCCGAGCGAGCCCGGCATGCGCCACACCGTGCTGCGGCAGCCGATCGGCCCGGTCGCGGCGTTCTCGCCGTGGAATTTCCCCATGAGCTCGCCGGCCCGAAAAGTGGCAGGCGCCCTCTCCGCCGGCTGCTCGATCATCCTCAAAGCCTCCGAAGAAACGCCAGCGGGCGCGTTCCAGCTGGTCCGCGCCTTCCATGACGCGGGTCTTCCGGCCGGCGTGCTCAATCTCGTGTTCGGCAATCCCGCCGAGATCTCGGAATACCTCATTCCGCAATCGCGCATCCGCCTCGTCACCTTCACGGGCTCCATTCCCGTCGGCAAGCATCTCGCGGAGATGGCCGGCCGCCACATGAAGCCCGCGATCATGGAGCTTGGCGGCCACGCGCCGGTAATCGTCTGCGACGACGTCGATCCCGTTGCGACCGGGGCCGCCTCTGCTATCGGCAAGTCGCGGAATGCGGGACAAGTCTGCGTCGCGCCGACGCGCTTCTTCGTGCAGGAAAAGATCTACGAGCAGTTCGCGCAATCCTTTGCCGAGCGCGCCAGCCAGCTGAAAGTCGGCAACGGCCTCGATCCCTCGACCCAGCTCGGGCCGCTGGCCAATGCACGCCGCATCGATGCCATGGAGACGCTGGTTGCGGACGCCAAGGCCAAGGGCGCGCGCGTGCTCGCCGGCGGGCAGCGCATCGGCAATCGCGGCTATTTCTTTCCGCTCACCGTGCTCGCTGATCTGCCCGACGATGCCCGCGCCATGAACGAGGAGCCGTTCGGGCCGCTCGCGCTAGTCAATCCGGTCAAGACGCTGGATGAGGCGATCGAGAGGGCCAACGCCCTTCCCTACGGCCTTGCCGCCTACGCGTTCACGCGCTCGGCGAGCAATGCCGAGCGCCTCGCCGAGAGCGTCGAGGTCGGAAACCTCTCGATCAACCATTTCGTCGCCTCCGTCGCGGAGACGCCGTTTGGCGGCGTGAAGGACAGCGGTTACGGGCGTGAAGGCGGCACCGAGGGCTTGCAGTGCTACACCGTCGTCAAGAACGTGTCGCATAAGACGCTGTAGGATCGTTCATGCAGGACGCCGCACCACGCCACCAGGACGGCAGCGCCGGCGACGCCAATTACGGCGCCATCGGCAAGGGCTACACGAATTTCCGCCGCCCGGACCCACGCATCGCCGAGCTGATCGACGCGGCGCTCAGCGAGGCCCGCACCATCCTCAATGTCGGCGCGGGCGCCGGCTCCTACGAGCCGGTCGGCCGCACCGTGACGCCGGTCGAGCCGTCGCAATCGATGCGGGCGCAGCGGCCGGCTCATCTTCCCGCGGCGATCGATGCGGTCGCGGAGAAGCTGCCCTTCGAGGACGGCGCGTTTGGCGCCGCGATGTCGACCTTCTCGGTGCATCAGTGGAAGAACCTGAACGCCGGCCTCTCCGAGATGCGGCGGGTGACGCGCGGCCCGATCGCGATCATGACCTGCGCCCCCGACGAGCTCGATCGCTTCTGGCTCAACGCCTATTGCCCGGAGGTGATCGCGGTCGAGGCTGTGCGCTATCCGGCAATCCGCGAGATCGCGGAAGGCCTCGGCGGCACAACGGATGTCCTGCCCGTCCCGATCCCGCTCGACTGCACCGACGGCTTCAACGAGGCCTATTACGGCCGCCCCGAGATGCTGCTCGATCCGGCCGCGCGGCTCGCCTGCTCGGCCTGGAGCTTTGTTGCCGACGATGTGGTGCGGCGTTTCGAGGACCATCTCGGCAGCGATCTCGCATCCGGCCGGTGGGATGAACGGCACGGGCACTATCGGCGGCGTCCGACTTTCGTCGGCTCGCTCAAGCTGATCGTCAACCACATCTGACCCGGCGCGGCACCTTATTGCCGAGCGCTCGGACTCAGCAGGCAGGCCGCAAGCTCGGTGCGGTTGTGCACGCCGAAGCGTCGGCACAGGTTCGCGACGTGTTCCTTCACGGTCTGATCGGAAATCCCCATCTCGCGGGCGATTTCCTTGTTGGTCTGGCCGCGGCAGACCCGGATGGCGACGTCCGCGGACCGTGGCGGAAGCGATGCCGAGAGCGTCGCCACCGGCGTCGCTGCCGGCTCGGGGACCCGGATTGCGGCAGGATGAGCGTCGATCGCGCCCGCGTTCGTCATGTTGGTCAAAGCGAGCGAACCGGCCCGACACAGCATCTCCATGCGCTGCCGCGACCGCATCGTGTAGGGCGCGTCCGTATCGGTCGTCGCCGTAAACAGCACGCCGACGATCTTCTGTCCGCACCACAACGGGCCGCCCATGTTGTATGCAAAGCCCCACTCGTGGAGCATCTCGAAGGACGGACTGTGCCGCCATTGCTGCGGACCGATCACCGTTTCACCGTCGACCGCGCGGCCTTGGGTCATGATGCAGTCGAGCACGGGGTCGCGCTTCCAGAAGCCGGCCCTGTAATTGTCGAGCAGGCCTTCTGCGACGTGCCGGCTGTAGACCAGTTCCGGTTCAAGCCCATCGAGCAAATAGAGGCCGACGGTCGGCGATCCCGTCAATTCCGTGATCGCCGAGCAGCAGGCAATGCCAAGCGCGCGCACCGAGCGGCTCTCGGCGATGGACATCAGTCGATCTGCGAGCTGGCGCTCGGGCAGACCATCCAAATGCTCCCGCTCGGCTCTCACCGCCACTCCTCGCGCGAACACGGGGTGCCCTCGGACACACGCGCGTCATTGCCGATTGTTATAGGCTTAAAATTTCTGCCTCGCCTGATCTTTGGTCAAGCGAAAAGAAGCGGCAAGAAACTGCTCTCCCGGCCCAGCTTTGCGGCAGAGCAGCATGGCCAACACCCCCCATGATGGGGGATTGCTGTTTTGGCCGCCTCATCTCTAGCATCCCGGCCGTCGGGGATCGCGTAACGACGTTCGCGCGGTTCCGACGGGGACATCTCGACACCAACGCGAGCCGTTCGTCGCGCGCACCAACAGTCATTGGCGCGTGTGGGCGGAGTCTTGCCCGCGACCGGTGTCTGTTCCGCCCGACCGAGATCTTCGCGTCCAGCAGCGTTGCGCGAAGAACCAACAGCCCGACGTGGAGACACCGACCATGAGCCCTTCCGTGCAACTCGCCGTAAAACCTTCCGCGACCCCGACGGTGGCCGAGTTCCATGCGCGCCTCGACGCGCTGCTACCGCTGGTCGAATCCAGAGCCGCGGAGGCCGAGGCACAGGGCTATCTGACTGACGACGTGGTGGCGGCGCTGCGCAAGGCCGGCATCTACACCATGCTGTTCCCGAAGGAGGTCGGCGGCGCCGAGCTTCTGCCTTACGACGCCATGACCGTGATCGAGCGGCTCGCTTACGCACACGCCTCCGCCGGCTGGTGCGTCATCGGCAACAACATGGAAGGCACGACGCTCGCCATCTACATCGAGGACGAAGGCATCAAGAAAGTCTTCGCGGGCGGGCCCGACATCACGATTGCCGGCAACGGCGTGCCGCGCGGCTTCGCCCGACCGGTCGATGGCGGTTACATGATCCGCGGCAACTGGGCCTATGGCAGCGGCATTCAGCACGCCGAGTGGGTCCATTCAGGCTGCTTCGTCACCGACGCATCCGGCAAGGACATGGTGTTTGGCCCGAACGGCCAGCCCAAGATCGTCGTCACCCATCATCCGCGCGCGACCATCAAATTGATGGGCAATTGGGACGTGCTCGGCCTGCGCGCGACGGGAAGTTTCGACTACACTTTGAGCGAGGGCGACGAGTTGTTCGTGCCCACGCACATGACCTACGATTTTGACATTGGCGCGCCGCGCCGAGGTGGTGTGCAGGGTGCACTGGGGCTGGCGGGCTACAGCGCCTGGGCGCATTCCGCTTGGGCCGTCGGTGTCGGCCGCCGCATGCTCGACGAACTCGTCAAGGTGATCGTCCAGCGCCAGGATCCATTCGGCAAGTCGCGCGACAGCGCGAGCTTCAAGTTCCAGTTCGCGCAGGCCGAAGCTCGTTTCCGCGCAGCACGTGCATTGGTCCACGAAACCTGGAAGGACGTCTCGGAGACTTGCGCCCGCGGTGAAAGTCCGTCGCTGGAGCAGATGACGATGATCAAGCTGTCATTGCGCCACGTCCACGACGTTCTGTCGGATGTCGCGACCTTCGCGCATCGTGCCGCCCGCGGTGCCTCGCTGCACAACACGCCGATGCAGCGGTTTTATCGCGACATCCATTCGGGCACGCAGCACATCCTGATGGCCGACCAGATCGTCGAAGAGTGCGGTCGCGCGCTGCTCGGCCTCCCCGGCCCTGGTGCGCAATGGACGGTCTTCGGGGTGACGGGCTGAGCAAGCGACCAGACACGAGGGCGTCGAGGTGAGGACATCCCGCATCGTTGGTTTCTGCGGCAATAGTTGGCGCCCGGCGAAGTCGCGCATGCTGGTGGAAGCCGTCGCCGCCGATCTTCAGGCGCAGCATGGACTGAAGACCACCGTCCTCGACCTTGTCGACGCCGGTTGCGGCATCGCCGGCTTCACCCGGACCGCACTCGATGACAATGCGCGCGCCGTCGTCGAGGCCATCGAACAGGCCGACGGCCTCGTGATCGGATGCCCGGTGTTCCAGGGCTCTTATCCCGGATTGTTCAAGCACCTATTCGACTTGATCGAACCCAGCGTGCTGCGCAATCGCCCGGTGCTGCTTACCGCGGTCGGCGGCGGCCTGCGCCACTCGCTGGTGGTCGAGCACCAGCTCCGCCCGCTGTTCGGCTTCTTCGAAGCCTGCACCGTTTCGACGGCGATCTACGCCAGCAGCGGCGAGATCGTACCGGGCGAACCGCTCGCACCAATGACGGCCGCGCGGCTCGCCAACGCCGTCGAACAATTCGCCTCACTTCTCAGCGGTCGCCAGGAGGCCGCCGCATGACTCACCAACGCCCGGCCCTGCCGCCTTCAACCGGAGATGACCATGCTTGATACCGTCAAACCCTCGCCGGATCTGACCGGCTTCTCCCGCGCGGAATATGCGATCAACCACGTGCGGACCATCGTCCACAGCATCGGAAGCGGCCCGGCGCTGGTGTTCCTACACGGCACCGGCACCTTCACCGGCTTCGAGATGGCGCGCGAATGGGCGAAGCGGCACACGGTCATCATCCCCTATCATGCGGGCTTTGGCGACTCCGGCGACGCCGAGACGATCGACACCGTCGAGGATCACGTCCTTCACTACATGGATCTGTTCGACAAGCTAGGCCTTGAGCAGTTCGACCTCGCCGGGTTCTCGCTCGGCGGATGGCTTGCCGCAGAGTTCGCGATCCGTCAGCCGCATCGGGTCCGTAAGCTGGTGCTGGTTGCTCCCGCCGGTCTTGTGGTCGGAAGCGCGCCTGCGCCCGGGTTGTTTGAGATCGCACCGCATGAACTGCCAGCCTATCTCGCGCACGATCCGGCCGCGGCACTCCGTTACTTTCCCAAGGCGCCCGATCCGGCCTTCGATGCCCAGCTCGGACGCGAGGTGACGGGCTTTGCCAAGCTGATCCGCAGCGAACCGCAGGGCAATCCCAAGCTCGCGCACTGGCTGCATCGGATCACGATGCCGACGCTGGTGCTGTGGGGAGCCGCGGATCGCCTGCGCCCGACCGCCCAGGCAGATGCCTGGAAAACAGGGCTCCCCGACGCACGCGTGACGCTGGTGCCTGCGACCGGTCATCTCGTGTTCGAGGAAACGCCGTCTTCTGCACACTACGTCACCGATTTTCTCGCCGATTGATCCGCACACAACAGAGGACACCACCATGATCGAGATGCCTCCGGGCGTGACCCCTGCCAAAGAAGGCTTTGGCAACGTCATCTGGAACATTCTGGGCCAGACCTACACGCTGAAGCAGCATTCCGAGGCGTCGATGGCCTGGCATGCCGTGTTTCCGGATGGCACCTTCGTGCCGCCGCACGTGCATCCGACCCAGGATGAATTCGTCTATGTGCTGAGCGGCCGCTACGACCTCTGGCTCGATGGCAAGGACTTTGTCGCCAAGGCCGGCGACCTCGTCCGCATGCCCAAGGGCATCCCCCACGGCATTTTCAACAAGTCGGGTGAAACCGCCACCAGCCTGTTCTGGGTCGCACCGACGCGGTCGCTGAAAGAGCTGTTCGAGCGCATCCACAATCTCCCCGATCCGCAGGAGGTCGTGCGACGTGCCGCCGAACACGAGGTCAACTTCCTGCCGCCGCCCGCCTGAGGCCACGCCGATTCCGTCGACACTCAAACCGCGAGAACCGATGATGACATTGCTGACAACAACTTGGACGTCCATCTCCGAGAACGACCGCCGTCGGATAGCCCGTTGGCAAAAAGGCATGCTGGCGCTCGCCATCCTCTGCGAGATCTTTCTCGCCGCCGACTGGTATGCCTTCGCGGCCGTACTGCCCTTCGTCTCCGAGAGCCTCAAGCTCAATCCCGCCGAGGCAGGACTCGCCCAAGGCATCTTTGCGCTGACCTACGGCATCGGCATGGTCGTCTGGTCGCCGGTCAGCCGGTCGATGACGGCGCGCAACATGCTGCTGATCGGGCTTGCGGGCACTGGTATCGGCATGGTGCTCCAGGTGTTCGTGCAAAGTTACACACAGCTCGTGATGCTCCGGCTCGTGATCGGCTTCTTCGACGCCGGCATCTTCATCGGCAACATGAAGCTGATCTTCGACTGGTTTCCGCAAAGTCGGCGCGGCTCGGTGGTAGGCATCATCCTCGCCGCCTACAGCCTCGCCATCACCATGGATTTCGCGCTCGGCATTCCCCTGACGATTGCGACCGGTTGGCGGACCTTCTTCGCCGTGCTGGCGATCGGCACCCTGTTCGTCGCGGCGGTCGACGCGCTCGTCGTCCGTAACAATCCGCGCGAGCTTGGCATCGACGGTTTTACCTGGGGCAATGAAACACCTCAGGAGCACCTGCCGCTCGGCGAGATCTTCCGCTCGAAATGGATCGCGGTCGCCGGCTTCGGCATCGTGGCCTGCACCTTTGCGATCGCCGGCACCGCCACCTGGGTGGTGCCGGCCTTCATCAGTGTACAGCACATGCCGCCGGAAGCCGGCGCTGTCATCGGCACCGTCATGGGGTTGTCGCAGGTGCTATTCCTGGTGATTGGCGGCTACATGTCCGATCGGCTCGGCAAGCCCTTCATGATCAAGCTCACCGCATGTCTCGCTTTCCTGACCGCGCTGATGTTCCTGTGGAGCGTGGTCACACCGATGTCGTTCGCGATGCTGGTGCTGTTTGCAGCACTCAGCGGTATCGCGCTGCTCGGCGGCGGCGCTATCTTCGCTCTGCTCAGCGAAAAATACTCCGGCGCGCTCGCACCGGCCGCGATTGGATACGCCGAGGTATTTGGCATCTTCTCGGCCTTCGTGGCGCCCTGGATGATGGGCGCCATCATCAACGCCTCGGCCGGCTCGTTCACCGGCGCCTTCATTGCTTTCGCGGTGGTCGAGCTCATCATCGTCGGCCTTTTGATGATCCTCGCCCGCGAGGACGTCAGTCAGGGTGCGGTGATCGGAAGCCCCGCGGAATAAGATGCAGCGATCACGGGCACGGGGCTGAAACCCGTGCCCTGAAGACGTCGACAAAGGTCCATCTTTTGGGAAATCAGGCGCCCTCACCTTGTCCGCGGCGGGCAAGAGTGGCAATCTCGCATGCAAGTACCCCAAGAGACCCCATCATGTCGCGCGCGAGCGCCAAATCCCTCCCCCAGCTGAGCCTTCGCATCGACCTCGACGGCGAGGATCGGATCGGGCCCGGCAAGATCGAGCTTCTGGAGCAGATCCGCGAGCACGGCTCGATCTCGGGGGCCGGCCGGGCCATGGACATGTCCTACAAGCGCGCCTGGGATCTGGTCGACGAGATCAACCGCATCTGCGGACATGCCGCGGTCGAGCCGCAGGCCGGCGGCAAGAACGGCGGCGGCGCCATGCTGACCCCGTTCGGCGAGAAACTTGTTGCGCGCTACCGCAAGATCGAGCGCGATGCCGCGCGCGCCGTGCACAAGGAGCTCGAAGCGCTCAAGAGCGACATCGCCCGTTCCCGGAAATCGTGAGCGCGCGTGCGCATGGACGAACCTCTGCTCATTCGGCCCGCTTTGCCCGCCGATCTGCCGCCGCGGGTGGAAGCAGGCGACTGACGCCGCCGCCTAGTTCGGCCGCACCGACATTTCCGGCATCGGCCGGGTCAGCGCTTCGCCGAGCAGGCTTTGCTCGTCCCTGGGGATCGCAAAGCGGACCTTGAAGCCGTCCTCGGTCTGGAGCGTGATGATGCGCTGGGTGGTGTCGGTCGACTGCTCGATCGCCCAGGACGCCAGCGGATAGGCGTAGCGTAGGCTCTGGTCGCCGTAGCGGGCCTTCAGCGCCGCCTCGAGCAGCCCGGGCAGCGTCATGATGAGGGCGCCGACCTGGTTGAGCGAGACGCTGACCGCGGCGGGGTTGCCCGCCAGATCCTCGAAGCCCAGCGAGATCGCACCGCCGTCGGCAGCCACCTCGCAGGTCGTGAGCTGCCTCACCTTGATTTCCATCGCCAGTCCCGGAACGCAATTCGCTATATCCATCACGATATATCGATATGTCCATCTGCCCAGCCCTGCTTTTCTGGAATTGATCGAACCGGCCGCATGGCCGGTTCGGCGGAAGCGTGATATATAGTTCGATATAACGAGGCCCGAACGGCCCGTTTCTTCAAGGGAGCGCAAAGCCAATGAGCGACTACAATCTTCTCATCGACGGCAAGATGGTGCCCGGCGACCAGACCATGCCGGTTCTCAATCCCGCGACCGAAGAGGTGCTGGCGCAGTGTCCGCGTGCCTCGAAGGCGCAGCTCGATGCCGCCGTCGCCGCAGCGAAGGCCGCCTTCCCGGCCTGGGCCGCGACCCCGATGGCGGAACGTCGCAAGCTCGTGAACAAGATGGCCGACGTCATCGAGGCCAATTCGGGCGAGCTCGCCCACATCCTCACCAGCGAGCAAGGCAAGCCGCTCGGCGACGCCACCGGCGAAGTTTTGGGGATGGCCGCGTTCTTCCGCTACCTCAGCTCGCTCGAATTGCCGATGAAGGTGATCGAGGATTCCGGCGACCGCAAGGTGGAAGCCTATCGCCGCCCGCTCGGCGTCGTCGGCGCCATCATCCCCTGGAACTATCCGCTGCTGATCCTCAGCTTCAAGCTGCCGTCGGCGCTGCTCGCCGGCAACACGCTGGTGGTGAAGCCGGCGCCGACCACGCCGCTTGCGACCTTGCGCTTCGCCGAGCTGATCAAGGACGTCCTGCCAAAGGGGGTTCTCAACTTCATCACCGACGCCAACGATCTCGGCGGCGAGATGACCAAGCATCCCGACATCCGCAAGATCTCCTTCACCGGCTCCTCCGCCACGGGGCAGAAGGTGATGGCGAGCGCAGCGCAGACGCTCAAGCGCATCACGCTGGAGCTCGGCGGCAACGACGCCGGCATCGTGCTCGACGACGTCGACCCGAATAAGGTCGCCCCCGGCATCTTCGAGGGCGCGTTTCAGAACTCCGGCCAGGTCTGCCTCGCCATCAAGCGGCTCTATGTCCATGAGTCCGTCTATGACGAGCTCTGCAACGAGCTGGTCGCGATCGCCAAGAGCACGGTGGTCGACGACGGCGCCAAGCAGGGCACCAAGCTCGGGCCGCTTCAGAACAGGATGCAGTACGAGAAGGTGAAGACGTTCCTCGAGGACGCCCGCAAGAACGGCAAGGTGGTCGCGGGCGGCTCCGCGATGGATCGGCCCGGCTATTTCATCGAGCCGACCATCGTGCGCGACATCCAGGAAGGATCGAAGCTGGTCGACGAAGAGCAGTTCGGCCCCGTGCTGCCGCTGATCAAATACTCCGACAAGAACGACGCGATCCGCCGCGCCAATGCCACGACCTATGGTCTCGGCGCGTCGGTCTGGTCGTCCGACGTCAAGCGCGCGCACGAAGTCGCGACCCAGCTCGAGTCCGGCACGGTCTGGATCAACAAGCATCTCGACATGGCCCCGCACATCCCGTTCGGCGGCGCCAAGCAGTCGGGCATCGGCACCGAATTCGCCGAGGAAGGCCTCGCCGAATTCACCCAGCTCCAGATCATCAACGGGCCGCCGGCGGCCTGATCCGGAATCCGGGGCCGCGGCGGAAGCGTCGCGGCCCCAATTCTTTGCAGTCAAACGGAGGCGGACCATGTTCGATGCGCAATGCGACCTCGCCGCCCTCGTCTACCAACCGCATCAGGACCCCGACGCGGTCCTGCGCAGCTTCGCGGCGGATCTGAATGCGCGCGGCTTCCGCGTCGTCGGCATGGTTCAGGCCGGCCAATGCGCGGACTCGAGCCTGTCGGCGGTGCTGCTTCACAACGGCGAGACGCTTCTGCTCGCGCAGGATTTCGATCCGGCCGCGCGCGGCTGCCGTCTCGATCTCGCGCGGCTGCAAAATGCCGGGATGCGGATCACGGACGCCCTCTCGCATGGCGCCGATCTCGTTGTCATCAACCGCTTCGGCAAGCGCGAACGCGACGGCAAGGGCCTGTCCCAGCTGATCAAACGCGCGCTCAATGCCGACATTCCCGTGGTGATCGCGGTTGGCAGAGACCATTTCGCCGACTGGATCAAGTTCGCCGGCGGCATGAGCGTCAGGCTCGGATGCGAGCGCGAGGCGTTGGAGGCGTGGTGGCGGAGCATCTCCACAAGCAACGCGCGGCGTGACGTCGGATCACATCCTACGGTGTGCGAAATTCTGAAGTGAACGATCTGAGCCTGCCGGACTCGCGTCCTTGTCCGTGAGGTCCTCACAGCATCGCGCCGACTTCCCCAGTCGCCGCCGCGCTGGCAGTAGTTTCCCGGAATATGGCCGATGGTCGGGCCTCTGATACTCTTCTGCTGTCCAACCCAATCACCCCGACATACCCTGGGATACCGAATGCCGGTCCGTCGGCTAAAACCATCGCGCGTCCTCGGCGTCGAGCGCTTCTCGGACTTCGGCGAATTTCGCGCCAACGAGGTGCTCGGTCTCGGCACCAGCACGCCGCTCCGTCCACGGGAATTCTCGCTGTCTCGCGCCATCCTGCCGCTCCGGGACGGGCTCTTCGTGCTCCAGCGCTCCTTTGCACGGAAGTTTGAGGCGGAGATCGGCACGGACAAAGGCGTCGGCCTCGTTGTCCCCCTCACCTTTCACTCCATCGCCAATGGCCGCGAGGTCGATAGTTCGACCATCTCCATCATGCGCGGCAAAGCCGCCGTAGAAGCGATCGAGCATCATCCCAACACTTACCTGATGCTGCGCTTCAACTCGGACATGCACCATCGCGGCTGGGCGGATTTCGACACCAGCCTCGCGTATGTTCGCGCGCAGGACGATCCGATGACGCGCCTGCGCGCTGCTATCCTGGAGATGTTCTCGCTGGCTTCGGCGTGCAACGATCCCCGGCAATTCGAGCCGCTCAACCGCCCGATCCAGGAAACGCTGCTCGCCGGCCTCGACGCCACCCTGCTGCCATCAGGCGCACTCGCCGCCCGCCGCGGTTCATTCGACAGGCACCGCAGGCTGATCGCGCATCTCGACGAAGTCGTTGCGCTGTTCGGCAGCAAGCCACTCTACAGCGACGACCTCTCCGCCGCGCTCGGCGTCTCCGTGCGTACGCTCCAGACCGCGACGCACGCGGTGCACGGCGTGAGCCTGCATCACTATCTGCGTCTCAAGCGGTTATGGTCGACCCGCATTCAGCTCATGACCGGAAGCGCCGGACTGAGCGTCAAGGCCGCGGCGCTCGGCAACGGCTTCTGGCATCTCGGCGACTTCTCGCGGAGCTACAAGATGACGTTCGGCGAGGCCCCATCCGAGACGCTGGCGCGGGGCCGTCGCCTGTAGATGCCGCCGCGATCGCACGCTCAGCCGTGAGGGGCCTCCTTGCGGTGGCCGCTCTCGCTGAGGCGGTCGACCCAGGCGATGCCGATCGCGGAGATGATGAAGGTCAGGTGGATCAGCACCTGCCACATCACGCCACTCTCGGTGAAATTGCTGCGCGTCGTGCCGAGATTGCCGGCCTCGATGAAGGTCCTGAGCAGCGAGATCGAGGAAATGCCGATGATCGCCATAGCGAGCTTGATCTTGAGCACGCTGGCATTGACATGGCTGAGCCATTCCGGCTCGTCGGGATGGCCGTTCAGGTTCAGGCGCGAGACGAAGGTCTCATAGCCGCCGACGATCACCATCACCAGCAGGTTCGAGATCATGACGACGTCGATCAGTCCGAGCACGACCAGCATGATCTGCTGCTCGCTGGCGTCGAACGAATGCGCAACCAGGTGCCAGAGCTCTTTCAGGAACAGCAGCACATAGACGCCCTGCGCGACGATGAGGCCGACATAGAGCGGCACTTGCAGCCAGCGCGAGCCGAAGATGAGCTGGGCGAACGGGCCGATTTGGGGCCGCGGCCCGGCCGAAAGTGCTTTGGGTTCAGACGACATGGATCACTCCGGATTGCAGGCAAAAGCGCCGCGTCAGAGACTCGCGATCACAGGCGCAAGCTCCAGCGAGCCGCGATAGATCATCTCGAAGGCGACGTAAACGATGATGGCGAGACCGACATAGGCGATCCAGCGCTGCTTCTGCAACACCCGGCCGAGCAGGTCGGCGGCGACGCCCATCATCGCGACCGACAGCAACAGTCCGAACGCGAGGATGTAGGGATGCTCGCGCGCGGCGCCTGCGACCGCGAGCACGTTGTCGAGCGACATCGAGACGTCGGCGGCGACGATCTGCAACGCCGCCTGCCCGAAGGTCTTGCGCGGCGCCGGCGCGCTGCCCGCGCTGCCGCCATGGCTCAACGCGAGCTCGGTGTGCGCAGACTGCTCGCGCAGCTCGCGCCACATCTTCCAGCACACCCACAGCAGCAGCACGCCGCCGGCGAGCAGCAGGCCGATCACCTGCAGGAGCTGGGTCGCGACCCCGGCAAAGACGATACGCAAGGCTGTGGCTGCGACGATGCCGACGATAATGGCGCGGCGGCGTTGCTCGGCCGGCAGGCCGGCGGCCGCAAGGCCGATGACGACGGCGTTGTCGCCAGCGAGCACGAGGTCGATCAGGATGACCTGGAGCAGCGCTGTCAGCGCGTCGGCGGTGATGAATTCAGTCATGATTGATCATTTTTCGATGCAGACGGATCGAGCCATTGCGGCTTCTTCCGCTCGACCCAATCCAGGACCTTGGAGCGCGAGGCGCGCAATGCCGGGACGTCTTCGGCGAGCAGTGCGAGGCCGAGCGGCAGCATCCAGATTCCGAGCACCGGCAGGAAGGAGAGCGCGCCGCCAACGATGAGCAGCGCGCCCGATGGGATCCTCACCCAGCGGCTGGACGGTTTCAGCAGATAGGCGACGGTATCGCCCATGCGCGGCGGCAGGCGGCGGACGAGCTTGTCGAGACGCGGGTCGCCACCGGCCATCTGGCGGGTGGCGACCAGGTTTCCTGTCGTACGCTCGTCCGATGCTGCACTCATGCTCACTCCTGCGTGGCGGCGCGCCGTTCCGTGCCTGCGCTGCCCGGCGCCACCGGCTTTGCGCGCGGCAGCACCAGCGTCAGCAGGCGCAACAGCTTGATCGCCTGCACCTCATGGGGATGCACGTCCTCGTCCGCAGCCGCGACGCGCTCCGACAGTTCCATCAAATGGGCTGACAGCGGCAGGTCCGAGACCGGACGCAACGTGTCGATCACCACATTGGCAAAGTCGGGCTCCTCAAGCCGTTCCGCCAGTTCGTCGAATATCGCAAACAGCCGGTCGTCGCTCATGTGCGGCGCCAGTCCGCGATCCCTGATGAAGCGGATCACCTCGTCGCGCTCGACCGGCGAAACGCGCCGGTCGGCAACGGCGACGAGCGCGCCGGCAATGACCAGCGCCACCGCCGCCTGCTCGTTCAGGCTGGACGGTTCCGTGATCTCGATCTCGGTCGGATTTGAAGTGGCTGCGTCGGACATCGTAGCTCCCTTACGTTGCGAAATGACCGCGCGGGACTGCGATGGGGACGATTGGTCGGAGGAAACAGAGAAGGCCCGACGATCGGCCGATCCATCGCATTCGCGCGGGACAGGTCATCCGACATCGCGAGGTTTTGCCGACATTGTCGGCGTCCTCGCCAGAGGGGCCCGGATTCTTGTTCGTGTCAGAAATAAAGATGCGTGAGCCGGAATCAAGCCAGCAGACTGCGACCAGCCGCCGCATCGGGTTCCGTGTTGCTGGATTTGGTTAAGTAGTCGTGCACGCGTCCCGGACATGCTGCTTCCACATCGTCATTGCGAGCGCAGCGAAGCAATCGAGACTGCGACTGCGGAAAGACGCTGGATTGCTTCGCTCCGCTCGCAATGACGGAGGGTGCCGAGCTACCCCACCCGCTCCACCAGATGCGCGCGCGACGGTGCCGGATCGAACCTCTCGCCGAAATACTGCGTCTCGTGCGCCACCAGTCCGTCGCGGAATTCCATGATGCTGACGACGTAGGACGGCACCCCGTCATAGGTCAGCACGAACTCGCTCACCCAGAGATCGCCGCCGCCGACGATCCGCCGGACCGTGAAGCGCTTCTGGTTTGGCTGCACGAAGCGGCTTTCCTGAATCGTCCTGCGGCCGCGGATGCGCTCGCCGGACTGCGGATAGTCGAGCACGGCGTCGTCGCGATAGATGTCATGCTCGGCCTCGAAATCATTCGCGTCCGAAGCGTCCCAATGGCGCTGCAGCGCCGCCAGTATCGCCTGATCATCCATCGCGCTCTCCCGTCTTGCGGTGTCTGCGCCCCAGATCGGGGCGCAGACAGCCCGCGACAAGACCGTCTAGCAACGTCTAACAACGACTAACGGGCCAAAAATCCGACATGGATGCAGATTGCCATTGCAGCGACCTGGAATCCGCCAGAGCCGCGCCCGTCACGCCGGGGAACCCCCATGGCCCGTTTGCTCTCCGTCAATGTCGGCCTGCCGCGCGACATCGCGTGGCAAGGCAAAACCGTGCATACGGGCATCTGGAAGACACCCGTCAGTGGCCCGCGCAGGGTGCGCCGGCTCAACATCGACGGCGATGGCCAGGGCGATACCGCCGGTCATGGCGGCGAGCAGCGCGCCGTCTATGTCTATCAGCAGGAGTCCTATCAATACTGGCAGGAGCACCTTGGTCGATCGAACCTCGTCCTCGGTCAATTCGGCGAGAATTTTACCGTCGAGGGCCTCGCCGACAGGGTCGTCTGCATCGGAGACCGTTACAAGATCGGCTCTGCCCTGTTCGAGGTGACGCAGCCCCGCGTCACCTGCTACCGGCTCGGCATTCGCATGGATGAGCCGGACATGGCCGCGCTGCTCGTCAGGCACGGCCGGCCCGGCTTCTATTTTCGTGTGATCGAGGAAGGCGACGTCGAGGCCGGCGACGAGATCGTGCAAGTCGCCAGCGGGCCCGAACGCATGAGCGTGTCCGAGATCAATGCGCTGCTCTATCTGCCCCCTCACCCGCGCGACGGCCTGGAGCGCGCGCTGAAAATTCCGGCGCTGAGCGGCGGCTGGCGTCATTCCTTCGCGGCGCTGCTCGAGCAGCAGCGCAAGGATACGACAGCGGGAAACGCCGGGCTCGGCCCGGCGTCGAGCCCGCCTCCGGCCTGGCGCGGCTTCCGGCCGTTTCGCGTGGCGCGCAAGATCGCTGAAAGCGGCAACGTGACGTCGCTGATCCTCGAACCCACGGACGGACATCCCGTCGCCGCCGCTCTCCCTGGGCAGTTCGTCGTCGTGCGGCTCGGCGCCTCCACCGCACCGGCGATGACGCGCAGCTATTCGCTGTCGAGCCGCTCCGATGCCGCATCCTGGCGCATCAGCATCAAGCGGGAAGCCCACGGTGCGGCGAGCCAATATGTCGCCGACGAGGTCCGAATTGGCGACGCCGTGCAGATCGGCGCGCCGCGCGGGCGCTTCACGCTGCGGCAAGATGCACGGCCCGTCGTCTTGCTGAGTGCCGGCATCGGCGTGACGCCGGTGCTTGCGATGCTGCACGCGCTCGCCGCGGAAGCAACGACGCGAGAGGTCTGGTGGCTGCACGGCGCCCGCAACGGTCGCGAACATGCGTTCGCCACCGAGGTGCGCGGGCTGTTGGCTGGGCTGGCTCACCATCACAGCCATGTCTGCTACAGCGCGCCCGACCCGGGCGATCGCCTCAATGTGGATTTCGACACGATCGGACATCTGGACCTCCGGGTGCTTCAAACCCTCGGCGTCCCGCGAGACGGTGATTTCTATCTGTGCGGGCCGGCACCGTTCATGACCGATCTCTCGCGCGGGCTTGCCGGACTTGGCATTGCACCGGATCGCATCCACACCGAGATGTTCGGTGCCGGACCATCCCTGACACCCGGCATAGCGGCCTTCCCGCAGAAGCGGGCGCACTTGCCAGCCGGCGCAGCCGGCCCGGGTCCGATGGTTTCATTCGCCCGCAGCGGCCTCAATGTCTGCTGGGGACCATCCTATGCCAGCCTGCTCGAACTGGCCGAAGCCTGCGACGTTCCCGTGCGCTGGTCGTGCCGAACCGGCGTGTGCCACAACTGCGAGAGCGGGCTCGTGGCCGGATCTGTCAGCTACGCGCCGGACCCACTTGACGCGCCGGCGGACGGCAATGTCCTGATCTGCTGTTCACGGCCCCAGGGCGATGTCGTGATCGATCTGTGAGTGTCGGCACCCACGCCCGACATGCGAGAAGATATGGGAGAGTTCAATGCGACCTGACATGATGCCGGGAGTAACCTTCCCCGATTACGAGCTCAGCGACCACACCGGCAAGCACCGAAAGCTTTCCGAACTCCAGGGTGGCGATCCGATGGTGCTCGTTCTCGGCCGCGGCGGCTTCTGTCCGAAGGACCGCCGCCAGGCCGAAGGCCTGCTGCAACTCCATCGCGAGATGGAGGTCGGCTATTGCCGTCTCGTCACGATCACCACCGACAACATCACCCAGACCAGCGAATATCGCAGCGGTGTCGGGGCGCACTGGACTTTCCTGTCGGATTCGCGGCGGATCGTTCAGAAGGATCTCGACATCGCCGAATACACCGATCCCGTCCACAATCCGATGATCCCGCACGTCATCGTGCTGGAGCCCGGCCTGCGCGTTCACAAGATCTATAACGGCTACTGGTTCTTCGGACGCCCGACTGTCGAAGAGCTGCGCCAGGATCTCCGAGCCGTCAGCATGAATTGCCGGCCGGACTGGGACATCACCGCGCTCGGGCTCAAGGCACTCTGGGATCAAGGCCGCAAGGAGCATTTTTACCCCTACGGCAAGGCTTTCGTCGAAACTCTCGGTGGACAGGATTAGAACCGCATTCCGGCATCGTCCGTTCGGACGAATGCCGGCCCAGGAATGTGGATGATCCAGATGAAGACAATTCCCGGCGACCGCGCCGGCCGCATGGGCGCGCGCCAGATCTATGAAGCCCTGAGGGATCAGATTTTGGCGCGGGTCTACGGGATCGACGGCCTGCTGCCGTCGTCGCGGGCGCTTGCCGGCGAGATGGGCGTGGCGCGCTCGACCGTGACCGTCGCTTATGAACAGCTCGCCGCCGAAGGCTTTATCGAGACGCGCCATGGCGCACGGCCGCGCGTTGCCCGCGCCGTCGTCGAGCGGGGGCGTGCGCGCGTTGCATCCCGACCGTCGGCGCGCAAGGCGCGGCTGTCGGCTTTCGGCGAGCGCTTGTTGAAGGACCCGCCGCGCTGGACCGAGCCGCCGCGCGGGCTCATCGCGAACTTCCGCTACGGCGAGCTCGCGCCATCGGATTTCCCGGTGCTGGCATGGAAGAAGGCCATGACTGCTGCGATGGCGCGCAAGCCCGACCGGCTGGCCTATGACGATCCCTGCGGTTCGCTTCGGCTGCGAACCGCGCTTCAGGGCTATCTCTGGCGATCGCGCAGCGTCCGCTGCGAGGTCGAGCAGATCGTCGTCGTGAACGGCTCGCAGCAGGGCCTCGACATCTGCGCGCGGCTGCTGCTCGATGCCGGCGATCGTTTCGTGATGGAGGATCCCGGCTACCAGATGGCACGGCATACGTTTGCAGCGACGGGCGCCGAGACGGTGCCGGTCCCTGTGGACGCCGACGGACTGGAGACAGCGCGGCTCGACGGCGTCGAAGCCCGCCTCGCCTATGTGACCCCGTCGCATCAATATCCGCTCGGCGGCGTCATGCCGATCAGACGCCGGCATCAATTGCTCGCCTGGGCGCGGAAAGCCGATGCCTATGTGATCGAGGACGATTACGACAGCGAGTACCGCTACGACACCAAGCCGATCCCCCCGCTGCATGCACTCGAGGGAAGCAGCAACGTGATCTATCTCGGCACCGTCTCCAAGACGCTCTCCCCGACCTTGCGGATCGGCTACCTGGTGGTCCCCGCCGGGCTGCGATCCCTGTTCGCCGCCGCCAAGCAGATCATGGACCGGCACACGCCGCTGATCGAACAGGAGGCGCTTGCCGCGATGCTGGAGGGCGGCGCCTATGAGAGCCACATCAGGCGCGTACGCCGGCGCAACGCCGAGCGCCAGCAGGCGCTGCTCGATGCACTTCGCCGAAGGTTCGGCGATCGCGTCCGGATCGAGGGCACGGCCGCCGGCCTGCACGTCGTGGCGTGGTTTGACGATCTGCCGCAGAAGCGTGAGGACGCGCTGATCGACGCGGCCCGCGCAAGGGGCGTCGGTATCTATCCCGTGTCCGCGCTGTTCGCCGGCTCCCGCCGGATGCGGAAGAGCGTCGGCCTCGTCATGGGCTATTCGGCGCTGGAGGCCGCACAGATCGAACGTGGCTGCAAGCTTCTCGCGGAGGCCATCAGCAAACTGGACTGATTAAATCTTCCTGATCTGGACGTTTTTAACAGACCAGATTCCGGCTATCTCCGAACCCGGAACGGAGACATGCCATGTACATCCCCCCGGCCTTTAAAGACGACGACATCGAGAGCATTCGGGCGACCATCCGCGGTGCGCGCCTCGCCAGCCTGGTGACGGCCACCGCCGAGGGCCCGGTCGCGACGCCTCTGCCGCTCTTCCTCGACGAGAGCGAAGGCCAGCACGGGGTGTTGTACGGACATGTCGCGAAGGCCAACCCGCAATGGACGCTGCCGCCCATCGGAGACGCACTGGCGATCTTCAGCGGTCCCGACGCCTATGTGACGCCGTCCTGGTACGCGACCAAGCAAGAGACGGAAAAGGTGGTGCCGACCTGGAATTACGTCGCCGTGCACGCTTACGGCCCGGTCGAATTCTTCCAGGAGCCGCAACGCCTGCTCGACGCGGTGACACGGCTGACCAACCGACACGAAGGCGCGCGCGCCAAGCCGTGGGCCGTCAGTGACGCGCCCGCCGATTTCATCGCCGCGCAGTTGCGCGGGATCGTCGGCGTGCGCATTCCCGTGGTGCGGTTCGAGGGCAAGCGCAAGATGAGCCAGAACCGCTCCGAAGCCGATCGCGTCGGCGTCGCAGCGGGTCTCGCGGCGAGCGAAAACCCAAGCGATCGCGAGGCTGCGGCCCTGATTCCGCTTCCGATCTAGTCTCCGATCTCCTTGCGCCGGCGCTGGGCGTATTCGGAGCCCCATCCGAGGCCAAGCGTCACGGAGATGAGCGAGCCAAGCAGCACGCCGAATTTCGCGGCGTCCAGCAGCTTGTCGTCGTTGAATGCCAGCATGGCGATGAAGATCGACATGGTGAAGCCGATGCCGGCCAGAAGCCCGATGAGGCAGATGCCGGCCCATGTCACGTCAGGTGCGAGCCGGCATCCACCCACGCGCACAGCAAGCCAGGTCGCACCGATCACCCCGATCGGCTTTCCCGCACAAAGGGCGAGCGCGACGCCGAGCGTCACGAACTGAGCGCCACCGGCGAGCTCCATGCTCGTGAAGCTCACTCCCGCGTTCGCCAGCGCGAAGATTGGCATGATCCCGTAGGCGACCCAGGGATGCAGCGCCGTCTCCACGCGGATGACCGGCGGCACGATCTCCGGGCTGGCCGATCGCACCGGCGTGATCAGACCAAGCACGACGCCTGCGAGCGTCGGATGAACCCCGGCCATGAGAAAGCCCGCCCAGACAATGAACGCCGGTACGATATAGGCATACGCGGAGCCAAGCCCGAGCCGCTGAAAGCCGAGCGCCAAGAGAACGCCGAGCACCGCAACGGCAAAGCCATTGAGATCGAGCCCGCTGGTGTAGAATAGCGCGATGATGAGCACCGCGATGATGTCGTCGATGATCGCAAGCGCCAACAGAAAGACCCGGACGTTGCCGGGAATGGATTTTCCGAGAAGTGCCAGCACGCCGACGGCGAACGCGATATCCGTTGCCGTTGGTATCGCCCAGCCATGCTCCCGCCCCGCAGCCGCGTTGAAGCTCAGATAGATCAGCGCGGGGACGGCGACACCGCCGAAAGCCGCCAGCACCGGCAGCATGGCCTGGTCGAACTTGCTGAGTGCGCCCTCATGGATCTCGCGGCGAATTTCCATGCCGACGACCAGGAAGAAGATCGTCATCAACGCATCGTTGATCCAGAAGTGCAGCGATCTGGTGAAGACGAACTCGCCAAGCCGAAGCCGGACCGGCAGGTCCCAGAGGTCATGATACGTATGGGCAAAGGGCGAGTTGGCCCACAGCAATGCGGCAGCCGCGGCCGCGAGCAACACCACGCCGCTGACAGCCTCGACATGCAGGAAATGCTGGAGCGTCGTGAGTGCCCGTTCGACGAAAAACGGAGATTTCGACAGGTCCCTGCCGGGCAGCTGATCGTTCATGGGCGCACGCTTTCCGCGTGGCGGCCCGACCATCGCTTGACCTGTCGCTGCGCAAATGCAGCGAGCACCCAAGGCTGTTCTACACAGCGATGGCCGTAAGGCAACCCCTGCTCAGTGCAGGGCCCGCGCCTGGAACTCCGATGCGTTGAGGATCGTTGGTGAACCTCAGGACATATCCCCGACAGGAACCCGCATGTGCCGCTGGATCGCATACCGGGGCGAGACAACCTCGTTCGAACCCTACGTCACCGAGCCCGAGCATTCGCTGATCGCGCAAAGCATCCGGTCGCTTCAATCCACGGCGGGCTCGAACGGCGACGGCTTCGGTCTCGGCTGGTATGGCGAGCATCCGGAGCCCGGCCTTTACCGCGAGACACGGCCGGCCTGGTCGGATGAAAATCTCCGTTACCTCTGCCGCCATCTGCGTTCACACCTGTTCTTCGCTCATGTGCGTGCCGCCACCGGCACGGCGGTGACGCGGCAGAATTGTCATCCCTTTGCCTGCGGCCATTGGATGTTCATGCACAACGGCTTCGTCGGCAGCTGGAATCGCCTGCGGCGAAAAGTCGAGGCGCTGATCCCCGATGCCTATTATCCCTCGCGCCTCGGCACGACCGATTCCGAAGCCGTGTTCCTCGCCATGATGGGCGCGGGCCTTGACAGCGATCCGCTTGCCGCGACGCGAACCGTGCTGCAATCACTCGTCGGCCTCGTCAACGAAGGCCAGCTCCGCGAGCGGCTGCGCTTCACCAGCGCGATCGCAAACGGCGGGGATCTCTATGCATTTCGCGTCGCGGTCAACGATGCCGCCAACACACTCTACTATCGCGAGGCCGGTGGTCAGGTCATCGTCGTGTCCGAGCCGTTCGACAAGGAAACGGACTGGACGGAAGTGCCGCCGAATCACGCGCTGGTCGCGCGCGCGTCCGACAGTGTCAAAATTGTTCCATTCGACCTTGCAATTTCCGGTGAGTCCGAAGCGGAACCCACCCCCGTCAGACGGATTATTGCCCGCAGGTAATACCACTGCCGGGTGGCCAATGACCCTTGCTTCAGACGTTTTGAAACTTCTGCGGCTCGATTCCTCTGCTGACAAGCAGCACCTCGTCATTCGCTCTGCCGGCGGACGCGGCAAGGTGGCTGACTATTCCTTCGGCATCGAGGAGGAATACTTCCTCGCCGATCGCCGCAGCCTCGAGGTCGCGATCGAAACACCCAACGCGCTGTTCGAGTCGGTGAACTGGTCCACCGGCGGCCAGGCGATGCGGGAGATGCTGCAATCCCAGCTCGAAGTTGCCACCAACGTTCACGTCGATGTCAATGACGCCCGGGAAGAGCTGCGGTTCCTCCGCCGCGAGGTCGCCAACGTCGCCGCGCAATACGGCTTCGTCATCATGGCCTGCGGCACGCATCCGACTGCGGTCTGGCGCATGTCGCAGCCGAGCCCGAAGCCGCGCTACGAGGAGATGATCGAGGATCTGCGCAGCATCGGCCACCGCAACATGATGTGCGGCATGCATGTGCACGTGCAGCTGCCCGATCCCGAGAAGCGGATGGCGGTGATGCGGGCGATGCTGCCCCATCTGCCGCTGTTCATCGCGCTGTCGGCCTCCTCCCCGTTCTGGAATTCCCACAAGACCGGCCTGAAGGGCTACCGGCTTGCCGCCTATTCCGAGCTGCCGCGCACCGGCCTGCCCGAATTGTTCGAAAACAGGCGCGAGTACGACGAATATGTCGGCGCGCTGCGACGCTCCGGCGTGATTCCCGACGAGAGCCACATCTGGTGGGCGATGCGGCCGTCCATGAAGCACCCGACCCTTGAGCTTCGCGCGCCCGACACCTGCACCTTCGTCGACGATGCCGTTGCCATCGCCTCGCTCTATCGCTGCCTGACGCGCCATCTCTACCTGCGGCCCCATCTGTCCAAGGAAGTCACCGCGGTCGAACGCGCGATTGCGGTCGAGAACAAATGGCGGGCCCAGCGCTACGGCACCGATTGCATCTTTGCCTCGAAGGACGGGCCGGTCACCATCTCGGAGCTGCTGACCCGGATCATCGACGACGTCGCCGAGGACGCAGCCGCGCTGAACTGCGCCGCAGAGGTCGAGCATTGCCGGACCATCGTGGAGCGTGGCAGCTCGGCGGAATTCCAGCTTCGCACCTATCGCGAGAATGCCGAGGACATCGGGGCGGTCTCGCGCTGGATCGCAGCCTCGACGATCTCAGGCGCGAGCGCTCCGACCGGAAGCGTTCGTGCGCCTTCATAGCGCCCGCGCAAGCTTGGCGGACGACAATGTCGCTCCTGAATTCGTTGATCGCAGAGGAAAGCATGAATCGCGTTACGTCTTGCGCCGGCTGCGGCCACGGACTTGTCCCGATGCTTTCGGCCAAGGGCCGCGCGGAGCTCACCTGCCTCTGGTGCGAAGGCATCGACGCGCGAACGGTGGACATGGCGAAGTGGGCGGACAGCCCGATCGGCAAGCCCGAGCGGATCGCCCGTCAGTCGTTCGAATGAGCGGTTTCAAATGCCCAGCCGCCAACCTTTGCTGATCGGCGCGGCCTGCGCGGCTGCACGCCCGCGCAAGGGCTTGCCGACAAATTAGACAAACCGCGCCCCGTAGTCGGGGTTGCGGGCTCGGCGATGAGGCCCAGGCAAGCCAGCCTACCGCGCCGTCTAACCTCAGGTGCAATCTCGATTTTTCATCGCGCCGCGCGGAGCCGCCGAGCCCGCGCGTCGTGCTGCATCTCGACTGGCCCAGAATTCGCAAGGCAGCGTCAGGCCTGATTCCCTGCTCCCACGAATTGGCGCAGCAGATGCGTGCGCCCGGAGACCGGATGAGCGGCAAAGATCGGAGAGTGCCATGAACGTGCATGCCGCGGGCGATCTCAAATTTACCGGCCTCACCCATCCGAACGGCGCGCCGCTACGCCTCAACGCTCAGGATTTCGTGGCGATCGATCGCGACAGGAATGCCAAGTTCGAAGCGACGTACCGGCCGCAAGCCCTCTACAACCGCGCAAACGAGGGCTTCCACGCCAACAACGAAACCTTCCTCCTGCACGAAGTCGCGACCAACCTCCCGATCTACCGCCCAGACACCGGCCCCACCGATTTCCATCTTCATCTTCCGCCGGGCGGCTTTCAGCTCGTGCTGGTCACCTCGGGCGCCTTCACCTTCGACTATGACGGGCGCTTCTACAATGTCGGCCCCGGCGCGGTGATGTTGCAAAGCGCGATCGTCCACCGCCAGCTGTTCTACACCTGGTCGGGACTGTCGACCGAAGAAAACCTGAAGACGCCGCAGACCGTGGTGCCCGACCCGATCTCGATGGGTTACTCCGGCAAATTCCTCGAAGCCTTCGTGACCGATCCGACGACCTTTCCGAACCCGACGATCGTCGGTCCGGACCAGATCAACGAGGCCGAAACGCCGCGCGTGGCCTGGAGCCACCCTCTGCATGACCGCCCGTCCAATGCAGGCTTCTGGCTTCAGGATCCCTTGGCGCTGGACGCGCTATTCAAGCCGCTCACCGACAGCCCCGTCAAATCGGCCGCGCCGGTTTACCTGCGCGATATCGGGATCGAAATTCCCAGCGGTCATCTCGTCACCGGCCACATCATCGCAACCGACCCGCGTGGCCAGTCGCTCCTGCCGAAGAGCACGTCGACCGCCGCAGACGCCACCTGTCTTGGCAAGGGCGAAGTCGCGATCTACCGCGTCATTCGCGGCACCGCTGAATTCAAGAACAACGCCGGTGAGGCGTTCGAGCTTGCGGCTGGCGACGTGGTGACAGCGGGCAAGAGCTCGATCAGCCTAGCAGGCCTCGGCGAGAACACCCAGGTCCTCAGGCTCGGCCTGCTGAAAGGCATGAACGACCTGCGCAGCTGGACGCCGACCCAGCGCGACGAGATCGACGGCCTCGCCGGTCAGATCATCACGCAAAAAGACGTCCGTCCCCTGCGCACTGAGGGCAAGCCGGTGGGGTATCTGTACGGGTAGGCGCGAACCCTATTCCGCCGCCTGACGGACGTGGCGCGCCGTCGGCGTGCGCATGGTGACGAGCTCTTCGGCCGCGGTCGGATGCAGCGCGATCGTCGCGTCGAAATCGGCCTTGGTCGCCTTCATCTTCACCGCGATCGCGACCACCTGGGTGACCTCGGCGGCACAATCGCCGACGATGTGGCAGCCGAGCACGCGGTCGGTCGAGCCATCAACGACGAGCTTCATCAGCACGCGGGTGTCGCGGCCGGACATGGTCGCCTTGATCGGCCGGAACGTCGTCTTGTAGATGTCGACGTGGCTGAATTGCGCACGCGCCTCGGTCTCCGTCAGACCGACCGTGCCGACCTCCGGCTGCGAGAACACCGCGGTCGGAATGTAGGAATGATCGACCTGCACCTCGCGCTTGCCAAACACGGTGTCGGCAAACGCATGCCCCTCGCGGATCGCGACCGGCGTCAGATTGTGCCGGTGGGTGACGTCGCCGATCGCATAGATGCTGTCGACCGAGCTCTTCGAGAAATGGTCCACCGCGATGCCGCCATTGTCAGGGTTGATGGCGACGCCGGCCTTCTCCAGGCCGAGATTGGCGACCGACGGATGGCGGCCGATCGCGAACATCACCTGGTCGGAGGCAAGGCTCGAGCCGTTCGACAGATGCGTGGTGAATTCCTCGCCGTGCCGATCGACCTTCGCCACCGTGCAGCCGGTGAGAATGGTGATGCCCTGCTTCTCCATCTCGCTGCGGACGTGGGCGCGAACGTCCTCGTCGAAACCGCGCAGGATGTTGTCGCCGCGGTAAACCACGGTGACGTCGGAGCCGTAGCCGGCGAAGATGCCGGCGAATTCCAACGCGATATAGCCGCCGCCCTGAATCACGATCCGCTTCGGCAGCTTCTTGAGGTGAAACGCCTCGTTGGAGGAGATCACGTGCTCGATGCCGGGAATCGAGGCGCCGTGGTTGGGCGCGCCGCCGGTGGCGATCAGGATGTATTTTGCGGTGATCTTCCGGTCGTTCTCGAGCAGGCGGACGGTGTGCTTGTCCTCGATCACCGCGCGGCTCTTGAAGACCTGCGCGCCCGACTTCTCGACATTCGTCGTGTAGGCCGCTTCCAGCCGCGCGATCTCCTTGTCCTTGTTGGCGATCAGCGTCGGCCAGTCGAAGGTCGCGGGCGGAACGGTCCAGCCGAAACCGGCGGCATCTTCCAGCTCGTGGCGGACATGCGAGCCGATCACGAACAGCTTCTTCGGCACGCAGCCGCGGATCACGCAGGTGCCGCCCATGCGGTACTCTTCCGCGATCATCACGCGCGCACCGTGACCGGCCGCGATGCGGGCGGCACGCACGCCGCCCGAGCCGCCACCGATGACAAAGAGGTCGACGTCGAATTCAGCCATTGTCCACTCCGACCTCTTCTTTCAGCGCGTGATCCGGAGACGTGTGCAGCGGTTCTCCGATAGGACCATGCGCAAATAACACCCTAAAGCGCGATGACGCGCTTTAGGGATTTCTGATCAGATAGGGACTGTCAGATTTCCTTGCCACGCTTGCGCATCTCGGCACGGAAGGCACCCATCACGGTCTCGGAGAAGTTCTGGGCCCAGGAGTTCATGAAGGCCATGCTCAGGCCGATGGCACGTGGCTCTGCATCGATCAGCTTCTGGCCCAGCGGCGACTTGTAGAAGGTGACGAGATCCTTCAGCTCCTGCTCGGTGAACTCGCTGGCATAGACCTGCGCCATGCCTTCGCCGATCTCGTTCTGGCGCCCGTTGAGCTGTTGGACGACGACCTGGGCAACCTCGTTGAGGTCCTTCTGGTAGTTCAGGTTCTGCTGGATCAGCGTGATCTTGGTCTTTTCGACCATGCCCGGCACCGCGCCGGCGTACATCGCACCAGCGTTCTTCATCTGCAAAATTTCCTTGGCCGCCGCAATCGCCGCCGGCGTGGCCTTCGGCTGGGCCGGCGCGGCAGCAGCCTTGGGCTGGGCCGGAGCCGGCTGCTGCGCGATGGCCGGAGCGGCCGAAAGCGCCACACCCACAGCAAGCGTCGCGGCCGGCAAGAATCTCAAAACGCTCTTCATTCCTAGTCTCCTTTCGGCTTACGCCGTTCAATCACGCGAATTCCCTCGCCGCCCGCCAAAACGGCCGAGCTGGCCAAGCCGATGAACAACCCATGCTCGACCACGCCGGGGATCGCGCTCAACGCCTTGGCGAGGGCAGGCGGATCCACGATACGTCCGAGCTGGGCATCGACGATCCAGTGGCCGCCATCGGTGACGAAAACGTGGCCATCCTTGTCGCCGCCTTTGGCCTTGCGGACCGCCATTTGCCCGGAAACGCCGCATTCGGCAAATGCCTTCTCGATCGCGCGGCGCGTCGCGCCAAGCCCGAACGGGATGACCTCGACCGGCAGCGGAAAGCGGCCGAGCGTCGGCACCCATTTGCTGTCGTCGGCAATCACGATCATGCGATCCGAGGCGGCCGCCACGATCTTCTCGCGCAGCAGCGCGCCGCCGCCGCCCTTGATCAGGTTGAAGTCGGGATCGATCTCGTCGGCGCCGTCGACGGTGAGGTCGAGGTGATCGATCTCGTCCAGCGTCGTCAGCTTCACACCGCAGCGCTCGGCATCGAGGCGCGTCGCCTCCGAGGTCGGTACGCCGATCACTTTCAGCCCGGCCTGCACGCGCTCTCCGAGCAGCTCGACGAAATGTTTGGCGGTCGAGCCGGTGCCGAGCCCGAGCTGCATGCCGTCACGCACCTCCTCGAGGGCGCGCGCCGCAGCCTGCCGCTTCAACTGGTCCATGTTCACGATGCGCCCGCCCCTGAATTTAGAGTGTGCCGCCGATAGGTTGCTTGCGGCGGCCTATGTAGCCTCGTTTTTCCCGCCGGAATAGGCCTCTGGGCCGATCTTATAAGGTGAACTTATGGCTACGGCCCTTGCGCGGGCGGGGCCGGCCCGATAGCGCTTGAACCATGACCTCGCCCTACACCCTCGTCTTCGATCTCGACGGCACGCTTGTGGATACGGCGCCCGACCTGATCACCGCGCTGAATTTCGTGCTCGACCGCGAAGGGCTGCCGCCCGTGCCGATGGCCTCTGCCCGCAACATGATCGGCGCCGGCGCCCGCAAGCTGATCGAACGGGGGGTGGAGGCCGAAGGCCGCACTGTCACGCCGGCTGACATGGACCGGATGACGGCGGACTTCATCGCCTATTACGCCGACCATATCGCGGTCGAATCGCGCCCCTTCGAAGGGCTCGAGGCCGCGCTCGACCAGTTTGCGGCCCAGGGCCACCGGTTGGCGGTCTGCACCAACAAGCTGGAATGGCTGTCGAAGCGGCTTTTGGACCAGCTCGACCTCACCCGCCGATTTGCCGCGATCTGCGGCGCGGACACCTTTGGCGTCCAGAAGCCCGATCCGACCATTTTCCGCGAGACGGTGGCGCGAGCCGGCGGAGCGGTCAAAGCCAGCATCATGGTCGGCGATGCCGGAACCGACGTCGGCGTCGCCCGGCGCGCGGGGGTGCCCGTGATCGGGGTCAGCTTCGGCTATACGGACGTGCCGATCGCCGAGCTGAAGCCGGACCGGCTGATCCATCACATGCGCGACCTGCCGGACGCGGCCCACAGCCTGATGACGGCCTGACGCCGACAAGCCACTGACATTTCTGCGATATTTCACGAAACCCTGCGTTAACCATCTATTATCTATGCGCCGTGCGCCGGTTGCCTGCCCGAAACGACACTTCTATGGTCCGGCCGGGGATGTGGCGGTTCGTCG
The DNA here is from genome assembly GCF_018130785.1 of Bradyrhizobium liaoningense. Taxonomy (GTDB): domain Bacteria; phylum Pseudomonadota; class Alphaproteobacteria; order Rhizobiales; family Xanthobacteraceae; genus Bradyrhizobium; species Bradyrhizobium liaoningense_A. The sequence continues at coordinate 301,540 of NZ_JAFCJT010000001.1, forward strand.
CAGTAGAAGTGGATGGTCATGCGTCGTGTCATCGCGATTGCGTTAGCGGGAGCGAGCCTTGGGGGCTGCTCCTCGATGTCTTGGGACATGTTCAAATCGGCGCCGCCGACCGTCCAGGTCCGGCTCGAATCCAATCCGCCCGGGGCTGACGCCACCACCTCGCTCGGCCAGGGCTGCAAGACCCCCTGCTCCGTCTCGGTTCCCGCCCCCGACGCACCGTTCACGGTCGCTTTCGCGCTGCCCAAGTTCCAGCCAGCCAGCGTACCGGTGAATGTGATCAAGAATCCCGGGGATTTCACCTCGCCCGCCTCGGTCACCACCGATCCAAATCCGGTCTTCGCCGAGCTTCAGCCGGCCGCCCCGCCAAAACCGGTCCGCAAGCCGCACCGGCCGAAGAAGCCGAAATCTGTCGCGGCCGCGCCCGCTCCTGATCCCGTCGAGACCGCGCCGGCCGCAGGCTCACCGTTCCCCGATCCGAACGCCGGGAAACGCTGATTCAAGCGCCGACTTACGTATACCACCCGATTGTCCTCTGCGTGCGCGATGCTTAGATTGCTTCCAAGGCGCCGTTGAAGCAAAGGTGCGCCCGTCGCCGTAAGTGACAAGGCAGTTGGTATGAACGGACTTTCCGCGAGCCCTCTCGCTACTGCGAGCCCCCGCGACGCGCTGTCGAGCGCGATGACCGATCCGTTCGGGCGGACCATCTCGTATTTGCGCGTTTCCGTCACCGACCGCTGTGATCTGCGCTGCTTCTATTGCATGTCGGAAGACATGACCTTCCTGCCCAAGGCGGACCTGTTGACGCTGGAGGAACTAGACCGGCTCTGCTCGGCCTTCATCGCCAAGGGCGTGAAGAAGCTGCGGCTCACCGGCGGCGAGCCGCTGGTCCGCCGCAACGTGATGACGCTGGTGCGCTCGCTGTCGCGCCACCTTTCGAGCGGTGCCCTGAGCGAGCTGACCCTGACCACCAACGGCACCCAGCTTGCGAAACATGCAAGGGAGCTCGCCGATTGCGGCGTCCGCCGCATCAACGTCTCGCTCGACACGCTCGATCCCCGGAAATTTCGCGAGATCACCCGCTGGGGCGAGATCGACAAGGTGCTGGAAGGGATCGAAGCCGCGCGCGCCGCGGGGCTTGCTGTGAAGATCAACGCGGTGGCACTGAAGAACCTCAACGAGGACGAGCTTACCGACCTGATGCGCTGGGCCCACGGCAAGGGCATGGGGCTGACGTTGATCGAGGTGATGCCGATGGGCGAGATCGGCTCGGGCCGCATCGACCAGTACCTGCCGCTGTCGCTGGTGCGCGCCCGGCTCGCCCAGCAATTCACGTTGACGGATCTCGCCGAGAGCACCGGCGGCCCGGCGCGCTATGTCAGCGTTGCCGAGACCGGCGGCAAGCTCGGCTTCATCACGCCGATGACCCATAATTTCTGCGAATCCTGCAACCGGGTGCGCATCACCTGCACCGGCACGCTGCACACCTGCCTCGGCCACGAGGATGCCTCCGATTTGCGCAAACCTCTGCGTGCATCTGATGACGACATGCTGCTTGCGGATGCGATCGACCGCGCCATCGGGCTGAAGCCCAAGGGTCATGATTTCATCATCGACCGCCGCCACGACCGGCCCAGCGTCTCCAGGCACATGAGCGTGACCGGCGGCTGAGGACTCGCGCCACTCCGTCAACCTAACCTTTTGACGGCGCGTCAATTTGCCCATTTTCCGATTGACGGCGCACAAGCCCGCTGGTTTGGTGCGACCGCCTTTGCTTGCCCGGCAGCAATAAGCCGGCCCGCCCCTTTGGCGGTCGCGGTCAAGACGGCAAGGCACGAGGGGAGGACTGACGCCGCAATCGCTCCGGAAATACGATCCGTGCGCTCGCGTGCTTTTTGCACGCCGGCCCAGCGATGCGTGCTGAAGCCTCCCGCAAAGTGACCGAGCGTTTTCGAGCGAAGTGGATACCGGTTCGCGTGAAGAAAACGCGTCAAAGTAATCTGGAGTTAGGTCCTGATGTCGTCAGGGCCGAAGCTCCGGGCCGCGACGGCGACGGAGAGAAAATAAGATGCGTCCATTGCTGGCGGTGAGCAACGCCATCGACGCCCTCAATGAAAAGATTGGGTACGTCTGTAACATCCTGGTGCTGCTGGCGTGCCTGGTCAGCGCGGCGAATGCCATGATCCGCTATGCCTTCAGCAACTCCTCGAACGGCTGGCTGGAGCTGCAATGGTACATGTTCGCCATCCTGGTGATGTTCGGCGCGTCCTATACCTTCAAGCGTAACGAGCATGTGCGGGTCGAGATCTTCTATTTGACGCTCTCGGACCGCGGCCAGCTCTGGCTCGACATGATCGGCACGCTCTGCTTCCTGATCCCTTCCTGCCTGCTGCTCGCCTACCTGTCCTGGCCGTTCTTCATGCAGGCCTATAACGTCGGCGAGATGTCGGGCAATGCGGGCGGCTTGCTCCGCTGGCCCATCAAGTTCGTGATCCCCGCCGGCTTCGTGATGCTGGCGCTCCAGGGTGTTTCCGAAGTCATCAAGCGTATCGCGGCTCTCCAGGGCTATGTAACGATCGACGCCAAGTACGAGAGGCCGACCCAATGATTACGCTGGAGATGATGCCGCCGTTGATGTTCGGCGGCCTGGTTCTGGCGATGCTGATCGGCTTCCCCGTGGCGTTCACGCTCGCCGCGGTCGGCCTCTCCTTCGGCTTCCTCGCCATCCATCTCGGATTCTTCGACCTCAACTTCCTCCAGGCGATCCCCGGCCGCGTGTTCGGCAGCGTGCTCTCCAACGAGCTGCTGCTCGCGATCCCGTTCTTCACCTTCATGGGCGCGATATTGGAAAGATGCGGGCTCGCCGAGGACATGCTGGATTCGATGGGCCAGCTGTTCGGCCCGGTCCGCGGCGGCCTCGGCTATTCCGTGATCATCGTCGGCTTCATCCTCGGCGCCATCACCGGCACGGTGGCGGCGCAGGTCATCGCCATGGCGCTGATCTCGATGCCGGTGATGATCCGCTACGGCTACAACATGCGCTACATCACCGGCGTGCTGGCTGCCTCCGGCACCATCACGCAGCTGGTGCCGCCCTCGCTGGTTCTGATCGTGCTCGCCGACCAGCTCGGCAAGTCGGTCGGCGACATGTATCTCGGCGCCTGGGGCCCCTCGGTGTTCCAGATCATGCTGTTCGCCGGCTACACCTTCGTCCTCGGCCTGATCAAGCCGGGCCACGTGCCGCCGGTGCCGCTGGAAGCGCGCACGCTGACCGGCTGGGCGCTGTGGAAGAAGTGCCTGATGGGCATCATCCCCTCGGCCGTGCTGATCTTCGTCGTGCTCGGCACCATGATGATGGGGCTTGCGACCCCGACGGAAGCCGGCGCCATGGGCGCGGTCGGCGCCATCGTGCTCGCCGCGATCCACCACAAGGACTTCTCTTCGACCGACCGCAAGGTGCTGATAACGGGCGTGATCGCCGCCGGCATCGGCACCATCGTCGCGATGCTGTACAGCGAGAACCTGATCTTCAAGCTCGCATTCGCGGTGACCTATCTCGCGGTAACCTGGATCTGCATCCAGGCCGCGCGCATCCCCGACCTGCGCGACCTCATCAAGCAGGGCTACGAATCGACCATGCGCCTCACCTGCATGGTCACCTTCATCCTGATCGGCTCGACCTGCTTCTCGGTGGTGTTCCTCGGCGTCTCCGGCGGCGTCTGGCTCGAGCATCTGCTGACCTCGCTGCCCGGCGGCGTGTGGGGCTTCCTGATCTTCATCAACCTCTTCATCTTCTTCCTGGCGTTCTTCCTCGACTTCTTCGAGATCGCCTTCATCATCCTGCCGATGATCGCCCCGATCGCGCAGAAGGTCCTCGCGCCGGTGGTGGGACCGGACGCGGCGCTGATCTGGTTCGGCGTGATGCTGTGCGTGAACATGCAGACCTCGTTCCTGCATCCGCCGTTCGGCTTCGCGCTGTTCTACCTGCGCGGCGTCGCGCCGAAGGAAGTGAAGAGCTCCGACATCTATTGGGGCGCGATCCCCTGGATCGGCCTGCAGATGATCATGGTGCTGCTCGTGATCATTTTCCCGGTCACGGTGACGGGCCTGCTCGACAAGCCGCTCAACGTCGACCTCGACAAGGTCAAGATCGAAGTGCCGCAGATCGACCTGCCGCCGCTGGATCTGGGGCCACCACAGAAGTAGCGGCCGCGCTTTCTTCCTTCTCCCCTCATGTCCGCCGAAGCCTTGGCGAAGACGGATGTGGGAGAAGACGTTTTTGGCAGCCCCGCTAAGGGCTGCTCAACGTCCGCTAGGCCTCGCCAGCGACCAAGCTCCGTAGCGCAGCGAGATGACGCGATGGGCCATCAGACTGAAGTCGCTTCCTGAGAAACGGCGAGACCGTTTTACCAACTGTAGCGGATCGTGCCGGTGCCAGCGTAGGTGGACGAGTGCGAGGCGAAATCGCCGTCGAACTTGGCGAGCAGGCTAATGCCGTTCGCGAACCGAAGCTCCGCGCCCAACGACGCGAGCGCGCTGTCTTTCGCGGGTGTCGCGCCATTAACGATGAAGCTCGCCCCCGGCAGCGCCTGGAACACCGGCATAAGGGTGGGGTCGCTCACCCAGTCATGCGCCCACGCAAGCCGCCCGCGCAACGTCAGTACGGCGTTGGAATAGAGAGCCAGCGCCCGGTCGAAGCGCGCACCGAGCTCGCTCCTTGTGTCGGTCGCGTCGCGCGAGCCGAACGCGAGAGCAAACCCGTTGGGAATGGTGCCGATCTCGCTGTAGCCCGGCGTGTGGAAGCTCTGCGCCTGGATCGCGGCGTAGGGCGCAACCCCGACATACGGCGTGTCGAAATGATAGCCGCCTTCCAGTCGCCCGCCGTAGCTCTGCGCGTTGAAGTCAGCCGTCAGATGGTCGCCGCCAAAAGCGAAGCGGTCGGTTGACATCCAGTGATTGGTGAACGCGAAGTCAGCGGCGAGATAGGCCGCGCCCCAGCGGGTCGCGCCGTAGACGCCAGCCTGGAAGGCATCGCTTCTGCCGCCGCCAAGCCCCTGCGACAGGCTCCAATTGGTGCCGCCACCGGCAACCGCAAAGCCCACCACGGAATTGGGCGCAAGGCGGTAGTCGAACCCGCCCGCGAAACCCGCGGTGCGTGCCGAGAGATCATGGCTGCCCACAACGGGATCGCCGCTGGTCTTGTTGCCCCCGCCGTAGCCGCCCCCCCACACCGTCCAGCGCGGCTCATAGATCGGCGCTGGCGCCGGGGGTGCCTTGGTGTACATCGAGGCATAGGCGAGAGCCGGTCCCGACGGCCGAGGCTCGCAGTCGGGCCTGAAGCCGAGCGCCGGATAGTCAGTACGGCCAACACCGCATCGACCATCGACGAACGGATCGAGCATCAGGTTGAGAAACTGGCTGCCGAGCTGGAAAGCGGCTGTCTGTGCGCCGGTGGCAGCCTCCCCGGAGATCTGATCGAGGGCAGTGGTTAGATTGCTGCCGGCGAGGCCAAAGAGCGACACGAAAGCCGGCGGCAGCGCACCGCCGTTGTTGAAGAAGTTGTCGATGGCACGGCCAACGTTGAGCTGGTTGTCGGTGAAGACCTGCGGGGGCGGCAAAGGAGACGGCAGCCCCGGTATCGGCGGCTCCCCAGGTATCGGCGGCTGCTCGGGCGGGATAGGTTCGGGAACGAGTTGTGCCCTAAGGTTAAGTATTGCGTTGTTGCCGACGTAGGCCAGTCGAGTGCCGAAGCCAGCCGGCAAGCCGACGTTGACGAGCGCGTCGAAGGTGCCGGTGATGCCGCCCACAGCCGTCAAAATGGTGTATTGGCGCGAGACGTAACTGCCTGCCGCGAAGTTGGCCACTACGGTGCCGGCAAGTGCGGCGGTGCCCAACACATTGCTGGTCGAGGCCGTCGTGGGATTGACCTGTATGACGTAGAACGCGCCGGACTGGAATGCGAGATTGCCGATGAAGCGCATCGCGTCGGGCGTTCCCCCCTGACCGGGAACGATGTCCCGACCGGGAACGAGAAAGCCGCCAGCGTTGATCTGGGTCAGGGTCGACGACACGCTGCCGTTGCCGATCAGTGCTCCGGAGAAAACATCGCCGCCCCCACCCACGGTGATACGCCCCCCAACCGAGGTGCCGGACGGCGTGTCGCTGACTTGGCCACCGTCCGCGACTGTGAGCGTGCCAACCCCTGAGCCGCTCCCGACCTGGATGCCGCCGTTGACGTTTGTCCATTGCGAGCCCGGGCCGGTTACCGTGACATCGCCCCTGCCGAGTCCGCCGATGACGCCGCCCGCGAAGGTCAAGAGCGTGCCACCATTCTGGATCGTCAGATTACCCACTCCGAAGAACTGGCCAAGGCCAATAGCCTGCGCTACCGCGCCGGGGGCCCCAACCACCGTCGCATTCGGGCTTGTGGTGTTAATGTTTGCATTTGCTCCGCCAAGTACAGGGACGCCAGCGGTCCAGTTAGTGGCGGTAAACCAGTCGTTGGATGTCGCACCGGTCCAGCTGGTCTGGGCGCGCGTCGATCCTATCGACGCGGAAAGCAACGCCATCACCGCGGTGGTTGTCAGCAAAGATGTGCGCACCGATCGCTCCGGCAAACACGCTGAGCACTTTGAACGAACCCACGAAATGGTGAAAGCGCAAATCACCCCAATTGTGGCAAACAACAAACGCAATTACAGTTTGTGGCCTGCTGTTGTGAATTTGTCACGAGGGGGCCAGTGAGGCTGACCAATTCTGCATTCATAAGGTCGAGTACGTCGGCTCGCGGTCTCTTATTTGCAATCTCGCCGCATTAATTGCAGCGATCGTGGGGGCCAGCGTCAACGGTCACCCCGATCAATCCGTGAGAATGCTACCACGTTCGGCGCATCGTATTACGCCTCCATCTTCTTTTTGCAGTTGGCGTACACTTCGCTAAAGCGACGTTCTGAGTTGCACAACCTTTCCAGCTTATGAACAAACAGCGTCATCGTGCCAGCTCCGCGCGCGTGACAAGCACCGGAAACCCGGGCATACCGGACCATCCTCCAACTGATGGACCGTCGCGCATGTCCCGATCGCACCCTGCTCCGTTGCTCGTAGCTCCGCTGATCGCCTCGCTCTGGCTGGCATGTGCCGCAACGATGGCGCATGCGGAACCGATGACCGATGTCCATGCGCTGGCGCAAAAGGAGCAACAGCCGTTGCTCGACACGCTGCGCGATCTCGTCAGCATCGAATCCGGTAGCAAGGACGTCGAAGGTTTGAACCAGATCGCCGAGCGCGTTGCCGGCCAGCTCAGGCAGCTCGGCGGCACGGTGGAGATCCTGCAACCCACCGACATCTATCGCCTCGACGACACGCCCGAGAAAATCGGCCCGGCCGTGCACGCCGTGTTCAAGGGCACCGGCAGCAAGAAGATCATGCTGATCGCCCACATGGACACGGTGTACCTGAAGGGCATGCTGAAGGACCAGCCGTTCCGCATCGACGGCGACAAGGCCTACGGCCTCGGCATTGCCGACGACAAGCAGGGTGTCGCGCTCATTCTCCATACCGTGGCGTTGCTGCAGAAGCTGAACTTCAGGGATTACGGCACGCTGACGGTGCTTACCAATGGCGACGAGGAGATCTCCTCGCCCGGCTGGCGCAGCACCATCACGAAATTCGCCTCGGATCAGGACGTGGTGTTCTCGTTCGAAGGCGGCGGCACTGACGGCACGCTGCGCCTCGCCACCAGCGGCATCGGCTCGGCCTATCTCACGGTGCAGGGCAAGTCGTCGCATGCGGGCGCGCGGCCCGAGGGCGGCGTCAACGCGCTGTACGAGCTCTCGCACCAGGTGCTGCAGATGAAGGACCTGTCCAAACCCGAGCAGGGCCTGAAGCTGAACTGGACGGTCTCCAAGGCCGGCACCAATCGCAACGTGATCCCGGCTGACGCCACGGCCCAGGCCGATGCGCGTGCGCTCAAGGTGGCGGATTTCGACGAGCTGGAGAAGGCGCTCCAGGACAAGATCAAGAACCGCCTGCTGCCCGACTCCAAGGTCGATCTGAAATTCGAGGTGCGCCGCCCGCCATTGGAAGCCAACGACGCCTCGCGCCGCGTCGCGGCCTACGGCAAGACGATCTATGGGGAGATCGGACTGTCCCTCAAGGTCGACGAGAAGGCGACCGGCGGCGGCACCGACGCCGCGTTTGCCGCACTCAAGACCAACGGCGCCGTAGTGGAAGGCATGGGCCTGTCGGGCTTCGGCGCGCATTCCAACGATGCCGAATATGTACAGATCAACAGCATCGTGCCGCGTCTTTATCTGGCCACCCGCATGATCATGGACCTGTCCACCGGCAAGCTGAAATAGCCCCTCAGATTTGACGAAGGGAGGGAGCAGTAACGGCTCCCTCCGCCAGCCGAAACCGCAGCGTGAACTCCGCGCCGCCGCCCGGAAGATTTTCCACCGTGATCGTCGCGGCGTGATCGTCCGCCACCCCGCGCACGATCGAGAGCCCGAGGCCGGCGCCGTCGCTGCGCTGGCGGTCGGCGCGCCAGAAGCGCTGGAAGATCAGCTCGCGCTCGGCTTCCGCGATGCCCGGGCCGCAATCGCGCACCCGCACCTCACCGTCCTCGCGCACCTCGACATCGACGGAGGTGTCCTTCGCGGTGAACTTGATGGCGTTTTCGGCGAGGTTGAAGATCGCGCGCTGGAGCATCTCGGAATTGCCGTGGATCAGCACCGGCGCGTCGGTGCCCCGGAGTGCGATGTCCTTGTGCTGCGCGATCGCGAACGGCGCGATGGAGCCGACCACCTCGGCGCAGACGGCGCGCAGATCCGCGGTCTCGCCGGGATCGAGCACCAGGGTGTCGAGCTCGGCGATCTCCAGCAGCTGGGCGACGATGCGGCTCATGCTCTCGATGTCGGCGTGCAGCGCTTGCCGTGCCGCGCCATCGTGAAGCGTCTCGATCCGCGTGCGCAGGATCGTGAGCGGCGTGCGCAATTGATGCGCGGCGTCGGCGGTGAACTGCCGCTGCACCCGGAAGCCGTCCTCGAGGCGGTCGAGTGCCTGGTTGACGGCGGTGACCAGCGGCATGATCTCGCGCGGGATCTGCTCCGTCGGCAGGCGGATGTCGGTGCGTGCCGGGCCGATGTTGCTGGCCTCCTCGGAGGCCTTCCACAGCGGCGCGACGGCGCGGCGGAAGATGATGATGTCGGTGGCGAGCAGGATCAGCAGAATCGGAATGGTGATCCATCCGACCCGCCGGAAGAAGTTCGAAATGATGTCGTCGATGATCACGTCGCGATGCGCGAGATCTTCGGCGACGCGGATGCGCACGATCTTGCCGTCGATGATGCGGGTCACTCCGGCGCCGGAAATCGTCTCGGACAGCGGTGGCGCCTGGACCGCTGCGCCCGCCTTGCGGCGTGACGAAAACAGCAGACGGCCGTCGGCATCGCGGATGTCGTAGAGGTAGCGGCCATAGGCTTCCGAATAGAGACCGCGAAGACTGTCGGGCAGATTGAACGTCAGCAGGCCGTCCGGCTGCGCGACGATCCGCTCCGCCAGAACCTCGGCCTGTGCGCGCATGGCATCCCGGTGCAGTTGGTCGATCTCGGAATTGAGCAGCCAGAACAGCACAAGCGGCAGGAAGATCGCGACCACCGCGACCGCGACGATGTGCAGGAACACGATCCGCCAGATCAGCGATTTGAAGGTCGGCGACCTGCCATAGGACGCGGCATAGGATCCGGCCTCGGCCACGCTATTTCTCCTCGGCCATGAGATAGCCGACGCCGCGGATGGTATGGATCACGACCTTGGCGCCGTGCTCGGCGAGCTGCTTGCGCAGCCGCGAGACGTAGACCTCGACGGCGTTGGAGGCGACCTCGCCTTCGAGCCCGAAGATGTGGTCCTCGACGTTCTTCTTCGGCACCACCCGCCCCTGCCGGCGCAGCAGGATCTCCAGCACCGAGGTCTCGCGCGCGGAGATGATCCGCGGCTGGTCGTCGACGAAGATCTGGCGGCTTTCGGTGTCGTAGACGAGGTTGGCAAGGCGCAGCGAGCGGCCAAGCAGCTGGCCGGGCCGGCGCAAAATCGCCTCCAGCCGCGCCACCAGCTCCTCCATGGCGAATGGTTTTGCCAGATAGTCGTCGGCGCCGCTGCGCAGGCCGCTGACGCGGTCCTGCAGGCCGCCGCGCGCGGTCAGCACCAGCACCGGCAGCGGCTCCATCTGCCGGCGCAGCTCGCGCAGCACCGACAGTCCGTCGCCGTCGGGCAGGCCGAGGTCGAGGATCATCGCAGCGTAGCTGACGCTGCTGATCGCCTCGCGCGCCTCGGCCGCGCTGCCGACGATGTCGCTCTCATAGCCGGACGCCGCCAGCCCGGCGGCAACGAGCCGCGACAGTTCGGCATTGTCCTCGACGATCAGAAGGCGCATCGCATTCCCGCGGGATGTTCCGGAGCAACCATGCGGCTCGCGCCGCTTGTTGGATTTCTTCCACCATCCGGGGCGCTTCGGCCAGCGAAAAAGCACGTGGCGGGCTCGCCGCGCCCCGCTGTCAGGTTCGTGTAAGCTGATCCGGGCGCGTTCCCGCGCCTCCATTGGTGACGTCTGGTTTACTCGATCACCTCGTCGGCGCCGGCAATGACTGCGGCGGAGAACGGATAACCAAGCAGTTTCGCTGCCTTCAAATTGACGACGAGCTCCACCTTCGTGACGAGTTGAACCGGAAGATCAGAGGGCTTCTCGCCCGACAGAATGCGTCCGGCATAGACACCCGCGCGCCGGTGCGACTGCATGAAATCTCCTCCATAGCTCATCAAACCTCCAGCGACGGGAAAGTCTCGGGTCTGCGTGATTGCGGGTATTTGATATTTCATCGCGAGAGCCGCCAGCCGAGCGCTGCGAAATGCAAAATAGGGGTCGGAGGTAAACACAAGTCCGCTTGCCCCGTCCTTGGCTACCGCAGCGAACACGGATTCAAATTCATCCTCCTTGCTTGCGCTCAAGATCTGCAGTTGAACCCGCAGGGTTTCTGCAGCCGCGTGAAGCTTCTGCAATTGTGATGGTGCGGTCGGACTCGTCGGGTTGGCGACAATCGCCAATCTGGTCGCCGTGGGCAACACGTCGCGCATCAGCTCGAGCCGCTTTGGCGACACATCGACGCTCAGGCTCGAGACTCCCGTGATATTTCCGCCCGGCCGCGACAGGCTGTCCACCACGCGTAGCTGAACCGGGTCGCCGCCCATCTCGAACACGATTGTCTTGCTCGTACCTGTAGCCTTCGCGGCAAGTGCCACGGGAGCCCCGCCGGGAGCCACGATCACGTCGACATTTCTGGCGACCAATTCGGCGGCCAGGGCAGGCAATCGAGAATATTGTCCGTTGGCCCATTGAAAGTCGATCGCCACATTGCGACCCGCGACGAAGCCGGCTTCCTCCAGTCCCTGTCGGAAAGCCTCGAGTCGGCTGCCAAAGAGCTCGGGTGACTCCGGGCAAAGATAGCCGATGACCGGCATGGAGGGCTTCTGCCCATACGCGACGGTCGTCCACGTCGCGGCGCCTGCCATCCAAAGAAGAAAATCACGCCGTCTGGCGCGTCTGGGTGGCGTTGCTGCTCCAGGGTTGGCGCACCTCATGCCCACGAACCCGCTGCCGTCAGCCGTTTGGCCTGAGCATAGCCCCGGATACGCGAACAGTCTCTAACGGATTGTGCCGGACATCCCGCGGCCACTCGGCTGGAGAGCACCGAAGGATATTCCGAAGACTGGAATGGCTTCGTCAAATCCTTTGATTTCGCGGCCCCCGAGATCCGCAACGGGCCGCCTGCCCTTGACGTCGGCGGCGACTTTGGCGTCGATCAGGATTTCCCTGTCTGCGGCAGATGCGCACAGTCGGGCCGCGAGATTCACGACGCTGCCAATGGCGGTGTAGTCGAGCCGGTCCTTGTAGCCGATCCGGCCGACAGTCGCCGGCCCGCTGGCAAGGCCGATTCCGAAACCGACGTAGTAGCCACGCGATCGCCAGCCGGTGATGAGGGCTTGCACGTTCTTCTGCATGTCGACGGCGAGATCGATGGCTCTCAATGCAGGCTCTTCGACCGGGACAGGTGCGTTCACCAGCACCATCAGTCCGTCGCCGGAAAAATTGATCAGCGTTGCTTCGAATTTCGCGATGACCCTGCCAAGGCTTTCATAATATTCCGACAATACGCTCATGACCTCCTCGGGCGCGGCGCCTGCTGAAAACGCGGTGAACCCCCTCAAATCGCAGAAGACAACGACGACTTCCGTACGGCGGCCGTCCAGCACGCTGTCATCACCGGCTCGATCGACGAGATCGGCGACCTGGGGGGCAAGGAACCGCTTGAGCTTGGCGATGCGCTCCTGGTGCTGCTGCGCCAGCGCCAGCTCGGAAGCCATTCTGTTGAAACTGTTTGCAAGACGCTGGAACTCGTCCCCGGTGTCAATCGAGATGCGGTGGTCAAAGGACCCGGCACCAATCCTCTCCGTACCCTCCTCGAGCAACTTGATCGGCTCCGTCATCCGGTGCGCCAATGCATAGGCAAGAATCCCCGCGAGCATGGTGCTGATTGCGAGGAGCATTGCCGTCCGCCACAGGGCGGAATAGATCGGCGCGTAAGCTTCGGATAGCGGCTGCACGACCACGACTGTCCAGTCGGGGCCATGTACGGGAGCAGCGCTGGCGGCAACATAGTGTCCCTGCGCATCCCGGGTCGTTGCGAAGCCCGCTTTCGACCCTATCGCGTCCCGCACAGCCCGAAATGGTCTGGAGGTTGCTTCTTCCGCCCCGCGGAGAACGAGGCTGATGTCGGGATGGGCGATAAGGCGACCCGATCGATCCAGGACGAAAGCGAAGCCGGTCCTTCCGACCTTGATCGCCGAGATCACGTCCCAAATCAGCTTGAGGTTGACTTCGGCTACGACGGCGCCGACAGCCGGCCGGTTGCCGGTAATCGCAACCGTCAAGTACGGTTCGGAGCCTCGATTGTAGCTGACGTCGCTGAACCAGATCTGAGCTGCGCGGGCACCAACCAAGGCGGGATCGGCTGATCGGTCCGTGCGGCTCTCGATACGATTGAGGCCGATCCGCGAGATGTAGAGACGCTCCAGGCCATTGCCGTCGAGGAGCGTGAGGCTGGCGATGGCAGGCGCTTGTCGAAGCAGGCGCAACGCGTCGGTCCGCCGGCGTTCGTCGAACTCGTCGGTCCATGGAAGCTGGACCAGCCAGCCAAGCTGACTTGTGATGCCGTGGATGAAATCGTGTATTTCGGCGGCCGCGGATGCGGACTGGAGGCTAAGCCACTGGTCGAGCCTCGCGCGCTGATCGCGATAGCCGAACCACGATTCAATAACGCCGTTGAATGCGAGCGGGATTGCGACGGCCACGAAAAGCGCGAGCAGATATTTATGAAAAAGGCCGCGAAACCGATCCTGAGGAATCATGATCCGGTCTCCTGAAAATCACATAAATACAATGACCCTAGAATAACATGTCGCTCCGCCGTCGGGTGGAGTTCATTCGAATCCCGAACGTACCGGTGCACCCTTCGCGCTTTTTAGCGGCGGACCAGCCGCGCGGTCTGGCGACAAATTGGCGCCATGGCTGAATTGTCCGACGATGTCAGCCTCCGGCTGACTGGCCTTCGCGCCGCACCGCGGCTTTTGACCACCCTAAACGGAGGTTGCTGCCGGGCAGACGTAGCATGCGCCCCAGCCACGTTGATCTAGGTCAAGCATCACCCCCGCCTTTGGCCTCACGTCGTGTTCAGCCCCATTTGAGGCGGCGACGTCGCCCTTCAGTTCGCCGGCACCCAGCACTTCAAGGTCGGCGTCGCATTCTTCCAGTGACCTCCTCTCCCTCCTGATCCCCGCAGAAGGCTTACTGGGGGTTCGTCGACGAGGACCTTGCTCATGATCACGATTCCAGAACTGACGTCCCAGGCGCTCGGTGCGTTTCTCATCTCGGAGACAAAAGGCCGCTTCGGCTCATCGCATGCCAGCTTGCCGGAATTGCTCCCCTACGCAGCGAAGCTGGCCCTGGAATGTATCGGCAACAGCGATGCATTATATCACAACGTGGAGCACACCCTGTTGGTCACGCTGGTGGGGCACGACATCCTGATCGGCCGCTCTCTTCAGAGGCCGACGACGGCCAGCGATTATGCTCACTTCATCCTGGCCTGCCTGGTCCACGACATCGGCTACGTTCGAGGCGTCATTCACGGAGACCAGGAGGGAGCCTATGTGGTTGACGGTACCGGCCGAACGGTTGGGTTGCCGATCGGCTCCTCCGATGCAGCGCTTGCGCCCTATCACGTCGATCGCTCGAAATTGTTCGCCGTGGAGCGTTTCGACACAGTCGACCAGATCGACGCCGCTCGCGTCGCCCAGGCCATCGAATATACCCGTTTTCCCTACGCAGACGCACCAACGAGCGAACTCGAGGATGATCTGGACCAGGAGGAAGGTTTGCTGCTGCGTGCCGCTGATTTGATCGGTCAGCTCGGCGATCCGAACTACATGAAGAAATCAAATGCGCTCTTCTACGAATTCGAAGAGATAGGGCTCAACAAGTCGCTCGGATACGCCACGCCCGCGGACGTGGTGCACAAATATCCGCAGTTCTACTGGACCAAGGTCGCGCCGCAGATCCAAACGGCCATCCGCTATTTGAATGTAACCTCGAGCGGAAGACAATGGATCGGCAGCCTGTACGGGAATGTCTTTCGCGCCGAGCGCGAGGTTAGACTGTCTGGTCCGCAGTTGTAGATCCGTGGTCCTGAACGGCGGACTTCACGCAGCGCCGCCAGTCGTAGCGCGCCATCATGTAGCTGTTGGCGTAGTGACCGGGCTGCTCCAGCTCGCGGCGAAGCTACGTCAGCAACCCATCGAGATCGGAATAGATGACGTCGGCCGTGCGCTGATAGTGCTGCTGAAGCAGAAGCACGGCTTGCTCGTTGTCCTTGGCAAGAACCGCCTGAAGGATCTGGCTGTGCTCGGCGCCGACCTTGCGAGCCGGATAGGCCTTCGCAATCGACATCATGCGGTAGCGATAGAGCCGGTCGGCGAGTTGCTCGCAGAAGCCAAGCAGCGGCCGTGAACCGCACAGGCCGATCAGCGTCGCGTGGAAGGCGCGGTGCACCTTCTCCCAGTCCGGATTGTCCTCGAATGTGTCGGCCTTGA
This sequence comes from Bradyrhizobium liaoningense, assembly GCF_018130785.1. Taxonomy (GTDB): domain Bacteria; phylum Pseudomonadota; class Alphaproteobacteria; order Rhizobiales; family Xanthobacteraceae; genus Bradyrhizobium; species Bradyrhizobium liaoningense_A. Next base: position 316,738 of record NZ_JAFCJT010000001.1, read on the forward strand.
GCGAACGTGGCGTGCGGTCGAGCCGGTGATGCGCCACCAGCAAGGATTCTTCCCAGGCCTGGTTCGCATTCTGCAAGGACTCGCGGAGCGCCAGGCCTTCGACCCAACACCGCGTCTTGGTCAGCTCCTGGAGCTCGTCCTTGCTGACCTCTTTCACATGGAAGCCGCGCTGCTCCATGCCGACGACGAACTCTTCCGTCGTCAGACGGTTGAGCGCCTCGCGCAGCGGGGTCTGCCCGACATTGTATTGCTCCATCAGGAAGCGCGACTGCAGCTTGCGTCCGGGCGGCAGCCGCGTGGTCAGGATGTCTGCCTTGAGGCGCGCATAGATCGTGCTCGCCAGCGTTGCCGGCTGGTCCGCCTTCTGGCTTGGCAGGTCAGAGGTCATTCGCGTCCCATCGGAATCATCGCCTTTTTGTATATTAGCAGATATCAAGGCGGTATTTTATAAATTCGTTCTTTACGTATACTTTTTTACATATTAAGGACTTCCGCACAGTCGCAATATCCTGGCGAGGAAGCCCAATGTCCGATTTTCCGGTGGCGGCCCTGCGCAGCGTCGAGATCGCGACGCCGCACCCCGCCGGTTCGGTCGATTTCTACACCAGGGTATGGGGCCTCGACGTCGCGGCGGACATGGACGGCACGGTGTACCTCGCCGCAACGGGCCGCGACTTCCACGTGCTCGAACTCACGCCCGGCGCGGCGACGTCGCTCCGCAAAGTCAGCTTCCGCACCCGCTCGCAGGAGGACTTGCATCGCCTGTTCGAACGCGCGCGGCAGGCCGGCTGTGAGGTGATCAGTTCACCCGCGCCATCGCGTGCGCCGTCGGGTGGCGAAAACTTCGTGGTTCGCGAACCGCAGGGTTGCGCCATGGAGTTCGTCCATGGCGATCGCACCAAGGCGGAGCGCTTGGTTGCGGATCGGCCCGAGCGGCTGGCGCATATCAACATCAACAGCACCGATGTCGAAAAGCTCTCGGCCTTCTACCAGGAGACTCTCGGATTCCGCCTCTCGGATCGGTCGAAGCTAATGGCGTTCCTGTGCTGCAACAGCGACCACCACGCGATCGTGCTCGCGGAGGCCCCGCTCAACGGCCTCAATCATGTTGCCTTCCTGATGCCTGATCTCGAATCCGTCATGCGCGGCTCCGGTCGCATGGTGGATCACGGCTATCCGATCGGCTGGGGCGTCGGCCGGCACGGACCGGGCGACAATGTATTCGCCTATTTCGTCGATCCGACCGGCGCCGTCATCGAATACACCGCCGAAGTCTTGCAGATCGATGACAGCTACGTTCCCAAAGGTCCAGGCGAGTGGGTCTGGCCGCCGGGACGAACGGATCAGTGGGGCATCGCCCCGCCCAAGAGCGATGCCTGCAAGTCGGCGCAGCTTGCCATTCCCTTCGCGACGGCGCGCTCATGACGGATACGGCTGATACCACCGACTATGACGTGCTCGTCGTCGGCTTCGGGCCGACCGGAGCCGTTGCCGCGGGCCAGCTCGGCCGCCTCGGCCATCGCACGCTGGTTATCGACCGGCTCACCGGTGTGTATGACAAGCCGCGCGCGATTGCGCTCGATCACGAGATTTTTCGCCATTTCGACAATATGGGCCTCGCGGAAGCGGTCTCGCCCCATATCGAGCCTTTCACCGCATCGGAGCACTTTGGCGTCGACGGCCAATTGATCCGGCGTGTCGACATGGTCGCGAAGCCCTATCCGCTCGGCTACACGCCGAGCATGGTGTTCAGCCAGCCCGCGGTCGAGGCCGAGCTGCGCCGCCACGCCACCAGCTTTTCCAATGTGCGGGCCGAGCTCGGCGTCGAACTGCATGATCTCGTTCAGACCTCCGATCGCGTCGAGGCGAGATTGAGTGGCGCGGACGGACAGCACCGTTCCGTGACGGCGCGCTATGTCCTTGGATGCGACGGCGCTTCGAGCACCGTGCGAGAGATCGCAGGCCTTGCGCTCGAGGATCTCACCTTCGATGAACCGTGGCTGGTGGTCGACATGCGCGTGAATGCGAACGCGCTCGACCGCCTTCCGCAATGCTCCGCGCAATTCTGCAACCCGGCGCGTCCCGTCAGCTTCCTGATCGGCCCAAAAAATCATCGCCGCTGGGAGATCATGCTATTGCCCGGCGAAGACGCACGGCAGATGGAGCGGCCGGAGAATGTCTGGAAGCTGCTCTCGCGCTGGCTCGCTCCGCATGACGGGGAATTGTGGCGAGCAGCCTCCTATCGCTTCCACGCCCTCGTTGCAGCCGACTGGCGCAACGGCAAGATCCTGATCGCCGGCGACGCCGCGCATCAGCAGCCACCCTTCATTGGCCAGGGCATGTGCCAGGGCTTGCGTGACGCCACCAACCTCGTCTGGAAGCTGGATCGGGTGCTCACGGGCGTATCCTCCGACAGCCTGCTCGACAGCTACACCGTTGAACGCAAGCAGCACGTCATCGAGTTGACCCGCAGGATCAAGGCGATCGGCCAATCGATCTGCGAACGCGATACGGCTGCGGCCCGACGGCGCGATGCGCAGATTTTGGCTGACGGCGGCGGCAAGCCGCTGCTGATCACGCGGCAGGAGATCATTCCGCCGCTACGCGCAGGGTTCCTCGCGCATCAAGAAGGGCCGGCCCGCGGCAGCCTGTTTCCGCAGCCGCGGATCGCAAGCTCAGATTCGGTTCGCTTGCTCGACAAGGTGATCGGACCTGGCTTGCACGTGTTCATCGACGGCCGCAGCACCGATGCCGCCACCCTCCTCGCGCTCTGCGCCGCGCACCCGGACATGTCAGCAGCCGCAGTCGCACCTGCCGGTACGCCGGATGCGCTGGAAGAGACCGAGGGCGTGCTCGCGAGCTGGTTCGATCGTCACGGTGTCGTCGCCGCGATTGTGCGACCTGACCATTACGTCTTCGGCACGGCGCGCAATACAGCGGAGCTCGGCGATCTCCTGCGCGAGATCGACGCACGCCTTCGCGACGTCCCGGCCGAGCAGGCAAACCAAATTCCCGATCTGAGAATGGAGAGAACCTCGTGAAATTAGCAACTGTTGCGATCGACGGCCGCACCACTTGGGGTATCGTCGAAGGCGAGACCTTTTTTGATGTCGGCGTTGTGCTTGGGGCACGTTATGCGGATCTCAAGGCGGCAATCGGCTCGCGGCTATCAGGCGTTGTCGAGGCAAGATCCACGGCCGCTGCCGTTCCGATTTCCAAAGTCACATGGCTGCCGGTTATTCCGAACCCGGACAAGATCCTGTGCGTCGGCCTGAACTACGAGACCCATCGCAAGGAAACCGGCCGCTCCGAGGTCGATCACCCCACTATCTTCTCGCGCTACGCCAACAGCCAGACCGGACATTTGCAACCGATCGTGCGGCCGCGCGTCTCGACCGACCTCGATTTCGAGGGGGAGCTTGCGGTCATCATCGGCAAGGCTGGACGCTACATCTCTCGCGCAGACGCCATGGACTATGTCGCCGGCTATTCCTGCTACAATGACGGCAGCATCCGCGACTTCCAGCGTCACACGCATCAGTTCACGCCGGGCAAGAATTTTCCCGACACCGGCGCATTCGGTCCGTGGATGATGACGCCGGACGAACTCGGTGAGCTCGCCGAGCTCAAGCTGCAGACCCGCCTCAATGGACAGGTCATGCAGGAAGCGCGAATCAAGCAGATGATCTTCGATATCCCGCGCCAGATCGAATACTGCTCCACGTTCACGCGGCTCGAGCCCGGCGACGTCATCGTCAGCGGAACGCCCGGTGGCGTCGGCGCGCGGCGCGAGCCGCCGCTCTGGATGAAGCCCGGCGATGTCGTCGAGATCGAGGTCGAACGCCTCGGCGTGCTCAGGAATACCGTCGCGGACGAAACCTGATCGAGAAGCTGCAGCCCGCGGTGACACGCTGGCTGCGCTCTCAGGCGCGCCCTAAAGCATGATCCGGAAAAGCGCGAAGCGGTTTTCCGAAAAGATCATGCTCAAACAATAACCCAAAGCGCGATGATGATTCATTCCGATCTCATCGCGCTTTAGCGCAAACAATAAAGCCCGCAAAGCGGCGACCCTTCAGGAGGAACACGATGCCCGGACTATCCCGTCGTCTGCTGCTCGCCGGCGCTGCCCTTTGCCTCTCCTTGCCAGCGTTCGCGGAGTCATGGCCGCAAAGGCCCGTGACGGTCGTCGTGCCCCAGCCGGCGGGCAACAGCCCGGATGTGATGTGCCGTCTCATCACCGAGAAGCTATCCCGGGCCCTTGGACAGCAATTCGTCGTCGAGAACCGTCCGGGCGCCGCAAACCTCGTCGGCACGCAAGCGGTCGCCCGTGCCGCTCCGGACGGCTACACATTCCTGTTCGCCACCTCGGCGGCGCTCGTCACCAACCCCTACACGTTCAAGAAGCTCGCCTACGATCCCGTCAAGGATTTCATCCCGGTCGCCATGGCGGCCCGCAGCAACCACGTCCTTCTCGTCAATCCCGAGGTGAAGGCCAGGACGCTGCCGGAATTGATCAAGCTCGAGAAATCAGCGCCCGGCTCATTGAGCCTGGCCGTCGACGGTGCGCGCAACCTCTCGGGCCTGATCGCGCAAGCCATCAACAAGCAGGCGGGGACCGGCTTCGTCCTCATTCCCTACAACACGACCACGAATGCGGTGCAGGACGCCATCTCGGGCCGCATCCAGGTGACGATCCAGGCGGCATCCATTGCAGAGGCCTTCATCAAGGCGGGCACACTTCGACCGATTGCCGTTGCCGGCACCAAACGGATCGACTCCCTGCCGGACGTTCCTGCGATCTCGGAGACGCTGCAAAGCGCCGATCTGCAGGGCTGGTTCATGTTCATGGCGCCGGTTGGAACGCCCGCCGACATCGTGGAAAAACTGAGCACCGAGATTGCACGCGCCCTGGAATCGCCTGAAGTGCGCGAGCGAGCTCCCACCCTCGGCTTTGATGTCCGCATTGGCGATGCAGTGACGCCGGCAGGGGCAAAGCGCTTCCTCGAAGACCAGCTCGCCTCTACCGGCAAGATCATTCAGGGGCTTGGCGTCGAACCTGAATAGCGAAGGTAGAGCAACCATTTATGGGAGCAGTGATGCACGTCTTCAGGTTCACGCTCGCATTCGCCTTCTGCCTGATGGCAACGCTGGTCCAAACCGCGCTCACAAGCGTTGATCGCGGGTGTTGCTCAGATCCGGCCCACACGTCTATATAACGAGCTACCGTCACCGTGATCGATGGCCGCAATCTCCTGCGAGCGCCGTGGTCGAACCCAGGTGATCGAAAGCCAGCGTTCCGCCGAGGCGAGGTCGACCGGAGTTTCCTTAAGTATGTCCCATCAAGACGACAGCCTTGCCGCGAAGATCGAAGCGTTCATCCGCACCGATGTCATTCCCTACGAGAAGGATCCGCGTACAGGTCCACACGGCCCGAGTGACGAACTCGTGCAGGAGTTACGCGCCAAAGCGCGCAAGGCGGGCGTCCTGACGCCGCATATTCTTGCCGATGGATCTCATCTGACTCAACGCGAGACCGCAAAGGCCTTGATCAAATCCGGCCTCTCGCCGCTCGGGCCACTGGCGTGCAACACCATGGCGCCGGATGAAGGCAATATGTACCTGCTGGGCAAGGTCGGAAGCAGCGAGCAGAAAGTGCGTTTCCTCGAACCGCTCGTGTCGGGCAAAGCGCGCTCGGCGTTCTTCATGACCGAGCCTGCGGATGCGGGCGGAGCTGGATCCGATCCGTCGATGATGCAGACGACGTGCCGGCTGGACGGCAATCACTGGGTCATCAACGGTCGAAAGAAGTTCATCACCGGGGCCGAAGGCGCAAAGGTCGGGATCGTCATGGCGAAGTCGGACGACGGCGCGTGCATGTTCCTCGTCGATCTGCCAAATCCCGCGATCCGCACGCTGCGCGTGCTGGACACGATCGACAGTTCGATGCCCGGCGGACATGCCGAGATCGAAATCGAAAATCTTCGCGTGCCCGCCGACCAGATGCTCGGCGCGTCCGGCGATGGCTTCAAATACGCCCAGATTCGCCTGAGCCCCGCGCGCCTGTCGCACTGCATGCGGTGGCTGGGCCTGGCGATCCGCGCCAACGAAATTGCCACCGACTATGCCTGCCGCCGCCAGGCGTTCGGAAAACCGCTGGTCGATCACGAAGGCGTCGGCTTCATGCTGGCGGAGAACCTGATCGATCTCAAGCAATCGGAGCTGATGATCGACTGGTGTGCAGGCGTGCTCGACACCGGCTCCCTCGGGACGAGCGAGAGCTCCATGGCGAAGGTTGCCGTGTCAGAAGCGCTCATGCGCGTCGCCGATCGCTGCGTCCAGGTGATGGGAGGCACCGGGGTTACGACGGAAACGATCGTCGAACAGGCGTTCCGTGAGATCCGCGCATTTCGGATCTATGACGGCCCGACCGAGGTTCACAAATGGTCGCTGGCCAAGAAAATCAAGCGCGACTGGAAGGCAGGGCAACATTGACCGGCGTGCCACTTGGCCTGATCAGGTACGGCGCTCCTGAAATGCCGCTCTGAGCTCCGCCAGCTGGTCGCTTGTTGCACCCTGCTCCGCGTCGGCCCGATTGGTCGCCACGTCCATGTAAGCAATCGGCTGATCGAACTGGCTCGCCGTGAAGTCATACCGCTGCCCTTCGATCCGATTGTAGAAATGATCGCCGCCCGGCAGAGGCGTCTTCAGCAACTCGCCGCCGAAGAGTTCGTGGATCAGTAGCGCGGTGACGTTGCATTGCCCTGTCGCCGGATTGTCCGCCGTCCATTGGCTGGCCGTCGACAACGACCAGGCCTGGCGCAGCGCGCTCTGAACTTCATCGGGATCGAAGCGCATAGTCACTCCCCAGAGATCGGCGGCGCAGCTCACATTTCGGATTATGCGATTATTGTATTTTGCCCGTGTTTTGCCCGACGAGTCAAACGGGCTTCCCGGTTCATCGTTGGAAAGGATGGAGCAGGACGAAGCCCGTCACTCGGCTTCAGATCCGGATTTCAGCCTTGATTGCACGTTGATTGCCGCTTCGCGCTGATTTGCCTTGGCGTGCCAGGCTGTTGACCGCCTCCACCGGACATCGCCCCCTCGCCGCCCGTCTACTGTGCATGGGGTTGTTTTCCATATTTTTGCTTTGGCGTCCGCTTTTGGGCAAAGAAAAAGCCCGGCCTCGCATGAGGCCGGGCTCTGTCGTCTTGCGACGTTTTGCGAAGATCAGCCGCGGGTGCGCGAGCGGATCATGAAGCTGTCGTAGGTGTATTCGGCGACCTGCCACCACAGATATTCGTCGGAGCGGTAGGCCTGCATGGCGTCGATCGACTTCTTGAAGTCGGCGTTCTTGGCCGAGATCTCGCCCCACAGCTCGTTGGTCGACTTGAGGCAGGCTTCGAGCACTTCGTTGGTGAAGGGACGAAGCTGGGTGCCGCCGGCGACCAGACGCTTCAGCGCCGCCGGGTTCTGCATGTCGTAGCGCGCGGCCATCCAGCTGTTGGCGTTGGCCGTCGCGTTGGTGAGGATCGCCTGGTAGTTCTTCGGCAGCGCATTCCACTTGTCGAGGTTGGTGAAGGCGTGGACGGTCGGACCGCCTTCCCAGAAGCCGGGATAGTAGTAGTACTTGGCGACCTTGGCGAAGCCGAGCTTCTCATCATCATAAGGGCCGACCCACTCGGCCGCGTCGATGGTGCCCTTCTCCAGTGCCGGATAGATGTCGCCGCCGGCGAGCTGCTGCGGCACGACGCCGACCTTCTGGAGCACCTGGCCGGCGATGCCGCCGATGCGCATCTTGAGGCCCGAGAGATCCGCAACGGTCTTGATCTCCTTGCGGAACCAGCCGCCCATCTGGGTGCCGGTGTTGCCGCAGGGGAAGCCGATCACGTTCGACTTCTTGAAGAACTCGTTGCCGAGCTGCTCGCCGCCGCCCTGGTACCACCAGGAGTTCTGCTGGCGCGCGTTGAGGCCGAACGGCACCGAGGCGTAGATCGCCCAGGTCGGGTCCTTGCCGACGTAGTAGTAGGAAACGGTGTGGCACATCTCGACGGTGCCGTTCGAGGTCGCGTCGAGCGCCTGCAGGCCCGGGACGATTTCGCCGGCGGCGAACACCTGGATCTGGAATTTGTTGTCGGTCATCTCGGCGACGTACTTCGCCACCTGCTCGCCGCCGCCATAGATGGTGTCGAGCGACTTCGGGAAGCTCGACGTCATGCGCCACTTGATCTCGGGCGAGGACTGCGCGATCGCCGGCGAGGCTACCGCGGCGGTCGCCGCCGCGCCTGCTGCCGACACTTTCAGGAAATCACGACGCTTCATCTTCAGGTCTCTCCTTGCTGGGGCGTTTCCCCTAAACTTCCTCGTTGTCGCCGCTCGTTCCGGCGACGCGTTTGGGTCGCGTCGAACCGAAGGGGCTTGACTGCCGTGGCCTTTAACACGGAAGCCCAGCTTTCGGAACGCGACAATGGCACGATGGGGCTCTACGAAAGTCGCATGTCCCAAGATATTGCTGACCCAGACCGGCTCAGGCCGCGGCGATGACGCCTTTGAGCTGGTCACGGACCTGCCCCGCAATGGCGCGATAGATCGCCGCATGAGGACCGTCCGGCTCGCTGTCAACCACGGGATTGCCGGCATCCGAGGTGGCGCGAATCGCCATGTGCAGGGGGATCTCGCCCAGGAACGGTACCCCGAGCTTCTCGGCCTCGTGGCGCGCGCCGCCATGGCCGAAAATATCCGATTTCGTGCCGCAATGCGGGCACTGGAAGTAGCTCATGTTCTCGACGATGCCGAGCACGGGCACGTTGACCTTTTTGAACATAGCAAGGCCCCGCCGCGCATCGATCAGCGACAGGTCCTGCGGGGTCGAGACGATCACGGCGCCCTTCAGCGGCACGTTCTGCGCCAGCGTGAGCTGGGCGTCGCCGGTGCCCGGCGGCATGTCGACCACGAGCACGTCGAGGCTACCCCATTCGACGTCGCGCAGCATCTGCGTCACCGCCGACATCACCATGGGACCGCGCCAGATCATAGCGGTCTCTTCCTCGACCAGGAAGCCGATCGACATGATGGCGAGGCCAAAGCGCCTGAGCGGAATCATCTTGCGCTCGTCGTTCAGCGCCGGTTTGTCGCGCAGGCCCGTCAGCCGCGGCACCGAGGGGCCGTAGATGTCGGCATCGAGCAGCCCGACCTTGAGGCCGAGGTCGCGCAGGCCCAACGCCAGGTTGAGCGCGGTGGTCGATTTACCGACGCCGCCCTTGCCGGAGGCGACCGCGATCACGGCGGCGACACCCGGAATCTCGGACTGCCGCGCCATCGGCGATTGGCCGCCCTGCGGCGGCTTGTGGGCATGGACCGGCTGCACGCCCGGCGTGCCGCGGCTCGGCGCTGGCGGCGGCGGTGCGGCGCCGGGCTTGCGCTCGGCGGTCAGTGCCACCATCGCGGTGGTGACGCCTGGAATGGCGCGCACCACGGCCTCGGCTTCCGCCCGGACGGATTCCCAGGCTCGCGCCTCGGCGGCATCGACGTTGATCGAGAAGAACACCTTGCCGTCGGAGGCGCTGATCGCGCTCAGCACGTTGGCATTGGTGAGCGCGACCCCGCGCGGCGACTTGATCCGGGCGAGGCTGTCGAGAACCTGTTGCTGCGTCACGCTCAAAGCGCATCTCCCAAACGGGGCATGATCCCAAGAACTGTGATCATGCTCAAAGCTTCAGGATGCCCCATTAGAGCGGAAACGCCGAAAAGGCTACTGCCTGCCGATATCGTCAGCCATTTCGGCGGGAGCCGCCCCCTGCTCCATGGCCGCCTCGTAATTCAGCTCGATCATGACCCCGTTGGGGTCGTGGACGAAGATCTGCCAGAGGTCGCCGCCGGGCACCTGGCGGGAGTCGAACTTCATGCCCTTCGACGCCAATCGCTGCTTCATGCCGTCGAAACCGCGGCTGGCGAAGGCGACGTGGTGGACAACGCCCGAATCCGGCTTTTGTGGCTCCGAGGTCGGGGAAATATCGACGAGGTGCACCACCGGCTTGCCCTCGCTGTACATCCAGGCCCCCGGGAAGGCGAAATTGGGCCGGGCGCCTTTTTCCAGGCCCAGCACGTCCTCATAGAAGCGGACCGTCTCGGCCAGATTCCGGGTCCGGATGTTGAAATGATCGAGGACGCCAACGCTCACGCCGCCCATGCTTTCACTCCCTTTTCTTATGCAGAACCTTAAGTCCCGCCATCCTAGCACAGGCGGCTGCCAAACGAAGCCTTTGCCCTCTGGCCTCAAGGGTTTATGGTGCGCTCCTAATCCGCCCTCATAGCGGAACCAGGCGCCCCTCGCCCGGCAAAAACCGTAAAACCCAAACTACGGACAAGGTACCACACATGGCTAAAGTCGCTTTCCTCGGTCTCGGCGTCATGGGCTTCCCCATGGCCGGACACCTCGTGAAAAAAGGGGGCCATGAGGTCACCGTCTACAACCGCACCGCGGCCAAGGCGAAGGAGTGGGCGGACAAGTTCGGCGGCAAGACCGCGGCGACCCCGAAAGCCGCGGCCGAAGGCCAGGATTTCGTGATGTGCTGCGTCGGCAACGACAACGATCTGCGCGCAGTCACGATCGGCGCCGACGGCGCGTTCGCCGGCATGAAGAAGGGCGCGACCTTCGTCGACCACACTACGGCCTCCGCCGAGGTCGCGCGCGAGCTCGACGCTGCCGCCACCAAGGCCGGCTTCAAATTCATCGACGCTCCGGTCTCGGGTGGCCAGGCCGGCGCCGAGAACGGCGTGCTGACCGTGATGTGCGGCGGCGCGCAGGATGCCTATTCCGGCGCCGAGCCGATCATCACAGGCGCCTATGCGCGGATGTGCAAACTGCTCGGACCCGCCGGCTCCGGCCAGCTGACCAAGATGGTCAACCAGATCTGCATCGCCGGGTTGGTGCAGGGTCTCTCCGAGGGTATCCACTTCGCCAAGAAGAGTGGCCTCGACGTCGCCGCCGTGATCGAGACCATCTCAAAAGGGGCCGCGCAGTCCTGGCAGATGGAGAACCGCTACAAGACCATGAACGACGACAAATACGATTTCGGCTTCGCGGTCGAATGGATGCGCAAGGACCTCTCGATTTCGCTGGCCGAAGCCCGCCGCAACGGCGCCAATCTGCCGGTGACCGCGCTGGTCGACCAGTTCTACGCCGAGGTCGAGAAGATGGGCGGCAAGCGCTGGGACACGTCGAGCCTGCTCGCACGTCTCAATCGCTGACATCTGACCGATTGTCCCCACCTTGCTGATCGCGATCGCCGTCATCTTCGTTCTGGTCTATGCGGCGATCGCGCTTGAACACCCGCTCGGGATCAACAAGAGTGCCACGGCGCTGATCGGCGCCGGGGTGCTGTGGGCGATCTACGCGGCCACGATCGGCGACCACGCGATGGTCGGCCGGCAGATCGACGAATCCGTCGCTTCCACCGCGCAGATCGTGTTCTTCCTGATCGGCGCGATGACCATCGTCGAGGTGATCGACGCCCACGACGGGTTCGAGGTCATCACCTCCCGCATCGGCACGACGAGCCAGGTTCGCCTGATGTGGCTGATCGGCTTCGTGACCTTCTTCCTCAGCGCGATCCTGGACAATCTGACCACCACCATCGTGATGGTCTCGCTGATCCAGCGGCTGATCGCCAAGCGCGACGACCGCCTGCTGTTCGCCTCCCTCATCGTCATCGCTGCGAACGCCGGCGGCGCGTGGACCGTGATCGGCGACGTCACCACGACCATGCTGTGGATCGGCGGGCAGATCACGCCACTGAAGATCATGGGCGCAGTGTTCCTGCCCTCGCTGGTCAATCTGCTCGTACCGCTCGCCTTCATCAGCTTTCTGGTGAAAGACAAGACCATCGCACCGCCGCCGAAGGACGACGGAGTTCAGGTCGTCGGAGGGTTCGAGCGCAACCTGATGTTCTATCTCGGGCTCGGCGTATTGATCGCCGTGCCCGCCTTCAAGGCGGTCACGCATCTGCCGCCCTTTATGGGCGTGCTGCTCGGACTCGGCATCGTCTGGCTGGTCGGCGAAATCGTTCACCGCGACAAGGACGAGCATGTGCGCCGTCCGCTGACGCTGGCGCATGCGCTGACCCGGATCGACATGGGCTCGATCGTGTTCTTCCTCGGCATCCTGCTTGCGGTCGCCTGTCTCGAACATGCGGGCCTGCTCTCGATGCTGGCGAGATGGCTGGAGGCGACGATTGGGCGCCAGGACGTCATTGTCGTCGTGCTCGGCCTCCTCAGCGCTGTCATCGACAACGTGCCGCTGGTGGCGGCGACCATGGGCATGTACGACCTCGGCCACTACCCAACCGACAGCTTCCTCTGGGAGTTCATCGCCTATTGCGCCGGCACCGGCGGCTCGATCCTGATCATCGGCTCGGCCGCAGGCGTCGCCGCCATGGGGCTCGAGCGGATCGAGTTCCTCTGGTACGCCCGCCGCATCGCCATCCCCGCCCTCGCGGGCTATCTGGCGGGCGCGGTGGTCTATGTCGCCCAGCATGCGGCGCTCCACTGACCGGCAATGCCACAGCCGAAAATTAACGCACGGTTAACGTAATTCTTTAGCTCCTTAAGTCACCTCTTAAGGATTTCTTGCCAGAGATAGAGAATGCAGAAGGCCCGTCTCGCGCGGGCGGGAATTGTTGTTGTTCGATGAGTAAACCCGCTGAAAAGCCAGAGGTCGTGCAGCTTCCGGCCGAGCCGGTGAGCGCTCCGTCGGCGAGCAGCCGACGGGCTGCGTCGCAGCGGGTGCGCGAGGCGCGCGACAAGTTAACGTCGACCAGCGGAACCCGGCCGGCTTTCGACGCCGAGATGCTGCGCCAATATGCCCAGACGCGGCTGTCGGCCTCCTATGTCGTGATGCTGCTGGTGGTCGCCACCGGCGTGCTGTTCGGGCTGTGGATGCAGCCGATCCCTGCCGCGGCCTGGACCGCCGGCATGCTCTGCATCCACGCCGCGATGATCCGCAGCTGCCACCGTTTCCTGGCTGAGGCCTCCTCGCCCGCGGCAACGCGCGCATGGCGGACGCGCTTCGTCGTGCTCGACCTGCTCTATGGCCTGTGCTGGATGGCGATCCTGATCCATCCCGTGCTCGACATGGTCACGGAAACACTGATGATGTTCCTGATGCTGCTGGTCATCGCAGTGTCGAGCATGCTGGCCGCCAATCTGCCGATCGCCGCCCTTGCCGCCACCGCGCCGGTCGCGGTCGCGATGGCGCTGAGCTTCGTGATGACCGGCGCGCTGGACAATTACATCCTTGCGGCGCTCGCGCTTGCGGCCGAAGGCTATTTCGTGCTGCTGGCGCATCGCCTGCACTCCTCGACCTTCGCCACGCTAGAGGCACGCGCCGAGAAGGACGCGCTGATCGGCGAGCTCGAACAGGCCAAGGCGATCTCGGACGAAGCGCGCCACCGCGCCGAATCCGCCAACGTCGCAAAATCGCGCTTCCTCGCGCAGATGAGCCATGAGCTGCGCACGCCGCTGAACGCGATCCTCGGCTTCTCCGAAGTGATGAAGAGCGAAATTTTCGGCGCGCATGCGGTGCCAGTCTACAAGGAGTACTCGGCGGACATCCATAATTCCGGCGTGCACCTGCTCAACCTCATCAACGAGATCCTCGACCTGTCGCGGATCGAAGCCGGCCGCTACGAACTCAACGAGGAAGCGGTGTCGCTGGTCGGCATCGTCGCCGACTGCCATCATCTGATGAAGCTGCGCGCATCGAGCCGCGGCATCACGATCCACGAGGTGTTCGAGCAGGCCATGCCGCGGCTCTGGGCCGACGAGCGGGCGATCCGCCAGGTCGTGCTCAACCTGCTCTCCAACTCGATCAAGTTCACCCCGCAAGGCGGCGAGATCTGGCTCAAGGCCGGCTGGACGGCTTCGGGGGGACAATATCTCTCGGTGAGGGATTCCGGTTCCGGTATCCCCGAGGACGAAATTCCGGTCGTGCTCGCCTCGTTCGGCCAGGGTTCCAACTCGATCAAGTCGGCGGAACAGGGTGCAGGGCTCGGCCTGCCGATCGCAAAGAACCTGATCGACCTGCATGGCGGCACATTCACGCTGAGATCGAAACTGCGCATCGGCACCGAGGTAATCGTCACCTTCCCGCCCGAGCGCGTGATGAGCGCCCTGGCGCCGATGTCGGACGATTCACCGCCGCTCCAGCCGGAGAGTTCCGCGGTACCCGACGAGAAGCGCCGGCCGCGCCACAAGCCGATCATGAGCGCAGGTACGGGCTCTTAACGAGATGCTTGCAGACATGCCCGACGATCCGTCACTATGTCCACATGAGCAAAGAAACGCCGTGCGTCGCCGTCTGCATGATCGATCCCGGGACCAAGCTGTGCTTCGGCTGCGGCCGGACCTTGCCGGAGATCGCGCGCTGGCACGCCATGGAGAGCACGGAACGGCTCGCGGTGATGGCGCTGTTGCCGACGCGCATGGCGGACGCCGGACTTGCGCCGATCGCGGGATCGTCGAAGCGCGCCTGATCGGCCTGCGTAGCTCCCGAGGCGCGCGATGATCCGCTTCCTGCTCGTTCTCGTCATGCTCGCAGGCACGGCCGGCGCCGTCGTCGCCTATGGCGATCCCGACCGGATCGCGCGCGCCAGCAACAAGGTCTCGCACATCTTCCGTGGGGCGGCTGCGACGCCCACCCCCGCCGTGCAGATCCAGCGCGGCCAGGGCGGCGAATTCGCGCTGCGTGCCAAGATCAACGGCGTGACCGCGCCGATGGTGATCGACACCGGCGCGACCTCCGTGGTGCTGACCTGGGAAACCGCGAAAGCGATCGGACTGCCGCTCGAGATGCTCGAATATAACGTCGACCTCGAAACCGCTGGCGGCCACACCAAGGCGGCCCGCCTGACGCTCGACCGTCTCTCTGTCGGCCACCTCGTCGAAAAGTCGGTGCCGGCCCTCGTCGTGCAGCGCGGTCAGATGAAGACCAATCTGCTCGGCATGAGCTTCCTCGACCGCCTGGAGAGCTGGGGCGTGCGCTCCGACAAGCTGATGCTCACGGGCTATCCGGAGCTGCAAGGCGGCCATCGCCGCGCGCGCATAGCGGTCGACTAGACCGTCCACGAGAGCTGCGATCCATCCCGGTCCCGCGACATCAGGCAGTGCGCCGCGAAAGCGCGCGGGTGTGGCATCAGGCAGCGCCTGCGCCGCGGACCTGTCACCGCGCTATGCGGCGCCCTCCTCCGCCTATACGGCGCCGCAGCCGGTGTATTCGTGGACCGGCCTCTATGCGGGCTTCAACGCCGGCTATGCCGAGAGCGGCGACGACGCCTTCAACAATCTCGTCGGCACGAGCGCCGGCAAGGTCAAGGGCGCCGTCATGGGCGTTCCTGCCGAAATGGTCGGCCAAGGCCGAGTGTCTCTACACCGAATTCAAGCACGACGATTTGGCCGACTGGAACGCCGCGAAATTCCACACCTTCCGCGTCGGCGTGAACTATCACTTCGATCTGTTCCGCTGAGGCAGATCGGTGAAGAGCCGGATTTCACGATCCGGCTCTTCGCCTGCTTGCGCTAGGCCGCAGCCTCCGCCGGCGCGCGCGCACCGACACGCGCAATGGCGTCGCGCAGCACGTCCACACCGGCGCCCGGCTTCACCCCCTGCTCGGCAAGATGGCGGCGGAAGGCGCGCGCGCCGGGCACGGCGTGGAATGCCCCGACGAAATGCCGCGTGATCGCATGCAACCGCGTGCCCCGCGCAAGCTGCTGCTCGATATAGGGCATCATCGCTTCGAGCGCGTCCTGCATCGTCGCATGCGGCGCCGCCTCGCCGAAGATGTCAGAATCGACGGAGAGCAGCCGCCACGGCTCCTGATAGGCAGCGCGGCCGAGCATCACACCGTCAACCTGCTCAAGATGCGCTTTCGCCTCGTCGATGCCCGGGATGCCGCCGTTGATGATGACAGGCACGTCAGGCATCGCGCGCTTGAGGCGATAGACGCGATCGTAATCGAGCGGCGGGATGTCACGGTTCTCCTTCGGCGACAGGCCGTTCAGCCAGGCTTTCCTAGCATGCACGATCAGCGCGTCGCAGCCGGACGCAACCACTCCGCGCGCAAGCTTATCGAGCGCGACTTCCGGATCCTGATCGTCGATGCCGATGCGACATTTCACCGTGACCGGAACGGCGACCGCGCGCTTCATCGCATCGACGCACCTCGCCACCAGCTCCGGCTCCGCCATGAGACACGCGCCGAAGCGGCCGTCCTTCACGCGGTCGGACGGGCAGCCGACATTGAGGTTGATCTCGTCATAGCCGAACTCCTCGCCGATCCGCGCGGCCAGTGCGAGTTCGCGCGGATCCGACCCGCCAAGCTGAAGCGCCACCTTGTGCTCGACCGCGTCGAACCCAAGCAGCCGCTCCCGGTCGCCATGAATGATGGCGCCAGTGGTCAGCATCTCCGTATAGAGCAGCGCCCGCCGCGTCAGGTGACGGTGGAACACCCGGCAATACCGATCGGTCCAATCCATCATGGGGGCGACGGAAAAGCGATAGTCTTGCGATTCCAATGATTTACCCTACACTCTCAAGGGGATGAAACACGAACGTGTGCACTCCAAACTAGCCAAATTTGCACACGTTTGTACCTGTTTTGACCTCTCAGTGCACACATCGTGCACACGAAAGTCGGAGTGCACGCGTGGCGACCTTCACTCAATTGACATCGGGAAACTGGCGCGTCCAGGTCCGTCGCAAGACCCGCTATGTGGCCGAGACGTTCAGAAGACGCAAGGACGGAGAAGAATGGGCGCTCGAAATGGAGCGCAACATCGACCGCAACGGATCGTCCAAGCCCCGCGCGGTGGGCAATGTTCGCACGTTTGGCGATCTGATCGACCTGCACGACGAAGACATGCACGAAGTCGGAAAGCCCCCTCGCCGGTCAAAAGCTGCTGTGATGGCGTCTCTTAAGTTGAGCTCGGCAGTGTGAAGCTTCCCGCGCTCAATCGAGAACGATTGATCGAGTTCGGAAGGAAGCGCGCCAAACAAGGCGCTGGCCCCGCGACATTGGCAATGCGAGCGCACCGCGCGGCATGTTCGAAACCATGTGAAGAATCGGTCGTCTCGATGACGCGGTCGGCCCCGCGGCCATAAGTGAAACCGGCAGCCTCTTCGTGGCTGCCGCACCCAACATCGGCACCGAGGTCGCAGGCCAATCCTGTCCGCGCTTTGACTGGATCGATTGCAATGATTTTGCTGGCGCCGGCCAGCCGCGCCAACTGAATGAGCAGCAATCGTGTGCGGGCCGCCGGGACCGAGAGGTTCCTCAGCGCGAAGGCACGAATGCGACGACCTCGATCTCGATCCGCGTCCCAGAGCCGAGGAGTGCCCCAGCTCCGATCGCGGTGCTGGCCGGTGGCTCCTGGGCGTCCTGCAGCGCCAGCAGACGCGCGATCTGCGCTTCGCGCTGAGCGACTGAATAATACTCGAGATGCGTGTTGACGATGCGCACCGGGCCGAAGACCGCTTCGACCGTCACCTCCAGCGCATGGCGCCGCATGCTGCGTCCCGTGCCGGCGCCCGGCCAGGGCAGTATGTGATTGTTGATCTGAACGACTGGCAGGCGCGACAAGGTCATGTTGCCGAAGCGATGCAGCGTACCTGCCCGATCGACAGTTTCGATCGCCGGCCGGAAGACCGGCATGTAGCCCGGCAGCAGCGCGGCGAGCTCTGCGCTCTGGTCGCTCCCCCCATCACGCCGTCGCAGCCCTTGTCGCACTGAATGTTCCAGGTCAGAGCCGCATCAACGAATACCTGCACGCATGAAGGATTGGACGAACTGCCGTTGGAACAGCAGAAACGCGATCAGCAACGGCGCCATGGTCATCACCGTTGCCGCCGTAATGACCGACCAGTCCACCCCCGTCTCCGGCGCACCGAACACGGCAAGGCCCACGGTGAGCGGCCGCGCCCCCACCGAATTGGTGACGATCAGCGGCCAGAGGAAGTTGTTCCAGTGGTAACTGACAGAGACGAGACCGAACGCCACATAGGTCGGCCGCGCCAGCGGCACATAGACCCGCCAGAGAATCCCGAGCGGCCCCGCCCCTTCGACGCGCGCGGCTTCGACCAGCTCCTGCGGCACGCTCTTGAAGGTTTGCCGCAGAAGAAAGATACCAAAGGCACTGGCGAGATAAGGCAGCGCGATCGCGGAGATCGTATCCAGCAGTCCGAGCTTTGCGATCGCGCGATAGTTCTCGACGATGAGCACATCGGGCATGATCATCAATTGCAGCAACACCAGCGCAAAAGCGATGCCGTTGCCCCGGAATTTGAAGCGCGCAAAAGCGTAAGCCGCAAGTGTCGACAGGATGAGTTGCCCGATCAGGACCAGGGTCACGAGGACGATCGTATTGAGATAGTAGCGCGCGAACGGCGCCTGCTTCCAGGCCCGCGCGAAATTCTCCAGCGTCCATGGCGCGGACAGGCTGAACGAGGTCGCATAGCCGGCCGGATGCAGCGCACTCCAGAACGCGTAGCCCAGGGGCGCGAGCCACACCAGGGCGAGCAGCCACGCCGCGACGGCTTCGACAGGATGCGTCCGGCCTCTCATTGGTAGTGGATCCTGCGATCGAGATAGCCGAATTTGACTAGCGCCACGGCGCTCAGCAACAGGAGCAGCACCACGGTCAGCGTTGCTGCGTAGGACGAATCCTGGAACGTGAAAGCGACCTCGTAGATGTAATAGAGCAGCAACGTGCTGGCATTGTTCGGGCCGCCTTTGGTCATGATGACGAGGTGATCGACCAGCTTGAAGGAGTTGATGACAGCGTTGATCGCCACGAACAGCGTGGTCGGCATCAGCAGCGGGAACGTGATCCTGCGAAAGGTATACCAACGGCTGGCGCCCTCGATCGCCGCCGCCTCGTCGAGATCCGGCGAGAGTTGCTGGAGCGCGGCGAGATAGAAGATCATGAAGAATCCGGCCTCCTTCCAGATCACCATCACGATCAGACAGCCCATCACCGTGGAGGGATCGCCGAGCCAATTCCAGCCGCCTAGACCGAACACCCCGCGCAACTGATCGAGCAGGCCGTAATCCGGCGTATAAAAGAACAGCCAGATGTTGGCGACGGCGATCATGGGCAGCACGGTCGGGGTGAAATAGGCGAGGCGCAGAAAGCCTCGCCCGCGCATGTTGCGATTGACCCAGATCGCCATGACCAGCGCGAGCGCGATCGATGTCGGGATGGTACCGAGCGCGAACCAGAAATTGTTGATCAGCGCCTTCCAGAAGATCGGATCGGCCGCCATGCCTTGATAGCTGTCGAGGCCGATGAACACCTCGGTGCCGTTCCGCTTTGTGATGAACAGCGAATGCCGGATCGTCGCCAAGATCGGGTAGTGCGTGAAGGCGACCAGCAGCACAGCCGCCGGCAACAGCAGCAGCCACGCGTTCACGGCATTCCACCACGCCTGCGCGCCGGCGCGGCGTTGGGGAATTGGCGATGCGGCGGCGGTGTCTGTCATCCCTGAAGCGACGGGACGGCGGTGCGCCACCATCCCGCCCTTTCCTTTACTTCGAAGCGCGCAGCACGCGGTCGGACTGCGCCTGCGCGGCAGCCAGCGCCTCCTGCGGCTTCTGCGAGCCGGTGAGAGCTGCCTGCACCGCATCGTTGACGAATTTGTAGATGCGGCCGTTCTCGTGAACCGAGAGTTCGGGCACCGCATGCTCGAGCTGATCGCGCGCGACGGTCGCCTGCGGGAAGCCCTTGGCGTAATCTTCCATCGCCTTGGTCTTGTAGGCGGCCGGCGAAACGGCGACATAGCCGGTCTTCATGCTCCACTCCGCCGCGCGCTCGGGCGCCGTCATCCACTGAATGAACTTGACGGCCGCCTTCTGCTGCTCGGGCGATGCGCTCTTGAAGATGTAGAAGCTACCGCCGCCCGTCGGAGACCCTCTCCGCTCCTTTGCCGGAAGCATGGCGACGCCGAACGGAAATTTCGCGGCGTCCTTGACGGCCGTGAGGTTGCCGGTCGTGTGCCACATCATCGCGGTCTTGCCTTCGAGGAAATCGGTGCGCAGCGTGGCCCAGTCGATGCTCCCTGCAGGCATGACATTGTGCTTGCGGGACAGATCAACCCAATAATCGAGCGCGGCAACCGTCTTCGGTACGCTCAGGTGGACCTCGGTGCCGGCCTCGTTCATCATCTTCTGGCCGTTTTCGATGGCGAGCGCCTGCAGCATCCAGTAGCCATAACCGGTCGTGGGGATCTCGACGCCCCAGCGTGTGGTATTGCCGGAGCCGTCTTTCTTGATCAGCTTCTTCGACATCTCGGTCATTTCGTCCCATGACGCCGGCGCCTTCTCCGGATCAAGACCAGCCTCCTTGAAGGCATCCTTGTTCCAGTACAGCACGATAGTCGAGCGCTGGAACGGAATGCTCCAGGTCTTGCCATCGATCTGACCGTTGGCCATGAACGCCGGATAGAATTCCTTGAACCAGGCCTTATCGCTGACGAGGTCGTCGAACGGAACGATGGCATTCTCGTCCATCAGCGTGAACACGTCGGTCGACAGGAGCACCGACAGCTGCGGTGGCTGGCCGCCTTTCATGGCCGTCATCGCCTTGGTCATCGTATCGGTGTAGTTGCCGGCATAAACCGCGGTCACCTTGATGTCGGAGTTTTCCTTCTCAAAGCGCGCGACCATGTCGTCGACGATCTTAGTGACGGGACCACCGACCGCGACCGGATAATACATGGTCAGATCCACCGCAGCCGCCGGATAAGCCGCACCAAGCGACAGGGCAGTAAGCGCCGTGGCCATCAACAGTGTTCGTCGAGCAAACATTTTGGTCTCCTTCGTTGTCTACTTTGGCGCAGCACCTCTCATTGAGAGGATGCAGCCAGCCGGTCTTCGTTCGCGATGTCGTCGAGCCTGACTTCCGATTTCGAATCGAAATGGTGTTCACGCGCAGCATCCCAGGCGATCCTGACATCCTCGCCCGGCTGAACCTTGCTGAACCCCTCCAGCCGCACTGAGATCGGCTGCCCATAGATCTCGCAGAGAACGATGCTGTCGGCGCCGAGATGCTCCACGGCCTTGACCCGTGCGGCATGGTCGCCGCCAGCGACGATCTGGACGTGCTCTGGCCGCACGCCGATGAGGCGATCGTCCTGGCGCAGGAGATTCATAGGCGGCGTGCCGATGAATCGTGCGGTAAACGCCGTTGCGGGGTGGTTATAAAGCTCTTCCGGCGAGCCGCTCTGCTCGATGCGACCGTCTCGCATCAGCACGACGCGGTCGGCCATCGTCATGGCCTCCGTCTGATCGTGAGTCACATAGATCATCGTCATGCCCAGGCGTTGCTGCAGAGCCCGGATCTCGGTACGCATCTCATGCCGAAGCTTGGCATCCAGATTCGAGAGCGGCTCGTCCATCAAGCAGATGCGAGCTTCCGCGATGATGGCCCGTCCCAGCGCGACACGCTGGCGCTGACCGCCGGACAATTGCGACGGCTTGCGTTCAAGGAGATGACTGAGACCGACGATGTCGGCGACGCGCTTGAGCCGCGCATCGCGCTCAGCGCGCGATACGCGCCGCACGCGCAGACCGAACACGATGTTCTCGGCCACGCTTAAGTGCGGAAAGAGCGCGTAGGACTGGAAGACCATCGAGATCTTCCGCTGCGCAGGCGTGAGATGGGTGACATCGGCGCCGCCGAGGCTGATCGTGCCGGCATCGGCCTCTTCAAGACCAGCGATCAGGCGGAGCGTGGTGGACTTGCCGCATCCCGACGGCCCCAGCAGCACCAACAGCGAGCCTTCGTCCGCCGTCAGGCTGACGTCGTCGACGGCGCGCATCGCGCCCCAGAACTTCGAGACGCGGCTCAGCGTGATCACCGACATGACCGGCTCGCTTTCGACTGCCGTGATGTATGCAAAGAGATTCCGCGCAAACGCGTTGCGTCCTGCTCGCGCGGAGCAGCGCAAGGTCGGTCACGACACGCAGACCGATCCATCCGTGTCTCTCCCCATGACCACGCAACATTCATCGGCGTAGCGATTATTATGTTCATATGAACATAGTATGACGGCATATGAAATAGAAATTTGCGCCACAGACGTTCGAATGATACTTTGGGTGGTACGGAGAGCCCATGCTCAGCACGCCCACCGAACGTCAGGCCCACATTCTTGAGATTGTGCGAGGCGAAGGTTTCGCCTCGATCGAGCATCTTGCGACGCGGTTCGACGTCACGCAGCAAACCATCCGCCGCGTCGTCAACGCGCTCTGCGATCAGGGATTGCTGCGGCGACTCCATGGGGGCGTCAGCCTGCCCGTCCAGAACCAGAACCTCGCCTATGGCAGCAGGCAGGGATTGAACGCCGACGCCAAGCAGCGCATTGCTCGTGCGACCGCGCGGTTCATTCATGACGGAGCGTCACTGATGATCGGGCTCGGCACCACGCCCGAATATGTGGCGCAGGCGCTATCTCATCGTCAGGATCTTCGTATCATCACCAACAGTCTGAATGTTGCGGCCGCGTTCGCGCAGAATCCCGACGTGGAGATATCGATCGCGGGCGGCACGCTCCGTCCGCTCGACCGGGACATCGTCGGCGAAGCGGCCGCACGCTTCTTCTCGGGATTTCGCGCCGACTATGGCATCTTCGGCGTCGGTGGCGTCGACCAGGATGGCACGTTGCTGGATTTTCACGCCGATGAAGTTCAGGCCAGGCAATCAATCGTCGCCAACTCGCGCACCGCGGTGCTGGTCGCCGATACCACGAAGTTCGGCCGCAACGCGACCGTGCGAGGCGGCCATCTCGACGACTGTCACCATCTGTTCACCGACGGCCCGTTGCCGGCAGCGTTTGCGACCATTGCCGCGAAGTATGGCGACCGCATCCGCGCGACAGGTGCTACCCGTTCAGACTAGGTCCGGTCAGCGAACGTAGGTAGCGAGCGAAAAGATCAACAAAGACACTGATATTCGCTAACGATTGACCATCGTTATCGCCGTTTGTTGTGGGGTTTCGATGGTCAATCGGTGTCACCTTTTGATTTCACTGAACCATTTTGGCCTATCCGACCGGCAGGCGGCTCAAGTCAGCGGCCCGCTACCGAACCAGCAATGCTTCGCCTCTATCGCGCGGCCATGGTGCCGGACATCGGGACCCAGCGCTCACCATCGAAGCGTTGCGGCCGGAGTGACTTGATGAGACGGTAATCGTCAGGGGTGGAGTTCACGGTGATGCCGCTAATCAGGCCCGGAAGCGCAACGTTCTTCAGCGCAGTGGCCTGCTTCATGATGTTATGCCGGGAGAAATCCGTCCCGCAAGCCTCGAGTACCCTGGCCATGAGGACAGCGACGTTCCACCCCGTGAAATTGAGCTGATCCTCAATGTCGCCCTCGGGATAGTATTTCTTCATGAAAGCCAACCACTCCAGATAGGCGGGGTCGCTGGCCCATTCAGGATCGCCCACCGTTTTCGTCGGCGTGGCCGAAATCGCACCCTTGGCGTTTTCGAGCCCCGCCGGCTTGAGAATCGTCGCGACGAAGTTGCTTCCGATCGGTAAGAACTGTTGCGCGTGCCAGCCGAGTTCACCGGCCTTACGGATCGCCTGTGAGGTGAATTTGCCGGTCGAAGCGTTCAGAAAAACATTGGCATTGGTACTGGCCAATGAGACGACCTGGGACTCAACCGTCGGCGACGTCACCTCGTAGGGCGAGGCGGCGACTATCTCGGCTTGCGGATCGAGTCGCGCCAGATCGGCTTTGAAGCTGCGGAGATATTCGCGTCCATAGTCATCGTTCTGATAGAGCACCGCGATGCGCGCCCGCGGTATACTCTCGGACACGAGGCGCGCATAGATCGCGGCCTCGGTGCTGAACAGCGTCATTCCCGAGATCGTGTAGGGGCTGGTCTTCGGATCAGCAAAACGATCGCTCGCGGCGAAGACGAAGAGCTGCGGCACCTTCCGGCTATTGAGATACTTCTGGACTGCCGCATTCTGCGCCGTCCCCATGCTGCCGAAGATCGCGACAGCCTCATTGCTCTCGACCAGCCTTCGGGTCTGCTCCACCGCTTTTGGCGGGCTGTAGCCATCGTCGAGCGAGATCAGCTTGATCTTGCGGCCGTTGATTCCACCGCGCTCATTGATCATCTGGAAATAGCGCGTCTGCACCTTGCCGACCGCGCTCAGCGCCGAGGCTGGACCGCTATAGGGCATCGTCTGGCCGAGGATAAGTTCCTCTTCGCCACCCAGGGCTGCGCTTGAGGCAATCAGTGAAGCTGCGACAAGGAATGCCGAGCCAAGTCCCCGCATATTGTCCTCCCAATTGTATTTCTTACCTGGAATATTCTTCCTAGGAAGATAATTGTCAATATCGTACTGCGGCGGCAAATGGCCCCGTATCGGGGCCGCACGCAGATATTCGACCAATCGTGGGAACTTGCCGCGCGACACGTAACGTCGAAAGTGTTAGATTGAACCAACGTATGAATGCGGCGCCTTCTGGCGCGGACCAAGGTGAGTAGGAAGGAATGCGGAAGAAGAACGTGCCGGGCGGCGCAATGCCTGTCGGCAGAGCTGCGTCCAAGCTCGATAATGGCCTCTACGACGATATCGAAGCCGCCTGGCTCGAGCAGCGCCCCGACCTGGACCTGGCCGCAGCCTGCACCCTGTTGCGACTGGAACGGGCCAACCAGCTACATGAAGTACGCTTGCAGGAGATATCCAAGACCATTGGCCTGCAGACCGGCGAACTCTACGTCCTGCTGGCGCTGCGGCGCTCGGGAAAGCCGTACGAATTGCGCCCGACCGATCTGTTTCGTGCCCTGCTCGTCACGTCCGGTGCCATGACCAAGCGCGTGGCACGGCTGCAAGAGGGAGGCTTTATCCTCCGCGTCTCCGCGAACGACGATGGTCGCTCCGAATTGGTCCGCCTGACCGCGAAGGGCCTTGCGACCGCCGACCGCGGCATCACCGAGATCGCGAAGGTCGTGGAAAGCGTAACCGAAGCCAGTGGCCTGACCAAGGCCGAGATTGCGATGCTCGACCGATGCTTGCGCAAGCTTTTGTCTGTGAAGACGGTGAAGGCGACGAAGAAAACGAGCCGGCTTGCGGCGACGGGCTAGGATCGCGGCCCAGCCAGACTAGCTGGTCTTCAGCAGTGCTTTGATATCGAACGCGCCGTCTGCCGCCTGTTGCGGCGTCGGCGAAATGCCCGCCGCGATCAGGCGCCGCGCCGCCATCTGGTCGCCCGACGTATTGATACTGTCGACCGCGACAAGCCTCTCCCGCCTGTAATGAAACACGGAAAATCTGCCCTCATCGATCGAGCCGCGCGTCACCATCTGGTCGCAACGACCGGAGAGCCCCACGATCTGGAGCTTGAGGTCGTACTGATCCGACCAGAATCTGGGAACACTGTCGTAGGGCTGATGGCGATCCGCGATCGCGAGCCCCGCCGCCCTGCCTTGGTCCTGGGCGTGCTGAACCGACTCTAGCCTAAGCCACCCCTCCGCAAACCGACTGTAGTGGTTTGCGCAGTCGCCAGCCGCATAAACGCCGGGCACGTCGGTGCGGCCATGCTCATCCACAACGATTCCATTCGAGCAAGTCAGCCCGGCGTCACTGGCGAGTTCATCGCTTGCGATTCCGCCGATGCCGACGACAACGAGATCCGCGCTCAGTCGATCGCCGCGGCCAAGATCAATTCCCGCAACTCGACCGGCATCGCCGGTCATCGAAACGACCGTCTCGCCAAGCCTAACATCGACGCCCGCTTGCGCATGAACATCGAGCAGGAAGCGCGAGACGATTGGGGACACCGCCCGCTCCAGCAGCCGCGAGGCGGCCTCGACCAACGTGACCTTCTTGCCTAGCTTCGCCGCCGACGAAGCAACCTCAAGTCCAATGAACCCGCCGCCGACAATGACGACTTCATTCGTCCGCCCCAAGCGAGCCTTGAGATCGATGGCATCGGCGACTGTTCTGAGATAGCAGACCCCGTCGAGCTCAGCCCCGGGGATTGAGATCCGCCGCGCTCGCGATCCCGTGGCAATCACAAGCTTGTCGAAGCCCAGCCGCGTGCCGCCCGCCAGCGCGATCCGCCTTGCCCCCCGGTCAATCTTGATTACGCTGTACCCGAACAGCAGATCGATCTGCTCGCGCGCGAAGAACGCACCGTCGCGCAGGACGAGATTCTGCTCGCCGGCAGCGTCGAGCAAAAACTCCTTCGATAGCGGCGGCCGCTCATAGGGTAGCGAATATTCGTCGGCGACCATAGTCACCGGCTCGGAATAACCGGCTTGGCGGGCATTCAGAGCCGCCTGAACACCGGCATAAGATGCTCCGATGATGACGAGCCCGCTCACGCTTCGGCATCCAGCGCTTGATCGGGGGCACTCCCATTCGCAGCGTTTTCGTCGACATTCACGTAAACCTCGCCATCGCGAATCTCGACTTTGAATGCCCTTATGTCCATGTAGCCACCGGACCGGCACTTGCCGTCGCGAACATCGAACATCGCACCATGCAGCGGACATTCGACGACATGGCCTTCGAGAAAGCCGGTCGAGAGCAGCGCGAAGGCATGCGAGCATACGTCGTCCGTCGCGTAAATGTCGTCGTCGACCTTGTAGAGCGCGACACGCTGGTCACCGACGTTGAAACCCAGCGGCTCTCCGTCGGACAGTTTCGAGGCGGCGCACAAATGCTTCCAGGTCATGGCCACGATATCTCCAGAAATGGCGAACGGACGCGGACGGTACGTCCACGCCCGACGCCTCGAATCCCATCAGCGGGGAATCTGCCGCCAATCTTCGGCAGCGGACGCCAACCGGCCGCCGACTGCACGGATGTCCTTATAGGACATGGTCTCGCTCTGGCCGCTCTTCGGCGGCTTACCGTCCATGAAGCCGCGCACTTCCTCAAGCAACTGGCGACGCACCCTGACGATCGCCTGGTCCGCCGAACAGAGGTATTCCTGCGACCGGTCGACAATCGGGCCCATGCTGACCATCACCACGAAATCCTCGATGACGATCTCGTGGAAGCCGGTGCTGTTGCCGGCATCCATGATCTGGCGGTTCTGCCCCCAATTATTGGCTTGATCACCCAGGAGACCGCCGGCCATCGGCCACTGATTGGCCCGCTGCACCTTGCGCCAAGAATCCACTGGCTTCTCAGGATTGTAGTAGATGTACCACTGGATCAGGTTCTCATCGTCGATCGGTACGGCAATGATCGCAGTACGATCCTGCTGCGGCCCAGAGAAAATTGGCGCGATCAACCCGTAGTAGGGCATCACGAACTCGGTCACGCGCGCAAGACATGATCCCTCCGGGCCCGAGCGAAGCGCGGCGGCCCGAAATCCATATGGCTTCTTGTCAAACTGGTAGCTGACTTCGGTATTGACCCGTGTTGCCCCGAAGTCCGTTGCCGAGCTTGCGGTCCAGCTCTGGTGCAGGAGAGCGACATGTGAGGAATCGATAGTCGCTTCGACGCCTTGCAACCAGTTCGCGTTGAGCTCGATGCCGGCCGCGTAGACTTGGTCCGGCGGTAAATCCATCCATTCAAAGTCAGGCGCGGGTGGCGCCGTGCCTTCGCCGAGCCAGACCCAAACCAGGCCCGCGCCTTCGCGCGTCGGATAGGCGTTCGCCTTGACGGTCTTTGCGAACTCCTTGGGGTTGTTTGGCTCGTTGGGAACGTCAAGCACTTCGCCGCCGGCACCGATCTTCCAACCATGGAACAGGCATGTCAGTGAGCAATGGTCGACCCGAGCCAGCGCGAGCGAGGCACCCCGGTGCGGACAGGCTTCATCGAGGAAGCCCACAATCCCATCCCCGCCCCTGAAGGCCACGAAATTGCGGCCGAACAGCTTGACGCGCACCGGCGCCTCGCCCTTACGCACCCGCACCGAGAGGACGGCCGGCAGCCAGTAATGCTGGCGCAGCATGCGTCCCATCGGCGCGTCACCGGTGACGCGGCACAGTAATTCATTCTCTTCCCTGGTGACCATGGCGATCCATTCCTGGTTGACACGTTTCGTCGTCAGGCTCATTATCTTCCTAGGAAGATTGTTGTCAATACAACTTCCAAGAAAGATATAATGGAGGGCATATGGCCGAGCGACGCTTGAAGGACTGTGTTGCGCTGGTGACAGGAGGAAGCCGCGGAGTCGGCAAGGGCGTGGCTATCGGCCTCGCTGAGGCTGGAGCCACCGTTATCGTGACTGCACGCACCCGTAGCAGCAGCAGCGGCGCGGAATGGCCCGGTTCTCTCGACGAGACCACGGCGGCAATCGACGCCGCTGGCGGCAATGGCGTCGGCATCCTCTGTGATCATTCCAATGACGCTTCGGTCAGGGATGTCTACGATCTGATCCGGCGCAACTACAGACGTCTGGATGTGCTCGTGAACAATGTGTTCGCAGCCCCGAACGTCATGCCGGTCAACGTGCCCTTCTGGCAGCTCCCGATCTCGCTGTGGGACACCTTGCATCACGTCGGCTTACGCTCGCACTTCGTGGCCAGCCAATTAGCCGTCCCGCTGATGCTGCCCCAGAGGCGCGGCCTGATCGTCAATACATCGTCAGGCGGCGGCGTCCGATACACGTTCAACGTCCCGTTCGGCGTACAGAAATCGGGCGTCGACAGAATGGCGCGCGACATGGCGCATGAATTGAAGCCGTTCGGCATTTCCGCGGTCTCGATCTGGCCCGGCTATATCAAGAGCGAAAAGCTTTCGACGCAGCCCGACCGGGTGCCGGCGGCGCTCGCCAAGTTGATTGCCGAGAGAGGTGAGACGCCGGCCTTTGTCGGTCGCGCGATTGCGGCACTGGCCGCCGATCCAGATGTGATCACCAAGACCGGTCAGATCCTGCTCGCCTCGGAACTGGCCCAAGAATATGGCTTCACCGACATCGATGGGAAAGTCCCACCTCCGCCGAGCCGCGATCCTACGCCGCTTTCAGTATTCGTCCCTTCGGCGGCCACTTGAAGATCAAACAGGAGACGCCAATGACCGTTGCATTGGAAACGATGACGCCGTTTGCGGAGTACAACTGGCGCCGGCTGTCGCTGGCTGTTGTGGCCGGTCTCGCCTGCGCGGTAGCTATCGCGAGAACTTTGCCGTTGGTGATGGACGCGATATCGGCAGTTCCAGCGCCGCTGTGCGCCGACAATACGTCGGACTCATCGCTCAACAGAGTCGAGGTGATCACCTCGCACGCACTGCCTAATGTCCCGGGTAAGAGGGTCACGGTGGTCCGCGTGAGCTACGGCCCTGGTGGCTTCACACCACCGCATCGCCACGGCGGATCGGTCACGGCCTACATCACCAAGGGCCAGATACGCTCACAGCTCGAGAACGGCCCGCTAGAGACATTCGAGGTCGGGCAATCATTCTTTGAACCCCCAGGAGCGACACATCTCGTTTCTGCCAACGCAAGCAACACCGAACCTGCAGAACTGATAGCTGTCTTCGTCGCCAACGAGGGTGCGGAGCTGACGACTCTTCTCGCCCGTTAGCTGCGAGCGTTCAATGTTGCCGATTCGATCACGATAGAGCATCCGATCGCCCGTTTTTGCATGTGCAACCGGCCAACACAGAACATGGAGTACGCCAGTTGCAGGATTTGTTAGGACCGATCGCCTTCCGGAAGCCCTGCGCGGAGACACCGATCTGTTTCGTAGAACCGCAGCTAGCCGGGACAACCGATTCCGCTGACGCGACGGCATCAAGCTTCTTCGTGATCTACAAGATGGCTATCATCGAGATCCCTTAATCTTTCGGCTTCCGAGCAGGCTCATCACGTATCGCTCCGCAATCACTAGATCGAACATGTCCCGGCCATAAAATGCACCGCGCCAGCCAAGCTAGCGCGGTGGCTCCCCTCCAAGCCTGCTCCTGAGACGCTGGGCAAGTGATCTTTTCAGCTGAGATAGTCGCTCGCTGAGGAAACGGCTCGCCTGTCCGCGCGTTGCGTAGTGATGGCGAGCAGGGCCTGGACAAACGAGTAGTGCCGCCTAGGAATTACCACTACGGAGCGCATGCGCTGTTCACAAAGCTCCGGAATCCGATGTCAGACCAAGCGCTCGCGCCACGCCGGCACCGTAGGCTGGATCCGCCTTGGTGCAGTTGACGACGTGACGTTCCTTCACCTCAATGCGAGCATCACCCATGGCGCGGGCCGTGTTCTCGAACAGACGCCTCTGCTGCGCCAAGCTCATCTTCCGGAATAGATTTCCCGGCTGCTCATAATGATCGTCGTCGACGCGGTGGTCCCAATACGTCGCGCTGCCCTCAATCGAGAGAGGCGGTTCGATCAGATCCGCATCACGATCCGTCCACGCGCCCTTGCTGTTGGGCCAATAGGTCGGCGTGGCGCCAAGGTTGCCGTCGGTGCGCATCGCCCCGTCACGATGATAGCTGATGAATGGGCATTTCGGCGCGTTGACCGGAATGTGATTGAAATTGACGCCGAGCCGGTAACGTTGGGTGTCCCCATACGAAAAGAGGCGGCCCTGCAGCATCTTATCGGGAGAGAAACCGATTCCCGGCACGACATTGGCCGGCGAAAACGCCGCCTGCTCGACCTCGGCAAAATAGTTCTCGGGATAGCGATTGAGCTCCACAACGCCGGCCTCGATTAACGGATACTCGGTTTTCGGCCATACCTTGGTGAGGTCGAATGGATTGAAACGAAAACTTTGGGCCTGCGCCTCCGTCATTACCTGGATGAACAGCGTCCAGCGCGGGAAGTCGCCGCGCTCGATGGCTTTGAACAGATCTCGCCCGTGGCTCTCCCGGTCCCGGCCCACGAGTTCGACTGCTTCAGGATCCGTGAGATTCGCGATGCCCTGCTGTGTGCGGAAATGAAACTTGACCCACACCCGTTCATTAGCGGCATTGATCATCGAGAAGGTGTGGCTTCCGAAGCCGTGCATGTGACGAAAGCTTCTGGGGATGCCGCGATCAGACATGACGATCGTAACCTGGTGCAACGCTTCAGGGAGCAGCGACCAGAAGTCCCAGTTATTGTCCGCTGACCGCAACCCGGACCGCGGATCGCGCTTGATGGCGTGGTTGAGATCCGAGAACCGGAGCGGATCACGGAAGAAGAACACCGGCGTGTTGTTGCCGACGATGTCCCAATTGCCCTCATCCGTATAGAACTTGAGGGCGAAGCCGCGGATGTCTCTCTCGGCGTCGGCAGCGCCGCGCTCCCCCGCCACCGTCGAGAAGCGTGCGAACATCGGTGTCACCTTCCCGATCTCCGAAAATACTTCAGCCTTGGTGTAGCGCGTAATGTCGTGGGTGACGGTGAAGCTCCCATAGGCCCCCCATCCCTTGGCGTGCATCCGCCGCTCTGGAATCACCTCGCGATCGAAATGCGCCAACTTCTCGATCAGCCAGATGCTTTCCAGCAAAGCCGGCCCTCGCGGGCCGGCAGTCATGATGTTGGCGTTGTCCACGACGGGAGCCCCGGTGGCGTGGGTCAATGGGCGCGCGCGGTCGTTCATTTGCAGCCTCGTCTGGTTACGATGACACGGATCGACAGGCGGCCTCGTGGGCCGATCGACGTTGCCGGCATCGTGCTCAACTTCGAGCGAGTTCGGAAGTGAAATGCGTTCAGCTTTCGGATGAACAGGATGCAACGGCGGCCCGCTCAAACAGAGATTGAAATCGTTTCACTTCCGTACGCGGCCAAGCGAGGCAAATGATGCGAGCTGCCTGCTCGCACAAACTCGCACCATCCGGGTCGAGACACCGAGCATGATTCCGACTCAGAAGGACAACAACATGAAGACGCTTCCAAATCCCAAGCCCGCGCTCATCGCCGCCCGACTCCTCGCCGCCCTGCTCGCGGCGATGACTTCGCAATCTGCGTTTGCCCTAGAGTATTGCCGCAGAGACTCCTCATCCGACATGTGGAATTGCAGCTACGCGACCATGGACCAGTGTCAGGCAGCCGTATCTGGGCGAGGCGGCTATTGCCGGCACGACCCTTTTCTTGCCACGACGGCGGCGGCTCGCGTCGCGCGTTCGACACGCTCGACGGCCGAAGCCAATGCACGAATGATACTTGCGAAGGACACGGACAAGAATAGCCAGCCTTGCCATCTCACACCCAATATGAGCTTGTTCACGACAGGGCTGTGGGATCATCGTCCTCCTTGCCAGCATACGACAGAGCGCTGACCCCAATCCGCTCTTCGTCCAAGATCATACATCAGGACCCGATCATGCAGCATAACTTCCGCACCGTTATCTGCCGCCTGCTTGCTGGCGCCTACCTCCTCGCCTTCGCCAGCCCCGCCGCGGAGGCCGCCTCGCTCGACGAGATCTACAAGACGATATCGAAGGCGCGCTTCGTCGATCTAACCCACAGCTTTGGGACGGATACTCCGGTCTGGTCCGGCTTCGGCCAGGCCAAGATGACGGCGGCCAGCGACCCCGCCACCAAGCGACCTTACACCATCGCAAACGACGGCTTTCGTACCACCTATTACGAGATGGTCGGGCAATACGGCACGCACATCGACCCGCCCGCACATTTCGACGAGAACGGGATGACGATGGACAAAATTCCACTGAAGCAGATGATCCTGCCGCTCATCGTACTTGATGATACACCCTATCTCGCCAAGGATCCCAATCACGCCTTCTCGCCGAACGATCTGCGTGCATGGGAGCGCAAGAACGGCCGCGTACCGAGTGGGGCGTTCGTCGCGCTCCGGACTGACATGTACAAGGACTGGCATAGCAATCCCGAGCGTTTCAAGCGGGCACCCTTTCCCGCCTGGAAGTTGGAGACGATCCAGTTCTTATACGAGCAGCGGCATGTAACCGCCACAGGCCACGAGTCAATGGATACTGACACCACAGAGAAGATGGACTCAGAACAATACATCCTGAAGAACGGACATTATCAGATCGAGGTCATGGCGAATCTCGATCGGGTCCCGGCGAAGGGCTCTCTTATCGTCGTAGCCTGGCCCAAGGTCAGGGATGGCCTCGGCTTCCCAGCTCGCGCCTTCGCCATCATTCCGTAAGCATCACTCCGGCAGCCATGTGTCGCTGCCGGAGTATCGTCATTTCGGACCGTGCCGGAAGCTAGTGAGGCTCGAACATCGAGTTCACAAATTCGATCCCGACACCGAAGGCGCCGCCGTACTTCTTCGCGATGCCGGTAGTCAGGTCGTAGGTCTCAAGACGGGCCCAGTCGCGCTGCAGCTCCAGAAGGTAGGTCAGAGCCGTGATTGGCCGCGCACCGGCCTGGATCATGCGCTCCATCGCGCGCTCGTGCGCTTCTGGCGAGCAGTCACCGCAGGCATCGGCAACCACGTAGACTTCGAAGCCCTGATCCAGCACCGACAGGACTGGCCCGTTGCAGCAGACCGACGTCCATAGGCCGCAAATAACGGGGCGATCTTTCTTGAGCGCATTGACGCGCGCGATGAACTTCTCATCCTCCCACGCATTGGAGGTCGTGCGGTCGGTAACCTCCGCATTCGGAAGCGCTTCCGTGATTTCATCAAACAATGGCCCAGCGAACGTATCCCTGGAGATCGTCGAGATGATCGTCGGGACGTTAAAACCTTGGGCGGTCCGGGCCAGGATCCCGGTGTTAGTGCGCAAGTCGGTGATATCGATCGACTTGGTATTGAACGCCATCTGTGACTGATGGTCGATCAGGATCAGGGCGTGGTCGCTCGGACTAAGAAGCGTCCTGGCTGGCTTGGCAACGGCCTTGATGCTCAACTTGGTATCTCCTTTATTTCGTTGAGGTTGATGATCACTAGGATCGCGCAGGGCGGACCATAGGCCCGCCCATGCCGTATGGAGGTGAAACCTCTTCAGGCAATACCTGAGCCGAGGGCACTTCGAATCCACCGACAATAACGCGGCTCCGCCTTCCCAGACAGGCAAACGACCTACCTGCCGGGAATGACGTTCGTCACGTAGCTGTACATCGCGATGAGCCCGTCATCGCTGAGATGACCGATCGACCGCCATGGCATCTGCCGGCTCAATTTGTTGCCGCTCGGATCACTCCCGGTACGCATCGTTGCGATGAAATCGTGCAACGACCAACTCTTCATGACCGTCAGATCGGGACCGAGCGGCGTCATCTGACCCGGCACACCGCCGGTCAGATCGCGACCGTGACAGCCGCGACAGTCGAGATATGACACCAGATACTCTCCATATTGCGCAGTTGTTCCGGGCGGCGGCGACATGATGACGCCCGTCAGGATCGGCTTGCCGCCGGGCAGCAGGCCAGCGCCCAGCATGGCGAGGCCGAGGAGGTTGAACCGGTCCGGCGGCTCCGGTGACGGCGCTCCATCACGGGGAAGCGAGCGCAGATAGGCGATGACGGCCTCGATGTCGCTGTCGCTTAGCATATTCGCGCTGGTGTAGGACATGATCATCAGCCATCTTCCCTTCGCATCGACCGAGTTGCGGATCGCACGAAAGATCTCACCGTCGCTCCAGCGCGACAGCGCGCCGGCCGGCGTGAGGTTGGAGGGAATGAACGAGCCGATCGGCACCGGGATCTCGGCGGCGAAATCCTTTCCACCGGTCAGGGTCCCCGTTCTCGAATGGCAATCTGCGCAGAATGAATTTGAGATGGCCTCGCCGCGTGACGCTTGACCGGCATCGATCGCGACGGCCGGCGTCGGAAGATTTCGACCGCGCCCGTGTTGCTTGATCAAGCCGGCGATTACCGCTCCGCTCAGAAGCGACGTCAGCATAAGAAGCAGCCCGAGCGCCCCGGCGGCACCCCACCGCAGAACGCCGCTTCGTATTTTACCGACGATGCACAACAGCCCGAGCAACAACAAGAAGGAAACGATCAGAAGGGCCAGACCGATCCAGTTCGGCATGCTGGGCAGCGACTCCATAGGCACGATGGCAAATCATCCTGGGGCGAAGCGATGACGGAACGATTACCGGCTACGCGCACTACGTTACGGCCGTAACGGGATGCGCTAGCCACGAACCCGCCTACCTCGCCGCGACGAAGCGCGAGAGGTCTCGATTGTCTCCCCAGCCCTCATTGAGCATCAAATGCGCTTCGAACAATTGTCGATCTCTCGCGAGATTGGTAGGATTGCAAGATGAGCACATGCGGTCGAACACCAGATTGATCCAGCTGAGCGATGTCCGGCCCGTTCATTTGCGTCGTCGCGGCCTGGTTCAATCGCTGCGCGCGGTGGTTTCGGAACGCACACGAGCCACATCGCTCGGATCGACAGTGGCGGCCGGGCTGCCCCCGCTGTTCCTGACGTAACTGAGCACGTCGGCGACCTGGCGATCGTCCAGCTGCCAACCGTAAGAAGGCATGCCTGGCGCCGTCGGCTCGCCCCTGGTACCTACGCTGCGGGCGCCGCGCAGCACCATTCGGATCACCGTCGTTGGATCCTTCGCGCGCACCATCGTGGAGTCCACGAGGGAGGGAAAGAGATAAGGTACGCCCTTGCCTTCAATCCCGTGACAGGCTGAGCATTGATCGCGATAGATCGCGCCCCCTGCCGTCATTACCTTCGCGTCGATCGGAGCGAGTCCCGACGCGTGCTCTTTGCCAGGCAGCGACTTCAGGTAGATCGCGATCGCGGTCCTGTCGTCGTCGGTCATCTGCGAGGTCGACAGCTCGACCGCTTCCGCCATCGGCCCGGTTGCCGCCGTAAAACGGTTGTGTCCGGACTTTAGGTAGGACGCAATATCGTCGGTCGTCCAGTTGCCCAATCCGGTCGCGCGGGCGTTCGTAATGTCGGGAGCCGACCATCCCTGCAGATTTGCGCCCTCCAGATACTGGTCGGCGCGATCACCTCCGAGCTGCGTCTTCGGCGTGTGGCAAGCGCCGCAATGCGCCGGACCGTCAACGATGAACTTTCCGCGATTCCATTCGGCGGATTTGGCGGGATTCGGCTTGTAGTCCCCCGCCCGGAAATAGAGCGCATTCCAGACGGCCATGACAGAGCGGATGTTAAAAGGAAATGGAAGCGTGTTGGTGTCCCGCGTGTTTCGGACGGGCTCGAGTGAATTGAGATAGGCGCGGATCGCCAGCACATCATCGTGCGACATCATCGTGTACGCGTTATATGGCATCGCCGGATATAGGTGGGCTCCGGTTCGCCCGATGCCCCTTCTGACCGCGGCGTCGAACTGCTTGTCGCTCCAGGCTCCGATGCCGGTCTCGAGATCCGGCGTAACATTGGGTGAAATGACGTTGCCAAAGGGCGTTTCGATCGCTCGCCCACCCGCAAACGGCTTGCCGCCGGGGGCGGTGTGACAGCCCCCGCAGTCCGACAGAACCGACAGATATCGTCCGCGTTCGATCTGGGTGAATTCCTGCGGGTCGGACGCGCCGGCATCAACCTGACAAGTCGCCAGACATGAAAGTAACGCTGCGAAACCGAGTGCGCGGGTGAAGGCGCTAGGCATCGACCAGCCTCCCCGGCTTCCGTAGGTATTGGTTGCGAATCGCCGACGCGGACCAATAGGCCAGCGCCCCCACCGTGAGCGTCGGGTTGTAGCCGGGATTTTGCGGGAATGCGCTTGCGCCCATCACGAACAGGTTTGGAACGTCCCAACTTTGAAGATAGCGATTCAGAACGCTCGTCTTCGGATCGGTCCCCATGATGGCGCCGCCGTTGAGATGCGTCGTCTGATAGGTCGTGATGTCGTAGGGCGCGGTGCGATATTGTACCGCGAGTTTCTCGGCGCCCATCGCCTTGATGATCTCAGCAAACTTGTCGGTGAGAAACTTGTTCTGCTTGATCTCATTGTCCTTCAAATCCATCGTGATCCGCATCAGCGGCCGCCCGAAGCGGTCCTTGTAGGTCGTGTCGAGATCAAGATAGACGTCCCGGTACGAGTAGAAGCTGCCGTGCACGCCTGTACCGGGCTTCACCGTGCTGAGATAATTGTCCCTGACCGCTTTCTTCCACTCGGGGCCCCATTTCGGCGTTCCTGGCGGCACTAGCGTGCTTTCTATCGGTCGCGCGCCGGTCTGAACCTGGCCGACATAACCGCCACCGACGAAGCCGTGTGGTCCGTGATCGAAATTGTCGCCATTGAACTCGTCGACACACATTCCGATCGATCCCGATCCGATGAAGGGATTGAAGTTGAATTTCTTGCTGTCGAAGAAGCCGTTCACCGACGAAATCGTCTGGTGGGTGTAGTTGCGCCCGACCACGCCCGTGTTCGTTACGGGATCATAGGGCTGCCCGATCTGCGAATGCAGAAGGAGCTGGACGTTGAATAGCGCATAGGCCGACAGGATCACGAGATCGGCCTGCTGCTCCCACTGCTCGCCGCTCGAGTCGACGTACGTTACGCCGGTCGCGCGCTGACCCGAACGATCGACATTGATGCGGATCACTTCGGACTTGTCACGAAGCGTAAAGTTCGGCTTACGGATCAGATACGGCAGGATGGTGGTTTGCGGGCTCGCCTTCGAATAATTGCTGCAGCCAAACCATTCGCAGAAGCCGCAATAGGTGCAGGGGCCGAGGCGCAGGCCCAGCGGGTTGGTATAGGCCTGCGAAAGATTGCCAGAAGGCTGGGGAAACGGCTTGTAGCCGAGCTCCCGCGCGGCCTTTCCGAACAGCGTGTGGCTAAATGGCTGAGGCTGCGCTGGCGTCGGATAAGGACGAGACCGCGGCCCCTCGAACGGATTTCCGCCCTCCTGGATCTTACCGCGCAGGTTTCCCGCCGTTCCCGATGTTCCGCACAGATATTCGAAGCGATCATAGTGTGGCTCGAGCTCATCATAGGTGACGCCCCAATCCTGGATCGTCATATCTGCGGGCAGGAACGCAGCGCCATAACGTTCCGTCAAATGCGTCTTCAAGACGAAGTCCGACGGCAAGAAGCGCCACATCTCTCCATTCCAGTGCACCCCGCCGCCTCCTACGCCATTTGGCGGCATGAAGGCGCCCCAGCTTCGGATCGGCAGCGC
Source organism: Bradyrhizobium liaoningense (assembly GCF_018130785.1). GTDB lineage: Bacteria > Pseudomonadota > Alphaproteobacteria > Rhizobiales > Xanthobacteraceae > Bradyrhizobium > Bradyrhizobium liaoningense_A. Next base: position 354,730 of record NZ_JAFCJT010000001.1, read on the forward strand.
CGTCTGGCGCATATTGTTTCGGAAGGTGAATGTCAGCTGATCCGGACGCAGGAACAGCTCGTGGCGAACGCGATAGCGCAACTCGTCTTGCATGTATCCCGGGGGGAATTCCGTGGGTGCGTCGCGCCACGGACCGCGCTCAAACGCAATGACGTCGAGGCCCTCGTCAGTGAGCTCATTGGCCATGATCGCGCCGGTCCAGCCGAAGCCGACGATGACAACATCTTTCTTTGGAAGCTTTCGAGCCATGCTATGACCTCGACCATTGCGCGTTACCGGTCATGCCGACGGGCGGCAGAGGAAAGCGCTCGTTGTGACGGTTCACCCAATCGAGGTAGTTGTAGCGTGCGCCTGGATAGCCGATCATCTTCCATCCGGACATGTCTCGGTTGCCGCCATAGATCGGATCCGCAAAGAGTCCCATCTGCACGTCCTTGACGACCTGCGCAAAAAATGACGCACCATCAACGCCCTCGAGCTTGAGATTGCCTTTCTCCAGTGCCGTCAGGACTGCGATCTTGTCCTCACCGGAGAGTTCGGCGAACGACTTCCCGTAGCGCTCCCGGCAGGCACGATCGAGCGCTGCCAGGCCCTCCCGATAGGACTGCGCAGGTCCCTTCTCCGATTGATGGCCCTGGTTCTTGGCGCCGGCTTGAAACGGCGGGCGAAGATAAAGTCCCTCCTGTTGGCCGTACGGCCCGGCCAGTTGCCGGTCGACGAACACAGCGCAGCCCGCATCCTTGCCTCCAAGTGTCTCCGCGTCAGGCGGAATGATGCAATCAGCGAGCGCATCCATGGCACGCCCCTCATCGCCGCTAAAAAATTCCCACGGCCCAAGCCTGACCTGCGGCGGCGGATTTCCGGCATTCGGCGCCCAAGGCAACCGCCCGGTGATCGTCGCCGCCCTCACCGTCGCCGCAGTGAACAGCAGCACAGCCGTTCCTGCCAGAAATTCCCTTCGGCGGAGATTGATCATGGCCTGGGCCTTCATCGTTGTTCGCGGCGCGCGGTCAATCGCGCGTGGCTTCATGCAAGAACCAGATCCGCTGCTCGGTTTCATCGATCCAGTTCTCAAGCACACTCGCGGAGGCCACGTCCTCCCGTTGGTCACAGAGTGAATGAACCTCGCGCATCAAACCGAGAAGCTGAAAGTTGCCCGCGCGCAACTCCGCCAGCATCGCGCCGGCCGTCATGTCGCTGCTGTCCGTATCTTTCAGCCGTTGCCGGCGCGCTAGATCGCCAATCGACTGTATGGTCCGACCACCGATCTTCCGAACTCGCTCCGCGATGGCATCCGTCATCGCGAAGACTTGGTTCGCCTGCTCGTCCAGCAGCAGGTGATAGTCGCGAAAGTGCCGCCCGGACATGTGCCAGTGAAAGTTCTTCGTCTTGAGATAGAGCGTAAAGACGTCCGCCAGCAAAATCGTGAGAGCAGCGCTGATCTCGTGCACGGCACCAGGGCCGAGATCGGACCAGCTTGCGACGACGGCAGCCGAATTGCGGCGCTCCAGTGCAGTGCTCATGGCGGTGTTCCTTTCATGATCTCTCTCCTCTGTTTCATATGAGCCACTCCTCGCCGCCCCGGAAGTGAAACTCCTTCACGGGCCGGATGAGCAGGCTGCAGCTGAACGCCGCTCGGCTCTTGCACCGACCGCAATGCGGGGCAGCGACGCGGTCGGCAAGGTCAAGGTGGTCCGCGCGGTATCGATCGCCGTCGGGCGAAGGGATGTGGTGGCCTCAGTCAACATCCTGCGAAGCCAATCCTGTGCGGCATCGCCGAGACTGCGTTCGGACCACAGGACCACGACGTCCGTGACCGCGGTCCCGTATGGCAGCTCGTGCATCGACAGCGGATGCACGCGGGCGAGCACCGCAGCCAGCGGTCGCGGCACGATTGCGGCCAGTTGGCCATCTTCGAGCAGGGAAGGAACCGCCAGGAAGTGCGCCAAGGAAAGCGTGAGGCGCGGCTTCCGCTTCGACCCGCGGAACGCCCGCTCCAGCGCCAGTCGATCGAACATCTCTGACCGCCGGCCCAGTCCACGCGCCGAGACGAACCTATCGGCCCCTCCGCCGCCACCATGCATTGAAACCGTGGCGATTGACAGCGTCGCCAGCGTGTCGCGCGTGAGCCGTCCAAGTCGGCGCGAACGATGGACTATGAGGACGTCGTCACATGAGAACAGTGGGCTTGCTCGGTAGCGATCAGGAATTTCGGTGAACGCTCCTACCGCCACGTCGATACGGCCGAGATCGAGCTGCTCGATCAGATCGAGTCCGTTGTCCGACCGAAGGGCAAGGTCGACCAGCGGAGCCTCCCGTTTCAGGAGACCGAGCAAATCGGGGACGACGACCGTGCTCACGAAATCACTCACCGCGACCGTGAAGCATCTGGTTGAACTGCGCGGATCAAATCTGGGCAATTCGATCGCGACCTCGAGCGATTTCCAGGCCTCTCGGATGAGGGGGGCCATCTGGAGTGCACGGGCCGTCGGTTGCATACCTGTCGTCGTCCGAACGAACAATTCGTCGCCAATCATCTCGCGTAGCCGTGCCAACGCATGGCTGACGGCCGATTGACTGAGACAGATCCTCTGACCAGCGCGTAGCACGCTGCGTTCCTCCATGACCGCGTCAAAGACACGCAGGAGGTTCAGATCGAGCCGATTGATGAGCGTGGACATTGCGAAACCCGCGATTGGCAACAATTTGCCATTGCACGCTAGTCCATCGTGGGCGCGACCTCTGGTTAATTCCCGAAAATCGGTGTTAACATCCGCGGGCGGCATCGGCCCTAACACCGTTTTACATGCAAGCCCTTTAGCTCCGATAGCGTCAAGCGGAACTGGCTGCACTGCCACCCACGGGCGCTGCCTGCGACCAGAAAGCTCTTGCAACGACCGCTTCACCAACCCCGGCTGAGCGCTACGCTCGACGGCAGTCTCAGCTTACCCGGCCCGCTTCACCGCACAGCTTCTTCCCCTCCGCCTACGCGCGGCTTCCTCTGCGCGGCTCTTCCTGGCCGCTGGCTTTCGACTTGGACTGAATCATCTGCCGCGCCGCTACGAGATCGGCAGTCTCGAAGCCTTCTGTAAACTTGGACACAATACGCTCAAGAAGGTCGGCTGCATCAGCCGCACGGTCTGTCCGCCGCCACAGCTGCCCGAGCGAGAGCGCGGCACGGAGCTCCCAACCGAGGGCGCCATCGATCCTGGCTTGATCGAGCGCCTTACGGTAACATTCCTCGGCACGGCTCCTCTCTTCCGGAAGCCCGACAAGCATGATATCGCCCTGCGTCCGCAGAAGTTCGGGCAGCAAATAAGTCGGTGAAGCCTTGGCCTGTTTGACGAGATCCGCGATTACGCTTCTTGCCTGCTCGACATTGCCCATGCGGGCGAGACCGTCAGCATAGGCTCGCATGGCTGGCATCCGCATGATCGTCAATTGCTCCGCTTGAAGGGGCTCTATCACTCCTCTAAGCAAAGCGACGCCTGCGTCTATCTGACCTCTGGCCACCAGCAACTCGCCCTTGAGCGCCATGCCGCCGGTTCTGTACGGCTTCAGCTGATGTTTGTGGGCAAAATCGATCAAGGTCTCCACCAGCCTTTCAGCCCAATCCAGATCTCGCGCCCACAGAACGACGACCGTGGTGTAGAGATAGGCGATGCAGGTGGAAACGGGATGGTCTTGCGCCTTCACATCGAGCACCTCGGCCGCCCGACGCAACGCCGTCTCCGGCAACCCGCAAAGCCAGGATGTCCATATGCGTCCGATCGTGCCCCTGCCCTTGTTGTCGTAGCCGAAATAGTACGTTTTCCCGATGCCCAGTGCTTCCGCGCGTGCGATACCTCGTGCGATCAACTCCAACCCAAGTGGCTGGTGACCGATCAGATTGTGCGTTGATCCCAGCATCCATTCCGAGGCCGCAATCTCGACGGAATTCTGTGAGTCCTGCGCCAGTTCCGCAAATCGCTCCGCGGCAGCCAGCGCTCCCGTATAGTCCGCCCGTCGCGTGAGGAAGAGATTGAGGCCGGCAAGCAGGTGCATTTCTGATTCCCGTTCCCCCAGCGCAACAGCCAGCTGAAGCGCCCGCCTGATCGTCTCGTCGACCTGATCGTCGTTTGCCATCAGGTACATCCGGCATAACGAAAGCGACTCATACAGCCGTAGGGCCGTGATTGACGACCGGTCCTTTTCACCGATCCGGGCGGCTGCGATTTCGCACCATCGAAGGCATTCCCTCAACATCGACCGATCGAGCAGCATCCGCGATGCAAATGCCGCCAGCGAGACGCCCAGCTGTCCGTCGCCGAGACCTGAGAAACACCATTCGAGAGCCGCGCGAACATTGCCTACATGGAGATCGCGCTTCATATCCGTCCGCCCGATCGTGTGACGCGGCCCAACATCAGCCTGACGCAACGCCTCGACGCTGTACTGTGCGTGCCGTCGCAGGGCTTCCTGACGCCCGCCGCTCTCTGCAAGCTTCATCTCCGCATAGAAACGCGTGATGTCCGGCATCCGGTACAGATAGGTATCATCGACCGGCAAGATCGCGATGAGAGACTTGTCCGTGAGCTCCTCGACCGCTCGCGCAACGGTCCATTGGTCATCGATCGCATCGACTGCAACGGCCTGAGCGGACTGCATGCTAAAGGGACCGATCAGGATCGACAGTCGCACCAACACACGTCGCTCGACGTCAGAAAGCAACCGGAAACTCCAGTCGAGCGTTGCTTCCAGCGTACGGTGCCTGGATTCATGCCTTCGGCCGGGCCATTGCAGGACGGCACGGCCGCGAAGTCCGTCGAGAAGTCCCTTGAATCCGTAGGTGATCAGTCGGCTGGCCGCAAGTTCAATAGCCAGCGGATTGCCGTCGAGCCGGCGACATATCTTGGCCAGCGCGACCGCGTGCGCATCCTCCACGCTTCCGACGTATCCGCTGGCGGTCGCGCGCTCCATCAAGAGCTGCGCAGACGGAGCGCGAAGAACCTCGCTCGCCGTCAGATCGTCACCATCGGCCGGCAGATCGAGCGGCTCGACGAAGTACACGGTTTCTCCAGCGGCGCGCAAAACTTCACGGCTGGTGGCCACGAGATGAAGTTTTGGTGCGCGCTGGAAGAGCCCGGCAGTGACGTCGGCGGCCTCCTCGATGACATGTTCACAGCAATCGACGATGAGGAGTAGGCGTCGATCCCCCATGAATGACGCCAAGGCGGTCAGCGGGTCGCCGGTATGCGCGGTGTAGCCCAAGGCGACAGCGATGGTAGGCAGCACCAGGTCGGCGGCCTTGAGAGCGCCAAGATCCACATACCGGATTTCATCGCCGAACTCGTACGCGAGCCGATGGCTGAGTTCAGCCGCGAGAGTTGTCTTGCCGATACCTCCCGGTCCAACGATGGTCACGAAGCGGCAGGCGAGCACCTGCGCGACAAGTGCGCTGATGGTGTCCTCGCGACCAATAACGTGCGGCGGCCGCCTCGGCATCCTGCGGTCCGCCGCAACGGGTGCGCCGCCCGCCGCGCCCGGTTCCGATAACGGAACGGTTTGCACTGGGGCGACGAATACGTATCCACGCCCTTGCACGTTCATGATGTAGGAACCATCGGAGTCCCCCGACTTCAAGGCACGACGCAGGTCGCTCATCTGAACCCGCAAGTTTGCCTCGTCGACCGTGAGATCCGGCCAGACGCGATCGAGGATCTCCCGTCGGCTGACGACCCGACCGCGATTCTGAAGCAACACAGTCAGGATATCGAAGGCCCGACTTCCGAGTTCGACCGGATTTTGTCCGACCAAAAGCAAGCGCTTGGACGGTATCAACTGGTACGGTCCAAACGTAAGCGCTTCAAACTGGCCGAATTCCTGTGGCAAATGAACTACCTCGGCTTCACCCGTTGGAGCCCGCCGCTTGATCAGGATACAGTCCGGCCCGACCGACGAGCATGCGAGCTTTGCATCGGGCGTCACGCACTGAGCCATCACGTTTCGTCACGGAGGGCCTGACAATTCTCGAAAGGCGGAACCTCGCCTGCCGATACTCGCCCCTCCGAACCTGGTCAAGTGGTGGTTCTTACAGCGGTGTCGCTCTGAAGATCGCTCATCACGAGATTGAAGCTCTTTCACTTCTGACCAAATTCGAAACGCACCAGAATGCGCGGCGCCAGCCAGCCGCGAACTCGCTGCGTTTCGATGACGCAAGCTGGCCGGACATTGCAGCTTAGCACAACTTCCCCACGGACGAGGAGTACATCATGGGACCGGCGGACTTCAACGCACCTGACACCAGAATATGCAAGGAGATACGGGAACTCGTTCGCGATACAGAATCCGAATTGCTGTTCAATCATTCCAGCCGAGTTTACCATTTCGCAGTGCTCGCAGGGCTGCGGCGCGGCCTCTCGTTCGACCGCGAACTGCTCTACGCCGGCGCGATGTTCCACGACATGGGGCTCACGCGGCAACATAGTAGCCAGACCGAACGTTTCGAGGTCGATGGTGCTAACGCAGCCCGCGACTTTCTGCGCGCCCGAAAACTCCCGCAGAGCGATATTGATCTCGTCTGGACCGCGATCGCGCTGCATACTACTCCGGGGATTCCCCAGCACATGCATCTCGTCGTCGCCCTTGTAACCGCCGGCGTGGAGATGGATGTTCTCGGGATCGGGTACGACGAGTTTTCGGACGCTCAACGCCGCGCCGTGGTGTCCGCGCATCCGCGCACACCGCACTTCAAGGAAGATATCATCCAGACCTTCTACGACGGCATCAAACACAAGCCTCAAACAACCTTCGGCAACGTCAAGGCCGACGTCCTTGCGGACAAGGATCCGCACTTCCATCGCATCGACTTCTGCAGCATGATCCGACAGTCACGCTGGGTGGGTTAGCGAAGAGCTGGCCCTAGCCGCGTCGAGGCCTCTCGTCGCGGCGGCCGGCGAACTCTGCGACAAGACGATCGCGACCTCCTCCGCAACGATGGGCCACTGCACCACGTCGGAAATACCTGCTGACAAAAGCGTGTCCGCGGCAATCTCGAACGGAACCCTGGTCGCCAGGACGATTGGAATGGAAGGGATCGATCGATGCAGTTGGCTGGCAAGCTCAAGTGACTGTTTAGGCGATCCGACCTGCCCCACGATCACGAAATCGAACCGATCCGGCGCCGCGTCGCACGCGGCCCGCGCGGAATCGGCGGTGGTGAAACCAACCGCCTCATAACCTAGCGCGGCGAGCATCTCTTCATCTCCGAGCAAGCGACCGCTGTCGCCACCGACAAGCATCACGACCTCGCCATGACCGATTCCGTCCGCGACCAAACGCTTTGCGGCAGGCAAGACCGCTGCCTCGACCCGCGGCAACCAGATATCGAAGCGCGTCCCCCGTCCCGGCAGACTACTTACACCTATTCCGCCGACGTGATCGTGGACAATGTCACGCACCGTCGCAAGCCCCAGCCCATTTCCGTTCTGACGCGTGGTGAAGAACGGCTCGAAAATCCGCTCCAGGATCATATCTTCCATACCGGATCCGGTGTCGACAACCGAGAGCCGCACGTAGTGACCCGCCTCGATCTTGTCGTGACTGAGGGGCATCGGCTCGAATGTCTCTTGCGGCTCAATCGAGACCTCGATCCGTCCTTTATCAGAGATCGCATGCGCCGCATTGTTGCAGAGATTCATGATCACTTGTTGGAGCTGGGCCGCTTCGCCGAGAACGATCAAACCGACTGGAGACGGCTTCACGACAAGTTCGATCCGGACTGGCAGCGAAACGCACAGCAGCGAAACCGTTTCGTCGACCAGCGCATTGATGCTGAGGGGGTTGCGGCGGATTTCGCGGCGGCGTCCAAAAGCCAGGATTTGACTGATCAGGTCGCGAGCCCGTTCTGCGCTGAGCCGTATCCCGGCGAGATGACGGACGAGATTCACGTTCCGACCGACGTGTCCTTCCATGACTTCGGCATGCCCCAGAACTCCACCAAGGATGTTGTTGAAGTTGTGCGCGATGCCGCTGGTGAAGGTACCGATTCGTTCCATGCGACGCGCATGCTGCAAGCGCCTTTGTAAACGACTTCGCTCTTCGTCGACAACCTGCCGCTCAATCGCGTGAATGAAGGTATCCAACGCCATGCGCAGCAGAAGCAGCTCGCTTGGGTGGGCGATGCGACACTTGCGGCCTACAGCATCGAAGCCGAAAGCAATCACACGCCCTTGACTGTCCGTGTTTACCGCGCATGCCCATCCTCCGAGCCCGAGGTCCGTCAGGAAACGCTGGTTCTCCCCCACCGGCATCCGACCGACCCTGGGCACGTGGACGATCCCGTTTCGATCGGGGCCAATCCGCGCTGCCAGGTCGGGCGCCTGCTCCGGCCAACCGGGCGGGAAGTCCTTGTCCGGCTGCTGCCACACATAGGAGCGCGTGGATACGCCGGAGACGACCAGGTAAACGCGATCGGAACCGGCGAAGGTACCAAAAGAGGCAATGGCACGGCGGATCTCGAGGTCGACGCTCTGCGGCGTTGCGTTGATGAAGTTCATCGAAATATCCGCGATCATGTGCTCCAACGCTGCACGCCGATGTAATATGTTCGCGCGCGCTCCGAGGCGGATACCGAGATGAACCAGAAAGGCCACCAGCGCGAGTGACGTGGCATAGAGTAACCGTCGAAACAAACGGGCGACATTTCTGGAGGCGATCTGCCTGTCGATAATCGTCGCCCGCAAGGCATCCTGATTCATCGTTCGCGGCAGCGTCATCATCGTTTTCAAGATACCGTCGACAGACGGCAGCAGCTTGCGCAACAGACGGCCATGCGCGAGGAATGGCTCGACCAGGTATGCCTGATTGGTTCGGAGAGCCTCCCATTCGAGATTGTCCAAGGACATTTCTGCTTCGCCGACAGACGTTGATGTCGTATCCAGCGTCAGATGAAGGATCGCCGCGGCCGCTGAACTGACGGCAAGGTCGAGCTCCCGTAGGTCCGAATGGGCTCTGAACCGAGCGAAGAAGGAGAGGGAGTTGTGGAGGACTGCATTCTGGCTCTTAAAGGCCTCGACCAGCTGCTCCTGCTGATCGACCAATTCCGCCAAGCGGTCGATCGCTTCGCTCGTCGCCCTGTCAATCGCAGCTGTCGCTCGCAGCCGATCCAACGATTTGCGGAGAGCGTTGATCTCATTCCCCAGCGGATCGTAGTCCCCCAGCATTCCGGTGCGTGCCGTGAAGACATCGCGGTATAGCGTATTCTCTATCACGCCAAAATGCTCGAGCTCGTTGAATGCGCGATCGAACAGTTCAGCGTCCGGGTTGATTGCGCGCAAGGAGAACCAGGTCAGAAGTGCCGCCAGACCGACGATGATGGCCACGGATCGAGCGGCTGTCATGGCGCACCTCCGGAGACTGGTTTCCCGCGAAAGCTTCCGGTCAACGTGTTCAGGAAAGCAACGAGCGAGGCGACCTGGTCGTCCGTCAACGTTCGGTCAAGCTGTGCGGCAGCCATTCGGCGCACCGCCACCTCAAGCGTGGCGGCGCTTCCATCGTGAAAATAAGGCGCCGTTGCTGCGACGTTGCGCAAACTTGGCACCCGCACCAGCTTGGGCCCGCGCAGAACCAGCGGACGGAAGATGCCCTGTTGGGCGATCAGATTTGCCCCCACGTTGACGCCCTGGTGGCACGAGCTGCAGCCAAACGCCTTGAACGTCTTATAGCCATCGAGTTCCGCCGGCGAAAGCGCCGAACTGTCTCCACCGAGCCAGCGGTCAAAGCGGCTACCGGGTGTGAGAAGTGAGCGCTCGAACGTCGAGATTGCATCGAGAAGGCTGTCGCGATCGACGTCGTGCCCATAGGCAAGGCGAAACGCTCTGTTCGTGGCGGTATCCGCCTTCAATCTCCGCACGACTTCCGGCACGCTGTCGCGCATGTTGGCCGGATTGGCGATCGATGCCTCCGCCTGATCGGCCAGACTGCGAAAACGCCCTTCCCAGCCCAGGCGAAAGCTAAGCGCCGCGTTGAACACGGTGAGCGTGTCCAGCGCCTTCGTTGCGCCCCGTCGTCCCTTCGCGCCGTCAGCCCCATTCGTGTCGACGTCATGGCAGGATGAGCAGGCAAACGTTTCGTCGGCCGACAACCGCGGATCGCTGAACAATCGCTCGCCGAGCGCCAATTTTCGCGGATCGGACGGAGGCGGCTGCGGAATCGGCGTGATGGGCTCGCGGTCTTGCTGGACCCGATCTGCCGAAGGCAAACTTCGCAACGGCACCTGCGCGGCCACGACGCCGGCAAACGAAGCCAGCCCGCAGACGATAACCAGAATCTGCCTCATCGCAGATCAAGGTCGCTCCGGATAGCACGTCCGCCGTCGAGGCGGATGAGCCCAATGTCACGCAAGGCTCGATCGTCGAGTCTCTCCAGTTCGAACATGGCGCTGCGCATGGCTCGACGATCGCGCATCCAATCCCGCAGAGATACCGCCATTGCGCTTATCGACCTGTACCAGGTTCGGATCGGATAGGGTCGAGCGGAGAAACTCTCCGCAACTTCGCGATGGACCAAGGCTGCCGGCCCACGCCGCCATGAGGGCAGACCGACCTCCGTACCCTCGATCCACAGTCCCGTCGAATACACAACGACGCACACGTTCCCGTCTGTTCCGGTAAATCTGCGGCCTGGCTCATCACGCTGATCCAGCGAAGGATACATCGCATCGGCGTAAGCGGCGCAGCCCGCAAGAAACTCCGCCGTCAGCGCAGAACAGGCGGCAAGCGTGCAGTTCGCAACTGCTCCTCCACCAAATATCTTCCGCGCTCGCGATCGCTCCGCGCGAGCGCCAGGATCAGGCCGGGCCGACACACCGCGTTGGCCGCCATCGCAAAGTGCTTGCTTCAGAGGCAGCATCGTCATCTCCCAATTCATTCCATGGGAAGATTCTAGGACTGCCATGTTTCCGAAGAATTCCGGCAGAGGGATAGACTGCTACGGCTGTAATCTTGGGGTGATTATAGTTTTTAATCCAGTTCGACTGCTCGACCCGCACCAGAGATGGGCAGGCCGCCTCGAAGACGTTGGCAGTAATTTTCAAGACGATCACGGCAACCGCCAAATTTGGCCATATCGTTCGCCCAGCCGTCAAAAGCACTCGACCGGAAGCGTGAAGACGTAGCCAATGCCGCGCTCGGTGCGGATGACGGATGGTGCACGCGGATCGTTTTCCAACTTGCGGCGCAAGCGGAGAACCTGGACGTCGATGCTGCGGTCGAAAACGTCCTCGTGGACACGTGTTGCCTGCAAGAGATGCTCTCGGGACAGCGGCCGCTGCGGCGCGTCGAGAAAGGCCATCAAGAGCGCGTACTCGCCCTTAGTCAGCGCAATGGGCCGGCCGGTTGAGTCGGTCAAGCGACGCAGCCGCCGATCGACCTGCCAGTCCCCAAAACGCCAGCGACCTCTTTCGGAGTCACGTCGATTCGATGCCGGCGTGGCTTCACGCCGTCTGAGAACCGCCTTTATGCGAGCCAGAAGCTCCCTTAGTCCGAACGGCTTCGTCAGATAGTCATCCGCTCCCAACTCCAGGCCGACAACGCGATCAATCTCGTCGCGTCGGTGGCCCGTTGTGATGATGACGGGAACATCTGATCCTGCTCTAATCTCACGAAGCAAGTCGAGACCGTCTTCTTGTCCAAGGCGGAGATCGAGCACCACAAGATCCGGTTCATCGCGGGCAAGGATACCAGGCACCTCTGCTCGCCGCGACGCCGAGATGGTGCGAATGCCGTGATCCTCGAGATAGTTTGTCACCAAGTGCCGCATCGTCAGATCGTCTTCAACAACGAGACATGTGGGTCCTTGGCGCTTCGTGTCGCTTCCGGGCAATGGTTCAAACGGTCTAAATGCGTCCATAGCAGCTTATCTGGCGATCGCGATCAGACTGACAGCCCTTTGCGCCAATTTCATGCTCCGACGCTTCCCGCGGAGATATAGGGATGGCATGCCAGAATTGCCTCATACGTTCTTGAGAGTGATTCTTAGAAATCGTCTAACCTCCGTACCAAACGCGCAGCTTCGTCCTCCGGCTGCGCTTAGGTCTACCGAACATTCCCGGCAGACCTCGATCCCGAGATCTCCTGCAAGCGAAGCGGCAGCGGCGGTGACTCGTACGGTGAGGTCGCTACCTCGATGTAGGCTCCGTTCTAGGGGAGCGAGGCCTGTTGAACCGCCTCGTCTGAGGAAAGCTGCTCAAGGCCAAGATCCACGGAAGTCGTGCCCGCCTCGGCAACCACGACATCGTCGGGCCGCAAGAAGTCGGCCCAGCGCGGGTATAACGCCGCCGCCGTGATCGCATCCGAGCCGCTACCGACCCGCGCCCCAACAGCCTCTCCGGCATGAGGCGGAATCTGAGCGTTTCGTCGCTTCATTCTCGGAGCGAGCGCGGCCAAGACATCCGCCATCTCAACGCCCGGAAACCTCCGACCGCGCACGACCATGTCGTGGAGATTTATCGAGATCAAACGTGCAGGATCGATCTTCGCGGTAAAGGCACCCATGTTCAGATCGCTGAAGAACGTCCCAACCGTCAGGACGGCAGCGTCGCTTTCAACAAACTGGCGCACGTCATCGTCCCTCAGTCGCCCTACATTCATGCCGAGATACGCCGGCTGACCTTCGTTCAGCACCGATTTGTCGGTGAGCCCCGTCGCGAAGGGAAGACCGGAGGAATCGACGATCACCTGCATGAGCGATTCCAGCCTGGCCCGCGCCACCAGAACGCCCGGAAGGATACACGCCGCTCTCGCGCTCTCCGTGTATCTAGGATTGCCTCGACAGCCCGTCCCAGCGCGGCTGGATCGCTTCCCGGACCTGCGATTGCCTGCAAGGGCCCCTGCGCAGGCTGCAATGCGAGGTCGGCGGGAAAGGCCCTGTAGACCGGCTGCAGATGATAGAGCGTCTCGAAGATCAGGCGTTCCATCTCCCAGACCACGTTCTGCGGCGTCATGACTGCGCTGGCACACACGACCGGCTCGCTCATGCGCCGAAACCAGTCGAATGCACCGTCTCCCAGCGAATGGTGCACCATGGCGCGCCCAATTGAGCTGACATCGCCGGTGTTCCGACCAGGTGAAATAACGGAAGCGCTCGGCAGCCGCACCCGCAATTGCATTCATCGCGCTGAGCTCGCCAACGCCAAACGTCGTTGCGATCGCTCCGAAGTCCTTCAGCCGTGCGTGACCATCCGCAGCATAGCCGGCATTAAGCTCATTGCAGCAGCCGATCCAGCGCAGTCCGGAAAGCGCGCTGATGCCGTCATTGATCGGAAAGGACCGATATCGCAGAGACGAGCCAAGACATGTTCGATGACGGTTGGCATCAGACGGCCCCTCGATGCGAGAAAGCCGACCCCGCGTCCAGATTGCAGAGATGTCACTGCGCCGGGGCATCCGGCTACATCGGTAACGATCGTTCCACGTCATGCGGTCCTCAAAAGCCGTCCGCGCCGTCGCGGGTCTGTCCACGCGCGAGCAACGTTCGCGTTGCGCCGCTCACGTCGTTCTGACGCATCAGGCTCTCTCCGACCAAAAAGGTTCCCATCCCGAGCCGCTCGAGCTTGGCTAGCGCGATCTCCTCACGCTTGTAGGACTCGATCTTCTTCAAGATGTCGGATGTCATACTTCGGACTCGCTTGATAGGATGGACACCGGTTGACTAGTCACAAGCATGCGGGCTGGCCAATCTCTTTTTGTTGAGCGCCGCGTAAGTGAGTGTGCGCACTTCCAGTGCCTCCGTACGCGATCGCACTGCGACGATTTACGGACTTTTGCAAAAACAGACGGCCGGCATTCGGCAGGCTCGGTAATACTCTTCCGAGAATTCCCGCCGAGCGGTGTGTCATCGCCTCGCCAAATAGAGCTGCGAGACCGAAGGAGCGACGGGACCGTGCACAATTCGATACCGTCCAGTGCATAGTGAAGCACTTGGCCCCAAGGAGCGCGCCGATGTCCAGCCCCCAAAGAAAAGTTGCCATCATCACCGGGTCTGCGCGCGGCATCGGCGCGGCGATTGCCGAGAGGCTCTCCCGCGACCGCTTTAGCGTCGTCATCAACTATGCAGCCAGCGCAACCGAAGCAGACGTTCTCGCCGACAAGATCGAGATGGCTGGCGGACGCGCCATCGTGGCGCAGGCCGATGTAAGTCAGCCCTCCGACGTAGAGCGCATGTTCGAGATGGCAGACGTCGCCTTCGGCGGCGTAGATGTGCTGGTGAACAATGCCGGCATCATGCAGCTTTCACCGATCGCCGAAGCCACCGACGCGCAATTCGACGCCCAGATCGCAGTCAACCTAAAGGGAGCCTTCAACACTCTCCGTGAAGCGGCCCGCAGGATCCGTCAAGGCGGCCGTATCATCAGCCTCTCATCCAGTCAGGTGGACCTCCTTCATCCGAGCTATGCCATCTATGCCGCTACGAAGGCGGGAGTCGAGACGATGACGCGCGTGCTCGCAAAGGAGCTCCGCGGCAGGAAGATAACCGTCAACGCAATTGCTCCGGGGCCGATCGCGACGGCACTGTTTCCTGAGGGAAACTCGCGGGAAGCAATCGATCATCGCCCAAGCCTCGCACCTCTCGATCGGCCTGGTCAGCCCGTCGACATCGCGGCGATCGTGGCTTTTCTCGCCGGCCAGGATGGCGCCTGGATCAACGGCGAGGTGATCAGGGCCAACGGCGGAATCATCTGAGGGATCCTCACGTACTTCGACAGCGACTTCACTTCGCCCTCAAGCCATTTCTGCCAGGATGGAAAACCGCGTTCCGTGTGACGGCGCGGAGTTTACATCGATACGATGGCCAATGATCGCGGTCGCACGACGCACGATGAAGAGACCGATTCCAAGTCCATCGGACTCGGTCGAATCAATCCGCGTGAACGCATCAAAGATCCTCGCCATCTCGTGGCTGGTCATGCCTATGCCGGTGTCGATCACATCGATCCGGATGCGGCTGCCGAAACGACGGCAACCCATTAGGATACGGCCTCCCGGTCGCGTATATTTGACCGCGTTGCCGACCAAATTGCCGAGGATCGCACCAAGCAAAAAGGCGTCGCTCATCACGAGTGATCTGCTCGGCACGACGCGAATCTGTATTCCTTTTTCGGTCGCGAAGGATTCATTGTCACGGCTAACTTGTTGCAGCAATGGCTCGAGGCTGACCGGCGCCAATTGCATATGGTCGGCGCGCTGGTGCAAGCGAACCGCCCCTATGAGCTGATCGAGCTGCCGCTTCAACTGATCGATAGCATTTTGGCCAATTTCCAAGAGGCGCAGCTCGGATTTTGTCCGAGAGCCATTCCCCAATCGCTCTTGCGCGCTCTGCAGTATTTGCAGCGGCTGCCTGAGATCGTGACCTGCGATGGCAAGGAGCACGACCTCGAAATCCGAAGGAGCCTCGCTCGAGACTGGATTCTTGCGCCGCTCCGAGCAAGGAGATGCAAAGGTTTCGGCTTCGACCCGGTTGTTGACATCGCACATAATAGGCTCTCCTGGATTGGTCTCCTTCAACTCAAGGAGCGTTGGCACAGTTTGCGCCTCCAGCGACAGCGAGCCAGTGCAGCGTTGTGAGTTGTTGCAAATTCTTGCGATTGGGCCGTTGGTGAATCATCTAACAGCTCCATCGAGAATGCCGAGACGACGCAGCACGAGATCCATCGCACCGGAAACCCGTCGTCTTACGTCGGGGTCCCCGACCCCGCATGCAGTTTGTGCCGCCGGGCCCGCCGGCTCCATACGGTGCGCGCGCCGAATAGCGATCATCGACATCTGCCAGGACGGTGCTCCGAGATCGTACGAAATGCGTCCAGCGGGCAAATAGAACAGCGCGATTACTGCACTTCCCTCTCCTCGGGGTAGTGGGAGCACCAGATTGGTTCCTCTCGATCACGCATCGTCGCCTCGCTCTTCGCTAAAGTCCTTGAGCACTGTACGTTCTGAGATGTCACGATTCCCGTCGTGCGTCGTCGGGACAGTGTCTCCAATATGGCCGGGTCTCGGCGAGGCAGAAGTGAAATTGCTGCAATATGATCCTGAATCGCACTCACAAAGGTGCGCCTCGGTAGGAGGGTGGATTGCGCAGCAACGCGGTTGGCGTTAACTGCTTCGTCTGAAGCAGCCGTTCGTTCCTGATGGATCCCAAATCGTGCCGATGTCCTTCAACACACTGGACCTGAACCTTTTGAAGGTATTCGATGCCATCATGGAGGAGCGAAGCGTTCTCAGGGCGAGCCACAAGGTCGCCCTGAGCCAGTCCGCGGTTAGTCACTCGCTCGCTCGCCTGCGTGAAATGCTGGAGGACGACCGGTCCGTACGGCAACAGGCATGCAGCCGACGGCGCGCGCGCTGGCGATGGCTTCGCAGATACGCGAAGCGCTGCGAACGCCAGAGTGGCCGTCGAGCTTCCTCACTTCGATCCCAAGACTTCGACGAAGCAATTTACCCTTGCTGCGAACGACTTCACCACGATGGTGCTCTGCGCGCCGCGGCTGAAGCTGTTGGAGGCCTCAGCGCCATCCGTCGATCTGACCATCAAACCGGTGACCCGGATTGATCTTGCCGAGCAGATTGACCTCGGCCGTATCGATGTGGCCATAGGCGTATTCTCGGCGCATCCTCGCCGGTTCAAGACGGCGCTGATGTTCGAGGATACCGGGCTCGCAGCGATCGTTCCGCGTCCACTCGCAAAGGCTTTTGAACGAAGATACGCAATAAGGACGCACGAATTGCCTTATGCAACGACGCCGGTTGAGATCAGGCTTCTATGGCACGAACGCGTCGATGATGAGCCGTCCCACGCTTGGCTTCACGATATCCTTCGGCGTTCGGCCGAAAGTCCGAGGCACGAAATCGGGTAATCCGCGACGAAGCGGGCTGGCTCCTCAGGTTAAGGCGCCGCCCGTCGGAAGATACCTATCCCCCAAACTCGCGCAATTGAGCTGCCGCCTCGCGCAGATCGGCCGTGTCAAATCCTTCCGTAAACCTGGCGAGAACATCCGCAAGCAGGGATCGCGCCTCCTCGTTACGCCCCCGATCCCGCCATATCCGACTGAGCCGAGTTGCCGAACGTAGTTCCCAGCCGATCGCCGACTGCCGCCGTGCCAGATCAAGCGAGCCCTTGAGCGCGGCCTCAGCTTCCGGCCAGCTATCGGGTGATTCCGCCAACAGCACCTCGGCGCGGGTCCGCAGCAATTCCGGCACGTCGAAGTGGCCGGAGCCACTCGCACCCTCGGCAAGGACCGCATCGATGATGATCATTGCTTCCGCTGCCCGGCCGCTGAGCGCCAAAGCCTCCGCTAGCGCACGCGAGCATGCGGATATAAAGAAGTACCGCCGCTCCGATTGCAGGATCGGCAGCGCAGTTCGAAGAATCTTGATAGCGACCTGCGTCTCTCCCCTCATCATCATCAGCTCCCCGCGCATGCCAAGGCCAGCGGCTTGGTAGGACTTGAGCGAGTACCTGTCGGCATGGGCGACAAGCTGCTGGATAAGGTCTTCCGCAACCTCCAGGTCACCCCGCCATAGAAACATCGGAGCGGCAAATGCCAGACCAAGGCAAACGGCAAACGACACCGGCTGCGCCTCTCGCCGGGCAAGTTCAATGCCTTCATGCGCGAATTGGACGGCCTGATCGGGAAATCCACGAAGCCACAGTGTCCGCGCATACCCGATCAGGGCTCTTGCGCGATGACTGTAGCCAAAGCAACGCACCTCGCTAACGCCGGTCGTCCTCGCATGCTCTAGGCCCCTTTCGTAACTTCTTAACGCCGACGCTTGGTCTCCGATCAGATGATGGCTCGATCCAAGCATCCACTCGGCAGTTACTATCTCTTTGGAACTGTCGCGATCCTTGGCGATGGAGGCATATCGTTCCGCCGCGGCTAGCGGAACACCGGCATCCGCAAGACGGGTCCCAAAGGCATTGAGGCCTGCGAGAAACTCCAGTTGATACGCGGCATCTCCAAGTGAGTCCGCGAGGGCAAGTCCGCGCTCCAGCGCACGTGCCACTTCCGCCGTATCGTTATAAGAATGGTGCGACGATATCGCTAATGCCAGCTGCAGCCCGATCTCGAGTGTATCTCCCTGAACGTCCCGCGGTAGCGCAGCAAGGACTCGCAGGCACCAGCGGCGGCACTCGCTTAACATTGAAATCGCAAGAAACAGCGGCACTGCGGCTGCGCCGAGCGCCACGGAGATCGAACGGTCGCCCGCTTCCGAAAAGCTCCATTCGAGCGCCGACCTGATATCGCCGACATATCGAGCATAATCGGCCAAACCAGACTCGCTGAGACTTTCGATCCGCACTTCCCCGAGATAGCGCCGGAAATGCAGAGCGTGTCGTCTCGCGATGACGTATTCGCCCCCCCGCTCCCTCAGCTTGACCGCCGCATGAGCGCGTGTCGTGTCAAGCAGCCGATATGAAGTTGCCTGCCCCGTTCTTGATATTGAAATCAGTGATTTGTCGACCAGACTTGCAACGACGTCCAGGACCGCGAATTCCTCGTGGTCCGCTTCGGATGCAACGGCCTGCGCCATGTCGAGAGTGAACGCCCCGACAAAGACCGATAGAGAGCACAGGACCGATCTCTCTTGCTCGGAAAGGAGCTTGAAGCTCCAATCGAGCATTGCGGCGAGGGTCTCATGCCGGGGCACGTTGCGACGTCCCCTCCAGAGCAGCATCAGGCGATCGCCCAAAAGTCGCGCGAGCCCGTGAACGCCGTAACTGCCCGCCCTGCTGGCCGCCAGCTCTAAGGCTAATGGGATCCCGTCCAATCGACGGCAAATTTTCACGACGATCGGGGCGTCCGCATCCGTCAGGTTGTGTCGATATCCCGAAGCAAGGGCCCGGTCCATGAAAAGCTTCACCGCGGCAGAAGTCAGCGCGTCGGCCGCGGTCGGGTTCGCCCCCATCGATGAGCTGTCAAGCGACTGCAGCGGATGAACGTTCTCGCCCTGAACCCGCAACGCTTCTCGGCTGGTCGCAATGATGTGGACCAGGGGCGCCTCTCGAAAGAGACTCTCTGTCAGCGCTGCCACGGACTCAACAACATGTTCGCAGCTGTCGAGGACGAAGAGAATCTTCCTGCCGGCGAGAAACGCCAAAAGCCTGGGCAACGAGTCCTGCGTCTCTCCAGCACAGCCGACCGCTGATGCAACCGCCGAGACGACCAGCGCACCGTCGCGGAGGGGGCTGAGATCAACAAAGCACACGTTATCTAGGAAATCCGCTGCCAAGTCGTGAGCCAGCGCGACAGCCACAGTCGATTTCCCCACGCCGCCGGGCCCAACGATGGTGACAAAGCGACGGGACTTTACCCATGCGCGCAGGGTCTCAACGGTATCATCCCGACCTAGCATGCGCTGCAAGCGCGCGGGAAGTTGTTGACGTTGAAGCCGCCCGATGGAGGCATCCGCAGATGAGTCACCTATCGCGATCCGCCGGACCGATGCGGCGAAACAATAGCCTCGACCGGCGACACTAGCGATATAGCCGTCGCCGAGCGCTCTGCGCAGATTACTAATATGGACTCGAAGATTTGCTTCTTCGACCACAAGGTCCGGCCAGACCCGCTTGATCAATTCCCTGCGGTTCACGACCTCTCCAGCGCGTTGGACCAGAGCGATCAGGAGATCGAGAGCACGGCCGCCAAGCGCCACCGGCTCGTTCTCTTTTACAAGCAACCTTTGGGGCACAACCAAACGGAACGGCCCAAATTCGTATGCTTCGCGCTCGTCAGCTCGTTGCCCCAGAGCAGCAACCTCGATTTTTAATGTTTCATTTCCGATCAGACTGGCATTCTAAGACGTTGGCTCGCGTGAGCCGCTCCTGCCTCAGCTGCATCTTGATTGCACCAATTTGCGGGACCGTATGAGATTCATCTGGGAAAGCAAGGGGCTACGCTGTGTCGAATGGTCCCAGCGCGACTGATCACACCTATGGCGAGGGTTCCAATTGTCCGGGAGGTGGAATGGCGGAGCGAAAGATGTTATCGGCATCATATGGTCGCTGGGCTCTTACCCGTCGCTCTGCGTTACTTCCATAGCTCTGTGCGACGCTAGCAAACAGCGGCGAGTGCCTACCATCCACATCGCCGGTGCGCCCCCCTCTCCCCTCCGGAAAAGAGAACTCCGCGGCCGCATCGGCTGCGGAGCTCAAATCGATGGAGGTAAACGCCTCAAGGGCGACGGCGATCAGATCAATCGCTGCCATTCACCAGCGTCGCTGGAGATCACGCGGAATTGCAGATTGGCGCCGGTCCATCGTCATTCTCACAATTTCAGCGCAAATGGATCACGCTCTTCGTTTGAAAAATCGATCATGACGTTCTTGGTCTGCAGGAACTCGTCCAGCGCCGCAACGCCGCGCTCCTTTCCGAAGCCGGACTCCTTGAACCCGCCGAACGGCGCCATCGCACTGGAGGCGCGGTATGTATTCACCCAGACCGTTCCGGCGTGGACAGCCCGCGACACGCGCAAGGCGCGCGACAGGTTTGTCGTCCAGATTCCGGACGCGAGGCCATACTTGCTGTCGTTGGCGATGGCGATGGCCTCCTCCTCCGTGTCGAAAGGAATGATCGAGAGCACAGGTCCGAACACCTCTTCCTGGGCAATCGCCATCTTGTTCTCCACGCCCGTGAAGATGGTCGGCTCGATGAACAGGCCGTTGCCAAGGCCATCGCCCGTCGCGGGCTTACCGCCACACGCGAGAACGGCCCCTTCCTTTTGAGCATCGCCGATGCATTTTAGGATGCGCGCGAACTGCGGCTCGTTTGCCACGGTCCCCATATCCGTCGCCTTGTCCAGGGGATTGCCGAGCCTGATCTTGTGCGCCCGGGCGACGAGACGCTTCACGATGTCATCGTGAACGGAATGCTGCACGAGGAGCCGCGAGCCGGCGATGCATGTCTGCCCGGTCGCGCCGAAAATGCCGGCGAGGGCCCCGACGGTCGCCTTGTCGAGGTCGGCGTCTTCGAAGATGACATTGGGAGACTTGCCACCCAGCTCCAGCGTGACCGGAACAAGGGACCGGCCCGCCTCCGCCGCGATCTGGCGGCCGACATTCGGGCTGCCTGTGAAACTGACACGGTCAATCCGGCCGTTCGAGAGCAGCGCCTGCCCCGTCCTGTAATCGCCGGTGACGACGTTGACCACGCCTGCCGGAAACCCCGCCTCGCGGACCAGCTCGGCGAATTCCAGCGTCGTCACCGAGGCATGCTCGGACGGCTTGATGACGACGCAATTGCCCGCCGCCAGTGCCGGCGCCAGCTTGTTGGCAAGCAGGCCCATCGGCGAATTCCAGGCGGTGATCAGCACAGCGACGCCGATCGGCTCCCGGCGCGTGAAGTCGAACACGTCGCGCTGGTCCAACGGAATCGTATCGCCGAAGATCTTGTCGGCGCAGCCTGCGAAGAACCGGTAGGCACGGGCAGCAAAATGCATCTGCCCGTGCGTCTCCCGGATGATCTTTCCGTTGTCGGTGCTCTCCATGATGGCGATGCGCTCGGCCTGGGCATCGAGCAGATCGGCGAGCCTGTTCAGCAAATTCGCGCGGGCAAGACCAGTGGTCTTGCTCCAGACGGTTTCATAGGCTCCCCTCGCCGCCGCGATCGCATCGGCCACCTGCGCGGGCGTTGCCTGCGGCACCAAGGCCCATTCCTCGCGGCTATAGGGATTTATGGCGGCGAACCATTCCTGGTTCGGTGCGCTCACCGTTTTGTTGGCAATGGCAATTCCGTACTTCTTCGGCATGGTCAATCATCTCCGCAACTGGCGAATTCAAGTGTCTGGTCCGGACGGCGCCCCCGCGCCGGCCTTCGGGTCTGGCTTCGCTCGATGCTTAGGCTGGACTTCCACGGGGATCGGCGTCCAGTCGCGCAATCCCGTCGATCCCCTCGCGCGCGGCGGGAAACAGCGAGACCACCTGCCGATCGTGCCCGGGAATAATGTGCGACGGGCTATCAGCCAACTTCTGGATCACCGCAAAGCCGTTCAGCATCTGGTTCGTGTCGAACAGCACCGGGAACGGCCGACGCTGCATGATGTTGGCGTAATAGTGCGAGGCGTCCGAGGCCAGCACCACATGACCGCGGCGCGTCTTCACCCTCACGACCTGAAGTCCCGCGGTATGGCCACCCAGCCAGTGCAGGGATATTCCGTCGTCGAAATCGGAGTTGGGATCGTGAAGGGTCACTCGCCCTTCGAAGTTCCGCCTGACAATATGGCGCACGTCTTCCGCGTTGTAGGCCTTCTTCTGCTCGGCGTCGCACATGCAGCGGCCCGTGCAGAAATGCATCTCGCGCTCCTGCACGTGATAGCGGGCTTGCGGAAACAGGTCGTGGTTGCCCGCATGGTCCCAATGCATGTGGGTGAGGATGACGTCCTTGACGCTATCGGGGTTGATACCGATCTGCTTGAGGCCTTCGGCGACCGGACGTGTGACGGCATAGTTGCGCGGCTTGCCCGCCTGCTCGTCGAAGCCGGTATCGACGATCACCGTGCGGTCCCGGCCGACCAGCGCCCAGACAAAGAAATCCAGCGGCATCGGCGTATCCGGCACATCGCTGTTGTCGATGAAGTTCTCCGATGCGCGGCGCTCGTCCTTTTTGGCGTATCGGATCGCGTATATTTCATACTCGGACATGTCGGTACCTACTGGCGTTCGATGCCAGCTTCCTTCGTTGTCGTGGCCCACAATTCGATATCGTCCTTGACGTGTTTGGCGAAATCCGCCGGTCCGATCCATTGCACCTCGAAGCCGATATCGGCGAGACGGCCGCGGATCTCGGGCTCCGCTAAAACCTCGCGTACCCCTTCCGAAAGCTTCGCGACGATCTCCGGCGGCGTGCCCTTCGGCGCGAACAGCCCGGACCATGCGGAGATATTGAGGAACGCGACCCCGCCCTCCTTCATGGTCGGAATGTCGGGGAATTGCGAAGCACGGGCCGGGTTCGTGGTTGCGATCGCACGCGCCTGGCCTGCCTCCACTTGCGAGACTGCAGGCGCCATATCCATGAACGTCATCGAGACGCGCTGGGCGATGATGTCGGTCACGACCTGCGGACTGTTGCGGTAGGGCACGGCGGCGATATCGATGCCCGCCCGGCGCTTGAATGCCTCGCCGGACAATTGGCCAAGCGCGTTGGCATAGCCGAACGTTAACGTGCCAGGCTTGCTCTTGGCCAGAGCCACGAGGTCCGCGACGCTTTTGACGGGCAGGCCGGGATCGACGATCAGGAAATAGGGAAACACGCCGAACTGCGAAATCGGAACGAAGTCGGCGATGGGATCGTACTGGATGGACTTAAGCATGCTGGGATTGGCGGCATGCGTGGAGGTGCCGCCAACCAGCAAGGTGTATCCGTCCGGCGCCGAACGGGCCGCCGCCGTCGCGCCCAGCGCTCCATTGGCGCCGACACGGTTGTCGATGACGATCGTCGTCTTGAGCAGCTCGGACAGCCGCTGAAACACGATCCGCGCAACACCGTCGGTTCCGCTGCCGGGTGCAAACGGCGCGATCACCGTGATGCGTTGCGAGGGATAGTTTTCCGCCGCCGCGTGGCTCCAGCCTGAAAGAAGCAGCGCGATCGTCAACACCAACACCCGCACGAATCCCTCCCTTGATTTTTTATCGTTTCTTGCACCAACCCCAATGTCGACGCGGGGATGGCCAGCCGGTCAGCATTGCCGCAGGCCACCCCACGCGTTTCTTCATCGCTATTTGGACGAACGCTCGATCACCTTCACGATCACCGGCCAATAGTTCGCTCCGAAACCGCTCCGCGAGGCCTCGGTCAGGAGACTGGCGCCAAGCGCGGCCTCCTTCGCATCGATTCCGGCATCCCGCGCCATGTCGAGCGCATAGGAGATGTCCTTGTGCATGTAGTCGGTCGAGAACACCCGCTCAGGAAATTCGCGCGCGGCAACCGCCTTGTAACCGTGGTTGCGCAGCGCGAAGCTGTCCGCGGAGCCCTTGGAGAAAGCGTCGAACAGGGTCTTGGTCGACACGCCGGCCGATTCCGCGATCGCGGCAGCCTCGCACAGCGCGGTCACAGTCCCGACGACGACCATGTTGTTGAGGATCTTTACGACCTGCCCCGATCCGACCTCGCCGCAATGGGTCACTTCGGAAGCAAAGCAGCGGAGCAGCGGCTCGATGCGGGTGAATACGTCCGGTGTTGCCCCAACCGAGATCGCAAGCGTCCCTGCCTCAGCCGCCGCCCGGGTGCGGGCAACTGGGGCATCCGCATAGTCAGCTCGCTTGGCGGCGAACTTGCCGGCGAGCTCGCGCGTCAATTTCAGCGGGCTGGTGGAGAGATCGACGATGGTCTGGCCGGCGCGCGCGGACTCGAGCAGCCCGCCGGGCATCTCGCAGATCTTTTTGAGATGCTCGCCGCTGGGCATCGAAATGAAGACGATGTCAGCCTTCGCCGCCGCGGAGACCGACCCGGCATCAACCGCGCCGAGCTGAACCAGGCGCGCCACGGGTTCGGCGTTGATGTCGTGAATCAGCACTTTCTGTTTCGTCTTCTCGACGAGGTGCCGGCACATGGGTTCACCCATGACGCCCAGACCGATGAAGCCGAAAGTGAGAGAGCCCGTCATGTCAAAACTCCGGAATTTCCAGACAGAGAGAACATTCAGATACCGAGATAGGCCCGCCGCACGTAGTCGCTGGCCAGCAACTCCTTGCCTTTCCCGCTCAGCGCGACCGCGCCGGTTTCGAGCACGAAAGCCTCGTTGCAGAGATTGAGCGCCAGCTTCGCGTTCTGCTCGACCAGGATGATCGACATGCCGATGTCGCGGTTGATCTCGACGATGATGCGCGCGATCTCGTCGACGATGATCGGTGCAAGCCCAAGCGAGGGCTCATCCAGCAGCAGCAGGCGGGGCCTTGCCATGAGAGCGCGGCCGATGGCGACCATCTGCTGCTCGCCCCCCGACAGCGAGCCCGCCATCTGGCTCCGCCGCTCCACGAGACGCGGAAAATATCCGTAGATCTGGTCCAGCGTCTTCCTCTGCTGCGCCGCGTCGCGCTGCGAATAAGCCCCCACGAGCAGATTATCGAGCACGCTCATCTGCGGGAAGACGCGCCGGCCCTCCGGCGAAAGCGCGATACCGCGGCCGACGCGCTGCGACGCCGGGACGCCTTCAACGCGTTCGCCATCGAGATAGATCTCACCGGAGCTGACGGCCTTGAGGCCGATGATGGCCTTCATCGTGGTGGTCTTGCCTGCACCGTTCGAGCCGATCAGGGAGACGATGGCGCCATCGGCAACGGTCATGCTGAGATTGCGGACCGCCGAGAGGGCGCCGTAGGCGACGCTGATGCCGCGAACTTCAAGCATCGACGGCCTCCTTGCCGAGATACGCCTCAATCACGAGCGGGTTCGACACGACCTCCGCGGGCGTTCCGTCCGCTATCAACGTGCCATGATCCAGCACCACGACGCGATTGCACAGGCCCATGACGGTCCGCATGTGATGTTCAACCATCACCATGGTGACGCCGCGCTCCGACTTGACCCGGCGGAGGACCGATGCGAGCTCGGCCGCCTCCTCCGGATTGAGCCCGGCGACGGGCTCATCCAGCATCAGGAGCTTCGGCTCGCTGGCGAGGGCGATCGCGACGCCGAGGCGGCGCTGCTCGCCGTAAGAGAGTTCGCGCGCCTTCAAATCCGCGCGGCGCCTCAGCCCGAACAGGTCAAGCACATGATACGCCTTCTCTTCGGCGTTGACCCGCCATTTGCGCGAGAGAAACCCGCTCGACAGGCCGGTCAGGCTCGCGCCCAAGGTGCCACGCGCGACATTCTCAATGACGGTGGCTTCCGGATAGAGGGTCGCGGCCTGGAAGGTCCGCGACAGGCCCTGGCGCACGGTTTGATTGGCCGGTTGCCCAGAGATGTTGCGGTTCAGAAACCGGATCGTCCCTGCCGACGGTCTCAGCACGCCCGAGATCACGTTGAACAACGTGGTCTTGCCCGCGCCGTTCGGGCCGATGAGGCCGAGGAAGTCTCCCTCATTGACCTCAAAGGAGACGTTGCGGACGGCGACAAGCCCGCCGAACGACCGCTTCAGGCTATCGACTTCGAGCATGCTCATGTCACTTCCTCGGCCACGACCGCGGTGGTGGTCCTCGCGACCCGCTGGCGCGAGCGCCAAGTCTGGACAAGGCTCGCCAGACCGTTCGGCACGAACATCAGGCAGAGCACGAGCATGGTCCCGTAGATGATGTGCTGCAGCCCTTCGGTGGATCGCAGCAGCTCCGGCAGGGGTGTCAGGACCAGCACGCCAACGACCGGTCCCAGCACACCGTCGCGCCCGCCGACGACCAGCATGGTCAGGTAGGATACGGACTCCCAGAACGTATATGAATCCGGCGAAATGAAGCGGAGATAATGCGTGGACAGTGCCCCCGCGAAGCCTGCGATGCCCGATCCGATCGTAAAGGCAATCACCTGGACCCGGTGCGTGTCGATGCCGCTCGATTCAGTCAGGCGCTGGTTCTCGGCGGTCGCCGCCATCATCGTGCCCAGCGGCGAGCGGTAGAGCAGCCAGGTCAGGAGCAGTGTCGCGAGCGCACAGACGAGCGCAAAGGGATAGAATTGCGGCTTGGCGCGAAGGACGTAGCCGAAGATCGAGATCGGGGGCACGCCGACGAGCCCGTTCGCACCGCCGGTGATCGAGCTCATGTCCAGCGCCAGCAGCACCGCAATCTGGCTGAATGCAAAAGCCACCAGCACGAAGTACACGCCGCGCAAACGCAGGATGATCCAGCCGAGAGCGGCGGCGATGACGGCCGCGGTCAGCCCCGCGATGAACAGGGTCAGCAGAGGCGGCCATCCCTTCATCGACAACAGGGCCGAAACGTATCCGCCGACCAGCGCAAAGCCGCCATGGCCCATGGACAACTGCCCCGCACGCGCAATGATGGCCAGGCCCAGCACGAGCATCAGGTTGATGCAGCCGACCGTCGCCAGGTGGATGTAGAACTGGTTCGGCGCGAACCACGGCAGCAGCACGGCAAGAATGACCGCCACCGCGACCGCGGCGTAAGACATCGGCTTTGTCGTGGACGGATTCATGCCTCACGCTCCTTTCGACCCAACAAGCCCTGCGGGCGCAGCAGCACGACCCCGATCACAACCAGGAATTGCAGGATCTCGGAGAGCGAGGCGCTGACGAAAGTGCCGGCGAAACTCTCGATCAGGCCGATGAGCAGGCCGCCGACCACTGCGCCGGGAACACTGCCAAGCCCTCCGATGACGACGATCACGAAGGCTTTCAACGTCGGCGCCAGACCGATGAACGGCGAAACCGATAGAACCGGCGCCATGAGAACGCCGGCGAATGCCGCGAGGCTGACGCCCAGCACGAATGCGGCGGGAAATATCACGTCGACGCGAATGCCCTGCACCTGGGCAATCTCGGAGTCCTGGGCCACGGCGCGCATGGCGCGGCCAATTCGGGTATGCCCGATCAGCAGATTGAGCGACACGACGGCGACGATCGCCCCGATGATGACGACTAGCCGCGACCACGGGAATACGATGCCGCCGACGGACAGAACCCCGGAGACGACAGGCGGCACGGTGCGGGCCGAGGATCCCCACAGCAGCAATGCGCTATTCTGCAGGATGAGCGCAACGCCGACGGACGCAATCATGCCGTTCAGCTCGTTGCCGCGAAACCGGCGGAAAACAACTCTCTCCATCAACAGCCCGAGCAAGGCCGTTGCGCCGATCGCGAGCAGAACGCTGACGGCGAACGGCATGCCGTTGCTGCCGTAGAGGATGGCGAACAGGAAAGCGCCGATCATGTAGAACTCGCCGTGCGCAAAATTGACGATGCGCATGATGCCGAACACCATGGTGAAACCAATGGCCATCAGCACATAGATCATGCCGACCATGAGGCCGTTGACGACCGTCTGGGCCAAAATGAAATCCATGCTCACGGGATGACGACTCCAATCGTATCGGCGAGGCGCGGAACGCGCCCCGCCCGTTTCAGCGATCGCTTACCGGCACGCGTTGACATCGCAAGTCGCCACCTTCGTGACAACGCCGTCCTTGATCTGCCCCACATAGAAGGGAAGATCGATCTGGTGCTTGATTCCGTATTTCTGCTGGCCGGTCCAACCCGCCTTGCCCATCGCGGTCGGGACGTCTGACAGTCCATCGAGCGTCGTTGCGATCTTCGTCGTGTCGTCAACGGTCCCGGCCTTCTTCATGGCCGTGAACAACATCTGCAGGCCGGCATAGAAGAACGGGCTGAAGCCGTTCATGTTCTGCCCGTACTTGGCCTTGAAGCGGGTCACGTAGGCCGCCGTATCCGGCAGGCCGATGTCGATAGGCAGATGAACGTAGACGCCTTCGGCCGCGTCCTTGCCCGCGACCTTGAGCATCTCGGCAGCCACATCGCCGCCGGTGACGAACACCGGACCGCGATATCCCAGCTCGCGGGCCTGCTTGAGGATGAGGCCGGCGGTGGTCGGCGAGTTGCCGCCGAGCTCGAGGCCATCGGCCTTCATCAGGATGCGCGTGAGAATTGGCACGAAGTCGACGCGCTCACGCTCGAAATACTCGACCTGCAGCTTGGCTCCGGCCTTGGCGTAGGAGTTGAAGTTCGCCACGCCGATTTGCTGCCCGGTCTCGTCGTTGGGAAGCAGCGACACGACTTGCTTGGCCGACGTGTTCTTCGCGAGCAAGGCGACCTGGGGGTCCGAGAACTCGCCGGTGGTGATCACCGGCCGATAGGCGAACGGCGCGTCAGCCCCAAGGGCGCGCGGCGTGAAAGCCAACGTCATGGTGATGACTTTCCCGGACGTGGTCTGATCCTTCGTCGCCACCGCCGCCGCCGAGCCCATCGGACCGACCACGAAATGGATTCCGTCCTGGATCATGAGGCGATCCATGGCCGTAACCGCGTCCGCAGCGCGATAGCGGTCGTCATATTGCTTGATCAGGATCTTGTAACGCTTGCCACCGACCTCGAGGCCGCCGTCCTTGTTAACGTCTTCGGCAGCAAAATCGGTGGCGGCGAGCATGCCTTCCGCAAACGCGGCGCCTGCACCGGAAAAGCTGGCGTGCACGCCGATCGTGACACTGTCTTCGGCCTGAGCGGCGGAACAGACGACGGACGCGGCCAACACGGCAACCAACTTAAAGCGCTTCATTCCAATCTCTCCCCAGATGTTGCTCTTCTGCCTTGCTCGCTTCTTGTCAGGCTCGGCTTATTGTTGTCAGGTGATGCTTGTCGTTTGCGATGGCGGCCTGACGCCATCGCCCTCATTCGCGGGCCTAAGGAACCCAGTTTGTCTCCTCCGGCTCATGCGTTCCGCGCGGAGCGAAGACGACCTTCTTTGGCGTCGCTCGCGCGCCGCGTCCCTGCAACAGACGCGAAACCGTCGTAAGATCCTTCACCTTGTCGATCGTCTCGAGCCGCTCGAACAGCGGAGCGATGTCATCGCGCGGCAAGATGGCGCCAGCCTGCTGATCGAACTGATCCCAGAGATCCGCACCCGGCGGCGATGGAACCGCTAGAAGATCGAGAGCTTCCGCTCCCAGCAGGCCACCGCCAGCGGCGCACTGCTCCGCTTCGATCATTTGATTGCAGGATGCCTCGTCCATCGCTTCGGCCAGCAGCGCGGCGAGCAACCCGTTTCTCAGGCTTTGACCGACCATGAGCGCTTCAGGTCCGCCCTGCCCGGCCGCAGGAGTGCCGGCATTGGCGACGCCCGCCATGAGCAGCGCGGCTGCAATTTTCGAGGGGCTCAAGCCGAGCAACCGGCCTGCGGCTGCAACGCTGCCCAGCAAGGCGAGGCCGAGCTGGCCGGCTGGCGGCGATAGCGCCGGCGCGAGAGAACGCGAGATCTCAGCGCCTGCAATCAGCGCGTCTATGAACTCTTGTCCCGTTTTTCCGCGCTCCTCGCAGAGCCCGAACAGCGAGACAACAAAGGCCCCGTTCGCAGCATCGGGTGATGCTGTGGATCCGGCCACGGCCGCCGCGGCGTTGATCAACGCGGCATCGACCGCGCTCGTGCGCCGTTCGGTGCCGAACACAAGCGAGGAGCCGCCGCTCACCGCGACACCGGGGGTCGCCAGCAAAGCTTTCGTGATGGCGTCCGGAGCGCCGGACAGCGTCCGGCCGAACGCCGTGATGACCGCCGCCCGTGCTCGTCCGACGGCCTTCGCATCTCGCGGCTGCGGATCGTAGGCACTGATCCGCTCCGCCACGGTCGACGTCGTGGGGCTGACGCTCATCGCGACGCCACCGCTTTGGCCGGCGCCACGCTCTGCCGGCTCGCGGCGTTTCGTCCGGCGATCCTGCCGAACGTCGCGCCCGAGACGAGGCCAGTGCCCGCGGGATAGTTGTCGTAGAACAGGCCGCCGACCAGTTCGCCGCAGCAATACAATCCCTTGATCGGGCGCCAGTCGGTGCCGATCACCTCGGCGTTCTCGTTGATCTTCAGGCCGCCGAACGTGAAGGTAATTCCGCCGGTCGCGCTGTAGGCATAGTAAGGCGGCTTGTCGAGACGGAGCGCCCAGTTGGTCTTTTCGAGATCGAGGCCCTTGGTCGAGAGGCCGTCCTTTTTCGTGGGATCGAAGCCCTCGTTCTCCGAGCGCGCATGATCATTGTAATGCTGGACGGTCTTGAGCGCCTGCGCCTTGTCGTCGATATCGAGTTGCACGATCAGGTCTTCGAGCGAATTGGCCTTGATCGGATCGCTGGTCGAATAGCGCGGCTCGAGCAGGTGGATCACCTTGCTGTCGAACAGCTGATACGCCTTGGCGCCCGGCTCGGCCAGAATAGCGCGGCCGAACTTGGCGTAGGTGAAGAGCGCGCCGTCTTCGCCCTCGTCGACGAAGCGCTTGCCCTTGCGGTTGATCATCACTGAATAGACATAGGACAGGCGGTTACTGCGGTCGGTCATCTCACGCGGTGCGAAGTCGCCCCAGTCCGCGCTGATCGGGGTGGCGTGGCATCCGCTCCATTGTCCCCACGGCATCGCACCGATGGCGAGCGCCATCCGCAATCCGTCGCCCTGATTGTGGGGCGTGCCGCGGACCTTCGCGGCGCCGACCAG
This sequence comes from Bradyrhizobium liaoningense, assembly GCF_018130785.1. Classification (GTDB taxonomy): domain Bacteria; phylum Pseudomonadota; class Alphaproteobacteria; order Rhizobiales; family Xanthobacteraceae; genus Bradyrhizobium; species Bradyrhizobium liaoningense_A. Next base: position 385,846 of record NZ_JAFCJT010000001.1, read on the forward strand.
CGGGCCGATGTGCTGCGTGCGCATCTGGACATTGGCTTCAAAGCCGCCGCAGCCGAGCACAACGGCCTTTGCACCGAGCGAACGAACGCCCTCCTCGTCCTTGGTCTTGACGCCGACGACGCGGCCATTGTCGTCGACAAGCAGCTCCGAGACGGCATTGCCGTATCGCACCTCGATGCCCATGCGCTCGCAGGTTGAGAACCAGCTGCGCGAGAGACCAACGCCCTCGTGCGCCGCGCGCACGACCAGCCCGCGCGCCCAGACCATGACATTGTCCTTCTTGACGGCGGACAGGCTGATCGCCGGCTCCATCTTGATGGCGCCGGTGTCCTTCATCCAGCGAACGGTCGCCTGTGAGTTCGACACGAGGAGACGGGACAGGATCGGGTCCGTGCGTCCGTTCGTGACGCGCATGAGATCGCCGTGAAAATCTTCCTGCGTGTAAGGCGAGATGCCGTCGTAGAAGTTTTCGAACTCGTCTTCGATGCCCGGCAGCAGCGCGCCGATCTCGCGCGGCTCGTCATAGGCAAAGCGCAGGACACCGCCGCTCCAGTGGGTGTTTCCGCCGCGCATTTCGCGGGGAGCCTTTTCGAGAACGACGACACGATCCGCGCCGTTTTCCTTCGCCGAGACCGCCGCAGCCAAAGCAGCGTTTCCAGCGCCAACGACGATCACATCGAACTCTTCGTGCATTTCCGTTCCTTCCCGCCTGGCCTGCGCCTTCTGAGTTTCTGTATTCCTATGGATACTAATGTATACATCGGAATGCAAGATAATTCGGAGGCGGCGGCTTTCAGGAGAAAAGTCCATGAAAACAGCGAGATACAGAATTCAATGCGGGTAGGCGTCCTCAAAGCTACGTTGCGAGCAGAAGAGTCAGCGCAGCTCGCAGCTCCGTTTCAGGCGCCGTCCTGTTCGAGGCGCGCTTCCAGCTCGCGCTCTTTCGCCAGGATCGCGCGGCGCGTCTCAAGCGCATTCAAGACATGCGTGCGCGCCAGGCGATCGGCCTTCTCGCCTTCCCTTTGCGAAATGGCCTGCACGATCGCAGCATGCTCCGCCTGAGCGACGGCGAAACGCCCCTTGTCAGCCAATGTCGTCGGCCCCAGAAGCGCGATCGCATCCTGAAGGGCGGACAAGCTCTTTTCGAGATAGCGGTTGTGGGCCGCGACCTGAATCGCGTCGTGCAGTTCCCTGTTGTGCCGATAAAGCTTCAACGGTTCATGATCGAGCCGTTCGCCTTCGGCGACAAGCCGCGCCAGCGCGGCGAGATCTTTCGGACTGGCGTGTTTCGCGGCCATCGCCGCCGCAGTGCCTTCGAGCGCTGCGCGCATCTCGTACAATTCTTCGACCGCATCCATGTCGAGAACGGAAACGACGAGCCCGGTTCGTGGCCGAAGGTCGAGCAGACCCTCGAGCTCGAGGCGCGTCAAAGCCTGACGCGTCGGCGTTCGGCTGATGCCGAGGTGTTCTGCCAACTCGACTTCGCGCATGCGCCGGCCCGGGGCAAAGCGCCCCTCAACAATCTCACGCCGAAGCGCTGCGTAGGCGTAATCGGCAGCAGATGCGAACTTCGTACGGTCCGGCAACACCATCTCGTCGTTCATAAAGTCATCCCGATCTCATTCGGCAGGAACTGCTCGTACAAGCGTGACGCGCCGAACAACGCGAACGACGCAGAATATGCGGCGGCGCGCTGCCTGTCTGGAACGAGACAATGAGCGTCCACCGAATAGAATAAGGGTAGCAGTCCGCGGCATGAATGTATACACTGGTATCCAAAGTATACAACAGTATGCAATGGATCGTTCAATGCCCCAGAACAAGCTCAACGCGACTTTCATGCGCGGCGGCACATCCAAAGCCGTCGTGTTCAACAGACAGGACCTGCCGGCAGATCCCGCACAATGGGATCCGATTTTCCTGTCCGTGATGGGCTCGCCCGATCCCAATGGCCGTCAGCTCGACGGCATGGGCGGCGGCCTGTCGTCCCTGTCAAAAATCTGCATCGTCGGCACGCCGACGCGCCCCGATGCCGACATCGACTACACCTTCGCGCAGATCTCCGTGAAGAGTGCGGTGGTCGATTACAGCGCAAATTGCGGCAACATGTCTTCGGCGATGGGACCGTTCGCGGTCAGCGAAGGGCTGGTGAAGGCGCCCGCGAATGGCGAAGCCGTCGTGCGCATTCACAACACCAATACCGGCAAGATCATCGTTTCTCGCTTCCCCATGACAGATGGAGAAGTCGAGACCGAGGGCGACATGAGCATCGATGGCGTCGGCGGACAGGGCGCGCCCGTCCGACTTGAATTCATCGACCCCGGCGGCACCAGAACCGGACGCCTGCTGCCGACCGGACGGGCTTGCGATCATTTCGACATCCCCGGTCTCGGCTCGGTTGAGGCGTCTCTCGTCGATGCCGCCAACCCCTGCGTCTTTGTCGCAGCCGCCTCAGTCGGCAAGGACGGCAGCGAGATGCCCGAAGCACTCGAGAGCGATCCGATCTTCCTCGCGCAGATGGAGGCGATTCGCTGCGCGGCCTCGGTGGCAATGGGCCTTGCGCCTGATGTCGCGGAAGCCGCCAAAATCCCGAGCGTTCCCAAGGTCGCGATGATCGTGCCGCCACGTCAGATGACGACGCTGTCGGGCCGGCGGCTCGATCCCTCGGACATGTCGCTCGGCATCCGGATGATCTCGATCGGTCAGCCCCACCGCGCGGTCCCGATCACCGGCGCGACCTGCCTTGCGATCGCGGTGCGCATCCGCGGCACGCTCGCGAACCGGATGGCGCGCCCTGGCGATGGTCCGATCACTATCGCCCATCCCTCCGGCACGACCGTGGTCGATGCCGCCGTCGAACAATCCGATGATCCCGCAAAGGCGCGCGCCATTCATGGCGCGGTCTATCGCACCGCGCGGCGGCTGTTCGAGGGAAACGTCCTCTATCGACCTGTCAAATCCACTGCGCAAGCACGGCGCAGCGCTTAAACGTCCCCGGAGCTATCCACGATGACTTATCTCGTTGCCGCCGACCTTCCCCGCGAATCCGCCGGCCGACGCTTTCGCGACCTGTTGAATCGGCCCGGCATCCTGCAGTTACCCGGCGCTCACAACGGCATGGCAGCGCTGCAGGCCAAAGCGGCCGGGTTCGACGCGCTTTATCTTTCAGGTGCCGCGATGACGGCGTCGATGGGCCTGCCTGATCTCGGCATCATCACTGTCGATGAGGTCGCCTTCTTCGTCCGCCAGATCGTTCGCGCGGCGGGACTGCCCCTTCTCGTCGACGCCGACACGGGTTACGGCGAGGCGCTGAACGTGATGCACGCGACCCGCGTCTTCGAGGATGCCGGTGCGGGCGCGCTTCATCTCGAGGACCAGATCCTGCCCAAGAAGTGCGGCCATCTGAACGACAAGAAGATTGCCGATGCGCATGACATGGCCGCGAAGGTCGCGGCCGCGGCGAAGGCGCGGCGCAATCTCGTGATCATCGCCCGGACCGACGCTGCCGCGAGCGAAGGCCTCGACGGAGCGGTCGCCCGCGCAAAGCTCTACATGGAAGCCGGCGCCGACGCGATCTTTCCGGAAGCGCTCAACACCGCCGAGATGTTCCGCGCCTTTGCCGAACGCATGCCAGGCGTCCCCCTGCTTGCCAACATGACGGAGTTCGGCAAGACGCCGTTCTTCACGGCCACGGAGTTCGAGGCGATGGGCTACGCCATGGTGATCTGGCCGGTCTCTTCCTTGCGAATGGCAAACAAGGCCCAAGCCGAGCTCTACGCGGCGATCTCGCGGGACGGTGGCACGCACAAGGTGGTCGAGCGGATGCAGACGCGCACGGAACTCTACGCGACAATCGGCTTGCACGACTACGAAGCGCTCGATTCGTCGATCGTTCAAACGATCGTTCCGGCCGGCATGCCACAACGACGGTGACCGTTGCGAGGGGGGCCCCCCTCCCTTGCAGATGATGAAGCTGCGAAGTTGACTCGTCCCGGCTGATCCGGAACCAAGAGGGAGCTGGTGCGCTGTCGGTTCATTCGATTACAAGTATGCTGACGTTCCCCCGCCTGTCGGACGACGCATCTGCACGAGCGTCGCCTTGACAACGAACCGAGTGCCCCATCTGCGCGCGACCCATTCGACTAAGGCAACGTCAGGGATGGCGATAACGATGCTCCGAGCCGAGCGCGCCCGCTTGACCATTCGCAAGTTCGTTGTAACGGAATGCGCTGAAAGCGGCCATGCGAATCTTGCCAGCGCAGACTCGTTATCGATAGCGCACTTCAAAGCCCGGCTTACGCAGCAGCACCCGCCGAAACTCACCGTATTCACCAAGCAGAATGCCTAGCTGGTTGTGCGCATCCAGATTGTCGGGCTGATGCAGCAACGCTTCCCGGTAGCTCGCGATGGCCTCGTCGCTCCATCCGACAGCACGCAGAACGTCGCTTCTGGTTTCCGCTCGCTACTTTGGTGTGTTCCAGGTAGGGTTCGAAAGCCTCGATCGAAATTTTCGAGGTCGGGTCAGTGCCCATAAGAGGAAGCCAGTGTTGCGATCCCTGAGGGGCAAGGGGTTCACCTGACGGGCGCCCGGTACGTATGCCAGTCCGTCACTGACTGGAAGGCATGCCCGGCGCGAGCGAGCACGTCCTCGGACAGATGCGGGCCGACCAGTTGCATGCTGAGCGGCAAGCCATCCGACGCCATTCCGTTCGGCAGCGTGATGGTCGGGCTGCCCGAGAAGTCGAACACCGCGGTGAAGCGCAGGATGCTGAGCAGCACGTTCGGATCGGCGCCGTATTCACCCATCTTGGTTAGCGTCGGGATCGGCACGGGCATGGTGGGGATAAGCAGCAGGTCGATATCATCGAACAATGCGACGAGGCTGCCGCAGAACTTCAACCGCTCGTGATGGATCTGCGCGATCTCGACGCCACTGACCGAACTGCCCTGCTCGATCAACTGCGCCAGATCGGGGCCGTATTCCGACTTCCGCGACGGATAGGTCTCCAAATGCGCCTCTGCGGTCTCGATCGAGCACATCGGAATCCACATGCTGACGAGCTTCTCGTAGGCCGGGAATTTGATCTCGCGGATATCGGCTCCGAGCGCCGCAAGTGTACGCTCGGCCTCCAGCAATGCGGCGACCACCTGCGGATCGATCCCGTCTTGAGTGTAGCTGCGGTCCACTCCGATCCGTAGGCCCCGGATGCCATCTCCGATCCCGGCTAGGTAGTTCGGCACCGACGCCTGAAGGGCGGTCGGATCATTGACGTCTGCGCCCGCGATGACGCCGAGCATGGCCGCCGCATCGGCCGCGCTCCGGCATATCGGCCCGACATGGTCGAGAGAGTCCGCCAGCGGAAAGACGCCATGACGGCTGACACGTCCCCAGGTCGGCTTGATCCCGGTCAGCCCGCACGTCGCCGACGGAAACCGGATCGAGCCGCCGGTGTCGCTGCCGATCGACCCGAAGCAGAGCCCCGCCGAGGTCGCCACGCCCGATCCACTCGAGGACGAGCCGACCCAATAATCGACGCCCCAGGGATTGAGTGGCGCCTGATCGTTCGGATGATGGCTGGTGTAGGCGCCTTCAGTCATCTTCAGCTTGCCGAGCGTGATGGCGCCAGCGAGCTCGAGGCGGTCCACGATCGTCGCATTGAAGGAGGGGACGAACTTGGCGTGGATCGTGGTGCCTCCCGCAGTCGGTGCGAAAGTCGTGTAGCAGAGATCTTTCAGTCCGATCGGCACGCCGTGCAGCGGCCCGCGCCAGATGCCTTTCGCAAGCTCGGCGTCACAGCGCTTCGCCTGCGCCATGGCGCGCTCAGCGAGGACGAGTGCATAACTGTGGAATTTGCCATCGAGCTTGCCGATCCGGCTCAGCATGGCCTCGGTCACCTTCGAGGGCAGGAGCTCACCCCGGCGGAACAGCTCGGAGAGTTCGGTGATCGACTTGTAGTGGGTTGGATCTGCTGACATCGGAGACTCGGCGGTTTTGCGAATGGATTCTCGATCGGGCGGCAGGCTGGGTGCACCTCTCCCGCTCGCTGGCGAGGTCGGCGCACTTGCGCCGGGTGAGGGTTCTCGTTTTTGGAGGCTCTAGCCTGCAGAGGTACTCTCTCCCCACCCCTCTCTCGCGAGCGGGAGAGGGAGCACACCTCACGCCTAGAACTGCACCCCGCGGGTAAGCGCACCATCGACCACGAGGTTGGTCCCCGTGATGAAGCTCGCCGCCTTGCTGGCAAGGAATACGGCACCGTTCGCCATCTCCTGCGGCGTGCCCATGCGGCCGGTCGGATTCAACGCCAGCGCGGTCTTGTAAAGCTCGGGATTGCCGTCCTTGATCTGATTCCAGACACCGCCCTCGAAATAGGTGTTGCCCGGCGACACCGAATTGGCGCGGATGCCTTTGCCGGCAAGCTGGAAGGCGAGACCTTGCGTATAGTGGATGATCGCGGCCTTGAACGTGCCGTAGGGGCCGCTCGCGAAGTCAACTTCGCGCCCTGAAACGCTGGAGATGGTCACGATCGCCGCGGCCTTGCTCTTCTCGAGATACGGCATCGCCGCATTGACCAGCCGCACGGTGCCCATCATGTCGGTGGAGAATTCCTTCTCCCAGCTCTCCTCGTCCTGTCCGATCGACAGCGCACTCACATTGGCGACCACGACGTCGATGCCGCCAAGCTTTGAGGCCATGTCCTCGACCCAGGCCTTGAGCGCCGGGCCGTTGGAGACATCGACCGAACTACCAAAGGCGGCAACGCCCTTCGCCTTGATCGCGGCGACCGCGCTATCGACGTCGGCCTGGTTGCGCGCGCAGATGCCGACATCCGCGCCTTCCGCCGCGAATGTGTCGGCGATCGCCCTGCCGATCCCCTTGGTGCTGCCGGTGACGAGAACCTTTGCTCCCTTGAGTCCCAGATCCATGTCCATTCCCTCCCTATTGACGACTTGAAAACATGCGATGCGGCCGTTCAGAGCAGGAGCTGCTCGCGGACATTGTCCTCGTTAACCTCGCCACCCGCCAGCGACTGCGCGATCCTGCCCTTCTCCATGATGTAACAACGCTCGGCGATTGCCAGGATCGTGTCGAGGTTCTGCTCGACGAAGATGATGGTGGTGCCGAGCTCGTTCCGGAACGATCTCAGCGCCTCGCAGATGTGCTGGACGATCGAGGGCTGGATACCCTCGGACGGCTCGTCCAGGATCATCAAGGACGGATTGCCGATCAGCGCGCGGCCTATGGCGAGCTGCTGCTGCTCGCCGCCCGACATCGTGCCTGCAGCCTGCCGCCGGCGTTCTTTCAGCCGCGGAAAATACTCATAGACGAGTTCAGGCAGCTTCTTGCCGCCGGGACCGCCGATCAACTCGCCGACCTGCAGGTTTTCCTCGACGGTCATCTGCGGAAAGACATCCCGCCCTTGCGGGATGTATCCGAAGCCCGCCCTCGCCCGCGCGTCGGCTTCGAGCTTTGTGACGTCCTGCTCCATGAAGCTGATCGTGCCACGCCAGGTTTGCAGCAAACCGATCAGGCACCGCATCAGCGTCGACTTGCCGACACCGTTACGGCCGATCACGCCGACAATCTCGCCGCGGGAGACCGACATGGTGACGCCCTGCAGAATCGGCGTCGCACCGTATCCCGCCCATAATTCAGATACGTCCAGAATCCGGTTCGTGGGATTGGCTTCAGTGAGCATGCGTCTTACCGAGATAAATTTCCGCGACTTTCGCGTCCTGCAAAATGCTTTCGAGATCGCCGCGTGCGAAAATCTTGCCGAGATGCAGCACCGTGACGCGCTGGGCGACCTGGCGCACGAAGGCCATGTCATGCTCGACGACAAGAACCGTCATGCCCTCTGCATTGAATGACTTGATCAGCTCGCCGGTCTTGAAGGTTTCCTCCGGCGACATGCCGGCAGTCGGCTCGTCCAGCAGCAGGAGCTGCGGCTTCAGCGCCAGCGCCATCCCGATCTCGAGCCATTGCTGCTGTCCATGCGACAGCGCACCCGCGAGCTTATCGCTGTCCGGCCCCAGGTTGAGCAGAGTCAGCAGGCGATCCTCCTCGGCGATGCGTTCCGCGCCGGACAGTCGCTCCTGGAGCGCGATCTGGATGTTCTGCCGGACCGGCAACTCCTTGAACACGCTCGGAGCCTGCATCTTGATGCTCATGCCTCGCTGCACGCGTGCGTAGGGACGCTCCTTGGTGATGTCGACGGTATCGAACAGGATGCTGCCCTGGCTCGGCGGATAGAGACCCACGATCAGCTTGAACAATGTGCTCTTGCCGGCGCCATTGGGTCCGATCAGGCAGTGGACCTCGCCGGCGTTGACCGTGAGGTCGACGTCGGAGACTGCGGTCAATCCGCCAAAACGCTTGGATACGCCTTTGACTTCGACCAGCGACATGATCAGGACTCTTCCGACTGCAAGCGACCAGCCTCCGCCATGACGGGGCTATCATCGCGTCGCCGACGCCCGCTCCACCAATCGGCAGCAAGCTTGCCGATGCCGAGCACAAAACCTTGCGGCGCCAGCATCACCGTGGCGAGCAGTAGCGCTCCCATCAGCACGAGTGCTGCCTGCTGGCTGTAGACCGTGATGGTCTGAAAGCCGAACAGCAGCAGGAACGATCCGACCAGAGTTGCGGTCAGATCGCTCCGTCCGGAGAAAGCCACCCATACGATGGGCATCGCCGCCGCAGGCAGGCCGATGCTGGACGGCGTGATGAATTGGCCCCAGGACGTGTACAGCGCACCACTCAGCCCTGCGAGGCCGCTGCCGATCACGAAGGTCAGGAGCTGGTATTTCCGGACGTCATAACCCAGCATCTCGGCGCGCTGCGGGTTCTCGCGCGTCGCCACGATGACGTTGCCGATGCCCGAATTCACGAGCATGCGCAACGCGAGATAGACGATCACGATCAGCGCGATCATGACGTAGTAGAGCGCCGATCCCTCGATATAGAAGTCGCCGACGGCGAGCGGGTCCATGCCCTTCATGCCATTGAAGCCATTCAGCCGCGCCGGGCCGATGTGCCATTCCGGCCCCGCTGTCTGGCCGAGGAAGAAGGCAAGCACCAGCGTCGCAGACAGCGTCACGATCCCGAAGAAGATGCCGTTGATGCCACCCCAGATCATGAAATAGCCGAGGATGCCGGCCGCCACCATCGCAAGGACAACGGACAGTGCAAGCGCGGCGATCGTCGCGGTGCCGCCGCCCATGTTGATCGCGAGCACGCCATAACCGTAACCGGCGATGCCGAAGAACAAGGTCTGGCCGAACGACAGCATCCCGCCATAGCCCCACATCAGGCAGAGGCCGAGCGCCATGAATATCCAGATCAGGAAATAGGCGAAATTCCCCACATCATAGGAGTCGGCGAATAGCGGATATGTCAGTGCGCCCGCGAGCACTGCAAGGAAGCAGGACCAGAAGATCTTGCCACGTCCGAGCGTCTGCGGACCTTCCAGCAGCTTGAACATCACAAATTCCCTTTAGCGCCCACGACGAACCAGGACGCTGGAGAGCCCCTCGGGCAACACCCGAATGATCAAAATAACGGCGACCAGCATGCCAATCTGTCCGATGATCTGGCCGTAGCTCGCGTTCAGCGCCATCCGGATCATCGCCAGGAACACAGCGGCCGGCGCTGTTCCGAGCAGCACGTTTGCCCCTCCGATTACGACCGTAACGAAGCTTTCGACCACGAAGGTGGCCCCCATGGTCGGGATCAGCGTCATCGTTGGCGCGTAGAGCGCCCCGCAAAGTCCGGCAAGGCCGGTGCCGATCCCGAAGCTGATCGAATAGATTCGGCCCGTTCGCGCGCCCAGCGCCTTCGCCATCGCCGCATTCTGCATCGTCGCCCGGGCGATCACACCAAAGCGCGTCTTCATGAAAACGATGTAGAGGCCGCCCAGCACGGCCACCGCGCAACCGAACAGAACCAGACGATAGGTCGAAAACGTATAGCCGCCGATTGCGAAGCTTCCTTCGGGCGTTCCGATGCCCCGCACGGCTGAACCGACAATCAGGAGCATCGATTGCGTCACGATAAGGCTGAGCCCCCAAGTGGCGAGCAGAGAATCCAGCGGCCGCTTGTAGAAGCGCCGCACGATCAGGAACTCGACGGCGACACCGATGAGCCCCGCCGTCAGCGCGGCCAGGATCTGGGCAATCGCGAGCGGAACGCCCAGATTAACCAGGCCGACGGTGACATAGGCACCGCACATGATGAACTCGCCATGCGCCATATTGATGACGCCCATCATGCCGAACACGATAGCGAGACCTGCGGCCGAGAGAATGAGAAACGCGAACACGTCGGCGAACTGATAGAATACCGAGAATACTTCAGCCGACATCTTGGCCCCTTTGTCTATCCCGGCGCCGCATCGTTGCGACGCCGGCCTTGTCCAAGAGCGCGACTCTCAATACGAGCAAAATCCGTGCCCGTCAGGCGTCACGATTTCTTCGGGAGATGGCTCGGCGTGTATTGGTCCTTGTCGTTCTTCTTGGTGAGATCGCAACCGATTTCGCCGAGCCAGTACGGCTGGATCGTCCCATAGTCCTTCTCGACCTTTACCTCATGCTTCGGCCCGACCGAGATCAGGCGCATGCGGTGCGAGGTGTGCTGGCTCTTCGGATTGATGCACACCTTGCCTTCAGGAGCGTCGATGCATGCATCGCCGGTCGCGATGACCTTGCGCATGTCGTCGAGCTTGATCGACTTCGCCTTCTCGACCAGCGCCTTGTACATGTAGAGCGCATTATAGGCATTGTAGCCCATGTCGTTGATGTAGAGTTCGTCAGGGAATTTCGCGTGCCAGCGCTTCTTGAAGTCGGTAGCCTCCGGCGTGTCGATCTCCTCGAACCAATTCGCAGTCGCATGCATGTTGTTGAGCGCCGGCGGCTTGAACCGCTTGTGCTCGAAGCCGAGCATGACCTTGATCGACGATCCCATCGGCAGGTTGAGGTTGGCCGCAGCCGCTTGTTCGAAGAATGAATCCTGCGCAGCGCCGACATTGATCGTGAGCAACCAATCCGGCTTCGCCTTCTGGATATTCTGGATCGTCTGCGCGAACTGCGACACGCCGAGCGGGATGAACTCCTCGCCGACGACCTCGCCGCCGAGATCCTTCATGATCTTGCGGTTCCACTCCGCCGAAATCTGACCGAAATTGTAATCGGCGGCGATGACATAGACTTTCTTGCCGAACTTCTCGACCATCCATGGAATCAGCGTCGAGAATTGCTGCTCCGGCACCGCCCCCATGCTGATCATGCTGGCGTCGCAGACGCCGCCTTCATACTGGTTGGTGTAGAAATACGGCGTCGAGGTGCGATCGACGATCGGACGCAGCGCCTCGCGCGAGGCCGAGGTGATGCCGCCGATCAGCACGTCGACCTTGTCGCGGTTGAGCAGTCGACGACCGAACTCCTGATAGCGCGCGTTGTCGCCCTGCGGATCGAGGTGAATCAACTCGATCTGCCGACCAAGGATACCGCCGCTCTTGTTGATCTCCTCGACGGCCAGCTGAGAGCCGTGCAGCTTCGGCATGCCCATGAAGGCGAGGTCGCCTGACACGTCCTCGAGCAGACCCACCTTCAATAGCGGTTCCGCCGCCCGAGCAACACCCACTCCCGCCGCTGTACCGAGCATAGCGCCGAGCAAGACCATTCCGAGCTTCCGTCCCGAATTCATCGTGATGTCCTCTGTTTCTGAAAGCGGCTGAATGTCATGGCTTGAGGTAATTCTTCAGGATCGATGCGCCCATCGTGTATTTCGGGTCGACCATGTTGCCGAGGCGCATGCGGCCGGCCTGGCTGAGCAGCATGTAGGCGTCGATCTCGTCGAAGCCGTAATCGGCCGCCATCCACCGCACGAGTTCGCGATAGGCGATACGGGCCGCGTCTTCGAGCGGGCGGGCGCTGCCGATCGTCATGATGAAGTCCTTTGTCTCGAGCCGCGGCCAGGCGAAGCTCCAGTTCTTGATCAGGTCGACCTGAAGCGTGACGGTCGCGCGCTGCTCCAGCGCCACGCCGGAGAGTTCGCCGTCGCCCTGCGTCGCGTGACAGTCGCCGACGTAGAGCATCCCGCCGTCGGTATGCACCGGGAAATAGATGATCGCGCCGGGGGCGACGTCGGGCAGATCCATGTTGCCGCCGTGGTAATCCGGCTGCAGCGAGGAGATCGCCTCGATCTCCGGCGAGACGCCAATGGTACCGATGAACGGCTCGTAGGGCAGCGTAATCCTGTCGTTCCAGCGCACGCCGTTCCTGTCGACATGCAGCTTCTTCACGCGCTCCGGCAATGGCGGATTGAGCAGTGCCGTCGAGCTAGTCCCGACGAGTCCGCCGAACTCAGGAATAATGCAGGTCGTGCCGGCCGGCTGCGCGCCGCGGGTCTCGACGTCGCGGATGTAGATCGCGAGGCAATCGCCCTTCTTGGCGCCCTTAACCGCGATCGGCCCGCACTGCGGGTTCAGATAGGGAAATTTCAGTTTGGCGGTGGGGCTGTCGCTCTCGCTGGTGAGCACACCGCCGAACGCATCCTCCGTCTCGACAACCACCACTCCGCCGGGGTCGATCGACAGGGTCGGCTTTGCATAGGGACCGTAAACGTAGTGGAAGCCGCCCTGCTCTTCGATCGTCAGGCTGTGCGTCGCCCCCGTCGCGCCTTTGGCGACCGCACGCTTGGCCATGATGGAATTCTTCAACCAGTCTTCTGCGGGCATATGATCGGCTCCTCAACTCAGATCCCTGGATGACGCTTGTGCCAGTCGGTAACGCGCTGGAACGCATCGCCCGCGCAAACGAGGCCAGCCTCATCGAAATGACGACCGACGAACTGGAAGCCAACCGGACCGCCATTCGCGGCGAAGCCGCCGGGTAGCGTCACGGTCGGGCTTCCCGTCATGTCGAACGGGCATGTGAAGCGAAGCAAGCCTGCGATCAGCGAGGCGTCCTCGCCGAGCGACGCCATCTTGGCGAGCGTCGGCGCGGCGAATGCCTGGGCCGGCACTGCGAGGAGATCGACCGATTCGAACAGAAGGCGGACCGCGCCACGAAACGCTTCGCGCCGGAGCACGATCTTCTGATAGTCCATGCCGGACTGCTGTCGACCGAGATCGAGCAGGCCGGCGAGTGCCGGGCCGTACTCGTCCTTGCGCGCGGGATAGGTGTCCTCGTGCGCGACGGCGACCTCGATGCCGCAGAGCGGGAACCAGTCGTCGATGACCGCCTTGGGATCGGGAAACGTGATCTCCTTGATCTTCGCGCCGAGATCGGCCGCTACACGCAGACCCTCGGTCAACACCTTGGCCGCATCGCCATCGGTGCCTTCGCTGGTCCAGCGCCGGTCGACGCCGATCGTCACGCCGCGAAGATCGCCGGACAAACTGGCGAGATAGTCAGGCACGGGCAGCGGAACCGACGTCGTGTCCTTGGGGTCCTGACCCGCGATCACGCCGAGGATGGCGCCGCAATCGACCGCGCTCCTTGCCATCGGGCCGATATGATCCAGCGTCGCCGCAAGCTCGAATGCGCCGTAGCGGCTGACGCGTCCCCAAGTCGGCTTGAGCCCGGTGACGCCGTTAGCCGCGGACGGAAAGCGGATTGATCCGCCCGTATCGGTGCCGAGCGAGCCGAAGCAGAGGCCCGCCGCAGTAGCAACGCCAGAGCCGCTCGAGGATGCGCCAGACCAGAGATCCGCGTTCCACGGGTTCTTCGGCGGGTCGATCTTCGGGTGATGATCGGCGTAGGCGCCCTCGGTTTGCTGCAACTTGCCGAGGATGATGGCGCCGGCATCTTTCAACCGCGCGACGACGGTCGCATCCTCGGCGGGGCGGAAATCGCGATGAATCGTCATGCCGTGCGCCGCCGGTGCGCCCTTGGCCCAGCAGAGGTCCTTGACCGCAACCGGAACGCCATGCAGCGGTCCCTTGACCTTGCCCGATGCGATTTCCTTCTCGGCCGCGGCCGCTTGTGCCAGGGCCGAGTCCGCCATCAGATAGGCGTAGCTCTTGAGTTCTACGTCGAGCTGTTCGATCCGCCCGAGCATCGCCTTGGTAACTTCGACCGGCGACAGCTTTTTGGCTTGAATCTGCTGTCCGACCTCGACGAGCCCGAGATAATGAAGATCTGTCATCGCCATCGTCTCCCCACGTTTTGGCCGACGCAAGCGCAGGCATGGCAATGGTCGCGCGCGCCATCGGCTTGGCGACGCGGACGCATCGCCAATTTTCTTAGCGGCAAAACGAAAAAAGCCACCCGTCCCTCGCGAATGAGGTGACGAATGGCTCAAATGCCGCGTCTATGATCTATCGCATCGGATCCGGAATCGAACGAAGCACTTTGTGCAGAGACCAGGACGTCATCGGCCAGATCAACGCACGCAGGGTTCGAGTGGAAGCCCGTAGTACAAAATTCTAAGGATGTGCGTAGCACCTTGTCAACGAGGCCGGTTGCACAAATTTCGCAATGTGCATGCGCAGCAAATCAGCAACCCCTCTTGCACCAACATCAGTCATGATGGTTTCCTGACGCGTCGCGTCGCCGAAAGCCATAGATGACAAAGCCGTCCGTTCCCGTTGGTATCATCTGTTCGCAGTCCGGGCCCTATCAGGCCATGGGCCGCGAGATCCTCAAGAGCGCCATGATGGCGGTCGACGAGATCAACAACCAAGCCGAGTTCGACTTCTCGATCGCCGCTCATGTCCGCGATCCTCGCGGCATCATCTCGGAATACCACACGGTCTGCGACGATCTCATCCGCAATGTCGGCGTCGAGCACATCATCGGCTGCTATACCTCGGCATCGCGCAAGCAGGTCTTGCCGATCGTGGAGCGTACCGATCGCCTGCTTTGGTATCCTGCGCGCTACGAGGGCTTCGAGTGCTCCGACAACGTCATCTATGTCGGAGCATCGCCCAATCACAACGTCCTGCCGCTCGTCCGTTACGTGCTCGACAATCTGTCGCGCGAGATTTTCTGCGTCGGCTCCAACTACGTTTGGACATGGGAGACCAATCGCGTCACCCGCGAATTGGTGAGTGCAGCAGAAGGCCACATCCTGGCCGAACGGCTGCTCGAACTCGGCGAAAGCGCCGTCGGGCATATCGTCGACGAGATCATCCGCCGCAAGCCGCCGATCGTGTTCAACACGTTGGTCGGAAGCTCGAGCTACGACTTCATCCGCGCCTTCCGCGCTGCCGCCGAAACTGCGAGCCTCGACATTCCGATGTTGAGCTGCAGCTTGTGCGAACCGGAACTCGCAATCGTCGGACCGGCCTCGGCGGGCTGCATTACATCATCGGCCTACTTCGAAAGCATACAACTGTCCGAGAACCGTGCATTCGTCGCACGTTGGAAAGCGCGCTACGGCGAGGACAGCAGCCCCTCCGTCGACGGACAATCTGCCTATGTCGCCGTCTATCTGCTGGCCCGCGCGCTGCAGCGGGCCGGCACGTCTGACATCGGCGAGGTCAGGCGCGCCGCGGCCGGTTATCGCTACAATTCGCCGCAAGGACCGGTCTGGATCGACGGCAGCAACAATCATTGCGTCCTTACGCCGCGACTGGCAGTCTCCAATGCACGGGGACAGTTTGACATCTTCTGGGAAGCCGACGCGCCCGTTAAGCCTGATCCTTACCTGACGCAGCTCGACGTCGCCGCCCCCACCTTCAGGGAGACCTCAAAGGGGGGCACATCGCCGAATGCGCCGCATTTGCGGGTGGTGAAATGAGCAAGCTGTCTTCATTCTCGCTGCGCGGACGCAAAGCACTCGTCGCCATCAAGGACGAACGCGACGCATCGATCGTGCGACGCCAGTTTGAACGTCTCGGGATCGACAGCACTGCATGGGCGCCCGGCCAGGCGATTGACTTCGCGCCTGACGTGACATTGATCGACGATGAACTTCTTCCGCTTGAAGCCCCGTTCCTGGGGCACTGTCCGGTCATCGCTCTGCTCGGCACGGAGACGCCGAGCCGCTTGAAGCTCGTCTTCGACCTCGATCCGGCGTCGTTCTTGGTCAAGCCGCTACGCTCGGCCGGCATCTATGCGGCAGTCGTCATGGCATTCGAGCGAAACGAACGCACCAACGACTTGAAGCAGCAGATCCTCAAACTGGAGCAGCGTCTGCGATCCCGCCGCATCGTGCTTGCCGCCGTTCTTCAGGTGATGCACTCGCATGCGCTCGCCGAGCCCGCCGCTTTTGCGTTGATCCGCAGAGCCGCCATGGAACAGCGCAAGACGATCGAAGAGCTATCGGCGGAGATTGCAGCGAAGGGCATTCCCCCACGCGCAGCTACGAACACCTTGTAGGCAGCTGATCGAACACCCAGTCCGGTCTCTGCAGACTGCACAAGACCTGAGCGGAGTCCATTCACGAGCTTGCCGGTCGAAATAGTGCCCTCTCCCGAACGGGGCGCGTCAGGGAGAGCCTGTTTCGGCCGATGGCAGACTGATGATCCGCGGCGGGCCGACCTCGCGGGACAATGGGGCGCCGAGCACAAGTGAGAGCCGATACGAGGCGTCGGTCAACCGGGACGCCAGTGCCTGGAGGTCGGCCTGACGGATCCGTTCGATGGGGCCGCTCACGGTCATGGCGCCCACCAGCGCTCCGTCGTGGCCGAAAACGGCGGTGGAGAGCGAGGCCGTCACAGCGTCGTAGATTCCGGAACTGACGAAGACCTGCACGCCGTCATCCGTGCGGTCTGCCCAGCGCGCCGTCCGCAGCACTTGTCCCGTCGAGGTCAAATCGAGTGGCGCGAGATTTGTGGGCCGCGCGACGTCGCGCACGAGCTGCGGCGAATCCACCCGAAACAGACAGAGCCGATTATCGCGTTCACGCACGTGGAACGCACTGCTCTCCAACGTCTCCTGGCTTAGCCGCTGAAGGACCGGCAGCACGTGCTGTTCGAGATTGAAATTGGCCCGATAGGTGGTGCCGAGCTGGAATGTCTTTGCGCCGAGCGCGTAGCGGCCGTCGCTGAGGCGGACGACGTAGCCGGCTTCATCCAGCGACACCAGCGAGCGCATCACGGTCGGTTTCGCCAAGCCCGTGATCTTGGCGATGTCGGCCAGGCTCCGCGACCCGGCTCCAGCGAAGGTATCCAGGATCGCCAACGCCCGTTGCACGGCGGCGACCCCTTGCGTCTTGGGCATCGAAAATCCCTGTCCTGCCGATTTTCGGTTGACCTCGGCTCGTCACCGTTACACTATGCGTAACGGCGTTCCATTTTCAATGGGGTTGATATGGCCGTAGGGTTCAGGATCCTTTCCCGCAAGCGTGTTGTCGCAGGCGAATGGGTCGAACGGGCTCGCGCCCTTCCGGTCGCCAACATCAGCGATGTGATGTCGCGCATGGCCGCGGGCGGCGCCACGCTCCGGCCGATGCATGCGGCTGGCGGCATGGCCGGTCCCGCTTTGACCGTGAAGACGCGCCCCGGCGACAATCTGATGGTCCACAAGGCGCTCGATATCGCGGTTGCCGGCGACGTCATCGTGGTCGATGCGGGCGGCGACCTCAGCAACGCAATCTTCGGCGAGATGATGCTCGCGCAGGCCGCCCGGCGCGGCGTCGCAGGCATCGTTATCCATGGCGCGATCCGCGATGCCGCTGCGATCCGGGCAAACCCCCTTCCCGTTTTCGCGGCGGGGGTCACCCATCGCGGTCCGTACAAGGACGGTCCGGGCGAGATCAACGGACCGATCGCGATCGGTGGCATGGTCATCCAGTCCGGCGACTTGGTGCTGGGCGACGACGACGGCGTGCTGGCCGTCGCCATCGACGATTGCCGAGCGGTGATCGAGGCAGCCGAAGCCAAGCAGGCTGCCGAGACCAAGCAAATGGCGGCGATCGAAGCCGGTACGCTCGATCGTAGCTGGGTCGACGCCTCGCTCTGCCGTCTCGGCTGCGAGATGCCAGAGGTCTAGCGATGGCCGGGCGCACGATCTCCGAAAAGATCCTCGCTCGAAAATCCGGGCAGGATGCGCACGCCGGGGACCTGGTGGTCTGCGAGGTCGATTGCGCGCTCGGCACCGACGGTTCGGTTCCGATGGCGCTCGACTATTTCAAGGCGATGGGCGGAGAGAACGTGCGCGATGCCGCCCGATTGGTCTTTGCGCTCGACCATTACGTGCCGCCGACAAGCCCGCAGACGATCGCGCTGCACCGCGTGATGCGGGACTTCGCCAAGCGGTTCAGCGTCACGCTGCATGAAGCTGGCGAAGGAATCGGTCACCAGCTCATCGTGGAGACGGGCCGCGCTCTGCCGGGTGGTCTGGTCGTCGGAGCCGACAGCCATGCCGTGACATACGGGGCACTGAATTGCTTTGCGACCGGGATCGGCTCGTCCGATCTCGCCGCGGTCATGCTGTGTGGCCGGATCTGGCTGCGCGTGCCGGATTCGATCCGCGTCGTCCTGACCGGACAACTGCCGGGCGGCGTCTATGCGAAGGACATCGCACTGGCCCTCGCGGGCATGCTCGGCGCCGACGGTGCCGCCTATCAGGCACTCGAATTCGCGGGACCGGGTGTCGCCACCCTCACGCTGGAGGACCGCCTCGTCCTGAGCAATCTTGCAGTCGAGATGGGCGCGAAGACCGGCATCTTCCCGGCCGATGCTGAAACCGTCGCCTATCTGCAGGACCGCACCGGCCAGGCTTTCGAACCGGTCGCAGCGGATCCGGATGCGCACTACAGCCAGACCGTGGAGATCGCGCTCGACGCTCTCACGCCGCGGATCGCGTTGCCGCATCTGGTGGATCAGGTCGTGGCGCTCGAGGATGCCGCCGGCACGCCGGTACAGATGGTCTATCTCGGCACCTGCACGGGCGGCAGGTTACGCGACTTCCATCAGGCTCTAGCCGTGCTCGAGGCGGGTGGAGGCGTTGCACCCGGCGTGCAGCTCGTGGTCACGCCGGCATCGCGCGAGGTCCGCGACGCCATGACGGCCGATGGCACACTCGACGCCCTGGTCGGCTTCGGCGCCACCGTGGTCGAGCCGGGCTGCGGCTCCTGCTGCGGGACCTGCGGGGTGATCCCCGGAGACGGGGTTTCGGTGATCTCGACCGCCAACCGCAACTTCAAGGGCCGCATGGGCAACGCCAAGGCATCGATCTACCTCGCCTCCCCGGCTGCTTGCGCGGCCGCCGCGACGCGCGGTGCCGTAACCGATCCTCGCGAGGTGTCGCGATGACAGCTCTGCGAGGTCGCGCGCGACTGTTCGGCGACGACGTCAACACCGACTCCATCATCAGTTCGACCCGCAAGCGTGAGAGCCTCGACCCCGCCGTTCTCAGGCAATTCCTGTTCGAGCATGTCGACCCGACCTTTGCAGCCTCTGTGCAGCCCGGAGACATCCTGGTGGCGGGCAAGAATTTCGGTTGCGGCTCGGCGATGGAGGTTGCGGTCACGACCGTGCTCGGGGCCGGCATTCCGGCGGTGATGGCGCGGAGCTTCTCGCGCACCTACTACCGCAACGCGATCAACAACGGCCTGCTGCCGCTTGTCTGCGAAACCGACGGGATTCGCGAGGGCGACATCCTGATCTCCGACGGCACCGGCGCGATCCGCAACGAACGCAGCGGTGAGACGCTCATCCCGGAGCCGCTGCCGCCGATCATGCTGGCGATCCTGCGCGCGGGCGGCCTTGTTCCCTACATGCGTCAGAACGGTGACTTCAAGCTATGACGATCACAGACACTCCGAGCGCCATTGCTTCGACGGGATACCGTCTTCGGCTGCCCGGTCCAACCGAAGTGCCCGAGCGGGTGCGGCAGGCGATGGCTCGGGTGATGGTCAACCATCGCGGACCCGAATGCCGGACTGCAATCGGCGAGGCGGAGGAGATGATCCGCCCGATTCTGGGCACGACGAACCGCGTCCTGTTTTTTGCGAGCTCCGGGACCGGCGTTATGGAGGCTGCGCTCGTCAACGTGGCCGGACCGGGCCATCGGATCCTCGTAGTCGAGCATGGTCAATTCGGTGAGCGTTTCACCACGATCGCCAAGGCCATGAACATCACCGTCGACACGGCCGCGATCGAATGGGGCCAGGCGATCGATGTCGCCGCGGTGGAAGCCCGATTGCGCGAGCACTCCTATCGCGCCGTCGTCGTCGTGCACAATGAAAGCTCGACCGGGATCGTGGCCGATCTCGCGGCGCTCGGCGCACTGGTGCGCGACCGGCCAACGCTGCTCATCGCAGACTCCGTCAGCGGTCTCGGCGGCATCGCGATGCGGCAGGACGAATGGGGCGTCGACATCGTTGTCTCGGCCTCGCAAAAGGCCTTGATGTGCCCGCCCGGCCTCGCACTTGCCAGCGTCAGCGCCAAGGCGTGGCGCGTGATCGGGCAGGACGAGCAGCGATCGGCCTTCTATTGGGATTTCCGTCGCGCGCTGAAATCCGCGGAGCAGAACGAGACCGCGTTCACGGCACCGGTGAGCCTCATCTATGGCCTGCGTGAGGCCTTGACGATGATGCACGAGGAAGGCTTCGCCAATGTGCTCGCGCGCCACAAGAAGCTCTCCGCCGCGCTGCGCGCCGGCGGCGCAGCGCTCGGACTCGCAGATTTTTGCCACGATGAGCCACGCTCGAACACGGTCGTGGTTTTCAAGGTCCCCGACGGGCTCGAAGGCGGTGCCATCGTGCGGCAGCTCTACCAGGATCACCGCACGGTCATCGCAGGCGCCCGCAACCGTCTCTCCGGCCGTGTCATCCGATTTGGCACGATGGGTGCTTTGAGCGCGGGGACCATTCTGACCGACCTTCTGCATCTCGAGGACGCACTCACGAAGTTCGGCCTGCCGATCGAACCCGGCGCCGGGCTCAAGGCGGCCACCGAGTACCTCGCCGCAACCGCATGAGCAATCGCTGAACCCACGAGGGCGAACCACGATGAGATCTCCTGCCTCCATCCTCGCCCGAGTCGTGACGCTCGCGGCATCGCTGTTTGCAGCCGGGCTGGCCTCGGCCCAGCAGAGCGTCGTGCTCTATTCGGCCAACGACGACACCGTGAACAAGCTTGTAGCCGAAGGCTTCGCCAAGGCGACCGGGATCAAGGTCGATGTGGTCTCGACTGGATCAGGTGTGCTGGTGCGCCGCGTCGCGTCCGAGGCCGCCAATCCGCAGGGCGACGTGATCTGGGGCGTCAGTGCGACGCTGTTGCGGCTCGCGAGCCCGCACCTTCAGGCTTACGCGGCGAAGGGCCGCGAAGCCGTGCCGGCGCAATTTCGCGATCCAAACGACCTTTGGCTGGGCACCAACATCCAGGTCGTTGTGATCGGCCAGAACACCAAGGCGATCGACAAGGCCGGCGGGCCCAAAGCCTGGGCGGACCTCCTCGATCCGAAATGGAAAGGCAAGCTCGCCTTTACCGACCCTGCCAATTCCGGATTCTCATACGCGGCCGCGACCACGCTCCTCTCGCTGTGGGGCGCGGACGACGCAGCCTGGACCAAGATGGACGGGCTGCTTGCGAATGCGAAGGTGCTCAACCGCTCGACCCAGGTCTTCGACGGGATTGGCAGCGGCGAATATCCGCTTGGCATCACGCTCGAATATGCCGGCTTCCTGTGGGCCCATAACGGTGCGCCGGTGAGCGTCGCCTATCCGGCCGAGGGCACCTATGCGGGCGTCGAGGGCGCGGCCATCCTGAAAGGCGGACCGAACCCCGAGTCTGCCAAACGGCTGGTCGACTATCTGGCCAGCAAGGAAGTCCAGGAGATGTTGCTGAAGGCGACGTTCCGGCGCCCTGCCCGTCAGGATATCGAGCTCGAGGCGGTCGCACCCGGGATGCTGCCGTTCTCGGCGATCAAGGTGCTACCCTATGACGACGGCAAATGGGAAGCGGCCCGTCGCGACACCCTCGCGCGGCTGAAGACCACGATCCAGAACACGCGCTGATCCGATGACCGCGATCCGGATTGAAAACCTGACCCGCACCTTCGGCGCGGTGCGGGCCGTGGACGACATCTCGCTCGACATCAGGCATGGCGAGCTGTTCACGCTGCTTGGGCCGTCAGGCTGCGGAAAGACGACGTTGCTGCGCATGATCGCAGGCTTCGTCGATGTCGAATCCGGCTCCATTTGCTTCGACGGTCGGCGCATCGATGCTCTGCCCGCGCATCGCCGCGACACCGGCATGGTGTTTCAGAACTACGCGATCTTCCCGAACCACACCGTCGCCGAAAACGTGGCCTACGGGCTGAGGGCCAGGAAGGTTCCGGCTGCCGAGATCGCATCGCGCGTCGACAAGGCGCTCGAGCGGGTACGCCTTGCAGGTTACGGTCCGCGGTCACCACACCAGCTCTCCGGCGGTCAGCTGCAACGCGTGGCGATCGCCCGCGCGCTCGTGATCGAGCCCGCCGTGCTCCTGTTCGACGAGCCGCTGTCCAACCTCGACGCGCAGTTGCGCACCGAAATGCGGATCGAGGTCCGACAGCTGCAGCAGGCGCTCGGCCTGACTGCGATCTACGTGACGCATGATCAGGAGGAGGCACTCGCCATCTCCGACCGCATCGCGGTCTTGCGTCGCGGCAAGATCGAGCAAGTGGACACGCCGGAGCGCATCTATCGGATGCCGCAGACTGCCTTCGTCGCCGAATTCCTCGGCTCGACCAATATGGTGCCGGGCATCGCAGGAGCTTTCGACGGCCGTAACACGCCTGTCGCAGCAGCCGGAACGGAATTCACGGTCAGAGGCGAGGTCGCAGCGCCGGGCGCGCCGGTGTTGCTGTCGGTCAGGCCGGAGGCCCTGCGGCTGCGAGATGGTTCCGGTGGCTCGCTTGTGCATGCGCGTCTGGCGCTTCGTGAATTTCTCGGCCCGGTACAACGCCTCCACGCAACCCTGCCGGACGGCACCCAGATTCGGATCTCGGCGCTCGGCGGCCAGGCGCTCGATCTCTTGCCCGGCGCGCCGCTCTCCCTTGCCTACGATCCTGCCCAGATCACGGCGTATCCTGCGCCATGAAACGCTTCGCCACCATCGTGACGCTGGCGGCCCTGGTGCTGCTCGCGGTGTTTCTGCTCTACCCGCTGGCGCTCGTCCTGGATGCAAGCTTTCGGATCGACGGCACGGGCGGCCTGACACTTGGGAACTACGCAGCGATTGTGAAGAGCCGCTACTATCTCGGCAGCATCGGCAACAGTCTTTTCTGCGCCGCGCTCGCGACGGCCTTCGCATGCGCGATCGGCATCCCGCTCGCCTTCTGCCTTGCCCGGATCGACATACCGGGCCGCGCGCTGCTGCTGACGCTTGCGTCCTTGCCGCTGGTCCTGCCCTCGTTCGTCAGCGCCTACGCCCTCGTGCTGCTGTTCGGCCATGCTGGCGTCGTCACCACCACTCTGCGCGGGATCGGCATTCCGATCGGATCGATCTACGGCGTGCCCGGCATCGTCATCGTGTTCACGTTGACGCTCTATCCATACGTCGTCATGCCCGTGCTGGCCGGATTCCAGGCAGTCGACGCCTCGATGGAAGAGGCAGCCCGCAATCTCGGCGGCTCACGGCCCTATGTGATCCGCACCGTGCTGCTGCCCATCGTGATGCCGGCGATCCTTGCGGGCGGATTATTGGTGTTCATTGAGGCACTGGAGAATTTCGGCGTGCCAGCGGTGCTGGCTGAGGACCGGCCGTTCCTGGCCGTCGACATCTTCAAGCTGTTCGCCGGCGAATCTGATGCCAACCCGGCCGCGGCGGGCGCACTCAGCGTGCTCCTGATCGCCTGCACGGCGATCGCGCTGCTCGTTCAGCGGCACTACCTCGGCAAGCGCCGGTTTTCGACCAATGCCCGCAGCGCGCCCGCGAAGCTGCCTCTGACGCCCGGACTGCGGCTCACGGCCACGATCGTGAGTTGGGGCATTGTGATTGCCTCGCTGCTGCCGTTCACGGCCGTGTTGATGATCTCCCTCCTGCGCTTTCGCGGCCCTGTCCTGACCTGGGAGTTCGGATTGGGCAATTACGCCACCCTATTGTCCGGCTCCTATCGGCCGCTGCTCAACACGCTGACGCTCGCCAGCATCGCGGCCGTCGCCACCATGCTGATCGGCGCTCCGATCGGCTATGTCGTGGCCCGGCACCGCTCGCGCCTGTCGGGATTGCTCGATTTCGTCGGCATGGTGCCGTTTGCGGTCTCGGGCACGATCCTGGCGATCGGGCTCATCATCGCGTTCAACAGCGGTCCCTTGATTCTGACCGGCGGCTGGCTGATCCTGGTCATCGCCTATGTCGTCCGCAAGCTCCCCTTCGCGATCCGGTCGTCCTCGGCAATCGTGCACCAGCTCGATCCCTCGCTCGAGGAAGCCTCGATCAATCTCGGGGTCACGCCAAGCAAAACCTTCGCGACCCTGACCGTGCCGTTGATGGCCAGCGGCCTTGTCGGCGGGCTGGTGCTGGTCTGGATCACTGCGGCATCCGAGTTGAGCGCGACCATTGTGCTCTATGCCAGCGGCTGGGTCACCACGACCGTCGTGATGTACCATGCCATCGAGGGCACCGGCGCGGGTCTAGCGGCCGCCGCGGCCGCGGTGCTTATCCTCGTCACCGCGATCCCGTTGCTCCTGATCAATCGGCGCATCAACAAGCAGGAATCAACCGTGATATGACGGCAGGACAGGACGTATGAACGACGCAGCCCCGACGCTCCCGAATTTCCGCAGCGACAATGTCGCGCCGGTCAGCCCCGAGATTCTGCGAGCGATCGCCGAGGCCAATCGCGGCCCGGCCGCCGCTTATGGCGACGACGATTATTCGAGATTGTTGAATGCGCGCTTCTCGGAGCTGTTCGAGACCGCGGTCACCGTGTTCCCGGTCTCGACCGGTACGGCGGCCAACGCCTTGTCACTCGCAAGCTGCGCGCGGCCCTATGGCGCCATCTATTGTCACGAAGAGGCGCATATCCACACCGCGGAAGGCGGCGCGACCGAAGCCTTCACAGGCGGCGCGAAGCTCGTCGCCATGTCCGGCCGAAACTTTCGGATCGAGCCGTCGAGCCTGAGCGAAGCGCTGGGCCGGGCGGCCTGGGGAGTCCGCAACCGCTCCCAGCCCGATGCCGTGTCGATCACCCAGGCCAGCGAGTATGGAACAATCTATCCCCTCGCCGAGATCGCCGAAATCGGAGCAGTCGCCCACGACAGGAATCTGTCGCTGCACATGGATGGCGCCCGGTTCGCCAACGCGCTGGCGCGGCTCGATTGCAGCCCGGCCGACATGACATGGCGCGCTGGCGTCGACATCCTGTCCTTCGGGGCGACCAAGAACGGGGCGATGTCGGCGGATGCGATCGTGGTGTTCGACCAGGATCTCGTCGAATCCCTGTCCTATCGGCTTCGCCGCGCCGGCCAGACCTCGTCGAAGATGCGCTTTGCGTCGGCACAGCTGCTCGCCTACGTCGAGGATCGCCTGTACCTGCGGCTCGCGGCGAAGGCCAATGCCGTGGCCGCGCGTCTTGGAGCGGGTCTCGCTGCGCTGCCCGACGTTCAGCTCATTGCGCCAGTGGAAGCCAATCTGGTTTTCATCAACCTGCCCGCTTTGGCCATCAACCGTCTTGCAGCGAGCGGGCTGCAATTCGCGCGACGGGGCCAGGACGTAATCCGGTTCGTGGCTCGCTTTGACAGCACCGAACAGGAAGCCGACGATGTCATCGCGCTCGTCCATCGCGCAATTGCAGGAGGCTGAGAGCGATCATTCCTTAACCGGATCATTCTGCAGATAGTTGCCCCGCCCACCGTCACCCGCGCGCCTACAGTCTTCCAATTTTCGATTGCAGCTCCTGCGCAACAAGAGCATCGCCTGGCAAGGGACACACGCTCAACCAACTGCCACGCCCGTTAGCTGTACTGATCTTCTTTGATCTCCCGGTGCACACGTCGCGCACACGCCGCCTTCTAACCGCTTGAAAAACTTGAACTCTCGGTCCAATCCATTATCGGGACAGCGAAAAAGCGAAAGTCTCCTAATTTCAATAGCTTACCCTACACTCTTAATAGGATGAAGCATGAAGCTGCTGCACTCCAAACTAGCCGAAATTTGCGCATTTTGTACCCGTTTGCCCCCTCGATGCATGGAGTGCACACGGCCATGGCCAGCTTCACTCAATTGCCCTCCGGGAACTGGCCCGTCCAGGTCCGCCGCAAGAACCGCTATGTGTCAGAGACCGTTCGCCGTCGCAAGGACGGCGAAGATTGGGCGCTCGACCGAGAACCACTCGGTTAGGCGCGAACAAGGCCGCAACGCGGATTTCCTTTGAAGTCGCCCAGCGCGCGGAGCCGAAGGTCGTCACCAACTGGCTTCGCCGCGCACGCCTCACCGAGTTGACGATCGCAGATAGAGCGCCAGCTGCTTCAAATTTGTCGGTGTTCGGCAAGCCGCAATCGTCCGACATCACCCGGACGATGCCGCGTTCATCCGGCATGTAGGGCCCCCTTTGCCCGAAGACAACGTTTGTTCGCAGCCGGACATTCTGTATGATCGTTCGCGAGCCTGTTTGCCTGGAGGATCGCGATGAAGGCTTTCATGCTGGCCTGCGTTGCAACGATTGCGATCGCAGCAGTTGCAGTTGCAGTGCTGAACAGCGTACAGCAACCCGTCGCACAAGCCTTTGCTACGACGGGCGTGCGTCTGTAAATCAAGTCGGGGTTTCGACGGGGCTACTCCGCCGGGGAAGCGGCGCGGCGGCGTTGCGGCTGTGAGTCACCAGGACCGGTTCGTGCCGTCTGCTCATCCATCCACAGGCTGTGGTGCTCGCGCGCCCAGTTGACGTCCACTTCACCTGAACCCATCGCCTCGAAGGCACCTTCCATGCCGATCGTGCCGATATAGATGTGCGCGAGCATCGCGGCGATGAACAGCACCCCAACGATGGAGTGAACGATCTGGGCCATCTGCATCCCCTCGATCCCCGTCCCGTAGAACGGAAACATGAGCACGTAGCCCGTCCCGGCCACAAGTCCGCCACCGATCACGACGATCCAGTAGATCGCCTTCTGGCCGGCGTTGAATCGATAGGCCGGCGGATGATCATGACCGATCAATCCGCCTCCCCGCTTGGTCCACTCCACATCGACCTTGTTCGGGATATTGCCGCCGATCCACATCAGGAAAATCAGAACGACGCCGATGGTGAACGGGAAGCTCAGGTAGTTGTGGGCATACTTCGCCCATTGCGACCATTCGGAAAAGGCCTCAAAGCCGATCAGCGGCAACAGCAGCGGTCGCCCGAAGGTGATGTTCAGACCGGAGACCGCCAGAATGATAAAGCAGGTCGCAGTCATCCAGTGCACGAAACGCTCAAAGGTGTTGAAGCGCACGATGGTGCGGCCGGATCGTCCGCTTTCCAGCCGAACCATGCCGACGGCAAGATAGAAGACGACCAGCACCGCCAGCATTCCGACGATAGCGACACCGCCGATCCAACGCAGCAAGACGTTGCGGAATTCACGCCACTCGCGGCCTTGCGGCTGGACAAGCACGCTGGAACGCTGGTCGGGGATGCTGACGCGGCCCTGGATCCGGTCCAACTCTTGGAGCAACTGCCGTTCATTGACCGCGTCCGCGGTCGGGTTGATCTGCTGGCCCATTGACGGCGTAGGTGTCGCCGCGATCAACAGAAGCAATGCCCACGCGCCGATAGCGAGGCGAATGAACCTTCCAAATGACGGCATAAGTTCCTCCCGGCATTCGAGCCGCGCGGATCGCGGCCTCCTTCAGGACTCGATCGTCTCGCGATAAGCGGTCTTCCAGCCCCATGCCCCCGAGCCATAGCCACGCTTCAACACGCGTTCCTTGTAGATGCTGGCGATGATCTCGCCATCACCGGCGAGCAGCGACTTGGTCGAGCACATTTCGGCGCACAGGGGCAGCTTGCCTTCGGCGAGACGGTTCGCGCCGTACTTTTCGTATTCCTCCTTGCTGCCGTCGGCCTCGGGACCGCCGGCGCAGTAGGTACATTTGTCCATCTTGCCGCGCGAGCCGAAATTGCCGACCTTCGGATATTGCGGCGCGCCGAATGGGCAGGCGTAGAAGCAGTAGCCGCAACCGATGCAGAGGTCCTTGGAGTGCAGCACCACGCCGTCGGCGGTGGTGTAGAAGCAATTGACCGGGCACACCGCAGCGCAGGGTGCATCGGTGCAGTGCATGCACGCCATCGAGACCGAACGTTCGCCCGGCTTGCCGTCATTGATGGTGACGACACGGCGCCGGTTGATGCCCCAGGGAACCTCGTGCTCGTTCTTGCAGGCTGTCACGCAGGCGTTGCACTCGATGCAACGGTCGGCGTCGCAGAGAAACTTCATACGTGCCATCGTCGTTGCTCCTTATGCCGCCGCGATCTGGCAAAGAGTGACTTTGGTCTCCTGCATGTTCGTCGCGGGATCGTACCCGTAGGTCGTGATCGTGTTCGCGCTTTCGCCGAGCACGATCGGATCGGTACCCTTGGGGTAATTGCTGCGAAGATCCTTGCCCGCGAGCCAACCGCCGAAGTGGAAAGGCATCCAGGCAACGCCCTTGCCGACCCGCTCGGTGACCAGCGCCTTCATCCTGGCCTTGGAGTTATTCTCCGCGCCGGTCACCCAGACCCAGCCGCCGTCCTTGACGCCGCGCTCGGCGGCATCGGCCGGATTGATCTCGATGAACATGTCCTGCTGCAATTCGGCGAGCCAGGGATTGGTCCGCGTCTCCTCGCCGCCGCCTTCGTACTCGACCAGACGGCCAGACGACAGGATGAGCGGAAACTGTTTTGCAATTCCCTTCTCCATCGCAGCCTTCTGCACGGAGAAGCCGATATTGGGCACCCGGAACTGCTTGGCATCTGGCAGCGTCGGATATTTGGCGACCAGGTCGACGCGCGGCGTATAGATCGGCTCGCGGTGGACCGGAATGGGATCGGGCAAGCCGAACGCATTCATGCGCGCCTTGCCGTTGCCGTAGGGAACGCAGCCATGCGCGAGCGCGACGCGCTGGATGCCGCCCGAGAGATCGAGCGACCACGACACCGCGTCCGGAGTGGCCGGATTGATCTTGTTGATCGTCGCCATCTCCGCTTCCGTGAGCTCCGTGTCCCAGCCGAGCTTCTTCAGGACCGCCAGAGTGAATTCCGGATAGCCGTCCTCGATTCCCGAACCCTTCGAGTACGAGCCGTCCGCGAGCAGGCTTACTTTCCGCGTCGTGCCGTCCGGCAGCTTCTCTTCGCGCTCCACGCCGAAACGCGGCCGGAACGTGCCGCCACCGTCCATCACGTGCAGGTTGGTGTTGTAGAGCAGCGGCGTGCCGGGATGCTTGACCTCGGGCGATCCCCAGCACGGCCAGGGTAGACCGTAATAGTCGCCGCCCACTTCAGGATCGTCCTTGGGCGCTCGCATCGTCAGCATGTCGAACTTCGCCTGGTTCTTCATATGCGCCTTGAGGCGCTCGGGCGATTGCCCGCAATAGCCGGTCGACCAGCTGCCGCGGTTCATCTCCCGCAACAGATCCTCCGCCTCAGGCAGATTGTTCTCGATCTTGATGTTCTTGAACATCTTGTCGGCGAAACCGAACTTTTTCGCGAATAGATAGATGATCTCGAGATCGTCCTTCGATTCGAAGATCGGCTTCACGATCTGCTCGCCCCATTGAAGCGAGCGGTTGGAGGCAACGCGCGAACCCTTGCACTCGAACTGCGTGGCGACTGGGAGAATGTAGACGCCATCCTTGCGTCCCGCCTCGACTGCGAGCGAGGCCCAGGTCGTCGGATGCGGGTCAGCGATGACGAGCAGCTCGAGCGCCTTCAGGCCGTTCAGGGATTCGGGAATTCGGGTGATGCTGTTGGAAGCGTGTCCCTGCACGAACACCGCCCGCACATTGTCTTTCTGCGCGACCTGATCTTTCGGCAGCGTCACCGCTTCGAACCAGCGGGTCAGCGGGATGCCGGGGGTCTCCATGATCTGCTTGGAATCGAAGCGCGACTTCAGGAAATCATAGTCGACCTCCCACACCCGAGACCAGTGCTTCCACGCGCCTTCGGCAAGCCCGTAGTAGAACGGCAGCGTGACGATATCGAGCCCGACGTCGGTCGCGCCTTGCACGTTGTCGTGGCCACGGAAGATGTTGGCGCCCATGCCCGCTCCGCCGACATTGCCGGTCATCAGCAGCAGGATGCAACTGGCGCGCACGTTGGCGGTGCCGACGGTCTTCTGGGTCTGGCCCATGGCCCAGATCAGCGTGGCCGGCTTCTCGGTGGCAAACATCTTGGCGACGCGCTTGAGCTGCTCGCCAGGAATGCCGGTGACGCGCTCGACTTCTTCCGGATTCCACTTCTCCACCTCTTTTCGGAGATCGTCGAATCCATACACCCGCTGTCGGATGAACTCCTTGTCTTCCCAACCGTTCTGGAGGATGTGCCACATCATGCCGTACAGCACCGGGATGTCGGTGCCGGGCCGCATCCGCACATATTCGGTCGCATGTGCCGCGGTTCGCGTCAGGCGCGGGTCGATGACGACAAAGTTGGCCTTTTGCAGCTCCTTGCCTTCGAGCAGGTGCTGCAACGAGACCGGATGCGCCTCGGCGGGGTTGCCGCCTAAAACGACCTGCGTCTTGGCATTACGAATGTCATTGTAGCTGTTGGTCATCGCGCCGTAGCCCCAGGTGTTGGCGACGCCGGTGACGGTGGTCGAATGGCAGATGCGGGCCTGGTGATCGGTGTTGTTGGTTCCCCAGAACGCGCCGAGCTTGCGGAACAGGTAAGCGCCTTCGTTCGTCATCTTGGCCGAGCCGAGCCAATAGACGGAGTCAGGGCCCGACTTCTCGCGCACGACCTGAAGCTTGTCTCCAATCTCGTTGATCGCGGTATCCCAGGAGACGCGAGTCCATTGCCCGCCGACCAGCTTCATCGGATAGCGTAGCCGCCGCTCGCTGTGCACGAGTTCGCGGACAGAGGCGCCCTTGGCACAATGCGATCCGCGATTGATCGGGGAATCCCAGCTGGGCTCCTGGCCGATCCACACCCCGTTCAACACCTCCGCCGTCACGGTGCAGCCGACAGAACAATGCGTGCAGATGCTCTTGCGGACGGTGGCGCCCGCGGTGAGCGGCCCCGCGGCGGCCGCCTCAGCCTTGCGCACGCCGCCGACAGAGATGGTGCCGAGCGCTGCGAGCGCGCCGCCGGCAAGACCGGATTTGCGCAGGAAGCTGCGACGGTCGAGGCCGCTGGCCTGACCTGCAAGGGTGTCTGCGACGGAGCCGCGGCGCAGGGAATGCTGGTGTGTTCGCTTGATGAGCACGGTCGCCTCCCTCTCAGGTCGGATAGCGATTGACGCGGTAATAGGCCTTCACGTGATCGGATTCCTTGTAGCGCGCCTTGCGCTTCTCATCGTTGCTCTCGCTGTCGGCCTGCGCAGACCCGACGAGCGGTGTCGCGAGTGTGGCGCCGGCGCCAACCGTGCCGATGCCGACCTTGCGAAGGAAATCGCGGCGCCCGACCGCGGCTTTGTTGTCTTCACTCATCGCTTCCCTCCCGGACCAGCACGCGCTCGTCAGTTGGCGAACGTGAATGCTTCCGTCTCGATCTCGATAAACAGGCGGCCCAGTGCGCCGACCGCACGGTAGAAGCTGGCGTTGTCCGCACTCTCGATGTCGGCGAACAGGCGGCCCATCCAGGACCCAACATGCTTCTCGAAGAAGGCATGCTGCGCCTCGCCGGTCGCCTCGAACCGCCCGCTTGCAAAACCCGACATGATCTCGCACAGGATCGCCGCGTGATCTTCAGGCTCGAAATTGTTGGCAACACGCTCGATGCCGAGCGCGGCGAGGTCTGCGCGCAGGCGCGACAGCGGACGCTCGTTGAGAAAGCCGGTGAGATAGTAGGAGGCATAGGGCAAGAATTCGCCGCGCCCGAGCCCCACGAAGAGGTCGAAATATTCGCGTTCGAGCTCAGCCGGGACCGCGCGAGAGGCAGCTTCCGCGAGTGCAGCATGCGCGCGTCCAAGCGGCGTCGCATCCGCACCCACGGCAGCAAGTTGATCAAGCAGCCTCTTCGATGGCGCTGCGGACACGAGCATCGCAAGCAGCGCGTATTCCTGCGCACGTGCGGCATCAATGGGGTCGATCGGCTCGACGTAAAGATCGGGCCGCAACTGATCGCGTGACACGCCCGTTGCAGCTTCGACTGCAATCACCCGTTGTGCGGGCACCTTGACCCAGTTCGAAACGGACGGCTGGCTGACGCCGATTTTACGCGCAAGCTCCGCAACGCCGCCGACGGCGTCAATGGCGCGATCAAGCCCTTCGTCACGCATGTGGGGTCTCCCATCAGAGTCCCGTCTGCCCGATTATTGCTTTTGTTACAAAGAACTAGCGCAGCGTAGTCCCGGTTCCGCGGATGGTCAACGCGGCAGCATAGCCGGAGGCTATGGCTTTTAGTCGTGCATCTAGGATGGCAGCGCGCCGCCATGTGTGCGCCGCCGCATGGCAGCGCGTTCGCCTTCCGTGTCTGTGGCCACCGCCGGTTGCGGTGCCGCAGACACGGGCATGGATTCCGTTCCGGCAGATTTGTCCTTCGCGGCCGCAACCGTTGCAGGTTCCGCCTGCGGCAATTCCGGAGAAGAATCATCGGTTTCGAGGCGTGCATCCGACAGCGATTGGGCCGCCTTGCGCGCCCCGCCAACGATGCGGTCAACCAGTGCGGACAGCTCTCCTTCGGAACAATCCAGCGGTCCAAAGCCCGGCATCGCGTTCGGGTCGTTGAAGTCCCAGGCGTTCTCGGCGAGGCCGACGAAGTCGCGAATGGCGGGATCGGCGCTCCAGGCGCGACGAAGCGCCGCGCGCGTCAGCTCTTGTGGGATTCCCTTGCGCAGGAATGCGGTCATGTCCGTTGCTGAGGTGATCTGATCAATCGACGGCAGGCTCGATAGATCAAACTCGGGCGCGTTTTCCTCGGCGGCGGGCCGCGGCATCGACGGCACCTCGTCGTGCATTCCCGGTTCAGGAGGCGTTGCGCTCGTCTTTGCCTGCTGCTTGCGGCGGGACCAGCGCGCCAGGAATCTGTCCTCGCTCATTCGTGTCCGCCTTCATGCTGTCGGCGCGCAAGCGCCTCGGGATCGGTTCGCCGTCTCTCGCGCTTGAAGAACTCGCGCTCGACATGGTGCTCGGTGATGAAACTTTCAATCGCCTCGCGCAGCATCTCCGGCATGGCGACTGCTTCGACCAGATTGGCGCCGGCCTCGGTAAACGCTTCCCCTTCCGCGGGATCCGCGGTGGCGGCAGCCACCGAATAGGGCCAGGCACCATCTGCAGGCGCCAGAACGATCCAGATGCCCGGACTGCGCGATGCGAGATTGTCGCGATAGCGCGCAGTCTCGGACGGATAGAGATCGACCGTGGCACTGCCGGCATAGAACAAGGTCGTCCCGTCTTCCTCGCGAAGGACCGTCCAGGGCTTTGTGTCCGGCTCGTCCGGCAGGACAGCGACGCCGCGCCAGACGAAGTCGACCCATGGTGAGTCCGCCTTGGACCGCTCGACGACGACGCCGACGAGAATGCGCACCAATGGCAGCGTGGTGGGGTTCACATCACCATCTCCAGCCGTTTGATCGGCAGCCCGGTCAGCAGATTGTGCGGCTTCATCCGGAGTTTCTGGTCAGGCGTCATCGCCAGGATAAGATAGACAGGCTCCCCCCGCATCTCCTTTGTCACCTGCTCCCCATCCGCAATTGTCAGCCGAAACAGCGCGAGCACGCGGCCGGCGCTGCGCTCGTCGAGTTCCTCGCCAGACCAGAGACGGTCGCCGAGCCCGGTGGCATCGGCATCGAGCCCGACATACCAGGTGAGCCGCACCTCGTGCATCTCGCGCAGCGGCGAGATGGTCACGTCGGTCCCGAGCAGATGGGAGATCCAACGCGCCATTGCCTGAGCCAGCGCCGCCGGCCCTCGACCGCCAGCCGTGAGGTCGAACGCCATGTCGAACCCGTCGCTCCGCTGCCAATAGCCGTCGGCGGTCTCCTCGCTCAGGACATCGAGCTGGGCATCATGCGTGGCGCCCAGCATCGACATCAGCGAGAGCACCGGCGTTGGGTGTCGTCCCCCGACGAACTCTTCGTCCCCGAGCAGCAAGGCCTGCTCGTGCGGAAGAATCCGTTGCGGGCGGAAGAACAATTCCGCGGCGCGCAGCACGAATGGATCGTCACAGGCATCGAGCGCGTTGCGCAGGATCACGTGAACCATCTGGTTGACGAACAGCGGCGGCAAGTCGCTTCTGCGTGAGCGGACAATTTCAAGATAGGCAGCTTCCAGCGTCGGATGTCGCAACAAGAGATCGCGAAAGGCCATCACGAACTGCCAATTCTCCTTCGCATCCTGGTCGGCGATTCCGGCAAGTTCGCCGACGCCCACCGGAAGGCGCGGATTGGCGAGCAGCTGCCGGTGCAACCGGCGCTCGAGCGGGCACGCATCGTCCGGCGGCATCAGCTCGGGACGAGCAAAGTATGCCTTCAGGAATTCGTCTGTCACGCAGAGCCCACCGCTCTCGTCGCGATCGAGCAGATGGTGGCCGCAGGTGATCCAGAAATCGTTCATCGGCGCCGCAACTCCCTGCTCAAATCCACGAGGTTGAGATCGCCGTCCGGCTCGGCGTCATTCTCGATCTCCATGAATGAGAAGGCCCTGCCGTGCCCCTGCCCCTCCCGCAACTGCAGCCTCCTGAAAGTCTCGCGGATTTCGCCGTGAGCCGTGGTGCGGTGCACAGCAATGAGCGAACTGATCGGATGCGTGCAGAGCGATTGTGCAAAGACAATTTCCTCTTCCGCGGCCGCCCGCGCGGTCGCGATGTCCGGCGCACCAAGGCGGTCGATCAATTGCGCAGCAAGGAGGTCGACCAGCGTCCGACGATCGGCCTCCGTCGCTGGAACGATCTGCACCAGCGTCGACCAGCCCCAGGATTGCACACCGAGAAAGCCGCCGCGGAGGGCCGCACGTGCCTTTCCGCCCAGCGTCGCCGGATCCTGGTCGCAGAAACGGAAGGCGCCGGACACGGCCCATTCGCCAGGCTCGGCCGGCACATCGAACACAAAGGTGTCGGACGGATCGAGCGCGATGGTGCGCAACAGTTTCACGAGCTTGGCCCTCCGAGCTTCGGGTCAAGCCAAGCCGGCGCTGCGAGAGCTTTCACGAGTTCCCGCCGCTCAATCCTGTTCGTGCCAATGCGGCGCGTCACGAGGTCCCCGCGATCATCGATCCGCTGAAGCGCTTGCCGTTCGCGTGGCACCCGGCTGAGATAGTCGTGAGCGATGCTGTCGAAACCCTCCACTCGCCAACCATCGATCGCCCGCATCAGGTGACGGGCAAAACTCTCGGTCACCTGTACGGCGCCCGCCTCGCCAAAGCCTTCCTGGTCCAGCGCCGCGGCCAACGGATGAATGCTCGGTTCCTGATCCGTCATCGCAACGGTCCGGATCATGGCGCCGAACACAAGCCAGGCGGGCGGCTCGTCCTCGCCTCCGGACGATGGCCATCCCATTCGCCCGCCACCGACCAGTCCCCCGTCGATCCTGACCGCATCAGGCCAATCGATCGCCACCGCCTTGTTCGGCGGCGCATAGGCGCGAAGCGCGTCGGTAAGCGCCACCATGCCGGCGTAGAAGGCGCGGCGCGCGCCGCGCAAGGGCTCGACCGGCTCAAGCACCACGGCGAACTCGGCGAGGTCGAACCGACCGACATAGACCAGCGTGCCTGCGCCACTTTCGGGTGCAATGCGGCAAGCATGGGCAAAGGCATCACCGCTCTCGCGAAGCCGAACGAGCGTGAACGGCGGCGGCAGACGGATCGGTTCCGCGAGGGAAACGTCACTGGTTGGGATTGACGGCAGGCCGTCCTCCACATTCCATTTCTTCCCGATTGGTAATATCTATACGAGGCGATGGATCGGCGCGAGTCCGCCATCATTGTGGGAGAGGCTAACCTGGAGCAACCAGCGAAGACCGTCCTGATCTGCTCGTGCGAAGACACGATGCACCTCGACACGGCTGCGATCCGGCGTGGCTGTCCCAGCTGCGATATCAGAAGCTTTCGCCATCTCTGCGGCGCCGAGATCGATCACTTCCGCAGCGCCGCAAAGGCAGGTGGTCCGCTGACGGTGGCTTGCACGCAGCAGGCCGCGCAGTTTTCCGGCGAGGCCTGCGAACGGCCTGACGGGATCACCTTCGCCAACATCCGCGAGACCGCAGGCTGGGCGCGCGACGGCGCGCAAGCGGGACCGAAGATGGCGGCGCTGCTCGCCGCAGCGTCCGTCGCCATTCCGGACTATCCGCTCGTCACCCTGTCGAGCGACGGCGTCATCCTAATCTATGGGCGAGACGAGGCGGCGATCGAGGCGGGCCAGCTGCTCGCCGACCATCTCGACGTGACGGTCATGTTGAAGCAGCCGCAAGGCGTTACGCCGTCCGCGGCGACGGTCTTCCCGATCGTGAAAGGCACGATCCGCAACGCCAAGGGCCATTTCGGCGCCTTCGAGCTCACGATCGACGACTACGCCCGCCCGCACCCTTCCTCGCGCGATCGCTTCATCTTCGAGACGCCACGCAATGGTGCGCTATCCCGCTGCGACCTCGTACTGGATCTATCCGGTGGCATGCCTCTATTTCCTGCCCATGACCTGCGGGACGGCTACCTGCGCGCGGATCCTGGCGATCCGGCCGCCATGCTTCGCGCCGTGCTGAAAGCGCGCGATCTCGTAGGAAGCTTCGACAAGCCGAAATACGTCAACTTCACTGCCGCGCTCTGTGCGCATTCGCGTTCAGAGCGTATCGGCTGCCATCGGTGCCTGGATTTGTGCCCGACGGGAGCGATCACGCCGGCCGGCGATCATGTCACCGTCAACGCGGAAGTCTGCGCCGGATGCGGTCAGTGTGCTGCGGCCTGCCCGACCGGCGCGGCCGCTTATGCCCTACCGCCCGCCGACACCCAGTTGCACCGGCTCCGCGCGATGCTGCTGACCTATCATGACGCCGGCGGCACCCAGCCGGTGCTGCTGTTTCATGACGGACAGCACGGCGACGCGCTGATCGATGCGCTGGCCCGCCATGGTGACGGTTTACCGGCGAATGTGCTGCCTTGCGCCGTGAACGAAGTGACACAACTCGGCCTTGAGGCCGTCGTGGCAGCCTTTGCCTATGGCGCGGCCGCCGTCCGCTTCCTGTTGCGGGCCAGGCCGCTGCACGATTTGACAGGACTTTCGCAGACCATTGCCATGGCGGGTGCCGTTCTCACCGGCCTCGGATTTGCCGGGCGCCGCGTCGCGACCATAGAGGCGGACGACCCCGGCGCATTAGATGCAGCGCTGCGGGCGATCGAGCCGCTCGCGACCGTCGGTCAACCCGCAACCTTTAGGACCGTCGGCAAGCGGCGCGATCTGCTTCGATTTGCCCTTGGCGAACTGCACCGCGCCGCCCCGAGCCCGACGGACGTGATTGCACTGCCCCAGGGCGCTCCCCTTGGCGCCGTCAGCGTCAACATCGAGGGCTGCACGTTGTGCCTGTCCTGTGTTTCCGTCTGTCCGACCGGCGCGTTGCGCGATGATCCCGAGCGTCCTGTGCTCAAATTCGTCGAGGATGCCTGCGTGCAATGCGGCTTGTGCCAAAGCACCTGCCCGGAAAGAGTGATCACGTTGACGCCGCAGATCGACTTTCGCGCCTCCCGCGCCCCGGCCCGGGTGATCAAAGAGGAGGAGCCCGCGCTATGCGTCCGATGCGGCAAGCCGTTCGGCGTCAAGAGCACGATCGACCGTGTCACGGCGAAGCTCGAGGGTCGGCACTGGATGTATCCAGCCGGCGACAAGCGGCTCGATGCGCTCAGGATGTGTGCCGACTGCCGTGTCATCACCATGAACGAGCAGCAGTTCGATCCATTCGCCGGCACCACCGAACGAGCGCCGCCACGGACCACCGACGATTATTTGCGCCAGCGAGACAGCAAGAGCTAAGGCGGCGCATTCGCGCTCGCTATTTCACGGTCGCGCGGGCCAGAAAATCCGTGAGCACCCGGCGATCTTCGGCAGAGCCGATCCGCTGCTCCGGCATCTTGGTGCCGGGCGTATAGGCATTCGGACCGATCTCGAACAGTCTCGCGACCGTCTCGGGCGTCCAGACGATGTCCATCGCCCTGAGTGCATCGGAAAAGCGATAGCCCGGCAGCGAGGCGATCCTTCGGCCGTATAATCCCGCCAATGTCGGCCCCGCACGCTGCGTTTCCTTCTCCGACAACGTGTGGCAAGCCACGCAGGCGCGAAACACCTCGGCGCCGGGGTCGCCGGCATAGGCCGCCATGGGATCGGCCGGAGCGCCCGGCAGATTCGAGCCGACCGGTTCGCCGGTGCGCGCATTCCAGCGCCGGATCTTTCCGTCGGCACCGCCGGTCAGGAGGGTTTCGCCATCAGGCAGGAATGCAACCGACCAGACCGGCCCGACCAGTCCCACCACCCTGCGCAACACGGCACGAGCTGTGCGATCGATGATCGTCACCGCGCCACCCACGCTCGCAGCCGCGATCAATGCACCATTGTTGGAGATGGCAAGAGCCACGATCGGCGAGGCCCCGGCGCCGACCTCGCCAAGATCCTTGCCCTCGGCGCTCAGCATGCGCAGCCTGCCGTCGGCCGCCCCGACGACGATTTCACCGTCGCCCGCGATGACGACGGCATTCAATGGGGCCGGCAGCGCAATCGTTTCGACGGTCGCACCCGGGAGGCGCCAGATCCGGAGCGTGAGATCGTAGCCGACGCTGACGAGCGACTTGCCGTCGGGCGCGAAAGCAACGCCGTTGACGTTCTGCGAATGACCTTCCAGCACGCGGTGCGTGCCGTCGGTCAGTGACCAGAGCCGCACCGAGTGATCCCAGGATCCCGAAGCGATCATCCCGCCGTCGGGCGAGATCGCCAATGCGACGACAGGCGCCTGATGTCCCTGCAGCACCGCGTCAGGCTGTTGTTGACCGGCCGTCCAGATCGCGATGCGCGCGTCCGCGCCGGCGGTCACCATCCGCCGGTCGGCGAGGAAACCGACCGCGTTCACCGCCTCCGAATGAAACCGCAACACCTGCTCCGCGGATTCGCTTGCAAGCGACCATCTGATGGCGGCGGTGTCGAACCCGCCAGACAAGAGGCTCTTGCCATCGGCCGAAACAGCAATGGTCCTTACTGGCCCGCCGTGTCCCATCATTTGCGCACGAGCTGTCTGCACCGGGATGAAGAGCGAGGCGATGACGATCAACGGGACGAAACGTGAGGAATTCATCAGCGATCCGAAGCTGCGCCGAACGAACCAGAACCGCTTCTTATTCTGCCTGAATTCGCGCTTCACACAAACGCGTCACTTGTCCGGCGCGACGACAGTCTTGTTCGATCCGTCCGGAGCGGCTTGCATGCCGGGCGGGCTCTGTCCTTGCGGACTCTCAGCGGGCGCACCACCCGATCGGGTGTCGACCGGGCCGGTCCAGCCTTGCGGCTGCAACTGACCTTTATCCTCAGGAGCAGTTCGCCCCGCACCAACAGTGGCCGGATCCTTGATGCGTTGGTCCGTTTGGGCAAGCGCCAGTCCGTAGCTTGAGCACGCCGCCACACATACAAGGATCGCGAATCGCCACATGAGCAGACCCATTCAATTTGATTCAGCTCAACGACTGGCGGTCCGCCCCGTTCCATGATGCACAATGACACACCCGCTTGAACGGCGGCATGCCGGGTTCTAGATTTGTATTTGAGGCTGCGAGGGCCTCAGTCATGCAAATGCTATCCAAAGGGTATTTGCTGGTAATTTCGCACTTGCGAGGCCTGCGTGCCTTGCTGTCTTCAACCGACGATCCGGCGACTAGAGAGCCCTCGTCGATACTCATCTTCGTCGCGGTCGTGCTGGCCCTGCTACTGGCGATACTGGAAGTCGACCAGCACAGCGCAGCCCTCCACTCCCTGGGACTGCTCAGCGACCCGACCGCTACCCAACCCGGTCTCAGTCTCATGGGCCCTTGACGGGTCAGGGATGCTTTCGGATCAATCCATCGAAGCCCCCTCGGAAACCTCCGGCAGCCTCCTTCCTCGCATGGCGGGGCTTGGCCGCTCCGCAAGTAAAGGCCCATTCCATTGCTCGACTAGCGTGGCATCGACTCGCGCGGAAACACCAGCGAACGATCATCGAAATCCTGCACCGGGAGTTTGTCCGCCTGCACTCCGGCTTGCATGCCGCCAGGTCGGGCCGCTC
Source organism: Bradyrhizobium liaoningense (assembly GCF_018130785.1). GTDB lineage: Bacteria > Pseudomonadota > Alphaproteobacteria > Rhizobiales > Xanthobacteraceae > Bradyrhizobium > Bradyrhizobium liaoningense_A. The sequence continues at coordinate 426,065 of NZ_JAFCJT010000001.1, forward strand.
CAATGGTCCCATTGATTGACGATACGTGTGATCGCGGCAGGGTTGTTGCGGCAACGAGCGATGCGACGGCAATCAGTCCGCAAAGCATCAGGCGCTTCATGGCAATCTCCTTGGCTGATACGTGACCCGGAGGCCTGATTAGCGTCCCATGCGAGGCGCCGATGTGCGCTGCCTCACACTCTCGTATCAGTGATCGGAGTTCCACTCCTTCGCGCGCGCTCTTGTCAGCGCGGGACGACGGCAGTTGCTTCGACCACCTGCACGAGCGCCATGCCGGGGTAGTGGGTGCGGATTTGGTCTGCCCTCATAAGGCTCACTTCATGGAAATCGTGATCGTGCTGAGATTGGCGGCGAATTCCACCCCGGCCTTCGGGCCCTGCAGCACGATTGTCACGCCCTTTTCGTTGCGTAGGTGGACGCCATTGATGCCGCCGACCAAGGCAGCGCCGCCCCCGACCGAACTATAGGTCCCCGCGAAGTCGCCGACCTCGTGGATGCCCGAGGCCCGGCCATCGAGTCGACCGACAGTCGCGCCGGCCGTGATGCCAAAACTTACGCCGGACACGTTGAACGGATAGTCACGACCACGATAGGTTAGCACGCCGGTGCCGGTGCCGCCGCCGATCAGCAGGCCCGCCTTCACGATCTTGACCCGGACCTGGCCGCTGGCCTGTGCATGCGACGGCGTCGACGGAATGGCGACCGCGAGCAGCCCGATCGTCATCAGGCAAGCGGCGATCGCGCGTGCGGAAGCTCGCCAGCTCTCACGGTTTCGCGGCATCGACCTTCTTCCAGGTCTGGTCCGGATCGAACAGCGTGGTGCGCTGGGCGATAAGCTCGGTGCGCTTGCCGAGATCCTTCTGGTAGACGACGCCGTCATGATTGACCAGGAAGGTCATGATGCCGGAATTGCCGTATTCAGCGGGCCACGCGATCAGCCCGAAGCCGCCGATCATCTTGCCCTTGACGACATAGTTGACCGCGCCGCCCGGCGCATCGCGGCCCTGCCCCTTGAGGATGTGAAAGTAGTAGCCGTGATACGGCGCGGGGCCGACATCGCCGCCGCGGTAACCTTCCTTCGAGGCCTCCGCCACCAGCGCACCAAGCGGGCTCGGATCTTTGTCGTCGCGCCAGAACAGGCCATCCTTCTTGCCGGGCGAGGAGACGATGCGCTGCGCATAGACGCCGGCGCCCTCGCCGCGGTCCTTGTCGGCATATTCGTTCTGCGCGTCGACGAAAGCGAGCGCGGTCTGGATCGCATCGAGCTCGTTGCGGCCGATGCGACGGCGCAGCACCTCGATGCGGCCCTCGGCAGTGTCGAATTCCCAGCCGGCCTTGGTGTTGACCAACGGAATCGGAAACGCGAAGTCATCCGGGCCCAGCATCAGCGTCGCGGTCTTATTGCCCTCCGCCTTGATGCCGTGCTTGACGTCATACATCGAGGTGAAGCGCTGACGGATGTCCTTGTCGGCGATCTCGTCGCCGGACGAGACGATGTCGTCGGCGGCACGGCCGAGCACTTTCAGGATGTCGTCCGGCCCGCTCTTGACCGCGGCCGCGAGTGCGGCGGCCGCGTCTTCCGGTGTCTTGTAGGCCTGCTGCGCCCGCGACGCAGTGCCGAGCAGCGCCAGCGCCATCAGGCCCGGCAACACCGCACGGCGGAACGATTTCAGACCGGTCATGGCGTCACCTCCGCGGGAATCTTCGCGCCGCCGGCGACCCAGTCGCGATAGGTGCGGAAGGTCAGTCCGAGCTTTTCGTAATAAACGCGCAGATAGCCGTCGCTGCCGCGGGTCACGGCATCGGGCATCACCTGCTCGACTTCCTGCGCCATTACGCCGACATAGGCCTTGTCGTTGCCAATGTAGCTGAAGCGATAATAGCCGAGGCCGTTCGAGAGATGGCCGAGCAGCACGACATCGTGCTTCAGCGCGATGTCGGAGCGCCGGCCTCCGCCACCCCCGCGGCCGCCTCCGCCGCCGCCACCACGGAAGCCGCCGCCGCCACCGCCGTGCATCGCCATGCCACCGCCGCCGCCGCGACCGGCCATGGCCGCTCCACCGCCGCCACCGCGCGGCATGCTCGCCATGCTGGCGCGTCCGCGCGCCGATGCCGCGGCAGCCGACCGGCCGGACGAGACATTCATCGCGCCGCCGCGATTGCCGCCACCGCCACGATTGGCCGCGGCACCACCGCCGGCACGGTTCGCGGCCTTGGCGCGATCGCCGCCGCCTTTGTTGCCACCCTTCGCACGATCACCGCCGCCCTTGGCGCGATCTGCAGCACCCGCGCGATCGCCGCCACCGGGACGATCGCCGCGATTGCCGGCACGGTCACCCGCGCGATCGCCGGCGCGATCTCCTGCTCGATCTCCTGCACGGTCACCCGGACCGCCACGATCACCAGCACGGTCGCCTGCACGATCTCCCGCGCGATCTCCTGCCCTATCTCCCGGGCCCCCCTGGTTCGGACGCAGCACCTGGTTGCCGTCACGGCCGCGGAAATCCATCCGGTCGGACGCGCCGGCCCTGACGTTGTTGTTGCCGAAACGCTGCTGCACGTTGACGTTGTTGTAGCGCACACCGCCGCGATGCGCCGGATTATGCTGCCAGCCGTTGGCGATGTTGGTGGTGCGATGATTGACGTAGACGTTGCGGTTGCCCCAGTTGCAGCCGCCGCCCCAGTAATTGCCCCAGCGTCCGATCGCCCAGGCGGTGCCGAAGGCGAGGCCCGCCGCGACCACGCCGGCGCCGATATAGGACGGATAGCCCCAATAATACGGCGGATATTCCGCATAGGGCCAGCTGCCATAGACCGTCGCCGGATCGTAATAGGGCACATACATCTCCGCGGGATCGGCCTGCTGGATCACGACGACCTGCTTGCCTTCCTGCGACTGGACGCTGACCTTCTGCTGCTTGGTGGTGACGAGCTTCTTGTTGTCATAGGCCTTGTTGCGCAGGCGCTGGATCGCATCCATCACATCAGGCTGCTGCGCGAGAAAGGCATCGCCCAGCTTCTTGGTCCAGTCCAGCTGGTCGCTCATCATGGTCAGGACGTCGGCGGTGCTGGCAAGTGCCTTGGTACTGTCGTCCCAACTCTGCTTCTCCACCTCTGTCCTGAGCGCATCGCCCTTGAGGCCCTTGTGCTCCTTCAGCCAGCGGTCGGCCTGCACCACTTCGAGCGGATAGGTGGAGGCCGCCAGCACATTGGCAAGGAGCTCATCGGGATAGAGTGCGATCGGCGCGACCAAGGCCTCAAGCTGCTCAGGCTTCAGAAGCTCGGCCGTCGGCGCAGGCGGGCTCGCAGGCTGCGCCTGCGGAGTTGGGGCCGCAGGTGTCGTCGTGGTCTGCGCCGTTGCAGCGCACGACGTCGCCAATATGAACGCAAGCGCCATCAGGGTCTTGCCGCAGCGAAACATCACATCCCTCCCTCGGACTTCCAGTGGGAGAAGATCGGGTCGGGGCACGCGCGTTTGTTGATCGAGATCAACGAAACGAGGTCATCGCGACTGCTGCAACGCGGGAGCCGCGCGTTATTCGATCAGCTCGGCGTCCATCAGAAGCCGGTTTGGGACCGTCAGGCCAAGGGCGTTGGCCGCCTTCATGTTGATGACCAGCTCGAACCGCGTAGCGAACTGCACCGGGAGGGTGCGAATCTCGGCGCCCCGCAGGATGCGATCGACATAGCCGGCGCCGTCACGAAACTGCTGGGTGAGATCGGCGCCGTAGGACATGAGCCCACCGTTCACTGCGTAGAAGCGAACGGCAAAGATCGCAGGCACGCGGCGCTGCATCAGCAATGCGATCGTCATCCCGCTCTGGGTCCCGAAGAAGCCGCCATCCGGCAGCACGACAAGGCCGCCGCCGGTTTGCGCCGCAGTCTCGATCACAGCTGCGATTTCGGCGCCACTGCGCACGCCGGCACCGGTGACCTTGAGGCCGAGACGGCCTTCCATCTGATGCGCGGTCTGAAGATAGAACGGCGCATAGGGCGAGGACTCCGGATTGAACAGGAGCGCCGCACTGCTCATGCTCGGTGCCATGTCCTTCAACAGGCTGAGCCACTTCCCGCTCATCGAGTGTTCGTAGAGCGAGAAGCCGGTGAGATTGTCGGTCGGCCGCGCCAGATTGGCGACGAGCCCGGTCCCGACCGGATCGGACAGCCCAACGAAGACGATCGGAATTCTCTGTGTCGCCTCGCGCAGGGCCCGGGTCGTTCCTGTGCTGGTCGACAACAGCACATCCGGCGCGCCAGCGACGAGTTCGAGCGCCTCCAATTGCTGTCGCGCGGGATTTGGACCCGGCCAGCGCACCTCGAACCGGTAGTTCTGATTGGCGATCCAGCCGCGATCGGCGAGCCCTTGCCGAAAGGCATCGACACGCATCAGCGCGCCGGGGTCGCCGGCGACATTGCCGGTCAGGACGCCGACGGACGGTAATCTGTCCTGGGCCCTCGCCAGGACCGGGACCACAGCCGCTGCGCCCGCCAGCGACAAGAACTCACGCCGTCCTATGGCCACCCACCACTCCCAAACTCGAACCGCGCCCCCGCCCCGCCATGACGCAACTGCGAAAGGAAACCGCCTCGCTGCAACTGAAGGCTTGATCGAAACCAAGACATCGGCTGTCAGCGGAGAAGCGGCAGCCGGATCGTGAACCGTGCCCCGCCCGCCGGCTGGTTCGTCGCACTGATCGTGCCGTGATGGGCCTCGACGATGGTTTTGGCGATCGCGAGCCCCATCCCCATGCCTTGCGGCTTGGTCGTGAAGAACGGATCGAAGACGTTGGCGAGATCGGACGCTGCCATTCCGGGTCCGGTATCGACGACATTGACTTCGGCCTCGTTGCCGACACGCACCGTCCAGACGCTAACCTCGCGTTTCCTCGCGTCCGAAATCGCATCCATCGCGTTGATGATCAGGTTGAGAACTACCTGCTGAAGCTGGACCGGATCGCCCTTGACGCGCAGGTCGGCCAGCACGGGCGTGTAGGTCAGCGTGATCCGGCGACCTTCGGCGACGGCCCGCACCAGACCGATCGCCTCCCGCACCGTGTCGTTGAGCTCGATGTTCGCGATCTCGAACGGCGTCTTCTTCAGGATACTGCGCAGCCTGCGGATCACCTCGCTCGCGCGCTGATCGTCGCGCCTGATGTCGGCGAGAATCTGCCGGATTTCGTCGAGATCCGGCGAGGCACCCTTAAGCATGAGCTCCGCCGTTTCCGCATTGGTCAGGATCGAGCCGAGCGGCTGATTCAGCTCGTGGGCAATCGACGTCGTCATTTCTCCCAGGGCCGAATAGCGATTGACGTGAGCGAGCTCGGCAAGGCGCTGGCGCGACTCGACCTCGGCGCCACGGCGACGCTGCCGCTCATGCAGCAGCCCGCTGATCAGAGCAGCCTGCACCAGGATCACTGCTGCGATCAGCAGCATCTGCCAGCGATATTGCGCCCAGACGGGCGGCTCGCGAAACAGGATTTCACTATCAGGCGGCAGACGGCTCTCGCTGATCCCCCAGCGCTGCAATTCTCGCCAATCATATTTTGGCGGTGCAAATCCGATCGGATCGTACTTGATGCCTGCTGGCTTTTCTCCGCCGAGAATGCGGATGGCGGCGCCGACGGTCTTGGCGCTGGTCTCGGCGACCGAGTGCATCGGGCCGCCGACGGAGTTGCCGCCGAAGAATGGTTCCTGATAGGAAAAGATTGGCGCATTCGCGACCGCATGCAGTCTGCGCAAGGCAAAGTCGCCTTCATGAACGATGCCGGCAGCATCCACCGACATCAGTCCCCAGAACAGCGCCGTGTGCGGCGGTAGCGTCGCCCCCCGCTTCAGTATCTCCTCGAACGAGAGATCCGAATACCAGGTGAGCGCGAGGCGGCCTTCCAGCGGTTTCAGCTCGCGCCTCACCTCGTCGATCCAGAACTTCTCGAGCGGCGAGGCGCCGATCACGACGGCGACGTTCTTGGTGTCAGGCATCACCTGAAGAATGTTCTCGAACGCGGCCATGAAATCGTTGCGGACCGCGACGACCACGTCGTTGTCGGTGAGCTCGAAACGATTGACCAGCCGCTGCTCGACGACAGTCAGGACCATCGGCGTGCCCGGAAAAAGTTTCTGCCGATATCGCTGCACGAACCGCGCTGCGGGCGCGCCGATGCTCACGACGATGTCAGGCAGTGCCCCTTGGTAGACCGAGTGCAAATACTCGACAAAGGGCGCCTCCGGACCCGGATTGTTGAAGCGCGCCATGAGCAGCGTGTGCTCCTGGACGTCCAGCGGCCATGGCGATTGTCGTTCCAGCTCGGCCTTGATGCTTCGCGCATATTCGCTCCAGGGCCGGAATTCCCGCCCAAACGAGTGCAGCACCAGCACGCGCTTGAGTTCGCGATAGCGGGCTTCGCCAAGCTGGACAGCGCCGGCCGGCCGGCACGGGATGCACGTTGCGAGCAGCAGGACGAGACAAAACCACGCGGCCGCAACCTGCCACGGCCTGACCGAAACGATGGTCATGCGCCCGCTCATCCGCCTCCACCGACGAACTGTCTAGCCATTGGCGGCAATTCTAGCGGGAAATGCACCGCTTCAACAGGCCCTGGGGATGCAGTCACGGGTGCTCAGTGCCCGCTCAACACCAGCGTCTGGATCGGCAGCAGCAACGCCTGGATGCGCAGCAGCAGGGCATGGACCAGGCCGACGCCGTCGACGACGTGCAGCGCGATCTTACGGCTGGTCGGGGTGTCCTTGGCGGAAATCTCTTCATGATTGCTGGTGTAGGCGTTGACGATACAGCTCGAGCCCGGCGTCACGCCCTCGAGGCCGCCTTTGTAGAGCGGCTCCAGGAACACCAGGATCGTGCCGGGCCGAACGGCGTTCTGTGCTTCCAGTAACTGCTCGCCGGAGCGGAATTGGCCGGCGGCGATGTAGTCCTGCACAGTCGTGATCACCATCGGGATGATGACCCACGGCTTCGAGATGCAGGTCGCCTCCGCCACCATGCCGGTCTTCATCACCTGGGCCTCGATCTGACCGAAGCCGGCCTGAAGGAACGTTCGGCCGGCCTCCGTCGGAATCAGGATTCCCGCCGGCCGCATCAACTGGTTGACGACGTCGCCGGAGCGGACAAGGAACTGCTCGACGCGCCCGTCGACGCCGGCACGGACTTGTGTCTTGTCGAGATCGACCTGGGCCTGATCAAGCGCCGCCTCGGCACTCGCCTTCTGCGCTGGAAGCGAGGTCGAGACCTGCAAGGCCGCCGACTGCCGCGCGGCCGTCGCGGCATCGATGCCGGACTGGCGCTGGTCGACCAGTACCTGAAGCTTTTCGATATCGCGCTGCGGCACGATGCCGGGATTTCGGCGCTGCAGCTCGGTCTTGACGTCGAGCTCGTCCTTGGCCTGCTGGTAATTCGCCTTCGCTTCGCCGATCTGCGCCTCGGCCTTGACCACGTCAGCTTGTGCCGTCTGCATGGCGGCATCGACTTCGGCAATCTTGCGCCTGGCGGTCTCGACCGCGGCCTGCTGCTTCGAGGCGTCGAGCGTGAACAGCACGTCGCCCTTCTTCACCGGCGCGCTGAATCCGAACTTGACCTCGGCCACGCGCCCCGAGCCTTCAGGCAGGATCGGCACGGTGCGAAAATAAAGCGTCGCGCTGGATGTCGACGGATGGAAATAGAAGATCATGGTGATCAGCGACACCGTCAGCATCAGGCAGCCGGTAATGCCCCAGCGCAGCTCGTACCAGACGGAGAAGAAGGTGATCTCCTTGCCAAAGCGCTTGCCCTGGACGTAGCGGCGGTAGAGATAGTCGGGCAGGATCGTCAGCAGCGAGCAGAACATCAGCTCAAACATGGCTGTGCTCCTTCTCCTTCGCGGGCCCCGGCTTTTCTGGAGGCGGCGTGTCGCCACCTGTCGGTCGCGGGCTGGCCTGCGTGGCCGCGTCGCTGTCTTCGGGCGCCGCATCCGCGATTTTCTCCACGGAATCGGCGATGCTGCGCAGCGGACCGCCGAAGTCGGGAATGTCGATCATGGCCAGCAGCAGGCCTGCGATCCAGAAGATGTGCATATGGGTAAAGAGCGAGATCAGGCCCAGCACGGCGACAAACTCGAATTGCAGCTTCTGCGACTTGTGCGCCATCCGCTCGGGCAGGCTGTGCAGTTTCCAATAGAGGGTTCCGACCCAGAGCAGGGTGCCGATCAGGAATATACCCATCACCACCATCAGCGGATCCACGCCGCTTCCCGGCGCGAGATAGAATGGCAGGTGATGCGGTGCCATCGGATGAAGCTGCTCGTTCAACGTTATCTCCCGATCAGGCGCGTGTCTGACTGAATACTTCGAACGCAGTGTCGGTATCGGGTTGCTCAATTGCTTGATCTGGATCAACGAGCCTGGAACGGCCCCACCTAGCGTCCGCTGGAAGCTGACGCACAACAGCCAAACAGGAGCCGCCTGTCATGCCCGGCATCGATGATCTCATCCCCAGTGCCACGCAGATCCGCAAGGAAGCAGCCCTCAAGGAGGCCGAGAAAGCGGACGCATATGCCCGCCTCGCCGCCGCCGCCGAAGCCGAGAAACATGCCCTGATTGAACGCCTCAGCAAGCCCTCTGGCAAGACCGAGGACGAGAAGATCAAGCTCGCCTCGACCATCATCCAGCGTGCGGTGCGAAATGGCTTGACCGAGGTTCAGGTCTACCGCTTCCCCAACACGCTGTGCACCGACAAGGGCCGCGCCATCAACCAACTGGAAAAGGGCTGGGAGAACACCCTGACCGGGATTCCGAAAGAAATCTTCCAGCTCTGGACCGACTATCTCAAACCGCGCGGCTATCGCATTGCCTATCAAATCATCGATTTCCCGGGCGGCGTGCCGGGCGACATCGGCATTACGATTTCCTGGGGTGATTGAGTACGGCTCTGTCCCATGAGACCCGACACAGCGAAAAGGCATGGCCAATGAAAGGCCTGCCGAGCGGCTGAAGCGGAAGGACTACGAGGAGGAACTGGAGAAACTCCAGGTCGAGCTGGGACGAGCAGGAGCGCCGCTTCAAGACGCGCATCGACGATCCGGTCCGGCAATGGAAGCTGAGCCCGATGGACCTGGAATTCTACCGGCGCTGGTACGACTATTCACGGGCGCGCGACCCGATGCTCAGAAAGACGAGCACGAAGCACGCCCCCTGGTACATCATCCGCTCCGACGACAAGCGCCGGGCGCGGCTAAACTGCATCTCCGATCTCCTGAAGGCCATCCCGCACAAGTGCATCAAGAAAGAAGCCGAAGCGGTCCGACAACGACGTTACAACGACGCGGCAGGCTTGCGCAGGATGAACTGCGTCACCGAGCGATACTGACGAGGATCGGGCCGCGTCATGACGCGACCCGATCTCCAATGTCTACTTCAAGCGGATCGTGACGCCACCGACCGCGGCCGAAACCTCCGCGCCGACCCTGGGGCCGCTGAGCTGAAGGATCACGCCATTGGCGTTCTGCAACTGCACGGCTCCGGCCCCCGCGGCGACGGCGCCGCCGGCGCCGCCCACCGCGTAAGAGCCTTCGATCGACTGCGGCCCCCTCAGATTGAGGGCGCGGCCGACAAACTTGGTCGTCGAGGCTCCGATCGTGAGACCGACGCTCATGCCTGACACGGTGAAGGGGTATTTCTTGCCCCGCAACACCAAAACACCCTCGCCACCACCAACGCCGACGACGAAGCCGCCCTTGGTAAAGACGACGGCGACCTGCCCGGTCTCGGCACGCGACGGCGTGCTGAAACCGGCGGCGGCCGCAAACGAGATCATCAAGGCGACGGCGATGGCAGATTTCCTCATGACGTTCATTCTCCTTTGGGTTGATATCGGAGTGATCCGGATCGACCGGCACTCCCATTGGTTCGCGTTACTTCGAGCGGCCCTCGGCCGCCTCGTAGGCGTCCCGATAGCCACGCGCAATGCTGCGAACACCCCGTCCAATATCGTCGTAGACATCGTCCGGAAGGTTTGCCAGCGACACGCGCAGCGACCATTCGGGCGCATCGAAACCGCCGCCGTTCAGCAACACAATGCCGTGGGCTTCGGCCAGTCGAAACGCGAGATCGAGCGGATGAACGTTCTTCTTCAGGTAGTCGACGGCCTTGTCGCCAATGTTCTTCCGCGCCCAGAATTCAAAATCGATCAGGCCGTAATATGCATCATAATTGGGGTTGGGGGTGAGCTTGTCGGCGAGACCGAGGCCGTCGAGCAGCGACCACAGCCGCTTGTTGACGATTTCCATGCAGGCGGCCTGATAGGCCTTTTTGTTATCCAGCATCTCCGAAAGGGAGAAGAGGCTCATCATCACCTGCTGCGGCAGCGATAGGCCGGCGGTGTGATTGAGCGCGACATCCCGGCTATCGGCGACGATGCGGTCGATGAGCTTGAGCTTGCGCGGCTCCAGCGTCAGGGGGCCGTAACGCTTGTCGAGCGCCTTCACCGCGGCATCCGGCAACTTCGCGATCATCTTGTCAAAGATGTTGTCCTCGTGAATGGCGATGGCGCCGAGCCGCCATCCCGTGCAGCCGAAATATTTCGAATAGGAGTAGACGCCGATCGTATTGTGCGGGAGCTCGCCGAGCAGCGAGCGGAAGCCGTGCACGAAGGTTCCGTAGACGTCGTCGGTCAGGAGCATCAGATCGGGACGCTTGGTCTTGACCAGGGTCGTCAGCTTCGCGATCGTCTCCGGGCTAACCCCCATGCCCGAGGGATTGGCAGGATTGACGATGAAGAAGGCCTTGATCTTCGGGTCTTCCAGCTTCTTGATTTCCTCGTCCGTGAACTGGAAGCGGTTTTCCTGCGGAGCCTTGATCTCGACCATCTTGAGGTCGTAGTCCTCAAGGTGCGTCATCTCGATATACGGCGTGAAGATCGGCGTTCCCAGCGCGATGGTGTCACCCGGCAGCAGCAGGCGATTGGCCTTCAGCGATTTGAAGATGTAGCACATCGCGGCAGTGCCACCCTCGACCGCGTAGATGTCGAACTTGCCCGATGGCCGTGGCTCGCCGCACACGGCCCACATCAGATATTCGTGCACGATCTTCTCGTTGTGCACCAGCATGCGGTCAGGCACGGGATAATTGTCGCCGATGATGGAATCGACGAGCTCGTGGACGAAGGCATCCGGCTCGAAGCCGAACTTCTTGACCGCAAAGGGCAGCATCTCCGACAGGAAGCTCGCGCCCGGCATATCGGCGTGCTGGGCGAGCCAGGCCTCGTAGCGTGCAGCAATGCCCTTGGCCTGGGGCATGCCGCCGATCCCGGCGGGGTGGTCCATGACCCGCTTGCTCTCGGTGATCGCGAACTGTCCGAGCAGGAAGAAGCCTTCGCGCGGCGTGGTGGCCACCCAGTTCGGATTGCCGCGGCCGGCGTTCAGGAACGCGGACTGCGTCCGTTTCGACGTCGCCTTGGCGAGATTGATCAGCTCGTCCTTGATCTCGAACGGGCTCAGCGCCTCGAATTTCTTCAGCGTCAAGATATCAGCCATATGACACTCCCGAACGGTGCGATCTGTGGGAACGAGGTGGGACAGGCTCCGCGCCTGCGTCGTCGTGTTCAGGATGAGTGGCGGCCGATGGCGACTCTTGATCTAGCTCAAAGGTCTTGTGACGCGCCGCCGTTCCGCAACGCAGCGAGCTGATGTTGTTAGCGCCGCTCGCCGAGAACGCCGCAAGGCTCGGCCATTGACATAAATCAACATGTCGGATGCGGGCCATCGCCTCATGTTGATCGATACGGCTACAGATCTCGTTATCGGGATCTTCGCATCCGACGTGGCGCGGAGCGAGTTGGGCGCATGCCGATGCATGTAGGGGTGACATCATGATCGACTGGTTCTTTCAGACGCTCAAGAGCTATCCGGAAATCGCAATCTTCATATCCTTGGCCCTGGGCTACTATTTCGGCTCCTTCACCTACAAGGGCCTCGGGCTCGGTGCCGTCACCGCGACGCTGATCGCTGCCGTGATCATCGGCCAGATCGGGATCACGGTGACGGGTCCGCTCAAGCCGTTCTTCTTCCTGATGTTCCTGTTTGCCATCGGCTACGGCGTCGGGCCGCAATTCGTGCGCGGCATCGCGCAGGACGGCGTCCCGCAGGCGATCTTCGCGGCCGTTGTGTGCGTGTTCTGCCTGATCGCGGCGTATGTTGGAGCAAAGCTTGCAGGCTACGATGTCGGTTCGGCCGCCGGACTTTATGCCGGCTCGCAGACGATCTCGGCATCCATGGGCCTAGCGACCGATGCCATCAACCGGCTCGGCCTGTCGCCGGAAGAGACCAAGAAGATTCTCGACGGCATGCCGGTCGCCTACGCGGTCACCTATATCTTCGGCACGGTCGGATCCGCGATCGTCCTGGCTCTGCTTGGTCCGGCACTGCTCGGCATCGACCTCGAGACGGCCTGCAAGAAATATGAGGAGGAGCACGGGGGCAAGAAGCAGACGGGCGGTCCGGGAACGGCCTGGCACCAGTTCGATGTGCGCGCTTTTCGTGTCAATGAGCGGGGTCCGGTGGTTGGAAAGACCGTGCAGCAGGCAGAAGCATTACTACCCGACCATCGGGTGTTCGTCCTGCGGATCAGGCAGGACGGCAAGATCACGGATGCCACCGCCGATGCCGTCATTCACGCAGGCGCCGTCGTCGCTGTGGCCGGCCGACGCGACGTTCTCGTCAGTCTGATCGGCGAGCAAGCGGAAGAGGTCGACGATCGCGAGTTGCTAGCGATGCCGATCGAGGGCGTCGATGTCTACGTGACCAGTAAGGACGTCGACGGAAAGACGCTGGAGGAGTTGTCGCGAACGGCAGGCGCTCGCGGCGTGTTCCTCCGCAAGATCACCCGGGGTGCGATCGCCGTTGATATCCCTATCCTGCCGAACACGAAGATCAATCGCGGCGACATCGTCACCATCGTGGGACGCACGCCGGATGTGGCGGCCGCGACAAAGATGCTCGGCCGCCCGGATCGCGCGACCGATGTGGCCGACGTCGCCTTCATCGGAGCCGCAATCGCGATCGGCGCGCTGATCGGCGCCATCGTCTACAAGATCGGCAGCGTGCCGTTGACGCTGTCCACGTCAGGTGGCGCCTTGATCTCAGGCCTGTTCTTCGGCTGGCTCCGCTCCGTTCACCCGACCTTCGGCCGGATTCCTTCACCGACCGTTTGGTTCATGAACTCGGTCGGCCTGAACGTCTTCATTGCGATCGTCGGCATCTCGTCGGGACCGGGCTTCGTGGCCGGCCTCAAGGCGCAGGGCATCGGCCTGTTCCTCTGGGGCGTCGGCGTGACGACCGTGCCGCTGATCCTCGCAATGTATGTCGGAAAATACGTGTTCCGCTTCCATGACGCCATCGTGCTCGGATGCTGCTCCGGCGCACGCACCACCACTGCTTCGCTCGGCATGATCAACGACCGCGCCAAGAGCCAGATTCCGGGTCTTGGCTATACCGTCACCTACGCGGTCGGAAACACACTGCTGACGATCTGGGGCATGGTGCTCGTTATGCTGATGACGTAGAGATCGGGCCGCCCAGAGATGCTGACTTGGCTGGAGCAGTTTCTCGTCCGTTATCCCGAGCTCGCGCTCTTCCTCGTGATCGCCGCGGGTTACTGGATCGGAAGCTTCAAGATCGGTACGTTCAGCCTGGGCCCGGTCACGGGTGCGCTGTTCGCCGGATTGGCGGTCGGGGATTTCGCGCACGTCCCCGTTTCCAGCATGACCAAGTCGTTCCTCTTCTTGCTGTTCCTGTTTGGGGTCGGCTATCTGGTCGGGCCGCAATTCGCACAATCGATGAAGCGCGACGGGCTGAAGCCGATGCTACTCGCCATCGTCGTATGCTTGACAGGACTTGCGACCTCCATTGCCGTTGCGAAGGTTTTGCGACTCGATCCCGGCTACGCGTCGGGCCTTATGTCGGGCGCACTTAGCCAGAGCGCGGCAATGGGAACAGCGACCGACGCAATCAACGGACTCGCCATCCCCGAGGCGCAGCGCACGCTTTTCGTCTCCCACATCGCGGTGGCGGACGCAGTCTGCTACATCTTCGGTTATGCAGGCGTCATCCTCTTCGTCACTCAGATTGCACCCGCCCTCCTGAAAATCGATCTGCCGGCGGAGGCGCTTAAGCTCGAGCAGGCATTGGGCGTCACGCGCACCAAGCCGGGCCTGGCGTCTGCCTGGCGCAAATTCGAGTTGCGCGCCTATCGACTGGACGAACGCTCCGCCCTCGTCGGGGTGACGGTCGCAGCCGCGGAAGCCCGCATTCCGGATTACCGGCTGTTCATTCACCGGATCCGCCGCGGAGAACACCTTCTCGAAGCGGATCCCAGCACGGTTCTGGCGGCCGGCGACCTTGTTGCCTTATCCGCACCGCGGCAGGTCATCGTCGAATGGATCGGCCCTCGCGCCGAAGAAGTCGAGGACAGGGAACTCCTCGACATTCCCCTGATCTCTGCCGATGTCATCCTGATCAATCCGAAGCTCGCAGGCATGACACTGGAAGCTGCCTCGCGAGAGAGCTGGACCCGCTCCCTCTATCTGCGCTCGCTGAGCCGGGGGAGTCAGCAGATTCCTGTGGGAGCCGGCGTCGTCCTGCAACGCGGCGACCTGCTCCGGATCGTCGGGCCCGAGCCGACCGTGCGAACCGCAGCCAAGAGCATCGGTGCCATCGTCGCTCCGAGCACCAGCATCGATTTCATCGTGTTGGGCCTTGCGATCTTCTGCGGCGGCCTCATTGGCACTCTTCTCAGTTTCTCCGTCGGCGGCGTCAATATCTCGCTCAGTACGAGCGTTGGCACCTTGCTCGCCGGGCTTTTTGTCGGGGCTCTCCGCACACGTTACCCGCTGTTCGGACAAATTCCCGACGGCGCCATCAGCTTGATGACCTCGCTCGGACTGGCAGCTTTCGTCGGGCTGACCGGCATCCATGCAGGGCCGATCTTCCTGTCGGCCCTGCGCGAAACCGGCCTCAGCCTCCTGCTGGGAGGAATGGCCGTTACCCTGCTGCCGCAGATCGTCGGATTCTGCTTTGGCCATTTCGTGTTGCGGATGAACCCGATCCTCCTGCTCGGCGGATTGACCGGGGCTCAGACCGTGACGGCTGCAATGGCCGCGCTCCAGGAACGTGCCGGCAGCCCTGTCCCGGTTCTGGGCTATACGCCAGCCTACCCGGTCGCCAACATCCTGTTGACGACCTGGGGCTCGGTCATGGTGGTCGTCTTCGCCACCTAAATATTCTGCCCCGTACTATGACGCGGCCTTCAGCTTCGGCTGTGCGCCGGGCTTGGGCTTGCCGAGCTTCGCCAGCGCTTCGACGCGTACGAGCTTCAGGCCTTCCTTGGCGTCGTAGCCATGGATCTCCTTCACATCGAGCTTGCGCATGAAGTCGATGGTCTCCTGGGTGATCACCTGACCCGGCACCATGATCGGGAAGCCCGGCGGATAGGGAATCACGAAGCTGGCGGAGACGAGGTCAGGGCCGGCTTTCAGGCGGCGGTCGATCTCGGGATCGGCGAGCCTGATATATTCGCATCCCGCCGCGTCGTAGGCCGCGTAAAATCCACTGCGGATATCACCCTCATTGGTCTTGGCGCCGGCATCGCCACGGAAGCTCTGGTGGAAGTGCGAGAAGTTCGGCAAATCGGGCACGTCGGTCATCAGGCTCTTCACCCGTGCCTCGAAGGTCTTCTTCGCATTGGCACCGCCTTGGGCGAGGCCGCGATCCACCTCGCCCGCGATCTCGGCCAAAACCCTGACAAGATGCGCCACGTCGCTGCGGGTGTTGTTGATGTTGGACTGGAGCAGCACCGAATTGCGCGAGGTCTTGTTGACCTGGATGTTGTAGTCGTTCGCCAGGATGCCCTTGAACTGGGTGCCGTCGTAACCGGCGGTGCCGCACACCAGTGTCATGCGGGTCGGATCGAGACAGAACTCATCCTCGTCCAGACTTTTCAGAGCGCTCGCCCAGTTCGCGCCGGCCGCCAGATAATCGGTGAACCCGCTTTGGCGATATTGCGCCGGCACCATTGCGTCGGCGCTGAGGATACGGAAATATTTCGAGAGCAGCGGATTGGTGTTGACGGCGTGACGGATGGCGAGCGCGATCTCGATCGCATTGGCCACCAGACCATACCCTTCCAGCTCCATCTGGCGCCGCGAGACGTCGAGGCTCGCGATCAACTGCTGGTTCGGACTCGTGGAGGCATGGGTAAAGACAGCCTCCTTGAACTGCTGCTCGACCGTGTGGAATTCGACGTCCTTGACCGAGAGCATCGAGCCCTGACGGATCGCCGACATCGACTTGTGGGTCGAATTGGTCTGATAGACGCGCAAGCGGATCTGGCGCGGATCGGGGATCAGCCGGGTCTTGAGCAGCACCTCGTTCGAGGGATTCTTGCCGAGCGTGGCTTGTTGGGCTTCGTAAGCTGCGATCGATCTCGGATCGCGCATCCAGGCCTCGATCTCGTTGGCGGCGCCCATCGCGGTGCGCCGCCGCAGGAACGGCGAGAAGCGCGCAAAGCCGAACCAGGCCTCGTCCCACAGGAAGATCAGGTCGGGCTTGATGGCAAGGCATTCCTCCATGACCCGGCGGGTGTTGTAGATGTGGCCGTCGAAGGTGCAGTTGGTGAGGTCCAGCAGCTTGACGCGATCGAGCCGGCCATCGGCCTTGGCGTTCAGAAGGGCCTGCTTGATGGTCTTCAGCGGCACGGCGCCGTACATCGAATATTCCGTCATCGGGAAGGCTTCGACATAGAGCGGCTGCGCGCCGGCCAGCACCATGCCGTAATGATGCGACTTGTGGCAGTTGCGATCAACGATCGCGATGTCGCCCGGCGCGAGCAGCGCCTGCACCGCCATCTTGTTCGAGGTCGAGGTGCCGTTGGTGACGAAGAAGACGCGATCGGCGCCAAGTGCGCGTGCTGCCTTGTCCTGCGCCTTCTTGATATTGCCGGTGGGCTCCAGCAGACTATCCAGGCCGCCGGTGGTCGCGCTGCTTTCGGCCAGGAACAGGTTCAAGCCGTAGAATTCGCCCATGTCGCGGATCCAGTCCGACTTGAAGACCGATTTGCCGCGCGCGATCGGCAGCGCATGGAACGTTCCGATCGGACGCTGTGCATATTTCTTCAGATTGTCGAAGAACGGCGTGTCGTAGCGATCCTGCACCCCTTCAAGGATCGAGAGATGCAGCTCGAGCAGTTCCTCGACCGAATAGAAGATGCGGCGGACGACATCGGCCTCGGGATTTCCGGCCATCGCCTCCACGTCGCGATTGGACATCAGGTAGAGGTCGAGCTCGGGACGGACCCGCTTGATGACGTGGGCGAGCCGCAGCGCCGAGGCATCGGACTCGTCGTTCAACCCGGCCGACGAGGTCATCGTGCGGAGCACGGGCGCGTCGTGGCGTGAGCGCAGCGCAAAGCCCTCGTTGATGACGACGGCTGCGAGATTGGGATTCAGGATGGCGGCGCAGAAGGCATCTTCGAGGCTGCCGACGATAACCGGCTCATAGACGAATGGATCGACCGGCCGCCGCAGCTTGCGCCATTCGTTGGCGAGCGCGGGCCAGTTGCCGGACGAGAGGCCGGTGACGATCAGCGTCTCGAAATAGGGTCGGCGCGCACCATGCCGCCCGGACATCTGCGGCACCAGATCGGGGGTGTCGCCGTTGCCCTCGTCATTGGCGCTCCCGTCGCCGGCATGTTGGCGAAACGACCTCGTCGTCAAGGCCTGCATCATCCGTGTCGCAAGGGCGAGTGAGCCCGCCGCATCGCCGGCCGCAGCCGCGTCCCGCAGGGCTGCCATGAGGTGAAGGCCGGGATAACCGTGAAATTCCTCCGTTATTGAGAGATCGGCCAGCGCAGCGTCATATTTGGCGCGATCTCCGCTACGCACCCACGCCTTTGCGGCCTCCACCAGATCGCGCCAGTTGTCCGCCCGTCCGCCGGGCCCGGAGAAGAACTGATCGATGCGCTTTTGCGCGGGCTTGGCTTCTTTGGACATGCGGCTCTCCCGATCCCATAGGCAAGGTGACGCGGGATCGTGAGTGCGGGGCCGGTCGCTCCATTGATCCAAATCAACGGTGGCGCATTCTGATCGGGCGGACGGACAGGACGATGCTCTTTGCGTCGCAATACCGGGGCGTCAGACCCTTCGTTGCGCCGTATTGGCTGGATCGTCGCCCAGGACGCTGTCGAGCGACCGCAGCCACTGGCCGCTGTCGGTTTTCTCCGCCAGCCCTTCGGCACGCAGCAGGTCGCGCAGCTGCGCATGCGCGCCGACGATGCAAAAGCTGACTTCGCGGACGGCCAGTTCGTCGTAGAGCTCGTGCAGCATGCGCGCGCCGGCGAGATCGATGTAGGGCGACGCCGAAAGGTCGCAGGCCACCAGCCGGATGCCTGGCGACCTCCGGAGCGCGATCAGGACCGTCTCCAGGATCGTCTCAGCATTGATGTAGAGCAGCGATGCTTCGGGACGGAATGCGATGACGCCGGCCAGTGGCTCCACGTCCTCGTGCCTGGCGCTGTCGGAATAGCGGCCGCTGCCGGGCAATCGGCCAAGGAACGCGACATTCGGCCGCGAGGCGCGCGCCAGCAGCAGGAAGATCGACGCAATCGCAGCCAGCAGGACGCCCTGGAGAATACCGAGCAGCAGCACCGATACCAAGGCAATCGCCGCCGCGTAGAAGTCGATCCGGCTGACCCGCCACATCCGCAGCAGCGCACGCACGTCCACGAGCTTATAGACCGCGGCAAAGACGATGGCCGCGAGCACCCCCTTGGGCAGGTTGGTCAAGAGACCGGTAAAGAACAGAAGGCACAGCCCCAGCATCACGGAGCAAATCACCAGCGCCAGCGGCGTCCGTGCGCCGGCGCTGTCGTTGACGGCCGATTGCGACAGGCCGCCGGCGACGGGATAGCCATGGCCAAAGGCGGCCGCGAGGTTCGCGGCGCCAAGACCCAAAAACTCCTGTCGGACGTCGAGCGGGTCGCCGTGCTTGGCGGCAAAGCTGCGGGCCGCCGAGACGCCTTCGATATAGGCCAGCAGCACGCAACCGGCGGCAAGCGGAAACAGATCGTCGAATTCGAGCAGGCCGAAGGTCGGCATCGCCAAAGCCGGCAACCCCTCGGGTATCTTCCCGGTGACGGGCACACCGAGAGACGGGAGACCCAGCACCGTCGCCACGACGATCGCGAGTGCGACGACGGTGATGCCGACCGGTTTTCCCGGCAGCAGCCGCTCGCCGAGCAAGAGCAGCAGTAGCGCGACCGCGCCGATCGCGAGCACAATCGGATCGATGGTACCGAGCTGCCCGGCGAGCTTGATGGCGCGGTCGAAGAAATTGTGGCCGCCGCCGGCAACGCCGAGCAGGCTCGGCAACTGGCTCATGATGATGGTGAGCCCTGCCCCGGCCTTGAAGCCAACCAATATGCTGTCGCTGACGAGGCGAACGAGAACGCTGAGCTTGAACAGCCACGAGATGAAGCACAGAACCGCGACCGCAAAGGCGGCCAGGCTTGCAATTTGCGCATAGCGTAGTGGGTCGCCTGCGGCGAGCGAGCCGACAGTGCCGGCGATCATCAGCGAGATCGCCGAGGTCGGGCCGACTGCAAGCTGGCGTGATGAGCCGAACAGGGCATAGCCGATGCCGCCGAGCAGGTAGCCGTAGATACCGACCTGCGGCGGTAAGCCGGCCAGCGCAGCGTAGGCGAGCGACACAGGAATTGCGTAAGCGGCGAGTGTAACGCCGGCGATCGCATCCGACGGCAACCACGCCCCACGATACGTGGCGAGCCAGTTCCAAGGCGGGAAGAGCCGCAGCCAGCTCGCTCGCTGCCCGGGCGGCGCGCTCACGTGCGGGCCTCGCTGCGTGCCACTTCGCAGCGCAGCAACACGATCAGCAAGGCGACCACGGGAATGCCGAGCGCAAGGTTCGGAAAGGACTTTGTCGCGAAGGCCCCGACGGCTGCTCCGACACCGAACATGATGCACAACATTGCAAACATGCCCGAGCGGCGCAGCGATCCCGGCCGATCGCCGCCCGCGATCGCAGCAAACGCGCCCTCGACCGCCTGCCGCATATTGCCCGTGATCATCACCGAGCTATAGACCACACCTTCGACTTTGGTGAAGATCGCGGTCTGCGTTGCGGCGACGAAAGAGATGCCCAGCGTCCCCGCAAGATCCGGCAGCCGATTGTGCAGGATGCCGATGGCGATCAGGAGCAGGATCTCGATCAGGGTGCTGATCACGCAGGCCGGTCCCCCGTCATGCCTCGCAGCCACCCCGCGACCACGATGCCGGCGGCAGATGCGAGGATCGGCGGCACGAAGTGAAGCGCCTTCACCCAATTGCCCGCCGAGCCATAGACCCAGAGCAGAACGAGATTGGCGGTCTGCGCATTGGCCATGACGCCGTGGATGATCCAGGTATAGGCATCGAGGTAGCCACCAGCGAACGCGAGCAACAGCGCGACCTCAAGCGATTCATCGCGGCGCAGCGATGCGCTGGCAGCAATATCCAGAGCGCTCATTCCGCAAACGTCGGCTGTCGTATTTCGTGCATGGCCCCTAGACCGCCGTCAAGACGACAGCCGGGGATTGATCTGGATCAAGCCTCACCCGGTTCCTGGGACTCAACTCGTATCGATCGATGCGCCCGGGGAATTGCCACCATGGACACCGTCAGGTGGATCATCGCCACCGCTCCGGAAATCTTCCTGCTGCTTGCGGTTGCCTTGGGCACCATTCTGGGGCGCCTCAAGCTCGCCGGCTTCGCGATCGGTACCACGGCCTGCATCCTGATCGTGTCCGTTTTGATCGGGCAACTCGGCAGCTTTAGTTTTCCGGCGCTGCTCAGGGTGGTTTTATTCAGCCTGTTCGTGTTCACGATCGGCTACAAGTCAGGACCGGAATTCTTTGCCTCCTTGAATATTCGTACCCTCGCCCAGGTCGCGATGGCGCTTGTGCTCGGTGGGACCGGCCTCATCACCGTGCTGGCTTTTGCCTTTGCTTTCAAACTCGATCCCGGCACTGCATCCGGACTTGCTGCCGGCGCGCTGACACAATCCTCGGTGATCGGCACGGCCTCAGGTGCGCTGACGCAGCTTGGATTGCCGAAGACCGTGCTGGAACAGCAGGAGGCGAACATTGCGGCGGGCTATGCCGTCACTTACGTGCTCGGCTACATCCTGACCCTGCTCTACGTTCCCTTCGTCGCGCCGAGGCTGATGGGGATCAATCTCAAGGACGAGGCGAAGAAGCTCGAGATCGAGCTTTCGGGTGGCACGCCGCCGAAAGCCGAGAACCTCTCCTATCGCAAGTTCCAGGCTCGCGCCTACCGCGTCTCGGTAGCGGCTGGCCGAACCGTCAGGGCGATCGAGGAGGAGATCGGCAGCCGCACCGTGGTCGAACGGATCGTGCGCCAGGGCGCGGACATCGAGCCGCATCTGGACACCGTGATCGAGGCCGGCGACGATATCGTCATCGCCGGACGAACGGCCGTACTCGTCGCGGCCAAGCCCATCATCGGTACCGAGATCGACGCCGACGAGATATTGAAGGCGATCCCCGGCAACGTAGTCGACGTGCTGGTCGACAACCGCAAGCTCCATGGCCGTTCCATCCAGGAGGTCGCCGAGCGCGTCGGCGGCAACGCGCGCGGTGTGTTCCTCCGCGCGCTGACGCGGCATGGGCGCGAAGTGCCGTTGAGCGCGGATACCCGCGTCTATGTCGGTGACGTCATGACGCTGGTCGGCAGCACCGACAGCGTCGAGGGCGCCGCCAAACACGTCGGGCAGATCCTGCGCGCCGGCGACCGCACCGACATTGCCTTCCTTGCGGCCGGCATTGCCGTGGGCCTGTTGGCCGGCCTCGTCAGCTTCAAGGTCGGCGGCATCGCCCTGACGCTCGGCGGCGGCGGCGGTGCGCTGATCGCGGGCCTGTTCTGTGGCTGGCTGCGTTCGCGCAGGCCGACCATGGGCGCCATGCCGCCGGCCGCACAGCAGACCCTGAGCGATCTCGGCCTCGGCGGATTCATCGCAGCGATCGGCTTGGGCAACGGTCACGCGGCCTGGGTCGCGATCCAGGCGCATGGGCTGCTCCTGGTCGGCATGGGCCTGGTGGTCACGCTGGTGCCGCTGATTGTCGCGACGTTGTTTGCCTACCACATCCTGCGGATGAACCCGGTTATCACTTGCGGCGCGCTGGCTGGCGCCATGACCGTCGATGCCGCCGTGACCGGAGCCTGCGAAGTCGCCGAGAGCCAGACGCCGGTCCTCGGCGTCGCCGTGCCGTACGCGGTCGGCAACGTCATCCTGACCGTGCTCGGCCCGATCATCGTGGCCTGCACCTTTTCGGGCTGAAGGGAGATGTCGATGCGATCTGCCTTGCGCTGGCTCACGGCAACGCTGCTCATCCTTGTCGGCCTGGGCACGCCGGCACGCGCCGATGACAAGGACGCCCCCATCCGCATCCAGGAGGAGATCTGGGCGCTGCCGCTGCCGCTGTTTGCCTATCTGGTGCGTCTATCGAGGCGCATGCATGACGCCTTCACTGCCGCCGGCGGGAAAGCCGAGTACCATCTGCTGCCGCCGTTCGGAAACGAGCGGCATTTCTTCATCGGCTCTCCGGACGCCATTTCGATCTGGTCGCCGCTGGTGACGAAGTTTCTTGACGCGCCGCGTTAGGCGGACGGGCGGATGTTTGGAGGCGCAACCATGGTCGATGCACGACACTGCCTGTTCGGCGTTCTGGTAGCAGTCACCGCTGGCGCAACGTCGCCGCCGGTTGCCGCGGCGCCGCAGAATTCACACCCGGCGAAGCCCGCCGAGGTCGCGCCCCGGGGCCAGCGCGAAGCAAAGGACATCAGCTACGGGGATTGGCGCAAACTCTGCTTCAAGGCGGGCGGCGCCAAGATGCTGTGCCGGACTTCGATCACCGGCACCTTCCCAACCGGTCAAACCGCCGTGCGCGTGGACCTCATCGAGCGCGAAGGCGACCGCACTGCCCGACTGCAATTGCTTGTCCCCGTCGGCATGTATTTGCAACATCCCATCAAGCTAACCGTGGATCAAGGACGCCCTTACCCGCTGCCCTATAGCTGGTGCGTCACCAATGCGTGCATTGCCGCCGATGTCGCCGATCCCAGGATCGTCAAGGAGCTGGAATCCGGAAAAACGCTGGCCCTGGAACTCGTCGATTCCAACCTTCTGTCGCTGAAGACGTCCCTGCCACTGGCGCAATTCGGCGCCGTGCACAAAGGCACACCGGCGCAGACTCTTGAGCAGTATGTCGATCAATGAGCTGATTGTTGGCGCTAAACGGCCCCGGCGCAGGCCCGCTCTATCGGCTCGATAAGTGAGCACGCCAGGAACGGCTTGGTCAGGTAGGCGATACATCCCGATGCGATCGCGGCCGCGCGGTTGGCCGCGCTGTCGTTGCCGGTGATGTAGACGACGGGCGCCGTGACGCCTTCGTGCGCAAGCCGCCTGCGCAACGCGATGCCGGATTGATCACTCAGATCGATGTCGATGATAATACAAGCGGCGCTCTCGAAATCCCCGTGATCGAATAGCGCCTCGGCCGAGGCAAACAGCAGCGCACCAAAGCCGTGCTCACGCAGCAGTCGCTTGATGCTCACGCGCATCGAGAAATCATCATCGACGACGAAGACGGCTTTATGGATCGGCAACATGGTCGCCTTTTCGGTGCGAATGGAAGACCGGAACACCGTCAAGATCTACGGCTTGCAATATCTGCGGCTTGTTCGAGAGTTCCGTATTGCTTTCGCAGCCGACGATCTCGGCATCATTGCGTGCCTTCGGCGGCAGGCTGTCAACAATCTATGTTATCGTACATGATTGTACCAACGTACAGGTCCGCCTTGCGCGGACCTGACAACGGACTCGAAGTGCTGCTAGTTGGGCGAGTTGTTGTTCGGATCAAGCATTCCAAGGCGTTCTGCAACCGAAACGAGCTCCGCAAACGAACGCACCTCCATTTTCTCCATCACTTGGTGCCGGTGCGCCTTCACGGTGCGCTCGGTCGTTCCGAGCTCGTAGGCAATCTGCTTGTTGATCTTGCCACGTACGATCAGCTCGAACACCTGACGTTCCCGCGGCGTCAGCGACGCGACGAGGGTACGAAGCGAATCGAGCTTCCTGTGCCGGCTGCGCACAGCCTCCTGACGCGCCATGGCGCGCTCGATCGCGTCGATCAATTCCTCTGACGACACCGGCTTGGTCAAGAAATCCTCGGCGCCGGCCTTGATGGCCCGCACGGTTGTCGGCGTATCGGCGTGTCCGGTAAGGAAGACGATCGGCAGCGTCGAACCGAGCTCGAGCAGACGGGCTTGCAGTTGTGGCCCAGTTAAGCCCGGTATCCGCACGTCCAGCAGGACACACGCCGGCTTTTCGTCGTCGGGCAGCAGATCGAGCAGATCCTGTGCCGATGCATAGGACTTGACATCATAGCCTGCAAGCTTCAGCCGGCGCTCCATCGCCGTTCGGAATGATGCGTCGTCATCTACGACGTGAATGAGGCCGGGCAATTTCACCTCTTAGCCGCAATGATGGCCGCGTGACTTCGAATAGCCAAGTCAGGGGAAAACGTCGTCCGTCCAGTCAGCTCTATGAATGGTACCGGGCATAGCGAAACATCCACTAGTTGAAGCAAGGACAAAAATCCACTCCGCAGCGCCGAACTTTTCTCATTTCGCGCATCATTGCGCGGCAAGATATTTCCGAACTGTCCCTTGGTACAATGGCCCTGGAGACAGTGGCTAGAAATGCTTCCTTCGTCGTAAATTGACCTTAGCAGGAGTGGGACGGCGCGGCACATTCCTCGCAATGAAAAATTCGACTGAGAGACCAATTCAGCGATCCACGTTGAGGAGTTGGGCCCATGTTTGTGCGCAAAAGGACTGACCCGCAGCCCCGCCCCAATTCGCTCCACGACTTCGGAATGAGAAGTGATTCAAATCCAATCGTCAGTTTAAATGAATTTACATACAAAAAAAGCACGGAAATCTATGGCGAGAGTGAGCCTGCCAACTACGTCTATCAGGTCAAGTCTGGTGCAGTGCGAAGCTATAAGCTGTTATCAGACGGACGCCGCCAGATCGGCGCATTCCATCTCGTCGGCGACATTTTCGGGCTCGAGAACGGCAGCGAGCATCGGTTCACCGCCGAGGCGATCGTGGATACGACGGTCCGGCTGATCAAGTGGCACAGCCTGGAATTGGTGGCCGAGAGCGACGCGATGGTCGCGCGAAACCTGCTCAGCATGACGACGACAAATCTGCAGCACGCGGAAGACCATATGCTTCTGCTCGGCCGCAAGACCTCGCTAGAGCGCGTCGCAGCCTTCCTGCTTGAAATGGACAAGCGGCTGGCCGCGGCCGACGTCATGGCACTGCCGATGTCCCGGCGCGATATCGCCGATTATCTCGGGCTGACCTTGGAGACCGTCTCGCGCGCAATATCGCACCTGCATGATCTCGGTGTCCTCGGCTTCATCGGCAACACCCAGCGCCAGATCGTGCTCCTGGACCGTCAGCAGCTCGCTAATCTCGACCTGCAGCCTTAAGCGACCGACAGCGAGCAGCTCCCTGCGCCTTGGCTGGTGGATAGCCGCCTTGTCGGTGAGTGGCACAAACTGCACATCACACTAGCTTCCGCCGATGTTACTGTCCATCCATGAGGAACGAGATCGCATTTCGGATTGCAGTTGTTGTTTTTGGGACGCTGCCAGTCGCGCTCATAACCATTGTTCTTTTCCTGGGATGAGTCCGCCTCTTCCGGATGCCATTCGTCAGCGCCAGATCACCTGACGCCGACGCCTTGGTCACTCCGAGATCGTCGAGCGTCTTGCGCAACACCTCGAAAAGGACGGCAGCCGACCAGCCAAACATCAGGATACCGTTCATCGCGGTCATCGGACCCTGCAGCCGCCATTCCTGCACAGGCGTGATGTCGCCATAGCCGAGGGTGGTGTAGTTGACGAAGGCGAAATAGAGCAGATCGCCGCCGACCGGCGCTGCACCGACTACGGCATAGGCCAGGGCCCAGACCAGAACCTCGATTGTGTGCGCCACCATCAGGACCGCCGCTGTCGCGATCATCACGGCCATCAGATGCAACCGCGTTCGCGCGGGGTGCCGCAGACCAGCGGCGCGGGCAATGCCGACGGCTCCGACGGTCACCAAAGCGTGGGCCATGATGTTGATCGCGCTGACGATCGAGCCGAAGGAATTGGACCGTCATTGTGCTCAGACAGGCAAGGCGGGCGGCAGCTCATCGCCTCACGCCGGGTTTCAGGTCATTCAGTTTTTCGGCGTGAACGCACCCGTGGCCGCCTTCATGGACGACTCGCCCACGCTCCTGGCCTGATCGGTCAAGGCCTGCATCTGGCCGTTAAAGAATTCGGACTGAATCTTGAAGGCGTCCTGAACATCCTTGGCTTCGATGAGCTTCTCGCCAAAGTCGAACGTCGCATTGGCGTTGCGTTGCATGAAACTGCAGAACTGCTTGGCCTGGTCCGCGATCGGCAGCGGCGAGGAACCGAGGCCCCTTTCCAGCAGCTCAAAATACTCCGCATTGGCCTTGCGCAACCGGCCAAGGGCTTCGGTGAGCATCGCGCGGATGTTCTCGGCGGATGAGCTGATTTCTGCCATGTCGTTACTCCTTGTGATTATTCCGCAAGCCCCCGAACCAGGCGCCGAAATAGCCGGCATAGAGGGCCGGCGCTTCCAGGTTCATCGAATGTCCGATGCGCGGCACCACCACGAGCCGGCAATCCGGCATCGCCTCGGCCATGACACGCAGATCGGTGGGTGGGATCCAACCGTCCCATTCGCCCCACAGCACCAAATGCGGATGCCGGATTTCCGACATCCGCCGCTCCAATTCTCTGTTCGCCCGCTCGCGGGTGAGATTGACCGGAGTTCCGATCCAGATGCCTTCGGGGACGCCAAACGTCTGCTCGATGATCCGGTCAAACAGAGCCGGGATTTCGCCGAGCCCTTCGCGGAAGCGGGGGATCGCGTTCGGGGCCAAGCTTTCCGGCACGAACAGCGAGGACGCAGCGGTCGCCATCACCGTCCGCGTCAGCTCCTTGCTTGCCATCATCGCCCGGAAGAGGTCGATCTGGTCGGCGTTGAAGGACATTCCAAGCGGCGTGACCGGATCGAGCGCGAACACCCTCCCGAAACGTCGCGGCTGCATCAACAGCATGCGGGCCGCGATGATGCCGCCGGTCGAGTGTGTTGCCAAATGGCAAAATCTGATCTCAAGCGCATCGAGCGCTGCCAGCATGTCCTGCGCATGCTGCTGCATCGAGTAGTTGGAATAATTGGTGGCGGGCGTTGGACGGTCGCTTTCGCCGCAGCCGCGCCAGTCGATCCCGATCACCCGCAGCCCGCTCGGGAACATTGGTGCGGCAAGCTCGATCCAGTCCTTGCTGGCGAGATTGCCGTGGATGAAGACGACGGTGACGTCGCCCTGCCCCCACTCCCGCCAGCCCAGCTGGACTTCGCCCGCCTGCACTTTTGGCATGGACCGGCCCTATTTGTTGAGGCCGGCCGTCGGCGCCGCACCGGGCGGCGTCGGCGCCACCGGCAGGGCCGACACTACTGAGCCCTTGATCATGCGGTCGGTGCCGAGCGGTGAGGACGTGTCGACCGTTCCCTTTGTGACGAAGTCCACTACGTCGGCAGAGAATTCAACCGGATTGTCCGTGTGGATGAAGTGCCCGGTCTCCGGATAGATCTTGAGCAACGGCCGGTTGCCGGCATTCGTCATCCGCGTCATGAAGGGCGTGATGACGTCACGTCCGAGGTCGGTCAGTCCGTTGAACGCGGGAGTCGGAATGAACGGCTCCTTGTCACCGAACGACAGGAAGATCGGCGCCTTGATCTGGGTAACGCGCTCGTAGAGGTTCTTCGGATCGTCCTGCTGGAGCTCGGCGCCGATGGTGTAGATGTCGAAGATGAAGACGTTGCACCACTGTTCGAGTTCCTTCGGATTTCCTTTGATCAATCCAACGCGCTGTTCGGTGTGGAAGCGGGCATACTCGCTGTCGCTGAAGAAGTAGCCGCTCTTTGCCGCCGACACCACGCCGGTGCCGGGATCGCGCTTCTTGAAGTAGAAGAAGTCGCGGATGTTCTGCTCGTCGCGCGCCTTTTCCGCGGCGAGGATTCCGGTCTGGTCCCAGACTTGCTTCCATTTGTCGAAGTCGCGCCCGAGGCCCGGATCAAACAGAGGCGCTTTCTTGTCTTTCGCGATGGTGATCTCGCGCGGATATTCTTCGAGACCGGACGGCGCTTCCAAAGCCAGGCCCTGCACTGCGTCCGGCCAAGTCAGGGCGTAACCAACCACGAACTGACCACCGAGGGAGTGACCGAGGTAATAGGCCTTCTTGACGCCGAGCTGGTTGACGACGAGGTCGTAGATCACCTCGCGCATGTCTTGCATCGTGCGCGCCGGGCTCTTGTCGAGATTGCCGGGCCCGGACATGCCGTAATGCGGCAGGTCCGGCACGATCACGCGCAAGCCGTTGCGCAGCGCGTATTGCATGATGTTGCCGTAGTGCCCGCCGAACGCGCCCTTGCCATGAACGATGACGATCGCCTTCGGATCCCTGTCGGTGCCCGCGTACTCGTCCATGTATCCGATCTGCCAGGCATTTCCGCTCTTGTCCTTGGCATTCGCGTACTTGACCGGATAGGGATAGGTCACAAAATCCTTCCAGAAGGATTTTTTCGAATCGATATCTTCGGCGACGCCCGGCACGCGGTAGTTCTTGTCGACGAATTTCTGCGCGCGATCGAGGGCCGCCACGTCGTCCATGAAGGCGACGAACTTCGGATCGTTCTTGCGCTGGTTGATGATCGGGAACACGCCGTAGTGGGCGACCGGGCTCTCCTGCGCGATCAGATCTGCGCCAGGTACGCGATCGACCGCCTTCTGAGCCAGCTTGAAGTTCAGCCAGAGGTCATTGGTGATGTGCATCACCAATGTGCGTGCCTGGATGCGACCGAGATAGGGATTGATATTGTGGGTCTCGCCGACCCGGTTTCGCCAAACGAGGTCGACGGCGTCATAGAGCTTGGCGCGATTGATGACGTTCAGCCCCGCCTTCTCGTTCGGCGGATCCCAGTAGAAGATTTCAGGCTGGACCGCGGTCCAGTTCTGCGTCGTGCGGAAGCCGAAGTCATAGCCCGTCATGCCCAGGATCGACCAGCCGAACGCGACGCCCGGCACCGGATGCTTTTCCTTGGGCAGCTTATAATAGTCGCCCTTGGTTGCCTGCCAGACCGGATCGGACTCAATCGCAGCCGTCATCATCTGGAACGTCCAGTTGCCGACGGGGTCCTCGCCATCCGACTGCGTGGTGCCGCCGATCGGCATCAGCGCATTGATATACTCCGGATGCATCACGCCCCAGACATAGGTCTGCGTGCCGCCCATGGAGACGCCGGTCACCAGCGCGACGCGCGCGACCTTCAGTTCGTCGCGCAGCAGCCGGTAGTTGGCCTGCACCATGTCGTAGTAACTGTACTGCGGAAACTTGATGCCGAGGCCGTCCGAAGGCTTGCTCGCACCCCAGGTGCCGAGCGGGTCGACCATAATGACGTAGTAGCGGTCGGTATCGATCGGACGGCCCGGACCAATGATCGGCACGCCGCCCGACAGCGCGGCACCCTTGACCCACTGCTCATACATGTCGGTCGAATCGCCGGAATAGTAGGAATTGATCACGATGGCGTTGGTGATCTCGCCGGCTGCATTGCGCCGTGCGTTGCCGATCGCGATGTAGCCGGTGCGCAGCTTGCCGCCGCCGAGAGATTCGAGCGTGACGCCGCCCTCCCCGCCGTTCTCCCATTTCGCCGGCGCGGATAGATCGTACTTTCCGCCGAGACGGAAGTTGGCGATCTCATAGGTTTTCTTCAGGCCATCGTGCTGAACCTGCGACGAGCGTCGGGTGAAAGGTTGTGCAACTGCGAGAGCTGTGCCGACCAGCAACACGAGCAGGCTGATGAAGCAACGCTTTGCAACGTCTCCCCCGGTCGTCATGGCATAATTCTCCTGGCGGTGTTTTGCCAAAACGCTAGGGAAGACGACCGCGGGACCTTTGATCTAACTCAAGGGAATCCGCTCCCGGCGGCCGAGGATCGCAACGTCCGAATGTCTCCGGTTTCGCAATGCCCTTCCTCAGCCACGGCTCATATCAGATACGTTATGAGCTGGACGGGCCGGCAGACGCGCCCGCCTATGTTCTGGTGAACGGGCTCACGCAATACTCCGAACTGTGGGCTACCTATCGAGAGGCGCTGTTGGCGCGTGGTTTCCGCGTCGCGACCTTCGACCTCCTCGGCCAGGGCGTCTCCGATAAACCTGCGCTCTTCATCAGCCAGGATGACCACGTAGCAGCGCTCCACCTGTTGATCGGCGAGCTCGGCGGCGGCCCCATTTTCCTCAGCGGCATCAGCTTCGGCGGGCTGATTGCGCTGCGCTACGCCATCGAGCACGGCGACCGGCTCGTCGGCCTTGTGCCGATGAGCTGCTTTGCGGAGCTGTCGCCGCAGCTCCTTCTGCTCGGCAATGCGCTGCGGACCGGTCTGATCCTCGGCGGCACCAGCTATCTCCAGGATCTCCTGCTGCCGATGAACCTGTCCGATCAATGGTTGAAGCCGCTGCTCGACACGCTTGACAGCGTCAAGCGGCAGGGCTGGCTGGTCAACGACCTCTATGCGCTCCAGAATCTGATGGAGTCGTTTCTCGCCTTCCAGCCATTGACGCCGCGCCTGTCCTCGATCGCCGTGCCGACCATGATCCTGAACGGCGAATTCGACTTCCTGACGCCGCGATCCCTGCATGAGACCCTGCGCGTCGAAATCCCCGACAGCTCGCTCGTGATCATTCCGAAAGCCTATCATGCCTTCACGCTCGAGAAGAGCGCGCTCACGGCCGACCTGCTCGCGCGCTTTGCGGACGACGTGCTGGCCGGTCGCTGGCAAGGCAACAGGTCCGTCTGGATCGCGCCGGAAGAGGCCGGCGGCGAGCTCACGCCATTTCCCCCCGGCTATGATCATTTGCGGGCCATTCCTGTCCGGGCAGCGCTGCCATGAGCCGATTTCTCGGACCGCTCGATTCGGAGGGCCGTATTCCGTCGCACCAGCAGACACGCGTCGCCGCGTTCCTGGTCTCGGCGCACGGCGCATTAGCGCGGCAGTACGCCATGGCCCTACCCATCCGTATCGAGGCCGCCTGGCAGGCCGAGTTGAACGCGCAATTCTACCGGGAGTCCGAGATCGTCTCGCTATTGCAGCGCGCGACGTCCTGGGTACCCGACATTGCCTTGGGTTACATGGCGGCGACGTGGGAGACGGCCTGGTTTCCCAAGCCGTTCGAGGGGGTAACCAATCAACCTCTGGCCCTTTCCATCGAGCTTGCGACGCGGGCTCATGCCATTCACGCCGGCATCCGCCCAGCGGCCCTGCTGCCGGTGGACGCCAATGCCAACGATCCCTTCGTATTGGCATTGCGCCGCATCGAATTCGAGAGCGGCCGGCTGTTGCAGGCGCAAATTCTGTTTCTGAAGAGTGAGAGCCTCGTGCCGTTTCGGGACGCCGTCAGCACGGCCCTTGAACGGCGCCACGCCGAGGTTCGCACCTTATGGGCGGAAGCGCTTGAAAGCGTCGGCATCGCCATCCGGCGCGGGAACGATAGGAATCCTTGACGCAGATCAAAGGCGCCGGCCGACCGTTCGCCAACTTCGTCTCACAGTCGCCTCCCCTTGGTCGCCTGCTGACTGGAGTTCCAATCATGAAGGCCGTTTCCGTCGAAGAAGCAGTCGCGATGATCCCGGCCGGCGCGAGCGTCATGGTCGGCGGCTTCATGGGTGTCGGAACACCGGAGCGCCTGCTGGACGAAGTTACCCGGCAGCGCAAGACCGGCCTGTCATTGATCTGCAACGACGCTGCCGTCCCGGGGAAAGGCGTCGGAAAACTGTTCGACGCTGCGCTGGTCTCGCGCCTGACCGCGACGCATATCGGGCTTAATCCGAAGGCGCAGCAGCAGATGCTGGCGAACCAGATCGACGTCAATCTCGTCCCTCAGGGAACCTTCGTCGAGCGCATTCGCGCCGGCGGATGTGGACTGGGCGGCGTTCTGACACCAACCGGCGTCGGTACGCTGGTCGCCGAAGGTAAGCGCCAGATCGAGGTCGACGGCAAACCCTTCCTGCTCGAGACCGCGTTGCGCGCACAGTTCGCGCTGGTTCACGCCTTCCTGGCCGACTACCTCGGCAATCTCAGCTATGCACTGACATCCCGCAACTTCAATCCGATCATGGCGATGGCCGCCGATACAGTGATCGTAACGGCGGAGCACATCGTGCCCGTCGGCGTCATCGCGCCCGACCACGTTGTGACGCCGGCCCCCCTCGTCGATTACCTTATTATGAACGGGTGATTCCATGGACGCACAGACCATCATTGCCCGGCGCGTCGCCAAGGAGCTCAGGAACGGCGATCTCGTCAATCTCGGTATCGGCATTCCGACGCTGGTCGCGAACTACGTTGCTTCCGATCTCAAGGTGTTCTTCCAGTCGGAGAACGGCTTGATCGGCACCGGGCCGATCCCGGAGCAAGGCATGGCCCATCCTACGCTGACGGACGCCGGTGGGCGCCCAATCAGCGCCCTGCCCGGCGCCAGCACTTTCGACAGCGCCATGTCCTTCGGACTGATCCGTGGCGGCCATGTCGATGTCACCGTTCTCGGTGGACTTCAGGTCGATGCGCAGGGTCATCTCGCCAACTGGATGATCCCCGGCAAGATGGTGCCGGGAATGGGCGGCGCAATGGATCTCGTCACCGGAGCCAAGCGGGTCATCGTCGCCATGCAGCACGCGGCGAAGGGCAAATCGAAGATCGTCGACAGATGCTCACTGCCCCTGACCTCGGCGCGGCCGGTGAACCTCGTCGTGACTGACATGGCGGTGATTGGTTTCCCCGACGGCAGGGCTACTCTGCTCGAAACGGCACCCGGTGTCGGCATCGGCGAGGTGATGGCGGTGACGGAAGCCGAGTTGATCGTTCCCGAGAAGGTCCTGGAAATGAAGATCTGAGTGGGTCGGCATCATGCGGATATTCAGCGACTTCAACGAGATCAAATCCGCCGTCGGCACCGAGATCGGCGTCAGCGACTGGATCGAGGTGACGCAAGATCGCATCAACCGGTTTGCGGAAGCGACCTGCGACGAGCAATGGATCCATGTTGACCAGGAGCGCGCGAAGAAAGAGTTGCCGGGCGGAACCACTATCGCCCACGGCCTGCTGTCGCTCGCCCTTGCGCCGATGTTCATCCGCTCGGTGATGGGCCTGAAGGGACTACGCAACACCCTGAACTACGGCGCGGACAGGATACGCTATCTGGCGCCCGTGCCGGCGGGCTCGAAGCTGCGCGGCCGCGTCACGGTTGCCGAGGTGGAGGATGTGCCGCCCGCTGGCCTGCGCGTCAACTACCATCTCGTGATCGAGATCGAAGGTGGCAAGAAGCCCGCCTGCGTCGCCGAGCTGATCGCGCTGCACTATCGCTGAGCTCGCTCAGTCGATAATGTGATACCCGCCATCAATATAGAGAACGCCTCCGGTGATCAGCTTGGCGCCGTCGAGCGCCAGGAACGCCGTGGCGTTGCCGACGTCGTCGATGCTGACCAGGCTGCGCGACGGCGCCTTCGACTGCGCCTTGTCCATCAGCTCGTCGAATTCTGGAATGCCTGAGGCCGCGCGCGTGGCCAACGGTCCCGGCGAGATGGCATGCACGCGGATGCCTTTCGGGCCCAATTCGGCGGCAGCGTAGCGGACGGCGGCTTCAAGCGCGGCCTTCGCCACACCCATGATGTTGTAGTTCTCCACCACCATCTGGCTTCCGTAGTAGGTCATGGTGAACATCGTGCCGCCATTCTTCATCAGTGGTTCGGCGAGGTGCGCCATCCGCAAGAACGACCAGCAGGAAACGTCCATGGTTCTCAGGAAACCGTCGCGGCCAACATCCACCACGCGTCCATGCAACGCTTCTTTCGGCGAGAAGGCGATCGAGTGCAGCATGAAATCGAGCTGCCCCCATTCCTTCGCGATCCGCTCGAACACCTGCTCGATTTGCCCTTCCGTCATGACGTCCAGTGGCAGGAAAATCGGCGCCTCCAGCGCCTGGGCCAGCGGCTCGACGTGCTTCCTGGCGCGCTCGTTGAGATAGGTGACGGCGAGATCGGCTCCCAGCGCACGAAACGCCCTGGCGCACCCCCAGGCGATGGACTGGTCGTTGGCGATGCCGACGACGAGGCCCTTCTTCCCCTTGAGAGCAATCTTGGTATCAGGAAACACGGGAATCATGACACCCTCTCTTGTCTCGGGTTGGTCGTCGGCCTTGTCATCAACAGCGACAGCGTGTGCTTCGCGATCATCAATTCCTCGTCGGTCGGCACGACGTAAATGGGAATGCGGCTGTCGGAGCCCGAGATCAGCCTCGAATTGCGCGAATTCTCGGCCGGATCGAGCGCACCCCCGAGCCATCCGAGCTGCTCGACCACACGGGCGCGAATGTTCGCGGAGTTCTCGCCGATGCCGGCCGTAAAGACGAAGGCATCCAGGCCCTGCAGCGCCGCCGCGAGCATCCCGGCATTGAGACCGATCCGGTAGACGAAATAATCGATCGCCAGCTTCGCCTTGGGGTCTACGCTTGCTTCCAGCTCGCGCATATCGTTGCTGACGCCGGAGAGCCCCTTCAAGCCGCAGTCGCGATAAAGGAAGTTCTGAACGTTCGCCGCAGACATCCCCTTCTCGGAGATCAGATAGAGCACGACGCCGGGGTCGAGCTGCCCCGGGCGCGTTCCCATCGGTAGTCCGTCCAGCGCAGTGAAGCCCATGGTGCTCTCGACGCTCCGCCCCTGGTTCATCGCGCACATCGAAGCGCCGCTCCCGAGATGGGCAACGATGACCCGACGTTTGGCGATTTCCGGCGCGATTTGCGTAAGGGCACTTGCGACATACTCGTAGGACAGTCCGTGGAAGCCGTAGCGCCGAACACCTTCGGCATGAAGCTGATGCGGGATAGCGTAGTGGTCCGCAAGCGGGCTGTGCGTGCGATGAAACGCGGTGTCGAAACAGGCGACCTGCGGAAGCGTCGGGAAGCCCGCAAGGATCGAACGGATCGGCGCCAGGTTGTGCGGCTGATGCAGTGGTGCCAGCGTCACGAAGCGTTCGAGGCGGGCAACAACGCCGTGATCGATCAACACTGGCCGGTCATAATCGGGCCCGCCATGCACGACACGATGCCCGACAGCGATCGGGTGGATGCGAAGCTCGTTCCGCAGCCATTCGCCAGCGGTGCCCATCGCGGCCGGAACATCCGGGATCGCCTCGATCGGATAGGCGCGGTCGGCGATCGGATCGCCATTCGCGCCACTCGCCCGCAGCCGCGGACGACTGCCGATGCCGTCGATCTGGCCCTTGATCTGGCGCCGGAGCCTGCCCTCTCCCTCGACGGAATAGACCTGGAACTTGACGCTGGAGGAGCCTGCGTTGACGACGAGGATCGTATCCATGGCGATCACGCGGCAACTGTTGGAGCGCGTTGGCGCCTGGCGTTGGCATAGAGCGAGGCCACCGCGCAAGAGGCCATGCGGGCACGCGGCGAGTCCGAGCGCGAGGTCAGGACGACCGGAACCCGGGCACCGAGCACAAGGCCGGCACCATCAGCCTTGGCGAAATAGGCCAGATTCTTCGCCAGCATGTTACCGGACTCGAGATCGGGCACGACCAGGATCTGCGCCCGGCCGGCGACCTCGGATTTGATGCCCTTGATGCGCGCCGCCTCGACATCGATGGCGTTGTCAAAGGCCAGCGGTCCGTCGAGCACCCCGCCGGTGATCTGGCCGCGGTCGGCCATCTTGCAGAGTGCCGCGGC
This sequence comes from Bradyrhizobium liaoningense, assembly GCF_018130785.1. Taxonomy (GTDB): domain Bacteria; phylum Pseudomonadota; class Alphaproteobacteria; order Rhizobiales; family Xanthobacteraceae; genus Bradyrhizobium; species Bradyrhizobium liaoningense_A. The sequence continues at coordinate 462,058 of NZ_JAFCJT010000001.1, forward strand.
TTCGATCGTCGATGGAATCTTGGAGGTCACGGTCTCGACCGCAGAGAGGATCGCGACTCGCGGCGAAGTACCGAAGCCGGCCTGCATGTAGAGATCGATCGCGTTCTGGATGATGTCCCGCTTGGCATCGAGATCGGGAAAGATGTTGATAGCGGCATCCGTCACGAACAGGGTCTCGACATAGGCCGGCACATCCATCACGAACACGTGGCTGATGCGCCGATCGGTGCGCAGACCACCCACTTTTGCGGTGACGGCACGCATCAGCTCGTCGGTGTGCAAGCTGCCCTTCATCAGCATCTCGCCCTTGGCCGCGTGAATGAGCTCGACGCTCTTGGCAGCCGCTTCGTCGCTGTGCGCGGCGTTGACCATCTCGAAGCCGGCGATGTCGAGGCCGTGCCTTCCCGCGATCTCCCTGATCTTGTTTTCGGGCCCGACCAGGATCGGGCGGATGATGCCGGCTTGTGCGCTGTCGACAGCGCCGCGCAGCGAGATCTCGTCGCAGGGATGCACAACGATTGTCTGAACCGGCGGCACCGCCTTGGCGGCTGCGACCAACCGGTCATACTTGCTGGGCGACGATGTTTGCCTTAGTTCGGCTGACATGATGTTGCTCCCGATCCTGCCGGACAGCCTTACGACGCTTTCGCCTTTGGATCGAAAGGGGCAACGTTCGACGCCCCTTCCTCCGCATCGACACCGAACAAGGCGGCAACACGCTGCAGGCGGTTTGCGCGCTCGCCCGTGATCTCGCCGCTGGCCGACAGCACCTCGTGCATTGCCGAGAAGGCTGCGCGCCGCTGGTCGACATCGTCCGGCAGCAGCTTCTGAATGGCCGCCAGGGCGCCCTCCCGATCGATCAGCAGCATGAAGAACTGCTCGCGGACCAGCATCTTGAACTCAGGCAGCGTCATTCGCTGTCCACTGTAGTCGCGGCGGATCCGGCGCAGGGCCTCGATGCTGCGTTCATCGACCATTCCGCGCGCTGATCCGATATAGAGCAGGCTGCGGATGGCCGCCTCGCGCAGGCCGCCGTCGCCGATCGCCGATTTCAGCTGCGCAACCCGCTTCTCCAGCATCGCGCGATGCTCAGACGACATCTCGCGCCAACGCGATGGTTCGGACTTCGGATCGATTCCGACGGCCGCCTGCAACGTGGGCGAGCCGTAGACGTTAAGGAAGATCGTTTCGCTCAGCGTTTCCTGTGCGTCGCGCCAGCTATCCAGGGCATGCACAATCTGCTTGGACATCCGATTCTGGAACGCGACGAAGGGATTGTCCCCGGAAGCCGGCTTGCGGTTGTCCTCGATCTCGCCGGCGGCCGACTTCACCGCCGCCATCCACGGATTTTGGCTGCTCATGGCTTCATATTGCAGTCGCAGCGGATGCAGATTGCGCATCATATCAGCCATCTGCGGCGTCACCATGCCCTTGATCCAGGGCCGGACGAACTTCTGGTAGGCGGCGAGGTTGAGCTCCGAGACGCGCTTGGCGGCGGCAAAGCGCCGCTCATCCTCCGGCGAGTTGCCGCCCATGGCGCGGATGTCGTCGAGCGTCCGTGCCTCGCAGCGCATCACCCACTGGCCGACGACGAGATCGGAGCTCTTGGTCTCATCGTCCTTGGCCTCGAACGTCGCTTCGTAGAGCCCGGGCGGCAGCACGTCGATCAGGTCGATATTGCTGGAGAACTCGGCGTGCTCCTTCTTCGCGACGCCGCCAGACACGAAGATGCCGAGATGGCCGATGCTTTTGTGCACCGTGTAGACGATGGTCTGCCCATAGGCCCTGATCTCGTCGACATCGGCGTAGCAATCCAGGATCCAGTCCAGCGCCTGTTGCGGCGGAGTGACATTGTCGCCTTCGGAGCAGAACACCACGATCGGCGATCTGATGTTGCGCAAGTCCACCTTCTGGCCGTCTGACATCTCGATCTTGCCGGCAGCGAGATTGTTGCCGATGAAGAGCTCATCGACGATGAACTGAATCTCTTCGGCGTTGAGGTTGACGTGCCCACCCCACCAGCGCTCGAACTCCAAATAACGATCGGCCTCGGTGTCGACCTTGGAATAGACGTTGTACTGCTTGGTCCAGAGCGTGTTCGACGGATTCTGGTTCTCGAAATTCTGCACCAGCCATGCGCCGTCGAACTTGCCGGCGCCGAGGTCGCTGGTCAGCGCGGTCAGCCAGCTTCCGCCCAAGAGGCCACCGGAATAGCGCATCGGATATTTGCCATGCACGCCGGCCCAATAGGCGAGCGGCGCGCCGGCAATAATGAGCGGCCCAAACAATTCCGGCCGCAGCGATGCCAGGATCATGACGGCCCAGCCGGCCTGGCAGTTGCCTATTACGCAGGGCTTGCCGTCAGCCTTGGGATGCAGGCCGATGACCTTCTCAATGAACAACGCTTCGGCCCGCGCAATGCGCTCGATGGTCTGTCCCGGCATCGGTTCCGGCAGGAAGCCGATGAAGTAGCAGGGATGCCCGGCCTTCATCGCAACGCCGATCTCGCTGTCCGCCTTGAAGCCGCCGATGCCCGGACCGTGACCGGCGCGGGGGTCGATCACGACGAATGGCCGCCGCTCCGGATCGATCACGACGCCCTTGGGCGGAATGATGCGCACCAGCGCATAGTTGACCGGCTCGTCGAGCTTGCGGCCGTCGACGATCAATTCGGCGGCATATTGCAGGACATGCGGTGCTGTCTGCGCGATATGTTCCCGGTACTGGTCGCCGCGGCGGCGCATGATGTCCAGGAACAGGACGCTCCGCTGCCCCGCATCGACCATGTATTCGAGCGCCGAGGCGACAAGTCCGGACAAAGGGCCGCCTGGCACGCTTGGTTTTTCCATCGACATATTCCGACCTCATCGTCGCGTGGTTTCATCCAAGGCGCTCCGGGATGGCCGACGTTGATTTAGGTCAACGGTCTACGGCCGCTTGCCGCGCCGGGACGGCGCGGTCGGTCCTGATCCAGGCCACCGCGAGCTCCCAGGCCACCGACAGGACGACGGGTCCGATGAAGAGGCCGACGATTCCGTGCCCCAGCGTGCCCCCAATCACGCCGATGAGGATGATGAGTGTCGGCGTCGTCAGGCCGCGCCCCATCACCAGCGGCTTCAATATGTTGTCGAGAATGCTGACGATTCCCAGAAAAAGCGTCAGCAGCAACGCTGTAGTGACGTCCTTGTCGGTCCAGATCCAGATGATCACGGGCAGCATGATGATGGTCCCGCCGATCTGCACGACGGATAGCAGCAGCACGAGGAACGCTAGCAGCCCGGCAATCGGGATGCCCGCCAGCTTGAAGCCGATGCCGGCCAGCAGCGCTTGGATGACGGCGATACCGATCACGCCTTGGGATACCGCACGAATGGTGGCGCCTGCCAGATCCAGGAAGTGCTCGCTCTGCTCGGGCACGATTCGCGACAGAAAAACCCTGACCGCCGCGACGAGCTGCGGTCCATAGGGAAAGAGACAGCCGGCGACCGCGACCGACAGCAGGAACTTGATCGTACCCACGCCGGCGTCGCCCGCGACGCCAAGCAGCGTACCGGCAAACGGCTTCAGATACGGCACAGTCCGTTGCAGAACCGAACGGAGATTGGTCGAGGCCTGATCCCAGAAATCGTAGAGCTGCTCTCCGATCAGCGGCCATGTCTTGATCACCGCGGGCGGCGAAGGAACCGCCAGATCGCCCGCGGCCAGCTCGCCGGCGAAATCCCTGATCCCGTCCACCGCACCGAGTCCGAGCCAGGCCGCCGGTCCGATGACGATGGCGAGATTAATTACGGTGAGAACCACCGCAGCGAGCTTCGGCCGCCCGCCGAGTAGCTTGGCAAACAGGACGAAGACCGGATTGAACGCGACCGCGAGCACGACGGCCCAGACCAGAATCGTGACGAATGGGCGGATCAGATAGAATGTCCAGAAGATCAACAGAGCGAGCAATCCGAGCCGGATCACGAGCTGGATCACGTCCTCTCCGGTGAGAAGCTGGCGAAGTGTCTTCAAGGGCGCGTCCGGTTCCAGACCAAAAGCGAGCGTAGTCGGCGCTTTGACGCTGCGATCTTGATCTGGATCAAGCGTCCCGGGGCGACGTGGAGACCTGATCGGCCGACGCCGGGCGCGATCGGTGCCTGGCCTGCCTGCATGGGAGCCGTGATGTTGGAGGCCGACAGCTACAGCGTACGCGAGCACTTGCGCGACGGCAGCCCGGTCGAGATCCGGGCGCTCCGGTCGGAGGATGAGGTCGGCATGCTCGCCGCGGTGGAAGGGACCAGTGCGCAATCATTGCAGCGCCGCTTCTTCGCGATGAAGCGCCATTTCTCCGACCGAGAACGCGCTTTCTTCGTGGACGTCGACTTCAAGACCCACGTCGCGCTGGTGGCGCTCGCCGGGGAAGCCGGCCAGACTGCCATCGTCGGCGGCGGCCGCTACATCGTCTTCGAACCGGGCCGCGCCGAGATGGCCTTCATGGTAGTCGATGCCTGGCAGGGACGTGGCGTCGGCTCGATCCTGATGCGCCACCTCATCAACCTCGCCGGCGAAGCCGAATTGCGTGAGCTCTCAGCAGAAGTCCTGCCTGAGAATGCGACCATGCTGAGCGTGTTCGGCAAGTTCGGCTTCGAGCCGGCGGCGCGCCGCGACCCGCAGACGGTGCATTTGGTCTTGAAGCTCAATGAGCGGTGACGCCGATACACGTGATGCCACCTTAGGCCATGAGTAGCCGTTCGACGTCCGGCCCGCTTCGCCCGCTTCACGGGACGCTGAAAGCAGCCGCCACGAACAGACATGCAAATGTCGCGACCAGCAGCAACGAGCTGCTGGACGCTATCGCGCGACGACCGTGACGATGGTTCGGCAGAAATCGAAAATGAACCGGCCATAGAGAGCGCCGGATCCTGGATCTGAAGATGCCAGGCGATAGGAGTTGCCGAGAGCACGGGCGATCTCCAGCGCGCCCGTGAGTTCTTGTTGCGCCATCGCCAGATGAATGCCGGCCAGCGGCAGCATCAGGACCTCAATACCGATACTGCTCATGACGGCCCCACTTCGGCGCGAGGCAGCGGCAGGAATTGCGCAAGGTGGGCACTCCTCCATTGATACGGCGTGTCGCCGGCGAAACGCTTGAATACCGTCGTGAAATGCGCCTGTGTCTGGAATCCGACGGTCAAGGCAACGTCGACGAGCGAGACGTCGGCGCGCCTCAGCAGTTCCTGTGCGCGTTCGATCCGCCGATTCAGCAGATAGTCGTGAGGCCGCATGCCGACCGCGACCCGGAACTGCGCGGCAAAGTGCATGCGGCTGAGGCCGGCGACCGCCGCCAGATCCTGCAAGGTGATCTTGCCAGCCAGATTCTCGTCGACATATTGCAGCACGCGCTTGAGGCGCCATTTTTGCAACGATCGCACAGACCGGCAGCGCTCGTCGTCGGCCTGGTCGATCTCGACGGCCGTCGGCCGGCTGGCCCTGCGGGTCAGGATGGCAAGACGCAAGGCGTCCGCAAGGATGGCGGAGTGAGGATGATGGGCCGCTTCGGTTGCAGCGAGCGCATCGGAGAGGTGTCGCATCACCGGGTCCGGGAACTCGCCTGCACCGGCCTCCCGATCGGTCTCAACCGAGACGCGCGCGAGGCGTTTCGCCGATACCCTGAAGCTGGGCCCGTCGCCGGTGGATCTCCGCACACCCGGCTGGGACGTCTCGATGGCCAGAGCCACATCGAGGTGAACGAGGGAAAGCGTCATCGCTTTTTCGCCGGCGCGATCCTGACGTTCCGCAAGCCCCGACTGCCGACCATCGATGGCGGAGACGCCGATCGAGCCGACGACATGATCCTTCGCGCCTAGCGGGTGTGACATCTGTAGCGACATCGTCGAACTCCTTGTCCCGTTTTCGATCCGGCGAGACCCAATTTCTCGTCCGAATGTGGGAGCAGAGTAGTTCGGCGGTCCCCGCGCTCCATTCTACGCGCGGGTGCACCGGATAGGTTCTCGGGTTGATCGCGTCATACCTAGGTATGACCGCGGCGTCGCGGGCCGCGCGGACGTCCCGTTCGCAGCGATGGCGGAACTGGTCTCGCCCTGCGGTATGTTGACGCGCTCGCCAGCGGTCGGAAAGTCACGCAAAACCCTGTTTTGCCGGGGAATGTGCCTCATCGGTACTCGCGCGGGATCGAACCGCGGCAACGTCTTTCAAGAGAGCACGAAAATCATGTTGCCGCATGTTGTCGGCCCGATCAAATCGCGGCATCAACGTGACCGGAAAATGAGCAGAGCGACCACCAGCGACGATGACCAGTCTTGATCGGGCCACGGGTTCATCGATGAGTCGCGGCGGCTTGCGGTTCTGGTCTGCCGTCCTCGCTTTCGCGGTTTTCCTGGTCGATGTGCTGACGCCGCTCGAGGGCGCGGTCGCAGTTCTCTACGTCGTTGCGATCCTGCTCGCGGCGAAGACGCACCGGCGCAACGACATCGTCGCCGCCGCTGCCGGCTGCAGCGTCCTGACCATAACCGCCTATCTGCTGTCGCACGATCTGGAGGCGATCGCCTCGCCTGCCCTTCGTGCGCTGGTGAGCCTCGCCGCCATCGGAATCACGACCTTGCTGGCGCTCCAGAATCACGCGGCGACGAAGCGCCTCGCGGCGCAGGCGCGGCTGCTCAATCTCTCGCATGACATGATCTTCGTCAGGGATCGCCGCGGCGTGATCACATTCTGGAACAGGGCCGCGGAACACGCCTACGGCTGGTCGGCCGACGAGGCGGTCGGGCAACACGCCGACGCGCTGCTGAGAACCGCATATCCCGACCGGCGAGAGGTCATCGAGGCCGGCTTGCTCGACATCGGCCGATGGGAAGGCAGGCTGGAGCAGCGGACGAAGGCCGGCGGCGCACTCACCGTCGATGCTCGATGGGCGCTCCAGCACGACCATCTCGGCAAACCCGTCGGAGTGCTTGAAACGCACACCGACGTCACGGACCGCGTAGCGGCACATAACGCGCTGGTGCTAAGCGAGCAACGATACCGCCGGATGTTCGACGCGAGCCGCGTCGGCGTCGTCGAAGAGGACTGGAGCGCAGTGCGGACCGCGCTGAATTCGCTGGAGACCGGAGGCGCCACCTTACGGGACTATCTTGCACGAAATCCCGAATTCGTGCGGCATGCCCGCCGGCTCGCTGGAATCACCGACGTCAATCCGGCCCTCCAGAAGATGGCGGGAGCAAGCGGCTCTGCGGCCTTCGTGGGGAACGTGGACAGGCTTCTGGGCGAGAACGACCGCAGTTTCCTCGGCGCGCTGGTCGCATTCGCGGAAGGAGAGCGGTTCCACGAAGGCGAGACCGATCTCGTGAGCCTCGACGGACGCAAGGTGCCCGTCCTGTTTACGATCACCTTTCCGGCCGAGCCCGACGGAGATCGCAACGTGCTCGCCTTCGTCATCGACATCACCGAGCGCAAGCAGGCACAGGACGCGCTGCTCGCGGCGCAGGCGGAGCTGGCGCATGCCGCGCGCGTCGCCACGCTTGGCGAACTCAGCGCGTCCATTGCCCACGAGGTGAATCAGCCTCTGGCAGCGATCGTCACCAGCGGCGAAGCTGGCTTACGGTGGCTGCGCCGCGACGTGCCCGATCTCAAGGAGGTTGCGACGACGATCGGTCACGTCGTTGCTCAGGGCCGCCGCGCCAGCGAGATCGTGACCCGCATCCGGACTTTCCTGAAGAAGGCCTCGCCCCAGCAGGATCTGCTGCAGATCGACGAGATCATCGAGGAAGCGACCCTCCTGATCGCGCGCGAGCTCGCCAAGGACGACGTCGCCCTCATCGTCAAGACGGAGCATGGCCTGCCGCCGGTTCGCGGCGACCGGATCCAGCTTCAGCAGGTCCTGGTCAATCTTCTGATCAATGCCGGCCAGGCCATGTCAGGCCGGCCCGGTTCCCGCACCGTCACGCTGCGCGCCGGAACCGTCGACGGTGAAAACCTTGCCATCACGGTCGAGGACAGCGGCCCGGGCATCCAGCCTGACGACCTGCCGCGCCTGTTTGATCCGTTCTTCACCACCAAGGGCGGCGGCATGGGCATGGGACTTGCGATCTGTCGAACGACGGTGGAAGCTCACGGCGGCCGATTGTCCGTGGAGAGCTCTCCGGGATCGGGCGCGACATTCCACCTGACACTGCCATTCAGCCAAGAACACGCCTTGCCATGACACGACCAAACCAAGCGCAACCGCCGGCCCAGTCCTCCAGTTCAGTCGTCATCATCGTTGATGACGACGCGAGCATTCGTGCCTCGCTCGACAGCCTGTTCCGATCCGTCGGTCTCGATACACGCCTGTTCGGCTCGCCGGCCGAGCTGCTTGGCGGCACGATGCCCGACGGCCCGGCCTGCATCGTGCTGGACGTTCGGCTCCCGGGCGTGAGCGGCCTCGATCTCCAGGGTCAACTGACCCGCCAGGGCATCAGATATCCAATCATCTTCATGACCGGTCATGGGGACATTCCAATGTCGGTGCGCGCCATGAAGGCTGGCGCCGTGGATTTCCTGTCCAAGCCGTTTCGCGATCAGGACATGCTCGACGCCGTGACGGCAGCGCTCGAGCGCGATGCGCAGCGCCGCGCGGAAGCCGCGACGAAGGAAGATATCCGCATCCAGTATGAGAGCCTGACGGCGCGCGAACGCGAGGTGATGGGCCATGTGACCGCCGGCTTGATGAACAAGCAGGTGGCAGGCCTGATCGGCCTCAGCGAGATCACCGTCAAGATCCACCGCGGCAACGTCATGCGCAAGATGGAGGTCCGGTCGCTGGCCGACCTCGTTCGCAAGGCCGAAGCGCTCGAGATTTCCCAGAACCGAAAGACTACGGACCAAACCTGAGTATAATTTCGGCGGGACTGCCGCACGGTGCATAAGGCGCCATCGGCCGCCCAAGGGGAGATATCCTCCCTGCGGAACACAGCGGTCAGGATGTGTGCCAATGGCCAAAACCCCGGTGATTGCGATCGTAGACGACGACGAAGGCGTGCGCGCGTCGCTGGCGAGCCTGGTGCGTTCGCTCGGCTACGAGGCCCACGCCTACGAGTCCGGCGTCGCCTTCCTGCGGGAACCCGCGGGAGAAGATCCGGCCTGCATGATCGCCGACGTTCAGATGCCGGTCATTACCGGCGATGAATTGCAGGCGCGCCTGGTTGCCTCCGGTCGCCATTTCCCGATCATTTTCATGACCGCGTTCCCCAGCGAACCCGTGCGCCAGCGTGTCATGGCGGCTGGCGCGCATTGCTATCTCGGCAAGCCGTCGAGTGGCGACGAGATCATCCGCCGCCTCGAAGAGGCCCTGGCGGGCCACGCGCCGCAATAGTCGGGCCCCGGCTCGGGCCAAGTGCGCCTCCCCGGCGTGCGTTCCCGAAAACAGGTTGGTGGACCGAAAATACCGACCGGCACGGCTCATGCTCCCCTTCGATTTCGCGACGCCGACAGGCTGCACGCTTTGCCGAACATGGAGCGAGCACAATTGCCAGGGGACGCCACCAGCGCTGCCGACGACATCCGCCCGCGGGTCTTCGCCGGCTTCCCGGTGAGTTCCTGGGCGTTCGCGCTGCGCGTCCTGCTGGCAATGCTCCTCGCACTCTATGTGAGCTTCTGGCTCGAGCTCGAATCCCCCTCGTCGGCAGCAATCACCGTGGCAATCCTGGCGCTGCCCACGCGCGCACAGGGCATGGAAAAGGCAGGCTACCGGCTGCTCGCAACCGTCATCGGCGTGATCGCATCGATCGCCCTCGCCGGCACCTTTTCCCAAACCGGCGCGCTCCAGCCCACAATGTTGGGCATCTGGGTCGGACTTTGCGTCTGCGCTGCCGGGATGCTGGACGGCAATCGCGCTTATGCGGCGGCTCTCAGCTGCATCACCGTTGCCCTGATTGCCATTCAGCAGATCGACAGTCCGTTGCAAGTGTTTCCGACAGGCGTCGCCCGGGGCGCCGCCATCGCCATCGGCGTCCTCGCGGTTGCTCTGGTCAACGAGGTGCTCTCCGCGCCGGACTATCATCCGGTTCTGGCGAGCCGCCTCGAAACACTGCATCGCCGGGTCACGGAGTTCGCGCAACGCGCCGTCCGCGGCGACGCTTCATCCGCGACGGCTGCTGCGGACATGTTGCGCGATGTCGCGGCCCTGCATCCGGAGATCGCGAGCCTCGTCACGGAGTCGATCAGCGGCCCGGCCAGATCCTCAGCCGCACGCTCTGCGATGGTGGGCCTCGTCAGCGAGCTGGCGCTCGCCCGTACGCTCGCAGCACTGCCAGCCGCATCCGCGACGTCTCGGGACGACCGAGACCCCGGCGCCTCTGGCCTGGTCGCGATCTGCCGGACCTATCTGCGCGACGAAATCATCCGCAGGAATGCAGACGTGCGCGACAGCCTGGAGGCGCTGCGGGCCGGAAACTATCCACTCCGGCAATGGCGCGCGCCGCTGTACCGCTCGCCTCGCATTGCAGCGGAAGCCGGCGTCAGGGCAGCGATCCACTTCATCCTCATTGCAATCATCTTCGTGATGGCGGGATGGCCGAGCACCGCGCTCTGCCTCTCGCTTGCCGCAGTCATCATCGGCCTGAGCGCGACGGCTCCGGATCCGCGCGCCTTCACGACACTGGCGGTTTTTGCCGTGCCGATCGGATGCCTGCTCGCCGGCATCCTGAAATACCTCGTCTTCAACGGCGTATCCGAGTTTCAACTGCTGGCGATCGGCCTCGCGCCTCTCGTGATCGGCGCAGCGCTCCTGATCACGCTGACGAGCGGCGTCCTGCCGTCGCTCAGCCGGCTCTCTCTCGTGTTCACGCTTGCCGTTCTCGCACCGAGCAATCCGCAGAGCTACGACCCCGAGGTGTTCCTGGTGACGTGTCTGTTTGTCCAACTCTCCTCGGTTCTCGTCTTCGCGGCGCAGCTCCTGCTGCCATCCTTGTCCAGTGAACGGAGGATCCGGCTGCTGCTGGACGAAGCCCATCGCGAGCTGAGCCGCCTCGATTCCGGACGAGCGCGGCATCCTGCGCCGGAGGAAGCCGCGTTTCGCGATGCCGCACGGATCGAGCAGATCCTGACGACCAACGGCGCCACGGCGCCTCCCCCTCGGGTCGTCGCGGAAGCGATGCGCTGCTTCGACGAGGCGGTGGTGCTGCGACGGTGCCGTGCCGAACTGGACCGCCTGGCCGAGACCTTACTCGGCGGGGCGGTGCACGCCGCGCGAGCCGCGCTCACCCTTCGGGATGGAGGCGCAATCCTGACTGCCGCCGAGGCGCTACGCCAGACGGGTGCACAAGGCAATCTGTCTGTCGATCCGGTGCTCGCCGCGCTCGTATCGGCCAGCTTCATCTTCGAATCTTGGCAGAGTTTCGCCGGTTCCGGCCAGGGAAAGCGTCCGTGACGAATACCTATCGTGAACTCGTCGTGGGCGGTGTACTGATCGCCCCGATCGTGTCCTATGCGGCAACGGCGCTGCTCGCATTCCTGCTGCTCCGCCCGGTGCTGCGCTTCGTGGGATTTACAAGAATCTTCAGCAACCCGTCGCTGGCCGAGCTCTGCCTCTACGTGTCGATCTTCGGCCTGCTCGCGCTCTTCTGCTAAGGAGAAAGTCATGGACGCGGCTCTGCCTCGAGATGCGGCCTTTCCGCCCCACGCCGAACCGCCAGCCGAAGCACGGACGGACGCAGCCGACACCGTCGCGTGTTCCAGCCTGACGGAGGCCGCGGCGCGCGCGACCAGCGACCGCGCCGCGAACGACGGCGAACCTTCGAGGCAGGCGACGCCATTGACGCGGTCGCCGCGCAAGGCCGCCGGGCGATTCATGGCCGGCGTCGGCAAGCATTTCGCCACTCTTGCCATTGCCCTGATCGCCATCCTGATATCGGTTGCGACCTGGCAGCACTATGTCACCGCGCCCTGGACGCGCAATGGCAGCGTGCGCGTGCAGGTTGCCAATGTCGCGCCGCAGATTGCAGGCAAAATCGTGGAGCTGCGGGTGGTCGACAACCAGTTCGTCCACAAGGGTGACGTGCTCTACGTCATCGATCCCTTCGACTTCGAGGTAGCCGTTCGCATCGGCAAGGCCCTCGTCGACCAGCGAGCGGCGGACCTGGAGGTAAAGCAGGCCGAATTCGACCGGCGCCGGCGTCTGTCCGACCTGGCGACTACGCCAGAGGAGCAGCAGATCTTCGCCGGCAATGCCGCGCAGGCGAAGGCCGCCTACGCGGCGGCCGCCCACCAGCTAGCACAGGCGGAATTGAACCTGAAGCGCACCAATGTGCTCAGCCCCGTCGACGGCTATGTCACCAATCTCCTGCTGCGTGTCGGCGACTATGCGCTGACCGGCGTCACCAACGTCTCCATCATCGATTCCAACAGCTTCTGGATCGACGGTTATTTCGAGGAAACCAAGATGGCGCATGTCTGCGTCGGCGATCGCGTCGAGGCACAGCTCGTCGGCTACTCCAAGCCGATCCTGGGACACGTGAAAACCGTGACCCGCGGCATCAGCGCGTCAAACGCCGCGGCGGGCACGCAAGGTTTGCCCAACGTGGACCCGATCTACACCTGGGTGCGGCTTGCGCAGCGCATACCGGTTCGCGTCGCCATCGACACGGTGCCGCCGGGCGTGCCGCTGGTCTCCGGCATGACGGCCACGGTGACGATCCGGCAGCCCGATGCGGTCGATCGCCGGCCCTGGTCTCATCGGCTCCGCACGACCTTCGTGGACCCGATGTTCGATGTGTTCGGCGCAGGAGATCCGCCCCGCCCAAACTGCCTCCAATCCGCATCCCAGCAGCCTCCCGAGGTGGCGACGCTTCCCTACGCACGGGTGCCCGCAGTTCCGTCAGCGGAGAAGATCGCGCCCGGCCTCACCCCCGGCATCGATGCCCCGCCACGCCTTCCCTGAATCCAGTCAGATCGGCCGACCTGACGAGAGGCGCCGCGTCGCACCGCAACATCGGAACTCACAGCCCAAGCCTTTGATTCTACTTGCTCAATTGGGAGTTTCGCAACCTTCCGACGCACCTGCAGCTTTTGCAAAATCTAACACCATTTCAGCAACTCTAACGGGCCTTGTGGCGGCATCAGACATATCGTTCGAACGTCAACCAATGGCATTCGGCAGCCGTCACGGCGGCAGCGGAGTCCAACAAACGGGACGAACGATGCTCACCGATATGCAAGCGGCCGGCGCCCGATTGACGCATCAACCCGGCGCCCGCGAACCGGATCTCTCTCAGGGCGCGCTCCCATTCCCCCAAGAACGAAGATGGCGCCAGCCCGAGCAACGCGCGGGCGTTGCGCGCGAGGACATCACGATCTCTCGTTTTACCTATGCGCAGACGGCCATCAGGCGCGAGGAAGCAACGACGCCTCCCGACCGGTACTTCTTCTCCATCGCCCTGAAGAGCACACGTCTCAAGCTGACCAGAGGCAGCCAGACCATTTTCGACGGCACCATGCCGGCGGGCACGCTCTATGTCGGCGCGCCGTCGAAGCCGCTCCGCGTGCAGTTTCATGCGCCGTGCGATTTCCTCCACTTCCACATCTCGGCCAATTGCCTTCCATCTCCGCAACCGGGAACGGAGCCGCTCGCGTCCGAATGCCTGAACGATCTCGTTCTGTTGCGCGACCCGTTCGCCGAGCAGCTCGCAAAGGCGCTGACCGAACAAGGCCATTCGGCCGATCGGGAATTTGCGCGCTGCATTGCCCAAACGCTGGCGATGCACGTCGCTCGGCGCGAGCCCCCGCGCACGAAAGTCAATGCCTTGCCGAAATGGCGTCTCCGACGCGTCGAGGAGTATGTCAAGGCGCGCTTCGACCACTCCATCAGCCTGTCCGACCTTGCCGGCGTCGCGGGATTGTCCCGGATGCACTTTGCAGCGCAGTTTCGCGCCGCGACGGGATACCGGCCGCGCGAATATCTCCTGCAACAGCGCATCGAGCATGCAAAATCTCTCCTGTCGAATACCGAGACGCCGCTGGTCGAGGCGGCGCTGGCCGTCGGTTTCTGCACGCAGGCGCATTTCTCGACTGTCTTCAAACGTCTGACAGGCGACACGCCGGCACGTTGGCGATGCACCAGCCGGAACGCATTGGCGTCACCCAGGCTCGCTGAATGCGCCCCGGTTCCGTCACGCGAGCCGGTGTCTCATGTCCTGCCGGCGGACCTTCGTGAATCATGCGAAATGAGAAACAGCGTGGGGACGTGAAATACTTTGCACGCCGGATCGGCGATGCTGGCAGTGTTAGTGACTGAGACCCCCAAGTCACGGCTCGAGCCTTCTCCTCCCAGGCATCCGCGCATTGGGCCGTCCTCCCCACAAGGACGGCCCCTTTTTTTGACCTCGCCGCACGCCGATCCGGAGCGCCGTCCGTCCGATTCCGGAACGAAACTGTTGCCATTTCAGTCGCTGAGATGGCGCGCAAGCCAGGCACGCACGCCCTGAAGACTCCTGAAATCGTCGAGCGACCGCACGGGAATGCCGGGCGCGATGCTCGCAACCATCCCGCTCAGTGCATGTCCAGGTCCAAATTCGAGAAATGTCGTGGCGCCCGCTTCGAGACAGCTTTGCAGGCAATTTCCCCACTGCACGGTTTGCGAGATCTGCGCGGCAAGCTTGTCGTGGCCCGCCTCGGCGGAGGCGACCGAACCGCCATCGACGCCGCTCAGGATGCGCGCGCCAGCGGCCGGCGGGAACGCCACCGGCGCCGCCCGCAGGACTTCTCGAAACACGACCGATGCTTTGGCGAGCCGTCCGGTGTGGGAGGCAACCTCAACCGGCAGATCGACGATCCTTGCGGCGTGCATCGCTCTCGCGTCTCCCGCAATCCTGTTCAATGCCTCCCGGCCACCGCCGATCACAAAGGCATCGCCAGGATTGACGATGGCGATTGCCGCGCCGTGGCGCTCGCAAAGGCGGGTAACATCGTCGTGTGAAAGACCGCGGACAAAGATCAGCCCGTCACCGGCACAGGTGGCGGCATCCATCGCTTCCGCGCGGCGCACCGCGAGGTCGAGCGTAACGACCGGTTCGAACAAGTCTCCCACGCCCCAGGCCGCCACCTCACCGACGCTGTAGCCGGCGATGACGGCGCCATGTGGAATGACGCCCCTGAGCGCGGCAGCAGCGGCCAGTGCCTGCAACGTGCAAAGAATCTGGCCGGAACGGTTGCGATGCAGAGCATCCTCCGATTCGCTGCGCACGAAATCGCGCGGATCCCTGCCGCCCAGCAACGTTGCCGCGTGTGCAAACAGGTGCGTCGCTTCCGGCGCATCGCCCGTCAGGGCGAACATGTCCCGATGCTGCCTGCCTTGTCCCGAGCACAGGATCGCAAGCGTCATGGTCGCCACCTAGTGCGGAAAGAGCACGGCGATCGCGACCGCCATGGTCGCGACGCTGAATCCGGTGCTCGAAATGACCATCGATCCGACCGCTGCGGAGTCCAGCCGGTAATTGACCGCAAACAGAATGCCGAAAAAGCCAGAAGGCACCGCGGCGAGCAGAATGGCCGTCCTCGCTGTGTCGGGAGCCATTGGAAAGACGTGAGTGACTGCAACGGCCGCGAGTGGCCGTACCATGTCCGCGGCAACCGTTGCGGCCGCGATTTTCCAGTTCAGGCGGAACGATTGTGCCGACAGGATGGCTCCGGTGAGGAACAGCGCGACGCCGGCGGCCGAACTCCCGATCAGCGCGAGGCAGGCATGAGCGACCGCGTCGAGGCTCAGATCCGACACCGAAAACAGGATGCCGAATACGGGCGCGAGCACGACCGGCTTGGTGATCGCACGCCCCACTGCCGTCAGCATCTGCCGCGCCGCCATTTCCTCGCCACGGGACCTGGCGGCGTCCATTTCCGCCATGATCAGGGTCACCGGGCTGATAAGGACCGAACCGGTCGCCAATGCGACGGCGACCGGAACGGCGCCTGCCTGTCCCGCGATGGATGTCAGGATTGGAAGACCGACGCCGGCAAGATTTGGAAAGCCGACCGTGAGTGCCTGAATCGACGCATCGGGCCGCGACACCTTGAACAATTTGCGCGCGGCAAGATACCAGACGGCATAGAGCAACGACATCGTTATGCCGAGCACCAGAAAGAGCGGAACCTGCTCGATCATCTCGCTGCGCGACGCCGAGGCAGTCGCGGCGAACAGCGACGCCGGCACGGCGAAATCCATCACGAGAGCGTTGAGAGCATCGACATGGAGATTGTCGACGACATGAAACCTTCCCGCGGTGTATCCCAGCAGCAAGACGAAGAACACCGGCACCAGCGCCATCAGGATTGCATTGGACATCATGGCCCCGGCGCGTCGTGGGCATCGACGAAGAGCGACATCGCAAGCAGGTCAGCCGAGCCACCGGGACTGAGACGACGCGCGACGAAGCTTTCATGGATCCATCGCGCGCTGGCGCGCCAGCCGGGAGCGCGCACGCCGCCGGCGTCGATGAAGCGACGCGCCGCGCGACGCGCAAAGCGAAGCCCCTCGAGCCCGCCACGATGCAACAGATTGGTGTCTTCCACGGACGCAATCAGTGCAAAGCACGCTTCGACCCGCGCCGCTTCCGCATCTTCGGGCGTGGCAGGCATTGTTCTCCGCAAGGCCGGCAAGCCGATCCGGTAGACGCTGGGAAACCCACTCGCCGCCTCGAGACGGGCTCCGCCTGCGTGAAAGCGGCGGCGAGCAGCGCTGCCATGGCTGTGCAGCAACACCGGACCGTGGAGTATGCCGGCGCCCCAAAGGCGTGCCACGACGTCGCCGAGCGGAAGTGCCGGATCGACCAACCCGCCGGCCCTCGCACCGGCCGCCGCGCACAACAGGCCAAGGCCGAAGATCGCGCCGCGATGCGTATTGACGCCTGAGGTCGCCTCGAGCATCGCACGTTCGGCCTCCAGGCCGATGACCCGCAGCAGTCCCAGGCCGCAACCGAGCGCGCCCGCATCGGCAAGACTTTGAAGGTAGGGCCTGATGGCCGCGGCGCTGCGACGAAACGTGCCGGCATCCATGTCGTCGTGACTACCATTGTCGACATGGCTCACCAGCCCCGGCTTGGGCCAGGTTTCCAGCTCCATGGCGAGGCAATCGGCGGCGAAACCACCGATGGACCAGATGCAGGACGCCATCTGCCCCCGGGGTGAAACGAGTGGTTCGGTGCTTCGCGCAGCCGCTGTGATCATGATCCCGTCGCTCCCGAAATGAATCGATCCCTGTCGAGCAGGGTTACGCACCGGATGGTCTTGACCAGAAGCTGGTCCGTGCCGGCGTGGAATTCGCGCCAGTTCACCGCTGCACCATCCGCGCGCATCAATTCACCGTCGAGCCGCATCGGCGCATCGGTCTCGATCGCCGCCACGTCGGCGGCGAGACGCTCCAGATCGGTCTCGCGGGAGAACGCGAACAGGACATCGAGGTCGGAACAAGCGGTCACGTAATCGAGCCCGGTCAGCGATTGCCATGCGAGGCTGCCGAACACGCGCACGTCCACCGAATGACGAAGCGCGAGCTCATCGAGCCGATCGAGCGTCGGCCACCAGTTGCGCGGCGCCGAGGCGCGCGCCTCCCGCAGCGAGGGCGGCCTCGCGACCGAGGTGATGTGGTCGATATCCGCGAGAAGCGACACCCGCTTCTTGCCGGCGGAGGGCGGCAACGGCAGGCCGAGCGCAAGGCCGGTCGCTTCGCAAGGCAGAGCGCGCCGCCTGATCGTCGGCCATCCCATTTCGGACCAGCGCGAAACCAGCGGGTCGGCTGCGAGATCGCCGCGCATCCCGATCATCGCGCGCCAACCCTGCGGGCTGACAAAGACGAGGTCGTGGCGACTGGCCGGCGGTTCACCGGGTTTGCAGGGCGAGATCACGAACGCGCTCCGCGATATCGGCGGCCTTCGGCCGGCCGCCACGCTCCTTGCCGAGCGCATCTCTTCGATCCCGCGCAGCCGGCATGTCGGCGAGCAGCGTCTCCAGCTGGTCTGCAAGTGAGGTGGAATCGCTCCATGTCATATGAACGGCACCCATCTGCTCGAGATTGGAGAGCCCCGGCGCGAAAACCGGCGTCGATTTGGCTTTCTCCTCAAGGGCCGTCATCGACAATTTGGTGACCTTCGCCATCGACGGCAGATCCATCACCGCGGGAGAGGCGCCGGGCAATCCGACCAGCACGCGCGTCGCCAGGCCTGTCGCAAGCAGGGCCCCCGCAGCCGAGTGGCCATAGAGAAGACCGATGGTCGGGCGGCCGTGCATGTCCGCGTGGATCAGCACCTTCGCCAGATGCGCGAGAAATTCGTTGAGCCCGAGCATCTCGTCACGCTTGCTCATGCGCTGGCTGTCGCTGTCGACGAGCACCAGGATCGGTCCGCTCCCCCGGTCGATCGACTTCAGGACGTGCGCGGAAAGTCTGATCGCCTCGTCGACGCCGAGCGCGGTCCGATCCGCAACACCAATCACGAGTATCCTGCCGCCGGACCGCAGCGTTGCCGCGCCGGCAAGGACGCCATTATCGTTCCTGACCTCATGGCCGTCGGGGAACAGCGATGCGAGAATGTCATCGAGCGTCACGGCTGCTCCTCCCGATCCTGCTAGCGAGCGCAATGAACTGGTCGGCCGGCAATTCCGGAACCGTTTCCGCATCCGCAACACCTTCCACGGTCCAGATATCGACGGCGTCCTGGCAAGCGCCAAAGCGGCGCAACCTGTCAGCCAGACGCCCCTGCTCCGCCCTGAGCCGGTCGAGGCCGAAGGGGCCGATCAACCCGATCAGCTCGCGTGCGGCCTCGCGAAAATCCTGCACGGTGTCATCGGCGAAGACGTCGGCTGCACCGAGCAGCCGCCGGTGCTTGCCGCCCATGGTGCGCCAGACCAAGGCACGGTCACGGGAGTCGAACTCCTCGACGCCGCGATTGGTCTCGATCACCTCGGGGCCCGAAACCGCGACGCGTCCCGCCTCCGACACGGCGAGCGCGGAGCAACAGCCAGCGATCAGACCGCCGCCGCCATAACAGCCGGAGCGCCCGCCAATCAGGCCGATGACCTTCACGCCGGCGCTGCGCGCCTCCATCACTGCGCGCATGATCTCGGCGATGGCGAGCTCACCGGCATTGGCCTCCTGCAACCGGACGCCGCCAGTATCGAACAGGATCAGAACGGGGATTGATCCGATCTCGCGCGCTGCGCGGAGCAGGCCCGTCAGCTTGGCGCCGTGCACCTCACCGAAGGCGCCACCCATGAAGCGTCCTTCCTGCGCGGCGACGAATACCGGCGCACCGCCGAGGCGGCCATGGCCGACAACGATGCCGTCATCGAACTGCTCGGGAAGGTCGAATATCTCCAGATGCGGACTGACCTCGCGCTGTTCCGGCCCGATGAACTCGACCAGGCTGCCGGCATCAAGCAGCAGATCAAGCCTCGTCCGCGCCGATGCCTCGTTGAAGCTTGTGCTGCGGGCCCGTTCGGCCGGGGCGACGTGCTGGAGCGGCGCGGTCATCGGTCGCTCCCCGCGATCAATCGCACCGCCTGCGCCAGCCGAAGCGACACCGTGTCGGGGCGCGCGCCGCCGTCATTGATGGAAAATTTCAGCCCGCCGGGCGAATAGCGCTCGACGAAATCGCCAATGACAGCGCTCCAGACTTCGCCGAAGCCCATCGCCGCGGTTTTGATCTCGACCGCGCATTCCGCATCCGGCAGGACGCGCTCCACCAGCACTTCAAGATTGCCCGAGGCGACCACACCCACGATCGCGCTCTGCCTGATACCGCCCGCGCGCTCGCGAACCGGGTGATGAAAGCTGAGATCTTCCATGGCCTGTCCTCACCAGTTCCTGAATTTCGATGGCGGCGCGTAGAGCCCGCCCGACCAGCGCACGAGATCCTTGATCGAGCGCGCCGCCAGCATGTTGCGATCCGCATCGAGCGGATTGATGCCGATATCTTCCGGCCGCCGGATCACGCCGCGCTCGCGCAGCAGCGCGACCATGCTGCGATCCCGCCCGCGACCGACGTCGGTGTATCCGGCGATGCCGCGGATCGCCTGCTCGCGTTCTTGCGCCGTACGGCACAACAGGAGGTTCGCCACCCCCTCCTCGGTGACGATGTGCGTGACGTCGTCGCCGTAGATCATTACGGGGGCGAGTTCGAGGTTCAGCTTCTCGGCGAGTTCGATCGCATCGAGCTTCTCGACGAACAACGGGACGTTCTTGTCGCCGAAGGTCTCGCCAATCTGCACCACCAGCTTGCGGCCCCGGCGCAATGGCGCCGGGCTGTCCGGATCGGCCTCCGCGCCGGCCTTGAGCCAGGGCTCGCTCGGATGCCTGCGTCCGCGCGCATCCGCGCCCATGTTCGGCGCGCCGCCGAACCCAGCGATGCGCGAGGTGGTGACGGTCGAAGAATTTCCCTGGAGATCGATCTGCAGCGTGGAGCCGATGAACATGTCGCAGGCATAGAGCCCGGCGGTCTGGCAAAAGGCCCGGTTGGAGCGTAGCGAGCCGTCGGGGCCGGTGAAATAGACGTCGGATCTGGCCCGGATGTACTCGTCCATGCCGACCTCCGAGCCGAACGAGTGAATCTGCCGGACCCAACCGGACTCGATTGCGGGAATGAGCGCGGGATGCGGATTCAAGGCGAAGTGGGTTGCGATCCTGCCCTTCAGGCCCAGCCTCTCGCCGAACGTCGGCAGCAGAAGCTCGATCGCGGCCGTGCTGAAGCCGATCCCGTGATTGATCCGCTGCACGCCATAGGGCGCGTAGATCCCCTTGATCGCGAGCATTGCGGTCAGGATCTGCCCCTCCGTGATCGCTGCCGGATCGCGCGTGAACAGCGGCTCGACGAAGAACGGCTTGTCGGACTTGACGACGAAATGGACGCGGTCCGCCGGGATGTCGACCCGCGGAACCGTCTCGACGATGTCGTTGACCTGGGCGATCACGACGCCGTCCTTGAACGCCGTTGCCTCCACGACGGTGGGCGTGTCCTCGGTGTTCGGACCGGTGTAGAGGTTGCCGTCGCGGTCGGCGCTGACGGCGGCGATCAGCGCGACGTGCGGGGTGAGATCGATGAAGTAGCGCGCGAACAGCTCGAGGTAAGTGTGAACCGCTCCCAGCTCGATCTTGCCGCCGAACAGCATGCGCGCGATGCGCGCCGATTGCGGCCCGGAATAGGCATAGTCCAGCCGCTTCGCGACCCCGCGGTCGAACAGGTCCAGATGTTCGGGGAGAACGACGCCCGACTGCACCATGTGCAGATCGTTGACCTTGGACAGATCGACCGCCAGCAGCGCGCGGCTCAAGAGATCCGCCTGCTTCTGGTTGTCGCCTTCGAGGCAAACCCGGTCGCCAGGCCGGATCACGGCCTCCAGCAGACGCGTGGCGTCGGGCGCTTCCACGACCTTGCCGTGGGCAAGTCCGGCACCGGCCGCGATGCGGGCATCGCGCGCGGCGCGGTTGTTCCGCCAGCTGGTCACGACGTTTGCTCCTTTGCGGCGTTGGCTCCACTCCAGAGTGCGCCGGCATTGGCCCGATCGGGATAGAGCTCCGGCATCGCCTCGCAGAACTCGAAAAGGACTACTTCCCGCTCGTCGCGGATCAGCGTCGAAGAGTTCGCGATCCACATCAGGTCCGGATTGCCGGACGGCAAGTCGCGGCTGAGTCCGGCTCGCTTCATGGTGGCCACGCTCCAATCCGGAACTATGCCGGTCGCCTCGATCATGCTCATGGAATTCTCCGGAGGGGCAGTCGGGCCGGCGGGAGTGCTGTCTCTCCCGCCGTCCTTCCTTCTGCCGGCCGTGCGTCAGGACCGGCAAAACGCGTCAGCGGGTGGCCGGTTGATCGATGCTGCGTGCGGCACGGGTGATGATCGCCGCCACTTCCTTCGGATGCGACTCGTAGACCGAGTGGCTCGCGCCCGGGATCACGGTGGTGTGGCTCTTGGCGCGCTCGTAATACCAGCGCTCGAGATCCGGATTGATGATCTGGTCGTTGCCGGCGACGATGCCCCAGCTCGGCTTGGTCTTCCACGCGGCCGCCGTCAACGGCGTGCTGAATACCTGCGTCGCGGCCAGCACCTGGGAGCGCGCGACGAATTCGGCCTGCTCACGCGGCAGATCGGGCGCGAACAGCTTGGGGAATTGCACGGGATCGAGATAGGTGAACTTGTCCGGCGTGACCTTGATGACGCCCTCGGTCTTTCCAAGCACGCTTGGCGTCTTCTTGCCCAGCGCCGATTCGTCCTCGCCGACGTCGGGCGCATGCGCAGCAACGTAGACCAGACCAACCACGTTGGGATGGACGCCCGCCTCGGTGATGATCGAACCACCGTAGCTGTGGCCGACGAGAAGCGTCGGGCCATCCTGAAGATCGAGAATCCGTTTCGCCGCCGTGACGTCATCGGCAAACGACGTCTCGGGCTCCTGCACCATGCTGACGCGGAAGCCTTCCTTGGTCAGGATCTCGTAGACCGGCTTCCAGCCGGACGCATCGACCCAGGCACCGTGCACCAGGACGATGTTCTTCGGGGGCTCAGCGCGCGCCGGGGCGACGGTCGCGAACAAGGAGAGAGCGGCGGCAAAGGCCAGGCCAGCGTTGAGTTGTTTCATGTCAGGATCACTCCGGGTTGGAATGATGCGACAGTAGTGTCGACGCTTGGGCGCGTATTTCGGCAAACAACGGCCCTTGCCACTTCGCACGTTGGGACATGCCGATCGCGACAACGGCTGCTCGTGCATCCTCGGGACACTGTCTAGCTAAGGCGCGCACTTCAAAACGCAGCGCATATGTCAGGCGTACAGACCTCTCATGACTGTGAACGGTCGGCGTTCATACGCGAAAGACGAACGATCCGCTTTGTTATTCAAGAGGTCGCATCTGATGCTGCTTGAAATCCATGCATGGGATCGGACACATGACATCCACGGCAAATCTCCAGATCGCGCTTCTCATCCTGTTGTGCGCAGCTTCGCCCGCGCGTGCAGGCACTTGTGCGGACGACATCGCGAAAACCCAGATCCAGCTGGATCAAGCCATCGAAAAAGACGCGGGCGCCCACGGCTGGCAGCGGGAAAGCCTCAGCGCGCTGCGCAGTCATCAACCGACGCCTCGCTCGATTGCAGAAGCCGAAGGCGGCCGCGGAGCGGTTTTCACGGATGCGCTAGATTCGCTTGATCGCGCGCGTACCGCCGATCAAATCGGCGACACAGGCACATGCAGCCGCGAACTCGCGCATGTGCGGGACATTCTGAAATAGCGAAGCCAAAGCCGGCCAACGGTGCTGTCATCGGCGAGGCAACTCGGCGACGCGGCCGGACGAAGACGAATGCCCGCTCACGATGCGTCGAATGCCCTTGTCGTCGTGCTGCCGGGTAGCGGGACGTGCGTTCTGGAAATACCCCGCCGTTCCGCATCTCTCTAGTGCTCGACAGCATTCAGCCGGAGCATTTTCCATGCGAGAGCAGCACTCATCGAACGACGTCGGCTCGGGAAGATCCGGATCGCGCCGGCTCACCCTGATGCAGCCCGCCGTGGCACTCATGGCCGGCATGCTTTGGCTCGTCCCGGCTGCGACGTCCGCTCAAACGACCATGCCCGGAATACAGCCCTCCACCGGCATGCTTGCAACGTCGCCGCTCAATCCGCAATCCACGCGGCCCGTCGGCGTTCCATTGGGATCGACCGAGATCGCAACGCCCGGCATTTCGCCACTTAATCCAGCGCAAGACATGGCGGGTTGTGCCGGAACGGGCAATACCGCCTCGCCCGGAGCGTTGTTCGACGGCGGCGGACTGTCCGGAGGCTCATCCGTCACCTGCAACGGCAGCATCATGGCGGCGTCTCCGCTGCCTTCAGCATCGACGGTCGGACGCGTCGGGATACCGCTCGGAGCCACCGAACTCGGCGGCGCCGGAATCAGTCCGTCCATCCCGGTGCAAGGCCCTGCCGCAACGGACAGCACGCCTTCGATCGGCGGCCCAAGCAATCCCTGACGTCCAGGACGATCTCATGAAACGAACTCTCGCCATCGCGCTTGTCGCTCTCGCCACGATCCTCGTCGGAGCCGGCCTCTGGTTCTTCGCCGCGGACCGGAAGCCGGTCGTCGCCGCCGCGCCAGTGCCCGCGGCCGTACCGGTGGTCACCGCCGCGGTCACCGGCAAGGACGTTCCGATCTATCTGCGCGGCATCGGCACCGTGATCGCCTACAACACCGATGTCGTCCGCAGCCAGATCCAGGGACAGATCGTCAAGATCGCCTTCAACGAGGGACAGACCGTCAAGGCCGGCGATCTGCTCGCCCAGATCGACCCGCGTCCCTACGAGGCTCAGATCGAGCAGTTGACGGCCAATCGCGATCGGGATCAGGCGCAGCTCGCCAATGCCGAAGCCAATCTCTCCCGCTACAATAAACTTGGCGACAAGGGCTATGCGACCCCGCAGCTGATCGACACGCAGACCGCGCAGGTGGCCCAACTCAAGGCGGCCGTGAAAGCGGACCAGGCGCAGATCGACGAGGCCAACGTCCAACTCAGCTACACGCGCCTGACATCGGCCATTCCCGGTATCACCGGCGTCCGTCAGATCGATGTCGGCAACGTGATTCATCCGACCGACCCGAACGGTCTCGTCGTCGTCACCCAGATCGAGCCGATCTCGCTGTTGTTCACCCTTCCGCAGACGGATCTGCCCGTGATCCAGGACCACACCGCAAAAGGACCATTGAAAGTCATCGCCTACAGCCAAGACAACAAGATGAAGCTCGGCGAAGGCACGCTGCTGCTCGTCAACAACGAGATCGCAGGGACGACCGGCACCGTCCAGCTCAAGGCCGAATTCGCCAATCACGAGCACCGGCTATGGCCGGGACAGCTGGTGAATGCCCGGCTGCTGCTGAAGATTCAGAAGGATGCGCTGACGGTCGCCGGCTCCGCAGTCCAGCAGGGCCCGAACGGCAGCTATGTCTATGTCGTCTCGCCGGACCAGACCGCTTCCTTGCGTCCCGTTCACGTCGCGCAGATCAGCGAGGGGCAGGCCCTGATCGACCAGGGACTGAAATCAGGTGATACCGTCGTCGTCGACGGACAGTATCGGCTGACGGAAGGAAGCCGGGTTCGGGAGTTGCACGGGAAGGCCGCGCGCGAGGCCGATCTGCAAAGCGCCGTGCAGGACGCGATCCCGTGAACCTTTCCGCGCCCTTCATCCTGCGTCCGATTGCAACCGCTCTGCTGATGGCGGGACTGCTGCTGTGCGGGCTTGCGGCCTATCCGCTGCTGCCGGTCGGCGCGCTGCCGAACGTCAATTACCCGACGATCCAGATCTCGGCGCAACTACCCGGCGCCGATCCGGCAACTATCGCGTCATCACTGGCGACGCCGCTCGAACAGCAACTGAGCCAAATCCCCGGCGTTACGCAGCTCACATCGTCGAGCGCGCTCGGCGTAGCCCAGCTCACGGTACAATTCGAGCTCTCGCGCACGGTGGACAGCGCGGCGGTGGACGTGCTGGCCGCAATCAACGCCGCCAGCCCCTTTCTGCCGCCGAACATCCCCTACCCGCCGACGATCAGGAAGGTAAATCCCGCAGAGACGCCGATCATGCTGATCGCGCTGACGTCGGATTCGCTGCCGCTGACCACGGTCGATGCCTACGCGGAAAACATCCTGCTGCCCAAGATTTCGCAGATTCCAGGCGTCGGCCTTGTCGGAATCGGCGGCCAGCAAAAGCCTGCGATCCGCATCCGCGTCAATCCGCAGGCACTTGCCGCCCGCGGCATCGGCCTCGAAGACGTCCGCAACGTGATCGCCGGCGCCAATGTCGACCTGCCGAAGGGCACGCTCAACAGCCCGCGCGTGACCTATACGCTGAATACCAACGATCAGTTGCTGAAGCCCTCGGCCTACGAAAACCTCATCATCGCCTATCGCAACGGCTCGCCGGTGCGGCTCCGCGACATCGGCACGGCGATCGAAGCGCCCGAAAACGACCTGCTGGCCGGCTGGTACGGCAAGGACCCCGCCATCATCCTGGCCGTCCAGCGCGTCCCTGGCGCCAACGTTATCGAAACCGTCGATCGCATCAAGAAACTGCTGCCGCAACTGCAAGCCTCGGTTCCACCGGCGATCAAGGTGACGATCGCCGCGGACCGTACCGCCACCATTCGCGCCGCAGTCTCCGACGTTCAATTCACCCTGCTGCTGACGGTCGCATTGGTGGTGATGGTGATATTCCTGTTCCTGCGGAATTTCTGGGCCACCGTCATCCCGGCGATCACTGTTCCCCTGGCGCTGATCGGCACCTTCGCGGTCCTCTATGTGCTCGGGTACAGCCTCGACAACCTCTCTCTGATGGCGCTGTCGATCGCGGTCGGATTCGTGGTCGACGATGCCGTGGTGGTCATCGAGAACATCGTGCGCCATCTCGAGCAAGGCATGACCCCGATGGAGGCGGCGCTCAAGGGCTCCAGCGAGATCGGCTTCACGATCGTCTCCATCACCCTGTCGCTGATCGCAGTGTTCCTCCCGCTGTTCCTGATGGGCGGCTACGTCGGAAAACTGTTCCAGGAATTCGCCGTCACGATCACCGCATCGCTGCTGCTGTCGCTGGTCATCTCGCTCACTTTGACCCCGATGATGTGCGCGCGCCTCCTGAAGGACGAATCGCGGAGAAAGCACGGCCAGCTCTATCTCCTGTTCGAGCGCGGCTTCGATGACCTGCTTGCGCTGTACGCGCGCGGCCTGCGCGTCGTCCTGCGCCATCGCTTTGCGACGCTGCTCGTGATGCTCTCGACCATCGTGCTGACCGGCTATCTCTACGTGATCATCCCGAAAGGCTTCTTCCCGCAACAGGACACCGGACAGATCGTCGGCATCACCGAGGCTGCCCAGGACATCTCCTTCCCCGCCATGTCCGAACGCCAGCAGGCGATCGTCGACGTCCTGTCAAAGGACCCGGCGATCCAATCGGTGGCCAGCTATATCGGTCCAGGCGGGCCGACAGCCACCCTCAACCAGGGGCGCATCTTCATCGTCCTCAAGCCGAAGCCCGAGCGCAAGGCAAGCGCCGACCAGGTGATCGCGCGGCTGGGGCCCCGGCTCGCCCACATCCAGGGCATCACACTTTATATGCAGGCGGCCCAGGACATCACGATCGGCGCACGCCTGTCGAAGACCCAGTATCAGTTCACTCTGACGGATGCCGATTCCAACGAGCTCACCCATTGGTCGGCGATCTTCCTGGAGAAGCTCCGCGCCCTGGATCTCATCACCGACGTCGCCAGCGACCAGGCCAATGCCGGCCCGAGGCTGGAGGTCACCGTCAATCGCGAGATCGCCTCGAGCTTCGGCATTCTGCCCACGACGATCGACAATACTCTCGACGACGCCTTCGGCCAGCGCATCGTCTCCACCATGTTCACCTCGCTGAACCAGTACCACGTGGTCATGGAGGTCGATCCAGCCTTCCAGTATGGGCCTGACGCGCTCAAGGACATCTATCTCAACTCGGCCACCGGCCAGCAGGTCCCCTTGAGCACGCTGGTTCACAGCGTCATCAAGCCCGCGCCCATTCTGATCAATCACCAGAGCCTGTTTCCCTCGGTGACGATCTCGTTCAACCTGCGGCCCGGCGTAGCGCTTGGCAACGCGGTGACGGCGATCCAGAAGATCGAGAAGGACACCGGCAAGCCCGCCTCACTGTCGACCTCGTTCCAGGGCAACGCGCAAGCGTTCCAGTCCTCCCTGTCCGGCACGCCGTTGCTGATCGGCGCGGCGCTGATCGTGATCTACATCATCCTCGGCGTCCTCTATGAGAGCCTGATCCATCCGATCACGATCCTGTCGACGCTGCCCTCCGCCGGCATTGGCGCGCTGCTGCTGCTGCTGGCGGTTCACATGGATCTCAGCGTCATCGCCATCATCGGCATCATCCTGCTGATCGGCATCGTCAAGAAGAATGGCATCATGCTGGTCGACTTCGCCCTCGAGGTGGAGCGCAAACAAGGGCTGAGCCCTGTGGAAGCGATCTACCAGGCCTGCACGCTCCGCTTTCGTCCGATCCTGATGACGACCATGGCCGCGCTGCTCGGCGGTGTGCCTCTGATGCTCGGCAACGGCACCGGCGCCGAACTGCGCCAGCCGCTCGGCTATACGATCGTCGGCGGCTTGATGGTCTCGCAGATCCTGACGCTCTACACCACGCCCGTGGTCTATCTCTATCTCGACCGGCTCGGCAATTGGCTCACCAAGCGCAAGCCGCATGCAGTCGAGACATCCACCCCCTCCACGAGCGAAGCAGATGCGGGACTGGGTCATGAGTCCGCTTGATCAGGTGACCGTCGGCATGACGGCGGAAAAGCTCGTGACCATCACGGCGGAGATGACGGTCGGCCACGTAGTGCCGGGAATGCCTGAAGTCTACGGCACGCCGATGATGATCCTGCACATGGAGATGGCGGCGGGATCGGCAATCCAGCCGTCCCTGCCGACCGGCTATGTCAGCGTCGGGATGATGGTCGACGTCCGTCATCTGGCGGCGACCCCAGTCGGCCGCACCGTGCGCGCGGTCGCACGGGTCGTCGCCGTCGAAGCCAGGAGCGTCCTGTTCGAAGTCGAGGCCTGGGACGGCGGCCGCAAGATCGGCGACGGGGCCCATCGGCGCGGCGTTGTCGACGTCGCCGAGTTCGAAAGGCGATTCGGGGTGACGAGGCCCGCCGCGGCGTTGGCTTAAGGTCGCGGAATCCTTCCCGCGGCAACATCCCGGATCTGCATGCAGGCTCGCAGGGTGACGCCGTGCGTTTTGACAAAGGGTCCGCGAAAACGCAAAAGACCGATTTTCCACGGTGCGGTACATCGCTTGCATCCTTCGTCCGGACATCCGGGCTCGGGAATTGGTCTCATGCCCGGCGAGTATCTCTTGGACCTCTTCAATCTGCTGGCCCAACTCGGACTCGCTCACGGAGGCAAGGAACCCGCGACGGTCCGTCACACGGGGATGGTCTGTCGCGCATCGTGGCCCGACCATTCGCGTTACGCCCATCCCGCCCTTTGGGTCCTGGGAGGCGTCGCGCTCGGCGTGTTGTCCTTCACTTGTTTCCTGCTCGGGATCGACCTCACCACCAGCGCCCTCGCCCTGGAGGCCGTCATTTTCGTGTTGTCGCTGCTTGCGATCGCGAGCCTGGTCAGGCGGCAGCACCGGCTCGAGCGAGAGGACGTCTTGCGGCGGCGTCAGGTCGCCTATCTCGCCGAGGCCCAGAAGCTCAGCCACACCGGCAGCTTTGGCTGGAACGTCGCCAGCGGCGAGCTGTTCTGGTCCGAAGAGACGTTCAGGATCTTCGATCTCGAGCCGACCTTGCCGCCGTCGCTCGACACAATCCTGAAGCGTACGCATCCCGACGATCTCAATGCCGTGCGCGAGGCGCTCGATCGCGCCGCGAACGACAGGAACGACTTTTCCCTGGAATATCGACTGATCCTGAACGATGGCTCGATCAGGCACATTCGCGTGGTCGCCCGTGGAATGTCTGAAGATCGCGGGCAATTTCGGTTCATCGGCGCGGTCATGGATATCACCGCCCAGAAGAAGGACCACACCGAGCTGGAGCGGAGCGAGCAGCGCTACCGCCATCTGTTCGGCCGCATGCCGATCGCCCTCCGTCAACTCGACGCCAGCAGACTGGTGGTGCTGTTCCGAAAACTGCGAGCCGAGGGCATCAAGGATCTCGGCAGCTATTTCGACAGCCATCCCGACTTTCTCCGGACCTGCATGGACGCGCTCTCGTTTCAGGAAGCCAACGAACGAGCCATCCAGATGTTCGGAGGAGGCGTCGACGGCTATGTCGGGCGTTCCATGTCCGACACCTGGAAGGCACGCCCGGATACGTTTCGGCGGGCCATGGAGTCCCGCTTTCGCGGTGAAACGAACTTCGAGGAAGAAACCAAGATGGTGACGTGGGACGGCCGCGTCGTCGACGTTCTCTTCGCCACGGCCCGCGTCGGTCCAATCAATGATCTCGAAATAAGCCTGGTCGCCACCATCGACATCTCGCAACACGTCCGTGCCCAGGAGAGGCTTCGGCAGGTGCAAGCGGAGTTCGCCCATGCGGCGCGCGTCTCGATGCTCGGCGAGCTCACCGCTTCCATCGCGCACGAAGTCAACCAGCCTTTGGCCGCCATCGCGACCAACGCCGCTGCCGGACTGCGCTGGCTGAACAGGCCCATTCCCGACATGGCCGAAGTCCGCAGCGCAATCGAAAATATGGTCACGGATACGAGGCGGGCCGCGAACATCGTGGCGCGCGTTCACGGGATGGCTTCGCGCAAGGCGCCGGAGCGTGCCGTTCTGTCGCTTGACGATGTCATCCGGGAGGCGCTTCTGTTCCTGCGCCACGAGATGGAATCCCGCGGCGTAACGATCCTGCACCGTCGCGATACGGAAGCTGCACTCGTGCTCGGCGATCGCACCCAGCTCCAGCAGGTGATCGTCAATCTGGCCATCAACGCCGTGCAGGCGATGACACAGGCGGGACGCGACCATGGCAGGATCGTCATCACCACCGCCACGCAGGACGCGACGACCCTGTGCTGCTCCGTGGAGGACAACGGTCCCGGCATCTCCGCCGAACATGCCGGTCGGCTGTTCGAAAGCTTTTTCACGACCAAAGAGTCCGGCATGGGCATGGGACTGCCGATCTGCCGGTCCATCGTCGAAGCGCATGGCGGCCGGATCGACGCCCAAGGCCTTGGCGCCGAAGGACTTAGCACCGATCGCGGCGCCCGGTTCTGGTTCACGCTGCCGATCGCGACGCCGGCGTCATCGCCACCATCCAGTCGGGACGCCGGAGCCTGACCCCGCCTGCCCTAGCGCGCCGGGGCCTTGGAGCGCACCAGGCGGATCGGGATGCCCTTGAATGACGGCGTGAAGCTTAGGGGATCGCGGGCGTAGAGCGGCACCAGCGGATTGGTCTCCGGATAGTACGCGGCACAGCAGCCGGTCGGAAACGAATACGCCACCACGCGGAAGTTGCACACGATCCGCTCGGCGCCATCGGTCGACTCCGTGATCAGGTCGACGCGATCGCCATCCGCGAGCCCGCGCTTCTTCAGTTCATATTCGTTGAGGAAGACCACATCGCGCTGGCCGAAGACGCCGCGATAGCGGTCCGACAGCGAGTAGAGCGTCGTGTTGTACTGATCGTGGCTGCGTATCGTGCTGAGCCACAGAAAATCCGGATCGGCCTGCGGCGGGTCCTCGCCGCACCCCTCGAACACCAGGAAATTGGCTTTGCCGGACGGCGTTGCCCAGACGCGCTCCCGCGCGGTCGAGGTCAGATGGAAGCCGCCGGGAATGCGGATACGGGCATTGTAGCTCTCGAAGGTGGGGAAGACTGCCTCGATCGCATCCCTGATGCGATCGTAGTCGCCCACAAAGACGTCCCAATCGACCACCGTGCGCTCGCCGAGCGTTGCCTTGGCGAGGCCTGCGATGATCGCGACCTCGCTGAGAAGATGCTCCGATGCCGGCTTGTTGCGACCGCCGGAAGCGTGGACCATCGACATCGAATCCTCGACCGTGATCGACTGCGGCCCCGATTCCTGAATGTCGATCTCGGTTCGCCCGAGGCACGGCAGGATCAGGGCGGCGCGGCCATGGATCAGATGGCTGCGGTTGAGCTTCGTGGAGACGTGGACGGTCAGATCGAGCTTGCGCAGCGCGGCCTGCGTCGCCTGCCAGTCGGGTATGGCCGCGGCAAAGTTGCCGCCCATCGCGAAAAAGACCTTCACTTCGCCACGGATCATTGCCTCCAATGCCGTCACGACGTTGTGCCCCGGCGCGCTCGGCGGTTTGAAGCCGAAGCGGTGCTCGAGGCGCTCGAGGAAATCCGCCTTGGGGATCTCCGTGATCCCCACGGTTCGGTCGCCCTGCACGTTGGAATGACCGCGAACCGGGCAAACGCCGGCGCCGTCGCGTCCCACATTGCCGCGCAAGAGCGCAAGATTGGCGATCTGTTGCACGTTGTGCGCACCACGCTGGTGCTGGGTAATGCCCATGCCGTAGACAAGGATGGCGCGCTCCGCCTTCATATAGGCGCCGGCGGCATATTCCAGGTCCTCGCGCGTCAGGCCGGACTGGCGTTCGATATCGGGCCATTGCGTTCGCTTGAGATCGTCGATCAGTCCTTCGATGCCGGCGGTGTGCCCGCGAATGAAATCCCAGTCCAGGATCTCCGGCTCCTCGGCAGCACGGGCGGCGTCGTCCGCTTCGACCAGGATCTTCATGATCCCCTTGAGGACGGCGACGTCGCCACCGACACGCACCTGGAACAGTTTCGAACTGATCGTCGTCGCCGACAGCGTGATCATCTCAACCGGACTCTGCGGCGCCTGGAAGCGTTCCAGCGCCCGCTCGCGGAACGGATTGAACGAGATGATCGAGGCCCCTCGGCGCGCCGCGTTGCGCAGACTGGTCATCATCCGAGGACTGTTGGTGCCCGGATTCTGGCCGAAGATGAAAATGCAGTCGGCCTTGTCGAAATCCTCCAACAGCACGGTCCCCTTGCCGACACCGAGCGATTGCGGCAGGCCAACGCTGGTCGCCTCATGGCACATGTTGGAACAGTCGGGAAAGTTGTTGGTGCCATACTCGCGCACGAAGAGCTGATAGAGGAAGGCGGCTTCGTTCGAGGTTCGCCCGGACGTATAGAACTCCGCCATGTTCGGATCCGGCAGCGCCTTCAGCTTGCGCCCGATCATTTCGAACGCATCGCTCCACTGCACCGGCAGATAGCGGTCGGATGCGGCGTCATAGGCTACCGGATGGGTGAGCCGACCGACCATTTCGAGGTCGTAATCGTTCCAGCTCGCGAGTTCCGTGACGGTATGCTCGGCGAAGAATTCAGGCGTGCAGCGCTTCGATGTCGTCTCCCAGGCGATCGCCTTGCCCCCGTTCTCGCAGAACTCGAATGACGATGTGTGCTTCGGATCGGGCCAGGCGCAGCCGGGGCAATCAAAGCCCTCCGGCTGGTTCATCCTGCTGAGCGTCGCTGCGCCCTTCAGCGGTGCCCGCTGCACCAGAAGCGCCTCGCTGAGCGCCTTGAGTGCGCCCCAGCCGCCGGCGGGTTCACGGTAGGGACGAACCGATTTCGTGGTCATCTCGATATCTCTCGATATGGCAATTCTCCGGGCCAGTTAAGGATCGCGCTGGCAGAGCCGTCTTTTCAAAACGAAGCCGAATTTCCCAATTGCACACGTTCGGAGCCCGTCGGCCGGCCGCAGCAGCCAGTGCATTCCCGCAAAAAGAGCGCCGTTCGCGGAAGCTGAAACGGCAACCAGAAACTAGGTTTGTCAGTTGGAGCCGTCGCTACGGGGGCTTTCGACATTTTCAGGAGCGACCCAAGATGTTTTCAAGACGTGATTTGCTGGCCATGTCCGCGGCAGGCGCCGCCATGGTCGGCTCCAGCGCGCAGGCCGCAACTTTCGGCAATCCGGACGAGCCGCCGCAGGGCGCCGTGAACGCCAAGAGCCCCGGAAGCCTGACCGATCCCGGTCCGCAAAATCCCGCGTTGGCCAAACAATTTCCCTCCGCGCAAACTCCGCCGGCGACTGACGTCGGCGGCCTGCCGATGGATTGGGCCTCGTTCAACAACGCACCGAGGCGCATCCAGGACGGTGGCTGGGCCCGTCAGGTCACGGTCGAGGATTTCGCCATCTCGAAGGAGATCTCCGGCGTCAACATGCGGCTGTCCGCCGGCGGCATCCGCGAGCTGCATTGGCACCAGGCGGCCGAATGGGCGATCATGACCTACGGCTCCTGCCGCATCACCGTGCTCGACACGCAGGGCCGTCCCTATATCGGCGACCTCAAAGCCGGCGACCTCTGGTATTTTCCGGCGGGCGCGCCGCATTCGCTCCAGGGCTTGGGTCCCGATGGTTGCGAGTTCGTGATCTGCTTCGACGACGGCCACGCCAATGAATTCAACACACTCCTGGTGACCGACTGGTTAGCCCATACGCCGCCCGAGGTGCTGGCGAAGAATTTCGGTGTTCCGGCGGAAGCCTTCGCCAAGATTCCGCTGCACAACCGGTGGATCTTCCAGGGGGCGGTGCCCGGCGATCTCGCCGCCGATCGCGCCGCAGTCGCCAAACATGCCGAAACGCCGCCCTACCCCTTCGTCCACTCGCTCGGCGGCTCGGCGCCAGTCAAGGAGAGTTCTGCCGGCAGCATCCGTGTCGCCGATAGCACCAACTTCAAAGTGGCCACCACCGTCGCTGCGGCGCTGGTGACGATGCCGCCGGGAGCTGTCAGGGAGATGCACTGGCATCCGAATGCCGACGAGTGGCAGTACTATATCAAGGGCAAGGCGCGGATGACGGTGTTCGACACCGGCCCCAATGCGCTGACGACGGACTTCTCGGCCGGCGACATCGGCTATGTCCGGCGCAATCTCGGCCACTATGTCGAGAACGTCGGCGACACCGAATTGCAGTTCATCGGTGTGTTTCGCGCGCCCCGCTACGAGGAGGTGTCGCTGTCCAATTGGCTGACGCACACGCCACCCCAACTCGTCGCCCAGCACTTCAACATAGACGAGAAGCTGATCGCGCAATGGCCGGACAACAGTCCCGGCGTCATGCCCAAATCCTGAACCGGGCCCGCAAGAGGTCTGAACGAAAAAGGCGCCGAAACCGGCGCCTTTCCTTTTTATCCGTGACAGCTCACGGCAACTCCGAGCGTGCAGCCGTTAGTAGTGATCGGCAGCAGGCGCCGTCTTGCCGCGGAAGACGCGATAACCGACCGCCACATAGAGTAGCATTAGCGGGAACATGAACAGACCGGCGCCCCAGAACATGAATGCGAGACTTGCATGAGGTGCCGCGGCGTCGTCGATCGTGACGACGAACGGAATCATGTAGGGCCAGAACGACAAGGCGAGCGTGGCAAAGGCTGCCACGAAGATCAGCGCGACCATATTGAACGGCCAATAGTCGTCATGGCGCAGCATGCTCTTGGCCAGCACCGCGGCCGCACCGGCGCCGATCACGGGAAACACGAACAGATAGGGCCGGTCGGTCCAGCGCTGCAGAATCGGAAGATGTTCGACAAGCGCATACGCAAAGACGAAGACCAGGAAGACTAAGACGCCGATCGCGAGCGGCGGGATCTGGCGCCGTGCGGAATCCCGAACGGGACCTTCGCACTTCCGCACCAGCCAGCAGGCGCCGAGCAGCGAATAGCCGAAGCAGAGCCCGATCCCGCACAGCGCGGAAAAGGCGGTCAGCCAGCCGAGCGTTCCGCCGGTATAATCGCCGTTGGAGAACTGGAGTCCTTCGACCAGAGCGCCGACCATCGCACCCTGCATGAAGCTGGCGGCAAACGAGCCCGCGACGAAGCTGACATCCCAGACCCAGCGCGAACGGAGCGCCTTCCCGCGAAACTCGAACGCCACGCCGCGCAGGATCAATCCGAGCAGCATCACGAGAACCGGGATATAGAAGGCCGACATCACCATGGCGTAGACCACGGGAAACGAGCCCCACATGATCACGCCCGTGACGATCAGCCAGGTTTCATTGCCGTCCCAGACCGGCGCGACCGTGCTCAGCATGGCATCCCGCTGCGCCTCGCCGCCGGCCACGCCGAACAGCATGCCGACGCCGAGATCGAACCCGTCGAGGAGGAGATAGATCAGGATGCTGATGGCAAGAAGGGCAACCCAGTACATCACCATGGCTATTCTCCCGCCTCGAGATAGCCGCGCGTGGCCGGCAACTGATCGGCGAGCGACATCGGCCGATTGGGCACGGGAACGTGGAGTGGCTTGCCGCCGAGTCCCGCCGGACCGGCACGCAGCAGCCGATAGATGTAATACGTCCCGAACGAAAAGATGAAGGCGTAGACCGCCACGAACAGTATCAAGGAGGTCATCGCAGCCGACGCCGTCAGGAACGGCGTCACGGCGTCCGCAGTCCGCAACACACCATAGACCGTCCATGGCTGGCGCCCCACTTCCGCGGTGTACCAGCCGGTAAGGATCGCGACCCACGGCAGCGGGAAGCTGAGGAAAATGCCCCACAGCAGCAGGCGGTTCCGATCGAGCCGATGCTTGAGACCGAGCCAGGTCCCGAGCCAGGCCAGCCCCAGCATCACGAAGCCGCAGCCGACCATGATGCGGAAGGCAAAGAACGGGATCAGCACCGGCGGCCGGTCCTGCGGCGCGAAGCTGGTGAGGCCGACCTCTTTCGACGTCAGGCTCATGCTGCCGATGATGCTTCCGAGCACGGGAATCGATATCGCATATCTGTTCGATTCAGTTGTGGAATCGGGGATCGCGATCAGCACCTCCGAGGCCGGCTGCTCGTCATGCCAGCGCGCCTCGATCGCGGCGAACTTGGCCGGCTGGTAATCGTGGACATAGTCTCCGACGAGATGCCCGATGAAGAACTGGACCGGCAGCAGTACCGCCGCAAGCGCAAGGCCCATCCGCAACATGACATGGGCCTCGGCGCGATAGGTCCGCCGCAGCAGATACCACGCGCCGGTTGCCGCCACGCAGAACGCGCCGGTCAGGTAGGACGCGAGCAGCATATGCGGAAACCGGACCCAGACCACGCGATTGAAGATGATCTGCGGCCAGTCATCAGGCACGAACTGGTCGTTCTGCAGGACGTAGCCGGTTGGCACCTGCATCCAGCTGTTGTTGACCATGATCCAGAACGCCGAAAGCGTCGTCCCGAGCGCGACCATCGCCGTCGAGAACAGGTAGAACCACGGCGGCACCCGGGGGCGACCGAAGATGAGGATGCCGAAAAAGCCCGCCTCCAGCATGAAGGCGGTGAACGTCTCGTAGGAGAGAAGCGGGCCCTGGATCGGACCCGACATCTTCGAGAGCACGCTCCAGTTCGTTCCGAACTGAAACGCCATCACCACGCCCGACACGACGCCCATGCCGAACGCCACGCCGAAGATCTTCAGCCAGAACGCGAACAAGGTCCGGTAGACGGGCTTACCACTGTACTGGTGCATCGCTTCGAGCACGGTGAGCCAGGCGGCAAGCCCGATCGTGAACGCCGGGAAGATGATGTGGAACGAGATGGTGAAAGCGAATTGCAGCCGTGACAGAAGGAGCGCCGTCGGGTCCATCTGACATTCTCCCGTTCGTTCACGCCCGCTTCGCGGCCGCCGGCGCGCGTGCGGCCGGCTGCGGAATGTTGTCGACCCTGAGGACCGCGGCCGTCGCTGCACGAATCTGGCGACAGAAATCCGCATCGTCGATCAGCGACACGCCATAGGACGGGATGATCTGCTTCAGCTTGGGCAGCCAGGCGCTTGCCGTAAGCTCTCCGGCGAAGCACTTCTCCAGCACGCTGATGGCGATGAACGCGGCGGTGGAAGCTCCCGGTGAAGCACCGAGCAGGGCCACCAGCGAATGATCGTCCGCGCCGACGAGCTCGGTCCCGAACTCGAGCAACCCACCACGCTTGACGTCGGGCTTGATGATCTGGACGCGCTGGCCCGCGACCTGCAGCCTCCAGTCTTTCGGGTCGGCCTTCGGGAAATATTCGTCGAGCGCCGCAAGTCGGTGGCTCTCGGATTGCAGCACCTGCCCGACCAAATATTCTGTGAGATCGAAATTGTCGCGCGCCACTGAAAGCAACGGCTCGACGTTGGCGGGACGGATGGACTCGAAGAGATCCAGCAGCGAGCCGTGCTTGAGGAATTTGCTCGAGAATCCGGCATAGGGACCGAACAACAGCGAATGCTGGCCGCCGATCACCCGCGTATCGAGATGCGGCACCGACATCGGCGGCGAGCCAACTGCGGCCTTGCCGTAGACCTTGGCATGGTGACGCTTGTTGATCTCGGGATCGTCGCAGCGCAGCCAGATCCCGCTGACCGGGAAACCGCCATAGCCGCGCCCCTCCGGGATGCCAGATTTCTCCAGCAGCGGCAGCGCACCGCCGCCGGCACCGATGAAGACGAATTTTGCGCGCACCGACCGCGTCTCGCCGCTCGCGGTGTCCCGCACTTCGACGCGCCACCGGCCGCCCTGCTCCCGGTCAAGACCGGTGACGCAGCTGTTGTAGTGGACCGCGCAGCCCGGCTGGCTGACCAGATGCTTGACCAGCAGATGCGTCAACGAGCCGTAATCGACGTCGGTGCCGGTGACGATCCGCGTTGCAGCAACCGGCTCGTCGACACTCCTTCCGTCCATTACCAGCGGCGCCCATTCGGCAATCTGCCTGGGATCCTCGGTATGCTCCATGCCCTCATAGCAATGATGGGCCGACATCGCCTTGAACCGTTTCCGGAGAAATTCGACGTTCTCCGCACCGTGCACGAAGCTCATATGCGGCACCGGATGGATGAAGGCCCGCGGATCCGCAATCGCTCCGCGCCCGATCAGGTAAGACCAGAACTGCCGAGACAGATCGAACTCCACGTTGACCTGGAGCGCCTTGGAGATGTCGATGCTGCCGTCGGGCCGCTGCGGGGTATAGTTCATCTCGCAGTTCGCCGCGTGGCCGGTACCGGCATTATTCCAGGAGTCGGAGCTCTCCTGCGCGCAATCCCCGAGAATCTCGTGCGTCTGGATCGACAGAGAAGGCTCAAGCTCCTTGAGAAAGACACCGAGGGTCGCGCTCATGATGCCGGCGCCAATCAGGACGACGTCGGTTTCGCGGTCGGAAGCTGCTGACATGGCTTTTTCCTTCGTTCGGCGTTGCTGCTTGGAATGGTTCGATCAGGCCCGCACCGCTTGCCGCGCCTTAGCGCGGAACGGTACGTCCGCTCCCGGCCGCAGGATCACGTAGGCACGGCGCCAGGACGCATCGTCGGTCAGTTTCCAGCTGTGCCCGGAGCCCGCGGTGTCCTCCGCAAGCAGGACATTGCCGGGGTGAATCAGGAAGTGCTGGCCATCACGAGTCTGGAAATCCAGCGTTCCGCTCAGCGTGATCACGAGCTGCCGGATCGGCGCCGTGTGCCAGGCGAAAGCTCCACCCGATTCCGTCTCCTGGAAGGAGACGCTGATGGCATCGATCTTGTCGGTCAGAAAGTCGCCGCGCTGGCCCGGCTCCAGCTCAATGAAGCCTTCCTCGAAATGCGAATTATTGTCCTCTCCGGTCCATAGACGCACACAACGGATCATCGTGTCTCTCCTTGCATTGTAGTTGCGTTGCTTGCACGGCATCCGGATGCCAGCCGAGCTTCGGATCGACATCGGTTTCGCGGAACGATGCGGCGTTGATCGGGAGCGCTCCGCTAAGGGCGTGGCCCCTCGCCTCGCGTGCGAGCTCGACCACGCCTTCCTCGAAGCGCGACTTGCCATCCGCACCCGTCCAGAGTCTGACGCACCGGATCATTGTCGCCGCCCCTCTTCAGCCGGCCTTCGCGCCGATTGCGAGCGGCACCTTGATCTCGGCAACATAGGGCTTGACCATCTTGGCGGGATCCACGATGCGATCGAACTCCGGCTCGGTCACGAAACCGAGCTTGAGCGCCGCCGACTTCAGCGTGAGATCGTTGTCCATCGCATAGTGCGCGATCCGCGACGCCTTGTCGTAGCCGATCACGGGCGCCAGCGCGGTCACGAGCATCAGCGACCTCTCGACATATTCCTTGATCTTCCTGTGGTTCGGCTCGGTGCCCTCGACGAGGAAGGTGCGGAAATTGGTGCAACCATCGGTCAGGATGGTGACGGACTGCGCGATGTTGTGGATGATCAGCGGCTTGTAGACGTTCATTTCCAGATAGCCGCCGGCTCCGCCGAAACCGACGGCGATGTCGTTCGCCATCACCTGCACGGCGATCATCGTCAGTGCTTCGGCCTGCGTCGGGTTGACCTTGCCCGGCATGATCGACGAACCCGGCTCGTTCTCGGGGATCAGCAATTCGGCGAAGCCCGCGCGCGGGCCACAGGACATCAGACGGATGTCGTTCGCGATCTTGTAGAGCGACCCCGCGAGCGTGCGCAGCGTGCCGGATAGCTGCACCAGCGCGTCATGCGCACCCTGGACGGCAAATTTGTTCGGTGCGCTGACGAAGGGCAGCCCCGTCAGCCGCGCGATCTCCGCGGCGACGGCCTCGGCGAAGCCCGGCGCGGCATTGATTCCGGTGCCGACGGCCGTGCCGCCCAGGGCGAGCCGAAAGGCGCCCTTGAGCGCGTCGTCGATGCGCGCCAGATCGTCGGCGAGCATGCCGGCGTAGCCGGACCATTCCTGCCCAAGCGTCAGGGGGGTCGCGTCCTGCATGTGGGTTCTGCCGATCTTGACGACGTCGTCCCACTGGCTCGATTTTTCCGCGATTGCGTCGTGCAACGCCTCGACCGCCGGAACGAGGCGGCCGGTCACGTTCATCGCGGCTGCGATGTACATGGCCGAGGGAAAGCTGTCGTTCGAGGATTGCGACATATTGACGTGGTCGTTCGGGTGAACCGGGTGCTTGCTCCCGAGCGGCGTGCCTGCGAGCTGGCAGCACCGGTTCGAGATCACCTCGTTCACGTTCATGTTGAACTGCGTTCCGCTACCCGTCATCCAGACGTGAAGCGGAAACATGTCCTGATGCTGACCCGAGAGGATCTCGTCGCAGACATGCGCGATCAGCTTGTGGAGCTTGCCGTCGAGACGGCCGCCAGCCCAATTGGCGTTCGCGGCCGCCTTCTTCAGGATCGCGTAGGACTGGATCATCTCGCGCGGCATCAGGTCCTTGCCGATGCTGAAATGCTCGAGCGAACGCTGCGTCTGCGCTCCCCAGAGCTTGTCCGCGGCAACGTCCACTCCGCCCAAGCTGTCCGTCTCTTTGCGAAGATTATTCATCCTTGCCTCTTGGCAGTTGACGTGGAAGGTCATCTCGGTGCTGCTAGAAAGTGTAAGCACCGCCTGACGCGCACGCTTCCGCGAATGAACGTCCTTTTGTCGAATGGCATGGTGCGCGCTCCACACCATCAATGAGCGAATTCATGGGATTTGGATCAACGGTTCAGCTTCGCCGCTGTGGCCGGCAGAGCCCGAGAACGCACACCGACGATGCGATCGGCAGGACAAGGCTCCAGGCGTGCAGCCATTTCGTCACGCAGGCCCCGATGGCGGCGCCCGACAGGAACATCAGGCAGACCAGAAGCATGACCACGGTGCCGCGCGCCGCATC
Source organism: Bradyrhizobium liaoningense (assembly GCF_018130785.1). Classification (GTDB taxonomy): domain Bacteria; phylum Pseudomonadota; class Alphaproteobacteria; order Rhizobiales; family Xanthobacteraceae; genus Bradyrhizobium; species Bradyrhizobium liaoningense_A. Next base: position 503,174 of record NZ_JAFCJT010000001.1, read on the forward strand.
GCGATCGGACGCAACTGATTGATCGAGGGCACGGAGCATGTTGCCGGTGACGGTGACGGAGAGATATTTCCAGCGCTCGGCCTGCCTGAAACTGGCCGACTGCAGCGCGGCGCCGAAGGAGACTCCGAGAATCGTGATCATGTCCGGAACCCGATGCAGCAACAGCATCACCGCGACCAGGCAGACGATCTCTCCGGCGAGGCAGAGCAGCGGCGACTTGAGGCGGATTGCCAGCGATGCGCCGAGCAGAAAAGCGGCAAGCGGAAGCAGATGATGGGTGGCCTGCCGCCATTGTCCGGACATGGCGTTGATGCCGAGGAAGACGACATTGCCGGTTTGGGAGCTTGCAAACACGCCGCCGAGGGAGAGCCATGTAAAGGCGTCGAGAAAGCCGCCCGTCATGCTCAGGAGCGACGCCACGAGAAGCGATCGCTCCGGAGCATGGGCGACGCTGCCGGTCTCGGCGACCGGTTCCGGAGATACGGCTTGCATCGTCATGTGCGCTGGCCCGCGAGGTCAGCGGCCGGCATGCGTCGCGGCCTCATCCGGCAGCCGAACGCGACGCGGGTGCGTGAATACGCCGTATCCGTCATCGCGCGCGATCGCCAGCAGCGTGATCCCCGCTTCCTCCGCGGTCTTGATCGCGAGTGCGGTGGGTGCGGATACGGCAACGACGACCGGTGCGCCGAGCATTGCCGCTTTCTGCACCATCTCGACCGAAACGCGGCTCGTCAGCAGCACCGCGCCATCGCACGCCGATCTCCTCTCGCGTACGAGCGCACCGGCGAGCTTGTCGAGCGCGTTGTGCCGGCCGACGTCCTCTCTGACCGGGCCGATGCCAGTGCGCGGATGCCAAAAGGCCGCCGCGTGGACGGCCCGCGTTTGCTGATTCAGAATTTGGTGCGGAGAAAGGGCCTGCATGGCACCCAGCAGGTCGCGCGCGTGAAAAACGATGCCCCGGCCCTTCACCCGCGCCGGCGCACGGCGAGCCTGTTCGAGGCTCTCGATGCCACATAGCCCGCAGCCAACGGGGCCGCTGATGGTCCGGCGCCGTGCGGCCAGGGATGCCGCGCGGTCGCCATCGAGCCACATCCGAACCTCGACGCCGAGGTCGTTCGGGATCAGCTCAATGCTGCTGATCTCGCTCGCGCGTTCGACGATGGCCTCTGTGAGGCTGAAACCGATGCCGAAATCCTCCAGATCTCCCGGCGTGCCCATCATCACCGCATGGGTCGAGCCGTTATAGGTGAGCGCGATCGCGGTCTCCTCGGCAACCAGCCGCGAGGTCGACTTCGTCTGACCGCCGCGCCAGGCAATCTCCCAATGTCGCGTGAATGTCGAGCCTTTCGCCATGACTCATACCGTCGCCGGCTGGGACGAATGGCGGGACACTCGGCTCTTGAGCGCAATCCCGAATGCAATGAATCCCCATCCCTGGAAGATCAGGTCGACGACCAGCATCACACCAAGCAGCCACAAACCGATGGCGGGCCAGGCCGCAACCAGCATGACACCGACGCAGAAGGTCAGGACGCCCGCAGCCACGATCCAACGCCAGCCCGCGGCCGGCCGCATATGGAAACCGGCCCAGATCCTTATCATCCCGGCTACGACCAGGAAGGCACACACTGCGAGAGACAGTGTGAACGAAGCCAGGATCGGATCGTAGAGTATGATGGCCCCTGCGGCCGCATAGACGATCCCGGCTAGCAGCCAAAGCAGGAATCCCCGCAAGACGCGTACTGAAAACGCTTGCACGATCTGGAAAATTCCGGCGACCGCCATGGTGGCGCCGATGACAAGTACGGACGCGAGGCTCGCCGCCATCAGATTGACAGATGCAACACCACCGAGGATCAGTTCGCCGACACCCAGCGCAACGAACCAACCCCATTTTCCGGTGATGGCGTGGATGGCCCATCCAAGCGAGGCCTTCGAGTTCGACATGTCCGTCATGGCTTGACCCTTGTTCGCACGAACGATCCGCAGATCATCAACAGGGGCAAGCGTATCGAGATCTGTCCCAAGTCATCTTTCGAGGACGCAGCGATATTATTTGATCCGCACGATACGGATCGTTGCGCGAGAGTCGCGACTAGCGCGGGATGGTCACGACGGTTTTGAACCCGTCGGGGCCCCCGCGGACGTCGACGGTCCCGTGCAGACGCGCCGCAAGCGTCTCGACGATGGAGCGGTCCTCTTCCCGGTACCGACTTTCGTCGGAAGAGCCGTTGTCCATGATGCTGCACGCAACCGACGTCGCCGTGAGCCACACTTCGAGACGAATGGCGCCTGCTCCGCTGTGGGACACGTGGCGCACCGCACCGGTGATCAATTCGAAGACGATCATCCCCAGCAGCCAGCAGCGCTCGGAGCTCATCTGCAGCGGATGCAGCAGCAGCGAGAGCGCAATACCCTTGTCCTCGAGGCTCGAGCGGCTGATCGAGCGGCACAATTGCTGAAGATAGGCGCCCAGATCGACGGTGGTGGTGAACTGCGGCATTTGCAGCGCATGGTGAAGTTGCGCATGCCCCTCCAGCCGATCCTGCACAGAAGCGAGGGTCGCCCTCGCTTCGATGCCGTCGCAACGATCGGCCGCCTGCGCCACCAGATCAATGGCCGAGGCGAGCTCGTCGTCGATCCGATGCGCGAGCTCACGCAGCAGCAGTCGCTCCGCCCTGACGCCGCCATCCGACAGGAGTTCCGAGAGGCTGCTCATCCTTCACCTGCCTCCCGGCCCAACGGCGTGCTTTGCGCTTACGAGTTCTGGTCGCTTCGGCCGGTCTCGTAGAGGAACCAGATGCGCCGTTCCGTCTCGTCGATCCAGTTTTCCAGGACGCTCGCGGTGGCGACATCGCCGTATTCATCGCAGAGCTCGTGGACCCGGCGCATTTCCCGCGTCAGCTGCTGGTTGTCGCTGCGCAGTTCGGCGAGCATGTCTTGCGGGTCGACAAAATCGGCATCGTTGTCGAGAATGCGCTGCTCGCGCGCGATGTGGCCGATCGAGCGTAGCGTCGTGCCGCCGATCTTGCGTGCGCGTTCGGCGATGTCGTCAGTCATGGCGAAGATCTGGTCGGCCTGCTCGTCCAGCATAAGGTGGTAGTCGCGAAAGTGGCTGCCCGACACGTGCCAGTGGAAGTTCTTGGTCTTCAGGTAGAGCGCAAAGACGTCGGCAAGCAGCGCTCTCAGCGCAGCTGGAATATCACGGTTCGCATTCGCTCCGAGATCCGTCGGGCTTTGGAGGTCTGCTTTGGTCATGGTCGGCGTCCTTGTTGGAGGTTGAAAACATCTAGCCGCGGGGTGCGCGAGGAATCTTTCCAGCGCGAAAGATCCTTTTTGGATCGCACGCCTGTGAGGGGCGCCTGCCGGCGCGCAGCGGGCTCATTTCGCTTGGGTCACCTTGTCCCGCAGCGGCAGAAGCGAGATCGACCCGAATACGCCATCGCGACGGATCAACGCGTGGAACAGCCCCGCCGCCACATGCAGCAGCACGAGGGCAAAGAACGCGAAACCCAGATAGATGTGGGCATTCCAGAGTAGCGTGTGCAGCAAGTCGTTCTGCGGCAGCAGCGCGGAAATTCGAATCCCGCCATACAGGACGACCGGATAAGCCGCAGCCCAGAGCATGCCGAGGCCGAGCAACGGCATGACGATCATTAGGGCATACAAGAGCTGATGCGACAATCTTGCTCCCAACTTCATGGGTCTCGAAAGATCGGCCGGCAATGGCGGTGCACCGTAATACAGTCGCAACGCCAGCCTGATCAGAACGAGGACCAGCAGGGTGAACCCGACAGTCTTGTGCACCAGGATGAGCGGCAGATATTTCGGCGCGACGGTGGAGACCATGCCGACGCCGATGAACAGCATGGCAAGGATGCAGACCGCCATCAGCCAGTGCAGAACGCGCTGGATCAGGGCAAAACGATGAGGAGCGCTGGTCATGGCTTGACGGTCTCGGTTCGCGGATAGTCCCTGGCTTCGGCCGCGCGCAGATCGTAGGATTTGCGGTAGACTGACGAGCGTGCAGCCGGGAACGGATCGTCCGACACCCGGATTCCCTGCGGCAGGACGGTCGGATCAAAATTGATGTCGCGGCATGGTCCATCGCGCTCCGGCTCGATCCGCTGCACGATCAGCGTTCCGACCTGCACCTTGCGACGGTTCTCCGGCCAGGCCTTGCTCGGATCCGCGGTCGGGTCGCGGGGATCGGCCACGGTCGTAACCATGGTCCATCGTAGCGGACCGGCGGTCCGGACCCGTTCGGTGATCTCCTGCTCGAGATAATCCGGACCGCGCTTTTCAAGGTCAGCCTGCGAGACCGGAATAGGTTGCGCCGCGGGCAACAGCGACCATCGCACGGCGTGCTCGCCTCCCCCGGCGTCCGTGAAGACGAAGCTGTTGAGGCTGTTATAGGGCTCCTCCGCATAACTGCCGGTCCAGGGCGCCGCCTTGGCCCAGGCCGCGAAGGGGCTGAATTCCGGGTTGGCCTGAATGAACGCCTTCATCGCCTGCGGATCCTTCTTGCCGGATGCGATCAGCAGGTCGTGAAATGCCTGCGGCGTGGAAACCGCAAAGAACGGCGGGTTGATCATCGCCATGCGCCACTCTTCGCCGTCTGCCGTCGTGATCTGCAATCCCAGGCCGCGGACGCGCACGGTCGCATCGACCGCGTTCGGATCAGCCGTGCCGAGATTGAAACGGCCCAGGGCCGGATAGCGCCCCCGCACGAAGACCCTCGCCCGGGAGAGCTCCGCGCCGTTTCCATTCGCCTCGAAGGTCCCGGTGAAGCAGATTCCCTTGGCATGATTTCGCCGGTGCCCGAGCGGCGCGCCGCTCGGAGGCGTCAGCGCCGTGATCATCCCTTCCGGCGTCAGACGCCCCGGCGAGAGCCATCCCGCGGTGTATGCGAAGGCAGCCGCGCCACCGCCGAGCACGGCTGCAATCAGGACGAGGGATCCAAGCCCCGAACGTGGTAGCTTGCCTTGATTCATTCGGTCTCCTTTGCGATGCCCGGACCGCGTGCCCTCGGGTGCGCGCGGCACTCTTTCGAGCGACGCTGCTTCCTTGTAGCCGGCGACCAGAGCCCGATCTTTTCGAACCCACCGCCAATTTCGGGAAGGCACGCTTGAGCTTTCCTCGGCATTCTCCGGATCCGGCTTCGGGCATTCTCGAAATTTTTCGTGCAATTTGAAAATCGATCGTGATGCCCGAAAAGACCCACCCTGCGCCCCGCCCTATTTCAGATGCGCTTCGTACGACGGCGGCGGTCGACTCCCGAACGATGGACCGTGTCGCGACGGGGCCGCCAGCGCCGCAGAGGCTGGAATGCGATTGGGAATCGAATGAGCAAAGTGATCATCGTCACGGGTGCTGCAAACAGCATCGGACGAACCACCTGCCGGCAACTGATGCAGGCAGGCCACACGGTCTACGTTTCAAGCCGGGAAGTGAATGGCCCTATTGCGCAGGAGATCGAGGAGGCTGGATCAAATCCCGGCCGGTCTGGCCCCGATCTCCGCACGATCGAGTTCGACGTCTCGTCGGAATCCTCAGTGACCTCGGCCGTTGAGACCATCATCGCCGAAAACAGCCGTCTCGACGTGGTCGTGCACAATGCCCGGCAAGTCGTTTACGGACCCGCAGAAGCCTTCACGCCGGAGCAGCTCGCCGAGCTCTACGATAGCAACGTCCTGATAGCACAACGCGTCAATCGCGCGGCGTTGCCACAATTGCGCAAGCAGGGTCAGGGCTTGCTGATATGGATCACGTCAAGCAGCGCGCGGGGCAGCTCGGTTCCGTTCCTCGGCGCCTGTGCTTCAACGGAAGCGGCCCGGGATTCGCTGGCACTCAGTTACGCCGGCGAGCTCGCACGTTGGGGCGTCGAGACGACCATCATCGTTCCCAGCGCTCTCGGACCCGGCCACTATGTCCGCTCCGGCCGGCCGCAGGATACTGTTCGGGCAGAAGAATATGCGGATGGTCCGACCGCCGATTTGAGTGAAATCGCGCTTGCGGGACTGGCGCAGCTTTCACCGAAGGATACGGCCCCGCAAGATGTCGCAAGCACAGTTGCGAATGTCGTGAACATGCCGTTCGGACAACGTCCGATGAAAGTTCATTTCGGCCCGGATGACGATGGGGCGGCAGCCGTCGACGCCGTCGCCGACCGCGCTCGCACGGAACTGTTCCGCCGGATCGGCCTGGAGGATATTCTCAAGCCGGTGTTGATCCGATGAGATTACCCATTGGCGGAGATTTCCCCAATCGACGGTCGTTTCCTGAAAAATCAGGACTCTCCCTGGAGTTCCCTTCCCTCCGGACGAAAGTGATCAGCGACATCCATCGGTGATTCTTTACCGCGATACTGTCGGATGTTACGTTTGAAGCTCCCACTGCGGTTATACGTTTCGGCACGAACCCAAATCATAGAGCGCGACGAGTCGGTCGTCGGATTTGATATTTCCAAATGGTCCCGCGCGGGCAGAGCAACGCCACAACAGCCACTGCCGGACCCTCTCTCCCGGAGAGCTCCGCTCAAGAGATTTTCGTCTTTGGGCCGTTTCGTCTGGACGCCTTGCAGAGACGGATCGAGAAAGATGGCAATCCGGTCCAACTGTCGGCTCGCGCATTTGACCTTCTGCTGACACTGATCCGGCATGCGGGCGAAGTCGTCGGCAAGAGCGATCTGATAGCCAGGACATGGCCAGACGCCAGCGCCGATGACAACAGCCTGCGCGTCCATATCGCCGCACTCCGCAAGGCGCTCGGGGACGGCAATGCCGGCGCCAAATATCTGAGCACCGTCTCGGGACAGGGTTATTGTTTCGTCGGTTCGATCGCGAGCCCGAAGCAGAATCAACCTGAACCGACCAAGCCTGTTCGCGCGCACAACCTGCCGGCACATCCGTGGCAGATGGTGGGCCGCGAGCAAACCATCGAGGATATATCGGAAAGGCTCAAAGCCCGGCGTTTCATCACGGTCGTCGGCCCGGGCGGCATCGGCAAGACTACGGTCGCTGTTTCCGCGGGCCACGCCCTTCTCGCGGAATTCGCCGGCCAGGTTCACTTCGTCAGTCTCGGCGAGACCCGCGATGCCGCTCTGTTGCCGGCCATTGCAGCATCTTCGCTCGGACTGCGGGCGCGATCGGAAGATCCCTCAAACAGCCTTGTGGCGTTCCTGCGCGACCGGCGGATGCTGCTCATTCTGGATTGCTGCGAGCATGTCGTCGACGCCGCGGCGACGCTGGCCGAACGGCTCCACCAAGAGGCACCGCAACTGCACATCTTGGCCACGAGCCGGGAGCCGCTGCGGGTCGAGGGCGAGCACACATATCGCCTCTCGCCCCTGACAAGCCCGCCGGAAGATGCCGTACTGACGGCCGAGAGCGCGATTGCCTACCCCTCCGTAAAGCTCTTCGTGGAGCGCGCTGCCGCGTCTGGAGGCGAGTTCGGATTGACGGATACGAACGCGTCGGACGTCGGCAATCTCTGCCGTCGGCTCAATGGCATCCCGCTCGCGATCGAGCTCACCGCCGGCCATGTGTCCGCATACGGCGTCAAGGCGATGGTCCAACTCATCGACAAACACTTCAATCTTCTGTGGGAAGGACGACGCACGGCGCTGCCCCGGCACCGGACGCTTCGCGCAACCATCGAGTGGAGCTACGATCTTCTATCCGAGCCCGAACAGGTGGTTCTCAGCCAGCTATCCGTGTTCGTCGGCAGCTTCACCGCCGAAGCGGCCCGAGCGATCGCCGGCAGCGATGCGACCAGCGACGACACGACCATGGCTGCGCTCGACAACCTCGTCGCCAAGTCGATGCTTGCCCTGAACCAAGGTTCGCAATCGATTCGCTACAGGCTCGCGGACGCGACGCGGGCCTACGCGCAGGAGAAGCTCGCCGCCAGCACCGACGCCGAAATCGTGCCGCTACGCCACGCCTCCTACTTTCGGGATTTGCTTGAAAAGACGGCCGACGAGCCGAATGGGGGCCTGTCGTCGATGGCCGATCAATTCGGCGACATACGCAGCGCGCTCGCATGGTGCTTCTCGGATCGAGGCGACCGCAGAACCGGCGTCGGCCTCGCTGCTGCGGCGATCCCCCTGTTCTTCAAGCTGTCGCTCTTCACCGAATGCCAGCTCTGGGTCACGCGCGCAATCGAAGCGCTTCATGAGACGGACGGAAGTGTCAGGCACGACCTCGCACTTCATGCCGCGCTGGCGTCCGCGCGGATGCTGATGGGACAAATCGACGAATTGGGCGTCGGCTATCTCGACAGAGCGGTCGGGTTGGCCGAGACAATTGGCGATGTCGCCGGCCAAATCCGTCTGATCGGCCGACTGCATCTGCTCCAATTGCTCGTCGGCAATTTTGACGATGCGCTGGCCACCGCAAGGCGCGGCGAAGCGATTGCCCTCGCCAGCAACGATTCCGTCGGGGTGGCGCGCATGCGCATGTTGCTCGGCACGTCGTGCCACTATCTGGGCGAGGTTGCCGCGTCTCGCTCGTACGTCGAAGCGGCGCTGTCCCATCCGGGCCTGGAAGGCGACTCCCGTGGCGGCCTGACGTCCGATTACCCGAGGCGTCCTCAAATCACCCTCGCCCGCATCTTATGGCTCGAGGGACATCCCGATCAGGCCACGGCGACGGCGCGCCAAGCCATCTCCGATGTGATCGCCATCAACCATCCGACCATACTGTGCATCGCGCTGCCCTGGGCCTTCGGCGTTTTTCTTTGGAACGAAGATGTGGGCGTGTGCGAAGAGCACATTGACAGGCTCCTCGTGGAGACCCGCAAGCACAATCTCGCCACCCTCCAGACGGTCGGCGACGCCATGAAAGGGATTGCGCTGTTGGCCCGAGGCGAAAGTGATGTCGGGCTGGCCATGCTGAACGGCTCCGTCAAGAAGCTGCAGAGCCAGCGCTACGGCGCGGCGGCCGGACTTTGTGTGCCGCTCGCGGAAGCTCTGGCGGCGACAGGTCGTGGAGATGAAGCACTCGACATCCTCGATCAGGCGATTGCTCGGGGCCAGCGTCGCAACTTCATGGTGGAGATGCCGGACATGTTGCGGGCAAGGGCGGAAGTGCTGATCCGCAAAGACAATCCCGACTTCTTGGAGGCGGAGCGGAGCCTGGCGCAGTCACTCGACCTGGCCCGACATCAGGGGGCGCTCGGTTTTGAGTTGCGCACGGCAATCAGTCTTGCAGGGCTATTGCGGCGGCGGGGCCGCCGCAGAGAGGCGCAAGACGTGCTTGCGCCAATCTATGGACGATTCACCGAGGGGTTCAATACGCCCGTCCTGAAAGCGGCCAGCGAATTGCTGACCGAATTGGCGTCTCCGCCTTCGGGCTCGCTCGCCGCGAGTTGATAGCCCCGCGACGGGCGCGCCGAACCCGCAGCGACATGCGGCGTGATCGCCGTGGCCCACGTCGTGCGGCTGGCCGCGATGCCGTGCAATCCGGATAGAAGCGCGCGGCGCGGAAAGACCGCGTCGAGTGGCCGGCGCATTCTAGGTCCGGCAAAAGGACTTCGAAGCCAATGTTCTGGAGCACGGGGGATGCGGCGCTCGCCGAGGCCGCACCTGCGTCCGACGACATGTATCGGACGCCGCCCCCGGGGCATCCTGTAGCACCGTTCGTCGGTCCTATGAGGTCGAAAACTCCGTCATCATCGCTCTCGCGAGCCTGAGATCCGCGGTCTCGAAACCCTCGGTGAATTGGCCGTACACAAGAGCCAGGATTTGGTGCGCATCGGCGGGACGGCTCTGACTCATCCTCAACCGCGCCAGGCTGATCGCAGCCCTCAGCTCCCAGAACAGCGCACCTTGGCCGCGCGCCACTTCGAACGCCTTGTCGAAGCACTGCTCGGCGGCGATAGCCGAGCGACGCTCGCCGGGATGCCGGAGCAACTCGCCCTTGATGCGCCAGAGCTCGGCCGCGTACCACCGCTCATCCCTCGCCTCGCAGCGCGCAAGCGCCTCATCCGCGGTCGCGAGCCCCAACGATACTTCGCCGACCTCTCCGAGACATGCCGCCAGTTCGCCGAGTGGAAGCAGGAAGCGCGGCAGGAAACGCGCCTCGCCCGCCAGCTCCAGCGCCTTGCGCAGCAACGTCAGTCCGGCGGCGACATCGCCGCGTCGCGCCATCACCATGCCCCTGAAGGCGCGCGCCCACACGTTCCACAGACGGATCGGATGACGTTCGGTATGCTCGAGCAGCATGGTGCAATAGCCTTCCGCCGCATCGAGATCGCCGGCCAGGAAAGCAATCGGACAGGCCCCCTGGCCAAGCACGCTGCAGAAGGTCAGAGCGTGACCACTCGCACGGCCCTCCTCGACATTGCGCTCGACGACGTTCAGTGCCTGATCCGCCAACCCGAGCAGCCACAGGATGCGCGCCTGGAAATAGCGGGCCGAGGCTCGCAGGTCGAACCTGAAACGGATCACCTGCGGCTTCGCCGCCAGATCGGAAAGGCGGGACAAGGTCCGCCCAATGTGATGATGCGCCAGCCGCTGGTCACCGAGGTAGTGCAGCGTGGTGGCGAGCAGCCGATCGCCCATCATCCGGTCGACCGAATTGTGGGAATCGGCCACGATATCCGCGAAGCGGTGCGCGAATTCCAACGCCTTGCGGAATTCGCCGTTGTTGAATTGATCGATGCACAGCCCCCACAGCGCGCGCAGGAGATAGTCGCTGTCGCCGAGCTGCTCGGCCAGCTGCAGGGTCGCAGCCCAGGCCGGACCGGCCTCCCGAGCCCTGCCGACGCCGTACATCAGCGACCAGCCAAGCGCCGCCGACAATTGCATGCGGAGCCGCAATGCGCCCGCGGCGCTGTCTTCGAGGCTGGCCAACGCCAGTTCGGTCCGCTCGCGGCACTCGGCGAGGAGCGACAATTGTACCCATAACGGAACGGCCCCGGCGGTCAGCGCCACTCCGATCTGCGCGTCTCCGCCGGGCGAGAAAGCCCAATCGAGGCTGGATCGTACGTTGTCGATGTGCTGGCCATAGAAGCCGAGCCACTCCGCCTGCGGCGTCACTTCGCTGTCAGCTTCCGCATTCGCAAAGAACCCGCAATAGTATCCGGCGTGGCGGCGCGCTACGCCCGGAAATTCGCCGCTGGCGTGAAGCTTTTCCAGCGCATAGGCGCGTGTGGTGTCCAGCAGGCGATAGTACGGGCGTTCGCCGCGAATATCCGCAAGGACGAGCGACTTTGCCACCAGATTGGCAAGCTCCGCGGTGACATCGCCCATCCCTTCGCTCGCGACCGCGATCACGGCATCGAGTAGAAACTCTCCGGCAAACACGCCGAGCCGCTGCAGGACTCGCGCCTCGGCGTCCGGCAATAGATCGTAACTCCAGTCGAGCGTCGCACGAAGCGTTTGCTGCCTGGGCAACGCGGTGCGCCGACCGGTCGTCAGAAATTTGAACCTGTCGTCGAGAAGTGCCGCGATCTTCGGCGGACTGAGCATCACAGCACGTGCCGCCGCGAACTCGATCGCGAGCGGGATGCCATCCAGCCGGCGGCAGATGGCTGCGACGGCATCGAGGTTCTCTTCGTCGAGCGCGAAGCTGGAGCCCAGCGCTTTCGCTCTGGTCGTGAACAATTCCACCGCCGTGTAGGCCGATGCGGCGTCAGACTCGAGCCGGGCTTCAGGCGGCACACCCAGGGGCGGAACGCGATAGACGTGTTCGCCATCAATGCGCAGCGCTTCGCGACTTGTCGCCAGGACGGTCGTTCCAGGACAGTGGCTGCCAATCGTCTCGGCCAGTTGGGCCACGGTATCAACGACGTGCTCGCAATTGTCGAGAATGAGCAACAACTGCCTGGCTCCAATCGCGCGCGCTATGGAATCCGGGGTGATCTCCTCCCCTTCGAGCTTGATGCCGAGCATGCTGGCGACGGCCGAGCACACGAGCTTGGGATCCGGCAGCGAGGCCAATTCGACCAGCAACCGGTCGGCCGCAAAACCGGCTGGCGGCGTCCTGGCGGCCTGTAGTGCAAGCGCCGTCTTGCCGATCCCGCCAGGCCCGACGAGGCTCACGACGCGATGAGCCGACAGAAGCTCCCACAAACGCGCGAGCGCGGTGGTGCGGCCGATGAGAACGAATGATGCATTCGGAATGTTGGTCGACGGCGGAGGCTGGGGTGCGGCAGATTGTAGCGGGGCATCCACCTGGCGGGTCCGCCATGAACCCAGCAGGCGATAGCCCCGGCCGATCGTGGTCGCCAGCATGTCGCGATCCGAACCAAAGGCCTTCCGGATCGCCGCGATATGGACTCGAAGTGCACTCTCCTCGACGAAGACGCCGCGCCAGACCCGCTCCGTCAGGTCATTCTTGGTGACCAGCCCGCCTTCGGCCTGAGCCAATTCCGCAAGAATCTCAAAGGCACGACCACCCAGAGGAACGGGTTCTCCCATCGAGCGCAGTTCGCGTCTGGCAAGATCGATCTCCCATTCCTCGCAGGCGTAGACAGGACGCTGGCTTGGCTCGGCCATCATCGGCATAGCCCCAGGCGGTTGCTCGATCCTGCGCCCAGCGTACCACCTACGCTATCAAAAGACACAGCTGGTCCGGCGACCAAGGTCGCCAGACACTCGCCGCAAGTATCGCAATGCTCGCGCGTCAGCAGCCGCGACAGATGGATCCTTCCAGCATCTTCTCGAGCCGTGCGTCCTCCTTGTCGATGGTCGCATCCGTGCCGAGCAGCGGTCCCTTCGTCGCATGACCACCCCCCTCCGATGACGGGAGCGCGGTGCCGAGCGAGTTCGTTCCCGGCGCAGCAGCGCTCGTACCGAGCGAGCCACCGCTCTCCATCGACATGTGGGATCCCATGCCGCCGCGGGCAGATGCGACGCCCGAGAGCGCAAGGCAGGCGACGACGCAGAGAAACGAGAGCAGTCTCATGGCTCACACTCCACATGTTTTATGACCTGCACCTAGAACTGGGCGTCGCACGCGGTTCGACCATGCACGATCGCGCGAGCGACTATGACAACCGTGACAGAATTCGGCTTTGAAGACGCATCAGACCTTCGTCGATAACCGCTGCACCCTGCCCGATATTCCCGTCATCTGCTCGCAAGAGTGATGCGCAGCAAGCGGGGTTTTCTGGCTAGGACTGCCTATATAGCGTTGGTATAGAAAACAACTCCGGAAACGCCAGCAGCCGAGCAGCGATCATCGCCAAGCGACTCTCCGCCCATCACGAGCAATGGAGAATCGCTATGAGTGCATTCAAAACCCTGATCGCTGCAGCGCTGCTCTCAACGGCAACGATATCGTCCGCCTTCGCGGCCTGGTCCTTTGCCGATCAGGAGCCCGCCACATTTGCATCAATGTATCCCGATCGCGACGTGCTGAATGGCGGCGCATTGACGCCGGCAGGACGAATGGGCCTCGAGCGGCCCGGTGGCGCCGCTCCGGTGTTCGGAACAAACCACGTCTACCACCACGGGCATCAGTGAGCGAGTGCAACACGCAAGGCAATTTGCCGCGTGACCATGCCTGTCTGTGACTCCGCACGGAGGTGCGACCGCGCCATGCGGCACACCTCCGCGGGTCCGAAGCCTCGATCAATATCGTCGGCTCCGAACGTTTGTTCGCGACGACGGGACGGCGTCAAGGTAGCGCAGATCGGGCGCTGGTGACGAGCCAATCCTACGCACGCGATTGCAAAACTTCACAGTTCTTCAGCATCTGTAACCCGGCTCGCGGCGAGTCCCGCGCTACACTCCGGATGTCACTGTTGGCGAGCGGGCCCTTCTTTGGCGCGATGCCGCCGCTCAGCATGCACGATAACCAGCAGCGCTATGGAGACATCACTTGATCACCGGTGGAAGTGGCCATCTGAGCCCGGGCCTTACGAGGCGCCTGCAAGAACTCGCGGTCGTCACCGTCATACTTGCGGCCGGCGCAGCCAGCGCCTCTGCGCAACAGCGATACGATCCCGGTGCAAGCGACACCGAGATCAGGATCGGCAACATCATGCCCTATAGCGGCCCGGCATCGGCTTACGGCATCATCGGCAGGACGATGAGTGCGTATTTTCGCATGGTCAACGACAATGGCGGCATCAACGGCCGGACAGTCGAGTTTATCTCCTACGACGATGGCTACAATCCGTCCCGAGCGGTCGAGCAGGCACGGCGGCTCGTCGAGGACGACGAAGTGCTCGCGATCTTCGCCCCCTTCGGTACCGCGAGCAACGCCGCCATTCAAAGGTACATGAACAATCGCCACGTGCCGCAATTGTTCGCAATATCGGGAGCATCTCGCTGGGCCGATCCCGTCCATTTTCCGTGGACGATCGGCTGGCTACCGAGCTACCGAACCGAGGCACGCATCTACGCGGACTATATCCTGACACATCACCCTGGCGCCAGGATCGGCGTCCTCTACCAGAACGACGACTTCGGACGCGATTATCTGGCTGGCCTGAAGGACGTGCTGCAAGACAGGTACCCGCAAATGGTGGTTGCGAGCCTGCCATATGAAATCAGCGAACCGACAATCGATTCGCAGATCGTGGCGATCAAGGCGGCCGCCCCCGACATTTTCATCAATGTCGCCACGCCAAAATTCGCGGCTCAGGCGACCAGGAAGCTCGCCGAGCTGGACTGGCATCCCGTCCACATCATGACGAACGTCTCGGTATCGGTCGGTTCTGTGCTGAAACTCGCAGGACTGGACAACGCGAAGGGAGTCCTAAGTGCCGGGTACCAGATGGACGTGACCGACCCGCAGTGGGACTCATACCCGGCCATGCAGCACTTTCACGCGTTCATGGCGAAATACTATCCGGACGCAGATCGATCCGAAAGCGGCCCGCTGGTGGCATTCAATATGTCGAGCGCGCTCGTTGAGGTGCTGAGGCGCTGTGGCGACGATCTCACGCGCGAGAGGATCATGCAGGTAGCGACGGACCTCGATATCGAGGGCGCAGCTTATATTCCCGGCGTCCGGGTCAAGACATCGCCGACGGACTTTCACCCGATCGAGCAACTCCAAATGATGCGCTTCACCGGCGAGAAGTGGGAATGGTTCGGTCCGCTCATGAATGGCCATGCGGACCAGATAACGCTTTCGCCCGACTAGCGAGCAATCGCTTTCGAGATGAAGCGCGGGCGACGACTTCGTGCAAAGGCGAAAATGATCGTTCAATTGATACTGCTCATCCGACACATGCGTACACATGTCTAGCAAGCGAGCCGAGGCGTTCCCGGCGTCGCTTTGTCAAGGAGACGTGCAATGACTACATTGAAGCTCTTGTCGGCCGGACTGATGGCCGCGGCCATGATTGCCTCCCCCGCGATGGCTCGCGAAGGCAGCAACCACGCGCGCCGGACCAATGCCGACGCCTATGCGTCGGTTCAGCGCGTTCCGGTGACGTCCAAGCGCAACTGTGTTCGCGCTCCCGACGTCGGTGCGTACGCGAGCGACCCGTGGCGTCGGCCTCCGTGCGAGCCCAATTCGGGCTATTGAGCACGCCAACCGGGACAAGCACCCTTGCCGCAGGGCAATCGTCAGCGCTGACCTGAAGAGCTTCATTTCAGTGTTTCAGGGGCTTCCGTCTCGCGGACGTGACTGGAGGAAGAATGGCGGCCCTATGAAGCCCCGTTCTTCCGACCGGTCACATCCGAGGAGCACTTTGCCAGCACCAACACCATGTCACCCGCGAAACGCCCGAACGTCGTCGCGAAGTGGGCCAGGTTCTGAAAGCACACTGTGAGCGCGATCTCAACAATCGGCATCTCGCAGTCCCGCAGCAGATGCTGCATCGTCAGACGCACCGGCGTGGAGACAAGCAGAGAAGTCTCTCAAATCCTCTTCCGCGATTTCCCATCCAGGCTCGGATAGAGTCGCCGGGCCCGAGCACGTCAGAGCAGCCGAGCAACTGTCAAAGCACCCTGCGGGGATCGGAATTGCGACGCTCCAAGACCCGTCGGCATTTCCGAGGCGGTTCGGACGAAATCATCAACCTGAATGTCATGAATGTCCTGCATCCCGGGAGGCATTGTCGTACGCGTATTGGACGCCAGACCTACATTCGTCCTCACGAGTTCGTGTAGCAAGCAACGAGCGTTTCGGACGCCTGCATCGCGCCATGGCGACCAGCCGGCTACTGAGAAGGTCTTCTTGACACTCCAACGGCCTCCCCTGTAGGACACCTGGGCACACTGACGCTTTCAGAATCTTGCCAGGGGCGGTGATCTTCGGGGGTCTCGTCACTCTCCCTAGATCGCGGCAGTGAAGCTGATCCACGGACCCCCTTATGTCGTCTTCGCCCGCTGCACGAACCTACTCTTTCGGTAACTGGCTCATCGATTGCCAGCGGAGAGAGCTGAGGTGCGACAACATCACAGTGCCGATCGGAAGCCGCGCATTCGAGATTCTCGAGAAACTGGCAAGTTGCGCCGGCCTCCTGGTCACCAAGGATGATTTGATCGGAAGTGTCTGGCCTGGCTTGGCCGTCGAGGACAACACGCTACAGGTCCATATCTCCGCCGTCCGCAAGGCGCTGGGCGAAGATCGCGATCTCCTCAAGACTATCTCGGGCCGTGGATATACGCTCGCCGGGACCTGGCGCAGCGGTCATTTGGATCAGCCTGCAGCGACATCGGTATCCGTCCCGGCCATCGAATCCTTTTCGAATAACCTGCCGAACACTCGCGCTCCTCTTATTGGGCGCGAGGATTGCCTGAGCGAAATGGCCGAATTGATGTCCGCATATCGGGCCGTGACTTTGGTCGGCCCGGGAGGTATCGGGAAAACAAAGCTGGCCATCGAACTTGCGCGCCGGGTCGCATCCTCATTCGATGGTTCTGTGGCGCTGGTCGAGCTCGCGACCTTGCAGGATCCGACACTTGCGACATCGACCACCGCCCGTGCGCTCAAGCTTGCCTTGAGTGACAAGGATGTTTCAGCCGCCAGCATCGCCCAGGCTATCGGGTCACGGCGTCTGCTTCTCGTCTTGGACAATTGCGAGCATGTCATCGACGTCGCTGCACAAATCGCGAGTGCTGCACTTCGCTATTGTCCGAATGTCACTATTCTTTCGACCAGTCGGGAAGGCCTCCGCATCGATGGCGAGTACATAGCGGCCATCCCGCCGCTGTCGGTTCCAGACTTTGAGTTGCGTGATCCCGATTTGCTGTTGCAGGCAAGCGCCGTGCAGCTCTTCGTCGCTCGCACCCAGGCGTTACGCGCGAACTTCGCTCCAGGCGCGGACGATCTGCTGAAAGTGGCTGCCATCTGTCGCCGGCTCGACGGAATTCCGCTCGCCTTGGAATTTGCCGCGGCTCAGGCCGCGAATCTTGGGGTGGACACCGTCTTGCTTCGCTTGGACAAGCGACTGGAGTTGCTGAGCGGCGGCCGTAGGGACCAACTGCCGCGGCACCAGACCCTGCGAGCGACACTGGACTGGAGCTACGATCTGTTGTCGCCGGACGAGCAAAGGCTGCTGTGCTGGCTCGCAGCGTTTCCGGCCGGCTTCACACTCGATGCGGCCATTGCAATGATGGACGACGCGTTGTCCCGGTCGGACGTCATCGAAACACTGTTCAATCTGGTCGGGAAATCGCTGGTCTCGCTCGACCCCTCCTTTGAAGGGCGGTGGCGCCTGCTGGAGACCACCCGCGCCTATGCCCTGCAGAAGCTGGCAGAAGCAGGGCTGTGCGAGCAGGCCAGCAGACGTCATGCGAGCTTTCTCAGGCAGCTCATCATGCCACTTGGCGATGCCTCCCCCGCCTCCGACGATCTCACCCGCCTTGCCCAGGAAATTGGAAACGTGCATGCGGCGCTCGATTGGGCCTTCGCACCCGGTGGCGAAGCCGCGATCGGCATAGAGCTTACGGCCGGCTTTGTGCCGGTATGGATGCAACTGCTGTCCTTCATGGAATGCTCGACCCGGATCGAGCATGCTCTCGCCCATCTCGACGGACAGCTGGCCTGCGACCCAAGGCTCAAGGCGCAGCTCTATGTCGCGCTAGGGTTCGCGCTTCTCAATACGACTGGCTCGGCGGACCGCATGAAAGCGGCCCTGAACATCGGCCTTGTGCTTGCCGAAGAACTGTCCGATCTCGAGCTTCAGCTCAAGGCTGTTTGGACGCTGTGGAGCTATAATCTCAACTCGGGCCAATACGACGCGGCCAGGAATGTCGGAGAGCGATATCTGGAGATCGCCCTCCGCACGGGAAATCCCGCCAACGAAACGGTAGGCCGCCGCCTGATCGGCGCCGCCACCCATTTTTACGGAGCGCAGGAGGAAGCTCGACGCGAACTGACCTTGTCCCTGGACCACTCGGCTCACGGATTGAAGGACGGCGCGAACCAGATGTGGTTCCTGCTCAACCAGAGTGTCCTGGCAAAGGCCATGTTAGCCCGCGTATTGCTGCTCCAGGGAAAGATCGCCCAGAGCAGATCCCTGGCCACGGAATGCCTCCAGGACGCGCAACGTGAGAAGGACAAGCTGGCGATCGCTTACGCGCTGCGGAACGCCGTGTGCCCCATTGCGCTGATGACGCATGATCTCGCCGCTGCCGATCAGGCGATATCGTCTCTCCTCGCGCTCGTCACGCGCGAGGGAATAGCTTTCTGGACGAGCTGGACGTCCTGCCTGAAGGGGCAGTTGCTCGTCCTGCAAGGCAGACATCACGATGGAATAGAGCTGCTGCGCAGCGGACTGAAAGCGCGGGCCGAGAACGGCTGGCTGATGCGCAATCCCGAATTTCTCGGATCGCTCGCCGAAGGACTGTTCGCGACCGGCGAGACTGCGCAGGCCCTGGCCGCCGTGGAAGATGCCTTAACTATCTCCCGGCAAGGCCAGCAATTGTGGTGCCTTGCTGATCTACTGCGGATAAAGGCCGAGATCCTGCTTGCCGATGGCTCGCCAGATCGGTCCCGCTCGGAAGTGCTGTTCTCCGAGGGCCTATCCGTTGCCAGAGAGCAGCAATGCCGCTTCTACGAGCTGAAGGTCGCGGCAGCCTGGGCAAGGATCATGGCGGGGTCGAACCGCCAGCAGACCGCGCTTGACCTCGTCGGTCCGGTCAGCGCCCTGTTCGATCGGGAGGTCGATCTTCCCGCGCTCGCCTTTGCGCGCGGTCTCGCTGCAAGTCCGGGCATCTCGATTTCGACATGTGCCGACGACCAGCCTGCATCCCGCACCTGCCACTAGGTTGCTGATCGCTCGACCGGGACGACATGTCCTACAGCGCTGGAGCAGCCCTCACACCCAATCCTCCGGACCGTACCAGATGAGCATCTCTCGACGACAGGTTTTAGGCGGTGTTGGCGCGTCGGTGTTTTCGCCCGGCATCATCCGCGCCCAGGGCACGAGACCGATCAGGATCGGCGAGATCAACTCCTATAGCAGCGCGCCTGCGTTTACCCTGCCCTATCGTCGCGGCTGGCAGTTGGCGGTCGAACAGCTGAATGCGAGCGGGGGCCTCCTTGGGCGAGAGCTGCAGGTCGTCAGCCGGGACGATGAAGGCAAGCCGAGCGTCGCGCTGCGTGCCGCCGAAGAACTCGTGCGCCGGAATGACGTCGATCTTCTGGCCGGCGCATATCTGTCGAATGTCGGACTGGCAATCAGCGACTTCGCCCGGCAAAATCGGATCCTCTTCGTGGCGAGCGAACCGCTCACCGACGCCCTCGTTTGGGAGCAAGGACATCGATATTGTTACCGGCTCCGCCCGTCGACATACATGCTGGCAGCCATGCTGGTGGAGGAGGCAGCTCAATTGAAGGCGACGCGGTGGGCGACGATTGCCCCGAACTACGAATACGGGTAGTCGGCCGTAAGATGGTTCACGCAGCTTCTAAGCCGCCGCCGTCCAGACGTCGAGTTCATCAACAGTCAGTGGCCGCCGCTGGGTGCCATTGATGCCGGCGTGGTCGTCAACGCCCTCACGCAGCAGCAGCCCGAAGCGATCCTCAACGTCACCTTCGGACCCGATCTCGCCAGATTTGTCCGGCAACGCAATGACCGCGGCCTGTTCGAAGGGCGACACGTCGTGTCGTTCACGACCGGCGAACCCGAATACCTTCTTCCCCTCGGGAAGGACGCACCGGAAGGATGGATCGTGACCGGCTATCCGGTGACCGAGGTCTTGGATCACGCCAACAACGCCTTCGTCTCGGCCTATTCCGCACGATATGGCGAGGCTCCCACGATGGGATCCGTGGTCGGTCACGCCTTGATCAGCTCCATCGTGGCGCCGATCGCGAAGCTCGGGAGATTCGATACCGAGGCGATGGCCGACGGCTTTGGCAACGTCGGCTTCGAAACGCCGTTTGGCCCGGCGATTTGGCGTTCCATCGACCATCAGAGCACCATGGGGACCTTCGTCGGCCGCACCACTGTACGGGGCAACAAGGGTGTGATGGTGGACTGGAAATACCGGGACGATGGAACAATGCTGCCGCCCGACGCCGAAGTCTTGAAGCTACGCCCGGCAACGTGAAGCGCTGGTACGGCCAAGGCTACGCGAGCCGACGTGTCATCCCCCGATCCGCACGCGGTGCGACGAGAGTCCTGTCGCTGCGTCGCCTCAGCATCCCGGCGGCAAGATCGGCGACACTCCCGGCGTTGGCGCCGCGCCTGAGGCGTTGGCCGGCAACACGGTCGCAGGCGCGGCGAGGTTCATCGAGACTCCTTCCGCGCAGGCCGTGCTGTTCGGGCTCGGCATGACGGCGGCATTTGGATCGATGCCGGTGCCGCCAGCGGCGCTGGTGTCCGCCAGGATCGTGCCGGGCGCGAGGCTGGACGGCACTTGCGGGATCGAGAGCGGCAGGGACGCAGCACTTGTCGCGAGCCCTCCCGGCGTCGAGCTGCATGCGACCGTCGTCCCCGTTCCCGCCGGTGCCGCTGCGGGAATCGTTCCGGTGGAGCTGCCGGTTTGCCCTGTGACCGGCAATAGCGGAGCGCCGATGCCTGATGCTGACGAGCCGATGCTCGATACGATCGGGGTCGCCGGCACCGGCATCGGGGACGTCGATGGCGTGGCGCAGACGACGACCGTACCCGGCGTCGTCGGATCCGAGGCGAGCGGAACAGGCGCCAGCGTCGTGTCGGGAACGCCAGGCTCGGTTGTTGCGGAAAACGGACCCGGACTGTTGAGCGGCGACGTCACGATCGCACCCGGTACGGTTGGAAGACCCATCGCCGTGGTGCCCATCGTTGAGACCTGCGCCTCACTCGAAGGACAGCCCAACAGCAGAACGATCGTTGTTGCGAGCACGATCCGGATCATCTCTATGCTCCTAACTGACCTCGACCTTGCGAATGGTGACCTTGCTGCCCTCCGCCAGGTTCACCGCCGGATTGAGCACGACCTGGTCGCCGGGCTGGAGGCCCTCGCGCACTTCCACCGTGGTGCCGAAATCCCGAGCGATCGAGACGTGCTGCAGATGAACGGTGCCGTTCCGCACGACCGCGACATGAAGACCGTTTTGATCGAAGACGAGCGCATCGGACGAGACTGTCACCGACGGCGTCTTTCGCGGGATCGACAGCTCGACCGTGCAGTAGATACCGGGACTTAAGGCACCGTCCGGATTGGGCACGTCGATCTCGGTCAGCAGAGTCCGGCTTCCCGGCTGCAATGCGCTTGCGATGCGTGTGACTTTCCCCGGAAACGTCCGCCCCGGAATCTCGGGGACGCGAATATCCGCGTCGACGCCCGGCGCGACTCCGAAGGCTTCGTCCTGCGGTACGAAGACCTGGGTTCGGATCACGTTGGAATGCATCAGCGTGAACATGAAGGTCGACCCGGCCTGCACCAGGCTGCCATTGTCCACGTTGCGCTGTGTGATCACGCCGTCGAACGGCGCCACCACCCGCTGATAGGCCTTCTCCTGCTGGAGGACTCGAATCTGGGCCTGCTGCGCCGTGATGTTCGACTGGGCGACACCCACGGCTGCTTGCTGTGCACGCAGCGTGAGACGATCGTTGTCCCCCTGCTGTGCCGTCAGCCAGCCTTGCTTGACCAGATTGCTGTCTCGCGCATTGGTGACGTCAGCAAGCTCCCGGCTCGCTTGCGCCTGCTGCAAGGCGGCTTGGTTTTGCGCCAGCGTCGCCTGGGCCTGGGCGATCTGCTGGTCGAGCTCCGGAGCCGTGATTTCCGCGAGAAGATCGCCTTTCTTGACCCGATCGCCGATATCCACATAGCGCTTTTCGATATAGCCGCTGGTCCGCGCGAAGATATTGGCTGCCTCGAACGCGGTCGTCGTCGCCGGCAAGGTAACCTTCATCAGGTCCCCGCTGGGCCGGACCGCCGCCACCCGCACCTCCGGAACGGCGGTTCGCACCTGCTCCGCCACTGCAGCGACCTCACGCGCCGCCTGATAGTGCCGCCAGCCGCCAATGCCGAGACCGCCCGCTAGCAGCAGAAGCATCCCTCCTCCGAGCAGTGCGCCGCCGTAACGGCGTCCGGACGGCGCGGCCTTGCCGGGGAGCTCGACGATGCGGCGGCTCTCCGCATCGGGCGGGTCCCGCGCCTCCTCGTCATTGGTCCGCACACGAACGTCGCTCATTCCGGTTGCTCCTCGAATACGCCGTGGTGAGGCTTGCCATCGTTACCTTTGCGCAGCATGGCAAAGAGGTACGGCACGATCAGCAATGTCGTCGGGGTCGCGAACAGCAGTCCGCCGATCACCGCCCGCGCGAGCGCGGCGTTCTGCTCCTCGCCCGGACCTCCGAGCGCCATCGGGATCATGCCCACGATCATCGCGGCAGCAGTCATCAGGACCGGCCGGATCCTGGTACGGCCCGCGCTCAGCGCCGCCTGGAATGCGGAATGTCCCTTCAATTGCTCATCACGCGCGAACGTTACAAGCAGGATCGAATTCGCGGAGGCGACACCGACCGCCATGATCGCCCCCATCAGCGAAGGCACGTTCAGTGTCGTTCCGGTAATGAACAGCATCGTCAGGATCCCGCACAAGGTCGCCGGCAGCGCCATGATGACGACGAAGGGATCGCCGAAGTTCTGGTAGTTCACGACCATCAGCAGGTAGACCAGGATGGCGGCAAACAGCAGGCCGATTCCGAGATTGCGGAACGACTGGTTCATGCTCTGGATCTGTCCCAGGACCTGGATCGAATTACCCGGCTGGAGCTGCTTCTGGAGTATGGAGGTGACCTTGTTGATATCGGCCGCGACGCCGCCGAGATCGCGACCCTGGACGCTCGCATAGACGTCAAACACCGGCTGGACGTTGGCCTGGTTCGAGTTGGTGGGGACACTACCCCGCTTGAACGTCGCGACATTGCTGAGGAGGCCGGGCACCGTCTGCCCGCTCGCGGCAAGCGAGGCCGACACCGGGGTGTTTCCCAGTGCGTTCAGCGAATTAGCCCTGTATTCGGGCGTCTGCACGGCCAGATAATACGGGATGCCCGACGTCGGATCGGTCCAGAAGTTCGGCGAGACCTGAGCCGACGAGCTGAGGCTGACATTGATATCGGTCGCCACCGTGCTGGCGTTGAGCCCCAGCTGCGCGGCCCGCGTGCGGTCAATGTCGGCATAGAACGCCGGAGCATCGACTTCCTGCTGCAGATGCGCATCGACGACACCGGGGATCGCCGCGAGGCTCTTCTGCAGCTCCTTGGCCACGGCCAGATTGTTGGCGCCATAGCCAACCGTGCGGACATCGATCTGCGCCGGAAGACCGAAGTTCAGGATCTGCGTCACGATGTCGGCCGCCTGGAAATAGAACGTATCCTCCGGGAATGTCGCCGGCAGCACCTGGCGCAGTTTCCTGACGTAGTCCGCAGTCGGTTTGTGTCCGTCCTTGAGCGACACGAGAATGGTGCCGTCGTTCACACCGATCGTCGAGCCGTCGGTGAATGCGAGATTGTAGGGACGCGCCGGAAGCCCGATATTGTCGACGATCAGCGCCCGGTCCCGCTCCGGAATGACCTCGCGGATCTTGTCTTCGACCGCCTGGAAGATCGCTTCCGTCTTCTCGATGCGGGTGCCCGCGGGCGCGCGAACGTGGAGCTGGATCTGGCCGCCGTCGATCAGGGGATAGAAATCCCTACCGACATAGACGAACATGGTGGCCCCGAGCGCCAGCACCAGGACCGCGACGACCGGCACGACAACGCGATGCCGAAGCAGCGTCGTCAGCAAATCGGAATATCCGTTGCGCAGGCGCTCGAACCCACGCTCGAACATCTCAGAGGCGCGGCCGAAGATGCCCGATGGGCCTCTGCCCTCGCCATGGCGCCGTTCGCCTTTCAGCAACAGGCCGATGGTGATCGGCGTCAGCGTTCGCGACAACGCATATGACGCCAGCATCGCGAATACCACCGCCAGACCCAGCGGCGTGAAGAGGTATTTGGCCGGCCCTTCCAGAAATACGACCGACGTAAACACACAACTGATCGCGAGCGTGGACACGAGCGTCGGCACCGCGATTTCGGCCGCCCCGTGGAGCGTCGCATCAGCCAACGGCATACCTTCCTCGGTCCAGAGCCGGTGCGTGTTCTCGATCGTCACCGTCGAATCGTCGACCAGGATGCCGACCGCGAGTGCAAGCCCACCGAGCGTCATCGTGTTCAAGGTCTCGCCGAGACAATACAGCACGACCAGAGAAGACAGCATCGCCAGCGGGATCGAGATCAAGACGACCAGTGTCGATCGCCACGATCCGAGAAACAGCAGAATCATCAGCGCCGTGAGGCCGGCCGCGATCGCGCCTTCGCGCAGCACGCCATCGACCGAGTGGGTGACGAAGACCGACTGGTCGAACAGCTCATTGATCTTCATCCCTGCAGGAGCAGCCGCACGAATCGACGTCAAGGCCTTCTTCACGCCGTTAACGACAGCGAGCGTCGATGCATTTCCGTTCTTGATCACGCTGAGCAAGACGGCGCGATGACCGTCCTCGCGCACGATGTTCTGCTGGACCTGGGAGCCGTCCCGGACCTGGGCCACATCCTTCAGGAAGATCGTGGCCCCGTTCACGAACTTGACCGGGATCATGTTGAGATCCTTGATCGAGGCCGGCGTGGCGTTGGTTCGAACGGTGTACTGGGTGTCGCCGATTTTCGCGGTGCCGGTGGGCAGCGTCAGATTTTGGGTGTTCACCGCATTGACGATGTCGAGCGGCGTCAATCCACGCGACAGGAGCTTGTTCGGATCGATGTCGACCATGATCTGGCGGTACTTGCCGCCGGCAGGCGTGGGCAGCGTCACGCCCGGAACAGGCGCCAATTGCTGCCGGATACGGTAGATGCCGAAATCGTACAATTGCTGCTCGTTCAGACTATTGGACTCGAGGCTGAGCTGCAGCACCGGTACGCTCGATGCATTGAACTGCACGATGATCGGCGGCTGAATGCCCGGCGGCATCAGGGCGCGGATCGCGTTGGTTGCCGAGACGATCTGCGAGATCGCGAGGTCGAGATTGACGTCCGGCTGGAAGTAGATCTTCTGAACCGACAGGCCGTTGAGGGTTTGCGCCTCGATGTTCTTGATGCCGCTGACATTGGCGCTGATCGAATACTGGCTGTAAGTGCTGACGCGCTGCTCCATCTCAGGCGTCGACAGGCCGGTGTAGCTCCACACCACCGTGACGACGGGAATGCGGATCTCCGGAAAAATATCCGTCGGCATCGACCAGATCGCGATGCCGCCGAGGAACAGAATCAGCGCCGCAAGCACATAGAACGTGTGCGGAAACCGCAGCGCGAAGCGAACAATTCCCATGGTAATTCTGCCTGAAGCAAGTTGCGCGGGATCATTGAGCAGATGAGGACGGGAGGGCATCCGTTCAAATGAAAACGAATTCAGATGCTCCGCGGCGGGACAGACATCATTCGTACCGGCATCACCGCTTCTCGATCGCTCATGGAGCGGTGAGTTCCCGTGGCCGTGAGCCCGAGGCGCCGTCGGGGCGCTTGCGTGCCGCATCCTGCACGGCAAGAATTGCGGCTCGCCTGACCTTGGCAAAAGCGCGGATCTCGATCTGCCGAACCCGCTCGCTGGAGATCGAAAGCTCGAATCCGAGCTGGTCCAGCGTCACCGGGCATTCCGCCAGCCGCCTCGCCTCCAGAACATGACGCTCGCGCGCCGTCAGCATGCCCAGCGCAGCGCGCAAGGCGTTGGTACGGCGCTCCGTCTGCTCATGATCGGCGAGCACCGTCTCTGCGTCGATCGCCTGATCGACCAGCAACGCTTCCCACTCGGTTCCTTGGTCGTCGTCGCCAACGCGCGCGTTCAGCGACATGTCACCGTTCAGGCGGGAATCCATCTCAATCACGTCTCGCGCCGTGACGTCGAGCCTTTCCGCGATCGTCTCGGCGACATCGGGCGTGAGCGCTGCCATCGCGCCGCCGGTGGCTTTCCTCATCTCGCTGCGAAGCCTGAAGAACAGCTTCTTCTGCGCTGCCGTCGTACCGATCCTGACCAGAGACCAGGAACGCAGGATGTATTCGTGAACCGAGGCCTTGATCCACCAAACTGCATAGGTGGAGAACCGCGCACCGCGGCCAGGTTCGAAGCGCGACGCCGCGATCACGAGGCCGAGATTTGCCTCCGCAATCACATCGGCCAGGGGAAGACCATATCCCTTGTAGCCGCGCGCCACCTTGGCTGCGAGCCGGAGGTGGCTCGTGACGAGCGCGTTCGCGGCACTGCGGTCCCGCGTCTCCTGCCAGCGGCGTGCAAGCTGCTGTTCGTGACCGGGTTCAAGCAGTTCATAGCGCCTGATGGCCGCGGAATAGGCGCTGAGGAAAGGGAGCGACGGGGCTCCAGCCGCTACAGTCATGGCATTATTCCTCGCGACTTCGTGGCGGATCTCCATCTATCACTCCCACATACGAAACCGGCGAGCGGACTCTAGGAGGCCTTCGAAGGTGGAGGCCACTGAATTGAACGTAACAAACCTGAATTCGCCTTCAGACATTCGGCATGTCCTGGCATCGAGAGCATCACGCATCATGAGGGGCATCACATCTGGTTGACGGTTGCGAGAGGTGAGGTCCGGGACCGGCATGCGGCGGCCTTGCTCGCCCTCCCGGTCCAGGCAAGGATCTCGACCTGCCCGCCGGGAGCCGGACCGATGATCAATCGAAAGCCGTGCAGCTTGACGATGGCAGCCACCAGGCTCAATCCCAGCCCTACCCCCGGCGTGTTGCGCATCTTGTCGGAACGATAGAATCGCCGCAGCACCGCTTCGCGCTCCTGCGTGCTGATGCCGGGTCCGGTGTCACTTACGCGCACGAGCGCGGTGTCGTCTTCCGACACCAGTTCGAGCCTCACCTGGCCGCCGGGCGGCGTAAACTTGACGGCATTGTCCACGAGATTGGCCATCGCTTCGAACAACAGGTCCCGATCGCCCCACACCTGCACATTGCGATCGATGACGACGCCAAGCCCGATGCCCTTGTCTTCGGCGATGGGCTCATAGACGTCGCACACCTCACGCAGGATCTCGTCGAGCGCAACATTACCGAAACCGGCGGTGCGGCGGCTGTTCTCGATCTCGGTGAGGCGCAGCAAGGCGGTGACGATCGCGAGCGACTGATCGATTCCGGCCATTGCCTTGTCCGTGACCTCCTGGAGCTGCTCCAGGGTGGTCGCATGCGTTCGGCCGCGCTCCAGCGCCAGGCGTGCGCGCGTGAGTGGTGTCCTGAGATCATGGGCGATATCGTTGCCCACACCAGCAAGCGCGTTGATCATGGTCTCCATCTCGGCGAGCATGCCGTTGACGATCCTGGCCAGTCGCGCGAACGGATCGTCGGAATTGTCCTCCGGAAGCCGCTCGCGCAACTCCCCGGCCACGATCCGCTGCACCCGCTGGTTCACCTCTTCCACGCGTCTCTGGGCGCGAACACTCAGCCACGCCCCGGCCAGCAGACAGAGACAGAACGCCGGCAACAGGCCGAGCGCGAGCGCCTGCCCCACCACACTCGAGATTTCGCGCGTCTCATCGACGTTCCGTCCCATCACCAGGACATCGCCGTTCTCGAGACGCCTGCCCACGACTCTGATGACCGGTCCGTGGACCGCCGATTTCTCAATGAGGTCGAGCCGCACACCCTGCGCCGCTCCGCCGAGATCGAGCGCGCGCGGCAAGCTGTCGATGTTGCCGGCAAGCCGGGTGCCTGCACTTTTGAAAAGTCCCGCGTACTGCACGCCTCTGGAATCCTGCTCGAGATGATCGGAGATCGCTCCGATGCGGCGCGCCGATGGCAAATCGGCGATGAAGTTGATCCGGGTCGTGATCATGCGGTCGGATCGTGCGATCAGATAGTCGTCGAGCTTCCAATAGGTGAACGCGAACAGCCCGACCACGAACAGCGCAAATGCGGCCGCCACCGCCAGGGCCCAGAGGAACGTGTTCGAACGGATGAACTGAATCTGGCGCATCGAACCGGCACTTGATATTCGTACGAGATGGCTCCGCGAGCCCCTGGGTTCCGCGTCTTTATTGGCGCGAACGCAGAATGAAGCCGGAGCCGCGAACATTGTGGATTAGCTGCGTATCGCCGGGACCATCGACCTTATGGCGCAGCCGGCCCATATGTACGTCGATCAGATTCGTCGTTGCCGGAACGAATTTGTAGTTCCAGACCTCTTCGAGCAGCATCGCGCGCGTAAGCAACTGGTCGCTCCGGCGCATCATGTATTCGAGCAGGCGGAACTCACGCGGCAATAGATCGATCTCGCGCTCGCCCCGTCTCGCGGTCCGCTCGATCAGGTCGAGCTCCAGCGGTCCGACATGCAGCGTGGTCTCGCGGCTGTCCATCGGACGACGCAGCAATGCCTCTATGCGCGCGACGAGTTCGATGATTGCGAACGGCTTGGTGAGATAGTCGTCTCCCCCCATACGCAATCCGCGTACCCGATCGTCCACCGCGCCTAGCGCACTGAGAACTAGCACCGGCGTCCCGACCCGGTCCTTGCGCAACGCCTCGATGACTGTCAGTCCGTCCATTCCGGGCAGCATGCGATCGACAATCATGGCATCAGGACACGCGGCGCGCGCCTGGTCGAGACCGTCGACGCCGTCAGGGGCCCATTGAACGTCGAACCCGCGATCGGCGAGTTCGGCGACGATCACCTCGGCGGTTTCGGCATCATCTTCGATCAGAAGAATCCGCGTCATGATCCTGCTCCCACGTTCTGCGAGGCGTTTCGGCCTGCGGCGGAGGAGCACGGGCTCAGCGGTCGGGGGCGTCATGTTCAATGTCCGCCCGCTCTGAACGCGCGACGCCGCGCCAGCCTGCCACAAGCCACGCGTTGTCTGACGACATAGTCCTGCGGAGCATGGGGCACCACTAAATAGCGATTCAGGAAGCGCGCCATGCCCGTCGTCAACAGGGCCAGCGCGATGGCCATACGTCTCGCTGTCGTCGTGATCATCTTCCGCCTCCATTTGAACTGCGCTTTCATCAACATATGCCTGCGATGCGCTCCCCGTTACTCTCAAGGCAACGGATGTTGCGCATTCGCACGATCGTGCTTGCAGCGCCGCGCCGGCTCACAGGCCGTTGAGATCCGGTGAGCAATTCGTGCATTTGGACGACGCCCGGCCGTCCATACGTTGATGGTGAGCCGCTTGGTCGGCCTGATGTCATCAAAGGAGAAGCCGAAATGACCACTCTCAAACTCTTGTCGACGGGATTGATTGCAGCCGCCGTGCTCGGGGGACCCGTCATGGCGCGCGAGCACCATGCCGCCATGCGACACCCCGCGATGACAACCGATACGGCCGCATCGGGTGCGCCCTTCTATCAGCAGGACGGCCGCGTCTGCGTTCCTGCGCCGCGCGTCGGCGCTTTCGCGACGGCGCCGTGGACCGGCAACAACGTGCCTTGCGAGCCCGGCACGGGCAGCTTCTGATCGCGGCATTACCTTGGCCGGCCGGGCGCCTCGGTCGGCCGCTGTCCATCGAACGCCGGGGGCGGGCTGGAACCTTCAGCCTGCCCCTTCCAGGGGCCGCCGCGCCCGCGGCAGGATCAACTTCCCTACCGGTGCGCCTTGTTCCTGAAGTCGAATTTAGTGGGATTGCCGCGCATCGCTCCTACCTCTCCTTTCATCACGAGCCTTGGCATCCTGGGCTTCGGCGACGGCACGACGCGGGAGCTGACTGCATGGATGGCCAGGCAGATCGACACGAAAGGAGTGTCCCATGAAGCGAGCAATCATGATTTTGGCAACAGCGGCCCTTGCCTCGACCCTGGCCATCGGCGCGGCCGAGGCGCACGGCGGTGGCGGTGGCCACGGTGGTGGCTTTGGCGGCGGCGGCCACGCTGGTTTTGGCGGTGGAGGTTTTGGCGGCGGACATATGGGCTTCGGCGGCGGCGCGCATTTCGGCGGCATGGCGCATGAGGGAGGCTTTGGGGGCGAACATCTCGGATTCGGCGGTCATGCCGGCTCCGGCGGCATCGGCCTGCGCCAGCATGCGTTTCACCGCTTTGGTCGCTATCGACCCGGATACGGATTCTATGGCGCCTACCCAGATTGCTACGATTGGTATGAGTTTCACCCCGACCAGCCGTTGCCGCTGAGCTGCAGCTAGTCCGCACGCACGGCGCTCCAGCGCCTGCTGGCGTCAAATGAGACCCTCAATCGGCTCTAGGAGGGGCGGAAGCCCGGAGGCATCGTTCGCCAGACTTTGTCCTTGAGGCAATAGGCACGGGCGCCTTCGGGAATATCTTCGGCGGCGCCGCCTTCATATTGCTCGTAAAGGAGCGCCGGAAACAGCCTTCCTCTGATGACTTTAACCATATCACCACGTCGAATGTCCGCGCCGGCCGTTCCCGTCAAAACCGACATGATCCCTCGCGAAGCGAACGTAGGATGCCAAACGAACTCGTCGACCGGACGGGCTTGTCTGAGGCTATATTGAAGCGGAACAGTCTTCCAATAACCCGAAAGGACTACTCCCTGATCGGGCCGCCTTTGCGGACTGACGCCGAAGACTCTCCGAGGATCCGGCTGCGGAGCGGGCGCAAGGTGCTAGCTCGTTTCTGAGCAACAGCGGCCCCGCCAACGCGCGTACAATATAGCGAGGCCGCCTGCCCTACGGACTTCGGTGCTTATCCTGGGCCCGAAGGCCGCCAGATTCTACGCCAGGCCGCTGAGAACGACGAATGGTCGAAAGGGGCACCCATTTCGGAGCGTCCTGAGCTGTCGGACCGGAATCCTGGTTCGGACGGCAGCTCTCTTTGAATCGGAGGCCCAGCGGAAGTGGCGCGACACCGACTATTCGACGGTCACCGACTTCGCGAGATTCCGCGGCTGGTCTACGTCGGTCCCCATAATCGCGGCAGTGTGATAGGCAAGGAGCTGGAGCGGCACTGCGAGAGCCAGCGGCGCCAAGATCTGGGGCATATCGGGCAAGGCCAGGATCGAGCAACCACTGGATGCGGCGAGCGAAGCACCTCTCTGGTCGGTCAAGAGGATGATGCGGCCCCCGCGGGCGATCACCTCCTGCATGTTCGACATGGTCTTTTCGAACGTCGCGTCGCACGGCGCAATGACAACGACCGGCAGGCCCTTGTCGATCAGCGCGATCGGTCCATGCTTGAGCTCACCGGCCGCATAGCCCTCGGCGTGAATGTAGGTGACTTCCTTGAGCTTGAGGGCTCCCTCCAGTGCCAGCGGATAGTTGGTGCCCCGGCCGATGAACAGAGCGTCTCTGGCCCTGGCGATCTCACGCGCGAGCTCATGGACTTTCGGCTCCAGTTCGAGTGCGCGGGCCATATAGTTTGGAATCTCGGCAAGGGCTCGGACGAGTGAGCGCTCGTCTTCGACCGAGAGCACCCCGCGACTGCGACCGGCCGCGATCGCAATGCAGAGCAAGGTTGCCAGCTGACAGGTGAACGCCTTAGTGGATGCAACCCCTATTTCCGGACCGGCCAATGTGGGCAATACGATGTGGCTCGAACGAGCCATCGTCGAGGTTTGCACGTTGACGACGGAAAGAACACGCTGACCGTGGGTCTTGGCGAATTCCAACGAAGCAAGCGTGTCGGCCGTTTCGCCGGATTGCGACACGAAAATCGCCAGATTGCCCGCGCCGAACGGAACGTCGCGGTAGCGGAACTCCGATGCAATATCGATTTCGACCGGCAGCTTGGCGTAGCGCTCAAACCAGTACCTCGCGATCAGACCGGCGTAGAAGGCGGTGCCACAAGCTACAATCGAGACGCGATCGACCGTTCCGAAGTCCACATCTACGCCTGCCGGCAGCCTGATCGTCCCGTTGCGGTCGATATATTGTGCAAGCGTCTGCCCGACCACGTCCGGCTGTTCGTGAATCTCCTTTGCCATGAAGTGGCGATGCTCGCCCTTGTGAACAATCACAGCCGCACCAGCGATTCTGGCCGACGCACGGCGGAGACGCGCGCCGTTCACGTCGATAAACTCGATCTGCTCCCGGGTCACGACCGCGAGATCGCCGTCCTCAAGGTAGGCGACCATGTCAGTCAGAGGTGCGAGCGCCATCGCATCCGAACCCAGAAACATTTCGCCGCACCCGTAGCCCACTGCAAGCGGGGAGCCCTTTCGGGCACCGATCAGAAGATTGTCGTGCCCTTCGAACAGGAAGGCGAGCGCGAACGTTCCGTTCAAGCGCGGAAGCACCTTACGCACCGCTGCAATCGGATCGCATCCGTTCTTCCGCTCGCGACTAACGAGATGCGCAACCACTTCGGAGTCGGTTTCGGTCGCAAAATGTGCACCGGTCGCTTTGAGGTCGTTGCGCAATTCTCGATGGTTTTCGATGATTCCATTGTGCACAATCGCCACACCGTCAACCATGTGAGGATGCGCATTCGTCTCATCGGGACGGCCATGCGTCGCCCAGCGCGTGTGACCAATTCCAATCCGCCCAGAAAGCGGCTCCGAGTCGAGCCGACTCTTGAGGTTCGCGAGCTTTCCGACCGCACGACGTCGCGTCAGAGACCCTTCCTCGAGAGTGGCAATGCCCGCGGAATCATACCCGCGATATTCAAGCCGCTTCAGCGCATCCAAAAGGAGAGCAGAGGCTGGCCCCCGCCCGACGACACCAACAATTCCGCACATGGCCTGTCTCCGAGCAACTACCAACGGCCCCACGAAGCGCAACCGCGATTGCGGTCAACCTCTTTAATGCGACGGCAGCGGCGTGATGCCTTGGCCTTTGGCCTGCCCTGATGCGCATGCTTCAGCGTGACGCTCAAGCCATCTTCCTCTCGGCCGCCCGCGCGCCTATCGAATGTCATCGACAACTGACGGGTACTATTGTGGGACGCGAATTCTAGCACACGCAGCCGCCGATTGTATGATGATGACGGAGTAGACCTCATGCCCATATTCGAGCCCTGCAGTTGATCGCTACACCGGCACCAGCATGACCAATCGCGACAACAGACACTGCCCGAGCCGCGATCAGCATCTCTCGGCGCGCCGATCATTCGAGGCGCCGCACATTCGTTCAGTTTGCCGCGGCTCGTTCGAGAGCTCGGCGGCTATGCGATTCAGCTGATGAAGCGCTGGAGTTTGCGCTAACCGGAGCAAATTGAATGCGAGATGCTCTTTCCGAAACATCGAAAACAGAGTGACTCCTGCCGAGTTCGTTGCCAGCGCATAGTCCACGACAAATGCAGCAGCGATTTCGGTGAGGTCGCCGCGATATCCAATCTCGTACAGGCCGTTCAGTATTTCTTTCTCCGATCCCATCCTTGCGACAAGCGGATCGAGGCTCGAAAACGATCCATACGTGACAAACGTCCTCCGCCGCGCAGACGCCGTTGATTTCTGAAGATTTGGCTCGAGCGGATTATTGGCGATCTGTATCAGCCGGTACGGTAAAGATTCATGGAGTTCGTCAATTCCGACCTCATTATTGCCTGCAATCGAAACTGCGCGGGCCTTCCCGTCCTGAACGATGCGCTCGACCGCCCGAATGATGTCTTCGCGAATAACCTCCTCACGGGTGGGACGGTGGAGAGCAAGCACATCTACATAATCCGTGCGAAGACGTCTCAAGCTGTCCTCGACGCTCGTCCTGATCAGCTCGGCCGATAACGGCACTTTGAAGGGCTTTGGCTTCACTGCAGAGAGGCGCGGGCCAATTCCGGGAAACACCGCAAGAGACGCGCGCGCTATCGGCTTCAGGATTCGCATGACGCCGGAGGGACCACGTGGACGCATCCCGACCTTTGTGCAGATATGGACGCTGCCGCGCTTCGTGGATGCGAATTGGCCCCAAATCGACTCGGCCATGCCATCGCCATACGAAGGCGCCACGTCGTACCAGGTTATTCCGGCGTCGTATGCGCGCTCGAGCGCCTCGATCCCCCGGCGAGCCCCAACGCGCCCTCCGAGCGACGCGCAGCCGAAGCCGATGCTCGATACATTGGCGCCGAGAGCATCAACCCAGACCATCTTCATCGCAAACACCCTTGACTGCGTCGTTTGCGCTCAACTCACTGACGTCAATCGTTCGAGGGCGCGCACTTCCAATGCCGGCGACCGCCTTCCGGCAAGCCCCCGCTGAAGCAACTCTGCAGGTTTGTCCGGCTTCATCTTCATGCAAATGGATGATGACGGGGTTGGCTTGGACATTATCTCCGCTGCGCCCCTGGATTTTGAGACAGCGGCGAGCCTCCACGGAGTAATCCGTTCGAGCGGCTGTTGGCAGTTCGGCTCCGCCGCCATCGTCAGGTGCGCTCATTTGCGCAATAGAGATGCGTCGCGGCTGAGAGTTAACTTGATGTGACCGATGGCGTCTTCTCCGCCGCTCGAAGCTCCACCTAACCTGGACAGCGAATGTCATCGCACTCAGAACAAGTTGCCGACGACGTTCTGCTGACCGGAGCAGCTGGCTTCATCGGTTTTCACGTTGCACGTCGGCTGCTCGATGAGGGGCGCCGGGTCGTCGGATTGGACAACATCAACAGCTACTACGATCCCGCCCTGAAGCGCGCCCGTCTCGACATTCTGCGCCGCGATCCGCGTTTCTCCTTCGTGCAGATCGATCTTGGACATCGGTCGACGATGGCCGAGTTGTTCGCAAAGCATCGCTTTGCGAGAGTGATCCATTTAGCTGCTCAGGCCGGCGTTCGGCATTCGATCGATCAGCCGCACGCCTATGTTGACGCCAATCTCGAAGGATTCCTGAACATCCTCGAGGGCTGCAGGCATAACGCCTGTGGTCATTTGATCTACGCATCATCATCGTCCGTCTATGGCGCCAATACCGAGTTGCCATTTTCGACCCAGCATAAAGCCGACCACCCCGTCAGCTTCTATGCCGCGACCAAGAGAGCCAATGAGCTGATGGCCCACTCCTACAGCCATTTGTACCGGCTCCCGGTCACCGGCTTGCGCTTTTTCACGATCTACGGCCCGTGGGGCCGGCCCGACATGGCGATATTCCTGTTCGCTGATGCGATCGTCAAAGGCAAGCCGATCAAGCTCTTCAACCACGGCAGGATGCGGCGCGACTTTACCTATATCGACGACGTCACTCGCGTCGTCTCGCGCCTGATCGAGCGTGCTCCGGAGGATAACGCCGATGCGGCGGGCGCACCGGCCAAACTCTATAATGTGGGCAATAACCGCCCAGAAGCGCTGATGCACGTCCTCGATTTGCTCGAGAAAGAGCTCGGACGAACCACAGCG
The DNA here is from genome assembly GCF_018130785.1 of Bradyrhizobium liaoningense. Classification (GTDB taxonomy): domain Bacteria; phylum Pseudomonadota; class Alphaproteobacteria; order Rhizobiales; family Xanthobacteraceae; genus Bradyrhizobium; species Bradyrhizobium liaoningense_A. The sequence goes on from NZ_JAFCJT010000001.1 coordinate 538,803, forward strand.
AAGGAGATGCTGCCGATGCAGCCTGGAGATGTTCCGGAAACGTTTGCCGACGTTGGCGATCTCATGCGCGATACCGGTTTTTCGCCCTCTACATCTATCGAGACCGGCATAAGCAAGTTCGTCCGCTGGTATCGCGAGTACTATGAGATATGACCCTCCTGGAGATGATGGCCTCCAAAAGCCATGCGGTCCGCAGCTTCCCGCCTTCACCCAACCGACTGAGTATCGGTTGCACCTTCGCGGCGGTCTGTGATGGACAAGGCGGGGGGCTTGCGAAAAGATCGCGGCCCCGGCGGGGGCATTGGGATTCGCAAGGCCGGGGCCGCAACGCTGCGCCGAAGTGGGCTCCGTCGACGCAGCATAATCGTAGTCCTCAAGAAGCAACTGTTCATTCTGAATTTGTGATCATGCAGATCAACGTCGGAGTACCCATCAATGATGATGATGCCCTCCTAGAATAGCAGCTTGCGATGCCCCCTCTGCGGTGCGAAGTCTCAATCGTGATGCGGGGGGCTCGCTGCAGTCATCGGAATATTCGCGCTGTCCGGAGACACCCATGCCGCGGTATTTCTTTCATATTCACGACGGCCATTCAGTACTCGATGATGTCGGGCTGGAGCTCCCCGACATTTCCGCGGCACGAACTACAGCGATCGAACTGAGCGGCGAGATCCTCAAGCACGACGTGATGGACCCACTCCTGCATGCCATTTCCTGGCAGGTGGAAGTCAGCGACAGCCCCGAACTTGGCGGCCGGTCGCTCTTCGTCCTTCAGTTCTCCGTCGAGGGATAAGCGACCGAATACGCGGCTTTGCCGGCGCTTGTGGCGCTGTAGCTGTTCGGCTGCGCGTCGGCGAAATGCCCGCATATCGCGCTGCAGACCGCGCGAGATGATGTTTTAGCGCTCCCCGGCCACCGGATCCGATCCAGCATGCGCCGGCTTGTCCTGTGCTGAATTGGCGCGGTCATCCTGCGAGATGGCGAGGGCAGCCAGCGCCGTGCGATTGCCGATTTCAAGCTTCTGGAAAATGTTGTGGAGGTGCACCTTGATGGTGCCGTCTGCAATGTTCAGCCGGCGGCCAATTTCCTTGTTGGACAGACCACGAGAGACCAGGCGCATGATCTGCCGCTCGCGCTCGGTGAGCACCGCAAGCGAACTTTCCGGACTCGTACTGTGCTCGCGAGGCGCGGCCTGATCCGTGGGCGACAACGGAACAACGGTCTGGCCGTTGGCAATGTCTCGCAAGCATTGCACCACGGCCTGGCCTGTCATCTCCTTCAGGAGGACACTGTGCCCGGCGGGGGCGCCCGCCAAAACGAGATCGGAATCCTCGCTGGCAGCGAAGAACACAAAACGCGTTGGTCGGTTGTTCGAATGGCCGAATGAATTGTTCATCAGCGCGGTCAGCTCCGGCATTGCCGCATCCATGATCGCAATGTCGGGCGCAAGCTTCAAAATTGCCTGGATGCAGCTCGCGGCATTGCCGCAGGATGCGACGATCTCGAAATCGGATTCTGAACCGAGGACAGTTGCGAGACCTTGCAGAACCATCGGATGTCGGTCTGCAATCACCACAGTCGCACGACGCATTGGGCGCTCCTTAGCCTGCCGCCCCCAAATTCCGGCGATTGAAGCTACAGGCCCGCCCTCGCCGCTCCAATATGATTTACCACCAACAAATAGACTTCCAGCAATTCCCTAAAAGTGCCATTTGGCGAAACGAAACCTATGAGGCAAATAATCGCACGAGTCTGTGATCGCAATATACATCAAGTTCGCCGGATCAAAGGGCCGTATGAATCCGGTGATCAAGACTCGCAACTGCCGGCGCACGGTCTATCGATCTGGCAAGCTCGAAAGCATCGCGACGGAACAAGGCTTTCGCGAACGGTCCCACCCGTTCAGGGCGAACATTCAAAGGTTGAATCAATATTCTCATTCGCCCCCAAGTCAATCTCCAATAGCCGTTCACCACCAGCTTAGGGACCAATCGGCCTATAACGAAAGGTATATAGGCAAGATCGAAAGATCGAATCTAACCTTCAGCAATTGTTAACTAAACGGCGCCCGGCTTCTGTAAATCAGAAAAAACGGGCCAAGTGACGCTTTGTTCTTTTCCTGCGTGTTGTTCATTCAAGTTGTATCATTGCGTTGGTTGCGGAGGGTAAGATGAGGAGGCGGCAATCCAGCAAAGTCGTTTTGATTGGGCGAAATATTTTGCTGCGAGAAGGAATTTCACAAATACTGCATGCGGCAGATTTTCAAATTGCAATATCGGCCTTGAGCACCGATGAAGTAGCAAGCACACTCCAGGCACATCAGCAGCTCCTGTTTGTGATTATCCACAGCACAGGCGAATTTGATACAGCCCTGAAGCACATCGGATTTGTAAGAGAGCACTATCCAGACGGGCGCGTAGCGATTGTTTCGGACCACTACCGGCCGGACGAGCTGATCTCGGCATACAAGGCCGGCGCCAGCGGCTATTTCGTCGACGTCAATTCATGCGACGCTTTCATCAAGTCCATCGAGCTGGTGACGATGGGCGAGACGGTGTTTCCACCGGCTTTCCTGTCATTCGTGCTCGATAGCGGTCTCGATCGCGAGCCTCAGCTTCAGCCAGCGATCGAAGAGCGATCAAATCTCCTCGTTGCGGCCGAGGAGCGGATAGCGCCTCATCTGTCGCCGCGAGAGCGGGCGATCCTCTCCTATCTGATCGAGGGCAATTCCAACAAATGCATTGCGCGAAAGATCGATATTGCCGAGGCGACAGTGAAGGTTCACGTCAAGGCGATCCTGCGCAAGATACGGGTCCAGAACAGGACGCAGGCCGCAATTTGGGGAATGAACAACGGATCGCTGGTGCGGGTCTCGAATGGTCACCCGCTGGCGTTGTCTATCGATCGGGAACCTACACTCAGCCTCGTGCCTGGCGGCCGCGGACGTCACGAAGTCGGGGCCTCCGAATCGGACTAGGCCAGCCGATCGGTCTGGCGTCCGTCAAACCCTCAAGAAATGCCGGGCGGCGCCTGGACGCGCCGCCCAACTAACTGCACCGGACTGATCGATCGAGAGGATCAGAATGCCCGTGGATCGGCAACGTTCGCGAGGCGTCTCCTGCATTCAAATGATGCGCGTTGGGGCTCAGCAGCTAGAAAGCATCGTCGAACCAGTATTCCTGGTCGCCGCAGGAGCCTGGTGACCGGCAAGCATCGAACCCTATATCGGTCGCTTGCCCACCTGGATGATCCGAGCCCCCTGCTTGCCATGGAGCAAGATACGGATGTCTCCGTCCCTCTACACGCGAATTAGGCTGGCCGGCGCCGTGGTCGTCGTGCTTGCATTGGCGGGCATCGCCGCCGCACAGACGCTTGCAAAGACCAGGCTCACTGTTGCCAGCAGCATGAACTTGCCCGACTATCTCGTTCCGGTCACCGACCCCGACACCGGCGCCACGATCGTCCGGATAACGACCCCGGGGCCCCTGGGCGCTGGCTTGGCGTGTCAACGAGCCTATTGCACCCACCGATATTCGAGCGCGCAGGCCTGGAATGCCGACCAGACCCTGCTTCTGATCGCCAACGGCTGTAACGGGCTCTGCTTTCTTGACGGACGGACATACGTTCCATTGTTCCGTCGGCAACGCGAAGACGAGTGCGAATGGCACCCGCGCGATCCCGAGCGCATGATCTGCGTGATCGGGCGCAAGATCTCGCTCTGGACGCCGCGAACCAACGCCGAAGAGATCATGCTGATGGCCGAAGGCTATCGCGGCCTTCAGTTCGGACCAGGCAAGGGCAATCCTTCTCAGGACGGCCGGCGCATTGCCGTCCGGGGCACGCGCGCCGACGGGGTCGTCGTCGCATTCGCGTTTGACCTCGTGAGCCGACAGAAGTTTCCGGATATCGAGGTGGGAAAACTGCCCGGGCGGGACGGCGTTTGCGAGATATCTGCCCTAGGCAGCTATGTCAGATGCAGCCGATGGGTCGACGGAAAGGATGAGGCATTCATCTTTACCGTCGCAGGCGATCTGGTGCAAAGCTGGACCGAACATCATCGTCCGAGTCATGGCGACATGGCCGTGGACGCTGACGGACGCGAGGTATACGTCGGAATCAGCAAATCTGATCCCGACATATACCAGGTGATCAAGCGCCGGCTGGATGACGGCGTGGTTACCGCCCTTGCTCCGCGTGGAGAGGCCTCGCATGCGTCCACGCGCGCGATCCACTGGCCCGGCTGGGTGATTCTAAGCTACGGTGGCGATCCAGCCGAGATCGCCCAGCTACCGAAGTTTGCGCCCTTCGCTCGGGAAATCATTGCTCTGCGAATTGACGGCAGTGGCGAATTCCGACGCATTGCGTACACACGCAACGTCCCGCACGACTACTGGAGCGAGACTCACGGTTCGCCGTCGCCCGACGGTTCCCAAGTGATCTGGTCAAGCAATTGGGGGGTAGCGGGCGGCCCCGTGTTTGACTTCGTAACACGTCTCGATGCCCCTGATCGGACCAGCGCCTTGTCCCGTTAATGATCAGCGGCGGCCCCGTCAGGCGTGACCCACGCGAGCTAGTGAGCCCGCCGCCGATGTACGCGCTCGCGCCCGGATCGCCTTGTTGGCTGCCTTGATAACCGAGGGGCGCAGGATCTGGAGCGCGTCCCGGATGGTCGCCCCCCAGGACTGGTGACGAAATCTTCCGCGCAATCTTGCAACCCGCAGCGCACGCACGACCGTTTCGGGATCAGGAAGCCCTTGCTTGTCCTCGACCAGGCTCCAGGTCAGATTCTTGAGATCAAGGGTCTCCTCATCGATCTGAGAGTACGATTTGGAAGCGGTGACGTTCTCGTGGTCCGTCATATCGTAAAAGATCAACCCGTCGTCGATCGCCACCATGTCGCCATGACAGGCGAGGTCGACGAAGAACAGCTGGTCCACCCCCCACCTGATCGACTTGTAGTTTCGCATCAGACAACCCGCCTGGACGACCTCGCTGTTGATCAGCAGGGTCGACGGCACAATTCCCAGCACCCGGGTCTTGCCGACCAAATAGAGATCCGTCAGGCACTGCTGGCCTGAATACAGCGTGACCTGCCCTCCCCGGCGATATTTTATGCCTTCATCCTGAACGAGATGAGATGTGGAAGTCATGAACGCAGCCGTGGGGTACGCCCTCGCCAGTTCCGCAAAAGTCTCGAGCGATCCCGGCACGAGCCAGTCGTCGTCATGCAGCACTTTGATCCAGTGGCCGCGACATGCGAGCATCGCACTGTTCGTATTCTCAACCTGCCCCCGTCCCCGGCGGTTCTCGACAATCCGGATACGGGAATCGCTCCGCGCGTATTCAGACAGAATGCTCCAACTGACGCCCTTTGGGCCTTCGTCGTCGCTGATCACCATTTCCCAGTCGGAGTAGTTCTGCTGCAGCACGCTTTCAATCGCACGGCGTATCATATCCGGTCGACGGAAGGTTGGTATGGCCACCGAAATCATGGGGCGTGCGTCCAGATCTCTACTGCTCTCCGCCCCGTCGAGCTGCAACAGGTTCATCGCTTTTCCCTCAAGCTCAGTTCATTTCATTCAAGCAGTCGACCCTGATGAACCCGCGATCGGCTCCGCAAAACACCGACCTCATCGCGTTGCACCGCGTCCTTCTTGATAAGCAGTGAACGTCAAGACCGACCGAATTACACACGACGAACGCTAGGTAGCGGCATGGGCCTGGTCATCCTTCATTCGCATGACGATGATTATCCTCAGACCCGACGTCTCGAAGCGGCCAGCTTGGTCGGCAGGATCACGGCGGAGCCGGGAGATCCAGAATTCGACCGATCGATACCATCATGCAAACGAAGGATGGCCAGGCGCTCCGGTCGGCCTAGACTCTGCCGAGCAGCTAACCGCTAGACGCTAGAGATGGGTGGCCCCTTGCACAAATTGCATCAACTGCTCGCTCGAGTTCGAGAGGAGCCCGACAAGGCTCGGTTCCTGCTATCGCGCGGACTGTGGGTGAGCGGACTGTGCCGCTTTATCACCTTCGGCTTTCCCGCCGGATACAGAATGCGTTTCTATCCCAGCTCGATGTCCGCAGGACTCTGGCGCAACCGGAATCTTCGCGCCGAAGATGCCGACTTCGTCGGATCTTACCTGCAACCCGGAGAAACCTTCGTCGATGTCGGCGCAAATGTAGGACAGCTGAGCCTCGCGGCCGCCATGCGCGTTGCCCGGTCCGGACGAGTCATCGCTATCGAAGCACATCCGCGCATCTGCAAATACCTGCTGGGCAACATTCGCCTGAACGGATTGACCGTCGAGGTCCACAACACGGCGGTCGGCAGCACGGATGGCGAACTCGTCTTCACGGACTTTCGGAGTGATGACATGAACTTCGCATGCGCTACTCCTCCGCCTGGCAGCGCGGCGCTCCGAGTTCCAGTACGAACCCTCGATTCGATCGTCGAAAATCGGGCAGTCGACCTTCTGAAAGTCGATGTCGAAGGGTTCGAAGTCGATCTTCTCAAGGGCGCCGCCCAGACCATTTCCAATTGCCGATGTCTGTACATAGAGGATTCTGAGCTCAACCTTCGGCGGGCCGGCACCTCGCGTGCGGAGCTGTATGACCGACTGACCGATCACGCGTTTGAGCTCTTCCATCTCAGGGCGGGACGACTCGAGCCAGCGTCTCCTCACATACCGGGGCCGGACGACGATAACCTGATCGCCGTCAGACCATCCGCCTTGTCGGACCTGCTCGCGCGGACTGGCCTTCGGCTTGCACAGATCACGTCCCCATCGCCCGTAGATCAGCGTCTCCCGTCGGCGCGGCTTGCGTGAGCATCCATCATCCGCCCACGGGCCACGCGCATCACAGCCGGGTTCCGGCCCCACGATCGGGCTCCATGCGTCACCTATTCCGCAAGCGCGAGCTGTTCATGCAAACCCTCTTTCGATTCCGCGACACTTCATTCAACGTCGTGCGAACGAATGATGGCGCGAACCCCGCTCCATCCTACGATCGAACCGAAATAGATCGCACATTCGTCGCGACGATCTTGCTTTTTTGAAATGAATTCTGGACCGAGGAAGTTCATCATGGCCGCGAAACCGGCGACCGGTCCGACGCGGACAGGAGCCCTTGTTCGTGCAGCGGCGGGCGTCTCCGCCCTTGCACTCACCGGCCAGCTCATGCTCGTAGCGGCCATTCCCATCCTCACCCGGCTCTATTCGCCGGAGGATTTTGGAATCTTCACGATCTATCTCTCAATCGTAAACATCCTCGGTGCGATGGCCGGGCTTCGCTTCAGCACGTCTCTATATGTGGTTGAGGACAGACCTCACGCGCTGGTCGCGCTCAAGCTCACACTCGTGGCGGTCTGCTTTACGACCTCTGTCGTTCTCATCGCAGGGTACCTGCTGTCCGACATGGCGCCGGGACGACTGCAACATCTTACCTACCTCGTACCCATCGGGATGGCTGCGGTCGGCGTTGCCGACGCAATGAACTGCTGGTGCCTACGCTTCAATCATATGCGTGATTTCGGCATGGGCCGCCTCATCCTGCCGGCGACGATGGCATTGCTCCAGGTGAGCTTCGGCCTCGCGCACCTCGGGGACGATGCAATGATCCGAGCCCACATCCTGAGCCAGGCTGTGCTGATCGCATTTCTCTGCGTCCGGCTCCTGAAATGGGAGGACATCCGCCGCGTCGCGCAAGCCTCGTGGGGTTCGGTCGCGGCGACGGCGCGGCGAGAGTACAAGTTTCCCCTGTTCGAGCTTCCGTCGGCCCTTGCGGGATTCGCGATCATCAATCTCCCCGCAATCTTCATAGGCTCGCTGTTCGGTACCGCATTCGCCGGGCATTTTGGCGTCGCGGCCCGTCTCGTGACCGGTCCGGTCACCCTGATCGCCTTGCCGCTCAGCAATGTCTTCGTCGCCGAGGCCAGCAAAGACTTCGATCGTCAGCATCTGCTCGGCACCGCATGCGGCCTGTTGGTCGTTGCGGCCGGCCTGATCGTTCTGCCGGTGCTCGGCCTTGGATTCGTCTCCCCCTACGTCGTCGTTCCGCTGCTCGGCGCATCCTGGATACCTACGGGTCAGATCATGGGCGCCCTGGCGCTCATGTGCGCCGCACAGGCCTTGTCGACGCCCATTCAAGAAGTTCCGACTCTTTTCCGTCGTCAGGAACTGCGTCTGCTGGTCGACCTTGTGCGAGCCGTGTTCGTATTTGCCCCGCTTCTCATCGGTGCTCACCTCGGCCTCGACCCGTTGCAGGTGATCTACATGATGGCCGCCGGAGGAGCTACCGGCTACGCCTTGGGAATTATCGTGGCGCTGTTTCTCTTGAATGGGCCTGGTGGCGCGCGGACGTCGGGCGCACCGGTCAATGGGCCCGTGTGACCCAGAGGGTCGAAAGAGTACGCCCCGAACTTCGCGTCCGCTTGAGGAGGCGGGACATGGACGACAGATGCGCTGGGGCGAAAATAACCAATTTCTTGGGCGCGACCATATGCTTCATGCAAATGAATGATGAGAGGATTTTCAACGTCTTCATACTCCAATTTCGGAGTTAGGTCGGTCGGTTGCATTCCAATGAAACTACGGCCATTGATTGATACAGGCGAGGATTTGGCTTCTCCGCCCTCGTCCATTGCGGCGGCGGCCCCGCCCGTGCTTTTCCTACTACCCGGCTCACTAGGTTATGGAGCCAGCCTCGCCGCTCTGACAGCCTCGATGCGCGAAATTGCACATGTCGTTCCGATCCGCTACCCGGATCTCGGCAAGATATTGCAGGGTCAGGACAGCGTTTGCGATATGGCTGCTGCTGCCGTGGAGCAGATCAATCGCGTCCAGCCGCGGGGCCACGTCAGACTTCTTGGTCATTCGCTCGGTGGGGCCGTCGCTTTCGAAGTCGCGACGCGAATGTATGCATCCGGCCGGTCGGTCAAGTTCTTCGGAATTCTTGACACCAGCCTGATGGGCGAGCGCAGTTCCGCATGGGAGACGTTGAGCCGCACGATCCGTCGAATCCGCAACAACCGGGTAACCGCGTCTCGGATGGTCTGCCGGGCCCTCGCCAAAGTAACCGTCGCGATCGGCCGTGAAGCTAAACTGGCTCGGATGATCGACCGCCGTGCGAAGGGGCAGTTCGACCTTACGTCTTTCAGGCTCAAGCAGGAATTGCAGGAAGTCTTGCGCGCGAAAGCCTACTTCCGCTGGTTGGCGGAGCCGAAATCGATGCTGCCGATTTCTGCCGTTCTGTTCCGATGCAAGCGAAACAAAATGCCGCAAACCCTGGGGTGGGACCGTGCGTTCGCCCAGATCGATGTCGTCCCAAGCGCAGGTACTCACACCGATCTGGTAATGCCACCTTACCTCGCAATGAATTTGCACCTCGTCCAGACGGCGCTGTCACAGACTTACTCACCAACCGAGTTTCCTGAGAGAGAGGCGGATTGTTCACGTGACCATGCAAGCAGCTCACAGCCAAACCGAACCCGCGTTCAGTAAAGACGCCCTGGTCTTGGACGCGCCATTGGAGGTCGCTCGCATCGTCGCGTTCTTGCGCGACCGTGTCCTTGGCGTGCTTGGACGACGCGGAGCCATCGTGGGACTTTCCGGCGGCATCGACAGCTCCGTGGTCGCAGCGCTTTGTGCGCGCGCATTTGGGAATACTAAGGTCCTCGGGCTGCTCATGCCCGAGCGCGATTCGTCTTCCGACTCGCTGAGGCTCGGCCGGACCGTGGCTACGCAGCTGCGCCTTACGACGGTTGTCGAAGACATCGCACCGGCTCTCGAAGCATTGGGCGCATACCGCCGGCAGCGAGAGGCGATCCAAGCCGTCGTACCCGAATACGGAATAGACTGGAAATGCAAGCTGGTACTCGGCTCGGGTATCGAGCGCGCCGGCATCAACATTACTCGTCTGACCGTACAAGCCCCGAACGGCGAAACCTCCACCGTGCGTCTTCCGCCGGAGGTCTACCTGCAGATCGTTGCCGCAACCAACTATAAGCAGCGGGTCCGCAAGATGACCGAGTACTATCACGCGGACCGTCTCAAGTATGCTGTCATAGGTACGCCAAACCGGCTCGAGCACGATCAAGGCTTCTTCGTGAAGCAGGGCGATGGGGATGCGGACGTCATGCCGATTGCGCATCTCTACAAAAGCCAAGTCTACCAACTGGCTGAATACCTTGGCATCGACGAGGAGATCAGGCAACGACCGCCGACATCCGACACATTCTCGATGCCGCAGAGCCAGGAAGAGTTTTATTTCGCTGCCCCCTATCGATTGACTGACGTTTGCATGTACGCGGTCAACCACGGCATTTCCGCTGACAACGTGGCCGAGGCCGTCGGTATAGCCGCAGCGCAGGTGCAGATGGTCTTCAAGGACATCACGTCCAAGCGTCGGGCAACGCGCTATCTTCACACGCCGCCTCTGCTCGTTGATGCGGTGATCGAGGACTAGGCGGCATGTGCGGCATCGCGGGCATCGTGGCGCTCAGTGAAAACGCTCCGAGTCCTTCGCGGAGAGCGCTCTTGCGGATGGTCGGGGCGCTTGCACATCGCGGACCCGACGAGCAGGGCCTCTACCGGGACCAACGCGCGGGCCTGGCGCACGCCCGGCTCTCGATCATCGACATAGCGGGCGGACAACAACCTCTCTCCGATCCTGGCGGGCCCGCCTGGATCGTGTTCAATGGCGAGATCTTCAACTATGTCGAACTGCGCGAGCAGCTGATCTCGCTCGGCCATCGCTTCCGCACCCGCAGCGACACGGAGGTCGTCATTCAGGCCTATCGCGCCTGGGGCGAGGCAGCATTCGAAAGGATGAACGGGCAATGGGCCCTTGCCATCTGGGATGCCGCGGCCAGCCGCCTCGTCTTGTCCCGCGACCGGACCGGAATCTGTCCGCTCTATATCTGCGACCATCAAGGCCACCTTTACTTTGCCAGTGAGATCAAGGCTATCTTCGCAGCAAATCCGGCAATCCATCGGGCGCTCGATCCAGCAGGCATCGACCAGACCTTTACTTTCTGGAGTAGCGTGCCGCCACAAAGCGTGTTTCAGGGGATCATGGAAGTCGAACCTGGTCACGTCCGCAGCTACGTGCGCGGCGCGGTTCGGGACCGCGCATTCTGGACTCCGTGCTATGCTACCCGATCCGACGAGCATTGCATGTCGTCCGCCAGCTGCGATGACGATGTGATCAATCTTGTGCGTAACGCGCTTGAAGCGGCTACGGCGTTACGAATGGTCCGGTCCGACGTCCCTGTGGGAAGCTATCTCTCCGGTGGCCTCGACAGTTCGCTTGTCGCGGCATTGGGGAGCCGGTTTGCAGGCAGGCGCTTCCAGACGTTTTCCGTGCGCTTCACCGACGCTGAGTATGACGAGACCTCCTATCAACGCCTAATGGCCCGCACGATTGCGAGCGAGCACCACGAGCTCATGGTCTCGCGGCAGGATATCGCCGAGGTATTTCCCAAGGTCATCTATCACACCGAGCGTCCAATTCTGAGGACCGCCCCTGCCCCGCTGTTCCTGCTCTCAAAACTCGTACGCGAGCGCGGCATCAAGGTCGTCCTGACCGGCGAAGGCGCAGATGAAATGTTCGCCGGCTATGATGTGTTTCGGGAAGGCAAGATCCGCCGCTTCTGGGGCCGCCAGCCGGCCTCAACACGGCGAGCCGCCCTCCTGAGCCGGCTCTATCCCTACATCTCGCGATCGCCGGTTCACACGCAGGCCATCGCGCTGAAGTTCTTCGGACACGGCATTTCGGCCCCAGATACCCCCGGCTTTGCTCATTCTCCGCGTTGGCGCAGCACGAGCGCGATCAAGCGGCTGTTCTCCAAGGATATGCGCGCGGCGACTTCGCGCGCGGATCCGGTGACCGAATTGCTCGATCGTCTGCCGCCGGATTTTTCCCGCTGGACGCCGCTTGCACAAGATCAGTACCTCGAGACCAAAACGCTCCTGGCCGGATACCTGCTCTCCTCTCAGGGAGACAGGATGCTGATGGCGCACTCGGTCGAGGGACGCTTTCCATTCCTTGACGACGACGTGGTCGAACTCGCGAATTCCCTTCCCGACGCCTGTAAACTTCGCATCCTTGACGAGAAGCACGTCCTTAAGCGTGTCGCGCAGTCGCAGATTCCACCCGAGATCGTCACACGGAAGAAGCAGCCCTACCGGACCCCCAATGCGCTCTGCTTCTTCGACAGGAATGCCCCCCCTTATGTGGACGAAGCGCTCTCGGGCGCAAGCGTCCGCGCCGCGAACATCTTCGACCCGATGGCGGTCGAGCGGCTGCGCGCCAAGTGCCACGCTCATGCGCAAGCCGGCGATGGTGACTTGTCCAATTTCGACAACATGGCGCTCGTCGGCGTCTTGTCCACCCAGCTCCTGTACCAGCAGTTCGTCGCGGACCGGCCGGAAGAATCGCACCGCCTCGAGTTCCGCGTTGACGTCGACCACCAAGACGTATCGGGAGCTTACGCATGATGAACGATCCTGTGCCGCTCCTGCACGACTACCTGATCCACTCGGCTCTTCAAAACCGCGCGAAGGTCGCGCTGGTATGCGACGGTCATCGGGTCACCTACGACCAGCTCGAGGCGTGGTCGAATGTGGTCGCGCATCACCTGGTTGAGGCCGGCGTCGAGCGCGGCGACCGTGTGATGATCTTTGCCGACAACACCGTCGAGGCAGCCGTCAGTTTCTGGGCCGTCCTCAAGGCCAATGCGGTCGTATGCCTTATCAATCCTCTCACGAAGCCGGACAAGCTTGGCTATCTCCTCAATGACTGCCAACCGACTGCGCTCATTACACAAACGCGCCTTTACGCAACGTTCGGCGGACCTGCACGACAATGCCCTTCCTTGCGCCGCGTGATCGTGTCCGGCCCTATCGGCGACGCCGATTTGAACGCACTGCCCCATGCCGTGCGATGGAATACTGTAACAGCCGCCGAGTACGACGCGGCACCCGCGCGCCGCTGCATCGATATCGATCTCGCCGCTATTGTCTACACCTCGGGCTCGACCGGTGAGCCCAAAGGGGTGATGCTGACGCACCGGAACATGATGACGGCGTGTACGTCGGTTGCCTCATATCTGGATGTGCGTGACGATGAGGTTATCCTCAACGCTCTGCCACTCGCCTTCGACTACGGCCTGTATCAGATGATCATGGCCGTACGCGCTGGAGCGCGTCTTGTTCTCGAGCGCTCGTTTGCTTTCCCCGCCGAGACGCTCCGGCGTGTTGCGGAAGAGAAGGTTACGGGCTTTCCCGGCGTGCCGACGATGTTCTCGACTCTGCTGCAGCTCGAGTCGTTGAAGAATTACGATCTATCCAGCATTCGCTACGTGACAAGCACAGGTGCCGCACTACCGGTCCGGCACCTGCTCCAGCTGAGACACACCTTCTCCGGCGCACGCATCTACTCCATGTACGGTCTTACCGAATGCAAACGCTGCACCTATCTGCCGCCGGAAGATCTCGATCGGAAGCCGTCGAGTGTAGGAATTGCCATTCCAAATACTGAAATGTGGATCGTCGACGAGCGTGATCAACGGGTCGGCGCCGGCATCGCCGGACAGCTCGTGATCCGCGGCGCGACAGTCATGAAGGGCTATTGGCGAAAGCCCGAAGCTACTGCGAAGAAGCTCAAGCCCGGACCGCTTCCTGGCGAGCAAGTGCTGTACACTGGCGACTACTGCCAGATGGACGCCGACGGATATCTGTATTTCGTCAGCCGGAGCGACGAGGTCATCAAATCACGCGGTGAGAAGGTCGCGCCCAAGGAAGTGGAGAGCGCTTTGCTGGACATTCCCGGCATTAGAGAAGCGGCAGTCGTTGGCGTTCCCGACGACTTGCTCGGCCACGCGATCAAGGCGTTCGTTGTCATCGACCTGGGGCGGCCGATCGACGCTAAGCAGATCCAACGAGAGTGTCAGAAGCGCCTCGAGAGTTTCATGGTCCCCAAGTACGTCGTTATCGTGCCGGAACTGGCGCGCACGGATACGGGCAAGATCAACAAGAGGGAGCTCATCACCGGCTAGCTTGTGGACGGCAAAATCGACGCATCGCTATCATATGGAGCACCAATGCAATGACACTGGTCTTGGCACCCGACCGCTACAAGGAGCAAATCCGCGCGTTTCTGACCTCGAATTTCTACATCAGCGACATCGCGGCGTTGAACGACGATGCTTCCCTGCTCGACCAGGGGATCATCGATTCGACCGGAGTTCTCGAGGTGGTCGGGTTCATCGAGACGACCTTCGGCATCGCCGTCGACGACAACGAGATCCTGCCTGAGAATCTCGATTCCATTCAGGGCATGGCACATTACATCGCGAGCAAGGTTGACTTGGCCGCCGACACCTGACCTACCGGCTGGCTCGGCAAGGCGGAAACGAGCTGTCCGACTCGATCGCGGTTTGGCGCCCCGGGATTCACTCGGTCGCCGAGCGCGGCGCTTTTCGCTCTTCGCGAACTTCCGCATTAGTCCCTTAGTCAAGTGAAACCCGCGTCTTCCCGAGAGGTACGCCTCGACTGCACGACCGCGTGCACAACCCGCCGGCATTCTTCTGCCGTCCGATTCCAACGCTCTCATGCAAACGAACGAAGACGCAGGCGTGGTTTGCCCCTACTTTTTTCCTGCAAAGCATTTCTCGTTTTTTTTGAAGCGTATTTTTTTGAGTACAGGGAGGTTCAGATGAAAGCGGTAGTTCAATGCGGCGGCAGAGGAACTCGACTTCGTCCACATACGTCGATTTTGCCAAAACCTCTCATGCCAATCGGCGCCCGTCCCGTCCTCGAACTCGTTCTCAAATGGTTAAGACGGAACGGGATCGGAGAGGTCTTCGTCACCACCGGCTATCTGGGCCATCTGATCCGTAGTGTCTGCGGTGACGGCAGCCAGTGGAACATGCAGATCACCTATACGCAGGAGCTCGAGCCGCTCGGCACGATCGGACCATTGTCATTGCTGCGAGAACAGCTCAACGAGCCGTTCCTGGTCCTCAACGGCGACGTCCTGACAGACCTGAACCTGAACCAGCTGATCCACAATCACCGAAAATCCGATGCCAACATCACCATCGGAACTTCCGTTCGAAGCACGAAGATGGACTTCGGTGTGATTGATGAAACCGATGGACGCGTGACCGGATTTCGCGAGAAGCCGGAGCTGATGAACCTCGTCAGCATGGGAATCTACTGCATGAATCCGGTCGTCCTCGAGCGCATTCCGTCGGGCGTCCCGTTCGGATTCGACGACCTGATGTTCCAGATGCTCGAGGAAGACGCCCGCGTTAACGTCTTCAAGCACACCGGCCTGTGGCTCGACATTGGCCGGGTCGAGGACTTCCTGAAAGCCCAGGACATTGCGTGGGACGAGCAATCGCCTGCATTCGCAACTGCGGCTGCGTGATGCAGCGTCGCCCTTCGCACAGGGAATGTACGGGAAGAGGAACACATGCTGTTGGTATCAGAACCGGCCCTGGGAATTGACGAAAAGGAAGCTCTTGCTGCCGCGATCGACAGCGGCTGGATCACCATGGGGGATCGCGTGCGGGAGTTCGAGCAAACGTTTGCTCGCATGCATGACGCTGATGACTCGATTGCCGTCGGATCATGCACGGCCGCACTTCACCTCATCCTGCATGCCCTCGGGGTCGGCCCCGGCGATGAAGTCCTCGTTCCATCTCTCACGTTCGTTGCCACGGCTAATGCCGTGCTCTACGTCGGAGCACGGCCCGTGTTCGTCGATGTCCAATCCGGGGCAGTTCCCCTGATGTCCACGGCCGACGCGCTCCGCAAGTGCACTTCGCGGACGAAAGCGGTGATCCTCATGCATTTTGGGGGCTACCTCGCAGATCGAGAGGAGTGGCAGGCCTTCGCTCGCAGCAAGGGTCTGCTCCTGATCGAAGACGCCGCGCATGCGCCCGGCGTCAAGGGGGTCGGCACGTTTGGCGATGCGGCCGCGTTTTCCTTCTACGGCAACAAGAACATGACGACTGCTGAAGGCGGCGCAATCATAACGCGTCACCGGATCTTGAACGACATGATCAAGCGCGCCAGGTCGCATGGCATGACTACCAACACGCGCCAGCGGCTCGTCAGCCGCAGCCCCGAATACGACGTGACGCTTCTTGGATTCAACTACCGCATGGACGAGTTGCGCGCCGCAGTCGGCCTGGTGCAGCTGCGTAAGTTGGCAGGTTGGAACGACACCAGGCGGCATCTGTCGCTGCACTATCGGCGGCGCCTCGCCGAGCGTTGCCCTTCGGTCCTGGTGCCATTCAACGCGTCGTGGGTATCGGCCCACCATCTAATGCCGGTCGTCCTCCCTGCGGCAAGCGCTCGGCAGCCCCTGATCGAGCAGCTCAGCAAGCGCGGCGTTCAGACGACCATTCACTATCCTCCGGTGCATCGGTTGACGTTCTACCAGGATCAGTATCCGGGCATCAGCCTACCCAACACCGAGGATTTTTGCGGACGTGAGCTCACCTTGCCGCTCCATCCCGCGATGACTCTCGCCGACGTTGATCACGTGGCAGACAGCCTCGCAGATGGACTTCAGGCAACCTGTCCCGCGGAGGTCGAACAGGCATGAGCGAAACGGTCAATGCAGGATGTGCTGGGCCGGCAGCTCCGGCCGTGCGTTTGCGGCGCGTCATCGATGTCCTCGGTGCCGGGACGGCCATATTCGTCTCGCTGCCGATCCTGCTGGTTATTGCGCTTGCAGTTTGGATCGAAGGCGGGCGACCGATACTGTATTCGCAACTTCGTCTCGGGCTGAACGGGTCGCCGTTCCGCATGTACAAGTTCCGGAAGTTCAGAGCCGATTGCGACGATCGCGGAAGTCCGCTCACGATGGTGAATGACAACCGCATGACGACGATCGGCGGGCTGCTGGCTGCATTCAAGCTGGATGAGCTACCGCAGCTCTGGAACATCCTGCGGGGTGACATGTCTTTCGTCGGCCCGCGACCCGAGACCCTCGTATTTGCCGACTGTTTCAGGAACGGGTTCGAAAAGATTCTTGAGCACCGGCCAGGCCTCGTCGGGCCGTGCCAGGTTCTCTTCCGGCATGAAAATACGATGTTCCCGCCGGACGGCAATGTGGCGGATTTCTATCGGGAGGTTCTGTTTCCCGCCAAGGCGAAGATCGACCTGGCATACTATTCCAATCGAACCGTCACGTCCGATCTCCGGTGGATCGTTCAGGCCGCCTGGATCGCCGTGGGGGAGCCGCTTCTCAACCGCATGCGAAGACCCCGACCGGACAGCCAGAGCGGCATAGCGCCAAATGGCGGATCTCTCGGTGCGAACTCATTTCAAAAATAGACGGGTGCTCAAATGGCGACTGAAAAGCGAACTGTTCTTCTCGTAGGTGGTGCTGGTTACGTGGGCTCAGTGATCACGGGCCATCTCCTGAGAAAGGGTTGGCACGTTCGCTGCCTGGATCAGCTGATCTACAAGAACGAGAGTTGTGCCTGGCCTTATCTGAGCGTTCCGCAATACGAGTTCATGCAAGGCGATATTCGCGATGCTCGTTTCGCTGCTCAAGCATTGAAGGGCGTGGATGACGTCGTCATCCTGGCTGGGCTCGTCGGCGATCCGATCACGAGCAAGTACCCCGACGAAAGTCACGCCATCAACCGGAATGGCGTCGCGTCCTTCATCGACGCGATGCAACACCATCCGGTCGACCGACTCATTTTTGTGTCCACCTGCTCGAACTATGGGCTGGTGGAAGAAGACAAGGCCGTCGACGAGAATTACCCGCTCGCGCCACTTTCCCTTTACGCCAAGCACAAGGTGGAGATCGAGCAGAAGATCCTGGGACTCAAGGGAAAGGTTGGATTCCATCCAACGGTTCTCCGATTTGCGACGGCGTTTGGTCTTTCCTCGCGAATGCGCTTCGATCTCACGGTGAACGAATTTGTGCGTGAACTCCATCTGGGAAAAGAACTTCTGGTATTCGATCCCAAGACCTGGCGTCCTTACTGCCATGTTCGTGATTTTGCCCGCGCGATCGAGGAAGTGCTCCGCGCGCCCACCAACAAGGTCGCATTCGAGGTCTTCAATGTGGGCTGCGAGGAGAACAACTTCACCAAGCTGATGGTGGTTGAGGAGATCCTGAGGCACATTCCGCGATCGAAGGTGACCTATCAGGAGCGCGGCGCCGATCCCCGGAATTACCGCGTGAATTTCGACAAGATCCGACGGGTATTGAATTTCACGCCTGAAATCAGCGTTCAGCAAGGGATCGGCGAAATCCTCGCCGCCTTGAGCCAGGGCCTGTTCGACCACGTCGAAGAACAGAGGCACTTCTTCGGAAACTACGAGATCTTTCTTCCGACCGCCCGCATCCCGGATTTGAAGAGGGCCGTTTGAGAAGTATCCGCGATCGTTATCCCCAAATTGCGAGCGGCGAAGGCTCGGTTGCATCGGGAGTTCGTCCATGAAATGCAAGAAGCAAGGCAAGCCCTCTTCCACCCTCCTGCTGGGTTCATGCGCAGCGGTTCTGTTTTTCGCGACAAGTGGGCTATCCTTTGCCGCTCCATACAAGCTCGGACCGGGTGATACCATCGAGATTTCGATCGGCGGCCTCCCTGATCAACGCAATCGCACGCAGATCCAGATCGACGGCACCATCCCGCTTCCGGGAGGTGGGACGGTAGAAGTTGCGGGCCTGACCCCGGCGCAGATGCAGAGCCGCATCGAGACGCTGCTGCAAGCACGGATACTGCGTCAACGCCTGACCGACGGACGCGACCAGGCATTTGTGGTCAAGCCCGGCGACGTCATGGCAAGCGTCGTGGAATATCGGCCGGTCTATGTTTCCGGAGATGTGCTCACGCCCGGACAGCAGACGTATCGGGCTTCAATGACCGTGCGCCAGGCCGTGGCAGTCGCCGGCGGTTTCAGCCTGCTGCGATCGCGGGGCATGCAACCCGGCGCCACCGATCCTGCAGATCTTGTACGGGACTACCAATCTCTCGCCACCGAATACACCAAGGAATATTTCCATATCGTCCGAACCGGCGCGGAGCTTGATGGTCGCGACACGTTCGACGCCACGCCTCCAAGCGACATTTCGCTGCCCGCGAGTGTGATCGCTTCGGTCGTTCAAGCCGAGAAGGACTCTCTGAAGACCTCGCAAAGCGACTACCGCACGGAACAACGCTTCCTGGACGACGCCGTAAAGCAGACGGACGCGCAGTTCGCTACGCTCAAGAAGCAACAGGAAGGTGAAGAGAAGGGCGTGCAGGCCGACGAAGAGGAACTCGAACGGGTCATGAAGGCGTTCGGCTCCGGCCTGCTGGCAAGTCCTCGTGTCAGCGAAAGCCGGCGCGCCCTGTTGCTGTCCTCGACCCGGCGCCTGCAGACGAGCGTCGAGCTCATGCGGCTACAGCGTCAGCGTGAGGACTTCGTGCGGCAAACGGGGCGTGTCACCAGTCAGCGCACGATCAATCTGCTCAGAGAGCAGAAAGACTCGAATGTTCGTTTGGCGGACCTGCGCGTGAGAATGCAGGCGCTCAGTCAAAAATTGCAGCCTATCGGCGGCTCGGGTGCCATCCCCGTCAATTCAGGCGAGCTCAATCCCGACGTGGTCGTCGTGCGGCGGCTCGGTCAACAGTGGGACAGGATACCCGCATCCGTCGACTTCGACGTGGAGCCAGGCGACGTGATCGAAGTCACACTGCGCCCTCAGGCGGCCTTCTCGAACTGAGCACGAACAGAGGTACTCCCTTCAGAGTAAACAGGGCGCTGCTTCCGGAGTAGCTTCCGCATACCCCCATGGCTACTCCCGCGAGGCTTAAACCCGCCTTGCTACCCCTTCAACCCGCCTTGCTACCTCTTCGTTGATCACGACCGGGGCGATGCCCGAAAGATCGGCGACTTTCACCCCCTCCGACGGTTGCGGGGTTACCCCCCATTCAACGTTTACAGGCTTGGCAGAAGTTGGGAATCTTTGTGGCACGTTCACTCCATCGGGTCAGCGCGGCCGGGGGAATAAAATGTTGAACTTAAGCCAAGCATTGCCAAGGTCTACCATTGCTCTACAGCGTCATTCTTCTGAATCGATATTCAATATTTCCGGTCCCGTTTCATCTGCTCACTCTGAAGCCCAGAACCCCAAGCAGGACGGCTTGCGCGGGGTGCTCGCGCGGATCGGCTGCGGACAAGTCTTGCTCAGGCGCGGCAAGGTCATCGAACTCAGTCCGGCCGGCCGCGCAATATTGGAGCGCGAAGCGCGCGTGGATGCGAGCCACGAAACGCTCTATGGCGCCGTCAAGCAACTGGTCCACCGCGCCGGCGCACAGTTTCCGGCCGGCTCGACTTCCTGGTTGGCAACATCCACCAAGGAAGGATTTACCGCGCTGATCAACCAGGTCGCGAATGCGTGGTCCGACGAGACCATCGCATTGATCCTGCTGGATCTCGACGCGCATCCGGAGCCCTCACCGCGGACGCTTCAGCGGTTGTTTGGATTCACCGCTGCCGAAACTCAGCTGGCTCTCGAGTTGGCGCGAGGCAACAACCTGATCGACATTGCTCGTTCGCGACGATTGAGTCGAACGACAGTACGCTCCCAGTTGGCTTCCCTGTTTGTCAAAACACAGACACGCCGGCAGGCAGACCTGATCGCGTTGCTGGGCCGCCTCGCCGTCCTGCCCTAGCGTGGACGCGGAATACGGTGTCGCGTTGTCTCGACTGGTTGAACATCGACGTGCTTCGCGGCGCGTTCAGCAAACATGCACTCGCGCCGCGTCGTCATTTCAGCCCTGTTCGAGCACGTCCGCCAACCGCTCACTTCCGCTGTCATGCGAATGAATGAAGACAGCCCGCGGCCACGTCCTAACCTGATCCTGTCAAACTTTCGCCGGGAAAACCGGGGGTCTCCGCAAAGATCAACATCTTGGCGGGATTGCTCAAAGGGCTGGAAGGAACCAACATGGCGCTGCACTTGCTTTGCGTAGGAGGCGAGGATCACGCTCTGCGTATCCCGTTCCTGGCGGCTCTGCAGAACCGCGGCCTGCGCGTGAGCGCGGCCGGCACTGGTGCAGTATCTGCATTCGCGAAGACCGGAATCCCCTATCATCAATATCAGTTCGACAGATTTGGCGTGGGCTTTGCCGATCGCGCGGCCATGGGTCAGCTGGCGCGGCTCGTGAAGAGCGCTCGGCCCGACGTGATCCAGACGTTTGATACCAAGCCCAACCTGTTTGCGCCGCTGGCGCTACGCGGCTCCGTACCGGTTGTGCGCACGATCAACGGAATGGGATGGGTATTCTCGTCGACAGAACTGAGAGCCTTGGCCTTCCGCCCCGTCTATCTCGCGATGCAACGCCTGGCTGCCTGCTGGACCGCGGCGACGGTTTTCCAGAACAAGGCCGACAGCAGCTTCTTTCAACGACACCGCCTGCTTGGCAAGAGCTCATCTGTCATCATCGGAAGCTCGGGGATCGATGTCGGCGCTTTCGAAGCGGCGCAAGCGCGAACGTCCTCGCCTGCCGAGCTGCGCGCCGAACTCGGGGTGGGCGATGCCGAGATTGTCCTGACAGTAAGCCGATTAACTATCCAAAAAGGAATCACGACGCTCCTCGAAGCGGCGAAGCTCGTGCATGAGGTCCGTCCGAATGTCCGCTTTCTGCTCGTCGGTCCGCGCGAAAGCGAGGGTCCGTTTGCCGTAGGTCAGGCGTTGATCGAGGCGCACGCACCATATGTGATTGCGACCGGCGCCAGATCGGATATTCCCGCACTTCTGGGTATCGCCGACCTCTTCGCCTTTCCGACCGAATATCGTGAAGGCATTCCCCGTGTTCTTTTGGAAGCCGGATTGGCTGGCGTGCCAATCGTCGCCTCCCGCATGCCGGGGTGCGATGACGTGGTCCGCGAGGACTGGAACGGCAAACTTGTAGCGCCGCGCGACCCGCGCGCGCTCGCCGCCTCAATTCTCGACCTCCTTCAGGATTCCGCGCGTGCAAAGACGATGGGTCAACGCTCGATCAACGTGGTGCGCAAGGAGTTCGACCTAAACGTCGTCGCCGATCGCTATGCAGAGCTATACACGCAGCTGCTTTCCCGCAGCCATTCCAGTGGCTCGCGGGCTGCGGCGCACAGCATCAGTGAAGTACAATGATCGGAAGTGCCATTCTTGCGCTTGGCCTCGTGCTTGGCACAGCCTCGCAGCTGCGTCTTCCCGGCTTCCCCCTGGGCATCGGGGAAGCCTGCCTCGTCCTCTGGCTCGGTCTCGCATCCCTGCATCTCCTGGTGAGTTCAAGAATTTGCAACCCGCAAGCTCTGCTCTGGCTCGTTACATTCTGGGGCTGCTTTGTCTTGATTCAGAGTTTCGGGGGCTTCCTTGCATTGCTGCGCCCGGAGATCGTTGACCCAGAGCTCGTCGTGCACGACATCTTCGCATATCTCCTCGTGGCGGCCCTCACTTGCCTGGTGGCTGCAACGTTGAGACCTGAGGGTGCCCTGCGCCAATCGCTGTGGTTCCTGATCGGCTTCTGGATCGTCGCCGTGGCGGCGCAACTTGCATTGGGCTGGGGCTACCTCAGCATCTCGTCGGTCGACCCATGGTATTGGGACCGGTTTCGCGGGTGGTCGGAGAATCCAAACCAGCTTGCAATCTACTGCGCGGTTTTGACACCACTCTCGCTTCACATGGCTCTGACCGCCAAGGGATTTGGCCGGCTCGTTGCAGTGTTGAGCTGCATCGCAACGTTCGTCGTGGGCCGGCTGACGAAGAGCGATACCTTTCTTATCTCGATGTCGCTGTCGATACCGCTGCTCATTGCGCTGCGCTTGCGAAGCTGGCTCACGTCACCCGAACATCGGTGGAGTCTGCGTTTCGCAGCTGCAACGATCGTCGTTATAGCTATCGTTCCCCTTTCGCTCTCACTCCTTCCCTACGGGATGGCAACCGCGAATGATGTCGAGGGGCTGGCCGCCGGTATGATGAAGGATCGTGGCGGTGAGGCAACGAAGGCAACCGCCAATCTGCGGCTAAGCCTTTGGCAAGACGCTTTGCATGCTGGACTGGAGTCCGGATCGCTCGGCCTTGGGCCCGGGCCGCATCTGGAGAAACCGACCGGAATCACAGACAAGGGCGTAGCACTCCCGGTGGAAGCTCACAGCACCCTCCTTGACGTGTTTACCCAAGGCGGACTGCCTGGCGTGATCGCCATTGTCAGCCTGCTTGCTGGCGCGTTTGCGCTCCTGCTCCGCGCACGGCTCGACGCCTTGGCCGTCTTAATCTTTGCGCTCGCCATCTTCAGCATCAGCCATTTCATTCTGCGGCACCCGACCGTGTGGTTTGCCGTCACGCTGGGCCTCATCCTAGGCTCGGATCGGCGCTCATTGGCGCATGCGCGAGTTGGAAGTTAAGCCATGTGTGGAATTACAGGGATACTTCAGACGCAGCATGCTTCTCGATCCGCTGACCTGGCGGCGATCGGGCCGATGACGGCTCGCCTGCGCCACCGCGGTCCCGATGCGGACGGGTTCTGGAGCGATCGCGACGCCGGCGTTGCGTTCGGACATCGCAGGCTGTCCATCATCGATCTTTCCGATGCGGGCCGGCAGCCAATGCTTTCGAGCGACGGCCGCTTCGTCATTACGTTCAACGGCGAGATCTACAACTACAAGTCATTGCGGCAAGAGCTCGAGTGCGCGGGCAAGCGCTTCACCGGCAATAGCGATACTGAGGTCTTGCTGGGCTTGATCGAGAGATGGGGCCTCGAGAAGGCCCTCCAGCGCTGCAATGGCATGTTCGCAATCGGCCTGTGGGACCGCAGGAATCGGACGCTGCATCTGGCCCGCGATCGAATGGGGAAAAAGCCGCTCTACGTCGCGCGGACATCGAGCGCGGTCGTGTTCGCGTCGGAGTTGAAGGCCATCGCGGCATTCCCCGACTTTTACCAGGAGATCGACCCAGGCGCGGTTGCGGAGTTTTTAACTCGCGGATGGTTGCCGGAAAACCAGTGCATATGGCGCGGCGTCTTCAAGATTCCACCCGGGGGCGCCCTATCGATCCGTGCCGAGGACCTCTCGGTCTGCCGGGATGCCGCAGCGCTACAAGAGCGCGCGCGCTCCTGGTGGTCGTTGGCCGATGCCGCGCAAACGGGCCGCGCAGCGCTGGCCACTGCGGATGACCAGCAGCTCGTCTCCCAGGCTTGCGATCTGCTCAAGGCCGCGGTCGCCGACCGAATGGTTGCCGACGTTCCGGTCGGGCTGTTCCTGTCCGGCGGAATAGACAGTTCGACCGTCGTGGCCCTGATGCAGGCCCAATCGGCGCGCCCGGTACGGACCTTTACGATCGGATTCGGTGAGCGCGCCTTTGATGAAACGGCTAACGCTGCGGCCGTGGCGCGGCACCTCGGCACCAGCCATACCGAGCTACGTCTCACCTCCGCGGACGCCAGAGCGGTCATCCCCGAACTTCCAACCATCTGGGACGAGCCGTTTGCCGATGAGTCGCAGATCCCGACACTGCTTCTATCACGACTTGCACGGCAGGACGTCACCGTTGCGCTTTCCGGCGACGGGGGTGACGAGTGCTTCGGAGGGTATTCCAGGCACGTGCTCTCCGCCCGTTTAGCGCCTCTGCTGAACTCCAACCGATCGATACGGACGATGGCCGCAAGCGGTGTGGCGCTGCTCGGGCGCGGCATGCGCGAAAGCGTCGTCGAGACACTTCGTCTTCCGGGTTGGTTGCAGCGGATGACACACGGCGACCGGATCAACCGCCTGGCAGACCTTATTGGCAGCAACGACGTCGGCGAGATGTACGGTCGGTCGACGCGGCTCTCCGAACTCCAGTTGACGGGAACGCAAGCAGGCGCCGAGCCTGACTCGATCCCGCCGCTCAACGATCTGCTGTCTGATTTCATCGTTCGGGATATGCTTGGATATCTCCCGAGTGATATTCTCGTGAAACTCGATCGCGCGAGCATGGCCACGAGCCTCGAGGCCCGCTGCCCGCTTCTGGATCACCGCGTCGTTGAGTTCAGCTGGGCGCTACCGAACTCCGCGAAGGTGCGTCATGGTCAGGGAAAATGGCTCCTGCGCCAGGTCCTTGGCCGTTACGTGCCGCGCCACCTCTTCGAGCGACCAAAGCAGGGCTTTGACGTACCGATCGGCTCCTGGCTGAAGGGACCTCTTCGTTCGTGGGCGTCAGACCTCATTTCCGAGTCGCGTCTTCGTAACCAGCATCTTCTGGACGCTTCCCGCGTGCAGGACTGCTGGCACCAACATCTTAGCGGTCGCCGCGATTTCTCACGACCGCTGTGGGCTGTCTTGATGCTGCAGTCCTGGCTCGACTCAGCAATTGCCGCCGGGCCTTCCCGAACAGCGGGCGTGATGGAACCGGCGCAGTAAAGGAGTACGCGATGGAAGCGTTCACAAGTAAACGGATTCTCCCGGTGACTGTTCTGTCCCAGGGGCGGTCAAAAGCAGACGAGTCTGCTCCCGATGACGCCATCGCGGCATTCAAGCATGTCTTCGAGAGCATCAGGCGATACAAGCTCTTCATTTTCAAAATGATCAGCGCGGGTGCGCTGCTCGCAGTGCTCGGTAGTCTTTTTATGTCCCCCTCCTATCTCGCGACGGCACAGCTTGTCGTGAGCGCTCGAGGCGGCGGAGCAGCCGACAATGCCGGCGCGCCCGGCAATTCCACGCCGACTGGCGGTTCGGACGACCCGACGATCGATACACACGTAACGGTCATGTCATCCGATGCCTATCTGCGGCGGCTCCTACCTGCATTGAGGATGCTCGACAACCCGGCCAACGAGAACGGTTCGGTGCTCCGCACTGCCTTGTCAAAGATAAAGGGGTTCCTCTCCTTCCGGAAGGACCCGAGCGACGGCACGGCGGTGACGGCATTAAAGGCGCGTTTGAAGGTCAGTCAGGAGCGCCGGTCCAGAGTTATCAGCGTAATTGCCAGCGACGCCAATCCGCAACGGGCCGCAGACGTCGCAAACCTGGTCGCCCGGTCCTACGCTGACGAGTTGGTCCGGCAAAAGCGGGCTGTGGAGCTCCAGGCTCTGGACGCCATCGCAGCACAATCGGCGAATGTTCAGCGCGAATTGGCGACGGCGAAAGCGGAATGGGACGCCAGTCACTCCGGTCAGACCTCGTCATCACCGGCAGCCGCACAGGCCGCCGCCGCGTTGGAGTGGAAAATCACCACTCTGGCCCAGCAATATGAAACACTGATACGAAAGCGGCAGGATCTCACCACGAAGGGCGTGGTCGCCGAGCCAGACGTGACCGTCATCGCGGACGCCTCGCCACCCGACTTTCCCAGCTCGTTGAACCCGTTCCTCCTCGTCCCGCCAATTACGATTATCTTCGCTCTGCTGGCGTGTCTCATCGCGATCATCCTGAGGCACTTCGATCGAAGTCTGCACACCGAGGCAGAAGCTGCAGAGGCACTGGACATCCCATGCGTCGGGTTGATCCCTTCGATCCCGCCGGAGCTGAGCATCTCGCCGCAGCGGTTCGTAGAGCAATCGGCTGTATCGCATAACAGGGCCGTTCGCTCGACCGTGGTATCTCTCATGGCCGCCGATCCAGTCTCGCCACAGCCGCCGCATGTCGTCCTGGTGACATCCAGCTTGCACGGTGAAGGCAAGAGCGCGATCGCGTGGAGTTTCAGCTTTTGCGCCGCGCAGCTCGGACAGCGCGTTCTGCTCCTTGATTTTTCCCAAGTCCCCCGGCGCGTCGGTGGCGAGGCTGCAGATCTCTTCAAGCTGCTGGCGCAGGACGGAGCGGCGGCCAAGGCCATCCAGCACATCCCGGAGCTCGGAATCGATTACATATCGTCAAGATTGTCCGAGGGCAGTCGCCTGGGGCCGTTAGCGGGTCCGAAAGTCGCCTCGCTGTTCGAGCACTTCAGAAACACCTACGATCTCGTCGTCATCAACGCACCATCGCTGGATGATGCGCCGGAAGTGCGACTTCTCGCTTCCTGGGCAGATCACGTTCTACTTGCAATCCGCGCCGGAAGCACGAGCCGCGACGTCGTACGGAGCACTCTGAACCGGTTTGCCGGGACATCGGATCTCGACGCTCGTGTCAAGCTCTGGTGTGTCCTGACGCACGGACTACCGTCCGAGCTCACGCCCTCGGATCTGGAGCCGTCATCAACATCGACTTTGATGCATTACTATCGCCGCCTCAAAACAGCGGCGGTACGGTGGACAAGCATCGAACCTGTAATCAATGTTTCCGAGCACGCTGAACCTGGCCTGAGACCACGGCAATGACCACCGGACGGCTTGGGTTAATCACCCGGGCCTTTCGATACGGTCGGAAGCCGATCGACCATACGGTGGCTGCGAACCCAGCATCCTTCATTTGAAGTATGCGTGCCCAAGCCTGATTAACATATGTTGGGGCAAGAAAATGACGGGGACGGTGATGCGGCTTCAGAAACTTGGCGATCCGTCTGGTGGTCCTTGCGACGCCCTTGACACGCACCTGCCCTCGATCGTTCAGCAACTTCCCGCGACGCTGAGCTGGTTGAGCCCTGTGGAAGTGCCTCTCGATCTGAATGGCCCGGTCGATCGACCATTCGATCCTCTGGAAGCCGGCTTTGCCGGCGTCTCCGCCATCGAACACCTGATTGCGGTGACGGCGAAGTATGCCAACAGGGTCGCAATCAGCGACGGCACTCACAGCTTCACGTACTCACAGCTGTTGTCTCGAGTCTTGAGCTTGGCCCAGGTGATCAGCGCTCTGATCCCGGAGCAGGAGGCCGTCGGGTGGCTATTGCGCAGCTCGGCCTGGCAGCCGATCGCCATGCTGGCATGCATGGCAGCCGGACGAGTCCTCGTCCCACTCAATCCCCGCGATCCAGTTCAACGGCTCACGGCCATCGCCGCTGCCGCTCGGATTTCCGTGCTGATCGGGCAAGACGGCGACAATTCTACCGCTTGGGTCAAGCAGCACGGCCTATTCTGGCTTGACGTTGCCAGCAGCAGCGACTCTTCCGCGGCAACTTCAACAATTGCCAAGGTTTCGGTCGATGCACCCGCCGTCGTGCTCTATACCTCCGGCAGCACCGGAGCGCCGAAGGGAGTCGTGAACAGCCAACGCAACCTGCTCCAGCGCGTCCAGCAATATGTGGACGCGTGTCACATAGGTGCGGCAGACGTCTTCATGCCTCTGAGCGGCCCCACAACGATCGCCGGTTGCCGGGAGATGTTGTCGGCTTTGTTGACGGGGGCGAAACTGCACATCGTCGACGTCGAGGCGCTCGGATTGCGCGGCGTTCTTCGCCAGATCACCGCGCAACAGGTGACGATTACATACGTTGTGCCAGCCCTGGTGCGTGCATTGATCAACGCAAGCCGGCAAGGCGATCTCGATTCGCTCCGCATGATTCGCATCGGCGGGGAGAAGGTCCTGTGGACCGATATCGCGCTCGTCCGACGAGCCGTAAAACCGGCTTGCTTCATCCAGGTCAGCTATTTGTCGACGGAAACCACTGGCACCCAGTGGTTTCTCCCCAAGCAATGGCAAGAGGACGACGTCAGCGTCCCTGTTGGCTACCTGCTTCCCGGCATATCGTACGCCGTTGTCGACGACAGTGGGAAACCCGTCCCACACGGTGAAGTCGGCGAACTGGTGATCAAGAGCAGGTACGTCATGCTCGGATACTGGGAAGGCGGACGGCTTGCTCCCGCATTGCCCGCCCCGGATGACCCGAAGTCTCGCATCTATCAGACCGGCGACCTCGTCATCGTGGATACGCACGGACTGATGCGGATCGTTGGACGGAAAGGACGCCAGCTCAAGATCAATGGTCAGCGTGTCGAGCCGGCCGAACTCGAGAGTGCGCTGCGCAAGCTCACCTATGTGAGGGACGCTGTCGCCGTCGTGTCGGACTCCAACGAGTTGGTCCTGTTTGCATCGCCGGCCGATCCGCCAAGAGCGCACTTCCAGACCGACGTTCGCAACAGCATCCGACAGTCTGTTCCTGCGGCTTTGCATCCGACCAGGCTGCACGAGATACCGGAGATTCCGCGCCTTCCAGGGGGTAAGATCGATCACGCCAAGCTGAAACTGCTGGATCTCGAGAGCAAAACGACCTCCCCCGCGCCTGTGCCGACGATGCAAGGAATGGCTGAGGCCAACAGGATCGTGCAGCAGGTGTGGAGCAGCATCCTCGGCGTGCCGGAAGCTGCCGGCCGCTGGGATGAGGCCGGCGGTGATTCCCTAAAGCTCCTGCGCTGCGTAATGGATCTCGAAGACCTCATCGGCCGCGAAGTCCGCATGGAAGCGTTCACGGTCGATATGAGCGCGGAAGACATGGTCCGGGCTATCGCGACGGTGGATTCACCGGTGCGACAGTGCCTGAACGACCAGATTCTTCCATGTCTTGTAATACTGCCCGGCTCCATGGGGTATGGCCCGAGCATGGCAGCATTTGGCGCTCAACTCGGCAAGGTGGCGCGGGTGATACCAATTCGCTATCCAGACCTGAGCTGGAGCCTAGCGGGACGCGATTCCGTCCAGGAGATGGCTGCGATGGCCGTCGAACAGATCAATGCAGCCCAACCGCGCGGCGATGTCCGAATGATCGGCTATTCCCTGGGTGGCGGCGTCGCCTTCGAAGTCGCAAGCCGATTGATCGAACAAGGTCGCGAAGTCAAATTCCTGGGCATCCTCGACACTAATGTCGGCCCTCGCAGGGCAAATCACCGAGAAGCCCTTTCTCGCACGCTACAGCGGATTCGATCCCATCGGGTGACGATCTACCGCATGCTTTGTCGTTCCGTGGCGAAGTTCGCCGCTCGCTTGGGCCAAGAGGTACGATTCTGCAGGCTCCTCGACACCATCACATGGCCTCGCCTGGCAAACACGCGCTTCATGCTCAGGCTCGAGCTCGAGGAAATTCTCCGGATGCGCGCGTTCGGACGCTGGGTTGAGGATACCAAGCCTCGTCTAGCCATCAAGGGTACTGTCTTCGCCTGCCATCGGCCTGGCGTGACGCCGCGCCTCGGATGGGACTCCCTGTTTGAGGAACTGGACGTGATTCCGATAGCCGGTGGCCATCTTGATCTGGTGGTCGAGCCCCACCTCTCGGTCAATAGACCCGTCATCGAGCGCGCGATCGGAGCGTCCTGCTCCTGATCCACAACACAATGCTTTTTGAGGTGGCGGTCCTGCCCGCCACAGGACAGCACAGAGAGATCACACGGATTCCACCCAAACCTGGCTCGGAGGCGCCGTCTCGCGCTTGGGAGTGCCGAGCACGACTGTCAGGGCCGCAGGTAGCTCCAGCCTTGCTCCTGAAGCTCCATCAGGCGGACAACCCCGGATTTGGTGACCTTCGCTTGCGAGATAAGCGGAACTTCCTTGCCCTCGTTCTTGGTCATGTTCTCTCGCGTATTTCCACACGCCGAGAACGTAAGCTCAGGTGTCGTTTCACTCATCGCCTTGATGCGCCCCTTCACAGGCGAGGTATCGTCTCGCAGCATGTGCAGTCCCGGCCCATATGCGACGACTTCTATTTCGACTTTTTGACTGAGCTCGCCGTAGTGCTGAACGACGTTGCTGGCGTTGTTGAGAGCGAGATTCATGACGGCCGGATCGTTGACGTCGACGTGGATGACAAGTCGATGTGGCGGCTGCTTTCGAGATGTTGCAACAGCCATCTTGGCATTTGCGTTCCTGGCGACAGCGCCGGGATTTTTGGTCGAGAGGCTGGACTGCGCAGAGCCGTAGGTTTCGACGCCGCTTATGAGGACCAGTCCGACAGCCGCCACGCCGGCAAAAATGGCAAGTGATCTGCTCATGGCTGTGCTTCCTGCGTGAGTGACGAAGCGTGCACGTCCCAAGCTATTTAAGCGCAACCGCCGGGGTCAAGAATCTTTGGGCAAAGGCCCGTCCGATCTACTTAATTCCCATTGTCGGCGCACTACTCCGTTTTGGCTACCACGACTGCGACATCGACATCGCGTCGACGAAAGCGGTGTCATAAATGACATGCCATGATCCCTACCAGGCATCATGATCCCTACCAAGCATTTGGGCGTCGCAATGGGGGTACAAGGATTCGATTTGTCAAAAGGAAGGGCTGTCGCGCTGAGCACAACTGCGCACCGGCCCGGGCACCGACAATTTGCGTTCCGGGGCCTCGGATTGTTCGCCGTCGCTGACAGCTCGCGCGCTTGCGAAAGGACCGGTCGGCTCGCAGTGGTTCTGATCACCTGCTTTCTGTCGGTTCTGATTGAAACTGCCGATGCGAAATCCCGGGACGACGGCGACCGTGGCGCCTCCTACGTCACTCCGGCGACGCTCGATCAGTGCAGATGCACGCGCGGGCGAGAGCAGGTCGACGAGGTCAAACAGAGGCTGAAGCTAGCCCAACGCGCGGACGAGGCTCAGCCTGTCGCGACACAGCCCGCCGGAAGCGGGCCCGCGGCGGCCGGATCACGCGGAGCGAGGACCGCGACAGAGCAGCGCCGCGCCGCCGATGCCCCTGCGCACGAAACGACGTCTACGCCGCTCCCGGTGACAAATGCGGTTCAAGCCGTTTCCGAGGCGGAACGGCTCAACCAGAACCTGTTGCTGGATCAGGAGCGGCAACGAGCGAACAAGCTTGCGCGCGAATTGGCTGCAGCTCGAGTGGAACTCGACGCGGCGCGACAGACCCAGACGCACACTGTCCGCGCCATCGAGATTGGTATTCAGCAAACGCAGGCGCTCGAACAGGAGCGGGAAAAGACCGACAAGCTGTCACGTGAGCTCTCCTTCCTCAAGGCGGAGCTCGACGTCTCACGGGTCGCGGCTTCGAAGGCCATGCAGGCACCCGAACCCGAGCCGAAGCAGGAGCGTCCGGTTGACCGACGTAATGGGGCCAAACGCTTTGCTCTCGAGCTTGCTTCGCTTCGCTCGGAGCTGGAGGCCTCGCGCAGCGCAGCATCCGAAGCCACCAAGTCCGCTGCGGTGGAGACCGCACAAAGGCAGGCGCTCGAGCGCGAACTAAAGCAGGAGCAAGACAAGACAGAAGCCCTGATCAGCGAAGTCGGCACCCTTCGGATCGCGGCCTCCGAGACCGCGAAGGCCAGCGCTGCAGACGTCGGTCAAAGGTCGGCGCTGACACGCGAGCTCGAGAAGCAGCGAGGCAGAGCTGAAAGCGGGGACCGCCTGCTGCATTCCCTCCAGGCTGAACTCCGTGCAGCGCGAACCGCGAGCTCCGAGTTGGCTGCGGGCCGAGCTGCAGACGCCGAGCAAAAACTGGCACTGAAACGAGAGGCCGAAGAGCAGCGCGGCCGCGCGGACGCTCTCGCGCGCGAGGCCGCGTCGCTAAAGGATCAACGCGACCTGGCGCGGGCTGAAAAGTCAGAGGCTATACGGGCCGTCGAGGCCGCCGCAAAGGCCGAAGCCAAGCGCGAAAAGGAGCAACCGGGCAACGGCGCGGCGCTGCTTCCCACGTTCGCATCCGTCCGGGATCATCTGGCCGCATGGAATGCTTCCGCGGTTGTGGCGGCGCCCTCGCGCGAGCCCTCCAGCCGCGCACCGAACCAGAGCAGCCAGCCTACCGCTTCGCTCCCGTCCGCGCCTTCAGCCTCCGCCTCGATGCAGCCTAGCGCGCAGATCGCAAAGGGCACTGCCCTGCCCGGCCCCAACTCGAAGGCCAAAGCAGCGGCGGAGCGACAAGTAGCTGCGAGCGGAGCGCAGCGCCCGCTCGCAAATGAGGAGCGACTGCTCGCTCGCGCCAGCGCATTGTTGCGGCAGGCGGACATCAACGGTGCCCGCGGATTGCTGGAATATGTTCTTGGACATGGCAGCGCGCAAGCGGCCTTCATGCTGGCCGAAACTTACGATCCTCACATGCTGCAATCTTGGGACGCCCGCGGCGTCGCCGGCGATTCCGCGAAGGCGCGCGAGCTGTATGAACGAGCCCAGGTTGGCGGCATTCACGATGCAGAAGGACGGATCAAGGGGCTCAAATAGCTGCTGGAGCGAGCCTCGGAAGCCAGACCAGAGAGTGGAGAGGCCCATGTCATTGAGCAAGCTCGCGTTCACGGTCGCATTCGCACTGGTCGGCCTGCAGCTTGCTGCCAGCGCCCAATCCCGATCACCGCGCGACCCGCCGGCGCCCTCCGCGCAACGGAATGCTGATACGGCCGCAAAGGAGCGCATCAATGCATGGACGGTGGGCCTCGCCGGAGGCCTTATCGAGGGCGCACCGCTTCGGCTCGCCGCAGAGATCGCACGCGTCGTTAATGAGGAGGACAAGCTTCACGTCATTCCGATCGTGACGACCGGCGCGACCGAGAACGTCAACTCGCTGCTCTATCTCAGGGGCGTTGATGCCGCGATCATCAACATGGATGCCCTCGACGAGTACAAGGCGCAGGTTCCGTCGATCGAACGGCGCATCGTCTATGTTCTCAACCTCTTCCCGGCCGAACTGCACGTCTTCGTGCGTCCAGAGATCAAGTCGCTCGATGACCTCAAGGGAAAGAAGGTCAACTTCAACACCCAGGGTACAGCAGCCGCTTATTCTGGTCCGCTGATCTTCAGCCGGCTGGGACTGAATGTCGAAAAGATGTTCATCCCCCACCAGGTCGCGTTGCAGCAGATGAAGAGCGGCGAAATCGCAGCGGTCGTCTTCATCACATCAAAGCCGGTCGATGCCTTCCTGAAAGGACGCTGGGATGATGGCTTCAAGTTTCTGCCGGTCGAATACGACCCCAGATTTGAAGACTACTATCTTCCGTCTTCCCTCGATTCAAAGGATTATCCAAACCTCGTGCCAGAGGGCAAGCGGATCGCGACCATTGCCGTTCCCACGATTCTTGCCGCCTACAATTGGCAGCCGCAAACCGAGCGCTATCGGCGCATGGCGCGCTTTGTGGAGCACCTGTTCGGACGGCTCGACCGACTGCAGTCCGCTGGCTTCGATACAAAATGGAGAGACGTGAATCTCCGTGCCGGCGTCCCCACTCTGGCTCGATTTGGTGCGGCGCAGGAATGGCTCGATCGCTCGCCCAGCGCGACAGTCGGACTATCGCGATGAAGCGAACCGGTACCCTTGCGGCCTCCTTGCTCGCGGGTATCGGTTGTCTAAGCTGTGCGCAAGCCGGCGACACGCCGGATCGTCTGAAGGCATGTGCGCGATTTGAGGGAATGGAGCACATGACCTGCGTCGACGACCAGATCGGGGAAGCACCCGAGCAAACCTTCCAAGCTCCGCCACCAAGTCCGAACTGGATCGTGAGCGAAACGACATCACCGGTGGACCACAAGCCGCAGATCGCCGCCCGAACCACCGCACGAGCCGGCTCGAAGGATGGGCTCTCGTCGCTCGCCATCCATTGTCGCGCCAATCGGACCGAGCTGCTGCTCTCCGCGTCGAGCTCCTGGACCAACACTCCGGTCACCGAAATCAGGGTCGTATTCCAGATCAATGATCAACCTCCTGTCGATCAACGCTGGAAGGTTGCCGAAGGCGGACGAAGTCTTGCCTTTCCGGGCGACGCCGCCCGCTTCATAAACTCCATGCCAGGGGTAGGCCGGCTTCTGGCCAAAGTGTATGCTGGAACGGCTCCGCCCTACGAGGAAACATTTGAACTGACCGGTCTGGACGCCGTTCGCCGGAGATTTGCAAAAGTGTGCGTCTGGCCGCCTGGCTGAATAGCCACAAGTCGGGCTGAACGGCTGACAGGGAATGCGTTGCGCGTGAGGTCTGAATGCGATGAGCGAAAAGATCAATGTCGCCGAGGCTTACGAGCGAGGACGTACCCAGTTCATGGGAATCGAACTGCTGGTTGGTCCCGGCGCGCTAGTGCCCCGGCCGGAGACGGAGTTGCTTGGCAGGACAGCGGTTGAAGCACTGCGCCGAACACGCCTCCCTGCGCCACGGGTCGTCGATATGTGCTGCGGCGCCGGCAATCTGGCCTGCGCGATCTCACTCAATATTCCCGGCGCTCACGTCTGGGCGAGCGATCTGACCGACGGATGTGTCGAGCTCTCCCGGCGTAATGCCGCGTGCCAGGGCGTCGATTCGCATATCACCGTGCTCCAGGGTGATCTGTTCGAGGCTTTGTCAGGCCTGCAACTCGAGCGAACGATCGATATGATCGTCTGCAATCCACCCTATATCTCGGAATCCCGGCTCAAGGGCGATCGCGCTTCCCTGCTCACAGACGAGCCGCGCGAGGCTTTCGCCGCCGGGCCCTACGGACTGAGCATCCATATGCGCGTTACGAAAGACTCACCTCGCTACTTGCGGCCGGGAGGACTGCTGTTGTTCGAGGTCGGCCGCGGCCAGGATCGACAAGTGGCAACCCTGCTCGAACGCAACGACGCTTACGAAAATGTTCGCGTTGTCCTGGACGAGACGGGCGCCGGTCGCGTCGTTATGGCGTACGCGAAGGAATAGCCAGGTTCGAGCACTTCCCCACAATGATGGTTGGCATTGCAGCGTAGTGCTCTGAACCCAGCGACCCTTCCACGGGCCGGTCAGCGTACGGCCAACACGCTCTCAGCTCTCCCGCATCCCGCGCCGGATCGCATCCGTGATCGGCTGGGTCAGATAAGCAAGAATTGTGCGTTCGCCGGTCGCGATCAGGACGTCGGCCATCATGCCAGGCTTGAGCTTCTCACGGACCTTCTCCGGGAATTGCGTCACCTGGACCGAGACCTTCACCTCATAATAGGGCTGATGGGTGGCTTCGTCACGAGCGGAGTCGGCCGAGATCGAAAGAACCTCGCCGAGAGCGATCGGGGTGGAGCGCGCCTTGAACGAGGGAAGCCGCACCTCTGTCGGAAGGCCGAGCTGGACGTGGTTGATATCAAGCGCCGACACCCTTGCGGCCACCACGAGAACGTCGTTGTCCGGCACGATCTCCATCAGCACGTCGCCCGCCTTGATCACGGCACCGATCGTGTGAACCTTCAGGTTCACGATCCGCCCCGATCGCGGTGCGCGTACTTCCATCCGGGCCAGGACGTCGACCGCGACGCGCAGCTTCTCCCGCGCATCAGCAAGCTGGGCGCGCGTGTCGGCGAGCTTGCCGGTCGATTCCTCCAGCACCTTCTGTCCGACCTGGTCGATCTGGAGCCGCGACTCGTCGATGATGCGGCCGTAGCGAGCGATATCCGCTTCATAGGCGCCGATCTTGCCCTCGAGATCGGCTCTGGAGCGCTCAAGCGTGGCGACGCGCGCGAACGGTACGATGCCCTGATCAACGAGCGGCTTGAGCTTGGTGTATTCCTGGCTCACACTGTCGAACTGCGCGCGCGCCCCCTTGTTCTGCGCGGTATTTCCCTGGATCTGCCGTTGCGCCTGCGCGATACGCTCCTCGAGGATCGAGATCTCGATCTTTCGCGCAGCGCGACGTTCATCGAATCGCCGCTTCTGGTCACCCATTGCGCGCATCGCGTTCGGATCGGAAGCCTTCTGGAGCAGCTCGGCCGGAAACGTGATGCTGTCCTTTCCTTCGGCTTCCGCCTGCAGGCGTGCCTCCTCGGCAACCGCGGAGTACACCGCCGAGCGCGCGATCTCTTCCTTGGCCCGCTCCTGGGTCGGATCGAGCCGCAACAGGACCTGACCTTCCGCCACATGAGCATCGCCTGTGACCAACAGGTTCTGGACGATTCCACCCTCGAGGTGCTGCACCACCTTACGGTCGCTCTCGACGACGACGGAGCCGGCCGCCACCACGGCACCATCGATCGACGCGAGAGCGGTCCAGCCGCCAAATACGCCGAAGGTGAGGAAGACGACCAGGAAGCCTCGCCGCGCGGGTGTCTGCCAATCGCCCGAGGGGTCTTCATTGTTGCCCACTGGCCAACCGGACCACAAGGTCGGCAGTTTCGCCTTGGCGAGGTGGACCAGCGACTTTGTCGTCCCTTCCGCCCTGGCGAGGAATCCTTCCGCCCTAGCGAGGAATTTGCTCGGAGGTCGCGGCGCCCGCGCCGCTTCATCGGTTCTGTTGAACTGCTTCAAAAGCTCCGCCAATTCGTCGTGAAGAGCGTCCGTTCCCCGCTGCAACATCTTGTCCATTATTGCCTCGTCGCGTGCGCCTGACGCACCTGATTTGAAAGCTGCGCCGGTCGGTGAGCGCCATCGGCACGATGGTTGCCGTCAGCATGGTGATGACGATCGGCACGATGATGTTCAGCAGGCTCGCGCACGTCACGCCGCATCGGCGCGACCGTTTTCCCGAGCAGCGCAGGCAGCATCTCCTCGCGCGTGCCGATTTGCCCGATCCGCCCCTCGTGCATGAACACGATCTTGTCGACCGCGGCGAGCAGGTTCGGGCGGTGATTGATGATCACGATCGTCACCTTGTGCTGCCTCAGTCGCTGGATCGCATCGGCCAGCGCGCGATCGCCGTCGCCGTCGAGATTCGCGTTCGGCTCGTCGAGCACGATCAGCACCGGTTTGCCGAACAATGCGCGCGCGAGCCCGATGCGCTGCCGCTGACCGCCGGAAAGACCTGCGCCGTTATCCCCGATCACGGTGTCATAGCCCTTCGGAAGACGCTGGATCATCGCGTGCGCCGAGGCCAATTGCGCCGCCTCGACGACCGCCTCGTCGGAGGCGTCGTCGCGGAAACGCGCAATGTTGTCACGCACGGTACCGGCGAACAGTTCTACGTCCTGCGGGAGGTAGCCGAGATTCTGTCCAAGGAAATTGGGATCGAAATGCCTGACGTCGTTGCCGTCGATGCGCACGCAGCCGTGCACCAGCGGCCAGGCACCGACCAGGGCCCGCGCCAACGACGATTTTCCGGAGCCGGACTGCCCAACCACGGCGACGACTTCGCCAGGGGCCAGCCGGAACGTGACATCGGCGATGGCCGGCAATTGCGATCCTGGGACGAGCACCGTCGCGGCCTCGACAGAGATTTCGCCGACCAGGGGCGGCAGCCGTGTCGGCCGTCCCTCAGTCGCACGGTTCGCAAGCGCGCGGTCCAGCCGGGCATATGATGTGCGCGCGGCAACCAGCGCCTTCCATTGCGATACCGCAGCCTCGACGGGCGCGAGCGCGCGTCCCATGATCAGCGAAGCGGCGAACAGAACGCCCCCCGAAATCTCCTGCTGGATCGCGAGATACGCGCCCACCCCCATGATGGCCACCTGAATCGCCATGCGCAGGAATTTGGAGATGGCGAGCAACGTCCCGCCCCGCTCTCCGGCCGTCGCGCTTTCCAGCAGCGCTTGATTATGAGTTTCCGCCCAGGCGCCGCGGACCGCGGGTCCCATTCCAAGCGCGCGGATCGCTTCTGCGTTGCGCAGCGAGGAGGTCAACCGGTCCAGTGCGTGAAGGTTCTTCGATGCGGCTGCATTCAGCGGCGCCTTCGTAACACGCTCGTTGAGGAAGGCGAGCGTCAGGATGATCATCGCACCGATCAGCGCGACCAGACCGATCAGCGGATGGAGCAGGAAGCACATCGCGAGGAAGATCGGCGTCCACGGCACGTCCATCAGCGACGTGATGACGCCGCCCGACAGCACCTCACGCAAGGTGTCGACATCGCGCAGCAGCTGAACATGATGCGAGCTGCTCGTGCTCAGCGCCTGTCCGAGCGCGGTCTCGAACGTCTCGCCCGAGACGAACCGGTCGAAGCGCAATCCGGTTTGCACGAGAACCCGGCTGCGAAAATGCTCGAGCGTCGCGTAGCTGATGAAGAGCACCAGCGCGATGAGCGAGAGCAATAGCAGCGTCATCCCGTTTCGGCTCGTCAGCACCCGATCGTAGATCTGCATAGTGTAGAGCGGCGACACGAATACCAGCAGATTGATGAAGATGGATAGTCCGCCGGCCGCGAGCAGGCCGGGACGTATCCGACGGAACGCGTCCGCGAGCGCAGACTGTTTTGCCGAAGCGTGCATGTGCATATCCGGGCCGCCCTTGGCCGGGCGGCGGTAAGCGGTTGAAAAAAATTGCATGCGATCGAGCGTCGAAACGCCCGCATTTCAACATTCCGCGTGCGCGGAATGGCACCCCGCCTCTCGACCGCCCCGTGGTCGCGAGGGTCTCCCCAGAGCGGACATGCGCGCGGCGCACCGCGCGCATGTCCTTGTTGATGTAGACGACCTACGTGCTTACGAGTGCCACCCGTGATGATCGTTGTGGTGAGACATCCAATCGGCCAGATGCGCTACGAACGAGCCTGTGTCCGGCGTATCCGTCTGCCCAGAATCGGCATCCGCAGTCGTGTTCGACGTCGCATTGTGACCACGCCACCAGGAATGATCTCCGGATGCGAACGACGTGCTGGCCTTATTGAGCCACTGCGAGAAGTCGAGCCCACCACCGTGGTGGTTGTGCCCGCCATCGCCGCCGGCCGTCTGCCAGGACGAACCGCCGGACCAGCCGCCGTGGTGATGGCCACCCCAGCCGCCAGTATCGGTCGTACCACCGGTCGACGGATCCGTCGTTCCGTCCGAGCCCGACCCGGTGCTACCGCCAGCATCGGCAACCGGCGGCGTGGTGCCGTCCGTGCCAGTGCTGCCGCCAGCGTCCGCAACCGGCGGCGTGTCGCCGTCCGTGCCAGTGCTGCCGCCAGCGTCCGCAACCGGCGGCGTGTCGCCGTCCGTGCCGGTGCTACCGCCAGCATCCGCAACCGGCGGCGTGTTGCCGTCCGTGCCGGTGCTACCGCCAGCGTCCACCGGCGGCGGCGTGTCGGTCACCGGATCGGTAACGGGCGGAGGATCGGCAGCGGGCGGAGCGGTTGTGCCACCCGTCGACGTGCCCCCGCTCGTATTGTGGGCAAGGAACACCTGCTGCAGTTCCGGCAAATTCTCGAGCGCAGTGTCGCCATTCTGCGACCCCCACG
The DNA here is from genome assembly GCF_018130785.1 of Bradyrhizobium liaoningense. Taxonomy (GTDB): domain Bacteria; phylum Pseudomonadota; class Alphaproteobacteria; order Rhizobiales; family Xanthobacteraceae; genus Bradyrhizobium; species Bradyrhizobium liaoningense_A. Next base: position 578,647 of record NZ_JAFCJT010000001.1, read on the forward strand.
CGTAAGCATAGTCAAAGGCCGGATTGGGAACGAGGTCCGCCCAATGATTGATCATTGCCTGCTCTTGCGCAGCAGTCGGCACAGCGACCTGGCTGCCAGTTTCGGTGGACCAGCCGCCGCCCCCGAACGCCTGATAAACCGGAACGATGGAGTCGAGCGGGATTCCGGCTTGCTCAGCGGCAGAGACGTACTTGTCGATCGTGCTTAGGTCGACGTTCGGACGGTCCGTCCACACCGGATACCAATCGAGACCGAAGTAGTCGATGTGGGTGTTCGCCTGGTTGTAGCTGTTCATGTAGTTCGGATCGTCCGATGATCCCGTGTTCATCAGGACGGTGAACGTCTTGGCGTTGGGATCGTGCTGATGAATCCAGTCGGATTCAGCCTTCAGATCCGCGGGGTCGGCTTGCGGTCCCCACTGACCGGTCAGATCGGGCTCATCCACAAGGTAGAAGCCGAACACTTTCGGATTGTTGAGGAACGGCGTCACCTGGTCGATAAAGTCCTGAGTCACGCCGTGGTACTGATCGAGCCAGACCAGACCCTGCACACCGTCGGGCAGTGCATTCACCTGGTCGACATACTGGACATCTGCGAGATTAAAGCCAGCTTCAGCTGGTGCGAAGTTACCTTGCGAGTCCAGACCCCCGCCCGCAGCGTAGTGTAATGTTGCCAATGATATTCCCCTGTCTGTGTTGAAAGCCCCCAGTGACCTGTAGGTCCGAGCGCCCGACAACCGATCGTGCGTCCCACCGAGGTGAACGTATGTTTACGTTTGAGGCAGGAATCTCCGTTCCATTGGGCGTAACCAAGGGATTATTGTGCTGAAAGTTTGCACAATAACTCGCCAGCGTTTACCGCCAGATCTGAGGGAAAACTTGTTTTGAAAGACGATTCAACGATATGCGGCCGACGGGCCGGAGAAGATCAATGTTAAATCTGGCACAACGCCGACGAATTTGTTCAATGCCGGGAGCGGCAGCGAACCGGATTGATTTATGTCCGGATTACCCCCGATGACGGATGTTCTCATCGAAGCGTTTCCGTTGTTCAGTAAAGGCGTGCGTGGATTGATCGAGAATTCAAGCGGATCGGCGCTAGTATAAGCCGGTATCTTAGCACCGAAGTCCAGATCGTTTGCGGGGACAATTTCGAATTACGGAAGCATTGGGCGTCGGCTTGTCTTGCCTCTTTAGCACCGATGCCGGAGACCTTTTTCAGCTAGCGCGCGCGATCGAATTTCTGCAACCCGTTCGTTCACTGTGCCGCGCGCTAGCGATTTTCGAGTTGAATTGGCTCACTCGCTGCCGAGGACGTCATGTCAGGGTCGGCCCAAACGAACCTTAAGTTTCCGCCGGGCTCACGAATTCAGGTAAAGCCAGCAGCCGGTCCTCGCTTAGCTGGAAAGACCGGGACCGTGGTTGGGGCCGGATACTATCCGAAGAGCCTCCGCGTCATTTTGGACGGATCGAAGGGACCAATTACTCTTCACATGGACTACTTGGCTAAGATCAACACGTGAAGCGGGCGCCACGTTCACGGCGCATTGCCAGCAAGCGGCGGTCTTCAACGACCGACACGGTTGGAGTTACCCCAGAAGTATGGCCGGCCTCTGATCCAGCATTAGGCCGCTCTTCTGACCCATTTCGGCCAATCTGTTGTTAGCTGTTCGCTGCTGGGGGCAGGATCCTTCAATCCCGGAGCCTGCGATGTTCAAGCAAGTTATTTCTGCGTGTTGCTTCGTTGTGATCACCTCTCTCAATTCGGAAGCACGACCGTATCGCATAGAGCACGCCTCCGAATGCAACGTCACCATGCCATGCGACTTCTCGTACCGCTCGCAAATCTCGAACCGAGGACAAGAGTTGCGACACTCATTACGGATACATCGATCCAAACAACTCTCTGCCGTCACCAGTACGAATATTGCGGCGCTTGATATTCCCACCAGCACTCGGATCGTTGGCGGCCGCCCCGCGGGCTGCCCCTCCTCGTTTTGCGGTTGTGCCGCAGCCCTGCGCTTGTTTGGTCGCATCGTGCCGGAATTAAATCTCGCGGCAAACTGGCTGCGATTTCCGCGTACGCCACCAGCGCCAGGAATGGTCGCGGCAAGACGCGGGCACGTTTTCGTCCTGGAGCAGCACGTCGGGGGCGACGTTTGGATGGCATACGACGGCAACTCAGGTGGACACGCAACGAGAATACACGCGCGTTCCTTGCGAGGGTACACAGTTGTGAATCCGCGCGGTGCGTCGACATGAATTGAGCCTTTCATCGCATCGGCAACGCATTTGCCGAGCACCGGCATGCTTCAACGGGGGCAACGGCAAGCTCTCGTCGCCAAGCCGCCCTTATTATCCCTGGTCGAAATACTACCTGGCAGCTCCGCGCAATCATATTGGCTCGTCGGGGAGCTGCCGCAAATGTGCTGGCGGCGCCGATCGGCAGCCGCCAGCCGGCGACTATAGAAGCTCCAGCAAGCTCACGCACTCTTTGGCCGAAAGGCGACGACAGATCTCGTGTGCTCTCGCATCGCTCCCTCGATTGCCTTCTCGAGGGCAGCCTGATCGAACGGCTTCGACAAGCGTTGCAGGTTAGAACGCGCTTCGATGGGAAGCTCCGCGTACCCGGTGCTCAGGAGGATGACCGTATCGGGACGCTCCACCACCACCGCTTCAGCAAGCTGCAGGCCGGTCATGCCCGGCATCGCATAGTCGGTGACAACGAGTTCGATGGTCCGCGTGCGGCGAAGTAGATTCAATGCCTCTTCGCCCGAGCGTGCCTCGACCACCGCATGCCCGAGATCCTCTAGCATTGCCGCCGTATTCTCGAGCACGAGAGGGTCGTCGTCGACCAGAAGCACGGAAAGCCGACGGTTGGCCCGAAGTATGGGGGCCGGAGCCTCCGCGCGCGGTGCTGGCAACACGGCCTCCTTCTCGGCTACTGGCAACCATATCTCAGCCGTCGTGCCCACCCCAAGGCGGCTCTTCAAGACGAGCCTGCCGCCGGACTGCTCGGCGAGGCCGTGAACCATTGATAGTCCGAGCCCGGTGCCTTTGCCGATGCCCTTCGTCGTAAAGAACGGCTCCTGAGCGTGCTTGAGCGTTTCCTCGTCCATGCCGCAGCCGGTGTCGCTGACCGAGAGTGCGACGTAGCGAGGGGCGCCAGCTTCGTGCTGCTCGTCTCGGGCGGATATGGTTATCAGGCCGCCGGCCGGCATCGCATCACGAGCGTTCACGGCGAGATTTAGGATAGCCAGCTCGAGTTGGTTGGCGTCAATCTTTACGTTTGGCAGGTCCAACGGAAATAGTGTGTCGATACGGACGCCCGCCTCGAACTTCAGCAGTGACGTCATGCCCCGCACCAGTGCGGCGATATCGACGACGGCCGGCTTGAGATCCTGTTTGCGAGCGAAGGCGAGCAAGCGCTGGGTTAGCAGAGCGCCCCGCTGCGCACCCTGCGTCGCGTTGTCCACGAGACGCTGTATCCTTGGATCATCCGTTTGCAGGCGCTTTTTCAAGAGCTCAAGGCTGCCGAGAACGGCGGCCAGCAGATTGTTAAAATCGTGAGCCACGCCGCCGGTAAGTTGACCGATGGTCTCCATTTTCTGCGATAGCGTCAGCGCTTCGCGCGCCCGCTCCAGAGCTTCCTGTGCCCGCCTTCTCTCGCTGATGTCGCGCACGATCTTGGCAAACCCAGTGATCAAGCCGCTTTCGTTCCGTACCGCGACCAGGGTTGCTTCCGCCCAGAAACGGCTGCCGTCTCGGCGAACGCGCCAGCCTTCTCCTGCTGACTTACCGTCCCGCTCCGCCTCGATGAGAGCACGTGCTGGTGCCCCGGACGCGCGGTCTTCGTCGGTATGAAGGATCGCGTAGCTCGTCCCTACAATGTCGTCGCCATAACCCATCAGCCGGCGCGCCCCGAGATTCCAGTTTCCCACGGACCCATTCGGCTCGAGCATGAACATGGCATGATCGGCGATGCCCTCCACCAGGAGCCGAAAGCGTTCTTCACTCCGCCTCAGCGCGCTGGCCTCGCGTTGGGCGCGCTCCGCCGAGGCCCTATCGTAGACGGCAGCGGCAATCCCAATGCTCAGGATCAGGATGGTGGCGCCGGCGAGGAGAAATGCCAGCGGCGCTCGACCCACGAGATGTCCAGCGTGTCCCGCCATGGTGTTCGCAGGCACGAACAGGGCACCTTCCATAGCCGCGTAATGCATGCCGGAGATCGCGAGACCCATTACGAGTCCTGCGAACAGCCGCTGCGTCGCATTTGTATGGCGAAAGGCGAGCCAGAGCGCCACGACCGAAGCGCACATCGCGATCACGACCGAGAGCACGACCCATCGTGGATCGTATTCGACAGATGCCGCCGTTCTCATTGCGCCCATGCCCGTATAGTGCATGCCGGATATGCCAAGCCCCATCGCCAAGCCGGACGCCAGGAGTGCCTGCGGGCGTCTTCCGACCACAGCAAATGCCGCGGCCGCGACAACAATGGGGACGACAAGCGATAGAAAGGTGAGGAATGGATCGTAGGAGATCTCGACCCCGGGCAGCCTGAAAGCCAGCATGCCAACGAAATGCATGGACCAAATGCCGCCGCCCATGGCGGTGGCCGCGGCTGCAAGCCAAGCCGGACGAGCCCGCCCGGACGCGGCACGCATCCGGGTCGCGAGGTCGAGCGCTGTGTAGGAGGCAAGCGCGGCGATCAGGATCGACAGCGCGACAAGAACGGGATCGTGAGAGGCCGTATGGTGATTCATTTCCACCAGATTGTAATGGAAGTCCGGTCCAAATCCACCCTGAGTTGAATTGCGGCGGCGGGATCAGAGCCCGGCCGACCGCGATCAGGTCGAATTCGTCGTCCTCCATCCGGCCGTGGCACCCGTCGGAAAATTCAAGCTGGATCCAGCCGTCGGGGGCCGTTCAGATTCAACATTTCCACCCCAGCTACCCATGGGGATTTGAACCGGACCAGACCTGTGCTGGGTCAAGCTCGATGCATGGGCCGTTCGGAGGGCCGCGCCCGTCACGCACCGTCCCACAACTTCGGCAAGCCGTCCGCCTATTGCACCGCGATGCCAATTGCGCCGCAACATTCAAAATGAGACTGCTCGTCAAGCCACACGATGCGCCCACACGTGCACTGCATCCGACTTCGGTTAGCCTTCATTCAACAGCCGGGAGCCTTTCGAAAGCCACGGGGGCCGCGCCAATTCAGCAGGAAAACCTCGGCTACACAGGGAGGAGTGCAATGTTGAAATGCAGTGTGGGACTGATCGCGCTGAGCAGCCTTTTTCTTTCAGGCGCGGCAATCGCCCAGGAAAAGATCAGGGTCGGCGTCACGGCAACGTTGGAGGGCACCTACACGGTGCTCGGCGAGGACGGCATGCGCGGCCACCAGACGGCGCTCAATGTGCTTGGCAAGAAGGTCGGGGACAAGGAGCTTGAATTCATCGTTGCTTCGACCGACGCGACGCCGGACTCCGCGGTGCGCGCCGTACGCAAGCTGATCGAGCAGGACAAGGTGCAGATCCTGTTGTCGCCGCTCTCCGGCGACGAGGGCATTGCGGTCAAGAACTTCGCCAAGACCCATCCCGAGCTGACCTTCATCAACGCGGCATCCGGCGCGCAGGAAACGACCTATGTCGACCCCGCCCCGAACTTCTTCCGCTACAACATGGATGGCGCGCAGTGGCAGGTCGGCCTCGGCAAATACGCCTATGAGGAAAAGAAGTATCGCAAGATCGCGACTGTCGGCGAAGACTATTCCTTCATCTACACGCAGGTTTTCGGCCTCGTGCTCGAATTCTGCGGCGCCGGCGGGCAGGTCACCAACCGGCAATGGGTGCCACTCGGCACCAAGGATTTTGCTTCCGTCATCGCGGCCTTGCCCGATGATGTCGACGCCATCTATCTCGGGCTCGGCGGGGCCGATGCCGTCAACTTCCTGAACCAGTACCAGCAGGCCGGCGGCAAGGCGCATCTGATGGGTGGTTCCATCATGATCGACCAGACCATCCTGTCCTCGAAAGGCAACGCAAAAAATGCGCTGGTCGGCACCATCGCGGCGAGCGGTCAAGCCGACACCTGGGAGGATCCGGGCTGGCAGAAGTTCGTGAAGGCCTATCAGGATGCCTTCCCGCCCAACAAGCGCTTCCCAAGCCCTTCCTTGCTTGCGACCAATTATTACGGCTCGACCATGGCGCTGATCCTCGCGCTGCGCGAGGTCAACGGCGATCTTTCCAATAACCAGGCCAAATACAGGGCGGCGCTTGCGAAGATCGAGCTTGATGCACCGAACGGCAAGATCAAGCTCGACTCCAATCGTCAGGCGATCGGCACCAACTTCGTCACGGAAGTCGTCGACGATGGCAAGGGCGCGTTGTTTTCGAAGGTCGTCAAGGTGATCCCAAACGTCAACCAGACGCTGGGCTACGACCCCGCGGTGTTCGCCAAGATCGGTTTGCCAAGCCGTACAGTACCGGAATGTAAGAAGTACTGACGTAGTCTCGTTCGCGAGCGATGACTGACCGGGGAGAGATTTGCAAGGTGCGGACATTGTGCGCCCTTGCATTCTCTCCCCGGTTGTTGAACGCTACCAAAAAAAGACAAGAACTTTTGGGAGGGAAGGCATGAGCCGGGCGCTCGCCGTCTTCCACGGCCGCTTTGGCCGGGCGACGGTCTATCAATTGAACCGCCCTTTCAACATCCACGCACATCGCGAAGGTCATCTGATCTTCCATGTCGGGGGACGTCCCGCGTGCATTGATGTCAACGATGGCCGCTACGAGCTCACTGAAGGCTCCGTCGTCGCGATCAATCCATGGGAGCCGCATAATTTCCTGCCGTCCGATCTCGAAGGCGGCGCCGTTTTCTTCGTGCTTTATGTCAATGCGGAGTGGTTCGCGCCCGATGCACCCGGCGCCGACCGCTTGCGCTTCGGCCGTACCCAGTTCACGCGGTCGGCTGCGCTGGACAAGCATATCCGGCACGCAGCCGCTCTCGTGTGCGGCGCACCCTCGCTCAATAGCCTCGATGGCGAGCTGAGACGGCTGATCGACGTCTGCTACGACGAAAGCTGGCAACAGGCGGAGACCTCGCGCGACCCGCGTGCAAACGGCTCGGTCACCGATTTTCGCGTACGCAAGTGCATCAAGATGATGTCGGAGAGCCCCGGCGCTGAGATCGAGCTCGACACCATCGCGCGCGAATCCGGCTTGTCCCGCCCGCATTTCTACCGGCTGTTCCGCACGCAGACGGGCGTGACGCCGCACCTCTATCTCAACACGCTGATGATGGAGCAGGCGCTGGAAGCGCTGGTGGCGAGTGAAGCACCGATCGCCGATATCGGCTTCGATCTCGGCTTCTCATCGCAGAGCGGTTTCACCCGGTTCTTCGCCGCCAATGTCGGGATGGCGCCGACCGATTATCGTCGCGCGGCCAAGGTTTTGCGCACCTGACGGGCGCGCGAAAAGATACTCACGATCAAACGCCCCCCTTACACCCCGATTAGGATGTGCGGGACGCGGTCCCGATAAGAGGATCGCGGTCGATAGGGAGCGCACGTTCATGGCAGGGCTTGCGGCCGGTAACGGTCAGCGTGCCCCCTCGCCCCGCTTGCGGGAAGAGGGCTGGGGTAAAGTGGAGACGGAGCGGCGATCATGACCCGCTTTGTCGAACGCCATCCAGCCTGGGCACTGATCATCATCATCGCGATCGCGGTGGCACTGTGGCTGATCTTCGCTGTGTGGCCGCCTGGCCTTGAAGACGCGATCGGGCGCAAGCGCGTCTTCCTCAACGCCGTGTTCAACGGCATCACGCTCGGCGGTCTCTACTTCCTGGTCGCCAGCGGTTTCACCCTGATTTTCGGCCTGATGCGCAACGTCAATCTCGCGCACGGCTCGCTCTATTTGTTCGGAGGCTATGTCGGCTACGCCATCAGCGCCTCGACCGGCTCGTGGCTCCTCAGCTTCATCATCGCCTTCATTCTGACGGCGTTGGTCGGCGTCCTGCTTCAGCTCATCGTCTTCCGCCGCATGGAGGGCCAGGACTTGCGGCAGACCATGGTGACGATCGGGCTCTCGATCGTTTTCGCCGACCTCATGCTGTGGGCTTGCGGCGGCGACTTCTACCAGATCCAGACGCCGAACTGGCTGATCGGCCCCGTGGAGCTGCCTCTGATCACTGCGGTCAAGTCCTCGGGCGAGCCGGTTTATCTGCGCTATCCGCTGGTCCGGCTGGTGATCTTCGTCGCCTCCGTCGTGATCGGCGTGGCGATGTGGCTGGCGCTCAACCGCACGCGCATCGGCATGATCATCCGCGCCGGCGTCGACGATCGCGACATCCTGGCTGCGACCGGGGTGCGGATCCAGCTCGTCTTCGTGGGGGTCTTTGCGCTGGGCGCCGGGCTTGCCGGCATCGCCGGCGTCGTCGGCGGTACCTTCCAGTCACTGTCCCCCGGCGAAGACATCCGCTTCCTGCTCGCCTCGCTCGTGGTTGTCATCGTCGGCGGCATGGGCTCGATTCCGGGGGCTGCCCTGGGCGCACTGATTATCGGCCTCGCAGAACAGCTCGGCTCGGTCTACATCCCCACCTATGCCATCGTCGTGACCTTCCTGATCATGGTGCTGGTCCTGGCAATCCGGCCGCAAGGCCTGGTGGCGAGGCGCTGAGATGTCGCTCGCCCACGATGCTCGCGTTGCCGTTCACCCCGCCGGGGTGGCGCAGCGATCCGCGCGGGGTTGGCCGGAGATCAACAATCCTGCAGCCTGGATCGTCGCGGCCATTCTCCTGATCATGCCGCTGATCGCCAACGGCTTCTTCCTGATCGAGATCTTTGCGACCACGCTGATCCTCGGCACGATGGCGCTGAGCCTGATGTTCCTCGCCGGCTATGGCGGCATGGTCAGTCTGATGCAGCTCACCATCGCGGGTTTCTCCGCCTACATGGTCGCGGTGTTCGGCGTCAGCGGCAACGCCAATATCAGCCTGGGCTGGCCGTGGTGGCTTGCAGTCCCGATGGCGCTCGCGCTCGCGACCATCTTCGGCACGCTCGGCGGCGCGCTAGCGGTGCGCACCGAGGGCATCTACACCATCATGATCACGCTCGCGATCGGCGCGGCATTCTATTACTTCACCAACCAAAACTGGGCGATCTTCAACGGCCATACCGGCATCAACACTGTTGCAACGCCGCATTTCTGGGGCGTCAACTGGCGCGCCGACATTCCCTTCTACTATATCGTGCTCGCGGTCGCTGCGCTGTGCTACTTCGCCGTCGAATACGTCTCTCGCGCACCGTTCGGCTTGGCACTGCAGGGTGTCCGCGACAATCCCCGCCGCATGGCGGCGCTCGGCTTCAACGTCAATGCGCATCGCGTTGCCGCCTACGCCTTCGCGTCCTTTGTCGCGGCGCTGGCCGGCGTGCTTCAGGTCTGGAATTACCGGCAGATCTCGCCAGGCTCGGTCAGCGTCGGTGCCTGCATTGACATCCTCATCATCGCTGTCGTCGGCGGCATCACGCGGCCGATCGGCCCCTTTATCGGCGCGCTGATTTTCGTGCTGCTCCGCACCTTCGCAATCGACTTCCTGGTCAAGCTCGGGCTCGACGGCAACCGCTTCCGGCTGCTGATCGGCCTCGGCTTCCTCGCGATCGTGTTCTGGTCCTCGGACGGCGTCATCGGGCTTTGGCAGAGCTGGTGGAGACGCCAACGATCCGGCGCGGCCCGTTCAAGCGGACGTCACGGCCGAGGATCTGGCCAAGGATCTGGCCAAGCATCTGGCCAAGGATCCGGTCATGGATAGCGTCGCGCAACGCCTCTCTGCCGTCGGCGCCGGCGCGGCGCTGGAGCTCCGTGGGGTGACCCGGCTGTTTGGCGCGCTCGCGGCGCTCACCGACGTCACCATTACCGTTCGCCCCGGCGAACGGCGCGCCGTGCTCGGCTCCAACGGCGCCGGAAAGACCACCCTGTTCAACTGCATCACCGGTGATTTCCCACCCTCCTCCGGCACCATCCGCTTCTTCGGCGAGGACGTCACGCACTTCCCGCCCTATGAGCGGATCCGCCGTGGCCTGCGCCGGACTTACCAGATCTCCGCGCTGTTCCCCGGCCTCACGGTGCAGGACAATGTCTATCTCGCTTGCCGCGGCGTCTCGCGGGGGCGCTTCTCGTTTCTCCGCCCCGGTCAGAACGATGCGCTGATGCACGCAGCCGACAATCTCGTGCAGGCCGTCCATCTCACGAGCGTGAAGGATCAGCACGTTGCCGAGCTCGCGCATGGCCAGCAACGCCAGCTCGAGATCGCGCTGGCGCTTGCCGGCGCGCCTCGCTTCGTGCTGTTCGACGAGCCAGCGGCGGGCCTGTCGCCGACCGAGCGCACCGAGCTGATCGAGATATTGACTTCGCTGCCGGCGCATATCGGCTACATCATCATCGAGCACGACATGGATGTCGCCTTGCGCGTCGTCGAAAGCGTCACGATGATGCACAACGGCCGCATCTTCAAGGAAGGCCTGCCGCAGGAAATCCAATCCGATCCTGAGGTGCAGGAACTTTACCTCGGAGGCAGCCATGAATGAGGCCCGCCGCACCGCCGCCGCGCTCGAGGTCCGCGGGCTCGATGTCTACTACGGGCATTCGCATGCGCTGCAAGGAGTCGACCTGACACTCGATAGGGGCGTGTTCTCGGTGGTCGGCCGCAACGGCATGGGCAAGACTACGCTGTGCAAGGCGGTCATGGGACTGGTGCCGGTCAGCGGCGGTTCGATCCGTGTCCACGGTGACGACGTCACCCGGCGGCCGCCCGCCCACATAGCCCGGCTTGGCGTCGGCTACGTGCCGCAGGGCCGGCGGTTGTGGCGCTCGCTCAGCGTCGACGAGCACCTGCAGCTTGCCGCCGGCTTGCGTCGCGGCGCCTGGACGGTCGAGCGCATCTACGAGACGTTTCCGCGGCTGGCCGAGCGCAAGGACCATGGCGGCGGCCAGCTCTCCGGCGGCGAGCAGCAGATGCTCGCCATCTCCCGCGCGCTGCTCACCAATCCGCAGCTCCTGATCATGGACGAGCCCACCGAGGGGCTCGCGCCGGTCATCGTCGCCCAGGTCGAGGAGATGCTGCTGCGGCTTGGCGAGGACGGCGACATGTCCGTACTCGTGATCGAGCAGAATATCGGCGTGGCGACGGCCGTCTCGCGCAACGTCGCGATCATGGTCAACGGCCGCATCAACCGCATCATCGATTCTGCGCGGCTTGCCGCCGACCGCGCATTGCAGCAGCGCCTGCTCGGTGTCGGGCTGCACGCCGAGCTCGAACCCGACATCGAGGCGCCAGCGACCGGGAACGCGGCGAGACCCGCCCCGCAGCCGGCCCGTCCCAGCGGCCCGATCCGAATCTACATCTCCAACCCGATACCGCCCACTCGCTGGTCGCAGCCGGTGCCGATCGCCCGCATCGAGGCCGCGGCGCGGACGCTCTCGACACAGGTGATGCGTCTCGACGAGACCTCCCGGCGCAGGCGCGAGCCGGCTGCGGCGCAAACGCAGGGACCGCCGGTCGTCCTCGTCGTCGGCACGCTCGACACCAAGGCCACGGAGCTTCGCTTCATCCGCGACATCATTGCTGGCAGCGGTCTGCGCACACGGTTAGTGGACGTCTCCACCAGCGGCAGGCATTCCACCTGCGACGTCTCCGCCCAGGAGATCGCCCTGAACCATGGGCGCGGCGGATCGGCGGTGTTCGGACCCGACCGCGGCGCCGCCGTCACCGCGATGGCCGAGGCCTTCGCCAGCTGGCTGCGACGCCAGAGCAATATTGCCGGCGTGATTTCGGCGGGCGGCTCGGGCGCTGCATCGCTGGTCGCGCCTGGGATGCGGACCCTTCCGGTCGGGGTGCCCAAACTGATCATCTCCTCCGTCGCCTCCGGCGACGTCGGGCCCTATGTCGGCCCCGCCGACATTACCATGATGCATTCGGTCACTGACGTGCAGGGCCTCAACTCGATCTCACGTGCCGTGCTCGCCAATGGCGCCAATGCGCTGGCCGGCATGGTCAGGGCGCGTCTCGATCAGCACGCGCGGAACGACCGCAGCGACGGCGGATTGCCGTCGGTCGGCATCACCATGTTCGGCGTCACCACGCCGGCAGTGCAGAAGATCGCGGCCGACCTGCGCGAGGATTTCGAGTGCCTCGTCTTCCACGCCACCGGCGTTGGCGGCCGCTCAATGGAGACGCTCGTCGATTCCGGACAGCTCGCCGGAGTCATCGACCTCACCACGACGGAGGTCTGCGATCTCCTGATGGGCGGCGTGTTTCCGGCGACCGACGACCGCTTCGGCGCCATCATCCGCAGCCGCCTACCCTATGTCGCTTCGGTCGGCGCGCTCGACATGGTCAATTTCGGCGCCGCCGAGACCATTCCGGAGCGCTACCGCGGCCGGAAATTCCACGTCCACAACCCGCAGGTCACTCTGATGCGGACTACCGCCGAGGAGAACGAGCGCATGGGCCGCTGGATCGCCGATCGGCTTAACCAGATGGATGGGCCGGTGCGCTTCTTCCTGCCCGAGGGCGGGGTGTCCGCGCTCGACGCGCGAGGGCAGCCGTTCTGGGATCCGGAGGCCGATTCTGCCCTGTTCCGGGCACTGGAGCGCACGGTTCGGCAGACCACCAATCGTCAGCTCATCCGCGTCCCCAAGAACATCAACGATCCCGAGTTCGCCTCCACCATTGTCGGCGCGTTCCGAACCTTGTTCGGCCGCTCCGGGGCGCGCCGGAGACTAGCGAGGTGACCGATGGCCCGGTTTGAACGCGCAGCACTGTTGAAACGCTTCCGCGAGATGGCAAGGCGCGGCGAGCCCATCGTCGGCGGCGGCGCCGGCACTGGCTTGTCGGCCAAGTGCGAGGAAGCCGGCGGCGTCGACCTCATCGTCATCTACAATTCCGGTCGCTACCGCATGGCCGGCCGCGGCTCGCTCGCCGGGCTGATGGCTTACGGTGACGCGAACGCGATCGTGCTGGAGATGGCCGGCGAGGTCCTACCCGTCGTGACCAGCACGCCGGTGCTGGCCGGCGTCAACGGTACCGATCCTTTCCGTGACATGGATGTTTTCCTGGATCAGTTGAAGGCACTCGGTTTCGCCGGCGTGCAGAACTTTCCGACGGTCGGCCTGATCGACGGTGTATTCCGCGCCAATCTCGAAGAGACCGGCATGTCCTATGCGCTGGAGATCGACATGATCGCAAAGGCGCGCGACAAGGACCTGCTGACGACGCCCTACGTCTTCAGCGAGAAGGAAGCCGCTGCGATGGCGATCGCGGGCGCGGATATCATCGTCTGTCACCTGGGCCTGACCACCGGCGGCACGATCGGCGCACAGACCGCACCGAGGCTCATGGATTGCCCGGCACGCATCGACACCTGGGCCTCCGCCGCGCTCAGCGTCAATCCGGACATTCTGGTGCTCGCCCATGGCGGCCCGATCGCCGATCCGGACGATGCCGATTTCATCATGAAGAACACGCGCTACTGCCACGGCTTTTACGGTGCCTCCTCGATGGAGCGGCTGCCGGTCGAGCGAGCGCTGACGGATCAGGTACGCAAATTCAAGGCGATCGGCGCGCGATAACGCCGGAAGGTCGAGGGAGGGAAGCATGTCAGGGATTCTGGTCGGTGAATTGATCCTCTGGCTGATCGTCGCGATCGTGGTGATCGTGGTCGGCGTCTACATCGTGAACTGGCTCTACCACCGCTCGTCCAAGGAGACCTCGTTCGTCCGCACCGGCTTCCTCGGCGAGCGCGTGGTGATCAACGGTGGCGCCTTCGTGCTGCCCTTCATCCACGACTACACACCCGTCAACATGAACGTACTGCCAATGGGCATCGTGCGCTCCCGGCAGGACGCCGTGATCACTCGAGACCGCATGCGCGTCGACATCGAGGCCGACTTCTATGTCCGCGTTCAGGCGACGCGCGAAGCCGTGTCCATCGCCGCCGCCACGCTCGGCCGCCGCACCATGGAGCCCGAGCAGCTCCACGCCCTCCTCGCCGGCAAATTCATCTCCGCGATCCGTTCAATCGCCTCCGAAATGACTCTGGAGCAGATGCACGAGCAGCGCGGCGAGTATGTCGCCCGCGTCAAGGCCAACGCGGCGGAGGCCCTCGCCCAGAACGGACTCGAGCTGGAATCCGTCGCGATCACCGATCTCGACCAGACCGACCTCGAATTCTTCAACCCCTCGAACCGCTTCGACGCCGAAGGTCTGACCCGCCTGATGGAGGACATCGAGGCCAAGCGCAAGCTGCGCAACGACATCGAGCAGGATTCGATGATCAAGATCCGCTCCCGCAATCTGGAGGCCGAGCGCCAGGCCCTTGAGATCGAGCGCGAAAGCGAGACGGCTCGCCTCGAACAGGAACGCGACATCGAGATGCGTCGCGCCCTGCAACGCACTGAGGTCGCGCGTGAGCGGGCCCTGCGCGAGACCGAGGCCGAGCAGGCGCAGATTTCCGCGCGCGAGACCATCGAGAAGGCGCGCATCGCCAACGACCAGGCGATCGCGGAAGCGCGCATCGCGTCCGAGCGCGAGACACGCCAGCGCGAGATCGAACGCACCCGCACCATCGAAGAGAAGGAATTGCTCGCACGCGAGGAGATCGAGAAGACCCGGATCGCCAACCAGCGTTCGATCGACACCAGCCGCATCGCCTCTGAGCGCGAGGTGCGCCAGCGCGAAATCGAGCGGATGCGTACCGTCGAGGAAGCCGAGATCGCCGCCCGCGAGGCGATCGAGAAGGCGCGCATCCAGCAGGATCGGGTGGTGACCGACGCCCGTATTGCCAACGAGGAAGAGACACGGCGCCGCGAGATCGAGCGGACCCGCGCCGTGGACGAAGCCGAGATCGCCGCCCGCGAAGCGACCGAAAAGGCCCGCATCGCGCAAACCATGATCGTCAATGTCGAGCGCATCTCGTCGGACGAGCGCACCCGCGCGCTGGAGATCCAGCAGGTGCGTACGATCCAGGAGGCCGAGATCGAGGCGCAGCGCGCGGTCGAGGCCGCGCGCATCGCCCGCGAGCGGACGCTTGCCGCCGAGCGCATCGCGGCCGAGCAGAACACGCGGCAACTCGAGATCGAGCGCAACCAGGCCCTCGATGTCGCTGGCATCAGCGCGCGCGAAGTCACCGAAGCCTCCCGCATCGCCCAGGAGGAACGAGTTCGTTCACTTGAGATCGCCCGCAACCGCGCCGTCGAGGAAGCCGACATCGCCTCGCGCGAAGCGATCGAAGCCGCGCGGGTTGCGCAGGAGAAGACCATCGCGGCCGAGCGGATCCAGGCCGACAGGGAGACCAAGGCGCTGGAGATCGAGCGGACCGCTGCAATCGAGGCGGCCGACCTCAAGCGGCGCGACGTGATCGAGCGCCAGCGCATCGGCGTCGATCTCGCGCTGGAGTCCGAGCGGATCAATTCGTCCAAGAAGCGCGAAGTGCTCAACATCGAGCAGAAGAAGGCGATCGAGATCGCGGACGAGGACCGCGTCATCGCGCTCTCCACCAAGCGCTCCGAACGCATCGACGCCGACCGTCAGGTCAAGCAGGCCGAGATCGTCGCGCGCAAGGACGTCGAGACCACCGACGTCTCGCGAGAGCAAGCCCTGGAGGCGGCACGGATCGAACGTCGTCGCTCGATCGAGCAGCTCGAAGTTGCCCGCGTCCAGTCGCTGCAGGAAGCCGAGATTGCCGCGCGCGAAGAGGTCGAGCGAGCCCGCATTTCGTCGGATCGCGGCCTGGATGAAGCCCGCATCGGCCGCGAGCGCGAGCTGCGCAAGCTCGAAGTCAACCGCGAGAAGGAGGTGGAGACTGTTCTGATGGAGAAGGCGATCGCGATCCACCTGAAGTCGCTGGAGGAGTCCGCAGCCAGGGCCTCGGCCGAGGAGGCGCGGATGCATGCGACGGAGGCTACCGAGCGCGTCATCACTGCGCGCGAAAACGAGATCGCCAAGCGTCGCAAGAGCGTGGAAATCGTGCTGGCCGAGAAGCAGGCCGAGGAAACCCGAATTGCCGCCGAAGCCGAGCGCGTACGCGCGGCCGTCGAGGCCGAAGCGCAGCGGCTGCTCAACGAGGCCGAGAACGTGCTGACCGACCAGGCCCGCTACTCGCTGTTTCGCCGAAAGCTGCTCGATCGCATCGAAGGCATCGTGCGCGAGAGCGTCAAGCCGATGGAGAAGATCGAGGGCATCCGCATCCTCCAGGTCGACGGCCTCAACGGCAACGGCCATGGCGGCGGCAACGGTGGCCGCAGCGCCACCGACGAGGTGATCGACTCGGCGCTGCGCTACCGCGTCCAGGCGCCGCTGATCGACTCCATCCTCTCCGACATTGGCGTCGAAGGCGGCAGTCTCGCCAAGATGCCAGGTCTGATCCGCGAGGCGCGCGACATGCAGGGCATCAAGGAGTCCGCCCGCAAAGGCGGCGGTGGAAGCGGAGGCGGAGGCGGCGAGAAGCCGACTGCTGCCTCCTCGCCTTCCACCGAGGGCGAGCCGCCCGCGGAGCGCAGCCCGCGGAAGAAGAGCTGAGGTCGCATCATGGCCCGCGTCTATGTCTCAACCGTCGTCAATGCGCGCAACGATCGCGTCTGGGCGCGGGTGCGCGACTTCAATGGCATGCCGAACTGGCATCCCGCGATAGCGGAAAGCCGCATCGAGGGCGGCGAGCCCTCGGACAAGATCGGCTGTGTCAGGGATTTTCGCCTGCGCAACGGCGACCGCATCCGCGAAAAGCTGCTCGGCCTTTCCGACTACGACATGTTCTGCACCTATTCGATCCTGGAATCCCCCATGGGCGTCGAGAACTATGTCGCGACGTTGCGGCTGACGCCGGTCACCGACGGCGACCAGACCTTCATGGAATGGACCGCCGAGTTCGACTGCGCACCCGAACGGGAAGCGGAGCTCGTCGGCAATATCGGCGGCGGCGTGTTCCAGGGCGGCTTCGACGCCCTCAAGCGCCAGTTCGGAGGGTGAGCTGCGTGCCGCATATCGTGAAAAGCACGATCCTGGATGCGCCCACCGATGCGGTGTGGAACGTGCTGCGCGATTTCAACGGACACGATCGCTGGCATCCGGCGGTCGCAAGTTCCACGATCGAGCGTGCGCACTCGCCCGACAAGATCGGCTGTGTCAGGCGCTTCAAGCTGCAGGACGGATCGGAGCTGCGCGAGCAATTGCTGGCGCTATCCGATCTCGAGCAGACCTTCAGCTATTGCCTGCTCGATACGCCGGTCCCGCTGTTCAACTACGTGGCGCACGTCCGTCTGCTGCCGGTGACCGACGGCGACCGCACCTTCTGGCACTGGGAGTCGCGCTTCAGCACCAGGCCGGAGGACCGCGATCGCATCGTCCACATGGTCGCGGAAGACATCTACCAAGCCGGCTTCGAGGCGATCCGCCGGCACCTGAAGGAGGCGGCGTAGCAATGGCCGTGACAGTGAAGACTTTTGCCAGCACCAGCGAAGCGGTCGGCGCGCTGTCGGCAGATCGCGGCGCACGCTATCTCGGCGGCGGCACGCTGGTGATGCGGGCGCTGAATGAGGGTGACGTCTCCGTCTCGACCGTCATCCGCGCCAGCGACAAGGCCTTGACCCGGATCGACGCGTCGGGCCCGCGCGTGATGCTCGGGGCAGGCATCACCTTCGCAAGAATCCTCGCCGAGCGCGACCTCGGCTTCCTGCACGCCCCTGCCCGCTCGATCGGCGGACCTGCGGTGCGCAACATGGGCACGGTCGGGGGCAACCTGTTCGCGCCAAGTCCCTATGGCGACTTCACGGTGGCGCTGCTTGCGCTCGAGGCCACCATCGCCGTGCAAGGCGGCTTTGGCACGCGCGACATCGCCATCGAAGAGTTCTTGCAGTCGCGCGAGCGGCAGGCCGGCACGCTGGTGCTCTCGGTGTCCTTTGCACGGCCGGCGAGCGCGGACGCCTTCCGCTACCACAAAGTCGCCCGCATCAAGCCAAAGGGCGGCTCCGTCATCACGCTCGCAGCCCATCTGCCGATCAGCGGCGGACGGATCGCCGGGGCACGGATCGCGCTGGGTTCGATGGCGCCGACCCAGATTCGCGCACGCGCCGCCGAGCGTGTGCTCGAGGGACGTTCGCTGGATGCCGCGACCATCGCGGCCGCGGCGGCCGCCGTCACCGAGGGCACCTCTCCCTCCGACAACGCGCTCGGCAGCGCCTGGTATCGCCGCGAGATCGCCGGCGTGCATTTGCGCCGTCTCCTCTCGGGTCAGGACTAGTTGTCATGGCCAAGACCGCCCTGCAATTTCGTCACAACGGCCGCGACGTCGCGATCTTCGCCGATGGCGGCACCAATCTGCTGGTCGCCTTGCGCGAACTGATCGGCGATATGACGCCGAAATTCGGCTGCGGCCAGGGCGGTTGCGGCACCTGCAGTGTCCTGATCGACGGCGAGTTGCACCTGTCATGCCTGACGCTGGCGGAGACCGTCGCCGGCCGATCGGTGGAGACGCTTGACGGCCTGAAGCAAGGCCCGAACCTGCATCCGCTCCAGCGCGCCTTCGCCGACAATTTCGCCGCCCAATGCGGCTATTGCACGCCGGGCATGCTGATGGCGGCAAAGGCGCTGCTCGATCGCAATCCTCAGCCTAGCCGCGCCGAGGTCGTCGAGGCAATCTCCGGCAACATCTGCCGCTGCACCGGCTACGAACCCATCATCGACGCCATCCTCGCCGCTTCGGGCGGCCGGGCCAGCGCCTAAAGGATTTTGTCATGCTGGAACTGCGCAAGGACATTTTCGCCGACGAGCGCGACGACAATCTCAAGGAAATCGGCAAGGGCACGCAGCGCCAGGACATGCTCGGCCATGTCACGGGCACGTCGAGCTATTTCAACGACCACAAGCTTCAGGGCATGCTGCATCTGAAGGTGGTCCGCTCGACCCAGGCGCACGCGCAGCTGCGCCACATCGACACCACGGAAGCCGAACGCTTGTCCGGCGTGCGCCGGATCATCCGCGGCGCCGACGTGCCGCGCAATCTCAACACGCTTCTCAGCCTCATCAACTTCGGCAAGGACGATGAGCCCACGCTGGCGGCGGACAAGGTCCGCTACAAGGGCGAGCCCGTCGTCGCCATCGTCGCGGACAGCGAGCGCGAGGCGTTCGAGGCCATCGCAAAGGTGCGGATCGACTACGCGCCACTTCCGGTCGTGCTCGACGTCGAGGACGCGCTCAAGGCCGGGGCGCCCGTGGTCAACGAGACCTATCCGAAGAACGCCTTCATCTATCACGACGTCCATGATCACCAGAAGCTGCGATTCGGTGATGCCGACGCCGCGCTCGCGACAGCCGACCACGTGCTCGAACAGCGTTACCAGATGTCGCCGATCGAGCACGCGCCGACCGAAACCAATGGCGCGATCGCCGCGCCCGACACCAATGGCCGCTACGTCGTCTACACGTCGACGCAGGCGCTGTTCTTCTCGGTCGACACCTGCGCCAAGATTTTGGACCTGCCATCCAATACCTTCCACTTCATCGGCGGCACGGTCGGCGGGGGCTTCGGCGGCAAGGTGGATACGCTGACCGAGCCGCTCGCGATCCTGGGGGCGATTCTGACCGGGCGTCCCGTCCGCTATGTGTTCGGGCGTGAGGAGGAGATGCAGTACGGCCCGCCCCGCGGCGCCGAGCGGATCTACATCAAGGACGGCGTGATGCGCGACGGCCGCATCGTCGCGCGCAAGATCCGCGCCTATTTCGACAGCGGCGCCTATACGAGACTTTCCAGCTACGCCGCGGTGAAATGCGCCGCGCATCTGCCCGGGCCCTACACGATCCCCAATGTCTGTGGCGACGTCTATTGCGTCTTCACCAACAGGACGCCCGCCACGGCGATGCGCGGTTTCGGCGTCACCGCGATGGATTTCGCGATCGAGTGCCAGATGGACAAGCTGGCAAACCTCGTCGGCATGGACCCGATGGAGTTCCGGATCCTCAACGCCTATCGCGACGGCGACATGAAGGCGCATCGGCGCGAAGCCAAGAACACCGCGCTGATCGAATGCGTCCAGGTCGCCGCCGAAAAGGCAAAATGGCCGATCCGCGACGAGTTCAAACGCGCCTCCTCGCGCAAGGACGGCGGCGGCAGCCGGGCTGTCATTCCATCGACACCGAGCGATGCGCGCGCACGCCCCGCCGTGCCGGCGCAACAGCGCACGACCTATGACCGGCTCCCACCGACAGTCACCCGCGAACCACCCCGCGAGCCGCCTCCCCCTGCGCCGCCGCCACCTCCTCCGCGGCCCGCGGCACCCTCGCATGGTGCGACCCGCTTCTCCTCCGTTTTCGGCACCAGGAGGCGCTAGATGACCCGGCATCGCGGACGCGGCATGGCGTCGATCAACTATCCCATCGGCATGAATCTCGGCGGCGATCCCAGCCAGGCGCTGGTTCATTCCAACCCGAGCGGCAAGTTCACGGTGGCGCTGTCGTCGATCGACCTCGGCCAGGGCATGAAGTCGGTGACCCGGCAGATCTGCGCGGAGACGCTGGGCGTTCCCGTCGAGGACGTCTATGTCGACACCGCGGACTCAGACACCGGTCCGCATTGCATGGGCTCCTTCGCCTCGCGCGGCACCCATCGCGTCGGCAATGCGGTGATGGCCGCGGCGCGCGAGGCACGCGGCGTGATGATGGAGGCGGCCGCCGAGGAGCTCGAGGTCAACGCCGCCGATCTCGAAACCGACGGACGCGGCAACATCCACGTCAAGGGTGCGCCGCATCGCTCGATCTCGACCAAGGACGTCGCCATCGCCGCCCAGTTCAAGCAGGGCAAGACCATCTCCGGCCGCGGCATATTCCTGGTGCCTCTGTCCAACGTCGACCCCGAAACCGGCGAGATGTCGCCGGCGACCTGCTACGCCCATGCCTGTCTCGTGGCGGAGGTCGAGGTCGACGACGAGACCGGTGAAGTCGCGATGGTCCGCATGGACTCCGCCTATGAGCTAGGCCGCGCGCTGAATCCGCGCCTGGTCGAGCAGCAGCTCGTCGGCGGCGCCTGGATGGGCATCAGCCACGCGCTCTACGAGACGACGGAGCCTCATTATCCCGACCCCGTTCACGGCCCCCGCGACTTCGTCGAATATCTGATGCCCGGCCCGGGCGACATTTGCCCGCACGATATCGCCGTGCTGGAGCGCCCTGCGCCGGACGGTCCGTTCGGCGCCAAGGGACCGGGCGAGATGTGCGCCAATCCCGTGCTGCCGGCGGTCGCGAATGCGATTTTCAACGCCGTCGGCGTGCGCATCGACGATCTGCCGATTACGCCGGAAAAGGTGCTGCGCGCGATCAAGACCCAGGGCGGCGCGCGGCCACAGGCGCGACGCTGAGACTGGCCATGGCAGTTCGCAGCAACATCGTCGGCATCGACAACCCCGAAGCGCTGGAGAAGGCGCTTCGGGCGGCCTATTACCTCGCAGATGATGGGCTCGCGACCGCGGCCTATCTCGGCCTTGCCCTCGGCAAACCGCTCCTGCTCGAAGGCGCCCCCGGTGTCGGCAAGACCGAGGCCGCGAAAGCCATCGCCGCCGTCCTCGGCCGCCGCCTCATTCGCCTGCAATGCTACGAGGGCATCGACGCCTCGGCCGCGCTCTACGAGTGGAACTATCCACGCCAGATGCTCGCGATCCGCCAGGCCGGCGACGAGAGCATCGACATCTATGGCGAGACGTTTCTGATTGAGCGGCCGATGCTGGCGACGCTCCGCGCGCCCGACTCGACCGTGCTGCTGATCGATGAGATCGACCGCGCCGACCAGGAATTTGAGGCATTTCTGCTCGAATTTCTCTCGGATTTCCAGATCTCGATCCCGGAACGTGGCACCGTGCGCGCGGCCGAACGTCCTGTCGTCGTGCTGACGTCGAACCGGACGCGCGACCTGCACGAGGCCCTGCGCCGCCGCTGTGTCTATCACTGGATCGACTATCCCACCGAAGAGCGGGAGGCGCGTATCGTGATGCTGCGGGCCTCGAGCGTCGCCGAGGCGACCGCGCGGGCCGTCGTCGCGGCCGTCGGCAAATTGCGCCGCGAGCCGCTCAGCAAGGCACCGGGCATCGCGGAAGCCGTCGACTGGGCCGAAGCGGCGACGCTCCTTCACAAGGGCGGTGCGCGCTGGCCCGACGCCTTCAAACGCTCGATCGGCGTGGCGCTGAAAGACGAGGAAGACCTGCACTTCATCTCGCCACGGCTCGACGTCATGCTCGCGGAGGCGACGGCATGAGCACCGGGCCGGAGCTTCCGCGCGCTGCCCGCATCTTCGTCTCCTTCGTCGCGCTGCTGCGCGCCAACGGCTTCGCCGTCGCGCCCGAGCAGACCACCTCCTATCTCGCCGCGATCGAGCTGCTCGGGCCGCGCGACCTCAACGACATCAGGCAATCGGCACTGGCCACACTCGCCCCGCCACCCGAGCGCCGCTCGACCTTCGACCGGCTGTTCGACCTGCACTTCCGCGGCAGCGAAGCCATCGAACATGTCGATGACGGCGAGGACGACGAGACCGTCCGGCTTCAGGAAGAAGGCCGCGGCGACGAGGAGCCGCTGCGCTCCGACGACGCCAACGAATCCGGCCTTACTGCGACGCGCACCGAGGCGCTGGTGGAGCGTCGCTTCGCCCAGCTCTCCACCACCGACGCGCTCCGGCGCCTGGCGCGCGAGGCCTCCCGTCGCCTGCCGCAGCGGCGCGGCCACCGGCGCATGCGCGCCCGCCGCGGGCCGTTTGCCGACCTTCGCCGGACCCTACGCGACAGCGTGCGGAGCGACGGCGAGATCCTGCGGCTCGGGCACCTGAAGCGGCGCCAGCGCCGGCGAAAACTCCTGCTGCTGATCGACGTCTCCGGCTCGATGAAGACGCGCACCGAGGAGAACATGAAGCTGGCGCATACGCTGGTACAGGCCGCGCCCAATGTCGAGGTCTTCACCTTCGGCACGCGGCTGACCCGCGTCACCCGCCCGTTGCGGCTCAAGCGTCGCGAGCAGGCGCTGAGCGCGGCGGCGCACCTCGCCAGCGACTGGGATGGCGGCACCCGCATCGGCGACGCGCTGCAAGCCTTCTTAGCGGTGCCGCGGTTCGGCGGCTACGCGCGAGGCGCGGCCGTCATCGTCGTGTCGGACGGGCTGGAGCGCGGCGAACCCGATGCGTTGCGCGACGCGGTCGCAAGGCTGTCGCGGCGCGCCTGGCGCGTGAGCTGGCTGACGCCGCTCGCGACGGGCCCGGACTTCCGCCCGCAGACTGAGGCGCTGGTTGCCATCGAGCGCTTCGTCGATGATCTCGTGGATGGCGGTTCAAGCGCGTCGATTGTCGCGCACATTCTGACGTTGGGACGGAGGAGAGCAGCGTGAGCGACATTGTCGACGGCCATCATCACATCTGGCGACAGGCCGACCTGCCCTGGCTGACCGGTCCGATGCAGCCGCGCATTTTTGGACCCTACGAGCCGATCCGTCGCGATTACCCGATCCGGGAATATCTCGACGATCTCAAGGGCACCGGCGTCACCCGCTCGATCTATGTCCAGACCAACTGGGCGAACGACCGCTTCGAGGATGAGACCGCCTGGGTGCAGCAGACCGCCGATGCGCACGGCTGGCCGCATGCCATCGTCGCCTACGCCGATTTCGCCGTCGACGACGTGCGACCGCAACTCGATCGCCTGAAGCGCTATCCGCTCGTGCGCGGCGTGCGCATGCAGCTGCACTGGCACGAGAACCCGCTCTATCGCTTCGCGGCCAGGCCCGATCTCTGCGTCGATCCCACGGTCCGCCGCAACATCGCGCGCCTGGCGGACTACGGCTGGAGCTTTGACCTCCAGGTCTTCACGCCGCAGATGCCGGATGCGGCGCAGCTCGCCGAATCCTGCCCCCGGGTGACCTTCATCCTCCAGCATGCCGGTATGCTGGAGGACCTCTCGCCCGCGGGCCGAGCCGCCTGGCGCGCCGGAATGGCCCGGCTCGCGGCCTGTCCGAACGTGGTCTCAAAACTCTCCGGGCTCGGCACCTTCATCCATCGCAACGATCCCGCGCACATCGCGGCCGTCCTTACCGATACCGTCGCGATTTACGGCGCGGAGCGCTGCCTGTTCGGCTCCAACTTTCCGATTGAGAAATTGTGGACCAGCTATCGGGAGCTCGTCGATGCCTTTCGTGCCTCGGCGGCGAAGCTGACGACCGAGCAGCAGGACGCAATTTTCAGGACGACGGCGACCCGCGTCTATCGGCTTTGACAGACAAGAACAGAACAGGGAGGGAGACGAATGGCGCTGGAGATCAAGATCCTGGACTACGGCGATATCGAACTGGAATCGAGCTTTCTGGTTCTCGGCCGCGACTGCGGCCGAACCCGCCGTGTCCTCACCCTCGGTTTTCTGATCCTCGGCGGCAAATATCCGGTCGTGGTCGATACCGGTTACCGCTCCAACCAGATCATGGAAACGCTGGGGATGCGCGGCCTGCAATACCACGAGCACATGATCGAGAACCAGCTCGCCCGCCACGGCGTGCGCATGGGCGACGTCCGCTTCGTCTGCCATACCCATCTGCACATCGACCACGCCGGCAAGGACGATCTGTTTCCGATGAACACGACCGTCGTCCTCAACCGGAAAGAACTCGAATATTCCGTCTCCGGCCTGATGCATCCGCAGTATCCGGCGCCCGACATCAAGCATCTCATCGACCGACTGCACACCAAGAGTGCGCTGCGGTTCCTCGACCTCGAGATCACGGGTCCTATCGAGCTGATGCCCGGCGTCTATTGCGATGCGGCCAATGCACATACCGAAGGATCGATGAACATCATCGTCGAGACTGCCGATGGGATCGCAACGATCTGCGGCGACGTGATCTACGACTTCAACGACCAGATCGTCACGCCCTTCAACGAGATCCACGACTGGGAGCCGCGGACGACCGGCAACCACGGCACCAGCAAGCGGGCCGAGAAGGCCTCGATCAAGAAGCTGCTGAGCAATTCGCGCTATCTGCTGCCGGTGCACGACAGGCCGGCCAAGATCGAAGGCGGCATGGTCGTCGGACGGTTGCACGACCAGGTCCCCGGCCCGATCGTGCAGTCGCTGCCGGCGCGCAACTGGTTCCCCGCCTGACGTGACCTGAGGATATCGACCGATGACGCACGTCACCTTGCGCTCCGAATTCGAGACCCTGATCGACCCCTACGCGCCGGTCGCGCAGGTCGGAACAGGTTTTGACTTCACGGAAGGGCCGATCTGGCATCCGGTCGATCATTATCTCCTGTTCTCGGACATGCCGGGCGACGTGCGGCGGCGCTGGGATGCGCGGCGCGGCATCGCGGAGGTCAGGCGCCCGTCGAACAAATGCAACGGCATGACCTATGACGCCGAGCTCAATCTGATCGTCTGCGAGCACGCGACCTCGTCGCTGATCCGTGAGCGGCCGGACGGGCGGCGCGAAGTGCTGGCCTCGCACTTCCAGGGACAGGAGCTCAACAGCCCCAACGACGTCTGCGTGCACTCCTCCGGCGCCATCTATTTCTCCGATCCCTGGTATGGCCGCATGCCGGTCTATGGTGTAGAGCGCCCGCGCCAGCTCGGCTTCCAGGGAGTCTATCGCCTCGTGCCGGGTGGAGACCCGAAGCTCGTGGTCGATCGCAACTTGTTCGATCAACCGAACGGGCTGTGCTTCTCGCCCGACGAAAAGCTGCTCTATGTCAACGACACCGTGCAGGCGCTGATCCGCGTGTTCGATGCAAATGTCGACGGTACACTGTCGAACGCACGCGTGTTTGCAAGCGGCATCCGCTCCGAGCTGGAGCCGGGCCTGCCCGACGGCATGAAGTGCGACCAGCATGGCAATGTCTGGGTCACCGCGCCCGGCGGCGTCTGGGTCTATTCAGCGCGCGGCGAGCTGCTCGGGAAAGTCCGCGTGCCTGAGCTGGTCGCCAACCTTGCCTGGGGTGGTCCGGATTTCCGCACCCTCTATTTGACGTCGACGCATTCGGTCTATGCCATCCCGACCAAGGTTGGGCCGCGCCACGAGCCCTTTATGAGCGGCAAACATGGCAGCGTCGGCACAAGCGCCGGCCCCGCGGCTGCAGCGCCCATCCTCGCCGACGGCGAGATGCGGCTCGATCCAAGCCGCTGCGCCATGATCATCCAGGATCTCCAGAACGACGTCATCATGGATGGCGGCGCATTCGCCGAGTCGGGCGCACCAGGTCATGCGAAGCAACAGCATGTGGTCGAGAACGTACGGCGCTTGGCTGAGACAGCGCGCGCGCGCGGCGTCGCCATCATCCATGTCTGGTTCGTAGTCGAGCCCGGTGCGCCCGGCGTGACGCTGAATGCGCCGCTGTTCGAGGGCCTCGTCGATAGCAAGGCGATGGTGCGCGGAAGCTGGGGTGCCTCCCCGGTCTCCGGCCTCGAGCCGCGGCCCGGCGATTTCGTCGTCGAGAAGATGCGGATGAGCGCCTGGGAGGGCACCCGGCTGGAGACCATCCTCAAAGCCACCGGGCGCGACATGATCATCAACACCGGCGCATGGACCAACATGTCGGTCGAGCACACCGCGCGCACCGGCGCCGACAAGGGCTATTTCATGATCGTGCCGGAAGACTGCTGCTCGACCATGAATGCCGACTGGCACTCCGCCTCGATCAACTTCGCCATGCAGAACGTCGCAATCGTCACCCGGGCGGATGCCGTCATCAGAGCGTTGGGATGAGTGGTGGCAAAGCTTTTGCACCTCTCCTGTTCGCCCCGTGCCGACTCCGAGTCGAGCGCCGGCGCGCGCGTCTTTCTTGACGGGTTTCGGCAGGTCCGTCCGGACTGGGATATCGACGTCGTGGATCTCTGGCGGGAGCACCTGCCGGAATTTTCAGGCCCCATCGTCGAGGCCAAATACGCACGGATGAACGCGCAAGCCTTCAACGACGCGCAGCGCGACAGCTTTGCCGAGGCCGAGCGGATGGCGCTGCGCTTTTCACTGGCCGATCGCGTGCTGATCTCGACGCCGATGTGGAACTTCAGCATTCCCTACAAGCTCAAGCAATGGTTCGATGTCATCGTCCAGCCCGGGCTCACTTTTCGGTTCGACCCCTCCCTGGGATACGTCCCGCTGCTGAAGGACCGGCCGACCACGGTGATCCTCGCCAGTGGCAGCGATTTCGCCACCGGAATGAACCGCGGGCGCATCGACATGGCGACGCCCTACCTGCGGGAAATCTTGCGATTTGTCGGTATCAGCAATGTCCGTTTCGTGCCGATCGGGCCAACCACCGGACCGCAACAACCGATCGAGGCTGCCCGGGAAAGAGCCCATCAGCACCTCGCCGCAATGGCAACGAATTTCTGATCTGGCGGGAAGACGCGGGGGCGCTCCCCGCTTCGCGACACCCATCGAAGCAAGCTGCGCATCACCTGCGAACCAAACGCGACCGCGCGCGGCATGTATTTCGTGCCGCAATCGGGGGCTGCGACGAGACGATCAGCCGACACATATTTCAGTCCGTTGCGGATGCGATCAGCCACGGTCTCGACGCTCTCGATGACGGGATCAGCGAGGTCGAGTACGCGCAGCATGATCTTCTTCGACGAGAGCTCCTTGAGCACGCCGAGGTCGAGCCTTGGCTGTGCGGCAGGCGCGGATTGACCATACCGGTGCGCGTCAGCACGTCCCGCGGCGCCAGGAGTTGCGTTCCGCCCTTCTCGCCCCCCTAGGAATGAGCAGGTCCGGACGGCGGCACATCGAGGCGAACTGCAACGCCGCTCAGGCTCGCGCTTGGCGCCGGGTACAGCTTCATCACGAGCGGATCATGGCCAAAGGCGGAGATCGGCAAATGGGGGCGGATCATCAAGGCAGCCGGAATCGAGCCGCAATAGGTCCCGTCTTCTTCACTCGTCCAGAAGCTCCAGGAACTCCTCGATGCGACCGAACGGGTCCTCGTGCCCGCGGGCAGCGTAGACGACGCGATCGCCGTCGCGTTGCAGCGATCGCGCTCTGGATTTCCGCAGCCGCCCGGGAAGGAAAGTCGCGGCGACGGCCTCCGGCCCGACATCGAGCCTGACGATGCCACGCCGCTTGCAATCGATCCTGAGCCTGGCGGCCGCAAAGAAATCGCGCGCCTCCGGCGGGAGCCTGCCGAAACGGCGCGAGGTCTCCTCCTCCAGGTCTTCCAGATCGTCGTCGCTCCGGCATCTGGCGGCGCGGCCATAGATCTCGAGCCGCACTGCTTCCGATTGCACATAGCCTTCAGGCAACATGTCGCCTACGGGCAGATTCAAATCGGGCACCCACAGAAAGGCGCCGGAGTCGCTTACTCTTTCCGAGGCGAGCTTCAGGAGATGACTGTAGAGCACCGGTCCGAACACCTGCACGTGCCCGGACTGCTGTTCCGAGAACAGATCGCCGGCGCCCCGGAGGTCCAGGTCGCGCTCGCTGATGGCGAAGCCGGCGCCGGGCTTGCTGAACTCCTCGAGCACGGCCAGACGCTTCTCTGACTGCTCCGAGGCCGATTCCGTCAACAGATAGGCGAAGGCGCGCGTTCCGCCGCGTCCCACCCGCCCCCTGAGCTGATGGAGCTGCGCGAGGCCGAATTTTTCGGGCCAGCACACCACGATAGTGTTCGCGCGCGGGATATCGAGACCGCTTTCCACGATGTTGGTGGCCAGGAGGACGTCCGCTTCGCCGTCGACGAAACCCATCATGCGGTCGTCGAGTTCGTCGACAGGCATTTTGCCATGAAGGCAGACGATGCGGAGGTCGGGCGCCAGCGCCTGCACACGCGCGAGCATCGGCTCCAGATCCTGGATGCGCGGGCAGATCAGAAAACTCTGTCCGTGCCGCCGCCGCTCGCGAAGCAATGCTCCGGCGATCGCTGCATCCGAAAGCGGAGCGATCTTGGTCACGATCGGAAGCCGGTGGACCGGCGGCGTTGCGATCACGCTGAGATCCCGGAAGCCCGCAAGCCCCGCCGCGAGCGTGCGCGGGATCGGCGTCGCGCTCATCCAGAGCGTATGAGCATTCTTCGCCAAGCCTGAAAGCTTCGCCTTCTCGGCCGCCCCGAAATGCTGCTCCTCGTCGATGATGACGAGGCCAAGATCGGCGAACTTCACGTCCTTTGCGGAGAGCGCCTGCGTGCCGACAACGACTTTCAACCTGCCGCTTCGCAAGCCCTCTTTGGTCTCTCGCGTCTCCGGGCCGGAGGTCGCCCGCGACAGGCTTCCGACGTCGATACCGAGAGGACCGAAGCGTTTGCGGAAGGTTTCGACATGCTGCCGGGCCAGCACCGTCGTCGGCACCGCGATCGCCACCTGTTTCCCAGACAGCGCCACGGCGGCGGCCGCGCGCAGCGCCACCTCGGTCTTTCCAAATCCGACGTCGCCGCACACCACCCTGTCCATGGGGTGACCCGCCGCGAGATCGTCGAGCACGTCCTGAATGGCCTTCGCCTGGTCCACCGTCGTGAAATACGGGAAGCGCGCAACGAACCTCTCATAGATCGGTCCCGGCGCAACCAGCTTGGGTGCGCGGCGGCGGTGGCGCTGGCTGATGTGCTTGGCGAGAGCCTTGGCGGCTACCTGAATTTCCGCCTCGGCCGCGGTGCGCCGCGCCCACCATGTGCTGCCGTCGGCCTTGTCCCGCGCCAGCTTGCCGGGCTCGGCCGCATACGGCCAGATCAGGGCAAGATCGGCCGGAGGAACGAGAACGGCATTGTCGCCCGCGAACGCAAGCCTGACCATCTCGCGGCGCGATCCCTTTCCCATGGCGAAGGTCTGCAAGCCGTCGAGCACAGCCAGCCCACGCTGCAAATGAACCACCGCCGTGCCGCGCTCCGGTACATCCGGATGATCGAAGGCAGCCGTCCAGGCCCTCGCCATCGGCTGCGGATGGTGCGCTCTGCTACCAAGCACGTCGGACGCCGTCACGACGACCAGAGGCTTGCGCCCGGCCCCGACGAAGCCGGCGTCGAAGTCGGCCAGGAACGCCGTCTCGCGATCCCGCCCGCTCGTCGCCTCGCTCCAATCGGCACAGCGTTCAGCCTTGATGCCGCTCATCCGCTCGATCGCGCGCAGGTCATCCTCGACGGCCGCGACGAACAGCAGCCGCGACCCGGCGCGTTGCATATCGTCGATAAAGGCGCGGAGGATCTTTCTTGGCGAAGAGGCCTTCGAGAAATCCGGCGTCGGCGTGAAGGCCGATTTTTGCGGCAGAACGCTGATGCGTTTCTTCAGCCGCTTCCAGTCATCCCGTCCGAGGTACTCGCGCTCGGCGTCCCTGCGACCGGCCGCCTCCTCGATCGTACCGAGCCAGCTATCGGCATGGGCCAGCACGCCGGCATCCACGATCCACCGCGCGCCACTGCAATAGTCCTGCAGCGTGGCCCGCTGTCCGCGCTTGCTTCCGAGCGCAACCTGCTCGGACATGGGATCGATGATCAGTTCCCTGGTGTCGAAGACGACCTCATGCTCGATCGGATCGACGGCGACAATCCTGCGGAGCACCCCCTCGGCATGCTCAATTCGAAAAGGACCAAGTGCACCCGCGGGAAACACCTCGAACGTCTTGCCGTGGAACAGGACGCCTCCCGGATATTCCGCCTCTTCGTCGAGGTCGTAGCCGAGAGCTTCCAGACGGCTCTCCAGCTCGGCTTCCGAATAGGCCGCGCCCACCTTCAGGCTGAGGCTGGTCTTTGACCAGCTCGCCGGCAGCGGCAGCCGCTCCATGATGGCCTCTGCGGTCGATACGAGGAAGACCGGCTTCCTTGCCCTGGCAAGGCGCCGCAACACCGAACTCCGCCTGCCCGCGATCTCGCGCGACGGCTCCAGACCATCGAATGGCAGATTGTTCAGTCGCGGGAACACCAGCACGTCGACCGAAGGATCGAGCGCGTGGATCACGCCCCCAAGCCGCTCCGCCCTGTTCTCATTCTCACAGAGGAAGACAAGACCGTCTCGGCCGGACTTCCCCCATTGCTCGAGCAGATGCAGCGCAAGCATGCCGAGCGGCGATGAGGACGAGACCGCGGGACGCGACGAGCTCTTGCCTTTTGAGCCCTTGGCTTTTGGGCTCTTGCCTTTCGAGCTCTTGGCCTTTGTCTTTTTCGCGCCGGTGGTGGCCCGGGCTTTCCTGGTGGGCGCCAATTTGTATCCAACTTTGTTTCTTGAATCGAGGCGAGCGACAGCGAGCCCTCCCGCTGAGCTCGGTCGATAACGCGCGTCGGGCCTGAGCGCCCAACGACGTCATTACAGTTTCACGATTGCGTTGAAAAGCAGGGATGCAAGCCTAGTCGACCGGCCTGCACGCCAAAATAAGGCCTATTGCAGGACCTTCGGCAGCACCACGACCACGTCGACACTCTGTCCGAGGATTTGCGTCGCGACCACAGCGAGGTGATGCGAGAATTCGTCTTCGATCTCGGACGCGCAGTCCTCGTCCCTGGCGATCGCGAACAGCAGATTGCCGTCGATTTCGTCGAATCGGATACCGGCGAAGAGACGGTCAAACGTCTCGGCGCCAGCGATGAACGCGATTCGCGCCTGGATGGCCTGATCTTCGACGAGTGACAGCTTGATCATAGCGGGAACATGGGGGCGCACCTCCCAAATGCAAGAGCGCAAGCGTGCTGGCGCGACCCGCCGGGCGAACTATATTCATCGTGTTGTCCCGCCTGACCGCCGTCTGCCCTTGAGGAAACTCTTGATTCTCTTCCTGCTGCTGGTCTTCGTGCCGATAGGACTGTCGGCCGGACGCTATTATGTGCTCGGCGACGGCCGCAGCAATTGGCAGACGGCGGATCGCTCGAGCGCCGGCCTCCTGCCGACGGCATCCGCCAATCCGGACGCGCTGATCCGGGTCTTTGCGGCGCGCACGGTGCGGTGGCGCAGCATTTTCGCCGTCCACACCTGGATCGTCGTCAAGGAGAAAGGTGCCAGCACCTACAGCCGATACGACTATACGGCGTGGGGCGACCCGATCCGGAGCAACGGATTTGCACCCGACGGCCGCTGGTTCGGTGCCATGCCCGAAACCGTCGTGGCGGTTGACGGCGCGCGCGCAGAAGCGCTGATCCCCAGGATCCGCCACGTCGTCGAGACCTACAAGTTCCGCACCTACGGCGATTACAGCGCCTGGCCCGGACCGAACTCCAACACCTTCGTGCAGGCAGCCCTGGACGCCGCTCCCGAGCTTCGTGCCATCCTGCCGCCCACCGCGGTCGGCAAGGATTATCCCTACAGCGGGCGCTGGGCTGGCATCACCCCTTCCCGCACCGGCCTCTACGCCTCGCTGTCGGGTTACCTCGGCATGACGGTCGGCTGGGTCGAAGGGTTCGAGATCAATTTCTTCGGCGTGGTGCTGGGCATCGACATCCGGCGGCCGGCGCTCAAGCTCCCCGGCATCGGCCGCCTGGGCGTCGCGGCCGGCTTGTAGAACGCCCACCAGCGACCTCGCCAAACAAAAAACCGAAAAACAACCCCATGCACAGTAGAACCGCCATTGGCCGGTTGGTCGCGGTGGCGCGGCCTAAGTCGAGATGAGGCCTGGTTGAATCGTTCCGCGGGCGCAGAGCGCGCGGCCTCCCTCCCGAAACGCAAATTGAGCTGCCGGACGAGCCCAGATTCACCAGGCTGCAGCCGTTTGACTCGTCGGGCAAAACACTGGCAGAATCGCATCGTGGCGATCATGCCAGCCGATATGATCCAGAGCGATCATGGCTCGCTGATACGCCGCTAGCTTCCAAGCGCCGGAATATTCTCGCGAAAGATGATCTCGCTGCGCGGCGCCTCGATGCCGTGCATGGCGCTGCGGCCGGCGCGCAGATTGTCGAAGATGCCGACACAGTTCATCATCGTGTTGAGCTGATTTTGAGTGATGACAGCATCCATCGTCCCATCGAGCAGAAAGCTGCGCGTATCCGAGGTCAGACCATGACCGATGAAGACCACGTCGCGCGCCCGGTTCATTTCCTTCAGGGCGCGAGCGACACCGTCGGCGGCGCCGCCGATGTTGTAGATTCCGGCAAGATCCGGATGCTGGCCTAGCAGCATGCGCGTCTGGCGATAGTTGCGGTCGGCATCATCGTGGCCTTCGCGCAAGCCCACGACCTTGATGGACGGGAACAGTTCTTCGAAGACGTGCAGGAAGCCCATTTCGCGCTCTTCATGCGCACGGTAGCTGCGGCTGCCCGCGATCATCGCGACCTTGGCCGGACGTTCGCCCAGAAAGCGCGCGATCAGATAGCCGGCGGTGCGCCCGATCGAGCGATTGTCCAGTCCGATATAGGCCGCGCGGCGCGCATTCAGGATATCCGAGATCAGCGTGACCGTCGGCACGCCGCGCTCGGCCAACCTGTCGACGGCTTCCCTCACGACAGGATGCTCGAGCGCCATGAAGGCGATCCCGTCGGCCTTGTCGCGGGACTCCCAGAGCCGGCGTGCGAGGAGCTCAGGATTGAAGCTCTTGATGGTATCGACCCGGCAATGGACGTTGAAAGGGGCGAGCCGCCCGTCCGAATGCGCGATCAGCTGTCCGAGCGTGGACAGGAAACGGTTGGTGCCCGCCGGCAGCAGGAACAGCAGCCGCATCGGCTTGGAGCGCATCGCCGCCAGGAGATTCTCGGCCGGCATGTAGTCGAGCTCGGATGCGGCGGCGAGCACGCGCTGCTGCGTAATCGCCCGTACACCGGGCCGGCGATTGAGCACGCGGTCGACCGTCGCCGTGGAGACGCCAGCCCGGCGCGCCACATCGACGATGCGGCTCAGCGAAGGAGCCACTGGTTTATCCATTCCGGGGCTTCACCCTCGAATACATCAAAAACCATCATCTTTATCGTTTGACATGGTAGCTCTAAGTCGCAATTTTCGCATCAACATTATCTCAGAAACATCAAATAACATCAAATCGCTGTTGGAGGAGAAGCCCATGTCCATGACCCGTCGGCGCGCCCTGCAAGCCCTGTCCGTCCTCCCCGCCGCGGGCCTGATCGGGAGCCTCTCGCGCCCGGCCCGGGCAGCCGAGTTCTCGCTGAAATACGGTAACAACCTGCCGCTGACGCACCCCCTCAACATCCGCGCCCAGGAAGCTGCCGACCGCATCGCCAAGGAGAGCAATGGCCGGGTCGAGATCGTCATCTTCCCGAACAACCAGCTCGGCGGCGACACCGACATGCTCGCCCAGGTTCGCAGCGGCGCGCTGAACTTCTTCACGCCCTCCGCGCTCGTGGTCGCGACTCTGGTGCCGGTCGCCGCGATCAA
Source organism: Bradyrhizobium liaoningense (assembly GCF_018130785.1). Taxonomy (GTDB): domain Bacteria; phylum Pseudomonadota; class Alphaproteobacteria; order Rhizobiales; family Xanthobacteraceae; genus Bradyrhizobium; species Bradyrhizobium liaoningense_A. The sequence continues at coordinate 612,941 of NZ_JAFCJT010000001.1, forward strand.
CGCGGTCGGCTTTGCCTTTGCCGATTACGATCAGGTCTGGAACGCGATGGACGGCGGGCTCGGCGCGCATATCCGTGCCGCCATGGCCAAGGTCGGCCTCCATACGTTCGAGAAGATGTGGGACAACGGCTTCCGCCAGATCACCAGCGGCGCCAAGCCGATCGAGAGCGCCAAGGACATGGACGGGCTCAAGATCCGCGTACCCGTGTCTCCGCTCAGCGTCTCCATGTTCAAGGCGCTTTCGTCGTCGCCGACCAGCCTGCAATTCAGCGAAGTCTACTCGTCGCTCCAGACCCGCATTGTCGACGCGCAGGAAAATCCGCTGCCTATCATCCAGGTGGCAAAGCTCTACGAGGTGCAGAAGTACTGCGCGATCAGCAACCACATCTGGGACGGCTTCTGGTTCATCGCCAACGCCCGCGCCTTCAACGCCCTGCCCGCCGACCTCAGGACCATCGTCAGCAACGCCATCAACGATGCCGGGCTGAAGCAGCGCGAGGACATCAAGGCGTTCAATGCGACCGTGCAGGCCGATCTCCAGAGCAAGAGAATGAACTTCACCAAACCCGCGCCCGACTCGTTCCGCGCAAGGCTGCGCGATTCCGGCTTCTACGGCGAGTGGAAGGGCCGCTTCGGCGACGAGGCCTGGGCGCTGCTCGAAGGCGCCGTCGGCAAGCTGGCCTGAGCACGATGACGATCGCAGAGCATCAGATGACGGACTATCTGGAGGCGGCCGCGCGTCCTGCTTCCAATGCGAGCACGAGTGCCGTCCGCACGGTTGACCGGTGGCTCGGTTCCGTGGTCGAGACCGCCGCGGCCGGCCTCGTGCTGCTCGAGATCGGCATCATGCTCGCCGGTGTGATCATGCGCTATGTCTTCCACAATCCGCTGGTCTGGTCGGACGAGCTGGCCTCGATCCTGTTTCTCTGGCTCTCGATGCTGGGCGCGGTGATCGCGCTGCGCCGGGGCGAGCACATGCGCATGACGGGCCTCGTCAGCCATGTCGGCCCGGGCGCGCGCGCCTTTCTCGACACAGTCGCGGCCGTGGCGCCGCTGGCGTTGCTGGCGCTGATCCTGCACCCCGCCTTCGACTATGCGAGCGAGGAGCAGATCATCGTCACCCCGGCGCTGGAGATCAGCAACGCCTGGCGCGCAGCCGCCATTCCCGTCGGGATGACGCTGATGGCCGTCGTCGCCGCAATCCGGCTCGCGACGCATCACCGCCCCGCGCTGATCGTCGCGGCCTTCATCACCACCGCCGTCCTGATTGCCGCATTCTGGCTCGCCGGACCGCTGCTCGCCCCGCTCGGACGCTACAACCTGATCATCTTCTTCGTCGGCGTGGTCGCAGCCAACGTGTTCGCCGGCGTGCCGATTGCCTTCTCCTTTGCGCTCGCGACCTTCGGCTATCTGGCGCTGACGACCAGCGTGCCGATGATGGTGATGGTCGGTCGTCTCGATGAAGGCATGTCGCATCTGATCCTGCTCGCGGTGCCGCTGTTCATTTTTCTCGGCGCGCTGATCGAGATGACCGGCATGGCGCGGGCCATGATCCAGTTCCTGGCTAGCCTGCTCGGGCATGTCAGGGGCGGACTGTCCTACGTGCTGATCGGAGCCATGTATCTGGTCTCCGGCATCTCCGGCTCGAAGATCGCCGACATGGCCGCGATCGCGCCGGTGCTGCTGCCGGAAATGCAGCGGCGTGGCGCCAAGCCCGGCGACCTCGTCGCGCTGCTGTCGGCCACCGGCGCGCAGACCGAGACCATTCCGCCGAGCATCGTGCTGATCACCATCGGCTCGGTGACGGGAGTTTCGATCGCCGCGCTGTTCACCGGCGGGCTGCTGCCGGCGCTGGTCGTCGGCACCGCGCTCTGCGTGGTGGTGTGGCGGCGCTACCGGCATGAGGATCTCAGCCATGTGCGGCGGGCCTCGAAGCGCGAGATCGCAAAGCTCACAGTGGTCGCCCTGCCCGCCATCCTGCTGCCCTTCGTGATCCGCACGGCCGTGGTCGAAGGCGTTGCCACCGCGACCGAGGTCTCCACCATCGGGATCGCCTACGCCGCGCTGATGGGCCTTGTGGTCTATCGTCAGTTTCCCTGGCGGCGGCTGAAACCCATGCTGGTCGAGACGGCCTCGCTGACCGGCGCGATCATCTTCATCATCGGCTGCGCCACGGCGATGGCCTGGGGTCTGACGCAATCCGGCTTCTCGCAGCAACTGGCGAAGGCGATGGCGGCGATCCCGGGCGGTTCCTACGGCTTCCTCGCGATCTCGATCCTGGCCTTCGTCGTGCTCGGCAGCGTGCTCGAAGGTATTCCGGCCATCGTGCTGTTCGGTCCCCTGCTGTTTCCGATCGCCAAGCAGGCCGGCGTGCATGAAGTGCACTATGCGATGGTCGTGATCCTCGCGATGGGCATCGGGCTGTTCGCGCCGCCGTTCGGCGTCGGCTATTACGGCGCCTGCGCGATCAGCAAGATATCGCCGGACGAAGGCCTCAAGCACATCTGGGGCTATGTCGCAGCGCTGTTCATCGGCCTCGCCGTCGTCGCAGCCGTGCCGTGGCTGTCGATCGGTTTCCTCAAATTCTGAAGATAATGGGAATCATGCAATGAGCCGCTTTTTTGGCGAGATCCGGCAAGCCGGTTACGTCGTTGACGACATCGAGAAGGCCATGGACTATTGGAGCCGCGAGCTCGGCATCGGGCCGTGGTTCTATAATCCGCGCGTGCCGATCGTGAACTACCACTATCGCGGCAAGGCCTATGAGCCGCACAATTCGGTGGCGCTGGCGAATTCAGGACCGCTGCAGATGGAGCTGATCCAGATCCGCAACGACGTTCCGTCGATGTATGCCGATTTCCTGAAAGCCGGGAATAAGGGCTTGCAGCACGTCGCCTACTGGACCGAAGATTACGACGCGGATCTGGCGCGCCTCGAGGCCGAGGGTTTCAAGCCGGTCATGAGCGGCGAAGTCGGCGCGCGCGGACGCTTCGTCTATTTCGATACGGAATATCATCCGGGAACGGTGATCGAACTGTCTGAAGTCGCGGGACCCAAGGGCAAGATGTTCGACCTCATCCGAGCAGCCGCCAAGGACTGGGACGGGCGCGACCCCGTGCGCCCCTTCCCCGATCTCACCAAGCTCTAGATTGTCTGCGCGCCCGTGACGCAAAATCCTGTTCGCATCGAAGCCGATTATCTGATCGAAACGCCTGATGATCCGCGGCTTGCCGCGGAAACCATGGCGGGCGAGCAATCGAGCGGAACGTTCGTAGCAGTCCCCGGCGAGACGCCCGAGCTGAAAGCGCGTGCGGCCGCGCGGGTCGAGAGCCTCGAGCTGCTTGACGCGGTTCGCGCACCGTCGCTCCCGGTCGCCCGCCCGATCAACCCCGATGGCCCCTGGCAGCGCGCGCGCGTGACGTTGTCATGGCCGCTCGACAATATCGGCGCGTCGCTGCCCAATCTCGTCACGGCGATCGCAGGCAATCTCTGGGAGTTGCGCCAGCTGACCGGCCTGCGGCTGCTCGACCTGCGCCTGCCGCTCGCGTTTGCCGCCGCCTACCCCGGACCGAAATTCGGCGTCGCCGGCACGCGCGAGCTGACCGGCGTCAGCGGCCGTCCGCTGATCGGCACCATCATCAAGCCGAGCATCGGGCTCAGCCCGGCCGAGACGGCCAATCTCGTCGCCGCGCTGTGCGAGGCCGGCATAGACTTCATCAAGGACGACGAGCTGCAATCGGACGGCGCCTATTGTCCGTTCGACGCGCGCGTGCGCGCCGTGATGCGCGTCGTCAACGACCACGCCGGTCGGACCGGCAAGAAGGTGATGGTCGCCTTCAACCTCACCGGCGAGATCGACCAGATGCGCCGCCGCCACGATCTGGTGCTGGCCGAGGGCGGCACGTGCGTGATGGCGAGCATCAACTCGGTCGGGCTCACCGGCATGGTCGAGCTCGGCCGCCACACGCAGCTTCCCATTCATGCGCACCGCAACGGCTGGGGCGCGCTGAACCGCCATCCCGCGCTCGGCTGGGACTATACGGCGTGGCATAAGATCTGGCGGCTGGCCGGCGCCGACCACATGCATGTCAACGGCATCGGCAACAAGTTCAGCGAGACCGATGACAGCGTGGCCAAATCCGCAAAGGCCGCGCTGACGCCGATGTTCGCGCACAAGCCGTGCATCGCGATGCCCGTGTTCTCGTCGGGCCAGTCGCCGACCCAGGCGCTACCTACCTGGCGCGCGCTCGGCTCGACCGATCTGATCTTCGCAGCCGGCGGTGGCATTCTCGCCCACCCCGATGGACCAGCCGCCGGCGTTGCCGATCTGCGTGCAGCATGGGACGCGGCGATCGCAAGCGACGCGGCGATCGCAGGCGACGCGGCGATCGCAGGCAAGCCATGAGCGGCGCGTCCGCCCTGCCCGACGGCCCACTCGTTGCCTTCTACGGCGACGACTACACCGGCTCATCCGCGGCGATGGAGGCCCTCACCTTCGCGGGCCTGCCGACAATCCTGTTCCTGGAGCCGCCGACGCCTGAACGCCTCGCGGCCGCGAGGCAATTTCGCGGCATCGGCATTGCCGGCACGGCGCGGGCGAAGGACCCGGCCTGGATGGAGCGAAACCTTCCGCCTGTTTTCGACGTGCTCGCCGGCACCGGCGCGCCGATCGCGCACTACAAGGTGTGCTCGACCTTCGATTCCTCGCCGCAGATCGGCTCGATCGGGCGCGCGATCGATCTCGCCGTACCCAGGCTCGGCGGCAGTTGGCATCCGCTCCTCGTGGGATCGCCGGCGATGGGCCGCTACCAGATGTTCGGCCATTTGTTCGCGGCCGTGAATGGCGTGGGCCATCGCCTCGACCGGCATCCAACCATGTCGCGACATCCGGTGACGCCGATGGACGAGTCCGATCTCGGCCGGCATCTCGCCAAGCAGACCGCACGCTCGATCGGACTGATCGACTTCGTCACCATGGCCAATGGCTGTGCGGATCTTGCGCTGATGCGCGCGAAGGGCGCCGGCACCGAGATCATCTCGCTCGATGTGCTCGACCGGGCATCGCTGATCGAAGCCGGCCGCCTGATCTGGGAATATCGCGGCGAACGCCTCTTTGTCGCCGGTTCGCAAGGCGTCGAGCAGGCGCTGGTCGCCTATTGGCGGGCGGCGGGCCTGATCCCCGACAGCAAGCCCGATCTGCGCCTCGCCGGTGTCGAGCGCATCGCCTGCGTCTCCGGCTCCTGCTCGCCCGTCACCGCGGCGCAGATCGCCCATGCCGCGAACAACGGCTTCGATATCGTACGGCTCGATGCGACCCGCGCCGTCGATGCGGCGGAGTGGCCCAAGGAAATCGACCGCGCCGTCGAGCGCGGGCTCGCCGGACTCTCGTCGGGGCGCGATGCGCTCCTGATCACCGCAAGTGGGCCCGACGATCCCGCGATCGGTGCGCTCAACGCAGCCATCAAGGCGAGCGGCGCAACGGCGAGCGCCGTGAACGAGCGCATCGGCGCGGGGCTCGGCCAGGCGCTGGACTCAATTCTGGAAACCGCGCGGCTCCCGCGCGCCGTGGTCGCCGGCGGCGACACGTCCGGACATGCGCTGCAGGCGATGGGCATCTATGCGCTGACTGCGGTAGCTCCCCTCGCGGAAGGCGCCCCGCTCAACCGCGCATCGTCGGATCGCGCGCATGCGAGCATCGAGATCGCGCTCAAGGGCGGACAGGTCGGCGGGATCGATCTGTTCTGCCGGGCGAGAGACGGCGGATAGCCGTCACCGCGGGGGATCGTGATCCGGCCGATATTGGCCGTGAATCGCGGCCTCAACGGGCCGGCGGGATCAGGGCGCGCAGGATGTCGGGCTTCCAGGCCTGACGGGCGCTGTCAAAGGCCGCAAAATCATGGTCGAACTGCCAATAGGCCCATGCCCAGCCGCGTCCGTCGGCGCTTCGCGCCACGAACGACAGGTATCTCTGGCGGCTCTCGGATGGAGCCCGTTCGTATACCCCGAACTCGCCGAGATAGACCGGGCGTTTCTCTCTCTCCGACCATCGGCTGACCTTGTCGAAATCAGCGGCCGCCCTGGCTTCGTCGTCCGGACTGCCCCAATCCAGCGGCCCGATGCGCGCGAACGTCTCGGACCATGGCGCACCCTGATGCGTGAAGCGTATCGGCGCGTAATAATGAAAGGTCACGATGAGATTCCTGTCGTCGGCGGGGAGAGCCAGATCGTCGATGGGAATCTCGTCTGTGTTGAGGACGGCAGCAATCACCCGCCGCTCGGAGTTGGTGCGGCGGATGATGCCGATACATTCGTTGAGGAGCGAATTCCAACTGGCGGACGTCATCTGCCCCCCCGGCTCGTTCAAGACCTCAAAGACGAGCCCGGGATATCTTCCGGCATAGCGCTCGGCGATCTGCCGCCAGAATGCCCTGAGCTTCTCGCCGCATTCGGATACATCACGCTGACAGACATGCGTGTCGTGCTCGTCGACGATGGGAACGAGGTTCCTGGCGAGGATTTCCTCGATGACGGCATCGAGCCTTCTCAGCACGACCTCATCCAGCAAATTCACGCGATCCATGAACTTGAAGCCGAAGAAATTGATCCTGACGTGAGAGAATCCGGCCTTTTTGATCGCCGTCAAATTGTCCAGACGGAACGGCGCGTTCTGACCGCCCTCCCAGATTCCGTCATAACCGAGAATGTTGATCCCGCGCCCCAACCTTGCCGCATCACGAAGCACGACCTGCCCGGCAGCATGGGCGTCGGAGCAGAGCGATGCGACGACGAAAGCCGCTGCGGCAAGATTGAAGCTTCTCGACCAGCGAGCGCGAGGGGCGACCATCTTGCTTCCATTCCGTAAGGGTTAGAAATCAGTTTCCGGCACCGGCCTGCACGTTGCAAGGAGGAACGCCACCAGGAGCACCGACGTGAACATGGTCGAGCGAAGGAACGTCGTCTCGGTGAAATTGGTCTGAAAGCTGAGGGCGACAAATCCGATGATGAGGGCACAGTGCGCCCGGTGGATCGATCGCGTGGAAATCAAATAGAGAACCTTGTTCGAGAACAAAAGAATACTCGCGGCGAAAAGCACGTAACCCAGAAACCCTGTTTCCATCAGAATCGCGATGTAGCCGCTATGATAATTGTCGAGCACCCAGCCGTGGTTCTGCTCGAAATAATCGTAGATCGACGGGATCGTCCAGAAGCCGTTGATTCCGAAGCCGAGCAGCGGCGCATCGTCGAAATGGCTGATCGCGTAGTGCCAGATGAAGGTCCGTTCGGTAAAATTGACGGTGGCATCGCCAATGTGGATGGCGTCGTATCCCGTCGCGTAGAAATAGACGATCAGGAGGCCGGCCAGAATGCACATGACGAACGGCAGGATCGCATAGAGCCTCATGCAGCCGACCGACCACATCGACGTCACGAGCAGTGCACAAGCCGCCAGGGCAACGGCACCGGCGCCGCGCGATTCCGACGCGAGGACGCAGGTCGACGCCAGCAGGAACGCGACGAGGAACGCCAACCACCCCTGCCCCGTCATCTTCCGGTAGCAGGAGAAAAACATCAGATACGCGCCGACAAAGCCCAGCGTCTGCTTCGATTCATAGACGCCTTGCCATTGACCATTGTGCATCCAGCTATGGTCTACCCCGATATCCGGTACGGCGAGTGCGCAAAGCGCCGATGCGGCGACCAATATGAAGAGCCCGGAGGATGTCGCCTTCACGACATCGTCGATATCGATCCGCGTGATCATACAGAACGCGCCGAACGTCGTCATTGCAAGAGCAGCGCTCTTCATGATGGCTGCGGCATTTAGAGTGGTCCACAACACCGAGACGACCGCCAGCGTGTAGAATGCGAGGAGCGCGATCAGATCGGGGTTGAATGCCAGCTGCAGACGCGGGCGCACGAACGCGCTCGCGTAGATCAGGACGCTCCACATCAGCAGAGCGACCGCCTGTTGCAGATAGGTCAGTCCCGCCGGCAGTATCGCCGTATTGAATGTCCCCATCGACGCGACGACATTGACGGTGATCGATAGGCTGATGACGAGCCTGGCGACCTTCTCGACGCCGGCACTGCGCGTCTTCCAGATCGCGCTCGTGAGTGCCTCGGAGTCTCTCTCGGTCTGCAGGATGGCCATGAGGTGACTTTCCCTTAAGCTTGGTTAATTATCTGCTACTGCGGGTTGATCTCCCGAGCGCCGGCACTACGAAATCTCGAAACTTCGGGGATTGATAACGATACGGCCCCTGCTCGATGCATTAATGCAAATCGCACCCCGCTGGTGCTTCCGCCGTCACGACCCTGCTATAAAAGCGCGAGATCCGGCTCGATCGACTTTTCCGGGTCATCTGGTTTCTCTGGTCACGCATGAATAAGCCCAGCAATACGTTCGACATCGCCATCGATCAGGCGTTCGACTTCCTGTCTCGGGAATATGCGGCGCTGTTCGACGGCTCTGCCGCGACCGCGTTTCAGCATCCGCTCTGGCTGGACAGCCTCTACGCCAAGCTCGCATCCCATGCAGGCGCGACGCCGCTGGTCGTCGTGGTCCGCCACCGTGCGACGGGGGCGCTGGCGATGGTGCTGCCCCTGCTCCGGATCCGGCGCGGGCCGATCCGCACCATCGAATTCGCCGACCTGCGCGTGTCCGACTATCTGGCGCCGGTCTGCAGCCCCGAGGTGTTTGCCAGCCTGCTGGAGGACGAAGCGGCATCCGCGGAGATCAGGCGCCTCGTCCGCCCGTTCGATCTGCTTCGCATGACCAAGCTGCCCGACGGACGGCTTCCGATCGAGAGCCTCCTCGGCGCGCCACGCCGGGTCTCGATGGAGACGAACGCCTACGCGACCGTTCTCGTTGCTCCGTTCGAGCAATGGCGTGCCAGCGCGCTGGACCGCTCCTATCAGAAAGAGCTCGCCAAGAAATACCGCCAGTTGCAGAAGAAAGGCGAATTGAGCTTCTTCTGCTGCGAGGACAACGCCTCCATCTTGGAGGCAATGGACGCGATGAAGCAATATCGCGGTCCGCGCTTTCATGCCCAGGGCGACGGTGATCTGCTCCAGCGCGCTGAATACTACGACTTCTATTCCGACGTGGCGATCCGCGGTCTCGGCTCGTTCGTCCGACTCTATGCCATGAGGATGGACGGTGCCGTGATCGCTGCCGTGCTTGGGCTGTGCCATCGCGGCAGATTTCTCGTCATCATGAGCGCGTTCGACATTGCGGGGTACAAGAGCCAGTCGCTTGGCTCGCTGATGTTCGAGCAGGTCGCGAGAGACTGCATCGAACGCGGCGATCAGATGCTCGACTTCACCATCGGCGACGAGCCATACAAGAGACTGTTTGGCGGGCAACCTTCGCCGATGTGGATGGTCACGCAGGCCGGCAGCACTGCCGGCGCCGTCACCTTGTTCGCACTGAAGCAGGCCCCCTGGCTCAAACTGGCGGCCAAGCGGCTGTCGGATTTCAGGCTCTCGCCGGCCCGCACCCCAACGCCCACGCGCTAACCGAAGCGCGAGCGAGGGCGCAGCGATCAGGCGCTGAGCGCGCCGCGAACGCGTCCGAGCCAGCCCGGATGCATCTGATCGACGCGATGCGTGAGACTGCGCCGCAGGAAGTGCAACCGGCGCCGCACATCCCATCCGATATCGTTGCGGGACGTCAGGGCCTGACGGAAGCGCGCCATTTTCAGCGATCGCTGGTCTGCCGCGAGCTTGTCGGGATCGGAATAGAACTGCGAGATCTTCTCCGTGCCCATGCCAGCGCTTGCGAGCCAGCGCGGCGCATACTCCGTGCAAAGGCGATCGACGTCGACCAGCAGGCGGGCGACGCCCGTGCCGGCGGCGGGACAATTGGTCTGGAACGCATCGCCGATGAGGACGATTCCGGGCTGCAAATGTCCCTCCACCACCGTCAGATCCATCACCCAGTTCTGCACCTTGTCGGTCACATGAAAATCGCCGAGGTAAGGCCGTAGTCCAGGCAGCAGACGCAAGACGGTCGCCTCCGGTTCGCGGCGCAGCTCGCGCATGATCGGATCGGTCGGGTCGCGGAACATGAACAGATTGGCCCGCATGCCTGATGGCACCGGAAACAGGCTGAGATAGTCGATGCCGTCAGCGGTGCGCTCGCCGTAACAGGTCAGCGCCTCGAAATCGAACGGCGTGCCATCGCGGCGGGCGATCGTGAAGCCGAACGACACCGAATGGCGCTCGGCCAGGACGCGCCGCTTGATGCCGAGCTTGTAGCCGAGAGCGCCCGCCATGCCTGTGGCGAGCACGACGAGCCGCGCGTCAAGGCGTCGTCCAGACGCAAGCTCGATATGCTGGATATCGTCGCTGGGGTTGATCGCGGTGACTTCGTCGACGATCAGATTGGACGGATCGGGCAGCTGGCGGCGCGCCATGGCAACGAGGCCGGCATAGGAAAACCCGTAGGCCTGGCCGATGCTGACATCGACGACCTTGCCTTCCCGGATATTGAGCACCCGGTCATACCGGCAGGCGACGTTCTCCAGCGCATGGAGGAAACCCAGCTTGCGGAACATCTCCAGCTGCTGACCACCGAGCTTCTCGACCCGGAATTCGTCCGGATGCACCGCGCGCTTGTCGACGAGAGCAACGCGATGCCCTGCCCGCGCCAGCACGGCAGCAGCGAGCGATCCCGCGAGGCCGCCGCCGACGATCGCGATGTCTGCGACGATCGTCGCAGTCCCGGCGGTATCGCTCGGCTCGGTCACGGTTCTATCCGTCGTCATGGTTTCTGGGCTCCCACGGTTAACGGTGGTTCCATGTGCAATTCTCTCGCCTGATGTCGTATCGCAGGGCCAAACGCGATCATTTCCGGCGATTGAGGTTAACGGGTCGCCGGACACATCCGTCCCGGCACGCACCTTGCTCAGAACATCTTCGAAATCCTGCTCTTGCTTCAGACCCGCAGTCCGAATCCATTCCTGAGAGGCCATTCCAATGCTCGAACAGCCGCAGGCCGGCCGGCTTCGCGTCCTATCGTGCGCCGACGCGGTATCGCGTCGATTTTCGATCGAGCCGATGTTCGTTCAATCCGGGACATCAGGGACGCCGCTGTTCCACCGTGAAGCAGCAGCATGCGACCTTCGTCGACCAGGGACGACGGGCTGCGGAGATCGCGCATTAACACTCGCAATTTTCCGGCATGCTAGGCTCGCGCTGCCATTGCAACGCGTATCTCCGGGGGACGCCCAGTATCCTCGATGATCTCTACCATTGTTCAGTTCCTGCAGCGTGACGTGACGCGCGGTGTCGTCGGGACCATCCTCCTGAAGGTTGGCAGCGGCGCGCTCGCGTTTGCGTTGTTCTCGCTGGCAGCGCGAACGATGACGCCCGATGGATTCGGTATTTTTGCGACCTGGCTTTCGGTTGCGCAGATCGCCGCAGTCGTAGGACTGGTCGGTCAGGAAGCATTGCTGGTGCGATTCCTGAACGAGTATGAGGTCGGCCACAGGCCCGACCTCACCAAGGGCCTCCTGCTCTCCAGCTTCAGGATTTCCGCCGTCGCGATGCTGATCGCGATCGCCGCAGTTGCGCTGGTTGCGCATTTCAGAGGGGATTTGTGGCTGCTGATCCTCGCCGTCTCGGCTTACACCGCCGTGAGTGCCGGATTGATGCTCGGCAGCCAGATCGCACGCTCGCTGGTCAGCATCATCATGGGCGAAGGCAACCGCGAGTTCTTCTGGCGGGTTTTCGTCGTGCTGTTTCTGCTCGCCATGCTGTTCGGGCATCGGCAGCTCGACCCCGCCGAGCTGATCGCCGCAATGACGATTGCGATGTCGGCGGGCCTGGTCGCGCAGATCATTGCGATTGCGCGGGCGCTGCCGGATTTGCGCGCTACGGCGGCGCGTTCCGAAACGTCGCGCTGGCGATCGAGCGCGCTACATTTCTGGCTCGCGTCCATCCTCGAAGTCGCGAACCAGTATTTCGACGTCATTCTGGTCTACTGGATGCTGGATCCGGCCACCGCCGGCATCTACTTCGCGGCATCACGCCTCGCCAACATCTTCGCCATGCTCTCTGCCGCGCTGTACACGTTCGGCGCGCGCCGGCTTCCTTCGCTGTACTTCAGCAAGAACCACCGGGAATTCGAGCGGACGCTGCAGCTCATGGCGGAAGTGACCGCGCTTTGCGTGGTCGCCGGGCTCGCCCTGATCTGGATCGGCGGCCCCTATCTTCTCAACCTGTTCGGGCCTCATTTCACCGCGCAGCACTCGGTGCTGATCGTGCTCGCGATCGGAACGGCCATCCAGGCCGCAGGCGGGCCGTCCGCGGCGATCCTGCAGCTGACCGGCCATGAACGCATCTACGTCCCCGTCGTCGCCGCTAATGTCGCGTTGAGACTGGTCGGATTCCTCGTTCTGATCCCCTGGCTCGGCGTGCTTGGCGCGGCGATTGCGGCCACCGTGTCGCTGGCGCTCACGACCATCGCGCTCAATGTTTTGTGTCGCCGGCGAACCGGCGTCGATCCTTCGGTTCTCGTGCTGCTGCGTTTCTCGGCGTGGAGGCGCGGTCGCTATGCGGTTCGCGGCGCTGACTCCGCCGAATAGGCGTCAGTCGTGTGATCGGCCTGGTTAATCCGCGACGGCGCGCGCATGGCCCATTGGTTAACGCGCTCGCTGCGCGCCATACGGGAACCAGCGGAATTTCCGCACGAACGTGCCGATCGGCAGCTCGCGCATTAACTCCGTTTGTTGCTAGTCGGTGTCTGCCCGATGCCTGCATGATAGGTACGGGATTAAGAAGGTGAAGAATTCGTTTCTTTAGCGGGTCGGGATCCGTGCTCCACTACCAGCCGAACAAGGACTTGGGCGAGACGGCGCTTGCGCCGCTAAACGGCGGCACGCGAAAGCTGCATGTCCTTCTCGTACAGACCCAGGCCGAGAATGCTGGTGCGCAGGAGATCTCCAGGCTGCTCGGTGCCGGGCTCTCCGCGCGCGGCCATCGCGTCTCCAACCTGTTCTTCTTCCGCAAGTCGGATTCGTTCGACGAGCCGCCCGAGACGCTCTACTGCGCCTCGACCCGGCCGGGCAATCCGGTTGCGCTGCTGCGGATGCTGTGGACGCTTGGCGGTCAGATCAGAGCCACACGGCCCGACGCCGTCCTGACCTTCCAGCATTTCGGCAACGTCATCGGTGCGGGCGTGACGCGCCTCGTCAGCCGCGCCCCTGTCGTCGCCAATCAGGTCTCATCCGCGCTGTCGATGAGCTGGCCGATCCGCACGGCCGACATCGTCATGGGCAGCGCCGGCTTCTTCGACCGCATCACGCTGAACTCGAAGGACATGGAGCGCGAGTATTCGCGCTACCCGCAGGCCTACCGGTCGCGCATGGTGCATGTTCCGCACGGCTTCGAGGACAAGGCCCTCATCCTGCCGAAGGGCGCCGCCCGACAGAAATTCAACCTGCCGCCGGACCGCGTCCTGCTCGGCTGCGCGGCGAGGCTGCATCCGCACAAGCGGCTCGATGCGGCGATACGCCTGCTGCCGGATGAGCCGTCCTGGCACCTCGCCCTCGCCGGCCAGGGCGCCGACGAAGCGCGGCTGCGGCAGCTTGCGGACGAGTTGGAGGTCTCGGACCGATTGCATCTGCTCGGCGAAATCGCTCCACGCCAGATCGCGGATTTTCTCGCCTGCCTCGACATCTTCGTGTTTCCGACGCAGGCTGAGACCTTTGGCCTTGCCGCGGTCGAAGCCGCCAACGCAGGCGTTCCCTCGGTCGTCACGGATCTTCCCGTTCTGCGCGAGGTGCTGTCCTTCGAGGGCAAGCCCACGGCCCTCTTCGTCGATGCTTCAGACCAAGCGAAGCTGTCGGCTGCCGTCTCCAGACTCCTGACCGACCAATCACTGAGCGACGAACTGCAACAAAACGCCAAAGGCCTGAGGCTGCGCTATTCGGTCGATGCGATGGTTGAGGAATACGTTCAAATCCTCAACCAGCTCATCTGACCCGGTGCGCTGGAATAGGGTTGGCTCGACATGATCATCGAGTTTCGCTGCGAACGTGACTACGCGCGGCGGTGGATGCACCGCCAGACGCTGTCGATCGACGGCCGGGACGTTCCGGTTCAAATCGCGTGGACGGCAACGGCGGAGCCGCGGCCTGCAGGTCTCGACGCGCTGTTCGGGCTGGAGCGCCTGGTGCTGCACAAAGGCAAGCCCGGCGGCGCCGACCGACTGCCGATCAATCCGGAACCGGCGCACACCGGGACCGCCGACGTGATCGTCGATTTCACCGGTGCTCCGCGCGACCCGAACAGCCCCGCCCGGCTCTACCTCCGCCCGCTGTTCAATGGCGCCGCAGGCGAGAACGCTGCGCTTGCCGCTGTTCTCGCCGGCGATCTGCCGGTGATCGAGATCGTCAACGAGGTCGACGGCGCGGTGCTCGATCGCGGTCATCCCTCCGCGGAAATCGCGGCCGGCTTGAGCGGTGGTCTCGATACGGTCATGGCGCGTACCCTGACCATGGTGGCGGCCATCCTGTCGGGACGGCCACGCATCGTGCCGCAGCTGGCGCGCCCTGCACGGAGCGGCAACGGCAAGCCGCCGGCAGCCTATGTTGCGCGCGGCCTTGCCGTTTCAATCGCCAAGGAGATCTATCGCCTCTGCTGCTATGCGCCGCATTGGCATGTCGGATGGCGTTTCAATGACGGCGCGGGCGTCTGGCAGCATGGGGATCTCTCCGGGCCCAAATGGAACGTTCTGGGCGATCCCGGAAATCACTTCTACGCCGATCCCTTCCCGATCACATGGAAGGGACGAACATTCGTGTTCTTCGAGGACCTTGATCACCGGGTCGGAAAAGGCATCATTTCGGCGATCGAGTTCGGCGATACCGGACCGGTCGGAGAGGTCGTGCCCGCGCTCGAGGAGGCCTGGCACCTCTCTTATCCGTTCCTGATCGAGAACGATGGCGAGTTGTGGATGATCCCGGAGAGCTCGCTCAACGGCGACGTCACGCTCTACAAATGCGTCCGGTTTCCCGACAAATGGGAGCGGCATGCGACGCTGCTGTCAGGCCTTGAACTCGCCGATGCCACGATCACGCAGCACAACGGGCTCAACTATCTGTTCGGGGCCTGGCGCGACGGCGCCGGCGGCTATTCGGATTCGCTTGCGATCTACTACGCCGAGCACCTGCTCGGCCCCTGGTTACCCCATGCCAGCAACCCGGTCCTGATCGATCGCGCAACCACGCGACCGGCGGGGAATTTCGTCACCATCGATGGCAAATTGTGGCGGCCGGTGCAGGATTGCGCCGACGGATATGGCGCAGCGCTCGCGCTGGCGGAAATTGTCGAGTTGTCGCCGACGACGTTCAAGCAGATCATACGCCACTCCCTCAAGCCCGGACCGGCATGGCCCGGCAGGAAGCTGCACACGCTGAACCGCTGTGGTCGGCTCGAGGTGATCGACGGATCGCGCGTTCAACCCAAGACCCGCGCCTTCGCGAGCAAATTTCCATCGGTCGTCTTGTCCCCGCGAACCAGTCCCTTTACCGCCTGCTAGCGCATGGCACGACGGACGGCGTGGATCGCAACGCCGCCCGTCATCTCGTATGTCGACCGCTCCCGCAGGAGGCGGCGGTCTACTGAGAACGATCCGAGGTCCAGCCCTTGTAGTCGGCAACGTTGTCCCTGGTCACGAGCTTCGACGGCAGCAGCTCGACGGTCGAGGCCGGCTTCTGGCCATTGAGAATGCCGACGCCCACCTGCACCGCGCGACGTGCCATGAAGAACGGGTCCTGCGAAGCGGACGCCTGGATCTGCGGCGCCGCGGGATCCTTGAGTGCGGCCTCGATGTCGGGCGCGCCATCGACCGCGGTGATGATGATGCCGCTGCGGCTTTGCTGGCGCGCCGCGAGATCGGTGCCGATCGCCTGCGGATCGTTGATGGCGAAGATGGCGTCGATCTTGGCAAAGCGCGTCAGATAGCCCTGCGCGACGGTGAGACCGCCCTCACGCGAGCCTTTGCCGTCCTGGTCGCTGGACAATACCTTGATGCCGGGATTCTTCGAGAGAACGTTCTTGCAGCCCACGACGCGGTCGATCACGGCTGAGACCTGCGGCCCGTTCTCGATGATGACGTCGCCTTTGCCTCCCAATTTGTCGACGATGTACTGGCATGAGATCTCGCCGGCCTGCACGTTGTTCGTGGTCACGGTGGCGTCGGCGCCTTCGGCCGCGGTGTCGACCGCGACGACCACGATACCCGCCGCCTGCGCCTTCTTGATCGCCGGCCCGATCGCCTTGGGATCGCCGGGATTCAACAGGATCAGGTCGACGCCGGCCGCAATGAAGTTGTCGATCTGGGTGACTTGCTTGCCGAGGTCGTATTCGAAGCCGACCGTCGTGATCTTCACGTTGGGATTGGTCTTCCTGGCCTCGAACTCGGCGCCCTTCGACAGTGCGACGAAGAACGGGTTACCCATCGAGCCCAGCGAGACGCCGATCGATTTGAGGTCCTTGGCGAAGGATGGCGCGGTGCTTAGGGCAAGCGCCGTCACGACGCCGGCGAGCGTGATCGTCTTCAACATTGGCTTCCTCCCTGGTCTGTATTCATCCCCGGCACGGCAGACCAGTTGCCGCAGCGGAACCTCGCATCACACAAGGCGCACTCAGGTGCGCGCCGAGCCTTCTAGGTTCTGGCGGAGCCTTGCAGCCGGTAGCGGTCCAGCGCCACGGCGCCGATGATCACCAGGCCCTTGATCACATATTGCCAGATGTCGGAGACGCCGACGAGGATCAGGCCGTTCGACAGGACGGCGATGATCAAGGCGCCGACCAGCGTGCCCCAGATCGAGCCGATGCCGCCGACGAACGAGGTGCCGCCCAGGATCACGGCAGTGATCGCATCGAGCTCGTAGGACTGACCGAGCTGGAGGCCATTGGCCGCATAGAGCCGCGCCGCCTGCATGGCGCCGCCGAGCCCGGCGAAAAGTCCCGAGACGCCGTAGACGAAGATCAGCACGGCCCAGACCTTGATGCCGGCAAGACGCGCAGCGCTTTCATTGCCGCCCACCGCATAGATGTGCACGCCGAGCACCGTCCGGCGCAGCACCAGCCACGAGAGGAGGATAACGAGCAAGGCGATCACCGAGAGCCACGGGATCGACGCTACGCCGGGAACGAGCGTCAGCGAGCCGTTGCCGATGAAGGCATAGGGAATGGAAGGATTGAAGACGGTGGTGTCGGCCCCGAGCAGCCGCGCCAGGCCGCGTACGGCGGTGAGAGAGCCAAGCGTGACGATGAAAGGCGGCAGGCGGAGGAGCGCGATGAGCGCGCCGTTGATCACGCCGAAGCCAAGGCCGGTGAGCAGCGCGGCCGGCAGCCACAGCATCCCGAGCTCCGGCAGCTTGGAGAGGGTCAACCCGGCCATCGCGGAGGCCGCCAGGATCGAGCCGACCGAGAGATCGATGCCGCCGGTGAGGATGACGAAGGTCATGCCTGCGGCGAGCACGGTGTTCACTGCGGCCTGCTGCAACACGATGCCGAGATTTTGTCCGGTGAAGAAGCGGCCCTCCGACAGAAAATGGAAGCCGCCGCACAGGATCAACAACACCGGCAGCATGCCGGCGGCGCGGATCAGAAGCCTTATGCGCTGACGCTTCGTCTCTTGCGCGGCCGCGAGGCCCGCAGCGGCGGCGGTCGCCTTTGGAGGGCCGTCATGCATCGAGTTGCTCCATCCCCGTGGCGAGCGCCATGATGTCTTCCTGGTTCAGGGGCGATGTCGCGCCACGCTCGATTTCACCGGCGATATGCCCTGCCCGCATGACGACGACACGGTCGCAGATGCCGATGATCTCGGGCAGATCGGACGAGATGACGAGGATCGCCGTGCCGGATTTGGCAAGATTGTCGATGATCGAATAGATCTCGGACTTGGCGCCGACATCCACGCCGCGCGTCGGCTCGTCGAGGATCAGGACCTTTGGCGTGGTCGCAAGCAGGCGCGACAGCAGCACCTTCTGCTGGTTGCCGCCGGACAGTGCGCCGACGGTGACGTTGATATCGGCGGCACGAATGCCGAGCGCCGCGAACGCCCTGTTGGCACGGTCGCGGGCCTTGTCGCGATCCAGGATGTAGCCGATCCGGGCATCCCGGCCGAGCACCGCGAGGTTGATGTTGTCCAGGCATGACATGTCCAGGAACAGGCCGAGCGCCTTGCGGTCCTCGGTCAGATAGGCGACGCCGATGTCGAGCGCCTCGCCCGGCGTGCGGATATCGACCGGGCGCCCTTCCAGCTCGATACGGCCGGAGGTCCTGGGCGCCGCGCCGATGATGAGATGCGCAAGCTCGGTGCGACCTGCGCCGATCAAACCGGCGAGGCCGACCACCTCGCCCGCATGCACGGTCAACGAGCACCCCTTGACACGCTGGCCATCGGCCATGTCGATCGCTGCTAGCACGGGATGCCCCCGCCCCGCCTCCGGATCATGATCCTTCTTGTAGAACGAGGAGACATCACGCCCGACCATCATCCGGACGATGGTGTCGGCGCGGATGTCCTGCTTGTCGAGCGCCCCGACCAGCCGGCCATCGCGCAGCACGGTGACGCGGTCGCCGAGCGCGTAGACCTCGTCCATGCGATGCGAGATGTAGATGATGGCAAGCCCCTCGGAGCGAAGCTGGCGGATCAGCGCGAACAACCGCGCGCTCTCTCCGGCCGACAACGCGGTGGTCGGCTCGTCCATGATCAGGATTTTTGATCTCGCGTGCAGCGCACGCGCGATCTCGACGAGTTGCCGCTGGCCCATTGAGAGCTGCGCCACCGGCGTCGATGGCAGGAAGTCCGCGCCCAGTCGTTTCAGGATGGGGCCGACGCCCTCGCGCATGGTGCCGCGTGCCAGCAAGCCTGCACGCGATATCTCCCGGCCGAGATAGATATTCTCGGCAACACTGAGATTGGGAGCCAACGACAGCTCCTGGTAGATGATGGAGATGCCCGCCGTGCGGCCGCCGAGCGGACCTTCAATCCGTACCGGGCTTCCTTCGATGCGGATCTCGCCGCCGGGATCAGGCCTGTAGGCGCCGGACAAGATCTTCATTAGCGTCGATTTTCCGGCGCCATTCTCACCCATCAGGGCATGAATTTCGCCGGCATAGACCGTGAGATCGACGGAACGCAGCGCTTTGATGCCAAAGAAGGATTTCGAGACCCCACGCATCTCGAGGATCGGATCGTTCATCGTGCCTCCCGACGCACAATGCGTTTCCTACCCGCGTCTCAATCTTTTTTCAGCGCGGTTCACGCATTAAACAAAAGGCCGCGGCACAGGGCAATACCGAACACGGGGGAATGCAACGTCTAGGCGATACTAGTGGCGCGGCCGATACAGTTCGCGCCACGCGGGAAGCCGCTCGGCATAAGCGTCGACCAGTCCAGCGTCGGGTTCAAACGTCTCGACGCGCTGCGGCCGCGTGCAGACGGCGGCAATCGCCTCACCGGTGACAGCAAGCCGCCCCAATCTCGCCGCACCGAACGCCGCGCCGGTTTCCCCTCCGGCAAAGCGGTGGACCGGAACATTCAGCACGTTTGCCAGCACCGAGAGCCAGAACCGAGACCGTGAGCCGCCGCCAATGGCATCGGCTTCCGTCATCGCAATGCCGGCATCCGCGAGCGCGTCGCGGCAATCGGCAAGCGCGAAGGCAACGCCCTCGAGCACCGCCTGCACGATCGTCCCGCGATCGGTGCCATGGCTCAAACCATCCAGCATGCCGCGCACGACGGGATCGTCGTGCGGTGTCCGCTCACCCGCCAGATAAGGCAGGAAGCTCACAGGCGACGGCGCCCGCGGGCGCGATCCAAGCGGCGCCAGCAGCTCGGCCTCGGTGGCGCCGAACAGGCGCGCGATCCAGGCCAGGCAGGAGGCGGCCGAGAGGATCGCGCCGGCCTGAATCCACATGTCGGGAATGGCGTGGCAGAACGTATGCACCGCGCGGTCCGGATTGGCGGCGATTCTGCTGGTCGGTGCCAGCAAGGCACCCGAGGTTCCCAGAGACACGAACGCGGTTCCCGGCCGGATCGCGCCGATGCCGACGGCGCCTGCCGGGTTGTCGCCGGCACCGCCCGCGATCACGGGCTGGCCGGTCATGCCCCAGCGCCGAACCAGCTCGCTGCGCAGCGTTGTCGCGGGCGCGCATCCCTCGACCAGACGCGGCATGTGATCGCGCGACAGGCCGGTCGCTGCCAGTGCTGCGTCCGACCAGTCCCGGCGCGCGGCGTCGAGCCACAGCGATCCCGATGCATCCGAGACGTCCTCGATCGCCTCGCCGCTCAGCACCAGGCGCAGATAGGCCTTTGGCAGCAGCACGAGTTTCGTCGCCGCAAAGATTTCGGGCTCGTGCGTCGCGATCCAGAGCAGCTTCGGCGCGGTGAATCCCGGCATCGCCTTGTTGCCCGATGTCGCGCGCAACGCGGGCCAGCGTCGTTCAAGGACACGACACTCGGCGGCGGAGCGTCCGTCGTTCCAGAGGATGCAGGGCCGCAACGGTCTCGAGTTCGCATCGAGCAGCGTGGCGCCATGCATCTGGCCGGACAGTCCAATGCCTTCGACTGCCGCCAACGCGCCGGCATGCGTCACCTTCAGGGCATCCAGCGTGGCGAAGGTTGCATCGATCCACTGCGCGGGGTCCTGCTCGAAATAGCCTGGTAGCGGCGAGGCGGTCGCGAGCGGCCGGCTCTCGCTTGCAATCACGCGCTGGGCACCGTCGACGAGAACGGTCTTGACCGCCGAGGTGCCGAGATCGATGCCGAGATACATGGCTGCTACCCGCTCACTTCGTCGCGTCCATCCAGATTCCCGGCTCCGAATGCTCGCGGATGTGGGTGACGAGGAAGTCGGAAAAAGCCCTGATCTTGGCAGGCAGCCCGGCGCGGTTCTGGTAGGCGATGTTCATGGTGAGCAGCGGCAGCTCCCAATCCACCAGCACCGGGACGAGACGGCCCGCCGCGATGTCGCTTTGAACGATGTAGAGCGGCTGGATGAGGATGCCGAGCCCTGCCAGCGCCGCGCCGCGAATGACCTGGCCATCATTGCTGTCGAGCGTCGGCGTGATGCGGACGGTCTGCGCGCCATGGTTTTTGCGCAGGTGCAGCGAATAGGGATCGTTCGCGAGATTGTAGACCAGCATGTTGTGGCGCGCGAGATCGCCGGGCTGCTCCGGCTCGCCGGCGCTTGCGAGATAGGAGGGCGCAGCGGCAAGCACGCGGCGCATCTGGCCGATGCGGCGGACGATGATGTTCGAATCCGGCTCCTGCTCGCGCGTCCGGATCGCCACATCGATGCCGGCCTCGATGAAATCGGGATAGCGGTTGGCGGTCGTGATCTGCATGTTGAGCTTCGGATAGCGCGCGCGGAAGGCCGGCAACATCGGCGCCAGATAGATCACCGCGAAGGACAGCGAGCTCGTGACCCGCAGCGTGCCCTGCGGCGACAGCGCGCGATCGCTGACGATGTCCTCGGCTTCCGCCAGCTCGCTCAGCACCCGGCCGGAGCGCTCCAGCAGTTCCTGCCCCGCCTCCGTCAACCACAGCCGGCGTGTGTTGCGCTCGATCAGCCTGACCGCAAGGCGCTCCTCGAGCGCGCTGAGATGGCGGCTCGCCGCCGCATTCGACATGCGCAAGGCCTCGGCGGCTTTTGACAGGCTGCCGAGCTCGGCCGTCTTGGAGAACACCTCCAATTGCAGCAGGCGATCCATTTTTCCACTTTTAGAAAAAGAGACTTACAAATATTGACCTTTATTTCCGTATCCCGCAAGTCAAAATGGCCAGAACACAAGCAAGATAGCAGGCGAGGAAACAGGGAAATGTCGGGCCCGATCAGGCACATCGTGATGTGGCGGCTGCGCGGGGAGACGCCCGCGGAGCGCTCCGCGGCCCGGGACAAGGTCAAGACCCTGTTCGAGGGTCTGCGCGGCCGGATCGACGGCCTCACCCATATCGAAGTCGGGCTCGACGTCAGCGATGTCGATTATGCCTGCGACGTGGTGCTGTTCTCCGAATTCACCGACCAGGCAGCACTCGCCGCGTATGCCACCCACCCGGAACATTTGCGCGTGCGCGAGGCGCTCGGCGACTTGCGGATCGGACGCTTCCAGGTCGATTATCCCATCAAAGAGACCGGCGCATGATCGGTACGTTCACCTTTGAAAACCTGCCCTGCCGCGTCGTGTTCGGCAGCGGAACGCTGGCCTCGGCCAAAGCGGAGATCGAGCGGCTCGGCGGCAAGCGCGCGCTGGTGCTGACGACGCCGCAGCAGGAGGCTCAAGGCAAGAGCCTCGGCGAAGCCCTCGGCCCGCTCTACGCCGGCATCTTTCCCGGCGCGACCATGCATACGCCCGTTGACGTCACTGAGCGGGCGCTGGCTGCGATGAAGGCGTGCGAGGCCGACTGCGTCGTCTCGCTCGGCGGCGGATCGACCACCGGCCTCGGCAAGGCGCTGGCCTTGCGCACCGGAATCAACCAGCTCTGCATTCCCACCACCTATGCCGGCTCGGAGATGACGCCGATCGTCGGCCAGACCGAGCACGGCCTGAAGACCACGGTGCGCGACGCCGCCGTGCTGCCCGAGACCGTGATCTACGATGTCGACCTCACCCTGACGCTACCGGCGAGCCTGGCTGCGACATCCGGCATCAACGCGATCGCGCATGCGGTTGAAGCGCTCTATGCGCGCGACACCAATCCTGTGACATCACTGATGGCGGAAGAAGGCATCCGCGCGCTGGCTCGCGCTCTGCCCGTGATTGCCGCCAAAAGCGATGACCGCGAGGCTCGCACCGAAGCGCTCTATGGCGCGTGGCTCTGCGGCGTCTGTCTCGGCACGGTCGGCATGGCGCTGCATCACAAGCTCTGCCACACGCTCGGCGGCACCTTCGATCTGCCGCATGCTGAGACCCACACCGTCGTGCTGCCGCATGCGCTCGCCTACAACGCACCGACGGTGCCCGATGCGATGGCGCGGATATCGCGCGCGATCAACGCGAGCGATGCGTCCCAGGGACTCTACGACCTCGCGAAGCGGCTGGGCGCGAAGCTGGCGTTGCGCGACATCGGCATGCCCGAGAGCGGCATCGACAAGGCGGCTGATCTCGCCGTCACCAATGCCTACTGGAATCCGCGCCCGCTCGAGCGGGGTGCGATCCGCGACCTGATCGCCCGCGCCTGGGCCGGCGAGCCGCCTGTTACCATCAAAGCGGCGGCTTGAAGCGATGCGGCGCACGCTGATCAAATCTGCTGCCATCATCAGCATGGATGAGGCGATTGGCGACCTCAACACCGGCGATGTGCTGGTCGAGGGCGGCCGCATCGTGGACGTGCGCCCATCGATCGACCTCGGCAGCGGCGCAGCCGAGACCGAGATCGTGGACGGCACCGGGCGGATCGTCATCCCCGGCCTGATCAACGCGCATATGCACACCTGGCAGACCGCGTTGCGCGGCTATGCCGCGAACTGGACGCTGCTGGAATATTTCCGCCGCATGCATGCCGGGCTCGCGACCGTGTTCCGGCCGGAGGACATCCACATTGCGACCCTCGTCGGTGCGCTGAACCAGATCAATTGCGGCACCACCACGCTGGTCGACTGGTGTCACAACAATCCGACGCCAGATCATACCGATGCCGCCGTGCGCGGCCTGATCGAGAGCGGCATCCGGGCCGCCTTCTTCCACGGCTCGCCAAAACCCGAGCCGAAGCCCGGCGAGCCGCACTTCTCCGAGATTCCGCATCCGCGCCGCGAAGTCGAGCGGCTGCTGGCCGGTCCCCTCGCCGACCGCGATGGCCTCGTCACGCTCGGGCTCGCGATTCTCGGACCGCACTATTCGACGCTCGACGTCGCGATGCACGACTTCCGCCTGGCGCGCGAGCTCAACCTGATCGCATCGATGCATCAGGGCGGCGGTCCGGCCAAGACGCCCGGCGGCTGGGAGAAGCTGATCGAAGCCGGCCTCGTCGGCGCCGGCATCAACATCGTCCATGGCAACGATCTCCCCGACGATCTCCTCGACAAGATGGTCGGCCTCGGCGTCTCCTTCTCGGTGACGCCGGAGAACGAGATGATCCAGGGCCACGGTTTTCCGATCACCGGACGGCTGCTCAAGCGCGGCGTGCGGCCGACCATCGGGATCGACCTGGAATCCGTGCTGGCCGGCGATCTCTTCTCCGTCGCGCGCGTCGCGCTGTCGATGCAGCGGTCGCTCGACAATGCGGACTCGCGCAAGACCAGCGGCACCATTCCGGCGACGACCACGATTCCCGTCCGCGAGGCGCTGCGCTGGATCACGACCGAAGGCGCCCGCATGCTCGGCCGCGAGGGCCAGATCGGTTCGCTGACGCCCGGAAAACTCGCCGACCTCGTCATCATCAACGCGTCCGACCTCAACCTTGTCCCGGTGCACGATCCCGTCGCGACCGTCGTGATGCAGACGAGCCTTGCCAATATCGAGGCTGTGATGATCGGCGGCACCTGGAAGAAGCGGGACGGCCGGCTGCTGGTCGAGGGGCTGGAGACGAAGAAGGACCTGCTGGCCCAATCCGGCCGGCGGTTGGTGCAGGACATCGAACGACAGGGACGCGCCGCCTGAAGGCGCCAATGGATGAGATCAATGACCGACGCTTCAAGGAATGTCGCCTTCATCGGGATCGGCAAGATGGGCCTGCCGATGTCGGCGCTCGTCGCCAAGGCCGGCTACGCCGTGACCGCATTCGATCAGAGCGCAGCCCGGATCGACGAGGCGCGTGCGCAAGGCATTTCGATTGCCGCTTCGCCGGCCGAGGCCGTGAGCGGCAAGGCCGCGATCATCACATCCCTGCCCGATGATGCCGCCTTGCGCGGCGCGTTGCTTGGCCCCGCCGGCCTGATCGCCGCAATCGCTGCTGGATCTGTTCTGATCGAGACCAGCACCGTCAGCGTCGAGGCCTCCACTGAAGTTGCGGCCGCTGCACAGGCCCGCGGCATTGCCTATCTTCGTTCGCCGGTCTCCGGCAACGCCAGCATCGTCCACACTGGCGCACTGACCTGCTTCGTATCAGGGCCGAAAGACGCCTTCGAGAACGCCAAGCCGCTGTTCGGCGCCTTCACCCGCGCCCAGACCTATCTCGGGCCGGCCGAGGAAGCGCGCTACGCAAAGCTCTCGGTCAATCTGATGATCGCGGTGTCGGCCGCGATGATGGCCGAGAGCCTGGCGCTGGCGCGCAAGGGCGGCATCGCCTGGCAGGACATTCTGAAGGTGCTCGACGACAGCGCGGTGGCCTCGCCGATGGTGAAGTACAAGACCGCGCCGCTCAGAACGCGCGATTTCGAGTCCACCTTCTCCTGCAAGCAGATGGCCAAGGACCTCGATCTCATCCTTGGCGCCGGTCATGCCGTAGGCGTGCCCTTGCAGCTCGCCGCACAGGTGCGCGAGACCTATGGCTCGCTGGTCGCGCAGGGCGACGGCGACACCGACTTCATCGCGACCGTCAAGCACCTGGAACGTCTGTCCGGGCTTGGCGAGCCCAAACTCTGATCGCGGAGACACCGATGCGTAACTTCAACGAGACTACGATTACGGACGCGGTGCTGGAGCGCATCAAGGACGCAACCGATCCACGCATCAAGGAGGTCAGCGAGGCGCTGGTGCGCCACCTTCATGCCTTCGTCCGCGAGGTCCGGCCGACCCAGAAGGAATGGGAATACGGCATCGATTTCCTGACCCGCACCGGGCACATGTGCGACGACAAGCGCCAGGAGTTCATCCTGCTGTCCGACACGCTCGGCGTCTCCATGCTGGTCGACGCGATCAACCATCCCGTGCCGGAAGGTGCGACCGAGACGACGGTGCTCGGCCCGTTCTTCGTCCAGGCCGCGCCGGAGAAGGATAGCGGCGCGGATATCTCGGGCCCGATGGAAGGCGATCCGATGCTGGTCACCGGCTCGGTCTCGACCGTCGACGGACAACCGCTTGCGGGCGCCATCGTCGACGTCTGGCATTCCGACGATGACGGCTATTACGACGTGCAGCAGCTCGACGACATCGGCGATCTCGCGATGCGCGCGCGCTTCCACACCGACGCCAACGGCCGCTTCCATTTCTGGTCGATCAAGCCAGCGGCCTATCCGATCCCGCATGACGGCCCGGTCGGCGAGATGCTGGAGGTGCAGGGCCGCCATCCCTGGCGCCCCGCGCATGTGCATTTCATGATCTCGGCGCCCGGTTTCGAGCAACTCGTGACCCATGTGTTCGTCGCCGGTGACAAATATCTCGACAGCGACGTGGTGTTCGGCGTCAAGGACAGCCTGATCCGCGAATTCGTTAGTCACCCCGCCGGCCGTGCGCCGGATGGTCGCATGGTGGAGCGCGACTATTTTCACCTCAATTACGATTTCGGCCTGAAGCAGGTCGCGAGCAACGCGAGAGCCGCCTAAGCTCAAGCGACAGTGGACCAGACAAGAGTCCGACAACAGGGAGCAGACGGGAGCTAAGGATGGGACCGCGGGTCAGCACGAGCATATTGGCCGATCGCCTCGCCGGCATGATCGGCCCGCGCGCGAGCGTTGCGCGCGGCGTGCTCGATCAGCACGGGCAGAGCGAATCGCACTATCGCAATTTGCCGCCCGACATCGTCGTCTTCCCTGAAACCACGCGAGAAGTCGCGGAGATCGTGAAACTCTGCGCCGGCGCGGGCATTCCGATCGTCCCGTTCGGCGCGGGCACCTCGCTCGAAGGCAATGCAGCTTCGGTCGCCGGCGGCGTCTGCTTCGACTTCGCGCGCATGAACAGGGTGCTGACGGTGCATGAGAGCGACATGGACGTCGTCGTACAGCCCGGCATCACGCGAAAGCAGCTCAATGCGGAGCTGCGCAGCAGCGGACTTTTCTTTCCGATCGACCCCGGCGCCGACGCCTCGATCGGCGGCATGACCTCCACGCGCGCCTCCGGCACCATGGCGGTGCGCTACGGCACCATGAAGGACAACGTCATGGCGCTGGAGGTGGTGCTGGCCGATGGACGCGTGATCCGGACCGCCAGGCGCGCGCGCAAATCGGCCGCCGGCTATGACCTGACGCGGATGTTCGTCGGCGCAGAGGGTACGCTCGGAATCATCACCGAGATCACCCTGAAAGTGCACCCGGTTCCGCAGGCGATCTCGGCCGCAGTCTGCAGCTTCGACACCCTGCACGATGCCGTGGACACCGCGATCTCCGTGATCCAGTCGGCGATCCCCGTCGCGCGCATCGAGCTGCTCGACGACGTCATGATGCGCGGCATCAACGCCTACGCGAAGCTCGGCTACCGCGAAGCCCCCACCCTGTTCTTCGAATTCCACGGCTCCGAGACCTCCGTTGCCGAGCAGGCCGAAGCCGCGCAGGCGATCGCCGCCGACCATGGCGGCCATGGCTTCGCCTGGGCAAAGGCGCAGGAGGACCGCAGCCGGCTCTGGCACGCCCGCGACAACACGCTTTATGCCGGCCTGGGCTTGCGGCCCGGCGCACGCGCCGTGATCACCGATGTCTGCGTGCCGATCTCCCGGCTCGCCGAGTGCCTTACCGAGACCAGGCGCGACGCGGACGAGCACGGTTTTATCGCCCCGATCGTCGGCCATGTCGGCGACGGCAATTTCCATATGCTGATCCTGATCGATCCGGCCAAGCCGGACGAGGCCGAAGCCGCCAAGGCGCTTCAGGCCCGCATGGTCGCCCGCGCCATCGCCATGGACGGCACCTGCACCGGCGAGCACGGCATCGGGCTCGGCAAGATCGACTATCTAGCCGATGAGCTCGGCGAGGCCGTCGATGTGATGCGACAGGTCAAGACCGCACTTGACCCGAATGGCCTGATGAACCCCGGAAAGATCTTTGCAAGCGGAGCGCGCGCATGAGCAACGCCGCATTGGCCATCGAGCCCACCTCGCCCACGCCGCTGCTGGAGCTGCGTGGCATCAGCAAGGAGTTTCCCGGCGTCAAGGCGCTGGATGACGTGTCCTTTGCCGTCTTCCCCGGCGAAGTCCACATGCTGCTCGGGGAGAACGGCGCCGGCAAGTCGAGCCTGATGAAGGTTCTGTGCGGCGCCTATCGCGCCGATGCCGGCGAGTTCTACTACAAGGGCGACAAGGTCGCGATCTCTTCGACCGCGGATGCGCAGACACTCGGCATCGCCGTGATCTTCCAGGAATTCTCGCTGGTCCCCCATCTCGACATCGCCCAGAACATCTTCCTCGGCCGGGAGCCGAAGGGCCGCATCCCCGGCACCATCGACCGCCGCAAGATACTGGCCGACGCCAGGCGCGTGCTCGGCGCGATCGGCTTCGACATCGATCCCTCCACCACCGTCGACAAGTTAGGGGTGGCGCAGCAGCAGATGGTCGAGATCGCGAAGGCGATCAGCCAGAACGCGCGGATCCTCGTGATGGACGAGCCGACGGCGGCGCTGTCCGACCGCGAGACCGAGCTGCTGTTCGCCTTGATCGCCCGGCTGAAGGCCGATGGCGTGTCCATTGTCTACATCTCCCACCGCATGGCGGAGGTGTTTGCGCTCGGCGACCGCATCACGGTGCTGCGCGACGGCCGTCGCATCGACGGCGTTCGCCCTGCCGACGTCACGCCGGACCAGCTCGTTCGCATGATGGTCGGGCGCAACGTCGACATGACCTATCCGCGCAATTTTGCCGACAAGCCCGGCGAGCTGCTGCTCGAGGTCAAGGGCCTGACCGCGTCGACCGGCATCTCCGACATCAACATCGAGGTGCGCCGGGGCGAGATCGTCGGCCTGTGCGGCCTGGTCGGCTCGGGCCGCAGCGAAGTCGCACGCGCCATCTTCGGCGCCGATCCCGTGACATCAGGCGAGATCGTCTTCGACGGCAAGGCCATCTCCGGCGAGCCTGACCTTGCCGCCCGCCGCGGCATCGCGTTGATCCCGGAGAGCCGCAAGAGCGAGGGCCTCGCCCTGCTGCGGTCGGTGAGCGACAATCTGGTGGTGTCGGCGCTGCGAAAGCTGTTCCCGAGCGGCCTGTTCGACCAGCGCGGCGCACAGCGCACCTCCGACGACCTGATCCGGCAGCTGCGCATCGCGACGCCCAGCGCGCGCCAGACCGTCGGGCTGCTCTCGGGCGGCAACCAGCAGAAGGTCGTGATCGGCAAATGGCTCGCCGCCGGCTCAAAGCTCTTCATCTTCGACGAGCCGACGCGGGGCATCGACATCGGCGCCAAGTCCGAGATTTTTGCGCTGATCGACCGGCTGGTGGCGGAAGGCGCGGCGGCGCTGATGATCTCGTCCGAGCAGGTCGAGATCTGCCATGTCTGCGACCGCGCCTATGTGATGCGCGAGGGCCGCATCGCGGGACATTTGACACGCAGCGAGCTGACGGAGGAGAACATCGTGCGACTGGGGATGCATCATGCGTGAAGCCGCAGTCGTCTCACAACCCAATCCGCTGCAGCGCATTCCCGGCGTTGCCATCGTGCTGGTGCTGCTGATCGCGCTGTTCAGTGCGATCGCGCCCGGCTTCCTGTCGGTCGCCAACCTCTCCAATGTGCTGGTGCAGTCGACCATCCTGACCATGCTCGCGCTGCCGATGACCTTGATCATCATGACCGAGGGGCTGGATTTGTCGATGGGCGCGGTGCTGACGCTGACCTCGCTCTGCGTCGCCATCGTGTCGCTCGCGACCAAGTCGATGCTGCTGGGCCTCGGCGCCGGGCTTCTGGTCGGCGCAGCCTTCGGCTTCGCCAACGGCTGGCTGGTCGCCATCGTCGGCATTCCGCCCTTCGTCGCGACGCTGGGCACGCTCGGCATGGCGCAGGGCCTGTCGCTGATCGTCAGCGACGGCCAGAGCGTGGTCGGCATTCCCCACAGCGTGCGCGACATCTATTCGGCGACGCTTCTGGGCGTGCCGGTGCCCATCGTGATGGCGCTGGTGACCTATGCGGCCTTTCACGGACTGCTCTATCACACCCGCTTCGGCACCTACATCTTCGCACTCGGCGGCAACCGCGAGGCGCTGCGCTATGCCGGCCTGTCGCCGAACCGGCTCCTGATCGCGGTTTACGCGATCGGCGGCGCCATGGCAGGCATCGCCGGCCTCTTGATGACCGCGCGCATGAATTCCGGCCACCCGACTGCGGGCCTCGGCCTCGAATTCGACGCCATCGCCGCGGTCGCGGTCGGCGGCACCTCGTTCGAGCGCGGCAATGGCTGGCTGCTCGGCACGTTGCTCGGCGTGATCGCGGTCGGCGTGCTGCGCAACGGGCTCAACCTGATCTCGATGCCCTCCTCGGTACAGGTCGCAAGCGTCGGCGTCCTCGTCATCGTCGCTCTCTTCCTCGACGGCCTCAGGAGCCGCGCATGACCGACATCTCCAAAGAGGCCCTCTCGCCGCCCCGCTCGTTCCTGTCGCAGGACGCGATCCAGGTGTTCTACCGCCTGCTCGCGGCGCTGCTGATCTGCGCGGTGCTGGCTGTCCTCAGCGATTCCTTCCTGAGCCTCGGCAACATCCTCAACGTGCTGAGACAAGCGAGCCTGACCTTCTTCATCGCGTCGGGCCTGACGCTTGTCGTGCTGACTGCCGGCCTCGATCTGTCCGTCGGCGCCAATGTCGCGCTGTCCGCCTGTATCGCCGGCACCGTGATCCACAAGACCGGCTCGCCGGCGCTCGGCATTCTCACCGGGCTCGCCTGCGGCGGCATCGTTGGCCTGCTCAACGGCATCATGGTCACCGCGCTGCGCATCCCCTCCTTCATCGCCACCTACGGCATGCTCTGGGTGCTGAATGGCCTCACCTATTGGTACATGGCGGGCGAAACCCTGCACGGCTTCCCGGCAGGATTCCGCCAGATCGGCAGCGGCTATCTGTTCGGCCTGCCGATCCCGGTCTACCTGCTGCTGGTGTTCCTCGGCATCGGGACGCTGTTCGCGCAGCGGACGATCTGGGGCCAGGAGATCTATGCGATCGGCGCCAATCCGGTCGCCGCCCGCCTCTCCGGCATTCCTGTCGCGCGGCGCCTGCTGCTGGTCTACGCGGTATCAGGCACCATGGCGGGGCTCGCCTCGATCATCTTCCTGTCGCGGCTCAATTCGGCCGAGGCCGACATCGGCGAAAGCCTGACGCTGCCCGCGATCGCAGCCGTGCTGATCGGCGGCACCTCGCTGTTCGGCGGTGTCGGCACCGTGTTCGGCACCTTCATCGGCGCGCTGATCCTGACGCTGGTGCTGAACGGCATGAACCTGCTCTCGGTCAGCGCCAACTGGCAGCCGCTGGTAACCGGCATCATCGTCATTCTCGCGGTCTGGCTGGACATGAAGACCCGCCGCCGCGCGCAATGAACTCTTGGAAATCCAACAAGCAAAATGAGGGATGGAGGCTACATGAAACAGACACTGGGCTATTTGGCGCTGCCGCTGCTGATGGCGGCCGCGTTCACCACCGGGGCGCGTGCCGACGGCGAGACCATCGCCGTCTTCACCAAGAACCAGACGAATCCGTTCTTCCAGACGGTACGGGTCGGTGCCGACAACATGGCAAAGTCGCTGAACGCGAAGACGCTTCAGTACATCCCGACCAAGCCTGACTCGATCCCCGAGCAGCTCAGCCAGATCGAGGACGTCGTGGTGAAGAAGCCGAGCGCGATCGTCTTCACGCCGGTCGACTACAAGGCGATGGTGCCGGGCGTCGAGAAGATCAACGAAGCCAAGATCCCGGTCATCAACATCACCGACCGCTCAGCCGGCGGCAAGTTCCTCTCCTTCGTCGGCGCCGATGATTACAGCCTCGGGCTCGAGACCGCGCGCTTCCTGCTCAAGACCCTCGGCGGCAAGGGCAACATTGTCATCATCGAGGGCGTCAAGGGCTCGCTGACCAATGTCGACCGCGTCCGCGGCTTCAACGACGCGCTGAAGGAGAGCCCGGGCGCCAAGCTGCTGGCCTCGCAGCCCGGCAACTACCAGCGGCTCCAGGCGCTCCAGGTCATGGAAAACCTGATGCAGTCGAACGCGCAGATCGACGGCGTGCTCGCCGCCAACGACGCCATGGCGGTCGGCGCGATCGAGGCGCTCGACGGTGCGAACCGGAAAGCCCAGGTGATCGGCATCAACGGTACCAAGGAGGCGATCGACGCGATCAAGTCCGGCAAGCTGCTTGCGAGCGGCGACTACAACGGATTTGCGCAAGGGTGCCTGGGCACCATGATGGCGATCCGCAGCCTGCGTAACCAGCCCGTCATCGCCGAGATCGTGCTGAAGCCGACCGTCATCACCAAGGACAATTACCAGCCGTTCGACGTGCCGCTGGAACAGCGGACTTGCCCGACCTTCGAGGAAGCCGGCAAGCTCGGCGCCAAATAGGCGGGTCGATTATGACAAATCCGGACGGCCGCCCTCGCGGCCGTCCCAAGAAAACCGACACGTAAACGGAGACATCATGCTGTTCGCCATTCACGCCCTCGACCGCGCTGGCGCGCTGCCGACCCGGCTCGCCAATTACGACGCCCACAAGGCCTTCCTGAGCGACACATCGCGCTTCGGCGTCAAGATCGTGATGTCGGGGCCGCTCGTCTCCGACGATGGCGAGAGCATGATCGGCAGCCTTTTCCTGATCGAGGCGCCCGGACGTAGCGAAGTCGAAGCCTTCAACCGCGCCGACCCGTTTGCGGCCGCCGGTATCTGGGAGAAGGTGACGATCACAGGCTTCCTGCGCCGCCAGGGTTGAGGCCCTGCGCACCGTCTTCGAGGTGACAGGCCACCCATTGCTCCGGTCCAATCGCGCGCAGCGTCGGTTCCTCGGAGCGGCAGCGGTCGAAGACGAGCGGGCAGCGGGTGTGGAAGCGACATCCCTTCGGCGGGTTGATCGGGCTCGGCACGTCTCCCTTGAGGATGATCGGATTTCGCTGGGCGCCGGGCTCGGGCAGCGGCACCGCCGAAAGCAGCGCCCTGGTGTAGGGATGCTTTGGCGCTGCAAAGATCTCGCGGCGCGGGGCAACCTCGACAATCTTGCCGAGATACATCACCGCGACGCGGTGGGTCATGTGCTCGACGATGGCGAGATCATGGCTGATGAACAGCAGCGCAAGGCCGAACTCGCGCTGGAGATCCTGCAAGAGATTGACGATCTGCGCCTTGACCGAGACGTCGAGCGCCGAGACAGCTTCGTCGCAGACGATCAACTCGGGCTCGGCCGCGAGCGCCCGCGCGATGCCGATGCGCTGGCGCTGGCCACCGGAGAATTCGTGCGGCCGGCGGTTGAGCGCCTCGCGCGGCAGCCGCACAGTATCCATCAGCGCCGTGACGCGCGTTTCGAGATCGGCTGCTGATTTAGCGAGGCCGAAATTGCGGATCGGTTCGGCCAGGATGTCGCGCACGCGCATGCGCGGATTGAGGCTCGAGAACGGGTCCTGGAACACCACCTGCACGCGGCGGCGCATCTGGCGCATCGTGCTCGGATGTGCGTCGTCGATGCGCTGGCCGTCGAGGATCACCTGGCCAGCGGTGATGTCGAACAGCCGCAGAATTGCGCGGCCGACCGTCGACTTGCCGCAGCCGGACTCGCCGACCAGCGACAATGTCTCGCCCTTCGCGATCTCGAACGACACGCCGTCAACGGCATAGACATATTCAGCCTTGCGACCGAACAGGCCGGTCTTGACCGGAAAATGCTTCTTGAGATCATTGACCTGGAGCAGCGGAGGACTCATGCCGCAACCGCTCCCTTGGCGGCGTAGTGGCAGGCGGCGATGTGGCGCGGGCCCTTCTCCTCGAGCCCAGGCGCGTACTGGCGACACAGATCGGTCGCGAGCGCGCAGCGGCCGGCGAAGACGCAGCCGGTGATCGGCTTGCGCAGATCAGGCACCTGCCCGGGGATTTCGGCCAGCCGTCTCGCCGTGCCTGTCAGCGACGAGCCGAGCCTCGGCACCGCGCCGAGCAGGCCCTGCGTATAGGGATGACGCGGCGAGCGGAACAGCTCGGCCACCGGCGCCTCCTCGACCTTGCGGCCGGCATACATCACCATGACACGTTCGGCGATCTCGGCGACGACGCCGAGATCGTGGGTGATCAGGATGATCGCCGCACCGACCCGGCGCTTGAGATCGAGCATCAGCTTCAGGATCTGTGCCTGGATGGTCACGTCGAGCGCGGTGGTCGGCTCGTCCGCGATCAGGAGCTTTGGATTGCAGGCCAGCGCGATCGCGATCATCACGCGCTGTCGCATGCCGCCGGAAAGCTGATGCGGATATTCGCGCACGCGCCGCTTCGGCTCGGGAATGCCGACCAGCGTCAGCATCTCGATCGCATGCGCCTCGGCCGCAGCCTTGTCGAGGCCCTGGTGTATCATCAGCGTCTCGCGGATCTGGCGGCCGACCGTCAGAACCGGGTTGAGGCTCGTCATCGGCTCCTGAAAGATCATCGAGATGTCGTTGCCGCGGATGGCGCGCATCTCGCGATCGGGCAGTTGCAACAGGTCCTTGCCCGCGAAGCGGATCGCGCCCGCGATCCTGCCCGGTGGCTCCGGGATCAGCCGCATCAGCGACATCGAGGTCACCGATTTGCCGCAGCCGGACTCGCCGACGATGGCGAGCGTCTCGCCTTCGTTGACATGAAAGGACACGCCGTCGACCGCGCGGTTGATGCCGCCGGGCGTGCGAAAGTGGGTCTGGAGGTTCTGGACTTCGAGCAAAGCCATCGCGATCAGCCCCTCGACATCAGAGGCTCTTGGCCATGCGCGGATCGAGCGCATCGCGAAGGCCGTCGCCGAGCAGGTTCACGGCGAGCACGGTGACGGAGAGGAACGCCGCCGGAAAGAACACGATGTAGGGCTTGACCTGCCACAGCGCGCGGCCCTCAGCCATGATGTTGCCCCAGGACGGAATGGTGGGTGGCGTGCCGGCGCCGATGAAGGACAGGATCGCCTCCGTGATCATGGCGCTGGCGCAAATGTAAGTCGCCTGGACCAGCATCGGCGCGAGCGTGTTGGGCAGGATGTGCCGCAGGATGATCATCGGCGTGCGCGTGCCGCAGGCGACCGCGGCGTCCACATAGGGTTGCTCGCGCAGCGACAGCACCACACTACGGACAAGACGGGAAACCCGCGGGATCTCGGCGACGGTGATGGCCAGGATGACGTTGCCGACGCTGCCGCGCGTCAGCGCCATCAGCGCGATCGCGAGCAAGATCGGCGGGATCGACATCAGGCCGTCCATGATCCGCATCAAGATGCCGTCGGCCCACCGGATGAAGCCGGAGACGATGCCGATGGCGAGGCCCGCCGCGGACGCGAGGATCGCAACCGACAGGCCGACCGTGAGCGAGACCCGTGCGCCAAAGAGCACACGCGAATAGATATCGCGACCGAGGACGTCGGTGCCGAACCAGAAATCCGCCGACGGCGCCCGCGTGCGTTTGGCAGGCGCGAGTGCTGTCGGATCGACCGTCCCGAGATACGGCGCGAAGATCGCGATCAGAACGAGCATCAGCAGCAGCGCACCGCCGATCGCGACGGTGGGGTGGCCGCGCAAAAGGCCGATGAAGCCGCGCCGGATCGTGACCGGCCGCAGGATTTCAGGCAGTTGCGGCGCGAGAACGAAGTCGGCCGGGAGCGATTGCGGATTGACGGTCGTATCGGTCAATAGCGGATCCTCGGGTCAACGAGCGTATAGGTGACGTCGATCATCAGATTGACGAGGACGTAGACGAAGCTGAACAGCAGCACGATGCCCTGGATGACGGGATAGTCGCGGCGCAGGATCGCGTCGATCGTGAGCCGGCCGAGGCCTGGGATTGCGAACACGCTTTCGGTGACGACCGCGCCACCGATCAGCAGCGCGATGCCGATCCCGATCACGGTCACGATCGGCACCGCCGCGTTCTTGAGCGCGTGGATGAACAGGATGCCGCCCTGCCCGAGACCTTTCGCGCGCGCGGTGCGGATATAGTCCTGCTGCAGCACTTCGAGCATGGTCGCGCGCGTGATGCGCGCGACCAGCGCGATGTAGACGCAGCCGAGCGCGATCGCCGGCAGGATCAGATTCTCCAGCCACGGCCAGAAGCCCTGGGTGAGCGGCGTGTAGCCCTGCACGGGCAGCCATTCGAGCTCCAGCGCGAAGACGTAGGCGAGCACATAGCCGACGACGAACACCGGCAGCGAGAAGCCGAACACCGCGAAGGCCATGATGGCCCGGTCGATCAGGCTGCCCGCTTTCCACGCGGCTACGACGCCGAGCGGCACTGCGACCACGATCGTGAGCAGCAGCGTGATGATCATCAGCGACAGCGTCGGCCCCAAACGCTGCCCGATCATCGTCGAGACCGGCAGGTTGGTGAAGATCGAGGTGCCGAGATCGCCGTGCAGGATGCGCCAGACCCAGCTTCCGAACTGGACCAGGAACGGACGATCGAGGCCGAGGCTCTGGCGAATGCGCTCCACATCCTCCGGGCTTGCCTGATCGCCCGCGATCACCACGGCGGGATCCCCCGGCGCGATGTAGAGCAGGCTGAACACGAACAGCGCGACGATTGCCATCACCGGCAAGGTCGCGACGATGCGACGGAGGATGTAGGAGAGCATCTGGCCTCAACGCACGATCATGCGGACTTCGTCACGCCCCAGAAGAACGGCAGCGGCCCTTTCGTGATGCCGGAGACGTTCTTGCGCCAGGCCGTGTAGGTCAGGAAGAATCCGGTCGGCGCGTAGACGACATCCTCGAGCGCCGCCTTGTTGACCTGCCCGATCGCCGCCTTCTCCTCCTCGAGACTCTTGGCGTCGAACCAGGCCACGATCTCCTTCTCGGTGTTCGGGCTGTTGGGCCAGCCGAACCAGGCCTTGTCGCCATTGGCTCGGATGGCGGTGTAGGCGGCCGGCGTGATGCAGTCGGCGCCGGCATGCCAGCTGTGGAACATGTTCCAGCCGCCCTGTCCCGGCGGCGTCTTCGCCGCGCGGCGAGACCCGACCGTGCCCCAGTCGGTGGCGACGAAGTCGACATTCATGCCGAGCTTCTTCAGAAGATCGGCGGTGACGTCTCCTTGCGCCTTGGTGATCGGCTGGTCCTGCGCCACGAGGCAGGTCACCGGTTGGCC
This sequence comes from Bradyrhizobium liaoningense, assembly GCF_018130785.1. Lineage (GTDB taxonomy): Bacteria > Pseudomonadota > Alphaproteobacteria > Rhizobiales > Xanthobacteraceae > Bradyrhizobium > Bradyrhizobium liaoningense_A. The sequence goes on from NZ_JAFCJT010000001.1 coordinate 650,021, forward strand.
GGAATAGCCGCTCTCGGCGAGCAGCTTCTTGGCGGCGTCGAAATCGCGCTTGCCCTTGAGGATCTCACCGCCCAATTCGCTATAGAGGGGCGTGTCAGGCGTGAAGAAGCCGGGCAGCGACTTCCACAGCGCGGTGTCGTCGCCGACGATCGCGCGCATGTAGTCTTCCTGGCTCAGCGCCATCAGCACCGCACGCCGCGCCCGCACGTCGTTGAACGGCGCGAACATATGGTTCATGCGGAACGAGCCGATATTGCCGAGGGGATCGCCGATATCCACGCTGATGTTCTTGTTCTTCTTCAACACGGGCACAAGATCAGCGATCGGGTTCTCCCACCAGTCGACCTCACCGTTCTGCAAGGCCGCGGCCGCAGTGGCGGGATCCGGCATCACCAGCCACTCGACGCGATCGACCAGGATCTGCTTGCCGCCGGCGAGCCACGAGGCCTTCTCCTGCCGCGGCACGTAGTCGGTGAACTTCTCGAACACCGACTTGGCGCCGGGCACCCATTCGCTCTTGGCGAACTTCATCGGTCCCGAGCCGACATATTCGGTGATCTGCTTGAACGGATCGGTCTTCGCGATGCGCTCCGGCATGATGAAGGAGCACGGCGCGTTGTTCTTGGCGAGCGCGTAGAGCATTTTCGGAAAGGGCTGCTTCAAGACCCATTTGAAGGTGCGGTCGTCGACAGCGGTCAATTCCTGCTGGATCGCAAGGATCATCAGGCCCATCGGATCGCGCGCCGCCCAGCGCGACAGGCTGGCGACGACGTCCTTGCTCAGCACCGGCTCGCCGTCGTGGAATTTGAGGCCGGGGCGCAGCTTGAATGTCCAGGTCTTGCCGTCGTCCGAGGTCTCCTCGGACTCGACCATCTGGCGCTGCGGCTGAAGCTGCGCGTCGATGCCGTAGAGCGTATCCCAGACCAGCGCGGCTGCGTTGCGCACGACATATTGGGTGCCCCAGATCGGATCGAAATTGGCGAGATTGGCCTGCGGCACGAAGCGCAGTGTGCGGGCCGATGCGCCTTGCGCGATCGCCGGGGCCGAGAGGCCGCCCGACAATGCCAAACCGCCCGCGCCAGCCAGTCCCTTCAATACGGTCCTGCGATCCATGAAGTCCTCCCAGTAATGCCGTGATGCCGGCCATCTTTGGCCAAGGGCAGGTGAAACCAGAGCCCATTGGCGTGCAAATGGTATGCCACTAGCTGCACCTTCGCCAGCGGGATCTCACCGCCATTTTGGCTCGCCCAGGCCTCAAAGAGCGGCGGCCAGTGCCGGCCCGGTCTCGATATGCGGGATCGCCTCGACCAACTTCCGCGTATAGTCCGTCTTCGGATTGTCGAACAGCGCCCGGCTCTCGCCCTGTTCCACGATGCCACCGTTGCGCAGCACGATGGTGCGGTCGCACAGCATGCGCACCACGTTGAGATCGTGGCTGACGAACAGCAGCGCGATGTCGTTCTCGCGGCGCAAACGGTCGAGCAATTGCAGCACCACCGCCTGCACCGAGACGTCGAGCGCAGCAGTCGGCTCGTCCAGCACCAGCAGCCGCGGCCGGCAGGCGATGGCGCGGGCGATGCCGACGCGGGCCTTCTGGCCGCCGGAGAGCTGGTGCGGAAAACGCGGCAACAGATCGAGCGGCAAGCCCACCCGCTCCGCACACTCTTCCACCCGCTTGCGCAGCGCATCGCCCGCGCGCATGCCGTCGAGCCGCATCAGGGGATGGGCGATGCAGTCGAACGCCGTGAAGCGCGGGTTGAGGCTCTCGTTCGGGTCCTGGAAGACCATCTGGATGTCTTTGCGCAGCGGCGAGCGATGAAAATCGCGCGACGCGACATGGCCGATCGACTGCCCGTCGAACACGATGTCGCCTTCGCTCGGGTCGATCAGGCGGCAGATCATCCGCGAGGTCGTGCTCTTGCCGGAGCCGGACTCGCCGACCAGACCGACACTCTCGCCGCCGGCCATCGTCATCGAGAAGTCGGCAACTGCCGCAGACCCCTGGTCGAAACGTTTTGCCAGTTTGCGCACCTCCAGCAGCGGCGGCGTCCCGTGCGCGGGGTCCTGCCTGGGCTTGCTGACGACAGTCGCGTAACGCTCCCGCTCCTGCTCGGTCACGAGATCCTCGATCCGCGACGTCGCGGTCGGCGACGCCGCCACCAGGCGGCGGGTATAGGCGTGCTGCGGCGCGGTGAAGAGCGTTTTCGGGCTCGCCTCCTCGACGATGCGGCCGCGCTCCATCACCGCGATGCGGCGGCAATAGCGTGCTGCGAGTCCGAGATCATGCGTGATCAGGATCGTCGCCATGCCGCGCGCGGCGGCAATGTCTGCCAACAGATCCATCACCACCTTCTGGGTGGTGACGTCGAGACCGGTGGTCGGCTCGTCGGCGATCAGCAGCGCCGGATTGCAGGAGATCGCGATCGCGATCATGACGCGCTGGCACATGCCGCCGGAGAGCTCGTGCGGATAGGCGTTCATCCGCGCCTCGGGGTCGCGGATCTGCACCGCGCGCAGCAGGTCGAGCGCCTCGGCGCGCGCGGCGTCCTTCGATATCTTCTTATGCGTGAGGATCGCATCTGCGATCTGCAAGCCGATCGCGCGGATCGGGTTGAGCGCCGCCCGCGGATTCTGGAAGATCATCGACATCGCGGCGCCCTGGAGATGGCGGAGGTCATCGCCCCTGAGTTTTGTGACGTCCTGCCCGCGGAACAGGATCTTTCCGCCGGTGACGCGCCCAGCCGCATCGAGCAGCCGCGTCGTCGCGAAGCCGGTGACCGACTTGCCCGAGCCGCTCTCGCCAACGAGACCGAGCATCTCGCCCTTCCCGACCGAGAGCGTCACGCCGCGCACGGCCTCGACCATGCCACGCCGCGTCGAGAACGCGACGTGGAGGTCGTTGATCCCTAGCAGCTGCTCGCTCATGTGCGCATCCGCGGATCGAGAATGTCCCGCATCCCGTCACCGAGGAGATTGAAGCACAGCACGGCCATCATCAGCGCAAGACCCGGAAACGCCACCAGCCACCACCGCCCGGTCGAGATAAAGCGCGCGCCTTCCGCCACCATGATGCCCCATTCCGGCGTCGGCGGCTTGACGCCGAGGCCGATGAAGGACAGGCCGGCCGCATTGAGAATGGCCCAGCCGAGATTGAGCGAGATTTGCACCGCCATCGCCGGCAGGATATTTGGCAGCAGGAAGCGCAGCACCACCGAAAAATGGCTCTCGCCGCAGGCGCGAGCGGCCTCCACCCAGCCGACATTGCGGCGGACGTTCACCTCGGCGCGCGCGAAGCGGATGTAGAATGGTAGATTGATGATTGCGGTTGCGATCACGATGTTCTCGATCCGGTTGCCCAGCGCAGCGACCATCGCCATCGCCAGCACGAACAGCGGAAAGGCCATCATGACGTCGACGAAGCGGCCGACGGCCCGATCGAGCCTGCCGCCGGCATAGCCGCAAAACGCGCCGACGACGGCGCCGATCACGAAGGAGATGCCGACCGCGGAGACGGCAATGGCAAGATCGAGCCGCGCCGCGATGACGAGACGGCTGAACACATCGCGCCCAAGCTGGTCCGTGCCGGCGATATGCGCCGCGCTCGGCGGCAGCAATGCCTCCGAGACATTGGAGACCACGGGATCATAAGGCACGATCCACGGCCCGAAGATCGCGAGAAGGACGAACAGCATGACGCCGGCCGCGGCAACGGCGGTGAGCGGATTGCCGCGCAGGATCCAGACCGAATGGCGAAGGGTTGTGCTGGTCATTCGATCGACACCCTGGGATCGGCGATGCCGTAGCAGATGTCGACCACCAGATTGACCAGCACGAACAGGCTGGCCATCAGCAGCACGAAGCCCTGCACCGGCGCGTAGTCGGAGGACAGCAGCGCATCGAGCGCGTAGGAGGCAACGCCCGGCCAGGAGAATACCTTCTCCACGAGGACATTGGCGCCCAGCATGGTCGAGAACACGATGCCCGCGATAGTGATGACGGGGAGGATCGCATTCCTCAAGGCATAGGTCACGACCACCTTGCGGCAGGACAAACCAACGGAACGCGCGGTGCGCACAAAGTCGCTGCCGAGCGAAACCAGCATCGAGGCGCGCGTGATCCGCGCCAGCGGCGCGATCACGAACAGGGCCATGCTCACCGCCGGCAGGATCAGCTGCTTGCAGGCCGCCCACCAGCCCTCGACATCGCCGGCGAGCAGGAAATCGATCGACAGGAAGCCGGTGCGCTGCGGCGGCAGCGAGGTGAAGACGTCGATCCGCCCGGTCGGATCAGGCGCGAGCCCGAGCAGATAGTAGAAGACGTAGATGAGTAGCAGGCCCGAGACGAAAGTCGGCACGCAGACACCGAGCGCGCAGAACAGCCGCACGCCGTGATCGACCACCGACCCCGGCCGCAGCGCCGCGACGACGCCGAGCGGCACCGCCGCGATGAGCGCAATCAGGAGCGCTGTGAAAGTCAGTTCGAGCGAGGCCGGCAGCCGCTCGCGCAGATCCTTCAGCACCGGCTGCCCCGTCATCATGGAGCGGCCGAGATTGCCGTGGCCGATGTCGGAGAGATAGAACACGAGTTGCTCCGGCACCGATTTGTCGAGCCCCATCTGCTTGCGGATCTGTTCGATCTCCTCCTTGCCGGCATTGGGCCCCGAGGCGAAGAACACCGCGGGGTCGCCTGGAAGGACACGCATCAGGAGGAAGGTGAAGACCAGTACGCCGAACAGCGCCGGCAGCGACGACAACAGCCGCCTGCCCGCTCGTACCAATGTCGCACCAAGACCGGTCGTCACCCTTCAGAGCTCCTCTTGCTTGCGGCTATCACTTGCGGCTGACGTCGCGATAGTCGACCTGGCGGTGGAACTCGTAGGTGTAGCCCTCGATCGACGCCGCCATCACGGCATCCTGGTTGGGCTGCCACAGCATGATCTGCGGCATCAGATCGGCATGCATCGCATTGAGCTTGCGGCCGGCTTCCTCATACTTGGCCTTATCCGGCTCGAAGCGGGCTTCCTGCGCGATCGTAGCGAGGTCCGGGTTGTTGATCGAGCTGTAGTTCCAGCGCTGATTACCGGTGTAGAAGTTGCGGTAGAAGTAATCGGTCGACGGCAGCCAGGCTACGATGCCTTCGGTGTAGAAGGGAAGCTTCTTCTCGTTGATCTGCGTCGACATCTGCGCGTCCGGCAGCTTCTGGATGTCGACCTTGATCCCGATCTTGCCGAGCGACTCCTTCACCAGCGCGGCCATCGGCTCCGCGGTCGAGGACTGGCCGACGTTGAAGCTGAAGGTGGTCGAGAAGCCTTCAGGAAGACCGGCGGCCTTGAGATATTCGCGGGCCTTGTCGAGATCGAGCTTCACCGGCTGCTGGAACGGATAGATGCCGTTCAGCGGCTTGCCGTCCGGCCAGCTCGCACCGAACAGCGGCGCGCCGCGGCCGAACAGGGCGGCCTTGAACATGTCGTCATAGGGAAGCGCGTAAGCGATGGCGCGGCGGACATTGACGTTGTCGAACGGCGGCATCTGGTTGTTCATCGAGACATAGGTGATCGCATTGTATTGCGGGGTCGAGACCACCTTGAGCTTGCCCTTGGCCTCGAGCGACTGCACGTCGCTGGCCTGGAGATCGACGACGAGGTCGGCGTCGCCACGCTCGACGAGGTTGGCGCGGGTCGCGGGTTCCGGCACGGACTGCACGATCACGCGCTTGAAGAACGCAGGCTTGTTGGCCGAGCCGCGATTCCAGGTCTCGTCGCGCTTGAGGATGACCTGCTCGCCCGGCTTGAAGGTCTCGACCACATAGGCGCCGCTGCCGGCGGTGTGCTCCTTCAGCCATGCGGTGGCCCAGGGATCATCCGCCGTCGCGTGCTCTTTCGCCACTTTCGAGTTGATGATCATCGGGTAGACGGTAGCAAGGTTCGGCAGCGCGAGCTTGTCGGGCTTCGGCAGCGTCACCTCGATCGTGAGCGGATCGATCACCTTGAACTGGTCAGCCGACGTCAATGATCCCGTCAGGAGCTGCGCCTTGCCGAGGATCGGCGCGGTGACGCAGCGATCGAGCGACCATTTGACGTCTTCGGCCGTGACAGGCGAGCCGTCCTGGAATTTTGCGTCCTTGCGCAGGCGGAAGGTCAGCTTCAAGCCATCGGGGCTGACGTCATAGGACTCGGCGAGCTCGCCGGTGATCGTGTCGAGATCGAACACCCATTTTCCGTTGAGCTGCTTGCGGCCGAACGCCACCAGCCGGTCGTATGTGCTCATGCTTAGCGCGAAGGATTCGCGGGTCGATCCGGGGATGTTGGGATCGAGCGTGTTGACGGCCGAGCCGGTGACATAGCGCAACGTTTCCGCCCTGGTTTGTGCCTGCGAAGGCGCGGCGGCGATGAGCAACAGCGCAGTGGTGGCGAGGACGCAGCACCCGGGCCTGAAAGACACAAAACGCATTCGTTTTCCCCAAGATTTCGACTGGAAATGCCGGCAGAGGCAGGTCAAGAAAGAAGCAAGTTGCGCGCCAATCTCGCAGAGGCGCATCGTCGCGGCGGCGCATGGATGATCATCGCTGCTCCTCCATTGTTCGCGCGGGCCGCGTAACCACGGCCTGCGGCACGTCATAGGCGCTGAGCGAAGCCCAGTGACGTTCAACATCGGCGCGAAACAGGCCGCGCGTCAGGCCGTCGACCAGCTTGGGAACGGCCGTCGTCATCGCGTTGATCGACGATCCCGACGGACCAAAGCTCATGGTGGAGCCGATGGCGAACAGATGGATGTCGGAGATCCACGGCGTCTCGCCCGGCACGCGCTCGGTGAAGGCGTAATCGTCGTCGAGATAGGGAAAGCGGCCGAGCCGCGCGTTGCGTTCGCTCGCAGGCGGCTGGTAGCGATCGGCCCAGGTCGCGATATTGCCGGCAAAGCGGCGCAGCTCGCCGCGGCCGGCAAAGTTCATGTCGATGCCGGTGCCGCAAATCACGAAATCCGCCGTGATCGTGCCGCGTGGCGTGTGCAATTCGACGCCGCCATCGGTCTGCCTGGTGCCCTCGACCGGCGCGCCCTCGTGCAGTGTGAAATTGGCGTGACGCGCGCAGCGGTCATAGGTCGGCTGCGGAAAGCCCTCGCGCATCTCGAGGATCTTGCGCATGAAGCGCCAGCGCCAGGCATCATCGAGATCGCTGAGATGGCGCAGGAAGCCGCGGAAGGTCAGCCAGCGATAGGGCTGGATCACCTGGATCTGCGCGCGGCGACAGAGTAGATGCACTTCCGCCGCGCCCGCCTCCAGCGCGGTCGCCGCATTGTCGAAGGCCGACGCGCCGGCGCCGATCACGGCCACGCGCTTGCCGCGGAGCTTCTCGAAGTCGATGTCGTCGGCGACGGTTGCGACCGAGCTTGCCGGCAGATCGCGCAGCGGCTCCGGGATCATCCAGTCGCCCATGCCCTCCTGCCCCGTCGCCAGCACGATCTTGCGGGCATAGAGCGTCTCGATGGCATCGGCACGCTTCACGCGCGCGGCCAGCAGGCCGTCGGCCGCAGGCGCAATCTCGAGAAGCTCGCTGCCATTGCGCACGGGCAAGCCGATCGTGCGCCGTACCCACAGCAGATACTCCGCCCAATGCTCCCGCAGGATCAGGTTCAGCGCCTGCCAGCTCTCCCTGCCGAAGCGGGCTTCATGCCAGGACTGGTAGGTCAGGCTCGGAATGTCGAGGTCGGGACCGGTGTAATCCTTGGGGCTACGCAGCGTCGGCATGCGGGCATAGGTGAGCCAAGGGCCCTCCTCTCCCTCCTCCGCCTTGTCGAGCAGAAGGATGTTGCTGACGCGAGAGCGCATCAGGCCGAAGCCGATAGCAGTGCCGGATTGGCCGGCGCCGACGATCAGCACGTCGAGCGCGAGCTTGCCGTCCGGTCCCGTCTTCGGTTCGAGCCATGCCGCGCCGGGATGCGCGATCATCGCAAGATCGGCGCGTATGCCGGCTTCAAGCTCTGTCAGCGCCTCACTCATGCCGCGAGCCAGCCTCCGTCGACCACCATCACGGTGCCCGTTGTGAAGGACGACGCGTCACTTGCGAGATGCAGCGCGGTCTGCGCGATCTCCTCGGCCTGCCCGAACCGCTTCATGGCGTGGCGGTTGCGGGAGGCCTCGCGCACCTCGTCCGAATTGGCGTGACGGGCAAAGCTGCGGCGAAGCATCGGTGTGTCGATCGCGCCCGGCGCAATCGCATTGACGCGAATGCCGTCGGTGGCGAAATCCACCGCCATCGTCCGCGTCAGGCTGACGATCGCGCCCTTGGCGGCGATGTATGCGCTGTTGCCCTTGCCGCCGGCCATCGCCAGCTGCGATGCCAGCGTGATGATCGAGCCGTTCTTCTGCCGCTGCATCTGCGGCACCGCCGCCCGCGCCCACAGCCAGGTGCCGCCGACATTGGCGCGGAACACCGCGTCCCAGTCCTCCACGCTCGTCGTCAGCACGGTGCCGCCGACGGAGAAGCCTGCCGCGGTCATCAGGATGTCGAGCCGGCCGTGCCGCGCGACGACATCGGTAACAACGGCTTCGGCGAAGCCGGCATCACCGACGTCGCCGACATGCGTCGTTGCCTCGCCGACCAAGCTCAGCGTTTCCTGAAGCCCCTCCGCGTCGCGATCAACCAGAGCGAGGCGCGCGCCCTCCTCCGCGAACAGCTTGGCGCTCGCGCGGCCGATGCCCGAGCCCGCTCCGGTGATGACGGCCGTGCGCCCCTGCAGCCGCATGTCAGATCCCCTCCTTGTGCTGCATCCACCAGGCGCTCATCGCGGCGGCCGACTCCACGCAGCCGAACCGCGCTCGCCAACCGAATTCGTCGGCCATCCGCTTGACCGACATCGGCGCACGATCCCCGCCGTGGAGCTTGATGAAGGTCTTCTCTCCGGGAGACGCGAGCCGACACTGCAGCCCAGGATGCAGGGCCGCAAACGCCTCGCCCCATTGCAGCGCCGACCAGGCCACACCGCTGGAAATGTTATAGAGTCGGCGGCGCGGCCGCTCGGTCTCGATCAACACCGCTACGGCTTCGGCGGCGTCCGGCGCGTAGGTCCAATCCTTGATGCCAGGTGCAGGGAGAAGGGCCGGTTCGCCGCGGGCGAATGCAGCAAGGATCTGGAACTGGAGGCTCGGCGTATCGCGCACCGAGCCGGGCCGCTCCCACGGACCGAACACGGCACTTAAGCGCACGCTCAGGAAATCACCGCCAAAGAGCTCGGCGTGCCGTGCCACCGATCGCTCCGAGGTGAACTTGCTGATCGCATAGAACGAGACGGGATCGCAGGGCGTTTCCTCGTCCAGGACCTCGAACCGCGCGCCCGATGCGCCGTAAGCCGATGCCGACGACAGATTGACTACCCGGCGAACACCATGGCGGATCGCCGCAAGCAGAATGGGGATCTGCGCCATCACGTTGATTTCGAGAACGCGCGCAGTCGATACCCGCTCGAGCTCTTCGCCAGCCGTAACCGCCGCGCCGAGCACGATCGCATCGCAGCCCCCGGCAATGAGAGCGTCGATGCCATCCGCGTCGGTGATGTCGCCCTGAACAACCTTGAGCCGCTCGCCATAATCGGCCAGGGATCGCTGCGCAGCCGGCGGCAGCGGCGCACGATCATGCAGCGTGACGTCATGGCCGCGCGCGAGCAGCGCCTCGGCGAGATTGAGGCCGACAAAGCCGGTGCCGCCGAAGACGACGATCTTCATCGCGCGCGATCCGCCGTCACAGCAGCTTTGCTCCAAAGTTTCGCTCAGGATCCATATCCGCCACGAGTCGTCCGGTCGGCTTGGCCGCCTCGCCGCCGCTGCGCGCCAGGAATTTGCCGCTGCCGGCGCTCGCAAGGCATTTGTCGCCGTCGACGATCACCCGGCCGCGCGACAGCACCGACACTGGCCAGCCCTTCAGCTTGCGGCCTGCGAACGGCGTGTAGCCCGCGAGGTCGTGCATCATCTCGTCGGCGATCACGGTCTCGCGATTGGGATCCCAGATCGCGATATCGGCATCGGCGCCGACCGCGATCGACCCCTTGCGCGGATGCAGATTGTAGATCTTGGCCGGCGCGGTAGATGTCAGCTCGACGAATTTTTCGAGGCCGAGGCGGCCCTTCGACACCATCGCGTCGAACAGCAGCGGCAGCCGCAGTTCCAGTCCCGGCAGGCCGTTCGCGACCTGCTTGAAATTCGGATTGGGGCCGGCGCGCAGCTTGCCGGTCTCGTCGTAGCGATAGGGCGCATGATCCGACGAAATGGTCTGGAGATCGCCGAGCGACAGCGCCTGCCACAGCGCTTCCTGGTCGGCATGCGTGCGCGGCGGCGGACTGCACATCCACTTGGCGCCCTCGGAACCGGGCTTGTCGAGATCGTTCGCGGTGAGGAACAGATATTGCGGACAGGTCTCCGCAAAAACCTTCAACCCCTGCCCGCGCGAGCCGCGGATCACCTTGGCGCCTTCGGCGGTCGAGACATGGAAGATCATGATCGGCTGGTCGATCAGCGCCGCCATGCCGATCAGTCGCGTAAAGGCTTCGGCTTCCGACACGCGGGCGTGGCTGACGGCGTGGTATTTCGGCATCGTGTAGCCGCGCGCGAGCAGCCGCTTCACCATCCAGGCGATGATGCCGTGATTTTCGGCATGGGCGCACAGCATCGCGCCGGACTGGCGCGCGGCAAGGAGGATGTCAAGCAAGGGCTCGTCATCGACCTTGAGCCGATCGTAGGTCATGAAGATCTTGATCGATGCATGCCCCTGCTTCACCAGCGCCGGAATGTGCTCCTCGACCGTCTCTTTGGTCGCGTCCGCAATGATCATGTGGAAGGCGTAGTCGATCACGGCGCCCTTCTTGGCGAGCGTGTGATAATCCTCGACGACTTGCGGCAGCTTCATGCCGACATGCTGGGCGGCGAACGGGATCACCGTGGTGGTGCCGCCGAACGCGGCAGAGACAGTCGCGCTCTCGAAGGTGTCGGCATTCATGATGCCCGCTGCGGACAGCTGCTCGATATGGGCGTGGCTGTCGACGCCGCCCGGCAGCACCAGCTTGCCGCGCGCGTCGATCTCGCGCTTCGCCGCGGGAAGCCCGCGGCCGATGGCCGCGATGGTCTCGCCGGAGATGGCGACATCGGCCTCGAACACATCGGTCGTGGTGGCGACGCGTCCGCCGCGGATGATCAGGTCGTAAGTGGGTTCAGTCATGAGGCACTCCATGATATGCCTGAGCCAAGTGATCGCCCTTTTGCAGGAAGACCAGCATGTCCCGGCCGCGCATTCTCGTCATCAATCCGAACTCCAACCCTGCGGTCACGCAAGGGCTTGAGGAAGCTCTCAAGCCGCTCGGTTTTGAGGGCGGCCCCGAACTGGTCTGCCAGTCGCTGGCCGAGGGTCCATTCGGCATTGAAAGCCAGGCCGACGTCGATGGCGTCGCGATGCCGCTCCGAAAGCTGGTCGAAGGCGACAACAGTTTTGCCGCCTTCGTCATCGCCTGCTACAGCGATCCCGGGCTTCAGGTTTGCCGCGAAGGCACCGATCGGCCCGTGTTCGGCATCGCCGAGTGCGGTGTGCTGACGGCTCTGGCGCGCGCCGAAACCTTCGGCGTCATCGCCATTGCCCAGCGCTCGATCCCGCGGCACATGCGCTATCTCAGGCAGATGGGCCTGACCGACCGCCTCGCCGGCGAGCGGCCGCTCAACATGAGTGTCGCAGAAACGGCTTCGGGCGAAGGCACGCTCGCCAAAATGATCGAGGTCGGCCGCGCGCTGCGCGACGAGGACGGCGCCCGCGCCATCGTGATGGGCTGCGCCGGCATGGCGCGCCACCGCCGCCCGCTGGAAGACGCGCTTCGTATTCCCGTGATCGACCCGACACAGGCGGCCGTCACCATGGCGCTGGGTACGGTGCAGTTCTCGGCTCACTAGGCGTCCTTCAGCTCTTTGGCGTCCTGCCGCGCGAGCCACTGCGCATGGCTCTCGCGCGACAGCGCAAACGTATCCCGTTGCGTCGTGTAGAGATTGCCGAACATGCGGCCGATCGGCCGGTAGGCGTCGAGGTCCACATACATGTTCGCCTCGTCGACGAGGCCGTCGCGGGCATGAACCCGCAACACTTCGCCGACCAGCAGCTCGCGATCCGGCGAGAAGGTCAGCACGACGTGGCGGCGACATTCCAGCGCGAACGGCGCAGACGCGAGGCGCGGCACCTTCACATCGACGGAAGGAATCGTCGCAAGCCCGGTCGCAGCGGCCTCGCTGTCACCAGAGGGAAAATCGACCGCACAGTCGTTCATCGCGCTCGACAGCGCCTCGTCTACCATGTGCACGACGAACTCGCCGTCGCGATGGATGTTCCGGGTGGTGTCCTTCGGGCTGTGATCCGGCTTGTGCTGGAGCCCGAGCACGATCAGCGCGGGGCTTTCGGAGAACACGTTGAAGAAGCTGAACGGCGCGGCATTGACCGCCCCGTTCTCGTCCAGCGTCGTCACCAGCGCGATCGGCCGCGGCACGATCACGCCGCAGAGCAGCTTGTAGCGATCGCGCGGATCGAGCTCGCGCAGAGATATGCCGGATGTGCCCTTGTCCGCCATCGGCGTCACTTCTCCGGCGGCGGCACTGCGCCGGTCTGGCTGGTGATCAGGCCGTAGTGCTCGACGCGGCGGTGCGCTGCAAAGTTGAAGATCGTGGTCTTGCCGAAGGTGGTGGCGTCGAGGTCGCAAGCGTGGACCAGAACCTCGTCGTCTTCCGTCTTGGCCTCGGCGACGATCTCGCCGTTGGGATCGACGATCAGGCTGCCGCCGAACAGCGGATGGCCGTCCTCGCTGCCGGCCTTGGCCACCGCGACGACCCAGGTCGCGTTCTGATAGGCGCCGGCCTGCACCGAGAGGCGATTGTGGAACAGCCGCTTCTCGACGCCCTCCTCACTATTTTCCGCGTTGACCGACGGCGTATTGTAGCCGATCAGCACCATCTCGACGCCTTGCAGGCCCATCACGCGATAGGTCTCGGGCCAGCGGCGGTCGTTGCAGATCGCCATGCCGATGATGCCGCCCAGCTCGCGCCAGACGTTGAAGCCGAGATCGCCGGGCTCGAAATAGCGCTTCTCCAGGTGCTGGTGCGAACGCTTGGTATCGTAGTCGACATGGCCCGGCAGATGGACCTTGCGATATTTGCCGACGATCTTGCCGGACTTGTCGGTGAGGATGGCGGTGTTGAAGTGATGGCCGTCGGGCGTCAGCTCCGCATAGCCGAAATTCATCGCCATCTGATGCTGCGCCGCACGCTCGAACAGAGGCTTCGTCGCCGCGTTCGGCATCTCACGTTCGAACCAGATGTCCGCCTCCGCCCGGTCCTCCGAATACCAGCGCGGAAAAAACGTCGTCAGCGCCAGTTCCGGATAGACGATCAGGTCGGCGCCCTTGGCTTTGGCCTCGTCCATCAGCGCGATCATGCGCTTGACCACGGCCTCGCGGCTGTCGGCTTTCTGGATCGGGCCCATCTGGGCGGCGGCAACATTGACGATACGCATCAGCGAGTTCCTGATCTTTTGGCGAGGCTGGGGATTGCAGCTTCAAGGGGGTATCGACGCACGCAGCATAACGCGGTCTTGCGCCGGTTTTCCAGCCAAGCAGATTTCATGCCGTTCGCCCCCATTCGGCATCCTGCAAAAGCCGCCAGTTGATCTTGTTGCTGGCGGTGCGCGGCAGCTCATCGACGAAGACGACGGCGCGCGGCGCCTTGTAGCTGGCCATCGCGCCGCGCGCCCAGCCGACGATGTCGTCTGCCGACGTGATGGCGCGCGCGGCTTCATCCAGCACGACCAGGGCCTTTACGGTCTCACCGCGATAATTGTCCGGTGCCGAGACGATGCAGCACTCGCGGATGGCGCGGTTCTGGTACATCGCCGCCTCGACCTCGGCCGGCCACACCTTGAAGCCGCTGACATTGATCATCCGCTTCAGGCGGTCGACAGCAAAGAAGTAGCCTTCGGCGTCGCGATAGCCGAGATCGCCGGTGCGGAGGAACCGTTTTCCCGAGAGTTCGATGAAGGATTCCGCGTTGGCTTCAGGCCTGTTCCAATAGCCTTGCAGCACCTGCGGTCCATGCACGACGATCTCGCCGACGACATTGTCGTCGAGCTCGATCAGGCTTTCGGGATCGACGACCCTCGCATCGGTCTCGTGCACGGCAATGCCGAGGCACTGGCGCTTCGGCGCCGCCATCGGGTTGAGGTGCGTGGGCGACATCGTCTCGGTCATGCCATAGCCCTCGACGAAATCGAGGCCGAAGCGGCTCTTCAGCCGCTCGGCGACCGCAGTCGGCATCGCCGCGCCGCCGCCGGTTAGCACTTTCAGCTTGGCAAAACAGCGGTCGCGGAACCGGGCGCTGGCGAGCACGTCCACGATCATGGTCGGCGCCGCGTTCCAGAACGACACGCCATAGGTCTCGAACAGGTCCGGCAGCAAATCCCTGTCCCAGCGCGCCATCAGCAGCAGCGTCGCGCCCGCCACCATCGCCGCATTCATCGAGCCTTGCATGCCCGCGACGTGGAACAGCGGCATGAATCCGGTCATCACGTCGTCTGCGCCCATTCCATACCAGCGCGCTTGCAGAACGGCGGTGAACAGCGCGCTGCGATGCGTATGCATGCACGCCTTGGGTTTTCCTGTCGTCCCCGAGGTGTAGGGCAGGATCATCAGATCGTCCGGGCCCGCACTCATCGCACCGGGCTGCAAACCCTGTGCGATTGCGGACGACCAGGAATGCCAACCTGGCGACGACGGCACCTCCGACGGCGCCTCGGTGACGCATGACGGCAGCGTATAGGGCGTAGCGGCCGGAACCTCGTCGCGATATTGCGCGACGATCGCGTGCGCGATGGCCTCGTCCGCCAGCGGAGCAAAGACATCGCTGAGCTCGCTGCCAATGATTGCGACCTTGGCCCCGCTGTCCTCGGCGAGATACGCGATCTCCGCAGTCTTGTTCATGGGGTTGACGGGCACGATCACCCCGTCGGCCCGCATCACCGCGTAGTAGGCGATAACGTATTGCGGCGAGTTCTGCAGCGCGATCATGACACGGTCGCCGCGCTTCACGCCGCAAGCGCTTTGCAGGAAGCCGGCCAGGGCATCGACCCGCTCGCGCAGCTCGGCATAGCTCAGGCTCGCACCATAAAACACCGTCGCCGGATGCGAGGGACGATCCAGCGCGGCCCGAACAAGCGCGTCGTAGAGCGTCCCCTCGGGCATCGCGAGATGCCAGGGCTCATCCGCCGGCCAGGCCGGCGAGCGGTAGGGCGCTGCGTGGTCTGCGTTCACCCGCGCTCCTGGTCTGCGATATCGAGGCCGTGATCGAGCGCATCCAAAAGCAATTCGGCCTCATGCTCGGAGATGACCAGCGGCGGCGCCAGGAACAGCGAGGTCTGCTCGCCGCTGGTGCCGATTACGGCTCCCGCCTCCAGCGCGCGCTCTGCCACGCGCGAGGCGATCGGGACCTCCGTGGTGTCGGCGTGCCAGGTGCGCCAGTCCGGACCGTGCAGCTCCACCGTCCAGTGCAGCCCCTGCCCCGCCACGCGCTGCACACTCGGATGTTTTTGCGCGATCGCGAGCAGACGGCGGATGAACAGCTTTTCGAGGCTCTTCACGTGCTCCAGGACCTTCTCTTCGGAGACGACCTTGAGGTAAGCGCTGACGGCAGCCATGCTGATGGGATGGCCGCGCAGCGTGCCGTAATTCTGCCAGCTCGAGCCTTTGAGCCGCTCGACGATGTTTTTCGAAACAACGACCGCGGCAACCGCGGCCGCACCGCCGCCGAGCGACTTTCCGAGCGTCACGATGTCGGGGCGGCTCTGGGCGCCCTGAAACGCGAACCAGCGTCCCGCGCGGCCCGCCCCCGTCACGACCTCGTCCGCGATCCAGTACGAGCCGGCCTGCCGCGCGCACCGCGCCACCTCGTCCTGATAGGCGCCATCGTAATAGATGCCGCCCTGAGTGTAGTCGATGATCGTTGCCGCGGTGTCCGACAGCAGGCGCGTGGCATCGGCCAGATATTCGCTGGGCGGGGTGTTGTTGGCCGGCGCGCCATAGATTGCGCCGTCCGGGGCAGGCAGAATCCGCACCGGTGCCATCGGCGCCGGCAGCTTCGAGCCGCCTGCGTGCACGGCGAGGCCGCCGTGCCATTGCGGCTGCACCGTCATGCTGCGCGACAGGCCGGTGATACCGTGATAGGCGCGCTCGCGCGTCGCCAGAGCCGGGCGCTGCGTCAGTGCCTGACAGAGCGACAGCGCCATGTCGTTGGCCTCGCTGCCGCTGATGCAGAAGCGCACCGCGCCGACCCAATCCTCCTCGCCCTTGAACGCGGTGGCCATCAGATCCTCGGCGGCTTGCTCGCGGCCGACCCAGGTCCAGCCTTCGTTCACGACCGGTGTATCGGCCGCGCGGCGGATGGCTTCCACCATTGCGGGATGACGATGTCCGAGACCGCCACCGGTGTTGCTGCCGTCGATCAGGCGACGCCCGTCCGACAGGTGAAAATAGACGCCCTCGCCGCCGACCACGGCCATCGGCGCGCTCTCGCCCGCGTTCAGCCCGGTTCGCAACAATCTGCTCATCGCAATCCCCTCACTCTGCGGAGACGGCGCCATAGCCGCCGCCGCCGCACATCTCGATCGTGACGAGATCGTCTTGCTGCAACACCAGGTTCGACTTGCCGTCGATCGCGACGTTCGCGCCCTGCCGGACGAGCGAGATGCGGCAGGCCTTGCCAGGTTCGCCGCCCTGCATTCCAAACGGCGCAATCACCATGCGCTCGATGCAGGTGGTCAGGTGCATCGAGGGTGCGAGGATGCGATAGGTGCGAACCGAGCCGTCACCGCCGCGGTGAGCGCCAGCACCACCTGAATTCCAGCGAATAGCCTGCTGCTCGAGCCGGACCGCGTAGTTCGCCTCGATCACCTCGACCGGCGTGTTCGAGGTATTGGACAGATGCACCCGCGTCGCCGACATGCCGGCCCGGTCGTGCCGCGCGCCCTCGCCGCCGCCGTGGACCTCGTAGAGCATCTTCCACGAACCGTTCTGCCGCGGCTCGGCAAAGAACAGCACGCCCGCGGTGGTCGCCCCGCCGGCCGACAGTCGCTCGGGAATGGTGTCCTGCATCGCGCGAAAAATCGCATCGACGATGCGCATGGAGGTCTCGTGGTTGCCGGCGGCAACGGACGCCATCCAGCCCGGCTCCAGGATCGAGCCCGGACGCGTGATGATGGTCAACGGCCGGAGCGCACCGGCATTCTGGTGCATGTCGCGCCCGCTCATGATGCGCGCGGCATAGGCGACGGCCGAGCGCGCCATGAACGGCGTCGTGTTGCAGAAGTTCGAGACGCGGTCGCAGCTTCCGGAGAGGTCGAAGGTGGCCTCGTCGCCGCGAATGGTGATCCTGACGTGGATGCGGGCGGGTGCGTTGTTGACGCTGCCGTCGTCGAGATGATCTTCGCCTTCGTAGACGCCGTCCGGCAGCGCACGCAGGGCCTCGCGCATCTCGAACTCGGAGAGATCGTGCAGGCGCGATTGCGTCGCCGTGAACACCGCCTTGCCGTGCTCGCGGCAGAGCTCGACGATGCGCTTCTCGCCGGCCTTGGTTGCCGCGATCTGGGCGAGCAGATCGCCCTCGCAGGATTCGGGGTCGCGAACGTTGGCCTTGAGCAGCTGCACGATCGGCGCGCTGACGCCGGCCGCGGTGGCGATCAGTACCGGCGGAATCCGCATCGCCTCCTGAAAGGTGTCGATGGCTTTTGCGAAATAGCTGCCGGGCCAGGTGCCGCCGATGTCGGGCCAGTGCGCGAGGCTCACCGCGAACGCCACGATCTCGCCGTCGAAGAAGACCGGGCGCACGACCTTGACGTCGTTGAGATGATTGCCGCCGAGCGGACCGACATTGTAGATCACGACGTCGCCATCGTTCAGGCTGTCGCGCGGCATCACCTTCAGCAACTCTGGAATGGTGTAGGCCATCGCGCCGAGATGGATCGGGATGTCGCGGCCCTGTCCGACCAGGCCGCCATGGCCGTCGGTGATCGCGGACGAGAGGTCGCCGGCCTCGCGCAGCAGCGGCGAGCGCGCCGAGCGCGTCATCACCAAGCTCATCTCCTCGGCCGCGGCGGAAAGCCCGTGCCGGATGACCTCGACGACAAACGGATCGAGCTTCATGCGACCCTCCGCGTCAGGAACAGATTGCCTGATACATCAGGCTTTGCCTGCCAGCCGGGTGGGACCACCACCGTGGACCAGGCGTCTTCGATGATGGCGGGGCCGCTGACGATGTCGGTCAGCGCGGCGCGATCAATGATGGCAGTCTCGATCTCGTGGAGGCCATCGAACGAGCAGATGCGCTTGCCAGTGGACACCGCCCTCACCGCGGTCGCCGGACGGCCCACGACGGTCGTTGACGGACGGCGCGCCTGCACGCGTACGGATTCGATGACGCAGGCCTCGCTCGTCGCATAACCGAACAGCTCGTGATGCCGCGCCAGAAAGTGCGTCTTGAGCTTGGTCACGTCGAGCGGCAAAACAAACGGAACCGGGATGGCATCGTTCTGCGCCGCATAGCGCATCAACGCCACCAGTTCGACCTGAATCTCCGCCTTGGCAACGCCGTTGGCGATCAGCGGCGCCGAGGCATCGGCGATCAGCGTCCCGATCCGGTCCGACGCGCGAGCGATATCGATACCGTCGAGGGCAGCGCGAAGCGTCTGCTGCTGGAGGAAGCTGAAATCGGCGGTGAGACAGCCCAGCGCGGAAAACGCGCTCGATGCGCTGGGCACGACAACCTCTGCAATTCCGTAGAGATCGGCCAGACCGGCGGCATGCATCGGGCCACCGCCGCCGAATGCCAGCAGCGTGCAGTCGCGCCCGTCGATGCCGCGCTCGACCGTGACGCGGCGCAACGCGCGGGCCATCGTGGCGTTGGCGACCTTGATGATGCCGAGTGCGGTTTCGGTCAGGCTCAGCCCAAGTGCGCGCGCGATCGGCGCGACGACACGCTTGGCTGCCTCGATGTCGATGCCGATGCGGTCGCCAAGTTTCGTCTCGGGATTGAGATAGCCGAGCACGGCGTTGGCGTCGGTGATGGTCGGCTCGGTGCCGCCGCGACCGTAGCAGGCAGGCCCCGGCTCGGAGCCGGCGCTCTCCGGCCCGACCGTGAGGCCGCCGGGACCGTTGCGCACGACCGATCCGCCGCCCGCCCCGATGGAATGAACCGCGAGCATCGGCTGGCGCAGCGGCTTATCGCCGAGCATGCGGCCGTCGGTCATCTCCGCCTGGCCATCGACGATCAGGCAGACGTCCGTCGTGGTGCCGCCCATGTCGAACGTCAGCATGCGCGATGTGCCGAGCTGGCGCGCGATGCTGACGGAGGCCGAAACGCCGGCGGCCGGGCCCGACATTGCCATCACTAGCGGTCGCCGCTTCACGGCCGAGATCGGGATCATCGCGCCGGCGGAGTGAAACACCTGCAAGCCGGGGCCGATCGGCAGCCGCTGTTCCAGCTCGCTCAGATATTCCACCGCGATCGGCATCGCCGCCGCGTTGAACACGGTGGCCGAGGTCCGCTCATATTCGCGCGCTTCGGGATTGACCTCGTGCGACAGCGACACATGGGCGACGACGCCCTTGAGCCGCTCGCCGAGCATCTTTTCGTGGACGGGATTGGCGTAGGCGTGAAGGAGCGCGACCGCGACGCTCTGCACCCCGGTCTGCTTCAGCCACGCCAGCAGACGTTCGATCTCCGCGTCGTCGAGCGCCTTCAGCACGCGCCCCTCGTGATCGAGGCGCTCGGCGAGTCCAAAGCATCGCTCCGGCGGCACCAAAGGCTGGGATTTCGGCGGAATGTCGAGACGATAGAGATCGCGGCGGCGATAGCGCGCGATCTCCAGCACGTCGGCAAATCCGGCCGTAGCGACCAGCGCCACCTTCGGCAGCCGGTTCTCGACGATGGCGTTGGTGACGCGCGTGGTGCCGTGGACGAAGCGCTTGACCTCGCTCTTGCGCAGGCCGACCGCCTCGATCGCCTCCAGCATCGCCTGAACGGGCGCGTCGGGGCGCGATGGCACTTTTGCGATCCGCGCCTCCGCGGAGCCGCGCCGGATCGCGATGATGTCGGTGAAGGTTCCACCGATATCGGTGCCGACTTCCCAATGATCTTCGGAGGAGCTCATGTGTGGGGTCAGCTACGCGTGACGTCCGAACCGGACGCCGGGTCCTTGCCGTCCATTGCAACGTCCAATGCCAAACCGAGAGCGCTCATCATCATCCCCTGTCATGCCACTGCTCGCGAGCGTGCGACAGAGCGGAGGGCTCGGAATAGGGCCAGAGTTGTCGCAAACCACTAGACCAGCGCACGACCGGCGTTATGCACCGCGCCACCGGCTGCACGTTTTGGTGCAGCCGTGCTCGCCCAGAGTGCAGGCGAGCGCGGATCGTTCCAAGTGAGAAACGTGCAGCGCACCACGGATTTCTCCGCGCAAATCGCGACGCCCGCTGCACTGCAATCGAGGCTCTCAAGATCACCTGTCTAATTTACAGGCGATTGAACGGCGTTGCGGGATGGCCAGATGCCTACGAGCCATGCACGACAGTCGGCTCAGCTTCCCTTTATTGTACGAACAGTAAGAGAGGATATTGCCGGGTCGGATGGTGCGTTGCGGGAGCCGCTGCTGAGGCAGGTCGCGATTCTCGCAAGCAACGGCACGGCATCCTCGACGTGCAGGCGCCCGTAGCCGAACACCAGGCCCTGCCGCGTCGGCTGCTCCAGAAAATTCTGCGACAGAGGCTGCACGTGAATGCCGGCCTGCTTCAGGAGTGCGGCGGCCTCGCGGTCGCTCATCCGCGCCTGCATCGCGTCGGTGAACAGAGCCACGAGGTGCAGCCCGGTGACGGCGGAGGATACGCTCAGATCGTCGGGCATCAGCGTAGCGATCGCATCGATCAACGCCTTGCGTCGCTCCGCATAGAGCCGCCGCATTCCGCGCAGATGCCGCAGCAAATGCCCTTCCCGCATGAACTCCGCCAGAGCGAGCTGTCCGATGCCGGAGGTGTGGACGTCGATCCGCGCACGCCCCTTCGAGAAGCCGTCGATGAAATGCCGGTTCGCGACCATGTAACCGAGCCGCAAATTCGGCATCATGATTTTCGAGAAGGTGCCAAAGTAGATCACCCGGCCCTCGCGATCGAGCGAGCGCAAGGAGGCGATCATGCTGTCCTGATGCCTGAACTCCGAATTGTAATCGTCCTCGATCACCCAGACGTCGTTCTTGTTGGCCCAATCGAGCAGCTCGAGCCGCCGCTCCAGCCGCATGCTGACGCCGAGCGGATATTGATGCGACGGCGTGACCACGATCAGTCGCGCGCACGGTGCGCGCCGGATCCCTTCGGAGACGACGAGACCCTTGTCATCGACCGGAATTGGGACGAGCTTCGCACCTGCCGCCGTGAGCGCCCAGCGCGCCTCGACGAAGCCGGGTTCCTCGACCCAGACCTCGTCGCCGGGATCGAGGATCATGCGGCTGCAGAAATCGAGCGCCCCCGATGTGCCTGAGGTAACGACGACCTCTTCGGGTGAACAAACGAGACCGCGCACGGAGCCGAGGAAGTTCGCGATTTCGTTGCGCAGCCGCGGATGACCTTCGGGGGGAAGATCGAGACATTCCTGCTCTTTCGGATTTTGCCAGGACTGGCGCAGCAGGCGTGACCATTCCCTGAACGGGAAGGTCGAGATGTCAGGCGCGCCCGGGCTGAATTCCGAGGGCCAGTTGGTCTCGTAGTCGAAGGCAAGCAGCGAGCGCCAGCGCTCCGACATGTGGGCGGGCTTGGGTGCAGGCGCGGTGGCTGACGGAGGCTCCGCATGCGGCGTCGCGACCGATGCGACCATGACGCTGCCGCGCGGCGTCGATTCAAGGTAGCCCTCCGCATAGAGCAGATCCCAGGCGGTCAGCACCACCGTGCGCGAACAGCCCAATTCGCGCGCGATCTCGCGCGATCCCAGAAACTGCGTCCCGGCCGGAAAGGCGCGGCGCAAAATGCCATCGCGGATGTGCGCCGCGATCTGCAGGTGCAGCGGCACGGCCGACGCCCGGTCGATATGCATCCCGGCAAGGGACACGCGCTTGCTCGGGTGACGGCTGTTGTCCATGTCTCACCCGTCAGGCAACGCAGGTCCTGTCCACCGTCATCCGGGGCGCGCCACTTGGCGCGAGCCCGGAATCCATTTTCCCTCTTCACGCGCCGTGCGATGGTTTCCGGGTGCACGCTTCCGCCTTCGCTCTTCGAGCTTCGGCGGACAAGTCGCGCGCCCCGGAATGACAACGCGACTTTACACGCTCGCCTGCGTCACGAACTTCGTGTTCAGATACCCCTCGATCGCCTCGAGGCCGCCTTCTGAGCCGTAGCCGGAATCCTTGGTGCCGCCGAACGGCACTTCCGGCAGTGCGAGACCGTGATGGTTGATCGAGACCATGCCGCTCTCGACGTCGGCTCCGATCGCCTGCATCGTCTTGGTCGAGGTGGTGTAGGCATAGGCCGCGAGGCCGTAAGGCAGACGGTTCGCCTCGGCCACGACCTCGTCGTAGCTGCGGAACGAGGTGATCGGCGCCAGCGGGCCGAACGGCTCTTCGTTCATGATGCGCGCATCGCGCGGCACGTCGGTGATCACGGTCGGCTCGAAGAAGAAGCCTTCATTGCCGATGCGTTTGCCGCCGGCCTGGATCTTGGCGCCGCGCTGGACGGCGTCGGAGACCAGACCTTCCATGGCGTCGACACGGCGCGGGTTCGCCAGCGGACCCATGCGGGTATCCTTGTCGAGGCCGTTGCCGACCTTGAGGCTCTTGGCCGCCGCGACGAACTTGTCGACGAAGGGCTGGTAGACGCTTTCGTGCACAAGGAAACGCGTCGGCGAGACGCAGACCTGGCCGGCATTGCGGAACTTGTTGGCCGAGAGAATCTTGGCGGCGTTGTCGAGATCAGCGTCCGCGAACACGATCGCCGGCGCATGACCGCCGAGCTCCATGGTGACGCGCTTCATGTGCAGGCCCGCGAGCGCGGCCAGATGCTTGCCGACCGCGGTCGAGCCCGTAAAACTGATCTTGCGGATGATCGGATGCGGAATGAGATATTCCGACACTTCCGACGGCACGCCGAACACCAACTGGACGACGCCGGCCGGAATGCCGGCATCCGCATAGGCCCGCACCAGCTCCATGCAGCTCGCGGGTGTTTCTTCCGGGCCCTTGACGATGATCGAGCATCCCGCAGCGAGCGCGGCCGAGATCTTGCGCACCGCCTGGTTGATCGGGAAATTCCAGGGCGTGAACGCGGCGACCGGGCCGACCGGCTCCTTGATCACGAGCTGGGAGACGTTGCCCATCCGCGGCGGCACGATGCGGCCATAGGCGCGGCGGGATTCTTCCGCGAACCAGTCGATGAGGTCGCCGGCCAGCATGGTCTCGCCCTGCGCTTCCACGACCGGCTTGCCCTGCTCCATGGTCATCACGGGCGCGATCTCGGCGGCGCGCGAGCGGATGATGTCGGCGGCCTTGCGCATCAGCTTGTAGCGGTCAAATGGCGAGGTCTTGCGCCAGATTTCGAAGCCGGCCTTGGCGGCCTCCAGCGCACGGTCGAGGTCCGCGCGCGAGGCATGCGGGGTCTTGCCGATCGGCTGGCCGGTGGCGGGATTGAGGATGTCCTCCGACTTGCCGGACGTGCCGTCGGTCCACTCGCCGGCGATGAACATTTGAACTTTCGGGTACATCCCTGGTGTCTCCTGCATGATTTCGGCGGCGATGAGCATTGGCGCCCGCCGCCTAATAAGTGGGCGCAGAGCTACACCGAAAGGCGCCCGGCGAAAAGGGATCAATGATGCCGCAGCAGCGCATCGCTGATCTTCTCGGCCGCCATGATCACGGGGATGTTGGTATTGGCGGTCGGCAGAAGCGGCATGATCGAGGCGTCCGCCACGAAGATGTTCTCGCTGCCGATCACCCTGCCCTCGGAATCGACCACCGCCATGGGATCGTCGGGATCTCCGATGCGGCATGTCCCCACCGGATGCCAGACGCCGAACACGCTCTGCCGCACGAAGGCTTCCAGCGCGCGGTCGTCGGCCAGCGTCGCCTGGAAGGCGGTGCCGTTGAGCAGCACGAGCCGGATCAGGAACTGCCGGAGACCCGCGGGCACGTCGAGCATCGGGCCTAGGATGGAGGCGACGATGCGGTTGGCCGTGCTGTACCGGCTCAGCCGCTTGATGCGCGGTGAATAGGAGGCCGGGAAGAAATCGCCCGCCTCCGGGTTGAGCGCGGGATGGACGACAAGCTTTGCGAGCAGCCGGACAGAGGCGACGAGCCGTTCGAGATCGCGCGGGTCGGATAGCAGGTTGAAATCAACGACCGGATAGGTCTTGGGATCGGGCGTCGCCAGCTTTAGCGATCCGCGCGAATACGGGCGGTTGCACCAAAGGAAATAGAGCCCGAGCCGCCTGCCGAGCGCGTGCCAGCCGCCGCGGGCCGAGGCCGTGATGTACATGTCGGAGGCATCGCAGCCCGGATGTCCCGATGAGAAGCGCATCGCCGCAAAATTGGGGCGCCGCCGGGCCAGCGGCAGCCGCAGCCGGCGCGGCAGATATTGGCAGAAGGTCAGCGCGGGATGATCGCGCAGATTGCTGCCGACGCCTGAGAGATCAATGGCCACGGGAATGCCGAGCGCCTGCAGCGCGGCTCCCGGGCCGATGCCCGCCCGCATCAGGATCGCCGGCGATTGCAGCGCGCCTGCGGTGAGGATCACCCGGGCGGCGCCGACGGTGAATTTCTGTCCACCACGCGAGACGGTCACACCCGTCGCGCGGCGGCCTTCGAGCTGAAGCCGCTCGACCTCGCTGTCGGCCCAGATGGTCAGGTTCGGCCGCGCCCGCGTCGCCGCGTCGAGATAGCCGGCGGCGGTCGAGACGCGCCGATCGTTGCGGTTGGAGAAGGCCGGCGGAAAGATGCCGTCCTCGAAGTCCGCGTTCTGGTCCTTCCGGAACGGCAAACCGGTCGCCGACAACGCCCCTCCGACGGCCTTACCAAACTGCGGCATCGCCTCACGCGCGATGCGGCGGATCGGGATCGGACCGTGCTTGCCATGCAGCGGGCCGTCGAAATCGAGATCAGTCTCGAGCTTGAGGAAATATGGCAGCACGTCCGCCCAGCCCCAGCCGCGTGCGCCGTGATCGCGCCATTCGTCATAGTCGCGCGGCAGGCCTCGGTTGGCCGACTGCACGTTGATGCTGGAGCCGCCGCCCATCACCCGGCCCTGCTCATAGCCGCGGATGACAGGCTTGCCTTCGGCATTGCGGCCGGCCGCAGCCGTCATGCCCGGCCAGATGTATCGGTCGCCGTAGAACAGCGTCATCGGATAGCTGTCGAGGATTTCGGGCGGCGTTGCCTCAGGCGGCGTGTCCATCCCGGCTTCGATCAGAAGCACGCGGCGGCTCCCATCCGCAGAAAGCCGATTGGCGAGCACGCAGCCCGCCGACCCGCCACCGACGATCACATCGTCGAAATGCAGCTCATCCATTCCCGTCTCGTCGTACAATTCGATGGACCGGCGCGGCTGCAGGTGCCGCCGCGCCGATTTAGCTCAGCGGAAATTACCCTTGGTCTCGGGGATCACGATCGCTCCGATCAGGTAGATCACGAACACGCCGACCGCGAAGTAGGCCAGCGACATCGGAATCTCCGCCGGGCTGCCGCTCACCAGCGAGACGAAAGTCGGCATCATGCCGCCCAGCGCAAAGCCGATGTTCCAGGACAGGCCCGTGCCGCTCGCGCGCAGCGCAGTCGGGAAGCGCTCGTTCAAGAAGATCAGCACCGGCGCATAGCCCGCATTGCCGATGAAGGCGATGGCCAACGCATAGAGCGTGATCTGCGTCGTGTCCTTGGTGGCCGCGAGGTTGAGATAGCACAGAGGCAGCAGCACGGCTGCCAGGACGCCGATCAGGAGGAACGTCTTCTTGCGGCCGATGCGGTCGCTCAGCGCGCCGACGAGCACCGCGGAGAAGAACGCCGAGACGCTCGCTCCCATCAGGATCAGCGACGAGGTCTGGTTCGGGACCGCGTTGATGACCTTCAGGAAGCTCGGCAGATAGCCCGATGTCAAATAGTAGCCTGCACCGCCACCGAAGGTGATGAGCAGGTTGACCAGCAAGACGCCGCGATACTGTCCGGAGAACACGTCCTTGACCGGCGCCTTCGAGACTTTCGCCTGCTTGTTGCCCTGCTGACGCTTGAGCTCCTTGAAGTACGGGGACTCCTCGAGGTTGCGGAAGATGAACCAGCCGAGCAGCGAGCTCAGCAGCCCCGAGAAGAACATGAAGCGCCAGCCCCACACCGCGAACGCGTCGCCGGGGAAGATCGAGGACGTGATCAGGAAGATGAAGGACGCGAGCAAAGCGCCGATGCCGGCGCCGCCGCCGCCGACTAGGCCCGACATTGCGCCGCGCCACTGTGCCGGCACCGATTCCGTGCCGATCGTGTGGGTGGAGGCCACGACGCCGCCGACGAAGATACCCTGCACCAGGCGCAGGATCAGGAAGATAATCGGCGCGACCACGCCGACCTGCGCGATGGTCGGCAGCAGGCCGAATGCGGCCGTGCTGACACCGACGCCGACGATGGCGATCAGCATGGCCTGCTTGCGGCCGTGCACGTCGGCATAATGTCCGAACACCGCCGAGCCGAGCGGCCGCATCAGCAGCGTCACGGCGAACGAGCCGTAGACCGCAGCCAGCGACAGCGCCGCGTTGCTCGACGGGAAGAATAGCGCGCCGACGACCGGCGCCACGTAGAGCAGAATGAACAAATCAAACAGATCGAGCGCCCATCCGAGCACCGACGCGATGATCGCATTGACCATCTGCTTGTTATCCGCCGATGCTTGTGCACCTGCGACCGGCATATCCATCTCAGCCATTTTGTTTTACCTCCCCCGTTTGAGTAGCGCCGCGGTTCGCGTCATTGCGAACCGCGGCAGTTCTGTCGCTTGATCAGCGGCCGGTGAATTTCGGCGGACGCTTGGCGTTGAAGGCCTCGACGCCCTCCTTGAAGTCTTCCGACTGGCGCAGGCGGCTGTAGCAATGCCCCTCGAGCTCGATCGCGATGGCGAGCGTCGAATCCTCGGTGTCGTTGAGGAGCTTCTTGGCGGTGCGTTGCGCCAGCGGCGAGAAGGTGCGGAGCTCGTCGACCAGCTTGTCGGTCGCCTTCTCCAGCTCGGCATCCGGCACGCACTCGGTCGCGATACCCCACTCATAGGCCTGCTTCGCCGTAATGCGCTTGGATCGCATCACGATGTCCTTGGTGCGGGTGATGCCGACCATCTTCTGCAGCCGCGCCGAGCCGCCGGAACCCGGGATCTGGCCGAGCTTCTGCTCCGGCAGCGCGTATTGCGTGGTCTCGGAGGCGATGCGGAAATCGCAGGCCAGCGACAGCTCGAAACCGACGCCGAAGCAATAGCCGCGGTTGGCGACGATGACAGGCTTGGCGCAGCGCGCGGGTGCCGCGATGTTCCAGGCGAGCTTGGAGACGTGCTCGGGGCTTGCCTCCATGAAGCCGCCGATATTGCCGCCGCTGGAGAAGTGCTCGCCCTCGCCGCGCACCACGATGATGCGGACGCGCGGATCCTCGTCCAAGGTCTCGAAGGTCAGCCGCAGCTGGTCGCGCTGCGGCATCGCCACGACGTTGTAGGGCGGACGGCCCAGGATGATGTCGGCGCGCTCATGCGCCTCGTCGATCTCGACCTTGAACCCGTCGAGCTTGGCCAGCCGGGGATCGGCAAATGTGTAGGGTGACGGCATCTGTGCTTCCTTCCGTTGATGATTGATGATCAGGCCGCGTCCGACGGCGGCAGGCGCTCGGCCTCGTATTCTCCGGCGACCAGCAGTCGCCGCAGCAGCTTGCCGACCGGCGATTTCGGGATCGCGTCGACGAAGACGTAGCGGCGCGGCCGCTTGAAATTGGCGAGGCCGGAGGTCCGGCAGAACTGCTCCAGCTCGACATCGGAGACGGCGCGGTTGCGCTTGACGAAGGCGGCGACGACCTTGCCCCACTTCTCGTCGGCGACGCCGACCACCGCGACCTCGTCCACGGCGGGATGCAGCGACAGGCAGCTTTCGATCTCGACCGGCGAGACGTTCTCGCCGCCGGTGATGATCATGTCGTCAACGCGGCCGGTGACGAACAAATCGCCGTCGGGATCGACGAAGCCGGTATCACCCGTAAAATACCAGCCCTCGCGCAGGGACTTGGCGTCCGCCTCGGGACGGCGCCAATAACCTTCGAAGGACTCGTCACCTGCGAGCGTGGCGATGATCTCGCCCTCTTCGCCGACTGCGGCGAGATCCGCGATCGACCGCGCGCCGATGCGGACGACCTTTACGTGCTGGTTCAGCCCCGCCTTTCCGGCCGAGCCGGGCTTGGCCGCGGCGTTCTGGTCGATCGTGAACGTGTAGATCTCGGAGCTGCCGTAGTGGTTGACGAACAGCTCCGGCTTGAACGCCTCATTCAGCTTCTTCAGCAGACCATCGGTCATTGACGCGCCGGCGAAGCCGAGCTTGCGCACGCTGGAGACGTCGGTTTTGGCAAAGGCCTCATGATGGACGAGGTCGTGATAGAGCGTCGGCACCAGATAAAGATTGGTGATCTCTTCCTTCTCGATCAGCGCCAGCGCCTGGCGGCTGTCATAGCGCGGCAGGCAGATGAAAGTTCCCCCGATCAACGACATCGCCAGCAGCGAGCGGACGCCCATGGTGTGGTAGAGCGGCATCACGCCGAGCGTGCGCTCGCCGCGGCCGTAGAGGTTTTGCGCGACATGGGCGATCGCAGCGGCCCGCTCGGCGCGGTGCCGGCGTGGCACGCCCTTCGGGCGCGAGGTCGTGCCCGAGGTGTAGAGCATGATCGACCAGGCATCGGTGCCGACGCGCGGCTCGGCATCCGGCGCGCTGTCCTTGATCAGATCGGCGAAGCTGGTCGCCTCGCCTGCGCCGGGATCGACGGACACACGCAGCAACTTGCCTGATAGTGTCGAGCCCTGCACCGCCTCGGCGGAGATGTCCTGATAGATAATCGCGCAGGCTTCGGCGTTCTCGACGCAGTAATCGAGCTCGTCGGCCTTGGCGCGCCAGTTGATCGGCGTGATCACGAGACCTGCGAACTGGCAGGCCCAGTGCAGATTCGCGGCTTCCCAGCGGTTCTGCAGCAGCGTGACAACGTGATCGCCGGGCTTGAGGCCGAGGCGGTCGAACGAGGCAACGAGCGAGGAGATCTTGTCGTACCATTGGCGGTAGGTCAGGCGGAGATCGCCGTCGACCAATGCAATGGCGTGGGGATCGCGCGCGGCGCTGGCCATGAAGCTGCTGGCGAGATCAAGCATCTGACGTCTCTTTTTTGGATGAAGCGAGCTGGGCGGCGGCTTCGAGTGCCGCCTGGATGATCGGGGTGTAGCCGGTGCAGCGGCAGATATGCCCACTGAGGAGATCGCGGATCTCCGCCTCGGTCGGCGCCGAATTCTTCGCGAGATAGTGGTCGAGCGACATCAAAATGCCGGCGGTGCAGAAGCCGCACTGGAGCGCGTGGTTGCGGCGAAACGCCTGCTGCAGCACGCCGAGCCGGTCGGCCGAGGGTGCGAGCCCTTCGACCGTCTTCAGCTCGCAGCCGTCGACCTGCGCGGCGAGCGTGAGACAGGAGCGGGTCAGCATGCCGTCGACAACGATGGTACAGGCGCCGCAGACACCGTGCTCGCAGCCGACATGGGTGCCCGTGGCTCCCAGCTGATGGCGCAGGAAATCGGAGAGCAGCATGCGCGGCTCGGCCTCGCCCTCGACGGGCTTGCCGTTCAGCGAGAAACGGACAGCATGACGCTGATCTGCCTTGAGCCGGCTCATTGCAGCACCTCGCCGATCAGGTCGCGGCCGATCATACGGACGAGGTCACGGCGGTAACGCGCGGTGGCGTGGACGTCGTCGCGAGCACCGAGCTCGTAGGCGAAGGCGTTGAGGGCATCGTCGAGCGCAGTCCCTTCGAGCCGCGGCCAGTCGCGCGCGGTCGGCACGTCGGCAACGCCGCCGACGGCGAGACGCACGCCTGTCGGAATCTTCATCGCGGCACAGGCGACGATGGCGAAATCGCCGTGCCGGCGCGCGACCTCGCGGAACGCGAAACGCGATCCCCTGGTAACCGGCAGCGAGATCCCCTCGATCAGCTCGTCGTCGCTGCGTGCCGTCAGCATCATGCCGGCGAAGAAGTCCTTGGCCGCCACGCGCCGCCGCCGCTTGGCGCTGCGCAACAGCACCTCGCCGCCGAGCGCGACCAGTGTCAGTGGCATCTCGGCACTGGGATCGGCATGCGCGAGCGAGCCGCAGATGGTGCCGCGGCTGCGAGTCTGCACGTGCCCTACCCACGGCAAAGCCAGCGCCACCAGCGGCAACGCTTCGGCGAGGTCCGGCCATGCCAGCAAATCGGCCTGGCGCACGCCGGCGCCGATGACGACGGCGTCCTTTTGCCGTTCGATCTTGCGCAGCTCTTTCAAGCGCATAATGTCGATCAGCAGTTTTGGTTTGGCGAGACGCATGTTGAGCATCGCCATCAGCGACTGCCCGCCGGCGAGAACGCGTGCGTCGCCGCCTTGCTGAGCAAGACCTTCGAGGACGTCGCTAACGCTCTCGGCACGGAGATAATCGAATGCGGGCGGCTTCATCGGCGCCCCCCGAACAGGCTGGCGATCTTCGCCAGCACCGCGAACAGCGAAAAACCGCCGCCCTCCGCACCACCGCCGCCGGCCTTGCGGGCGAGCGCGGTGAAGAACTGGCCGATGATGACGCGCGTCGCGCCATCGAGCAGGCGGCCGCCGATGCTGGCGACCTTGCCGCCGATGGCAGCGTCATAGCTGTAGGTGAGCTTTGTGCCGCCGCTGCCGTCAGGCGCGAGCGTGATGCGTCCTTCGGCGTTGCCGAAGCCAAGCGCCCCCGTGGCGCCGCCGCGCAAGGTGACTGCGCGCGGCGGATCGAGATCGAACAACTCGACATCGGCTCGATAGCGGCCACTGACAGGGCCGATGCCGAGCGTGACGTCGGCGCGGAAATGCGTGTCGGTGATCTTGTCGACGCTCTGGCAGCCGGGAATGACGGATTGCAGCGTGGCGGGATCGAGCAGCATCGCCCAGACCTGCTCGGGCGCGCCTTTCACAGAAGCCTCGCCCTCGCCGCGCAGCCGCCGATCGCCCTCACGCACAGGTGCAGCGGTCGCACCGCCTGCGGGAGGCGGCGGTTCGGCGCCGCGCACAAGTTCCGCCAGTCGAGCCGGCACCAGCGGCAGCGTGATGTCGGCAACGCCGAGCGCATCCGCGACCGCATTGGCAAGGCACACCGGCGTGGACATGCAATTGCCCTCGCCGACACCCTTTGCGCCGAGCGGCGTGAACGGCGACGGCGTCTCCATGTGGATGATCTCAGGCTCCGGCACCTCGGTGGTGGTCGGCAGCAGATAGTCGGCAAGCGTTCCCGTCAGAAAGCTGCCGTCGTCGGCGTAGGCATATTCCTCATAGAGGGCGGCGCCGAGCGCCTGCGCAAAGCCGCCGCGGATCTGGCCGTTGACCATGCCGGGATGCAGGATGGTGCCGCAATCGTGCATGGTGACGTAGCGGTCGATCCGCGTCTCCAGCGTCGTGCGGTCAATCTCGACGCCGCAGAAGTCGAAGATGAAGCCGTGGCAGAGCGAGGAGTTGATGCGGTCGTCCTCGTCGGGCGGCGTCAGCTCCGGCGGCGTCCAGAACACGGTTTCGCGGATGGTCTGGCCGGCATCATCAGGCAGCGAGCCCGGCGACCAATGGCTGAGGGCGGCGACACGCGCGAACGCGATCCGGTTCTCCGGATTGTGTTTTGATGCGACGAAACCTTTTGCAAACACGATGTCGGCGGCTTCGACGTTCAACTGGCCGGCGGCGATACGCGCAAGCCTGCCCGCGACGCGCTGGGCTGCGATCTTCGCCGTACCTGCCACCGCCGCGGCGAACCGGCTGGCGTAGTTGCCCGAGGCGATCGACCAGGCATCCTTGGCCGTGTCGATCTCGGTATTGACGCGGATATCCCTCGGCTGGAGGCCGAAGACGTCCGCGACGACCTGCGACAGCACGGTGCGATGGCCTTGCCCCTGCGGCACGGATGCGACGTGAACCGTGACGCTGCCGACTGGATCGAGCCCGACGGTGGCGGTTGCCTGCGCGCCGTTCTTCGGCCCGGCCTTGCGGCGCTCGGCCGCCGTCAGCACGGTGGTGATATAGCCCATGTTGGAGACGCTGGGCTCGACCACCGCGGTGAAGCCGATGCCGTAGAGACGTCCCTGCGCGCGAGCTTCGTCACGCTTCGCCTTCAGTTCGGCAAGTCTGCCCTGCTCCACGGCACGCGCGACGGCTCCCTGGTAGTTGCCGGAGTCGAGCAATGCGCCGGTGGCGGTGCGATAAGGAAACGCGCCGGCATCGATCAGATTGCGCTTGATGACATCGAGCGGATCGAGGCCAAGGCCGATCGCGATCCGCTGCACCAGACGCTCCAGCGCGAAATAGACCTGCGGTCCGCCAAAGCCGCGGTTGAGCCCCGTCGGCGTCTTGTTGGTGACGACGACGCGGTTGCGAATCTTGACGTGACGGATGTCGTAGGCACCGGTCAGATTGCCGTGCATGCGGTAGAGCGTCGCCGGCTCGGGCGCCCGCAGATGCGCGCCGCAATCCTCGACCTGGTCCCAGTCGAGCGCGAGGATTTTTCCGTCGGCTGCGACCGCCGCCGACAACGTCGTCG
The DNA here is from genome assembly GCF_018130785.1 of Bradyrhizobium liaoningense. GTDB lineage: Bacteria > Pseudomonadota > Alphaproteobacteria > Rhizobiales > Xanthobacteraceae > Bradyrhizobium > Bradyrhizobium liaoningense_A. The sequence continues at coordinate 682,877 of NZ_JAFCJT010000001.1, forward strand.
CGCGATTGGTCGCCGACACCGAGGCGGTGAGATGTTCGAGCCTATCCTCGATCCACTTCACCGGCTTACCCGTGACGCGCGCGGCGGCGGCAATCAGCACGATATAGGGAAACACGCCCTGCTTGACGCCAAAGCTGCCGCCGGAATCCGGCGGCGTGCGCAGCCGCAGCCGATTGCCCGGCACTTTCAGCGCGCGCGCAATCACGGTGTGGATGCTGAACGGGCCCTGGAAATTTGCGAGAACCTCGTAGGCATCCTCGCCGGCGTCATGCGAAGCGACGACGCCGTAGGTTTCGATCGGCGTACAGGAGTTGCGGGGATATCTGATATCGATTGAGAAGCGATGCGGCGCCTCCGCAAAGGCCTTCTCAGAGTCGCCGTAGCGGAACGCGCGCTCGCTGGCGAGATTGCCGGGGAAGCCGTCATGCAGCACCGGCGCGCCCGGGGCGATCGCGCCAAGCGGATCGACGACGGCCCCGCGCGGGCGATATTCGACATTGATGAGTTCGGCGGCGTCTTCGGCGCGGGCGCGGTCGGTCGCCACAACCACAGCGACGGGCTCGCCGACATAGCGCACGCGGTCGATCGCAATCGGCCAGCACTCAACCGGCGCCTTCACGCCGACAACAAGGGTTGTCGTGACCGCCTTGACGTCCTCGCCGGTCAGAACCGCAGCAACACCCGGCAGGCGCTTTGCGGCTTCAGTATCGATCGAGACAATATCGGCATGTGCGTGCGGCGAACGCAGGATCGTCGCGTGCAGCGTGCCCGGCAGGACGCCGAGATCGTCGATGAAGCGGCCACGACCGCTGAGCAGCGCGGCATCCTCGATGCGCTCGATCGAACGCCCGACCCACGGTCTGTCGCCACCTTGATCAACCGAATTTGCGGATTGAACCGCAGCCTGCACCATGTCCCGGCATACCTCCCGACGCGTTCTTTGACGCGACGGTGACGTTTGTCAGGACAGGCGTGCAGGGCCCATACCGCCCGCTCTCACGACTTACCAAATCGTCTCATTCGAGAGCGTGCAGCGCAGTATCAGTCCGCAAGAATCAACCTGCGAGACGCGAGACGTTGCGAAACTCGCGTGGGCTGACGCCGGCATGATCGCGGAAGAACCGCGTGAAATGCGCGGGCTCCGGAAAACCAAAACGCTCGCTGAGCTCGCCAAGCGGCGTGTCCTCGCGCATCACGGCATCGAGCGCGCGCTCCATGCGGACGACGTTGAGATAGAGCTTTGGCGAGACGCCGAGCGAGGTCTCGAACAGGCGAAAGAACTGCGCGCGCGACAGGCCGGCGCCCTTCACGAACTGATCGACATTGGCATAGGAATCATGCACCCGCATCGCGTCCATCGCGCGGCGGATACGCCAGTCGCAGCTCACCGCGCTCATGCCACGGATCGACGTCGGGAAGCTGCGCCAGGGCGTGAAACGCTCGATCACCGCGATCATGAGGTCCGACAGCGTCTGCTCATGGGTCCGCACCGCGTCCGGATTTGCCATCATTTCAGCCGCAAGATGCAACGTGAGCTGGCGAATGCGCGGCGACACCTCTCCGGATGGCCGCTCGAAAAAGCCAGGCGCGCCGCTTGCGGCCCAGCCGGGACGGAACTCCTTCAGCCATTCCGGCTCGATATAGAGCGCCATGATGAGTGTGCGCGGCCGATTGGCGTCGTGCACATAGGCGTGCGGCTTCCAGCCATCGACGAGCACGGCGGCGGTGTCCGTCAGCGGCGTGACCTGGTCGCCGACGAGGAACTGCGTGTCGGCGCCCTCGACCTTGAGCAGGACATGGCAATGGTGATGGGCGTGCCGGACCAGCGAACGGTCCATGTCGAGCAGAGCGACCCTGCCGAAAGCGCCATGAGCGATGCGCAGGGCCGTCGACATCAGTTCCTTCCTCCCGGCATTGCGCCGCAAAATGGTTGGCTTGTTGGCGCGGCACTATAAGCAGCACCAGCTACATATTCCAATCGCGCAAACGGACGCAAGTTGCAGCCGGGCGGTAACCCGCTCATGTCCCCGCCTCCGCAAGCAGGCGCGCGACCGCGGCACTCGGGTCGGCCTGCAAGGCGGTCGCCAGATCGACGTCCTCCTCGCCCTTGACGCGGATGCGCTTGAAGGCGAGCTCGGGCGCATTGACGGGCGCGGTCGCATCCAGGCCCATCTTGGCACTGATGCCGTTGTCGGTGGTCGGATCGAGCTTCGAGCCGAGTGCGCCCGCGACCACCATGAGGTCGCGGTCGGCCTGGAAGCGTGTCGCCACCGCCCACTCGATCTCCTCGGACGAGGAGATGTCGACGTCCTTGTCCACCACGACCACCTGCTTGATGTCATAATGCGCACCGAAGGCGCACATCATGATGTTCTTGGGCTCGCCGTCATTGGCCTTGTCCATCTTGATGGCGAGGTGATAGCGGCAGGTGCCGCCGCGCGTGAGACGGACGTCGAGCACGTTGGGAAAACTGCGGCGCAGGTGCTGCAGCAGCGTCGCCTCGCGCGGCACGCCGCCGAGAATCAGGTGCTCGAAGCCGCCGCCGACGATGGTGTGGAAGATCGGCGCCTTGCGATGGGTGATTGCATCAACCTCGATCACCTCGCGATTGGCGCGCGGACCGTAATATTGGGGGAATTCGCCGAACGGACCTTCCGGCTCGCGCACGCCCTGAAGAATGCGTCCCTCGATCACGATTTCCGCATGGGCGGGCACGCGGACCGAATTGGTGCGGCATTTGACGACGTCCACCGGCGTGCCGAGCAGCGCGCCTGCAATCGCCATCTCGTCCTCGTCCAGCGCGGCAATCGCCTGCGAAGCCAGCATCAACGCCGGATGCGCACCGATGACGATCGCGATCTCGAGCGCCTGACCCAACTCTTCCGCGAGGCGATAATAGGAGAACGTGTGCCGCGGCAGCAGCAGCACGCCGATGCGGTTCTTGCCAGAGATCTGGCAGCGGTGGATCGACACGTTTTGCACGCCGGTCCGGGGATTGCGTGCGATCAGGAGCCCGGCCGTGATGTAGGGACCGCTGTCGCGCTCATTGTGCTTGGGAACCGGAAGCTGGCGCAGCAGGTCCACATTCTCGTGGACCACCTCCTGTACCGGCCCGCTCGCGACCTCATGGATGGGTAGCGGATTGCTCGCGGCAGCCAGGAACCGCGGCAGCAGCTGGTCCTCGGTGACGCCGATGGAATCGGCAACCCAATCGCGGCCGGCAAAGAGATTGGCTACGACAGGAATCTCGTGCCCGTCCGGCCGCGGAAACAATACGGCGCTATCACGCTCCAGCCGCTTGGCGACGGCGGCGAGCTCGTCGGCCAGCCCGATGCCCTCGCGCGCGATGGCGAGCTTGCCGCGTTCAGCGAGATGAGCGAGCCAGCCGCGCAGATCGGCTTGCGCCTTGGCGCTCTTTCCGGCCGGAGTTTCCATTTGCATGTAACGGGTCTTTCCTCAGGTCTTCACGTCAGGGCGCGATCTTGCGCAGCGACGGCGAGCGGCGCTTGAGCGCCTCGTCCTCGCCCCAGCGGCGCACCACGCCGATGTCGATATCGTAGAGGTCAAGCACGCGGCCGACGGTGTGCTCGACCATGTCTTCGAGGTTTTCAGGCTTGGCGTAGAACGCCGGCACGGGCGGCGCGATGATCGCGCCCATTTCGGACAGCGCCGTCATCGTCCTGAGGTGCCCGGTGTGCAGCGGGGTCTCGCGCACCATCAGCACCAGGCGCCGGCGCTCCTTGAGCACGACGTCGGCGGCGCGGGTCAAAAGCGTCGTGGTCACGCCTGAGGCGATCTCGGACATCGAGCGCATCGAGCACGGCGCCACGATCATGCCGGCGGTGCGGAACGAGCCGCTGGAGATTGCCGAGGCCATGTCGTCGATCGCATGGCAGACATTGGCGAGCGCCCTCACCTCCGCGATCTTCAGGTCCGTCTCGTAGGCAAAGGTCACCTCGGCGGTCTTCGACATCACCAGATGCGTCTCGACGCCGGCATTGCGCAGCAGCTGCAGCAGGCGCACGCCATAGGTGACGCCCGAGGCGCCGGAAATGCCGATGATCATCCGCTTGGGCGTTGCGTCCTGCATATGTCTGATTTCGCTCCCTGGGCACACGCCCCCTGAGGTCACGTGGCCCGCCGCAAGACTAGGGAATGGCACCCATCAGCACAAATAATGATTGATTATATCATTCATCATCTGAGATGATGGACCGCGAGCAAGATCGGCGAACGAAGGACGGGCCCCGTGGAACTCAGGCAGATGCAATATTTCCTGTGCCTGGCCGAGGAGAAGAACGTCACGCGGGCCGCGCGCCAGCTCAACATCGTGCAGCCGGCGCTGAGTATGCAGATCGCCAAGCTCGAGGCCGAGCTCGGCCAGAAGCTGTTCGATCGCAGCGTCCAGGGCATGACGCTGACCAGTGCCGGCGAGGCGCTGGTGCGGCTGACGGCGCCGATCGTACGGGATGCGGAGTATGCGCGGCAGGAGATGGCCCAGCTCGGCGGTCGCATCTCCGGTCGCGTCTCGGTCGGCCTCATCACCTCGGTCGCGCAAAGCACCATGGCGAGTTCGTCGGCGACAGTTGCCAGTCGCTATCCCGAGATCACGCTGTCCGCCTGCGAGGGTTACACCGAGACGCTGGTCGACTGGGTCAACACCGGCCAGCTCGACTTCGCGCTGATCAACGTGCCACGCCGAAGGACGCCCCTCGCCGCCCACCACGTCATGGACGAGGAAATGGTGTTCGCCTGCCGAAAGGACGGCCCGATCAAGCCTCCGGTAAAACTGCGTTTCGACCACATCGCGAATTTCGATCTGGTGCTGCCCTCGAAACGTCACGGCCTGCGGTTGATCCTCGACGAGCACGCCGCCGCTCTCGGCATCGACCTGCGGCCAAGGCTCGAGCTCGACACCCTCCCGGCCCTCTGCGACGTCATCGCGACCACCGATTTCGCAACGGTGCTGCCGACCATCGCGCTCCGGCAATCGCTTGCGAGCGGCGCCATCCGGGCGCATCGCTTCGACGAGCAGAAGATCGTGCGCTCGATCGCCTGGGTTCATCACCCGCGGCGAGCGGTGTCGGTCGCGGCCAAGGCCGTGCTCGACGTCATCAGCCATGATCTTGCGCAGGCCGCCGCCGTGGCAAGAGAATTCGTGGAGCCTGCCTCCGGCAGGACGAGCTCAACGTCCCGCAAGGAGCGCAGGAAGCCGCGGAGGCGAACCGGTTAGAACTGATCGAGATCCGGGCCGACCGCGTTGAAAGTCGCGATCGCGAGCCAGATATTACCTGCACCCAGCTCATCGCGTCCGGACCGATCACCAACCGCCGCCCCCGGACGCGGCAACGAGCTCACGATCAAAACCAGATAACTCAACCAGTCGAGAAGGGAGCGAAGCCTTGAACGGGCCCGGCCAAGCCCTGCAAATTTCCGGACCATCACAGCCACCGCAAGGACGGCTCACACGAATGCTGCTGCGCTGGTTGATGCACCCGGCGCGCGTCACTGCCATCGAGGCCCTCTCACCACGCTTTCGACTCATCGAGCTCGAAGGCGAGGCCCTCAAGGACGCCGCCTGGACTGCGGGGCAAAAGATCCAGGTCGCGATGGGCGCGGGCCTCAGCGCACGCACCTATACCCCGATGTCGTGGGACACAGGCCACGGCAGGACGCGGCTGCTCGCCTTCGCCCATGGCGACGGCCCGGGCAGTTGCTGGGTGCGCGGTTTGCGCGCAGACGATTCCTGCCATTTCTTCGGCCCACGCCGCTCCCTCGATCTTGCCGGCCTGGAGGCACCTGTCGTCCTGTTCGGCGACGAGACCTCGTTCGGCCTGGCTGCAGCTCTGCGCAACAATCTGCGGGCCGGCGGTGCGCTCCACATGTTCGAAGTCGCTGACGCAGCGGAATCGCAGCAGGTGCTGAATGCCGTCAACCTCGGCCAGGCGCGATTGATCACACGCAGCGCCAGCGAGGAGCATCTCACGGCCGTCGAGGCGGAAATGCTGCGCCTTGCTGCAAACGGCGCGCAGTTCGTCCTGACCGGCAACGCATCCTCGATCCAGCGCGTCAGCCGCGCCCTGAAAGCTGCGGGCGTCGCGCCATCGCGGATCAAGGCAAAAGCCTATTGGGCACCGGGCAAGACCGGGCTGGATTAAGCCCCGATTCACTCGGACAAGATGTCGCGCCCATAGCAAAATGAGACGCGTTGGTAAGTTTTGAGACGAGCAGGCATGACGGTCGCATTCACGAGATAACTACGGTCCAGGCGCATAAAATCGCGACCTGGTGCTCATCCCGATGACTCTTGTCCCGGACGGTCCCAGGTCTGGCAGAACAAGACACAGTCGGGAGATTCAGTCCGAGATGACACGGTTCGATCGCAGCAAGATCACGGACAGCACTCAGCAGCAGCGCGAGGGATTTCGTCCTGACCGGAGGTCGCTGCTCTCGCTCGGCGCCGGCGCGGCTCTCGCCGCCACCGGGCTGTGTCCCGCACAAGCACAAGACTATCCCGTCCGGCCGGTGCAGGTGCTCGTGCCCTTTGCCGGCGGAAGCGCCAGCGATGTCATTACCCGCATCCTGCTCAACCGCATGTCCACGTCACTGGGACAGGCCTTCGTGGTCGACAATCGTCCCGGCGCCGGCGGCAATATCGGCACCGCGGCCGCAGCGCATGCGGCCCCGGACGGCTACACTCTGCTGATGAGCACTTCCGGCCCGCTGGCGGCGAACAAGTCGCTCTACAAGGATCTGCCTTACGATCCGCTGAAGGATCTCGCCCCGATCGGGCTGTTCGCCACGCTGCCGAATGTCATCGTGATCAATTCGAAGCTGCCGCCGAAATCGCTGCCCGAGCTGATCGACTACGCCAAGGCGCATCCCCGGGAGCTGAACTACGGGACGGTCGGCGTCGGCTCGTCTCAACACCTCGCGGCCGCCTATTTCGAGCAGCTCACGGGCACTGAGATCACGCACGTTCCCTACCGCAACATCGCCGCTTACACGCCGGACTTCATCGCAGGCCAGGTCCCGCTCGGCTTCCAGCTCTTGCCCAACGTCCTCAGCCTGATCAAAAGCGGCGATGCGCGCCCGCTCGCGGTTGCCAGCGACAAGCGCATGACCGCGCTGCCTGAAGTGCCGACCGCGGCCGAGGCAGGTCTGAAAAATTACGAGAGCGCGGCCTGGCTCGCTTTGCTGGCGCCTGCGAGCACCGGCAAGGCCGTGGTCGACAAGCTCTATGCGGCGATGGTGGAAGCCGTGAACGATCCGAAGGTGCGCGCCCTCTTCGTCGAGCAGGGCGCCGAGCCGCTGGTGATGGACCCGCAAGGCCTGACGAATTTCATGACCGCCGAGACCACGAAATGGGCCGGGATCATCAAGAAGATCGGCATCGAGCCGATGTGATCAGCCACATCGCTTCGATGTGACGGTCACACCAGGCTCGACTTGCCGCGGCTCAGCACTTCGCCCGCGCCCTTGTCGCCAACGATCTTGCCCTGCTCGTACACCACGCGCCCGCGCGCAATGGTGGTGACGGGCCAACCGGTGACGTCAAAGCCCTCCCACGGCGTATAGTCCGCGCCGTGATGCAGGTCGGTCTGCCGGATTGGCTTGGTCAGCCTGGGGTCCCACAGCGCAATGTCGGCATCGAAGCCGACACCGATCGAACCCTTGCGCGGATAGAGGCCGTAGATCCGCGCATGGTTGGTCGCTGTCAGCTCAACGAATTTTTGCAAGCTGATCCGTCCTTTCGAGACGCCCTCCGAGAACAGGATCGGCAGCCGCGTCTCGACGCCGGGGATGCCGTTCGGCACCCAGCGGAACGAGGTACGGGAGTTTGGCGTCAGCTTGCCCTTGGGATCGTCGTAGCGGAACGGGCAGTGATCGGACGAGAAGGTCTGGAACACGCCGGTGGTGATGCCTTCCCAGATTGCCCGCTGGCTTTCGGCATCGCGCGGCGGCGGCGAGCAGACATATTTCGCGCCTGACATGTCCATGTTCAGGCCCTTCATGTCGTCGGCCGTCAGCGTGATGTATTGTGGACAGGTTTCCGCATGCACCGGCAGCCCACGCTGCTGGGCCCAGCGCACCTGCTCCATCGCCTCGCGGCCTGAGACGTGCACGATCATGATGGGAACGCCGATCACTTCGGCATGGCTGATGGCCCGATGCGTCGCCTCGCGCTCGACGGCCTGCGGCCGCGACACGCCGTGATAGTAGGGCGCGATGTGGCCTTCGCGCTCCAGCCTGGTGGTGAGGAAGCGGATCGCGTCATAGCCCTCGCAATGGACCATCACAAGCGCCTCCTCGCGGCGCGCGACATCGAAGACTTCGAGCAGCTGCTTGTCGCTGAGCACGAGGTCGTCATAGGTCATGAACACCTTGAACGAGGTGTAGCCGTCCTTGACCAGGGCCGGAAGCTCCTGCCCGAGCACGACCGCGGTCGGGTCGGAAATGATGAGGTGGAAGGCGGTGTCGATGTAGCACTCGCCCTCGGCGAGCTTGCGGTAGTTCTCGACGCAGGTGCGCAGTGAAGTCCCCTTCTCCTGGAGCGCGAAGGGCAGCACCATGGTGTTGCCGCCGGCCGCCGCTGCGCGCGTCGCCGAGGCAAAATCGTCGGCCATCACCACGTCGGGGCCGGAGGCCTGGGAGATGTGGACGTGGCTGTCGATGCCGCCCGGCAGCGCCAGCAGGCCCGTCGCGTCGATCTCGCGCGCCGCACCTTCAATGCGGTCGGCGATGCTGACGATGCGTCCGTCGCGAATGCCGATATCGGCACGAAATTCGTCGCTGGCCGTCACGATGGTGCCGCCGCGAATGGCGAGATCGAGCTGCGTCACATCTGTCTCCGTCACTTGATGATCGCTGATGTCTGGAAAATCCGGCCCCACTCGGCAAAGGCCGCGATGTCGCCGCCGGCAAGCTGCAACGTCCGCCACAGCGTGACCGCGACCGAGTCCAGCACGGCGATGCCCAACTCCCGTTCGAGCGGGGCCGCCAGCGCGGCGCCGTCAAGATTGGTGCAGAGGACGACCACGGTATCCGCGCCCTCCGCCGCGACGGCGCGGATCAGCTTTGCGATCGTTGCGGGCGCGACCTCGCCAAAGGAAAAATTGTCGCGCAGGCCGAGATGCCGCTCAGCGTGAGGGGTGATCCCCTCCCCGGCCCAGACATCGCCGATACGCCGCTGCACGTCGTCCGTATAGGGCGAGACCAGGCCGACACGTCTGGCGCCGAGCGCGCGGACAGCGTCGATGCAGGCGAGCGTGGAGGTCGTCGCCGGGATGCCGGTCCGCGCCGGGATCGCTTCGCAAAGGTTTTGGTCACGGGCGACGCCGAGCCAGCTTGCCGAGGTGCCGTTCCAGGCGATGGCGTCGACCCTGGCGTCCGCCAGCAGGTCCGCTGCCGGCAGCATCACCGAGGCATCGAACTGGCTCAGCGCCACGGCATCGAGCGCGATCTCGGTGACGCGGAAGCGCGAGAAATGTGCGGTGACGCCGGCGACGCCATGCAGCATCGAATTGGTGACGGGCTCCAGCACCGAATTGGAGGACGGCGTGATCATGCCGAGGCGCTTGCGCTGAACTGACATCGATCACGGTCGCCCCATTGGGGGAGCGCACCGCTGCGCCCCTCAGACGATCATCCTCGCCTGCCATCGCCCGCGCAACCCGCAATTTGCATGCTGCATATGATTTGTTCGAGACGCAGGCTCAGGTCGCGAAGGTCGACCGCAAACGCCGCCAGCCGATGACGATGCCGGTGACGGAGAACACCAGCCCGAGCAAGCAGAGCCCGACAACAAGGGCATCGCGCAGGCGCGGATGCGCCAACAGCACAGGAAAATCGAGCGTGTGAAGCGCGCTGTAGAACCAGCGATAGGCCCGCCGGGAAGAATCCAGCCGTTGCAGCACAGCGCCGGCGGCGCTGTCGATATCGAACCAGACGTCGCCGCAGCGGGAGCGGTAGACGGGGGCACCGGGGACGGCGGACTGCGCGGGATAGTCGTCATTGTCGGCGAGAACGGACGGCGTGCCGCAGTTCGCGCCGAGGCGCGTCGTCAATTCCTGAATGTCGCGCACACCTAGAACTCCCGCTTGTCCATCACGGGAGAGATACCCTGCCCTGATCAATGTCTGGGAACCGGGTGCGAACCGATCGCGACGGTAGACATTGCCTGCGAACGCGAACCATTCGACTTCGCGGACCGCCGCTGCCGGCAGCTGATCGCGCGATGAGGCCGCCGTCCAATCCGCCGCGGCATACACCACACCGGCTTCGGCCGGCGTCAACTGCCCGCGCGAGAACAGCCGGCCGTGATCCATGGACAGCCAACCGCTCAAAATCCAGGTCAGGACGAAAACGGTCGCGACAAGACCGATGACGTGATGCAGCGCGTGCCAACCGCGATAAGGCGACGAAATCCCGCGTCCTCGTATCCTGACGCGCGCGATCCCGAGTACCGCGCCGAGCACGGCCGAAATCGAGGCCAGCAGCGACAGCGTCCAGACCACACGATCCCATAGCGCCCAATGGCTCCTCAGGACCGTTGGATAAATCCAGTGCAAGACGCTGCCGACCAGGTTCCACCCGCGTTCGCTTCGCGTCGTATCCAGGACAATCTCGCCGGTAAGCGACGAGACATAGATTTCCGTTCCGGCGGGATCGCCGATGGCGACGCGAAACAGGGGCCGGTGGCGGTCAAAGCCGTTCGGCACGCTCCATTGATCGTAGTCGGAATGCGCGACGATCCCGGCCGACGTGGCATCGAGCCCGCGCTGACGGGCGTGATCCCGCGCGATGACGAGCGCGATGTCGGGCGACGTCACCGATGCCTCCGCCCCGTCGGAGGCGCGGACCGCGCGGACGCGCGATGGCCCCGATACGATATAGATCGATCCCTCGCGCCGCTGGATCAGACGAACGCGCGCGACATCGGCGACCCCGCTCGCGGCCACCGCATCGGCGACCGTGATCCGCGCCTCTCCGCGCTCCACTGGCGCGAGTCCGGAGAAACGTTCCGCTTCCGTCAATGACGGAAACGGAACGAAGTGCATCACGATCCCCGTCGCAAACCACATCGCGAACAGCAGGCAGAACGCGATCCCGAGCCAGCGATGTAGCAGGACGATCGCGCTCATCATGCGTTCAGCGCCTCACCATTTGAACGCGGCCGAGAGCTCGTAAGTGCGCGGTGTGCCGAGCAGGATCTGGTCGGGATAGAACGGATCGCCCCAGATCGCGTAGCGCTTGTCGGTGATGTTGCGCACGCGGAAGGTCAGGCGGGCCTGGTCGACCGCATGGAACACCGTTTTGGGGATGTCGACGAAGGCATAGACGTCGGCGATTGTGTAGGCCTTCATCGTCACGACGTTGGCATCGGTGTTGTAGCGGTCGCCGACATGGCGGCCGGTGACGCCGACTTCGACCGGCCAAGGCGTGAAGAACCGGTACGACGCGCCGGCATTGGCCACGACGCGCGGCACGTTCGGCGGCGTGTTGCCGGAGAACGAGCCGCCGGCGAAATTGTAGTCGGCGTAGCGCGCATCGACATAGGCGATGTTGCCCCAGAGGCGCAGCGGCTCGATCGGGCGCACCGCGGCCGCAAGCTCCACACCCTTCGACTCCTGCCGTCCCGCAATGTTGAGTGTCTGGCCGCCGGCCGCCGCATAGACGTTCTTGCGCACGATATCGTAGGCCGAGAACGACCACTCCGCCCGGTTATCCCAGAACAGATGCTTGACACCGGTCTCGTAGGTGCGCGCGGTGGTCAGGTCCAGGTTCTGGGTCGGACCAAGCAGGAAGATGTTGTTGGCCGAGATGTCGGCGCCGGTCGCATACTGGCTGAAGAAGGTGAGGCCGGGCACGGCGTCCCACGTGTAGCCGATGCGGCCGGTGACGGGCGCCCAGTCTTGCGTGAACGGGAAGTTCGCCTTCTCCAGCCCGTTCTTGTCGATCGAGTTGCGGTCAAGCCCGATATGCTCGACGCGAAGGCCGCCGATCAGCGCAAAGCTGCGTGTCAGCTTCAGCCGGTCCTCGAACGACAGCGCTTCGTTGTCGATACGTGCGGTCTGCTGCTGCGTCGTGAGCAGGCCGTAGAAGCCGCGGTTGGGATCAACCAGCGAAACGGAATCGCCGGGGAAATTTGCGGCGCCCGGCCTGACAAAGTCGAGATAGCTCGACGACAGCGTCGTGACCAGCCGGTTGTCGAATCCGGCGATGTTGGCGTCCCAGATCAGGTCGGTGATGTTGCCGACGAGGCGCTGGTTGTGCGCGACATAGAAGCGCTCGCGATCGACCAGATTCGTCCCGGAGTTGAAAGCCTCGATCTCGTTGTTGAACCAGCTACGTTCCGCCCCATAGCCATAGGCCTGGCTCTTCAAGGTCAGGTCAGGCGCGAGCTTCAGCTCGAAGCCGCCGCGGAGCCAAACTTCCTGCGCGACATTGCGGTTGTCGAGCACGTTGTAATTGGTGTTGAAGGTGCGGTCGTCGATAGTGACCGCACCGAGATTGGTTCCGTTGTAATTCGAAACGTAATTGCCGGAGACGATGCCGCTTGTCGCGTGCGAACCGCTGAAGGCGATCGGCACCAGCGGCGCGCCCCAATAGGCTTTCGAGCGGTCTTCCCGGTACTCGATCGCGCCCCAGATCTTGAGGCTGTCGGAGATGCGGTAGTTGAGCTGGCCGGAGACATCGAATGTCTTGGTGTTGGTGTCGTCGGCAAATCCGTTGAGCGAGGCGCGGCTGATATCGAAGCGGTAGTCGAGGCCCTGCACGTTGGTGCTGCCGCCCGAGCCGTAATGGACGCCGAACGAGTTGAGCGAATCCCAGGAGAAATCCGCCTCGTTCCGGATCGCCCCGGTGTGCGGCTGCTTGGTGACGAGGTTGATCGACCCGCCGGCCGCGCCCTCACCCGATATCAGCGAGGCCGGGCCCTTCAGAAATTCCACGGCTTGGAGATTGGCGGTGTCCGTGATCCGCGAGGTCATGTTCTGTGGACCGATCTTGATGCCGTTGTAGAGCATGTTGATCTGGCTGTTGGTGAAGCCGCGCATGGAGAAGGCCGCGGGCTCGGCCGGATTGTCGCCGGAGGTGACGCCGACCGCGCCCTGCGCCACCTCGGACACGGTGCGATAGCCCTGCTCGCGCATGGTCTCGGCCGAGATCACCTCGACGGTCGCGGGTATCTGCCGTACGGTCAGGCCGAGCCGCGAGGCGCTTTCAGCCACAACATTCGTATTGAGGGGTGTCTGCACCGCGCTCGCCGCGGCGGGCTTTGGCGCTGCTGTCGCAGCGGCCGCGGATCTGCGCGATGACGCGCGGCGAGCGGCTTGCCCTTCCCGGCCTGCTGGCCTCGCCTGCTTGCGGGATTGGGCGGGCGACACCTCGACAGGCGGCAGCGGTTCGCGAGCCTGCTGCGCCACGGCGGCAGGCAGATCGAGGGCGGCAAAGGATGTGAGCGCGGCGGAAGCGAGCAGGAAGCAACGTGGTCGTGCAATACGGATGGAAGACACGGTTTGAGAACCTCGGTATGACGTCAGTGGCACGTCACAGCGAACCAAGGTCCCATCTTCGGCTTATCAAGCCTCCGATAAAGCCGAATGTCTGTACTCCCCGACCGACATCTTCGCGTGTGACCACGGCTGACGGCAGGTCTCCTGGCTCGCGGGTCAGTACCTTGCGTCGCCTTCCCGGGACCGAGATTCCCAGTGGCTCGTGACACAAGATTCGCCGCTTACAGTTGCGGGGGCAGCCACGGCATTGGGGACAACATCCCCGCACCGCATTCCCTTTTCATCCCCTCTCGGGGAAACCGTCAAAGCCATCTAGGATTACCGACAAGACAGAGTCAATGTGCCGGTGCGGCGTTATTGCCACAGCAACCAACTTCCTTGGAGATGAGCATGGAAGGCGAGACCTTCCTCTGGCTGATACGGCATGCACCCGTCGACGGCATCCCCGGGACGATCCACGCAGCCGACGCGCCCGCCGATCTCGGCGATCGCGTGCAACTGGAGGCGTTGCGGCAGAGGCTCCCGCCGGATGCTGCGAGCTTTGCGAGCCCAGCGCGACGCACGGTTGAGACGGCGCGCGCGCTGGGACTCGAACCCGAGTTGGTGCCCAAACTTGGTGAGCAGGATTTTGGCAACTGGACCGGCCGGCGGCATGACGAGCTCGCCGCGACCGGCGGCGAAGCCTACGCGCAGTTCTGGAGCGATCCGGCGCACGGGCGGCCGCCGGGCGGCGAAAGTTTCGAGGATCAGGTCGCGCGCGTTCGGCTGGGCCTCTCGCAGATCGGCCCCGGGTCGGCAACGCTGGTCGTGCATTCCGGCACGATCCGCGCCGCGCTCTGCATCGCACTGGATCTGACGCCACGAGCGGCCCTGCGCTTCGTGATCGCCCCCCTGTCGCTGACCCGGATTGATCGGCTCGCGGCCGGCTGGCGCGTCGTCTCCGTCAATCAGCGGATGGTCTGAGCCGGATCAGGCCGGGCGATCCGGCACGTTAGCCTGTGCGAAGGTCGCCATGCCGTTGTGAAGGCTGCACGCGAGCCGCACCAGCGGCAGCGCAATCGCCGCGCCCGATCCCTCGCCGAGCCTGAGATCGAGGCTGATCAGCGGTTGCACGTTCAGGGCGCGCAGCACCAGCCGATGCCCCTGCTCCGCCGATTGATGCGAGGGCAGCAGGAATGGCTGGCAGGACGGATTGAGCCGCACCGCCGCGAGCGCCGCGACCGACACGATGAAGCCGTCGATCAGCACGGGGATGCGGGCTTGCGCAGCCGCAATGATCGCGCCACAGATCGCCGCGATCTCGAGGCCGCCGACGGCGCACAGTACCTTTTCCGGCAAAGCGCCGGCAACGCCATGGCGTGCCATCGCAGTGTCGATCACGCGCGCCTTGTGCGCGCGGCCGGCCGGGTCGACGCCGGTACCGCTGCCGGCGATCTCCTCGGCACGCATGCCGAGCAGACTCGCGGCAATCGCCGCCGACGTCGTGGTATTGCCGATGCCCATCTCGCCGAAGATCAGGAGATCCGGCTTGCTCGCCTCGGCGCGAACGACCGCGCGCTGGCCGGCTTCGAAGGCGAAAGCCAGCTCCTCAGGCGTGAGCGCAGCTTCGGCGCTGAAATCCCGCGTGCCGTTGCGCGGCTTGTCGGTGACGATGCCCGGTATCGCCTCCTGCGCCAGTGTGCCGGCGTCGACCACCTCGAGGCTCGAGCCAAGCTCGCGCGACAGCACGGAGATCGCAGCGCCACCGGAGGCAAAATTCGCCATCATCGCGATGGTCACGGCCTGCGGATACGCCGATACGCCCTGCGCGACGATGCCATGGTCGCCCGCGAAGACGATGATCGGCACCCGCGCCGCGCGAGGCTGCTCGGTCGCCTGCAGGCCCGCAAGCTCGATCGCGAGCTGCTCCAGCCGGCCGAGCGCGCCGGTCGGCTTTGTCAGCTGCGCCTGGCGCGCGAGCGCCGCCTCGCGATGGACCGCGGAGACATCGGGGCACTTTTGATAGACCCATTCGGGGAGCATGCTGCCTCGCTTACGGCCTGCGCTTGAGAATGTAGCTGTCCATGATCCAGCCGTGCCGCTCGCGCGCATCCTGTCGCGCGGCGACGATGCGCGGGCCGATCTCGGCCAGAACGCCCGACATGACGATCTGATCGGGCATGCCGAGATAGGCGCCCCACCAGATCTGCAAGCCTTGCGGATCGAGCGACTGGAATGCCGTGCCGCCGTCGAGCATCACCGCCACGGTATCGACGCCCTGCGGCCAGCCGCCGTCGCGCAAGCGACGTCCCGTCGTCACGAGAAAAGGCTCACCAATGTCGTTGAGCGGCAACGCATGCGCCGCGCACAGCGCCTGAATCGAGGTAATACCTGGCACCACCTCGATTTCAGGCAGGGGATCGAGCCGCCGCGCAATGCGCAACGAGGAATCGTAGAGCGAGGGATCGCCCCAGATCAGCAGTGCGACCTTGCCGTCACCTCCGAGATGGCTCGCGATCGTCTGCGACCAGGCCGCGGCGACGGCGTCGTGCCAATCGTCAACGCCCTTGCGGTAATCCGCTTCGGCCGCATCGCGCACGGGAAGATCGAACTCGGCGATACGGGTCTTGTCGCTGGTGAGAACGTCCGCGCAGATCGTCCGCCTGAGATCGGCGAGATCGGACTTCGCCGTCCCCTTGCGCGGGATCAGGACAAGATCGGCCGCGTTGATGGCCTGGATCGCGGCGCGCGTGAGCTGCTCGGGATCGCCGCAACCGATACCTATCAGGGAGAGCGTGAGCATCGCGAGCGAGAGGAGCGGCCTTGAGCGGCCGCCCCTTGTCTCTTAAGCCGCGTTGTGCAGGCGCGGGGTGACGAGGCCGGGCGCGGTGACGCCGCGCAGCGACTTCGCCAGCGCCAGCACGGCGAGATCGGCCAGCGGCTCGATCACGATGACGAGCGCGTAGGACGCCGCAAAGGTCGCGATGTTGACGAGGTTGGTCGCACCGAAGCCGGAGCCATAGAGCGCCCAGAACGCCACCCAGGCGATGACGCCGGCCTGATAGGTGGTCGAAAGCGCCAGCGCCTGGCGATAGCTGAGATCGACATAGGCGGTGTTGCGGGCAATGATCCGCGCGGCGATCGCCTGGATCCCGAACAGCGGCACCAGCAGCGTGGTGACGTTCATGCCGAATTGCGGCAGGTCGGGCGGCTCGAAGAAGATGCCCTGGAACAACAGTCCGAACGCAAGGCCGAAGGCCGCCGGCGCCGCACCAAACAGCAGGAACAGGGTCGAGCCGAGGATGAAGTGCACTTCGGACACGCCGACCGGGAAGTGCGGCAGGATCTCGAAGAAGACGAACACGAGGCCCGTGGTGGCCAGCGTCCGCGCCGCGAACGATGTGATGCCCTGCTCGCGCACGGTCTCGACCGCGAGCTTCAACGCAACGCCGCCGACGGCGATGCCCGTTGCGTAACTCAATACGAGCTTGGCGCCCGAGACTATACCGGGTTCGATATGCATGGCTCAGTTCCTTCCTGCCGTCACACCCGACGGCCTTGGCCTCAAAACGTGCAGGGCCGGTCTCCTGGCTCGCGGGTCACTGGGTCTCCGGCCTTCCCGGACCTTTCGGCCCAGTGGCGGTTCGGAGCCCCTCACCGCTTACAGTCGCGGGGGCGGCTGGGGTTTTGGGCGCCGCAATTGGGTCCGCCCACCCCCATTCCCGATTATGCTCCGGCGCTTTGCGCCGCGTCGAGCACCATGCATCCCTTGTGTGCCCCTTTCGCAGAGCCTGCGTCAAGGGGCGAAGGAGGGCCGACGCCGTCACGACGGATAATCCCCCGCCAGCGCGCCGAACAGGATCACGGCGGCCGTCGAAGCCGCGCCGCCGCGCGCAAGCCGCTCGGCGAGCTCGGTAATGGTGGTGCGGACCAGCCGCTCGTCCGGACGGCCGAGGGATTCTGCGAACAGGGCCGGGGTGTCCGCGGCGAGGCCGTGCTCGATCAATTTTGCGACAAGCGCCGGAAAGGTACGTCGGCCCATATAGACGACGGTCGTCGCCTCCGGATCGGCCAGCGCCGCCCAGTTGAGGTTTGGCGGCAGTTCGCCGGTAACATCGGCCCCGGTGACGAACTGCACCCGGCGCGCGGTATGGCGCCGCGTCAGGGGAATGCCGGCTTGCGCGGCGGCGACGCAGGCCGAGGTGACGCCGGGAATGATCTCGTAACCGATGCCGGCTTCGCGCAGCGTGTCGAGTTCCTCTTCCAGTCGCCCGAAAATGCCGGCATCGCCCGACTTCAGACGCACGACGCGCGACCCGGTCGCGGCATAGTCGACCAGCAGGCGGTTGACGTGGTGCTGCTTGGTCGACGGCCGCCCTGCCCGCTTCCCCACCGCGACGAGATTGGCGCCGGGCCGGGCCAGATCGAGGATCGCGCCGGAGGCGAGGTCGTCATAGAGCACGACGTCGGCATCGCGCAGCCGCGCGGCGCCTTTGAGCGTGAGGAGCTCGGGGTCGCCGGGGCCGGCCGAGATGAAAGTGACAAAACCGCTCACCGGTCCTCCGCGATCAGATGGAAGAACGTGCCGGTGGCAAGGCCGCGGCGCGAGCCGGTCTCGGCGATGACCGCGCCTGTTGCATCGTGCACGACCGCCAGCGGCGTATCCGGCTGGGCGACGATCGTCGAATAGTGAAACTCGTGACCGCGCAGGCGCGCGCCGGCCTGATGCCCCGGCATCGGCGCTGCGAGCGCAGCGAGACGATAGCCGAGATGCATGCGGCGCTTGGCAAAGCTCGTCTCCAGTCCGAGCAAGCCCGTCATGTCATGGCGGATACCGTCGGCATCGGTCAAAGCGGTTCCCAGCACCATATAGCCTCCGCATTCGCCGTGCACCGGCCGTGTGTCGGCGAAGGCGCGCAAGCCGCTGCGAAAGCGTGCATTGGCCGCGATCTTCCCCGCGTGCAGCTCGGGATAGCCGCCGGGCAGCCAGCAGACATCGGCGCTGGCATCAGGCGCTTCATCGGCAAGCGGCGAGAATGTCGAGATTTCGGCGCCGGCCGCGCGCCAGGCTTCCAGCATGTGCGGATAGACGAAAGAAAACGCGGCATCGCGGGCCAGCGCAATGCGCTGACCGGGCGGCGTCACGTTCAGGCCGTTCGCGGCTGGTTGCGGCGACCAGCCGGCGGCCGATCGCAGCACCGCATCGAGATCGACATGTTCGACGACGAAGCGCGCGGCCTCGTCGATCAGCTTGCCGATCTCCGCCTGCTCCTCGGCCTGCACGAGGCCGAGATGCCGCTTCGGCAGGCTGATCTCGGCATGACGCGGCAGCGCGCCGAACACGGCGATGCCGGCGTCGTTGAGTGCCCGCCGCACCAGGTCTTCGTGGCGCGGGCTGGCGACGCGGTTGAGCACCACGCCGGCAAGGCGCACACCAGGGCGATAGTCACGCAGGCCTGCGGCAATCGCCGCTGCCGTCTGCGCCTGTCCAGAGGGGTCGATCACCAGCAGCACCGGCCAGCCCAGCATCTCCGCGATGTCGGCGGTGGCGCCGGTACCGGAGACGCCGCGCGCGGCGACGCCGTCGAACAGCCCCATCGAGCCCTCCGCAAGCACGACATCGGCGTCCGCCCCGCGGTTGACGAGGTGCGCGATGGTCCCGCGATCCATCGCCCAGCTATCGACGTTGACGGACGCGCGCGCCGTCGCGGCGGCATGGAAGGCGGGATCGATATAGTCCGGCCCGCTCTTGAAGCACTGCACGTTCAATCCGCGATTGCGCCAGGCGCGCGCCAGCGCCAGCGTCAGCGTGGTCTTGCCGACGCCGGAGGCCGGTGCGGAGATGACAAGTCCTGCCGGCATCACGATGCCTCCGGAAAGCGCGGTTCGGCGCCAACGGGCCGATAGCGGCGGTCGTAGTCGACAGCATAAAGGCGGCTTTCGTCAAAATCCGCGGCGCCAAGCGTTTTGCCGACCAGGATCAGTGCGGTGCGCTCCATCTCCATGCCGACGGCGGCATCGAGCGTCGCAAGCGTGGCGCGGACGATGCGCTGGTCCGGCCAGCTCGCACGCCAGACGATTGCGACCGGGCAGCCTTCGCCATAATGCGGCGTGAGCTCGGCTATGACCTTGTCGAGCAGGTGGATCGACAGATGGATCGCGAGCACCGCACCGGTGGCGGCGAATGCGGCAAGCTTCTCGCCCTCGGGCATCGCGCTGGCGCGACCCGGCGTGCGCGTCAGCACCACGGTCTGGGCGAGACCGGGCAGCGTCAGCTCGGCCTCCAGCGCGGCTGCGGCGGCCGAGAAGGACGGCACGCCCGGCGTGACCGTGTAGGGAATACCGAGCGCGCGAAGGCGGCGGAGCTGCTCGCCCATCGCCGACCAGATCGAGAGATCGCCGGAATGCAAGCGAGCAATATCCTTGCCGTCAGCATGGGCGGCCGTGATCTCCGCGACGATCTCGTCGAGCGACAGCGGCGCGGTGTTGACGATGCGCGCATCGGGCGGGCAATGCGCCAGCACGCCCTCGGGCACCAGCGAGCCCGCATAGAGGCAGACCGGACAGGCCGCGATCAGGTCGCGCCCACGCAACGTCAACAAATCCGGAGCGCCTGGTCCTGCACCGATGAAGTGCACCGTCATGCGCCGTCTCCCTCCGCGATCGCCGCCGTCGCGGTGCGATCCCGCGAGGCCACCCGCGTCGCAATCAATCGCGCGCGAGGACCAGCGGCGGCGAGCGCCGCGGCTTCGGCAACGGATCCCGTGCCGAACCTTTCCGCGACGCGTTTTGACTGTGTCGGCGTGTCGACGCTCGCAAGCACATCGGCTGGGATCGCCTTGATCGGCACTCCGCATTCGCGCGCGAGCTGCTTGAGCGCTTCCGCGTCGGCCTTGTCGTTGACGGTCGCTACGGCCGCAAGGCCTTCCGTGCCGCCGGCCGCCAGCAGCGCCTCACGCAGCGAAGCCAGCGTCACATCCTTCTTGAATCCGAGCCCTGCGACCTTCATCTGACCGCACTCCACTGCACCACCGGCCGCGACGCTTCCCAGGACCGGTAGCGGCCGAGCGGGGTGGTGTGCGCGATCTCGACCCGCATCAACTCGCCGCCGTGGCGCTGGTGCAGTTCGCCGAGCAGTGCTTCCGTCTCCAACGTCACCGCATGCGCGACGAGCCGCGCACCCGGCGAGAGCCGGGACCAGATCGCATCGAACATCGCGCTATCGAGACCGCCGCCGATGAAGACGGCATCCGGCGCGTCCAGCCCGGCAAGAGCTTCGGGCGCTTTCCCCGTCGTGATCGTGATCCGATGGGCCAATCCGAACGCCGCCGCATTGCTGCGGATATTCGCGGCGCGATCCTCGCGTGCCTCGATAGCCGTCGCCGTCCCGCCGCACAGCGCCCATTCCACCGAGATCGACCCCGAGCCGGCACCGATATCCCACAGCCGTTCGCCGGGACGCGGCGCCAGCGCCGAGAGCGCCAGCGCGCGCACCGGCCGCTTGGTGATCTGGCCGTCATGAGCAAAGAGATCGTCCGATAGACCGGAGCTGCGGGGAATGCCCTGCCCGCCCTTCGCCTCGACGGCGACTGCGACCAGGTTTCCTGTGAGATCACCCGCAAAGCGCTCGGCACGATGTTCCGCAACGCTTTCGCGCGGCCCGCCGAGTGCGGCGAGTGTCCAGAATGCCGAGGCGCCCCATCCGCGCTCGCTCAGCCATTTCGCGAGATCTCCGGCCGCCTTCCCGTCGCGAACAAGACAGATGATGTGCACACCGGGCGCAAGATGCGGCACGAGGCGCTCGAACGGCGCGGCATGGAGCCCAAGACAGATAGCGGATTCGAGACGCCAGCCCAGCCGCCCCGCGGCGAGCGAGAAGGTCGATGGCGCCGAATGTGCAATCCACTCGTTGGCATCGAGCTTCTCGGCAAGACCTGAACCCGCGCCGTGCCAGAACGGATCGCCGGAGGCGAGTACCGCCGTCGGCCGGCCGCGGCAGCTCAGCACAATCTCTGCATCGAACGGTACCGGCCAAGGGCGGCCGCGGCTGGTGACGCCAGCAAGCGCGAGGTGCCGTTCACCACCGAAGACGGTTTCCGCCTCGTGAAGCGCCTTTCGGCTTGCCTCGGACATCCCGGCAAGGCCATCTTCGCCGATACCGATGATGGTCAGCCAGGGATCAGCCATGACGCGCGCCCTCATTCTGGGCGGAACCGCCGATGCGAGTTTGCTCGCCGCGGAAATCGCGCGCGCGCACATCGACGCCGTGTATTCCTATGGCGGCCGCACCCGCGCGCCTGCCGATCAGCCGCTGCCGACCCGCATCGGCGGTTTTGGTGGCGTGAGCGGGCTCGTGGATTATATTCGCTGCGAAGGCATCACGCATGTGATCGACGCGACGCATCCCTTCGCGGCCGAGATGAGCCGCCACGTGGTCGAGGCCAGCGCGGAAACCGGCACGCCCTTGATTGCGTTGGAGCGCGCACCCTGGACAAGGGCGCCCGGCGACAACTGGATCGAAGTTCACGACGTCGACGCCGCGGTCGCCGCGCTGCCCGAGGCGACGGCAAAAGTGTTCCTCGCCATCGGCCGCCAGCACATCGCGCCGTTCGCCGCGAAGCCGCAACATGCCTACACGCTGCGGTTCGTCGATCCGCCGGAAGCGCCCCTGCCCTTTGCGGCCGACGTGATCGTGTCGCGCGGGCCGTTCACGCTCGACAGCGAGTTGGAGATGATGCGCACGCGCGGCATCACGTGGATCGTCGCCCGAAACTCCGGCGGCGACGGCGCGCACGCCAAGATCGACGCGGCCCGCATGCTCGGCCTGCCCGTAATCATGATCGCGCGACCAAAACTGCCCGAACGGTTGCGGGTCGAGAGCGTGGGCGAGATCATGCAGTGGCTCGGTCATCGCGCCTGCCTCGGGGCATAGACCCAGCGGCCGACGCGGCGCGTCTGCGAATTGCCGACGATCACCAGCGTGCGCATGTCGGCCATCTCGGGCCGGGCATCATTCAGCGTGACGGTCTCGATCTTCTCATCCGCAGCGCTGATCGCGCGCGCAAAGATCACGAGGCGATCGCCGCAACCGGCCTCTTTCAGCGCGGCAAGCGCGCGGCCAAAGCCCTCGGGTCGGCTCGCCGATCGCGGATTGTACATCGCAATTGAAAAGTCGGCTTCGGCGGCGAGGCGCAGACGCTTCTCGATCGCCGCCCACGGCTTGAGATTGTCGGAGAGATTGATCGCGCAGAAATCATGGCCGAGCGGCGCGCCGGCACGCGCGGCCGCGGCCAGCATTGCGGTGATGCCCGGCAGCACGCGGATCGGCAGCTCCTGCCATTGCGGCGCCTGTTCGAGCGCCTCGAACACGGCAGAGGCCATCGCGAACACGCCGGGATCGCCGGAGGAGACGACGACGACCTGCCCGCCTTCGGCCGCGAGCCGCAGGGCCTCGCTCGCGCGCTGCAACTCTTCGCGATTGTCGGAAGGATGCAAAGTGAGCCCTGCCCGCGGCGGCACGCGCGCAACATAGGGCGCATAGCCCAGAATGTCGGTCGCGGAAGCCAATGCAGCGGAGACCTCAGGCGTCACCAGCGCCTCGCTGCCGGGGCCGAGGCCAGCGATGGTCAGCGCGCCCGTCATTCGGCGGCGTCCAGATGCCGGCCCTTGCCGTGCACGAGCACGATCGCAAAATAGGGACAGTCGGCGGCATCGATCTCGGCGAGCCGTACCACGCGCTCGCCCGGCATGGTGCCGCGCTCGACCAGCCAGGCCTCGTCCAGCCGGCCGGCAGACGCGAGCGCACGGCGCACTTTTGCAAGATTGCGGCCGGTCTTCATGATGACCAGCGCATCGGAATCGCGCATGCGCCGTTCGAGCTCGTCCTCGGCGAGCGTGCCCATCAAGACCGTCGTCACATCGTCGCCAAGCGCGATAGGCTGGCCGACGCCGTTCCAGCAGCCGACCATGCCGGGAATGCCCGCGATCACCTCGATCTCGACGCGCCCTTGCAGGCGCATGTGCAGGTGCATGAACGAGCCGTAGAAGTAGGGATCGCCCTCGCAGAGCACGACGACGTCGACCGCGCGCGAAAGCCGCGCCAGCCGTTCCGCCCATTCGTCGTAGAAGCCGGCGAGCAGCCGCACATATTCCGGGCTATCGAAAGCGAGCTCCGTCGTAACAGGATATTCCATGGCATATTCGGTGACGTCGGAAGCCAACATGCCTTGGACGATGCGGCGCGCCTGACCGGGCCGGCCCTTCTTGCGGAAATAGGCGACATGCTTCGCGGCACGCACGGCTCGATCCGCCCGCACGCTCATCATATCAGGGGCACCGGGGCCGAGACCGCAGCAGATGATGCGTCCCATGACTACTCGCTCCGGCTCGCGAGCGCATTCACGGCAGCGACCGTGATCGCGGAGCCGCCGAGGCGCCCCTCGACCGTCAGCGCCGGCACCGGCGGATCGGCCATCAACGCAGCCTTGGATTCAGCCGCGCCGACGAAGCCGACGGGGCAGCCGATGATCGCCGCAGGCCGCGGGCAGCCCGGGTCCTCAAGCATGTTGAGGAGGTGAAACAGCGCGGTCGGCGCGTTGCCGATCGCAACGATTGCGCCGTCGAGATGCGGTCGCCACAACTCCAGCGCCGCTGCGGAGCGCGTGTTGCGCATGGACTGCGCGAGCGCGGGAACGGCCTCGTCGCCAAGCGTGCAGATCACCGCGTTGGCCGCGGGCAGTCTCGCGCGCGTAATGCCTTCCGAGACCATGCGCGCATCGCACAGGATCGGCGCGCCCTTCTGCAAGGCCGTGCGCGCAGCGGTCGCCATGCCTGATGTGAAGCGGATATGCGCCTCGAGGCCCACCATGCCGGCGGCGTGGATCATCCGCACCACCACCTGCTCCTCGTCCGGCGAAAAGCGCGCAAGATCAGCTTCGGCCCGGATGGTCGCAAAGGATTGCCGGTAGATCGCCGCGCCGTCGGTCTCGTAAGTGTGCGGCATCAGTGCCCTCCAACCAGGATGGAGGGATCGCTGACGATGTCGGCACCGCTAAGGCCGCGCAAAACCGGCTCGTCGCGGGTCGAGCCGTCGCGGACGAGATCGAATCCGGTGCTGGTTGCAACCAGCGTCACCGCGGACGCGCCGGAACGCGCGCAGCCCTTGGCGCAGCCGGAGACATGAAGGCGCGTATCGAGGGCGATGCGCGGCGCAAGCGCCGCGGCCAGCGCGCGGGTGTCGGCATGCGCCTCTCGGCAGCGTGGGGCGCCGCTACAAGCGATCACGCGCAACGCCGGATCGTAGGGCTCGGTGATGAGGCCTGGCGCGCTGGGCATCTCGCGCTTGCCCTCGCTCAGCACCATGCGCCATGGCGTCATGCGCAGCGCATGTCCGCAGCCGGAAAATTGATGGAGCGTCGTGTGCAGCATCTGCCCGAACGCGACGCCGACCAGGGCGCCATGCGGATAATGCCCAGGCCGCGACGCCGCCATAACCGGAGCAGGCTCGGTTTCGCCCAGCAAGCTCTCAGGCAATGCCGCGCCGGCCGCGATATGGGCTGCCATGCGACCTCGCCCGCCCTTCGCGCCGCCGGACGTGATGAACCAGTTCGCGAGCGCGAGCGCCATGCTTACGGCCTCTCCGCGTCCGACGGAGCGGCCGAGCCTTGCGCCATCGGCCCGCACCAGGAGCCGGCCACCGCGATCGCGTTCGATGCGCAAATCGGCGGAATCGCCGGCCAGCACACGCGATTTCCCGTCATCGATGGCGAAGCCGAACTTCG
This sequence comes from Bradyrhizobium liaoningense, assembly GCF_018130785.1. Taxonomy (GTDB): domain Bacteria; phylum Pseudomonadota; class Alphaproteobacteria; order Rhizobiales; family Xanthobacteraceae; genus Bradyrhizobium; species Bradyrhizobium liaoningense_A. Next base: position 708,153 of record NZ_JAFCJT010000001.1, read on the forward strand.
TGGGAAGATCGAGCGCGCTGTCAGCAAGCGCCTCTTCCAGCTCCGCGGCGAGTGCCTGCGTCTCGTCACCGGCGTTCCAGAACGGCGTCACCAGGATGTTGCGGCGGGATTCCATGTCGGTATCGGGATCGAGCAGATGCAGCCGTGCAAGTCCGTCGAGCAGCGGCCGATGGCCCTGTTCGCTCACCCCCCTGATCTGGAGGTTCGCGCGGCTCGTCACATCGATGAGACCATTGCCGTAGCGTTCGGCGAGCTCGGCAAGCCCGGCCACCTGTATCGCTTCGAGACGCCCGCAGAACGGACGCACGCGAACCACGAGCCCGTCGCCCGATTGCATCGGGCGCAGCGCGCCGGGACACCAGCCCTTGATCGCGGTCGTGCTCATGAAGCCTCCTTCAGCGCCGCCGCGATCGAATTGCGGCGCGTTCGCCAGAGCGAGGCCTCATGCAGGCGCGTGAAGCACGTCTCCATCGCGGCGAGCGCCGCCGGATTTTCGCGGGCCATGAAGGTGCGGACATCCTCGTTGCCGAGCGTCGCATCATAATAGAGGTCGAACAGATGAGGCGGCACGGCGCCGGCCAGATGGGCGAAGGCAGCCATGTGCTCGAGCGTGGCCGTGATCTCGGCTGCTCCACGAAAGCCGTGGCGGATCATGCCGGCGATCCAGGCCGGGTTGGCCGCGCGCGCGCGGACGACGCGCGAGATTTCCTCGGTCAGCGTGCGTGCTTGCGGCTGCTCGGGCCGCGTCGTATCGAGATGATAGAGCGATGGTCCTGCTGCGCCGAGATGTGCCGCTGCCGCCGCGATACCGGCTTCATGCGCGGCATAGTCGGCGGCGAGCAGAAGATCCGTTTCCGGCAAATCCTGGACGTGGACGAAAGCATCAGCGGATGCAAGCCGCGTCTCGATGCCGGTACGATCCGGCTGCATCGCACCGTCCGCGGAGAACGCCCAGGACGATGCCGACAGCCAGGCCTCGCCGGCGGCATCGCGGGTCTCGGGCGTGAAGGCATCCGGGATCGCCGACATGCCGACGCCGTATTGTCCGGGACGCGGCGCGAACACACGCGACGCGCGGTGGCGATAGGGATTCTCATCGCCCTCCTCCTCGCGCGCTGCGAGGGCCTCGGCGGCGGCTTCGAACAATTGCGCGAGGCCGGAGAAGACATCACGGAACAGGCCCGACACGCGCAGCGTGACGTCGATGCGGGGACGGCCGAGCTCGGCCGGCGCGATGATATCGTAGCCGGTGACGCGGCCGGAGGCGTGGTCCCAGCGCGGCGCGAGGCCGGCCAGATGCAGCGCCATCGCAAACTCCTCGCCTGCGGTTCGCATCGTCGCCGAGCCCCAGAGATCAACGACGAGGCCCTTCGGCCAGTCGCCATGATCCTGCAAATGGCGACGCAGCAGTTCCTCGGCGAGCTTGATGCCTTGCGCGTGCGCCGACGGCGTCGGCACCGCGCGCGGATCGACGGCAAAGAGATTGCGTCCGGTCGGCAGCACGTCCTGGCGTCCGCGATAGGGCGAGCCCGACGGCCCCGGCGCAACGCGCTGTCCTGCAAGTGCGGCACGCAACGCATCGCGCTCCGCCTCGCCGCAGGCGCCGCGGCCGAACACATGCAACCCGTCGCCGAACTGGCTTTCCTTGAGATCGCAGACGAAGCGATCGATCCGCGGGATCGCTTCGGCCGGCGCGGCCGAGGCGTCAAGACCGAGATCGTCTTCGAGGCCGGCGGCACGCGCCTCGTCGCGGATCGCCGCGATCAGGCGCTGACGGCGCGCGGGATCGAGACCATCGGCTGTCGAATATTCGTCGAGGAGGCGTTCGAGCCGGCGCAGGCCTTCCGGCACCGCGGATTGTTCGAGCGGCGGCGGCAGATGGCCGATGGTGACGGCCCCCAAGCGCCGCTTGGCCTGCGCGGCCTCGCCGGGGTCGTTGACGATAAAGGGATAAATGACAGGGAGATCGCCGATCAGCGCTTCGGGCCAGCACGTGGACGACAGCGCCACGGATTTTCCGGGCAGCCATTCCAAGGTGCCATGCGCGCCCATGTGCACGACGGCATCGATGGCCTGCCCGCGGAGCCAGAGATAAAACGCGACATAGGCGTGGCGCGGCGTGCGGGCGAGATCGTGATAATCGGCATCGCGCGTGGCCACATCGCCGCGCTCGGGCTGAACCGCGATGATCGATTGGCCACTTGCGATGGCCGCGAATTGAAATGCACCGTCGCGACAGCCCGGGTCATCCTCCGGCGCGCACCAGGCCTGCGCGAGATCATCCTGCAAGGCTTGCGGCAGGCGCGAGAGCGCCGCGCGGTAATCGGCGACGCTCCAGGTCAAGTTCTGCTTGAGCAGCGTCTCGCCGAGCGCCTGAACCGGCGCAACATCGAAGCCGGCCTCTGTCAGGTCAGACAGCAATGTCTCGACCGACGCAAGCGCATCGAGACCAACGGCATGCGCGATCTGATGCGGACGGCCCGGATAGTTCGAGAGCACGAGCGCCAGCCGCTTCCCGGCGGCTGGCGTCTTCGCGAGGCGCCGCCGGGCCGTAACGCGCGCGCCAACGGCCTTGACGCGCTCCTCATCGGGCCGGTGCGCCAGATGCGAAAATTGCAGATCGGGATCACGCTCCGCGGCCGATTTGAAGCTCACCACGCCCGCGAACAGGCGACCGTCGACCTCCGGCAGCACCACATGCATCGCGAGATCGCTGGGCGACAGGCCGCGCAGGGACTCTGCCCAGTCCTCGCGCCGTGCCGACGAGAGCGCGACCTGGAAGACGGGACACGATGCCGCATCGAGCGGTGTCGTGCCATCATCGCCCATAGCTGAGAACGCCGTCGCGTTGACGATCGCGGCCGGAGGATTCGTCGCGAAATACGTCCGCAGCCAATCCGCAACGCCCGGAGCCTTCAGCGAGGTGACGAACACGCCGTACGCGTCAAAGCCGCGCTCGCGCAGCGCCGCGATCAGGGCGTCGACCGGCCCGGTATCCGCGGCGGTGAGATAGGAACGATAGAAGGTCACCAGCGCCAGCGGCTTCCCCTCTCCGCCAGTCGGCGCAGCAATGACGCCACGCGCGGGATCGTAAAAACCCATCTCGGGTACCGTCATCTCGCCGACGACCGGCCCCGCATAGAGGCCCGAGGCGAGCGCCAACTGCGCGATCGCCGCTTGCGCAGCGACGGGGCCGCCGGTGTCGCAGAGCACTTTTAGCCGACGCAGCGTCGAGACCGGCAAGGTCGAGTAGGCATCGAGCCGCGTGTCGTCGCGGCCATCGGCGGGCAGCACGGCCAGCACGATGTTGCGGTCCTTCGCGAGCTGCTGCAGGGTCGCCAGCCCGTACGGCCAGTAGGATTCACCGCCGATCAGGCGCACCAGGATGCCGCGTGCCCGCGACAGCGTGCGCTCGATATAGGTGTCGACCGACAACGGATGACGCAGCTCCGCGAGATTGGCGAGCCGCAGCGACGGCAGGCTGTGGCGGCCGCGCCGCCAGCCGGCCGCGAACGCGGCAAGGTCGGAATCCGAATACGAGAGCACCACGAGATCGGCCGGGTCCTGGCCGATGTCTCTTGGCGTCGCGGTCTCCTCGAGACCGCGGCTCTCGCGGAAGACGACGTGCATCAGATACCAAGTCCTGAAAGACCAAGTCCTGCCTTGATCGCGGCCTCGTCGATATCCCCGTGCTCGCCGATCACGACCAGCTTCGACTGCCTGAGAGCTGCGCCCCAGGGCTTGTCGAACTGGTGGCGCACGCGCTCGCCGACCGCTTGCAGCAACAGGCGCATCGGCTTGCCCGCGACCGCGATGTAGCCCTTGGCACGCAGCACGTTCTGCTCGCGCGCCAGACGCTGCACCGATGCGACCAGCGCATCGACGTCGCTGACCTCCGGAAGATCGATCACGACGGAGGCGAAATCGTCGTGCTCGTGATCCTCCTCGCCGTCATGATGCGAGGGGCGCGCGGCGAGATCGTTCTCGGCCGCAGCGCCGAGGCCGAGGATGACGCGCGCATCGATCGCCCCGTCAGTGATGGGCAGCATCGGCACGCGGCGCGGCATCTCGGCAGTGATCACGGCCTTGGCGGCTTCAATGCCTGCGCTGCCCGCGAGATCGGCCTTGGTCAGCAGCACGATATCGGCGCAGGCGATCTGGTCCTCGAACACTTCCGACAGCGGCGTCTCGTGATCGAGGCTCTCGTCCGCTGCGCGCTGCGCTTCGACAGCAATCGGGTCGGGCGCGAAGCGGCCGGCGGCCACGGCTTCCGCATCGGCGAGCGCAATCACGCCATCGACCGTGATGCGCGAGCGGATCTCCGGCCAGTCGAACGCCTTCAGCAGCGGCTTCGGCAGCGCGAGACCCGAGGTCTCGATCAGGATGTGATCGGGCCGCACCGGCCGCGCCAGGAGCTTCTCCATGGTTGGAATGAAATCATCGGCAACGGTGCAGCAGATGCAGCCATTGGCGAGCTCGACGATATTCTCCTCCGGGCAGTTCGCGTCGGCGCAGGACTTCAGGATCTCGCCATCGACGCCCTCGCTGCCGAACTCGTTGACGAGCACGGCAAGCTTCTTGCCGTCAGGGTTTGCGAGCAGATGCTGGATCAGCGTTGTCTTGCCGGAGCCGAGAAAGCCGGTGACCACCGTGACAGGGACTTTTGCGAGCGAGTTCATTCGGCGGCCTCCGGCACGACGGCAATGGGGGGAATGCGGGCAAGCGATTGCTTGCGGAAGATTTCGGGCCGGCTGCGCCAGGGCACGAGACCGTCGGGCGCGGCCGCATAGGCGGCAGCGCCCGCGACCACGTCCTGTGCATTGGCATCCGAGAGACGGCCGTAGACATAGGACCAGCGGCCGGGCGCGCTGAGCGCGACCGAGCAGCCCTGGCTGCATGCCGAGAGGCATTCAATGGGAACCACATTGACGCCGTCGGGCACGCCCGCGTCGAGGATCGCCCCATGCAGGCGCTTGCCAGGCGTCGTCTCGCCCTCGCCGAGGGTCTGGCCGGCGCGGCAGGTGATGCAGACGTGAAGTGTGACGGTCATCGCCTCTTCCAGAATGAGCTACGGGAGGCGAAGAGGCGCACGGACCCTGACTTGAGAGGCCCGCTTCCCCGTCGCGGAACACCCCGTCCGCCGGTCCAAAATCGTCCGCGCTGGCAGGTCTCCCGGCTTGCGGAGCAGGGTTTTGCCCTTCGATCCCCGCCTTCCCGATCCCCAGGGGAATCAGTGGCTTCGGGCATCTCTCCGGTCACGGTCGCGGGGGCGGCTGCAGTTTGGATTCAAATCTTGCCGATTCGGACCCTATCGCATTCCCTCTTCGCCTGTCATAGGACAGGAACCAACGCCGGGCCACCATTTGCCCCCGGCCGCCTCTTGTCAAGCCGAAGGACCGGGTACGATGACGCCTGAACCGGATACCCAAACAACTGAGGAAACCGACGCCCGGCACGCCCAGAAAATGGCGAAGAAGAAGGCCGCCCGCGACAAGATCATGGCGACCAAGAGCGGCGAAAAGGGCCTCATCATCGTCCACACCGGCGCCGGCAAGGGCAAGTCCTCCTCGGCCTTCGGCATGATCGTCCGCTGCGTCGCCCATGGCTTCCCCTGCGCCGTCGTGCAGTTCATCAAGGGCGCCTGGGATACCGGCGAGCGGCGCCTGCTCACCGGCCATTTCGGCGATCTCTGCCAGTTCCACGCCATGGGCGAAGGCTTCACCTGGGAGACGCAGGACCGCGCCCGCGACATCGCCGCCGCGCGCGCCGGCTGGGAGAAGGCCAAGGAGCTGATCCTCGATTCCAGCCTGCGCATGGTCGTGCTCGACGAGATCAACATCGCGCTCCGCTACGACTATCTCGACATCGCCGAGGTCGTTGAATTCCTGACGACGCAAAAGCCTGAGATGACGCATGTCGTTCTCACGGGCCGCAACGCCAAGGACGAGCTGATCGAGATCGCCGACCTCGTCACCGAGATGACGCTGGTCAAGCACCCCTTCCGCTCCGGTATCAAGGCGCAAGCCGGCGTCGAGTTCTGAAGATACTCCCGATGGCGCGTGCGCTGATGATCCAGGGGGCCGGTTCGGACGTGGGCAAGTCGCTCATCGTCGCCGGCCTCGCGCGCGCCTTCACGCGCCGCGGCCTGCGCGTGCTGCCCTTCAAGCCGCAGAACATGTCGAACAATGCAGCCGTGACCGTCGATGGCGGCGAGATCGGCCGCGCGCAGGCTCTGCAGGCACTCGCCGCCGGTGTCGAGCCGCACACCGACATGAACCCGGTTCTGCTCAAGCCCGAGACCGATGTCGGCGCACAGGTCGTCGTCCAGGGCAAGCGCATCGCGACCGCGCGGGCACGCGAATATGCGGCGATGAAACCTTCGCTGATGGGCGCGGTGCTGGAGAGTTTTGAGCGCCTGAAGGCGCGCGCCGATCTCGTGCTGGTGGAAGGCGCCGGCAGCCCGGCCGAAGTGAACCTGCGCAAGGCCGACATCGCCAATATGGGCTTTGCGCGCAAGGCCGATGTGCCGGTCGTGCTGGTCGGCGACATCGACCGCGGCGGCGTCATCGCCCAGCTCGTCGGGATCAGGACGGTGATCGACCCGGACGATGCCGCGATGATCCAGGGTTTCGTCATCAACAAGTTCCGCGGCGACCCCTCGCTATTCGACGACGGCTACAAGCTTATCGAGCAAAAGACCGCGTGGCGCGGCCTTGGCGTGTTGCCCTGGTTCGCTCGCGCCGGCGAGCTGCCGGCCGAGGACGCGCTGGGCCTCAGTGACGCGCGCAAGCCGGGCCAGTGCAAGATCGCCTGCCTCGCGCTGTCGCGGATCGCCAATTTCGACGATCTCGATCCGCTCAAGCTCGAGCCTGGCGTCGATCTGGTGATGGTGCGCCCTGGCGAAGCGATCCCGGGCGACGTCCGCCTCGTCATCATCCCCGGCTCGAAATCCACCCGCGGCGATCTCGCCTTCCTGCGTGCGCAAGGCTGGGACATCGATCTGCTGGCGCATCACCGCAGGGGCGGCCAGGTGCTCGGCCTCTGCGGCGGCTATCAGATGCTCGGACGCAGCGTCGCCGATCCCGACGGCATCGAAGGCCCCGCGGGCGATACACCGGGCCTCGGGCTGCTGGATGTCGAGACGGTAATGAGCCCGCAGAAGACGCTGACGCGTGTCGCCGCCGTGCATGCCGCCACGGACCAGCCGATCCAGGCTTACGAAATCCACATCGGGCGTACCGACGGGCCGGATCGCGCGCGTCCCTTCGCAAAGCTGAACGGCGTGCCGGAAGGCGCGATCTCACGCGATGGCCGCGTGCAAGGCAGCTATCTCCACGGCCTGTTCACATCGGATGATTTTCGCAGGGCGTTTTTGGCCAAGCTCGAAATTCCCGCAGGCCACGAACCCTACCACGCCAGGGTCGAGAGCGCGCTAGACGCCCTCGCCGATCACATCGAAAAGCATCTCGACGTCGACGGCCTGCTCGCGCTAGCGCGCTAGGATCTCGGCAAGACGCGTCCATTCGGCTTCGCTGCCGGGAAGGCCGAGCCGCAGCCATGTCGGCTTTCGTGCGAAGACGCGCGACCAGATCTGGCTACGGGCCAACGTCTCCTGCGCGGCAAGCGCGTCCGGCGTCTCGTAGAGGCGAAACAGCGGCGCACCGCCGACGAGCCGCCAGCCTTGCACTTGCGCCATCTCGTCGAGACGAACACAGTCCCGCACAAGCCGCGCTGACGTGGCCTTGGCCCAGGCATCGTCGCGCAAGGCACGGCAACCAATTGCGATCGCCGCGCCCGAGACCGGCCATGGACCTGACATCGCGGCGAGCCTCGTTATGTCAGCCGAATGACCGATCGCGAAGCCCAGCCGCAGCCCGGCAAGACCGTAGAATTTTCCGAACGAGCGCAGGATCAGCAGGCCCGGGCGGTCCGCCTCAGACGCCAGCGACAGCTGCGGAACGGCATCGGCAAAACTCTCGTCAATGACGAGGTGGCCGACGCGCGGCAGCAGCGCGAGCAAGTCCATCGGCGCAAAGCACCGGCCATCGGGATTGTTGGGATTAACGACGATTGCGACATCCGCGCCGGCCAGCGCGTTGAGCTCGCTGGCCTCCTGCACATCCCAGCCCGCAGTCGACAGGACGCCTGCATATTCATTGTAGGTCGGCGCAAGGATGCGCGCACGGCCGGGTGGTCCGAGTTGCGGCAGCAATTGAATTACGGCCTGCGCACCGCCCATCGCGACGATCAGCGCGTTTGTGCGATAAGCGTGCTGCGCCGCCTGATGCAGCGCCTCGATCTCGGCGCGCGACGGCAGCGCGCTCCAGGCGCGCGCGCTCACCTCGCCGACGGGATAAGGCAGCCGGTTGATCCCGGTCGACAGATCGATCCAGTCCTCCGCGCGCCCGCCAAAACGCTGCTGGGCCAGATCGAGATTTCCACCGTGCTCGCGCATGCCCCGTTCTTTCACGCGAAGGCCAGGATCGCAAGCAGGCCGGCGAGCAGCAGCATGGCGCGGCTGTAGACGGTCAGTCCCTCGCCGATATCCCCGGCAAGCGGATCGCGCGCGCCTTCATTGAGCCAGGGCTCGTCGGTGGTGCTGCCGTGATAGATGCGGGGGCCGCTGAGCCGCACGCCGAGCCCACCCGCCATCGCCGCTTCCGGCCAGCCGGCATTGGGCGAGCGGTGGCGGCGGGCATCGCGCGTCATGCACGACAGCGCCTCCGATCGCCGCGATGCCAGCAGCACGAACATAAAGCCGGTCAGGCGCGCCGGGATGAAGTTTGCGACATCGTCTATGCGCGCCGCGGCCCAGCCAAAAGCTTCGTGGCGTTCGTTGCGATGACCGATCATGGAGTCCAGCGTGTTGATCGCCTTGTAGCCTAGAATGCCGGGCAGTCCGAACAGCGCGCCCCAGAACACCGGCGCCACGATACCGTCGGAGGCGTTCTCGGCGAGGCTCTCGATCGCCGCGCGCGCGATGCCGGCTTCATCGAGCGTTGCGGGATCGCGTCCGACGATGCGCGAAACCGCGTCGCGCGCAGCGGCGATGTCGCCAGCCCGTAACGGGTTTGCGACGGCCGCCACGTGATCGTGCAGCGAGCGCAAAGCGACCAGCGGCCAGGCCAGCACACCCACCAGTACAATCTGCACCAAGCCCCAGGGAAGCAGGGACTGAAGCACCCAGCCGAGTGCGACCGAGAGTGCGATCACCAGGAGCGCGCCGGCAAGGCCTGCGGCGCGGCGGAAGGCCGGCGGATCGGACGAACGATTCCAGCCACTATCGATGGCACCAATCAGCCAGCCCAGCCAGGTCACGGGATGGCCGATCCGCGCGAACAGCCATGACGGCCAGCCCAAGAGGGCATCCACCGCCATCGCCACCGCCATCGCCCCCGCAAAACCCACGCACGCCTCCTGTCCCGCCCCTGTTGCGCAATGCGAAGGCGGAGCGCAAGCCCCTGCCCGCCTGATTTCGGCTTTGTCTTTGGCCGCGTTTGGTGATTAGTCAGGCCCACAGGAGACCTTTATGGCCGTCATCTTGATCACGGGCGGAGCACGATCGGGCAAGAGCGCCCACGCGGAAAAGCGCGCGCGCAGCTTTCCGGGCCAGCCCATCTACATCGCGACGGCCGAGGCGCTCGATGCCGAAATGGAGGTGCGCATCGCCAAGCATCGAGCCAAGCGCGCGGTCGTCGACTGGATCGAGCGGGAGGTACCACTCGATCTCCTGCAGGCTCTGATCGAGACCGATGGCGGCGGCCCAAGGCTGGTGGATTGCCTGACCTTGTGGCTCTCCAACATCATGCATGCGGGGCGTGACTGGGAACACGAACTCATGAAGCTCGCCGCTTTCATGGGCGGCCAGAAGAGCCCCGTCATTTTCGTCACCAACGAGGTCGGCCTCGGCATCGTGCCCGACAACGCGCTGGCGCGCAGCTATCGCGACGCCGCCGGAATCATGAACCAGGTCATCGCGGCGGTTTCCGACGAAGTCGAGTTCGTCGTCGCCGGCCTGCCGATGAAACTGAAATGATGCCGCCCGCCGAACTCTTGCGGGACCTCGTTGCCGATCTCAGGATGGCGGCATCGTTCGTGACGATCCTGCCCGTGGCATCGTCGAAGCCCGCAGCCGACGGCGCCGTGGCGCGCGCGACCTGGGCGCTTCCTCTCGCCGGGCTGCTGGTCGGCGTTGCCGGAGCTTTGGTCTACAAGATCGCCAGCCGGTTCGGACTGACACCGAACCTTTCCGCCCTGCTCACGCTGGCCACGACCGCGCTCATCACCGGCGCGCTGCATGAGGACGGCCTTGCCGATACCGCCGACGGGCTCGGCGGCGGCCGGACGCGGGAACGCAAGCTCGAGATCATGCGCGACAGCCGGATCGGCACCTATGGCGTCTGCGCGCTCATCCTGTCGTTCGGTCTGCGCTGGAGCGCACTCGCGGCGATCGCCAATCCCTGGGCCGTCGCGCTCGCGCTGTGCGCCGCGCACACTGCCGCCCGCGCGGGCGTGCCGGCTTTCATGTCGCTGGTCCCGCCGGCACGACCTGATGGACTGTCGGCAGGCGCGGGAGCGCCGCCGGGCCGCAGCGTCGCCATCGCCTTCGCTGTCGGAACGCTCGCCCTCGCGCTCGCGCTCGGGCCGGGCAAGGCGCTCGTCAGCCTGATCCTGCTGTCCCTCGCCGGCTTGATGCTCGCGCACCTTGCCATCCGCCAGATCGGCGGACAGACCGGCGACATCCTCGGCGCATTCGAGCAGATCGGCGAGATCCTCATCCTGCTGGTGGCGGCATCCTTCCGGGTGGGAGGCTGATCTCATGGTCGAGTTCGACGACACCTTCCGTCAGCACCTGCACGAGCTGTTCGTGTGGCGCCGCGACGTGCGCCGCTTTCGCAGCGATCCGCTGCCGGCCGGCGCCATCGATCGCCTGATCGAGACCGCCTGTCTCTCGCCCTCGGTCGGCCTGAGCCAGCCCTGGCGCTTCGTTGTCGTTGAAGATGCCGCACGCCGCCGCGACGTGATCGACGACTTCAAGGCATGCAACGCCGATGCGCTGAATTGCTATTCCGGCGAGCGCGCCGCGCGCTATGCCACGCTAAAGCTGTCGGGTCTCGAACAGGCGCCCGGCCACCTCGCCGTGTTCGCGGACAAGGCGACCGACATCGGCCACGGCCTCGGCCGCGCGACCATGCCGGAGACGACGGAATATTCCGTGGTTGCCGCGATCACCGCGATGTGGCTCGCCGCGCGCGCCAACGGCATCGGCCTCGGCTGGGTGTCGATCCTGAACCCGGCGCGCATTCACGCCGTTCTCGACGTGCCCGATACCTGGAAGTTCATCGCCTATCTCTGCATCGGCTATCCCGAGGCCGAGTGCGACCAGCCCGAGCTCGAGCAGGCGAAATGGGAGCACCGGCGCGGCGCGGAGGAGTTTACGTTGCGGCGCTAGCAGCCGCGCCCCGCTCCATCCTCTGTCATTGCGAGCGTTGCGAAGCAATCCAGGCTGCCTCCGCGGAGGGATTCTGGATTGCTTCGTCGCACCAGCGCAAAATTGCTTTGCAATTTTGTCGCGGGCTCCTCGCAATGACGACGGAGAGAGAGGCGGCTTGTCGCTACGACCTGCTCTTGCCGGCCACGGCCGCCACAGGCGCAGGGCTCTCCTGTTTCTGGAACATCAACAACGGCCGGAAAATGACGCGGCCATAGGCCTCGTAATGGTTCTGGGTCGAGACGGCCATCTTCAACGGCGTCGCGTAATTTGCCTCGAACGTCATGAACGACGCATAGGTCCATGAGAAGCCGACGCCGACCGAACCCAGCTCGGTGACCCCCGGGAATGTCGAATAGACCGCACCCCAGTCGGTGAAGATGTAGGTGTCAAAGCCCTTCAGCCATTGCGACCAGTTGTAGTGCAGCTCGGCGTTGAAATAGTAGCCGCTGTCGCCGGAAGCCGAGTTGGAGGGATAGCCGCGTACGGTGGTCGGACCGCCGATCGAGAAGACCTGGTCGCCCGGCAGCAGCTTTTCCTGCGTGTATTGCCAGCTCGCCAGCACGTTGGCGCTGAAATTTGCCGGCCCCGCGGCGCTGGTCGCGAACAGCGAGCCGGTATAGGTGTTGAACGTGCGGTTGTTGCTGAGCACATGGTCTTGCCACTCGATGTAGTTCACCGCCGGTGAGACCGTGATTGAATAGGCGTTGCCGGACTTCGTCACGGAGAGCCCGGCAGTGGCCTTGTCGTAATGGTCGTTGGTCACGTCGACCGTGGCGAAGCGGCTCACCGTCTTGCCCTCGGTCTCGGCGGCGTTGAACAGCACCAGCCAGTCCTGGGTCACCCAGAGCGGCTGGCTGAAATTGACCGCGGCCTGGCTCGAGCGTCCGGTGACGTCGAGCGCGACGAACGGCCCCTGGATGATCTTGATCTTGCCCTCAGTGTAGCTGACGCCGACGCGGCCGCCCCAGGGATTGACCGGAATATTGTAGGCGACGTTGCCGTTGAGATTGCCGTCGGAGCGGACGCCGTAGAAGGTCAGGCGGTCGTCGACGCCGAACAGGCCGTGGCGCTTGTAGAATGCGCCACCCTCCCAACGCCCGGTGTTCTCGACGCCCTGGTTGTCGGTGAAGAGCTGCAGGGTGTCGACCGGCGGCTCGATCACCGCGAACTGGAGATCGGTCAGGCCGAAGCTCGTGCCGGGCTGGAGCAGCGCCTTGATCTGCACGTCGTTGGTCCGGTTGAACCAGATCACGTCGCGATTGAGCTTTGGAACGTCGAGGACCTCGCCTTCGGGCTCGCCAACGCGCTGAAGGATGTAGTCGGTGCGGGTCTGCTTGTTGCCCTCGATGGTCGTCTTCTGGAGCCGACCTTCGGTCAGCTTGATGCGGACGACCCCGCCCTTGGCATCCTGATCCGGCAGCGTCGCGATGCCGGTGACGATGCCGCGCTCGGTGTAGATGGCGTTGATGTCGGCAACGAGCTGCAACAGCGCGGCGATGTCGACGTCCTTGCCGACATACCTCTTCGCGATCTCGTCGAGCTCCGCTGGCGTGATGAACTTCGAGGAATCGAACTCGACCTTGCGCAGGCGGAATTTCGGCCCGCCCGGCTTCAGCAGCTGGGACTTCTCCCGCTCGCCGCCGATCACCGCAGGACCGGTGAGCTTGGGCGGCGCACTCTGCTGCTCGAGCTGGCGGCGCTGCCGGTCGATGTCGTTCTGGATCACGCCGGGATTGATCGACTGGGCGTGCGCAGATGCGATGCAGCAAGCTGCAAGCCCGCCCCCCAACGCTGCCCCCCAAATCCGCATCCCGAATCTCGTTACCATGCCTGCGCGAGACGGCCAACGGCCGGCTTCGCTGTCTCAACCGCCGCGTCCTTCCAGCCCGGACGACCCGTGCGCTGCCCGTGACGGCGCAGCTTGCGCAGGTCGCTCAGTCCCTCGATGTTGACGGCGGGACCAGAGCCGATGGTCTCGACCGGACGCGGCGTCAGCAGTGCGTCGAGCCGCGCCTGGCCGGAGAGCCCCAGCAAATAGAACGTCCCGCCGTCCTTCTTCGCCAGCCAGGTCTCGATGCTCTCCTTACCCTCGCCGTCGACCGCGATGTTGCGCACCATGCTGGCGCCAGTGAAGTCGTAGCAGCAGGTGTGGCCCGGCCCGTAATTGGTGACGGTGGCCGAGACGCCGTCGGTGTAGAACACCACATAGGCGTTGCTGACATTGGCGTTGCCGATCTGGCTCATCGTGAACACGCCGCCCGGCTGGTAAAGCTGGAGCGTCGGCCCGTTGGTCGGCGCCAGCGTCCGGTTGTTCAGGAACACCTGCTGGGTGGCGGTGGTGAGCACGAGCTGGCCCGGGACATAGCCGTTCAGGATCGTGACGGCGTGAGCGTCAGTCCAGAAGTTCGCGTCCACCACCCTGAACTGGTTGACGATGATGCTGTCCGGGTCGATCGAGATGTTGGCGGATTTCGCGACGCCGCCATTATAGCCGGTGATGTTCATGATCAGCGGGACCGCCGGGTTCGAACGGATCTGCTCGCCCCTGACGTTGATCGTATCTGCCGCGAGGTCGAGCTCCCTCACGACGCTGACCCAGTTGATCGTCAGGTCACCCGACGACGTCATCTTGACGATGTCGCCACTGATCCGGTCGAACGAGACCGATCCAGCCACATCGAAGCGCGTCGCGCCGTTGGCGGTGATCGATCCGCCGCGGAGCGAGCCCGTGTCGGACTTGACGTTGAGGTCGCCGGCATCACCCGGGATACCCGTCGTGGTGAGCTGGCTGAAGACGACGTCGTTGACGGCATGCAGGGTCTGCGTACCGCCGCTGATGGCGGTGCCAACGGTGATCCCTCCGGCCGTCGCGGTGACGTCGAGCGTGCCGCCCACGTTGAGGTTATCCCAATGAACGACGGTGCCGCTCAGGGCTGCGTTACCGGTTGTAGCCGTGAGGTTATGACCGGTGTTGGTCCCCGCCGCGATCAGCCTCGCCGAGCCATGGGCCGAGACCGAGCCCAGCGTCGGCACGCCGCCAGCCATCACCGTCTGCGCCAGGATGATGCCGTTGTCCGCGTTGACGTTGATGCTGCCGGCATCGCCGTTGATGCCCGTCGTCGTCAGCGCGTTGAACGTCACGTTGTCATGGGCGTGGATGGTCTGCGTGCCGCCGCTCTGCGCCGTCTGGAACGAGATGCTGCCCTGGCCTGATGTCACGCCCAGCGTCGTGCCGACATTGAGGACATTCCAGTTGACCGGGCCGCTCGCGGTCAGCAGGCCCGAGCCGGTCGTGGCGGCGAGCGTGTTGCCGGTGATGGTCGTGGCGGCAAGCAGCGTCGCCGAACCGTTGGCCGAGACCGAGCCCTGGCTCGTCACGCCGCCAGACGTCACCGTCTGCGCCAGGATGAAGCCATTGTCCGCGGTGACGTTGATGTTGCCGGCATCGCCGCTATTGCCGGTGGCCGCAAGCGACTTGAACGTCACGTTCTCGCTGGCATGGACCGTCTGCGAACCGCTGCTGTCGGCGGTGCCGATGACGATGCTGCCATTGTTCGTGACGGCGCGGAAAGACCCGCTCGCACCGGTCGCGGTGCCCGCCACCACCTGGTCGAGCGTCAGGCCGCCCGTGCCGATGATGTCCACGCTGCCCTTCACCGCCGACAACAGGCTTGCCTCGGTGTCGGTGAGCGCCTTGACGTAGATGTCGCCGGCACTCGCGCTCGCCGACAGCCGCACGGCGTTGAAGGCAATCCGGTTCGCCGCGCTGCCGATGCCGTTCGATCCGCTCAGCGACAGTTCGGCGCCCGCGCCGGAGGTGACGAACTTGGTCTGCCCGTCGCCATTGTCGATGATCGCGCCGAGCGAGGCGACGCCGCCGGCGGTGACGATGATCGACGGTGCGTTCGAGGCGGCCGCATAGGACAGCGACGAATTCAGCTGGCCGATCGTCGCATCGCCCGTGGTGGTCACCGAGATCAATCCGGCCGCGTTGATGGCCGAATAGGCGCCCATCGACAGCGTCGCGGCGACCAGGGTCACGCCGTTCGAGCTGCTGGTCGCAACCACCGGCGCCGCGCTGGTGCCGGCTGTGAAAGTCATGCCGCGGTTGGCGAGCAGCTGCATCAGGCCGCCGCTGGTGATGTCGGCATTGATGGTGAGCGCGCCGCGCGCAGCGTTCAGCGTCAGCGCACCGCCGGCCGTCAGCGTCCCGGAGGGGCCGCTGGTGCCGACCACGAGGTCGCCGGTGACGGCGAGGAGGCTGAGGTCCCCGACCGCCGAGCCGGTCACCGCGCCCGAGATGTTCACCTGGAGCGGCTGGAAGGTCGTCCCGTTGAAGCCGATGCTGCCGCCGGCGCGCAGATCGAGGTCGGCGCCCAGGATATGGATCGCCGAACGGTCGGTGAAGTCGGCTTCGGCGTAGATGCTGCCAGTCGCGGCGAACTGGATCGCATTGCCCGCTGCGATGTTGCCGAGGATGAGATCGCCGGTGGTCTGCTTCAGGTAGATGCCCTGCGCCGACGAGACCTGGTCGAGCTGGTCGTTACCCGGGTCAGTGAACGCGATCTGGAGCGCGTTCGAGCTGGAGCCCACATTGCCGTGCTCGGCGATCAGGGTCAGGTTGCCGATGTCGCCGGAGATCACGGCCCCGCTCGCATTTGCCGCGATACTGTTGACGGCGTCGAGCTTGACGTCGCCGCGGCCGGTCACCTGGATGCCATTGGCCTGCGCCGCCGTGATCGGGCCGTAATTGGCGGTGACGCCGCCGAGCGCGAGGCTGTTCTTGCTGCCGAGATAGACGTTCGTCAGCGCCTTGGCCGAGATCGCGATCGGGTTGTCGACGACAACGAGGTTCTGCTGCGACAGGCTGACCGTATAGGTCGTGACGTGGGTGGTCGGATCCGTGACCGCGCCGACGGTGAGCTGGCCGGGACCGGCGGTGGCGAGCAATCCCCTTTGCTCCGGCGTCAGCGACGAGGAATCGACGCTGGTGAAGGTGAAGGTCTGGGGCGCGGCCGAATTGCCGACCGAGCCGCGCGGCGCGTAGAGCATGATCTGGTTCGCGCTGACATTGGCCACGACATTCTCGTCGATCGGCGGCGGCGCCGCGCCGACGGCCGACGACGACACGGTGTAGGCGAGCTGGCTCTGCGTCCACTGCGAGCCCGCGGTGATGATGCTGTAGACCCGCTCGGTCGATGCGAGCGTGTAGCTGTAGCTCGCGTTGTAGGCGTCCAGCGCGGTCTGCAGCGCCGTGTTGCTCGGCATGCGCTGGTTCGCTGTCGGAACGCCGTCGAACAGCTTGGTGAACAGGGTCGTCGACAGCGAGCTGCCGAACAGCGTCCCCAGCGGATCTGAGGGTACGCTGCCGAGCAACGTCGTCAGCGAGGTCTTGAGCTCGTCGGTCGTGATCTTGCCGAGCAGGAACTGATCCCTCAGGAATCGCGTCGTCGCCTCGTTCTTCATCTGCGTCGTCGTGACATCGGCGGGATCAATGCCGAGCTTGGCGGCCACCTGCGCCCGCAGCACCGTCTGCCCCACCGACGTCGGGTTGTAGGTGCTGCCGTTCGGGAAGGCGATGTTCTTGAGCTGGAAGTAATCGTTGTAGGCCGACGTCACCATGGACTGGTAGCTGTTGACGGCGTTGGTGGCTGCGTTGCCGCTGAGCAGGTCGAGGCTCGTCCAGACGCTCTGGAGGTGATCGCTCTGCGCCTGGGTCAGGCCAACCGCCGCCCGGCCGTTCAGAATGCTGGCCTGATTACCGTCGGAGCCGGCCGCCTCAAGGAAAACCGGCCCGCCCGTCGACTGGATCGTGCCGAGGCGCAGATCGCCCTTGGACTGGATGATGTAGGTGCCGGTCGCCGAGGCGCTGTCGAGAACGCCGCCATCGACGGCGCCGCTCGCCTGAATCGTGCCCGTCGCCTGGATCACCAGAGGGTTGATGTTGGTCAGGGTGGAGGCGCCGTTGACGACGGCGCTCGTCGCGCCGATCGCACCGGAGGTGGAGTTGATCTCGATGTTCTTGCCGATCACGACGGGTGTCGCGACGTTGTAGGCGGAGGCCGAGTTGATGTCGCCCGTTGCAGACAGGAAGACGTTGCCCTGCGGCGTGGCGCCTGCCGAATTCACCTTGACCTGGTTGATCGACAGCGCGCCGATCGCGGAGATCGCGATGTCGCGGTCGATCGAGCTGGCGGTCAGGCTGCCGCCATAGAGCTGCACCTGGACGGGCGCCTTGGTGGTGCCGAGCGTGCCGATGCCGCCGTCACCCCGAAGCGTCACGCTCGTCCCAGAGATCACCGGGTTGTTGGCATTGGCGCCGACCGTAATGGACGAGTTGGCGCCGGTCGCGGCGAGCGTCGTCGCCCCCTGCTGGTTGTTGATCGACCCGTTGATGACGATGCCGGAGGTCGAATTGACCACGACGTCGCTGCTACTGCCGCCGATGAACTTGATGTTGATCGGGTTCGACGCCTTGACCGTGTTGGTCAGCGTGAGCGTCAGGTGATCATAGATCGCCTGGTACCAGTTGTACTGTGCATCCGCGCCGCAGCACGCGTTGGAATGGGTGTTGAGTCCAACGGGGCTCCCATCCGGGTTCACGCCTCCCGCCCAGTGATAGCTGCCTGTGGCGGTGGTGACTTTCTGATAGTTGCTGCTCTGCGTGCCGGAAACCAGGTTGGTCGAGCGGGTCCAGTTCTCGCCGGTGACCTGATTGGGCGTGAAGCTCCAGCCGTAGTCGAACTGCGTGCTGGTGGGTAGACGATCCAGCGTCGCGGTGTCGACCCATTGATAGAGCATGTTCTCCTGCGTCGCGTACTGGACGCCCGCCGTACCGGTCCTGGCCGTAAGCATCGACGGGTCGATCGCGGCCGCAGTGACACTGTTGGTCTCGTACCGCGACACCTGCTGGCTGCTTGCAGCCTTGGGATCGTAGACCCACCACGTCGTCTTCCCCTTGAGCTGGTCGACGATCTCGACCACGCTCTGGGCAGTGACGCTGGTATTGATGGTGTTGGTGACGAGCTGGAGCCCGCTGGTGTTGTTGACGGTGACCGTGCCGGCGCCGCCTTTGATCTCGATGTTGCCCTGGGTCTGGGTGCTGTCGGTCGAGGTCGAGATGATCTTGCCGTTGAGGTAGACGTAGCCGCCGGCGCCCTGCGCCACGCCATTCAGGATGAGCTGGTCGGTGAGAGCGTTGTACCTGACGCCGATCTTGGCGTCGCCGCTGGCCGACGCCGTCACGGAGCCCGAGATGTCGTAATAGACGCCGTTCCGCGCATTGGCCTGGGCCGCGGCAAAATCCGCTCCGCCGTTGCGGTTCTTGAGGCCGTTGCTGCCATAGATGGCATCGTACGCCGCGGCGCCGATGTTGACCGAGTAATTGCTGCTCGAGCCGGCCTGGATGGTTCCGTTGATGTTGATCACCGACGCCGAGATGATGACCGCCTGACCGCTGATGGTCCGGGTGGCTGTCGCGGTGGCCGGCGCATCTGCGGTCTTCGGCGTGATCGCATCCGGCTGGATGTTGATCACCTGGAAGAAGCCCGAGCTGTCGCAGTCTGACGCACAGTTGAACGGCGTCTTGTACGGACCGCTATCGGTGTAGACGTTGCGGCCGTCATAAGTCGTTTTCTTCCACTGCGCGAGCACGACATTGGTCGAGTCCTGCGACTGCCCCTCGATGATCTTGAGGGTCGGGACGTCAGGCACGCTGCCGGCATCGGGAGTGCTGGTGTTCCCAGGCGTACCCCTGCCCACCGGCAGGAAGATCGATGAATAGAGCGAGGTGCCGTCGTAATACGTCATCAGCATGCGCGCGGTGAAGATCGTGCTGGCGTCGGCGTTGCCGACGGGTTGATACACGCCGTGGCTGCCGTCGGTGCAGCAGTAATAGAAATAGGGGTGATCGGTTCCCGAAGCGATATGCGGAGCGGTATAGTAGTCGCCGTAGGCGCCGAGATAGGTCGCCGCCGTCATCACCGCGGTCAGCGTGTCTTCCGGCCTGTTTTCAGTGGTGGCCCATTGCGAGGTGACCGCGCTGCCGCTGTCGTAGAAGCTCCCGATACCGCCGAGGAAGGTGAAGGTGCCTTTGGGCACCACGATCTGGACGGTCGCGGCACTGAGCGACTGCGATGCGACGACGCTGCCGAGATTGTTGATGATCTTGAGCAGGCCGTTGGCGTTGTTGACGGCGCCATTGAAATAGATGTCGGGCGTGCGGGTCAGCACGTTGCCGTTCTGGTCAATGCCCTGGCCGCTGTCGGGATCCAGGCGGTTGTAGGTGGCGGAGACGTCGATGACCGGCGTCGCGCTCGGCATCGCGGTGAAGGTCACATTGGAATGCGAATCCGGGTCGACGTGGTCGATCTGGCGGTAGGTGATGTTTCCTCCGGTCACGTCGGTGACCGTGAGATTGCCCAGGCTCATGAAGTCGAGGCCCTTGTTCTCGATCTTGATCAGCGGCGAGCTGCGCGCGATGACCGCGGGCGCGGCCGGGTTCGTACCGCTGTTGCCGGTGAGCTTCTGCGCCAGGATCGAGACGTTGCCGGCGGACACCAGGATGTCGCCGAACGCGAAGGCGTTGCCGGGCGCGTCGGAGGTGAACGGCGCCTGCTTGATCAACGTATCGATCTGGCGCTGGATGTCGCCGGTCGCATCGGTGCCGGACGGCGACATCGTGGCGGGCGCCGTCGGCGTCGCCGCCGCAAGCTGGGAGCGGACCTGCGCCTCGGTCAGGCCGGTCAGCGTCGCCAGCTGGTTGACCACCAGCTGATAGGGATTGAAGTTGCCGACGACGGCATACTGGACCGTCTGGTGGTTCCAGCTCATCACCGGGCTGAAATGATTGACGTCGGAGACGTATTCGAGGACCGACGACGAGCCGTTCGTCAGCGAAGAGTACGGACTGGTAGTGCTCAACGTCGGCGCGGTCGCACCGAGTTCGATCGTGATGGTCAAGTCGTTATTGACGCCTGCCACCACCAGGCCATTGAGCGCGACATCGCCGGTTCCGCTGGTGTGGCTGTGATTGTCGCTGTTCTTGGCGCTGAAGATGTCCAGATACGGATTGTAGTTGCTGCCGTTGCCGGCCGCCGTGACCTGCCCCTGCGTTGCGCCGAGGTAAATGTCCCGCGCGCCGAGCACGCTCGAGGTTGGGGCCAGCGTCAGGCTCGTGGTGTCGTCGGCATTGGCCGTGCCGCGGTAGAGCGTGGAGATCGGAATGGCGGTGTTGTTGTAGACGACCGTCGTCGCCGTCGCCTGCACGCTGCTGAAGACGGTGCCGTCGCCGGCGAGGCCCGCATAGATGGTGATGTCGCGCCAAGCTGCGATCTTCGCGTTGTCGCCGACATTGACGGACTGGTTGGCGTGGACCCAGCTGTTGGTGCTGGCGCCGACGCCCGCGATCGCGCCGTAGAGGCTGGCATTGGCGTTGTTCGCCGCCGCCATCTTCGCCGCCGTGCCGATATAGATCTTGCCCACGCTGAACAGCTCGCGGGCATTGATGTTGACCGCGAGCGTGGCGTTCGCCGTCATGTTGGATTCGGCGCCGCCGCCGGCGAAGAAGCTGGCCGTGGCAAGGCTCGCCGTGTCGTTGGTGTTCAGCGTGTTGTAGGCCTCGATATTGATGAACGCCGCCGACGTCTGCGGATCGCCGTTGAGGCTCAGCACCGTGCCGGCGCCGATATTGGTGTTGACGTGCTGGGTGACGGTCGAGGTGCTGAGTGCCGCAGCGCCCGAGAACGAACCGCCGGAGCCCGAACGTGCGCCGCCACCGCCCTGGTTGACGATGTCGTTGGCGATGACGACCATGTTGCCGCCCGCCGAATTGATGATCAGGTGCGTTCCGATCTCGGCAGTGGTGGTGGAGTCGACGTCGTTCTGCGCCTTGCCGGCCGAGACGCCGGCCGTGGACGCCTGATAGGCGTCGCCGCTCGCGGCATAGTTCGTGGTGTGGATGGCATTGATGCGGAGGCCGCCGAAATAGAGCGTGTCATCCGCCGTGCCGCCGTCGAACCGCGCGTTGGTCACGGCGGTCGAGCTGGTCGTGGCGACCGCTGCGGCGCCGGCATAGGTGCCGCCCGCGCCGACCGTCGCGTTGGAGACGTTGGTATCCGCGCCGGTGGCCGTGATCCGGAGGATGCCGGTGTAATTCTCGTGATTGAGATTATCCATGTCCGCCGGCGCACCCAGATAGGCATAGGTGTGGGCGCTCGACGACGTCTGCGCCACGGTGGCGCCGAGCGCCAGGAACCCGGTCGAAAGGCCCGTCCCCTCGGCATATTGGGCGCTGTCGTTCTCGGCCGCGATGGTCACGTTGGCGTTGGGCAGCACGATGCCCGTCCCGCCATAGGCATTCACCGTCGCGTTCTCGGACGCCACGGCCAGGCTGCCCTGCGCACCGATCAGCGAGCCGCCGCCGCCGGCGAGCGCCTTGGCCCAGGTCGTCGTGCCGCTGGTCGGAACCAGCGCCATGGCGGTCACCGCGAGCGCACCGCCCGAGAAGCTGACATTGTCGCCGACATCGGCCGTCACCGTGGCGCCGACCGTGGACTTGGCAATGGCGACACCGACGGCGGCGCCGCCGACCGAAACGCCGATCGCCTCGCTCGAAAGGTTGGGCGTGATCGACGCCGACACCAGCGTGCCGACGCCGGTCGCGGACGTCGTGATCGAGGCACTGCTGCCGATCTCCGCCAGCACGGACGAGTTCTCGTGGGCCTCGGCATCCGCACCGACGCCGGCGACGATGCCGCCGCCGAGTGCGGTGGCCGTCGTCGTCAGCGTGCCGGCGCCGCTTGCGCCAACTGCCAGAGTCGCGACGTTGACGGTGGAGCCGTTCAGAACCCGTGCTGCGACCGAACTCGTTCGGCTTGCCGTTGCGACCGACGCGCCGACGGCCACGGCACCGCCGGTAACGCCGCCGGTGAAGACCACCTGGGTCGTCGAATCCTGCGCCATGACGGCGGCGCCATTGCCGGTGCCGCTCGCGCCGGTGATCTGGCCGCCGAGCAGCGCCACCACGGAGTTGCTGACATTGCCGACCGCCACCGCCGCCTGCGCGCCGAAGTAAAGCGCCGCACCGCCGGCGATCGCCTCGGTGTCGATGGTCTTGCCGGCATAGGGTCCGGTGGCCGCGTCCTTGACGACCGCCGCAACGGTGACGACAGGTGCCGTGACGGCCAAGCGCGTATCCGCGGCGACCAGCACGCCGGAGCCGTCGCGTCCGTAGTCACTCAGATTGGCGAGGACGGTGCTGTTGACGCTGGTGTAGCCGATGCCGGCCCCGATGCCGACGTTCTTGGCGAAGCCGGCGCCGAGAAGATACATCTTGGCCGCATTGGCGCTGGTGGCAGAGACATTGACCTGCGTGCCGATGACGTTGCCGCCCGCGATCTGCGCGACGACGGCGTCGTTACCGCCGGAGAGCACGTTGCTGACGTCGTAGGTCGAGCTGACGTTGGCACTGTTCGGATTGCCGGCGGTGCCGCTCGCGACCGCGCCGCTGCCATGCGAATTGTTGGTGCCGCTGTTCACGGACGCGATGGTGCCGTTGTTGCCCTGATTGAGCTGGCCGGTCTGCTGGCCCTGGGTGTCGGCATCGGCGGTGTTGGTGCCGATGATGATGACGCCGACGGTTGCACCGATGCCGACGCTGCCGCCGATGCCGGCGGTGACCGCGTAGGACAGCACCTCCTTGGTGCTGAGCGCGTTGACGTTGATCGCGCCGGACGAGTTCAGATTGCTGTTCCAGCTCTCCGCAACGGTCCGGCTCTTGAACACGATGACGTTGGCGGCCGCGCCGACGCCGACGCCTGCACCGCTTGCCCCGACCGCGAGCGCGCCCGCGATCTCCTTGATCGCCACGTCCTCGTTGGCGTTGATGGTGACCGCACCGGCCGCACCGCCCGTCACCGATTGCAGCGTGGTGTCGTAGACGCCGGCGATGGTGGTGTTGTTGGCAATCTCGATGTTCGCCATGCCGGCGATCGCCGCCGTGCCGGTCGAGAGCGCACCGCCGATCGCATAGGCCTCGAAGCGGTTCTTGGTCTTGGCCTCGACGTCGAGCGCGCCGCTCAGATTGAGCGCGGTCGTGTGCGCCGCGCCGTTGCCCTGATAGTGGAATTCGTCGCCGACATAGGCCTCGGTCCGGTTCGAGGAGACCTGGACCAGGAACGCCGCGCCGATCGCGGCCTGGCTGCCATAGGCGCCCGAGCCGTTCGCGGAGAAGATGCCCGTGTTGTTGTTGGCGTTCACCGTCAGTGACGCAGCCGTCAGCGCGCCGCCGTCGACATAGGCTTCCGTCGTCGCCTGGAACACGTTCAGTCCGACCGAGCCGGTGTTGAAGCCGATCGCGATCGAGGACGCATCCTGCTCGGCATTGGCCTTCACCGTGACGGCGCCGACCGTCGCGCTCGACGACTGCACGCCGCCGACCGTGGCATTGGTGATGTAGGCGAACGTGCCGCGCTGCATCGTGGTGCTGATGATGGTGGCGCCGCCGCCGCCATTGCCGGTCGGGGCCACGATGCCGGCACCGAATGCGCCGGAATAGGAGAAGCTCGACGCCGCGACCT
This sequence comes from Bradyrhizobium liaoningense, assembly GCF_018130785.1. Taxonomy (GTDB): domain Bacteria; phylum Pseudomonadota; class Alphaproteobacteria; order Rhizobiales; family Xanthobacteraceae; genus Bradyrhizobium; species Bradyrhizobium liaoningense_A. Next base: position 732,225 of record NZ_JAFCJT010000001.1, read on the forward strand.
CGATCTGCGGCGCCAGCGTCGAAGAGGTCAGCCGCGTGTCGATGGAAGCGCTGTCGATATAGGCCCGGGTCTGCCCGCTCATTACATTGGTGATCGGGTTGATCATGATGGAGATGCCGCTGCTCGCGGCGACCGAGGCGACGTTGGTCACGACCGCCTGGTGCGAGCTCGCGACCACGGCAAGGCCACGCACCGTGTCCTGGGTCTCGGTGAGGTCGGGCGTGGTGTCGGTCGGCGCATGCGCGGTGCCGAGATCGAAGGCATGCGCGAGCGTGCCGCTGTTGACCGACAGCGTATCGGTGCTGCTGGTCCCGAGCGCATCGACCTTGGTGTTCGCTCCGCTGATATAGGCCGCGGTGGTTCCCGTGATCTGGTTGGTGACCAGCGAGCCCGCGCCGCCGGCCGCCCCCTTGCTGATCGACACGGCGCCGGCGAACACGGCCGCCTTGTCGTTGTTGCCGGCAGTCACGCCGACATTGTTGGTGGCGGTGACGTCGGCGCCGTTGATGCCGTTGGTGCCGGCGGCGGTGATGCTCGCCGTGACGTTGGTCCCCATCAGATTGGTGGCGACCGAACCGGCCAGCCCGACCTGCGAGGACATCGCGATACCGACGGCAACCGTCGAGATGCTGGCGTTCGAGTTCGCACCGACCGCGACATTGCCAGATGCGGTCAGCTTGGAGCCGGTGACGCCGGCGCTGACATTGTTGGCGATGCTGCTGTAGACGAGCGCCAGGCCCGCGGCGCTGCCCTGCGTCGAGGCACCCGCGATGGCGGCGGTTCCGGTGATGCTGGAATTGTCGGTCGCGTTGACGGAAATGTTCTTCGCCGTGACGGATGATTGCGTCGCGCTGGACAAATTGTTGCCGATCGCCGCCGAAACCGTGTTGGCGATCGAGCTGATCGTGGTGCCGCCGACGCCCGCAAACTGTCCGGTCGCAAGACCGAAGCCGATCGTGACCGCCTGGATCTTGGAGGAATCGACCGCGCTCACGCTGACATTGCCGTTGCTGCCGGCCGTCATCAGGACGTTGGCGATATAGGCCGAGTGCGTCGTCGCGATCGTGTTGTAGACGATCGAAGCACCGACATTGTTCTTGCCGGCCTGGATCAGGCCCGCAACGGAGACGATGCTGGCGCCCGGACCGTTGCCCGTGCCATCGTTGAGCGCAGCCGCGCTGAAGTCGATGCAGTTCTGCCCGCCGGTGCCGCCGGCGACCGTGCAGGTGTCGGTGGCGAGATGATTGTTGTTCGACTTCTTGACGAGATTGCCGAGCGCCGTGTCGAGCGCCGACACCGCGCCGCTGTCCGCCAGCACCGTCACGCGGCCGACGTTGATGTTCACCGTCGCACCGCTGTTGATATAGGCCGTCGTGGTCGGCGTGATCTCGCTGACGACGATCGCGCCGGCAAGTCCGTTGGCACTGGCCCCGCCCCCGCCTGAGGCCGCACCGGCCGCAATCACGCTGGCGCTGTCAGCCATCACCAGCAGGCTGTCGTAGTTCGAGATCGCTGTGCTGCGGATATGCGCGTCGGTCGCGTTTCCGCCGGTGGGATCGGCGATCGACGCATAGGTTAACCCGATGCCGACGCCGGCCTGGCCACCCGATATATAGAGCGAGCCGCCACCGATCGCGATGTTCGTGGTCTGGTAGGCGTCGACCTCGAGCGCGCGGTTGACGCCGCTCGCCTGCCCCGTGATCGTCGAGCTCTCGATATAGGCGTTGGCGCTGTCGGTGATGATGCCGACCGAGGCCGACAGCGACGCCGCATTGGATTTCGATCCCGCCACGCCGATGGCAACGACGGTCTCCGAGCCGCCATTGAGCGCCTGCACCGTCACCGAACTCTGGTTGTTCATGGTGGTACCGTAGATATAGGCGAGCGTCGCATTGTCAGACATCGCCGCCGCGATCGCGCCGCCGATCGCCGCCCCCGTGGCGGACCCTCCGGCCAGATTGAGCGCCGCCGAGCCCGAACCATTGTTGAGCATGGTGTCGTTGAGCGCCTGAACGATCGTGTTGGTCAGCACGGCGCCGGTCGTGGTGTACTTGTTGACCGTCGTGTTCCTGATATAGGCGCTGGTGCCGAGCGAGACGTCGCTCACCGACGAGCTTCCGGCGAGATCGAGGCTGAAGCCGCTCGTGCTCGATCCCGAGGTCGAACCAATCTTGCCCGCCGCCGTCGTCACGCCGGCGGTGCCTCCGGTCGAGGCGGCGCCGGCAGCGCCTGCCTTGTCGGAGAAACTCGACGACGCCGGATCGGAGACGGCTGCCGCGACGGCGGCCGCGGTGATGCGCCCCGAAGTGGTCGCGCTGAGCGTGAGGTTGTCGACATTGACCGCCCCGCTTCCGCCGCTGGTGCCGGCGAACGGATCGTTGGCGCTGAACACGCCGGGCCGGATGTCGGAATGGTTGTCGCCGATATAGGCGGAGGTGTCGGTATTTGCGCCGAGATAGGCGACCGACAAGCCGACCGCCGAACCGCCGCTCCCGTTATAGCTCATCGCGCCGGACAGCGTCACGACCGACAGGTCCTGCTGCGCCAGGATGCCGACGGTCGGGGCATAGACGGTGGCCTGGCTCGAGATCGACGCGTGCGTCGTGTTGTTCAGGAAACCGAGCGAAGTGATGCCGTTCAGCGCCAGCGTGCCGGCAGCCTTGCCGGACGACGGTGCGACAGCGACGAACTGGTCGGAAGTGATCGCGTTGACGGCGATGTCGTCCGCCGCACGCAGCGTCGCACGGTCCGAAACGCCGGCGATGGTATTGGTGTTGAACTGGACGAGATTGAGCGCGCCGCCGACGGAGGAGCCGCCCGAGGTGTTGCCGAACAGGAAGCCGAGCGTGCCGACATTGCCGGCGGCGTCGATCGACGCCGTGGTCGTGGTGGCCGCGATCTGGAGGCTGGCGTTGTAGGTATGGACGTCGCCATTGTCCATCCCGACCGACCAGCCGGTGCCACTGCCGCAGGCCGCGGTCGCGCAGGTCGCCGTCAGGCTCGCGCTGCCGGCCACCCACGCCGTCGTGTTGTTGTTCACGACGAAATGGTTCAGCGAACCGGCGATGCCGATCGTGTCGCCGGCGTCCGCGGTGGCATTGGCGTAGCTGGTCAGGATGTTGCCGCCGACGCCGAGATTGCCGTTGAGGTGGCTCAGCACCGCGCCCAAACCATCCCACTTCAGCCAGGTGATGGTGATCGGCAATTCGGTGGTGGCATCAACGGCGATATTCGCCGCGTTGACCAGGGTTCCGCCGCCGATATAGGCGTTCGAATTGTGGGTGAAATTGCCCCAGGCGACGGCCGCGCTGATCGCGGTGCTCTCGCCGGACACCGGGTCCTTCGTGATCGCGCTGGACGTCGCATTGCTGCGAACGCCGCGATCGATGACGTTGCTGGCGACGGCGACGTTGCCGCTGGCATAGATGCTCGGCGCGCCGCCGCTCGGATTCTGCGCGATCGCAGCGGTTGCGCTCTGGGTGCTGTTGGCCAGCGAGAGCGCGCCTGCGACTTTGAAATCGAAGCTCAACGGCATCAGCGAGCCCATATGGTCCCTGATGATCGACGTCGGCGCGGTGACGGCACGCAGTCCTCTTTCGATTGCCGCGATCAGTGCCGGGAGGCCGGCGATGGACGAAGCCATCGTGGAATTGAGCGTGGTATCGGACGTCGCTTCGACCAGAACGGAGCCGTTCATCCGGTTGGCGGTATCGGTTCCGAGCGATGCGCCGAGCGTTGCGGTCGCGGATGTCGTGATGTCGCTGATGGCGAACGCGCCGCCGACAGCACCGCTCGCCCCCGTTCCGGGCGCCGCAACCGACGTTGCGCTGGTCGAGAACGAGTTGTTGTTGATCGCGCGCACCTTCAGGGTGCTGCCGCTCGTGTTCACCGTACCGGCAGCAATATGCGCGCCGGTCGCGACGTTGGCGGTCGTCGTCACCGATCCCGTGGAATAGGCCACCGTCGGGACAATCTGCGCGCTCGTCGACGCCGCGAGGGCCGAGATGGCGATGGTCGCATCGTTGAGCGCCTTGATCTCGAGGTTGCCGCCGGCGTTGACCGTCGCGCCCGAGGCCACGTTGGTCGTGGCAGTGCCGTCGATCTTGCCGACGACCACACCGGCCGCGACCGGCGTGAGGCTGCCGAGCAAGGTGGAGGCGACCGCCGGATCCGACGCGGTCTCCGTGGCATGCGCGGAAATGGTGACATCGCCGCGGCCGTTGATGTCGGCATGGCTGTTGATGTTGATGGTCGCGGTGGCGCTTGCCGCGACATAGCCGCCATTGAGCCCGAGCAGCGAGGCGGCAAGCGTCGAGCCGACAAGCGCGAAATCACCGGCCACCGAACCGTTCAGGAAACTCGACACGGCCGTCGAGGTCGCACTGATCGAGATGATGCCGCCGGTGATCTTGCCGTCGACCGTGATCGACGTCGCGGCGGTGGCCTGGCCGGACAGCTTGATGTCGCTCGCCGTTGCCCTCAGCGTCACGTTGCCGTCGGCGTAGGTGGTCCCGCCGAAGTTGACCGACTGGGCCAGGATCTGCGCGCCATTCATGATCTCGATGTTCGGCGCGTCGATGATGACGTTGTTGGCGTTGCCGGTCGAATGGCCGGAGCCATCGAGACGGCGGGCATCGATCATCGCATGCGCGGCGAGCGTGATGGAATGATCGGCCTGGATGAGGTAGTCGGCACCGGCGCTGAGCCCGGCGAGCGCATTCACGATGGAGCTGTTCGACAGCGTCACGCCGGTGTCGCCCTGAGCGGCATCACCCACGACCACGTCGGTCGGGTCGATCAGCAGCGTGCCGGCCTTGCCGTTGTCCGCACTGAGATCGACCTTGATGCCTTTCCCAATGTCGATGATCCCGTGCGCGCTGAAGTCGACGAGACCGGCATTGCCCGTCTTCGCGCTGGCATCGAACCTGGCGCCGCCCGCGACGGTCAGGTTCTGCGCCGCCTTCAGGCGGATCTCTCCGGCATTGCCGTTTGCGCTTGCGATGTTGAGATTGGCCTTCTTGCCGACATCGATGCTGTTGCCGGCCTGAACCGTGATGTTGCTCGGCGTCGCGCTCTTGCTCTGCGCGGTCAGGCGCCCGTTGATCCTGGCATTGTTGACGGCGCCGATATGGATCGAGCCGTTGCTCACGGTGATCGCGCTGGCGCTGCGCAGGCCCTTCGAGTTGACGGAGGCTGCGAATTTCGCGGCGTGATCGAGATTGGCGATGTCGCGCTGGCTGGCGCCGCCGACATAGACGTTCTGCCCGGTCAGGCGCACGCCGTCCTGGGCATTGACCCGGCCGTAGATGCGGATGTTGCCGTCAGGCGAGACCGGGAACGAGCCGGCCATCAGATTGCCGACCGCCGATTGGTTGATCTGCCCACCCGCGCCGATCAGGCTGTCGGTGAATTCGCGCGTCGGCGTCGAGACGTTAAGGCTGCCGACGTTCACGGTGCCGGAACGGCCGACCACGAACCCCTTGGGATCGGCGAAATAGACGTTACCGCCGATCGCACCATTCATGTAGGAGTTCAGCGTGCCGTTGACGTAGACCGGGGCGTCGCGAACGATGTTGACGAGGTTCTTCGTGCCTGTCGGCAGTTGCAGATTGACGGTGTTGCCCTGCCCGACGCTGAACTGCGAGAACGAGTTGAAGGCGTTGTTGCCCGAGACCGTCGACGTCGTGACGTTGGTGACGCTGCCGGAGGTCTGAAGGCTAGTGCCGGTGCGGCCGTCCGGCGTGATCACGTTCGCCGTCTGCGCCTGAACGCGGACGCTGAACACCGGCAGGAAGACCATCTGCATCGCGCAGAGCAACGACATCGAACGGAAGCGCGCCAGCCCCCGCAGCGTCAGCCCGTCATCGTCTCGCGTCGCAGATGGTCGGCGCATTTCAGATCCTCGTCATCGGCATTGGCGCCGATCCACAACCGGGTGGGGGAATGTCGTGGAAGCCTCCGGCATCAGAACTGGCCGGGCGGCAGCTTGAAGATGTCGGGGCTCTTGGCGTCGGCCACGTAGAACAGCAGCAGGCTGGTGGGCGTCAGCACACGCTGGTTGTTCTCCTTGTTCTCGAACGTGCCCTGCAGCAGCAGGATCACCGAGCGATCCTTGGCATCGCTGCCACGGAACATCACGATGCCGCCGGCCACGGGCATGTTGACCGCGATGGAGTCGGGCTTGAAGCCTTCGCCCATGAAATGCGCGCGCAGGATGTTGGCGTTGGAGAACAGCTTCTCCGGCGTCATCGCCGTGTCGGTCCCCTTGGACCAGACGGCGCCGATCTGGATCAGCGACTTGGACTTGTAACCGAACACATAAGAGAGCTCGGCGGTCCCACCGTTCGGCAGCAGCTCGGGAACGGACAGCAGCAGGCTGTGCGTCAATTCGGACGCGTTGTCCTGGGCCCTGATCGCGTCGGGCTTGGTGCTGAAGTCCCTGGTCATCGCGGCGCGGACGTCGGCTTCGTTCATGCCGAATTTGGCGGAGCGGAAACCGTCGATCGCCTTGATCGCCTTGTCGTCCGCGGCTGGCGTCTCGGCGGCCGCCGTCGACGTCGCGCCTGCGGCGGCAGCGGGCGCCGCACCGGTAGCAGCGGCTCTGGGTGCCGGCGCAGCCTTCTGCTTCGGCACCGCTCCCTGAGCCGCGAGCGGCCCGGCTGCAACAGAGGTAAGCAGGCCCACGAGGGCCGGAAGAAGATAGATTTTGCGCATCGAAAACCTTCGAAACAAGCCTGAAACAACGCTTCAAAAATCAGCAGTTCAGCAATCGACTTCTCCGAACCGTCGTCGCAACGAGACGGAAAATGTTGCAACACCACAAGGCGTTACAGATCGTCACGGAGCAGACAAAGCTCGAAACAGCGACTCTTTGGCCCGGGTAGGAATACGGTATCGGACTGCCGAATGCTGCGAATGAACATTCATAAGCGCATTTTTTCATCAATTGTGGACCCCGCCCTTTCGCGTTAAGCATCGGGCTTGGGACAGACCACCGTGCAAAGATTTCCATGACCGAACGGCCTTCCGCGTTCGCGGTCGATCGCCGCGGCTTCATTCGCCTTGCTGGCACAACCGCGGCGGGATGGCTCGCGCTCGGCGCAACATCTGATCGTATGCGAATCGTCGCATCACTGACGGGATTGCCGCTCAACGACGAACTGACCAGAAGGAGCATGACCGACAGCCCGACCTCCCGCCTGGGTGGCCTCATCGTCGGCTTGAGGCAGCGCGGCTGGGTCGAAGGCGTCAACTTCCGCTTCGAACTCCGTTCGACCTTCGGCGGACCGGACAAGCTCAACGCCGCGGTGCAGGAGTTGCTCGAGCTCAAGCCGGACGTGATCCTGACCGGCTCGACCATCGAAACCGCCGCAGTCTTCGCCGCCACCAAAACCATCCCGATCGTTTTCGCGACCGCCAACGATCCCGTCGGCAACGGCTTCGTCGCTAGTCTCGCGCATCCCGGCGGCAACGTCACCGGCTTCACCAACAGCTCCGCCGAAATGGGCGGCAAATGGCTTCAGCTCATCCGGGAGGCGGTGCCGGATCTCGCGCGCGTCGGCGTGCTTTTCAACCCGGCGACCACGCCCCGCGCCGGGCGCTTCTTCCTCGATTCGATCGAGCAGGAGGCTGCGACGTCCGGGGTGTCCGTGGCCCCCGCGCCCGTCAATGCGACGACGGACATCGACGAAGCCATCAGGCGCTTTTCGGAACCGCCCAGGGCGGCGATGGTTGCGCTTGTCGACAGCTTCCTCGTGATCCACCGCCAGGCGATCGTGGCGGCGGCGGCCAAGCATAGCGTCCCCATGATCTATCCGTTCCACTACTTCATGGATGCGGGCGGACTGATGAGCTACGGGCCGACGCTGGAGGTGCGCTCGGCCGACTATGTCGATCTCATCCTGCGCGGCACCAAGGCCGGCGATTTGCCGGTGCAATCGCCGCGGAAATACGAGCTCCTGATCAATCGCACGGTCGCCCGCTCGCTCGGACTGAACATTCCATTCACGCTGCTCGCACGCGCCGACGAGATCCGCGAGTGAACGAGGCGATCGACCAGGGACATTTGCGGACGCCTCCGGGCCGGTTGTTCCGAAAATATCTCTACTCGATCGTCGCCCTCGCCTTTGCCGCACTCGCCATCAACACCGGCTTCGACGTCTGGTTCTCCTACCGCGAGCAGAAGCAGCTGCTCGCGGCGACCCAGCGCGAGCAGGCAGCAAGCGCGGCGATTCAGATCGGCCAGTTCATCGGCCAGATCGAAAGCCAGATCAGATGGCTCTCGCGCCTGCCTCCCGAGCTGTCGAGCAACGAAGACGACCGCCTCAACGCCATCCGCCTGCTGCGCCTCTCGCCCGCGATCGCGGAGATTACCGAGCTCGACTCGCAGGGCCGCGAGCAGGTGCGCGTGTCGCGCCGTGCCGCGGACAGGATCGGCAGCAGGGCCGATCTCTCGGCTTCGCCGGCGTTCCGCGGTGCCAATGAAAGCCGGGCCTATTACGGGCCGGTCTACTTCTTCGGCGACACCGAGCCGTTCATGACGCTCGCCACGCGCGGGATCGGGCGGAATCCCAATGTGATCGTGGCCGACGTCAATCTGCGCTTCATCTGGGACCTCGTCGCCGGGATCAGGGTCGGCAACACCGGCAAGGCCTATGTGGTCGACCGCATGGGGGTCTTGATCGCGCATCCCGATCTGTGGCCGGCACTGCGCCGCAGCGATCTCTCAGGGCATGCGGACGTGCGCGCCGCGCTCGATGGCGTGGGGCCGCCTTCGGGCGGCCTGGTCAAGGAGGACCTGTCAGGCCAGCGCGTGCTCTCGACCTATGCGACGGTCCCCTCGCTCGGCTGGCTGGTGTTCGTCGAGCTTCCGCTCACAGAAGCCTATGCGCCAATCTACGCATCGATCGGACGCGCGACGTTTCTCCTGGTCGTCCTGCTCGCCTGCGCGGTCCTGGTGTCCCTCTGGCTCAGCCGGCGCATGACCGTGCCGATCCAGATCCTGACGCAGGGAGCGCGGCGGATCGGCAGCGGCGATCTCGGCCTGCGGCTCGCGATCAAGACCGGCGACGAGCTGGAAGCGCTCGGAGACCAGTTCAACCGGATGGCCGCTCACTTGCGCGAATCCTACGCGACGCTGGAGCGCAAGGTGATCGAGCGCACCTCCGAGCTCGAGAAGGCCCGCGACCACGCCTTGGCCGAGCATGACGCAGCCGAGCGCGCGCGCAGGGCCGCCGTGCTGGCCAACGAGACCAAGTCGCGCTTCCTCGCCGTCGTCAGCCACGAGCTGCGCACGCCGCTGAACGGCGTCATGGGCGTGCTGCAACTGCTCGACGACGGCAGCCTCGGCGAGGCCCAGCGCCGCCACCTCGCGACTGCGGAGGCATCGGGCGAAACGCTGATCGCGCTGGTTGATGCCATCCTGGAATATGCCCGCCTGGAGGCCAGCACCGAGACGCTGGAGACGCGCGACTTCCGCCTCCAGCAGCTGATCGAGACCGCCGCGGAGCTGATGTGTCCGCAGGCCTTCGGAAAGGGCCTGACCTTCGACCTCGCCTGCGATGCGACGGTCGACACATCCGTGCATGGCGATCCGGTCAGGCTCAATCGCATCCTGCTCAATCTGATCGGCAATGCCATCAAGTTCACCCCGCGCGGCGGGATTACGCTCACGGCGGCCGCCGAGCAACGCGACGATCACGTCCTGCTGCGCATCACCGTTCGCGATACCGGCATCGGCATTGCGCCCGACATGCACGAGCGCATCTTCGACGATTTCGTCCAGGCGGACGACAGCATCGCGCGGCGGTTCGGCGGCACCGGCCTTGGACTTGCGATCGCGCGGCGCCTCACCCACCTGATGCGCGGCGAGCTGACGGTTGCGAGCACGCCGGGTGCGGGCAGCGCGTTCACGCTTCAAGTGCCGCTCGCCCGCGCCGCAAGCGGCGTTGCGCAAGGTGCGATTGCGCCGCCGACGCGGCAGCTCCGCGTGCTGCTGGTCGACGACGATCCCGTCAATTGCGAGGTCGGCGAAGCCATTCTGAACCGGCTCGGCCATCGCGCGACCATCGCGAGGAATGGCGCGTCGGCCATAGAGCTCGCCCGAGATCAGGCATTCGACATCATCCTGATGGATCTGCACATGCCCGACATGGACGGCGTCGAGGCGGCCTCGCGGATCGGCAAGCTCGATCTGCCGAAGATGCCGCGCATCATCGCCGTGACCGCCGATGTGTCCACCAGCGCCCGCGAGCGGCTCGCAGGCGCCGGCATCGCCAAGATCGTCAGCAAGCCGATCCTGATCAATGCGCTGCGCGAGGCGATCGAAGACACCCAGGACGCGCCGCCCACAGCGCAGCTCGCCGCAGGCGCATTGATCGACCGGCATTTCCTCGACGACCAGAAGGAGCTTTTGGGCCAGACGCAGATTGCGAAGCTGCATCATCTCCTGCAGGAGACCAGCGACAAGCTGATCGCGGACATCATCAGCGCCGCGGCAACCGGCGACCACAAGCAGCTCGCGCGGCTCACGCACCAGCTCGGCAGCGCCGCCGGTGCCCTCGGCCTCGTCCGCCTGTTCGAACGCTGCCGCGAGGTCGAGGAGGCAGCGCCGTCAATGTCCGCTTCCGAATGCCAGAACGCAGCCCGCGAGCTCGCCGCGCTGCGGGAAGCCTCGATGAGTGCGCTGGACGAATTGCTCCGGCCGGCAGAGCAGCGTTGGGTCAGCTAGGGAAGCTCGAAGCAGACTTTCCGGAAACCGGGCCTGCCAACCGTTTACTGGGCCTCGACAGAGAGAACACGAACGGCGCCGTGGCTTTTGAGATAGGCTGAGAGGCAGTCACCAAATTCGTCCAGGAAGGCCAACCCGTTTCGATCAAAATCGTTTGTTCCGCAAAGAACTAGCGCCCCACGTTCGAAGCGGCAGTTTACCTCTCGATGCCATCGGCGGTGTTGGCGAAATTCAGCTTGGATGTCTTGTGCTGCTGTCGCTCCGACGGAAGCATCGATCCCGTCGCAAGCCAGCGTGATCTTGAAACTCATGGGCCAGCAACCTCCTCCCGCCCAAACCGCTCCACCAGAAAATCGATGAACAGCCGCACCTTCACCGACAGGTGCCGCGTCGGCGGATAGACCGCGTAGAGCGCGAGCGGCGGCGCAGAATAGGTATCCAGCACGGTCCGCAACTCGCCCTTCCGCAACGCCTCAGCGGCGATGAACTCGGGCAGCAGCGCGAGCCCCCTGCCCTTGACCGCGACGTCGCGCAGCACTTCGGCATTGTTGACGCAGAGCGACCAGGCCGGCTGGATCCAGTGATCGCCGTCGATGCCGGTGAGCTTCCATTGGTTGCCCGTGAGCAGGAAGCCATAGGTCAGCGAGACGTGCTCGCGCAGATCCTGCGGATGCTTTGGCGTGCCGTGACGTGCCAGATAATCCGGCGAGGCGCAGATCATGCGCGCCACCGGCATGATTTTTCGCGCGATCAAACTCGAAGATTCCAGCTCAGCGATCCGCAGCGTCACGTCGAATCCGTCCTGCACGGGATCGAGCAGATCGTCGCTGAGCACGATCTGGAGCTGGAGCTCGCCATAGCGCGCCATGAAATCGGCCAGCACGGGACCTAACCGCATCGTGCCGAACGACATCGGCGCGTTGACCCGCAGCAGGCCGCGCGGCGCCGACTGGGCCTGCGTCACCGCCTGGTCGGCGGCCTCGATCTCCGAGAGGATCACGACCGCGCGCTCGAAGTAGCGCTGGCCGTTCTCGGTCGGGCTGGCGTGCCGCGTGGTCCGGTTCAGCAGCTGGACGCCGAGGCTCTCCTCGAGGTCGGCGATGTATTTGCTGATCGCCGAGCGCGACAGCCGGAGCTGCCGGCCCGCCTCGGCAAAACTGCCGCTTTCGACCACTTTGACGAAGGCCCGGAGGCTGGCGACCTTATCCAAGGCCTGGCTCCGGCGATTGTTTCCAAATCGTAGACATAGACGTCATATTTGCATGGATTGTCTCCAATCCAAAGCGGAACGATATTTCCGCCCAGGGCAAGACCGCTCCCCGAATTCTGGAGGACGACAATGTCTGGACTGCACCATGTCACCGCGATCGCCGGCGACCCCATCCGCAATTTCGGCTTTTACACCCGGGATCTCGGCCTGCGCTTCGTCAAGAAGACGGTCAATTTCGACGATCCCGGCACCTATCACTTCTATTACGGCGACGAGACCGGCCGCCCCGGCACCATCCTGACCTTCTTCCCCTGGGCCGGCGTGCCGGCCGGTCGCCGCGGCGTCGGCGAGACCCATCAGACGGCCTTCCGGGTGCCGCAGCGCTCGCTCGGCTACTGGACCCAGCGCTTCACCGAGAAGGGCATTGCCTATGAAGCCCTGGAGAAGCGCTTCGGCGAGTCCGTGCTGCCGTTCACCGACCCTGATGGCATGGCGCTCGCACTCGTCGGCGTTCCCGGCGCCGAGAACGAGCCCGGCTGGAGCAATGGCGACGTGCCGGCGGAGCATGCGATCCGCGGCTTCCACGGCGTGACCCTGCTGCTCGACAGCGCGGCCAAGACGGCTGCCGTCCTCACCGACGTGTTCGGCTTCAAGGAAACTGGCCGCGAAGGCTCGGTGATCCGCTTCAAGGCGCCTGGCGACACTGAGGGCAGCGTCGTCGACATCTATGAGGCCAAGGGCTTTCTGCGCGGGCATCAGGGTGGCGGCTCCGTCCATCACATCGCCTTCCGCGCGGCCGACGATGCCGAACAGGGCAAGATGGCGCAAAAGCTCGTGAGCAATCACGGCCTGCACCCGACCGAGCAGCGGGATCGCAACTACTTCCGCTCGATCTACTTCCGCGAGCCCGGCGGCGTGCTGTTCGAGATCGCGACCGATATCCCCGGCTTCGCCGTCGACGAGCCCGTCGCGACGCTGGGACGTGACCTGAAGCTGCCGAGCTTCCTCGAAGCGCAGCGCAAGCAGATCGAGGGCGTGTTGCCGAATCTGGAAGAGAGGGTGTCGTGACCGAGAGTGCATTCATCCATCGTTTCGAGCCCGCGCGCGACGCGGGCTCGCCCCCGCTCCTGCTGCTGCACGGCACCGGCGGCGACGAGAACGACCTGCTCGGGCTCGGCAAGATGATCTCGCCCGGCTCCGCCCTGCTCTCGCCGCGCGGCCGCGTGCTCGAGCACGGTATGCCGCGCTTCTTTCGTCGTCTCGCCGAAGGCGTGTTCGACGAGGACGATGTGCGTCGGCGCGCACACGAACTCGGCGACTTCGTCGCGGAGGCGCGGAAGCAGTACGGTATCGGTGCGCCCATCGCGGTCGGCTTTTCCAACGGCGCCAACATCGCAGCCGCGCTGCTGCTGTTGAAGCCGGACGTGCTGGCAGGCGCGATCCTGCTGCGCGCCATGGTGCCACTGTCGGATCCGCCCAAGGCCGAGCTTGGCGGCAAGCCGATCCTGCTGCTGTCCGGACAGGCTGACCCGATCGTGCCGGCGAGCAATTCGGCGCAACTTGCGGCGCTCCTGTCCGAAGCAGGAGCCCGTGTCGACCACAAGGTGCTGCCGGCCGGCCATCAATTGTCGCAGGCCGACGTCACGCTGGCCCGCAACTGGATCGGCAATGTCGCCGCGAAAGCGGCATAAAAGAGCGAGCGGCGCATCGCTTTCGGACGGTGCGCCGTCCCTCTCATCTCTGTCTGATCTGCCGCTCCAGGCGCAACGTATGCTCACGCAGGGACTCGTAGATCGGTGCATTGCCCAGCAGCATGGGTAGCAGCATCGCCATGAAGCACGCGCCCAGCATCGGCAGCAGCATTGTCACGTTACCGGTCATCTCGGCGACGAGAACAATGCCGGTCACCGGCGCACGCACCACGCCGGTGAAGAAGGCGGCCATGCCCACCAATGCAAAGGCTTCCGGCTGGATAGCGAGCGTTGGGAAAGCAAGGCGGCACGCCGCTCCGAACAGCAGCCCCGACTGGGCTCCGAGCACGAGCAAGGGCGCGAACAGTCCGCCGGGAGTGCCGGCCGCGTATGAGAGAGCGCCGAGCCCGAACCGGATGAGGAATGCGGCCCCCAGGATGCCCACGCTCTCGTGGCCGATCAGCGCGCGCTGCGTGAGCTGATCGCCGCCACCGACCAGTTCGGGCGCGAACCAGGCCAATATGCCGACGCTCGCGCCGATCAATCCGGCGCGGATTTCCATCGGTAGCCGTCCAAATCGGTCGCGAACTGCGATGGTCGCAAGCAGCGTACGATTGTATGCGACGGCGAGGAGACCCGCGATGCCGCCCAGAGCAAAGAACAGCGGCGCGGACTCAGCGCTGGGATAGCTCAGCGGCGCGATCTGGAAGTCGGGCGCGTCACCGAGAAGCAACCTTGCGACCGGGATCGCCGTCGCCAGCGCTGCAAGGGCGGCGATGGCAACACGGCGCTCGAACCTTTGCACCAGCTCCTCCAGCACAAACACGAGCCCGGCAATCGGCGCATTGAAGGCCGTTGCGAGGCCGGCGCCAGCGCCGGCCGCCAGCAGCACGCGCGTATCCGCCCAGCAAAGCCGGCAGACGCGCGCAGCGAAAACCGCGATACCGGCGCCCATCTGGACCGTCGGCCCCTCGCGGCCCAGCGCCAGCCCGGAGCCGATCGCCAGTAACCCGCCGACGAATTTCACTGGCACCAGAGCAATCGGAGCCGGTGGAATCTCTCCGTGCAGGACAGCTTCGACATGCGGAATGCCGCTGCCCGAAGCGTGCGGCGAGAACGTCCGCACCATCCACGCCGCAACCAGGGTTGCGAGAGCGCAAGCGCCGACGACAATCAGGAACCCCCAGAATGTGTGGCCATGGGCCCAGGCTATCATCGCATCGCGCAGGCGATCGGCATGCGCGAGCAAGAGCCGGAAGATCGCCCCAACACATCCGGTGGCTGCTCCTATGATGAGAGCCATCGCCGCGAGGCCCAACAGGCTGCGACCTTCGTCTGCGACTTGCCGGTCGTCGTTAGCGTTATGGTCCACGGCTGGCCGATGATCTCGAGGCTTTCGCAAAGCACAATCTTTGCCGAAATCATCGGCGAATGTCCCGGAAAAAATGCTTCCTCTGCCTTCTGCACGTTCTCACCAGAGCCCTTTTGCAGATCAGGGCACCGCTCGTGGGCTGCTGGATCCGATCAGTCCACGAAGGCAGGCCAGGTCCGCTCGGCTCTCGAGAGCGGACAACGTCGGCTCGCCTTAACCAGTCGGCCAAGGGCTGGAACCGGTCCTGTCGATTCTGATCGGCTTTGGAGAGCTACTCGGGCAACCCGGCTTTCCGAAACCCCTCGATCAATAGCTTCGCCTTTGATTGCCCACCGCGAGCGATGTAGGTGGATATTGTAAAGGAAGGGTCGTGCTCGAGTATCCCCGCCGCTGCCTCGCGCGCCTCCGCGTCGCGTCCGCAATGGGCAAAAGCGGATGCCAGACACCGGTAGGATGCCGAATGAGAGGGGTTCTGACGAACTGCCTTCCTTGCTGCCACGATCGCCTCATCAAAGCGGCCAAGTTCAATGAATGCCATTGCCATGCCGATGAAGGAGCGGTGCAGGAGCGGATCGACCGGGCTCATGCGAATGGCACGCTCAAAGCTCCTGATCGCTTCTTCCGGCTGCCCCGCTATTCTGTACACCCAGCCTCTGCCATGCCACGCCCAGAATGAATTCGGGTTGAGTGCGACTGCGCGATCCGCCATCTCGATCTCGCGTTCACAATCGCCAACCATGAAGGCCGAGACGGTAGCAGCGTTCGCCAACGCTTCGGGATCGCTGTCGTCGATGCTCAGTGCCAGACGAAAAAGTCGGATCGCCTCCCTGCGATCGAAATAGGGATCGACCGCAAAGCCCATGGTAACGTTGAGCGCGTGGCACAGACTTGCCAAAGCCGCAACAGAGCCGGATCGCGGGTCCAGCTCCAGGGCTTTATGAGCGAGCCTTATCGCCTCAGCGAACCCTTCGCGGGTCGAGCTGTAATATTGCGGCAAAGCCCGAAGGTAGAAATCATAGGCTGTAAGGTTTTCCGGCCGCCGCCGCGTTGCCATCGCAATTTCTGTTTGAAGCAACTTCGGCTCGATGGCCGAAACGACAGCGACTGCGACCTCGTCCTGGAGCGCAAAAACGTCCGTCAGGTCACGCTCGAACCTGTCGGCCCAGATGTGCGCACCTGTAACCGCATCAATCAATTGCCCCGCGATGCGAACCTTGCCCGACGACTTGCGCACAGACCCCTCGAGCACGTAGCGCACGCCAAGCCTGCGTCCAACTTCCTTGATATCGACCGCTCTGCCCTTGAATGTGAAGCTCGAGTTTCGGGCGATGACGAACAGCCATTTGAACCGCGAAAGCGCTGTCGTGATCTCCTCGACCATTCCGTCGGCGAAATATTGCTGCTCTGGATCGCCGCTCATGTTCTCGAACGGCAACACCGCGATCGAGGGCTTGTCGGGAAGCGCAGGTGCGGGCTTTGACGAATCCACGCAGCCGATTGATTCCGGCGTGATGGCGGATTGGTGCACCGCGCCGACGAAACGGAAGCCCTTGCGTGGCAGCGTCTTGATGAGGCGTTGTTCGTCGCCGGAATCAC
This sequence comes from Bradyrhizobium liaoningense, assembly GCF_018130785.1. GTDB lineage: Bacteria > Pseudomonadota > Alphaproteobacteria > Rhizobiales > Xanthobacteraceae > Bradyrhizobium > Bradyrhizobium liaoningense_A. The sequence goes on from NZ_JAFCJT010000001.1 coordinate 748,823, forward strand.
CGATCGCGCTTCGTGCAGCGTTAAGACGAGTGGTCAGTGCCACGTCGGACACGATGCGTCCATTCCAGATGGCGCTCACGAGGTCGTCTTTGCTGACGACCCGCTCCCTGTTCCGGATCAGGTAATCGAGCAGATCGAAAACCTGCGGTGCGGTAGGGACGACGTTAGAGCCACGATGCAGCTCGCGCCGGTCGGTGTCGAGAGCGTAGTCCTCGAAGAAATAGCGCACGCTACCCTCCTTGGTCACCTCGTTGATCGCCTGACGCGCTCAAGCACCGTTGGAACTCAAAGAATAGGCCGCGGGTGAGGAAAAAGTAAGCCGGATATCGATCCGCGTGGCATCCGCCTCGCAGAACGACCTTCCCGACGTTAACCTTATCGGCAAAATGATCCGTACGCGGGTCGGTAGCCGCCGACAAGTTGCCTCATTGGAGCGGAGAATTTTCAGCGGCACTAACTCAGGTTGGAGGCGCATCATGCTGAGAATGGTGTTGTTGGGCCTGCTTATCCCGTTGTGTGTAGGAGTGCTGTCAGCAATGGAGCTCAGAACTCCACCGCGCAGCACAGTCGCGGTCGTCCAGCCCCAGCCCCCTGCCGAGCCAAACGCAGACATTTCCGATTCACATGGCGTATTGGCAAAGGCTGATCGCCTTGAAGTCGTCGCTATGAACAGCGAAAGGCCAGCACAGCTTGCTTCGGTCGACGAACGCGTTGCTCCGCCGGAAAACATCAGTATCGGTCCGTCGGAGCCTCCGAGCCCGATCGCCCGTCATCGGCACAATCCGAAGAAGGTCACTACCACTGCACACCCCAAGTCGAAGCCAAAGGCAACCGTCATCAAGCGAACTGCGGTTGTCCAGCCTTCAAAGGCCGCCAGCGATACCGAGCCCTGTCGGCTCAAGGCGTTTGGCGGCTTACTTAAGGCTTTAAATTCAACCGGCTGCGAAATCTGAGGGCTTCGATATTGCCCTATGAGCAGCAGCCCCCGCTTCTTGTCGCCGTCGAACGTCCTCACAGCGTCGAACAACGGCTTCCGCTCGACCAGGGTTCAGCCTCAATTGATTACAGCCGGAATGCCACGGCGGCAACGAGGCACAGGGCTGAGAAGTTGTTCCGAGCGAGTTTTGTCGTAGCGCGTTGCGATGCGCCTGAAACCCAACCGCTTCGCCAATCGGGAGATGTTCTTTTCCGAGGGTCGTTAGCGTGCCTGCTCGCGGCGCCGGTGAAGCGTCCGAGACCGGTCGCGAGCAGCGGCTCGCACAACCGCGGGCCACCGATCACTTCGACCGCCATGGGGTCATCCGCGGTATCCAGCGCGGGACCGCGGCGCGGAACGCATCGTACTCTCTCCCAAACGTCTGCTCGAGTGTGGGTTCTTCGTACGCGACGACGAAGACGTGGAAGGCGAGCCAGAGCAGCGCCCCGTAGACGATGAGGCGCCAATCGCCCATCAGCACCGCTTGACCCAGGATGATGGCAACGACAGCGACGTATATTGGATTACGCACATAACAGTAGAGACCGGTCACCACGAGATTCCGGGGCGGCGCGATGGGCGCGGGGGTGCCGAGACCCTGCAGGGCGAAACGCGCAAATGCGTCAACGAGCCCAGGCACGCCTGCGAGAATCATTATCGCGCCGATGCCGCGCGTCAGCTCCAGACCAAGGAACGGCGGCCGGAGTTGCCAACCCGTGATCGACCATGGAACGAGCCCCGCCAGCGTAAATGGGGCGACCACGAAGAAAACCGCCGAGCCCAGGACGGCAATGGCTCGTTGCACGGCAGTTCCCGACACTCGCTGCGAGCTCATTCCAACCTCGCCTGCATGGTTTACCGTCGTCATCCGGGTGCCGACACGCTGGCCATGTTAGCCCAAAAGCGGAAACCGCGACATCGAGCACGAAAACGAGGTCCTCGGGTTCGAGATTGCCCCCAATTGGGGAATGATGTCCGCCACCCGCGCCAAGAATCTGAGCGCGATCGAAATTCACGAGGTAGCGTCGGCGCGGATCGCTGGAGCGACGCAGATGCGAACGCATCCCCCGACAGAGAGCCGGCCGATGTTCTTCGTTAAGTCAAACAGAAAAGCGACAGCTAATCGGACCCATTCCGTCTTCCCGCTATGAGCGGGCATGAAGGCGCTGGTCCGGCAGTAGCGGCTCTTCACCAAATGCAGTTTGCCCTTCTCGGGGGCATCCCCGGAACGGTATCAGCGTCGAGATCCTGATGCTAGATTTCCCGGGTCATACCGGACAGGAGGACGACATGCCTGATAGCATCTACAAGGTCATAGAACTGATCGGTACCAGCAGCGACTCATGGGAGAAGGCGGCCGCCAATGCGATCGAGCAAGCTGCAAAATCTCTCCGAGATCTTCGCATTGCAGAGGTCGTCAAGCTCGATATGCAACTGGATGACAAGGGAAAGGTTGAAGCCTATCGCGCCAAGCTCAATGTATCGTTCAAGTTCGAGGGCTCCTGAGCCTCAGCACCTCGCCCCGCTTGCGGGGCGAGGATGGATCATTGGAAAAGGCGCGTTGCGCGGCCCACGCAACCGGGCGGTAGGACCCAGCTCGGAAGCAGGCCGTAGTCCGACTGGGACCGAATGCTTTGACGTGTGAGCGCGCGTGGCGCGAGGTGGCCTCATGTACATGGTCATTCGCAAGTACACCAAGGTTCGTTCCGTAGCGGACGCCGCTCGCCGGGCCAAGAGCGGCGTCGGTGAGATCCTAAGGCAATCGCCGGGATTCAGGTCTTACTATGTGCTGGATGCGGGCGATGGTGTTGGTATCGCCGTGATGATATTTGACGACAATGAAAGCGCCAATGCAGCGAACGCCAAGGTACTGGCGTTTGTTCAAGCGAGTCTACACGACCTCGATCTTGGAGTTCCCGAAATCACCACCGGCGAGATTTTGGTGAACATTGAGCCCAATGGGTCCTCGAGCATAAGGTAGACGCAAACGTCACCAGCCCCGCGGCGGGGGCCCGCCCGCTGCTGATGCAGTCGACCTGATCCCCGTCGCGTTTGCGGCGAGCGCGAGCCTTGGGCATCAGCATGTCGTCGGCCAGCAATATGCGACTGCGCGTTCTTTTCGAGGAGCAGCAACACGATGAAGCAACACACCTCCGAAACATTTGCCACCACGGCGATCGGCTGGGCACCGCTCGTGCTTATGGGCACCGCGATGCCGCCAAGAGACCCAGATGAAGAGGACGAGGACGAAGACGACGAAGAGGAGGATGACGCTGACGAACCGCCGGTCGTGCGCGAGCCGGACGAAGACTAGACTAGCGCGCGTTCGCCAGTCAGCGCTATAATATCTCCCATGGGCTGGGATGCGAAAGACATAGCGCTCCTCAAGAAACTCTGGTCCGCAGGACAGAGCGCGGCGCAGATTGCGCGCCGTCTCGGGTGCAGCCGCAATGCGGTCTGCGGCATGCTGACCCGTATGGGCCTGAAGCGCGGCCGCAAGCCGCCTACAGCAAGACCCAACATAAGGCCGCCCCCGAAGCTGAGGCCGACGTCGTCGGCGGCCTGCGCCAGCCCAGTCGCAAAGAAGGTGTCGCGGGCGAAGAGACCGGAGCCCAAGGAATTCAGCAAGCAACAGCTTTACGCCATTCTGGCTGAGGCGGTCAGAAACACCGGCTGAGAGCTCACCACGAACGTCGTTGCGCTCCCACCAGCCCGACGGGTCGGCTGTCGTGTCGCTTCCAAGCCTTCGTCCGCTTCGGATCACAAGGCGACATTCCCCGGGTCGAGGCGGCGCGTGCGCTTTCCCCTCGAAAGCAGGTATCCGCACTTATGCCCTATGGGCCGCCCGCTCACCGACAAGCGCGAGGACAGCGGGGAAACCTAAAGTGCCGGCAAGCCGGGGGGCGGCTTGCGCATGTTGGAGGCCTGCTCATAGGCGTGGGCGAGACGCAGCAGCTTGTGCTCGCTCCAGGCACGGCCTGTAAAGGTGACGCCGAGCGGATAGTCGGGCGTGTCCTTGTCATCGGCGCCCGAGATGAAGCCGCCCGGCACCATGACGCTGGGATAGCCCGCCTTCGCTGCGATCACGCAACCTGCGGCGCCGGGAAACAGCACAGCGTCGAGCTTGTGATGGTTCATGTAGGCGTCCATGCCGCGCGTCTTGGCGGAGAGCAGGTCCATGGCACGTGCCGATTTGTACTCGCGCTCGCTTAAGTCCCCCTTGGTCATGTTGGCGGCGAGGAACAGGTCCTGGCCGAACCGCAACGCCTTCTCCGCGTGCGCCTCGTTGAAGGCCACGATGTCGGCGATGGATTTGATCTCCGTATTGGTCGCCCAATCCCTGAGGTAAAGGTTGAGATCGCGCTTCAGCTCGTAGAGGAAGACGATCGGCGGCGTTGCCAGATTGCCCTTGTAGCGGCTCAGCGGATTGCGGTTGAGCACATTCATGCTCGTGCCCGGCCCGCCGATCCACCCTGCCGTCGGCATGTTGGCGCGCACGATGACCGCGCCGAGATCCTCCAGCACCTTGACCGCATCGGCCATCACCTCGGCCGATCTGGGCGGCAGCTTGCCGTAGTAGCGATCGTTCAACGGATCGGTTGGGTCGCTCGGCACACCGATACGGGCGCCCTTCATCGCATCGCCGGTGAGATCGGCGGTGTAATCGGCCGGCCGCCGCTGCCGCTCCGTCGCCGGATCGAGCGGATCCTGGGCCGCCAATACATTTAAAAGCATCGCCGCGTCGCGCACCGTTCGCGTCATCGGCCCTGCGGTGTCCTGGCTGTGCGAGATCGGCAGGATGCCGGCGCAGCTGACCAGCCCGACGGTCGGTTTCACGGTGACGAGACCATTCTGGCTGGCGGGATACAGCAACGAGCCCGAGGTCTCGGTGCCGATCGAAGCCGCGCAAAGACCGGCCGCCACGGCGACCGCCGAACCAGCGCTCGATCCGCCTGGCAGCACGATCGGGATGCCCCGGTCGTCCATCAGCGCCGGCGCGTAAGGGTTTTTCACCTGACCGCCAAGTGATGAGTAGCCCGCGGGCATGTCGGTTGCGAGAATGTTGGCGAACTCCGTCAGGTTCGCCTTGCCCAGGATCACCGCGCCGGCCTTTCGCAGCAGCTTGACGACGGTCGCGTCTCTCCTGGCGCGCGCGCCCTCCAGCGCCAGCGAGCCCGCCGTCGTCGGCTGTTTGTCAGAGGTCGCGATGTTGTCCTTCACCAGGATCGGAATGCCGGCCAGCGGCCGCTTGGCCGACGGCTTTGTGCCGTCGAACTTGCCCGCGATCCCAAGCGCGTCGGGATTGATCGCGCGCACGGAGTTGAGCGCTGGCCCGTTGCGGTCATAGACTTCGATGCGCGCGAGGTAAGCCTTGGTCAGCGCCGTGGCAGTAACCTGCCCGCTGGCCAGGGCGTGAGCGATATCGCTCATCGGCGCATTGTCGAGCTTCAGGGTAATCGGTGCTTCAGCGCTGACGGCAGCCGCAGCGATGCCGGCATCGCGGCGGGATGGCTTCTTCATGGCGTGCCTCGCCTGACGGCGCGTCCCGAACCATGACGCCGCGATGTTCGTATATTGCCGGTGTTTTGCCCGACGGGTCAACCGCATCGCGTGGCTCGGCAAGCCGTCGAGCGGACCGTGCAAGCCAATGACGCAAGTCATTGAAATATCTAACACCGGCTACTGTGCATGGGGTTGTTTTTCAGGTTTTTGTTTTGGGCCGCCAAAAAAATGACCTCTCCCCGATGGGGAGAGGTCAACGTTGAAGCGACAGGTTCGACTTGATCGAACGGCCCTACTCCCAGGACCAGGTCGAGAAATCGTTCTCGTATTGCGGGACGTCCTTCCAGACGCCCTTCAGCTTCTTGTTGGTGATGGTGATGAGCTGGGGCTGATACAGGAAGCCGGCGACCGCATCGGTGGCCAGCATGCGCTGGGCATCGCCGAGCAGCTTTGCGCGGCCGGCCTCGTCAGGCGTCGACACGATCTGCTTGTAGAGCGCGTTGAAGGCCTCGTTGTTGTAACCGAGATAGTAGTCCGGCTCGGTGATCTTGACGAGGTCGAACGGCTCGACATGGCTGACAATGGTGAGGTCGAAATTATGCGGCCCGTTGCCGGCGAACACCTGCGACAGCCACTGCGCCCATTCGACGTTCTCGATCTTGGCGATGATGCCGACCTTGGCGAGCTGGGCCGCCAGGATCTCGCCGCCCTGCCGCGCATAGGACGGCGGCGGCAGCTTCAGCGACAGCTCCAGCGGCGTGGTGACGCCTGCTTCCGCCAGCAGCTTCTTGGCCTTCTCGGGATCGTAGGGGTTGATGCCGGTGGTGTCGACGAAGCCGAGCGCGCCCGGCACGTAGAAGCTGCCGATCGGCGTGCCGAAACCGTCAGCCGCGCCGTCGACCATCGCCTTGCGGTCGATCGCGGCGAGGATGGCACGGCGCACACGTACGTCGTCGAGCGGCTTCTTGCGCTCGTTGATGCCGACGATGGTCTTGGCACGGGAGCCGCCGACCATAACGTTGAAGCGCGGATCAGCCTTGAACTGTCCGATGGCGCGCGCTGCCGCAACGCGCGGGAACGCATCGACGTCACCCGAGAGCAGCGCCGCGGTCTGCGCCGCCGGATCGGAGATGAAGCGGATCGTCACCTTCGACAGCTTGATCGCGGCGGCGTTGCGATAGTCGGCCCACTTGTTCAGCGTGATCGAGGAGCCCTTGGCCCAGGCGCCTAACTGATAGGGCCCGGTGCCGACCGGCTGTGTGCCGTTGGTGGCTGCGCTCTTCGGCTCGACGATCGAGCCGCTCGCCTGCCCGAGCAGGAACGGCAGGTTCGGCTCGGAATATTTCACCGTGATCACGACCGTGTCGGCGTCGGGCGCGTCGACCTTCTCGAAAGCCTGGAACAGGCTCTTGTCCTTGTTGGTGCTGGTCGCGATCGCGTTGCGCTCGAACGAGAACTTCACGGCGGCGGAATCGAACGGCTCGCCGTTCTGGAATTTGACGCCCTTGCGCAGCTTGAACGTATAGGTCTTCAGGTCGGGCGAGGCCGTCCAGCTCTCCGCCAGCAAGGGCGAGACGGAGCCGTCCTCGTTGATCTTGGTCAGCGTCTCGTAGATGTTGTAGAGCGTGACTTCGGCGATCGCGGCCGCAGCCGCAATGGTAGGATCGAGCCCCGGCGGCTCCAGCGCCATCGCCATCACGACGCTGTCCTTCTTGCTCTGCGCCAGCACCGGCAGCGGTGCCGCGGCAAGCGCGGCGGCAAAGGCGACGATCGATAGTTTCCTGAACATGCGCAACTCCCCGGCCTTCTCTTGTCCCAGCCTACGCCAATCTTGCAGCGGACACTAACCTTCCATGGCCGCCTGCGGCAACGCCATCACCGCCTCCGCCTTGTGGCAGGCGGCGAGATGGCCCTCGCCGATCTTGCGTAGCAAGGGCGGAACCTCGCGGCAATGCTGGTCGGCGAGCGGACAGCGCGCGACATAAGGGCATCCGCTCGCCGCCGCCGATTGCGAGGCGATCGCCTGGGCCCCGCGCCGCCGCCGGCCGCCGCCGGCGCGCGCCCGCGGCACGGCGTCCAATAGCGCCCGCGTATAGGGATGGGCGCAGCGCTCGAACAGGTCTTCCGGCCTGCCCTGCTCGACAATCCGGCCGAGATACATCACCGCGACCTCGTCGCAGAGATAGTCGACGACAGCGAGGTCGTGGCTGATCAGGATGTAGCTGAGGCCAAACTGCTCCTGGAGGTCCTGCATCAGGTTGAGCACCTGCGCCTGCACGGACACATCGAGCGCGGAAACGGGCTCGTCGGCCACGATCAACTTCGGCTGGGTGATCAGCGCGCGCGCGATCGCGATGCGCTGGCGCTGGCCCCCCGAAAATTCGTGCGGATATTTGTCCATGTCCGCATCGCGCAGCCCGACCTGCCGCAGCACCGCGGAGACGCGAGCGCGAAAAGTGGTGCGGTCGGCATCTTCCAGCACGGTGAGCGGCTCGGCGACGATGCGCGCGATGGTCTGGCGCGGATCGAGCGATCCGTAAGGATCCTGGAACACCATCTGGAAATCGCGGCGCGCGCGGCGCAGCTCGTCGGCCGGGATGCGGTTGAGATCGCGCCCGAGCAGCGCCACCTGCCCCGACGCCGGCCGCTCCAGCGCCATCACCACCCGCGCGAAGGTCGACTTGCCCGAACCGGACTCGCCGACGACGCCGAGGCTTTTGCCGGCCTCGACCCGCACGCTGACGCCGTTGAGCGCGCGCACCTGGCCCGGCGGGCGGAACAGGCTTTCGCGCGGCAGCGTGTAGCGCTGCTCGAGATTCTTGACGTCGAGAAGCGGTGCTGCGGTCATGCGGGCAGCGCTCCAACATTCGCGGCCATGGAGACATCGGTGCGTACACAACGCACGCCGTGACCGGGACCGACTTCGACCATCGCCGGCAGCGCCACACGGCACTTGTCCTCGACCAGCGGACAGCGGTCACCGAACGTGCAGCCGGCGGGCAAGTCCGCAAGCTCGGGCACCGTGCCCGAAATCGTCGTCAGCCGCGTCCCCTTGCGCGCGCCGAGCTTCGGCCGGGCGCGGAACAGGCCCTGCGTATAGGGATGCCCCATGCGGCGGAACACCTCGTCGGTCGGCCCGCTCTCGACGACCGTGCCGCCATACATCACCATCATGCGCTGCACGTTCTCGGCGATGACGCCGAGATCGTGCGAGATCAGGATCATCGACATGCCGCTCTCCTCGACGAGATCGGCGATGAGGTCGAGGATCTGCCCCTGGATGGTGACGTCGAGCGCGGTCGTCGGCTCGTCCGCGATCAGGAGGTCCGGCTCGCAGGCCAGCGCCATCGCGATGGTGACGCGCTGGCGCTGACCGCCGGAGAACTGATGCGGATAGGCGTCGATCCGCCTTGCGGGGTCGGGCAATCCGACGCGGTCGAGCAAGGCGATCGCTTCTTTGCGCGCCTGCGCCGCCGAATATTTCTTGTGACGCCGCAGCGGCTCGGCAACCTGATGCCCGATCGTGTGCATCGGATTGAGCGCGGTCATCGGCTCCTGGAAGATCATGCTGATGCGGTTGCCGCGCAGCTTGCAATAGTCCGCATCAGAAAGCCCGGCGAGCTCGCTGCCATCCAGCTTGATGCTGCCAGTGACCACCGCGCTCTCCGGCAGCAAACCCATCAGCGACAGCGCCGTGACCGACTTGCCGCAGCCGGATTCGCCGACGAGCCCGAGCGTCTCGCCGCGCTTCAACGCAAAGCTGACACCGCGCACGGCCTGTGCAGGCCCGCGGCTGGTGTTGAGGCGCACGCCGAGATCGGCGACCTCGATCAGCGGCAGGGTTGAGCGCTCACCCATCGTCACCGCTCCCGCGCCAGTCGCGGATCGAGCAGATCGCGCAGTCCGTCGCCGAGCAGATTGAGCCCGAGCACCGCGATTGCGATCGCCGCGCCCGGATAGACCGCGAGCATCGGCGACTGGAACAGCAGCGTCTGCGCATCGTTCAGCATCCGTCCCCAGGACGGTTGCGGCGGCTGCGTGCCGAGGCCGAGATAAGACAGCGCGGCTTCGGCGAGGATCGCGAGCGCAAACTGGATGGTGACCTGCACGATCAGGATCGACAGGATGTTCGGCAGCACATGCTCGATGGTGATGCGGAATTTGCCCTTCCCCGAGGCGCGCGCGGCCAGCACGAATTCGCGCGCCCAGATCGCGTTGGCCGAGCCGCGCGTCAGCCGGGTCAGCGTCGGGATCTGGAAAATGCCGATCGCGATGATCGAGGTCACCATGCCCGGCCCGACGACGGCGGCGAGCATGATTGCGGAGAGCACCGCCGGAAAGGCGAAGGTGAAATCGGAGAAGCGCATGATGATCTCTTCGGTCCAGCCGCGCTTGGCCGACGCGATCAGGCCGAGGCAGACACCGAAGGTGAGACCGATGCTCACGGCGATGACGCCGACCAGAATGGTCGAGCGGGCGCCTGCGAGCAGCAGCGAGACGATGTCGCGGCCGAAGGAATCGGTGCCGAGCCAGTGCGCCGCCGACGGCGGCCGGAGCTTCGAGGCGATGTCGATCTCGTAGGGCGACCACGGCGTCCACACCAGCGACAACAGCGCCGAGGCGAGTACCAGCAGGCTCAGCGCGCCGCCCAGCACAAAGCTGCGGTGACGCAGCGCGCGGGCCCAGAAGGTGCGGGCCGGCAGCGGACGCGTTGCGATCGGGGCGTCGACCGAATTGGTCAGTGGCGCGCTCACAAATCGTGGACCTTGATGCGGGGATCGATGAAGGCGTAGAGCACGTCGACCACGAAATTCACGATGACGACCATGGCCGCAAGCAGCATCACGCAATTGCGCACCACGATCAGGTCGCGGTTGGCGATCGACTGGAAGATCAGGCGGCCGAGGCCCGGCAGGTAGAACACGTTCTCGATCACGATGGTGCCGGCGAGCAGATTGGCGAATTGCAGCCCCATCACCGTCATCACGGGGATCATGGCGTTGCGCAGCACGTGGCTCCACAGCACCTCGCGCTTGCCGAGACCCTTCGCGCGCGCGGTGCGGACGAAGTCTTCGCGCAACACTTCGAGCACGGCCGAGCGCGTGACGCGCGCCAGGATCGCGGCCTGCACCACCGCGAGCGAGATCGCCGGCAGCAGCAGCGACTTGATGCCGAGCCAGATGCCATCCTCCCAGCCGGGAAAGCCGCCCGCCGAGAGCCATTGCAACCGCACCGAGAACAGGAGGACAAGCAGGATCGCGAACCAGAAGTTCGGCAGCGCGATGCCCACCTGCGTCAACGACATCACACCGACGTCGCCGAGCTTGTTGTGGTTGGCCGCAGTGTAGATGCCGGCCGAGAGCGCCAGCGTCACCGTGATCAGCATCGACATGATCGCGAGCGGAATGGTCAGCACCAGCCGCTCCGCGATCAGGCCGGCGACCGGCGTGCCGTAGACATAGGAGTTGCCGAGGTCGCCGACGAGGAGGCCCTTGATCCATTGCAAATAGCGAACCGCCAGCGGCTGGTCGAGCCCGAGCTTGACGGTGAGCGCGCGCACCGCATCGGCCGATGCGTCCGCACCCATCAGCATCTGCGCGGCATTGCCCGGCAGCGCGTCCAGCACCAGGAAAATGATCACGGATGCGCCGATCAGCGTCGCCAGCAAGGTCAGGACACGTCGGAGGACAAATACGCTCATGCGCGTTCAGGTTCGGAGCTCATGCGCGGCACGATCAACATGTCCGGGCGCCGGACGCAAGCTCTTTGCTGCATGCCATACCCTCAGCCGGGCCGGCGGGACAGAAGGTCTTGCGAGGCCTCGAACAGCGCGCTCACGCGCAGCAAATCCGCATCAGTGCGGAAGCGCCCGACGAGCTGAAGCCCGATCGGCAGGCCGTCGCGGCCAAAGCCGCAAGGCAGGCTGATCGCGGGGTGGCCGGTCATGTTGAACGGCATGGTCCAGGGGAACCAGTGCGGCCGGACGCTGTCGAAGTGCTTGCCGTCGATTTCGATGGTGCCGAACAGGTCCTGCTCGATAGGCAGCGCAGTGCGGGTGATGGTCGGCATTGCCAGGAGATGTCCGCGCGCAAGCAGGGATTGTACGCGGCGGAACAGCGCGGTGCGCGCGAACATCGCCTCCTGATAGGCGACGCCGCTGACATTGGTCGCAAGCGCGACCTGCTTGACGAAGGCTTCACTCAAGGCATCACCGTGCTCGGCCACCAGCTTGGCGAAACGCGTGCGCCAGACAGTGTGGTTGATGGCGCGCCACATCGGCTCGATGTCAAACCCCTCGCCGGAGAACTCCTCGAGCTCGGCACCGAGGCTCGCGAGCCGGTCGAGGCTCGCCTTGAAGCTGGATGCGACATCTGACGACACCGGGCGGCCGGGCGGCGACGCACAGAACAAAATCTTCTGTCCGCGCAGATCGCCGCGTGCCATGGCCGTGCCGATGAAATCAGACACCGGCACACCGATCGACCACGGATCGCAAGCATCCTCGCCGGCCATCGCCTGCATCATCAGCGCGGTGTCGGGGACGGTGCGCGTCGTCGGCGTGACATAGGTCTGGTTGCCGTAGGCGTCGAGCGCCTGGCTGTGCGCGATCACCCCGTTGCTCTGCTTCAGCCCGACCACACCATTGCAGGCAGCCGGAATTCGCGTCGAGCCACCGCCATCGGTCGCGATCGCCAGCGGCGCGATGCCGCTCGCAACCGCCACCGCAGCGCCGCCGCTGGAGCCACCCGAGGAGCGCTCTGCGCTCCAGGCATTGCGGGTGCGGCCGAACAGCGGCGAGTCGGTCAGGCATTTGCTGCCGAATTCGGGCGTCGTGGTCTTGCCGATCAGGATCGCGCCTTCCGCACGCAGTTTTGCGACCGCGACGGCATCCTCGTTCGGCACATTGTCCTTGTAGGGCACGGCGCCGAAGGTGGTCTTCACGTCCCTGGTGTTGACGATGTCCTTGACGGTGACGGGAAGGCCATGCAGCAGGCCGAGCGGTTCGCCCGCCATCACCTTGCGCTCGGCCGCGCGGGCCGCCGTCATCGCCTCGTCGCCGCAGAGCGTGATGAAGCAGTTCAGCTCGGGCTGAAGCGCCTCGGCGCGCGCGAGCACGGCGCGGGTGATTTCGACGGGCGAAATCTTCTTCGTGGCGATGAGGCCGCGCAGTTCGGTTGCAGACAGCAGGCAGGGGTCGCCGTTCATCGTCACATCACGCTCCGAAGCCGGCCCCCGTTGGCCCAGCCATTGCATTGACAGCGAGAATGACAGTTTTGTTAACTCGCCGTCCAATACGTTTTTGGACGCCAACCCATACGTTTTCGGTATGCCAATGGATCTTCGCCGGCTCCGTTACTTCGTCGCCGTGGCCGAGGCGCGCAGCGTCGGCAAGGCCGCCGAACGGCTGCGGATGGCACAGCCTCCCCTCTCCGTCCAGATCCGCAAGCTCGAGGCCGAGGTCGGCGCGCCGCTGTTCCGCCGTGGCACGCGCGGCATGGACCTGACCGAGGCGGGCCAGGCCCTGCTGGCGCGCGCCGGCGAAGCACTGGCGCTGGCCGCCGACGGCATCGAAGCCGCGCGCGCGGTCGCGGCTGGTAGTCGCGGCCGGATCTCCGTCGGCTACATGTTCGTGCTGGCGAACGCGATGCTGCCGCGCCTGATCCCCGAATTGCGGCGATCCATCCCCGGCGTCGACCTCGACTTCGTGGAGCTCAGCGCCTCGACGCGCGTGGCGCGGCTGCTCGACCGCAGCGTCACGGTCGCGCTGTGCATGCCGGCGATCCACCATCCCGAAATCCAGGTGGCGCGGATCGGCGCTCAACCCTTCATGCTGGCGATGCCGGCCCGCTCGCCGCTCGCGCGCCTCGGCGCAGTGCCGATGGCGAAATTGCAGGGCCGCCCACTGATCGCGCTGCCCCGGCCGGATGAAGACCCCGCCTCCTCCGCGGTCGCGGCCCTGCTGCGGCGGCATCAGATCGTGATGCCGATCGCGAGCCGGGTGGAGACGGTGCATTCGGCGATGAGCCTGGTTCTCGCCGGTGAAGGCCTTGCAATCCTGCCCGCCTGCGCGAAGCTCGGCGCGCCGCAGGGCATTGTATTCAGGCCGCTGCGGGATGCGACTGACTCCATCGATATCGCGGTGTGCTGGCGGCGGGATTCGCAAAGCCCGCTGATCCGCACCTTCCTCAGATGCACCGAGAAGGTGGTGTCGCGGCTGTGACGCGGCGTCGAGCTAGACACTCCACGTGACTTCATGATTCCACGGCGGATCGGCGCCCGGACGGGTGCAGGTCAGGCCAGCGCATTTGGTGGCAAAGGACAGCGCGCGGCGAAGTTCTTCCTCGCCGATGTCCTTCAGTTGTTGGCGGCCGATGCGGCCCTGCTTGTGCAGGGCGAACAACAGCGCCGCCTGAAAGCTGTCGCCGGCCCCAATGGTGTCGGCGATCTCGACCTTCGGTGCCGGCACTTCGATCTGCCCTGCTCCTGCATGCCAGGCGATGGCGCCACGGTTGCCGCGGGTGATGACGACGAGGCTCGTGCCCTGTCCCAGCAGCGCGCTCGCGCGCTGCTCGTAGGGCTCGTCGCCGAACAGATAGGCGAAGTCGACGTCCGACATCTTGATGAGATCGGCGGTCCTTGCGAACTCCGCCATGCGCACGAGATAGGCCGGCTTGTCCTTGACCAGATTGGGCCGGCAGTTTGGATCGAAGGAGATCGTCGACGACGCGCGCGCGTCCGCGATCAAGGCTTTGGTTTCGGCCGCGCCCTGGTCGTTGACCAGCGTGGTCGAGCCGACATGCAGCGCTTCAACCGTGTCGAAGGGAATGGACCCGCGCTGGTAGATCCAATTCCGCGTCGCGGTCTCGGCATCGTAGAACGCATAATGCGACTCGCCTGCGACGATGCGCACGAAGGCGAGTGTCGTCTGGTGATCGCTGCGCGTGGCGAGTCCCAACACGACCTTCGACGCTTTGGCGTGGTCGGCGATCATGCGCCCGAACATGTCGGTCGAGATACCGCCGACGAAGCCGGTCGGCGCGCCCAGCCGCGCCATGCCGATCGCGACGTTGAGACAGGAGCCGCCGACCGCCGGCATCACCGCCTCGCGCCCCTCGGTGTTTCGCGTCGGGACGAAATCGATCAGCGCATCGCCGCAGGCAATCAACATCCGTTTCAACCTCCGGCACCCTCGCGCATCGCTTCACGACTGCCGCGGTCGACCTCGCGCAGCAGCTTGTAGACCTCGCGCTTGCGAGCATGAAACGCGGCCATGCCGGGCGCGGTCGGCTCGCTCCTCCGTCCCAGCGCCGACATTTTGGCCATGGTCTCGCCGATCGAGGCATAGGCACCGCCGGCCACCGCCCCGAGCATCGCGGCACCCAATAGCACAGGTTCCTTCGTCTGTGGCAGCGCGACTGTGAGGCCTGTCGTATCGGCCATGATCTGCCGCACCAGCGGGCTGCGGCTCGCGCCGCCGCCCATGACCATGATGCTGGAATGGACGCCATGCGCGGCAAAGGCCTCGATCACCTCGGCGAGCCCATAAGCGAGACCGCAGAGGCCGGCGACGAACAGCCGTTCCATCGCACCAACGTCGCTGTCGAGATCGAGGCCCGCGATCACCGCGCGGGTGTCGGGGTCGGCGTAGGGCGAGCGGTTGCCGATGAATTCGGGGAGGACGTGAATGTCGCGGGCGAGCAGCGCGGCGTGGCTGGCGTCACCGGCACGCGCGATGATGCGCCGCTCGAGGTATTCGATGAGGTCGACACCCTCGTTACGCGCCGCCGCGTTCGCATCCGCATGGCCCGGATGCGACTTGAGGAGATGATCGATCGCTGCCCCCGCGGCGGACTGGCCACCCTCGTTGAGCCAGAAGTCCGGCACCATGCCGGAATAATAAGGGCCCCATACGCCGGGCACGAAGCACGGCTCCTTCGTCGTCGCCATGATGCAGGCCGACGTCCCCATGATGTAGGCGAGGCGGTCGCCGACGTCGGTCGTCCCGCCCGCTCCGTCGCGTCCGCCGATCGCACCGATGCCGCCGGCATGCGCATCGATCAGGGACGCTCCGACCGGTGTGCCGGGTGACAGGCCGAGCTCAGCCGCCGCCGCACGGGTGAGGCCTGCACTGAGCCGCGTGCCGGGCGCAACGATCTCGGTTCCGATGCGGGCGTATGTCTCGGCAACGAAATCCGATAGTCCAATGCGCTGGAAGAACGGCGCGCTCCAGCCGCCACCGTCATGCGCGAGGTAGTTCCATTTGCAGGTGACCGTGCAGGTGGAGCGCTGCAGCGAGCCGGTCGCGCGCCAGGTCAGATAATCTGCCAGATCGAAGAAATGACCGGCGGCATCGAAGCTCGCACGCATGTGACGCTTCAGCCACAGCAGTTTCGGCATCTCCATCTCGGGCGAGATCGAGCCGCCGACATAGCGCAGCACGGGATCATTGGTCTCGTTGATCAGCCGTGCCTCGGCGGTGGCGCGATGATCCATCCAGACGATGACGTTGCGCTGTTTGTCGCCGGAGGCGCTGACGGTGACCGGCTCGCCTTGCCGATCCAGGACGACCAGCGAACAGGTCGCGTCGAAGCCGATGCCGCCGACGCTGTCGGGTGCGATGGCAGCTTCCGTCATCGCCGCCCGCACGGATTTGACACAGGCGTCCCAGATGTCCGAGGACGACTGCTCGACGATGTCGCCGGCCTCGTGCCAGATCCTGATCGGATGTTTGGCGGTCGCGAGCAAAGTGCCCGCTTCGTCAAACACCCCTGCCCGCGTGCTCGTGGTCCCCACATCGACGCCGATATACGCTCGCGGCATTGTCGCTCCCGGAAGCTCTCGTCAGTTTTGACGCAAGCCTACCAGCAAGTGTAGCCGCCATCCACCAGCACGATGCTGCCTGTCATCAGGCTCGCGGCCTCGGAGGAGAGGAACAGCACGACGGAGGCGATCTCCTCGACCTGCCCCATCCGCCCCATCGGGGTTCCACCGATCCAGGCATCATACATTTTCGGGGTGCTTTTCACGAAAGCGTTGAGCGGCGTGTCGATATAGGTCGGCGCCACCGCATTGACGCGGATGCCACGCGCGCCCCATTCGGCGGCCAGCGACTTGGTGAGGTGATGCACCCCGGCCTTGGAGGCATTGTAGAAGCACTGCTCCTGCGGCTTGTTGACGATGAAGCCGGACATCGAGCCGACATTGACGATGGCACCACTCCTGGCCTTCAGCATGTGCTTGCCGAACTCGCGGCAGCACCAGAAGGTGCCGTTGAGATTGACGTCGATGACGTTGAGCCAGTGCTCGTCGGTGACGGTCTCCGCCGGGGTCTCGCTGCGGGCAATGCCGGCATTGTTGACGAGGATGTCAACCTTGCCATGGCGCGCGACGAGATCAGCCGCGACCTCCGCCACGCGCCTGGTGTCGGTGACGTCCATGATCGCGGTCTCGATATCGTAGCCCTTGGCCTTCAGCTCGGCCTTCGCGCTGTCGGCGACCTTGCTGTCGCGGTCACCGATGATGACCTTCGCGCCGGCTTCGGCCAGCGCTTCCGCGCAGGCGAGGCCAATGCCTTGCCCGCCGCCGGTGATGAACGCGGTCTTGCCGCTCAGCTTGAATTTTTCGAGGTACATGGTGGTCTTTCCGTCTCTTGCCGTTTATTGCCGTTTCTTGTCAGCCCCGAAGCGCGTTGCCGCTCTCATCGAAGCGATGGATGCGCGCGGGATCCGGCACCAGCGACACGCGATCTCCGGCATGCAGGCTCAACTCGCCGATGTAGCGCGCCGTCAGCATGCCGAGCGAACCGGCATCGACATAAAGGAAGGTGTCGCTGCCCAGATGCTCGGCCACCGCGATCGTGCCCGGCCAGCCGCTTCCGCCGTCCCGCTCGATCTTGAGGTGCTCCGGCCGCACGCCGATCGTGGCCGCGCCGCGTTGCAAGGCGAGTTCACCGGTCACGAAGTTCATTTTTGGCGAGCCGATGAAGCCGGCGACGAAGAGATTGGCGGGCCGCTCGTAGAGCTCCAGCGGCGAGCCGTATTGCTCGATCTTGCCGCCGTTGAGCACGACAATCTTGTCGGCCATGGTCATGGCCTCGACCTGGTCGTGGGTGACGTAGATCGCGGTGGTGCCGAGCTGCTTCTGAAGCCGCGTCACCTCGATCCGCATCTGCACGCGAAGGGCCGCGTCGAGATTCGACAACGGCTCGTCGAACAGGAACGCCTTGGGCTCGCGGACGATGGCGCGGCCAATCGCGACGCGCTGGCGCTGGCCGCCGGAGAGCTCGCGCGGCTTGCGGTCGAGATAAGGCGAGAGATTCAACGTCGCGGCTGCAGCCTCGACCTTGCGGTTGATCTCGTCCCTGGCCAGGCCCGCCATCTTCAGGCCGAAGCCGATATTGCCGCGCACGCTCATGTGTGGATAGAGCGCATAGGACTGAAACACCATCGACAGCCCGCGCTTGGCCGGCGGCGTGTCGACCACGTTCTTGCCGTCGATCAGGATCTTGCCGCCTGAGACGTCTTCGAGCCCGGCGATCAGCCGCAGCAGCGTGGTCTTGCCGCAGCCTGAGGGACCTACGAACACCACGAAAGAGCCGTCGGCGATGTCCAGGTCGGCGCCCTTGATGATGTGCACGGGGCCGAAGGATTTCTGTACGTCCTGAAGTGTGATCTGCCCCATGATCCGCCAGCCCCTTTACTTCACCGCGCCGAAGGTGAGCCCGCGCACGAGCTGCTTCTGGCTGAACCAACCGAGGACGAGAATGGGCGCGATCGCCAGCGTCGAGGCCGCCGACAGCTTTGCCCAGAACAGCCCTTCCGGGCTCGAATAGGAGGCGATGAACGTGGTGAGTGGCGCGGCGTTCGAGGTCGTCAGATTGAGCGTCCAGAAGGCCTCGTTCCAGGCCAGGATCAGATTGAGCAGCATGGTCGACGCCAGCCCCGGGATCGCCATTGGCGTCAGGACGTAGATGAGCTCGCGCCCGATGGTGGCGCCGTCCATGCGCGCGGCTTCGAGGATGTCGCGCGGGATCTCCTTGAAATAGGTGAACAGCATCCAGATCACGATCGGCAGATTGCCGAGACACAGGATGAAGACGAGGCCGATGCGGGAATCGAGCAGGCCGAAGGTCTTGAAGATGAGATAGATCGGCACCAGCACGCCGACCGGCGGCATCATCTTGGTCGAGAGCATCCAGAGCAGGATGTCCTTGGTGCGCTTGGTCGGCGAGAATGCCATCGACCAGGCTGCGGGGATCGCGATCAGCAGCGCAATCAGCGTCGAGCCGCCGGCGATGATGATCGAGTTCATCGCGTGGTGGAAATAATCGCTGCGCTCCTGCACGGTCGCGTAGTTTTCCGTGGTCCAGTGGAAGAACAGGAAGGACGGCGGAATGGCGAAGGCCTCTAACTCGGTCTTGAAGCTCGCCAGCACCATCCACAGGATCGGGAAGAAGATCAGGAAGCCGAAGAACCACGCTCCAATCGTCGATATCACCACCCGCTGCGTCGTTGCCATCCGCGCCATGCTCTCATGCCTCCAGATTGCGACCGACGATGCGGACGAGGAAGAAGGCGACGATGTTGGCGATCACGACCGCGACGAGGCCGCCTGCGGAGGCGCTGCCGACGTCGAACTGGATCAGCGCCTGCGAATAGATCAGGAAAGCGATGTTGGTGGTCTGCAGGCCCGGCCCGCCGCCGGTGGTGACGAAGATCTCGGCGAACACGGTGAGCAGGAAGATGGTCTCGATCAAAATCACCACGGTGATCGGACGCGCCAGATGCGGCAGCGTGATGTAGATGAAGGTCGAGACGGCGCTGGCGCCGTCCATCTCGGCGGCCTCCTTCTGCTCCTCGTCGAGCGATTGCAGCGCCGTGAGCAGAATGAGCGTCGCGAACGGCAGCCATTGCCAGGCGACGATCAGGATCACCGCGAATAGCGGTACGTCGTTGAACCAGTCGATCGGCGTCGCCCCGACCAGCTTGGCGAGCCAGGCGAACAGGCCGGACACCGGGTGCATCAGCAAATTCTTCCAGACCAGCGCGCTCACCGTCGGCATCACGAAGAACGGGGCGATCACCATCAGCCGCACGAAGTTGCGGCCGATCACGGGCTGGTCCATCAGCAGCGCCAGGGGAATGCCGAGCAGGATGGTCAGCGCCAGCACCGAGCCGACCAGCACCAGCGTGTTCTGGAGCGAGGCGAGAAAGGCAGGATCGGTGAGGAAGTAGCGGAAATTCTCCAGGCCGACGAACGCCTCGGAGCCAGGATCGAGCAGGCTGTAATGGAGGGTCGAGAAATAGATCGTCAGCGCCAGCGGGACGATCATCCAGACGAAGAGCAGCCCGACCGCTGGCGTCAGGAGCGAGCGCGCAAGAAACTGCGTCTGCCGGGTTGCCATCCTTGGCGTCTCCGCTGGGAGGAAGAAGGCGGCCATCCATTCGGGGCTGGCTGGTGGATGGCCGCCAGTTTGAGCTCAGGACGGAGAGCTCGGGTTCACTTGATGTAGCCGGCGCGCTTCATCTCGCGCTCGGTGGCGGACTGCGCTGCGGTCAGTGCGGCATCGACCGTCATCGATCCCGCAAGCGCGGCGGAGAATTGCTGACCGACCTGCGTGCCAATGCCCTGGAATTCGGGGATCGCGGCGTACTGAACGCCGACGTAGGGGACCGGCTTGACCGTCGGCTTGTTCGGATCAGCCGCGTCGATCGAGGCCAGCGTCAGCTTCGCGAAGGGCGCGACTTTCAGATAGTCCTCGTTCTGGTAGAGCGAGGTGCGCGTGCCCGGCGGCACGTTGGCCCAGCCCTCCTTCGACGCCACGAGTTTGGTGTAGTCCTTGCTGGTCGCCCAGGCGATGAACTTCTCGGCCGCTTCGGCCTTCTTGGAGCCGGCGGGGATAGCGAGGTTCCAGGCCCACAGCCAGTTGGCGTTCTTGCCGAGGCCGGTATTGGGCGCGAGCGCAAAGCCGACCTTGTCGGCGACCTTGGAATCCTTCGGGTTGGTCACGAAGGACGCCGCGACCGTCGCGTCGATCCACATCGCGCACTTGCCGGCGTTGAACAGCGCCAGATTCTCGTTGAAGCCGTTCGAGCTCGCGCCGGGAGGGCCGGCTTCCTTCATCAGATTGACGTAGGTCGTGAGCGTCGTCTTCCATTCCGGCGTGTTGAACTGCGGCTCCCACTTCTCGTCGAACCAGCGCGCGCCGTAGGAATTGGCCATGGCCGACAGGAACGCCATGTTCTCGCCCCAGCCGGCCTTGCCGCGGAGACAGATGCCGTAGACGCCGGCGCTCTTGTCGGTGAGCTTTTTGGCAGCATCGATGACGAAATCCCAGGTCGGCTTTTCCGGCATCTTCAGGCCGGCCTTCTCGAACAGGTCGGTGCGATACATCACCATCGAGCTCTCGCCGTAGAACGGCGCCGCATAGAGCTTGCCGTCGGCGGACACCGCATCCTTGATCTTCGGCAGCAGGTCGGCGACGTCGTAATCGGCGCCGAGATTGGCGAGCGGCACCAGCCAGCCCTTCTTGGCCCAGATCGGCACCTCGTAAGTGCCGATGGTGAGGACGTCGAACTGGCCGCCCTTGGTGGCGATGTCGGTGGTGACGCGCTGGCGCAGCACGTTCTCCTCCAGCGTCACCCATTTGACGGTGATGTCTGGATTTTTTTTGGTGAATTCGCTGGTCAGCCCCTGCATGCGGATCATGTCACCATTATTGACGGTGGCGATGGTTAGGGTCGTTTCGGCCATCGCGGGGACGGCCAGCAACAGGCAAGACGCGCCGCAGACGGCGCCGAGGACGTGTTTCACGGTGACCTCCCTAGGATCGCGCTTTTGAGCATATGCCCACGCGTTGGGCGTATGTTCAGCCGAGGACCCACGCTTGTCAAGCAGGCGCGCGGGCGTTCCCGCAACTTATGAGCGCTGCGGTGCGGGAAGAGCCGTAGGTGTTGTTTCACCCACGCTGTCATGTCCCGCGAAGGCGGGCATCCAGTACGCCGTTTCATCTGTTGGTTTGCCCAAGCAGGGCCGCGGCGTACTGGATCGTCCGCCCCAGTGCGCAATTGCGCACAAGGCGGACGATGACAGTGTTAAGTGGGGAACCACCGCCCGCCTCGCGGGCAGCTGGAAGCGTAGGCGCCCTACCGCTCCAGGATCGCCCGCGCCGTCGCCTCGTCCGTGATCAGGCCGTTGATCAGGCCTCCGTTCAGCGCCGCTGATATCGCCGCGACCTTGGCTGCGCCAACCGCAGCGCCGATCGTCGTGGTCTTCGCCGGCACTTCCGGCGGAATGCTGGTGAGGCGCTTGTTGGTGCCGGCCTTGAGCAGGCGGCCCTTGGAGTCATAGGCCCAGCCGGTGATTTCCCCGATCGCCCCCTGCCGCATCATCTCGAACAATTCGTCGCGGGTGACGAAGCCGTCGACATGGATCTGCGCCTTCTGGTCCATCTGGCCGATGCCGACGAGGCGCAAGTCCGCCTTGGCCGCAACCGCCTTCACCCTTGCGATCGGCTCGATGCGCACCATCTTGTTGCGTTCGTCTTCCGACGACATCAGGAACGGCAACGGCATCGGGTAGTGCCGCGCGCCGGTGCGGTCGGCGAGCCGACCGACAGTGTCGTAGAAGCTCGCCGAACCGTCGGCGGAGATGTTGCCGACCAGCGAGACGATCTGGTGGTTGGGCCGGTCGATCGGCGTGACGCGCTCGACGGCGGCGCGCACGGCCCTCCCCGTGCCGAGCGCGACGATGACGGGCGTTTCCGAACGCAACGTCGAATCCAGCAGATTGGCGCAGCGTTCGGCGATGCCCGCTGTGGCCTGCGGCGCGGCGGGGTCGGCCGGCACCACCTCGCAATGGCTGAGGTCGAAGCGCGCCTTCAGGCGCGCCGCCAGTTCCATGCAGGCGGCGATGGGATGCTCGAGACGGAAGGTGATGAGACGCTCGGCCAGGCACAGCGAGACCAGCCGCTGTGCGGAGGCCCGCGAGACCTGGAGCATCTTTGCGATCTCGTCCTGGGTGTGACCGGCAATGAAATAGAGCCAGCCGGCGCGCGCGGCATCGTCGAGCCTTGATTTGTCGTTCTCTACGGCCATGGCGGGCGTCAGGCGTCCTTCCAGAAATCGCTCATATGCGCGAAGACCCGATCGGCCCCAGCGCCGGACAGCATATCCTGACCGTCGCGTCCACGATAATGACTGCCACCGACAAATCCCCAGACGGTCATGCCGGCAGCCTTCGCGGCCAGCACCCCACTGACGCTGTCCTCGATCACCAGCGTGCGCGCAGGTTGCGCGCCCATCTTCTCCGCCGCGTGGAGAAAGAGATCCGGCGCGGGCTTGCCATGCGTGACCATTTGCGCCGTGTAGATCCGGTCGCCGAAATGGGGCGCGAGGCCGGCCACCCTCAGCGACAGGGCGACGCGGTCGAGATCACTCGACGAGGCCACGCAATTCGGCACGCGCAGGCCGGACAAGACAGTATCGATATCGGGAATCGGATGCAGCGCCTTCTCGAAGGCGCTCAGCACGCGCGACTTCAGCCGGAAGGGAAAATCGACCGGCACCGTCTGGCCGAGCTCACGATAATGCTGCGTGATCGCGCTCGTGCTTCGCCCGAGAAACAGCTCGAGCGCCTGCACAAGTGTCAGCGATATCCCAAATCCGGAAAGCTCGTCCGACAGGCACTGGCAGCTCAGCAGTTCGCTGTCGACGAGCACGCCGTCGCAGTCGAAGATGACGAGATCGGGTCCTGGCCGGCTTTGGTCCATCCGGCCATTCGATCATATACCCATTCTTTGAGCAATAGTTCACCCGGGGAGGACGCGTGGCGGGTTCGCCGGGGTCAATGGGCGACCTGACGATAGATCGCCGGCAGCGCCGCGGGCAATCGACGGACATTGCCGACGATGGCGTAGCCGCTGCGGCCGAACAGCGTCGGGAAGTAGGATTGCGCCGCCGCATCGACGGTCACGCCGAAGACCGCGATGCCGAGCCGGCGCGCTTCCTGCACGGCTTTCCGCGTGTCTTCGACCGCGAAGCGGCCCTCATAATGATCGACGTCGTTCGGCTTGCCGTCGGTCAGGACGAGCAGCAGCTTCTTGCGCTGCGGCTGGCGCGCCAGCTCGGCCGAGGCGTGGCGTACCGCCGCGCCGATCCGTGTGTAATAGCCAGGCTTCAGCGCGCCGATCCGGCGCTCGATCGCCCCGGTCATCGGCTCGCCGAAGGCCTTGACCGTTTCGAGCCGCACCCAGGAACGCCGGCGCGAAGTGAAGGTGAGGATGCTGTGGTGATCGCCGCAGGCCGAAAGGCCGTGCGCAAGCACCAGGAGCGCCTCCTTCTCGACATCGAGCACCCGATAGCCGTCGACCCAGGCGTCCGTCGAGAGCGAGACGTCGACGAGCAGCGTGACGGCAAGATCGTGCCCCTGCGGCCGCATCGCGATGTGGACGCGATCGAGACCGGCGCCATTGCCGCCGGCGCTGAGATCGCATCGCGCGCGCACGAGCGCGTCGAGGTCGAGGTCGTGACCATCGGCTTGCGCACGCATCAATTCGTGACGCGGTCGCAACATCTCGAAGCGGCGGCGCACCTGGCGGATGTGGCGGCGCATTGTCTCGTCGGGCGACCAGGTCTCACCTAGCACAGACGCAGCGCCCGCGAGCACGCGGCAATGATCGGGCAGATAGGAGTTGCTGCGATAATCCCATTCGGGATAGCTCAGGTCGGCGTTCAATCGCGAGGCATCGAGCGCTTCCGGCGGCAGGTCGAGATCGAATTTGAGCCGGCTCGCCGGCTTGCCGCTGCGGCGGCTGAGCGTGATCTCCTCCAGATCGTCGGCGGCCTTCTGCGCATCCTCGTCGTCGCTGTCGTCAGCCGGGCGATCGACATTGATCATCTCGGCCATCGCGAGGATCTTCTCGAAGCGATTGAGCACGAAGGGATCGCGGCGATTGGCACGGTCTTCGCGCTCACGGACGGCGAAACGCTTGCGATCGTCCGATGGCGCCGGCGCCGAAGCCGGCGCATTCTCGTCGTCACCCGCATGTGCCGGTGAAAGCTCGCGTGTCCAGCAATCGCCCCAGAGCGGGCACGGCAGGATCGAATGATAGCCCGGCGGCGCCTTGTCCGGCAGCGGCCCTGTCCCCATCATCGCCGGCCACAGCTTTCCCATTGGCGGCGTATCGGCGCCGAGCAGAGCAAGTACGATCTGCTCCATGTCCTGCTCGATGCGCGGCAATGGCCGGTGTGGCCGCGCCATGGCCGTGGCCGCGGCCAGCCGAGAGTAGTCCTCGGCGAGGCCGGGACATTCCGTCAGCACAAGCACCGCGATTTCGCTGGCCCGCCGCAGCATCAACAGATCGCGCCGCAACGGATCGGTCTCCGCGATCGCCTCAGTGGGCGCAAACGCGAACCACGCCGCGAGCCAGCGGTACAGCGTGGCGTTCAGCTCGCGGTCGGCAAAGATTGCGATGCTATCAGGCAAAAATATCGTCGCGGCATCGCGGCCCGGTTGCTCCAGGCGCTCGTCGCCGAGCCCGATGCGCTGCAGCCATCCAAGCCGGTGACCCGACCGGCGGGCACTGGCACTCGCGATCTGCACGCCCGTCTCGCCGCCGAGCGCGCGGAACATGATCGCGATCCGGCTACGAACTTCCGTCAGCGATACCGCGTGATCGGCATGGACCGGGTAGCTCGCGGCGCCGCCGACGAGACGATGCCAGGCACGGCCGACGCTTTCTTCAAGCTCGAGGAAATCGAGCATTGCATCCCCTCAGGACATCATGGCGCGTGCGACGTCGAGCAGTGCGGCCTTGACGTCTGCATCATCGGTCAACGGCTCGATCATGCCGGCGAGTACCGCATCGGCGATCGAGGCCCCGGCGGCAATCAGGGTGGCGCAATAGACGACGAGACGGGTCGAGACGCCCTCCTCCAGGTCGTGGCCCTTGAGCGCGCGTAGCCGGCCGGCCAGCAGCACCAGCGGCCTGACATAGCCGGGCGCAAGCCCGCTCTCGGCCGCGACCACGGCGATCTCCTGTTCCGGCGGCAGGAATCCGAACTCGATCGCGACGAAGCGCTGCCGCGTCGAAGGCTTCAGCGCCTTGAGCAGCGTCTGGTAGCCGGGGTTGTAGGAGACCACGAGCATGAATCTCTCCGGCGCGATCAGTTCCTCGCCGGTGCGCTCCAGCGGCAGGATGCGGCGGTCGTCGGTCAGTGGATGCAGAACGACAGTGACGTCCTTGCGCGCCTCCACGACTTCATCGAGATAGCAGATTCCGCCCTCGCGCACCGCGCGCGTCAGCGGACCGTCGGTCCATACGGTGTCGCCGCCCTTCAGCAGGTAGCGACCGGTAAGATCGGCGGCGGTGAGATCGTCGTGGCAGGCGACGGTGTGAAGCGGCAATCCCAGCCGCGCCGCCATGTGGGCGACGAAGCGCGTCTTGCCGCAGCCGGTCGGTCCCTTCAGCAGGACCGGCAGTCGATGCCGCCAGGCGTGCTCGAACAGCACGCATTCGTTGCCGCTCGGAACATAAGCCGGGAGCACGAGCGCGGGTGCCGCCAGGGCGTGAAGTGCTGCTGTCATGGTCATTCTCCGAAAATCATTCTGGAACGCGGCGGCCGCGACTTGCACGGCCGCCTTCGCATTTATTCGGCCGGTTGCAGGGCGCCGGGAATGGCCGCGTGCTGCTCACGGCCGGGCACCAGCACCGCCCAGACGAACATCAGCGCGGAGATCGCGACGAACACGCCGGAGCCGAGCCGCACCCAGTAGAAGAAGGCAAGCTGGTCCTGCACGTCCATGTAACTCTGGCCGAGCACGCGCTGGAGATGGACCTGGATCACGCCGGCAAAGGTCAGCGCGAAAGTCATGGTCATCATGGCCGTGCACATGATCCAGAAGCTGGTCATGCTGAGCCACTGGTTATAGGGCGTACGTCCCTTGATCTGCGGGATCGCATAAGCCATCACCGACAGGTTCAGCATCACATAGGCGCCGAAGAAGGCGAGATGACCGTGTGCGGCGGTGACCTGCGTGCCGTGGGTGTAGTAGTTCACCGAGGACAGCGTGTGCAGGAAGCCCCAGACGCCGGCGCCGAGGAACGCCATCACCGAGCAGCCGACCGACCACAAGAGCGCGGCGCGGTTCGGATGCTTGCGGCCGGCTTTCCAGGTCATCTGCACCGTGAAGATCACCATGGTGAAGAAGGGCGCGACCTCCAGCGTGGAGAACAGCGAGCCGATCCACTGCCAGTAACCGGGCGCGCCAATCCAGTAAAAATGGTGGCCGGTGCCGAGGATTCCGGAGAACAGCGCAAGGCCGATGATGACATAGAGCCACTTCTCGACCACCTCGCGGTCGATGCCGTTGAGCTTGATCATGAGATAGGCGAGCACGGAGGCCATGATCAGTTCCCAGACGCCTTCGACCCAGAGATGCACGACATACCACCAGTACATCTTGTCGACTGCGAGGTTCGCCGGATTGTAGAAGGCGAACAGGAAGAAGATCGCAACGCCCCACAGGCCGAACAACAGGATGTTGGTGACCGTGGTCTTGCGTCCCTTGAGCGCCGTCATCGTCACATTGAACAGGAACATCAGGCAGACGACGACGATGCCGACCTTGATGATGAAGGGCTGTTCGAGGAACTCGCGGCCCTCGTGGTAATGGAAGAGATAGCCAACCACGGCCACACCTGCTGCACCGAAGAACATCCAGAACTGGATCTTTGCCAGCAGCGGGCTGTAAAGCTCGGTCTCCGTTTCCTCGGGTAGCAGGAAGTAGGTCGCGCCCATGAAGCCGATCAGCGACCACACGATCAACGCGTTGGTGTGTATCATCCTGACGATGTTGAACGGCAGCAGCACCGACAGCGTGTTGGGCAGCACGTAGATGGTTCCGGCGAGGAGGCCAAACAGGACCTGGGCCAGGAACAGCGTCAGCGCGCCGTAGAAATACAGCATCGCGACTTTCTGGGTTTGGTATTTCATTTCGGGTTCTCTCTGTCTTGAAAGAGGCAAGTCTTGAAAGAGGCAAGTCTTGAAAGAGGCAAGGCCTTGAAAAGGAAGGCGTCAGCCGGCCTTGTTCGGCGGCCATTCCTGACGCTTGATCTTGCTGGTCCATTGTAGGAAGTCGGCGAGATCGTTGAGCTCCTGGTCGGTGAGGTTGAACTGCGGCATCTGGCGCCGGCCCTCCGCGCTCGAGGGCTGCGATTGCATCCAGGCCTTCAGCGTCTCGCGCGCACCGGCCGGATCCTCGTTGCCGCCCCAACGTTCCCAGACATTGCCGACTTCAGGGGCGAAATAGGCGCCCTCGCCCAGCAAGGTGTGGCAGTTGATGCAGGAATTCCTCTCCCACACATGCTTGCCGCGCGCGACCGACGATGTCAGCGTCGTCGCATCCGTCGAGGTCGTCGCCATATAGTAGTGGCTGTGCGCCGTCAGCCCGATGAAGATGGCGAAGAAGAAGGCCGAGCCGCCGTAGAAGACGTTTCGAGCCGCCGACTTGGTCAGGCGTTCAGCCATTGCCAGTCCTTTCCGTTGTGAGTCCAGTCGTGAGGAACAGTGATGCTGTATCTTGCCGATTGGTGCCGACAGGTCTTTGTCGGGGCGCAATGAGCGCTGCGTTGGCGGCGTCAGATCAATGCGATGACGGCGGAGGCGAGCCAGGCAAACAGCACCACGATGAGGATCCATGCGCTGACCAGGCCGCGCCAGAGCGCCGGCGCCGCCCGGAGATCCATGAAATCAAGCGCAATCCGGCGGCCCTTGAGGGCAGCGAAGGTTAGCAGCAAGGCATTGCCGGGCAGCGGCCGCGGCACCAGCTGTGGCACGAGGATGGTCGCGAGTGCGAGGCCGATCAGCGCGATCCAGGTGATGTCAAGGCGATCCGTCATCGTCACCGCATCAGATAGAGAATCGGGAACATCACGATCCAGACCAGATCGACCATGTGCCAGAAGGCGGCCCCCGTCTCGACGCCGGAGGCCTCGGCGCGGCGGCAGACCACGGCGAGAATCACGATGCCGAGGCAGACGTGCAGAAGATGGAAACCGGTCAGGAGGAAGTAGAGCGTGAAGAACGGGCTGGTCTCCAGGCCGATCCCGCGATCGATCTCTTCGGCATATTCGGCGAGCTTGATCGCGATGAAGAGTCCGCCGAGCGCCATGGCGGTGAGGAGCCACCAGCGCGAGGCCCGCTTCTCGCTGGTCCGCGCGGCCCTCGTAGCCCGGGCCGCAGCCCAGCCGCTGGTCACCAGCACGACGGTGTTGAGACCAGCGAGATTCGAATCGAGCACCGCCTGCCCCGCCGCGAACACTGCGGGGTGGACCGCGCGCGCGACCGTGAAGGCACCGAGAAACAGGCCGAAGGCGACGAGCTCGCTGAAGATCAGCACCCAGATCATG
Organism: Bradyrhizobium liaoningense; assembly: GCF_018130785.1. Classification (GTDB taxonomy): domain Bacteria; phylum Pseudomonadota; class Alphaproteobacteria; order Rhizobiales; family Xanthobacteraceae; genus Bradyrhizobium; species Bradyrhizobium liaoningense_A. The sequence goes on from NZ_JAFCJT010000001.1 coordinate 777,712, forward strand.
GGATCGCCGGGGAGATCTTCCAGAATTCCCCAGCCGGTTTCCTGTTGTTCGCAATCGGCGGTCGACATCTGCTTTTTCGGATCAGGACACCGGCCAGCCTTAGCTCAGTCGCCACGATCCGAGTTTGTCGCCGGACAAACTGGCGGACACCGGAGCGCGGTAAGAACCACCTCAGTGTTCCACGGAATGGCGAACAACGATGAGCGATGCGCAACTCGGGCTGATGACAGCGACCCCCATCATCATCGCCTTCGCAATCACGCTCAGGCGGATGGGGGTGCTGTCGACGGTGGCAACGGTATCGGCGGTGGGCCTCTCCGTCGCGATCGCGGCGGTGCTATTCACGACGCAGTCACCGCTGCCGTAGGGTGGGCAAAGCGAAGCGTGCCCACCACCTGTCATGATCATGGAAAGATGGTGGGCACGGCGCGTTGCGCCTTTGCCCACCCTACGGGACCTACCGTCGCTGATTGTACACGTCGATGCACACCGCCCCGAGCAGCACCAGGCCCTTGATGACCTGCTGATAGTCGATGCCGATGCCGAGGATGGACATACCGTTGTTCATCACGCCCATGATCATGGCGCCGACCACGGCACCGCCGACGCGACCCACCCCACCATAGGCCGAGGCGCCGCCGATGAAGCAGGCGGCGATGACGTCGAGTTCGAAGCCGAGGCCCGCTTTCGGCGTCGCGGTGTTGAGGCGCGCGGCAAAGACGAGGCCGGCCAGCGCGGCGAGCACGCCCATGTTGACGAAGGTGAGGAAGGTCAGCCGCTCGGTCTTGATGCCCGACAATTTTGCTGCTTTCGCATTGCCGCCGACCGCATAGATATGCCGCCCGATCACTGTGCGACGCGTCACGAAGCCGTAAAGTGCGATCAAGACGCTCATGATCACCAGCACGTTCGGCAGGCCGCGATAGGTCGCGATCAGATAGGTGAAATAGAGCACCGCACAGGCCAGCACGACGCTCTTGCCGAGGAAGAACGCGTAGGGTTCGACCTCGATGCCATGCGACTGCTCGCGCGTGCGGCTTTTGGCGCTGGCATAGACCAGCCCCAGAGCCAGCACGGCACCGATCAGCATCGAGGTCGGATGCAGCGTACCGGCTTCGGGCAGGAGCTCCGGGATGAAGCCCGACGACAATTTCTGGAAAGTCGGTGGGAACGGGCCGAGCGACTGGCCCTGCAGCACCGCGAGCGCAAGTCCCTTGAACACCAGCATGCCCGCCAGCGTGACGATGAAGGACGGAATGCCGAAATAGGCCACCCAATAGCCCTGCGCCGCACCGATCGCAGCGCCCAACAGCAGGCAGGCGATGAAGGCGAGCGTGTAGTCGACCTTGTACGTCACCATCAGCACGGCGGCGACCGCACCGACGAAGCCCGCGACCGAGCCGACCGAGAGATCGATATGCCCGGTGACGATCACGAGCAGCATGCCGAGCGCCATGATGACGATGTAGCTGTTCTGCAGCACCAGATTGGTCAGGTTGAGCGGCTGGAGCAGCGTGCCCCCGGTCATGACCTGGAAGAACAGCATGATCGCGATCAGCGACATCAGCATGCCGTAGTTGCGCAGATTATTCTTGATGAAGCTGCCGTGCCGGCGCTCCTCGGGCAGCGAAACCGTCTTGTCGGTCATGGCTGCAATCCTCCCATCTCCGCGGCCTCAGGCACGCCGTTTCCATTGCTTCGTTCGTTGCGCATGATGGCGCGCATGATCTTCTCCTGCGTCGCCTCTGCGCCCTTGAATTCCCCGACGAAGGCGCCGTCGTTCATGACGCAGATGCGATCGCAGATACCAAGCAGCTCGGGCATCTCCGAGGAGATCACCACGACGCCGCGGCCGGCCTCCGCAAGCTCGTTGATGATACAGTAAATTTCGTATTTGGCACCGACGTCGATGCCCCTTGTCGGCTCGTCCAGGATCAGCACCTTGGGGTCGGTCATCAACCATTTTGACAACACCACCTTCTGCTGGTTGCCGCCGGAGAGCTGGCCGGTCTCCTGGTAGACGTCGGAGCAGCGGATGCGCATCCGGTTGCGGTAATCGCTGGCGACCTTCAGCTCGGCGATGTCGTCGATCACCCGGCCGGGTGCGACCTGGTCGAGGCTGGCGAGTGTGATGTTCTTGCGGACGTCGTCGGCGAGGATCAAGCCGAGCTGCTTGCGGTCCTCGGTGACATAGGCAAGGCCGGCGTCGATCGCGGCCGCGACGCTCGGCAGCACGATCTCCCTGCCCTCCAGCCGGATCCGGCCGCTGATAGTGGTGCCCCAGGAGCGGCCGAACAGGCTCATGGCAAACTCGGTGCGGCCGGCGCCCATCAGCCCGGCAATGCCGACGACCTCGCCGCGCTTCACGCCGAAATTGACGTTCTTGATCACCTGCCGCTCGGGATGAATGGGGTGATAGACCGACCAGTTCTCGACGGTGAGGACAGGCTCGCCGATCTTCGCGTTGCGCTCGGGAAAGCGATGGGCGAGATCGCGATTGACCATGCTGCGGATGATGCGATCTTCCTGGATCGGCTCGCTGCGGCAGTCAATGCCATCGACGGTGCGGCCGTCGCGCAGCACGGTGATGTGGTCGGCGACCTTGGCCACCTCGTTAAGCTTGTGCGAGATCAGGATCGAGCCGATCCCCTGCTCGCGGAAGGCCATGAGGCGTTCGAGCAGCGCGGCGCTGTCGGCCTCGTTCAGGCTCGCGGTCGGCTCGTCCAGGATCAGCATCCGCACGCGCTTGGACAGCGCCTTCGCGATCTCGACTAGCTGCTGCTTGCCGACGCCGAGGTCGGTGATCAGCGTATCCGGTGATTCCTTCAGCCCGACCTGCGCCAGGAGCTCGCGCGTGCGCCGATACACCTCGTCGCGATCGATCACGCCGAGTTTCGACGGCGGATGCGACAGGAAGATGTTCTCGGCGATCGACATCAGCGGGATCAGCGCCAGCTCCTGGTGGATGATGATGATGCCGAGCGCCTCGGAATCGTTGATGTCGCGGAAGCGGCGCTCCTCGCCCTCGAAGACGATGGTGCCCTCGTAGCTGCCGGCCGGGTAGACGCCGCTGAGCACTTTCATCAGCGTCGACTTGCCGGCACCGTTCTCGCCGACAAGCGCGTGGATCTGCCCGGCCTCGACCGAGAAGTTCACGTCACGCAGCGCCTGCACGCCTGAAAAGCTCTTGCTGACGTTGCGCATCTCCAGCATGGCGGTCATGATTTCACGTCCCTCGATCGCTGCTAGTTCACCTCTCCCCGCTTGCGGGGAGAGGGAGAAGAGGCTCTCCCCGCAGGCGGGGAGAGGGGAAAGAAGGAAGCTTACTGGAACTGCGACTTCTTGTAGTAGCCGCTGTCCACCAGAGTCTTCTCCCAATTGTCCTTGTAGACCACGACCGGCTTGAGCAGATAGGACGGCACCTTCTTGACGCCGTTCTCGTAAGTGTTGGTATCGTTCACCGTAACCTGCTTGCCGGCGAGCGCCGCGTCGACCATGTCGGCCGTTACCTTGGCGAGGTCGCGGGTGTCCTTGAAGATGGTCGAGTACTGGTCGCCGCGCAGCATCGCCTTGATCGAGGGCACTTCCGCATCCTGACCGCTGATAACAGGCATCGGCTGGCCCGCGCTGCCATAACCGACGCCCTTCAGCGAGGAGATGATGCCGATGGAAAGGCCATCATAGGGCGACAACACCGCGTTGACCTTCTTGTTGCCGTAGTAGGCGCTGAGCAGATTGTCCATGCGCGCCTGCGCGGTGGCACCGTCCCAGCGCAAGGTCGCGACCTTGTCCATGCCCATCTGGCCGGAGACGACGACGAGCTTGCCGCTGTCGATGTAAGGCTTCAGCACGCTCATCGCGCCATTGTAGAAGAAGTAGGCGTTGTTGTCGTCGGGCGAGCCGCCGAACAGCTCGATGTTGAACGGGCCCTTGCCGTCCTTGAGGCCGAGCCCCTGCACGAGCGACTCCGCCTGGAGCACGCCGACCTGGAAATTGTCGAAGGTCGCGTAATAGTCGACGTTCGGCGTGCCGCGGATCAGACGGTCATAGGCGATCACGGTGATGCCTTTTGCTTTCGCCTGCTTGAGCACGTCGGACAGCGTGGTGCCGTCGATCGCGGCGATCACCAGCGCCTTCGCACCCTTGGTCACCATGTTCTCGACCTGCGAGAGCTGGTTCGGGATATCGTCCTCGGCATATTGCAGGTCGGTGTTATAGCCGCGCTCCTTCAGCACCTTGACCATGTTGTTGCCGTCGTCGATCCAGCGCGCCGACGATTTGGTCGGCATGGCAATGCCAACCGTCGCCTTGTCCTGGGCGGAGGCGGTGATGCCCGAGGCCATCGTCGCTGCGCCGGCCAGCGCCAGCGCGAGGAATGTCGTCTTCAGTTTCAGCATGTTTTACTCCCTTGGGTGTCAGACTGTTTCTTCGTTTCGTCGAGAACGTTGGTCGTGTGCGGCTTCGAGCCTCCTATGCGAGCTTGGCGTCAGGCTCCGCGCGGCCACGCGCGGACGCCTTCAACAGGAAAGTGCAGCCGGCTTGCGGATCGGCGGCGCGCGCCGTCGCGTCCATATCCTGCCAGGCCGACGTGACGAGGAGGCGCGACAGATCAGGGCTGACGAAGGCCGGGCAGCTCGACTGCTTTGCCGGCACGCGCAGCGAGCGCAGGCGCTCGCCTTGCGGAGAGTAGACATCGATACGGCCCGCACCCCAGCAAGCGTTCCAGATCTGTCCGTCAGCGTCGCACACGGAGCCGTCGAGGCCCCCGATGCCGGTGTGGCGCAACAAGACTTCAGGTTCGCCTCGCGGCAGGCCGGTCGCCGGATCAAGCGGAACGGCGTAGAGCACGGCGCGCGCGGTGTCGGCGAAGTAGCCGGTCGCACCATCCGGTGAAAAGCAGATCGAATTGGGAATGGTGATGCGGGGAAACAGCATCGAGATGTTGCCGCGATGGAACGCGTAGATCGCGCCTGCTCCTGCCTCCGCATTGCGGCCCATGGTGCCGATCCAGAACGTTCCGGACTGATGAACACGGGCATCGTTGGAGCGCGTCGCGGGATTGTCGGCTTCAAGCGGACAGACCAGTGTCATCGCGCCGTCGGCGAGCTTGCGGATGTAGAGGCCGTCTTCGGCGACGATCAACTGGCGCTCGGCGTCGATGCGCCCGAGACCGCTCGCCATCCGGCCGAGCGCGTGGACGCGAATGCTGCCACTGCCGAGATGCGCCTCGAACAGCCGCCCCTCGCGGATATCGAACCACCAGGCCGTGTCGGTGGTCACATCATAGGTCGGCCCCTCGCCGAGATGGCATGGATCGTCCGAGAGAACCGAGGTCGGCACCTCTTCCATCATGGCGTCCTCACTCCAAAGCGATAGACCGTGTGATGGCGGTAGACCTCGCCGGGATCGAGGCGCGGGCTCGGAAAGTCCGGCCGGTTCGGCGCATCCGGCCAGATGTGCGGCTCGAGACACATGGCATCCGACTGCCGGATGAGCTTGCCGCCCTTGCCCGAAATCGTGCCGTCGAGATAGTTGCCGGAATAGACCTGAAGGCCAGGCTGATCGGTAAGAAGCTCCATGATGCGCCCTGATCGTGGCGCCTCCAGCCGGGCCGCGAGAGCAAGCTTGCCGTCACGCCCGAGGCAATAGGTATGGTCGTAGCCCTTGCCGTTGCGCAATTGCTGATCGCTCTCGCGAATGCGCGCACCGACGGCATCGCCGTCGCGGAAGTCGAACGGCGTTCCGGCCACCGCGCGCGGCGGCTCAGGCAACGGAATGGCGGTGGGATCGATGGCGAGGAAATGCTCGGCGGCGACCGTCAGCTTGTGATCGAGGATGGGCGTGCCTGAGGTCACGCCTTCCAGATTGAAGAAGCTGTGATTGGTCAGGTTGACGATGGTCGGCCGGTCGGTTCGCGCCTCCATCGTCAACGACAGCTCGGCCGGGCCGGTGACGCGATAGGTCAGGCGCACGTCGAGCCGGCCGGGATAATGTTCTTCGCCATGCGGACTCGAATAGGTGAGCGTGACGCCCGGCTCCGCACCGTCGTCGATGCCGGCGATCTCCCAGAGCTTGCGATCGAACCCGTCGAGGCCGCCATGCAGCGCATTCGGACCGTTGTTGACCGGAAGCTGCACCGTTTCGCCGTCCAGCGAAAATCGTCCGTTGGCAATGCGATTGGCGTAACGGCCGACGGTGGCACCGAAGAACTTTCGTTCAGCGAGATAACCGGCGAACGCGTCATGGCCGAGCACGACGTCGTCGCAACCGCCCTTGGCGTCCGGCGCAATGAGCGCCTGGATCACTGCGCCATGGGTGATGATGCGGGCTTCGAACCCGCCCTCCCCGCGCAACACGATACGCTCGACATCGCGGCCGTCCGGCAGCGTTCCGAAAATGTCTTTGTCTACTTTCGAGCCAGCCATGTTCAGTCCACAAACGGTTCGACGATGTTGCGTTTGCCGAGCAGGAAGGCATCGGCAACGAGACGCAGCGGCGCCAGGTCGACGTCGCTCGTGCCGGTCGCGGTGAGCTTGACGAAGCGCATGTACAGCTCGCGATATTCCTCATCGGGCGCCTCGGCAACGGCCTTGCCGTCGATCGCCATGCGCCGGCCGCCGCCGGACAACGTCATTCGGCCCTGGTCCGTTTCGACGAGGATATCCCAACTCTGCGGTCCGGTCTGGCGGAAATCGAATTCGGCGGTCACAGGCAGGCCGCCAATGTCGGTCAGTGTCAGGTTCGCGGCGATCGGCGCCTGGCAATTGGCCGGAAAGGCCAGCTCAGCCGCGGTGACGAACAACGGCTGGGGCAGAATACGGGTCAGGATCGAGAGCGCGTTGATGCCGGGATCGAACACGCCGAGCCCGCCCGGCTCCCAGATCCAGCCCTGCCCGGGATGCCAGACTCGAACGTCTTCCTTCCAGTTGATGTGCACAGACTTGATCCGCCGGGCGAGAAGCCACGCGCGCGCCGGTTCGACCGCCGGTGCATAGCGCGAATGCCAGGTCGCAAACAGCGTTCGCCTGGCCTCCCCCGCCATCGCGATCAGCGGGTCGAGCTCGGCAACGCCGGTACCGGGCGGTTTCTCCAGCATGACATGCTTGCCGGCAGCGAGCGCCGCGGCGGCCTGGGCACGCCGAACCTGCGGCGGCGTGCAGAGTGAGACTGCATCGATCGGCGGTCCCTTTTCCAGCAATTCCTCGATGGTCGCAAAATGCGGCACTCCGGGCAGCGATGCGTTGCGGCTCGCGACGGCCGCGAGCGTCGCGCCCGTCGTCGCGGCAATCGCTCCGACGTGCTGGTCGCGCGCGATCTTGCCGAAGCCGACGATGGCGATGCGAAGTTCGGTCACGCTTTTTCTCCAGTATCTGCGGACGGCAGCGCCTCGGCCGGTGCTGTTACGATCACCGTGCCCTCGTGGCGGCGCATGCCGTTGTGAATGACATAAACCATCGCCTCCGAGGCGGTCTCTGCGTCGCCGGCAGCGATGGCATCGACGATCTTCTGGTGCCAGAGCAGCACGGTGTCGCGGTCCTCCGGCTCGACCGGTGCGCTGAGCAGGAAGGAGGCGCGCAGGGCGGCCTCGATGACGTGGCCGATCGAGCGCATGAACAGATTGCCCGACGCGTGCGCCACCGCAACATGGAGCGCGAGGTCGGCGTCGGCAAAGCCGACGGAATCGGAAGCCTCAAGCCGCATGCGGTCCATGCAACGACGGAGCTCGGCGAGGTCGTCCTCGGATCGCTGCGCCGCCGCCAGCATAGCGGCGCGCGGCTCGACCGCGAGGCGAATCTCAGCGAGATCGTTGAGGAAACGCTTGTCGATGCCGGCGTCCAGGTGCCAGGCCAGCACGTCGGCGTCGAACATGTTCCAGGCGGCGCGCTCGCGCACGACGGTGCCGACCCGCGCCTTGGTGGTAAGCAGGCCCTTGGCGACGAGGGTCTTCACGCTCTCGCGCAACACCGGCCGCGACACGCCGAACATCGCGATCATCTCGGCATCACCGGGAAGGCGCGTTCCCTCGGCGTAGCGGCCGGCGATGATGTCGACGCCGATCGAGCGGGCCACTTCCGCATGATTGGAATGGGCCCGCCGCGTCGGGATGACGACGATGCGCGACGTCATGTGGCTGCTCCTGCGCGCTTCGCCGCCGGCCGCCGCGCGAGCGCGACCAGCCCCTGCTGCAAGGCGATGAAGGCGAACAGTAGCACGCCGGTCGCGATCTTGGTCCACCAGCTCGACAGCGTTCCGTCGAAATTGATGTAGGTCTGGATCAGGCCCTGGATCAGCACGCCAAGGAAGGTGCCGATCACCGAGCCCTGCCCGCCCGTGAGCAGCGTGCCACCGATCACGACGGCCGCGATGGTGTCGAGCTCGACGCCGACCGCGGAGAGCGAATAGCCGGCGCTGGTGTAGAAGGAGAAGACGATGCCGGCGATGCCCGCGAGCAGGCTCGACAGCATGTAGATCTTCACCGTCATCTTGCCGACGGCAACGCCCATCAGGCTCGCCGTGGCCCGGCTGCCGCCGAGCGCATAGACATTGGCACCGAACCGGGTGAGATGCAGCAGCAAGGCGCCGCCGATCACGATCACGAGCATAATGATCGCAATCGCCGTCAATCGCCCTCCGCCGGGCATCCGCAGCGCGAAGTCCGACACGGTGGAATAGACCGGTGCGGTGATCGGCACCGATTCGGTCGAGAGCAGGAAGCTCGCACCGCGGGCCAGGAACATCCCCGCCAGCGTCACGATGAACGGCGGCAGGTCGAAGACGTGGATCACCGCGCCCATCGCCCCACCAAAAGCCGCCGAGAGCGCGAGGATAGCGACGAAGGCAACCAGCGGCGGCACGCCCCAACGCTCGATCGCGAGCGCGACGAACACCGTGGTGAAACCGATCACCGAGCCGACCGAGAGGTCGATGCCGCCGGAGATGATGACGAAGGTCATGCCGGTCGCAACGATGCCGAGAAAGGCGTTGTCGGTGAGGAGATTGCCGACCACGCGGGTCGAGGCGATGTTGGGGAATTGCATGGCGCAGAGCGCGAAGCCGGCAACGAGCACGATGGCGGTGATGAGGACGGGCGGCAGGCCTTTCATGCTTTGGACCTCCGCAGCCGCGCGGCGATCCCGGCAATCCCCGAAAATTTCGGCGATTGCAGCAGCAGTACCGTCATCACCACCACCGCTTTGACCAGCAGATTGAACTCCGGTGGATAGCCCGACAGGAGAATGCCGGTGTTCATGGTCTGGATGATCAGCGCGCCGAGCACGGCCAGCACGAGGCTGAAGCGGCCGCCGAACAGGGAGGTTCCGCCGATCACCACCGCGAGGATGGCGTCGAGCTCGAGCCAGAGGCCGGCGTTGTTGGCATCCGCCCCCATGATGTCGGCCGCCGCGATCACGCCGGCGAGCGCGGCGCAGATGCCGCACCAGACATAGACGGCCAGGATCATCGCACGCGTGCCGACGCCGGCAAGCTCGCTCGCCCGCGCGTTGCCGCCGGTTGCCTCGATCAGCAGTCCGAGCGCCGAGCCGCGCACCACCGCGCCGGTGAGAATCAACATGCCCAAGGCAATCGCGATGGGCATCGGCAGACCGAGCACCGCGCCATTGCCGAGCCAGACCAGATCCGGCGAGGAGAAAGTCACGATACGCCCCTCGGTAATGAGCTGCGCGATGCCGCGTCCCGCCACCATCAGGATCAGCGTCGCTACAATCGGCTGCATGCCGAGCACCGCGACGAGAAATCCGTTCCACAATCCGCAGATCAGGCCCGCGCCGAGCGCGGCCGCGAGCACGATCGGGAGGCCGTGGCTGTCGGCAAGGCTCGCCGCGATCGCGCCCGAGATGGCCATGACCGCACCGACCGACAGATCGATGCCGCGCGTCGCGATCACCAGCACCATGCCGAGCGAGAGCAGCGCCACCGGCGTGCCGCGGTTGAGCACGTCGATCAGGCTGCCGAACAGCCGGCCGTCCTGGAGGCGCAGATCGAAGAATTGCGGCGACACGATGCGATCGACCGCTAGGATGACGATCAGCGCGAGGATCTGGGCAAGGCCGCGGCGCGGCAACAGCGCTGTCATGCGTGGGCCTCATGCGCGACATCGGCGGCGATGGCCGCGAGAATGTTGCCGACGTCGATCGCCTCGCCCGCGAGCTCCTCGACATGGGTACGGTCGCGCAACACCACCACGCGGTCGGAATAGGTCACGATCTCGTCGAGCTCGGAGGAGATCACGAGAAGCGCCAACCCGTCATCGCAGAGCTCGCGGATCAGGCGGATGATCTCGGCATGCGCACCGACGTCGATGCCGCGGGTCGGCTCGTCCAGCACCAAGAGGCGCGGCGAGGTCGCGAGCCAGCGTGCCAGCAGCACCTTTTGCTGATTGCCGCCCGACAGCAGCCCCACGGCGCGCTCAGGATCGGGCGGGCGGATGTCGAGCATCCTGACATACCGGCGCGCGATCTCGTCCTGCTCGCGGCGCGAGAGTGGCCGGTGCAAGCCGCGCTTGGCCTGGAGGGCGAGCACGATGTTCTCGCGCACGGTGAGCTCGGCGACGATGCCGTCGGTCTTGCGCTCCTCCGGACAATACCCAAAACCGTGGCGCACGCCGTCGCGCGGCGACTGGAGTCGCACGGGCGCCCCCTCCACCTTCGCCTGCCCGCGATCGGCTCGCTCGGCGCCGAATACCAGCCTTGCCGTCTCGGTCCGGCCCGAGCCGAGCAGGCCGGCGAGACCCACGACCTCGCCATGGCGCAGCTCGAGATTAAACGGGGTGACATACCCGGCCTTGCCGTAGTTCTCGAAACTGGCGCAGACCTCGCGCGCGATGCGCTCGCCCGCCGAGGCCCGCGCGCTGGTGGTCTCGGCCAGCTCGCGGCCGAGCATCATCCGGATCAGTTCGAGCCGCGGCAGCGAGGCGGTCTCGCGCTCGCCGACCAGGCGGCCGTTGCGCAACACCGTGATGCGGTCGGAGATCTCGTAGACCTGATCGAGGAAGTGGCTGACGAAGACGATGCCGATGCCGCGTTTCGCGAGCTGACGCATGACGCCGAAGAGGATCTCGACCTCGTGACGGTCGAGGCTCGCGGTGGGCTCGTCGAGGATCAGCACGCGCGCGGAAAGATCGACGGCGCGCGCAATCGCGGTGACGTGCTGGATGGCGACCGAATAGCTGCCGAGCGACGCGGCGACGTCGATATCGAGGCCGAAATCCTTCAGCAGCGCCTTGGCGCGACGCCGCATCTCGCCTTCACGCACGATGCCGAAGCGCATCGGCTGCCGGTCGAGGAACAGGTTCTGCGCTACCGAGAGATTCGGCAGTAGATTGACCTCTTGGTAGACGGTGGCAATGCCGGCCTGGAGCGCGGCCTTCGCCGAGCGCGGCGCGATCTCTTCACCGCCCAGCCTGACGATACCTGCATCGCGCGGGAATACGCCGGTGATCACCTTGATCATCGTGGACTTGCCGGCGCCGTTCTCACCGAGCAGCGCATGGATCTCGCCGGCACGAAGCGTGAAGTCGACCTCCTGCAACGCACGCACAGCACCGAAGCTTTTGCTGATCCCGCGCACCTCCAGCAGAGAAGGAGCAGGATCAAGGCTGTTTTCCATCGCGACGTCACTCCTACCGGTGCCCGCAAACGATGCGGACACCCAGCCTATTCGCTCGCACAGCGGTTTCGAAGGGAGTGCCGGACCGCAAGGCGCAGTCCGGCGAAGCCCGCCTCAGTAACCGAGGCCCTTCTTGCTGTCGTAGATCTTCTGCGGATCGTCGGCAGCCGTATAGAGCTTCGACTCGGTCTGGATCCATTTCGGCGGCACCGTGCCCTTGTCCTTGAAGGCCGCGATGGCATCGAGCGCCGGGCCCGCCATGTTCGGCGTTAGCTCGACGGTGGCATTGGCTTCGCCGGCGGCCATCGCCTTGAAGATGTCGGGGACCGCATCGATCGAGACGGTGAGGATCTCCTTGCCCGGCTTCAGGCCGGCTTCCTTCATCGCCTGGATCGCGCCGACCATCATGTCGTCATTGTGCGCGTAGACGGCGCAGATCGACTTGCCGCCGCCTTCGGCCTTGATGAAGCTCTCCATCACCTCCTTGCCCTTGGCGCGGGTGAAGTCGCCGGTCTGGCTGCGCACCACCTTCAGGTTCGCGTGCTTGGCGATGGCGGTGTCAAAGCCCTTCTTGCGGTTGGCGGCGACGCTGGCGCCGACCGTGCCCTGCAATTCGACGATATTGCAGGCCTTGCCGCCGACGGCCTTCGCGAGCCAGTCGCCCGCGACCTCGCCTTCGTGCACGCTGTCGGAGGTCACGGCGGTGAGATAGAGCTCCTTGCCGGAAGGATCGATGTCGCGGTCGAGCAGCACGACCGGGATCTTGGCCTCCTTGGCTTCCTTCAGCACCGAGTCCCAACCGGTCGAGACGACGGGCGCAAGGAAGATCGCATCGACGTTCTGCGCGATGAAGGAGCGGATCGCCTTGATCTGGTTCTCCTGCTTCTGCTGCGCGTCGGCGATCTTGAGATTGACCTTTCGCTTGGCAGCCTCCTGCTTGGAGACCGACGTCTCGGCCGCGCGCCAGCCGGATTCCGATCCGATCTGCGAGAAGCCGATGGTGAGCTGGCCGGCGCTGGCCGGCACCGCGAGCAACAACGTGGCCGTGGCGCTGGCCGCAAAGAGGGCTTTGAGGGTCATCAGGCGTGTCTCCCAAGAAGTCATCTTGTGTTATCTCGGGCACCGATTGGTAGCATGGCACCCGCAGGCCGGCCTTTGAGGCGGCGGGAGGGACTATTTCATGGAAGACGAGTTCCGACTAGTCATATTATTTGACTTTTTAGCGGAAAGCGCGAGTTGGCGGGGTGAGCGGTTCTTTGACACGCCCAACGCGATTTTGTTCCAGGGATGCAACGAGGAGATGAAGAAATTCGTGCGGCTCGGCGGCCGCTAACACCCGTCATGGCCAGGGCTTGTCCCGGCCATCCACGCCTTGTGCGGCACGAAGAACGTGGATGCCCGGGACAAGCCCGGGCATGACGATCGTAGATAGGGAGGCAAAGAAGCTAGATCAGCTTCCGCTGCGCGAGGTTCTTCATCAGCGCGCCGATTCCAAAAGTCCACGGCTCGCACTCGTCGCTGGTGCGCATACGGTTGACGAGCTTGCCGAGCTGGGGCGCTGCGATCGTGACGATGTCGTCGCGCTTGTGAGTGAACCCCTGCCCCGGCGCATCGCGATCCTTGACGGGGGCGAACATCGTGCCGAGGAACAGCACGAAGCCGTCGGGGTATTGATGCACCTTGCCGATCGTCTGCTCGACGAGGTCCGTCGGATCGCGACTGATCATGCTGATCGAGGAATGGCCGTCGAGGACAAAGCCGTCCGCGCCCTTCACGTTCAGGCTGATATCGAGCTTGCGGGCGTCGTCGAGGGTAAAGCTGTCGTCGAACAGGCGCAGCAGCGGCCCGATCGCGCACGAGGCATTGTTGTCCTTGGCCTTTGAGAGCAAGAGCGCCGAACGCCCCTCGAAATCGCGCAGATTGACGTCGTTGCCGAGCGCACCGCCGACGATCTTGCCGCGGCTCGAGACGAACAGCACCAGCTCAGGTTCGGGATTGTTCCAGGTCGATTTCGGATGCAGGCCGGCATCCATGCCGGTGCCGACCGACGATAAGGTCGGCGCCTTGGTGAAGACCTCGGCGTCGGGACCGATGCCGACTTCGAGATACTGGCTCCAGGCGTTCTGATCGATCAGCACCTGCTTCAGCCGCATCGCCTGGTCCGAGCCGGGCTTGAGCTTCGACAGATCGTCGCCGATCAGCCGCGTCACCTCTTTCCGGATCGCTTCGGCCGAGGCCGGATTGCCCTTCGCGCGCTCCTCGATCACGCGCTCCAGCATCGAAATGGCGAAGGTGACGCCGGCAGCCTTCAGGGTCTGAAGATCGACGGGTGCGAGCAGCCACGGCTTTTTCGGGTCGCGCTGGTCGGGGGCCGTGTTGGCGACGATGGCCTCGAGATCGCCGATACGCTCACCCTTGCTCGCCGCAAGCGCCTTTGCCGGATTGTCCTCTTCGCAGAGTGCGCTGACGGTCGGAAATTTCGCGGTGACGTCGAAGACACCGTCGCTGCGCACGGCGACCACAGCGGGACCGTTCACCTGCGGCAGCCAGACGCGGCCGACGAGTGTTCCCCGCGTTCCGTCCTCGGGGAGAAGGTCCTTAAGCGTCAGTGTCGTCATGGCCGCGTCCTCACTCTTTGTCGGATCAACCGCGTTCGCTCAACGGCCAACCACGTTGGCGAAAACCAATACCGGTCTGGCAGGGGAAGTCCAGAGTGGCAGCGCACCGCAATTTATGCGCGCCATCGCGGCACGCCCTCACTTGAACCAGTGCACCAGCGCGATGCTGATCCCGAGCAGCAGCATCAGCGACAGCGTCACCGCGGCCGTGACCCGACCACCGACATTGGCGAGCACGCGGACATCGACACCCAAGCCCAGCGCCGCCATCGAGACCACCGTCAGGAAGCTCGTGATCTTCGTCACGGGTCCGACCACTGTGCCCGGCACGATCTCCAGCGACCGCAAGGTGGCCAGCGCCAGGAAGCCTAGAATGAACCACGGGACCAGGCGGAAGAAGCCGACATTGGCCTTCTTGGCGCCGCTCTGCCAGCGCGAGGCAGCGAGCGACAGGCCGACGACGACCGGCCCAAGCATCAGCACGCGCATCAGTTTCACAAGCGTGCCTATCTGCGTCGAGATGAGCCCGGCGGGCACCGTCGCGGCAAGCACCTGCGGCACTGCATAGACGGTCAGACCCGCAAGGATGCCGTATTGCGTGGCCGACAATTGCAGCAGCGGAATCAGGAGTGGCAGGCCCAGTACCATCATCACGCCGAGGATCGCGGTGAAGGAGATCGACGACGCGATCTCGTCGTTGTTCGCGCCGATGATCGGCGCCACGGCGGCGATCGCCGAATTGCCGCAGATCGAGTTGCCGCAGGCGATGAGGATGGACAGACGCGTCGACAGGCCCAGCATCCGGCTGAGACCGAAGGAGACGCAGAGCGCGATCACGACGACCGCGGCGATCGATGCCAGCAGCGCGATGCCTGAAGCCGCGATGGCGGCGAAGCTGATCGAGGCTCCCAGCAGCATGACCGCAACTTCGAGGAGCTGTTTTGCGCTGAAGGCAATGCCGGCCTGCCAGCGTGCCGCGGGTTTCCAGAAGCTGCGGAGCGCCATGCCGAGCAGGATGGCCATCACCAGCGCCTCGACATAGGGATGCTCGAAAACGCCCAGTTCCAGGTGCTCGAGCAGGGCCGAAACGCCGGCGACCAGAACGCAGAGGAGAATGCCGGGAATCAGCGCGACGACGCGGCTAATGGCAGTGGCCGGCTTGGCGTCGGTCGGGCTGGATGCTTGATTCTGCGACACAAATCTCTCCCAGAGGAGAAGGATTTATACGCACGGCGATCGAATTGGGGAATAAGTTTTCGGCATATCAGGGCCGAGGGAAGTTCTGTCCTCGGCCCGGAATAATCAGCCTCAGAAGATCAGGCTCTTGGCGAGCGATGCGACCCGGCTGAAGCTGTCATAGATGCCCGGCTCGAAGAAGGCGGCGCGAGCCAGCACGATGCCGGCAACCAGCGACCAGAACACCGTGGTGCCGGCCCGCAGCAGGAGCTTTGAAGCGCGCGACTTCGGCTGGGCGTCCGTCGCGGACACCAGCTGCTCGCCGAAGGGTTCAAATCCAGTGCGTTCCATGGCCGTCAATCCATCAAATCGTGATGGGAATGTCGTCGTTTCGGCCCCAAACGGCAATGGAAGCGATTGGCGTATTTGCCTCCCGAAGGGGAAACTCCTTCCGTCGGGTGCCCACGAGGCAATAGTTTTCTTCTTTTGGCAGGTTTAGCGGTCCGGAGCCCGGCTATAGGGCCAGATATCGCCGCCGAATGGCGTCGTTGGCCTTAAGCTCGTCGATCCCCGCGGCATAGACGATCTGGCCCTTGTCGATCACCGTGGCGTGGCTCGCCAGCCCCAGGCAGAAATGCATGTTCTGCTCGGCGATCAGCACGGTCGAACCGAGCTGGCGGAGCTGCCGCAACAGCTCACCGATCCGCTGCACGATGATCGGCGCGAGCCCCTCGCTCGGCTCGTCGAGCAGCAACAGCGCCGGGTTGCCCATCAGCGTGCGCGCGATGGCGAGCATCTGCTGCTCGCCGCCCGAGAGACGTCCGGCGATGCGATGGCGCAGCGGCTCCAGCAGCGGGAAGACGTCGTAGATGCGTTTGATCGGCCACTCGTCCTGGCCCTCCGGCCCGCGCTTCCTGCCGATGACGAGATTGTCCTCCACCGTGTGCTCCGGAAAGATCTGCCGATCCTCCGGCACGAAGCCGAGACCGGCGCGCGCGATATGGTGCGGCTTCTGGCCCGAGATCACCGCGCCGCGCAGGCTGATCCTGCCCCGCCGCGGCGGAGCCAGCCCCATGATCGCTTTCATCGTCGTAGACTTGCCGGCGCCGTTGCGGCCGAGCAGCGCCATGGTCTCGCCCTGCCGCACGGAGAGCGCGACGCCGAACAGGATCTGGCTGGTGCCGTAATAGACGTCGAGATCGGCGACTTCGATGACCGCTGCGCTCATGCGGCGGCTCCTGCATGTTCGGTGCCGAGATAAGCGTCGATTACCGCGCTGTTGTTGCGGATCTCATCGGGCGTGCCGGTCGCGAGGATGCGGCCGTAGCAGAGCACGACGATCTTCGGCGCGATCTTGAACACGATATCCATGTCGTGCTCGATGAAGACGACCGTGATCTTCTGCGTCTCCCAGAGCTCGCGCACCTTGTCGATCATGCGCCAGCGCTCCTCCGGGCCCATGCCGGCGGTCGGCTCGTCCAGCAGCAGCACCTTTGGTTCGAGCACCAGCGCGAGTGCGATGTCGAGCAGCTTCTGATCGCCATGCGACAGCGTCGCGGCCGTGCGGTCGCGCTTGCCAGCGAGACCCAGCAGCTCCATCACATGCTCGGCGCGGTCGCGCGTCTCGGGCAATGGAAAATGCTTGTGCAGCACCGCCGAGGTACGCTGGTCGGCGCTGACGGCGGCGAGCATGGTCTCCTGCACCGTCAGCGATTTGAAGATGCTGGCGACCTGGAAGGCGCGGCCGATACCGTGGCGCACGATCTCCGGCGGCGAGCGGCCGGCGAGATCGACGCCGTCGAGCAGCACCTGACCGGAATCCGGCTTCAGCGCGCCGGTGATCAGGTTGAAGAACGTGCTCTTGCCCGCGCCGTTCGGACCGATCACCGCGGTGAGCGAACCGTCGGGGAAATCGAGCGTGACGTCGTTGGTCGCCTTCACGCCACCGAAGGATTTTGCAAGGTTGCGGATCTCCAGCATGACTAGCGCCCCTCACCTGCATCACGCCGATGCGAAAACCATTCGGCGACGAAATCGAGCAGGCCTTTGCGCAAACCCAGCGCGAAGAACAGGATGACCACGCCGAGCACGATGCCGTGGTATTCGGTGAAGCGCGTGACGGTGTCGTTGAGCAGCAGCAGCAGCACCGTGCCGACCATCGGCCCAAGGAAGGTCGAGACGCCGCCGAGCATGTTGATGAAGATGCCCTCGCCCGAGATCGTCCAATAGGCGAATTCCGGATAGGCACCGGAAACAAACAGCGCCATCACCATGCCGCCCATCGAAGCGAACAGCGCGGCCAACACGAAGACGGTCAGCTTGGCGCGCCAGACGTCGATGCCGAGGAAGCTCGCGCGCGCGGCATTGTCGCGGATCATGCGCAGCGTGTAGCCGAACGGCGATTGCGCGATCTGGCGCATCGCAAGCAGCCCGAGGACGAGAAGCGCGCAGCTCGCGATGTAGAGATGGACGTGGTTGGCGAGATTGATGCCGAGGAATGCGGGGCGCGGAATGCCGCCGCGCAAGCCCTGGTCGCCGCCGGTGAAGGAAGCCCAGGACAGGATCGTCGAGTGAATCAGCATCTGAAACGCGAGCGTGACGAAGGCGAAATAGATCTCCTTCAGCCGCACGCAGATCGCGCCAATCACGGCCGCGATCACCGCCGTGATCGCCAGCGTCGCGACGAAGGCGACCGGAATGGGCAGGCCGAGCTTCTGCATGATCAGGCCGAAGCTGTAGGCGCCAAGGCCGAAGAACATGCCGTGACCGAACGAGGTCAGGCCGGTGTAGCCGACCAGCAGGTTGAGCGAGGTCGCGAACAGGCCGTAGGCCGAGCAGCGGATGACAAAATCGAGCAGCGCCTTGCTACCCGTGAACAGCGGCAGGCTCGCCAGCACGGCGAACGCGATCACGGCAATCAGGACGTCGCGATAGCGTTGAAACGCTGCGCCGCCGCGCACCGACGCCAGCGTTTCGGCGCGTCCGGCCTCGAGCTCGGTCATGCCGCCTCCTTGCCAAACAGGCCAGTGGGCTTGGAAACCAGCACGATCACCATGAACAGGTACATCAGGCCTTCCGTGAACAAGGGAAAGCCGAGCGATCCGAAGGAGCGGATCAGGCCGAGCAGCAGCGCGCCGATCAGCGCGCCCAGGATCGAGCCCATGCCGCCGATCACGGTGACGATGAAGGATTCGATCAGCACCGAGAATCCCATGCCGGGGGTCAACGACCGCACCGGCGCAGCGAGCGCGCCGGCTAGCCCCGCCAGCATGCCGCCGAGCGCGAACACGCCCCCATAGATGAGGCCGGTGTTGATGCCGAGCGCCGAGACCATGCCGGGATTATGCGCGGCAGCGCGGATCACCTTGCCGATGCGACTGCGCGACAGCCCGATGCCGAGCACGATCGCCGCGACGAGCGCGACGCCGATCAGCAGCAGGTAATAAGGCGGCACCACGCCGCCGGCGATGAACAGCGGCATCACCTGGAATGCCGCGGGCATGCCCATCGACTTGAATTCCGGCCCCCAGATGATGCGCACGACATCGTCGAAGATCAGCACGAAGGCGTAGCAGACGAGAAGCTGCATCAGCACGTCGGCGCCATAGACGCGGCTCATGAAGACGCGCTCGAAGATCAGGCCGAGAAGCGCTGTGCCGGCCGCACCCGCAAGCATCGCAAGCGCAAAGCTGCCGGTGAGCTGATAGGCCGTCATCGCAAAATAGGCGCCGAACATATAGAAGGCGCCGTGGCTGAAATTGACGACCTTGAGGACTCCGAAGATCAGCGTCAGCCCGACCGCGACCAGGAACAGGAGCATGCCGATGATGAGGCCGCTGGTGGTTTGCGTCACCAGGCAGGCAGAGCTGGAGAGGCAGCCGGCGAGCGCGTCGAGATCCACGGGAGCACTTTCATTGAAGGCGCGCCGGACGTGGCGCGGAGAACCAAACAAAGGCGGCGGAGACGCTCACCCGTCTCCGCCGCTCAGCGGATCAGATATAGCCCTTGCTCTTCTTCCACTCGGCCTCGAGCTCGAAGATGGTCTTCCAGTCGCCGGCCTTGACCTCTGGCACATAAGGCTCCTGCGGGATCGTGGTGCCCCAGCCGATGGCGTAGCCGACCAGCGTGTGGTCGTCGCCGCGCATCGTCACGGTGCCGTCGGCGCCGAACGGGCACTTGATGGTGAGCCCCTTCAACACCTCCGCGATCTTCTTGCCGTCGGTGGAGTTCGCCTTCTTCGCGGCCTCGGTGAGGAACATCACCGCGGTCGCGTTCTGCCACGACCAGTTGGTCGGATATTCGTTGTACTTGGCCTTGTAAGCGTCGCCCCAGGCAGCGTTCTCCGGCGTGGTCGGGAAGGTCTTGATGTAGCGATTGCCGGAGTGAATGCCTTTGGGCAGGTTCTTCACCACCGTGAGCGCGGTGTAGTCGGCCATGTTGACCGCGAACACCTCCATCTGGCTGAACATCGCGTAAATGTTGGCCTGGTCGATGTAGGAGGTGAGATCGCCGCCCCAGAGGCAGGAGTACAGCGCCTGCGGCTTGGCCTGGAGGATCTTGGTCACCACTTCGGTGTAGTCGGGCTGGAACAGCTTCGGCCAGGACTCGCTGATGACTTCGACGTCGGGCGCGAAGCGCTTGAGGTACAGCGTGAATTCGCCGGTGGTGTCGCGGCCATAGGCATAGTCGGGCGAGCAGGTCGCCCATTTCTTCAGGCCCTTGGCCTTGGAGATCGAGGCTGCGTAGCTGCCGCCGACGATGGAATCGTGGATGCCCTGACGGACGCAGCGGAACGCGTTCGGGATGTGCTGCTTCGGATCGGCCGTCAGCGAGGACGCTTCCGAGCAGGTGTGGACGCAGAGCACGCCGAGATCACGCGCCACTTCGTGAACGGCGAACGACCCGGACGACGCCTCGCCGTCGATCAGCCACTCGCAACCATCGGTGTTGACGAGCTCGCGCGCGACGCGGGCGGCTTCTTGCGGCTGCCCTTTGGAATCGCGGATCACCATCTCGATCTGCCGGCCGGCAAGGCCGCCGGCGGCGTTGACCTTCTCGACCTCGAGCATCACGGCATTGCGCGACGACGTGCCGAGCTGCGCGACGCGGCCCGACAGAATCGTCGGCATGCCGACCTTGATGGTCTTGGCTTGCGCGCGCGCCACCCATGGCGCGGCAACGCTCATCGCACCGGCGCCCATCAGCGCCAGTGTTGAACGGCGGCTGATGCCCGGCGTGCGGGTTCTCGTCATTTTCCCCTCCCTCTGTCGGGTCGGCGCTCTGGTCCCTTGCCGGAGATCGTCTCGTCTCCGTGTTCCCGAGGATTTCAGAGGCAGGGGGTGACGTCAAGCCAAAGATGAACTATGAGTCAGAATTCATATCAAGGGACACGACACCGGCAACCGGCTCGAAAACTGCGCAATGATCAACCTGTCGAGCTTCATCGCCTTTCATGCCCGGCGCACGCCGGACCGGCCTGCGCTGAAATATCGCGGCGAGGAGATCTCCTACGCGATCTTCGATACGCGCATCCATGTGGCGGCGGGCTGGCTCGCGGCACAAGGCATCGCCGCCGGCGATGTCGTGGCCGTCCTGATGAAGAACAGCGCGGCATTCCTGGAGCTGGTGTTTGCTACCAGCCATCTCGGCGCGGTGTTCCTGCCGATCAATTTTCGTCTTTCGCGCGATGAGGTCGGCTACATCGCCGGCAACGCCGGCGCGCGATTGTTGATTGTCGATGAGGAGCTGGCCGCAAACGCAGCGGGCGCGGAGACTGTCGTGCTCGACGAGGCGGCGCAGCAAAGCGTCACGCGACTTGCGGGCGATGCGGCAGCCGCGCCGATGCATATCCGCCAGCCATCCGACTTGATGCGGCTGATGTACACCTCGGGCACGACCGACCGCCCCAAGGGCGTGATGCTCAGCTACGATAATTTCTACTGGAAGTCGGCCGACCAGACGATCGCCCTTGGCCTCAGCGCCGACACGCGCCTCCTCGTCGTCGGCCCGCTCTATCACGTCGGCGCGCTCGACCTGCCCGGCATCGCCGTGCTCTGGCATGGTGGGTTCATTCGCATCGAACGCGATTTCGAACCGGAGACGGCGCTCGCTGCGATCGCCGAGGACAGGGTCAACGCCGCCTGGTTCGCGCCCGTCATGACCACCGCAATGCTCACCTGCCCCGCGCGCGACCGCTACGACGTCTCGAGCCTGGAATGGGCGATCGGCGGCGGCGAGAAGACGCCGGAGCTGCGCATCCGCGCCTTCTCGGAATTCTTCCACAATGCACGCTACATCGATGCCTATGGCCTCACCGAGACCGTCGGCGGCGACACATTCATGGAAGCCGGCCGCGAGATCGAGAAGATCGGCTCGACGGGACGCGCCATCGCGCATGTCGAGATCGATATCCGCGACGAGGACGGCAGGACGCTGCCGCCGAACGTCAATGGCGAGATCTGCCTGCGCGGGCCGAAGATCACGCGCGGCTATTGGAAGGATCCGGAGAAGACCGAAACGGCCTTCTTCGGCGACTGGTTCCGCAGCGGCGATGTCGGCTATCTCGACGAGGAAGGCTTCCTGTACCTGACCGACCGCAAGAAAGACATGATCATCTCGGGCGGCGAGAACATCGCTTCCTCCGAGGTCGAGCGCGTCATCTACGATCTGCCCGAGGTGCGCGAGGTTGCCGTGATCGGCCTGCGCGATGCGCGCTGGGGCGAGCGGCCGGTCGCCATCGTCGTGCTGGCCGAAGGCGCGAGCCTCGAGCTCCCTGCTCTCACCGAGCACTGCCGCGCACGGCTGGCGAGCTTCAAGGTGCCGAAAGAGCTGATCATTCGTGACAGCCTGCCCCGCAACCCGTCGGGAAAGATTCTCAAGCGCGTGCTGCGCGCCGAGTTGGAGACGTCTGAATGACGCAAGCGAACGCCAAGGTCACAAAGCTCAACCGCGTCGAGCGCAACGCCTGGACCAAGCAGAAGATCTTCGAGGCCGCGACCAAGGTCGTCGGCAAGCATGGTTATGCCGAAGCCTCCGTCGCCCGCATCACCGAAGAAGCCGGCGTCGCGCAAGGCACCTTCTACAATCATTTCGAGAACCGCCAAGAGCTGCTCGACCAGCTGCTGCCGAAGATCGGCCTCGACATGGTCGAGTTCATCCGTGCCCGCACCGGCACGGCGGATGCGGCGCGGCAGGAGATCGCGCGCTTTTCCGCCTTCTTCGACTTCATCCGCGAGGTCCCGGAATTCCTGCGCATCCTCAACGAGGCCGAGTTCTTCGCGCCCATCGGCTACCAGAAGCATCTCGACAACATCTCGGTCGCTTATGTCCGCATTCTGCGGCGCGCACGAACGGCCGGCGCGATCGAGGATTACAGCGACGAGGAATTCGAGGCCATCGTCCACATGCTGATGGGCTCGCGCGGCTATCTCAGCCGCCGCTATTCTTACTCGGCCGACGGCGTCACCGCCGTGCCCGACCACGTCATCTCCGCCTACCGCAAGCTGATGACGCGCGGCCTCTTCAGTTCATCCGGGGATCAGGACACGCCATGAACATCGCATCTCCACAAAAGCCGCTCGACCTCGCCTCGGCGATCGCCGAAGGCGACATCCGCTGCCTGCTGATGGTGCTCGTGCACATGACGGGCGACGAGAAATGGCTCGAGCCGCCCTATCTGCCCAGGCGCGACATCCGCCTCATCCCCGATCCAGAGGCCGGTGTGCCCCGCGAGATCCAGGACGAGATCCGCGCTGCGGTCGTCAGGCTTTTTGCGGTGGGCACGCCAAAACCCGTCATCACCGATCCCGGCGAAGAGCTGCTGCTCAAGATGATGCGCGCCTGCCTCGGCGAGAACGTCGCGCCGGAATATGCGCCCCTGATGCGCGAGGAGATGGGGTTTGTTGCGCGCGAGCCGCGTTGGACCAAACGTCCCGCGGACGAGAAGCTCGCCGACCAGCACGTGCTGATCGTCGGCGCCGGCGTCTGCGCCATCGCGCTCGGCGTGGCGCTCGGCCATCTCGGCATCCCCTACACTATCGTCGAGAAGAACGAGGAGCTCGGCGGCACCTGGTGGATCAACCGCTATCCCGGCTGCGGCGTCGACACGCCGAACCATTCCTATTCGTACTCGTTCGGCTCGGGTAATGCATGGACGCGCTATTTCTGCCAGCGCGAGGAACTGCTCGGCTATCTCCTCAAGGTCGCGGAGGAATACGGCGTCCGCAAACATCTGCGCGTCAACACCGAGCTGACCTCGTCGCACTGGGACGAAAGCAAGCGGCGCTGGATTTCGACGCTCAAGACGAAGAACGGCGAAAAGACCTTCGAATCCACCGCGCTAGTCTCGGCCATCGGCCAGCTCAACGATCCCTCCCGCGCGCGCTTCAAGGGCGAAGAGGATTTCAAGGGCACGATCCTGCACTCGGCTCTGTGGTCCGGCGATATCGAACTCGACGGCAAGCATGTCGCCGTGATCGGCACCGGCGCGACATCGATGCAGCTCGTGCCGTCGATCGCCGGCCGCGTCGCCTCTGTCACGGTCTATCAGCGCAGCGCGCAATGGGCGCGGCCCGTTAAGGGCTATTCCGATCCGATCAGCGACGGTGCGCGCTGGCTGCTCGCGCATCTGCCGTTCTATGTGCAGTGGTATCGCTTCAACATGTTCTGGCGCTATGGCGACGGCCTGCTGCCGTTCCTGCGCAAGGATCCGGCCTGGCCGCATCCCGAGCGCGCCGTCAACAAGGGCAATGACCGGCACCGCCAGGAGCTGACCGACTTCATCCTGACGGAGCTGAAGGATCGGCCGGACCTGATCGAGAAATGCGTGCCCACCTATCCGCCCTATGGCAAGCGCATCCTGCTCGACAACAATTGGTTCAAGACGCTGACGCGGGACAATGTCGAGCTCGTCACCGACACGATCGACCATTTCGACGCTACCGGCATCGTCACCGCCGACGGCGAGCAGCGCCCCGCCGACATCGTCGTCGTCGCGACCGGCTTCAAGGTCACGGAGATGGCGTCGCGCCTCAACATCAGCGGCCGCGGCGGCAAGGATCTGCGCGAGGCCTGGGCCAACGACAATCCGACCGCGTTCCTCGGCCTCACCGTCCCGGACTTTCCGAACTTCTTCTGCATGCTCGGCCCGAACTCCGGCCCCGCCCACGGCGGCAGCGTCATCTTCCAGTCGGAATGCCAGAGCCGCTACATCTCCGCCTGCCTTGCCGGCATGATCGAGCAAGACGTCGCCGCCATCGACGTCCGCCCTGACGTGCTCGACGACTACGTCCGCAAGGTCGATGCCGAGCATGAGGCGATGATCTGGACCCATCCGGGCATGAGCACCTATTATCGCAACTCCAGCGGCCGGGTGTTTTCGGCCATGCCCTGGCGCTTCGTGGATTACTGGCGGATGACGCATGATCCGGATCTGGGGCAGTATAGGCTGACGAAGGCGTAGACTTGAGGAAGACCGACGTGACCAAGCCAATTGTCCGCGTCTACACCGACTACAAGAGCCCCTACGCGTTTGTGGCGAACAAGCGCCTGTTCGAGCTCGAGGAGGCGCACGGCGTCGAACTCGAATGGCTGCCCTATACGCTGCGCGTCGCTGAATTCATGGGGACGGTAGAGGAGCGCACGCCGCATTTCTGGCGCAAGGTGCGCTACGCCTATATGGACGCGCGGCGCTATGCCAATGCGCAAGGGCTCGTCATGAAGGGGCCGCGGCGGATCTACGACGCGTTCTATTCCAGCGTCGGCATGCTGTTTGCCCAGCGGTACGGCTTCTTCCGCACCTACCACGACACGGTGTTTCGCAAGTTCTGGGGCCATGAGCTGGAGATCGACGATCTCGCGTCAATATCCGGTGTCATCACGTCATGTGGCGGCTCGGCCAGCGAGTTCGAGGCCTATGTCCACGGCCCCGCGCGCGCCGAGCACGACCGCATCATCGATGAGGCCGAAAGGCTTGGCGTGTTCGGCGTGCCGACCATGGTGTTCAACGGCGAACTGTTCTGGGGCGGCGACCGCATCGACATGCTCATCGAACGGGTCGAGAAGCCCGAGACGATCGCGGCCGCGCTCGGCAGCCGCCATCGCAAGCCGGCGTAATTTCTAAGCCGCCAGCCCGCTCTCCACCGGAGCGAAGTCCATCCCGAGGCTTTCCGCCACGGCCTTGTTGGCGATGCGGCCGCGATGAACGTTCAGCCCGTTGCGCAAGTGTGGATTCTCCAGCACCGCCGCAAAGCCCTTGTCCGCGAGCAGCAGGCCGAACGGCAGCGTCGCGTTGTTCAGCGCCTGGCTCGACGTCACAGGCACCGCCCCCGGCATGTTGGCGACGCAATAATGCACGACGCCGTCGACCTCGTAGGTCGGATCGGAGTGCGTGGTCGGATGCGAGGTTTCGAAACAGCCGCCCTGGTCGATCGCGACATCGACCAGCACGGCGCCAGGTCGCATCGACTTCAGCATCGCGCGCGTGACGAGCTTTGGTGCACTGGCGCCCGGCACCAGCACCGCCCCGATCACGACGTCGGCGGCGAACGTCTCGTCCTCGACCGCTTCGATGGTCGAGAAGCGGGTGCGCACCCGCCCGAGAAAGACATCGTCCAGCTCGCGCAGACGGGCAATCGAGCGGTCGATCACCGTGACTTCCGCGCCAAGACCAGCGGCCATACGCGCGGCCTGCGTCCCGACCACGCCACCGCCAAGCACGACGACACGCGCCGGCTGCACACCGGGCACGCCGCCGAGCAGCAGTCCGCGGCCGCCGGCCGATCGCTTGAGCGCGGCGCCGGCGGCCTCGATGGCGAGGCGGCCGGCAACTTCGCTCATCGGCGCAAGCAGGGGGAGGTGACCGGCCGCGTCGGTGACGGTTTCATAAGCGATCGCAGTGCAACCTGACGCGAGCAGGCCCTTGGCCTGTTCGGGATCCGGCGCAAGATGAAGGTAAGTAAAGAGGATCTGGCTTTCGCGGAGCTGGGCCCATTCGCTCTTCTGCGGCTCCTTCACCTTCACGATCATGTCGGACGTCGCGAAGATATCGCGTGCGCTCTCGGCAATGGAGGCCCCTGCCCGCTGATAGACCTCGTCGGACGCCCCAATGCCGCTGCCGGCACCGGTCTCGACCGTCACCTGATGTCCGGCCGCGACATATTCGCGGACCGCGCCCGGGGTGAGCCCGACGCGATATTCCTGCACCTTGATCTCCTTGGGCACACCGACGCGCATCTTGGGCTCCTTTTGATTCACCTCACGATCGTAACGAGGTGGCCGGTTTGGTTTCGTGCAAATATCCGCTAGTTTCGCCGCATGCGCGCCGGTTTCGGTCGCGGAAGTGCCCTTTCACGCTGGAAACAAAACCTTGGACCTCGACCGGAAAGATCTCGCCATCCTCGCGGAACTCACCACCAATGCGCGGGCCAGCCACACCGAGCTCGCCAACAAGGTCGGGCTATCAAGCACGGCGCTGGCGCGGCGGCAGAAGGCGCTGGAGGACGACGGCTACATCCAGGCGTACCAGGCTGCGCTCGATCTCGCGCAATTCGGCCTCACCACGACCGTGCTGGTCCGCATTGCGTTGGAGAGCCAGAGCGACGAGGCGCTCAAGGCGTTCGAGGCCGAGGTGGTGAAGTGTCCTTCGGTCGTGCGCTGCTTCCTGATGTCCGGCACCGACGACTACATCCTGATCGTGCTCGCCCGCGACATCCAGGATTTCGAGCGCATCCACCGTACCGAGCTGTCGCGCCTGCCGCGCGTGGCGCGGGTACAATCGAGCTTCGCGCTGCGCGAAATCGTCAACCGTGCGGTGCCGACGGTGGTTTTCGGCGAAGCCAAGCGCTGACCACTTTGTCACGGGCGCATAATTCCCGGCAAGGAACCAAGCGGCCGGTTGTCCGTTGGACGCCATTGGCAAGCGGAGCCAACGGTGCCTCCGCGTCAGTACGGCTGACGTCTCGGCTCGGTCGCCGTCGCAGGGAGCAGGACATGAGTGATGTCACGCACGAGATTCCCGAACGCATTCCAATTCATATCGTCGTCAATGGCGTCGGCCACACGCTCGACCTGGTGCCTTGGACCACGCTCCTGGATGCCTTGCGCGACCATCTCGAGCTGACCGGTACCAAGAAGGGCTGCGATCACGGCCAGTGCGGCGCCTGCACCGTGCTGATCGACGGACGGCGCGTCAATTCCTGCCTGACGCTCGCCGTCATGAAGGACGGCGCCGAGATCACCACGATCGAAGGGCTTGCCAAGGACGGAACGCTTCACCCCGTGCAACAGGCGTTCATCGACCACGACGCCTTTCAGTGCGGCTATTGCACGCCGGGACAGATTTGCTCGGCGGCGGGCCTTTTGGCCGAAGGCCGCGCCCGGGATGCCGACGAGATCAGAGAGCTGATGAGCGGAAATCTCTGCCGCTGCGGCGCCTATCCGAACATCGTCGCCGCGATCCAGCAGGCAATGGACCGGCCATGAACAACTTCCAGTATTCCCGTGCCACCGACATCGCCGATGCGATCCGCCTGCTGACCGCCGATCCCGGCGCCAAGCTGATTGCCGGCGGCACCAATCTGATCGACCTGATGAAGGAAAATGTCGAGCGG
This sequence comes from Bradyrhizobium liaoningense, assembly GCF_018130785.1. Lineage (GTDB taxonomy): Bacteria > Pseudomonadota > Alphaproteobacteria > Rhizobiales > Xanthobacteraceae > Bradyrhizobium > Bradyrhizobium liaoningense_A. The sequence continues at coordinate 805,739 of NZ_JAFCJT010000001.1, forward strand.
CCCTCCCGGCTGATCGACATCTCCCGCCTGCCGCTCCGCGACATCGAGGAGACGGCCGGCGGAGGGCTGCGCATCGGCGCCTTGGTGCCGAATTCGGACCTCGCCTACCATCCGCTTGTCGAGCAGCGCTATCCCCTGCTCGCCGCCGCCATCCTCGCCGGCGCTTCCGCGCAATTGCGCAATATGGCCTCCGTTGGCGGCAACCTGATGCAGCGCACGCGCTGCGCCTATTTTTATGACACGGCGACACCCTGCAACAAGCGAGAGCCCGGCAGCGGCTGCTCGGCAATCGACGGCCTCAACCGCAACCACGCAATCCTCGGCACGAGCGCGTCCTGCATCGCGACCAACCCGTCCGACATGAGCGTCGCACTTGTCGCGCTCGGTGCGCTCGTGCACATCGCAGGTCCCTCCGGCCAGCGCGCGATCGCATTGATCGATTTCCATCGACTCCCGGAGGACAAACCCCATGTCGATACAAATCTCGGCACCGGCGAGATCATCGCGGCCGTCGAACTTCCCAAGCACGGCTTTGCCCGCAACTACAGCTATCTGAAAATCCGCGACCGGCTGTCCTATGCTTTTGCTTTGGTCTCGGTCGCGGCCGCGCTCGAACTGGATGGCAACGCGATCAGCGAAGCCCGCCTGGCGCTCGGCGGCGTGGCTCACAAGCCCTGGCGCAGCCTTGAGGCCGAAGCGGCGTTGCGTGGGCGGGCGGCGACGCCGGATCACTTCTCACGCGCGGCCGATCTGCTGCTGCAGGGGGCAACGTCCCGCGCACATAACCGTTTCAAGATCGAGCTCGCACGCCGCGCCATCGTGCGCACGCTGATACAAGCCGCCGGCGCCACGCCGCAATCGCAGGCTCACAAGAAAATCGCGTGAGGGACCGATGAACGCCTATGTCGGAACGCCAACGTCCCGCATCGATGGCCGCGCCAAGGTCACCGGAGCCGCCAAATATGCCGGCGAATTTTCGGCAGACGGTCTCCTCTATGGCTTCGTCGTCGAGGCCACGATTCCGCGCGGACGCATCGCTCGCATCGACGCCGGCGACGCGCTGCAAGTGAAGGGCGTGGTCGACGTGCTCACGCATGCGCATCGTCCGCCCCTCGCCGACAATGACGATGCCTGGAAGGACGAGGTGGCGCCGGAGAAGGGCTCGCCCTTCCGCCCGCTCTATGACGACAGGATCAGGTTCAACGGCCAGCCGATCGCGCTCGTCGTGGCGGATGACTGGGAAACCGCCAAATTCGCCGCGACCCGCGTGCGTGTTGAATACGATCGGGAGGCATTTGCGACCGATCTCGAATCCGAACATGGCAAGGCCGGCAAACTGGATCGGCCGCACAAGCCGCGCGGCGACGCCGCCGCGGCGCTGGCTGGGGCCGCTGTGCGGCACCAGGCGGATTACGTCCTCCCGACCGAGCACCACAACCCGATGGAGCTCTATGCGACCACGGTGGTCCGCGACGGCAGCGGCAGGCTGACCGTCCATGACAAGACGCAAGGCGTCCAGAACGTCCACAAATTTCTATGCAGTGTGTTCAACAAGAAGCCCGATGATCTCCGCGTGGTCTCGCCCTATGTCGGCGGCGCCTTCGGCTCCGGATTGCGGCCGCAATACCAGGTGGTGCTGGCGGTGCTTGCCGCGCTCGAACTCAAGCGATCCGTTCGTGTCGTGCTGACGCGGCAGCAGATGTACGGGCTCGGCTACCGGCCCATGACCATCGAGCGTGTCGCGCTCGGCGCAAGGCCCGACGGCACGCTCGATGCCGTCACGCACGAGGCCACTGCCGTGACTTCGCGCTACGAGGATTTTTCGCGCAATGACACCGGCTGGGCGGAACAGCTGTACAAAAGTCCGAACAGCCTCTTCTCCCACAAGCTCGTCGATCTCGACCTCTCCACACCCTGCGACATGCGCGCGCCCGGGGCCGCGTCCGGCGTCTGCGCGCTCGAATGCGCCATGGACGAGCTGGCCGTCGCGCTCAAGCTCGACCCGATCGAGCTGCGATTGAAATGCTATTCGGACCGTGACCAGAGTGAAGACCTGCCCTACACCAGCAAGCAGCTGCGCGAATGCTACGCCCGCGGCGCGGAAGCCTTCGGCTGGACCCGGCGCAATCCTGCGCCGCGCTCCATGCGCGACGGCAAGGAGCTGGTCGGCTGGGGCATGGCGACGGGGGTGTGGGAGGCGCTTCAGATGCCGGTCGCCGTCCGCATCGTGCTGACGTCGAACGGCCATGCCGAAGTATCCTGCGCCGCGTCCGATATCGGCACCGGCACCTACACCATCGTGGCACAAGTGGCCGCCGACGCACTCGGGCTGCCGATCGAGAATATCGACGTGAAGCTTGCCGATTCAACCTTGCCGCAGGCCCCCGTCGAAGGCGGTTCCTGGATGGCGGCGTCGAGCGCGCACGCCGTGCTGGGCGCGGCCGAAGACATTCGCCTGGAGCTCGCACGGCTCGCCAAGGCGGTGCCCGCCTCGCCCCTCGGCGGCGTCGATGCGCCCGACGTGATCCTTGTCGACGGCACGATCGCCAAGGCCGGCGACAAGGCGCGTGCCGTCTCGATCGCCGATGCGATGCGCCACGGCAAGCTCGAGCGGATCGAGAAGCAGAAGCTCAACCATTTCGCGGAGGACAAGTCGCACGCGCGCAACACCCATTCGGCGGTCTTCGCCGAGGTCAAGGTCGACGAAGAATTGGGCGTCATTCGCGTCACGCGCGTCGTGAGCGCGGTCGCAGCCGGCCGTATCCTCAATACCAAGACCGGCCGCAGCCAGATCATGGGCGGCGTGGTCTGGGGCATCGGAATGGCGCTGCACGAGGAGACGGTGATGGATCACCGCTTCGGCCGGATCATGAACGCGAACATCGCCGAGTACCACATTCCCGTGAATGCCGACGTTCACGACATCGACGTCATTTTCGTCGACGAACCCGACGACCGGATCAACAGGCTGGGCGTCAAGGGCCTTGGCGAGATCGGCATCGTCGGCGTACCTGCGGCAATCGCGAACGCGGTCTATCACGCCACCGGCAAGCGCATCCGGCGCTTCCCGATCACGCTGGACAAGTTGCTGGACTGATCGCCCGTCACACGAACCCCGCCGGATCGCGCGACTGTCATAAAACTGTCATCGAAAGTGCAGAGACCTGCCAGTCTCTGTACATTCGGGACACACCATGGATTATTTCAAGCGCTTCAACTTCCTGTTCGCTGCACCGGTGTTCGACGCCGACGATCTGGAAGGCATCCGCTTCAACCAGATTGTCGAGGAGATCCAGCGCTCCGGCTTCGAGGTCGTGAGGGCCCGCAGGTTGGAGGACGCCGAGATCGCGGTGCAGACCGACGCCGCGATCGGCTGCATGGTGGTGGACTGGGGCAAGAAGGGCCTTGAGGGGAAGACCTCGGCGCTGATCAACCTGATGCGGCGCCGCGGCCTCGACTTCCCGATCATCCTCCTGATCCGACGCAAGCGCTTCGAGGATTTGCCGGTCGAGGTGCTCGACTTCATCGACGGCTATGTCTTCCTGTCCGAGGAGACGCCGACCTTCATCGCCAAGAATTTGATCAGCCGGCTCAAGCAATATGCCGAGAACCTGAAAACGCCGTTCTTCGGCGCGCTGGTCGATTATGCCGAGGAAGGCAACCAGCTCTGGACCTGTCCGGGTCACAATGGCGGCGTGTTCTACAACCGCAGTCCGATCGGCCGGGTCTTCGTCGAGCATCTCGGCGAATCCGTGTTCCGCGACGACCTCGACAATTCCGTGCTCGACCTCGGCGACCTCCTCACCCATGAGGGCCCGGCGCTGAAGGCGCAGAAGGAAGCAGCAGCGATCTTCGGCGCGGAGAAGACCTATTTCGTGCTCAACGGCACCTCGACCTCGAACAAGGTCGCGCTCGGCGCCCTCGTCACCGACGGCGACCTCGTGCTGTTCGACCGCAACAACCACAAGGCCGCCCATCACGGCGCACTGATGATCAATGGCGGCATCCCGATCTACGTGCCGACCATCCGCAATGCCTGGGGCCTGATCGGCCCGATGCGCTGGGACATGCTCGACGAAAAGACGATGCGCGAGGCGATCCGCAATCATCCGCTGGTGACGGACAAGGATGCCTGGCGCAAGGAGCGGCCGTTCCGCGTTGCCGTGGTCGAGCAGTGCACCTATGACGGCTCGATCCACAGCGCCGAGATGATCCTGCAGCGCATCGGCCATCTCTGCGAATACATCCTGTTCGACGAGGCCTGGGCCGGCTTCATGAAATTCCATCCACTTTATGCCGGCCGCTTCGCCATGGGGCTGGCGAATCTTCCCCCCGAAGCGCCCGGCATCATCGCGACGCAATCCACCCACAAGCAGCTCGCGAGCTTCTCTCAGGCCTCCCAGATCCATATCAAGGACCGCCATATCCGCGGCCAGAAGCGGCGCGTCGAACACCGCCGCTTCAACGAAAGCTTCATGCAGCACGCCTCGACCTCGCCGTTCTACCCGCTGTTTGCCTCGCTCGACGTCGGCGCGCAGATGATGAAGGGCCGCTCCGGCGAGGTCCTTTGGGACGACACGATCCGGCTCGGCATCGAGCTGCGCAAGAAGATTCGCGCGATGCGCCGGGAGTTCGAGGAGAAGGAGCAAAATCCGGATCGCCGCTGGTTCTTCGAGCCCTTCGTTCCCGATCGCGTCGCCATTCCCGACGTCAGCCGTCCCGGCGCCGCGCACAACGTCGCTTGGGAGACCCTCTCAACCGATGAGCTCGCCACCAATCCGGCGCTGTGGCAGCTCTCGCCAGATACCAACTGGCACGGCTTCCCGGACCTTGCGGAAGGCTTTGCCATGACCGATCCGAACAAGCTGACCTTGCTCACCCCCGGCTTCGACCGCACCACCGGCGCCTATGCCGAGCACGGCATTCCCGCGCCTGTGGTCGCGCAGTATCTGCGCGAGAACCGCATCGTCCCTGAGAAGAACGACCTCAACTCCCTGCTCTTCCTGCTCACCCCTGGCGTCGAGGCGAGCAAAGCCGGCACGCTGATCTCCGGCCTCGTCGCGTTCAAGAGGCTGCACGACGACAATGCGCTGCTGGCCGACGCGATCCCGGAATTCTATCAGCGGCGGCAGGCGCGCTATGCCGGCGTGCGGCTGCGCGATCTCTGCGGCCAAATGCATCGCTTCTTCCGGGATGCCAACGTCAGTGCACTTCAGGCACGGCAGTTCATGCCCGAGCACATGCCCGAGATCGCGATGTCGCCCCGCGATGCCGCGCGCTATCTGTTCAAGAACGACGTCGACTATTTACCGATCGAGGCGATCGCAGGCCGCATCGCCACCACGCCCTTCGTGGTCTATCCACCCGGCATCGCCACCATCGTGCCCGGCGAGCGGCTGACGGAACGGGCCAAGCCCATGGTGGATTATCTCAAGATGTTCGAGACCTGCTTCAACACGTTCCCGGGGTTCGATGTGGAAATCCAGGGCGTCTACAAGGAGATCGATGCGCAGGGCCGCATCGGGCTCTATACTTACGTCGTTGCCGAGTAGGTGCTGATGAACGAAACAGCGATTGCCCGCCAAGATGAAGAGCCGGTCCTGGTCCGGCCCTCACGCGAGAGCGATGTCGAGGCGATGCTGGCGATCTATCGCCATCACGTCCGCAATGGGGTGCCGCGCGACGTCGAGGGAACCGGCGCACCCGAACCGGACGATCTGCGCGACCGCCGCAAGAATTTGAAGCAGACCCGCCTGCCGCATCTGGTCGCGACCTACCGCGGCGAGGTGGTCGGCTATGCCTATGCCGTGCTGTTCCGCAAGCGCCCGGCCTATCGATTCACCGCCAAGCATTCGATCTACGTCCACCACGAGCATCTCGGCCGCGGCGTCGGACGGCTGCTACTCCAGGGAATGATCGACGCTTGTGCGGCGGCCGGCTTCCGCCAGATGATCGGTTATATCGATGCCGACAACGCGCCGTCGCTGGCGCTGCACGAGAGGTTCGGCTTCGCGCGCGCCGGCCTGCTCTGCGGCGTCGCCTATCGGCACGGCCGCTGGTCCGACACCGTCATGGTGCAGCGCTCGCTCGGCGCCGGTGTCACCGCCCCACCTCCTGTCACGGCGCCGGGCCGCTAGAGCACGATCCGGACCCGAGGGGCCGCGTTAGCGTAAGGTGCACAGCGGTTTTTTCAAACGCGGAACGCATTTGCGCGGAGATCATGCTCAGGCAATCAACCAGACCGCGATGACGATTCATGCCGATCTCATCGCGTCTTGGATCCTCACGACGGAAAGTCGGCCGGTCTGACCTGGATGCGGTCGGCATGCAGCGACCAGTGATGCAACGCCTGGTCCTTGCAGAATTTTGCCTTCGCCCGCTCCGTGGCTTCGTTCTCGTCGTTGGCGTCGATCTCGAGCGTGCCCTGACAAACCTCGATCTGCCGGCCGTACTGGCCGAGCACGTCCTTCATGAACCTGACGACATAAGTTGACATGGGACCTCCTGCCTGCCCCCCCGGCCAGCCCCGGCGGCACTCTAATCCCATTTATCCCGGATGTGGGAGGGGGAATTTGACGCGGATCAAGACGATCAGGCGGTGCGGCAATCCATTTGCGGAACCGGCCGTCCGGGTCTAAGCCGCAATGCCGGCCTACACCTATGAGGACCCTTCCCTTGCACTTTGTCTCCGACACCGAAGTCACGAAAGCCCTGACGTTTCCGATCCTCATTGCGGCCCTGGAGGAAGCGCATCGCCGGCCGAAGATGGAGGTTCTCGACGCCTTCCTTGGAGACGAGAAAGGGCAATACGTCATCCGGAGCGCGGTCGATCCCAGCCGGTACATGGCGAGCAAGATGTTCACGAGCTTCCCGGCCAATCTTGCGGAGGGGAAGATGCCGGCGGTGCAGGCCGTGTGCGTGCTGTTCGACGGCACCAACGGACGGCCGTTGGCGGCGATGGACGGCACCGAGATCACGCATTGGCGCACCGCCGCCGACTCCGCTCTGGGCACGAAACTGCTCGCCCCGCCCGGTCCCAAGACGCTGCTTTGCGTCGGTGCCGGTGAAATGTCCGAATGGCTGATCCGGGGCCATCGCACCGTGCGGCCGTCGCTGCAACGCGTGCTGATCTGGAATCGAAGCCCGGACCGCGCCGCGGATCTCGCCCGGCGTTTGGCGGAGGACGGCGTGAAGGCGGAAACGGTCACGGATCTCGATGCCGCCACGCGTGAGGCCGACGTCATCACCACCTGCACCCGCGCGCATCAACCGCTGATCAAGGGAAAAAACTTGCGGCCGGGCACGCATCTGGACCTCGTCGGCGGCTACACGCCGCAAACACGCGAGGCTGATGACGAGTCAGCAAAGCTGTCGCGTGTCTTCGTGGACCGGCGGGAGCCCGCCTTCCACGGGGTCGGCGACATCCTGCAACCGATCGCAAGCGGCGCGATCAGCGAAACGGACGTCCTCGGCGACCTCTACGACCTCGCCAGCGGTCGCGTGCAAGGGCGCATCTCACCGTCCGACATCACCTTCTTCAAGAACGCCGGCGGCGGTCATCTCGACCTCATGACTTGCGAAGCCGTGTTCCAGCAGCTCGGCGCAAAGCTGGGGTAGACGCCTTACCCCGGGACAGAGCCGACATCAGCGATCACGTCTTGATGTCGAGTAGCGTGTCTTCCGTCTCGGCGTAGGCTTGAATGACCTTCGCATTGGCAATGAAGCTGTACTTTGCGGTCGCCAGTTGAACGAACTCGCTGGCGAGATCGACATTCGGCGCAGCGACCAGACCGTCCTGGTTTGCGAAGGGAGCGGTTGGGTCAGATTGCGCGGTATAGCTCGGCGAAACCGTCGACACGGTCGCAATGGTCCCGCCGGACGTCGAGCCGCTCGACTGGGAGACCTGATCGACTCGCAGCGGCACATAGGCCGCGGGAAACGTCGGACCAATGCTCGAACTGCCCGCACCGGCCGCTGCGCCCGATCCGCCTGACGCAGGCAGCGGGCCGGTCGTTTGAACGTTGGCGATATTGCTCGCGGCCACGTTCACACGCAAACTCGCGGCAGAAAGTCCGGATGTCGCAATCGAAACTATGCTCATGAACCCTGATCTACAGGACAAGTCATACGCGTTCATTCACGCCATCGGTAAAATCCGCCGCGTTCTATTTTCAGCCTCGTAACCAACAATCGGAGCGCAATAGCCCTTCGCGCGCCCCTACCCCGGCATCACGCCAAACGCCTGCTTGAAGCGCTCGGCATAGCGCGGCCAGACCTCGGGATTGATGATGCGCGGCGGGCGTTTGCCGTCGAGCGTCTCCAAGACCTGCTCGGCGGCGATACGGCCCATGTTCTGGCGCGCCTCGATCGTAACGCCTGCGGTATGGGGGCTCGCCAGCACGTTGTCGAACTGGAGCAGCGGATGCTCCGGCGGCGGCGGCTCCTTGGACCAGACGTCGAGACCGGCACCGGCGATACGCTTGTCGCGCAGAGCCTGGAGCAGCGCGTCCTCGTCATGGATGAAGCCGCGCGCGGTCGTGATGAAATAGGCATGCGGCTGCATCAGCGCGAATTCGCGCGTGCTGATCATGTTGCGGCTGCGCTTGTCGAGCGGGCAGGAGATCGAGACGAAATCGGCGCGGCGCAGCAGCTCGTCGAGCTCGACCTTCTCCCCGCCCCGCTCGGCCATCACCTCGGCCGACAAATACGGGTCATAGGCCAGCACTGTCATGCCGAGCAGGCCCTTGCACAGCGCGGCGATTCGGCGGCCGACATTGCCGAGGCCGATGATGCCGACGGTCTTGTGCTCGACCTCGTTGCCGACGAGTTCGTTACGGTTGACGTCGCGCTCGCGGCGCAGGCGGCGGTCGGACTGGATGATGCGCTTGGACAGCGTCAACATCATCGCCAGCGCATGCTCGGCGACGGAATGGGCGTTGCCGCCGGACTGGTTGACGACCAGCACGCCGGCATCGGTGCAGGCCTCGACATCGACGGGATCGAAGCCCGCCCCATTGCTCGATACCAGCAGCAGGTTCGGCGTACGCTTCAGGAAGGTGGCATCAACGTGAAAATGCGGCGCCAGCTCGTCACGGGCGGCGCCGATCTGGTAGACATGGGCGGCACTCAGGATCGGCGCGTAGAAATCCTCGGGACTCTCGTTCTCGATGCGATCGAGCCGGACGTCGGGCCGCGCCTTCAGGATGTCGATATAGATCGGATTGGCCAGATACTTGACGTAGAAGACGCGCTTGCTGTTGACGGACATCAGGACCCTTCCGGCTCTCTCAAGGAGACCCGCAAGGCCAGCGCACCCCACGCCCCATCCATGCGTCCCTCCCGTTTTCTCGTTATCGCCGCTTATGACATGGCGGCGCCGGCGACGGCAGGCCGTCTGGCGCAGATCACGGTGCCGGCCCGGACATGTTGACAATCCCGCTGCCTGCGTCAAGTTCGGCAGACCGCCGCGACGGCCAGAACCAAGAAGCATGCGCGGCTCAAGGGAGAACGCAATGGCGCTTGCGGAACAGCAGACCTCGCCCCAGGCGGCACAAAGCACCAGCGACAGGAGCTGGCACGGCATTGTCCTGCAGACCCTGAAGCGGAACGAGATCAGCCTGATCCCTTACGTGCCCGACCGCGTGCTGACGCCGCTGATCAAGAACCTGCACGCCGATCCTTTCTTCACCACCTTTGCCACCGCTCGTGAGGAAGAGGCCGTCGGCATCATCTCGGGCGCCTGGATGGGCGGACGTCGCGGCGCAGTGCTGATGCAGACCTCCGGTTTTGCCACGCTTGCCAACGTGCTGGCCTCGCTCGCAGTGCCCTACCAGATCCCGTTGATCATGTTCGTCTCCGAACGCGGCACGCTCGGCGAGTTCAATTACGGCCAGTCGCTGGTCTGCCGGACCATGCGCCCGGTGCTGGATTCGCTGGCGCTGGAGCACCACACCATCACGCGGCTCGACGAGCTCGAATTCATCGCCGACCGCTCGATCAAGCAGGCCGTCACGACGCAGGCGCCGGTGGCGCTGATCCTCAACCCGCTGCTCACCGGCGGCAAGACGTTCGACAAGTGAGGTCGGCCAAATGAGTTCAAAAACGAACACGCGCAACACCAAGGTGATGAACCGGTTCGACGTGACCTCGCGCCTGATCGCGAAGCTCAAGCACGAGGAAGCGGTGATCGGCGGCATCGGCAACACCAATTTCGATCTCTGGGCCGCCGGCCATCGTCCGCAGAATTTCTACATGCTGGGCAGCATGGGCCTCGCCTTCCCGATCGCGCTCGGCGTGGCGCTGGCGCAGCCCGATCGCCGCGTCTTCGCGCTCGAAGGCGACGGTTCGCTGTTGATGCAGCTCGGCGCGCTCTCGACGATTGCGGCATTGAAGCCGAAGAACCTCATCATGATCGTGATGGACAACGGCATCTACCAGATCACCGGTGCGCAGCCCACGCCGGCCGCGAGTGTGGCCGACATCGTCGCGATCGCCTCCGGCTCGGGGCTTGCCAACAGCGCCTGGGCCGCGGACGAGGAGGATTTCGAGCGGCTGGTCGACGAGGCCATGTCGGCTGACGAGCCAAGCCTGATCGCGGTCCGTATCGACGACAAGCCGGGCGTCGGCACAACCCGCAGGGATCCCGTGCAGATCCGAGAACGCTTCATGCACGGCCTCGGCGTGCGCGAGCCACTTTAACGTTTCGTCATTAACTACACGGCGATCTGATCCCTGCCCCTTAACAGGCCGTTGCAAATCCGTGCTATCGGCACCGGATGTCCATTTTTGTTCGCTTTTTTGCCTGGCTGCTCGCGGCCGCCGTCACATTCGCAACCCTCGGCCCGCCCGGCCTGCGGCCCCATTCCGACCTCGGCCAGGACGGCGAGCATGCCCTCGCCTTCATCCTGGTGGGACTGGCCTTCGGCCTCGCCTACCGGAACCGTCGCTGGGCCGTCGCCGCCCTCTCTGTGGTCCTGATCGGCGTGCTCGAGCTGATGCAGTTCTGGGCACCGGGACGGCATGCACGGCTGGAAGATTTCTTGGTCGATGCCGGCACCGCCTGCATCGGCTTTGCACTCGCCGCCGTCGCCGACTGGGTCATGGCGCGCTGCTTCCGCGCCAATTCGGCCCTGATAAACCAGGGCCCCGCGGAGTGACGCTCCGCAGGGCCCGGCTCTTCAAAGCCTTCGCGCTCTGATCGATCAGTCGATGATCTTGACGATGCGGCGCGTGCGCGGTTCGACGATCACGCGGCGATCGTTCACGACCGCGTAGCGATACTCGGTGTAGTTCGGCACGGGGCGCAGCACCACGGTCGGGGGCAGCGGCTCGCCCACCACGACGCGCTCGTGGATCACGACGGAGTCGTCGCGCGGAATCCCGCCAAGCACGGCATTCGGAATTTCGAGGCCGGCGCCGACGGCCGCACCGACGGTGCCGCCGACCATCGCGCCGATCGGGCCACCGATGTCGCCACCCGCACGCGCGCCGTCCGCAGCGCCCTGGGCAGTCGTCGACTGAGCAAAGGCTGCACTCGACGCCAGCAGCGAGGCGGCAGCCAACGAAATCGCAAGACGGGTTTTCATGTCCTGATGTCTCCAGTGATTGTTGTGCGCCTTCAACCGCGGGGCCGGAGCAATGTTCCGGTTCCCCCATGATGAAAGACACGCCAAATCTGGAGACTGTTACCGGGTAACAGTTCAGGCCGCGGCGATCTCGTGGCCCGCCATCAGTTCCAACGCCCGCACCATCGCGGAATGATCCCAGGCCTTGCCGCCATGCGCTGTGCAGGCCGAGAACAATTGCTGTGCCACCGCCGTGTTCGGCAGCGACAGGCCGAGCGTGCGTGCCCCTTCAAGCGCGAGGTTGAGGTCCTTCTGGTGCAGCTCGATGCGGAAGCCGGGCTCGAAATTTCGCTTCACCATCCGCTCGCCATGCACTTCCAGAATCCGTGACGAGGCAAAGCCGCCCATCAGCGCCTGCCGCACCAGCGCCGGGTCGGCACCGGCCTTCGATGCAAACAGCAGCGCTTCGCTCACCGCCCCGATCGTCAGTGCGACGATGATCTGGTTGGCGACCTTCGTCGTCTGCCCGTCGCCATTGGCGCCGACGCGGGTGACGTTCTTGCCCATCTTGTCGAACACCGGCTTCATGGTGTTGAAGGCGCGCTCGGGACCACCGACCATGATCGTGAGGCTCGCGGCCTTGGCGCCGACCTCCCCGCCCGATACCGGCGCATCGAGATAGTCCGCGCCGAGCGCCTCGATCTTCCTGGCGAACTCCTTGGTCGCCAGCGGCGAGATCGAGCTCATGTCGACGACAATCTTGCCCTTGGAGATGCCGCTCGCGACACCGTCCTTGCCGAACAGCACCGCCTCCACATGCGGGGTGTCAGGCACCATGATGATGACCGCATCCGCCTCCTCCGCGACTTCCTTCGCTGATTTGCAGGCGATGCCGCCCGCGGAAATCAGCTCCGGCGCGACCGGTGCGACGTCATGCAGGAGAACGCGATGGCCCGCGGCCAGAAGATGGCCGGCCATCGGCCGTCCCATGGTGCCAAGTCCGATGAAGCCGATGTCGATCATGTCTCGATGTCCTCAGGTCTCGAAGGTTTGCGCGGCGTGCCAGGACAGGCCTTCCAGCGTCGTGGTGCGCGGCTTGTATTCGCAGCCGATCCAGCCGCGATAGCCGATCGCGTCGAGGTGGCGGAACAGGAAGGGATAGTTGATCTCGCCGGTGCCGGGCTCATGGCGGCCCGGATTGTCAGCGAGCTGGATGTGGGCGATCTGCGGCAGATATTCCTGCATGGTGCGGGCGAGATCGCCCTCCATGATCTGCATGTGATAGATGTCGTACTGGATGAACAGATTGTTCGAGCGCACCTCGGAGATGAGCTGCACTGCCTGCTCGGTGCCGTTGAGAAAGAAGCCGGGAATGTCGAGCGTGTTGATCGGCTCGACCAGCAGCTTGATGTTCTCCCGCGCCAGAGTCGAGGCGGCAAAGCGCAAATTTCCGACCAGCGTTTCGTTGAGCTCGCGCGGGTCGGCATCGGCAGGCGCGATACCGACGAGGCAATTGAGCTGCTCGCAATCGAGCGCCTTGGCGTAGTCGATGGCACGAAACACGCCGTCGCGAAATTCACTGACGCGATCGGGCAGGATCGCAATGCCGCGCTCCCCTGCCGCCCAGTTACCCGCTGGAAGATTGTGCAGCACCTGCGTCAGCCCGTGAGCCTCGAGCTGTTCGCGCAGCAACGCCTTGTCGAAATCATATGGGAAGAGATATTCGACACCGCTGAAGCCTGCCGCTTTCGCCGCGGCGAAGCGATCGACAAACGGCATCTCGTTGAAGAGCATGGTGAGGTTGGCGGCAAATTTCGGCATGATGCTCTCTCCTATTCCGCCGGCTGCAGCACGCCGGGCCGCTTGGTCCCGACCTCGTCGAGCGGCAGATCCAGCACCTCCTCGAACTCGACGATGTTGTCGATCTCCGTGCCCATCGCGATGTTGGTGACACGTTCGAGAATGAACTCGACCACGACAGGCACGCGGTGCTTCGCCATCAATTCGCGCGCGGTCGCGAACGCCGCCTGCGTATCCCTGGGATCGGTGACACGGATCGCCTTGCAGCCAAGACCTTCGGCGACCGCGACATGGTCGACGCCGTAGCCGCCGAGCTCCGGTGCGTTGACGTTCTCGAAGGAGAGCTGGACGTGATAATCCATGTCGAAGCCGCGCTGGGCCTGGCGGATCAGGCCGAGATAGGAATTGTTCACGACGACGTGGATGTAGGGCAGATTGAACTGCGCCCCGACCGCGAGCTCCTCGATCAGGAACTGGAAGTCGTAATCGCCGGACAGCGCGACAATCTCGCGATCCGGGCATGCCGCACGCACCCCGAGCGCGGCAGGCAGCGTCCAGCCGAGCGGGCCGGCCTGCCCGGCATTGATCCAGTTGCGCGGCTTGTAGACGCCCAGGAACTGCGCGCCGGCGATCTGCGACAAGCCGATCACGGTGACATAGGTGGTGTCGCGGCCGAAGGCCTTGTTCATCTCCTCATAGACGCGCTGCGGCTTGATCGGGACGTTGTCGAAATGGCTCTTGCGCAGCATCGTCTTCTTGCGATCGCGGCAGGCCGCGGGCCATGCCTGGCGCTCGCGCAACCTGCCTGACCGGCGCCACTCCCTGGCGACGGTGACGAACAGCTCGAGCGCGGCCTTGGCGTCCGAGACGATGCCGAGATCGGGATTGAACACGCGCCCGATCTGGGTCGGCTCGATGTCGACATGCACGAAGGTGCGGCCCTTGGTGTAGGTCTCGACCGAGCCGGTGTGACGGTTGGCCCAGCGGTTGCCGATGCCGAGCACGAAGTCCGACTCCAGCATCGTCGCATTGCCATAGCGGTGGCTGGTCTGCAGGCCGACCATGCCGGCCATCAGCACGTGGTCGTCGGGGATCGCGCCCCACCCCATCAGCGTCGGCACGACCGGCACGTTGGCGATCTCGGCGAATTCCACCAGCAGGTCCGAGGCGTCGGCGTTGATGATACCGCCGCCTGCGACGATCAGCGGCCGCTCGGCGGCGTTGAGCATCTCCAGCGCCTTCTCGACCTGCTTGCGGGTCGCGGTGGGCTTGTAGACCGACAGCGGCTCATAGGTCTCGTCGTCGAACTCGATCTCGGCGAGCTGCACGTCGAGCGGCATGTCGATCAGCACCGGACCCGGCCGGCCCGAGCGCATGACGTGAAAGGCCTGGCTGAACACGCGCGGTACCAGCGCCGGCTCGCGCACGGTCACAGCCCATTTGGTCACGGGCTTTGCGATCGACTCGATATCGACGGCCTGGAAGTCTTCCTTGTAGAGCCGTGCGCGCGGCGCCTGCCCGGTGATGCAGAGGATCGGAATGGAATCGGCGATCGCCGAATAGAGCCCGGTGATCATGTCGGTGCCGGCCGGCCCCGACGTGCCGATGCAGACGCCGATATTGCCGGCCTTCGCCCGCGTATAGCCCTCGGCCATATGCGAGGCGCCCTCGACATGGCGCGCGAGGATGTGGCGGATCGACCCGCGCTTCTTCAGCGCCGAGTACAGCGGATTGATCGCGGCCCCGGGAACGCCGAAGGCAGTCGAGATGCCCTCTTTCTCCAGAATTCGCACGGCAGCATCGACGGCTCGCATCTTCGCCATATCGGACCTCGCTTGAGTTGCGTCAGCGAGCGCAATCATCAGGCGTGCAAGACGCGATCTCAACGAGATCGATTTTATTTTCCACGATGCGGCAGCCGCGGAAAAATCGCGGCGGTCTCAACTAGTTAGATCGAGACATCCGTGAAAGCCGCTCACTCGAACAGCGGCGCGAGCTCCATCTGCGGCACCAGCACAAGGCCCTTGTCGGTGATGCGAATTTCCGGAATGACCGATAGCGGAATCAAATTGAAGCCCATGTAGGGGATGGTGCAGCCGGCCTCGGCCCATTCCTTCTTCAGCACCTTGACCGCTTCGGCGACCTCGGTGACGCGCTTGTCGGAGAGTAGGCCTGCGATCGGCAGCGGCACCAGCGCCCTCACCTTGCCGTCGGCGACGACGCAGACGCCGCCCTGCTCCGCCTTGATGGCTGATATCGCCGCCTGCATGTCGCCCTCGTTGGTGCCGGCGACGATGATGTTGTGGCTGTCGTGCCCGACGCTGGAGGCGACCGCCCCGCGCTTCAGGCCGAAATCCTTCAGCAGGCCGTAAGCGACATTGCCGGCCGACTTGCCGTGGCGCTCGACCACCGTGACGAAGCACAGGCCGTAGCGCTCAAACAGCGACGGCCAGTCCTTGGCCGGCTCGATCGGAACCTTCTCATGGATCAGGGTAATGCCCGGCAGCGCGGTCTTGATGGCATTGACGGTACACGCCTTGGCCGGCAGCTCCGGCGTCAGCTTGACCTTCTCCGGAAGCTTGACGGTCGCATAGGCCGCCTTCGGATATTGATAGCGTTGCGACAGCGCCTGATCGAGCCGCGGCGTGATCTTGCCATGCTCGACCACCAACTCGCCGCCATACCAGGTGCATTGCGGTCTGAGCTGATCGTCCATCAGTACGAGATCGGCGCGGCGGCCGCCGCCGAGCCCGCCGATATCGCCCTCCATGCCGAAGCGTGTGGCGCCATGCAGCGAGCCCATCGACCAGGCCTGTTCGGGCGACATGCCGGCCTTTACGGCCTCGCGCACCACCCAGTCGAGACCGAACAGCAGCAGATCGTCGGCATCACGGTCGTCGGTGCAAACCGCCGTACATTTGTGCGACGCCCCGAGTTCGGTG
This sequence comes from Bradyrhizobium liaoningense, assembly GCF_018130785.1. Taxonomy (GTDB): domain Bacteria; phylum Pseudomonadota; class Alphaproteobacteria; order Rhizobiales; family Xanthobacteraceae; genus Bradyrhizobium; species Bradyrhizobium liaoningense_A. The sequence continues at coordinate 822,045 of NZ_JAFCJT010000001.1, forward strand.
ATGGTGCGGATCGCCTGCGGCAGCGAGTGCCAGGGCGTGGTCGGCGGGCCGCCGCGCAGGAACACCCAGACGCCGGCGTCGAGCAGATCGTCGGCGATGTCGCGATCGATCGCCTCATGGGTGTCGGTGACGCCGCTCGCCGCATAGGCCGCGACGAATTCGCGGCCGTAAACGTGTCCGGACACCGGCCGTCCCCGCTTCAAGGCAGCGGCAAGGATGGCATGGCTGCGCTCGTCACCCATCGTGACAGGCACGAAATCCATCTTCTCGCCGAGTGCGACCGCTTCGGGCCAGCGGTCGAACAGGCCGGCGACCTTGTCCGGCGTGAGATCGCCGCCCGCGGTCTCCAGTTCCGCCGACGTGGCCGGCACCGTGCTCGGCACCGTCAAAAAGATCGAGAGCGGCGCCTCGCGCGCGTCCTCCAGCATCGCCTCGACACCGGCGACGTCCATGACGTTGCCGATCTCGTGGCTGTCGCAGAAGATCGTGGTGGTGCCGTTGAGGAGCGCAGCCTCGGCATAGGCGCAGGCCGTCACCATGGAGGATTCGATGTGGATGTGCGGATCGACCAGTCCAGGCGCGATGATGCCTCCGGCGGCGTCGTAAAGCGGCACCCCGCCCCAGACCTTCTTCGCCGCCCCGGCCGGTTTCACCGCTGCGACGCGGCCACCGGTGATCCAGACCTCCCGACCGGGATGGATGCGCTCCGAATAGGTCGAAAGCACCCGGGCCCCCGTGACCACGAGATCCGGTGCGACGCGGGCGGAGGCGACATCGGCCAGACGCCGGGTCATCGAATGCAGCGGTGCGACGGCGAAGCGGGTAAGTCTGGTCATCGGGACCCTCGCGTGGCGTTACGGCCCAGCGATCGTTACGCCCTGCGCTATAGCGGGCAAGCGCAAATATAACGGCAGGCCCTGCTTACGCCTTAGGCGCCGAACTGCCCGTCGTCCCCACCCTTGCAGGCCTGCGCGGGTTCCGCCTTCTCGGCGGTGCTGCGGCGGCGGGCTTGACCCGAATTCGCATCGACCGGCCCTTTGATTCATCGATCTCGAACGAGTTCGTCTTGCGCACGAGGTCGCTCAGCTTGCGGAACCCGAACGTTCTCGGATCGAAATCCGAGGCCAGATTGGCGAGCTGGCGGCCGACTTCACCGAGCGCGACCCAGCCGTCCTCGCTCTCCATCTGGGTGATGACCTTCTTGATGATGGGCGTGGCGGCATCGGGCGGCTGAAGCGACGTCGACCTTGAGGCGGCATCCTGGGTGGTCGCCGGGACGGCAAGCAGGTTCTCGGTGTAGACGAACCTTCGGCAGGCCTGCCTGAAGCTTTCCGGCGTCTTCTGCTCGCCGAACCCGAAGACATCGACGCCCTGCTCACGGATGCGGGCGGCCAGACGGGTAAAGTCGCTGTCGGACGAGACCAGGCAGAAGCCGTCGAACCGGCCGCTGTGAAGCAGGTCCATGGCGTCGATGACCAGCGTTATGTCCGAGGCATTCTTTCCCGTCGTATAGGCGAATTGCTGCTGCGGGATGATGGCGTGTTTGGACAGGATGTCGGCCCAACCCCTGGACCGCGCATTGGAGAAGTCGCCGTAGATGCGGCGGACGCTGGCCTCGCCGATCTTGGCAATCTCCTCGAACAGCCCATCCGCGATCTTCGCAGAGGCGTTGTCGGCATCGATCAGAACGGCGAGACGGGGCGAGCGAAGGTCCGACGGCATGGCGTTTCCTCAACGAGCTGGACGCAGCATTAGAGGACGCACGCGCCGGGACGGCTAGTCCTCGTTCGCCTTGAAGCGCCCCATCCCCTTCAGCACGAACGGGGCCAGCAGCGCAACCAGCGCGATGCCGAGCAGCGTCGCCGAGATCGGGCTCTGGAGCAGCGTCATGGGATCGCCGAGACTGATTGCGAGCGCGCGGCGCAGCTGGCTCTCGGCGATCGGACCGAGGATCAGGCCGACGACGACGGGCGCGATCGGAAAATCGAACCGGCGCATCAGGAAACCGAGCACGCCGAAGCCGGCCAGCATCGACAATTCGACCACCGAGGGCTTTGCGGCGATGGTGCCCATGGTCGCGAACACGAGGATGCCGGCATAGAGCCAGGGCTGCGGGATCGCGAGCAGCCGCACCCACAGGCCGACCAGCGGAAGATTGAGCACCAGCAACATGCAATTGGCGATGAAGAGACTGGCGATCAGGCCCCACACCAGGTCAGGCCGCTCGGCAAACAGCAGCGGTCCTGGATTAAGGCCGTATTGCTGGAACCCCGCCAGCATCATCGCGGCTGTCGCCGAAGTCGGCAGTCCCAGCGTCAGCAACGGCACCAGCGTGCCGGCGGCGGAGGCATTGTTGGCGGCTTCCGGTCCCGCAACGCCTTCGATGGCGCCCTTGCCGAATTCTTCCGGATGTTTTGTGAGCCGCTTCTCGGTGGAATAGGAGAGAAAGGTCGGAATCTCCGCGCCGCCTGCGGGCAGCGCGCCGATCGGGAAGCCGAACATGGTGCCGCGCAGCCATGGCTTCCACGACCGCTTCCAGTCTTCCTTGGTCATCCACAGCGAGCCGCGCACCGGCTCGAGCTTTTCCTCGGTGTGGTGGCGCCGCGACGCGACGTAGAGCGCCTCGCCCACCGCGAACAGACCAACCGCAAGCGTCGTCACCTCGACGCCGTCGAGCAATTCAGGAACGCCGAACGCAAGCCGCGCCTGACCCGTCAGCTTGTCGATGCCGACGAGGCCCAGCGTCAGGCCGATAAACAGGCTGGTCAGGCCGCGGATCGGAGAATCGCCGAAGGTCGCCGACACCGTGACGAAGGCGACGCACATCAGCGCGAAATAGTCCTCGGGACCGAAGCGCACGGCGAAATCGACCAGCCACGGCGCAAGGAACGCCAGCCCGATGGTAGCGATGGTGCCGGCGACGAAGGAGCCGATCGCGGATGTCGCAAGCGCCGGCCCGCCGCGGCCGGCCTTGGCCATCTTGTTGCCCTCGAGCGCGGTCGCCATCGAGGCGCTCTCGCCGGGCGTGTTGATCAGGATCGCGGTGGTCGATCCGCCATACATGCCGCCGTAGTAGATGCCCGCGAACATGATCAGCGAGCCGCCGGGATCGAGCTTGTAGGTCACCGGCAGCAGCAGCGCGACCGTCAGGGCCGGGCCGATGCCGGGCAGCACGCCGACGGCCGTGCCGAGGAACACGCCGATCAGCGCATAGAGCAGGTTCATCGGCTGGACGGCGACCGCCATGCCGTGGGCCAGCGCCGCAAAGGTGTCCATCACAGCAGTCGCTCCAGCGGGCCGGTCGGAAGGCTCAGCGTCAACAGCCGGTCGAACGCGAGATAGATGAGGGTCGACATCACGAGGGCGATGATGCTGTCGACGACGATGGCACGGCGCCCGAAAGCTGCCGACGTCGTCACGAACAGCGCCGACGTCGCCAGGATGAAGCCGCCGCCGAAGCCGATGATGGCAATGAGGAGCGCAAGGCCAACGAGGATCAAGACCACCGGCACGGGATCGGCGCTCTCGCGCGCCGGCAAGTTACCGCGCAGCGCGTCGATGAAATTGCCGATCGCGAGCAGCGCGAGGCCGGTGGCGACCACGACCGGCATTGCCTCCGGTCCCATCCCGTACATCGCAGTGGATTGCAGCCCGCGCGCGTCCCAGACCAGCACCGCAGCGAGACCTGCGAGCAATACAGCAATGACGATGCCGGCGCGATCGACGCGCCGCGGCAGGATGGGATCGCCTGAGGTCATGACTTGACCAAGCCGACCGATTTCAACACGTCGGTTACGCGCACGGTTTCCTTCTTCAGGAAGTCAGCGAAGGCGTCGCCGCCGAGATAGGCATCCTCCCACCCCTTCTGCTTGAGGATCTCCTTCCAGGCGTCCGACTTCACCATCTTCTCGACCGCATCGCTCAGCGTCTTGCGCTGCTCAGGCGTGATGCCGGGAGGCGCGACCACCGAACGCCAGTTGGCGATCACGAGGTCGATGCCTTGCTCCTTGAAGGTCGGGATATCGCTGCCGGCGATGCGCTTCTCCGAGGTCACACCGATCGCGCGCAGCTTGCCGGACTTGATCTGCCCTTCGTATTCGCTGAGGCCCGAAATACCCGCCGTGACCTTGCCGCCGAGGATTGCCGCCAGCGATTCGCCGCCGCCGGAGAACGGGATGTAGTTGATCTTCTTCGCGTCGGCGCCGACGGCGCCGGCGAACAGTGCAGCCATCACGTGGTCGACGCCGCCGGCCGAACCACCGGCGAAGGTCACCTTGGCGATATCGGCCTTCACCGCAGCGGCCAGATCCTGAGCAGTCTTGATCGGCGAATTCGCGGGCACCACGATCACCTGGATTTCCTCGGTGAGGCGCGCGATCGGCGTCACCTGCTCGAGCGTCACCGGCGACTTGTTCATCGCGAGCGCGCCGACCATTACGAAGCCGTTGACCATCAGCTGGTTGCCGTCGCCCTTGGCGCCGTTGACAAACTGCGCGATGCCAACGCTGCCGCCCGCGCCGGGAACGTTGGTGACCTGCACGCTGCGCGCGACGCCCGAAGCGACCAGCGCCTGCTGCATCGAGCGTGCGGTCTGGTCCCAGCCACCGCCCGGGGCCGCCGGCGCCATCAGCTTGAGCTCCAGCTGCTGGGCAAAGGCCGGTGTGGCTGCCGCAAGGGTCAGCGCGACGGCTGCGCCGACAAGGCGCGCGGGAAATTGAAACATGCGGGTATTCTCCAGGCTCTTGCGGACGTCGTTGATAGTTTGCCGCATTGTGTCGTTTGGTCGCATATCAGCCAAAACGGCCGATGCTGTCCAGCGACAGGCCCGGTTTCTCGTTAGCCAGGCTTCGGCATCACCCCGCCGAGCGCGACGGTCAGTTCGCCGGCGACTTCGCGCACGATCTGGCCGATTTCCGGCAATCTGTCGTCGGTCAGGCGGCTCGTCATGCCCGAGACGGAAATCGCCGCGAGCGGCTCGGCGCAGTCATTGTAGACGACTGCGGCAATACAGCGCAGGCCCATACAGGCCTCTTCATCGTCGAGCGCAAAACCCTGCTTGCGGATTTTTTCGAGCTCCTTGAACAGGTCGCCCGGCCGCACGATCGACTTCTCGGTCAGGCGGGGCATGCCATGATGGCGGATGACGGCGCCGACGTCCTCGTCCGAATAAGTCGCGAGCACCGCCTTGCCGACGCCTGACGTCACCATGGCGACGCGGCCGCCGACCTGGGTCAGCGAGCGCATGATCTCGCGGCTCTCCATGCGGGTCAGCACAATGATGAATTCGTCGTCGACGACGGCGAGGTTGGCGGTCTCGCGGGTGAGATCGCGCAGCTTGCGCAAGTAGGGAATCGCCTGCGCGGAGAAATTGCGCCGCCGCGCGAAGCTTGCACCCACGGTAAAGCTGCGCACGCCGACATGCCATTTGGACTCGGCGCGGTCGAACTGCACGAAGCGGCGGCTCTCCAGCGTCGCCAGCAGGCGGTGCACGGTCGAGGCCGACAGGCCGGTGCGGACAGCAAGGTCGCTGAGGCGATAGCCTTCGTCGTCCTCGGCCAGCGTTTCGAGGATCGACAGCGCGCGGTCGACGGACTGCACGCCGCCGTCGCGGCCCTCATGATCGGCCTCTGCGGTCGACCTGGGCTCGAGCGATTTGCGCCGGATCACGTTCTTGCTCATCGCGACCTGACCGTTCTCCCTCGCCCTATCCCTTTCCTTCACCCCGCTTGCGGGGAGAGGGCCAGGGTAAGGGGGAGTCTCCGCAAGGACGGTGACAGCCAGACTCGTGGAGAGTCCCCCTCACCCGAATTGCTTCGCAATTCGACCTCTCCCCGCAAGCGGGGAGAGGTGAACAAACATCCGCGCCGGATCAGCCGAAGCGGTATCGTCGTCTCAGAGCAGCCCTGCCCCGCGCGCCCACTTGTACTTGGCGCCGAGCACCTCGACCGGAAGCTCGGTGGAGTAGGCGTAGGCCGGGATGCCGTTCTGGTAGAGATATTCGGCGGCTTCTTCGACCTCGACGTCGCCGGCAAGCGAGGCGACGATCGGCTTCACGAAGCCCTTGGCCTCCATCTCCTTCTTCACCTCGACCATGTTGCGGGCGAACACCATCGGCGGCGTGACGATGGTGTGCCAGTAGCCGAGGATCAGCGAATGGATGCGTTCGTCCGACAGGCCGAGCTTCACCGTGTTGACGTAGGTGATCGGCGGCTCGCCGCCGGTGATATCCACAGGATTGCCGGCCGCACCGAACGGCGGGATGAACTTGCGGAAGGCGGCATCGAGATCCGGCGGCATCGACATCAGCGACAGGCCGTTGTCGACGCAGGAGTCCGACAGCAGCACGCCCGAGCCGCCGGCACCCGTGATGATCAGCACGTTCTCGCCCTTCGGCGTCGGCAGCACCGGCACGCCACGGGCGAATTCGAGCAGCTGCCGCAGCGAGCGGGCGCGGATCACGCCGGACTGCGCCAGGACGTCCTCGTAGATCTTGTCGTTACCGGCGAGCGCGCCAGTGTGCGACGAGGCCGCCTTCGCGCCGGCCGAGGTGCGGCCGGCCTTGAGCACGACGACCGGCTTCTTCTTGGAGACGCGCTTGGCGGCTTCCGCGAAGGCGCGGCCGTCCTTGAGGTCTTCGCAGTGCTGCGCGATCAGGTTGGTGTTCGGGTCCTGCTCGAAGAAGGCGAGCAGATCGTCCTCGTCGATGTCGGACTTGTTGCCGAGACCGACGATCGCCGAGACGCCCATCTTGGCCGAGCGCGAGAAGCCGATGATCGCCATGCCGATGCCGCCCGACTGCGACGACAGCGCCGCGTGGCCCTTGACATCGTAAGCCGTGCAGAAGGTCGCGCAGAGATTGGCCGGGGTATAGTAGAAGCCATAGATGTTCGGCCCCATCAGGCGGATGTCGTACTTCTTACCGACTTCGACGATCTCAGCCTGGAGCTCAGGCGCACCGGCCTCCGCAAAGCCCGATGGGATCAGCACCGCGCCCGGGATTTTCTTCTCGCCGCATTCGGTGAGCGCCGCGGCCACAAACTTCGCGGGGATCGCGAACACGGCCGTGTCGATCACACCCGGAACATCCTTGACGCTCTTGTAGGCCTTGTAGCCGAGGATCTCGGCGGCCTTGGGATGGATCGGATAGATGTCGCCCTTGTAGCCGCCGTTGATGAGGTTCTTCATCACGGAGTTTCCGATCTTGCCGTCCTCGGCGGAGGCGCCGACCACGGCGACCGCCTTCGGCTGCATGATGCGGTTCATGGCCGCGACGATCTCTTCGGTCGGGCGCGGCTTGGGCTTGGGTACATAAGCGAAGTCGACGACGATGCGGACGTCGGCGGCGATCGCGCCCTTCGCCGTTGCAAACACCGGGTTGAGGTCGAGCTCGACGATCTCAGGGAAGTCGGTCACGAGCTGCGAGACCTTGACGATGACGTCGGCGAGCGCCGTGCGGTTCACCGGCTCGCCGCCGCGAACGCCCTTCAAAATCTCATGCGCCTGGATGCCGTCGAGCATCGAGAGCGCGTCTTCCTTGGTCGCGGGCGCGAGGCGGAAGGTGATGTCCTTCAACACTTCGACCAGCACGCCGCCGAGGCCGAAGGCGACCAGCTTGCCGAACGAACCGTCGGTGATCGAGCCGACGATGACCTCGGTGCCGCCGGCCAGCATCTGCTGCACCTGGACGCCTTCGATCTTGGCATCGGCCTTGTACTTCTTGGCGTTACCGAGAATGGTCTCGTAGGCCTTCTCGGCATCCTCGGCCGTCTTGAGGCCGACAATGACACCGCCGGCTTCGGTCTTGTGGAGAATGTCCGGCGAGACGATCTTCATCACCACCGGGAAGCCCATCGAGGACGCCATCTTGCCGGCTTCGCCCGCCGACCTCGCCACGCCCTCCTTCGGCACCGGGATGCCGTAGGCGTCGCAGACCAGCTTGCCTTCCGGCGCCGTCAGGCTCGTGCGGTTGTCCGCCTTGACCTGGTCGAGCACTTTGCGGACGGCATCTTTGGAATTGGACATGTGGCTTCTCCCTTGACTTCAGTTCGTTCTTTTCAAAGCGCGCGCGTGTCGCGGCTGCCCGTGAATGCTTGCCATTCGCCGCGCTCTGTTCCATGTCGCGGAACGGAGTGGCATAAAGCCAACATTACTCCGACGCCTTGGACCAAAAATGGCTGGCGATGGCATTTGGTATGCCAGAAGCCAACTTGTCAAGCTGCTGCATGGCTTAGAACGCCGCAAAAAATAGGCAGCTTGACATTCTGGCATGTGGTATGCCAAAAACTTTCCCGTTAATAATCCTGTAAAAGACGACTCCCACTGGAGGAGATTCGTCGTGTCACTGCGGAAACCAACCAAGGCGTTGCCGAACATGACCGAGGCAGATATCGCGATCGTTCGTATTGCCCCGGAGAGTAGCTTCAAGAACAAGGCGTATGACGCCTTGAAGGAAGCCATCCTCAAGATGGACATCTACTCGACGCCCGAGCCGGTGATGCTCGACGAGCGCGCGCTGTCCGAACGCCTGGGTGTGAGCCGCACCCCGATCCGCGAAGCCATCGCGATGCTCGAGCAGGACGGCTTCGTGAAGACGGTTCCGCGCCGCGGCATCATGGTGGTGCGCAGGACCAAGAGCGAGATCGTCGACATGATCCGCGCCTGGGCGGCTCTCGAGAGCATGGCGGCCCGCCTGATCACCACCACCGCACGCAAGAAGGACATCACGGCGCTGCGCGACTTCTTCAAAGACTTCGGCAAGGACCGCCTGCCCGAGGATCACGTCGAGGAGTATTCGCGCGCCAACATCGCCTTCCACCAGGCGCTGATCTCGCTGTCGGAATCGCCCGTGCTGGTCGACCTCACCAACGATCTGCTGCTGCACGTGCGCGGCTACCGCCAGCTGACCATCGGACGCAAGGATCGCACCGCGACTTCGCTGCCCGAGCATCTCGGCATGATCGAAGCACTTGAAGCGCGCGACACCGAGCTCGCCGAGAAGCGCGCCCGCGACCACACCCTTGGCCTTGCCGCTTACGTCGAAGCGCACGGTCAGGAACTGTTCACCTAGCAACGTTCACCAGAAGGGCGAGCCATTCGCCCGCAAAGCCTAAAACGGCATATGAGACCAGGGAGACAAGGCCCATGCTGAATACCGCGACCAAGTCCGAAGCACCGGGCACCGAGCAGGAACTGACGGATGGCTTTCATCTCGTCATCGACGCGCTCAAGCTGAACGGCATCAACACCATCTATAATGTGCCGGGCATCCCGATCACGGATTTGGGCCGCATGGCGCAGGCCGAAGGCATTCGTGTGATCTCCTTCCGCCACGAGCAGAACGCCGGTTACGCCGCGGGCATTGCCGGCTACCTCACCAAGAAGCCCGGCGTCTGCCTCACCGTCTCCGCGCCCGGCTTCCTCAACGGTCTCACCGCGCTCGCGCACGCCACCACCAACTGCTACCCGATGATCCTGATCTCGGGCTCCTCGGAACGCGAGATCGTCGACCTCCAGCAGGGCGACTACGAGGAGATGGACCAGCTCGCGATTGCGAAGCCGCTGTGCAAGGCGGCCTATCGCGTGCTGCACGCCCAGGACATCGGCATCGGTCTCGCCCGCGCCATCCGTGCCGCGGTCTCGGGCCGTCCGGGCGGCGTCTATCTCGACCTGCCGGCAAAACTGTTCGGCCAGGTGATGAACGCCGATGCCGGCCAGAAGTCGCTGGTCAAGGTGATCGACGCAGCGCCTGCGCAGATCCCCTCACCCGCTTCGGTCAAGCGCGCGCTCGACGTGCTGAAGAGCGCAAAGCGTCCGCTCATCATCCTCGGCAAGGGCGCGGCCTACGCGCAGGCCGACGAGGAGATCAAAACCTTCGTCGAGAAGAGCGGCGTGCCGTTCCTGCCGATGAGCATGGCCAAGGGCCTCCTGCCCGACACGCATCCGCAGTGCGCCGGCGCAGCGCGCTCGACCGTGCTGAAGGACTCCGACGTCGTTCTGCTGATCGGCGCGCGGCTGAACTGGCTGCTCTCGCACGGCAAGGGCAAGAGCTGGGGCGAAACGCCGAAGAAGTTCATCCAGGTCGACATCGAGCCGAGGGAAATGGACTCCAACGTCGAGATCGTCGCGCCCGTGGTCGGCGATATCGGCTCGGTTGTCTCGGCCTTCAACCAGGCGATCAGTGCGGGCTGGACCGCGCCGCCGGCCGAATGGACCAAGGCGATCGTATCCAAGCGCGACGAGAACGTCGCCAAGATGGCGCCGAAGCTCATGAACAACAAGTCGCCGATGGACTATCACGGCGCGCTCGGCGTGCTGAAGAACGTCATCAAGGACCATCCCGAGGCGATCCTCGTCAACGAGGGCGCCAACACGCTCGACCTCGCCCGCGGCGTCATCGACATGTACCGGCCGCGCAAGCGTCTCGACGTCGGCACCTGGGGTGTGATGGGCATCGGCATGGGCCAGGCGATCGCGGCCGCGCTCGAGACCGGCCATCCCGTGCTGGCGGTGGAAGGCGACTCGGCCTTCGGCTTCTCCGGCATGGAGGTCGAGACCATCTGCCGCTACAACCTGCCGATCTGCGTCGTCATCTTCAACAATGACGGCATCTATCGCGGCACCGACGTCAACAGCGTCAACGCCGATCCGGCGACGACGGTATTCGTCAAGGGCGCGCGCTACGACAAGATGATGGAAGCCTTCGGCGGCGTCGGCGTGAACGCCACCTCGCCCGACGAGCTCAAGCGCGCCGTCAGCGAGGCGATGGCCTCGGGCAAGCCGACGCTCATCAACGCGGTGATCGATCCGGCCGCGGGCTCGGAGAGCGGCCGCATCGGCAACCTCAATCCGCAGAGCGTTCTGCAGAAGAAGAAGTAAGTCCACCCCTCAACCCTTTATTCCCTGCCGGGTGCAGGGGCAGACAGAGTACGGAGCAACACGATGACCAAAGCGCTCACGGGCGTTCGCATTCTCGACTTCACCCACGTCCAGTCCGGACCGACCTGCACGCAGTTGCTGGCGTGGTTCGGCGCCGACGTGATCAAGGTGGAACGTCCTGGCGTGGGTGACATCACCCGCGGCCAGCTGCAGGACATCCCGAACGTGGACAGCCTGTACTTCACCATGCTCAACCACAACAAGCGCTCGATCACGCTCGACACCAAGAACCCCAAGGGCAAGGAAGTCCTCACCGAGCTGATCAAGAAGTGCGACGTGCTGGTCGAGAATTTCGGCCCCGGCGTGCTCGACCGCATGGGCTTCCCCTGGGAGAAGATCCAGGCGATCAATCCGAAGATGATCGTCGCCTCGATCAAGGGCTTTGGCCCCGGACCGTACGAAGACTGCAAGGTCTATGAGAACGTCGCGCAGTGCACCGGCGGCGCCGCCTCGACCACCGGCTTCCGCGACGGCCTGCCGCTCGTCACCGGCGCGCAGATCGGCGACAGCGGCACCGGCCTGCACCTGGCGCTCGGCATCGTCACCGCGCTCTATCAGCGCACGCATTCGGGCAAGGGCCAGCGCGTCACCGCCGCGATGCAGGACGGCGTGCTCAACCTCGCCCGCGTCAAGCTGCGCGACCAGCAGCGCCTCGCCCATGGTCCGCTCAAGGAATACAGCCAGTTCGGCGAAGGCATTCCGTTCGGCGACGCCGTGCCGCGCGCCGGCAACGATTCCGGCGGTGGTCAGCCCGGCCGCATCCTGAAGTGCAAGGGCTGGGAGACCGATCCCAACGCCTACATCTACTTCATCACCCAGGCTCCGGTCTGGGAGAAGATCTGCGACGTGATCGGCGAGCCCACCTGGAAGACCGATCCGAACTACGCCAAGCCGGCCGTCCGCCTGCCGCGCCTCAACGAGATCTTCGCCCGCATCGAACAGTGGACGATGACGAAGACGAAATTCGAGGCGATGGAAATCCTCAACAAGGACGACATCCCCTGCGGGCCGATCCTGTCGATGAAGGAGATCGCCGAGGACCAGTCGCTGCGCGCGACCGGCACCGTGGTCGAGGTCGATCACCCGACCCGCGGCAAGTACATCTCGGTCGGCAACCCGATCAAGCTGTCGGATTCTCCGAGCGATGTGGAGCGCTCTCCGCTGCTCGGCGAGCACACCGACGAGATCCTGCGCTCTGTGCTCGGCTTCAGCGATCACCAGGTCGCCGACATCCACAAGTCCGGCGCGCTCGACCCGCCGCAGAAGCAGGCCGCCGAGTAAGCGGATCCAGTTCAAGCCAAGACGAAAGGGCCGCCCGAAGGGGCGGCCCTTTTTGCATGAGAGCACCATCGGGGTGCAGGCTTAAGCTAAAAACTGAAAAATCAACCCCATGCACAGTAGCTAACCCCTTGGCCACGAAAGAATTTCGCATTTAGCGAAATGGCTTTGACGCGTCGGGCAAAACAGGGGTATTATGCCATCATCCGAAAAGTGAATATTTTGCGCGGCGAGGAGCACTTCGCAGCACGATCGAGGTGACTATCTCGAGACAAAAAGCCGCCGGTTTCGGCGGCGAGCTCCGGCATAGCCTTCGGCTTTTTCAGAGAATTCATTTCATCGAAGGGATTTGGCCATGCTTGCTGAATTCATCGCACGGCGTGCGGCAGCGCGAAACATCCATTACGGCTGGGTGATGGCTGCACTGGGATTTCTCTATTCGCTGTTTGCAAGCTCGGCGCTCGGCGTGCCCAGCGTCCTGATGCGGGAGATCGCTTCTGACATCGGCGTCAGCATGAGCGAGTTGTCTGCATCGCAAGGACTTCGCTTCGCGCTGTTCGGACTGGCGGCGCCGTTCGCCGGCGGCTTGATGCTCCGCTACGGTCCGCGGAAGATGCTGTCGATCGCCGGAACGCTGGCGCTGGCCGGACTGCTGCTGACGATCGTCATGACGAACCGGTTCGAAATGTGGCTCGGCCTCGGGCTTATTCTCGGCATCGCGCCGGGGCTCACGGCCCTGCAACTTGCCGCGGTCATCTCGGTACGCTGGTTCACGACCCATCGGGGATTGGTGGTCGGGCTCCTGAACGGATCAATCGCAACCGGCACCTTGATCTTCATGCCGCTGGGCGCGTGGATCGCCGAGAATTGGGGCTGGCGCGTCGCGCTTGTTCCGTCCGGATTCGGTCTTCTCGTCTCGCTCGTCCTCTTTCTGCTGCTCGGGAAGGACCGCCCCCAGGAATTGGGGCTGGCGCCACTCGGAGAGACGGCGATGCCGCCGGTGCCCGCAATTCCTACGCAGAACTTTGCGGCAATCAGTTTCCGGGGCCTGCGCCTGGCATCAACCCGTCTGGTGTTCTGGGTGCTGGCGCTGACGTTCCTCATCTGCGGTGTATCCAGCTACGGGCTGACATCGACACACTTCGTGCCATTCTGCGGCGATCTCGGCTTGCCGGTCGTGACATCGGCAGGTTTGCTCGCCATGATCGGGGTGTTCGATCTGATCGGCACGATCGGATCGGGATGGCTGTCCGACCGCTACGACAACCGATGGCTGCTGGCGATCTATTACGGCTTTCGTGGACTTGCGTTGATCTGGCTTGTGGAGTCCAACGCGACGTTGGGAGCGATGAGCGCGTTCGCGATACTCTACGGCCTGGATTTCATCGCGACTGTTCCGCCTACGGTGAAGTTGACGGTCGGCACGTTTGGGGGGGAGATGGGGCCGGTGGTCTTCGGCTGGATTTTTGCCGCCCACCAGCTCGGCGTTGGCCTGATGGCATTTGCCGCGGGCGTCAGCAGAGATACGCTAGGGACCTATGTGCCGGCGTTTCTTCTCGCCGGGGTCCTCTGCCTTTTGGCCGCTGCAGCCTTTGCGCTGGTGAAGGGTCCGGCGATTGCGGCTCCCGCGTAACGGACCTCTCTCGCCCCGCCGCAGAAGCAGGCCGCTGAGTAAGCGGGACCATCAGAGAAGACGAAGGGCCGGCCGATTTCGGCGGCCATCCTTTGTCTGGCGTTGGCCAGAGCCTTTCCCGTTCCGATGGAATCGGAACGGGGCTCTAGATTCTTGTTTTGACGCGTTTTCTTGACGCGAACCGGCATCCACTTCGCTCGAAAACGCTCTGATCCGGAAAGCGCACAGTGGCTTTCCAGAGGGATCACGCTTCAGAGCGCTTCAAGTCCGAGCCGGCGGAACAACTTTCGATCGGCTTCGTCCTGCGGATTGCCCGCCGTCAACAGCGTGTCGCCGACAAAGATCGAGTTTGCACCGGCAAAGAAGCACAGCGCCTGCATCTCGTCGGTCATCGCCGACCGCCCCGCCGAGAGACGCACGAAAGAGGCCGGCATCATGATACGCGCCAGTGCGACAATGCGCACGAACTCGATCGGACCTATCGGCGTCGCCTTCGCCATCGGCGTTCCCGAGATCGGGATCAGCATGTTGATCGGCACGCTCTCCGGCGCTTCCGGGAGGTTGGCGAGCGTAACCAGCATGTCGACGCGGTCCTGTTCGCTCTCACCCATGCCGAGAATTCCGCCGCAGCACACTTTCATGCCGGCCTCGCGGACATGCTCCAGCGTATCGAGACGATCGGCGAATGTGCGGGTGGAGATAACACTCGGATAGTAGCGCTCCGAGGTATCGATATTGTGATTGTAGTAATCAAGCCCGGCTGCACTCAGCCGGTCGGCTTGATCCCGGTCGAGCATGCCGAGCGTCATGCAGGTCTCGAGCCCGAGCTCCTTCACGGCTCCGACGACCTCGACAATGGCATCCATGTCGCGCGGCTTCGGATTGCGCCAGGCCGCCCCCATGCAATAACGCGTCGCGCCGCTGTCTTTTGCCTTGCGTGCCTCGGCAACGATCTTCCCGACCTCCATCAACTTGGAGGCTGCAATAGCTGTCGCATGATGCGACGACTGGCTGCAGTAACCGCAGTCTTCCGGACAACCACCTGTCTTGATGTTCAGCAGCCGGCTCAACTGCACGCGATTTGGGTCAAAATGCTCCCGATGTACGGATTGTGAACGGAAGAGCAGATCGTTGAAGGGAAGCTGGTAAGCCGCCCATGCATCTTCACCAGTCCATCTTTGAGACCTTTGCGGTCTTTCCTTCGCGGGGATTGTCTCCCCGTCGTTCGCACCGAGCATTACACATCTCCTGACATTGCGGCGGGACAATCGCACTATCGCAAGCCTGGCGCCAGTCCGCAGGGGTCCGTGGAACATAAGCGGCGGCGTGCCGTTGTTGTCTAAGCCGGCGTGCTATCCCGCGGTACGAGCAAGGCAGCCGCCAAGGCGAATGACTGAACATCGCAAAAGCATCTGCGCAACGCTGCAGAATTGGCCCTCTTCTCGCCCCGAAGGTAGCAAGCCCACGCACAGCATTTGCGGATGGGAGGCGTCGGCCAGCACTCGTCCTGTCACAGCTTGTTGATCGAAGTGAGGTCGAAATGTTGAGAGATCAATCCTCGGATCGAGCCAAGCGTGAAGCCAACAAGGCGTTCAAGCCTGTCAAAACGCAGAAGCCGATGAATGACTATGCGAAGGACCAGCACGCCTTCAACGAGAACCGCGAGCGGCTGAAAGCGGAGCGATTGGCCCGCGAGGCCAAGTCGAAGGGCCGCTCTGAATAGGACGCGTTCCGTGCCAGGTTACGATCTTGCGTCCGCGCGAGAAGGCTGGCGCTGAGCGCGTCTCGTCGAAATCGACGCCT
This sequence comes from Bradyrhizobium liaoningense, assembly GCF_018130785.1. Classification (GTDB taxonomy): domain Bacteria; phylum Pseudomonadota; class Alphaproteobacteria; order Rhizobiales; family Xanthobacteraceae; genus Bradyrhizobium; species Bradyrhizobium liaoningense_A. Next base: position 837,694 of record NZ_JAFCJT010000001.1, read on the forward strand.
GACCAAAGCGCGATGAGATCGGAATGAATCGTCATCGCGCCTTCGCACTTTGCGCTAACGCGGCCCTTCGGGTCCGGATCATGCTTTAGAGCATATCGAGCACGACGACCCCGTCTTCGAGCTCACCGGAAGCCAGTCGGCTCCGCGCGATGCGTTCGAACTCCGTCCGGTATTTCTGAAGATAGCTGAAGGCCTGCTTCTGCGTCTGAAACGTGGTCGCAAGGCGGCACATTTGCCGGCCTGCACCAAGCGCGAGAAAGAAGGTGATTGTGCCGCCGTTGTCCGACTTGACCCTAGGCACGATCCGCACTCATTGGCATGTGACCGGTCCTCTCCAGATTTTCGTCGGCGCTGTTGAAATCGACTATCGCGGCAGCTTTCTCTTGCGCTTCGTCGGGGTTGGCGCCGGCAACGACGCTTGAAGGGTTGCGTCGGCCGCTTCCTTGGCTTCGCGCAGTTCGCGAAGCCGCGCCATGTTCTTGCGAACATCGACGGCATGTCTTTCCACGTCCGCCATTGCCCGCGTTCCCTCCTCGGCAGCCAAACGCTGACGGTTGGAACGCGCGATGCTTTGGGGTGACGGTTCAGCCGACTTCTTGCTGCTCATGCTTCACCCACTCCGCCAACGAACAAAACCCGCTCAATCCCTGGGATCGAGCGGGCAGCGTCGTGGCCGTTTCAGTACATCCGTGAAACGGCCCCGGGATCTCAGGCCAGCGAGAGATTCTCTGCGCTGACCTTACCTCGCATCTTGTCGGTCTTGGCCTCGAAGTTGACCTTCTGGCCCTCGGCGAGACCTGAAAGACCAGCCCGCTCGACCGCGCTGATGTGAACGAACACATCGTTGCCGCCGTCGTCGGGCTGAATGAATCCAAAGCCCTTCTGGCCGTTGAACCACTTCACGGTACCTGTCGTCATTTTCTTCTCCAAAGCGCATACACGCACATTCCGCGTGACAATCACGCAGAACCGATTCAATTCGTCGATGTCTCTGGAAAAGGAGCCCGCGGGCGCATTCAACAAGGCACAGCGGCTGAACGAATAAACATCAGGCTATACCTCATCATTGCTACTTGCAAGGCTTGGCGGGATAAGGCTTGGCGGAACAAGGCTTGGCGGGATTTACTGCCTCAGGAACTCGGCGGAACTTTTCAACTTTGAAGATGCACGCCCGCACGGCGTCTGAGGCAAGGTGAGTTGCACGTTCGCGGCCGCGGCTTGGTGCGAGCTAACTGTGCCGGCGCGAGAACGTCGACACGATGTCGCGCCATCCAGCGCTCACCGCACGCCACCAGCAAGCTGCTGCCGAAAGAACCGCACCACTCTCCGTCCAGCCAATCGGCTGTGAGCACCGAAAGACCGCCAAGCGCCACACGTGCCAGCACCATAGCGAAGGGATATCAGATCGCGCCCGACAGTACGGCGGTGGGTTGGAAGCGTGAACACTTGCTCCTGGCGTTCGCGTCAAGGCAAAGTACGGGAAAACAGGGAGGTCAGCATGTCACTGCTCGGTAAGGCCGCCGTCGCGATGTGGTGGAGCGTCCGCCCCCAGCAGCGCGCGGAGTTCGGCGACTGGCATTCCCACGAACATTTTCCCGAGCGGATGAGCATTCCAGGCTTCCGGCGCGGATCGCGCTGGACCAGCACGACGGATACCGAAGGCTTCTTCGTGCTGTACGAGCTGGAGCGGTACGAGGTGCTCACGTCGAAGGGATATCTCGACCGGCTCAACGCGCCGACGCCATGGTCGACCAAGATGATGCCGCACCATCTCGGCATGGTCCGCAGCCAGTGCCGCGTCGCCGCCAGCTTTGGCGGTGGCGTCGCGACCTCGCTCGCCACCATCCGGCTTTCGCCGGAGGCCGGACGCGCGGCCGCGTTGCAGACACATCTCTCGGAGACGCTCGACACATTGGCGCAAATGCCGGGGCTGACGGGCGCCCACCTCCTCCTGACCGACACGCCCCGGACCAGCTCGCCCACCACCGAACAGCAGATCCGCGGCAAGGACGGCGCCGCCGACTGGATCATGCTGCTCTCCGGTTACGACACTGATGTGGTTGAGCGTGCAGTGGCCGAGCAGCTCTCGCCGCCGGCGCTTGACCAGGCGGGCGCCCGCGAAAATCCGACGATCGGCCGCTACCGGCTCGCCTTCACGATGACGCCGCAGGATGTGGCAACGATCTGACGGATCGGTCGTCCTGGCCGGCCGCGAGGTAGATCTCGCACCCTTGCTGCCTTCGGGCAATCTCAACGTCCGGGGCTGCATGGGAACGTTGTGCGCGGGTGAAGACTGGTCGCGCTGAGCGGCAAACCGATCCAAACAACTTCCAAAACAACTTGCAAGACAACATCCAAGACAACATCAAGGGCCGCCGGTTTCGGCGGCCCCCGTTTTTCTGTCATGCCATGTCGGATCGGCGGCATCCCGGTCGTCCTTGAGACATGAATGGGCCGTAGACGCCAAGGTCGGGCCCATCGATGCAAGAGGATGAAGGAACATGCCCAGCACTGTACGTCTGCACCGCGTTCTCTCGACCAGTCCGGAGAAAGTCTATCGCGCCTTCCTGGAGGCGGATGCGCTGGCGAAATGGCTTCCGCCGAACGGCTTTACCTGCACCGTCCATCATCTCGAGCCCAAGGTCGGGGGCACGTTCAAGATGTCGTTCCGGAATTTCACGACGGGCAACAGCCACGCCTTCGGCGGCGAATATCTCGAGCTCGTCGCGGGCGAACGTCTCCGCTACACCGACAAATTCGACGACCCCAATCTGCCCGGCGTGATCGAGGTGACCGTGATCCTGAAGAAGGTCTCGGTCGGCACCGAGGTGGACATCACGCAGGCCGGCATCCCCGACCTCATCCCGCCCGAGGCGTGCTATCTCGGCTGGCAGGAATCGCTGCGAAACCTCGCAAGGCTCGTGGAGCCGGAGATCAACCAGTAGCGGCGACATCAGTATCGTAGGGTGGGCAAAGCGCAGCGTGCCCACCGATGCTCTCAACCTCGGAAAGATGGTGGGCACGGCGCTCCGCGCCTTTGCCCACCCTACGGCACTGGCACGGCTCGTCGAGCCCGAGATCAATCAGTAACGTAAAGGCACCTTCCGCGGGCGATCTGTTCGATCCGAGGCGCGGATCCACCCACGTCATTGCGAGCGCAGCGAAGCAATCCAGAGTCGCTCCGCAGAACCATTCTGGATTGCTTCGCTGCGCTCGCAATGACGGAGAATGAGGAACCCTCCGAGAGAATGACTCACATCGAGCCTGCGGATATCTGCAGGGCCGCATTGACCTGCGGCGGCCAGCGATGCAGATCTGACTGATTGCGAACGACTGTTACGCGCTCTTCGGCGCAATCCCACCGCTTGCGGTCCATCGGTCCGGCTCGGGACTGTGTCCGATCAAAGCGAGGCCGTAGGCAATCGACTCGAACTGGTCGCCGGACATCAATCGTTCGTTGCCGAACCGCTCGGCGAACAGTTTTCGGACGGCGGGCACAAACGAGGTCCCGCCGGTCAAGAACACCTTTTCCACCTCGCGCGCGGTGATGCCGGCTTCGCCCAGCACCTTGTCGACTGTTGCACCTAACCGGGCGATATCGTCGGCTATCCAGGATTCAAAATTCTTCCGTGTGATGGTTGAGCCGATATCCACCCCGCCGCCCTTGAAGCGGAAGTCCACCTGATCCTGCGCCGACAGCGCCACCTTGGCATCGGACACCGCGCGGTACAGCGAGAAGCCGAGGTCGAGATCGACGATGGTGATGAAATCCTCGAGCTGGCCCGGCTTCAACGCGGTGCGCGCAAGCTCCCGCAGCTCGCGCAGATCGCCATTGCTCTTCATCATCGCGAGCTGATGCCAGCGCGCGAGGTTGGTGTAGTGGCCGCTGGGGATCGGCAGCACCTTGTCGAACGAGCGGAAGCTGGAACCCTTGCCCAGCCGCGGCGAGACGACGTGATCGACGATGCGGTAATCGAACGTGTCGCCTGCGATGCCGATACCGGCATGGCCGAGCGGCTCGGCGCGCAAGACACCGCCGGAGCGCGAGAAGCGCATCACGGAGAAGTCGCTGGTGCCGCCGCCGAAATCCGCAACCAGGACGGTGGCGTCGCGCTCCAGCCGGCGGGCGAAGGAGAACGCGGCGCCCACGGGCTCGTAGACATAGCGCGCGTGGCCGGCGCCGAGGCGTTCGAACGCGGCCCGATAGCGCTGCATCGCCAGCGCCTCGTCGGGATTGCCACCGGCGAAGCGCACCGGGCGGCCGACCGTGATGGTCGATGTCTCGAAGCCGAACCTGTCTCCGCCATGGCGCGCCAGCGTGCGCAGGAATGCCGCCAGAATATCCTCGAACTTGTAGCGCTGCCGGAACACCTGAGTGGTGTTGAAGCTGCTGCTCGCTGCGAAGGTCTTGAATGACTGGAGGAAGCGGTAGACGTGGCGGCCTTCAAGAAACTGCTCGATCGCCCACGGCCCGCCCTCGGCCTGGGCTCCGGCTCCCGGCCGGTCCTCCCAGAAGCACAGGGCCGACACGAAGACGCTGTGCCGGTGTCCGCCATGGTCGAAGCGGATGGCCTCGACCCGGCGGTCGTCCGCCGCGAGGGCTACGACCGTATTGCTGGTCCCAAAATCGATGCCGATCGAGACGGCGGCCGAGGCGCTCGACATGAACCACTCTGACAGTTGATTGGAAAAGGGGGCAGACCACTACCGGCTTTGAATTGCCCTGCCAAGGGCTCAATGTTGCAGCGCGGTCAGGCACATCCCGAAGAGGTGGCCGATCCCGGCAAATGGAACCGTTAGCGCGACACGATTTCCGGTCCTTTGGCAGCAAATCCTGCCCTCTCCGTACGCCGCCTGGCAATTTTAGGCCCAGAACGGTCGCTTTAACGGTTGATTATGCTGCAATGCGGGAGCGCACATGCTGCTATGCAATGGCATGCATAGACAGTGGCATCTGGTATACATAGATTGCCCTTCGAAATGAGACAGCAACACTGACTGTCTTAAGAAAGGGAATTCCGATGTCCAAGACCGCTGCTGTCGCCCTCGCCCCCTCCTCCTCGCTGTTCGCCCGCTTCATGGCCGCGGTCGACCGCTTCCTGATGGCGAGCGCCGAGATCTCGAATCACAACGGCGACCTGCCGCGTTTCGGCCTGTAAGACGGCCCTCAACGGCGCAGCCGACACGGCGCGCGGTTGGCAGATCCCGCAGACGCAACGTTCGATCAAATGGCCCCGCATGTCGGGGCCATTTCTTTTGAGTCCTCTTGATTCCGCGCGTCGCTCGCGGACACAACTGCGACGATTGGTCCGCCGAGGTGACCCGCCGATCCAATTGTTTGTCTACTGGCATCTCGCATACCATTCGCCAACCAAGAACGACTGCACAATTGAAGATGCAAAGGGGACAGGACCGTTCGAGTGCGCGGCACGCTTGCTACGATCCTCGCCGCGCGCTCCTTGGCCGAGCCTTAGCCGAAAGGAGCGGATGCCGCGCAACGTCCCTGCTCATAGAGTTTCGTTTGCGACTGCCACGGGAGATCGACCACCAAAGGTGACCCCGGGCAGGTGAATCGAGATGGGCTGACGCAAGCCGACAAAGAGCGGCTGCGTTCGAGATTCGACAGGGAGAGAAGCAAGATGAAGCCATTCGTTCTGAGTGTCGCCTTGGCGGCAATCGCGATGTCGTGCGCGGGCAGCACCGCAAGCGTTGCGGCCTGGGAGCCGGTCCGTCCGGTCGAGTTCATCGTGCCCGCGGGCACCGGCGGCGGCGCCGACCAGATGGCGCGCACGATCCAGGGCATCGTCACCAAGCACAATCTGATGAAACAGCCGCTGGTCGTCATCAACAAGGCCGGCGGCGCGGGCGGCGAAGGCTTCCTCGACGTGAAGACGTCGACGAACAACCCCCACAAGATCATCATCACGCTGTCGAACCTGTTCACGACGCCGCTGGCGACGGGAATTCCCTTCAACTGGAAGGACCTGACCCCGGTCGCAATGCTGGCGCTCGACGAGTTCGTGCTCTGGGTCAACGCCGAGAAGCCTTACCAAAGCGTCAAGGACTATGTCGACGCCACGAAGAAGGCCCCGAGCGGCTCGTTCAAGATGGGCGGCACCGGCTCGAAGCAGGAAGACCAGATCATCACGGTCGGCATCGAGAAGGCGATCGAAGCGAAGTTCACCTACATCCCCTACAAGGGCGGCGGCGAAGTCGCGGTCCAGCTCGTCGGCAATCACGTCGATTCAACCGTCAACAATCCGATCGAGGCGGTGGCGCAATGGCGCGGCGGCAAAGTCCGTCCGCTCTGTGTCTTCGACGCCCAGCCGATGGCCTATGACGAGCCGATCGCCGACGGCAAGGCCTGGAAGGATATTCCGACCTGCAAGTCGCAGGGGCTTGCGATGGAATATCTCATGCTGCGCGGCATCTTCATGTCGCCCAAGGCCACCAAGGACCAGATCGAATATTACGTCGAGCTGTTCAAGAAGGTCCGCGCCACGCCGGAATGGCAGGACTTCATGAAGAGCGGCGCCTTCAACACGACGTTCCTTGCCGGAGCCGACTACGCCAAGTGGATCGAGGCGGAGGAGAAGCGCCACGAGGGCCTGATGAAGGAAGCCGGCTTCCTCGCTTCGGGGAACTGAGCCCGCGACATCGGTGACGGCCGAGGACGCTCGTCGTCCTCCCGTTTGCCGCGACCGCACACGACTTGCGATTCCGCCTGGAGGTCCCATGACTGAACGATCCGGCTCCGACTCTGGCCCGGCACACAAGACGCTGGAAATCGGCATGGCGCTGCTGATCGGCGCGTTCGGCCTGGTCGTGATCTTCGGCAGCATCAAGGCTGGCATCAACTGGGGCGCGGAGGGTCCGCGTGCCGGCTTCTTCCCCTTCTATGTCGGCGCCGCCATCGTCGGCGCGAGCGCCATCAACCTGTGGAGCGCGCAGCGCGACGATGACGGCCGGCTGTTCGCGGAATGGGGACAGCTTCGCCAGGTCATGAGCGTCGTGGTGCCGACCGCGATCTATGTCGGTTCGATGCCGTTTATCGGCCTCTACGTGGCCTCGATGGTGTTCATCGCCTGGTTCATGCGCTGGCTCGGCGGCTATCGCTGGCTGACGGTCGCCGCCGTGGCGATCGGCATGCCGGTCGTGACCTATCTCGTTTTCGAACGCTGGTTCCTGGTCCCGCTTCCCAAGGGGCCGCTCGAGGAATGGCTCGGCTTGTGAGAGCTGCGCATTCAGTCAATTGCTGCTGCAGGACGAATTGATATGGAAGAGTTGGCCAATCTGTTTCACGGCTTCGCGGTCGCCCTCCAGCCCTACAACATCATGCTGATGATCATCGGCATCACGCTCGGGGTCATCATCGGCGTGCTGCCGGGATTAGGTGGCGCCAACGGCGTCGCGATCCTGCTTCCCCTCACCTTCAGCATGCCGCCGACATCGGCGATCATCATGCTGTCCTGCATCTATTGGGGCGCGCTGTTCGGCGGCGCCATCACCTCGATCCTGTTCAACATCCCCGGCGAGCCATGGTCGGTGGCGACCACTTTCGACGGCTACCCGATGGCGCAACAGGGCAAGCCCGGCGAAGCGCTGACGGCCGCCTTCACCTCCTCCTTCGTCGGCGCGCTGTTCGCCGTCATCATGATCACGCTGGTCGCGCCGCTGGTTGCGGGCTTTGCGCTGCGATTTGGTCCGGCGGAGAAGTTCGCGGTGTACTTCCTCGCCTTCTGCAGCTTCGTGGGCCTCAGCAAGGAGCCGCCGTTCAAGACCATCGCGGCGATGATGATCGGGTTTGCGCTTGCCGCGGTCGGCCTCGATTCGATCACGGGACAATTGCGGCTGACCTTCGGCGTCACCGAGCTGCTGAACGGGTTCGACTTCCTGATCGCCGTGATCGGCCTGTTCGGGATCGGCGAGATCCTGCTGACCATGGAGGAAGGGCTGGCGTTCCGCGGCGGCAATGCCAGCATCAACCTTCGCGTCGTGCTCCAGACCTGGCGGGAGCTGCCCGCCTACTGGATGACCTCGCTGCGCTCCTGCCTGATCGGGTGCTGGATGGGCGTCACGCCCGCCGGCGCGACGCCGGCCTCCTTCATGAGCTACGGCATCGCCAAGCGGCTGGCGCGGCGCGGCAACAATTTTGGCAAGGGCGAGATCGAAGGCGTGATCGCGCCGGAGACGGCCGCGCATGCCGCCGGCACCTCGGCGCTGCTGCCGATGCTGTCGCTCGGCGTGCCGGGCTCGCCGACCGCCGCCGTCCTGCTCGGCGGACTATTGATCTGGGGCCTCCAGCCCGGGCCGATGCTATTCGTCGAGCAGAAGGAGTTCGTCTGGGGCCTGATCGCCTCGATGTATCTCGGCAATATCGCCGGCCTCATCGTCGTGCTCACCTGCGTGCCGGTCTTCGCCGCGATCCTGCGCGTGCCGTTCGGCATCATCGCGCCGCTCATCCTGGTACTCTGCGCGATCGGCGCCTATTCGGTGCACAACAGCACCTTCGACGTGATGCTGATGCTGGTGTTCGGCGTGCTCGGCTATCTCCTGAAGAAGTGCAACTACCCGCTCGCGCCGCTCGTGCTCGCCATCGTGCTCGGCGACAAGGCGGAGGAAGCCTTCCGGCAATCGCTGCTGGGATCGCAGGGTTCGCTCGGCGTGTTCTTCTCCAACGGCCTCGTCAGCACGATCATGGCGCTCGGTCTCGTCGCGCTGTTCTGGTCCGCGATTCAGGAAGGCTACAGCCGGCTGCGCACGTCGATGGCGTAACGCGTCCTGCGTCAGGCTGCCGCAAGAGTCGCGTCAAATCCGCCGCACCCCGGACTTCTGGAATAAAGAATTCCAGGAATCGGCAGTCATCTGACGGCCGCGCATCGATGCGAAAGGACTGGGCACGTCGACGTGCGCAAGTGGGAAGCCGGCGGTGAATCGCTTCCCAAAGCTTGTTTTGCGGCTTCCCGCAACAGGCAAGAATTCTCGCGAAATCAATGAATTGAGCAGGCACGATCGCTGCTGCCGCTGTCGCGCGGCTGCGATGGGGCTTTACAATTTGCTGGCCGAAGCGCATGTGGAGTGATCCCGCGATATTTCGCCGCACCCTCCAGTCCCTCGGTTGAATCTTGGCATAATGAATACCAAGATGCGGGACAGCGCACGCATAAAAATGACGGCGCCTTCGGGAGGGTTTTTAATGACGGACATGGTGCAGTCAACAGTGGCCCCTAGTGCCGCGCGCGTCAGCGATGCCTATCGCTGGACGCAGTTGGCGATTGGCGTCGCCGCGATGGTAATGATCGCCAACTATCAATACGGCTGGACGTTCTTCGTCCCCGACATCCAGAAGAAGTTCGGCTGGGATCGCGCGTCGATCCAATGGGCCTTTACGTTGTTCGTGCTGTTCGAGACCTGGCTCGTGCCGGTCGAAGGATGGTTCGTCGACAAATACGGTCCGCGCATCGTCGTGCTGGTCGGCGGCGTACTCTGCGCCCTCGGCTGGGTGATCAACGCGCAGGCGACCACGCTCAACGGCTACTATCTCGGCATGATCATCGCAGGCATCGGCGCCGGTGGCGTCTACGGCACCTGCGTCGGCAATGCGCTGAAATGGTTTCCGGACAAGCGCGGTCTTGCCGCAGGCATCACGGCCGCGGGCTTCGGTGCCGGCTCTGCCCTCACCGTCGCGCCGATCCAGGCCATGATCAAGGACAGTGGTTTCCAGACCACCTTCCTCTATTTCGGCCTCGGACAAGGCATCATCATCTGCATCCTCGCCTTCTTCCTGCTCGCGCCGAAAGCAGGCCAGGTGCCGGCCGTGGTGGCGAACGCCGCGCTGGTGCAGACACGTCGCAACTACCAGCCGACCGAGGTGCTGCGTCAGCCGATCTTCTGGCTGATGTACTTCATGTTCGTGATCGTGGGCGCCGGCGGCCTGATGGTGACGGCCAACCTCAAGCCGATCGCAGTCGACTGGAAGGTCGACAGCGTGCCGGTGACGCTGATGGCGGTGACGATGACGGCGGTGACCTTCGCGGCCACGATCGACCGCGTGCTCAACGGCCTGACGCGTCCGTTCTTCGGCTGGATCTCCGACATGATCGGCCGCGAGAACACGATGTTCATCGCCTTCGGCATGGAAGGCGTCGGCATCTGGATGCTCTACCTCTGGGGCCACGACCCGGTCTGGTTCGTGCTGCTCTCGGGCTTCGTGTTCTTCGCCTGGGGTGAGATCTACTCGCTGTTCCCCTCGACCTGCACCGACACGTTCGGCGCCAAGTTCGCGACCACCAATGCCGGCCTGCTCTACACCGCGAAGGGCACGGCGGCGCTGCTGGTGCCGATCGCCAACTACATGCAGCAGTCGTCGGGCACCTGGGACAGCGTGTTCATCATCGCGGCCGGCGCCAACATCCTGGCCTCGGCGCTGGCGATCGCGGTGCTCAAGCCGTGGCGCAAGGTCGTGGTCGCAAAATCGACCGCCTGACGCGCTTCACTTCAACTCGTTCAAGCGGCGACGCCCGGCCTCACGGCCGGGCGTTTTCGTTTTGCGCGAAGTTTTCGCGATCGCCACCAGCTCGATGGAACCGCGCATTTTTGTCGCAGTCGGCCCGAGATAGGGCTTGCTTTCTGGGATATGGTATACCAAGCTCCGCGCCGCGCTTGCGACGATAAGCCACAATATTTGCGACATCAGGTCATCTTGCAACCGGTGTCGACCAGACAAGCGCGTTGGGAGGTTCTTGATGATTTCCAGCACGGATGGCGCCGTCACAGCCGCGCCTCTTCGCACAGGTTTCCGTTGGCTCCAGCTCGTGATGGGCATCGTCTGCATGGCGATGATTGCCAACCTGCAATACGGCTGGACGCTGTTCGTCGATCCGATCGATCACGAGTACCATTGGGGTCGCGCCGCGATCCAGCTCGCCTTCACCATCTTCGTCGTCACCGAGACCTGGCTGGTGCCGGTCGAGGCGTGGTTCGTCGACAAATACGGCCCGCGCATCGTCATCATGTTCGGCGGCGTGATGATCGCGCTCTCCTGGATCCTCAATTCCTACGCCAACTCGCTTGCCCTGCTCTACACGGCCGCCGTGGTCGGCGGCATGGGCGCAGGCGCAGTGTACGGCACCTGCGTCGGCAACGCGCTGAAATGGTTTCCTGACCGCCGCGGCCTCGCCGCCGGTGCGACTGCCGCCGGTTTCGGCGCCGGCGCTGCGCTCACCATCGTGCCGATCGCGACCATGATCGCATCGAGCGGCTATCAGCACGCGTTCCTCATCTTCGGCATCGGCCAGGGCGTGATCGTGTTCGTGCTCGCCTTCTTCATCCAGCCGCCGCGGATCTCGATTCCGCCGAAGAAGAAGCAGCTCAACCTGCCGCAGACCAAGATCGACTTCACCCCGCCGCAGGTGCTGCGCGCCCCCATTTTCTGGGTGATGTATCTCGTCTTCGTGATGGTCGCTTCCGGCGGCCTGATGACCGCGGCGCAGATCGCCCCGATCGCGCACGACTTCAAGATCGCCGACACGCCGGTCACGCTCGCCGGCTTCCAGATGGCGGCCTTGACCTTCGCGATCTCGCTCGACCGCATCTTCGACGGCTTCGGCCGCCCGTTCTTCGGCTTCGTGTCCGATACGATCGGCCGCGAGCACACCATGTTCATCGCCTTCGGCACCGCCGCGCTGATGCTGCTGACACTGTCGGCCTACGGCCACATTCCGATCGTGTTCGTGCTGGCGACCGCGGTTTACTTCGGCGTGTTCGGCGAGATCTACTCGCTGTTCCCGGCGACCTGCGGCGACACCTTCGGCTCGAAGTTCGCGACCACCAACAACGGCATGCTCTACACCGCGAAGGGCACGGCCTCCCTGCTCGTCCCGCTCGCCAGCGTGATCTCCGCGGCCTATGGCTGGAAGGCCGTGTTCGTGGTGGCGGTGGCGCTCAACGCAACGGCGGCGCTGATGGCGCTGTTCGTGATCAAGCCGCTGCGGCGCTCCTTCATCCTCGGCAAGGAAGCCGAGAGCGAGAGCACGGCCACGACCAACGCAAAGACCGAGACGGCGTAAGCCGCCACACGCCAACACGACGGTCGGAAAGGGGCGCAGCGATGCGCCCCTTTTTCTTTTGCCGCGACCACAAACGTCAGTATCGCTGTCGCAAGATTTTTCGGATCAGCCAAATCCAGCGCTTGACGATTGGCATTATGTATACCACACTTCCCTCATCGTTCACCCAGGGAGGTTGCCATGCTGGTCGGAGACATTCTGCGCAAGAAGACGCCGCGCGTTGTCACGGTGCGAATGAACGAAACGGTGGGTATCGCCGCCAAGCTGATGCGCGCGAACAACATCAGCGCGCTGGTGGTCAAGGACGTGGTCCGCTCGGAAGGAAACACCGCGGTCGGCATGTTCACCGAGCGCGACGTGGTGCGCGCGGTCGCCGAGCACGGCGCCAACGCCATCAACGTGAAAGTCTCGCAGCTCGTCTCGGTGCAGCAGCTCGTGTCCTGCACGTCGAGCGACACGATCGAGCACGTGCGGCACTTGATGAACCGTCATCACATCCGCCATCTGCCCGTGATCGACGATTACAGCCTCGTCTCCGTCATCAGCATGCGCGACATCGCCGCTGCCGTTGACGAAGCGATCAACGGCGCGCCGCAAGCGGCCGCCTAGACTAAAGCGCATCGCGCCTTAGAGCGTCACGACCCTTCCCCTGCGACTACCGGCCCCGGCTCGGATGCTTCCGAGCCGGACCGGATCTTTCGTCCCAAAATCCGGTCTCTGCTCGCGAGGATTTCATGAAGATCTGCATCTACGGCGCCGGCGCGATCGGCGGATATCTCGGGGTTCAACTCGCGCGCGCTGGCGCGGACGTCAGCCTGGTCGCCCGCGGCGCGCATCTTGCCGCGATGCGCGAGCGAGGCCTGACGCTGCTCGCGGGCGAGGAGAAGCACACCGTGCATCCGCGCTGCACCGACGATCCCGCCGAGCTCGGCGTGCAGGACTACATCATCATCACGCTGAAGGCGCATTCGATCACGGGCGTGATCGAGAAGATGCAGCCCCTGCTCGGGCCGCACACCCGCATCGTCACCGCCGTCAACGGCATCCCATATTGGTACTTCCACAAGCACGGCGGCCAATACGAGAATTCAACGCTTGAGAGCATCGACCCCGGCGGACGGCAGTGGCGCGAGATCGGCGCCGAGCGCGCCATCGGCTGCATCGTCTACCCCGCCACCGAGATCGAGGCGCCCGGCGTGATCCGCCACGTCTACGGCAACAATTTCCCGCTCGGCGAGCCCTCCGGCGAGATCACCTCCGACGTGCAGCGCCTCGCCGACCTCTTCGTCGCCGCCGGGCTGAAGGCGCCGGTGCTCGACCGCATCCGCGACGAGATCTGGCTGAAACTCTGGGGCAATGTCTGCTTCAACCCAATCAGCGCGCTGACCCATGCAACGCTCGACGTGATCTGCACCGATCCCTCCACGCGTGCGCTGTCGCGCGCGATCATGGTGGAGACGCAAGGCATCGCCGAGACGTTCGGCGTCAAATTCCGCGTCGACGTCGAGCGCCGCATCGAGGGCGCCCGCAAGGTCGGCGCGCACAAGACCTCGATGCTCCAGGATCTCGAGCGCGGCCGTCCGATGGAGATCGACCCGCTCGTCACCGTGGTGCAGGAGATGGGCCGCCTCACCGGCATCGCCACGCCCGCGCTCGACTCGGTGCTGGCGATGGTGACCCAGCGCGCCCGCATCGCCGGCCTCTATGACGGCGTCTCGGCACCTCACGATCCCCGCGCACTGGCGGTGGCATGATGGCGGGCGAGATGAAACAATGGCTGCGCTTCCGCCATGCCGGTGCGACCGGTTTCGGCACGCTGACCTCATCGGGCATCAGCGTCCATGAAGGCGAGATGTTCGGCCGCAACGCGACGACCGGCAAAACGCTTGCGCTGTCGGAAGTCGAGCTGCTCGCACCTTGCGCGCCCAGCAAGATCGTCGCGCTCTGGAATAATTTCCACGCGCTCGCCGCCAAGCTGAACCAGCCTGAGCCGCCGGAGCCGCTCTATCTGCTGAAGGCGACCACCACGATCACGACGCCTGGCGCCGTGATCCGCCGCCCCTCTTACTACGACGGCAAGACCACCTATGAGGGCGAGCTCGGCATCGTCATCGGCAGGACCTGCGCCCGCGTCTCGCCGGCGGAAGCGGACAGCTTCATCTTCGGCTACACCTGCGTCAACGACATCACCGCCAACGACATCCTGACCAGCGATCCCACCTTCCCGCAATGGGCCCGCGCCAAGGGCATCGATGATTACGGCCCGTTCGGCCCCGTCATCGCGACCGGCCTCGATCCGGCCAAGCTCACCGTGCGCACCATCCTCAACGGGGCTGAGCGGCAGAACTATCCGATCTCGGACATGATCTTCACCGCGCAGGAGCTGGTCAGCAAAATCTCCCACGACATGACCCTGCTTCCCAGCGACCTCATCGCCGTCGGCACCTCGGTCGGCGTCGGCGTGATGAAGGAGCCGGTGAATATTGTGACCGTCGCAATCGACGGCATCGGCGAGCTGACGAACGAGTTTCGGCTGTAGCCCTCCCAGTCATTCCGGGCGCAGCTCCGTCGTGCCCCGGAATGAAAGCCTACCGGCCATTTTCGCCGCAGCGCGGCAAAATTGATCCTGCGCAAATCGCGCCGTCGCGGCTGCCTTTATCCTTTCCGGCAATCGATTTCTGACGCCAGGGAGGACGCCATGTCGACTGCCGGCAATGCGCTTTTGTGGACGGTCTTGTACTTTGCTCTCGCGTTCGCCGCGATCTTCGTGGTCTGGTTTGCCGACAAGATGCGCTCGAACTTCCTCGGCAAGTGATAGCGAGCACGACGTCGTAGCCCGGATGAGCGGAGCGTCATACGGAACAGACCGTGACGCGGTCCCGCATATCGCTACGCTCATGGGACGACAGGCCTCGCATCTTCGGGAAAACTCGGCAAATCCAGCAGCCCCTTCCATCGTCTGCTGGCACAACCAGTCGTGGATTCACGCGACCAGGCGCATCAGGCAATCGGCGCGCCCCTTGATCTCGGTTCCGCTCTCCAATAGCAACTATGGCGAGAATGTGTCCCAAGTGGGGAAGTCACGATGTGGCTGTTTTTCGTGGTTGCCTGGTTTGTCCTGCTAGCCGCCATCGCGATCCTCGCCCAGCAGGTGTTCGGCTATGACGTCGCGCACTTGCCCGCCCTGTTTGCGGACCTGCCGATGCCGCAGCGCATCGCAACCGGCGCGATCGTGACCCTCGGGCTGGCGCTGATCGGCGCCCCCGCCTGGCGGCTCTCGCGTCAGGACCGGCGCCTCAATACCCTGCGCGACCGCCTCAAGAAGACCCGCGAGGACGTCGTCGTCGCGCACGCCCTGCAAAACCACCTCGACGCCACCGTCCAGCACCTGATCGAAAGCGATCCCCGGGAGGCCGTCTCCGCCCTCCACGACAAGCTGGGCGAGATTGAGCAACGCGCGCTTCTCCAACAGGGCCGCAACGAATCCACCGACATGCACGACCAGCTCGCCGAGATCCGCCGCCGCCAGCAGGCGCTGCGCGAGACGGTTGGCAAGGTCGCCGATCAGCGCCGCGCGGTCGAGCCTGTGTTCACCGAGATCCGCGACCGCCAGAACCAGCTCGAACGCTCCCTGCTCGACCTAGAGACCGACGACCGCAAGAACAACCTCGCCGACCGCCTGAAAGACGTGGCGCGCGACGTATCGGCGCTGCTGTCACGGGTGAACGCGGTCCAGGACATTTTCGTGACCCTCAACCAGTACAGGGAAGATCTGGCGAAATCCCATGCGGAGCTGGTCCCGCTGCGCTCGTCGGACGCCGGCATCAATGCCCTGATCGGCGAGCTCGGCCTCAGCCATGACCGGCTGGCCAAGAGCATCGACGAGCTCGAGACCGGCGGCGAGGCGCCGCTCGACACTCGCGTCGAGACGCTCTCGAAGAACAAGATCGAGATCGCGCAGCGCCTCGCCCGCATCGACGACAGCTTCAACATCCTGAAAGCGATCCGGCTCGATTTCGAGGAGCTCGGCCAGCGCCAGGCCCAGCTCGAACGCTCGCTCGCCGACGTCGAAACCGACCCCGACGGCAAGACCCTCGTCGATCGCCAGAACGCGCTGAACGATTTTGTCCTGCAGTCGCGCCAGCGTCTCGGCGCGTTGCAGGAGACGCTGGCGACGCTGAACGCCTTCAAGACGGAGCTGTCGAAGTCGCAGGCCGATCTCGTCCCGTTGAAGGCGCCGGTGTTCGGCATCGAGGCCCTGATCGCGGAGGTCGGCACCACCCGCGATCTCCTCGCAAAAACCGTCGGCGAGATCGAGGCGAACGGCGACGTCACCCTCGCCTCGCGCGTCGATGCGCTGAGCAAGAGCAAGCGCGAGGTCGAAGACAGGCTCGCCCGCATCTTCGACAATTTCAACGCGCTCGATGCCTTGCGAAAGGACATCGGCGGCATCTTCTCGACGATCAGGAACAGCCTGAACCGAATCGGGTGATTAGCTGCGTAGGATGGGTAGAGCGTAGCGAAGCCCATCCCTTCTCCTCGCGCTGATCGTCAATGGGTTTCGCTGCTCTACTCATCCCGCGGGCCTCAATCACGCCGCGCAGAAACATCCAGACACATCACATCTCGGCGCATCCGATCAATGCCGCCAACTTGTCCCGTGCGCGCCGCAACTTGGACGCATTCCGACGTCCTTCTGTGAAGCGTGTCTGGGGGCACGGCACTGCCGTGTTTGGACTAAACCTTCTAGGGGTATCACTGTGAAGAAGATTGTAATTGCTCTGGGTGCGACGCTTGCTCTGGTGACGGCTGCGAACGCTGCGGATCTGCCGCGTCGCCAGCCCGTCTATCCTGCGGAGCAGGCGCCGATCGGCAAGATGCCGATTGGCAAGAGCCCGATTGGAAAGGCCCCGATCGGCAAGGCGCCCGGTCCGGTCGCTGCGCGCTACTGATAGCAGCATCGCTGCATCAGTGTAACGGCCGGCAGTCGAGGGGGCACAGCGTGACGAACAAAACTGATCGATCGGGATCCTGCATCCTTGCAGGGTTCGCCCTCGCGGCCATGATCGCATGCACGACACCCTCGGCCTCGGCCCACGAAGCGAACAAGCGCGTTGCCGATGCGAATGCGCTTGCTACGACCGACACCGCATCGCGACCTCAGCCGCAATCGACGCGGCGCCCCGTCGCGGGCGCCGAGAAGGGTCCCTACTACGTCGACTTCCGCGCGCGGACGGCGGCGAGCTGGGGCCATGCGTTCGTCTGGTACGGCAAGACCAGCGAGCGCGCCGTCGAAGTCGCGGGCCTCACGCCCGCCGGCGACACCTGGGCCTACGTGCTCGGTCACCTCACCTGGGTGCCAGCCGAAACCGGCGCGAGCTACGGCGATCTCGATCCGGACTATCTGACCGCGAACTACCGCGTCTATCTGAGCGAAGCCGACGCCAAGCGCGTGTTCGCCTACATCAAGAAATTACAGGCAAGCTCGCCGGTCTGGAACGCCGAGACCACCAACTGCACCGGCTTCATCGGCGACATCGCCGAGTTCATGGGATTGAAGGTCCCCTACCGTTGGCAGCGCCCGGAAAACTTCGTCAACAGCCTCAAGGAAATGAACGGTGGCCGCCAAATGGTGCGGCTGTCGGCGGAGTAGCTCTACCGTCATTGCGAGCGCAGCGAAGCAATCCAGAGTCCCTCCGCGGAGACAGTCTGGATTGCTTCGCTGCGCTCGCAATGACGATGTTGAAGCTGCGGGGCTCAATGACGCTTCAGCCGCCGTCCCGGCGGGCGCCCCGGTGAAGGGCACGCCCCCAAATTATCCGCCCCGCGGAATCCCCTCAGTCCCCGCATGACACCCCGCCCTCACCGCACGGCCCCGCAATAGACATTTGCCACCCCCGGCGGCATCCTCCCGGCATCAACCGACAACAGAGCCTGCGGGCCATCCAGGGGGAAACAGATCATGCTGCAGACACGGTTCACCAAACTCGTCGGCGTCGAGCACCCGATCGTCCAGGGCGGCATGCAATGGGTCGGACGCGCCGAGCTGGTCGCCGCCGTCGCGAATGCCGGCGCGCTAGGCTTCATCACGGCGCTGACCCAGCCGACGCCGGAGGACCTCACCAAGGAGATCGCGCGCTGCCGCGACCTCACCGACAAGCCGTTTGGCGTCAACCTCACCATCCTGCCCGCGATCAAGCCGCCGCCTTATGCCGAATACCGCGCCGCCATCATCGAGAGCGGCGTCACGGTGGTCGAGACCGCCGGCAACAAGCCGCAGGAGCATGTCGACGAGTTCAGGAAGCACGGCGTCAAGGTCGTGCACAAATGCACCAGCGTCCGCCACGCCCTCTCGGCCGAGCGCATGGGCGTCGACGCCATCTCGATCGACGGGTTCGAATGCGCCGGCCATCCCGGCGAGGACGACACCCCCGGCCTGATCCTGATCCCGGCCGCCGCCAACAAGGTCAAGATCCCGATGATCGCCTCCGGTGGCTTCGCCGACGCCCGCGGCCTCGTCGCGGCGCTGGCGCTCGGGGCCGAGGGCATCAACATGGGCACCCGCTTCATGGCCACCAAGGAAAGCCCGATCCACCAGCTCATCAAGGAGAAGATCGTCGCCAATGACGAGCGCGAGACCGAGCTGATCTTCCGTACCATGCGCAACACCTCGCGCGTCGCCAGGAACGAGATCTCGACCAAGGTCGTCGCGATGGAGAAGGAAGGCGCCAGGTTCGAGGACATCCGCGAGCTCGTCGCCGGCGCCCGCGGCAAGATGGTCTATGCGACCGGCAATTCGGACGAAGGCATCTGGTCGGCCGGCCAGGTCCAGGGCCTGATCCAGGACATCCCGACCTGCGCCGAGTTGGTCTCCCGCATCGTGCGGGAAGCCGAAGCCATCATCAGGAACAGGCTGGAAGGCATGATCGTTCATCCACAACGCGAAGCAGCGGAGTAAGAAGGACAACTATCGCCCGAGAGGCGAGGTGATACTCGCCGTCGCTTAAACAGATACATCAAGCGCAAGAAAGCAATTCATGAAGGCTTACGTCTACGGCCCTGATGGAGCTACGATTTCCGACGTCGCTCAACCTGCACCTAAAGGTTCACAGGTGCTGGTCCGCGTCCGCGCCTGCGGGCTGAACCGCGCCGACACCGGCATGCGCAAGGGCCACGCCCATGGCGCGGCCGGCGGCGTCGGCACCGTGCTCGGCATGGAATGGGCCGGCGAGGTCGCCGCGCTCGGACCGGACGCCAAGGGCGTGAAAGTCGGCGACCGCATCATGGGCTCGGGCGGCGCGGCGTTCGCCGAGTACACGCTCGCCGACCACGGCCGGCTGTTCCGCGCGCCCTCGAACATGAACTTCGAGGAGGCCGCCACCCTGCCCGTCGCACTCGCGACCATGCACAATGCCGTCGTCACCGTCGGCGGCGTGCAGCCCGGGCAAGCCGTGCTGATCCAGGGCGCGAGCTCCGGCGTCGGCCTGATGGCGATGCAGATTGCCAAGCTCAAGGGCGCCAAGCTCGTGATCGGCTCCTCGACTGATTCCTATCGCCGCGGCCGGCTCAAGGAGTATGGCGCCGATCTCGCGATCGACTCCTCCGACCCCAAATGGGTCGACGAGGTGCTGAAGGCGACCGGCGGCGAAGGCGTCGACCTCATCGTCGATCAGGTCTCGGGCAAGGTCGCCAACCAGAACCTCGCGGCGACCAGGATCAAGGGCCGTATCGTCAATGTCGGCCGGCTCGGCGGCACCCATGCCGACTTCAACTTCGACCTGCATGCCGCCCGCCGCATCAATTATATCGGCGTCACCTTCCGCACCCGCACCATCGAGGAGGTCCGCGAGATCTTCGACGAGGTCCGCAAGGACATCTGGGGCGCGGTCGAGTCGCGCAAGCTCCAGCTGCCGATCGACAAGGTCTATGCGTTCGACGACATCGACAAGGCGTTCGAGCACATGGAGGCGAACAAGCATCTGGGGAAGATCGTCGTGACGCTGTGACCCTGGCCGGGCGATGAGCGCGCGGTTCGTAGGGTGGGCAAAGCGAAGCGTGCCCACCATTCCAGCTGGCGATCGCGAAAAGATGGTGGGCACGGCGCTACGCGCCTTTGCCCACCCTACGAGAGCTGGGCAAGTGGCTTAAGCCCGCATTCAATTCAGAAGCATTCGCAATAGCTTCGCTCCTGCAACTCACTCGCGACTAGAGCTGTGGATCGTCGCTTGATGTTCAGCCCTAGGCTGCTAAATCCCGGCCATGAGCGAACAGCACAACAAGACCTCGGTCGCGGCGATCTCGATCTTCGCCAGCGGCGGCATGGCGGCGGCCAAATTCGCGGTCGGCATCGCGATCGGCTCGCTGGCGCTGATCTCCGAGGCCCTGCATTCCTCGATCGACCTGGTCGCGACCATCATCACCTGGGCGGTGGTGCGGGTGTCCGACAAGCCAGCCGACGAAGAGCACCATTACGGCCACGGCAAGCTGGAGAGCATCTCCGCGCTCGGTGTCACCGCCCTGCTCTACGTGCTCGCCGGCGGCATCCTGGTCGAGTCCTATAGCCGTCTGCGCGAGGGAACCCCGCCGCCGACGATCTCGGCCGTGCCGTTCGTGGTGCTGGTGATCGACATCGTCGTGAACCTGTGGCGGGCCCGCGCCCTGCACCGCGCCGCACGGGAAACGCGCAGCCAGGCACTCGCCGCCGACGCGCTGCATTTCGCCTCCGACGTACTCGGCTCGTTCGCAGTGATCATCGGCCTGATCCTGGCCGCCCTCGGATTCTGGTGGGGCGACGCCGCGGCGGCCGCCGCGGTCGCCGTGATGATCGCCCTGCTCGGCCTGCGCATGGCCGGCTCGACCGTGCAGACGCTGGTCGATCGCGCCCCCGAGGGCGCGCAGGAGAAGGCCACGGCCGCGATCCGAAGCGTACCCGGCGTGATCGACGTCGAGCGGCTCCGGGTGCGCATGGTGGGAGCGACTACGTTCATCGACACCATCGCGAAGGTGCCGCGGACCTATCCGATCGACCGCGTCGAGGAGATCAAGCGCAAGGCGCAGGCAGCCGTCACCAAAGTGTTCGGCGATACCGACCTCAGCTTCACTGCGGTCCCCGTCGCCCGCGACAACGAGACCGTGCGCGACCGCATCATGGTGATCGCGCGCAATTCGGGCCTCGCCATCCACCACGTCACGGTGCACGATCTCGGCGCCAAGCTGATCGTCGGCATCGACCTCGAGGTGGACGCCAGGATGCAGCTCGACGCCGCCCATGACGTCGCCAACACGCTGGAGCGCAATATCCAGGAGGAGTTCGGCGCGGACGTCGAGGTCGACGTCCACATCGAGCCATTGGAACCGGAACTGCCGTTCGGCGTCGATGCCGCTCCGGAGCGGGTGCAGACCATCGCCGGCGCGCTCGCAGAATATGCTGCCGGCGGCGAGATCCACGACATTCACAACGTGCGTGTCCGCAACACCGACGCCGGCGAGATCGTCAACTTCCACTGCCGCGCCGCGCCCTCGATGAGCGTGATCAAGGTGCACGAGCATGTCGACGCGATCGAGCGCAGGCTGCGCCGTGCGTTCCCGAGCGTGAAGCGCGTCATCAGTCACGCCGAGCCGCCGCGTGCGTGATGGACAGTGCGCGAGCGATCACGCGTTCTCGTTTCGGACTCGTCGCGCACGTCGATTTGCGGACGCCGGATGCGCGAACTCTCCGTGGGATAAGAATAATTTCGCGTTAACGTTTCGTTGACTCTCGACAGCCTGCGAAAACTGGATTCAAATCGGGCATGATTCGGAAGTGACGTGGGGCTGCTTCCGAACTCAAGTTGCAAGCAGGTTTTCCAGGGGGCCGAAGGCATGTCGCGTGCAGACGCCGCGAACGCGTGCGTCCAATCCGATTCGATCAAGGGATTGGCGCAATCGATCGCGAAACCTGCCTATCATCGGCTCCTGATCGCGGAGCCGGCGCTGCGCCGCGCCGTGCCGACTCTCATCATCGCTTTCCTGATCACGATCTGCCTCGGCGCATTCGTGCAGGTCGTCGATCAGACGCGCCAGAAGCGGCTGGTGCTGCGCCACGACATCTCGGCGCTGGCCGACCTGCTCGCAGAGCGTATCGATCGCCTTACCTCCTCGCGGCAGGAGCGGCTCAAGAACATCGAGAACCTGCCGACACTGCTGCCCGATCTCATCCCGTCCTGGGGCACGGCCGCCCGCCGCCACGTCGTCGTCACCTCGGCCGGCGTCGACCGCCGCATCCTCGCCCGCATTCCGATCGACAGCGCCCCCTCGGGCAACGACCGCCTGCTCGATGCGATCACCACGGCGCAATTGCTCGCGGCGCCGCCGCGCGACAACAACGTCTCCGACATGACGCTGCCGAACGGCAACGCCGCGATGGCGACCTCGCGGCAGATCAAGTCGCTGCCGGGCCTCGTCACCGTGATCCAGGAGCGCAACGAGCCGCTCTGGGGCTCGGATGCCGCGCTCTCGGTGACGCTGTCGGCGACCACCGGCTTCGTCGTCCTGATCCTCGGCTTCGCCTTCCACTGGCAGTCGACCCGCGCCCGCGAGGGCGACCTCATCAACGACGCCGTGCGCGGCCGCATCGACACCGCGCTCAACCGCGGCCGCTGCGGCCTGTGGGACTGGGACCTGTCGCGCGGCCGGATCTTCTGGTCGCAGTCGATGTTCTCGATGCTCGGCCTCGACGGCCGTAACGAGCTCCTCACCTTCGGCGAGGTCAACGCGCTGGTGAAGTCCGACGACATCGACCTGTTCGAGATCGCCGATCAGCTCATCTCCGAGAAGATCGACCATATCGACCAGACCTTCCGCATGCAGCATGTCGACGGTCACTGGATCTGGCTCCGCGTCCGCTGCGAGAAGACGCGCGGGGCGACCGATTCCAGCGTGCACCTGATCGGAATCGCCGTCGACATCACCGAGCAGAAGAGCCTTGCCGAACGCACCGTCGAGGCCGATCTGCGCCTGCGCGACGCCATCGAGACCATTCCGGAGGCCTTCGTGCTGTGGGATGCGAGCGACCGCCTCGTGCTCTGCAACTCGCACTTCCAGCGCCTGCACAAGCTGCCCGACAGCGCCGTCATCCCCGGCACCTCCTACGAGACCGTGCTCGAAGTCGGCCGCATGCCGGAGGTGCGCACCCGCCACAACGAGACGGCCAGCCAGGGTCCGGGCGCGCGCACCTTCGAGGCGCAGCTCGACGACGGCAGCTGGCTGCATATCAGCGAGCGCCGCACCAAGGACGGCGGCTACGTCTCGGTCGGCACCGACATCACCCGGATCAAGGAGCACGAGCAGAAGCTGGTCGACAACGATCTGCGCCTGCGCGCCACCGTCATCGATTTGAAGCGCTCCCAGGCCGCCCTCGAGCGCCAGACCAACGAGCTCGCCGATCTCGCCGAGAAGTATCAGCGCGAGAAGACCCGCGCCGAGGAAGCCAACCAGACCAAGTCGAAATTCCTCGCCAATATGAGCCATGAGCTGCGCACGCCGCTCAACGCCATCATCGGCTTCTCCGAGATCATGGGCTCGGGCATGTTCGGCGAGCTCGGCTCGGAGAAGTACCAGGAATATTGCCAGGACATCCTGACCAGCGGCCATTACCTGCTCGAAGTCATCAACGACATCCTCGACATGTCCAAGATCGAAGCCGGCCGCATGAAGCTCGACATGGAAGAGCTCGACCTCGGACAGACGCTTGCGGAGTCCCTCCGCGTCGTCTCCGGCCGCGCGCACGACAAGCATCTGACGCTCGACGCCGAGATCGAGAAATCGATCTCGGTCGTTGCCGACCGCCGCGCGACCAAGCAGATCATCGTCAATCTGCTCTCCAATGCGGTGAAGTTCACGCCCGACGGCGGACGCATCGTGGTGCGCAGCCGGCAGCTCGACGACCGGATCGTGCTGATGATCGCCGACACCGGCATCGGGATCGCGCAGCATTCGCTGGCGCGGCTCGGCCGCCCCTTCGAGCAGGTCGAGAGCCAGCTCACCAAGACCTATCACGGCTCCGGACTTGGACTTGCGATCGCGCGCTCGCTGGCGCAGCTCCACGGCGGCTCGATGCGGCTGCGCTCGAAGATCGACGTGGGCACCGTCGTCCGCGTGACCCTGCCGCGCGATGCGATCAAGGCGGCGTCCGCGATGTCGGCTGCGGCCTAGCGCATGATCGGTGCTGATTGAATCAGAACCGAGGCTCTCGATCCCTGTTTTGACGCGTTGTCTTCACGCGAACCGGTATCGCTCGAAAACGCTGTAGACCCTACAATTGCAGTGACGGTGCCACTTCGCGCGCGACGTTGACCAGCGCCGCGATCAGCGGCGTCATCGGATCGCGCTGCGGGATCACCATGCCGATGCTGTAATTGACATCGGGATCGGTGATCGGGATCGAGCGCACCGTATCGGACAGGCCAAGCGTCTCGGCAAGCTTGGCCGGCATTACGCTCGCCCAGCGCCCCGTCTTCACATGCGTGAACAGCACCAGCAGCGAGTTCGAGGTCAGGGTCGGCGTCGCCTCCGCGCCGACCGAGCGGAGCGCGCGGTCGATGATGCGGCGGTTCTGCATGTCGGGCGTCAGCAGGCACAGCGGCACCTGCCCGACCTCCTTCCACGTCACCGTCTCGCGATCGCCGAACATTCCATCCGGCGCGGTCAGCAGGCGATAGCTCTCGTTGTAGAGCGGAATGGTGCGCACCTTGCCGATCGGCTCGTTCTCGATATAGGTCAGCCCAGCATCGACCTCCAGATTTTCGAGCAGCCCCAGCACCTCGGATGAGGTGGTGGACTGGATCCGGAAGCGCACCTCGGGATGCTTGGCGCGGAACGGCGTCGTCAGCTGGGCGACCATGCCGAGCACGGTCGGGATTGCCGCGATGCGGATTTCGCCCGAGAGCTGATGCTTCAGCCCGTTGATCTCGTCGCGCATGGCGCGGGCATCGCCGACGATCCGCCGCGCCCAATCCAGCGCCCGCTCGCCCTCGGGGGTAAAACCCTGGAAGCGGGAGCCGCGCTGGACCAGCATCACGCCGAGGATCTCCTCGAGCTGCTTGAGCCCGGTCGACATCGTCGGTTGCGTCACGCCGCAGACTTCTGCCGCGCGTCCAAAATGCCGCTCCTTCGCCAGCGCCAGCAGCAGTTCAAGCTTGTCGATCAACCGGTCGTCCCCTCGGATTCTGTCGTGGCATGCAAGCTAGCACGCCCCACCCTTGCCAACACACAAAAACCGCCCCGCGGAACAGCCTCGATAGCAATTTCATATCGATCGATTGCACACGCCAATCGATCAGAATTCGCAATCGCAGCATGAGACAGCTTTATTGATCTTCGAACGATTCCAAATAGTTTGCGATCAAGGGACGCTCAATCTGAGAACAAAGAATGACAGCGGTTTACGAGCCTTGGGACGAAACGCGCGGCGCCGAGATCATCGCCGAACATGCGAAGCAAGAGGGCGCGACGCTCGTCATCCTCCACGCCCTTCAAGAGGCGTTCGGCTACGTGCCGGAGGCGGCGATTCCCATGGTGGCGCAGGCGCTGAATCTGTCGCGCGCCGAGGTGCATGGCGTGTTCACGTTCTACCATGATTTCAGGCACAAGCCGGCCGGCCGTCATGTCCTGAAGCTGTGCCGCGCGGAGGCCTGCCAGGCTGCGGGTGGCGACGCGCTGGCTGCGCGCGCCGAGGCGAAGCTAGGCGTGCCGCTCGGTAACACGACCGCCGATGATCGCGTCACGCTGGAGCCGATCTACTGCCTCGGGCTGTGCGCGACCGCACCGTCCGCAATGCTCGACGGCCGCCTCATTGGCCGGCTCGACGAGAAGCGCCTCGATGCACTGGTTGCGGAGGCACAGCGATGAGCATGCGTCTCTTCGTCTCACGCGATGCGGGTGCGGTGGCCGTAGGCGCCGACGAGGTTGCGCTGGCGCTGGAACAGGCTGCGGCCAAGCGCGGCGTTACTGTCGAGATCGTCAGGACCGGCTCGCGCGGGATGTACTGGCTGGAGCCGCTGGTCGAGGTCGCGACGCCGCAGGGCCGGATCGCCTTCGGCCCGGTCAGCGAGACCGATGTGCCTTCCCTGCTCGACGCGCTCGCCAGCAACACGCCGCACCTGCTGCGGCTGGGCGCGACCGACGAGATCCCCTGGCTGAAGCGACAGACCCGTCTCACCTTCGCCCGCTGCGGCGTGATCGATCCGCGCTCGCTCGACGATTACCGCGCCCATGGCGGCTACAAGGGCCTGGAACGCGCGCTGTCGCTTGGCTCCGATGCAATCCTCGTGGAGGTCACCGCATCGGGCCTGCGCGGCCGCGGCGGCGCGGGCTTCCCGACCGGCATCAAGTGGAAGACGGTTGCGCAGGCCAAAGCCGATCGCAAATTCATCGTCTGCAACGCCGACGAAGGCGACAGCGGCACCTTTGCCGACCGCATGATCATGGAAGGCGACCCCTTCCTGGTGATCGAGGGCATGACGACCGCCGGCATCACCGTCGGCGCGACCAAGGGCTACATCTACATCCGCAGCGAATACCCGCACGCAGTCGAAGCGATGAACGCGGCCATCAAGGCGGCGAAGCGCGGCGGTTATCTCGGCGACAAGATCGGCGGCTCGACCTCCAGCTTCGATCTCGAAGTGCGGGTTGGCGCCGGCGCTTACGTTTGCGGTGAAGAGACCTCGCTGCTGGAAAGCCTCGAAGGCCGCCGTGGCCTGGTGCGCGCCAAGCCGCCGCTGCCGGCGCATCACGGCCTGTTCGGCAAGCCGACCGTCATCAACAACGTGCTGTCATTCGCGGCGATCCCCTTCATCCTCGCCGAGGGCGCCAAGGCCTATACCGATTTCGGCATGGGCCGTTCGCGCGGCACGATGCCGATCCAGCTCGCCGGCAACATCCGCCATGGCGGGCTGTTCGAGACCGCGTTCGGCGTGACGCTCGGCGAGCTCGTCGACGACGTCGGCGGTGGCACGTTCACGGGCCGCCCGGTCCGCGCGGTGCAGGTCGGCGGCCCGCTCGGCGCCTATTTCCCGCGCGCGCTGTTTGATACCCCGTTTGACTACGAAGCCTTCGCCGCACGCGACGGCCTGATCGGCCATGGCGGCATCGTCGTGTTCGACGACAGCGTCGACATGCGCAGGCAGGCGCGCTTCGCCATGGAATTCTGCGCCATCGAATCCTGCGGCAAGTGCACGCCCTGCCGCATCGGCTCGACCCGTGGCGTCGAGACCATCGAAAAGATCATCCGCGGCGAGCGCGTGAGCGAAAACCTCGCGCTCGTCGAAGACCTCTGCAACACGATGAAATTCGGCTCGCTCTGCGCACTCGGGGGCTTCACGCCCTACCCCGTGCTCAGCGCGTTGAAGCATTTCCGGGAGGATTTCGCACCCATCCCGACCACGCTTCAGGCCGCGGAATAGGAGAACGACGATGTCTCTGATCGAAGAAATCGACTACGGCACGCCACGCTCCAAATCGGAAACGATGGTCACGCTGACCATCGACGGCAACCAGGTCACGGTGCCCGAGGGCACTTCGATCATGCGGGCCGCGATGGACGCCGGCCACCAGATCCCGAAACTCTGCGCGACCGACATGGTCGATGCGTTCGGCTCGTGCCGGCTCTGCGTCGTCGAGATCGAGGGCCGCGCCGGCACGCCGGCCTCCTGCACCACACCGGTGATGCCGGGCCTCGTCGTGCACACCCAGAGCGAACGGCTGAAGAAACTGCGCAAGGGCGTGATGGAGCTCTACATCTCCGACCATCCGCTCGACTGCCTCACCTGCGGCGCCAACGGCGATTGCGAATTGCAGGATATGGCAGGCGCCGTGGGCCTGCGCGACGTCCGCTACGGCTATGAGGGCGAGAACCACGTCTTCGCCAAGTCCAACGGCGAGGTCAACGCCGCCTGGATGCCGAAGGACGAGTCCAATCCCTATTTCACCTACGATCCGTCGAAGTGCATCGTCTGCTCGCGCTGCGTCCGCGCCTGCGAGGAAGTGCAAGGCACCTTCGCGCTGACCATCTCGGGCCGCGGCTTCGACAGCCGCGTTTCGCCCGGCATGAGCGAGAGCTTCCTCGGCTCCGAATGCGTCTCCTGCGGCGCCTGCGTGCAGGCCTGCCCGACCGCGACGCTGACGGAAAAATCCGTGATCGAGATCGGCCAGCCCGAGCACTCCGTTGTCACCACCTGCGCCTATTGCGGCGTCGGTTGCGCCTTCAAGGCCGAGATGCGCGGCGAGGAAGTCGTGCGCATGGTGCCGTACAAGGACGGCAAGGCCAATCGCGGCCATTCCTGCGTCAAGGGCCGTTTCGCCTGGGGTTACACCAACCACAAGGAGCGTATCCTCAACCCGATGATCCGCGAGCGGATCGAGGATCCCTGGCGCGAAGTGTCCTGGGATGAGGCGTTCTCGTTTGCCGCCACCAAGATGCGCGGCATCCAGAAGAAATACGGCCGCGACGCCATCGGCGGCATCACCTCGTCCCGCTGCACCAACGAAGAAACCTATCTGGTGCAGAAGCTGATCCGTGGCGGCTTCGGCAACAACAATGTCGACACCTGCGCCCGCGTCTGCCATTCGCCGACCGGTTACGGCCTGTCGCAGACCTTCGGCACGTCGGCCGGCACGCAGGACTTCGACTCGGTGGAGGATACTGACGTCGCGGTCATCATTGGTGCAAATCCCGCCTCCGCTCACCCGGTGTTCGCTTCGCGCCTGAAGAAGCGGTTGCGCCAGGGTGCGAAACTGATCGTGATCGATCCGCGCCGGACCGAAATGGTGGAATCGCCGCACGTAAAGGCGTTGCACCTGCCGCTGATGCCCGGCACCAACGTTGCCGTCGTGACGGCGCTGGCGCACGTCATCGTCACCGAGGGCCTCGCCAACGAAGCCTTCGTGCGCGAGCGCTGCGACTGGGCCGAGTTCGAGGAATGGGCCGCCTTCGTCGCCCAGCCGAAACACAGTCCGGAAGCCACCGCGATCCTCACCGGCGTCGATCCGCAGGTGTTGCGCGAAGCCGCGCGCATCTACGCCACCGGCGGCAATGGCGCGATCTATTACGGCCTCGGCGTCACCGAGCACAGCCAGGGCTCGACCACGGTGATCGCGATCGCGAACCTTGCGATGGTCACAGGCAATATCGGCCGTCCCGGCGTCGGCGTGAATCCGCTGCGCGGCCAGAACAACGTCCAGGGCTCGTGCGACATGGGCTCGTTCCCGCACGAGCTGCCCGGCTATCGTCACATCTCGGGCGACGCCGTGCGCGACCAGTTCGAAGCGTTGTGGAACGTCAAGCTCAACCCGGAGCCGGGCCTGCGCATTCCCAACATGTTCGATGCCGCAATCGAAGGCACGTTCATGGGCATCTACGTGCAGGGCGAGGACATCCTCCAGTCCGATCCCAACACCAAGCACGTGGTGGCGGCGCTGTCGTCGATGGAATGCGTCATCGTTCACGACCTCTTCCTGAACGAGACCGCAAACTACGCCCATGTCTTCCTGCCCGGCTCGAGCTTCCTCGAGAAGGACGGAACCTTCACCAACGCCGAGCGCCGCATCCAGCGCGTCCGCAAGGTGATGTCACCGAAGAACGGCATGGCCGACTGGGAGGTCACCATCGCCCTCGCCAAGGCCATGGGCTTCGAGATGAACTACAGCCATCCGTCCGAGATCATGGACGAGATCGCGGCACTGACGCCGACGTTTACCGGCGTCTCCTACGCCAAGCTCGACGAACTCGGCTCGGTGCAATGGCCCTGCAACGAGAAGGCGCCGGAGGGCACCCCGGTGATGCATATCGGCGGCTTCGTCCGTGGCAAGGGCAAGTTCATCGTCACCGAATACGTCGCAACCGACGAGCGCACCGGGCCCCGCTTCCCGCTGCTGCTCACCACGGGCCGCATCCTCAGCCAGTACAATGTCGGTGCGCAGACAAGGCGCACCGAGAACGTGGTCTGGCATGCCGAGGACCGGCTCGAGATTCATCCGCACGACGCCGAGCAGCGCGGTGTGCGCGACGGCGACTGGGTGCGACTCGCGAGCCGTGCGGGCGAAACCACCCTGCGCGCGGAGATCACCGACCGCGTCTCACCGGGCGTCGTCTACACCACCTTCCATCACCCGGACACGCAGGCCAACGTCATCACCACCGACTTTTCGGACTGGGCCACCAACTGCCCCGAATACAAGGTGACCGCGGTGCAGATCTCGCCGTCGAACGGTCCATCCGACTGGCAGAAGAGCTACGACGAGCAGGCGCGGCACTCCCGCCGCATCGCGCCGGCCGAGGCCGCGGAGTAACGGCATGCACGTGCCGGTCCAGGCCATCGACCGCGAGATCTGGCGCGACGGTGTCGCGTCCGAAGGGGCGCGGCTGATCCCCGAGGAGACGCCGCTGGCGCTAACCTATAATGGCGGCACCTACGCCGTCATGATGGGAACCCCGCAGAACCTCGAGGATTTTGCCGTCGGCTTCAGCCTGGACGAAGGCATCATCAGGTCGGTCGACGACATCAAGTCGCTCGAAGTGGTCCGCCTCGACGACGGCATCGAGCTCAGGATGTGGCTTGCGTCGGAAGATGCC
Organism: Bradyrhizobium liaoningense; assembly: GCF_018130785.1. Classification (GTDB taxonomy): domain Bacteria; phylum Pseudomonadota; class Alphaproteobacteria; order Rhizobiales; family Xanthobacteraceae; genus Bradyrhizobium; species Bradyrhizobium liaoningense_A. The sequence continues at coordinate 868,369 of NZ_JAFCJT010000001.1, forward strand.
GGACGCATCAGCGAGCGGCGTCGCCACATCGCCGGCCCGACCGGCTGCGGCATTTGCGGCATCGATTCAATTGCCGAAGCCGTGCGGCCTGCGGCCGTCGTGCAGCAGGGACAGACGTTCACGCCTGAGCAGATCATGACGGCGATGCAGGCCATCGCGCCCCTGCAATCGATCAACATACAGACCCGCGCGGTCCACGCGGCCGCGTTCTGGTCGTTGTCAAATGGCATCGTCGCCCTGCGCGAGGATGTCGGCCGCCACAACGCGCTCGACAAGCTCGCCGGTTCGCTGGCGCGCAGCCGGACGAACGCAAGCGGCGGCATGGTCTTGCTGACGAGTCGTGTCTCGGTCGAGATGGTGCAGAAGACGGCCGCCATCGGCGCGCCTGTGCTGGTCGCGGTTTCCGTACCCACCGCGCTCGCGGTGCACACCGCGGAGGCCGCCGGCATCACGCTGATCGCGATTGCCCGCAGCGACGGGTTTGAAGTGTTCACGCACCAGGGCCGCGTCACGGCTCATCGTGCTCAGGAGATTATCGATGTCGTCGCCTGACCGCCTCGTCTACATGGCCAACCAGATCGGCATGTTCTTCAAGAGCCAGGGCCACGACAAGGCCGTGCCTGGAATCGCCGACCATATCAAGAAATTCTGGGATCCCCGGATGAAGCGCGCGATCTTCGCTCATCTCGACGCCGGCGGCGCCGGGCTGGAGCCGAACGTGCTCGAAGCGCTGACGTCACTGAAGCAGACTATTTCCCTTCCAGCTGCGCCGTGAACACGCGCCGCACCTCGCTCTGCGTTTCCTTCACGCGGGCCTCGAGCGAGGAGAAATCCGGCGCATCGCCGGCGCGCGCCATGACGCGCTGAAGGTCGGTGCCGGCAGTGTCGGGCTTGAAGCCATCACTGACGCAGAGCCGCAGGATCTGCGTCAAATCGTGATAGAGCCGCGCCGCGGCGCGCAGGATTTCCGCCTCCGACTGCGGCAACACGCCGAGCTTGGCGGCGTTGTCCAGCACCTGGAGGGTGCTGACATCCAATATCTCCGGCTGGTCGTGGGCGTGCACGAGCTGGAGATATTGCGCAATGAAGTCGATATCGACCATGCCGCCGGCGGCGTATTTGAGATCCCAATGGTCGCTCTCGCCCTTCTCCTGCGCGATGGCGCGCCGCATATCGGCGACGTCGTTGGCAATGATCGCCCGGTCGCGGCGGCGGGTCAGGACATCGCGGATGATGCGCTCGATCCGCTCACGGAATTCATCCGAGGCCGATACCACGCGGGCGCGGGTCAGGGCCATGTGCTCCCAGGTCCAGGCCTCGTTGGCCTGGTAGTCCGCGAATGAGACGAGACTCGACGCGACCGGACCGGCGCGTCCCGACGGGCGCAGCCGCATATCGATCTCGTACAGCACACCGTAATTGGTGCGCGTGGTGAAGGCGCTGATCAGGCGCTGGGTGAAGCGCGCGAAGTAGTGTGCACCCTGAAGCGATTTTGGCCCGTCGGAGTCCGGATTGTCGCTGTCGAAATCGTACAGCAGGATCAGGTCGAGATCGGACGATGCCGTCATCTCGCGGCTGCCGAGCCGGCCCATCGCGATGATCGCGGTCTCCTGATCCTTGATACGGCCGTGTTGGGCGGCGAAGCGCTCGGCGACAAGATCGTGCACGGTATGGACGGTGCCTTCGGCGACATCAGCGAAAGCCGTGCTCGCCTGCTGCGCCGAGACCGTGCCGGAGAGAATGCGCGTGCCGATCAGGAACAGGCTCTCCTGCCCGAACAGGCGGAGACGGTCGAGAAATTCCTCATAGGAGTCGGCGTCGCGCACCGTGGCGGCCAATCGCGCCGACAATTCCTGCTTGTCCGGCATCGCGCCGAAGAATCTCGGATCGATCAGGCCGTCCATGAGCTGCGGCTTCCGCGCCAGCATCTCGCCGAGCCGCGGAGCCGCGCCCAGCACCAGCGCCACGAGCGCGACGAGATCGCGGTTCTGGCCGAGCAGCGTGATCAGCCGGCCGCCAAGCTGGAGTGCCTGGAGGAACTGATCGAACGCCACGACGGCGCGATCCGGCTCCTCGGCACGCGCGAGGCCGTCGATCAGGGCCGGCACGAACTCGACGAAAGCGCTTCGTGTCTGGTCGTTGCGGAACACACGGTAGTCGCCGGTGATCCAGTCGCGCATGGTCTGCGCGAGGGCGGCCGGCTTCTTGAACCCGAGCGTCGTCAAATATTGCAGCAGTCGCGGATCGTCAGGACCTGCGCGATAGTCGAGCGCTGGCAATTTTGCCGTGCCGGTCGGGTCATCGCCCTCGAACAGTTTTTCGTAGTGCCCCTGCACGATCTGGAGCTGCCGCAACAGGTCATGCGCAAAGGCTTCGCGATCCGGATAGCCGAAGAAGTGCGCAAAGCGCTCGACCGCCTCCTTGTCCTCGGGCAGCGCATGGGTCTGCTCGTCGGCGATCATCTGGAGGCGGTGCTCGACGCGGCGCAGGAATTCATACGCCGTGGTCAGTTCGTCACGCGCCGCAGAAGTGATCCAGTTGCTGGAGGCGAGAATATTGAGCGCGGCCAGCGTCGGCCGCACCCGCAGCTCCGGATGACGGCCGCCGGCGATCAGTTGCTGCGTCTGCGCAAAAAACTCGATCTCGCGGATGCCGCCGCGGCCGACCTTGACGTTGTGCCCCTCGACCGCGATCTCGCTCTGGCCGCGATAGGTCTGCATCTGACGCTTCATGTCGTGGACGTCGGCAAGTGCGGCGAAGTCGAGATGCTTGCGCCAGACGAACGGCGCGATCTCCGCGAGCAGCGCCTCGCCCGCCCGCGCATCGCCGGCGCAGGCACGCGCCTTGATCATCGCGGCGCGCTCCCAGGTGCGCCCTTCCCGCTCGTAATAGTTTAGCGCAGCATCTCGCGAGATCGCCACTTGCGTCGAGGACGGATCGGGACGCAGGCGCAGGTCGACGCGGAAGACGTAGCCGTCATAGGTACGCTGCTGGAGAATGCGCGCCATGCCCTGCGTCACCCGGACGAAGAACGGCTGCGGCTCGATGTCGGGCGCGAGCGTCGTGGCATCGGGATCGAAGAACACGATGAGGTCGATGTCGCTGGAATAGTTCAGCTCGCCCGCCCCCATCTTGCCCATCGCGAGCACGATCAGGCCGCAGCCTTCTTCCGGAGCTTCGGGATTGGGCGGCAGGATCTTTCCACGTGCGGCTTCCTGCCGCAGCTGGTACTGGAGCGCCGCCTGCACCGAGGATACCGCGACATCGGTCAGCGCCGCCGTCACCTGCATCACCGGCCAGACGCCGCCGATATCGCACAGCGCGGTGAGAAGCGCGGCTTCCGCCTTCATGCGGCGAAGCACTCGCATCACCTCGGCCTCATCGGCGGCTGCCAGCACCGCGTCCCCCGCCTCCGCGATCAGCGCGGGGAGATGCACATCCGGATCGCATTCGAGCAGCCGGATCAGCCGCGGCGTATCCGCGCGCACCAGATCGAACAGATAGGGCGAGAACTCCGCGATGCCGGCCAGAATATCCCGCGCGAAGGGATGAGCCAGCAGCGCCTCCACACGGGCCAATTGCGCCGGCTCGAGTTCAGCCCGCCAATTTTCAAAACGGCGTTCATCGGTTGTGGAAGCGGCAATATGGGGAGCCTCCGCGAAGCGCGCGGCCAGGCCCTCACCATGCTTGTCCGCGTTTCCCGGCGCGGAGTGGTTCATGCCACCTTCTGTGGCACATCCTGCATTGGCGGAGCAACCCTGTCGCCGGCACGCGCCGGGAGCACCAGCGTGGCGACGAGGCCGGGCTGGGCATCACCCAGCCGCAATTCTCCGCCATGCAATGTCGCGACCGCGGCGGCAAGGCTGAGACCGAGGCCGGAACCCGGCAGCGTGCGGCTGGCCTCAAGCCGCACGAATCGCTCGATGACATGCTTGCGGTCGGCTTCGGGGATACCAGGGCCGCGATCGGTGACGCTGAGCAAAACCTGGTCGCCCTCGCGCTTCGCCTCGATGATGATCTGCCTCGAGTCCATGCTGACCACGGTTCCACCGGTCTGCGCGACCGGCTTGCCGTATTTGATCGCGTTCTCGACCAGGTTGGCGAGCGCCTGGCTGATCAATTCGCGGTTGGCGTGAACCGGCGTCGGTTCGGCCTTGACCTTCAACGTCATGCCGTCGTCCTCGGCCAGCGGCTCGTAGAGCTCGTGAATGCCATTGGCGACATCGGCGGCGTCAAAATCGTCCATGTTGCCGCGCGCCTGCCCGGACTCGGCACGCGCGATCATCAGAAGTGCGTTGAAGGTGCGGATCAGCCCGTCGGATTCTTCGATGGTCCGCTCCAACGCGGCACGGTAATCGGCCTCGCAGCCCGACTTCGCCAGCGCCTCCTCGGCGCGGTTCCGCAGCCGTGTCAGCGGCGTCTTGAGATCGTGGGCGATGTTGTCGGAGACTTCCTTGAGCCCCGCCATCAGGGCCTCGATCCGCTCCAGCATGGCGTTGAGGTTCTCGGCGAGGCGGTCGAGCTCGTCGCCGCTGCGCCCCACCGGCAGGCGTCCGCTGAGGTCACCGGTCATGATGCGCTGCGCGGTGCCCGTCATGGCGTCGATGCGCCTCAATACCCTGCGCGCGACGAAGATGCCGCCGCCGAGGCCGAGCACCACGACAATCAGGACCGACCATTGCGCCGCCTTGGCGACGATGCTGAACAGCCGTCGCCGCTCGGCGAGATCGCGGCCGATCAGCAGCCGGAAGCCGTTTTCCAGCTCGGTGACGCGCACCAGCGCGCGGTGGTCACGGTCATCGGCATCCTCGATGCGGCGGTAGGCGGTCTCGGACCAGCCGCGCGTCGCCATCACGCCCGGCGCCAGCGAGCCGACATTGCCGGCGATCGCCTGCCCGGTCGGCGTGGTCACGAGATAGAGGTTGGCGCCCGGCCGCAGCGCCCGGTACTCGATCGCGAGCACGAGGGCGCGCAAGCCGCGGCGGCCGTAGATCTCGTTGATCTCCGAGGTCTCGGCATTGACCGTCTGCGTGATCTCCTCGGTGATCAGCCGCCGCGTATTCCAGGCGAAATAGCCGAGCAGCGAGGCCGCGAACATCGCGAACAGCAGCAAATAGACCAGCGTCAGCCGGAATGCCGTCGTGCGGACGAGTTTACCGAATGCCGTCACGGATCATGTACCCGGCGCCGCGGATCGTGTGGAGCAGCGGCCGCTCAAAACCCTTGTCGATCTTGGAGCGCAGCCGCGATATGTGAACGTCGATCACGTTGGTCTGCGGATCGAAGTGATAATCCCAGACGTTCTCCAGCAGCATGGTGCGCGTCACCACCTGGCCGGCATGCTTCATGAGGTATTCGAGCAGGCGGAATTCGCGCGGCTGGAGCGTCAGCTCGTCCTTGCCACGGGCGACGCGATGGGACAGCCGGTCGAGCTCGAGATCGCCGACCCGGTAGAGTGTGTCCTCGGCCGGACCGCCGCGGCGCCGCGACAGCACCTCGACCCGGGCCAGCAGCTCGGCAAATGAATAAGGCTTCGGCAGATAGTCGTCGCCACCGGCGCGCAGGCCCTTGATGCGGTCGTCGACCTGCCCGAGCGCGGAGAGAATCAGCACCGGCGTCGAGTCGTCCTTATCGCGCAGCGCGCCGATCAGGGACAGGCCGTCGCGCTTGGGCAGCATGCGGTCGACCACCAGCACGTCGTAGTCGCCGTTCTCGGCCATGGCGAGGCCTTCCTCGCCGTCGGCGGCGTGGTCGGCAATATGTCCGACTTCGCGAAACGCCTTCACGAGATAGTCGGCGGATTCGCGGTCGTCTTCGATGATGAGGAGGCGCATCGTGCGTTCGGCGGCGGTCAAGGAGGTCAACCTTCTCTAAACATGGCGCGAGCGGCAATCGCATGCAAGCCAGGCGAACGAGACTTGGGTCGAGAACTTGGGTCGAGAGAAAGGCGGGCGGTGAAGCTGGGGGGACTTCACCGCCCTAGGCCTTCCGACGGAGGGGGGCGTAATTCCACCGGAAGGTAGACTGGGGGAGCGTGCCTTGCGCTGCTCCCCCGAAGGGCGTCGGCGGCGGGGGCGACTGATGCCGGCGACACCCCTCATCTCGTAGGCCTCCTGAAGGCTTAGCCCTTGGCGATGGGCACGGCGACGAAGCGCGACTGGCCGCCGCTCTTCACGCGCATCAGGACGCTATTCTTGTTGTCGGTCCGCGCCGTGTTGATGGCGTCGCGGACTTCGCCGGCGGTGCTCACGCTCTTGCCGCCGACCTCGAGAATCACGTCGCCTTCCTTGAAGCCGCGTTCGGCCGCGGCGCTCTTCGGATCGACTTCGGTGACCACGACGCCTTCCTTGCCGGCGCCGGCCACAGAGTCGGCGGGCGCGACGGTCATGCCGAGCTTGGGCACGTCGGTGCCACGGCTCGCACCCTTGCCGCTATCCTTGCCGGTGTCGGCCTTGGCCTCGACCGTGTTCGGCAGCTGGCCGAGGGTGAGGTTCACGACCTTGTCCTGGCCCTTGTGCAACACGTTGAGCTTCACGGTCGCGCCGGGCGCCAGGCCGCCGATGGTGCGGGCGAGTTCGCGGGCATCCTTGACGGATTCGCCGTTGACCGACGTGATCACGTCGCCCGACTCAATGCCGGCCTTGGCCGCTGGACCGTTCGCCTGCGGCTCTGCCACCAGCGCGCCTTCGGCCTTCTTCATGCCGAGGCTGTCGGCGATGTCGGACGTCACCGGCTGGATTTGCACGCCGATCCAGCCGCGGCTGACCGAGCCCTTATCCTTCAGTTGCGCCACCACGCTCTTCACGGTGTTGGCGGGAATCGAGAACGCGATGCCGACACTACCGCCGGAGGGCGAGTAGATCGCAGTATTGACGCCCATCACCTCGCCGTTGGTGTCGAAAGCCGGACCGCCGGAATTGCCCTTGTTCACGGGCGCGTCGATCTGGATGAAATCGTCATAGGGGCCGTTGCCGATATCGCGGCCGCTGGCCGAGACGATGCCGGCAGTCACGGTGCCGCCGAGGCCGAAGGGATTGCCGACCGCGAGCACCCAGTCGCCGATCCGCGGCTTGCCGTCGGCAAGCTTGGCGAACGGGAAGTTCGTGCTGCCCTCGACCTTGATCAAGGCCAGGTCGGTGCGCTGGTCGGTGCCGATCACCTTGGCGGTGTAGGTCTTGCCGTCATCGGTGGTGACCTCGACCTTGTCGGCGCCGTCGACCACGTGGTTGTTGGTCACGGCAAAGCCGTCAGCCGAGATGAAGAAGCCGGAGCCCTGGCCCTGCACGACGCGGCCACGGCCGCCACCCTTCAGGCCCGGAACGCCATCCGGACCGCCGAAGCGGCGGAAGAAGCGCTCCATCGGCGAGCCCGGCTGGAACGGCGACTGCGCGTCGTCGCCGTCATCGTTGCTCGCGGTCTTTTCCTTGATGTTGACCTTCACCGAAATCACCGAGGGCTTCACGCGCTCGACGATGTCGGCGAAGCCGATCGGACGCTCGACTTTGCGGACCTCATTGTTGACCTGCGCATGAGCCGGGCTGGAGAACAGGTCGCTCGGCGAGATCGACGGGCCGAAGCCGTGCACGGCAATCCCGAGGCCGGCAACGACCGAGGCCATCAGCGCGATCCTGCGCGCGGAGAAAACCGACCGGCGGGGCTGCCGGTAGGACGGAAGGTTCGTGAGGTCGGGACGGTCGGTCATGCAGGAATCTCCAAGGGCCTAGAATTCTTTTGGTGCCGGATGGCAGCACGTTACGAACCTGAAGATGGGGGCTCCCGCCTTACCGTGCGCTGGCGGCGGGGTTAAACTTTTGTAATGAAGGCCCGCGCCGATGCGGCAGTTTATCGCACGCCGAAAGTGGTGGTCTTACAGGAACTTAATCGAGTTCCCCTGACGAGCACGGAACACACTTTTGGCGAGATCAGCTCGCTCTGACGCTGACGATGAATTCGTCGACTTCCCGCTTCAGGGTTTCGGCCTGCTGCGACAAGTCTACGGCGGAATCCCGCGCTTCGGCCGCCATGCGGCCGGTCTCCGCCGACGTCGAGGATCTGGACGATGTGGTTGGAGACGTCCAGGGTTCCGTGCGCGGCATCCTGCGCGCTGCGGGTGATGTCCTGCGTGGCGTTGCGCTGCTGGGCGGTGTCGACCTCGATGCCCGACATGATCGACGAGATCTCCGACAACGTCCTGGAGATGCCGTCGATCGCGCCGCGCGTTTCCGCCGTGATGCCCTGGATGCTGGCGACGTGCGAGGTGATCTCTTCGGTCGCCTTGCTGGTCTGATGGGCGAGGCTCTTCACCTCGGAGGCGACCACGGCAAACCCCTTGCCGGCCTCCCCAGCGCGCGCCGCCTCGATGGTGGCGTTGAGCGCCAGCAGGTTGGTCTGCGAGGCGATCGCCTGCACGAGCTGCACGACCTCCCCGATCTTGTCGGCGGCGTCCGACAGCGAGTGGATGGTATCGCGGCTCTTCTCGGCCTGCGTCGCCGCGCCCTCGGCGCGCTGGGTCGCATCCGTGACGCGGCGGCCGATCGTGCCGATCGAACTCGTCATCTCCTCGGCCGAGCCCGCGACTGTCTGCACGCTGGTGCTGGCCTGGTTCGCCGCGCTCGCGACCGCATTGGCCTTGGTGCTGGTGTCGTTGGCCGTCCGCGACAGCGTCTCGGCATTGCTCTTCAGGTGCAAGGCCGATGACGCCACGCTGTCGACCACACTGGCGACGAGCTCGTTGAAACTTTTGATCCGGGCGTCCAGGAATTTCGATCGCTCGGCCTGGTGCTGGGCTTCGAGCAGCTGCTGCTCGGTGAGGCGCCGTCGCTCCAGGCCATTCGTCTTGAAGACTTCCAGCGCGCCGGCAAGCAGGCCGATCTCGTTGGTGCCGCCAAGGCCCGGAACAGATGTCTCGAATTTCTGGTCGGCGACCTCGCGCATGGCGTGCACGATCGCCGCCAGGGGACTGAGGATTCCGTTGCGTACCGCGAACCAGGTGGTGAGGCAGATCGCGACGGCGACCACCGCAATCACGCCGCAGGCCATCAGGAAATAAGAGAACGCCGTCTGTGCCTGCAGATAGATCTGCATCGCATGATCACGCGCAGGGCCGCTGAGCGCAGCGAAGTCCGACGACAGGCCGGTGATCTCGTTGTTGAGATAGAGCACCGCGACGAAGCCGGTGCCGCCGCCGATGCCCAGCAGGAACAATAATACAGCGACGACGGCGCCAACCAGGAAGCGGATCGTCAGATTGCTGTTCGTGAACATCGCTGAGGCACTCAAAGTCTGGAATCGAATTTCGCGACAAGCTTCCAGACAAAGGTCAACAGAGCATGAAACAGGCTGCGGCAGACGGCCTACGTATCATTACGTAGGCGCTAGGACGACTTCGCATCATCCGACATCAGGGCTGCGAGACGCGCCTCTTCCTCAGGCGTGAGCGGCGGAGCTGGTACGTCTGCACCGCTTCGCGCGCGCCGACGGATTTGCAGCCACAGCGCCAGGCCGCCGCCAATCAGCAGCAGCGGCGCGAGCAACCACAACAACATGGTCTGCCGCTCGAAGCGCGGCTTGAGCAGCACGAACTCGCCATAGCGCGCGACCAGGAAGTCGAGCACTTGCGAGTTGCTGTCGCCGGCCGCGATCCGTTCGCGCACCAGCAGCCGCAAATCGCGCGCCAGCGGCGCGTCGGAATCGTCGATCGACTGGTTCTGGCAAACCATGCAGCGCAGCTCGCGCGACAGGTCGCGCGCGCGCGATTCCTTCGCAGGGTCCGACATGATCTCATCGGGCTGCACGGCGTGCACTGCAGGCAAAGCCAGCAGCACGAGCGCAACGATCGCCAGCATCATCCGACGCATCAGGTCACTCCGCCGGCTGGAGGCGTTGCTTGGCCCGCGCCGGTTTCGGTGCACCGACCCGCAGGCGCCGGTCGGACAGCGACAGCATGCCGCCGAAAGCCATCAGCACCGGTCCCCACCAGATCAGCAGCACCAGCGGCTTGTGATAGATGCGCACAGCAATGGCGCCCTCGGCAGTCGCATCCCCGAGCGAGACATAGAGCTGGCTCGCGCCGCGGGTCAGCAGCGCGGCCTCGGTCGTCGAGGAGCCGCGCGTCGTAAAGCTGCGCTTGGACGGCGTCATGACGCTGATCTTCTCGCCGTCGCTGCTGACGTTGAACTCGGCGATCATCTCTCGGAAGTTCGGCCCCTGGCGCTGCAACAGGCCGTCGAGCTTGAGATCATAGCCGGCGACGTGCGCAACGTCGTTCTGCTTCATGGTCGCGATGTATTCGCTGTTCCAGGTGGTCTCGCAGACGATCCCGATCAGCGCGACGCCGAGCCCTGCATGGGCGAACGCCGTGCCCCAGGCCGAACGCGGCAGGCCGCGGGCCCGGTGCAGCGTCGTTGCGAACGGCAGGCGGAACAAGCCGGTCCGTTCGGACAGATCCGTCACGGCACCGGCGATGACGAAGACTCCAAGCCCAATGGCCAATGGCGCCAGCGCACTGCCGCCGCGCGTCCAGGCCCAGACAATGGCGATCACAACGAGTGCGGCAACGCCCGCCGCGAGCAGCCGCTGGGTGACCCCGAGCAGATCGCCGCGCTTCCACGCCAGCATCGGCCCGAACGGCACCGCGAGCAGCAGCAGCGTGAACAGTGGCACGAAGGTGAGATTGTAGAAGGGCGCACCGACGGACATCTTGAAATCGGCCAGCACTTCCATCGCCAGCGGATAGAGCGTGCCGAACAGCACGACCGCGCACGCCACGGTAAGCAGCAGGTTGTTCAAGACCAGTGCACCCTCGCGCGAGATCGGCGCAAACAGGCCGCCCTGCTTCAACGAGGTCGCGCGCCCCGCGAACAGCGACAGGCTGCCGCCGATGAACAGGCAAAGGATCAGCAGGATGAACACGCCGCGCGTCGGATCGGTGGCGAAGGCGTGCACGGAGGTGATGACGCCGGAACGCACCAGGAATGTGCCGAGCAGCGACAACGAGAAGGTCAGGATCGACAACAGGATGGTCCAGACCTTCAGCGCGTTGCGCTTCTCCATCACCAGCGCCGAATGCAGCAGCGCAGTGCCGGCAAGCCACGGCATCAGCGAGGCGTTCTCGACCGGGTCCCAGAACCACCAGCCGCCCCAGCCGAGCTCGTAATAGGCCCAGTAGGAACCCATGGAGATGCCAAGCGTCAGGAATATCCAGGCGACCAGCGTCCACGGCCTAACCCAGCGCGCCCATGCCGCGTCGATCCGGCCCTCCATCAGCGCCGCGATGGCGAAGGAGAACGAGATCGAGAAGCCTACATAGCCGAGATAGAGCATCGGCGGATGCACGGCGAGGCCGATGTCCTGAAGCACCGGGTTGAGATCGCGTCCCTCGATCGGCGGATTGACGATGCGCAGGAACGGATTCGAGGTCATCAGGATGAAGAGATAGAAGGCGCTGGCGATCCAGGCCTGCACGGCCAGCACATGCGCGCGCAGCGACAGCGGCAGATTGTTGCCGAAGGCCGCGACCAATCCGCCGAACAGCGCCAGGATCGACACCCACAACAGCATCGAGCCTTCATGGTTTCCCCAGACGCCGGTGATCTTGTAGAGCAGCGGCTTCATCGAATGGGAATTCTCGTAGACGTTGGCGACCGAGAAATCCGAGTCCACGTGAAGCATCACGAGCGCGATGAACGACGCGCCGACGAACAGGAGTTGCGCCAGCGCGGTGGAGCGCGCCACGTTCATCAACGCGGCATCGCGCAAGCGCGCACCGATCAGCGGCACGATGGACTGGATCAACGCCAGGGCGAGCGCCAGCACCAGCGCGTAATGTCCGGATTCCGCGATCACCGCACGGCTCCCTGCGGGTTGCCCTGCGCGGTCGCCGCAGGCTTTGTGTCACCATAAGGCTTCGTGTCACCAGAAGGCTTGGCGCCACCGGAAGCTTGCGCGCCGTAATCGTCCTTCCAGTGCCCCTGCTTCTTCAGGGCGTCGGCGACATCCTTGGGCATGTAGGTCTCGTCGTGCTTGGCCAGCACGGTGTCGGCCTTGAACACGCCATTGGCGTCGAGCGCGCCTTCGGCGACGACGCCCTGCCCTTCCCGGAACAGGTCGGGCAGGATGCCCTTGTAAGCGACCGGCAGCTTGGCGCCGCCGTCGGCAACCTCGAAGGTCACGGCGAGATTATCGCCGCGCTGGAGCGAGCCGGGCTGCACCAGACCGCCGAGACGAAACCGCTTGCCCGGCTCGACGTGCTTCTCGGCGACCATCGTTGGCGTCGAGAAGAACACGATGGAGTCGCGCAGCGCGTTGAGCACGAGCGCGGCCGCAAGCGCGAGCACTGCGAGGGAGCCGCCGATGATGGTCATACGTCGCTGCTTGCGCGTCATGGCGTATCCGTTCTCCGCCCGTCTCGTCCTGAAATCGTCATCCGTCGACCCCGAGCGTCTTGAGGCCTTCGTTGAGCTGTCGCAGCCGCGCGGCATCGTTGGCGACCGCCTGGCGGGCATCGCTCGATGCGCCCACCGCCTTGTCGCGATCGCCCATCACGAGATAGGCGCGCACCAGGCGCAGCCACCCCTCGACGTCGTCGCCATTCTGCTTGAGGCGCGTAGCGAGCCGTTCGACCATGCCGCGAACCATCGCGTTGCGATCGCCCTCGTTCATGTCCTTGGAAGCTGCGACCGTCTCGTCCGACAGCGCCGGCATCGTAGCGCCTCCGCCGCCGACCCGCGCGAGCGAGGTCTGCACGAGAGGACGCCACGGCGCATCCGCCGGCGCTTTCGCCAGCAGCGCGCGCCAGATGTTGGCGGCATCGTCCTTGCGGCCATCCTGCTCGGCGGCAAGACCCAGGAAATAGTTCGCCTTGGGATCGTCGCCGTTGAGCGCATGCGCACGCTCGAATTCGGCCTTCGCCTCGGCGGTCACCACGCCGCTTGCAGCAGCCGCGATCGCTTCGCCGAGATCGGACCTGCGCTCCGCACTCTCGCCATTGTAGGTGAGCGAGTTGCGATAGGCGCGCACCGCATCGTCGAAGCGACCGAGCCGCTCCAGCACCGGCGCAAGCACGTTCCAGCCGCGTCCGTCGGTCGGATTCTTTTCCAGATGTTGCTCGACCTGCACGACGAGGTTCTCGAGCGATTGCGCCATACCGGACCCGGAGCCCCGCTCCCGCTGCGCCAGCGGAAAGTCGCGCAGCATGGGCGAGCCGAGCGGCATGTAGACGCCGACCGCAACCAGCGGCAGGGCGACGAGCGCCAGCACTGCGGCTGCGCGGCGCCATTTAAGGCTCGATTTCGGTTCCGATGCGGGCTCGCTCCCGGCCGCGGCAAGCAGCCTGCGGCTGATCTCGACACGTGCGGCCTCGGCTTCGGGCGCGGCGATCAGCCCTGCGGCGAGATCACGCTCGATCTCGGCGAGCTGGTCCTTGTAGACCGCGACCTCGCTACCCTGATTTTGCGCGCGTCCGCTGCGGCCGAGCGGCAGAAGCACGGCGAAAATCGCCGCGACCGTCATCAGCGCGAACACGAACCATAGCGTCATCTGGCAAGCTTCCGGCAGCGCGCGAACCGCGCCCACAGGTGGCTTTACACCACGGCCGGACGATGCGGCAATTGACAATTGTCAATTCGGCGCGACCGCACACAGTCCCGAAACGGTGCGAATCCAACGGCTTAGCCGATCTCGAAGTCCGCGCTTTGAGCGGCGTCCTCGCCGTGCCCGTTGAAGGCCCTCAGGAAGTATGTTCCCGGCTCGATTGCGTCAGGCAATCTGATGCGCAACACCCCGACGGGAACAGGCGAAGCAACCCTGGTAACGGTCTCCGGCAGCTGCCGGCCGCTTGCCTTCTCGATCAGCACCACCTTCGCACCAACCATCAGCCTTTGATATTTGGCAACAATGACGCGGTTTTCAATTTCGATGGAGCTGATAAGGGGTTTCATGCGCCCACAGATAGAAATTTCAAAAACTTGCACGGCGACCGTAGGGCCCGCCACCGGCATCGTCAACCACAAATTGTGATCACAAAAACATGCGCCTGGATCAGCTCGCGCGCGACGATTTGCGCTCGCCCGTGGCCGCGTTCTCCGCGGCGCGACTCATCAGCGACGCATAATCATCGCCGAACAGCACCTGGCAGAAGCGGATCGCGGCCTGCACCTGCTGCTGCCGATAAGTGCGGACCTTGTGATCGGCGGCACGCAGCGACTGCACCAACTGCTCGGTCGACCGTTCGACATATTGCTGGAGATCGGAATAGGTGCGCAGCGTCACTTCATTGATCGCAAGCTCGCTCGCGTAGTTGCGGCAGGTCGCGACGAAATCGATCAGCGCCACGGTTTCCTCGACCTCGGTGCTGTCGATCCGCGCCCCCGGCGGAATGTCCTTCTCGGGACGCTGGCGCAGGATGCGGCGAACGCGGCCGGGAACGCTGTCGATCTCCGATTGCAGCGCATTGGAGATGTCGGCCCGGATCGAGGTCAGCTGCTTGCCCCAGGCGGAATCGTTGCGCAGATCGAGTTCCGTGCGCAGGCCGCGGACGCCGTCATGCAGCGCCTTGAGATTGTCGGCGACATTGTCGAAATGGCCGCGCTTGATGTCCATGCGCAACGCTGCGGCGACGCAGGACAGGTCATGCAGCGCGATCGTGACGGCGACGCCATAGGGCGTTGCCGCGACGCGGATCTCGTCGTCGGAGGCGGCAATCTTGATGGCGAGGCGGATGATCTGCCAGCGCGCCGTCATCCGCTGCGCGATGATCGACAGCGCGAAGGGCAGCATCTGCGGAGTCTGGAGGGCCGGAATGTTCATTGCTGCCGTTACCGAGGCGATCTGTGGCTCGCCGAAGACGCGCAGGAAGCGCGGCAGCTTCTCGTTCAGCGTCGCGATGGCTTCCCGGACCTGGAGCACCGCTCCGATCGAATAGAGGTCCTCGATCACGTTGGGCGAGCCGACGCGGGCGAGCGCGCGCGTCTTGTCGCCGCCGCCGGGACCCGTCAGTTCGAAGATGGCATCCGCGGCCACCGCCTGGAGCTTCGAGGCGAGGGCTTCGACCTGCCCTGCGCTGTCTGAAGCCGGCATGCGCGCCAGCGCCGCCTCGAATTCGTTCACCTTGTCCGGGGCGCCATCGCGGCCGAGCCATTGCCAGATCGGATGCAGCGAAGAGCGGCGGATCTGGCCGACCCGGACCGGGGCGCCGGCCTCGACCAGGAACGGTTCCAACACCTGGAACAAAAGCCGCGACAGGTCGTCCGTGCGCGGCGGCGGAGCCTCGTCGGCTTCGGTCTTGCGGACGACCTTGCGCAGCTGCTCGAGCACGAGGGTCGCCACGGCCGTGTCCTGGCCGCGCTCGAGCGCGCGCTCGAACTCCCGCATCAGCAGTGCCTGCGACTGCGGCGGGAGCTGCGCGAGATATTCCCTCAGCCGCTCGATCGATGTCTGGCTCATGCGCCCGGGTAATGCACGGTAAAATGGCGGACGTGGGATGCGTCCTGCGCGATCATAGATGGGCCCCACTTAAGAAGCCGTTTAGGAAGTCCCTCCGAAATAGCTCCGGTTTCGTCCGGATCGGTGCCGGCCACATCAAATAGTCATGCGGGAACAAAGGATTATATTCCCGGGAGGACCAGCTCCGCCCGCAGGCCACCGGTCGGGGCGCCGCCGAGCGAGAGGCTGCCGCCATAGAGCGCGGCGAGGTCGGTCACGATGGACAGGCCGAGCCCCGAGCCGGGCTTGGACTCGTCGAGCCGCTGGCCGCGCCGCGAGACCTGGGCGCGCTCGGCCTCCGACAGGCCGCGGCCGTCGTCATCAACGATCATCCGCAGGCGCGGGCCGGCGCCCGCCTGCTGCGGCGCTTCCACCAGAACCTCGATGAAGACCTGCGAGGCCGCCCATTTGCAGGCATTGTCGACGAGATTGCCGACCATCTCCTCCAGATCCTGCCGCTCGCCGCGAAATTTCGCGGACGGATCGGCCTTGGCCTCGACCACGATGCCGCGATCGCGATGGATCTTCTCCATGGTCCGCCGCAGGGCCTCGATGACGGGCGCGACCTCCGTCACGGTCGCGACCACCGAGACGCGTGCCGCGATGCGCGCGCGCTCCAGATGATGGGCGAGCTGGTCTCGCATCACGTCCGCCTGCTCCATCACCTTGGCCGCGAACGGATCGGCGACATGGGTGCCGGCCTCGTTCACGATGACAGAGAGCGGCGTCTTGATCGCATGGGCGAGGTTGCCGACATGGGTGCGCGCGCGCTCGACGATCTCGCGATTGGCATCGATCAGAGCGTTGGTCTCGCGCGCCAATGGCGCGATCTCGACCGGGAATTCACCTTCGAGCCGCTCCGCCCGCCCCGAGCGGATGTCGGCGATGGACTCAGAGATGCGCTTGAGCGGCGCAAGACCGAAGCGGACCTGGAACACCGTGGTCAGCAGCAGCACGATGCCGAGCGCGGTGAAGGTGCCGCCAAGATAGTAGTCGAAGCTGCGCGTCTCGTCGAAAATCTCGGTGTCGTCGCCGGCGACGCTGACCAGATATTTGCCGTCCGCGCCGAGATCGACGGGACGCTCCACCATGCGCAGGTTCTGTCCCTCGGGCCCGTCGACATAGGCCAGGCGAATGCCGGCGGCGGTGAGCTCGGTGCCCTGCTCCTCCAGCTTCGGCAGCTTCTTGTCCCAAAGCGAGCGCGAGGAGCGCACCTCCGGCTTTTCGGTATCGGTCCGCGTGATCTGCCAGTACCAGCCCGACAGCGGCAGCTCGAACAGGGGCTCGCCGAGCGACTGGAACTGACGGTCCGGCGGCTCGTCGGGGGTCGCGACCTCGGCGATGAGGGTGCGCAGATAGAGATTGAGCCGGCGGTCGAAGGCGCGCTCGGTGGCGCTCTTGTAGACCGACGACAGCACCACGCCGGTGATGGCCAGGATCACCACGAGCCACGCCGTCGCCGACAGGAACAGGCGGTTGGCAAGCGAGCTAGCGGGCATCGGAAGGATCCCGGCAGGCGCAGGATGGCGGGGCGTCGGACGTCATGACCGGACCAAGGCCCCTGTTCGGCCTGCCGTCAAGTCCTGACGCCTCAAGCGCCGGGCGGCGGGGTCAGGAGATAGCCGAGGCCGCGGACGGTCTGGATGATGTCGACGTCGAGCTTCTTGCGGATGCGGCCGACGAAGACCTCGATGGTGTTGGAGTCGCGGTCGAAGTCCTGGTCGTAGAGGTGTTCGACCAGCTCGGTGCGGGACACGACGCGCCCCGAATGGTGCATCAGGTAGGCCAGAAGCCGATATTCGTGCGAGGTCATCTTGACCGGATTGCCGGAGACGCTGACCCGTCCGGTCCTGGTGTCGAGCGTGACGGGGCCGCAACTCAATTCGCTCTGGGCATGACCAGTGGAGCGGCGCAGCAGCGCGCGGATGCGCGCCAGCACCTCCTCCAGATGGAACGGCTTTGGAACGTAATCGTCGGCGCCGGCATCGAACCCCTGGACCTTGTCGCTCCAGCGGTCGCGCGCGGTGAGGATCAGGACCGGCATGGTGCGGCCGTTGCGGCGCCAGGCTTCTAGGACCGAGATGCCGTCCTTCTTCGGCAGGCCGATGTCGAGCACAACGGCATCGTAGGGCTCATTATCGCCGAGATAATGCCCCTCCTCGCCGTCGAAGGCGCGATCGACGACGTAGCCGGCGTCCGTCAGCGCCTTGGTGAGCTGGCGATTGAGATCGGGGTCGTCCTCAACAACAAGCAGGCGCACGCTTCTCTCCAGAAATAGGCCGCATGAACACCGCTACAGATGAGCAATTCCGGCGTGAACTGAATATGAACACGGGGAACCGGCCGCGTTACTTTTTGGTCATATAGAGCTTCTCATGCGCCGACGCGACTGCGCCCGCCGGGCCACCGGACGAGCCGGCGGCGTGGCGGGCGCTATGTGCCGCTACGCGGCGTAGTCGGAAGGTCCGAACCCTCCCGTCGACTGGCCGTCAGGTCCGGAAGAACACGAACCAGATGACGGCGAGGATCAGGATCGCGAGCCCGGTCGAGATGGCAAGCAGGGCGGCCACTGACGGCCCAGGCTCGCCCTGACGCGCCTCGGTTGCGGTTTCGATGATCTGATCGTGCTCTCGCGTAGCTGCCATAATGCCCTCGATCTCTGGATGTCGGCTGCAGTGGTCGCGACCTCCTCGCAGCCTGATGTCCCGGGCCAACGCGTGATTGGATGTGATGTTCCGGTTTTTGCCGCTGCATCGGGCTGCAACCAGGCGCCGAGCGGACGGTTAACGCAGTTGCAAGATTCCGCTATCCGCCTTGCTATGATTCGTTGTTCCCCGATGGTATCCTCGTCCTCTGTCCCCGTTGCGTTTGGAGTAGCCCATGGCCCCCCGCGCCAATTGGAAGGGTTTTCTGCGTCTGTCGCTCGTGACCTGCCCGGTCGCGCTGTATCCGGCCACTTCGGATACGGAGAAGGTCTCGTTCAACCAGATCAACCGCAAGACCGGCCACCGGATCAAGTACCTCAAGGTCGACGCCGAGACCGGTGACGAGGTCATCTCCGAGGACATCGTCAAGGGCTACAAGGTCGACACCGACACCTATATCGAGGTCACCAAGGACGAGCTCGACGACATCGCGCTGGACTCCACGCATACGATCGAGATCGACGAGTTCGTGCCGAAGGCCGATATCGACAACCGCTACCTGATCCGCCCCTATTATCTCGTGCCTGACGGCAAGGTCGGCCACGACGCCTACGCGGTGATCCGCGAGACCATCCGCAGCATGGACAAGGTCGCGATCGGCCGCGTCGTGCTGACCAACCGCGAGCACATCATCGCGCTGGAGCCGCTCGAGAGCGGCCTGATGGGCACGCTGCTGCGCTATCCCTACGAGGTCCGCAGCGAGAAGGAATATTTCGACGACATCCAGGACGTGAAGCTGACCAGGGACATGCTCGACCTTGCCAGGCACATCGTCGAGAAGAAGTCCGGCGCGTTCGAGCCCGAGCTGTTCGAGGACCATTACGAGACGGCGCTGATCGATCTCATCAACAAGAAGCGCAGCGGCGCGCCGATCACCGCGAAGGCCGCGCCGAAAACCGGCGGCAACGTCATCAATCTGATGGACGCGCTGAAGAAGAGCATCGCGAACGAGAAGGACACGGCGCCCGCGGCGAAGGTCGCCAAGGAGACCGTCAAGGAGACCGTCAAGGGCAAGAAGCCGAAGAAGCGTGTCGAGGGCCAGCGCGAGATGCTATTGCCGATCGCCGGCAAGGGCGGCAAGACAGCAGCAGCCAAGGAAGCGCCCCCCAAGAGGGCCGACAAGCCGGTGCGCGCGCCTGCGCGGGCGAAGAAGGCCGGGTAGACGCAATCCGCAGCTGCAACCGCGCCGTGATGTCGCTCCTCCTCGATCGGCCGGCCTGACATGCCCTGGTCGACGGCGTTCGACGATCCCGTTCGCGTGGGCAGCAAACGCAAGCTGCTCACGCTTCAAGAGGCGGCCGACTACATCATGCGGCTGCCCGAGGACGCGCAGCACGAAACGCACTGGCAGACCGCGATCGAGACCCTGATCAAGGCAGCCGAGACCGGCGGCGGCTGGGTGATGTTCGCCCGCATCGCGATGTTGCGGGCGCTGAATGCGGACGGACGGCGCGAATGAGCGCCATGGTTGGCATCCCCGGTTAACATCCTTCCCGACCTCGACGAACAGGCTCAACAAACCGTTAAGCGGCGCGCTCATTCCGGCACGGCAGGGTATTCCTACGGGAGACAAAATTAACCGTTGGTTCCCCCTGCGCACAGCATGGTCCCGGTCCCGATCGAGCCAAGGGTTCGCGTGCCCCGTGCAGCAGGACGTCAGAAAGAACTACATCAGCATCGTGAACGACGGGCCCGGGACCGAACAGGCCGCCGGCACGGCGACGCGGTCTCGGCCGGGCACCGTGCAGGATCTGGTCAATCGCCTCACCGCCGTGCTGAAACGCCGTCTCCCCGGCGCGCAGAGCCCCACGATCGCGCCATGAAAGCACGGCCCGCGCGAAGGGCTCGATTTTGAATCCATTTGGATGGATCGATGGAACCTTAATTTAATGAATGCCATCGTATGTGACGGAGGCGCGCTCGCCCCGGGGCTAATTCTTTTGGCGCGCAGAAAAATCTATTCGATCTATTTACGAGTCCGAAAACGACGCGGCCATACATTGGATCGGATGAACAGGAGCTGGCAATGAGTTTGCTTAGGTCTTTCCTTGCCGACGAGACTGGCGCCACCGCCATCGAATACGGCCTGATCGCCGCCGGCATCGCGCTGGCCATCGTGACCGTCGTGAACAACACCGGCAGCCAGCTCCTCAACAACAAGTTCAACTCGATCAGCTCGTCGCTGAAGTAACGGCCGCCTCGTAACGGCAGCCCTGGCCTGACGCGAAGTCCTTGCACGCGCTGACTCCGGCACGGCAGTCCGCGCACGCTCCCTCGCCGATCTCGTCATTGCAAGCGCAGCGAAGCAATCCAGAGTTTCTCCGCGGAGGGATTCTGGATTGCTTCGCTGCGCTTGCAATGACGGAGGATGGGTGACGGAACAGCCCATCCATTCGCGTTTCGAACAGCGGACACATCTCCGCACTCTCGCGGCAGCTTTCGTCCCTTCGAGAAAGCGCGCAGGGAAAGCCAGGCGCCGGCTGGCACCTGAGATCCCATGTACGGATGAAAATGCGCACGGGTGGACCACAGGTAACGCTGGAACCGTGCTTTGACGGCCATGCGAGTCCTGATAGTCTTCGGCATGGCTCGAGCCGTGCCGCCAATCGATCAACCAGAGCTGTTTGAAGGATGCGGATGAGAAGCGTGACGCTTTTGGCTCTCAGCCTCATGTTTGTCGGCACCTGGTCCCACGACGGCGCGAGAGGACAGACTTCGGTCGCGCCGCCGGTTTCGCTTGCTCCGCCCCAGGCATCGCCGCCACGCGCGAGCGCCAAAAATTCCAGAATTCCGCCGGCGGCGTCCGGGAGGCAGGCTCCACCCATGATCGGCGGCCCTCCGCCGGTGCCGAATCCCGCCGCCGACTACGATGGCTTCAGCGTCGGCACCGTCGACGACAACGACACTTCAAGTCAGGTGGCGCCGCCTGTGAGGTCTCGCGCGGCAAAGGGCTCCAAGTCCGATTTGGATACAAAGACCAATCTGGATACGAAAGGCCCCGCGGCTCAGCAATTGATCGATCAGGAAGACGAAGCGTTGAAACGAAAGCTGACGATCTGCAAAAACTGCAAATAGGGAGTTTGTCACCCGTTGGCCGGACCGATCGGCGACGGCGGGCAAGCTCGTTACCCGGACGGAGCGCAGCGAAATCCGGGCCAGGCAGCTCGCTGCATGGCTGACCTACCGCGACTGTCACCCGCCCGCGCTTTACCGCCCGGACATTTCCTGATCCTCTCTTCTCAACCAGCCGGATCAACCGGCCTGCCCCAGGGAGACGCCATGAAGCTCGGGACCGCGATTGCGGAAATCATGAAGCGCGAGGGGATCGAGATCCTCTGCGGCTATCCGGTCAATCATCTGATCGAGCATGCGGCCAAGGCCGAGATCCGTCCCGTGATGGTGCGGCAGGAGCGCGTCGGCGTGCACATGGCGGATGCGATCTCACGCGTGACGTCGGGGCGTACGATCGGCGCGTTCTGCATGCAGCACGGGCCCGGCGCGGAGAACGCGATGGGCGGCGTCGCGCAATGCTACGGCGAGTCCGTTCCGGTGCTGGTGCTGCCGATGGGCTATCAGCGCCGGCTTGCGCATATCGAGCCGAACTTCAATTCCAGTGAGGCGATGAAGCCGTTCGCGAAATCGTCCGAGCCGATCATCCTCGCCGCGGAAGTCGCCAACATTTTTCGTCGTGCCTTCACCAAGCTCAAGAACGGCCGCGGCGGTCCCGTCATCGTCGAGATCCCCGCCGACATGTGGAACGAGGAGGTGCCGGAGCCGCTCAACTACACGCCGGTGCTGCGCACGCGCTACGGCGCCGATCCTGTTCATGTGAAGGAGGCAGCGGGCCTGCTCGTCAACGCGAAGCGCCCCGTGCTCTATGCCGGCCAGGGCGTGCACTACGCGCAGGCGTGGCCGCAACTGAAGCGGCTCGCCGAGCGGCTCGCCATTCCCGTCACCACCAGTCTCGGCGGCAAGTCGTCGTTCCCGGAGACGCATCCGCTGTCGCTCGGCTCGGGCGGCCTCGCGGTGCCGCGCGCTGTGCCAAAATTCCTGGCTGAGGCCGACGTCATCTTCGGCATCGGCTGCTCCTTCACGGAGACCAATTTCGGCATCGCGATGCCGAAGGGAAAGACCATCATCCACTCAACGCTCGATCCGAACCATCTCAACAAGGATGTTGAGGCCAAGATGGGCCTCGTCGGCGACGCCGGCCTCGTGCTCGACGCACTGCTGGAGGAGATCGGCAAGACCGTCACGGCGGATCGCGACGCATCAGCGGTCGCGGCCGAGATCGCCACTTCGCACAAGGAGTGGCTGGCGAAATGGATGCCGAAACTCACCAGCAACGACGCGCCGCTCAACCCCTATCGCGTGCTCTGGGACCTCCAGCACACCGTCGACGTCAGCAACACCATCATCACGCATGATGCCGGCAGCCCGCGTGACCAGCTCTCACCGTTCTGGAAATCGGTCGAGCCCCTCACCTATCTCGGCTGGGGCAAGACGACGCAGCTCGGCTACGGCCTTGGGCTCGCGATGGGCGCAAAACTCGCAAGGCCCGACAAGCTCTGCATCAATGTCTGGGGCGACGCCGCGATCGGCTTCACGGGCATGGATTTCGAGACCGCGGTGCGCGAGCGCATCCCGATCATGTCGATCCTGCTCAACAATTTCTCGATGGCGATCGAACTGAAGGTGATGCCGGTTTCGACCGAGAAATATCGCTCGACCGACATTTCCGGCGACTACGCCGCGATGGCGCGCGCCTTCGGCGGCTATGGCGAGCGGGTGACCAAGCCTGAGGACATCATCCCCGCGATCAAGCGCGGCATCCAGAAGACGCAGGAAGGCGTGCCGGTGCTGCTGGAGTTCATCACCAGCAAGGAGACCGAGGTGTCGCGGCCGGGCACGTGAGGCGGTCACAAGGCCGCGGGCGCTGGCTCCTGCCGCAAGGAATGTGATAATCCGGCAGGATGTCGCGCATGTCGCGGCATCAAGCCGGATTGCGAATGACCACCACTTCCAACGATGTCGCCGGGATCGACGAGTTCAGACGGCAATTGCAGTCGGCCGCGGCCGAGAACGCACGGCTGCGCAGCGAGCTTGCGATTGCAAGGGATCGCCAGGGCGCCAGCGCCGAGATTTTGCGCACCATCGCGGCCTCCCCGTCCGATGCGCGGCCGGTCTTCGCCGCGATCGCGTCCAGCTCGAAGCGCTTGCTCGGCGGCTTCTCGGCGACCGTGCTCCAGTTCATCGGCGACGAGCTGCATCTCGTGGCGTTCACGCCGACCAGCCCGGAAGCGGACGAAGGCCTGAAGGCCTCCTTCCCGAGGCGGATCGAGGACTTTCCGACCTTCGCGCTGGTGCGCGACGGCGAGACGATCCAGTTTCCAGACAGCGAAGCCGACGACGTGCCGGAGCTGAACCGCAATCTGGCGAGGCTGCGCGGCTTTCGCAGCGTGCTGTTCATGCCGCTGATGAACCGGGGCGCCCCGGTCGGCATGATCAGCGTCACGCGCGCCGAGCCCGGTGCGTTTGCGCCCGATCTCGTGCAATTGCTTCAGACGTTCGCCGACCAGGCCGTGATCGCGATCGAGAATGCGCGGCTGTTCAACGAGACGCGCGAGACGCTGGAGCGGCAGACCGCCACGGCCGACATCCTGAAGGTGATGGCCGGCTCGCCGTCGGACGTGCAGCCGGTGTTCGACGCGATCGCCGCCAACGCCAACCGGCTGATCGGCGGCTTCTCCACCGCGGTGCTGCGCTATGTCGACGGCGCCGCGCACCTCGCGGCGTTCACGCCCGGCGATCCGGCCGGCGACCGCGTGCTCCAGGCCTCGTTCCCGGTGCCGTTCGCGCAATTCCCGCCGTATCAGCTCGTGGCTAAAGGCGCCGCGGCGCAGCTCCCCGACACCGAGCTTGAGCCGGCCGCACGCGACATCGCGCGTTCCCGGGGCTTTCGCAGCATGCTGTTCACCCCCTTGATGAGCGAGGGCGAGGCCATCGGCGTCATCATCGCCACGCGCCGCGTGACCGGCGCGTTCGCCGAGCATCATGTGCGGCTGCTGCGGACCTTCGCCGACCAGGCGGTGATCGCGATCAAGAATGTCAGCCTGTTCAACGCGACGAAGGAAGCGCTGGAACGGCAGACCGCGACCGCTGACATCCTCAAGGTGATCGCGGCCTCGCCGGCTGATGTCACGCCGGTGTTTCAGGCGATCTCCGACAGTGCCAAGTCGCTGGTCGGAGGACATTCCTCCACCGTCACCCGCGTCGTCAACGGCATGCTGCATCTGGCCGCCTTCACCACCGACAACGAGGCCGGCAACGCGGAGCTGCTCAGCTCGTTCCCGGCGCCGCTTGCGGCATCGGGCATCCACAGCCGGGTGGCGACGAGCGGAGACTACGCCTTCCGCAGCGACATGCAGAACGAGCCCGATCTCACGGAGGCCATGCGCGAGCTGGCGCGAACGCGAGGCTATCGCAGCATCCTCGTGATTCCGATGCTGCGCGACGGCATCGCCATCGGAACCATCGGCGTGACGCGCCCCGAGGCGGGCCCATTCCCGGACAAGGCGATCAGCCTGCTCAAGACCTTTGCCGACCAGGCCGTGATCGCGGTCGAGAACACCCGCCTGTTCAACGAGGTGCAGGACCGCACGCGGGAGCTCGCCAAATCGCTCGACGATTTGCGCGCGGCGCAAGACCGGCTGATCCAGACCGAAAAGCTGGCCTCGCTCGGCCAGCTCACCGCCGGCATCGCGCACGAGATCAAGAACCCGCTCAACTTCGTCAACAATTTTGCCTCGCTCTCGGCCGAGCTGACCGACGAGCTGAACGAGGTGCTTGCGCCCGTCCCGCTCGCCGACGATCTGCGCGCGGAGGTCGACGAGCTGACGGGGCTGCTGAGAGACAATCTTGGAAAGGTCGTGCAGCACGGAAGGCGCGCCGATTCCATCGTCAAGAACATGCTTCTGCATTCGCGCGAGGGCGGCGGCGAGCATCGGCTGGCCGACATCAACGCGCTGGTCGAGGAGAGCCTCGACCTCGCCTATCACGGCGCGCGCGCCGAGAAGCCGCGGTTCGACGTGACGCTGAAGCGTGAGCTCGATCCCGCGGCAGGCTCCGCCGAAGTGTTTCCGCAGGAGATCACGCGGGTGTTGCTGAACCTGATCTCAAACGGTTTTTATGCGGTGACCAGGCGCAAGGCGGATGATGGCGCCGGCGGCTACGAGCCGGCGGTAACAGCGACGACGCGCGACCGCGGCGACAGCATCGAGATCCGCATTCGCGACAACGGCACCGGCATTCCGGAAGACGTGAAGGCGAAGATGTTCAATCCGTTCTTCACCACCAAGCCGGCTGGCGAAGGTACCGGTCTCGGACTGTCGATGAGCCACGACATCATCGTGAAGCAGCACGGCGGCACGATCGACGTCACGACGGAGCCCGGCGCGTTCACGGAGTTCACGATCCTGTTGCCGCGAAAGAGCAGCTTTGCGGATACGACCACAGGATAGCGTCGCTCGGGAGGTGCCTTCATGAATCCAGCGCGGCTCATTCGGCGACAATTGCTGTCGCTGTCCGGCGTCGGCCTCATGCTGGGGGCGCTGTTCTTCGCGGCCGCGCTGACGCCGACGCTGATCCCGCGCAGCTATCTCACGCAAGGTGCCCTCGCCGGCGGCTGCTTTGCGATCGGCTATTTCGCCGGAATCCTGTGGCGCCGGCTGTGGCACTATCTCGAACTGCCCGAGCCTTCGGCGCGCACGAGATCAATTGCGAATGCGCTTGCCGCAGCCGTCTGCTTGCTCGTCGTCATTGTCTTCCTGTGGCGCACGGCCGAATGGCAGAACTCGATCCGCGCCGTGATGAAGATGGCGCCGGTCGAGACCGCCCATCCGTTCAAGGTCTGTATCATCGCCCTGATCACGTTCGTCGTGCTGCTGGCGCTGGGGCGGTTGTTCGCGCTCGTCGCCCGCTTGCTCGCCGCGCGCACACGACGCCTCGTGCCGCGGAAGGTCGCGAACGTGATCGGCGTGCTGGTCGCAGGCCTGCTGTTCTGGTCGATCGCCAGCAATGTCCTGATCCGCACGGCCTTCAACCTGCTCGACTCCTCCTTCCGCGAGCTCGACGCCTTGCAAGAGCCTGAGCGGCCGCAACCGACCGCCCCCGATCGAACAGGCAGTTCTGCGTCACTGGTGAAGTGGAAGGAGCTTGGCCGCATGGGGCGCCGATTCGTTGCCTCTGGCCCGACCGCGGCCGAGATCGGCCCCCTTACGGGAGGGCCTGCGCAGAATCCCGTGCGCGTCTATGTCGGCCTCGGCAGCCGCGACACGGCGCAGGCGCGCGCCAGGCTTGCGCTCGACGAGCTCAAGCGCCAGCACGGCTTCGACCGCAAAATCCTGATCGTCATCACGCCGACCGGCACCGGCTGGATCGATCCGGCCGCGATGGATACGGTCGAATATCTCCACCATGGCGATGTCGCGAGCGTCGCGATGCAGTATTCCTATCTCAACAGCCCGCTGTCGCTGCTATTTCAGCCGGAATACGGAGCGGAAGCGGCGCGCGCGCTGTTCGCGGAAATCTACGGCTACTGGACGACGCTGCCGAGGGACAAGCGGCCGAAGCTGTATCTGCACGGGCTCAGCCTCGGAGCCATGAACTCGGAGAAATCCGCGGAGCTGTTCGAGACGATCGGGGATCCCATTGCCGGCGCGCTGTGGAGTGGGCCGCCGTTCGAGAGCCACATCTGGCGCTCGGTCACCGCGAACCGCAATCCGGGATCGCCGGCCTGGCTGCCGGAATTCCGCGACAGCCGCTTCGTCCGCTTCATGAACCAGAACGGACCGACGGTGCCGCCGGATACGCCCTGGGGGCCGATGCGGGTCGTCTATCTGCAATATGCCAGCGACGCGATCACCTTCTTCGCCTACCGCGACGCCTATCAGGCGCCGGACTGGATGAATGCGCCGCGCGGACCGGACGTGTCACCGGAGCTGCGATGGTATCCTATCGTGACGATGCTGCAGCTCGCCCTCGACATGGCGGTCGCGACCGCGACGCCGATGGGCTTTGGCCATGTCTACGCGCCCGAGCATTACGTCGATGCCTGGGTTGCGGTGACAGATGTCAGTGATTGGTCCGCCGAAGCACTCGCGCGTCTCAAGGAACAGCTTGCGGCGAAGGCGCGGAAGACGAGCGCAGGTGATGCCGACGACGATCCCGATCGCGGCGGCTAGCCCCTACTCCGCCATCTCCACCTGCTGCGTGACGGAGGGGCCGGCGAGCGGCCGCTCCTCCATCGCGATCAGGCAGAGCGCGGCGGTGGTCATCAGCGCGGTGGCGGCGCCGAAGACGTAGCGGAAAGCGTGCCGCATGTCGTCGGCGGGAATGGCGACCGCGCCGGCGGCATGATGCTCGCCGGCCAGCGGAACGTCGGCGCCGAGCGCGATCAGCAGGATCGCCGCGAACGCCGCGACCGTGAACGAGGACATCAGCGAGCGGAAGAAGTTCATCGCGCCCGTGATGGTGCCGACTTGTGGGCGCGCGACCGAATTCTGCAGCGAGACCACGCAGACCGGGAAGGTCGTGCCGAGGCCGAGCGCAAACGCCGCCATCAGCGTCAGCAGGCCCCACAGCGGCAAGGTGGTGACCGTGAGGCCGAGGCCGCACAGCGCGGCCCAGGACGTGCCGATGATGGCAACGCGCTTGTAGTGTTTTGCGCGCGCCATGGTGCGGCCGGCAATCGCCGCGCCGCAGGTCGAGACCGCCGCGAGCGGAATCAATGCAAGCCCCGCCTCGCTGGCACTGAGGTGATAGACCTGCTCGTAATAGAGCGGAAGCTGCACGGTGAGGCCCGTGATCGCACCTAGGCCGCAGCCGCCGGCCGTCAACGCGAACGGCGCCACCGATCCCGTCAGCAGCTTCAAGGGCAGGAACGGCTCGTCGGCGCGGCGCGCGTGCCAGACGAAGGTGACTGCGAGGGCGACGGCGCCACCCACCATCGCAAGCACGGTCGGCGAAAGCCACGGATAACGCGTGCCGCCCCAGGTCACCACCAGCATGAAGACGACGGCTGAGGCCATCAGCAGGACGCCGCCGAGCCAGTCGACCTTGCGCTTGCGGTGGAACACCGGGATCTTCTTCATCTTCGGCAGCAGCAGCGCGATCGCCGCGGCGGCGAGCGGCAGATTGATCCAGAAGATCATCGACCAGTGCAGATGCTCTGCGAACACGCCGCCGATGACCGGGCCAAGAATGCCGCCGACCATCCAGACGCTGGAGAAATAGGCCTGGTACTGTCCGCGCTCGCGCGGCGAGACGACGTCGGAGATCACGGTCTGGACGACCGGCATGATGCCGCCGCCGCCGAGGCCCTGAAGGCCGCGCGCCAGAATCAGCATCGGCATGTTCGGCGCGATCGCGCACAGCACGGAGCCTGCGACGAACAGGCTGAGCGAAATGATGATCATCGCGCGGCGGCCGTAGATATCGCTCAGCGTCCCGAACACCGGTGCGACCGCGGTCGAGGCGAGCAGATAGGCGGTGATGACCCAGGAGAGATTGGAGACGTCGTGAAACTGGCGCCCGATGGTCGGCAGCGCGGTGGCGACGATGGTCTGGTCGAGGGCTGCCAGGAACATCGTCAGCATCAGGCTGATCACGATGGTCCGGACCTCGTCCTGCGACAGCGGCGCCGGCGGCGCGAGCGAGGGCGCGTCATCGACGCTCAGGACCTCGCTCGGAAGGCGGGACAGCTCTTCGGCGATATCGTCGGGCAACGCCTGGATGTCGGCAGAACTGCTCTGCCGGTCGAACTTGTTCATCTCGATCGGAAGCCGTGAGGCGGCGCAACGCCGCGAAGGATTCGTTCTATGCCGCCAATGTAGACAGCAAAGTTCTTCTCAGGCAGGCACCGCGGCGCATGGGTGCATCCCACCGCGGGGTCATCGCGATGACGTGATCCGACGTCGCAGGCGGATCAGTCCTTCGGGCGTCGCTTCAGGCGTGCCCGTTTCGGCAGCTGCGCCGGCCATTGGACGATGTGGTCCTCGAGCTCCTCGTCCGGGATCTCCTCCTCGCTGCCCTCGACCCGGCCGCGCACGGAGACGCCGGCTTCATGAACGGTGTTGGGATCGCCCGAGACCAGCGGATGCCACCAATAGAGGTCGCGCCCTTCCGCGACCAGCTTGTAGCCGCAGCTCGGCGGCAGCCAGTTCAGGGTGCGGACATTGGCCGGGGTCAGGCGGACGCAGTCGGGAACCTTGGCGGAGCGATTCGGATAGTCCTTGCAACCGCAGGTCCCGGCATCGAGCAGCTTGCAGCCGACATGGGTGAAATAGATGTCGCCGGTATCCTCGTCCTCGAGCTTGTTCAGGCAGCAGCGGCCGCAGCCGTCGCACAGGCTCTCCCATTCGGCCTCCGACAGCTCTTCCAACGTCTTGGTTTTCCAGAAGAATCCTTCCTGGCCTGAAGGTCGTTTGGGAGCTGCGGTCATGCGTCTCAACAAGGGTTCGAAAGAGCTACGGCTCGTTCCATCTAGGGCGTGAGGCCCGGACGCTGCAAGCAACGCCCAATTGAGGCCCGTAATGAACCGGGGTCAATTAGGCCTGTTGTTCAAAATCGTGAGCCTGACCATTGGTTTATAGGCCCTGCTCGGCTAGAAGGAACAGCAAGTCCCCTCGGATGCGAAACCGGCGCCTTGGGTTTGCCGCAACATTCCCTCAAGGCGTCTCGGTGCCGCCCCGGCCGGGTGCTAGAACGCTGTCGAACCGAGCCTCAAGGGTTCTAGGTGGTCCAGAACACACCATCCAACTGGAAGAGCCGCATCCGGAATTTCTTTCTGGACCTCGACGCGCGCATCGATTCCTCGCTGTTCTCCTCGGCCAAGGGCATCCGCGAGCTCTACGAGCGCTATTCGACCTTCATGGACCGCTTCTATGTCGGGCGGTGGAAGCGCTGGGTGTTCATCGAGCCGCTGTCGGAGGCCGCGACGCTGGGCCTCGGCGGCCTGGTCGTGATGCTCACGCTCGCCATCCCCGCCTTCCGCGAGACCGCGGACGAGGACTGGCTGAAGAAATCCGATCTCGCGGTGTCCTTCCTCGACCGCTATGGCAATCCGATCGGCAGCCGCGGCATCAAGCACAATGACTCGATCCCGCTGGAAGATTTTCCGGACGTGCTGATCAAGGCGACGCTCGCGACCGAAGACCGCCGCTTCTACGAGCATTTCGGCATCGACATCGCCGGCACCGCGCGCGCGCTCGTCACCAACGCCCAGGCCGGCGGCGTCCGCCAGGGGGGCTCCTCGATCACCCAGCAGCTCGCCAAGAACCTGTTCCTGAGCAACGAGCGCACCATCGAGCGCAAGGTCAACGAAGCCTTCCTCGCGGTCTGGCTGGAATGGCGCCTGACCAAGAACGAGATCCTCAAGCTGTACCTCGACCGCGCCTATATGGGCGGCGGCACTTTTGGCGTCGACGGCGCAGCCCACTTCTACTTCAACAAGTCGGCGCGCGACGTGACGCTGTCGGAAGCCGCGATGCTCGCCGGCCTGTTCAAGGCGCCGACCAAATACGCCCCGCACATCAACCTGCCCGCGGCGCGCGCCCGCGCCAACGTCGTGCTCGACAATCTCGTCGATGCCGGCTTCATGACCGAGGGCCAGGTGTTCGGCGCCCGCCGGAATCCTGCCTTCGCGGTCGATCGCCGCGACGAGGCCTCGCCGAACTACTATCTCGACTACGCCTTCGACGAGATGCGCAAGCTGGTCGACACCTTCCCGAAGTCGTACACCGAGCGCGTCTTCGTGGTGCGCCTCGCGATCGACACCAACGTGCAGAAGGCGGCGGAAGACGCCATCGAGAACCAGCTGCGCCAGTTCGGCCGCGACTATCACGCGACCCAGGCCGCGACCGTCGTCTCCGATCTCGACGGCGGCATCCGCGCCATGGTCGGCGGCCGCGACTATGGTGCGAGCCAGTTCAACCGCGCGACCGACGCCTACCGCCAGCCCGGCTCGTCGTTCAAGCCTTACGTCTACACCACCGCACTCCTGAACGGCTTCACGCCGAACTCGATCGTGGTCGACGGCCCGGTCTGCATCGGCAATTGGTGTCCGCAGAACTATGGCCATTCCTATTCCGGCTCGGTGACGCTGACGCAGGCGATCACGCGCTCGATCAACGTCGTGCCCGTCAAGCTGTCGATCGCGATCGGCCAGAAGGAACAGCCGAAGGCGCCGAACCCGGCCAAGCTCGGCCGCGCCAAGATCGTCGAGGTCGCCCGCCGCTTCGGCCTCAAGGCGCCGCTGCCCGATACCCCGTCGCTGCCGATCGGCTCGGACGAAGTCACCGTGCTCGAGCACGCCGTCGCCTACGCCACCTTCCCCAACCGCGGCAAGGCGGTGACACCGCATTCGGTACTGGAGGTGCGCACCGGTGCCGGTGATCCGGTCTGGCGCTGGGACCGCGACGGTCCGAAGCCGCGACAAGCGATCCCGGCCTCCGTTGCCGCCGACATGGCCGGCATGATGAGCCACGTCGTCAGCGAAGGCACCGCGCGCCGCGCCGCGCTCGACGGCATTCCGACCGCCGGCAAGACCGGCACGACCAATGCGTATCGTGACGCCTGGTTCGTCGGTTACACCGGCAATTTCACCTGCGCGGTGTGGTACGGCAATGACGACTATTCGCCGACCAACCGCATGACCGGCGGCTCGTTGCCGGCGCAGACCTGGCACGACATCATGGTCGCCGCGCATCAGGGCGTCGAGGTCCGGGAAATCCCCGGCATCGGCATGGGCCAGAAGCTGCCGCCGCAGCCGACGGCAGCACAAGCCAATGCGGCACCGAAGGTGCTGGAGACCAAGCCCGGTCCGCCGCCGGTGCTGACCAAGCGCGGCGCCGACATCCTGGTGCGCGTCGAGAAGCTGCTCGATGACGCCGCCAAGACCGCGACCAAATCAACCAGCAACGACGCCAATGCGGCCAAGCCGGCCTCGTCGACGAGCGCGCTCGCCTTTCCACAGAACTATGCGGAAGAGAATGCGAACGCATCCGCCCCGCGCAAGAACTGATCGAAACCCGTGCGGCTGATCCTGATCACATTGACGGCCCTTCTGCTCGCGAGCGTGGTCGGCGTCGGCGCGACCTGGATGACGACGACCCGCGGCACCGAGATCGGCGCGCTGACCATCGGTCCGTGGACCGCGCGGCCGCGCACCGGCACCGCCGACGTCGATCCCTATTCGCGCGCCACTATCGTGCGCAACGGCGAGCTGCCGATCGGCACCGGTGACGGCGTCGCCTTCACCGCGACCGCCGACGAGAAGAAGAAGGCGCTCGACGGCCGCTGCGACGTCGTCGTCTCCGGCGTGACGCCGCCGGCGCGGTTCTGGACACTGACGCTGTACGACCGCAAGGGCCACCTCGTCGCCAATTCGCTGCAGCGCTACGGCTTCACCAGCCAGGAGATCGTGCGGCAGTCCGACGGCTCGTTCGAGATCCGCATCGCCTCGCGCTCACGCGCCGGCAACTGGCTGCCGACCGGCGGCATCGAGCGCTACGCGCTGATGCTGCGCCTCTACGATACCCCTGTCGGGGTCGCGACGCGCACACAGCGCGATGCGCCGATGCCCACGATCAAGACGGTGGGCTGCTCATGATCCGCCTGATGTTCACCATCGTCGCGGGCGTGGTGCTGGGCCTCGTGGTCCATCTCGTCAGCGTGCTGGCGCTGCCGCGGATCGCGACACAGGACGCCTATTCGCGGCTGACGCCGATGACGAAGCTCAACGCCGTGACCCAGCTTCCCCTCGCCGATCCCAACAATTCGCCGATGCCGTTCATGGACCCGGCCTTCGCGATCGCGATCTGCCGCTACGACCTCACGGGCGGGCCGCTCAAGCTGACGGTGCCGGTGAGCCAGGCCTACACCTCGGTGTCGTTCTACACCCGCAACGAGATCGCCTATTACGCCATCAACGACCGCTCCGCCGGCAAGAAGGTGATCGAGCTCGACCTGATGACCGAGCCGCAGCACAACGAGCTGCCCGAGGACGAAGAGATCACCGCGGCCGACCGCCTGATCATCGATTCCCCTGCTACCACCGGCTTGATCGTGATGAAGGCGCTCGCCGCCGAGCCCGGCTTGATGCAGCAGGCCCAGGCAACGCTTCAGGCTGCGACCTGCGCGCCGCAGACAGAAGCGCCGGCCAAGGCCGAGGCGCCGCGTGGCCGGCGCTGAGCGCGGTCGTTTCGACGCAATCAAAACAAAAACACGAAAAACAACCCCATGCACAGTAGCGGGGGTATTGAAATCATTGGACTAACGTTCGTCGGTCGGCGTCCTTTCCGGCATGATCGACATTTGGGACCATGGACCTGGAAGGTTTGACACGTCGGGCAAAACACTGGCACAACGGCAGCATCGAAAAGTTCGTAACACCCGCGCGGAAGAATCCGCTGCGGGTTTTTTCATGTCGGAGAAAGAGCGCCATGATCAAAGAATCATTATGCTCCTCCGCGGCAACCAAAGCTGACTTACCAGCGAACCCAAAATTGGATCCCTCCTCCTTCGGAATCAGCTTTTTGTGCTGGCCGTCTTGTCCAGCGCCGCGCGCAAGCCGTTGGCGAGCTTGATCGCGTCGTCGTTCGCCCAGAAGTGCATGAAGAAGAGGCGCGGCTGTTCATCCAGCATATGGCTATGGAGAGCCGTCACGCCGATGCCATGCGATCGCAACGCCTTGATCACGGGGTTCACCTCGCCGCTGGTCATTACGAAATCGCCGGTAATGACTGCCTTGCCGCCACCGGTCGGTTGAAAGTTGATGGCGGTTGCGACGCCCAGCGGACCGACGGGGCTCAACTGAATCCCTTCTTCGGTAATAGGATCGCGGCGGGGAACGTTGAACTGATAGACGCCGCCGTTGGCCTGCCCCTTGACGCCAATGATCTGGTCGAGCTGCGCGGTGTCGAGATCGACAGCAGGCGGAGGAGCCGTCGGGGCCGCCGCCGACAGCGGCGTCTTGCTTTCGGCAAGCGCATCTCGAATGGCGGTCGCGATCTTGACCGGATCGCCGTGCCCCGCCACGTGCATGTAGAACGTCGCCGGGCTCGCGCCGAGCAGATGATTGTGAACAGCAGTGATCTCCAACTCGCTCGCGATCATCTTCAGCATGACCGGGTTGATCTCGGATTCGAGCAGCACCAGATCGCCCATCGCCATGACCCCGCCATGCGCGGGCTTGAACGCGACCCAGCCGCCGAGCGCCAGCGCCGGCTTGATGGTCACGCCGTCGAGAGTCACCGTGAGGTCGGTGCGCGGAAAGCCGTAGCGATGTACATCGCCGGTGACGGCCGGCTTTCGGCCCAGCGCTTCATCGACCTTCTGCCAGTCGACATCCTGCGCGTGAGCGGCCGCGATGAAACAGGCGACGATGCCTATCAGCGCCGAGCAGGCGCTCCACGCCGTACCGAGGAGACGAGACGATTTGTCGGATGAGATCGAAAAAAAAGACATGTTGCGCCCATGCGTCAGGACGCGATTCTTGGGCATGTCGCCTCACGGGGAGATCGCACATCCCCGGCAACCGAAATAGAAACCCGGACGGCCAAGCTGTCAACCCGAGCATCCCGCGAACCGCCGAGCAAGCGTCACGAAGAGTTCAACCTCGATATGGAACCAGACCGTCATCTTGAGACCCGAGGACGAATTCACACAAGGTCGTCCGCACGGCAGAGGCGCGCTCACACAAGAGCGGGCTCATGAGGAACGCTTCCCGAATTGAGCCCCCCGCGCCCACAGCAATGCGAGCGGACCTAGCGCGATGCCGGCCGCAAGAACAACGAACGCCAGCAGCCAGCCGCTTGCGCTTTGCGGACCGCCGGCTGCGTCGAGCGCGGCGCCCGTGCCCCAGGCTCCGAGCGCTGACAGGCCGAAGCCGACCGTGGAGTGCAGAGCCAGAGTTGCACCACGATGCTCGGAGACGGCCGCAGCCGACATGCCGGCAGTCAACGCGCCAGAATCGGCGGGCACGGTCAGGCCATAGACGAGCAGCAGCAGCGCGAGCACCCATGCCGGCGCCGTAGCATTCAGCCCGACGACGATTGCAACACAAGCCGACGCGATCATCACGATAGTGATCGCGCGATGCCGGCCGAATTTCAGCGCGGCCTCGTTGCCGAGGATGCTCGCGGGCATCGAGATCACCGCGAAACAGAAGCTCAGCACGACGGGGCTCAGCCATGACGGCGCGCCTTGATGGGCGACGACGAAGGTCCAGAACCCGACGAGCCAGGTGCGGATGCCGTAGAGCTCGAAGCAGTGGGCGCCGTAACCGAGGATGTATCCGAGCGCCTCGCGGTTCGCGAAGACGGGCGCGAAGTTGAGAAGACGCTCCGCCTTCGGCGCGGGATGCTGCCCCTGCATCAGGAGGCACGCGGTGACCATGGCGACGGGGCCGAAGCCGGTGACGAGGAATGCGCTCCGCCATCCCCAACGGTCGGCGATAAGTTGCGCGACCAGGAACGAGAGGCCAACACCGACCGAGAAGCTCGACGTGTACAGCGTGACGGCCCGCGAGGTGTCGCCGGCGGGAAGACGGTCCGTCAGCGCCTTCGGGCCCGGCATATAGGCGCCGGCAAATCCAAGTCCTGCAAGGGACCAGATCGCGGTCGCCGACCAGAATCCTTGCGCGAAGATTCCGAACGCCGCGGTCGCGAGCCCGCTGACGATCGAGCCCCAGAGCAGCACGAGCCGCGCGTCGACCCGGTCGGTCAATGTCGTCAGCACGGGCACCGCGAGCATGTAGCCGAATGCATAACCGCTTGCCATCAAGCCGCCTTCGGCCGCCGACAGTCCCCACGCGGGCATCAGGTGCTGCGCCAGATTTGCGGACAGCGTCACGTGCGGCAACAGGTTGCCGACCTGCCCTATGCACATCACCGCAATCAGAGACCGACCGCTTAAGTTACGAATTTTGCTCTCCTGGCTGGAGGGGCGTTGATGTTGCCTGCTCCGTGCGAAGCAGCAGCAGCGCGAAGAAGGCCGAGACCGAGATGAGCGCGCTGATCCACAGCGCACTGCTGCCGATGTGCTCCACCATCAGCCCCAGTGCGAGCGGCGCGGCGGCCCCCGTCAGTCGCGACGGGAGCGAGATCATGCCGACGCGTCTGCCGAATCCCGCCGACCCGAACAGCGCCAAAGGGAGCGTCCCTCGGGCAATGGTGATGATGCCGTTGCCTGCTCCGTACAGCACCGTGAAGGTCGACGCGAGCAAGGGTCCGCCCGCGACGAGCGCAACGACACCGATCGGATTCATGAGCATGGCCAGCCTCGCCGAGAGCAGCGGATGAAACCGGGCGAGCCATCCTGCCTCCAGAAGGCGCGCGCCGACCTGCGCTGGTCCAACCAACGCGCCCGCGAGCAAGGCTTGCGCCGGTGTCGCGCCAAACGCAACCAGCATGGTCGGCAGAATGGCGGAGATTCCCGAGCTGACGAAGCTTGCTGCTACGAACATGTAAGCCAGCAGCACCATCGCGAAGGTCTCGCTCTGGCGTCCGGATTGCTGGCTCGCGCCCCCGCCCGGCCGAGACTCCTGGTCCAAGGGGGCGGCGCGCGGCAGCGAAAGATTGAGCGGCAGCGCAAGGCCGATATGGATCACCGCCCACACCTGACAGACGACGCGCCAGCCGTACTCCGAGGTGAGCCAGGTCGTGAGGGGCCAGCCGAGGGTGCTGGCGAATCCGGCGATCAGGGTGATGCCGGTGATGGTTCGTCGCGCATGGGTACCGTAGATGCGAGCAAGCGTCGCGAAGGCCGCTTCATAGAGGCCCATGCCCATGCCAATCCCGAGCAGCGCCCAGGCCGCAATCAGCACCGCCGCGCCATGGGCGACGGACAGCAGGAGCAAGCCCGCCACAAAAACGAGGTTCGAGATCGCAAGCAGGCTGCGCCCTCCGAACGTATCGATGGCATGGCCCACGCGCGGGCCGAGCAGACCGGAGATGACAAGCGCTCCAGACAGCGCGCCGAACACGTATGTCGGCGCAAGACCGAGATCGCGCGCAATCGGCGCAGCCAGGATGGCAGGGAGATAGTAGCTCGACGCCCACGCAACGGTCTGCGCGGAACCGAGCGCGACGACGACAGCGAGCGGACCCGCAGCCTGGCCCGCAGGGACTTGCGTCATGAGCAGCCGCACCCCGCAGCGCCAGCCTTCTTTGCCGATTCATCGGCAGCGCAGCAGGCTGACGGCTCCTCCTTCGCCGGCCCGCCGCAACATCCCGCTGCGGCTCCGGCGACCTCGATGCCACCACGCGTGCAGACGCCGGTCTCCGGCAGCACAAGCTCCACCCTCGCCGCAGCTTCCTTGTCGCCAGCGAGATCGGCCGCGATCGAGCGGACCTGTTCGTATCCGGTCATCATCAGGAAGGTCGGCGCACGGCCGTACGACTTCATGCCCGCCATGTAGAAGCCCGGCTCATCATGCGCGAGCTCGCGCGCACCGTGCGGACGCACCGTCCCACAGCTATGCTCGTTGGGATCGATGAGAGGTGCGAGGGCGACTGGTGCCTCGATGGCGGGATCGAGCCGCAGACGCAGTTCGGACAGGAACGAGAAGTCGGGACGGAAACCCGTCGACACGATCAATTCGTCCGCCACCACGCTTCGCCCGGCGCAACAGGGGCCGGCCGCGATCTTGAGGCGGCCTTCGGATTCCGAGAGATGCGTGACGCCGAATTCGGCTTCAACCCTGATCCTCCCGGAGGCAACAAGCGCGGCGAAGGCACTCCCAAGCTCGCCGCGTGCAGCAAGCTTGTCATTCCGGCCGCCGCCGAAGGCCTTCGCGGGATCAGCGCCACGCAACAGCCAGACGGGTTGCGTACCCGGCACCTCATCGGCGAGATGCACGAGGTCGATCAGCGTGCCTACCGCGGAATGACCGGCGCCCAGAACAGCAACGGACTTACCTGCATATCTGGAACGGCCAGCACCTCGGGCATCCGGCATGCCGTAGGCAATACGGTCGCTGCACTGGGGCTCGCCGATCGCCGGCAAGCCGTTGTGGCCGGCCGGATTGGGGGAGAACCATGTGCCTGATGTATCGATCACGGCGTCTGTACGCAGAGCTTCGGGACCCTTACCGTTCTGATACCGGATCTCGAACAGCGCCTGGTCGCGCCCCTTGGTCTTCGCCTTGTCGAAGCCGACGCGGCTGATGGCCGAGACGCGGCTGGCGGTCCGGATCACCTCGCGCAGCGGCGTGCGCGTCGCGAGCGGCATCAGGTATCGCTCAAGCAGTTCGCCGCCGGTCGGATAAGATTGCGGGTCCGGCGCATTCCATCCTGTCGGCGCCAGCATCCGCGCGGCGGCCTTGTCGACATTGTACTCACACGGCGAGAACAACTGGACATGCTGCCACTGGCGGACGGCGTGTCCGACTTCGGGTCCGGCCTCGAGCACAATGGGGGACATGCCGCGCTCGAGCACGTGCGCGGCCGCGGCCAGGCCGACCGGCCCTGCCCCGATAATGGCAACTGTCCTTCCGTCGCTCATTTCGCTACTCTCATATTTCTAGAATTATCGAATAAATCGGCAAAAAAATCAGGCCGCCGTCTTGGCATCCTTGCATTCGGCTTCGTCCACGCAGCATTCCGACACCAGGAAATCGACCAAGCCCTGCATCGAGTCGTAATTGGCATGGCAGACAAGCGTCGTGGATTCGCGGACCTGACTCACGAGCCCGACCGCGACCAGAGACTTGATGTGATGCGAAAGCGTCGATGCCGGTATCTTCAGCTTGTCCTGCAAGCGGCCGACGGGCGTGCCCGATCGTCCAGCCCGGACCAGCGCCCGGTAGATCTGAAGCCGTGTCCGGTTACCCAGGGCTTCCAAGCGTGCTGCGGCGTCGTCGATCTTCATGACCGCACCATATGTCGATCGCCTCCCAACGTCAACGGTATTTCTAGAATATTGGAAATATGGATCGACCCCGCGCGGTGGCTCGCCTCAACAGCACTTTCCGTTCTGCTGGATCGGCGGACAAGGAACAGACCCGTAGGAGCAATAGACGCAGCAATCGCCACTCTTGGGCTTGAGCCGGGTCCCGCACCCCCTGCAATCGTAGAAGAACTGACAGGCGTCAATCGGCATGGTTTCGGCTGACGCGTGATGACAGACCGGACACGTGATTATCGATTGCGTTTGCATGGCCGGCTTCATGCCCTACGATGCGCCTCTTCACGATGCCAGCCAAACGATATTTCCAGAATGTCCGAAATAGCGAGCGGAAAGTTCGGGATTTCGGATTGACGCAATTTCAATAATTCCATATATCTGGATATATGGAAACTGAAGAAGCCGTTCTCGCGCTCGCCGCGCTCTCTCAATCGACCCGACTGGAGGCCTTCCGGACGCTGGTCAAGCACGAGCCCGACGGGCTCGCCGCTGGCGACCTCGCACGCCAGTTGGAAGTCCCGCCGAACACGCTTTCGGCCCATCTGTCGATCTTGACGCGTGCGCGGCTCGTCACCTCCGAGCGGCGCAGCCGTTCGATCGTCTACCGCGCCAACCTCGCCGAATTCCGCGACATTGCGGTTTTCCTGGTTCGGGATTGCTGCGGCGGGAGGCCAGAGGTTTGCGAGCCGGTCGTCGACAGCCTTCAAGCCTGCTGCTCGCCAAAGCGAAAGGAGCGAAGCCGTGCCTGACCAGATGTCCAACGTGCTGTTCCTATGCACCGGCAATTCGGCGCGCTCGATCCTCGCCGAGTCGATCCTTCGCAAGGACGGAGCCGGCCGTTTTCAATCCTTCTCCGCCGGCAGCACCCCGAAAGGGGCGGTCCACCCGCTGGCACTGCGCACGCTGGAAAGCTTGGACTATCCCGCCGACGGGATGCGTTCGAAGAGCTGGCTGGAGTTCGCCGCTCCCGATGCGCCGGTGATGGATTTCGTCTTCACGGTTTGCGACAACGCCGCCGGTGAGGCCTGCCCGATCTGGCCGGGACAACCGATGACCGCGCACTGGGGTATCGAAGACCCCGCCGCTGCCGAAGGCACCGATCTGGAGAAACAGGCGCAATTCATCACCGCGTTCCCCTACCTCAAGAATCGGATCGACACCTTTGTGAGCCTTCCGCTCCGGAATATCGACAAACTGTCCCTTGGTACCAGACTGCGCGAGATCGGCCGCTCCGCGGGTACAACACATTCAACGCCGAAGGCCGGCTGATGGACAGTTTCGATCTTCCGCGACGCCTCGCTGCCGAAGCGCTCGGCACGGGGATTCTCGTCGCCACGGTGGTCGGCTCCGGCATCATGGCCGAGACGCTGACCAAGGATATCGCCCTTGCGCTGCTGTGCAATACCTTGCCGACCGGGGCCATTCTGGTCGTCCTGATCACCGTGCTCGGCCCAATCTCCGGCGCGCATTTCAATCCCGCGGTCACGCTCGTCTTCACCGGCAAGCGCGAGCTGCCGGTGAATGAGGGTGCACTCTACATTCTCGCGCAGATCGCCGGTGGCGCCATCGGGACGATGGTGGCACACCTGATGTTCGCGCACCCCTTGATCGACCTGTCGATGAAGGTCCGGACCGGCGAAGCGCAATGGTTCGCGGAAGCGGTGGCCGCTTTCGGACTGGTCGCCACCATCCTCGCCGGCATCCGCTTCCAGCGTGCGGCGGTCCCCTGGCTCGTCGGGCTCTACATCACGGCCGCATATTGGTTCACGGCATCGACATCGTTTGCGAATCCGGCAGTCGCCATTGCGCGCTCGCTGACGAACACTTTTTCCGGCATTCGCATGGCTGATCTTCCCGGCTTCATTCTCGCTGAGCTCTGTGGCGCGATCGCCGGCATGCTGTTGATGAACTGGTTGCTCGGGCGCGACGCTGTGCGCGGCCCGGTTGCCGTTGCGGAGACCCGATCATGAGCGTCACGATCTATCACAATCCGGATTGCGGAACCTCGCGCAACACACTCGCCATGATCCGGCAGAGCGGCGCGGAGCCCGCTGTCATCGAATATCTCAAGACCCCGCCATCGCGCGAAACGCTCAAGCAGCTGATCGTATCGATGGGCATTCCGGTCCGCGCATTGCTGCGAGAGAAGGGCACGCCTTACAAGGAGCTCGGCCTCGCCGACCCCAAATGGACGGACGACGAGCTGCTCGACTTCATGATGGCGCATCCCATTCTCATCAACCGTCCGATCGTGGTAACGGCGAAAGGCACGCGCTTGTGCCGCCCCTCCGAAGCCGTGGTCGACCTCCTGAACAATCCCGTCGGGCGCTTCGTGAAGGAGGACGGCGAGGTGGTGGAAGCCAAATAGGCTCCCCCTCATTTGCGCTCCGGACATCGTTCCTAGTGGAGGATCTGGCTGAGGAAGCCCCTCGCCCGCTCAGTCCTCGGCGCACGGAAGAAGGTTTCGGGATCGGCCTCCTCGACGATCGACCCGCGATCCATGAAGACCATCCTGTCGGCAACTTCGCGGGCAAAGCCCATCTCGTGGGTGACGCAGACCATGGTCATCCCATCCCGCGCGAGCTCCACCATGA
This sequence comes from Bradyrhizobium liaoningense, assembly GCF_018130785.1. Classification (GTDB taxonomy): domain Bacteria; phylum Pseudomonadota; class Alphaproteobacteria; order Rhizobiales; family Xanthobacteraceae; genus Bradyrhizobium; species Bradyrhizobium liaoningense_A. Next base: position 910,112 of record NZ_JAFCJT010000001.1, read on the forward strand.
TATCCAGCACCTCCTTGACCATCTCCGGGTCGAGCGCCGAGGTCGGCTCGTCGAACAGCATGATCTTCGGCTGCATGCACAGCGCACGCGCGATGGCTACGCGCTGCTGCTGGCCGCCGGAGAGCTGTCCGGGATATTTGCTCGCCTGATCGTGGATGCGCACCTTGCGCAAGAAACCGATCGCACGCTCCTGCGCCTCCGCGCGGGACAGGCCGCGCGCCTTCATCGGGGCCAGCATGCAGTTCTCGACGACCGAGAGATGCGGAAACAGGTTGAAGCTCTGGAACACCATGCCGACCTCACGGCGGACGCTGTTGATGTCGCTCATCCGGTCCGTCAACTCGACGCCATCAACGAAGATACGGCCGCCGTCATGCTTCTCGATATGGTTGATGCAGCGGATCAGGGTCGACTTGCCCGAGCCCGAGGGTCCGCAAAGGACGATCTTCTCGCCTGCCCCAACGCTGAGATTGATGTCATTCAGCGCAGTGAACCGGCCGAAGCGCTTCACCACGTTCTCTACGGCGACGATGGCCTGACATCGGCTCGTCTCGGTCACGACTGTCTCCTGAACCATCTTCATCTCCCAAAACCGCGTACGATTTCCTATCGGCGCATTCCGGCGATCGCATAGCGCTTGCGCAACAACGCAACGCATTGGGATGCCGCCGAACTGATGGCGAGATAGACCACGACGACCACGAGATACATCTCGACGAGACGGCCGTTGAGCTGCGCAAGCTTCGAGGCTGCGCCGAGCAGATCGGTGAGCGAGAGCACGTAGACCAGCGACGTATCCTGGAACAGGATGATGGTCTGGCTCAGGATGATCGGGCTCGCCACACGGAGCACCTGCGGCAGGATCACGCTTCGATACGTCTCGAAGGTGGACAAGGCGAGCGCCTGGCACGCCTCGAACTGCCCCCGGTTCACGGCGCGCAATCCGACGCGGATGATCTCGGAATAATAGGCCGCCTCGAACAGGCCGAAGGTGATGAAGGCCGTCCAGGTGGCACCGATCGGTACAGGACGGCCGTTGCCGGCGAGATGGCCGAGTACGATCGGCACCAGGAAGAAGAACCAAAACAGGACGAGGATCAGCGGGATCGAGCGGATCAAGGCGATGTAGCCGCGCACGACCTTCCCGATCACGGGTACTTCGAAGTGCTGCAACAGCGCGAAGCAGGTGCCGAGGATCATGCCGACCACGAACGCCACCGCGGTCAGCGCGAGCGAGAACAGCAATCCGGACCAGAGAAAGGGCCACGCCTGAAGAACGATCGAGAAATCGAGGCTGTTCATTTCGCGATCTCCATCCCCTCCGGCAAGGCGCCGGCCCGCTGGACGTCGTCGGCCAGGCTCGGCTCGATCGCATCCTCTGCCCGCGCGGTGCCGGGGATGCGCACGGCCCTGTCGATCAGTGCCATCGCCTGATAGGCAATCAGTGCCAGCGCGAGATAGATCAGGGTCGCGGCGCCGAAAGCCGTAAAGGTCTGAAATGTCGCTTCGCTGATCTGGCGCGCCTGCGCCGTGAGCTCCATCAACCCGATCGTGAGTGCAACCGAGGTGTTCTTGTAGATGCCCATCACCTCGCTGGTCAGGCTCGGCACGATCAAGCGCAGCGCCTGCGGCACGATGATGTGCCGATAGGTCAGATATCCGGTGAGCCCCAGCGCGTTGGCAGCCTCGACCTGCCCTTTCGGCAGGGCCTCGATCCCGGCACGAACCTGCTCGGCGATCCGGGCCGCGGTGTAGAGGCCCAGGCACACCAGCGCCGGGAAGAACGATCCCCACGGCGGCGGAATCTGCTTGATGGCGTCTCCGAGTGCGGACGGAAGGATCTCCGGCAAGACGAAGTACCAGAGAAACATCTGCGCCAGGACGGGGATGTTGCGGAATATCTCCACATACAGCCGCGCGAGCGCCGCGACGGCGCGGTTCTGCACGGTCCGGCCGATCCCGACGACGATCCCGACCGCGAAGGCGATCCACCAGCCGAAGAAAGCCAGGGCCAGGGTCCAGCCGAGCCCCGACAGCAGCCAGTCGATGTAGCGCTGGCCATCCGCCGTCTGTTCAAAAAGCACTGCGAACATGGCGAGCCTCGAAGCTCCGGATGCGAGAGAGGATCAGCTTATGGAAAATTCTCCACTGCCACGCCGGCTAGTCGACCGCGTCGCTGGGACGCGCGATCCGTTCCATGAGTTCGTCCGTGAGCGGGAAGGCGAGATTCTCCCCTTTCGGCGGGATCGGCCGGGTAAACCATTTGGCGTAGGTCTTCTCGAACTGGCCCGACGCCATCTGCTTCGATAGAACGTCGTCGACCAGCGCCTTGAAGCCGGCATCGCCCTTCGTGAACATCAGGCCATAATAGATCCTGGCGTAGCCCTCGGGGAGAAAGATCAACGCGTCGGGTTTCGGAGCCGCGGCCTTGAGGCCGGCGAGAAGGATATCGTCCTCCATGAAGGCGGCCGCGCGGCCGGTATTCAGCATCAGGAAGGATTCGGCATGGTCCTTCGCCTGGACGATGTTGAATCCGAGCTGCTCCTTCGCGTTCACGCCTTGCGCGAAGCCGACGGCATTGGAGCCCTGGGTCACGACGATCGTCTTGCCTTTCAGATCGGCGGCCGTCTTGAGACCGCCTTCGGCCTTGACCAGCCAGCGCGGCTGGCTGACGAAGGTGGCGACCGAGAACGAGACCTGCTCCTGCCGCTTCCTGTCGTTCGCCGTGCCGCCGCACTCGATGTCGACGGTGCCGCTTTGAATCAGCGGGATCCGGTTGGACGAATTCACCGGAGCATAATTGACCGTGAGATTGGGCAGGCCGAGTTCCGTCTTGATGCGCTCGACGATCGCCGCGCAGAGGTCCAGCGAGAAGCCGATCGGCTTCTGATCGGGACCGAGATACGAGAACGGAATGGAGGCCTCGCGGTGGCCGATGGTGATGGCCCCGCTCGATTTGATCTTGGCGAGCGTGGGACTGTCGGCCGCGATCGACGGTCCGGCGATGGCGCCGGCGACCGCGAGGCCGGACAGAACGCCCAATACACGCGCAAAACTTGTCATGTGCATTTCCCCTCCGAAGACAACGGCTAGGCGGCCCGCGATGACGGCTTCACGCCGCCCCGCTTGATGACATCGATCAGGCGATCGACGTCGGCGAAAGTGTTGAACATCCCGAACGACACGCGAATGCCGTCGCGCTCCGGTGACACGCGAACGCCATTCTGCTCGAAATGACCGAGCCATTCGGCAGCGGGAAGCGCGATGACATAGATGTGCGGCGCGCGGTGCTGCCGCTCGCGAGGACCGACGAGGCGAACATCCAGCGCATCGAGCCCCGCGATGAGATGGTCGCCGAGATCGAAGCAATGGTTCTGGATGTTCTGCACACCCAGCGCTTCGATCATGTCGAGGGAGGCACCGAGCGCGTGGATCGCCGGAAGATTGAAATTGCCGAGCTCGAAGCGACGCGCGCCCGTGGCGAGCTTGAGCCTGTCAGGCCGGGCGATGAGATCGGCGGGGACTTCCGCAAGGCTGGCGGCAGCGAGATAGACGGGCTCGAGCCCGGTCCTGGATTTGTCCCAGTAGAGGAGCCCGAGCCCCTGCGGCACGAGCAATCCCTTGTGGCTGCCGGACCCGATGAAGGTCGCGCGCATGGCTTTGGCATCGATCGGCACGACGCCGATCGCCTGCATCACGTCGACGACGAAATAGAGCCCCTTTTCCTCGCAGAGGGCGCCGATGCTTTCGATATCGAAGCGATGGCCGGCGTGGAAGGTCACCTGCGACATCGAGATCGCGCGCGTGCTCGCGTCGATGTACGGCCGCAGGCTTTCTGCGTTCACGATCTCCGTCATCGGCACGAAGTCGACCGTCACGCCCTTGCGTCGCAGATTGATGAACGCATAGGCGTTGTTCGGATGATCGCCGTGGATCATCAGGACCTTGTCGCCCGCTCGCAGCGGCAGCGCGTTGGCGGCGATGTTCATGCTTTCGGAGGTGTTCTTGGTGAATGCGATCTCGTCGGCCGCTGCGCCGAGAAACCGTGCCAGCTTTTCGCGGGTCTGCTCGACGCGCTCGAGCCACACGCTTTTCGGGCCCGCCGTCTCAAAGCCCTCGCGGAGAAAGAGATCAATCGCCGCCTTGACCGGGCGCGAGAGCGGCGTCTGGAAGCCGGAGTCGAGATAGGTGATCCGCTCGACAGCCGGAAATTCCTTCCGCACGGCATCGACGTCGTAATGGCGAGACATCCCACTCTCCCGATGAGCACACCCGGCAGTCATGGATGCGCTGCACAAATCCTGATCACCTCTCGGCGACGCCAACGATATGAGCAATCTGCTGGAACGGCCAAGCATAATTTTCATATTTCAATAGTATTTATTCCGAAAAATGATAATCATTTGATTATCAGATCAAGGATAGGCGGATGCCGCAACCCAATTCCGACGGACCACTCGACCGTGCATTCGCCATCGTTGGCTATGTCGCCGGGCAAATCAGAGCGGTCTCGGTCGCGGAAATCGCCAACGCGCTGGCTCTCCCGCTGCCGACCGCGCATCGCCTCATCGGGAATCTGGAGCAGCGCGGGCTTCTTCAGAAGGCCCTGGGAACGAAGCGCTACGTGGTCGGCAATCAACTGGTCACGCTGTCGGCCAAGGTCATCGGCGCAGCCTTCCGAACCGCGCGCCGGCACGCCGTGCTCCGCGCAGTCGCGGCTGAAATCGGCGAGCAATGCGAGATCGGTGTCGTGCGAGACAATGTCGTTGCTTACGTCGACAGCGTCCGCATATCGCAACCGCAAGGCCTTCAATTCAATCCGGGCGAAGCGGCCCCGCTTCACTGCACGTCGACCGGCAAGATCTACATGAGCCGTTTGCCGGGACGAGCCCGCGAGAAGCTGTGCCACGCACTCGCGCTGACCAAATACACCGAGACGACGATCATCGATGTCGAAAGCCTGATGAAGATCCTCGATGAGACGCGCAAACGCGGCTGGGCCAAGACCAATGAAGAGTATGTGCGCGGGGTCGTTGGCTGCGCCGTTCCGATCCTGTCTCCGGATCGCGAACTGATCGCATGCCTGGGCGTCTCCGTTCCCGTGGCCCGCGTGAGCTTCACTGAACTGGACCGGTTCATAGCGCCCCTCCAGAAAGCCGCAGCGCTGCTATCGGAGACGATCCTCGGAGACGACGAGGACGGCGCAAGCGATGCGCCCGAGGACGAGAAGCTCACTCGCTAGTCCACCGATACTCGCTTCTCCGGCTGAGCCATGTTCGGCGGTCGTCGCGGCCGACCAGCGCGCGGCGCCAGGTTGGGCTTCTATCTCTGGCTTGCCTGCCCGGTCCCGCTATTGCTTGCGGCACTCTTGAGGCCGGAAGGCCGGAAAGTTACTCCCGATAATGGCCTGAACGCAGGTCGGGCAAATTAGCAACACAACGTCACCATCGACCGACTGCCCCGTCGAACGGCCCGCGCGGATGTTGACGCGCTCATCCCCGGATGCCAGTTTCGTGATCGGTAGTGTCCGCAAGGACTCTTCAAGGGAATGCGGTGCGTCCACCTCAGTGGGCAATTCCGCGGCTGCCCCCGCAACTGTAGGCGGATAGCCGACGACCAAACGAACCACTGGAGCCCCGCTTGGGCCTCTGGGAAGGCGGTCGAAGGCGATGACCCGCGAGCCAGGAAACCTGCTGCCAGCCATGGTCACGCGCGAACGCATTGGGCGGGGTGCCCTGATGTCGGACAAGTAGCCTGTGCATCTGCCGCCTGGGGCGAAGGCAGACTGCTAAGGCAACCGCGGTGACGGTTTGTTTGCGTCGCCGCAGAGCGTTGTCGTGCAACATCTTCATTTCGGTACCGGCATTGCGCCGGAGTCTTCGCGTGTCCGTATCGGCATCGCACAGGGGCGAACGGGCCATCTGGCTGCCCTGCTCGGCTTGCTGGTCTCGACGTCCCTGTCCTCGGTGGCGACGGCGCAGACCGCGACCCGCGGCTCGTCGCAGGAAGTCGGTCCGGTGATCGTCTCTCCGCCCACTTCCAAGCCGGCCCGCGCTATCGGTCCCGACGGTCAGAGATCACGCACGGCACGCCGCGCCACGGGGCGCAACCGCGCCGCTGCGGTCGTTCCTGCGCCTCGCCCTTCAAGCGCCCCGGTGCAAACGCCGCTGAACACGGCCGCCGTCACCGATGTCGGCTCCCGGCTCGGCATCACGGCGCGGGAGATGCCGGCGACCGTCGAGGTCATAAGTCAGCGGACGATGCAGGATCTGGGCATCCGGACCACGACCGACGTCGCCAAGGCTGCAGTCGGTGTCACCGGCGGCGATGCGCCCGGCGCGCCTGCCATCTTCTCGATGCGTGGCTTTTCCGGCGACCAGATCTCTACGCTCTACAACGGCATCCCGATCGGGCCGTCGACCATGACCGGCCGTCCCATGGACGTGGCTGGCCTCCAGCAGGTCGAGATCATCAAGGGACCGGACTCGCTCGTAGCGGGCCTCGGCGCGACCGGCGGCGCCATCAACTACGTGAACAAGGTGCCGCATACCGGGCCTGTTATCAACGACGCCTTCACGTCCTACGATTCCTTCAACGGCTATCGCGCCGGTTACGGATCGGGCGGCAGCACGCTGATCAACGGCCTCGACTACCGCTTTGACATCAGCCATTTCAACAACAAGGGCTTTATCGACGACACCTATTCGAAGCTCAGCAACGTCTCGGGCCAGCTGAACTATCGCGTCAACGAGAACCTGAAGATCTGGGGCGCGGCCGAATACAGGCAGGACAACGACCGCTTCTATTGGGGAACGCCGCTGGTGCCCGCGAACGCGCCGGGCGTCGTGCCGACGAACGGCATCGTGTCCGGTCGGTGGAGTAACTATTACCTCGGCGGCGGCACGCCGGTCCCGGTCACCATCGACGCGCGCACGCTGACCACGAACTACAACGTGCTCGACAATCACAGTGGCGCCGGCGAGCTCTGGCTGCGCAGCGGCTTTCAATGGGACATCACCAACAACGTCTCGCTGAAAAGCCAGGTCTATGGCTATGACGCCCACCGGCACTGGTTCAACAACGAGATCTCGTCGTTCGACCAGACCGTTGGCAATTTCGCAGGCGCGCAGAGCATCTATCGCGAACGCCTGGCGCTGGATCACGCCCAGCGGCTCTACGGCAACATCACCGACCTCACCGTCAATTCCAACGTCGGCGGAATGGACAATCGCTTCGTCGCCACCGTGGCGGCGAGCAGCAACCAGTTCAACGTCTCGCAAGACACGCTGTTCTTCAATGACTACGTCGACCTCCTCAACCCGGATCGCGGCCTCTACGGCCCGCGCAGCGACGAGAAGATCTACACGCATCTCGACACTGCCTCGCTGTCGTTCGAGGACCGGCTCAAGCTGACCTCGACCTTCGCGCTGATCGGCGGCATCCGTTTTGAGAATATCGAGCTATCGCGGACCCGCTTCGACGAGAATGGCCTCCTGAAAGCCAACTATCCTTTCTCGAAGACGTTCAATCCGGTCACCGGACGCATCGGCTACACCTGGGACATCGCGCCCGGCGTGATGCTTTACAGCCAGTACGCGACGGCAGCCGACCCGACGGTGGCGAACATCTTCATCCTCAGGCCCACCACGCCGCTGTTGCTGACGACGTCGCGAACCTACGAGACCGGCGTGAAGCTGCTGTCGGCCGACAAGCGCGCGGAGGCCACGTTCTCGGCCTTCGACATCGAGCGCAAGAACGTCTACGTCCCCGAAAGCGGCATCCTCTTCAACGTCGCCGGCAAGATCGCCTCCAAGGGCGTCGAGATCGCCGCCGCGGTCAATCCGGTCGCAGGCCTGAAGCTATGGGGCAACGTCGCCTTCGTGCAGTCGCGCTTCATCGACTTCACCTATGTCGACGGCAATGGCGACTTCCAGTCCTACTCGGGCAAGACGCCGCCCAACGTTCCGAACTTCATCGCCAATGCCGGCGCGTCCTACCGATTCGACACGAAGCTGCCGGTGGAGATCGGCGGCCTCGTCCGTCATGTCGGCGACCGCTTCAACTTCCAGGATAATCTGGTCACGATGAACGCCTACACGATCTTCGACGCATACGCGTTCGTCGATATCCCAAAAGCCTATTTCCCGGGCGTCGACCAGACCCGGATCAGCTTTCGCGTCAAGAACCTGACCAACAAGCTTTACGCGGCGTGGGGCGATCCCGGCTATCCCGACCAGATCATCCTGGGCGCGCCGCGCAGCTACGAGGTCGCGGCTTCGTTCAAATGGTAGTCGCGGATCACCTTGCCCTGGCAGTGGCAGGAGTTGTCACGCGACAGTAGGACGCAATCGCAAATCGATTGCGCCGTTGAAGCCGCAGGTCTCGAGAGCTATCGATCAGCGAAACCTCACTTCCATCGGGAGGAACGCATGAGCACCATCACCGGCGGTTGTCACTGCGGCGCGATCCGCTATCAGGTCGAGGGCGAAGCGATCGTGCATGCGCTGTGTCACTGCCGCGATTGCAGGCTTCACGCGGGCGCTCCTGTCGTCGGCTGGACGATGTACGCGGACGATGCCGTCAAGGTGACCAAGGGCGAGCCCAAGGTGTATCACTCCTCGGAACATGCCCGGCGGCACTTTTGCGGCGACTGCGGAACCGGCCTGTTTTATGTCAATGCCGACATGTTGCCCGGGGTCATCGACGTCCAGAGCGCGACCTACGACGATCCCGATGCCGTACCGGCGACGATGCACATCCAGGTCGCAGAGCGCCTTGGATGGATGGAGCGCGCGCACGAACTGCCGACATTCGACCGCTATCCTCCGCCACCGTAGCGACGCGCGCGAAGCGTTCGCCGTCTGGATGGAACCGCACAAACACCATCTTGCAACGGCCGGACGATCTCACGTACATTGATCGGCGTGGGGACGAAGCAGACTCCCCGTGAGACCTCGGTCCAAGCTCTGCGCAGCACGCCATTCGTGGAGCTTGCGCATGGATACCGAACGCCACTCTCCTCTCCGCCATACCGTTGCCATCCTCTCCCGCGGCGACGCTGCCGCGCGCCGGGACGCGACGGCGCAAAACAGCCGCTTCGTCCGCGTTTTCGAAGCACTCGGCGCAGTCGGCATCGACGCCCGGCCGGTGATCTACGACGAGAGTTTCGCCGACGCCGTCCGCGATCAACTGCTCGCCGTCGATGGCGTGCTCGTCTGGGTCGATCCGATCCATCAGGGCAAGACGCGCGAGGCTCTCGACCCGATGCTTCGCGAGGTTGCTGCGCAAGGGCCATGGGTGAGCGCCCATCCCGACGTGATCCTGAAGATGGGCGTCAAGGACGTGCTCTACCGAACGCGTCATCTCGGCTGGGGGGCCGACACGTATCGCTATGACACCGCCGCAAGCTTCCGCGCCGAATTTCCCTCGCGCCTTCAGGCGAACGGTCCGCGCGTGCTCAAGCAAAATCGCGGCAACGGAGGCCAAGGCGTGTGGAAGATCGAGGCGCTGGCAAACACGGATTCAGTGGTTCGGATACTCCATGCCCAACGCGGCAGCATGCCCGAGGACGTGCCGCTCGATGCCTTGCTCGCCCGCTGCGAACCGTATTTCGGCTGGGGCGGCTGCATCATCGATCAGCCATTCCAACCCCGCCTGCCCGACGGCATGATCCGCTGCTACATGAGCGGCGCCAAGGTCGCGGGCTTTGGGCAGCAGCGGATCAAGGCCCTGATCCCGCCGCCGCCGGAAGGCCCCGACGCACCCGAGGCGCAGCCGGGCCCACGGATCATGCACGGACCCGATGCTTCGCAATTCCAGGCGCTCCGAAGATCGATGGAGGACGAATGGACGCCGCAGATGATGGATACGCTCGACCTCGACGAACCGTCGCTGCCGGTGATCTGGGACGCGGATTTCCTGTATGGACCACGGAATGCGGCCGGCGCGGATACGTACGTCCTGTGCGAAATCAACGCGAGCTCCTGCTTCGCGATTCCCGACGAGGCGCCGGCGGCGATCGCGCGAACAGTGGGGCAGCGCTTGCTCCGGACTCGCGAGGTGCGTTCGGGCGCATAGCGGGACAGCGGGATACCGCGATAGCATCCGACACTAATGCGTCCCGCAGCGACAGCTCTCGTAATCGGCGGGATCATGGCTGTTGACGATCCTCACGCGGTCACCGTGGTTCAGCTTCAGCGCGCGCAGCCGCGCCTGGTTGGCCATCCGCATGCCCCGGTCCATGTCGCCCTTGCGCTGGAAATAGCCGAGCATCAGCGGCACGCGCGGCGATGCGTCGAGCTGGGCGTGGTGGAAATAGCTGTCGCCGGCATGCAGCAGCCATTTGTCACCTGATCGCACCGCGATACCGCAATGACCGAGCGTGTGGCCGGCGAGCGGGATCATCAGGATGTCCGCCTCCTTGTCGCCAAGCGCGCGCACGCCCTTGAAGCCGAACCAGTCCTCGCCGGCGTCGTCGTAGAACTTCCAGCCCGGTCCGTGGCTCCACTGCCCGGTGACGTAGCGCCCTTCGGGCGGCGCGGGCTTGCGCAGCACCGCCATGTCGTATTCGGCGCGATGGACGTGGATCGCGGCGCGGGGAAAGTCCGACACACCGCCGGCGTGGTCGCGGTCGAGATGCGTCAGCAGCACGTGACGCACGTCGCCGGGTGAATAGCCGAGCGCCTTCACGTGCTCGAACGCCGTCTCCGCCGGATCGAGCCTTGGCACCGTCTGCCGTAGCCATCGCCGGCCGAGCCGGCCGGGCACCGCGATATCGCCGAGGCCGATGCCGGTGTCGACCAGAGCGAGTCCGTCCCGGGTCTCCACCAGCAGGCAGTGGCAGACCAGGCGCGCGCGCTGGAACAGGCCGCCGGTGCCGTTCACCAGGCGGCGGCCCATCGGGCACATCGTGCCGGTGTTGAGATGGTGGATCTTCATCGCGCGTCCCTGCCTGTTGTGTGCAGGGCGTTCTTGCCACCGGCCAATCCATAGGTAAAATATCGAATATTGATAGTATCTCTAGGTTTATCCTATGGACATCCGCGAGCTTCGTTATTTCGCCGCCGTCTACCGCGAACGCAATTTGACCGCCGCGGCGCGCGCGTGCTTCGTGTCGCAGCCGTCGATCTCGACCGCGATCACCAATCTGGAGGCCGAGCTCGGCACCACGCTGTTCATCCGGCACAAGAAGGGCGTCGCGCCGACCGCCTCGGCCGAGCAGTTTCATGCGCTGGCCCGCCGCATCATCGACGAGGCGGACGCCGCACGCAGCCTGTTCAGGAAGCCGAGTACGAGGACCAATGTGACGCTGGGCCTGATGCGCACGCTCGACGTGCCCCGGACGATCGCGCTCTTGAAGCCGCTGACGGCGCGCAGCGACATCGCGCTCCGCCTCGTCGGCAGCGACGAGCGCGCCGATGCGCGGATCATTGCGAAGACCATGCTGCGCGACGACGAACATTTCGTGCCGCTGTGGAGCGAGCGTTATGTCGCCGCGCTGCCGCCGTCACATCCGCTGACGCTGAAGGAGAAGCTCCGCGCCGCCGATCTCGCCGAGGTCCCGCTGATCGACCGCTGCCATTGCGAGCAGAGCGCATTCTTCGGCCGCAGCGCGCAGCGGCGCCAGACGGCCGCGATCGCGCAATCGGAGGACTGGGCGATGGCGCTGGTCGCCGCCGGCGTCGGCATCGCCATCGTCCCGGAAGGCGTGGCGAAGGGCAATCCGGACGTCGCGATCAGAGAGATCGAGGTCAAGGTCGGGCGCGAGGTTGGGCTGGCCTATCGTGCCTCAGTGCCGCTGGCCGATGCGCTGAAGGATTTTGTTGCGAAGCTTCAGAGGCAGCGAAAGGTCGATCGGACTCCAGGCCGGCGCGTTGCGCGCAAAGCGCCTAGCCCTTCGAGACGACCGCGCGGCCGTAAGGCGGCTGGCTCATGACCGGCGGATGGGCGGTCTGGGCTGCGAGCTCGCCGATCAGGCGGTCGGCATCGGCCGCCAAACCGTCGGGCGCCTGGATCACCAGACGCTCGAGCGCCCAGCGATAGGACGAGATGCGCTGCTCCAGGCACTGCTGCACCCACTGCACGATCAGCGAGTTCTCCTGCATGCGCGCGACCGCATCGTCCCTCTCCCTCGGCGAGAGCTCGGAGACGCGCGCCATGCTGGCATCGCGCTTCCTGTCGAGATCGATGACGCGGATCGCGGAGGCGAAGAACGGCTCGAAGCGGGTGATGTCGTTGCGGACGTCCTCGATCAGCTGCGCATAGCGCGAGGAATGCGAGCGGTGCGGCTCGTCGATCAGCGTACGGCCGTACATGGTGCGGTCGAACACGATCCTCTGCCGCCAGGGCGAGGGCAGCGGCTTGTAGTCGCCGAACACGCTCTTCCAGGCCGGGCGCGACAGCGGCGGCTCGATCATGGGATAGGCGAGGTCGCGTAGCTGGCGCTCCGCGTCGGTGAGCTGGAATTGCGAGGACTGCAGGCCGACGCTGGAGGTGACCTCCGCGCCCAGCCAGCGATGCATGTCGTCGCTGCGCATGTCAGCGCGGGTGCGGCCGAAATCGCCGCCGCTACACGCGCCGAGCGCCGCGCCAACGAGTGCGAGCAGGACGGCCGTTACGGCGGTGCGGATCTGGCGGCTGGCATCCGGCATTGCAAAAGCCGGATGCTAGCGGCGACGACGACGGCGCCCCGGCGCTGTGCCCTGCTCCGGCCCGCGATCGCCGCTGGTTTCGTCCGTCTCGCGCTCGATACGGATCACGGGGAGGATCAGAATCGTTCCCGTTTCCGTGCGCGGCGTGGCATCCCCCGACGAGCCTGCCCGGCGACCGGCCGGAAATTCGATAATGGTCCCCATATCAGCTCTCTATCAATTGCCGCGCGACCCGGCGCACTCGTGCAACATGCATTCATTAAGATCAGTTCATGGTTAACGGGATGTAAACGCCCCTTCCGGACCGTAGCCGCACGGGCCCGGCCGGACGTCCCGTTGCGGCACGAAATCGCCCTGAATTACGGGAGGAACTTCACGGCTCGTTTTCCTTAACGAGCCTTTAAAGGAACCTGCAGTAGGCTGGCGGTGAGTATCTTTTCCAGGTCGCGTATCTCTCCATGACCAAGTCGCTGTTTCCCGGATTCGACGGGCTGATGAGCCTCTCCCGTCGCGAGGGCGTCGATGTTCGCCCGACGCTGCTGCGCGTGCTGACGGACCTTTATGTCCAGGCACCCACCCACAGCGACGACGAGCAGCGGCAATTCGTCGAGCTCGCCACACGATTGATCGACCAGGTCGACGATGCGACGCGCGCGGCCGTCAAGGCGAAGCTCGCGATCTACGCACAGACGCCCGTCCCGGTCCTGCAGAAACTCGGGCTGGTCGCCGCCCAGGAAGGCCGCAGGGTTCCGCTCGCACGCGAAATTCGGAGCTCCCCGCAGGCGGCTTCACCTGCCCGCACGCCGACCGACGCCGAGTTGCGCATGGCCGCCAACATGGCGATGCAGCCGAAGGAAGCGGCCGAGATCCACGACATGTTCTTCCGCGCCGATGCGAGCCAGCGCGCGCTGATCCTGCACAATCTGGCGCAGACCCCGCTAAAGGCCGCGCCGCGGATTCCGACCGTGCGCGCCAGGCGCGCGATCCAGATCCTGGAGATGGCGGCGATCGCCAATGATTTCGAGAATTTCACCTACGAGCTCGGCGACAGCCTGATCCTGCCGTCGCGCGTCGCAGCGCAGATCGTCGACGATGCCGGCGGCGAAGCACTCGCGGTCGCCGCACGCGCGCTCGACATGCCGAGCCCGAACTTCCAGCGCATCCTGCTGTTCTTCAAGCCGGAGATCGGGTCGTCGGTCGATGCGGTGTACCGGTTGTCGCGGCTCTACGACCGGCTCAGCGACCGCTCCGCGCTGGTGATGCTGGCGGCCTGGCGCGGCTCGACGCTCGCCGTCACGCGCGCAAAATACCAGTCCTCGCTGCATGACGGCGAACGCCAGCGCGCGCGTGCGGGCGCCCACCAGACGCGGCCGGGCGCGCAGCCGGGCTCCGCGCCTGCGGTGCGGACGGGCACCGACGGATCGGACAGCTAGGTCTTCGCCAGTTCGAGGAAATGCCGCCCCGTGCGGTCCTCGGTCTCGACGATCCAGGCATCCGGATCGAAGCGGATTTCCTTGCTCAGCCGTTCCTCGATGGTGTGCTCCGGCAGGGGCTGCTGCGCGACCGGCACGAAGAAGCGATCGACCGGGCGGCCGTCGTCATAGACGGTCTGCGGCGCCGGCGCGTACAGCATCGCATTGCCGTCGAGCAGCGACACCTTCACGAATACCGCCCCCGCCTCCTCGGCACCGCGACGACGCACGGCACCGAACACGCCTTCGGTCTGACACCGGCGCAGGTAGGCGGAGACCCAGATGTTTGATTTCAAACGCATGAAGGGCACGATAGGCCAGCGCTGCATTCAGCACCAGCCTTCGCACGACAATGACGCTTATTCGACCGGATGGCCGATCGCGGCTCCGAGCTCGCGCAGCAGGCGGTCGGACACCTGACCCGTCACCTGCATCTTGTGTTCGCGCTCGAATTTCTGGATCGCGGACTGGGTCTCGGCACCCATCGTGCCCGTGATCTTCAAATTGCCGTAGCCGTATTCGGACAGCGCGCGCTGCACGCCGGCGATACGTCGTGCGGCCGGGCTCTGCTGCACGGGAATCGGCGCCGGCGGACGCGCGATGGCGACGGAAGGCGGCGCCGACGCCGTCTGCTTGACCAGATTGGTCATCGGATCGCCCGAGCGCTGCGTCGATGCCGTCGCCTCGACCGGCTTCTCCGGGGCCTTCTCGGCGGCACGCTCGGCGGGTTTGGGCTCGGCGCGGAACTCCGTCGCTCTCGGCTCCAGCGGCGACGTATCTGCGCCGACGGGGCGCGGACGCGGCAGGGGGTTCGACAGCGGCACGGACGATGGCGCGGGAAGATTGATCACCGTGCCGAACATCGGCGCCGGATGACGTCCGGTCTGAAGGAACAGCGCGTTCGCAACGATCGCGCTGACTGCGGCGACGGCGACGAGACCGGCCAGCGTATCCTTGGGACTGTGCAGCAGGATGCGCATCGCAAGATTGCGCTCGGTCTCGACATCGATGACCGCGGCCTTGGCGCCACGGCGGCGCGGAGCGGCTTCGTCCTTGGCAGACTTCTTAGGCACTTTTCTTCACCAGCGCGGGTTGGTCGTGAGATTGGTCCTGAAGCTCCTGGCGCAGCACCGGCGTCAGCGTCGCGATCTTGCTCTCGGCGGGCCTGACCTGCGGCGGCGTGTAGACCAGCGGCAGCTTGACGGTGACGGAGGTGCCCTCGCCGAGCCTGCTTTGTACAGTCAATTCACCGAGATGCAACGCCACCAGACTCTTCACGATCGAAAGTCCGAGACCCGTGCCTTCATGGCGGCGCTGATAGGTCTTTCCGGCCTGGAAGAACGGCGCGCCGATGCGCTTGAGATCATCCGCCGCGATGCCGACGCCGGTGTCGCTGATGCGCAGCGTGAGCTGCGAGCCCGACACCGCGGCTGATACGGAGACCTGACCGCCGCGCTCGGTGAACTTGATGGCGTTGGCGACGAGATTGAGCACGATCTGCTTGAAGGCGCGCGGATCGCCGGTCATGACAGGCAGGTCCTGCGGCGCATCGGTGATGAGGTCGATGCCGTTCTCCCGCGCCTTCAGCGCCAGCAGATTGCAGCAATGCAACAGAGAGGCGCGCGGCGCGAACGGCTCCGACGCAATCTCGAAATTGCCCGATTCCATCTTGGACATGTCGAGGATGCCGTTGACGACCGACAACAGATGCTGGCCGGAATCGTTGATGAGCTGGGCGTATTCCTTGCGCTGGGCCGCACCCAGCATCAGGGTCTGCTCCTGCGCGATCATCTCGGAGAAGCCGATGATGGCGTTGAGCGGCGTGCGCAGCTCGTGGCTCATGGTGGCGAGGAAGCGCGTCTTGGCGGCATCGGCCGCCTCGGCGGCGCTGCGGGCCTCATCGAGCGCCTGCTCGCCGAGCTTGCGATCGGTGACGTCGCGCATCACGCCGACGACTTCTGCTTCGCGCGTGACATCACGGTGAAGATTCTGATCGAGCGGCCGGCAGCGCATCTCGACCCAGATGAAATCGACTTGAGCGCGCTCGGAGCCGAAGGGTTCCCGCCGCAGCCGGAACTCGACGCTGCGCACGTCGCCGCGCGCGGCATCGGAGAGCGCGGTGAGATAGGCCGGCCGATCGGCGACATGGACGCGGTCGAACAGGCCGTGGCCGAGCAATTGCGCGACGGGCATGCCGAGCATCGCCTCAGCCGCCGGCGAGATGAATTGCACCGCGCCGTTGCGCTGATGCCGGGAAATGACGTCGCTCATGTTGCGCGCGAGCAGACGATAGCGTTCTTCCTCGCGCGACAGCAGCGTGACGCTGGTGCGTGCGAGCGACTCGGCGCCGAAGGCGAGGCCCGCGGCATAGAGCGTCGCCGAGGCGACGCCGAACGCCATCAGCACGCCGCGTTCTGCGGCGCTGCCGTCTCCAGCCGGCAGCCAGCCGAGCTGGCTGACGAGGATCAGGACGCTGGCGCAGGACAGCGCAAGCAGGGAGGCAAAGGCCGCGACCCGGCGCGAGGCCGACAACGCGGCTTCCAGGGGAACCACGACCAGCCAGATCGCGGCGAATGATTCGATGCCGCCGGTGGTGCCGGCAATCGCCATGATCAGGCCGGCGAGCGCCAGCGACGACAGCACATGGGCGCCTTCATAGCGGCCGGTGCGCGACAGGAACCATGACAAGAGGATGGGGGCGATCAGCCACGCAAAGGCAGCGACCTCGATCGCGCTCGGCGCGCCGCGCATGGCGAGATAGACCGGGAATGCGGCAAAAGCTGCCAGGCTGCCCAGCAGCCGCGGCGCCATGAAGGCACGATGCCGCGCTCGCGTCAGCGCGTCATAACGCGCGGAAGGATGCAGCAGCGCATCGAGACAATCGCGGATGATACTCAAAACTGTCACGGGTCTCGCGCTTCGGCTCACTCGTCTGAGAAGACGCGCCGGAACGCCTCCTTATCGTTGAGCTACCGTGTCAGAGCGACCTTAAACGAGTGCTAAGGCAATGCGGCCCGCCGCCGGACACCGCGTCATCGCGGAGATTTTTAGGCGATTTGACCATGTCATCATCGGGGATGGTGAACACAGGGTTTCACCGCCCCCCACATGGTTTCGAAATGGTGGATATGCGACCCCCGGGCGGACTCACGGACCTGCGCGTCAATCGAAAATTTACGAGACGGCGATTTGCGAAGTTTCTAGCGTAAATTTTCCGCGAATTAAGCGGAAGGCAATCACTTGCGATTTATCGAGAGTTGCTAGGTCCGACGCCTCGCGGAGATCGCCGCGGCGGGATCTAACATACAGGTCGATAAGATGCGCTTTCTGCTCCGCATCACATTCTGGCTCGGGCTGGTGCTGGTGCTCCTGCCGCGGGACAAGACGCCCGGATCGGAGAAGCTGCCGCAGATCGGCGCCGCCGACGCGGTGCAGGCTGCGACCGCGGCCGTCTCCGACGTGAGCCAGTTCTGCAAGCGCCAGCCGGCGGCCTGCGAGGTCGGCGGACAGGCTGCGACCATCATCGGCCAGCGCGCACAGGACGGCGCGCGCAAGATCTACCAGATCATCAACGACAAGAAAGAGCAGCTCGAGAAGCCCGACAAGAAGGCGCCCGATCATACCGGCTCGATCGCGCTGGCCAGCGAAGGCGACACTGCTGCGAGCGAGGCGCCGCGCGACACCCTGAGCCAGGACGACCTCGCGCTGGAATGGCGCGGCCCTGCGGCGGCGCCGGCGAATTAGCGCCCAAACCCTATCGATTTCGCGTCCTCGCATCCTTATATTGGCCTGAACGGGAACATTGGGCCAGCATGACGACGATCGACGAAATCAGGGACAATTTCGAGCTTCTGGACGAGTGGGACGACCGCTACCGGTACGTCATCGAGCTCGGCCGAACCCTGGAACCGATGCCCGAGGCCGAGCATTCGGCCGAGAACAAGGTGAATGGCTGCGTCAGCCAGGTCTGGCTCCAGAAGCTGGTCGATCGCGATGGCGGCGCCCCGATCCTGAAATATCGCGGCGACAGTGACGCCCACATCGTGCGCGGGCTGGTCGCGATCGTGCTCTCGCTTTACTCCGGCCGCACGCCGCAGCAGATCCTCGCGACCGACGCGATCGCGGTGTTCAACGAATTCGGCTTTCGCGATCACCTGACGCCGCAGCGCTCCAACGGCCTGCGCTCGATGGTCGAACGTATCAAGACCGACGCGAGAGAAGCGCTCGCGGAGGCGTCGTAGGAAGCTTCGTAGGGTGGGCGAAGCGGAGCGTGCCCACCTCCTGAGTGTGATCGGAGAAAGCACGTGGGCACGGCGCTTTGCGCCTTTGCCCACCCTACGGGATCCAGCGCTTGGCTCTACTTCCGCCGCCGCTGCTGCTGTCCCAGTCCCATCTGCTTGGCCAGTTGCGAGCGCGCCACCGCGTAGTTCGGCGCGACCATGGGATAGTCGGCCGGCAGGCCCCATTTCTCGCGATATTGCTCCGGCGTCATGTTGTACTGGGTACGCAGATGGCGCTTCAGCGACTTGAAGCGCTTGCCGTCTTCCAGACAGACCAGATAGTCCGGCGCGATCGACTTCTTCAGCGACACCGCAGGCTTTGCCGGCTCGAGCGGCGCCGTCTCGTTGCGGCCTGACGAGACGCGCACCAGGGCGCCATGCACCTGGCTGATCAGGTTCGAGATCTCGGCCGCCGGCGTCGGATTGTTGCTGACATAGGCGGACACGATGCTCGCCGTCAGCTCGATGAAATTCTTAGCCCCGGCATCCGACATCGGCCCGACCTTTCCCTGACCTTGCGTCTCGCCGGATTGGTGACGCTAAAGTATTCCGTGTCAACAATACCTTCGACCGAAAAAAGACAACTGACGAATATGAGCTGATTACTGGCGAAGCAACAAGAACGATAGTGCTCTACTTCGATGATTCAGTCTCAGGACCGCTGGTCGAGATGGGCGCGCAGCTCGTCGATCGAGGCGAAGCGCATCATGCCTTCCGGCATCTGCGCTTCGATCGAGCCGTCGGAATAGAGCGAATAGGCCATGCCGTCGACGATACCCGATTTGAGCACGGTCACGGGCGCGTGCTCGGCCGCCGGCTCCGGTTCGGCTGCAGGCGGCGGCGGGCCGGGCTCAGCAAAGCTCGACGGCGAGCGCGGCGGCGGGCGACGCACGGCGGCCGGCGGTTCCGGCGGCCGCATACGGTCCGGCTTTGGCCAGGCATCGTCGAAGCTCGCAGGCGGACTATCCGGGGCGGCAGGCTCCGCAGGCTCTTCATGAGGCTGCGGCGGCAAGCCCTCGGTCGCCTTCGCCTCCGCGCGCTCGCGCTCCTTGCGGGAGGTCGACGCGAACAACAGGTTGCGACGGCGCGGCGCTTCCGGAGCCGCAGGCGACGTTGGGGCGTCCGGTTCCGGCGGCGGCTCGACGCGCGGACGTTCGCGCGCGGCGGCCTCGCTCTGCCATGGCGGCGGACCCGCGGCCGGTGGCGGCGGTGGCTCGGTTTTCGTCGCCGGTGCCGGGAACGGCTCGGATACAGGCGCGCCAGGCACCGCGAGCCCCGGAAGCACGGGCCTGACCCGGACCTCGCCCTGCGCAGCCGATCCGGCCAGCCGGCGGGCGATGCCCTTCAGTTCCACGACCACGACGTGGAGGCCGGCCAGTAACATTCCGGAGCAGACGCCAATGGTGCCGGCGATTATGAGGGTGCTGCCGAGGCTGAACTCCCTGACGGTGAAGCCGAACAGGATCGTAAGGAGGCCCGCCAGGACGGCGAAAATCCCCACAATCAACAATGCCAAGCTCATCGAACTCACCCCTGGTCGCGCAGCCATGCGCGACACCCGTTACGGCACGATACCGTCATACGGTGTTCCACGCCAACGGCGAATTAGAGCCTGCGTTCCTAAAGGGAAGGATATCAGGGACTTATTCACATTCCCTTCAGCTACCGCCCGCTACTTCTAAGCTGCTCTCAAGGTTCCGGATTTGCTGCGTCGCATCAGGATTTTAGCCATAATGCCCAATTACTTGGTAATGGAACTGCGCTATAGGGATTCCGGGGAAGTGGCCCGCGGGCACCAGCAGGGCCAAGAGGGGATTCCGGGTCACCAATAGCCATGACATCCATCACGACTTCGGCGATCGACACGCCTCTGCGGCGCTCGGTTGAACGGACTTGCGACGATCTCGCCATGCTGGTGCTGGCTGCGGTCGCCGTCACTGCAGGCTTGACCTTCCGCGATTACGGGCTCGGCTGGGACGATTACACGCACGCTGAATATGCCGACCTGCTGCTGCGCATGTTCGGTTCCGGCTTCAGGGACACCGCGGCGCTCTCCTTCGCGAATCTCTACATGTATGGCGGCGGCTTCGACATGGTCGCGGCTCTCCTGCACAAGGTCATTCCGCTCGAGCTGTTCGAGACGCGACGTCTGCTCGGCGCCGTCGTCGGCGTGATCGGGCTTGCGGTGACGTGGCGGCTCGGCCGCCGCATCGGCGGGCCCCTTGCCGGTCTTGCCGCACTCCTGCTGCTCGCGCTCTGCCCGATCTTCTACGGCCACATGTTCATGAACCCGAAGGATGCGCCCTTCGCGGTGGCCATGATCATCCTGATGCTCGGCCTCGTCCGCCTCGCCGAGGAATATCCGCAGCCGTCGCCGCGCACGATCCTGATCGTCGGCCTGGGTGCCGGCCTCTCGCTCGGCTGCCGCGTCCTCGGCGGCCTCGCGCTGGTCTACGCCATGATCGGCTTCATGCCGCTGTTCCTGGAGGAGCTGCGCACCGAAGGCGCCCGCGAAGCAGCCCGCCGCTTCGCCCATGTCGTCTACGTGCTGCTGCCCGGCCTCGTGTTCGGCTATCTCGTGATGGGCCTGATCTGGCCCTGGTCGATCATGGAGCCCGGCAATCCCTTCGAGGCCCTGACCTATTTCTCGCACTTCTTCGAGAAGCCCTGGAAGGAGATGTTCGACGGCGCGATCGTGTCCGTGCCCGACATGCCCTGGTCCTATCTGCCGACGCTGTTCGCGCTGCAGCTTCCCGAGGTGATGCTGGTGCTGATGGGCGGCGCCGTGGTCAGCACCTTCGCCATGCTGCCGCGCCGCGAGGTTCCGGCCCGCCGCAAGACCATCCTCTTGATGCTGACGCTGGCGGCGACCCTGCCGCTCGCGATCGCGATGGTGAAGCGGCCGGCGCTGTACAACGGCATCCGCCACTTCGTCTTCGTGATCCCGCCGATGGCGGTGCTCGGCGGTGTCGCCTTTGCCTGGGCCATGGAGCGCCTGCGCACCAACCACCGCACCTGGCAGCCGGTCGTGCTCGCGACCTTCTGCTTCGGCCTCGCGCTCTCGCTGGCCGAGATGATCCGGCTGCATCCCTATCAGTACACGCATTTCAACCACATCGCCGGCACCGTGCGCGGCGCCGACGACCGCTTCATGCTGGACTATTGGGGCCTTGCGCTGAAGCAGGCCTCGGACGAACTGCGCGAGCAGATCGTCGAGCGGCAGGAAGTGGCGCCGGGCAACCGCAAATGGAAGGTCGCGGTGTGCGGTCCGCAGCGCCCGGCCCAGGTGGCGCTCGGGCCCGACTTCACCATCGGCTGGGATTCCAACGCGGCCGATTTCGCGATGACGCTCGGCGAGTTCTACTGCAAGGGCCTCACCGCGCCCGTGTTGGTCGAGATCAAGCGCGACGACGTGGTGTTCGCCCGCGTCTACGACATCCGCGGCCGCAGCATTTCCAGCCT
The DNA here is from genome assembly GCF_018130785.1 of Bradyrhizobium liaoningense. GTDB lineage: Bacteria > Pseudomonadota > Alphaproteobacteria > Rhizobiales > Xanthobacteraceae > Bradyrhizobium > Bradyrhizobium liaoningense_A. The sequence goes on from NZ_JAFCJT010000001.1 coordinate 931,976, forward strand.
GCTGTCGATCCCGGCGCCGTAATATTCTTCTCCGGGACCTTTCATTTCGCTTCGCTCCATGCGGGCTACGCGTGGCTGCTGCGATTTGACCGCCTTGCCGCCAGCTTCACCCGCGACTACGCTCCTTCCCCGCAACAACGATGTTCGGAGAGACAAGCCATGTCGCCAGCGGAAGCGCGCCTGAAGGAAGTACCGTCGAACATGACGGAGGCGGAGTGGCAGCAACGGGTCAATCTCGCCGCCTGCTACCGCCTCGTCTCGCTGTACGGCTGGGACGATCTGGTCGACACCCACATTTCAGCGCGCGTGCCCGGCCCCGACCATCACTTCCTCATCAACCCCTACGGATTGATGTTCGACGAGATCACGGCATCGAGCCTCGTCAAGGTCGACCTGCACGGCAACCAGCTCTCCGAGAGCGAGTACAGCATCAACCCGGCCGGCTTCACCATCCATTCGGCGATCCACGAGATACGCGAGGACGCGATCTGCGTGCTGCATCTCCACACGCTCGACGGCACCGCGGTGTCGAGCAGCGCAGAAGGACTCTTGCCGCTCAACCAGACCGCCCAGCTCGTCACCCACGACCTCGCCTATCACGACTATGAGGGCATCGCACTCGATCACGACGAGCGGCCGCGGCTCCAGAAGGACCTCGGCGACCACAACCACATGCTGCTGCGTAACCACGGCACGCTGACCGTCGGACGCTCGGTGGCCTCCGCATTCGAGCGCATGTACCATCTCGAGCGCGCCTGCTCGATGCAGGTGCGCACGCGCGCGCTGGGCACGCCGGTCTATCCGGTCGACGACGTCGCGATCGACAAGAACACCGAACTGCTCGCCAACCGCGACCGCGCCGAGCTGCGCGCCAACAACCTGGTCTGGCCGCCGCTGCTGCGCAAGCTCGACCGCGAGCTTCCGGGCTATCGGTCTTGAGATTTTCGGGATTTCGTGTAGGGTAGCTCCCAACTACCTCTGCACGTTCTGGAATGAAACGCCGCCCAATTCCGGGCGGCGTTTTTATTTGGTCCGTTCGTCATTGCGAGGGGCGAAGCGACGAAGCAATTCAGACAGCCTCCGCGGAGGGATTTCTGGATTGCTTCGCTTCGCTCGCAATGACGGGAACAGGTCTCGTAGGGTGGGCAAAGCGGAGCGTGCCCACGTCTTCTTCCCTCGTAATCACTGAACGATGGTGGGCACGGCCCTTTGCGCCTTTGCCCACCCTACGGCACCTCGCCTTACTTCACATCCGCGAGCGCCGCGAGGATGCGGGCCCAGGAGCGGATGCCCTTCTGGAAGCTGCGGAGGTCGTACTTCTCGTTCGGCGAGTGGATGTTGTCGTCATCGAGACCAAAACCGACGAGCAGCGAGTCCAGACCGAGCGTGCGCTTGAAGTCGGCGACGATCGGGATCGAGGCGCCCGAGCCCATCAGCACGGTCTCCTTGCCCCACTCCTCGGTCAGCGCCTTGCTGGCGGCGGCGAGCGGCTTCATGTTCCAGTCGAGCGCGACCGCGGGCGCGGCCGAATGGTCGCCGAACTCAACCTTGCAATCGCCCGGCAGCCGCGCCGTCACATAATCGCGAAAAGCCTTGCGGATCTTCTGGGGATCCTGCCCTTCGACCAGACGGAACGAGACCTTGGCTGAAGCGTGCGACGGGATCACCGTCTTGGAGCCTTCGCCGATATAGCCGCCCCAGATGCCGTTGACGTCGCAGGTCGGACGCGAAGAGGCCTGCTCGATCAGCAGCCGGCCCTTCTCGCCGGCGGGGATCGACAAGCCAATCGGCTTGAGGAACATCTCCGGCGTCAGGTTGAGCTTCTTCCACTGCTCCAGGATATCAGGCGGCAGGTCCTTCACGCCGTCATAGAAGCCGGGGATGGTGATGCGGTTGTCGTCGTCGAACAGGCTGCCCAGAATTTTCGTCAGCACCCGGATCGGGTTCATCGCGCTGCCGCCGAACACACCGGAATGCAAGTCGCGATTGGCGGCGGTGATCTTCAGCTCTTCATACAGCAGACCGCGCAGCGACGTCGTGATCGCGGGCGTGTTGCGGTCCCACATGCCGGTGTCGCAGACCAGCACGTAGTCCGCTTTGAACTCGTCCTTGTTGGCTTCGATGAAGGGGACAAAGTTCTTCGAGCCGACCTCCTCCTCGCCTTCGATCAGGAAGGTGATGTCGATCGGCAGCGAGCCCGTCACCTTCTTCCAGGCGCGACAGGCCTCGACGAAGGTCATCACCTGGCCCTTGTCGTCCTCGGCGCCGCGCGCGACGATGATCTTGCGGCCGTCGGCATGGTCGGTGACGACGGGCTCGAACGGCGGACGACGCCAGAGATCGAGCGGATCGACCGGCTGCACGTCGTAGTGGCCGTAGAAGATCACATGCGGCCGTCCGCCCGCTCCGGTCTTGCCGACGATTGCGGGATGGCCGGCGGTTGGCCTCACTTCGGTCGCGACACCAAGGCTCGCAATGTCCTTGGCGAGATGCTCGGCCGCCGCCTTGCAATCCCCGGCGAAGGCCGGATCCGCGGAGATCGACTTGATCCGCAACAGCGAGAACAGACGCTCCAGGCTGTTGTCGAAATCCTTGTCGATGTGGTCGAGCACGGATTGAAGCTGCGCATTGGCCATGGTCGGATTCCCTGACTTTTGAGTCTCAAGATGTCTGCGGTTTTAGCGCTGCCGCAGGCTCAGAGCCAGCCGCAACCGGCGGATGGCGGATGTGCCACGCCAGCGCACCGGCAAGAACAGCCGTAGCAATGAGGTTATTGCCCCAGGCCTGGAGGACATTGGGAAACCAGGGCAGCGACAGCAACATCAGGATGCCGGCAGCGCCCAGGGCAAGCCAGGTTCCCAGGCGCACATTCGCCCGCTCGTCAAAGGCGGCGCGATGCATCAGCACCGTCATCGGGAAGAACAGCCACATGAAGTAGTATTGCCGCGCCAGCGGCGATGCCACCGTCATCAGGCAGAACAGGATGCCGAGCTCCTCCGCATCCGAGCGCGCCGTTCGGCGCGCTTGCGGCGGCATGACCGCGAGGAAGCCGAGCCCGAGCAACGCCGACAGCGCCAGCACGATCAAGTTCGCCGTCTTGTAGTCGACGTCGATGACATTCATCGTGCGCGGCGGCTTGTTGGGGTCTTCCTGGTTGTAGTTGATCGGCCGGACCAGGCGGTGCGTGACAGCAATGAGGGACTGGTTGACCCACGACCAGTTCTGCTCGTCGCGCTGGCCAAAGCCCTTTTCCGAGCTCGTGCCGACCATGCCCTGGTACCAAGTCTTGAGCTCGGCCGCGTTGCGCTCGAAGCCGCGGATCGGTGCAGGCACGACATAGAGGAGGATGCCGGCGAAAGCGACCGTCGCGACGACGGCCGCCCACTTCCTGCGCCAGATCAGATAAGGCAGCACCGCGATCGGAAACACCTTGATGGCGGAAGCGAGCGCGAACAGGAAGCCCGCGAGCCAGGACCGTTGACGCTGCAACAACCAGAAGCCCCACAGCATCATCGCCAGCAACACGAGGTTCGGCTGGCCGAGGTCGAACATGTCGAACACGAAGGTCAGGGTGACCATGGCCGGCAGCGCTTCGAGCCATGGGCCGGGCCTGCGGCCCGATCCCGTCATGGCATTGGAGAATACGCCCGTGTACCACCATGCCGCCATGTTCAGGATCGACAGCACGACATAGAGCGCGATCTTGCCGAACCAACTCGGGATCGCGAGCAAGATCGCGGGCAGCGGCGGATAGATGAACTCGAAATACTCGCCGATCTTGTCGGGATAGAGCGATCCACCGTGCAGCACCTGCTGCCCGGCCCAGTACCACAGCCCATAATCCTTGGTCTTGCCGTGGCCGAAGATCTCGGGAACGAGCACGTCGGCGGTCAGGAGGACGCAGCAGAACAGGAAGAGCAGATCGAGCGGCGCGCGCAGCGACAAGGCTCTGTGCGGGCCGAGTTTGTCTGATAGATTCGGTGATGTCACATTATGTCCCGTCGGCAACAAATAGCACGTAGCAGACCGACGGACGCTTGGAGAACCCCCTTCGCCTGAAATTATGGTGTTCGGCCTCGCCCGGCGTGCGGGGTAATCGCATCCAAATATTCGCGAGATCTCGTCATGCCCGGGCTTTTCCCGCCCGCGCGGCCGAAGCCGCTTCGGCGAGGCGAAGGCCCGGGCATCCACGTTCTTGGAGCTGCAAGCAAGTGGATGGCCGGGACAAGCCCGGCCATGACGCTGTGGAGGCTTTAGGCCTCAAACCCGGCTTCTCTGCCTATCGACGCAGCAGCCCGCCGAGAGCGCCGCGGACCAAAGTGCGGCCGATCGAGCCGCCGAGCTGGCCACCGACCGATTTGCCGACATTGGCGGCCATCCCGCCGATCACCTGATTGGTGACCGATCGCGTCACGTCGCGCGCGATGATCTGGCCCGCGGACAGGCGGCCGCGCTTGACGTTGGTGCCGAAGATGGTGCCGACGATCGAGCCGATCTGGCCGAGGATGCCGCCGCCACCTCCGCCGGCCGCGCCAGCATCGGCCGTCGCAGCCGTGCCGGCAATGCGCTTCTGGATCATCTCGTAGGCGGACTCTTCATCGACGGCGGTATCGTATTTGCCCTTCACAGGGCTCGCATCCATGATCACCTTGCGCTCTTCCGGCGTGATCGGTCCGATGCGGGCCGACGGCGGTCGGATCATGACACGCTCGACCATCGTCGGCGTGCCGTTGCCTTCGAGGAAGGACACCAGCGCCTCGCCCTTGCCGAGCTCCATGATCACCTTGGCGGTGTCGAGCTTCGGGTTGGGCCTAAAAGTCTGGGCCGCGGCGGCGACCGCCTTCTGGTCGCGCGGAGTGAAGGCGCGCAGCGCGTGCTGCACCCGGTTGCCGAGCTGCCCGAGCACGCGATCCGGCACGTCGATGGGGTTCTGCGTCACGAAATAGACGCCGACGCCCTTGGATCGGATCAAACGCACCACCTGCTCGATCTTGTCCATCAACGCCTTCGGCGCATCATTGAACAACAGATGCGCCTCGTCGAAGAAGAACACCAGCTTCGGCTTCGGCAGATCGCCCGCCTCGGGCAGCTCCTCGAACAGTTCTGACAGCATCCACAGCAGGAATGTCGCGTAAAGCCGTGGACTCTGGAGCAGCTTGTCGGCGACAAGGATGTTGACCATGCCGCGGCCGTCGCGGTCAGTCTTCATGAAGTCCTTCAGCGTCAGCGCCGGCTCGCCGAAGAATTTGGTGCCGCCCTGGTTCTCCAGCACCAGAAGCTGGCGCTGGATGGTGCCGACAGTGGCCTTGGTGACGTTGCCAAAACCCTGCGCCGCCTTCTTGACGTCGGCGAGCGGGCTTTGCTCCGCATCCGCTGCCTTCTTGCCGCCATCCGGCACGATGGCGTCGAGGAGCGCGCGCAGATCCTTCATGTCGATGAGCGTCAGGCCGGCATCGTCGGCGACGCGGAAGGCGACGTTGAGCACGCCTTCCTGCACGTCGTTCAGGTCGAGCATGCGCGCGAGCAGAAGCGGGCCCATCTCCGTGACGGTCGCGCGCACCGGATGGCCCTGTTCGCCGAACACGTCCCAAAACACCGTCGAAAACTGGTCGGGCTGGAAATTCAGCCCCATCTCGGTGGCGCGCTTGACGATGAAATCCTTTGCTTCGCCGACCTCGGAGATGCCGGAGAGGTCGCCCTTGATGTCGGACGCGAAGACCGGAACACCGGCGCGCGCAAATCCTTCCGCCATCACCTGCAGTGTCACGGTCTTGCCGGTTCCGGTTGCGCCGGTGACGAGACCATGGCGATTGGCGAGCGCCAGCGTCAGCCATGCCTGCTCGTCTCCCTTGCCGACGAAGATCTTGTCGTCGGTATCGCCGAGCTTGCTGTCCTGTGCGGTCATTATTCTCTCTGATCTCTCTGCCGAGTTTCGCGTATTGAAACTCAAAGGCACCTGTTCCGCAGTTTAACGCATGTCGCGTGCCGATTAAAACCGTTCAACGCGCCCTGAGCATGCGACATTGTCGGAAACATACCGCCGAACATCAGCCGAAAGTAGGAGCGACGCATTCGCACCGCGGCAATTTTTCGCGGAATCCAGCTCCGCTCTTGCATCGCGGCAACACTTTTCGCGCCTTCGAGAGTGAATCGGAACGTTGCGTGCGTTCATCGCTTGTATTTCACATCGCACCGGATCAAGATCATTTTCGAAAGAAATACTCCGGCGTGCAAACCGGCTGAGGGGCGGGCATTATGGACGAGCTGATCGGGCGGCTGGCGACAAACGCCAGCATAGATGGTGCTGTGGCTGAAAAGACCGTCGGCATCATCCTGGGCTTCCTCCGCAGCGAAGGTCCTTCCGAGAATGTCGAAGCCCTGATCGATCAAATTCCCGGTGCGGAAGCGGCAATCGAGGCATCCAGGAGCGGCGGCGGACTGTCGCGGCTGATGGGCGGCGGCCTGATGGCCGTCGGCACGCGCCTGATGGGCCTGGGGCTTGGCATGTCCGAGATTCAGAACGTTGCCCGTGAACTTTTCCGCTATGGCCGAGACAAAATCGGAGCTGATCAGATGGGCAAGATTATTGCGGGGACGCCGGGCCTCAGCCAGTTCGCCTGAGCGACGTTTTTTATATCGAGCATCATGACATATCCGATCTCCGAGATTGAGGGCCTGCCAGCCTTTGCCGCCAACAAGTTGAAGGCGCACGGAATCCGCACGACCGATGCGCTGCTCGAGGCTGCCTCGACCGTGAAGGGCCGCAAGGCGCTGGCCGCCAAGACCGGCATCAGCGAGCAGCAGTTGCTGGAATGGGCCAACGTCTCCGACTACATGCGCATTCCCGGGATGGGCCGGGCCAAGGTCGGCCTTGTCCGTGCCGCCGGCGTCACCACCGTGCGCGAGCTCGCCTATCGGAATCCAGCAAGACTCGCCCAGAGCATGCGGGAAGCCAACGAGAAGAAGAAGCTCGTCCGCGTCCTGCCCTCTGAAAAATCGGTCGGCGACATCATCGCCAAGGCGAAGAAGCTGTCGCCGAAGATTACGTATTGATCCGGAGATAAGGCTGGGCCGATAGGGCACCGCTACTCCCAAGTCGTCATTGCGAGCGCAGCGAAGCAATCCAGAATCCCACCGCGGAGAGACTCTGGATTGCTTCGCTGCGCTCGCAATGACGGAGAGTGGGCAAGAGCATTGCTCCCTCACGGGGCCTCGGAGCGGATCGAACGCCTCCAATCCCGCCTTGACTCCCCCTCCCCGACCGCGCAAAGCCACGCGCATGAATGCCTCGCCCTCCCCATCCGTCCCGCCGGCCGGCTCGGCCGGGCCTGACGTGCTGCGGACGCTGCTGGAACGGCCGATTCCGGCAGTGATGGGCGTGCTCAACGTCACCCCGGATTCCTTCTCCGACGGAGGAGAATTCATCGCGCCCGAGCTGGCGCTTCCGCGGGCGCGGGCGATGATCGAGGCCGGGGTCGACATCATCGACATCGGCGCCGAGTCCACCCGGCCCTACACGGGCGCCCGGCCGGTCACGGCGGAAGGCGAGCTTGGCCGGTTGAGGCCCGTGCTGGCCAAAGTCGTGGCGCTGGGCGTTCCCGTGTCGATCGACAGCATGAAGGCAGAGGTAGTGGCCTTTGCACTCGACCAGGGCGCTGCGATCGCCAACGACGTCTGGGGCCTGCAACGCGATGCCGACATGGCGCCACTGGTCGCCGCGAAAGGCGTCCCCGTCATCGTCATGCACAACCGCGACAGCGTCGATTCCGTCATCGACATCGTCGCGGACATGAAGGCGTTCTTCCTGCGCTCGCTGGACATAGCAGCGAAAGCCGGCATCGCGCGCGACAAGATCATCCTCGATCCCGGAATCGGCTTCGGCAAGACGGCCGAGCAGAGCATGATCGCGCTGGCGCGGCTGCGCGAGCTCGACATGTTCGGCCTGCCGGTCCTGGTCGGAGCCTCGCGCAAGCGCTTCATCGCCTCGGTGTCGCCGTCGGAGCCGAAGGAGCGTCTCGCCGGCTCGATCGCCGCGCACCTGATCGCCGCGCAGCGCGGCGCGAAAATCATCCGGACCCATGACGTCGCCGAGACCTTGCAGGCCCTGCGGGTCGCGAACGCAATCGAGAGCAAGCAATGACCGATACGATCTTCGTCACCGGCCTGTCGATCCACGCCCGCCACGGCGTGATGGATCACGAGACCGAAGTCGGCCAGCGTTTCGTCATCGATCTCGAACTCTACACCGACCTGTCGGAGCCCTCGCGCAGCGACCGCCTCTCCGACACCGTGTCCTACGCCGAGGTCGTGGCGACCACGACGGCGGCATTCAAGAACACCAACTACAAGCTTTTGGAGCGCGCGGCCGGCGCGGTGGCCGATGCCATCCTGTCGCACTTCCCGCGCATTCGCGCGGTGAAGATCACCGTGCACAAGCCGCATGCGCCGATCGCGGCGATCTTCGACGATGTCGGCATCATGCTGACGCGTTCGCGGCACCCCTGACATGGCGAGCGTGCTGATCGCACTCGGCGGCAATGTCGGCGATGTCCGCGCGACATTCCGCAAGGCGATCGCCCATATCTGCGGCATGGCGCAAGCCGCAATGATCGCGCGCTCGTCCGACTATACGACGCCGCCCTGGGGCGACGAGGATCAGGATCCGTTCATCAATGCCTGCGTCGAAATCGAGACCGACCTCGATCCGCACGCGCTGCTGTTCGTGATGCAGAAGGTCGAGCAGAAATTCGGCCGCACGCGGGAGAAGGATCGGCGCTGGGGGCCGCGCACGCTCGATCTCGACATGATCGCCTATGACGACGTCAGCTTCGAGAAACCCGACCTGACCCTGCCGCATCCGCGTTTGTTCGAGCGCGCTTTCGTGCTGGTGCCGCTGGCGGAGATCGCGCCCGACCGCGTGATATCAGGCATTCGTGTGCGTGACGGGCTTGCCAGCGTCTCGACGCAAGGCATTGAGCGGCTTCCGGATACCGGTTAACCAAAAACAACCGTTTGCAGGGGCGGCCCGCCGTGGCAATTTCGCCTGCGAATAACAAGCCGTTTGGGAGCCCTTCGCCGTATGACCTCCGTGACTGACGACCTGCCGCTGGCGGCCGATTTTCCCAAGGCGACCGTCGAAGACTGGCGCAAGCTGGTCGACGGCGTGCTGAAGGGCGCGCCGTTCGAGAAGCTGGTCGGCAAGACCTATGACGGCCTCAAGATTGATCCGCTCTATCCGCGCGCCAGGGGCGTCGCGCCCGTGGTGGGACGGCCTGCGGCCGCGCCGTGGCAGATCATGCAGCGGATCGACGATCCCGATGCGGCGCTCGCGAACGCGCAGGCGCTGACCGATCTCGAAAACGGCGCGACGGGTCTCGCGGTGGTGTTCGCCGGCGGCAGTGGCGCTCACGGGTTCGGGCTGGAACCTTCGGCGGATGCGGTCGCAAAGGTCTTCAAGGACATTCATCTCGATGCCGGCATCGGCATCGAGCTCCAGATCGGTCCGCAATCGCGGATGGCGGCGATCCACGTCGCGGAATATGTCAAGAGCCGGGGTCGCGATCCCGCCGCCTGCAACATCCGCTTCGGGCTCGATCCGCTCGCGGCCGGTGCGGTGTGGGGTCACAGCCCCTATACATGGGACGAGATCGTTCCGGCCGTCACTGGCGCGATCAAGGGTCTCGCCGCGCTCGGCTTCAAGGGACCGTTTGCTTCGGCCGACGGGCGCGTGATCCACGATGCCGGCGGCTCCGAAGTGCAGGAGCTTGCGTTCGTGCTCGCCTGCGGTGTCGCCTATCTGCGCGCGATCGAAGGCGCGGGCGTTCCGCTCGAGCAGGCGCAGGGCATGGTCTATGCGCGGCTCGCCGCGGATGCCGACCAATTCTTGACCATGGCAAAATTCCGCGCGCTGCGACTGCTGTGGGCACGCATCGAAACCGCGTGCGGGCTGACGCCGAAGCCGCTGTTCATTGCGGCCGATACGGCGTGGCGCATGCTGACGCAACGCGATCCCTACGTGAACATGTTGCGCGCGACCATCGCGACATTCGCGGCCGGACTCGCCGGCGCCAATGCGATCACCGTGCTGCCGCACACACTGGCGCTCGGGCTGCCCGATGCGTTCGCGCGGCGCGTGGCGCGCAACACGCAAGCCCTGCTGCTGGAAGAAAGCAACCTCGCCAAGGTCAGCGATCCCGCCGCCGGCGCAGGCGGCGTCGAGACACTGACCGCGCAGCTTTGCGAGGCGGCCTGGGCGCTGTTCCAGGACAGCGAGAAAGCCGGCGGCGCCTTTGCCGCGCTTCAGCAGGGCCTGTTCCAGGGCAAGGTCGCGGCTGCGCGAAAGGCGCGCGATGCCAACATCGCAAAACGCCGCGACGTGCTGACGGGCGCCAGCGAGTTTCCGAACCTGCATGAGAGCGAAACGGCGGTGCTGAAAGCAACGCCGGTCGCACTGGCACCGTACGGCGAGCCAAAATACAAGTTCGATGCGCTGCCGCCGATCCGGCTTGCGGAACCGTTTGAGGCACTGCGCGACAAATCCGATGCGGCGCTGAAGGCCCGCGGTGCGCGGCCGAAGGTGTTTCTGGCCAATCTCGGCACGCCCGCCGATTTCACGGCGCGGGCGACCTTTGCCAAGAGCTTGTTCGAGGCCGGCGGCATCCAGGCCGTCGACAGCGAGGGCTTTGCCGATCCGGCCAAATTGGCCGCCGCATTCAAGGCCTCCGGCGCCGAGCTTGCCTGCCTTTGTTCCAGCGACAAGGTTTATGCGGAACACGCCGAAGCTGCCGCCAAGGCCCTGCAAACGGCCGGTGCGCGACATATCTATCTGGCAGGCCGTCCGACTGATGCCGAGGCGGCGCTGCGTGCGGCCGGCGTCACGGGTTTTGTCTTCGCCGGAGGCGATGCGCTTGCGACACTGCAAGACGCTTACCGACGGATGGAGCAGGCATGAGCGAAGCGGGCAAACCAGTCTTCACCGGCGGCTGCCAATGCGGCGCAGTGCGCTTTGCGGTGACGGCCACGCCGAACCGGGTTTCGATCTGCCACTGCCGGATGTGCCAGAAGGCGAGCGGCGCGCCGTTCGCCTCCTTCGCCGACATCAACCGGACGGACTTCGCCTGGAGCAAGGGGCAGCCGTCGTTCTTCCGCTCCTCCTCGATCGCCGATCGCGGCTATTGCGCCGCCTGCGGCACGCCGCTGAGCTTTGGCCGCATCGACGGCGACCGGATCGAGATCATGACCGGCGCCTTCGACCGGCCCGACCAGTTGGTGCCGACCCGGCAATACGGAACCGAGTCCCGCCTCGGCTGGGTGGTCGGAATCTCCAACCTGCCGAGCCAGACCACGCAACAGAATTACGGGCCGGAGAAGATGGCGACCATCGTCAGCCATCAGCATCCGGACCATGATTGAGCGCCTATGATATGGTTGAAGCCATGAGCCGCATTCCGAACTTTGCAGACATCGCTTTCGAGCGCGCCGCCACCGCCGCGCCTTCAGGCAGCGCCGAGCCATGGCTGACGCCCGAGGGCATCCTGGTGAAGCCCGCCTATGGCGAGGCTGACCTCGCCGGGCTCGACTTCCTCGAGACCTATCCCGGCATCGCGCCCTATCTGCGCGGCCCCTACCCGACCATGTATGTCAACCAGCCCTGGACCGTCAGGCAATATGCCGGCTTCTCCACGGCGGAGGATTCCAACGCGTTCTACCGCCGCAACCTCGCGGCCGGCCAGAAGGGCCTCTCGGTCGCCTTCGATCTCGCCACCCATCGCGGCTATGACAGCGATCATCCGCGCGTCGGCGGCGACGTCGGCATGGCCGGTGTTGCCATCGATTCCATCTACGACATGCGCACGCTGTTTGCGGGCATTCCGCTCGACCAGATGAGCGTGTCCATGACCATGAACGGCGCGGTGCTGCCGATCCTCGCGCTCTATGTTGCGGCTGCGGGCGAACAGGGCGTGGCGCCGGAGAAGCTCTCAGGGACGATTCAGAACGACATTCTGAAAGAGTTCATGGTGCGCAACACCTACATCTATCCGCCCGCGCCCTCGATGCGGATCATCTCGGACATCTTCGCCTACACCTCCACGAAGATGCCGAAATACAATTCGATCTCGATCTCCGGCTATCACATGCAGGAGGCCGGCGCGACGCAGGACCTCGAGCTTGCCTATACGCTCGCCGACGGCGTCGAATATCTGCGCGCCGGACTTGCCGCAGGTCTCGACGTCGACCGCTTCGCGCCGCGCCTGTCGTTCTTCTGGGCGATCGGCATGAACTTCTTCATGGAAGTCGCCAAGCTGCGCGCGGCGCGCTTGCTCTGGGCGAAGCTGCTGAAGCCGTTCAACCCGAAAGACCCGCGCTCGCTGTCGCTGCGCACGCATAGCCAGACCTCGGGCTGGTCGCTGACCGCCCAGGACGTGTTCAACAACGTCATGCGCACGACGGTGGAGGCGATGGCGGCGACGCAAGGGCACACCCAGTCGCTGCACACAAATGCGCTCGACGAAGCGCTGGCGCTTCCGACGGACTTCTCCGCCCGCATCGCCCGCAACACGCAGCTTTTCCTCCAGCAAGAGAGCGGCACCACCCGCATCATCGATCCCTGGGGCGGCTCCTATTACGTCGAGCGGCTCACGCGCGACCTTGCGGCGAAAGCCTGGAGCCACATCCAGGAGGTCGAGGAGCTCGGCGGCATGGCGAAGGCCATCGAGGCCGGCGTACCGAAGTTGCGCATCGAGGAGGCCTCGGCCAAGACCCAGGCCCGCATCGATGCCGGCAAGCAGGCGGTGATCGGCGTCAACAAGTACAAGCCGACGGATGAGGCTGCCATCGACATCCTCAAGGTCGACAACACCAATGTCCGGCGCTTGCAGATCGACAAGCTGACGCGGCTCAAGTCCGAGCGCAGCCAGAAGGACGTCGATGCCGCGCTCGCCGCGCTGACGCGCTCGGCAGGCGAAGGCAACGGCAATCTGCTCGCGCTCGCGATCGACGCGGCACGGGCAAAAGCCACCGTCGGCGAAATTTCGGACGCGATGGAGAAGGTGTTCGGCCGGCACCGCGCCGAGATCAAGTCCATCACCGGCGTCTACAAGCGGGAGGCGTCCAGCATGGGTAACCAGGTCGAGAAGGTTCAGGCGCTGATCGACGCCTTCGAGGAGGCGGAAGGCCGCCGGCCGCGCATCCTGGTCGCCAAGATCGGCCAGGACGGCCACGACCGCGGCCAGAAGGTGATTGCCTCGGCCTTCGCCGACATTGGCTTCGACGTCGATATCGGGCCGCTGTTCGCGACCGCGGACGAGGCCGCGCGGCAGGCGGTCGAGAACGACGTCCACATCCTCGGCGTCTCCTCGCTCGCCGCGGCCCACCTCACCGCAGTGCCTGAACTCAAGGCCGCGCTGAAGAAGCAGGGCCGCGACGACATCATGATCATCGTCGGCGGCGTGGTGCCGCCGCAGGATTATGACGCGCTCTATGCGGCCGGTGCAGAAGCCATCTTCCCGCCCGGCACGGTGATCGCCGATGCAGCCGAGGAGCTGATCCGCAAGCTGAATGCGCGGCTCGGGCATAGCGAGGCGGCGGAGTAGATGCTACGCTGGCCGGATAACCGGCCGGGTTGCGTCCATGACACGTGATGAGATCATCGCTGCGATACGCAAGAACGCTGATGCCATCAAAGCCAAGGGCGTCTCGAAGCTCGCCATCCTCGGCTCCCGGGCTGGCGACGATTATCGCCCGGACAGCGACATCGATGTCCTGGTCGAGGTCGAACCGGAGGCCTCTTTCTCGCTGCTCAACCTGATCGACGTCGAGCGGATCATCGAGGATGCGACCGGCTTGCAGGCGCAGGCGACCGTCCGGCGCTCCGCCTCCCCCCACTCTGCGCAGCAGATCGCAGACGACATCCTCGAAATATTCTGACGCTCACGTAAGGAGCACTCCCCTTGAAGTTCATGATTGGTTTGAGCGTCGCCGTGGCGCTTGGCGCAACGTGCGTGATCTCCACCTTCGCGGCGGACACCAAGCCCGACGCCGTGCTCAAGACCAAGAGCATCGAGGCGCGCGTCTTCCTCGACGACGGGATCAAGGCGGATGCAATGCTCGCGGCGGATTGCCTGGCCGAAGGCAGGAAGTGGCTCGACAAGAACGCAGCCGAAGCCGCCGCCTCGCGCAAGGAGGATCCGCAATTCTTCAAGGACGGCGGTTGGGACTTCGAGCGCAAATATGCGATCCGCTCAGTGGTGGCAGAGCGTTATGTCAGCGTCCTGCGCAACGACTACATGGACACCCATGGCGCCCATCCCAATTCGGACGTGAATACGATCCTGTGGGACAAGATGGACGGCAAGCGCATCTCGATCCGCCCGTTCTTCACCGAGACCGCCGACAACGGGGCGACCATGAAGGCGATGGTGAAGGCCGTGGTCGCCTCACTGAGAGCCGAGAAGAAGAAGCGCGGCACCAGCGAGACCGCGACCGACGAGTGGTTCAAGGAGCTCGCTCCGAGCCTGCTCAAGATCGGCGCTGTGACGCTCGCGCCTTCAACCGACGCGGGCAAGAGTTCCGGGCTCACCTTCCACTATCCGCCTTACGCGGTCGGCCCTTACGCCGAGGGCGAATATGTCGCCTTCGTGCCGTGGGAAACGCTGAAGACCTATTTCACGGCGGAAGGCATACGCATCTTCGGTGGCGCGCGGCCGAAGGGCGATGCGGACGAGCCGCAGTGATGATGTTTTGAGCAGCGACACGTTGCTCACAGCGCTGTGGTAGCGCTACCTTGCAGCGGCGCCGCAAAGCCGACTAGAATGCCTTCATTGACAAGAGCGCCCGATGTCACGGGCGCCGCTGGGAGGCATTGATGTCCAAGATTTCGCGCCGCACTTTTGCGGCCTCTTCCGCCGCGATTGCCGCATCCGCAGCATTCGGTCTCACACCCGCACGCGCACAGGCCTATCCGGCGCGCCCGGTCACCGTGATCGTGCCCTGGGGCGCCGGTGGCGGCACCGACGCGACTGCGCGCATTGTCGCAGCCTTGCTGGAAAAGGATCTCGGCCAGCCCTTCAACGTCGTCAACCGCACCGGCGGTTCAGGCGTGGTCGGCCATAGCGCGATCGCGACCGCGCAGCCGGACGGCTACACGATCGGCATGCTCACCGTCGAAATCTCGATGATGCACTGGCAGGGCCTCACCGAGCTGACGCCGAAGAGCTACACGCCGCTGGCGCTGATGAACGAGGACCCGCCCGGCATCCAGGTCTCCTCGTCCTCACCCTACAAGACCGTGAAAGAGCTCGCCGAAGCGATCAAGGCGGCGCCTCCCGGCAAGTTCAAGGCGTCGGGCACCGGCCAGGGCGGCATCTGGCATCTGGCGCTGGTCGGCTGGATGCAGGCGATGGGCCTGCCCGCCAACCAGGTCGCCTGGGTGCCGTCGAACGGCGCGGCGCCCGCGATGCAGGACCTCGCCGCCGGCGGCCTCGACCTCACCACCTGCTCGGTGCCGGAGGCGCGCGCCATCATCGAGGCGGGCAAGGCGAAGAGCCTTGCCATCATGGCGCCGGCGCGCAACCCGATCTTCAAGGACGTGCCGACGCTGAAGGAGGCGATGGGTATCGACTACGCAACCGGCGCCTGGCGCGGCATCGGCGCACCGAAGAACCTGCCGCCGGAGATCGCAACGAAACTCACCGCGGCGCTGAAGAAGGTCTACGACTCCGCCGAGTTCAAGGACTTCATGAGCAATCGCGGCTTCGGCACGGTGTGGGGCGACGGCGGCGAGTTCGCAAGCTTCATGGACAAGGGCGACGCCCAGATGGGCACCGCGATGAAGGCGGCGGGTTTGTCGAAGGCTTAATTCCGCTGCTGCTCTCGCGTGAGATAAACGTGGTTGGAGTGATTGGATCGCGGACTTCCTCGCCTCTCCCCGCCTGCGGGGAGAGGCCGGATCGCATCGCAGATGCGATCCGGGTGAGGAAGGGTCTCCGCGGAACCAACTCTCACCTCCCTCGCGGCGAGCCTCCCTCACCTCAACCCTCTCCCCGCAAGCGGGGCGAGGGAGCGCACTTCCCGGAATTCTGACAGGACTTCGCCCATGCGTCTTCCCGACTCCGTCACGGGATCGTTTCTCGTCGTGCTCGGCGCTGCGGCCGCCTATGGCGGCTGGATCTTGCCGCCCGTGCCGGGGCAACCGGTCGGCCCCAACGTATTCCCGCTCGTGATCGGCATCGGGCTCGCGCTGTGTGGGCTCGCGATCGTGTTCGGCATCGGCCATTCATTCGAGGAGGAGGAAGAGCTGGTCCCGCTCGAGGACGGCCAGGTGGCTGCGCCGCCGCCGCAGAGCAAGCTCTACGGCCTGCGCGCCCTGCTGCCGCCGGCGCTTCTGCTGTTCTACGTCGCTGCCGCCGACCGGCTCGGCTTCATCATCACCGCGGCGATCATGGTCTACATCACCGCGACCGCGCTCGGGGCGAAGTGGAAGCTTGCGCTGCCGCTGGCGGCGCTGTCGCCCTTCGCCATCCACCTCATCTTCGGCAAGCTGCTGCGCGTGCCGCTGCCCGCCGGTCTGCTGCCGACGCCCTGGTGATCCCATGCTGAAAACCCTGATCGACGCGTTCGCCCTGATCTCCACCTGGGAGGTCATCATCGCGATGTTCGCAGCCTCCGTTTACGGGCTCGTCATCGGCTCGCTGCCGGGCCTGTCGGCGACGATGGCGACCGCCCTGCTCGTCCCCGTCACCTTCTACCTGTCGCCGATCGCAGCGATCGCGACCATTGTCGCGGCCTCCTCAATGGCGATCTTCTCGGGCGACATCCCCGGCGCGCTGCTGCGCATTCCCGGCACCCCCGCCTCGGCAGCCTATGCCGACGAAGCCTACGCCATGACGCGCAAGGGCCAGGCCGAGCTCGCGCTCGGGGCCGGCGTGTGGTTCTCCGCCGTCGGCGGCATCGCCGGCGTGCTGTCGCTGATGATCCTGGCGCCGCCGCTCGCCGAGATCGCGCTGTCGTTCTCGACCTTCGAATATTTCTGGCTGGCGCTGCTCGGCCTGATGTGCGCCACTTTGGTTGCGCGCTCCTCGCCGGTGAAGGCGATCGCGGGCATGTTCCTCGGCCTGCTGGTCTCGTGCATCGGCATCGAAAATCCCGGCGGCGTGCCGCGCTTCACCTTCGGGATCACCGATCTGTTCGGCGGCATCGAGCCGATCCCGGCGCTGGTCGGCGTGTTCGCGGTGGCACAGGTGATGCGCGCGATGCTGACGCCCGAGCCGCCGCCGCTGCCGCGGCGAAAATTCGGAAGCATCATGGCCGGCCAGTGGAAACTGACGAAGAAGTATCACTGGCAGATGACGCGTGGAAACATCATCGGCATCATCATCGGCGTGCTGCCCGGCGCCGGCGCCGACATGGCCGCCTGGGTCTCCTATGCGATGTCGAAACGCTTCTCCAAGGAGCCGGAGAAATTCGGCACTGGCCACGTCGAGGGCCTGGTCGAGGCCGGCGCCAGCAACAACGCCAGCATCGCCTCGGGCTGGGTGCCCTCGCTGCTGTTCGGCATCCCCGGTGACACCATCGCCGCGATCGCGATCGGCGTGCTCTACATGAAGGGCCTCAATCCCGGCCCGACGCTGTTCACCGAGAAGGCGTCGAGCATGTATGCGATCTACCTGATGTTCATCATCGCGAATATCCTGATGATCCCGCTCGGCATCGCCATGATTCGGGTCGCCGCCTACATCCTGCTGGCGCCGCGCTCAACCGTCATGCCGATCATCATGCTGTGCTGCGCGGTCGGTTCGTTCGCGATAGGCAACAACATGTTCGGCGTCGTCACCGTCGCCGCCTTCGGCGTGATCGGCTACGTGATGGAGGCCAACGGCTATCCGGTGGCCGCGATGGTGCTCGGCATCGTCATGGGCACCATGGTCGAGCAGGCCTTCGTCACCTCGCTGATCAAGTCCGACGGCAGCATCCTGCCGTTCTTCGAGCGCCCGGTCGCCGCCATCCTCGCCGCCATGGCAATCGGCGCCCTGCTCTGGCCGGTGATGGTGTGGGTCTGGCGCAAGGTGAAACCGGTGCAGGCGGCGGCAGCAACGACCCGGTGATATCGGGCGGGCGGCCCTCGCCTGCCCTGCCGGGGCGTTGTAAAGCAGGGCATGACTGAGAAGAAGGCCCCGCTCGACATCAAGACCCTCGCCAAGGAGCTTCGCGCCGGTAGCCGTGCGGCGCTGGCGCGAGCCATTACGCTGGTGGAGAGCCGGCGCGGCGACCATCAGGCGCTGGCACGCGAGCTGGTGCAGATGCTGCTGCCCGACACCGGCAAGGCGATTCGCGTCGGCATCACCGGCTCGCCTGGCGTCGGCAAGTCCACGACCATCGACGTGCTCGGCAGCTATCTGATCGAACAGGGCAACAAGGTTGCAGTGCTCGCGGTCGATCCGTCCTCGGCGCGCAGCGGCGGCTCGATCCTCGGCGACAAGACGCGGATGGCGCGGCTGTCGGGCTCCGACGAC
The DNA here is from genome assembly GCF_018130785.1 of Bradyrhizobium liaoningense. Classification (GTDB taxonomy): domain Bacteria; phylum Pseudomonadota; class Alphaproteobacteria; order Rhizobiales; family Xanthobacteraceae; genus Bradyrhizobium; species Bradyrhizobium liaoningense_A. The sequence goes on from NZ_JAFCJT010000001.1 coordinate 950,485, forward strand.
GCCTTCATCCGCCCCTCGCCATCGTCAGGCACGCTCGGCGGCGTCGCCGCCAAGACGCGCGAGGCCATGCTGTTGTGTGAGGCTGCCGGCTTCGACGTCGTGCTGGTCGAGACCGTCGGCATCGGCCAGTCCGAGACCGCCGTCTGCGACATGACCGATTTCTTCCTCGCACTGATGCTGCCGGGCGGCGGCGACGAGCTCCAGGGCATCAAGAAGGGCCTGGTCGAGCTCGCCGACATGATCGCGATCAACAAGGCCGACGGTGACAATCTCAAGCGCGCCAAGATCACCGCCGCCGACTATCGCGGCGCGCTGCATATCCTCAGCCCCCGGTCCGAGCATTGGCATCCGCCGGTCGAGACCTATTCGGCGCTGACCGGCGACGGCATCGCAAAGCTCTGGCAGAAGGTCTTGGATCACCGCAAGGCGATGAACGCATCCGGCGATTTCGCCGCGCGGCGCCGCGACCAGCAGGTGAAGTGGATGTGGTCGATGCTGGAGCAGCGCATGCTGGCGCGGCTGCGCAGCGAGGCATCGGTTCGCACGAAAGTCCGGAAGATCGAGGCTGAAGTGGCGGAAGGCCATCTCACGCCGGCACTCGCCGCCGAGCAGATCCTGGGGTTGCTGCAATGAGCGAAAAGCTTCGTATTCTCCTCACCGGCTTCGGACCGTTTCCCGGCGCGCCCCATAACCCGACCCAGCCGCTGGTGGCGCGGCTCGCGCAACTGCGCCGGCCAGCGCTCGACGATGTCGCGATCGCGAGCCACATCTTCCCGGTCACCTATGCCGCGGTCGACCGGCAATTGCCTGATGTGCTCGCGAAGGAGAAGCCGGATGCGCTGCTGATGTTCGGCCTCGCCGCGCGCACGCCTTACCTGCGCATCGAGACCCGCGCGCGCAATGCCGTCACCATGCTCTGGCCCGATGCCGCCAACACCCGTTCGAGCAAGCGCGGCATCGCCGCCAATGCGGACGCGATGACGTTCGGGCCGCACACGGCAAGGCTGCTGCGCGCCGCGCGCCTCACCGGCATCGATGCGCGATCCTCGCGCGATGCCGGTGCCTATCTCTGCAACTATCTGAGCTGGCGCGCGATCGAGAATGTAAGAGCCGGCGGGCCGCCGCTTGCGGCGTTCATCCACATTCCCCTGCTTGCCCGCAGCGGCGCGGTGCGGCGCAAGGGTGCGCCGCGGATCACGCTGGAGGAGTTGGTGGACGCGGGCGAAGCGATGCTGATGGAGCTGGTGGGCTTGGCAAGGAAGCGGCGGAACACACAGGTCCCGTAGGGTGGGCAAAGGCGCGCCTGCGCCGTGCCCACCATGCATCTGCATTGGTGGAGACAATGGTGGGCACGCCTGCGCTTCGCCCACCCTACGGCACCTCGTTTTGCGTAAACATTTAACCCTACCGCGAACAATCCTCACGCTGCCAGCCGCCCTGCGCTACCTAACTCCCGCGGACCCCCGCGTCCGTCGGAGGACGCGTCATGGACCTCAATCGCCGTCATCTCATCGGAGCTTCCACCGCAGGAATCGCGGGCGCACTCGCCATGCCGGCCGACGCCGCGCGCGCGGCGCCGCTGACGTCGCTGCTCGGCCGCGATGCCACGCAATATGGCGTGCGGCCCGGCAGCAGCGAGGATCAGACGCGCGTGCTCCAGCGCGCGATCGACGAGGCTGCGCGGGTGCAGATGCCGCTGGCGTTGCCGCCCGGCATTTATCGTTCCGGACTGTTGCGGTTGCCGAACGGTTCGCAACTGATCGGCGTGCGCGGCGCGACGAAGCTCGTCTTCACCGGCGGAGCCTCGGCGATCCAGAGCGACGGCTCCGACGCCATCGGCCTCACCGGCATCAGCTTCGACGGCGGCGGCATTGCGCTGCCGACGCGGCGCGGACTGATCCACGTCCTCGGCGGACGCGACGTCCGCATCACCGATTGCGAGATCACCGGATCCGGCGGCAGCGGCATCTGGCTGGAGCAGGTCTCTGGCGACATCTCCGGCAACATCTTTACCGGCATTGCAGTGACGGCGGTCGTCTCGTTCGACGCCAGGGGCCTCAGCGTCTCTCGCAACACCATCATCGGCACCAATGACAACGGCATCGAGATCCTGCGCACCGCGATCGGCGACGACGGCACGCTGGTCGCCGATAACCGGATCGAGAACATCAAGGCGGGCCCCGGCGGCTCCGGCCAGTACGGCAACGCCATCAACGCCTTCCGCGCCGGCAACGTGATCGTGCGCGGCAACCGCATCAGGAACTGCGATTACTCGGCCGTGCGCGGCAATTCGGCCTCGAACATCCACATATCAGGCAACAGCGTCAGCGACGTGCGCGAGGTCGCGCTCTATTCCGAGTTCGCGTTCGAGGCCGCGGTGATCGCCAACAACACGGTCGATGGTGCCGCCGTCGGCGTCTCGGTCTGCAACTTCAACGAAGGCGGCCGCATCGCGGTGGTCCAGGGCAACATCATCCGCAACCTGATCCCGAAGCGCCCGATCGGCACCGCCCCCGACGACGATGCCGGTGTCGGCATCTACATCGAGGCGGATTCATCGGTCACCGGCAACGTCATCGAAAACGCGCCGTCCTACGGCATCGTCGCTGGCTGGGGCAAATATCTGCGCGACGTCGCGATCACGGGCAACGTAATCCGCAAGGCGCTTGCCGGCGTCGGCGTCTCCGTGGTGCCGGGCGCCGGCACCGCACTCGTCAACAACAACATGATCTCGGAAACCCCGCGCGGCGCCGTGGTTGGGCTCGATCACGCCCGTGCGGTGACGTCGGATCTGTCGGCCGACGGCGCGCAGCGGTTTGCGCAGGTGGTGGTCGGTGGCAACGCCGTGCGGCGGTAAGTGTGGCTGACAACGGGGCCGCTCATCCTTCGAGGCTCGCCATGCGGTGCTCTGCACCGCAGAACTCGCACCTCAGGATGACGGGATAGCTTTAGGTTGTTTCATAGAAACTTGACAACCCAAGCACCGCCGTCATCCTGAGGTGCGAGCGGCGCAGTGCGGAGCACTGTGCCGGAAGCCTCGAAGGATGATGTTGTGGGCATCTATGTCTACATGCTGCGCTGCGCCGACGGCTCTTTCTACATCGGAAGTGCCACCGGCGAAGACACGTCCAAGCGGGTTGACGAGCACAATGCCGGTGCGCATCCCGGATACACTTATTCGAGGCGCCCGGTCGTTCTGGTGTGGTCGGAGTATTTTGATCGGATCACCGACGGCATTGCGGCCGAACGACAGCTCAAAGGGTGGAGCCGCGCCAAGAAGGAAGCGCTCATCCGTTCGGATTGGACGTCGGTGAGCCAGCTTGCACGGCGGCGTGCAGGAGCGCCTAGGGCAGAGAAGTAATCTGAGGCGTGGCAGCGGATGGGCCGCCCATCCTTCGAAGCTCCCGGCGCGATGCTAGGCATCGCGCCACGCGCACCTTAGGATGACGGAGTTGGAGAGGACGCAGTGGTCCTCTTGGAAATTCGCCTTAGAACACGTTCCGCAGCAGCGGGTACTTCGCTTCCAGGCCGTCGAGGCTGAAGGTGAATTCGACGACGCGCTCGGGGGCTGCGACGATTTCCGCGGCCGGTGGAGCGAACTGCGGCAGGAGCGCTGCCATTGCAGCGGGCGTGGCGAGTGGCGGTCGCACAGCAGGCGCGGTGATCGGCGCCACCACAGCGGATGCGGCGACCGGCGGCCTCACGACAGGTGCGGTGCGCGGTGCCGTCGCAATGCGTGGCGCCGTCGCAACAGGCGCGGTCGGCGGTGCCACCTCGGCAGGTGTGACGAATGGCCCTCGCGCTGCACGCGCCTTGAGCAGCGCCACGGGGGCAGCCGCGGGAATCGGCGCCATCACGGCAGGTGCGGCGATCGGGGCGAGCGGAGCTTCGTTGATTTCGGCAAGAACGTCCGGCCTGGGCGCGAGCCTGACCGGTACGGCGGTCTCGGGCGCGATGTGGACGGCCTTCGGCTGCATGGTCTGCGCCTGCGGCTCGCGCGGAAACATGCGGGGCATGGTCGCCGGCGACCAGCCGAATGCGGGCGAGACACTCGCGGCCGCCGCGGCCACATCAGCGCCGGTCGCCAGGGCCCGCCAGGTCTGGACGGCGCGCTTGGCTTCCTGGATGTTTTCGAGGAATGCGATCTCGGAGTGGTAGCGGCGCCAGCGTCCGGTCTCGAACATTTCGGAGAGGTGCTCCAGCCGCTGCTCGGCGAGAGCGCACCAGCGTGTCGCAATGTCGCGGCCACGAGCCACGTCGCGAACAGCCTCTTGGCGATGTGTCATAAACCAGCCCGTCAGGAGAAAAATACGGACGCGACGCAACGCACACGAATCGATTTAGACGCGACATGAATATTTTGTGGAAAAGTTTTGACTTGTCCAGCAACGACACGCCGGACGTCGTCAATCACCGTAGTCGTGCGGAGAATTGATGTGTTTTCGAGTCAAGCTTCGCACAAGCATAACCGGCCTGCCGGGGCGATTCCTGGGCGCTGACCATGGGCGCCGCCACGTTTGCTCAACCGGAAGCTGATCGCGCGGAGCGGTTCAAGAAATCAGCCCCCAAAAAGAAAAGACCCGTCCGGGGGGACAACCGGACGGGTCGAGCCATATGGGCGCTTGGGGTGGATGGGCGCTCGCGCCTGATATGACTTATGGGGAGGGATGACCGCTCCCACATAATTTGGTCGTGGCAGACGACTGAACGTTCAATGCGGCGTTCGATTTCCTGGCCTTCGCACCGCGCGCAAAGTTGTCGCGGCCGCGCTATCGCGTCGCCGGGCTATCCGTCTGAGAAATCGTGGATTTATCGTCTGCGCTCGACAGCGAGGGTTGTTCGATCGCGCGGCTGCCAGGCTCGTCGCGACGCTTCTCGGCATCTTCACGTTTTGTTGTACCGGACGCAGCCGCAACCGGCGTCGCGCTGTCGACGGGAACGGCCATGACTGCGGCAAACGCGTCGGCCTCGCCGTCGCCGAAAAGATCATCACGGCCGGGTGAACCGAGGTCGCGCGCGGTCTTCGCCAGCGTCATGCGCAGCGCCTCCGGTTTGAGCGTGTAATTGCGCTCGAGCAGCAGCGCGGCGACGCCCGAGACATAGGCGGCCGAGAACGAGGTACCCGAGGTCATCTGGTACTTGCCGTCGGGCGCCGGCAGGAAAATGTCGACGCCAGGCGCCGCCAGCGCGATGTAATTGCCGCGGTTGGACGCCGAGAACAGCCTGTCCTGCTGGTCGGTCGCGCTGACCGCGATCACATTGGGATTGGCGGCGGGATAAAGCGGCGGCGATTTCGCACCGGCGTTGCCGGCGGCCGCGATCAGCACCAGCCCGCGCGCGGCGGTCGCCGCGATGGCGCGCTCGATCACGGCGTCCTTCGGACCGGCAAAGCTCATATTGACGATCTGCGCGCCGTGCTCGGCGGCGTAATTCAGCGAGCGCAGGACGATGTAGGACGAGCTCTGGGCCCCGCCCGTGGTGCCGCCGAAGGCGCGGATGGCGATGATGCGCGCCTCGGGCGCGCTGCCCATCAGCTTGGCATGCGCCACAATGGCGCCGGCGATGCCGGTGCCGTGGACATGCGGGCCCTCGGTGCTGCCGAGCGCATCAAAGTTGTCGGCGATGGAATGGGCGAGCTCCGGATGTTGGGCGTCGATCCCGGAGTCGATCACGGCAACCGTCACATTGGCGCCGTGCGCCAGCGTATGCGCTTGCGGCAGGCGAAGCCTGGCCAGCGCATATTGCGCGGGATCGCCCTCGGTCGGCGCGGACGATTTCTGATCCTGGAGCAAATAGCGGAAGTTCGGCTGAACCGAGCGCACGCTGCCGTCGGCGGCGAACTCACGCCGGACCGTCTCGGTCGGCCGGCCGTCGGTGATGCGGAACAGCCCGAACGTCGCCCCGATCAGCGGAAAATTCTCGGAGGACACGCGCGTCAGGCCATGACGGCGCGCAAGTTCGTCGGCCTCGGTCCCCGACAGCGCGCTGTCGATCTCGGCGACGAATTCATTGGCAAAGGTGCGCAAGTCGACGGCGGCCGGCGTGTTGCTGCCCCGCCCCTTCCCTGCGCTCTTCTTGCCCGATTTGCCCGTGCCGTCGCCGCTTGTGCCCGGCTGTGCCAGGCATTCACCGCTGGCGTCGCGATAGGGGGCGGTGCAGGCCGGATAGAGGTTCGGCGAATAGCGGGCATAGGGCAGCACCGGCGTCGGACCGATCCGTGCGGTGATCCGGGACGTCGTGGCGATCGGACCCGGACCGCGGCCGACACCGACCGCCCGCGCGGCAACACCGGGACTGACGCGCGCGGCGATGCTCGGAGAGATGGTCGGCGTGCGCGTGGGCACGCTGATCGTCGGCGTGCGCATGATCGCCTGCGCCTGCGCAACCTCGACGCCGAGACAGGCGGCGAGCAAGAGCGCAGCTCCAACCGACGAAGCGTAGGCTCTCCCCCTTACCCCACTCTCGGAGTTGCCCGTCATCGGTGCAGCGGCGCCTTACGGCGTCGCGACGGCGAGGTTGACGAACTTCTCGCGCGACATCCTGCCGAGCAGCGAGGCGAGTTCGTCCTGGCTCATCGCCTTGTCGAACTGGAGACGGAACATGCCGCCCTTGGCATCGCCGATGATCGACGCCTGGTAGCTGTCGAGCAGCGCAGTGATGTCGGCGATGCGCGCCTCGGGCGTGAAGCGCACCAGCGCGCGCGCAGGTGCAGCGGCAGCCCCGAGCTCGCGCGTGATCGGCGCGCCGACCGACAGCGAGGCGGTCTCGAAGGTCGCGGTCTGGGTCTTCATCAGCACGGCGCCGATGATGCCGGCCTGGAGCAGCAGCGCAATGGCACCCAGGCTCGCCGACCAGGCCAGCGTACGCGGCGACAGGCTCGAGAAGAACGTCGCGATCCGCGCCGACAGCGGCAGCGAACCGACCGGCCGCGCGGGCTCCGCGTCGATCTCGGCGAACAGCTTCTGCATCGCCCGCGCCGACGGAGCCCCCAGGCTCTCGTTCAGATGGATGGTCTCTTCGTACTCGCCGCGGATCGCGGCATATTGCTTTGCAAGTTGCGGATCACGCGCCAGCGCGTCCTCGACGCGGCGAGCGTCGCGCGCGTTCAGCGTGCCGGCGGCGTGCCAGGGCAGCAGCAGTTCAATTTCACTGGGCTCTTGCTCCAGCATCTTCTTGCTCAATGCCATCATGGCCAGCCTCGCTCAACGCCGGCTGCCTTCAGCAGTTCGGCCAGTTTCTTGCGCGCATAGAACAAGCGCGTCTTCACAGTGTTCTCGGGAATGCCGACGATTTCGGCCACTTCTTCCACGGACTTCTCGTGGTAGTAGACAAGATCGACGATTTCCCGGTGCTCCGGCGTGAGGCCTGTCAGACACTCCCGCAACGCTTCACTGGTATCCTTCTTCTGCACCACCGTTTCCGGATCATCGGACGTATCCTCGATCGCGTTCGCGGCGTCTTCGTCCAACTCAAAATCCTTCCTGCGCCGGAGCGCAGACAGGGCCTTGAATCGGGTAATTGCCAGCAGCCAGGTGGAAACGGCGGATCGACCCTCGAACTTGCCGGCTTGACGCCAGACGTCGAGAAACACCTCACTGATGAGGTCTTCCGCCGCCTGCTCGTCCCGCACGAGCCTCAGCCCGAACCTGTAGACCCTGACATGGTGCCGCCCGTACAGCACCTGCATGGCGAGCCGGTCACCTTGAGCGATCCTGGCGATCAGGACCTCGTCCGTAGCCGCCTGTGTCACGCTCAATGCCCGTCTCGCAAAGTTGGTCGGGTCGATACGGCGGACGGTTCGACGGGGGGAGCTAAATTCTTCAGGCTACCGCAGTCACACGGGGACCTGTGTGATCTACCCCACATACGCGAATTTTCCTTTTGCCACCCGCGGCGGTTGGCCGCCTCGCTCGATAAAGGTAACATAGTAGTGATGCACTTTCCTGCGCAATGTCGTCCGGCACAGATTGCCCGACATGTGGAACCATAGCAGCCCTGTACGACGTATGTCTCACCAAGCCCTGCTTTGGCTCGAACCCGTCGCCAACGATGCCTAATCGCCGGCAAATTCTCCCCCCGGCCGCTATCAGCCTGTTGCGCGCTGCACCCTTTGGATTCGATTTCAAAGGATACCAAACCTAAAGGCTTGCCGCGTAGATTTTCGGGCTGACATCCACCCTTGGCGGGACAATGAGCACGGCCGCGACGACCTTATCGGAGAGGAATGCCGCTGAGGTCGCGGATCTCGTTCTCATGCCCGACGCGGCCGCGCCCCAAGTGCGAGCGCGCCGGGTCCGGCAACGCCGGCAGATGTATGTCGGCCAGGCCGCAAGCTACTCGCTCGGCGCCTTCGTGCTGCTGCTCTATGCCCATGACGGCGTCGTCCGGATGAACGTTCCGTCGCTGTTCTGGATCGGCGGCCTGATGATCATCGGCATCTTCGTCGTGATGTCGGAAGCCGGCGTCGGCGACAGGCACAGCGACCACTATCTCACCGTCTTCCAGATCTCGGCGCACATGGCGCTGCAGTTCATCTTCCTGGTGTCGGTGCCGACCATCGGCATCGCCTTCATCAGCGTGCTGTTCCTGATCTTCGCCTTCGGCACGCTGCGCATGACCTCGGCGCAGGCGATGTTCACCTGGGCGATCGCGACGACCTGTCTGGCTGCCGTCTTCCTCGCCTCCGACCTGCCGATCGGCATGCCGGTCGCCACGAAGCTCCAGCGGACCGCCTCGATGCTGTGCTTCGTCCTGGTGATCGGCCAGTGCGCTTTCCTCGGCCTGTTCGGTGCCACGCTGCGAAAGGTCCTGTACCGGCGCAGCATCGAGCTGAAAGCCGCCTATCAGCGTATCGAGGAGCTCGCCGAGCTCGACGAGCTTACCGGTTCCTACAACCGCCGCTGCATCATGCGGTTGCTCGATGCAGAAGTCGAAAAATCGCGGCAGGCGTCCGCACCTTGCGCCATTGCGCTGATCGACCTCGACTGGTTCAAGCGCATCAACGACGCCCACGGCCACCCTGTCGGCGACGAGGTGCTGCGCACCTTCGCCATCACCATTTTTGCAAATATCCGCCCGGCCGACTGTTTTGGCCGCTACGGCGGCGAGGAATTTCTGCTGCTGCTGCCGGACACCGCGGGCGACGCCGCCTCGCGCATGATGGAGCGGCTGCGCGGCATCGTCGCCGATCTCGACTGGAGCGCATTTTCGCCCGGCATGCGGGTGACGATTTCCGCGGGCGTCGTGACGCTGCGCGACGTTGATACTGCCGACACGTTTCTCGCGCGCGCCGACAGCGCGCTCTATTCCGCCAAGGCGCAAGGGCGCAACCGTATTGTAACGAGCTGACCAATCCATTTTCCCCCCGGCTGCGCAGAAGCCGCAGCCGGACCGAACGCTCCAGGACAGGGCCATGAGATCGAAATCCGCCAAACCATCCGAGAACCTGCTGGAGGAGTTGCAGGTTGCACTCTCGCACGGCACCGTCGCGCGCCGGGTCGAGACGCTGCGCCGTGTCACCGATCTCTTCGTGGGCAACGCCGTGGACTATTCCGACGACCACGTCCGCGTGTTCGACGACGTCTTCCAATGCCTGATCGAGCAGATCGAGACCTCGGCGCGGGCACTGCTCGCCGACCGCCTCGCACCGATCGCGATCGCGCCGCCAAAAATCATCCGCACGCTCGCGCTTGACGAAGTCATCGAGGTCGCCGGCCCAGTGCTGTCGAAATCGGAACGGCTGGACGATGCGACCTTGATCGAGATCGCGCGCACCAGGGGCCAGGCGCATCTCAAGGCGATCTCGCTGCGGCGGGTGCTGTCGGAAGCGCTGACCGACGTGCTGGTGACGCGCGGCAACGAGGATGTCGTGCAATCGACCGTCAGCAATCCGGGCGCGCAGCTCTCCGAGGGAAGTCTCACCGACCTCGTCACACGCGCCGAACGCGACGATGACCTCGCCGCCTGCATCGGCCTGCGGCCCGACCTGCCGCGCCATCACTACCTGAAGCTGGTCGCAAAGGCGTCCCTGAGCGTGCGCAGGAAGCTTGAGGCCGCCCACCCCGGGCTCGCGGACGAAGTCTCGAGCGTGGTCCAGGAAGCCACCCAGCGGCTCCGCGCCGCCGCCATGACCAGGCAGACCGAAATGGCCCGCGCGCTGGTGAAGTCGCTGCACGACGACGGCCGTCTCAACGAGTTCCAGGTCACGACTTTCGCCGAGCAGGGCAAGTTCGACGAGACCAATGCGGGGCTCGCCGCCCTCGCGGGCGTTCCGGTCGAAACCGCCGAGAACATGATGATCGAGAGCCGCACCGAGGGCGTGATGATCCTCGCCAAGGTCGCGGGCATGCAATGGTCGAGCGTTCGCGCGATCATCGCGATGCGCGAGAAGCTCGCGGGCGGCTCGCAGACCGACATGCTGACACTGCGCGATACCTACGAAGCCCTGCGCGGCTCGACCGCGCAGCAGGTGCTGCGCTTCCACCGCATGCAGCAGGGCGCGACGCCCGCGGCCTGAGACCGGCGCCGCTAGTAGCGCAAAACTCTTGAACCTGCGTACGCACCGATCGCGGCCACCAGCGCGGTCGCAAGCGTGTACCAGGTCGCGACGAACAGTGGCGAGTCGTCGGTGCAGTGCGAGGCGTAGAGCGTCGCGGCGAGGCCGGCCGACAGCAGGCCGGCGAGCGCACCCGCGAGTGCAGGATGCGACGGTGCGCCGTGGCGCAGGCCGAACAGCGCGCCCGCAAGCAGCGGCAGCGACATCGCGGGGATCGCGAGCAGGCATACCCTGGAATTCTTGCCCATCAGCCGCATCGTCATCGGCATCGCCGGGGCCATCATGGTCTCGCTGCCGATCGCAACCGCAAGCAGGCCGACGGGAAGCAGCAGCAGCCAGCCCCAGCCGCGCATCAGGGCTTCGGGCCGCGACAGATGCAGGCTGACGATGATCGCCGGGATCGCGAGCGAGAGCGTCACCGCGAACTTCATGTCGAAGAACGGATTGTGCATCGCGCTCATCACGTCGGCACGCACGCCGAGGAACGTCGCGAAGATCAAAATCGACAAGGGCGCGGCCACCAGCAGCGCCATCGTCAGCACGGCGCCGACGCGCGGCGCGCGATGGGCGTTGTCGGCCGCGAGCGAGCGAATGAGTTGATCGGTATCCATGACTAGTGGTCCCGCAGTTTGGCAGTCAGCGCCGCAAGTCCGCGATGCAGCGCGACCCGCACCGCACCTTCGCTCATCGAAAACTTTGCCGCCGTGTCCTTGATCGAGGTGCTGTCGACGGCGATCGACTGCAGCACGTCGCGCTGGCGCTGCGGCAGGGTGCTGAGCTGCGTTGCGACCTCGCCTGCCGAAGCCGTCTCCTCCGGCACCTCGCCCGGCAGCGTCTCGGCGAAATCGTCGATGTTGACGAAGACCCGCCTGCCCCGCCGCCGCAGCGTATCGATCAGCTTGTTGCGCGCGATCGCGAACAGCCACGGGGCGAAGGGGGCTTCGCTGTCCCAGGTGTGCCGCTTCAGATGCACCGCCAACAAAATCTCCTGCACGATATCCTCGGCCTGGTCAGGAGGCTGCCCGGCCCGCGCCAGACCCCGCCTCGCAGCAGCGCGCAGCACAGGCGTGACCGCCCTCAACAGGCGATGATACGCCGCATCATCGCCTGCCATGGCCGACCGCATCAGGCCGGTCCACTCGTCCTCACGTCCGCGCACGCGCGCCCTCACCATGCAATTCGGCAGCTCTTTCAGTTTGTTACGTCGGCATCCGAAAGATCACGAACTCGTGATCCGCGCCACGCCTCGCCACTCGATGCCGCCGTCAAGACCCGCGACGGCTCATAACACCGATCGGTCCCGTCCGCATCCGGCGGCCGGTTGCGAGGGAGCGGTTTGCCCCGCTTTTGCCCGGTGTAGCCCGAAGATTCCTATTTTCTGCCCCGCTGTGGTCACGCGCCAGGGTCTCTGTTCGGTCCCGGGACGGGCGGAATTGGGGAGACGTCAACATGATGAGAGCCAGCGGGCGCGCGGCATTGATTCTTCTTGCCGGCCTTTTTGTGCTGTTCGGAGCCACTGCACAGGCGGCACCGGGTTCAGCCGCAAGCAGCAAATCGGACAGCGCGGGCAACGAGACCGAGGCAGTCAAGCCGAGCAAGCAGCGGCACCATGCTTCGCGCCACCGCGACAGCGACAAGACGGCGCAGAAATCCGACGACAAGCCCGGCAAGAAGGACGGCGCCGCAAAGGCCGAAAACGACGTGCCGGCCTCGAGCCAGATGCCGCCGGCAGTCGCCAACGCCAACGCGCAGGTCGCCGCAGCCGATACGCCGACGGCCGCCGCGGCCTCCGCGATGACCGGTCGAGCCAACGACAACGTTCAGGCAGCAGCCGATAATACCGCCGCCCCGAATGACGAGGCTCAGGTGGTGGCGCCCGATCAGCTCAACGACATCGACCGCGCCCTGCAACAGGACCCGCCGGCACAGAAGGCGGTAATCGCCGCAACCGACGCGCGGCCGGCGCCGGTGATGGCGAGCAGCCACAGCTCGGCCTGGGACCAGAGCTCGCTGATCGGCAAGATCTTCATCGGCGTCGGCACGCTGCTGACGCTGGCCTCCGCCGCACGCATGTTCTTCGCCTGATTCTCGGGCGATTTTGGCCTGAGGAACCTCGTCCGGAACGCGCGTCTCGCGGCGCGTTCCGGACGGCTTCGTTCCGACGGCTTTTCGGCCCTTGAAGCCCACCGCGCCAGCGGGCACATTGCCCGCCCAATCAAACGCGTGGGTGGAGCATGAGCACGTTCGAACACATCATCGTCGAGAGCAAGGGCGCGGTCGGCATCGTCAAGCTGAACCGGCCGAAGATGCTCAACGCGCTCTCCTTCGGCGTCTTCCGCGAGATCGCGGCCGCCGTCGACGATCTCGAGGCCGATGACGCCATCGGCTGCATCGTCGTGACCGGCAGCGAGAAGGCCTTTGCCGCCGGCGCCGACATCAAGGAGATGCAGCCGAAGGGCTTCATCGACATGTTCTCCGAGGACTTCGCCGCGATCGGCGGCGACCGCGTCGCGCGCTGCCGCAAGCCGACCATCGCCGCGGTCGCGGGCTATGCGCTCGGCGGCGGCTGCGAGCTCGCCATGATGTGCGATTTCATCATCGCCGCCGACACTGCAAAATTCGGCCAGCCCGAAATCACGCTCGGCACCATTCCCGGCATCGGCGGCACCCAGCGCCTGACGCGCGCGATCGGCAAGTCGAAGGCGATGGACCTCTGCCTCACCGGCCGCATGATGGATGCGGCGGAAGCGGAGCGCTCAGGCCTCGTCAGCCGCATCGTGCCCGCCGACAAGCTCATGGACGAAGTCATGGCCGCCGCCGAGAAGATCGCATCGATGTCGCGGCCCGCCGTCGCCATGGCCAAGGAAGCGGTCAACCGCGCCTTCGAAACCACGCTCGCCGAGGGCATGAGCGTCGAGCGCAACCTGTTTCACTCGACCTTCGCGCTCGAGGACCGCTCCGAGGGCATGGCGGCGTTCATCGAGAAGCGCAAGCCGGTGAACAAGAACCGGTAACACCCGCGAGCGGTCAGGCTGGTGTAAGGCTTCACCGCCCTGCCGCAGAAACCGTGTGACGCACCTGCAACAAGCACGGAATAGATGGGGGTTTTCCCCGCGGCAGTTTGCCTGCGCGACCCGCGCTGGTTAAACAGTTAAGAGGCCACCGTCGGCGGGGGCGGACAGCCGGGGTTGAGCGGGATTACATGATTGGGCGTGCCGCCAGAGCTGGTCGCATGATGACGCGGCATCGATCGGGCGTGGGTCCTGCGCTTGCGACATGGACCACGCTGGCGCTCTGTTGCGCCCTGCCCTCCGCCGCATGGGCGGAGGCCCTGCCGGAGGCGCTCGCCAAGGCCTACCAGACCAACCCGCAGCTGAATGCCGAGCGCGCGCGGCAACGCGCCACGGATGAAAACGTGCCGCAGGCGCTCGCCGGCTACCGGCCGCAGATCGTGGCAAGCCTCAGCGCCGGCCTGCAATCTGTGCGTAATCTGCTGCCCGACAACACGATCCAGACCGCCAATCTGAAGCCGTGGATCATCGGCGTCACCGTGACGCAGACCCTGTTCAACGGGTTCCGCACCGCCAACAGCGTGCGTGCTGCGGAACTTCAGGTGCAGTCCGGCCGCGAGGCCCTGCGCAATGTCGGCCAGGGCGTGCTGCTCGACGCGGTCACCGCCTACACCAACGTGCTGGCCAACCAGTCACTGGTCGAGGCGCAACGCTCCAACGTCGCGTTCCTGCGCGAGACGCTCGCCGTCACGCAGCGCCGCCTCAATGCTGGCGACGTCACGCCGACCGACAGCGCCCAGGCCGAGGCGCGACTCAACCGGGGACTCGCCGACCTCAACGCCGCGGAAGTCGCACTCGCCGTGAGCCAGGCGGTCTATGCGCAGGTGATCGGCAATGCGCCGTCGCAGCTTCGGGCCGCCGAAGTCGTCGACCGCTATCTGCCGAAGAGCCGCGAGGATGCGCTGACGATGGCGATCCGCCAGCATCCGGCGGTGATGGCGGCGGGCTTCGACGTCGATGTCGCCTCGACCAACATCCGCATCGCCGAAGGCGCGCTGCTGCCGAGCGCCAGCCTCCAGGGCAGCGCCAGCAAGAGCCGCAACAACGACCCGACGCTCGGAACCTTCGCCGAAGACCAGGCCTCGATCGTCGCCAACGTCACCGCGCCGATCTACGACGGCGGCCAGGCCGCCGCGCAGACCCGGCAGGCCAAGGAGATCACGGCGCAGAGCCGGCTCGTGCTCGATCAGGTCCGCAACCAGGCGCGCACGGCGGCGACCAGCGCCTGGGTGGCCAATGAGGGCGCCAAGATCACGGTCTCCGCTTCCGAGTCAGAGGTGAAGGCGGCGACGGTCGCGCTCCAGGGCGTGCAGCGCGAGGCCGCCGGCGGGCAGCGCACGACGGTCGACGTGCTGAACTCGCAGGCCGATTTGATCCAGGCCAAGGCCCGCCTGATCGGCGCACTGCGCGACCGCGTGATCGCCTCCTATACGCTGCTCAGCGCGGTCGGCCATCTCGACGTCAAGACGCTCAGCCTCAACACGCCGGACTATCTGCCCGAAGTGCATTACCAGCAGGTCCGCGACGCCTGGCACGGCCTGCGCACGCCGTCGGGACAGTGATATCTTGCTGCAGGCAGCACCCCAGCTCGACATATCGCTGTCTCAGTCCTCTACGCCGCCGGAGCAGCCATGACCAACCAAGCTCACGCCCGCGCGTCGCAGCCCGCGACACCAATCAATTTTGACGTTCCGCCGCATGCCTGCGACTGCCACACGCATATCCACGGCGATGTCGCAAAGTTTCCGTTCTTTGCGGGGCGCGTCTACACGCCGGGACCGGCCTCACCGGAGGAGATGGCGGCGTTGCACAAGGCGCTGCATATCGAGCGCGTGGTGATCGTCACCCCGAGCGTCTATGGCACGGACAATTCCTCCAGCGTGTTCGGCATCAAAGCGCGCGGTGCGAGCGCGCGAGGAGTGGCCGTGATCGACGACAAGACGACGGAGGCGGAGCTCGATGCGATGCAGGCAGACGGCTTCCGCGGCATCCGCATCAACCTTGCAACCGACGGCGTCAACGATCCCGATGTCGGCCGGGCCCGCTTCACCGCCGCTGTCGAGCGGATGAAGGCGCGCGACTGGCACGTGCAGCTTTACACGACGCCACCGATGATCTCGGCGATCAAGCAGCTTGTGCTGGCCTCGCCGGTGCCTGCTGTGTTCGACCATTTCGGCGGCGTTGAAGCCTCACTCGGGCTGGACCAACCGGGATTTGCGGACCTGGTCGAGCTCGTCAAATCGGGCAAAGCCTACGTCAAAATCTCCGGCGCATATCGCTCGTCGAAGCTCGCGCCTGATTATCAGGACGTGCTGCCCTATGCGCGTGCGCTGATCGCAGCGAATGCGGACCGCATCCTCTGGGGCACCGACTGGCCGCATCCCGACTCTGTTCCGCTGCCCGGGCGAAAGGCGACCGACATTGCGCCGTTCTACCCGATCGACGACGGACGCCTGCTCAACCAGCTGCCGGTGTGGGCGCCGGAGGCGGATGTCCGCAAGAAGATCCTGGTCGACAATCCGGCGCGAGTCTACGGTTTCTGAGTCGCAGCGGCCGCGCGCGATCAGCGCGCGCGGCGGGAGAAGAAGGAGATCAGGACCGGCAAGGTCACCAGGATCACGACCGGCGCGAGCAACATGCCGGTGACGACCACGACGGCGAGCGGCTTCTGCACCTGCGAGCCGATGCCTTCCGACAGCGCCGCCGGCAGCAGGCCGACGCCGGCGACGACGCAGGTCATCAGCACCGGCCGGAGTTGCAACTCGCCGGTGCGTATCACCGCGCTCATGCGGTCCATGCCTTCCTCGATGAGCTGATTGAACTGCGACAGGATGATGATGCCGTCCATCACGGCGATGCCGAACAGCGCAATGAAGCCGATCGCAGCCGAGACGCTGAACGCGGTGCCGGTGATCAACAGCCCGAGCACGCCGCCGAAGATCGCCATCGGGATCACGCTCATGGCAAGCAGGGTATCGGTCATCGAACCGAAATTGAACCAGAGCAACACGCCGATCAAAGCCAGCGAGATCGGCACCACGATCGACAGCCGCCGGATCGCATCCTGGAGGTTGCCGAACTCGCCGACCCAGTCCATGTGCGCGCCGGGCGGCAGTTGCACCTGCTCGGCGATCTTCTGCTGCGCTTCGCGGATCGCGCTGCCGAGGTCGCGCTCGCGCACCGAGAACTTGATCGGCAGATAGCGCTCCTGCTGCTCGCGGTAGATGTAGGCGGCGCCAGAGACGAGGCTGATCGTGGCGACCTCGCTCAGGGGGATCTGCGTGACGGTGCCGTTCGGCCCGGGCGCGCCGATGCGTAGGTTCTGGATCGCCTCCGCGCTCCTGCGATATTCCGGCGCGAGGCGGACGATGATCGGGAAGTGGCGGTCAGAGCCCGGCTCGTAGAGATCGCCTGCGGTATCGCCGCCGATCGCAACCTTGATGGTGGCGTTGATATCGCCGGGCGCGAGCCCATAGCGCGCGGCCTTGGCGCGATCGATGTCGATCTGGATGGTCGGCTGTCCGAGCGAGGTGAACACCGCAAGGTCGGTGACGCCCTGCACGGTCGACAGCACCGACTTGATCTTGTTGGCGGTATCGGTCAGCGCCTGGAGATCGCTGCCGAACAGCTTGATCGAGTTCTCGCCCTTCACGCCGGAGACGGCTTCGGAGACGTTGTCCTGGAGATATTGCGAGAAGTTGAACTCGACCCCGGGGAAACGGTCGTCGAGCTGCTTGAGCAGTTGCGCGGTCAGCTCTTCCTTGTCGTGGGTGCCGGGCCATTGGCTCGCGGGCTTCAGTGGCGCGAAGAACTCGGCATTGAAGAATCCGGCGGCGTCGGTGCCGTCATCGGGACGGCCGTGCTGCGACACCACGGACTCGACCTCGGGCCGGGCGCGGATCAGCTTGCGCATCTCGTTGACGTAGGTGTTGCCTTCCTGGAGCGAGATGGTCGGCGGCAGCGTGGCGCGGATCCAGAGATTGCCCTCTTCGAGCTTGGGCAGGAATTCGAGGCCGAGCAGCCGGCTGAGGGCTACTGTCATCAGCACGAGACCGATGGCGCCGCCGAGCATGATGCCGCGGTTGGCGACGGCCCAATTCAGCACCGGCATGTAGATCCGGTGCAGGATCATCATGACCCTCGTCTCGGTCTCCTCGACATGCGCGGGCAGAATGATCGCGGACAGCGCCGGAGTAACCGTGAACGTCGCGAGCAGCCCGCCGGCGAGCGCATAGGCATAGGTGCGCGCCATCGGTCCGAAGATGTTGCCCTCGACGCCCGAGAGTGTGAACAGCGGTATGAAAGCCGCGATGATGATGGCGGCGGCAAAGAAGATCGAGCGCGACACGTCGGCTGCGGCGCTGAGGATGGCATGGCTCTTCATGCCGAACAGCGTCTCGGGCGAGACGTGCTCGAATTCGGTGAGCGGCGTGGTCTGCGTCAGGCGGCGGAAGATGGCCTCCACCATGATCACGGTGGCGTCGACGATCAGGCCGAAATCGATGGCGCCGACCGACAGCAAATTCGCGGATTCCCCGCGGAGCACCAGGATGATCACGGCAAAGAACAGCGCGAACGGAATGGTGGCGCCGACGATCAGCGCGCTGCGGAGATCGCCGAGAAACATCCACTGCAACAGCACGATCAGCAGGATGCCGACCACCATGTTGTGCAGCACGGTGTGGGTGGTGAGCTCGATCAGGTCCCCGCGATCGTAGATGCGCTCGATGCGCACGCCGGGCGGCAGGATGCTGGAATTGTTGATGGTTTGAACGAGCTGGTGCACGCGCTTGATGGTTGGCGAGCTCTGCTCACCGCGGCGCATCAGGACGATGCCCTGCACGATGTCGTCGGAATCGTCGAGGCCGGCAATGCCGAGACGGGGTTTTTGACCGACAGTGACGGTGGCGACGTCCTTGACCAACACCGGATTGCCGTTGGTCTGCGACACCATGGTGTTGGCGAGGTCGTCGATGGAACGGATCAGGCCGACGCCGCGTACCACGGCTGATTGCTGGCCGATATTGACGGTGTTGCCGCCGACATTGACGTTGGAATTGCTGACCGCCTGGAGCAATTGCGGAAGCGTCAGGCCGTTGGCGACGAGCTTGTTGAAGTCGACCTGGAGCTCGTAGGTCTTGCTCTTGCCGCCCCAGCCGGTGACGTCGATCACGCCGGGCACGGCGCGGAAGCGGCGCTGGAGGATCCAGTCCTGGATGGTCTTGAGGTCAAGCACGCTGTAGTTCGGCGGACCGACGAGGCGGTAGCGGAAGATTTCGCCGATCGGGCTGAGCGGCGAGATCTGCGGCTGCACATTGCCCGGCAGCGGCGCGAGCTGCGCCAGGCGGTTCAGCACCTGCTGCTGCGCCTCGTCATAGGTATAGGCGAAGGAGAACTGGATTTTGACGTCGGACAGACCGTACAGCGAGATGGTCCGGATCGTCGTGATGTTCTTCAGACCCGCGACCTGGGTCTCGATCGGGATCGTGATGTAGCGTTCGATCTCTTCTGCCGACAGGCCCGGACTTTGCGTCACGATGTCGACCATCGGCGGCGTCGGGTCGGGATAGGCCTCGATGTTGAGCTGGTTGAACGCGATCAGGCCGCCGATCAGCACGGCGACGAACATCCCGACCATCAGGAAGCGCCGGTGGACGGCAAGGGCGACGAGACGATCCATTCAGGTCTTCAATTTTCTTGGGTCGTCGATCAGCTACCGGACGCCGCGCGGTCGATGAACAGGCTGCCCTTGGTGACGATCTGCTCGCCTGGCTTCAGGTTGCTGGTAACCTCGACGAGATTGCCATTGATGAGGCCGATCTGGATCTGGCGCAGCTCGACCGACTTGTCCTCGCGCGCGACCCAGATGCGGACCTTGTCGGCCTCGTAGATCAACGCCTGCTTCGGCACCGCCGGTGCGGCACGGTCGCCGGCCGAATAGATCGTGACGTTGGCGAACATTTCCGGCTTGAGCAGCCCGTCCTTGTTGTCGATGGTCGCGCGAACCAGGAGGCGACGGGTGTTGGGATCGATGGCGGCGGCAACGTAGTTGATCTTGGCGGTCAAGGGGCGGCCCGGCAGCGCCATCACGTTGACGGTGATGTCCTGCCCGATGCACATAGCGGCAGCATCGCTTTCGCGCACGAAGGCGGTGAGCCAGACCGTGGAGAGGTCGCCGATCACGAAGACCGGATCGCTGGCGCCGGAATTGACGTACTGGCCGGGACCGATCTTGCGCTGCACGACGGTGCCGGAGATCGGCGAATAGATCGTGATCTCCGGATTGATCGCGCCCTTGTCCTGGAACGCCTTGATGGTCTCGTCGGTGAAGCCGAGGATGCGCAGCTTATTGCGCGCGGCTTCCAGCGCCGTCGCCGAGGAGCGCACGTCGTTCTGCGCCTGGACCTGGGTCGCTTCCGCCTGCTGATAGTCCTTCAGCGGAATGGCGCGGCCCTCATAGAGGTCCTTGGCGCGCTTGAACTGGATGTCGGCAAGATCGATCGCAGACTTCGCCTTGTTCTGCGCGGTCATCGCCGCGATGAAATCGTTCTGGGCCTGCACGGTGTCGGCGGCCTCGATTGTGAACAGCGGTTGGCCTTGCTTCAGCATCTCGCCCGGCTTGGCGAGCAGCTTGGTCACCCGGCCTGCATAGGGCGAGAATACCGGCGTCGAGCGATCCTCATCGACCGCGACCTTGCCCTCGGTGACATATTCGGCCCGGAAGGTCTTGGCCTTGACCGGCTCGATCGTCAGCGTCGCCCATTCGGACGGCGTCGGCGTGAAATTCTGCGCATTCCTGCGCGACTGGCTGGAGATCTCGGAGTGGCTCTTCTCCTTGGCCCCCACGCGCATGAAGCCATAGGCACCGGCGCCGGCGAGTGCCAGTAAAACTACGGATGTGATCACCCGTTGTTTTGTAAACACCTGCAATCGCTTGGTATTTTCAACTACCATGGGGCCCGGTCGTGTCTGCGACGATCTCGGCAGACGCCTGCCTTATCGGTCGCGCTAATAGTGCTGAATTGGGATTTCAAACAACCTAAAAAACGCTGGCCACCTTTCGGTTTGCGTTAAAATATTGCAACGCGTCAGCTTCACGTCAGTTTCGCGCCGGCCATTGTGGCGGATGACTGCCGAGCGGCATCGCCGGGCGGCTCCATCGCGCCGGCGTTGTCGACAGCAGCGCCGAATGGCGCACCGCCTTCAACGTGCCGAAGCCAGATGGCATGGGCTCGATGAATGCAGCATGTACGGCATCCCCCGTAAGATCCGGGGTGTCCAGGCCGCCGTCGAGACGGCCGAGATTCCACAGCCAGCGCCCGGTCTGCGCCAGCGACACGCGCACGTGCCAGCTGCCGCCTTCGCGGGCCTGACGCGCCTTGGCCATCATCGCGCCGAACGCCATCAGATAGCCGGTGGCGTGATCGAGCATCTGCGCCGGCAATTCCTTGGGACCGTCGATGCCCGCGGCCTGCCCCTCGGCGTGGTTGAAGCCCGTCGTGGTCTGCACCAGTGAATCGAAACCGCGCCGCTCCGCCCAGGGGCCGGCATGGCCATAGGCCGACAGCGTGACGTAGACGATGCCGGGATTGATGTTCGCTGCATCCTCCGGCGCGAAGCCGAGGGCTGCAAGCGCGCGCGGACGATAGCCTTGCGAGAAGATGTCGGCGCCCTTCAACAGTTCGCGCATCTGCGCCCTGCCCGCCTCGCTCTTCAGCTCGATGAAGGTCGTGAGCTTGCCGCGGCCGGTGTCGATGGTGAGCCAGGGAATGGCCGGCAGCTCCGGCCCTGAGACGAGCAGCACGTCCGCGCCGTGCGCGGCGAGCGTGCGGCCGGCAACGGGGCCTGCGATGACGCGCGAGAGATCGAGCACGCGCAGACCGGAAAGCGGACGATCGCTGTTCGACAATCCCTGAGGCCACGACTTTGGCGGGGCCTCGCCGATCTTCTCGATCGAGACCAGTGGCAGTTCGGCGAGCGCGCGGGCCTGCGGCAGCGCGGACCATTCGTCGTAGGAGCGCATCAGGGCAACGACGCCGCCTGCAGCATAGGCCGCAGTTTCAAAATCCTCGCCCTTCCACTGCATCAATGCAGCCTGCACCCTCTCGCGCTCGGGCTCGCAACCGAGCACCTTGCAGACGGCGTCGCGGTGATGCGGGAAATTGGTGTGACAGCGGACGAAGCGATTATCACCGGTTTTATAAACGCCGGCGATGGCGTCCCAGGCCGGCGGCGGCGGCTTGTCGTCGAGCCGCAAATAACGCTCCGAGCGACATTCGGCGACGGCGTGGCGCATGTCGACGGAGACGTCCTGCGTCTTGCCGCTGCGCAATCTCCAGATTTCGGCGGCCGCAAGGCCGGCGGCGGCGATCGTCGTCTGCCCGGCGACGGCGACGCGAAACGAGGACGGAATTTGCGGCTCCTCGCCGGTCAGCCGCACGCGTTCGAGCGCGGCCTTGTCGCCACGGATGGAGGTCCAGAGATCCTTGAGAATATCGGCGGGGCCTTGCATGACCGCTTCTCTCCCTTTCGGATTTGAGCCTGATCTTTTCGGAAATCCGCTGCGCATTTTTCCGGATCATGCTGTAGTTTTCGCGACCATGTCATGATCGCAGAAAGGAATGCAATGGCCGCCGTAGATCCCCTCACCGCAGGCGCCGTGTTCATCGCAACGGCGGCCACCGATGCGGTCTATGTCATGTTCACCTCGGCCGTGATCGCGCGCAAGCGGGTGCCGGCGGCGAACTGGAGCGCGGTCTGGTACCTGCTCTCCTCCTACGCCGTGATCAGCTACACCGAAAACCCGTTCTATGTCGCTTTCGCGGCGATCGGCTCCTGGGCCGGCGCCTACGCCTCGCTGACCTTCCTGCACCGCCCGCCCGGCGGCCCGCCGGTGGGGGCGGCGCCGGAGTAGAGGGCGGCACTCTTTCGGCTCGCACGGTGTCGTCATCCGCGAAGGCGGATGATCCAGTACTCCAGAGGCGGTTGTGATTGAACCGAGAGGCCGCGGCGTACTGGATACCCCGCTTTCGCGGGGTATGACACCGAGAACGAATTCGACATCCTCGCTCAAACAACTAAGCTCCGCACGATCAACAAGGAAAACCAAACAATGGATCTCGGTCTCAAAGGCAAGAACGCCATCGTCCTCGGCGGCACGCGCGGCATCGGGCGGGCGATTGCGGCGACGCTGGCCGGTGAAGGCAGCAATGTCGCGGTGTGCGCACGTAACGCGGATCAGGTTGCGGCGACCGTCACTGAGCTGAAGGCGGGCGGGATCCGCGCCAGCGGCGGACCGGTCGACGTCACCGACGGCGCGGCGCTGAAAGCCTGGATCGAGGCTGCTGCAAAAGAGCTCGGCGGCGTCGATCTGCTGTTCTCCAACGCCGGCGCGATGTCGCAAGGCCACGATCCCGCATCGTGGGAGCAGAATTTTCGGCTCGACGTGCTCGGCGCCGTGCATGCGTTCGATGCCGCACGGCCGTTCCTCGAGGCGAGCGGCGAGAAGAGCGGCGATGCCGCCTTCGTCATCATTTCCTCGATCTCGGCGGCGCAGGCTGATCTCGCCAGTTCCTACGGCCCGATCAAGGCGGCGCTGATCCACATGGCCAAGGGACTGGCGCGGCAATACGCCAAGAAGAAAATCCGCGTCAACGTGGTCTCGCCCGGCACGGTCTATTTCAAGGGCGGCGTCTGGAACATGATCGAGCAGAACATGCCGGAGCGCTACAAGGACGCGATGAAGCGCAATCCGACGGGCCGCATGGCAACGCCGCAGGAGATCGCGAGCGCGGCGGTGTTTCTGGCGAGCCCGGTGTCGGGATTCACCACGGGATCGAATCTCGTCGTGGACGGCGCGATTTCGAACCGGGTGAACTTCTAGAGGGCTGACGCGCGATCGCGTCTCGTCCCGTCATCCTGAGGTGCGAGACGTGGGACGCAACGCGTCCCATGGGGAGCCTCGAAGGATGCACGGCCTCGATGCAGCCGGGCCGTCGCCCTTCGAGGGCCGCTGAAGAAGCGGCCACCTGAGGGTGACGGTGAAAGATTTGCGTGCGTTGAACAAGCCTCAATGAAAATCCCGCGATGGCGGCAGGATGCGGACGTTGCGGGGGTGGCGGATTTTTTGCGCGGGCATATCCGCGTGGGAATGGGGGTCGTCGTTGAGGGGCTCGATCACGGTAGCGCCTGCCGGTACCGGATGCTTGCGGCTCAGCGCATCGTTGGCGAGGCCGACCAGATCGTGCGAACGGTCGACCATGCGCTGGGCGATGAGATGCGTCACCTTTTCGGGGCTGCTCTGGATATAGCCCTCGACCAGGATGAGGCGCGCGCCCATCACCTCCTTGCGGTACTGCTCCATGATCTTGGGCCACACCACGACATTGGCGATACCGGTTTCGTCCTCCAGCGTCATGAACACGACGCCGCTGGCGCTGCCCGGCCGCTGCCGCACCAGCACCACGCCGGCGCAGCGGACGCGGCGCCGCTCGTTGTCATGGCTGATGTCCCTGCAGGCCACCACACGCTCGCGCGAGAACATCTCGCGCAAAAACTCCATCGGATGGCCCTTCAGCGATAGCCGGATGGTCTGGTAGTCCGCGACCACCTGTTCGGCCCGCGGCATCTCCGGCAACGGTTTTGCGTGCTCGTCCGGCTGCTCGCGCGCGGTCGCCGCCTCGAACAGCGGCAGCGGCACGCTGTCGGGCAGCCGCCGCACCTGCCACAGCGCCTCGCGGCGGTCGAGGCCGAGCGAACGGAACGCGTCGGCATCCGCCAGCAGGATCAGCGCACGCTTGGGCAGCCCGGTGTCGCGGGCGAAGTCTTCGAGCGAGGTGAAGGGACGGCGGTTGCGGGCCTTGATGATGCGATCGGCCCAGTCTTCCTGAGTGACATAGACTTTGCCTTGCCGCTTCGCCTGCTCCTCTTTGAGGAACCCCTCATCAGGATCGAGCCAATGAAAACCGTCGATCTGGCGGAAACCGAGACGCACGGCACAGTACTTGTCTTCGGTATTTTCCAGCGTGTTCTGCGCAAAGCTGTAGGAGACGTCGATGTCGCGGACCTCGACGCCGTTCTTGCGAGCATCGCCGACAATCTGCGCCGGAGCGTAAAAGCCCATCGGCTGCGAGTTCAGCAGACCGCAGCAGAATGCGTCCGGGTGGTGCCATTTGAGCCATGAGGAGATGTAGACGAGCTGCGCAAAGCTAGCCGCGTGGCTCTCAGGAAAACCGTAGGAGCCGAAACCCTTGATCTGCTCGAAGCAATTTCTGGCGAATTGAGGGTCGTATCCTCGGCGGATCATGTTGCCGATCATTTTCTCTTCGAAATTGCCGATGGTCCCGACGTTGCGGAACGTTGCCATGGCACGTCGCAATCCGTTGGCCTCTTCCGAGGTAAAGCCTGCGGCCACGATCGCAATCCGCATGGCCTGCTCCTGGAACAGAGGCACTCCTAACGTCTTGTGCAACACCTTATAGAGCTCGTCTGCCTCTCCATATTCAGGCGACGGAGCCGGATAATTTTCCTTCTCTTCACCGTTCCGTCGCCTCAGATACGGATGAACCATGTCGCCCTGGATCGGGCCGGGACGCACGATCGCGACTTCGATGACGAGATCGTAGAAGGTCCGCGGTTTCAGCCGCGGCAGCATGTTCATCTGCGCGCGGCTCTCGACCTGGAACACGCCGAGTGATTCCCCCCGCTGCAGCATTTGATAAACTTCGTCGTCATCCTCCGACTTGATATCCGCAAGCTCGTAACGCTTGCCCTTGTGCCGGTCGATCAGATCAAAACATTTCCTGATGCAGGTCAGCATGCCCAGCGCGAGCACGTCGACCTTCATCATGTTGAGTGCGTCGACGTCGTCCTTGTCCCATTCGATGAAGGTGCGATCGTCCATCGCGGCATTGCCGATCGGCACATAGGTGTCGAGCCGGTCCTGCGTGAGCACATAGCCGCCGACATGCTGGGAAAGATGGCGCGGGAATTCGATCAGCTCGGTCGCGAGCTCGACCGCGAGATTGATCATGGAATTGTTGGGATCGAGCCCGGCCTGCCTGACCTGCATGTCGTTGAGGCCCTTGCCCCAGCTTCCCCATACGGTGTCGGCGAGCGCGGCGGTGACGTCTTCGGTCAGACCCAGCGCCTTGCCGACGTCGCGGATGGCGCTGCGCGGACGGTAATGGATGATGGTGGCGATGATCGCGGCGCGGTGGCGGCCGTAGCGGCGATAGACATATTGCATCACCTCCTCGCGCCGCGAATGCTCGAAATCGACGTCGATATCAGGCGGCTCCAGCCGCTCCTTGGAGATGAAGCGCTCGAACAGCAGATCGACCTGGGTCGGGTCGACCGAGGTGATGCCAAGCACGTAGCAGACGGCCGAGTTCGCCGCCGATCCCCGCCCCTGGCACAGGATGTTCTGGCTGCGTGCGTAGTGCACGATGTCGTGCACGGTGAGGAAGTAATGCGCGTATTTCAGCTCGGCGATCAGCGCGAGCTCTTTCTTCAGGGTCGCATGAAGCTTCTCGTCGATTTTGGTGATGCCGCCGAAATATTTGTCGACGCCCGCCCAGGTCAGATCCTCCAGATGCCCCTGCGCGGTCTTGCCCGGCGGCACCGGCTCGTCCGGATATTGGTATTTGAGCTGGTCGAGCGTGAAATCGATCTTGTCCGCAAAGCGCATGGTCTCCGCGATCGCCTCGGGAAAGTCGCGGAACAGCCGCGACATTTCGCGTGGCGTCTTCAGGAAGCGCTCGGCATTGGCTTCCAGCTTCCGTCCGACCGCCTCGATCGTGGTTTTTTCCCGGATGCAGGTGAGCACGTCCTGAAGCGGACGGCGGCCGGGGTCGTGATAGAGCACTTCGTTGGTCGCGAGCAGCGGAACGTTTGCCTTGGCGGCGAGATCATCGAGCCGCGCCAGGCGGCGGCGGTCGTCGCCGCGATAGACCAGGCTCGCCGCCAGCCACACGCCCTCGGCGCGGCTTGCTTTCAGCTTTGAAAGAATATCCAGCGCCTGCTCGGGCTCGAATCGATGTGGCAGCGTCAGGACCAGGAGCTGGCCCTCGGAAAACTCAAGAAGATCGGTAAAAGCGAGATGGCATTCGCCCTTCTCGATCCGCGTGATGTCGTCGCCGCGCTTGCCCCTGGTGAGGAGCTGGCACAGCCGGCCATAGGCGGCGCGGTCGCGCGGATAGACAAGAATGTCGGGCGTGCCGTCGATGAAGACGATGCGCGCGCCGATCAGCAATTTCGGCTTGTGCAGCACCTTGTCATTGCCGAGTTCCTTGTAGGCCCGCACCACGCCGGCGAGCGTGTTGTGATCGGCAATGCCGATCACGGGAATGCCGAGGATACTCGCCTGATGCACATAGGCGCGCGGATCCGAGCCGCCGCGCAGGAAGGAGAAGTTGGTGGTGATGCCGATCTCGGCATAAGCGGGCATAGTCATGCGAAGAGACCGTGCACATACCAGTTGGGGGGAATGGGTTTGCCTTCGGCGTCGAACACCTCTCCCTCGTAAAGACCGTCGCGAAAGATCCAGAAGCGCAGGCCTTCGGCATCCTCGATGCGGAAATAATCCCGCGTCAGTTGCTTGCCATCCTGCCGCCACCACTCCATCGCGATGCGCTCGGGTCCCTCCACCCGCACCACCGCATGTTTCGCGCGCCGCCAGGTGAATTGATGCGGCGGGCCGTCGGGCACGGTCGCGAAAGGCACGGTGACCAATTCCGGCTTGTCGAACAGCCGCAACGGACGCAGCGGCGGCTCGCTCTCGGCGCGCGCCGGCCACTCGGCCTGCATGGCGGCGGCGAGATGATGCTGTGCGGGGGCGGCCAGCACCGCGCATTCGGGGATATGGGTATCCTCAGGCAAATGCACGACGACGCGCTTCCCGCCGATGCGCGCGGCGATGCGGTCGATCAGCGCGGCGAGCTCGTCATTGTCGTGGACATGGGCGTCGAGGTCGCGCTGCTCCTGCACCACGATCTCGGTGCGGCTCGCCGATAGCCGCACCATGTCGAAACCGAAGCCGGGATCCAGCGGATCGGCAAGCGCATCGAGACGCTCGCGGAACAGACGGTCGACGACCGCGCTTCGCGTCACGGAACGTCCGGTCTCGACCATGATCGTGCGCACCACGCCGTCGGTGCGGAAGAACGCGGCTTCTAACCGGCGCGCGCCCTTGCCCTGCTTCTCCATCGACGCGATCAGCGTATCGGCGAGCCGCGACAGCGTCATCGCGATCATGGTGTCGGTCGCGATCGGCTCGGCAAAGCGCTTCTCCACGATGTAATCCGGTAGCGGTTTGCGCGGACTGATCGGCGCATCGCCCTGCCCCAGCGCATGCGCGAGCAGCGTGGAGAATCGTGCGCCGAACCGCGCCGTGATCTCGCTCGGCGCGCGCGAAGCGACATCGCCGATGGTTTTCAGGCCGGCACGACGCAGGCCGGTCGTGATCACCTCGCCTGCGCCGAGCGCTGATACAGGAAACCGGTCGATCGCCGCGGCCTCCCCACCATCCGCAACGATGGTGCCGGAGGCCTGCCGCGTCAGCGTGCGCGCGCAGACCGAGGTGCCGGCGATCGCCGCGCTGACGGCAAAACCCTGCCGGGCGAGCGCGCGGACGAGGGTCTGCAACAACGCAGCTTCCCCGCCGAACAGATGCGCGCAGCCGGTGATGTCCAGAAACAGCCCGTGCGGCGGATCGAGCGCCACCAGCGGCGTGAAGCGGTCGCACCAGTCGGCGATGTCGCTGAGCGTCTTCGCATCGGCCACGACATCGGCGTCGAACACTTTTAGATCCGGACACATCGCCCGCGCATTGGCCAAGGGTTGACCGATATGCAGCCCGAGGCGCTCGGCGGCCTCGTCCAGCGCATGGATTATCAGCGCATTGTTGTCCTTGATGACAACGATGCTCGGATCATTGGCCTTACCCAGCGCGCCGAAGAACCGCTGAATCCGATCGATGGGCAGGCGCGGCAGCCACAGGCTGAGGATACGTCGACGGTTCAGAGAACTGGCACTCATCACATTTCCATTCCATGATCCACCGGCCGCACGGGCCATGACGATTGCGCAAGAGTTCGGCATCGAAGCGCGGTGCGCCCCAGGAGCTCCAAGCCGACCCCGGCGGTGAATGCGCCGCGCGCAGCATCCATCTGGTTTCGGCAGTCGAGGGCAGCGGTTGCGCGGCCATCCGCAGCAGCAGGCCGGTGACGCCGGAAGACTGCGCGGCCAGCGTCAGCTTGCGGCTCGCCACGAGATCGAATTGCCGCGTCTCGCCCCAGAGCTCGAGCACGACGGCGCCCAGCGCATCGCAGGCGAGCGCATCGGCCGAGGTCCGCAGCGCGCTCTCGACATCGGCGGCGCGCACCATCACCACGCGGCGCGGATCGAGACCGATCTCGGCAAGCCCGCTCATCGACAGCGCGCCGGTCTCGAGTTCCGAAAAATCCTGCCGCACCCACAGCAGCGGCCGGCGCCGCGAGACACGCCCCGCAAGCCCCATGACGAAACCCGTCGCGGCTGCGCCCTGCCGGCCCTCGCAAAACACCTCGTGGATCACCGCGCGCGCGAGCCCGCCCTTCAGCGCGCTGTCGGCCTCGCTATGGCCGAGCGCGACGCGATCGTGCTGGTGCACGACCTCCGCGGTCTCGATGCGCTCGATCTGGCCGCGCAAGGTCGCAAGCGCGCTCATCCGTGCGGTGGCGCATGATCCGCCAAAGTGTGAGCGGTTTGGCGACAAGATCATGCGCCCTCTTAAAAAGAAGAGCGCGATCGGACGCAAAACCGGCGACCACTTTTGCTGATCGCGCTCTGCATGCTCGCCGCTCCTTCAGGGGTGATTGCCGAGGTTCTCAAAAATAAGAACCTGTGGCTGGCTCATTTGTTCATGATATGTTCTAATATAAAGCTAACGGCGGCCGGGGAGTCAATCGAATTGGTGCTCATCCGGATTCATAAGCTGAATCAAAGGGATTCCACGATGGACGTACAACGCAAGCTGGAGATTCTGGCGGATGCCGCCAAATACGACGCGTCGTGCGCCTCCAGCGGCACCGAGAAGCGGGATTCCAGCGACGGCAAGGGCATGGGCTCGACTGCGCCGGGCATGGGCATCTGCCATTCCTACGCGCCTGACGGACGCTGTATCTCGCTGCTCAAGGTGCTCCTGACCAACGCCTGCAATTACGATTGCCTCTATTGCGTCAACCGCGCCTCCTCGAACGTGCCGCGCGCCCGCTTCACCATCGACGAAGTGGTCAAGCTCACGCTCGACTTCTACCGGCGCAATTACATCGAGGGCCTGTTTCTCTCCTCCGGCATCATCCGCAGCCCCGACTACACCATGGAGCAAGTGGTCAGCGTCGCGCGCAAACTGCGCGAGGAGTATCACTTCCGCGGTTATATCCATCTCAAGACCATTCCCGAGGCCGACGATGCGCTGATCGCGGAAGCCGGCAAATATGCCGACCGTCTCTCCATCAACATCGAGATGCCCCAGGAGACGAGCCTGCAACAATTCGCGCCGGAGAAGGATGTCCGCGCGATCCGCCGCACCATGGGCCGGCTGCGGCTGAAGCTGGACGAGGCCGAGGACAGCCGCAGTACGAAAACGAAGGCCAAGCCGCAGCGCTTCGCGCCGGCCGGCCAAAGCACGCAGATGATCGTCGGCGCTGATGCGGCCTCCGATCACACCATTCTCCACACCAGCTCCAATCTCTACGGCTCTTACCGGCTGCGGCGCGTCTATTACTCCGCCTTCAGCCCGATCCCCGATGCGAACCGCGCTTTGCCTCTGGTGCAGCCGCCCTTGCTGCGCGAGCACCGGCTTTACCAAGCCGACTGGCTGATGCGGTTCTATGGTTTCGATGTCGGCGAGATCGTCGACGACAGCGCGATGCTGCCGCTCGACATCGATCCAAAACTCGCCTGGGCGCTGCGCCATCGCGACCGCTTTCCGCTCGACGTCAACCGCGCCAGCCGCGAGGAATTGCTGCGCGTGCCGGGCTTCGGCACCAAGGCGGTCGAGCGCATCATCGCGACACGGCGCACCACCACGATCCGCGTCGCCGATCTCGCGCGGCTGCACGTGCCCCGCAACAAGGCGCTGCCATTCATCGTCCTCAGCGATCACCGCCCCGCGCCGCACCGCCTCGACGAAGCAGGGCTGATCGAACGGTTCAAGCCGAAGGCAACACAATTGGGGTTTGGCTTCTGATGCAGTACATCATCCTCGACAATCAAACCGATTTTGACGGCTGGCGCAAAGCCGCGCGTACGCTCGTGCTCCACCACGTGACGCCCGCCGATGTCACCTGGGCCGTGCAGGGCGGCGAAGCCGATTTGTTCGCACCACCTTCGCCGTCTCCGATCCTTGAAGTGAATGATGGCACCTTCAACGTCTCCGCAAAATTCGTCGATCTCGCAAAAGCCGCGATCCTGCATCGTGATCCCGAGCGCTTTGCGATCCTCTATCGCCTGCTCTGGCGCTTGAAGGACAATCACGATCTCATCGAGGTCGCGATCGATCCTGATGTCGCGCAGGTCATTGCGATGGCAAGAGCGGTTCATCGCGACGAGCACAAGATGCATGCCTTCGTGCGTTTCCGCGAGATCGGACGCGAGCGCGCAGCGCATTACGTCGCCTGGTTCGAGCCGGAGCATCACATCGTCGAGCTCGCCGCGCCGTTCTTCGCAAAACGCTTTGCCGACATGCCGTGGTCGATCCTGACACCCGATCTGTGTGCGCATTGGGATGGCCACGCGCTCTCGTTCACACCGGGCGTAAGCAAGAGCGAAGCACCCGGCGAAGACCGGCTGGAGGAAACCTGGCGGCGCTACTACGCCAGCATCTTCAATCCGGCCCGGCTCAAGGTGAAGGCGATGCAGACGGAGATGCCGAAGAAATACTGGAGGAACCTGCCCGAGGCGTCGATCATTAAGCCCTTGATCGAGGACGCCGAGCGCATGACCGGTGCCATGATCGCCAATGCCGCTACCGATCCGCACAAGCCCCAGAAGCGGCCGGAGGCTCCGATGCCACGCAAGCGAGCTGCCGACGATCTCGAAGCGCTCCGCGAGGAGGCGGCTCATTGCCGCGCCTGCCCGCTCTACAAGGACGCGACGCAGACCGTGTTCGGCGAGGGCCCGAAAGACGCCACCATCATGCTGGTCGGTGAGCAGCCCGGCGACAAGGAAGACCTCGCCGGCCATCCCTTCGTCGGCCCGGCCGGCCAGATGCTCGACCGTGCGCTGCAAGAAGCCGGCGTCGACCGCAAGAAGGTCTATGTCACCAACGCGGTGAAGCACTTCAAATTCGTGCCGCGCGGGAAGATACGCCTGCACCAGAAGCCGGCGACGCCGGAGATCCGGGCGTGCCGGCAATGGTACGAGCGGGAAGTTTCGGCAATCCAGCCCGAGCTCATCGTGGCGATGGGCGCCACTGCCGCGCAAAGTGTGTTCGGCAAGATCACCCCGATCGGAAAGACCCGCGGCCGGCTCATAGACCTGCCCGACGGTCGCAAGGCACTGGTGACGGTGCATCCGTCCTATCTGCTGCGGCTGCCTGATCCGGAAGCGAAGGTGCTGGAATATCAGCGCTTTGTCGAAGATTTGAGGATCGCCGCCGGCTTGCAGAAGAAGGCCCCGCGCGCCGCCTAAATCCAGATGGGAAAGCGACTTTACGACGCAGTTGTCATCCAGCCTTCAAATCCATCGCGGACAATAGCCCTTCAAATTAGTTAAGGGGCGTCCAAAAATGACAGATGTTGCATTCGACCGTGCGGTAGGCGATCCGACGCCTGTCCAGCCGGCTTCCAGGCCAAATCTCGACAAGGGCTTTAACCCGCTCACGATGATCCTGTTCTTCGGCATTCTCGCCGCGGGCCTGCTGTTCGTCGCCTACAGCATCTATGTCGACGTCAACGCGACCGGCACGAAGGTGACGACCTTCGTGCCCTACATCCTCCTGTTCGTCGCGCTGCTGATCGCGCTCGGCTTCGAATTCGTCAACGGCTTCCACGACACCGCCAATGCGGTGGCGACCGTGATCTACACCCACTCGCTGCCGGCCGAATTCGCGGTGATGTGGTCGGGCTTCTTCAACTTCCTCGGTGTGCTGCTGTCGTCCGGCGCGGTCGCCTTCGGCATCGTCTCGCTGCTGCCGGTCGAGCTGATCCTCCAGGTCGGCTCCAGCGCCGGCTTCGCGATGGTGTTCGCACTCTTGATCGCCGCGATCATCTGGAACCTCGGGACCTGGTATTTCGGCCTGCCCGCCTCCTCCTCGCACACGCTGATCGGCTCGATCATCGGCGTCGGCGTCGCCAACGCCGTCATGCGCGGCCGCGACGGCACCTCGGGCGTTGATTGGAGCAAGGCCACCGAGATCGGCTACGCGCTGCTGCTGTCGCCGCTGTTCGGTTTCATCTGCGCCGCCGTGCTGCTGCTCCTGCTCAAGTTCATCGTGCGCAACCCCGCCCTGTACGCCGCGCCTGAAGGCAACAAGGCGCCGCCGCTTTGGATCCGCGGCCTGCTGATCGCGACCTGCACCGGCGTCAGCTTCGCCCATGGCTCGAACGACGGCCAGAAGGGCATGGGCCTGATCATGCTGATCCTGATCGGCACCGTGCCGACCGCCTACGCGCTCAACCGCACGCTGCCGGAATCCCAGGTCGCCCAGTTCCAGAAGGTCTCGGAGGCCGCCTCCAAGGTGATCGCGGCCAAGGGCGCCGGTCACTCGATCATCGGCGATCCCCGTCCTGCGGTGACGCAGTACATCACCTCGCACCACATCAGCGAAGGCACCTACCCCTCGCTGTCGGTGCTGGTGAAGGATGTCGGCGACCAGGTTGCGAAGTACGGCTCGCTCAACAAGGTACCGGCGGAAGTGGTCGGCAACACCCGTAACGACATGTACCTGACCTCGGAAGCGATCCGCTTCCTGATGAAGGACAAGGAAAACGACCTTAACAAGGAAGAGGTCGCGACCTTGAACGCCTACAAGGGCGGGCTCGATAGCGCCACCAAGTTCATCCCGAACTGGGTGAAGATCGCGGTCGCCATCGCGCTCGGCCTCGGCACCATGATCGGCTGGAAGCGCATCGTCGTCACCGTCGGTGAGAAGATCGGCAAGACCCATCTCACCTACGCTCAGGGCGCCTCGGCCGAGCTGGTCGCCGCGGCCACGATCGGCGCCGCCGACGTGTTCGGCCTGCCGGTCTCGACCACCCACGTGCTGTCGTCCGGCGTCGCCGGCACCATGGCCGCGAACGGCTCGGGCCTGCAGATGGCGACCATCCGCAACCTGCTGATGGCCTGGGTGCTGACGCTGCCCTGCGCGATCGCGCTGTCGGCCACGCTGTATGTGATCTTCTCGCGGATCTTCTGAAGCCGATCACGCGCCTCAAAGACAAAGGGCCCGTGCGATGCACGGGCCCTTTTCGTTTGTGCTTCGGGGTTCGGCGTTAAGACGCCGCGAGCGATTCCTCGACCAGCTTGACCCAGTAGGAGGTGCCGAACACGATCGCCTCGTCGTTGAAATTATAGGCGGGGTGATGCAGGCCGGCGCTGTCGCCGTTGCCGCAGAAGATGAAGGCGCCGGGCCGCGCTTCCAGCATGTAGGCGAAATCCTCGCCGCCCATCAGCGGCGGCATCTCGTGCACATTGGCCTCGCCGGCAACGTTCCTGGCGATGCGCCGTGCCACCTCGGTCTCCGCGGCGTGGTTGTTCACGACAGGGTAGTTGCGCTTGTAGTGCAGGTCGATCTTGGCGCCGGTGATCTGTGCCACGCCCGCCACCACTTCGTGCACGCGCTTCTCGACGAGCGTGCGCACCTCAGGCGACAGCGTGCGGATGGTGCCCCTCAACGTCGCAGTCTGCGGAATGACGTTGCGGGCATTGCCGGCGTGGAATTCGCAGATCGAGATCACGGCCGATTCCAGCGGATCGACGCTGCGGGCGACGATCGACTGCAGCGCGGTGATCACCTGCGCACCGACCAGCACTGAATCGACGCATTTGTGCGGACGCGCGGCGTGGCCGCCGAGGCCCTCGATCATGATGTCGACCTCGTCGGTCGCAGCCATGATCGGACCCGGCCGGATCGCGAACGATCCGATCGGAATGCCCGGGCCGTTGTGCATGCCGTAGACCTGCTCGATGCCGAAGCGCTCCATCAGGCCGTCCTTGACCATGGCCGCGCCGCCGGCGCCGCCCTCCTCGGCCGGCTGGAAGATCACCACCGCATCGCCGGCGAAGTTGCGGGTCTCGGCGAGGTAGCGGGCCGCCCCTAACAGCATCGCGGTGTGGCCGTCATGGCCGCAGGCGTGCATCTTGCCTGGGTTCTTGGAGGCGTAAGGCAGGTTGGTCTGCTCCTCGACCGGCAGCGCATCCATGTCCGCGCGCAGCCCGATGGTCTTGAGCCCCTCGCCGGCCGGCTTGCTGCCCTTGATCACACCGACCACGCCGGTCTGGCCGAGGCCGGTCACGACCTCGTCGCAGCCGAACTCGCGCAGGCGGTCCGCCACGAATGCTGCGGTGCGGTGAACGTCGTACAGCAGCTCCGGATGTTGGTGGATGTCCCGGCGCCAGGCCTGAATATCGGGTTGAAGGTCGGCGACGCGGTTCACGATGGGCATGGAGGGTCTCAAGCTTTGTTGAAAATACAGGACTGTCTACCATGCAAGCGCCAGTCCACCTAACTCCCGCGGATCGAGGGGAGCCCTGTCCTCTCGTCATGGCCGGGCTTGTCCCGATCCGCCGCGTCTGCCTATTAGGACGCAACGCTGAGTGACCATACGGGTGGAAACAGAATGCCAAGACGGCTCGAAGGTGAGTTTGACTACATTGTCGTCGGAGCCGGCACGGCGGGCTGTATCCTCGCCAACCGGCTGTCGGCCGATCGCAACAATCGCGTCCTCATCCTCGAAGCCGGCGGCGACGACAACTGGATCTGGTTCCACATTCCGGTCGGCTATCTCTTCGCGATCGGCAATCCGCGCTCGGACTGGATGTTCAAGACCGAGGCGGAGCCCGGTCTCAATGGTCGTTCGCTCTCCTATCCCCGCGGCAAGGTGATCGGCGGCTCTTCGGCGATCAACGCCATGATCTCGATGCGCGGACAGGCCGCCGACTATGACCACTGGCGCCAGCTCGGCATGACCGGCTGGGGCTATGACGACGTGCTGCCGCTGTTTAAGCGGCTCGAGGATCATTTCCTCGGCGCGAGCGAACATCATGGCACCGGCGGCGGCTGGCGCATCGAGGCGCCGCGGCTGTCATGGGCCGTTCTCGACGCCGTCGGCGATGCCGCAGAAGAAATGGGCATCAAGCGCATCCCGGATTTCAACACCGGCGACAACGAGGGCACCAGCTATTTCCACGTCAACCAGAAGCGCGGCCGGCGCTGGTCGTCGGCACGCGGTTTCCTCAAGCCCGCGCTGAACCGCCCCAATTTGCGGCTCGAGAAGCACGTGCTGGTCGACCAGCTGATCATCGAGCAGGGCCGCGCCGTCGGCGTGCGCTTTATCCAGAACGGCGAGATCATCGAGGCGCGCGCCAAACGCGAAGTGATCCTCTCGGCAGGCTCCATCGGCTCGGTGCAGGTGCTGCATCGCTCCGGCATCGGCCCCGCCGACTGGCTGTCGCCGCTCGGCATCGACATCGTGATGGACAAGCCCGGAATCGGCCGCAACCTCCAGGACCATCTCCAGCAGCGCGCGATCTACAAGGTCGAGGGCGTGCGAACGCTGAACGAGACCTACTACAATTTGTTCCGCCGCGGCCTGATGGGTCTCGATTACGCCTTCCGCCGCCGCGGTCCGTTGACCATGGCGCCGTCGCAGCTCGGCATCTTCACACGCTCCGATGCCACGCGCGCGCGCGCCAACATCCAGTTCCACGTGCAGCCGCTGTCGCTCGACAAGTTCGGCGATCCGCTGCACCGCTTCCCCGCGATCACGGTGAGTGCCTGCAATCTCCAGCCGACCTCACGCGGCACCGTACGGCTGCGCTCGGCGATAGCGGACGAGAAGCCGATCATCGCGCCGAATTATCTGTCGACCGACGACGACCGGCAGGTCGGCGCCGACGCGATCCGCACCACCCGCCGCCTGATGCGGCAGAAGGCACTGGCAAAATATCGCCCGAGCGAGTATCTGCCCGGCCCTTCCGTCGGCGACGACGACGCCTCACTCGCAAAAGCCGCCGGAGATATCGGCACCACCATCTTCCATCCCGTCGGCACCGCGAAGATGGGTGCGGTGAATGATCCGATGGCGGTGGTGGACGAGCGCCTGCGCTTCTACGGCCTCTCTGGCCTGCGCATCGTCGATGCCTCGATCATGCCGACGATCACGTCGGGCAACACCAACACGCCGACCGCGATGATCGCCGAGAAAGGCGCGACGATGATTTTGGAGGATGCGAAGTAGCATCCCGCCACCATGATCAACCCGCACCCCTTTTCAATCGGCCCGGCCGACGCAGAGATCGCCATGCTGCAATGGGGCGAGAGCGGCAAGCCGCCCGCCCTCCTCGTGCACGGCACCGGCTTCGTCGCCGATGTCTGGGACGAGGTCGCGCGCGAGCTTGCATCGACCTATACGGTCTATGCGCTCGACCGCCGCGGCCACGGCGCCAGCCACAAGCCGGGCTCCTATCATTTCCTGGATTTTGCCGAGGACGCCTGCCGGGTAATCGATGCACTCGATCTGCGCGATGTCTACGGGATCGGACACAGCGCGGGTGCGACCGATCTCCTGCTCGCGGCAAAGCTCTTGCCCGGACGTTTGACACGCCTGTTCGTGATGGAGCCGACCATCATGGACCCGCGCGCGGCACGCTCCGGAGGATTGGAGGAAGACTCCCTGTCCCGCGTGCAGGGCGCGCTGCGCCGTCAGGCGGAGTTCGATAGCATCGATGCCGTCTTCAACCGCTACCGCACCGCGCCGGCATTTGCGGATTGGACCGAAACGTCGCTGCGGGCCTATGTACGCCACGGCTTCGTACCGCTGGAAGATGGCCGGATTCGGCTCTGCTGCACGCCCGAGATCGAGTCGGCGATGCTGCGTCCGATCTACGAGGCGATGGCGCAGGTCTACGTTGGCGATGCTCGGGGCAATCCGTTTGCCTCGCTTGCCGAGATCGACTGCCCGGTGCGCATCACGACTGCCGCGAAGTCCGGGCCGATCTACAAGGTGATGGCCGCGCGCGCGGCGTCGCTGATCCCACGCGTCAGTACGCTGGTCTTCGAGGGCGCCGGGCATTGCGTGGCGCAGGAAGTGCCGGCGGCTGTAGTGGAAGCGGTGCGAGACTTTTCAAAGTAGGTCTCGTGCCCCGGCTCTGCGCCGCAATGCTTACGCATTGCAGCGCGTCCGGGACACGATACCACCTCACGAAATCGTCATCGCCTCCCGCGAATAAACCCGCCCCTCCCCCAATCACCTCCCCGAAGCCCAATTCCGGGCGAGAGGAGACGTGCGATGAGCGGACACGATCACGGCGACGACGGCGTCAGCCGCCGCAAGGTGCTGGAATGCATGACCTGGGCCGGCACCGGGGTGCTCTGGACCATCACGGGCGGCGTGCCGCGCTCGCTCGGTATCATCGATTCCGCGCAGGCCGCGACCGCGACGGCGCCCGGCATGACCTTCCTCCAGATCAGCGACAGTCATGTCGGCTTCGACAAGCCGGCCAATCCCAACGCGCTCGGCACGCTGGAGGAAGCAGTCAACAAGATCAACGCGATGCCGGCGAAGCCCTCCTTCATGATCCACACCGGCGACATCACGCATCTCTCAAAGGCCGCCGAGTTCGACAATGCCGACCGCATCATCTCGCAGACCAAGCTCGACGTGCACTACGTGCCCGGCGAGCATGATTTCCTCGACGAGGAGGTGAAGTTCTATCGCGAACGCTACGGCCGCGGCACCAAGGGTGCGGGCTGGTATTCGTTCGATGCCGGCGGCGTGCACTTCATCGGCCTCGTCAATGTCGTCGATCTCAAGGCCGGCGGCCTCGGCAATCTCGGCGCCGAGCAACTCGCCTGGCTGGAGGATGACCTCCGCGGCAAGTCGAAATCGACGCCGATCGTGCTGTTCGCGCACATCCCGCTCTGGACCGTCTATCCGGAATGGGGCTGGGGCACCGAGGACGGCGGCCGCGCGCTGGAACGAGTGAAAGGCTTCGGCTCGGTCACAGTGCTGAATGGCCACATCCACCAGGTGATGCAGAAGGTCGAGGGCAACGTCACCTTCCACACCGCGCGCTCGACTGCGTTCCCGCAGCCGGCGCCGGGGGCCGCGCCGTCGCCCGGACCGATGAAGGTCGAGGACGCAAGACTGCGCGGCATGCTCGGCGTCGCCAGCATCAACTTCAAGCAGAACGAGCAGCGGCTCGCGATCATCGACACACCGCTGCAAGGCTAAGGCTGAACGGAAGCTGACAATGAAGACACTCAATCGCCGCGACTTCGGTGTCGCTGTGGCCGCGGCCATCCTGTTGCCCGCAACAACGGCCCGCGCCGACGACATGGAAGTGCACATCGACAATTTCGTTTTCCAGCCGGCCGAGCTCAAGATCAAGCTCGGCACCACGGTGACCTGGACCAACCGGGACGACATCCCGCACACGATCGTTTCGGCCGGCAAGTTCAGGTCGAAGACCCTGGACACCGACGACAAGTTCTCGTTCACTTTCACCAATGCGGGCGACTACAAATATTTTTGTTCGTTGCACCCGCACATGACGGGGATGATCAAGGTTGAGTAACATCTCGAACCAAGGCATCAACGTCTTGCCCGGCCAGTGGTCCCACGCTGGCCGGGCTCGTGTGCCTTCCGTCACACACGGGAACGAAACGAACAGGGACGAAACAACGCGACGCGCAGAACAAGAGGCAAAGCGAGGAGCGATGCCCGCCAACGACGATTTGGAGAAGGCGCAGCGTTTCCGCGAAGCGGCGCTGCCTTATCTCGACGACGTCTACACGCTCGCGCGCTATCTCTTGCGCGATGCCTCCGATGCCGAGGACGCGGTGCAGGAGTGCTACCTGCGCGCGCTGAAGCACTTTGACAGCTATCGCGGGCCCGCGATGAAGCCCTGGCTGTTCGCGATCCTGCGCAACGTCTGTAACGCCGAATATGCGCGGCGCGCGCATAGGCACAGCGCGATCGAGGACACGCCCGATGCCGCCGAGCAGACGCCGATGTGGCAGGAGACCGAGGCGAGCCCCGAGACCGAAGTGCTGCGCAGCCGAGATGCCGGCGCAATCCGCAAGCTGATCGACGCGCTCGCCGAACCGTTCAAGGAAACATTCGTGCTGCGGGAGATCAACAACCTGTCCTATCGTGAGATCGCCGAGACCATCGGCGCCCCCGTCGGCACCGTAATGTCCCGCCTCGCACGCGCCCGCGCCATGCTGCGCGCGGCCTGGATGGCGGAAGAGGAGCACTCGAAATGACCTGCGACGAAGCAAAGATCCTGCTTCACGCGCTGCTCGACAACGAGCTCGATGCCGGCCACGCGCGCGAGGTCGAAGCCCACATCGCCGGCTGCCCGGGCTGCGCCGCGGAGTTTGCCGCACAGCGCGAGATGCAGCGCGTGCTCGCCGAAACCAATCTGCGCTACACCGCACCAGCAAGCCTGCGCAGCCGGATCGAGGCCTCGCTGCCGCAACGCCAGCAGCCGAGCCGCCGCTCGGTGCTGCGCGGCTTTGCGATGGGCTCGGCCGTCTCCGCGCTCGCCGCCTCCGGCGTCGTCGCCGTCGTGCTGCGCCAGGACGACCAGCAACGCATCCTCTCTGAGGTCGTCTCCGCGCATCTGCGCTCGCTCCAGGCCGGCCACCTCATCGACGTGGTCTCCACCGACCAGCACACCGTGAAGCCGTGGTTCAACGGCAAGCTCGACGTCGCCCCGCCCGTGATCGATCTCACCGCGCAAGGTTTTACGCTGGTCGGCGGCCGGCTCGACTATATCGACGCCCGCGCCATCGGTGCGGTCGTCTACAAGCGCCGGCAGCACGTGATCAATTTGTTCGTATCGCAGACATCGAACGCGGAATATCGCGCGCCGAAGACCGAGACCATGCAGGGCTTCAACTGCCGCCGCTGGGGCAATCGCGGCCTGAACTTCTGGGCCGTCAGCGATATCGGCGCCGACGAGCTCGCCGAATTCGTCGACAAGTTCGAGGCGGCGATGAAGGCGAATGTGGAGGGCTAGCGCATCCACCCGTCATTGCGTCGCAGCCCCGTCATCGGGCCGCGGGTTCGGCCGCTTGGCTCGCAATAGCGATCTAGAACATGCCGTTGCCATGCACCGCCGTGTCGGGCACGGGCTGGCGCACCTCCCAATGCTCGACGAGCTTGCCGCCCTCGAGGCGGAAGATGTCGACGATGGCAAGACCGGGATCCGCGGGCGTGCGCTGCGCGTGGACATGCGCGATGACGAGATCGCCATCGGCTGCGATCCGCTTGACCTCGGCGCGCAGTTCCGGAAACTGCCGGCGCAGCTCGGACAGGTGCTTTCGAATGCCCTCGACGCCATCCGCGATCATGGGGTTATGCTGGACGTAGCGCGGACCTAGATGGATCGCGGCCGCATCGAAATCTCCCCGGTTGATCGCCGTTTCCAGAAATTCGCGCACGATGGCCTTGTTGGCCGACATTTCGCTCATCAGCTTGTTCTCCCATGAAATCGTCACGCGTTCTGGACCGGCGCGGCGTCGGCGTCGATGTGCGCGGCTTGCAAAGTCCAGTCCGATCGTCTCAAAGAGCAACCGTCGGCACGCGGGAGCGGACGTGATGGATGCAAGGTCGGAGGTGTTGGCGGCATATCGCAC
Source organism: Bradyrhizobium liaoningense (assembly GCF_018130785.1). Lineage (GTDB taxonomy): Bacteria > Pseudomonadota > Alphaproteobacteria > Rhizobiales > Xanthobacteraceae > Bradyrhizobium > Bradyrhizobium liaoningense_A. The sequence continues at coordinate 991,958 of NZ_JAFCJT010000001.1, forward strand.
CGGCAGCGCGTTCCTTGGCACGGCCCTGCTGCGCCGTCCCTGGGGTATCGGCGTCGAGCCGCAGCGGAACTCTGCGCTTCACGTCGTGCTCGCGGGCAGTTGCTGGCTGAAGCTGACGGGCCGTGACGAGCCCATTCATCTTTCACCCGGCGATGTGGTCCTGGTCGCGAGTGGCGTCGGCCATGCGCTGAGCGATCCGCCGGATGCCGCGATCGTTCCCATTCGTGACGCGCTGTCCGCGGCATCAGCCCCGGAGGCGGCCTCGGCGTCCGATGCAACGAGGCTGCTATGCGCGAAATACCAGCTCGACGAGGCCGGGCCTCATCCGATGGTGTCGCTCATGCCGCCCTTGGTTCACCTCACCGCACAGCAGGTCGAGGCCAACGAGCCGTTGCGACTGGCGTTACAGTTGCTCCGTGTCGAAGCGCAGGGCCGCCGCAGCGAGGCCGAAATCGTCGCATCGCGCCTGCTCGACAGCGCATTGGTCCTGCTGTTGCGCGCGTGGATGGACAATCAGCCCGCGGGCAGCGGCAACTGGTTCGGCGCATTGAGCGATCCCGCGATCGTGCGCGCCTTGCGCCTCATCCATGAGCAGCCGCAGGACGACTGGACGGTCGCAGCCCTGGCGGACCACGCTCTGCTCTCGCGCGCCACCTTCGCGCGCCGTTTCACGCAACTGGTCGGAGAGCCGCCGCTCGCCTATGTCACGCGCTGGCGGATGAGCCTGGCGGCCAAAACGCTGCGTGAAACCGGCCGCTCCATCGACGAGATCGCACGGGCCGTGGGGTACGAGTCCGCGCCGTCGTTCTCGAAGGCCTTCAGTCGCGTGTTTGGACGATCACCAGGACGCTATCGAAACGGCAGCTCGTGAATGTATATTTCGCGACGGTCGGAGAAGGCCAAGAAACTCAGACCCATGCATCCTGGCGAGGTTCTGCGGGCGGAATTCCTTGTTCCGCTCAACATGTCTGCAGGCGCTCTCGCCAAGACGTGCGGCCTGCCCCGCACGCGCATCGGGCGGATCGCGAATGAGCAGACTGGAATCACCGCCGACATCGCACTTCGGCCGGCCAAGGCGCTCGGCACGACCGCCGAGCTTTGGCTCAATCTTCAGAATGATGACGGCATCCAGATCGCCAGACGCGATCTCGGCAAGGCACTCAACCGCATTGAGACTGTGAACAAGCCGAAAGCGGCCTGAGCGATCGGCGGCCTTACGCCGACCGCCGCACCGCGTTGTCCACCAGCGTCTTGCCGAGCGACCAGATCGCGCCGGGGACCTTGTGGCTGCCGGCGATGACGTCGTCGAACGCCTTTTCGATCCAGCTGCAGTCTTCCTCGGTGATGGTGAGCGGCGGCAGCAGCTTGATGGTGTGGCTGCCGTGGCCGGCCACTTGCGTCAGGATCTTGTGATCCTTGAACAGCGGCACGGTGATGAGCTGGCAGAACAGGCCCTTGTTGGCGGTCTCCAGCACGTTCCACGAGGCCCGCAGGCGCAGCGACTTCGGCGGACCGAACTCGACGCCGATCATCAGACCCTTGCCACGCACTTCCTTCATCAGCTCGTAGCCGGGCACCATGCGCGTCAGCGCGAGGCGCAGCTCGGCGCCGCGCTTGGCGGCGGACTCGATCAGCTTCTCGGACTCCATGACGTCGAGCGTGGCAATACCCGCGGCCATGGCGAGGTCATTTTTCGAGAAGGTCGAACCGTGCACCACAGCGCGGTCCATCTGATTGAAAATCTTGTCGAAGATGGCCTTGCGCGTCAGCACCGCGCCGACCGGAACGTGGCCGCCGGACAGCGACTTCGACAGCAGCACCATGTCGGGTTCGACGTTCCAGTGCTCGACCGCCAGGAAGCGGCCGGTGCGGCCCATGCCGGTCTGGATCTCGTCGGCGACGAACAGCGTGCCGTATTTCTTGCAGAGGGCGGCCGCGCCGGGCAGGAACTCGTCGGTGGGCATGTTGACGCCCTTGCCCTGGATCGGCTCGACGATGAAGGCCGCGACCTCACGCGAGGCCAGCGCCTTTTCGAGCGCGGCCAGGTCGTTGAACGGGATCGAGGTGCAGCCCGGCAGCAGCGGCTCGAAGCCGGTGCGGAAGTTCGAATCACCCGTCAGCGACAGCGCGCCATAGGTCAGGCCATGATAGCCGTGGGCGCAGTAGACGATGCCCGGCCGGCCCGTGGCGCCACGCGCGAACTTGATCGCGGCTTCGACGCATTCGGCGCCGGAATTGGCGAAGAACGCCTTGTCGAGATAGGGGACGTATTTCAGCAGCCGCTCGGCGAGCACGCCGGCGAGCACCGAGACGTCGAACTGGACGAGGTTGGGCAGGTCCGCATCGAGCACGCTCTTGAGCGCCTCGCGCATCACCGGGTGATTGCGCCCGATCGCGAACACGCCAAAGCCGGACAACAGGTCGAGATAGCGGGCGCCCTCGCGATCGTAGAGATACTGCCCCTGCCCCTTCTGGAAGCCGACATCGTAGCCGATGGTCTTGAGAACCCGAACGAACTGCTCGTTCAGATGCCGATTATGCAGGGTGCTGCGCTGGGCCTGACGGTCCGCGAATAGCTGAGACATGTCTGGATTTGGGCTGTGCATCCGCTACATACTTCGGTTGAGGGCCGTCTCGTCAACTGAAAACGGACCGTTACTGAAAACGGTCTGTGCGGCCTTTTGCCCTTTTTCGGACCATCTTCGCAAGCACAGCTTTAGACCATGTTGCACTGCCAAGGAACTATCATGCGTTTAGCCCTTTACACCGGACTAATACTGGCTGGCGGTTTCACCGGCCTGAACCCGGCGCTCGCCGCCGATCCGACCGGCGACTGGCGGGTTGCCGACGCCGTCGCCAACATTCGTGTCGCCCAATGCAACGGCAGCATGTGGGGCGCGGTTTCCTGGGAAAAGCAGCCCGGCGGCCGCGATGAATACAATCCGGATGCATCGAAAAAGACCAGGCCAACGCTGGGCATGGCGACCCTGATCGACATGAAGAAGAAGCCCGGCACCGATCAGTGGGAAGGACAGGTCTACAACGCCAAGGACGGCCAGCTCTACAGCGCGACGATCACGCCTGTCGGCACTGACCAACTCGAGATCAAGGGCTGCGTGATGGGCTTCCTCTGCGGCGGCGAGACCTGGACCCGCGTCGGCCCGCCGATTCCTTTGAGCACCGCCAACGCCATGGCCAAGGGCGCGCCGAAGCCCACCGGCGCGGCGCCTAAAGCCCAAGGCTCCACAGGCGGCACGACCGGCACCACAGCGCCGGCCCCTGCCCCCGCAGCCCCGAAGACCGCCACCACTGCCAAGCCCGGTCAGAAGAGCGCCGCCGACCCGGTCGGCGACATCTGCCTACTCCCTGAGATTGCGGGGTTTGCCCATTAGGGCCGGCTGGAACAGCAGCACTGCGGCAAGCGTCGTCACCAGCGAGAGTGCGAGCAGCTTGCCCATGCTGGATGTTCCGGGGTGGCTCGATAGCCACAGGCTGCCGAACGCGGTCGCCGTCGTCAGCGCGCTGAAAAAGATTGCGCGCGTCAGGCTGGTCTGGAGCAGGTTTGTCCTGCCCGAGCGCCATGCCACGACATAATAGATCTTGAAGGCGACGCCGACGCCGAGCAGCAGCGGGAACGCGACGATGTTGGCGAAGTTGAGCGGCAGGCCGATCAACACGCAGATTTCGAGCGTGACGGCGCCGGCGACCAGCAGCGGCACCAGCGTCATCAGCACGTCGACGAACCGCCGCAGCGTGATCCAGAGCAACAGGCCGATCACCAGCAACGCGTAGATGCCGGCGTGGATGAACGCCTTCACCACGGTGTCACCGGATTTCAGGATCGAGACCGGACCGCCGATCGCGGTCGGCTCCGCCGCGAGCACCGCCGCTGCAAATTTGCGCAGCGTGTCGTTGTCATTGGGATCGCCTTTCGGCAACGCCTCGACGCGGATGATGCCGTCCTTGCTCTTCCAGGCGTTGACGAGATCGGGCGGCAGTGAGTTCAGGGTGACCGGCCCGGCCTGCATCGCGTTCCTGAGCTGGTTGAGCGCGATCTTCAGCGGCGTGACGAACACGTCCTGCGCTTTGTTCCGCGTGGTCTCGTCGCCATTGGCGAGCTTTTCGAGCGCGTCCGCAAGCCGGCGCGAGGCGACCGCACCCGGGCCCTTCGCGTCACCCGCGGTCCGGCGCAGATTGTCGACCGAGGACTTCAGCGAATCGACGTTCTCCTTGTCGGTCGGCGCCGCATCGATCTGATCAGGATTGAGCGCGGGGTTAAGCACCTTGGCGCCCTGCTCGAGAAGCTTCAGCTTCGGCGGCTGGTCTTGCGGCACGAAGCTGTCGAGCGACATCACGCGCAGCACCTCGGGCACCTTCTCCAACCTCGCCTCGACCTGCCTCGCCTGCTCCTCGGACGTGGTCATCACGTTGATGGCATTCGCGCCGGTGTTCGGATCCTTGCGCAAATCGAGGAAGGTCGCGATCGACTCCGCGTGCGGGTTGCGCAGGTTCATCGGGTTGAAGTCGAACTTCATGAAGTAGAGCAGCGGCAGGCCGGCGAGCGCCAGCAGCAGTGTGCCGCCGACGACCAGCACACGGTGCTTCTCCAGGAAATGATCGAGCGGTGCCAGGAAGGCGTAGCCGACCGGTTCCTTCTCGCCGGGCGGGTTCAGCAACTTCAGCATTGCCGGCAGGATGGTGATCGAGGAGAGGAACGCGACCAGCATGCCGACACCGGCGATCTGGCCGAGTTCCGCGATGCCCTTGTAGTCAGTCGGCATGAAGCAGAGGAAACCGGCCGCGGTCGCCATCGCCGCAAGCGAGAGCGGCACCGCCGAGCGTTTCGCAGCCAGCACCAGCGCCCCCGAAAGGTCGTTGTGCTTGTAGCGCTCCGAGCGGTAACGAACGCTGTACTGGATGCCGAAATCGACGCCGAGGCCGACGAACAGCACCGCGAACGCGATCGACAGCAAATTGAACGAGCCAACCATCATCAGACCGGCGGCGGTCGTGATCGCAAGCCCGACGAAGAGATTGATGAACACGGCGAAGATGATCTTCGCCGAATGCAGCGCGAGCCACAGGATGAGCAGCACGACGAGGACCGTGCCGACGCCGTTGACGACGGCGCCCTCCTGGACGGTGGCGTATTCCTCGTTGGCGATCGGCACCGGACCGGTCAGCCGCACCCGCGCCTGGTACTTGGTCGGAAAATCCAGGTCCGCCGCGGCCTTGCGGATCGCGTCGGTGGCGCCCTTGCCGGGCTCCAGCGCGTTGTAGTCGAGGATCGGCTTGAACTCGATGAAGGCGCGCTTGTCGGAATCCGACAGCGGCTCGTCACTGACGAGCTCACGCCAGGAGAAGCTTGCATTGCCCTTGTTGAGCACGGTCTCGACGGTCTGCGCGATCTGGTTGAAGGGCCGCGCGGTGTTGTCGAGCTTGACCTGGCCGCGCTTGACGCCGGCAAGTCCCGTCTCCAGCGCGCCGGTCAGGCCGCGGATCGAGGGGTCGCCCGCCATGATCTCGACCAGGGGCGCTGCGGATTCGAACTGGCTGGTGATCTTGGCGACTTCCTCGGTCGGCAGGAACAAGAGGCCGTTCTTCTCGAAGAACTCGCCGGTGCCGAGCTGCTGCATCGATTGGAAGTTGGTCTTATCGTCCTTCAGCTTGGCAAACAGCGCGTCCGAAGCCGCGGTCGCCATCTCCGGCGTCTTCGCCTCGACGACCGCCGTGATCGTGGCATCGCGGTCGAAGGCGCGGTCGAACTGCTGATCGCGTTGGCGCCAGTCCAGATTCTGGGCAATCAGCGAATTGATGTCGGTGTTGATGGCGAAATGCTGGGACGCGTAATAGCCCGCCCCCACCGCCAGGAGGAGCCCGAGAACGACGACGAGGGAGGCAAACCGGGTGCAGGCCCTGACGATGGCAACGACTACGCTTTGCAGCATCTTTTCTTTCTGCGGTTAACAGCTTGCCGGAAACGCCCGCTGTTTATCGGAGTTCCCCAGCGAAACCTATTGCTGTTTTGAGTGGTTCTCACCGCACGAAGGTTCGAGGTAAACGGCGAGAGACCGTGGCAAAATCATGCGGGGCGGTCGGTATAGCCGGGGACTTGAGGCGGGAAAGTGACGAAGAGGTGAGCACAATTGCCGCCCTCTTGCCCGTCGCGATTGCCCTATTATATTACCGTGAAACGACATCGCTCGGAACCCGGGTTTCATCCGGTCTTTCCTTTTTGCCGATTTTTTGACACAAAGCGCTGTGCCTCCATGCGCCGAGGCCCAGTTGGGGTGGGCGGTTACCGCATGCGCGAACCAATGGTGCGGTTATTGCAACTCATTGGGCAGTATCGAGGTGCCGCCGGGGACCTAAGAAGCGGATTGGTGCAACTTGCGTGATGGGCGTCCTATGGAAGTTTTTCTAGCGCAGCCGCGCGGCTTTTGCGCGGGCGTGGTGCGTGCGATCGAGATCGTGGAACGGGCGCTGGAGAAGTACGGCCCGCCCGTCTACGTGCGCCACGAGATCGTACACAACAAATACGTGGTCGAGAGCCTGAAGAACAAGGGCGCGATCTTCGTCGAGGAATTGTCCGAGGTGCCGCCGAAGTCGGTGACCGTTTTCAGTGCCCATGGCGTCGCCCGCAGCGTCGAGGAAGAGGCCGCCGCGCGCGACCTTCCGGTCCTCAATGCGACCTGCCCCCTGGTCACGAAAGTTCACAATCAGGGGAAGAGGTACATCACCAAGGGCCGCACCCTGATCCTGATCGGCCATGCCGGCCACCCCGAGGTCGAGGGCACGATGGGCCAGGTTCCCGCCCCGGTGCTGCTTGTCCAAAGCGTTGAAGAGGTTAAGGCCCTGACGCTGCCGGCGGATACGCCAGTGGCCTACATCACCCAGACCACCCTGTCGGTCGACGACACCAGGGACATCATTTCGGCCCTCCAGGCCCGCTTTACAGATATTCAAGGTCCGGATATCCGGGATATCTGCTATGCGACACAGAACCGCCAATCTGCGGTAAGGGACTTGAGCAAGCTGGTCGACGTGATCTTGGTGGTGGGCGCTGCCAACAGCTCGAACTCGAACCGGCTCCGCGAAATCGGCACTGAAGCCGGCGTCGCGAGTTATTTGATTGCCGACGGCAGCGCGCTCAATCCGGAGTGGTTGAAAGATGCCAAGACCGTCGGCGTCACGGCCGGCGCTTCGGCGCCTGAGGTACTCGTGGATGACGTGATCGAAGCGATGCGGCGGATCGGACCGGTCAAGGTCCAGGTGCTCCCCGGTCGCGAGGAAAACATCGAATTCCGGCTTCCGGCCCAACTGGCCGCGAGCTGACCCACCCGAATTTCAAGCCCAGAAAGAAACGTGTAATGGCAATCCCCTTCTTCAAGGAAATGCGTATCGGCGGCTATTTGCTCAAGCAGAAACTGCTTGGCCGCAAGCGCTATCCGCTCGTGCTGATGCTGGAGCCGCTGTTCCGCTGCAACCTCGCCTGCGTCGGCTGCGGCAAGATCGACTATCCCGATGCCATCCTCAACCGTCGCATGACGGCGCAGGAGTGCTGGGACGCGGCCGACGAGTGTGGCGCGCCGATGGTCGCCATTCCCGGCGGCGAGCCGCTGATCCACAAGGAGATCGGCGAGATCGTGCGCGGCCTCGTCGAGCGCAAGAAGTTCGTCTCGCTCTGCACCAACGCGCTGCTGCTCGAGAAGAAGCTCGATCTGTTCACGCCGTCCCCGTATTTGTTCTTCTCCGTACATCTCGACGGCCTGAAGGACCATCACGACAAGGCGGTGTCGCAGAAGGGCGTGTTCGACCGTGCCGTCTCCGCGATCAAGGCGGCCAAGGCGCGCGGCTTCACCGTCAACGTCAACGCCACCATCTTCGACGGCCATCCGGCCGAGGAGATCGCGAAGTTCCTCGACCTCACCGTCGAGCTCGGTGTCGGCGTCTCGATGTCGCCGGGCTATGCCTATGAACGTGCGCCGGACCAGGAGCACTTCCTCAACCGCACCAAGACCAAGAAGCTGTTCCGCGACGTCTTTGCGATGGGCAAGGGCAAGAAGTGGAATTTCATGCATTCCGGCCTGTTCCTGGACTTCCTCGCCGGCAACCAGGAATACGAGTGCACGCCGTGGGGCATGCCCGCGCGCAACATCTTCGGCTGGCAGAAGCCCTGCTACCTGCTCGGTGAAGGCTATGCCAAGACCTTCAAGGAGCTGATGGACACCACCGACTGGGAGACCTACGGCACCGGCAAGTACGAGAAGTGCGCCGACTGTATGGCCCATTGCGGCTACGAGCCAACGGCTGCCACCGCTGCCCTCAACAACCCGCTGAAGGCGATGTGGGTGTCGCTGCGCGGCATCAAGACCACGGGTCCGATGGCGCCGGAAATCGACATGTCCAAGCAGCGTCCGGCGCAGTACATCTTCTCGGAGCAGGTCCAGAAGAAGCTCTCCGAGATTCGCAAGGACGAGGCCGCCGCCGCGCAGGAGAAGGCCGCTCGGAAGGCCTCGACTGCTGCGTAATCGCGCCAGCAAGAGTCACAAATGAGAAAGGCCCGGTCGCCATTGGCGACCGGGCCTTTTTCTTTTGCCGGATCGAGAAGCTCAGGCTGCCTTGGAGACCAGGGCCTCGCTGTCGACGAGCTCGGTGCCGATCAGGTAATCGCGGCAGCCGCGCAAGCTGCGGAGCGCGCGGTTGAAGTCGATGCCGGTCGAGACCAGCGCATGCAGCGTCGCCGGGTTGCGGACAATGCCGCGCAGCACGGCGGCAAGGTCGATCTGGCCGTTCGGCTTGATGGCGGCGCGGGCGAGCGCCGGCAGCGCGCGATGGGCGGGATCGCTGATGACGCGGACCGCGGCGAAGGGCAGCCCGGCTTCGGCGGCGTAGGCGGCCGCGATATGGCTTTCCATGTCGACGGCAGAGGCTCCGGTCTCCGAATGCAGCGCCGCCTTGCAGGAGCGCCCCGTGACCACTTCCTCGGCACCGGCGAGGCTGCCGCGCACGACGCGGCGGCGGCCCGACGTCAGACGGTCGATGAGGTCGTCGCCGAGCGACAGGCCGGCCGCCCAGCGGGTATCGCCAGAGAGCACCTCGGTCGCCAGCACGACGTCGCCGGAGCGCAGCGTCGGGTCGAGCCCGCCGGCCACGCCAAACGAGATCACGCCGCGAATCGTATCGGGATCCACCACCGTCAGAAGCGCCCGCAACTGGGTTGGGCTGCTCGACGAACAGATGACCGCCATCCCGGGCCCAGCCGCGATGCGGGCCTCCTGGACCAGTCCGGTCACGATCAGTATCGGCCGCGGGTCGATGGCAGTCCCCACGGTAATATAGTCCCCCGTCCCCAAAGTCACATTCCGACCCCTACCACCCTGCTGTTGGTGTTCCGCAAGTTCCGATACCGCGCCAGTGCCCACAACGGAAAGAACTTCGAGTAACCATGGTACCGCAGATAGAATACACGGGGAAAGCCTGTGGCGGTGTACCGCTGCTCGTCCCACAGTCCTTTTTTGTTCTGTGTTGCAATCAGGTACTCCACCCCGCGGGCGACGGCCGGGTGATCAACCTCGCCAGCTGCCATCAAGGCAAGCAAAGCCCATGCCGTTTGCGAGGCGGTCGACGGGGCCGCCTCCCATCCCCGGTAGTCCAGCCGGTAGCTGACCGCGTCCTCGCCCCAGCCACCGTCGTCGTTCTGGATCGAGGCCAGCCAGTCGGCAGCCTTCCGAATCATGGGGTCGTCATGGCGGACGCCGGCCATGTTGAGGGCACAGAGCACCGACCAGGTTCCGTAGATGAAGTTCATGCCCCAGCGGCCGTACCAGGACCCTTCCGGGTGCTGGGTCTTCCTGAGGTAGGCGACCCCGTCGGCGACGTGCTTGCTGGTCTGCTCGGTCTCGCCGAGCTGGGCCAGCATGGACACGCACCGCGCGGTGACGTCCTCGGTCGGCGGATCGAGCAGCGCGCCATGGTCCGAGAACGGGATGTTGTTCAGGTAATATTCGAGGTTGTTGACGTCGAAGGCGGCCCAGCCGCCATCGTCGCTCTGCATTCCCTCGATCCACTCGCGGCCGCGATCAATCGCGACGTCGTAGCCGGTCGCACCGTGTTCCCGGCGCATGCGGTCCATCGACATCACCACGACGGCGGTGTCGTCGAGATCAGGGTAGTGCGCATTGTTGTACTGGAAGGCCCAGCCGCCCGGTCGCACGTCGGGCCGCTTCACCGCCCAATCGCCCTTCACCTCGAGCTCCTGCTTCGGGATCAGCCAGTCGAGGCCCTGCTTGGCCGCAGGCACCGCCTTGTCGCCGCCGGCTTCCAGCAGCGCGTGAGCGGTCAGCGTCGTATCCCACACTGGCGAGACGCAGGGCTGGCAGTAAGCTTCGTCCTCGCCGATCACGAGCAGCTTGTCGATGCCGCGGCGCGTGATCGCGCGCGGCGGGAAGTTCTCGTCCTTGCCGAGCGCGTCATACATCATGACGATGTTGGCCATGGGCGGATAGATCGCGCCCATGCCGTCCTCGCCATTGAGCCGCTCCTCGGTGAAGGCGAGCGCAGCGTCGATCGCGCGCTTGCGCAGGCTCTTCGGAAACAGCGGCTCGATCACGCGCAGAATCGCGTCGAGCGAACGGAACAGCAGGAACCAGGCCATGCTCTGATGCGGCGCCTTGGCGGTCATGCCGATCGAGCGCGGATCCTGCAGGAACAATTCGTCGATGCCGACGCCCTTCGGATTCTTCGCGCGCGGCTTCAAGGCCGCAATCACCATCAGCGGCACCATGGTGGTGCGCGCCCAATAGGAGATCTTGTTGAGGTGGAACGGCGACCAGAACGGCAGCAGCACGATCTCGATCGGCAGCACCGGCACCGCACGCCAGGTCACGACGCCGAACGTCGCGAGCAGGAAGCGGGTGAAGACGTTGCTGTTGATCGCGCCGCCGCGCGCGTGGATCGCCTCGCGCGCACGCACCATGTGCGGGCTATCCGTGGAATCGCCGATCATCTTCAGCGCGAAGTAAGCCTTCACGCTGGCGCTCATGTCGAACTCGCCGTCATGCACGAGCGGCCAGCCGCCATGGGCGCCCTGCACGCGACGCAGATAATTGCCGATCTTGGCCTCGAGCACGGTGTCGACGGGCTCTGCGAGATAATGGCGCAGCAGGATGTATTCCGCCGGAATCGTGCAGTCGGCCTCGAGCTCGAACACCCAATGGCCGTCGGATTGCTGGAAGCCGAGGACGCCTTGCGTCGCCGACGCAATGCTCGATTCCAGGATGCTCGATTCCAAGGCTTCGCGGCTGGTCGCGTTCACGGAATCCATGTCGCTCGATTGCTCCGATAGTCGATTGAAATTTGACCGGGACTTTGCCCGTCAGGGCCGCTTTGCGGCCAAAACCAGATCGGCGGCGCGATCACCGGATCGGACCGATCCCTCGATGGTTGCAGGCAATCCCGTAGCAGTCCAGTCGCCGGCAAGAAACAGGTTTTTCAGCGCGGTGGCCGGCCCGGGACGCAGGGCATTCTGCGCCGGTGTGGCCGCAAATGTGGCACGGCGCTCACGTACGATCTGCCAAGGGGGCAACTCGCCGGAAACACCGCCCGCCTCGCAGACGTCGTTCCAGATCGCCTGCGCGAGTTCCTCGCGCGGCATGTCGACCAGGCGGTCGCCATTGCTGATGGTCACGGACAGCCGGTTCGGGAACGCGAACAGCCATTCCACGACACCGCCGATCACGCCGAGGATCGGCGCCGAACCCGGCGGCGGTTCGAATCGGAAATGCGCATTCACGATGGCGCGGAATTCGGTCGGCGTCTTCAGGCCGGGCAGCAGGCTGGAGGCGGCACGCGGCGGCACCGCCATCACGACGACATCGCCCTCACCGATCTGGATCACATCCTCGCCGCCGAAATTCAGCGCGCCGACCTTGCCGTCGCTGGTCGCAAACGAACGCAGCTCATGGCCGAGCTGAACGGTGTGACCGCGCTCCTGCAAGAACGTCACGGCGGGCTCGATCAGCACGGCGCTGAGACCGTCGCGCGCGATCAGCGGGCGGCACGCCTGTCCGCCGGCGAGCAGCGTTTCGCGCACGATCGCGCCGGCAAGCCCGGCCGAGCCCTCTGGCGGATCGACGTTGAGCGCTGCAAGCAGCAGCGGCTGCACCAGGCGCTGATAGAGGACGCCCTCGCAGGGAATGGACTTGCCGACCAGCGTCTCCTCCGACGCCCAGATCAGCGGCGCCAGCTTGAGATAATCGCTGAGCCCGGTGTCGGGAACGCGGCGGCTCTCGTCGAGCACCCAGGTCGGCAGCCGGCCATCGCCGAGATCGATCTGCCAGCGCTGCCCGGTCTTGATATCGACGAACGGAAACTGCGCGCGTTCGGGGCCGACGAGACCGGCCTCGGTGCCGATCGAGCGGGCATAGGCGCGCGCATGGCTGTTGCCCGACAGCAGCAGATGATTGCCGTTGTCGATGGTGAGATTGGTGGCGCCGTCGAAATAGGAACGACAGCGGCCGCCGGCCTGGTGCGTCGCCTCGTGCACCGCGACCTTGAAGCCGGCATTGGCGAGCCGCACGGCGGCGGAAAGGCCGGAAATCCCGGCGCCGATGATGTGAGCTGTCTTTTGCATCAGATGAACGCGTAACGGAGCAAGATCAGGATGCGTGTGACCTTCGACACACGCACCGGCTCGCGCGGCGCGTTGAAGCCGCGCGCGATCAGGAGGTCCAGAATGGAATGGTAGTATTTCGACATGATCCGTGGCGCGCGCACGGCGCGGCGCTTGTTGCGGTTCATGATCTCGTCCGACTTCTCGAAATGCGCCTTCGCACGCTGCGTCAGAGGCTGGCAGACCTTTGGCAGCGCACGTTCGGTGATCACGCGGTTCGGATCGTTGGAGGTGATGCCCGCATGCAGCAGCGCCTCGCGCGGCAGATAGAGCCGGCCGAGGCCCGCGTCCTCGTCGATATCGCGCAGGATGTTGGTGAGCTGGAGCGCGCGGCCGAGATGGTAGGCGAGCTGGATGCCGTCTTCCTCGGGCAGGCCAAACACCCGCACCGACAGCCGTCCTACGGCGCTGGCGACACGATCGCAGTAGAGATCCAGCGTCGCCATGTCCGGCGCGCGGATGTCCTGCGGCACGTCCATCTCCATGCCATCGACAATCGCAAGGAAATCCTCGCGCTTGAGGCCGAAGGTCTTCACCGAGGCGACGTAGTCCTTCAGCCGCGGCGGCGGATGGCCCTGATAGAGCGCGTCGATGTCGTTGCGCCACTCCTGAAGCGCGGCGAGCCGCTCGTCGCGCGGACCGTCGGAATCGGCGATGTCGTCGACCTGGCGGCAGAAGCTGTAGATCTGGAACATCGCTTCGCGCTGGTCATGCGGCAGGATGCGCATCGCAGCGTAGAAGGAGCTGTTCGATGCGGTCGAGCCGTAATTGGCGCTGGGCGAGGTCGCCTCAAGCGTCATGTGCAGTCCCCGGTCTGGAAATGGCCTTGCGTCCGATCGCGCGGCGGCCGACTTCGCCGATCATGCCGGCGAGGCTGAAAGTGAGAAGCTCGAACTTGTTCAGATGCACGCGCTCGCGCAGGGGATCACGCACCTTCAACAGGCGCACGATGCGGTCGGCATAGGCCTGGATCACCGACACGTCGACGCCGAGGCGAAAATCCCTGATCTCCGCGCTCAGCGACCTGCCCTCGTCGAGCAGTGCCTGGTTGCGCACGGCGAGCGCCTGAAGGCAGGCCAGCATCGCCGGCGGCGACTGCGTCAGCCCGAGTTGCTCGACCGAGGCGCCACTTGCGGCCAGCGCGTCGCGCGGCAGATAGACGCGATTGAGCTCGCGGAAATCCTTGCCGCAATCCTGCAGATGGTTGTTGATCTGGAGCGCCGCGCAGAGCGCGTCCGACGCCGCCCATGTCGACGTGCTCTCGCCGTGGACGTCGAGCATGAAACGGCCGACCGGCATCGCCGAGTAGCGGCAATAGTGGATGACCTCGTCCCAGTTCTCGTAGCGCAACTTGGTCACGTCCATGCGGAACGCGATCAGCACGTCGAGCGCGTGGCGCGGTGCCATGCCTCGCTCGGCCAGCGCCCGCCGCAGGATGACGGCTTCGGCCTGGGTTTCGCCCTCGCCGAGCAGTTCCGCCTCGAGCAGATCGAGATAAGCGAGCTTCTGGTCGGGCGGCAGCGTCGCGTGATCGGCGATGTCGTCGGCGGTGCGGACGAAATTGTAGTACGCCAGGATCAGCGCGCGATGGCGCGGATGAATGATCCAGGACGCGACGGGAAAATTCTCGTCGCGGTCACCCTTGCCGGATCGCAATTCGCTCGCAGAGGTCATCGAGGGCTGGTTTACAATCGTTTGGACAGGAAGGGCTTTTTCGTTCGCGCGGGCTCATGCCGGCGATGCCGCCGCGGCCCCCATATAGGGGAATACGGCCGCAAAACCAATCCTGTCTCTCGATGGCTGCCCTTCCGGATCCGGCCCGAAAAGGCGGCCCCCGGGCCGCCCTCGGTGGGCCAGTGGCCGAGCTTACTGGTTGTGGTTCTTCAGGACCTGGTCGCAGGCCTGCGAGATCTTGGCCCGGTGCTCCTTGAGGCAGGCCAGGATGGTGAAATCGCCCTGGTCGATGACCGGGCGGCAGAACTTCTGCACATCGCGGGTGCAGGCCTTCTGTTCGGCGTCCGTGCCGCGTCCTGCCTGGGCGAATGCCGCCGTCGAAAGGGAGGCCGACAACAGGGTGAGAGCGACGAGAAGCTTACGCATTGTATTCCTTCATTCTGACGGCAGAACCGCACCTATTCCCGGACAGCACAGGGCGGACGACCGGAACGGATTGTTCTGATGGCAAGTCGCCGCGGAACATGCGGCCTCGGAGAAGCCACAAGCACTGGCAAATGCGGCCAAATTGGCGCCACATCCACCAAATCAGGTCTTCCCTCGCTCATCATTGGCAGATGTAAGAGATTGATACTACGTCATAATTCTGGAACACCGCGTTTTGATGCGTACCTGTTGCAGAGCTGCATCTCTCGGCCCTGCTTTTCCCGCCAGAAACACACCGAAACAGAGAGAATCGCTCAGGCCGACCTGGCGCGAGGGCGTCGTGAACCGCCGTCCCTGGCTGTCACGCTTTGAACCTGACATAGGCTCGGAACACTAAACTTTCGATGTGGCGAGACGTTCATCGTAAGCGAACGTCATTCGAAAACGGGATATTCAAAATGCAATTCTTTGGGCGATCTGGACAGGCGATCAAGGCGGCCGGCATCGGGGCTGCGCTGCTCTTCTCAGTCTCGGCAAGCCACGCTCAGTCGTCCGGACCGTTTGCTGGTTTCGACGGTGCGTGGACCGGCACCGGCACGGTGTCGCTGTCCGATGGCACCACCGAGCGCATCCGCTGCAAGGCCGACTACAAGGTCGCCGGTACCGGTCTCAGCCTCAAGCAGGCCCTGCACTGCGCATCCGACAGCTACAAGTTCGATCTCACCAGCGACGTGACGAGCCAGGGCGAACGAATCTCCGGCAACTGGAGCGAGACCAACCGCAACATCTTCGGCAATCTCCAGGGCACCGCCGGCGGCGGCCAGATCGAGGTGTTCGTCGAAGCCAACGGCTTCGCCGCCAACCTGTCGCTGCGCACCAACGGCACCAAGCAGACGGTGCAGATCAGCTCCAAGGGCGAGATCCGCGGCGTCAACATCACGATGACGAAGGGCTGATCGCCCTCTCCGCTTCGTTCGGAATACGGCCCCCGGTTCACGCGAGCCGGGGGCTTTTTGCTGACATGAACATGCTCAGATGACTTGCCGAGACGGATCCAATTCGCAGACATCTTCTCAAGGCCGCCGGGCTCCTCGTGGCCAGTCGTGCCTTCGCCAATGACCAGCAAGGGCCGAACATCCAGCCGTCGTCCGTGAAGCCGCGTCACGTGCTCTGTTTCCTCGGCAAGGACAACAGCCTGCTGCATCGGCCGAAAGCGATGGCCAAGACGATCGCGGATTTCAACTTCAAGATCGACCGCACCTATTCGCAAGCCAAACCCGATCCGCATATGGAGCGGTCGTTCGGCGTCTGCTGGGACCGCGTCTTCCCGAAGGCTTGGTCTGCCGCGGACGAGCCGCCGTGGTCAACCACAAGGCGGTGCTCTACGTGCTGAGCCCGCCGCTGGACGAGATGTTCGACGCGGGCGCCGTCGCTGCAAAATGCGAAAGCGCTGGCGTCGCCCACGGCGTCGCGCGGTGGCGCAATCTCGCCGATCAGGCGCGCAAGGGCGCAAAGACCAGCCAGCGTCTTGGCATGCCCCTCGCCGTTGCCAAGGCGTGTCGTCTTGCTTTCGCCAAGCGTCCGCTCGGCGGCGAGCGCTACTACGAGACCGTCGGCTATCACCTCGTCGGCCTGCCGGATATCTACGTCGCGAGATCGCGCGGCAACGAATGGTCCGCGGTGATGCTCATGGAGGAGATCGCAAACGCGATGGCGGAGCACGGCATCGAAACGACGCTACGCGACCGCAGGCTCGCGCTCACGCTCGAGCAGGACTACGCCGCGGACGATTTCAAGTTCAATCCGTACGGGATCGTCCGCGTCGAGGCGTGAGCGCGAGGCGGCGTCTGCCGCCCCCGCCACTAGATCGCCGGCTTGTCCGGGCCCTGCAGTCTGGCGTGCAGGTTGATCAGCCACATCGCCGTCGGCCGCAGGATGAAGAGGTCGGCGACGAGCGCCATCACCATCGAGAAGGCGCTGAGCCAGCCGAACAGCCGCAGCGACGGCAGATCCGAGAACACGGTGACGACGAGCCCGCAGGCCAGCACCACCGTGGTCAGGATCAGCGCCGGTCCGACCAGCACGGTTGCCCGCTCCACCGCAAGCGCCGAGCCGACGCCCGGCTTGCTCTCGAGCCTGAGGCGGTTGAGGAAGTGGATGGTGGCGCTTAAGCCCAGGCCGAACGAGACCGTGAGCGCGACGACGCTGGCGAATTGCAGCCCCTCGCCCATCGCCCACAGCACCGTTCCCGACATCACCACAGGGAAGATGCCCGGCAGGATGCAGGCGAACATCACCACCCAGGAGCGGAAGGCGAGCCCGATGAAGATCGCGACCAGCGCGAACTCGACGGTGAGGCCGCGGTTCAGCTTCTCGATCATGCTGGCCGAGTTGCGCGCCGCAATCGCGGCAAGGCCCGTCACCGCGATCTCGTAGCCGGGATGCTTCTTGCGGACGGCGTCGAGCTCCGTGTCGAGCTTGTCGACGATCGGCAGGAGCTGGCTGGAATCCTTGTCCGGCACGCGGCCTGCGACCACCACCGCATCCTGTTCGGCGTCGATGAAGCGCCGGACCAGATGCTCGGGGATGACGTTGACATATTCCTTCAGCGTCGCGACGTCGGCGCTGCCGGCCTTTTCCGCAAGCCAGCGGCGCAGGGTCTCGAGCGACCAGACGTTGCCGACACCGGCCGCCTTCTCGACGGTCGCATGCACGTCCGCGATGGTCTGGAGCGTCTCCGGCGAGTAGAGCGTTTCACCCTTGGGGAACTGGACCAGCACGTTGACGGGGTTGGCGCCGGTGAGCTTGGCATCGAGCCGGTCGCTGGCGGCAACGGCCTGACGCTTGTCCGGCACCTGGTCCGCAAGCCGGTAGCGCGGCTCCAGATTGGCATAGATGACGCCGAGACCGGCGACGAACAGCACGGCGATCAGGCTGAACAGGCCGGGACGGCCCACCATGCGCACCGCGATCCAGTAGCAGAAATTGCGCAGCGCCTGGACGCCGGCATCCGCACTCTGGAACTTGACCGCGAACGTCTTCTCGTTGCGCACGAGCAGCACGCCGAACACCGGCACCAGCGACAGCACCGCGACCAGCGCGATGATGGTGGCGGCGAGGCCCGCCTCGCCGAACTTGCGGATCAGGTCGGAGTCCGAGAATTGCAACGCAATGAAGGAAATGCCGGCGGTGCCGTGCGTCAGCACGCAGGCCGGCCCCACCACCAGCACCGCATTCTTGAACGCCGTGAACTTGTCCTGTCCTGCGATCAGCCGGTCGCGCGCGGCGAAGGTGAGCTGCATCGAGTCGGAGAAGCTGATGACCATGATGAGCGGCGTCATCACGTTCAGGAACATGTTGAGATTGAAATTGGCCCAGCCGAGCGCACCGAGCGCCAGCAGGATCGCGATCATCGGCGGGAACGCCGCCGCCACCATGAACGAGATCTTGCGGAAGAAGATGATGGCGATGATGCAGCCGGCGAGAATGCCGAGGATGTTGTAGGTGAGCCCGTCGCGTTCGACCGCGTTGCGGATCTCGAGCTGCATCACCGGCACGCCGGAGAGCTGCACGTTGAGGCCGGTATCGCCGAGGTCTTCCTTCATCAGCGCCCGGATGTCGCCGACGGTCTTGGTCAGCTTGCTGGAGGCGACCACCTGCGGATCGAGCGACAGCACGATCAGCGCCAGCGTGCCGTCCTCCGACAACAGCTTGCCGCGGATGATCTCGTTGTTTTTGACGGTCTCGATGAACTTGTTGTAGGCGTCGCCCTCCGGGAGCTCAGCCGGGAAAAGCGCCGCCGGCAGCTTGCCCGGCGCCGGCGCCTGCCGCGCCGAGAACAGCGAGACCAGGCCGCGCGTGCCTTCGACCAGCTGCATGTCGGTGACGAAGTCGCGCAGCTTCTCGAGGTTGTTTCGCGCCAGGAGGTTCTTGCCTTCAACCACGACGAGAACGTCGAATTCCTCGGCCGGGAACTTCTTGGTCACCTCCTCATACTGCTTGAATTCGCGGGTGTCGGAGCGGAACAGCTGCGACAGCGAATCGTCGATCTTGATCCGGTGGATGCCGAACACGGCACCGACGATCAGGGCGAGCAGGACGATGCAGGAGACGATCGGCGCCCGGACGGCGATCAGCCCGATGCGCTCGAGCCCGAAGGCGATCGAGGACGTCGGTCCCTGCTCGACCTTGTCGACATGAACCTCATTCTCGCGGTGCTTTTCGAGCATGCCTTGTCCAGTTCCTAAATCGGCTCGGTCTGTGAGCTTATTGCGCCCCGCGAACGGCTTGAAAATGCCATACCAATGGGAGGCTTGCCCGTTGAAAATGCGCGGAAAATCGCCGCGAGGGGTTTAGCAGGTCAACCGGTCTTTTCGCAAGCAGGCCAAGTGTGGCCGAATCGATCAAGATGTGGCGATTTTGCCAGAACGCCCGTCATTCGGGCAAAGCCGTGCCAATTCGACGCGGCGCACGGTCCGCGCTCTCATCTTTCAGCGCCACGCCGGTGACCTCCCGGGCCATCCCCTCACGGACCAGCCAGGCGATCTTGAAGGCGGCCTCGTCATAGCTCAACCCGGACTTGTGGAGGTTCGAGACGCAATTGCGCTCGGCATCGGTGCGGCCCGGCTTCGGCGCGAAGGTCAGATAGGCGCCGAGGCTGTCGGGCGCGGACAGGCCCGGCCGCTCGCCGATCAGCGTCACCACCATGCGCGCGCCGAGAATCGCGCCGATCTCGTCGCCGAGCGCGACGCGCGCGCCTGAGGCGACAACGACACGTCCAATCGCGACGTCGTTCCCTTCCGCGAGCAGCGGCAGCAGATGAGACACCAGCGCCACCGCATGGGCGTGAACCGCCGCCGCCGACAGGCCATCGCCGATCACGACCGCGAGCTGGCACGGCTCCGCCGCATGTCGTGACAACAATTCGACCGAGTCGGCATCAAGCTGGCGTCCCAGATCAGGACGTCGCAGATAGTCTCCGCGGTCGGCCGCCCGGCTCCGCGCCTCGGTGACGACGAGGCCAAGCGCGCGGAGATCGGAGGCCAGACGCGCCGCGTCGAGGACGGCATGCACGGCATCGCGGGCGCGGGCATGGTCCAGCGTGAAATCGAGCAAGGCCCTTGTCGGCACACTCGCGCCGCTGCGGCCGAGCGCGACGCGCGCAGGCGTGAGCGAGCGCAGATCGAGGGTCGGGCGGCGCGGGACGGCCGGATCAGACATGTCGCGTCATTCGGCGGGAACGGAGGCCTCGCGCAGCCGCAGCGAATAATTCGAGGCGTTCTGCTTGCCGCTGGAGGCCGCGCGCGCAAAGGTGATGAGATGGTGCGCGATCAAGGTGCAGCCGATCAGCCCTTCGATGTCGCCGCGCTTGATGCGCCCGAACGCAAACTTCCAGAACACGCGCCTGTAGTCGCCGAGCACACCGACCTTCCAGAAGATGTTGCGCAGCATGACGAGACCGCGCCGGATGTTGGGCCAGGTCTTCATCTCGTCCGGCGTCGGCATCTTCAGGCGGTGCACATAGACGTTGTCGCATTGATACTGGAAGCGCGCGTAGACCTTCTCGGGCTCGTAGGCGACGCCCATGGCGTGCTTCCAGGATGCGACGACCTCGTCATAGGGCAACAGGAAGTCGACGTTGGAATCGCGGCCGTCATCCTCGATCAGGCGTCCCTCGCGCTCAAGACGGTCCCACAGCGGCGTCTTCGGCAGCGCCTGGAGCAGGTTGATCGTGAGCAGCGGAATCCGGGACTCCTCGACGAAGGCGAGCAGCGCCTCCGAGGTGTTCGGCTTGTCGGTGTCGAGCCCCATGATGATGCCGGACACGACCTCCATGCCGTAGGAGTTGATCGTTTGCACGCCCTCGAGGATCGGGACCATCATGTTGTGGTCCTTGTGCATCGCCTTCAGCGCATCGGGATCGGGCGTTTCGATGCCGCAGAAGATGGTGATGAAATAGGCCTCGCGCATCTTTTCCAGAATTTCGGGCCGCTTGGCGATGTTGAGCGTCGCCTCGCAGGCGAGCCGCACCACATAGCCGGTCCGCTTTTGCCATTCGATCAGATGCGGCAGCAGGTCCATCGCTGCCTTGCGGTTGCCGATGAAATTGTCGTCGACGAAATAGACCGTGTCGGTCATGCCGCACTCGCGCAGGCGGTCGAGCTCCGCGATGATCTGCTCGGGCGACTTGAGGCGCGGATTGCGGCCGTAGAGGCCGGGGATGTCGCAGAACTCGCACTGATAGGGACAGCCGCTGGAATACTGGATGCTGCCGAGGAAGTATTTCTTCACGTCGGCAAGCTCGTAGGCCGGAATCGGAAACTCCGTCATCGGCACACGGTCCTTCGTGGTCAGCACGACCTGCTGCGCCGGGCGCGACGTGTCGCGCGACAGGATATCGAGCAGCTGATTGGTGGCGTCGCCAAGCTCGCCGACATGGAGATAGTCGAAGGACGGATAGTAATCCGGGCAGGCGCTGACGGAGGGACCGCCGAGCGCGACCGGCAGATCGAATTCATGGGCGCGGCGGCAGATGTCGTTCATCTGCTGGCGCTGGATGTGCATGCCACTGACGAAGACCGCCTCCGCCCACGCAAACTCTTCCTTGGTCGCGCGCCGGAGATTCTCGTCGACGAATTTGACCTGCCAGTCCTCGGGCAGATAGGCCGCGAGCAGCAAGAGCCCCTGCGGCGGCATGAAGGCGCGGACGCCATCGGTCAATGGATAAGAATGCTCAAACGTCCCGAACGACGAGGTGTACCGCGGAAACACGCAAAGAATCCGCCGGGCTGTACCGTTACTTTCAGCTCGCATCAAAGCTCCCCCGCCACTCGACATAGCTGCGGAAATTGCCAGCCAGACACATAGCGTAATGCTGTCGCCGGAATTTCTCAATATTGTGGCATGAGCATAATTCGGAGAGGGACCAATGGTTTCCTCAAGCCGAAGGGGGCTCCGGCGGCGTCAGGCGATCAAACGCGAGGCAAAATCGGGGAGCAGGCCTGCATCGCCGGCAAGGCGGAAATCGGCGCCCGCAATCCCCGACTGCACCAGCCAGTCGTCGAATTCCGGCGCGCGGCGCAGCGAGAAGACGTCGCGGACATAGAGCGCGTCGTGAAAGGACGTCGACTGGTAGTTCAGCATGACGTCGTCGGCGCCGGGGACGCCCATGATGAAGGTGACGCCGGCGGCGGCCAGCAGCGTCAGCAGATTGTCCATGTCGTCCTGGTCCGCCTCGGCATGGTTGGTGTAGCAGATGTCGATGCCGAGCGGCAGGCCGAGCAGCTTGCCGCAAAAGTGATCCTCCAGCCCGGCGCGGATGATTTCCTTGCCGTCGTAGAGATATTCCGGGCCGATGAAGCCGACCACGCTGTTGACCAGCAATGGCGCAAAGGCACGGGCGACCGCGTAGGCGCGGGCCTCGCAGGTCTGCTGGTCGACGCCGTGATGGGCGCCCGCCGACAGCGCCGAGCCCTGGCCGGTCTCGAAATACATCACGTTCTCGCCAACCGTGCCGCGCCTCTGCGACAGCCCGGCCGCCTGCGCCTCCTTCAGGAGCGCAAGGTCGACGCCAAAGCTGCGGTTGGCGGCCTCGGTGCCGGCGACCGACTGGAAGACGAGGTCGACCGGCACGCCCTGCCCGATCAGCGACAACGTCGTCGTGACATGGGTGAGCACGCAAGCCTGGGTCGGGATCTTCAGCCGCGCGATGATCTCGTCGAGCAGCCGCAGCAATTGCGCGATGACGGCCGGATCGTCGCTCGCCGGGTTGATGCCGATGCAGGCATCGCCGGCCCCGAGCAGGATGCCGTCGAGGATCGAGGCGGTGATACCCCTGGCATCGTCGAAGGGATGGTTGGGCTGGAGCCGCGTGCTCATCCGCCCCTTCAGCCCGATGGTGTTGCGAAAGGCGGTGGTGACCTCGCATTTCCGCGCCGCCAGGATCAGGTCCTGGTTGCGCATCAGCTTCGAGACCGCCGCCGTCATTTCCGGGGTGATGCCGCCTGCCAGCTTGCGCAAAACCTCGGGCGTTGCGGCATCCGACAGCAGCCAGTCCCGGAAGGCGCCGACCGTCAGCGAAGCCGCCGGCGCGAAGGCCTTTGCGTCGTGGCTGTCGATGACGAGGCGGGTGACCTCGTCGCTTTCATAGGGGATGACCGCTTCCTGCAGGAATTGCCCGAGCGGGACATCCGCAAGCGCCATCCGCGCCGCGATCATCTGCTCGGCGCTGACGGCCGCGATTCCGGCCAGCCGGTCGCCGGAGCGCGGCGGCGTCGCCTTGGCGAGGAGATCGCGCAGGTCCGGGAATGTGTAGGTCGTGGCGTCGATGGTGTGGCGGTAGACCAAAGGCCCCTCCGGGGTTCATCGGCCAGTGGCCGACCCAAAATCGAATACGCGCTTGGCGGCCGGCGTGCACGCCGATGTTTGGGGCATTGCGGGCGAATCCCGGGCCGGGCCGGCGGAAACCGAGACAACGAAACCAAGAGGCTGAAATAACTGACCTTTCTTTCGACTAAGGACGAAGGGGCCGGGCCACGGCGTTAAGACTGCGTCCATCTTCATTCTGCATAGTTTTGCATCAATTTTATACCACCGCGCTTTTCCGGCCACTCCCGGCCATTCGGGTCCCCGCACCATGACAACCGATCGATCTGGGAATGCCACTGCGCTGGCAGGCCGTTTCACGCTGGCGACCAAGCTCTACGCGATCTTCGCGCTGTTCGCGCTGCTCACGGCGGCGATCGCGATGCTGTCCGACTACAACAGCCGCCGCAGCGCCGAGTTGACGAGCGCGATCGAGACCGCGAACGCCGCCGCGCTCAATGTCGAGCGGGTCAACTCGCTGGTCTACGCGGTCGTGATGGAATCGCGCGGCGTCTACATGTCGACCGAACCCGCGGTCGTGAAGAAATACGGCGAGGGCCTGCTCAAGTTCAACGCCCAGATCCTCGACGTCGTGAAGCGCTGGGAAACCATCGTCAGGGCCGACGATGCCGAGCAGTTCGCCACCTTCAGGAAGCGCATCGAGCAGTTCGTCGACTTCCGCAAGGAGCTGGTGCGCCGCGGCGTCGAGATCAATGCGGCCGCGGGCCGCGAATGGGGCGACAACGACGCCAACCGCGCCGTGCGCTCGGCGCTGAACAAGGATCTCGAGGCGCTGTCCAAGGTCTATACCGAGCGCGCCAAACAGATCGCGCATGAGACCGAAACCAATCGCACCCTCTCCTTCGTGCTGACCTGCCTCGGCGGCGTGGCGCTGGCGCTGGTCGTGATCGGCATCATCATCATCGCCCGCTCGATCGCCCGCCCCCTCTCCGCCATCACCGCGACCATCGAGCAGGTCGCGGACGGCGCCGAGAATGTCGTGGTGCCGCACTCTGGCCGCGCCGACGAGATCGGCGCGCTGGCACGCGCCATCCAGATCTTCCAGGACGCGATGGGCCGCAACCGCAATCTCGCCTCGCAGGTCTCGCAGGACTCCGCCGCGCGCGAGCAGCGCGCCCGCCACATCGAGCAATCCGTCGAGGCGTTTCGCGAGGCGATCGGCGCGATCATGCGCGGCCTCAGCGACAACGCCTCCGTCATGCGCGACACCGCACAGACCATCACCCGCGTCACGGCGGACGCGAGCAGCCGCGCCGGCACGGCGGCGAACGCGACCCAGCAGGCCTCGCACAACGTCACGGCGGTGGCAGGCGCAGCCGAGGAGCTGTCCGCCTCGGTGGTAGAGATCGGCCGCCAGGTCCGGCAGTCCGCAGGCGCGGTCGAGCAGACCGGCCAGCGCACCGCGAAATCGATCTCCGAGATCGAAAGCCTCGCGGCCGCCACCCAGCGCATCGACGGCGTGCTCAATCTGATCCAGGCGATCGCCGAGCAGACCAATCTGCTCGCGCTGAACGCCACCATCGAAGCCGCGCGCGCCGGTGACGCCGGCCGCGGCTTTGCCGTCGTCGCGCACGAAGTGAAGGCGCTGGCGGGTCAGACCGCCAAGGCGACCGCCGAGATCGGCGAGAACGTCTCGATGATCCAGGCGTCCACCCGCAACGCGGTCGACGCCGTGCGCGAGATCGGCGGCGCGGTGCGCGAGATCAACGATGTCACCTCGGCCATCGCCGGCGCCATCGGCCAGCAGGACGCCGCCACGCGCGAGATCTCGTCCAACGCGCAATCGGCTGCCCAGGGCAACGAGACCCTGGTCGCGAACATCACCTCGCTGCGCGACGCCATCGGCGAGACCGACACCGCGGCGGCCTCCGTGCTGACGGCCGCGAGCAGCCTGACGGAGACGGCGGACACGCTGTCGCGCGAGGTGGAGAAGTTCTTCCAGAACTTGCGGTCAGGGGCGGACAGCCGCATCGCCAGGGCGGGATGACAGTGCGCCCACCGCCGCGAAGCCTGCGGTGGGCTCGCTCCGACAAAAAACTGAAAAACAACCCCATGCACAGTAGCCGGGGATAGCGATATCAACGGCTTGACTATCGGCACGAGGTCTTGCGGATTTTACGAATCCCATTTGACTCGTCGGGCAAAACACCGGCATGATGTCATCATGGCGATGGTCCTCCTGAACCGAACCTGGCGAAGCACTGCGCGATGAACAAAAGCAATCGAGTGCTATTTCTCTGCACTGGAATCAGCCCAACGATTAAGCTTAGGCGTGCGCCAGTATCGTGTCGGACCTTGATCTATCTCAAGGTCTCCGGGGGCTAAATCGGCAATCTTTTGGCGGCGGGTGCATTGCCGATACCTCGCGCACACAGGCGGCGCGCGAGTCGAACGATTGAAGCCGGCATGGGCCCTTGTGCCTGATCTGACGGCAAGTCCCATGGAAGATCCATTCCTGAACTACTTCGCATTGGGCCTGTTGTTTTTCGTAGTGATCGTGCTGGTCTACGGCATCATCGCGATCCACGACATTCCGGCTCGGATCGCGCACGCGCGTCATCATCCGCACCAGGACGCGATCCACGCCGCAGGCTGGATCAGCCTGTTCATGCTGCACCTGCTGTGGCCGTTCCTCTGGATCTGGGCGATGATGTATCGACCGGATCGAGGCTGGGGCTTCGGCCAAAAGCCGGGCGAGCCCGCTTCGCCGCAGGAGGCGGTGGCTGAGCTCGAGGCGCTCAGGCGCCGAATGACGGAGATCGAAGCAAAGCTAGAGAACAGGGATCCAGCAGCTCAATCGAACAAGGAACAGCCTCGGCCTGCCGTCGGGCAATCGGGACCAGCGATCTCGGCTGCCGAGGGGAGCGCTCCTGCGACAGATGCGGTAGCTTTGGAGAGCCGAGGCGGCCGACGATAACTGACGTGCTCTCGAAGCTTGGAGCGGGAGGCCACCGATGGAAATCTTGCTCACTTTGACCTACGTGGCGATCTGCATTGCCATCTTCAAGATTTTCAGAATCCCGGTCAATCAATGGACGCTTACGACAGCGGCCCTCGGCGGCATCTTTGGCCTTGCGCTCCTGTTCATAACGATGGCCTACAATCATCCATTTTCCACCAACGCGCGCGTTTTCTTCACGGTCACGCCGATATTGCCTTCCGTTCGAGGCCGGGTGATCGAAGTGCCAGTCCAGGACCGTACCAACCAGCACCTCGAAGCTGGAGACATTCTCTTCAAGATCGATCCCAAACCTTACGAATATATCGTCGCGGAAAAACGGGCGGGGCTGGCGGATGCGGAGGCCAGTGTCGCCCAGCTCAAGGCGTCCGTCGATCAGGCCTCGGCGGCGACCGCAAAGGCGAAGGCCCAACTGCAGCTTGCCCAGGAGAACTATGACCGTCAGTTGACGCTCTTCCAGAAAAATGTCGTCGCTCAGGCCACACTCGACACCGCAACGCGCAATCTCGATGCGTCAAAACAGGCGACGGCCGAGGTGATTGCTGCAGAAGACCGTGCCCGGCAAGCATATGGCGCGACAGTGGATGGTGAGCACTCCGTCATCGTGCGTTTACGCAATGAGCTAGCCGACGCTCAATACGATCTGGATCAGACCGTTGTTCGAGCCCCTACAGGCGGCTTCGTCACCGAGCTGGCGCTGCGGCCGGGCGTGTATGTGGTCCCGGCGCCGTTCCGTCCAGCCATGATTTTCGTCAACGACGACAAAAAGGACCGGGCTTTGGCAGCGGCGTTCCAGCAAAACGCCTTGCAGCGCGTTCATGCCGGCGATGATGCCGAAGTTCTGTTCAGGGGCATACCGGGCCGCGTATTCAAGGCCAAGGTCCGCCTTGTGATCGATGCGATTGCCGGTGGCCAGCTTCAAACCACGGGCACGCTACAGAATGCCGGTGTGGTGGTGCCCGGAGACCGGACTTTGGTCGTTTTTGACCTCGTCGATGACATCTCAAATTATCAGGTGCCGCTCGGTTCGGCGGGCGAAGCGGCCATCTATACCGAGCATTTTCACGAGCTTTCGTTATTGCGGAAGATTCTCTTGCGCATGCGCAGCTGGCAGAATTACGTCTTCCCGGAAAGCATCTAGAAACCGCGACGTCAGCTGAGGTTTTTGTAGATCAGGTCAATGACCATACGGACTTGAGGGGCCAGGTGCTTGTTGGCGGGTCATCTGGCGGCCGCATTTCCGCTATTGGTCCATTGCACTGATTTATGCAGATCAATCATTGGGGCTTGATGATGCTTGGACTTGCGCGTCATTTGCGGATGCTCGCTGTTGATTGGGAGCTTCTCGCATCGGCATAGGAGGCTCTCGCCGGGGCTGGAGCCTGTACCAAGCCACTTGACCGGGTTCGAATTGGGCGCGGTCATGCCTTGACCAGAACGGCGGCGCATGGTCGCCAACCACCAGGATGTCCGCCGGCGCCACGGCTGGATCGCGTGCTATCTTCGCGACGACGGCAAATACGTCGTGCCAAAGTTCGGCCATCCGGCAAACTTTAGGTCGACCAAAAGCGCCGCCGTCGATACCGCAGTGAAAATCTGTCAGGGCTTGACCAGGTGCGACTGGAATATGTGTATTCAGTGTGAGCCAATAGATGAAGCGTGGCTTGCCTTGCTTTCCCGCTTCGCGTGAGACCGCTGAAATCACGGGCGCGAGATCTGCATCGCACGCGCCGGCGAAGGCGCTCCCGCATACGCGATGGGTCGTTTTGACTAGCTCCTCGCGGAAGAGTTCCTGGTCGAATCCGATTGTCGGATACCACCGCTCGCGCTCGAACATTCCTCCAGCGAACCCGTGCACGGCGATGTTGCGATACCCTTGCGCAGCAAGCAAATCCGGCAGGCAAGCCCCGGTGTCACTTTGAACGTACTCTGTGTAGAATGTGCGTGTATTACACAGTTCCCGCATCTCGCCTGATGTCGTCGAACCGAAATAGACCGTTTTTCCGGAGGTGACGATGTAGTCCCTTCTCAGGCTTTGATCATACAGGGGTTCCGCTATGCGCGCTCGGGCGTTCTGGTCCTGAAGGTAGCCCAGGCCCTCAACAATCACTAGGACAACGTTGTTTCCTTCAATCCCCGCCGCCTGTCTAAAACCCGAAACTTCCGCAGCGGAATGCACCGGCTCATTGCGGCCCATCGTAGAGCCGAAATGGTAGTGCGGCGAGGCGTTGCTGACATAGTCGAGTACGCCGAACGCCTGCGCCAAGAAGAAGAGAACGGGTATGTTCGCTTTCACAAGAGTGGTGCGCGACCTCAAGCATGCCAAGGTCGCTACTGTGGTTATGACGAGGGTAGCGATCAGAGCAAGGTAAAGCGGAGAAGCGAAGAAATTGATACGCTTCGCGTGGTCCACAGCTGCCGTTAAGTCGCTCACTGCGAGACCGAACATGAGAGACAGCGTTTGCACAACGTCGAAGGAGAGCGCGGCAAGAAACAGCGTGACGGTAAGTATGAAGGGAATGCGCCGCGCCAGGATGGCAATGCTTGCATAGAGAGCGATAGCGACGGACCGCGGCGGCAAACCGATATCAACCAATGAAGTCATCGTTGCGAGCGAGACCAGGTTTGGCATCAGCAGCCCCCCCGCGAGTAGCCTTGCGTTGGGTAAATCGAGCTTGCTGAAGAACGTGAATCGCTTTTGACGATGGGGCGCGACGGCGGGCACTGACGACGGAAGCATTTTCGCAACCAAAAGGACCGTTATTCTTTGGTGCAATCTATGGGCGAGTCATGAAAATTAGATTAACTGGGATTGCGGAGAACACGTTGAATGAGTTCACCAGGTGGAAGGAAAGCTCGTGCCTCAGGCGTCGTTTCTGAGCCAGCGCCGGGTCGCGGAAAAGCTTCACCGTGATCCGCACCAACTGGTCGTTTATGCTGGGGCAGCAATGTCAGCTTCCGGCCCATCGCGACAAACTGCGCTGCCGCACGCATTTGGTCGCTATAGGAGCAAAGCGGACGTAGTCACCAGTCACATAACGCCGCCGGGTTTATAGGTACACGGCCTAGCAAAGA
The DNA here is from genome assembly GCF_018130785.1 of Bradyrhizobium liaoningense. Taxonomy (GTDB): domain Bacteria; phylum Pseudomonadota; class Alphaproteobacteria; order Rhizobiales; family Xanthobacteraceae; genus Bradyrhizobium; species Bradyrhizobium liaoningense_A. The sequence goes on from NZ_JAFCJT010000001.1 coordinate 1,021,150, forward strand.
GAACGCCGACAGTTTCGGCTCCCTTGACTTCGCTCTCGTCCCAAGCGCGAGTAGATCCCCAGACCGCACTGGAGAAGATCGATGAACTCGTTGGGCTGCCTGCCATCGAACGAAGGGGATCAGCGTGCCGAATTCGATTGATCGACAAATATCCGAACGCGCCCAATTCCCTCGACTTCGCGATAGTGGCTCAACTCGGTTTGGAGCTCGGGATCCGAATTGGCCCAGGCCAGCCAATCGAACGGGAACGTGCTCAGCAGATAGGTATCCACGAGAATGACATTGGGGCGCCCGTTTCGCAGGTCCGCCAGCAATTGCCGCCGCTCGAACTCGATGATGCGGTCCAGCCTTGCTCGCTCGCCTTCGGTTGGCTGCGAGCTGTTTTCGCGCAATATCGCGCCGGCGGCCAGCAGTTGCGCACAAGAGCTGCCCACCCAAACTCCGCCGATTTGACGGACGAGCGGATGCCCAAGGCCGATGTGATCGGTAATCGTCAGCAGCCGCGGGTGCTTCACATATGCCTGGACGCGCACCTGCAGCGGCGGAAATCCCGGGGCTGGTGATGACAGATAGAGCCCTATGGCGACGACGGTCGCGAGGCCGCCGATCACGATGGGCCCCCGCAACGCCTTGGTGCCAACCTGCAGCAACGGCGCCGCAATCGCGAACAGACAGAGCGCGAAAGCCGTGTATGGCCATCCCTTGCCTTGAAGCAGGAAACTCGCGGCGCCGCCGACCGATGCGGCCAACCAGGGGATGGCGTTGCTCCCCGTCTTGAGATTTTGAGGACCGCACAGACGCAGGAACCCAACAGAAGCACCGATCACAGCGATCGGGATGGGAAGCAGGGCACTCAACTCCCTTCTGATCGGCAAATAGGCCTCGGCGACCATCGGGGCATAAATGGAGAGATAAGCGGGGAAGACGGCAACGACCACCACCCCGTAGCTGATTGCGACAATCGCGGCCGCCCATGCTTCGGGGGTGAACAAGGGCCTGAAGGACCGCTGGCGAAGGGCGCCCAGAATGATCGGGAGGCCGGCCACCAGGGCAAAGAAAGGCTTGATGCTCATGGCCAGCCCGGCCCCTACGCCAGCGAGGATCGCGACCCGTCCGGAATGGAGCCCGCGCCAGCGCAGCGCGGTGATGGCGACAAAAGGGGTCAGCGCGATGACGGCGATGTGCTCACGCTGTCCGAAGATGGTGCCGGGAAGAATTGCGAGCAGAAACGCAAACGACCAGGTTGAAAGACTCCTCTCCCGAGCGCCCAGCTTCGCCGCCGCAGCTGCGCGATCGATCACAAAAAGCGCGCCTGATATCTCGACGATCACGAGGACGATCACGATGAATTCGGGTGCAATGCCGGTCATTCGCCCGAGCATCGCCGCCGGCATGTACATGTAGACTGAGAGGGGCGGATTGGACTCGAATAGGTCGATCCCGAGCCTTCGGCCGTCCAGAATTTTTTCGTTGACAGACAGCAGCCAGCCCACATCCGCGTTGAGAACGACAGGTATTTGGACGAGCAAGGCCGTCAGGAGGATCGCGGCCACGATGATCCAGCGTTGACGCGTGCTGAAATCGTCTCCCAGCAGGGCAAGGGCGCTTTGCTTGGGCGCAGGCGATCTATTCTCGTTCACCTGCGGGAACCTGCCATGGCGTGATCAGCGCCACTCTCAATCAGGAGTAGTTACTATTGTGCTACAATGATCTGAAACAATGCCGTGACGACCTGAAACAATGCCGTTCATGGTCAAGGGGGCAGAGCCGCGGGGCCGGACTGTCCCCGTCGGCCGACCTCACATCCAGAAGTGCCAGCGCAGCACCTATCCCGCCATCACCCCGCCGCGCTTGATCAGCTCCTTGCCGACGGCAGCGAGATGCACCTGGTCCGGCCCATCGCCGATGCGGATGAAGCGGGCGTAGACATAGGCGCGGGCCAGAAACGTGTCCTGCGAGACGCCGGCGGCGCCGTGGATCTGGATGGCGCGGTCGATGACGCGGGCGGCCATGCTGGGCACCACGATCTTGGCGGCCGCGATCAAGTCGCGCGCGGCCTTGTTGCCTTCGCGGTCCATCTTGTCGGCAGCTTGCAAGGTGAGCAGCCGCGCCTGTGCGATCTCGCAGAAGGAGTTTGCGATGTCCTCGCGCACCGAGCCCTGCTCCGCGAGCGGCTTGCCGAAGGCTGTGCGCGACACCGAGCGCTGGCACATCAATTCGAGCGCGCGCTGCGCGCAGCCGATCAGCCGCATGCAATGGTGGATGCGGCCAGGGCCGAGCCTGCCTTGCGCGATCTCGAAGCCGCGGCCCTCGCCGAGCAGGATATTCTCGGCCGGCACGCGGACGTTCTCGTAGACGATCTCGGGGTGGCCGACCGGCGCGTCGTCGTAGCCGTAGGTCAGCATGTCGCGGACGATGCGCACACCGGGCGTCGCCTTCGGCACCAGGATCATGGACTGCTGGCGATGGCGGTCGGGATCGTCGGGCGCGGTCTTGCCCATCACGATCAGGATCTCGCAATCCTCGTTCATCGCCCCTGACGTGAACCACTTCCGGCCGTTGATGACGTAGTCGCCGCCGTCGCGCCTGATCTCGCACTGGATGTTGGTGGCGTCGCTGGAGGCGACCTGCGGCTCGGTCATCGAGAAGCCGGAGCGGATGCGCCCCTCCAACAGCGGCTTCAGCCAGCGCTCCTGCTGCGCTTTCGTGCCGTAATTTGCCAGCACCTCCATGTTGCCGACATCGGGAGCCGAGCAGTTGAAGACTTCCGGCGCCCAGAGGATGCGGCCCATGATCTCCTTCACGGGCGCATATTCGAGATTGGTGAGGCCAATGTTGTTAGGGTCTTGGTTATTAGGGTCTTGGCCGTGCTCGCCGGAGAGAAACAGGTTCCAGAGCCCCTGCTCCCGCGCCAGCCGCTTCAGGTCCTGAAGCACCTGCGGCGTCCTGTAGCGCGTGGCTTCCGGCTTCACCTGCTCGTAATAGAGCTCCTCGACCGGCTCGACATGCGTCCGCATGAATTGGCGGACGCGCTCCTGGAGCTCCAGCGAACGGGCGGAGTGTTGAAAGTCCATTTAAATCCTCCGCTCGATGACCTTTTCGCCAGTCTCGTAGGGTGGGCAAAGCGAAGCGTGCCCACGTCCTGTTTCCGTATCGAGCAGGTCGTGGGCACGGCGCAAGTGCGCCTTTGCCCACCCTACGATTCCGAGCGAGCGGAGAGAGCCAACTCGCTCGCCCTCACGTTCCCCGCAAGAGCTCGCTCGCGACGATCCAGTCGTTGCCGTCGAACTGGAGCATATAGCCGTCCTTGATCGGGCGGAAATCCTGCGGTGTGGTGTTGAGGGTGATGCCGGGCATCAGAAGTGACAGCGGCACGTTCTTCAAATTGGATGCCTGGGCCATGATGTTCTCGCGCGTCAGATTGTCCTTGCACTGCTTCAGCAGGACAACCAATGCCTCGGCGACGGTGTAGCCGTAGAGGCCGGCGACGTTGTTGATGTCGGCATTGGGCAGGCGCTTCTTCATGAACTCGATATAGGCCACCATCGCCGGATCGTCCTTCGGCGTTTCGACGAAGGGCTTGAGCGAGCCGAGCGAGAGCACACCCTTGCCGGCATCGAGACCTGCCGGCACCATCACGGTCGCCTTGTTGGCGCAGCCGGAGGCGAGAAAGCGCGTCGGCTGCCAGCCGACCTCGTGGGCCTTGCGGATCGCCTGTGCGCAGGCGCGCGGCGTCACCGAATAGATCATGAAGACATCGGCCTTGGTGTTGGCGAGCGTCAGCACCTGGGAATCGACGGTGGGATCTGTGACCTCGAAGCTCGAGGCCATCGCGAGCGCCTTGTCGGCGTCGGCACCAAGCGCTTCCTTGACGCCGCGAAAATATTCCTTGCCGGCGTCGTCGTTCTGATAGAGCACCGCGAAGCGCGCATTCGGGTTCTTGGCGCGGGCGTAGGCGACGTCGATCGCGGCTTCGCTGGTATAGTTCGGCGCCCAGGGCAGCGCCATCGACCACGGCATGTTGGCGGGATCGTTCCACTTCGAGGCCGAGCTGATCAGGAAGATCTGCGGCACCTTGTTGCTGTTGAGATATTTTGCGATCGCCGAGCTCGGCGCGGTGCCCATGGTCGCGAAGATGAAAGCGACACCGTCACCCTCGACCAGCCGCCGCGCGGCTTCCATGGTCTTCGGCGGCGAGAAGGCGTCGTCGAGCGACAGGAGATTGAGCTTGCGGCCATTGACGCCGCCCTTCTCGTTGACCTCGTCGAAATAGGCCGAAATGACCCTGCCGGTGATGCCGAGCGGCGATGCGGGGCCGCTATAGGGCATGGTGTTACCGATCTTGATCTCGGTATCGTTGACGCCGGGACCGTAGGATTTTTGCGCGGAGACTGATGTGGACAGGCAGACGGCAGCCAGCGCTGCGGCCAGGGCCAAAGCGGCTTTCATGGTTTCTCCCCAGTGACGATCGTCCGCGCGACCCGAACGCGCAGCGTGCTGCTCTTTTGTCAGCGCGTCAGCTCAGCGGAGTTCCGCGAGATGGTCTTGCGTCGAGTTGCTGGTTCATTCGACATCTCGTTTCGAACCTGCGTATGAACGCCGAAGCAGGGCGAACAGGCTGCCGCCGGTCGCGGCTCCAACGAGATAGACAACGAGGGTTTGGAGCGCGAGCGGAAGACTGAGATTCATCTTGAAGAAGGAGATCGTGACCGTGTCGAGATTCTGCACGGCGAAGACGATGGTCGCTGCGGCGAAAAACACGATCACGGCGAGATGAAACCAGCGCATGACAATCCCTCAGCGTCGCCTGACGCGCGATGAAATCTGGACGAACAGTCATCGCGCTCTTGGGCGACCACGGTCCTTCTCCGGATCAAGCCTTAATGGCGCCGCCGCAGGCTAAAGCCCAGACTGACCCAGCCGGCGCCGGCCATGATCAGGTCGATGCCGAGGAACAGGCCGAGGATATAGACGCTGTTGACCGGCCAGCGCGCCAGGATCAAGAGCCCGAGCAGCAGGGTGATGACCGCAGACAGCGCCACCCACACCCACGGGCTTTCCCTTTTCATGCTGAAGGCGAGAAACAGCCTGACGGCGCCCGAGGCCAGCAGCGACGCGCCGAGGAACAGGGTGAGCAGCACCGCGGCGAACAACGGGTTCTCGAAGGTCAGGAAGCCCGCGACGATATAGAGCACGCCGAGCAAGGCCCAGATCAGGAACTTGCCCCAGCTCTTCATCTGGAACGCGCCGATCACCTCGGTGACCCCGGCGATGATCATCATCACACCAACCACGAGCACGCTCGCCACCGTGGCCATCATCATGCTGCCGAGCGCGATGAAGCCGGTGATGAGATAGACGACGCCGAGGGCGACGATCCAGCCCCACTTGGCGTGCAGCGCAGCAATGCCGGACCCAAGACCCAAGTTTGGAGACGTATCCGAAGCACTTGTCATGACGGCTACTCCTGCATGCGAAGCCCCAAGGCACATCTCAGGATAGCACGAGCCGCGCCGGGACAACAGCCAGTAGAGCAGCCCCCGCGGGAGCCCCATTGACTTAAGTCAAGGGCGGACGGGGCGTCCTCACCCGCGCGAGCGCTCCATGTCGAGCTCGGCCTTGAGACTATCGAGATCGCGATAGATCGAAGCGACTGCGAGCACACGTCCGTCCTTGCGGTACTTCAGCAGGCAGTCCTTGCCGTCGATGCTGCCGTCGATCGCAATGTGGTCAAAGCTTTCGGCGTGACCGACATAGTTGATCGGGACGTCGTAATGCTGCGACCAGAAGAAGGGCACGGCGTCGAAGCGTTCGCGCTTGCCGAGCATGTTGCGCGCAGCGGCCTGGCCCTGCCGCTCGGCCACCACCCAGTGCTCGACGCGGATGTTCTGGCCCGAATGCGGATCGGGCCAGCGCGCGATGTCGCCGGCGGCGAAGATGCCTGATGCGCTGGTTTCGAGATACTCGTTCACGCTGACGCCGCGATCGGTGACGAGCCCCGCCTGCTCGACGAGCGCAAGGCGCGGCTTGACGCCGATCCCGACCACGACCAGATCGGCCTCGATCACGCCGCCGCTCTTCAGCGTCGCGCGGGTGCCGTCGAGCTTCTCGACGGTGTCCTTGAGGTGAAAATTGACGCCATTCTCTTCATGCAGTGCGCGAACGAAATCGCCCATCTCGGGGCCGAGCACGCGCTGCATCGGCCGCTCCTCGGGCGCCACCACATGCACCTCGAGCTTGCGCGCCCGCAAGGAGGCCGCGACCTCGAGGCCAATGAAGCTGGCGCCGATCACCAGCGCGCGCTTCGCGGTGCCGGCCGCCTTGATGATGGCGCGGCTGTCGGCGACGGAGCGCAAGGTGTGGACATGTGGCTGGTTCGCGCCCGGAATCTGCAACCTGACGGGCTCGGCGCCGGTCGCGAGCAGCAGCCGGTCGAACGGCAGCCTGTCGCCATTGCCCAGCGAGACGTTGCGCGCCTTGGGATCGATCGCTGACACATCCGTGTTGAGCCTGAGATCGATGCCCGCGTCCTGATAATAGTCCTCGTCCCGCAGCGGCAGCCAATCCTCCGGTGCGCTGCCGGCGAGGTAATCCTTGGAGAGGTTGGGCCGGTCGACCGGCATCGCGCCGTCATTGCTCAGCATGGTGAGGGTGCCGGCAAAACCCTCGCGCCGAAGCGTCTCGGCCGCCGCGAAGCCGGCCGCGCCGCCGCCGACAATGACGAATTTTTCCGGCGTCGGCGCGCTGCGATGAGCGGGTGATGGCTTCGGCGCCTCGCGCTTGCGCTGAACGATGATGTCGTCCCGATCGCGCGAGACCTCCCACACCGCGAGCGCATTCAGCGCCGGCGGACGGGTGGCTTCGCCTGTGCGCAAGGCGAAGCAGGCGTGATGCCAGGGGCAGCGGATGGTATCACCGACCACCAGGCCTTCGGCGAGCGGGCCGTGGTAGTGGCTGCAAGCCGGCTCGATCGCAAAGACCTCGCTGCCGGCCTGCACCAGCAGCACATCCTCCTCGCCGACATGGCCGAGCAGTTTGCCGTCCTTGAATGTGGTCAGCGACACGCCTTTGGTCAGGTCGGGCCCGCTCGGCTTCTTGTCATCGGTCATGGCGTTGCCTCCTTGCGGATCAATCGTCCGAATTTGCCAGGCCCAGCAGTTCCTGCCGCGTCAGCGCATTGTCGCGGAACACGCCCAGCATGCGGCTGGTGACAAGATCGGTCCCGGGCTTGTGCGCGCCGCGCGTGGTCATGCAGTGATGCGTCGCCTTGATGATGACGCCGACGCCTTCGGGCTGGAGCACATCGTTGATCGTGTTGGCGATCTGCGCGGTCATCTTCTCCTGGATCTGGAGGCGCTTGGCGTAGACATCCACCACCCGCGCAAGCTTGCTGATGCCGACGACGCGACCTTGCGGGATATAGGCGACCCAGGCGCGCCCGACGATCGGCGCCATGTGGTGCTCGCAATGGCTTTCGAAGCGAACACCGCGCAGGACGATCATCTCGTCATAGCCCTCGATCTCCTCGAAAGTCTTTTGCAGGATTTCCGTCGGATCCTGCGCATAGCCGGAAAAATATTCCTCGAAGGCGCGCGCGACCCGGTCCGGCGTGTCGTGCAAGCCGTCGCGCGCGGGATCATCGCCGGCCCAGCGGATCATGGTCCGGACCGCCTGCTCGACCTCCGCCCTGTCCGGCCGTTCGCACGGCGCCTGCGCGACCGCGACACGCTCCAACCTGCGCGCTTGTGACGTCATCAATGGCCTCCCCTGCAACGAGCCGCACAAAAAGACGGCCCCTCAGCTTGGACGGCTGCAATCGCAAAAGGTTCCCAAGATCAGGAAAAATCGGAAGGGCGGGCCCTGAAGACCCTCATGGTGAGGAGCGCGAAGCGCATCTCCGGACGATGCGCCGCATCGCCGGGAGAACCATGCAGGCCCGGCTGGGGCCGTCATCCCTAGAGACACCCGCTTGGCAGGGTCCTCAGGGTGAGGGTTGAGCAGCCTTCCGCACGTCGAGCACGGCCTGCGCCCATTCGGTGGGGCGCTCCTGCGGGAGGTTATGGCCGGCACCAGCGAACACGCGGCGTTCGAAGACCCCCTCGAACTTGCGCGCGTGACTGATGGTGCCGGGGTTGACGCCGTCGCTGTCGCCGTCGATCGCGATGGTGGGAACGCGGACCGGCGGCTGCGCGGCGAGTTTTGCCTCGATCGCGGCATAGGCGGGATCGCCCTCGACCAGTGCGTAGCGGTGGCGATAGGAATGGATGACGACGTCGACGAAATCAGGATTGTCGAACGACACGGCGCTTGTCTCAAAGGTCGCGTCGTCGAAGGCCCATTTCGGCGACCACATCGCCCAGAGCTGGCGCGCAAAGCCGCGCCGGTCGCGCTCCAGCGCACAGCGGCCGCGCTCGTTGTGGAAGAGATATTGATACCAGAGCGCGGCTTCCTCCGACGGTGAAGCCGGCTCCATCGAACGCGCGATGTTCTGGATGTTGTAGGAATTGCCGGAGACCAGCCCGATCACGCGCTCGGGATGCAGCACCGAGACCACGCAGGCCGCGCGCCCGCCCCAATCGTAACCGCCGACGACCGCGCGCCCGATGTGAAGCGCATCCATGAAAGCCAGCAGATCGGCGCCGAGCGCCGCCTGCTCGCCCGAGCGCAGCGTCCCGGCGGACCGGAAACGCGTCGGCCCGTAGCCGCGCAGCCACGGCACAAGCACCCGCGCGCCTGCTTCTGCAATGATCGGCGCGGTCTCGGCATAGGCGTTCACATCATAGGGAAAGCCGTGCCCCATGATGCAGGGCCAGCCATCCGGGGCGCCGTATTCGAGATAGGCGATGTCGAGAACGTCGGTGGCGATTGTTTTTTGTTGCATGATTTGCTCACGGAGTGAGAGGCCGTAGCCCGCATGGAGCGAAGCGGAATGCGCGAACGCCAGCATCCGCGAATCCCGGATTTCGGGCTACAGGGCCGACTTATTTCTGCGGGCCGGACAGCGAGATGTCGCGCTCGGCGCGGAACACGTTGCTGTAGAGGTTGGCGATCCACTGCCGGCCGATCTCGGTCTTGTTGAGGTAGCCGATCTCGGTCTGGATGTGCGGTGCGACGCTGTTCCAGTAGAATTGCGGATAGCGGTTCACGATGTCGGCGGGCGAGTCGTAGCCGAGCTGGCGGTTGATCCCGACCTCCTCGAACTCGTAATAGAGTGCATTGGCCTTGCGCAGATAGTTGGGATCGCCGAGCTGGCCGATGAAATCCGCAGCGCGCAGGATCGACGCTTCGTCGTCATACTCCTGCCCTTCGCGCGCGGGGAAACGCGTGCCCTCGATCGCGCGCGCAATGCGCTCGCTGTCGATGCCGTGGACATGCGGCAGCCGGCGCCGCACGAAAAGCTTCGAGCGATCAACGTGATACATCATCAGACTGGCATCCGAGGCACCGCGCTGCAGCGACACCTTGGTGCCGGCATCATCGATGATGAAGCCGTCTTCGTCATCCTCGGGAAATAGACCGCGGACATAGCCGATGTCGTGAGCAAGGCAGGCAATCAGGATATGGAGGTAGTCCTCCGCAGCGAGATGAACGTGGAGATTACGTCCCGTCAGGATCGCCTGAGCTGCCAGGGTCACCAGCATGGTATGCTCGATGTTGTGATACAGCGCGTCGCTGTTGCCGATGCATTCCATCGCGGTGCGCGTCGAGCCTTCGAGCACCCTGGCATAGGACTCGTCGAACCGGCGGCGCATGAACGTCCCAAGCATCTTTTCGAGGGTTTCGGCCGCCAGTCTCGGCAACGTCATCATAGATGCAGCCCCGCTCGTCGGTGGTGTCCCACGCCAACTCCCGACGTTCCATTCGTGTCCTCGACGCAACGGCCAGCATAGCCCATCTTGGGCCGAGTGACCAAACCCCGGGACGAAATTACGGAAATATGTTGCTGTTTTGCTCCGCGACATCACGGTTGCGGTCGGGGCGCGATACACCCTGGCGGCAGAGGGCGACAGGCCGGCAAGACCGCTTTCATTCCACCAGCAACACGTCCACGGCGACGCCGAGCTTCTGCTTCGGCGAGCCGACGATGACGCCGTCGACCGGCGAGACGTCGGAAAAGTCGCGGCCGACCGCGAGCACGATATGGTCGTTGGCGACAAGCAGATCGTTGGTCGGATCGAAATCGACCCAGCCAAGCTCGGCCCCGCACCACAGCGACACCCAGGCATGGGTGGCATCGGCGCCCTGCAGACGCGGCTGGCCCGGCGGCGGAATGGTGCGCAGATAGCCGCTGACATAGGCCGCCGGGAGGCCGAGCCCACGCAGCCCTGCGATCATCACATGGGCGAAGTCCTGGCAAACGCCGTGGCGCTTGTCGAAGACCTCGCCAAGCGGCGTCGAGATCACCGTCGCCTTCGGATCGTAGCGGAATTCGGTGCGGATGCGATGCATGAGATCGGCCGCGCCGGCAAGGATGCCTGCGCCGGGCGCAAAGCTCGTGGCCGCATAGGCGCTGACGGGACGCAGCACCGGCACCAACGGGCTCGCAAAGACATAGCCGACCGGCGAGGACGGCCCGAGGCTCGTCGCTTCAAATGCGATGTCGCGGATGCTCTCCCAGGACGGGCTGACGGCATCGCGCGCGGGCGGCCGTCGCGAGACGGAGACGCGCGAGCGCGAGTCGATGCGCAAATTGCGATGCGCGGCTTCGATCACGACGCTCTCGGTCAGGGTGCCGAAGAAATCGCGCCGCACATTGCGCTCGGTGGGGCGCGGACGGATCTCGACATGGTGCGAGATCAGCTCCTGGCCGTGGCCGCTGTTCGGCTCCAGCCGCAGCGTGCAGCGGGCGAAGCTGACCGGACTCTCGTATTCGTAAGTCGTGACGTGCCGGATGTCGTAGATCACGCCAGCCCCGTCAGCTTTTCCGGCCGGCTGGCATTGGGACCATGCGGGAAGTAATGCTGCCCGATCGCCTCGGCGAGGCCGAGCAGATCCTGCTCCAGCGCGAACAGCGTCTTGACCTCGAGCTTCTCGGCCTCCGCGGTCGCAAGCATCGCCTGCATTGCCACCGCAAGCCGTTGCGGCTTCTCGATCAGGCCGTGCTCCTTGAGGCTTGGCAGCGCCGCGATGTGCTCGTTCAGCGTCGTCACCTGGAACGCGACCGAACGCGGATTGTAGCTGTCGAGCACGGCGAGATCGCGCACCGGAGCCAGAATCGGCGCCAGCAGGTAACGCGAGCGGTAGGTGATCTGGCAATCCACCAGCGTCAGCAGGATATCGAGATCCTCGTCGCCGGCCTCGTCGTAGGCGAACTGGCGCGCAAAGCGCGTGGTGTTGATGGCGCGCTCGGTGCGGCGGCCGATGTCGAGGAAGCGCCAGCCGGCGGCGCGGTTCATGTTCTCCTGCGCCAGGCCTGCAAAACTCGCAAGCTCCTGTAAGGTCAGCTCGGCCGCGCTCACCACGCTGTCGTCGTCCTCGACCTCGTAGGCCAGGCGCTCGGCCATCTCGGTGATGACCTGCCAGGCGTCGGGCGACAGCCGCTCGCGCAGGGATGTCGCCGTGCGCTGCGCCGCGCGCACCAGCGACAGCGCCGAGCCGAAACGCTCCGGGCTCTGCAACGCTTCGGCGACGATGCGCCCCGGCGCCGCGCGCGAGGCCTGCGAGATCGCGCCCCAGGCCACCAGCAGGCGCTGGATCCGATCCGCCGATTGCAGCGAGGCCGCGGTGCCCTTGTTGGGTCCGCTCGGCGAGCCCAATGCGCGCACCAGCCGCAGCGTTGCTTCGGCACGTTCGAGATAGCGGCCGAGCCAGAACAGATTGTCCGCGGCGCGGCTCGGCAGCACGCCGGCGATGCGGCGAATCCGCACCTTGTCGGTTGCAGGCAGCAGCGTCGCGGTCGAGACCTTCTTGTCAGAGACCACCCAGACGTCGGCGGCGCGCGCGCCGTCGCCCATCGACACCGCGCGCGCATCCGCCTGCTCGGCGATGCGACAGAAGCCGCCGGGCATGATGGCCCAGCCGTCGGGCGTGGCGGCCGCGAACACGCGCAGCACGAACGGACGCGGCGTGAGCTGTCCGTGCTCCCACACCGGCATGGTCGAGAGCCGCACCACCTCCTGGCCGACATAGTCCATGCCCCGCGCGGCGATGCCGTCGATCAGGCGCTGGCGTCCGCCGGCGTCGAGCTCGTTCGCGAGTACCGGGCCATTGCTGTCGAAGCCGGGAACGCCGCGCCGGTAGGCGCCCTCGATCGCGACCTCGTCGAGCCGTGACAACACCTCGTCGCGCGCCGAACGCTGGCCGCACCACCAGGTCGCGATATGCGGCATCTTCAGCTCTTCGCCGAGCAGGCGGCGGCTCAGGGCCGGCAGGAAGCCGAGCAGCGCGCGCGCCTCCAGCACGCCCGAGCCCGGCATGTTGGCGACGACGACGCCATCCTTGCGCAGCACGTCGATCAGGCCGGGTACACCGAGCCGCGAGGAAGCATCGAGCTCGAGCGGATCGAGCGAGTTGGAATCGACCCGGCGCAGCAGCACGTCGAGCCGCTTGAGGCCGGCGACGGTGCGGATGTGGATACGGTTGTCGCTGACGGCGAGATCGTCGCCCTCGACCAGCAGGAAACCGAGATAGCGCGCCAGGGTCGCGTGCTCGAAATAAGTCTCGCTGAAGCTGCCCGGCGTGAGCACGCCGATGCGCGGCTCGTCGCGGTCGGCGCGCGCACGAAGACTGTCGCGGAACGCTTCGAAGAACGGCGCGACGCGCGGCACGTTCATCGACTTGTAGAGGTCGGAGAAGGCGCGCGAGAGCACCAGGCGGTTCTCCAGCGCATAGCCCGCCCCCGACGGCGCCTGCGTGCGGTCGCCCAACACCCACCAGCGCCCGTCGGGCCCGCGGCCGACATCGGCCGCATAGAGCGAGAGATAGCGCCCGCCCGGCGGCGGCACGCCGCAGACGGGACGGAGATATTCGGGGCTGCCGGCGATCGCGGCCGCCGGCAATGCGCCTTCCGCGACCAGCCGCCCCTCGCCATAGATGTCGCGCAGCACGAGCTCGAGCAGCTCGGCGCGCTGGGTGATGCCAGCGGAAAGCTGCTTCCAGTCGGCCTCGTCGATCAGCAGCGGCAGATGGCTGATCGACCAGGGCCGATCGGCGCTGTCGCCGGGCGCACGGTAGGTGACGCCGGCCTCGCGGAGGTGGCGATCGGCCATGCCAAACCGCCGTTCGATCTCGTCCGGCGCGAGCGCACCGAAGGCGTCGAAGAAGCGGCTCCAGACCGCGCGGGGGGCGCCGTCGGGCCCCAGGAACTCGTCGGGAATGCCGGGCAGACGGCTATAGTCGCGGACCCATTGCGCGAGGCGGCGCTGGCCTTGCGCCCTACCCGTCTGGTCGTTTTCCTCGGCTGCGCCTTCGCCCATGCGCCTCTCCCTGCCCAACCCTCACACTCATTGCAGGAGCGGGGTCCGCAAGTCGAGGGTCAGCGGAAACTCATTTGTGCGTTCCTCGGGCGGCGGCTGCATCGGACCGGGCGTATGGCCGTGGTCCTGGAAGCGCGCCAGCCGCCGCGCCTCGGCCTCGTAGGTGTTGACGGGCTTGGTGTCGTAGCTACGGCCGCCGGGATGGGCGACGTGATAGACGCAGCCGCCGAGCGAGCGGCCGTTCCAGGTATCGATCAGGTCAAAAGTCAGTGGCGCGTGAACCGGGATGGTCGGGTGCAGGCCGGAGGCCGGCTGCCAGGCCTTGAAACGGACGCCAGCCACGGCCTCCGCCGAGCGGCCGGTCGACGTCATCGGCAGGCGGCGGCCGTTGCAGGTCACGACGTGGCGGCCCTCGACAAAGCCCTCAGCTTTCACCTGAAGCCGTTCGACCGAACTGTCGACGTAGCGCACCGTGCCGCCGGCCGAGCCCTCCTCGCCCAGCACGTGCCACGGCTCCAGCGCCTGACGCAGCTCCAGCGTCACACCGCCATGATGGACGCGGCCGAAGGCGGGGAAACGGAATTCGAGCTGGGCCAGATACCATTCTGGCTCAAAGGGATAGCCGGACTCCTTCAACTCAGAAAGCACTTCAAGAAAATCCTGCCAGATGAAGTGAGGCAGCATGAAGCGATCATGCAGCGCAGTGCCCCAGCGCACGAACTTGCCTTGTTGCGGCTCGCGCCAGAATTTTGCGATCAGCGCCCGGATCAGCAACTGCTGCGCCAGCGACATGCGCGGATCGGGCGGCATTTCGAGCGCGCGGAATTCGACGAGGCCGAGCCGGCCCGTGGAGCCATCCGGCGAATAGAGCTTGTCGATGCAGATCTCGGCGCGGTGGGTGTTGCCGGTGATGTCGACCAGCAGGTGGCGGAACAGCCGGTCCACCAGCCACAGCGGCGTCTGGTAACCCGGCGGCGGCACATGCGAGAGCGCGATCTCCAGCTCGTAGATGCTGTCGTGCCGGGCTTCGTCGATGCGCGGCGCCTGGCTGGTCGGGCCGATGAACAGGCCGGAGAAGAAATAGGACAGCGACGGATGCCGCTGCCAGTACAGCACGAGGCTCTTCAACAGATCGGGACGGCGCAGGAATGGCGAATCCTGCGGTGAGGAGCCGCCGACCACGACATGATTGCCGCCGCCGGTGCCGGTGTGGCGGCCGTCGACCAGAAAGCGGTTCGCGCCGAGACGCACCTTGCCGGCATCCTCATAGAGGCCCGAGGTGATGTCGACCGCGTCGCGCCAGCTCTTCGCCGGCTGGATGTTGATCTCGATCACGCCGGGATCCGGCGTCACCTTGATGACCTCGATGCGCGGGTCGAACGGCGGCGGATAGCCTTCGACATGGACCTGGAGCTGCATCTCCTCGGCGGTGGCTTCAAGCGCCGCGATCAGTTCGAGATAATCCTCGATGCGCTCGACCGGCGGCATGAAGGCGCAGAGTACGCCGTCGCGGACTTCGACCGACATCGCAGTGCGGACCGGTACCGACGTGTTGAGATGCTCGGGCGCGACCCGCGGCGAAGCCTCCGGGCGCGCGGCGAGGGTGAACACCGGCAGCCTGCCCCGCGGCTCCAACGGATCCTGCTCGACGATGTAAGGATATTGGTTGGGCGGGACGTAGCCGAGCGAACCGATCGGCAGGCGCAGGCCCAAAGGTGAATCGCCCGGCGTCAGGAACAAATGATTGCGCCGGAGCTGCCAGCGCTCGCTGCGCCAGCGCGGCGGCGCGTTCCAGCGTTGCACCGGCAGCACGAAGCCGCGTGGGGTATTGAGGCCCTGCTCGAACACACGCGCGATGCGTGCACGTGCCTCTGGATCGGACAATTTGGCGTCGGACGGATCGACGTTGACGGGAAGTTCGGCTTCCTTCTGGAGCCAAAGCGCGGTGTCCTCATAGGCCGGCATGATGTAGCCGGGATCGAGCCCGAGCCGCTGCGCCGTACCTTCCATGAAGGTCTCGGCGTCCTTCACCTGCGCGGGCCGCGGATTTTCGATTTTGGCGATGAGGTCGGCGTTCTTCCAGATCGGCACGCCGTCCTTGCGCCAGTACAGGCCGAAGGCCCAGCGCGGCAGGCTCTCGCCGGGATACCATTTGCCCTGGCCGTAATGCAAAAGGCCGCCCGGCGCGAAGCGCGTACGCAAGCGGCGGATCAGGTCGTCGCCAAGCGCACGCTTGGTGGGACCGACGGCCTCGGTGTTCCACTCCGCCGCTTCGAGATCGTCGACCGAGACGAAGGTCGGCTCGCCGCCCATGGTGAGCCGCACGTCCTGCGCGGCAAGATCGCCATCGACCTGCTCGCCGAGATCGTTGAGCCGCGCCCAGGATTCGTCGGAGAACGGCTTTGTGATGCGCGGCGCTTCGCGGATGCGGCGGACGCTCATGTCGAACTCGAACTCGACTTCGGCAAAGCCGGCGCCACCGGAGATCGGCGCCGCCGAACGATAATGCGGCGTGGCCGCAACCGGGATGTGCCCCTCGCCCGCAAGCATGCCGGAGGTCGCGTCGAACCCGATCCAGCCCGCGCCGGGCAGATAGACCTCGGCCCAGGCGTGCAGGTCGGTAAAATCGTTCTCGACTTCCGGCGGACCCTCGATCGGATCGATGTCGGGACGGATCTGGATCAGGTAGCCGGAGACGAAGCGGGCGGCGAGACCGAGATGACGCAGGGTCTGGATCAGGAGCCATGCGGAGTCGCGGCATGAGCCGGCACCGGAGGAGAGCGTCTCCTCCGGCGTCTGCACGCCGGGCTCCATGCGGATGATGTAGCGGACGTGCTTCTGAAGCTCGCGATTGAGATCGACCAGGAAGTTGACGGTGTTCGGGGCTTCGTGCGGGATCGTGTCGAGAAATTTCGCGAACAGGCGATCGGGCTTTATGGTTTCGAGATAGGGCGCGAGCTCAGTCTTCAGGTCCTTGGGATATTCGAACGGAAAGCTGTCGGCGTAAGGCTCGACGAAGAAGTCGAACGGATTGACCACGGTCATCTGCGCCGTGAAATCGACCTCGAATTTCAGCTCGGTCGTCTTCTCCGGAAACACGTAACGCGCGAGCCAGTTACCTTGCGGATCCTGCTGCCAGTTCACGAAATGGTTTGAGGGCGTGACCTTGAGCGAATAGCTCAGGATCGGCGTCCGCGTATGCGGCGCCGGCCGCAGCCGGATGGTCTGCGGGCCAAGATCGATCGGGCGGTCGTATTTGTAGTGCGTGACGTGGTGTAATGCGACGTAGATCGACACGGGGTGCGGTGCTCCAGCAGCATTTTTGAGCAGAACACCGCTGGTGACCTCGATCAAGCACTAACAACGGGCAGACCGTGCCTACGCCACGGGCTGCACGCTCAATTACATCGTCGCGCCGAGCACCCAGGGCGCGAACTCGGCGCCGCCGAAATCGAAGCTCTCGCTCTTGGTCGGCTGTCCCGATGCCGTCTTCAGGATGAGATCGAAGATGCGCTGGCCGCACTCCTGGACGCTCTCCTCGCCTTCGAGGATGGTGCCGCAATTGACGTCCATGTCCTCTTCCATGCGCTTGTACATCGGCGTGTTGGTGGCGAGCTTGATCGAAGGCGCGGGCTTGCAGCCGAACACGCTGCCGCGGCCGGTGGTGAAGCAGACCAGATTGGCGCCGCCGGCGACCTGCCCCGTTGCGGCGACCGGATCGTAGCCGGGCGTGTCCATGAAGACGAAGCCGCGCTTCGTCACGGGCTCGGCGTAGCGCAGCACGTCGACGAGGTTGGTGGTGCCGGCCTTCGCCATCGCGCCGAGCGATTTTTCCAGGATGGTGGTGAGACCGCCGGCCTTGTTGCCGGGGCTCGGATTGGCGTTCATCTCGGCGCCTTCGCGCTCGGTGTATTCGTCCCACCAGCGCATGAGATCGACCAGCTTCTCGCCGACCTCGCGGCTCACCGCGCGGCGCGTCAGCAGATGCTCGGCACCGTAGGTCTCCGGCGTCTCGGACAGGATCACGGTGCCGCCGTGGCGGACGATGAGATCGCTGGCGGCCCCCAGGGCCGGATTGGCGGATACGCCGGAATAGCCGTCCGAGCCGCCGCATTGCAGGGCCACGGTCAATTCGCTCGCGGCGACAGTCTCGCGCTTGACCTTGTTGGCATCCGCAAGGGCTTCACGGACGAAGGCAATACCCGCTTCCACCGTCTTGCGGGTGCCGCCGACCTCCTGGATGTCCATCGCGCGCAGGCGGCCGGCGAGCTTCTGCTCCGCCATCAGCCCGCCGATCTGGTTCACCTCGCAGCCGAGGCCGAGCACGATCACGTGGGAGAAATTGACGTGACGCGCATAGCCGCCGAGCGTGCGGCGGAGCAGCGCCAGGGGCTCGTTCTGCGTCATGCCGCAGCCGGTCTTGTGGGTCAGCGCGACCACGCCATCGACATTGGGGAAGTCGGCCAGCGGATTGTCGCCGGTGAACGGATTCTTCTTGAAGACGTCGGCGACGAGGCTTGCGACATGCGCGCTGCAATTCACCGAGGTGAGGATGCCGATATAGTTGCGCGTGGCGACGCGGCCGTCCGGGCGGCGGATGCCCTCGAAAGTCGCCGGCAGGTCGAAGTTCGGCGTCGGCTTGACGTCGGCGCAATAGGCATAGTCCTTCGAGAAATCACCCATGCCGCAGTTCTGCACGTGCACGTGCTGGCCAGGCGCAATCGGCACCGTCGCAAAGCCGATGATCTGGCCATAGCGTATCACCGGCTCGCCCAATGCGATCGGCTTGATCGCGACCTTGTGGCCGGAGGGAATGCGCTCGACCGTGGTCACACCGTCGGCGACCATCGTTCCCGGCGGCAGGCTCGCGCGCGCGATCAGCACGCCATCATCGGGATGCAGGCGAATGACGGGGCTGATGGTCATGGGTATCTCCTCAGGCGAATAGTAAGTAGCGAGTGGCGAATGGAAAAGGGGAGTAGCCCAATTCGCTACTCCCCATTTGCCATTCGCGAGGTCTTAGGCCTTGCCGGCCGAATCCTTGCGGGTCGCATTGACCTGCATTTTCGCGTAGGTCGTCATCAGGCCGACCTCGTTCGAGAGCGTCACCAGCTTGAAGCCCATGTTGATGGCGCGCGCAGCACCTTCGGCGCCGCTGCAATGGATGCCGGGGTTGAGGCCGCGCTTGCCGCATTCCTTGATGATCTTGTCGTAGATCGCGAGGATTTCCGGCTCGCTGCGATCGAGCTTCGGCTCAAGGCCGTAGGAGAAGCCGAGGTCGGACGGGCCGATATAGACGCCGTCGATGCCCTCGACGTCGAGGATCGCTTCCATGTTCTCGACCGCGGTTTTCGTCTCCATCATCGGCAGCAGGATGGTGTCGGCATTCGCGGTCTTCTGGTAGGAGCCCGCGGTGCCGTACATGCCGGCGCGGATCGGGCCGTTGGAGCGGACGCCCTGCGGCGGATACTTGGAATACGACACGAGGTTCTTGGCCTCCTGCGCCGTGTTGACCATCGGGCAGATCACGCCATAGGCGCCGCCGTCGAGCACCTTGCCGATGATGCCGGGCTCGTTCCAGGGCACGCGGACCATCGGGGTCACTGGATGCTTATCCATCGCCTGGAAGCACTGCACCATCGAGAGATAGTCCTGCACGCCGTGCTGCATGTCGACGGTGACGCTGTCGAAGCCGCATTGCGCGATCATCTCGGCCGAGAAGCCGGAGGGAATCGCTAGCCACGCGTTGACCACGGCCTTGCCCGACTTCCAGATTTCCTTGACCTTGTTCGCCACGTTGCCTTCCTTCTTTTGTTGCTTGGACCGTTGTTTGGACCTTCGTCACCATGACGAGCGCCGCGACAGCACAGCTCTGCTGTTACCGCGAACCGGGGCTCCGCGCTACGCTCGCAATGACGCAAGACCTATGCGGTCGCCCGCTGGATGCTGACTTCGCTGACACCGACCTCGCGGGCGGTGTTCACTATCGCCGCCCAGGTGTCATCCGGCAAGGGGATGCCGTTCTTGCTGCGCTCGGCCCGGGTTTTCCGCTCGGGATCGCCCGGAATCAGCACCTGATCGACCCCCGCCATCGGCTTGGTGGCGCGGATGAAGTCGGTATAGCGCGACACCTCTGCATCGAACACATGGGAGGTATCGATCACCTTCGGATCGACGTAGAAGGCCAGCATGCCGTTGGCGAAGCGGCGGCCGCCCGAGGTGGCCCCGGTTCCGGTCAGCGCGCCGCCAAGCAACTCGCACATGAAGGCAAGGCCCGAGCCTTTGTGGTCGCCGAAGGCGCGGATCGCGCCGGTGCCCTTGGTGTGGTCGCGCGGCCCTTCGGGCGTGAAGGGCCCGTAAAGCACGGTCGGGTCCTCGCTGAGGGTCCCGTCGGCATCGACCAGCGCGCCCTTCGGCAGCTTCTTGCCGCCGCGGCTTGCGACCAGCACCTTGCCTTCGGCGACGACCGAGGTGGCGAAATCCAGCACGATCGGGTCCTGCCCCTCACGCGGAATGCCGACGCAATACGGCGCGGTGGAGAGCCGCTTCTCGACGCCGCCGAACGGCGCCACCAGCAGCGAGCCGGCGGCGTTGACGAAGTGCACCGAGACCAACCCTTCGGCGGCGGCCATCTCGGCCCAATCGCCGACGCGGCCGATATGGCCGGCATTGCGCAACGCGACCGCGGCAAGGCCCGCCTTCTTGCATTTCTCGATGCCGATCCGGACCGCCTGCGGCGTCACGGTCTGGCCGTAACCGAACTTGCCGTCCACCACGGCGAGCGAGGGCGTATCCACCACGACCTCAGCGGTCTGGTTCGGCACCACGAAGCCGGTCTTCAGCCAGCGGATGTAGACGGGCACGCGGATCACGCCGTGGCTGTCATGCCCGGTGAGGTTCGCCGTCGTCAGATAAGTCGCGATCCGTTTCGCCTCCTCCGGTGAGGATTGAGCGTGGCCGAAGACCTCGCCGACGAAATCGATGAGGTTCTGGACCTGGATCGTGACCATGAACTGAGCTCCCGGTTATTGTCTGGGCATGATCTTCTCGGAAAACCGCTGCACACTTTGCGCTAACGCGGCCCTCCGGGTCCGGATCATGCCCTAAGCACTCACCTTGGCATGGCCGCCGAGATAGGCGGCGCGGATCGCTTCGTTGCCCCAGAGCTCGTCGGGCTTGCCACCGAGCACAATGCGGCCGGTCTCCAGCACATAGCCGTAGTCGGCCACCGACAGACCCATGCGCGCATTCTGCTCGACGAGCAAGACCGTCGTGTTGCGGCGGATCTCGGAGATGATCTTGAACACGGCCTGCACGATGACGGGCGCAAGACCAAGCGAGGGCTCGTCGAGCAACAACAGCCGCGGCTTGGCCATCAAGCCGCGCGCGACCGCCACCATCTGCAACTGGCCGCCCGAGAGCGTCCAGCCGAGCGCGTTGGTGAACTTCCGGATGTCGGGGAACAGGTCGAACATCGCGTCCGCCTCCCGCGAGATCTCCGAGGTCGGCGCCCGGCGATTGGACGCGCCGAGCATGATGTTCTCTTTCACGGTGAGACCCGGGAAGACCCTGCGGCCTTCCGGCACGTGCGAGATGCCCATGCGGACGATCGCTTCCGGACCAAGACCTGCGATCGAATTGCCGTCGAACAGGATGTCGCCGGAAGTCGGCTTGGCGAGGCCTGAGATGGCGCGCAAGGTCGTGGACTTGCCGGCGCCGTTGGCGCCGAGCAGCGTCACCACCTGCCCCTGCTCCACCGCGCAGGTCACGCCACGCAGGGCTTCGATCTCGCCGTAGCGCACCACGAGATTGCGGATTTCGAGCAACGGCATCATTCGCTCCCGAGATAGGCGGAGACGACGTCGGGATGACGCAGCACGGCCAGGGATTCGCCGTCCGCGATGCGGCGTCCGAAGTTGAGCACGGTGATGTGCTGGGCCGCTTCCGAGACCAGCGTCATGTCGTGATCGATGATCAGGATGGTCAGGCCCTGCGCGGCGATGCGCTTGAGCAGCTCGTGCAGCTCCAGCTTCTCGGTCGAGTTCAGGCCGGCCGCGGGCTCGTCCAGCAGCAGCAGCGTCGGGTTCGAGGCGAGCGCACGTGCGATCTCGATCAGGCGCTGATGGCCGTAGGAGAAGCTCGAGATCAGCTCGTTGGCGCGGTTGCCGAGACCGACGAAGGTCAGGGCTTCCATCGCGCGCTCGGTCAGGGCGTCATCACCCTTCCCGACCATGGTGTTGCCCGGCCGCTCCGCACCGATCTCGACATTTTCGAGCGCCGTCATCGAACGGAACAGGCGGATGTTCTGGAACGTACGCCCGAGGCCCGCTGCCGTGCGCTGATGCGGCGGCATGTGGGTGATGTCGGTGCCGTCGAGCACGATCCTGCCGGCTGTCGCTTCATAGAGGCCCGAGAGCACGTTGAGCGTCGTGGTCTTGCCCGAGCCGTTCGGTCCGATCAGCGCGTGCACGCCGCCACGCTTCACCGCGATGTCGACGCCGTCGACGGCCTTGAGGCCACCGAAGTGCTTCGACAGGCCGGTGACTTCCAGCACCGTGTCGCCGCCGACCGTCGCCGGCCGGAGCTGCAGCGCGGCCGCAGCCGGCGGTGCCTTGGTCTTGGCGCGCCAGCGCGTGAAGGCATCGGCGACAAAGCCCCAGATGCCGTCGGGCATGAAGCGGATGATCAGGATCACGAACAGGCCGTAGATCGCGAGGTACAGGCCCGGCACGCTCTTGAGGAAGCGCAGCCATTCCGGGATCAGGATCAAGAGACCCGTGCCGATCGTCGAGCCGATCGGCGAAGCGACGCCGCCGAGCAGCGACATGGTCAGGAACACGATCGATTCCGCGAAGGAGAACTGATCGGGGCTGACATAGGCGAAACCGCCGGCGAACAGGCCGCCCGCGAGCCCGCCGAGCAGCGCGCACAGCGCGAAGGCGTAGATCTTGGTGCGGAACACGTCGATGCCGTTGACGCCGGCCGCCAGCTCGTTGTCGCGCACCGCGCGCATGGCGCGGCCGAGTTTTGTATCCGCGAGATGCCAGACCAGATAGCCGACGATCGCCAGCATCGCGACGCAGAAGGCGAGATAGCTCTGCGACGACTGGAACAGCTCGGGACGCTTGATGTTGGGAACGCCGTCGGGACCGCGCGTCAGCCAGATCGCGTTGATCATCACCAGCGTCACGATCTGCTGGAACGAGATCGTGACCATCGCGAGGTAATGGCCACCGAGCCGCAGCGTGGACATGCCGAGGAACGCGCCGGCCAGCAGCGAGATCAGGCAGCCGCCGACGAGGCAGACCCAGAAGCTGACATGCAGGTCCGTCGTGCCGATGCCGACCGCGTAGGCGCCGAGCCCGAAGAACGCGGCCTGCGCCAGGTTGATCTGGCCGCACAGGCCGAGCACGACCGAGAGGCCGAACACCGCGATCGAGAACGTGGTGGCCTGGAGCAGGATGTTGTGGACGTATCCGTCGAAGCGCATGGTCGCGGCGAGCGCGACAATGATCGCGGCACCGATGAAGTACGGCAGATGCCGGACCAGCAGCGGCTTCGAATGGATGGCGGGTGCCGGAATCGGCATGTTGTCGCTGGGAGCGCTCATGCTTTTTCCGCCACGCGTTCGCCGAAGATGCCCTGCGGCCGGAAGATCAGGAAAGCGATCAGCACCAGGAAGGCGAAGCCATCCTTGTAGGGAACCGAGACATAGGCGGCGCCAAACGTCTCGATCACGCCGAGCGCAAGGCCGCCGATGATGGCCCCGGCGACATCGCCGAAGCCGCCGATGATGGTGGCCGCGAACGCCTTCAGCGCGATCGTCGAGCCCATCTGGATCGAGACGAACAGCACCGGTGCGACGAGGATGCCGGCGAGACCGCCGAGCACGGCCGAATAGATGAAGGTGATCATGATCATGGTGGAGACGGAGATGCCGAGCAGCGAGGCCATCTCCTTGTCCTGCGAGGTCGCCTGCAGCTTCTTGCCGAGCAGCGTCTTCTCGAAGAACCAGAAATTGAAGATCACGAGACAGATCGTGACGCCGATGATCAGGAGATACTGGCTGTCGAGATAGACCGGGCCGACCTGAATGCCCGGCGTCTCAAACCAGCCTTCCAGCACCTGGGGCTGGGGGCCGTAGATTGCGAGCACGGAGTTCGCCAGCAGGATCGAGGCGCCGATGGTGGCGATGATCACGGGCAGATAAGTGCGGTGGCGCAGCGGATAGTAGACGCCAAGATTGAAGATGACACCAAGCAGCGCCATGCCGAGCAGCGCAACGATGAATGCCGCCCAATAGGGCAGACCGGCTTCGATCGCGACGACCATCAGATAGGCCGCGACCATGGAGAATTCGCCCTGGGCGAAGTTCACCACGTTGGTGGCACGGAAGATCAGCACGAAGCCGAGCGCAACGAGCGCATAGACGGCACCGATACCGATGCCGGTAAACAGGAGTTGTAGGGCGAGATCCATGACAAGCGTTCTGTTGGAGGTCAGATTCGTCCAATGAAAGACGTTTCGACCTCCCCGACCGAAATCGGGGAGGTCATTTCGTCAACGTCAGTCGTTGAACTCGATGTGCTTGTCGAAGACGATCTTGCCCTTGTCGTTCTTCACGATGTTGTAGCCGTGCAGACCGTCGCCGTTCTGGTCGAAATTGTATTCGCCCTCGGCACCCGGGAACTTCTTGATCGCGAGGATGGCTTCACGGACCTTGCCGGGCTCGGTGGTGCCAGCCTTGTTGATGCCCTGCGCCAGCACGTTGACGGCGTCGAAGGTCCACGAGCTCTGGTTGTCGGGCGCAACCTTGACCGCGTCGCGGTAGATCTTGCCGAACGCCTTCGAGCCTTCGCTGGAATCCTCGGCATAGTCCGCCACGCCATAGGTGTTGTAGAGCGCGGGACCGGCGAGCTTCAGCGCGGTGATGTTGACGATCGAGGGCGAGCCCACCCACGGGATGTTCACGCCGAGCTGACGGAGCTGGCGGGCGAAGATGCCGAGGTCGTTCTCGAAGGTGAAGTAGGAACCGAGGATGTCGGCGCCCGATTGCTTGATCGCGAGCACGACCGGGGTGAAGTCCTGGCTCTGGTTGGCATAGCCCTGATCGAGCACGGGCGGCGCGCCCAGCTTGGTCAGCGCTTCGGTCAGCGCCTTGCCACCGGCGGTGCCGAACGCGTCGGTCGAGTGCAGCACGGCCCACTTCTTCTTGGCCAGCGTGTTGACGCCGTATTCGGCGATGACGCGGCCGGAATAGCTGTCATTGGGACGGCAGCGGAACAGCCACTGATTGCCCATGTGGGTGAGATTCGGATCGGTACCGCCGATCATCACGGGCTTGCCGAGCTTGATCACGTCGGGCGCCATCGCGTGCACCTGGGTCGAACGGATCGAGCCGAGGAAGCCGACGATGTCGGACTGCGCGGCGAGCTTGGAGAATGCGAGCACGATGCCGGGATTGGTGGTCTGGTCGTCCTCGACGATCAGCTCGCCCTGCTTTCCCAGGATACCGCCGGCCTTGTTCACGGCTTCGAGCGCGAGCTTGGCGCCCTTGATGGCGTAGCCGCCGGATTCAGCGGCGGGGCCCGTGACGGGCGCGCACATGCCGATCTTGATGGTGGCGCCTTGCGCATGCGCGCCCTTGATGAGGTAGGGCGCGGCAATGCCGGCAGCAATTCCGGCAGCGAAGTCGCGTCTCGTCAGTCTCATTCATTCCTCCCTGGGGCCGGGCATCCTTGTCGGCCCTTCTTGTCTTGGCTCTCTCACTGAATGCAGAGCCGGATGCTACTTACGGATTCTCTCCGCGTGAGTAAATTGATATTGAGACGCCATCAACTAAGTGCGGAGAGCTCGCGCCCGAAGATGACTAACACCTGCGGCCACGATCTATTTTCGGCTATTTTTTAAGGGCTTTTCGCGCATTTCACGGCGATCGCGCTGCCCACGCGTTATGCAATGATGACAGTCATGCGTGGCAGGAAAGTCATCATGCAAATTTGCCGTTACATTTCATCCGCAACGTCACTCGCTTCGGTGGAAGCGAGACACAGTTCCAACTCACCGAGCATCTCCTGCAACTCGGCGAGCTTGCGCGCGCCGAAGCGCCGCGTGATCTCCGCATAGATCGCTTCCGAGGACGGCGCGACGGCGGCCATCAGCTTCACCCCCTCTTTCGAGATCGAGACCATGCTGCGGCGCTGATCCGACTTCGCGGTCTTCCGCTCGATCAGATTGCGCGCCTCGAGATCGCGCAGGATGCGCGACAGGCTCGGCCCGAGCAGAAACGCCGTGCGCGCGAGTTCCGTGACCTCAGCAGCGTCGATCGCCGCGAGCGCGCGGAGGATGCGCCATTGCTGTTCGGTCAATCCGTGCTCGCGCAGTTTTGGACGAAACTGCCGCATCACCGCTTCACGTGCCCTGAGCAGCGACATCGGCAGCGAGCGCGAGAAGTCGCGCATCGGCACCTGCCGTGCGGCAGGCTCACTTCCGTTCGCGGGATCAGCCGGTCTCTTCGCCATGACGCCCTTTCAAAGCCGCCCTTTCAAGCCGCAAAGTGTTTGCAGTGCAGCAAGCCCGAATTGTGTTTGACGCATTCACTTAACATGTTAAGTATCTCTGGGCACCACGATTTGTAAGATCACAAATGGCGCTTTCCAACGACGATATCCAAGCTTGTGCGAACCGTCTGCATCAGGCGGAGAAGACCCGCACGCAGATCCGGCAGCTCTCGCAGGATTTTCCCGGCATTACCATCACCGACGCCTACGCGATTCAGAAGGCGTGGGTCGACCTCAAGCTCGCCGAGGGCCGCACCGTCAAAGGCCACAAGATCGGCCTGACCTCGAAGGCGATGCAGGGCGCGCTCAATATCGACGAGCCGGATTCCGGCGTACTGCTCGACGACATGTTCTTCGCCGATGGCGGCCTCGTCCCGACCGAACGCTTCATCGCGACGCGCGTCGAGGCCGAGCTTGCCTTCGTCATGAGCAAGCGCCTCTCCGGTCCTGATTGCTCAATGTTCGACGTGCTCAACGCCACCGACTTCGTCGTGCCGGCGCTGGAAATCCTGGACACGCGGATCGAGCGCGTCGATCCCAAGACGAAAGCCACGCGAAAGATCTTCGACACCATCGCCGACAACGCCGCGAACGCCGGCATCGTGCTCGGCGGTCGCCCAATCCGTCCGCTCGACGCCGATCTGCGCTGGATCGGCGCGCTGTGTTTCAGGAACGGCCAGCTCGAGGAAACCGGCCTTGCCGCCGGCGTGCTCAATCATCCCGCGACCGCCGTTGCCTGGCTCGCCAACAAGATCGCACCGCTCGGCCTTGCGCTGGAGCCCGGGCAGGTCGTGCTCGCCGGCTCCTTCATCCGTCCGATCGAGACCCGCAAGGGCGACACAATTCAGGCCGATTATGGCGCCTACGGCTCGGTGAGCTGCTACTTCGCCTGACAACAAGAATACACAGGGAGTGAAACCGCGATGCCGCATTTCACGATTGAATATTCGGCCAATCTCGACAACCGCCTCGACATCGGCGCGGTGTGCGAGGTCGTGCGCAAGGCGGCGGTCGAGACCGGCATCTTCCCGCTCGGCGGCATCCGCGTTCGCGCTGTCAGGTGCGAGCACTACGCGATCGCGGACGCGCGGCAGGACTACGGCTTTCTCGACATGGTGCTGCGCATCGGAGAGGGCCGCGACCTTCCCATGCGCCAGAAGGCCGGCGAGCACGTCTTCCAGGCGCTTTCAAAACATCTCGATCCCGTCTTCGCCGCCAGCAAGTTCGCTTTGTCGTTCGACATGCAGATCAACGACAAGGACACCAGCTGGAAGCGCAACAACATCCACGACGCCCTGAAAGTGGAGGCCGCCCATGGATAAGCCCACGCCGAAAACCGATGTGTTCCAGGCCAATCGCGACCGCACAGCACCGCTGCTGAAGACGCTGCGGGCCGACGGCATCGGCCATATGATCGACGGCAAGACCGTCGCCTCGATCTCGGGCGAAACCTTTGAAACCAAGTCGCCTGTCGATGGCGCCGTGCTTGCAAGCGTCGCCCGCGGCAACGCCGAGGATATCGACGCCGCAGCCACAGCCGCTGCGCTGGCCTTCAAATCCTGGCGCGACATGAGGCCGGCGATGCGGCGCAAGCTGCTGCACCGCGTCGCCGACGCGATCGAGGACAATGCCGACGACATCGCCGTGCTCGAATGCATCGACACCGGCCAGGCCTATCGCTTCATGGCCAAGGCCGCGATCCGCGCGGCGGAGAATTTTCGCTTCTTCGCCGACAAGTGCGCCGAGGCGCGCGATGGCCTGAACACGCCGAGCGACGAGCACTGGAACGTCTCGACCCGCGTGCCGATCGGCCCCGTCGGCGTGATCACGCCGTGGAACACGCCGTTCATGCTCTCGACCTGGAAGATCGCGCCGGCGCTGGCCGCGGGCTGCACCGTCGTGCACAAGCCGGCCGAATGGTCGCCGGTGACAGCCGCGATTCTGGCAAGGCTGGTCAAGGAGGCCGGCGTTCCCGACGGCGTGCTCAATACCGTCCACGGTTTTGGCGAGGAGGCCGGCAAGGCGCTGACCGAGCATCCCGCCATCAAGGCGATCGGCTTCGTCGGCGAGAGCGCGACGGGATCGGCGATCATGGTTCAAGGCGCGCCGACCCTGAAGCGCGTGCATTTCGAGCTCGGCGGCAAGAACCCGGTGATCGTGTTCGACGACGCCGATCTCGACCGCGCGCTCGATGCCGTCGTGTTCATGATCTACTCGCTCAATGGCGAGCGCTGCACGTCGTCGAGCCGCCTGCTGATCCAGCAGAACATTGCCGAGAAATTCGTGGAGAAGCTGACCGCGCGCGTGCAGGCGCTCAGGGTCGGCCATCCCCTCGATCCCGCCACCGAGATCGGGCCGCTGATCCACGAACGGCACCTCGCAAAAGTCTGCTCCTATTTCGACGTTGCGCGGCAGGATGGCGCTGTGATCGCCGTCGGCGGTAAGACCTATGACGGCCCGGGCGGCGGACATTATGTCGAGCCGACGCTCGTGACCGGTGCGAACGGCAAGATGCGCGTGGCGCAGGAGGAGGTGTTCGGCCCCTTCCTCACCGTGCTGCCCTTCAAGGACGAGGCCGACGCCATCGCGATCGCCAACGACATCCGCTATGGCCTGACCGGCTATGTCTGGACCAACGACGTCGGCCGCGCACTGCGCGTTGCCGACGCGCTGGAGGCCGGCATGATCTGGCTGAACTCGGAAAACGTCCGCCATCTGCCGACGCCGTTCGGCGGCATGAAGGCCTCGGGCATCGGCCGCGACGGCGGCGACTACTCGTTCGACTTCTACATGGAAACCAAGCACGTCTCGCTGGCGCGGGGCACGCACAAGATTCAGAAATTGGGAATCTGACGCTCGTCGAGCCGAGGGGAAACGCCGATGCCCGTACCGCAACACATCTTCGAACCGCCGTTCAACATCATCCGCTCCAGCCACGTCGTGCTCGACGTGACCGACCTGAAGCTCAGCCGCGAATTCTACGAGACCACCGTCGGTCTGCATGTCGAGGATGCCGACGACAAGTTTGCCTACTTGCGGGCAGCCGAGGAGCATCAGCATCACTCGCTGGTGCTGCGCAAGGCGGCAGCGCCGGCCTGCAACCGGCTCGGCTTCAAGGTCGGCAACGACGGAGATCTCGACAAGGCCGCAAAGTTCTTGTCCGAGAACGGCCTCGGCTATTCCTTCGTCGACCAGCCCTTCCAGGGCCGCACGCTGCAATTCACCGATCCCTTCGGCTTCCAGATCGAGCTCTATGCGGCGATGGACCGCCGGCCGCATCTGCTTCGTCGCTACGACCTCTACAGGGGATGCCACCCGCAGCGGCTCGATCATTTCAACGTCTTCGCCGCCGAGGTGCAGGACACCGTCGAGTTCTACGCACGGCTCGGCTTCCGTCTCACCGAATACGCCGAGGAGGACGGGCCGAACGGGCGCATCGCAGCCGCCTGGATGCATCGCAAGGGCAATGTGCACGATTTCGCCATCACCAACGGCAAGGGCCCTCGCCTGCACCACTTCGCCTACTGGACGCCGACGGCGATGAACATCATCCATCTCTGCGACGTCATGGCCTCCCAGGGCTTCGTCAAGAACATCGAGCGCGGCCCGGGACGCCACGGCATCTCGAATGCGTTCTTCCTCTACGTGCGCGACCCTGATGGGCACCGTCTCGAACTCTACACCAGCGACTATTTCACCGGCGATCACGACCACGAGCCGCTGCGTTGGTCGCTGCGCGATCCGCGCCGCCAGACGCTGTGGGGCGCGCCGGCGCCGCGCTCGTGGTTCGAGCAGGGTTCGCCCTTCTCGGGCCAGGCCGTGCGTGAACCGAAATTCGTGGCCGACGTGCTGGTGGCGGATTAGGCGATGAAACTTCCTCGCCTCGCCACATATTCCGTCAAGGGTGAAACCAGGTACGGCGCCGTCCTTGAGGGCGGCATCGTCGATCTCTCCGTACGCCACGCAAAAGACTATCCGACGCTGCGCGAAGTGATTGCGGCCGGAAAGCTCGTGAGCCTTGCCGAGCAGGCCGCCGGCCGCGCGCCGGATCACCCGCTCGCCGACATCATTTGGCTGCCGCCGGTGCCCGCGCCGGAAAAGATCATCTGCATCGGCGTCAACTATCCCGATCGCAACGCCGAGTACAAGGACGGCCAGGACGCGCCGAAATATCCGAGCATGTTCATGCGCTCGCCGCGCTCCTTCGTCGGCCACGACACGCCGCTGGTGCGCCCGCGCGCATCGGCGCAGCTCGACTACGAGGGCGAGATCGTGCTGGTGATCGGCAAGGCCGGCCGGCACATTGCCGAGAGCGCTGCGCTCGATCACATCGCCGCGTTGACGCTCTGCAACGAAGGCTCGGTGCGCGACTGGTTGCGCCACGCAAAATTCAACGTCACGCAGGGCAAGAACTTTGATTCCAGCGGCAGCCTGGGTCCGTGGCTGGTGCCCTACACGCAGGAAGCGCAGATCGCCGACGTCAGGCTCACCACGCATGTCAACGGCGAGCTGCGGCAGGACGACGTGACCAGCCGCCTGATGTTTCCGTTCCGCTATCTCATCAGCTATATCTCGACCTTCGCAACGCTTGTCCCCGGTGACATCATCGTGACGGGCACGCCGACGGGAGCGGGTGCGCGGTTCGATCCGCCGCGCTACTTGAAGCCCGGTGATGTCATCGAGGTCGCGGCCGAAGGCATCGGCACTTTGCGCAATGGTGTCGTCGACGAAGCCTGAACAACAATCGAAGTGGAATAGTGCAATGACCACCCTCACCGGCGGCGAAGCAATCGTAAGCGGCCTTGTCGCCCACGGCGTCGACACCGTGTTCGGCCTGCCCGGCGCGCAGGTCTACGGCCTGTTCGACGCCTTCCATCAGGCCCAGCTCAAGGTGATCGGCGCGCGGCACGAACAGGCCTGCGGCTACATGGCGTTCGGCTATGCGCGCTCCAGCGGCAGGCCCGGCGTGTTCAGCGTGGTGCCCGGCCCCGGCGTGCTCAACGCCAGCGCGGCGCTGCTGACCGCTTACGGCTGCAACGAGCCGGTGCTCTGCGTGACGGGTCAGGTGCCGACGCAATTTTTGGGCAAGGGCCGCGGCCATCTGCACGAGATGCCGGACCAGCTTGCGACCTTGCGCACCTACGTGAAATGGGCGGATCGTATCGAAACGCCCGGCAACGCGCCGACCACCGTGGCCCGCGCCTTCCAGGAGATGACATCGGGCCGGCGCGGCCCCGCCTCGGTCGAAATGCCCTGGGATATTTTTACCCAGCGCGCCGACACCGCGGCCGCACAGGTGCTGGAGCCCCTGCCTGCGCCGCGGCCTGATCCTGATCAGATCAAGCAGGCCGCCGCGCTCATCAAGGCCAGCAAGGCGCCGATGATCTTCGTCGGCAGCGGCGCGATCGAGGCGCGCGACGAGATCCTCGAGCTCGCCGAGATGATCGATGCACCCGTCGTCGCTTTCCGCAGCGGCCGCGGCATCGTCTCCAACGCGCATGAGCTGGGGCTCACGATGGCTGCCGCCTACAAGCTCTGGCCGAAGACTGATTTGATGATCGGTATCGGCTCGCGACTGGAGCTGCCGACCATGTCGCGCTGGCCGTTCCGCCCCGACGGCCTGAAGAGCATTCGCATCGACATCGACCCGGTCGAGATGCGGCGCTTCATCTCGGACACCGCCATCGTCGCCGATGCCAGGACTGCGACCGCCGATCTCGCCGCCGCCGTCAGCAAGGCCGGCTACAGCAAGACCGCCGGCCGCCGCGCCGCGATCCGCGACGCCACCGCGACCGCGCAACAGGACATCCAGCGCATCCAGCCGCAGATGGCCTATCTCAACATTTTGCGCGAGGTGCTGCCGGCGAACGCGATCGTCACCGATGAGTTGTCGCAGTTCGGCTTCGCGTCCTGGTACGGCTTTCCGATCTACGAGCCGCGCACCTTCATCACCTCAGGGTATCAGGGCACGCTCGGCTCGGGCTTTCCGACCGCGCTCGGCGCCAAGGTCGCCAATCCCGACAAGCCGGTGGTGGCGATCACCGGCGACGGCGGCTTCATGTTCGGCGTGCAGGAGCTTGCCACCGCCGTGCAGTTCAACATCGGCGTCGTGACGCTGGTGTTCAACAACAACGCCTATGGCAATGTGCGCCGTGACCAGCGCGAGCGCTTTGATGGCCGCGTGGTGGCGTCCGACCTCGTCAACCCGGATTTCGTCAAGCTCGCGGAGTCCTTTGGCGTCGCCTCTGTGCGCGTCACCGCGCCGGACCAGTTCAAGGCGGCGATGGAAAAGGCGCTCGCCCACGGCGGGCCGTATCTGATCTCGGTCGAGGTCACGCGGGATTCGGAAGTGAGCCCCTGGGCGTTCATTCACCCGCCGAAACCGTAATAGAAGCATCGTAGTTCCGGGACTCTTCCCTTCTCCCCTCCTGGGAGAAGGAAGATCAGCGGAGAAGGAAGATCAGCGCGTCCTGCGAAACGTCAGATTGATCCGCTTCCGCCCGAGCAGCGCATGCTCGCCTTCGGCGAGCGGCGCCACGCCGTGATAGGCGAGCCTGCTGGCCCCGCCCCAGACGACCACGTCGCCATGGACGAGCCGGAAGCGGCGCGGCTTGTCGCTGCGCGCCATGCCGCCGAACAGGAAGGTCGCGGGCAGCCCGAGGGAGACCGAGACGATCGGCGCCGAATAGTCCAGCTCGTCCTTGTCCTGATGCAGCGACAGCCGCGTGCCGGGCTCGTAGCGATTGACGAGGCAGGCGTCGGGCGCAAAGCCTTCGAAGCCGCCCTGCTCCGCCGCGCGGCGGGCGAGACCGCGGAGCACCGGCGGCATCACCGGCCATGGCGCGCCGGTCCGCGGATCGATCGGGTCATAGCGGTAGCCGGTGTGATCGGTGATCCAGCCGCGCTCGCCGCAATTAGTCATGGCCACCGACATCAGATGGCCGCCAGGCGTGGTCATGCGACGGAACGGCGACAGTGCCACGATCGCGCGGACCGCTTCGATCAGCTCGCTCTCGATTGGCTTGACGAAACCGCGCAGCAAGACGGCGCCGTCGGCGATCTGCTCGCGTGACGGCTGGGCTTCGGCGGCCGTGTCAAACAGATCAGCCGTCAATCGCAGCGCTCATTTTGCATCATGGAAGATCACACCCAGCGTGTGGCGCTGGCCGGACCTGAGACGGCTGACGCCGTGGCGCAGATTAACCCTGTAGGTGCCGCGTGTCCCCTGCACCGGGCGGTGATGCACAGCAAAGGCCACGGCGTCGCCCTGCGTCAGCGGAACCACTTCGGCGCGGGACTGCATGCGCGGCCGTTGCTCGGTCAGCACGAACTCGCCACCGGCGAAATCGCGGCCGGGCTCGGACAGGAGGATCGCGACCTGGAGCGGGAACACATGCTCGCCGTAGAGGTCCTGGTGCAGGCAATTGTAATCGCCGGCCTCGTATTGCAGCAGCAGAGGCGTCGGCCGCGCCTGCCCTGCCTCGTGGCAACGCTTGAGGAAGGCGGCATGTGCAGCGGGATAGCGGATGTCGATCCCCATCGCCTCATTCCAGCGATTGGCGACGCCTTGCAGGTGCGCATAGAGCGCGGGGCGCAGCTGCGCGATGAGATCGGGGAGCGGATAAGAGAAGTACTTGTATTCGCCGCGGCCAAAACCGTGGCGACCCATGACGATGCGGCTGCGGAAGTTTGCATCATCAGGATAGAGCGCGGCGACGGCGCGGCATTGGTCGGGCGTCAGCAGATTCTTCAGGACGGCGCCGCCCTGGGCGTCGAGCTCGGCCGTGATCTGCGGCCAGTCGAGGGTGTCGACATGGGCGGCGAGGTCAGCGGACGGCTTTGGAGGCGCTTTGCGTGCTGTTGCTGTCATGGCTCTGACTTTCGCAAGACCGCCCCGCCCTCTGCCACCCGATTTCCGACTCTCCCCGGAACCGGTCTGGATTGCTTCGCGTCGCTCGCAAGGACGACGGAGAGGTATCAGCCCCGCACCGGCAGCGTCGCCACGTCATACCCGTGCCTGATGGTCCGCTTCAGTACGGGATCCTCAAGCTCGAAATCGAAACGGTCGGCGGGGCGGATGCCGCCCTTGGCGGCGAAGGTGCCGCCGAACATGGCGCAGCCATCGGGGAGCTTCCCACCCTCAAAGCCGCGCGCGATGAGGTCGGCGACTGGCAGCATCGCGTCCAGCGTACCCTCCTGGTAGAGCACGCGCTCGCCCTTGATCGTGGCATAGGAGCGCAGGATCATCCTGTCCCAATGGCCGATGACGTCCTCGAGCTCCCAGAGCGTGGATGCGACCGGCTTGTCGCACATCTGCTTGGACACGGTGACGTTGTAGGCCTCGACCTTGCGGTCGGTGTGATCCGAGCCGCAGCCGACGAAGATGCGGCCCTGCCAGCCGATCAGCACGAACTCGACCTCACCGGAGGACTCGCCACCGGTGCATTCGATGCTGTCTTCCTGAGTGAGCCGCCGCGCCGAGGCGCGGTAGTAGATCGGCGTCGAGGCCGGCGGGGCGATGCCCATCTCTTGCAGCTCGGCGATGTGCTTGTCGCGCGCGACGGGATCGCGGCCGGTCCAGCCTGCGATGACCATCTGGTCGATGGCCAAGGTCAGCGGCGTGGTGGTGTCCTGGGCGTCGACGGTGAAAGTCAGGTCAAACACGAATTACGGCCTCCATGCCGGCAGCAAGTTCAAAGATGCGACGGTCCGATCCGCCGGCGCCCGCGAGCATCAGGCCGACGGGAATGTCGCCCTCGCGATGTGCAGGCAGCGAGATGGCGCAGCCATCGATCATGTTGATCAGGGTGCAATTACGCAGCGCCCGCAGGTTTTCCTTGGTGAACGCCTTGTCGTCGGCGAGATCGGTGATCTTCGGCGGCGTGTTGGCGGTGGTCGGCAGCACCAGCGCATCATAAGGCGCGATGCGCGCATTGACGCGGGCGATCAGCGAGCGGCGCTCGTTGAGGAGATCGATGTAGTCGGCCGCGCTCTGCGCCTCGCCGCGCATGATGCGCACGAAGACCCTGGGGTCGTAGACGTCGCCCTTGGCCGTGATGAGATAGCGATGCCAGGCGTAGCTTTCGGACGCCGCAAAGCCGC
The DNA here is from genome assembly GCF_018130785.1 of Bradyrhizobium liaoningense. GTDB lineage: Bacteria > Pseudomonadota > Alphaproteobacteria > Rhizobiales > Xanthobacteraceae > Bradyrhizobium > Bradyrhizobium liaoningense_A. The sequence continues at coordinate 1,056,227 of NZ_JAFCJT010000001.1, forward strand.
CCTTGGCGTTCATCGGGCCGATGTCGTGAAATTCGGCCATCTCGATGCGCTCGATGATCGCGCCGTGATCGGCGAGGCTCTTGAGCGCACGCTCGAACGTCGAGGCCACGTCTGCGTCGAGATCGTCGAGCGCAATCGTGGTCGGCACTGCGAGCCGCATGCCCTTTAGCAGCCTCGGCTTCAGCGGAACGATCGGCTCGTTCGCGAGCACGGCGTCGAGAATGGCACAGCAACTGACCGATCGCGCCAGCGGCCCGATGCTGTCGAGCGAGAACGACAGCGGCACAGAGCCATCGAGCGGCACGCGGCGCTGCGTCGGCTTGTAGCCGACGATGCCGTTGAAGGCGGCCGGAATCCGGCAGGAGCCGCCGGTGTCGGTGCCGAGCGCGCCATGCGCCATGCCGTCGAGCACCGAGACCGCCGCGCCCGAGGACGAGCCGCCCGGCACGTGCCCCTCGGCCCGGTTCCAGGCGCCCTTTGGCGTGCCGTAGTGCGGATTGATGCCGATGCCGGAATAGGCGAACTCGGTCATGTTGGTCCGCCCGATCACGACGAAGCCGGCGTGGCGCAGCCGCGCAACAGCCGCCGCATCTTGCTCAGCCGGATCGGAATCGTCGAGCGCACGGGAGCCGGCGCGCGTCGTCTGCCCCTTGATGTCGAAGAGATCCTTGATCGAGATCGGGATGCCGGCATAGCGCGATGGCGCCGCCTTCACCTTGCGCAGGCCGTCCATCGCGTCCGCCGCCGTGAGCGCGGCGTCCTTGTCGACGTGGATGAAAGTGCGCTGGCCCTCACCGGCGGGGTCGGCAATCCTGGCGAGGCATGCCTCGACGAGCTTGCGGGAGGTGGTGCGGCCGCTTTCGAGGTCGTCGGCGAGCTTCGCCAGTGTCGGGAAATCGGGCATGTCTGTCTCACGGAATATTGCGCGCGCAATCTATAGCGCCGCCTCGGTTCGACACAAGCATTGTGCGCATGATGGCATGCATGCGCATTGCTGGACCGTTGACGCGCCATGGTCGATTGTCGCATCAAGATCGAAACAGGCGGGCGTGAAGGCTCTGCCTTTATCAAGATTTGCCTTGGGAGGGCGTTCCGAGATGGCCGAACCGCAGCGCGCGCGACCGAAACCGACGCCGGAAACCCAGCATTTCTGGGACGGCACGAAAGCGGGCGAGCTGCGCCTGCAGCGCTGCGACGCCTGCGCGCATGTCTATTTCCCCCCGCGCCCGTTCTGCCCGTCCTGCGCCTCGCGCAAGGTCAGCATCTTCAAGGCGAGCGGCAAGGGTTTCCTCTACAGCTACGTGATCAACCACCGTCCCGCCGCGCCCGGCTTCACGCCGCCTTATGCGATCGCAGTGGTTCAGCTCGCCGAAGGGCCGCGGATGATGAGCAACATCATCGACTGTCCGCAGACGCCGGAAGCGCTTGAGCTCGACATGAAGCTCGAGGTCGCCTTCGAGGTACTCGACGACAAGATCACCCTCCCCGTCTTCCGTCCGGCGAAGGGGTAAGCCATGCGCAGGAACCAAGTTGCCGTCGTCGGCGCGGCCGAGACCACCGAGCTCGGCGTCGTCCCCAACATGTCGCAGCTCCAGCTTCACGCGGACGCGGCGCTCAACGCCATTGCGGATGCCGGGCTGAAACTCTCCGACATCGACGGCTTTGCCACCGCAGTCGAAACACCGCAGCAGGTCTGCCATTATCTCGGCATCAAGCCGACCTGGGTGGACGGCACCTCGGTCGGCGGCTGCTCGTTCATGCTCCACGTTCGCCATGCGGCGGCGGCGATCGAGGCCGGCCTGTGCAAGACCGTGCTGATCACGCATGCCGAGAGCGGCAAGTCGATGATCGGCAAGGCGCCGCGCTCGATTCCCGCCGACAGCCTGCAAGGGCAGTTCGAGGCGCCCTTCGGCGTCTACGGCCCGCCCAGCATGTTCCCGATCCCCGTACTGCGTTTCATGAAGACCTACGGCATCACCCATGAGCAGTTGGCCTCGGTGGCGGTGGTCCAGCGCGAATGGGCGGCGAAGAATCCGCGCGCAATGATGAAGGACCCGATCACGGTCGCCGACGTGCTCAGCTCGCGCATGATCGCCTACCCGTTCCGCCTCTTGCAATGCTGCCTCGTCACCGACGGCGGCGGCGCGCTGATCCTGACCTCGGCCGACCGCGCCAAGGATTTTCCGCGCAAGCCCGTCTACATCATGGGGACCGGCGAGAGCGTGGAAACGCCGATGGTCAGCCAGATGGAAACGTTCAATTCCTCGCGCGCGTTCAAGACCGCGGGCCCGCTGGCCTTCAGGGAAGCAGGTATCGCGCACGGTGATGTCAATCATCTCATGATCTACGATGCATTCGCGCATCTGCCGCTGTTCGGCCTCGGTGATCTCGGCTTCATGCCGCATGAGGAGACAGGCAGGTTCATCGCCGACGGCAATACCCGCCCGGGCGGCAAGCTCCCGCTCAACACCAATGGCGGCGGCCTGTCGTACATGCATTCGGGCATGTACGGCATGTACGCGCTCCAGGAGAGCGTGCGCCAGATGCGCGGGATTGCGCCGGCACAGGTGCCGAATGCGAAGATTTCGGTGTGCCACGGTGTCGGCGGCATGTTCGCCGCAAGTGGCACGATCGTGTTTACGAACGAGAGGTAGCTACTGTCATTCCGGGATGCGCCGAAGGCGCAGGCCCGGAATCCTTACTCCCGATGGTGGTTATGGATTCCGGGCTCGCGCCAAGGGGCCCGCCCCGGTATGACGACGGAATTTGGAACGGCTAGCGGAGAACCCACATGACAAAATCACTGCAAGACAAGGTCATCATCGTCACCGGCGCAGGCCGCGGCATCGGGCGCGAGATCGCGCTGCTCTGCGCGGCGGAGGGCGCCAAGGTCGTCGTCAACGATCCCGGTGGCGCCGCCGACGGAGCCGGTAGCAGCGCGACCCCCGCCGAGGAGGTGGTCGAGGAGATCAAGAAGCGCGGCGGCATCGCGGTCCCTAATTTCGAGTCGGTGGCGGAAGCTGTCCCTGCCAGCAAGATCGTGAAGACCGCGACCGATCATTTCGGCCGGCTAGACGGCGTCGTCAACAATGCCGGCATCTTGCGCGACATGATCTTCCACAAGATGAGCGTGGAAGCGTTCGAGGCCGTCATCAAAGTCCATTTGATGGGCTCGTTCTACGTCTCGCACGCCGCAGCGCGGATCTTTCGCGAGCAGGAGAGCGGCTCCTTCGTGCACTTCACCTCGACCTCCGGCCTGATCGGCAACTTTGGCCAGGCCAACTACGCCGCCGCCAAGCTCGGCATCATCGGCCTGTCGAAGTCGATCGCGCTCGACATGGGCCGCTTCAACGTCCGCTCCAACTGCGTCTCGCCGTTCGCCTGGACCCGCATGATCGGCACCATCCCGACCGAGACCGAAGCCGAGAAGGCGCGCGTCGAGAAGATCAAGCAGATGGGACCGGAGAAGATCGCGCCGATCTGCGCCTATCTGCTCTCCGACGCCGCCAAGGACGTCAGCGGCCAGATTTTCGGCGCCCGCATGAACGAGCTGTTTCTGTTCAGCCAGAATCGCCCGCTGCGCTCGGTGCACCGGAGCGAAGGCTGGACGCCGCAATCGATCGCGGAACACGGCATGCCGGCGCTGAAGGGCTCGTTCTACAAGCTCGACCGCTCCGCCGACATCTTCCCCTGGGATCCCGTGTAAGGGATCCCGTCCAGCCGCATTTCCGGCATCCCTGCCCTGCGATCTCCGGTTGTCTGGTCCGGAGATCGCCCCGCTTTACGCCCGATTGCGGGCGAATGGTGTCCTCCCAACAAAACTTTGGGAGGAAACCATGACAAGAACGCTGACCAACACCGACGACACGACTGCATGCGAGGGTGGCGGTCTCGGCCGCCGCACTCTCCTCAAGGGCGCGGCCACCGTCGCCGCATCGGCCCTGCTCGCCTCGCGCAGCGAGGCCCGCGACTTCGGCGCCAGTGCCGAGCCGCAGCGCTATCCCGACCCCGACATCGTCGTCATCGATCCCAAGCGCTTCAAGGCCAAGGTCGGCAACACCGCGATCAAGCGGCTCTATACAGGCTGCCTGTGGGCGGAAGGGCCGGCGTGGAATGCGCAAGGACAATATCTCGTCTGGAGCGACATCCCGGCCAACCGGCAGCTTCGCTATCTCGACGACGACGGCCATATCTCCGAGCAGTTCCACAAGCCGTCGAACGAAGCCAACGGCAACTCGTTCGACACTGAAGGACGCCAGATCAGCGCCGAGCGTACCCGCCTCGTCCGCCACGAGCACGACGGTTCGGTCACGACACTGGCCGAGCAGGCGGGCGGCAAGCCGCTCAACGGCCCGAACGACATGGTGGTGCACCCCAACGACAAGGCGATCTGGTTCACCGATCCCGGCTATGGCGCGATCAGCATCTATGAAGGCAAGCTCGCCAACACCGGCTCGCTGCAGCCCTTTCAGAAGGAAGCGGTCTATCGGCTGGACCCGCAAACCGGGCAGGTTTCAAAGGTCGCTGACGAGCCGTTCAAACCCAACGGCATCGCGTTCTCTCACGACTACAAAAAACTCTATGTCTGCGACACCGGCATCACGCACTACCCTGAGGCCAAGAACGTGGTGTGGTCCTACGACATCGACGGGCCAAAACTGTCGAACCCGAAGAAGCTGATCGACATGACGCTCGACGGCAAGTCAGGCTTCCCGGACGGCCTGCGCGTCGACACCGAGGGCAACATCTGGGTCGGTGCCGGCTGGGTGGGACCGGGCTACGACGGCGTGCAGGTGTTTTCAGGCGCCGACGGCGCACGCATCGGGCAGATCCTGTTGCCCGAGACCTGCGCGAATGTCTGCTTCGGCGGCAGGAAGCGCAACCGCCTGTTCATGACCGCGAGCCAGTCGCTGTATGCGGTCTATGTGGAGACCCAGGGGGCGCACTTCTGCTGAGTGACGCGAGTAGTGAGTGGCGAATGGCGAGTGGACTCCATTCGCTACTCGCCATTCGCTATTCACCTAACCCGTATTCCTCAGCCCCGCCGAAATGCCGTTGATGGTCAGTTGAATCCCGCGCAGCACCTGTTCGTCAGGGTTCTGCGCGCGATGCTCCTTCAGCAGCTCGACCTGCACGTGGTTGAGCGGATCGAGATAGGGGAAGCGGTGGCGCACCGAGCGCTCCAGCAGCGGGTTACCCTGGAGCAGCCGGTCCTGGCCCATGATGTCGAGCAGTGTCTCGATGCAGGAATGCCATTCGCGGCGGATGCGGCCGAAGATCTTCTCGCGCAGGGCTTCGTCCGGCACCAGCTCGGCATAGCGCGAGGCGATCGCGATCGAGCTTTTGGCCAGCACCATGTCCATGTTCGACAGCAGCATGCGGAAGAACGGCCATTCCCTGTAGAGCTCTTTCAGGAACGGCATGCCCTTGTCGGGATGCTCCGCGATCCATTGCTCGACCGCGCTGCCAAAGCCGTACCAGCCGGGCAGCATCAGGCGGCACTGCGCCCAGGAGAACACCCAGGGAATGGCACGAAGGTCCTCGATCGCGCGGGTCTTCTTGCGTGAAGCCGGACGGCTGCCGATGTTCAGCGTCGCGATCTCGTTGATCACGGTCGAGGCCCAGAAATAATCGACAAAACCGTCGGTCTCGTAGACGAGGCCGCGATAGGCTTTGAAGGCGAGGTTCGACAATTCGTCCATCGCGGTCAGGTATTCGCGGCGCGGCGCGCTCTGGCGCGGATGCAGCAGGCTCGCCTCCAGCGTCGCGGCGGCAAGGATCTCCAGATTGTTGCGGCCGACTTCGGCGTTGGAATATTTCGACGAGATGATCTCGCCCTGCTCGGTGATGCGGATCTGTCCGTTCACCGCGCCGCCGGGCTGGGCGATGATGGCATCATAGCTCGGGCCGCCGCCGCGGCCGACCGAGCCGCCGCGGCCGTGGAACAGGCGCAGCCGGATGCCGTGGCGCTCGAACACGTCGACGAGGCCGATCTCGGCCTTGTACAGCTCCCAGCCCGAGGTGACGAAGCCGCCATCCTTGTTGCTGTCGGAATAGCCGAGCATGACCTCCTGTACGCTGCCGCGGCTGTCGACGAGGCGGCGGTAATCGTGCAGCGACAGCATGCGGTCCATGATGCCGCTGGAGGCCTGCAAATCCTCGATGGTCTCGAACAGCGGCACGATGTTGATGGCGCTGCGCCCGGACGGATGGACGAGGCCGACCTCCTTGAGCAGCACGGCCACTTCGAGCATGTCGGACATGCCCTTGCACATCGAGATGATGCATTGGGGAATGGCGTCCGAGCCGAACTTCGCATGCGCCTCGGCCGCGGCATGGAAGACGTTGAGCTCGCCCATGGTCTCGTCGCTGTATTTGACGAATGGCGAGACCAGCGAGCGCGTTGAACGCAGCTCGTTGGTGAGCAGCGAGATGCGCGCCTCCTCGCCGAGCGCGAGATAGGACATGCCGGGGTTCGCGGCATCCATCAGCTCGGCGATGGTACGTTCGTGCACGGCCGAGTTCTGGCGGATGTCGAGCCGCGCCAGGTGGAAACCGAAGCAATCCACCGCACGCCGCAGCAGCCGCAGCCGGCCGCGGGCGATGACGCGGGCGTTGTTGGAGATCAGCGAGCGGTGCAGCACGTCGAGATCGGCTTGCAGCTCCTTGACGGTCTCGTAAGGCCTGCCCTTGCCGACGGGCCGGCGCGTGATCTCGACCTCGAGCTTTTCGGCCGTCGCCGTCAGGCGCGCATAGATGCCGGAGACCGCGAGACGATAAGGCTCGCCGCTCCGGTGCGGCGAGGTGTCGGGCGAGCGTTCCGCCAGCGTCCGCAGCTCCTCGGAGACGTCGGCGAGATGCGCCGCGATCGACAGCTCCGAGCCGAGCACATGCAGCTCGTTCAGATAGAACTGCATCACCCGGCTCGACTGGAGCCGCAGCGTCCCGCGCATCACGTCGGCGGTGACGAAGGGATTGCCGTCGCGGTCGCCGCCGATCCAGCTGCCCATGCGCAGGAACGAGGCGAGCTCGGCTGCCGCCTGCTCGCCGGCCTCCTCCAACCGGTCTTCCAGCACGTTGACCAGCCGCGGCACCTCGCGCAGGAAGGTGTAGTCGTAGAACGAGAGGCCGTTGGCGACCTCGTCGAGCACGGTGAGCTTGGTCCGGCGGAGCAGATTGGTCTGCCACAGCGTCAGCACCTCGCGGCGGAGCTGCTCGTCGCTGGCGGCGGCCTCGTCCGCGGTCAGCGCCACGCGCTCGCGGCGGTCGAGCAGGCTTGCGACCTCCATCTCGCGGTCCATGGTGCTCTTGCGGCGGACCTCGGTCGGATGCGCCGTCAGCACCGGGCTGACCAGCGCAGTCCTGAAGAAGCCGCGCAACGTATCGGCATTGATGCCGGCCGCCTTGGCGTGGGCGAGCGTCTCCGCCAGCACGCCGGAGCCGGCGCTTTGCGCGGCACTGCGGGCGCGCATCTGGCGGATGTTGTTCTGGTCCTCGGCGATGTTGGCGAGGTGGGAGAAATAGCTGAAGGCGCGGACGATCCGCACCGTCTCCGAGGTCGACATGCTGTCGAGGATCTGCTCGAGCTCGCGGCGCGCGAGCCGGTCCTCGTCGCGGTGGAACCGGATCGAGGTCTGGCGGATACGCTCGACCAGATCGAACAATTCGGCGCCCTCCTGGTCGCGCACCGTGTCGCCCAGGATGCGCCCGAGCAGGCGGATATCGTCACGCAGCCGCGCATCCGCTTCCAGCGCCTGGGCGTCCTCAGGGCGATTAGGGCGGCTGTCAGTGGCGTCGGATGGCACGGTCTGGAGGGACATGGCTCGCTTCCTTGTTCGAGCTCGCTTGGCTGCCCGGCTCAACCGAGTGTGCAAGTTTTTTGCCGCAGCGCAAGATGAAGTTGGGGGCGGCGCACACTAAGGGCGGCGATCGCTCCGTGCGGCTAGGCCGGCACGATCACCTTGCCGATCGGCCAGAGCGCGATGCCGGCGAGCTTCAGATGGGCCCAGGCGAAGGGGATGCCGATGATGGTGATCGCGAGGACCAGCGCTGTCACGAGGTGGCCGAGCGCCAGCCACCAGCCGGCCAGCACGAACCAGATGATATTGCCGATCACCCCGAGCGGCCCGGTGCCGATATCGCTCTCACCGGTGACCTCGTAGCGGTTGACCGCCCGCGAGCCGAACGGCAGCAACGTGTAGACGGCAATGTTGAACGCCGCCCGCGCCCAGGGCAGGCCGATGATGGTGATGGCCATGATGACCGCGGCGACCAGCCAGCCGAACGCCATCCAGGCGCCGCCGATGAGGATCCAGAGGATGTTGAGCAGGATGGAAACGGGGGTCATGGGATGATCCGGAGGTCGATGACCCCACTTATATAGGCTCGAAAGCTATTGCTGCGAAGACAGCTCCGATATCTTCCGAGATCAAAGTCCATGGCGGCGGCTGCGTTCGGCGCGCAGCGACGCCCCGACAAACCCGACATCCTCGATTCCGCGGGACATCTCCCTCGCGCAGAGCCAAAGCGTCATCGCGGCCACGCCGAGCGCGGCCAGTGCGGACACCAGAAGCGGATTCGAACAGAAGGTGTCGAGCAGGTTCTCCAGCGGAACAGACCCGCTTGGCCGGGGCGGCCCGCACGCCGAGGACGCTGCGGCCCAGCCGCCAAGCATCGCGCTGGCTGCGTTCGCTCCGGCCAGCACCACAACGACAATCGCGAGGCCCTTCTTCACGGAGAGCGCGAGATCAACCAGCTTCACCACGACACAGCACGTCCCCGCGAAGACGATGGCCACGCCCCATGTCGAAGATCCCGCGGACAATCCCTGTGCCTGACCAGCCCACCCCCAAAATGCGGCGACGCAGGCAAGCAAAGTGAGGTTGACCTTCACCCCTTCCGGAAATTTGCAGCGAAGGACATAGGCATTCGCCTTTTCAACAAGGTCCAGCAATGCGCATGCGATCAAGCCAGCCGCAAAGCCGCCGAGATGTACGCCCCAATCGATCCGCGAATTGCTGAACGCGAACACGACATTCAATCCGATGTTGATGGCGAAGAAGTCGAACCTGAGGTCGAGCTTGCCGAGGATCCACAGGCAAAGCAGCGCACCCAGGATGCCTGACGTGGCGCCGGATGCGCCGACCGTCAAATAAGGCGTGGAATGGATGGCGTTGCCAATGATGGCGCCGAACACCATCGCGCAGAGATAGATGATGAGGAAATAGGCCGGTCCGACCCGCCTCTCCAGATGCCCGCCCCACAGCACCAGACACAACATGTTCATGGTGAGGTGGACGAAATTGACGTGCAGGAAGCCATAAGCGAGCAGGCGCCAATATTCGTGCCGCGCCAGCGCGGTCGAATACATTCCGCCGTAACGATACAGCAACTCGGCCGGCGCCGACGGGCCGCCCGCCTGGATGAAGCAAAATCCCGATGCGAGGACCGTTACCGTCATCAGCGCGTAGACGGCGGCATGCGGGACTTCGAAAAAGCTGGAGCGGTATGAGGGCATGGATGATCGCAAGCGGCTCGTGAGGAAGCGGCAAACTAGCCGAGCCGACCAATCATTGCTACCCCAGCGTGTGCTATCCGGCCCTGCCTACCGCCCCTCGAACTTCGGCTCGCGCTTCTCCATGAAGGCCTTCATGCCCTCGGCCATGTCCTGGGTCTTGAACAGCGGCAGGAGCTGGAGATAGACGTGGTGGACGTGGTCAGAGAAGTTCTCGTTGAGCCCCATCCGCATCATGCGCTTGGAGGCCTGCACCGCGAGCGGCGCATTGGCGGCGATCTCGCGGGCGATCGCAGTGGCGCGGTTCATCAAATCGGCATCCGGCACGACCTCGTTGGCGAGGCCCCATTCGAGACACTCGCGGGCGCTGAGCGTGCGGCCGGTGAAGATCAGCTCGGAGGCCTTGGCCCATCCGAGCATGCGCGGCAGCAGCCAGGTGCCGCCGGATTCCGGCACGACGCCGCGCTTGACGAAGGCGGCAGCGAGTTTCGAGGACTCCGCCATGACGCGGATGTCGCAGCCGAGCGCAGTGTCCATGCCGTAGCCGGCAGCGCCGCCGTTGACGGCGCAGATGGTCGGCTTGTCCATTGCCTGCAGCACGGTCGGCGGCGTGTTGCGCAGGTTGATCGTGGTCGGCGAGGACGCGGCGCTGAGGCCGTTGCCGTCGCGCTCCTTGCGCAAATCGAGGCCGGCGCAGAATGCCCGCCCCTTGCCGGTGAGGATCACGACGCGGACGTTCTTGTCCTCATTGGCCTCGGTCAGAAGGCGCGCGAGATCGTTCAGCATCGGGCCGGAGATGGTGTTCATCCGCTCCGGCGCGTTCAGCGTGATGGTCGCTATGAGGTCGGCGACGGTGTAGAGGACTTCGTTGGTTGCGTCGGTCATGATGAATGCTCCTCCATCCGTTGTCTCGTAGGATGGGCAAAGGCGCGCTCGCGCCGTGCCCAGCGACTGTCTCCGTAAGCGAATTTGGTGAGCACGCTCCGCTTTGCCTTCCCTACGGGTCCTCGTCGAGCTGTCAGATCTTCCGCCCCGCCTGCTCCCAATAGGGATCGCGGAGACGACGCTTGAAGATCTTTCCGGAGTCTTCGCGCGGCAGCCCCGAGTGGATCTCGATATGCTTCGGCACCTTGTAGTCAGCGAGCGAGGTCTTCAGCCGCGCACGGACATCGGCGGCTTCAAGCGTGATGCCTGGTTGGGGCTCGACCACGGCCATCAGCGCCTCGCCGAACTCGGCATCGGGGATGCCGAACACGGCGCAATCGTGTACGCCGGGCACGGCGTGGAGCACGGATTCGATCTCCGCCGGATAGATGTTGACGCCGCCGGAGATCACCATGTCGCGCTTGCGGTCGCAGATGAAGACGTAACCGTCGTCGTCAATGTAGCCGACGTCGCCGGAGGTGATGAAGCCGTCGCGGTCGATCTCGACGCGCTTCTCCGGCTTGTTGTGGTAGGTGAAGTCGGCCATCCCGGCCATGCGGGAATAGATCTCGCCGATCTCGCCCACGCCGAGCATGCGGCCGTCGTCGCCGATGAAGCGCAGCTCGGCGCCGGGCGAGATCTTGCCGACGGTGCCGGGTTTCTTCAGTGCGTCCTCGGAGGTCGCAAACGTTACGGCGCCGGATTCGGTCGAGCCGTAGAATTCGTAGATCACCGGCCCCCACCATTCGATCATGGCGCGCTTGACTTCGGCCGGACAGGGAGCCGCGGCATGGATGATGTGGCGGAGCGAGGAGACGTCGTACTTCCTGCGCACCGTCTCCGACAGCTTCATCAGGCGGATGAACATGGTCGGCACCATGAAGATGGTGTCGATCCTGTACCGCTCGATGAGTTCAAGAAACTCTTCGGCCTCGAAGCGTGGCATCAGCACCAGCGCGCCGCCGAGCTTGCCGGCGCGAATACCGAACGAGTTCGGCGCGGAGTGATAGAGCGGACCCGGCAGAATTGCGCGCGCGCCGGGCTTCAACCCATAGATCATCGCACGCATGCGCTCACCGGCGGCCTGCTGATCCGGTGTCGGTGCATGGCGCCGCACGCCCTTGGGATGACCTGTTGTCCCCGAGGTGTAGATCATGTTCATGGGCTGCGGGACGACCGGGCCGTCATAGGGCTGGTATTGCGCGAGCCAAGATTCGAAATCGATCGCGAAGTCCGGCGTCTTCAGATGATCCGGATCGATCTTGTAGTTGGGCAGGATCTCCGGCGGCGTCGGCACGCTGAGCACGGTGACGCCCTTCGGGATCGCATCGCGCAAGGCGTGCAGCATGTCGGCATGTCCGATCAGAACGGACGTGCCGGTATCCCCGAGGATGTAGTTGATCTCCTCCGGCTTGAAGTGCCAGTTGATCGGGACGCCGTAGGCGCCGAGCCGCATCGCGGCGTAGGCAGCCTCCAGGAAAGCGATGTCGTTGCGCATCAGCATGCAGACGCAATCGCCTTGCTTGATGCCGATTTTGGCGAGGCCGCTCGCGATGCGATCGGCGCGGGCGGCGACTTCAGTGTGGGCGCGGCGACGCTCGCCGGAGACGATGCCGAGGAAATGGGACGTTTCGCTCATTTTTGTTTTTCTTTGTTGCTCGCGACGGTCTTAGTTAGTCGCCATCACCGGGCTCGTCCCGGTGATCCACGTTCTTGCTTCGCCGCCCGGATCAAGAACGTGGATGGCCGGGACATCTAGCGAGAAGACGCGCTTCGCGCTCTTGCCCGGCCATGACGGAGAGACTCAATCTGCATACCTCGCCGCGCGCTTCTCCAGATTGGAGCGCACCGCTTCGGTCTGGTTCGCGCTGCCGATCAGCTTCTGCTGCTCGACGGACTCGGCAAGCAGCGCGGGACCCGGATCGACCGAGAGATTGTTGAGCAGGCGCTTGGCAGCCCGGATCGCATCGGGGCTCTTGCCGGCGATCTCGCGTGCGACTTCGAGGGCTGCGGCGCGCGGATCATCGCAGATGCGCGTGGCGAGGCCGTAGGTCATCGCCTCCTGTGCGGAGAAGATGCGCCCCGTATAGGTGAGATCGCGCAGGATGTCGTCGCGCACGAGCGAGGCCAGGATCGGCGTTCCGGCCATGTCGGGCACGAGGCCCCATTTGATCTCCATCACCGACATCCGCGCATCGGAGCTGAGGAAGCGCATGTCAGCACCGAGCGAGAGCTGGAAGCCGCCGCCGAACGCAACGCCGTGCACGGCCGCAATCACGGGAACTGGAAGCTGGCGCCACCCCCATACCGCCTGCTGCGGGAAGTTTGCCTGACCATGCGTCCGCTTGGTGAGATCGCGATTTTCGCCACCCGGAATTCCATTGCCGCCCTTCTCCTTCATGGCGGCAAAACGCCCCATGTCGAGACCGGCGCAGAAGGCGCGGCCTTCGCCCGAGAGCACGACGACACGCACGCCTTTTTCCTTCGAAAGCCGCTCGGTTGCGGCAACTAGGGCCTCGAACATGGCCTGATCGAGCGCATTCATCTTGTCGGCGCGCACCAGACGCACGTCGGCGACGCCTTCCGAGATCGAGATCGAGACGCGCTCTTCCATGGATGAATTCTCCCCTGTTCTTGTTCGGTGCCGCTTTACAGAAAGCTGACGGCCAGATTTAGTCAATCGACCAATTAACTGACAATCCGTACGGGAGAAACAGCCATGTTCAAGGAAAATCTTCTGGCTGGGCGGCGCATTCTCGTGACCGGCGGCGGCACCGGGCTCGGCAAGTCGATGGCGGCGCGCTTCCTCCAGCTCGGCGCCGAGGTCCACATCTGCGGCCGGCGCAAGATCGTCTGCGACGAGACCGCGACCGAATTGATGGATCAGTATGGCGGCCGCGTCACCAGTCACGGCGTCGACATCCGCAACGCGCTCGCGGTCGAAGAGATGGTCGAGAATATCTTTCGTGACGCGCCCCTCACCGATCTCATCAACAACGCCGCCGGCAATTTCATCTCGCGCAGCGAGGAGCTCTCGCCGCGCGGCTTCGATGCCGTCGCCAACATCGTCATGCACGGCACGTTCTACGTGACCCATGCGGTCGGCAAGCGCTGGATCGCCTTGAAGCAGCCGGGGAACGTGGTGTCGATCACCGTGACCTGGGTGCGCAACGGCTCGCCTTACGTGGTGCCGTCGGCGATGAGCAAGTCGGCGATCCACGCCATGACGATGTCGCTTGCGACCGAATGGGGTCGCTACGGCATCCGCCTCAACACGATCGCGCCGGGCGAGATTCCGACCGAGGGCATGAGCAAGCGCATCAAGCCCGGCGACGAAGCCGGCGCGCGCACCAAGGCGATGAACCCGATGGGCCGCGTCGGCACCATGGAGGAATTGCAGAACCTCGCAGTGTTCCTGATCTCCGGCGGCTGCGACTGGATCACCGGCGAGACCATCGCGATGGACGGCGCGCAGGCGCTGGCGATGGGCGGCAATTTCTACCAGCTCCGCGACTGGAGCGACGACGACTGGAAAACCGCGCGCGAGAGCATCATGGCGCAGAACGAGAAGGACCGGGCGAAGCGGGGGTGATCTCGCGTTGCGAGGGAAGACGTGTGAGCGGCTGACGCTCTCACTCCGCCCTCAATTGTCGTCCCTGCGAAGCAGGGACCCATGACCCCAGGGAGAAGATTGACGAGAGACCGGTAACTCCGAGTCTTCGCCAAACTTCTCCCTGTGGCTATGGCTCACGGATCTGCGCGCTTGAGGCGCGCTTGTCCGGGACGACGTCGCTGAGAGAACGCAACATCCCTCTCCCGTATTGTCTTTACCCGCGGATGACGCCACACTCGGCGGTATAAAAACAAAACGCCACGGGAGAGACATGTCCATCACACAGCCATTGGCGAATCTCGCCGACATGGTGCGCGAGCGCGCGACCAGCCGCGGCAACGCCACCGCCTACGAGTTCGAGGGCCGCGTCACCAGCTTCGCCGAGTTTAACGTGAAGACCAACCAAGTCGCGAACGCGCTTGTCGCGATGGGCGTGACGAAGGGCGAGCGCATCGCCTATCTCGGCAAGAACAGCGACCTCTATTTCGAGCTGCTGATGGGCGCGATGAAGGCTGGTGTCGTCATGGCGCCGGTGAACTGGCGGCTCGCCGGGCCCGAGGTCGCTTTCATTGTCGCCGATTGCAAGGCGCCGGTGCTATTCGTGGGGCCGGAGTTCATCGCGCACGTCCGTCAGATCAAGGATCAGCTTCCGGGCGTGCGCACTGTCATCACCACCGAGGGCGGCGCGCCGGAATGGCAGGATTTTACGGCTTGGCGCGATGCGCAGAGCGGCGATGATCCCAGGGTGCCGGTCGACACCAGGGACATCGCGATCCAGCTCTATACGTCGGGCACGACGGGCAAGCCGAAAGGCGCGATGCTGTCGCATGCGAACTTCCTCAACCTCGTGCAAACCGGCAATGCCGCGGACAAGCCGGAATGGAACCGGTGGTCAACCACTGACGTCTCGCTGGTGGCGATGCCGATCTTCCACATCGGCGGTTCAGGCTGGGGCGTGATGGGGCTCTATCACGGCGCCCGCGGCGTGATCGCGCGCGAGTTCGATCCGACCAAGGTGCTGGATTTCTTCGAGCAGTCGGGCATCACAAAGCTGTTCATGGTGCCGGCGGCGATGCAGTTCGTGGTGCGGCAGCCGCGCGCGAAGACGGTCGATTTCTCGCGGCTGAAATACATGCTGTACGGCGCCTCGCCGATTCCGGCGGCGCTGCTGAAGGAATGCATCGACATCTTCAAATGCGGCTTCGTGCAGATGTACGGCATGACGGAGACCACCGGCACCATCGTCGCTCTGCCGCCAGAGGATCACGTCGAGGGGCTGGAGCGGATGCGTTCGGCCGGCAAGGCGCTGCCAGGTGTCGAGATTGCGATCCTGGATGCGGAAGGAAAACCACTGCCGCCCCGCCAGGTCGGCGAGATCGCGACGCGCTCGGGCTCGAACATGGCCGGCTACTGGAATTTGCCGGAAGCGACCGCCTCGACGCTGCGCGGCGACGGCTGGCTGCGCACGGGCGATGCCGGGTACATGGACGAGGACGGCTATCTCTACATCCACGACCGCATCAAGGACATGATCATCTCCGGCGGCGAGAACATCTACCCGGCCGAGGTCGAGAGCGCGCTGTGCGATCACCCTGATGTCGCCGAAGCCGCCGTGATCGGCATCCCCGATGACAAATGGGGCGAAGCCGTGAAGGCCGTCGTGGTGATGAAGCCCGGCAAGCAGGCGACCGCCACCGACATCATCAACTTCACCCGCGAGCGCATCGCCGGCTTCAAGACACCGAAGAGCGTGGAGTTCCTGCCGGCGCTGCCGCGGAATCCGAGCGGCAAGATTTTGCGGCGGCAGCTGCGGGAGCCGTATTGGGCGGGGAAAGATCGAAGGGTGAATTAGCCTGGCCGTCGTCCCGGGCGCGCGCAGCGCGAGCCCGGGACCCATAACCAGAGGGGGTGGTTTGACCAAGGCTCGGAGTTAGGCGGGGACGACGGGGGAGAGATACCGCACAACAATGGCGGTGCCGTAGGGTGGGCAAAGGCGCAAACCGCCGTGCCCACCATCTCTTCACGTTTACGGACAGAAGTGGTGGGCACGTTCCGCTTTGCCCACCCTACGATAGCTGCGCTATCAACGACTGCTAATGTTTCCCCGGCCCCATATACCCGAACAGGAACCCCGCCACCTTGCGCATCTGGATCTCCTCGCTGCCTTCGGTGATGCGGTAGCGGCGGTGGTGGCGGTAGATGTGCTCGAACGGCTTGTGGCGTGAGTAGCCCATGCCGCCGTGGACCTGCATGGCGCGGTCGGCGGATTCGCAGCAGAGGCGGTTTGCCCAGTAGTTGCACATCGAGACGCGGTCGGACAGCGTGCGCTCGATCTGCTCCTCGTTGAGCTGGTCCATCTCCCAGGCGGTCTTGCGGATCAAGAGGCGCAGCATCTCGGCCTGCGTGGCGAGCTCGACCAGCGGGAACTGGATCGCCTGGTTCTCGGCGAGCGCCTTGCCGAACGGCTTTCGCTCGCGCGCGTATTTCACACTCTCGTTGATGCAGTAGACGGCGGCGCCGAGCGAGCTTGCCGCCTGGCGGATGCGGTTCTGGTGCACGAAGCACTGCGCCAGCGACAGGCCGCGGCCGACTTCGCCGAACAGGGCATCCTCAGGCACGAACACGTCGGTAAAGCTGACGCGGGGATGGTCGGTCGGCATGTTGAAGGTCCACATGTATTCTTCGACCTTCACGCCATGGCTCTTGGCCGGCACCAGGAAGCAGGTGATGCCGCGGGCATCGCCGTCGTTGCCCGAGGTGCGCGCGAACAACGCGCAATGCGTGGCGACGTGCATGCCGGTCGTCCACATCTTCTCACCGTTGATGATCCAGCCCTTGACGTTGTCGCGGGTCGCCGGCACCGCGCGCGTCTCCATGTGGGTGGCGTCCGAGCCGTGATGCGGCTCCGTCAAGCCAAAGGTGATGCGGTACCTGCCCTTGATCGAGCCGTCGATCATCGCCTTCTGGTCGTCGCGGCCATAGCGATCGAGCATGGTGACAACGGGAAAATTGCCGACGATGGAGTGCTCGTTCTGGAGATCGTTGTGCAGGCCGAGACCCTTGGCGGCAAAGTGCTCGCGGATCACGGCCATCCAGAGGTTGGAGCCGTCCTTGCCGCCATATTGCTTCGGCACCGGAAAACGCAGATGGCCGGCGGCGTCCGCGAGATCCTTGGCCTTGCGCAACAGCGCTTCCCACTCGTGTCGCGGCAAGCCGCCATTCTCGAAATCGGTGCGCGCCCATTCGCGGCGATGGTCGAAGAAGCGGATGTTGTCGTCGGCTTGCTCGAGCGGCTTGATCTCACGCTCGATGAAGCGGTCCAGCTCTCCGAGATACGCGACGAGATCGGCAGGCAATGAGAAATCCACGGTTCTCTCCCGGATTGATTTTATCGTTTTGCGTTAAGGCGCTAGGGCGCGTTTCTGCTTCGCACGATTAAGGTGAGAAGTGTGCGAACAAGTCAAGCAAGGCGAGATGTGTGAGAGGCGCAAGGCGCGCCCGCGCAATTCGATGGTGCTCAGGCGCCGACGCGCGCTAGTATGACGCCAATATTCCTTCACGAGAAAATGCGGGAGCGCGCGATGGATCTGAAATTCTCAAAGGTGGAACGCAAGGGGCCGATCACGATCGTTACGCTGTCGCGGCCCGAGGTCTACAACGCGCTGCACACCGACGCGCATTTCGAGCTCCAGAAGGTGTTTGACGATTTCTCAGCCGATCCCGCGCAATGGGTCGCGATCGTCACTGGCGCCGGCGACAAGGCGTTCTGCGCAGGCAACGATTTGAAGTGGCAGGCCGCCGGCGGCAAGCGCGGCTGGGACAAGGGCGGCTTTGCCGGCCTCACTGCGCGCTTCGACTGCGACAAGCCGATCATCGCCGCGGTCAACGGCGTCGCCATGGGCGGCGGCTTCGAGATCGCTCTCGCCTGCGACCTGATCATCGCCTCCGAGAATGCGACCTTCGCCCTGCCTGAACCGCGCGTAGGCCTTGCCGCACTTGCCGGCGGCCTGCACCGGCTGCCGCGCCAGATCGGCCTGAAGCGCGCCATGGGCATGATCCTCACCGCGCGCCATGTCAGCGCCAAGGAGGGACATGAGCTCGGCTTCGTCAACGAGGTCGTGCCGCAGGGCGAAGCGCTCGCGGGCGCGCTACGCTGGGCGGAGATGATCACCAAGAACTCGCCGATGTCGATCCGGGCCTCGAAACAGACCATCCAGAAGGGACTTGCGGTATCGCTCGAGCAGGCGATCGAGGAGCAGCGCGACTACCCGGCGGTGAAGGCGATGGTGGCCTCGCAGGACTACATCGAGGGCCCGAAGGCGTTCTCGGAGAAGCGGCCGCCGAAATGGGTGGGGAAGTAAAAGTTTCGCTCGCCCAAGCGAGATCCTCTATCGTCACAGCTGTCATGCCCCGGCTTGACCGGGGCATCCAGTACGCCGCAGCTTCTCGGTTCAATCACTACCGTCTCTGGAATACTGGATCGCCCGCCCCTGTGCGCAATTGCGCACTAGGCGGGCGATGACGGCGACTATGGAGCGCGACCGCCCGACCCGCCTATCGCCCCAGCTCCCGCTTGTACGACGCGTAGTTCGGCTGGTCGACCGCGAGCTTGTCCATCGTGGTCGCCCACAGATGCTCGGCGAGCCCGGGCGTTGCAAGATCAACCTCACCCTTCGCGATGCGTTCTGCCAGCGCCGCGTTCAAGTCGCTGACCGAGCCGTCCATGCCGAGCAGCGCGCGCAGCCGCTCCACCTCCTTCGCATCTCTCCCCTCCTCCTGCGTCAGCTGCCGCGTGACGAGGTCGAGGATGTTGATGGCGACGCGCAGCTTGAAGGCCTGGTGGCCGGAAATCAGCGGTGTGATGTCGTTGCGGAGGAAATCGGCGACCGCCGTGGTCAGCTCGATCGGGGTCGGTTCGTCCTGCATGTCTCACCTCCCGCGCGGCGCGAGCAGCCGCAAGAGATCAATCTCGGTTTCCGAAGCGCGGCGGCCGATCATGGCGCGTTCCATCGAATGATCCGGCCCCTCGCGAAATCGCTGCATCATGCCGCCGCACATGATGCCCCAGCGCAGCGTGCCCATCACTTCCCAGAATTTGACGCGCGCAGGATCGCATTTGCGGCCCGCGGCCTCATAGCCGGCGAACAGCTCCTCGCGTGTGCCAAAACCGCCCACCGGCTTGTCGATCTCGCCAAAACGCCAAGAGTTGACGCAGACCCAGCCGAGATCCTCCATGGGATCGCCGAGATGGGCGAGCTCCCAGTCGAGCACGGCGCGGACGCCGTCGGCGCCGATGATGAGATTGCCGTTGCGGAAATCGCCATGCACCAGTGTCGTCTCGGCCGATGGGCCGGGATCGTGGTCACGCAGCCAGCGCAGCGCCAACTCGAACACGGGCTTTGGCCAGTTGAGGCTGCGATAATCGCGCTCGAACTCGCCGATCTCCTGGGTCGCAGACCGGCTGCGCAACTCGGGCAGCTTGTCCCGCTGCAGCCTGTGCAGGCCGGCGAGCACGCCGCCGATCTGCCGCGCCAACAGCGGCCGCGCCGTCGCGAACTCCTCATCGCGAAGGATCTTGCGCGCGATGGTCTCGCCGTCGACCCGCTGCATGATGAAACCGGTGCCGAGATCCTCGTCGGGCGTTAGCACATGCATCACGCGCGGCGACGGCACGCCCGCCTCATAGGCGAGCTGCATCAGCTGCGCTTCAGCGGCGAGGCCCGC
Organism: Bradyrhizobium liaoningense; assembly: GCF_018130785.1. Classification (GTDB taxonomy): domain Bacteria; phylum Pseudomonadota; class Alphaproteobacteria; order Rhizobiales; family Xanthobacteraceae; genus Bradyrhizobium; species Bradyrhizobium liaoningense_A. The sequence goes on from NZ_JAFCJT010000001.1 coordinate 1,076,002, forward strand.
CGCACGCGTCGGCGCAGCACCATACCCCTTCGGCGAGCGGCGCAGGATCGCGCCGATCGGCCCATCGGGATGCTCGATGTCGAAGCGCCATGTCTCCTGGCTGGCGCCGCCGGACAGCTTTGCCGCGCCGGTGACGCCGGTCGCTCCTTCGCACCAGCGCGCGACGCTGCGGGAGAGCTCCGCCTCGATCATTTGCCTTTGAACTGCGCCGGGCGCTTCTCCAGGAAGGCGCCAACGCCTTCACGGAAATCGTCCGTGTCGCCGGCATGGAGCTGGCACTGGAATTCGAGATTGAGCTGTTCCTCGAAGGAATTTTCCGGACTGTCCCAATAGAGCTTGCGGATCAGCGACAGCGCGACCGTCGGGCCGCTCGCAAGGTCCCGCGCAAGCTTCATCGCCTCCTCCATCAGCACCCCGTCATCGTAGACGCGGTTGACGAGGCCCCATTCCAGCGCCTTCTCGGCCGGCAGCCGCTCGCCCATCAGCGACAATTCGATCGAGCGCGCACGACCGACGAGGCGCGGCAGCAGCCAGGTCGAGCCGCAATCCGGCACGAGGCCGATGCGGCGGAAGGCCTGAAGAAAGTAAGAGGATCGCGCGCACAGAATCATGTCGCCGAGCAGCGCGAAGCTCATGCCGGCGCCGGCGGCCGGGCCGTTGACCGCGGTCACGATCGGGCAATGCAGATTGCGGATGCGCCGCAGGAAGGGATGAAAGCCGGTCTCGAGCGTCAGGCCGGCCTTGGTCTTCTTCGACTGGTTGTTGCGCCCTTGCAGATTCGCGCCGGTGCAGAACGCCCGCCCCGTGCCTGTCAGCACCACGCAGCGCACCTCGCCCTTCTTCTCCTCGATCGCGTCGAGCGCATCGGCGAGGCCGCCCAGCATGTCCACGGAGACTGCGTTCATCACCTCCTGATGGTCGAGCCGGAGGATCGCGACCGAACCATCGAAATCGAGCGTGACGTGTTTGAACTGCATGGTTTCCTCGTCAGTTGCGGCCTGCGTCAGTTTCGCAGGCCGGAATTGCTTTTGCCGGGGCGCATATTTGATTTTTGGCGCGGTCTTGTCCATGGTGATCAGAGCATAGCAAGCAATCTTGCGCGCAGCGGCTGATGCGCCTCATACCAAAAACAGGAAACGCGCCATGAACCTTTTCGATCTCACCGGCCGCGTCGCCGTGATCACCGGCGGCAATGGCGGTATCGGGCTCGGCATCGCGCAGACACTCGCGGGCCAGGGCTGCAACGTCTCGATCTGGGGCCGCAATCCTGACAAGAACAAGGCTGCTGCCGCGAGCATGGCGGGCCTCTCCGGCAAGGTCGACAGCCGCGTCTGCGACGTCACCGATCCGGCCTCGGTCGATGCGGCGATGAAGGCGACGCTCGACATTTTCGGCCGGGTCGACGGCTGCTTTGCCAATGCCGGCATCGGCGGCGGCGGCCGGCGCTCCTTCATCGAGCGCACCGAGGAGGAATGGCGCACGATGTTTGCGACCAATCTCGACGGCGTGTTCCACGCGTTCCAGGCCGCCGCAAAACATATGACCGAGCGCGCCAATGCCGGCGATCCTTTCGGCCGGCTGGTCGCGACATCGAGCCTCGCCTCGATCTTCGGCACCGCGCGCAATGAGCATTATGCCGCGACCAAGGCCGCGATCAACGCGCTGGTGCGCGCGCTCGGCGTCGAGCTGGCGCGTCACGGCGTCACCGCGAACGCGATCCTGCCCGGCTGGATCAAGAGCGACATGACCGCGGGCATCATGGCCAACGAAAAATTCGTCGCCAACGTGATGCCGCGGATTCCGATGCGCCGCTTCGGCGAGGCATCCGATTTCGGCGGCATCGCCGTGTATCTGATGAGCAAGGCCTCGTCGTATCACACCGCGGATACGTTCGTGATTGATGGCGGCTATACGGCGTTCTGATTTTTCGTAGGGTGGGCAAAAGGCGCGCTTGCGCCCGTGCCCACCATTCGCATTTTTAGATGTCGTGGTGGGCACGTTGCGCTTTGCCCACCCTACGATTTTTGTTTTTGTAAGCGCAGAATGGGAATGGGCAAATGTTCTCGCACATCATGATCGGCACCAACGACCTCGACAGGGCCAAGTCGTTCTACGACAGTCTGCTCGGCACGCTCGAAGTGCGGCCGGCCAGGGTCGACGGCCACCGCATCTTCTACATCACCAAGACCGGCGTGTTCTCGGTATCGAAACCGATCAACGGTGAACCGGCAACGTGCGCCAACGGCGGCACGATCGGTTTTGCCTGCAATTCGCCGGAGCAGGTCGATGCCTGGCATGCGGCCGGTCTCGCAGCCGGCGGCGCGCCGATCGAGGACCCGCCCGGTGTACGTCAGGGCCCGGGCGGCAAGCTCTATCTCGCTTACCTGCGCGATCTCGACGGCAACAAGATCTGCGCGATGCATCGGATGCCGAACTAGCGGCAGCAAGCACTGTCATTCCCCGCGAAGGCGGGGAATCCAGTACGCAGAGGCTTCTCGCTTCAATCACGATTATCACGGAGTACTGGATCGCCCGCCTTCGCGGGCGACGACAGTTGAGATTTCGGCGCGCGCAGGCCCTGCCGGCGCCCATCCCTATTCAAACAACATTTCAAACGCCCTCGCGATATTCCATCGCGTGGCATGGGTCGCGTGAAAAATGCGCGCTCGCACTTTGGCCGCGCTGCGACTATTCTCTCGTCCAGCACGATCTCAGCGACACGGGAGGAACAATGACAAAACACACCTACATACCCCGCACCACCAACTACACCCTCAATCCCGGCGATGAGCTCAACGATCTCCGCATGTCGGACCAGGTCCGGCCGCTCTACGACCACGTCAGGAAGTTCATCCGCGACACCGTCGAGCCGATGTCGATCGAGTTCGCCAAGGCGGGCGAAGGCAAGCAGGACCGCTGGAGCTTCACCCCGAAGCAGCTCGAGGTGCTCGAGGTCGCCAAGAACAAGGCGAAGAAGGAAGGCCTCTGGAACTTCTTCCTGCCCGATGACGAGACCGGCCAGGGCCTGAAGAATCTCGATTACGCCTATATCGCCTCCGAGCTCGGCAAGAGTCCGTTGGCCTCCGAGACCATGAACTGCTCCGCGCCGGACACCGGCAACATGGAGGTGCTCGAGCGCGTCGGCACCAAGGAGCAGAAGGAGAAGTGGCTGAAGCCGCTGATGAACGGCGAGATCCGTTCGGCCTATGTCATGACCGAGCCGAACGTCGCCTCCTCCGACGCCAAGAACATTTCGACGACCGCAAAGCTCGTCGGCGACGAATGGGTCATCAACGGCGAGAAGTACTACATCTCCGGCGTCGGCGATCCCCGCTGCAAGATCCTCATCGTGATGGTGAAGACCAATCCGGACGCGGCGCCGAGCAAGCAGCAGTCGCAGATCCTGGTGCCGCGCGACACGCCCGGCGTCGAGGTGCTCGGGCCCATGTATGTATTCGGCCAGGACCACGCCCCGCGCGGCCACATGCACATGCGCTTCAACAATGTGCGCGTGCCCAAGGAGAACATGCTGCTCGGCGAAGGCCGGGGCTTCGAGATCTCGCAGCTCCGGCTCGGCCCGGGCCGCATCCATCACTGCATGCGCACGATCGGCAAGGCCGAGAAGGCGCTCGATCTGATGGTACAGCGTGGCCTCACCCGCGAGGCCTTCGGCAAGAAGATCGCCCATCTCGGCGGCAACATGCAGATCATCGCGCAGGCCCGCTGCGAGATCGAGGCGATGCGGCTGATGGTGCTGAAGGCAGCCAAGGCGATGGACGTGCTCGGCAACAAGGAGGCTCGCGTCTGGGTCTCCATGGTCAAGGCCATGGTGCCGGAGCGCGCCTGCAAGATCATCGACCAGTCGATCCAGATGCACGGCGCCACCGGCATCTCGCACTGGACCCCGCTTGCCGAGATGTATCAGGACGTCCGCCATCTGCGCTTCGCCGACGGTCCGGACGAGGTGCACTGGATGGTGGTCGGCCGGCACGAGCTGAGCATGGCGTAATCGACGAGATGCCGTAGGGTGGGCAAAGGCGCGCACTTCGCGCGCCGTGCCCACCATCGCGGCCTACGCGAGGAGTGGTGGGCACGCTGTCGCTTTGCCCACCCTACGAAGGTCGTTCGACGGAAAAGGAAGCCGATGGAATACGCCGCCAGCGACTTGACGCCACGCGAGCGCTACAAGGTGCTGACGTCCTTCGTCCTGCCGCGGCCGATCGCGTGGGTAACCACGGTCGGGCCGACCGGCGTCGTCAACGCCGCGCCGTTCAGCTTCTTCAACGCATTCTGCGAAGATCCGCCGCTGTGCATGTTCGCGGCGAACCGCAAGCCGAACGGTCAGGACAAGGACACGTTCCTCAACATCCAGCGCACCGGCGAGTTCGTGGTCAATATCGCCGACGAGCCGCTGGCGAAAGCGATGCATGAGAGCAGCGGCGACTTTCCACCTGACGTCGGCGAGCCCGACTATCTCGGCTTGAAACTCGCGCCGTCGACCAGGATCGCGGTGCCGCGGCTGGCTGACACGCCCTGGGCGATGGAGTGCAAGCTCTGGAAGATGATCGACGTCAACGACGATCGCCGGCTGATCATGGGCGAAGGCATCCACTTCCATATCCGTGACGAGCTGTGGGACGACAAGGCGATGCGCGTGCACATGGACCGCTATCACCCGATCGGCCGCATGTTCGCCGACCGCTACTGCCGCACCGATGACCGCGTGGTGTTTCCGGCGGCGGAAGGGGCGAAGGGGAAGTAAGCCGCGGTGAAGGTGCGCCCCCTCGCCCGCCTGCGGGGAGAGGGTTGGGGTGAGGGGGATTCTCCTCGGGGACGGTGACAGTGTGACTCGCGGAGAGTCCCCCTCACCCGAATTCGATCTACGATCGAATTCGACCTCTCCCCGCAAGCGGGGCGAGGTGAAGAAAGAGGTCTACGTCGCGGGCGCGATCTTGTCCTGCGTCTTGGTCTCGAAATCGCTGGCATCATGCCGCTCGTGGAGCTGGCTGGCGGGATCGCCGGAGACGCGGTTGACCATGCGGCCGCGCTTGACGGCCGGGCGCTTGGCGATCTGGTCGGTCCAGCGCTGCACGTTCTTGTAGTCCTGCACCGACAGGAATTCGCCGGCGCCGTAGACCAGCCCCTTGGCGAGTGCGCCGTACCAGGGCCACACCGCGATATCGGCGATGGTGTAGTCATTGCCCGCGAGGTACTCGTTGTCGGCGAGGCGCCGGTCGAGCACGTCGAGCTGGCGCTTGGTCTCCATCGCAAAACGGTCGATGGCGTATTCGATCTTGGTCGGCGCGTAGGCGTAGAAATGACCGAAGCCGCCGCCGAGATAGGGTGCGCTGCCCATCTGCCAGAACAACCAGGACATCGCGTCCGTCCGGGCCTTGATCTCCTTCGGCAGGAAGGCGCCGAACTTCTCGGCGAGGTAGAACAGGATCGAGCCGGACTCGAACACCCGGATCGGTTCGGGACCGGACCGGTCCATCAGCGCCGGAATCTTGGAGTTCGGGTTGATGTCGACAAAGCCGCTGCCGAACTGGTCGCCATTGCCGATCCTGATCAGCCAGGCATCGTATTCGGCGCCCTTGTGGCCGAGCGCCAGAAGCTCCTCCAGCATCACCGTGACCTTCACCCCGTTTGGCGTCGCCAGCGAATAGAGCTGGAGCGGATGCTTGCCGACCGGCAGCTCCTTGTCGTGGGTGGGGCCGGCGATCGGGCGGTTGATGCTGGCGAACTGCCCGCCGTTCTCCTTGTTCCAGGTCCAGACTTTGGGCGGCACGTAGGCGGGGGTATCGGTCATGCTGGGGCTCCGGCGAAAAGATGCGCCTGCATTAATTAGCCCGCGAATAGCCGATGGCAAGTCCTGCCGGCCCTGCGTCCGGCGCGGGCCTCAAGCCGGCGTCATGCATCCGACCTAACCGGTCACCACCCTGCGGGGCTGCAGCGCCGCCTCCATTACAAACCCCTCGTACCCCTTTGCCGCGACCTCGTCGCAGATCCGCCTGTAGACCCCGACGCCGCCGATATAGGGCATGAAGATGCGCGGCTTGCCGGGGATGTTGGCCCCCATGTACCAGGAATTGGCCTGCGGATAGAGCGTGCCGTGGGCGACCTCGTTGACATGGGCGACCCACCTGTCCTCGGCCTCCCTGCCCGCCTCCATGGTGGCAAGGCCCTGCCTGCGCATGTGGACGAGGCAATCGGCGATCCAGTCGACATGCTGCTCGATCGAAACGATCATGTTCGACAGCACCGATGGGCTGCCGGGGCCGGTGATGATGAAGAGATTCGGAAAGCCCGCGCTCATCAGCCCGAGATAGGTCTTTGGGCCTTCCGCCCACTTCTCGTTCAGCGCCCGTCCGCCCGGGCCACTGATATCGATCTTCGCGATCGAGCCGGTCATGGCATCGAACCCTGTCGCCATCACCAGCGCGTCGACCTCGTGGTCCTTGCCTGCGACACGCACGGCATTCGCCGTGATCTCCTCGATCGGATTGGTCTTGATGTCGACCAGCGAGACGTTCGGGCGATTGAAGGTCGCGAAATAATCCGTGTCGATGCAGATGCGCTTGGTGCCGATCGGATGACTGTTGGGCTGGAGCAATTTTGCAGTCTCCGGATCCCTGACGATCTCGGCAATCTTGCCGCGTACGAAGTTTGCCGCGGTATCATTCGCGGACCTCTCGAGGCCGAGATTGTTGTAGACATACATGAAGGTGAGCCCGCCGCGCTCCCAGCGCGACGCGTACTTGCCGTTCCTGATCTCGTCGCTGTCGTCGAGTGCGCCGCGATCGGGCTGCTCCGCGAAAATGCCGTTGCGTGCGACCTCACGCGCGAACTGGCGGATCTCCGGATATTTTTTGCGGAACGTGTCGCGTTCCTCGTCGGTCAGAGCGGAATTGCGGGCGGGGATCGAGAAATTCGCCGTGCGCTGAAACACGGTGAGATGTTTGGCTTGCTCGGCGATCACAGGCGTCGACTGGATTCCTGACGATCCCGTGCCGATCAGGCCGACGCGCAAGCCGGTGAAATCGACGTCCTCGTGCGGCCAGTTGCCGGTGTGATAGACGGGGCCTTTGAAGCTCTCAAGGCCTTTGATGTCGGGCTTGCGCGCGTTCGAGAGGCAGCCGGTCGCGAGCACGATGAACTGCGCCTCAACCGTCTTGCCGCCGGATATCGTCACCGACCAGCACTTCGCACGCTCGTCGAACGCGGCGCGCTCGACGCGGGTGTCGAACTGGATGTCCCGGCGAAGATCAAAACGATCGGCAACGTGGTTGGCGTATTTCAGGATCTCCGCTTGCGGCGCGTAGCGCTCGCTCCAGTCCCATTCCTGCTGGAGCTCTTCGGAGAATGAGTAGGAGTACTGCATGCTCTCGACATCGCAGCGCGCGCCAGGATAGCGATTCCAGTACCAGGTGCCGCCGACGCCACCACCCTGCTCATAGACGCGCGCCGAGAAGCCAAGATTGCGCAGGCGATGCAGCATGTACATGCCGGCAAAGCCCGCACCGACAACGACCACGTCGTAGGCTTTCGCGGTTTGGGCCGGACTCGCTTGCGCTGGCGACATCGATTGGCGCTCCCTCGTTGTTTTCTCTTTGTTTGAGCCAGCATTCTCTGGGGCTCACAAAAGCGCAAGAGGCAAATCGGTGGGCTCTGGTCCGCATATTTTGTGCAGCGGAATGGCTCATCCGCCGCGTGGCGTCTGCACGCAAGATGCGCGGCCAAATCCGGCTTGGCATCGCAGGCGACGATGGGCTAGCGTCGAAGCGCCTTCGCTCAAGCAAAGCAACAACAGCAACGCGACGGCTGCCGGGAGAGAGCCATGAAATCGCCGATCTGCGACATGCTGGGCATCGAGTTCCCGCTGCTCGCCTTCAGTCATTGCCGCGACGTCGTTGCCGCCGTCAGCCGCGCCGGCGGCTTTGGCGTGTTAGGTGCCACCGTGCACACGCCCGACACGCTCGAACGCGAACTGAGATGGATCGACGAGCATGTAGACGGCAAGCCCTACGGCATCGACGTGCTGATCCCCGAAAATATCTCGACCTCGGGCGAGAAGGACGTCACCTGGAAGAGCCTGGAGGCGCGCGTGCCGCAGGAACACCGGGCCTACACGCGCGACCTGCTGAAGAAGTACGACATCGAGTTGACGACCACTGATGTGGCCGACAACCAGCCGCAACCGTTCGATGCAAGGACGGCACTTCAGTTGCTCGAGGTCTCTTTCAACCATCCGATCCGATTGATCGCCAACGCGCTGGGCGTGCCGCCGAAGGCGATGATCGACATGGGCAAGAAGCACGGCGTGCCGGTTGCGGCCCTCGTCGGCGCCAAGGAGCATGCGTTGCGCCAGGTCGCCGCCGGTGTCGACATCCTCGTGGTGCAGGGCACCGAGGCCGGCGGCCATTGCGGCGAGGTCTCGACCATGGTGCTGGTGCCGGAGGTGATCAAGGCGATCAAGAAGATCCGCGACGTGCCGGTGCTGGCGGCCGGCGGCATCATGACGGGACGGCAGATGGCGGCCTGCATGGCGATGGGTGCCGCGGGTGCCTGGACCGGCTCGGTGTGGCTTGCGACAGTGGAAGCCGAGACCACGGAGATTTTTCGCGAGAAGATGATCGCGGCATCCTCGCGCGACGCGGTGCGCTCGAAGGGCCGCACCGGCAAGCCCGCACGGCAGCTCCGCTCGGTCTGGACCGATGCCTGGGACCGCGCGCCGGAAAGCCCGGGCGCGCTGCCGATGCCGCTGCAGAGCATCATCAGCCGCGACGCCTTCAATTCGATCGACCGCGCAGCCGCAAGCGGCAACGCCAAGGCGCGCGATCTCGTCAGCTATTTCGTCGGCCAGGGCGTCGGCCTGATCGACGGCGTGAAGTCGGCGGGCGCCGTTGTGCAGGAGTTCAAGGAAGACTTTGCCGAAGCCGTCGAGCACATGAATGCGCTGGTGGCGGAGTGACGGTGTGCGCGGCCCATCCTTCGAGGCTCGCCAAGCGGCGCGATGCGCCGCTCGGCTCGCACCTCAGGATGACGCTGCGTCCGTAGCCGTCATCCTGAGGTGGCCGCTTCTTCAGCGGCCCTCGAAGGACGACGGCGTGCCAAGAATCTGAAACGTGAAACAAGAAGAAATGACCAAGACCAATATCCCCGAAGACCGCATCCCCGTCATCGTCGGCATCGGCGAGATCGTCGACCGACCCAAGGAGATCACCGAGGGCCTCGAGCCGCTCGACCTGCTCGAACAGGCGCTGCGCAGGGCCGAGCAGGACGCCGGCGTGAAAATGCTTGGCGAGGTGCAGTCGCTCGACGTCGTCAACTTCCTGAGCTGGCGCTACCGCGATCCGGAGAAGCTCTTGGCGCAGCGGCTCGGCATTGCGCCTGCGCATTGCCATTACGGCCCGGTCGGCGGCGAGAGCCCGATCCGCTATCTCCACGAGGCGGCAAAGCGCATTGCGCGTGGTGAATGCACGGTAGCGGCAATCTGCGGCGCGGAGGCGCAGTCGACCGCGACCAAGGCAGAACGCGCCGGGGCAAAGCTGCCCTGGACGCCATTCGCGCATGACGTCGAGGAGCCCAAGCGCGGCGCCGCGTTCCAGAAGCCGCTGGCGGTGAAGCTCGGCGTGTTCCGTCCTGTTACCGTCTATCCCTTCTATGAGTCCGCCTCCTCCGCCCATTGGCGCCAGACGCCCCGCGAAGCCATGGCAGAGTCCGGCACGCTGTGGTCGCGCTACTCCGAGGCCGCCGCCGAAAATCCCAACGCCTGGCTGAAGCGGCGCTATGCGCCGGACGAGATCACGACGCCGACGGCGGACAATCGCCTGATCGCATGGCCCTACAACAAGCTCATGGTTGCCAACCCCAGCGTCAACATGGGCGGCGCGTTGCTGCTCACCAGCCTCGCCAAGGCACGAGCGGCCGGAATTCCCGAGGACAGACTGGTCTACCCGCTCGGCGGCGCCTCGGCGGAAGAGCCGCGCGACTATCTCTTGCGCGACCAGTTTTACGAGAGCCATCCGCAGAACGCCGTGCTGAAGGCAGTGATGGACCTCGCCGGCGGCGACGGCAAGAAGTTCGACGCGATCGAGCTCTATAGCTGCTTCCCGTGCGTCCCCAAGATGGCGCGGCGTACGCTGGGCCTGGGCGCCGACGTGCAGCCGACCGTGACCGGTGGCCTCACCTTCTTCGGCGCGCCGCTCAACACCTACATGACGCATGCAGCCTGCGCGATGATCCGGCGTGTGCGCGACGGCGCCAAGCTCGGGCTGCTCTACGGCCAGGGCGGTTTTGTTACCAAGCATCACGCCCTGGTGGTGTCGAAGACGCCGCCGCGTGAGGCCCCGGCGCAGGAGACGAGCGTGCAGGCGGAAGCCGACCGCAACAAGCGCGCGGTGCCGGAGTTCGTCACGGAGCCGAGCGGCAGGGGCAAGGTGGAGAGCTTTACGGTGCTCTATGGCCGAGGCGGCGATGTCGAGCACGGCGTGGTGATGCTGCGCACGCAAGACGACCGGCGCACGCTGGCGCGGATTCCCGCGCGCGATAGCGCGACGCTGGCACATCTGCTGAACATGGATCGCACGCCGGTCGGCTCGCTCGGCGAGATCACGATGGCTGCGGATGGCGTGCCGGAGTGGCGCGTGGCGTAGCTGGCTCTCGTGTCCCGGACGCGGTGCGGCGCGAAGTGCCGCTCCGCAACAGCTCTCGTAGGGTGGGCAAAGCGAAGTGTGCCCACCATCTTGATGTGATCCGGCAAGATTGGTGGGCACGGCGCAAGAGCGCCTTTGCCCACCCTACGAGACCGGCATCCGGGGCACGAGACCGCCCTTAACTCTTCGGCGCCTGCTTCTCCGACGCCGTCGCCGGCTTGCCCTTGGCGCCAACGACGCGGACCGGATCGCCATCAGAGAGGCCGTCCGGCGGGGCGGTGATGACGCGGTCATCCGCTGCGATTCCTGAGGCCAACTCGATCTCGCGGCCGAGGTCGCGCGCGATCGTCACCGACTTGAACAACACCTTGTCGTCGGGCCCGACCGTCGCGACGCGCAGACCGCTGCCGTTGAAGATCAGGGCACTGGCGGGAACGCTGAGCGGCGCGGAGTCGCGCTGAAGGCCGAGCTTCACGCTGGCATAGCCGCCGGGCATCAGCTCACCGCTCGAATTGTCCAGACCGAGCTGCATCCGCGTGGTGCCGGAGGCGACGTCGACGGCTTGCGAGGAGGCTTCCACTGTCGCCTGGAAGGTCCGGTTCGGATACTCCGGCAGCGCGATGGTGGCCTTGGCACCGATCTTGATCGCCGGCACGTAGTTCTGGGGAACGTTGACGTAGACGCGCAGCTTGGTGATGTCGGAGACTACGAACATCGCCGGACCCGAGCCGCCGCCGGCATTGATCAGTGCGCCGACGTCGGTATCGCGCGCGGTGACGACGCCATCGAACGGCGCGGCGATCTTCTTGTAGCCGGCCAGCGCTTCCAGCCGCTCGACATTGGCCTGGCCTGAGTGCACGGCCGCGTTCTTGTTGGAGAGATCGGCGGTACGCTCGTCGATCTCCTGCGCCGAGACGAAGTTGGAGGCGACCAGCGTCTTGCGGCGGTTGAGCGTTGCTTCCGAGAGCCTGGCGCTGGCCTGCTGGCTGGCCAGATCGGCGCGGGCCTGCAAGAGCTGCTGGTCGAGGTCGGGCGCCTCGATCTCGGCGATCACCTGCCCGGACTTGACGCGCGCGCCGATGTCGACGCTCCAGCTCTTCAGGTAACCGGAGACGCGCGCGAAGATCGGCGCACGGTAATAGGCTTCAAGCCGGCCCGGCAGGTCGATGGTGGAGTTGAGAGCCTTGGCATTGGGCAGGGTCACCGCAACGCTGGGAACGGCCTGATCGTCGGTCCATTCCTTCAGCTTGGAGCCCTGCTCCTCGCGGGCGCGGATGCCGGTTCCCACGACGAGGCCAGCCGCAATCAGCGCCACCACGCCGAAGATGCCCAGTTTCCGGTGCGACACCGGGGAGCGGGGTTCAGTGGGCGACATGCGGGGTCTCCAATGGGGCGGCGGCTTTGGCGCCTTGTTTCTTGTGTACCATACTGAACACCACGGGAACAAACATCAGCGTGGCGAAAGTTGCAAAGATCAGGCCGCCGATCACGGCGCGGCCAAGGGGCGCATTCTGCTCGCCACCCTCGCCCAGGCCCAGGGCCATCGGCGCCATGCCGATGATCATGGCGAGCGCGGTCATCAGCACCGGGCGGAACCGGACGAAGCCGGCTTCGAGCGCAGCGGCGATGGGGTCACCGAGTTCCTCGTAGCGCTCGCGGGCGAAGGAGATCACGAGCACGCTGTTGGCGGTGGCAACGCCCATGCACATGATCGCGCCGGTCAGCGCCGGCACCGACAGCGTGGTCTCGGTCATGAACAGCATCCAGACGATGCCGGCGAGCGCGGCCGGCAGCGCCGTGATGATCACGAACGGGTCGGACCAGGACTGGAAGTTCACGACGATCAGGAAGTAGATCAGCACGACGGCCCCGAGCAGGCCGAACAGCAGCCCGGTGAAGGCGCTGTTCATGGTCTGCACCTGGCCGAGCAGCACCACGGAGGAGCCCTTCGGCACGTCCTTGGCGGTGTCGGCAATCACCTGGCGGATATCGGCAGCGACTGCGCCGAGATCGCGGCCCGAGGTCGTGGCAAAGATCTGCACCATCGACTGGATGTCGTATTGCGACACCACCGCGCTCGAGGTCGAGCGCTTGATGTCGGCGATGCCGCCGAGAATCGGCGATTGCGAATTGCCGGCGGCCGTGATCGGCAGCGTCTGGAGCGCGCTGAGCGAGTCGATCTGGTATTGCGGCGTCTGCATCACGATCGAGTAGGACACGCCGTTATCGGGGTTGAGGTAGTAGGTCGGCGCCACCTGCGAGGAGCCGGCGAGATTGACCACGAGGCTGTTGGTGACGTCGCGCTCGGTCAGGCCGACATATTGCGCGCGGGTGCGGTCGACGTCGATGTTGAAGGTGGGGTTGTTCGGCGACTGCTGGATGCGTGCATCGGCCACACCGGGAATCTTGCGGACCTTGGCCAGCAGCTGGTTGGCGTAAGCAAAATTGGCACTGAGATTGGCGCCGCGAATCTGAAGATCAATCGGCGCCGGCGCGCCGAAGTTCAGGATCTGGCTGACGATGTCTGCGGGGAGGAACGCGAAGCTGACGCCGGGGAACAGGCGTGGCAGCTGCTCGCGCAGCACGCGCACGTGCTCCTCCGTCGGCTTGTGGCCCTCTTTCAGCTTGATCTGGATGTCGCCGTCCTGCGGGCCGATCACGCCCGTGTTGTTGTAGGTCATGTTGATGCCGGAGATCGGCATGCCGATGTTGTCGGTCATGGTCTCGATCTCGCCCGGAATCAGCTTGCGAACCGCCTTCTGCACGTCGGCGAGCTGGTTGGCGGTCTCCTCGACGCGGGTGCCGACCTGGGTACGGACATGCATCAGGATATTGCCGGCATCGACCGCGGGAAAGAAGTTGCGTCCCAGGAACGGCACCAGCGCGAAGGACGCGCCGACCACGCAGAGGAAGCCAATCACGAACACCGCGCGGTGCGCCAGCGCCAGTCCCAGCAGATTGTGGTAGCCGCCGCGAATGCGCTCGAACCGCTTCTCGAAGCCGCGCTGGAACCACACCAGCGGATTGCGCGATTTCGGCGGCGCGCCCTCGTGATGGACATGCGCCTGCAGCAAATAGTTCGCCATGGTCGGCACCAGCGTGCGCGACAGGATGAACGACCAGATCATCGCGAACATCACGGCCTCGGCCATCGGCACGAACAGGAAGCGCGCGACGCCGGTGAGGAAGAACATCGGCACGAACACGATGCAGATGCAGAGCAGCGAGACGAAGGCCGGCGTCACGATCTGGTTGGCGCCGTCGAGGATCGACTGCTCGACCGGCTTGCCCTGCTCCAGATGGTAGTTGATGTTCTCGATGGTCACGGTGGCGTCGTCGACGAGAATGCCGACCGCGAGCGCAAGGCCGCCGAGCGTCATGATGTTCAGCGTCTCGCCGATCGCCGACAGCATGATGATGGCCCCGAGCACCGACAGCGGGATCGAGACCGCGATGATGATGGTCGAACGCCAGCTGCCGAGGAACAGCAGGATCATGACGCTGGTGAGCAGCGCCGCGATCACGCCTTCGAAGGCGACGCCTTGAATCGCGCCGCGGACGAACACCGACTGGTCGCCGATGAAGCCGATCTTCAGGGCGTCGGGGAGCTGGTCCTTGACGTCGATCACCTTCTGCTTGATGCCGGCGATGATATCGAGCGTCGAGGTCGCGCCCGCCTTCAGCACCATCATCAGCACCGAACGGTTGCCGTCGACATGGACGATGTTGGTCTGCGGCGGATTGCCGTCACGCACGGTCGCGACGTCGCGCACATAGACCATCGCGCCGTTGACGGTCTTGATCGGCAGATTGCCGAGCTCGTCGATCCTCAGCGGCGAGTTGTTGAGCTGGATGTTGTATTCGAACTGGCCGATCTTCTGGGTGCCGACCGGCGTGATCAGGTTCTGCGCGGCGAGCGCGTTGGCGACGTCCTGGCCAGACAGGCCGCGGGCCTGGAGCGCTGTCGGATCGAGGTCGATCTGGACCTGGCGCTGCTTGCCGCCGAACGGATACGGGATCGCCGCGCCAGGTACGGTGACCAGCGGCGTGCGCAGGTTGTTGATGCCGATATCGGCGAGATTCTGCTCGGTCAGGCCATCGCCTGACAGCGCCACCTGAATGATCGGCACGGTCGAGGCGGAGTAATTCAGGATCAAGGGCGGCGTTGCGCCCGGCGGCATCTGCTTCAGCAGCGTCTGCGAGATCGCGGTGACCTGCGCGTTGGCGGTGCGGATGTCGACGTTCGGCTGGAAGAAGATCTTGATGATGCCAAAGCCGTTATAGGAGTTGGCAGTAATGTGCTCGATGTCGTTGACGGTCGTCGTCAACGCGCGCTGGAAAGGCGTGGTGATGCGGCCGGACATCTGGTCCGGCGGCAGGCCGGTGTACTGCCAGACCACGCCGATCACGGGGATGCGGATGTCCGGGAAGATGTCGGTCGGCGTCCGCAGGGCCGCGAGCGGCCCGATGATCAGGAGCAGAAGCGCGAGCACGACAAACGTGTAGGGTCGGCTCAGGGCAATACGGACCAGAGCAATCATTGGTCAGGCAATTCCAAAATCGGGGACAGGGAACACGCCCCACGGGTTCCTAGGGCTGATTTACCCGAACACTGCGGAAATGGCCAACGACGGCGCCGCCCCGTGCGGTCACTTCCCTGCTATCGCACAGCGAAATCGCATTCCAGATATGCAGCCCCTGCCCGGAAGATTACAGAAGCGGCTTACCCAGCGAAAAAGCGGCGCCCGCAGGCGCCGCTTCCAGAACTGCGATCATGTCCCGGCTTAGGCCGCGCGGACGTTGGTCAGGAACTTGCTGACCTCGGTCTTGAGGCGGCTCGAGTCGTTGGACAGCATCTGCGCTGCCGACAGCACCTGCGATGAGGCCGTGCCGGTCTCGGTCGCACCGCGCTGCACGTCGGTGATATTGGAGGAGACCTGCTGGGTGCCCTGCGCGGCCTGCTGCACGTTGCGGGCGATCTCCTGCGTCGCTGCGCCCTGCTCTTCCACCGCAGCGGCAATCGCCGAGGAGATTTCGGAGAGACGCTCGATGGTCGAGGAGATCTCCTTGATGGCGCCGACCGAGTCGTTGGTCGCCGCCTGGATGCCGGAGATCTGCTGGCCGATCTCGCCGGTCGCCTTGGCGGTCTGCTCGGCGAGCGCCTTTACCTCGGAGGCGACCACCGCGAAGCCGCGGCCGGCTTCACCGGCACGCGCCGCCTCGATGGTGGCGTTCAGCGCCAGCAGGTTGGTCTGGCCGGCGATGGTGTTGATCAGTTCGACGACGTCACCGATGCGGGAAGCCGCCTTGGACAGCTCGCTGACGCGCTCGGTGGTGGCACGGGCCTGGCCGACGGCGTCACCCGCCATCCGGGCCGATTCCTGCACCTGGCGGCTGATCTCGCCGACCGAGGAGGCCATCTCTTCAGTGGCCGAAGCAACCGACTGCACGTTGGTCGAGGCTTCCTCCGATGCACCGGCAACCGTGGTCGCCAGCCGCTGGGAGCGGTCGGCGGTCGAGGTCAGCGTCGAGGCGGAGGCTTCGAGCTGGGTCGAGGCCGACGACACGGTCTGGACGATCTCGCCGATCATCGTTTCGAAATCGCGGGTGATGCCGTCGACGCGGCGGCCGCGCTCGATCTTGGCCTCGGCATCGGCGGCGGCAGCCTCGTCGGCGGCTTTCTTGGCGATCAGCGCCTCCTTGAAGATCTGGAGCACATCGGCCATGGCGCCGATCTCGGTCTTCTCGCCGCGATGCGGGACTTCGGCGGAGAGGTCGCCCTTGCCGAGCGCCTGCATCGGCTGGATGATCGAGTTGATGCCGGCGGAGACGTCCTGGACCAGGTAGAAGCCGACGCCAAGGCCGGCAACCACGGCGGCACCGAGGATGATCGCGACCAGCATGAAGGCGTAGTAATAGGTCTCCGAGGCGTCTGCGGAGGCCTGATCGCCGCCCTTGGTGTTGAGTTCGATATCCTTGGCCAAGATGGCGTCGGCCTCGAGGCCGATCTTGTTGACCGTCTTGGTGTTCAGCTCATGTGCGTCGTGCGGAATCTTGTTGGCATCCCGGCGCGACAGCGCCATGACTTCCTGGGTGCCCTTCTTGTACTCTTCCCACTTTTTGGACCACTCGCTGTACAGAGCTCGCTCTTCGGGCGAGGTGATCATCCCCTCATAAGACTTGCGGAACTTAGTGTTCGCCTCGACCACCGTTGCCAGCGTTTTCTCGGCCGCAAGCTTTTCCTCCAGCGTCTCCGACAGCATGTGCTCGCGGATCACGTTGCGGTAGGTAATGACGCCAGCGCGCAGATCGCCGATCACGCGGACGCTAGGCATCCAGTTCGTGGTGATGTCGACGGTGTTGGCGTTGATCGTCCGCATCTTCATGACGGCGAGGAGGCCCATGCCGGCCATCGCGACCAGCAGGAACGCCACGGCACTGATGATCTTGGCGCGAATGGAGATGGTGGCAAACATAATCGGGTCTCTTTGCGTTGGCGCGGCGGCGCGTCCTGAAACGTGGTCAAACAAAAAGGAGCGGCGCCGACATCCAACAACAAAGCGACTGAGCAGTTGTTAACTACGACTCCGTACGAGTACGGAACCTTAAAGAAGTGAATGAGGGACTAAAAAGGCCCTGCGCTCAGCGCATGAGCCCAAGCGCGTCCGAGAAAAACTCCGGCCCGCCGAAATTTCCGGACTTCAGCGCGAGCAGCATATCGCCAGCTTCAGCGCCGACGGCGCGCAGCACCGGCACGCCCGCAGCGATTTCCGCGCCGACCAGGAAGCCGGGAATCCCGAGGCGATCGACAACGGCGCCGGAGGTCTCGCCACCAGCCACGACCAGCCGCCGAACGCCTGATTTCACGAGGTTTTCCGCAATGTCGGCCATCGCCTGCTCGATGGCATGACCGGCCGCATCGCGGCCGTGGCGCGCCTGCAAGGCGGCGACCTGATCCGGTGTCGCGCTCGACGCGATCAGGACCGGACCGTCGGCAAGTCGCGGCCTGGCCCAGGCGATCGCACGCTGCACTTCGTCCGCTCCCGTAAGAATACGGTTCTGATCGAGATGGAGCACCGCCATGGCACGTTCAGCATTGGCGATCTGCTGGAGCGTCGCCTGTGAGCAGCTTCCGGCGAGGCAGGCCGCCGGTCCGCCGACGGCAGCGTCCGACCCGCCGCTGCCAGCGGCCGACTTGACCTTGCCCGTCGAGACCAGCGCCCGCGCCAGCCCAAGGCCGATGCCGGAGGCGCCGACCGACAGCCGATGCTGGGCGGCGACGAGGCCGATGGTCTCGAGGTCGCGGTCGAACACGGCGTCGATGATCGCGGCGCCGACGCCCTTGCCCGCGAGCTCAGCCAACCGGGCCCGCACGGCGTCGGCGCCGCGAGCGACGGTGGCGAGGTCCACGAGGCCGACCTGCGTCTTGCTCTGGCGCGCCAGCACGCGCACCAGGCTGGAATCGCGCATCGGGTTGAGCGGATGGTCCTTGAGCGGACTCTCGTTCAGCGGCACGGCGCCGACGAACAGATTGCCCTGGTAGACGGTGCGGCCGGTCTCCGGGAAAGCAGGCGTCACCAGCACGACGCCCTCGCCTCCATCGGCGCGCAGCGCGTCCATCACCGGGCCGATATTGCCCGCATCGGTGGAATCGAAGGTCGAGCAGATCTTGAACAGCACGTGGCTGGCGCCACGGCCACGCAGCCATGTCTCCGCCGCGCGCGAGCGCGACACGGCAAGGCCGGCCTCGATCGAGCGGCTCTTCAGCGACACCACGACGGCGTCGACCTCGGGCAGCGCCAGGTCGTCAGCGGGCACGCCGATGGTCTGCACGGTGCGCAGGCCCGCGCGCGTCAGCGTGTTGGCGAGATCGGAGGCGCCGGTATAGTCGTCGGCAATGCAACCCAGCGCGAGCGTCACGGCTTCACTCCGGCATAAGGCTTGAACCAGGCGAGGCCATCGGTGGTCTTGCCGCGCGGATTGTATTCGCAGCCGACGAAGCCGGCATAGCCGAGCCGGTCGAGCTCGGCAAACAGGAACGGATAGTTCAGCTCCTCGCCGTCGGGCTCGTTGCGCGACGGGATGCTGGCGATCTGGATGTGACCAATGATCGGCATCATCTCACGCAAGCGCATGGTGACGTCGCCGTGAATGATCCCGCAGTGATAGATGTCGAACTGGAGCTTCAGGTTCGGAAGCCTCAACTCCTGGATCAGGTCGCGCGCGAAGCCGAAATCGTTGAGGAAGTAGCCGGGCACGTTGCGCGCATTGATCGGCTCGAGCACGATGTCGATGCCGTGCGGAGCGAAGAACTCCGCAGCCCACGCCACCGATTTGTAGAACGCCTCGATCGCGACGCGCTCGCCGCGGTTAGCAATGCCAGCCATCAAATGGAGCCGCTTCACGCCAGTCGCCTTGGCGTAAGGCAACGCGGTGTCCAGGCTCGCCTTGAGATCCGAGAACCGCGCCGGGAGCGCCGCAAAACCTTTCTCGCCGGCGTTCCAGTCGCCCGGCGGCAGGTTGAACAGCGCCTGCGTCAGGCCGTTGCGCTTGAGGCGCTCGCCGACCGCCTCGGCCGGATGCTCATAGGGAAAGAGAAACTCGACCGCGGTGAAGCCCGCTTGCGCGGCGGCATCGAAGCGGTCGAGGAACGGCACCTCGGTGAACATCATCGAGAGGTTGGCGGCAAAACGGGGCATCGGACTCCTCTTGGCTCTACTTGTCGCCGGGCAGCTTCACGCCGGTGACCTGCGCATACATGCGCGCCACCGATGCGTCGTCGTCACGGCCCATGCCGGCGGCTGATGTCATCAGGAACATCTGGAGCGCGGCGGCGGAGACAGGCACCGGGAATCGGGCGCTGCGCGCCATGTCCTGGATGATGCCGAGGTCCTTGACGAAGATCTCGACCGCGCTCCGGGGCGTGTAGTCGCCGTCGAGCACATGCGGCATGCGGTTCTCGAACATCCAGGAATTGCCGGCGGAGGCCGTGATCACCTCATAGACCTTGCGGATGTCGAGGCCCTGCTTGGCGGCAAAGGCCATCGCTTCGCTGGCGGCGGCGATATGCACACCGGCGAGCAACTGGTTGATCATCTTGAAGGCGGCGCCCTGCCCTGCGGCATCGCCGAGCTCGTAGAGCTTTGCCGCCATGGCATCGAGCGCCGGCCGTGCCTTTGCAAAGGCAGCGGGACTGCCGGATGCAAGGATCGTCAGCTCGCCCTGGGCTGCGCGCTGCGCGCCGCCCGAGATCGGCGCATCCAGATAGTGACGGCCGGTCCCCTCAAGCTGCTTCGCGAGGCGGCGGGCCACATCCGGGTCCATGGTGGCGGAGGACAGGAAGACACTGTCCTTCGGCAGGGTCTCGGCGACACCGTCCTTGCCGAACAGGATCGTCTCGGTCTGGGCCGCATTGACGACGACGCTGACGACGATATCCGCGCCCTTGGCCGCTTCGGCCGGGGTCTTTGCGCCTGCGCCACCGTCCTTCACGAAACGCGCCACCGCATCAGCCGAAACATCGCAGCCGGTCACGGCATGGCCGGCGCGCTTCAGCGAGGTCGCCATGCCGAACCCCATCGAGCCGAGCCCGATGACGGCGATACGCTGATTCTGTGACCTGGAGGCTGACATGCAACTAACCCTTGCGAACGTTTCCCGGACGGCCGCCCTTTGTGGCGGCTCGGCAACCGAATAACACGGCTTGGCCGCGCTGCCAAAGCGTGAGACAAGCGGGCATGACGGCCATGAGCAATGAGACCCGGCTGCGCGAGGATGTCTGCCGCTTCGGACGCTCTTTGTTCGAACGCGGGCTGACGCCGGGCTCCTCCGGCAATATCAGCGTCAGGCTGGATAGCGGCGGCTGGCTGGTGACGCCGACCAACGCCTCGCTCGGCTTCCTCGATCCCGCAAAACTGTCGCGGCTGGACGATCAGGGCCGGCTGGTTTCGGGCGATGCCCCGACCAAGGAAGTTCCGCTGCACACCGCGCTCTACGACACACGCGGGAGTGCACGGGCGATCGTGCATCTGCACTCCACACACTCGGTCGCGCTATCGATGCTGCCCGAGATCGACCCGCGCGCCGCGCTGCCGCCGATGACGGCCTATTATCTGATGAAATGCGGCGCCACCGCGCTTGTGCCCTATTACCGCCCCGGCGATCCCGCAGTCGCGGATGCGATCAAGGGACTGGCGGGGAAGTATTCATCCGTGCTGCTTGCCAATCATGGCCCGGTGGTCGCCGGCGACACGCTGGAGGCCGCGGTGTTCGCGACGGAGGAGCTGGAGGAGACGGCGAAGCTGTACCTGCTGCTGCGGGGGCTGAACCCGCGATATTTGTCACCGGAGCAGGTGACGGATCTGGTGAAGGTGTTCGGGGTCACGCTGCCGGAGCATGGGCACGAGGATTAGGTGGCGCGCGGTCATGGGCGGGCTAGCGTCGCCTCACCCACCGCTGTCATTCCCCGTGAAGGCGGGGAATCCAGTACGCCGCGGCTTCTCCGTATCTCTCTGACGTCTCGGAGTACTGGAGCCCGCCTTCGCGGGCGATGACACCGAGTGCGTGGGACGTACATGCCCGACACCTTGTGGCTACAGCCCCAGATACGCCTTGCGCACGTCGGGATTGCCCCTGATTTCGGCTGCCGGGCCCTGCATCAGCACGCGGCCGGTTTGCAGGATGTAGGCGCGGTCGGCAATTTCTAGGCACTCGGCCATGCGCTGCTCGACGATCAGCACGGTCATGCCGGCGTCGCGGATGCGCAGTACCGCCTGGAAGATTTCGTCGACCAGCTTCGGCATGATGCCTTGCGAGGGCTCGTCCAGCATCAACAGCCGCGGGCGCGTCATGAGCGCGCGGCCGATCGCGAGCATCTGCTGCTCACCGCCGGATAGCGTCTCGGCGCGCTGCTCCAAACGTTCCTGGAGACGCGGGAACAGCTTGAAGACGAGATCGAGCGGCTCTTCGCGATTCGCCTCACCGCGGTAGAGATAACTGCCGAGGCGCAGATTGTCGCGCACCGACAGACGCGGAAACAGGCGGCGGTTCTCCGGCACATAGGCGATGCCGGTGGCGGTGACGTGATGCTGCGCCATGCCGTCGAGCCGCTTGCCGTCGAACGTCACCGTGCCCGAGCGCGGGCGCTCGGCGCCGGCGATGGATTTGAGCAGCGTCGACTTGCCCGCGCCATTGGCGCCGGCGACGCAGACGATCTCGCCCTTCTGGACCTCGATCGAGACCGCGGAGATCGCGACCAGACCCTGATAGGCGGTCGTGACTTCATGCACCGACAGCATGACGATCTCCCAGATATGCGCTGATCACCTTGGGATCGCGAACGACGTCGGAAGGCTTACCCTCGACCAGCACCTTGCCGAGGTCGAGCACGATGGCGCGGTCGACCAGCGGCATCACGATCTCCATGACATGCTCGACCATCAAAACGGTGATGCCGGCATCGCGCACCTTGCGCACCAGCGCGACGCCGGTCTGCGCCTCGGTCGGCGTCAGGCCGGTGAGGACTTCGTCCAGCAGCAGCAGCTTCGGTTCGGTCGCCAGCGCACGGGCGACTTCGAGGCGGCGTTTCTCGGCCGGCACGAGGTCGCTCGCGAGCACGTCGGCGCGCGCGGCAAGGCCGGTGAATTCGAGCACCTTATGCGCCTTACGGCGCGCCTCGCGCATCACGGTGTTGCGGACGAGAGCACCGACGATGACGTTGTCGATGACGGTCATGGTCTCGAAACTCTTGCCCACCTGGAAGGTGCGCCCGACGCCACGCTGGCAGCGCTCTGCCGCCGGCATGTTGGTGACATCCTCGCCGTCGAACCAGATCGACCCTTGAGTCGGCGGCAGAACGCCGGCGATGAGATTGAACAGCGTCGACTTGCCGGCGCCGTTCGGCCCGATCAGACCGACGATCTCGCCGCGGCCGACCGAGATCGAGACATCGCTGTTGGCGATGAGGCCGCCGAACCGCTGCCAGACGCCGCGGGTTTCAAGGAGCGCAGTCATCGCGTGGCTCCTTTTGCCTTCGAACGGGAGAACAGGCTCACCAGACCGCGCGGCAGGGCCAGCGAGATCGCGACGATCAGGGCGCCATAGACGATGAGGTCAACGCCACGGCCTGAGCCGCCGATATAAGAGCGCGTCAGCTCCGTCATCGGGATCAGGATGGCAGCCCCAAGCACAGGCCCCCAGAGGGTGCCGATGCCGCCGAGCACGGCCGGCAACGCCATCAGCAGCGAAAACTGGAAGCCCATCACGCTCTCAGGATCGATATAGGCCAGAAACTGCGCATAGAACGCACCGCCGATGGCGACGAGGAAGGCGGAGACCGCGGCCGCGCCCATCTTGGAGTTGAACACGACGACGCCGAGGCTCTCGGCCGCTTCCGGATTGTCCTTCACCGCGCGCCACCAAAAGCCCCATTTGGAGTCTTCCAGCCACCAGGTGACGAACCAGGCGAGGCTGCACAGCACCAGCGCAAAATAGAAGTACGGCAGCTTGCTACGCATGAACTGGAATTTCAGCCAGCTGTCGCCGCGCACGGGAACGGTGATTCCCATCGCAGCCCCCGCCCATTCCCAGTTCTGGAACAAGAGCAGTCCGATTTCGGCGATGACGATGGTCGCGATCACGAAGTAATGGCCGCGCAGGCGGAAGAAGGGATAGCCGAGCCCCATTGCGATGATCGCCGCTATCACGCCGCCGGCGAGCATGCCGAACCAGGGCAGCACGCCGAACTTGGTGAACAGCAACTCGGTGGTGTAGGCGCCGATGCCGAAATAGAGTGCGTGCCCCAACGAGATCTGCCCGCAATAGCCGGACAGGATGTTCCAGCTCTGCGACAGCGCCGCATACATCAGGGTCAGGATCAGGATGTTCTGGACGTAAACGTCCTTGATCAACAGCGGAGCCAGCGCTGCGAGCCCGGCCAGCACTGCGGCAATGATGAGGTCGCGGCGGCGCCGCGCTGCAAAAGCCTTGTCCATCACATCGACCCGAACAGGCCGCGCGGCCGGATGAAGACGACGAGGAGATAGACGGCATAGATGCCGACGGACTTCAGCGATGGCGGCAACACCAGCGCGGTCACCGCTTCGACCAGGCCGACAATGATGCCGCCGGCGAAGGCGCCGAACACGCTGCCGAAGCCGCCGAGCGCCACGGTCACGTAGGCGATCAGCGCGAACGACGCGCCGACATCGGGATAGATGTAGAAGAACACCGCCATGATCGCGCCGGCGAGACCGACCAGCGCGGCGCCAAGGCCCCAGCCGAACGCGAACACGCGGTTCTTGTCGATGCCGACGAGCGCGACGGCGCCGGGATCCTCGCGGGTGGCTTCCAGCGCGCGGCCGAAGTCGGTGCGGTGGACGAAGAGGTAGAGCCCGGCGAAGGCCGCGATCGAGACCAGCGCGCCGACCAGTTGCGGCTCCGGCAGGAAGATGCCGGCGACCGAGATGGTTTTACCGCCGAGCCAGGACTGTGGAATGCTGCGATAGTCCGGCGTGAAGAAGTACTGCGCGAGGCCGCGCATCACGATCGCAAGGCCGAAAGTCGTGAAGATCTGCACCATGCCGGCATTGGCCTTGGCCCGCATGGCGAAGCGTACAAGGAGCAGATAGACCACCGCTCCGAACACGAACATCGCCGCGGCGACCAATGGGGCCGACAGCAGGGGATCGATCGCGAAGAACGCGAACAGAAAGAAGGACAGGTACATCGCGATCATCAGGAATTCGCCATGGGCGAAGTTCGTGACGTCCATCAGGCCGAAAATCAGCGCGAGGCCGACCGCGATCAGTCCGTAGAGCAGGCCCATCAGAAGGCCGCTCGCGAGACTCTGGATAATAGCTTGAGCTGTCAAAAGTCGTCCCCCGTTCGAAACGTCATCGTTTGTTCCGTCATTGCGAGCGAAGCGAAGCAATCCAGCATCTCACCACGGAGACACTCTGGATTGCTTCGTCGCTTCGCTCCTCGCAATGACGAGGCTCGTGCGACGATCTCGATTTGCTCCCCTGCTCCCGCGCTCCGAAACGCTTACTTCATCGGCCAGATCGCTTCGGCGATCGCGGCCTGCGGCGGGAAGATGGTGACGAACTTGCCGCCGACATATTGCAGCAGCACCGGGTCGGCGTCGTTGTTCTGGCCGGCTTCGTCGAACTTGACGCGCTTCCAGGGCATGATGGTCTGCTCGCCCGGGATGTCGGTCGCGGCCAGTGCATCGCGGATCTTCTCGCCGTCGGCCGACTTGGCGCGGTTGATGGCGTCGGCCAGGATGATCAGGCCCATGAACTGGCGCGAGGTGAGGTCGTTGAAGTCCTTGCCCGAGCGCGCCTTGAACATCTCGTTGATCTTGCCGACCATGGGACGCTTCTGCGCGAGATCGAGCGAGAAGGTGCCGCGCGAGATCACGCCTTCGAGCTTGTCGCCGACGGCATCATAGAGCGCCTTCTCCGAGAAGCCGGCGTCCTGCGCCACGATCGCGTTCGGCTTGTAGCCCAGTTCGGCCATGGTCTTGACCAGCAGGATGCCGTCCGTGGTGTAGCTCGACGGCATCAGCACGTCGGCATTGGCGGTCTTGAGCTGCTGCACCTCGGCCGAGAGCGAGGGCGAGTTGGCGCGATACTTGATGTCGGTGACGATCTTGTAGCCGCGCTCGCCGGCGATCTTGGCCTGGGCGTTGCCGGAATCGGTGCCGAAGATGGTATCCTCGTGGAACAGCGACAGCGTCTCGATCTTGGTGCCCTTCTTCTTCAAGGCATCGAAGAAGTCGAACATCGCGGCCGAGTACATCTCGTCATGCGGGGCGGCGCGGAAGTAATATTTGAGGCCGCGGCGATGCAGGCTCGGCGAAGAGTTGTCGGCCGAGACGAACGGGATCTGGTAGCGTTCGCAGATCTGGCTGACGGTGACGGCGACCGCGCTCTGATAGGTACCGATGATCGCGGAGACCTTCTCCTGCGTGATCAGGCGCTCGGCTTCGGCGCGGCCCTTTTGCGGATCGGCCTGGTGGTCGGCGAACACGAGGCGGACTTTTGCGCCGCCGAGGCCGGGCAGACCCTCGCCCTTGGCCAGCGGCAGATCGAAATCGGTGTCCTTGTTGATGACTTCGAGCGCGGTCTCATAGGCCTTCTGCGCGTCGACGCCCTGCTGCGCGCTGCCGCCGGAGAACGGATAGATGACGCCGATCACGACTTCCGAGGTCTGGGCGCGTGCAGCGAGCGGCACCAGCGCGGCAGTGGCGGTGGCTCCTAGCAGCACGTCACGGCGAGAGATCGTCATGGCAAAGTCCCCTGTTACTAAATTTCGACTGATCGAATGGAGCGATTGATGGATGCGGTAAAGCCCGAAGAAGCAGCAGACGTTGCCTACTAAATCACGGCCATGGTCCGGTTCTTCAGATCCGTCACCAGCATCAGGCCGGGCGAATGCGTGATCGCGAACGGCAGCCTGGCGGCGTTGATCACCGATTGCGGCGTCACGCCGCAGGCCCAGAACACCGGGATCTCGTCGTCGGCGACGGGCACGGGATCGCCGTAGTCCGGCTTGGCGAGATCCTTGATGCCGATCAGGTGCGGATGCCCGAGATGCACGGGTGCACCGTGCACGGCGGGATAACGCGAGGTGATCTGCACGGCCCGGATCGCATCGGCCGGCCTGAACGGACGCATCGACACCACCATGGGACCGGCGAACGGACCGGCCTCGCCGCAGGCGATGTTGGTGCGGTACATCGGCACGCGCACGTTCTGCTCGATGTGGCGGATCGGCATGCCCTCGTCGAGCAGCGCCTCTTCGAACGAGAACGAGCAGCCGAGCACGAAGGTCACGAGATCGTCGCGCCAATGCCTGGTCACGTCGGTCGGCTCGTCGACCACCTCACCGTCGCGCCAGACGCGGTAGCGCGGCACGTCGGTGCGGATGTCGAGATCGGCACCGAGTGCGGGGATGTGCGGGCTGCCGACGTCGGACATGCCGATGATCGGGCACGGTTTCGGATTGAGCTGGCAGAAGCGGTGAAAGGCGCTGGCGTACTCGGCCGGCAGGATCGCCAGATTGCCCTGGACGAAGCCGGGAGCGACGCCGGCGGTAGATCCGACCTGGCCGCCGCGATAGGCAAGCCGCGCCTGGCGGCTCGGGAGCGTGTCGGGTGTTTCAGTTTGCTGCGCTGCCACCAAAACAGTCATTTGATCGACCTGCCTATAAACTCAACAAAGACAGCCAACACCAAGCATGCTATAAAGTCTAATCTTCCTTTCTAATCGATCTTGATAAATTGAATTTATCGATCGGGAAAATCCTTCTCAATGCTGGACTTCAGGTCGATCGAAACTTTCCTCTGGGTTGTGAAGCTCGGCAGCTTTCGCGGCGCCGCAGCACGGCTCAATACGACCCAGCCGGCGATCTCCCAGCGCATCGCCCAGCTCGAGCGCGAGATGGGCGTAAAGCTCCTGAACCGGGACCATCGCGTTGCTTCGCCGACGCCGAGCGGCCGGCAGATGATGGTCTATGCCGAGAAGCTGATCGGTCTGCGCGCCCAGATGATGGCCGAGGTCGGCGACCGCTCGGCCATGCGCGGCGTGATGCGCCTCGGCGTCGCCGAGACCATCGTGCACACCTGGCTGCCGCGGCTCGTCAAGAGCATGAACGAAGTCTATCCGAACCTGTCGCTGGAGATCGAGGTCGACATCACGCCGAACCTCACCGCGCGACTGCTCGCGCAGGAGATCGAGCTTGCTTTCGTCGTCGGGCCGCTGTCGGCCTCAGGCGTCCACAATCGCGTGCTCGCCGATTATCCGATCGGCTTTCTCGCAAGCCCCTCGCTCGGTCTCGGCAACGGACCGGTGACGCCGGCGGAGCTTGCGCGGTTTCCGATCATCACCTTCCCGCGCAAGACCAAGCCTTACGAGGTCGTGCGTGAAGTCTTCGACCGGCCGGAGCTGCCGCCGATCCGGCTGCATGCATCCGCATCGCTGGCGACAGTCATCCACATGGCGGTCGAGGGGCTCGGCATCGCCGTGATCCCCGACGCCATCGTCGAGAACGAACTCGCCGACGGGCGGTTACAACTGCTCGACACCGATCTCGCCATAGCGCCGCTGACATTCACGGCGAGCTGGCTCGCCTCGCCTGACGTCGTCGCGGTGGAGCGTGTCGCCGAGCTCGCACGGCAGATTGCGCAGAGCAGCCTCGCGGTTGACGAGCCCGCGCCGGCGCGTCATTGAAAAAGGCGCCGGACAAAAGAGAGACCGACCGCATGAGCCGAGCCGCCACCAATTTACAGATCGATTCCGCCCGCCTCTGGGGCTCCATCCACGAGACCGCGCAGTTCGGTGCGACGGCCAAGGGCGGCGTGCGGCGGCTGACGCTGAGCAGCGAAGACAAGCAGGTGCGCGACTGGTTCCGCAAGGCGTGCGAGGACGCCGGCCTCGAGGTGCACACCGATGCGCTCGGCTCACAGTTCGGCCTGCGCAAGGGCCGCGACATGTCGAAGCCGCCCGTCGGCATCGGCTCGCATCTCGACACCCAGCCGACCGGCGGCAAGTATGACGGCATCCTGGGAACGCTCGGCGCGCTGGAAGTGATCCGCACGCTGAACGACGCAGGCATCGAAACCGAAGCGCCGATCTGCGTCGTCAACTGGACCAACGAGGAAGGCTCGCGCTTTGCGCCGGCGATGATGGCTTCCGCGGCTTACGTCGGCGATTTCACCACCGACGATATCCTCTCGCGCAAGGACGTCGAGGGCACGACCGTCGGCCAGGCACTCGACAGCATCGGCTATCGCGGCGACAAGCCGGTCGGCTTCCAGAAGCTCGGCTGCTTCGTCGAGCTGCACATCGAGCAGGGCCCGATTTTGGAGGCCGAGGGCAAGACCATCGGCGTGGTCGATTCCGGCCAGGGCGTGCTGTGGTACGACGGCAAGATTTCCGGCTTCGAGAGCCACGCCGGATCGACGCCGATGCCGTTGCGGCGCGATGCGCTCGCGACGCTCTCCGAAATCGTGCTGGCGATGGAGGCCGTTGCGAAGAAGCATGGGCCCAAGGCGGTCGGCACCATCGGCGAAGCCGTGATCGCAAACCCCTCGCGCAACGTCATTCCCGGCGAGATCGCCTTCACCATGGACTGCCGCAGCGCGGACGGCGCCATCATGGATGCGCTCGATCGCGATTTGCGCGCCGCGATCGCCGAGATTGCCGCGCGCCGCAAGGTCGAGGTCAAGATCGACCTTGTCTGGCGCAAGCCGCCGACGCATTTCGATCCCAAGCTGATCGCAGCGGTCGAGAACGCGGCGAAGACGCTCGGCTATTCCTCTCGCCGCATCACCTCCGGCGCCGGCCACGATGCCTGCAACCTCAACACCGTCATGCCGGCGGCGATGGTGTTCGTGCCCTGCAAGGACGGCATCAGCCACAACGAGCTCGAGGATGCCACGCAGCCCGACTGCGCCGCGGGCACCAACGTGCTCATGCATACCGTGCTGGCGATCGCCGGCGTCGCATCCTGACCGGAGAGAGCCATGCGCGGAGTTTTCGTCGACGCCAACGAAGCCCTCGCCGTGATCATGGAGCGGCTGGAGAAGCCTGATGATCCCAAGGTGCGGATCCACCGGGATCCCGATATCAAGCCCGAGCAATATCCTGAAATCCTCGATGGCGCCGAGATCGCCATCGTCGATCACACCGCGCTGCCGACCGAGGTCGCGAAGAAGTGCACGGGCCTGAAGCACGTCGTGTTCCTCGGCACCGGCGCGCGCAGCTACATGAACCCCGAAGAGCTCGCCGAGCTCGGCATCTCCGTGCACCTGATCAAGGGCTATGGCGACACCGCCGTCGCCGAATCCGCGATCGCGCTGATGTGGGCTTCGGCCCGCGTCATCGCGATGATGGATCGCGAGATGCGCGCCGGCAACTGGCTGCGCGAGGATGGCATGCAGCTGACCGGCAAGACGCTCGGCCTGATCGGCTTCGGCGGCATCGCCGCCGAGGTCGCACGCATTGCGTCCGGCAGCGGCATGAAGGTGATCGCCTGGAACCGCTCGCCGAAGAGTTTTCCGGGCGTCGAATTCACCGATCTCGACACATTGCTGGCGAAGAGCGACGTGGTCTCGCTGCATCTGCTGCTCAACGACGAAACGCGCGGCATGATCACGCGCGAGAAGATTCTTGCGATGAAGCCCGGCGTCATCCTCATCAACACCGCGCGTGCCGCGGTCGTCGACGAGCAGGCGATGATCGACGCGCTGAAGTCCGGCCACATTCGTCATGCCGGCCTCGACGTCTTCAACATCGAGCCGCTGCCTGGCGATCATCCGCTGACGAAGATTCCGAACGTGACGCTGTCGGCGCATTCGGCCTTCCGGACGCCGGAAGCCAGCGAGAACCTGATTGAAGCGGCATGGGTTCATTGCCGCCGTATCGTGAAAGGATAAGAGCAATAACAATGGCCGACTATCGCACCATCAAGGCAGAGCCGCTCACCAACGCCATCCGCGCCATCGTCAAGGCCGGCGGCTCCTCGGACCGCGAGGCCGAGCTCGTATCCACCAATCTGGTGGAAGCCAACCTCAAGGGACATGACTCGCACGGCGTCGGGATGATCCCGCGTTATGTCCAGAGCGTCGTCAACGGCGGCCTCGCCGTGAACGCGCACGTCAAGACCGTGCTGGACACCGGCCCTCTCCTCACCCTCGACGGCGTCACCGGCTACGGCCAGGTGATCGGCCATGAAGCGATGGAGCTGGCGGCAGAGCGCGCCAAGCGCAACGGCGTGTGCCTGGTCGGCCTCTCCAACTCGCATCACATCGGCCGCATCGGCCACTGGGCCGAGCAGTGCATCGACCACGGGCTGGTCTCGATCCACTTCGTCAACGTGATCTCGCGCCCGATCGTAGCGCCTTGGGGCGGCAGCGATGCGCGCCACGGCACCAACCCGTTCTGCGTCGGCATCCCGCGCCGGGGCAAGGACCCCATCGTGCTCGACTTCGCCACCAGCAGGATCGCGCAGGGCAAGACCCGCGTTGCCCACAACAAGGGCGTCGAGCTCGAGCCCGGGACCATCATCGACAATGAGGGCAAACCCACCGTCAATCCGCGCTACACCGTGATCCCGCCGCACGGCGCCATTCTGCCGTTCGGCGAGCACAAGGGCTCGGGGCTCGCGCTGGTCTGCGAAATCCTCGGCGGCGCGCTTTCCGGCGGACAGGTGGTCAAGGGCCCGTCCGACGGCAAGTACAATGTCCTCAACGGCATGCTCTCGATCGTCATCGACCCGAGCAAGCTCGGCACCGGCGAGAACCTCGCGAGCGAAGTCGAAAGCTTCGTCGCCTGGCACACCGGCTCGCCGCCCGGCCCCGGCGTCGACAAGGTCAAGATCGCCGGCGAACCGGAGCGTGAGACCAAGAAGAAGCGGCTTGCGGAAGGCATCCCGGTCGATCCGACCACCTGGCAGGAAATTCTGGAGGCGGGGAAGAAGTTCGGACTGGATCAGGCGGCGATCGAGAAGATCGTGGGCTGATCGGAGCGCGAAGCGCAGCTCTCCGCGTGTGGTCCCGACCTCATGCACAATTGCGCAAAGAAGCATGGACTACGGCGAAACATCGCCGCATCCGCGGGATGGATTTGAACCGGCCCGCGTTGTCCCACGACAACGCGGGTATCCCGGCTCACATCCGCCCAGAGGTTCACATGCTCTCCCGTCTCACAAAGCTCGTGTCCGGCTCAGGCCGTCCGTCGCATGCGGCCGATTTCTACCAGCAACGGCTCGCCATCTACGAAAGCGAACTCGACGAACCCGAATACAGCTTCAGGGACAGCGCCGAGCGCCGCATCGACATCCACGCCTTTGGCCGCGATTTCGTGCCGGTGTGCCAGGAGGGATCCGACGAAGGCTACGTGCTTCTGACCAACGGCATGAGCGAGCAACGGATGCCGGGAGTGCCTGGGGACGCCAAGCCGCGTGCCGAGCTGATGTGGTATGTCCGCGAACCGACGCCGGATGTCTGCGACAATCTACGCTGGCTCTCCAACCTGCCGTTCATCGACACGACCTGGTTCGGCTTCGGCCATCGCGTCGCGCTGCCGTGGCCTCCGGTCGCAGGAACGGACTTCCAGACGTTCCTGTTTCTGACGCCGATCATCGGGCCCGACAAGCAGATCGCCGAGGCGCTGGAAATCGCGGGCGATCCCGTGGAGATTTTGACCGTGAACCTGATTTCGCATCAGGAGCTCGGGCTCATCAAGTCCAGGGGCCTCGATCCGTTCCTCGACCTGCTCGACGAGAACGACTATCCACCGATCTTCGATCCGGCGCGGAAGTCGTATGTATAGGGCGCGCCCAAGACACCGCTGCCCTACCCTTCTCCCCTTGTGGGAGAAGGTGGCGCGAAGCGCGGGATGAGGGGTTCTATCACCGAGCTAGACTGCGAAAGGCTCACCCGCGGAGAGAAACCCCTCACCCGGCTTCGCTTCGCGAAGCCACCCTCTCCCACAAGGGGAGAGGGTGAAGAGCCTCAATCCACCATATCCGCGACCGCCTTGCCGCAAGCAGTCGTGTCGGCATTGCCGCCGAGATCCTTGGTGCGCAGCGTGCGTTCGGCGAGCGTGCGCTCGATCGCATCGACGATCGATTTGCCGGCGACCTTCTCGCCGAGGTGGTCGAGCATCATCGCGCCGGACCAGATCGCGCCGATCGGGTTGGCGATACCCTGCCCCGCAATGTCGGGCGCCGAGCCGTGCACCGGCTCGAACACCGAGGGAAAATCGCCCTCGGGATTGATGTTGCCTGATGGCGCGATGCCGATGGTGCCGGTGCAGGCCGGGCCGAGATCGGAGAGGATGTCGCCGAACAGGTTCGAGCCGACCACGACGTCGAACCAGTCCGGATGCAGCACGAAGTTCGCGGTCAGGATGTCGATGTGGTACTTGTCCCACTTCACGCCCGGAAACTTCTTGGCCATCGCCTCCACGCGCTCGTCCCAATAGGGCATGGTGATGGAGATGCCGTTGGACTTGGTCGCCGAGGTCAGGTGCTTCTTCGGCCGCGACTGCGCGAGCTCGAAAGCGAATTTCAGGATGCGATCGACGCCGGTGCGGGTCATCACCGTCTGCTGCGTGACGAACTCGCGGTCGGTGTCCGGGAACATGCGGCCGCCGACGGAGGAATATTCACCTTCGGTGTTCTCGCGCACCACCCAGAAATCGATGTCGCCGGGCTTGCGATTGGCCAGCGGCGACGGCACGCCGGGCATCAGCCGCACCGGGCGCAAATTCACATACTGGTCGAACTCGCGGCGAAACTTGATCAGCGAACCCCACAGCGAGACGTGATCCGGGATTTTCGCCGGCCAGCCGACCGCGCCGAAATAGATCGCATCGTGCTTGCCGATCTTTTCCTTCCAGTCGTCGGGCATCATCTGGCCGTGCTTCTCGTAATAGTCCCAGGACGAGAAGTCGAAATGGTCGAAATGCAGGGACACGCCGTGCTTCTTGGCCGCGGCCTCCAGAACGCGCAGG
This sequence comes from Bradyrhizobium liaoningense, assembly GCF_018130785.1. Classification (GTDB taxonomy): domain Bacteria; phylum Pseudomonadota; class Alphaproteobacteria; order Rhizobiales; family Xanthobacteraceae; genus Bradyrhizobium; species Bradyrhizobium liaoningense_A. Next base: position 1,109,177 of record NZ_JAFCJT010000001.1, read on the forward strand.
CCCTCGGGCATCACTTCCTTGCCGATGCCGTCGCCGGGAATGACTGCAATCCGGTATTGTTTCTTGCTCATCGAGAACGTCCTTGGTTGGTCCGGCAGCCGCCGCCTTTTTGACCGCACTGCAATGGACCAAACTCGGCGGCAGTGCAACGCTGCACTGCAATGTTGACCATGGCGCGGCCGAGCGCCTACTGGTTTGATCCTGATGTTCCCACCGAGCGAGTACCCTTCATGGATCTGCATCTGCGTGGCAAGCGCGTCCTGATCACGGGCGCGTCCAAAGGCATTGGCGCAGCCGCCGCCGAGGCGTTTGCCGAGGAAGGCGCAAACCTCCTGCTCGCCGCCCGCAGCGGCGACCAGCTCAAGGCCCTGGCCGATCGCTTGCGCTCCGCGCACCAGATCGATGCAGCGACGAGCATCGTGGACCTGCGCAAGGCCGAGGACGTCGCGCGGCTCGCCAGGAACGCCGCCGATATCGACGTGCTCGTCAACAATGCCGGCGACATTCCCGGCGGCTCCATCGACAAGATCGACGAGGCGACCTGGCGGCACGCCTGGGAATTGAAAGTGTTCGGGTACATCAACCTGACGCGGCAGATCTACGCGCAGATGAAGGCGAAGGGCGGCGGCGTCATCGTCAACGATATCGGCGCGGCCGGCGAGAAATTCGACGCCAACTACATCTGCGGCAGCGCCGGCAATGCCGCGCTGATGGCCTTCACCCGCGCGCTCGGCGGCAAGAGCCTCGCCGACAACATCCGCGTGGTCGGCATCAATCCGGGCCCTGTCGGCACCGATCGCCACGTGACGCTGCTCAAGACGCGGGCCAAGCACCAGTTCGGCGATGAGAGCCGCTACAAGGAGTTCCAGAAGAGCCTGCCGCTCGGCCGCCCCGCGCATGCGCGCGAGATCGGTGACCTCATGGCGTTCCTGGCGTCGGATCGCGCCGGATATACGTCCGGGGTCATCTATACGGTGGATGGCGGCATCAGCGCAGGCTGGGGTTAACTCTATCCGCGTCATTGCGAGTGCAGCGAAGCAATCCAGAGTCTTTCCACAGCAACAGTCTGGATTGCTTCGCTGCGCTCGCAATGACGATTGAATATGCACAGGAGTAAAATAGTTGTCTCAAGACCTGATCCGCGAAACGGCCTGCGCCGTCGTCGACAAGCTGCGATCCGGCGACGTCTCGCCGCTCGAACTGCTGGATGTGCTGGAGAAGCGCATCGGTGAGGTCGATGGCAAGGTGAACGCGCTGCCGACGCTGTGCTTCGACCGCGCGCGGGACAGCGCCAAAGCGTTGATGCAGAAGCCGGCCGGTGCGCGCGGGTTGCTCGCGGGCCTGCCGGTACCGATCAAGGACCTGACCGATGTCGCGGGCGTGCTGAACACGCAGGGTTCGCCGATCTTCAGGGACAACGTGCCCAAGCAGTCCGATCTCATGGTCGAGAACCTCGAAGGCAATGGCGCGGTCGTCTACGCCAAGTCGAACACACCGGAATTCGGCGCCGGCGCCAACACCTTCAACGAAGTGTTCGGCGCGACGCTCAATCCCTGGGATATTTCGAAATCGGCCGCCGGCTCCTCCGGTGGCGCGGCGGTAGCGCTTGCCACCGGCATGGCCTGGCTTGCGCAGGGCTCCGACATGGGCGGCAGCTTGCGCAGCCCCGCAGCCTTCTGCGGCGTGGTCGGCATGCGGCCGAGCATCGGGCGCGTCGCACATACGCCCAAGTCGGCGATCGACCGCAATCTCGGCGTGGTGGGGCCGATGGCGCGCAACGTCGAGGATCTTGCGCTGCTGTTGGATGCCATGAGCGGCGACTATGCAGACGACCCGCTCTCGCTGCCCGCACCTGCCACCTCGTTCCTGTCGGCGGCTCAGTCAGGCAAGAAGCCGAAGCGCATCGCCTATTCGCCAGATCTCGGCATCACGCCGGTCGATCCCGAGGTCAAGGCGATCACGCGCAAGGCCGCGGAACGCTTTGCGGAGGCTGGCGCGATCGTGGAGGAAGCGCATCCGGACTGGCGCGAGGCGCATGAATGCTTCCATGTCCTGCGCGCCTTCGATTTCGCGATCACCAAGGCCAATCTGCTGCGCACCAAGCGCGACCTTCTGAAGCCCGAGGTGATCTGGAACATCGAGGAAGGCCTCAAGCTCACGGTCGAGCAAATCGCGCGCGCCGAGGCGCAGCGCGTCGGCATGACCGCGCGCGCGATCGAGTTCTTCGGGACGTACGACCTGTTGCTGACGCCGACCACGATCGTGCCCCCCTTCCCGATCGAGCACCGCTATGTCGCGGAATGCGCGGGCAAGAAATTCGAGAACTATGTCGAATGGCTCGGCATCGTCTACGCCATCACGCTCGCCTGCTGTCCGTCGCTGTCATTGCCCTGCGGCTTCACGGCGTCGGGGCTGCCGGTCGGCGTGCAGGTCGTCGGCGCGCCGCGCGCGGATGCGCAGGTGCTCGCGGGCGCAAAGCTGCTCGAGGACATTCTGGGCCTGCGCGGGACGACGCCGATCGACCCGAAGGTGAAGGCATAGTGCCGGCCGCACCGGGGGACGTTGGTTGTTCCCCGGTGCCGGCATCCCTGCCATCAGATCGCCACAGCGCTGCCAGTTACCAAGGCCTCGACGCCTTGGTCGGCTCTCTAGTCGTTCGCTTTCGGGCCACCGTGATACTGATGCGCGTCGTAGCCCATATCCTCCGTCATGGCCGCGTGGGCCATGGAGGCCGGATGGAGCTGCGACATCCGGGCGGTGGCTTCCGACGCCACAGACGGATGGTGCACGACGCCGCGGGCGTCGGCAGCAGAGCAAAGCGCGACCAGAACGGCCGACGCGGCGAGAACAGATTTCATCATGATTTGACGTGCCTCGTGTTGAAGCCCACCAGCAAATAAGAGGTGGGCTTCGCAGCGTAAGATTCCTAGCCTGAATCGGTGCGCTTGCTATAGGCGCGGCATAAACATTCCGCTCTCCAGGATTACCGCGAAGCCGCGTGCGCCTCGAGGCTCCGGCTGTAGCGCGACATCGCAAAGCAGAACACGAAATAGATCGCGGCAACGAAGATGTAGACTTCGACGGAGAACTGCTGCCAGGCGGGATCGATGATCGCGGTCTTGGCAGTCGTCAGCAGGTCGAAGATGCCGATGATCAGCACGAGGCTGGTGTCCTTGAAGAACGCGATGAACGTGTTCACCAGCGGCGGGATGACGTGGCGGATCGCCTGCGGCAGGACGATCAGCCGGTGCTTGCGCCAGTACGAGAGCCCCAGCGCATCGGCGGCCTCATACTGCCCGCGCGGCACGGCCTGGAGGCCGCCGCGGATGACTTCGGCAAGATAAGCGCCCGCGAACAGGATGATTGCGATCTGCGCGCGCAACAGCTTGTCGATGTTGAAGCCGCTCGGCATGAACAGCGGAAACATCACGCTCGCCATGAACAAAAGGCTCACCAGCGGCACGCCGCGGATCAGCTCGACATAGAGCACGCTGAGCGAGCGGATCGCCGGCAGCTTTGAGCGCCGGCCGAGCGCGACGAGGATACCGAGCGGGAAGCCGAAGGCCAATCCGAACGTTGCAAGGATCAGCGTCACCGGCAGGCCGCCCCAGCGATCCTGCGAGACGAACGACAAGCCCAAAACGCCGCCCCACATCAAGATACTGATCAGGGCCAGCGCCCCGATCCAGAGATAGGCCAGCTCGCGCCGCCACAGGGCGCGACGGGTGGAGAGATAGAACAGCGCGATGAACAGCACGACCGACAGCGCGGGCCGCCACTGCTCATCGAATGGATAGGTGCCGAACAGGATGAAGCGATATTTTTCGGGAATGATCGCCCAACAAGCGCCAAGGCCACGCACCGCCTTGCAGGCGCTGGAATCATTTGCCGGTGTCAGCCAGACAGCGTTCGCGATGCCCCACTGCACGAAGCTGAAGACGCCCTTGGACAGCAACGCCAGCAGCACGACCGTGAGGATGCCGTTCGGGATCGACGAGAACAAATTGGTGCGCAACCAGCGCAGCACCGGATTGCCCATCTGCGGGCGGCGGGCGGCGCGCGGTGCGTCCGGAACATCGGTGATCGCGGTCATGCTCAGCGCTCCACCAGCGCGATGCGCGCATTGTACCAGTTCATGAAGAAGCTGATGCCGAGGCTGATGGTTAAAAACACCGCCATGATCAGCGCGATCGCCTCGATCGCCTGCCCGGTCTGATTCAGCGTGGTGTTGGCGATCGAGACTACGTCCTGATAGCCGATCGCGACTGCGAGCGACGAGTTCTTCGTTAAATTGAGATACTGGCTCGTCATCGGCGGCACGATGACGCGTAGCGCCTGCGGCAGGATGATCTGCCGCAGCATGAAGCTGCGGCGCAGGCCGAGCGCATTGGCGGCGTCCCACTGCCCGCGCGGCACCGACTGGATGCCACTGCGCACGATCTCGGCGATGAAGGCCGAGGTGTAGGTGACGAGTGCGATCAGCAGCGCGAAATATTCCGGCGCGAGCGTCAGCCCGCCGACGAAGTTGAAGCCGCGCAGCTCGGGCCATTCGATCTTCCAGGACACACCGAGCAGCACGGACACCAGCGCCGGCAGCGCGACAATCAGGCCAATCGCAAAGGGCCAGGCCGGCCGCGGTTTGCCGTCGCGCATCTGCTGCGCAATCAGCCAGCGCCGGATGAGATAGAATGCGACTAAGCCCAGCACGGCTGTGCCGAGCACCCAAAGCTGCGGCGAGCCGACCGGAATCGCCGGCAGGATCAGGCCGCGATTGGACAGAAACACGCCGTCGACCGGCCGCCACGCCGCACGCGCGGCCGGCAGTGCCTGCATCAGCACGTACCAGAACAGGAGCTGGAGGAGCAGCGGGATGTCGCGCAGCGTCTCGACATAGACGGCGGCGAGCCGCGACAACAGCCAGTTGGCGGACAATCGCGAGATCCCGACCAGCGTGCCCAGGATGGTTGCGAGCACGATGCCGATCACGGCGACGCGCAAGGTATTGGCGATGCCGACCACGAAGGCCCACAGGTACGTGTCTCTCGGATTGTAGGCGAGCAGGCTGTCGGCGATCGGCATGCCGGCTTCGCGGCCGAGGAAGGCGAAGCCGGTCGTGATGCGGCGGGCCGAGAGATTTGTGACGGTGTTGGACCAGAGGAAGGCGACAACCCCAAGCACGATCCCGACGACGAGCACCTGCCAGAAAAGGCCTTGCAGCTCGCGGCGCCCCCATGCGCCGAAGAAGCGACGGCGGGGCGGCGGTCTCGGACTGTCTGAAGTCACAGCACAAAAATCCTTCTCAAGAGCAACGATTTCCGGCGGCGCACGTCAACTGTTGCACCAATCTGAAAAGCGTGCAACAAATGTTTCATGGCCGAGCCCGCGAAATCCTCGCCCTTGAGCGAACTGCGCATTGCGTTGCCATCGCTCCCCCTGCGCTTGCAGGAGGTCGGCCGCTTCGTTGCCGCCAATGACTACGACGCCACCACCCGTTCGATGCGCGATCTGGCAGCCGAGGCCGGCGCCGACCCGGCCGCGTTCACGCGGCTTGCCAAGGCCATCGGCTATTCCGGCTGGGAGCAATTGCGCGCCGCACTCACCGAGGCGCGGCGGCCGTCGCAGATCTCACCTTTCTCCGGCCGCGCCAAAAGCCGCCGCCACGGCCCGAACGCCGATGTCGCGCTCGTCACCGACAAGCTCGAGGCCGAGGGCGCCGGCCTTCTGCGCATTCCGGCCCAGCCGATTGCGGAAGCGGCCCGCGCGCTGCACGACGCCAAGCGGATCTGGATTGCCGGTTACCGAAGCTGCCGGAGCGTCGCGGAGCTCTTGAACTACGAGCTCCGTCTGTTCCGACCCGAACAGGTGCAACTCGTCGGCGTGTCCGGCCCGGACGATCTCGATCTCGGTGCCTTCCGCCCCGGCGAAGCCGTCATCGTCATCGGCTTCCTGCCCTATACTCATGCGAGCGTCCGCGTTGCGCAGGCCGCCCATCGTGCCGGCGCAACGCTGATCGCGATCGCGGACAGCCTCACGGCGCCGATGGCCGAAGGGGCTGACCACGTGCTGCTGTTTGAGGCGGCCTCCTCCCCCGGCTTCTTCCCGAGCCTCACCGGCGCCATCGCGATTGCGCAATCGCTCGCGGCGGTAACATTCTCGCTCGGCGGGACCACCGCGAAGACACGCCTGGAAAATACCGAGGCGCGGCTCGCCGCGGCCTCCACTTACGTTTCAGAGAAAGGTTGACCCATGGCCGCTCGCACCAGCCGCGTGCTGCACCGCTCGTTGCGCGAAACGCCGCCCAAGGCGATCGGCGGCGAAGGCGTCTATCTCTTCGCCGAGGACGGGCGGCGCATCATCGACGCCTCCGGCGGCGCAGCCGTCTCCTGCCTCGGCCATCAGCATCCGCGCGTGATCGCGGCGCTGGCGAAGCAGGCGTCGACGCTGGCCTATGCGCACACCGCCTTCTTCTCCTCCGAGCCGGCCGAGGCGCTGGCCGAGACGCTGGTCGGGCACGAACCCGGCGGTCTCGCCTACGCCTATTTCGTCAGCGGCGGATCGGAGGCGATCGAAGCCAGCATCAAGCTCGCGCGGCAATATTTCATTGAGCGCGGCGAGCCGCAGCGGCAGCACTTCATAGCGCGGCGGCAGAGCTATCACGGCAACACGCTCGGCGCGCTCGCCGCCGGTGGCAATGCCTGGCGGCGCGCGCCCTATGCGCCCCTGCTATCTGGTGCCTTCAGCCATGTGACGCCGGCCTTTGCCTATCACGAGAAGCACGAGGGCGAGTCTGATGCGCAGTTCGTGGCGCGGCTCGCGGCCGAGTTGGAAGCCGAATTCCAACGGCTTGGCCCGGCTACCGTCGCGGCCTTCCTCGCCGAGCCCGTCGTCGGCGCCACCGCCGGCGCCGTGACCGCGCCGGACGGCTACTTCAAGGCCGTCCGCGACATCTGCGACCGGCACGGCGCGCTGCTCATTCTCGACGAGGTCATGTCCGGCATGGGCCGCACCGGCACAACGCACGCGTGGGAACAGGAAGGCATTGCTCCGGACATCCAGGCGATCGCAAAGGGACTCGGCGGCGGCTACCAGCCGATCGGCGCGATGCTCGCGAGCGGCAAGATCATCGACACAATCCGCGCCGGATCGGGCGCGTTCCAGCATGGCCACACTTATCTCGCGCATCCCCTCGCCTGCGCGGCCGCGCTCGCGGTGCAGGATGTGATCCGCGAAGACCGCCTGCTCGACCGCGTGAGGGAGCGCGGCAAGCAGCTCGAGCAGCGGCTGACTGAGCGCTTCGGCAATCACCGCCATATCGGCGACATCAGGGGACGCGGACTGTTCTGGGCGATCGAGCTCGTCGCCGATCGCGCCGGCCGCACCTCGTTCGATCCCTCGCTGAAGCTGAACCAGAAGATCAAGGCGGAAGCCTTCGCCAACGGGCTCGGCTGCTATCCCGGTGGAGGTACCGTGGACGGCGTCCGTGGCGACCATGTGCTGCTAGCACCGCCCTATATCGCTTCGACTGACGAGATCGACCAGATCGTCGACAAGCTCGGCACGGCCGTCGACAACGTGTTGCGTAGTGTCAATCACTGAGGGGAGAGTATCATGATGAGGAAAGTGGTTATCGCGGCGAGCGTGCTCGCGGCATCGACGGTTGTCGCGTCGGCGGCGACGCTCGACACGGTGAAGAGCCGCGGCACGCTGGTATGCGGCGTCAGCGCCGGCTTTGCCGGTTTCTCCGCGCCGGACTCGCAGGGCAATTACAAGGGTCTCGACGTCGACTATTGCCGTGCGCTCGCCGCCGGCGTGCTCGGCGATGCCAGCAAGGTGCGCTATGTCTCGCTGACCGCGCAGAACCGTTTCACGGCGCTTCAGTCCGGTGAAATCGACGTGCTCTACCGCAACTCGACGCAGACGTACTTGCGCGGCGTCACGCTGGGGCTCCGCCAAGGCCCGATCAACTTCTACGACGGCCAGGGCTTTGTCGTGAAGAAGGACCTCGGCGTGAAGGAGTTGAAGGACCTCAAGGGCGCCACGGTCTGCGTCGCGCAGGGCACCACGCATGAGGTCACGCTCGGCGATTACGGCCGTGCCAACGGCATCGACTGGAAGCCGCTGGTGTTCGACCGTGTCGACACCATGTACCAGACCTTCTTCGGCGGCCGCTGCGATGCCATGACCCAGGATGCCTCCGCGCTCGCCGGCGCGGTCACGACCGCCGCACCGAATCCGGCCGACTACGTCGTGCTGCCGCAGACCATCAGCAAGGAGCCGCTCGGGCCCTTCACCCGCAACGGCGACGAGGTCTGGAGCGACATCATCACCTGGCTGCATTACGGCCTGATCGAGGCCGAAGAGCTTGGCGTCACGCAAGGCAATGTCGACGAGATGGCGAAGTCGCAGACGCCCGCGATCCAGCGGCTGCTGGGTGCCTCGGGCGACCTCGGCTCGCGGCTCGGTCTCGACAACAAATGGCTCGTGACAGTGATCAAGGCCACCGGCAATTACGGCGAGATCTACGAGCGCAATGTCGGCAAGGCGAGCCCGCTCAAGCTCGACCGCGGCCTCAACGGCCTCTGGAGCAAGGGCGGCTTGATGTACGCGGTGCCGTTCAAGTAAATGACTCTCGTGTCCCGGACGCGCTGCAGCGTCCCCGGCGATGCGAAGCATCGTCCGGTGCGTTGCTGCGCAGAGCCGGGACCCAGCGGCCACAATGGGCCCCGGATGCAGCGCAATACTTCGCATTGCGCTGCATCCGGGGCACGAGACCTACAAGGTACTCACCTTCAATGACCACGCCTCCTCGCATCGCTCTCATCCACGCCCTCAAGCACTCCATCGCCCCGATCGAGGCGGCGTTCGCGAAGGCGTGGCCGGAGGCGACCCTGATGAACCTGCTCGATGACAGCCTGTCGGCGGATCTCGCGCGCGACGGGGAACTCAATGATGTCATGACCGAACGCTTCCTGGCCCTCGGCGATTATGCAGCAGCAACGGGGGCGAACGGAATCCTGTTCACCTGCTCGGCCTTCGGCCTCTGCATCGAGGCGGTGGCGCGGGCTCATGCGCCGATGCCGGTACTCAAGCCGAACGAGGCCATGATCGAGCGCGCGGTCACGATGGGCAAGCGGATCGGCCTACTCTCGACGTTCCCGCCGACGCTGGTGTCGATGCCGCCGGAATTTCCTGCCTCCGTCCAGGTCGTGCCGAAGCTTGCCGAAGGCGCGCTGGCAGCGCTCGATCGCGGCGACCGCGCCACGCATGACCGGCTGATTGTGGACGCATCAAGAGACCTGCGCGATTGCGACGTCATTGCGCTGGCCCAGTTCAGCATCGCAGCAACCGCGCCACTGGTCGCAGAAGCCACCGGCCGTCCGGTCGTGACGACCCCGGACAGCGCGGTCGAGAAGCTCATGAGATTGCTGAAGGCGAAAGCCTAAGCGCCGGTCTTTTTCCGACGCTGCGCGTCCTTGATCGCGACCGCGAGCGCGGCCTTCGTCTCGTTGACAAAATCCTCGACCAGTTCCTCGCGCGTGGCGTGCGCGGCCTCGCCGGTGAACAGGCCCTGTTCGGCCAGCATCACCACGCCGTGCAGCGCCGCCCAGATCTTCAGGGCTTGCCGCTCGCGCAAGAAGCCTACGGCTGGCGCTTCCAGCGCCTCGATCACGAGCGCAAACGTCTCGCGCGTGGCTTCGTGCAGCTCACTGCCCTTGTCCGCGCATGACACGGTGCGCGAGGCGAACATCAGGCGGTAGATGCCGCTGCGGCGCAGGCCGAAATCGAGCGTTGCTTGCGCCAGGCGCGACAGCTTTGATTGCTTCGACGGTTTTGCCATCGCTTCACGCAGAATCGCGCTGAGCTGCCGGAACGCCTCCGCCGTCACCGCCACAAGCAGGGCATCGCGATCGGCGAAATGCCGATACGGCGCCGGCTGTGAGACGCCAAGCTGCTTTGCCAGCGCCTTGATACTGATCGCCTCGGCCCCGCCCTGCTCCGCCTCGCGCAGAGCGGCCTTGATCAGGGCGTCACGGAGATCGCCATGGTGGTAGGTGTTCTCGGGCTTGCGAGCGAGTTGTGAACGCATGTTACGGCGAAGCCTATAAGTTTGCGCTTGACAGGGGAAGCCTGTCGCGAATGTAATAGTATATAACTTAAAAAGCGGCAAAGGCCGTAGACAACATCGACAAGAGGAACGCGCCGGCCTGCGGGCTCCGCGCAAATGACCGAGGAAGCCGCCATGACAGAGCGACTGAGGGTTCACGTCGACCCCGACAAATGCCAGGGCCACGCGCGCTGCAAGGCGCTGGCGCCGGAGCTGTTCGAGCTCGACGAATACGGCAACGCCCATGAAGCCGGCGACGGCGTCGTTCCCGAGGGCCTCGAAGACAAGGCCTGGCTTGCCAAATCCAATTGTCCGGAAATCGCGATCGATGTGATCGAGGAGTAGTGCGGCCTCTGCCGCCCCCGCGTGCTTTCAGCGAACACGAGCCCTGAGGGATTTCCTGCCATGTCCGACGTCAGCCAGCCCGCCGCCCATCCGCCTGTCACCGACTGGGTCAACGATTTCGACCACACCGACCCGCAATGGACGGACGATCCCTTCCCGATCTGGGAGGAACTGCGCGCCGCGAGCCCGGTGGTGCACACCGAACGTTTTCTCGGCTGCTACATGCCGACGACCTATGAGGCGGTGCGCGAGATCGCCAACGACACCGAGCATTTTTCCTCGCGCCGCATCATCGTCCGCGATGTCCGGCCCGAAGTCGCCCGGAACGCGGCCCCGCCGATCACGTCCGACCCGCCCGTGCACAAGCCGGCCAAGCAATTGTTGCTGCCGCCGTTCACGCCGGATGCGATGAAGAAGCTGGAACCGCGGATGCGTGCGATCTGCAACGAGCTGATCGACGGGTTCATCGCCGATGGCAAGGTCGACGCCGCAGCGCGCTACAGCAAATACATCCCGGTTCAGGCCATCGCCCACATGCTCGGCATACCCGAGAGCGACAGCGATCTGTTCATCAACTGGATCCACATGATCCTGGAGCTCGGCATCAAGGACGAAAGCAAGCTGCTCGAGGCCGTGCAGGAGATGAGCGCCTATTTCAGGACGCATATCGAGGAGCGCAGATCGAGGCCGACCGACGACCTGATCTCCTACCTGATGAATGCCAAGGACAAGGAAGGCCAGCCGCTGGAGGAGTCCCACGTGCTGGGTTCGCTGCGGCTGCTCCTGATTGCCGGCATCGACACCACCTGGAGTGCGATCGGTTCCTCGCTCTGGCATCTCGCCCGGACGCCGGCCGACCGTGAGCGCCTGATCGCCGAGCCCGGGCTGATCCCGATCGCCGTGGAGGAGCTGCTGCGTGCCTATTCGCCGGTGACCATGGCGCGCGAGGTGGTCAAGGAGACCACGATCTCGGGCTGTCCGGTCAAGGCGGGCAACATGGTGCTGCTATCCTTCCCGGCCGCCAACCGTGATCCCAAGATGTTTCCGGACGCTGACAAAGTCGTGATCGATCGCCGCGAGAACCGCCACGCCGCCTTCGGCCTCGGCATTCACCGCTGCGTGGGTTCCAACCTTGCGCGCATGGAGATGCAGGTTGCGCTGGAGGAATGGCTGAAGCGGATCCCGGACTTCGCCCTTGATCCGGCAGGCACGGTGACCTGGTCGCAGGGCACCGTGAGAGGCCCCCGCCAGTTGCCATTTCTGCTTGGAAAGGCGATGTAGGCCTCTCCAAACAGCAATACGGAGAAGCCGGACGTGACTGACCAAGCAATCCAACCGGCCTCCGACCACATTGACCTCGCCGACGCCGAGCGGCGGATCAAGGCGATCTTCATCGGCTCGATCGGCAATCTCGTCGAGTGGTACGACTTTTACGCCTATACGGCGTTCGCGCTCTATTTCGCCCCGGCCTTCTTCCCCGGCAACGACCCCGTCGTGCAGCAATTGAACGTCGCCGTGGTGTTCGCGGCGACCTTCCTGATGCGCCCCCTGGGCGGCTGGCTGTTCGGCTACATCGCCGACCATTTCGGCCGGCGCATCTCGCTGACCTTGTCGGTCGTCTTCATGTGCTTCGGCTCGCTGATCATCGCGCTGACGCCGACCTACGCAACCATCGGTTTCGCCGCACCGGTGATCCTGGCGCTGGCCCGCGTCATCGAAGGCCTGAGCCTCGGCGGCGAATATGGCGCCAGCGCCACTTACTTGAGCGAAGTCGCCGATCCCAAGCACCGCGGGTTTTATTCGAGCTTTCAATACGTCACGTTGATCGGTGGCCAGCTCACCGCGATCATCGTGCTGCTGCTCCTGCAAAAGGTCTTCCTCACCCCCGAGGAGCTGAAGGCCTGGGGCTGGCGCATCCCGTTCGCGATCGGCGCGGCGCTCGCGATCTTTGCCGCCGTGATGCGGCGCAATCTGCACGAGACTGAGGCGTTCGAGGAAGCCAAGAAGGTGGTGAAGCCGACCGGCTCGATCACCAATCTGCTGCGCTATCCCCGCGAGCTGCTTCTGGTGGTCGGCCTCACTGCCGGCGGCACTGCGGCGTTCTACACCTTCACCACCTACATGCAGACCTTCGTCAAGCTCTCCGTCGGCCTGACCGAGGATCAGACCACCTTCGTGATCTTCGGCACGCTGATCTTCGCGACCATCCTGCAGCCGATCTACGGCGCCATCTCGGACAGGATCGGGCGCAAGCCACTGCTGATCTTCTTCGGCGTCGCCGGCACGCTCGCGACCGTGCCGCTCCTGATGACGCTGAAGGAGACCAAGTCGCCTTTCATGGCCTTCATCTTGATCTGCGCCGCCTGGCTGTTCGTCGCCGGCTACACCTCGATCAACGCCGTGGTGAAGGCCGAGCTGTTCCCGACCAATGTCCGTGCCCTCGGCGTCGGCCTGCCCTATGCCATCACGGTCTCGATCTTCGGCGGTACGGCACCGGCGATCGCGCTCTATTTCAAGAGCATCGGGCATGAGGAGTGGTTCTACTACTATCTCGCAGGCGTCATCTGCCTGTCGCTGATCATCTATTCCACCATGCGCGACACCAAGCACGCCTCTGCGATGCATCGCCACGAGTAGCTCATCCACGAGTAACCTATGGCCGACGAGACGCCATCCGACAGCAAACTGACGCGCACCAAGGAGAAATGGGCGCGCGAAGGCCGCTTCCTCACGGGCCGCGTGACGCGACCGGAGGATCAGCGGCTGCCGCCGGGCCAGCATCTCACCAAGGACTGGCCGGTGCTCGATCTGGGAGTCGTGCCGCCGGTTTCGCGCGAGCGCTGGCGGCTCGACGTTTACGGTGCGATCGAGAATCCCGTGTTCTGGACCTTCGCCGAGTTCGCTGGGCAGAAGCAGGTACAGTTCACCTCCGACATTCACTGCGTGACGACCTGGTCGCGCTACGACAATCAGTGGGAAGGGCTCGCGACCCGTGAGCTGCTCGCGGCCTGCCGGCCGCGCGAGGATGCCCGCTTCGTCACGCTGCATTCCTATGACGGCTATACCACCAACCTCGCGCTGGAAGACTTTGCCGCCGAAGACGCGCTGCTCGCCCATAGCTGGTCGGGCCAGCCGCTGACCGAAGAGCACGGCGGCCCGGTGCGGCTGGTCGTGCCGCATCTGTATTTCTGGAAGAGCGCGAAGTGGCTTCAGGCCATCGAATTCCTGACCGAGGACGCGCCGGGCTTCTGGGAAGTCCGCGGCTATCACAACCGCGGAGATCCCTGGGCCGAGCAGCGTTATTCAGGCGATTAGGTTCAAGCAAGGACGGGGAGAAGCCCATGCCGACTGAACGCTTTCAATTTACCGGCGAAGGCGGCCATCAGCTAGCGGCCGCGCTGGAGCTGCCGGATGGCGAGCCCACGGCCTACGCGCTGTTCGCGCACTGCTTCACCTGCGGCAAGGACACGCTGGCAGCAAAACGCATCTCGGTCGCGCTCGCCGCCAAGGGCATCGCCGTGCTCCGCTTCGACTTCACCGGGCTCGGCTCCAGTGAGGGCGATTTTGCCAATTCGACGTTCTCCTCCAACGTCGCTGATCTCGTGCACGCCGCCGATCATCTCCGAAAGGTCCGCAAGGCTCCGTCGATCCTGATCGGCCACAGCCTCGGCGGTGCCGCGATCCTCGCCGCCGCCGGAAGGATTCCGGAAGCCAAGGCTGTCGCCACCATCGCGGCGCCGTCCGATCCCGCTCACGTCACCGGCCTGTTCCGCGAGCATCTCGACACCATCCGCGCGCAGGGCGAAGTCGAGGTCTCGCTGGCGGGGCGCCCATTCCGGATCAAGCGCGAATTCCTCGACGACATCGCCGAGCACGAACTGATGAAGGACATCACCGGCCTGCACAAGGCCCTGCTGGTGATGCAGTCACCTGTCGACGACACCGTCGGCATCGACAATGCAACCAAGATCTTCGTTTCGGCAAAACACCCCAAGAGCTTCGTCTCGCTTGATCATGCCGATCATCTGCTGACCAAGCCGGCCGACGCGCTCTACGCAGCGGACGTGATCGTCGCCTGGGCGAGCCGCTACATCGACGCGGCAAGGCCTGCGAAGGCCACGGACGTTGAGGCGGAGCCGCGCAGGGTCGTGGTGCAGGAGACCCGCAAGAGCAAATTCAACCAGCTCATCACCGTCGGCCCGCATCATCTGGTGGCGGACGAGCCGATTGCGGCCGGCGGCGAGGATGCCGGCCCCGGCCCCTATGACTTCCTGCTGGCCGGCCTCGGTGCCTGCACCTCCATGACCATGCGCCTCTATGCCGATCGCAAATCGCTGCCGCTCGACCGCGTCACGGTCACGCTGAAGCACTCCAAGATCTATGCCAAGGACTGCGCGGAGTGCGAGACGCGCGATGGCATGCTCGACCAGATCGAGCGCGACATCGCGATCGACGGCGCGCTCGATGCGGAGCAGCGCAAGAAGCTGATGGAGATCGCCGACAAGTGTCCGGTACACCGGACGCTGACCTCGGAGATTCGCATCGTAACCAAGGCCGTATCGTGAGCAAGGCCGTGGACTAGCGCGCCTGCATTAGAAACACGACGCCATCGTCCGCAACGCCGCGCTGATCTCGTTCTCGCGCCAGGCCGCGAAGCCGAGCAGCAGGCCATGGTCGCGTGGACGGCCGAGCGCCAGGCTGGATAAGGCCCGTGTTTCAACGCCTGCCTCGACCAGCCGTTTCACCGCCGCCTGATCGGCCCGGCCGCGCTTGAGGCGGGCGACGAGCTGGATGCCGCCCGAGGGCACTTCGGCAGAGAGAACTTCGCCCAGATGGCGCTCCAGTCCCGCCGCGAGATGATCGCGGCGCGCATGGTAGAGCCGGCGCATCCGGCGCAGATGCGCGAGAAAATGCCCGTCGGCGATGAACTCCGCCAGCGCTTCCTGGATATGGCTGGAGGCGATCAGCCCGATGTGCCGCTGGGCGATCTCCAGGGTGCCGACCAGCCCTGGTGGCGCGACGACATAGCCGAGCCGGATATCGGACGTCATCGCCTTCGAAAACGTTCCGACATAGAACACGCGGCCATGGGCGTCTAACCCCTGCAAGGCCGGCACCGGCCGGCTGTCATAGTGGAATTCGCCGTCGTAATCGTCTTCGACGATCCAGGTCTCGCCTGGCCTGCTGAGACCGAGAAATTCGGTGCGGCGCGCGAGCGACATCAGCCGCCCGGTCGGGTGCTGGTGCGATGGGGTCATGAAGATGAGCTTTGGCGCGGCCAGTCCCGGCATCCGCTGCATGCCCTGCTCATCCAGCTTCATGCCTGTCACGCGCGCGCCGGACGCGCGGAAAGCGGCCGCCGCGCCGGGATAGCCGGGGTCCTCGACCCACACGTCATCGCCGGGCGTAATGAGCGACGCGGCAATCAAGGTCAGCGCGGCCTGTGCGCTGGGCAGGATCAGGATCTGATCAGCCGTGGCGCGAACGCCTCTGCTGGTCGCAAGATAGTGCGCCAGCGCCTCGCAGAGGCGTGTGCGGTTGACCGGTCCGAGCTCACGTTTGGCCGCACGCACGGCGCTGCGGCGCAGGCAGCGGGCCCAGATCTCGTTCGGAAACTCTCTGAAATCACCATGGCCCGGACGCAACGGCTTCAGCGGTGCCTGATAGGACATCGGCCAGTCCGCCCGCTTGAGCTTTGAAGCCCACGGAGAGAGCCGCAACTTTGCGGAGCGCGCGCCGGATACGACCGCCCCCACCCCTCACCCTGCGCGCCGCCGTCGGCCGTGACCACCGGACGGCGGCCGCGCGAGGTCTCGAGATATCCCTCGGCGGCGAGCTGCTCGAACGCATAGGTGACGGTGTTGCGCGAGACGCCGAGATCGCTCGCGAGCCGGCGGCTCGACGGCAGCGCGCGGCCCTTGCCGAGGCGACCGGCCGCGATCAGGTTTCGCAGCTGCCCCGTCAGCTGCGCCGCCAGCCCTTCGTCGTCGACCCGCTTCAGGTCGATCAGGGCAGAGATCATGCTTTCCGAAACTGGCACCTTATTCCTTTTCAATCTGGCACTTTTTTAGGTGCCAACCGGAATGCTATCCACCGGGCTGGACTGCTTCAAGGATTTTGCGATGAACTCCCTCTCACCCCGCACGGCCGTCGGCCTGTTCCTCATCGTCGTGCTGGCCTGGGGCGTGAATTGGTCCGTCACGAAACAGCTCGTTCAGTTCCTTCCGCCACTGTGGACTTCAGCGATCCGGAGCTGGATAGCGCTGGCCGGATTGTTCGTGATCCTCGGGCTGAGCAACAATCTGGTGATCCCGGAGCGACGCGACATTCCCGTGATCCTGAGCGTCGCGCTGCTGCACATGACGATATTCTCTGTCCTGGTTGCGGCCGGTGTGCGCTTCCTGCCCGCGAGCAAGGCCATCGTGCTCGGCTACACCACGCCGCTCTGGGTCGCGATCGCCGCGCCCTTGCTGGGGAAGGATACGCTGACCGCGCCAAAACTCGCCGGCGCCCTGCTCGGGCTGATCGGCCTTGCCGTGATCATGAACCCGGCATCGATCGACTGGACCAATACCAACGTCGTGCTCGGCGCCGGCATGGTCATCCTGGCCGCGATCTCCTGGGCTGCAAACATCATCTACATCCGCGCGCATCGCTGGATTGCCTCCCCGCTTCAGCTGCTGATCTGGCAGGTGCTTGTGGCGACCATCGTGCTGACAGGGTCGGCGGCAATCACGGACGGACTGCCGCACGCGGAATGGTCCTGGAAGCTCGTGCTGCTGTTCCTGTATTCCGGCCTGATCGGGACCGCACTGGCCTATTGGGCAATGTCGATGGTCAACAAGAGCATCTCGGCTCTGACGACGTCGCTCGGCACCACTGGAACGCCGCTCGTCGGCATCGCCAGTGCGGCGATCCTGCTGGGCGAGCCGATCGACATGAGCCTGGCCGTCGCGGCCGCTCTGATCGTCACCGGCATTGGCCTTGCGACGCTGGGCGACCGGCTGCTGCGCGGTCAGGCCACCGCGAGCGGCTGAACCCGCAGTGCACCGCGCAGGCCCGCCGTCGTGCCGAGCAGGATGCCGGCGACCGCGACGAACGAGCCCAGCGCGAGCGTCGACACACCGGTGAGCCCCTGCCCGATCGAGCAGCCGAATGCCATCACGCCGCCGATCCCCATCAGCGCTGCACCACCGGCCGAGCGCAGCATGTGGCGCGGCGAGGAATAACCTTCGAGGTGAAACCGGCCTGTGGCGAGCGCGGTGACCAGGCTGCCGGCGAGGACGCCGGCAACGGTGGCGATGCCGAAGTTGAGCGTCAGCCCGGTCGAGAGCATGGCGAACTGCAGCGCGTCCGCGATCGGCGCGATGAAGGTGAGCGACGTCACCGGGACGGGATTGAAATCGTCGGCGCCGAGATAGCCGGTGACGAACCAGCCGCTGGCGACCAGGAGGCCGACGACGACACCGGCTGCAATCTGGCCGGGCGAACGCCGAAACGCCGGGTGTGCGAAAGCAAACAGGATCAGCGCAATGACCATTGCAGCAGCGGTCAGCGCGCGCGAGACCGCTTCACCGGGACCAAGCGTCGCCAACAGTGACGGCAGCGAATTGGCGTTGACGGTCGTTTGCGAGGCCTGAACCAGTGCAATACGGGCTGGCGCGATCAGGCCCTTGAGCGTCATCTGCGCGGCAATGGCGAGCACGATCACGACGACGAAGGAGCGGAGATTGCCGCGGCCGAGCAGCACCAGTGCTCGCGAGCCGCAGCCGTTCGACAGCACCATGCCGTAGCCGAACAACAGGCCGCCGAGGAACAGCACCGGCGTCGAAAAGGATTGTTGCAGATAGATCGACTTGCCGAGATCGACCATGTCTCGACCGGCAAGGAATTGGCTCGCAGCGATCGCAACCGCAATCGCCAGCGCGTAGGTCCGCACCAGCCGCCCGTCTCCCTCGGCCAGCCAGCCGCGCATGCTGCTCATCAGGCAGAACCCGCTGAGCAGGCCGACGGCACCGTAGACCAAGCCGATGATAAGGCCGGCGAGGATGACGAGTTGAGTGGACGAGTCCATGATCAAGGCTTCAGGATAACCCGATCGCGCGACGAGCCGGCGACCGCGACATAGGCCTCCTTGGCGCGCTCCAGCGGATAGACGGCATTCGCATTGATCGGGAATGGTTTCAGGTGCCCGCTCGCAAAACCCGGGCCGAGGTCACGCAGCACGGCGCCCGTCGCTGCCGAGGATAGGCCGAGCGTGTCGATACCGACATAGGTGTGCTGTCCGCGATAGAATTCGAGGATGTTGAACTGCACGATCCGGTCGATCGCGGCGATCAGGATCTGGCGGCCGCGTAATGCGAGGGACTTGTGCGCGGCCTGGAAATAGGGATCGCCGACCGTGTTGAAGACGATGTCGGCGCCCTTGCCGCCGGTCACTTCGCGCACGCGCGTGGCGACATCGGTTGCGGAGGCGTCGATGACCTCGATGGGCGCATTGGCATGGCCCTCATAGGCTTCCGCCTTGCGCACCACGCCGATGACGCGCGCCCCCTGCCAGGTTGCGATCTGGACCGCGGCCTGACCGACCTTGCCGTTGACGCCGAACACCAGCACGGTTTCGCCGGGCTTTGGAATGCCGGCGCGCCGAAAGCCTTCCATTGCGGTGACGAAGGGCACGCCGATGCCGGCGGCCTCCTCCCAGGACACCGTCTTCGGCTTCTCCACCACGGCGTCAGCTTCGACGACGACATGGCTGGCGTGGGTGCCGTCGCGGCGGATGCCGAGATCGCCGGAGGAGCCGAACACCTCGCGGCCGATCGTATCCGCCGGTCCGCCAATCACCACACCGGCATAATCGCGGCCGGACGTGCGGGGGAAGACGGCATAGGGCATCAGCCCGGTGGCGGCCTTGACGTCGGACGGGTTGACGGCCGCGGCCTTGATCTCGATCAGGAGATCATTGGGACCGCGCGCCAGCGTATGAGGCTCGACGCCAGGTGCGATCGCAGCGGCGCTCTCGGCTTTGGCGTTGAGGCGCACGCAGCGCGCTTCGACGGTTTTGGTATCGGCTGGCGACATCGAAAAGCCCACGATTTCTCGCGGGCCTTGTCGCCTTTGGGCGCGGCCAAGTCAATCCTTCGGCCGCTTGTCGTAGAGGCGCTTGGCCTTGCCGAGCGAGCGCTCCAGCGTGGCCGGCGCGACCACGCGCACCTGGGAGCTGATGCCGATAGTGTTCTTGATGTGGGTCGAGATGCGGTCGGCGTGATCGACGAGCCCCCGACCGTCCCAGTGTTCGGGCCGCGCCTCGGCAATAATGGTCAGTTCGTCCATGCGGCCTTCGCGTGTGAGTTCAAGAATGAAATGCCCGCCGCACCAGTCGGTCGCGAGCAGCACTTCCTCGATCTGGGTCGGGAACAGATTGACCCCGCGCAGGATGATCATGTCGTCCGAACGGCCGGTCACCTTCTCCATGCGCCGCATGCCCGGCCGCGCCGTGCCCGGCAGCAGCCGCGTCAGGTCGCGGGTGCGATAGCGGATCACCGGAAAACCTTCCTTGGTCAGCGAGGTGAAGACCAGTTCGCCCTTTGCGCCGTCCGGCAGCACCGCGCCGGTCTCTGGATCGATCACTTCAGGATAGAAATGGTCCTCCCAGATGTGCAGGCCGTCCTTGGTCTCGATGCATTCCTGCGCGACGCCGGGGCCGATCACCTCCGAGAGGCCATAGATGTCGGTCGCGTCCATGTCGAAGGCATCCTCGATCTCCCCGCGCATTGCATTGGTCCAGGGCTCGGCGCCGAAGATGCCGACCTTGAGCGAGCACTGGCGCGGGTCGAGCTTCTGGCGCTTGAACTCGTCGAGGATCGCCAGCATGTAGCTCGGCGTCACCGTGATGATGTCGGGCCGGAAATCATTGATGAGCTGTACCTGCCGCTCGGTCATGCCGCCGGAGATCGGCACCACGGTGCAACCAAGTTTCTCGGCACCGTAGTGCACGCCCAATCCGCCGGTAAACAGGCCATAGCCATAGGCGTTGTGGATGATCATGCCCGTGCGGCCGCCGGCGGCGCGAATCGAGCGTGCCATCACCTCCGACCAGGTATCGATATCGCGCTGGGTGTAGCCGACAACGATCGGCTTGCCTGTCGTGCCCGAGGAAGCATGCACGCGCACCAGCTTCTCGCGTGGCACCGCGAACATGTTGAACGGATAATTGTCGCGCAGATCCGTCTTCACCGTGAACGGGAATTTCGCGAGATCGGAGAGTTCGCGAAAGTCGGACGGATGCACGCCGGCCTTGTCGAAGGACTGGCGATAATGCGCGACGTTGTCGTAGGCGTGCTTCAGCGACCAGGCCAGCCGCTGCTTTTGCAGCGCCATGATCTCGTCACGTGACGCGCGCTCATGCGCGTCCATCTCGGCACTATAGGCGTTGCCACCTTCCTTGAGCCTCGTCAGAGCCATCCTCGTTTCCCCACATTGGTTGGTTCTTTTTATTGATCTTGTTATTGATCTTGCGTCGGCAGCCACGTGCCGGGAATGACACGCGAATGCCCACGGAATTCCGCGATGACGGTGTCACTCACTGTCACGCGCACGTCGTAGATGCCTGAGCGTCCGCCACGGCTGACCTCGCGTGCTTTTGCAACGAGGCGGTCACCAAGCTTGCCCGGCTTGATGAAGGTGATCTGGCCCTGCGCCGCCACGACACGTTCATTGTGCGAATTGCAAGCAAAGGCGAAGGCGGAATCGGCGAGCGTGAAGATGAAGCCGCCATGGGCGATGCGCTGGCCGTTGACCATGTCCGGCCGCACATTCATCGCCAGCGTCGCGAAGCCCGGACCGATCTCGACGATCTCCATGCCGAGCCCCTTGGAGGCATCGTCCTCCGCCCACATGGCGTCGGCGCAGGCGCGGGCAATATCCTCGGGCGAAAGGTTGGCTTTGACGTTCACGCGCTTCTCCCGGCCAAATGCCTGGCCATAATGCTCTGCTGCCCGGCCATAACTGTCAAACGTGATCGTAATCGACCACGACTCGTTCCGACGATGGCTTCGCCTGGCAGGTCAGGACGAAGCCGGCCTTCAACTCCCAGGGCTCCAGCGAATAGTTGATGTCCATCGGCGCCTCACCCTCGACCAGCTTGGCGCGGCAGGTCGAGCACATGCCGCCCTTGCAGGCGAAAGGCAGATCGACGCCGGCGCGCAGCGCGGCATCGAGGATCGCCTCGTCCTCGGCAACCGGCACGTCACGACGCTTGCCGTCGATGATCAGCGA
Source organism: Bradyrhizobium liaoningense (assembly GCF_018130785.1). Classification (GTDB taxonomy): domain Bacteria; phylum Pseudomonadota; class Alphaproteobacteria; order Rhizobiales; family Xanthobacteraceae; genus Bradyrhizobium; species Bradyrhizobium liaoningense_A. The sequence continues at coordinate 1,130,904 of NZ_JAFCJT010000001.1, forward strand.
GGCCATCGCCTTCGGAGGCGCGTCGGGCGCAACGATCTTCTTCGGTCGCGGCTTGCCGCCGAATTCGGAGACGAAGCGCTCCACGTGGATGCGCTCCTCCGCGATGCCGAGATCCCTGCAAGTCGCCTCGATCTCCTCGCTCATGCCAAGGGGACCACAGATAAAGATATGATCGACACTCGCGGCCGGTACCAGGGAGCGCAGCAGCACCCTCACCTTGTCGCCGTCGAGCCGGCCATGCAGGATCGGGATGTCCTGCTCCTCGCCGGAGATGACGTGGAAGATCGAAAGGCGATCGATGAAGCGATCCTTCAGCTCTTCGAGCGCCTCGAGGAACATGATGTTGTCGGTCGCGCGGTTGCCGTAGAACAGGAAGAAGCGGCTGTCCGGCTCGCGCGCGAGCACGCCCTTGACGATCGACAGGATCGGCGTGATGCCGGAGCCTGCGGCAAAGCCGACATGGATGCGTCCGCCATCTGCCGGCGGGATCACGCCGAAGCGTCCGGTCGGCGTCATGACGTCGAGCTCATCGCCGCATTTGAGTTCATCCGCCGCCCAGTTCGAAAATGCTCCGCCGTCGACCTTCTTCACGGCAATGCGGATTTCGCCATCGTCAGGACCCGAGCAGATCGAATAGGAGCGCCGGACTTCTTCGCCATCCAGCATGGTGCGGAGCGTGAGGTACTGGCCGGGCGCGAAAGCGTAATCGCCCGCGAGTTCGCCGGGAACCGCAAAGGTCAACGACACGGCGTCGGCCGCCTCGCGGCGGAGGTCGCTAACGGCCAGGCGATGGAAGCGCGGTGCGGCTGCTGACATGGTCAATGACACTTGAAATAATCGAAGGGTTCGCGGCAGGCCTTGCAGCGCCAGAGCGCCTTGCAGGAGGTCGAGCCGAATTCGGACAGCAACTCGGTATTGTCGGAGCGGCATTGCGGGCATGCGACCGCCTGCTCACCGAACAGCGCACGGCGCGAGCTCGAGGCTTGCGGCGGCGCAATGCCGTAGGCGCGCAGCTTCCGGCGCCCCTCTTCGCTCATCCAGTCGGTGGTCCACGCCGGCGACAGCACCGTGCGGACCTTCGGACGATGAAAGCCAGCGCGCTCCAACGCGACCTCGATTTCGAACGCAATCATGTTCATGGCCGGGCAGCCTGAGTAAGTCGGGGTGATCGCGACCTCGACATGATCGCCGTCGAGAACGACATCGCGAAGCACGCCGAGATCAGCGATGGTCAGCACTGGAATCTCGGGATCAACCACGTTCGCGGCGGCGTCCCATGCGCGCCGGCGCAACTCACTGTCGCGGTCGAGCACCGTCACCATGTCTGCCCCGGGAACGTGCGCTGCATCGATTGCAGTTCGGACAGGAGATGGCCGAGATGCTCGCTGTGCCGGCCGGAACGGCCGCCCTGCTGCATCCAGTCGTTCTGCGGCAGCGCCAGCGTCGCTTCGCTGACGACATCGGAGAGCGTCGTCAGCCAGCGGCCGCACAAGGTCCCGGGATCGATGGCGATGCCGGCATGGATCAGGGCGCGTTCGCCGTCATCAACGGCAAACATCTCGCCGGTGAAGGCCCAGAGGTGATCGATCGCGGCTTGCGCGCGAGCGTGGCTTTCGTCCGTGCCGTCGCCGAGCCGAATGATCCATTCCGAGGCGTGGCGCAGATGATAGGCGCTCTCCTTCTCCGACTTGGCGGCAATCGCCGCGAGGGTCGCATCACGCGAGGCCATCATCGCCCGCCAGTAGAGGTCGGCGAAGGCCGAATAGAAGAACTGCCGCACCAGGGTCTGGGCAAAGTCGCCATTCGGCTGCTCGACCAGCAACAGGTTGCGGTACTGCCTGACATCGCGCAGGTACGCGAGCTTGTCCTCGTCGTTGTCCTTGCCTTCGGCCTTGGCGGCGTAAGTGTAGAGCTCGCGCGCCTGGCCGATGAGATCGAGCGCGATATTGGAGAGCGCCATATCCTCTTCCAGCATCGGCGCATGTCCGCACCATTCCGACAGCCGATGGCCCAGGATCAGCGCGTCGTCGGCGCGGCGCAGCGCGTAGAGCACCAGCGGCGTTTCAGAGACCTGGATGTTGGCCACAAGCATCACATGTGCCCCACTTCCTCTGGCACCTCATAGAAGGTCGGATGCCGGTAGATTTTCGATTCCGCCGGCTCGAACATCATGCCCTTCTCGGCGGGATCGCTCGCGGTGATCGCGGTGGACGGGACGACCCAGATCGACAAACCCTCGCCGCGCCGCGTGTAGATGTCGCGCGCGGCCTGCAAGGCCATGGTGGCGTCGCTCGCATGCAGCGAGCCGACATGCTTGTGCGCGAGCCCGTTGCGGCTGCGAATGAAGACTTCCCACAGCGGCGTGTTCGGCGTGGCCATCGTGATCTCCTTATTCCGCGGCTTGCGCGGTCTGGCGTTGCGCGCGCTTCGCCGCATAGCGAGCTGCCGCCTCGCGCACCCAGGCGCCCTCGTCGTGCGACTTGCGGCGCGCGGCGAGCCGATCGCGGTTGCACGGTCCGTTGCCGGCGAGCACCTGCTTGAACTCGGTCCAGTCGATGTCGCTGTAGCGCCAGTGCCCTTCAGGGTCCTGCGTCATGCCGGGATCGGGGATGGTGAGGCCGAGATATTGCGCCTGCGGCACGGTGGCATCGACGAACTTCTGGCGCAGCTCGTCATTGGAGAAGCGCTTGATCTTCCACTTGGTCGAGGTGTCGCTGTGCTGGCTCGTGGCATCGGGCGGGCCGAACATCATCAGCACCGGCCACCACCACCTGTTCAGCGCATCCTGCGCCATCGCCTTCTGCTCATCCGAGCCGCGGCACAGCGTCAGCATGATCTCGTAACCCTGGCGCTGATGGAAGGACTCCTCCTTGCAGACGCGGATCATCGCGCGCGCATAGGGACCATAGGAGCAGCGGCACAGCGGGATCTGGTTCATGATCGCGGCACCGTCGACCAGCCAGCCGATGGTGCCGATGTCGGCCCAGGTCAGCGTCGGATAGTTGAAGATCGAGGAATATTTGGCCTTGCCGGCGAGCATGGCGTCGACCAGCTCTTCGCGCGAGGTGCCGAGCGTCTCGGCGGCGGCATAGAGGTAGAGCCCGTGGCCGCATTCGTCCTGCACCTTGGCCAGCAGCGCCGCCTTGCGGCGCAAGGTCGGCGCGCGCGTGATCCAGTTGCCCTCAGGCAGCATGCCGACGATTTCGGAATGGGCGTGCTGGGATATCTGGCGGGTGAGCGTCTTGCGATAGGCCGCCGGCATCCAGTCGTTCGGCTCGATGCGCTCCTCGGCGTCGATGCGGGCCTGGAACTGCGCAGCCCTGGCCGCGTCCTCGAGGCCGCGATCGTCGGTCTCGGCCGTATTCAGCGCCTGGGTATACATGCGCATCCTCCCGTTTTATTGGGAGGCAATATATAACAAAAATTACTTCATGCAAGATATTTCTGTAACATATAAATCAGGCCTCGAACCTCCTTTCCAGAAGCTTCCGCGCTGGCGGCAGCGGCCCCTTTTCATTGGTTCCATGGCCATCAAGCCATTGTTCCGACGGAGCAAGCAGCGCGCGATAGATCTCGCCGCAGAGTTCGCGGGCCGCCCGGCCCGGCCAGTCCGCCGGCAGCAGGCTTTCGGGCAGCAAGGGATCGCGCAACACGACGCGGCGGTAATAGTGGATCAGCAGGATCCGCGCGGTGAAGGCGTCGGCCTCGGACAAATCGGTGCCGCGCGCGATCGCGGCGCGCAGCGGCTCGAACGTCTTCATGAATTTCAGATAGGCGTCGGCGGTACGGTCCAGCGGCCAGCTCGCGCTGAGCAGGCGACGACCGCTGTCATCCTCGGCCGAGACCTCGAGGCGGATCGCGCCCGCGGCCTCGTCCGGCACCGGCACGCCCGACGGCGCAATCCACACGCCCGGCAGCGGACTGCCGAAGCCGGCGTTGCGGAGCGCTTCGCGCGAGACGTCGCGGTCCTCGCCATTGCCGATCAGAAGCAGCTCGAAGCGACCGGTCCAGTCGGACGGCGGCGGATCGTAGATGTGGCGGGTCGCGGCCTCGAAAGTCTGATTTCCTTTGTCGGCCAGGCGATAAAAACTGTTGCGGCCGACCTTTTCACGCGTCAGCCAGCCATCGGCGGCAAGCCGCGACATCGCGGTACGCACCACGCCGCTGTCGATATCAAGGCTTTCGAAGAATTCCAGCAGCGTGCCGAGCCACACCGAGCCGCCACGCGGCACGATGGCGTCGCCGAACACGGTGATGACGATGGAGCCGGTGCGCGATGGCTCGCGCTTGAGCTGATCGGTGATGCGGGACAATGGATACGCCATGCGCGAGGCATAGCGCGTTTGATGCGGGCACGACAATGGACGGGAGCGACAATGGAGGCGAGCCGGGCTCGATCCTCCGGGACGGCGCTTCGCGCCTCCTCAAGATGAGGTCTCATCGCTTTCGCGCGGCCTCCTTACTCCCTGCCCTCATGGTAAGGAGCGCGGCACAGCCGCGCGTCTCGAACCATGCAGGCCCGCTACCGATGCGGATCGGGATAGACCATGCTGCGCCAGCCGCTGCGGTCGAACGGCCGCCACTGGCCTTCCTTCTGCGCGAGGCGGTCGGCGACTGCGTAGACGGCGGCGGGATGATGGCCCATGCCGCAATGGCTGCTCTCGACCTCGATGCTCTCGGTCTCGGCGCCCGACTTCTCCATGCAGCCCTGCCAGGCGCAGACGCCGTCGGTGCGGCTGAAGATGGCCGTGGTCGGCACCGGCGGCGCGACGGCGAGCTCACCTCCGAACTGCGGATCGACCTCGTCGGACTTCCGCCCGCTCGCCCACTCATACACACGCCAGGCATTGGTCGAACGGGGATCGCCCGCGAAGGGGCTGCCGAGCGTAACCACCTGCCGCACGCGCTCGGGCATCATCTTGGCGAGCTGGCGCGCATAGATGCCGCCGAGGCTCCAGCCGACCAGGCTGATCTTGCGGCCGTGCTTGTCGCTGAGCTCCTCCACCAGATCGACCATTGCATGCTGGACGCCCTCGCGCAGGCCGTAGTTGCGGCCCTGGCGCCAGCCGCTCACCGCATAACCCTTGCTGGTCAGAAACGTGCGCAGCGCGCGCGTCGACGCGTCGGAGGCCACGAGGCCTGGCAACACCAGCACCGGATGCCCATCGCCGCGGGGCGCAAGGCTCAGCAGCGGCAGCGCGCCGAGGAATGCGCCGAACTCGTGGATCGCACGCCCTTCCAGGAACATCAGGGTACGGGACGGCGGACGCAGCGTCTGGGCAGTAGCAGTCATCAATGGTCCCCTGGGCAGAGTTGCTGAAAAGGCTACCGGTTGCGATGCCGGCAAATGGGTGCGAATTCCAACAGTCCGGCTTCTTGAACGTTCCGCAACGCAGCATGAATCAGCTAGGCGGCCGGTTCCCGACATTCAAGCGGGTCAAGCCCGAGGCGACAATAGGCCCGCGCGTGAATGCCAGCGTCCGTGACGCAAAAGTCACAACCATCGAAGCAGGAATTCTACGGAGTAGAGCGCAAGACCTGCGAGCCCGCCGATCAGCGAACCGTTGAAGCGGATGTATTGCAGGTCGCGGCCGATGTTGATTTCAATCAGCGAAATCAGCTGCGCCATATCCCACGCCTTGACCTGGTCGGAAATGAAGGTCGAGACGCCGCTTTTCTGATCCGCAACGAAGCTGCGCAGCACCGCCACCAGACCCCTGTTGATCTCGCCGCGCAGCTCGGCATCGCCGGCGAGCGCCTCGCCCGCGGCGACGAACATGCCGGCGAGATGATGCTGCAGCACCTGCGTCTCGCCGCTCGCGCTGCGCTCGATGAAGGAGCGCGTGTTGGCCCAGACGGTGCGGGCGAGGTCGGCAAGCTCGGGCCGGGCGAGCAGATCGCGCTTCAATCCGTCGATACGATCGATATAGGCCCGATCGGTGCCGAGCCGGTCGACGAAGCTCAGCACCATGCGATCGAATTCGCCGCGAAACGGATGTTTGGGATCGCTGCGCACCTCATTGAAGAAAGCAGTGGCGGACGCCACGATCTTGTTCACCAGAAACTTGTCGGCGCGATAGAGCCTGAGCAGGGTCGGCAACTCCGCGCGCACCTTCTCGCGGATCATCGCCATCGTCTCGGTCTGGTTCAACGTCTCGTGCATCACGCGCAGGAGATCGTCGAACAGGATCTGGTGCCGTCCCTCTGCCACGAAGCCGCGCAGCGTGCCGGCCGCGAGCGGCGCGAGATCGATCGCCTGGAGCTGTGAGGACATGCGGCGGATGATGAAGGTCATCAGACCCGAGCTTTCCGTTGCGGAGACGGCCTCCGGCAACAGGCGCAGCGCGAAGCGCGCGAGATCATCGCTGCGCTTGCGGTCGCGCAGCCAGTCGGCGACGAAGGAGCCGAAATCGATCTCCCTCAGCTTGGCCTCGACCGGGCCGGCCTCGAGGAAGTGCACCTGGATGAACTCGCCGAGCTTGTCGGCGATGCGGGCCTGGTTGCTCTGGATGATCGCGGTGTGCGGGATCGGCAGGCCGAGCGGCCGCTTGAACAGCGCGACCACCGCGTACCAGTCGGCGAGCCCCCCGATGGTCGCGGCTTCCGCGAAGGCCGCGACGAAGCCGAACACGGGATGCACAGGCACAAGCCATTTCGCCACGGCGAACAGGACAAGCGTCGAGGCCAGCACCAGCGTCGCCAGCGCTTTCACGCGACGCAACTCGGCCGCGCGTTCGGCGTCACCGGGGGTGTCGAAGGAGAAAGTGGCGGGTGGGGTCATCACTGCATCACCCTACTCGTCATTGCGAGCGAAGCGAAGCAATCCAGAGTCTTTCCACGTCGACGGACTGTATGCTTGGCTTCGCTCGAAATGACGGCAGCGCAAAAACAAAGGCCCGCCGAAGCGGGCCTCAAATTTCAGTTTGTACTCAGGGTGCCGTATCAAGCGGTCTTGGTGTAGACCTTGGCAAAGTTGTCCTGAGCGGACTTCGCACCATTGGCAGCGAGCTTGCCGACATAGTCGGCGGTCGCCTTGGCGCGCGAGACGAAGACTTCGCCGCGGGCGCGGAGCAGGCTCGACTGGATCTCGACGGCTTCGCTGATCGACTTGGCGGACGCGAGCTTGTCGATGCCCGAGAAGAACGCCTCGGCGTCCTCGTAGATCGCCTGCTGGATGTTGCGGCTGATCTTGCCGGCTTCAGTGACGGACTCGGTCACCGCGTTCTCGACGGCGGCGGTCACGCGCTCGGAGCCAGCGAACACCTCGGCAGCACGGTCCTTGGCGGTGTTGGCAGACTTCTTGACGAACTCGCGGGCGGCCTCGGGAACTTCCAGGTTCTGGATGTTCTTGAACGCGTCCTTGAAGCCCTCGAAAGCGGTGTTGGTTTCGGTGGTCATTGGGGTCTCTCCATCCTCATTGGGTTGAGCTATGGGCTCACCCCGTCCGTTTGGCCCGGGGCGCGGCTTATATGGCACAATTAATTGTGCAATGCAATATTCGTATTGCATTGCGATATCACGAAACCGTGAATAGCCTTAATGGGAGGCAAATCTGGTGCCTCCTTGGCCACCTGGGTTCCCCAACGACCATTAGCGCCGAGCCGCGCTCCTAGTGCTGGACGGCGCCCGGCAGCCCGTAGGCCTCCATTTGGGCCTGGACCTGCGCGATGTTGTGCCCGAGCACGACGATGTCGTGGGTCTTGCCGCCGACGTCCCGGACATGGTCCCGCAACAGAGCCTCGGCCTTGAAGCCGAGGCTCTCGAACAGCGCGATCGCCGCCTGCTGGTCGACCGTCATCTGAACCGAGAGCTTTTCGAGGCCGGCGCCGAGCGCGAGCGCAAAGGTTTCCTGCGACAGCGCCCGCCCCACCCCCTTCCCGCGCACGTCGAGCGAGACCACCATGCGAATCTCGCCGACATGGGGCGACCAGGAATGCGGATCGCGCACCAGCGTGCCGCAGCCGACGACCTTGCCGTCCCTGACCGCGAGCAGGCTCGTGATCGCGCCGCGTTCGATCTCCTTGACCCACGCCGACAGCACCTTCGGCTCGCTGATGTTGCGTGGCAGGAACAACAGATCATGGGTCGGCAGGCCCTTGCCGAAGGCAAGCACCGCGGCCTCGTCTGCAGGCGACATCAGGCGGATCTCGATATCGCCCGCGTCCGTCTTGACCTGACGCGGATAGGAACGCTGCTCACTCATGTCGATCTCTTCCCCAGCCAGGAGTCCAGTTTCGGCCACAGCCGCTTTACCGCATTTGCACCGGCGACCAGCGAGACGTGACCACCCTTCAGCATCACCTCTTCCTTGTCATCCGAGCCGATCTTCGCAATCAGATGCTTTGCGGCATCATAGGGCACGATGTGATCGTGCTCGGCGACCGCATGCAGCATCGGCACCTTGATGTTCTCGAGCTTCGCTGCGCGACCGCCCACCGACATGGTGTCGTTGAACAGCTTGTTGTCCCACATCAGATCCTTGGTGATGGCGCGGAAATACTCGCCCGCAAGCGGCAGCGTGTCGGTCGCCCAGCGGTCGAACATGCGGTACGACTTGACGAACTCGTCATTCCAGATGTTTTCCCAAAGCTGGATCTGGCTCACCGTGCGCGAGGCCGGTCGCAGCATCTCGAACGAGGAAAGGATCATCTCGGGCGGCACGTTGCCGACGCTGTCGACGAGACGATCGACGTCGAAATAGCGGCGGTCGGAGAAATTGGAGAACAGCTTCATCTCACGGAAGTCGATCGGCGTGGTAAAGCAGATCAAATTCTTCATCGGCCCGTCTTTGAAGATCGAGCCGTAAAGCAACGACAGGACGCCCCCAAAGCAATAGCCGATCACGGAGACGTCCTGCTCGCCGGAATCCGCCTGCACGCGGCGGACGCAATCCGGGATGAAGTCGAGGACATAGTCCTCCATGCGCAGGCTCTTCTCCTCCGGCCTCGGCGCGCTCCAGTCCAGCATGTAGACGTCGTAGCCGCGCTTGAGCAGGAATTCGATGAAGCTCTGGCCAGGCACGAGATCGAGGATGTAGCCGCGATTGGTGGTCGCCATCACGATCAAGACCGGCACGCGGTAGATCTCGTCGGACATCGGCCGGTAGTGATAGAGGCTCATGGTGCCGCGCGAATGCAGCACGTCCTTTGGCGTCGAGCCGAGCGAAGGGCCCGAGGTCGAGAAATATTCGACGCCCTTGATGCTGCGTTGGATTGCGCGCTGTACCTCGGACTGGATGCGATCCGGGATCGATGCGAAATCTAGTCCGGTGGCTGCATTCATGTCTGCTCTCCGCCCTCGGACGGCGGGCGCTTGGTGCGCGGCGGTCGCAATGCCGTATCGAAGCCCTGAGATACGCCGGAACCTGCCGCCATCTGGCTCAGCATCCACTTGATCTCACCGATCTGGCCTTCGATGGCTTGCAACCTTTCGGCAAGGCCAGTGACCTGATCGCGGCTGGGCAGGTTCATGGAGACCAGATATTTTTCCATGAGCTCGCCGAGCTGCTTCTGAGCACCTGCAGCAACCCCTCCCGCGCGGTTCATCGCCTGTGAAAACTCGGGCGACGACATGGCCTGGTTGGCGAAGGAGTTGAACCCCTTCTCCATCTCGCCCATCATCTTCTGCCACATGGCGACCGGGTCATTGGTCTTGTCGGTCATCGGCGTCCTCCTGGTATCGAGAGCTGCGATGCCCTTCTTTTTTCGCCATACCACACCGTTGCGAGGGAGCGGTCAACCGGCAGGTCGCGCGGTGCGGCGCACACGGCTTCTTTGCGGCGGCAAACCGTGCGATACAGCATCGATCAGCAGGAGGGAACGCGCCCGTGACCACCCATCAGCCGCCCCAGACCATCCGCGCCAACGGCATCGACATCTGCTACGAGATTTTCGGCAACGACAATGCCGAGCCGCTGCTGCTGATCATGGGGCTCGGGGCGCAGATGATCCACTGGGACGATGCGTTCTGCGAGCAGCTCGCCGTGCATGGGTTTCGCGTGATCCGCTTCGACAACCGCGACATCGGCAAGTCGAGCCATCTGACGGGCGGCAAACGCCTGACGCCGCTCGAGCTATTGAAGCTGCGCTTTCTCAGGATTCCCGTCGCCGCGACCTACAAGCTGATCGACATGGCGAAGGACACGGTCGGCCTGATGGACGCGCTCGGCATCAAGTCCGCGCATCTGGTCGGCGCCTCCATGGGCGGCATGATCGCGCAGGAGGTGACGCTGTCGTTTCCCGAGCGCGTGCGCTCGCTGACCTCGATCATGTCGACGACAGGCAATCCGCGCGTGCCGCCGCCGACACGCGAGGCCTCCGCCATGCTGATGGCGCCGCCGCCGCGCAGCAAGGAGGAGTTCATCGTCCGCTTCGGCGAGACCTGGAAGGTGCTGCGCGCCGGGTCCTTTCCGGAGGAGGAAGCGCTCGATCCTGATCGCGCCGAGCGCGTCTTCGCGCGTGGGCTCAATCCGGCCGGCGTCGGCCGGCAGCTCCGCGCGGTGCTCGCTTCCGGCAGCCGCAAAGAGCGGCTGCATGGCGTGAAAACGCCGACGCTGGTGATCCACGGCACTGTCGATCCCCTGGTCCGGCCCGAAGGCGGCAAGGACACCGCAGAGTCAATTCCGGGCGCAAAGCTGTTGATGATCGACGGCATGGGCCATGCGCTGCCGATGCGCTTCTGGCCCGAGATAATCCGCGCCATCGACAAGCACGCTCATGGGGCGGCGGCGCGGGCGGCATAAACGCGACCGGTCTCCTCGCGGTGACCATAAGAGCTTCCGGTTACTCTCTTAACGCGGGCCGGCGTGAAAGCTATACAGGCCTCCCTCAATCGCAAGACAGAGGCTGCGGCCTCTCGGAGCTCACATGCCTCTCATCGTCCGGTCCGTCGCAATGATTGCGGCTTCCATTCTCATGCTGTCCCTCGGCGGCGGCGCTGCGATGGCCGCCAGCGCGCAGGAAGAAGCCAACCGCGCCGCCGCGCTGGCCTTCTACGAAAAGGGCCTCAATCAGAAGGACGCCGACGCCGCCCTCGCCTATGTCGGCAACCGTTATGTCCAGCACAATCCAAATGCGCCCGATGGACCGGACGGCTTCCGAAAGTTCATCGGCTTCCTGCGTGAAAAGTTTCCGAACTCGCACAGCGAGATCAAGCGCTCATTCGTCGACGGCGACTTTGTCATCCTGCACGTTCACTCCGTTCGCGAGCCCGGCAGCAGGGGCCGCGCGATCTCCGGGCTACAAATCGCCGCCTAGCTCTTCCGCGCAATCCAGATCACATGGCGCGCGCCGCCGCCTCTGCCGGTGGCGCGAATATTGACTTCGTTCACATCGAAGCCGGCGCTGCCGAGGCGCTTGGTGAAGGCCGGATTTGGTCCCGATGACCAGACGGCCAGCACGCCGCCCGGCCGCAGCGCCACCTTCGCCGCCTTCAACCCGCTCGCATTGTAGAGTGCGTCATTGCCCTTCCGGGTCAGCCCCTCCGGCCCGTTGTCGACGTCGAGGAGAATGGCGTCGAAGGCCGACCGCTGCGCGCGGATGATCTCGCCGACGTCGGTCTCCCGGATGTTCACCCTGGCATCGTCGAGGCTGTCGCCGAAGACCTCCGCCATCGGGCCCCGAGCCCAAGCGACCACCGCCGGCACGAGCTCGGAGACCACGATCTTCGCCTTGCTCCCGAGCACAGTGAGCGCCGCACGCAGCGTAAAGCCCATCCCGAGACCGCCGATGAGGACAACGGGTTTGGCGACCGTCTCGATCTGCTTCGCCGCCAGCGTCGCAAGCGCGGCCTCAGAGCCGGACAGGCGGTTGTTCATCAGCTCGTTGGTGCCGAGCTTGATGGAGAACTCCTTGCCGCGCCGCATCAGGCGGAGCTCTTCGTCGGAGCCGGGGATTTTGGCGGTATCGATCTTTTCCCAGGGAATCATGCAAGAGCTTTAGCACGATTTCCGTCGTGGCCCCGTAGCCCGGATCGAGCGCGTCTTGGGCTACGCGCCCGCCCAGACGTCGAGCACGTACCGGTTCTTCGCGCCCATTTCCTCGATCCAGCGCGCAGCCGTGGCGGCATCGCTGCCGCTCTTGTCGCGATGGATCGCCACGAGCGCGGCCTTCACGTCAGGCTCCATCTTGCTGCCGTCGCCGCAGACATAGATGATCGCGCCCTGCTCGATCAGCGGCCAGACCCTGTCCTTCTGCGCGGCAAGCATGTGCTGCACATAAGTCTTCGGTCCATCCGCGCGCGAGAACGCGGTGAAAAGCTCGGCGATGCCGCTCGCCGCCAGCGCCTTCAGCTCGTCTGCGTAGAGAAAGTCCTGGTCGGGATGACGGCAGCCGAAGAACAACATGGCCGGGCCGAGGGCGGCACCTTTCGCCTTGCGCGCGGCGCGCTCCTGGAGGAAGCCGCGGAAAGGCGCAAGCCCGGTGCCCGGACCGATCATGATGATCGGCACGGATGGCTCATCCGGAAGCCGGAAGCCGGCCTTGGTCTCACGAACAGTGGCGTAGATCGCATCGCCCGCGCGCCGATTGGCGAGATAGTTCGAGCAAATGCCCTTGTAGGTGCCGCGCCCGGAGGCAGCCGGCCCCTCGACCACGCCGACCGTGACGCTGCAACGAACTGGGTCGACCGACGGCGAGGAGGAGATCGAGTAATAGCGCGGCGCGAGCAGCGAGAGCATTTCGAGATAAACGTGGAACGGTAACTCGCAGGCCGGATATTCGAGCAGCATGTCGAACACCGATTTGCGCCTGGCCAGAATCTCGGTGCGATAACGCTCGAGCGGCTCGGCCTCCTCGCCAACGAAGACGAGCAGCTTCGGCTTGGTGACCGGGCAACGGGTGTGCTCGGCCATGATCTGGATCTGCTTGCGTGTCGCGACCTGCTGCAATTCGACGAACTCGCTCAGCAGGCGCCCGACCGAGACGGCATCGCCGACCGGCAGCTGCGCGCGGCGGCCTTCGGCCACCTGAAGCCTGATCTGGTCGGCCGGCAGGAAGCCGAAGCGGCGGGCAACCGAATCCACCAGCGTCGGATCGTTGCGCGGGACCACGCTCAAATGATCGCCGACGCGGTAGCTGATATTGGACGGCAGTTGCACCTCGATATGGCGCGTCGAGCGCTCGGACGAATTGGCGCCGGACTTGTTCTGAAGCTCGTCGTTGACCAGCACCTTCATCGCCACAGCACCGCCCTGCGCCACGATGGTGTTGACGGCGGTCACCGCCACCGGCTCGATCGCATAGAGCGGATCGTCCTCGGCCGTACGAGTGAAATTCCAGTCGATGCCGAATTCCTTGGTCGCGACCTGCGCGGCCGCCGGGAACCATTTCTGGAACTGGCCGTCGAGATCGCTGCGCGCATCGCCCTCGCCGCGCGGATAGACCGCGCGGGCGCCGTGCTTCGACAATTGCTCGTCGATGAAGCGCGGCACCGATTGATAGGTCGCCGCCCAGTCGCTGTTGCCGCAGCCGAACACGGCGTAGCGCACGTTGGCAAAGGCATCCTTCGGCAAATCGTCGCCGAGCCATTTGACGAACTGCGTCGCATTATCCGGCGGCGCGCCGTTGTAGGAGGCGCAGATGATCAGCACGCCGCCCTCCTGCGGCAGCTTGCCGACGTAGTCGTCGAGCGGCCCGAGATGCACGGCGAAGCCGTTGATCTCCGCGAGGTCGGCCATGCGCGTCGCGAGCTCCTCGGCCGTGCCGAGATTGGAGCCGTAAAGCACCAGCATCGGCGTGTTGTGGCCGGGGCGCGCCGTCGGCTGACGCGGCGCCTTGGGCGCCGAAGCCGCTGCAGCGACAGGGCCCCCATAGGCACCGCGCTCGCGATCGGCACGCGGACGCACCTTGATCTTGAAGCCCTCGGGCTTCATGGTCAGCGTTTCTTTCAGATGCAGCTGATAGCGCTGGTGGTCGATCAGCTTGAAGCGCTGGAGGATCATGCCGAGCGCGAGCGCGGCCTCGTGCATGGCAAATCCGCGGCCGATGCAGGCGCGCTGGCCGTTGCCGAACGGCTTCCAGGCATTGATCGGCCGCTTCGCCTCCGCTTCGCGGCTGAAATTGTCGGGATCGAAGGCGTCGGGATTCGGACCCCAGACCGAGGGATCGCGATGCAGCGCGGTCACCAGGATGGTGGTGAAGGTGCCCTTCCTGAGCCTGTACCTGCCGCCGCCGATGGTCTCGTCGTTCAGCGGCGAGATGCCATAGGCCGGCGCCGGCGGCCACAGCCGCAGCGCCTCTTTCAGGATCTGCGTGATGTAGGTGAGCTGCGTCACCTGCTGGTAGGTCGGCTTCGCATTGACGTCGGGGCCGAAGATGCGGTCGACCTCGTCATAGGCCTTCTTGAGAATGTCGGGGTGCTTGAGCAGCGCGTAGAGCGTGTAGGACAGCAGGCCGCTGGTGGTCTCGTGCCCCGCGATCAGGAACGTGTTGATCTGGTAGCGGATGTTGATGTCGTCGAGTTGCTCGCCGCTCGAGCGATCGACGCCGGTCATCATTGCCGCGAGCATGTCCTTCTTGTCGTCGATCCCTTCGGTGCTCTTGCGGCGCTCGGCGATGATCTCGTCGACCATCTTGTTCATGAAGGCGACGTCTTCTGCGAGCGTCTTCCGGCGCTTCTGCATCCAAAACTGCTCGAGCGGCAGGCCGCGCGTCATCATGATGGTTTCGAGCGAACGCACCAGCGACTCGACGAAGGGATGGTAGTCGCGTCGATAGAACGAATTGAAGCGGTACTCGAAGCCGCACAGGCCGATCGTGTCCAGCGTCAGCGCAGTCATGTCATGGACGACGTCGATCTCGTCGTCGGCATTGAGCCGCTCCCATTTGTTGACGAGCTGCTCGGCGATATCGACCATGCTCGGGTGATAGGACTGCATGGCGCGGTTGCCGAACGGCTGAAGCAGGATGTTGTGCGCCTTGCTCCAGTTCGGTTCCCTGGTGTCGGCCGTGAACAGGCCGTCGCCGCCGACCGCTCGCACGCGCCGCAGCGCGCCGCGCACCGTCTTGTCGAAACGCTTTTCGTCGGAAAGCTCGTCGACGAGATCGTGGCCGGAGACGACGACGATCGGCGAGCCCATCATGTCGAGCCAGAAGATCGGACCGAGCTCCTTGGCAAGCCGCGTCAGGTGCTGCACAGGCGCAGCCGAATCCAGCGACAGCATGTTGCCGACCACCGGCTTGGTCGGCGGATGCGGGATCGGGTCCAGTCGGTTCTTGGCTGACATCGAAATGTAGTCCCCCTGCCTCAATGTCGTCATTGCGAGCGAAGCGAAGCAATCCAGAATATATCCGGAGGCAGTCTGGATTGCTTCGTCGCTTCGCTCCTCGCAATGACGAGTTCGCAATGACGAGCTAGCCAAACCGCCTTCTACGCCATTCGATCAGCTTGGCGCTGACCTCTTCCGGCTTCTCCTGCTGCGTCCAATGGCCGCTGTCGCGGACCAGATATTTTTCGAGATCGGGAATCAGCTTGTCCATGCCATCGGCGGAGGACGGCGGCAACACCGCGTCGTTCTCGGCCATGATCATCAGCGACGGCACGCGCACGGTATGATCGAGCCCCTCGGCGCGCGTCCAGTTACGCGACATATTGCGGTACCAGTTGATACCGCCGGTAAAGCCGGTTCTGGTGAAATTGTCGACGAACACCTTCTTCTCTTCCGGCGACAGGATCGGCGTCCGCGGATCATGCTTCGCGTCATAGGCCGCAATCATCTGCGGAAACGCCAGATTGACCCGCGGCGAAGCGCCGACGCCGGCGATCACTTCCTCTGCCGGCGCGTCGGGCGGACGCGGCGCCGGCTTGCGCATGAACGCATCGAATGTCTGCTCGACACGACCGCCAAAGATCCTGTCGGGTTCACGCGCCGGATCCTGGAACTGCACGATGTACATCTTGTCGCCGAAGCGGGCGCGCAGCAGCTCGATCGGATCAGCCCAGGCACGGTTGGTATGGGGAGTGTTGATGCCGACCACCCCCGCAACCCGGTCGATGTGCCGCAGCGGCATCTGCCAGACGATGAAGCCGCCCCAGTCGTGACCAACGAAGATCGCCTTGTCGATCTGGAGGTGATCGAGGAGCCCGACGAGGTCACCGGTCAGATTTTCGATGTCGTAGGCCTCGACCGGCTCGGGCCGGTCGGTCGCGCCGTAGCCGCGCTGGTCCGGCGCGATCACCCGGATGCCGGCCTCGCTCAGCGCCTTGATCTGGTGACGCCAGGAGAAGGCGAGTTCCGGCCAGCCGTGGCACAGCACCATCGGCGGCTTGTCGCTGACCGGGCCCGCCTCGTAATAACCCATGCGGATTCCGTTCGTCTGCACGAACTTGAGCGGTGGCATTTCAATCATCGCAATGTTCCTACTCTGCGGCGCCCTTGACGTCGGCTGCCGGCGGCGCGTAGGCCGCTTCGAGCGCAGCAAACTCCTCCGGCAGCATGTCGCACATCACCTGCACATGCGGAATGATGTTGGCACCGACGATGAAGCCGAAATCGAGCTGGTCGCGATAGCTCTGCACAGTGATGTTGAGCGCCTGTCCATGCGTCGAGATCGACACCGGGAAGATGTGCAACAGCTCCGCGCCGGCGGCATAGAGCGTCTGCCGCGGCCCCGGCACGTTGGACACCGTGATGTTGGCCGCCGGCGGCAGCACATCCGACAGGTTCGAGCGGCTGTAGAGCAGTGCCAGAACCTGCACCATCATCGGCGCACCCAGCATCGAGATATTGGAAATCTGCGGCATCAGGGCCCGCAACGGATGCGACATCTCCTTGGACTTGGTCGACTGCGCGATGATCGCCTCCAGCCGCGCCTTGGGATCGTCGACATTGGTCGCGATCGAGCAGATCATGCCGAACACCTGGTTGTTGGCCTCGGTGTTGCCTTCCTCGCGCAGCGAGATCGGCACGGCGGCGGTCAGCGATTTCGCCGGCAGCGTGCCATATTGCTGGAGGTAGCGCCGGACCACGCCGGAGGCGAGCGCCAGCACCACGTCGTTGAGCTTGCCGCCGGCCTGCTTGGCGAGCGCCTTTGAACGCGATAGCGAGATCGAGACGCCGGCAAAGCTGCGTTCCGAGGAAATCGTCTTGTTCAGCATGGTCGGCGGCGACACCATGCTGGCGAGGCTTTCCCGAGATTTCGGATCGGAGATTTTGCCTAGCACTTCGGAGACGCTCTTGACCATGGTCGGGATGTTGCCGGCGAACCGCACGGCGCTCTCGATCTGGTACATCGCATTGTCGAACAGGATCGAGCCGATGTCGCTCTTGCCCGTGCGCGGCAGTTGAAGGTTCTTTGCGGCCGCCGAGGCATCGAGTGGCTGGGTGAAGAGCTGCTGATAGGAATCGAGCAGGTTGGCGGCGATGTCGCGCGGCTCCTGTCCGGGCCTCGCTCCCGCCGTCGGCGGATCGACCTTCCGGGGGATCGGCGAGATATCGTAGATCATGTTGGTCAGCGCCGCCCCGGCGCCGCCGTCGATGGCGGCATGGTGCATCTTGGAATAAAGCCCGACCTCGTTGTCCTTCATGCCCTCGAACACGTAGAACTCCCAGAGCGGCCGGGCGCGGTTCAAGAGCTTGGCGTGCATCCAGCCGACGATGCGTTCAAGCGTGGCGCGGTCGCGCGGCTGCGGCAGGCTGGCGCGGAAGATGTGGCGGTCGATGTCGAACTGGTCGTCCTCGACCCAGGAGGGATGATCGATATCGAGCGGCGCCTTCTCCAGCCGCGCCTTCAGGATCGGCGCGATGTGCAGGCGCGAGACGATCATCGCCTTGAAGTCTTCGAAGAAGTCGCCCTTGTAGTCGTCAGGCAGGCGAAAGATCGCCATGCTGCCGACATGCATCGGCATCTCCGGCGTTTCCAGATAAAGAAATGATGCGTCCAGCGACGACAGCTTCTTACCGTCAGCCATAGGTCCCTCCGCTAATTTTGACGGGCGCCTTTGCCGGCGCTTCTCGTCAGGCCGATACTGCCCGTTCCGGCGGGGCATATGCAATGGCAAACGGCCCTGCCCGGTCGAACGGCCAGAATTCCCCCTCCGGTTGCGCCAGACGGTCCGCCACGGCCCACAGCGCCGCGGGGTTTACGCCGAGCCCGATATGGCTCGCCAGGTGCACCTCGATGTTCTCGGCGCGGTCGGAGGGACGCAACAAACAGGTTCGCCAGTTCACGACACCGTCGGCGCGCGAATAGATCGACGTCGCCGGCACCGGCAGATCGTCGGCGATCGCCTCGCGCAGTTCGGCAAAATCCTCGACACGATCGCCGGACAACGCCTCGTAGAGCCGCGTGGCGTTGGTCGCCCGCACGTCGTTGGCAAACGGGCTGCCGAGCGTGACGACGTAACGGACCATCTCGGGCGCCTGGAGTGCGAGATCGCGGGCATAGACGCCGCCGAGACTCCAACCGACCAGGCTGACCTTGCGTCCGCTGGTGGCGTGGATTTCGGCGAGCCGCGCGCGCAAGGCCTCCCTTATCCGCCCCAGCCCACCGAGATTGCGTCCCATCCGCCAGGCATGCGCCTCATAGCCGAGCTCGCTGAGATAGCGCCGCATCGGCACCATCGAGAGATCGCTGGCGAGAAAGCCCGGCAGTGCCAGCACCGGATGGCCGTCGCCTCTGGGCGCGCGCATCAGGACCGGCGACAGCAGCAGGCTGGCGTTGAATTCGAACAGCCCACGGGCTTCGGCGAGCAGCAAGCCGAGGCTCGGCGGACGAAGCCGGCCTGAGGTCTGCGGCCCGTCCGGCCCCGGCGGCATTATTTCTTCTTGTCGCCGCTGCGCGGGCTGCCGAGGCCGGCCATGGTGACGAACATGTCCTGAAACCGCTCCGCGATCTTCGGATCGAAGGTGAACCAGCTCTGGATCAGCGATTCCGGCGAGACCTTCTCGATGTTGCTCAGAACCTGCTGCTGGAGCTTGTCCATCACCGCCGTCTGCATCGGCGCCACGTCGGGCAAACCGAAGAACTGGCGGGCTTCGAGGGGGGTACAGTCGATTTCGATGTTAACTTTCATGTCCCCTCCAGATGAGATTCGAGCGGCCTGTCGCAGTATCGCCGCGAGACGGTGTGCAACGCAAGCGACCTGAGGCAGGTGGCCGGGCGCCGGCCTCGGACATGGTCAATCAAATCGGTCCGCCGGGCGGCCTGCTGGCCGTTTCCGCGTTTATTCCCCTCGCCGATCGAAAGTCGAATGTCGCCGGGATGCCTCTCACCCCCAAATTGTCGGTCAGTATTGCTGCACAGCGGTGCAACTTGGCGCGTTCCTTGCTGGAATGGCGCTTGCACGGGTCGAGAACTCTGGGCAACATGGATCGATCGGCCCCACCGAACAATCAAAAATGACGGTGCGGGCGAGTGGAGAGGGTCAAAAATGTCAGTCGGACGAAGTCTGTTTGCGGCGACGCTCGCCGGTGCGCTTGCGTTGGCGGTCTCGCCGGCATCGAGCCAGACGCTGCGCTATGCCAACCAGGGTGAGCTCAAATCGCTCGACCCCTACACGCTCAACGAGTCGACCACCCACGCGCATCTCGGCCATGTGTATGAGGGCCTCGTTACGCGCGACAAGAACCTGAAGATCATCCCGGCGCTCGCCGAAAGCTGGGAGACGCCGGAGCCGACGCGCTGGCGCTTTCATCTGCGCAAGGGCGTGAAATTCCACAATGGCGACCCCTTCACCGCGGATGACGTGGTGTTCTCGGCCGAGCGCGTGCGGGCCAAAGGCTCGAACCTGCTGAGCCGAATTCCGGCCGACGCCAAGGTCGTCAAGGTCGACGATTACACCGTCGACTTCATCCTCACCGCGCCCAATCCTATTCTGACGGCGCTGTGGGCGACCTGGTACATCATGGACAAGAAATGGGCAGAGGCGAACGATGCGGTGGCACCGACGCCGGCCGCCGCCACGACGCCGAGCTACGCCTCGCTCCACGAAAACGGCACCGGCCCCTTCATGATCGAGAGCCATCAGCCGGGCGTGAAGACCGTCTTCAAGGCCAATCCGAACTGGTGGCGCAAGCCAGAACATAATCTGAAGGAGATCATCTTCACGCCGATCGCATCGGAGGCCACGCGCGTCGCGGCCCTGCTGTCGGGCGAGGTGGACGTGATCGAACCGGTTCCGGTCCAGGACATCCAGCGCGTCAATTCGAGCCCGAACGCCACCGTGCTGACGGGACCTGAACTGCGCACCATCTTCGTCGGCATGGACCAGTCGCGCGACGAGCTGCTGTACTCGAACATCAAAGGCAAGAACCCGTTCAAGGACATCCGCGTCCGCGAAGCCGTCTACAAGACGATCGACGTCGACCTAATCAAGAACCGCGTCATGCGCAGCCTCTCGACACCGTCCGCGTTGATGATCGCACCGGAGCTCTATCCGCTGTCGAAGGACTTCACCCGGCCAAAGCCCGATGCCGAGGCCGCCAAGAAGCTCCTGGCGGAAGCAGGCTATGCCGACGGCTTCGAGGTGACAATGGACTGCCCGAACGATCGCTACGTCAATGACGCCGCGATCTGCCAGGCTATCGTCGGCATGCTCGCCCGCATCAACATCAAGGTGAACCTGCTGGCGCAGCCCAAGGCGCAATACTTCGCCAAGGTGCTGAAGCCCGGTGGCTACAAGACCTCGTTCTTCATGCTGGGCTGGACCCCTGACACGCTGGACTCCCACAACGTGATGCACGACATCATGGGGTGCCGCGAAGATCCCAAGGATCCCAACCGCGGCGAAGCCAATCTCGCCGGCTACTGCAACAAGCAGTTCGACGAGCTCGCCGACAAGGTGCTCCTGGAGCCTGATACGACTAAGCGCGATCAGTTGATCAAGCAGGCCTATGAGCTCGCGATCAAGGACTACGCTTACGTTCCGCTGCATCAGCAGGCGCTCGCCTGGGGCGTGTCGAAGAAGGTGAAACTGACCCAGCGCGCCGACAACCAGGTCCTGCTCTATTGGGCGACCAAACAGGACGAGTAGGTTGTTGAGAAGTTGCGAAGTCCCGGAAGCCAAGGCTTCCGGGACTTGTTGTTTAGGGCTAACGCGATGATGCGTGCCGCTGAAGAGATGTGAAAGGAACAGATGCTCGCTTTCACACTGCGCCGGGCAATCCAGGCCATCGGTGTCATGATCGCCGTCGGGATCATCGCGTTCTCGATGTTCCGCTTCGCCGGCGATCCCGTGAACCAGATGGTCGGGATGGATACCTCCGGCGCCGAACGCGCTGCGATCCGCAAGTCGCTCGGCCTCGACGATCCCGTGCTCGTGCAGTTCGGCCGCTATATCGGTAACGCCGCGCAGTTCAAGTTCGGCGTGTCGTACCAGTTCCGCCTGCCCGTCACCAACCTGCTGATCGAGCGGATGCCGGCGACGCTGGAGCTCGCCATCGTTGCCACCATCTTCGCCATGGTCAGCGGCATCCTGATGGGCGTCTATTCCGCGCTGCGCCGCGACAGCTGGCTCGCGCATGTCTTCCAGGCCGTCTCGCTGATCGGCATTTCGCTGCCAACCTTCCTGATCGGCATCCTCCTGATCTACCTGTTCTCCGTGACCCTCGGCTGGCTGCCGTCCTTCGGACGCGGCGATGTCGTTCGCATCGGCTGGTGGACCACGGGCTTGCTGACACTGTCGGGCCTGAAGGCACTGATCATGCCCGCGATCACGCTCGGCCTGTTTCAGATGACGCTGATCATGCGTCTCGTCCGCGCCGAGATGCTGGAAGTGATGCGCACCGACTATATCCGCTTCGCCCGCGCCCGTGGCCTGACCACCCGCGCCATCCATTTCGGCCACGCCCTGCGCAACACGCTGGTTCCCGTGATCACCGTGGCCGGCCTGCAATTTGGCTCGGTAATTGCATTCGCGATCATCACCGAAACCGTGTTCCAGTGGCCAGGCATGGGCCTCCTGTTCGTGCAGGCCGTTCAGAACGTCGATATCCCGATCATGGCGGCCTATCTGATGATGGTGTCCCTGATCTTCGTCACCATCAATCTCGTGGTTGATATCCTCTACACCATCGTCGATCCGCGGCTGCGCTCGACGGTCAGCCGGGCGCATTAGAGATGAGCGACGCCGTCGTTCCGCACAAAGTCGAAGGCCGCGGCGCGCACGCTGCGCCGGGCTGGTTCAAACGCGCGCTCGACAGCGATCTGTTCTACTCGTTCCGCCGCTCCAAGATCACCATGGTCGCGGCTGCGGTGACGCTGCTGTTCTTCCTGCTCGCGATCTTCGCCTCATTGCTGTCGGTGCAGAACCCGTTCGACCCGGCGCAGCTTCAACTGATGAATTCGCGTATCTCGCCGCTGTGGACCGCCGACGGCCAGAGCCCGTTCCTGCTCGGCACCGACGAGCAGGGCCGCGACGTGCTGTCCGCGATTCTCTACGGCATGCGCATCTCGCTCCTGGTCGGTGTGCTCGGCGTGGTCTTCTCCGGCGCGCTCGGCATCCTGCTTGGGCTCACGGCCGGCTATTTCGGCGGTGCCGTCGACGGCCTGATCATGCGCATCGCCGACGTGCAGCTCTCCTTTCCGGCGATCCTGATCGCGCTCCTGATCAACGGCATCGCCAAATCGGTGTTCGGCAACAAGCTCGACGAGATGAGCATGCTGGGCGTGCTGGTGTTCGCGATCGGCCTGAGCTTCTGGGTCCAGTACGCCCGCACGGTGCGCGGCTCGGTGATGGTCGAGAAGAACAAGGACTATGTCGCCGCGGCGCAGCTGATCGGCCTGCCTGCCCCCGTGATCATGCTGCGCCACGTGCTGCCGAACACGATGGGCCCGATCCTGGTCATCGCCACCATCAACCTCGCCCTCGCGATCATCACCGAAGCGACGCTGTCGTTCCTCGGCTCCGGCATGCCCGAGACCATGCCCTCGCTGGGTACGCTGATCCGCATCGGCAACAATTATCTGTTCGCGGGCGAATGGTGGATCGTCGCCTTCCCCGGCATCGCGCTCGCTGTCCTGATCCTCTCCATCAACCTGCTCGGCGACTGGCTGCGCGACGCGCTGAACCCGAAGCTTCGATGAGTATGGGCCGTCCATGACCGAATCCATTCTCTCCGTGCGCAATCTTCAGGTCGAGTTCGCCTCCCGCCGCGGCACGCTGCGCGCGATCGACGGCGTCTCCTTCGACATCGCCAAGGGCGAGGTGCTCGGCGTGGTCGGCGAATCCGGCGCCGGCAAGTCCGTCACCGGCCTGTCGGTGATCGGCTTGATCGATCCGCCCGGCCGCATTGCCGGCGGCGAGATTCATCTCGCCGGCCTGCGCATCGACAATCTGCCGGCCGAGGAGATGCGCCGCATCCGGGGAAAACGGATCGGCATGATCTTCCAGGATCCCCTCACCTCGCTCAATCCGCTCTACCGCGTCGGCGACCAGATCATCGAGACGATCAGAACCCACCTGAGCCTGTCCGAGACGGCCGCCCGCCGCCGCGCCATCGACCTGCTCGCCGAGGTCGGCATTCCCGCGCCGGAAAAACGCATCGACGGCTATCCCCACGAATTCTCCGGCGGCATGCGTCAGCGCGTGGTGATTGCGCTGGCGATCTGCGCCGAGCCCGAGCTGATCATCGCGGACGAGCCCACCACCGCGCTCGACGTGTCCGTGCAGGCGCAGATCATCTCGCTGATCAAGCGGCTTGGGCGCGATCACGGCACCGCCGTGATGCTGGTGACCCACGATATGGGCGTGATCGCGGAGACCTCCGACCGCGTCGCCGTGATGTATGCCGGCCGCGTCGCGGAGATCGGTCCGGTACAGGACGTCGTGAGAAACCCGCTGCACCCCTACGCCAAGGGCCTGATGGGCGCGATCCCGACGCTCGCCGGCGACGACAAGCGCCTGGTGCAGATCCCCGGCTCGATGCCGCGCCTGTCGGCGATCCCGCGCGGCTGCTCATTCAATCCGCGCTGCGCCTTCGCCTTCGATCGCTGCCGGGTTGAACGGCCGGAGCCGCTATCGCGCGGCACACAATCCGTTGCCTGCCATCTCTACGATACCGTGCCGGCGGAGAGCGCGGCATGAGCAACGCCTTCGTCCAGGCCACAAACCTGCGCCGCGTCTTCGACGTCTCAAAACCCTGGCTCAACCGCGTGCTGGAAGGCGGGCATCTCGAATATCTCAAGGCTGTCGATCACGTCACCTTCGATATCAGGAAGGGCGAGACGTTTGCGCTGGTCGGCGAGTCCGGCTCGGGCAAGACCACGGTGGCGCGGATGGTCGTCGGCCTGTTGCCGCCAAGCTCCGGCGACGTGCTGATCGACGGCGTCTCGATGACCGATCCGCGGCAGGCGCCGGCACGGCGAAGGCTGCGTCGCCGCATCCAGATGATCTTCCAGGATCCCTATGCGAGCCTCAACCCGCGCTTCCGTGTCGATGCCATCATCTCCGAGCCGATCCGCGCTTTCGACCTGATCCAGGGCGAGCGCGACATTCAGGGACGCGTCGGCGAGCTGCTCAGCCTCGTCGGCCTCCATCCCGACGACCGGCTGAAGTTTCCACATGAATTCTCCGGCGGCCAGCGCCAGCGCATCGCGATCGCCCGGGCGCTCGCCTCCGACGCCGAGTTCATCGTCTGCGACGAGCCGACCTCGGCGCTCGACGTCTCCGTGCAGGCGCAGATCCTCAACCTGATGCGCGACCTCCAGGACAAGTTCGGCCTGACCTACATGTTCATCAGCCACAACCTCGCCGTGGTCCGCCACATGGCGAGCCGCGTCGGCGTGATGTATCTTGGCCGCATCGTCGAGATCGCGGAGGGGCGCGAGCTGTTCGCGCGTCCCCGCATGCCCTACACCAAGATGCTGCTGGGAGCGGTGCCTGATCTCGCCATGAGCGGCCGCCAGCGCATTCCCGTGAAGGGCGAGATTCCGAACCCGATCAATCCGCCGCCCGGCTGCGCCTTCAATCCGCGCTGCCCGCTGGCATTCGATCTCTGCCGCAAGGAAGCCCCGGAACTGATCGACGGCGTCGCCTGCCACGCGGTGAACACCGCGCCGGTCCCGGCGTGACGCGCGCGTGCCATGCGGTCCACGCATTGGCGGCACGGCATCGCCTGTGATCAATTGCGCGCGCGACAAATAAGGTAGCGAAATCCCATGGCCAGCAACGTCAATCCCGATCCTTTCACGACTCGCCCCGAGATCGAGGGCACGTTCGGGGTCGTCGCCACCACACACTGGATCGCGACTGCGGTCGGCATGGCCATCCTGGAAAAGGGCGGCAATGCCTTCGACGCCGGCGTCGCCACGGCGTTCACGCTCCAGATCGTGGAACCGCATTTGAACGGCCCGGGCGGAGACGTGCCCATCATCGTGCATGACGTCAAACGCGCACGCACCGAGGTGATCTGCGGCCAGGGCCCGGCGCCGGCGCGCGCCACCATCGCGCACTACAAGAGCGAAGGCCTCGACATGGTGCCGGGCACCGGCCTGCTCGCAGCCTGCGTCCCCGGCACGTTCGAATCCTGGATGATGCTGCTACGCGACTACGGCACGATGCGCGTGCGCGACGTGCTGGAGCCGGCGATCTCCTACGCGCGCGACGGCTATCCGCTTGTCGAGCGCGCCAGCGCCACGATCCAGACCGTCGAGCAGCTGTTCCGCAAGCATTGGCCGACGTCGGCCGCGGTCTATCTGCCCAATGGCGAAGTTCCGAAGCCCGGCACGCTCTTCACCAACAAGACGCTGGCTGCGACCTACGCCCGCATTCTCAGCGAGGCCGAGAGCGGCGGCGGTGGCCGCGACGCCGAGATCGAGCGCGCGCGAAAGGCCTGGTCGCAAGGTTTCGTTGCGGAAGCCATTGACAAGTTCTGCCGCACCCAGGAGGTGATGGATGTCAGCGGCTCGCCGCATCGCGGCGTGCTCTCGGCCGACGACATGGCGCGCTGGCAGCCGACGATCGAGGCACCGCTCACCTACGACTATGGCCGCTACACCGTCTGCAAGGCCGGCGTCTGGAGCCAGGGTCCGGTGACGCTCCAGCAGCTCGCGCTGCTCAAGGGCTTTGCGCTCGACGGGCTCGATCCGACCGGGCCGGAATTCATCCACCTCCAGATCGAATGCGCCAAGCTCGCCTTCGCCGACCGCGAGAAATTCTACGGCGATCCCAAGTTCAGCGAGATCCCGATCGCGACGCTGCTGTCGGACGCCTATAACGACGAACGCCGCAAGCTGGTGACCGAGAAAGCTTCGCTCGACCTTCGGCCCGGCACGGTCGAGGGTCTTGGCGGTGTGGTCAAACTGCGCCGCGCCGAAGGACAGCGCGAGGCCGTCGGCGCACTCGGCGCCGGTGAACCAACCGTAGGCCGCTTCGGCGAGGTGCGCGGCGACACCGTGCATTTCGACATCATCGACAAGGCCGGCAACATGGTGTCGTCGACGCCGTCGGGCGGCTGGCTGCAATCCTCGCCGATCATTCCCGAGCTCGGTTTTTGCCTCGGCAGCCGCGCACAAATGTTCGATCTGGAGGAGAACCAGCCGAGTTCGCTCGCGCCGGGCAAGCGGCCGCGCACGACGCTGTCCCCCACTATGGCGCTACGCGACGGCGAGCCGTATCTGGCCTGGGGCTCGCCCGGCGGCGACCAGCAGGATCAGTGGATCACGCAGTTCTTCCTGCGCCACGTCCATTGCAACCTCAATCTCCAGGAAGCGATCGACGCGCCGGCCTGGCACTCCGAGCATTTCCCGATCTCGTTCTGGCCGCGCACAGCGCGTCCAGGCGTGCTGGTGGTCGAGAACCGCGTGCCGAAGGCGACGATCGAGAACCTTCGCGAGCGCGGACATATCGTAGAGGTCGGCCCCGACTGGTCGGAAGGCCGCCTCACCGCCGCCTCGCGCGTCGGGGTGCGCCGGCGCGCCGCGGCCAATCCGCGGGGCATGCAGGGTTACGCCGCAGGACGCTGATAGGCAGCACATGACCTGGTCGATCATCGCGCGAGATCCTGCCACCGGCCAATTCGGCATCGCGGTAGCGACCCGTTTCTTCGCCGTCGGCGCGCGCGTGCCTTACATCGCGGCCGGTCTTGGCGCCATCGCAACCCAGGCCTTCGTCAATCCCTATTACGGCATCGACGGCATCAAGCTGCTGCGCGAGGGCCTGAACGCGCATGACGTTCTCGCCACCCTGCTCGCGACCGACGACGGCCGCGCGAGCCGCCAGATCCACATCATGGACGCGAGCGGCGCGATCGCCGCGCATACCGGGCGCGACTGCGTCGACTGGTGCGGACACATCGCCGGCAGCGGCTTCTCGATCGCCGGCAACATGCTGGCCGGCGCCGACGTGCTCGACGAGACCGCGAAGACCTATATCGCCAATGACAGCCTGCCCTTCCCGCGCCGCCTGCTTGCCGCCATGCGCGCAGGCGAAGCCGCCGGCGGCGACAAGCGCGGCAAGCAATCCGCGGCGCTCTTGATCCACGGCGAGGAAGAATGGCCGGCGCTGGACATTCGCGCCGATGATCATCCCGATCCGCTGGACGAGCTCGAACGGCTGGAGCGCGTCAGTCAGGAACTCTGGGTGCATTTCCGCTCCTCCATGCCGACGCGGCAGAACCCGGCAGGCAACACCCATCGCAGCGTCATCGACGCCAGCATCGCTGCGAGCCGAGCAAGGCAATCATGAGCGCAAGCCCTCTCATCGAGATCAAGGATCTGCGCATCCGCTTCCACGGCGACGACGGCCGCGTGACTCACGCCGTCGACGGCGTGGATCTCAGCGTCGCCAATGGCGCGACGCTCGGCCTCGTCGGCGAATCCGGTTGCGGCAAGAGCGTGACGTCGCTGGCGATCATGGGACTGCTGCCGAAACAGAGTGCCGAGATATCCGGAGCAATCCGCTTCGACGGCTTCGACCTGCTGAAGACTCCTGACCAGACGTTGCGCGACCTCCGCGGCAACCGGCTCGCGATGATTTTTCAGGAGCCTATGACGTCGCTCAATCCGAGCTTCACAATCGGCGACCAGATCGTCGAGACCATTCTGCGCCACCGCGGCGGCTCCCGGCGCAGCGCGCGCGAGCGGGCCATCGAGCTCTTGCGCCGCGTCCACATCCCGTCACCGGAGCGGCGGATCGACGAATATCCACACAAGCTCTCCGGCGGCATGCGCCAGCGCGTGATGATCGCGATGGCGCTCGCCTGCGATCCGCGGCTGCTGATCGCGGACGAGCCGACCACGGCGCTCGATGTCACCTTGCAGGCGCAGATCCTGGAGTTGATGCGCGAGCTGAAGGCAGCGAGCGGCGCCGCCATCATCCTGATCACCCACGATCTCGGTGTCGTCGCCGAAGTCTGCGACGAGGTCGCGGTGATGTATGCCGGCGAGATCGTCGAGCGCGCGCCGGTCGACGAGCTGTTCGCCATGCCGCAGCATCCCTACACCGTCGGCCTGCTGGGCTCGATCCCGCGCCTCGACCACCGCGCCGAGCAGCTTGCCACGATCGAAGGCATGGTGCCGAACATGGCGCAGCCGCCCGCCGGCTGCCGCTTCAGTGCGCGCTGCCCCTTCGTGCTGGACGACTGCACCAAGGCGCCGCCACCGCTGGTCGAGGTCAGCCCCGGTCACCTCTCGCGCTGCATCCGCGCGCCGCTCGAACTCCTGGTGTCGTGATGGCGCTGCTTTCTCCTCTCGTGCCCCGGGCGCGGCGCAGCACAAGCGAAGCGCAGCGGTGCGCTGCTGAACCGCGGCCGATGTGGCAGCGAGCTGGATCCCGGTTCAGCGTCGCAACACTTCGCGTTGCGCCGCACCCGGGACAGGAGAGCAGGATTCGCGGGGAGCAGACACGATGACCGCTCTCCTCGAGGTCGAAGGCCTGGTCAAGCATTTTGTCGCCGGGCGCTCGCTGTTCGGCCGGGCACTGGGGCATGTCAAAGCGGTCGATGGCGTCAGCTTCTCTCTCGACGCCGGCAAGACGCTGGCCCTGGTCGGCGAATCCGGGTGCGGCAAATCCACCGTCAGTCGCCTGGTGCTGCGGCTGATCGAGCCGGATGCCGGCACGGTGCGTTTCGCCGGCCGCGACCTGCTCTCGCTGGACGCCGGGGCGCTCCGCGCCTTCCGCCGCGAGGCGCAGATCATCTTCCAGGACCCCTACGCCTCGCTCAATCCGCGCATGACGGTCGGCCAGATTCTCACCGAGCCGCTGGCGCTGCACGATCTGGTACCACCGCCGCAACGGCGCGAGCGCGTCGCGGAAATCCTGCGGCTGGTCGGTCTCGAGCCGCGGCTCGAGCGACGTTATCCGCACGAATTCTCCGGCGGCCAGCGCCAGCGCATCGCCATCGCCCGCGCGCTCGCGGTCGAACCAAAGCTGATCATCTGCGATGAGCCGGTCTCGGCGCTGGACGTCTCGATCCGCTCGCAGATCCTCAACCTCCTGCGCGAGCTGCAGGACCGGCTTGGGCTGGCCTACATCTTCGTCTCGCACGATCTGGCTGTGGTCAAGCACATCGCCGACCATGTCGCGGTGATGAATCTCGGCCAGATCGTCGAGACCGCCGAGGCGGACGCCCTGTTCGCGGCACCCCGCCATCCCTACAGCCGTGCGCTGCTGTCCGCGATCCCCATGCCTAAACCGCGGGCAAAGCGCAGCCGGATTGTGCTGCAGGGAGAGATCCCGAGCGCGCTCAGCCCGCCGCCGGGTTGCCGCTTCCACACCCGCTGCCCCTACGTGGTCGACCGCTGCCGCAGTGAAATGCCGCAGCTCGTGCCGGATGGCATCGGACATGCAACGGCCTGTCACCGAACGTCGGAACTGCCGTCCTCCGCGGCGATCGTCCCGTCCGACGGCGGCTTCTCGCCGGTCCTTGAAAAATTGGTCGCCGCCTTCAGCGGCGGCCCGGAAGCAGTCCGCGGCAGCGGGGTTAGTTCATTGGGAACGGACCCGGCATAGCCGCAAAATAGAGGTTGAGAGCGATGAGTTTCATGCGTTTGACAATCCTGGCGTCGGCCCTGCTGACGTCGCTCGTGGGCGCAGCCCAGGCTCAGACCACGCTTCGCATCGGCATCGCCGAAGACCCCGACATCCTCGATCCCAGCATCGGCCGCACCTATGTCGGCCGCATCGTCTTCTCCGCCTTCTGCGACAAGCTGTTCGACATCGACGAGAAGCTCAACATCGTGCCGCAGCTCGCGCTGTCCTACGAGACTTCGGCCGACGGCAAGGAGATGACGATCAAGCTCCGGCCCAACGTCAAATTCCATGACGGCGAGCCGCTGGACGCCGAAGCCGCAAAGTTCTCGATCGAGCGGCACATGACGCTGCCGACCTCGTTCCGGAAGTCCGAGCTTGCCAGCGTCGACCATGTCGAGGTGGTCGATCCCCTGACCATCAAGCTGGTGCTCAAGACCCCCTACTCGCCGCTGATCGCCCAGCTCACCGACCGCTCCGGCATGATGGTGTCGCCGAAGGCGGCGAAGGAGGCCGGCGACAAGTTCGGCCTGCATCCGGTCTGCGCCGGCCCCTACAAATTCGTCGAGCGCGTCCAGCAGGACCGCATGGTGTTCGAGAAGTTCGCCGACTACTGGAACAAGGACAACATCCATATCGACCGCGTCGTGTTCCTGCCGATTGTCGACGCGACGGTGCGGCTCGCGAACCTGAAGTCGGGCGGGCTCGATCTGATCGAGCGCGTGCTCGCCACCGACATCAAGGACGTGCGCGCCGATTCCCGCCTGGTGCTGTCGACCGCGCCGGAGCTCGGCTATCTCGGCCTGACCGTCAATATCGGCAACGACAAGACCAAGGGGCCGCTGAGCCAGTCGGCGAAGGTCCGCCAGGCACTTGATCTCTCGATCGACCGCGAAGCCCTCAACCAGGTCGTCTTCAACGGCGAGTTCACGCCCGGCAACCAGTGGGTCAGCCCGAAGCATCCCTATTACCAGAAGGCATTCCCGGTCCGCGGCCGCGACATCGCAAAAGCGAAAGCGCTCTTGAAGGAAGCCGGCGTCACCACGCCGGTGACGGTGGATTACATGATCCCCAAGGGCGCGGAGAACGAAGCCGTGGCCCAGGTCGTCCAGTCGATGGCCGCGGAAGCGGGCTTCGACATCAAGATCCGCGCGGTCGAATTCGCGACGACCTTCAAGCAGGCCCAGGCAGGTGAGTTCCAGATCTTCCAGATCAACTGGAGCGGCCGCATCGATCCCGACGGCAATTCCTACATCTTCATGCGCAGCAAGGCGCCGCAAAACGACGGCGTGTACGCGAACCCCGACGCCGACAAGCTGATGGAAGATGGACGCATGACGTCCAACGTCGAGGAGCGCAAGGCGATCTACGAAAAGCTGACCAAGATCCTGCTCGACGATTTGCCGATCATCTACATCTACCACCGCACGCTGCTGATCGCGCACACCAAGAAGCTGGATGGCTACAGGCAGATGCCGGACGGGCTGGTGCGGGTGGTCGGGCTGAAATTCAAGTGACGAACGTCGAGATGATTGCGTGTCCCGGACGCGGCGCGGCGCGCAAGCGCTGCACCGCAGAGCCGGGACCCATAGCGCGGACTCGTCGTAACAGATGGGTCCCGGTTCAGCAGCGCAACATTACATGTTGCGCTGCGCCCGGGACACGGACCGAACCATGCTGAATTTCCTCGCCCACCGAATCGCACAGATCGTGCCGACACTGTTCTTCGTGTCGGTGCTGATCTTCTCGCTCCAGCAGTTGCTGCCGGGCGATCCCGCACTGGTGATGGCCGGGGAGGAGCGCGATCCCGCCGTGATCGAACAGATCCGCCAGCAGTACAAGCTCAATCAGCCGATCCCCGTGCAGTACGTCTATTGGCTCAAAGGCGTTGTCTCAGGCAATTTCGGCGAGTCGCTGCGCAACAAGATGCCGGTGCGCGAGCTGATCGCACAGAAACTGCCGGTGACGCTCCAGCTCGGCTCGATGGCGATCCTGATCGCGTTCCTCATCGGCATTCCCGCCGGCATCGTTTCCGCGGTGAAGAAGGGCACGGTTTGGGACTATGGTGCCAATCTGTTCGCGCTGTGGGGCATCTCGACGCCAAATTTCTGGCTCGGAATCCTCATGATCTTCCTGTTCTCGATTCACCTGGGCTGGCTGCCGGCCTCAGGCTATGTGCCGCTCACCGAGGACTGGCGCGCGAGCCTGGCTGCCACCATCATGCCGGCCTTCGTGCTCGGCAACGCAATTTCGGCGATCCTGATGCGACACACACGTAGCGCCATGCTCCAGGTTCTGGAGAGCGACTATGTCCGCACCGCGCGCGCGAAAGGTCTCTCCGAGCGCTCGGTGATCCTCAAGCATGCGATGCGCAACGCGCTGACGCCGATCATTACGCTCGGTGCGCTCGAGCTCGGCACGCTGTTGTCGGGCGCGGTTCTGACCGAGCAGATCTTTTCCATTCCCGGCTTCGGCAAGCTGATCGTGGATGCCGTCTTCAACCGTGACTATGCGGTGGTGCAGGGCGTGGTGCTGGTGACGGCCACGGTCTACATCACGCTGAATCTCGTTGCCGACGTCGCCTATGTCCTCGTCAATCCGCGGCTGCGAGGTTAGACGATGACCGACGCCGCACTGCCAGCCAGTCCCGCCACGCAGGCCTACGAGCTGGACAGCCCGGCCCGCCGTGCGCGGCGGCGCCTGTTCAAGCGCAAGGCTGCGGTCTTCGGGCTTATCGTGATCACGGCTTTCATCCTGCTTGCGGCCCTTGCGCCGCTGGTCGTGCCCTATGATCCCATTGCAACGAGCTGGAGCCTGGTGCGCAAGCCGCCCACCGCCGCCCACTGGTTCGGCACCGACGATCTCGGCCGCGACATCCTGAGCCGCATCATCTACGGCGCGCGAGCCTCGCTGATGGCGGGTCTGATCTCGGTCGCGATTGCGCTCGGGATCGGTGTCCCTCTCGGTCTCCTCGCCGGTTATCGCGGCGGATTTGTCGACGCGCTGATCAGCCGGATCACCGATGCAATGTTGGCCTGCCCGTTCCTGATCCTGGCGATTGCGCTGGCCGCCTTCCTCGGTCCCAGCCTCGGCAACGCCATGATCGCGATCGGCATCTCGGCCACGCCGATCTTCATCCGCCTGACGCGCGGGCAGGTGTTGAGCGTCAAGGCCGAAGACTATGTCGAGGCGGCGCGCGCGCTCGGCAATCCGCCGTGGCGGATAGCCTTCTCGCACATCCTGCCGAACATCCTGCCGGCACTGCTGGTGCAGGCGACACTGTCGATCGCCGCCGCCATCATTGCCGAAGCGGCGCTATCGTTCCTCGGCCTCGGCCAGCAGCCGCCCGCCCCGTCCTGGGGCAGCATGCTCAACGCGGCGCAGCGCTTCCTGACGCAGGCGCCGTGGATGGCGATCTGGCCGGGTCTTGCGATCTTCCTGGTGGTGCTGTCGCTGAACCTGCTCGGCGACGGCCTGCGCGACGCGCTCGACCCGCGCCAGCGCTAGATCACGCTCTCCCGCATCACGCGGCGGCAATCCATCTCGTATTCGAGATCGACCACCGGCGGCCGGGCAAAATGCCAGGTCAGGCCGGAGCGCAGCGCGCCGCGACGGACCAACTCGTCGACCAGCGCGTGGTGGAAGTCGTGCACGGAATAGGCCTGCACGCCGGTCGTGTCCTTCCAGCCGAAGCCGAACGCCGTCATCCGGTTCTCCATCTGCGACGTCGTGGTGAACCGCACCTTCTCGCGAAGGCCCTCCGGACTGAGGTCGCGGTAGCGCACGGTGCGCTCGACATAGGTCCCGCTGCCCTCGCGCGCCTCGGCGCCGCCCGCGATCACGAAGCTCGGCGTCTTCGATGTGGTCGGACGCGTGAAGGAGAAGGCATAGAACGACGGCTCGGATGGCGGATCGATCTCCGGACAGACATTGCTGCGCGCCACCGGATTGGTGGTGCCGTCGAAGATACCCCATTCGGACAGCGTCTTCACATAATGCAGGTTGAATGCGCGAAAACCTTCTTCGCTGAAGGCCGCCGGTGAGCGCAGCTCGCAGGCGCAGAACGCCGTCAGCGGCCGGCCTGCTTCCCGGATATACTTCGCCGCAAGCACAAATCCCTCGGCCAGCGGCACCAGGCGATCGAACCGAACGCGCTCGATCTCATAACCGTCATCCGCAGCCGCGCCGGCCGAATACTGAAACACGGACGGAATGAAACGGTAATTGCCGGCAGAGAAGTCACGTGTCATCTCGAACTCCTATTCCAGTTTCATGCGGATACCCTTGGCGCCATTGAGCAGGCGCTTCAGGTGAAAACCGGCCAAAGAATCGTCGGCGTGCATCCCGACCAGCGCGGCAAAGGCGGGCATGGCCGCGACGTCGCCGGCCTCCATCTTGGCAAAAGCCTCGGAATATTGCGCCGTCGTTGGCGCTTCGAATTTGTCCTGCGGCAACGGTTCGAACGCGCGCAGCGGTTCGCTGCGTCCGCGCAGCATCAGCTCACCCACGGGACGCCCCTGGAAATTCTCAGCCGCCTTGGCGACGCTGGCGCTGACGCAAATGCGCGTTCCCAGGTGCTTGTTGGCGGCTTCGAGCCGCGCCGCGATGTTGATGGAATCCCCGTAGGCCGTGTAGTCGAAGAAACGGTTGCCGCCGAAATTGCCGACCAGCGCGGGCCCGGCGTGAATGCCGATGCGGGTTGTGCCGAAGTTCACGCCCTTGGCGCTCTGCCGCGCGCAGAAATCCTGCGCCCAGGCATCGAGGTCATGAGCGCAAGCGACCGCACGCGTCGCATAATCGGGCTGATCGCCGGGCGCGTTGAAGAGCACCTGGATCGCATCGCCGATGATTTTTGCGACCGTCCCCTCATGCGCGAAGACGACTTCCGTCATCCCACCCACATATTCGTTGAGGAGCGCACCCAGCATCTCGGGCGGGGCGGTTTCGACCAGCGAGGTGAAGCCGGTGATGTCGGTGAAGATGGTCGCGATATCGCGCCACTGCACCTGGATCCCCTCGCCCTCGCCGCCTGCCGCCAGGCGCCTGGCGAGCTCGGGCGAGAAATGACGCGACAGCGCGGCGTGGGCCCGCTCGGCCTCGATCTGACGCCGCCGCACCTCGCGCAGCATCTCGATATGGCGAATGGTCTTCTCGATCGTGGCTTCCAGGTCGGCGAAGTCGATCGGTTTGGTGAGGAAGTCGAACGCGCCGCGGTTCATGGCGGTGCGGATGTTGCTCATGTCGCCGTAGGCCGAGACGATGATGGTCGACTTCTTGTCCTCGGCCTCCTGGAGCTTCGCCAACAGCGACAGCCCGTCCATGCGCGGCATGTTGATGTCGGAGACCACCATATCGACGTGCGGATTCTGCTCAAGCGACTGGAGCGCCTCGACGCCGTCGCGCGCGAATATGATGTCGACGAGCCCGTCACGAATCTTCCTGCGGAATTTTTGCAGGATCAGCGCCTCGAGGTCCGGCTCGTCGTCGACGAAGAGGATGGTCGAAGTCATGCGGCTTGCTCGAGCCTCGTGTCGATCTCTTGCCGCAGCAGCGCAAAATCGATCGGCTTGGTGAGGAGCCCGATGGCGCCACGCTCGATCGCCTTCCGGCGCGTCTCGGCGTCGCCATAGGCCGTGATCATGATGACGGGAACGTCCGGATGCTCGGCGCGCACCTTGGGCAGCATATCGAGTCCGCTCATGCCTGGCATGTTGATGTCAGACAGGATCAGGATCAACGAGGGGTCGCGCACCTCGGAGGCGAGCTTGAGCGCATCGGACGCGGACGGCGCAAATTCCATCTGGAAGCGTCCGGCACGCAGGTCACGCCGGAACTGCTGCCGGAACAGCGCCTCGACATCGGGCTCGTCATCGACGACCAGGATGTAAACGTTCAAATCTTGCCTCCGGGAGTGCCGCCTGCCGCCATCATGCGCGGCAGCGTGATGATGAATTCGGTGAATACACCTTGTGTGGTGTTCACGTCGATCGTGCCGCCGTGCTGCTTCACGACGATGTCGTGGCTCATGGACAGGCCGAGCCCGGTGCCCTCTCCGGCCGGCTTGGTCGTGAAGAAGGGATTGAACATCTTCTCCTTCACCTCCGGCGGAATCCCGGTGCCGTTGTCGCGGATCCGGACCTCGACCTTGTCGCCGAGATTTTTCGTTGTCGCGCGCAGGGTGGGCTCGAAGGCGTCTGCGGCGCTCTCCTTGCGCTTGGCTGCGGCATAGAAGCCGTTCGAGATCAGATTGAGCAAGACACGCGTGATCTCCTGCGGATAGATGTCGACCATGCCGGCGGCGGGATCGAAATCGCGGTCGAGCGTGACGTTGAAGCCGGGCCTTTCGGCACGCGCGCCGTGATAGGCCAGATTGAGGCTCTCCTCCACGACCAAATTGATATCGCTGGGGCGATGCTCGCCGGAGCCCTCGCGCGAATGCAGCAGCATGTTCCTGACAATGGAATCGGCGCGCTTGCCGTGCTGCACCACTTTTTCCAGATTGCTCTTGAGCATTCCGGTCAGCTCGTCGACCTCTTCCTTCGTCTTGCCGTCGAGTGCAGCTGACTGCAGCGTCTCGTTGAGCTCGTCGATCAGCTCCGTCGACACCGAGGAGAAATTGTTGACGAAGTTGAGCGGGTTCTTGATCTCATGCGCGATACCCGCCGTGAGCTGGCCGAGCGAAGCGAGCTTCTCGGTCTGGATCAGACGGTCCTGCGCGGCACGCAGATCATCGAGCGACCGCGACAACTCTCTGGTGCGCTCCTGAACTTCGTCGAACAACCGGACGTTCTCAATCGCAATAAGGGCCTGATCTGCAAAAGTCGTGGCGAGCTCGATCTGCTTCTCGCTGAACGGACGCACGATATGTCGCGTCAAGACAAACACTCCGATGGGCGCCCCCTCTCGAAGCAGAGGCACACCCAGCATCGTACGAACGTTAGAGCGTCTTCGCGCGGACGAAGGCGCATATTCGGGATCCGCCTGCACGTCCGGAAC
Source organism: Bradyrhizobium liaoningense (assembly GCF_018130785.1). GTDB lineage: Bacteria > Pseudomonadota > Alphaproteobacteria > Rhizobiales > Xanthobacteraceae > Bradyrhizobium > Bradyrhizobium liaoningense_A. Next base: position 1,167,804 of record NZ_JAFCJT010000001.1, read on the forward strand.
ATGCACTGTCGTGCATTCAAGCAAGGTGCGTCCGACGACACTTCCCCGTTCAGGCACGGAGGCAAATGTCCGAAGCTTCTTCTCCTGCTCGGCATCAAGACCGCAGCTTGCGGCCAGATAAAAGACGCCGTCGCGAGGCCGGAAGATCGTTCCTTCGTCCGCATCACACAAACGGGCTGCCGATCCGACCAGCGTGTCAAGCACGGTTTGCAGATCGAACGCAGAGCGGCTGATGACCTTCAGCACGTCTGCGGTCGCGGTCTGCTGTTGCAACGACTCGCTCAATTCCGCGGTCCGCTGCTCGACCTTATTCTCGAGGTCCGCATAGGATTCTTGCAAACGCTCGCCCATATGGTTGAACTGGTCCGCGAGCCCCTCGAGCTCATCGCCGGTCTTGATCGAGATGCGCTGGGAGAGGTCTCCGCCACCGATCCGTTCAGCGCCGCTGCGCAACGCCTGGATCGGGCCGACCATGCGGCGCGCGAGGAAAATCCCGGCGAGCACCGCAAAGATCGACGCGGCGAGCAGCACCAGTGCGAGCCGTTCAAACGCGGCATAGAGGGCCGCATAGGCCTCCTCGACCGGCAGCTCGACGAACATGGTCCAATGCAGCGGCCCGATCGGGGCCGATGCGGTCAGCACCTTCTGCCCCTGGATGTTGCGTGCTTCTGGAAGCGCCTCGGACAGGGTGCCGTCTGCGGCCTGCGCAGCGCGCACCTGCGCGAGGCCGGACATGTCGGTGTTGCGCAGGACCAGGCTGATATCGGGATGCGCAATCAGGCGCCCTTCGGGGCCGACCACGTAAGCGTGTCCGTGCTCGCCGACCTTGATCTGGGACACGACGTCCCAGATCAGCTTGAGATTGACCTCCGCGATGCTGACGCCGGCATCCTTGCGCGACCCGGCCTGCGCCAGCGTCATGTAGGGCTCGGACTCCCTGCGGAAATAGACCGGCCCGTAATAGACCTTGTGCGCCACCGCCTCGGTGAATTTCGGATCGTCCGACAGGTCGATCCCGCTGTCGATCGCGTCCATGGCGAGCCGGGAGACCCGCAACCGCTCCCTGCCGGTCGCATCGACCTGGGCGAGCTCGGTGATCGCGGGCACCTGGCGCAGCAGCCGTAGCGCGTCGAAGCGGCGCTGCTCGATCGAACTCGCCGACCAGGGCAGCTGCGTGGTCCAGCCAAGCTGGCTCTCGATCTCCTTGACGAACTGGCCGATCTTGGCCGCCGCCGCCTCGGCCTGTTCATGCTGGACCCGGATCAGCGCGGCCTTGTGCTCGCGATAATAGAAGAAGACCTCGAACAGGCCGTTGGCCAGCAGCGCAATGGCAACGACGGCCACGAACAGCGCGACATATTTGGTGAACAGCCGGATCCTGATCCCTTGCCCCGCCGGTTCGCCGGGCACGACGCCGTCCGGAGCCGCGCCGGGCAGCGTCCTGGCTTGTGGGGTGTCAGGATGGAGGGAGATGCTCATCCCGGCGAATCTAGCAAGAAGGCCGGAACTTGTCTCTCGCCAACGCGGAAAGGAGTTCCCCGTAATCCTGACGGCGGCCGCAGGCTGCGGGGCAAGTGAAAAGGGCGGCAACGGGTGCCGCTGCCGCCCTCTGGTTCGCTGACCTGCGGCTCAGGTCGGTCGCAGCGCCTTGGAATTGAGGTCGAGATCGTTGACCTCCTTGTTCCGCTCGGAATCGGCCGCCGCGCGGTGGTCGGTTGCCAGCACGACGTAGACCGCGGGCAGCACGAACAGCGTGAACAGCGTACCGATCGACATGCCGGCGACGACCACGAGACCGATCGAGAAGCGGCTGGCCGCGCCCGCGCCGGACGCAGTCAGGAGCGGGATCAGGCCGGTCACCATCGCCGCCGTGGTCATCAGGATCGGCCGCAGACGAATACGGGCCGACATCTCGATGGCCGAGCGTCGGTCGAGCCGTTCGTTGATCTGGAGCTCGTTGGCGAACTCCACCATCAGGATGCCGTGCTTGGTGATCAGCCCGACCAGCGTCAGCAGGCCGACCTGGGTATAGATGTTCATAGTCGCCACGCCGAAGAACAACGGGATCAGCGCGCCGACGATCGCCATCGGCACCGAGATCATGATCACCAGAGGATCACGAAGACTCTCGAACTGCGCCGCCAGCACCAGGAAGATGATGATCAACGCGAAGCCGAAGGTGACCGCGAGTTGATTGCCCTCCTGCACGTACTGCCGGCTGTCGGCGAGGTAGTCGTGGCTGAAACCCGCGGGCAGCTTCTTGGCTTCGCCTTCGAGGAAGTCGACCGCCGCACCAACGGTCACGCCCGGCATCGGCACGGCGGAGAAGGTCGCCGAGTTCAGCTGGTTGTAGTGCGTCAGTGAATTCGGGTCGGTCTTTGTCTCGATCGACACCACCGTCGACAGCGGGAGCTGCTGGCCGGTATTGGTCGTCACGTAGTAACCGCCCAGAGATTCCGGCGAGAGCCGCTGGCCACGCGGCACCTGCGGAATCACCTGGTAGGAACGGCCCTCCAGATTGAAGCGGTTGATGTAGTTGCCGCCGAGCAGCACCGCGAGCGTAGAGCCGAGGTTCTGCATGTTGACGCCGAGGTCCTGCGCCTTGGTACGATCGATCGTGACCTTCACGTTGGGCTGGTTGTAGGCGAGGTCGCTGTCGGAGACGATGAACATACCGCTCTTGCGGGCGGCATCCTTCAGCTTCTCCATCTGCTCATAGACCGTCTGGAATCCTGCGGTGGAGTTGATGACCATCTGTATCGGCAGGCCGCCCGGGCCGCCGGGCAGCGGCGGCAGGTTGAACGCGAAGGCCTGCACGCCCTCGATCTTGGAGAGCTCGGCCTGCACCAGCGGCTTCAGCTGGATCGACGAGCGCTTGCGCTCCTCCCAGGACTTGAGCAGCATGCCGGCGATACCGCCCTGCGGGCCGTTGATGCCGTTCAGCACGAAGCGCAGATCGGTCTCGGGGAATTTCTGGAATTCCTTGTCGAGTTTCTCGCCATAGAAGTCGACGTAGTCGATATTGGCGTATTTCGGCGCCTTGGTCACCGCGAACACGATGCCCTGGTCTTCCTCAGGCGCCAGTTCCTTCGACGTATGCATGTAGAGGAAGCCGACGAGCCCGAGGATCGTCACCGCGAACAGGCCGGTGATGGCCTTGTAGTCGAGCGAGCGGTCGAGCTTGCGCCCGTACCAGCGCGTGAGCGCGCCAAACACCTTGTTGACGAGCTTGGCGAAGCGGCCCTCTTCGGTGTTCTTGAGGAGCACCGAGCACATCATCGGTGACAGCGTAAGCGCGATCACGCCTGACACGATCACCGAGCCCGCAAGCGTGAAGGCGAACTCACGGAACAGCGAGCCGGTGAGACCGCCGAGGAAGCCGATCGGCGCGTACACCGCGGCGAGCGTGATCGTCATCGACACGACGGGACCGACGATCTCGCGCGCCCCCTGTAGCGCCGCTTGTACCGGTGTCTTGCCCTCCTCCAGATGGCGATGGATGTTCTCCACCACGACGATGGCGTCGTCGACCACGAGGCCGATCGCGAGCACCATCGCGAGCAGGGTCAAGAGGTTGAAGCTGAAGCCCAGGGCCAGCATCAAGGTGCAGACGCCGATCATCGACAAGGGAATCGTGACGACAGGAATGATGACCGAACGGAACGAGGCCAGGAACAGGAAGATCACCACGATCACGATGATCACGGCTTCGCCCAGCGTCTTCTCCACCTCGTCGATCGAGGACTGGATGAACTTGGTCGAGTCGTAGGCGACCTTCATCTTCATCGACGGCGGCAGATTGCGTTCGAGCTCGGGGAACAGCGCGCGCACGCCCTTCACCAGCGTCAGCGGGTTGCCTTGCGGCGTCGCCTGCACACCGATGAAGATCGCGTGCTCGCCGTTGAAGGCGACGCTCGCATCCGTGCTCTGGGCCGCAAGCTCGACGGTGGCGATGTCCTCCATCCGCACGAAGCCGCCGTCCTTGGCCTTGACGATCATCTTCTTGAACTGGTTGACGTCGGTCAGGCCCGTGTTCGTCGAGACGTTCGAGACGATGAGGTAGCCCTTGGTTTGCCCCGCTGCGGACTGGAAGTTGTTCGCGGTGATCGCAGTCGCAACATCCGCCGGCGACACGTTGCGGCCGGCCATTTTCACCGGATCGAGCCACAGCCGCATCGCAAAGGTCTGGCCACCGAGAATATCGGCGGAAGCCACGCCATCGACGGTCGACAGCACCGGCTGCACCACGCGCGTCAGATAATCCGAGATCGCCGAGCCCGACAGTTCCTCGGACGAGAAGCCGAGATACATCACGGCCGTGGTCTGGCCCGTGGTCTTGGTGACGATCGGGTCGTTGGATTCCTTCGGGATCAGGTACTTGACCGAGTTCGTCTTGGCCAGCACCTCGGTCAGCGCCTGGTTCGGATCGAAGTTCAGCTTGATGTAGACCTGGATCGTCGAGGTGCCGAGCACCGAGGAGGAGGTGATGTAGTCGACGCCTTCGGCGGAAGCGACGGCCTGCTCGATCGGCGTGGTGATGAAGCCCTGGATCAGGTCCGCGGACGCGCCGGGATAGACGGTCGTGATGTTGATGACCGTGTTCGACAGCTTCGGATACTGCCGGATCGGCAGCACCATCGCCGCGCGCAGGCCGATCAGCAGGATCAGCAGGCTGACGACGACCGACAGGACGGGTCGCTTGATGAAAATATCGGTAAATGCCATCGCGGCGATCTCGATTTCTATGTCTCAAGAAAAGTGATCCGGCCGGGCCGGATCACTTGGATGGTGTTGATCAGTAGCGCGGCGGCTGCGCCGGGATCTGTGGAGCGGGGTCAGTCGAAATCGACACCGCAGCGCCCGATTGCAGCTTGAGCTGGCCGACGGCGACGACCTTGTCGCCCGGCTTCACGCCCTTGATGATTTCGACGCGACCATCGACCCGGTTGCCGGTCTGCACGAAGGTGCGCACCGCGGAGAGGCTGGTCTTGCCGTCCTCTTCCTTCTTCTCGGTGATCACGAACACGGAGTCGCCGTACAGCGTGTAGTCGACCGCCGTCTCCGGCACCGTGATGACCGCCGGCTTGTCCGGCAGCACGACCGTCGTGGTCACGAACATGCCGGGCTTCAGGATCTTGTCGGGATTGGCGATCGTCGCCTGTACCCGGATGTTGCGGGTGTCGGCGGCGATCTGCGGCTCGATCGTGGTGATCTTGCCTTCGAAGACGCGCCCCGGATAGGCGTCCACCTTGAGCCTGACGACCTGGCCGACCTTGAGGTTGCCCGAGTCCTTTTCCGTCACGGTGAAGTTCGCCCACAGCTGCGACAGATCGGTCAGCGAGACGATCGCCGTGCCCGCCGTCAGATACTGTCCAACCTCGACCTTGCGCACGCCGAGATCGCCGGAGAACGGGGCGCGCACCAGCTTCTGCGAGATCACGGCTTCCGTCTTGGCGATGCCGGCCATCGCCTGGTCGTAGGCGGCCTGCGCGGTGTCGACGGTCGCCTGCGGACCGAACTGGCGCGAGGCCAGCTGCTTGGCGCGGTCGAGCGAGAGCTGCGCAACGGTCGCCTGCGCCTTGTAATTGGCGAGGTCGCCCTGCTCCGGCATGTCGAAGAACTGCACCAGCGGCGTGCCGGCTTCGACATGGGCGCCCGGCTCGAACTTGATCTCGGTGACGCGGCCATTGACGTCGGCGCTGACGTCGACCTGGTGCACGGCGGAGAGCCCGCCGACGGCGGTTAAAAGGTTCGGCACCACCTCGGACTTCGCCTCGGCCGCGCTGACTGCCGTCGGCGGCGGCTTGTTGTTGGCGAAGAACTGCTTGATCATCTGGCCGCGGAAGTAATTGAACCAGACGAGACCACCGACGAGCACGCCCAGGAGCGTGCCGACGATGATGAACCACAGCACTGGCCTCACCGGACGCTTGGGAGCCTTGGTGTCGATCGGTTCGCCCGAAATCTTGTGTTCGGTTACGATGTTCATGTCATGCGCTTTCTGCAATCGCCGTCTTGCCCGCATCCGCGACCTGATCGCGGCCCAAATGCGAAGCAATTGCGGCGTCGTTAAGTCCGATACCCCTCAGGAGAAACTCACAGAGCTGCCGCTCCAGATCGTTCGCCTTGCCGTAGACGAGGCAGGGCGTGGCCGGCAGCCTGGTCAGCGCAGCCGTCATCACTGAATGATGCGCAAACCAGAACAGGTTGAGCGGATCGCCGCTGAACGGCCGCGCGTCTCCGCTGGCAACCGCGCGCTCGAGCGAGGCGAGGAAGACCGCTCCGATCAGCTTCTCGATTTTGGCGTATAGCAGACGGGCGAATTCGCCGTCATCCAGATGGCTGGTGGCCATCAGTCGCAGGCGCTGCGCCTCTTCCTGGTCGGGCCCGTCGGCGATGTGGAGGAAATGCTGGACCATGCCGCGGATCAACTCGACCAGCGTGGCCGTCGAAGGCTCCCGCTCGAGCAGGTCCGTCAGTGCCGGATCGGCTTCGCATTCGTCGCTGAGGATTTCGGCGTAGAGCGCCGCCTTGGACGGGAAATGCTTGAACAGCAGCGCCTCAGAAATGGCAGCGGCGGCCGCCACGCTCTTCGTCGTGGTGCCGGTATAGCCGTGTCGGGCAAAGCAGCGTTTCGCGGCACCGAGGATCAATTGACGCCTCAGGTCGCTCGTCATACGCAATGAGCTCATGTTAGTGAGTAAGCACTCACCCACGCAAAAGTCAAGCAATATGCTGCATCGCAACCTATGTGGGTGCGAACTTGTTGGAAAATGGCCACACTTCCCCGCCCGGAGGGACCGGGACGGTTGCTCAGGACATGAGCCAGGCGGGGCTAGATCGGCTGGAAGCCGAGGTCGTCGCGGATCCGGTTGACGATATAGGTTCCATCCCGGGTCGGCAGAATTCGCTCCAGACTGGCGTTGTTGATCTTCACATTGGCGAATCGCGGGCCGGCCGAGACGTCGTGGACGGCTTTCGCAAAGGCCTCCACTTCCGCCATGGTCGAGATCGCCCGGCTGTCCTGGATGCCGCAGGCCCTGGCGATGGCGACGAGGTCGGCGGCAGCGGAGGTATGGCTGGTCTGGCCGCCGGTCTCGCCATAGGCCTCGTTGTCGAGCACTGCGATCGAGAGGTTGGACGGTTTCTGGAGGCCGATGGTCGCGAGGCTCCCCATCCCCATCAGCATCTCGCCGTCGCCCGTGATGACCAGCACCGGCAGTTCTGGTTGCGCCAGCGCCAGGCCAAGCCCGATCATCGCGGCGCCGCCCATGCCGCCCCAGAGGTAGAAGTTGCGCGCGTGGTCGCCAGCGGCACACATGTCGTTGGTGGAGGCCCCGAGGCCGCCGATCGCGACCACGTCCTTGCGGTTCGCAAGCAGGGTGGACACCACCTGACGGCGGTCGAGGAGATTGGCCTTGCTCATTTGGTGAAAACCTTGGCGCCGATCAGGCGCTGCGACAACAGGACGGCGGTGGGCGTGAGCGCGTTGTAGGCTTGCGCTGCGGCCGCCTCCAGCACGGCCGGCACTTCGGCCGCGTTCGAGGCGCGCAGCACCTGGACACCCGAGAGTTCGAACACACCCTGCGTGGTCGATCCCATCGGCACCTGCCATGGATTGAACTCGCCCCACTCGCCGCGCATGGTCACCAGCGTCAGAAACGGAAAGCGCAGGATCGGGATCAGCGACAGCATGTTGATGCAATTGCCGACGCCGCTCGATTGCATCAGCAAGACGCCGCGCTGTCCGCCGGTCCAGGCGCCGGCGAGCAGCGCCACGCCCTCCTCCTCCGTCGTCAGCGGAATGCCGCGCATCGTGGATGAGCCCAGCACACGCTGGATCAGCTTCGAATGGCCGGCATCGGGCACGTAAGGCACCTGCCTGACGTCGAAGCGTTGCAATGTCGCGAAAATATCGTCGGGCCAATTCGGGGCCGTGTCGGCGGCGTCAGAGCGCGCGTGCATTTTCCTGTCCGGTCGGCTTGCAAATCACGACACGACTGTAGACGGTGATCCGAGCCGCTCGAAAGAGCGAAATCAGCATATCGGTCTCAACCGGCGAGTATGGCGGCATGAACGCAGATGCGAAAAAACTGGCGGCCAATTTCGATCTGGAGCGGCTGACACCCGAATTCTACGACGATCCCTACCCGACTTATCGTGCACTGCGGGAAAACGAGCCGGTCAAGCGCCTGCCCAACGGCACCGTGTTCCTGACCCGCTATGACGATCTCGTCACCACCTACAAGAACACAAAGTCGTTCAGTTCGGACAAGAAGCGCGAGTTCGCGCCGAAATACGGCGACACCCCGCTCTACGAGCACCACACCACGAGCCTCGTCTTCAACGACCCGCCGGCGCACACGCGTGTGCGGCGCCTGATCATGGGCGCCCTGTCGCCGCGCGCGATCGCAGGCATGGAGCCTGATATCGTCAAGCTGGTCGACGGCCTGCTCGACGCCATCGCCGCCAAGGGGGCTTGCGAGCTGATAAACGACTTCGCCGCGTCGATCCCCATCGAAGTGATCGGCAATCTGCTCGACGTTCCCCATGACGAGCGTGAGCCGCTGCGCGATTGGTCGCTCGCGATCCTCGGTGCACTCGAGCCGGTGGTGTCGCCCGAGGTGGCTGCGCGCGGCAACAAGGCAGTGAAGGATTTTCTCGGCTACCTCCAAACGCTGGTTGCGCGCCGGCGCGAGAGGCCGGGCAATCCGGAGCGCGACGTGCTGGCGCGCCTGATCCAGGGAGAAGGTAACGGCGAGGATAACGGCGAGCGGCTGACCGAGAAGGAGCTGCTGCACAATTGCATCTTCCTGCTCAATGCCGGGCATGAGACCACCACCAATTTGATCGGCAACGGCCTCGTCGCGTTGCACCGGAATCCGGACCAGAAGCAACGGCTGATCGACAACCCCGAGCTGATCAAGACTGCCGTCGAGGAGATGCTGCGCTACGAGAGCTCGAACCAGCTCGGCAACCGCATGACGACAGAGACGGTCGAGCTCGGCGGCGTGATGCTCGATGGCGGCACGTCGGTGACGCTGTGCATCGGGGCGGCCAACCGCGACCCCGCCCAGTTTCCGGAGCCCGAACGCTTTGACATCGCGCGCACGCCGAACCGGCATCTGGCCTTCGCCACCGGCGCGCATCAATGCGCCGGCATGGCGCTGGCACGGCTGGAAGGCGCGATTGCGATCTCGCGCTTCCTGGCGCGCTTCCCGCACTATGCCGTGAGCGGCCAGCCGGTGCGCGGCGGACGGGTGCGGTTCCGCGGCTTTCTGAGCGTGCCCTGCTTCATAGGTTGAGGGCCTAAAACAAAAATGTCGAAAACAACCCCATGCACAGTAGCGGAGGTTGGCGGAAGATTGCCTCTGTGGATCCGCACAACCATTTGACAAGGGGAGGCAAATCAGCGGCATCGCGCACCTCGCCGATGCCCGGATCAAGTTGAGCGCGGTGCAGTCGGTTGACGCCGGCACGCAGCAATGGAGTGACGAAAGATGAGCTCGTCCGTCATTGATTTCCTCGCAACAGAAGCGCGCTTTGGCGCCCGTAATTACGAACCGATCGGGGTCGTCCTGTCGCGCGGCGAAGGTGTCTGGGTCTGGGATACCGACGGCAACCGTTATCTCGACTGCCTCTCGGCCTATTCCGCGGTCAGCCAGGGCCATTGTCACCCCAAGATCCTGGCGGCGATGGTGGAACAGGCACACCGGCTGACGCTGACCTCACGCGCCTTCCACAACGACCAGCTCGCCCCGTTCTACGAAGAGATCGCGGCGCTGACCGGCTCCCACAAGGTGCTGCCGATGAACAGTGGCGCCGAGGCGGTCGAAAGCGCGATCAAGTCGGTGCGAAAATGGGGCTACGAGGTGAAGGGCGTGCCGGACGGCCAGGCCGAGATCATCGTCTGCGCCGATAATTTCCACGGACGCACGCTGGGCGTCATCGGCTTTTCAACGGACCCTGAGACCCGCACACACTTTGGACCGTTCGCGCCGGGTTTCAGGATCATCCCGTTCGGCGACGCCGCGGCGCTCGAAGCAGCGATCACGCAAAACACCGTCGCCTTTCTGGTCGAGCCGATCCAGGGCGAAGCCGGTGTCATCATTCCACCAGTCGGCTATTTCGCCAGGGTGCGGGAGCTCTGCACGGCCAACAACGTCATGCTGGTGCTCGACGAGATCCAGACCGGGCTCGGCCGCACCGGCAAGCTGCTCGCCGAACAACACGAGGGAATCGAGGCGGACGTGACCCTGCTCGGCAAAGCCTTGTCCGGCGGCTTCTATCCGGTGTCGGCCGTGCTCTCGAACAACGAGGTGCTCGGGACATTGAGACCCGGACAGCATGGCTCAACCTTCGGCGGCAACCCGCTTGCCTGCGCGGTGGCGCGCGCGGCGATGCGCGTGCTGGTCGAGGAAGGCATGATCGAGAACGCGGCCAGGCAGGGCGCGCGCCTTCTGGAAGGCTTGAAGGACATTCGTGCCAACACGATCCGCGACGTACGCGGGCGCGGCCTGATGCTGGCGGTCGAGCTGCATCCAGAGGCCGGCCCCGCGCGCCGCTACTGCGAGGCGCTCCAGGGCAAGGGTATCCTCGCCAAGGACACCCATGGGCACACGATCCGCATCGCCCCGCCGCTGGTGATCACCGGCGATGAGGTCGACTGGGCGCTGCAGCAGTTCGCGACGACCCTGACGCAGGATTTCTCCTGAAGCTGCCTGCGTCGGAAGATCGCAATACCGGCCCCGGCCAACAACGAGTTAGCGGCCCGGCCAGAACCGGACTCGTGCAGCGCAAATAGTGACGCATTGTCCTAAGGCAAAACTCTGCATGATCCCGGCAACCGGATGAATGGGGTGCGTGGAACCTATCGGAGCGACGGACGTTTTGGTCCGCGAATGAGCAGCGCCATGCCCGGCGCAGCAAGCGCCGAGGCCGGTGGCGCTGAGCTGCGCGGATCGGAGAAATGCTCATGAGACTCACTCTTTCAGTCATCAAAGCTGACGTTGGCTCCGTTGGCGGGCATACGAAACCGTCTTCACGCATGATCGCGACTGTCGAGGGCGAGGTTGCCAAGGCGATCTGCAATGGTCTGCTGATCGACGGTTTCATCTGCCACACCGGCGACGACATTGCGATCATCATGACGCACACACGGGGCGAAGGAAGCTCCGAGGTCCATCAACTCGCCTGGAAGACGTTCCTCGCCGCCACCTCGGTCGCGAAAACCTCCGGGCTCTATGGCGCTGGCCAGGATCTTCTCGCCGACGCGCCTTCCGGGAACATTCGCGGCGCCGGCCCAGGCGTCGCCGAGCTCAGCTTCGACCACAGCTTGTCCGGCGTGCGACCCGCGGAGTCCTTCATGGTGTTCGCGGCCGACAAATGCGGCCCCGGCGCCTACAACCTGCCGCTCTATCTCGCCTTTGCCGACCCCATGTACTGCGCTGGGCTGATGCTGCCTCCGATGATCAAGGGATTCCGTTTCCATGTCATCGACATGGACAACACGGCCGGCGACAGCCTACTCGAGCTCGATGCACCCGCCGACAGCTACCACATCGCCGCCCTGCTTCGCGACAACGAGCGCTTCGGCATCGATCGCATCATTTCTCGAACCCATGGCGAGGTCGTCGTGGCCGTTTCGGCGCAGCGCCTCCACGCGATCGCAGGCAAGTACACCGGCAAGGATGATCCAGTCGCGATCGTCAGGAACCAGGGGATTTTCCCGGCTCCAGAGGAAATAATCTCGCCGTTCGCCAAAGCACACTTCGTGGGCGGCGATGCACGCGGCTCGCATGTGATGCCGCTCATGCCGGTGCCACTCAACACGCCCGTTACCGGCATGTACTGCCTGCCGATCGTTTCTTGCGTCGGCTTTTCGATCGACAGGGAAGGCCGCTTTGCCGAGTCCTACACCGATTTCTTCGACAACCCGTCATGGGATGAGGTCCGCCGGCGCGCCCAGCGCAAGGCCATCGAGATGCGCAGCCAAGGCTGGTCTGGCGCCGCCATGCTACCCTATTCCGAACTGGAATATGGCGGCTTCCGCGACACCGTGTCCGGACTGCTGAAGCGTTTTCGACTGCGCGAAGACCGCAAGCCGGAAGCGGCCGAGTAGCGATCGCCTCCAATCAGAAGCTGGAGCGACGTTCACGTTTCAATCGACAGATGCAGGCGCTATGACGACTTGCCGATCCGGAGGTGGATATGGCCAAAAAACGCATCGGCATTCTCACGGGCGGCGGCGACGTCGCGGGCCTCAATGCAGTCATCAAGAGCGTGACTTATCGCAGCAGTGAGGACGACATCGAGGTTGTCGGTCTGCGCCGTGGTTGGGAGGCCCTCACGCACCTGAACCTCGACGACCCTAACAGCAGGTCCCACTACGTCATCCCGCTGAACCGTGAAAACACTCGAACCATCGACCGGCGCGGCGGTACCGTGCTGCACTCGAGCCGCGTCAATCCCTCCAAGATACAAAAGCTGCCCGATCATCTCGTCGGCAATGATGTTCCGGTCTCGCTGAGCACCAACGGCGGCATCGCGACAAAGACGTGGGATCTCACCAGCCGGGTGCTCGCTAACCTTTCGGGACTTGGCATCGAACACCTGATCGCCATCGGCGGCGACGACACGCTCAGTTATGCGGCCAAGCTCAACGAACTCGGCGTCAAGATCATCGCCATCCCGAAGACGATGGATAATGATGTCCGCAACACCGAGTACTGCATCGGCTTCTCGACCGCGATCACCCGCGCCAGCGATGCCATCCAGCGGCAGCGCACCACCGTGGGCTCGCATGAGCGAATTGGCATTTTCCGCGTCTTTGGCCGCGATGCCGGATTTACGGCACTCTACACCGCGTATGCGACCTCGATACGATGCGTCATACCGGAGTATAAGGTCGACCTCGACAAGCTTATCCAGTTGCTCATCGAGGACAAGCGCGCCAATCCAAGCAACTACGCGCTGATCGTACTAAGCGAGGGAGCTCAGTGGGAAGGCTACAAGCTGCGGGAATACGGCGAGCCTGACGCCTATGGTCACCGCAAGAAGGCCAACGTGGCGGAATCGCTTGCCGACGAGATCAAGCAGCGCACCGGCGAGGAGACGATCACCTCCGATCTCACCTACGATCTGCGATCGGGTGATCCGGACTTCATCGACAAGCTTGTGGCCCTGACTTTCGGTAACATGGCCTACGATGCCATGCTGGAAAGCAAGACCGGCCTCATGTCGGCGCTGGTCGAGGGCCGCTACGACCTCGTGCCCATCCCTGACGCCAAGCTCGGTCCGCGCAAATTGGACGTTGCGAGCAGCTACAACACGGAGCGCTACCGCCCCCTCTACGCCAATAAGCAGGGGCTGCCGATCTTTCTTAACCGCGCGTCTTAGCGTGCCGGACCGGGCGAGCCAGCAGTAAGTCCAGCCGATGTCCGTTCTGCCGCTGAAAGCGGAAGTCAATTCAGAGGGCTCACGCTGACGGCCGCCAAGCTGGTCGAACCCGCTATGCCACGCTGAGCGGCGAGCAGAAGGCGCGCTTCAACGCGCTGCAACAGGTCGCAAACCCGTGAGGCCAGCGCTCGTGACCGCCGTAGGTGCGCAGCACCTCGTCCATCGGCTTGCCCTACCAACTGTTGGAGAAGATCTCGATCTCCGAGAAGCGGGATTTCTCTTGAGGCTGCCTGCGTCGGAACATCGCAGTGCCGGCCGCCGCCAACAACGAACCATTGCGCCAACTATGCGTTGAAAATCGCGGGCGATTTCGAGCTGGGAGCACGATCATGCTTCCGCGTGGCGTTTGCTTGACGGGGCTTTTGGTTGGCGTCTCGATGCTGGCGACGAGCGTCGGCGCGTCCGCCCAGGGACCCGGCCAGGGACACGGAAGAGGTGGACCACCGGGGCCGGCCGCAGCGCCGGCGGCCCGGCCCGCACCACCACCTGCCATGGCCCGTCCGGCGGCGCCGCCAGCGATGGCGCGTCCCGCCGCGCCAGCATTCCATCCTCCGGCCATGCCGCAGCGACCGGCCATGGCGCCGCCCCCGGCGCCTCGCATGGCCTCGCCGCCGCCGCGCCCGGCCCCGCACTTCGCTGCCCCGCCACCGCGAGCCGCCCCGCACGTGGCGGCGCCGCGGCCTGAATTCCATCGGGCCCCGGCAGCCCCGCAACGCCCGGCGATGGCACCGCAGCCGACGCCGCAGATCGCCGCCCCCTCGCGCCCAAGCGCACCGTCGGCCGCGAGCGTGCGGCCGGAACAGCCGCGCGAGACGCTGTCGCGCCAAGCAGGGGAACGCCAGGGCCGCATCGACCGCTTGCAGCAGCGTGTGCAGACATTGCAGTCGCAAAAGCCGGAAGGCGCAAGAGCGCAACGCGAGCAGCAGCGGTTGCTGCAGTCGCAGAATAGGCTGCTGGAGCGCGAGCAGCGCGTACAACAGCGTGAGCAGCACGTCGAGCAGCGACAGCGCGAGATGCTGTCGCGCCAGACCACGGAGCGCCAGACCCGCATCGATCGCCTGCAGCAGCGTGTGCAGACATTGCAGTCGCAAAAACCGGAAGGCGCACGCGCGCAGCGCGAGCAGCAACGGATACTCCAGACGCAGAACCGCTTACTCGACCGCGAGCAACGCGCGCAGCAAAGCGATCTGGCGCGCCAGCAGAGGCTGGGACTGCAGGCCCCCGCTGCAACAGTTGCAGCGGCTGGCGCCGCGCGCGGGCGGTTTGGCGCGCACTTCCGCGAGCGGCCTCTTGCGCAAACCCAGGTGGCCCTCGTCGCCCGCCACCGCGGCTGGGCTCCCCGGCAGGCCTGGCGACACCGCCATCCCGCGGTGTTCGTGGCATGGCTTGGGCCCGTGTTCTGGCCTTACGCCTATTCCGACATTTTTGACTACACGTTCTGGTCCTATGCTTACGAGCCCGGCTATTGGGCGTACGCGTATGACGGCTTCGTCGACACCGTGTTCTGGGGTGGTGACAGCCCCTATTCCGCTTATGCCAGCACCAACCCGTATGACTATCCGCAAGCCGGTGGCGGCGCCCGCTCGCGCCAGCGCGCCAGCGTGAGCCCGCAAACGCTGCAGCAATTGTGCGGCACACCGGACAAGGGCGTCACTGCTTGGCCGCTCGACGATATCACGAGCGCGGTGCGGCCGACGCCCGAGCAACGCGCGCTGCTCGACGCGTTGAAGACCGCGGCGGCCAACGCTGCCGGTGTGTTCAAGGACTCCTGTGCTGATACTTATGCACTGACCCCGCCTGGCCGTTTGCGGGCGATGATGAACCGCGTCAGCGCGACACTGGATGCCGTCAAGATCGTGCGACCGGCACTGGAGAATTTCTACAACTCGCTCAGTGACGAGCAGCAGGCCCGCTTCAACGCGCTCGGCCCCAACATCGGCGACCGCTCTCCTCGGCAGCAGGAATCCGGTGCCCAGGAAGGCAGTGCCGAAGGCTGCGGCGATCCGAAGTCCGGCCTGACCCAGTTGCCGATCCAGAGGATCGAGGCTGTGCTCCATCCCGCGGGCAAGCAGAAGGAGGCGCTCGACCGCCTCGGCGAAGCGACGGCGAAGGGTGTTGAGGGCCTACAGGCAGCCTGTCCGAACGATGTGCCGCTGACGCCGGTCGGACGGCTGGAGGCGATGCAGCACCGGCTCGAGGCCATGCTTCAGGCCGCCAAATTGGTCGAGCCCGCCCTGGACGAGTTCTATTCCACGCTGAGCAGCGAGCAGAAGGCGCGCTTCAACACGCTGCAACAGCTCGCAGGCCCTTGACGGCGGCGTCGCATTCGCTCGTTGCAATTTGAGCGGCGGCCGAACGACGCGGGGGGCCATCATCGCCCTGTTTCACAGTTCGACGAGAAAGTTCGACGAGAACATGCGTATCCGGGCCGCTTCTCTCCGTGAAAAGTGCGGCGGCACGGAATGCAAACAACCGCCTCGTCTCGACCTCACGCGACGGAGATCGTCTTCGGTCCAGCGTCGTTCGCGGTTGGGATAGCTTGGGCCCGCTCTTTCTCATCCGAACTGATGGTGTTGCATCGCTGGAAGTGAGCAGACAACTCAAGATCGGCCAGGTGATCCCAGTATTCTGCTTCTGCGAGCAGCTTCCATTTGTTCATGCTGTTGTAAGCGGCCTGTTGGCGGCACAGCGAACCCATCGCACGTAAGCGCTGCACTCTCTCCACTGCCTCCACTGCGAACCTCCCTTCGCGCCAGCTTGTTTACAAGCGCATTTATGTTGTCACAATTTCGCAGATTGAATTGACGAGTGATAGTCCGGTGTTTGACGGTCAATCGATGATAGCGCAATCGTCTGACTTTTCACCGACGTCAGCAGCTCCAGCCCTGAGAGCTGGTCGAGTTCTCAGCGTCGCAGCCCCTTCGGCCAGCGCTATACGCAGGCACGCAACAAGACTCGCGTCGGACGACGGGTTCCCAAGTCGCAGATGCATTCCATTTCAGGACTGAAATCTTAATTGTCGGCGGCCTTCCCAGGATAGTGGTTAGCTGGCGATCAGACCGGGCCGGACAAGGTTTGATCCCGAAACTATTTTGGCCCGGCACATGGGACTGCAAGACCGCCTTCGGGCGGTCTTTCCTTATCGCCGCAATAGAACGGGGCTTGGGCTGGATCACGCCGGGGCCCTTCGGCACGCCGATCACAACAATGGCCCCGACGGTTGCACGTCGGGGCCATCCAAGATCATCAGGCGTGGGTACATCCGCCGTGCCTGCCGATCGTTGATGCCACTGATTACCGCATCCGATCTGGCGCAGACCGTGGCGAGGCTGCGGCATCGGGATGATATCATTCTGCCTGAAAGCTGACGGCTGTCCACCTCTCGTTGGTGGTACTCCAACCGGCTCGCTTGCTACACCACCGTCTGGTGCCGCGCGATACAGGTGCGCAGCACCTCATCCATCGGCTTGCCCCACCAGTCGTTGGAGAAGATCTCGATCTCGGAATAACCGGCATAGCCTTGCGCCTCGACAGCGGCGCGCGCCGATTTGATGTCGATGACGCCGTCACCCATCATGCCGCGATCGTTGAGGATGTCCTTGGTCGGTACCAGCCAGTCGCAGACATGGAAGGCCAGCAGGCGGTCCTTGCCGGCGCGCGCGATCTGGGACATCAGCTCCGGATCCCACCAGATGTGATAGACGTCGAGCGCGACACCGAGCATGCCGCTGCGGCCGGGGTCGAGCCGGTCGCAGATGTCGAGCGCCTGTTTTGTGGTGTTCACGCAGGCGCGGTCAGCCGCATAGGCCGGATGCAACGGCTCGATCGCCAGCGGCAGCCTTGCCTGCCTGGCGTAATCGAGCATGTCGGCAAGCGCGTCCTCGACCTGCCCGCGCGCCGCCGCGATATCCTTCGACGCCTCGCTGCCCGGCCGTGAATATTGCGGCAGGCCGCCGACGACGAGAACGATGCAGGGCGCGCCCAGCGCCTTGGCTTCGTCGACGCAACGCCGGTTGTCGTCGCGCACTTCGTTCCTGCGCGATATGTCTGAGGTGAACATGCCGCCACGGCAATAGCCTGACAGATCGAGCCCGGCGTCGCGCACCGCGCGCGCGGCGCGGTCGAGACCGACGGCGGCGACCTGGTCGCGCCAGGGATCGATGGCGCGGATGCCGTGCCTTGCACAGGCCTCGATGATTTCGACGAGGTCACCCTGCTTGCGGACCGTCGCTGTGTTGAGCGACAGCCAGCGATGGTCGGACGAGAAATCGCGCATCAGTCTTCCAGTCCGTGCGAGGCCAGCACGGTCTTCATCCGCCGCATCGCCAGTTCCGGATTGGCGAGCAGCCCGGCCTGATCCGCCAGCCGGAACAGTTCGGCCAGATGCAGCATCGAGCGGGCGCTCTCCTGCCCTCCGACCATGGTGAAATGGTCCTGGTGACCGTTGAGATAGGCCATGAACACCACGCCGGTCTTGTAGAAGCGCGTCGGCGCCTTGAAGATATGGCGCGACAGCGGCACGGTCGGCCCCAGCACATCGTGGAAGCCCGCTTCGTCACCGGCAGCAAGGCGCGAGAGCGCGTAGGACGCCGCCGGCGCGATCGCATCGAAAATACCGAGCAGCGCGTGCGAAAAGCCCTGGTCGTCGCCGGCGATCAGCTCCGCGTAGTTGAAATCGTCGCCAGTGTACATCTTGATGCGCTTGTCGAGGCGACGACGCATGTCGATCTCGCGCTGCTTGTCGAGCAGCGAAACCTTGACGCCGTCGACCTTGGCGGCGTTGCCGTTGATGATGGCCACCGCCGTGTCCATCGCCTTGTCGAGATCCTTGGTGCCCCAATATCCCGTGAGTGCCGGATCGAACATGTCACCGAGCCAGTGAATGATCACGGGCTCGCGGACCTGCGACAGTACACGGTCATAGACTTTTGCGTAGTCATCGGCGCTGCGGCCGAGTTTTGCGAGAGCACGCGACGCCATCAGGATGATGCGGCCGCCGACCTTCTCGACGGCCGAGAGCTGCTCCTCATAGGCGCGGATGACGTCGTCGAGGCTCTTGGCGTCCTCGACCGCAAGGTGATCCGTGCCCGCGCCAGAGAACACCAGCGCATTGCGCCGCTTGGCGGCGCCGACCGAGCGGGTGATCAGCTCCAGCGAAGTCGGCCAGTCCAGCCCCATGCCGCGTTGCGCGGTATCCATGGCTTCGGCAACGCCAAGGCCGAGGTCCCAGACGTGCTCGCGGAAGGCGATGGTCTTGTCCCAGTCGACGGCAACCGAGAGCCAGGGATCGTTGTCGGCGAAGGGATCGGCCACCGTGTGCACGGCCGAGAAGGCGATGCGGTTCAGCGGCCCCTCAAGCTTTGCGGGAAACGTGCGCGAGGCCGCGAGCCGGTAAGTCTCGATCGAACGATCGGCCTTCGGCAGCTTGAGCGACAATGACGACATCGGCAGGACGGGCTTGTTCATGTATCCCTCCTCAGGCCTTGATCGGGGCGACGTCGATCCAGCGCCGCTCCTTCCAGCTCTTCAGCGCGCATTCGGCGAGCTGCACGCCCTTGACGCCCTCGAGCAGCGTGAACTTGTAGGGCGCATCCTCGTAAACATGGCGGATGAACATCTCCCACTGCTCCTTGAAGCCATTGTCGTAGGTGACGTTGTCGGGCAGCTTTTGCCAGTCGCCGTAGAAATCGTGCAGCCGCTTCTCGTCGGGATTCCACACCGGCCGGGGCGTCGCCTGCCGCGCCTGGATCATGCAGTCGGTGAGACCTGCGACCGCCGAGCCGTGCGTGCCGTCGACCTGGAAGGTGACGAGGTCATCGCGGTAGACGCGCGTGACCCAGGACATGTTGATGTGGGCAATGACGCCCCCCTCGAGCTGGAAGGTCGCGTAGGCGGAATCATCCGCGGTCGCCTTGTACTTCCTGCCCTGCTCGTCAAACCGCTCGGGGATGTCGGTGTTGCCGATGCAGACGACGCTCTGGACGTTGCCGAAGAGGTTGTCGAGCACGTAGCGCCAGTGGCAGACCATGTCGAGAATGATGCCGCCGCCGTCCTCGTCGCGGTAATTCCAGGACGGCCGCTGCGCCTCCTGCCAGCCGCCTTCGAACACCCAATAGCCGAACTCGCCGCGCACCGAGAGGATGCGGCCGAAGAAGCCGGAGTCGCGCAGGAAGGCGATCTTCTTCAGGCCGGGCAGGAACAGCTTGTCCTGCACCGTGCCATGCTTGACACCCTTGGCGTTGGCGAGCTTGACGACCTCGAGCGCCTCCTCAAAGTTGGTCGCGATCGGCTTCTCGCAGTAGACGTGCTTGCCGGCATTAATGGCCCGGGTCAGCAAGCCCGGTCGCGCCTGCGTGGTCGCGGCGTCGAAGAACATGGTGTCGTTCTTGTCGGCGAGCGCTGCGTCGAGGTCGGTGGTCCAGCGCGTGATGTTATAGCGTTTGGCGAGCGCCTCGACCTTGTCGGCGCTGCGGCCGACCAGGATCGGATCAGGCATGATGCGGTCGCCGTTCTTTAAACGGACGCCGCCCTGGTCGCGGATCGCGACGATCGAGCGGATCAGATGCTGGTTGAGCCCCATGCGGCCGGTGACGCCGTTCATGATGAGGCCGAGGCGTTGGGTGGTCATGCCAATTGCTCCCTAAGTGATTTTGGCTGTTCGAGCGGGCGGAGCGCCGACCAGTCCGGATGGACCGACGTCGCAAAGCCCGCAGCATGAAGCGATCCCGTCAGGAGATCGCCGTCGTGAATGGAGAGCCGGATGCCCTGCCCGGCATCGGCATAGAGATCGGGATGTCCGGCCGCGAAGGCCTGCGCTTCAGCCGCGGGCGCCTCGCCAAAGCCGTCGACATAGTGGTGGCCATTGCGCTCGGCATGGGTGACGCCGATGAAGGCACCGAGCGCGAGATCCTGCTGCACGGCAAGGCCCGCCTGGCAGGTGAGGTCCTCGCCGGTCACGAAGAACCTCGCCCCGTCCGCGCTCCATTTCGCCGCGCGCGTCGCGTTGACGATGGACTTGTAGAGCCCCTTGCAGGATTTCGAGGAGATGCCGCAATAGCCGAGCGCCCGCGCCGACGGGAACGCATCGTAGGAATCATCGGCCTCGTCGATGATGAACCCGTGCGCTGCCAGCGAGCCCAGCGGCGATTGCCTCGTGATGTCGCGCGGCATCGGCTGTTCGACATAGAGCAAGCGCGAGGCGATCGAGCGCAATGCGGGATCGTGATCAATCCGGTCCATCAGCGCCTGCAGCCCGGCAAGATCGGCGTACTGCTCGTTCGCGTCGAGCGTCACCTTGTAGTGGCGCCCGAGCGCATCGAGCTCCTTGCCGATGCGCGCCAGCCGTACTGCGTCGGCTGCGGGATCGCCCGACAGCTTCAGCTTGAAATAATTCGCGCCGACGTTCTCGCGTGCATCGGCAACACCGCCCTCACCTTCGACGGTATCGTCGAGGCCGACGGTGTGCCTGATGGCAACGCGCGGCAGCGGCGTTCGGCTCGCGAGAAACTGCGCGATATCCGTTTCCTTCAGGTCAGGCGAAAGCCGCGCATCGATGCCGGCAATGTTGCCGGCCATCCCATCGAAGAAGCTGGTCTCTGCGGCGCGGAGCAGCGCATCGAGGATCGCCTTGTCGATCTCGGCGGGGCCATAAGCAGCCGCAAGCGCCGGAACGTTCTTCTTCGCACAGGTCGCGACCTGGGCACCGACGCAGGAGGCATGCAGATCGAACGCGGTCAGAAATCCGGTCCGCGCAAGATAAAGCCCGCGCGCGATCTCGAGCGAGCGGCGCAGGCCATCGACCGTGTGCGCCGGCGACAGCTCCGGCCGCTTGTCGAACCATTTTGGCACCAGCAGCTCGGCGCTGGCGCCGACCGCAACGCCCCTGCCCTCGACCTCGATCTCGACCCGCACGAACAGCTGCGGCGTCGTGTTGATCGTGATTGCGCCAAAGCGGAACGGCCGCGCGAACTGCGTCGGTCGTTCGAAGAAAGCGATATCTCGCAGCTTCAGGCGCGGCGCCATGGTTTTAGTCCAGCGAACCTTGCGAGAAGAAATGCTTGCGGATGCGTTGCACCAGCTCGGTGAAGACAGGATCGGCCATCACATCGAGCGAGCGCGGGCGCGGCAGCGGCACGTCGTAGATGGCGGCGACTGCGCCGGGGCGCTCGGTCATGACCAGCACGCGGTCGGCGAGGAACACGGCCTCGGGAATCGAATGCGTGATCAAAAGCACCGTCTTCTTCGTCTCGCGCTGGATCCGCATCAGCTCGACATTCATGCGCTCGCGCGTCAGCGCATCGAGTGCGCCGAACGGCTCGTCCATCAGCATGATTTTTGGATCGTGCACCAGCGCCCGGCAGATCGAGGCGCGCTGCTGCATGCCGCCGGAGAGCTGCCAGGGCAGCTTCTTCTCGAAACCTTCGAGCCCGACCATCTTCAACAGCGCCTGGGCGCGTTCGAGATATTTTTGCCGCGGCAACCGCTTCATGTCGATCGGCAGCATCACGTTGGACAGGATGTTGCGCCAGGGCAGCAGCAGCGCGTTCTGGAAGACGATGCCGACATTGCCGTGCGGCGTCGTCACCTTCTCGCCCTCGACCAGGATCTCGCCCGTGGTCGGCGGCAACAAGCCCGAGATCAGCTTGAGCAGCGTGGACTTGCCGCAGCCGGAGGGGCCGACCACGACGAAGAACTCGCCGTCATTGATGTGGAAGTCGAGCGGACGCAGCGACGGCACGTCGCCATCGCGCGTCCGGTAGGTCTTCGACACGCCGGACAGCTTGATGCCCGACGCATCGCCGGCTGCCCGGTCGCTCACCAGTCTCAGATGCGCGGCCGGCTGCACGGTTTCGCTCACGATTGTCGCAGGTTTCACGAGCCACTCTTCGGCAGATAGTCATTGGTGTAGAAGGCCTTCGGGTTCTCCTTGGCCTTGGCGTCGAGCCCGCCATATTCGACCATGAGGTTGACCGAGTCCGTCATGTTCTGGTCGGTGACCTGGAACGGCCGCTTGCTCTTGGTTTCAGCGGTCCGGTAGAGCGGAATGGTCAGCTCGAAGCCCTGCGTCAGCGTGTCGATCTTGCCGCCCTTCGGGTTGGCATCGAGGATCGACTGCGCGGCGGCCTTCGGCTCCTTCTCGGCGGCTTCGACCGCCTTCGTCGTCGCCGACATGAAGCGACGGACGAGATCGGCATTGGCCTTCACGTAATCGGAGTTGGCGATGATGCCGGAGGAGACCATGTTGATGCCGTAGTCGGCGAACTTGATCGGGAACACGTCCTTGCCGGTGGCGTCCTTGATCTTCATCGACTGGTCCATGACGTAGCCGAGCAGCAGGTCAGCCTGGCCGTTGATGACGGCGTTGAGCTTGGTCTGGCCGTCGCCGGCAACCGTCTGGAAGTCGCTCTCCTTCAGGCCAGTCTTCTTCAGGAACAGCGGCCAGATCTGGGTCATGGAATCGGCCGGCGTGATCGCCACCGTCTTGCCCTTGATGTCCTCGGGCTTCTTGATGTTCTTGTCGGCAAAACCCATGGCGGACATCGGGCTGGTCTGCAGCAGCACGCCAGTCGCAACGACGGGCGCGCCCTTGATCGCAGCGCGCATCATGGTGGGGACGTCGACATAGCCGAAGTCGGCGGTCTTGGCGGCAACGGCCTGCGTGGTCGCAGCCGAACCGCGGCCTTCCTGGATCTCGAGGTCGATGCCTTCGGCCGCGTAGATGCCCTTGGCCTTGCCGTAGTAGAACGGCGCGTGCTCGCCATAGACGTACCAGTTCAGCATCAGCACGACCTTGTCGGCTGCCTTTGCCGGCGACACCGCAAATGCCATCAGCGCCAAAGATGCAGCCCCAATCCACCGCTTCATCGTCACTCTCCCTTTGTCGTTATGTTTCGGCCGTTAATGGCCGTTGCTTAAGTTACGAGGCGAAAATCACGTCCTCACGCTGGCTGACATGCCAGGGAATGACCAGCTTCTCGATCCGGTCCACGATCCAGAACAGGATCACGCCGAGCAGCGCCAGGATCACCAGCGCCGCGAACATCGTCGGCAGGTCGAACGTGCCGATCGAGCGCTGCATCACGTAGCCGATGCCGGAATTGGAGCCGACGAACTCGCCGACGACGGCGCCGACCACGGCGAGCGTCACCGACACTTTGAGGCCTGAGAAGATCGCCGGCAGCGCATGCGGCAGGTTCACTGCGCGGAACACCTGGAAGCGGCTGCCCTGCATGGCGCGGGCGAGATCGACCATGTCAGGATCGACCGATTTGAAGCCCTGCACGGCGGAGACCACCACCGGGAAGAAGCCGAGCAGGAACGCCGAAATCACTTTCGGAATGATGCCGAAGCCGAACCACACCACGAACAGCGGTGCGATCGCGATCTTTGGCACGGACTGGGAGAACACCAGCAACGGATAGACGTAGCTCTCCACCGTCTTCGAGCCCGCGATCAGCATCGCGACGGGAATGCCGAACAGCGCCGACAGCAGGAAACCGCAGACGGTTGCATAAGTTGTCGGCCAGGACTGGCGCAGCAGTTCCGGCCATTCGGTGCGCAGCACGGCGACGACGTCGGCCGGCGCCGGGATCTGATAGGCGGGGATCTTGAACAGGCGGATCGCAAGATCCCAGGCGACGACGATGAAGACCAGGAACAAGAACGGCCGGACCCAGGCCGCGTTCAGCATCTTGGACACCGCACTTTGCGGCTTCAACTCAGCCACGTCTCACTCCCCGGCATTCTTCTTCGTTCGGGGGAGAAATTAACTCGTTGGATAAATACTGTCCAGAGCTTTCCCTGTGACGTTTTGTGCCGGTTCCTGGCCTGCTCTCGCGTCCCGGACACGCTGCCGCGCTACGTCCGGGGCACGAGACCGCCTCACCCTCGGTGTCATTCCCCGCGAAAGCGGGGAATCCAGTACGCCGCGACTTCTCGGTTCAATCTCAACCGTCTCTGGAATACTGGATTGCCCGCCCCAGTGCGCAACTGCGCACAAGGCGGGCAATGACGGCGGAGATTGAGGAAACGGCGGACGATCCGTCCACAAACGCGCGGACCAGGCCACTAAACCGTCTGCGCCACCGCGCTACGCGACTTCGGCGCCTTGGCGATCTCGAACAGCGCGGTCGATCGCCCCGTCAGCGCGGCCAGCACGAGGCCGACCATGTGCGAAAGCCGCTCGTCCTTGGCGTCCTTGGCCAGCAGATCGCGACCGAAGATCACGCTCAACGTGGCCGAATTGGAGAGATAGAAGAAGCAGAGCCCGGCGATCGAGATGTAGAGTTGCACCGGATCGACCGCGACCTGGAAATCGCCACTGTCGACGCCGCGCCGCACCACGGTGCGGATCATCTCGACGAAGGGCGAGTGCATCGACTTGACCTTGGTCGATTTCTTCAGGTGCTTTGCGCGCGCGAGGTTCTCGGTCTGGAGCAGCGACAGGAATTCCGGGTTGCGGAGAAAATAGGTCCAGGTGAACTCGATCAGCCGACGGATCGCTTCGGGCGGATCGAGATGCTCGAGATCGAGCCCCCGCTCCTCGCTGCGGATCTTGTCATAGGCGCCTTCGAGCACCGCGAGATAGAGCTCGTCCTTGTTGCCGACGTGATAGTAGAGCATGCGCTTGTTGGCGCCGGCCTTGGCCGCGATGCGGTCGACGCGCGCGCCGGCCAGCCCGTGGGTCGAAAACTCCTGCTTGGCGGCTTCGAGAATGCGCAGCCGCATCCCCTCGGGGTCGCGCTGCCATTTCAGAGTTCGCTTTGCCTTCGCCAAACCGGTTGCTCGCTGGGTGCTCACGGTATGCCATGTACCACGCGCCCGCCGTCATTGCGAGCGCAGCGAAGCAATCCAGAGTACCTCTGCGGAAAGACTCTGGATTGCTTCGTCGCTTCACTCCTCGCAATGACGGGTGGAGAGGACAGAGCTTCAATCCACCGGCTTCGGCGAACGCTCCAGCAGCACGGTCTGGATCCCGCAGGTGCCGTTCCTGACCGTCATGATCCGCGTGCCCGGCTTGCGGCCGTTGCGAACCTCGGTGACGTCGAGGCCGGCGGCGATCAGGCGGGCGCGCGTGGCATCGATGTCGGCGACCCGCCAGCTCAGGCCCCAGAGACGGTCATGCAGGGAATCCCCGCCCGCCACGGGGCGGCGCACCACTTCGACGATGAGGTCGCCGCAGCGGAAGAACATCAGCTGGCCCCAATCCTGATGCGAGCGGTCCAGTGCGAGATCAAGGCCGAGCCGCGCGCCATAGAGCGCAGCGGCGCGGTCGGAATCCTCGGTGGTGACCACGACGTGGTCGAGCCCGTCGATCGGCGCGATGTCGGTCGCAGCCGACAGCGGCCGCTCCTCGGCGAGCTCGAGGAAGAACATGCGCACGCCGCGCGTCAATTCAGTGGCGGCGCGCGTGCGTTTCCAGTGCAGGACCGCGCCGCTCTCGACGTCGTTGCTTTCGACCTCCGCGACCGGATCCGGCCTCAAGGCCACCCGTTCCAGCCGCCGGTGCATCTTGCCCATGTCTGCGACACGAAAGCACAGGCTGGCGAGCACGCCCTCGCGGTCGTCGAGCAGCGCGCGAATCCGGTCCGCCGCAACGTTAAAGCCGCTCGGTGCCATCAATTCGATCGTCATGTTCGCAAGCGTGAACATCACGCGGTCGGCGCCCTCGCCGGAATTCTGCCAGGCCGGTGCGCGCCCGAGCAGCGTCTGATAGGCCGCCTTGGCCGCATCGATATCCCTCACCAGAGCGACGACGTGATCGAGGCCGGTGATCATGTTTTTCCCTTTTGATCGACCTGGAACCTGGGCCGAAAATCGGCATTTGTCCGGGCTTGGCATTGGCCGGTGATGGTCGTATTCCGGCATCATGCTGACCTCAAGCGCTTCGGGGCGGTTTTGCGAATAATTTCAGCGTCCCGACAGCGGAACCGGTGTTAGAGTAAGCCCGCCGGCCGGGACCACCCAGCGCATCACGGACAACCAATGCAGGCTCTCTTTATCGGACAGACCTATATCGACGTCGTCTTCATCACCGACCACATGCCGACCGGCGACGAAAAGCACGTGGCAACGGACTACGCGGTCTCCTTCGGCGGCAACGCGGTCACGGCGGCGTTCTGCTGCGCCAAGCTCGGCATCGTGCCCGATCTCATCGCCACGGCGGCCAATGACTGGCTGGGGCGCATGTTCCAGGACATGTGCGCGAAATACGCAATCTCGCTGCACGGGCGGAAGGTGAACCAGTCCTCGCTGTCCTTCATCATGCCCAAGGACGGCAAGCGTGCCATCGTCCGCTGCCGCGACGACGAGCACATCCACCCGTTCCCGATGCTCAATCTCGGTGGCTGCCGCGCCCTGCACATCGACGGCCATCAGCCCGATGCCGCGATCCACTATGCAAAGGTCTGCCGCGAGGCCGGAATCCTGACCTCGCTCGACGGCGGCGGCCTGCGCACCAACACGCATGAGCTGCTCGCATTCATCGACGTCGCCATCGTCGCCGAACGCCTGTGCGAACAGATGGACCTGACGCCCGAGAAGATGCTCGACTACCTCAAGAGCCGCGGCTGCAAGATCGGCGGCGTCACCATGGGTGAGAAGGGTCTGCTCTGGTACAATGAAACAGGTGCGGTCGAGGTCATGCCGGCGATGCCGATCCCGCGCGAGCGCGTGATCGACACCAACGGCGCCGGCGACGTCTTCCACGGCGCCTATGTCTATTCCTACCTCGCCCATCCCGGCAAAAGCTGGCGCGAGCATTTCGACTTCGCCCGCGCCGCCTCGACCTTCAAGATCCAGCGCCTCGGCAACGAAGCGGGCCTGCCGACCCTTGTCGACATCGCGAAAGTCAGGCACGAGTTCGAAGTCAGGGTCTAGGATTTTGTAAGGGCATATCATGGGGCGCGTCTTTATCGCCGGCAGCATCAACATGGATGTGGTGGCGACCGCCGATCGCCACCCCAAAGTCGGCGAGACCGTCGCCGGCCGGCAGGTGCTGTATTTTCCGGGCGGCAAAGGTGCGAACCAGGCAGTCGCGGCGTCACGGCTCGGTACGAAGACCACGCTGATCGGCCGGCTTGGCAAGGATTCGTTTGGCGCTGAGTTGAGAACTTTCCTCGGCGCTCAGGGCATCGACCTCGGCTCCACCAAGGAGACGGCCGAGGCGCACACCGGCACTGCGATCATTACCGTCGCGGCGTCCGACAACACCATCGTCGTCATCCCCGGCAGCAATGCTCTGGTCGACGCTGACGATATCGCGGACGTTCCGCTGGCGAAGGGCGATGTAGCCGTCAGCCAGTTCGAGATTCCGCTACCGACGATTGCCGCCTTCTTCCAGCGCGCGCGCGCGGCCGGTGCCACGACCCTGCTCAACCCGGCACCGGCGCAAAAGATGTCCGCCGAGCTGCTGGCGCTCGTCGACATCCTCGTGCTGAATGAGACCGAGCTCGGCTTCCTCGCGGGCGTGGAGCTTTCCGACGGCGACGAGGCCGCAAGAATCATCGACGTCGCGCGACAACTTCAGGCGCGCGGGGACCAGACCATCTGCGTGACGCTCGGCAAGCGGGGCGTGCTCGCGCTCGCCGGCCGCGAGGAATTCGCGGTGCCCGGCCGCGCGGTGAAGGCGGTCGACACCACCGGCGCCGGCGATTGCTTCGTCGGCGCGCTTGCGGCGCAGCTGGCCGAGGGCGTGTCCTTGCGTGCAGCACTCGCTTTCGCCAACGCGGCCGCCTCGATCAGCGTGCAGCGCATGGGCGCCGGGCCGTCGATGCCGACGGCCGCGGAAGTCGCCGCGGTCGTCAAGGCCGGCTGATCACGCCAGCGCGCTCTTCAGGTCGAAGCCTTCATCCGCGGCCTGCTCCGGGGTGATCGAGCGCTCCATGCCGAACAGGCGGCGGCCGAACATGTGGTCTCCGGCACGGTTGACCGACTCGATGCCGAGCAGTCTGTCGCCCTTGTAGCAGAACGCCGAGAACGCTTTCTTCGCCGGATCGCCGCGCAGCACGACCCGGTCGTAGCCGGTGGTCAGCCCCGCCATCTGCAGCTTGTCGTTGCCCTGGTCGCTCCAGAACCAGGGATGGCTGTCGTAGGCCTTGCGGTCGCCGGTCAGCCGCGCCGCGAGGCAGCGGGCGTGATCAGTGGCGTTCTGCACCGATTCCAGCCGCTGCGATCCGCCAAAGCGCGGACTGGCGAACAGCGCGCAGTCGCCGATCGCGGAGATGTCAGGATCGGACGTCGAGAGATATTCGTCGACGATGATGCCGGCGGCGACGGGAAGCCCCGCCTCCGCCGCAAGCTCGATGTTCGGCAGCACGCCGACACCGACCACGACGAGGTCGGCCGGCAGATGCCTTCCGTCGCTCAAGGAAACGCCGGTGACCTTGCCGCCCTCGGCCTCGATCGAGGTTGCCTGCACACCGAGGTGAATGCGGATGCCGGCCTCGCGATGCCGCGCTTGAAAATACTCCGAGACCTCCGCCGTCACCGCGCGCGCCATCACGCGCGGGGCGAGTTCGAGCACGTCGACCTCGAGGCCCTTGATCCGCGCGGTGGCCGCGAATTCGAGGCCGATGAAGCCGGCGCCGATTACCACGACTCGCGATTTCGACGGCATGATCTGCCGCAGCGCCTCGCTGTCGTCGAGGATGCGCAGATATTTCACGTCGGGCAAATTCGCATTCGGCAAATCAAGCAGGCGGTTGCGCGCGCCCGTCGCCAGCACGAGGTGGCCGTAAGGCAACGTCTCGCCAGACGCAAGATGCACCTTGTGGCCGGCGCGATCGATCGACACCGCGCGGCCCGCGATCAGCTCGATCTTCTGGTCCTGGTAGAATTTCTCAGGCCGGAACATCAGGCTCTCCGGCCCGGCCGAGCCCTTGATATAGGCCTTCGACAGCGGCGGCCGCTGATAGGGCAGATGCGCCTCGTCGTTGATCAGGCAGACGCGATCGGAAAAGCCCGCCTGGCGCAGGGATGCCGCAACCTGGTAGCCGCCATGGCCGGCACCGACAATGATCACTGGACCATCCGTCATTGGAACAGCCCATTTCCGGAGACACGAGCATCACCCATGTCGTCTCCTCTCTCGCTGATATTGGCTTGGCTAGCCTAGGAGGAGCCGGCGCTCGTGTCCGTCCCTAAACGAAGGCGGCCCCATTTGAGCCCATCGTTCCGTCCTGCGCAAGAGCGGCATGCGGGGCACTGGCGGCCGGGGATTGTCACCTCCGACCTTCTGCGATTTAGTTGCAGCAACGACCTCATGCCGGGGATATTCCAGATGCCAGCTCCCGTCTCCAAACCCGATGATCCCGCCTTGCTGCGGATCGACGGCCCGATCGCAACCATCACGCTCAACCGCCCCGCCGCGTTCAACTCGATCAACCTCGCGATCGCGCAGAAGCTCGAACAGCTCGCGGCCTATCTCGAAGGCGCCGACGACATCAGGGTCGTCGTGCTCGAAGGCGAAGGCCGCGCCTTCTCGGCCGGCGGCGATCTACAGACGATCGGCGCTGCGGCCGAAACGGGCACGGTCACGCCTGTCGTCGGCGAGCTGCTGAAGCACTATCACGCCTTCATCGAGATCATCCGGCGCATGCCGAAGCTATCATTATCCAGCGTGCACGGCTCGGCCGCCGGCGCCGGCATGGGCCTCGCCTTCGTCACCGATCTCTGCATCGCCGCGGAGGATGCCAAGTTCACGCCGGCCTATGCCAAGATCGGGGTGTCGCCGGACGGCGGCTCGACGGTCGGGATCGTCGGTACGGTCGGATCGCGACGTGCGCTTCAGATCTTCCTGTCGGAGGACAATTTTACCGCGCAGCAGGCCTATGAATGGGGCCTGGTTGCGAAGGTCGTTCCCGCCCCGGAGCTGAAGGCGGCCACGCGAAAACTCGCCGAGCGCCTGGCGCAGAATCCGCCGGCGGCGATCGCCGGCACCAAGTCGCTGGTCTACCAGGCCGCGACCACGACGGTGAAGCAGCAGCTCGATGCCGAGGAGCACAAGATCATCATGGCGATGAACACGGAGGATTTCCGCGTGGCCGTGAAGAAGTTCACGAGCAAGTCGAAGTGACGACACCCGCGCGCACGTTCTACGGCCTGCGTCACGGCGCGACCGACTGGAATCGGAAGGGACTCTTTCAGGGGCGGACAGACAATCCGCTGAACGAGGACGGCCTTGCGCAGGCGCACGAGGCCGCGGACATGTTGCACGGTGCCGGCATCAGCCGCATCGTCGCAAGCCCCCTGGTGCGCGCGGCGCGAACGGCCGAGATCATCGCGGACGCCATCTCGGTGCCGCTCTCGATCGACGACGGCATCATCGAGTTCGATTTCGGAAGCTTTGAGGGCCTCCCTGTCCGCGACCTCATGATCAAGCACGGCGTCAACTCAGCGACGGGCCTCGTCTCGATCCTGCCCGCCGACGGCGAAAACTGGGACGCCATGACCGAACGGTCGCTGGCTTGCGTCTCCGCATGGCTCGACCGTCATCCCGACGACGACTTCCTGTTCGTCTGCCACGACGCGGTGATGCAGGGAATGGCGAATTCGCTGTGCGGCAGCTATTTCAAGAACAGCCACGGCACGCCGTTTCGCTACCTCCGCGAAGGCAAGCAATGGCGCGTCGAGCAGCTCGTCACTTAGGACAGATGTAGCCCGTCCCTGCCGGCGATTTGAAGCACCCGACCGACTCCGGCAGCACGTGCTGCGGCAGCCACAGCACCACGCTCGGGAAATAGATCGCAAACGCGATCGTGGCCAGGAACACGACATAGATCGGCAAGGCGGCGCGTAAGGCCTTGGCAAAACTGATGCCGACGAATTTCGAGGCCATCAGCAGCACCAGACCGTATGGCGGCGTGATCAGACCGAAGGCGAGCGTGGCAATCAGCACCACACCCATGTGCACGGCGTTGATGTCGCCGGCCTCGGTCAGCGCGTTGACCAGCGGCATGAAGATAATGATGGTCGGCACCGGTTCGATGAAGTCACCGACCACGGTGAAGAGCAGCACCATCAGCAGCATGATCAGATGCGGATCGTTGCCGGCGATCGAGGTGATCCACTCGGCGATATAGGTCGCACCGCGCAGATAGGCGAGCATCCAGCCGAAGGCGTTGGCGGCGCCGATGGTGATCAGCGGCAGCGAGAAGATCAGGCCGGCGAGACAGAAATCGTAAGGGATCTTCCTGATATGCCCGCGATTGAGCGCGGGGATCACGACCACCACGATCCAGACCACGGCGACGACGCCGGCTTCCGTCGGCGTGAACCAGCCGGTGAGGATGCCGCCGAGCAGGATGACCGGGATCATCAGCGGCAGCGCCGCATCGCCTGCGGCGAACGCCACCTGCCGCAGCGGCGCGCGTGGCTTGCGCAAGCCGGAGGGGCCGAAGAAATAACAGTAGATCATCAGACCGAAGCCGATCATCAGCCCGGGCACCACGCCCGCCATGAACAGGCCGGCGATCGAGACGTTGCCGACCGCGCCATAGACCACCGCCGTGATGCTCGGCGGCACCAGCGCGGCGATGGTCGAGGCGGACGCGATGATCGCCGCGATGAAGGCGGGCTCGTAGCCCTCGCGCTTCATCGGGCCGCCCAGTGCACGGCTCATCACGGCAACGTCGGCGGTGGTCGAGCCCGACATTTCCGAGAAGAACATGCTGAAGACAACGACGACCTGCGACAGCCCGCCCCTGATGTGTCCGACCAGCGACACCGACAGATTTGCGATCCGCACCACCACATTGGCTGAGCTCATGAGCTCGCCGACCAGCAGGAAGAACGGGATCGCGAGCAGCGCTTCGGAATCGACGCCGTCGAAGATCTTCTGGATGATCGCGGCCAGCGAGACATCCGACAGGATCGCACCGATGAAGACGCCGGCCATCAGCGAGAACGGCACGGGCACGCCGAGATAGCCGAACGAAAGGAAGCAGATCGACATCAACCCCAGGACAATTGGTGCGCTCACGGCTGCGCCCTCATCTGCACTTCCGTGATGACGGGCGCTCCGTCCTCTTCGGGCGGCTCGCGATGGTCAAAGCCGTTGCGCAGGCCGTTGACGAGCTGCTCGATGGTGAACAGGCCGATCAGCACGCCAGACAGCGGGATGATCGCATAGAGCGAGGCGATCGGCGTACCCGACGGCAGGCGGAAGCTGCCGAAGCCGCGGAGATAGTTCTGATAGCCGTACCAGACCAGGCAGAAGGCGACGCCGAGCACGACGAGGCGAATGATCACTTCGACGATCAGCCGCGACGTGCCATGCATCGCTTCGGAGATCGCCGTCAAATAAAGATGATCGTTGCGCCGGGTCGCGGCCGCGGTCCCGACGAAGATCGCATAGATGAACAGCGTCGAGGTGACTTCCTGAAGCCACAGCCAGGGATGGCCGATGGTGCGGGTGACGATGTCGGCGGTGACCGACAGCGAGAAGCCGAAGCAGAGCACGCCGCAGAGGATCATCAGCGCCAGCTCGAGCCAGTCGAGCCAGCGCCATTTCAGGTGGCGTTGCCGTTGCACCAGCAGTTTGTCGGCGATGGCCATTGTTGCTCCCGGCTGCAGCTTTCCGTCATGGCCGGGCTTGTCCCGGCCATCCACGCACTTGGTGCGGGCTCGAAGGAAGAACGTAGATGACCGGGACATCTGGCGCGAAGGCGCGCATCGCGCTTCTGCCCGGCATGACGACTTTGCTGGAACTAGTTCACCGACCGGATCAAATTCTTGATCTTCTCGGCATGCGGGCCGAGCTCCTTGGCGAGCTTGTCGAGATAGGGATCGGCGACCATCGTGAAACTCTTCTTGTCGACATTGTCGACGACCTTCACGCCCATCTTCTTCAGCTTCTCGGCCGCCGTGCGCTCGAGGTCGAACGCCTTCGCGGGCTCTTTCGTGCTGACCTCGTTGGCCGCGGTCTGCACCCACTGCTTCTGTTCGGCGGACAGGCTCTGCCAGAGCTTGTCGGAGACGAACACCAGCGCGTTGTTGGCTTCGTGCTCGGTGATGTTGAGGACCGGCGCGACCTCGTAGTGCTTGTTGACGAGGTAGACGTTGATGCTGTTCTCGGCGACGTCGACGACGCCGGTTTGCAAGCTCGTGTAGACGCTGCCGAACGGCATATGCACGGTCTGGGCACCGTAGGCCGGGAACATGGTGTCCTCGGTCGCGGTCGCCTGGACGCGGATCTTCAGCCCCTTGATGTCGCCGACATTGTGAAGCTCCTTCTTGGAGTACATGTGGCGCACACCCTGCGAACCCGTCGCGATCACGTGCAGGCCCTGCGTGGTCTCGTCGATCATGGTCTTGAGCGCTTCGAACACGCGGGGATCGGCCAGCCCCTTGATCACGTGGTTCTCGTCGCGGAACAGATAGTGCAGCGACATCACGCCGGCCTGCGGCGAGATCGTCGCGGTGTTGGCCGAGGAGATGATCGCGAATTCGATGTCGCCGGCCTTCACGAGCTGGAGCACCTGCGGCTCCTGCCCGAGCTGCGCGCCGGGATACTGGTCGATGATCATGGTGCCCTTGCTCAATTCCTTGAGCTTGTCGGCAAAGAGGTCGCCCGCGATGGAATAGCCGGTGTTGCGCGGCTGATCGTAGGCAAAGCGGTAATGCTTCACCTCCTGTGCCCCGGCCCCGCTGACGAAAAGTACGGCGGCCATAGCCGCCAACCCACGCATGGATCGTGCAATCATCGTTTCCCCCTGTTTTACCGCCCGCCGCTTTAGCGGTCTGAGCGTTCGTTCGGGTGGTTCGTCACCCCGTCTCAGTCTGCTTCCCAGTCCTCTGCATGAAATCGAAGTCGCAGCCCTCGTCGGCCTGCATGATGGTCTCGTTGAACAGCCAGGCGTAGCCACGCCGCGCCTCTTCGGGTGCTGCGGCCGGCTTCAATGCGGTGCGCCGACGCTCCAGCTCGGCAGCATCGACCAGCAGCTCGATGCTGCGCCTGGCAACATCCAGGCTGATCATGTCGCCGTTCTTCACCAGCGCGAGCGGCCCGCCGACGGCGGATTCCGGCGTGATATGAAGCACGATGGTGCCAAACGCGGTGCCGCTCATGCGCGCATCCGAAATGCGCACCATGTCCTTGGTGCCGCCGCGCGCGAGCTTCTTCGGGATCGGCAGATACCCCGCCTCGGGCATGCCGGGCGCGCCCTTGGGGCCGGCGTTGCGCAGCACCAGCACGTCGTCGGAGTTCACGTCGAGCTCGGGATCATCGACCCGCAAGGTCATGTCCTCGACGGATTCGAACACCACCGCGCGCCCCGTGTGCTTCAACAGCTTGGGGCTCGCGGCCGACTGCTTGATGACGGCGCCGCGCGGCGCGAGGTTGCCGTGCAGAACGGCAAGGCCGCCTTCCTTCTTGATCGGATTGTCGCGCGGGCGGATCGCGTCCTGGCCTGGCACGTCCTCCGCATTCGCCACAACATCGCGCAGCGTCTGGCCGGAGATGGTCTTGGCGTCGAGATCGACGAGGTCGCCAAGCTGTGCCAGCAATTTCGGCACGCCGCCGGCGTGGTGGAAGTGCTCCATGTAATGTTCGCCCGACGGCTTGAGATCGACCAGCACCGGCACTTCGCGGCCGATCTGGTCGAACACCTCGAGGTCGAGCCGATGCGGCGAGCGATGCGCCATCGCCGTCAGATGGATCAGGCCGTTGGTCGAGCCGCCGATGGCCTGAAGCACGACCTGCGCGTTCCTGAACGATGCCGGCGTCAAGAGTTCGCTCGGCTTCGGCCCCTTGGTCTTGGCCATCTCCGCCGCAACCCGGCCGCTCGCTTCAGCCAGACGGAAGCGCTCGGCATGCGGCGCCGGGATCGTCGCACTCATCGGCAGCGAGAGACCCATGGCTTCGATCATGCAGGCCATGGTCGAGGCCGTGCCCATCACCATGCAGGTGCCGACCGACGGCGCGAGGCGGCCATTGACCGCCTCGATCTCGGCATCGTCCATTTCGCCGGCGCGATACTTGCCCCAGAGACGGCGGCAGTCGGTGCAGGCGCCGAGCACCTCACCCTTATGGTGGCCGACGACCATCGGCCCGACCGGGATGACCACGGTCGGCAAATCGGCGCTGATCGCGGCCATGACCTGCGCAGGAAGGGTCTTGTCGCAGCCGCCGATCACGATCACCGAATCCATCGGCTGCGCCCGGATCATCTCCTCGGTGTCCATCGCCATCAGGTTGCGCAGATACATCGAGGTCGGATGCGCGAAGCTCTCGGCGATCGAGATGGTCGGAAACACGAACGGCATGGCGCCCGACAGCATCACGCCGCGCTTCGCGGCCTCAATGATCTGCGGGACGTTGCCGTGGCAGGGATTGTAGTCGCTGTAGGTGTTGGTGATGCCGACGATCGGGCGCTCCAGCGCGTCGTCGGAATAGCCCATGGCCTTGATGAACGCCTTGCGCAGGAACAGCGAGAAGCCGGCATCGCCATAGCTGGTCAGACCCTTGCGCAAGCCACTCGTCATCATGCCACTCCTCAAGTTGCCATTGTGGTACAGCCTGCCCCTCGATTGTCAATAAGATTGGTCCATATTGTCGCGGTTTCTGGCCTGAGACACCGCTTTTGACCACGAATTATTGACAATCCAGCCCGTCCCTGCTCCACAGGACGGACCGGCCGAAGCCGGAGGCTGAGGGGATGTCCGACATTCGCACCGCTGAGGCAATGCCGGTCCGGCGCGACGACCCGGACGACGTCGTCGCGCGGCTGGAGGAGGACATCATCTTCGGCCGCCTGCCGCCGGGTGCGCGCCTGACCGAAGACGCGCTGATGTCGCGCTACGGCACCTCCCGCCACTTCGTGCGCCAGGCGCTGGTCGATGCCGAACGCCGCGGCATCGTCCGCCGCGAGAAGAATGTCGGCGCCACCGTGCGGTTCTACTCGGCCGAGGAAGTCCGGCAGATCTACGAGGTCCGCGAGATGCTGACGCGACAGGCCGCGCTGATGATCCCCCTGCCCGCGCCGCAAGCCCTGATCGACGAACTCTCCGCCTTGCAGCGGGACTATTGCGCGAAGGCCGACATCCGCGACCTGCGCGGTATCCACGAAGCCAACGACGCCTTCCACGTCGCGCTGTTCGCAGCCTGCGGCAACCCCTATCTGGTGCGTTCGCTCCAGGACTACATGAACCTCACGCTGCCGATGCGCGCCAAGAACCTCGCCGACCGCGAGGGTCTCGCCCAATCGCGCCGCCAGCACGAATTGATGATCGAGCTGTTGAAGGGCCGCGACAGCTGGGCGCTGGCCCAGCTCTGTGTGGATCACATGCAGTTCAGCAAGGCGGACTATCTGGCGCGGATTTCTGGGGGCGAGGCACGGCAGTAGGCTTCGCTTCGACGTCTCAGGAGTTCGCGACCGGCCGGCACGCGACGAGGACTGTGCCGATGCATTGCAGCACGATTTCGCGTTTCTGATTACGGAGATGTATCTGGTTGCGGACGACACCCCTGTCGGGATGCGACTTGGTTTCGCGCTTCTCCAGAATCGTCACATCAAGACCAAGCTCGTCTCCCGGGCGCACCGGCGTGGGCAACCTGAGTTCATCAAAACCGAGCCCGGCCAGGACACGAAGCGAAAACGGCTGGGTCTTGCTCAACAATGAAATGAGGATTGCGAAGGTGTGAGCACTTGATGCCGTCAACCCCGCAAAGACCGAGCGTGCGGCAGCTTCCTCATCGACATGAAAGGGCTGCGGGTCGAACTTCCTGGCAAATTCAATGATCTCGTCCTTCGATACCTGATACGGGCCCGCCGTCCGCAATCTGCCGACCTCAGCCTCGTCGAAATACAGGATGGCCATCAACGCCTCCCAAGCGCTGGCTGGATGTGATGCCTACCCGTCCCGCCGCTCAAGGTCCGCAGATGGCGCGGATCGGCGCTACCGCACATGCACGTTCAGTACCGCCTCAGCAGACCGCGATCCACGCCGGCATCGCCATAGTCGGCGCAGGCCGCTTTTGGGTTCTTGATCAAGTCCGCCCGAACGCGTCTGAACGTCTTGCCGGCCGCGTCGGACACCTCGGGGCGGAACTTGCCGGGGTCGTAGGTCTCGCCGTCGCGGGCCTTGATGGCGGCGGCATAGGCGTCGATCATGGCCATCGCGGCCTCGGGGCTGCCGAGCAGCCGGGCGCCGAGCTGAACGCCGCCGGCACCATCGACCTCGTAACCGTCGCATCGCTGCTCCAACACGACGGAGGCCGTTACGAGCTGGTCGAGGAATGTCGCCTCGGCGTCGCTGAGGGCTGCGGCTCGCGCAAGCTCTGAGACGATCATCGCGAGCATCGCGACAGCGGATAGCGCGACTTTCAAGCGCGCCCCTGACGGCCCATGACAAGCCCGTACAGGAAGAGGAGAATGATGGCGCCGACGATGCTCCCGATGAAGCCGGCGCCCTCCCCGAACTTATACCATCCCACGGCCTGACCGAGCCAGGTCGCGACGAACGCGCCGACGATTCCCAAAATCGTCGTCAGGATAAACCCCGTGGGCTCGGATTTGTCGCCGGGCATGATGAATTTCGCGACTACGCCGACGATAAATCCAATGATGATCGTCCAAAGGATACCCATGTCCATCGCTCCATTCGGTCGGTTTGCACATCAACGTCTGAAGGAATGCGTGATCGCTTGATGGGCCAGACGATCCCGGGAACGACGTTGATCTAGATCAATGGGCGGAAGCGGCCGGGCCGAAAGCTGGTGCCTGCTCTCTTGCGCGGGAAGGCGCTCAATGCGCTCCGCAACGCGAAGCGGATCAACGCATGGCGATCATAGGCGAGATCACGCACACCACGACCTACCGCTATGCAAAGCCGGTGAGGTTCGGCACGCACCGGGCGATGTTCCTGCCGCGGCGCGGCGCCTCGACCCGGCTGCTTCGCTGGTCAGCTTCCACCAGCCTGTCATCAAAGGTGCACTGGGTCACCGACTCCCGTTCCAATGCCGTTACGGTGATGGACTTCAGCGAACCCGGCAGCGAGCTGACGTTCACGTTCAAGGTGCGCGGCGTCTATTTCGGCATCAAGGGCCTGGAGTCGTTTCCGCTCGAGCCGAGGGCCGAGGAAGTGCCCGTGCAGTATACGCCGGACGAGTGGACCGACCTTGCCGGGTATCTGCGTCCGCATGCCGACGATCCGGACGGCAGCCATGCGGCGTGGACCAAGAGCTTCGTTGCCGGCGATCAGGACCGGACCGCCGACGTGCTGCACCGCATGCTGGGCTCGTTTCGCAGCGAGTTCGCCTATCGCGGAAGAGATGCGGAAGGCACGCAGTCCCCCAGCGAGACGCTGCGCACCAAATCAGGCACCTGCCGGGACTTCGCTTGGCTGATGATCGAGACGTTGCGCCGGCTCGGGTTCGCGTCTCGTTTCGTCAGCGGCTATCTCTACGACGCATCGCTCGATGGCGGCGCGGTGGGCATGACCGGCTCCGGCGCGACCCACGCATGGGTGCAGGTGTTCCTGCCCGGCGCCGGCTGGCTCGATTACGATCCAACCAACAGCCTCAGCGACGGCTTCGACCTCATCCCCGTGGCCATCGCGCGGCATCCGGGCCAGGCCGTGCCGCTGGCCGGCTCGTGGTTCGGCGATCCCGGCGACTATCTCGGCATGTCGATCAATGTCGCCGTTCACAAGATCGGCGAAGTGCTGGATCCTTCGGAGGGATAAGTGCCGAAAGATCCGCGCGGCGGCCGCTGACCATGGCGCTTGATCGCAACAGCACGAGGGGACATGGGCTGCTCGATGCAGTCGTCGTCCCATTCGAGGCCCTGAAAGGCAGGATCCGACAGCTCTATGAAGGTGACACATTCGGCTGCATCAAATTCCGATACGCCCTGCTTGCACTCGATATCGTCACGGTCCTGTTCATCATCGCGACCTCTTTCCTGCCTCGCAACAGGGCCATCGAATCGCTCGATGTCGTGTTCGGCGTCCTGATCCTTGCGGATTTCGCGGCGCGGATGATCATCAGCCGCCAGCCGCTGCGCGACCTGGCGCGGCTTTCGACCTGGACCGACATCGTCGTCATCATTTCGTTCCTTGCGCCGCTTGCCGGAGAAGCCGGCGGCTTCCTGCGTGCATTTCGAACATTGCGACTGCTGCGTG
The DNA here is from genome assembly GCF_018130785.1 of Bradyrhizobium liaoningense. Taxonomy (GTDB): domain Bacteria; phylum Pseudomonadota; class Alphaproteobacteria; order Rhizobiales; family Xanthobacteraceae; genus Bradyrhizobium; species Bradyrhizobium liaoningense_A. The sequence continues at coordinate 1,207,383 of NZ_JAFCJT010000001.1, forward strand.
ACTATCAGATGGTGGCGCGGCTGCGGGTCGATAGCGCCTTCTTCCGCCGAAACGAGGAAGTCGTCTTTGCGGTCGCGAACCTCGGGGTGTTCATCTTCGTGATGACAGGGATCGTCTACGAGACCCAGAAATCTCACAACCATCAGATCGCGAACTATGCAGACGCGCTCTACTTCACGGTCACCGCACTGACCACGACCGGCTTCGGCGACATCACCTTGCCCGGCACCGTCGGACGCCTGATCACCGTCGTCATCATGATCTTTGGCGTGACCTTGTTCCTGAATCTCGCCAAGGCATTGCTCGCGCCGTCCAAGGTCCGCTTTCCCTGTCCGGTCTGCGGTCTACAGCGCCATGACGTCGACGCGGTGCATTGCAAGGCCTGTGGGACGGTATTGAACATTCCCGATGAGGGCATGGACTAGGCCGCGTGCCGGCGCGAGTGCCGCGACAGCTGGCAGCTCTGGGTCGACCACATGCAGTTCAGCAAGTCGGATCATCTCAAGCGCATCGCTGAGGACGAGGCCGGGCGCTAGCTAAGCAAGTTCCTGCCACGAAACGAGCTGTATAGATCCGAAACGGGAACGTCGCTAGCCCGAGCGCGTTGGAAGGCCTGAGCGAGATTCATTCCCGTCGTGCTTCGGACGTGGCAGATAACGACTCATCGGAGCGTGTCAGCCCAAGGGAGGGCTGGCTACCGCGCAGGTTTGAACAATGAGGGTCTGCGGAGCGATGCGGGCCGGTTTGTTCATGGCATTGATTGCAGCGGCCTGGCTCGGCGGACAGGTCCAGGAGTCCCTCGCACAAACGCAGCCTTCCGCTTCTCCGAGTGATCCCGGGAAAGCCACTCCGCGAAAAGAAAGCGCCCCCAGGAAAGAAACGAGACGACCTGCGGACCCATTTACGATGGGCTTCGTAACCGGTACGCCGCAATGCACTGAATTCGCAATAGCGCAGGATATTGCGACCACACTGGCCAGTGGCCAGGAGTCGGGCCCTCATGGCGAAGTCGCTTTGCGGGTTGTGCCAATCGTGGGAAACGGCGGCAGCCGCAGCATCCTGGACGTGCTCACCCTGGCGGGTGCCGACGTGGCGATCGCACCTGTTATCCTGGTCGACCGGCTCCGGGAAGCAAAGACGTTCGGAGACATCTCTCACAAGCTAGTCTACATCGCCCCGCTCCATGTCGAAGAGTTCCATCTCCTCGCGCGCCCGGAGATCGCAAGCCTGGCGGATCTTGCGGGGAAGAGGGTCAATCTCGGCGAGGACGGCAGTGCCAGTGCGGTGCTTGGCCGCGAGGTGCTGAACCGTCTGGGCGTCAAGATCATCGAGTCCAACCTGGGACCGGACGCCGCACTGGAGGGGATGCGGAAGGGAGACATCTCCGCCGCCCTATTGGTCTCGGGAAAACCAGTCAGCTTCCTCGCGCGCGTTGGGCAAGCCGGGGGTGTTCACTTCTTGCCCATTCCCTATTCCAAGGAGCTGCTGCAGCAAGACTACCTGCCATCGACGCTCCGCCACGAAGATTACCCGAATATCCTGGGGATCGATGCAACTGTCGACACGATCGCGATCAAATCCGCCCTCTTCGCCTACAACTGGCCGCCCCGCAACGAACGGTTCCGGCTGTTGGAGTTATTCGTCCAGACACTGTTCACGCGCTTTCCTGAATTTCTCGGCGACGCACATCACCCCAAATGGCGCGAGGTGAACCTGGCCGCGCTGCTCCCCGGATGGCGACGATTCCGACCGGCAGAGCGCTGGCTCCAGCAGCAATCCGGCGGCGAGGCCGCGCTTCGCAAGGCGTTCGGCCGATTCCTCGAAGGAAAGCCAACCGCCAATCCGCCAGACCGCGAAGAATTGTTCCGGGACTTCCTGCGCTGGCGAGAACGCAATCCGGGCAAGTGAGCAAGCTTTGGCGAGCAAACCTCGGCAAACAAACCCCGGCAAGAAAACCTCGGCAAGAGAACCTCGGCAAGAACCTCGGGAGGTGTCGATGCGCAACGCGCTTGTGAGGACAACCCTGGTTGCGTTACTCGCCTTGATCGCCGACGTGAGGCGTCCCGCCGCCCAATTTGCTCCCTTCTGGCCGCCAGAGCCGCAGACGCTCGCACCGACCGCCGCGCCACCGGCCGACCAGGCGGAGCAAACCAGGACAGCCCCTCACCGAAGCAGCAAGGTGCACAGGAAGCACGAAGTCGTTCGTCCGCCGCCAAATCAGCGGAAGGTCGCCGAAAAAAACGGATACAAGCGGGTCAGCGATCTCGTGAACTTCCCGAAGTTCTTTCCGGGCCTCGGCATCATCTTCGTCAAGCCCGACACTTTGCCGCTGGGGCCGTTCCTGTGCTTCGATCGCAGGGATCGTCTGGTGGCGACCGTGTACATGGTCCCGAACGAGGACATCGACGATCACAAATCATTGGAGGGGGCGGGGTCCGCGGCACCAGTTGATCACGTCAGTCTCTACTTCAACCCGGGTCACCCCGGCGTGGATGTACCGCATTACCACGTGGTGCTCTGGCATGTGACCAGCAAACAGGAAGCGCGCGTTGCGAAATGACGTGCAACAGGTAATGCGATCACACGGACCCCAATTGTCCGGGCACGTCACGGACGATCTGCGCCGGCGCCCGCCGACATGCGTTGATCGACGACAATTGGCCGCCTTGAGCCGCAAGCCGGGCGCTTGGCCCGGCCGCAGCAATTGTCAGGAATTGGCGAGCCCGCACCCTACCGCTTATTCCAGTCGATAATCCGGCTCGCGTCGCCGTCGAACTCGTTGCTGCAGAACGCGCCGCCCTGGTAGTGATCGCCGACCGGATCCGGCTTGAGCTTGGCCTGCTCGGCCATCGCGTGCGCCACATGATCCTCGGAGCGGCCGGTCGGGCGGTAGCCAAACTCGTAGGCGCGGTGGTTGTCCCACCAGGCACGCTCGTTCAGGGACACGCCGTAGAACACCTCGAAATGGATGTCGGGATGCTCGAGCCCGATCTGGCAGAGCTGCACCAGGTCTTCCGGCTTCAGCCAGATCGAGATTCGGCGAAGGTCCAGCGGCACGTCACCGAAATTGCCGATGCGGAGGCAAGTCACTTTCAGGCCGTGCTTGTCGGCATAGAGCGCGCCGAGCGCTTCGCCGAACACCTTGCTGACGCCATAGCGGCCGTCCGGGCGTGGGGTGACGTCGGTGCCGATCTTGTGGTGGCGCGGATAGAATCCGACGGCATGGTTCGACGAGGCGAACACCACGCGCTTGACGCCCTTGCGGTACGCGGCCTCGAACAGATTGTAGCCGCCGATGATGTTGGCCTGGAGGATGTCGTCCCACGGGCCTTCGACCGAATAGCCGCCGAAATGGATGATGCCGTCGACGCCCTCGCAGATCGCCTCGCACTGCGCGAGGTCGGACAGGTCCGCCGCCTTGAACTGCTCGTTCGCCCCGAGATCCCCCGGCGGGCGGATATCGCTGAGCAGCAGGTCCGGATAGATCGGCGGCAGCAATGTCCGCAAGCGCGTTCCAATCCCGCCCGAAGCTCCCGTCATCAAGATGCGCGGCATTTTTCCCTCATATTTGGTGACCGATTTGCGGTCATGGATATCTGATGCTAGCAGACTTGGGCAGAGGGAACGTAACAACGAGAATTGCACATGAACGATGCATCGTCCCACACTCAAGGCTGGCGGCCGGCGACCTATTACCCTGATCCGGCGATAAAAGCACTGGACCCCCGCTTCGAAAAATACTGGCTGAAACTTTCGGCGGTGGAGCGGCTGACGACCGGTCTGCGCTGGGCCGAAGGTCCCGTGTGGTTCGGCGACGGGCGCTATCTGCTCTGCAGCGACATTCCGAACCAGCGCATCATCAAATGGGAAGAGGAGACCGGCGCCGTGTCGGTCTTCCGAAAACCCTCCAATTTCGCCAACGGCAACACGCGCGACCGCCAGGGCCGTCTCGTCACCTGCGAGCACGGCGGGCGCCGCGTGGTGCGCACCGAATATGACGGCAGCATCACCGTGCTGATGGATCAATTCAACGGCAAGCAGCTGAACTCGCCGAACGATGTCGTTGTTAAATCGGACGGCTCGATCTGGTTCACCGATCCGACCTTCGGCCTGCTCGGCAATTATGAGGGCTACAAGGCGGAGCCCGAGATCGAGCCGAACGTCTATCGGCTCGATCCCGGGACGCGCGAGGCGACCATCGTCGCCGAAGGCGTGCTCGGTCCTAACGGGCTGTGCTTCTCGCCCGACGAGAAGATACTGTATGTCGTGGAATCGCGCGGGGTGCCGAACCGAAAGATCCTCGCCTACGACGTCTCGGCGGATGGCACCACGATCTCCAACAAGCGCGTCCATATCGATGCAGGTCCAGGCACGCCGGACGGCATGCGCTGCGACATCGACGGCAATCTCTGGTGCGGCTGGGGCATGGGCGATCCCGAGCTCGACGGCGTCGTGGTGTTCGCGCCCGACGGCGTCATGATCGGCCGCATCGCGCTGCCCGAGCGCTGCGCCAACCTCTGCTTTGGCGGCGTCAAGCGCAACCGCCTGTTCATGGCCGCGAGCCAGTCGATCTACGCCCTGTATGTGAACACGCAGGGCGCGGTCGGGGGATAGGCGCTCCACAGCGACGATCTCGTAGGGTGGGCAAAGCGAAAGCGTGCCCACCATTCCTCGCCGGGCACGTCGCTACGCTCCTTTGCCCACCCTACGAAATCTCTCCTCCGTCATTGCGAGCGAAGCGAAGCAATCCAGAATCTCTCCGCGGAGACGGTCTGGATTGCTTCGTCGCTCCGCTCCTCGCAATGACGGGCCCCAAACAAAAAACGCCGGAGCGGTTTGCCGCTCCGGCGCTTTGTTTGTTCAGGCGATAGAACCTACGCCGCGTTGAAGCCGGCGACCGCCTTTACTTCGAGGAAGTCCTCGAGGCCGTACTTGCCCCACTCGCGGCCGTTGCCCGACTGCTTGTAGCCGCCGAACGGCGCGGTGCGGTCGTTGGGCACGCCCTGGAGGTTGACGTTGCCGGCGCGGATCTGGCGGCCGACGCGCTTGGCGTCCTCAACCGAAGCGCCCGTGACGTAGCCCGCGAGGCCATAGGGCGTGTCGTTGGCGATGTGCACGGCTTCGGCTTCGTCCTTGGCACCGATGATGGTCAGCACCGGTCCGAAGATTTCTTCACGGGCGATCGTCATGTCGGGGGTGACGTCGGCGAAGATGGTCGGGCGGACATAGAAGCCCTTGTTGACGCCTTCGGGCAGGCCCGGGCCACCGGCGACGAGCGTTGCGCCCTCGTCGATACCCTTCTTGATGAGGCCCTGGATCTTGTCCCACTGGCCGCGGTTGACCACGGGACCGATCGTCGTGCCTTCGGCGCGGGGATCGCCCGCCTTGGTCTTGTCGGCGACAGCCTTCGCGATCGCGGCGACTTCCTTCATCTTCGACAGCGGCACGATCATGCGCGAGGGCGCGTTGCAGGACTGGCCGGAGTTGTTGAACATGTGCATCACGCCGCCGGTCACCGCCTTCGTGAGGTCGGCGCCTTCGAGGATGACGTTCGGCGACTTGCCGCCGAGCTCCTGGCTGACGCGCTTCACGGTCGGAGCCGCACGCTTCGCCACGTCGATGCCGGCGCGGGTCGAGCCGGTGAACGAGATCATGTCGATGTCGGGATGCTCGCTCATGGCGGCGCCGACCTCGGGGCCGAGACCGTTGACGAGGTTGAACACGCCCTTCGGCACGCCGGCTTCATGGAGGATTTCCGCGAAGATCAGCGCCGAAGTCGGGGTGAACTCCGACGGCTTCAGGATCATGGTGCAGCCGGCGGCCAGCGCAGGCGCGACCTTGCACGCGATCTGGTTCAGCGGCCAGTTCCAGGGCGTGATCATGCCGACCACGCCGATCGGCTCGCGCAGCACCATGGCGGTGCCGACCGGTTCCTCGAAGTGGTAGTTCTTGAGCACGTCGAGCGTGGTCATGAGGTGGCCGAGGCCAGCGCCGGCCTGGAGCTTCTCGGCCATCGGCAGCGGTGCGCCCATCTCGTCGGAGACGGCGGCGCCGATCTCCTTGAGGCGGCCCTTGTAGATCTCGATGACTTTGGTGAGCAGCGCGACGCGCTCCTCGCGGCTGGTCTGGGAGAAGGTTGCAAAGGCGCGCTTGGCGGCAGTGACGGCCTTGTCAACGTCAGCCTTGGAGCCCAGCGCAACCTCGTACATCGCCTCTTCCGTCGCGGGATTGACCACGGCGGTGGACTTCTTGACGGCGGGATCGACCCAGGCGCCGTCGATGTAGAATTGCATGCGATTGACCATCGTTAACCTCTTCTTGGGGGCTTGGAGGGGGCGTTTCGGCAGGCATCCTTGCACGAAAGCGCCGGCAATTGAACCCGCCATATGCGGGGCCAGCGTTGCGGCGGACGCGCGGAATATGGGACGCGATTTGAGACGAGGCAAGCGGCCATCGGTCCCGGCTCTGCGTCGCGACATTTCATGTCGCGCCGCGTCCGGGACACGAGATTAGAACGAGTGTAGACACTCTCGTGCCCCGGACGCAGCGCAGCGCTACTTCAGCGGTGCGCTGCTGAGCCGGGGCCCATGCACCCAGGTTACCTCGACTACACCGCCATCTTCCGGTGCAGCACCGGTGCGCCGGTGGTGAGACTTTCCGCCGCATCGATGATCGCATTCGCATCGATACCGTAATGACGGTAGAGGTCCGCGATCGCGCCGGTCTGGCCGAACTGCTCGACGCCGAGCGCTTCGACGCGATGGCCGCGGACGCTGCCGAGCCAGCCGAGCGCGGAGGGATGGCCGTCGATCACGGTCACGATGCCGCAGTCGCGCGGCAGCGGCGCCAGCAGCTTTTCGATGTGGCTGAGATGCTGCACGCCACGCCGATCCCGCCGCAATTTCCGCGCAGCGGTCCAACCCGCATGCAGACGATCCGCCGAGGTGATCGCGAGCAGGCCGATGTCGCGGCGGCTCTCGCCGATGAAGCCGGTCGCCTCGATCGCTTCGGGCGCGACCGCGCCGGTATAGGCGATCACGAGTTCGGCATTGGGCCCCGGCTTGCGCAGCCAATAGGCGCCGTCAGTGATGCCCTGCGCAAGCTCCGGTGTCATGATCCGCTGCGCCTGCTCGATGCTGCGCGTCGAGAGCCGCAAATAGACCGAGCCGCCCTCGCCCGGATCGCGCTGCATGTGATTGAAGCCCCACGCCATGATCACGGCGAGTTCGTCGACGAAGGCCGGCTCGAACGAGGCGAGCCCGTCCTGCGCCATGCCTATCAATGGCGTGGCGATCGACTGGTGTGCGCCGCCTTCAGGGGCCAGCGTGATGCCTGATGGCGTCGCCGCCACCATGAAGCGCGCATCCTGGTAGCAGGCATAGTTCAGCGCATCGAGCCCGCGCTCGATGAAGGGATCGTAGAGCGTACCGACCGGCAGCAGCCGTTCGCCGTTGATCTGATGCGACAGGCCGAGCGCCGAGAGCATGATGAACAGGTTCATCTCGGCGATGCCGAGCTCGAGGTGCTGGCCCTTGGGCGAGAAGTCCCAATTGAAGGTGGACGGAATTTTCTCGCTGCGGAATAAGTCCGCCTTCTCGCCGCGCGCGAACAGGCCGCGCCGGTTCACCCACGGACCGAGATTGGTCGAGACCGTGACGTCGGGTGAGGTCGTGACGATACGTTTGGCGAGCTCGCTGTCGTCGCGCGCGATCTCGTTCAGCACGAGGCCAAAGCCCTGCTGGGTCGACATCTGCGGCGACGGCTTGAACGCAAGTTGCAGGGGCACCTCGACGACCGGCGCGGTCAGCCGGCGGCCGTCCTGGTTGAACGGCACGCGCGCGAGGAAGGCGTCGAGCTCGGCAGCGTCCTGCGCGAGGCCCTCGTACTTGTCCCATTCGTGGCCGGGGCGGATGTTCTGGCTCTCGCGATATTTCTCCATCTGCGCGACCGTCATCAGGCCGGCATGGTTGTCCTTGTGGCCCTGGAATGGCAGGCCGACGCCCTTGATGGTGTAGGCGATGAAGCAGACCGGACGATCGTGGTCGATAGATTCGAACGCCTCCAGCATGCTCGCCATGTCGTGGCCGCCGAGGTTCGACATCAGCGCCAGCAGTTCGTCGTCACTGCGGCGGTCGATCAGCTTCGTGATCGGGCCCTGATCGCCGATCTCGTCGTGCAGGTGTTTTCGGAACGCAGCGCCGCCTTGAAAACACAGCGCCGCATAGAGCGCGTTCGGGCAATTGTCGATCCAGGCTTTCAGCGCCTCGCCGCCGGGCTCGGCAAAGGCCTCCCGCATCAGGCGGCCATATTTCACGATCACCACGTCCCAGCCGAAATTGCGGAACATGGTCTCGAACTTTTCCCAGAGCCCTTCACGCACGACGGCGTCGAGCGACTGCCTGTTATAGTCGACCACCCACCAGGTGTTGCGCAGGCCGTGCTTCCAGCCTTCGGCGAGCGCTTCGAAAATGTTGCCCTCGTCCATCTCGGCATCGCCGACGAGGGCAATCATCCGCCCTTCGCGACGGTCCTTCATCCAGCCATGCGCCTTGACGTAGTCCTGCACCAGCGATGAGAACAGCGTCTGTGCGACGCCGAGGCCCACCGAGCCGGTGGAGAAGTCGACGTCGTCGACATCCTTGGTGCGCGAGGGATAGGACTGCGCGCCCTTGAAGCCGCGGAAGTTCTCCAGCTTCTCGCGCGTCTGCCGGCCGAACAGATACTGGATGGCGTGGAACACCGGGCTCGCATGCGGCTTCACCGCGACGCGGTCCTCAGGTTTCAGCACGTGAAAATACAGCGCCGACATGATGGTCGCGAGCGAGGCCGACGAGGCCTGATGACCGCCGACTTTGAGGCCGTCGGCATTCGGGCGGATGTGGTTGGCATGGTGGATGGTCCAGGACGACAACCACAGCGCCTTGCGGCTAAGGGCGGTCAATGTGTCCAGACTGGCAGAATCGACGGGCATGGCAATGCTCCCGGAAACAGGTGTCCGATAATACGCCCGCGAGCGACGCCAAACTTCTCAATTTTTCGCACCATATCTCAAGACATTGGGATATCTTACCAATGTAACATCACCTCATACAGGTTTCATCCCAATGCCCGGCCTCGACGCCATCGACCGAAAAATCCTCGCTTTGCTTCAAAACGACAGCCGGCTGACCATGCAGGAACTGGCCGACAAGGTCGGGCTCTCGGTGTCGCCCTGCCATCGCCGGGTCAAGCTGCTCGAGGAGCGCGGCGTCATCTCGCGCTACATCGCGACCGTGGACCAGAAGGCGCTCGGCCTGCATGTCAGCGTCTTCATCTCGATCAAGCTGGCGCGGCAGAAGGAGGAGGATCTCAACCGCTTTGCCCGCGCGATCTCGAAATGGGACGAGGTGCTGGAGTGCTATCTGATGACCGGCAACCGCGACTATCTCTTGCGCGTGGTGGCGGCCGATCTCGCCTCCTACGAGACTTTTCTCAAGACCAAGTTGACCCGGCTCGACGGCATCGCCTCGATCGAGTCGAGCTTTGCGCTGAGCCAGGTCAAATACTCGATCGCGCTGCCGGTCTGACGGTCCCTCCGGGCTATTTCGGAACCGGTGTCACATGGGCGCAATAAACCCCGCCGATGGTCACGTGCGACAGGCACCCTGCCGAAAGAAGGACCCATGACCGCATCCGACCGCACCCCTGAAATGGCCAAACGCGAGTGCATCATCCGGGAAATGACCGACGATCTCGACGAAGAGCTGGAGATGGAGCTCGATGACAGCAGGCTCGACGAGCTGCTGGATGAGACGGACGCGCTCCGCCCGACGGTGGATCGCAGGCTCTATTTCCGGGAATTGCTCCGCCTCCAGGGCGAGTTGGTCAAGCTCCAGGACTGGGTGCAGAGCGAGAAGAAAAAGGTGGTGGTGCTGTTCGAGGGCCGCGATTCCGCCGGCAAGGGCGGCGTGATCAAGCGCATCACCCAGCGCCTCAATCCCCGCATCTGCCGCGTCGCAGCGCTTCCGGCGCCGAGCGAGCGCGAGCGCACGCAATGGTATTTCCAGCGCTACGTGTCGCACCTGCCGGCCGGCGGAGAGATCGTGCTGTTCGACCGCAGCTGGTACAACCGCGCCGGCGTCGAGCGCGTGATGGGCTTCTGCACCGAAGAGCAGTACCAGGAATTCTTCAAGACGGTGCCGGAGTTCGAGCGGATGCTGATCCGCTCCGGCATCATCCTGATCAAATACTGGTTCTCGATCACCGACGACGAGCAGCAGTTCCGCTTCACCATGCGCATCAAGGATCCTTTGAAGCAGTGGAAGCTGAGCCCGATGGACGTCGAGGCGCGCAGCCGCTGGGAGGCGTACACCAAGGCCAAGGAGACGATGCTGGAGCATACGCATCTGCCTGACTCGCCGTGGTGGATCGTCGATGCCGTGGACAAGAAGCGCGCCCGCCTCAACTGCATCGCGCATCTGCTCAGCCAGATGCCGTACCAGGAGGTCGCCCACGTGCCCGTGGTGCTGCCGCCGCGCGTGCGCAACCCCGACTATCACCGCGGGCCGATTCCGCCGGAGATGTACGTGCCGTCGAAATATTGAGGAGGTCTTGTAGGGTGGGCAAAGCGCAGCGTGCCCACCATTCTCACCACGAACGCGGACGCATGGTGGGCACGGCGCTGCGCGCCTTTGCCCACCCTACGGCACTACAGCACCGTCACCGCCACGGCTGGACGATGATCTTGGTGTGCGCCTCGGGATTGGCGAGGTCGGCGAAGGCTTTGGCGACGCCGTCGATGCCGACCTCGGCGGTGACCATCGCGGCCGCATCCACCTGCCCTTCCGCGATCAGGCGCAGGGAGGCCGCGAACTCATCCGGCGTGTAGCCGAGCACGTACTGAACGTTGAGCTCCTTCATGATGCCGAGCATGGGCTCGCTCCTGTCGGTCTCCATGCAGACGCCGACCACCACGATGCGCGCATCACGCGGGGCGCCCTCGAACACCTGCTGCAACAGGCCGGGCACGCCGACACATTCGAAGATGATCGCAGGCTTCAGTGCCGGCAGCATCGCCTGCAACGGCGGCCGCGCCGCCTTCTCGGCCTCCGACATCTGCGCATGCTCGGCCCAGGTCGCGTAGGGCTGCGTCACCTTGGGATCGACGACGATATCGGCCCCGAGCCTTGCCGCGAGCGCACGCCGCGCCGGCGAATAGTCGGCGGCGACGATCGGATGCAACCCCTTGATCCTGAGCGCGGCGATCACCGCGAGCCCGACCGGGCCGCAGCCGATGACGAGCGGCACCTCGCCGCCACGGATGTTGGCCTTCGCCACGGCGTGGACGCCGACCGCAAGTGGCTCGGTCAGCGCGGCGTGCTCCGGCGCGAGACCGTTGGGCACCTCCAGCAGCAGGGGCTCGCTGAGCAGCATCGCCTCGGCGTAGCCGCCGATGTTGTCGTTGGAATAGCCGATGCCCTCGACACCTTGCGGCGTCACGAGCGCCGGCAGCGAGCAGACGCGGGTGCCCGGCTTGAGCTTGCGCGCGGTGCCGGGGCCGTAATCGACGATCTCGCAACAGAACTCGTGGCCGAACACGACGTCGCGGGTGAGGTCCATCGGCTTGCGCCCGGTCTTCTTCGCCATCTCCACCATGCGGTGGGCGTGCTGGCGCGCGTGGAGGTCGGAGCCGCAGATGCCGCAGGCCAGCGTCTTGACCAGAACCTGGCCGGGGCCCGGCTTCGGCTCGGCCATCCGGTCGACGACAATCTCACCATTCCTGAAAATCGCAGCGCGCATCCGGCTCCTCCCGTGTTGTTGGAGCCGTTGATAGCACGAAGCGGAAGCTGCGAACTTGCGTCAGGGGTTCGGGGAACGCTCTTCCAGCACCAGCAGCTGGGCGCGGCGGATGCGCTCGCGATGGGCGATGTAGAGGCCGCTGGCGACGATGAAAGCCGCGCCGACGATGGTCCAGAGGTCCGGCAACTCACCGAAGATGAAGAAGCCCAAAATACTGACCCACAGCAACTGCGTGTACGAGAACGGCGCCAACACCGAGGCATCGCCGTAGCGATAGGCCAGCACGATGATCCACTGGCCCACGGTGGACGCGACGCCGATCACGATGCCGAGACCGATCGCGGTCCAGCTCGGCGTCACCCAGACGAACGGCACCATCAGGCTGAGGATCGCAACGCCCGTGAGCGCGGAATAGGCCATGGTGGTGAGGACGGCCTCGCGCCCGCTCATCATGCGCGTCAGGATCAGCGCAGCGGCCCAGCAGAATGCTGAGATGATCGGGAAGAACGCGGCGGCGTGAAACGCATTGGAGCCCGGGCGCAGGATAATCATCACGCCGATGAGACCGATCGCGGTCGCGATCCAGCGGCGCATGCCCACCTTCTCGCTCAGGAAGATGATCGACAGCGCGGTGACGAACAGCGGCGAGACGAAGCCGGTAGCCGAGGCTTCCGCGATGGGGAGGAAACGGAGACCGGTGATGAAGAACAGCGACGAGCCGAGCAGTGCGATGCCGCGCATCAGTTGCAGGCCGAGGCGATCGGTGCGCATCGCATGCAGCGGCGAGCCCGGCAGCATCACCGGCGTGAACATCAGCGCGAAGGTAACGAAGCGGATCCAGGTGATCTCGATCGACGGCAGGCTGGTCGACAGATACTTTGCGGTGACGTCGGAGCAGCCGAGGAATACCGTCGATAGCAGCACCAGCGCGATACCCTTGAAGGGATGATCGACGCGCGCAGGCGCGCGACGAGCCTCCTGCTTCTTCTCCGGCACGGGCATGGGAATACTGTCGAGCCTTGCGGCTGCGGCGGGCGGCGGTGTCACGGCTAGAACCTGGGAAAACGACGATTCGGGAACGGTCGTAAAAAACGACAAATGCGCCGCTTTCACAACTTCCGAAAACAGGATGCCGATATGCGCTGACGACCGCGCGCGTCAATACTCCATTAATAATAGGCGTTTGTGCACTACAGCATGGGCAGACTGCGCGGCTTCGGACCGCGCGGAAACGCCGCATCGAGCGCCGAAATCTCCTCTTTCGTCAGCACGAGATCGCCGGCCGCCGCATTCTGGCCCGCATGTTCCGCGGACGAGGCCTTCGGGATCGCGAACACCGTAGTTGCACGGGTGAGGAAGCTCAGCGCGACCTGCCGCGGTGTCACACGACGCGCCTCCGCGATGCGTGCCAGCACCGCGCCTCCCTTGCTGTTGCTTGCGGGAAAATCGTCATGACCAAACGGCGAATAGGCGACGACAGCGACGGCGTGCTTCTCGCACCACGGGATCACCGCATGCTCGATCGCGCGCTCCTTGAGATGATAGAGCACCTGATTGCAGGCGATCCGCCCTTCACCGGAGACGTCGAGAATTTCGTCGAGATCGTCGGCATCGAAATTGGAGACGCCCCAGGATTTGATCTTGCCGGCCTTCACCAGTTCCTCGAACGCGGCGACGGTGTCTTCGAGCGGATAGGAACCGCGCCAGTGCAGCAGATAGCAGTCGAGACGATCGGTCTTCAGCCGCCTCAGCGAGCGTTCGCACGCCGTGATGGTGCCCCCACGCGAGGCGTTGCTCGGCAGCACCTTCGAGACAAGGAACACCTCGTCGCGGCGGCTTGCGATTGCATCCGCGATGACGAGCTCGGCATCGCCATACATCTCGGCGGTGTCGATGTGGGTCATGCCGAGATCGAGCCCGCGCTGAAGCGCCGCGATCGCGCGCTTGCGGTCGCCATGATCGAGATACCAGGTGCCCTGCCCGATGACGGAGACGTTCGCGCCGGTCTTGCCGAAGGGTTTTGTGTTCATGTCAAAGCTCACAATCCGCTGATATCCGCAACCAGCACGCTGCCGGTCCCTGACTCCGTGATATAGAGCCGATCCTTCTTCGCGCCACCGATGGCGACATTGGTGCAGCTCGGACCCGCGCACGACTTGATCCGCGCGATCAGCTCTCCGTTCGGAGCGAACACGAAGACGTGGCCGAGCGAGGCGTGGCCGACGAACAGGCGGCCGCTTGCGTCCATGGTCATGCCATCAGGGCCGCTGGTGCCGAACAGCGAACAGAAGCGGCCGACCTTGGACACGCTGCCGTCCTTCATGAACGGCAGCCGCCACACCGCGTTGTCGCGCGTCATCGCGACGAACAGCACGGTTTCACTGGGGTCGAGCACCAGGCCGTTCGGGCTGATGCCGGTGTCGATCAGGCAATCGAGCCGGCCGCTCGGCGTCAGGCGATAGACGCGGCCGCTTGCGTCGTGCAGGCCGGTCTGGCCCTGATCGGTGAAGAAGATGTCGCCGTTGGAAGCGAGATGCAGGTCGTTGCAGCCGCGGAACGATTCCGAATTGCGCGCGGTCAGGATGGGCCTGATGCGCCCTGCTCCGGCGTCGAGCTCCATGATGCCGTGCATGTAGTCGGCCACGAGGATGCGGCCATCGGCGGCAATCTTCAATCCGTTCGGCCAGCCCTCATATTCGATCACGAGCGACCACGCGCCATCAGGCGCGATGCGGAAGATGCGACCGAAGGGAATGTCGACGATGTAGAGATTGCCGTCCTTGTCGAACGACGGTCCTTCGATGAAGCTATCGGTCGGCACACCCGGGCGGTTGGCATCGGCCCAATCGGTCCGCACGCCCTTGCGGCGGAATTGGTCCGGCATGGTGGAGAAGATCTTGGTTTCGATCAGGCGCGGCGGCGTTTCCAGGTACATCATTGTTGTTTTTGTGCATGTGGAGGGGGAGTGCGCGGGAACATAGGGCACAATCGCGGGCGCGTCGATTGGGCGAAGGACATGGCTGCGTCCACGTCACTCTCGTGTCCCGGACGCGCTGCAGCGTGAAACGCTGCGCAGAGCCGGGACCCAGAAAGGCCAAACACTCTGCTGTTAGATGGGCCCCGGCTCTGCAGCGCATCACTTCGTGCTGCGCAGCGTCCGGGGCACGAGACCGCCTCCCGGTCTGGAGAGATACCCTACCCCGCCGCGACCTTCGCCTGCTTCACCGGCACTTCCGTCGTCGCGATCAGCCGCTTCAGCTCGGGGATACATGACCCGCAATTGGTGCCGGCCTTGAGCTTGGCGCCGATCTCGGCCGCCGTGCGCGCGCCGCTCGCGATGGTGTCGCAGATGGTGCCGCGGCCGACGCCGAAGCAGGCACAGACGATCGGCCCGGTCGAAGCCGCGCCCTCCGTCGATTTACCCGACAGCAGCATGCGGCGCTGGTCGTCGGTGACGTGGTCGGCCACGAACAGGCTTTTCACCACCTCCCAGTCGCCGGCGTCATGCGCGGGGCCGACGAACAGGCAGGTCTCGATGCGGTCGCCTGCGAACGCGGCCGCGCGATAGATGCCGCCGCCGAAATCGCAATAGTCGGCGACGTCCTCGCCCGCGACGCTCTCAAGCCAGGCCGGCCAGCGCGACAGATCCGCATTGTCGGCGAAGAGATAGCCGAAGCCGCCTGTAACCGCGACACGGGTCCACATCAGGTTCGGCGGCAGATCGAGCTGCTTGCGCGACAGCGCAAAGCCGCGGAAGACGTACTCATAAGGCGAGATCGCCGCCGGCGTGGCTTTCGACTCCGGCTGGCCCGAGAACGGATCGGTGAAGGACTGCACGAGAGCGCCCACGCGGCCGTGCGAGGCGTTCATCGCGCTCCAGTGGATCGGCGCGAACAGCGTGCCGCGCTGCTGGCGGTCGCTGACGACGACCTTCAGGATGCACCGGCCGTAATCGGTGGTGATGCGGGCGTAGCCGTCATGCACGATGCCGTATTTGCTGGCATCATCAGGGTGCATCTCGACGAACGGTTCCGGCAGATGCGCGCCCAGTCGCTGGCTGAGGCCTGTGCGCGTCATGGTGTGCCACTGGTCGCGGATGCGGCCCGTGTTGAGCCGCAGAGGGCGCGAGGCGCCGGTCTCGCCGCGCAGCGCCGGCACTTCCGGCGCGACGAAGCGGCCCTTGCCGTCATTGGTGAAGAAGCCGCCGCGCGCGAAGAAGCGCTCGCTGGACGCCTGCCCCTCGCGCACCGGCCACTGAACCGGCTTCAACGCATCGAACGCTTCATCCGTCAGCGAGGTGAGCCCGCTGATGTCGAAATCGCGGCTACCATCGTTCTCGAACGCCGAGAGCGCCGCATGCTCGCGAAAAATATCGGCGGCCGACTTGTAACTAAAGCTGTCGCCGAAGCCGAGGCGCTTGGCGGTCTCGCTGAGAATCCACCAGTCCGGCCGCGCCTCGCCCGGCGCCGGCAGGAACGAGCGCTGGCGCGAGATGCGGCGCTCGGAATTGGTCACCGTACCGGACTTCTCGCCCCAGGCGAGCGCCGGCAGCAGCACATGCGGTCCGGCCTCGACCGTGTCGTTGGAGAGCACGTTCTCGGAGACCACGAACAGCTCGAGCTTCTTCAGCGCCTCGCACACGAAGTCCGCGTCCGGTAATGACACCGCCGGGTTGGTGCCCATCACCCACAGCGCCTTGACCTCGCCACGGTTGATGGCCTCGAAAAGCTGCACCGCCTTCAATCCCTCATGGGTCGCGATGCGCGGCGCCTTCCAGAACCGCCGCACGCGATCGATGTCCGGCGGCGTGAAGCCCATATGTGCGGCGAGCATATTGGCGAGACCGCCGACCTCGCGGCCGCCCATCGCATTGGGCTGGCCCGTGAGAGAGAACGGCGAAGCGCCCGGCTTGCCGATCCGGCCCGTGGCGAGATGGCAGTTCAGGATCGCGTTGACCTTGTCGGTGCCCTGCGCCGACTGGTTGACGCCCTGCGAATAGAGCGTGACGACCCGCTCGGTGTCGCGGAACATCTTGAAGAAGGCGGCGACGTCCTGTTCGGAGAGGCCGGTCGCAAGAGCGGTCGCAGTCACGCTGCCGGCAATGTTACGCGCGCGCGCCAGCGCATCAACGAAGCCCGACGTATTCTGCGCGATGTAATCCTGGTCGAGCGCGCCATTGTCGGCGAGATGGACGAACAGGCCCGAGAACAGCGCAGTGTCGGTGCCGGGCTTGAGGCCGAGGAACAGGTCGACGTCGCTGGCCGTGTCGGTCCGGCGCGGATCGATCACGATCATACGCGCGCCGCGTTCCTGCCGGTTCTTCAGCATGCGCTGGAACAGCACCGGATGGCACCAGGCCGCGTTCGAGCCGACGAAGACGAGGAGATCCGCCTGGTCGAGATCCTCATAGCAGCCCGGCACGGTGTCGGCACCGAACGCGCGGCGATGGCCGGCGACCGAGGACGACATGCAGAGACGCGAATTGGTATCGACATTCGCCGTGCCGACAAAACCCTTCATCAGCTTGTTGGCGACGTAATAGTCCTCGGTCAGGAGCTGGCCCGAAAGATAGAACGCGACCGCGTCGGCGCCGTCGCGCGCCACGATGTGCTGCATGCGATGGGCGACGTGATCGAGCGCATCGCTCCAGGCGACGCGTTCCAGCACGCCCTTGCAGCGGATCATCGGATAGAGCAGTCGGCTCTCCAGCCCGACGGTCTCGCCGAGCGCGGAACCCTTCGAGCACAGCCGGCCGAAATTGGCGGGATGATCGGGGTCGCCCGCGATCGCCGCACCGCCCTTGCTATCAGGCGTCGCCAGCACGCCGCAGCCGACGCCGCAATAGGGACAGGTCGTCTTGGTGGCGCGGAGCGTGGGATCGATCGCCGTCATATCGAGCTGCCTTATCAAGCCGCCTTGGAGGAACGCGCCAGCGCGCGGCCGAACATCATGTCGGTGCGGATCGCCGTCACCTTGTCGCGATTGCGGATCAGCTCGAGATACCAGAGCGCGTCGACGGTATCGCCGATCAGCACCGCGCCGGTGAGCCGGCCATCGGCGATGACGAGCTTCTTGTAGGTGCCGCGCCTGCGGTCTGACAGCACCAGGCTCTCGCTGCCCTCGCCGCCCATGAAGTCGCCTGCGGAGAAGACGCTGACGCCCGAGACCTTCAGATTGGTCGAGACCACGCTGCCCTGATAAGCGGCGGGACGGCCGGCGAGATGCCGCGCCAGCACGCGCGCCTGCTCGTAGGCGGGCTCGACCAGGCCGTAGCAGGTGCCGCGATGCTCGGCGCATTCGCCGAGCGCGTAGATGTCAGGCGAGGCCGTCTGCATCACGTCGCTCACCACGATGCCGCGATTGACCGCGATGCCGGCGTCCTTGGCCAGCGCGACGTTGGGCCTGATGCCGGCGGCGAAGATCACGGCATCCGCCTCGATGCGACTGCCGTCGGCAAGCTCGACGGCTTCGACATGGCCATCGCCGTGAATGCGGGCGGTGGATGCATTGAGCAGGATGCGGATGCCCTTGCGCTCGACCAGCGTCTTGAGCAGGTCGGCCGCCGGCAGATCGAGCTGGCGTTCCATCAGCCGGTCCATCAGGTGCAGCAGCGTCACCGGCGCGCCGGCTTTCGCAAGGCCATAGGCCGCTTCGAGGCCGAGCAGGCCGCCGCCGACCACGACGACGCGCTTCTTCGCCGCCGCGAGCGTGAGCAGCAGGTCGACATCGCGCGTGTCGCGGAAGGTGTGCACCCCCGCAAGATCGGCCCCCGGCACGTTGAGACGCAGCGGCGTCGAGCCGGTGGCGAGCACGAGCTTGGAATATTCCATGCTCTCTTCACCTTCGATCTTCAGCTCGCGGCGGCCGGTGTCGATCTCGGTGACGCGATAGCCGTAGCGCACCGTGACGCCGCGATGGCGCCACCAGTCGGCCGGCCTGAGCTCGATCTCGTGCGAGCCGGTCTCGCCGGCCAGCACCGAGGAGAGCAGCACGCGATTGTAAGCGAGCCGCGGCTCTTCGCCGATCACGGCGACCGCGTAGCGGCCGAGCGCGGTCTTGGCGAGCTCGTCGACCAGACGCGCGGCCGCCATACCGTTACCGACGATGACGAGCGGTTCACTCACAAGGCATCTCCTATTCGGCGGCCTGCGCCCGTGCGCCGTAGGCCTCGGAAATCATGTAGCCGGACAGGACGCCATAGGCGTCGGTCCAGGCCGTGGCGAGTTCGGGCGTCCAGGCCTCGCCGAGGCCCTTCTCGAGGGTCCAGAGCAAGGTCGCGCCGACCACCGGATAGTGCTCGGCCTTGGCGCCATAGGCGACGTGACGCTTGGCGAGCGCCGAGGCCGCGGGAAGAATCGTGTCGAGATTCGACAGGCCGCCGACGACGGCGGCGAGCATGCCCATCAGCTTCTTGCGCTGCTCGGTCATGTCCTCGGGAAACATCGCGCGCACGGACGGCGCAACCTCGAACAGGCGATCGTAGAACAGCACCGCGGCCGCCTCTGAAATCGGCGCGACCTTGGAAAAGCTCTGCTGGATGAGTGTGATCTGTTCTGAAGTCATGATGTTGTCCTGCCTGTTTCGGTTTGCCTTGGTGCGCGCCATTGCGAACCAGGTTCATGGGTCAAACGTCATCAGCGAGACTTCTCCCCGCGTACGGGGAGAAGCGACATTTATGCCAAACTCAGACTCGCGCTTCCGCGAGGCTTGCCGCGCCTTCACCCTGCGGGACGCGACGCAGATAAAACCACCACGTCAGTCCGAGGCAGGAAGCATAGAAGGCGAGATAGATCGCGAGCGCGAGCTGCGGACCACCGGTCATGGCGATCGACTTGCCGAAACCGGTCGGGATCAGATAGCCGCCGACCGCGCCGATCGCGCCGATGAAGCCGACCGCCGCACCGCTCTCGATGCTCGCCGTCTTCAGCGCGAGCGCGCGGGCCGCATCGCCCTTGCCGCGCACCTTGAACAGGTTCTGCTCGCGGAAGATCGAGGGGATCATGCGATAGGTCGAACCGTTGCCGATGCCCGTCGTCACGAACAGGATCAGGAACATCGACAGAAAGCCGATGAAATCCTTTTGCCCGACAAAGTAGAGCACGCCGACCGTGGCGCCCGCCATCACGATGAAATTCCAGAACGTGATGATCGAGCCGCCGATCCTGTCGGCGAGCCAACCGCCGAGCGGACGCGACAGCGAGCCGACCAGCGGTCCCAGGAACGCGATCGCGATCGTCACCGCCGGAAACTGCGTCTTGATCAGCAGCGGAAACGCCGCGGAGTAACCGATGAAGGATCCGAACGTGCCGATATAGAGATACGCCATGATCCAGGTGTGCTTGCGTTTGACGACGGCCAGCTGGTTCCTGATCGACGACTTGGCCGTGGTCAGGTTGTTCATGAAGAACACCGCACCGAACACCGCGATCGCGATCGGCAGCACCCACATCAGGCCGGCATTCTGGAGGAAGATGCCGTCGACGGGGCTTGCCTGGAACAGGTTGATGACGGCGAGCGTCATCAGGATCGGGGTCAGGAGCTGCACGCTGGAGACGCCGATATTGCCGCCGGCCGCGTTCAGGCCGAGTGCCCATCCCTTCATCCGGTCGGGGAAGAAGAAGGAGATGTTGGTCATGCTGGAGGCGAAGTTGCCGCCGCCGAGGCCAGCGGTCGATGCGACCAGCAGCATCAGCCAGAACGGCGTGTCGGGATGACTGACGAAATAAGCGAGCGACAGCGTCGGAATGAACAGGACAGCCGCGCTGAAAATGGTCCAGTTGCGGCCGCCGAAGGTCGTGACCGCGAACGTATACGGGAAGCGCATCAGGGCGCCAATCAGGCCGGGAACGGCGACGAGCTGGAACAGCTGGTCGGTGGTGTAGTGGAAGCCCGCCTGCGGCAGCTTGGTGGTGACGATGCTCCAGATCAGCCAGACGGAGAAGCCGATATGCTCGGCCACGATCGACCAGATCAGGTTACGCCGGGCGATCGCCTTGCCGCCCGCATTCCAGAACGCCTCGTCTTCGGGGCGCCAGTCAGAAATCCACGTCGGATTCCGTGTCGGATTCGTCGTCATTGATAATCCCTTCTTGGCTCACCGCTGCGTCGTTGCAGGCTCAGCCTCCACGCGGAGGCGCGCGCCGAGGCCAAGCCCCGGTGGCGAGTTCACGATGCTGATTGATGATGTTGAGGGACGTCGTCGTTGGCGTCGCAAATTGACATTTCAATTTCCGTGCCAATTGCGCGCGTTCGGGAAACACAGGGAATTCAGGGGCTTATTCGTATTGCCCGAAGTTCTTGCAGGCGGATTTCGCTCGCAAATCTTGCGATTCGCTCAATCCTTGTGCGGCGCACAAGGATTGAGCGAGGTGTCGATTATTTAGGCGCGTGAATCTTCCGCGTTAAACCTTCGTTTACGCGGCCTCGACGAAGCGATGACGTTCATAGAGGAATTCGAGCACGCGGTGGCGGCACTTCAAATAAGTGGAATTGGTCGCGAGCTCGAGCCGTTTGCGAGGACGTGCGAGCGGCACCTCCAGCACCTCGCCGATGCGCGCGCTCGGCCCGTTCGTCATCATCACGATGCGATCGGATAGCAGCACCGCCTCATCGACGTCGTGGGTGATCATCAAAATGGTGTTGCCTAGCTTCTGGTGCAGCGCCATGACCGAGTCCTGCAGATGCGCACGGGTCAGCGCATCGAGCGCGCCGAACGGCTCATCCAGCAGCAGCACTTTCGGCTCCATCGCCAGCGCCCGCGCGATCCCGACGCGCTGCTTCATGCCGCCGGAGATTTCGGAAGGACGCTTGTCCCTGGCATGCGCCATCTGCACCAGGTTGAGATTATGCATCACCCAGGCGTCGCGCTCGGCCTTGGTCTTGGTCCCGGCAAAGACCTTGTCGACGCCGAGCCGGACGTTCTCGTACACAGTGAGCCACGGCAGCAGGCTGTGGTTCTGGAACACGACGGCACGATCGGGCCCCGGGGAGTTCACCTCGCGGTTCTCCAGCAGCACGCCGCCCGTGGTGGCGTTGGTCAATCCTGCAATGATGTTGAGCAGGGTCGACTTGCCGCAGCCGGAATGGCCGATGATCGAGACGTATTCGCCCTTCTCGATCGTCAGGTTGATGTCCTTGAGCACCTCCGTGGTGGCGGCGCCGCGGGTGAAAATCTTGTCGATGTGGTCGAGCTTCAGATAGGCGGCCATGTGCCCTCTCCTCTCAATTCTGCGCCGTGCCGCGGGTGACCATCTTGCCGAGACCCGCGATCAGGCGGTCGAGCACGAAGCCGACGATGCCGACATAGAACAGCGCCAGAATGATCTCGCTGATATGCGAGGAATTCCAGGCGTCCCAGATGAAGAAGCCGATACCGACGCCGCCGATCAGCATTTCGGCGGCGATGATCGCCAGCCATGACAGGCCGATGCCGATGCGAAGGCCCGTGAAGATGTAGGGTGCCGCCGCCGGGATCATGATCTTGCCGAAGAACTCGAGCGGATTGAGCTGCACCACCGCGGCGACGTTGCGGTAATCCTGTGGGATGTTGCGGATGCCGACCGCGGTGTTGATGATGATCGGCCAGATCGAGGTGATGAAGATGACGAATATCGCCGAAGGCTGGCCGTCGCGGAACGCGGCGAGCGACAGCGGTAGCCAGGCGAGTGGCGGGATGGTGCGCAGCACCTGGAACAGCGGATCCAGCCCGCGCATCGCCCAGACCGACTGCCCGACCAGCACGCCGAGCGCGATGCCGGCGATCGCAGACAGCGAATAGCCGAGCGCGACGCGCTGTAGGCTTGCGGAGAGATGCCAGAACAGGCCCTTGTCGATGCCTCCGTGGTCGAAGAACGGATCGAGGATGAGCTCCTTGGTGTCCTTGAAGACTTTTGACGGCGGCGGCAGCGCCGAACCGGCGCGGCGGCAGACCAGCTCCCACACCACCGTCAGCAGCGCGATCACGACCAGCGGCGGGATGACGCGCACAGCGGTCTCCCTTGCCATGCGCGCGTAAGTCTCGCTCCGCGGTGGGCGCCTCGGCGTCATCGCGACGACCGGCGCGGCGATGGCCGCGGGCGCCGCAGTCTCAACCTCAATCTTCGTGGCAGGCATGTTCATTGAAAATCCCTCTCCGGCTTCAAAGGACGATGCGGCCGCCTGACGGCGGCCGCAGGCTCCATCAGACTTCGACGCGCTTGATCGCGAGCGACTTCAGATAGGCAGCCGGATTCTCGGGATCGAACACCTTGCCGTCGAAGAAGGTCTCCTTGCCGCGGGAGGTCGATGCCGGGATGTCGGCGGCCGTGACGCCCAGCGTCTTGGCCGCATCCTTCCAGAGGTCCTCGCGGTTGACCTTGGCAATCAGCGCCTTGGTGTCGAAACCGGGCTCGTATTTGCCCCAGCGGATGTCTTCCGTGAGGAACCAGAGATCGTGGCTCTGGAATGGATAGGAAGCCTGATCCTTCCAGAAGCGCATCTGCTGCGGCGAATTCTCGATCACGCGGCCCGTGCCGTAATCGAACTTGCCCTTCATGCGGTCGGTGATGTCTTCGACCGGGCAGTTGATCCACTGGCGCTTGGCGCAGATCACCGCGGCCTCCTCGCGGTTCTCGACCTTCTCCGCCCATTGCTGGGCTTCCATCACCGCCATCAGCAGCGCCTTCGCCGCCTTCGGGTATTTGTCGACCCAGGCCGCACGCATGCCGAACGATTTTTCGGGATGCTTGTCCCAGAGCTCGCCGGTGGTGATCGCGGTGTAGCCGATCTCCTGATGGATGAGCTGGAGATTCCAGGGCTCGCAGACGCAGAAGCAGTCCATGGTGCCAACCTTCATGTTGGCGACCATCTGCGGCGGCGGGACCACGATGGTTTCGATGTCCTTGTCCGGATCGATGCCGCCGGCGGCGAGCCAGTAGCGGATCCAGAGGTCGTGCGTGCCGCCCGGGAACGTCATCGCGGCCTTCACGGCCTTACCGCCGGCCTTCTTCTTCTCCAGCGCCGCCTTGAAGGGCGCGGTGTCGATTCCGACCTTGAGGTCGGCATATTCCTTGGCGACCGAGATGCACTGACCGTTCAGGTTCAACCGCGCCAGAATGTACATCGGCGTCGGCTGGTTGTTCTGCGTCACCTTGCCGGCCGAGATCAGATACGGCATCGGGGTGAGAATGTGCGCGCCGTCGATGCCGTTACCTTCGGAGCCGAGCACGAGGTTGTCGCGCGTGGTGCCCCAGGAGGCCTGCTTCTGCACCTCGACGTCGGGCATGCCGTATTTGGCGAAGATGCCCTTCTCCTTGGCGACGAACAGCGGGGTTGCGTCGGTGAGCGCGATGAAGCCGAGCTTGGCACCCTTGACCTCGGGGCCAGCGTCCTGTGCGAACGCACCGGCGGGGAAATTCAGTTTTACGGCGGCGAGAAGTGCGGCGGTCGAGCCGGCGGCCTTCAACAATTGACGGCGGCTCGGGCCCGAGGGCTGGCGGGTGCGCTTGGTCATAGGCAGTGTCGTCCTTTGCATCGTTGCAGAATTGATGGCGTCAGTGCGCGCGAGCAGCCCGTCCGTCCGGTGGCGCCGGCTTTGGCGCATGCGAACGCACGACGGGAATCCCCCGTCTGGCGGCGCTGGCAAATCGGATGAGAAGTCTCGCGGGACGGCTTCAATGGCGTCGACATGGAACTATTCAAGCTTCGTGCCAACCCCGACGCGGGTAAAAATCTTGAATAATCAGTTTGTTAGCGTCGTCGCGCCAGACTGTCGCAGGGCCGCTCCGCATGCGAAATTTGCGGCCTGCTCAATCCTTGTGCGACGCACAAAGCTTGTGCATCCGCTCAAGCAAAAGGCCGCCAAGCACATCGCGATCAGATCAACAAGACGTACATCTTATTGATATCGCTTCATCTTTCTGCTGCGCGCAGCCGGCACGCTACTTGCTTCTCCAATGCCGTCAACGAAGACTGCGGCTTGCCGCATGGTTTGCAGCCGCTGGCGGCCGCAACAGGAAGCTCAACTGCTTCGCGGCCTTCCTCGGCTCGGTCGTCGTGACGCGATTCTCAAGGCTTCCAAACCTCTCCAGACCTCGTGCGCGGCAGGCAGTCCGCACGACCCATGACGTTTCAGCCGCTCTCGCAGGAGGGCGTCGATCTCACCTTACGAAGCAAAGGAACCATTGATGTCGTATCTCGCGCCTTCGGAATTCGTCACCAAGATGGTGGATGCGGGCGAGTCCAAGATCTTCATGTCCACCCGGGATACCATCATCCGAGCCTACATGGCCGGCGCGATCCTCACGCTCGGCGCATGGTTCGCCATCACGATCAACGTGAACACGGGCCAGCCGCTAGTCGGCGCGATGCTGTTCCCCGTCGGCTTCATCATGCTGTACCTGCTCGGCTTCGATCTGCTTACCGGCGTGTTCGTGCTCTCGCCGCTCGCCCTGATCGACAAGCGTCCCGGCGTCACGCTGGGCGGCGTTCTGCGTAACTGGGGCCTGGTCTTCGTCGGCAACTTCGCTGGCGCCATCACCGTCGCCTTCATGATGGCCTTCGTCACGACGTTCGGTTTCACGCAAGAACCCGACAAGGTCGGCGCCGCAATCGGCAACATCGGTGAAGGCCGAACGCTCGGCTACGCCGCGCACGGCGCCGCCGGCATGGCGACGCTGTTCATGCGCGGCATGCTCTGCAACTGGATGGTCTCGACCGGCGTTGTCGGCGCCATGGTCTCGACCTCGGTCCCCGGCAAGGTCATCGCGATGTGGATGCCCATCATGCTGTTCTTCTACATGGTGTTCGAGCATTCCGTCGTGAACATGTTCTTGTTTCCCTCGGGCCTGATGCTGCATGCGAAGTTCTCGATCATGGATTATCTGATCTGGAACGAGATCCCGACCGTGCTCGGCAACCTCGTGGGCGGTCTCGCCTTCACCGGCATGACCCTCTACACCACGCACGTCATGACCCTGCCGAAGCGCCAGGCCGGCAAGGCTGCGCCGACCCGCGTTGCGGCCTGATCAAATACGTCTCGACAGGGGAGCCTCGCCCGACCAGGGTGCGGCTCCCCTCTCCTGGTGATGACGATGACGCGCGGACTCCTGATTTCGGTCGGCCAGCACTCCGATAGGGGTCGCAAGCCCGTCAACCAGGATTTTCACGGCGTCCTGATTCCGGAAGAGCCGCTGCTCAGCCTGAAGGGCATTGCGGCCGTTCTCGCCGACGGCATCTCGAGCAGCACGGTGAGCCAGATCGCGAGCGAGTCGGCGGTCAAGAGCTTCCTGATGGACTATTACTGCACGTCGGAATCCTGGACGGTGAAGACGTCTGCCCGCCGCGTGCTGGATGCGACCAATTCCTGGCTGCACGCGCAGACGCGCAAGAGCCAATATGCCTATGATCGCGACAAGGGCTATGTCTGCACGCTGACCGCCATGGTCATCAAGGCGACCACGGCGCACATCTTCCATGTCGGCGACTGTCGCGTCTACCGCGTCGCCGGCAAGGCGCTCGAGCAGTTGACCGACGATCACCGGATCATCGTGTCGTCGGAGCAGACCTATCTCGGCCGTGCGCTCGGCATCAATCCGCAGCTCGAGATCGATTACCAGACGGTCGAGATCGAGGCCGGCGACACCTTTATCCTGGCGACCGACGGCGCCTACGAATTCGTCGATCAGCGCTTCATCACGAGCGCACTCGGCGAGCACGCAGCCGAGCTCGACGGCGCGGCAAAGGCGATCGTCGAGGAAGCCTACCGGCGCGGCAGCGACGACAACATCACCGTTCAGATCCTCCGCATCGACGCGGTGCCGCAGCGCGAGCCGGCCGGCATCTTCAATCAGACGTCACAGTTGCCGCTGCCTCCGCTGCCGGAGCCGCGAGCGATCTTCGACGGCTACAGGATCGTCCGGGAGATTCACGGCAGCAGCCGCAGTCATATCTATCTCGCCGTCGATGCGGAGACTGACGAGCCGGTCGCGCTCAAGCTGCCGTCGATCGATTTGCGCGACAACGCCGCCTATCTCAAGCGTTTCCTGATGGAGGAGTGGATCGCGCGCCGGATCGACAGCCCGCACGTGCTGAAGCCGCTGTCACAGTCGCGCCGGCGCAGCTACCTCTACGTCGCGACCGAATTCGTCGAAGGGCAGACGTTGAAGCAGTGGATGACCGACAATCCACGCCCCGATCTCGAAACCGTCCGTGGGCTGGTCGAGCAGATCGCCGCGGGCCTGCGGGCCTTCCACCGCATGGAAATGCTGCATCAGGACCTCAGGCCCGACAACATCCTGATCGACAAGACCGGCACCGCGAAGATCATCGACTTCGGCTCGGTCAGGGTCGCGGGCGTCGCGGAGGCCGCGCCGCGAGACGAGGCCGACGACATTCTGGGAACGGTCCAGTATACGGCGCCGGAGTATTTTCTCGGGCAAGGCGGCTCGCCGCGCTCCGACATGTTTTCGCTGGCCGTGATCTGCTATCAGATGCTGACGGGAAAGCTTCCCTATGGCACCCAAATCGCCAGGATCCGCCGCAAGGCGGACGTGCGCAGACTTCAGTATCGCCCCGCCGACGACGACCGCAACGTGCCTGCCTGGGTCGACGGCGCGCTCAGGCGCGCGCTCCATCCCGATCCCTACAAGCGGCACGAGGACCTATCCGAATTCGTCTTCGAGCTTCGCACGCCCAATCCCGCCTATCTCGACACGCGGATCACGCCGCTCCTGGAGCGCAGCCCGCTGATGTTCTGGAAGCTGACCACGGCGGCGCTTGCCTGCGCGGTGATCGTGCTGCTGGCGATGCTGCACGCGCGGTAGGGTTTGAGCTCATGGAGGCGCAGACGTCAGCTTCTGGCAGGCAAACGGACATACCAAGGCAGGTCGACTTGTTCCGCTGATGACCCGAAGCGGACGTGCGTCGTGGTCGCAGCGATATCCGCCTACTGTCTCGACATCGAAATTAATAGCGTGTTGACGACCGGAGCAGGCGGATTTGTCATCTCGGACGGAGATACTGCTGCGTCGTTGAGATTGCGGACCGGGCGCTGCGATGCGGAGGGCGTGCTTAGGGCCAAACTCAACTTCTTCAGCATGCGCCGGAACTCGTGATCATACGACGCGTCGACATCGCGCATCGTTGAAAACGATGTGACGAAATATTCCTTTAATCGGTCGATCGCTTCTCCATCTCCATAGAGAACACAAGCACTGTTGGGATTAGGAGCAAGATGAACAATCACCTTCGGCATGCAGCGCTTGCTGTATTCATTGTCATACTGCCGATTTTTACAATCGGTCACGCTCGCGCCCACGATTATCAGCACCCCGAGTTGAACAGCTGGTATGAGAGCTTGCACAGTGGCAAAGGGCCTTGCTGCGATGGCAGCGATGCGAAGCGCGTTGATGACGCCGATTGGGAAGCTAAGGACGGTCACTATCGCGTACGCCTTGATGGCGAGTGGGTTGATGTTCCGAACGAAGCTGTCGTGGATGGACCAAACCGCGCTGGCCGTACGATGGTCTGGCCTTACTACCTAGATGGTCACCCGAAGCCGCGCTGCTTCATGCCGGGGAGCATGGGCTGATAGCGAGCGCAGGCATGCAAGCCTGAAGTAGACCGGCGCTCTAGCACCCGTCGTCTCCTTCCACGACGGTCGACAAGAAGCTGGAACGAGCCAGGTCACATGCAATCGGTTTCGAGAACGAGGTGCCAAACCATCTACTTGTCAACGAACCATCGTTGGTGACCCAGGGGATTGGCCGCAGTTGCGGCAGATAAGATGCATACGGCATCACTTTCGCAAGCGTCACTCTGACCAGATACTTTGCTAGAAAAGCCTCGTTCATTCCGCCGTCCAGTCCGCTATAGATCGGGGCTGCCGGCACGTTGTCATTGAGCAATCGCGCGAATTCGAGTTCGTCGGTACGTTGCTTCTCAAGCGCCCGCCGCGCAATTTTGGAATCCACGACAAACGCGGGGCATTTGTCGGTGGGACTGAACACGAGAGGATACGGCGAATTTGGTGGAGCTTGCGCATCGAACACATAGCGTCGATTGCACACGTCCACCTTAGGTTCGAGATGCGTCGTCTCGAAGTGATCGTTGCCGACTTTGAGCATTTTCCAGAAGGAGAGGTTCGGGCTATTTCGATGCTGCGCCAGGTTTGCCGGCGTCAGGCGGAATGGATAAGCCTGGACCTGAAAGGACGGTCGGCCGCCGAGGGAGTCCCGCGCTAGCGAATAGATCTCGCTTATCTGTTCGTCGGTCATGGCATAGCAACCGCTCGATGAGCAGTCGCCATGGATCATGAGTAAGCTGCCGTCGCGATTGTTTGCCTTGTCGAAGCTGTTGGGAAAGCCGACGTTGATCGCGAGATGGTAATCGGAATTGGGATTCATCAGCTCGGGAGTAATCGTATAGAACCCCTCTGGAGCCTGACGGTCACCCTCCTTCAGTTTCGGCCCGAGATCCCCCGACCACCGACAGATCGGGTACACCTTGAGGATTTTGAAGAGGCCTGTGGTGTCCTGTTTCCAGACTTCGAGCTCCGCCTCTTGCTTGAAGACGCGCACAAGGATAGGCGAGTATTTTGGCATCTTCTTTTGTCGGAGCAGCGAGAGCAACTCGGGTGGTAGCTCCTTTGTCGCCTTGGCCGGCAAGCGGTTGCTGTTTTCGCCAAGGCAGGTGGCCGGCGACAACGCCGCGAAAAAAGCTGCAGTCAGCACAAGCGCACGGAGTGCCGTGGCGCCGATCATGACCCTACCTCGGGCGTGGAATCTGCTCATTTGGGTAGCGTGTAGTCAGTGGGTTCGTAAGGCAAGCCCAGATGGACGCAGTCACCAGAGAAGTTCGAGCTTATCGTTGGCCTTGGGGATGCCAAGACGCTCGGTCTCGTCGTCCGCTTCTGACCCCAACTCGGATATCGAGTGAGGCTCGCTATTGCGCCGCTATTGGAAGCACTTCGGACGCCGTTCACACGCCCTGGCTGCCGCACGTACGCTTGAACGGAGAGCCCTCACGCCGGCTCCGCCGCCTTCACACCGAGCGGCTTCGGCGCCATGCCGCCGCCCGGCTTGAGATGGAATTCGTAGCTCATCAGGTGCCATTGCCCGCTCGCCTTGGTGCCATCGGGCATCTCAGGGTCGTTGCGCGGCTCGACCTTGGCGACGAGGTCGTCCTTCACCCCGAACACCACGTCGGAATCCAGATATTTGTCGCCGTCCATGAAGACGTGGGTGATCAGCGGCTCGTAACCCTTCGCATTGACCAGGAAGTGCACGTGCGCGGGGCGCATCGGATGACGCTTGGTCTGCACGATCATCTCGCCGACAGGGCCATCGGTCGGGATCGGGTAGCTGCAAGGCAAAATGGTGCGGAAGAAGAAGCGGCCGTCGCTATCCGTGATGAAGCGCGCCCGCGCTGAGGCGCCGATCTCGTCATAGTTCGCCTTCTGTGAATCGTAGAAGCCGTCATCGTCGGCATGCCAGACGTCGACGGGGACGCCCGCAAGCGGCTTGCCCTTGAGGTCGGTGACGCGGCTCTGCACGAACATCCGTTCGCCGGTCTGGTTGTTCGGAGAGATGTCGGTGCCATGCGCGGTGACCTTGTGCTCGCCGACATAGAACGGGCCGAGCACCGTGGTCTGGGTCGCGCCGTCGCGATCGCGATGGTTGACGGCGTCGACCAGCATGGAGACGCCGAGCACGTCGGAGAGCAGGATGAATTCCTGCCTTGTGTCGGTGCATTTCTGGCCGGTGCGGGTCAGGAAATCGATGGCGTATTCCCATTCCTCGAAGGTCAGCCCGGTCTTGCTCACGTAATCGTGCAGCGACTTCACCAATTCCTGGAGCAGGAATTTCGCCCGCGTATCAGGCGTATTGTCGAAGCTTTTGACGACGGCTTCGGTGAGTTCGGTCTCGTTGAACTGGGTCATGGTGCGTTTGCCCTGAGCTTTCTCGTTGACCCCATGAGAGATCCTTGGGGCTCCCAGGAGGCGTTCCTGGGTGAGCCTACACCAGTCGGCGGGGCCGCGTTAAGCGCAACCGGCTTGGAATGGAGCCGTCATTTCGGTATCAACTTTCCGACAAAACGCCCCCGGAGGAACTGATGCTCGCCCCTACCCCCGCCTCGCCCGAATCCGTGGGCATGTCCAAGGCCGCGCTCGACCGCGTCGATGCGCATCTGAAGAGCCGTTACATCGATGCCGGCCGTTTTCCCGGCACGCAGCTCCTGGTCTATCGCCGCGGCAAGATCGCCCACAGCTCGGTGCAGGGCTTTGCCGATGTCGAGCGCAAGGTGCCGGTCAAGGACGACACCATCTACCGCATCTATTCCATGACCAAGCCGCTCACCAGCGTCGCCTTCATGATGCTGGTCGAGGAAGGCCTCGTCGCGATCGACGAGCCCGTCGCCAAATACATTCCGGAATGGAAGGACCTCGGCGTGTTCGTCGCCGGCACCGCGCCGGCCTTCCTGACCCGGCCGCCGTCCCGGCCGATGCTGATCGTCGACCTGCTGCGCCACACTGCCGGCCTCACCTACGGCTTCCAGCAGCGTTCCAACGTCGATGCCGCCTATCGCGCGGACAAGATCGGCGAGGTCGAGAAAGCCGGCACGCTGCAGAGCATGATCGAGGCTCTTGCAAAGATCCCGCTGGAATTCTCGCCCGGCGAGTCCTGGAACTACTCGGTCGCGACCGACGTGCTTGGCTATCTCGTTGGCAAGATCTCCGGGATGCCCTTCGAACAGTTCCTGAAACAACGCATCCTCGATCCGCTCGGCATGACCGACACCGATTTTCACGTGCCGGCCGCCAAGGCGCACCGTTTCGCAGCCTGCTATTCAGCCGATCCCGGTGGCGGCATGACCTTTCATGCCGGCCAGCGCCGCGAGGGCCTGACGCTCCAGGACGATCCGACCCAGAGCTCGTTCCTGTCCCCGCCCTCGTTCATCTCGGGCGGCGGCGGGCTGTGCTCGACGGTCGCCGACTATCTCACCTTCTGCCGCGCGCTGCTCAATGGCGGCGAGCTGGGCGGCGTCCGCCTGATCGGGCCGAAGACACTGGCGCTGATGACGAGCAATCACATTCCGGGCGATCGCGCGCTGCCGGAAGTCTCCCGCTCCCTGTTCTCGGAGGCGACCTATAACGGCATCGGCTTCGGCCTCGGCTTCGCCGTGACCATGCGCCCGGCGGAGACGCTGATCGCCGGCAGCCCGGGCGAATATAATTGGGGCGGTGCGGCCACGACCTCGTTCTGGATCGACCCGGCCGAGGAGCTGATCACCATCTTCATGACGCAGGTGCTGCCGTCGAGCGCCTATCCGCTCCGGCGCGAGCTGCGCAGCATGGTCTATGCCGCGATCACCGAGAGCAACCTTTAGTCAAATCGACCGATCCCGCGGCCTCAGGGCCGCGGGATCGAGCCTGCTCATTTCAACATCTCCGGAACGATCAGGCGCGGCAGGAACAGCGACACGCTGGGCCAGATGATGACGGCTGCCAGCACGAGCAGCATCGGCACCAGCATGATCACCGTGTCCTTCAAGGCGTAGCGCAGCCGCACGCCGGCGATCGAACAGGCAATCATCAGGCACAAGCCGTAAGGTGGCGTCACAAGCCCGAACGCCAGCGAGACGATCGAGATGATCGCAAACTGGACCGGGTGCAGATCGACGGACCTGGCCAGCGGCTCGAGCACGGTGCCGACGATGACGATCGCCGGGATGGCGTCGAGAAAGCAGCCGACGACCAGAAAGCAGAAGGCGATGAAGAAACCCGCGGTGACCGTGCCCATGCCCCAGGTCGAGACATTGGCCAACAGCTCCTGCGGAATCTTGTAGTAGGCCAGCAACCAGCCGAATGCGCTCGCAGTCCCCACGCAGAACAGCGCAACGCCGGCAAGGCGTCCGGTGTCGAGCAGTGCCTTGTACAGATCGCGCCAACCGGTCTCGCGATAGAAGAACGCCGACAACGCCACGGAATAGAGCACCGCAACGCAGGCGGATTCGGTCGCGGTGAACCATCCAAGCAGGATGCCGCCGACGATGATGAACGGCGTTATCAGCGCCGGTATGGACCGCCAGATCGCGCAGCGCATGTCCCGCCAGCTATCCTTCGGATAGGTCGGATAGCCTCGTCGCACGGCGTAGACGTGCACGGTCGCCATCTGGGCGCCGGCAATCAGGAGGCCTGGGACGATGCCGGCCAGATACATCGCGGCGATCGACGTCGAGATCAGCCCGCCCCACACGATCATCAGGATCGACGGCGGGATGATGACGGCGAGCACCGCGGACACCGCGGTGATGGCGATGGAGAACGAGAGATCGTAGCCTTCCTTGGTCTGGGCATCGATGAAGATCTTCGACTGGCTCGCCGCATCGGCGGTCGAGGAGCCGGAGATGCCCGCGAAGAACACCGAGAGCACAACGTTGATCTGCGCCAGCGATCCCGGCCAGTGTCCGACCATCGAACGCGACAGCGCGACCAGCCGGTCGGTGATGCCGCCGATGCTCATCAGATTGGCAGTGAGCAGAAAGAACGGCACTGCCAAGAGGATGAATGAATTGTAGGCGTTGAAGGTTTCCTGCGCGAGCATCATCATAGAGAGGTGAGGCTCGATCAAAAGAATCGGCACGCAGGCAAGGCCAAGTGCGAAGGCAACCGGCACGCGGACGACCAGCAGGCCAACGAAAACCCCGAACAGGATGATCGCCGCCTGTCCGGCGGACAGAACATTCCCGCTCATGGCTTCACCCCAACCAGAATCCGCGCTTCGTCGAGAATCTGCTCGCCCGCAAACACGATCCAAGTTACGCCGGCCACCGGCCAGGCGACGTGGATCAGCCAGAGCGGCAGATCAGCCAACTCCGACGTCCTGTTCCAGGCGAACCGCGTGAATTCGAGACCGGCCCACACAAATACAAATGCAAGCGCCAGCACGCCGAGACGGGCGAGGATTCGCACCAGAGCCTCCGACCGCCGTGACAGATCGGGCCAGACGTCAACCTCGAAATGCTGGGCCTCCCGGATGCCGACCATGGCGCCGATCATGATGGTCCAGACGAACAGGAAGCGCGCCATCTCCTCCGTCCAGATGTAGGAGGGAATGAGCGGGGTGTAGCGCGATATGATCTGCAGCGTCACCGGGATGACGAGAATGCCGACACAGGCCGCGAGCAGGATTTCGAGCAATTTCGCATAGGCCGCCGTCGCTCGGCGCCATAGCGACGGGTTCGCCGCAACAGGTATTTCGGTCATTGGAGCTCCGCGGTGGCGATCATCACCAAAGGGGCAAGCCGCAAGGCTTGCCCCGATATTGCGTCGGTAGACATGGAGAGGTCAGGCGACGTTGATCTTCTCGAAAATGCCTTCCGCGCCGATTTCCTTGGCGTAGGTGGCCATCACGGGATCGGCGAGTTTCTTCATGGCGTCCCGCTCCTCGAACGGAACGCGCTTGAGCTTGCCGGCCTTCTCAAGCGCGTCGAGCTTGATCACCTCTTCGCTCGACTCAAGCTGACGGCCGTAGTCGCCGGCTTCCTTGCCGGCCTTCATGATCGCGTCCTGCAAATCCTTCGGCAAGGTCTTCAACGTCTTCACCGAGAAGCAGATCGGCCGGATCGAGACGGCGTGCTGGGTCAAATTGAGATGGGGGGCCACTTCGTAGAACTTCATCGCCTCGACACCGGCGGCTTCGTTTTCGCCGGCCGATATCACACCGTTCTGGATCGCGTTGTAGATTTCGTTGTAGGCGATCACCGTCGGGCTCATGCCGACTGCCGCAAAGGTCTTCGACCAGATCGGCGCGCCCTGCACGCGAACCTTGAGGCCCTTGAGATCGGCGAGATTCTTGAGCGGCTTGTTGGCGAAGATATTGCGGATGCCACCGCCGGAATAACCGATCAGGACGACCTCGGCTTTCGCCGCGACTTCGTCGGCGATCGGCGCCAGGATGTTGGCTTCGACGACCTTGTTCATGTGCTCGATGCCCTTGAACACGAAGGGCGCATCGATGAAGGGAGCCGCCTTGGCGAAGGTCGACATGTGAGCCGGCGAGACGATGCCGTAATCGACCGCCTTGCCCTGCGACATATACTCGAAATACTGTTTCTCGAGGCCGAGCGAGGAGTTCTTGTGCAGGGTGAAGTTGACGGGCTTGCCATAGTACTTCTTCACCAGCTCCTCGAACCGGATCAATGCCCGGTTGAAGGCGTGGTCGTCGTTGAACTGGACCGCGCCGTTCAGCGTGATCGGCGCTTGCGCCCTGAGGATCGACGGCATGCCAATCGTAGCCGCCGCAGTGGTCGCACCGAGACCAGCGAGAAATGATCTTCGCTTCATCGTCTCCCCTCCCTGTGATGCTCCGCCCCTGTAACCGGGGCGTGAGCGCAGCCGGCACGCGGCCGGCGTTCGGGGAGGGTATGAAAAACTACGGCGGGACGGAAGCCAATTCGCGTGCCCTGGAGGTACTCTTCGTCGCAGGGCCATGTCTGCGCGACCTGTTGCACTGCAACTCGCGCGCCCCTGCCCGCGCGCGGCAGGCCGTATGAGCGGCCTGCCACTCTCGCAGGAACGGAAGACGTGCGGACCTGCGCGCTGCACGCAGAGGGTCCGCCCGCCTTCCGCCGCAGACCTAGTGCATGTGACCGATCAGATAAATTCCACCGCCGAGCACCAGAACGGCGGGCACGGCCCACAAAATCAGAATAGGCATTGCGTCATCCTCCTCAGTTGGACGTGCAGACCTTGACGGTCTTCATGCCGCTTTCAGCCTCGGTGCGCGACTTGTAGATCGTGCCGGACGGGCTGACGACGGTCATGGATGTCTCGGTCGGCTTCTTGTCGACGACCGTGCACTTCTTCGTCTTGACGTCCTGCACGACGTAGAACTCGTCGGCCGCGAACGCCGGCAGGGAAAATGCGGCAAGCATCAGCGCTGAAGTCACTATTTTTATCTTCATTTTCTCTTCCTCCAATCGCCGGGCACTCCGACCCGGCCGATTTGGAAACGGGAAAAAATGGCAATTTGTTCCTATGCGCCGGAACACCCTGCGGGGTGAGTTGTTGTTGCGGCGCCCACTTACGAGGAGGAGAAGATGAAGAAGCTGTTCCTGCTATCCGCCGCGGCCGTCCTGATGTCGACCGGCGCTTTCGCGCAATCCACTGTGGTGACCACCACCGGAACCGGTCACGCGGCAGCGGTTCAGATCGAGCCGCAGTACCGGACCAGGATCAAATCCTATGTCACCGAGCACCGCGTCCATCCGGTCACGACGAAGGAAAAGATCATCGTCGGCGCGACGGTGCCGAGCGACGTCGAGCTCGAGGCCGTGCCGGCGGACTGGGGTCCGTCGCTGACGAAGTATCGCTACGTCTACTCCGGCGAACGCGTGATGCTGGTGGATCCTGGCTCGCGCACGGTCGTGCAGGAAATCGATTGATCAAGACCTGATGGCAAGACCTGACGGACTGACGCGGCCGCCCTCCTGGGCGGTCGCACGCCTTGGAGTTCACGATGGATTCTCACCGAGAGGCCCGCATCGCCGGGCTCAGTCTGGCAGCTGTCTATGCCATGTGCCTCTTGCTGACGGCGATCGGCATGACCTGAGGCGCGGACACCCGCGACCGCGCCGCAAAATGCCCTCTCGGACGTGCTCGCCGGACGCGAAAATCGTGGCGTAGTGCAAGTCCCACCCGTATGGTCTCCCCAAAATCATAATCCGGCGCCGCTGCGCTGGAACCGGGACGCCCGCGTTTGTCAAAGCTCACCCTGCCGGTCCGGCTCGCTCTTCTGGTCACGGGAACGATGTTGCCGCTGATCGTCTTTGCGGTCGGCATCGCCTATTCCAACTATCGCCAGGACCGCAGCGACGCGACACGACGCGTGCTGGAGACGGTGCGAAGCATGCGCCTCGTGTTCGATTCCGAAGTGCAGCGGATGACCGGCGGCTTGCAGGTGCTGGCGCTCAGCAACGCCTTGCAAAGCGGTGACTTCAACGCCTTCCGTCGGCTGGCGGCCGGGTTCATCAGCCAGTATGGCGAGGACAGCGTCCTGTTGGTGGCGGATGGGAGCGGGCGCCAGCTGTTTTCGACCGTCACGACTGAAACGACAAACCTGCCGCCCCGCAACAATCGAGAGATCGTCGAGCGGGTATTTGCGAGCAAGTCGCCGCAATATTCCGACCTGTTCATCGGCTCGACCAAGAAACGGCCGATCGTGACCGTCGAAGTTCCCGTGCTGCGCAACGATGAGGTCGTCTACGCGCTCTCCTTCAGCCCGCCGATCGCGACATTCCAGAAACTGGTCGAGCAGCAGCGGCCGAACGATCAATGGACGGTGTCGCTGCTGGACACCAAGGGTCGCGTGTTCGCGCGCACGCCAAACCCGGCCGAGACGTTCGGCAAGCAGGCCTCCGGCGCACTGAACGATGCGATGGCTCGGACGCCGGAGGCGACGCTCTCCAGCGTTTCGCTCGACGGCGTCGCGCTGTCCACCGCCTATACGCGGTCACGGCTGACCGGCTGGACGGTCGTGGCCGGTGTCGCCGAGAGCTCGCTGATCGCCCCGCTCTGGCGCGACATTGCGATCACCAGCCTGATCGGCGGCATCCTGCTGCTGACCGGCCTGACCTTCGCGGTGCGGATGGCGACCACGATCGCGCGCGGCGAGATGCTGCACAATCTGCTGATCGAGGAGCTCAACCATCGCGTCAAGAACACGCTGGCCTTGATGCAGGCGATCGCGGTGCAGACCTTCCGAAGTTCAAGCCGGGACGAGCGGACCAAGTTCGAGGGACGGCTCGGTGCGCTCGCCGAGGCGCATAATCTCCTGAGCCAGGAGAAATGGACGGGCGCGGAGCTGAGGGATGTGATCGCGCGCGCGCTCCAGCCGTTCCTGCTGAGCAATCCCGATCGCATCCGCATGGCCGGCCCCGCCGTGCCGCTGTCGCCGCGGCTCGCCGTGGTGCTGTCGATGATGGTGCACGAGATCGCCACCAACGCCGCGAAATACGGCGCACTGTCGAACGAGAGCGGCCGGGTGACGCTGGATTGGGAGGTCATCACCGACACGCCGAAGTCGCGACTGCGGCTGATCTGGAGCGAGATCGGCGGACCGCCGGTGACGGCCCCGGTGCAGCGCGGTTTCGGCTCGCGCCTGATCGAGCGCAGCGCGCGCGACCAGCTCGGCGGCGAGGCAACCGTCGACTTCCTGCCGCGCGGCGTCGTCTGCACGGTGGTGTGCGCGCTGGACGAAGCGCGGTGAACGGATTGAAGGAACATCGGCGATGAAGATCACTAGAGTACGTACGCACTTCCTCGAAGCGAAGCTCTCGCAGCCCTTCGCCTATTCGCGCGCCTGGTACGACACGCGCACCGCGATGCTGGTCGAGATCGAGACGGATGACGGCCTGACCGGCTGGGGCGAATGCTACGGGCCCGCGCGGATGACGGCGGCAGTGGTGCAGAGCATCGCACCCTGGCTGATCGGAGAGGATCCGCTGCGTACCGACGTGCTGTGGCAGACGGTCTACGCACGCTTGCGCGATCACGGCCAGAAGGGGGTCGTGATCCAGGGCCTGAGCGGCATCGACATTGCGTTATGGGACATCAAGGGCAAGCATTTTGGCGTGCCCGCGCATCAGCTTCTCGGCGGCGCCGCGCGCAAGGAGGTTGCCGCCTATGCGACCGGCCTCTACCGGCGCAGATCGGGTGACCCGCTCGAATATCTGCCGGAGGAAGCAGCCGGCTATGCCGCGGAGGGTTTCCGCGCCGTGAAGCTGAAGGTCGGCTTCGGTATCGCGGAGGACGCCGCGATCACGCGCGCGGTGCGCGAGGCGATCGGCCCCGATGTCGCGCTGATGGTCGATGCGAACCACGCCTATGACGCCGTCGCGGCGATCCGGCTCGGCCGCCTGATCGAGCCCTGCGACATCGGTTGGTTCGAGGAGCCGGTGCCGCCGGAGGACGTCGCGGGCTATCGCGCCGTGCGATCCGCGCTGACGATTCCGATCGCCGGCGGCGAGTGCGAGTTCACGCGCTTCGGCTTCCGCGACCTGTTCGCCTCCCATGCTCTCGACATCGCCCAGCCCGACACCTGCGCGGCCGGCGGCCTCTCCGAGTGCAAGAAGATCGCCGACATGAGTGAGACGTTCGGCATCCGCTACAATCCCCATGTCTGGGGCACCGGGATTGCGATCGCAGCCTCGCTCCAGCTTCTCGCCGTGCTGCCGTCACACACGCCGACCTCGCTGGCGCCGCTGGAGCCCATGCTAGAATTCGACCGCACCGAGCATCCGATCCGGCAGGCGATTTTGAAAGAGCCGATCGAGCACGCGAAGGGTATCGTGCGCGTTCCCGACGGCCCTGGTCTCGGCATCGAGATCGACCGCGAGGCGCTGGCGCGCTTCGCGGTGAGTTCCTAACCGATCGTCTGGAGCGCCGGAAACGTCTCCAGCAGCCAGATGCTGACATTCGAGACCGCGCCGGTGAGGAAGCCGATGCCGGTGATCACCATCAGGACGCCCATGGCGCGCTCGACATTGACGAGTTGGCCTTTCATGCGCGCGAACAGCTTCGAGAACTGCTCGATCATCAGGGCGGCGATCAGGAAGGGAATACCGAGGCCCGCGGAATAGACCGCGAGCAGGCCGGCGCCTTTGGTCACCGTGGCTTCGGCCGCGGCGATCGAGAGGATCGCGGCGAGGATCGGGCCGATGCACGGCGTCCAGCCGAAGGCGAAGGCGAGGCCCATCACGTAGGCGCCCCACAGGCCGACGGGCTTGGGCGCGGTCATGCGCCCCTCGCGCATCAACAGGCCGATCCGCGTCAGGCCCAGGAAGTGCAGGCCCATGACGATGATGACGATGCCGGCGAGGATCGACAGTTCGGCCGACCAGGCACGGATCAGCCCGCCGATCAGCGAGGCGCTGGCGCCGAGCGCCACGAATACCGTGGAGAAACCGAGCACGAACAGCAGCGCCGCCATCATGATCGCGCGCTTGGAGGCCGAGTCCGGCTCCTTGCTCTCGACATGCTCGATCGTCGCGCCCGTGAGATAGATCAGATAGGGCGGAACCAGAGGCAGAACGCAAGGAGAGAGGAAGCTGACGAGGCCGGCAATCAGCGCCGCCGGGATCGAGACATTTTGCATGATGCAGTCGGAGCCATCTCAGGCTCTTGGGCCGCGCGCCGGGAATGCGCGCGGGCCGGAGCCGAACCGGCTCTGGTGTAGCCGATGCCTAAGAATGCGCAACAGAGGCGCACAAAACCAGGCTCCTCCCGATGCCGTCTGCGATCACAGATGCGGCATCGGGACGCGCACAAACCTCGCCAAAAAGCGAGACTCGGCGGCGCGGCTACTTCACCACGCGGAGCAGCGGACGCCGGGGCTGGTCCTGCGTCTGCTTGGAGGGGGGCTGCGGCTCGTTTCCGGCGCTGCGCAGCATTTCGTCGCACAGCGCCTTGAGATCGGCACTGTCAATTCCTTTGAGCTTCATCCGCACGTCGAGAATGACGATGGACAGCAATTCGGCCGACTCGCGGCTGTTCACCTCGTTGAGAACCTTGCGGCACTCCTCAAGCGTTTCCAGCACCGACTGCAATTGTTCGTCTGAATGCGACACCGGCGTTCTTTCCGTTAATTCGGCTTGCGAGACGGGTTTGTGGTGATCCCCTCGGCCCCCGTGGGATACCGAGAATAACACGAGGCACCCACGCCTCCGAATATGATTTCAGTGTGTTTCTGCCTGAAAAATGTGGTTCCGGCGAACATCGCGCCGTTGCGCGGGAGGCCATTGTCGTGGCGGCCGAGACCCAAGCGCGTGGCGCTGTATGATTGATTCATTCCGCGGGGCGGCAATCCTCGCGCAGGGACGTTCGTGACGGAAAGCGCCGACAATCCTGCAGCCATTTCAGGGCTCGCAACGGAACTCACGCCACACCCCTCATTCGGACGCTAGTCCGTCCGATTCCCAGTCTTGG
Source organism: Bradyrhizobium liaoningense (assembly GCF_018130785.1). Taxonomy (GTDB): domain Bacteria; phylum Pseudomonadota; class Alphaproteobacteria; order Rhizobiales; family Xanthobacteraceae; genus Bradyrhizobium; species Bradyrhizobium liaoningense_A. The sequence continues at coordinate 1,248,124 of NZ_JAFCJT010000001.1, forward strand.
TAGCACTCGGATACCACCCCCACGCAGCGGTAAGGTTGGCGTTCAAAACTCGCCGTTCCCCAACCCGCAGTGGTTGTGGTTTCCGCCCAATTCTGCCAGTTTAGCAACCCGAAGGGACTTGTATGCACTCCTTGGCGGAAAGGGGCGTTCCACTGGAGGAACGCCCAAAGATCAACATCAGCGGCCTCTCCGATTGGGACGCGGCCCGCATATTCTTGGAAGTCGTTCGATGCGGCAGTTTTCGCTCGGCGTCTGAACGCCTGTCGCTGTCGATCAACGCCGTCCGCCGCCGGATTGATGATTTCGAGCGCCAGACCGGTACCACCCTGTTCACCCGCGACGTCCACGGCACTCACCTGACCGATGAAGGTGCACTGGTGGTCTCCGCTGTCGAGCGCATGGAGGCGGCTGCCTTCGACGTGCTGCGCGCCAGCGATTCGACGGCCAACGCCTTGTCCGGCGAAGTCCGTGTAGCCGTGACCGAGGGTCTCGGGACGTTCTGGCTCGCCCCGCGGCTGGTCGAATTCCAGCAGGCCTATCCGAAGATCCTGGTCGACTTGCATTGCGCGATGCGCTCGGCCGACGTCTCGCGGCACGAGGCCGACGTCGCCATCCATCTATCACGGCCCTCGGCGCTCGACGTCAAGCTGGTGCGGCTCGGCCGCATGCACCTGATGTTCTGGGCTTCGGAAAAATACCTCGAGAAATATGGCACGCCGCGCTCGGCGCTCGAATTGATCAAGCACCGCCTGGTGCTGCAATTCGCCGACCAGCTCGCCGCCAAGGAAACCTTCGAGAGCTTCTTCCCAGGCGTTCCGGAACGTGACCTTCTGGTCATGAAGACCAACGTCTCGAGCGCCAACTATTGGGCGGTCGCGAATGGCGCCGGCATCGGCGTATTCCCGAGCTACGCCATTGCGCTTGGCGGGAAGTTGATTCCACTGGAGGTCGAGCTGAACAGGCCGCTGGATATCTGGTTGTCCTACCACCCTGGTAGCGGCCGGATTCCACGCGTGCGGCACATGATTGACTGGCTGATCGAAGCTTTCAATCCGGCGCGATTCCCGTGGTTTAAGGAGGAGTTCGTGCATCCGCATGAATTCAAGGACGTGTATATGGGCGAACCCCTGACCCAGCTCTTCGGGGGATTTTCAACCGAAGAACAACGGTGAGAACGAGTATGAAAACAGCGGCGAAAAGAATGAAGCAGCGCAGTGCCGGCAAGCCGGACATTGAGCTTGGCAAGCGGATCCGTCTGCGGCGCGTCGAGATGAAGATCTCGCAAGCCGAGCTCGGCGAGAAACTCGGCGTGAGCTTCCAGCAGGTCCAGAAATACGAGAAGGGCGTCAATCGCGTCGGCGCGGCTCGGCTTCAGCAGATCGCCACCGCCCTCGATGTGCCCGTGACCTTCTTCTATGACGGCGACAACAAGGCGCGCGAAGTCGAGAGCCTGCTCTTCCTCGATTCGGCCTTCAGCCTCCGCCTGCTGCGCGCCTACAGCAAGATCAAGGACCAGACGGTGCAGCGTCAGCTCGTCTCGCTGATGGAATCGATCGCGGCGAACGAGGGCTGAGCCGATCGGGGCTCTGACCTCTACGGCCGATGTTCAATCCGCCGCGTCACGGGGGCGCGGCCGGATTGAACGAGACCCAGCCCGCGCGCTTGCGCGCGGCTCTCTTTCCGGGGCGGCCTAGCCGCCTCTTTTTCTTTGCGGGCTGCTTCTTGCAGATTTCCTGGCGATCTGCCCGCCATTCTCCGCGGAATTCGCGAACCCATCCCGCCCCTGCCGCGACCCAATCGAGAAGCCCCGCATCGGACGCGCGGGGCTTTCGACTGCCGTGCCTAATGGGGGCCTCAACTCCGAGGCTCCAGCTTCCCGCCGATTTTGCGAATCGGCGCACGCGGCGCGCGGCGGCCGGGAATTGCCAATGCGAGCGCCCGTCCGGGCCTCGTCCTCATGGGGAAGATGGGACTCATGTCGAAACGCCATGCGATGATCGTTGCCGTCGGCGTGCTCGCGAGCGCCTCTGCGCTGGCGCAAACCGAAACCACGGGGCAGGCAGGCCCCAGGCCGGCAACGGCGGCCGGTACGATGCCCGCAGCGGCGAACCCGGCCCATGCCGCTGCGCCTAAGGCTGCCGCGCCAGCTTCGACGGCAGAGAGCCGCTCCGCCGCGGCGCTCGCATTGACGCACGAGCCAACCTATGACGAGGGTAGCGCCCAGAGGATCAGGGATGCAGCGCTGAGCTATTCCGATCTTGCCGTGCGCGGCGGCTGGCCGACGATCCCGGCGGAGGCCAAGTTCGCAGCCGGCGTCCAGGGCACCAATGACGATCAATTGCGCAAGCGACTAATCCTCTCCGGCGATCTCGCAGCCGACAAGACGAGCGGCGCCTTCGACCAGGATCTCGGAGACGCCGTAAAGCGCTTCCAGGCCCGTCATGGCCTGGCGCCGACCGGCACCATGACGCCGCGCACGATCGCAGCGATGAACGTTCCGGTGCAAAAGCGCATCCGGCAGCTGGAGGCTTCGCTTCAGAGGCTCGAGAACATGAATTTCGGCTTCGGCCAGCGCTATGTCGTGGTCAACATCCCCGCCGCCTTTGCCGAAGCGGTCGAGAACGACGTCGTGGTGCGGCGCTATCGCGTGATCGTCGGCAAGACCGAAAAGCCCTCGCCGACGCTGACGGCCCAGATCACCGGCGTCGTGCTCAATCCGACCTGGACGGTGCCGTCCTCGATCGCAAAGACCGAGATCTCGGCGCATATGCGCAAGGATCCGACCTACCTGTCGCGCATGCACATGGAGGTGCTCGACGCCCACGACAATCCGATTGATCCGCATGCGGTCGACTGGTCGGGCACGCACACACCGAACTTCACCGTGCGCCAGCACAACGGCACCTTCAACGCTCTTGGCGCGGTGAAGATCGACATGCCGAACTCCTATTCGGTCTATATGCACGACACCAACCAGCGCAATCTGTTCAGCGACGACTACCGTTTCGATTCCCACGGCTGCTCGCGCGTCGACAATGTGCGCGATCTCGCCGCCTGGCTGCTCAAGGACCAGCCGAAATGGAGCCGCGCCGCGATCGATGCTGAGATTGCCAGCGGCGAGCACCTCGAGGTCACCATGGCGAAGAAGGTGCCGGTGGCCTGGATTTACCTCACGGCATGGATGACCAAGGACCAGACCGTCCAGTTCCGCAACGACGTCTATAACCAGGACGAGCAGTTGCTGGAGGCCACCGCCGAAGAGGCAGCGTTCTTCAGCAATGCCGGCAGCCACCCGCTGACCTCGCACATGCACGTAACGCAGTAGAGCATCATCCGGAAAAGTGTGCAGCGGTTTTCCGAAAAGATCATGCTCAAGGAATAACCGCTTCTCGCGCCATGCAATCGCGGCACAGGCGGATGCAAAGCCGCGTCCCTCGTCGCGGTTGACCCGGGCCGCACCCCGGCCGCACATTGCGCCCGGCCTACGACAAGCGAGCGCGCGATGCCTGACATTTCCATTACGACCGAAACACCCCATGCCGACGGCAAGATCCTCAAGCAGATCATCGACGGCATCGGCGTGATCACCTTCAACAATCCCGACAAGCGCAACGCGATGTCGCTGGAGATGTGGGCGGGATTTGGCGAGGCGCTGACAGCGTTGCGCGACGACGACACGGTGCGGGTCGTGATCCTGCGCGGTGCCGGCGGCAAGGCATTCGTCTCCGGCGCCGACATCAGCCAGTTCGAGAAGTCCCGTCACAACGCGGCGGCGTCCGAGGAATACGCCAAGCGCAGCGCCGCCCAGCGCGCGCTGTTCGCCGACTATCCCAAGCCGACCATCGCCTGCATCGAGGGCTTTTGCCTCGGCGGCGGCATGCAGGTTGCGATGCTCGCCGACATCCGCCTCGCCGCACATGGCAGCCAGTTCGGCATTCCCGCGGCCAGGCTCGGCATCGCCTATGGCTATGACGGCTTGAAGCATCTGGTGTCGCTGGTCGGCCCGTCCTGGGCGCGGCTTCTGATGTACACGGGCATGCGCATCGATTCCGCCGAGGCGCTGCGCATCGGTCTCGTCGAGCGCTTGTTCCCGATCAATGAGCTGTGGGGTGAGACGATGGCGATCGCGCAGACGATCTCGCAGAACGCGCCACTCGCGATCAAGGCTGCCAAGATCACCATCGCAGAGGTGCTGAAGGACGAAAGCGCACGCGACATGGATGCGATCAAGGCGATCGGCACGGCTTGCATGGACAGTGCGGATTTTCGCGAAGGCCGGCAGGCCTTCATGGAAAAGCGCAAGCCGCAGTTCAGGGGGAAGTGACTCTTCCGTCATTGCCAGCGCAGCGAAGCAATCCGGAATCCCACCGCGGAAAGACTCTGGATTGCTTCGCTGCGCTCGCAATGACGACGGCGGGCAGATCGCTCGCTACGTCGAACGCCGCAACCTGGAACTCTGTAGATCAGCCAACCTGAACCTTCATTCAGGAAAATTAAATTCCTCAGCCGTTCGCAGCGCGGTAGCAACCATTTGATCCGCCGCAGGTTCTCCCGACATCAATGATGGGAGTCTACGATGAAATTCAGGTTTGCTGTTCTTGGTCTGGCTGCCTTGGGCGGTGCTGCACTCGCCTCGGGAGAGGTGCTCGCGGCGATGCCGAATGGCATTCCGCAGGCCGATCGCGTCGCGAGCGGGCCGGCCGCAAACATCGATCAGGTCCGCATGGTCTGTAATCAATGGGGCCGCTGCTGGTGGCGTCCGAACTATTATGGTGCTTACGGCTATTACGGCGGCCCGCGCCGCTTCTACGGCCCACGGCCATACGGCTATTACGGCCACCGCCACTGGCGTCGCTGGTGAACGACAAAGGGGCCGAGAGGCCCCTTCTCTCTTGGCGTTCTGACTACAGCGCTCCCAGCACCGCCTTCGTGATGTCGGCCGTGCCGTTGCTGCCGCCAAACTCCATCGGCTTGATGCCGCCGGCGTAGACCTGATCCACCGCGCGCTCGATCGTCTCGCCGGCTTCCGCCGCGCTCTCGACGCCGTGCTTGTCTGCGAGCCAGTCCAGCATCATCGCCGCCGACAGGATCATCCCGGTGGGATTGGCCTTGCCCTGCCCCATGATGTCGGGCGCAGTGCCATGGCAGGGCTGGAACACGGCGTATTTGTCGCCGATGTCGGCAGACGGCGCCATGCCGAGGCCGCCGATCAGGCTCGCGGTGATGTCGGAGACGATGTCGCCGAACATGTTCTCCATCACCATGACGTCGAAATCCCAGGGCCGCTTGACCAGCATCGCCGAGCAGGCATCGACGTAGAGCCGGTCCGTCTTCACGTTCGGATGCTTCTTCTCGATCTCGTCAAAAATGCCGCGGAAGAAGGCAAAGGCCTTGAACACGTTCGCCTTGTCGACACAGGTCAGCATCCCCGGCTTGCCGCGTGCCTTGCGCCGCTCGGCGAGGCGAAACGAGAACTCGAACAGGCGCTCGGAGGTCTTGCGCGTGATCACCATGGTCTCGCGCGCGTCCTCATGGGTGACGACGCCCTTGCCCATCGAGGCGAACAGGCCTTCGGTGGATTCGCGGATCACGACGAGATCGATGCCGCGCTGGTCGGCGCCGACGATCGGGCTCGGCACACCCGGAATGAGCCGCGCCGGGCGCACGCCGGCATAGAGGTCGAAGATGAAGCGCAGCTCGATCTGCGGCGCGATCTCGGTATTGTCGGGATAGCGCACCGACGGCAGGCCACAGGCGCCGAGCAGGATCGCGTCGGCCTCCTCGCAGAGCTTGATGGTGCTATCAGGCATCGACTTGCCGGTCGCAAGATAATTGGTTGCGCCCGCCGGCGCCTCGGTGAAGCGGAAGCTCAAGCCGGACTTCGCCTCGATCTTGCGCAGGACTTCGATGGCCGGCGCCATGACTTCGGGACCGATGCCGTCGCCGGCGAGCACGGCAATGTGGAAGGCGTTGTTTGCGGACATGGGAGATCTCTGCGTGAAGAAAGGTGTGGCTCGTCATTGCGAGGAGCGAAGCGACGAAGCAATCCAGACTGTGTCCGCGGAGGGATTTCTGGATTGCTTCGCTCGTAATGACGGAGGAGAGAGCGTTTATTACGGCGTCAGCACCGTGCGACCGACCACCGCGCCCTGCTGCAATTGCACCAGCGCATCGTTGGCCTGGTTGAGCGGCGCCTTCGTCACCGGGATCGGCGGCACGTTCTTCGCGCGCACAAGATCGAGCAGCTCCTGCGTCTCGCGCAAGTTTCCGACATAGCTGCCCTGGATAGTCACCGCCTTGATCGGAATCAGCGGCAGCGCCCAGGTCGCACCGCCGCCGAACAGGCCGACGATGACGAGCTTGCCGCCCTTGGTCAGGCAATCGAAGCCGAGCTGCGTCGTGGCGGCATTGCCAACGAGATCGATCACGGCGCGGATCGGCCCGCCCGCCTTCTTGGCAAGCTGCTCCAGCGCGTCCGGTGCCTTGGGATCGACGGTCGCAAGCGCGCCGGCCTTTTCCGCGGCCTCGCGCTTCCTGGCGTCGATGTCGACCATGATCGCGCCCTTGCCGCCCATTGCCTTCAGCAGCGACAGCGCCATCAGGCCGAGACCGCCGGCGCCGAACATCACGATCGGCGTGTCAAAATGCTGCTCGACCTTCTTCAGCGCGCTGTAAGTGGTGACGCCCGAGCAGGCATAGGGCGCGGTGGTCGCCGGGTCGAGCCCCTTCAGATTGAGCAGATAGCGCGGATGCGGCACCAGCATGTGATCGGAATAGCCGCCGTCGCAATAGACGCCGAGCGAGCGCGGCGTCAGGCACATGTTCTCGTCACCGGCGAGGCACGTGGCGCACTTGCCGCAACCGATCCAGGGATAGACCAGGCCGACGTCGCCGAGTTTGAGATCGCCCTGGTCGGTCGGTTTCACGTCGGGACCGAAGGCTGCGATTTCGCCAACGGTCTCGTGACCCATGGTCAGTGGCAGATTGATGCCGCGATCCTTCAGCGACAGCGGCTTGCGGCCATGGCCGAGATCGTAGCCGCCTTCCCAGATGTGGAGGTCGCTGTGACAGACGCCGGCGGCCTTCACCTTGATCAGCACCTGCGTGCCCGACGGCTGCGGCGTGGCCTCGTCGAACTCCTGCAGCGGTGCCTTGAAATCGGCAACCTTGAAACTCTTCATCGGCGTTCTCCCGCATGCTTCTCGTTGTCACGCCACCATGCCATGACCGGCGGGGCGAAACAAATCCGCTGCCGTCTTACAGCGTTTTCGAGCGAAGTGGATACCGGTTCGCGTAAGGAAAACGCCTCAAAATGAGGATCTAGAGCCCCGTTCCGATCGCATCGGAACGGGGCTCTGGTTTAGGCCAGCGGATAGTGGCAAGCCGCGAACTGGCCGGGCGCGACCTCGCGCAACTCCGGTATCTCCGCGCTGCATCGCTGGTCGGCCCGGGGGCAGCGGGTGCGGAAGCGGCAGCCGGACGGAGGCGCAATCGGCGATGGCGGCTCGCCGGTCGCCACACTCTCCGCGGGACGGACATCCGGATCAGGCACCGGGATCGCCTGCAACAAGAGCCCGGTATAGGGATGCGCGGGCTTCGCGAACAATTGCTCCGATGGCCCGACCTCGCAGAGCCGGCCGAGATACATCACCGCGACGCGGTCGCTGACCGCTTTGACCACCGCGAGGTCGTGCGCGATGAACAGCAGCGTCAGGCCGAAGCGCGCCTTCATCTCCTCGAGCAGATTGAGGATCTGCGCGCGAATGGAGACGTCGAGCGCCGAGACCGGCTCGTCGCAGACGATGAACTCCGGGTTGAGCACCAGCGAGCGCGCGATGCAGATGCGCTGGCACTGGCCGCCGGAGAATTCATGCGGCAGGCGGCCCGCCACGAGATCAGGGTCGAGCCCGACCGCGCCGAGCACCTCGTGGACGCGCCGCTTGCGCTCGGTGGCATCCTTGACGCCGGCGATGATGAGCGGCTCGGCCACGATGTCGCCGATACGCCGCCGCGGATTGAGCGAGGCGATCGGATCCTGGAAAATCAACTGCACGCGGCGACGCATCTTGCGTAGCGCCTCGCCCTCCATCGCGGTGAGATCCTCGCCGTCGAACAGCACGCGGCCGGACTTGGCGCGCCGCAATTGCAGGACCGCGCGCCCCAGCGTCGACTTGCCGCAGCCGGATTCGCCGACCAGTCCCAGCGTCTCGCCGCGCGCGACCTGGAGGCTAACGCCGGAGACCGCGTGCACCGTCTTGTTGCCGAGACCATATTCGACGACGAGATTGTCGACGTTCAGGAGCGGCTCATCGCGCACGGCAAGCTGCATCATGCGCCGACCTCCTCCGCCATCTGGATCGGATGGAAGCAGGCATAGAGATGTCCAGGCATCTCGGCGCCCTTCAGCTCGGGCTTGGCCTCATGACACCGCCCTGCGGCATAGCGGCAGCGCGGCGCAAATGAGCAGCCCTTCAGCGGCCGGGTCGGATCGGGCGGACGGCCGGAGATCGCAGGCAGCGGCGTATGCGGCGCGGTCTCCAGCTTCGGAATCGCCGCCAGCAGCGCCTCGGTGTAGGGCATGTGCATGCGCTTGAACAACGCCTGCGTCGGCGCGCGTTCGACCACCCTGCCCGCATACATCACCGCCACCTCGTCGGCGCGGCCTGCGACGACGCCGAGATCGTGGGTGATGATGATCATCGCCATGTGGCGGCGGCGCTGCTCGCGCGCCAGCAGATCGAGGATCTGCGCCTGGATCGTGACGTCGAGCGCCGTGGTCGGCTCGTCCGCGATCAACAGTTTCGGCTCGCAGGACAGCGCGATCGCAATCGCGATGCGCTGGCGCATGCCGCCGGAACATTGATGCGGATACTGCGCGAGCCGCTGCTCCGGCGCGGGAATGCCGACAGCGGCGAGCAGCTCGATGCTGCGCTTTCGCGCCGCCGGGGCATCGAGCTCGAGGTGCTCCTGGATCGTCTCCATCAACTGGGTGCCGATGGTGAGCACCGGGTTGAGCGATGTCATCGGGTCCTGGAACACGACTGCGAGATCGCGCCCGCGCAGGTGGCGCAGCCGCTCCGCGTCGAGCCGCACCAGATCCTCGCCGTCGAACATCACGCGGCCCGTGAGCTTCGCCTTCTTCGGCAGAAGCTGAAGCACCGCGCGTGACAGCATGGTCTTGCCGCAGCCGGATTCGCCGACGATGCCGAGCGTGCGCCCCGCCTCCAGCGACAAATCGACATGATCCACGGCGCGCAAATTGCCGCGCGGGGTCGGCAGCTCGACCGCGACGTCCTCGATGGTCAGCAGCGGCGCGCTCACAGTGCCCCCTGACGCGGGTCGGTCAGGGCCCGCAAGGTGTCGCCGACGAGGTTGAAGGCCAGCACGGTCAAAAACAGCGCCGCTGCCGGCAGGAAGGCGAGCCGCGGCGCGATGTCGAGGCTGTCGCGCCCTTCGCCGATCATGCTGCCCCAGCTCGCCATCGGCGGCGGCACGCCGAGACCGAGGAAGGACAGCGCGCCCTCGACCACGATGGTGACGGCGACGCCGAGCAGAAAGAAGGCCAGCAGCGGCAGGATCACGTTCGGCAGCAGCTCGCGCAACAGGATGCGCGCATGGCTGGCCCCCAGCGCCTCGGCTGCGATCACGAATTCGCGCCGCGCCAACGTCAGCGTCGCCGCGCGCGCCACCCGCATGAAGGCGGGAATGCCGAGGACTCCGAGGATGATGGTGAGATTGGGAATCGACTGGCCGAGATAAGCGACCACTGCGAGTGCGAAGATCAGCGGCGGAAAGGCCAGCAGCACGTCCATGCTGCCGACCACCAGCGTCTCGAACCGACCACGGAAATAGCCGGCGAGGAGACCAAGCGCGCCGCCGAGCGCAAGGCCGATCATCGGCGCGATCAGCCCCACCGTCAGCGAGACGCGCGCGCCAAAGATCAGGCGGGCGAATTCGTCGCGGCCGAGCCCGTCGGTGCCGAGCCAGTGTTCCCCGGAGAACGCGGCACGGCGCTCCAGCATGTCCATGTCTACAGGATTCTGCAGCGGCAGCACCGGCGCGAGGATCGCGAGCGTCAGGACAATCGCGAGCCAGGCGCTCGCGAACCAGAACAACAGGCCGGGCCCGCGCCTGCGGCGGACGGGCGCGGACGCCTCGTCCTGGATGGAAAGCTCAAGCGTGGCCATGGCGGATCCTCGGATCGAGCACGGCGTAGAGCATGTCGACGATGAAATTCACGATGACGAAGCCGCAGGCGACCAGCAGCACCACGCCCTGGAGGATGACGAGGTCGCGGGTGTAGATCGCACCGACCAGCAGCCGGCCGATGCCGGGCAGCGCGAAGATCGATTCCACGATCAGCGTACCGCCGAGCAGGCGGCCGATATTGATGCCCGTGACCGTCACCAGCGTCAGCGACGAAGGTTTCAGCGCGTGCACGAACAGGATGCGCGCAGGCTTGAGGCCCTTTGCCTTCGCCAGCGCGATATAGTCCTCCTGCAAGGTCGCGATCATGTCGGAGCGCAGCACCCGCATGATGCCCGGCCATTCCGCAAGCGCCAGCGTCAACGCCGGCAGCACGAAGAAGCGCAAATTGCCGAGCGGCGCCTCGGTGAACGGCACATAGCCGGTCGCCGGAAGCCAGCGCAGCTCGACGGCGAACAGATAGATCAACAGGATCGCCACCAGAAAGGATGGCATCGACAGCATCGCAAACGCGCTGCCGGTCATGAAGCGGTCGAACGCGCCGCCGGCGCGCGCGGCGCAGGCGATCGCGACGGGGACGCCGATCAGGAGCCCGATGAATTCGGCCATCAGCATCAGCTGGAGCGAGACCGGAAAGCGCTCGGCAACCGCTTGCAGCACCGTCTGCCCGGTGCGGAACGAGCGGCCGAGATCGCCTTGCAGCACATGCCCGAGCCAGCTCAGATAACGCCACCACAGCGGCTGGTCGAGCCCCATGTCATGGCGCAGCGCGGCGACATTCTCCGGCGTCGCCTGGTCGCCGAGGATGACATAGGCGAGATCGCCCGGCAGTAGCGAGGCGATCAGGAAGGTCAGCAGCGAGACCGCGAGCAACACCGGCAGGATGGCAAGCAGCCGCCGCACCACGAAGGTCAGCATCGCGCGGTCATTCCAGCCAGGTGGAGGAGACGTCGATCACGCCGTTGTAGATCTTGGGAAAGCCCTTCAGCTTGGCGCTCGATAGCGCGTAGTACGTATTCTGGAAGGTCCAGAACCAGATCGCCTCCTTGTTGATCAGGCGGCTGATCGCGCAATAATCGTTGGTGCGCTGGCCGATATCCGCGCTGACGCGCGAATGGTCGAGCAGCCGGTCCAGCTCCGGATCGACGAAGTTCGCCAGCGACAACGGACTGCCGCTGCGGAAGTTCGCATACATCTGCGGATCGGGGTCGGCGAGATCGACGATGCGCCAGGGCACGAGCTGGAACTGACGCGTGAAGGCACGCGGCGGGATCGTGGCCTGATCGACCTGCTCGATCTCCATGTTGGCGCCGGCACGCTTCCAGAATTGCTGCAGCACCTGGCCGATCATGCGGCCGCGGGGCGTCGCGGTCACCAGCATCTTGAACTCGACCGGCTTGCCGTAATCCTTGAGCAGCGCCTTGGCCTTCTCGACGTCGAACGGCAGCGCGCCGTCGTCCTTGCACTTGACCCAGGAGCCGTCGCCGTAGGGATTGCTCGCGGGGCGGCTCAGGCCGTTGCTGATCGCCTGCGACATCTTTGGACGGTCGATCGACATCACCAGAGCCTGACGCACGCGGACGTCGTCGAACGGCGCCACCTTGGTGTTGAAAGCGTAGACCTGCGCCCCCGAGCCCTTGTAGGTGTGCACGGTCAGCTTGGAGTCCTTCTGCGCCCTCATGATGTTGTCGGCGTCGTTCTCGTCATCCCAGATGATGTCGGCCTCGCCCGATTGCAGCGATGCGAAGCGCGACTGCGCGTCGGGCAGCGGCTTCAGGATGATGCGGTCGAGATAGGGGCGGCCCTTGTTCCAGTAGTCCGGGTTTTTCTCCAGCACCATGCGGTCGCCGGCGGTCCATGATTTCAGGATGTAGGGACCGGTGCCGACGGGATTGCGATTGTAGTCGGCGCCCTTGGTCTTCCAGGCCGTCGGCGAATGAATGACGTTGTTCGAGCTCTGGATGGTGATCGTGGCCGGCAGGTTCACGGCGGGATCGGTCAGATTGTAGACGATGGTGTATTCGTCCGGCGCCAGCACTTCCTTGACGGTGCTGATGTAGAAGGCGCAGCGGCACTTGTTGGCGGGGTCCTTCTGCCGGTCGAAATTCTCCTTGAAGGCCTGCGCATTGAACGGCGTGCCGTCGTGGAATTTCACGCCCTCGCGCAGCTTGAAGGTCCAGCTCTTGTAATCGTCGGAATGCGTCCAGGACACCGCGAGTTTCGGCGCGACCTCGCCCTTGTCGTCGAGCGTGGTCAGCGTGTCGAAGATCGCGGCCGCGGCCGTGTTGGTCGAGGTATCGTAGACGCCGACCTTGAGCGGGTCGAAGCCCGAAATGTCCATCTCCTGGCCGACGGTGATGCTGCCGCCCGACTTTTGCGCCTGCGCAGGCGAGACAAGCGCAAATGCCGCAACAAGGAAAATCGGCGCGCAATTGCGCGCTGCGGCAACAATGTTCGTCATGGTTCCTCCCGGGATCCCTCGTCCGATGTTTCGGATCGTTGAATGACTCGAACGCGAGATTGGCGACAAATGCTCGCCACGGCAAGAGGAACACACGAGAGATCAAATGCCGCACGCGCGCGGCGCAATCCGCTCAGCGCGTCGTGGCTGTTTTGCCTGACGGAATTGGCGCCTTGCTGGCGAGGCCGACCTCGTCGCGGAGCGCATCGGTGTGCTCGCCGAGCACGGACATCTGCTTGGCGGGCGTGGTGTCGGCGCCCGACATCCGGAACGGCAAATTGAGCACCTGGAACGAGCCACCTTCGTCCTCCACAGACGAGAGCGCCTGCCGGTGCGCGAGCTGCGGATCGGACAGCGCCTCGGACACGGTGCGATAGGCCGAGGCCGGCACGCCGGCCCCGCCCAATGCGACGAGGCACGCATCCGTCGAAAGCTGTTTCGACCAGGCCTCGACACCGTCCATCATGTCGGCCCAGTTCTCGCGCCGCGCGGCGTAGGTGGAGAAGCGCGCGTCGGATATCCATTCGGGGCGGCCGATCACGCCCATCAGGCACTGAAATGTCTTCTCGCTGGCGACCGTGATCATGACATAGCCGCTCGCCGTCTCGGTCGGGCCGAACATCGGGCGCGGCGGCGGCTTCACTGCGAATTGCGAGCTCTGCAACTCGATCACCGTCAGGGTCAGCATCGATTCCAGCATGGAGACGTCGAGGTGCTGGCCGAGGCCGGTCACCGTGCGCTGATACAGGGCCGAGGCAATCGCGCCAAAACCGTAGGTGCCGGTGACGACGTCGGCATGGTAGATGCCGCAATAGTCTGGACGGTTGCGGCCGGGCTGGTAGGCGAGATGCGCCATATCATAACCCGAAGCCGCATGGATCACCGGCGCGTAGGCCGGCAGTTCGGCCGAGGGGCCGCTCTGGCCGTAGCCCGAGATCGAGCAATAGATCAGCCGCGGGTTGAGCGGCCGCAGATTGTCATAGTCGAGCCGCAGGCGGCGCATCACGCCGGGGCGAAAGTTCTCGACCAGGATATCGGCGGTCGCGGCCAGCCGGCGCACCGCTTCCTTGCCCTCCTCGGACTTGAGGTCGAGCACCACGCTTTTCTTGCCGACATTGAGCTGGCCGAACACGGTGCTGCACCCCTTGCGCAGCGGCGGCCGGGTCCGCATCGTCTCGCCGCCGTCGGTCTCGATCTTGATGACCTCGGCGCCCATGTCGGCAAGCATCCGCGCACAGTGGGGACCGGCGATGGTGGTCGAAAAATCCAGGACCCTGAGGCCAGCGAAGGCCTTTGTCGTCGTCCCCTCATGCTTATCTGCTAACTGCATGCCTGCCTGCGCCCCTCGGCCTCTTAGGAACTATCGAAGTTCTCTCTTGTTGATGCGCCGACCCTAGAGGGCGGCGGCTGAGTAGGAAAGTCTTTACCGAACGGACGCGTCTTGCGGGCGGGCTTGGGAATTCCGGGACAACTGGACCCGTTCTTGCATAGCAGCAAACGGGATCGGAAGAGGGCAGCTGTTCTTGAGGGTCTTGTTCGTCACAACCGAGATGGACGATTTCGTCCGCGTTGGCGGGCTCGGCGCCGTTTCCGCTGCGCTTCCCAGGGCGCTTCGGCCGCTCGCCGATATCCGGGTGATGCTCCCCGGCTATCGCGACATCATCGAACAACTCACGCATATTCAGATCGTTGGCCGCTGCCCGGCTTTTGCGGAGATGCCCGCCTGCTCGCTCGGCCGTGCCGCGACCAGGGACGGGCTGCCGGTCTATGTGCTGTTGTGCTCACAACTCTACGACCGGCCCGGCAATCCCTATGGCGACGAGTCCGGACACGACTGGCCGGACAACGACATCCGCTTTGCGCGCTTTGCCTCGGCAGCCGCTGAGCTGGCCATGGGCAAGCTGGACAAGAATTGGGCAGCAGACCTGATCCATGCCAATGACTGGCAGGCCTCGCTCGTGCCGGCCTATCTCGCCTGGCGCGGGGCCAAGCTGCCGTCGATCCTTACCATCCACAACCTCGCCTACCAGGGACTCTTCCCGAAGGACTCGCTGCGGCGGATCGGCGTCCCCGAGAGCTCCTTCCATATCGACGGCGTCGAGTTCTACGACCAGCTCTCCTTCCTCAAGGCCGGGCTGGTCTATGCCTCGCACCTCACCACCGTCAGCGGCACCTATGCACGCGAGATCACGACGGAGGAATTCGGCTGCGGCCTCGAGGGCCTGCTTCGTGTCCGCTCCGACGCGGCCGAGCTCACCGGCATCCTCAACGGCATCGACGAGAGCTGGGACCCGCGCTCCTGCGCCCAGCTCGCCCAGCAGTTCGGCGCCGGTGACTGGGTCGGCAAGAAGGCCAATGCGGATTACGTGCGCAAGCAGTTCGGGCTCGCGGTGTCGCGCGGCCCGATGTTCGCGATCGTCGCACGCCTCGTGCACCAGAAGGGTATCGACCTCGTGCTGTCGGCCGCCGACGAGATCATCGATGCCGGCGGGCAGATCGTGGTCACCGGCTCCGGCGAGCCCGCGCTGGAGCAGGCGCTGATCGACGCGCATCGTCGCCGCCCCGACGCGATCGGGGTCACGATCGGCTTCAACGACGCCCAGGCGCGGCGCATCTTCGCGGGCAGCGATTTCACATTGATGCCGTCGCGCTTCGAACCGTGCGGGCTCAGCCAGATGTACGCCCAGCGCTTCGGCTCGCTGCCGATCGGTCACCAGACCGGCGGCCTTGCCGAGACCATCACCGATGGCGAGACCGGCTTCCTGTTCTCGCAGCCCTCGCGAGCGTCCTTCCTCGGCGGCGTCCGCCGCGCCTTCGGGGCCTTCATGGCGCATGACCAGCTCGACACCATGCGCCGCAGCGCGATGGGACGATCGTTCTCCTGGAGCATATCGGCCGGCAGTTACAGCGCGCTGTACCGGAAGCTGGCAGCGGTTTGAGGCGACCTCCCCGTCATTGCGAGGAGCGAAGCGACGAAGCAATCCAGACTGCCACCGCGGAGGGATTCTGGATTGCTTCGCTGCGCTCGCAATGACGATGTGGAGCCACCGCGCCCACTCTATCTCCCGTCACCCTGAGGTGGCCGCGCCTTCAGCGGCCCTCGAAGGGCGGCGGCCCGGCTGTAGCAGCGGGGGCCGTGCATCCTTCGAGGCTCGCGCCGCTCGCACCTCAGCGACTGTGTTCTTTGTCAAGCGGGTTGCCATGGTTTTCGATCCCTGAGCATGGCGTTGAGGACGGTGATGAGCTTGCGGGCAACGGCGATGAGGGCGACCATTTTCGGCTTCCCGGCGCTCACGAGATGGCGATAGAAGAGCTTGAGCTGCGGGTGGCATCGGATGGCCGACAGGGCGGCCATGTAAAGAGCTGCCCGCAAGGCGGTGCGTCCGCCACCGATCTTACTCCTGCCTTTCCATCGGCCGGACTGACGGACGAAGGGAGCAAGCCCGGCGAGGCTTGCGATCTGGCGACGATTGAGCGCGCCCAGCTCAGGCACCTCGGCAAGGAAGGTGCGTGCGAGCGTGTTGCCAACCCCGGGAAAGGTGATCAGCAAGTCTTCCCTGTCCCGCCAGGCCGGCGAGCCGCGTACCAGTGTATCGATGTCGTTGTCGATCTCCGGCAGCTCCTTCTCGAGGACCTTGATGTGGCGAGCAAGGCTTTTGCGGACGCGGACATTCTCGGCCCGCTTCTCGCGCTGGCGTTCCGCAACGATCATCTCGATGATCTGCCGGCGGCGAGCAACCAGTTCGGCCAGCAAGCGAGCCTGCTCGTCCGGGACGGGGCGCAAAGCGGGCTTCACCGCCTCGACGAACCGCGCGATCACCGCGGCATCGATCGGATCGGACTTGGCGCGCTGGCCGACGGCCTGCGCGAAGTGACGGATCTGAGCCGGATTGATCACGACCAGCGGCAGTTGCGCTCCGGTCAGCGCCGCAGCGACGACCGTCTCGAAGCCGCCAGTCGCCTCCACCCCGATCAGGGTCGGCGGACAGGCCACAAGCCGCGCAACAAGGTCTTCCAAGCCCTTGCCGTCGCGCGCGACCGCAAATGCTTCTCCGCTCGGACGCATATGAACGTCCAACCGGTCCTTCGATACATCGATGCCAACATAGATCGCGTCCATCTGCACCCATCCTTGCGCAACCGGGCTCACCAGGCGGCCCTCGCGACTGTTCGGGTTCAATGGAACAACGGACGGGGCGCCGCGCTGAGGCACGGGCTTCAAAGCCCTTGGATGAAGCGGTCTCCCGTCCGTTACCGCACCGGACACTCTATCCGATCCGGCGCAA
>NZ_JAFCJT010000010.1 GCF_018130785.1 Bradyrhizobium liaoningense
ACGCCTCAAGCTCAAGCGGGCCGGCTGGAACGATGCCTTCCTCTTCGAACTCCTCGGCTACATGCGATAGCCCTGCCCTGGAGGGGGAGGGTCGATCGCGCGCAGCGCGAGCGGGGTGGGGTGAGCTCTCCCCACGGGCACTGTTCGAGGTGGAGAGACTGTCACCCCACCCCGCTGCGCATTCCGCTTCGCTGCATGCACAGCGACCCTCCCCCTCCAGGGCAGGGTCGGCAGCGTCGCTCATTTCGACGCGCCTCACGCTGCGGCGCGAACCGCCTGCCAGAGCTCAAGCACTTCCGCACGCGCGATCCCGCGCGTGATGAAGACGATGCGCGAGCGGCGATCGCTGTCGGGCCAGCCGCTGAGTGCCACCGGCGGATGGAAGACGTGATGCACGCCATGGATCACGATCGGCACCGGTTCGTCACGGAGATCGAGAATCCCCTTCACCCGCAGCAAATCCTGGCCGCGCGCGTTGCGCAAATGCGCAAGCCAGCGCGTCACAGCCATCCAGTCGAGCGGTTCATCGAACGCCAGCATGAAGCTCGCGATCGACGCATCGTGATCATGATGGCCATGATCATGGTGCGCGTGGTGATCGTGATGCGAATGGCCGGCGTGCGCATGCGGCTCCGCGAAGGCCCGCTCGTTGAGCCAGCGCTCAACGTCTATCCTTTTCAACTCGGGATCGATCAGGCCGGCGCCGAATAGCTGCGCGGGATCGATCTCGCCGTGACTGACGCTTTCGATTCTGGCGCCGGGATTGAGCCGCCGCAGGCGCAGCTCAAGCGCCGCGATGTCCTCGACCAAATCGCTCTTGGTGATCAACAGCCGGTCGGCCAATGCCACCTGTTTCACCGCCTCATACTGACGATCGAGCTGATGCGGCGCGTTGACGGCATCGACCGTGGTCACGACCGTGTCGAGCCGCAGGAAGTGCGAGACGAGCGGATTGTTGAGCAGGAGCTGCACGATCGGCGCGGGGTCGGCGAGACCGGTGGTCTCGACCAGGATGCGGCGGAACGGCGGAATCTCGCCGCGGTCCTGCTTCACCAGAAGGTCTCGCAGCGTCTGCTCGAGGTCGCTGCGGATGGTGCAGCAGATGCATCCGCTCGCGAGCACGGCGACTTCGCCATCGACGCGTTCGACCAGGAGATGATCGAGACTGACCTCGCCATACTCGTTGATGATGACGGCGCTGTCCTTCATGCCGTCGTGGCGCAGCAGGCGATTGAGCAACGTGGTCTTGCCGCTGCCGAGAAAGCCGGTGATCAGCGAGACCGGAAGTCGCTGTGCGGATTTGTCGCTTTCAAACAGGCTCATTGGAAGCTCTCGCACCAACGGTCTTCATTTTGTCGCTGGACAACAACCTAGCGGAGGAGGAGGGTTGCGGAAACAATTTTAGAGTCCGAGCTTGTTCGGACCACAACCTGGGAGGGTGCAATGTCTAATGAGATCAATAACGTAGATCAAGACGGCAGCGGCGCCACGACTGACCGCCGGACCTTGCTCCGCACCGCGGGCATCGCCGGCGTCGCCGGCGCGGCGCTCGCGGGCTCGATGCATGGCAAGTTCTCGCTGGCGCCGATCAGCGAGGCCCAGGCGCAGACTGCAACCTCCATGCCCAAGAATGTCGACAAGCCATGGTGGCCCTCGAAATGGGGCAAGGATGACGAGTCCGGCGCATCCAACCACATCACCCCGGCGAAGGTCCTCGACGCGGCGAAATGGATCAAGGACGGCAAGATCTACAAGATCGGCCGCGTCTATGAGGCCGCCATGCCGCTGTTCGGCGCGCGTGTATTCGCGCTGCGCATTCCCGGCAGCCCGACCGGCGGCCCGTTCGGCGACAACAAGCTCGTCTATCACGACGAATTCCTCGCCACCGAGATCGGTCAGACCGGCACGCAGTTCGACGGCCTCGGCCACATCGGCATCCAGATGGGCAAGGAGGGCGACAAGAGCGAGATGCGATTCTACAACGGCTTCACCGCCGCCGAGATCAGCGACGCCTACGGCCTCAAGAAGCTCGGCATCGAGAAGCTTAAGCCGATCTTCACCCGCGCGCATCTGATCGACATGGTCGCGCTCAAGGGTGGCATGATGGATGCGGGGCAGGAGATCACCTCGGCTGACATCAAGGCGGCGCTGGCGAAGCAGAACATCCCCGAGAGCGACATCAAGCCTGGTGACGCGATCATGTTCCACACCGGCTGGGGCTCGCTCTGGATGAAGAACAACGATCGTTTCAACAGCGGCGAGCCCGGCATCGGCCTCGACGCTGCCAAATGGATCGTCGAGAAGGATCTTGCGCTGACCGGCGCGGACACCTGGGCGGTCGAGGTGGTCCCCAATCCCGACAAGACGCTCGCCTTCGTGGTCCATGCCGAGCTGCAGACCAAGAACGGCATCCACAACCACGAGAACCTGATCTTCGACGAGCTGATCGCCGACAAGAAATATCAGTTCGTCTATTCCTTCACCCCGGCGCCCATCAAGGGCGCCACGGGAAGCAACGGCTGTCCGATTGCGATTACGTGACAGGCCTGTAGGGGATGCAGGATGCTACCCTCCCCTGGAGGGCCCCTGGAGGGGGAGGGTCGATCGCGCGAAGCGCGAGCGGGGTGGGGTGACGGTCCCTCCATTGAAGCGGTGCCCGCGTGGAGAGATCACCCCACCCCGCTGCGCATTCCGCTTCGCTGCATGCACAGCGACCCTCCCCCTCCGGGGCCCCTCCAGGGGAGGGTAAGAGGACCGCGTTACTCTGCCGTCTGCTCCCGCAGCTCGGCCACGTCCTTCGCCGTCAGCTTCGAGCCCTTGGTGCCGAACCGCGCCGTGACGTAGTTCGCCACCGCCGCGATCTCGTCGTCGCTATACGCATTGCCGAACGCCGGCATCGAGAGCGCGCCGTCCGGCGTATGCCGCCTGGTGCCTGACAGCACGATCTGTGCGACGTTGGTGGCGGCGGGGTCGTTGACGGCCCAGGTGCCGGTTAGCGTCGCCATTGGCGAGACCGGGCTCTCGCCGCTCCAGCCATGACAGCTGGCGCAGGCGCTGGCGAACACCATTTTGCCGCGTGCGTCGGCCGTGACGCCGTCCTTGTGCGAGGCGGGCGCGGCCGGTGCCGTGGTGGCAGGCAGGTCGGGCGAGGCCACCGGCGGCACGCTGCGCAGATAGGCGACGACGGCGCGGATGTCTTCGGGAGCGAACTGGCTGAAGCTGCGATCGACCGCTTCGCCCATCGGACCCGAGGCCGAGCCGTGGCCCGGCGCGTGGCCAAGCGACAGATACGAGATCAGGTCCTCGTCGCGCCAGTTGCCGAGGCCGGTGGCCTTGTCGGAGGAGATGTTGAAGGCGCGCCAGCCGGCCGTGATCGCGCCGCCGAACTTCTTGCGGTTGTCGAGCGCAAAGCCGAGATTGCGCGGGGTGTGGCACTCGCCGCAATGCGCCAGCGCTTCTGCGAGATACGCACCTCTGTTCCACTCCGGGCTCTTCGAGGTGTCAGGCGTGAAGCGCGTGTCCGGATTGAACACGGCCGACCAGAACATCATCGCCCAGCGCTGGTTGAACGGGAACGACAGCGTGTTCTCCGGCGCCTTCGCGCGCACCGCCGGCAGGCTGAACAGATACGCCTTCACCGCCAGCACGTCCTCATCCGTCATGTAGGTATAGGACGTGTAGGGCATCGCCGGATAGAGCCGTGCGCCGTCATGGCGCTTGCCATGCTGGACTGCGTTGAGGAAATCCTGGTCGCTGTAATTGCCGATGCCGGTGTCCTTGTCCGGCGTGATGTTGGTGGAATAGAGCGTGCCGAACGGCAGCTTGAAGCCGAGCCCGCCGGAATAGTCCTTCTCGCCGGGCTTGGTGTGACAGACCATGCAGTCGGCCGCCTTCGCCAGATACTCGCCGCGGTCGACCAGGCTCGCCTTTTCGAGCTTGGCCGGCACGCCGGTCGGCTTGCCCGCGCGGTAATCCGCCAGCGCCACCTTCGTGCCGCCGGCGAAATCGAGCGGGCCGGGCCCGCGGATGATCCAGACGCCGAGCCCTGCGGCGACGATTGCGATCACAACGACGCTTGTGAGGATACGCATCTTGCCGCTCATGCCTTCTTCCCCGCAGCCAGCAGTTTTCGATCGATCGGCAGGCGCCGTAGCGTCACGCCGGTTGCGGCCAGAATCGCGTTGCGCAGCGCCGGCGGTCCGGCGTTGACGCCGGCCTCACCGATGCCGCCCGGTGCCTCGCCGCTCTTGACGACGATGACCTCGACCTTCGGCGTCTCGTTGATGCGCATCATGCGGTAGTCGTGGAAGTTCGACTGCTGAACGCGGCCCTTGTCGATGGTGATCTCACCATAGAGCGCCGCGGTGAGGCCGAAGATGAGCCCACCTTCGATCTGCGCCTTCACCGTGTCGGGGTTGACCGCAATGCCGGTGTCGACCACCGAGGTGATGCGGCGGAGCGCGATCTCGCCGAATTCGTCGACCTCCGCTTCCACCACGGTCGCGATGAAGCTCGCGAATGATGGCTGCACGCAGACCCCGCGGCCGACGCGCGGCGGCAACGGCTGGCCCCAGCCGGATTTTTCCGCGACATGGTTGAGCACCGCGAGCATGCGCGGGTTCCTAGTCAGCATGGACTTTCGGAATTCAATTGGGTCCTTTCCGGCCTTGCGCGCAAGTTCGTCCATCGCGCATTCGACCGCGAACACGTTGTTGTTCGGGCCGACGCCGCGCCAGAAGCCGGTCGGGATCGACAACGGTTCGGCGCGGACATACTCGACGTGGAAGTTGGCGAAGTCGTAGGGCGCATCGACCGCCGCGTCGATCGCGTCGATGTCGATGCCCTTCTGGAACGCCGGCGGCAGCCAGCGCGCCAGCACGGCGGAGCCCGCGACCTTGTACTTCCAGCCTGCGATCTTGCCGTCGACCAGCGATGCCGTGATCTGGTCGCGATAGACCGGACGATAGACGTCGTGCTGGATGTCCTCTTCGCGGGTCCACACCACCTTCACGGGATAGTCGACCTGCTTGGCGATGTTGACCGCCGCGACCACCATGTCGGGTTCGAGCTTGCGGCCGAAGCCGCCGCCGAGCAGATGCTGGTTGACGATCACCTTGTCGACGGGAACACCGGCGGCCTTCGCCGCCTCGGACTGCACGCGCGTCATGATCTGCGTGCCGGTCCAGATCTCGCAAGCATCGGGCCTGACGTGGACGGTGGCGTTGATCGGCTCCATCGAGGCGTGCGCGAGGAACGGCAGCTCGTAGGCGGCCTCGAACTTGTCGCCGGTGGCGAGCGCCTTGGCGATGTCGCCGTCGGATTTCGCGATCGCGCCGTCCTTCTCGCTGGCCTTGCGCAAATCGTCCCAGATGTCCTTGGTGGATATCCCAGCGTTCGGCCCCTCATTCCACTCGATCTTGAGCGCCTCAAGGCCTTTCTTTGCCGCCCACATGTGATCGCCGATCACCGCGACGGCATCGTCGAGCACAACGACCTTGCGCACGCCGGGCAGCTTCACCGCGGCGCTGTCGTCGACCTTGCCGACCTTGCCGCCGAACACCGGGCAATTGGCGATCGCGGCGATCTTCATACCGGGCAGGATCGCGTCGATGCCGTAGAGCGCCTTGCCGTTGACCTTGTCCGGCGTGTCCAGTCGCTTCAGCGGCTGGCCGATGAGGACGAAATCCCTGGGATCCTTGACCGCGACGTCCTTTGGCGGCGTCTGGCCCTGTGCGGCAAGCGCCAATTCGCCATAGCCGAGCTTGCGGCCGCTCGCGGCATGGGAGACCTCGCCCTTCGAGGCTGTGCAGCCTGAAGGCTCGACGCCCCATTGGCTGGCCGCGGTCTGCACCAGCATCGCGCGTGCCGTGGCGCCGGCCTTGCGCAGCGGCGTCCACCAGGCGCGGATCGAGTTCGAGTTGCCTGTGACCTGGAGCCCGAAGGTCGGGTTGCCGTAGAG
Source organism: Bradyrhizobium liaoningense (assembly GCF_018130785.1). Classification (GTDB taxonomy): domain Bacteria; phylum Pseudomonadota; class Alphaproteobacteria; order Rhizobiales; family Xanthobacteraceae; genus Bradyrhizobium; species Bradyrhizobium liaoningense_A. Next base: position 5,960 of record NZ_JAFCJT010000010.1, read on the forward strand.
CTTGTCGTTGGGCGGGGCGTGCTGGACTTCGACCTTGCTCCAGTCGGCATCCAGCTCTTCGGCGATCACGGCGGAGATCGAGGTGTAGGTGCCCTGGCCCATCTCCACCTGCGGCATCATCAGGACCGTGCGGCCGGTCTGATCGATGCGGATGAAAGCGTTGGGCGCGAACTTGCCGTCGGTTACATCGCGTTGCACCGGCTCGTTGCCGGCGGCGCGTAGCGGCAGATGGAAGGCGAGCAGGAAGCCGGTGGCGAGGCCGCCGGTCAGAAGCGTGCGGCGGGAGACGTCGTTGTGTGCATTCATGGCGAACCTCAGGACTGACGGCCGGAGGCGGCCTGCTTGATGGCCTCGCGGATGCGGACATAGGTGCCGCAGCGGCAGATGTTGCCGGCCATGGCGGCGTCGATATCTGAATCGTCAGGGTGAGGCGTTGCCGCCAGCAGGGCTGCGGCCGCCATGATCTGGCCGGACTGGCAGTAGCCGCACTGGATCACCTCGGCATCGAGCCACGCCTTTTGCACCTTCGCGCCTGCCGGCGTGCTGCCGACATGCTCGATGGTGGTGACGGCGCGGTTCGCCACCGCACTCACCGGCAGCACGCAGGAGCGCACCGCCTTGCCATCGACATGCACGGTGCAGGCGCCGCATTGCGCGATGCCGCAGCCGAACTTCGTGCCGGTCATTCCGAGGATGTCGCGCAGCACCCACAGCAAGGGCATTTCGGGTGGTGCATCGAAGGATTTCGTTTCGCCGTTGATGGTGAGTGTTGTTGCCATATGCATCCCCTTGCTTGCTGGATCGCTTGCGGCGACCTGGTCGGCGAATTTCCGCGCGACCATAATCATACCGATGCGAAACGATGAAGCGTCGAAATTTCCGGCGATGCATATTTGCGCGGCCGACGCATCAGGCCATGACGTTCACGAATTCGTGCGACGATCTCTGCAAGGGTTTTGGGCTAATTGATATGATAATCGTCATGTTTTGACGCATTTTCGTCGCACGCATCGTTGATCGCCGCAGATGATCGTGCGAATGCGGAAATTCATGCGATGACGAAATTCGTGCGATTGGGAAAGTCGGGCGGCGGCACGCACTGCTGACGGGATCAATTGCAACGACTCATTGTTGTGCCCTCTCCCCTTGTGGGAGAGGGCAGCGACGCCGGTAGACGCAGACTCACTCGGGTGAGGGGTCTTTCTCCGCGTATGATCCTCTCATTCCGAAGCAGCTTTGTCCGCCGATAGAGACCCCTCATCCGGCGCCATAGCCGAAGCTTTGCTTCGGCGTTCTTAAGAATAGGCGGCCGAAGGCCGCCTATGCCACTTTCTCCCACAAGGGGAGAAGGGAAGAGGAGAGTGAGGATTTCGGAATAATGGCAATATGCCCCTGTTTTGCCCGACGAGTCAAACTGCGTCTTAAACTGCGTCCTGGCCGGCCGGCGCAAGCCATTGATTCCCCACGCCCCGGCTACTGTGCATGGGGTTGTTTTTCAGATTTTTGATTCAAGGGCCGCAGCGGCGGGCGTCAGCTCTGCCGAAAACCCATCCGGAAGGCGCCCCAGTGCTTGCCGCGGATCACGATCGGCGAGGACAGGTCCTTCATCAGCACGAACTGCCCGCCGCCCATGTCGCGGCGATAGGTCTGGAGCAGGAACGGTTTTGTGTTGGCCGCGACCTTCTTCACCGCGCGGTCGCTGAACAGGCGGCGGTTGCGGCAATTGGCGTTGTTCCAGACGGGGTCCTTGCCCTGCGGCAGGCGGTAGTTCGGGTTGTGGGTCGGCAGATAGCCGCCCTTGGCCCAGGCGACGCAGAACACGATGCGGGGGTCTGACTTCTGGATCGGGTCCTGGATGGCGGGCAGCACGCGGTCGGTGAAGTCGACGTAGCTGGTCTTGTATTGCTTGGGATCGGTGCCGGGGATTTCCCGGTAGTTCTCGTCCAGGAGCTGGTCGAGCGTGATCTCGCCGCGGTCGATTGCGGCCTCGAACTCGTCCGAGATCCGCCTTGCGGTCTCGACGACGACGCGGATCAGCGGCGCATCCGATGTCTCCACGCCGCTGTCGGCGATCATCGCGATCAGCGCTTCGGACGTGTCGAGCAGTTTTGTCACGCGCTGATCGGCGTTCTTGAGATCGCGCGAGGACAGGTCGACGCCCTTGGCGAGCTCGTTGAGCTCGCTGATGACCGTGTCGCAATGGCCGAGATTGGAGGTCGCGGCGCGCGTGACGCTGTCGATCTCCGCTTCCACCGAGGCAAAACCCTGCTGGACCCGCGAGATGATGCCGGAGATCTGCTGGGCGCCCTCGCCGGCAGTCTTGGCACGTTGCGAGGCGTCGCTGCTCTCACCGATCAGGCCTTCGATCTGGCCGTCGAGATCGCGCACGGTGTCGGAGATCTGATGCGTGGCCGCACGGGTCGCTTCCGCGAGGTTCTTGACCTCGCTTGCCACCACCGCAAAACCGCGGCCGGCATTGCCGGCGCGCGCCGCTTCGATGGTGGCGTTGAGCGCGAGCAGATTGGTCTGCTTCGCGATCGCCTCGATCGAGCCGGACACTTTTGCCACCTGCGCCAGCGCCGAGCCGACGGCGCTCAGGCGGGCCTCGATCCGCTCCACGGCTGCGACGAGCTCGGAGATGTGGCTGACCGCGGTGTCGACCGCGCCGCGCGACTGCGCGATCTCGCCGACCGCCGCCGATGCGGTCGATTGCACCGCTTGTGACGCATTGGCGATGTCGTGATTGGCCGAGACCATCGTCTCGGCCGTCTCCTGGAGGTGATGGAACCGTTCGGACTGGTTCGCGACGCGGTTGGCGACTTCCTGGACGTTGCCGGCGATGTCGGCGAGCTCGACGCCGAGACCGCCGATGCGGTCGGCGAGCTGGTCGATCAGACGTTCGGCAAGTGTCCGGTTGGAGCCGGTGTCCAGTACTGCAAGTTGGGCGAGGGACATGTACGGGCTTTCCTCCAAGCGGAGCCGTTCATCGGCTCACCACGGCATTCCCATTCCAATTTTATTCAAAGCGGTGATTCGCGCGTCGGCGTCTTGCCTGAGCGTGCACTAGAGCTTGTAAGCCGTGCGGAATCCGCCCCAATGCCGGCCCTGGACGCGGATCGGAACGTCGATCTCGCGCATCATCACGGTGTTGCCGTTGCCCATGTCGCGGGCATAGCTCTGGACCAGGTACGAGCGCAGGTTGTGCGCGGCGGCGAGCCCCGCGGGATCGTTGAAGATCCGCCGGTTGCGGCTGTTGGCCGTGTTCCATGCGGCGTCGCCAGGCCGCTGCGGATGCGAATAGATCTTGTTGTGCACCGGCAGGAAGCCGTTGCGGTCGACCATGGCGCAGAACGCCATGCGCGGTTCCTTGGCGAGAAAGGCTTCCTGGAACGGCGGCAGCGCGCGGTCGGCCCAGTCCAGATATTTCGTGCGGTATTGTTGCGGATTGGTGCCGGCGATCTCCGCATAGTCGGTGTCGAAGAGGTCGTCGATCCTGACCTCGCCGCGTGCAACCGCCTGCTCGAAGATCCGGGTCAGCGCCGTGCCTGCTTCCATGGCGCGGGTGACGAACTCGGTGTTCTCCTCGTGGATCGACCAGAGCCGGTCTTCGATCTTTTCGCTGAGCTCGGCGTTGGGGCCGACGAATTGCGCGCGGGCGCCGGCCTTGGTCTGCTCGATCACGCGCAGGCGGCAGGCGCCGACGCCTTCGAGCGTGCCGTCGACGACGGCCTGCGTGGCAAGCTTCGCCGCCTCCGCGCCGCCGATCAGCACGCCGTCCATCGCGATCTCGTAGACCTGCAACACGCCGCGCGCGGTTTCGAACTTGAGATGGCAGGGCAGCCGTTCGGTCTTGCGACGGTCGTCGTGCTCGCTCTGGCGCAGCAGCACCGCACAGCGCGATTTCAGCTTCTGTGCGAAGGTGGTGACGGCCTTGCCGGCGCTGGCGACGTTCTCGCCGTGGGTCTCAGCGGCCTTGGTTGCGGCATCGATCTCGGCCGCGCTCTCACCGACCGAGATGATGAACTCAGACGCGCTTGCCGCATTGCCGGAGACTTCGCTGGTGGTGGCATTCTGCTCGGCGACCGCGCCGTTGACGGTGTCGAACACCGGGCGGATCGCCTCGATCGCCTGCGCGATGCGGTGCACGGCGTCGGCCGAGCCGGCGGCGTCGCGCTGGAGCGCGTCGATCTTCCTGGTGATCTCCTCCGTCGCACCCTGGGTCTGCACCGCGAGCGCCTTCACTTCGGTAGCGACGACCGCAAAGCCCTTGCCGGCCGCACCCGCACGCGCGGCCTCGATGGTCGAGTTGAGCGCGAGCAGCGTCGTCTGCCGCGCGATCTGCGCGATGAGATTGACGACATTGCCGATGGCGGCGGAGGATTCGCGCAGGCGGTCGACATTGGCGCGGGCTTCCTGCGCCGCCGCGCTGGCCTCGTCGGCCAGCTTGCCGGCCTCGCGCACCTGCGCGCCGATGCCTTGCGCGGACTGGGTGAACTTGTCGGCGGCATGGGCAAAGGTGGAGGCGGTCGACTGCGCCGCATTGGTGCGGCCGGTGAGGGCGTCGGTGCGCTCGCGAATATCCGCGAGCGTTGCCGCGGTCGCCTCCGCGCCGCCGGCGACCGAATTGGCCGCACGCTCGAGCTGGCGGATCATGGCGCCGAGCTCGAGTTCCAGCAGTTCCAGGATTTCCCTGGCGGAATCGCCCTCGGCCGACGGCGCGGGCGGGGGATCGACCGGCGACGGCGCGGCCGGTGGGGGCGCCACGGGCGCGGACAAGTCGGGCAGACGCTTCCGAAACAATGCGAACGCCATCAGGTCACTCTTGTCGGGGAACGGGCGGTTGCTATTTTCGCAAGCCAGAATGAAATCAGGGTTAACGGTGCCTGACTCCTAGGCACGGGGCACTACGGTATTACCTTAAAGTCGTAGAGCCTCTTTCATTCCGGTGGGTTGGCGGCCTATAAGGCCGCGCTTCCCGCGCTCACCTTTGGCGCACGATTCCTTACGAGACACGCATGGCCGGACATTCCCAATTCAAGAACATCATGCACCGCAAGGGGCGGCAGGATGCGCAGAAGTCGAAGCTGTTCGGCAAGCTGGCGCGGGAAATCACCGTCGCGGCCAAGCTGGGGACGCCCGATCCCAACATGAACCCGCGCCTGCGTGCGGCGATCATCGCGGCGCGCCAGGAGAACATGCCGAAGGACAATATCGAGCGTGCCGTCAAGAAGGCGCTCGGCAATGAGGGCGAGAACTATGACGAGATCCGCTACGAGGGTTACGGCCCCGGCGGCGTCGCCGTCATCGTCGAGGCGCTGACCGACAACCGCAACCGCGCCGCCTCCGACATCCGCTCCTTCTTCACCAAGTCGGGCGGCAATCTCGGCGAAACCGGTTCGGTCTCCTTCATGTTCGACCGCACCGGCATCATCGAATACGACCGCAGCGTCGCCTCCGACGACGCCGTGCTGGATGCCGCGATCGAGGCCGGCGCCGACGACGTGGTCTCGGGCGAAGGCGGTCACGAGATCTACGCCTCGACCGAAGGCTATCGCGACGTCGCCAAGGCACTGGAAGCCAAGTTCGGCGAGCCGCGCAAGGCCGCGCTGATCTGGAAGCCGCAGAACACGGTCGCGGTCGACGACGAGACTGGCGAGAAGCTCCTGAAACTGATGGACCTGCTCAACGAGCACGACGACGTCCAGCACGTCTACGCCAATTTCGAGGTGTCTGACGCGCTGATGGCGAAGATGGGCGGCTGAGCCTAATCCTCCGCTGTCGTCGCCCGGCTTGACCGGGCGACCCAGTATTCCAGAGACGCCCGAGGGATACGGATAAGTCGCGGCGTACTGCATACCCCGCCTTCGCGGGGTATGACGCCTGGGGTTTGTGGCGCGCAGCGCCACTCACCCACGAGCCCCCACTTCCCCTGTTACTTCCGTTCTGTTTCTGTTTCCCCCACCGCAGCCAGCCGCTATCACTGGCCCATGACCGCGCTCCCGATTCGTGGCCCCGTTCGCATCATCGGCATCGACCCCGGCCTGCGCCGCACCGGCTGGGGCGTGATCGAGGCCGAGGGCAATCGCTTGATCTACGTCGCCTGCGGCTCGGTGGAACCGCCGGACGATTTGCCGCTGGCGAGCCGGCTGCTCGCGATCCATGAGGGGCTCGCCGCCGTCCTGTCCGGTCACAAGCCGATGGAAGCGGCGGTCGAGCAGACCTTTGTGAACAAGGACGGCGTCGCGACGCTGAAGCTCGGCCAGGCCCGCGGCGTCGCCATGCTGGCGCCCGCAATGTTCGGCATCAGCGTCGCCGAATACGCGCCGAACCAGGTCAAGAAGACGGTGGTTGGCGCCGGCCACGCCGACAAGCACCAGATCGCGATGATGCTGAAGATATTGCTGCCGAAAGCCGAGCCGCCGTCCGCGGACGCCGCCGACGCGCTCGCGATCGCCATTACCCATGCCCATCATCGCCAGAGCACGGCGCTCAGGCTGAAGGTGGTGGGCTTATGATCGGCAAGCTCAAGGGCCTGATCGATTCCTACGGCGAGGAGTTCGTCATCCTCGACGTCGGCGGCGTCGGTTATCAGGTGCACTGCTCATCGCGCACGCTGCAGCATCTGCCGTCGCCCGGTGAAGCCGCCGTGCTCTCGATCGAAACCTATGTCCGCGAGGATCAGATCAAACTGTTCGGCTTCCGCACCGACCAGGAGCGCGAATGGTTTCGCCTGCTCCAGACCGTGCAGGGCGTCGGCGCCAAAGTCGCGCTCGCGGTGCTCGGCACGCTCGCGCCTTCCGACCTCGCCAATGCCATAGCGCTGCGCGACAAGGCCGCGGTCGCGCGTACGCCCGGCGTCGGCCCCAAGGTCGCCGAGCGCATCGTCACCGAATTGAAGGACAAGGCGCCGGCCTTCGCCAATGTCGATCCCGCCGTCGTGCATCTTGCCGGCGCCGTCGACGACCAGCGCGCGCCGCGCCCGGTGGCAGATGCGATCTCTGCGCTCGTCAATCTCGGCTACGGCCAGCCGCAGGCTGCCGCGGCCATCGCATCGGCATCGCGCAGCGCCGGTGAGAATGCCGAGACGGCGCAACTCATCCGCCTCGGCCTCAAGGAGCTCGCGAAGTGAGCGACCCCAAGGCCAACCGCATGGTCTCGCCCGAGCGCCGCAGCGACGATGTCGGCGACACCGCGCTGCGCCCGCAATCGCTGTCCGACTTCGTCGGCCAGCAGCAGGCGCGCAAGAATCTCTCGATCTTCATCGAGGCGGCGCGCAAGCGCGGCGAGGCGCTGGATCACGTGCTGTTCGTAGGTCCCCCCGGCCTCGGCAAGACCACGCTGGCGCAGATCGTCGCCAAGGAGCTCGGCGTCGGCTTTCGCGCCACCTCGGGTCCCGTGATCGCCAAGGCCGGCGATCTCGCCGCGCTGCTGACCAATCTCGAAGAGCGCGACGTGCTCTTCATCGACGAGATCCATCGCCTCAGCCCGGCGGTGGAAGAGGTGCTCTATCCCGCGATGGAGGACTTTCAGCTCGACCTGATCATCGGCGAAGGCCCGGCGGCGCGGTCGGTGAAGATCGAGCTGTCGAAATTCACGCTCGTCGGCGCCACCACGCGCGCTGGCCTTCTCACCAATCCCTTGCGCGACCGATTCGGCATTCCGGTGCGGCTGAATTTCTACACGATCGAAGAGCTGGAAAGCATCGTCACCCGCGGCGCGCGCGTGCTCAATGTCGGCATGAGCGCCGACGGCGCCAACGAGATCGCGCGCCGCGCCCGTGGCACGCCGCGCATCGCCGGCCGCCTGTTGCGGCGCGTGCGCGATTTTGCCTCCGCTGCCGATGCCGCCTCGATCGACCGCAAGATCGCCGACCACGCGCTGAGCGCGCTCGAGGTCGACGCCGCGGGCCTGGACGCCATGGACCGCCGCTATCTCACGACCATTGCGCAGAATTATGGCGGCGGCCCGGTCGGCGTCGAGACGATGGCGGCCGCGCTGTCCGAGCCGCGCGATGCGATCGAGGACATCATCGAGCCTTATCTGATCCAGTGCGGCTATCTCCAGCGCACCCCGCGCGGCCGCCTGCTCACCTCGCACGCCTTCCGCCATCTCGGCATCGCCGAGCCCTCGCGCGATGCCGCGGCACAGTTCGGCCTGTTCGGCTCGGACGAGAGCGACGACTGATTGCGTTGATGCAAGGTGCGTCGGTTGTCATGAACTTCCGGTAACCTTTGTGCGGAATTCTGCACGCGAATGCAGACCGTCTGCACGAGCGGACCCAAATTCCGCTTCAATCGGACCGCATCACGAGGTCGCATCACCATCGAGCTTCCATGATCACGCGTCGTCATCTCATCCGTTCCATCGGCGGCCTGTCCGCGCTCGGTGTCTCGACCGCGGCCTATGGCGTCGGCATCGAGCCGCTGCGGCTCCGCGTCACCCGCTATCATCCGACCCCGCGGCAATGGCCGGCGGATTTTCCGCTCAAGATCGCCGTCGTCACCGACATTCATGCCTGTGATCCCTGGATGTCGCTGGAGCGGATCGAGGGCATCGTCGATCGCACCAATGCGCTCAACGCCGATGTCATCGTGCTGCTCGGCGACTATGTCGCAGGTGTTCACCAGGTCACGCGCATCATTCCGTCAAGCGAATGGGCCAGGGTGCTCGCGGGCCTCAAGGCACCGCTCGGCGTCCATGCCGTCATGGGCAATCACGACTATTGGGTGGACAGGGTCGTGCAGCAGGCCGGGCACGGGCCGACAGTCGCCCATCGTGCGCTGGAGGCGGCCGGCATTCCCGTCTACGAGAACGACGTCGTGCGTCTCACCAAGGACGGACGCTCCTTCTGGCTCGCGGGCCTCGGCGATCAGCTCGCCTACTATCCCGCGAAGCGCTACGGCCGCGTGCACCGGCTTGGCGCCGACGATCTCGCGGGGACGCTCGCCAAGGTCACCGACGATGCGCCGGTCATCCTGCTCGCGCATGAGCCGAATATCGCGCCGCGCGTGCCCGCGCGCGTCGCGCTGCAACTGTCCGGCCATACCCATGGTGGCCAGGTCCGCCTGTTCGGCTGGTCGCCGGCCGTTCCGCCGCAGCAGGGTGTTCGGCTCGCCTATGGTCATGTCCGGCTGAAATGCGACGTCATCATCTCCGGTGGCCTCGGTTGCAGCATCATGCCGGTCCGCGTCGGCGTGCCGCCTGAGATCGTCGAGGTGACGCTGGGAAGGACGCCGGCCGTGGCATAACCTGCGCTTGCGCGGCTGGCTGTTTTTGCGCAAAACGGGCTGGTTGCAAAAAGCGAAGAGGCTCGCGACGTGACTGCCCATCTCGACGGCGAGATCCGCGACGGCCGCCACCACATGCAGGTCCGCGTCTACTACGAGGACACGGACTTCTCCGGCATCGTCTATCACGCCAACTATCTGCGCTACATGGAGCGGGGGCGCACCAATCATCTGCGGCTGATGGGGGCCGAGCAGCAGGCGCTGTTCGACCAGGTCGAAACGGAGGGCGCGGGCTTCGCCTTCGTGGTGCGCTCGATGCATCTGGATTTTCTAAAGCCCGCGCGGATGGACGACGTGCTCGACGTCGTGACGTGGCCGGTTGCGGTGAAGGGCGCCTCCATCATGCTGGGGCAGGAGGTGCGGCGGGCCGAGGACGTGCTGGTGAAAGCCGAGGTGCGCGTCGCCTTCATCAGCGGCGGCCGCGCCCAGCCGATCCCGAAATCGATCCGCGCGCTGATGAAGGCCGATTTGATTTCGTGATCGCCCGATAAGTGATCGCCTGATTTGTAATGGCCTATCGACTCCACCAACTGCAGCGATAGATTGCGGCCCCAGCCAATCGATGAGGCCACCATGTCGCGCCCGCCGCTTCCGCCCTTCACCCGAGAGACCGCCGCGCAGAAGGCGCGCATGGCCGAGGACGCCTGGAATTCACGCGATCCGGTGCGCGTCTCGCTCGCCTATACCGAGGACAGCCGCTGGCGCAACCGCTCGGAGGTTTTCCAGGGCCGGGAGGCCATCGTCGCGTTCCTCACCCGCAAATGGGAGAAGGAGCACGACTACCGCCTGATCAAGGACCTCTGGGCCTTCGATGAGAACCGCATCGCGGTGCGCTTCCAGTACGAATGGCACGATGCCGGCGGCCAGTGGTATCGCTCCTACGGCAACGAGCAGTGGGAGTTCGACGAGCACGGCTTGATGCGGCGGCGCGAGGCCTCGATCAACGACATCATGATTGCGGAGAAGGATCGCCGGTTTCACTGGCCGGCGCCGGGACCGCGGCCGGCCGATGTGCCGGGGCTGGGAACGGAGCCGTTCTGATAATTTTCACAAGCGGTGCTGCTTCTACCCTCTCCCCTTGCGGGAGAGGGTGGCGCGCCGCCTTGCGGCGAGACGGGTGAGGGGTATCTCTCCGCGAGTCCACTCTCAGATGAGTTCGCCGACAGAGACCCCTCATCCGGCGCCATAGCCGAAGCTTTGCTTCGGCGTTCTCAAGAACGGCGGCCGAAGGCCGCCTATGCCACCTTCTCCCACAAGGAGAGAAGGGAAGAGCCTGCGCGGTGAGTGCCGCGGACTACAGTGCCGCGCGCCGCGCAAGAAACCTCGTGATCGCCCCACCCAGCTTCGCGTTGTCCATCGGCTCCGCCAGCGACGCCCTCGCCGATGCAACGACATCGTCCGGCGCCTTGCCGTCGCGCAGCTCGCAGCACACTTGCGCGAACTCCACGTCGAACTCCGGATGCGGCTGCAGGGTCAGCGTGGCGCCGTTGGCGTAGAGCAGGCCGGCATGCGGGGTGAATTCGGACGAGAGGATCGTCAGCGCGTCGTTCGGCGGCTCGATCACCTGGTCCTGATGTGAGGCGGCGATCGCGACCGCTTCGCCTTCGACCACGCCGTTCTCGGGCAGCACCTGATAGACGTGGCGGCCGATGCCCCAGCCCTTATCCGACTTCTGCACGGTGCCGCCGAGCGCCTGCGCGATCAGCTGGTGGCCGAAGCAGACGCCGACCATCGGCGTCTTGTTGGCGTAGGCCGTACGTACGAAATCCTCCAGCGGCGCGATCCAGTCGAGCCCGTCATAGACGCCGGCCGCAGCTCCAGTGATCAGCACCGCCTCGAGCTTGCTCGGATCGGGAAGAGTGTCGCCGTTGGGGATGCTGACCACGTCGACCGTAGCCGTCGGGTCCTCCGCGCGGACCATGCGCTCGAACATGTCAGGAAACGAGCCGTGCTGCTCGCGATATTTTTGCGGGACCGCCCCGGTCTCGATGATGGTGATGCGTGCCATATGCCCCCCGGGTCAAAAGGTTGCGAAGCTCAGTCGCTTTCTGCCCCATGTTGCTGGTGTGGCGCTGTGCGCTCCAGCAGCGTGCTCTCCTTGCGGACCTCGTTGAGAAAGGCCCTGGCCAGGCGCGACAGCGGCTCGGCTTCCGACCATAGCATATAGGCCACCGCATGCGTCGTCGGCGTGAACGGCCGGACGACGAGGCCGCTGCCGCCGTTCTGCCGCGGCGAGAAGGGATCGACCACCGCGGCGCCGACGCCGGCGGCAGCGAGCACGCAGGCCGTGTTGCAGTAACGCACCTCGACGGTCGGCCGGAACGGCGCACCAGCGCGAGCAAAGCTGTCGCGCACGGCCTCACCGAGCCGCGTGCCGCGCTCAAGTCCGATGAAGGGCAGCCCGGAGAGATCCGCAGCCGAGATCACCGGCTGATCGGCGAGTGGATGCTGCGGTGGCAGCACGCAGACCATCTCGCCGGTATGCACCACCTCATGCGCGATCCCGGGATGATGCGTCAGCCCGAGCGCGAAGCCGAGTTCGGCGACGCGGCTGAGCACGCCCTCGATGATGCCCTCGTAGCGCCGCACGTCGAAGAACACGCGCGTCTCCGGGCGGCGGCGCAGGAAGCCGGATAGTGCGGAAGGGATGATGCTGTAGGCCAGCGGCGGCGTCGCGACGATGGAAAGATGCCCGGAGCGGTTCTCGCGCAGATCGCGCACGCGGCTCTCGAGTTTTGCGTGCAGCGCAAAGATCGCCTCGCTCTCCTTGTAGAGCGCCATCGCCTCCGCGGTTGGAAACAGCCGGTTGTTGACGCGCTCGAACAGCGCAAAGCCTGCCTGCGCCTCCATCGTCTTCAGCGCGTTGCTGACCGCGGGCTGCGATAGCGCCAGTTCCTCCGCCGCCGCCACCGTGGTGCGGTGGCGGATGACGGCACGCAGGATTTCGAGCTGACGCAGGTTCATATCACTGCCGATTATACTTTGGGCCAAAACATCATAGCAGAATGAATTGATTTTGCAGCCCCGCTTGCGCGTAATGGCCGCGGATTTGCACGTCGCATCAAAGGGTTCATTCGCCCATTGAGGCAGCACTGCGCACAGATTGGAGGCAATCTTGGTTCGTGTCCTTCGCGCCGCCGCCGCTCAGATGGGGCCGACGCAAAAAGCCGATACGCGTGAGCATACGCTGAAGCGGATGCTCGACATGCTGGAGGAGGCCGCCCGCCGCGGCGCCAGCCTCGTGGTGTTTCCGGAGCTTGCCTTCACCACCTTCTTCCCGCGCTGGCTGCTCGAAGGCGAAGCGCTCGACCATTATTTCGAGCGCGGCATGCCGAACCCGGCCGTTGCAAAACTGTTCGACCGGGCGCGCGCGCTGCGCGTCGGCTTCTATGTCGGCTATGCCGAGCAGACAGCAGATGGCCGCCGCTATAATTGCGCCATCCTGGTCGATCGCGACGGCGAGATCCTCGGCCGCTATCGCAAGGTGCATCTGCCGGGCTCGGTCGAGCCGCGCGAAGGCGCGCGCTACCAGCAGCTCGAGAAGCGCTACTTCGAATATGGCGATCTCGGCTTTCCTGCTTTCCGTGCCGGCTCGTCCTGGGCCCACGCCATCATGGGCATGATGATCTGCAACGATCGCCGCTGGCCGGAATCCTGGCGCGTGCTTGGCCTGCAAGGCGTCGAGCTCGTCTGCATCGGCTACAATTCGGCGGCCTACGATCCCAATGGCGGCACGACGGAAGACGGAGCGCTCCGCACCTTCCATTCGACGCTGGTGACGCAAGCCAACGCCTACATGAACGCGACCTGGGCGATCTCGGTGGCGAAGGCGGGCGAGGAGGACGGCTCCGGGCTGATCGGTGGCTCCTGCATCGTCGATCCCAATGGCCGCATCGTCGCGCAAGCGCAGACCTTGGCCGACGAGGTGATCGTCGCCGACCTCGATCTCGACCTCTGCCGCCAGGGCAAGGACAAGATGTTCAACTTCGCCGCCCACCGGCGACCGGAGCAATACAGGGTGATCACCGAGCGCGCCGGCGTCATCGAGCCGGCCGTTCTCGACGCGGACTGACGGGATCTCTCCAACGGCGTTGGCAAAGGAGCTGACATGACACGTCTCTCGCATTTCCTTGGGCTAGCAGCATTGGTTGCCGCGACGTCCGCACAGGCGGCCGAGCTTCCGGCGGAGATCAAGCAGGCGGGCACGCTGAAGCTCACAGTCAACTCCACCTACGCGCCGATGGAATATCGCGATCCCGCGACGAACGAACTCGTCGGCCTCGACATCGATCTCGCCAACGAGCTCGCCAAGCGGCTCGGCGGCCTCAAGATCGTCTGGAGCGAGACGCCGTTCGCCGAGCTGATCCCCTCACTCCAGACCAGGCGTGCCGATTTCATCATCTCCGGCATCTCCGACCGCGCCTCGCGGCGCGAGACCGCCGATTTCGTCGACTACCTCGGAACCGGTCCGCAGTTCTTCGTGATGGCGGAGAACGGCGCCAAGGACGCGACCGATCTCTGTGGTAAGAAGGTCGGCACCACGCGCAGCACCAGCTTCCCGGTCGAGATCGAGAAGTGGAGCAAGCAGAATTGCGAGCCAGCCGGCAAGCCGGCCATTCAGTACGTCCCGGGCGAGAATTCTATCGACGTCCGCAACCAGCTCAAGCAGGGCCGCATCGACGCCGCCGTGCAGGGCAGCGAGACGCTGCCTTACGCGCAGACACAGGAGCGCGGCAAATATCGCGTCGTCGGCGAGCCGTTCGCCAAAGGCTATCAAGGCATCATGTTCCGCAAGGACGACACCGTCTTGCGCGAGGTGGTGACGGAGAAGCTCGCGGCCATGATCGCCGACGGCTCCTACAAGGCCGTCCTCGACAAATGGGGCCTCGGCGCCAACGCGGTCGCCCAGCCCATGCTGAACGCGGCGCCGCAATGAAGCCGGCGCCGGCGCTCGCGGAGGGGTTTCCCGATCTGTCGGGGATGCGGATCGCGCGCGAGCCGCACTGGTTTCGCTGGCTCAGCGCGGCCCTGATCGTCCTCGTGCTGGCGGCGATCGTGCGCGCCTTCGCCGGCGGTCAGATCGAATGGTCCTATGTCAGCCGCTTCCTGACCGCAAAAGTCATCCTCGAAGGCATCGTCAACACCATGGTGATGGCGGTGCTGGCAATGGCGCTCGGCATTGTCCTCGGCATTGTCGTGGCGATCATGCGGCTGTCGCCCAATCCGGTGCTGAAGACGGTCGCGGCCGGCTACACCTGGCTGTTCCGCGGCACGCCGCTGATCCTGCAATTGCTGCTGTGGTTCAATCTCGCGCTGGTGTTTCCGACCATCGGCATTCCCGGCCTGTGGAGCGCGCGCGCCGTCGACGTCATGACGCCGTTCCTCGCGGCGTTTCTCGGCCTCGGCATCAACCAGGGCGCCTACACGTCCGAAGTGATGCGCGCCGGCATGCTGTCGGTCGACATCGGGCAATACGAAGCGGCGCAGGCGATCGGCATGGGGCGGCTGCGCGCGCTGCGGCGGATCGTCCTGCCGCAGGCGATGCGCGTGGTGATCCCGCCGCTCGGCAACGAGTTCATCGGCATGGTGAAGGCGACCTCGCTCGCGAGCGTCATCCAGTATCCGGAACTGCTGCACAACGCCGAAAATATCTACTACGCTAATTCCCGCGTGATCGAGCTCCTGATCGTCGCCGGGCTCTGGTACCTGCTCGTGGTCTCGATCCTGACGCCGCTCCAGATGCTGCTCGAACGCCGTTTTGCCCGCGGCACATTGCGGCTAGCGCGATGACAAAACCCCTCGTCGCGATCCGCTCGGTCAGCAAGAGTTTTGGAGAGTTCCAGGCTCTCAAGACCGTCTCGCTCGACGTCTGGCCCGGCGAGGTGATGTGCCTGATCGGCGCCTCCGGCTCGGGCAAGACCACGCTGCTCCGCTGCATCAACCAGCTTGCCGCGATCGATGCCGGTGGCATCTGGCTCGACGGCGAACTCCTGGGCGTGCGCGAGCAGGGCGGGAGACTCCATCGACTTAACGAGCGCGCGATCGGGCGGCAGCGATTGAAGACCGGCATGGTGTTCCAGCGCTTCAACCTGTTTCCGCACAAGACGGCGCTGGAGAACATCACCGAAGGCCCGCTTCAGGTGCAGGGACGCAAGTCCGACGAGGTGCGCGCGGAGGCACTCGAACTGCTCCGGCGCGTCGGATTGTCCGCCAAGGCGGACTGGTATCCCGCGCAGCTCTCCGGCGGCCAGCAGCAGCGCGTGGCGATTGCGCGCGCGCTCGCCATGAAGCCGATGCTGATGTTGTTCGACGAGCCGACCAGCGCACTCGATCCGGAACTCGTCGGCGAGGTACTCGCGGTCATGAAGGAACTGGCGCGCAGCGGCATGACCATGATGGTGGTGACACACGAGCTCGGCTTCGCGCGCGAGGTCGCAGACCGCGTCGTCTACATGGATCAGGGTGCTATCGTCGAGCAGGGACGCGCATCGGACGTGTTGGGCGCACCGCGCGAGGAGCGCACCAAGGCATTTCTTTCGGCAGTGATCTGAAAATGGGGGCGCGTTGATGAAAAGACTGTTGGTTGCGGCGGCGTTCGTAGGCGCCATGGGTGCTTCGGCTCTAAGTGTTCAGGCTGGGGCGATCGAGCTGCCCGCGGAGATCGCCAAGCGCGGCAGCATCAAGGTGGCGCTGGTGCCGAACTATCCGCCGATGGAGTTCCGCGATCCCGCCACCAATACGCTGTCCGGCTTCGACATCGATCTCGGCGAAGCCATCGGCCGCAAGCTCGGAATCAAGATCGAATGGCAGGAGACGAGCTTCGATCAGTTCATGCCGTCGATCTCGACCGGCCGTGTCGACGCGATCCTCTCCGGCTTCACCGACTACGCCAGCCGGCACGAGACGGCGACCTTCATCGACTATCTCCGTACCGGCCCGCATTTCTTCGTGCAGCAGTCGCGTGCGGCGGAGTTCAAGGACATGGCCGCGTTCTGCGGCAAGAAGGTCGGCGCCAGCCGCCGCACCATGTTCCCCGCCATGATCAATGCCTGGAGCGAGAAGAGTTGCGGCAGCACCCCGGTTGTTTTCGTCGGCACCGACGGCTCGGCTGACGCCCGCACCCAGCTGAAGCAGGGCCGCATCGACGCCGCCGTACAGGGCAACGAGACCCTTCCTTATATCATGGACCTCGAACCCGGCGCCTATACGCCGGTCGGCACGCCCATCGCGCCGCAATTCATCGGCATCGCCATTCCGGTCAAGGAAAAGGCGCTTCAGCAGGCCATGCTGGAGGCGGTCGACGCGCTGATCGCCGACGGCAGCTACAAGACCCTGCTTGCCAAGTGGAAACTGACTGACAACGCACTCGAGAAGGCGACCATCAATGCTGGACAGTAAGGCACTCCAGAGCATCCCGCTCGTCCCGGCCAACACCGCAGATCCCGCGCCGGAATATCCCTGGCCGAAGCCGTACAATTCGGCGATGTTTCTCTCCTTCGACGTGGACGCGGAGAGCGCCTGGACCAGCAAGGACGCCGTTCACGCACAGCGGCTCATCACCATGAGCTATGGTGGCTATGAGGCGCGCGTCGGCACGCCGAAGCTGCTGGAGTTGCTCGACCAGCTCGACCTCAAGGCGACCTTCTTCGTCACGGGATGGTCGGTCGACGCCCATCCGGCGATGGCCGAATCCATCCTCAAGGCTGGCCACGAGATCGGTCATCACGGCTATCACCATCTCTTGCCCGATCCCGGTGACCCCTGGATTGAGGAGGAGCTGGAGCGCGGCTTCGAGGCGCTGAAGCGCCGGCTCGGCGTCAGGCCGACCGGCTATCGCGCGCCTTACGGCGAATTCACCGAGGAGCTGCGCGTTGCGCTGGTGCGCCACGGCATCGTTTACACGTCCTCGTTCCGCGACGATGTGCGGCCCTATCGCCATCGCCTCGCCGACGGCAAGCTCGGCACGATCGAGCTGCCGGTGACCGCGAGCTATGACGACTGGATGCACGGCCTCTCGGCCCGTTTCAGCCCGCGCTCGATCTTCCCCAAGGAGCACGTGCTCTCGATCTGGAAGGACGAGCTCGACGAAACCAGGGACTGGGGTGCGATGGTGACGACGGTGCTGCACCCGCAATGCAGCGGCCGTCCGATGCGGCTGCGCCTGCTGCGCGAGTTCCTGACCTACGCAAAGTCGTGCCCTGACGTCTGGATCACGACCGGCGAGAAGATCGCGGAAAACTTCCTGCGCCACGAAGCCGGTAGCCGCTGAGTACTGTCATGACCCGTCGTCGCATCCTCGTCATCAACCCCAACTCCTCGGCGTCGGTGACGGCGGCGATCGACGAGGCGGTCGCGCCGCTGCGCATCGCCGGCGGGCCTGACATCGAGGTGGTCGGCCTCGCCGAGGGACCGCCGGGCATCAGCTCGCAGCGCGATGCCGACAGCGTGGTCATGCCGCTGGTCAACCGTGTGTCGCGCGACAATGCGGATGCCTTCGTGCTTGCCTGCTTCAGCGATCCCGGCCTGCATGCGGTGCGCGAGGCGGCAGGCACGCGCCCGGTGATGGGGATCGCCGAATGCGGCATCTTCCGCGCGCTGATGCTGGGCGAGCGGTTCGGCATCATCGCGCTCTCGCCGTCGAGCATCCGCCGCCAGCAGCGCATGGCGCGGGTGATGGGCGTCGACAGCCGCTATGCCGGAAGCTGGTCGGTCGGCGCAAGCGCGGCGGAGACGGCAGGCGCCGATATCCGCGGTCGATTGATCGAGGCCGGCCGCGCGCTGGTCACGCAATGCCGCGCCGATGTCGTGGTGATGGGCTGCGCCGGCATGGCCTCGCACCGCGCGGCCATTGCGGAGGCAACCGGCGTGCCCGTCATTGAGCCCGCACAGCAGGCAGTCGCGGCCGCGATCGGGGCGGTCTTGTTGAATACGTAAGAAGAATCCACGCAGTTCGATTCCGTCAGGAGCCCTTTGTAATGCCTATCTCCCGCCGTTCGCTCCTTGGGGCTGCCGCTGCAATGCCGGCGCTTTCGCTGCCGGGCATCGTTCGTGCCGAAGCGCAGAGCACCTTGCGTTTCATTCCCGTCATCGACCTTGCCTTCGTTGATCCCATCTATTCGACCGCGCAGGTGTCGCGAAACCATGGCTTCATGGCCTACGATACGCTCTACGGCATGAGCTCCTCGCTGCAGGTCTCGCCGCAGATGCTGTCGGGACACGCTATCTCCGGCGACCAGCTCCAGTGGGACCTCACGCTTCGCGACGGCCTGTTCTGGCATGACGGCGAGCGCGTGCTCGCCCGTGACTGCGTCGCCAGCATCCGCCGCTGGGCGGCGCGCGACGGCTTTGGTGGCGAGCTGCTGGAGGCGACCGCCGAGCTGTCTGCCGCTGACGACCGTACCATCCGTTTCCGTCTCAAGCGTCCGTTCCCGCTGTTGCCTCAGGCGCTCGGCAAGGCCGCGATCAATCCCTGCTTCATGATGCCCGAGCGGCTGGCGAGCCAGGATCCATTCAAGCCGCTGACCGAGGTCATCGGCAGCGGGCCGTTCCGCTACCTCGCCGACGAACGCGTGCAGGGCGCGCGCAACGCCTACGCCAAGTTCGATCGCTACCAGCCGCGCACCGACGGCAAGCCGGATTGGACTGCGGGCCCGAAGATCGTGCATTACGATCGCGTGGTCTGGACCACCACACCCGATGCCGGCACCGGCGTCGCCGCGCTTCAGACCGGCGAGCAGGACTGGCAGGAGACCACGCCGCACGATCTGCTGCCGATCATCAAGGCGGCCGGCGATATCGAGACGCGCATCCTCGATCCCAGAGGCTACGCCTGCATGCTGCGCCTCAATCATCTGCAGCCGCCGTTCGACAATCCTGCCGTGCGCCGCGCGCTGCTGGGTGCGATCGACCAATCCGCCTTCATGACAGCCGTGGCCGGCACCGATCCGGCCTTCCAGGTGTCGCCGATCGGCTATTTCGCGCCTGATACCCCGATGGCGAGCGACGTCGGCCTCGAGGTGTTCCGCGGCCCGCGCGACTACGCCAAGGTCAAGGCCGAGCTGAAGGCCGCCGGTTACAATGGCGAGAAGATCGTGGTGCTCGTCCCGACCAATTCGCTGGCGCAGAAGCCGCTCGGCGAGATCGCGGTCGACAGCTTGCGCAAGGCCGGCATGAACGTCGAATATGCCGGGCTCGATTTCGCCGTCGTGTTGCAGCGTCAGCTCAAGAAGGAGCCGATCGGGCAGGGCGGCTGGAGCGCGGCGGTCGGCAACTGGCAGGGTATCGACTGGCTCAATCCGGCCGGCAACACCAATATCCGCGGCGAAGGCAAGGTCGCTGGCTGGTACGCGAGCGAGAGGATGGGGGCCTTACGCAGCCAGTGGCTGGCCGCCTCCGAGCTTGCAGAGCAGCAGCGCATCTGCCGCGAGATCCAGGCGGTGGCGTTCGAGGAAATCCCCTATATTCCGATCGGCCTGTACAAGCAGCCGACCGCCTATCGCAAAGCCATCACCGGCATTCTCGACGGCACCGCCGTCTTCTGGAACGTACGCCCCGCATGAGCACCACAGCAATCTTCGGCAGCTATGTGCTGTCACGGAAAGACGGCGCGCAGGACGTGCTACGCGACCATTGGGTTCTGGTCGAAGGCAAGACCATCGCGGCGGTCACCCGCGACAGGCCGAGCGCGGACCAGGTCTATGATCGTCCCGGCCGCTTCGTGCTGCCGGGGCTGCTGAACCTGCACAATCACTGCTTCTCCGAGGCGGTGGCGCGCAGCCACAGCGAGGACGGCAACGGCCGCAAGAACAACCAGAGCATCGTCTATACGGTGCTGTTGCCACTGACCAAGCGCGGCGCCGATATCTTGTCGGCGGAGGAGCGGCTCGCGGTTGCGCGGCTCGGTATCCTCCAACTGCTTAAGGGCGGCGCCACCACGGTCATGGAGCCGTTCCGAAATTCGATTCCGGAAATGTTCGATGCCGCCGAAGAGATGGGCATCCGCTTCTACGGCGCGCCCTATCTGTTCTCGACATCCGATGCCAAGGCTGGCGCCGATGGCGTGGTCCGTTACTCCGGCGATGACGGTACCGCCGACATGGCGACCTGGGATGCGCTCTACCAGCGCTGGAACAACCGCGGCGACGGCCGCATCAGCCTTGCCATGAGCCCGCATGCCACGGACACCTGCGGTCCCGATCTGTTGAAAGCCTGCGCCACCCGGGCGCGTGAGCTTGGCGTGCCCATCACGACGCACATGGCGCAGAGCCGCGCCGAGGTCGAGACCATCGGCAAGCGCTATGGCGGCCGCACGCCGGCAGAGTACCTGGACTGGCTCGGCCTGCTCGCGCCCGACCTCATGGCGGCGCACTGCATGTTCAGTTCCGACGACGATCTCAAGCTGATGGCCGCGCGCGGCATGACCGTGCTGAACTGCCCGCGCGTGTTCGCGCGTGCCGGCGTCACCGCCGCGTTCAGCCGGTTCGCGGAGCATGGCGTGCGCACCGTGGTCGGCACCGACGGCTACAACATGGATCTGCTCGGTGAGCTCAATGCGGCCTCGCTGATCTCCAAGATTACTTCACAGCGCGCCGATGTCGCGAACTCGCCCGAGCTGATCGAGGCGAACACGGCCGTGGCGGCCGACGTGATCAAGCGGCCGGACCTCGGCCGGATCGAGCCGGGTGCGACGGCCGATCTCACCGTCGTCGATCTCACCCATCCGCATCTTCAGCCGCTGTTCGATCCGCGCCGCGCGCTGATCGCGCTCGCCAACCGCGCCAACATCGATCAGGTCATGGTCGACGGCCGCGTGCTGGTCGATGCCGGCCGCTATCTCGGCGCCGACGAAGCCGCGATCACGGCGGCGGGCACCGCCGCGATCGGCAAGATCTGGGACCTGCCGGAGGCACAGGCCGCGTTCAACGGCTGATCGCGGCCTCGGGCAGGTCGTCGAATTCGGCGAGCGCCTTGCGCATGGTCTCGACCAGATCCAGCGCCACCGGCGACGGGCTGCGCTGCGCGGGAAAGACGGCGGAGAATTCGAAGTCGATGCGCGGCAGGAAGCGGCGCACGACGACCCCGCGGGTGGAGAATTCCTGCGCGGTGAAGGGATCGCAGATCGCGACGCCGAGTCCTGACGACACCATGCCGCACATGATTTCCGACAGCGTGGTCTCGACCCTGAGCACGCGGCGGACATCGTGGCGATGGAAAACCTGATCGACGAGATGCCGGCTCGACGTCCCCGAAGACAGCGAGATGAAGGTCTCGCCCTCGAAGTCGCGCGGCTCCAGCACTTCCTTCTCCGCGAGGCGATGACCTGTCGGCAGCACCGCGACGCGCGCGGGCGCGGGAAGTTTCTGGCTCGGCAGGCCGGAATGCGCGATCGGCACCTCGGCAAAGCCGACGTCGCATTGGTTGTTCAGCACCCAATCCACCACGATCGGCGAGATCACGCCGAAGAAGGCGAGGTTGAGGTTCGGCCGCTCCTTCAGGAAGTGACCGGTCAGCCGCGGCAGGTAGCCGTTCGACAGCGCCGGCAGTGCCGCGATCCGCAGCGAGCCGGTGCGGCGGCCACGGATTTCCTCCGCCGCCGCAGTGATGCGCTCGAGGCCCACGAAGGAACGCTCGACTTCAGTGTAGAGCGCCATCGCTGCGGCGGTCGGCACGAGGCCGGTGCCGCGCCGCTCGAACAGCTCCATCTTCAAGAGCGCCTGGAGGTCGCGCAGCAACCGGCTGACCGCCGGCTGCGTCACCTTCATCAGCGCCGCCGCCTCGGTCACGCTCCCGGTCAGCATCGTCGCGCGGAAGGCCTCCACCTGCCGCGAATTGATCCGCGCCATCCCAGTTTCCATTCATAACATTTGCGCATGCAGAGGGTGCCATTATTCATTGGACGATGGAAGTATAGGTTTGCGATCTTTTTCATCAGGACTGGAGACAGCCCGCTTTTTCGGCAGATTGGAGGGGTTTAGACCTCCAGATCGTGCCAAAACCCGCCGAAGCAGGGGCCGGAGCCCTGTCCGGAGAGGATTTGCGCGGAAGGAAATGCGGAAGGGCTTCCGTCAGAGATTTTTCGGCACGTCACCTCATCCCGGTATTGGAGATCGGTCCATATGAAGACTCTCAGCCTGCTGACCGCGGTCAGCATTGCAGCGCTCATCGCCGTCCCGTCGGCCGCCCCGGCCCAGCAGAAAACGCTCTACGTCGCCGGCTACGGCGGCTCGTTCGAGAAGACGATCCGCGATGAGGTCATCCCCGCCTTCGAGAAGGAGAACGGCGTCAAGGTCGAGTACGTCGCCGGCAACTCCACCGACACGCTGGCCAAGCTCCAGGCGCAGAAGGGCAATCAGCAGATCGACGTCGCCATCGTCGACGACGGCCCGATGTACCAGGCGATTCAGCTCGGCTTCTGCGGCAAGCTCGACGGTCTGCCGGCCGATCTCTACGACACCGCGCGCTTCAAGGACGATCGTGCGGTCGCGATCGGCATCGTCGCCACCGGCCTGATGTACAACACCAAGGTGTTTGCCGAGAAAGGCTGGGCGCCGCCGACCTCGTGGAACGATCTGAAGGACACGAAATACGCCAAGCAGCTCGTCATCCCGCCGATCAACAACACCTACGGTCTCGAAGCGCTGGTGATGCTGTCGAAGATGAACGGTGGCGGTGAGACCAACGTCGATTCCGGTTTCAAGATTTTCAAGGAGCAGATCAACCCGAACGTGCTCGCCTATGAGCCGTCGCCGGGCAAGATGACCGAGCTATTCCAGTCCGGTCAGGCCGTGATCGCGGTGTGGGGCACCGGCCGCGTGCAGAGCTTCGCCAACACCGGCTTCCCCGTCGATTTCGTCTATCCGAAGGAAGGCGCGGCGACGCTGCTGACGACGGCGTGTCCGATCACCAAGCCCAATGCCTCGCCGCTTGCGTCCGGCTTCGTCAAGATGCTGCTCGATCCAAAGATCCAGCTCGTGATGCTGAAGGACTACGGCTACGGCCCGGTGCTGAAATCACTGGTGGTACCGCCGGAGCTCGGCAAGATGGCGCCGATCGGCGAGCGCGCGGCAAAGCTCTATAATCCGGACTGGACCGTCATCAACGAGAAGCGCGAGGAGTGGACCAAGCGCTGGAATCGCGAGGTCGAGCGCTGATCTGATCGTTCGTAGCGGAGACAGCGTTATGGCCTATCTCGAGCTCGATCGGGTCGCCAAGCAGTTTGGGGCGCAGACTGTGGTCGATGACTTCAGCCTGTCGGTGGGGAAGGGGGAGTTCATCTCCTTCCTCGGCCCGTCCGGCTGCGGCAAGACCACGACTCTCCAGATGATAGCGGGCTTCCTCGATCCCACCCACGGTGCGATCCGCCTGGAGGGCAAGGACCTGACCGCGATCCATCCGGCCAAGCGCGGGCTCGGCATCGTGTTCCAGAGCTATGCGCTGTTTCCGCACATGACGGCGGCGGAGAACGTCGCCTTCGGCCTGGAGATGCGCAATGTACCGCGCGCAGAAAGAGCCGAGCGCGTCCGTGCCGCGCTCGCGATGGTGGGCCTCGCCGGTTACGAGGATCGCCATCCGCGCCGGATGTCCGGCGGGCAGCAGCAGCGCGTGGCGCTGGCGCGGGCGCTGGTGATCAAGCCGAGCGTGCTGCTGCTCGACGAGCCGCTCTCCAATCTCGACGCAAAACTGCGGGAAGAGATGCAGATCGAGCTGCGCCAGATCCAGCGCACCATCGGCACCACCACGATCCTCGTTACCCACGACCAGAACGAAGCGATGTCGCTGTCCGACCGCATCGTGGTGATGAGTCAGGGCA
Organism: Bradyrhizobium liaoningense; assembly: GCF_018130785.1. Classification (GTDB taxonomy): domain Bacteria; phylum Pseudomonadota; class Alphaproteobacteria; order Rhizobiales; family Xanthobacteraceae; genus Bradyrhizobium; species Bradyrhizobium liaoningense_A. The sequence goes on from NZ_JAFCJT010000010.1 coordinate 30,056, forward strand.
AGATCGAGCAGATCGGCACGCCGCAGGAAACCTACGAGAAGCCGTCCTCGGCATTCGTCTCGCAATTTCTCGGCAAGACCAACGATTTTGCCGCGACGATCGATCGGACCGCCACGCCGGCGCGGGTGACGGCGGGCTCCTGGAGCGCGCCGGCGCCGGTGGGCCTTAGCGGTCCCGTGACTGTCAGCATTCGCCCTGAAAGAATCGGCTTTGGCGCTACGGGGCTCAACGCAAAGATCGTCACGCGCATCTTCCAGGGCAATCACTGGCTGTTCCAGTGTGACAGCGAATGCGGGCCGGCGATTGTGATCCGCCAGAATGATGGCGAGAGGCAGCCGGCCGAGGGCGAGGCCGTTCACCTCGCCTGGCGTCCCGAGGACATGAGTGTGCGCAGCGGAGCCTCCGCATGAGCGCGGCCGCCGAAGAGCCCAACACGCGTGCGCCATGGGCGCTGACGGCGCCCGCCTTGATGCTGTTCGTCGGCGTGCTGCTGATTCCGCTCGCCATGACCGTGATGCTGTCGTTCCACGACTGGGGCCAGTACAAGGGCATCGAGCCCGTCTTCATCCTCAAGAACTGGCACGAGATCGCGACTGATCCCTATTACGCAGAAATGTTCTGGCGAACGTTTCGCATCGCGATCCTGACCACGCTGCTCACCGCATTGCTTGGCGCACCGGAAGCCTACATCCTCAACCGCATGGACGGCCGCTGGAAGAGCTTTTTCCTGCTGATCATCCTCGGGCCGCTCTTGATCTCCGTGGTGGCGCGGACGCTTGGCTGGGCGCTGCTGTTCGGCGGCAACAACGGCCTCGTCAACAAGCTCCTGATGTCGCTCGGAGTGATCCGCTCGCCCATTCCCTTCATGTTCACCGAGACAGGGATGGTGGTCGCGCTCGCCCATGTGATGATGCCGTTCATGGTGCTGTCGGTGTGGGCCGCGCTGCAGCGGCTCAACCCGCAGATCGAGAACGCCGCGATGTCGCTCGGCGCCGGGCCCGTGACCATCATCCGCCGCATCATCATGCCGCAGATCATGCCGGGCGTGCTGTCGGGGGCGATCATCGTGTTCTCGCTCTCGGCCAGTGCCTTCGCGACGCCCGCGATCATCGGCGGCCGGCGGCTCAAGGTTGCGGCGACGCTGGCCTATGACGAATTCCTCAACACGCTGAACTGGCCGCTCGGTGCAGCGGTCGCGACGCTGCTGCTGGTCGCGCTCGTGCTGATCGTCGTCGGCAGCAACGCGCTGATCGAGCGCCGCTACGCGGAGGTGTTCCGATGAGCCGGAACGGCCCGCTCGCGCTGATCTTCCACACCATCTTCGTCATCGTCATGGTGGCGCCGATCCTGGTCGTGTGCCTGGTCGCCTTCACGCCCGAGGGCTTTCTGTCGCTGCCGACCAACGGCTTCTCGCTGCGCTGGTTCAGGGCGATCGCCAACTATCCCGAGTTCATCCACGCCTTCTGGGTCAGCCTCGGGCTCGGCGCGCTGTCGTCCCTCGTGGCGCTGCTGTTCGCTGTGCCGGCGGCGCTGGCGATCGCGCGCTACCGCTTCCGCGGCCGCGATGCGCTGGCGGCGCTGTTCCTGTCGCCGCTGATGATCCCGCATGTCGTGCTCGGCATCGCCTTCCTGCGTTTCTTCACCTCGGCCGGCCTCGGCGGCAGCTTTGCCGCGCTGATCATCGCGCATGTCATTATTGTGTTTCCGTTCGCGTTGCGGCTGACGCTGGCGGCGGCGACCGGCATGGACCTCTCGGTCGAGATGGCGGCAGTCTCGCTCGGCGCCAACGGCTGGACGCTGTTTCGCCGCGTGACGCTGCCGCTGATCCTGCCCGGCGTCATCAGCGGCTGGGCGCTCGCCTTCATCCAGTCCTTCGACGATCTCACCATGACCGTCTTCCTCGCCGCACCCGGCACCGAGACGTTGCCGGTGCGCATGTTCCTTTATATCCAGGACAACATCGATCCGCTGGTGACGTCGGTCTCGGCCTGCGTCATCGCGATCACCATGACCGCCCTCATTCTGCTCGACCGCTTCTACGGGCTCGACCGTGTGCTCGCCGGCAAGGGCGATACGGGACGATAGGAGAACTCATGTCTAAAGCGTTGCCGAGCGAAGTGGGCGCCGGTTCGCGTGAAGAAAACGCGTCAAAACTAAAGTCAGAATACGACGTCGCCGTAGTCGGCGGCGGATTGCTCGGCTCCGCCATTGCCTGGGGCCTCGGCCGACTCGGCAAGCGCGTGGCCGTGCTCGACGAAGGCGACATCACCAAGCGCGCCTCGCGTGCGAATTTTGCGCTGGTCTGGGTTCAGAGCAAAGGTCTGGGCATGCCCGCCTATACCGTCTGGACCTTGCGGGCGTCGGAAGCCTGGGGCCGGCTTGCTTCAGAGCTGAAGCAGCAGACCGGGCTGGACGTCTCGCTTCAGCAGAATGGCGGCTTCCATCTCACGCTTGGAGATGACGAATTCGGCCAGCGTACCGAGCTGGTCAAGCGCATGCACAACCAGACGGGTGCTGCCGATTACAAGATGGAGATGCTCTCCGCTTCCGAGGTGAAGAAGTCGCTGCCGCTGATCGGGCCGGAAGTTTCCGGCGGCAGCTTTTGTCCGCTCGACGGTCACGTCAATTCGCTGCGAACCTTCCGCGCCTTCCATACCGGCTTCAAGGAATTCGGCATCGACTATTTCCCGGAGCAGCCCGTCTCGGCGATTTCGAAGAGCGGCGGCGAGTTCCGCCTGACCACGCCGAAGGGCGAGTTGCGCGCCGCCAAGATCGTGCTTGCTGCCGGCAATGCCAACCAGACGCTCGCGCCGATGGTCGGCCTCTACGCGCCGATGGGCCCGACCCGCGGCCAGATCGTGGTGACCGAGCGCACCATGCCGTTCCTGCCGCATCCGCTGACCACGATCCGCCAGACCGACGAGGGCACGGTGATGATCGGCGACAGCAAGGAAGACGAGTTGGATGATCGCGCGCTGAAACATTCGATCAGCGCGGTGATGACCGATCGCGCGCAGCGGATGTTCCCGCATCTGTCGCGGCTCAACGTTGTCAGAAGCTGGGCCGGCATCCGCGTGATGCCGCAGGACGGCTTTCCGATCTACGACCAGTCGGAGACGCATCCCGGCGCGTTCGTCGCCTGCTGTCATTCCGGCGTGACGCTCGCCTCCAACCACGCCTTCGAGATCGCACGCATGGTTGCGCAAGGCGCGCTCGAGCCGGAGCTGGTCGGCGCGTTCTCGGCGAGCCGCTTCGGCGGCACGGGCGCCGCGAACAACAGCGGCTATTAGAGATATCAAGGAGCCAAGAGGCATCCCATGTTTAAGCGATCCGAACAGGACAAACGGCCACAGCTGCAGATCTTCGTCGACGGCGTAGCCGTCGCGGCGCGGCAGGGCGACACCGTCTCCGCCGCGCTGTTGGCCTCCGGCCGCGACGCGCGCCGTTCGACCGCAGTGAGCGGCGCGCCCCGTCTGCCCTATTGCATGATGGGCGTGTGCTTCGACTGCCTCGTCACCATCGACGGTGTCGGCAACCGCCAGGGCTGCCTCGTGCCCGTCGCCGAGGGCATGCAGATCGAGATTCAGAAGGGCAAGCGGGAGATCGGAAAATGATTGTGGCTCCCAAACGCGAAGACTATGACGTCGTGGTGATCGGGGCCGGGCCCGCCGGCCTCGCAGCCGCCGCGACCTCCGCCGAAGCCGGCCTGTCGACGCTGCTGCTCGACGAGAACATCGGCCCCGGCGGCCAGGTGTTTCGCGCCATCTCATCGACGCCGGTCACCGAGCGCAACCAGCTCGGCGCCGACTATTGGGTCGGTGCGGATCTCGTCCAGGCGCTACGCGCGAGCAATGCTGAAGTCATTCATCGTGCGACGGTCTGGAGCCTCGACCGCAACCTCGAAATCGCTGTCTCCATCGGTGGCGCGTCCGCCTTCGTCAAGGCGAAGCGCGTGATCCTGGCGACCGGCGCGCTGGAGCGGCCGTTCCCGATTCCCGGCTGGACGCTGCCGGGCGTGATGACCGCGGGTGCCGCGCAGACCATGCTGAAGTCGTCGGGGCTGGTGCCGGACGGACGTACGGTGATCGCGGGGCAGGGGCCTCTGCTCTGGCTGCTCGCCGCGCAGATTTTGCGGCTCGGGGGCCGCATCGACCGCATCCTCGACACCACCCAGCGTGGCAACTACTTCGCGTCCCTGCCGCATGCCTTCGCCTTCCTGACCTCGCCCTATTTCATCAAGGGCCTGACAATGATGCGCGAAGTGAAGGCCAAAGTGCAGGTCGTATCAGGCGTAACCGAGCTTTCGGCATCCGGTGATGGCCAGCTCGCGAACGTGAGTTATGTCGCGGGCGGCAAGCGCGAGACCATTCCTGCTGATCTGTTGCTGCTGCATCAGGGCGTCGTGCCCAACGTCAATCTGGCGATGTCGGCCGGTGTCGAGCATCGCTGGGACGATCTGCAATTGTGCTGGTCGCCGCTGCTCGATGCGAGCGGCAATTCGTCGGTCGCCGGCATTGCGATCGCCGGTGATGGCGCCGGCATCGGTGGTGCCAATGCAGCCGTGGTCCGTGGCCGCATCGCGGCGCGCGCGGCAGTGGAAGCGTTGGCGCCTGCGGCTGCCGCAAAGCTTGCGCCGATGGCGGCGCTCCGTGCCGATCTCGCCAAGGCCGAGCGCGGCCGCGTCTTCCTCGACACGCTGTTCCGCCCATCGCAGCAGTTCCGCATTCCCGCAGGTGACACCATCGTCTGCCGCTGCGAGGAAGTCACTGCGAAGGACGTTCTCGATGCCGTCGCGATCGGCGCGACCGGGCCGAACCAGCTCAAGGCCTATCGCCGCACCGGCATGGGTCCATGTCAGGGCCGGCTCTGCGGCCTCACCGTCACGGAGTTGATGGCGCAGGCGCGCGGCAAGACTCCGCAGGAGATCGGCTATTACCGGCTCCGCGCGCCGGTGAAGCCGATCACGCTCGCCGAACTCGCCGCCGTTCCGAAGAGCGAGGCGGACATCAAGGCCGTGGTGCGCGGATGACGAAAAACGTGGATGCGATCGTCGTCGGCGGCGGCATCCACGGATGCTCGACGACGCTGCATCTCTGTCTCGCCGGCCTGAAGCCGGTGCTGATCGAGAAGGACTATGCCGGCCGGCACGCCTCCGGCGTCAATGCCGGCGGCGTGCGTCAGCTCGCAAGGCATATCCCCGAGATCCCGCTCTCGATCCGCTCGATGGGCATCTGGGAGAAAATCGAAGACCTGCTCGACGACGATTGCAGCTTTGAGAGCCACGGCCAGGTTCTCGTCGCAGAAAACGAGGAGGAGCTCGCGGTCTGCCGCGCACGCGTCGCCGAGCTCAACGCGCTCGGCTTCACCCACGAAGAGCTGATCGACGCGACTGAACTACGGCGCCTCGTGCCGGCGGTTGCCGAGACCTGTCCCGGCGGCGTGGTCTCGCGCCGCGACGGCGCGGCCAATCCGGCGCAGACCACGACCGCGTTCCGGCGCAAGGCCGAGCAGCTAGGTGCGACCGTGCGCGAAGGCGTGGCGGCCAGCAACATCCGCTACAGCGGCGGTCTCTGGCGCGTCGATGTCGGAACGGAGAGCTTTGCCGCGCCGGTGCTCGTCAACGCTGCGGGCGCCTGGGCCGGCAAGATCGCGGCCGCGCTCGGCGAGCCCGTTCCGGTCGAGACCGTGGCGCCGATGCTGATGATCACCTCGCGCGTGCCGCATTTCATCGATCCCGTGGTGATCCTGCGCGGGCGCAAACTGTCCTTCAAGCAGTTCTCCAACGGCACCGTGCTGATCGGCGGCGGTCATCTCGCGACGCCCTACCAGGACCGCAACGAGACGGTGCTGGACTGGAGAAGCCTCGCGACCAGCGCCCGCACCGTGTTCGAGCTGTTCCCGGTGATGCGTAGCGCCACCATCGTGCGCGCCTGGGCCGGCATCGAGGCGAAGATGAAGGACGATATTCCCGTGTTCGGGCCAAGCAGCCGCCACAAGGGGCTCTATCACCAGTTCGGCTTCTCGCTGCACGGCTTCCAGCTCGGCCCCGGCGCCGGCGCGGTCATGGCGGAGCTGATCGTCAACGGCGGCACCCAGACCCGTGTCAGCGATCTCGGCATCGACCGCTTCCATCCGACCACGCTCTAACAACAAGAGGACATCATGAGCATCACCCGCAGCATCCGCACGCCCATCATGCACCGCGCCGTCGAAGCCAACGGCTTCGTCTTCGTCGGCGGCACCATCGCCGACGACACCTCGGTTTCGATGGGTGAGCAGACCCGCAACATCCTCGGCAAGATCGCCGGCTATCTGAAGGAAGCCGGCACCGACAAGTCACGTGTCGTCAGCACCTCGATCTTCGTCACCGATCTCTCCAAGAAGAAGGAGATGGACGCGGTCTGGACCGAGTTCTTCGGCGACAATCTGCCGACGCGCGCCACCGTCGGCGTCGCCGATCTCGGCGGCGGCGCGCTGATCGAGGTGGTGGTCACCGCACTCAAGGGCTGATGGCGCTATTGCCTCTTCTCTCGGCTCTTCCTCTCGGATCTCCTCACGGATCCGTGATCGAAACATGACGAAGATATAATGTTCGGAGTCGGCTGCGACACTTTGACGCGCGGCCGGTTCCGTTTATCAGTAGGGCATCTGTCGGAAATGCCCATGTCCTCGCAGACCAACAAGAACAAGCTGACGATCAAATTTCGCTGCCCCGGAGAGCTGGAGGGACTGCTGCCGCAGCCAACCCCGGCGAATCTTGGCGTTCCCGACTGGCTCAAGTCGATGCCGGCGACGGCCTTCAGTGCCCTCAACCAGCAGGACGACGAAACGATCAAGCGCTGTCCGCCATTCATCGATGCGATGACATGCGGTTTCCTGATTCCGCTGATGTGCGATCTCCGGGTCGAAGACGGCGAGGTTAGCTGGGACAACGATATCCCGCCGGGCGGCGAGATCGATTTTCCGCGCTCCCCGATCAGCTTTCACGATCAGGGGCAGCTGACGGGCTCGCCGCTGTTCGAAGACGATCGCTTCGTCATCAAGTTTCACAATCTCTGGACCATCGAGGCACCGGATGGCTACGCGTTGTTCTTCACGCATCCGGTCAATCGCTTCGATCTGCCCTTCACGACGCTGAGCGGTCTCGTCGATTGCGATCGCTATCGCGACAGCTGGATTCACTTTCCGGCCCACTGGCACAACACCAGCTTTCGCGGCGTGCTGCCCAAGGGCACGCCGATCGCGCAGTGCATTCCGGTCAAGCGCGAGGACTGGAGCAGGCAAACCTCTGCCTTTACGGAAGACGAGACGCAGAAAGTTCACGCCTTGCGCGCCGCGCTGAAGCGCGAGCCGGGTCTGTATCGGCGAAAATTCAGGGCGTAGTCACCGGCTCGGGTTCGCGTTCGAGGAATTTCGCCGCCGCGCTCGGGCGAAAGAAGAAGCGGCCATGCGACGAGGTCGCCATCGCGAAGGCGGCGCGACTGAGCAGGTGCGGCCGTCCGCGAAGCACCAAACGCAGAGCGGTTTCGCCGCTGGTGCGTTCGCCCATCTCCATCAGGCAGATCGCGAGATTGGCGCGCGACAGCGTGTCGCCGGGGCGAAGCCCGAGCGCGTGGCGATAGGTGTCGGCGGCCTCGGCATAGGCCCCGTCAAGCAGCTCCGCCCAGGCGAGTTCGGTGAGGACATCGGGGCGTCCCGGCGCAGCGCTGCGCGCAGCGGTCAGGACGCGGCGCGCTTCGCTGCGATTGTTGTTGCGCACATGCATGCGGCCCATGTCGAGCTGCAGGTCGATGCTGCCGGGCGCGAGCGCAAGGGCCTGCTCGATGATTCCGATCGCCGCACCGATCTCGCCGGCATTCGCGAGCTGGCCCGCGAGTTCCTGAAACGCCGGCAGATAGGGCGGCCGGCGGGCGGCGGTCCGGCGCAATTGCGCGATTCCGTCATTCGCTCGTCGCGCGCCGCACAATGCATGGCCGAGCAGCGTCTCGACTTCCGGATCGTCATTGCGCTTGGCGGCACGTTCGAGCGGAGCGATCGCCTCCTCCGTGCGGCCGAGGCCGATCAGCGCGTGCGCCAGGATCATCACCGCGTTGCGGTCCGTGCGATTGGATTTGAGAGCTTCGCTTGCAAGCCGCGCTGCAGCATCGAACTGCTTGTTTCGCAACGCCACGAAGGCTTGTTGCAGCAGTTGGGCGAGGGCGTTGTTCTGCCTGCCGTTCACGAATTGGCCTCTTGGTTGAGACTCGTCATTGAAAAAATTGGGCTTTATCCGCCTCTATCGCGCACGACGCGGAGCGTCCATCAAAGAGTTCGTGAAGTATTGAGGGCTTCGCCCGAGGACATGGCTTGATCTTGCCGCCCAGCGGGATTATCAGCGGGCTCTCAATCAGGAGATTCGAAAGCCATGGATTTTACCCCGACCGCAAAGCCCATCTGCCTTGCTCACGGGGAATTCCATGCCTGCTTCAATCATCCTGTCGAACCTGTCGCTGTCCACGCCTGACGGCCGTTCACTTCTTTCCAACATCGATCTGACATTCGCGGCCGAGCGGACCGGTCTCGTCGGCCGTAATGGCGTCGGGAAGACGACGCTGCTCGCGTCGATGTCCGGGGACCATGTTCCCCAGTCCGGTCGCGTCCTGGTCAATGGCACCATCGGCCTGCTGCGCCAGGATGTGCAGTCGCCTGCGGGCGCGACCGTGGCCGATCTGTTCGGTGTGCGGCACGCCCTCGAGCTGCTGCGCAGTGCTGAACGTGGCGATGCTTCGGCCGACGATATCGCCGCGATCGACTGGACGCTCGAAACGCGGCTGGAGGCTGCGCTGGCGCGCCTCGGCTTCGATGCGTCTCCCGATACGGGGCTATCGTGCCTTTCCGGCGGCCAGATCACGCGGGTTCGTCTCGCCGCGCTGGTTTTCGCTGAGCCCGACTATCTGCTGCTGGACGAGCCTACCAATAATCTCGACCGGGATGGGCGCAAGGCGGTGACTGATCTCCTTGCCGCCTGGCGCGGCGGCGCGATTGTCGTCAGCCACGACCGCGGCCTGCTCGACATCATGGACGCAATCGTCGAACTGACGTCGCTCGGTGCCACGCGATACGGCGGCAACTGGACCAGCTACCGCGCGCAGAAGGCAGTGGAGCTTGCGGCTGTGAGGCACGACCTCGCGCATGCCGAGAGGCGCCTGTCCGAGATCGACGGCAAGGCGCAGGAGGCCGCTGAGAAGAAAGCGCGCAAGGACAGCGGCGGCCGGAAGAAGCGTGCCAAGGGTGACATGCCGCGAATCCTGGCCGGTGCGCGCAAGGACCGTAGCGAAGACACGGGCGGCAAGACCACACAGATCGCCGAGCGGCGGCGCGTGGAAGCGCTCGATGCCGTCGACACCGCACGCCGACGCATCGAGATTCTCCAGCCGCTGTCGGTGAAGCTGCCAGCGACGAACCTGCCGGCGGGCAGGGAGGTGCTTTGGCTTGACGAGGTCAGCGCCGGCTATCAGCCGGCGCAGCCGGTCCTGCGCGATCTCTCACTGACGCTCGTCGGCCCGGAGCGCGTCGCGCTGGTCGGGCCTAACGGTTCAGGCAAGACGACACTGCTGAAGCTGATTGCCGGCGAGTTGCGCCCGTTCGCGGGCACCGTGCGGGTCAGACCGGACTTCGCGCTGTTCGACCAGAAGGTCAGCCTGCTCGATCCCGCGCTCTCCATCCTGGAAAACTTCCGGCGTCTCAATCCGAAGGCGGGGGCGAACGAGTGCCATGCCGCGCTCGCGCGCTTCATGTTTCGCGCCGATGCGGCCCTGCAGATCGTCGGGAGCCTGAGCGGCGGACAGCTGTTTCGCGCGGGCCTCGCCTGCGTTCTGGGCGGGTCGACACCGCCGTCCCTGCTCGTCCTGGACGAGCCGACCAATCATCTCGACATCGGCTCCATCGAAGCCGTCGAGGCAGGCTTGAGGGCCTATGACGGCGCGCTGCTCGTGGTCAGTCACGACGAGGCGTTCTTGCAGGCGATCGATATCACGCGCAGGGTCGAGCTGGTCGCCAACTCGGCTCTCTAGGGCTCGCTGTTCGATAACAAAAACCCGACGCCCTGCCCCCAGCGCGTCGGGTGGAAAGATAGACTATCAATCGGTGATCCCAACGCCATTGTTGTGACGCGTGCCTTGCCAATTCTCCAGTCCGGGAGACTACCGGCTGCGTGGCGCGGCCTACGAGGTCGCGCCGCCGCCCGGTTCCAGCGCCTCGCCCATCTCCAGCGGATGAGCCATGGTCTCGTGCAGCGCCTCGCGATCGAGCTCGCCTTCGGAGATGCTGATGACGACGCAGGCGACGCCGTTGCCGATCAGATTGGTCAGCGCGCGGCACTCGCTCATGAACTTGTCGATGCCGACCAGGATCGCGATCGACTGGATCGGGATGTCGGGAACGATCGAGAGCGTCGCGGCAAGCGTGATGAAGCCGGCGCCGGTCACGCCCGACGCGCCCTTCGAGGTGATCATGGCGATGCCGAGAATGCCGAGCTCCTGCCAGATCGTCAGATGGGTGTTGGTCGCCTGCGCCAGAAACAGCGTCGCCAGCGTCATGTAGATGTTGGTGCCGTCGAGATTGAAGCTGTAGCCCGTCGGAATGACGAGGCCGACCACCGAGCGCGAGGCGCCGAGATGCTCCATCTTCTGGATCATCTGCGGCAGCACCGTCTCCGACGAGGAGGTGCCGAGCACGATCAGGAGCTCGTCCTTGATGTAGGCGATGAAGCGCAGGATCGAGAAGCCGGAGAGCCGGGCGATCGAGCCCAGCACGATCAGCACGAACAGGATGCTGGTCAGGTAAAACGTGCCGATCAGGGCTGCGAGGTTGAGCAGCGAGCCGAGGCCGTAGGCGCCGACGGTGAAGGCCATCGCGCCGAACGCGCCGATCGGCGCCACGCGCACGATGATGCGGATGATGCCGAAGAACATCTTGGCGGCCTTGTCGATCGCCTCCGCGATCGGCTCGCCGGTCTTGCCGAGGAAGGCGATGGCGAAGCCCGACAGGATCGAGACCAGCAGCACCTGCAACAGATCGCCCCGTGCGATCGCGCCCACATAGCTGTCGGGGATGATCGCCATCAGATGGGCGACGATGCCTTCCTCCTTGGCCTTGGTCACGTAGGTCGCGACCGATTTCGGATCGATCGTGGCGGGATCGATGTTGAAGCCATGACCCGGCTGGAGAATCTCGCCGACCAGGAGGCCGATGGCGAGCGCGACGGTCGAGACCGTCTCGAAATAGATCAGCGACTTCAGTCCGACCCGGCCGACGCGCTTGAGGTCGCCCATCGAGGAAATGCCGTGCACCACGGTGCAGAAGATCACCGGCGCGATCATCATCTTGATCAGCGCGATGAAGCCGTCGCCGAGCGGCTTCAGCTCCTTGCCGAGATCGGGATAGAAATAGCCGATGAGCACCCCGAGCGCGATCGCGATCAGAACCTGCACGTAGAGGATCTTGTACCAGGGCTGATGCCGGCGATGGACGGCTGGCTGGATCGCGACTTGTGTCATATTGTGTGCCCCGGAACGCATTGATCTTGCATGATTTGCATCATGTGATGGACGCCGCAGAAGCGACAATCACATTTTTGTCGGATCGCACGAAGATCGATCGCTGCACCGCACCGGGGGGAACATGACGATCGCAAAAGGCTCGCACGAGGAATCGGAAGGCTATTTTCCGCGTTGGAAGCTGAAGACTTCGGGCGTGATCATGCCGGAGGAGCGGCTGTCATGGGGCCAGACCGTCGTCTCCGGTCTCCAGCATTGCGTCGCGATGTCGGGGTCGACGATCATCGCGCCGCTGCTGATGGGATTCGATCCCAATGTTGCGGTCCTGTTCTCCGGCATCGGCACGCTGATCTTCTTCGTCATCGTCGCGGGGCGCGTGCCGAGCTATCTCGGCTCGAGCTTCGCGTTCATCGCCGTTGTCATCGCCGCCACCGGCTATGCCGGGCAGGGGCCGAATCCGAATCTCGCTGTTGCCCTCGGCGGCATCGTCGGAGCCGGCGTGCTCTACGGCGTGATTGCGCTGATCGTGATGTGGTCGGGCGTCGGCTGGGTCGAGCGCTTGATGCCGCCGGCCGTCACCGGCGCTGTGGTTGCCGCGATCGGCCTCAACCTCGCGCCCGTGGCGGTCAAGGCGGTGAGCGCCAACGGGTTCGACACCTGGATCGGGCTCGCGACCGTTCTGATCATCGGGGTAGTGGCCGTTGCTGCTCCGGGCCTGTGGCGCCGCCTCCCGATCATCCTTGGCGCAGTGGGCGGATATCTTCTGTACTTGCTGTTCGCGAACGGCCTCGGCTTCGGCAAGCCAATCGACTTCACCCAGCTTGCGGCTGCGCCATGGATCGGCCTGCCGAGCTTCACCACGCCGATCTTCCAGGCCGATGCAGTCTTTCTGATCGCGCCGGTTGCGGTCATTCTCGTCGCCGAGAACCTCGGTCACATCAAGGCCGTCGGCGCCATGACGGGCCGGAGCCTTGATGGCTATCTCGGTCGCGCCCTCTTCGCCGACAGCCTCGCGACGATCGTGGCGGCCTGCGGCGGCGGCACCGGCGTCACCACCTACGCCGAGAACATCGGCGTCATGGCCGCGACGAAGGTCTATTCGACCCTGTTGTTTGCGTTCGCGGCCACGGTGTCGATCGTGCTTGGCTTCTCGCCGAAATTCGGCGCGCTGATCCTCTCGATCCCGGGTCCCGTCATCGGCGGCCTCTCGATCGTGCTGTTTGGATTGATCGCCGCGATGGCGGGCCGGATCTGGGTCGAGAACAAGGTTGATTTCGCGAACCCTGCGAACCTGATCACCGTTGCCGTGGCGCTGACTGCGGGCGCCGGCGACCTCACGCTCAAATTCGGCGCGTTCACGATCGGCGGGATCGGCACGGCGACTTTTGGCGCCATCATCCTTTATCAGATCCTGACCTCGCCGCTGGCGCGGCGCGCGGAATGAATCCCAGGGATGCGCGAAAGGATGGAACAAAACGCGCCGTCCGTCGATGATGAGACATTCCGGAGAGAACCCATGCCGCAAACCGATCGCTCGCCCCCCTTTCCCTCGCGCCTCGTCGGCCAATACGCGCTGGTGACCGGTGCCTCCCAAGGCATCGGCCGCGCCGTCGCCATCAGGCTCGCGCAGGAAGGTGCGACCGTCGCCATCAACTATGTCGATCACCCCGAGAGGGCCGAGGAGACGCTCGCGCTCGCAAGGACAGGATCGGCCGACCGCGGCCACGGCAAGCTCGATCATGTCGTCGTCAAGGCCGATGTCAGCAATGAGCAGGAGGTCGCTGCGATGTTCGAGACAGTCCTTTCGCGCTGGAAGCGGCTCGACTGCCTCGTCAACAATGCCGGCTTCCAGCGGGAGTCGCCGAGCGAGGCGCTCGACATCGAAACCTACCGCCGTATCATCGACGTCAATCTCAACGGCGCCGTGCTCTGCGCGCAGAAGGCACTCGCCCATTTCGTCGCGCGCGGCGGAGGTGGCAGCATCGTCAATTGCTCGAGCGTCCACCAGATCATTCCGAAGCCCGGCTATCTCGCCTATTCGATCAGCAAGGGCGGCATGGCCAATCTGACGCGCACGCTGGCGCTGGAATTTGCAGGCCGCGGTATTCGCGTCAATGCGGTCGGCCCGGGCGCGATCGACACGCCGATCAACGCGGCCTGGACCGGTGATCCCGCAAAGCGGGGCGTCGTCACCAGCCACATTCCCTTGGGGCGCGTCGGGACACCGGAAGAGATCGCGGCCGTGTTCGCCTTCCTTGCCTCCGGTGATGCGGGCTATATCACCGGGCAGACCATCTATGCCTGCGGAGGTCTGACGCTGTTTCCTGAATTCCGGGAGAATTGGGCGAGCTAGAGTTGATCAGCTCGACTGAGGGCGGCTGCTATCGTTGCTGCGGCGGACATCTGGCAAAACCGGCCGGCGCAGACTACATCTGCGCCATGGCAAACCCTCCGCTGGCAAACCGTTCGCTCGAAGATTTCGTCGGCCGGCACGAAAATCTGTTCGTGCTGACCGGCGCCGGATGTAGCACCAATTCGGGCATTCCCGATTATCGCGACAGCCACGGCAACTGGAAGCGGACCCAGCCGGTCAATTTCCAGGCCTTCATGTCGGAAGAGCGTACGCGCCAGCGCTATTGGGCGCGCAGCCTGATCGGCTGGCGGCGCTTCGGCCAGGCCAGGCCGAACGATGCGCACCACGCGCTGGCCCGGCTCGAGGCGAACGGGCAGTGCGGGATGCTGCTGACCCAGAACGTCGACCGGCTGCATCAGTCCGCCGGCCACCGGCAGGTGATCGACCTGCATGGCCGGCTCGATCTGGTGCGCTGCATGGGCTGCGGCGGCAAGACCCCGCGTAACGAATTCCAGGATGCGCTCGGTCGCGCCAACGCCGAATGGCTGACGCTCGACGCTGCGGACGCGCCGGACGGCGACGCCGACCTGGAGCACGCGGATTTCTCGTCGTTCGAGGTCCCGGCCTGCGAAGCCTGCGGCGGCATCCTCAAGCCCGACGTCGTGTTCTTCGGCGAGAACGTTCCCCGCGACGTCGTCGCCACCGCGCAGGATCACCTGGCACAGGCCGATGCCATGCTGATCGTCGGCTCATCGCTGATGGTCTATTCCGGCTTCCGCTTCGTGCAGGCTGCCGCGAAGCGGCGGATACCGATCGCCGCGGTCAATCTCGGCCGTACCCGCGCCGACGATCTCCTCACGCTCAAGGTCGAGGAGCGCTGCGAGGCCGCGCTGGCATTCCTGCTCTGAGCGGGCGGCGTCCCCCGCAATCTCCTATCGCATAGGTGCTAAGCAAACCGGTCTCGGCAGCTTCACCATTTGCGCCGTCGCTGGTATGAAAATTGCTGCCTTTTCGCCCTGAGTTTTGACGGTCAGCACGGAGAATTTGGAATGCTTGAGGGAGCCGAGGTGCGGCTTGCCGTTGATATCGGTGGCACGTTCACCGACATCGTGCTGGACGTGGGTGAGGTGCGCAAGACGCGCAAGGTGCTGACGACGCCGCAGCGGCCCGAGCAGGCGGTGCTGGACGGCATGCGGCTCATTCTCACCGATGCGCGCGCGCATATCAGCGACATCGACGTCTTCATTCACGGCACGACGCTCGCGACCAACGCGATCATCGAGCGGCGTGGCGCCAAGACCGCGCTGATCGCGACCGAGGGCTTTCGCGATGTGCTCGATATCGGCACCGAGAGCCGCTACGACCAGTACGATCTCAGCATCGACAAGCCGAAGCCGCTGGCGCCGCGTTCCCTGCGCTTCACCGTGCCCGAGCGCGTCGATGCCCACGGCGCCGTCCGTCTCCCGCTGGACGAGGCGGCAGTGCGTGCACTCGCGCCAAAATTGCGCGCGCTGAAGGTCGAGAGCGTCGCAATCGCCTTCCTGCACTCCTACGCCAATCCCGAGCACGAGCGCCGCGCCGCCGCAATCCTCGGTGAGGAGATGCCGAGCATCTCCGTGACCGTGTCCTCTGCGGTGTGTCCAGAGATCCGCGAATACGAGCGCACGTCCACTGCGGTCGCCAACGCCTATGTGCAACCCCTGATCGACGGCTATCTCGCCCGCATGGCGGATGCCTTGCAGGTCGAGCAGTTCCGTGGCGCGATCTATCTCGTCACCTCCGGCGGCGGCGTCACCTCGATCGAGACGGCGCGGCGCTTTCCGGTGCGCCTCGTCGAGTCCGGTCCTGCCGGCGGCGCGATCTTCGCGGCGCAGATCGCAGCGCGGCTCGGTGAGAGCAAGGTGCTGTCCTTCGACATGGGCGGCACGACTGCAAAAATCTGCCTGATCGAAAAATACCAGCCCGAGACCTCGCGCGTGTTCGAGGTCGATCGTGCGGCGCGGTTCCTCAAAGGCTCCGGCCTGCCGGTGCGCATCCCCGTGATCGAGATGGTCGAGATCGGCGCCGGTGGCGGCTCGATCGCACATGTCGATGCGATGAAGCGCGTCACAGTCGGCCCGGAGAGCGCCTCGTCGGAGCCGGGACCGGCCTGCTACGGCCGCGGCGGCCAGCGTCCGGCGGTGACGGATGCGGACGTTGCGCTCGGCATGATCGATCCCGACGCCTTTGCCGGCGGTACGATCAAGCTCGATCCGGAGCTGTCGAAAAGGGCTCTGCTGAGCAGCGTTGGTGAACCGCTCGGCCTGTCGGCAGAAACCGCCGCCTATGCAGTGCACGAGGTCGTCTGCGAGAACATGGCGAGCGCGGCGCGCGTGCATGCGGTCGAGCGCGGAGAGATCGTCGGTCAGCACACGCTGATCGCCTTCGGCGGCGCCGCGCCGCTTCACGCGGCGCGTGTTGCCGAGAAGATCGGCGTCTCCCGGGTGATCGTGCCCTCGAATGCCGGCGTCGGCTCGGCGGTCGGATTCCTCGCGGCTCCCATCGCCTATGAGCTGGTGCGCAGCCGCCACGTTCGCCTCGACGATTTCGACACCGAAACGGTCTCCGATCTTCTGCAGGAAATGGTGACTGAAGCGCGCGCGCTGGTCGAGCCGGGCGCGGCCGGTGCGCCGGTCCGCGAACGCCGCGCGGCCTTCATGCGTTATGTCGGACAGGGCCACGAGATCACGGTCGAACTGCCGAACCGGCGGCTGACATCAGCCGATCTCGCCGGCCTGCGCCAGAAATTCGAGGCGGATTATTCGGCGATGTTCGAGCGGCCGATCCCGGGCGCCGCGATTGAGGTGCTGAGCTGGTCGGTGCTTGCGACCACTGATGCGCGCAACCCGTCCGCGGTTGCGGCCGTCGCGCGCAAGCCCGCGGCCAAGGCCGTCGGCAGCCGCAAATTCTTCGACGGCCGGGCGGGCGAGGTGATCGAGATCCCGCTCTATCGCCGTGAGGACATGGCACCGGGCGCGACGATTGCGGGTCCCGCCGTGATCGCGGAGGACGAAACGTCGACCTTCGTCTCGACCAGTTTTGACGCCCATATCGACGGTGCCGGCAGCATCGTCATGGAACGAAAGGCGGCCTGATCATGAGCAAGGCAAATGGCGCGAGCCTGATCGACCTCCAGATCATGTGGCACCGGCTGATCGCCGTGGTCGAGGAGCAGGCGCAGGTGCTGCTCCGCACCGCCTTCAGCCCGATCGTGCGCGAATGCGGCGACCTCTCGGCCGGCGTGTTCGACCTCAAGGGACGGATGCTGGCGCAGGCCGTGACCGGCACGCCCGGCCACGTCAACTCGATGGCGGAATCGGTCAAGCACTTCATCGCGCATTTCCCGCTGGAGACGATGAAGGAAGGCGACGCCTACATCACCAACGATCCCTGGATGGGCACCGGCCATCTCAACGATTTCGTAGTCACCACGCCGTGCTTCAAGGACGGCAAGATCGTCGCGCTGTTCTCCTGCACCAGCCATCTCATGGACATCGGCGGCATCGGCTTTGGGCCCGACGCCACCGACGTGTTCATGGAGGGGCTCTACATCCCCATGCTGAAGCTGATCGACCGGGGCGTCGTCAACGAGACGCTGATGGCGATGATCCGCACCAACACGCGGCTGCCGATCGACACCGAGGGCGACACCTATTCGCTGGCCGGCTGCAACGACGTCGGCTGCGAGCGCCTGGCCGAGATGATGACCGAGTTCGGCATCGACACGCTCGACGAACTCGGCGATTACATCTGCGACCGCTCGCGCGAGGCCGTGCTCGCCGAGATCGCGAAGCTGCCCAAGGGAAGCTGGCGCAACAGCATGGTCGTCGACGGCTACGACGCGCCGGTGACGCTGGCCGCGACGCTGACGATCTCGGATGATGGCATCCACGTCGATTTCGACGGCACCTCGGCCGCCTCGAAGTTCGGCATCAACGTGCCCCTGTCCTACACCACGGCCTACACCGTGTTCGGCCTCGGCTGCGTGGTCGCCTCGCAGATCCCCAACAATGCCGGCTCGCTCTCGCCGCTGACGGTGTCGGCGCCTGCGGGTGCGATCCTCAATGCGCCGAAGCCGGCGCCCGTGGCGTCACGCCACATCGTCGGCCAGATGCTGCCCGACGTCGTGTTCGGCTGCCTGCGCCAGATCATTCCAGAACGCGTGCCCGCCGAAGGCACCTCATGCCTGTGGAATCTCAACGTGCGTGGCCAGACCCGCTCGGGCGTCGGCGGCAATTACGGATTCTCGATGGCGGTGACCTCCAACGGCGGCACCGGCGCGCGCTTCGGCAAGGACGGCCTGTCGGCGACCGCCTACCCAAGCGGCGTGCGCGGCACGCCGGTCGAGATCGCGGAGACGCAGACGCCTTTGATCTTCTGGCGCAAGGAGCTGCGTCCGGATTCCGGCGGGGCAGGGCGCACCCGCGGCGGCCTCGGCCAGATCATCGAGGTCGGCAGCGGCATCGATGCGCCGTTCGACATCCTGGCTGCGTTCGACCGCATCGAACATCCGCCGCGCGGCCGCGATGGCGGCCAGAACGGCGAGGCCGGTTATGTCGGCCTGAAGTCCGGCCAGAAGATGCGCGGCAAGGGCTTTCAGACCATTCCGCCGGACGATCGGCTGGTGGTGCTGACGCCCGGCGGCGCCGGCATCGGCGATCCCCGCGAGCGCGATCGCGTGGCCGTCAACGACGATGTCGCGAGCGGCCTGGTGTCGGCCGACAATGCAGTTGCGATCTATGGACGCGCGAGGTGAGGTGACGGGCTCGGCGCCATCGCGCGCGTCACGCTGCCCTATCTCGTCATCATGATCGTGCTGCTGCTGACGCTCTTGCCCGGTATCGTCAAGGTGCTGCCGCGCGTGCCGTACGGATAACCCGCTTCAGCCCGAAGATTTTCCGATTGGGAAGAAACGGTCAGCGCAGCTGACGTTTCAAATTCGTGCTGCGCGTCAAATTCGCGCCGCTCGCGCATTCCATCTTTGCGCCCTCGCTCAACCGGCGTACTCTGTGAGAGCGAGCAGGAGTGCAACAGCAACCAGTTCAGGAAACGTAGCTCCTTTTGGCGATGTCCGCCGAGAGAGATCGAGAGCTGTTGGCAGCTCATATGCGATGGAGAAGAACCGACACTTAGCGAGCTGCAAACATCCCTCGCCGCGTCTGCGAGACGCGAGTTCAACAAGCACAAAAGCGGGAGGAACGGATGAAGAAGCGTTGGCGTAATTCTGGTCTACCTCTTGTTGCCGGCGCGACGCTGATCGTGTCGTCGGCGTTGGCCCAAACCGTGGATACGGCCCGGATCGAGACCGCCGGTCAGAATGATTGGCTCACCTATCACGGTTCGTACAAATCCCATCACTACAGCCCGCTTGCGCAGATCAATGCCAACAACATCGGCAATCTGGGCGTAGCCTGGACGCATATTCCCGGACGATCGACGCGCGGCCTGCAGTCAATGCCGCTCGTGGCCGATGGCGTGCTTTATTATTCGGGTTCGTACAGCCGGGTCTTTGCGCTGAACGGCGCGACCGGCGAGGTCATCTGGTCGTTCTTTCCGGAGCTCGACGAGGCGCTCATCAGCCGACAGACCCACTCGCCCTACAATCGCGGCGTAGCCCTTGGTGAAGGCAAGGTCTTCGTCGGTACGATGGATGGTCGTCTGTTCGGGCTCGATGCGAAGTCGGGAAAGGTGCTCTGGGAAACCAGGCTGATCGACTCGCAGAAGCTCACGGTCGGCTTCACCGGCGCGCCGCTTTACGCGAAGGGGAGCGTCATCATCGGCTCGCAGGGGGGTGAATGGCCGGGTCGCGGCCCGATCTTCGCCGTCGATGCCACCACCGGCAAGAAGAAGTGGGAGTTCCTGACCGTCGCGGGCACCGACGAGGCCATGAAGACCTGGGGCAACGATTCATGGCGCACGGGCGGTGGTGGCGGCTGGATGCCGGGCACCTATGACTCCGAGACCAACTCCATCCTGTGGGGCACCGCAAACCCGGCGCCGCTCTACGATTGGTCGGGCGCCGACTACAAGACGCAAGGTGCGCGTCCCGGCGACAATCTCTATACGAGTTCGGTCATTGCGCTCGATATCGATACCGGAAAGCTGAAATCCTACCATCAGGAACTGCCGCACGACGCCTGGGACTTCGACAGCGCCGTCGGTGAGTTCGTGATGCTCGAGCGCGACGGCCAGAAATACGTGGTTCATCCGAACAAGGGCGGCTTCGTCTTCGTCTACGACCGTAATCTTGGCGTGAAGAACGTCTGGCGGCTGGTCGAGAACATCAACTTCGTCAAGGATATCGATCCCAAGACAGGTGCGCTGATCGGCCGTCGCGATTTCCCCGTCGGGAAAGTCACGGAAGTACCGCTGTGTCCGTTCATTGGCGGCGGCATCAGCTGGAATGCCGGCTCGTACAACCCGAAGACCGGCCTTTACTACAAGATCGGCCAGGAATGGTGCATGACGCTGGATATTCAGAAGACGACGCCGGTCACCACGCCCCAGGTCCAGCTCAACATCGGCGCCGACTTCAAGATGGTGCCGCCTCCGAGCGGCGAGATCTACGGACATCTCGACGCGCGCGACCCGATCACCGGCGCGAAGAAATGGGAGGTTCGCTTTCCCGAGCCGCCGCTCGGGAGCGTTTTGTCGACCGCGGGTAATCTCGTGTTCGTACCCGACTCCCGCGGCATCCTTCACGCCTACGATGCCGAAACCGGGGCCGAGCTGTGGAAGCACAACAACGGTACTGGCCACCAGGGCGGTATCGTCAGCTACTCCGTCGGCGGCAAGCAATATATCGCCGTGACAGCCGGCTTCGGCGGCATGCTGGCGGACGAATATGCGCCGAACTTCGGCGGCGTCTACAAGAGCATGCCGCGTGACGATGGCGCCCTCGTCGTCTTCAGCTTGAAATAGCCTGCCTCAAACGATCTGCCGAGAAGCGGGTGCAAGCCCGCTTCTCGGTCGATTGCAGCGGCCGCGCGTGATTCAGGAATGGAGCGGACGTGTTGAAACTGCATTTGAAGTCACTTCCGGCGGTGCTGGGCGCTTCGTTGCTGTGCGTTGTGGTGGCTCGAGCACAATCTGCCACGCCTGCGCCGGACAACGGGTCGTTCGACGTCGAGCAGTTGTTCGCGGGGACCTGCGGCTTTTGCCACTCCGACGGCGGCCGGGCTGCCGGCAGGGGACCGCAACTGATGAATTCGCAACGAGACGACGAATTTCTGCACAATCGTATCAAGAGCGGCAAGCAAGGTGCGATGCCGGCATTCGGCGAGAGCTTCAGTGACGCGCAGATCGACCAGATCGTCAAATATATCCGCGCCTTGAAGCCGCGCGAGGGCTGACCCGCCGAGACCCGATCCATCCAGATGAGGACGTGGAATGAAGGCAATTGTCCCGGTCATCGTCGGAGCCGCCATCGCGCTGTCGGGACCGGCGCAGGCGCGAACCCTGGACGCGATCCGCGCGAGTGGCGCGCTCGGGCTATGCGCGCATCCCAACTCGCTTCCTTTTGCGCGCAAGGCCGGCGATCCGCCCGGCTTTCAGGTCGAGTTGGGACAGGTGCTGGCACGCGAGCTCGGTGTCTCGCTGCGGCTCGACTGGATCATCACGCAGTACCAGATGCGCAGCGCCGATTGTGACATTCTGTTGGACGTCATCGCCAACCGCGAAGCGCAAGGCGAAACCCGCTTGAGGATCTCGAAACCGTATTATCGCACGGGCGTTGCGCTTGCGGTGCCGTCATCCAGCGCGCTCACATCGTTCAAGAGCCTCAGCGAGCGTACCAAGGTGGGGGTGCAGGTCGGCTCTGTCGCCGCCATGATCATCGGTCAACGGCACGTGCCCACATCGACCTTCGGCTTCGAGAGCGACAGCCTCGACGCCGTGTCGAACCATGAGATCGATGCGGCTGCGGTCACGCCCACCGCGGCGAGCTATTTCAATCTGACGCATCCGGACAAGGCACTTCGGATCCTGGATCGCGACGAGGGCGTGGCCGACCTCAACTGGAACGTCGCCGTCGGCATGGTCCGCCCGGATGATGCGCTGCGCGAGGCGATCGACGGAGTGCTGGAACGGCTGCGCAACGACGGCACGATCGATCGGATATATCGCCGTTACGGTATCGTCCTCGAGGCGCCGAGATAGCCGTGCGTCTCGGCCACGGCAGTCCAAAGGGCTCGATCAATCGAGGCGTGGCACTCAGCAGGCGCAATGTCCTTCAATGCCTGGCCGCCGGAACGGCAATGGGAGCGGCTTCGGTATCCGCGAGCGAGAAACGCAAGATCGGTCTCCAACTCTATACGCTCCGCGACCTCCTAAAGAATGACTTTGAGGGCACCCTGCGCAACGTTGCTCGCTTCGGCTATAGCGAGGTGGAGTTCGCCGGCATTCTCGGCCCTGACGTGAGGCGCACCGGCGAGCTTTTGCGCAGCCTCGGTCTCAGCGCACCGTCGTTGCATCTCGAATATGGCAACCTGCGGGACAAGACCGGATCATCGTTCGACCTCGCCCATTCGCTTGGCAGCCGGTTCGTCGTCTGTCCATGGCTTGATCCGCCGGAGCGACAGACAATCGATGACTGGAAGCGGATTTGCGACGAGTTGAACAGGATCGGTGAACTGGCGGCGCGCGCGGGGGTGACGCTCGCCTATCACAATCATGATTTCGAGTTCGCAGACCTCGCCGGCGGCATCCTGCCATACGACGTTCTGCTCAGCCGCACGGACGAACGCTTCGTCAAGTTCGAGCTCGATGTCTACTGGGCAGCCAGGGGCAATCTCGACTCCGCGCGTGTTCTGAGGGCACATCCATCGCGATTTCGCCTGCTTCATCTCAAGGACATGGCGACGGATGGATCAACCACCGAGTTGGGGCGCGGCACGATCGATTTCGCAGGGATACTCGACGCAGCGTTTGAGAGCGGCGTACAGCATGTGTTCGTCGAGCAGGACGTTTCTGCCGAGCCTTTGCGAAGCATTGAGATCAGCATCGCTTTCCTTCGCCGCCAACCGCATTTTGCGCAGGGCAGATGATGCTGCCGTCCCGGCCCGGAGCCGGGACGACAATGCCTCGATTGTTCGCTACGCTGCCGCCTTCCTCCGCGCCTGCTCGGCCTTGTACAGCTCGAACTCCTCCGCGATTGCCTTCGCGACCGACGGACGCTGGCGCAGGCGGTCATGATAGGCCTTCACGTTCGGCCATTTCGCCAGCTCGATCGGCGGCGTCGCCATGGTCCAGTTGATGACCGTGACGAGATAGGCGTCGGCCACGCTGAAATGGTCGAGCAGGAACTCGCGTCCCTTCAGGTAATTGTCGAGATAGTCGAGCCGCGACAGGTTCTTCTCCAGCGCATATGCCTTGGTTTCCTGCGGCGCCCTGCGGTCGAGCACGGGGATGAAGAGGCCCTTATGCAGCTCGGTGCCGATGAAGCAGAGCCATTGATGCAGCCGGGTGCGATCGATGCCCTGGGTCGCACCGAGGCCGGATTGCGGGAACCGGTCGGCGACATATTGCAGGATCGCCGCGTTCTCGGTCAGCACCACGCCCTCGTCGGTGCGCAGCGTCGGCACCAGGCCGATCGGGTTGACGGTGCGGAAATCGGTGCCGTCGTTGAGCACCTTCTTGGTCGGCGGATCGACTTCGAGATAATTCGCTTCGGCGCCGGCTTCATACAGCGCGACGCGAGTCGCCATCGAACAGGCGAGCGGCGAGAAATAAAGATCCATCTTGGGCCTCCTTGGGCAATTCCTCGGTGTGACTCTTGGCGTGTCGCTCAACCTGGCCAGATTGATTTTTGTACTGTCTTGCATAGAATGGGTGCGGTCAAGGATTAATTTGCGAAATGGTACAAAAATCGAAGCCGCCAGCTGCTGCCACTCCGCCCAAGCGCCGCGGTCGCCCGCGCGCCTACGAGCCCGAAATCGCGCTCGGCAAGGCGCTCGACCTGTTCCGCCGGCAGGGTTTTGCGGCGACGTCGCTGGACGATCTCAGCGAGGCGACCGGCATGAACCGGCCGAGCCTCTACGGCGCCTTCGGCGACAAGCGCGAGCTCTACATCAAGAGCTACCAGCGCTACCGCGAGGAAGCCCGCGCATCGATGGTGGAGATCTTTCGCCAGGAGATGCCGGTGCGCCAGCGGCTCGAGCGCATCTTCGCCTCCGCGCTGAACATCTATCTCTCCGGCGAGACCGGTCCGCGCGGCTGTTTCACGGTGGTGACCGCTGCGTCCGAAGCGGTCGGTGATCCCGAGATCCGTGCCATGGTGCTGGATGGACTGACCGAGCTCGACAAGGCTTTTGCGAATTGCTTCCGCCGCGCCAGGGAGAAGGGCGAGCTGCCCGCGAGCGCCGACCCCGCCGCGCTGGCGCAGCTCGCCTCCGCAACCGTGCATTCAATCGCTATCCGCTCCCGCGCCCGCGTGTCGCGCAAAGAGCTGGAGGCGATCGTGAAGGGCGCGATTGACGTGATGGTGGGGGCCAAACCCTAGCTGTCGTCCCCGCATTCGCGGGCACCCATAATCACAGGGAGAAGTTTGGCGACGGCTGGTCGTTCGGTGCTGCGACCATCCGCAACGATAAATCACGCGGTATGGGTCCCCGCGTGTGCGGGGACGACAGCGAGGAGGCGCGTTCGCGCCTCCTTCAGGGAGCCGAAACGCTAATATCCCCGCGACCGATCCACCACGTTCTCAAGCGTCCCGCCCGTCTCGAACCGCGCGATCTGCTCGGCGACATAGGCCGAGATTGCATCCGCGTCGGTGTCGGCCGCGTTGTGCGGGGTCAGCAGCACCTTGGGGTGGGTCCAGAACCGGCTGTTCGCAGGCTGTGGCTCCTGCACGAACACGTCGAGCGAAACGGCGCCCAGCGTGCCGTCGTCGAGGCTGGCCAGGATATCGGATTCATTCTGGAGGCCGCCGCGGCCGGCATTGATCAGCACGGGCGCGCCGAGCGGGCTGTTGCGGTTGAGCTTCGCGAAGACGTCGCGGTTGAGGATGCCATGCGTATCGGGCGTCAGCGGCAACAGACAGACCAGGATGTCGGTCTTGCGCAGGAACGCATCGATTCCGTCCGTGCCATGGAAGCATTCGATGCCCTCGATCGTGCGCGGGCTGCGGCTCCAGCCGGCGACGCGGAAGTCGAGCCGCCGCAGCACGTCGGCGGCATCGGCACCCAGCGTGCCCAATCCCATGACGCCGACCGTGACCGCGCTCGCCGGCCACTGATATTGCGGCTCCCAGCGTTTTGCGCGCTGCGAGTCCCGCAAGTACAGCTCCTGGCGGTGGTGCATCAGCACGTGCAGCACGACATATTCGGTCATGCGATTGCTGAGATCAGGCACGGCGACGCGGACCAGCGGCACATCAGGCAGGCTCTTGTCCGCCATCAGCGCGTCGACGCCCGCACCCAGATTGAAGATCGCACGCAGGTTCGGAAAAGAGCCGAGGTCGCCCGGCACCGGCTTCCATACCGCGGCATAGTGTACCTCGGCCGGATCGAGCGCGGCGTCGGGCAACAGCACCACGCGGCGGCCGCCGCAGACCGCGTCGAACCGGGCCTTCCAGCGCTCCGGCAACCAGTTCTGCTGCGTGCTGTTGATCAGGACGGCCAGTGTGCCCATGCTCATTCGAAGTGCCTCGTCAGGTTCCGCTCTTGAAGGCCCTCCTTGGCACGATCCGACGGATTTTTCTCGCAAATTTTTTCCGCAGCCCTGTCGGGGCGATGCATAGTGGATCGTCTTCAAAACAAGCGTTCACGGAAGGTGCTGCCCATGCTTTATGCGATCCTTTGCTATCACGACGAGGACTTCGTCGGCTCCTGGAGCAAGGACCAGGACGAGGCCGTGATGAAGAAGCTCGCCGTGGTGCAGGAGAAGCTCACGAGCCAGGGCCGGCTCGGCCCGGTGGCGCGGCTGCTGCCGACCACCGCGGCGGCGACGCTGCGCAAGGAAGACCCGCCGCTGGTGCTCGACGGCCCCTATGCGGAGACCAAGGAGCAATTGCTCGGCTTCTACATCGTCGACTGCAAGAACCTCGACGAAGCGCTCGACGTTGCGCGCGACCTCGGCGCGGCCAATCCCGGCGGCGCTTATGAGGTGCGCCCTGTGGGCGTATTCAGGCCCGGAGGAATTTCGGCGTGAGCGACACCGATACCGCCTGGATCGAGACCGCGCTGACCTCGGCGCGACCCCAGGCAGTTGGCGCGCTGCTGCGCTATTTCCGCGATCTCGACACCGCCGAGGAGGCCTTTCAGAACGCCTGCCTGCGCGCGCTGAAAACCTGGCCGCAGAACGGGCCACCGCGCGATCCCGCGGCCTGGCTGATCATGGTCGGCCGCAACGTCGCCATCGACGAGGTCCGCCGCGCCCGCAAGCAGCAGCCGCTGCCGGAGGATGACCAAGCCATCTCCGATCTCGACGACGCCGAGGGCGCGCTCGCCGAGCGGCTCGACGGCTCGCACTACCGCGACGACATTTTGCGGCTGATGTTCATTTGCTGCCATCCCCAACTGCCGGCGACCCAGCAGATCGCGTTGGCCTTGCGCATCGTCTCCGGTCTCACGGTGAAGCAAATCGCGCGCGCCTTCCTGATTTCAGAAGCCGCGATGGAGCAGCGCATCACGCGCGCCAAGGCGAAGGTCGCGGAAGCGGGGACGCCGTTCGAATCGCCCGGTGCGGTCGAACGCTCCGAGCGGCTCGCCGGCGTTGCCGCAATGATCTACCTGATCTTCAACGAAGGCTATTCGGCGAGCGGCGACACCGCGGAGATCCGAAAGCTGCTGTGCGAGGAAGCGATCCGGCTGGCGCGGTTGCTGCTGCGGCTGTTCCAGAGTGAGCCGGAGATCATGGGGCTCACGGCCCTCATCTTGTTGCAGCACGCCCGCAGCGCTGCGCGCTTTGCTGCGGACGGCTCGCTGATCCTGCTCGACGACCAGGATCGCACGCTGTGGAACGGCACCATGATCGCGGAAGGCTTGGCGCTGATCGACAAGGCGATGCGCCACCGCCGCAGCGGCCCCTATCAGATCCAGGCCGCGATCGCCGCGCTGCATGCGCGCGCGTCGACGCCCGAGGAAACCGACTGGACGCAGATCGACCTGCTCTACGGCGCGCTCGAACTGATGCAGCCTTCGCCGGTGGTGACGCTCAACCGCGCGGTCGCGGTTTCCAAGGTGCGCGGACCGCAAGCGGCGCTCGAGCTGATCGAGCCGCTGGCGCCGAAACTCGCCAACTATTTCCATTTCTACGGCGTGCGCGGCGCCTTCCTGATGCAGCTCGGCCGCAACGACGAAGCCCGCATCGCCTTCGACCGCGCCATCGCACTCGCCAACACCTCTGCCGAAGCCGCCCATATCCGCATGCACATCGATCGCCTGATCCGGGACAGCCAGCCGAAGGGGGCCAATGGCGCCCGGCAGGGCGCGAAGGTGAAGTAGGGCACTCCTATAGCCACATCGTCATGGCCGGGCTTGTCCCGGGCATCCACGTTCTTTCTTGCGTCCAACGCGTGGATGGCCGGGACAAGCCCGGCGATGACGTCGGGAGGCAGCAAGCCAAAAAATCTCCTCCGGAATTGTCGGCTCTCGCCGTTCTCCTTCGTCTTAATCCCATATCCAGGGAGCCATTCATGCTGAAAGCCATTGCCATCATCGCCATCGTGCTCGCGGTCGGGATCGCGGGCATCCTCGTCTTCGCATTGACGAAACCCGACACGTTCCGCGTCGAGCGCTCGCTCGCCATGAAGGCGCCGGCCGCCGCGATCTATCCCCAGGTCGCCGATTTCCACTTCTGGACCAGCTGGTCGCCCTATGAGAACCGCGATCCCGCCATGAAGCGCACCTACGGCGGAACGGCGCAGGGCAAGGGCGCGACCTATGCCTGGGACGGCAATAATAATGTCGGCGCCGGCCATATGGAGATCCTCGAGGCGAACGCGTCGTCAAAGCTGCGCATCAAGCTCGACTTCGAGCGGCCGTTCGAAGGCCACAACACCGCCGAGTTCACCTTTGTGCCGCAAGGCGATGCCACACTGGTCACATGGGCGATGTACGGTCCGGCCCCGTTCATGTCCAAGGTGATGCAGGTGTTCATCAACATGGACAACATGATCGGCAAGGACTTTGAGGCCGGCCTCGCCAGCCTGAAGACGCTCACCGAGAAGTAACGCCCTCAAGAAGCGAAGAAGAGGAGAGAAACGATGCTCAATGCCTATCTGTTCTATCAGGACACCTGCGAAGCCGCGTTCAACTTCTACGCCAAGGTTCTGGGCGGCAAGATCGACGCCATGATGCGCTCATCGGACGCGCCGCCGGACATGCCTGCTGCGCCGGGCCGCGAGAAGATGATCATGCATGCGCGGATGTCGCTGCCCGACGGCAGTGTGCTGATGGCCTCCGACGTGCCGCCCGAGCACTT
Source organism: Bradyrhizobium liaoningense (assembly GCF_018130785.1). Taxonomy (GTDB): domain Bacteria; phylum Pseudomonadota; class Alphaproteobacteria; order Rhizobiales; family Xanthobacteraceae; genus Bradyrhizobium; species Bradyrhizobium liaoningense_A. The sequence goes on from NZ_JAFCJT010000010.1 coordinate 58,406, forward strand.
TAGCAAGCCGCAGGGCTTCTCGATCTCGTTCACGGTCAAGGACCCCGCGGACGGTGAGCGCAAGTTCAACGCGCTCGCCGACGGCGGCACCGTCACCATGCCCTACAGCAAGACGTTCTGGGCCAAGGGTTTTGGCATGTGCGTCGACAAGTTCGGGATTCCCTGGATGGTGAACTGCCCGGCCGAGGGAATGTGACAGCCGCGACCGCCTGATGCGCCAGGCCGTGATCCCTCTCCCGCTGTCGCGGGAGAGGGGCACTTATGATGTCGTCATGTCACACAGCCGGTCGGCTGGATGCTCGCTCACCGGATCGATCCGGTCACGTCATCGCTTGGCGGGGACGGTTCAACGCAGCGAGGGCAGATCACGAGTTTCGTGCCGAGCTGCTTGTCGTTCTCCGCTTCGATTTCGTCATGGATCGCCCACCACGCCTGCGAGTACGGGCGCAAGGTGCCGAGCACTCTTTCCCGCTCCTGATTGGGGTTGTCCTGCGCAGGAGTCGGATTCGCTGCGCGCCGCTTTGCGACGGAGGGACGATTAGGGGCCTGGTTCGGATCCCGGCCGAGGCCGTCCCATGCGATCGGTCGGCGCTCCTGCGCCGGCGCCACCGCGCATCCGAGGAGCGCTATGCAAAAAGTGAGCAAGACGAAGCCGTGACGAAGCATGCCGGACCCTTGGTGCGGTAGGCGACACGCAAACTCCGTATGCAGAGCCTTGCATCGCGCCGGTTGAATGGAACCTAAGGGAAACGACGTGGCCGCCTTGGCCCAATATGGAATCGTGTTGTCGCATCACATTGCGAGAGCAGTGAGGCCGCTTCGTGAAATGATGCTGATCGCATCGCACAACAACTGGCGAAATATTAGGCTGTGAACTCCGCGACAGAATCGCTAATAATTTCTTCATAAATTCTACAAACTGGGGTGGGCGTAACTTGGAAGGGGAGCGACCGATGGCAGCGGCGCTACAAATCAATTTTGCACTTTGGGGCATGCTCATCTGCGCGACCTTGGAATTGGCGCAGACCATCCAGAGGCTCTACTAGGCCGACGAGATGCGTGACCGGCGCAATTGCTTCGTCGCGCTCGTCCGCTAGCCCACGAGCAACGCGATGAGCGTGAAGCTGACGCTTGCGATCACGATCATCGAAAGTATGTAGTTGCGCGGCCGTGCCATTCGCGCGCGCGGCGGTCTCTGCCGCTGTAGTGGTTCGCTCGCCTGCCATACGGGTTCCGACGGCGCGAGCGCAGCCTCCGCACGCGAGCCGATATATTTCACATAGAACTCGAGCAGCCGCAGCGCGGATGACAGGTCCATCAGGCCCTCGCGATCGCGCCGCGACAGCAATTCGAATTCGACGGTTTCCTCGGAGCTCAACTGGCCAAGGACAATGCGTCCCTGATCCGACAGGCGGTAGTGAAAATCGAGGGGCTGCACGGCCTGCGACCCGTTTGAAAATGAGTAATCCTGAAAAAGCGGAACCATCCTAGTCTGTGACCACTGCTGAGATTGTGACGGCCCCTGCGGCCATCGCGACCCGAGCGGCCCCAATCTGGGCGGAACCATCATAGACGGTCGGGAAAGGCCGGAAACCGCGTAAATTGGGCAGGCATTGCGAAGCGGTTGAGCGGGTTTCGTGTCCGGATCGTCGGAATTTTGCAAAACTGCCTAATAGCCGGACAGCGGCGGATGCACCCCAGTCACACGTGGCCGCCTGTTGCTCAGCGGCAGCGTGGATAAATCGCCGCAAGATCGCGGCCCTTCAGCAAAAGCAATCTGGACGAGAGGCCGCCGTGACGGCTGATCCAGTCGCGCACCGGGCCGGGATAGGCCTGGAGCACCGCGTCGGACGCTTCCGGCTCGGCATAAAAACGCCCGCGCCGGTCGACCGAACGCGCCGCGTGGAAGCCGAGTACCGCGCGTTTGGTGACGCAGATGCGCTCGCCCGGCACGATGCTCAGCACCAGCGTGCAGGCGGACAGGCACGGACCGTCGATCACCACGCGCTCGCCGCTTTCGCGTACACTCTCGAACAGGTCGAGGAACGGCCCGACCTGTCCGCCCGGCGACTGGATGATGCGGATTTCGGCCATGGCGGGTGTGCCGGCGAGCAGCGCGGATGCGAGCAAGATGGTTTTGAGGAGGGTGGCGTGTCGCATCTTACTCTCCGCAAATTCGGCGCCGTAGGGTGGGCAAGGCGTAGCGAGCCCACCAATGGCACCGCAACTCAGGAGAGAGTGGTGGGCACGGCGCTTCGCGCCTTTTGCCCACGCTACAAATCCTGTGCCTACCCGTTCCGCCGTTCGCCGCGCAGCGTCGGCAGGCCGATGCCAGCCGCATCGAAGCCGCCATCGACGGCCAAAATTTGGCCGGTGATGTAGCTCGATCGTTCCGAGCACAGGAAATAGATCGCGTCCGCGAGTTCCTCCTCCAGGCCGTAGCGGTTGAGCGGAATGGCGTCGTGATAGTCGGCGCGGATCTCCCGGGTGTGGACCTGCTTCGCCATCGCGGTGTCGACCGGCCCCGGCGCGACCGCGTTGACGCGGATGTTGAGCGAGGCGAGCTCGACCGCGAGCTGCTTGGTCAGGTGCGCAAGGCCCGCCTTGCTGGTGCCATAGGCCGAACGCAGCGTCGAGGCGCGCACCGCCGAGATCGAGGTGACGTTGACGATGGCGCCGCCGCCTTGCTCGCGCATCAGCGGCGCGGCCGCCTTGGTGCACAGGAACGGGCCGGTGAGATTGACCGCCATGATCCTGTTCCAGTCGGCGTCGCTGGTCTCCAGCACTGGCGCGAACACGGCGACGCCGGCGTTGTTGACGAGCGCATCGAGCCGACCGAAGCGGCTCATGACCGCCGCCATTGCAGCTCCCACGGCGGCTGCGTCGGACACGTCGCAGGTGATTGCCAGCGTGTTATCGGGATTCTTCAGCGCCGCCGCCGCGCCTGCCTGCAGCTCCCCCTCGATATCGAGCAGCGCGACGCGCCACCCTTCGGCCAGGAATTTCTTGGCCGTCGCCAGCCCGATGCCTCGCGCGGCTCCGGTGACGAGGGCGACGTTTTGTGGGGCCTGCGGCATTTGCTAATCTGTCCTGTGTTCGAAAGGGGCGCGCACCAGCGCCGGCTCCTTTTACTTCGCTTTCGTCCCGGCAAGAAGGGCTCCAGCCCATGCTCATCGATCCCAGCACGATCCCGCTCGAGGAATGGCGGCCAGGTGTGAAGACCCGCATGGTCACATCCGCGCGCAACGGCGCGACCGCGCTCTGCATCTTCGAGCAATGGGTCGATCCCTGCGCCGGCGCGCCGACGCACAGCCACACGGTCGAGGAGGTGCTCACCGTGCGGGCGGGCGAGGCGGAGATGTGGGTCGAAGCCCGGCGTATCACGGTGACGGCCGGCCAGGCGCTGCTGGTTCCCGCCGGCCGCAAGCACGGTTTTCGCAATTCGGGAGTGACCATGCTGCATGTCCATGCGGTGTTGGCCTCGCCGGTCTTCGAGATGCTGCCGGAAGGGGCGAGTGAAGCGACGCGACGCTGGGAGCGGTAGGGTAAGGGCGTCTCTCTCTCTCTCTCTCTCTCCGTCACCCCAGGGTGGCCGCTTCTTCAGCGGCCCTCAAGGGGCGACGGGGATAGTGATAAAGCGAGAGCTTACGCCAGCTCCGCCGATGCGCGCTGCATGTTCGACGACATGTCGGAGGTCACGATGCTCTGCTCCTCGACCGCGGCCGCGGTGGAGGCGATGAACTCGTTGACGCCGGCAATCGCGGCCTTGATCGCGGTGAGCGAGTTCGCAACGTCGCCCGAGATGGTGTTCAGCGCGTCGATTTCGGAGGTAATCGTGTCGGTGGCCTGCTTGGCCTGGCCGGCGAGGTTCTTCACCTCGGAGGCGACCACGGCAAAGCCGCGGCCGGCTTCGCCCGCACGCGCCGATTCGATCGTGGCGTTGAGTGCAAGCAAATTGATCTGACTGGTGATGCCCGAAATCATCTCGACGATGCCGGTCATGGCCTGCGCCGCCGCAGTCAACTTCTGAGCCTGGCCGTCCGCGGACTCGACCCTCGTGGTCGCGACCTTGGAGGTCTCGCGCGATTTTGCCATGGTCTCGGAGATCTCGCGGATCGAGGCGCTCATCTGCTCGCTGCCGGCGGCGACGGCCTCGATCAGCCCGCGCGCATTTTCGGCCTTCTTGCGGCCGATCGCCTGCGCGGTGATGTCGGTGGCGTATTTCACCACCTTGTAGGGCTTGCCGTTGAGATCAAAAATCGGGTTGTAGGACGCTTGGATCCAGATTTCGCGGCCGCCCTTGGCGATCCGCTTGTATTCGGCGGCCTGGTATTCGCCGCGGTTGAGCGTTTCCCAGAACTGGCGGTAGGCCGCGGAGTTTTTCTCGTTCGGTTCCACAAACATGCTGTGGTGCTGGCCCTTGATCTCGGTCAGCGAGTAACCCATCGCCTTGAGAAAATTCTCGTTGGCGGTACGGATCGTGCCGTCCATGTTGAACTCGATCACGGCCTGCGACTTCTGGATCGCGGCGAGCTGGCCGTTGTTGTCGGCAGCCTTCATCTTCTGCGCGGTGACGTCGGTTGCGAATTTCACCACCTTGAACGGCTTGCCGGTCTCGTCGAGGATCGGGTTGTAGGTCGCGAGAATCCAGATCTCCTTGCCGCCCTTGCCGAGCCGCTTGTACTCGGCCGCCTCGAACTCGCCGCGGTTCAGCTTGACCCAGAACGCGGCATAGGCCGTGCTCACGCGATCCTCGGGCGTCACGAACATGCTGTGGTGCTTGCCCTTGATCTCGTCGAGCGAATAGCCCATCGCGCCCAGGAAGTTCTCGTTGGCGCTGACGATTGTGCCGTCCATGTTGAACTCGATCACGGCCTGCGCGCGGTTGATTGCGGCGATCTTGCCGGAGTCTTCCATGGTCTTGATCTTGTACGCCGTGATGTCGGTGGCGAACTTGATGAAGCTGACCACCTTGCCGTTCTTGTCCAGCAGCGGCGCGTACGAGGCATGAACCCAGACTTCCTTGCCGTTCTTGCCGAAGCGCTTGTATTGCGTGGTCTGGAATTCGCCGCGATTCAGGCTGGCCCAGAAGTCGCGATAGCGGGCGCTCTCGCGCTCAGCCGGACTGACGAAGATGCTGTGGTGCTTGCCCTTGATCTCGGCCAGCTTATAGCCGCTCATTTTCAGAAGGTTCTCGTTGGCATCGAGGATAGTGCCATCGAGATCGAATTCGATGACGGCCTGCGAGCGATCGAGGGCTTCGACTTCCGCGAGCGCGTGCTGGATCTTGGCCTTGCCGGTGAAATTGAACACTTAAGTTCCCCGTAATGGTTCAACTATGCATCGGCCGAGCTGCAATTGGCCTTGTCGAGAAAGTTGCATGCACGCGTTGACCAACTGTAAACCCTTGCAGGAAGCTGCGCCGTCTCCGTAGTTCCGCGTGCACCGGCCATGCTGCTCAACTCGCAGGCATTCCGGATTCATATGCACGGCGGGGTTCATAGGCAGGCCGTATTTGTACGGACGCACATCGCGATATTTTTCGCATCGTCTGTGTTGAATTTCGGCAAGCAATGTCGGCGCAAAGATGCGTGCATCGTCTTCAAGAGGATTTCTCTGCGAAAGACCGATCGATGCCTGACGATCGCGAGCACCTGATTCGAAACCTCTTCGCCGCCTATCTCGCCAACGATCGGCGAGGGGTCGCCGACGCATTGGCTGACGATTTCCGCTTCACCAGTCCGTTCGACGACGACATCGACAAGGCGGCCTATTTCGAGCGCTGCTGGAGCGACACCGGCTGGATCGCGCGACACGACATCGAGCGGATTTTCGTCCAGGGCGACGAGGCGTTCGTCACCTATCTCTGTCTGGCGACAGACGGCAGGAGCTTTCGTAACACGGAGTTCTTCACCTTTGCCGGTGGCAAGGTCCGCCGCATCGAAGTCTATTTCGGTGCGGCCCGGAAGGATGGGCGCTTCCTGCCACAGCCGCGCTAGCGGCCAGCGCAATAACCTCCGGAATAATTTTCATCACCCTGTCGGTTCCGTAAAAGTTCGTTCGTCTTGGAGGTGAGGGCGGGCGGCGCGGGCCGCCGCTCCCGTCCTTCCGGGGGGCGCCTTGCGGCGCAAACCCGAAATGACAAAGCAAGCAAGGAATGCTCATGCGCTTCATGATGCTGATGATCCCGCTCGGCTACGAGACCGCGCCGCCGGACGTGCAACTCGATCCCGAACGCGTCGCCGCGATGATGCGTTACAACGAGGCGCTCAGGGATGCCGGCGTGCTGATCACGCTCGACGGTCTGCATCCGCCGTCGATGGGCGCGCGCGTCTCGTTCGCGACCGGCGAGCCCATCGTGACCGACGGCCCCTTCGCCGAAGCCAAGGAAGTTCTGGGCGGCTACTGGATGATCGAGGTTGCCTCGCGCGAGGAGGCGATCGCCTGGGCGAAGAAGTGCCCGGCCTCCGCCAATGAGGTCATCGAGATCCGGCAGGTGCAGGAGATGGCCGACTTTCCGCCGGAGGTGCAGGCAGCCGCCGCCGGCTTCGAGGATCTGAAGAAGTAGCAGGGCCTCACGCGCGGCCAATGCATCGAACTTTTCTCATCCAACAACCTGAGGAGAACCCAATGAGCACTGAACAGACATTCCTCGCCGTCTATCTCGGCAGCGTGAGCGGCGCGAAGATGGCGGCATGGCAGGCGCTGCCGGAGGCCGAGCGGAAGGCGAAAGAGCAGGAGGGCTTGGCCGCCTGGCACGGCTGGGTCGAGAAGCACAAGGCCGTCATCGTCGAGTTGGGCGGACCGCTCGGCAAGACCCGGAGGATCGACGCCGGCGGTGTCACCGAGGTCAGCAATGCCTTGACCGGCTTCACGGTCGTGCGGGCCGCCTCGCAGGAGGCCGCCGCGGAACTGTTCAAGAACCACCCGCACTTTGCGATCTTCCCGGGCGAGGCCGTCGAGGTGATGCCGGTGTTGCCCATTCCCGGCCGCTAGGACGCGGGCGACCGTGAGAATACGGGGTTAATCACGCCCCATCGCAGCTAGTGACCTTCGCGCCCAGCTCATGTAAACCTCGTTCACATGAGCTGGCGCAAGGAGCAACGCCGCGCCGAGCGCGGCTATCACCACGGCAACCTGAAGGAAGCCCTGTTGCAGGCCGCCCTCGGGCTGATTGCCGAGAAGGGCGCGGCCGGCTTCACCTTCGCCGATGCCGCGCGTATGGCCGGCGTCAGCGCGGCGGCGCCTTACCGGCATTTCCGCGACCGCGACGAGTTGCTGTCCTCGATCGCGCAGCGCGGCTTCGAGCAGTTCGAGCAGCGCCTGACGGCAGCCTGGGACGATGGGCGCCCGGATACGGTCACGGCGTTCGAGCGCGTCGGGAAGGCCTATCTCGCCTTTGCCCGCGAGGAGCCTGCCTTCTACAACGCGATGTTCGAATCAGGCGTGCCGGTCGATTCAAATCCGGCGCTGCAGGCCGCCAGTGAACGCGCCTTCAACATCATTCGCGCCGCTGCAGAACGGCTTGCCGCGCTCGCACCGCCCGGTACGCCGCGACCACCGGCCATGATGATGGCGCTGCACATCTGGTCGATGGCCCACGGCGTAGCCTCGCTGTTCTCCCGCGGCGATGCCGCGCGGCGAAAACTGCCGATGTCGCCGGACGAGCTGCTCGAAGCCGAGGTGCTGATCTATCTGCGCGGTCTCGGCTTCCCGACCGACCGCCGCGCCCAGGCCAAGGGCGCCGAGCCGCCCCCGGTGCCACCGGAGGCATCCTCCGGTTCTGGCCTTCCGCCCGGCGGCCCCTGGGGCAAGCCGAAATAAAATTGCGCAAATAATTCGCCCACCCTGTCAGGCGGCCGGCTTGACAAAATCGCGGGATGGTCTAGCTATGTAAATGTTATTTACATTCACAACGGCGCTGGTGCCGTGATGGAGATGGAAATGGCCTACACCGCTGATGTCAATCGATGGCGCGGCCCTTCGGACCAACACCAACAATACGAGCATCCCCGCATGCTCGACACGCCCTGGCATCCCGGCTGGATCGCCGTGACCATCCTCGGCTTCATCATCTGGTGGCCGATCGGACTTGCCCTTCTCTTTTTCACACTCGGGAGCAGAAGAATGTCGTGCTGGAGCAACCAGGATCGCTGGCAGAACAAGATGGAGCGGATGCAGTACAAGATGGACCGCATGCGCGGCCGCATGGAGCGCCGTGGCTTTGGCTTCGGCTTCGGTCCGCCCTCGAGCGGCAACCGCGCCTTCGACGAGTACCGCACCGAGACGCTTCAACGGCTCGAGGAAGAGCAGGTCGAGTTCAAGAACTTCCTCGACCGTCTGCGTCACGCCAAGGACAAGGAAGAGTTCGATCAGTTCATGGCGCAGCACAAGACGCGCCCGACCCCGCCGCCGACCGACCAGCCGCAGGGCTGATCTAAATAGGCTGATCCGGCGTCTGCCTCTCAAAGCCTTCAGGCGCATGCCCCCAAAGTCCTGATGGCCCCGAGCCGCCCGCCTGCGCAACCCGCAGGCGGGCGGTTTGGTTTTTGGGGACCAGAACCAACTGTCGGCGAACCGACACCAAGACTTGCGCGTGCCACCTCAATCCGCCGCGCTGCTGGACGACGCGCATCATGGACCTCTACACCCGCCTGCTGCTTGCCGTGACCGCCTTGGCGGTGTTGGGCTACATCAGCTGGTCTATGGCAGTTGCGCGTCCGATCCCGACTGTCATTTTCGTCTCTGCGCCGGTGGGTGTGCGTTCTGCGGCGTTGATCACGTACATGTGCAGGATCGGTAGAACCCGATCCGCGCCGGGCCCGACCAAGCCCTGACGGCGCCTCCCGCGGCGCCAACGGGTACGACCATAACCAACGCCGAATGCAAAGAGATCGGCCGGCGCATCGCACTTCTCGAGCGCGCGACGGCGCTGTTCGACCGGTTCGGAACCACCGTGCCGGTGGCGATCGCGTTCCTCAACGGATGGCCGACGGAGGTCCAGCTCTATCCGCAGTGGCAGCTCGGCGAATCCTGGCGGTTCTTTCTCAGCCTTTATCTCTATATCTCTATTGGTTCGCCGCGCTCGCACTCGGCCGTGCGGTCTCGTTTGCGAAGGGGAGTCTCGCCCCATGATCCTGCTCCGCGATTTCGCGCTCTATGCTCTTCCCGTCCTCGTCGCAGCGGGCGGCTGGTGCTATGCACTCAGCCTGCGCAAGCAGGGCGGGCCTGGCCGGCGACGCGAGGGCAGGGCCATCCGGCCGGCCTGACTGGCGCCCCCACGCAGATCGCCTATATTTGCCGGTGCAAACGCAGGCAGAGCGGAGGCGGCGGTGGCAAAAGCTGCGATCATGGCGAGCGACAGCCTCTGGCAGGCGATCCGCGGCGAAGCGGAGCGTGCGGCGGCTGCGGATCCCGTCTTCGGCAAGGCCGTTGCCGACGCCATCCTCGCCCATGACGATCTTGCCGCCGCGCTCGCCGATCTGATCGGGCGCAGGCTTGGTGGAAGCGCAGCCGAGCGCGCGCGCTTCACGGCCTTTTCGAGCGACGCCTTTCGCGAGGAGGCGGACCTGATCGCAGCGGCCGCCCGCGACCTCCAGGCCATCGCGATCCACGATCCCGCCACCGCCGACCTGCTGCCGCCGCTGCTGCACTTCAAGGGCTACGTCGCGCTGCAAGCCTGGCGCGTCTCGAACTGGCTCTGGCGTCATGACCATCGCGACGCGGCGCTGCTGTTTCAGAACGAGGCCTCGAACGTCTTGCAGGTCAGCATTCATCCCTCCGCCAGCATCGGGTTATCCGTCTATCTCGACCACGCCACCGGCATCGTGATCGGTGCGAATGTGGTGATCGGCGACGAGGTCACCATCCTCCAGAATGTCAGCATCGGCCGCGGCAGTGAATTGCCGACGCGTTCCCCTCGCGTCGGGCGCGGCGTCTACATCGGCGCGGGCGCGTCCATTTTGGGCGACATCAGCATCGGCGAGTTTGCCAAGATCGGTGCCGGCACGGTCGTGACCGGCGACGTGCCTGGTGGCTGCACCGCCGTCGGCAACCCCGCGCGGCTGACCAATTGCCCCGAACCCGCCACGGCGGCCTGAATCATCAATCGATCCTCAGGAGATCTGCAAATGAAGACGGCAATCGTGATCGGCGTCGGCCCGGACCGCGGGCTTGGTGCCCGGCTCTGCAAGCGCCTGGCGGCCGATGGGCTCAAGGTGATCGTCGCGGGCCGGACGCTGTCTGCTTTGCAGGCGGTCGTCGGCGATATCGAAAAGTCGGGCGGCGCGGCCGTGCCCGTTGTTGCGGACGCGACCAGCGAGCGCGACGTCGTCGCCCTGTTCGACGCCGCAGGCGACGACCTCGACCTCGCCATCTATAACGCCGGCAACAACACGCCCGGCAAGATCATCGAGATGGACGCCGACTATTTCGAGAACGCCTGGCGCGTGGTCTGCTTCGGCGGCTTCCTGTTCGGCCGCGAGGCGGTGCGCCGCATGGTGCCGAAGAAGACCGGCACGCTGCTGTTCACCGGCGCCAGTGCCTCGCTGCGCGGACGCTCCGGCTACGGCGCCTTCAACTCGTCCAAGGCCGGCCTGCGCACCCTGGCCCAGGCGATGGCCAAGGAATATTCGAGCGACGGCATCCATGTCGGCCATGTCGTGGTCGACGGCGCGATCGCCGGCGACAAGATATTGTCGCGGTTCCCGGACGCTGCCGGCCGCGAGGACAGCCTGATCGACATCGAGGGCATCGTCGATGCCTTCGCCTTCCTCTACCGCCAGCCCGAACGCGCCTGGTCCTTCGAGCTCGATGTGCGGACCTCGAAGGAGAAGTGGTAGAAGGGCGGCCCTCGACCATTTCTACTGCCGTCATTGCCCGTGAAGGCGGGCAATCCAGTATTCCAGAAACAGCAATGAGATGCGGAGGAGCCGCAGCGCACTGGACACCCCGCTTGCCGCCTACGCTGAAGCCTTCGGCGCCCCTTGACCTCAACCCCGGCGAAGCCTTGGCGTAGCCGGGTCGCGGGGTATGACAGTTGCAAGGGTGGCGTAGACGATCAATACCCCGCCGCCAGCCCACTGTTGCGGCGCGGATCGTTCGCACCGTAGTAACGATTGTTGCCGACTTGCTTGCCGTCAAGCGACGGCGCGCCGACGATGATGACCGCCAAATGGTTCGCCGGCTGCGGCGGCCCGAATTTGTGCCCCATCCCTTCCAGGATCTTCTGCGTGTCCGGTGACAGCGCATAGTTCTCGACGTTGGTCATATCAGGCAGCCATTGCTGGTGGATGCGCGGCATGTCGACGGCCTCCTGCGCGTTCATGCCGTAGTCGATCGCATTGATCATGGTCTGCAGGACCGCCGTGATGATGCGGCTGCCGCCGGGCGTGCCGACGACCATGACCGTCTTGCCGTCCTTGGTGACGATGGTCGGGCTCATCGAGGACAATGGACGCTTGCCGGGAACGATGGCATTCGCCTCACCCTGCACCAGGCCATACAGGTTCGGCACCCCGACCTTGGCCGTGAAGTCGTCCATTTCGTCGTTCAGCAGCACGCCGGTCTTGGCCGCCGTTACCTTGGCGCCGAACCAATCGTTCAGCGTGTACGTCACCGATACCGCGTTGCCGTCCTTGTCCGCGATTGAATAGTGCGTGGTGTTGCTGCCCTCGTGCGGCGCGACGCCCGGCTTGATGTCCTTGGAGATCCCGGCCTTGTTCGGATCGATCACGGCGCGAACCTTGGTGGCGTAATTCTTGTCGAGGAGGCGGTCGAGCGGATTCTTCACGAAATCCGGATCGCCGAGATAGCTGTTGCGGTCCACGTAAGCATGCCGCATGGCCTCGATCTGCACGTGCACGGCCTGCGCGGAATGGTAGCCCAGCTCCTTCAGAGGATAGCCCTCCAGGATATTCAGGATCTCGCAGATGACGACGCCGCCCGAGCTCGGCGGCGGCGCGGAAATCACGTGATAGCCGCGATAGTCGCATTCGACAGGTGCGAGCTCGCGCGTCTTGTAGCCGTCGAGGTCGTCCTGCGTCAGCAGGCCCTTGCCGGCCTGGCTCGATGCCACGATGGCGCTGCCGACCCAGCCCTTATAGAAGCCGTCGGTGCCCTTGCTGCTGATCTCGCGCAGGGTTTTCGCCAGTTCGGATTGCAGCAGTCGATCGCCCACGCCGAACGGCTGGCCGTTGTTGAGGAAGATGGCGCTCGATGCCGGATCGTCCTTGAAATCGTCGGTTGCCGTGCGCAGCAGGTCGATGTCGCCCTGGTCGAGCACAAATCCCTGTTCGGCGAGCTGGATCGCGGGCGCGAGCAGGTCAGCGCGCTTCATGGTGCCGTATTTTTCGCGCGCATATTCCATGCCCGAGACGGAGCCTGGCACACCCACAGCCAGATGCCCCTTGGTCGAGATGCCCTTGATGACGTTGCCGTCCTTGTCGAGATACATATTGGCCGTCGCCGCCTTGGGCGCGGTCTCGCGGAAATCGAGGAAGGTCTTGCGGCCGTCGGCGAGCTGGATCGTCATGAAGCCGCCACCACCGAGATTGCCGGCGGCCGGATAGACGACGGCCAAGGCATAACCGACGGCCACAGCGGCATCGACGGCATTGCCGCCGCGCTTCAGCACATCGACACCCACCTGCGTCGCCAGATGCTGCGCGGACACCACCATGCCGTTTTGCGCGGCGACCGGCGCGACCGACGCCGCGCGCGCGGGGATGAACGTGACGAGGCTGACCGATATGATCGCGGCGGCCATCCACCGCACATTGGTTTGTGGTTTCGGCACTGGACGCTCCTCAGGCTGGGCCGGTGATGCCGGCACGTTGTTGTCCGCGAGCGCAGCCTATCAGCTCGTGACCGCCGTGAGATGCGAGATGGAGCATGTGGTCGTGGTGTAGCTGTGGCGCACGCTAAGGTCCTCCCGATTTCGGGTGGGGCGGGGCAGGGAAGGCTCCAGAAGGCGCGCCCGTTGCGCATAGTGTCGTAGCGCCACGAGTCCCGCTGCGCGCCCCCCTTGCGGGGGAGAGGGGTAGCCCGGGAAAAGGTGCTCGTTGCGTGCGTCCGATTTCATCACGGGTGGGAATCCCCGTGTGGTACCCCTCGCCCTGGTCCTCCCTGCAAGGGGGGAGGGAACCGATCTTGCCCGGAGCGGGCGGCTCCGATCCGTCGGCCGCCATGTTCCGGCAAAGCGGCCAACCGCCTGCGCTGCCTACCTTTCCGGCGGCCAAATCCGGTTCCGGTAACCCCACGTTAACCAACGCCGGGCTCTGGTAAGTGCGGACAATCGCGCCCAAAGCCCGAAGTCTGGGCCTTGGGTCAAGGCCCATAGTTTTGACATCTTGGCAGGGAATGCAGGCGGCCGGCTTTGGACGAGCCCCTGTACCCCAGAAAGACAAGGCTTTGAGCGGGCTTGCCGGCCGCGCCGGTTCTAGCGCGGCTGTTGGGGAACCGGCAGCCATTTGCTGGCCGGAGAGGTCAGGTAAATGATCGCCTTGAGAGGATACTGCTTATGAATCCGGCCGACGTGGCTCAGTCAGCCCTTCCGGTTGCCGCTTCCGCGGACGTGTCGCTGATTGCGCTGTTCTGGCAGGCTCACTGGATCGTGAAAGCGGTGATGCTGGGGCTTCTCGCCTGCTCGGTCTGGGTCTGGGCCATCGCGATCGACAAGATCTTTCTTTACGCGCGCACCCGCCGCTCGATGGACCGGTTCGAGCAGGCCTTCTGGTCCGGCGAGTCGATCGAGGAGCTCTATCGCACGCTCTCGGCGAAGCCGACGCATTCCATGGCGGCCTGCTTCGTTGCCGCGATGCGCGAGTGGAAGCGCTCGTTCGAGAGCCACGCCCGCTCGGTCGCGGGCCTTCAGATGCGCATCGACAAGGTGATGAACGTCTCGATCGCGCGCGAGGTCGAGCGGCTGGAACGCCGGCTGCTGGTGCTCGCCACCGTCGGCTCCGCCGGCCCCTTTGTCGGCCTGTTCGGCACGGTCTGGGGCATCATGTCGAGCTTCCAGTCGATCGCGGCCTCGAAAAATACCTCCCTGGCGGTGGTGGCGCCCGGCATTGCCGAAGCGCTGTTTGCGACCGCCGTCGGCCTTATCGCCGCCATTCCTGCCACTATTTTCTACAATAAGTTCACTTCCGAGGTGAACCGTCAGGCCCAGCGCCTGGAAGGTTTCGCCGATGAATTTTCCGCCATTCTGTCGCGTCAGATCGACGAGCGGGGCTGACGGACGGCATGTATAGTGTGAGGGGCAATTTGGGCACTCGATCATGGCGATGAACGTAGCTAGTTCGTCCGGAGGCGGCGGCCGCCGCGGCCGGCGCAAGCCCGTCGTGGCCGAGATCAACGTCACGCCGATGGTGGACGTGATGCTGGTGCTGCTCATCATCTTCATGGTGTCGGCTCCGATGTTGACGGTCGGCGTGCCGCTCGACCTGCCGCAGACCCAGGCCAAGAGCCTCGAAAACAACGATCAGAAGCCGATCCAGATGTCGGTCGACATCAAGGGCAAGGTGTTCATCAACGACGCCGAGATCGCGATCAACGAGCTGATCCCGAAGCTGAAGGCGATCACGGATGCGCGCGGCGGGCTCGAGGAGCGCATCTATCTGCGCGCGGACAAGAAGGCGGATTACGGAACGGTGGCCAAGGTCATGGGCCTGTTGTCCGGCGCGGGCTTCAAGAAGCTGGCGCTCGTGACCGAGGCGGATCAGGGGTGAACCGGTGAAGGTGAACGTCGACAAGACACTCGTTGCGTCGATTGCCCTCCACGTCCTCGTGCTTGGATGGGGACTGGTCACCTTTAGCAGCAAGGCCTATGTCGCGGAAGAATCGCTTCCGATCGACATCATCTCCACCGATCAGCTCGCGCAGATGATGTCGGGGCAGAAGACCGGCAAAAAGGAAGAGCCCAAGCCCAAGGTCGAGAAGATCGCCGAAGCCAAGGCCGAGGAAGACGCCGTCGGCAAGGTCACCGAGAAGAAAGAGCTGATCAAGACCAACTCGACGCCAGAGCCGCCGCCGAAACCCGTCGAGAAGCCGGTCGAGAAGAAGCCCGAGCCGCCCAAGCCGGTTGCCGAGGCCAAGCCCAAAGAAGAGCCGAAGCCGCAGGAAAAGAAGCCTGACCTAGCCAAGGAAGATCCGATCGCCGAGCTCCAGAAGAAGCTGGAGACCAAGAAGCCGCCGCCGAAGCCGGTCGAGCAGAAGGTTGCGGCCGTGCAGCCGCAGCAGCAGCCGAAGCCCAAGGAGCGCAGCTTCGATCCCGCGCAGATCCAGCGCGACCTCGACAAGCGTGCAGCGACCCGGCACGAGCTCGCCGGCTCGACGCTGAATGCGTCGGCTTCGCTGGGATCGACAACCGGGACGGCCGTTGCCAATGTCGCGACCTGGCGCGGCGCGTTCCAGAGCGCGGTCAAGCGCTGCTTTACGCCGACCTATAACGGGCAGGATGCCGAGCAGTACGAGGCCGACATCGACATCCCCATGAAGATCGATGGATCGCTCGCGTCGGAGCCGATCATCGTTGGAGTGAGGGGACCGTCGCGGTCGATTGCCCAGGCCATTGCCGAGAGCGCCAAACGCGCCATCGTGCAGTGTCAGGTTTATTCGTTCATGCCGAAGCAGCAGTACGAGAGCTGGAAGCTCATCCCGATGACTTTCGGCCTGAAAGATATGTTGTGACATCCGAACAAAAGAATTTTGCGATGAATAACGCTCTATCGATCTCCCGCCGTCGCTTCATCACGCTCACCGGATCGGCGCTCGCAGTGGCCGGAGGCGGAAGTGCCTTCGCGCAGGGCCAGCCGCGAATTCGTATCGACCCGACCGAGTTCCAGCCCGTCCCGATCGCGATCACCAACTTCCTGCCGGGAACGCCATCCGACGGCGACGTCGGCAATGGCGTCACGCAGGTCATCACCAACAACCTCAAGCGCTCGGGCCTGTTCGCGCCGATCGACCAGGCCGCCTTCATCGAGCGCATCAGCAATATGGACGTCGCGCCGCAATTCCAGAACTGGAAGACCATCAACGCACAGGCGGTGGTCACCGGCCGTATGACACGGCAGCAGGACGGCCGCCTCAAGGCCGAATTCCGCCTCTGGGACGTGGTCACCGGCCAGCAGCTCGCCGGCCAGCAATATTTCACCTCGCCGGAATACTGGCGCCGCATCGCCCACATCATCTCCGATCAGATCTACGAGCGGATGACCGGCGAAAAGGGCTATTTCGACAGCCGCGTCGTGTTCGTGGACGAGACCGGGCCGAAGGAACGCCGCGTCAAGCGGCTCGCGATGATGGACCAGGACGGCGCCAATGTGCGCTATCTGACCCGCGGCTCAGACCTCGTGCTGACGCCGCGCTTCTCGCCGAACTCGCAAGAGATCACCTACATGGAGTTCGGCCAGGGCGATCCGAAGGTCTATCTCTTCAACATCGAGACCGGCCAGCGCGAGATCGTCGGCAATTTCCCCGGCATGACCTTCGCGCCGCGCTTCTCGCCGGACGGCCAGCGCGTCATCATGAGCCTCCAGCAGGGCGGCAACTCCAACCTGTTCGTGATGGATCTGCGTTCGCGCTCGACCACGCGCCTCACCGACACGCCGGCGATCGACACCTCGCCGTCCTATTCGCCCGACGGCACCCGCATCTGCTTCGAGTCCGATCGTGGCGGCAGGTCGCAGATCTATGTGATGGCGGCGGGCGGCGGACAGGCGCAGCGCATCTCCTTTTCCAAGGACGACACCAACGCCACCTATTCGACGCCGGTGTGGTCGCCGCGCGGCGACTACATCGCCTTCACCAGGCAGGGCGGCGGGCAGTTCTCGATCGGCGTCATGAAGCCGGACGGCTCCGGCGAGCGGCTCCTCACCTCCGGCTATCACAATGAGGGCCCGACCTTCTCGCCCAACGGCCGCGTGCTGATGTTCTTCCGCGATCCCGGCGGCAATGGCGGACCCTCGCTCTACTCCGTCGACATCTCCGGCCGCAACGAGCTCAAGGTGCCGACGCCGGGCTTCGCCTCGGACCCGGCATGGTCGCCGCTGCTGTCCTCGACACCCGGCTAGAGCGTTTTGGAGCGAACTGGATACCGGTTCGCGTGAAACATCGGGGCTAAGACATTGCGCGTTCAGACGCGCGATGTTTTCGAAAAAACATGCCGATTTTTTCGGGGTTTGGTGCAGGACGCAAGCTTTCCTTCACCTTGTGCCCGGCAACGCTTGCCTAGTTGCTTGATATTTCAGCAGAAGCATGTTCGCTATTGCCGAAAAACAACTCGACTTTAACGATGTTCCCTCAGAAAGGCTTCATCAGGTCTGGGTAAAAGTACGCGCCAAACAGGACGCGTAACAAGCCGATGCAGCTGGCCGACCAGAAGCAGAGCGATCGAGACGAGCTGGAGCCGATACTCTACGCCGCTCTCATCAACTCTATGGTTCAGAATTTCTGGGCGATCTTCCTCGGCTCGGCCTCCGCGGCCGTGGCCGCGGTCATGACTGCGCTGAAGACGGGCGATGTCTGGCTGTGGCCGCTCGCATTCCTGCTGATCGCCATTGGCACCGCGCGGGCGTTCCAGATGCGCGGATACGAAAACCGTACGCATCCACTGTCATTCGAGGAAGCCAAGCATCTGGAGCCGCGCTACTGGATCGGCGCGCTCAGCTATGCGGCGGTGCTCGGCATTTGGGCCTTCGTCGTCATCATCAACAATGACGATCCGGTGGCTGACATGCTCGCTGTCGCCATCGGCATCGGCTACACCGCCGGGGGCGCCGCGCGTAATTACGGCCAACCCCGCGTGATCCAGTGGCACGTCGCGCTCGCTTGCGGTCCGATGTCGCTCGCTCTGCTGCTGCACGGCGGCCCCTACCACATCGGGCTCGCCATCCTGCTGATGTTCTTCTTCATCGGCTTGAAGAACATCAATCTCAGCCTGCATGCGATCTTCGTCAAGGCGCTGACCTCGAGCTTCCGTGAATCCGCGCTGGCAAGCCAGTTCGACACCGCGCTCAACAACATGCCGCATGGCTTGTGCATGTTTCGCGCCGACGGACGCCTTGCGGTGATGAACCATCGCTTCAGCGAGCTGATGGCGTTGCCCGAAGATCTGGTCAAGCGTGGCGCCACCGCTGCCGACATCGTATCAGCCTGCATCGCCGCCGGCTCCATCTCGGGGGAGAGCGGCAAGCAGATCCTGGCCGAGATCGAGCATGCGCGGATCTGCGAGATCGTCACCGCCGATCCGGATTCCTCGCGCGGCCGCGCGCTCGCCTGGACGTTCCAGCCGATGACCGGCGGCGGCACGGTGCTGCTGCTGGAAGACATCACCGAACGCACCAACGCGGAAGCCCGGATCACCCATCTCGCCCGCTATGACGAGCTCACGGCGCTGCCCAACCGGGTCAGCTTCCGCGACGAGATCGAACGGTTGCTGGCGATCTCGCACGACGCCGAGCGCCTCTCGGCGCTGCTGTTCGTCGATCTCGACCAGTTCAAGCAGGTCAACGACACGCTCGGCCATCCCTGCGGCGACCAGCTCCTGTGCGCGGTCGCCAACCGCCTGCGCGAGATGCTGCGGCCTGAGGATTTCGTCGCCCGCTTCGGCGGCGACGAGTTCGTCGTGTTCCAGCAGAATATCAGTTCGGCCGAGGATGCCGCGAGCCTTGCCCGCCGCATCGTCGAACGCCTGAGCGAGCGCTACCGCATCGACAATCATCTGGTCGAGATCGGCGCCAGCGTCGGCATCGCGCTGACCTCGCCGGACGGCGACGTCAGGGCCGACACGCTGCTCAAGAACGCCGACATGGCGCTCTATCGCGCCAAGGCCGACGGCCGCGGCACCTTCTGCTTCTTCCGCGACGAGATGGCGGCGACCGTCGAGGCTCGCCGCATCCTCGAGCTCGACCTGCGCAAGGCGCTGGCCAACGAGGAGTTCGAGCTGTTCTACCAGCCCCTGGTCAATCTGAAGTCCGGCAAGATCACCACCTGCGAGGCGCTGCTGCGCTGGAATCATCCGGTGCGCGGCACGGTTTCGCCGATCGACATCATCCCGGTCGCCGAAGACATGGGGCTGATCGTCGATCTCGGCCGCTGGATCCTGCGCCGCGCCTGCATGGAATGCATGAAGTGGCCCGACGGCGTCAGCGTCGCCGTCAACTTCTCGCCGCAGCAATTCCACCAGCGCGATGTGCTCAGCGAAATCCGCTACGCGCTCGAGGTCTCGGGGCTGCCGGCCCACCGGCTGGAGATCGAGATCACCGAGTCCTCGCTGCTTCGCAACACCCAGCTCACCCACGACACGCTGTCGCAACTGCATGCGCTCGGCGTGCGCATCTCGCTCGACGATTTCGGCACCGGCTATTCCAGCCTCAGCTACCTGCACAATTTCCCGATGCAGAAGGTGAAGATCGACCGCTCCTTCCTCGAGGGCATCGACACCGACCGGCCGCTGACGCTGCTGCGTGGCGTGGCGCGGCTGTCGGCCGACCTCGGCATGGCGGTCGTGGTCGAGGGCATCGAGACCAACGAGCAGCTCGAGCTGATCAGCGCCGACGGCACCGTCTCCGAGGCGCAAGGCTATCTGTTCAGCCGTCCGGTGCCCGCCGTGCGGATGCGCCAGCTTCTCAACGCCTCGCATGGACGACGCGGCGAGAGCCTGCTCCAGGTCGTCGGCTCACGCTCCTTCGCCTGAGTCCATCTCCAGAAATTTTCCGTCGTTTCAGTCAGTTGCTGGCCTACCGTAGTGCTACGGGGATTAACCCTATCCCCTCGATTGCTTTGCATCGTTGTTAAGGAGGTGTTAACAAATCCTCACGCGCGCGCAAGTTGTCCCGCGGCAAATGGCCCGGACTCGCGCATCGTGGTTGGTGGGTAAGGAGTTCGAATGCAGTCCTCAGCCAGATCTGTCATTTCGGCTGTTGGACGGGGAGCGGAGCTTCTGACCGACGTCGACTATCATCTTGCGGAGACGGCCGCGGAGAAAGAAGAAATCTACAACCTCCGCTACCGTGCCTATCTGCGCGAGGGCGCCGTCAGGGAATCGGCGGAAGCCCGGGTCACCGACCGCTACGACGAGCTGCCGAACGCGTGGACCTTCGGCGTCTATCTCCGCGGCCAACTCTGCAGCTCCGTGCGCATCAGCGTGCTGACCTCCGAATGGCGCGAGTCCACCTCGGCCGACGTCTTTCCCGACATCCTGCTGCCGCGGCTCGATCGCGGCGAGGTCATGATCGACCCAACCCGCTTTGTCGCCGATCCCGACCAAGTGAAGCGGGTTCCGGAATTGCCCTATCTCACGACCCGGCTCGCCTACATGGCGTGCGAGCACTTCAATGCCGATCTCGGCCTCGCCATCGTGCGTTCCGAGCATCAGGCCTTCTACCGGCGGGTCTTCCTGCACGAGACCATCGCCGAGCCCCGCCTGGTCCCGGGCCTCACCAAGCCGTTCGGACTGATGGCGGCGGATTTCCCGACCTTCCGCAAGAAGGTGTTCGAGCGCTATCCGATCATGCGGTCCACCGCCTTCGAGCGGCGGATGCTGTTCGGGCGCGGCGGGCAGCGCCAGGTGCCGCAGCGGCCGGTGCTGGTGGCGGAAGCCGCTCACGTCTGATTGCCTGCCGTCATCGCCCCGAGCCGCCGCACGCCTTTCGGCCGGGGCTCCGTTCGCCCCATCATCGTTCGGGCCCGAAATTCCAGCAAGAACCGGCGTTTTTGCTGGTCACGCGGCTTGCCTTCACCCTCGCGCCACATTTAGAACCCATTAACCATGACGGTTGCTTTTCGCGGTTTGGGGGCATTTGACCGGCTGAAGCAAGGTTCCATCAAGGTTGACGGAACGTTCGCTTAACCAACCCCCTGTAGACCGGACAGCAGTGGACGAACGCGAGCGTGGAGGCTCCGGAATGAAATACCCTATGCGTATCCTCCAGGGATTGAAGCTGGCTGCGGTGGTTGCGATCGCGCTGTCGATGGGCGCATGCGCGAACAAGAACGCAGCGACGGATGCGATGGCCAATGCTGCGACGCCTGGCAGCCAGCAGGATTTCGTCGTTAACGTGGGCGACCGCGTGTTCTTCGAAAGCGACCAGACCGATCTGACACCGCAGGCGATCGTGACCCTCGAGAAGCAGGCGCAGTGGCTCCAGAACTATCGGCAGTACAGCTTCACCATCGAGGGGCATGCCGACGAACGCGGCACCCGCGAATACAACATCGCGCTCGGCGCCCGCCGCGCCCAGTCGGTGCGTTCGTTCCTCGCCTCGCGCGGCATCGATCCGAACCGCATGCGCACGATCTCCTACGGCAAGGAGCGGCCGGTCGCCGTCTGTAACGATATTTCCTGCTGGTCGCAGAACCGTCGTGCCGTCACCGTGCTGAACGCGAGCTCCTGACGATCAGTCAGGCGCCGTTCATCTTCAAAAAAGGATTATGCCGGCGCCCTCTCGGGCGCCGGTTTCGTTTCAGCATTCTGTGACAGAAACCCCTTTGTGGCAGTCACATTTTTGGCGTACTCCACTTCAATGTGTGGCGCGTCGAAGGTTCCGTCGCAGGCCATTTCGCTTTCGTCGTCAGGGCAAGATGTCATCCAGATCCAAGGTCTTTACCGGCATCGTGGCGACCGCCGCGCTGCTCTCTTTGTGCTCGCCCGTGTTCGCGCAGTCCGATGATGACCCCGAGATGCGGATCGAGCGGCTGGAGAACCAGCTGCGCCAGCTCACGGGCCAGAACGAAGAGCTGCAATACCGTAACCGCCAGCTCGAAGAGCGGCTGCGGGCGCTCGAGGGCGGCGCGCAAGGCGCGCCGGGACAGGCGCCCAATGTCGCGGCCATGCCGCCCGCGCAGTCTGCGCCGCCCTATCGCCAGCAGCAACAGGCTCAGCCGCATTACGAGCAGCCGCAGATCGCTTCTCCCGCGCCGATCGTTCAGGAGCAGCCGGCGCCCGGTGCCCCCGGCACGCGCCGTCGCGGCGATTCCTTCGATCCGAACCAGAATCCGAATGCGCCCGGCGCGCCGCGCGCGCTCGGTGGCGGGCAGCAGCCGATGCCGGCAGGCACTCCTGGCGGCGCGCCCGGCGGGCGCGGTGCCGGCGAGCCGCTCGATCTCGCCAACACCAGCCCGCGCTACCAGCAAGGCGTGCCGCCGGCAGCCCAGCCCGGCTACCCGCCGGCCCAACAGGCGCCATCGGGCGGCGCTGGCCTGACGACCCTTCCGCCCTCGGCAACGCCGCGCGACGAGTTCGACCTCGGCATCGGCTACATGCAGCGCAAGGACTATGCGCTGGCCGAGCAGACCATGAAGAATTTTGCGCAGAAATATCCGAGCGACCCGCTGCTCGGGGACGCGCAATACTGGCTCGGCGAGAGCTATTTCCAGCGCCAGCAATACCGCGACTCCGCGGAAGCCTTCCTTGCCGTCACCACCAAGTACGACAAGTCCGCCAAGGCGCCGGATGCCCTGCTGCGGCTCGGTCAGTCGCTGGCAGCGCTGAAGGAGAAAGAGGCCGCCTGCGCCGCCTTCGGCGAAGTCGGCCGCAAATTTCCGCGGGCCTCCGCCGGCGTCAAAGCCGCGGTCGATCGCGAGCAGAAGCGGGTGAAGTGCTGACGCCTGGTATTTGCGCCCTGACAATGCGGATGCCGCTGCGCTAAATAGTCTGGCGATTGCCTGGGCAGCGTCATGTCAGACGACGACAATTCACCGATCTCGGCGCGCGCGGCGAAGCACCTCTTCACCGGGCTCAAAAACGCGCCGGCGCTGGTGCTCGCGGTCTCCGGCGGGCCTGACTCGGTCGCGCTGATGTGGCTCGCCGCGCGCTGGCAGCGCGGCCTTGCACGCGGTCCGCAACTGACCGTCGTCACCGTCGATCACGGCCTGCGCCCGGAGGCGGCGCGCGAGGCGCGCGAGGTCAAGCGGCTGGCTGCTGAGCTTGGGCTGGCCCACCGGACCCTGCGCTGGCGTGGCGCAAAGCCGAATACAGGACTGCCTGCCGCTGCACGCGAAGCCCGCTACCGCCTGCTTGCGCAAGCCGCGCGCAATGTCGGCGCGAGCCATGTGCTGACCGCTCACACCCGCGACGACCAGGCCGAAACCCTGTTGATGCGCCTTGTCCGCGGCAGCGGGCTTGCCGGGCTGTCGGCGATGGCGCGCCTCACGGAGCGCGACGGCATCGTGCTGGTGCGCCCGCTGCTCGATGTCCCGAAGTCGCAGCTGATCGCGACCTTGAGGCGGGCGAAGATCGGCTTTGCCGATGATCCCACCAATCGCGACACCGCCTTCACCCGGCCGCGGCTGCGCGCGCTGCTGCCGCAGCTCGCGGCCGAGGGCGGTGATAGCAGGAGCCTGGCGCGGCTCGCAGGCAGGCTTTCGCGCGCCAATGCGGCGGTCGACGTGCTGGTCGATGGCGCCGAGCGCTTTCTTCAGCTTCGGGCGCGCGGCGATGCGCCGCAGGTGGGCGTTCGCTGCTTCGAGGCCTCCGCGTTTGCCGTCCTGCCGGAGGAGGTCCGGTTGCGGCTCCTCCTGCGGGCCGTCAACGCCCTCGGTCATGAGGGGCCGGCGGAACTCGGCAAGGTCGAGACCCTCTCGGCCGCGCTCGACCAGGCCATGGCCGCAGGCCCCCGCGCAGCCGCAAATGGCCGGCCGGCACTGAAGCAGACCCTTGCGGGAGCCTTGATCAGCCTTGCCGGGGGGCGTATCCACATCGCACCGGCGCCGGCACGGCGGTCCAAGGGCGGATCATGACACCGGCCGTTTCCGCTGCGCGGCGTCAGGTCACCTTAACCAGCCAGGAAAAACCACGGCCAGGTCGCCATTATTTCAGCGGGAATCGTCCTAAGATGGGATAAATAGTCCCATCTCGTTCCCTTGGCAGCGACCGGGGCGGCACCTAAATTGTATGCGTCTAACCAAGAGGATTCCTTGGGGATTTCCTCGCACTGACAAAATAACTGTCCAAGATACCGCCCAAGGATCAGGCCGCGATCCGCGCGACCACGAAGGAAGATCGATGAACGCCAATCTGCGCAATTTCGCCCTCTGGGTCATCATTGTCTTGCTGCTGTTGGCGTTGTTCACGCTCTTCCAGAATCCGGGTCAGCGCGCCTCCTCGCAGGACATCGCCTTCTCCCAGCTCCTGAGCGAAGTTGACCGCGGCAATGTGCGCGACGTCGTGATCCAGGGTCCGGATATCCACGGTACCTTCACCAACGGCTCCAGCTTCCAGACCTATGCGCCGAACGATCCGACGCTGGTGAAGCGCCTCTATGACAGCAAGGTCCAGATCACCGCGAAGCCGCCCGGCGACAACGTGCCGTGGTTCGTCTCGCTGCTGGTTTCCTGGCTGCCCTTCATCGCGCTGATCGGCGTGTGGATCTTCCTGTCGCGGCAGATGCAGGGCGGCGCCGGCAAGGCGATGGGCTTTGGCAAGTCGCGCGCGAAGATGCTCACGGAAGCGCATGGCCGCGTCACCTTCGAGGACGTCGCCGGCGTGGACGAAGCCAAGCAGGACCTGCAGGAGATCGTCGAATTCCTGCGCGACCCCGGCAAATTCCAGCGCCTCGGCGGCCGCATCCCGCGCGGCGTGCTGCTGGTCGGCCCTCCTGGCACCGGTAAGACCCTGATCGCGCGTGCGGTCGCGGGCGAAGCCAACGTGCCGTTCTTCACCATCTCGGGTTCGGACTTCGTCGAAATGTTCGTCGGCGTCGGCGCCAGCCGCGTCCGCGACATGTTCGAGCAGGCCAAGAAGAACGCGCCCTGCATCATCTTCATCGACGAAATCGACGCCGTCGGCCGTCACCGTGGTGCCGGTCTCGGCGGCGGCAATGACGAGCGCGAGCAGACGCTGAACCAGTTGCTGGTCGAGATGGACGGCTTCGAGGCGAACGAGGGCGTGATCCTGATCGCCGCGACCAACCGTCCCGACGTGCTCGATCCCGCGCTGCTGCGTCCCGGCCGCTTCGACCGCCAGGTCGTGGTGCCCAATCCCGATGTCGTCGGCCGCGAGCAGATCCTCAAGGTTCACGTCCGCAAGGTGCCGCTGGCGCCGGATATCAACCTCAAGACCATCGCGCGCGGCACCCCGGGCTTCTCCGGGGCCGACCTGATGAACCTCGTCAACGAAGCCGCGCTCACCGCCGCCCGCCGTAACAAGCGGATGGTGACCCAGGCCGAGTTCGAAGAGGCCAAGGACAAGGTAATGATGGGCGCCGAGCGCAAGTCGCTCGTCATGACCGAGGAAGAGAAGCTGCTGACGGCCTATCACGAGGGCGGCCACGCCATCGTCGGCCTCAACGTCGTCGCGACCGACCCGATCCACAAGGCGACCATCATTCCGCGTGGTCGTGCGCTGGGCATGGTCATGCAGCTGCCCGAGCGCGACAAGTTGTCGATGTCGCTGGAGCAGATGACCTCGCGCCTCGCCATCATGATGGGCGGCCGCGTTGCCGAAGAGCTGATCTTCGGCCGCGAGAAGGTGACGTCCGGTGCGTCCTCCGACATCGAGCAGGCGACCCGTCTGGCTCGCATGATGGTGACGCGCTGGGGCCTGTCCGAGGCGCTCGGCACCGTGTCCTATGGCGAGAACCAGGACGAGGTGTTCCTGGGCATGTCGGTGTCGCGCACGCAGAATGCGTCGGAGGCCACGGTCCAGAAGATCGACACCGAGATCCGGCGTTTCGTGGAAGAGGGCTACAACGAAGCGACGCGCATTCTCACCGAGAAGCGAGCCGACCTCGAAGCGCTCGCCAAGGGCCTGCTCGAGTTCGAAACGCTCTCCGGCGAGGAGATCGTCGACCTGCTCAAGGGCAAGAAGCCGAACCGCGAATCGGTGCTCGAGCCGACCACGCCGCGCGCCTCCGCCGTGCCGCCCGCCGGCAAGTCGCGCCCGCGGCCCGATCCGGATCCCGGCCTGGAGCCCCAGCCGCAGGCGTAATCGCGAGCGGCAGATCGAATTGAAAAACGCGGCAGAAACGCCGCGTTTTTTTTGTTGGCGATTCCGTCATCCTGAGGTGCGAGGCATGGGACGCAATGCGTCCCATGAGGAGCCTCGAAGGATGAACGGCCCCGATGCAGCTGGGCCGTCGCCCTTCGAGGGCCGCCTCGTAGGGTGGGCACGCTGTCGCTTTGCCCACCCTACGATCGTCTCACTTCGCTGCTGCTCCGGGCCTCTCACCGCCACGCGCGAGGAAATGCAGCACATCATCGTTGAACTGCTCGGGGTCCTGCAGGAACGAGAAGTGGCTGACCTCAGGCTGGATCAGCAGGCCGGCGCCCGGAATGTTCGCCGCCATGAACTCGGTGTTCTCGCGCTTGATCGCCTCGTCGTGGTCACCGTCGACGATCCATGTCGGGACCTTGATGGAAGCGAGGTCGGAGGCCGTCCATTTCGGCTGGCTCTCCCACATCTTGGTAATCTCCGCGACGAAGCTCTTGTATTCGGTTGGTGTTGGCGACAGGCGCTTGTACTCGTCTCCTGCTCTTGCGATGTAGGTGTTGAAGACGTCGCTTGACGCAATATCGGCAACGCCTGACGGATCCGAATTCGCCGCAAAGGCGAACAGCTTGCTGACGCGAACCGGGTGCTTCATCGCGATGTCGAGACCGATGATCGCGCCGTCGCTCCAGCCGACGATCGCGGCCTTCTTGATCTTGAGATGATCGAGCAGGGCGACCACGTCCGAGGCCATCAGATCGTAGCCATACGGCTCCTGGTTGCGGCTGCTGCGACCGTGCCCACGGCTGTCCATGACGATCACCTGATAGTGGCGTTGCAGCGCTCGGACCTGGTGGCCCCAGTAATTGGCGTTGGCGAGACCGCCATGCAGCAGGATGACCGGCTCGCCGCGGCCGAATGTTGCGTACCAGACCTTGACGCCGTTGACGGGCGCGAAGCCGCTCTGTGTCGCCTTCGGCAATGTCGGCGTCGGCGGCAGGTTCAGCCATTGCGGCGCCGCCTGCGCCGCGGTGATCGCGGCCGTGACGAGAAGCGCCGTGAAAAGATTGCGAAACATCATGATGGGTATTCCTGTTCGCCCCCTGGAGATTACCGCACGGCAGCAACGGCGCGTCATCTCATAAGACGTTACAGATGTAGGATAGGCATGCTTCCACCTTCGCCCTCCGAGCTTCGGCGAGACAAGGCGCTTCGCCCACCCCTGCGATCGCCGCCCGATAATGATTGGAATTCGCCGCGATGTCATGGCATGCTCTCGTCAAATAAAGGTGCGGCGCGATCGCATCGACATAAGGGGAGGGAGCTGATGCGCTTGAATGCAGCATTGGGCGCGCTTGGCGCCGTTTCGTTCCTGCTGCTGCCTGCTGCTTCGCTTGCCGCCGAGATGCGCGGCGTTACGCCAACCGAAATCAGGATCGGCCAGACCATGCCCTACAGCGGCCCGGTCTCCGCGTTCGGCGCGCTCGGCAAGGGCGAGGTCGGCTATTTCAAGATGCTCAACGAGAGGGGCGGCATCAACGGCCGCAAGGTCAACCTGATCTCGCTCGACGACAGCTACGCGCCGCCGAAATCGGTCGAGCAGACGCGCAGGCTGGTCGAGAGCGACGAAGTCGCGCTGATTTTCTCCTCGATCGGCACTGCCCACAACACGGCGATCGCGAAATATCTCCAGAGCAAGAACGTGCCGCAGCTCTTCATCGGCTCCGGCGCCTCTAAATTCGCCGCCATCGCGCAATATCCGCAGGCGACGATGGGCGTGCAGGCGCCGTTCCGCTACGAGGCGCGGCTCTATGCGCGCTTTGCGCTGGCGAAGAACCCGAACGCGAAATTCGCCGTGATCTCGCAGAACGACGATTACGGCCGCGACTATCTCGCCGGCCTCAAGGACGTGCTCGGCGAGAAATACGATGCCGTCGTGACCGGTGCGACCTACGAGATCCAGGATCCCACGATCGACTCCCAGATCGTGAAATTGAAAGCATCAGGCGCCGATGTGTTCGTGATCGCGGCGACGCCGAAATTCGCGGCGCAGGCGATCCGCAAATCCTTCGAGATCGGCTGGCGTCCGATGACGTTCCTCTCCAATGTCGCGGTGTGGGTCTCGACCGTGATGGAGCCTGCGGGCCTGGAAGCCGGCACCGGCATTCTCTCCACCGCCTATGTGAAGGACCCCGACGATCCCGCCTGGAAGGACGATCCCGGCGTCAAGGGCTGGCGCGAGTTCATGACGAAATACGTGCCGGAGGCCGATCAGCACGACACCAACTACGTCAACGCCTACAACAGCGCGATGGCGCTGGAGGCGGTGCTGAAGGCGTGCGGCGACGACCTTTCGACCGAGAACATCCTGAAGCAGGCTTACGCGATCCGCGATCTTGAACTGCCGATGCTGCTGCCCGGTATCAAGGTCAATACCGGCCCGACCGATCACGTCCCGGTCGACCAGATGCAGTTCATGCGCTTCAACGGCAAGAGCTGGGAGCGTTTTGGCGAATTGCAGACGGGGAATTGAAGGCATCAGCTCGCGCGCGCGGTCTGACCTGTGTCAGCGCCACGCCTGATATCGCGAGCAGCCCGCCGACGATCAGCTTCGGGGTCATGCGCTCGCCGAGGAACAACACGCTCGACATCAAGGCGAACACCGGAAGCAGCAGGCCGAAAGGTGCGACGCGGCCCATGGAGCAGCGTCCGATCAGCCAGAACCAAAGGCCGAACCCCAGGATTCCGCCGATGAAGATCGTGTAGGCGAGCGCGAGCCAGCCACGTCCGTCCGCCGTGACGAGGCTCGCCGCCTGCCCATATTCCAGCAGCTGCGACATCACCAGGACCTGTGGCACCGTGAACAGCGACGACCATCCCATCAGCATCAGTGGATCAAAGGGGCCGTGGCGTTTGGTCAGGACATTGGACACGGCGAATGCGAAGGCGGCTGCGACCACGAGCAGCAGCGGCAGGATGCTTGCCGAAAGTCCGGGCCCCGCCGCCAGCACGACCACGCCGGCGAAGGCCAGCGCCACGCCGGCGGAGGTGGTCGTAGACGGCTTCTCGCCGAGCAGCGGCCACGCCAGCAGGACGGTGAAGGGCGTCGCGAGCTGATAGGCGACGGCCGACATGCTTCCCGAGCCGAGCCCGAGGCCGACATAGAACAGCCCGAAGTTCAGGCCGCCGAGGAAAATCGAAATCGCGGCGATGGGGCCAAGCTGCTTTCGTGTAGGTTTTCTGACGAACGGAACGAGCAGCAATGCGATGGCGAGGAAGCGCAGCGCGAGGAAGAAGAGCGGCGGAAACTCCGCAACGCCCACCTTGATGGCCACGAACTGGTAGCCCCAGAGCAGGGGAACGGCTACCGCGCAGGCGATCTGGAGGGCGGACATGGCATCTTCCTTTCTAGACTGATTGGTCCATATATCGGCGCGGCGGAAGCGAAGGCGTCACGGAGTGTCGACATGATCGGGTTATCTAGCTGACGAAGCGGTCGAGAAGCGCGTCGGCGGTAGCTTGCGATGTGGCTCGCGCCGGGGCCGTCTTGCCGACCACGCGCAGCCCTTCGACGAAGCAGACGAGAATTTTCGCGGCCGTGGCGGGATCGACTCCATCGGCCAGCTTGCCTGCACTCTTCGCGCGGGAGAGCGCACCAGCCACCCTGGTCTCCAAACTTCTGAAGAAGCCCGCAACGCGGCGGGCGACCTCCGCATCCTGGCCGGCCAGCTCCATGGCGGTGGCCACCAGCAGGCATCCGCGCCGGCCATTGGCACCGCTGGTGCGTTCGACGTAGCCGGAGAGATAGGCCCGCAAGGCGTCGACCGGCTCCCTGCCGGGGGCGAGCTCGACATCCATCCGCGCCACCGCATCCGCGATGTAGCGATCGAGCGCCCGCAGGAAGAGCGAGTGCTTGTCACCGAAAGCGGCATAAAGGCTGCCCCGCGAGAGCCTCGTGGCCCGCAGCAGGTCCGGCAGCGCCGTCGCGTGATAGCCGCGCGACCAGAACACATCCATGGCGCGTTCGACCGCGGCGTCCACGTCGAAGCTTCGGGGGCGGCCACGGGGCGATTGCGCTGGGGGCTGGCGGCTCATGATCAATATATAGACCGATCGGTCTTTAAATCGCAAGTACCCACTTCGGGACAAAGGCCGACGTCAGCGTCGAACGCTGAAATGGCTGCCTAGGGCCGGTTCCGGGCCTCGACGATGACAGGCCCGCACCGGGGCGCCCAACCAGCTATTGTGCCTTAGGTCGGTCCATCGAAAATCGCCTTGGCCTCGATGAAATCGCGCGTGTCCAAGCCTTCGGTGAAGCGGCCGAGCACCGGCGCCAGCAGGGTACGCGCCTGGCTGACCTTACCTGCCTCGCGCCATAGCCGGGCGAGCCCTGTCGCCGCGCGTAGCTCCCACATGCGCGCCGACTGCGCGGTCGCAAGCGTGCGCGCTCGCTCGAATTCCAGTCCAGCGTTGACCTTATCACCCTTTGCAAGTGCGAGTTCGGCGGCAAGCCGATGCACCTCCGCCTCGTACCAGCGCTCGTCCGTGGTCCGCACCAGGCGCAGTGCCTCGTCGAGCTGTTCCTCCGCCTCCGACCATCGACCCGCCCGCAGACAGGTCTCGGCCAGGATCGATCTCTTGTAGGGATGCTCGACCTTCTGCTCCGTTGCGGCGAGCTTTGCCAGCGCTTCACGCATCAAGTCGATGCCGTCTTCCGGCGCGCCGCGAATGGCCCGCGTCCAGCCTTCGAAAAGATGAGCGGTCGCGTGGAACACGACGATCCCTCTCTTCGCTGCAAGATCGACCAGAGTAGCAATATTCGCCTCCACCGCCGCACAATCCCCGCTCATGTGATGTAGATAGCAATCGTTGCTGAGGGCCATCGCGTAGTAGAACTCCGAGCGGTCCCTGGCCACTCCAATGGCTTCTCCGGCCAACGCATGCCCCTGGTTCGGAAATCCCAGCGCGAACATGGTCCATGCCAGGTATATCAGCGGGAAGGTGGGATACTGGCCGTGCGAGTATCGATTGACGCGCTCGCGGTCTACGCCATCGACGCGCAGCGAATCTTCCAGGTGCTGGCGAGCGCGAACAAGATCACCCAACAAGAACGCTGTACTGCCAATCAGGTACTCTGCCACCTTCAGCGCTGAAGCATTATGATCATGCTCCGCAATCTCCATGAACTCGCTCGCATAGCGTTCGGCATCGTGCAGCTTCGGCCGGTTGAAGGCACCGACAAACTGTCCATAGATGACTTCCAGCAGCCGATCGGCGTCGCCAACTTCCTCGCATAGTGCGCGGGCACGCCTATAGGTGAGCTCAGTCTGCGGTGAGCCCGAGCCACGGATGGCCCGGTACACCGCGCCGAGCGCCATCTGCAGGTCAAGCTCGGTACGCTTCCGCGCCTCGTCGCGCAGTTGCGGCACAAGTGCGACCGCGGCGGTCAAGACGTGCTCGGCCTCGACGTAATTGGAGCGTTCGCGCGCACGCGTGCCGGACCGCTGCCAATAGGCGATTGCGCGATCATATATGCCGGCGGCCGCGTAGTGGTGCGCCAGCAGTTCGGGCTGCGCTTCTGCAATCTCCGGGAATTGCTGCTCAAGTACGTCGGCGCTCTGTGCATGAAGTTGCTGTCTGGAGGTCAGGAGCAGCGTCCCGTAGGCGGCGTCCTGCACCAGTGCGTGCTTGAAGACGTAGCTGGTTTGAGGGGGCGAGCCGCGGCGGAACAGGAGTCCTGCCTGAACCAACGCATCCAAGGCCCCGGTCAGTGCGCCCCGGTTCGGTGGCAAGACAGCCGTCAGGAGGGCCTCGCTGAATTCGCGGCCCAGCACCGCCGCCACTTGCGCGACCTCCTTCGTCCCCGCCGTCCGGTCCAGCCGCGCAACGAGCGCGTCCTGCAGCGTCATCGGAACCGATAGCTGTAGTCGCCCGGCACGCCCGCAACCAGCTTCGTCGTTGGCCAAGCCGGCCTCGAGGACCGCCTTGGTCAGCTCCTCGATGAAAAGCGGCACGCCGTCCGTTTTTGCCACAATCTCTTGAATTATTTCCGCCGGCAGCGCTTCGGTGGCAGCCAACGCACCGACCATGTCAGCTGCCTGCGCTCGGCTCAGCCGATTGAGCATAAGCATGGTCAGATGGGGGCGGCCGCTCCATGGCGGTATGTAGTCGGGTCGGTAGGTAATCAGGATCAGGACGCGAGAATCCTGCACACGATCCATCGCGGCCGCGATGACGTCTGCGCTCGAAGCGTCGATCCAATGCGCGTCTTCCACCACGATCAGTACCGGCTTCCGGGTCGCCAGCCCAAGCACTCGATCGACCAATGCTGTCACGGTTCTCCGCTTAAGGCTCTCTGCCGTCAGCTCCAGCCTCGGATAGTGCGAAGCCACAGGGATCGACAGCAAGCCTGCAAACAGCGAAGCGATCTCGGGCACTGCCTGTTCGGATTCGGCCAGCATCTGCTCGAGCTTGTTCAGTTTGATCGCAGGCGGATCGGTTGGCAGGAACCCGGCTGCCTGTACCAACTGGCGCGCGAAGGGATATAGCGCGCTGGTCGTGAAATATGCCGAGCATTGGCACCGCAAGCGTACGTGCGGCAGGTCCGCTATTCGCTCGACGAGCGCCTCGGCAATCCGCGACTTGCCGATGCCAGGCTCCCCACAGAGCAAGACAACCTGGCCGTCGCCCTGCTTCGCCTGCTCCCAGCGACGCAGCAAAAAATTGACCTCCTCCTCGCGACCGATCAGCGGGAATGGCCCGCCAGGATGCAGCGCCTCGAAGCGGCTCTCGGTCAGACGCTCGCCGGTCACTCGCCACGCCTGCACAGGACGGGCGACGCCTTTCAGCTGGTGGACACCGATGTCTTCGTAGGTGAAAAGGCCTCCGACAAGGCGCTGCGTGCTGGCGCTGATTACCAAGGCATTGGGGGTGGCCAGCGACTGGAGCCGCGCAGCAACATTCGGTGTTTCACCGACGATCGCCATTTCCTCGCGTGCCCCGACCGCACCCATTTCTCCGGCCACCACGAGCCCGGTGTGCACGCCAAGGCGGACACCGAGCTGGATACCGACTTTCCTGAACAAATCTCGATTCAGCAGCGCGACCGCCTCGACGATATCGAGCCCGGCACTGACCGCACGTTGAGCGTCATCCTCATGCGCACGTGGAAGGCCGAAATAGACGAGCAGACCATCTCCAAGGTATTTCGCGAGATGACCGTCGTAGCGGTCGATCACGACGGCGCATGCCGCCTGATAGGCGAGCAGTAGATCGCGCAGCTGTTCAGGGTCCAGGGTACTGGAGAGAGCGGTGGAGTCGACGAGGTCGCAGAACATGACCGTCAATTGACGGCGTTCCCCCTCGGATGCGCTCGGAGCCGGAATGGCTGTCGCGTGCGTCGCCTGCGCGAGACCGGCGATCGCCTTGAGCAAACGTTTGCGGTCTGCCAGGCGTGCAATCCCGAGATCTTTCAGATCCTCGTTACTGAGCTCGGACAGCAGATCAAGGTCGACGCCGTTCTCGGCGAATGTTTCGGCAAATCGTCCAAGCCCGAGATCCTCGAGCCAAGCCCTGACATCGTGGCTCATTGCCGTGTCCTCGGACCCCCAAGAGTATCGCTTGAGTTCGCCGGCCCGTCACTGAGGTGGAGCGAGCTGACCGTTATCTTTGGCCGATGAGCAATCCTATCTCATACTATTTCGCCTGTGGGGCAAGGGGCAATCTTCGCTCGAATGCTGCTTGCTTCGCGGGATCGACCATCGTTGCGCGGTGCGGGACAACGCGGCTGGACTCAAATCGTGTTCTCGCAGGTGAGGGGTGTCGCGAGCACGCGCGCCACGAGAGACCAACGCGCGGGCCGCGACCGCGCTTTGCGGCGAGGGCAGAAGTGATGTAACTTCTCTTGCGAGCTGCCATGAGGACGTGCCGACAGTCCTGTGTTCGCCAACTATCTTAGCGGCAGCGCTGATGCCGTCGGCGGGCAAATTCCTAGACCTGTAATCTCTGGTCTGTTCAATCGCAGTCAAAACCGAGGCGCGAATGACGTGCACACCGCGTGAGGTGCGCGTGAAGGAAAATGCCGTATTTCACATCAGGAGCTTACAATGGATCGGAAAACCTTTCTGGTCGGCATTATCGCCGCCGCATGCCTTGTTACAACCTCTACACTCATGCCGGGCACCGGGCACGCCCAAGCGGATCCGAGAGTAACGAAATCGATGGAATCCTTAAAAGCTATGACGGCGAAATTAGGAGCCCCCAAGCTCGAAGGAAGGGAAGCTGTTGGGGGCAAAGACGCACCCGCTCTGTATTTCGGCACGACTAAGATCAGTAACAACTTTGACATCGTCGACGCGGTTGGAAGCGAGGACGGCAAAGGGATGACGGCCACGCTGTTTGCAAAAGACGGAGGCGAATACGTCCGAGTATCCACAAGTGTGCCAAAGCCCGATGGAAGCGGCCGAGCAGTTGGCACCGTCCTAGCCGGGCCAGCGCTTGAATCGATCAAGGCGGGGAAGAGCTATTACGGCGAGGTGCCGATACTGGGTACGCCCTACATAACGGGATACGAACCGATCAAGGACAGTACGGGCGCCGAAATCGGCGCCTATTACGTCGGCTACAAGAAGTAGTCGAGAGCCATAAGAAATCGTCTGGCGACACTGGACGCGCAGCCGTGGCTGTCGAGGCCCGAGTTGGGTCAAAATGCGGAGAACTCAGAGTGAGCAAAGTCAGTCCGCTCCACCCACCAAGCGGACCTCAATGAAAGGTGTCTCCACTTCGCTGATGGGTCACAAGCAGAAGAAAGCGCGGGTTGATGGAGCGGGGCGCGGCCGCTCGCCCGCGGAGGGTGTGTTCAACTGCTTATCCTGAAGCCGAAAAGTCTTCCAATACTCGAAAGGGCTAACTCGATAGTTCAGTTGCGCGGCGCGGCTCGACTGAGCAAGGTCATTATGCCGGACAATTGCCGTTTAACCCCGTCGGGTCTGCCTCAGATCAGCCGGCGAGCGATGATTCCGCTCGTTTGGTTCGATTGGATGGCACACAGCTGCTCGGAGCCTTTCGTGTGGTCCTATGCTGTTGCGGCGCTGTTCCTAGCGCTGTTAATGTTTGGTGCGATCGGGCTTGTTATTTTCAGCTTTGACTTTCCTGATGAACCGCGAGCTTAAGCATCGCTCATTCAGGCGTCGCGCACCAAGGCTGGAGTCCCGCTAGGGGCTGTTATCGGAAGCCAGCCGTCGGCCGGTCGGAATGACTGCTAAGGGGCCAGAGGCTCACTTAGCTACCTGCCTCGTTTCACAAAGGGGCGCCAAAACCTATCCTGCGGCAAGCCGTCCATAACCGATGCAGCTCATCGTCTGATGGGGCCCGAGTGGTCCATGCCGGTCTCGATGCACTCTTTCTTCAATTTTCTGTATTCCGGCGATCCGTAGAAATAGAGACCCGCAAGCATGGCCAGCGCCAAGCCTACACCCACCACGGCGCGCCGCATTAGCCTTCGTCGTCAGTCATGCGTTTCCTCGTCGTCGCGCGGGCCAAGGATCTGCCATTGCCTCCGGTACAATCGTACGCGCCAAAAACCGATAGCACATCTTGTAAGCATTTTAAGAAACTATTGAATGTTGGCCATAATACTCGATGCATATTGAATATTTTGAGGACAATGATGTCCGACATCATCAATTTCCCTCGTCCCGCACCGCATGCTGCCATCGTTCGGCTAAATGGACTCACAAATGTGCTGTCCGAGTTGGATGGAGAGAACCTTCGCACCCTAGATGACATGCGTCACGCACTATGGGTGCTCGACCTTGCCAACCAGTGCGTTCGGATCATTCTCCGCGATTTCGCAGATGATCCGAACATCCGTCAGCTTGCTCGGCACGCGGAAGAGCTGACCGCTTCGATGGAGGAAGCCCGTTACCTGGTTCAGGACCGGGGCAACAAATACCTGACACTGCGCCGCTCCCGGCGGTGACGCCGACCTGGTTGGAAGATGATCTAACGCGAGGTTGAAAGGGCCCGGGATATGAGGCTTGTCGCAACCCATCGGTATTCTTTTCTCGATGTCCAGACTCTGACTGAGCGTCAGGCGCGTGACACGCTATTTCGATACGGCGACAATTCCTTCCTGTTGCACATGACTCCCGGCGAAGGGGAGGACGACCAGCTTTTCTGGTTGGATAGCCGTGCGGCACTGCTCTGGATAAATCAAAGCGTCGAGGAATTCGGATCATTCTAAGGGGGGAATAGGAGCCTGCAGCCAATGGTAGAGACCCGGCATGCACCACGGTTCCGAGTGGCAATGCCAGCCCAGATCGAGTGCAGGCGCGACAAAATTCCTTGCGTGATCCGCAATATCTCGACGTCAGGTGCGGCGCTGCAACTTCAGGAATCGACTGACCGAATACCTGTCGCCTTCGCATTGATCGTATTGGACTCTGCTCTGAAGTTGCCCTGTCGCGTGGTCTGGCGGGCCCCCTTCAGAATCGGCGTGATGTTCGTTTGAAGGTTGTTCGGGCTTTGACGGCAGGTAATTTGGCGCTCAATTACCACCAGGGGATCGTGTCAACCGGCGTCCAAGTTCGCACGCCGAAATGGCAGCCTGGCGCCCGCTTTTGGAGAACGCGCGGTGTCTCCTA
Organism: Bradyrhizobium liaoningense; assembly: GCF_018130785.1. Lineage (GTDB taxonomy): Bacteria > Pseudomonadota > Alphaproteobacteria > Rhizobiales > Xanthobacteraceae > Bradyrhizobium > Bradyrhizobium liaoningense_A. Next base: position 94,979 of record NZ_JAFCJT010000010.1, read on the forward strand.
TGGTCAAACGGCGAAATCGCCGGAACGCGCGCCTAAGTCCGCTTCACATCTTCAAGCGAACGTCGCATCTGAGAGAACACGCCAGAAGCCGCTTCCTCACTTCGACGGCGTCGCCGCCCCGCCGTCCGCTTTCTCCCGCACATGGACGACCGCGATGTCGTCCGCGTAGATCCGCTTCCAGCCCTTGAGCTGGTCAAGGATTTGCGGGCCCGGCGCATCGGCGACCAATAGCGTCGCGTCGATCTTGTACTGGTCGAGCAGGCGCGGCAGCAGCTCGGGCTTCTTGCCTTCCGTCGCCTTGAAGAAGTCCATCACGAACTTTTCGCCATAGAGCTCGGCACGGCCGTCGACGTAAACAGGGATATCGCGCGAGATCAGATAGCCGCCGAACTGGTAGGCGTTGAAGATGCGCTGTACCCCAAGCTTCTCGAGCAGGTCGACTGCCGCAACCGGCGTCTGCGCCATCGTGAAGGTGAAGCGGTGGTGGCTCATGTAGAGCGAGGTCGAGGTCCAGCTCGCGGCGACGATCATGAGCGCGCCGATTGCGGTGACGTAGCGGGCCGGCCAGCGGTCGGCTCCAGTGGCGTCAACCGGCGGGCGCGAGAACATCTCGCCGAGCGGCTTTGCCAGCACCAGCGGCACCAGGAATGCGAATGCCTCGATGCTCCTGACATGGGTCAGTGCGCTCCAGGTCAGGAACAGGATCAGGAAGATCCTGGGCGCCGAGAGCACGAGGCCGCGATAGTAGCCGAGCGCGATCAGGCCGAGCAGTGCGCCCTCGAACGAGGTGAAGGTCGCAAAGTTCGCCGGCATCCATTCGAAGATCAGCGAGAGCAGCTCGCCGAGGCTGAGGATGTTGGTCGCGCCCATCAGTGTCCGCCAGCCGTAAGGCGTGCAGCAGGCAGCGATCAGCGCGGCGACACCGAACAGCACCCAGCGCATGAACAGGGAAAGCCGTTTTCCCTTTTCGGCGTGCTCGACCGCCTCGAGCGAGATCGGGCCGATCAGCGCAAGGCCGAGCACGAAGCCGCCATGCAGGTTTGCCCACAGCGCCATCAGCGGCAGCCAATACCAGGACGGCGCGCTCTTGCGATCGGCCGCCGCCATCAGCAGGCCGACCCAGGCCACCATGACCGGCAGCGCCAGGATATGAGGACGCGCCAGGACGTGATGCAGCGATAGCAGCAGCGCCAGCATCGCGAACAGCACCGCGCGCGGTGCGCCGATCTGCGCGTCGAGCAGGTAGACGAAGATCGCGGCCGCGAGCGCGGCCCCGATCGCGGTGAGGATCACGGGCCCGGCCCAGTCCCATTGTGCATGGGAGAAGGCGAACAGCACCTGCGACAGCCACGACGTCGAAATCCAGGTCTCGCCGGTCCGGGTGAAGGAATAGAAGTCCGTGTAGGGAAGGGCGCGGTGATCGAGGATCCATTGCCCAATCTTGATCTGCCAGAACGAGTCGGAGTCCTGAAGCAGCGTGTCGCCGACAAAGAGGAAGAAGAGATAGGCGCCGGCGCCGACGCACAGCGGCACCAGTGTGCGCGCGCGGCTCTGCACCGCGATGCTGTTGGCAAAGGAAAGGGACATGCCGCCTCGTCGTCCTGTTTGTTCTTGTCGGCCGGAGCATGATCCGGACCCGAAGGGCCGCGTTAGCGCAAAGTGTGTAGCGGTTTTCTGGGAAGATCATGCTCAAGCAATAACCTGAAGCGCGATGAACGATTCATCTCCGCGCTTCAGGTCGAGCGGGCGGCATTGGACCACGCGCGGTCATAACTTCAGGTAAATCGCGCCCCGCAGCATTGCCGCGGATAGTTACGATTTAACCGATTGTTCTCAATTCCGGTTTACCATCGTCGAATACGTGCAATCCGCTTCGTGTTTACGCAGTCGAATTAACTGCGGCGCAATTCTTTGCGTCTACGTTCGGTTCCATGGTCGGGCGGCGCTGGGAAGCTGAAGACCAGACCATTTGTAAGCCTCGTGTACTCTTTGGGAGCAGTCTATGAAGAACCTCGTTTCGCGTTTCGTGAAGGATGAATCCGGCGCGACCGCCATTGAATACGGCCTGATCGCTGCCGGCATCGCGCTGGCGATCATCACCGTCGTCAACAACCTCGGCAGCTCGCTGAACACCAAGTTCGGCTCGATCTCGACCAGCCTCAAGTAAGACTGGACGATCCGAGAAAGTTTGAGAGCCCCGTCCTGGACGGGGCTCTTTTCTTTTGGGGGGCAGTCGCTACGGACGCGTTAAATTTCTCCGGCTTGCGGCATTTGAGGTGAGCGTCGTTGGGGATGCGGAAGTTTCCGCAGCCGTCATGGCTGGCTTGTTGTCCCAGCCATCCACGCCTTGCTTCGCGGGACAAAGAACGTGGATGTCCGGGCCTTCGCCGCGCCGAAGCGGCTTCGGCCGCGCAGGCGGGACGGGCCCAGGCTTGACGCTCCTGTCCATTCGCCATGACGCTCCACGCATTTGCATCTTGTCATCCAGTCTGAATAGTTGTTCAGTCCTTGCGGGACGATTTGCAACTATTGCAGTGACGACGCGTTCGGCCGCAGGGCGTGCGGCTGGCGTGTGGGACAGGAAGCGCGCCATGGTTTATCGGCGGACGCATCAAGTGGTGAAGCGCCTTGCGGCCAGGCGCAGTGCGATACTTGCTGCAGCGCGGGAAGCTGCGGCGGAGGGCGGGATGGCGGCGGTGCAGATCGCGCCGGTCGCGGTCCGGGCCAGTGTCGCGGCCGGGACGGTCTACCGCTACTTCCCGTCCAAGGCCGAGCTCATCTCCGAATTGATTGCCGAGGTGTCGCGCGACGAGCTCGCTGCGATCCGCCGGGCGGCCGATGCCGCGCCCGGCCCATCCTCGGCGCTGGCGGCAGCCGTCACCACCGTGGCGGTCCATACGCTGTCGCAGCGCAGGCTGGCCTGGGGTATCCTGGCCGAGCCGGTCGACGTCGATGTCAGCGCGTCCCGCTTGGCCAGCCGCCGCGAGATCGCCGGCGAGATCGCCACGCGGATCGACGCTGCCGTGCGTGCCGGCCACCTGCCGGCGCAGGACACCGCGCTCGCCGCCACCGCGCTGTTAGGGGCGCTGCATGAGGCGCTGGTCGGGCCGCTTGCGCCCGACAATCTCGAAGATCCCGCCAGGATGCGCGATGCGGTGCAGACCGTGACGCTGCTGGCGCTGCGCGCCGTCGGTGTCATGGACGCCCGCGCCAGGGGGCTGGTGGTGCAGCAGACGCTGTTGCCGGCGGCGAAGGCGCTGGTCGGGGCTTAAAACACCGGCGAGATCGGGGTGGAAACCTGATCGCGCTCAGGCCGTTGCCTCTGCGCGTCTTTTCGAAAAACCCCGGCACATTCGCCGGATCAGCCGGCTACTGTGCATGGGGTTGTTTTCGACATTTTTGTTTGCCGCCCGCAGGCCGACCTACATATTCGCGTCGCCCTCGGGGCCGACCGAGGCGATGCGGACCATGTTGGTGGTGCCGGGAATGCCGAGCGGCACGCCGGCGACGATGATCACGCGCTGGCCGGCGCGGACGAAGCCGTCCCTGAACGCGATCTGGCCGGCGCGGCCCACCATGTCGTCCTGGTCGCGGGCATCGTCCGCTACCACGCAATGCACGCCCCAGACGACGGCGAGCCGGCGTCCGGCGGTGATGTTCGGTGTGATCGCCACGATCGGCGGCTTCGGTCGCTCGCGCGCCACGCGCACGGCGGTCGAGCCCGAGCTGGTCCAGCAGATCAGCGCCGGCAGGTCGAGCGTCTCGGCGATCTGCCGCGCGGCGTCTGCGATGGCGTCGCCGGCAGTCGATTCCGGCGCGGGTCGCTGGGCCGCGACCACGGAGCGATAGGTCGGGTCGCGCTCAACCTCCTCGCCGATGCGGTTCATGGTCGAGACCGCCTCGACCGGGAATTTGCCGGCCGCCGATTCCGCCGACAGCATGATGGCGTCGGCGCCCTCATAGACGGCGGTGGCGACGTCGGAGACCTCGGCGCGGGTGGGCACCGGCGACTGGATCATCGATTCCAGCATCTGGGTTGCGATCACCACCGGCTTGCCGGCGCGGCGCGCCATGCGCGTCATCTGCTTCTGGAGGCTCGGCACCCGTTCCAGCGGCAGCTCGACGCCGAGGTCGCCGCGCGCCACCATCAGCGCATCGGAGGCGTCGATGATGTCGGCGAGGCGGTCGATCGCCTGCGGCTTCTCGATCTTGGCCATCACCGCGGCGCGCCCGCGGATCATCTTCTTGGCCTCGATCACGTCGTCGGCGCGCTGCACGAAGGACAGCGCGATCCAGTCGACGCCGGTCACCAGCGCGGCCTCGAGGTCGGCGCGGTCCTTCGGCGTCATCGCCGAGACCGGCAGGTCGGTGTCGGGCAGGCTGACGCCCTTGCGGTCGGACATCCGGCCGCCGACCACGACACGCGTCACCGCGTGCTCTTTCGAGGTCTCCTCCGCGATCAGGCGCACCTTGCCGTCGTCGAGCAGCAGCGAATGGCCGGGCCTGAGCGCAGCCAGGATCTCCGGATGCGGGAGATTGACGCGCGTGGCATCACCCGGCGCCTTGTCGGAATCGAGCGTGAAGGTCTGGCCGTTCTGGAGCTGGACCGCGCCTTCGGCGAAGGCGCCGAGCCTGAGCTTCGGGCCCTGGAGATCGACCAGGATGCCGATCGGCCGGCCATAGCTGCTCTCGACGTTGCGGATCGTCGCGACCAGCTCCCGCATCTTGTCATGCGGGGTGTGGCTCATATTGATGCGGAACAGGTCGGCGCCGGCCTCGAACAGGCGGCGGATCATCGCGAGGTCCGAAGAGGCGGGTCCAAGGGTCGCGAGAATCTTGATACGGCGAAGACGCCTCATGGCTTATTTCCAGACGGTGGCGAGGGAGCTGGCGGGAGGCCAGGCGCGGCGGGGGGCGTACCACCGGGCGGATTATTGGGCAAACCCGGAACGCCTCCACCCGGGCCGACTGGGCCCGGTAGACCGGGCACCCGCTGCTGCTGTGACGGTTGCTCGTTGGCGTCGGTCAGCTGCACGGTCCAGGCCCGCTGCTCGCCGGTATCGACCTCGAAATAGCCGGTCCGGTCGTAGCCGCGCGCGAGGCAGTCCTCGGTGCCGCGGATGGTGAATTCCTTGTCGCGCGAGCACATGAAGGCCTGGCCCGACCATTCGCCGCCGCGGTCGTAGTCGATGGCGTAGATGTAATAGTAGCGGGCGACCAGCGTTCCCCGCAGCAGGGTCTCGCAGGAGCGGGACGAGATGTTCCACCAGCCCTCGGTGGTCCAGCCCTCTGCGTCCTTGTAGCCGAGGGCAATGCCGACCCGGCTCGCTGTGTTGTTGCAAAGCCGGAAGTCGGCGGAGGCCGGGCTGGCCCAGAGGCACAGCAGTCCAACCACGAGCACCGGGACCAACCGGGCGAGCAGGCGAAGGGGGGAGCGGGGAGATTCGGCGATCATTGTCGCGGAAGCTATATCAGATCGTTGACGATTTGGCGTAGGGCCGGGGGGCGCTTGCCCCCCGCTTGGCTCAGGGGCCGTTTGCGCCGCGATATGGCAAAATCTGTGACAAGGACCCACCTGATCCCGTAAGGGTGACCCCCATCGGGGGCAGAGCCAATTCAGGCCTAAGGGATCCAGCCATGGCAATCGACGACAAAACCAGAACGGAGCTCGAGGCGGCCGCTTTCCGGCGCCTGGTCGATCATTTGAAGACCCGGACAGACGTCCAGAACATCGACCTGATGAATCTGGCGGGCTTCTGCCGCAACTGCCTGTCCAACTGGCTCAAGGACGCCGCCGACGCCCAAGGCGTTGCTCTCAGCAAGGACGAGAGCCGCGAGGCCGTCTACGGCATGCCCTATGAGACCTGGAAATCGAAATACCAGGGCACGGCCACGCCCGAGCAGATCGAGGCAATGAAGAAGGTCCATCCCCACGGGCACTGAACTGGCTTCGTCGGACGCGGCGTCCTGAGTCGCATCACACAACAGCTTTCTTCGCCTCGCCGCAGGAAGGTGTGGGCGCGCTGTGGACGAGCGCGATGCTGCCTTGAACGCGAGAGCGGCGAACCCTAAGGGTCAACCCAGCACGCGCGGTGAGGATGCCGGCGTCACCTCGTTTTGCCAGTTCCATTGGGAGTACCAAGATGGCCACCTCCGCCGCCGTCCGCGACGACGAGCCCGCGACGAAATTTGCCAAGGACCAGCTCAAATCCATCATCGAGCGCATCGAGCGGCTGGAGGAAGAGAAGAAGGCGATCTCCGACGACATCCGCGACGTCTATGCCGAGAGCAAGGGCAATGGCTACGACGTCAAGGCGCTGCGCACCATCGTGCGGATGCGCAAGCAGGACCCGAACGAGCGCGCCGAGGCCGAGACGATCCTCGAGACCTATATGCAGGCGCTGGGAATGCTCTGAGGCCCCGCTGTCGTCCTGACGAACGCCAGGACCAATAACCACAGGACGTGGTTATTGCGGCGGCCGGCAGTTGCATTATCGTTGCGCGGGATTGATACCGCGCTTCACCGATAGATCCCGCGGTATGGGTCCTGGCGTTCGCCAGGACGACACCGGTGTTGTGGCTTCATCGGGAGAGACGCCGTGACTGCGCCGAAGCTTCCGCGCGAGGTGAGCCGTGCCTTCGGCGCTCTTCCGACGCCGATCGGCAAGCGGTTGCTTCAGGTACGCGACCTGATCTTCGCAACCGCCGCGGCGCATGAAGAGGTTGGCAAGCTCACCGAGACCCTGAAATGGGGCGAGCCCGCTTACCTGACCGACGAGACCGGCAGTGGCTCTACGATCCGGCTTGGGCGCCTGAAGGACTCCGAGCACGCCGCCATCCTGTTCAACTGCAAGACGACGCTGATCGACACCTTTCGCGAGCGCTTTCCCGATGAGTTCGAATATCGGCAGACCCGGGCGCTATTGCTGGATGTCTCGGGCAAGTTGCCCAAACAGCCGCTATCGGTCTGTCTGTCGCTGGCGCTGACGTATCATCTGGATCGGCGGCGGAAGCGCTAGCAGTGCTTGAAGACGTCAGCGCAGCGCGGCGGTGCGCATGACGAACGACGTCGTCTGGAGCTTCGCGGTCGCGCTGCCCGTAAAGCTGTCGCAGGACAGGCCCTGCATCGGATCGTCGGCAAAGCCCATCGCGATCACGGCCTGCGGCTTGACGAAATAGCCGCGCAGGGCGGCGGTATCGAGCTCGCCCATCAGCGTCACCGACATCGCGCGGCTGGCGCTCGGCGACAGCATCACGATCTTGAGCCAGATGCTCTCGCCCTTGGCCGCGGAGAGCCGGGTTGCGGTTGCGACCATGCCGTCGATGCTCTTGCCGACCACCGTGTTGATCTCGGTCGCCTGAGCGAGGCGGGACGTCGCGGGCCGGGTGGAGCGCGGGATCGGCGCGGAGGCGGCGACGACGTTGCCGCGGTCGACCGGGGATGCGGACGCCGGCGCGTAGGCCAGCGCCTGATAGGCCGCGTTGGAGACGCTTGCGGTCGGCTGCGGATCGGTGGCGGCCGCGAGCGCCTGGCGGGCCTTCAGCGCAGCCACCTGTGCCGGCGTCGCCTGCTGCGGCGTGGCCGGGGTATCCCAGAAGCCGCGGGCATTGATGATGTCGGCGGGGGTCTCGAGCTTGCCGGCGGCAGGCTTGTCAGCCACGGGCGCGGGCTTCGGCTTGGGCGGCGCAACGAGCTGCGCATCGGCCGAGGCGAGCTGGATCGTCGCGGCAATTGACGGCTTGGCGCGCGGCGTCGGCACTGGCTCTGCGGGCTTGGCTGCGGCGGCGACCACGGTCGGCGCAACGGGCTTGGCGGCCGGGGCGGGCGCGGCCTCGTCATCCTCGTCGCTGCTCGTGGCGGCCGGAGCCGGCTTGCTTTTGAACAGGGCGGCAAAGAAATTCGGCTTGCCGCCGGAATCGTCGCCAGTGCCGCGGCGCTCGATGTCGGCCTTGGCGAGCTCATAGCCCTTCAGCGGGTTGCCGTCGGTCGGGACATGGACCGTGCGGCCGTCCGGGAAGACGCGGGCGAGCTGGTCATGCGTCATGCGCGGCCAGTGACGGATGCTGCCGGTGTCCAGATGCACGAAGGGCGAGCCTGAGGTCGGATAGAAGCCGACGCCGCCGCGCTGGAGGCGCAGGCCGGCGAAGCGGATCTGCTCCAGCGGCACGCCCGGAATGTAGAAGTCCATCGCATGTCCCAGCATGTGCTGGCTGAAGCGCGCCACACCCGAAGAGCGGCGGCGGAGCATGGCGTTGGTGGCGGGGGAGCGGTAGGAGGAGATGATCTGGATCGGCTGCTTGCCGTCGACGTCGCGATAGACTTCCCAGAGGATGTCGAAGAGGTGACGGTCCATGACCGTCTCGTCCTGGGTGCGCCAATCGCGCAGGAAATGGTTGAGCTGCTTCAGCGCCGCTTCGTCGTAGCGACCGTCGCGCTTGAAGGTGACGGTGAGGTCTTCGCCGGAATGGGTGTGGTGGAAGGAGAGCGTCTTGGTCTCGTTCAGCGCGGCGGCGTTATGAACCGAGCCCGCGGCGGCAAGCAGCATCACGGAGGCGAGGCCGATCCGGGATACGGCCTTCACTCCCCCATGGGACAACGACAGCACAGCGAATTGGCGTGCGATACCAGTCAGCACGTATGAGCCCACCCAGTCGACGAGCGTTCAAATGGACTCTCCCGCCAACCCCGTTAGCGCGAGAAAGAGGATGAACGCTTTCTTAAAGCAAGAAGGTTAATTCGAGGTTGACCTTCCCGCCCCCAAACCAAGTCAGAATACGAACCTAAGCGGTTGAGTGTGGCAAAAAAACGCCCGCTGCCCGAAGGCCAAGTCGACAATGGTTAACGTCACGCGACCCCATCAGGGGATGGAGTCGCTGATTTCATTGCGGAATTTCGGGAAATGCGGCGCCGAGCCGGGCTCAGCGGGTAAACACCCGCTGCGGCCGCCGGCCGACCGGAGCCGGCGGCGGGGCCACGGTCGGGGCCCCGAACAGCCGCTCGAAGAAGTTCGGACCCGACGAGCCGAAGCCGCCGCCATTGTTGGCCACCGCAACGCCCGAGGGCAGCGTCGTCGCCGGGCGCGAATAGCTCGGCTGGGAGTGTGCGACGACGTTCTCGAGGTCCTTGCCGCGGCCGTTCTTCAGGATGTTGATCATGGTCGCGTCACGGCCATAGACGTCCTTGCGGAATTGCAGCTTGCCGCCATCATCCACGAACGCGGTCTGGTAGGTGAGGTTGACCGGGATCGGCGTCGGGAATTTCAGGTCGATCTCGCTCTTGCCGTACATGCTGCGCACGCGTTCCGGCGTGTACTTCTCGTTCGGCATGGTGATGTTGAGCAGCACGGAGGCGTACTGATCCGGGTTCTGCACGCGCATGCAGCCATGGCTGAAGGCGCGGTCTTCCTTGGCGAACAGGTTCTTGTCCGGCGTATCGTGCTGATAGACCAGGAACTTGTTCGGGAAGTTGAAGCGGATGCGGCCGAGCGCGTTGGCTTCACCGGGCGGCTGCGAGATGTGCACCGAGCCGTCGCGGTTCTGTTCGAGCCTGAGGCCCATGCGCTGGAGCACGGTCGGGTCCTGCTGAAGCGCCGGCAGGTATTCGTTGTAGACGATCGACGGCGGCACGTTCCAGGTCGGGTTGACGGTGATGTACTTCATCGTCTCGGTGAGCAGCGGCGTCGCATGCGTGCCCGGCTTGCCGGTGACGACGCGGGTGGTCCAGACCTGCTGGCCGCGCTGCATCACCTTCAGCGTGTAGTCGGGAATGTTGAGGATGACATAGGCATCGCCCAGCGAGGGCACGCCGAGGTCGCGCGGCAGCCAGCGCCAACGCTCCATGTTCACCAGCACGGTGTCGATCTGCTTGTCACGCTTCGGCGCGTTGATCGCCTTGACCGTCCTGTCGTCGAGGATGCCGGTCGCCTTGATCTCGGCACCGTTCTGGAACTTGCGCACGGCTTCGGCGACGGTGGCGTCGTAGCGGGTGTCGCTGGCGTTCTCGGTAATGCCGAGCTTGGCGCGGAGCTGGGGCACGCGCGGATCTTCGACGACGATTTCAGCCTGCTTCTTGCCGGCCGGGGTGTATTTCAGCGCCGGACCGTCGCCGATCTCGATCGCCGGGCCGCTGCCCAGGCCGCGCAGCTCTGCGAGCTTGGCCTTCAGCTCCTTGTAGAGCTTCTGCGGCGGGTTGTAGCTGTCGAGCGCTGCGGAGGCATCGGCTGCGGTCGTGACCTTGGCGAGCACCTCGCTCGGATCGACCGGATGCTCGGGATAGAGGATGTCGCCGCTGACCTGCGACCAGTGCATGCGGCCGCTCTGGGCCTGGCGCGCATAGTCGAACATGCTGGCGGTGAGCTTCAGCTCGGCATCGGCGAGCGCATCGGGCGTCGTGGCGGCGGCGAAATCCGGCACCGGATAGTCGGCGGCATTGAGACCATCGGAGGCCGCATCCTTCAGCCGCGCGATCACGCCCTTGGCCGCAGCGGTGAGGCTGCCGCCCTGGGTCCAGACCGGCGCGAAGTCGCGTGCACCGTAAAACTTCTCGATAGCGGCGCGCTCGTTCTTGCGGTCGAAATGGCGCGAGGTCTTGGCGCCGATGATGTCCTTGAGCCTGTCGGCGACCGGCTGGTCGGCGGCGGGAACATTGCTCGCGGCCTTCACCGGCTCGGCGGCGGGAGCCGCGGCGGGGGCCGCAGGCGCAACCGGCGTTGCCGTCGCGGTGTCGGCCTTTGCCGGTTCAGATGTAGCAGGCTCGGTCTTCGCGGGCTCGGTCTTGGCGGTTTCGCTCTTCGGCGCCTCGGGCGCGGGCGTGGTGGCGACGTCGGAAGGCTTGGTCTCGACCTTGTCGGGGGCCGGTGCGGCTTCGGCCTTCACGGGCGCGGTTTCCTTGGCAGGCTCCTTCGCGGAGTCCTGAACCGTCGCGGTGGTGTCGAGCTTGATGTCGGATGCGGTCGGGGGCGGGACGTTGGCGGGCTCGGGGCGCGGGATCGCGGCTTCGATCGCGAGTTCGGCGGCGCTGCTGCGCGCCTGATCCTGCGCCAGGGCCGAGCTGGCCGATACCGTGAGGAAGGTCGCTGCGACCGTCATCAAGACACGGTCAAAGCCTGCACGGTGGTTCAAACAGTCACGCATTGTGTCGCACCCCTTGGGTGAACTGTCCCTCGTGGAACAGCTTCGTTATCGGCTAATTGAGCTTCGGCTAAAACCGCGCCGGCCTCTCGAAAGTTGCACGCCTGCACGCAACGATTCATACGTAGACGATATACAGGCCCCGTTTTGGCGGCCAGCGCTCCCCGGAACAACTCACGACAAACTGACTTCAAGAAAGTCCGTTTGCAACGGATTGTGCGCCTCCGCCAGGCGCTTTTCCCTGTGTCTGTCACTTCCAAGTCACGGTTCACGTCGCGGCCGAATTTTGCCGTAATGCGAAGGGCTTGCGGCGTCATCGCAACGCCAGGCGAACCTCCGTTCGCATGGGGCCTAATGCGTCTCCTCGCCGCTTTTTCCGCCATGTCCGGGAACCCCGGCTTCGTCCAGTTTGCGGTAGAGGGTGGACCGGCCGATTTTGAGGCGGCGGGCGACCTCGGACATTTGCCCCCGATAATGCGAGATCGCGAAACGGATGATCTCGTTCTCCATGTCCTCCAGCGGCCGGACGTCGCCGGTGGGGGTCAGCAGGGACAGGGTCCCCGCCAGCGGCAGCGGCGCGATCGGTATTTCACCGCCCGATACCACCGAGGGCGCCGCGATCGGCTCGAGCATCAGCGGCGCGGTCGGGATGTCCGTCCCGAGATGCGGCTGCGAGGTGAGCAAGGGGAAGTCGGCAAGGTCAAGCTGGTCGCCGTCGCTCATCACCACCGCGCGGTAGACCGCGTTTTCGAGTTGGCGGATGTTGCCCGGCCAGTCGAGCTGGGCGAGGTGCGCCACGGCCTCGCCGCTGATGCCGGTGATGGCGCGGTTCTCCTCGGCGGCAAAGCGCGCCAGGAAATGCCGGAGCAGATGCGGGATGTCCTCACGCCTGGCCCGCAGCGACGGAATCGTCAGCGGCAGCACGTGGAGGCGATAGAACAAATCTTCGCGGAAGTGCCCCTGCTTCACCCGCTCCAGCAGCCTGCGGTTGGTCGCGGAGACGATACGGACGTCGACCTTCAACGGCTTGCGCCCGCCGACCGCTTCGACCGCGCCTTCCTGGAGCGCGCGCAGCAGCTTGACCTGCGCGGTCAGCGGCAGCTCGCTCACCTCGTCCAGGAACAGCGTGCCGCCATGGGCCTCGACGAACTTGCCGGTGTGCCGTTCGGTGGCGCCGGTGAAGGCGCCCTTCTCGTGACCGAACAGGATCGACTCGACGAGGTTGTCGGGGATCGCGCCGCAATTGACCGCGACGAACGGCTTTGCCTTGCGCTCGCCGCTGCCATGGATGGCGCGCGCGAACATTTCCTTGCCGACCCCGGACTCGCCCTCGATCAGTACGGGGATCGAGGAGTTCGCGGCCTTCTGCGCCGCGCGCATCACGCCCGCCATCGCCTCGGCGCGCGTGATGATGTCGGAGAAGGTCAGCCGACCCTCGCGGCTGTGACGGATGCGCTGCAATTCGCCCTTCAGCGCAGAAGCGTTGAGTGCGTTGCGCAGGGAGACCTGGAGCCGCTCCACGCCAACCGGCTTGACGACGAAATCGGCCGCGCCCGCGCGCATCGCCGAGATCACGTTGTCGATGCCGCCATGGGCGGTCTGCACGATGACGGGCACGCTGAGGCCAGCCTCGCGGACTTTCGCCAGCACGCCCATGCCGTCGAGGCCGGGCATCACGAGATCGAGGATGACGGCGTCGATCGCAGGTGCATCGGGGGCGGTGAGGGCGGCGATCGCGGCGTCGCCGGACTCCACGACGACCGTCTCATAGCCGCATTTCTGCACCATGTTCTCGACCAGCCGGCGGGCTACGGCGTCGTCGTCGGCGATCAAAATACAGGCAGCCATGGTGTTCCCCGCACGCTACTACTATCTGTCTCGAATCGGGGCACTCTGGCCGAAGCCGATTAACGCACTCTTAAACCTTGATGCCCCCGCCCGCCGCCGCGATAGTTGAACACAGGTTTCCCACACAATGAATTCGCGCTCCAAGACCGCTCTCAAGACATCCGCACTTAAGAAGCCCGCTTCCAGCAAACCCGCTCTCCGCAAGCCGAGCACCAAGAAATCCGACGCCAAGGCAAAGCCCTCCAAGCCGTCACTCGCCAAGTCTTCACCCGCCAAGTCTTCACTCGCCAAGCCTTCGCCCGCAAAGCCTGCGAGCAAGACCGGCAAGCTTCCGGAGTGGAACCTCGCCGATCTCTATTCCGGGATCGATGCGCCGGAAGTGGCGCGCGATCTCGAAAAGATGGATGCCGATTGCGTCGCGTTCGAGGCCGACTACAAGGGCAAGCTCGCGACGGGAACAGCAAACGAAGATGGTGGAAAATGGCTCGCCGGGGCGGTGCGACGCTACGAGGCGATCGATGATCTCGCCGGCCGTCTCGGCTCCTATGCCGGCCTCGTCCACGCCGGCGACAGCGTTGATCCCAAGATTTCAAAGTTTTACGGCGATGTGTCAGAGCGGCTGACGGCTGCGTCCACGCATCTGCTGTTCTTCGCGCTCGAGCTCAATCGCGTCGATGACGATATTTTGAACCGCGCGATGCAGGCTGCCGAGCTCGCGTATTACCGTCCCTGGATCGATGATCTGCGCAAGGAGAAGCCGTATCAGCTCGACGACAAGCTCGAGCAGCTTTTCCTCGAGAAGTCGCAGACTGGCTATTCCGCCTTCAACCGGCTGTTCGACCAGACCATCTCCGGCCTGCGCTTCAAGGTCGGTGCAAAGGAACTGGCGATCGAGCCGACGCTCAATTTCCTGCAGGACCGTGATGGCGCCAAGCGCAAGGCCGCGGCCGAAGCGCTGGCGAAAACCTTCAAGGCCAACGAGCGCACGTTCGCGCTGATCACCAACACGCTCGCCAAGGACAAGGACATCTCCGATCGATGGCGCGGCTTTCAGGACGTCGCGGATTCCCGCCATCTGAACAACCGTGTCGAGCGCGAGGTGGTGGATGCGCTGGTTGCCTCCGTCCGTGCAGCCTATCCAAAGCTGTCGCATCGCTATTATGCGTTGAAGGCGAAGTGGTTCGGCAAGAAGCGGCTGGCTTATTGGGACCGCAACGCGCCGCTGCCGTTTGCCGCGACCGACGTCATTGGCTGGCCCGATGCGCGCAACATGGTGCTGACGGCCTATCGCGGTTTCTCGCCCAAGATGGCCGATATCGCCGAGCGCTTCTTCACCGACCGCTGGATCGACGCGCCGGTGCGTCCGGGCAAGGCGCCGGGCGCCTTCTCGCATCCGACCACGCCGTCGGCGCACCCTTACGTGCTGATGAACTACCAGGGCAAGCCGCGCGACGTGATGACGCTCGCGCACGAGCTCGGCCATGGCGTGCACCAGGTGCTGGCGGCGAAGAACGGCGCGCTGATGGCGCCGACGCCGCTGACGCTGGCCGAGACCGCAAGCGTGTTCGGCGAAATGCTCACCTTCAAGCGGCTCCTCGCTCAGACCAAGAACGCAAAACAGCGCCAGGCGCTGCTCGCCGGCAAGGTCGAGGACATGATCAATACGGTGGTGCGGCAGATCGCGTTCTATTCTTTCGAGCGCGCGGTCCACACCGAGCGCAAGAACGGCGAACTCACCGCGACGCGGCTCGGCGAGATCTGGCTGTCGGTGCAAGGCGAGAGCCTCGGGCCGGCGATCGAGATCAAGGCGGGCTACGAGAACTACTGGATGTACATCCCGCACTTCATCCACTCGCCGTTCTACGTCTACGCCTATGCTTTCGGCGATTGTCTCGTGAACTCGCTCTACGCCGTCTACGAGAATGCGGCCGAGGGCTTTGCCGAGCGCTATCTCGACATGCTCGCCGCCGGTGGCACCAAGCATTATTCCGAGCTGCTGCGGCCGTTCGGGCTCGATGCCAAGGATCCCAAATTCTGGGACGGCGGTCTCTCGGTCATCGCCGGGATGATCGACGAGCTCGAGGCGATGGGCTGAGGCGAAGCGCGAGTTCCTTCCCGGCACGCGGAATGCGGGTGCCGCAATTTTTTGTGGCACCCAAGTTCCATCCGTGGGCGCGGGCGACCTTCGCGACGGAGGCCGGCAATCTGCTACGTGGGATTGAACGTTCGCGCGGCCCGCAAGACTAACTCAACAGATACTCGAAAGATGATTTTCTACTATTGATTGTGGATTGATCGGTTTCCCCCTGGGGAGGCACCCATGCTCGATCAAGGGCTCGCCACGCCGGTTCCGATGGCGAGAAATGCTGCCGCCGTCGATCAGGAAACGCCCTGGTGCGAGAAGCACCATCAAATCGTCTGCGATGAGATCGAGGCGATCAACACCCGACGCGAGCCGGAACGGCGCCTCGATGCCGACGGCCTGCAACCCTGCCAGTTGCTCGACGTCGTCGGGCTTGCGTTGTCCGGCGGCGGCATTCGCTCGTCGGCCGTTTGCCTCGGCGTGCTCCAGGCACTGAACCACCACAATCTGATCGGCCGGATCGACTATCTCTCCACGGTGTCGGGCGGCGGCTATATCGGCACCTCGCTCAGCGCCACCATGACGGCGGCACGGCGCTTTGTGTTCGGCGAAAGACCCGCAGGCGGAACCGTCACGTCCGCCGAGATCAGCGATACGCCGTCGGTCGGACACCTGCGCAACTATTCCAACTATCTGATCCCTGCCGGTGCCCGCGATCTCCTGACCGGAGTTGCGATCGTCGTGCGGGGACTGGTCGCCAATATCGGGTTGACGTTACCCATCGTGCTGCTGCTTGCCGCCGTCACCATCTGGTCAACGCCGCTGCGGAGCTGCCTGACGGATGCGAACATCTTCGGCGTCAGTCTCAACAACAGGACGTTGTGCGAGCTGCACGATTTCAGCGACATCGATCGTTACGGTTTCAGCACATTCGGCCTGGTCGTCGCGCTGGTGATGTTCGCTTGCAGCGGGCTCGCCTATTTCGCCTCGCGCTCCGTCCGTGGCAGCGGTCCCAGCGTCGTGTTCGCCTATATCGGCGGGATCGCGCTATTGCTGGGCGTCGCGTGCGACTTCGCGCGGTTTCTCAAGGTCCAGCATTTTGCGTTGAGCCTGTCGATCGCAATCATCGGCGGCGTCCTGTTTTTCGGATGGGCGCTCAAGCAGTCGCTCGCGAGTCCCGGCAAGCGGCAGGAGTTCCGTTCCCATTGGCCGAGCATGGGCGCGACCTTCCTGGTGCTGCTGGCGGTGATCGCCTTCTTCGAGTTTCAGCCCTTCATGCTGGAGCAGATGTTCGATGTCGCCGAGAGCAGCGCAATCGGTGGACCGGCTGCTGCGGTTGCGATCACCTGGATCAAGTCGCTTGCGGCGGTGGCTGCGCCAATCGGTGTCTTCGTCACCGCGTTCAGGCAGCAATTCGTGGAATTGCTGAAGGGCAACAGCGCATCCTCGCAATGGGGTTCGCTTGTGCTCGCGGTCGTCGCGAAGGTCGCGCTATGGATCGCGGGCCTTGCGCTTCCGCTCGTCATCTGGGTCGCATACCTCTATCTGTCCTATTGGGGCATCGCCAACGACCTGTTCGAGAGGTGCCCTTCCGTTATGGGCGCAACCTCCCAGCGAGAGTGCCTGGTCAATGCCAAATCGAACGTGCCGTCCGGCAGCCTCGCAGGCAGGATTCAGTTCGATGCCAGCAAGGGGACCTTGTCGGCGGAAATCACGCCGAAAGCCGCACCGCAGGTCGTGGCAGATGCCGAGCAGTTGACGCCGACCTGGCACACGCCCGCCTGGCTCCTGTTTCTGGCTCAGAAAGCGGGGCAGGTGGTTCAGGTGCGTTTTCCGAGCCTGTTCCAGGGCAACGCTTCGGAGCTCGCCTACTCCTACAGTCTGCACATGGTGATCCTCTACACGTTCGCCGGCGTCCTGCTGTTCGCCATCTCGTTCTGCCTGACGCCGAATGCGAACTCGTTGCACCGCCTCTATCGCGATCGCCTGAGCAAGGCCTTCCTGTTCGATCCGACGCGTTCGGCCGACGGGCGCGTCGCGCCCGCCGAAGCCAGTCTCGACCAGGGACGCGATTTCAAGGCGCTCGATCGCATGAAGCTGACGGATCTCTACGCGGCTCCGGCCGCGATGGCCCGGATTCCAGGGCAGCCGGCGACGCCGAAGCTGCACGCGCCCTATCAGCTCATCAATACGGCGCTGAATATTCAAGGCTCCGACTTTGCCAACCGGCGCGGACGCAACGCGGATTTCTTCGTGTTCTCGGCCCTGAACGTCGGCAGCGAGGCGACGGGCTATGCGCCCACCGCTCTGGTGCAGGACGACGAGCAAAGTCTCGATCTCGCCACCGCAATGGCGATTTCCGGAGCTGCGGCCTCCGCGAACATGGGGTCGAACTCGATCAAGGCGCTGACGCCCACGCTTGCGCTTCTCAACGTCCGGCTTGGCTATTGGCTGAAGAACCCGCGTTACGTCGATGAGCGCGTGCGGCCGCAACGCCGCTCCACGCCGCTCTATTTCTGGTCGGAGATCTCGGGGCGCCTGTACGAGAACAGCGACAGCGTCTATCTGACGGACGGCGGCCATATTGAGAATCTCGGCGTCTACGAGCTGTTGCGCCGCCGCTGCAAGGTGATCATCGCGGTAGATGCGGAAGCCGATGCGCCGATGAATTTCGGCTCCCTGATGACGTTGCAGCGTTACGCCCGCATCGACCTCGGCGTCCGCATCGATCTGCCATGGACGCCGATTCGCGAGCGCACGCGTGCGCTGATGGCGCGCAATGCCGACAAGGCGGGCGATCCCGGCGCGGCCGACGAGCATGATGAGATTGCGCAAGACCATGTCCACGTCGCAATCGGCACCATCGACTATGGAGGAGATGAGCAGGGCTATCTCGTCTATGTCAAATCGTCGCTCAATGGCGACGAGAACGACTATATCCGGGACTACGCGCGGCGAAACGACCGCTTCCCCCACGAGACCACGGGTGACCAGTTCTTCTCGGAAGAGCAGTTCGAGGTCTACCGCGCGCTGGGCTTCCACATGGCTCACGGTTTCCTGTCCGGTGACAACCCGGTCGCGGTCGGGTGCGGCGTCGATCCGCATATGGCCCGATTCACTGAAGTGGGCGAGCCGGCGATCGACGCGGTCCGCGAGGCGCTCGGTCTTCCGATACCCCAGCGACGGACCGCGAGCGTCACCGCCACGATGATCGATCAGGGCTGAGCAGCGCGACAGCCGGATTCCCGGCAATCGGAATTCCAAATCACCTGATTTGCCCGAAACCGGCCATCGGTGCCGTTGCCCTGCCCGAAGGTTTGCGGTATCCCAGCCCAAGAATTCGACTTTCGACTGGGGACAATACATGGCTGACCATAGCGAAGTGGCGTACACCACCGCCGACGGCAACGACTACGTTGCCCACGAGCAGACCTATGAGGGCTTCATCAAGCTGGTGAAATACGGCACGGCCTCGGTCGCGCTCATCGTGATCCTGATGGCGATCTTCCTGACCTGACCTATCGGCAGCTGCACGCGCCAGGGGCAGCTGCTGCCCAGAATATTTGCATCAAAGCCGGTCCCAAAACCGGTATCGAACGCTGCGGGAGTAACGCCTAAGTTTGCGCGCGCGCTGTCCCGCGTCGCCGGAGGACCTATGAAGATCGCCGTTGCCAAGGAAATCGATCCGTCGGAGCCGCGTGTCGCCGCTTCGCCCGATACGGTGAAGAAGTTCAAGGCGTTGGGCGCCGAGATCGCCGTCGAGCCGGGCGCCGGGCTCAAGTCGGGTTTGCCGGATTCCGAATTCACCGCCGTGGGCGCCACCGTCAGCGCCGATGCGCTGAAGGACGCCGACATCATCATCAAGGTGAAGCGTCCCGAAGCCTCCGAGCTCGCGCAGTACAAGCGCGGTGCACTCGTCATCGCCATCATGGACCCCTACGGCAACGAGGCTGCGCTGAAGACGATCGCCGATTCCGGCGTCTCCGCCTTCGCGATGGAACTGATGCCGCGCATCACCCGCGCGCAGGTGATGGACGTGCTGTCGTCGCAGGCGAACCTTGCCGGCTACCGCGCCGTGATCGAGGGCGCCGAGGCCTTCGGCCGCGCCTTCCCGATGATGATGACCGCGGCCGGCACCGTGCCCGCCGCAAAGGTGTTCGTGATGGGCGTCGGCGTTGCCGGCCTCCAGGCGATCGCGACCGCGCGCCGTCTCGGCGCCATCGTCACCGCGACCGACGTGCGGCCGGCGACGAAAGAGCAGGTGGAATCGCTTGGTGCGAAGTTCCTCGCCGTCGAGGACGAGGAGTTCAAGAACGCGCAGACCGCCGGCGGCTACGCCAAGGAGATGTCCAAGGAATACCAGGCAAAGCAGGCCGCGCTGACCGCCGAGCACATCAAGAAGCAGGACATCGTGATCACGACCGCGCTGATTCCGGGCCGGCCTGCGCCGAAGCTCGTCTCGGGCGAGATGGTCAAGTCGATGAAGCCCGGTTCGGTGCTGGTCGATCTCGCCGTCGAGCGTGGCGGCAATGTCGAGGGCGCCAGGGCTGGTGAGGTCGTCGACCTCGATGGCATCAAGATCGTCGGCTACACCAACGTCGCCGGCCGCGTCGCGGCCTCGGCATCCAGCCTCTACGCACGCAATCTGTTCTCCTTCATCGAGACCATGGTCGACAAGAAAGAGAAGAAGCTCGCCGTGAACTGGGACGACGAGCTCGTCAAGGCCACCGCCCTGACCAAGGACGGCGCGGTGATCCACCCGAACTTCCAGCCGAAGGTTTAAGGAGAGCCGCCATGGAGCATGCTGCACAGGTCGTTGACCCCTTCATCTTTCGGCTGTCGATCTTCGTCCTCGCCGTCTTCGTCGGCTATTTCGTGGTGTGGTCGGTGACGCCGGCGCTGCACACGCCGCTGATGAGCGTGACCAATGCGATCTCGTCGGTGATCGTGGTCGGCGCGCTGCTTGCCGGCGGCGTTGCGAATGTCTCGAGCGGCTCGGGCTGGGCACGCGCCTTCGGCTTCGTGGCGCTGATCTTCGCCTGCGTGAACATTTTTGGCGGCTTCCTTGTCACCCAGCGGATGCTGGCGATGTACAAGAAGAAGTCGAAGTAAGCGGCCACCTCGGGCTGAAGGGATCAATGGGGACCTGAGATGAGCGCCAACCTCTCTGCATTTTTGTATCTCGTGGCGGGGGTGCTGTTCATCCTGTCGCTACGCGGGCTGTCGAGCCCGGCGTCATCGCGCCAGGGCAATCTGTTCGGCATGATCGGCATGGCGATCGCGGTCGCCACCACGCTCGCCAACCATCCGCCGGCAGACGGCCTCGCCTGGGTGCTCGTCATCGTCGGCATCGCCATCGGTGCCGCGATCGGTGCGGTGATTGCCCGCCGCGTGCCGATGACCTCGATGCCCGAACTGGTCGCCGCCTTCCACTCGCTGGTCGGCATGGCCGCGGTGCTGGTCGCCGCCGGCGCGTTCTACGCGCCCGAAGCCTTCGACATCGGCACCCCCGGCAACATCCATCCGCAGAGCCTCGTCGAGATGTCGCTCGGCGTCGCCATCGGCGCGCTGACCTTCACCGGCTCGGTGATCGCGTTCCTGAAGCTGTCCGCGCGGATGAGCGGCGCGCCGATCATCCTGCCCGCCCGTCACATCATCAACATCGCGATTGCGGTGGCGCTGGTGTTCTTCATCGTCCGCCTGGTCCTCACCGGTGGCGCGCTCGACTTCTGGCTGATCGTCATCCTGGCGCTGGCGCTCGGTGTGCTCATGATCATCCCGATCGGCGGCGCCGACATGCCGGTCGTGATCTCGATGCTGAACTCCTACTCCGGCTGGGCCGCGGCGGGCATCGGCTTCACGCTGGGCAATTCTGCGCTGATCATCACCGGTGCGCTGGTCGGCTCCTCGGGCGCGATCCTGTCCTATATCATGTGCCACGCGATGAACCGGTCCTTCATCTCGGTCATCCTCGGCGGCTTCGGCGGCGAGACCGCGGCCGCCGGCGGCGGCACCGGCGAGCAGAAGCCGGCCAAGCTCGGCTCGGCGGACGACGCGGCCTTCATCATGAAGAACGCCTCCAAGGTCATCATCGTGCCCGGTTATGGTATGGCGGTGGCGCAGGCCCAGCACGCGTTGCGCGAAATGGCCGACATCCTGAAGAAAGAAGGCGTCGAGGTGAAATACGCCATTCACCCGGTCGCGGGCCGCATGCCCGGCCACATGAATGTGCTGCTGGCCGAAGCCAACGTCCCTTACGACGAGGTGTTCGAGCTCGAGGACATCAACTCCGAGTTCGCGCAGGCCGACATCGCCTTCGTGATCGGCGCCAACGACGTCACCAACCCGGCGGCCGAGGAGGACAAGACCTCGCCGATCTACGGCATGCCCGTGCTCCAGGTCTGGAAGGCCGGCACTGTGATGTTCATCAAGCGCTCGCTGGCGTCGGGCTATGCCGGCATCGACAATCCGCTGTTCTATCGCGACAACACGATGATGCTGCTGGGCGACGCCAAGAAGGTCACCGAGAACATCGTCAAGGCGATGTAGCGCGCGGGAAGGCGAGCGGACTGTGGCCCTGAACAAGGAGTGGCACCGGTCCCATCGCATGCCACCGAAAGCGACACGCGAGCAGCGTCTCGCTTGGCACGCCGCCCATGCGGTAGCGTGCGGTTGCCGCGAGATTCCCTTGAGCATCCGCACCGACGTCCTCAAATTGCTCAAGAGCCGTCGCAAGCCCTGAACTCCGGAAATGGTGGGGGCTGCGATGACATTCCTGAAATGGATCGCCATCATCCTTGCGGCCGGCTATATCGCCGGTCTCATCCTGCTCTTTGTGAAGCAGCGCGCCATGCTGTTTCCGATTCCGACGGCCGAGCGCACGGCGCCTGCGGCAGCAGGATTTCCGGCGGCCGAAGAGCATGTCCTGACGACGTCTGACGGCGAGAAGGTCATCGTCTGGCATGTCCCCGCCAAACCCGGCCGTGCGGTGGTGCTGTTCTTCCACGGCAACGGCGATTTTCTCGCCGGCCTCGCCGGCCGCTTCAAAGCCATCACGGCTGACGGCACCGGTCTCGTCGCGCTGTCCTATCGCGGCTACGCGGGCTCCAGCGGCGCACCGGGCGAAGATGGCCTGCTGCGCGATGGCGCGGCTGCGTACGCGTTCGCGACAGCGCGCTATGACGCCCGGCGCCTAGTCGCCTGGGGCTTCTCGCTCGGGACCGGCGTTGCGGTCGCCGTCGCCTCCGAACATCCGGTCGGGAAGCTGATCCTCGAGGCGCCCTATACGTCGATCGCCGACGTCGCCGCCGCGCATTTCTGGTTCGTTCCGGCTCGTCTCCTGATCCGCGACCCCTTCCACTCGGATGAGCGCATCGCACGCGTCACGGCTCCGCTCCTGATCGTGCATGGCGCGCAGGACCAGACCATCCCGATCGCATTCGGCGAGAGGTTGTTTGCGCTGGCTCGCGAGCCGAAGCAGTTCGTCCGCATTCCCGGCGGCGGGCACGACGATCTCGGCAGCTTTGGCGCCATCGAGATCGCACGAAACTTCGTCAATGGCGGGTGAGGGCTGACGGGCGGGATCTTCTCGCGCATAATCGGTCCGTCACTTGAAGGAATCGCCCGCATGAGCGCACACGGACCGATGCCACGGTCGTCATGGATCTTCCCCGCTCTGGCGGTGCTGCTGTTCCTGATCGTCACTGCGACCGGGTACGGCTTCACGCTCACGGCCGGCGGCGGGCTGTTTGCGATCGTCCTGCTGGTGATCCTGTTCGGCACGGTGTTTGCGGCCGTTCATCATTCCGAGGTGATCGCGGAGCGGATTGGCGAGCCCTACGGCACGCTGCTGCTCACGCTGGCGGTGACCATCATCGAGGTCGCGCTGATTACCACGATCATGCTCGGCGACAAGCCGGCGCCGGAGCTCGCGCGCGACACCGTATTCGCGGTCGTGATGATCGTCTGCAACGGTCTCGTCGGTCTCTGCGTCTTCATCGGCGGCATGCGCTACCGCGAGCAGGGTTTTCAGGTCTCGGGCGCCAACGTCTATCTCAGCGTTCTGACTGCGATGGCCACCATCACGCTGATCATGCCAAATTACACGCTGACCACGCCGGGCCCGATCTATTCGACGCTGCAGCTCGGCTTCGTCGATCTCGCAACGATCGTGCTCTACGGCGTTTTCCTCTACACCCAGACCGTCCTGCACAAGGACTACTTCGTGCACGAGCGGGCGGACGGCGAGGGCGGCGAGGCTTGTTTGCCGGGCAGGATGCTGGTGCTCAGCATCGCGTTGCTGCTGATCTCGCTTTTGGCGGTCGTCCTCCTCGCCAAGAAGTTCTCGCTGGTCGTGGACGCGGTTGCGGTCCAGATCGGCGCCCCGCCGGCGTTCGCGGGCCTCCTCGTCGCCCTCCTGATCCTGATGCCGGAAGGCGTCTCGGCGATTGCTGCGGCGCGCAAGAACGACCTCCAGAAGAGTATCAACCTGGCGCTCGGTTCCTCGCTCGCGACCATCGGCCTGACCATTCCGGCGGTCGGGCTCGCGACTTACGTGCTCGAACAGCCGCTCGTGCTGGGGCTCAATCCCCAGAACACGGCCCTGTTATTCCTGACATTCTTGCTGAGCATGCTGACCTTCGGCACCGGCAGGACGAACGTCCTGTTCGGACTGGTCCATATGGTGGTATTTGCCGTCTACGTGTTCATGGTTTTCGTGCCCTGACGCACGATTCCCCAGGAGAGGTTCCGATGCTTGCCGCCAAGTCCGAAGTCCAGGTCGACAACGAAGAGGTCCGGGTGACCGAGTGGCGGCTCGGCCCGGGTAGCGCGACCGGGCATCACACCCACGGCATGGACTATGTCATTGTTCCCGTCGTCGCCGGCGAGATGACCATCGTGGCGCCTGGCGGCGAGCGCTCCAAGGCGCAGCTTGCGGCCGGAAAATCCTATTTCCGTAAGGCTGGGGTCCAACATGACGTACTTAACGAAACCTCAACCGAGATCGTGTTCCTTGAGATCGAGCTGAAGCCGTAAGTCTGGCGTTACCTTTGCCATCGATCCGTCGCAGTTGATCCCTTACAATGCCCCAAAGTTCCCGCATCTGATCGCGCGGGGAGTGGCCGAGAAATGCTGAAATACCTCGCTAAAATTTCGATGGATATTTTCCCCTCGGTGCTCGCGACGATCATCGGGGCTTACATCGTTAATCACTACATCAACGCCAAGCCCTCGGCTGATACCCCTGCAGCCGTGGTGGCGCCTGCCCAGGCCGGCAGTGACGGCAAGCCGGCGGACATCGCCAACCTTCCCGCGCCGGGCGTCAAGGCTAAGGGCGTCTCTGAGAAGAGCGTTTCCGAAAAGAGCGTGACCGACAAGGCAGCGGCCGAGAAGCCCGCCGACCATCAACCGGCCGAGGCCAAAGCCGCGGACGTTGCCCCCGCCGAGACCGGCCCGCGCGGCCGCCCGGCGCGTGAGAAGGCGGTCGCCAAGTCCGCTCCGGCTGTCGCGGCCCCCGCCACCGCCCCGGTGGTCGAGGCCAATTCGGCACCAGCTTCCCCGGCTGCCACCCCCGACGCCAACGATCTCGCGCGCGCCGCGATCGAGCGCCTGCGTAAGTCGCCTGAAGGCAAGGCTGCCGAGAAGGCTGCCGAGGCCAGATCCACCGAGGCCAGATCCACCGAGGCCAGATCCACCGAGGCCAAGTCGGCCGAGAAGACCCCGGAACCTGCGGTGCGGGAAGCCGCCCGCACTCCCGAAGCCCCGCGTGGCGTCACTGTGGAACCGGTTACGCTCCGTCCGCTGCCGCCGCCGATCACGGTGTCGACGCCTTCGTCCGAAGCCTATGGCAATGGCGGCGCGTCACCTGCCAATCCGCCCTACACCGCCTCGATCGGCAATGACGATCCCAACCGGATGACGCCGCCGGCCGACATTCCGGTGCCGGTGATCGCCCCGCCGCTCGACCTGCGCGCGGATGCCGGCGCGGCCATGCCGCGGCCGAAGAAGACCAATGTCGCCGACGAGATGCTGTCGGGCATGAAGTCGATGTTCAACTCCGTCCTGCCGAAGGGCGCCACCCCCGATTAAGACGGCGGGCTAGAGCGTTTTCGAGCGACGTGGACCCCCGGTTCGCGTGAAGAAAAGCGTCAAGACAAGAATCCAGAGCTTCTGATCCAATCAGAACCGATAATGCTCTCGCCGCGCTGTCAGCCGCCGACGCGGGCGAGGCCGCTGCGGGCGGCATCGTCGCGTGGACGAAGGGCGACCGCCTTGTTGTAGGACGTGGCCGCCTTGGCCTTGTCACCCAGCCGCTCATAGGCCTGTCCCCGCGCGGTCCACACCTGTGCGTTGTGCGGATCGGCTTCGGAGGCCTCATCGAGATCGGCCGCCGCGTCCTTGACCTTGCCGATGGCGAGATAGCTGATGGCGCGGCCGAGCAGCGGCTCGACCTTTTGCGGATTGAGCCCGTTGGCGGCGCTGAAATCGGCGATGGCGGAGGTATGCTCGTTGTTGCCCTGATAGATCAGGGCGCGGCCATACAGTGCCTGTGCGTTGTAGGGATCGAGCGCGACGGCACGGTTGAACTCGTCCAGCGCGCCAGCCATTTCCCCCGACTTTGCCAGGGTCTGGGCTTTTGCGGTGTGAGCCTGCGCCTCGCTGGCATTGCCGGCGCTGACCGCGCTGTCGGTGGCAGTCGCAGCCGACCTAGGTGCCTCCTGCGCCTTCTCCTTCTCCGGCGTCAGGGAGCCCAGGTCGAACGAGCAGCCGCACAGCACAATCCCCATCAAACCGAGCGCGAGCGGCTGTCGCAAGGGCTGGCATAGCCACGCCAAGCCGCGCACGGGGAAAGGGGAGGCCATCTACGGTTCGCTCGCGCTGGTGCCGCATCCGTAGTGCCCCCGTCCCAGAGAAGGCACCGCTCACAAAACAATAACGCGGGCCAGGGGCCCGCGTCATCGAAAACTGAAGTCTTGGAAAACTGAAGACTTGGACAACTGAAGACTTGGACAACTCAAGTCTTGCAGGCCAGGCAAAATCAGCGCGGTCCGCGCGGACCTGCACCCGGGCCGCTGCGGCCGCCACGATCACCGCCGGGACCGGCGCCGAACACCGGCTTCGGCTTCATCGGCAGCAGGCCTTCACGCTGGAGCTTCTTGCGGGCCAGCTTGCGCGCGCGGCGCACGGCTTCGGCCTTTTCACGGGCCTTCTTCTCGGAGGGCTTCTCGTAATGACCGCGGAGCTTCATCTCGCGGAAAATACCCTCGCGCTGCATCTTCTTCTTCAGCGCCTTGAGGGCTTGGTCGACATTGTTATCGCGAACGAGAACCTGCACGCGGCATCCTCTTCAGTGGATCGGATTTGAATTCTGGTAAGTCAAAGGGGATGGCAAAACGCGCAAGCCCTTAACCTTGAGGGCGCGGATGTATCAGACAAAACCTGGGATGTCCACCTGCCAACCGGGTTTTCGGGCCAAGTTCAGCCATTAAATGCGGCGAAAGTACCTCTGTGCGATCCTAATTTGGGTGATTAGGCGCCAAAAGACGGGCCGTTTTCCGGAGATTGGATCCGGAGGTCTTGAAATCAGGGGAGACGCCACATGGATATGAAGAAATACGCTGCCGAGGCGATCGGCACGTTCTGGCTCACATTCGCAGGCTGCGGCAGCGCCGTGATCGCGGCCGGCTTTCCGCAGGTCGGGATCGGCCTCGTCGGCGTGTCCCTGGCCTTCGGGTTGAGCGTGGTCACCATGGCCTATGCGATCGGCCACATCTCGGGCTGCCATCTCAATCCGGCCGTCACGGTCGGCCTTGCCGCCGGCGGGCGCTTTCCGGCCGGCCAGATCCTGCCTTACGTGATCGCGCAGGTCTGCGGTGCGATCGTGGCCGCCCAGCTGCTCTACATCATCGCCAGCGGCGCCCCCGGCTTCGACGTCACCAAGGGTTTTGCGTCGAACGGGTACGACGCGCATTCGCCGGGTCAGTACAGCATGGTCGCCTGCTTCATCACCGAGGTCGTGATGACCATGATGTTCCTGTTCATCATCATGGGTGCCACCCATGGCCGCGCGCCCGCGGGCTTCGCTCCGCTCGCGATCGGGCTCGCGCTGGTGATGATCCATCTCGTCAGCATCCCCGTCACCAACACATCGGTGAACCCGGCGCGGAGCACGGGGCCCGCGCTGTTCGTCGGCGGCTGGGCGCTGGCGCAGCTCTGGCTGTTCTGGGTCGCACCGCTGATCGGCGGCGCGCTGGGCGGGGTGCTCTATCGCTGGCTCAGCGAGGAGCCCTCAGGCGTCGTCGCGGGCGTGAAGACGGCGTAATCGAAAGGCGGGATCGCGGCATCCGCCGCAGTCCCGCTACTTGCCCTTCGTCGGCCTGACCTCGGTGACGTGGCCCATCTTGCGGCCGGGACGCGGCGTGCCCTTGCCGTAGATGTGCACGGTCGCGCCCGGGAGGGTCAGCCACTTCTCGTAATCGTTGATCTCGTCGCCGATCAAATTGGTCATGGTGACGATTTCGCCGTGGCGCACTGGCTTGCCGAGCGGCCAGCCGGCAATGGCGCGGATGTGTTGCTCGAACTGCGAGACCGAGGCGCCGTCGAGGGTCCAGTGCCCCGAATTGTGCACGCGCGGGGCGATCTCGTTGACCAGCACCTTCGGCCCGGTGCCGTTGGCGAGCACGAACATCTCGACCGCGAGCACGCCGACATAATCGAGCGCGCCGGCGATCTTGCCGGCGATGCTGCGGGCTTCCTCGGCCAGCGCGTCCGGGATCGGCGCGGGCGCGCGCGAGATCTTCAGAATGTGATCGCGGTGCTCGTTCTCGGTGACGTCGAAACATTCGACCTGGCCCGTGGCGGAGCGCGCGGCGATCACGGAGATCTCGCGTTCATACGGGATGAAGGCTTCGAGGATCGCCGATTTGGTGGCGAGACTGGTCCACACCTTGGCGATGTCGTCGCCCTCGCGGATGATGGCCTGGCCCTTGCCGTCATAGCCGAAGCGGCGGGTCTTCAGCACGGCCGGAAGGCCGATCCTGACAATCGCCTCGCGCAACGAAGCCACCGAGGTGACGTCGGCGTAAGCGGCCGTGCCGATGCCGAGCTTCGTGACGAAATCCTTCTCGGCGAGCCGGTCCTGCGTCGTCTCGAGGATCTTGCGGTTGGGCAGCACCGGGCGGCGCGCGTCGAGCACCATCGCGGCGGCGGACGGCACGTTCTCGAATTCGTAGGTGATGACGTCGACGTCGCCGGCGAACATCTCGAGCGCCTCGACGTCGGCATATTCGGCGCAGGTCGCGTTCAGCACGACGTCGAAGGCCGGCGAGTCCGGATCGGGCGAGAATACCTGGCAGCGCAGGCCGAGCCGCGCCGCAGCCATGGCCAGCATTCGCCCCAATTGTCCGCCGCCGAGGATTCCGATGGTGTCGCCGGGCTTCAGCTTCACCTGCTTTGCGTCAGTCACGCCTTGTCCTCCGGACGCTCGGCAACCGCCTCGGTTTGTGCCTTGCGCCAGGCGACGAGACGGTCGGACAGGGCCGGGTCGGACAATGCGAGCACCGAGGCTGCAAGCAGCGCCGCGTTGATCGCGCCGGCCTTGCCGATGGCGAGGGTGCCGACCGGGATGCCCGCGGGCATCTGCACGATCGAATAGAGCGAATCGATACCCTTGAGTGTCCGGGATTCGACGGGAACGCCGAACACCGGCAGTTCCGTCAGCGCCGCCGCCATGCCGGGCAGATGCGCAGCGCCACCTGCACCGGCGATGATGACCTTGTAGCCTGCCGCCTTGGCGCCCTTGGCGAATGCAAACAGCCGGTCGGGGGTGCGGTGTGCCGAAACGATGCGGGTCTCGGCGACAACGCCGAGCGCTGCGAGCGTGTCGGCGGCATGCCGCATCGTCTCCCAGTCCGACTGGCTTCCCATGATGATGGCGATCGGCGCGGTCATGACGTCAATTGTGCTCGGAAAACAGAAAGATAGGCCAGATTAACGGTTCCGGCCGGTGGCTCGCAAGGCGGTGGCAAGGAGAAGGGAATGCACTATCCTGTCTTGGTGAATCCCCGCAAGCCTTCATTGAGCAGGATGCCCATGAAGAAACCAAAAAGGGCGAACGCTGCGAAGGCCAAAAAGGGCCGGAAGACCAGCGCCAGCCGCTCCAGAGCCGCCCCCAAGGGGCTGGCAAAGCGCTCGGCCAGGCCGGCGCCGCGCGGAGCGTCGGCAGCCGACGCCACCAGGGCGACCATCCGTGGCCTGCGGAGCAAGCTCAAGGAGGCGGAGCGGCGGGTCGCGGAACTGGAAGCTGCGGCCGACACCGATTTCCTGCTCGAGATTCCGAACCGGCGCGGCTTCGAGCGCGAGCTCGCGCGCGCCATCGCCTACATGAAGCGCTACCGCGCCACCGGCGCGCTGATCGTACTCGACGTCGATCGCCTGAAGCCGATCAACGATTCCTTCGGCCATGCCGCCGGAGACGAGGTGCTGAAGGCGATCGCCGGCGCGCTGACGCGGCAGATCCGCGCCTCGGACGTCGTCGGCCGGCTTGGCGGCGACGAGTTCGCGCTGCTGCTCTGGAATCTCAGCGAGACCGACGCCAAGGCGAAGGCTGCGGCCTTCGAGCAGGCGATCGACGAATTGTCGTTTGCCTTTCGCGGTCAGCGCGTGAGCGCGGGCGCTTCCGCCGGTGTCGCGCTGCTGGGTGCGCAGTCCGATGCCGGCCGTGCGCTGGAGGAGGCTGATGCCGCCATGTATGTGCGCAAGGCACACCGGCGGCACGAGCCGCGGATCAGGCTGATCAGCAACTAGCGCATGATCCGGACCCGAAGGGCCGCGTTCGCGCAAACCGTGCAGCGGTTTTCCTGCGCGACAAACGCGGACAGCGTTGCGAGGAGATCGTGCTCGAGCAACAACCCTTACAGCGTGGCCAGATATTCCGGCACGTTGCCGAATTTGCGCAGCAGCGTGGCGTCGCCGAATTCGCCGGTCATGGGATCGCCGCTGCGGCTGAACGCAACCGCGCCGATATGGCCGGCACCGTGCGCCAGGATCTCGGCGCGCCGCAACGCGGCCGCCGAGCTCTGGCATTCCTCCGCGGCGCCCGCGACAGGCGATCCGTCGGCATCGATCAGGAAGGGCATTGCAACGTAGTAGGTCACATCCGACATGGCGTTGCTCCGATGTTGAACTCAGGCGGCGCTGCTGTTGCTCCGCAATTTGCTGCGCGCGGTCTCGGGAATGCAGCCGGCTGAAATCGCGGCCTGCAATTCTTCCAGCTCTGCTTCCAGGTATTCGTTGGCCATGATCAACGCCTTGATGGTGCTGCGCAGATTGCCGTCGCACATCGCGATCGCCTGGTCGCAGGCCTGTTCATAATGGCTGTTGTCGAGAAGGGCGGTTGTCGACATCTGCATTGTCCTCGGGTGTTTCGTGGGCGTTTCCTGGGGCGGTGGGATGTCCAAATGTTCCTATTTTGTTCTTTTCGAGTCAAGCGGATTCACATGCGGCGAGCCGCTGCGAAAAGGACCGTGCGGATCAGGCGATGATGTCCGGCGTGATCTGGTCTTCGATGAACGCGATACGGTCGCGCAACAACAGCTTGCGCTTCTTCAACCGCTGTAACCGCAACAGGTCGGGGGCAGGCGACTGATGCAGCGCGTCGATCGCGGCATCGAGATCTCGGTGTTCCTGCTGCAACCGGGTGAGCTCGGCTTCGAGCTCACGCTCGTCTTCATTGGTCATGTTTGCGGTGGCCGAAAACCCGATGGGCGTGAGATTCAAGGCTGTGGATGCCCTGTGGAAATTATCGTCCTTGCGCGCCGTGATCGCAAGCGATCTCGGGCCGCCGCTCACCGAACTCTCGCAAGATATTTCGACGATTCGCAGCGGTGTTGCGCAAGCACGTTGATATCATGGATTTTTCCAGCGTGGTTCCTTACTCACGCTTCGTTACATATGAATTTTCAAAAATGACACCGCGACGACGGATATTCATCGACAGAACGAATCGGTGATGTACACTTGCTCGTCCGGATCGAATCCAAGGTTTACCCCTACCGAGGAGGTTTCGAATGACAATTCAGGCACATCTGGTTGAATTGGAACGGAAGCACAAAACGCTCGAAAACGAATTGCACGAAGCTCTCGTGCACCTTTCAACAGACGACCTGCAAATTGTTGAGTTGAAGCGACGGAAGTTGATGGTCAAGGACCAGATCGAGCGTCTGAAGCACACCGGCGACACGCTCCACTAGTAACCCCCGTAACAGCGTCAAGTTGAACGTACCCTTTCACGCAGGGGTGAGAGCTGTTGCGCTCATCCCTGCCAGAAGGTGCGCACGCCGCGTGACATGTTTGCGCGGCGCCTAGATTTGCGCGAGCTCGGCGACGTGATCCGCGATCGCGAGCGATGACGTCAGCCCCGGCGATTCGATGCCGAACAGGTTGATCAGGCCTTCGACGCCGTGATCGCGCGGGCCCTGCATCAAGAAATCCTGCGTGGCCACCGCCGGCGGTACGATCTTCGGACGAATACCTGAATAGCTCGGCATCAGCGCGCCGTCGGGCAGCGTCGGCCAGTATTTCCGGATCGCCGGATAGAAGCGCTCGGCGCGTGATGGATCGACCTCGTAGTTGATCGTCTCGATCCACTCGACGTCGGGGCCGAAGCGTGCCTGCCCGGCCATGTCCAGCGTCAGGTGCACGCCGAGCCCACCTGGCTCGGGCACCGGATAGATCAGGTGCGAGAACGGCGCCTTGGCGTTGCAGCTGAAATAATTTCCCTTGGCGAGATAGGCCGGCGGAATCCGGTCAACCGGCATGCCGTCGATGTGTCGCGCCACATTCGTCGCCGAGAGCCCCGCGGCGTTGACGAGCAGGCCGCATTGCAGCGTCATCGGCGCTTCGCCGCCGGCCTCGATCTCGATCAAATCGCCGACCGCCTTGGCGCGGATCAGCGGGGTGTGAAACGCAAAGGCCGCGCCGGCTGCCTCGGCCTCGCCGCGCAGCGAGAGCATGTAGGCGTGGCTGTCGATGATGCCGGTCGATGGCGAGAGCAGCGCGGCATCGCAGGCGAGCGCCGGCTCCAGCGCGCGTGCGGCCTCGCCCGTGAGCAGCTGCATGTCGAGCACGCCATTGGCCTCGGCATGCGCCTTGATCGATTGCAGCTTCTCGGTCTCCTTGGCGCTGGTCGCGACGATCAGCTTGCCGCAGTTCTTGTGCGGGATGCCGCGCTCGCCGCAATAGCGGTACAGCGCATGCTTGCCGCTGACGCACATGCGCGCCATCCAGCTTCCGGCGCGGTAATAGATCCCGGCATGGATCACCTCGCTGTTGCGCGAGGAGGTGATGGTGCCGATGGCCTCGGCTTCCTCGAGCACGATCACCTCGCGCCCGGCCTGGGCGAGCTTTCGAGCCACCGCGAGCCCGACCACGCCGGCTCCGATGACGACGCAGTCGACCTTATCCATGGTTGTGCAAGCTGTCTGTTGAAATCAAGGGTGGTGTCGGGCCTGAGAGCGACGGCGCGGGGCCGTTTTCCATTAAGGAAGCATTTATCATGTCAGGGCAATTGCCGTATTTGGCGTCACATTTTTCTGTTGCGCGTACAGGCGTTTACCCGATCCAAACCCGCGAGGCCAGACAATCCGACGTTGAAATCGCGGGTGGCTGATGGCTGAGAAGAACTGGCACGTGGGCAGCACGCTTCCGATTGCTGTGCAGGCCGTCGTGTGCCTGGGCAGCGCGGTCGCGCCCGCGCGCGCCTTTGCGCTCTCGGACAGCTTCGCCCCGCCGAGCTATCTCGGCAAGCTCGATCCCAATTTGGTCTGGGAAGCCCTGATCGGCGGCATCGTCGTCTGTGCGTTCCTGGCCGCGATCGCGCTGTGGATCCATTCCTCGCTGCGCCGGACCAAGCGTTTGCAGTTGCGGCGCAACGCCTTCGTCTCCTCCGCCATGAACAATCTCAACCAGGGCGTGGTGATGACGGATGCACAGCGGCGCATCATCTTCTGCAACGACCGCTATCTCGAGATCTACGGCCTGACCCGTTCGGATCTGTGGACCGGCATGACCGGCTACGACATCCTCGAGCTGCGTCGCCAGCGCGGGGTCCTCGGCGGCGTCTCCGACGACGAATTCTACGAGAAGGCGGCGAGCCCCAACGGCCTGATCACCGAACTGCCTGATGGCCGCGCCATCCTGGTGAAATATTTCGTGTTGCCGAACGGCGGCTCGGTCGCGACGCATCTGGACGTCAGCGATCAGCGGAAGCTGTCACGGCAGCTCGCCTCCACCAAGCAATTCCTGGAAACCGTGCTCGACAACGTTCCGGCCTGCGTCGCCGCGAAGAACATCGAGGACGGCCGTTACATCTTCGCCAACAGCGCCTATGAACGGTTCTGGGGTTTCTCGCGCGACCACGTCGTCGGCAAGAATGCGCGTGAGCTGTTCGCGCCCATCTCGGCGGCCGGCATCGAGGCGGCCGATCGGGCGGCCCTGAATTCGCCGGACGGCCAGTTCCGCAATGAATTCGAGGTCGACCGCGGCGGTGAGAGGCGCATGGTTGCCTCGATGCGGATCGTGGTCCGCAACGAGAGCAACAAGCCCGAATTCCTGATGCTCGTGTTCGAGGATATCACCGACCGCCGCTCGCTCTCGCAGGAGCTGGAGAGCACCAAGAAGTTCCTCGAGCTCGTGGTCGACAACATTCCGGTGGCGCTGATCGTGGAGCAGGTCAAGGATGGCCGCTACCTGCTCGCCAATCGCAGCGCGGAGACGATCCTCAACCGCCGGCGCGAAGATGCCACGGGCCTGACCGCCTCCGACATCTTCAATCCCAAGGAAGCCAAGCTGATCATCGCGCGCGACGAGGCCGCGATCAAGAAGCGCGGGATGATCACCGAGGAGCACCCGATCTCCACCAAGGACGGCCTGCGGCTGTTCCTGACCCGGCGGGCGACCGTGCTCAGCGATGCCGGCGAGCCGCAATATCTGATCAAGACCCACGAAGACGTCACCGACCGCCGGCAGACCGAGTCGCGCATGGCGCATATGGCCTATCACGACGGCCTCACCGATTTGCCGAACCGCGCCGCCTTCCTTCAGGCGCTGACCCAGATGATCGAGGCCTGCGAAGGCACCAGCGAGGAGTTCGCCGTGCTCTGCGTCGACCTCGACGGCCTCAAGGAGGTCAACGACGTCTTCGGTCATGCGCTCGGCGACAAGCTCCTGATCGAGGTGGCCCAGCGGCTCCAGGATTCCGCGCGCGGCGGCGTGGTGGCGCGCCTGTCCGGCGACGAGTTCGGCCTGATCATCGACGGTAAGCAGCCGGAGGCGGGCCTTGCGCTGGCACAGCAGATCGGCGAGGCCGTTGCCCGGGAATTCCAGATCGACGGCCGGGCGGTTCGCGCGGGCGCCACCACCGGCATGTCGATCTTTCCGCATAATGGTGCCGACGGCGCGGCGCTGCTGGCCAATGCCGGCGCGGCGCTGTTCCGCGCCAAGCAGAAATCGCGCGGTACGATCAGCCTCTACCAGCCTGAGATGGACCAGCAGATCCGCGACCGCCGCGTGCTGCACCAGGACCTCTCGATGGCGATCAAGAACGGCGAGCTGTCGCTGGCCTTCCAGCCGCAGGGCATCGCGCGCCTCAGCGTCGCCGAGAGCGACATCATTGGCTTCGAGGCGCTGGCGCGCTGGCAGCATCCGGTCCGCGGCCAGGTCTCGCCGGCCGAATTCATCCCGATCGCCGAAGAGAGCGGCCTGATCGTCGAGATGGGCGAGTGGATCCTGCGCGAGGCATGCCGCGAGGCGGCGTCCTGGCCGAAGCCGCTCCAGGTCGCGGTCAACCTGTCGCCGGCGCAGTTCATGCACGGCGACGTGGTCGGGCTGGTCCATTCAATCCTGATCGAGACGGGCCTCGCACCCGGCCGGCTGGAGCTGGAAATCACCGAGGGCGTGCTGATCGAGGACTTTGATCGGGGTCTTGCACTGCTACGCCGGCTGAAGGCGCTCGGCGTGCGCATCTCCATGGACGATTTCGGCAGCGGTTATTCCTCGCTGAGCTATCTCCAGGCGTTCCCGTTCGACAAGATCAAGATCGACCGCGCCTTCATCATCAATCTCGGCCGCAATCCGCAATCGGCAGCCATCGTGCGCGCCGTGATCGATCTCGGCCACGGCCTCGAAATGTCAATCATCGCCGAGGGCGTCGAGACCCTCGATCAGCTCGCCTTCCTTGCCAAGGAGGGCTGCGACGGCGTGCAGGGCTACCTGCTCGGCAAGCCGCTGCCGATCGGGAAATATGCCGGCCTCGTCGGCCGCACCGAGACCATGGAGCTTGCGCTCAAGACCGGCTAGAGCGCTTTCGAGCCAAGTGGATACCGGTTCGCGTCAAGAAAACGCGTCAAAACAACAATCCAGAGCTTCGTTCCGATTTCATCGGAACGGAAATGGCTCTAGTGATGGCGGGCGCTCAGCTCCCATTCGACGGCCTCATGGCGGATTACGACCTTGCGATCATCGGCGGCGGCCTGAACGGTGTCAGCCTCGCCCGCGATGCCGCCGGCCGCGGCCTGCGTGTCATTCTGTTGGAGCAGGGCGATCTCGGCGGCGCGGCGTCATCCGCGACGCCGCGGCTGATCCATGGCGATCTGTCGGTGTTGGAACGCCGCGGTTTTTGGCGGGTGCGCCGGGCTTTGGCCGAGCGCCGGACCTGGCTTGCCATCGCGCCGCATCTGGTCCGGCCGATGCGTTTCGTGATCCCGGCCCATTCCGAGGAGCGTCCACCCTGGCTGCTGCGCGCCGGCTTGTACCTCTATGACAGCCTTACCAGTCGGAGCGGCCTGCCTGTCGCGACGACCCTCGACATCACGCACCATTCGGTCGGCAACGCGCTGAAGCGCCCGTTCGGCACGGCTTTCGAATATTCGGACTGCGTCGTCGATGATTCCCGCCTGGTGGTGCTGACGGCGCTGGATGCCGCCGAACGTGGCGCCGCGATCCGGACCGGGGCTCGCTGTGTCCGCGCCGATCGAACCGACACATGGCGCCTTGCAGTGGTCGATCGCGGCCATCGCGGCGCGATCACGGCCCGGGCGCTGGCCAATGCCACCGGCGGCTGGACGTCGATTGTCGCAGAGACCGTGCTGCGCCAGCCGCAGCCCACCATGGCGGCCATGCAAATGAGCCAGATTATCGTGCCCAGGCTGTTCGAGTCCGATAACGTCTACGTCTTCCAGAACAGCGATGGGCGGCTGATCTTCGCAAGCCCGTTCGAGCGGGAGTTCACGCTGATCGGCACGGTCACTCATGATTTCACAGGCGATCCCGCGATCGTGGCGATGCCTGGGACCGACGTCAGCTATCTCTGCGAGGCGGCCAGCCGCTATTTCCGCGAGCGTGTCGCGCCCACCGACGTGGTGCGCACGGTCTCCGGCGTCAACCTGACGCTGGCGCGGCGGCGCGACGGGACGACGCTGTTCCACGCGGGCCGGCGCAAGGCGCCGCTGATCACGATGTTCGGGGGCGACGTCACCACCTCTCGCCTGCGCGCGGAACGGGCGGTGACGCGGCTGACGCCGTTCTATCCGATGTCGCCGCGCTGGACCGCCGGCGCCGCGCTGCCCGGCGGGGACTTTGCCTGGGGTCGTTTCGACACCGAAGTCGACCTCGCGCGCGACCGCTGGCGCTTTCTCTCCGAGCCGCAGGCCCAGCGTCTGGTCGCGGCCTACGGCTCGCGGCTGCCCGCGGTGCTGGGTGATGCAAAGACGCGCGACGAACTCGGCCCCGCCTTCGGCCCCGAACTGACCGGCGCCGAAGTGCGCTATCTGATGACCCGCGAATGGGCGCGTTTTCCCGAGGATATTCTGTGGCGCCGTTCCAAGCTCGGCCTGACGATGCCGGCGGCTGAACGCGACGCGCTGGCGGCGTTCATGGCGAATGTGATGTGAGCGATCTTCCCCGAACCGGTTGAGCTAGGGACGATCGGCCGCTAGCGTGCGGCGGAATCGGGGTTGGCAGGGACCATGACGGACGAGTTGCCCAGAACAGACGCCGCGGCGGGTGCGGCCGGCGGAGATGCGCTTCCTGCGGGCCAGCCGCTACTGCGCATCGAGGGCGTCGCCAAGTCCTTTGGGACGTTCCGCGCCGTGGACGGCGTGTCGCTCGACATCAAGGCCGGCGAGTTTTTTGCGCTGCTTGGCCCGAGCGGCTGCGGCAAGACCACGCTTCTGCGCATGCTCGCCGGCTTCGAGGCGCCGGATGAGGGGCGCATCCTGCTCGGCGGCAAGGACATCGCGCAGGCGCTGCCGCATGAGCGCCCGATCAACATGATGTTCCAGAACTACGCGCTGTTCCCGCACCTCTCCGTGCGCGACAACATCGCGTTCGGCCTGAAGCGCGCCGGCTTGGCACGCGGCGACATCGCCGCGCGCGTGGCGGAGATGGTCGCGCTGGTGAAGCTCGAGGGGCTTGAGAAGCGCAAACCCGACCAGCTCTCCGGCGGTCAGCGTCAGCGCGTGGCGCTGGCGCGTGCATTGGCGCGCCGGCCGCAGCTCCTGCTGCTCGACGAGCCGCTCGCCGCGCTCGACAAGAAGCTGCGCGAGAGCACGCAGGGCGAGCTGATGGAGCTGCAGCGCCGGCTCGGCATGACCTTCATCATCGTCACCCACGACCAGGAGGAAGCGATGACGATGGCGAGCCGGATCGGCGTGATGAAGGCCGGCAGGCTCGCCCAGGTCGCGAGCCCCCGCGAGCTCTACGAGGCACCGCGCTCGCGCTGGATCGCGGAGTTCGTCGGCGACATCAATCTGTTCGACGCCGAGTCCAGATTGCGCGATGGTCATCGTCTGGTCATTGGCACGCGTGATGCGGGTACGCTGGTGGTGGCCGAGCCGCGCGAAGCGGTCGGCGCCGGAAAATTGTCGGTCGCGATTCGTCCTGAAAAGGTCAAGCTGTCGCGCCGCGCTCCGGTGAGCGAGGCTGGTCGTGAGACGGCGATCAACAGCCTGGACGGCGTGGTCGCCGACATCTGCTATCTGGGCGGCACCACCACCTACAAGGTGAAGCTCGATTCTGGCGGAATCCTGCAGGCTTCGGTCCCCAACAGCGCGCGCCTCGACGTCGACGCCTACAGCCTGAACCAGCACGTCGTCGCCTGGTTCACGCCTGATGATTGCGTGGTGCTGTCGTCATGAGCTCCCGCCGTATCTTCGCGCGGCCGGCGCGCTTTGCCGCGATCGTCCCCTATGTCTGGATGGTGCTGTTCTTCCTGGTGCCGTTCGGCTTCGTGCTCAAGATCAGCCTGTCGCAGACGGCGATCGCGCAGCCGCCTTACGAGCCGGTGTTCGACCTGATGGCGGGATGGGAGGTGCTGAAGGCCGCCTTTGCCGCGCTGTCGATCGACAATTTCAAGCTGCTTGCGTCCGACGACATCTATGTATTTGCCTATGTCCGCAGCCTCACCGTCGCCGTCACCGCGACTGCGCTGTTGCTCGTGATCGGCTATCCCATTGCCTATGGCATGGCGCGGTTGCCGAAACGCTGGCAGGCGGTGGCGATGGTGCTGGTGATCGTGCCGTTCTGGACCTCGTTCCTGATCCGCATCTACGCCTGGATCAACATCCTCCAGCATGACGGCCTGCTGAACCAGATCCTGCTGGCGCTGCATCTGGTCAGCCAGCCCGTGGTGTGGCTCTCGACCGACAGTGCGATGTATATCGGCATCGTCTATTCCTATCTGCCGTTCATGATCCTGCCGCTCTACGCCACGCTCGCGAAGATGGAGCCGATGCTCGAGGAGGCGGCCGGCGATCTCGGCGCGCCGCCCTGGCAGGTGTTCTGGCTCGTGACCTTTCCGCTGTCGCTGCCCGGCGTCGGGGCGGGCGTGCTGCTGTGCTTCATCCCCATCGTGGGCGAGTTCGTGATTCCGGACCTTCTGGCCGGCTCCAATTCGCTGATGATCGGCCAGACCCTGTGGCTCGAATTCTTCACCAACAAGGACTGGCCGGTCGCCTCCGCCGCGGCCATCGTGCTGCTGGTGGTGCTGCTGGTGCCGCTTCTGCTGTACGAACGGCTGCAGAAGCGGCAGCTGGAACAGGGGCGGTGAGGCGATGCGCAAGGTCTCCCGCCTGTCCCACTTCAACATCGCCTCGCTCGCATTGGGCCTGGCATTCCTCTATCTGCCGATCCTCATCCTCGTCATCTACTCCTTCAATGCCTCGCGGCTGGTCACGGTGTGGGGCGGCTGGTCGCTGCGCTGGTACCACGAGTTCTTCAATGACCGCGCCATGATCGAGGCGGCCTGGATGAGCCTGCGGGTCGCGGTCTCCTCCGCGACCATCGCGACGCTGCTCGGCACGCTCGCAGCCGTTGCGCTGTCGCGCGGCGAGCGTTTTCGCGGGCGCACGCTGTTCTCGGGCATGCTCTATGCCCCGCTGGTGATGCCGGAGGTGATCACTGGATTGTCGCTGCTGCTGTTGTTCGTCGCGCTCAACGCCGAGCGCGGCTTCTGGACGGTGACGATCGCGCATACCACGCTGACGATGTGCTTCGTCGCTGTCGTCGTGCAGTCCCGCCTCGGCTCGCTCGACCGTTCGCTGGAGGAGGCGGCGATGGACCTCGGCTGCAACCCGGTTCGCGCGTTCGTCGCCGTGACGCTACCGCTGATCGCGCCCGCGATCGTGGCGGGCTGGATGCTGGCCTTTACGCTCTCGCTCGACGATCTCGTGATCGCGAGTTTCACCACCGGCCCCGGCTCGGCGACGCTGCCGATCCGGATCTATTCGGAGGTGCGGCTTGGCGTGAAGCCCGAGATCAACGCGATCTGCACGCTGGTGATCGCCCTGATCGCGGTGGTCATCGTCATCGCCTCGCTTGCCTCGAAACTGTCGAGCTCGCAGGGCGAGAGTGCGGCGCCGCTGTAGGTCACGGCTGTCATTGCGAGGAGCACTTGCGACGAAGCAATCCAGGCAGTCGCCGCGGCAAGATTCTGGATCGCTTCGCTTCGCTCGCAATGACGGGCGGTTGCTACGATTTCACCGCACCTGCCGTAAGCCCGCCCACCATGTAGCGGCGGAAGGCGTAATAGACTGCGGCCGGCGGCAGCGCGTAAATGAAGCCGGTGGTCATCAGCAGTTCCCACGGGGAATCGTCGGCAGCGAGGAAGTTGCCGAGCGCGACGGGGAGGGTGATCTCGCGGTCGTTGGACAGAAGCAGGAACGCGTAGAGATATTCGTTCCAGGCAAGCAGCACCGCATAGGTGCCGATCGCGACCAGCGAGGGCATCATCAGCGGCAGGTAGACCAGGCGGAAGATCTGGAGCGTCGTGGCGCCGTCCATCACCGCGGCTTCATCCA
Organism: Bradyrhizobium liaoningense; assembly: GCF_018130785.1. Taxonomy (GTDB): domain Bacteria; phylum Pseudomonadota; class Alphaproteobacteria; order Rhizobiales; family Xanthobacteraceae; genus Bradyrhizobium; species Bradyrhizobium liaoningense_A. The sequence continues at coordinate 135,392 of NZ_JAFCJT010000010.1, forward strand.
GCTCGACCGGCAGCTTGTCGGAGGCCTGCTTGAGCACCCAGATCGCGTAGGGGCTGGCGATTGTCACCATGGCCAGGATCAGCGACCAGTGATTGTTGAGCAGGCCGTAATTGCCCATGGTGCGGTACATCGGCACCGCGAGGAACGCCGCCGGGATGAAATACGTGAAGAGCGCGAGGTTCAGCACCATGCGTCCGCCCGGCACCTTCAGTCGCGAGATCGAGAACGCAGCCGCGGTGGCAATGAACAGCGTCAGCGCGCCGACGGCGGCCGCGATCAGTGTCGAATTCCAGAACTGCACATAGAAGTCGCGCAGGAAGTAGTGCTGCTGCTTGAACACGATCTCGAAGTTGTGCAGCGTCGGATGATCCGGCCACAGCTTGCCCGAAAACGCGTCCTCCTTCGGGGAGATCGCGAACAGGAACATGTGGTAGATCGGAATCATCGTCCACAGGAACACGGGAATGCCGATCAGCAGCAACCGTGCTTCGGTCGCGACGTCGCGCCAGGAAAACTCGCTTACGCCGGGAAGCTTCATCGCGACAACCGTTTCATCATGAAATACACGAGCGGCAGGACGAACGGCATCGCGCAGACGATGGAGGCCATCGCGAGCGAAAGCTGGTCGAGCCGGAGATAGCGGATGCCGAGCGTCGCCAGCACATGCGTGAGGTCGGCCGGGCCACCGCCGGTGAGCAGATAGACGCTGTTGAAGTCACCGAGCGTCCAGATCATCGAGAGCAGCGTGCAGGTGACGTAGAGCGTCTGCATCGACGGCCAGGTGATGTAGCGGAATTTCTGCCACCAGCTTGCGCCATCGACCTCGGCGGCCTCGAACAGATCGTGCGCGATCGCAAGGCGTCCGGTGATCAGGATCAGCGTCCAGAACGGCAGCGACTTCCAGATGTGCACGCCGATCGCCATGGCAAGCGCCACGGTCGGGTCGTTCAGCCAGTTCGGGCCGTCATCGCCGGTGAAGGAGAAGATGAGGTGGTTGATCACGCCCCATTCGGGATTGAGCATGAAGCGCACCGACAGGATGGTCGGGATCGACGGCACCGCCCAGGGCAGGATGAAGATCACCGAGAGCCATTTGATCCAGGTGCGCTGCTGCGCGAAGAAGCCGGACAGGAACAGCGCGATCAGCATCTTGATGTTGATACCGATGACCAGGAAGATCAGCGTGTTGATCGCGGCGCGCGCGAAGATCGGATCGTGGTACAGCGCGACATAATTCGACGGGGCCCGCGCCAGCCACAGCCCGTAGCAGACGGGATAGACGACGAAGGCGAGGAAGACGAGCAGATAGGGCGCGAGCAGCACGATGCCCCAGACCTGCGCCGGGGTCAGCCGCGACGACAGGGGTGGGGCGGGCATCGACTGATCGCCAGAGAGCGTGATCGCCATTCTTCAGGACTCTTTGAAAGGACTTCCGGCCGCACGAGGCGGCCGGTATTAGCGTTTAGCCTCTCCCCGCGCCAGCGAGGAGAGGAAGAAAGAGAACTTAGCCTGCAACCTGCTTGATGCGGGCGATCAGTTCGTCGACGGCCTTGTCGACCGGGACCTTCTCGCTGACGACCCGGTTCATCGCCTTCGCCCACACGTTCTCGTTGTTGAGGATCGTGAACTTCCAGTTCTTGGTGAAGTCGAACGCGGCGGTACCGCCGGTGAACTGGGCGTAGACCGCCTTGCGGTGCTTGTCGGCCTGCCAGAACGGGCTGGCCTGGCTTTCCTTCGTCACCGGGAACCAGCGGCCGAGCGCGCCCTCGATATAGGGACGCACGTTCTCTTCCTGGAGCAGGAAGCTGATGAACTGCTTGGCCTCGGCCTTGTTCTTGGCCGCGGTGAACACCAGCCCGGTCTTGACGTCGGAGCGGTAGCGGATGGTCGAACCATCCGGCGCCTTCGGGAAGGACGCCGTGACGATGTCCTGCTCATAGGCCTTCTTGCCGGCGTCACGCTGCTCCTGGGTCAGAGCCTGGTTCTGCGAGTCCTCGAACCACTTCGCCGCGATCGAGATCGTGAAGTTGTGGGTCATCACGATGGTCTTGTTGTGGAAGGCGACGTTGTTGTCCGGATCCTTCCAGGTCGTGGAAGAGGGCGGCGTGCAGCCCTTGATATAGGTGTCGGTGTAGTCCTTCAGCGCGCTGATCAGATTCTCGCGCACCTTGGGATCGTCGACCAGGAGCTTGCCGTCGTCGTCGACCAGCTTGACGTGGTAGGCGTCCATGAAGGTGTAGAACGACTGGAAGGCATCGGTGGATTCCACGCCCATCGGCTGGCCGACGCCGTAGATGCGCTGGCCGGTGGCTTTACGGATACCCGGCTGGACCTTGTCGCACCAGAACGTCCAGTAGCCCGCCCAGTCGGTCGGGATGTCGGCGAGCTTGAAGCCGGCCTTCTCCAGCATGTCGTTCCAGATCTCGACATGCATGCTCTGCTGCTTCAGCGGGAAGCCGTAATAGGCCTTCTTCTTGGTGACGTCGTTGTAGAGGATCGACGCGTCCAGCGTGTTCTGCACGAACCGGTCCTTGATCGGCTCCATGACGTCGGAGAGGTCCTCGAGCTTGCCCTCATAGGCCCACTTGCCCTGGGCCTGCACGTCGTAGGAATCGGAATAGGCGACATCGGGCACGGTGCCGGCATCGAGCGCGGCGACCGTCTTCGGAATCATGTCCTGGATCGCGTACTGCGACAATTCGACCTTGATGCCGGTCTTGGCTTCGAACTTCTTGATCGTCTCGATCAGCGCGTCGTCTTCGGACCGATAGAAGCCCTTGCCCCACCAGACCGTGATCGTCTTCTGCTGCGCAAATGCGGGTGCAGCGGCTGCAAACAGCCCGGCCGCAGCGACCGCCAATGATACTGCGCCAATAACCTTGGATCTCACGTTTTTCTCCCTCAAACGGCCGGTGTTTTTAACCGGTCGTATAAAACACTAGCGCATGGCCGTCAGCCGATCTAGCGGCATCTTGTCAGACATAGGTCGTGGGGTGTCGGGCCAGCGCAGATGCTTAATCCGCGCATCGATCCAATCGCCGCATCAATTCGGCCGGATCAATTCGTATGAGGGGCTCAGGGCCTCAGAGCTGACACGCAAATACGCCGAACTGTCTCTTCAGCGGGTCCGACGGCTGGCATTGAAGGCCTTCGATCGGCTGTCCCCTGCGATCGATTGGACACCAGGCTTCACCGGTTCTGGCCCAATTGATGCCGCGATCGAAGAACGTGGGCGCGTCATATCTTGCCTCGATTGCCAGCGTCCCCTCCACGTCGGCAAAGCCCCAGCGCTCGCCCGATTGCGCCGGGACCAGGCCGTCCTGGAGCCGAATGCCGATCCGCCCATCCCGTGGCTTGATCAACCATGAACCGTGGGCATCGAGGATGCCGCGTCTGCCATCCTCGAATGCCATGGCCATATCAGGGCGGATGTGGCAGATGCGTTCAAAACGCTGCGTGGTGATCCACGCACCAGTCGAGGCATCGATGATGCCGTTCCTGTCACCCACTCGCGCCAGAACCGAACCGTTCGGCAATCCGGGCGAGATCGCGTCGAAAATGGGCTCGACGGCCCAGGTGGCATCAGCTCGCAATAATCCGAACTTGTCACCAAGACCGGCGACGGCGAGAGAGTTGTAGAAGGGGCCGGCACGATCAAACCGCTGCGACGTCATCGGCGTGAGATCGGCTGAAGCATAGGCAAATTTATCGCCGATCTTGAGGATATAAGGTCCGTCGCAGGTCACGGGCCTTGATAGCTCACCTTCCTGCGGTTCGATCGGCCTACCATCCTCGTCGAGAATCCGCGGCTTCTTGTCGATCTCACCGACAATACGCCCGTTGGCGCATCGTCCGAATGCAAGGTCGAACGAGGGCGGGACAACGACCTTGGCGTCTTCATCGAGAAGGCCGTGCTTCTTCTCGTTCTGAATGTCCCAGGACCCTTTCGTGGTCTCCTTCAAAAATATGTTCTCGTACTGGGGCTGGACGACCCATTCGCCGGAACGATTTATCAGGCCCGATCTCCCCTTCAGGCGGGCAGGCGTAAATCTGGCGTCGCGTGAAAATTGATGGACGCTCTCAAATTTTGGCTCGATCTTGAAGCGTCCCGAGCGATCGATGAAACCCCAGCGGTCATTGATCTTTGCGGAGGCCATCCCGTCGATGAACGAACCAAGATGCTGGAATTTTGGTTCGAGCTCCCAGCTCCCGTCGGGACGTATCGCGCCCCATCCGGAATCGACCCTTGCCAGCATGAGCGCTGAACCGTCGGTGTCATACGGCAGGATCGCGTCGAGAGAGGGCGGAACAAGCCAGGCGCCGGAGCGGTCCACGAGACCCCATTTGCCTGCCGCCGCGATCGTCCTGCCGTCTGCGATCGCGCCGAACAGTTCAAAAATCCCGTGGATGAATTGCTCCGTGCCCGCAATGCCTTCCGATGTGGTCCGTCTCTCGGTGGCAAAGAAGACCCTCTCGGTGAAGGGAACGACGTAGCCGAACTTGGGCTCAAGCACCGTCTTGCCGTCCAAGTCGATCAGGCCGGACCGTCCGCCGACGTCGATCTGCGCAAATCCGCGAGAGAAGCGATCTGCGATCGGATATTGCGGCTTTGCGATCACGCGACCGCTTGTGTCGACATAGCCGTAGCGGCCGTTCGATCGCACCAGCGCGCGGCCTTCATGGAAGGTATCGACCCAATCATATTCGGGCGGCACCGCAAGCGTACCGTCGCGGTTCACCGCGCCGCACAGGCCGTGAGGGAATCCGCACGAGGGCAGTGGAAACGAAGGGGGCGAGCCGAAGCCATTCGTGCCTTGGTTCGCACGAGCCACAGCGGCGTCGAAAATGACTTTCCCGGCGGGCAGGAGTGGAGCGGGGGGCCGATCACCGGCGTTCGGCTGCGAAACGTTCTGCGCGTTCACCATGGTCGTGAAGCCGAGAGCCGCGACGATCGCGGCCACCCGGTATCTTCCAAAACTTCCCATTCGGCGATGTCTCATCCTGCCTCAACCTCAGGTATGAAATCATCGTGGCGAAATACGGACGCTTCTCATGCTTTGGTGGAGACGCCTCCGTAGCCGATCCGCTCGGGGCTAATTCGACTTCGCGTTTTCCTTGGCGTTCTCGGCCGTCGGCGAATCTGCCGGCGCAGGGTGCTTCTCGCCGGTGATGCGCCGCTTCAGGAGGTCCAGGAAGGGAGACGCCGCAGGCGACTGGCGGATCAGGCTTTCAGGGTCGGGGAAGATCAGGGGATCGTCCCAGGGCCCCTGCACCATGAAGGGCAATTGAAAGCCGGACGTCGTATTGAGGCTCGCCACGCCCTTCATGTCGTATTCGCGCGTCGGCACCGAGGCGGTACCCGTCAGCGTGATCTTCGCCGCCGGCCCTTCGATGCGGATGTCCTCGGCGGTGGCGATCCCATCGGAGAATTTCACCGCGATGGTGAGATTGTCATAAGGGGTCGAGCCGTTGCGGAAATTGCCGCCACCCGACAGCGGCCGCCGTTCCAGCCGCTTCAGGAGCTGCTCGGCGTTGAATCCCGAGATCGCACCGTCGTGTCCGGTCACGGTGGCAGTGCCGTCGAGCGACTGCACGAGGCCGAACGGGCTCGAGCCGGAGGCCAGCAGCGAGACGTTGATGTTGCCGCGGCCGGACAGCTTGTTGAGGCCGAACAATTCGGAGGCGCAGGCCTGAAGATCGACATCGGTGAACTGGAATTGCGCCTTGACGTCGGCGACGGTGTCGGAGCGCGCGATCCCGAACGAGCCCTTGGCGATGCCGCCATAGACCTGAGCTTCGCCGACCGAGAGCGCCAGCGTGCCGTTGCGCAAGTTGGCGCCGATCGCGGTGCGGCCGAGCTTCGACGTCCCGACTGTCAGCCTGGCTGCCGACAGGCGCATGTCGAGGTCGGTGGTCGAAAGCCCGTTGAGATCGAACAGCTGCCTGTTCCAGTCGCGGGCGCCGCTGGCGAGCAGGCGGAAGGTCGAAATATAAGGTGTGAAGTCGAGCGCGTCGGCGGCAAGCGTCGCTTGCAGCGTCTGCCGGCCGTTATTGGCGTAGGTCATCACGCCCTCGGCGGTGTTGCCGTCGAGCTCGACATTGACGTTGGTGAGCGCGATCGAGGCGCCGACGACATTGGCGCGCGCCTTCAGCGCGAAGCGGCCGAAGCCGCCGCTGCCGGGCTGCGGCTGGCCGGTCCAGCGCAGCGCGTTGCGCAAGGACGGGCTGTCGATGGTGAGCGTGCCTTCCATCATCGGGCTGGTGCGGTTGGCGACGCTGCCGTCGAAGGCGAGCTTGAGCGGGGCGCTGGCGATCCGCGCCTTCAGCCCGGAGCGGTCGCCGGAGAGGGCGGCGACGAAATCGGCGAAGCTGATCGAGCCGTCGACGCGCTCGCCGCGCCAGTCGAATTGTCCGGTCGCGGCGAACGACCGCGAGATCGAGGGCCAGGCCAGCGACAGGTCGATGTCCTCGAACTTCTCGGAGGCGTGGGTGGCGACGTCCTCGTAATTGAGCACCCCGTCCTGGATCCTGATCTCGGAGAACGAGACCTGATTGTCGGCGCCCGGCTTCATGGTGCGCGCAATGGTCTGGATGAAGGGCGTCCAGTTGCTTTCGCCATCCTGCTTCAGGCTGACATGGATGCGCGGCCGCAGCAGCGTCAGGTCGGCGATCTCGAACCGCTGCAGCAGCAGCGGCAGCAGCCGGAGATTGGCGGTGAGCACGTCGACATGGAGCGCGGGATCGCTGGTGCCGCCGCCCTTCAGGCCGACGTCATGGAAGGAAATGTAGCTCGCCGGCAGCACCGAAATGTCGATACTGCCTGCCACGCTGAGCTCGAGCCCGGTGACGTCGCGGATCTGCGTTTCCACCGCCTTGCGCAGCGCGTCGCGGTTGATGAGCCAGGAGGTCGCGATCAGGGCGATCAGCGCGAGGCCGAGCAGCGCCGCGATCGGCGTCCCGAGGCGCTTCATTCCTTGGGCCATGGTCAATGGCATGTCCTGAACGGGTTGGTCGCTGGAGCCAGAAGGGCGGACCGAGAAACCTGCGTGCCCACGCCCAACCCCCGCAACTTGATGGGTTTTCTTGTCGCTTTCAAGGCCGCGGACGGGTCTGCCCACGGCGTGGGCAGCTTCTATCACCGGAGGGCGGAACGGAGAACCCCGTATCATTGACGGCTTTGGAGGATTTCGCCTAATAATCGCCGCCAATGAGGCGCGACGGCCTGCCAGCCAAAGGTTCACCCGAAGGTTATTTGCATGAACAAGGTCTATCCCGACGCCAAGTCGGCTCTCGAAGGCGTTCTGAAAGACAACATGATGATCATGTCGGGCGGCTTCGGCCTCTGCGGCATCGCCGAGGCGCTGTCGGACGCGATCCGCGAGTCCGGCGTCAAGGGCCTGACGTTCGTCTCCAACAATGCCGGCGTTGACGGCATCGGCCTCAGCCGCCTGCTCGAAACCCGCCAGATCAAGAAGATGATCTCGTCCTATGTTGGCGAGAACAAGCTGTTCGCCCAGCAATTCCTGGCCGGCGAGCTGGAACTCGAATTCAATCCTCAGGGCACACTGGCCGAGCGCATCCGCGCCGGCGGCGCCGGTATCCCGGCCTTCTACACCAAGACCGGCGTCGGCACGCTGATCGCCGAAGGCAAGGAAGTGAAGGAGTTCGACGGCGAGAAGTACCTGATGGAGCGCGGCCTGTTCGCCGACCTCGCCATCGTGCACGCCTGGAAGGGCGACACCGCCGGCAACCTGATCTACCGCAAGACCGCGCGCAACTTTAACCCGATGATGGCGACTGCCGCCAAGATCACGGTGGCCGAGGTCGAGCATCTGGTTCCGGCCGGTGAACTCAATCCCGACCACATCCACACGCCCGGCATCTTCGTGAAGCGCATCGTCGAGGTCGGCACGGCCAAGAAGCGCATCGAATTCCGCAACACCCGCCCGCGTAACGCCGCCTAAGCGTATCAGGAGACTCACATGGCCTGGACCCGTGAACAGATGGCCGCGCGCGCCGCGAAGGAACTGCGTGACGGCTACTACGTCAATCTCGGCATCGGCATCCCGACGCTGGTCTCGAACTTCATCCCCGACGGCGTCGATGTCAGCCTCCAGAGCGAGAACGGCATGCTCGGCATGGGCCCGTTCCCCTATGAGGACGAGGTGGATGCCGACCTCATCAATGCCGGCAAGCAGACCGTGAGCGAGCTGCCGTCGACCTCGTATTTCTCGAGCGCGGATTCCTTCGGGATGATCCGCGGCGGCCACATGGACCTGTCGATCCTCGGTGCCATGCAGGTGGCCCAGAACGGCGATCTCGCCAACTGGATGATCCCCGGCAAGATGGTCAAGGGCATGGGCGGCGCGATGGATCTCGTCGCCGGCGTCAAGCGCGTCGTCGTCGTGATGGAGCATTCGGCCAAGGACGGCTCGAAGCTGCTGAAGAAGTGCAATCTGCCGCTGACCGGCGAGCGTGTGGTCGACATGGTCGTCACCGATCTCGCGGTCTTCACCATCGACAAGCACGGCGACGGCGGCATGGCCCTGATCGAGCTCGCCGACGGTGTCTCGCTCGACGAGGTCAAGGCCAAGACCGAGGCGGAATTCCGCGTCGCGCTGAAGAATACGTAAAAGAGCAGTCGCGAATGATTGTGAAATGGCCGGGCTTCGTCCCGGCCATTTTCGTTTGGGGGGACGCGCACTGTCTCCACACCGTCATTGCGAGGAGCTCTTGCGACGAAGCAATCCAGACTTTCTCTGCGGAAGGATTCTGGATTGCTTCGTTGCGCTCGCAATGACGGAGTATGATGCGGCCCCGTCGTTCTTCACCTCACGTGTGCATCCGCTACGATCTCGCCGCCCACACCTTGCCCCACCGCGCCGACACGCTTGCGACCCATGACGGCTCCTCGCGCACCAGGCGGAAGCCGAGATTGGCGGGCGGCACGCCCTGCGCGCAGCCGCCGGCACGAGCGTCGCGGATGAAGTCGGTGACGTAGGCGCGGTGCGCGCCCTCGGCGACGCGCACGCCGCAATTCACGGTCGGGCGGCCGGCATTGCCGGCTTCGTCGATGCGCGAGCGCATGAAGCAGGTCGAGGTCCATTCCCAGACATTGCCGGCAATGTCCTCGATGCCGTGCTCGTTGGGGCCGAACTTGCCGAACGGATGGGCCGTGGTGTCGGAGAAATCGCGCTCGGATTCTCGCTCGTAACGGCTGATCCAGCGCTTTGAAGGATCGTCTGCGTCCACAGGCGCGCCGTCGTCCCTGAACCGGGAGCCTGCCGCAAAGGCCCATTCCGCGTCGCTCGGCAGGCGGTAGGTGTGGCCGGTCTTGCGCGACAGCCAGCCCGCATAGGCCTGCGCATCGTGCCAGCTCACCTGCACCGCGGGACGATCGGACGCAATCGCGACGCCGCGATCGAGCGCGCGGCAGGCGCCATCCCGGACGCAGAGCTGATAGTCGGATGACGAGACCTGGTGCCGCATGATGTGCAGCGGCCGGTTGAAGCGCATCGCGCGCAGCGGCACTTCGGCCTGCTGCCCCGCGCGAGTGAAATCGCCGGCCTCGCGATAGGAGAGACTGCCCGGCGCCACCCTGACGATGGCAGGCTCCGTCGCCGTGCCATGGACCGCCATGTCCGAGACCAGCGGCGCCACGGCGATCGGCCCTGCGAGCCCGGCGGCGCAGGCGAGCAGCAGTTTCAGCTTGAATGCGATCAGCATGGTCGTTCCCCCGAAGAAGAAGGGGCCGGTGATGACCGGCCCCTTGTCGTGTCTAGTTGGTGTTGGGAGCCGGTATCTCCGCAGGCGCCTTCACCTGGGTCATCAGGTCGTCGTTCCACTTGCCTTCGACCTTGAAATGCGCGGTGGCGCCGAGATCCGCCGCCTCGATCAGATTATGCGTGACATAGGCGTAGATGCCGGGCTGCAGGAACTTGTACAGCGCCGCTCCCGCCGAGCCGCCACGGATGAACCAGGTCTCGAGCCCGGTCTCCGGCGCGTTGGAGAATTTTCCGGTCTCCCAGACGTAGTCGCCATGGCCGCCGATCAGGTGCGGACGGCTGTCGCGATTGGCCTGCGAATGCACGATCAGCACGTTCTCGCCGACCTTGGCCGTCAGTGCGTTCTTGCCGGTGAGCGAGCCGACCTTGCCGTTGAACACGACATGCGTGGGGATCAGCTTCTTCATCACCTCTTCGGTCTCGGTGAAGGCCTCGCCAGGCGAATCATAGGACTTGAAGTTGCCCTTCTCGTCGCGCGGCACGTACATGTCCTGCTCGCCGACATAGTAGACCTTGTCGTATTTCAGCGCGTGGCCCCTGCCGTCGTTGAGGCCGTCGCGCGGCAGCACCATCACGGCACCGTTCATGCCAGAGACGACATGCCAGGGGATCATCGGGCCGCCCGGCGCGCAGTGATAGACGAATACGCCGGTCCGCGTCGCCTTCCAGCGCAGCACGACCTGCTCGCCGGGATTGACCAGCGTGAGCTCGGCGCCGCCGAGCGCGCCGGTCGCGGAGTGGAAGTCGATATTGTGCGGCATGGTGTTGGTCGAAGGATTGACCAGTGTCACTTCGACATAGTCGCCTTCATGCACGACCATCAACGGGCCCGGCATCGAGCCGTTGAAGGTCATGGCCTGGAAGGTGGTGCCCTTGTCGTCGATGACGACCTTCTTCTCTTCGATGTTGAGCTTGAACTCGACGATCTTGGGGCCCTGCGTCGTGGCCTGCTCGTGCGCGTGCACGAAGGGCGGGGCGACCAGTTCGACCTTCTGGCGCGGCAGCTTGAGATCGCTGGCCGCGAACGTGGGTGTCGCCAGCATCAGGGCGGTCGCGGCGGCGCTGATCAATGCGGCTCTGCGGGTGAACATCGGAAGCATCCTTCATCTGAAAGGGTTTTGATGACGGATGCAGTCTGCGCCTGTTACGGCAAGAGTGTTTGCGCTGCGACAAGCTTTTGCCGGATTCGCTTCCGGTAAAGTCCTTAAGAGGTTTGCCGAAGCTCGCGTCGACGATGCGAAGGACGCGACGCCGCGCGGCATCAGTTGCGGCAGCAGCAAATCGTTCGCATGTTCAGCTGCGCTCGATCGTGAATCGATGGTTGTCGATTAGAGAAGCTGGATCGCAATCCAGACCGTGCCCCAGACCGCGAGCGACAGCGCAGCAAGGATGGCGGCCGCGATGGCCAGCACGCGCGCGAGATAACCTGCGCCGACAGAAGGCGCCGCGGGGACCGGACGAAAATCGTCGAAGCGCGGGATATGACCGCGAACGCCGATGAGCCAGAGAACGAGATCGAGCGCGAGCGACGCCATGGCCTATCTCCAGTGAGTCATGATTGAACGTCACCATGACTCCGATCCGGCGCTCTGACTTTGAGCGAGCGCAAGGTGGTCCGCCCGAAAACGGGTAATCCAATGCCATCCGGGACGCGCCGCGCCACTGCGCGGCATCGATTTACGAATGGGTAAGATATGAGGACCGATCTCGCAGCGAGCTATGGCGAAGAACGTTTGCCGCGCTACACCAGCTATCCGACCGCGCCGCATTTCTCGCCGGCGATCGGCGCGGACACCTACGCAAGGTGGCTGTCCGAGCTTCCTGCAGGCGGCAGCGCCTCACTTTATCTGCACGTGCCGTTCTGCCGCGAGATGTGCTGGTATTGCGGCTGCCATACCCAGATCGTCCGCCGCGACGGGCTCATTGCAGCCTATCAGCGGACGCTGCGCAGTGAGATCGCGCAAGTCACCGAGGCCATCGGCCGCCGCATCAAGGTCGAGCACATCCATTTCGGTGGCGGCACGCCGACCATCATGGCGCCGGAGGCTTTTGCCGAGTTGATGGCGGCGATGCGCCACTCGTTCTTCGTGCTGCCGTCGGCCGAGATCGCGGTCGAGATCGATCCGCGCACGCTGACATCAGAGATGGTGGAGGCCATGCGGCTCTCCGGCGTCAACCGCGCGAGCCTTGGGGTACAGAGCTTCGATCCGGTCGTGCAGCGCGCGATCAATCGCGTGCAGAGCTATGAGCAGACGGCTTCTGTCGTCGATCGGCTGCATCGTGCCGGGATCAACGGGATCAACTTCGATTTGATCTACGGCTTGCCACACCAGACCGTAGCTTCCTGCCTGGACACCGTGCGGCGTTCGCTCGAGCTTGGGCCCGACCGCTTCTCGGTGTTTGGTTATGCGCATGTGCCTGATTTCAAGAAGCACCAGCGCATGATCGATGAGAGGCATCTGCCTGATGGTCTGGCGCGTCACGACCAGGCGTGCGCGATCGCCAATGCGCTGAAGGAGGCCGGCTATGTGCAGATCGGGCTCGACCATTTCGCGCGCCCCGACGACGCCATGGCCGTGGCCTTCGAGGAGCGGACGCTGCGGCGCAATTTCCAGGGCTACACCACCGACCGAGGCGAGGTCCTGCTCGGGTTCGGCGCCAGCGCAATCGGACATCTGCCGCAGGGCTATGTGCAGAACCAGGTGCAGATCGGCGCCTACGCACAAAGCATTGCCAATGGCGACTTGGCCACCGCAAAGGGCTACGGGCTCACCGACGACGACCGGCTGCGCGCCGACATCATCGAGCGCATCATGTGCGAATTCGGCGCCGATCTCGGTGACATCTGCGCACGTCATGGCGCACAGCCCGAGGCGATGCTGCAATCGGCCTCGCGCCTGAAGCCGCTGATCTCGGACGGCGTGGTGAGGCTGGACGGCGACCGCCTCGCGGTTGCAAGCGACTCGCGCTTCCTGGTGCGAAGCGTCGCTGCCGCGTTCGACGCGCATCTGGATCCGGCGAAGCAGTTGCACAGCAGGGCGGTGTAACCCGGAAGGACGGCGGAGGACCTGGCAACAGCTTGCGCTTCAACAAAGAAGCTCGGACCCGCTCCGCTATCGTCACTTCGGAACGGAGTTGTCCATGCCTTTCCGATCCGACGATCTGGTCGATGACATCATGCGCGCGGCGCCGCACACGATCCGCGTGTTCCTCGCCTTCAGGATGGCTTGCGTCGGCTGTCCGATCGCGACCTTCCACACCGTGGAAGACGCCTGCCGCGAGCATGGCATTGATCGCGACAAATTCCTCGCTGCGCTGTGCGAATGCGTGCCGGCGTGAGGCGGGTTGGAGTTCGCGCGGGTCGCGCGCGGATTCCCGGGCGAGGGCGGGCTTTCGCCGTAAGCGGAAGCGCCCCTCACCCCTAATTTTTAGATCGGGCTGCTGTCCGCCGTCCGCTCCGCCAGCACCACGATCTTGTGCGGATCGCGCAGGATGATGCGCTGACGGCCGCTCTCGACGAGGCCCTGGCTCTCCCAGCCGCTCAGGATACGGCTGACGGTATGCAGCGTGGTGCCGGTCATCTGCGCGATGTCCTGGCGGCTGATCGGGAAGTCGATCTCGATGCCGTGGTCGAGCTTCTTGCCGGACTGTTTTGCGAGCCGCAGCAGCGCATGCGCGACGCGCTGCTCGACCTGCTGGGTCGACATTTCCAGGATGCGGGTGTGGCTCTCCTGCAGCCGCGCGCCGACGGTTTGCAGCGTATTGGTGGCGATCGCCGGAAACCGCTCGATCAGCCGCGGCCAGGCCGAATTCGGCCAGATCAGCACCACACTGTCGTCGACCGCCATCGCGGTCGCGGGATAGTGCACGGCACCGATCGCCATCGCGAGGCCAAAGGTCTCGCCGGGCGCGACATAGCGCACGACGATCTGTTCGCCGGTCGGGGTGGTCTTGGTCGCGCGGACGTGGCCGTGCAGCAGCAGGAAGAAGGATTGCGCGTCAGCGCCCTGTTCGAAAATGGCCGTGTTCCTGGGATAGCGCGCCGAGCGGGCCTCGCGCAGGATCTCGTCGAGGTCATCAGGCTTGACGCCGGCGAATAGCGGCAGATGCGCAACCAGCGATGTGTCGACCTTGGCCATTCTGTCTCCTCGGCGCTCGGGAGTGTGATGGCACCTGTAATCGTCAGGCAGTTTGCGATAGCGCAAAACGGGCCGGCCGGACGGCAGTATTTTTCCAGGCAACGGTCCGAATTCACAGGAGTTGCCCCATGGCTGGCGCCCGATCCCGCAATTTTGAGGGCTGGCCGCTGTTTGCGAACAGTTTTCGCCCCTTTTTTCTGCTGGCCGCGATCCAGGCCGGGCTGTCAATTTTGGCCTGGCTGCCGATGTTCTACGGCGAGCTATCGGTCAGTTCGACGTTCGCGCCGCGCGACTGGCACGTCCACGAGATGCTCTATGGCTTCCTGCCGGCGGTGATCACGGGATTCCTGTTCACGGCGATCCCGAACTGGACCGGGCGGCTGCCGATCCAGGGGACGTCGCTGGGCGCGCTGCTGGTGGTCTGGCTCGCCGGACGTCTTGCAGTGACGCTGTCCGCCGATATCGGTTGGGCGTTCGCGCTCGTCGTCGATGCCGCCTTCCTGGCGCTGGTCGTCGCGGCCGCGACGCGCGAGATCATCGCGGGCGGTAATTGGCGCAATTTGCCAGTTGTGGTGCTCGTGCTGGTGCTGCTCGCCGGCAATGTCGCCTTCCATCTCGAAGCGCACTTCGAGGGCGCAGCCGATGTGGGCATCCGCGTTGGCATCGGTGTGGTCGTGCTGCTGATCTCGCTGATCGGCGGCCGCATCATCCCCAGCTTCACCCGCAACTGGCTGGTCAAGTTCAATCCCGGCCGCCTGCCGGTGCCGTTCGGCCGCTTCGACGGTGCGGTGATTGGATTGAGCGCGCTCGCGCTCGTTGCGTGGATCGTGGCGCCGCTGAACATGATCACCGGCGCGGTGATGGCGCTCGTCGGTGTGCTCCATCTGGTGCGGTTCGCGCGCTGGGCCGGCGACCGCACCTCGCGCGAGCGGCTGCTGCTGATCCTGCATGTCGGGTACATCTTCGTGCCGCTCGGTTTTCTCCTCAACGCTCTGGCCGGCTTCGGCCTGCTGCCGCCGAGCGCGGGCATTCACGCCTGGATGACGGGGGCTGCCGGAATCATGACGCTCGCGGTGATGACGCGCGCGAGCCTTGGCCATACCGGGCAGGCGCTGACGGCATCACCCGCCACCCAGGGCATCTATGTCGCGATCATCATCGCGGCACTGGCGCGGGTTGCTGCCGTTGTGTTGCCGGCGCAAAGCGATGTGCTGCTGCATATTGCGGCCTGCGGCTGGATCGTCGCGTTCCTCGGCTTTGCCGCCGCATTCGGACCGCTGCTCGCCGGAAATCCCCGGCGTGCGCTTGCGATCATGGGCATGCCGGCTCCGGCACGCTGAGCCTAGGCCGCGGACGCCGAGGGAACGTCGGCGGGCTTGGCCAGTGGCCGCACGCCTTTGCGCCATGCAGTGATGGTGCAGCCGAAACGGCCACGGAACCAGCGCGCCATCGCGCTCTGTGCGGAGAAGCCGAGTTGCGCGGCGACGTCCGCCAGCGGCCGGCCGGTGTCGTCGATCAACTGGATCACGAGATCGGCGCGCTGTGCGTCGAGGATGGCCGAGAAACTGGTGCCGGCTTCAGCGAGGTGCCGATGGATGGTGCGGCGGGTGCAGGCAAGATGCTCGGCCACGCGCTCGACCGTGCAGTCGCCGCCGGCGAGCAGGATGCGCACGACCTCGTCGACCTTCTCCTCCCAGCTTGCCGGCCGCGTCTCGATCGCCTCGATCCGCTTGCGCAGATAGCTCGCGATCAGCGGATGCGCGCTCGGGATCCGCCGCTCCATGTCGTGCGCTGACAACAGCATCGCATCGTCATCGGCATTGAAGGTGACGCGGCAACCGAAGAAGTCGCGGTAGCGCTTGCGGTCGTGTGGCGGCGGATAATGCAGATGCACTTCGAGCGGCCGCCAATCGCTGCTGAATAACGACTGGATGATGCGGTGAACGCTGCCCAGCGCCATGTCGATCGACTGGCGCGGCGCGGTCGGCTGCCGGCCGCGCAGATGCAGCGTGACGGTCACGGTCCGCTTGTTGCGGGTGACGTCCAGCTTCATGCCGTCGTGATGGACATGGATGAAGCGCGAGAATGCTTCGATCGCCTCGCCGACGGTCGCCTGTTCGCGCACGATCAGGCCGACCGCGCCGAAATTGGTCAGGCCGCCGCGCTCGGCGAGCCGCAAGCCGAAATCTTCAGCGCCTGAAGCCTCTGCCGACAATTCGAGCAGGCGGCGCAGAGCCGTGACGGCGATGGGCGTATCGGGCTTGTCGAGGCAGGCCAGCGGCAGCCTGACCTTGCGCATCATCTGTTTCGGGTCGAGCCCGACCGACCGGGCGACGTCCGGGTAGTAGCTCAAGCCTGCGCTGCGAATGAGGTCGGTCATGCGACCTGTTCCTGCCAGCCATTCCCGCAGATGTCCCGAAATGTAAAGTTTCTGTCCCGATCCGTCAAATCCGGGAACAGGATGGAACATACATAAGGGACACCGAAGCACGGGCGTGAATGCCGTGCGTGTGACGGCGCGGCGCGACGGAGTCCCGCTGCCGTCTCGGGCCATTTGACCAAGACATTGCTGGATCGGGACTATGCCGGGGAACATGCTTTCCAAGGGTGAGGTATTCGTCATTGAAACGGACGCGGCCTCGCGCGAACAACTTTCAATGGCGCTTCAACAGAGCGCCTACGACGTGATCTGCTTTGCCGACGGCGCAGCTTTGCTTTCGGAAGCCAAGGCGCGGATGCCGGCCTGCGTGCTGCTGGAGATGCCGCCCGATCGCTCCGGCCTCGACGTGCTCAAGCGCCTGCGCGAGGAGAACTGCATGGCTCCGGTTCTGGTGACGTCGGCGAACGGCAGCATCGCGATGGCCGTCGACGCGATCAAGAGCGGTGCGGCCGACTTCATCGAAAAGCCGTTCCGCACCCACGACATCATTGGCCGGATCGACGCCGCCATCGACGAGTTCGGCCAGCCCAGCTCGAACCGCCAGCGCTGGTTGCCCGGTTGCGAGCCCCTGACCGGGCGTGAGGGCGACGTGCTCGAGCATCTCGCCGCCGGCCTCACCAACAAGGAGATCGCCCGGCGCATGCATCTGAGCGCGCGCACGGTCGAAGGTTATCGCGCCGGCATCCTGAAGAAGGCCGGCGCCAAGAATGTGACAGATCTGCTCCGCCGCATCTTCGGCCAGGGTTCGCCCGCCCAGGTTTAAGTACTCCGCTGCGGGACCGCGACACGTTCCGCGGCCATGGTGCCGCCGCGGCGGCGCCCCACGGAAACCCCAATCGAACCAGTTCCTTCCCTGCCGCGTCTCATCACGATGGCGAGGCATTTTATCGCGCGCGTCCGGTTGGCGGCGTGGCGATACTGGCAGGAGGGACTTTATGCGCATCACCGCAAGATGTTTGGCAACGACGAGCCTGGTTCTGGTGAACATGGCGTCGCCCTCATGGGCCGCCGATGTGGACGCCACATCGGCGATCGACACCGTCACCGTCTATCCCGATGGCGCCACCGTCACCCGTGTCATCGCGCTGGACCTCGCCTCCGGTGACAGCACGCTCGTCGCCAGGGATTTTCCGCTTTCGCTCGATCCGTCCTCCCTTCGCGTCGAGGGCGAGGCGGGTGCCAAGCTCACCATCGGCACGATCGATGCCCGGCCGCCGCGTGCGGCGCCGCCAGTCAACCTGTCCGAACTCGACAAACGCATCGAAACGCTCAAGGACGAGCGCTCCGATTTGCAAGGAGCAATCGATGCGGCGGTCGCGCGGCGCAAATTCGCTCAGCGGTTTGCCGAAACCTCTCCTGCCGGCCTCGGCGACAAGGGCGAGGCCCGTCCAATCACCGAATGGCGGGCAGCCTTTAGCGCAGTCGGCGACGAGATCGCGACTGCCGACACCGCGATCCGAGACGCCACTCGAAAACAGCGCGAGAACGATCGCCAGATCGCGCAGCTCGAAGCCGAGCGTTCGGCCAAGCCGCCGAGCAAGCTCGAGGTGCGCATCGACGTCGCCTCGGCCGCCGCGACCAAGGCGACGCTGCGGGTGACTTACGCTGTCCGCAACGCGCGCTGGCTGCCGCTCTATGACGCCCGGCTCGACACCGGCGCCAAGGACCGCAAGCCGCAGGTCGAGCTGGTTCGCCGCGCCGAGGTCACGCAGTCGACCGGCGAGGATTGGTCCAACGTCACGCTCGGCGTCTCCACGGTGCGGATCGGTCGCGGCGGCAGCGCGCCGGAGCTCAACTCGCTGGTTGCGCAGTATCCGCAGGTACCGAAGCCGATGGCGCTCGGAACGGCTTCGGACCTTGCGCGGCCTGCGCCAGCCATGCGAGAGCGTTCCGCGCAATTTACGCCCTTGTCCAAGGCTCTCGAAGCTGCGGAGCCGCGTGAGCGTGCCGACGAGCAGCAGGCGGTTGCCGAGATCGGCGACTTCCAGGCCACATTCAAGATTCCCGGCCGCGTCAGCCTCGGTGCTGCCGAGGGCGCCAAGAGCCTGCGTATCGCTTCCATGAGCGTGCCCGCCGACCTCGCGGTGCGCGCGGCCCCGGTGATGGATCCGACCGCCTTCCTCGAAGCGAGTTTCAAGCAGACCGATGACACGACTCTGTTGCCGGGCAAGGTCGCGATCTACCGCGACGGCGTCTTCGTCGGCCGTGGCAAGCTGTCGGCCTCGGCCAAGGACGACATCGTGCGGCTCGGCTTCGGCGCCGACGACAAGGTCAAGATCGAACGTGCCGTGCTCAAGCGCAACGAAGGCTCGGCCGGCCTGCTCGTCACGACGTCGAAGACCGACGAGCGTTCGTTCAAGACGACGATCCGCAACGGCCACGACTTCCCGATCAAGGTTGCGATCGAGGATCAGCTGCCGGTCAGCGAGAGCGAGGATATCGTCGTCGAGATGCTGCCTGCGAGCACGCCGCCGACCGCGAGCAACATCCGCGACAAGCGCGGCGTGCTGGAATGGTCGTTCGACGCCAAGCCCGGCGAGGTGAAGGACATCAACTTCGCCTGGCGCATCCGCTGGCCGAAGGACAAGAGCATGGTGATCGTGCCGGCGGGGTAAACTCTCGCCTTGGGCGGCGCTTCCTTACCTCTCCCCGCAAGCGGGGCGAGGGAGCGCATCTTCACCGCGGCGGCGTCGAGTTCGCGCGCATCGACTGCGGCAATACGTAAGGCACGCCGTCGTCTGCCTGATGGACGACGGCGTCAATCTCGAAGATGTCGCGGATGATCTCGCGCGTGACGATTTTGCTGCGCGGGCCGTCGGCGGCGAGCCTGCCGCGGTTCAGGACGACGAGCCGGTCAGCGAAGCGGATTGCGAGGTTGAGGTCGTGCAGGATCGCGATGACAGCCGTGCCGCGTGCCGCGCGGCGCTGCGCGGCTTCGACGAGGTCGATCTGGTGGCGCAGATCGAGGCTCGAGGTCGGCTCGTCCAGCAGCAAAAGCCCCGGTCCGTGCTCGGCCTCGCCGCAGGCGAGCTGCACCAGCACCCGGGCGAAATGAGCGCGCTGCTGTTCGCCGCCCGATAGCGTCGGCAATTGCCGCTCGCGGAAATGCGATAGCCCTACCTCGTCCAGTGCGGCATCGACGAGTGCACCGGCATCGCGTGCGCTGCGGTCGCCGGCGCCCATCAGCACGATCTCCTCGAGCGTGAAGGGGAAGGTGACGTTGATGTGCTGGGACAGCATCGCTCGGCGCGCGGCAAGCTCGCGCGGCGTATAGCTTCTGATGTCGCGCTGCTTCAGCCGCACCTCGCCATCGTTTGGGCGGAGATCGCCGGAGAGCAGCCGCAGCAGCGTGGACTTCCCGGCCCCGTTCGGGCCGATGATCGCGACCATCTCGCCGGCCGCAACCGTCAGGCCGACGTCGTCGAGCAGCGTCGCGCGACCGGCGCGCTTGCTCAAGCCGCGAGCCTCGATCACGGCGCTCATAGCGAGGCGAGCCCGCGCTGCCGCAGCAGGATGCCGAGGAAGACCGGCGCGCCGACTGCGGCCGTCAAGATGCCGATCGGCATCTCCGCGGGCGCCACGATGGTGCGCGCCAGCGTGTCGGCGCCGACCATCAGGATCGCGCCGAGCAGCACCGAGGCCGGCAGCAGCAGCCGATGCGCCGGCCCGATAACGAGGCGCAGGAGGTGCGGCACGACGATGCCGACGAAGCCGATGACACCGCTGATGGAGACCGCAACCCCGGTCATGGCGGAGACCATGACGATCGAGATTCGCTTCAGACGCTCGACATCGACACCGCCGTGAAAGGCGTCGGCCTCGCCCAGCACCAGCAGATCGAGACCGCGTGCGATATAGGCGCAGGCCCCAACCCCGATGACCAGGACCGGCGCGAGCACGGCGGCCTTGGTCCAGGTGGCGCCGCTCATCGAACCCAGCATCCAGAACGTGATGTCGCGAAGCTGGCGGTCGTCGGCGATGAACACCAGCAGCCCGATGCCGGCATTGGTGATGGCTGTGATGGCGACGCCGGCGAGCAGGAAGATCGCGATCGAGGTCCGCCCGGCGCGGCTGGAGATGCTGTAGAGGATCGCGGTGGTGACCAGCGAGCCTGCGAAGGCCGCGAGCGGCAGCAGCTCGGTCTGGAGGAAACGCAGCGCCTCGCCGAAGCGCGAATCGGTGAAGACGATCGCGCTTGCGGCCGCGAGCGCCCCGCCGCTGGAGACGCCGACCAGCGCGGGATCGGCGAGCGGGTTACGAAACAGTCCTTGCATGATCGCGCCGGCGGCGGCGAGCAGGCCGCCGACCATCGCCGTGGCCGCGATCCGGGGAATGCGGATCGACCACAGCACGAGCTGGTCACGCGCCGTCATGGCATCGGCGGTTGCGTTGCCGGCAAAGCGGAGCGCGGCAGGCAGCCGGGAAAGGGGAATGCCGGCCGCGCCGACCGTCAGTGCGATGATCGCGGTCGCAATGAGCGCAGCCAGGAGGAGGGGAATGGCAATCGACGTAAACCGCCGTCCCGCGCGGGCTCGCCGCGGGCTTCGCGTCTCGGCCCCGGCCGCCACACTCATTGCCGGCAATTCGCCGCCGACAGAGCCGACGTGAACGCGCCGCCGCTATCGGCCAATGCCGGATAGAGCTTGACCGAGAGATCGCGCGCCGCCGCCGCCGTGCGCGGTCCGAAGCCGAGCAGATAGAGCCCGTCCATCGTGATAAAGCTCTTGTTGGCCGCGACCGGCGTCAGGGCAAAGCCGGGATGAGTATACACCGCGTCGGCCTGGAGCGAGTCCTTGCCGCGCTCGATCGACAGCACGACGTCGGGTTTTGCGGCCACGATCGCCTCGTCGCCGATGATCTTGTAGCCGTCGTAATCGTCGACGGCATTGGCGGCGCCGGCGAGCTGGATGATCTCGTCGGCGGCGGTCTTGTGGCCGGCGACCATCGCCCGTCCGTTCAGGAGCGACATCACGAACATCACGCGGGCCGGCTTCGTGACCTTGGCACGCAGTGCGCGCAGCTGCGCAAGATCCGCAGTCACTGCAGTGCTGAGGCATTCGGCGCGTGCATCGACGCCCATGGCGTGGCCAACCAGCTTGATCTTCTCGACCAGGCCCTCCTCGGAGAAGGACTCGGGCACCAGCACCAGCGGCACCTTCGCCGTCTCCAGCAGGTCCATGGTCTCGCGCGGGCCCGATCCCTGGATCGCCAGGATCAGGGTCGGGTTGAGGCCCAGCACGCCTTCGGCCGAAATCTGGCGCATGTAGCCGACATTGGGTTTGTCGTGCAGGGCCGCCGCCGGATAAAGGCTCGTGGTGTCGACGCCGACCAGGCGGCTCTCCAGCCCGAGTGCATAGAGGATCTCGGTGATGGCGCCACCGATCGAGACCGTCCGCGCGAAGTCGGTGACGGCGACATCGCGATTGCGCGCATCATGCACCGTGATGCCGGCCGCGTGCGCGCTCGACCCGAGCGCGATCGCGCCGGTGAGCAGGAGGTTTGCAAGGGTGCGACAAAATGTCATTGCGGGTTACTTCGTCAGGATCAGCTTGTTCTGCGAGGTCAGGCGGAGGCGATAGCTGTCCTCGCCATGCGCGATGATGATCTCGCGCTCCGCCGCAAAGAGCTCGCGGCTATCGATCCGGCTCCCGCGCATGATCAAAGTTCTCGTTGTTGCAGAAGGGCTTTGTGTGGGCCCTGCCGCATCGCCGCCGTTGTCTCCGGACGCTGCTGACATAGTAGGTGTGATGCGCTTTCGAAATCTTGGAGTACTGCCTGTTTGTATAAGCGGCATCAGGCGCATTCCAACGGCTGCAATTTACAATCGATATAAACTGCAACCTGATGTCATTGACCGTCAGAGTGTTGCCACGTAACCAAATGGAACAATGCGGGCCGGGGGGCCTGCGCCACAATAGCCAGCCAGTCGCCAGCCTCGTGCGGCGCACGCCAGCCAAACAAGACACAAGATGATTGGGTTGGGGTTATGGCTGACGGGGCTAGGTATTCGCGCGCGCTGATTTTGGGCGCGTCGGTGGTTTCAATTGCGGCGGTGTCGCCGGTGAGCAGCTTTGCGCAGACCGCGGATCAAGCCGCGCAATCATCCAAGCCGGCGAAGCCCAAGCAGGCCAAGCGCAATCCGGCCAAGCCGCAAGCTGTTCAGCAGCAGGCCAGCACCAGTGTGTGGGATGCACGCGCGCAGGCGATCGTCGGCGTCCAGGCGCTCGACACCATCACGGCCGCGGCGTCCAAGACCGAAGAGCGCGCGGTCGATGCGCTCGCACCGGTCAGCGTCGTGACGTCGTCGCAGATCGAAAGCCGCCAGGCCAGCACGGTCGGCGATCTCATCTATAATGTGCCCGGCGTATGGGTTCAGAACCGCGGCGACGAGCCGTCGACCTCGATCAATATCCGCGGCTTGCAGGATTTCGGCCGCGTCGCCGTGGTTGTTGACGGCGCGCGGCAGAACTATCAGCGCACGGGCCATTTCGCCAACGGCTCGTTCTTCCTCAACCCCGAGCTGATCAGCGGCATCGACATCGTTCGTGGTCCGACCGCCAACATCTACGGCTCCGGTGCGATCGGCGGCGTGGCGTCGTTCCGCACCAAGGATATCGAGGACGTCGTGCGTGCCGGCGAGCGCTGGGGCGTCGACGTCAAGACCATCCTTGGCAGCAATTACGGACGCGCGCTCGGTTCAGCCTTCGGCGGTGTTCACGTCAATCCGAATGTGGATGTGTTCGCGGGCGGCACCTATTCGACGCAGGAGAGCTACAAAGACGGCACCGGCTTCGAGGTCGCCAACACCGGCAACCGGCTCACCAGCGGCATCGCAAAGCTGACGGTGCGCCCGGCCGACGGGCACGAGATCAAGCTCGGCACCATCTTCCAGGAGGATATCTACAGCGTGGGCCAGCCGCCACGCCGTGCCGGCGATCCCAACTCGACCAATGCGAACGGCGCCAACAACCTGAGCGGCACGTCGATCTACAGGTCCGACGTCAAGAACTACACCACGACGCTCGGCTGGAAATATTCGCAGCCGGATGACCAGTGGTTCGACTGGGATGCGAAGGTCTACTGGAACCGCACGGAGAACGACCAGGTTAAGACCGCGCATACGAGCACGACGCCGTCGGTCTTCTGCGGCGGCGTGCCCGGCAATGCAGTGTCTGGCTGCATCGGCAGCAACCGCGGATATCTGCTCGATACGGTCGGCGTCGACGTGTACAACACCACGCGCTTCGAAACCGGCAGCTGGCGTCACGCGGTGACCTACGGACTGGACGCGTTCCAGGACAAGGTGTCGACGCAGGATAGGACCGGCACTTCGGAAGTGACGACGCCTGGCGGTCAGCGCACGGTGTCCGGCGGTTTCGTGCAGTGGAAGGCCAACTACACCTCCATGCTCGAGGTGATCGGCGCGCTTCGTTACGACAATTATCAGCTCTCCTCGGCATCCTCGTCGTCCGGCGGCGACCGTTTGTCGCCGAAGATCACCGTAGGGCTCGTTCCCACGGCGGTCGTGACGCCCTATGTCAGCTACGCCGAAGGTTATCGCGCGCCGTCGATCACGGAAACGCTGGTCAGCGGTCCGCATTCGGGCGCGACGGTCAACGACTCGTTCTTCCGCTGTCCGTCGGGCACGCCGGGGCCGGGCGCGGATTCGACCTTCTGCTTCGTTCCGAATCCGAACCTGCGGCCCGAGGTCGGCAAGAACAAGGAGATCGGCTTCAACATCAAGAAGAACGATCTGTTCACGGCGGGCGATACTCTGCGCGGCAAGATCAACGTGTTCCGCAACGACATCTCCGACTTCATCGATCAGGTCGCCTATGGAAATCCGCTGGTGGTCCCTACCGGCCCGCCGCCGGCGCCCTCCATCACCGTGCTTCCGTTCCTGCAATATCAGAACGTCGCGTCCGCCCGCATCCAGGGTCTCGAGGCCGAGGCGATGTACGACGCGAACACCTGGTTCTTCGGTCTCTCCGGCAGTTACCAGAACGGCAAAAACCTCCAGACGGGATTTGGCCTGTACAGCGTTCCGCCGCAGAAGGTCACGACGACCGCCGGCGTGCGGTTGCTGGACCGGACCCTGATCCTCTCGGTGATGTGGACGTCGGTGATCGCGAACACCGACATTCCGCCGACTTATACGCCGGCGACGTCGTACGATCTCGTCAACCTCTACGCCCAGTATCAGCCGCGGCCCGATCTCACGCTGAACTTCTCGGTCGAAAATCTTCTCAACCAGTACTACCGGCCCTACGCCATTCCGGTCGGCAGCACGGGCGATACGCAAAACGACGTGAAATGGGCGAGCGCCGGCCCCGGGCTCGTGGTCAAGGGAGGCCTGAAGTACCACTTCGGCGGCATCTAAGGAGTACGCCGACGACCCCACACGGGACGCCGTATTGACCGCCAGAGCCACGCTGATGTCCCGGCGTGGCTTCGGCGCGTTCTGATGAAACGTCCGGCCGGCATTCGCCGATCGGCAAGACTGAAAAGACTGACAGGAGAAAGATCGAATGTTTATCGCGATGAATCGTTTCCAGGTGAAGCTCGGCTCTGAAGCCGCGTTCGAGAGCGTCTGGCGCACCCGCGAATCCTATCTCGGCAGCATGGCCGGCTTCGTTGAATTCCACCTGCTCAAGGGGCCGGCGCTCGAGGACCACACGCTGTATTCCTCGCACACGGTCTGGATCGACAAGGCAGCCTTCGAGGCCTGGACGCGATCGGATGAATTCCGCCGCGCCCATGCGCGGGCCGACAACAAGACCGGCGAAAGCCTCTATCTCGGTCATCCCAAGTTCGAAGGGTTCGAGGTCATCATGACCGAGCGCAAGACGAACGCCGCCGCTTAGATCGCGGCCGATCACGAAAGGAAGCCGGACATGCTGAGCACCGATCTCGCCGATCTCAGGGCGTATATGGCCGACAATCCCGGTGCGGTGATCGAGGACGTTGCGCGCGAGCGCAAGATCACCCCGCGCGCGGTGATCGAGGCGCTGCCGTCGTCGATGGTGCGCGTTGGTGGCGGCGAGCATTTCGCCGCCGCCATGCAGGACATCGCCGGGTGGGGCGAGGTGACGCTCATCGTGCACACGGATGACGCGATCTTCGAGTTCACGGGCGCGGTCCCGGCGGGCGAGATCGGCCGCGGCTATTTCAACCTGATGCAGTCGAAGGGATTGCACGGCCACCTCCGCCACGAGCGCTGCGCGGCCTTGGCCTTCGTCGAGCGTCCCTTCATGGGCAAGACCTCGGCCTTCGTCGCGTTCGTCAATGCCGACGGCGGCATCATGTTCAAGGTCTTCGTCGGCCGCGACGAGACCCGGGCGCTGCGGGCGGACCAGCTCGTGCGATTCCGGCAACTGGCGGACCGGGTCGCGGCGTAATTTCCTTCTGTCTGTCGGGAGATCAGGATGCAGCGCAATTTTGGGCTTCGCCACATGATCCTAGCAATCGCGCTGGCGCTCGCGCCGGCCCCGGCCTTCGCGATCGACGAAGCGCTGTTGCCGCGCAATCTGTCGCCCTGGGGCATGTTCCTCGGCGCCGACATCATCGTGAAGGTGGTGATGGTGGGGCTCGCCATCGCATCGCTGGTGACGTGGACGGTGTGGCTCGCCAAGAGTATCGAGCTGCGCCGCAAGAGCAAGCTCGCCGTGGAGCGGACGCGTGCGCTCGAAGGCAAGATGAAGTTGGCGGAGGCGGCGGAGCGGACCGGCGATGCGCATGATGCGGTCGCGCAGCTCATCCAGTCCTGCGCGAAGGAGGCGGAGCTCTCCGGCGGCATTGTCGATGATGGCCTCCAGGAGCGCGTCGCGCTCCGGCTGGAGCGGGTCGAGGCCGCGATGTCGCGCCAGATTGCGCGCGGCACCGGCGTGCTCGCGACCATCGGCGCCACCGCGCCGTTCGTCGGCCTGTTCGGCACGGTCTGGGGTATCATGAATTCCTTCATCGGCATCTCCGAGAGCCACACCACGAGCCTTGCGGTGGTCGCGCCCGGCATCGCCGAGGCGCTGCTTGCGACCGCGCTCGGTCTCGTCGCCGCGATCCCGGCCGTGGTGATCTACAATCAGCTTGTCCGCGGCATCGCCAATTACCGGGCGCTGCTTGGGGACGCCTCGGCGCAGCTCATGCTGCTGGTCAGCCGGCAGCGCGACAACAGAGAGTTCCGCCTGGCGCGGGCGGCGGAGTAGGCCATGGCTGCCAAGCTCGGCACACGCGGGGGATCGCCGCTGAGGCGCGGCGACCCCGGCGATCTCGATGTCACCCATGAGATCAACGTCACGCCGTTCATCGACGTGATGCTGGTGCTGCTGATCATCTTCATGGTGGCCGCCCCGCTCGCCACCGTCGACATCGGCGTCGAGCTGCCGGCCACCGCCGCCGAGCCGCAGCCGCGGCCGGACAAGCCGACCTTCGTGACGGTGAAGCCGGATCTCACGGTGGCCGTCGGCGAGGAGACAATGGCGCGCGACGGCCTCGCCGCTGCGCTCGCCGTCGCCACTCAAGGCCGCAAGGACGAGCGCATCTATCTGCGCGCCGACAAGGCCGTGAGCTACGGTGACCTGATGGAGGTCATGAACACCTTGCGCAATGCCGGCTATCTCAAGGTCGCGCTGGTCGGCCTCGACGGACGCAGCTGATGGCCGCGAACGCCTTTGCCCTGCACGAGTCGCTTGGCGAACGCGAAACCGCGCGCTGGGGTGTATCGGGCGCGGTGATCGTGACGTTGCATGTTGCCGCCGCGGTGTTGGCGATGAGCTGGATCAGGTCGCAGCCGGAGCAGGGCGTCACCGTCCCGGCGATCATGGTCGATATGGCGCCGGTGACCTCGGCACCGCAGTCCACGCAAGAGGATGTCGCGCCCGGGCCGGTGATGCAGGAGGCCGACGCCTCGCCGCCGGAGCCCGTTAAGCAGCAGGCCGTCGAGGAGACCATCGCGCCGACGCCGCCGCAGGAAAAGCCTGAGGTCGTCGCGCCGCCGGAGCAGAAATTGGAGCCGACACCGGCCAAGCCCGAGCCGGCGAAGATCGTGCCGGTCGAGAAACCTGCACCGGCGAAGCCGAAGGTGGTTCGCCCGGAGGCCAAGAAGCCGTCGGAGGCGCCGCCCGCGCCGCGCACCAGCGCACCGCCACGCGCCGAGCGGGAGGCACCCGCAGCGTCCGCCATGAGCGCGGGCGCGGTCGCGTCGCTGGTTGCGACCTACAATCAGCGCGTCCGCGCGCATCTGATGCGCCTTCACTCCTATCCGTCCGGCGGCAACGGTCAGCGCGGGCTGGTCCGGGTGAGCTTCACGATCGGCCGTAACGGCCAGGTCACGTCCAGCCGCATCGCTTCGTCCGGCGTTGCCGCGTTCGATGCCAAGGCCACGTCGATGATCCACCAGGCCTCGCCGTTCCCGCCGATCCCGGCGGAGATCAAGAACAGCTCGATGAGCTTTACCGTTCCGGTGGACTTTATCGTGCGGTAGCCCTCCGCTGTCATGCCCCGCGACCCGGCTACGCCAAGGCTTCGCCGGCGACTCGGTCTAGGGGCGCCGAAGCCTCAGCGGAGGCGGCAAGCGGGGCATCCAGTACGCCGGGGCCGCGCGCTCAATCACCGGTGCCGCGGCGTACTGGATCGCCCGGTCGAGCCGGGCGATGACCGTGTTGAGAGAGCGTCGGCTTACTTCGCCTTCAGGAAATCCGCGACCTCGAGCAGCATGAACTCGTCGTCGTCGGCCTTGTTGGGATCGCGGCTGGACGAGAACGGCAGGTTGTTGTCGTTGCCGACGATGATGTGGGTGTCGTCGACGCGATCGACGTTCTCGATGGTGAAGAACGGGAAGGCGTAGACGCCGTCATTGAGCGGCTTCCGCGCCTTCTTGTCGGGGTCCTGGATCTTCATGAGGTCGATATAGCCGATCTTGCGCACAGGCTTGCCGACATTGGCGTCGGTCAGCTCGATCTTGTAGACGCGCTTGAACTTGGCGATGTCGGGGAAGCAGTTCTCGCCGCGGGTGCCTTGCGGGCAGGCCTTGTCTGCGGTGCCTTCGCCGTTGTCGCGCTCGATGATGAGGCCAGAGGCCTGATCGATCATGTTGAAGTCGCCGATGGCGTTGCCGTTCTGCTCGAACACATACTGCCAGTAGCGGCCGGTGAATTTTTCGGCGGCGACGTCGAATTCGAGGATGCGGGAGGCTTCCTTGCCGTCGACCTTTTCCCAATCCTTCTTGTCGGCGTCCCACAGCGGTCCCTCGAGCAGGCCGTAAAGGAACTTGCCGTCCTTCGAGGACGCAAAGCCCTCATAGCCCTTGGAGCGACGGAGGTTGACGTTGGTGTAGGTCGCGCCGGGTGCGCCTGGTGTCGCCACGGCCCAGTTGTCCGGCGAGCGCACCGGCTTGCCGTCGGCAACCGTCTCGAACACGCCGAGAATCTTGCCTGATTTGTCGGCCTTCAGGATGTAAGGGCCGAACTCGTCGCCGATCCAGTAGGTGTCGCCGATGATCTGGAAGCCCTCGGTGTCGAAGTCGGAGCCGGTCAGGTAGCGCTTCTGGGTGTCCTCATGCACGATGCGGAACGGCACCTTCTTGTCGGGATCGTGCAGAAAGATGGTTTCCTGGCGCTCGATCTTGCCGCTCGCCCAATCCATCTTGTAGCGGTTCAGGTACAACATCGAATCCGGCGAGTTGGCGCGCGCGCCCATGCCGTTGTCGGTGATGACCCAGTAGCTGCCGTCGGGCATGTGCTTGATGCCGGAATGGCCCTGCAGCGGCTGGCCCTTGAACGGCAGCGACACGCCGGTCGCCCGCTCATAGGACTTGCCCATCACGGTGCCGAGCGCGTCGACGCGCTTGCCGGTGGTGTACTTGCCTGAGGTCTTGAGATCGGCGGGGGCGTCACTCGGCGCGTCGATGAACGTCGCGGCCGGCATCACCACGTGGCCGGCGAGCTTCGCCGGGAATTCACCCTCGTTCTGTGCAAGCGCGGTGCTTGCGGTGAGAATGATCGTTGCGACGGTGCTGAGAAAAGTCGCGCGCATGTGCGTCTCCTGTTAGCGGACGATGCCTTATGCGGATCGCATGTTGCAGTTTTGTGAAACCGGGCGAAACGCCGCAGGCCGCTTCCGTCGCCCTCTCCCGGCTTGCGGGAAGAGGGCGACGAGAGAGCACGGTTACTCCTTTACCGCGCCGGTCAGTGAGGACACGTAATAGTCCACAAACAGCGAGTAGAAGATCGCAACCGGCAGCGAGCCGAGCAGCGATCCCGCCATCAGCGCGCCCCACTGGTAGACGTCGCCGGTGACGAGCTCGGTCAGGATCGCGACCGGCACGGTCTTGTTGGCGCCGCTCTGGATGAAGGCGAGCGCGTAGATGAACTCGTTCCAGGACAGCGTGAATGAGAAGATGCCGGCCGAGATCAGGCCGGGCACCGCCAGCGGCAGCGTGATCCGGCGCAGGATCTGCAGGCGCGTGGCGCCGTCGACCAGCGCGCATTCCTCGAGCTCGTAGGGAATCGACTTGAAATAGCCGATCAGCAGCCAGGTGCAGAACGGCACCAGGAAGGTCGGATAGACCAGGATCAGCGCCATCGGTGAGTCGAACAGGCCGAACTGCACCACGACGGTTGCGAGCGGGATGAACAGGATCGACGGCGGCACGAGATAGGCGAGATAGATGCCGAGGCCGACATAGGGACTGCCGCGGAAGCGCAGGCGTTCGATGGCGTAGGCGGCGAGCGTGCTCGCGATCAGCGACAGCGTGGTCGAGCCGATCGCGACCGTCATCGTCGTCCACAGCCAGCGCGGATAGGCGGTGTTGAACAGCAGGTGCTTGATGTGCGCCAGCGTCGGTGAGGAGATCCAGAACGGATTGTGCTCCTTGTAGTTCATCAGCTCCGCGTTCGGCTTGAACGACGTGATCGCCATCCAGTAGAACGGAAACAGCAGGATCAGCACGAAACAGCCGAGCGGCAGGTAGATCATCATCAGCCGCCGCAGCCCGGAATCCCAGGCCATGGTGTCGGGCGCCGCCTTCGCGTCGGCCACGGCAGGTTGCGCGACGGTATCAGTCATTGCTCTCTCCCTGCTGCCATTTGCGGCGCGCCAGGCCGAAATAGGAAAACAGCGTCGCGAACACCAGGAACGGGATCATCGACACCGCGATCGCCGCACCTTCGCCGAGCTCGCCGCCGGCGATGCCGCGCTGGAAGGCCAGCGTCGCCAGCAGATGGGTCGAGTTGCCGGGGCCGCCGCGGGTGATGGCGTAGACCAGCTGGAAGTCGGTGAAGGTGAAGATGATCGAGAAGGTCATGACGATGGCGAGGATCGGCATCATCATCGGGAAGGTGATGTAGCGGAAGCGCTGCCACGCGCTGGCGCCGTCGAGCATCGCGGCCTCGTAGAGCGAGGGCGAAATGGTCTGCAGGCCCGCCAGCAGCGAGATCGCGACGAAGGGAATGCCGCGCCAGATATTGGCAGCGATCAGCGAGAAGCGCGCCGGCCAGGGCGAGCCGAGGAAATCGATGTTGCTCGTGCGCCAATGCAGCACGTCCACCAGCAAATAGGAGATGATCGAGAATTGCGGATCGTAGATCCACCAGAACGCCAGCGCCGAAAGCACCGTCGGCACGATCCATGGCAACAGGATGATCGCCCGCAGCAGGCTCTTGAACGGAAAATGGTTGTTGAGCAGCAGCGCGAGCCAGAAGCCGAGCGCGAACTTTCCGAAGGTCGCGATCCCGGTGTAGACGACGCTGTAGAACACCGCGTTCCACCACAGCGAGTCCGTGAGCAGGTACTGGAAGTTCTCGAGGCCGACATAGACGCCCTTGCGGCCGATCGTGGTGTCGGTGAACGCGAGCCAGATGCCGAGGCCGAGCGGATAGGTCAGGAACACCGCGAGCAGTCCGAGCGCGGGCGCAAGGCACATCGCGATCAGGAACGGCTTGTAGTCGAACAGACGGACAAGCCAGTTTGGCTGCCGGTGGGCGAGGGCGAGAGGGGGAAGTGTGGTCACGGACATTAGCGTGTTGTCCTGTTCTAGGCTTTCACCACGTCGTCATTGCGAGGAGCGAAGCGACGAAGCAATCCAGGTTGTCGCCGCGGGGACGGACTGGATTGCTTCGCTCGCAATGGCGGTCTCTACTTCTGCCGCCGGAAGTACCGCTTGCAGCGCTGCTCGGCTTCCGCGGCTGCGGCCTCCGGCGTAGCAGCGCCGGTCGCGACCGACGCGCACATCTGGATCAGCACGTAGTCGGCGCTGACGGCGCCGGTCGCCGTCGAGATCGGGCCCCTGTAGCCGTCATAATAGGTGCTGTTCATGGTGTCCTTGAACAGCTTCACCTTGGGGTCCTGCGACCACACGGCGGCATCGGCATAGGCGGCCAGCGGCTGGGCCCAGTAGCCGGAATTGGCGTTGAGCCACGGCTCGTACTGGTCCTTTTCCAGCATGTATTGCAGGAAGGCCTTTGCGGCGTTCGGATACTGGCTGTGCTTGAACACCATGGCGTTCAATGTCAGGCCCGCCATCGGCGAGATCTTGGCCACGCCCTTCGGCAGCAATTGGTGCTCGGTATCGTCGGCGATCGCCTTGGTCGCGGGATCGTTCTTCAGGGAGAAATACAGCGAGACGCCGTTGGCGCTCAGGGAGATTTCCTGTGAGGCGTAGGCGCGGTTGTTGCTGACGTCGTTCCACGAGGTCGTGCCGGGGATGAAGGTGGGGTAGAGCTGCTTGACCCAGTTCAGCGCGGCGATCGTCTCCTTGCTGTTGATGATGACGTTGCCCTCTTCGTCGAGCAGGGCGGCGTTGTGTGACCACAGTGCCCAGTTCGCAAAACCGTTGCCGTCGCCCTTGGCGTTGCCGAGTGCGAAGCCGGCCGGCTTACCGGCTTTCTGGAGCTTCTGGCAGAGGTCGACGATGCCGGCGTGGTCCTCCGGCACCTTGTCGAAGCCGACCGATTGCAGGATCGATTTGCGGTAGATCAGGGGGCCGGCGGTGGCGCCGAACGGCAACCCGATCCAGGCGTCGCTCTTGTTCCTCTTGCCGTAGCGCTGCGCCAGCGGCAGCCAGCCGCCATAACGCTTGCCGACATAGTCGGCGACGTCGGTCAGCTCGATCAGCTTGTCGATATAGATGTGCGGAGCATCGGAGAAGCCGATGATGATGTCGGGGCCGGCGCCGGAATTGGCTGTTACTGCGGTCTGCTGGTTGATGTCCTCCCAGCCGACGAAGTCGACCTTGACCTCGACCCCGGTCTCCTTGGTGAATTTGGCTGCGTTGGCGCGGAACACGTCTTCGTCGGCCTGGACGAAGCGCACCGGCCGCAGCATGCGCAGGGTTGCGCCTTTCTCGATCGGCAGTTTCGGTGCGGGGACGTCCGCGGCCTTGATTGCGGATTGAGCGTGCGCTGCAACACCGGTTGCCGCGAGCGCGGTAGCGGACAGGCCCAGAGCCAAGGCATCACGACGCGTGATGTCATTCCTCATCAGTTCCTCCCTATGATGTCTCCCTTCCCGGCGTTGATCGCCGGTGAAGGGCCGTTCCGATTCCAGACGCGCTTGGCGCCGGCCGCCTAGCTGTTCGGTCCGCGATCCATGCTGACGGGCTGCCAGCGGCGGAGCGCGGTGCCTTGCAGCACCGACGGATTGACGCAGCTTACCGGCCACATGCCCTGAAGCACCAGTGACAATTCGTAGCCCACGCGGCGCTTGCGCGCCTCGTCGAACCGTGCCGAGGCCGAGGCGACATGGGCGGTCAGCGTCACGTTCTCCATGCTGAGGATCGGGTTGTTGTGCGACGGCGGTTCCTTCTCCAGCACGTCGAGCGCGGCGTGCGCAATCCAGCCCTCCTGGAGCGCCTTGATCAGGCCTTCCTCGTCCACGGTGGCGCCGCGGCCGGTATTGATGAAGACCGAGCCCTTCTTCATCTGCCGGAAGTGCTTCTCGGTGAGCATGTGATGCACCTCGGGTCGGGCGGGAGCGTGCATCGACACGAAGTCGGATTGCGACAGCACCTCGTTCAGCGTCGCCGGGATCACGCCGTGGTCGTACATCAGCGTTTCCTGGATGAAGGGATCGTAGGCCATCATGCGCAGGCCGAACGGGGCGGCGCGTTTCGCAACCGCACGCGCGACGCGGCCGAACGAGATGAAGCCGAGCGTCTGGCCCATCAGCCGCGGGATCTTGAGCAGCGCCGGCCGGCCTTCAGCCCAGCGCCCGTCGCGCACCATCCGATCCTGCTCGACCAGGCGGCGAAAGCCCGCGAGCAGCAGCATCATGGCGTGGTCGGCGACCTCTTCGATGAAGGTGTCGGGGATGTTGGTCACCGGGATTCCACGGGCTGTGGCGGCTTTCACGTCGACGCTGTCGACGCCGACTGAGCCGAGCGTGATGACCTTGCAGCTCTCCAGCGCGTCGATGATGTTTTTTGTGATCGGGATGCCCTTGGCGTAGATCGCGTCGGCATTCTTGGCGGCGGCGATGAACTCCGCCTCGTTGGCCGGCGCCTCGACGATCTCGGCATCGATCGGATCGAGCGCCTCGCGCTCGTAGGAATAATCGCTGCCTGCGACCGTGAAGCTCGCGCCCTTCGGCGTCACCACCCTGTATTTCGGCATTTCTTGCTCCCGATTTGGTTTGTCGGTTCTTGTTGCGGGCCCGGCCTTCTTGGCGGGCCTTTGCGTCTTTTACGCGAAATCGACGTGCGCGCGTACAATTCCCGGTTGCTGTCGCCAAGATAAATTGCCGGATTTGGCGCCATCGTCCGGGCTTCTACGGAGGCACGTAAGTAACTTGCTAAGGGGTCGCACACTAAAACTTGATTCAATTTCGATCGATTCACTCGCGTGCCCGTATTCCTTTTTCTCCGGAGCCATCCCGTGAAGTTGAGCAATCTGAAGATCGCCTCCAAGCTCGGTATTCTTGTCGGCGTCACCTTGTTGGGTCTGTGCATCTCCGGTCTTCTCGCCGGTTATCTGATGAAGCGCGAGATGGTGAATGCGCGCATCGACCAGGCGAAGTCGATCGTCGACCTCGGCCGCAACTACGCCGCGGCGCTGAAGAAGCGCGTCGATGCCGGCGAACTGACCAAGGACGCGGCGCTGGCCGACCTTCGCCGCTACGGCAACGCGATGACCTACGACAACGGCTCGGGCTATCTGTTCGGCACGTCCTATGACGGCATCACCCAGCTCGCGCCCGATCCGAAGCAGATCGGCACCAACCGCATGGATGTCGTGACCAACGGCCGCAAGCTGTCCGTCGAGCTGATGGAGGGCGTCAAGGCCAACGGCTCCATCCTGCTGTACTATGAATATGTGAAGCCCGGCCAGGAGACCCCGATCCGCAAGATCGGTTACGCAGTCGCCGTTCCCGGCTTCGACATGTATCTCGGCACCGGCGCCTATCTCGACGACATCGACGCCAAGATGGGCCCGGTGTTCTGGTCGCTCGGCCTCGCCATGCTCGGCATCGTCATCGTCGCCGGCGGCGTCGCCTGGATGATCGGCCGCAGCATCAGCCGCCCGCTCGCCCTGCTCGGGACCCGCATGAAGGATCTCGCCGATGGCAAGCTCGAGGGTGAGATTCCCGGCGTCGGCCGCGGTGACGAGGTCGGCGCGATGGCTGCCACCGTCCAGATCTTCAAGGACAACGCGGTCCGCATCCGCGACCTCGAGAAGACCGAGGCGGCTGCGAAGGAGCGCGCCGCGGCGGAACGCCGCAGCGCGATGGAAGGCATCGCCAACGACTTCGAACGCAGTGTCAACGGCATCGTCCGCTCGGTCTCCTCGGCCGCCGCCGGCATGCAGTCGACGGCGCAGTCGATGACCGCGACCGCGAGCGACGCCTCGTCGCGTGCCGCGACCGTCGGTGCGGCCTCGTCGAAGGCCTCGGGCAATGTCGGCACGGTTGCCGCCGCCGCCGAAGAGCTGTCGAGCTCGGTTGCGGAAATCTCCCGCCAGGTCACCCGTTCGACCGAGGTCGCGAGCCGCGCCGTCAGCGACGCCGAACGCACCAACGCCACCGTGCAGGTGCTCTCGACCGGCGCCGAGAAGATCGGCGAGGTCGTCAAGCTGATCCACTCGATCGCGGCGCAGACCAACCTGCTCGCGCTCAACGCCACCATCGAGGCGGCGCGCGCCGGCGAGTCCGGTCGCGGCTTCGCGGTCGTCGCCTCCGAGGTCAAGGCGCTGGCGAACCAGACCGCGAAGGCGACCGAGGAAATCTCCGCGCAAGTGGCG
The DNA here is from genome assembly GCF_018130785.1 of Bradyrhizobium liaoningense. GTDB lineage: Bacteria > Pseudomonadota > Alphaproteobacteria > Rhizobiales > Xanthobacteraceae > Bradyrhizobium > Bradyrhizobium liaoningense_A. The sequence goes on from NZ_JAFCJT010000010.1 coordinate 170,982, forward strand.
GCGATGCAGACCTCGACCAGCGACGCGGTCACGGCGATCTCCGGCATCACCCAGACCATCGCCGAGATGAGCGAGATCACTGCCGGCATTTCCGCCTCGATCGAGCAGCAGGGCGAGGCGACCCGCGAGATCGCCCGCAACATCCAGTCGGTCGCGGCCGGTTCGAGCGAGATCAACGCCCATATCGGCAGCGTCACCTCGGCCGCCGAAGCGACCGGCTCTGCTGCCACCGACGTGCTCACCAACGCCCGCGAGCTGGACAATCAGTCCGGCGCGCTGCGCAGCGCGGTCGACGGCTTCCTCGCCAAGGTCCGCGCCGCGTAAAGCCGAACGCACGGAATTCGTAGGGTGGGCAAAGGCGCGCAAGCGACGTGCCCACCTTTTTTTGAGTCCGTGGTGATGGATGGTGGGCACGCTTCGCTTTGCCGACCCTACTGCTTCTCGATCTTCGCGTTCGTGATCAGCTTCTCCCACAGCACCAGCTGCTCGTTCACGAAGGTGCCGAGCTGCTCCGGCGTGCCGGAGAACGCATCCATGCCGAGCGTGGCGAGCTGGGCCTTGATCTCCGGCTTCTCGACGATCTTCCTGATCTCGGCGTTCAGTCTGGTCACGATCTCCTTGGGCATGCCGGCGGGGCCGAAATAGCCCTGCCACGACGAGATGTCGAAATCGGGCACGCCGGCTTCCTGCATCGAGGGCAGGTTCGGCACCAGCGGCGAGCGGTCCTTGGTGGTGACGGCGAGCGCGCGCAACGCGTTGCCGTTGACGTGGGGAAGGCCGGTCAGGATGTCCACGAACATCATCGAGACGCGCCCACCCATGACGTCATTGAGCGCCGGCGGCGAGCTCTTGTAGGGCACGTGCAGGAGGTCGAGCCCGGCATTGTGCGCAAAGGTCGCGCCCGACACGATCGCCGAGGACGAGCCCGAAGCGTAGCTCAGCTTGCCCGGATTGGCCTTGCCGTAGGCGACGAGCTCGCCGACGGTCTTGGCCGGCACCTCCGGATGAATCACCAGCATGAAGGGCAGGTCGCCGGTCCGCGCGATCGGGGTGAAATCCTTGACGGGATCGTAGGTCAGGCTCTTGAGCAGATAGGGATTGGCCGAATGCGTGGTGTTGGTCGTCACCAGCAGCGTGTAGCCGTCGGGGGCGGCGCGCGCGACATAGGTCGCGGCGATCATGCCGTTGGCGCCCGCCTTGTTCTCGATCACGATACCGACGCCGAGCGCCTGCGACAAATGCTGCGAGATCAGCCGTGTCGTGGTGTCGGTGCCGCTGCCGGCCGCGAATGGCAGCACCAGCGTGATGTTGCGGCTAGGATAATTGTCGGCCTGCGCGGCAGATGCGGCGGCGAGGCACAGCGCGGCGGTGCCGATCGTGCGCAGGTTTCGAAGCAGCCCTGAAAGCATGTGTGGTCGTTCCCTCTTTTTCGTTGGCGGGGAACCTAGCCGGTCCACTTCAAAATCGGAAGACGGCAGGCGGGCACAGCGCGCCCGCGCCGCGGAATTATTTCACCGCGGAACCCTGGCGTGAGGCGATCACGACGCCGGCGAGCACGAGCGCATAGCCGATCAAATGAAACGGCTGGAGCTTCTCGCCGAGCAGGATGATCGCCATCGCCGAGCCGAACACCGGCACCAGATGGAAGAACGGCGCGGCGCGGTTCGGGCCGATCAGCGCGACGCCGCGGTTGAAGAACAGATAGGCGAGCGTCGAGGGGAAGATCAGGATGTAGCCGAGCGTTGCCAGCGTCACGGTGTCGAACTGCATGACATTGCCGCTCCAGGCTTCCCAGATCGCGGTGGGCAGCAGCATCATCGCGCCGCAGCAGGTGGTGAAGGAGAGAAAGGAGAGCTGATGAACTTTCGGCCGTCGCGGGATGAACGCGGAGTAGATTCCGAACGCCACCAGCGAGGAGGCGAACATGATATCGCCCCTGTTGAAGCTGATGCTCGCCAGCGCTGCGAGATCGCCGCGCAGGATGATGACGAGCACGCCGAGCAGCGAGATCGCGATGCCGGCGAGCTGTCCGCCGGTCAGCCGCACGCCGAACAGCACCAGCGACCACAGCGCGACGAACAGCGGTCCGGCCGACTGGATCAGCAGCGCGTTCAGCGCCTCCGTGTATTGCAGCGCCCAGTACGAGATCGCGTTGTTGAACGCAAAGCCGACCAGCGACAGGAACAGCATCAGCGGCAGGCTCTTGCGCAAATTCGGCCAGTCGCGCTTGAGATGCGGCCAGGCGAATGGCAACAAGATCAGGAACACCCCGAACCAGCGGATCGTCGTCACCGTCAGCGGCGGCACATGCGCGCCGACATGGCGCGCGAGCACGATGTTGCCGGCCCAGAACAGCGAGCTCAGGCTGAGCAGCAGATAAGGCTGGTTGTTGAGCCAACTGGCCGGATTCGAGGCCTTTGGCGCGGGCGAAGCAATCGTCATTGGCGTTGGATGCGACCTTGCGCCGGATTCTTGTTGTGACACAAGTCTCGCAGCCGCAAGGCTACAATGCAGGCATGGCTTGGGGAGGTGTCATTGGCGGTTAATATGTTGAACATCGAGGGCCTGGAGCGGCTCGATGCAAATGCGCCGGTCGTGATGCTGAACCTGATGCGTTTTCACGCGCACTCGCGCGATGGCGACGGTTCGGGCTGGGACGCATATCTTCGTTACAGTGCGATCACGGTGCCCATGATCAGGGCACGCGGCGGCACGCTGCTCTGGACCGGCGAAGCGAAGGCAGTCGCACTCGGCCCGCATGATGGCAACGACTGGGATTTCGTCGCGCTGGTCTATTACCCGACGGTTGCGGCTTTCATCGACATGATGACGTCGGAGGCTTACGAGACGCAGGCCGACCCGCATCGCGTCAACGGCTGCGCCGAGCACGTGATCATTGCCACGCGCGAGGCGTACAGCAAGTTCAGGATGAAGTAGTTGCCGTCTGTCGAGCGGCGGCTCTTCCCCTCTCCCCTTGTGGGAGAGGGTGGCTCGCCGCGTAGCGGCGAGACGGGTGAGGGGTCTCTTTCCGCGAGTCCGCCTCTCGATTTGAGTCTGCGGAAGCAACCTCTCATCCGGCGCTTCGCGCCACCTTCTCCCACAAGGGGAGAAGGAAGAAGCTACGTCGTCTGCTTTCTTGACGCCACGAACACGCCGGCCAGCACCAGCGCGAAGCCGATGAAGTGGAACGCCTGCGGGTGTTCGCCGAGGAACGCCATCGCCATGATCGAGCCGAACACCGGCACGACGTGGAAGAACGGCGCGGCGCGGTTGGCGCCGATCAGGCGCACACCGCGATTGAAGCAGAGATAGGCGAGTGTCGACGGGAACACCGCGACATAGAACAGGGTCAGCAAATTCGGCCCGTCGAGCTTCATCACCGGGCGCGCGGACAGCTCCCAGATCTCCAGCGGAATGAGACAGGCCGCGCCGGCGCCGAAGGTGAAGGCGAGGAACGACAGGCCGTGCATCGGCGGCCGCTTCAGGGTCAGCACCGAATACAGCGCGAAGATGATCAGCGCGACGATGAAGATGAGATCGCCCTTGTTGAACGCGATGTTCGACAGCGTGGTGAAATCGCCATGCAGAAGGATCGTCAGCACGCCGCACATCGAGAGAGCCACGCCGAACGCCTGTGCCGCGGTGAGGCGGACGCCGAGGATGGCCAGCGACCACAGCGCCACGACCAGCGGCGCGGCCGACTGGAGCAGCAGCGTGTTGAGCGCCTGGGTATGCTCCAGCGCCCAATATTGCAGTGTGTTGAAGGCGCCGATCCCGGTGATCGACAGCACGATCATCAGGCCGAGCCTGCTGCGGATCGCGGGCCAGTCCTGGGCGAGATGTTTCCGAGCGAACGGCAGCACCAGCAGGAAGGCGAAGGTCCAGCGCAGGAACGACAGCGTCACCGGCGGGATGTGGCCGGCGGCGAGCCGCCCGACAATGGCGTTGCCGGCCCAGCACATCGCGGTGATGCTGAGCAGCAGGTAAGGCTGGTTGGCGATCCAGTTGTGACCCGATGATTCGGAGCCCGTGGTCTGGCCGGTGGCGGACATTGTGATTGTTATGGCCCCGCGGAGGTGCGCCGAAGCCCCGGCCCGGCGAGGTCGGGCCGGCTGACAGCCCGGCATGCCCAAAGACACGGAAATCGAGCCTGCATCAACGGGGGGCGGATGCATCGCGACCATGCAGTGGCAGATCAGCACTCACGCTTTGGTCGAAGCTTACCGAGCTGCCCTGGAAGGCTTCTGGATTTTCCGGGGATATCAAAGGCTTAAATAGCCTCTTGAGCCCCGAAAAAGCCCCGTTCTTGCTTGCCTAGAGAGGCTGCTTCCTTTATCCGGTTGGCTGCCTCGCGTGTGAACGGCTCCGGCCGTCAGCTGGGCTGGCGCATCTAAAATCTTCAGAGGATTACCCGCGAATGGCCAACGTTGTCGTCGTCGGAGCCCAGTGGGGCGACGAAGGAAAGGGCAAGATCGTCGACTGGTTGTCGGAACAGGCCGACATCGTCGCGCGCTTCCAGGGCGGCCACAACGCCGGCCATACGCTGGTCATCAATGGCGAGACCTACAAGCTCGCGCTGTTGCCCTCAGGCGTGCTGCGCCCGTCGAAACTGGCGGTGATCGGCAATGGCGTCGTGTTCGATGCGCAAGCCTTCCTTGACGAGGTCGCCAAGCTGCGCGGACAGGGCGTGGCCGTCGGCCCGGAGAACCTGCGCGTCGCAGAGAATGTCACGCTGATCCTGCCGTTGCACCGCGAGCTCGACGCTCTGCGCGAGTCTTCCAACTCGGCGACTGCGATCGGCACCACACGTCGCGGCATCGGGCCGGCTTATGAGGACAAGGTCGGCCGTCGTGCCATCCGCCTGATGGACCTCGCCGACCTCGACACCCTGCCGCACAAGATCGACCGGTTGCTTGCTCACCACAATGCGTTGCGCCGCGGCCTGAACCTGCCCGAGTTCGACGGCAAGGACATCCTGAAGGAGCTGAGCGCGCTGGCGCCGCAGCTGCTGCCCTATGCCGAGACCGTGTGGCGGTTGCTCGACACCGAGCGGCGCGCGGGCAAGCGGATCCTGTTCGAGGGCGCGCAGGGCGCGCTGCTCGATGTCGACCACGGCACCTACCCTTACGTCACCTCCTCGAACACGGTGGCGGCGCAGGCCGCGACTGGCACGGGCATCGGTCCGGGCGGGGTCGGTTATGTGCTCGGTATCTGCAAGGCCTATACGACCCGGGTCGGCCAGGGCCCGTTCCCGACCGAGCTTCTGAATGAGATCGGCGAGGAGATCGGCCGCCGGGGCCGCGAGTTCGGGGTCAATACCGGCCGCAAGCGCCGCTGCGGCTGGTTCGACGCCGTGCTGGTCCGCCAGACCGTGCGGACCTGCGGCATCAACGGCCTGGCGTTGACCAAGCTGGACATCCTCGACGGTTTCGATTCGATCGAGGTCTGCACCGGTTATAAGCTCGACGGCAAGGAGATCGACCATTTCCCGGCCGGCGAGGGCGCCCAGGCCCGGGTCGAGCCGATCTACGAGACCATCGAGGGCTGGAAGGAGCCGACCGCCAATGCGCGGTCCTGGGCCGATCTGCCGGCCCAGGCCATTAAATATGTCCGCCGGATCGAGGAATTGGTTGGGTGCCCGGTCGCACTGCTTTCCACCAGCCCCGAACGCGAGGATACTATCCTGGTGCAAAATCCGTTTGAGGCTTAACGAAATCTTACCGGGACGCGCGTATAGTTGAGTTGAAATGGCTGATTACTATCCGCTGATCGCCCGCGCTATTGCCGCCCTGGACCCCAATGCTCCCGGCGAAAGCCGTCGCGCGCTCTATGAGCGGGCGCGCACGGCCCTGATTGCGCAGCTCCGTAGCGTGCAGCCGCCGCTATCCGAGTCCGAGATCACCCGCGAACGGTTGGCGCTGGAAGAGGCCGTTCGCAAGGTCGAATCGGAGGCCGCCCAGCGCGCCCGGGAGGCCTCGCGCCCCGGTGGCGGTGCCCGCAGCGGCGGCAGCGGTGACGCCTTCCGCCGGGCCAGCACCCGCGCCGCCGAGGGTAACCCGCCCCCGTCTCAGCCGACCGCCCCGCGCACCCGTCCGGCTCCTCCGCCGCCGCGTGCCGACCGCCCGTCCTTCAACGTCGATGATGACCAGGGCGAGGCCCCGCGTGCGCCGCGGGCCCCGCGTTTCGACGCGCCGCGCCAGCCGGGTCCCCCGGCAGCGCCGCCGATGCCGGAGCCGCCGGCTGCTCCGCCGGCCGGACGTGATCGCCCGCCCGGGCGCCGTCCGCCCGACGTCGGCCCGCCACCACCCGTGCCGCCGGCGCCGGGCGTGCGGGGTTTTCGCGACATCACCGCCGACGTGAACGATCTCGGCGGCGCTGCCGCGCAGGCCAACCGCGCCGCGCGCCGCACCTACGCCAATGTGCCCTCGCCCTCGCCGGAGTTTGACCGGCTGGAGCCGAGCCTGGAAAATCGCGCCGGCGAGCAGGACGCGCCCTATTCCTACGACGAGTCGATCGAGGAGGCCGAGCGCTACACGCCGCAGCCGCCATCCTCGCGGCCGGGGTCGGGGCGCCCGCACATCCCCGTCCTCGACCGTGATGCCAAGAAGGCCACGCGTGGCTCCGTTTTTCCGTTCAAGAGCGCGATCGCCGTCGGCATCGTGCTGATCCTGGTCGGCGCCGGCATCCTCTGGGGCAAGCCCCTGGTCCAGATCGTGAGCGGCCTGTTCAAGTCCTCGCCGACCCAGGTGGTGGAGGCGCCGAAGGACCCGGCCCAGCCGCAGAGCAAGCCCAAGATTCCGGATCGCGTCGGCCAGCCCTCGGCCAGCGACCAGCCGGTCGCGCCGGTGGCGCAGAAGGTCGTGCTCTATGACGAGGATCCGTCCGACCCGAAGGGCAAGCAATATGTCGGCTCGGTGGTGTGGCGGCTCGAGCCGATCAAGGCCTCGGGCAACCAGAAGGCCGACGTCGCCGTGCGCGCCGACATCGAGATCCCCGACCGCAAGTTCAAGATGACGATGTCGTTCCGCCGCAACACCGATTCGTCGCTGCCGGCGAGCCACACCGCGGAGTTGACCTTCATCCTGCCGCCGGATTTTCCGGGCGGCGGCGTCGCCAACGTGCCGGGCATCCTGATGAAGTCGAACGAGCAGGCGCGCGGCACGCCGCTCGCGGGTCTCGCGGTCAAGGTCACCGACGGCTTCTTCCTGGTCGGCCTCTCCAACGTCGACGCCGACCGCGCTCGCAACGTCCAGCTCCTGAAGGAGCGCTCATGGTTCGACGTGCCGCTGGTCTACGCCAACCAGCGCCGCGCCATCATCGCCATCGAGAAGGGCGCCCCTGGCGAGCGCGCCTTCAACGACGCATTCGCGCAGTGGGGCGACTAGGGCTCCTCTCTTCCTGTCGAGGGAGATCGTCATGCCCGGGGCTTGTCCCGGGCATCCACGGTCTTCGTGCCGCGGTCTAAGGCGTGGATGGCCGGGACAAGCCCGGCCATGACGCCAAGGATGGCCGACGTTATTGCGCCGCGGCCTCCCGCTTGCGCGCGGCCGCGTGCTCGCGGTCCATCACGGCGCGGCAGCCGGGGCTGACCTGCGCCTTGTTCCGCACCATGCAGGCCCTGATCCTGGAGATGTCGGGAATCTCACTGGAGCACAGCCGCATCGCATCACCCGTGCACATCTGCTGTGCTTCGGACGAGAAGGCGAGGCCGGGCGATGTCTGGAGTGCGATGGCGGTGGTCGCGAAAGCGAAGAGCGAAACGATGGTCGTGTAGCGTGTCATGACGAATGCGTCCCCGAGTTCCGTGGTTTGAACCACTTGGTTTTGGGGCGCCGCACGCGGCTTGATCTGCCGCATGTCACAGCCTTCACGCCGGGAACCCTAGTCCCGCATGTGGTCGCTCGATCTCTCGTGATGTTCGAATCGAAAAGTGCTGCGCCGCCCGATTCGAGTATGCGCCATTGTCACGCGGCTGCAATGGTGCGCTCGAATGAATTCGCAGTTGTTGCGTGTACGTCACGCAACAAAATGCGGCGCGAGATCAGATCAACCGATCAGACGATGCGCTTGCTTGTTCCACGTCGCTCGCGCCGAGTGCTGCGGCGTGTTCCTCGACGGCAGTGACGCCCTTCGCAGTGAGCTCGAACAGATCGCCATCCTTCATCACATAGCCGTCGGCGATCAGCTCGCCGATCTTGCCGTGCCTGTCGTCGGCAAAGGCGACCGACTGGCTGATGTCCCGCAGGATCGAGAGCTGTTCGTCGCGCAACATGGCTTCCCTCTCCGTGCGCCGGGGGTCGCTCCCGGCCTTACATGCCGTGGCTCTGAAATACCTTGCTGCAGGCCTTCGACAGCCTGGCCCGATTGGCTTGCAGGCATCCCTGCACCGCGCTGTCATTGCCGAGCTCCTTGCGGCAGAAGCGCGAGGCGTCACGCGAGCAGGCGTTCTGTTCCTGCGGCGTACCCATGTGGCCTTGCGCGAGAGCAGGCGCGGTCGACATGCCGCTCAGGGTTGTCAGGACGAGCGTCGCCATAAGGATGGATTTCCGGGACATCGACACAACTCCCAATCTGACTGCCGGTATGAATTTCAGTCCTGTCTGAACTCGTCGCATTGCCGCTTGTTCCCCTCAGGAAGGGGCAGGCGCCCCCGCTATTCAAGGTTCCCGCGTCGCTGCTATAACAGCGGGGAAGAATGAGGATACTCGATGAAACGCTATCTGGTGTTTGCGCTGGTCGGTCCGTTCGTCGGCGGGTTCCTGCTCCTGCTGACGACGACCTATCAGTCCGGTTACTGGGCCCAGACCAGTCTCAGCGAGGTCGGAAAGCTGTTCGCGGTGTTCTTCAAATCCCTGCAATACAGTTATTTGTTCGGCTTCCTGCCCTCGCTGATGATCGGTGCGGTCGACGACATCCTGGTCCACGTCCGCCGGATCGGCCCGGTACTGCGGATGCTGGTGGTCGGCCTGTTCGCCTTCGTGCTGGCGTCGCTGACCTACAGCTCGCGCGGGCCGGATTCGGGCGCGGTGCAGTTCATCCTGTACGGCCTGGTCGGATTCGTGCCGGCGGTGATTTCATCCTGGCTCGTACATAGATATGTCGAGGAGCCGCAGGCGGCTGCGGCACCGACCTGAACGCGCGACGTTCGGGCGCGGCGCGGCAACTTCCGCCACGCCAGCGCGTTCCCTAAAGGCCATGACGATGTCCGATGACGATATTCTTGCTCCGCACAGACCCCGTTCCGGTGCCCGCTCGGGCGGGAGTTTTTCGGGCACCAAAGCGCGCGGCCCGATCATCGACCAGGACGGCCATGAGATCCGTCCCGAAACACTGGAGCAGGGGTTTAGCGAGTTTCGCTTCGAGTTCGGCCAGGGAAACCCGTTCGGCGATCTGACGCGGGAGCAGCGGGTCGCGCGGATCGAGGCCATCGCAAAGCTGCTCGATGTCGCCTTCATCCTGCCCGGCACGAATATCCGCTACGGCATCGACGGGCTGATCGGGCTGATCCCGGTCGTCGGCGACATCATCACCACCGCGATCTCGCTGTGGCTGGTGCGCGAGGCCCGCGCGCTGGGCGCGCCGTGGTACCTCACCGCGCGCATGCTCGGCAACGTCGCGGTCGACGGCGTGGTCGGCATGGTGCCGTTCGCGGGTGATGCCTTCGACGTCATGTTCCGCGCCAACATGCGCAACGTCCGCCTGCTCCGCCGCTGGCTCGACAAGCAGCCGCGCATTTGAAGCTTGCGCAGTTCTTCGCCTTTTCCCGCAAGCGGGGAGAGGCGAGGACTCCCCAAACGCAAAAAGCGCGACGGCGTTTCAGCCATCGCGCCTTCAGCGCACATCGGAGGCTTGCGAAAGCTTATGCCGCGTCCGCGTCGGTGGTCGTCTCGACCGGCTTGGGACGGCGGGGCAGCGGGAAGGCTTCGCTCTCATAGAGCGAGCGGATGCCGTTCTGGTCGAAGCGCGCTTCCTCGACCTGGAGATAGGCGCCGTTCAGCGAATCCGTCGGCAACTGCTCCATCGCGAACTGCACGGCTTCGGCGGCGGTGCCGAACCGGCGATAGGTAAAGCCCGCACGCTTCTTCTTGCGGATCGCGGCGGGGAAGAGTTCGGCAGAGGTGTTGAAGTTGAACGGACGCAGTGGACGCATGGTCAAAGACCTCGTGATCTTGTCTGGGGCTTTAAGCGCGTGGGGTTTTGGAAGGCAGGGACCACGATCGGGTGGGCCCGCTGCACATCATTTTCGCCCACTAATATAGGCCGATTTGACAGAAATGCGACCCCTGCGATGGGAGATGATGAATCCGCGCATGGCAGCTCCGCGGACGCTGGAAATCAAGCAATTTCAATGATTTATTTGGTTTACAGTTTGCCAAGAAGCAGCAGCACGATGAGCACCACCAGTACCACGCCGCCGATCCCCATGCCGGAATGGCCCATGCCATAGCCATAGCCGCCGATCCGGCCGGACATGCCACCGATGAGATAGATGATCACCAGGATGATCAGGATGGTCCCAAGCGTCATGGATTCCTCCCTGGCGGCCGCCGGACTGCGCGCATCGGCCGCACCGCCAGGAGAGAAAAGCACATCGCGCCGCCGGGTTCCATGACGGAACCGGGCGGCGCGCGATGTTATTTGGGCTCGAGCTTCAGCGCAGCCGAGTTGATGCAGTAGCGCAGGCCGGTCGGGCCGGGGCCGTCGGGGAAGACGTGACCGAGATGGCCGCTGCACTTGGAGCAGAGTACCTCGGTGCGGATCATGCCGTGACTGGCATCGTGCTCCTCGTCGATATGGCTCTCGACCGCGGGCTGGGTGAAGCTTGGCCAGCCGCAGCCGGAATCGAACTTGGCATCGGACTCGAACAGCACATTGCCGCAGCCGGCGCAGACATAGGTGCCGGCACGGTGGTCGTGCTCATACTCGCCGGAGAAGGGACGCTCGGTCGCCTTCTCGCGCAGCACCGCGTACTGCATCGGCGACAATTCGCTGCGCCACTGCTCTTCGCTCTTGATGACCTTGTCGTCGGTGGTTTTCGTCTTGGTGTCGGGCATGGGTCTCCCGTTTGTTTGGCGATCTCGCGATCAGTTGGTGGCCTTGCTGGCGCTCACCAGCGTCGGCTTTTCAATGTAGTTATCCGCGAACAGCTTTTTCAGGTTCTCGACCTTCGGAATGTCGTTGTAGGCGATGTAGGGCTGGTTCGGGTGCAGCGTCAGATAGTCCTGGTGATAGGCCTCCGCCGGGTAGAACGCCTCGAGCGCGCCGACCTTGGTCACGATCGGCTTGCTGAAGACCTTGGCGCCGTTGAGCTGGGCGATATAGGCCTCCGCCACCTTCTTCTGCTCGTCGGAGGTGGTGAAGATCGCCGAGCGATATTGCGTGCCGGTGTCGGGGCCCTGGCGGTTGAGCTGGGTCGGGTCGTGCGCCACCGAGAAATAGATCTGGAGGATCTTGCCGTAGGAGATCTTCTTCGGGTCGTACTTGATCTCGACCGACTCGGCGTGTCCCGTCCGGCCGCTCGAGACCGTCTGGTAATCGGCCGTCGCCTTGGTGCCGCCGGCATAGCCGGAGACCGCGTTGACGACGCCCGCGGTGTGCTGGAACACGCCCTGTACGCCCCAGAAGCAGCCGCCGGCGATGACGGCGGTCTGGATCCCGGTTGCGGGCGCCGCATCCACGGTGGGAGCGGGGATCACGACCGCATCCTCCGCGGCCCTGGACGGCACGGCAAAAGCCAGCGTCAGTGCGGTGGTGGCGGCGAGCAGCGAGGCGAGGGCGGGGCGGCGCATGGCGATCCTCTTCGAAAGGTCTGACAGTGTAGGGCGGCCGGGGACGGGCGAACAGCCTGTCTGGCCGCGTTTTCTGACACCTGAGATACGGGCGCAGGCGGCGATTGTTACGGGGGGACGGACACGAGTCTGTGAAAAATTGCCTCGGACAGCGCGGCTTGGCGAGGCCGGGAACTCCGGGCTAGATGAACGCGCGCGATCGACGATCGACTCAGAAATGTGGTGGCTGGAGCTGACCTGACAACATGCTGCGCGTCATTCCCCTGACTCTCGCCCTGCTGGCCGCCTGGACCTCGATCGCCGCGGCGGCTCCCCAGGACGGCGACGACTTCGCCGTCTGCCGCGATCGCCAGTCGGAGGCGCAGGCCCGCGCGGCGGCCTGCGACAATCTGCTGAAGGCCGACAAGCTCACCGGCAAGGACAAATCGCTCGCGCTGGTCGTGCGCGGCAATGCGCTGATCAACAAGCGCGACTACGACCGCGCCATCGAGGCGCTGTCGTCCGCCATCGATCTCGATCCTGACAATGTCGGCGCGGTGAACCTGCGCGGCCTGTCCCATGAGCGCAAGGGCGAGGACGATCTCGCCATGGCCGACTACAATCTCGCGATCCAGAAGCGTTCGAATTTCGGCTACGCCTACAACAACCGCGGCACCATTCATCTGCGCCACGGCGCGCTGCAAAGCGCGCTCGACGATTTCAACCTGTCGATCAAATACACGCCATCGTTCCTGCTCGGCTGGACCAACCGCGCCCGCATGCGCACGCTGAACAAGGATTTTGACGGCGCGCTGAAGGATTTTGCGGAGGCTGAGAAGATCGATCCCGCCGCGCCGCAGATCGCCGGCAACCGCTGCATCACCTACGGCATGATGGGCAAATACGACCAGGCTTTCGGCGACTGCAACAGCCTGATCCAGAAGCAGCCGAAGAACGCCTTCGCGATCAACAATCGCGCCGACGTCAACATGATGAAGGGTGATTTCGACGCGGCCCTGAACGACTACAACACGGTGATTCAGCTCTACCCCAACAATGTGCGGGCGCATTCCGGCCGCGGCCAGATCTACGAGCGCAAGAAGGATCTCGCGCAGGCCCGCGCCGACTACCGCGCCGCCGCCTATTCGCTGACCAAGTTCGACGACCTCGACGTCGCGCGCGCCCGCGCCAAGGCGCAGGAGCGGCTCGCCGCGCTCACCCCGCAGGTGCCGGGCGGCGCCACCGGGCGCCGCGTTGCGCTGGTGATCGGCAATGGCGCCTACAAGAATGTCCATGCGCTGCCGAACCCGCCGCGCGACGCCAAGATGATCGCCGAGGTGCTGCGCGATCTCGGCTTCCAGACCGTGACGGATGCGCGGGACCTGACCCGGGACAAGTTCTTCCAGACGCTGCAGGCGTTCGCCGACGAAGCGGAAAAGGCCGATTGGGCCGTGGTCTATTACGCCGGCCACGGTTTCGAGATCGGCGGCGTGAACTACCTCGTTCCGATCGACGCCAGGCTTAGCGCCGACAAGGACGCCGAGACCGAGGCCGTTGCGCTGGAGCAGGTGATCGCCGCGGTGGGCGCTGCGAGAAAAGTGCGTCTGGTGATGCTGGATGCCTGCCGCGACAATCCCTTTGCGCCGACCATGCAGCGCACGCTGTCGCTCAAACTGGTGGACAAGGGCTTTTCCAACATCGAGCCCGGCGCCGGCTTCATGGTGGTCTACGCCGCCAAGCACGGCGAGACCGCGATGGACGGCGACGGCGGCGCCGACAGTCCCTTCGCCACCGCGCTCGCCCGCGAGATCAAGGTGCCGCGCGTCGAGATCCGGAAGCTGTTCGACATCGTCCGCGATGACGTCTGGTCCGCCACCAAGCACGAGCAGCAGCCGTTTTCATACGGCTCGCCGCCGGGACGCGAGGACTTTTATTTTGTTGCGGGGAAGTGACGAATTGGGGTGCGAAGCAACTCAATTCGTCATTCCGGGGCGATGCGAAGCATCGAACCTGGCAGCGGGGCTTTAAACAACGATACTCAGCCGCTTCGCCGCCCGCGTAATCCCCGTGTACAGCCACCGCGCCCGGCTCTCCCCAAACGCAAAACTCTCGTCGAACAGCACGACGTCGTCCCATTGCGAGCCCTGCGACTTGTGCACGGTCAGCACGTAGCCGTAGTCGAACTCGTCATAGGGCTTGCGCTGCTCCCAGGCGATCTGCTCGACGCCGCCTTCGAAGCAGTCGGCGCGCACGGAGACCTTGGTCACCTTGTGCCCAAAATCCTCGTCCGGCGACAAGCGCATGCTGAGGATGCGTGATTTCGAGCGCGAGGTGTTGCGCGACTTCACGCGCCACAGGCCGCCGTTGAACAGGCCCTTCTTGCGGTTGTTGCGCAGGCAGACCAGCTTGTCGCCGGCGACCGGGAAGACGTCCTCGATATTCTGGCGCTGGCGCACCCGCATATTGTACGCGCGTCGCGTGTTGTTGCGGCCGACCAGGACCTGGTCGGCGCCCATGACGCGGTCAGGGTCGAGCTCTTTCCGCGACACCACCTCGCTCTCGCCGTAACGGCCGATGTCGAGCTCGCGGCCCTCGCGCACGTCCATCGACATCCGCACGATCGGATCGTCTTGCGCCTGCCGGTGCACCTCGGTCAGCATCGCGTCCGGCTCGGTGTTGGTGAAGAAGCCGCCGCCCTGGATCGGCGGCAGCTGCGCGGGATCGCCCAGCACCAGCAGCGGGCAGTCGAACGACATCAGGTCGCGGCCCAGTTCGGCGTCGACCATCGAGCATTCGTCGATCACGATCAGCTTGGCCTTCGAGGCCGGCGCGTCGTCCCACAGCTCAAAGCTCGGCTGCTCCTCGCCGGATTCGCGGGCGCGGTAGATCAGCGAGTGGATGGTGGAGGCCTCGTCGCAGCCCTTGTTGCGCATGACGAGGGCCGCTTTGCCGGTGAAGGCCGCGAATTTCACCTCGCCGTCGACGCCTTCGGCGATATGCCGCGCCAGCGTGGTCTTGCCGGTGCCGGCAAAGCCGAACAGGCGAAAGATCGGCGGCGTGCCGTTGCGGCCGGGTTTTGCTTTAAGCCAGTCGCCGACGGCCTTGAGCGCGGCGTCCTGATGCGGGGTGAAAGTGGCCATATCTGTCTTGAGGAGGGGCGAAACGACGCGATTCGCCATCGTCCAAAACTAACCATTCGCCCCGCCGGTTCAAGCGCGCTCGCCCCGCTATTGCCGGCGGGGCACGCGTGTGAGCCTCGTAAGAGGTCGTCATGCCCGGGCTTGTCCCGCCTGCGCGGCCGAAGCCGCTTCGGGAGCGTTGGCTACTGCCAGCCGGGAACGCCGCGCATGTCGGGCAGATGGTGGGCGATGCCCTTGTGGCAGTCGATGCAGGTCTTTTCCTTGGTGAACAGGAAGCGCTGGTGCGCCACCGAGGCCCGCGGCGACTGCTTGGTGATGTCCATGGAATCGGCGCTGTGGCAGTTGCGGCACTCCAGGGAATCGTTGGCCTTGAAGCGCGCCCATTCATGCGCGGCCAGCTCGAGCCGGTGATCCAAAAATTTTTCGCGGGTGTCGATCGTGCCGAAGATCTTGCCCCAGACCTCCTTGGAGGCCTGCATCTTGCGCGCGATCTTGTCGGTCCAGTTGTGCGGCACGTGGCAGTCCGGGCAGGTCGCGCGCACGCCGGAGCGATTGGTGAAGTGGATGGTCGACTTCAGCTCGGCGTAGACGTTGTCCTTCATCTCGTGGCAGCCGGTGCAGAACTTCTCGGTGTTGGTCAGTTCCAGCGCGGTGTTGAAGCCGCCCCAGAAGATCACGCCGGCCGCAAAGCCCGCGAGCACCAGCACGCCGAGCCCGAACACCGAGCTCGGCCGGATCAGCACCTGCCAGAGCTCGCGCGCGAAGTCCCAGCAGCGCAGGATAAAGCTACGCTTGGCTTCCAGCTTGTCCTTGGGCTCGTCAGCGGCCGTCGTCATCGGCGGCCACCGGGGCTGGCGCGCGAGAGCAGCGTGTCGATGTCGATGAAATCGTTGCTCACCGGCGGCGTGGCGGTGTTCTGCGGCACGTGGCATTCCGTGCAGAAGAAGCGCCGCGGCGAGATCGAGGCCAGGAACTGGCCGTCGCGGTCCATGAAATGCGTGATCGAGACCATCGGCGCCTGCGATTCCGCGGTGCGTGCCCGCGCATGGCAGGACAGGCATTTGTTGCCGTTGAGGTCGATCTGGTAGCCGTCGATAGTGTGCGGAATGACCGGCGGCTGCTCCGGATAGTTGCGCGACTCCCGCTCGGACGTGTTGCGGTTCGGCAGCATCGGCGGCGCCGGGCCCTCGTCATTGAGCGGCGCCGGGCCGCGCAGACCCGAGGTCACCGTCTGCGCGGTCAGGGAGCTCGCGCCCGCGGCAATCGCGACTGCGAGCAGGGCTATGCCAAATCGTTTCATCATGACAGGTTCACCCGCTCGATGCGCACGGCGCATTTCTTGTAGTCGGTCTGCAGCGAGATCGGATCGGTGGCGTCCAGCGTCACCTTGTTGATCATCTTGGATTCATCGAACCACGGCACGAAGACGAGGCCACGCGGCGGCCGGTCGCGGCCGCGCGTCTCGACGCGGGCGCGGATGAAGCCGCGACGCGAGACCACCTTCACCTCGTCGCCGCGCCGGAGCTTGGCTTCCGACGCATCGTCGGGATGCATGAAGCAGACGGCTTCGGGAAACGCCTTGTAGAGCTCGGGCACGCGGCGCGTCATGGTGCCGGAATGCCAGTGCTCCAGCACGCGGCCGGTCGAGAGCCAGAGCGGATATTCGCTGTCGGGCGATTCCGCCGGCGGCTCATAGGGCAGGGCGAAGATGCGCGCCTTGCCGTCCGGATAGCCGTAGAACTGCACGTCTGTGCCCTGCTTGACATAGGGGTCGCGGCCCTCGCGGAAACGCCATTTGGTTTCCTGGCCGTTGACGACGGGCCAGCGCAGGCCGCGCTCGCGGTGATAGGCTTCGAACGGCGCGAGGTCGTGACCGTGGCCGCGGCCGAACGAGGCGTATTCCTCGAACAGGCCCTTCTGCACGTAGAAGCCGAACGCCCTGGATTCATCGTTGGCGTAGCCTTCCTCGATCTCCGAGGTCGCAAACTTGTCGACCTGGCCGTTCTTGTAGAGCACGTCGAACAGCGTCTTGCCGCGAACGTCCGGCTTCTTGGCGATCAGCTCCTCCGGCCACACTTCCTCGATCTTGAAACGCTTGGAGAACTCCATGAGCTGCCAGAGATCGGACTTGGCCTCGCCGGGCGCATTGACGAGCTGGTGCCAGAACTGCGTGCGCCGCTCGGCATTGCCGTAGGCGCCTTCCTTCTCCACCCACATCGCGGTCGGCAGGATCAGGTCGGCGGCGAGAGCCGTCACCGACGGATAGGCATCCGAGACCACGATGAAATTGTCGGGATTGCGGAAGCCGGGATAGGTCTCCTCGTTGACGTTGGGACCGGCCTGAAGGTTGTTGTTGACCTGCACCCAATAGGCGTTGATCAGGCCGTCCTTCAGCATCCGGCTTTGCAGCACGGCGTGGGCGCCGTTCTTGTCGGGGATGGTGCCTTCGGGCAGCAGCCAGAGATGCTCGGCGTGATCGCGGTGCGCCTTGTTGGTCACGACCATGTCGGCGGGCAGACGGTGCGAGAAGGTGCCGACCTCGCGCGCGGTGCCGCAGGCCGAAGGCTGGCCGGTCAGCGAGAACGGGCTGTTGCCGGGCGAGGAGATCTTTCCGGTCAGCAGGTGGATGTTGTAGACGAGGTTGTTGCACCAGACACCGCGGGTGTGCTGGTTGAAGCCCATGGTCCAGAACGAGACCACTTTTGTCTTCGGATCCGCATAGAGCTCGGCAAGCGCTTCCAGCCGGTTCAGCGGCACGCCGGACATTTTTGCCGCCTTCTCCAGCGTGTAGTCCGAGACGAATTTTACGTATTCTTCGTAGCTCATCTCGGTGGAGTCATTGGCCTTCGCCGCGCCCGTCGCTTTCTTCTGCAGCGGATGCTCGGGCCGCAGGCCGTAGCCGATGTCGGTTTGCCCGCGCCTGAAGATGGTATGCGCGGCGACGAAGTCCTTGTTGACCCGCCCGGTCGTGATGATGTGGTTGGCGATGGCGTTGAGGATGTAGAGGTCGGTCTGCGGCACGAACACCATGCCGATGTCGGCGAGGTCGAACGAGCGGTGCTCGAAGGTCGAGAGCACGGCGACGCGGACATGCGGCGCGGAGAGCCTGCGGTCGGCGAGGCGCGTCCACAGAATGGGGTGCATCTCCGCCATGTTGGAGCCCCACAGCACGAAGGCGTCGGTGGCCTCGATGTCGTCATAGCAGCCGGCCGGCTCGTCGATGCCGAAGGTGCGCATCATGCCGGCAACAGCCGAGGCCATGCAGTGGCGTGCGTTGGGATCGATGTTGTTGGTGCGGAACCCGGCCTTGAACAGCTTTGACGCCGCATAGCCTTCCCAGATCGTCCACTGGCCGGAGCCGAACATGGCGACGCCGTTGGGCCCGCGCTTTTTGAACGCCTCCTTCCACTTCAGCTCCATGATGTCGAACGCTTCGGTCCAGGACACCGGCGTGAAGTCGCCGTTCTTGTCGTACTTGCCGCCCGTCTTGCGTAGCAACGGCTGCGTCAGGCGGTCGTGGCCGTACATGATCTTGGAGAGGAAGTAGCCCTTGACGCAGTTGAGGCCGCGATTGACCTCGGCCTTGATGTCGCCGTGGGTGGCGACGACGCGGTTGTCCTTGGTCGCGACCATCACCGAGCAGCCGGTGCCGCAGAAGCGGCAGGCGGCCTTGTCCCATTTCAGTTCGCTGTTGTCGCGCTCGGCGACGAGATTGGCGGCGAGCGCCGGTGCCGGCATGCCCGCAGCGGCGGCCGCGATCGCGGCGGCCTCGAGCTTCAGCATCTGGCGGCGGTCGAGCTTCGGCGATGTCATGATGGCTCTCCCGTCCCTTAGGCGGCTTCGATGGCGTGGAAGACGAGCGCAGCCGAATAGACGTTCGGCAGCGACTGGATGGTGTTGAGCAGGGTGCCGAGGCTGCCGGCGTCAGGCGCTTCGGTCACGACGACGAGTTTTCCGCGCGGATCTCGTCCGTGAATTTCGCAGCCGGGAAGTGCTGCGATCTCCGCTTCCAGCGCGTCGAGGCGTTCGGGGCGCGCCTGCACCACGATGCTGGCGATCTCGCAGCCAGGAGGGGAGACGACGCGGTCGGCGGTGAGCACCCGGCCGGTGATCAATGCGCGGCGGTTGAGTGAGGCTTGGGCCATGATGCCTGTCTTTCGCTGTTCGGGATCAATGCGGGGAGGGCGGTGGGCCGGGAGGGCCGGCAAACATCTGGTAGATCCAGACGCCGAGCCCGTAAGAGCCGACCGTTCCGACCGCGAGGACGGGCATCACAACCGCGGTCAGGAACAGGAAAGCGAAAATCTCCATGCGCTTACGGCGCACGCGCGAAGTCGTGTCGTCAGGGGCCGACATATTCGGTCTCTCTGAAATGCTATTGGAATCGGGACGGCATCCGGGCCGTTGCCTTGCTGCACTTTAGATACGTTCGAGCCGCTAACGCGTTGATCTGGATCAACCCGTCGAGTTGGACTCACTCCGTAGTACCGCCGGAATCGGGCTTTCATTCACGACGTGCGGTCGAGGGATCCATCTCCCGCGCGGCGGAATTGCTCGTCCGTAGACAGCCGCGCCTCACCCATTAAGATGCGATCAACAACAATAATGCGGGAGAGGCGTCATGAAGTTCGGCATCTTCTACGAGCTGCAACTGCCACGGCCCTGGGTGGCTGGCGACGAGCTCGCCCTCTACCAGAACGCGCTCTCGCAGATGGAACTTGCCGACAAGCTCGGCTACGACCACGCCTGGGTCGTCGAGCATCACTTCCTCGAGGAATATTCGCACTCGCCGTCACCGGAATCCTTCCTCGCCGCCGCCAGCCAGCGCACGAAGAACATCCGCCTCGGCCACGGCATCCTCCAGCTCACCACCAACCATCCGGCCCGCGTCGCCGAGCGTGTCGCGGTGCTCGATCTGCTCTCCAACGGCCGCTGCGAATTCGGCATGGGCGAGAGCGCGTCCATCACCGAGCTGACGCCGTTCGGCCGCGACATGGAAACCAAGAAGGAGGTGTTTGAGGAGGCCGTAGCCGCGATCTTCCCGATGTTCAAGGATGCGGGCAGCGAGCACCACGGCAAGTATTTCGACATTCCCTTGCGCAATGTCGTGCCCAAGCCCGTGCAGAAGCCGCATCCGCCGCTGTGGATGGCTTGCTCGCAATTGCCGACCATCGAACGTGCCGGC
Organism: Bradyrhizobium liaoningense; assembly: GCF_018130785.1. GTDB lineage: Bacteria > Pseudomonadota > Alphaproteobacteria > Rhizobiales > Xanthobacteraceae > Bradyrhizobium > Bradyrhizobium liaoningense_A. The sequence goes on from NZ_JAFCJT010000010.1 coordinate 191,075, forward strand.
CGTCACGGCTTTGGCGCGCTCGGCTTCCAGTTCGTCAGCGCCGACGCCGCCCATGCCTGGGTGCACGCCTATTACAACGCGATGACCAAGCGGTTGCACAAGCTCGCCGACTACGAGATCAATCCGAACATGGCGCTGGTCTCGTTCTTCATGTGCGCCAAGACGGACGAGGAGGCGCGTGCGCGCGCCGACGGTGCCACCTTCTTCCAGTTCGCGCTGCGCTTCTACGGCGCCTCGCAGAACCGCCAGCGGCCCGCGCCCTACACGGTCAACATGTGGGACGAGTACAACAAGTGGAAGCGCGATAACCCGGAAGCACAGGAAGCGGCCTTGCGCGGCGGCCTGATCGGCTCGCCCGAGACGATCCGCAGGAAGCTGAAGCGCTTCCAGTCCTCGCATATCGATCAGGTCATCCTGCTGAATCAAGCGGGCAAGAACAGCCACGAGCACATCTGCGAATCGCTGGAGCTGTTCGGCCGCGAGGTGATGCCGGAGTTCCAGAACGATCCGGCCCAGGCGGCGTGGAAGCAGGGCGTGATGAGCGGCGACATCAAGCTCGAGGAGATCGACACCGAAGCCTTTACGGACCGCTACGGCAAGCTCGCCATCAACGTCGCGCCGGCCCGGGCGGCGGCGGGGTAGGGGAGCGCTCGTGGCAAAACACCGGATCTATACGATGAGCTTCGCAAGCGTGTACCCGCTTTACGTTGCGAAGGCAGAGAAGAAGGGACGGACGAAATCAGAGGTCGATCAGATCATCTCCTGGCTGACAGGCTATGGTCAGAAGGAGCTGGAAGCTCAGCTGAAAAGGCAGACGGACTTTGAAACCTTCTTTGCGAGCGCTCCTCGAATCAATCCTCTGCGGGCCATGATCAAAGGCGTCGTTTGCGGCGTGCGGGTCGAGGACATCGAAGAACCAACGATGCGAGAGATCCGCTACCTGGACAAGCTCATCGATGAGCTGGCCAAGGGAAGGACAATGGACAAGATCTTGCGAAAAACGGATTCCTGAGCGGAGTCCTCCGTCCATTCGGCTCGGCGGCGTCGTGCGGCCCCTGCCGACGACCTCCGTCTTCCGCCCCGCCACCATTGCTGATAACTTTCAGCAAAAGGGGGGCGGGGGAAAACGATGCGGTTCCGCGAAATGGCTCCGAAGCCGGCGGCCGGCGATGTGACATCCGCGGTGCTGGCGATCGGCCGACCTGACTTCCCGAACATCCTCATCGACACGCTGCGCCGGCAAGCCGGCGTCAGCCATTGCATGGTGTTTGCGCTGACGCGTGCGGGCGCGGCGCGTTGCCTGCTCGATGCCGGAAACATCCCAACGGGTGGCGATCTCGGCGCCGCCTATGCCAGCCAGTTCCACGAATCCGATCCCAACCGCGATGCGCTGTTCGAGGGTGAGGGCGGGGTGCCGATCATGCTGCCCTCGTTCGCGCCGCGCATGTACGGCGCGCGCTACCGGAAGATCTTCTTCAACGACTCCGACATCGTCGACAAATGCGCCACCGCGATCTGGACCGACGACACCTGCTTCTATGTCAACTTCTACCGTATCACGTCCCAGGGCCGCTTCGGCAATGCCGAGCGTGCGCGGCTTCAGACCATCGCACCCGCGATCGGCGCCAGCGTCGCACGTCATTTCCAGCATGCCGCGACCGCGACGCCCGACCAGAACCTCGCCGCGTTGTTCGCAACGCGCGCGCCCCTCTCCGCGCTGACGCCGCGCGAGCAGGAGGTCTGCCGCCGCATCCTGCTCGGCTTCAGCTCCGAGGCGATCTCGCAAGCACTCGGCATCAGCCTGCATTCGACCCTGACCTACCGCAAGCGCGCCTATGAGCGGCTCGGCATCTCCTCGCAGAACGAATTATTTTCGATCGTGCTGGGCTTGCTGGCAGGGCCACGCGGCTTGAACTGAGGGGACTTGGTCTGCGATATCTGCTTCCGAGAGCAAAGCGGACATGCAATCTGCCGCCAGGGTCGTCGCCTTTCGACCCCAAGCGGACATCAGGCGGCGGAGCTCGTAGAGGCGCGAGAGACCGGCCTGACATGCGCGAACATGCTGCGGGCGTTCCAGGATGGGAACGCTCTTATCAGCGACGGCGGGCCGTCGAGTTGGATGCGGCCCTCGCCGGTGGCTTGGGCCCAGGTGAGCTGGCCGGCATGCCATTTGACGAATGCTTCCGCTTCCGCCGTGATGTAGAGATCCTCTTCGAAGCCGGGGTTTGTCTTGCAGATCTCGGTGTCTCCGAGTTCGATGAGTAGCCAATAGCGCTCGCGGCGCGGGCGGCCGGTGAAGTCGAAGCGAATGACGACGCGTCGATCCGGGAGCCGATCTCGGCGGAGCGCGTTGCACATCGACCACAGGGCCACAAAGGGGTCGAGGTGCTCGGGGGCAATCTCGAGCCAACGCGCCCCCCACTCGCCGAGCGACTGACAGACCGTGAAGAGATCGTGGCCTGCGGACGTGAGCTCGTAGCGGTGCCCGCGCCCGTCGGGCTTGAATGTCGACTCGACGATACCGACCCGTTCGAGCTGCTTGAGCCGTTGCGAGAGCAGGGTACGGGAGAGTCCGGGCGTGCCCTCCAAGATCTCGCTGAAGTTTCCGCAGCCAAGGTGCAGGTTGCGGATGATCAGAGGTGTCCAGCGCTCGGCGAAGATCTCGGCGCCACGGGCGATAGGACAATATTGGCCATACGTCCTCATGAGCCCAGTGTCCCACACCCGCCTTCGGCTTTGAAGTCCAGATTCTTGACTATGCGACGGTGGCTCGCCGTGGTCCGATCTCGCCTCTCGAAGAGAGGAGGACACCATGACGACACCAATGCCCGCGGAAGTCAGCCAGCGCAGCAAGGGGCCACCCCTCGTGGAGATCGAGGGGTTCCGAGGCCGGCTAATCAGTGCCGACCACGCCGACTACGACAGCGCCCGTGCAGTCTGGAACGGTGCCATTGACCGGCGCCCGCACCTAATCGCCCGATGCATCGGGACCGCCGACGTGGTCGCGGCCGTGCGTTTCGCCCGCAACCACGATCTAGGGATTGCTATACGGGGCGGAGGCCACAACGTGGCGGGCACTGCCGTTTGCGACGACGGGATCGTCATCGACCTCTCGGCGATGCGGGGCGTCCGAGTCGATCCCGCCGATCGCAGGGCGTGGGTGCAGGGCGGCGCGCTGTGGGGCGACGTCGACCACGAGACGCAGGCGCACGGTCTGGCCACCACCGGCGGAATCGTGAGCCACACCGGCGTCGCCGGACTCACCCTCGGCGGTGGCGTCGGCTGGCTGATGCGCAAGCACGGCCTTACGGTCGACAATCTGCTCGCCATTAACCTCGTAACGGCCGACGGCGGGCTGTTGCGGGTGTCCGAGGACGAGCACCCCGACCTGTTCTGGGCGTTGCGGGGCGGCGGGGGCAACTTCGGCGTGGTCACCTCGTTCGAGCTCCGCCTCCACCCCGTCGGACCCACCGTCCTGGCCGGGCCCATCCTCTGGGATGCGACCGACGCCGCGGAGGTCCTGCGTGTCTACCGCGACTTCATCGCAGGCGCTCCTGACGAACTCGGCACGGTCATAAGGTTCGGCACCGCGCCGCCGCTAACGGTCATCCCCGAGAATTTGCACTGGCGCCCAGTGATGATGGTTGGTGCCTGCTACGCCGGGCCGATCGAGGAAGGTGAGCGGGTGCTCCGCCCGCTCCGCGCATCCCGGACTCCCCTCCTCGACCTCGTCGGGCCCGCGCCGTACGTGGGATTCCAGAGCGCGCTCGACTCGACTGTCGTCCACGGTTGGAACTACTACTGGAAGTCCACCCACCTCCCCGAGGTCCGCGACGACCTCATTGACGTGATCACCGAGCACGCGTTCTCCTGCTCGTCACCGCGGTCGTACGCGGCGATGTTCCATCTGAAGGGAGCGGTGAGCCGAATAGCCGAGGGCGCGACGGCATTCGGGAACCGGCAAGCGTCGCACGCAATCACGCTCGATGCTGTGTGGCGGTCCGGAGAGGACTTCGGCGACCGGGACACGGCATGGACGAGGCAGTTCTTCGCCGCCCTCCGCCCCTTCCGCCAGGGCGTTTACGTCAACTTCCTCGGCGGCGACGAAGATCCGGGCCGGATCCGCGAGGCGTACGGCGACGCGGTCTATGACCGGCTGGTGGACGTAAAGACCACGTACGACCCCGAGAACGTCTTCCACCACAACCAGAACATCCGCCCCCGCGCCGGGACGCGGATCGTCGGGCCCACCAGCGCGCCACATTAGCGCACTGATGGCGGGGATTTCGGGAGCCGGCCGCGGCGCCGAGTAGGCGTACACAACGCCGGGGCGCTCAGCAAATGAGCGTCCCTACCGTGATCCCTGCACTCTCAGTTTGCTGCGCTTCCTCACGACAGCTTGTGGCCCCATAGCCGACATTCGATGCGGGAACCTCCATGTCTGCTCTGCGGCGTTGAGCCGGCTCGGTCCAGCAAGCTGGCGAGGTCAGTTCGTGACCCAAGGGCCGCCGTTAACGAAAGGTCGGAGCGTGTTCGCTCCGCCGGGGCGCTTCAGAGCTCGTTCGTCCCGCAATGAGATACGCATCGTCCACGGCGCCAAATTGATATCGTCAGTCTCAACTTTCATGCTGCCGAACGAGAGTTCGGCGTTAACCATCGCCAGCGCTTCCCGTTCGAGTGCCGTCGCTTCGAAGTTTCTTAAATTTTGCTGGGTACCTCTTCCAGGGCATGGTGACCTGGGGAAAGACATGAGCAAGCGGGCCAAACGTAAGAAGGCAGAGGCCCTCGCAATACCCACGGCCGCGAGAGTCGCAATTGGCGCCGTGGCCGTCGCCGTCGTGGGGTATAGCTTGCTGTCCAGCCCGGCGGACGTGCAACCGATACGAAAACCGTCCGCACAACAGGCCCAGGCGTCGTCAACTCCGGTTTACGTGGCAACTCCAGCTCGTGTATCAGCGCCAGCTCCGGCTGCGATTCCAGTCCCGGTCCCGGCGCCGATCCCGGCCCCGGCGGCTCTGGTCGAACCACCCAAAGCCGACGCTGGCGTTCCCGGAGCGCTTATCCGGCAGGTGGTTGACTACGCCAGCCGCCAGACGCCGGGCACCGTGATCATCGATACCGGAAACACATTCCTCTATTTCGTTCTGAACGACAGGCAGGCGATGCGCTACGGCATCGGTGTCGGCCGCGAAGGTTTCACATGGTCCGGTGAGCAGACTGTGGCCCGTAAGGCAGAATGGCCGGATTGGCATCCGCCTGTGGAGATGGTCTCGCGTCAGCCCTATCTGCCGCGGTTCATGGCGGGTGGTCCCGGCAACCCGCTCGGCGCCCGGGCGATGTATCTCGGCGAGACCGAATATCGAATTCACGGCACCAACAATCCCGATACGATCGGGAAGAAGGTTTCGTCCGGTTGTATCCGGCTGACCAATGACGACGTCACGGACCTCTACGAGCGGGTGAAAGTCGGAGCGAAGGTGATCGTGCTTCCGGCAAATGCTGCCCGCAGGCCTTCCCAGGGCGCGCCGACCGAGGCCGCGTTCCGGTTACCGGACCCGGCATCGCCGTCGAAGCGGCCCCTGGCGGCCAACGCGCAGATGCTCTCACCCGGACCGAAGATCGCCGAGGCCAAGTAACTCGGTCCTCCGTCCTCGGTCTGCAACCGAGACAAGCAGACATTCAAGTCGCCACTTTCAAGTCAGCTTGTGGTCCGTCAGCGAAGCTGCGACAGCTCCCATTGACGTCTGCTTGGCGGCGCATCGCGGGCTACATTTGGCCCACGCTGAGTTCTTCGCATTTTGACCCGAAGCAGAAGTTTTGCGGGCGGCCCCCACAGGAAATAATGGTTTATTCAACTATCGAAGTCGCGCGTATGGGCTGATTTATCGGCCGATCTTCTTGATGCAAGTGGGTTCGCTGCCGGGGTGAGGTATGCAATCCCAGTCAGGTCCAAAGCCCGCAGTGGCGTTCCGCTGTGGCAGGCAAGGGCAATAAACCACAACGGCCGCGAAGATGGTGACAACGATGATTGCCAACACCAGCGTCCATGCAATACCCGCACGATCCGGACTCCCGTGGAGGCGTCGAATGGGTGCTTCCTTGGATTGGGGTGCTTCACTGCCGTATCATCGATGTGGTCTCGGCGATACTTTGCGCATTCTCCAGAGCCGCCGCGATCTTCTCCAGGGCGACGTTCCTGTGCCGCATTTCGACGAGCTCTTGCTCGCACATCTCGATCATCGTCCGCCCGGACTGCCGCCCGCGCGCCTGTATGCCTGTTCGGCAATAAAGCCAGACCACCACCAGAGTGACAATTATGATGAGCCATGATAACGCCTGCCCCTGGCCGAAGTCCGCGATGTAGCGGCGGAAATCGCTCTTGGAGAGGTACGCATTGGCGCGACTGCTACGGGCGTCGCTATCGTTCGGATCGAGTGCGATCATCTGATCGTAGTCGGCGATAGCGCGGTCGACGTCACCCTTGGCTTGATATGCGTAGCCGCGATAGTAGTAGGCGTCCCTGTATTGCGGATAGAGCGCGATCGCCTGACTACAGTCGGCAATGACGCGATCGAGGTCACCCTTTTCCCTGTATACGAGGCAGCGGTTGTAGTAGGGGAGCGCATATTTCGGGTAAAGCGCGATCACTTGGTCATGGTCGGCGATGGCGCGATCGAGATCGCCTTTGGCATGGTAGGCGCTGCCGCGGCCCGTGAGGGCGAAATAGTTGTTCGCATTGAGCTGGATGCTGTCGGTGTAGTCCGCGATGGCACGGTCGATGTCACCTTTGACTTGATAGGCGTACCCGCGCTCGTCGTATCCGACCCGCTTTCCATAGTCCGACAGGCCACCTTCGAACGCCCGGTTAACGTCCGCTATCGCCCGGTCGTAGTCATGTCGTCGGTTGTAGATATGCGACCTGTTCAGCAGTGAGCCAACAGCTTTCGGCTCAAGCCGGATCGCCTCGGTGTAGTCCTTGAGGGCGCGGTCGACGCAATCGGCGAGGTTTGTCCATGACCAGGCGTAGCCGCGCTGATGATACAGGTTGGACAGATCGCTGTCATCGTAGTCTCCGCTTTCGATCGCGCGTGTGCAGGCGGCGATCGTCGCGGCAGCGGTTTCCTTCGATCCGTTCAAACACTCCTGTCGATCGTCGGCTGCCGCTGGCCGGCTGACGGCAGTGGCCGCCGCGAATACCAAGGCCGCCAGCCAGACATGCGCGGAAATCCCGGAGCGCATCCTCTTCTCCCCGCAATGCATCAGTGTTCGAGCTAACCGGCGGACGGCCTTTCAAGAGCCGCCGCGATCCTCTCCAACAACGCATTCGTGCGTTGGGATTCGAAGACCTGCTGCTCATAGAGATCGACCAGGCTCGTCCCGGACGATGCGCGCCTATTCTTGCGCGAGAGCCACACCCAGACGCTTATCAGCACAATGAATGGCAACCAGGAGACAACAAGACTCGCCAACCAGTACGGCAAACCACTGCCTGACGTGAATGCAAACAAGGCGACGAAAGCTCCGACAAGAGCGATCCACACAGCGACGGGCAGAAACCAAGAGCGAAGCTTGGTCATTCCAGGCACGACAGTCCCCTTGGTTGGTCTCAGGAATAACATGCTATCATTGGTTGTTCGGCCTTTCCATGCCCTTCCCTCTGCAGCCGTCGCAACGTGGTTAGCCGTTCCTTTGCGAGGTGCCAAATGCCGCCTGTCCCTATCGCTAGGGACAGACGCCGGCACCGGATTTCACTAGTCTGGCCCCAAGGAAACGAAAATCCCGGGGGAGACCGCCTTGAGCACCGCGCCGCGCATCGACATCGACCCTGTCGCATTCTGGGCCGATCCCTATCCGATGCTCGAAAAAATGCGGAAAGACGCGCCGATCGCCTTCGTGCCGCAGCTCGGTTCGACGCTGTTGGCGAGCCGCGACGACATCTCCATCTCCGAGAAGCAGATCGACGTGTTTTCTTCGCACCAGCCCGCCGGCCTGATGAACCGGCTGATGGGCCACAACATGATGCGCAAGGACGGCGAGGCGCATCAAATCGAGCGGCGTGCGATGTTTGCGACGGTGTCGCCGAAGACCGTGAAGGCGCACTGGACCGCGCTGTTCCAGGCGCACGCCGATCGTATCCTCGATGCGATCGAACCGGGCCGGATCGATTTCATGCGCGACTTCGCGCTGCCGTTTTCCGGCGAATGCCTGAAGTCGATCACCGGGCTCACGAATATCGGTTTCGGCGATATGGACGCGTGGTCGCAAGGCATGATCGAGGGCATCGCGAATTATGGCGGCGATCCCGCGGTCGAGGCGCGCTGCCACGCCGCAACGTCGGGTATCGATGCTGCGGTCGACGACATCCTGCCGGTGATGCGCAAAAATCCCGACCAGAGCATCCTCGGCGTCCTGCTCGCCTCCGGCATGCCGATGGAGAGCGTGCGCGCAAATGTAAAACTCGCGATATCAGGCGGCCAGAACGAGCCGCGCAAGGCGATCGCCGGCACGGTGTGGGCGCTGCTGAGCCACCCCGAGCAACTCGCTCTGGTGCGCAAGGGCGAGGTGACCTGGCTCGAGGCGTTCGAGGAATATGCCCGCTGGATCTCGCCGATCGGCATGTCGCCGCGACGCATCGCAAAACCGTGGTCGATCCGCGATGTCTCTTTCGAGCTTGATGAGCGCGTGTTCCTGATGTTCGGCTCGGCCAATCGCGACGAGAAGCACTTTGAGCGCGCCGATCAGTTCGACGTGCGGCGTGACACCTCCAAGAGCGTCGCCTTCGGCGCGGGCCCGCATTTCTGCGCCGGCGCCTGGGCCTCCCGTGCCATGATCGCGGATGTCGCGCTGCCGACGGTGTTTGCGCGAGCAAGGCAGCTCGAGATCGCCGATGACGAGCCGGTGCGGATTGGCGGCTGGGCCTTTCGCGGGCTGCAGAACTTGCCGGTGCGGTGGCATTAGCTTTGAGAGCGGGCCCTCGCCACCATTGCGGTGTCATCGCCCGGCTTGACCGGGCGATCCAGTACTCCGAGACAGTTGTGGTTGAATCGATAAGCCGCGGCGTACTGGATTCCCCGCCTTCGCGGGGAATGACAGCAGAGGTGCTGGAAGGAGCTCCGCGCGTCGGCAACCCCAGTCCGCAATGATGCCATCTTGCCCCTGTTTTGCCCGACAGGTCAATCTTATTTCGGAAAATACGTAAGCCATTGTTTTCGCACGACCCGGCTACTGTGCATGGGGTTGTTTCCGACATTTTATGTTCTGGTGCCGGGAGCGTCGGCCGGATTCCCGCGGCTCTCACATTCGCGTGCGGAAAAAATCCGTCTGCATGAGCGCGGCCGCTTGAAAGATTAATCATGCGCGCTGCCACACGCGCAGTGCTCGCATCGCTATTTTCCTTGGCGTCTCGACACCTCCGCTGACCCGCACCATCATTCCTGCAACGCAAAGGAATGACGGCCGCACGCGGCCGGGAGTGTGGAATGCAGCGTCGTGATTTTCTCAAACTCTCCGTTGGAACGGCGGCCGCCGCTGCATTTGCGTCACGCGCGACCGCGCAAGGCGCGGTGAAGGAAATTCGTATCGGCTACCAGAAGACCGGCGTGCTGGTCATCACGCGCCAGCAGGCTTCACTGGAAACACATTTCAATCCGCAAGGCATCGAGGTGAAATGGGTCGAGTTCTCCTCGGGCCCGCCGATGATGGAGGCGATGAACGTCGGCAGCGTCGATTACGGGGCGGTCGGCGATTCCCCGCCGGTGTTCGCCCAGGCCGCGGGTGCCGCGATTGTCTATGCGGCCGGCCAGCCCATCACCAACGGCCAGGGCATCCTGGTGCCGAAGGATTCGCCGATCCGCGTCCTCGCTGACCTGAAGGGCAAGCGCATCGGCTTCACCAAGGGGTCCAGCGCCCACAATGTCGTGGTGCAGACGCTGGAGAAGGCCGGTCTCACCTATGCGGACATCTCCCCGGTCTATCTGACGCCGCCGGATGCAGGTCCTGCCTTCGCTAACGGCAGCATCGAGGCCTGGGCGATCTGGGACCCGTATTTCGCGATCGGCGAGACCAAGCAGAACGGCCGCATCCTGATCAACGCGCGCGAGGTCACCAAGACCAACTCCTTCTACATCGCCAACCGTGAGTTCGCGAAGAGCCACGGTGCCATCCTGCAGCAGATCGTCGACGTGACGACCGCGACCGGCAAATGGGCCGAACAGCACCGCGACGAGGTCGCCAAATCGCTGGCTGCAATCACCGGCGTCCCGCTGGATATCCAGACGGTTGCGGCCGAACGCGCGAACTTCGTGGTCGGCCCCGTCACCGACGACATCGTCGCGACCCAGCAGGGCGTCGCCGACCGCTTCTACAAGCTCGGCCTGATCCCGAAGCCGATCGTCATCCGCGACATCGTCTGGCGCAACCCGGCAGCCTGACCGTGCCGACCGATCTTCCCACGCACAAGGGTTTGAACATGAGGCGTATCATTCAGCGTCTGATCGCGGCCATCGCGCTGTCGATCGGCATCGTCGCCGCCGCAGTCGGCACGTCCTACGGCCAGGACAAACAAGACAGGGTCGTCCGCATCGGCTACCAGAAATATGGCAAGCTGGTGCTGCTCAAGAGCAAGGGCACGCTGGAGCCGAAGCTCGCCGCCGACGGCTACAAGGTGGTGTGGACGGAATTCCCGTCGGGGCCGCCGCTGCTCGAAGCGCCCAATGTTGGCGCGATCGATTTCGGCAACACCGGCGAAGCTCCGCCGATCTTCGCGCAGGCCGCAGGCGCGCCGATCCAGTACGTCGCCTATGAGCCGCCGGCGCCGAAGGGCGAGGCGATCCTGGTGCCGAAGGACAGCCCGCTGAAATCGGTCGCCGACCTCAAGGGCAAGAAGGTCGCGCTGAACAAGGGCTCCAATGTCCACTATCTCCTGGTCAAGGCGCTGGAGAAGGCCGGTGTCAAATATTCGGAGATCGAGCCGGTGTTCCTGGCGCCGGCCGATGCGCGCGCCGCCTTCGAGCGCGGCGCCGTCGATGCCTGGGTGATCTGGGATCCGTTCCAGGCGGCGGCGGAGGCGGCCACCGGGGCGCGCACGCTCGCCGACGGCACCGGCATCGTCGCCAACTACCAGTTCTATTTCTCCTCGAAGAAATTCCTCGACGCCAATCCGAAGATCGTCGACGCCGTGCTCGCCGAACTCAGCACCGTCGATGACTGGGCCAAGGGCGACATCCATGCGGTCGCCGAGCAGCTGGCGCCAGCGATCGGCCTGTCGGTGCCGGTGGTCGAGGTGGCGCTGAAACGGCAGGCCTACGGCATCAAGCCGATCACCGATGCCGTCATCGCCGACCAGCAGCAGGTTGCCGACGCGTTCTTCGCGCTCAACCTGATCCCCAAATCCATCAAGATTTCCGACGTGGCGCGCAAGCCGGGGACTTGAACAAGATCATGAGCAAGCACATGAGTAAGCAATCCAACGCCAACATCCTCTGGTTCCTGCCGACCCACGGTGACGGCCGCTATCTCGGCACCGGCATCGGCGGCCGCGAGGTCAATTTCAACTATCTGCGCCAGGTCGCGCAGGCCGCCGACCAGCTCGGCTATTTCGGCGTGCTGCTGCCGACCGGGCGCTCCTGCGAGGATTCCTGGATCGTCGCCTCCAGCGTCGCGCCGTTCACCGAGCGGCTGCGCTATCTCGTCGCCGTCCGCCCCGGTCTGCAATCGCCGACCGTCGCCGCGCGCATGACCGCGACGCTCGACCGTGTCACGGGCGGCCGGCTGCTCGTCAACGTCGTCACCGGCGGCGATCCCGTCGAGAACAAGGGCGACGGCATCTTCCTCGGCCATGATGAGCGCTACGAGGTCACCCGCGAGTTCCTCAACGTCTATAGTGGCCTGCTCGCTGGCAAGACGGTCGATGTCGAGGGCAAGCACATTCACGTCGAGGGCAGCAGGCTGCTGTTTCCTCCGGTACAGTCGCCGCGCCCGCCGCTCTATTTCGGCGGCTCGTCGGATGCCGGCATCGATGTCGCCGTCGACACCGTCGACAAATATCTCACCTGGGGCGAGCCGCCGGCTCTGGTTGCCGAGAAGATCGCGAAGGTGAGGGCAATCGCGGAGGCGCGCGGCCGCAAGCTCTCCTTCGGCATCCGCCTTCACGTCATCGTTCGCGAGACCAATGAAGAGGCCTGGAGGGCTGCCAACGATCTGATCAAGCACGTCAGCGACGAGACCATCGCCACCGCGCAGAAGAACTTCGCGCGGATGGATTCGGTCGGCCAGCAGCGCATGGCGCAGCTTCACGGAGGCAAGCGCGACAAGCTCGAGATCGCCCCGAACCTGTGGGCCGGCGTCGGCCTCGTCCGCGGCGGCGCCGGCACGGCGCTGGTCGGCGACGCCGAGACCGTCGCGGCCCGCATCAAGGAGTATCAGGACATCGGCATCGATACCTTCATCATGTCGGGCTACCCGCATCTGGAGGAAGCCTATCGCTTCGCCGAGCTGGTGTTCCCGCTGCTCGCGCTGGAGCAGCCCAGTAACGTGACCAGGCTACACTTCAACGGCGGTCCTTTTGGTGAAACGGTCGGCAGCGATTTCCGACCGCAGCAGCGAGTGTCCGAGTCATGAGCCTGATCGACAGCGTTTCACTTCCGCGCGGCTTCCGCCTGCCGCGGGTCGACGGCCTGATCCAGTGGATCGTGCCGCTCGCCATCATCGCGATCTGGCAGGTCGCGAGCGTCACCGGCTTCGTGCCGACGCGGGTGCTGCCGGCGCCGAGCGACGTCGTGCTCGCCGGCTGGAAGCTGCTGCTCTCCGGCGAGCTCGTCCGCAACATCTGGGTGTCGTTCTGGCGCGCCTCGATCGGCTTCCTGATCGGCGGCGGCATCGGTTTCGCATTCGGTCTCGCCAACGGCCTGTCGCAGCTCTCGGCCAAGCTCACCGACACCACACTCCAGATGGTGCGCAACGTGCCGCATCTGGCGCTGATCCCGCTGGTCATTCTGTGGTTCGGCATCGACGAGAGCGCAAAGCTGTTCCTGGTCGCGCTCGGCGTCTTCTTCCCGATCTACCTCAATACGCTGCACGGCATCCGCACCGTCGATCCGCAGCTGATCGAGATGGGCCGTATCTACGGCATGACCGACGGCGAGCTGTTCCGCCGCGTGATCTTCCCGGGGGCGCTGCCCTCGATCTTCGTCGGCATCCGCTTCGCACTCGGCATCATGTGGCTCACCCTGATCGTCGCCGAGACCATCGCGGCGTCTTCAGGCCTCGGCTACATGGCGATGCAGGCGCGCGAGTTCATGCTGATCGACGTCGTCGTGCTGTCGATCCTCATTTATGCCCTGCTCGGCAAGCTCGCCGACAGTGCTTCCCGCGTGCTGGAGCGCCTGACGCTCTCCTGGCACCCCGCCTTCCAGAAACGCTGAGAGTGACATGCAGACAGCTCTTCGTACGTCCCTTCCCGAGTCCGAGCTCGCCAGCCGCGCCAAGTTCGCGCCTCAGGCCCGCGTCGTGCGCGAGGAGCGCCAAGAGGAACGCCAATCAGAACGCCAGGCACAGACCGCCGGCCTGCCGCTCAGCATCCGCGGCCTGCGCAAATCCTTCGGCGACAACGAAGTGCTGCGCGGCATCGATCTGCAGATTCCCGCCGGCCAGTTCGTCGCCATCGTGGGCAAGAGCGGTTGTGGCAAGAGCACGCTGCTGCGCCTCATCGCCGGCCTGGAAAAGATCGACGCCGGCAGCATCGGCTTCGTTCAGGATGTCCAGCCGGAAGACATTCGCGTGATGTTCCAGGAGCCGCGGCTGCTGCCCTGGGCGCGGGTGCTTTCCAATGTCGAGGTCGGTCTCGGCCGCGATCGTTCATCCGGCGATGCGCACGCCCGCGCCGAGAAGGCCTTGGCCGAGGTCGGGCTGACCGACAAGCGTGACCAGTGGCCGTCGGTGCTGTCGGGCGGCCAGAAGCAGCGCGTTGCGCTCGGCCGCGCGCTGGTTTCCCGTCCGCGCGTGCTCGCCTTCGACGAGCCGCTCGGCGCGCTGGACGCGCTGACCCGCATCTCCATGCAGCGTCTCTTGGAGCGCGTCTGGCGCGACCAGGGCTTTACCGCGATCCTGGTCACCCATGACGTTTCCGAAGCCGTCGCGCTGGCTGACCGGGTGCTCGTGATCGACGAGGGCCGGATTGCCCACGATGTTACGGTTAACGCCGCCCGGCCCCGCGAACGCGGCTCCGCGGAGCTGGCAAGCCTTGAAGGCTCGATCCTGAGCCATCTTTTGTCGGCGGATGATCGTACCTAAATACAAGGGAACCCCGTTTTGGGGACCATGCCATGAATGTAGTGCCCCGCGATCTCATGACTGAAACTGCCGTCTCGTCCGCCGATTTCCGCGGCGCCATGCGCCACCTCACCGGCGGCGTCAGCGTCATCACTGCCGGGCGGGGCAAGAACATCACCGGCATGACGGTCACCTCGGTGACCTCGCTGTCGGTCGATCCTCCGACGCTGCTGGTCAGCATCAATCGCGATGCCTCGTCCTTCCCGCTGATCCGCCGCTACGGCGCCTTCGGCGTCAACATCCTCGCGGCGGACCAGCTCGACGTCGCCGAGCGCTTTGCCGGCAAGGGCGGGCTGAAGGGGACCGATCGCTTCGCCGGCGCCCAGTGGGTGACGTCAGTCTCCGGCGTTCCGCTGCTGGTCGGCGCGTTGTCCGCCGTCCATTGCGAGGTCGAGGAGATCGTCGAACGCCACTCGCACGGCATCGTCATCGGGCGCGTGCGAGACGTCAGGAATTCGACCCGCAACGCTGCGCTGGCCTATTGGCACGGCCAGTATGTGGCGGTCGATCAGGACGAAGATGCGGCCAGGCTTGCGGAAGTCAGCGTTCCCGCCCGCGGCCTGCGCGGCGTTTGATCGCCGCTGACAGGCGGCCCTAAGGCTGGCCTTTTCCCCGTCATCGCTCTAGAAGCGCCCTGAGCCTTCCCGCCGGGACGGCAATGGAGCGGAACGATGAAGCGCGTCGCGACCTGGGCCTTCTATGCCATCGGCGCGCTGGCGATCGCCTATCTCGCGCTCTATGCGTATGCGATGTTCAGCGGCCAGCCGATCGTGCCGGGCGATCCCATCCATATTTTCCGCAAGCCGGATGCGCCGAGTTATTCGTAGAACTCGGGAGGTCTCGTAGGGTGGGCAAAGGCGCACTTGCGCCGTGCCCACCACCTTTGTGCGGTGGCAGCAGTGGTGGGCACGCTTCGCTTTGCCCACCCTACGGCACTTCCGATCACCCCCGCAAAATCGCCAGCGCCAGCGCCTGCGCGCGCGGCACGATGCTGTCGAGCTCGAGATATTCCTCCGGGGTATGCGCGAGCCCACCGACCGGCCCGAGGCCGCAGATGGTCGGCGTGCCGACCGCGGCGGTGAAGCCGGAATCGGCACAGCCTCCGGAGAACTCGCCCTGGAGCGTGGTGAGGCCAACCTGTTTTGCGGCGGCCTGATAATCTTCGAACAGGGCCTTCGACTCTGCGCTCTGCACCACCGGCACGAATTCGCCCTTGACCGTCAGCGTCGCGCTGGTGCCGGGCACGTAGGATGTCGCGATGATCTTTTCGATCGCGCCCATGATCCGCGCACGGTCGGCAGGATCGACATAGCGCAGGTCGATCTGGCCCTCGGCATAAGGCGCCGTGGTGTTGACAGACTGCCCGCCCGAGACGAGTCCGACATTGAGCGTGATTCCTTTGTCGAGATCGGTCAGGGCGTGAATCTGCACGATCTTGTGCGCGAGCTCGCCGATGGCGCTGACGCCGGCGGCGAAATTGGCACCGGAATGCGCGGCTTTGCCGGTGATGGCGAAGTGCATGAAGATGCCGCCCTTGCGGCCGGTCACGATGTTGCCAGTCGGGCGGCCCGGCTCGGAGTTGAACACGGCGCGGGCGGCGCGTCCTTCGCGCTCGATCACGGGTCGGGAGGAGGGGGAGCCGATCTCCTCGTCGGAGGTGATCAGCACCTTGATCGGATGCGGGCTGCCGCCGAATTTGTGGAAGGCGGTCGCCACGAAGATGTTCATTACGACGCCGGACTTCATGTCGGCAACGCCGGGTCCATAGGCGCGCTTGCCCTCAATCGTGAAGGGACGCCGTCCGGCCTCGCCCTTGCCGAACACGGTGTCGCGATGGCCCATCAACAGCACCGGCTTTTCATTGCTGCCGGGTTTGGCGATCTCGGCATGGATCGCATCGCCGAAGGTGGCGTTGCTCTCGCGCCGGAACGGAATGCCGTGCTCGGCAAAATGCCG
This sequence comes from Bradyrhizobium liaoningense, assembly GCF_018130785.1. GTDB lineage: Bacteria > Pseudomonadota > Alphaproteobacteria > Rhizobiales > Xanthobacteraceae > Bradyrhizobium > Bradyrhizobium liaoningense_A. The sequence continues at coordinate 207,359 of NZ_JAFCJT010000010.1, forward strand.
CTCGAACCGCGCACCGACCGCATCGACGCCTTCCTTGTCATAGGATCCGGAATCGATGTTCACGACATCGCGCAGCAGGTCGATCATCGCCTGCCGCTGCGATGCCAGCCAGTCCGTGATTTGAGTCTCCGACATCGTCACTGTCCCCTACTGATGGTATGCTGCGCTTATAGAGCCAGTGTCGACGACGAGGTAGGCGTCGAACGCGGGCACCGTGCGCAGAATCGCACGTCAGGTGATGCAGAGGCGAAGTCGTGTGGCTTAACGGCGTGGTTCCGCCAATCGCGAGGCGTCGCGGTATTCGACGGATGCGGCTCTTGGCCGACGTCACGTCACTCCAAGATTCCATCGATCATGATGGATATCGATAGTGAACTGCTTCACTCGCGCGCCTCAACTGCCGATCATCGAATTCATCCCATCGGTCACGATGGTCGCGGTCCAAATGGGTCGGCCTGGCTTACCGTTCGCGCAGCATTGCGGAGTCGGTTATAGTCGGGACAGGCTGCCAGTTGGACGTGCCGAGGTCCGCAGCTCGATTTTCAAGGCAGCTCACGTGCCGTCGGCAGGCCGTGCCTTGCTCTCGCTCGGAGGGCTCTTTCCAAAGCTACATGTGTTGTCGCTCTAACTTCGACGGAGAGAAAACATGCCGCTGTTCATCTCGTACGTCTCATACTCGAATTCCGGCATCAAGGGATTGGTCGACAAGCCGGCCGATCGCACCGCGATCATCGGAGCAATGATCGAGAAGGCCGGCGGGAAGCTCCAGGGAGCGTTCATGACAACAGGCGCACATGACGCGCTCATCGTTGCGGAGTTCCCGGACGGAGCCGACGCTGTCGCCATCGGAATGGCGGCCGCGGCGAGCGGTGCCATCGCCAAGATTGAAACCGTGCGCGCCTGGAAGATGGGTGACTTCAAGGCCATTGCGGAAAAGGCCGCGAAGCTTGCAAGCGTCTACGTTCCGCCTGGCAAGTAGCCTAATGTGAGCGTGGCGCCACCATGTGGCAAAACACGCGGTCGCCGTGGCCGGGCTCGTCCCGGCCATTCGCGCGCTTCATGTGAATGCCCTGGGGCGGGCGTGATGAGATCGAGTCGCCGTTAGCTCACCCCATGGCCGGCATGCGCGGATACTCACCGGGCGTGCCCGCCGGCGTGATCGGAATGCCGCCGTCGGAATATTCATTGAGCTTGTTGCGCAGCGTGCGGATCGAGATACCCAGGATGTTGGCGGCATGGGTCCGGTTGCCGAGGCAGTGCTTCAGCGTCTCCAGGATCAGGTCCCGTTCGACATCCGCGACCGTGCGGCCGACCAGCGCGCGCGTGACCTGCTCGGCGGCCATGGTCGCATGCGCCACGGCCGGCGCGGTCTTGGCGAGGTCGAGGCGGTCGCCGTCCGGCGTGAGGATCGCGTCGGGCCCGATCTCGTCGCCCTGCGCCATCAGCACCGCGCGGTGCATGGTGTTCTCGAGCTCGCGGACGTTGCCCTGCCAGCGGTTGGTGGAGAGCACGCGGCGGGCCTCCGCCGAGATCGGGCGCATCGGCACGCCGTTGGCCTCGGCGTACTTCTTCACGAAGTGCTGGGCGAGCTCCAGAATGTCGGCGGGACGCTCGCGCAGCGGTGGGATCTTGAGATTCACGACGTTGAGGCGGAACAACAGATCCTCGCGGAACGTGCCTTCGCGCACGGCCTCCGCCAGGTTGCGGTTCGAGGTCGCGATGATGCGGATGTCCACCGGCACCGGCTTGGTGCCGCCGACGCGGTCGATCACGCGCTCCTGGATGGCGCGCAGCAGCTTCGATTGCAGGCGGACGTCCATCTCCGAGATTTCGTCGAGCAGCAGCGTGCCGCCGGTCGCCTCCTCGAACTTGCCGATGCGGCGGGCGATCGCGCCGGTGAAGGCGCCCTTCTCGTGGCCGAACAGTTCGGATTCCAGCAGATGCTCGGGGATCGCGGCGCAGTTGATCGAGATGAACGGCCGCTTGGCGCGGGCCGAACGGGTGTGGACGTAGCGCGCCAGCACTTCCTTGCCCGTGCCGGATTCGCCGGTGACCATCACCGAAGCGTCGGAGCCTGCGATCTGCTGGGCGAGCTTGATCACCTTGGCCATGGCTTCGTCGCGATAGACCAGCTCGCGGGAATCGTTGGCGACCGCGGCCAGCACCGCGGCGATCAGCTCCGGATCCGGCGGCAGCGGGATGTATTCCTTGGCGCCGGCATGGATCGCGGCGACCGCGGCGCGGGCGTCGTTGGTGATGCCGCAGGCGACGATCGGGGCGTGGATGTGTTCGGCCTCCAGGCGCATCACGAGATCGCGGATGTCGAGGGCGACGTCGACCAGCAAGAGGTCGGCGCCCTTGCCGCCGCGCAGGACGCGCATCGCCTGCTCGTGATCCTCGGCATGGGTCACGGTGGCGCCGTTCTCCATCGCGATCTTGGTGGCGGTGGTGAGCTGGCCCTTCAATGTGCCAACGATGAGAAGCCGCATGTCAGTCTCCTGTCCGTCTGGTCGCGCTGCCGCGCGTTAGTCCTTGCAGCTGCACCAGCTAGCTGCGTTCGGTCTTGATGATTTCAGTCATGGTCACGCCGAGCTTGTCCTCGACCAGGACGACTTCGCCGCGGGCGACCAGCTTGTTGTTGACATAGATGTCGATGGCCTCGCCGACGCGCCGGTCGAGCTCGAGCACCGTGCCGGGCCCGAGCTTCAATAGCTCGCTGACGTCCATCTTGGAGCGGCCGAGCACGGCCGAGACCTGCACCGGTACGTCGAACACGGCTTCGAGGTCGGCGGCGGCGCGCGCCGCATATTCGTCCTCGTTGTAGCCGACGTCGGTGCCGGTTGGCGGCATCGGGCCGTTAAGATCGGGCAGCGGGACCTGTCCGTCGGTGTCGCTCATGGCTTAGCTCCCCCTGCGGGACGCGATATAGCGTCCGACCATTTCGTCGATCTTGGCCGCGATGGCACCGCGCTCCAGCACCACGCCGCCATCGGCCCATTCGATCCGGCAGTCGCCGGTGGCAATTTCGGGCTCGGCCAGGATCACGAGCCGGCCTTCGAAGCCGCTCTGCTTGGCGAGCCGATCGATCTTCTCGCGCGCGCTGTCGTAGAGCGCGTCGTTGATGCGGACGACGAGATGCGGCGTCGCGACCAGGTGCGAGAAACAGTCCTTGACCAGCGCCATGATCTCGCCGAGCGGTTCGGCAGCGACCAGATCGGCGGACAGCTTGCGCGCCACCGCCACCGCGACGTCGACCGCCTCGGTCTCCATCTTGGACTCGATGTTGCCGATGCCCGAAGCAATTCCCCGAACCGCGATGTTGATCTCTTCCATGGCAAGCGCCACGCGGCGATCGCTCTCGGCTTTGGCTTCCTGCTGGCCGGCGGCAAAGCCGGCCTGATAGGCGCGGGCCTCGGCTTCCGCGACCTTCTGGGCTATCTCGGCAGCAGTCGCAGCCTTCTCGCGCGTCGTCCGCTCCGGCGCCGCGAAGTCGGTGTCGAACAGGAATTTTGCCGGAGCGCCCATCAATACACCAGCTCGTCGTCGGCGCGGTTCTTGGTCAGCATGATCTCGCCCTTGGCGGCGAGGTCTTTGGCGAGGTTGACCAGCAGCGCCTGGGCCTCGTCGACGTCGCGCAGGCGGACCGGGCCCATTGCCGCCATGTCGTCCTGGAGCATCTTGGCCGCGCGCGAGGACATGTTGCCGAAGAAGAAGTTGCGGACGTCCTCGTTGGCGCTCTTGAGCGCGACGCCGAGCTTGTCCTTGTCGACATTGCGCATCAGGGTCTGGGCCGAGCCGGAATCCAGCTTCACGAGGTCGTCGAAGGTGAACATCAGCGCCTTGATGCGCTCTGCCGATTCGCGGTTGTCCTCTTCGAGCGAGGTGATGAAGCGGGTTTCGGTCTGGCGGTCGAAATTGTTGAAGATTTCCGCCATCACCTCGTGGGCGTCGCGGCGGCGGGTCTGCGACAGGTTGGACATGAATTCGGTGCGCAGCGTCTTTTCCACGCTCTCGATCACCTCCTTCTGCACTGCTTCCATCTTCAGCATGCGGTTGACGACGTCGAGCGCGAGTTCCTCGGGGAAGATGCCGAGCACGCGCGCGGCGTGTTCCGGCTTCAGCTTCGACAGCACGACGGCGATGGTCTGCGGATATTCGTTCTTGAGATAGTTCGCGAGCACCTCTTCCTGCACGTTGGAGAGCTTCTCCCACATGTTGCGGCCTGCGGGGCCGCGGATCTCGTCCATGATGCCGTTGACGCGCTCGGGTGCCAGGTACTGCTGAAGCAGCCGCTCGGTGGCGTCGAAATTGCCCATCAGCGCGCCCGAGGCCGACATGCGCGAGACGAATTCGAGCAGCATGTCCTCGACAGTGTCGACCTCGACGGTGCCGAGCGTCGACATCTCCAGCGAGAGCTGGCGGACCTCGTCGTCGTCGAGTAGCGACCAGATCTTGCCGCCGTATTGCTCGCCGAGCGCCAGCATCAGGATCGCGGCGCGCTTCGGCCCGGCCACCGTTTCCATCTTGGCGCCGGCACGGCTGCCGGCACGCTGACCGAGCGTGGAGATCACGCTGGTGATGTCGTTCGAGTTGGCGTTTTGCAAGGAGGCGGCCATGTCAGATCACTTCTTGATTCACGAGGCTAAGTTACTTGGCGCGGATTACTTGACGCGGTTTACTTGGCTGGTTCGGTCAGCCACTGGCGGATGATGGCGACGGTTTCGTTGGGGTTGCGCTCGGCGAGCTCGCCGACGCGATGAACGGACTGGGCATGGACCTGGCCCTGGATGGTGGCGACGTCGATTGCGCTCGCGGCACCGCCCGGCAGCAGCGGCTGGCCGGCGGTGGGCGCGGCGTCTTCCGAGGCGGCCGGGCCGGTGAGGACGCCGGAGATGGCGGCGGCGACTTCGTCGGAGGCGAGGATGCGCTTGACCAGCGGGCGGATCACCAGGAACAGCACGACCAGGCCGAGCAGCATCATCACGCCGAGCTCGACGAAGTACATGACGTCGTCCTTGGTGAACTGGAGCATGCCGAGGAAGCCCGAGGGCTCGCCGATCGGGGCGGTGGAGGGGGCATCCGCAAAGCGCAGGTTGACGACCTCGACCTGGTCGCCGCGCTTCTGGTCGAAGCCGATCGCCGAACGCACCAGCGCGGAGATGCGGTCGAGCTGCTCCTTGGTGCGGTCCTGATAGGCCAGCTCGCCCTTGTCGTTCTTGGAATAGATGCCGTCGACCAGCACCGCGACCGAGATGCGGTTGACCCGGCCGGCCTCGGTCACCTCGGTCTTGGTGGTGCGGGAGATCTCGTAATTGTTGGTCTCTTCGGTCTTCTTGCTCTGGTCCTTCGCCGTCTGACCGCTGTTCTGCTGGTTGCCGGGCAACTCGTTGTTGACCGTGACCTGGCCGTTATTGTCGGCGGTCATGCTCTGCTCTTCGCGGGTCTGGCTCGAGCGCAGCACGCGGCCCTCGGGGTCGAACTTGTCCGAGGTCTGGGTGACCTTGTTGAAGTCGAAATCGGCCGAGAGCTGGACGCGGGCGCGGCCCGAGCCGACCACGGAGGAGACGATGTCCTCGACCTGCTTGCGCATCCGCTTCTCGAAGGAGATGCGGCGCTCGTCGCCGACTGCCTGCTCCGGATCGGTCGCGGCGCCGTCGGCGAGCAACTGGCCGGCCTCGTCGACGATCGAGACCCGCTGTGGCTTCAGCCCGTTGACGGCGGAGGCGACGAGGTGACGGATGGCGCGGATTTGCTGGGCCTCGAGCGAGCCGCGGACGCGGACCACGATCGAGGCCGACGGCTCCGGCGCCTCGCGCGCGAACAGCGGGCGCTCGGGCAGCACGAGGTGGACGCGGGCAGCCTGGATGCGGTCGATGGCGCGGATGGTGCGGGCGAGCTCGCCTTCGAGCGCGCGGAGATGGTTGATGTTCTGGACGAAGGAGGTGGTGCCGAGCGCATCCGACTTGTCGAACACCTCGTAGCCGACCCCGCCGCCCTTCGGCAGGCCGCCCTCGGCGAGCTTCATCCGGAGCCGGGTGACCTTGTCCTTGGGCACCATGATGATGCTGCCCTCATTCCGGATCTCGAACTGGATGCCTTGGCGCTCCAAGTCCTTGATAATACCGGAAGAATCCTCGACCGAGAGGTCGGTGAACAGCGTCGTCATCTGCGGCGTGGTCACGCGCATGATGACGAACGCGAAAAAGCCGATGAGCGCGGCGGTGACCGCGATCATCGCCCCGAACCGGGCGGCGCCGATACCCTTCAAAAAGTCCGCAAGACCTTGCAAGCAACCGCCCCGACAGCTTCGGCTGCTTTCACTGGAAAGGCCGACTGGGCAATTATTGCCTAGGTGATGGTTTCGATATGGTTAACGAAGATTAAGAGCTGGGACAAAAGTCGCGCCAAAAGGAAACATGAAAAAAATCGGCCTCGCGGGGCGAGGCCGATTTTCGTCAAAAGCCGCAGATTTCCGGATCGCTTACTGGCGATATTGCTGAATGCGGGTGGTGCGAAGCCCCGCAAGACCGTGCTGGTCGATGGAAAACTGCCAGGAGAGGAATTCGTCGACGGTCAGGGTATAACGGCTGCAGGCCTCCTCGAGGGAGAGAAGTCCGCCACGCACAGCGGCGACGACTTCGGCCTTACGGCGGATGACCCAGCGTTTGGTGCCGGGAGCGGGCAGATCTGCGATCGTCAGCGGACTGCCGTCCGGCCCGATGACGTATTTTACCCTCGGGCGATGGGGTTCTGTCATGGTGTACTCACAAACTCTCAACCACTGAACTCACGCCGTAACCCTACGCATGCGGGCTTAAAAATCCGCTAAGCCTAAGGCTTCAATACAATTCTCGTTGAAAATGGCTGGAACGCCGCCGGCCCGGAGGGCTGGACACCATGATCCGAGCCGGCCGAGCGGGTCTTCGTAAATACTTTACTAACAAACAGGGCGCATCAGGCGGCGCGCGAGCCTAGTTGCTGCTGGTCGCGATGATGCTCTTGACCTGGCTCAGGGTGTAGCTGGCGCCGTCGATGGTGAGCAGCGGCGGCGACTGGGTCAGGTCGACGGACGACACCACGCCCTGCACCTGCGCGGCGATGCCGACATTGTTGTTCGCGACGTCTTTGCCCGTGGCCGAGATCGTGTACTTGCCGTCGGGCCATTGCGTGCCGTCATTGCCCATTCCGTTCCAGGTGAAGGGAATGTCGCTGCCCGCGGCGGCGGTATATTTGCCGGTGAATACGGTCTGGCCCGTGGAATTGGCGACGGTGATGTCGACGGTGGAGTCGGAGGGCACGTTGAGATGCCAGGTCGCCGACGACTTCGTCATGGTCGCGGTCGAGCCGTCGACGAGGGCGGTCTTGCCGACGAACCCCAGCGCCTGGGTCGCCTGCGTGGTCTGTTGCAGGGTGACGAGCTGGGACAGTGAATCGTTGGTCTTGAGCTGCTGCTCGACGCCGGCGAACTGCACCAGCTGCTGGGTGAACTGGTTGGTGTCGAGCGGATCGAGCGGATTCTGGTTCTGCAACTGCGTCGTCAGCAGCGTCAGGAAGGTCTGGAAGTTGCCGGCGAGTGTCGCGCCCGTGTTGGAGCTCAGCGAGTTCGACGAGGACGACGACGATGAGGTCTGCGTCGTGCCGGAGACGGGCGTAGGCGCGGTGGCGGCATTCGTGGTGGTCATGTTCGAATACTCCTCACACTCTGATGTCGACGCCGCTGCTCGATCCGAGCATGCGGCCGTAGCCGCGCCCGACGGGCGCAGCAGGCACGGTGTCGTCCTCGCTGATGATCAGCCGGCGGGCATTGCCGCCATTGTCGTTGTTCTGGCCGGAGTTCTGGCCCGATGAATTCTGGTCGCGCAGGCTGAAGGACAGCCCGTTGCTGCCGGTCTTGAGGCCGGCATCGTCGAGCGCGCGCTGCAATTGCGGGGCGTCCTGCCGCAGCATCTGCAGCGTCTCCGGCTTCTCGACCGTCAGATGCGAGGTGACCTGGCCGTTGCGATCGACATTGATGCGCACGTCGATGCGGCCGAGATCGATCGGATCGAGGCTGATGTCGAAGCGCGTCTTGCCGGCACGCGCGGCGGCCGCGATCTCGATCGGCACGGCGTTGATGGGCACGGCATTCGTGTTGGCCGCGGTCGCGGTCAGCGTCGCGGTCGAAGCTGTCGCGGCCGAGGTCGTATTGGTCACCGGCGCCTGGATGGCGGAAGCCGCCTGCGCGCTGGTGTCGGTCGTGGGCACGACGGCTTGAGTGCCCGCATGCGCGTGCGTGTTCGCGGCAGTGGGTGTCGCGTCAGCGGCGCCGGCTTTCGCATCGGCCTTCGCGTCAGTCGCAGCGGAATCGGCCTGCGGTTTTGCGGCTTGCGCATGCGCGGCATTGGTGGTCGCATTCGCCGGGGTCTGCGCGGCGTTCGCCTTGCCTGCGTCCTGGCCGATATTGGAGACGTCCCTCTCGCCCTGCGCGGTCGCGACGGCCTTGAACGAAGGCTTTGGCGTGCCCTGGTCCACGGCGGCGATCAGGCCGCCGTTGGTCTTGGCATCGGTCGCGGTGCCGTCGGTCGTGCCGGTCGCGGTATCGCCAAGCGTCGCGGAAGTGTCCGCATCGACCTTGGCACCGGCGGTCCTGGCGCTCTTGTCGCTCGCCGTGGCGGTGTCGGTCTTGCCGCCCGCGATTTGCGCCGCCGTCGAGGCGCTGGCGGCGATGCCGGCAGCCGCAATCGTCAGCGGCGAGGCGGCGGCATCGCTGGCCTGGCTCGCGGCCGCGTTCGGATCGACCGGCACCACGGGCGGGGCAGCCACGATGGCGTTCGGATCGGGCACGGCGACCTGCGTCGCGTCGGGCTGCACGGCGGCATCGACGGAGACGGCAAGCCCGTCGGTGCCGTCGGTCTTGTCGCCCTTGGTGTCGTCGGACTTGCCCGCCGATTTGGCGTCGGAAGTCTCGGATTTGTCCTTGGTCTTGCTCGGCTTGGCCGGATCGGCCGTGGTGTCGCTCGCGGCGGGGGCCGATGGGTCGGTGTCGTCGCTCGCCTTGCTACGCGAGGAGGGGTCGGTCGAGGAGGTATCGCGCGGGCTCTTGTCCGAGGCGGATGACGACGAGGATGAAGAATCGGTCCGGCGCGGCGCAGTGTCCTGCGACTGCGCGTTGTTGCTAATCGCCTGGGTGTTGCTGTCGACCAGCGAGCCGAAGGAGTCGTTGGTGGACGTGTCTTTGGAGCTCTGCGACCGGGCAGGCTTTTGCTGCGTGCTCTGGACCTGCACGCTGGCTGGTACATCTGACGTCCGACCGACCACGGAAAACCCCTTGGAAACATCTTCGGCAAAGGGGTAGCAAGGAGCGGGCCAGCTTCCAGATGTGCTATTTTTGCAAGCAAAATCAATTAATTGGTTGGGTTTCACTCCCGCCGCGAGGAGTGCAAGAGCCCCGCCATTTCTGCCTCCCCGGCAAGAATTGCCCTAAGCAGGCCGCCCGCGTGATTGCTTCACCGGAATGCCGCCTATATTAAAGAGGTGCTCCAGCCGCTTTCGACCGGGCGATCGTGCCCTTCGGGAACCAAAGTTCCCGGGGATAGCCGATGTCCCGCGAGAAAGCCCAAAAATCGCGGATCGCGAACGCCGCCGTCACAACGCTTTAAGGCCCATGCTCAACAGTCTGGATCTCGAAGGCCGTCCTGAGGACACCAGGGTCGTCGTCGCCATGTCGGGCGGCGTCGATTCCTCGACGACGGCTGCGCTGCTCAAGGCCGAGGGCTATGACGTCGTCGGCATCACGCTCCAGCTCTACGATCATGGCGCGGCGACCCATCGCAAGGGCGCCTGCTGCGCCGGCCAGGACATCCACGACGCCCGCGATGTCGCCGCAAAGCTCGGCATTCCCCATTACGTGCTCGACTACGAGGATCGCTTTCGCGAGTCCGTCATCGACAATTTCGCCGACAGCTACGCGCTCGGCGAGACGCCGGTGCCGTGCATCGAGTGCAACCGCTCCGTCAAGTTCCGCGACCTGCTGAAGACCGCGCGCGAGCTTGGCGCGCAGGCGCTCGCCACCGGCCATTACGTCGCCTCGCGCCACCGCGACGACGGCCCGCGCGCGCTGGTCTGCGCCGCCGACAGCGACCGCGACCAGAGCTACTTCCTGTTCGCGACCACGCAGGAGCAACTCGACTTCCTGCGCTTTCCGCTCGGCGACATGACCAAGCCCGAGACGCGCGAGCTTGCGCGCCGTTTTGGTCTCGCCGTCGCCGACAAGCACGACAGCCAGGACATCTGCTTCGTGCCGACGGGCCGCTACACCGACATCATCACCCGCCTGCGTCCGAACGCGATGGACCCCGGCGACATCGTCGATCTCGACGGCCGCGTGCTCGGTCAGCACAACGGCATCGCCAATTTCACCGTCGGCCAGCGCCGCGGCCTCGGCATCGCAGCTCACGCGCCGCTGTTCGTGGTGCGGCTGGATGCAGCGAACCGCCGCGTCGTCGTCGGCCCGCGCGATGCGCTGAAGATGCACCGCATCGTGCTGCGCGACGTCAACTGGATCGGCGACGGCGACATCGACCGCGCCATCGGCAACGGCCTCGAGATGTTCGTGCGCGTCCGCTCGACCCGCAGCCCGCAGCCGGCCTGGCTGCGCGGCGGCAACGGCCATTACGAGGTCGAGCTCGTCGCCGGCGAGGAGGGCGTCTCGCCCGGCCAAGCCTGCGTGTTCTACGACGCGCCGAATGGGCAGGCCCGCGTGCTCGGCGGCGGCTTCATCCAGAGCGCCGCGGCCAAGGTTGCGAGCAGCACGGCGAGGCCGCTGGTGGAAGCGGTGCGCGGCTAAGCGCATGATCCGGAAGAGTGTGAGGCGGTTTTCCGACCAGATCATGCGCAAGATAAAAAGCTAGGCTGGGGCAGGGGGCATGGCAGCAGACATCTCGCGGGCCGGGGTCGAGAAGGCCTATGGCCGCTGGGCGCCGGTTTACGATCTCGTGTTCGGCAAGGTCTTTGACGCCGGCCGGCAGTCGACCATTCTGGAGGCCGACCGCATCGGCGGCCGCATCCTCGACGTCGGCGTCGGCACCGGCCTCTCGCTCTCCGATTATTCGCGCACCACGAAGATCTGCGGCGTCGACATCTCCGAGCCGATGCTGCGCAAGGCGCAGGCGCGCGTGCGGAGCTTGCGCCTCTCCAATGTCGAGGTGCTCTCGGTGATGGACGCGAAGAACCTCGCTTTCCCGAACAACGCCTTCGACGCGGTGGTCGCGCAATATGTCATCACCGCCGTGCCCGATCCCGAAGGCACGCTCGACGAGTTCGTGCGCGTGCTCAAGCCGGGCGGCGAGTTGATCCTCGTCAACCACATCGGCGCGGAGAGCGGCCCGCGCAAACTGTTCGAGCTGGCCTTCGCACCCGTCGCCCGCCGCCTCGGCTGGCGTCCGGAATTTCCGTGGGACCGCCTCGTCAACTGGGCGGCAAGGCACGGCGGGGTCACGCTCGCGGAGCGCCGTCCCATGCCGCCGATGGGGCACTTTTCGCTGATCCGCTACGTCAAATCGTAGTTGCGAGCAGCACGGGCTCGCGCCGCAAGTCGGCGCCTGTCGCCGCGAATCGAGACCTCATCCTGAGGAGCCCGCGTTAGCGGGGGTCTCGAAGGATGCGCCGCGACGAAACCCGCGACATTCCAGGCTTCAATTCGCTGTGCGTCGGCCGGAACCTCCGCATGGCCGGAGACGTTTCCCTTCCATGCGCACGACATCAAACATCATCCTTGCGGGCCTCCTGATCGTCGCTTCAGGCGCCGCGATCGCGCAGGCCCCGCCCGCCCCGGCGACGCCGCCGCAAGCGACCGCGCCGCCATCCCCGCAACACGCCGCCAACTGCACGCCGCAGGACCGCCCGAACCGCGCCACCGCGCCCGACGGCACCACCACCGGCCAGTCCCGGGAACCGCTCGGCGACAAGCTGGCAAAATCAGACGGCGTGCTCTGCCCGCCCTCCGGCGTCGACCCCGACATGCACGCCCCCGCGCCCTCTACGGACGGCGCCATGCCGGTCATCCCGCCCCCCGGCAGCCCAGGCGGCGACCAGACGGTCAGGCCGAAGTAGCTGTTGCGCCGTAGGCGGAGGCCGCCTTTCCTTCGCCTCGCCCCGCCCGCGGAAAGAGGCTAGAATCTGCGCAAAAGCGCGGATTCCGGGTGAGAGGGACTCTCGGCGAGTCAGGTAGCGGAAAACGGCTGCGTTCGGCCCCAAACAGGACGATTTAGCCAGCGAAATCACTGATCAATCGGCGCCACCTTGCTTGACTTCGCGCCGCCCCCTTCTTTATATGCCGCGCGTTCGCGAGATCGGCCCTATTCGGCCCTCGCGACCCTGTGGCGGGGTAGCTCAGCTGGTTAGAGCACGGGAATCATAATCCTGGGGTCGGGGGTTCGAGTCCCTCTCCCGCTACCACGTATCCCCCACTATGAGGGTGGGCCTCCGGAAAGACCCCTCCGCCGACCAGGGCGGCCAGCTTTCCCTTGACCTCGACCTCGAAGCCTTCCCATGGGCCTTTCGGGTAGACAATGACGCTGTGCACAAGGGACCTGAAGTCGGCGACCAACGGGCCGCGGTCGTCCTCCGCGCTTGCGTGGCTTGCTATCCTGTCGGCAAGCGCATTGACCGTCTCGATGTAGCGGTCCAGCGTCGCCGGATGCAGTGAGATAGAGGTAGGGGCCTCCTCGAGGGCAGCTATTTCCGCCTCGACGCGCAACCGTTCTTGCTTCAACTCGGCGATCCGTTGCCTGGCATCCTCCTCAGAAATCACGTACTTGATCACAAGATCAATGTTGCGCTGACGCTCGCCTTCGATCCGGTCACGTTTGGCCTCTAGCCGCAGGCGCTCCGCGGAAGCGTTTCCCGCAAGCCGCTCTCGTTCACTGTTGTAGTTGCGGACGTAGGTCCCGATCAGCCGTGGGTCCTTCAACTCCTCGACCATCCCACTGAGCACAAGTGTTTCGATGTCGCGCAAGTAGATGATCCTGCGATTCGAGCAACTGCCACTCTCGCGCACAGCTGAGCAACGAATCCTGGTCTTTCCGGTCTTGTCGCGGTCGTGAACTGACAGGCCAGATCCGCAACAACCGCACCGAAGAAGACCTGATAGGAGATGCGGGGCCCGTCGCTTCATGTGGCTGGCCAAATGTCCCTTCTCAGTCTTCAAGGCGTGCGCCTGCTCCCAAACTGACTGTTCGACGATCCGCAGTTGGGGCGCATCGATGCTCTGCCACTCCTCACGAGGGTTCGGACGAGACAATCGCTTGCCTGTATCGGGATCCTTCACCATCCTGACCTTGTTCCAGACGATACGGCCAGCATAGAGCTCATTGAAGATGAGTCCCGTCCCGCGCTTGGCGTTGCCATTGATCGTCGACGCATTCCATCGCCGACCTCGCGGCGGATGGATATTTTCCCGATTGAGATCCTGCGCGATCTCTCGTGGTGCCCGTCCCGCTGCGTATGCTGCAAAAATCCGTCGGACAATCGTAGCTTCATCTTCGATGATTTCGAGCTCGCCGGGTTTGCCGGGTACCGCTCGATATCCGTAAGCTCGCCCTCCTGCGTGTCGGCCGTCGCGTACCACGCCGGCCATGCCGCGGCGGACCTTCTTCGCGCCGTCCTCGCGCTGCATCTGTCCGACGAGGCCGCGGATCCCAATCAAGATTGAGTCCGCAGTGCCATCGTGGACGGCTTGGATCTCGATCCCCTGGAAAGACAACCTTTTGTGAATGCCGGCCAGATCCTCCATGTCACGTGAGAGCCGGTCCAATGCCTCTACGATCACCACCGTGAAGCGATGCTGACGTGCAGCGTCCATAAGCTGCATCAAACCATCGCGGCCGAATACCGATGCCCCAGAACGCGCCTTGTCTTCAAAGGTAGCAACGACATCGAGTTGGTGACGAGCCGCATAAGCGCGGCACAGCGCAATCTGGTCTTCAGTCGATTTTTCGTTTTGAAGCTCGGTCGAGAACCGAGCATAGATCGCCGCGGGTTTCATCTCGAATACCAGTCCTGATGGGCTTGTCGCCAGCGGCATCAAGATGATTCTTCATGAGGCGCTCGCTATCGAGAAGATGATCGCGCCTAGCATCCGCGATTGCAAGTGCTTCAACAAATTGGACCAAAGCAGGATCTAGTTCGCCTGAGGTTGCGCGCCCTGGTACACGATCGACTACTCCCACCAATCTCGCGCGCTTCATCCCAGTAGGATGCAGCGATCACTTGAGAAAGGGCAGGGCGTTTTCGCTCTATCGTAGAATTGAATGTTATGGCGTAGAAAAAGGACGGCCACTTCGAAACTCGAGATATAAGTCTCGACCAGCTATCGGTAAAGCAAGTACCCCGCGAGTAGCGTGGCTAGTACCGGGATCGCTCCCAGCACCAGAATTGATCCGCGACTTTGACGCTGCAGCACGAAGAGTGCCATGATCGCAGCACAAAGAGCAAGCAGCGCGACACCATGTAAGGTCAATCGATCCCAGCCCACAATGACGTAGCGTGACAAGTTCCACCCGGTTTGCTGGAGATCCCATAAAACGCCCTGACTGGTCATGAGCAAAGCGAGAGCGCCCGCAGCAGTGAACGGCGGAACTGCCGCGAGCAGGCCTAGGCGCTGTTGCCGCTTAGTAGCTAAGCGTACCGTTGCGGCTAGTCGCATCAGCACTAGGAAGTGGACGGCCATGAGGAGAAGCGCGCCGAAAACAATCGTTCCGGATGTAATTGTTGAATTGATCGTTAGAAATCGCCAAAGCGATGCACGTCTGTCGTCGAATGTGGCAAGCGTCGCGCTGGCCGAGGTAAACAGGAGTTGAAGTACAAATTCGAGGACGAAAGCACTGAAGAAGCCTAACAGGACGAAAAGCATCATGTCAGCACGGTACACCGCGCTGTGATCAGTCATGGCGATGGCGCGCGTCGCCGGCGCCGGGTGCAGTCCGAGAAAGCGGGACGAAAACCTGCGCAGTGCGGTTGTGTCGCGCGTGGTCACTGAAAAGACTTGGCGATAGGTCCAACAGCTATTGTCGCGGCGGCGTCAGCATAAAACTCCCGAAGTCGCGCTGCGGAGCGGCGCTCCAGCATCAGCACCAGGAAGATGCTTCCGAACAGCACTAAGTTTGCGACCATTCCAAATTCCATCCAGCCTAAGAGTGCCTTTCTCACTTCAGGCCATCCTCCAACGTTGCCGATGTCCGCCAAGGCAACCAACAGATTGAATAGGGCCGATCCGTAAGCGATTGACAGAAAAAGCGTAGCGGTGGTGTAGACAACGGACAGCCAATTCTCACGAAGCAGGTCACCAACGGCCAAATGTGCGTATTCATGAGCTAGTCGGTAGCGAAACCCTTCAGGTTCGCGTTTTATAAATGGCAAGGCCCCCCGACCGACGCCGACAACGTCGCGAGTTCCTATCCGCATTGCAAGAATGCGAGAGTCTCCCATTCCGCCGAGGGCTACCGCCACAGCGCGCGCCCCGAAAGTGCGGTTCAGGTCCCGGAGCATCCGTCGGGCCGAAACTGTGCGTAAGGACGTTATCCCGGATGACCGCGATGCGCCAGACCACAGCAGTTTGCGTCTGTCCGTTGGGGTGTGGCCGCAGAATTAGAACCGGGTGCGATGAGATTTTCGAGGAGCAGGTCTCCCCGGTTAGCCGCCGCGAGGAGTTGGAGCGGTGCCTCAAGTTCGTTCGGAAGGGAGACAGTCTAGTTGTGACGAAGCTGGATCGTTTAGCTCGCTCGATCCCTGATTTGGTGAAGATCATCGGCGCTCTTGAAGAGAAGGAAGCAACTCTGAACTGAGCTGCTGCCGGTTTGATGGACACCCGGTTAAGCTAATCCCACCTTGCGCTCGAACTCAACCGGGCTGAGATAGCCGATGGTCGAGTGCCTGCGGGTCGTGTTGTAAAATCGTTCGATGTAGTCGAACACATCGGCGCGTGCCTCGTCTCTGGTTCGATAAATCTTGTTGGCCGTACGCTCGGTCTTGAGCGAGGAGAAGAAGCTCTCCATCGCCGCGTTGTCCCAGACGTTGCCGGACCGGCTCATGCTGCAAACGATGCCGTGGTCGGCCATCAGGCGCTGGAACTGCTCGCTGGTGTACTGGCTGCCCTTGGTCGGAGTGATGCAACAGCGCATCCGGCTTGCCGCGTCGCCAGACGGCCATCAACAATGCGTCCGTCACAAGCTGTGCCGTCATGGCGGCACTCATCGACCAGCCCACCACGCGGCGTGAGAACAGGTCGATCACCGCTGCGACATAGAGCCAGCCTTCGGCCGTCCAGAGATAGGTGAAGTCGGCGATCCATTTCTGGTTGGGACGCTCGGCGGCGAACTGCCGGTCAAGGAGGTTCGCCGGTACGGTCTCGAGCTGTCGATCGCCGTCATCCTTCGGCAAGCGCCGACGTCGCGGCCGCGCCCGCAAACCTTGCAGGCGCATCAGCCGCTCAATCCGGTGCAGGCCGCAATCCGCCCCGTCGGCGAGCAGGTCACGCCACACCCGGCGTGCGCCATAGGTGCGGTCGCTGGCGACGAAGCTGGCCTTGACCTTGCCGCCGAGCTCCTCGTCGCTGCGGGATCTGGCGCTGGGAGAGCGGTTCAGCCAGGCATGTAAGCCCGACCGCGACACTCCCAGCGCATCGCATTGCCATGCCACCGGCCAGATCGTCCGGTGCTTCGCGACGAAGGCGAACTTCATGTCGCTTCCTTCGCGAAGTAGGCTGCGGCCTTTTTTAGGATATCCCGCTCGGCCTTCAGCTTGGCGACCTCGCGGCGCAGCCGCTCGATCTCTTGCTGCTCGGGCTTCATCTGCCCATGGCCGGGAAAGGCCTGCACCGGGTCAGAGCCGAACTCTTTCACCCATTTGCGCAGTACGTTCTCATGAACCCCCAGGTCGCGGCCCGCTTGCGCCGCGGACACCCCGCGCTCCCCGACAAGCTTGACCGCTTCGATCTTGAACTCTCGGCTGAACTTCCGTCTCTGCATGACCAACCTCCGGCTTGATAAAACACCCAATCTCGGTGTCCATCAAACCGGCAGCAGCTCAAACATTGGCTCGCACTATAGGTGAGCGTCTTAGGAGTGGCTCATCCCTTCCGGCAATTTCAAAAGAATTTGGTTTCTCTTCCACAGGGCTACGACAAGGTTTGGCGCGTCACGGCGTAACCCTGCCGCGCATGAGATCCGCAACATTGCGAGAGGTCGGAAGGCCGCCGAAAAAGCAAGCGTCGTGAATTCTGAGCATAGAAGCTAGCGGCCTGGCGCGCATCATCGGCTGGCTTCCGTGAGACGCCATCATCATCGTCCGACTCAGATGGTTGCGCGAGAAAAGCCGGGACGGATCGATAGAAGATCCGTCCTGCCGTCTTCGGCAGGCGGCAACTGATAAGGTTTTCAGAATTTTCTTATCAGTCATGAAGCGGATGGTTCAATTCGTACGCCCTGGGCAAGCTCGATACCAGGTCGGACGCATAGGTCAAAATCAATCTTGTAAAGTAGTTCGCGACGACAAAGACCGTTGTGAATCTCAACCCTATCAAAGATTGGAATGTCAAAATGAAATCGAAAAAGAAGCAGAAAAAGTTGCTTGGCCAATTTCTATCTAGGGCGTGTACTCATAAACCCGCGCCACAGTTAGGGTGCGGATGAGGTCCGCTGTGCTCCTGATAGCGGCGCAAAACCGGGCCTCACCGGAGGTTCGACTTGGTGCCGATTTTGTTGCAAAAGTCAGTTGAGACGAACTGGCAAGCGTGATTCCGTTGTGTTGGCGCGAATCGCGACGA
>NZ_JAFCJT010000011.1 GCF_018130785.1 Bradyrhizobium liaoningense
AAAGTCCTCACCATCCTCAACGCCATGCTCAGGGACCAAAAACAATGGCAACCCGCTTGACGAAGAACACAGTCGCTAAGGCGCTCCCCATAGGGCGTGCGCAGCGACCTACAGGGAGCCTCGAAGGATGCACGACCGAGCTGCACCCGGGCCGTCGCCCTTCGACGGCCGCTGAAGAAGCGGCCACCTCAGGGTGACGGTGACGGATGAGTGCCAACTGCCTGCGCCCCGCCCCTCCTTCACCTTTGCTCGCGTCCATTTTGATCGCGGGACCGACCATCCGGATTGACACGGTGGTGACATCTGGTTTCGATCCGCCTCCCCCGTGGACGGAGCCGATCATGTCAATTCAGTCTTCCATCAGGCGCAAGACCGCGCCGGACATCCGGGCACGCAAGCAAGGCGAGCCGATCGTCATGCTGACATCCTATCACGCGCATACGGCAGCGCTGGTGGATCTGCATTGCGACGTCATTCTGGTCGGCGATTCCCTTGGCAACGTCATGCACGGCTTCGAGACGACGGTGCCTGTTACGCTCGACATGATGATCCTCCAGGGCGCCGCGGTGATGCGGGGATCCAGGCAGGCGCTGGTCGTGGTCGATATGCCCTTCGGATCGTATGAAGGCTCCAGGGAGCAGGCGTTCAACTCTGCGGTACGGATCATGAAGGAAACGCAGTGCGGCGCGGTGAAGCTTGAGGGCGGCGTTCGCATGGCGGAGACGATTGCATTCCTGTCCGGGCGCGGCATTCCGGTGATGGGTCATATCGGCCTCACGCCGCAATCCATCAACACGCTCGGTTCGTTTCGCGCCCAAGGGCGCAACGAGATGGACTGGGGCCCGATCGAGGACGATGCGAAGGCCGTCGCCGATGCCGGTGCATTCTCGGTCGTCGTCGAAGCCGTGGCCGAACCGTTGGCGCGCAAGATTACGGAGACGATTGCGATCCCCACGATCGGCATCGGTGCGAGCGCTGCCTGCGACGGTCAGGTGCTCGTGCTCGAGGACATGCTCGGGCTGTCGCCACGAACCCCGAAATTCGTCCGGCGGTACGGCAATCTCGGTCCGGCCATCGAAGCCGCGATCGAAGGCTATGCTGCCGACGTGCGGTCACGCGCCTTTCCCGGGCCTGAACACGTCTACGAGATGAAGAAGCGTTGACGATGCGCAGCAAGCGGTCAGGCACCGCTCGCGCCGCCCCCTACTTCTTCACCTTGCTCGCATCCATCTTGACGGCGGGATCCAGCATCTTGGTCGTGAACGCCGTCGAGACGTCGAACGGCTTCTCCATGCCGAGATAGGTCTGGACCAGTTCGTAGTCCTTCTTCATCCGCTCGCCATCGATCCAGCCGAGACTCTTGGTGGTGGTGAACTCGTCCGTCATCAGATACTTGATGCGCTCCCACTGGCGTTCCTGGTTCGCCTGGTCGAGACCGGAGACCTGGTCGAGCAGCGCCTTCAGGCATGGCGTGACGTCGGCGACGCAGGCCGCAAAGGCCTTCTGCGAGATGCGCACGAACTCCTCGACGAGTTTCGGGTTCTTCTGGAGATAGGCGCCGTTGACGATCAGCGAATTGCCGTAGGGGTTGAGCCCGATGTCCTTCCAGTTGACGTAGCCGAGATCCTGTCCGAACTCGATCACCTTCAGATCGTGCTCGTTGTAGAAGTCGCTGATGATGTCGACGGTATGGCTCTTCAGCCCCGCGATCTTCGCGGTCGGCCCGATATTGACGAAGCTGACGGCATCAGGCGCGATGCCCGCGGCCTTCGCAAAGGCTGGCCACATCACGCGCGAGGCATCGCCTGGCGGATTGCCGATCTTGTGGTTCGGGAAATCCTTGACGCCATTCACGCCGTAGCTCTTGAGCCAGTAGAAGGTCTGGCCGGTGTTGGCGTAGATGCTCATCAAGGCGACGTCGTCGGCGCCCTTGCTCTTCGCGACCAGCATGGTGGCGAGATCGGCGATGCCGAAGGGCGAGCCGCCGGAGCCGACCTTGGCGGCGGAGACGCCGGAGCCCTTGCCGACCTCGATGGTCAGGTCGATGCCCGCCTTCTCAAACCAGCCCTGCGCCTTGGCGTAATAGAACGGCGAATGGTCGGCCGTCGGCGTCCAGTTCAGGATCAGATTGACCGCCTCCCCCGCGCTCGCCGGCACCGCCGGCATACCGAACATCAGGGCCAAAGCCAGGGTCGAGCCCGCCGCCTGCAAACGCTTCATCGCATCTCTCCTCATTGCCGCGACCCGGCTTGTCGCTCTCCCCATGTGAGGATACCAATGCAACAAGCCCGCCCTCGACTTGTCAACTGTCTGGTTGGAAATGCCCGCAAAACGTTCAGGCGACACCGTGCCGCAGCGGCGCGATCCCGTCGCCACCCGCAAGAAGCTGCTCACCGCGGCGCGCCTGGAATTTGCCAGGCACGGCTTTGCGGGCGCCCGCGTCGACGAGATCGCCGAGCGCGCCGGCGTCAACAAGCAGCTCGTCTACCACTACTTCGGCGACAAGGATGCGCTTTATCTCGCTGTGCTCGAATGGGTTTACGCCGATATCCGCGAGCAGGAGCGCCAGCTCAACCTCGAAGGCCTGCCGCCGGAAAAGGCGATCCGGAAGCTGATCGAGGCCTCATTCGATTACCTCGCCACGAACCCCGATTTCATCGTGCTTCTGAACGACGAGAACCGCGGCGGCGCGCGCCACGTCCGCGGCTCGACGCGGCTGGAGGCAATGCATTCGCCGCTGGTGAAGAGCGTATCCCACATCCTCCACGAGGGCGTCCGCGCCGGCGTGTTCCGCAAGGGGATCGACCCGATCCAGCTCTATATCTCGATCGCGGGCCTCAGCTATTTCTATCTCTCCAACACGCCGACACTGTCGGCGATCTTCGGCAAGGACCTGTCGAGCCGGGCAGCAAAGCGCGCTCGCCGCCGGCACGTCGCCGATCTCGTGCTGCATTCGCTCCGGCCGTAATCAACCAATTGGTTGAAACTTTCCGCAAGGCCGGTTAGGCTCAGCCCCAGCGGCAAGGTGGCTGCTGGCAACAGGGAGCAACCGGTGACAGGAGACGGCGCACGCGCCTCGCGCAGCATTGCGGTCATCCTGATCGTGCACCTCGCCGTGCTCGTGCTCTGGCAGCTCGCGGTCGACGCCTTCCACGTGCCGAAATTCATCCTGCCCTCCCCGCTCGCGACAATCCAGACGCTGGGAACCGCGAGCTATGCCTGGGGCGCCAACACGCTGGTGACGGCCATCGAGATCCTCGGCGGCTTTGCGCTCGGCGCCTTCGTCGGCGTCGCGCTGGCCGTGATCTTCAGCTGGGCGCCGCTGCTGAGCCTCGTGCTGCTGCCGTTGTTCGTGACGCTGAACATGATCCCGAAGGTCGCACTCGGCCCGCTCTTCATCGTCTGGTTCTCCTACGGCATCGTGCCGAACATCCTGATCGCCTTCAGCATCTGCTTCTTCCCGATCCTGCTGACCACCGCGCGGGGCCTGCGCGAGGTCGAGCCGGACCTGCTCGATCTCGTCAAATCGCTGCGCGGCTCGCGCTGGACGCTGTTCCGCAAGATCCAGTTGCCGGGATCGCTGCCTTACGTGTTCTCCGGCATGAAGGTCGGCGCCATCCTCGCGGTCGCCGGCGCCATCGTCGGCGAGTTCATCGCCTCCGAGCGCGGGCTCGGCTACCTCATGATCCAGGTCCAGTCGTCGCTCGACACGCCCGCGATGGTGATGGCCGTGGTGCTGCTGACACTGCTCGGCGTCGCGCTCTACGGCCTGGTGCTCGCCCTCGAACGCATGTTCGTGGTCGGCGATGCAAGGCAGACTTAACTGAAGGACCGCCCCATGCTGCTCACTCGCCAGACGCTGCCGAAGACTATTCCCGATATCGCCGCGCTCGACGATCTGCTGTGCCGGCCGACGCAAGCGCTGATCGACGACCTCGCCAGGGTCGAGGGCGACATCATGATCCTCGGCGTCGCCGGCAAGATGGGCCCGACGCTGGCGGGGCTCGCGAAAGCCGCCGCGCCGGATCGCCGCGTGATCGGCGTCGCCCGCTTCAGCGACGCGAGCGTGAAGGACTGGCTGCACGCGCGCGGCGTCGAGACCATCAATTGCGACCTGATGGACGAGACCGCGATTCATGCGCTGCCGAAGGCGCCCAACATCATTTTCATGGCCGGCCGAAAATTCGGCGCCGAGGGCGACCTGTCGCTGACCTGGGCGATGAACGCGCATGTACCGGCGCTGGTCGCACAGGCCTTCCCGTCGTCGCGGATCGTGGCGTTCTCGACCGGCTGCATCTATCCGTTCGTGCCCGTCGGCGGCAAAGGCTCGACCGAGGAGATGGCGCCGAACCCGCCCGGCGAATACGCCCAGTCCTGCGTCGGCCGCGAGCGCATGTTCGAGTATTTCTCGCGCAAGTTTTCGACGCCGGGCCGGCTGTTCCGGCTCAATTACGCGATCGACATGCGCTATGGCGTGCTGCACGACATCGCCACGAAAGTGCTCACGGGCGTGCCGATCGACGTCAGCATCGGTCATGTCAACTTCATCTGGCAGGGCGATGCCTCCGCTCAGGCACTGCGGTGCCTGGCGCATTGCACCGCGCCGACCTCGCCGATCAACGTCAGCGGCCACGAGATTTTGGCGGTGCGCGATCTCGCGCAAAAGTTCGGCGCGCGCTTCGGCCGCGCGCCGGTGCTGACGGGCAAGGAAGAACCGACAGCGTGGCTCACCGACACGTCCAAATCCGTCGAGCTGTTCGGCCTGCCGGTGGTCGACACCGAGCAGCTAATCGCCTGGACCGCGGATTGGGTCTCGCGTTCCATGCCGAGCCACGGCAAGCCCACCAAATACGAGGTGCGCGATGGACGCTACTGACGGTCCGCCCGTCCTCAAGCTCGGCGTCGAGGATGCGATCGCAGGACTCGCGCTCTCGACGGAAGCTCACTGGAACCAGACCGAAGAGGACTGGCGCGTCTTCCTGCACGACGGCGTCGTGTTCGGCATCCGCGACGGCGCGCGACTGGTCGCAACAGCCGCTCTGCTGCCCTACTCCGGCAACAACGCCTGGATCAGCATGGTGCTGGTGTCGGCAACCCACCGCCGCCGCGGCCTTGCAACACGCCTCGTCGACGCCTGCCTGGAGACTGCGCGCAAGAACGGCCTGACGAGCTGGCTCGACGCCACGCCCGACGGCGTCGCCGTCTATGGCCCGCTCGGCTTCACGCCGACGCTGCAATTGCGCCGGCTGAAGCTGGTGAAATCTGCTCAAATGGCCACGCGGCCACCTTCATCCGCGACGCTCGAGGCGCTTCGCGCGCGCGACCGCCGCGCCACCGGTCTCGACCGGACCGCCCTCCTCTCGGCCTTCGCGCAGCGCCCGGGCTCGCGAATCGTCTCTGCCAACGGCGCCATCGCACTGGTGCGGGACGGCCGAACCGCGCGCCATATCGGCCCGGTGTTTGCCGATCACGCCGCCGCCGCGCTGGCCTTGGTCAATGCGGTCGCGCAATCGCAGGAGCGACCGCTGCTGATCGACGCCGTCGCGTCGCAAGCTGCGTTCCTGGAAGGATTGACCGCCTCAGGCTGGACCATCGAGCGGCCGTTCCAGCGCATGCGGTTCGGCCCCGCCACTCCTGCTGCCGAGGAAACGCCGTTCGCCGTCGCCGGCCCTGAATTCGGATAGGACATCATGCACCACAGCCAGATCAACAGCGACATCCGCAAGCTGATTGCCGAGGGCACCGTGCTGCCAGCGCACCCCCTCGCACTCACCGCCGAGCGCCGGCTCGACGAAAGACATCAGCGCGCCCTGACGCGCTATTACATCGATGCCGGCTCAGGCGGCCTTGCCGTCGGCGTGCACACCACGCAGTTCGCGATCCGCGACGTCGGCCTCTACCGTCCCGTGCTCGAGCTCGCCGCCGAGACCGCTGCGAACTGGACCAAACGTCCGCTGGCGATGGTCGCGGGCCTTGCCGGCCCAACGCAGCAGGCGGCCACTGAAGCCCGCACCGCGCGCGATATCGGTTATCACGCAGGGCTCCTCAGCCTTGCTGCGATGAAGAACGCCTCCGAGGATGAGATCATTGCGCATTGCACGGCGGTCGCCGCCGAGATCCCGCTGGTCGGCTTCTACCTCCAGCCGGCCGTCGGCGGCGTCATCCTGTCCACCCGCTTCTGGCAGCGTTTTGCTTCGATCGACAACGTCATCGCGATCAAGATCGCGCCCTTCAACCGCTACCGGACACTCGACGTGCTGCGCGGCGTCGCGGCCGCCGGCGCGCTCGACCGCGTCGCGCTCTACACCGGCAATGACGATCACATCCTGCTTGACCTCATGCTGCCGTTCGACCTGCGCGACAACGGCGTCACGACGCGCACCTATTTCAAAGGCGGCCTGCTCGGCCACTGGTCGGTCTGGACGGCGAGCGCCATAAAACAGTTCGAGCGCTGCAAGGCGGCGCGGCACAAGGACAGCGTGCCGGCCGATCTGCTGGCGCTCGACGCCCGCGTCACCGACTGCAACAGCGCCTTCTTCGATGTCGCCAACAATTTTCACGGCTGCATCGCCGGCTGCCATGACGTGCTGCGGCGTCAGGGCCTGATGAAAGGTCTGTGGTGCCTCGATCCCAACGAGGGCCTGAGCCCGGGCCAGAAGGACGAGATCGACCGCGTCTGTCGCGAGCACTCCGACCTCAGCGATGATGGCTTCGTCGCCGACAACCTCAGCAAATGGCTGGCATGAGCTCAAAACCCTTCATCAGCCTGAGCGGCGTCCGAAAGGTCTATCGCAGCGGCGGCGCCGAATTTCTCGCGGTGTCCGACGTCACGATGGACGTGCAGGAAGGTGAGCTCGTCTCGCTGGTCGGCCCGTCCGGCTGCGGCAAGACCACGGTGATGAAGATCTTGGCCGGCCTGCACGGCGCGGACGGCGGCACGGTCAGAATCGGCAATGCCAAAAGCCCGTTCGATCCGACCCGCGACATCGGCATGGTGTTCCAGCAGGCCTTGCTGCTGAAGTGGCGTACCATCCTGGACAACGTGCTGTTGCCGGCCGAGATCGTCGGCCTGCCGATGAAGGCCGCGCGCGAGCGGGCGCGCGACCTGCTCAACCTGGTCGGGCTCGCCGGCTACGAGCAGAAATATCCGCGAGAGCTCTCAGGCGGCATGCAGCAACGCACCGCGATCGCGCGGGCCTTCATTCACGATCCAAAACTGATCCTGATGGACGAGCCGTTCGGGGCGCTGGACGCACTGACGCGCGAGCAGATGAATCTGGAGATGCTGCGGATCTGGCGCGAGAGCGGCAAGACCATCATCTTCGTCACGCACTCGATCCAGGAAGCCGTGTTCCTGTCCTCGCACTGCGCCGTGCTGACGGCGGGACCGGCCAAGATGGCCGACTACTTCCCGATCGACCTGCCCTTCCCGCGCGACCTTCCGCTCAAGACGACGGACGCGTTCGGCGCCTATGCGCGGCGGATCTATGCGAAGCTGGGTCTGGGCGCGGCGTAAGACGCCAAACGACAGGTGCCGTAGGGTGGGCAAAGCGAAGCGTGCCCACCAATTTTACGAAACGCGGGGCAGTCGTGGGCACGGCGCAAGCGCGCCTTTGCCCACCCTACGAGACTGTCATTCCGGGACGCGACGAAGTCGCGAGCCCGGAATCCATCGGGCGGCACTACGCGTAGTAAAATGGATTCCGGGTTCGCGCCAGGCGGCGCGCCCCGGAATGACGACGACAATCAGGTCTTGTTGCGCATCTTGCTGAGCAGATAGTTGTCGTAGAAGTTTTCCGCGATCTGCGTGTAGAACAGCAGCTCCTTCATATAGGCGTCGTGGCTTTCCTTGGTGCGCTTGAACAGGTCGCTCTTGGCGGCGAGCTCGTTCAGGTGGTCCTGGGTCGCGTTGTAGCAGGCTTCCATCACCGGCTGCGGGAACGCCTTCAGCTCCGCGCCGTTGGCGATCAGCCGCTTCAAAGCCGCCGGATTCACGCTGTCGTACTTTTCGAGCATCCAGGCGCCGGCCGCGGAGGCGGCCTGGTTGACGATCGCCTGGTACTGTTTCGGCAAGCTCGCCCACTTCTCGTCATTGACGATCATGTGCAGCATCGCGCCGCCTTCCCACCAGCCGGGGAAGTAATAGTACTTGGCGACCTTCTGGAAGCCGAGCTTCTCGTCGTCATAGGGACCCACGAACTCGGCGGCGTCGATCGAGCCCTTCTCCAGCGCCGCATAGACGTCGCCGCCGGCGAGCTGCTGCGGCACGATGCCGAGCCTGGCCAGCACATGGCCGCCCATGCCGGCGATGCGGAATTTGAGGCCCTTCAGATCGTCGACGGTCTTGATTTCCTTGCGGAACCAGCCGCCCATCTGGGTGCCGGAATTGCCGCAGAGAATGGCGTGCGTCTTGAAGGGTTTCAGTGCCTCGTTGGCGAGGTCGGCGCCGCCGCCGAAATGCCACCAGGATTCCTGGTGGCGGTGGTTCATGCCGAACGGCGCGCCGGTCGCGTAGGCCAGCGCCGGCTCCTTGCCGATGTAGAAATAGAGCGGCGTCTGCGCCATCTCGACGGAGGCGACGCTGACGGCATCGAGCGCCTGGAGGCCGGGAACGAGCTCGCCGGCCGCAAAGGTCTGGATCTGGAATTTGTTGTCGGTGGCCTCAGCGACGTATTTCGCAAAGGTCTGCGCGGTGCCGTAGATGGTGTCGAGCGACTTCGGGAAGCTCGAGGTCAGGCGCCATTTGATCTCCGGCGTGCTTTGCGCGATCGCGGGTGCGGCAACCAGCGTCGTCGCGCCGGCGACCGCGCCGCCCTTGAGGAATGTACGACGTTTCATGTTGGGGTCTCTCCCTAAATCAAGGCTTGAAATGGATGGCCTTTGGTCGGTCTTGGGCCACGGTCTTCCCGGACCGTTTGCCTGTTCCCGAGGCAGAGTTCAAGCTGTGAGAACACATGGCGCCGCGGCCATCGACGCCGAAACAGCGCACCAAGCCAAGGCCTTGCCGGCAACTCCTCAGGCGCCCTGGAGGACGATCGACAGCGCCCGCTGCAATTCCTTGAATGCGCGCCTCACGCGGCCGCGGCCTCCTCGTACAGGCCGGCAATGAAATCGCCGAACCCTGCGGGCGTCGGCTGCTTCGTACCGGCGCGATCGACGCCTGCAATGAATTCTGCGATGTCCATGCGATCCTGTCCCTCGGCGCGAAACGCGCCTGGCCTTGGTCGCAGGCGCACAGGCGTGGGTTCGACGCGGTTGGAAAGGAGGATTGCCCTGCTCAGAGCAGCTTCGCACTCACGAACAGCGCGCGCACGGCGTTGGTCGCCTGCACCACGAGCATGGCGTTGTCGGCGGCGCCTTCGAGCGCCGCGATCGCGTCTTCATGGAGCGAGCGGAATTCCATCCACTCGACCGATTTGAAGTTGGTGAGGAATTGATAGGCCTGGCCGACGGTCGCAATCGCCAGCGTGTCGCCATTCAGCTTGATCTTGAACGTCGTACGCAGCGGGGTCTCGGAACTCTGGGTATCAGTCATGGGCTGCTTCTGGAGGATGACGGCTTAACGAAGGGAAAACGGCAGCCCCGCCGTTCGGCAAATATCAGGAGTCGGTGCTGGCGCGTTGCGCGGCTATCGCCGATCCACTCAGGCTCGGCACCACGACCAGGCGGTTGAACTCGCCATTGTCCCAGGCCTTGAGGAAACGATCATAGTCCTTGATCGAGACGCAGCCGTTGGAGTCGCCGCGCGGTCCGAGCATGTAGCTGTGGGTGAGAAGCCCGACGCGGCCAAGCGCGCTGGTGCCCTCGGTCGGCGTCAGGCGCAGCGCGCGGATGCCGTGGAACAGCTTTTCACGCGGCTTCAGATCGTAGGTCGCGGGCGGGGTCGCACCCACCATCCGCTGGTCGACATGCGCCGGGTCGTCCATCATCGCGCCCATGCCCGAATGCGCTTCCAGCGCGACGCCGCTCGGCAGGTAAAGTGCCTTGGCCTTGATGTCATAGACCGCCGTGCGCGAATCGTAGCCGAGGGCGGCGAGATCCGGCGCCTTGGCGAACAGGCCGCTGTCCGGCGTCAGCGAGGCCAGCTTGATCTTGGCCGTAAACTTCTCGAAGAAGTTGCGGTTGTCGACCTTGGGGGTGGTCTCGGCATAGGCCTGGCTGGAAGCGATCTGGGCGGAGAAGTCCGCCTGCGCCGGGCGCGAGCGCGGCATCGGAACGGCATCGGCGCGCTGCGAGGGCTTGGTCTCGTCAACCACGTGCCGGTCATCATCGGTCAGGGTCGAGCGCCACTCGTCGCCCTGGAGTTTCTGGGCCAGCATCGCCTTGGCATCGCGCAGCTTGAGCTGGACCGCACTCAAGGCGGAGCGCTCCATCGCCCGCAGGCCAAGCTCACGGGCGGGCGTGTTGCTGGATGCCGAAGCGAAACGGTCGTCAAACGAAGGGCTATTGGCCGGCGGCAGTGCGGTGGCGGGCGGCAGTGAGGCGGTGACCAGCGGGGTCGAATCGCCGAGGTCAGCGACCCAGGCAGCGGCGCCCAATGCCAGCGCGACTGCGGCCAAAGACAGCAGTATCGTCTCCGCTCGCCCAATACGGCGGCGCGACAACAGCCTCTCGGCGCTTGCGCGGTCGGAAACCATCAGATCCCCAAATCGACCCCCGGGGGGCCCAACCCCCACCCGGAGACTCTATACCAGCTACCACATTGGGAGCCAAAAGTTAGGCATAATCGCGGCCGCCGAGGCATCCCAGGATACCCGAATGACCAATCCTTTCGATCTAGAGCGCTTCGTCCGGGCCCAGGACCCGGTTTTTCGCGACATCCGGGGGGAGCTGACCCGGGGCCGGAAGCAGAGCCACTGGATGTGGTTCGTCTTCCCACAAATCTCGGGCCTCGGTTT
This sequence comes from Bradyrhizobium liaoningense, assembly GCF_018130785.1. Taxonomy (GTDB): domain Bacteria; phylum Pseudomonadota; class Alphaproteobacteria; order Rhizobiales; family Xanthobacteraceae; genus Bradyrhizobium; species Bradyrhizobium liaoningense_A. The sequence continues at coordinate 10,899 of NZ_JAFCJT010000011.1, forward strand.
CAGCGCCATGTCGCAGCGCTATGCCATCGGCTCGCGCGCGGAGGCCCGAGCCTACCTCGCCCACCCCGTGCTTGGCCCGCGACTCATTGAATGCACCACCCTCGTGCTCGCCGTCGAGGGACGAACCATCAACGCCATCCTCGGCGCGCCCGATGACGCCAAATTCCGTTCGTCGATGACGCTGTTCGGCGCGGTGTCCGACGAGCCCGTGTTCGATCAGGCGCTCGCCCGGTATTTCGCAGGCGAGCGCGACGGCGCCACGCTGGAGATTCTCGCCAGGCTCGATCGGCCGACGCGCTAGCGCGATCTTCGTCTCGACGAATGGACGCATGCCGGCGGGGCATGGCGCCCGGCAGCGTAAACCCCGGATTAACACCGGCTGCCTATCGTTTGCGCAGAATAATTTTTCTTCCCCGCGCCAATTGCCGGACAGAACATGAAAATCGGTACGCTCCTGACCACCGCCATCGTCTCGCTCTCGACCGTCGGCGGCGGTCTCGCCGTCTACGTCGCCGTAACGAAGTACCAGACGATGGACAGGATCGCCGAAGCGCAAGGCCGGCTCGCGATCGTCCGCGCGGCGAGCGACATCCCGCGCTATCTCAATCCCGAGCGCGGCTTCGCCACCAACATCCTCTACGGGCCCGCGACCGTCGATCCGGCGCAGCTCACCGAGCACGACAAGCTGCGCAAGCAGACCGACGGCGCCCGCGACAGGATGAATGCGCTGCGCAAGGAGCTGCCCGGCCCGTTCGACGACGGTAACACCATCGGCGGCAACATCGACGCCATCAATTCGAAGTTCACAGCGCTGCGCGAAGCCATCGACAAGGCGATCGCGGGACCGGCGGACGCCCGCAAGGACGCGGCCAAGAAGGTCGTCGCCGACAACGCCGTGCTCAACGCCGGCATCACCGCGCTGCTCAACGAGCAGGTGCGCCGCATGGCGATCCTCAACGGCGATGCCTACCGCCAGGCCAACAATGCCAATATCGCCATGACGCTGCGCGACATCGGCGGCCTCAATGCCAGCGTGCACAAGAACCTCGTCGGCGGCAAGAAGGTGGCCACCGATGCCGAGAAAGCCGACGTGGCCCGCATGCAGGGCCGCAACGACCAGATCGTGATGTCGCTGATGGAATTGCGTGGCAATCCCGCGACCCCGGCCAATGTCGGCACCGCGCTCGAGACGATGAATGCGCGCTATGTCGAGGAGTTCGGTCGCGAGCTCAAGCTCGTCAAGGACGGCGCCGTCACCGGCAAGTATGAGCACGACGTCGAGACCTATTACGCGGCGTCACAAAAGGGGCTCGGCTCGATCATCGGCGTCCGCGACGCGCTCTACGACAACGCCGAGCAGATCCTCGCCGGCGCCTCCTCCGCCGCGCGCACCAGCTTCACGATCGCACTCGTCGGCCTCCTCGCTGTGCTGATCGCCAGCGCCGGCCTCATCGTGATGGTCCGCCGCCGCGTCTGCGGCCCGATCGTCAGCCTGACGACGCGGATGTCGCGCCTTGCCGACGGCGAGGTTGCGGAAGAGATCCCCGGCGCCGAGCGCTCCGACGAGATCGGCGCGATGGCTTCCGCCGTCCAGGTGTTCAAGGACAACATGATCCGCGCCGACCGGCTCGCGGCCGAGAAGCAGGCCGAGAACGACGGCAAGATGCGCCGCGCCCAGGCGCTCGACGGGCTCACCCGCGCGTTCGAGGCCAAGGTCAGCGAACTGGTCGGCGGCCTGTCCCGCGCTTCGTCCACCATGGAAAGCACGGCGCAGTCGATGACCTCGACCGCGGCGCAGACCAACAGCCAGGCCGCGGTCGTCGCCGCCGCCTCGCAGCAGACCTCGACCAACGTGCAGACGGTCGCAAGCGCGACCGAAGAGCTGACCTCCTCGATCTCCGAGATCGGCCGTCAGGTGGCACAAAGCACCGAGATCGCGGCCCGCGCCGTCGACAACGCCCGCCGCACCGGCGACACCGCGCGTGCGCTCGCCGAGGGCGCGCAGAAGATCGGCGACGTCGTCACGCTGATCCAGAGCATTGCCGAGCAAACCAATCTTCTCGCCCTCAACGCCACGATCGAGGCCGCCCGCGCCGGCGACGCCGGCCGTGGCTTTGCGGTCGTCGCATCCGAGGTGAAGTCGCTGGCCGGCCAGACCGCCAAGGCCACCACCGAAATCTCCGAGCAGATCACCGCGATCCAGTCCGCCAGCGACGAGACCGTCGCCGCGATCCGCAACGTCGCCGACGTCATCGCCGAGATCGACCAGATCGGCACCGCGATTGCGGCTGCGATCGAGGAACAGGGCTCGGCGACCCGGGAGATCTCCCGCAGCGTCCAGGAAGCCGCCCGCGGCACCCAGGAGGTCAACACCAACATCACGGGCGTGCAGCGCGCCGCCGACGACACCGGTGCCGCGGCCCGGGAAGTGCTGGGCGCAGCCGAGCAGCTCTCGACCCAGTCGCGCGACCTCGCCGGCCAGTTCGACCGCTTCCTCGGCGAGGTCAGGGCCGCCTAGTCAACCTAGTACGGCGGCGCCTTGCGCGCCCGCTGGGCCTTGGCGGCTTCGATCCACCACAGCAGGTCGTCGGCAAAGCGCGGGAACGAGCGCTCCAGGGCCTTGCCGCCCTCGCCGATCGGCTCATTCTCGGCCGACAGCGTCTGCGCGATCGGTCCGACGCCGATGGTGCTCGACACCACGACCATGCCCATCTCCGACAGCGTGCCATGCCAGGCGGTCGAGGCGCGTGCTCCGGACAATCGGCCGGCCGAATAGCTCACGATCGCGGCCGGGCGCCAGAACCACTCTTCCAGGAAGTGATCGGTGAGGTTCTTCAGGCCGGGCTGGATGCCCCAATTGTATTCGCCGGTGACGAAGACAAAACCGTCGGCGCCGCGGATCTGCCCCGCCAGCTTTTCGAGCGCCTCGGGTGCCGCCCCCTTGGGATATTCCTTGTACATGCGGTCGAGCATCGGCAGGCCGATCGCCTTGGCGTCGATGAACTCGACCTCCTCGCCGCGCTGACGCAGGCGATCGATGACGAAATTCGCAAGGCGGACGCCCATGCGGTCGGAACGGTAGGAACCATAGAAGACGAGGATGCGATTGCTCATGGCCGGCACGCTAGCACGAAACGGCGGAACGGCCCCAACCGATTTGCCGCGCTATCGTTTTCGCCCCAACTCCAGTGTTTGCGACGGCGTCTCGCCGAACTGGTCGCGATAGCTTCTGGAGAAGTCACTGAGGTGCCAGAAGCCGAACGCCAGTGCGACGGCCTTGACGCTGTCGGCACCGGCGAGCAGGCGCTGGCGCACGAGCCACAAGCGGCGCAGGCGCAAATAGCGATGCAGGCTCATGCCGCGATAGCGGCGGACGACGTCGTGCAGGGTGCGGACGGACAGGTTGAGCTTGCGCGCAATCTCCTCGCTGTAGATCGGCTGCGAGAGGTCGTCGGACAGAAGCGCGCGGATCTCCCGGAAGATCCTGAAGTTCCGCTCGTCATTGGGACGCAGGGTCCATCGCGCGGGAACGACGCTTTCGAACGCGTCGTCGACGGCGCCAAGCAGGGACTCCTTCATGGCTGCGGCCTTCAGCGGCACGTCCGCGGCTCCGATCGGCTCCGACGCGGCAGCCAGCACCTCCCGAACCAGGCTGCGCAGCCGGTTCAGGCCCGCAACCGTCGTTTCAAATATCTTGAAGCTGGATGTCGCGTGCGGCCAGCCGCGATCCGTCACCTCCGGCCTGAACATCACCGAGGCAATTTGCCGCTGCACCTCCTCGATGGTGGTGTAGGCAGCGCCGCCGCTGCCGATGACGATGACCGGTCGGGCCCGCTGCGAGCCGTTGAAGCGGATGGGCACGTTGAGCTCGTCCATCGTGAATCCGATGGCGGTGCAATTCTCGACGAGCTGCGCGTCGACGACGCGGGGAAACGCCCGCGTGAAATTCACGTCGCAACCGGGCAGCGACAGAATGGTCTGCTCGGCCGAAATCCTCCGTACGAAGGGCGTGAACTCGAAATTCAGGCCTCGTATGGCATTTCGAAATTCATCGACGTCGGAGAAGCGAAATACCTTGGGCGCCAATCCGGGCGAGTCATTAATACTGTTCATGGCAATGTGAAACTTCGCGTCGCAACAACGCGCGTCCGGCGACAATGCCGGTCCGAGTTTCCCCCTTTCGGTTGTCCCGTTCGACCGAAAGAATCATCCTAGCTCGTCTGGTTCAGTTGGCGAGGGTCCCGTTCAAAGGACAAGCCGCCGCATCAAGCCTCGCCGAATTTCGATAGCGTTTCCAGCGCGGTCGGCGGTGCATTAATACCCGGCCGATCAAGCTCTAAATTTCAAATTAACGCCTCTGAGGCGCAATGGAGGTCATTGGATAGTCGCGCATTTATTTGAGTACAGGCCCCTGCCATGATGGCAACTTTGCCTGCTGATATTCTGGTTGAACTGGAAGTGGCGGTCGCGACGTGCCCGCCGGACCGCTGCGCACGCATCCTCTCCGGTATTGTGCAGTTGCTCACTGGTCACCGCGACCGGCCCCAGGAATTGCTCGCCGGTGTGGTTGACGGCGTTCTGCTGCGATTGACGGAACGCGTCGAGGCCAGCGCCCTGATTCAACTCAGCACCGCGCTTGCCGAGCTTGACGTGGCCCCGCCAGAGACCTTACGGCGTCTCGCCGCGCACGATGACCCGGACGTGGCCTGTCCCGTCCTGCTCAAATCGCTGGCACTCTCAGCCACCGATCTCGCGGTGGTCGCTGCGTCGTGCGGCGAGCGGCATCAACGCACGATCGCTGCTCGCAACTCGATCGAGCCTGAAGTGACCGAGGCGCTGATCAAACGCGGCGGCCCGATCTGCCTCGCGCTGATCAAGAACCCGGGAACCCGGTTCTCCGAGGCGGCTTACGCCGCGCTGATCGCCAAGGCCGATCAGGACGGCGAGATTGCGAAGGCGCTGGTGCTGCGGCCCGGCACGCCCGACCAGGTTGTGCGGAAGCTGCTCTCCGTCGCGCCGGCCCCGAAGGCGCCGGCCAAGCCCATCGCATCCGCCATTCCGCCCGTACAACGGGCAGCGCCGGCTCCGCCCGGGCCGCCATGCCCGGCCGACTATGCAAGCGCGAGGCCGGAGATCGTCGCGCTCAGCCGCGTCGGCAAGCTCAACGATTCCACGGTGAACCGTTTCGCGATCCGCGGCGAGACCGCCAATCTGTTCACGGCACTGTCGGTGCTCTCAGGCGCTCCGATCGAGATCGTGGAGCACGTCATGACCGATGACGATTGCGAGGGCCTCGTCATGGCCTGCCGGGCGTCGCGGCTGAACTGGGCAACCACGCTCGCGATCCTGAGCAATCGCGGCTGTGCACGTCTCTCCTTCGTAGAACGCGAGCGGGCGCAGCACATATTCGAAACGCTTCTCTTGTCGACCAGCCAATGGACAGTGCGCTGGGGGGAAATTGCAGCGAGTGCCAACCCAGGCGATCCTCGCGGCACAAAAATGGGGGTTAACCGATGAGGTTCGACGGTCGCAAGGCGCTTCGCGTACGGATGGATCACAAGCAGGCCGTCAATCTGATGGGCTCCGACGGCACCTGGCGACGCAGTTGCTTCCTGCTCGACGTGTCGCAAAGCGGCGCCAAGATCGAGGTCGAAGGTACGCTCGACGTGCTCCAGGCCAAGGAATTCTTCATGCTGCTGTCATCGACGGGTCTTGCCTACCGGCGGTGCGAACTGGTGTGGATCGACGGCACCATGGCCGGCGTGCACTTCATCACCGCGGACGGCAAGAAGAAGCCGGCGAGTGCAAAAGCGGCCGCCGCGCAGAACGCCACTCCAAGCAAATAGGCTCCAGAATTCATCGACCTCATTCAGTTTCATTATAGTCCCGGCTCGCCGTGCAGAATGCCCGAACCATATCCAGCCCCGTCAAAAGGGACGGCGGCACCCGAGAGACGGAAGCGGCTCGCCCGTTTGTGCATGTGCTGGCCGATTCCTCCGACAAATTGGCGGGCGTCTGCTCGGCCCTCGAACGGCAGTTTACCGTCGCCGGCGAACGACTCGATGCGGAAGCCAGGCTGTCACAAGTGCCATTCGCGGTCGTGGTTCGCGCAGAGCTGCGTGACGTCGGCAACATCGCGGCCATCAAGAAGCGCGCCGGCAAGCTGGCGAAAGCCACGAAGCGCATCTTCCTCGTCGAGCACTCATCTCACGTCGGCATCTCGCAGGCCTACGCGCTCGGCGCCACCCTCGTTCTTCCCGGGGCTATCAACAAGATCAAGCTGCTGGCAGCGCTGGCTGATCCGGCCGAGCTTGCCTCTGCTGCCTCGAGTGACGCACCGCAACCGGACGACGCCGTTGAAACCGCGGCAACCGCCATCGCTTCGATGTTCACCGCCGTCACGCTCGGTGAGCCCCTCGACGTCGACGGCACGAAGGAAGCGGGCCGCAGGATCGCCGACCGCATCACCGAGCACGGCCTGTCCGAATGGCTTGCCACGGTGCGGCGTCACCATGAGGGAACCTACCAGCATTGCCTGCTCGTGACCGGCGTGGCGATCGACTTCGGACTGAGCCTCGGCGTCGGGCGAACCGATCTCGAGCGGCTGTATTCCGCAGCCATGTTCCACGACATCGGCAAGGCGCAGATTCCGCTTGCGATCCTGGACAAGCCCGGCCGCCTCGACGCCGACGAACGCGCCATGATCGAGATGCATCCGGCGGCGGGTTACGAGTTCCTGAAGGATCACGAGAGAATCTCGCCTGAGATCCTCGACGCCGTGCGGCATCACCACGAATATCTCGACGGGAGCGGTTATCCCGACGGGCTGTGCGGCGAGAGCATCAACGACATCGTCCGCATTCTGACGATCTCGGACATCTTCGCAGCGCTGATCGAACACCGGCACTACAAGCCGATGATGCCGCGCACCGAGGCCTACAACATTCTTTGCGGGATGACCGGAAAGCTGGAGAAGGCCCTCGTAACCTCGTTCAAAGAGGTTGCGCTCACGCGATGACCGCGTGGGCGGAGCGATCCCGCAGCGAGGACCTCGTCATGAACCGCGCTTAGTGCGTGGCCCGGTATTTGGCGCGGTGCGGAATCGACCGGGAGGCCAGTCCATCCGCAAGCAGCTTCATGTCCTCGCGTCTGCCACTCCGGATCAGCTTGCCGAGCTCATCGGGTGTGAAGGGAAGATTTGGATCATCATCAATCGGATACCGCGGTCGCGGACCGAAGAACCGTCGAATCAGGCTAGCCAGCCGCCGCATGTCGATTCCCTCGCGCCAGCAACAAACCTTTCACTGCGCGTATTGTTCCTCCCGCGCGATCGAGATTGCAAGAGGCCACCAACGGCTCGGCACCAAAAATTTCGACGAGGGAATAATCTCCTTTCCGCCGCCTCAGCCGGCTCTGCGCGTTAGTCGGCTCGCAACGTCAGCCGGCTGTGCGCATCAGCGACTTCTCGCGCTAGTCGGCAAAGCCGACATAACGCACGAAATCGTCGTTGCCCTCGCGATCGGAGCGAACGGCGTTGGCGGCGAAGCTGTCGTCGGGATAACCCATCGCGACACAGGTCATGATGACCTCGTCTTCCGGAATCTTTGCGACCTCGCGCACGATGTCGGAGCGCATGATGCCCTGCCCGTTGATCACCGAACCGAGACCGCGGTCCCAGGCCGCGAGCACGATGCCGTAGCAGAGCGCGCCGAGATCGAAATGACAGACCGCGCCAGGATCGAGCACGCGATCATAGGTCAAGACTAGCGAGACCGGCGCGTCGAACTGGCGGAAGCCGCGCAGCACCCAGTCCTGCCGCATCGGCTTGTCGTCGCGTTCAATCCCCATCGCGCCGAACAGCTTCTTGGCGATGTCGACCTGGCGCGTGCGATGAATGCCCTGGTATTCGCCGTGGCTGATGATGTCGCGTTTGACCTTGGCGCCGCCGACCATCTCTTCCATGTTGCGGCGGCGCACTTCTTCGAGCGGGTTGCCCGTGAGCACATGGACATGCCAGGGCTGGGTGTTCATCGACGACGGCGCGCGCTTGGCACTCTCGATGATCGCCTCGATCACCGCACGCGGCACCGGCTCGTTCCTGAAGCCGCGCACGCTGCGGCGCGACTGGACCAGCGTTTCGAATTCCACCTCAAGATCTCCCTGCCCGTTCATTCTGCCGGCATCGCGATTGTAACGCGTGAGCGGTTGCCGATGCCGCGCGCGAAATCTATGCTAACCCGCAAGCAAGACCAAGAACCCCGTGAGGACCCATCATGGCTGCCCCGCTCGATCCCGTCATCGCCCAGATCATTCCGCTGCTGCCGCTGCGCGATCCCACCACGATGACGCCACAGAGCGCCCGCGATGCCTTGCGCGCACTGGCTGCCTCGCGCGCGGCCGTGCCGCCGCCGCCCGTCGATGCCGTTGCGGAGATCAAGGTCAAGGGCGGTGCAGGCCCGCTCGACGCGCGTGTCTATCGGGTCGGCACCGCGTCCGCGCCAACCGTGGTGTTCTTCCACGGCGGCGGCTGGGTCGCGGGCGATCTCGAGACCCATGACCGGCAGGCGCGCAACCTCGCGATCGAAACCGGTGCGGTCGTCGTCTCCGTCGATTATCGGCGCCCACCGGAAACGCGCTTTCCCGGCGCCTTCGAGGACGCCTTCGCTGCCACAAGTGACATCTTCAACCGCGTCGCGGAATTTGGCGGCGATGCAAAGCGTCTCGGCGTTGCCGGCGACAGCGCCGGCGGCAATCTTGCAGCCGCCACCGCAATCGCCTGCCGCGACGCCGGCATCACGCTCGCGGCGCAATTGCTGGTCTATCCCGTGACCGACGTCGTAGGCGGCTACGCTGACGTGCGCGAGAACGCGCGCTTTCCGTCGCGCGCCGAGAATGCCGAGGGCTATTTCCTCTCCCGCGCCGTGATGGAATGGTTTTGCGGCCACTACCTGGCCGACCCCGCTCACGCCGGCGACTGGCGCGTCTCCCCGTTGCGCGCGGAGCTCGCCGGCGTCGCGCCGGCAATCGTGACCACCGCCTGGTTCGATCCCTTGCGCGACGAGGGCGCGGCCTATGCAGGGGCACTGGAAGCCGCCGGTGTCCGCGTGAAGCACCATGAGGGCCCCGGCCTGATCCATGGCTATTTCGGCCTCGGCGATGCTTCCGCGGCCGCAAAGGCCGAGGCGCAGCGCGCACGGGCCGATTTCAAGACACTGCTCGCGCGCGGAATCTGAACCGCAGATGAATGGAAAAATCCGCGATGCCGGTCGCGGCGCGCATCGATCCTGCTTGATTGCGCCACGATTCGCGGCTCCAATCCGCTCGGTCATTTTGTCCTAGGGAGACACCCATGATGAAGCGGATTTTTCTCGCAGCGATCGTCGCCACCTTTGCGGCAGGCTCGGCCCTCGCGGAGGACACATGCGAGAGCAAGGCGGTCGGCAAGGACGGCAAGCCGCTCGCCGGCGCCGCCAAGACCTCGTTCATGAAGAAGTGCAAGGCCGACGCCTGCGCGCCCAAGGCCGTCAGCGCCGACGGCAAGCCGCTCGCCGGTGCCGCCAAGAACAGCTTCATGAAGAAGTGCGAAGTCGGCGCCTGATCGCTGCTGGTTCGCCACTGCTGCACGGACACTCTGCAACTTCGTCATGCCCGGCCCTGTCCCGGGCATCCACGTTATTTCCAAATTGCTGTTTTTGAAGCGCCCACCGACCGTAGGGGTTGCCCAGTGGCCATCACCGTTCGGCCGATGACTCTGCAGGAAACTGCACTGATCATTGAGTATTTCCACGCAGCGACGCCAGAGCACCTGGAAATGCTCGGGGTCGACCCAACACGACTACCACCGGCGCTGCAATGGCAGCGACTTTATGAGCAAATGTTCGACCGGCCTGTCGAGCAACGAAACGGCTTTTTGGTAAGCTGGCTCTCCGACGATAAGGTCTTGGGGTTCTCGACAGCCGACAAGATCCGCATCGGCCAGCAGGCAAACATGCATCTACACGTCACGGACCCCTCGCTGCGTAAGCAGGGGATTGGCGTAGAGTGTGTCCGAAAGACCGTCGAACTCTATTTCCAGGTTCTAGGGTTGAAGCAACTCTTCTGTGAGCCCAATGCGTTCAATGTGGCTCCGAACCGCACGCTTCAAAAGGCGGGCTTCACATACGTCAAGACGCACATGACCGTTCCGGGCCCTCTTAACTTCCACCAAGCGGTAAACCGCTGGATGATCGATAGAAGTTGATGGCGTAGATCGCCGTCGCGTCGAATTTGCGAGTACGCCCCGGATGGCCGGAACAAGTCGAGAGCACGAACGTCCGCTTGCAAGGCCGTCGTCAAGTCCTTCGAATTAACCACCAACTCCGATCCAATTTTAATAAGACAACAAAGCTGCTTGTTAAAGGCAAGCGGCGCAGATCAACGTGCCGGAATTGCCGTTTTCCGGGATGTCGGCGGGACCGGAAAAGTGACTTCGTCAGGTGCGGTCGCCATCACTGCGATCGTTCGATTGGAAGTTACCTTTCATTGGGAGCATCTCGCCATGATCGAACGTCGTGCAATGAAGCGCATACCGGTCAACCGGGCGGCGCGGCTATCGTTTGGTGAACTTCGCGAGACTCATCCATGCCTGGTGCGCGATATCAACGCCCTGGGTGCCTGCATCTCCACGCCGTACTACATATTTGCCGACGAATTCGTGTTGTCGTTCGACGGCCATTCCGGAGTCTTCTTCTGCCGCATCGCATGGAGAAAGCAGACGCTGTGCGGGGTTTGCTTCCTCCTCCGTCGTCGCTCGCCGAAAGCGGCGAACGATTCGGACACGCTCGCAAATGTGGTGCGACTTGATCGCCACTTGATCGCGACTTGATCGCCACGCCGGACGCCTCGGCGGGTGCATCAGTATGGGGCCGGTGAACGCAAGCGGTCGCCTGATGGCCTCGGCTGCGGTCGCGGCCAGTAGGGGTTCTCCACGCACATCGCAGCAAGTCCGGCGGCCGACGCCCGGCACTGATCCCATGATGTATATGCGCATTCAAAATAGGTGCTGCCACCCCACTCCCATCTCTGAAGGCAGACGGGGTTCCTGGGATCGTAAGTTTGAGCTGTAGCCGAGGCGATCACCAGGATCGCCGCACTGCCTAGGATAAGCCAACGAAGCATCCGCATCGTCACCTCCTCCAAATGGGTCATCCAAGCTTTCCGGTTCGACCGCCGCGCGCGTGAGGATGGGAGACGCTTTGCGGCGCTACTTTCGTCCTGCGCCTTCGCTCGTCGAGCGGCGAACGATTCCGTCACACCCGCGTCGGCACCTCTGAACCCGCTTATAACTCATCCGATAAGTGGCCGTGAGCCTTGCTCGGAAAGCCCCAGCGACCGCCATGCTGCAATGTCACTGGTCCTTCCGCATTGCTCGCAAATCAGGTGAGAGCATCCTAGACCTCATCCCCGCCGGGGGAAGCTTCACCGGAGACCTTTGATCTGGATCAAAGAGTCGGACGATCGATGCAATCTCAACTTCTGCGATAGGCGACGTTCGGAACCATCGACGTCTGTCACGTCAGATTTGCAAATTAGGGGGCAACCAACAGACCTGCAACGTAGTGGAGAGACCGCCATGGCCGTCAATCTCATCTCAGCTGCACACCAACTCCTGACCCCTGAAATCATTGGGCAGATTGCCGCCTTTCTCGGCATGGACCGAAGCGCTGCGCAGAAGGCCGCGGTAGCGGCCATCCCGACTATATTGGCCAGCCTGTCGGACCTGGTCGGAACCCCGGCTGGCGCCAATCAACTGTCAAAACTGCTGTCCCAACAGCAAGGCAACAATCCCATGGATCTGCTGCGCAACTCCGGCGTTCCCGGCCTGGCTCAGACGGGTTCGAGCATGTTGTCCGGACTGCTGGGAGACCGGACCACGGACACCATGGCCCAGGCAATCGGCAGATTCGCGGGAACGGGTGACGGCGGTGGCAAGTCGTTACTCGCCGTGGTCGGCCCGTTGGTCATGGGCATGCTCGGTCAGCAACAGCGTGACGCCGGGATGGATGCAAACGGACTCGCATCGCTTCTTCGCTCGCAGCGAGATCAGATCACGGCGGCGATTCCATCGGGCCTCAGTGATCAACTCAGCGCCGTGGGCCTGATTGACAAGGCGCGCAGTGGAATGGCCACGGCTGCCGCCACAGGGAGCCAGTTTGCCGGCGCTGCCGGTGCCACTGGTGCGAGCCGGGCCGCCATGGCCGCCGCCCGGACGCAATGGCCATATTGGCTCGTCGCGCTGGTTATCCTTGGTGGTCTTGCCATATATGCGCTTCAGCGTCCGACCGAGCAGACGGTCGCTCAGAGCACAACTGTCACGCGGCCTTCAGCCGGAACTGTGGGCATGGCGCCCGCGGATTTCACCGTTGACGGAGTGAATCTGGCGAACCAGGTCAATTCGTCCCTTGGGACGCTGAAGGCTCAACTGCCAACCATCACCGATGAAGCCAGCGCGCAGGCCACCCTGCCGAAGATCAACGACGCCATCGCACAGTTGGATGGCATCACGGCGCGGGCGGCCAAGCTTTCTCCGGAATCTCGACGCGCGCTTGCCAAGCTGATCGTCGCGGCGGCGCCGGCAATCAATGAGATGTGCAACAAGATCTCGGCGACGCCGGCCGGCACGATCGCAAAGCCCGTGATCGACAATCTTCGTGCCAAGCTCGACGAGCTGGCGAAAGTCTGAGACGTCACACGCAAGAACCTCGCCACACTTCAGCGACGGGACGTGCTTCGCAGCCTCCCGTCCTGCAAGATGAAAGGAAAAGACTCCATGGCCGACAAGACCAATTTCACCAAGGACGAATGGGCGCTCCTCTTGCGAAGCCCGATGAATGCAGGAATGGCCATTACGGCGGCCGAGCCGAGCGGACTGTTTGGCCTTCTGAAGGAATCGTTTGCCGGCGGCACCGCACTCGCCCAGGCGGCGACCGACCCCAATGCCAACCCCTTGGTAAAGGCTGTGGTCGCCGACTTCCAGACGAGCGACGGCCGGGCCGCGGCTCATGACGGGTTGAAGGCAGAACTCGGCAAGAGCACGCCGACCGAGATCAAGAGCAAGACGATCGCATCGTTGTGCGAGGTCACGGCGCTGCTTGCTGCAAAAGCTCCTGGTGATGCCGCGGCTTTCAAGGGTTGGCTGCGTCAAATTAGTCAAAAGACGGCCGAGGCTGCATCGGAAGGCGGAGGCTTGTTCGGTGGAGGTGTTCAGGTCAGTGACGCCGAGAAAGCAACCCTGGGCGAAATCTCCAGCGCGCTTGGCATCTGATCCCGGTGCAACGCACGCCCTACACCTTGGCCTAGATTGGGAGTTCGCGTAGCACCCGCTACGCGCGATGCCCCTACCAGAGCCGCTGGCTTCCCCAAGGCCAGCGACTTTTCCTTGCGGCGGTATACGGGCAATTGGGCAAGCCCTCGTCGCGCATCGGCTGAGCGCTGATTGAAGCCGCGCTGTCTTGGACGGCAACGTTGACCTATGTCAAAGCCGGCAATTCCTGGAACCGAACTACTCCAACCAGCTGAGGCGCTGGGAGGCCATCATGAAACGATGGAGCGGTCAACCTGCATTGCTCGCTGCTACCGCGATTGCCGCGTCATGCATCGCATACGACGGCGGAATTGACGTTGCACACGCGAAGTTCGGTCGAACAACGAAGTCCGCGACTGTCCCGGGCGCGACGCAGCCGGAAGTACATGACCATACCCGCGACCCAAACGGTTCGCCAGGCGCCAACGACCTCCCCCCGATTGCCGGCAAACCAGCCCGACGCCGTCAGCGCACAGCAGAGCAAGATCAGAAAGCTCACGGTGAAATTCGCCGAGCAACGCATCGGAAGAGCAAGCATCAGCATGCATTTCATAAAAAGCACCATCGACGGCACACCCCCCTGTCCGGGCTTGCGAGTTTCTACTCGGAAGATCAGATGACCGCGAGCGGCGAAAGGTTCAACAAACATGCGCTGCATGCGGCGCATCCGTCCTTGCCTTTTGGAACGCGCTTGCGTGTGACCAATGTCTCGAACGGAAGGTCCGTGATCGTGAGAGTCAATGACCGTGGTCCGTTTGTTCGTGGACGCATCATCGACGTTACATCGCGTGCGGCTGAAGCCCTTGGAATGATCAGGATGGGCGTGGTCAATGTCACGCTTCAAATCGTTCAATAATGACCGGCCCATTTCGTAGATCGACTGCGACCCAGGCCGTGATCAAAGCGGCGCGAAACCACTGCTTCAGCCGAAACGGCAACTTCCGTACATGCTTAGTCCCGCCTGAACCGGTAGTCGAACGCTGCGCCGAGCGGCTTGATCAGCCCTACCGTCGGTGCCGGGAAATGGATCGGCAGGATCAGCGTGTCGGTGTCGGCGACGGAGACGAAGAACTTTCGCCGCGAGACCGCCGACTGCCTGGCATCCCAATCCGGCTTCGCCGACCAGTCCGGCTCGCGGCACTGGATCTGGTGATGCATGAGGTCGCCTGCGACCACCGCGCGGCTACCCTTCGAAAAGATATTCACACAGCAATGACAAGGTGAATGCCCCGGCGTCGGCGTCAGCGTGACGGTGTCATCGAGCGCGTAGTCATCGTCGACCAGCAACGCCTGCCCGGCCTCGACGATCGGCAGGCAATTGTCGCGAAACACGGTGCCCGGCGGATTGTTTCCCTTGGCGTGCTCGGCCTCCCAGGCCGCATACTCGCCCTTGTGGAAGACGTATTTCGCGTTTGGAAACGTCGGCACCCAGCGGCCGTCGCGCAAGGTCGTATTCCAGCCGGTGTGGTCGATGTGCAGATGCGTGCAGAAGACGTAGTCGATCTGCTCGAAGCCGATGCCGAGCGCGAACAACTCCTTGCGCCAGCGCTCCTTGCCGGGAAAGTCGAACGGCGGCGGATGGCCCTTGTCCTCGCCGGTGCAGGTGTCCACCAGGATCGTGTAGCGCGGTGTGCGCACCACAAAGGTCTGATAGGTGATCACCATCATGCCGCGCGCCGCATCGAACACCTCCGGCTCCATCGTCGGCAGATGACGCTTGAACACGCCCTCGTCATAGGCCGGGAAGAAATCCTGCGGCCGCCGCCACGGCCCTTCCCGCTCGATCACCGCATCGATGGTGATGTCGCCGATCCTGAGCTGCTTCATGGTTGTTTCGCTCCTTTTTTAAGGAAGCGTAGCGGGCGACACAGGACCGTTCAAGCCGCGAGGCGCATAGGCCTCCCATGCACCCCGATTGCCGCAAATCAACCTCAAACGCCGCCGACGATAACCCTGGAATGGGGAATATCTGGTGGGCAGGAAACTCAGAGTCGCCACGGCAGTCCTGATTGCCGTGGCCGCGGGCGTCTACATCAACAACACCGATCTGCTGGCGCCGCATCGCGACGGCAAACCGGTGCTGCTCGCGCATCGCGGCATGGCACAGCGGTTTGACGAGCGCGATGTGAGGAACGACACCTGCACCGCCGCGCGAATGTTACCGCCTGCGCATGACTACCTCGAGAACACCCTCCGTTCGATGCATGCGAGCTTCGACGCCGGCGCCGATGTGGTCGAGCTCGACGTGCACCCGACGACCGACGGCGAATTCGCCGTCTTCCATGACTGGACTCTCGACTGCCGTACCGACGGCCAAGGCGTCACGCGCGAACAGAGCATGGCGAAACTGAAAATGCTCGACATCGGCTACGGCTACACGGCCGACGGCGGCAAGACATTCCCGTTTCGCGGCAAAGGCATCGGGATGATGCCGACATTGTCGGAGGTGTTCGCCGCCTTCCCTGACAAGAAACTCCTGATCAACGTGAAGAGCCGGGACCCAAACGAAGGCGAGAAACTTGCCGCCGTGCTGAACGCGCTCCCGGCCGAACGCCGCCGGACGATCATGGTCTATGGCGGCGACGAGCCCATCGACGTGATCCGTGGCCTCGTCCCGGACGTCCGCACCATTTCGCGCGGGGCCATCCGGAGCTGCCTGATCCGCTATATCGGCTATGGCTGGACCGGCCTGATGCCAGCCGCCTGCCGCAACGCGATGGTGCTGGTACCGATCAACGCCGCCCCCTGGCTATGGGGCTGGCCCGATCGCTTCCTCAATCGCATGACCGACGCCAACAGCGCGGTCTTCGTGCTCGGCCCCTACAGCGGCGGCGAGTTCTCCACCGGCATCGATACGCCCGAACTGTTCGCCCGGCTGCCGCAAGCCTATCCCGGCGGGATCTGGACCAACGAGATCGAGGCGATCGCCACGATCTCGCGCAAGAGCAAAAACTAGCTCCGCAACCCCGGCGCTTCCTGTCCCGTGCGCGCGACATATTCCGTGTAGCCGCCGCCGAACTGGTGAATGCCTTCCGGCGTCAGCTCCAGCACGCGGTTCGACAGCGTCGCCAGGAAGTGGCGGTCATGCGAGACGAACAGCATGGTGCCCTCGAAATCCGCCAGCGCCGTGATCAGCATCTCCTTGGTGGCGAGGTCGAGATGGTTGGTCGGCTCGTCCAGCACCAGGAAGTTCGGCGGATCGAACAGCATTTTTGCCATCACGAGGCGCGCCTTTTCGCCGCCCGAGAGGACGCGGCAGCGCTTCTCGACGTCGTCGCCGGAGAAGCCGAAACAACCGGCCAGCGCACGCAATGATCCCTGCCCCGCGGTCGGAAACTGGTCTTCGAGCGACTGAAACACGGTGCGCTCGCCGTCGAGCAGATCCATCGCGTGCTGGGCGAAATAGCCCATCTTGACGCTGCCGCCGACTGCCACCGTACCCTCGTCCGGCTCGCTCGCGCCGGCAATGAGCTTGAGCAGGGTCGACTTGCCGGCACCGTTGACGCCCATCACGCACCAGCGCTCGCGGCGACGGATCATGAAATCGAGGCCGTCATAGATGCGCTTGCTGCCATAGCCCTTGTGCACGTTCTTCAAGGCGACGACGTCCTCGCCCGAGCGTGGCGCCGGCGGGAAATCGAACGCGATGCTCTGGCGGCGGCGCGGCGGCTCGACCCGCTCGATCTTGTCGAGCTTCTTCACCCGGCTCTGCACCTGGGCCGCATGCGATGCGCGCGCTTTGAAGCGCTCGATGAACTTGATCTCCTTGGCGAGCATTGCCTGCTGGCGTTCGAACTGCGCCTGCTGCTGCTTCTCGTTCTGCGCCCGCTGCTGCTCGTAGAATTCGTAGTCGCCGGTGTAGGTGGTGAGCGAGCCGGAATCGATCTCGATCACCTTGGAGATCACGCGGTTGATGAACTCGCGGTCGTGCGACGTCATCAGCAGTGTGCCTTCGAAGTCGTGCAAAAACTTCTCCAGCCAGATCAGGCTTTCGAGATCGAGATGGTTGCTCGGCTCGTCGAGCAGCATGACGTCCGGCCGCATCAGGAGAATACGCGCCAGCGCCACGCGCATCTTCCAGCCGCCGGAGAGTTTTCCGACGTCGCCGTCCATCATCTCCTGGCTGAAGCCGAGGCCGGACAGCGCCTCGCGCGCCCGGCCGTCGAGCGCATAGCCGTCGAGCTCCTCGAACGCGTGCTGCACCTCGCCATAGCGCGCGATGATCTCGTCCATCTGATCGGCCTTGTCAGGGTCGGCCATATCAGCTTCGAGCTCGCGCAATTCGGCCGCGACCTCGCTGACGGGACCCGCGCCGTTCATCACCTCGGCCACGGCGCTGCGGCCAGACATCTCGCCGACGTCCTGGTTGAAATAGCCGATGGTGATGCCGCGATCGGTGGACACCTGCCCCTCGTCGGGCAGTTCCTCACCGGCGATCATGCGGAACAGGGTGGTCTTGCCCGCGCCGTTCGGGCCGACGAGGCCGATCTTCTCGCCCTTGTTGAGGGCGGCGGAAGCTTCGATGAACAGGATCTGGTGGCCGGCTTGCTTGCTGACGTTGTCGAGGCGGATCATGGGGTCTTTTCGGGGGATTTTTGCGTTGCAGCGTCATAGGCCATGCGGGGGCCCAGGGGAAGCCCGGACAGGCCCGGATTTCGCGTCTGCCGATCCCAGCCCGCCGTCTGCTTGCGGCCCCGAAGACGCCGTCCGAACCGCATGCGCGGCCTCCTCCAGTGCCTGATCGCGACTTGCCGGTGCCGCTGTCAGGAGTCAGGTTATGAGGAGATGGTGCTTCATGACGAGGAAGATCACGTCGACTTCCTGGAAACCCGGCTCGACCCGGTGTCGAGGATTGGTGCTGAACCATATGCGCAACGCCATAGCGGGGACCTTGAGGAAGATTGACTGCGAATAGCCGGAAACAGCAGGCGTCTCGCGCGTGGGAGTGACCACTGATGAAGCACTGGTTGCCCGGACTCAATGCGCTCCGTCGATATGAAGTCGCGTGGCTTGCGCACGATGTTTTCGCCGGTGTCGTCCTGGCGACAATGCTGGTCCCCGTTGGAATCGCCTACGCGGTCGCATCTGGGTTGCCCGGCATCTATGGCCTGTACGCCACGATCGTGCCGCTGCTGGCTTACGCGTTGTTCGGCCCAAGCCGCATTCTCGTCCTCGGCCCGGACTCGGCGCTGGCGGGAATACTTCTCGGCGTCATCACGCCTCTGGCTCACGGCGATCCCGTGCGCGCAGTGACGCTTGCCGGCATGATGGCTATCGTCTCAGGGGTGGTTTGCATCCTGGCTGGTGTCGCGCGTTTGGGTTTTGTCACGGAGCTTCTCTCCAAGCCGATACGTTACGGCTACATGAACGGAATTGCGCTGACCGTCTTGATCAGCCAGTTGCCTAAACTCTTCGGCTTTTCCATTGAGGGCGAAGGACCGTTGCGAAGCTTATGGGCGATCGTCAACGCGATCCTTGCTGGACAGATCAATTGGGTCGCGTTCGCGATCGGGTTCGCGACGTTGGCCGCGATTCTACTTCTCAAGAACACCAAATTGCCGGGCATCCTGATTGCCGTCGTTGCGGCGACTGTCGTCGTCGGCGTGCTCGATCTCGGGACGCGGTACGGCGTCAAGGTGCTGGGGCCGCTTCCTCAGGGGCTGCCGGGCTTCGTCGTCCCGTGGATCACCTCCAGCGACATCGTCCCGGTGCTGCTCGGCGGTTGCGCAATAGCAATGGTCTCGTTTGCCGATACGAGCGTACTTTCACGCGCCTACGCCGCGCGATTGGGGTCGCGTGTCGACCCCAATCAGGAGATGGTCGGGCTTGGTGCCGCCAATCTGGCGGCAGGCTTTTTTCAGGGCTTTCCGATCAGCAGCAGCAGCTCACGTACACCCGTCGCAGAAGCCGCCGGCGCCCGCACCCAGCTCACCAGCGTCGTCGGTGCGCTGGCCATCGCCCTGCTTCTGCTGGTCGCGCCCAGTCTGCTGCAGCATCTGCCCACGGCCGCATTGGCCGCCGTCGTCATTGCATCGGCGATCGGGCTGATTGAAGTTGCCGACCTCAAGCGCATCTATCGCATTCAACGCTGGGAATTCTGGCTGTCGATCGTCTGCTTCGTCGGCGTGGCGGTGCTCGGCGTCATTCCAGGAATCGGTCTTGCGATCGCTCTCGCGATCATCGAGTTCCTCTGGGACGGCTGGCGGCCGCACTCCGCAGTTTTGGGGCGCGCCCAGGGTATCAAGGGTTATCACGACATCACGAGATATCCGGCTGCTCGCCGAGTTCCGGGACTGGTCCTGTTTCGGTGGGATGCGCCGCTGTTTTTCGCCAACGCGGAATTCTTCAGGGAGCGTGTCCTGGATGCCATCGCGACGTCGCCAACACCCGTGCGTTGGCTGGTTGTTGCCGCGGAGCCGGTTACGAGCGTGGACGTCACCGCGTGCGACGTGGTTGCCGAACTGGACCGGACGTTGCACGCGCAGGGTGTCGAGTTTTGCTTCGCAGAACTCAAAGACCCCGTGAAAGACAAGCTGAAGAGATTTGGTGTGTACGAGCAGCTTGGTGAGCACTATTTCTTCCCAACAATCGGCGTGGCCGTCTCCCGCTATATCGAGATCAACAAAGTGGATTGGGACGACTGGGAGGATCAAGCCAAGCAAGACTCCGAGCCACTCGCGGGCCGAAATGTCAAAGCCGGCCCTTAGCTGATGTGAATGCCTGCTTCTGGCCGGCCCAAGGACGGCATTCGTCCACCCCCGCTTCGACGCCGCTTCCTCGCGTAAGCGGTCGCGGCTTCGATGAGTCCGAGCTACGCCCGCCGCATCAGCTTCCGCTTAGGGTTCATTTCCCGACTTCAATCCGACCAATCACAACGGGCCGCTTGCTCATATCAACGGACATCATGAGCGTGGTGGCACATATCCGACGAGGGCCAAGCCGAGATATTCAACCTTTGCCGGTATCCGTCTTGCTGCTACACTCCGAGCGGACTGCGACGACCGAGGCCGGGGAGACCATCCATGCAACCGGTCACTCGCTACGCGAAAAGCGGCGACGTCCATATCGCTTACCAACTGTTTGGCGACGGGCCGATTAATCTGGTTCTCGCTCCCTATTTCGTGTCGAACATTGAGGTCTACTGGGAGCATCCCGAAGTCGCTCGATGGCTGTTGCGGCTGGGATCCTTTGCTCGGGTGGCAATGTTTGACAAGCGTGGGACAGGCATGTCCGATCGCGTCCCGGAGCTTCCGGGCCTCGACCAACGTATGGACGACCTTCGGGCAGTTATGGACGCCGCAAACATGGAACAGGCGGCGCTCCTTGGAGCATCGGAAGGCGCATCTCTGGCAGCGCTGTTCGCTGCCACCTATCCGGCACGATCCCGTGCGCTGATCCTCTACGGCGGCTTTGCGCAATTTTCATCCTGGCTACCGACAGATAAGGATCTGTCAGAGTTCCTTGCATATATTGATCAGGCTTGGGGTTCTGGCGCCAGTATAGCCATCTTTTTTCCCTCCCTTGCCAACGATCCGGCCGCACAACAATGGATGGGCAGATTTGAGCGCTTGGGGGCGAGCCCCGCTGCGGCGACCGAACTCATGCGCATGAATAGTCAAATCGATATTAGTAACGTCCTGCCAACGATCCGGATTCCCACCCTTGTCGTTCACCGCACCGGCGACAGAGCAATCAATGTGGAGGGGGGCCGTTATCTGGCTGAGCATATCTCCGGAGCTCGTTACGTCGAGCTTCCAGGAATTGACCACCCTCCCTTTTTCGGCGACAACGCCGATCTTATTGCGGATACGATCGAGGAATTCTTGACCGGCGTGCGCGCGCCGGTCACCGTCGATCGGGTGCTCGCTACGGTTCTCTTTACCGATATCGTTGGATCGACCGAGAAGGCGGCTGCACTCGGCGACCGCCGTTGGCACGATCTGTTTGATGCCCATCACGCCACAATCCGACGCAACCTCGATCGCTTCCGCGGGCACGAAGTGAAGACGACTGGCGACGGCGTTCTGGCCACTTTTGATGGACCGGCACGCGGGGTGCGCTGCGCGTGCGCAATAGCCGAAGAGGTTCGATCTCTGGGCATCGAAATCCGCGCGGGACTGCACACGGGCGAGTGCGAAATGAGCGATGACGATGTTGGCGGCATCGCCGTCCACATCGGTGCACGCGTTGCAGCGCTCGCAGGCGCGGGCGAGGTCCTGGTATCGAGTACCGTCAAAGAACTGGTGGCCGGGTCAGCGTTACGGTTCGGCGACCGTGGTGCCCGATCGCTGAAGGGTGTTCCCGGCGAATGGCGCATATTTGCAGTCGAGCGATGACTGTCCAACAATCCTGCGATTCCGGTTCATTGCAACTCAGGTGCTTTCGCAAAACGGGCGCCAGATGTCGTCTTGGGGGCGACAAGTCTTGGGGTCGATAAGACACCTTTGTCGGACCGTTGATCAGATCAAATGCGACTGAGAAATCGGACGCAACCCGATGACCCAATTCCGGAGAGTGACGCTATCGCCACGCCGAAGCTTGGCGCGCGTTAGAAAATGAAAAGTTCTGACACCTGCCGGACCCACTGGAGCCCGGCCAGGCCAATATTTTGCACTCGAAATGTTCAGTGCATGCGAGGACCAGTCGACCGTGACGTCACTGAGCGTGCATCGAAGACCTGTTGCAGCATCGTGCGCGCCTCGACCCCACGGCCTCGATCCTTCATTGACCGCGCCAGCGGAGCTGCGGCCTTCAGCTCCCACCCCGATGCGCGTTGGCGCCTTGCATGATCCATGGACTGTCGAAGCACCAATTCTGCTGCCGCGTGGTCCGGATTTGGGCTCATCAGGATGATTTGCGCCTGTGTGCGTAGCAGTTCCGGCATCCAGAATATCTGGCGCATCCGCTCAGCGGACAGAATTGCCGATTGAATGGTCTCGCGCGCCTCTTCATGTATTCCGCTTCGAGCAAGTCCATCGGCGAGAGCCCGGGATGCGGCGGGTATGACCATATGGAGTTGCTCTCGGTGGAGCGCCTTGAGCGCCTGGCGCAACGCTTCAACCCCGGCCGCGGGCCTCCCGCTCATGAAGAGCCACTCTCCCTTCAGAGCCTCAGCGGCAGCCGCAAGACCGCGGAGAGAATGCTTCTCAGCCAGTGAGATTGCACGATCGACATGATCGGCAACGTCGCCAGTGTTCCCATTCCACAGCAGCACCGGGACGGAGTGGACCACCGCCATGCAGTAGTTTGCCGCAGGAGCCAACCGGGTAGCCTCGTTCATCGCCTCGAGCGCCTGCTTGCAAGCTTGCTTGCGGGAGCCGAGCAACCAGAGAGACCGCGCCAGCGCGATCTCAGCGCGCAGATGGTGATCATACCCGAACAAATTGATGTCGAGCCGGCCAATTGCCTTCTCGAGCTCAAAACCGCACCTGCAATGCTTCATGGCCGCGACTTGATCACCGGCCAGATGGTAAGCTGCCGCCAGCATCCATTCGGCAATAATCCTGTCGCTCAATGAGCCACTCAGCTCCGCGACAGTTCTGCATCTTGTTGCTGCGGCCAACGCTCCTTCAAAGTCACCGAGCCTCGTAAGGAAGAGATTGAGACCAGCCAGCAGACGCAGTTGTGGCAATGCTTCTTCTCGCGCCTCGTGAAGTTCCACCCGCGCCGTATGGCTGCCTGAACTTCGGTCGTGTTGCCCAATGTATGCAATGATGAGACCGCGTACGCTTCCTGCAAGCGTGCCTCTCGATGCGACAATCCACCGAAATTCGTAATCGCTGTCAGTGCCGCTCCCGACCAACGCCGGCACTCGACCAGCAACCACAGACCGAGGAACAAAGGCGAGGAATCTGCAGCAAGCTCGATCCCGATCGAGCAATCCTCTTTCGAGAAGCTCCACTCAAGTGCCTTTCGCACGTTTCCGATGTGAGGCGAATAGCGCCCTATGTCGGCATACGCGCCATGCTCGAGCGCGATCGCCTTGAAGAAGGCGCCGAAATAGCACGCGTGACGCTCGGAAATCAGCTCGATCTCCCCGAGATCCTCCAGCTTGGCCGCAGCGTATGTGCGTGTCGTATCGGGTAAACGATAGAACACGGTATCGCCGACCGAATGGACCCAGACGAGCGATTTGTCCACCAGCCTCGCGATTGCCATCTCGACTTCCGCACTCTTGCGCTCTCCAACTCCCGCAACAGAGCAAGCGGCCTCGATCGTGAACAAGCCGACAAATATGGACAGATTGGAAAGAACGCGCTGTTCGCTTTCGGCAAGCAGGCGAAAGCTCCAGTCGAGCATCGCCTGGAGCGTGCGGTGTCGTGGGACAGCGTTCCGCTGGCCGGTCAGTGACAGCTCCAGGTCGCTGGCAAGCAAGCCCGCAACGCCCCGAAGCCCGTAAGTCCCCACTCGGCTGGCAACCAGCTCGATCGCGAGTGCAATTCCGTCGGTGCGACGGCATATTTCGGAAACGACCGGCGCATCAGCGTCGCTCAGCGCACCCTCAAAGCCAGCGAGCGAGGCTCTCTCCAGGAACAGCCTCACCGCCGGGGCCGTCATCGCGTCAGCCGCGCTCGGAACGTCGTCGGTTGGGCAGGCAAGTGGGCTGAGGAGATGCACAATCTCGCCCTCGACGTCCAATGCTTCCCTCGAGGTGACGAGCAGACAAACATCGCGGGCATGGAACAGCTGGCTAGCCAAACCCGCGGATGCGTCGAGGAGATGCTCGCAACTATCCAGCACGATCAGAATTCGCTTATCGGCAACGAACCTCAAGAGATCAGCAAGGGCGTCGGATCCCCCGAGCGAGCAACCAACTGCTGAGAGAACCGCGCCGGCAACCGAGCCAGGCTCGCAAATGGCGCCCAGATCGACAAATACGGCACCGTCATCGCCAAACTCCGCTTCCAGCCGCCGAACGATAGCCCCGGCCACGGTCGTCTTGCCGATACCGCCAGCTCCAACGATGCTGACAAAACGTTGCTTCATGATCACCGCACAGAGGTCGTCGACGACCTCGTCCCGCCCAACGAGCAATCTGGGCATCGACTGGAATTGCCGGCCGGGCCTGGGTGGCGGAACGTATCCAGAAGATGAAGGCCCGTCACGGCGTTTGCGCTCGATCGGCGCCACAAAACTGTAGCCTCGGCCAGAAACGGTGACGATGTAACGGCCTTCGCCCAAAGTCCGGCGAAGGGAAGCAACGTGCACTCTCAGGGCAGCCTCATCGATGACAACGTCGCGCCCCGCGGACATCAGGAGATCGCGCTTGCTGACGAGTTCGCCGGCCCGATCGGTCAGGGCGACCAGGAGGTCGAAAGCGCGTGAACCGATCCGAACTTCATTTCCATCCCTCAGGAGCTGTCGACGAAACCTGTCCAGTTGGAAGTCGCCGAAGAATATTCCCGCATCGGAACTTGCGGGAGAACTGATACTCCTGACCATGACAGGCCTGTCCTCAAGCTCTCATCCAGAGGAAACGTGCCAGCGCGAAATAGCTGCTCGTCGCGCACAGCTGCGCGTCAATCGGCAGTGGGGAACAGCGGGCGCATTGCTTTCAAATCATCGCAGCGCCGCGACATCGTATTCCATGTGACAGTCAGTCACATCTTGGCGCTTTTGCAAATTCGCACGGTTTTGTAACGCACTTCGGAAGGACGTGCGGTTCCGCTCAAGCCCGCCGCATCAGCCTCAGCGAGGCCGCAAGGCGCAGGCTGCGCTTGCCGGCGAGCGCGATGCCTTCGAGCTCGCCGCTCTCCGCCGTGCAAGTCCCGGAGAAACCAATCCCGACCTCATTGCCGCCGAAGACGGGATTTTCGCCCTTCGCCGGCGTGTGTTCCTGGTTGACGATCTCGCCCTTCCAGCGGCCCTCCTCCGAGGAATAGGAACCGAGGTAGTAGAAGAACGCATCGCCGCCGAGGATGCGGCCGTCCATCAGCAACATCACGCCGGAGAGCCCGGCATCGACGCCGTCGAGCGTGCGCAGACGGATCGCATAGAGCCCGTTGGCGATCCCGCCCGGCCCGACCGCGCCGCGCGGCGGCAGCGCCTCGTCGTCGAGCGGCGCGAGGTTTGCCCAGAACACGCTGTCGGGCATCGGATCGGCCTTGCCCTCGAGATCGGCCTTGCCCTCGAGCAGGATCGTCGATCCCTCCATCCTGCCGCGGACCTTGATCGCGGCCACGTCGGTGCCCATCAGCGGCTTGTAGTTGGGATCGTCATTGTGGCGTTCGGTGATGACGTTGGCCTCGATCGCGCCGTCCCTGACGTCGTAAGTCCCGAGATGCGCGAAGGCGGAATTGCCGCCCAGCATCTTGCCATCGTGCAGGCACATGATGCTGCGGCCGAACGCGCCGCCAACGCCGTATTCAACTTTGTAGAGTCCGTCCAGCAATGTCTTGAGCCCGCAAAATCGGAACAAAATCGGAAAAAGAATCGCGGGCTACCTAGCACTGTCGCCACACCGAAGCCATCCGGCTTTTCCGCGCAGGGCCGGGAGCGGAGCCCACTCGCCGCATGATGCCATCATGCCCCTGTTTTGCCCGACGGGTCAATCGGTTTTTCGCAAAATCCGTAAAGACGCGATTTCAACCACTTGGCTACTGTGCATGGGGTTGTTTTTCGACTTTTTTGTCTGACCTGCCCGGAGCAGCCCACCTCACGCGCTAGTGACGCTTGAAATACTGCACTTCGCGCTCGTGCTTCTCGGCCGCCGCGCGGCTCCTGAACGTGCCGAGGTTGCGGCGCTTGCCGGTCTTGGGATTCACCTTGCGTGAATAGAGGCGGTATTCGCCGGATGCCAGTTTGCGGATCATGATGGGGCCTCCCGCTCGTTGTGGTTCAACGGCCCGTGCCGGAGCTGGTTCCTCCTTGAGGTTCGTTCGAACCCGCCGGCGCGAGTTCACGACAAAGGGGCATGGACCAGATACAACCATCAGCCGAGGAACTGATCGCCGCGATCGTCGCCAGCGCAGCGAAGCAGCCGCTGCTTGATGCGGCCTTCGAACTCTGGCGCTGGCGCTACCGATTGGATTCGATCGAGCGGCGTCCGACCGCCGAGGAGGTCCGCGTCAATCGCACCCTCACGCCCGAGCAGATCAGCGCGAAATATTGCCACGACCGCGATCATGCCCATGAAGGGCCGATGTTCGGCCATGTGAAGCGCGCCCATCCGCGAGCCAGTGACGATGCGATCCGGCAGGCCATCATCACCGCCGTCAAATTCGAGGGCGCGGCCGAGGCACATTTCAACTGGGACGGCGATTTCTGGGACTGCATCGTGCGCGCGGTGGCACAGGCGGCCGCGCAATATCCCGACTTTCTCGAGACGACCTACCGCGACGCCCGCAACAATCTCGCCTATTACATGAAGTAGTCGGAGTATCGACCACGCCCGTCATTGCGAGGAGCCCGCGACAAAATTGCGAAGTAGTTTGGCGCTGGAGATGAAGCAATCCAGAGTCCTGCCACGTTGACAGTCCGGATTGCTTCGCTGCGCTCGCAATGACGTCGGAGCAAGTTAGAAGCACAGCGTGGTGACGAGCTTGCCCTGCTTGTCCTTGATCGCATAGGGACAGCGGATCCGCTCCAGCGCCTTCTTGGCGTCCTCGTCGCCGAGCGCGGCAGCGCGCTCGTAATAGGCCTTTGCGGCGTCCTTGTCCTTCGCGCCGCCACGGCCGTCCTGCGCGAAGGCGCCCATCCGCTCCAGCGCGCCGGGATGGTTTTGCGCCGCCGCCTTCTCGAACATCGCGCGCGCCGCGACGTCGTCCCTCTCGCCGCCGTTGCCGTTGGAGAGCATCAGGCCGAGCTGATACTGCGCCTCCGCGTTGGTCTCGGCCGCCCTGCCGAGCAGCGCGCGCGCCTGTGCGGGATCGGCCGGCGCACCACCGCCGGCGCCGCCGAGCGCGGCAAGATTGCTGACACCGCGGGGATTGCCGGCCTGCGCCGCCCGCTCGAACAGCTTTCGCGCTTGTGCTTCGTCTTTCGCAACACCGGAGCCGGTGCCGTAGGCGACGCCGAGCTCGACCATCGCGGCGCTCGAGCCCTTGTCGGCCGCCTTGCGCCAGGCGGCGATCGCCTCCGCCGTCTGCCGGTTGGCGGCATAGGCGCGGCCGAGCGCGAACATCGCCCGCCGCGAGGATGACGCGGCCTGCTTGCAGAACTTGACGGCGGTCGCAACGTCGGACGGAGCGATCTCCGCCACGCCTCTCACGTCGGCCGGCTTGTCGGGATCGCTGGGATCGGCCGCGACCCGGTCACACAGGACGAGATCGGCCGATTGGGCCTGCGCCGATAACGGCGCGGCAAGCGCGAGGAGGATGGCAAGGAGACAAGTCCGCATGGGCACTACGTTGCGTCTCTGCCCCGGCAAATTCAAGGCTCGAGCCCCGATTGGCGCAGCACCGGGACGACGTCCGGCGATGCCAGATAGCGCAGCAGCCGATCGGCCGCTTCGGCATGTTTGGCGTTGGCCACGCGGCCGGCGGAGAACACGGCCGGTGTCTGCAAATCGTGCGGAATGGGGCCTACGACCTCGATGCCGTCGACCTGCTTCAGCTCGCTGATCTGCTGCACGGCGAGGTCGGCCTCGCCATTCACGAGCCGCTCCGCCGTGAAGCCCTGCTCGACGATCGTGGCCTTGGCGTTGATCTCGGCCGCGATGCCCCATCGCTCAATCAGCTGGGCGAAATAGACACCGCTTGCGCCCAGCCGCGAATAGGCGACGGACCGCGCCGCGAGCAGTGTTTTGCGGAGCGCGGCTTCGCCGCCGATATCGGGATGCGCCTGCCCTGCCCGCACGGCAATGCCGACGAAGGAGCGCGCCAGATCGGCCGCGCTCTCGGCGATCACGCGGCCCTCGCCGATCATCTCGTCGAGCCCCTCGCGGGTGAGGATGACGAGATCGGCGGCCTCGCCGGCACGCAGGCGCTTGAGCAGTGCCAGGGTTGGCGCGAAGTCGGCATCGACATGGATGCCCGATGCGCTCTCGAAGGCGGAGGACAGGCTGCGCATCGCGCCCATCAGGCCGAGCGTCGAGAGCATGCGAATTTTTTCCATGGGCTATTCCTGTAGCGGTCAGGCGCGGTGCATCAGCTTGAGCGCGGCGGTCAGGCGCAGGCTGCGCTTGCCGGCGAGCGCCGTTGCCTCCAGCACCGCCTGCTCTGCATCATAGCTGCCGGAGAAACCGATGCCGACCTCGTGGCCGCCGAAGATCGGATCGTCCTTGGCCGGCGTGTGCTCCTGGTTGAGGATCTGGCCCTTCCAGCGGCCATTCGCGGCGGTGTAGCTGCCGAGATAGTAGAACGCGGCGTCGCCACCGAGGATACGGCCCTGGTTGAGCAGCATCACGCCGGTGAGACCGCCGTCGACGCCGTCGAGCATGCGCAGGTGAACCGAATAGAGACCGTCGGTGATGCCGGCCTCGCCGACGCCGCCCGCGATCGGCACCTCGTCTTCGGTGATCGGCGTCATCACCGACTGGAAGGGCACGCCGGGCAGCTCTTTCAGCTCGCCCTTGAAGCGATAGAGATCGCCATCGGCCCAGCCCTTCGCAAGCAAGGTCGCATCGTCGGTGCCGGCCATGGCGCGATAGTTCGGGTCCGGGTTGTGGCGGACCGTCTTGATGACGATGTCGACGCCGCCTTCGGTCCTCTCATAGGTGCCGATATGGGCGAAGGCCGAATTGCCGCCCAGCATCTTGCCATTGCCGGCATGCATCACGCTCCGGCCGATACTGTCGCCGAGCTGAAATCGCACCTTGTAGAAGCCTTCAAACACCAGCCGTCCCCGGCCCTGCGCGCATCCAGAGGCACTCTATCCCGCTTTCGACGGCGATGGACAAGTTTCACGCGGACAAGCCTGGCAGGCCACAGGAACGCGCGTCATCAAAATGCAAAAATCCGCCGGAGCCTTGCAGCTCCGGCGGATTGAAGACCAACCCGGGCCAGCCCCCCAGCCCGGGTCGGGAGGATCTTAGGCCGCCGCCTTCTTGTCAGCCGGCACGGACGCGATCGTCTTCAGTATCTGCGAAGCGATCTGGTATGGGTCGCCCTGCGAGTTCGGACGGCGGTCTTCCAGATAGCCCTTGTAGCCATTGTTGACGAAGGAGTGCGGCACGCGGATCGAAGCGCCGCGATCGGCAACGCCGTAGCTGAACTTGTTCCACGGCGCGGTCTCGTGCTTGCCGGTCAGACGCTTGTCGTTGTCCGGGCCGTAGACGGCGATGTGGTCCATCAGGTTCTTGTCGAAGGCTGCCATCAGCGCCTCGAAGTACTCCTTGCCGCCGACCGTACGCATATACTCGGTCGAGAAGTTGGCGTGCATGCCGGACCCGTTCCAATCGGTGTCGCCGAGCGGCTTGCAGTGGAACTCGATGTCGATGCCGTACTTCTCGGTCAGGCGCAGCATCAGGTAGCGGGCCATCCACATTTCGTCAGCGGCCTTCTTGGAGCCCTTGCCGAAGATCTGGAATTCCCACTGGCCCTTCGCGACTTCCGCGTTGATGCCTTCATGGTTGATGCCGGCCGCCAGGCAGAGGTCGAGATGCTCTTCGACGATCTTGCGGGCGACGTCGCCGACGTTCGAGAAGCCGACGCCGGTGTAGTACGGACCCTGCGGGGCCGGATAACCCGAGGCCGGGAAGCCGAGCGGACGGCCGTCCTTGTAGAAGAAGTATTCCTGCTCGAAGCCGAACCAGGCGCCGGCGTCATCGAGGATGGTGGCGCGCTTGTTGGAGGCGTGCGGGGTCTTGCCATCGGGCATCATGACTTCGCACATCACGAGCACGCCGTTGGTGCGCGCGCCGTCCGGGAACACGGCGACCGGCTTCAGCACGCAATCGGAGCTGTGGCCTTCGGCCTGCTGCGTGGAGGAGCCATCGAAGCCCCAAAGCGGAAGCTGCTCGAGCGTCGGGAACGACGCGAATTCCTTGATCTGAGTTTTGCCGCGCAAGTTCGGAGTCGGCGTATATCCGTCGAGCCAGATGTACTCGAGCTTATACTTGGTCATTGAGCCTCTCTGTAGATGATGCGAAAGGTGGGGTTGAGAGCCCCGCACGTTTGTACCCGGCCATCATCGGCCGACCCTCTACAAGCATTTTGCGTGCCAAAAGGCCGCAGCGCGGGAGGTTTTCCACCGTCGCCGGGGTCGGCCTGCCCGCACCAAGCCTCCACAGCAGGGTGCGTCATAGACGCGCACCTTCCCGTGAAGCTGCACTGCAAAAATCCCGCGGAAAACGCCTGATTCTGGAGCAGATGCCGCATTGCCGGAGGTTGCCGATGAAACGCGCATCAACGTCCGGCAATTTTTGCAAAGTCGGGCGCCCCTGCCTAGCAACCTTTGGAATGGCCCAGGCGTTAGCCACCGACATGGTGCCTTAGGGGGTGCAGAGGGTCACCTGCCTACAGATTGGGCAGCAACTGATTTCCTTTTCAGCACTTTCCAATTCGGGATCCGCGGCCGATATGGGGAATCCAGTAACCACAATCGAACGAGTCGGGCGCACCATGGAGGCCAAGGCGCTTCGACCCAGGAGCAATCGCAATGATGAATAATGGTCTGAGTCATGGATCTGCGAAGATCTATCAATTCCCCGCCGGGGGCCGCGCGGCTCTCGCCGGACGCCGCTATGGCGAGACCCGTCTTCCTGCCGATCACGCTTCGCTTCCTGCGAACGTGTCGATCTGCAGCGACAGCTGGTACCACCAGGAAGCGGTCGACGAAGCAAAGCCCAAATGGGAACGCTGATGCCTATGGTCGGTGTAATACCGCCGCGCTCGCGCAAGCGTCTAGCGGCAGTTTGAAAAAGGGTCGAAACAACGATGTTTCGGCCCTTTTTGATTCCTGGTGGACTCCCGGCTAGAGCGCGGGCTTTTCGATCACCGCGCAGGCCGTGACCGGCCGCTTCAGATGCTTGACCGTGGTCGCGCCGGTCTTGCCGATCCTCAGCGTGATCCCTGCCCCCGAATAGCGCGTACCAGAAAACTCCAGCCGCTTCTTCAGCGTGACAGGTTCGCCGTCGATCTGGAGGAAGGCGCGTTTGTCATCGTCATAAAATCCCACGATGAACTGCGTACCATCGGCGCAGCGATAGGTCCGGAACGTCTGCGCGTCCGCCTGTCCCGCACCGATAATTCCGCCCGACAGCATGGTGATCGCCAAAACAATGGCCTTGTGCCGGCCCATGATTGCCCCCTGAATGCACGCAAGGACGCCGTAGTGCGCCCAGTGGAAACTTAACCCAAGCTGATCTCATGCCAGATTCACCTGCCCGTCACCTCGCCTTGCAAGGCGCCAGCAATTTTCGCGACCTCGGCGGCTATCCGACTTCGGATGGCCGCACCACGCTCTGGCGTCACATCTTTCGCTCCAACCATCTCGGCCAGCTCACGCCCGCCGACGTCGAGATCGTCCGCGGGCTGGGCGTGCGCAGTGCCTTCGATTTTCGCGGCGTCGAGGAGCGCGCGGCCGGCGTCTGCGCCGTGAACGAGATCACGGTGCATTCGCTGCCGATCGAGCCGACGGTCGTGGCCGCGCTGCGCGCCGAGCTTGCCGTGGGCAGGCTCACCGCGCCGGTTGCGCTCGAACTCATGCGAGAATCCTATCGCAACTACGTCCGCCACAACACGACCAGTTTCCGTCTCCTGTTCGGCCATCTCCTGGAAGACCGTGCGCCGCTGGTGATCCACTGCACCGCCGGCAAGGACCGCACCGGCTTTGCAAGCGCCCTGATCCTGCACGCGCTCGGCGTGGCCGACGACGTCATTGCCGAGGACTACCTGTTGACCAACCAACACTACAGACGTGACGCATCGAACGCCTCCGATCTTCCCGCCGACGTCCTCGACGCGATCGGCAGCGTCGAGGCCTCGTATCTCGCTGCTGCTTTCGAGGCCGTCGGCAGCGAATATGGCGATCTCGAAACCTACTTGCGCGACGGCCTCAAGCTCGGCACACCGGAGCAGACCGCGCTGAAGGCGCGTTATCTGCAATCGTAGGCGGCCGTGCCGGGAGGACGACGATGCAAGGCAAGGTTCTGATCGTGACGGGCGCGCTCGGCGCACTTGGCGAGGTTGTCGCCGAGACAGCGTTGGCGCGCGGCGCGCGTGTGGCCGGCATCGATCACGCGCCCTCGCAGATGTCAGCAACGCCCGAACGCATCGAGATCGGCGCCGTCGATCTGTCCGACGCAGCACAGGCGAAGACGGCGGTCGAGGCGGCGGCAAAGCACTTCGGCAGGCTGGATGCGCTGATCAACATCGCCGGCGGCTTCGCGTTCGAGACGGTGGGCGATGGCGACATCAGGACGTGGCAGCGCATGCATGCGCTCAACGTGCTGACGGCGCTCAACACCTCGCGCGCGGCGCTGCCGCATCTCGCCGCGTCCGGGGCCGGCCGCATCGTCAATATCGGCGCCATGGGCGCGCTTCAGGCAGGTTCCGGCATGGCCCCCTATGCGGCGTCGAAAGCCGGCGTGCATCGCCTCACCGAGGCGCTTGCCAACGAGTGGAAAGGCAAGGTGACCGTGAACGCGGTGCTGCCGTCGATCATCGACACCAAGGCCAACCGCGCCGACATGCCGAAAGCGGATTTCTCCAAATGGGTGACGCCGCAGGAGCTCGCCGAGGTGATCCTGTTCCTGGTCAGCGATGCCGCGAGCGGCGTCACCGGCGCGCTGATCCCGGTCGGCGGGCGGGTGTAGTCGCAGTTCTGGTCTGATGCGCCCCGCTCCGATTCAATCGGAGCCGGGAAGGCTCTAGACTGCTCGCAACTGATTCTCCGATCGGACCTGCCGTGGAAACCGCGCTTTATCTACCCGTCAAACGCTTCCTCGAAGAGCTCGGCTTCACGGTCAAGGGCGAGATCGGCGGCTGCGACCTCGTCGGCCTCAGCGCCGGTGATCCGCCCGTGGTGGTGATCGGCGAGCTCAAGCTCGCCTTCAATCTCGAGCTGATCCTCCAGGCGGTCGACCGTGCACCCGCCGGCGACGAGGTCTGGATCGCCGCAAAGATGTCGATCCGCGGCAAGGGGCGCGAGAGCGATGCGCGTTATCGCAATCTCTGCCGCCGCCTCGGCTTCGGTATGCTTGGGGTGACCGACCGCGGCCAGGTCGAGGTGCTGGTGAAGCCGCCGACGGCAGCGCCGCGCCGCGAGCCAAAGGTCCGTTCACGCCTGGTCGCCGAGCATCAGCGCCGCCAGGGCGACCCCGTGCTCGGTGGCAGCACCCGCGCGCCGATCATGACGGCCTATCGCCAGCAGGCGCTGGCCTGTGCGTCGGAACTCGTCGGTGGGCCACGAAAGGTGCGCGAATTGCGCGTGCGCTTTCCCGATGCCGGCAAGATCTTGCTTAACAATGTGTATGGCTGGTTCGAACGTGCGGACCGGGGAATCTACGGGCTCACCGAGGCCGGTCATGCCGCTTTGAAGCGCTGGCCGCAGCAGCGGGTTGAAGGCGATGCCGGTGTCACGTCACCGCCATGACACCCGACCGGTGCATAGCTGAGATGCCACACGGATTCCATATTGCAATGCAACATCTCCGGCACTAGGTATCCCGGCATCAAACCGAGGCCGATATGAGCGCAGACTGGAATACCAAATATGGCACGCGACGCGTGCGCCACGATCCGCCGACCCTGGACGAGGCGATCTTCGCCGCCGTCGGCATCACCGACGATCAGGAGCAGCAGGCAGAGATCGCGGCAGCGCTGATGGGCATGCCGATCGAAATCGTGCAGGCCGAGGTCAAGAAGCAGGCCCGCACCAACGGCCGCATCACCGCAACGCGCGTGATCGCAGGCGAACAGGGTGCGCAGCGCTCGGTGGTGGTCGAACGCCGTGTCGTCCGCCGCTTCGGCAACGACAAGCGCACCGGCACCTGACCGCCTAATTCCCTAGCCCCAATACGAAAGCGGACCGGCCATGCCGGTCCGCTTTTTGATTCCAGTCCGCGTTTGGATTAGGCGGCGCGATTGCCGTACATCGCGGAGATCAGCTTCCAGCAGGTCGAATTGAAGCTGAGAAGAGCGCGGCCGGCCGTGAACGGCGAGGCCGCGAGTTCAGCGAGCTCGGCCTCGGGCGTCTTGGCGAGATCGATCGTGCCGGTCGATTCGCCATGACGGAATTGCAGATTCGCGCCGAACTTCCTCGCGAGCGCCCGCATGGCGTGATTCTCAGCGCCGGTGGTGATGCGCAGGCGCTTGTAGCCCTTCCAGCGCGCTTCCGCGATCAGCCGGCTGAACAAGATGGTGCCGACGTTCTGGCGCCGTGCCGAGGCTTCCACGCTGAAGGCGACCTCGGGCAGCGAATCGTCCTCCGGCGGATGCAGCTCGGCCGCACCGCGGACCACGCCGTCGACGATGTAGGCGACGATCACTGTGCCGTCCTCGGCGCAGCGGGCGGCGTATCGCTCGATGAAGCTGTCGTCGAGAAAGCCGTTGAAACGGTCGTGCCGGCTTCCGGAATCAAGCCGCAACAGGTGATCGCGCAGAAGCGGCAATTCTTCCTGCTGGCTCAAGGTCCGCACATAGCCCGGAACGGATTTCGTGCGGGTCGTGTCTTCAAGTACCACGTCAAAACTCCTCTTGGTGTCCCTCGAGGAGGCGTTCGAATCCCTAGGCCTCCAATATTGTGCGACGCAGCATGTTTTTCAAGACGGGAACCTGCCCAAGTTTCGGGCATCGGATGCGACTAATTCGTTAATAAAATCAAGTCCCGTAGTCATACGAGCACCAGCTGAGTCTGGGTCACCACGGCGACCAGCTTGCCGTCCTCGGTCTCCAGCCGGGTGCTCCAGACCTGGGTCCGCCGTCCCCGATGGACCGGGGTAGCCGTGGCGATAACCGTGGTTCCCTCCTTCGCCCCGCCGATGAAGTTGGTCTTGCTCTCGAGCGTCGTGGTGCCCTTGGCATCCTCCGGCAGATTGATCACGGTCGCGGCCGCGCCGACGGAATCGGCGAGCGCCATCACCGCGCCGCCGTGGATGGTGTGGTGGAGCGTGCAGAGGTCGGGCCTGACCGTCATCCGGGCCACCACGCGGTCCTTCTCAGCCTCGACGAATTCGACGCCCTTGAGCTCGGCAAACGGCATCTTCATCGCTTTAAGTTTCTCGAGCGGCGTCATCGGATTTCCTCCCAATTCATTGTTGTCTCAGGGTGAATTGCTTCGCGCGGCAAAGCAATGACGTCCGAGGTAATGGCCCTGCTGACATCGGCGACGGCATTTGCGCATATGCTCTTCCTATGCGCCACTTCCCGCCCCGCCGTATCGTCTGCCTGACCGAAGAGACGGTCGAAACGCTGTACCTGCTCGGCGAGCAGGACCGCATCGTCGGCGTCTCCGGCTACGCCGTCCGCCCGCCGCAGGTGCGGCGGGAGAAGCCGCGGGTGTCGGCCTTCGTCTCCGCCGACATCCCGAAGATCCTGGCGCTGGAACCGGAGCTGGTGCTGGCCTTCTCCGACCTCCAGGCCGGCATCGTCGCCGACCTCGTACGCGCGGGCGTCGATGTGCACGTCTTCAACCAGCGCGACGTTGCCGGCATCCTTGCGATGATCCGTACGCTGGGCGCGCTGGTCGGCGCGGCCGAGCGGGCCGGACGGCTGGCCGACGATCTCGAACGACGTCTTGCGGAGGTGGCGGCAACACCCCGTCCCTCGCAGCGGCCAAGGGTGTATTTCGAGGAATGGGACGATCCGTTGATCTCGGGCATCGGCTGGGTGTCGGAGCTGATCGAGATCGCCGGCGGTGAAGATGTATTTCCAGACCTGCGGCATCGGCAGGCGGCGAAGGATCGCATCGTTTCGGCGAACGCGGTTCGGGAGGCTGCGCCCGAGGTGATCCTCGCGTCATGGTGTGGCAAGAAAGTTGTCCCTGCCCGCATCAGGCAGCGCGACGGCTGGAGCGAGATTCCGGCCGTGCGGGATGATCGGATCGTCGAGATCAAATCGCCGATCATCTTGCAGCCGGGGCCCGCGGCGCTGACGGACGGGCTCGATGCGATCGTTGAGGCGTTGTGGGGCGCGCCCGAACGGCGCTAGCACCGCACCGAAAGCTCCAATCCGCCACGATACGGAATCTGCGTGGACCGAAACCCGTTTTCCGGCGAACGGACGTAGTCGAGATAGTCGCGATACTGCTTGCTGAACTGGCCGGTGTTATCGCACACCACAATCGCTCCGCGACGCAAACGCGGAGCCAGCATCTCGATCATGGGACGCGCAAGCGGAATCCAGCTGTCGATGAGGACGAAGTCGATCGGTCCTTCGACATCCAGCAGCGTCCGGCGCGCATCACCCAGCCTGATGTCGGCGAACGCGCTCAATCCGGCCCGTTCGAGGTTGCGGCGTGCGAACGCGACCTTGCGGGAATCGATCTCCGTGCCGATCACAAGCGCCCCCTCTCCGCCGGATTCTCGCGCGGCGGCCGCGAGATAGATCGTCGAAACGGCGAAGGATGAACCGACCTCGACGATGCGCCTTGCCGCAATGGACCGGCACATCAGGTAGCAGAATTCGCATTTGTCCTGCGCCAGTGCGATCAGCTTGTCGCTCAGGAACGACTGAGCCTGCTCGTCGATCTCGGGGGAGCGTTGCCACCTGATCCAGCGCGGGATCGCGCGCAACAGGAAATATCCGACCAGCGATGGCAGCTCTCGGCGGCTTTTGCGGTGAAGCTCCTCGAGCACGCCGCTCACCTTGGGATCGAGAGCAAGGGCCGCCATAGGCGCGGTCATCGAAACAGCCCCACGCTGCGGAACATGCCCGGCCGCCCCGACCAGACAGGTTTTTGGAAGCATTCTAGTTGCGGGTGATTGTGACGGACGACAAATAGATCGCTCAACCCTGCGCCGATCGTTTCCGGGAATGGCACGTGACGCACATCTATCATCGCATCTACGAAGAATTTCACATCCTCGACGCCACCAACACCTCGCGGGCGGACGAGTTTGCCAAGATCGTGCAATGGCTGGAATCTCCCGGATGCCTGTTCCAGCGCAACAATCTCGTCCTCGATAGCGAGATCCGCTCCGAGGGCGTGATCAAGCCCGGGCTGTACATCTCGATCGTGCTCAAGGGCGCCGGCGGCGGCGGCCCGCTCAACGGCATCGAGCGACCACGCTACTCGGACAACTCGATCGTCGTGATGGGCTTGCGCAAGCCGTCGCGTTGCGGCGGCCGGGCGGCCGGCGGGACGTACATGTTCGCAGCCGGTCTCGCCTTTCCCTATCCCTCGATCGAACGGCTGGGTTTGCAGCGAGAATTCCTCGATCTCTTCGGCCGGGCCGGCGCCGACCAGTTCGCAATTTCGTTGAAGGCCCCCGCACGGATTCTGGCGATGGCGACGGAGATGCTCACGCCAACGGTCCGTGGGCGCGTGGAAGAGCTGTTGCTGTCCGCCCATGCGCTCGAGATTCTCGTCAGGATCATTTCCATGGCCGGAGCCCGCGTCATTACTGACCCGGTCGGAGACGTCAAGCAGCGTCGCCTGCGCGCCGTGCGGGACGCGATCGACGCGGATCTGCAACGCCCGTGGACCATTCCGCAGCTGGCCCGCGAGGCAGGTATCAGCCACCGCTCCTTCAACACGAACTTTCGCCGCGTCTTTGGCATGAGCGCCTCCGACTATTTGCGAACGCGGCGCCTCGAAGCGGCCAGGGACGCGATCATCGAGCAAGGCGTCTCGATCAATGAGGCCGCGTATCTTGCCGGCTACGGCAATCCGGCCAATTTCGCGACCGCGTTTCGCAAACATTTCGGGCAAGCTCCAAGCCGCATCCGCGCGCTCAAGCACTGACCGGCATCAAGGCCCCAATGCTGCGTGTCTGGCCGGTCGATCTAGCCTGTCCGGTACTGCGACGAAATGTCTTGCGCGCCAATCTGGAGCTTATCGACAAACGATCAAAGGATTTTTGCGCGTAAGCAAAGGCGATGTCGCACCAATTCAGCACCTAATCAGCCCGATCTTGGATTGGCGGGACAGGTTTGGGGCAATGGAATTTCGTGCGTTGGAGAATGAGAAGCGACTGGCTGCGTTGACACTTGCCGGTCTTGCCGTGGTGGCAATGACGAATGCGCCTGCGAAGGCGCAGAATTCAGGGGCCGCCCTGCCGCCTGTCACGGTCGATGCGCCCACGCCGGAGCGCGCGCGGGCCAGGCCCGCCCGGTCGTCGAACTCGTCACGCGCGACACGAACCGTCGCCAGGCGCGCGCCCGTGGCAACGCAGCAGGCCGTCCCTGCCACCACACCTGGTGGTCTCGGCGGCGAGAAAGGCAACGGCCCGGTGAGAGGCTATCTCGCCAGCCAGAGCACGACCGCGACCAAGACCGATACGCAGATCCTGACGACGCCGCAGTCGATCTCGGTCGTAACCAAGGACCAGATTGAGGCACAGGGTGCGCAGAACGTCAGCGAGGCGCTGCGCTATACGCCCGGGGTCACCACGGTGAGTTTTGGTGCCAACGCCTTCTTCGACACCTTCAAGATCAGGGGCTTTGAAGCACCGCGCTACCTCGACGGTCTCCGTCTGCCGGCGGACACGACCACTTTCGCCGTGCCGCGCATCGAGACCTATGGTCTCGAACGCCTGGAAGTCCTCAAGGGACCATCATCGGGCCTCTACGGCCAGTCCGACCCGGGCGGCCTGTTGAACATGGTCAGCAAGCGACCGACAGCGACCCCGACGAACGAGATCGTCGGTAGCTTCGGCTCGTTCGAGCGCTTCCAGGGTGCGTTCGATATCGGCGGTCCGATCGACAA
This sequence comes from Bradyrhizobium liaoningense, assembly GCF_018130785.1. GTDB lineage: Bacteria > Pseudomonadota > Alphaproteobacteria > Rhizobiales > Xanthobacteraceae > Bradyrhizobium > Bradyrhizobium liaoningense_A. The sequence goes on from NZ_JAFCJT010000011.1 coordinate 49,990, forward strand.
GGACGGCCAGTACCTCTACCGCATCATCGGCCTCGGTCGCGACAGCAACACGCAGACCGGCTTCGTCCAGGACAACAAGCTGTTCATCGCGCCGAGCTTCACTTACCGGCCGGACGCAGACACCAGCTTCACCGTGCTGTCGCAGTACCAGAAGGTCGACAACAAGGGCTACCAGCAATACGTGACCGGTGAGATCTCGTTCCTGCCCAATCCGAACGGCCACGTTCCCTACAGCCGCTATCTCGGCGAGCCCTCGATCGACGGCTATCATCTCGAACAATTCATGCTCGGTTATGCGTTCGAGCACCGTTTCAACGACATGTTCCAGATCCGCCAGAACCTGCGTTACACTGAGGTGACCAACGACCTTGCTTCGGTCCGCACCGAAGGCATGGTGACCGATCGCCTCGTTGCTCGCACCTACAATTACGTCAAGGCAAGCGCGGCCAACGTCGCGCTGGACAACCAGGTCCAGGCCGACTTCGCGACCGGACCGCTCACGCACAAGGTCCTGCTCGGCATGGACTACTTCAACCTCTGGTCCAGGACCGATTATCGCTCGACCCTCATTGCGCCGATCGACGCCTACAGCCCGGTCTACGGCACGGCCGTGCCGTCGTTCTCGTCACTCGCTCCCTTCATCCTGCGCAGCGACAGCTTGAAGCAAGCTGGTCTTTACATCCAGGATCAGGTCAAGTTCGACCGCTTCACGCTGGCGATGAGCGGGCGGCAGGACTTTACGAGTTCGGGCTTCCAGAGCCTGGCGTTCTATCCGCCGGCCGGCAATTATAGCCGGGACGATTCCGCACAGACCGGCCGCGTCGGCCTCAGCTATCTCTTCGACATCGGGCTTGCACCGTATGTCAGCTACTCGACGTCGTTCACCCCGAATCTCGGCGCAGATCTCACGGGTAACTCGTTCCGGCCGACCACCGGCGAAAGCGTCGAGGCCGGCGTCAAGTTCATGCCGGTCGGCTCGAACTTCATGGTCACTGCGGCGGTCTTCGACACCAGGCAGAAGGACGTGCTGACCACGAGCCCGATCAATCCCTTCTTCAGTGTCCAGACCGACGCCGTGCGCGTTCGCGGCTTCGAGCTCGAAGTCAAGGGTAACGTTACGCGCGAGTTCGAGATCACCGGCGGCTACAGCCACCTCGACCCGAAGGTCACCCAGAGCATCGCAAGCTATGCCGGCAAGTACATGATGAACACGGCGCTGGATCAGGCAGCCTTGTGGGGCAAATACACCTGGTACGACGGCCCGCTCGCCGGCTTCGGGATCGGTGCCGGCGTCCGCTATGTCGGCGACACCTATGGCGATAATTTCAACACGTTCGTCGTCCCCTCCTACACGCTGGTCGATGCAAGCGCGAGCTACGACTTCGCCTATCTCCGGCCCGACTGGCGGAACTGGAAGGCCCAGATCAACGTGACAAACCTGGCCAACAAGTATTATGTCGCCTCATGCTTCACGGGTCTGGCCTATTGCGGTTTCGGCAGTGCGCGTACAGTGCTCGGTACGTTGAAGTACACGTGGAATTGAGAAGAGCTGGAACTGGCTTTGACGACAGCGACAATATCTCTCCGGCGATGGGGCTTCGTCCATAAATGGTCGAGCCTCATCTGCACGATATTCATGCTGCTGCTTTGCATCACCGGGCTGCCGCTGATCTTCCACGAGGAGATCGACGATCTCCTGCACAGCCAGGTCAAGGCCGCGGAGGTGCCAGCCGGGACGCCGCAGGCCAATCTCGATAAGCTGCTCGCCAATGCGATGGCCAGCGCGCCGGGCAAGGTTCCGCATTTCCTGGTGTGGGACCGCGATGATCCCAACACGATGTTCGTCAGCGTCGGAGCGACCATCACGTCCGACCCGTCGAAGAACACGCTGATCCGGATGGATCTTCACACCGCAGCGTTCTTGGATGCCCCCGACTTCACGGGCCGCTTTACTTACATCATGCTGAGGCTGCACACGGACATGTTCGCAGGGCTGCCTGGCAAGCTGTTTCTCGGCCTGATGGGCATCTTGCTATGTGTCGCAATCATCTCAGGCATCGTCGTCTACGCCCCCTCGATGCGGAAGCTGAGCTTTGGCACCTACCGCGCTCGCCGGACCCGCGTCGTGCGCTGGCTCGACGTGCACAACATCGCCGGCATCCTGCTGGTGGCATGGACGCTCGTCGTTGGCTTCACCGGCGTCATCAACACCTGGGCGGACCTCGTCCTCAAACTCTGGCAGTTCGGGCAGCTCTCCGAAATGACGGCGCAGTATCAAGATCGTGCGGTGCCGGCAAAGCCGACCTCGGTCGACGCCGCCGTGAAAGTTGCCGCCGAGGCCGTTCCCGGCATGACCGCGAGTTTCGTCGCGTTTCCGGGCACGCTCTTCAGCAGCAAGAGCCACTATGCGGTCTTCCTGCATGGTGACACGCCGCTGACCTCGCGGCTGCTCAAGCCGGCCCTGATCGACGCCGAGACCGGGAAGCTGACCGATACGCGCGACATGCCCTGGTATGTCTCGACCCTCTTCATCTCCCAGCCGCTACATTTCGGCGATTATGGCGGGATGCCGTTGAAGATCATCTGGGCCGTGCTCGATGTCCTCACCATCATCATCCTGTGGACCGGCGTGTATCTATGGCTGCGCCGCCGCAAGGCCGGCGTGACGGTGGAGCGGAGCATTGCCAAAGCTTCCGCAGTCGACAACGCGGCGCTGACATCGTCATGAATTCGCATCGCGCCACCCATCGCACCTTGATGCAGATCTTCGCCGCGCCGCTCGTCGTCGCCATCGTCAGCACGGCGGGGCTGATCAGCGCCCTTGTCGGTGATGGCTGGTGGGACGCGGTTTCATGGACAGCACTAGGCGTTCTGCCCCTGCTCTACCTGATGTTCATTTGGCGACGAAAAACGAGCTGAACTCAAGGACGCGAACGTGGCCGGACATATCCCGATTGGTCAACCGGCGCACGGCGCCTGGGCATGGTTTCTCCGAGCGGTCATGCTGTGCTATCAGCGGCCCGAAAGCGTCGTACGACGCATGGCCCGCTACAGCACGGCCAAGGGCCATGACGCCTTTCTGAGCAAGCTCTCGCAAGATCCTGCCTATTTTGGACGGCAACTCGCACTGCCGCGCTATGGCAGCAGGCTACCGGGCCTGCCGCTGCGGCGTGAAGCACAACAGGCCGCGGCCCTGCTGCCATTGCTCGCAAAGGAGGCTTTCGAACCGGGAGGCGATCCCTATCGTTTCAGGGACGTTTCTGCGCCGGCGCAACCGAAGCGGCCGCGCCGCGCCTGGCGAACCGCAACGGATCACGTTACCGCATTCACCACCTGATATTCCGGCCGGCGCCACACCTCGCCTGCAATCACCTCCTCGATGATCTCGGCTGCCCGCACGATCTCACTTTCGCCAATGTACAGCGGCGTGATCCCGAACCGCATGATGTCGGGTGCGCGGAAATCACCGATGAGGCCGCGGGCGATCAGGGCTTGCATCGCGGCGTAGCCGCCGTCGAAGGCGAAGGAGACTTGCGAGCCGCGGCGCTCATGTGCGCGTGGGGTCACGAGCTTGAGCTGCGGGCAGCGGCGCTCGACCTCGGCGATCAGCAAATCGCCGAGCGCCAGCGAACGTGCGCGGACTTCCGCGATATCGACGCGGTCCCATATATCGAGCGACGCCTCCAGCGCCGCCATCGCCAGCACTGGCGGCGTGCCCACACGCATGCGCTCGACGCCGCCGGCGGCCGCATAGGCAAGCTCGAACGCGAACGGCTTGGCGTGGCCCATCCATCCCGAGAGCGCGGCGCGCACGTTGTCGGCGTGGCGCGGCGCGACGTAGAGGAAGGCCGGCGCGCCGGGGCCGGCGTTGATGTATTTGTAGGTGCAGCCGGCGGCGAAATCGACACCGCAACCAGCGAGATCGACCGGCAGCGCGCCGGCCGAATGCGCGAGGTCCCAGACCGTGACGATGCCGAGCGCATGCGCCTTCGCAGTCAGCTTCGCCATGTCGTGGCGCCGCCCGGTGCGGTAGTCGACCTCGGTGATGTAGAGAACAGCGACCTCCTCCGACAACGCGGCCTCAATCTCCTCCGGCGCCACCAGGCGCAATTGATGGCCGCGCCCGAGCGTCACGATCAGGCCTTCGGCCATGTAGAGGTCGGTCGGGAAATTGCCGGTGTCTGACAGTACGATCTTGCGCGATGCGTTCATGTCGAGCGCGGCAGCGAGTGCCTGATAGACCTTGAGCGACAGCGTGTCTCCGACCATCACGGAGCCGGCCTCCGCACCGACCAATCGCGCGATGCGATCGCCGACATGGCGCGGCTGGGCGTACCAGCCCGCACTGTTCCAGGCGCGGATCAGCTCATTGCCCCACTCATCGGTGATGACGCGGCTGACGCGCTCGGCAACCCCCAGCGGCAGCGCGCCGAGCGAATTGCCGTCGAGATAGATCACGCCGTCAGGCAAATGGAACAAGGCCCTGGTGTCGTCATAGACGCGATATTTGGTCATGGCGATTTCTACAGAATGGTACGGACGCGCCAGAGCTCGGGAAACAGCTCGACCTCCAGCATGCGCTTGAGATAGCTGACGCCACCGGTGCCGCCGGTGCCGCGCTTGAAGCCGATGACGCGCTCGACCGTCGTGACATGGTTGAAGCGCCAGCGCCGGAAATAGTCCTCGAAGTCGACCAGCTTCTCGGCAAGCTCGTAGAGCATCCAGTGCGTCTCCGGCGCTTCGTAGACAACACGCCAGGCCTGGAGCACGCCCTCGTTGAAGCTGTGGGTCTCGCGCACGTCGCGCGCCAGCACGGACGCGGGCATCTTGAGCCCGTTGCGGTCGGCGAGCCGCAGCACCTCGTCGTACAGGCTCGGCGTGGCAAGCTCGCCTTCGAGCAGCCTGGTCGTTTCCAGATCGTGCGCGTGCGGCCTGAGCATGGCATGGTTGCGGTTGCCGAGGAGAAATTCGATCAGCCGGTACTGACGTGACTGGAAGCCCGAGGACTGGCCAAGCTGCGAGCGGAAACGCGTGTACTCGCTGGGCGTCATGGTGCGCAGCACGTCCCAGGCATTGTTGAGCTGCTCGAAGATGCGCGACATCCGGGCCAGCATCTTCATCGCGGGCTGCACTTCGTCCCTGGCGATGGCGCGGCGCGCGGCGCTGAGCTCGTGGATGGCCAGCCGCATCCACAGCTCCGTGGTCTGATGCTGGATGATGAACAGCATCTCGTCATGGGCTTCCGAGAGCGGATGCTGCGCGCCGAGGATCGCATCCAGCGCCAGATAGTTGCCGTAGGACATACGCCGGACGAAATCGGTCTCGGCGCCTTCGCTGGTGGGATCGTAATCGCTGGACGTCATGGCAGGCCCTTTCGATCGATCAATCCTCGCCTCGTCAGTCGAGGCCGATCAGGCGCGCGGTGATCGGCGACGACGGATCCTTCAGTCCGTCGATCACGGTGAAATGGTTGAGCCCGGGATCGACGACGAGGCGCGTCGGCACGTCGAAGCCGGTCCAGACATTAGCCATCAGATCGGACTGGCGGATGAATTCCGGCCGCTCGGTGCCGCCCACCCATGCGGTGACAGGCGAATGCCCGCGCGGCAGATGCAGCGCCGCGCTTTCGAGCGTCGCCTCCTCCATGGTCATGCGCAGCGTCTCGTTCATCTTCGTCTTGAGCAGCGGTCGCAGATCGTGCAGCCCGCTGATCGAGAGCGTGCCGGCGACGCGGTTATAGACCGTGCCTTCGAGCCGGCTGTCGTCGCACAGCATGCGCGTGACGAGATGGCCGCCGGCGGAATGGCCGGCGAGCCGGATTGGCCCGGCGACGAGCGACGCCGCCTTGGCTATCGCGGCGCTGATTTCCGCAGTCATGTCGGAGATGCGTGCCGCGGGCGCCAGCGTGTAGCTCGGCAGCGCCACCGTCCAGCCGTGATGCCGCGCGCCTTCGGCAAGATCGGTCCAGGTCGATTTGTCGAAGCGCATCCAGTAGCCGCCGTGCACGAAGACGACGAGGCCCTTGCTGTCGCCGTCGGGCAAGATCAGGTCGAGACGCTGGCGCTCACCCGCGCCGTAGGCAATGTCCGAACGGAAGCCCTTCAGGCCGGCGCGGTAAGCCGCCGCCCGCTCCGCCCATTGCGCCGGCATCTTGTCCGAGCCCGGGATATGGGCCGAATTGGCATAAGCATCATCCCAATCGCGCATTGTTACTCCTTCGGCGGACTCAAGGCCTTGCGATCAGGCGCCAGTCTGCCACCAGCGGGGCCGGCATCCTAGTCTTTATTTTAAGCTTAAAGTATCTGGACGCGCTCGCGCTTCAGGCAGAAGTCACCCCCATTCCAGAAGCCGCAGAATGGGCAAAGCGACTTGTCCGCCGCAGATCGAAGAGCGAAGGCGGAAGCGTGCCAACTTTCTCGTGCGAGATGGAGGAAACATGGTGGACACGGCGCAAGGGCGCCCTTGCCCGCCCTGCGCCAGCAGCGAAGGCCGCCTCAGCTACGCCTTCTCCACCCCGCACCAATCCGCGATGAACAGGGCCATCGCCTTGGTCGACTTCTTCAGCGACTCCAGGTCGACGAATTCGTTGAAGCCGTGCATCTCGCCGCCGCTCGCGCCGAAGCACAGGCTTGGGATACCGTGATTGAGGCCGTAGAAACGGGTGTCGGTGAGCGCGGTGAAGACGAGATCTTCGACCTCGCCGCCATAGACGGTGTTGAAGGCCTTGCCGAACGTGGCCTCGGGCGCGGCGGCATCGGTCAGTTCATACCCCTCCGACAGGAAGCCCGACCATTCGATCTCCGGCGGATTGTTGGCGAGGAAGCGGTGGTTGCGTGCGGCAGCCGCAACGCAGGCTGCGATCTCCTTCTGGTGATCGGCGATCGACCAGCCCGGCAGGACGGCGATACGGCAATCGACGTCGCACCAGGCCGGCACGCTGGAAGCCCAGTCGCCGCCCTTGATGATGCCGGGATTGAAGTTGATGGGATGGTTCAACGTCTTGAAGTGCCGATCAGCTTTCGCGCGCTCGTTCCACTCGATCTCAAGCTTTTGCAGCGCCTGGATCAAATGATAGGCAGCCATGATGGCGTTCGCGCCGGAGCCGGCGAAGGCAACGTGGGTCGGATGGCCTTTCACGCGCAGGCGAAACCAGATCACACCGACCTGCGAGCGCACCATCTTGCCGCCGGTCGGTTCCGGGATGAAGCAGGCGTCGGCCCGATAGCCGCGCTGCAATGTCGAGAGAGCGCCGACGCCGGTGCTCTCCTCCTCGATCACGGACTGGAAGTGGATCCGCGCCGTCGGCCTGAAACCCGCCGCCTTGATCGCATCCAGCGCATAGAGCGCGCCGATCGTGCCCGACTTCATGTCGCAGGCGCCGCGGCCGAACATCTTGCCGTCCTTGATGACGGGCGAGAATGGCGGCGTGTCCCACAATTCCAGCGGCCCCGCGGGCACGACGTCGCAGTGGCCCTGAAGGATCAGCGATTTGCCGCCATTCGTTTGCGGACGGTAGGTGCCCACCACCGAGCGGGCCTTGGAGAAATCGTGCTCGATCGGACCGAAGCCGCGCAGATCCTTGAGATCGTCGACGTTGATATGCCAGTCGTCGACCTCATAGCCGCGCGCGCGCAGGAGGTCGCCGATCATGTCCTGGCACGGCCCCTCCGCCCCGCGGGTCGAAGGGATCGCGACGAAATCGCTTGTGGTCGCAAGCTGGGCTTCGAAGCCGGCATCGACGGCGTCGAGAATCCTCTGCTGCGTCTCGGCATTCATCAGGCTACTCCAATCGGGCGTTCAGATCATCGAAGGAGCGCAAGCTAGCTGATTTCAGCCGTTCGGGTACTCTGCAAAATAGGCATCCCGCAATGCATCTTCGAGCAGACGGCCTTCCGAATAGCCACTCAATGTCGCAGGCCGGTTCACGCCGTCGAGCAGCCGCGGGCAAGGTTCCGGCGCGCCGAGCACGGTGCGTACCGGAATGCGCTCGGCATAGATCGGCAATTCGTAGTCCTCGTCGTCATCGGCGACACCCTTGGCGCGGACCTTGGCCGAGGCCTCCTCGATCTCCATCGCTATGAAGGACGTCGCCTTGATCTCCTGCGTGTTGCTCTGACGCAGGCTCGCGGTGCGGTCCGGGAAAAAACGGTCGACCATCGCGATCACTGCCCGCTCCTTTTCCTCGGGATCAGTGACGAGATAGGCGGTGCCGAACGCCATCACGGCGCGGTAGTCGGCGGAATGGTTGAAGCCGCAGCGCGCCAGCACGAGGCTGTCGAGATGGGCGACCGTCAGGCACACGCGTTCGCCCCTGGTCTGGTTGCGCAGCATGCGACTCGCGCTCGAACCGTGCCAGTACAGCTTCGTTCCCTCGCGCCAGAAGAAAGTCGGCGTGCAATAGGGCTGACCGTCGATCACATAGGAGACATGGCACATCATCGACGAATCCAGAATACGATGAACGGTCCCGTGATCGTAAAAGCCGCGGTCGTGACGGCGCTTCACCTGGTTGCGCGCTGACGTCGGATAGGAATTCTGGCTTTCAGTCTGGCTCACGGCCGCTCCTGTCGGGATTGGAACAAATCCAGGAGAGTTGTAGCGGCCGATTTGGTCTGCGATAGTGCCAATTCCATGCGAAAAATTCCGACCAATTTCGTCCCCTCGCCGGCCAAGGCCGAACTGCCGCTCGACCTCACCGGCCCGCACATCACCGCGGGCGCGTCGTCGGCGCACCGGCTGTACCAGGCGCTGTGCGAGATGATCGTCTGTGGTCTCGTCAAGCCCGACGAACCGCTGCCGCCATCGCGGACGCTGGCCAAGCAGACCGGCTTCCGCCGCAACGCCGTCGTCACTGCCTATGAGCGGCTGATCGCCGACGGCTTTGCCGACGCGACCGTCGGCTCCGGCACCTTCGTCGCCGCGCGGATTCCGGCGCGCGCCGCCGAGCCGAAGAAGCCGAAGGCCGTGGTCGAAACACCCAGACAGGGCGCGTTCTCGCTCGGCTGCACCCATATCGACGAGCGCGCGGTGCAGCGTTTTCGCGCTTTCGTCGGCCGGCGCATGCGTGCCTTCGGATCGGAGCATCTGCACTATGGCGATCCGCGCGGCAGCCGCGAGCTGCGTGCCGCGATCGCCGATCATCTGCTGTCGGCACGTGGACTGCGCTGCGATCCGGATCAGATCATGCTGACGTCAGGCACGCTGCACGCGCTGCGCATTGTGCTAAGTGCGATCCTGAAGCCCAACGACCAGGTCTGGTGCGAGGACCCGGGTTACCCCGCCGCGCGAAAAACCATTTCGCATTGCGGTTATCGTGCCGTGCCCGTTCCCGTCGACGAACACGGGATACGTGTCGCCAGGGGCCGCACCGCCGCCTCGTCCGCACGCGCGGCCTATGTGACGCCATCGCACCAGTTTCCGCTGGGCGTGCAGATGTCGATGCCGCGACGGCTGGAACTGCTGGATTGGGCGAGGCAGGCCGGCGCCTTCGTGCTGGAGGACGACTACGACAGCGAGTTCCGCTACGACGGCGCGCCTCTGATGTCGCTTGCCGGCATCGATCATCTCCAGCGCGTGATCTACATGGGCACGTTCGCCAAGACGCTGTTTCCGGGCCTGCGCATCGGTTATTGCGCGCTGCCCGAGCGCCTGATCGCTGATGTCACCACCGCGCGCGCAGCGCTCGACCGGTTTCCCGGCACGCTGATGGAAGGCGCGGTGGCCGACATGCTTAATTCCGGCGCGTTCGCCGCGAACCTGAAGCGCGTGCGCAAGCTTTATCGCGAGGCGCGCGATGCGCTGGCTGAGACGCTGGAAGCAGCATCCGACGGTGCGCTGTCGGTGCCGGTACCGTCGCAAGGGCTGCACCTCGTCGCCCGGTTCGATCCATCGGTCGATCTTGCGGTCGCGGCACAGGCGAAGCAGGCCGCCGGCGCAGAAGGCTGGCTGCTCGCCGACACCTATTCCTGCGCAAATCCCCTGCCCGGTTTCGTGCTGGGATTTTCGGGGCACGCACTTCCGGGCCTTATCGCGTCCGCCAAACAGCTTGCCCGGGAATCGCGCGTTGTCTTGCGCGCGGCGAGCAGATCGGCCCGGCGGGCGTGACGAAGGTTCACTATCAGAATCGCGAGGCGATCCCTACATTGCGGCATCGATGCCGGAACCTTTCACCATGCTTCTACGCCGTGCTGCCAGCCTCTCGCTCCTGATCTCGATCGCGCTCACTGCGACGGCGCACGCCGTCACCGTCGGCCGTGAGCAGGACATCGTCGATCTCAAGCTCGGCCAGCGCGTGCAAGTGGATGACGGAACCTGCCCCGCCGGGCAGGTCAAGGAAGTGCGCGGTGCGAAAATGACCGACAAGGGCGTGGCGAGGACCAGTGCCTGCGTGCCGCGCTACGGTCCGAAATCGAAGTGATGATGGTTACGACTTCGCCGGGTCGAACATGCACTGCAAGGTCGGTTTGGCGATCTTGGTGAAGGTCGGGCCGATCTCGCTCTGCTTGGACGCCGGCACCCAATCGGTCTCGATCGTTGGCACACCGGTCTCGCTGATGCCGCGCAACAGCGCCTCGCGAAGATCGCGGTCCTCGACGGCCGCCGCAGCGTGATCATGCAGGCAGCTGCAGACCGCCTCGGGATGCTCCCAGCGCCCTAGCATCCGCGGCGCACACTGACGCACGAACTCGCTCCGGGGATCCGGTAGTCTGGAGGGAGCGCGCACCTGCGCATGGGCAGCACTGATCGTCAGGAGGGAAACGAACGCTGCAGCGCAGAACCGGACAATCATGATGGCCTTTATCGGCTGGTTGTTCTTGTGATTCCTCTTGGCTCTCGATCAGAAGCGCGCGGCGACCATGATCGGCTGCGGCGCTGTGGTGGTGACCGGCGAGCCGCTGTACTGGAAGGTGCCGACACCCGGGAGATTGCCGTCCGGCGCCCCCGCGAACGACGAGCCGGCGAGCACGAAACCGAAGGCAAGGATGAAGCTGAGCGCGCGCATGGTCTTGTCTCCCAATTCCGTGGCCGGCGGTGCGCCGTCGTCGTTGCGAAGCTGATAACCATGCGTCGTTTCGCGCGTGATGCACCAAAAGCGGAAAATGGTTTCGTCTTCGCGAGAATTGTTTCGTCGCACCCCGGGCGACGAAACATTCGGCGAAAAATCTCAATCTTTTCAGGCGGGTCGCACCGCGGATCAAAGTGGCGTGGCAAGCGCTGCTCGCGCTTGGAAGCAGACCTCACACTGCGCGCCGTCACACGCGCGCCTTCCGCACTTCACATGCATTTTACGTTTTTCTGCTGAAGAGAAGCCCAAACGGTGGCTGGGTCCTGTCGAACCGGGGGCGCTTCGGGTGCGACCGAACCATCGAAACCGAGAAGCCCGGAACCACCGGGCACGTTCAGTTGAGGGATGGCCATCATGATGGCGCAAGATCGTGCAGCGGCGCGCGAGGCGGACCTGCGGACCGACCGCGCCGACCAACACCCCATTCGCGGCCGCGTCGCCTCGGGCGGCGCGATGTCGCTGCAGTCAGGCCGCGGCTACGAAGCCGCGCCACAGGCATTCGTGCGGCTGACCGGCTCGCACCATGTAAAACCGCAGGCCAGCCGCGCCATCGTCACTGAGTGAATGCAAGCGCGTCACTGAGTGAAGAACTCGCCGCACTTCTGGATGTTTGCGTCAGCCGGTCCCCACGGCATGATCGGCACGGTCGAGGTCGAGTTCTTCGGCGAGCCCTCGATCAGCTTGTCCGAATAGACCATGTAGACCAGCACATTGCGCTTGGCGTCACAGCCGCGCACGATCTGCATCTTCTTGAAGAACAGCGAGCGGCGTTGGCGGAACATGTCGTCGCCCTGCTCCATCTTGTTCTTGAACTTGATCGGACCGACCTGGCGGCAAGCCAGCGAGATATCCGAGACCTCCTCGGCAAGACCGAGCCAGCCCTTGAAACCGCCCTTTTCCGGGATCGTAAAATGGCAGGCCACGCCCTCGACTTCAGGGTCATCGAGACCATAGGTCGCGAGCTTGTCATTCGGGCTCATCCATTTGAACACGGTTGAGCGGCGGAAGATCAGATCCGGTTCGTCAGCGGCGATTGCAGAGGTCGCTGGCACGGCCAGCAGCAGGAGGAATAAAACGAGGTCTTTCAAGCGGATGCCAGAAAGACCGGGGAAACGAGATGACATGAAGTTCTCCGGTAACAAGTCCTGGCAATGTAGGCATGCGACAGCCGGTCAGGAAGACGACCGGCAAGCCCATCACGGCCGCCGTTTACCGCTCCGTGAGGCTTTTTTGCTACGTGGTGGACAAAAGTCGCTGATGGCAGAACCGCCCTGCTGGTGAACGCGTATCCACTCTGCGAGACTAATGTCTGATTTGGATTATGGATTCGAAGATGAATAGCGTGAACGGGTCCGGTTTTTCTGCCAAGCCGACGCGGCTTTGGCAGGTCGCCATCTTGACGGCGGCGGCTGCGATCGGCACCGCAAGCCAGGCGGAAGCGGCGTTTTATTACTGGACGGATTATTCTGACGGGTCCTACGGACGGCAGGAGCGGCATTTTGAACAGCCGCGACAGAAGCCGCCGAAGCGCAGCGCCGCCAGCAAGAAGGCGGTCGTCGCCGAGAAGGAAGCCGGCACCAAGCCGCAAGGTCCGCTCATGATCGTCGTGTCGATCGACCGGCAGAAGGTGACGGTCTACGATACCAATGGCGTGTTCGCGGAATCCCCGGTGTCGACAGGCATGAAGGGCCATTCGACGCCGATGGGCGTGTTCAGCGTGATCCAGAAGCACAAATTCCATCATTCCAACATCTATAGCGGCGCGCCAATGCCGTACATGCAGCGGATCACCTGGTCCGGCATCGCCATGCATGCCGGCGTCCTCCCGGGCTATCCGGCCTCGCACGGCTGCATCCGCATGCCGATGGCGTTCGCGGTGAAGATGTGGAACTGGACCAAGATGGGCGCGCGCGTGATCGTCTCGCCCGGCCAGATGTCGCCGCAAAATTTCTCGCATCCCCTGCTCGCCTCGGTGCGCGTGCCGCCGCAGCCCGCCGCCAGCCTGGAGCCGCAGAGCAATGTCGGCGACAAGGCCGACAAGGGCGCCGCGCAAACCCAGGTCAGCGAAGCGAAGCCCGCCGAGACGAAGACCGCCAGCGCAGACGGCGTACCCGACCTGCGCTCCTCGGTCGGCCACACCGTGATGTCGGATGTGACCACCGGCAATGCACCCGCTCGAGAGGATACAGCCGCACCAGCCGACAAGGTTGAGGCAAAGTCTGAAAAGACCGCCGAGGCATCTGGCCCGGCCAAGCCGCAGTCCGAAGAAGCCGCCAAGCCCGCGGCCACCGAAGCAAAGCCCCCTGAAGCCGCAGAAGCGTCCCAGGCCGAGCCAACCAAGACCGAAGCAGCAAAGACTGGAGCCGCCGACACCGCGAAGAAGCCCGATGCGCCCGCTGTCGCACCGGCGCTCGCCGCCTCGCCCGACGTGAAGAAAGACGAGACCCGCATCGCCGATCCCGCGCCGGTGGCAAAGCCGGAAGTGCCCAAGCGGGCCGGCCAGATCGCCGTATTCATCAGCCGCAAGGATTCCAAGCTCTACGTGCGGCAGAACTTTGCGCCGCTGTTCGAGGTGCCCGTCACGATCGCTGCCAGCGAGCGGCCACTCGGCACCCACGTCTTCACCGCCGTGGTGGACAAGACCGACACCAATGCGCTGCGTTGGTCGGTGCTGTCGCTGCCGGTCTCCGCCCGCGCCGCCGCGCGCGACGACAACAGCCGCGTGACACGCCGTGGCGCCGCCATGATCCCCGTCGCCGCCAAGCCCGTTACAACCAAGCCCGTAGTCACGCCGGACAGCCCGGCCGAGGCACTCGACCGCATCTCGATCCCGGCCGACACCATGGCGAAGATCAACGAGATGCTGACATCCGGCGGCTCAATCATTGTCTCCGACCAGGGCATCAACCAGGGCGAGACCGGCGAAGGCACCGACTTCATCGTGCGCCTGTACTAGAGCGTTCTGAGCGAAGTGGATACCGGTTCGCGCAAAGAAAACGCGTCAAAGCAGGAATCTGTCACCTCGCCGCGTCCGATAACGCGGTGTTGAGCAGGCGCGCGGCGCCGACGCAGTAAACTGCGTCCCGGATCACGTCGGGGGACGTTGCCATGCTGGACCGTAGGACCATGCTCGCCGCGCTCGTCGCGACGACCGCATCTGCTGGACGCACCTTCGCCGAGGGCGGCATGAGCCGGATCTCGGCCTATGCCTTCTCGTTCCCTGCATTGTCCGGCGACGACCTCCGTCTTGCCGCTTTCACGGGCAAGCCGCTGCTGGTGGTCAACACCGCCTCGCTCTGCGGCTACACTCCGCAATATGCCGGCCTGCAAGAGCTCTGGACAGAGTTTCGCGAGCGCGGACTCACCGTGATCGGCGTGCCCTCGAACGATTTCGGTGGCCAGGAGCCCGGCGGCACGAGCGAAATCACGCAGACCGCGCACCACCAATACGGCGTTACCTTCCCGATCACTGCCAAGTCAGTCGTGGTCGGGGCGAAGGCGCATCCGTTCTACAAATGGGCTGCCGAGGCGCGCCCCCGCGAGGTTCCGCGCTGGAACTTCCACAAATACCTGATTGGCCGGGACGGCTATATTGCCGAGGTCTTTCCGTCTGCGGTCGATCCGACGGACACACGGGTCAAGACGGCGATTGCGAAGGCGCTGGCCGACAGCTGACACCCACAGCCCGCATCCGGTTGGGCACAATTGTGGCGGGGTGCCAAACAGCCGTTGCAATGACGAGGGCCCACCATCTAGGCTAGGACTATCAAGGGGCAGGATGGTTTTGCCAATGGCGAAAAGCCACGGCGAAACAACGGGATCAATCTCGAGGACATCACCATGCGTGTGGCGGCAGGACTGATTTTAGCAAGCGCGATGTCGGTTGCGATGGCAGGCGCAGCGTGGTCACAGGCCCCGGCAGCAAAACCCGCAGCCGCCACCCAAGCGGCACCGGCTGCAGCCCCCGCCGCAGCACCGGCGCCCGCTCCCGCGGCGGCAGTCGCTGCCCCAACGCAACCGGCCTTCCCGCCCCCGCCCAAACAGGCGCCCCAGCCCGCCCGCGCGGCCTGCAACACGCCCGGCGCTCTCGGGGTCGCCCGCACCGTCGAGATCGACACCACGGGTGGTCCCGGCTTCGGCTTCGAGCATTTCAAGGAGCTCGACTTCCTGCGCGACCACGAGGTCGTGCTGACCTTCGACGACGGCCCCTGGCCCAAGAACACACCCGCGGTGCTGAAGGCTCTCGCCGATGAATGCACCACCGGCATCTTCTTCTCCATCGGCAAGCACGCGACCTATGAGCCGGAGATCCTGAAGCAGGTCTACGCGGCCGGCCATACCGTGGGTGCGCACACCTGGTCGCACGCCAACCTCAACAACAAGAAGCTCACGGAAGCGCAGCGCAAGGACGAGATCGAGAAGGGATTCTCGGCAGTGAAGTGGGCGCTCGGCGGCATCTCGCCCTCGCCGTTCTTCCGCTTCCCGGCGCTCCAGCATCCGCCGGAGATGGTCACCTATCTCGGCAACCGCAACGTCGCGATCTTCTCCTGCGACATCGACTCCTTCGACTTCAAGGCCTCCAAGCCGGAGAAGGTGGTCGAGACCGTCATGAAGAAGCTCGACAGCAAGGGCAAGGGCATCATCCTGATGCACGACTTCCAGAAGCACACCGCGGAAGCCCTGCCCGAGCTGCTCAAGCGGTTGAAGGCCGGCGGCTACAAGGTGGTGGCGATGCGCGCCAAATTCCCGGCGTCGACACTGCCGGAATACGACCAGGAGCTGCTCAAGGACGTCAAGCTGCCGACGGTGAGCCAGCGCCCGGTCAATTCCGTGGTGACGACCGTTTCCGAATAGCCGGCAATTGTCCTTTCGTATCGAAGGCTACGTCATCGTCTCCGCGGACGGCATGCTCGCCGATCCGTCGCACATCATGCCTGAGACGTTGAAATTCGAGGGCGACAAGCTGTTCTTCGAGCAGGCGCTCGATCGCGCCGCCCTGATCGTGCATGGCCGCCGCTCGCATGAGGGCCAGCCGAATTCGCCCAAGCGCAAGCGGCTGATCCTGACCCGCAAGATCAAGGCGCTCACCGTCGACCCCGAGATGCCGAACGCCACCCTATGGAATCCGGATCACGCGAGTTTCGAAGAAGCCTGCGCCTTCGCCGACGTGGCTTCCGGCACCGTCGCGATCATTGGCGGCCCGGTCGTGTTCGACATGTTCATGGACCGCTACGACACGTTCTGGCTGTCGGAGGCCCCCCACGTGCGGCTGCCTGGCGGCGAAGGCTGCTTCGTCGGTGTGCCCCAGCGGACTCCGCATGAGGTGCTGTCGTCACACGGGATGAAACCGGGCGCGCCCTATACGCTCGACGCGGCGCATGAGGTCACCGTCACGCCGTGGCGCCGAAGCTGATCTGCGCTACGGCGCCGGAGGATAATAAGCCAGCACCCCGCGCAGCAGCCGCAGCGGCCTCGATTTGTAGAACCGCTGTGATCTCAAAAGCTAATCTGTGAACGACGGTTCATGCACTCGTCGTTAGGGGACGAGCCATCGACCGCTTTACACGTCCCCGTAGGCCGCCTCGGCCGGGCGCGTGGTGCGGCCGTAGCCCATGATCATGAACAGCGCGCCGATGATCGAGAGATTCTTGAGCGCGTCGACCAGCATCTTGGCGTTGTCGGGCGGCGCCTGGTTCCAGAAGTCATAGAACAGCGCGGTCGCGACCGCGACGTAGATGATCATGAGCAACGCGAAGAAGCGCGCGCCGAAGTTCAGCGCGATCATCAGCCCCGCGATGATCTCGAGCGCCCCGACCGCGATCGCCAGAAGCTGCGGCGTGGTCATGGCGGTCGCCGTCTCGATCTGCTTGGCGTAAGGCGCGATGACTTCCGGCACCACGAGCTTGGTGGCGATGAAGTCGGCCGTCGCCTGGATGGCAAAGAGCTTGGTCGCGCCCGTGTAGATGAACAGCACGGCGAACAGGATCCGTCCGAAAGTCACGAACGCTGGCATGATCGGCCTCTTGGCTCAGGCTTTCTGAAACGGGAATTTTGAAGAAAGCACCGAGCGATTATGAAGAGTCATGCGCCGGTTTACAAACGGGGAAATGCCGAACTGAAAGTAATTCAAAGTTGGCGGCGTTATGGCGCTCCCTAGCAGAATCGAACCAAGAGCGGCGAAGACAACGCTCTCGGCGTCATGGCCGGGCTTGACCCGGCCATCCACGACTTTCCTCGCGGCACAAAGAACGTGGATGCCCGGGACAAGCCCGGGCATGACGAATTTGTGGAACGACCGCGCCTCCGAGAAACGCCGGACGCGCGCCCCTACGTAAACAACGTCGGCTGCTGCCGCGAAGCGCGCTCCTGCGCTTCCACCACCGCAACTGCCGTCATGTTGAGGATGCCGCGCGCCGTCACCGACGGCGTGAGGATATGGGCGGGACGCGCCGGGCCGATCAGGATCGGGCCGACGGGGAGCGCATCCGCCAGCGACTTGATCATCTGATAGGCGACGTTGGCGGTGTCGAGGCTCGGCATGATCATGATGTTGGCCTCGCCCTCGAGCTTGGAGTGCGGCAGCACCATCTTTCGCGCAGCGGCGGAGAGCGCGGTGTCGCCCTGCATCTCGCCGTCGGCCTCGATCTCCGGATGCTTCTCCTTCAACAGCTGGGTCGCCCGGCGCATCTTGCGCGAAGACTCGGTGTCGTAGCTGCCGAAATCCGAGTGCGAGACGAAGGCGATCTTCGGCTTGATGTTGAAGCGCTGGACGTGGACCGCGGCAAGCGAGGCGATCTCGGCGAGCTCCTCGGCGCTCGGATTGGGCCGAACTTGCGTGTCGGCGATGAAGAAGGCGCCCTTGCTGGTGATCAGCAGCGCCAGTGCCGCGTAGTCGCTGATCCCAGGCGAGAAGCCGACGATCTCGCGGACATGGCGCAGATGGCTCATGTAGCGGCCCTCGACGCCGCAAAGCATCGCATCCGCCTCCCCGCGCGTTACCGCAAGCGCGGCGATCACCGTGTTGTTGGTGCGCACCACCGTGCGCGCGGCATCCGGCGTCACACCGCGGCGGCCGGCGACCTCGACATAGGACTGCACATAGGAGCGATAGCGCGGATCGTCCTCGGGATTGACGAGGTCGAAATCCTTGCCCGCCTTGATCGACAGGCCGAAGCGCTTGATGCGCGCCTCCACCACGGAGGGACGGCCGACCAGGATCGGCGTCGCCAGCTTCTCCTCCAGCACCACTTGTGTGGCACGGAGCACGCGCTCGTCCTCGCCTTCGGCATAGATCACGCGCACCGGCTGGGTCTTGGCCTTGGCGAACATCGGCTTCATGACGAGGCCGGAGCGGAAGGCGAAGCGCTCGAGCAGCGCGGTGTATTCGTCGAAATTGGTGATGGGCCGCGTCGCGACGCCCGACTCCATCGCGGCCTTCGCCACGGCCGGCGCGATGCGCAGGATCAGGCGCGGGTCGAACGGGCTCGGGATCAGCGAGCCCGGGCCAAAGCCCTGCGTTTCGCCGGAGTCAAAGCCTTGCGCCACCGCATCCGACGGCGCCTCGCGCGCGAGCTGCGCGATGGCTTCGACGGCGGCGTGCTTCATCTCCTCGTTGATGGCGCTGGCGCCGACGTCGAGCGCGCCGCGGAAGATGAAGGGGAAGCAGAGAACGTTGTTGACCTGGTTCGGATAGTCGGAGCGGCCGGTGCAGATCATGGCGTCGGGGCGCACCTTGCGCGCCTCCTCCGGCATGATCTCCGGGGTCGGATTGGCGAGCGCCATGATCAGGGGCTTGTCGCCCATCGCCTTGGCCATCTCCGGCTTGAGCACGCCGGGTGCCGAGAGCCCGATGAAGATGTCGGCGCCGCCGATGACGTCGCCAAGCGTCCGCTTGTCGGTCTTCTGCGCGTAGACCGCCTTCCAGCGATCCATCGTGGTGTTGCGGCCCTCATGCACGAGGCCGTCGATGTCGCAGACCCAGATGTTCTTGCGCTGCGCACCCATCGACACGAGCAGGTTCAGCGTCGCGATCGCGGCGGCCCCTGCTCCCGATGCCACGATCTTGACGTCGGATAGCTTCTTGCCATTCAGCCTGAGGCCGTTGGTGATGGCGGCGGCGACGATGATGGCGGTGCCGTGCTGGTCGTCATGGAAGACCGGGATCTTCATGCGCTGCTTGAGCTGCGCCTCGATCTCGAAGCATTCCGGACCGCGGATGTCCTCGAGATTGATGCCGCCGAAGGTCGGCTCGAGCGCCGCCACGGTCTCGACCACGCGGTCGATGGTGTCGGCAGCGATCTCGATATCGAACACGTCTATGCCGGCGAATTTCTTGAACAGGACGGCCTTGCCCTCCATCACCGGCTTGGAGGCCAGCGGGCCGATATTGCCGAGGCCGAGCACCGCGGTGCCGTTTGAGACCACAGCGACCAGATTGGCACGGGTGGTGAGCGTGGCGGCTTCCGCCGGGTTCTTGGCGATCTCGGTGCAGGCGGCGGCAACGCCCGGAGAATAGGCAAGCGCGAGGTCGCGCTGGTTGGCAAGCGGCTTGCTCGCCTGGATCTCGAGCTTTCCGGGGCGCGGCAGACGGTGATAGGCCAGCGCCGCCTGGTGGAGATCATCAGAAAAGGACGACATGCGGTCTCTTGCCTCGGGTTACCGGCCTCAAAGTGCCTCATCCGGAGCCGCCGTCCAAGCCGACGGTTATTTCCGGGTCGTGGAAACGGGATGAAGCACGCCGGGCGCCCCGGTGGCAACATCCGATTGCCGCCCCATCAACAGGGCGCATGTCAAATATCTGATAGCGCTAGCTTTCCCTGGACCGCGCGACGTTTCCCGAATATGGCAGGTTGCGCAGTGCAAAACGAGCAACTGGAGCTGGGAATGAAGCGGATCCTGATCGGCCTGATCGTGGCAGTCGTGTTTGCCGCGGGCGGATGGTTCGGCTTCAACCTCTACGCCAAGCATCGCGCCGCAGCCGAGATCGAGGCGGCCTTCGAGCAGATCCGCAGCAGTGGCGGCAAGGCGCGCCACGGCAAGGTCGCGTTCGACCTGATGAGCCGGACGCTGACCATCGAGGACATCGCGGTCACGCCCGGCAGCCAGCCGCAAGCGCAGGTCAAGATCGCCGGCATCAAGGGCACCGGCGTTCGCCGGATCGACGACATCAGGTTTTCGGCCGACAGCATCGACATCACCGGCCTCGACGTCACGCTGGATCAGGTCGGCCCCACCAAGGTGAAGGCGTCCTACAAGATCCCGCAACTGACGATGCGCGACTACGCCGGCCCCCTTCACACCGGGACGGCGCCGGCGAACGGCTCCCTTATCGACCTCTACCGCTACGTGCTCGGTCAATACGCGAGCGTCACGGCGACGTCGCTCACGGCGCCGACGCTGACGATGAGCTTCGATTCCGGCAGCGGTCCCGGCGGCAACGGCGAAATCACCTATTCCGGATTGACGATCCAGAATCTGAAGAACGGCAAGGTCGATGCGATGAAGGCCGACCGCGCCGCCGTCTCGGTCGACGTGAAGCAGCCGGGCAAGCCGGACAAGCTGACCGGCGAGCTGTCGAACGTCATCGTCAACGATTTCGATGCGACGGCGATCATCGCTGCGCTCGATCCAAAGACCAGCAGTGACGAGACCTATCATCGCGTCTACCGGCAGATCTCGGCCGGCCCCTACACGCTCAAATCGGCCCAGGGGATGCGTGTCGATATCGACGGCTTCGTGATGGAGGACATCGACGTGCAGCCGTCGAAATTCCGGCTGGCCGAGCTGTTTGCCGCGCTGCCGCAGGATCAATCCGCCGTTCCGACGCCGGCACAGTCGCGCGAGATGCTGGAGAAGATCGCCGGAGTCTATGAGGGTCTTCGCATCGGCAAGGCCGAGATCAGCAAGATTGCGATCGGCACGCCGCAGGGGACCGGTAGGGTCAACGCGATCAAATACCGCGAGGACGAGTTTGCGATCGAGGGCGTCGATACGCCG
This sequence comes from Bradyrhizobium liaoningense, assembly GCF_018130785.1. Lineage (GTDB taxonomy): Bacteria > Pseudomonadota > Alphaproteobacteria > Rhizobiales > Xanthobacteraceae > Bradyrhizobium > Bradyrhizobium liaoningense_A. The sequence goes on from NZ_JAFCJT010000011.1 coordinate 71,051, forward strand.
GCGCCGCAGGGGCAATTCAAGATGGAGCGCTTCGCGCTGAAGTCGTTCAGCGCGGCAAACCTAATGCGCTGGGCGGCGGGCCTCAGCAATCCCGGACAGACGCCCTCGCCGGATCAGGTACTGGGTCTATTCCGGGTGCTCGAAGGCGCCGAGATCAAGGGCGTGGTGTCGCCCTACAAGACCACGCGGCAGCTCGTCACCATCGACACGATTAGCCTGAACTGGGGACAGCTGGTCGGCTCGATCCCGAGCAAGGCCAATCTGGTCGTGAAGATGGTCACGCCCACCGATCCCACCAATCCGGCGCAACGGCCGCTCATCATGGCGGGCGTGGACAAGCTGGCGATCGATCTCGATCTCGGCGCCGCTTGGACGGAGTCGTCGGGCGCGTTTGCGCTTGCACCCGCCACCATCGATCTCGGCAATCTCGCCAAGGCGCAGGCCCGCTTCGCGCTCGCCAACGTGCCGCGCGGCCTGTTCACGACCGACCCGGTGCAGGTCATGGGCCAGGCGGCGCAGGTCGAGACCGGTGCGATCGAGCTCTCCCTGCGCGACAGCGGCGTCGTCGATCTGATCGTGGCGCAGTTCTCGCGCATGCAGAATGTCAGCCGCGACGCCGGCCGCAGCGCCATCGCCGAGATGATCCGGGCGCAGGGCGAGAAGGTCACCGCCGCCAATCTCGATGCCAAAGCGGCGGTCGATGCGCTCGCCGGCTTCGTCGAGACCTCAGGTCAAACGCTCACCATCAAGCTCACGCCGCTCGGCAAGGTGCCGGTGCTTCAGCTCATGGACGTGCTGAACAGCGAACCGATCGTCGCGCTGGCGCAGTTCAAGATCGAGGCGTCGACGGGGTTGTAGGGCGCTACGCGTAACTCTCACCTTGTCATTGCGAGGAGCTCTTGCGACGAAGCAATCCAGAGTCCCTCCGCGGAGGGACTCCGGATTGCTTCGCTGCGCTCGCAATGACGATGCGGAGAGAGCTGAAGCGATATCGGATGTAGGGTGGGCAAAGCGAAGCGTGCCCACATCTTCGTTGGGATCAACGAGAGCCGGTGGGCACGGCGCTATGCGCCATTGCCCACCCTACTGTGCGCCGGGGCACGCACGACCTCACTTCTGCGGCAGGTTTACCCGCACATGCAGCTCGCGGAGCTGTTTTGTCGTGGCGTCTGACGGCGCACCCATCAGCAGATCCATGGCCTGCTGGTTCATCGGGAACAGCGAGATCTCGCGCAGATTGTTGGTGCCGCACAGAAGCATCACGATGCGGTCGACGCCCGCGGCCATGCCGCCATGCGGCGGCGCGCCGTACTGGAAGGCGCGGTACATGCCGCCGAACCGGTCGACCACTTCCTGCTCGCCATAGCCGGCGATCTCGAACGCCTTCACCATCGCTTCCGGCACATGGTTGCGGATGCCGCCCGAGGCGATCTCGTAGCCGTTGCAGGTGATGTCGTACTGGAACGCCTTGATGGTCAGCGGGTCCTGGCCCTTCAGCGCATCGAGACCGCCCTGCGGCATCGAGAACGGGTTGTGCGAGAAGTCGACCTTCTTGTCGTCCTCGTTGTACTCGTACATCGGGAAGTCGACGATCCAGGCGAGCTCGAACCGCTCCTTGTCGGTGAGGTTCAATTCCTCGCCGACCTTGTTGCGGGCAAGGCCGGAGAATTTCCAGAACTTGTCGGGGTCGCCGGCGACGAAGAAGGCGGCATCGCCTTCCTTGACGCCGATCTGCGCGCGGATCGCAGCGGTGCGCTCAGGCCCGATGTTGTTGGCAAGCGGACCGGCACCCTCGCCGCCCTCACGCCACATGATGTAGCCGAGGCCCGGCTGGCCCTCGCCCTGCGCCCACGAATTCATGCGGTCACAGAATGCGCGACTGCCGCCGCCCGGTGCCGGGATCGCCCAGACCTGGTTCTTGGGATCTTCGAGCATGCGCGCGAAGACCTTGAAGCCGGAGCCGCGGAAGTGCTCGGAGACGTCCTGCATCTCGATGGGATTGCGCAGGTCCGGCTTGTCGCTGCCGTATTTGCGCAGCGCTTCGGCGAACGGGATGCGACGCCAGTTCTTGCTCACCGGTTTGCCCCTGGCGAACTCCTCGAACACGCCGGTGATGACGGGCTCCATCGCCGCGAACACGTCCTCCTGCGTGACAAAGCTCATCTCGACGTCGAGCTGGTAGAACTCGCCGGGCAGACGGTCGGCGCGCGGGTCCTCGTCGCGGAAGCAGGGCGCGATCTGGAAGTAACGGTCGAAGCCCGACATCATCAGCAGTTGCTTGTACTGCTGCGGCGCCTGCGGCAGCGCGTAGAACTTGCCGGGATGGATGCGCGAGGGCACCAGGAAGTCGCGCGCGCCTTCCGGCGACGAAGCGGTCAGGATCGGGGTGTTGAACTCGAAGAAGCCCTGCCCCTCCATCCGCCTGCGCATCGACTTGATGATTTCGACGCGCGTCATGATGTTCTGGTGCAGCTTCTCACGACGCAGGTCGAGGAAGCGGTACTTCAGGCGGATGTCCTCAGGGTATTCCTGATCGCCGAACACCGGCAGCGGCAGGTCGCCGGCCGGGCCCAGCACCTCGATCTCGCTGACATAGATCTCGATCTTGCCGGTCGGCAGCTCGTCATTGTCGGTACCTGCGGGGCGGCGGCGGGCCTTGCCGTCCATCCGCACCACGAATTCCGAGCGCAGCTTCTCGGCCTGCGAGAACGCCGGCGAGTCCGGATCGACCACGCACTGGGTCAGGCCGTAGTGGTCGCGCAGGTCGATGAACAGCACGCCGCCATGGTCGCGAACGCGATGGACCCAGCCCGAGAGGCGAACTGTTTCGCCGATGTTGCTCTCGCGGAGCGCGCCGCATGTATGTGACCGGTAGCGATGCATGGTCGTCCCAAAATCAATGTCGGAGGAAGCGAATCGGACGGCCTGAAACGACCGGTCCGAAGTTGCGGCAGGGTTTACCCGACGAGACCGGGGGCGGCAACCAAGGGAACGGCCCGTTTTGGGCCCGGAAGGCGCAATTTTAGCCGATCTGGCCTCAAGCCTTTGCCATCAGGCGTTCCCCCCCTATCTTTACCTCCATGACCGTCCATTTCCCCTTCCAGAACTCCTATTCGGCACTGCCGGACAACTTCTTTGCCCGCGTCGCGCCGACCCCTGTGGCCGCCCCCCGGCTGATCAAGCTGAACCGGCCCCTGGCAGCCCTGCTCGGGCTCGACCCTGATATGCTGGAGACCCCTGAGGGTGCCGAAATCCTAGCCGGCAAGACGGTTCCCGCCGGCGCCGATCCCATCGCCATGGCCTATGCCGGCCACCAGTTCGGGCAATTCGTGCCCCAACTCGGCGATGGGCGGGCAATCCTGCTCGGCGAGGTCATCGACAAGAACGGCGTCCGCCGCGACATCCAGCTCAAGGGCTCGGGTCCCACCCCGTTCTCCCGCCGCGGCGATGGCCGCGCGGCGCTCGGACCGGTGCTGCGCGAATACATCGTCAGCGAGGCCATGTTCGCGCTCGGCATCCCGACCACGCGCTCGCTCGCCGCCGTCGTCACCGGCGAGCACGTCATTCGCGAGACCGCGCTGCCCGGCGCAGTGCTGACGCGCGTCGCCGCGAGCCATATCCGCGTCGGCACCTTCCAGTTCTTCGCCGTCCGCCGCGACACCGAGGCGCTTCGTCGTCTGGCCGAGCACGTCATTACCCGGCATTATCCGGACCTGCTGCATGCTGAGCGGCCCTATCACGCGCTGCTCGCCGCCGTCGTCGCACGCCAGGCCGATCTCGTCGCACGCTGGCTGCTGGTCGGCTTCATCCACGGCGTGATGAACACCGACAACAGCTCAATCTCGGGCGAGACCATCGACTACGGCCCCTGCGCCTTCATGGACGCCTACAATCCCGCGCAGGTGTTCTCCTCGATCGACGAGATGGGCCGCTACGCCTATGCCAACCAGCCGCGCATCGCGCTGTGGAATCTGACCCGGCTCGCCGAGTGCCTGCTGCCGCTGTTCTCGGACGACCAGGAGAAGGCCGTGGCGGAAGCCCAGGACATTCTCGGCGCCTTCGCCGAGACGTTCAGCACCGCCTATCAGGCGGGCCTGCGCAAGAAGGTCGGCCTGTTCAGGGAGCGCGATGGTGACGAGGCGCTGATCCAGGACCTGCTCGATGCCATGGCGAAGAACCAGGCCGACTTCACCCTCACCTTCCGCAAGCTGTGCGATGCCGCGGCTGACGAGGCCGGCATCTCCGACGTCCGCGCGCAGTTCATGGATCCCTCAGCCTTCGACGACTGGGCCAAGCGCTGGCGCGAGCGCACCGCGCTGGAGCCGCAAGCCGCCACCGAGCGGCAGTCCGCCATGCACGCCGTCAACCCGATCTTCATCCCGCGCAACCACCGCGTCGAGGCCGTGATCCAGGCCGCGGTGAATGACGACAATTACGCGCCCTTCGAGGAGCTGGTGAAGGTGCTGGCGAAGCCGTACGAGGACCAGCCCGAGCACGCGGCCTACGCCGATCCACCGCTGCCAGACCAGCGCGTGTTGCGGACGTTTTGCGGGACGTGAGCCACGTCTCGCCTGCCCCCTACTTCGTCGCCTTCCTCACCCCGCCGAACGATGCCGCGTCGAACTTCTGCGGATCGACGGCATCGTAGCGTGACCACTCCATATCAGGCATTTTGCCATAGCGTTCGGCCCAGTCCTTGTTTTCCGTCGTCGTGCCGGGTGCGACGGGCCGGAGCTCGAAATGCAGCACCGTGTTTGGGCCGATCTCGCCGATCGTATCCCTTGCCTTGACGGCCGCCCCGACCTCGAGTGCCTCTCCTTTCGGCCCATTGATGCGGCCGAGTTGGATGTAGCGCGTGTAGACGATGCGGCCGTTGGGAAAGGTGTGCTTGAGCACCACATAGCGGCCGCAACCACCGATCACAGGGAGATCGGCCGGCGCCTGTTCGCTGTTCTCGATCTTGACGACGATGCCGTCTGCCATCGCCACTGGGAGGCCCGGCGCGTCCACGGTGAAGTCTTGGCCGGGATGCTCATCGTGGGTCCAGCATCCGCAGGAGGTCACCGTCTTGTCCGCCGGCTTGTCGGCGCGCGGAAAGCTGCGCGGGATCAGGAATTCATTGACCAGAAGTCCTGGCCCCTCCGGCGACGTGAAGGCATGGATCGCGTAAAGCGACAGCTTTTCCCCGACCGGTACCTCGCTCGGCAGGAAGCCGTAGACCACGTCCTGGATGAAGACCCTGAGCTCGCGCCCCTGGATGGAGCGCACGGGGCAATCCCGGCTCGCGGAGGATACGCGACGTCAACATTCGAAAAATCTCGTGATGCAAATTCGATGGGCAGTCCGAGCAAACCATGACCGCATCTTCGCGGCAAGGTAGATCGCGCCTGCGACCTCAATCAGGAGAGGATTCCGGGCTTTGGCCGCCCGTCCACGCCATTCCCACATCTTCAACGTACCGCGGGAACCGCTGTCATCAAACTGAAACACTCGCGCTCTAACGGCCTGTCAGGGTCGTCCTGCCGGAGGCGCCCACCCTCCAACAGTCCTGACAAGCCATGCCCTTCAAGTTCATCCACATCACCGACACGCATCTCGCGAATCCCGGGCTGAAACTCTACGGCCTCGATCCGCGCGCTCGGCTGGACGCGGCGATTGCCGACATCAACAAGCGCCAGCCCGACGCCGCCTTCGCGGTCGTGACCGGCGATCTCACCCATTGGGGCGAGCCGGAATCCTATGCGAATTTCGCTGAAGCGACGGCCGCGCTGAAAATCCCGTACATCGCCATGGTCGGCAATCACGACAAGCGCGTGGCCTGCCTCGACAGCCTGAAGGCGGCGCCGCGCGATCCGAATGGTTTTGTGCAGGGCACCCGCACCACCGAGCACGGCCTGTTCGTCTTCCTCGACACGCTGGACGAGACCAGCCATGCCGGCGAGATGTGCGCAAAACGTTTCGACTGGCTAGCGAAGACGCTCGCAGCCGCGCCCACCGACCAGCAATTCGTCGTCTTCATGCATCATCCGCCCTTCCCGGTCGGCGTCCACGCGATGGACGAGATCGCGCTGAAGCAGAGCGCCGAATTCGCCGAAGTGATCGCGCCCTACCGCGCGCGCATCCGCCACCTCTTCTTCGGCCACGTGCACCGGCCGATCTTCGGCAGCTACGGCAATATCCCGTTCTCGACGCTGCGCGGCACCAACCATCAGGTCTGGTTCGAGCTTGACGCCACCGCCGCCGATCATCTCGCCAGCCATGAGCCGCCGGCCTATGGCGTGGTGCTGATCGACGGAGAGAACCTGGTCGTGCACAGCCACGATTTCCTCGACACCAGTCTGCGCTTCCCCTTCGAGCCACCGGCGGGAGTGGACGGCCGCGACTATGCGCTCAATTTCCCGGCGCGGTGACATGAGCCTCGCTGAACCCGCGGCTCTCCCGGTCGCGACTTCGGCGGCACCGCGCCTGCACCTCCTGAAACGCCTCTCGAGCCGATTCAGAGCTTCGCTGCCCGCCTATCTCCTGCTGCTGCCCTCGCTGGTCTTCCTCGCGCTGTTCACCTATGGCGCGATGGGCCGCGTGCTCATCGACGCGCTCTATCAGCGCGCCACGCCGAAGGCGCCGGTCCGTTTCGTCGGCCTCGACAATATCAGCGCGGTGCTTGCCGATCCCGCCTTCACCGGCGCGGTCGTCAACAATCTCATCTATGCCGTCGGCACGGCGATCCCGAGCATTGGACTTGCACTCCTGTTCGCCCTCGCGCTGTCGCGCACCAATGCGGTGAGCAGCGCGCTGCGCGCCGCGCTGTTCCTACCGGTGCTGATCCCGATGGTCGCGGCCTCCGCGCTGTTCCTGTTCATCTTCCTGCCCAATGTCGGCCTGCTCGACTACTACATCGGACGCCTGCTTCCGGTGGTGCCGAACTGGCTCGGCGACCCCGACATCGCGCTCACTGCGATCATGGTGATCACCATCTGGAAGAACGCGGGCTACTACATGCTGTTCTTCCTCGCCGGCCTCCAGGCCGTGCCCGAGGATGTCATGGAGGCCGCGCATCTCGACGGCGCCGGTCCGTTCATGCGCCTGCGCTACATCATCCTGCCGGAGCTCAAGCCCACCTTCCTGTTCGTCATCGTCATCGCCACGCTCAACGCGGTGACGCAGGTCGACCACGTCTTCGTCATGACCAAGGGCGGCCCGTCCAACTCGACCAATCTCGTGCTGTTCTACATCTACCAGCAGGCGGTCGAGCATTACGACATCGGCAAGGCCTCGGCGGCAACGCTGCTGACGCTCGCCGCGCTGATGGGTCTCACCGCGCTCTCCTTCCGGACGATGGCCAACCGCGAGGGCAGAGCATGACGCTGATCGATCGCTTGTTCAGGGATGCCCCGCTCGCCACCCGCCGCGAGATCACGCCCAAGCTCGGCTTCATGTTGACGATCTTGCTCGCCATCGTCTGGCTGATCCCGTTCCTGTGGATGGGCGTGGCGACGCTGCGCCCGGCGTCCGACGGCATCAACGCGATGGCCGAGCTGATGCCGAGCCTGCAGCCGACGCTCGACAACATCAGGGACGCCTGGGAGATCGGCGATTTCCCGCGCTATACCCTCAACACCACGTTCATCTGCACCGGCATCCTTCTCGTGCAGTTCGTCACGATCACGCTGGCGGGCTTTGCCTTTGCCCGGCTCGAATTCGCCGGCAAGACGCTGATCTTCTACCTGTTCCTGATGCAGCTCATGCTGGTGCCCGTGCTGCTGATCGTGCCGAATTTGAGCCTGGTGGCGCAGCTCGGGCTCTACGACACGCTCACCGGCGTAATGATGCCGTTCTTCGCCTCGGCGTTCGGCACGTTCCTGATGCGGCAGGCTTTTGAAGCCATTCCGACCGAGCTGGAAGATGCCGCCCTGATCGACGGCGCCAGCCTTCTCCAGCGCATCCGCCACATCTACGTGCCGTTGTCGATGCCGAGCTTCTCGACCTTCGCCATCATCTCCGTCACCAGCCACTGGAACGACTTCCTGTGGCCGCTGATGGTGATCAATTCGCCAGACAAGCGTCCGCTCACGGTCGGCCTGTCCGTCTTCACCGCGACCGCCGAAGGCACGCAGGCCTGGGGCACCATCGCCGCCGGCACGCTGATGGTGATCGCGCCACTGCTCATCACGTTCCTGATCTTCCAGAAGCGCTTCATCAGCTCGTTCGTCACCTCTGGCATCAAATAGGAGAATCTCGATGCTGTTTTCCCGCAGGCTCATGCTCGGCCTTGCCATCGCAGGTACCATGGCAGGCGCCCTCGCCGTCCCGGCAATGGCCGAAAGTCCGACCGAGATCGACCTGTTCTTCCCCGTTCCCGTCGACGGCAAGCTCGCCCGCGACATGGGCACCTTGATCAAGGAGTTCAACGAGACCCATCCCGCGATCAAGGCGACCGCCGTCTACACCGGCTCCTATGACGACACGTTGATCAAGACGCGCGCGGCGATCAAGGCCGGCAAGCCGCCGTCCGCCGTGATCATGTCCGCGAACTTCCTGCTCGACATGCAGATCGAGAACGAGCTCACCAATCTCGACAGCCTCATTGCCGCCGATGGCGCCACAAAGGACCAGTTCCTGGGCCAGTTCTTCCCGGCGCTCCAGGGCAACGCGGTGATCAACCGCTCGGTCTACGGCGTGCCCTTCCACAATTCGACGCCGCTGCTCTACATCAACGCCGACAAGGCCAAGGAAGCCGGCCTCGATCCGAACAAGCCGCCGCAGACCTGGGCCGAGCTCACCGACTGGGCCAAGAAGCTCACCAAGCGCGAGGGCGACAAGGTGACCCAATGGGGCATCGCGATCCCCTGCGCCTATGACTATTGCGGCTGGATGATGGAAACGCTCACCATGACCAATGGCGGCCGCTACTACAACGAGGAGTTCGGCGGCGAGGTCTATTACGACACGCCCTCGATGCTCGGCGCACTCACCTGGTGGAACGACCTCGTGTACAAGCACAAGGTCCACGCGCCCGGCGCCACCCCGGGTCCTGCCGTCAGCACCTCGTTCATCTCCGGCAATGCCGCGATGATGATGCTGTCGACGGGCTCGCTGACCTATGTGCGCGACAACGCCAAGTTCAACTACAAGGTCGCGTTCATCCCGCGCAACGTCCGCAACGCCGTGCCGATCGGCGGCGCCTCGCTGATCGTTCCGGCAGGCCTCGAGGCCGACAAGCAGAAGGCCGCCTGGACCCTGATCAAGTGGATGACCTCGCCCGAGAAGAGCGCTTGGTGGAGCCGCGCCACCGGCTATTTCGCGCCCAACATGGCCGCCTACAAGACGCCCGACATGGTCGACTTCCTGAACAAGAACCCGGACGCCAAGACCGCCGTCGAACAGCTCGACGTCGCCAAGCCGTGGTTTGCGACCTACAAGACCGTGCCGGTTCGCAAGAACCTCGAGGACGAGGTGATGCTGGTCCTCAACGGCAAGAAGCAGCCGAAGGAAGCCCTCGCCGCCGCCCAGAAGGCCGCCGACGAGACGCTGAAGCCGTACAATGCGGAGACGTCGCTGAAGCTGCCGTAAGGCCGACGATCAGCCAAACAGCCTCGGCGCTCCACGGTGTGGGGCGCCCAAATCATTTCAGCGGCCGCGATTGCGTCAGTTACGCCTGCCGTCGAGCCTGAACACCATCTGCGTCGGACGCACGAACCGCAATGCGACCAGCAACACGGCCATGACGGTGCACATGTAGATGACAGCCATCGCATCGATCGAATAGACCGGCCGCACACCGCCAGCAAAAACGTTGTAATACAGCGCGACGACCAGGGTCTGCGATCCTCCGCCCGCAAGCAGAAACGCCAGCTCGAAGTTCGAGATCGTATTCACGAGAACCAGCAGGCCCGCTGTCAAAATGCCGGGCAGCATCAGCGGCAACAGGATGCGGCGGAATATCTGCAGCCGGCTCGCGCCGAGCATCTGCGCCGACCATTCAAGGTTAAAGCTGATCTGCTCGAAGAACGGCAACAGGATGAAGACGGCAAGAGGAACCATGGGCACGAGCACGGCGAGAATGACGCCAATGACCGTGCCGCCGACACCAAACCCATAAAGCGTCGTGGCAAGCGGAATGCCGTAGGTCATCTGAGGGATCAGCAGCGGCAGGAAGTAGAGCAGCAGCAGCACCGGCTTGGCGTTGAAATTTCGCCGCGCCAGCACGTAGGCGGCCGGAAATCCGATCGCGAGCGCGATGAAGACCACGGCCAGCGCGATGAACAGCGTGATGAAGAGAACATGGGAAAGCTCGAACTCCCGCCAGGCGTAGGTAAACCAATCCGTCGTGAACGCCGGTGGCAACGGCTTGCCGAACCAGCGTTTGGCGAACGAGCTGACCACGACATGCGTCACGATTCCGAGCAGGTTCAGGATGAACCCCAGTAGGAACAGGTAGATCGCCAATTTCCACATCCGCCCGCGCATCTACTTCCCCTCAGCGTTTGCCGACGCCCATGGTTGTTGCAATCGTCATACGGCGGCGCACCAACACGATGACCACCAGCGCCGCGAGCTGGCAGAGCCCCATGATGACCGCGATCGCGGACGCGTAGGACATGTCATATTGCTCGAAGGCCTGCTGGTAGGCCGCGATCGAGATCGTCCGCGTCGAACCGGCCGGCTGGCCAACCATCACGGCGGATGGAAATACGGCAAAGCTCATCACGAAGACGAGGGCAAACGCGATGATCAGGCCCGGTGCGATCAACGGGAACATGACGCGCCGGAAGATGGTCCAGGGCCCGGCGCCCAGCATGCGGGCAGAGCTTTCCAGGCTCGGGTCGATGCCGGAGATGTAACCGAGCAACATCAGGAAGCAGAACGGAAAGTTCTGCATGAACAGCGAGAAGATGACGCCGATCGAATTATGCGTCAGCTCGAGCGGGTTCTGAATCAATCCGACCGCAAGCAGCAACTGGTTGAGCCAGCCATTGTGGCCATAGAAGCCGAGGATCCCTTCCGACAGGAAGACGACACCGAGCGAGATCGGAAGCACGAGAATGGTCGTGATGGTGCGTTCGAACCAGATGCCACGCCGCATGCCGTATGCGAGGAACAGCGCAACCAGCACGACCGCGATCGTGGTCGGCAACGCCAACATGAAGGTCGTCTTGATCGTGTTGCACTGGTAGGCGTCGTTGAAGAACGCGACATAGTTCGAGAATATTCCGGCGTCGCGCTTCTTCGGCTGCAAGCTGATGTAGATCCCGTAGAGGAATGGGTAGACGAACATCGCGAGCACGTAGAGCAGCGACGGCGTAAGACAGAGGATCGCGACGAGGTCCAGTTCGCTGCGGGAATCAGAGCGGATGCGAGCCACGATCTGTCCCCTCACTCGCGACGCAGCAGGACGAATTTGTCCGCCGGCAAGGTCAGATCCAGCGTCTCGCCCAATACGATCTTCTCGTGCGAGCGGACCCAGAGCCTTGCGCCGCCATCTAGCGTGATCTCGGCCTCCTGCTCGCGTCCGAGATACTCGACCAGCTCGACCTTGCCGCGCAGCACATTGACGCCATCACCAGATTGGCCGAGACGCACATCTTCCGGCCGGATAGCCAGAACGGCGCGCTCGCCCGGGTGGAAGCTATCCCTGGCCCTTGCTTGCAGGATTTGCCCCTTGAAGCCGGCTTCGATCATACCGCCCGCTTCCTTGCCGAGTGTCACATCGAGGAAATTTCGAAAGCCCATGAAATCCGCCACGAAGACGTTCTTGGGACGGTCGTGGATTTCCTGCGGCGTCCCGACTTGCATGAGCACACCTTCGCGCAGCACGACGATGCGGTCGGAGAGCGAGAGAGCTTCGGCTTGGTCGTGGGTGACGTAGATCGAGGTCAGGCCAAGCCGCGTATGCAGCTGCTTGATCTCGGCGCGCATCTCGACGCGGAGCTTTGCATCGAGGTTGGACAAAGGCTCGTCGAACAGCATCAACCGAGGGTGCAGCACAAGAGCCCGCGCAATGGCGACACGCTGCTGCTGTCCGCCCGAGAGCTGACCGGGATAGCGGTCTTCATAACCGGCAAGACGCACCAGACCGAGCATGTCCCGGACGCGCTTGTCGATCTCCTCCGACGAGCGCTTCTGTAGCGAGAGGCCGAACGCGATATTGCCGAACACCGTCAGGTGCGGAAACAGCGCGTAGTTCTGGAAAACCATGCCGAAACCGCGCTTCTCGGGCGGCACGTCATCGATCCGTCGTCCGTTGAGGTGGATCTCGCCGTCGCTCGGCGGCACGAGGCCCGCGATGATGCCGAGCGCTGTGGACTTTCCGCAGCCGCTCGGGCCCAGGAAGGTGACGAACTCGCGGCCGACGATTTCCAGCGGAAATTGGTCGAGCACCACCTTGCCGCCATAACGCTTGGTGATCGACATCTGCAGCTTATCGATAGAGTCGGCCATTCCCCGCCCCGCATACGCGCGCGAGGGCCGCACCTGCGCGCCCTCGCGTCTTGGTCCCGGTTATTGTTATTTCTTGACCTGATCGGCGCCTACCTCACGGTCCCACCGTTCCATCGCGTAGCTCAGCTCGGTCACGCCCAGCGGAGGCGATACTTTCCATTTGGTCCCGATCTGATCGTATTCAGGACGCCAGAACTCCTTCACCTCGTCCTGGATGTCCTTGGGCGCCGATGCCAAGGCTGCGGCCTTCACGACCGGCCCGATGAAGGCCTTCCAGGTGAGCGCCTGCTGCTCCGGCTTCCACATGAACTTCATGAGGTCGACGATGACATCGACCTGTTCCTGCGGCACGCCCTTCGGGATGCACCAATAGTGGCCGTCCACCACGAACGTGGTGTTCTCCAAGATTGCGATCTTCGAGTCCGGCGGAATCACGCTCTGCGCGCGCGGCTTCATGTCCCATTCCATGATCCCGGCGATCATCCAGCGCTGCCCCTGCGCGAACTCCTTCAACGTGATCGCAGTACCGGTCGGATAATATTCGACGGACTTGCCGAGCTCTTTCAGGAAATCCCAGCTCTTGTCCCAGCCCTTTTCGGGGTCGAGCGGCTTTGAATCCCCGAGAATGAAGGCAAAGCCCTGGAGGATCGCGCGGCCCGGCCCGCTGTTCGCCGGACGCGCATACATGAATTTGCCCGGGTTCGCCTTCACCCAGGTCAGCAATTCCTGCGCGGTCTTCGGCGGGCTCGGCACCTTCGCCGGATTGTAGATCAGCACCGGTCCACCGGCATTGCCGACTGACGGAATGAGGACGCCTTTGCCCTCGTCGTAAAGCGCCTTGCCCGCGTCGGTGAGACCATCGCGCGGAAACGTCTTCTGATAATCGGGGATGGCGATGAGCTGGCCGTTCTGGGCCAGCAGCGCGCCGCCATCCTGCCCGGTCAGCACCAGATTGATATCGAGGCGTCCGGCATCCTGCTGCGCCTTGATCTTGGCCGGAAGCTCCGGCGCCGGCGCGCGCTGGATCTTGATCTCGCTCACCTTGTCCGGATTCGCCTTCTTGTAGTTCTCGATGATGGTCTGCACCGAGGCCAGGTCACCGCCGGTATCGATGATCGAAAGACTGATCGGAGCGGCCAGGGCTCCGCTGCAAAGACACGCCCCCACCAGGGCCGCGACCATTGGGGTTGCCGACCTCGTTTTCATTCTCGCCTCCCAAGCGCTTTATTTTTTGCGCAACTTGTTATTTATTTGTAAGGCAAGCATCGACGAAATCTTCGCTGGTTGTCAAGCCGTCTGTTCTGCAGCTGTTTCAAACTGCCGGCCGCAGCGCTCGTGCACGAACTGAAATGTCAAAAACTTGTTTGGAAGCCGAACGCAAAACCGGGCGGAGCCGGACTTGAAGAAGCCTGCGATGAAATCCGCGGAGTTGCCGCTCTCGTCCTCGACGGGACGATTGAGCGACCGGATCTACGACCACGTGCTGGGTCAGATCGCGATCGGCATCCTTCCCGTGAACTGCCGGCTACCGCCCGAGAATGGCCTTGCCGAACTCCTCGGCGTTTCACGGCCCGTCGTTCGCGAGGCGCTGACGCGATTGCGCGACGACGGGCTGATCGCATCACGCCAGGGTGCGGGCTGGTTCGTGACGCGGCGCCCGGCCGCCAATGCCTTCGACTTCGCGCCCATCAGTAGCATCCCCGACATCCAGCGCTGCTTCGTGTTCCGGATGGCCGTCGAGGGCGATGCCGCGGCCCTCGCCGCACGCAACCGGGACAGGCAAAGCCTGCGCCGCATTCAGCAGGTCCTGACCAGGCTGGATACGATGGTCGCCCAGGGGCGCGAGGGTGGCCTCGGTGTCGAGGAAGATCTCCTCTTCCACCGCACGATCGCGGAGGCGAGCGGCAACCGGTTCTTTGTCGAGACGCTGACGTCGTTGAGGGAGCAGATCGCCATTGGCGTCAATCTCAACCGCAACCTGTCGCTCATTCAGCCGCGCGGTCGCATTCTCAGGGGGCAGCAGGAGCATCGCCGCGTGTTCGAGGCCATCGAGGCACAAGACGAGGACGGCGCCCGCCGCGCCATGCGCACGCATGTCGAAAATGCCCGCAAGAGAATATTCGAGGGGGGCTGATCGCCGCGACGTGAGCCACGCGCCGCGCGGTTAGATCGTCACCACGATTTTGCCGAACTGATTGTTCGACTCCAGGAAGCGGTGCGCCTCGACGATCTCCTCGAACGGGAACGTTCTAGCGATCACCGGCTTCAGGCTGCCGTCCGCGAGCCCATCGAGGATGAACGCCTTGGCCCGCTCAAGGCGCGCGCGATCGCCTGTGATCTCGTGCACGAGGTAGCCGCGCAGGACCAGGCTCTTGCCGAGCACGTTGAAAAGCGGAAACGGCGTCGGCTCGGGACTCAGTCCGCCGTACTCGATCAGGATCCCGCCCGGCGACATCGCCGCGGTCAGCGGTTCGAATGCGGGACCGCCGACCGCGTCCAGCACCACCCGAACGCCGGTTGCACCGGCGATCTCCGCCAGCCGCGCGCCGATGTCCTCCTCGTCCGAGGCGATCACGTGGGCGGCGCCGGCATCGCGCAAGGCGCCCCGCTTGGTCGAGGTTCGCGTCAGCGCGACCGGGACAGCTCCGATCCGGTTCGCGATCTGGATGGCGGCAAGCCCCACACTGCTGGATGCGGCCGTGATGGCGATGATGTCCCCTCGCGAGAGTCCGGCGACCTCGACCAGCGCGCCATAGGCCGTCAGATACTGCATCCACACCGCAGCTGCCGCCTCGAAGCCGAACTCGGGCGGATGCTTGACGATGAGTTCGGCCGGAAACGTCGCGAGCTCGGCATAGGCGGGCCATCGCACCATCGATAGCGGCGGCACAATGCTAACAGCGTCTCCCGGCGCAAAGCCGGCTACGCCTTCGCCGACGACCTCAATGAGACCTGCCGCCTCCAGACCGAGGCCGGACGGCAATGTCGCGGTCTCGATATACGTGCCCCTCCGCAACAGCGCTTCCGCACGATTGAGACCGAGCGCCCTGACCCGGATCTGCACTTCCCCCTTTCCCGGCGGCGGAACGTCGACGGTCTCGATGCCCAGCACTTCGGGACCGCCATGACGATGAAAGCGAACGGCGCGGGCCATGGAATACTCCAAAACAGTTGAACCGAATGGAGCTATGCCGATCCCACGGAAGCGGATAAATCGCCCAGACAAGCGAACAGTCGAAACCAGGAGTTTTCAATCATGGACCGCCTGACCAGCATGGCCGTATTCGTCCGGGCGGTCGATCTCGGCTCCTTCGCCGCTGCCGCCGACGCCCTGGAGATGTCGGGGCCGATGGTCGGCAAGCATGTACGCTTCCTCGAAGAGCGCCTCGGCGTCCGCCTCCTCAACCGCACCACACGGCGCCAGAGCCTGACTGAAGCAGGCCAGGCCTATTACGAGCGCTGCCGTGCCGTGCTGAGCGAGGCCGAAGCCGCCGACGCCGTCGCGTCCGACGAACTCTCGGAGCCGCGTGGCAGGCTGCGCGTGACTATGCCTGCCCTGCTGGGACGGCACTGCATTGCCCCGTTATTGATGAAGCTCGCGCGCAAACATCCGCGTCTCGAGCTAGATCTCTCCTTCGGCGATCCGATCGCTGACATCATCGAGGCGGGCTACGATCTTGCGATCCGGACCGGCGATCTCGACGACCGGTCCGGCCTGACCGCGCGGCGCATCGCAAGCCAGCGCATGGTGGTGTGTGGCGCGCGCTCGTACATGCGAGCCAATGGCAAGCCGAAGACGCTCGACGATCTCGCCGGGCACCAGGCGATCATCTACCGCCGCTCCGGGCGCGTCCGGCCGTGGCTGTTTCCGCAAGAGGGCCAACGGCAGCGCGAGATCATGCCGTCGGGCAGGCTGAGGATCGACGATATGGAGGCAATCGCTGATGCCGCCGTGCACGGCATGGGTCTCGCCTGGCTACCCTATTGGCTGGTCCGCGAGCGCCTCGACAGCGGCGCGTTGGTCGGTCTCCTCGGTGGTCAACCGGAATTCCACTACGACTGCCACGCGCTGTGGCCCCGTTCGCCCCGCATCACGCCAAAGGTCCGCGCCGCCGTGGACACCCTGGCCGCCGCCTTGCCGAAGCTGATGACGTGAAGGGCGGCCCCGCCTCCATTAACTCCCCGTCCACCATTCGGCCCGTCCGGCCGCCGGTAACCACGAGAATTAACAGACCCTCAACGTACCCCCGACAAATCTATCAATGTTTCTGGAGATTTCGCCGTGGATCTGTTGGTTTTCGAGTTCCTGGGGCTGGCGCTGGTCGCCATGTGCGTGGTCGTGGTGGCGTTGCCCTGCGCCCGCAAATCCTCGCACCGGATCCGCTACGAATAGGAATTTCGACCGCTCCGGGCGATTCCGGTCCAAATGCAAGGCTCGAATTCGCTCCAAGCCCCTTGACATCACAGTGCTTTCGGCAGAACGGCTGATGATCTCGTCATGGGCCGTTCATGGATTTGATTACCACCACTGCTGACCTTGCGGCTGCCTGCAGCCGGTTGGCCAAGCACCCTGTTATTACCGTCGATACCGAGTTCCTGCGCGAAACCACCTATTACCCGCTGCTGTGCGTGGTGCAGATGGCCAGCGCCGAGGAAGCCATCGTCATCGACACCCTGGCCGAGGGCATCGACCTCAAGCCGTTCTTCGAGCTGATGGGCAACGAGAGCGTGCTGAAGGTATTCCATGCCGCCCGCCAGGACATCGAGATCATCTGGCACCAGGCCAACATCATCCCGCACCCGGTGTTCGACACCCAGGTCGCCGCCATGGTGCTCGGCTATGGCGACAGCATCGCCTATGACGCGCTGGTCGAGAAGGTCACGGGCCACCGCCCGGACAAGACCCACCGCTTCACCGACTGGTCGCGCCGGCCGCTGACCAAGGAGCAGATGCACTACGCGGTGTCCGACGTCACGCATTTGCGCGACGTGTTCGCAGCGCTCGATGCCGACCTCAAGAAGCGGCGCCGCAGCGAATGGGTCTCGATCGAGATGGAGGTCCTGACCTCGCCCAGGACCTACGATTTCCACCCCGAGCGCGCCTGGGAACGGCTCAAGACGCGGGTGCGCAAGCCGAAGGACCTCGCGGTCCTTATGGAGGTCGCGGCCTGGCGCGAACAGGAGGCGCAGAGCCGCGACGTGCCGCGCGGCCGCGTGCTGCGGGATGAAGCCATCAGCGACATCGCCACCCACGCGCCGAACACGCTGGAGAAGCTCGCCCATCTGCGCTCGGTGCCGAAGGGCTTTGAGAAGTCCAAATGGGGCGCGGACATCGTCGCCGCGGTCGAGCGCGGGCTGGCGCGGGATTTCTCGGCGCTGCCGAAGTTGGAGAAGCCGCGCAACAACAACAATGGCGCGGCGATCGTCGAGCTGCTGAAGGTCCTGCTGCGCATGACGGCCGAGCGCCACGCGGTCGCGAGCAAGGTGATCGCCACCGTCGACGATCTCGAAGAGATCGCAGCCGACGACGAAGCCGACGTCCCGGCCTTGCGCGGCTGGCGCCGCGAGCTGTTCGGCGATGCCGCGCTGAAACTGAAGCGCGGCGAGCTGGCGCTGGCAATCGAGAAAGGCCGAGTGGTCGGGGTTCAGCGGGCGTAATTGGCTCAACCGTCATCCTGAGGTGCGAGGCGCGCGGTGCGAAGCATCGCGCGCCGAGCCTCGAAGGATAAGCGGCCCCACTGCTGCCGCTCCGAGAGCGCCGGGCCGTCGCCCTTCGAGGCTCGCCGAAGAGGCGAGCACCTCAGGGTGACGGTGTTGGATTTGGGCTAGCTGCTTCCAGATCGTCATCGCAATGACGAAGAGAGACCTTACGCCGGCGTCAGCTTCGCGACTTCCGGCTTCATGTCATTCAGCACCCCGGTGATCGCCGCGACCAGCTCGTCGATCTGAGCCTTGGTGACGATCAGCGGCGGGCAGATGGCGATGGCATCCAGCATGTTGCGCGAGATCACGCCACGCTCCTGGAGCATGCGGCTGGCGATACCGCCGACGGCGCCGGGCGTGCTGGCGGCCGTCTTGCGCTCCTTGTCGATCACGAGCTCGATCGCCGCGATCATGCCGACGCCGCGGACCTCGCCGACCAGCGGATGGCTGGTGAGCTCGCGCAGCTTGCCCTGCATATAGCCGCCGAGCTCGGCGGCGTGCGCGACCAGGCCGCGCTCCTCGATGATCTTGAGGTTCTCCAGCGCAATGGCCGAGCCGACGGGATGGCCGCCCGCGGTGAAACCATGGCCGAGCACGCCGATCTTGTTGCTCTCGTCCGCGATCGGCTCGAACATGCGATCGTTCAGGATGATCGCCGACAGCGGGAAATAGCTCGAGGTGATCTGCTTGGAGACCACCATCACGTCCGGCTTGATGCCGTAGGTCTCGCAGCCGAACATCTTGCCGGTGCGGCCGAAGCCGCAGATGACCTCGTCTGCGACCAGCAGGATGTCGTACTTCTTCAGGACGGCCTGGATCTTGTCCCAATAGGTTGCTGGCGGCACGACGACGCCGCCCGCCCCCATCACCGGCTCGCCGAAGAAGGCCGCGATCGTATCCGGCCCCTCCTTCTGGATCAGCGCGTCGAGCTCCTCGGCCCGCCGCGTCGCGAAAGCCTCCTCGCTCTCGCCGGGCGCGCCGTCCTTGTAGAAATGCGGCGAGCCCGTGTGCAGGATGTTGGGCAGCGGCAGGTCGAACGAGCGATGGTTGTTCGGCAGGCCGGTGAGGCTTGCCGATGCAATGGTGACGCCGTGATAGGCGCGCATCCGGCTGATAATCTTCTTGCGCTGCGGCTGGCCAAGCGAATTGGAGCGATAGGCGATCAGCTTGAGGACAGTGTCGTTCGCCTCGGAGCCGGAATTGGTGAAAAACACCTTGCTCATCGGCACCGGCGCGAGCGCCACCAGCTTCTCGGCGAGGTCGATCGAGGGCCCGTGCGATTTGGCGGAGAACGTATGGTAGAACGGCAGCGCCAGCATCTGCTTGTGCGCCGCCTCGACCAGCCGCTTCTCGTTGAAGCCGAGTCCGACGCTCCACAGGCCGGCCATGGCCTCGAAATAGCGCTTGCCCGACGCGTCGAACACGTAAGGGCCCTCGCCGCGCTCGATCACCAGCGGACCGGCCTGCTGATGCGCGCGCGCGTTGGTGTAGGAATGGAGCTGGTAGGCCACATCCCGGGCCTCTTGCGAATTGGGCAGCATGGACATTGCGGGATTCCTCAACAGTGCGTCATTGGAGGTCATGACGCAGACCTGTCCAAACGACGAGCTTGTCCAAAGAAAACGTCGACATCTTGGCTATTGCGGCACGCCGCAACTTGCAACGTCATTTCGTTGGCAACAAGCGCACACGAGCGTTGCAGGAAAGCTGCGCTGGCACTTCGGCACAAGATATATCGCCTCGGCTAGCCTCGCCGCGCCAGCACGAAGGCCGCCGCCGCGGCGATCAATGCCGGGACGGCCGCAGCGCCAAACAGCAGTTGCGGTCCCATGTCGCGGGCCAGCATCACGCCGCCGATCAGAGGCCCCACGATCGAGCCGATGCGGCCAATGCCCAGCGCCCAGCCCACGCCCGTCGACCTGATTGCCGTCGGATAGAAGGTCGCCGTCAGCGCGTTCGAGGCGATCTGTCCCCCGACGATGCAAAATCCCGACGCGAAAATCGCGATCGTGACCAGGACGATCGAATGGCTGGCCATGCCGACGGCCGCAACCGCGACCGCCGCCACGAGATAAGTCAGCGACAACGCGCGAAACGAGAAGCGGTCGATGAACTGGCCGAGCGTGAACGTGCCGACTACGCCGCCGACCTGGAGCATCGCACCAATCGCGGCCGCGCCCGAAACCGACACGCCGAGATCGTTGAGCACAGTGGGCAGCCAGTTCGACAGGAGATACAGGTCGAGCAGGCTCATGAAGAACACGACCCAGAGCAGAACCGTCACCGATGCGCGGCCCTCCGCAAACAAATGCGCGACGGGCAATCCCGACAATTTCGGCTCCCGGACCACGAATTTGGCATTGCCGGCGAAGGATACCCCCGGGGCAATCTTTTGCAGGAGGTTCGCCACCTCGCGGTCGCGGCCGCCCATCATCGCCAGGAACCGGATCGACTCCGGCAACGCCTTGAAGAGGAAAGCCAGAAGCAGCAGCGGCACGAGGCCGCCGACGAGGAACACCGAGCGCCAGCCGAAAGCCGGGATCATGGCGGCTGCCAGCAGCCCGCCCAGGGCCGCACCGATCGAAAAGCCCGCGAACATGATCATGACCATGGTGGCGCGGCGGCGATGCGGGCTGAATTCGGAGGTCAGCGCAATCGCATTGGGCATTGCACCGCCGAGACCAAGACCGGTCAGAACGCGCAACGCGATCAGCCATGTCGTATCCGCCGCGAACACGGTGAGCAGAGTCCCGATGCCGAACACCAGCGTGCTTGCGAGGATGATGCGGCGGCGACCGATCCTGTCGGCCATCGGACCGAAGATCAGGGCGCCGATCATGAGACCCAGCAGCCCCGCGCTGAACACCGGACCGAGGCTGCCACGCGCCAGCTTCCATTCCTGCGCGACTGCAGGCGCGACATAACCGATCGCCTGGGTGTCGAAGCCGTCGATGAACAGCACTGCGGCGCAGACGAGCAGAACCCGGATCTGAAAGGCACCGACCGGTTGACGATCGACATAGCCGGGAACGTCGACCGTGCCCGACACGATCTCGTCCGTAGCTGTGACGGCCATGCCCAACCCTCCCCGGCAGCTCTTGCACTATTGTTCTTCCTAAAATCTCTTATAGTGAGATTATGACGAAGGCAAGCCACCGCCGTGCCGCCGTTTTGCGGCCGGCGCGAATGCGGGTATCACGGCGAATACGCGAAGCTGGATCGAATCTCACTTGGTCAAAGCAAACAGTCAGGATCGGGTTCTTGCCGTGCTCGATCTCTTCACCGAGGCACGGCCGCAATGGTCGCCCGAAGAGCTGATGAAGGAGCTCGGCTACACGAGGCCGACGCTGTATCGTTATCTCAAGAGCTTGAAGGACAGCGGCTTCGTGATGCCGACGCGCGGCGGCCGGTTCGCGCTTGGCCCGCGCGTGGTGGAGATGGACTATCTCAGCCGGCGCTCCGATCCGCTGATCGCAGCAGCCACCCCGCACCTGGAGCGGCTGTCGGCCGCGCACCCCTGCACGGCCCTGGTCGTGCGCTGGTATGGCGAGAAGATGCTGTGCGTGGCTTCAATCGCTTCCGTCGTGAATCCCGTGAGCAGCTATCCGCGCGGCCGACCGATGGCGATGGGACGCGGCGCAATCGCGCGTTCGATCATGGCCTTTCTGCCCAAGCAGCGCGTGATGCCACTGGTGACGCGCTATGCCGCCGATCTGCGCAGCGTCGGCGTCGGCGACACTTCCGACGAAATCCTGGCAGCGCTGAAACGCGTGCGGCGCGCCGGCGTCGCCGTTGCCTTTGGCGAAGTGACACCGGGCGCGGTCGGGATCGCCGCGCCGATCCTCGATGCGGGCTACCCGATCGCGAGCCTTTGCATCACGATCGCCGGACCACATGCCAAGGGCGAGTTGATCGATCGCATCAGCGCGGAGGTCCGCGAAGCGGCCCGGCGGATCTCCGAGGCCGCGACAGACGGCACCACATCATAATCTCACCATATGAGATTTTACTTGACTATATCCCCTGCGACGTCTCATGAGGACGAGCGATCGCGCGTGGCGCGATGACAATCGTGGGGAAGCGTTGTGAGGCAGGGTTCAGCGGATAGCGACGCGCCCGTCGTGATCGTCGGCGGCGGACCCGTCGGGATGGGTCTGGGGATCGGCCTTGGCCAGCGCGGCATCAAGACCATCGTCGTGGAACGCCACGAACAGCCGCAGGCGATCCCCAAGGGTCAGAATCTCACGCAGCGGACGATGGAGCATTTCCATTTCTGGAGCGCGGAGGCGGCGCTGCGCGCGGCCCGCACCATTCCTCCCGACTATGGCATCGGCGGAATGACCAGCTACGGGACGCTGCTGAGCGGCTACAATTACAACTGGCTGCAGCGCGAGCTCGTCCGCCCCTTCTATTTCACCGACAACGAACGCCTGCCGCAATACGCGACCGAAGCCGTGTTGCGGCAACGGGCGGCACAGCTTCCCTCCATTGACCTGCGATACGGCTGGACCTGCCGGGATGTCCGGCCTGACGCCGAGGGCGTGAGCCTCGACATCGAAAGTCGCGACGGGATGACACAGAGCCTTCGCGCCGACTACGTGATCGGCTGCGATGGCAGCCGATCGATCGTGCGCGAACGCGCCGGCATCACCCAGACCCGCTCCGACCATGACCGGCTGATGGTGCTGCTGGTGTTTCGCTCCGTCGAATTGCATCGACTGCTCGAGGCCTTTCCAGGCAAGTCGTTCTACAGCGTGTTGCACCCGGACCTCGAGGGCTATTGGAAGTTCTTCGGACGGGTCGATCTCGGCAGCACCTGGTTCTTCCATGCCCCCGTTCCCGCCGACACAACGGCCGACAATTTCGATTTCCGACGCTTGCTGCACGATGCCGCCGGCGCACAGT
Organism: Bradyrhizobium liaoningense; assembly: GCF_018130785.1. GTDB lineage: Bacteria > Pseudomonadota > Alphaproteobacteria > Rhizobiales > Xanthobacteraceae > Bradyrhizobium > Bradyrhizobium liaoningense_A. The sequence goes on from NZ_JAFCJT010000011.1 coordinate 94,097, forward strand.
TCGACATCGAGTTCGAGCACATCGGATTCTGGGATCTTCGCTTCACGCTCGCAGACAGCTACCGCGCAGGCCGCGTCTTCGTCGCCGGAGATGCCGCGCATAGCCACCCGCCCTACGGCGGCTATGGCATCAACACCGGCTTCGAGGACGCCGCAAATCTGGCGTGGAAGCTCGCCGCGACGCTGCAAGGCTGGGCGCCAGCCGGTCTGCTCGACAGCTACGATGCCGAGCGGCGTCCGGTGTTTGCGTCCACCGCGCGCGATTTCATCGAGACACCGATCTTCCGCGACCGCGATTTTCTTCGCCGGCACGATCCGGCGCGCGATCGGGCGGATTTCGAGGCCGCCTGGCACGAGCGGCACTCCGGCGCGCGCGCCGAGGTCAACGCCTTCGAGCCAAATTACGAGGGGTCACCAATCGTCTTTGGTCCGGCCGGCGCTGTCTGCAGCGCGATCGGCTCGCACGCCTATCCGGCGCGCGCAGGTCATCATCTCACGCCGCAACCTCTGTCGTCAGGCAAAAACGTGTTCGAGGAATTGGGCGACGGCTTCACCTTGATCGATCTGACGGACGACGGCGCGGCTACAGCTCTCGAGCAAGCCGCCGCGCGGCTTGCCATCCCGCTGAGGGTGATCAGGGACACCGCATCGGGCGGCCGCGAGCAATACGAGGCGCGGCTGATCCTGGTGCGGCCCGATCAATTCGTTGCCTACGCCGGCGACAGCGCTGATGACGCATCCGACATCCTGATGCGCGCCATCGGCCGATCCTGAGAGAAACGCCTTCGCCGCAGGCCCGAAACCCTACGCCGCGCCGTCGTCATCTCCTTCGGCGGCAGCGCGAGCGGCTTCCTTCACCTCCACCAGCGCCATCGAGAGCAGATAGACGGTCGTGGACAAGCCGACGCGGCGCGCCATCTCCACGGCACGCGACAAATCGCTCGCCAGCTCCTTGAGCTCGTCCCCCCGTGACAATGTCCCACCCCATCCATCCGCCGACCACGGCCGCCTAGACCGCGATGGCGCCGCTGGTTCTGATCAGTTCGGCGCTGGCATGGACTGTAGCAAAATTCCCAATCACGTTCACCACCGACTGTTTGTAAGCGGCGGCATCGCCCGCGCCCGCCTGCCGGCAGGCCACGGCGTCTCCGACCACCTGGTAGCGATGGCTGCGGTGAAACCCGTCGACGGCGGTGGCCAGGATGGTTTCGTCCAGGGAAAAGCCGACCAGAATGCAGCGCACATTGCGGATATTGGACATGTAATCCACGAACCGCGAGGAACTGTAGGCCGACGGCAGCGGGTGCTCGAACGTCATTTCACCGGGCCGCGGCTTCGCCTCCGCGATCCAATCGGTCAGCCTGGATGCCGGATTGAACCAGGCCGCCTGGGCGATGCGCTTCAGATGCATTACCGGCCACAGATTGGTGCGCCACAGCGTCAGGAGTTCCACGCAGCGCACGGTGGCGGCTTCGCCGTCGAGAATGACATGGCGACGCCCGGGGGTCAGATATTCAACCTGGAGATCCGCACAGACCAGGATCGGCGGATCATCATCGGTAATGGAAGCCAGCATTGTCTTGCACGAAGCTGCACCGGTTCAGTGGTCGGCGAGTGCGAGGTCCCGCAGCGGCGAGGTCACCGCCCGCCCCGCCGACGCGTCGAGCACGCCGGGCCGGTCCCAATCGCCTTCGGGACGGATGATCACATAGGGATCGCTGTCCAGCGTGATGGCGTCCGGCCCCGGCTCGATCTCCAACAGCATTTCCGTGTAGGAGAAATCCGAGAAGGTAATCTTGCGGTTGTGACCGAGCGGCTTGGCGCCGAAATGGGCCCAGAAATCGACCAGCCGGTCCTGCGCCTGGCCGTAGATCTTGCGAAAGCCCTTGCGCTTCACATAGTCGACGCTCGCCTGCACCAACTTGAACGAGACGCGCGAGCGCCGATATTGATGACGCACCGCGAGCCGCTCCACCTTGGCGAAATCACCAAAGAAGCGCACCCGCAGGCAGCCCGCAGGCTCGTTGCCGACGTAGCCGATGAAGTGCGCGGCGACCATGTCGTTGCCGTCGAACTCCTCCTCGAACGGACAATCCTGCTCGGCCAGATAGACCGCGGAGCGAATGGCGGTGACCAGCATGAGATCGCCGGGATCGCGCGCGAGGCGGATGGTGATGGCGCGGGAATCGGGCTTCGCGAGAGGAATCCTAGTGCCGTGCATCTGCAAAACTCCTTGCTTGGATGATCGCGCCCGGCATCTGCACCGGCCGCCGATGCCAGGGCCGCTCGTAACACCAGAGATCGGGCTGGAAGCTCGGGACGGGGTCGAACCCCGTCGCCTTCATGATGTCACGTCCGGCCACGGTTGACGGCTGCGCATAGCAATCCGCGCCGCGAAACCTTACTTGACGCAGATGAGCCGCGGCCTTGCCGAGACCGGCGATGCCCCGGCCAGTTGCCGCGATCGCCCAGATGTAGATGGCAGCAACGTCTTCCTTCGCGGAAGCGAGATAGCGCGTCTCGGGTGCCGTCAGGCAGATCTCGTCGAGCAGCAGCGCATCGTGTCCGCGGTCGTTGAGGAACAAGAAGGCCATGCCGCCGAGCAGATTGCCCTTGCGGCTGAACGTCAGGATGCTCTGGGGATCGAACGTGAAATATCTCGTAAGCTCCGCCGTTCCGATCTGCACGCCCGGCACCAGCCGGCGCGCCATTTCGGAAAGCGCGGCAATTTCGGAAGATTGCGCACAACGGACATCGACGTCCGGACTCAGTGGCAAGCCGTCGAAATCGTGCCTTGCGGCAAAGCAGCCCCTTTCCATACTCATGTCGCCCCTCTATCGTTGGAGGATTTAGTGCCCCGCTATGACGACGAGCTTAGCGGTTGGGGACCACGAGTATGCAGCAGTTATTGCACCGGGGTGCTGCTATGATGCAGCACCGTGAAGAAGCCCTGGACGCGTCCTGGGACGATTTGAAACTGTTTTTAGCGTGCGCAAAATATAAAAGTTTCCGCAACGCGGCCGAAGAACTCGGACTCACCTCCACCACGCTGATGCGCAGGATCGACCGGCTCGAAGAGAGCATCGACTGCAAGCTGTTCCTGCGCGACCAGAGTGGACTGACGCTCAGCGATGAAGGCACCGCGATGATCGCCGACGTCGCGCACATGGAGCGTCATGCCTTCAACGTCTTCCGGCGTGCTTCGCGATCGTCGAACGACACCGCGGGCACCGTGCGTGTCGCAGTGACGGAAGGCCCCGGCAATTTCTGGATCCTGCCGCGGCTGATCGATTTCCAGAAGACCTATCGCAAGATCACCGTCGACCTGCGCTGCGCGATGGAGCAGGCCGACGTCGCCCGGCTTGAATCCGACATCGCGATCCAGCTCGAGCCGCCGACCAATCCCGACCTGATCGTCGCCAAGCTCGGCCGCCTGCACATCTATCCCTTCGTCTCCAAGGAATACGAGAGCCTCTACGGCGTGCCGGCGTCCCTGGCCGAGTTGAAGAACCATCGCATCATCAAGCAGAGCGCGCCGCAGGTCGACGACGGCGCCTACGCCCGCGTGCTTGGACTGAAGTCGCTCGAAGGCATCGTCGGGATCAAGACCAACTCCTCGGTCGGCGTGCTCTATGCGGTGGAGCGCGGCGCCGGCATCGGCTTCCTGCCGACCGTGTCGATCGCGCTCGGTGCACCGCTCGTTGCCGTCGATCTCGGCGTCAGCCACCACGCCGATCTCTGGCTCACCTATCACAAGGAATTCCGCGGCTCCGAGCGCCACAAGATCGTGGTCGACTGGCTGAAGAAGATCTTCGATGCCAAGACCTATCCCTGCTTCCGCGACGAGTTCATCCATCCGAATGCGCTGGTGCCGATGATGACGGCTGCGCGCGAGGGTTTTGGATTGAAGGGATATGTCGCGGCGACGCCGGCGTGAGCCAGACAGCTATTTGAGCATGATCCGCGCGCAAACGCGTCCCGCGTTTGTCGCGAGGGAAAATGGCTGCACAGTTTTCCGGATCGTGCTCGCTTCACCACCGGTATTCGAAGCCGGCCGTTCCTTGGTGTGACGTCAGCTCATTGCGGAACTTGCCGTCATAGTTGATGTAGAGCCGCGCCGTGCTGGTCAGGCTGAGCGAAGCCGAGGCGCCGGCATCCATGCCGTAACGGCTCTCGCCGATGCCGGGAACGACGATGCTCTGGGTTTCCAAGCTGACCTGCACCGATCCCAGGTTCTGGTAGAAATTGTCGACGAACTTGCCGTAGGCCGACAGGTCCAGGATCTTCTGGTCGTAGATGAAGTAGCGCCCAATCTCCGCGCCGATCATCACGCGTGCGCGTGAGAGTGCAGTGGAGCCGACGTTCAATGGATCGAGCCCTCCGGCCTCCTGGAACGCGGCGCTGGTGGCGCGCACATATTCGAGCGCCCCCTTGGGCACGATGCGCATCTGGTCTTGGGTCCAGTAATAGCTGATCTCGGTCAACGCGCCATCGATTGCAGCACGATAGCCCGCCGTCGCGAAGCCAAAGCCGGTGTCCCGGCTGGAATGGACCTTGCCGAAACCGTGCACCACCGCGAAGGCCCAGGTCCACGGTCCCTTGTCGACCGAGCCGTTGAAGCCGATTTGCGTCAGGTCGAGCGTCGCCGACTGGAGCGCCAGCGGCACGTCGATGTCGGTGTGGCTCTGGTCGACGGAGAAGCCGAGATTGACGCCCGGCGCGACCCGCGCACCAAAACCTGCAAGGCCGCCAAACGTCTTGCGCTTGTCGCCGACGAAATCGCCCTGCGCATCGGTCCGGACCGAGATGCCGTAGCCCTCGAACCAGGTGCGGTAGCGTGGGTCTTCCGTGCTCGCGGACGCCCCGCCGCCGCCAGGATTGGTTCGGAACGCACGGTTGACGCCGCCCGACGCCTGGTTGCCCAGCCGCTCCAGGAAATTCGAGCCAAGATTGAGCGCGCTGTTGCCAGCCGACTGGTCGTAATTGGTCGCGGTCGGCATCGGGGTCGGGGACGGCGTGGGTGCCGGTGTCGGGGTCGGCGTGGGCGTCGGAGTCTGCGCGAAGGCTGATGTCGCCGACATCAGCACGACGAGTACAAGCGCCATGACGAACGCAGCCGCGATCCGGCGGACACGGTCCAGCCCAATCGTCTGCCGTGTCGCGGAGAGCTGCGAGGTGCAGCACATGATGACTAATCCCGAAGCAAAGTGGCGCCGCGCAAAAATGCAACACGAATGGCGCGCGCGTGCGGCGATTTGTGCCGAACTGCCACGGAGGGTCAACCGGTTGGCGCGCAATGGCCGAGGCTATTGCCCGATTGTGGTTCCCCTGCCACAGGTCGCAATTAGCGGACGGCTACACCCGGCCCGGTCTTGAAATTCGCACGCGGCTTGCTAACGCACGATTTTCATGTTGCAATATTGGACACAATCGGAATTGGCCGCTCGACTGTGCGTTTCGCGACATTGAGACTCGAACAGACTTCCGGAAGCCCGTTTGTGGCGTGGCACGCGAAACTGCGGCCGCGTCTTTTTTGTATCTAGTGGAGGAGATGACCGATGCCGCAAAAGGGCACCGTCAAATGGTTCAACCCGACCAAGGGCTATGGGTTCATCAAGCCGAACGGCAGCGATAAGGACGTGTTCGTCCATATTTCGGCCGTCGAGCGTGCCGGACTCTCAACCCTCAACGAGAACCAGGTGGTTGAATACGACCTCGTGGAGAACCGCGGCAAAGCATCTGCGGAGAACCTCAAGGTCTCCTGATTTCTCTCAAAGCTTCGCGCGAGAGATCATGACGATGCCCCCGGCTCTGCCGGGGGATTTTGTTTGCGAAGACGAAACACCGTGCGGCGGCGCCCTAGCGCACCACCGGCGAAACCAGGAAATTCTCCGAGGGCCCGCTGCCCGCCGTCTTGCACACATCGCCCTCGATCCGGACCTTGCCGGTCGCAAGCAGCCGCAGCGCTTCGGGGTAGATGCGGTGCTCGACTTCGAGAATGCGCTCCGACAGCGTATCTCCCGTGTCGTGATCGCTCACGGGCACCGCGCCCTGCATCACGATTGGGCCGGCATCGGTCTCGGGGATCACGAAGTGCACCGTCGCGCCTGACAGTTTTACGCCGGCGCGCAGGGCTTGGCCGTGCGGGTCGAGGCCAGGGAACGACGGCAGCAGTGAGGGATGGATGTTGAGCATCCGCCCGTACCAGGCTCTGGTGAACTCCGCCGTGAACAGGCGCATGAAGCCGCCGAGGCAAATCAGCTCGATGCCGTGCTGGTCAAGCGCTGCCTGCAGTACCTCTTCGAAGCCGGCGCGATCCTTGCCGAACGGCTTGCTCTCGATCACCAGCGTGTTGACGCCGCTCGCCCTGGCGCGTTCGAGGCCGAGCGCATCGGCCTTGTTCGAGATCACGAGCGAGATCTCCGCCGGAAAATCTGCCGCAGCGGCGGCCCTGATCAGCGCGGACATGTTGGAGCCGCGACCGGAGATCAGGATGGCGACGCGCCGCTTCATTACAGCGCCAGGTCGAGGTGGCCGTTATAGACGACGCGGTGCTCGCCCTCGGCCGGGATCACGGTGCCGAGCTGCGCCACCGTCTCACCGGCTTCGCTGAAGACCTGCACGACTTGATCGACCTTGTCGGGCTCGACGATCGCGATCATGCCGATGCCGCAGTTGAAGGTGCGCAGCATCTCGAGCTCGGCAATCCCGGCTTGGGCAGCCAGCCATTTGAACACCGGCAGCACCGGCAGGCGCGCCAGGTCGATGCCGACGCCGAGATGGTTTGGCAGCACGCGCGGAATGTTGTCGGTGAAACCTCCGCCGGTGATGTGGGCAAGCCCCTTCACCGCACCGGTCTCGCGGATCGCACGCAGGCAGGATTTGACGTAGAGCCGCGTCGGCGTCAGCAACGCGCCGCCGAGCGTCATGACGGGCGCGAACGGCGCCGGCGCCTCGAAGCTGAGGCCGGACTGCTCGACGATCTTGCGCACCAGCGAGAAGCCGTTGGAGTGCACACCAGACGAGGCTAGCCCGATCACGGCATCGCCCGCGGCAATGTCCTTGCGCGGCAACAACGTACCGCGCTCGGCGGCGCCGACGGCAAAGCCGCCGAGGTCGTAATCACCGTCCTTGTAGAGGCCGGGCATCTCGGCGGTCTCGCCCCCGATCAGAGCGCAGCCGGATTCGCGGCACCCTTCGGCGACACCGGCAACGATCGACGCGGTCGCCTCCGGGTCGAGCTTGCCGCAGGCGAAATAGTCGAGGAAGAACAGCGGCTCGGCGCCCTGCACGACGAGGTCGTTGACGCTCATGGCGACGAGGTCGATGCCGATCCCGCCATGCAGGCCGGTCTCGATCGCGATCTTGACCTTGGTGCCGACCCCGTCGGTGGCCGCGACCAGGACGGGATCCCTGAAACCAGCCGCCTTGAGGTCGAACAGGCCGCCGAATCCGCCGATCTCGGCGTCGGCGCCGGGCCGTGCGGTGGCGCGCACCATCGGCTTGATCAGATCGACCAGGCGGTTGCCCGCGTCGATATCGACGCCTGAATCGGCGTAAGTGAGGCCGTTTTTGCGGTCGGTCATGCCCGATTTCCAGTGGGTTTGCGGCTGGTTACGTCGAATTCCGGGGACGCGCAATGGCTCGCATGGCGCACCTCCGTATACTATGTAGAGATATCAACCGGTTCAGCCTCGAAGGGGGCCGGATTCGAGGTCAGACCGGGTGCCAGGAAGCGCCGCGTGAGTATTCCGAATATCATTACCCTGGGCCGCATCATGCTGGTCCCAATCATCGTCTGGGCCATCGTGTCGAGCCAAATGGAGGTGGCGTTCGCCGTCTTCCTCATTGCCGGCATCAGCGACGCGGTCGACGGCTTCCTTGCCAAGCGCTTCAACATGACCAGCGAGCTCGGCGCCCTGCTCGATCCGCTCGCCGACAAGGCCCTGCTGGTCTCGATCTACCTGTCGCTCGGCATCTGGGGCGACATTCCCCGCTGGATCGTGATCCTGGTGGTCTCGCGCGACATCATGATCGTCGCCGCCGTGATCGTGTCCTGGCTGTTCGACAAGCCGGTCGAGATGAAGCCGTCGAAGGTGTCGAAGCTCAACACCGCCGCCCAGGTGGCCTATGCGGCGCTGGTGCTGGCCTCCCTCGCCTTCGGCTTCAAGCCAGCGCCTTATGATATCATCCTGATGGGCCTCGTTACGGTCTTCACGCTCTCTTCGGTGTCGCTCTATCTCGTCGAGTGGCTGCGGCACATGAGTACGATCGAGGCCAAGTAGCACGATCGAGGCCAAATGAGCCGGGAGGCGGCCCCGCAAAAGGCCAACTCCCGCTCGATCAAGTCGAATCTCTTCAAACGAAGCCGGCATGCCGGCACGGAGCAAAGCAAGCGTGGCAGGCCGCGTTCATCCCCGACAATTGGCGTTCTCGCTTCCGCATGCGGAGAGCCTCAGCCGGGACAATTTCCTCGAAGGCCCCGCCAACGAAGCCGGTCTTGCCCTCATCGACGCCTGGCCGGAATGGCCGAACCGGATCATGTGGCTGGCCGGCCCGGAAGGCAGCGGCAAGAGCCATCTCGCCGCGATCTGGGCCGAGGCTTCAGGCGCCCGCTCGACCGTGGCCAATGGCTTGACCGCCGAAACAGTCCCGGGCGCACTGGCCACGGGTGCGCTGGTGGTCGAGGACCTCAAGGCAAAAGAGTTCGACGAGCGCGCCCTGTTCCACCTGATGAACCTCGCCCGCGAGGATGGCGCCCACGTGCTCCTCACCGGCCGCGAGGTACCGGCATCGATCGAAATCGATCTGCGCGACCTGCGCTCGCGGCTGCGCGCCGTGCCCGTGATCTCGCTGCTGCCGCCCGACGACCAGCTCTTCCGCGGCCTGATCGTCAAATTCTGCGCCGACCGCCAGCTCGCCGTGGACGAGAGCGTGGTCAGCTACCTCGCCACCCGCCTGGAGCGGTCTTCGGCGGCCGCGCGGGAGGCCGTGGAGCTGCTCGACAGCGAGGCCCTGCGCCTCGGTCGCCCCGTCACGCGGGCACTGGCCGCCGAGCTGCTTCGGGACGCCTGACCTGTCGGCTCTGGCTCCAAGGCCGCTTGACGCCGCACAGCGGCGGAACATCAATGTCATCGAAACGTCATCGGACTAACACATGCTCCCGCCGGTTTTGCGCATAACTCGCAAATTGGGGCGAACTGGATGGATCGACTTCTGATGGACTCTGCGCAAACTGTTGAAATTAAAGAGAAAACTCCGGAGGTCGAGAGCCTGCCGGCGATTGCTTCAAGCCCCGAGCGCTTCATCAATCGCGAGCTCTCCTGGCTGCATTTCAACCGCCGCGTTCTGGAGGAAGCGGTCAACCCCAGCCACCCCATGCTGGAGCGGGTGCGATTCCTGTCGATTTCAGCGAATAACCTCGACGAATTCTTCATGGTCCGCGTCGCCGGCATCAAGGCCCAGGTCCGCGAAGGCATTGCCGAGCGCGCCCCCGATGGCCTGACGCCGTCCGAGCAGCTCGCGCTGATCAACCGCACCGTGTCGCAGCTTGCCTCCGACCAGCAGGCAATCTGGCGCGACCTGCGCAGCACGCTGGCCGACGTCGGCATCGCACTGGTCGACGGCAAGGACGTCACCAAGGCGGAGCGGACCTGGATCGAGGACTACTTCCTCAACAACGTGTTCCCGCTGCTGACCCCGCTCGCGATCGACCCGGCTCACCCCTTCCCGTTCATTCCGAGCCTCGGCTTTACCATCGCGCTCCAGCTGACGCGCGCCGCCGACGGCAAGCAGATGAACGCGCTGATCCGCATGCCCGGCAAGATCGACCGCTTCATCCGGTTGCCGGCCGAGGGCAAGGTCGTCCGGCTGATCTCGCTCGAGCAGGCGACCGGGCTGTTCATCAACCGCCTGTTCCCCGGCTACAATCTCCATGGCCAGGGCGCCTTCCGTATCATCCGCGACTCCGAGCTGGAAATCGAGGAAGAGGCCGAAGACCTCGTCCGCTTGTTCGAGACCGCACTGAAACGCCGCCGCCGCGGGTCGGTGATCCGGCTCGAGATCGACGCCAAGATGCCGGAGGAGCTGCGCAACTTCGTGCAGCACGCGCTGTCGGCCGCCGACGACGAGGTGTTCCTGGTCGACGGCGTGCTCGCCATGAACGAGCTCTCGCAGCTCACCCGCCTCGACCGGCCCGATCTCGAATTCACCCCTTACGTGCCGCGCCATCCCGAGCGCGTGCGCGAGCATGGCGGCGACATCTTCGCCGCGATCCGGCAGAAGGACCTCGTCGTCCATCATCCCTACGAATCGTTCGACGTGGTCGTGCAGTTCCTCCAGCAGGCCGCCCGCGATCCCGATGTCGTCGCGATCAAGCAGACGCTCTACCGCACCTCCAACAACTCCCCGATCGTACGCACGCTGGCGGAAGCCGCCGAAGCCGGCAAGTCCGTCACCGCGCTGATCGAATTGAAGGCGCGCTTCGACGAGGAGGCCAACATCCGCTGGGCGCGCGACCTCGAACGCGCCGGCGTGCAGGTCGTCTACGGCTTCCTCGAACTGAAGACGCACGCGAAGCTCTCGATGGTGGTGCGCCGCGAAGGCGGCGGCCTCACCACTTACGTCCACACCGGCACCGGCAATTATCACCCCGTCACCGCGCGCATCTACACCGACCTCTCCTACTTTACCTCGGATCCGACCATCGGCCGCGACGCCGCGCGCGTGTTCAACTTCATCACCGGTTATGCCGCGCCGAGCGATCTGGAAAAGATGGCGGTATCGCCGCTGACCTTGCGCAAGCGCATCATCGAGCACATCCAGGGCGAGACCGCGCATGCGCGGCATGGCCGACCCGGCGCGGTCTGGATGAAGATGAATGCGCTGGTCGACCCCGACATCATCGACGCGCTCTATGAGGCCTCACAAGCCGGCGTTCAGGTCGAGCTCGTCGTGCGCGGCATCTGCTGCCTCAGGCCCGGCATTCCAGGCCTGTCGGAGAACATCCGCGTCAAGTCGATCATCGGGCGCTTCCTGGAACACGGCCGAATCTACTGCTTCGGCATGGGCCAGGGCCTGCCGAGCGCCAAAGCGGCTGTGTATATCTCCTCGGCCGACATGATGCCACGCAACCTCGACCGCCGCGTCGAGGTGCTGTGTCCGCTGCAAAATCCCACGGTGCATCAGCAGGTTCTCGAACAGATCATGGTCGCGAATCTGAAGGACAACGAGCAGAGCTGGCAATTGTTGCCGGACGGGTCCTCGACGCGTATGAAGACCGCGAAGGGCGAGGAGCCTTTCAACGTCCACAACTACTTCATGACAAATCCGAGTCTATCTGGCCGTGGAAAGTCGCTCAAGGAATCCTCGCCGCGCCGTCTCACGCGCCGTAATGAACGTCATCAATCCTGATCCGGGATCGAGGACGTGAAGCGGCCGCGTAAGCGCGGCTCGAGCGTCGCGGTCATCGACATCGGTTCCAACTCGGTCCGTCTCGTCGTCTACGAGGGGCTGACGCGGAGCCTCATTCCGATCTTCAACGAGAAGACGCTGTGCGGCCTCGGACGCGAGGTGCAGAGCACGGGCCTGCTTGCGCCCGATGCCGTCGACAAGGCGCTGACCTCGCTGAAGCGGTTCCGGGCACTGTGCCGCGTCATGCAGGTCGGTCGCGTGTTTGCGATTGCGACCGCAGCCTGCCGCGACGCCTCGAACGGCCCCGACTTCATCGCGAAAGCCGAGCGCATCTGCGCCGTGAAGATCGAGATCCTGTCGGGCCCGCGCGAGGCACGGCTGTCGGCGCTCGGCGTGATCTCCGGCATCCACCATCCCGACGGCATCGTCGGCGATCTCGGCGGCGGCTCGCTCGAGCTGATCGACGTGCGCAAGAACAGCGTGCGCAGCGGCGTGACGCTGCCGCTCGGCGGCCTCGCGCTCCAGGACCTCGCGCACAAATCGCTCAAGCGCGCCGACCGCATCGTGCGCGAGGAGCTCGACGAGGTACCGCAGCTCACTGCCGGTCGCGGCCGCACCTTCTACGCCGTCGGCGGCACCTGGCGCGCGCTCGCGCGCATCCACATCATCCAGAGCGGCTATCCGCTCCAGGTGATGCACGGCTACTCCATTTCCGCCGCTGAAGCGCTCGACTTTTCTCGTCGTCTCCGCCGGCTTGCGGCCGCCGGCATGCTGGCTGACATCGAGATCGTCGCGGATGCCAGGCGCCCGCTCCTCACCTATGCGGCGCTGGTGCTCGAGCACATCATCCGCGTAGCGAAACCCAAGTCCATCGTGTTCTCGACCTTCGGCGTGCGCGAGGGCCTCTTGCACGAGAAGCTGTCGGAATCCGAGCGCAACAAGGACGGGCTGATCTGCGCCGCGGAAGAGCTCAATCAGCTGCTGTCGCGTTCGGCAAAGCACGCCCGCGAGCTGATCGCCTGGACCGACCGCCTCGTGCGCGTGGTGAAGCTGCGCGAGACCGAGGAGGATCGCCGCCTGCGCCACACCGCGTGCCTGCTCTCCGACATCGGCTGGCGCGTGCATCCCGACCATCGCGGCGAGCAGACGCTGAGCCTGGTCGTCAACGGCAATTTCGGCGCAATCACCCACACCGAGCGCGCCTTCGTTGGCCTGTCCGTGTTCTACCGCTATGCGGGCCTGAGCGAGGAGAACCAGCCACCGGTGACCATGCAGGAGCTGCTGACACCGACCCAGCTCGAACGTGCCCGTCTGCTGGGCGCGGCGTTCCGCGTCGCCCATCTGATCTCGGCGGCACGCCCGGGCGTGCTGCCGGCCACGCATTTCCGCAGCCAGGGCCGCAATCTGATGCTGGTGTTCGAGCACCGGCTCGGCGACCTCGTCGCCGACCGCGTCGGCAGCCGCTTCCGCGCCCTCGCCCGCCTGATCGGCCGCGCCGGCTCGATCGTGCGGCGCTAGAGCATGATCCGGAAAAGTGCGCAGCGGTTTTCCGAAAAGATCATGCTCAAACAACAACCTAAAGCGCGATAACGATTCCTTCCAATCTCATCGCGCTTTAGCCGACCGCACGCTATGAGGCGGCAATGCTCGCCGGTGTGCGACCGGTCCAGTGGGGACGGCGGCTGTCGCAACCTCTGCCGGAATGATTGCGAGCAAGACCTCTTCCCGCCGGGAAGAGGCAAGCCAAACCAGATCATGCCGTAGAGATTACTCCGCGGAGGCCTTGGCGTGGCGCTCGGAGGATTCGAGCGCGGCCTGGCTCAGGCTGCGCCGGCGCCAGATGGAGCCGACGACCAGCACGACGACGACGCCGAGCGCTGCGCAGAGATATTCGCCGCCTCCGCCGCCATGACCGAACTGCGGCGGGATGCGCAATGCGCCGAGCATGCTGTCCAGCGAGGCGCCGAACGGGCCGTCGAACAGCGCGTGCAGCTTCGGCGCGATGCCGGGATCGGTCGCGATCACCTCGCCCGAGATCCAGCCGAGCAGCGCCGCACCGGCCCACACCAGGACCGGCAGCTTGGCAAGCAGCGCCATGATCAGCGCCGCACCGGCCACGATCAGCGGCACGCTGATGGCAAGGCCGAGGATCAGCAGCGGCACGCTGCCATTGGCGGCGGCGGCGACCGCAATGACGTTGTCGAGACTCATGACGATGTCGGCAACGACGACGATCTGCACCGCCTGCCACAGATGCGAAGCGGACTCGACGCCCTCCTCGTCCTCTTGTTCCGGCACCAGGAGCTTCGCCGCAATCACGATCAGCGCGAGACCGCCGACGAGCTTGAGATACGGCAGCTCCATCAGGCTCGCGACGATGCCGGTGAAGATGATCCGCAGCAGCACCGCGGCACCTGCACCGAAGATCATGCCCCACAGCCGGTGCCTCGGCTTGAGGCCCCGGCAGGCGAGCGCGATCACGAGCGCGTTGTCGCCGGAGAGCAGGATGTTGATCCAGATGATCTTGCCGACCGCGATCCAGAAGGTCGGTTCGGCCATCTCGTTGCGAAACTGGGTGAAGAATGCCCCGATCGTAGCGGGATCGAAGATCTGCCAGAGCCAGTTCACAATGAGTCCTTTCCCCCGTCGATATTAACCGGTCGGCTGACGGATCAGCCGACGATCTCGTTGCCCGAGAAGAACTGCGCGATCTCGATCGCGGCGGTCTCCGGAGCGTCCGAACCGTGAGCAGAGTTCTCGCCGATCGACTTTGCGTAGAGCTTGCGGATGGTGCCCTCGGCCGCCTTGGACGGATCGGTCGCACCCATCGCGTCGCGGTACTTGACGATCGCGCCCTCGGCTTCCAGCACCTGGACCACGACCGGGCCCGAGGTCATGAACTCGACGAGCTCGCCGAAGAACGGGCGGGCCTTGTGGACGGCATAGAAAGTCTCGGCCTGTTCCTTGGTCATGCGGATGCGCTTCTGCGCGACGATGCGCAGGCCCGCCTTCTCGATCACGGCGTTGACCGCACCGGTCAGGTTACGCGCGGTCGCATCGGGCTTGATGATCGAGAAAGTGCGTTCGAGGGCCATAATCTTGTCCTTGAGAAGAAAGCGGTGGTTTCCGAGTTGCGGGGCTTATATCGGCGCCATCGCCGGACGGCAAGCGACCGCAAAAGCGGCCACACAGGCGCTTCGCCGCAGGGTCCACCCCGGGATTCCAGCATGGATTACAACAATTTCATCCGGATGAACCCAATCTGAAACCCCCGTCAGGGTTCGGTTCAGCTTCGCCGGCGTAAGGTCGGGCCTATCGAAACCGAAAGCCTGATCATGAGGCGGACCGTTTCGGCGGCCTTTCCATCGACGCGATAGCCCCGCGCCGGCAGTCTTTAGGAGATCACCATGTTGAGGAAACTTTCGCTTGCCGCCGTCGCCGCGGTTGCGCTGGGTGCCGCGCTGGCGCCGACCTCCGCCTCCGCACACTGGCATGGCGGCTGGGGCTGGCACGGCGGCGGCGGTGGCTGGCATCACGGCTGGGGTGGACCGCGCTTCTATGCCGGCGGCCCCGTCTCCTACGGTTATGGCGGCTGCTATGTGCGCCGGCTGGTCCCGACCCCCTGGGGACCCCGCTGGCGGCTGATCAACCGCTGCTACTGAGCCCGACTGCACCTTCCTGAGGTACCTGCTCCCCCCAGGTACCTTCCAAGCGAAGCCCCGGCGTTCCCCCTGCGCCGGGGCTTTGTATTTGCGCGGATACGACGAGTTCATGCAATTTTTACTAGAATTCCGGGCAATCTCCGCGAGTGGGGAAACCATCTGGGGGGCCAAGGACTTGATACCGTGTCGTTACTTTGAAAACACGGAACCCCACAATGGCTGGCCTTTTTGCCAATGACAGCGAACAGATCGACCGGCGCACCAGCCGCTCGATTTGCGATGCGGTGGGCGAACGGCTCCAGCAGAGCCTGCGCCCCGAACCCCGGCTCCCGACGCATCTCGAACAGCTCCTCGACGAGCTGAAACAGCGCGACCGCGATTCGCACTGACGAAAAATCGGGTTGCGTTTGATCCCGCCTGCGGTGACAAGGCCGCATGCTGTCCATCACCGACCTCTCGATCCGCCTCGCCGGACGCCTTCTGATTGACCAGAGTTCCGTGCAGATCACGCCCGGATCGCGCGTCGGCATGGTCGGGCGCAACGGCACCGGCAAATCGACCCTGTTCAAGGTGATCCGCGGCGAGCTTTCGGCCGAGCACGGCACGGTCACCCTGCCGCCGCGCTGGCGTGTGGGCAGCCTTGCGCAGGAGGCCCCGAACGGCCCCGAAAGCCTGATCTCGGTCGTACTCAAGGCCGACCTCGAACGCGACGCGCTGCTTCACGAAGCGGAGAGCGCGACCGACCCGCACCGGATCGCCGAGATCCAGACCCGGCTGGTCGACATCGACGCCCATTCGGCGCCGAGCCGCGCCGCGGCGATCCTCTCCGGCCTCGGCTTCTCCGCCACCGACCAGCTCCGCCCCTGCGCCGAGTTCTCCGGTGGCTGGCGCATGCGCGTCGCGCTCGCCGCCACGCTGTTCGCCGCCCCTGACCTGCTACTGCTCGACGAGCCCACCAACTATCTCGACCTCGAAGGCACGCTGTGGCTCGAGGATCACCTTGCGCATTATCCGCGCACGGTGATCGTGATCAGCCATGACCGCGACCTGCTCGAAAGCTCGGTCGACCAGATCCTGCATCTGGAGCGCGGCAAGCTCACGCTCTACAAGGGCACCTATTCCTCCTTCGAGGAGCAGCGCGCCGCGCGCGAGCTGCTCGACGCCAAGCAGGTCAAGCGCCAGGAGGCCGAACGCGCTCGGCTGCAAGCCTTCGTCGATCGCTTCAAGGCCAAGGCCTCCAAGGCCCGGCAGGCACAGTCTCGCGTGAAGATGCTGGAGCGGCTGAAGCCGATCACGGCGCTGGTCACCGAGGACGTCCGCGAGATCAGCTTTCCGGCGCCGGAAAAAATCCTGTCGCCGCCGATCATCGCCGTCGACAACGCCGCGGTCGGCTACGATCCGGCAGCGCCGGTGCTCGGCCGCGTTACGCTACGCATCGACAATGACGACCGCATCGCGCTGCTCGGTGCGAACGGCAACGGCAAATCGACGCTTGTAAAACTGCTCGCCGGACGGCTGGCGCCGTTCTCAGGCAGGGTGACGCGCGCCGACAAGCTGTCGATTGCCTATTTCGCGCAGCATCAACTCGACGAACTCAACGAGGATGCCTCCGCCTACGACCACGTCCGCAAGCTGATGGGCGATGCCCCCGAAGCCAAGGTGCGCGCGCGCGCCGGCGCGATCGGCTTCTCCGGCAAGGCGGCCGACACCAAGGCCGGCAAACTCTCGGGCGGCGAGAAGGCGCGGCTCCTCTTGGGCCTTGCGACCTTCTTCGGCCCCAACATGATCATCCTGGACGAGCCGACCAACCATCTCGACATCGACAGCCGCGCCGCGCTTGCAGAGGCCATCAACGAATTCCCCGGCGCCGTCATCATGGTCTCGCACGACCGCTATCTGATCGAAGCCTGTGCCGACCGGCTCTGGATCGTCGCCGACCGCACCGTGACCAATTACGACGGCGATCTCGACGAGTACCGCCGCCTGGTGCTGTCTGCGCGCAACGGCGAGCCCGCCCCGCGCGAGCGTAGCGCCGCGAGCGAGAAGCCGCAGCGCCCCAAATCGGACAATCGCGGCTCGCTGAAGAAGCGCATTGCGGAAGCCGAAACCGAGATTGCCCGCGTCAGCGAGATCATCACCAAGATCGACACCGCCCTCGCCCTGCCCGATATTTTTACGCGCGATCCCAAGCAGGCCGCGCAACTGTCGAAGGCGCGCGCCAACGCATCCGATGCACTGGCGCGCGCCGAGGAGCAATGGCTCGAGGCGAGCACGCAGTTCGACGAGGCAGCGGGCTAGATTCAAAATCTTGAAAACAACCTCATGCACAGTACGGGTAATAAATTACCTGTCCGCAAGCTGCTGAGCAGAAAGCCTCTTACTCAATCCGCATACTGCCCCGCGGCCTTGATGATCGGCGCCCAGCGGTCGACCTCGCTGGCCAGCATCGCTCCGAGCGCCTCGGGCGTCGCCTTGTCCTGCGGGACCGGCTCGGTGTTGATGTCGTTGAACCGGGCGATCAAGGCGGGATCCTTCAGCGCAGCCTGGAGCGCCGCCGTCAGCTTCTGGACGACCGCGGGCGGCGTGCCCTTGGGAGCATAGAGGCCGTGCCAGACACCGAGCTCGAACCCCTTGAGGCCGGCCTCGTCGGCGGTCGGCAGATCGGGCAGGCTCTTCAGCCGTTCCTTGGTGGTGATCGCATAAGCCTTGACCTGCTTGGCCGTGATCGGGCCGGTCGTATTCGTCGCCTGGTCGCAAGTGAGATCGATCTGCTTGCCGAGCAGGTCGTTCATGATCGGACCGTTGCCCTTGTAGGGCACCGTCGTGAGCTGCTTCTGGATCGCCGTCATGAACAGCATGCCGCACAGATGCGATGCCGCGCCTAACCCGGCATTGGCGTAAGTCAGCTTGTCGCCCTGCTGCTGGGCATAGGCGACCAATTCCCTCAGCGTGTCGGCCGGAAAATCCGGACGCGCGATGATGGTCATCGGCGCATTGGTCACGAGCCCGATCGGCGCAAAGGCGGTCTTCGTGTCGTAGCTCAGATTGCGGTACAGCGTGGCCGCGGTCGAGATGCCGACATGATGGACCAGCAGCGTGTAGCCGTCGGGCTGGGCGCGCGCGGCGCGGGTCGTGCCGATCGTGCCGCCGGCGCCGGTCGCATTCTCGACGATGACCTGCTGTCCCAGGGATTTCGCCATGCTTGCTGCGGTCAGGCGCGCGATGGTGTCGGTCGGTCCGCCCGCCGCGTACGGCACCAGCACAGTGATGGTCCTCGACGGATAGTCCTGGGCGACCGCCGCGCCGAGCGACAGAAGCAGAGCCGACACGATCGTGATGAAGCGCATGTTCCCTCCGGGATTCTTTATCGCGCCATAAAAGCGCATCCCCGGCCGCACGGCCATCAGGAAAGCGACGTCTGCAAAAGTGTCGCAAGCACGGTGATCCGCGCCGGGAATGGCGGCGTCGCTGGCGAAAAGAATGGTGGGGAGACGCGATTACGGTTCCGCTGGGGCAAAGAGGGATCTACCGCTCCCGCATGATCTCGTGCCGGTAGCGCTGCAGTGGCGATAGCAGATAGCTCAAGATGGTGCGCGAGCCGGTCCGGATCTCAACTGTCACCGCCATGCCCGGTGACAGGCTGACGAGGCGGTCGTCGACCTGCATTTGCGTCCGGTCGAGCGAGATGCGGGCGCTGTAGCTCAGCTCCTGACCATTGGGCTCGCTGCTGTCGCGCGGTGTCCCGAGTGCGCGGTCGCCGTTCCGCTCCGGCGGACGGTCGCGAATGATGGCGTCCTGCGAGACGCTTAGCACTCGGCCTTCCAGGAGGCCGTAACGGGTGAAGTTGAAAGTGTCGATCTTGACCGCGGCGCCCTGCCCGACCTCGACGAAGCCGATGTCGCGGTTGGAGATCATCGCCTCGATCTCGAGCCGCGTATCTGATGGCACGATCACGAGCAGCGATTGTGCGGGCGTGACCACGCCGCCCACGGTGTGGACCGCAAGCTGCTGCACGACGCCGTCGACTGGTGACGTCAGCTCCTGGAGGCGCGTCCGCTGCTGCGCCTTGATCAGATCCCGCGCAATCCCGTTGGCCTTCTGCTCGCTCTTGGCCAACTCGTCGGACAAACTTTTTCTGTACTCGGCCACGGCCTGGATGCGGGTCTCCCGGATCGCGGCGACGGCGGACTCGGCTTCCCTGAGACGGCTGCTCTGGACGCGAAGCTCCTCCTGCTGCTCGATCTGGAGCTGCAGCGTCTCGTAATAAGTCAGCTTCGAGCCGATCTCCTTTTCCATCAGCGTCTTGCGGATATCGACGCGCTGCTGGGTGACCGGGAGCAACGCGTCGAGCTTGTGGATGGTCGCCGCGATGGTCTGATGCTCGGCCTCCTTCTGCGCCTCCTGGCGCGTCAGCGCAGCAAGCTTGGCGCGATGCTCGCCGACCTGGCTCGTCAGAAGCTGCCGCTGCGTCGCGACCAGCAAAGGATCGGCGTCTGCGGGCGGAACGAGATCGGCGGCGCCATCTTCGCCGGCCATCAGCGCGGCGCGGAGGCGCGCAATGTTCAGTCGTTCGGCCATGAGGTCGTCATGCAGCCGGTCGCGCTCGGCGGCATTCACGGTCGGATCGAGCTCGATCAGGACGTCGCCGGATTTGACCGCCTGCCCGTCCTGCACATGGATCGCGCGCACCACGCCGGTCTCGAACGGCTGCACCACCTTGCTGCGTCCGCTCGACACGACCTTGCCGGTTGCGGACGCCACGATGTCGATCGTGCCCCAGGCCGACCATGCGAGCGCGGCGCAGACCAGGAGCATCAGGGCGATCGCAATAGTGCGGCCGGTCGGCGACGGCGGCGCTTCGGTGATCTCCAGCGCCGCCGGCAGGAACGCGATCTCCTCAGCGCGCCGCGGCGTCGGCTTCTTGAAGGGAACGACGGTTGGGGCCGGCCGGGCGGCCGGTGCGGCGCTAGCCGACCTCATAGAGTCCTCCCTGCAGACGATGCAGCGCGGCGTAGCGGCCTCCGGTCTTGATCAGCGCGTCATGCGTGCCGTCCTCGACCAGACGACCGCGCTCCAGCGTGAAGATGCGGTCGGCGCCGCGCACGGTGGAGAGACGATGAGCGATGATCAGGACGGTGCGGCCCTTCGCGATCTCCTTCATGTTGTCGTGGATGATCCGCTCGCTCTCGTAGTCGAGCGCGCTGGTGGCTTCGTCGAAGATCAGGATGCGCGGATTGGTGACCAGCGCGCGGGCGATCGCGATGCGCTGGCGCTGCCCGCCCGAGAGCGTCGAGCCGCGTTCGCCGACGACAGTGTCGTAACCTTCCGGAAGCTCCAGAATGAAATCATGCGCACCCGCCAGCTTTGCCGCCTCTAAGATGCGGTCCATCGGTAAAGTCGGATCGGCGAGCGCGATGTTGTCGCGCACCGACCGGTTGAACAGCATGTTTTCCTGCAGCACCACGCCGATCTGCCGGCGGAGCCACGCCGGGTCGGTCATGACGAGATCCATGCCGTCGATCAGCACCCGGCCACCCTGCGGCACGTAGAGCCGCTGCACCAGTTTTGCGAAGGTGCTCTTGCCCGAGCCCGAGGAGCCGACAATGCCGACGGTTTGGCCTGCCGGAATCTCGAACGAGACATCATGCAGGATTTCCGGCCCGTCGAGCCGGTAGCGGAACGACACGTGCTCGAACCGGATATTGCCCCGGAGCGGTGGCAGCCCCACGCGCGCGGCCGAATAAGCCGGCTCTGCCGCGCTGTTGAGGATGTCGCCGAGCCGCGCGATCGAGAGCCGCGCCTGATGGAAATCCTGCCAGACCTGCGCCAGCCGCAAGACCGGCGCCGAGACGCGCCCCGCGAAGATGTTGAAGGCCACGAGCTCGCCGACGGTCAATGCGTCGGCGATCACGAGGCGCGCACCGACATAAAGAATAGCGGCGGTGACGACCTTGCTGACGAACTGCACGAGCTGGCTTGCGGTGTTGCCGAGGCTGGTGACGCCGAAGCTTGCGGAGACGTAGCCGGCGAGCTGCTCTTCCCAGCGGCGCTGCATCTGCGGCTCGACCGCCATGGCCTTCAGCGTCTCGATGCCGCTGACGCTCTCGACCAGAAAGGCCTGGTTCTCCGCGCCGCGGCGGAATTTGTCCTCCAGCCGGCGGCGGAACAGCGGCGTCGCCACCGCCGAGATCGCGATGTAGAACGGGAACGAGGCCAGCACGATGCAGCTCATCAGCGGCGAATAAGCAAACATCACCGCCAGAAACACCGAGGTGAAGAACAGGTCGATCAGCAGCGTCAGCGACGATGAGGTGATGAAATTGCGGATGTTCTCGAGCTCGCGGACCCGCGCCACGGAATCACCGACGCGCCTTGCCTGAAACCAGGCCATCGGCAACGCGAGCAGATGACGGAACAGGCGCGCGCCCAGCTCCACGTCGATGCGGTTGGTGGTGTGCGCGAACAGATAATTGCGCAGGATTCCGAGCACGGTGTCGAACAGCGAGACGACGACGAGGCCGATGACGAGCACGTCGAGCGTCGACAGCGAGCGGTGCACCAGCACCTTGTCGATCACGACCTGGAAGAACAGCGGCGAAACCAGCGCGAAGAGCTGGAGGAAGAACGAGGCCGCCAGCACCTCGCCGAACAGCCGCCGATATTTGCCGATCGCGCCGATGAACCAGGTAATGTCGAACTGGCGTGCGAGGTCGGACAGCCCGGCGCGCCGGGTCATCAGGATCAACCCGCCGTCCCAGATCGCACACAGCTCGTCGCGCTCCATCAGCACCGGGCGCTGCGCCTGCGGCGACTGCACCAGCACTTTATCAGCAGACGCCTTTGCGACGACCATGAAGCTGCCGTCGCGGAGCATCGCGATCGCCGGCAGCGGGCTACCTGACAGGCGGCTCCACTGCGTGCGATAGGTTCGTGCCTTCAGGCCAAGGGACCTGGCGCAGCGGACAATGTCCGCTGCGCCGAAGCTTGCCGCGCCGAGCCGATGCCTGAGCTGGTCGCGGTCGGCCGCAACACCCTGCAGATGCAGCAGGGTGAGCAGCGCGTCGAGCCCCGTGTCGGCCGGGACCGCATTCGTCGTCATGGGCGTTCTCCCGGCCGGAGCCGCGGGTTCAGGCGTGCTGCGGCGGAGCGAGCGTCTGGGTCTGCGCAGTGTGCGGATCGGGCATCGGCATTTCGCCGTGGCCGTCACCTGCCGGGATGAGGTTCGCAGCCATGGCCTGGTTGAGCATCATCGCTGCGGCAAAAGCTCCGCCCTGGATGACGACGTTGCTTCCGCTGCCGCCATCGAGGACGTCCTGACCGCCGCCGCCGATCAGCACATCATCACCTGCACCACCCGTCAGGGTGTCGTTGCCGGGGCTGCCGATCAGGATGTCGTCGCCGTTGCCGCCATTGGCGACGAGCTGGATGCCGCCGTGCAGACCGGAGGCCGTGATGACGTCGTCGCCATCGAGGCCGTTGATGACGATCCTGTCGCCCGCACCGGCATCGCTGATGTTGATGTCCTGGCCAAGCCCCGACACCGTGATGATGCCGTCGTGCTCGGTCACCGTGATGACGTCGCTGCCGCTGGTTCCGTTGATCGTCACCGTATCGGCGGCGTCGTCATTGGCGCCGAGGTCGAGGTTGACCTGATTCACGCCGGTCCCGGAGAGGTCGCCGACCGTGATGTTGTCGGCACCACCGAGGGCGTTGAAGTCGATATGCTCGACGCCATTGAGGTCCATCGCGATGGCGGCGACATCGCGGGTGAACAGCACCCGGCCGCCATTGGCCGAGATGTTGATGTTCTCGTTGATGTTGGCGCCGTTGAACAGCAGCGTATCGGTGCCCGATCCGCCTTCGACGACATCGCTGCCGTCGCCGGGATTCCAGACGAAGGTATCATCGCCGGCGCCGAGATTGGCAACGTCGTTGCCACGGCCGCCGTTCACAATGTCATTGCCGGCACTGCCGGTGATGGTGTCGTTGCCGTCGCCACCGTTAATGTTGAGGCTGAACGGCTGCCCCGCCTTGAAGGACGAGGCATTGATGACGTCGTTACCGCCTCCGCCGTTGACGGCCAGGGCGTCACCAGCATCGGCGTGAGCGATGGTCACCTGCGCCGCAAGGCCGTTGACAGCGATCGATCCGCCGGAGGTCGTGACCGAGATGTTGTCGTCGCCAGCGCTGCCGTTCACCGTCACGCGGTCCGCCGCGCCGTCGCCGCTCTGGCTGCCCGGGCTTGCGCTGAGGTCGATCGCGACCTGCGTGACGCCGGTGCCGGAGAGATCATTGACGGTGATGTTGTCGGCCCCGCCGGCAGCCGCGATCTGCACACGCTCGACGCCGTTGAGATCCATGGTGATGGCGCCGACGTCACGCGTGAGAAGCGCACGGCTTCCGTTCGCCGAGATCGACATGTTCTCGGCCACATTGGAACCGTTGAACACCAGCGTATCCGCTCCCGTGCCGCCTTCAACGGTGTCGCTACCGTCACCGGGGTTCCACGTGAAAAGATCGTCACCCGCACCGAGAAGAGCCACGTCATTGCCGCGGCCGCCCGTGACCTTGTCGTTGCCATCACCGCCGATCAGGGTGTCGGCGCCCTGACTGCCGGTGATGGTGTCGTTGCCCGCGCCGCCGTCGACGGTCAGTCCGATCACCGCGGCAAGCGTGGATGCATCGATGACGTCGTTGCCGCCGAGCGCCTGGATCACCAGCCGGTCGTTGGCAGCCTCTGCATTCGCGATCGTCACGACTTCAGGCAAACCCGTCACCGTCACGGTCGTACCAACGGCTGTGACCTCGATGTGCTGGCCACCGTTGGTGCCGTTGACGGTCACCGTGTCGGCCGCGCCGTCACCTTGCGTGCCGCCGGGAACGGCTCCGAGATCGACCAGCACCTGCTTGACGCCGGTGCCGGTGAGGTCGCCGACGGTGATGTTGTCGATGCCGCCGCGCGCATCGAACTCGACCTGCTCGATGCTGTTGAGGTCCATGGTGATGTTGGCGACGTCACGGGTGAAACGCACGCGGCTGCCATTGGCCGAGATATCGATGGTCTCGTTGACGTTGGCGCCGTTGAACAGCAGCTTGTCGTTGCCCGATCCGCCTTCGACCGTGTCGCTGCCGTCGCCGGGATTCCAGATGAAGGTGTCGTCGCCCGTTCCCAATTGCGCGACGTCGTTGCCGCGTCCGCCAATGACGATGTCGTCACCGCTGCCGCCGATCAGGAGGTCGTTGCCGTCGCCGCCGGTGATCCTGTCATTGCCGGCGCCGCCATCGAGCGTAAGCGAGATCAGGCTACCGAGCCCGTTGCCCGCGGTGATGACGTCGTCGCCGCCGCCTGCGTGCAGCACGAGATTTTCCGTCGTGCCGATGTCGAGCGAAAATGGTGAGGCGCCCGTCCCGTCGAACCGCACGCGCGTGCCGTTCGCCGTGATGTTGAACGTCTCGGCGTCATTGCTTCCGTTGACCTGCGCCGTATCGTTGCCGTCACCGCCCTCGAACAGGTTGGTGCCGCCCCCCGGATTCCAGATCATGAGGTCGTCGCCGGCTTCGCCGAACAACTGGTTGTCGCCGCTGCCGCCGTCCAGCGTGTCGTTGCCCGCGCCGCCGAACAGCAGATCGTTGCCGCCGCCGCCCTTGATCGTATCGTCGCCGGCCTGCCCAAACAGCAGATCGGCACCCGAGCCGCCCGTGATCCTGTCATTGCCGTCGCCGCCGAAAATGTGCACCGCGGGCATCGGGCCGTTGGATTCGTTGACGGTGATCGTGTCGTCGCCGCCCTGACCGAAGACGTCGATCTCATTGGTGTTGGCGACGGTGGGATCGCCACCGATCGTCTTCACCTGCCCGTTGTTGATGAGAATGCGGCCCGACTTGTCGCGACTGATCACGACGCCGTTATTGGCGCGGTCGCCGAAAATGGTGAGCTGGCCCGTAACCGGGGAGAAAACAGAGGTAGTAGACATCCAAATATTCCTTCGATCGATCCAGTCCCTCCCCTCGATGCGTAGCAGTGGTGCGGATGTCATTCTTGAAGCGCTGCTTTAGACGCGCGTGATTATTCTGGAGATTTCCTCCAGTTTTCCTCCGGGCTGATTTCGACAGCGGATGCAAAAGCTCTCACATCACGAATTGCCGATCACGTGTAACGGCAGCGTGATTTTCAAAGACGTGCGCGAACCCCAACAACACATTGATGCGCGCGCAGAAGCCACACCTCGAAGCGACAACACATTAGTTTTGATGAGATGGCGAATTCGATCGTTGCTCTCATGCCCCGGACGCAGCAGCACGATAGTGGTGCGCTGCTGGAGCCGAGGCCCCATGATCGAGAGAAACTGGATCGAGAGAGACTAGGTCCCGGCAGCAGCGCATAGCGCGTCGAAGACGCGCGTGAACGCGCTGCAGGGCGTCCGGGACACCTTGCCCTACGCCGACTTCTTCTTCGACTTCGGCTTGGTCGCCTTCGGCATGACCGGCGCTTCCGGCGTGCCCTCGATGGAGGACAGGCGGCCGGACGTGAAGGTGTAGATGCCCGCGCGCGGACCGGAGGTCCAGGTGACGACGGCAACGCGCCGGCCGACGGCATCGCTGGAGAGATTGACGGTCGAGGGCGCACCGACGCCACGCACCACGTCGCATTCGGTGTGGCCCAGCGCGACCGTGCCGCCCATGGGCGCGGGCGCCGTCGTCGATGCATTGGCGTCAGCCGGCCCGGGGGGCGGCGCCATGCCAGGACACGCGCCGTCGGCGCTGACCAGATCCTCGGCCGTCACCGGCTTGTCGGGAGTCAACGGCGGCGATTCGATCGAGATGCTCTTGATGAACAGGCGGCTCGGCGTGTTGAACCACTGGGCGTCCTTCGACAGCAGATCGGTCCCCGAGCAGCCCGCAACCAGCGGTGCTACGGCAGCCAACACAACTATGAGCGAGCTGGGAAGCTTTTGATGTCGCACGATAAACTAAATTCCCCGCGTGAAGGACCGGCCCTAAGCGATTGTCCCAACATCACTTTGCGGCACGAAGGTGACAAAAGCCAGCATCGCCCGAAAAGTGCAAATTATCATTAATTGCAAACGGCCCCTAGTTCCGACGCTGCCACCGGCCCCGTTCGTCGGCCTGCCAATAGGTGACATCAAATCCCCGCGCCTTGCAATCCGTCCAGGCGCTCCGGGCAAACGCCAGCGCGTCCGGATCGTCGCCGTTGAACAACAGCACCATGCGCTCATAGCCCTGCGCGTCTTGCGGTAGCGTGGCGTTGTCGATCAGGAAGCGGACATTGGCGCCGTTCGGATTGTCCTCCTCGATCGCCAGCACGATCGGCTGCTCGGCGGCATCGTTCACGCGCCATGTCGCGTGAGGCAGGAAGGAATCGTCGCGATAGGTCCACAGGTGCGCGTCGAGCGCGTCGGCGCGCTCCGGCGACGTCGACTGCACCACGACGCGCCAGCCGCGCTCGAGCGATTTCTCGAGAAGCGGCGGCAACACGTTCTCCACCGTCATGTTTTGCAGATGGTAGAACAGCACTTCAGTCATTTGCGCTCGTAATGGTCGGCGACCAGGCGGTCGAGCAAACGGACACCATAGCCGGAGCCCCAGCTCTGGTTGATGTCAGTCTTCGGCGCCCCCATCGCCGTGCCGGCGATGTCGAGATGCGCCCAGGGCGTGCCGTCGACGAAGCGCTGGAGGAACTGCGCCGCGGTGATTGAGCCGCCGTGGCGGCCGCCGGTGTTCTTCATGTCGGCGAACTGGGAATCGATCAGCTTGTCGTATTCGGGGCCGAGCGGCATGCGCCAGACCTTCTCCCCGCTCTCGATGCCGGCCGCGAGCAGCCGTTCGGCAAGCTCGTCATTGTTGGAGAACATGCCGGCATGCTCGGTGCCGAGCGCGACCATGATGGCGCCGGTCAGCGTCGCCAGATCCACCATGAATTTCGGCTTGGTCTTCTTGGCGACGTACCAGAGCACGTCGGCGAGCACGAGGCGGCCCTCCGCGTCGGTGTTGATGATCTCGATGGTCTGGCCCGACATCGAGGTGACGATGTCGCCCGGTCGCTGCGCGTTGCCGTCGGGCATGTTCTCGACAAGGCCGATGGCGCCGACCACGTTGGCCTTGGCCTTGCGCGCGGCGAGCGCGTGCATCAGGCCGACGACGCAGGCGGCACCGCCCATGTCGCCCTTCATGTCCTCCATGCTGCCCGCGGGCTTGATCGAAATGCCGCCGGTGTCGAAGCAGACGCCCTTGCCGACGAAGGCGACCGGCGCATCGCCCTTCTTGCCGCCGTCCCAGCGCATGATCACGGTGCGGCTCGGCCGCGACGAGCCCTGGCCGACGCCGAGCAGCGCGCCCATGCCGAGCTTGTCCATCGCCCTGACGTCGAGCACCTCGACCTTGACGCCGAGCTTGCGGAGCTGACTGGCGCGGCGCGCGAACTCCTCGGGGAAAAGCACGTTCGGCGGCTCGTTGACGAGGTCGCGCGCGATGACCACGCCGTCGACGACATGGCCGGCCGAGGCAAACGCCTTCTTCGCGGCAGTGACGTCGCCCACCGCAACGGAGACGTCGGCACGCAAGCCGCCCTCCTCGCCGTCTTTCTTTTTCGTCTTGTAACGATCGAACTTGTAGGCGCGCAGCCGCAGGCCCGAAGCGATCGCAACCGCCTGCTCGCTGGTCATGGCGCCATCGGGCAGTTCCGCGACGATGGTCATGGCAGCGGCCGCGGCCGAAAGCTTGCTCGCCGCCACGCCGCCGAATTTGAGGAAGTCGTTCGCCTTCAGGCTCGCCGCCTTGCCGGCGCTGATCACAACCAGACGGGTGGCCTTCACCCCCTCCGGCGCCAGAATGTCGAGCGCCGCGCCGCTTTTGCCCTTGAAGCCGGCGGCCGAGGCCGCCCGCTTCACGAGCTCAGTGGCGCCGCCCAGCGCCTTGGCCGTCGCCGGGCCGAGCTTCAGAGCGTCGTCGCAGAACACGACCAGGATGCCACGGGCGGCGGCAGACAACGGGACAAAGCCGACCTTGATGGCATCGGACATGAGTAACTCCTTCAAAACATCGGGCTTTTCGCCGCTTGGCGGTCCCGGCCACGGGGCCGGAGCTGAACGGCGATTCACTGGACTTCCCCACTATGGGCCACCGGCCCGGCAGATGCCAAGCACCCCCCGTGGCCGCCGGGCCACAACGGGCGAAATATTAACCATATATTGAGGGTGCCATGGGGCAGCCATTTTGTTGACGGATCAAAGGGATGGTAGTGAGAGAATAAGACGGCGGAAGAAGTGGTTGGCCGACCTTGGGGATCCCTTTATCGGGGATTGGTTGGACAGCCGGAATTCCGGTCGGCGTTGGGGCTTGGTGGGATTCGTGCGGTAGCGCATGGGGTCAATCGATAGGTATATCTTCCGCACGACGCTGGCGTCGTTTGCGCTCGTCCTGGTCAGCCTCACCGGCGTGATCTGGATTACGCAGGCGTTGCGCGGCATCGACCTGATGACGAGCCAGGGTCAGACCATCCTGACCTTCCTCGGCATCACGAGCCTCGTCGTGCCCGCACTGGTCCTGATCATCTCGCCGATCGCGCTGATGATCGCGATCTCGCACACGCTGAACAAGCTCGCGACCGATTCCGAGATCATCGTGATGAATGCCGCCGGCTTCTCACCGTTCCGGCTGTTCTATCCGTTCTTCTACGCCACCTGTGTCGTGGCGCTGCTGGTCGCCTTCATCGCGGCCTATCTCGCCCCCGACGGCATGCGGCGGATCAAGCAGTGGGACGCCGAGATCACGGCCGACGTGCTCACCAACATCCTCCAGCCCGGCCGGTTCGCCCAGCTCGACAAGAACCTCACGATCCGGATCCGCGAACGCCAGCCCGGCGGCATCCTCGCCGGGATCTTCATCGACGATCGCCGCGATCCCAACGAGCGCGTCTCGATCGTCGCCGAGCATGGCGAGGTCGTGAAGAACGACAACGGCTCGTTCCTGGTGCTGAAGGACGGCAATCTCCAGCGTTTCGAGGCCGGCAAGCGCGATCCCGCGCTGGTGGCGTTCGGCCGCTACGGCTTCGACATGTCGAAGTTCTCGGGCCAGGGGCACGACGTCACCCTCGGCATCCGCGAGCGCTATCTCTGGGAGCTGTTCTCCCCGTCCGAGGACGATCCGGTCTACAAGCAGATTCCCGGGCAGTTTCGCTCGGCCTTGCACGACAGCCTGCTGGCGCCGATCTATCCCTTCGCCTTTGCCGTGCTGACCTTCGCCTTCCTCGGCGCGCCGCGCACCACGCGCCAGAGCCGCAACTTCTCGATCGGCGGCTCGGTGATCGCCGTGTTCGGCCTGCGCATGGCGGGATTCGCCTGCTCGGTGATGGCAGTGAAGTCGCCCGGCCCGGTGCTGTTCCAATACGCCATGGTCCTGGGCGCCATCGGCGTCGGGCTGTGGATGATCATCGGCGGCATCGTGGTCGAGCCGCCGCCCCGCCTCATGGAGGCCATCAACAGGTCGAACGCGCGCATCGCGCGGCTGTTCGGCCGGCCGGCCGCCGCATGAGCATGCTCACCAACACACTCGGGCGCTATTTCGCTGGACGCTTCGTCGTCGCGGCGCTGGGCGTGTTCGCGAGCATCTTCCTGCTGCTGGTGCTGGTCGACTACATCGAGATGGTGCGCAAGACCTCAGGGCTCGCATCCGCCTCCGCGATCATGGTGGCCGAAACCTCGCTGTTCCGGGTCCCGCAATTGCTGGAGAAGCTGACGCCGTTCTGCATGCTGATCGGCGCCATGACCTGCTATCTCGCCCTCTCCCGCCGGCTCGAACTCGTGGTCGCGCGCGCCGCCGGCATCTCTGCATGGCAATTCATCTCGCCGGCCCTCGGCAGCGCGCTCCTGATCGGGGTGATCGCCACCGTCGCCTACAATCCGATGTCGGCGAATTTGCGCGAGCTCTCCAAGCGCATGGAAGCCGAGCTGTTCGGCTCGGCGCCCGGCGGCGGCATCCAGGACGCCTCCGGCTTCTGGCTCAACCAGGTCACCAATGACGGCCAGGTCATCATCAACGCGGCGCGCAGCGAGCAGCAGGGCGTCCGGCTGACCGGTCTGACCCTGTTCCGATTCGATACGGACTGGCATTTCAAGGAGCGCATCGAGGCGCGCGAGGCGACACTGGAAGCCGGCCACTGGCTGTTCAAGACCGTCCGCCGCTTCTCGCTGGATTCGCCGCCGATCGACCAGGCGACGTTGGAGATTCCGACGACGCTGACCGAGGCCCAGGTCCGCAACAGCTTTTCCACACCCGAGACTGTGTCCTTTTGGCAACTACCGAGCTACATCCGCTCATCCGAAAGCTCGGGCTTCGCGACAGCCGGCTATCGACTCCAGTATCACAAGCTTCTGGCACAGCCGTTTTTGCTGGCCGCCATGGTGATGCTGGCGGCCTCCGTGTCGTTGCGTTTCTTCCGGATGGGCGGCGTGCAGAAGATGGTTTTGAGTGGCGTGGGCGCAGGCTTTCTGCTCTACGTTTTGTCGAAAGTGACTGAAGACTTGAGCAAGGCTGAGTTGATGCATCCGATCGCTGCGGCGTGGTTGCCCGTGGTGGTGGGCGGCCTCACCGGCTTTTTGGCCTTGTTGTACCAGGAGGACGGTTAGTGACTGCCGTCCATCAAGGGCCCGTGCCTCGTTCGACGCGGCGCACATTGGTGCGCGCGAACGGGTGTGGCTTGTCCATTCGCAGGCTCCTGCTGGCTGTCGCCGCCGTGGCGTCGCTTGGCGGGCTGATCGATATTGCCGCCGTGACGCCGGTCTCGGCCCAGAGCTTCACCTACAATCCGCTGCCGCCGCGTGCGAAGCCGCCGAAGGTCGCCAACGACAACCAGATGCTGGTTCAGGCGACCGAGGTCGACTACGACTACAACAATTCGCGCGTCTCCGCGGTCGGTAACGTCCAGCTGTTCTACAACGGCACCAGCGTCGAGGCCGACAAGGTCATCTACGACCAGAAGACCAAGCGACTGCATGCCGAAGGCAACATCCGCATGACGGATGCCGACGGCAAGATCACCTATGCCGAGATCATGGATCTCTCGGACGACTACCGCGACGGCTTCGTCGATTCGCTGCGCGTGGACACCGCCGACCAGACCCGCATGGCCGCGAGCCGCGCCGACCGCTCCAGCGGCAACTACACGGTGTTCGAGAACGGCGTCTACACGGCCTGCGCGCCATGTAAGGACGATCCGAAGAAACCGCCGCTGTGGCAGGTCAAGGGTGCACGCATCATCCACGACCAGCAGGAGAAGATGCTGTATTTCGAGACGGCGCAGATCGAATTCTTCGGCGTGCCGCTCGCTTACATGCCCTATTTCTCGACGCCCGACCCGACCGTGAAGCGCAAGACCGGCTTCCTGATGCCGGGCTTCACGTCGAACACGCCGTTCGGCTACGGCGTCGAAGTCCCGTTCTACTGGGCGATCGCGCCCGATATGGACATGACCTTCAACCCGCGCATCACCTCCAGGCAGGGCGTGCTGTTCCAGGCCGAGTACCGCCAGCGCCTGATGGACGGCGCCTACCAGATCCGAGTGTACGGCATCGACCAGCTCGACCCCGGCGCACTCGCCGGCCAGCCCGGCGACCGCCAGTTCCGCGGCGCCGTCGACACCAAGGGTCAGTTCGCGCTGAACGACAAGTGGGTGTGGGGCTGGGACGGCGTCGTCATGTCCGATTACTACTTCTTCTCGGACTACCGCTTGTCGCAATACCGCGATCCGCTGGGCTCGTTCCTGTATCTGCCGACCGACGCATTGTCGCAGCTCTATCTGACCGGCGTCGGCAATCGCAGCTTCTTCGATGCGCGTACGATGTACTGGCTGAGCTACTCGGGCAACCAGAGCCAGGTGCCGATCGTCTATCCCGTGATCGATTATTCGAACGTGCTCAACTATCCGGTGTTCGGCGGCGAGTTCAGCTACAAGACCAACTTCACGAACCTGTCGCGTGACGCCGCGGTGTTCGATCCGATCACCACGATCGCCAATACCAACAGCCTGTGCACGACGACGTCTGCCGATCCGCTCGCGCGCACGCCGTCGCAGTGCCTGCTGCGCGGCGTCCCCGGCACCTACACCCGCCTCACGGCGGAAGCGCAGTGGCGCAAGTCCTTCACCGACCCGTTCGGCGAGATCTGGACGCCGTTCGCCATCCTCCGCGCCGACGCGGTCAACGCCTCGATCTCCAACCAGCCGGGCGTGTCGAACTACCTGCCGGTCGGCGACACCCAGGCGCTCCGCCTGATGCCGACGGTCGGCCTCGAATACCGCTATCCCTTCATCAACGTTCAGCCCTGGGGCTCGACCACCATCGAGCCGATCGCACAGATCATCATCCGGCCGAACGAGACCTACGCCGGCAGGTTCCCGAACGAGGACGCCCAGAGCATGGTGTTCGACACCTCGAACCTGTTCAGCGTCGACAAGTTCTCCGGTTACGACCGCGTCGAGGGCGGCGGCCGCGCCAATGTGGGCGTGCAATCCACCACGCAGTTCGACAGGGGCGGCGCCGTCAAGGTGCTGTTCGGGCAGTCCTACCAGCTGTTCGGCCTGAACTCCTACACGGTCCAGGACACCATCAACACAGGCCTCGATTCCGGCCTCGACAAGCCGCGCTCGGACTACGTGGCGAGCGCCAGCTACTCGCCCAACAGCACCTACACGTTCAGCGTCCGCTCCCGCATGGACGAGGAGACCTGGAATGTGCAGCGCTTCGAGGCGGAAGGCCGCGCCAACTTCAATCGCTGGTCGGTCAGCATGATGTACGGCAATTACGCCGCGCAGCCGGAGCTCGGCTATCTGACGCGGCGCGAGGGCATCCTGACCTCGGGCTCGGTCAAGGTCGCGGCCAATTGGGTGGTGACCGGCTCGGCGCGCTGGGACCTCGAGGCCAACAAGCTCAACCAGTATGTGCTCGGAGCGGGCTATGTTGACGATTGCTTCGTGCTCGGCGTGAACTATGTAACTTCGTATAGTTACTCTGCGGGCACGGCGCCGCCCGTGCTGAACCACGCGTTCATGTTCCAGATCGGCCTGCGCACGCTGGCGACCTCGACCGGGTCCAGCTCGAACGCCGGCTACCAATGAACCGTCTGAAATGACGGCCGGGCTCTCCCGATCGCGAGCTCATCCCGGCTGACATGCGAGCGACAATCATGACGACCCAACTGCCTGTTTTTCGCCTCCTCCTCGCCATCGGTGCCGGGCTCGTCCTGACCGGCCTGCCCGCGCCGTCGCGTGCGCAGAACATCGTCGTCATGGTCAACGGCGACCCGATCACCGATTTCGACATCGAGCAGCGTTCCAAGCTCGACCAGCTGACGACGCAGAAGACCCCGAGCCGGCAGGAGGTCATCAACGAGCTGATCGACGACAAGGTGAAGCTCAAGGAAGGCAAGAAGTACGGCGTCGACCCCGGCATCTCCGACATCAACCAGTCCTACGAGGCCATGGCGCAGCGCATGCGCATCTCGCCGGACCAGCTCACCAAGTCGCTCGAGGTCAAGGGCGTCCGTCCCGAGACGTTGAAGGGCCGCATGAAGTCCGAGATGGTCTGGACCAGCCTCGTGCGCGGCCGCTTCAAGGAGAAGCTGATGGTCGGCGAGCGCGACGTCGCGCAGGCCGTGCAGGCCCAGACCGGCGACAAGCTCCAGATCGAGGGCACCGAGTACAAGATGCAGCCGGTCGTGCTGATCGTGCCGCGCGGCTCGTCCCAGGCCTTCATCGAGACGCGGCACAAGGAAGCCGAGACCTATCGCTCGCGCGTCGGAAGCTGCGAGGAAGCCAATTCGCTATTCCGCTCGACGCCGAACGCCACCATCCGCGACACCGTCACCAAGACCACCGCGGACCTGCCCGAGGCGCTTCGCAAGGTGCTCGACGACACCCAGATCGGCCACATGACCGCGCCGGAGGTCACCAAGGCGGGCATCGAGATGGTCGTGCTGTGCTCCCGCAAGCCGACCACGATCGACACGCCGAAAAAGCGCGAGGTCCGCGAAAAGATGTATTCGGAGAAGTACGAGAAGACCCAAAAGGCCTATCTCGACGATCTCCGCAAGGCGGCGATGATCGAATATCGCAACCGCTGATGGCCAACTTCGTAAAAGAGCCTTCGATCAAGCCTTCGAAGCCCCTCGCCCTGACCCTGGGAGAGCCCGCCGGCATCGGCCCCGACATCACGATCGCAGCCTGGCTCAGACGCCGCGAGCTGAACCTGCCCGCCTTCTATCTGCTCGGCGACGAAGCGCTGATCGCGCGCCGCGCGAAAGCGCTTGGCGCCGATATCCGGATCGCCGCCGTGAGCGCCAGTGAGACCGAGGCCGCCTTCCCCAAGGCCCTGCCGGTCGTTGCAACCGGCGAACACGCGACGACCGAGCCCGGCAAGCCCGACGCGTCGAGTGCACCGGCCGCGCTCGCCTCGATCCGGCAGGCGGTTACCGATGTCCGTGAAGGCCGCGCCAGCGCCGTCGTCACCAACCCGATCGCCAAGAGCGTGCTCTACCGCTCGGGCTTCCGCCATCCCGGCCACACCGAATACCTCGCCGAGCTTGCCGCAGAGGACGGCCACGTGCCGCAGCCGGTGATGATGCTGTGGTCGCCGCGGCTCGCAGTGGTGCCCGTGACGATCCACGTCTCCTTGCGCGATGCGCTGGCCCAGCTCACCAGCGAGCTCATTGTCTCGACCGCGCGTATCGTCGCGACCGAGCTGAAATCCCGCTTCGGCATCGAAAGGCCGCGCATTGCGGTCTCCGGCCTCAATCCGCATGCCGGAGAGGAGGGCTCGCTCGGCCACGAGGAGCAGACCGTGATTGCGCCAGCGCTCAAGGCGTTGCGCAGCGACGGCATCGAGGCGAAGGGACCTCTCCCTGCCGACACCATGTTTCACGAAGGCGCGCGAAGCACCTATGACTGCGCAATCTGCATGTACCACGACCAGGCGCTGATCCCGATCAAGACAGTCGCCTTCGACGACGCGGTCAACGTCACGCTCGGCCTGCCCTTCATCCGCACCTCGCCCGACCACGGCACCGCCTTCGACATCGCCGGCACCGGCAAGGCCAATCCGGCCAGCCTGATCGCGGCGCTTCGGCTCGCAGGCCGCATGGCGGCGTCGCAAAGCTGATGAGCGCAATCGACGACCTCCCGCCGCTTCGCGAGGTCATTCGCCAGCACGCGCTGTCGGCCCGCAAATCGCTCGGCCAGAACTTTCTGCTCGACCTCAATCTCACCGCGCGCATCGCGCGTGCGGCGGCTCCCCTTGAAGACTCCACCATCGTCGAGATCGGCCCGGGCCCCGGCGGACTGACACGCGCGCTGCTCGCGCTCGGTGCCAAACGTGTCATCGCCATCGAGCATGACGAGCGCGCGATCCCAGCGTTGGAGGACATTTCGGCGCGCTATCCCGGCCGGCTCGAGATCGTGCATGGCGATGCCATGACCTTCGACCCGCGCCCCCTGCTCGACGGCGAAAGAGCAAAAATCGTAGCGAACCTGCCCTACAACATCGCGACCCAGCTCCTGATCGGCTGGCTCACCACCGAGCCGTGGCCGCCCTGGTACGACATGATGGTCCTGATGTTCCAGCGCGAGGTCGGCGAGCGCATCGTGGCGCTCGAGGACGAGGAGGCCTATGGCCGTCTCGGCGTACTCGCCAACTGGCGCGCTGAGACGAAGATCCTGTTCGACATTTCGCCGTCCGCCTTCGTGCCGCCGCCGAAGGTCACCTCCTCCGTCGTACGCCTCAAGCCGCGCGCAGAGCCGCTCCCCTGCGATCGCAAGCTGCTCGAACAGGTCGCAGCCGCAGCTTTCGGTCAGCGCCGAAAAATGCTGCGGCAAAGTCTGAAATCGCTGGGTGTCGATCCCGCACGGCTTGCGCAAGCGGCCGGCGTCGATGCGACGCGGCGTGCCGAGACTATTCCCATTTCCGGCTTTGTTGCCATGGCGCGTGAATTGGCGGATATACGAGCCGAAACGTGAGAATGGAAATTCCGGAGGAAAGAAAATGGCGTTGATGCGTCGGCAGTCCCTGGTCAAGTTCGATGCGCCGCTGTGCGAGACCATCGTCGACACGCCAAAACCTCAGGGGCGTGAAGTGCTGGTCCGCATCGAGCGCTGCGGCCTCTGCCATTCCGATCTGCACATCCAGGACGGCTATGCCGATCTCGGCGGCGGCAAGAAGCTCGACACCACGCGCGGCATGACGCTGCCCTTCACGCTCGGCCACGAGATCGCTGGTGTCGTCGACGAAGTCGGCCCGGACGTACTTGCCGGCCTCGTCGGCGCCAAGAAGGCGGTGTTTCCGTGGATCGGCTGCGGCCAGTGCCGCGACTGCGCCAATGGCGACGAGAATCTTTGTGCGAAGCAGCGCTTCCTCGGCGTCTCCATCGACGGCGGCTTCGCCACCCACGTGCTGGTGCCCGACGCGAAATACCTGCTCGACTACGATCCCCTGCCCGTCAACCAGGCCGCGACCCTGATGTGCTCCGGCGTGACCGCCTATGGCGCGCTCAAGCGCCTGGTCGACCGTCCGCGCCAGCGCAATCTCTTGCTCATTGGCCTCGGCGGCGTCGGCATGATGGGCCTGTCGTTCGCACAGGCGATGTTCAAGCAGCCGATCACGGTTGCCGATCTCAGCCCGGCCGCGCGCGAGACCGCGCTGAAGAACGGTGCCGCTGTCGCCTACGATCCGTCCGAGCCCGACGTGATCAAGCGCATCCTGAAAGAAACCGAAGGCGGCTTTGACGAGGTGGTCGATTTCGCGGGCAACGAGAAGTCGATGGCGTTCGCGGTGGCAGTCGCCGCGCGCGGCGGCAAGGTCGTGGTCTCCGGCCTGATGGGCGGGCAGTTCACGCTGCCGATGGTGCAATGGGTCTACAAGCGTCTGACCGTCGAAGGCTTCATGGTCGGCACGCTCGCCGAAGCGCAGGAGCTGATGGCGCTCGCCCGCGCCGGCAAGATCAAGCCGACGCCGATGCGCGAGGAGCCGATGGGCGACGTCCAGAAGTGGATCGACGAACTGCGCGCCGGCAAGGTCGTCGGCCGCATCGTGCTGAAGAACTGACGCGCAGGAAAATCTAGACGGGCCTGGCGGCGGGATGAGGTCTCGCCGCCGCGCTTTCCTCCGCGGAATTAACCCGGAATGGACGCAAGGCCCGGTTCCAAACAGGGGAACCAGCAAGTCGCGAACTATAGTCCTTGCCAGCTTTCTTTGGAATTCTGGTGAGACCATGCAGACCATCCGCCGCTTCCTGGCCGATGAAACCGGCGCCACTGCGATCGAGTACGGCCTGATCGCTGCCGGCATCGCACTCGCGATCATCGCCGTGGTCAACAATCTCGGCTCGTCGTTGAAGTTGAAATTCGGCCCGATCAGCACCTCGCTTAAATAGCGCGACCCTGCCCGCTCACTCGAAGCACGTCGCCGCGCGCGGAACGGCTGCGGCAACACCGCGTTGGCAGCGCATGTCCATTCGTTGCACCGTCGAAAGCGCATTCTTCATCGCCTGGAGCTTCCTGGAGCAGAGCGGCGAGCTCGGTCCTCCGGACGAGAGCGCGAACATCATTCTGGATGCCATCGAAGCCCAGGTCAGGAAAGGTGAGCGCCGGCAGTTGATGCTCGCCAACAAGGCGATCGATGCCTACCGCAGGCAGGTGGCCCAAAGGCTCCTGCCGGCCGAACGCCAGATCTGTCTCGGATAAGAGCCGCCCCGTAGGCGCGCGCCTTATGTTCACTCCTGAACAGACGATCCGGGCTCATTTCGAAATTCCGTAGTTCTCCGGATGAGAACAAAGTTCGCAGCGTGACCCGCGCGCAACGCTGGACGGCGCGAGGCCTTCCGCCTGCGAACTTTTCGATTTCCCGCAAACACTTGTGTTCACTTTGGAACTGTCGGTTCCTGCGTGGAAACGTAGGGTTTTTCCCCAGGTGCCGATTCCCGGCCAATGAAGAGCCTTGAGACAAGAAGCGTGACCGGCCGGCCCAGGAACGATCTGCTGCGAACGCTCAGCGCCCAGGATTTCGAGCTGCTCGCCCCACACCTGCAAGCAGTCGAGCTGGCCGCGAACCACATTCTGCATCACGCCGGCGACGGCATCTCCGTCGTCCACTTCCCCTGCGGCCCTGCGTTCGTATCGTTCGCGGTGCCGGTCGAGGATGACCGCGAGGTTGAAAGTCTCCTGGTGGGCCGCGAGGGCGGGGTCGGTCTTTCCGCAGGCCGCAGCCCGTCGCTGGCCTATTCCCGCGTCGTCGTGAAGGTCGGCGGCACGCTGATTCGCCTGCCGCTACGCGCGCTCGAACAGGCGCAGCAGCGATCGGCCAGCCTGCATGAGATTTTTACGCGCTACGCAGCCTGCCAGTTCGCACAGCTGCTCCAGACCGCGGCCTGCAACGCGGCGCATTCGATCGAGCAACGCGCGGCCAAATGGATCATCGCGGCCCGGGAGCATATCGGCAGCGACGAAATCCGCCTCACCCATGAGCAGCTTGCCGGCATGCTCGGCGTCTCCCGCAGCTATGCCAGCCGCGTCATCCAGACGTTCAAGGCCAGGCGCATCCTCGCGACCCGCCGCGGTGCCATCCTGATTCTCGATGCGCCGGCACTCGAGACAAGCGCCTGCACCTGCAACGGCGCGGTGAAGAAGCACTTTCGCGAAGTGCTCGGACGCGCGGCCTCGGCCGGCTAGAGCGTTTTCGAGCGAAGTGGACGCCGGTTCGCGCAAGGACAATGCGTCAAGACAAGGATCTGGAGCCCCGTTCCGACACAATCGGAACGGGGCTCCAGAACGATCCGCGCGGAACGCCACGCCGCCGGAACATATCCGAGCCGCCCGCATTGGCCCGGACATGCCGCGGTATTTTTTTCATTTCGAGGGCCAGCAGCCCTACACCGACACGACCGGCGAAACGCTTCCTGACGACGAGGCCGCATGGCGTGAGGCGGCCCGCCTCTCCCGTGATGTCGAGCATGCGCTGCGCCCCGGCGACAGCTGGACACTCAGCGTGTTCGACGGAAGCGAGCCTGTCTTCGTGCTTGCGATGGTGACGCGGCGGTTTCGGTAACTTTCGCGCCGCACCTTTCGCATCCATCACTTCAGACCGCCAGTTGGAACGCTGCGAATGTTCCGCGCGTTGGCATCGCGTAGGCGGGCCGCGCACGGCAACCTCACCGGAACACCAGCAACAGGCGCATGGGATAGGCGATCAGGTAACCAAGGGGGAGACGAAACAGGAGAGACGAGTTTGTTCAATTTCGGTAAGTGGTACGATCCGATATCGGAGCGCTGGATCGCACCGCGTGAAGCGCGCCTGGAGGCGACATCTTCCCATGAGAGCGAGAACCACGTCCTCGAAACTCAGAGATCAATCGAAGTCAAGCGCATATGGCGCGCACTCGTCGATTGCTGCGCACGCGACTGACGCACAAACCCGTGCACAGCGGCGGAGCAACCCGCCCTCGGCCGTGTCGTTGTAACCCTGCATCACTGATCCCGCATCGCAGCTGCGATACACCATCGTGGGCTCACTAGCGCCGCGCTGGGTGGGAATCTGCCGAGGGCTATGCCTTGCATCTCTATCCTGCGAGCTCGCGTGCAGGCCGCGAGCCGGGAAACTTGACGTTCTTGGCCTTGACGTTCTTGGCGGCGGCTTCGGAATGGAATGAGCGCTGGCTTTCGAACCACATCGCCTGGATCTTGATTTAGGTCAAATCAGACTCCGGGAAGAAGCTGAAGTTCTCGGAGGGTGCCGATCCTCGCGGGGCGGCATCGCATTGGTGTTGCACGGCACCCCAACTCACGGAGGAACGCCATGCTTCGATATGTTCTCGCTGCTCTGGCAGCTCTCGTCCTGATCACCGTCAGCCTGATTCCAGATGAAGCCTATGCCCGCCGCGGCGGTGGCGGATATCATGGAGGCGGCATGCGCGGCGTTCGCGTCGGGGGCGGTGCTGTTCATGCCGGACGTGTCGGCGGATATCGGGTGGCGGGTCGCGGCTATGGATACCGCCCAATAGCCGGCCGACCGGTCGCCAGGGCTGCCTACCGCAATGCCGCCTATCGCGGTGTCTATCGAGGCGCAGCCTACGGTTTGGGAGCAGCTGCGGTAGGAGCGGCTGCAGCCGGAGCCTACGGCTACTACAACAACAACTGCACCTACGACACCTACGGCAATCAAGTTTGCCCGGGTCAATATCCTTACGGGTATCGATACTGACCGAAATCGCCTTTGCGCGGACGGCTGTACGCCAAAAGTACTGCCGTCCGCTTCCAGTTGCACCCGGCGATCCGGCCAACACACAGCGACGGCATCGATCGAGAATGAGTGACGCCGAAGCGTTCACGCAATGCCGAGCGCAGCCCTCCGATATGATCGCCGTCGCCCTCGCCTCATCGTCCATCGTCGCGCAGTCCGGCAGTGCCGGCGGCTCGATCGGCAATGACGAGAAATCGCTGTCCGCCTTTCCGGCCGCAGCGGTTCCGGAACCTGGCGCCGCACCGACGGCTGCGGCGGAAAACAATAGGGCCGAGAAAACACCTGATTTCGCGGCGGAACGAACGCCGCGGAGGCCTGATTCAAGCCACATCCTCTCCGGATTTGCGGCTCATTGCCACCCAAGTCTTTGATGACAAAGGGAAGGTAATCAGTTGCGTCATGCGTAATCGGGAGACCAGGATGGGCAACCGCGCCGCAAAGTTCATATCCGCGCTTGCTGGCAGCATCATTGCCGGCGCGCCACTAGCCGCCGTGTCGCAGAATGCGCCGACGGCAACGAGCACGGCAAATGCCGCCAGCGACTGCCTCGCCTCGCCAAAGGGCGTCGCGCCGCAGGGGCAGCATTGGTACTATCGCGTGGAGCGCGGGACCAAGCGGCAATGCTGGTATCTGCGCGCCGAAGGCGGCAAGGATAGCGTCAAGGACAGCGCCAAGGCCGTGCAGACCGCGCAGGCTGCGCCCGACGCACCGACAGCAGATTCAGCGGCAGCGCCGTCGCAGCAGCAGCACACGGTGCAGGACGCACGCGCCGAATATCTGACGGCGCAGAGCAATGCCGCGCCGACGACGCCGAACACACCGGCGCCGGCGAAACCGGCGCCGCTGCAACAGGCTGCGCCTCCCTCCGCCGACAGCAACGCGCAGCAGCCCGAGGTCGCCACGCGCTGGCCCGACGCCTCCGCCGTGCCCACATCGCCCGCACCGCAAGCTGCGCCCGCTCCTGTCGCGTCGCCCTCTCCTGTCGCCTCGCCCGCGCCGCCGAGTGCAAAGCCGTCAAAATC
Source organism: Bradyrhizobium liaoningense (assembly GCF_018130785.1). Lineage (GTDB taxonomy): Bacteria > Pseudomonadota > Alphaproteobacteria > Rhizobiales > Xanthobacteraceae > Bradyrhizobium > Bradyrhizobium liaoningense_A. Next base: position 135,487 of record NZ_JAFCJT010000011.1, read on the forward strand.
CCCTGCCCCGGTCACGCTTGCCGCAGCAGATGCCACCACCGATAAGGCGACCGGCTCGCTCCAGATGCTGCTGCTCGTGATCGGCGGCGCGCTGGCGCTCGCCGGCCTCCTCGCCAGCATCATCTACCGGTTCGCTGGCCGGCGCGTCCGCGTCCAGGCCGCCGACCATCGCCGCGTCAACTGGGACAATCGGGAGCCGCAAGACGACGGCCGTGCGCCCTGGCTCCACGCGACGTCAGCCGACGCGCCGCGCGCGCAGCAGCCGCGCCCGGTGGATTTCGATGCCCCCCGTCCCAAAGCCGCGCAACTCGAAGCCGCGCAGCTCAAGGCCGCGCAGCTCAAGGCGATCGATCGCGCGATCGAGATCGTCGATGAGCGAGCGCCCCAAGCCCGCCACGAGCAAGCCCGCCACGAGGTCGCAGAGCTCGACGACGCCGCCATGTTCAACGGACAGTTCGAGATCGAGGCATCGGGCCCCCGGCTCGCGGCCAACGACGTCAATGACCAGGAATCGGCCGATCGCGATGACGATGTGCAGATCGAGGATGCCGTCGACGTCGACGTGATCACGGCGATGCTGGAACGGCTGGCGCAGGAAGGACCGCGCCTCTCGAAGCCTAACCTTGAAGCTGGCCTTGCAAACCTCGCACGAAACCAACGAGGCCCGTCCGCCGCTCGCGCTTGAGGCGTTCGGCCTTCAGGATCGACTGCACCTCGGCGAAGGCCTCATCGACGTCGTGGTTGATGACGATGTAGTCGTACTCGGCCCAGTGGCTCATCTCGTGGCTAGCGCGGCTCATGCGCTTGCGGATCACCTCGTCGGAATCCTGCGCGCGCGAATGCAGGCGCTTCTCGAGATCGCCGGCCGAGGGCGGCAAAATGAACACGCTGACGACGTCCGCGCGCGCCTTCTCGCGGAGCTGCTGCGTGCCCTGCCAGTCGATGTCGAACAGCACGTCCTGCCCCGCCGACAACGCCGCCTCGACCGGTGCGCGCGGCGTGCCGTAGCTATTGTCGAACACGGTCGCCCATTCCAGGAGCTCGTCGCCCTTCACCATCGCGTCGAACCTGGCCTTGTCGACGAACAGATAGTCGCGACCGTCAACCTCGCCGGGCCGCATCGCCCGCGTGGTCGCGGAGACCGACATCCGAAGGCCGGGCATGCGCTCGATCAGCAGACGCGACAGCGTCGTCTTGCCCGCGCCTGACGGCGAGGACAGCACGAACATCAATCCACGCCGCTCGACACCGTCAGTTCCGTGACAGCCCGTCGTCATCGATCACTCCAGATTCTGGACCTGTTCGCGGAACTGCTCCACCACGTTCTTCATGGCGAGCCCCGTATTGGTCAGCTCGATGTCGTTCGACTTCGAGCAGCAGGTGTTGACCTCGCGGTGAAACTCCTGCGCCAGGAAGTCGAGCTTGCGGCCGATCGGGCCGCCCTTGCCGATCAGCTCGCGCGCCTGCGCGATGTGGGAGGCGATGCGGTCGAGCTCCTCGCGGATGTCGGCCCTGGTCGCGATCAGGATCGCCTCCTGCATCAGGCGGTCGGAATCGAAACGGTCGGAGGTGTCGAGCAGCGTTGCGATCTGCTCGGCGAGTCTCGCCTTGATCGCCTCGGGCTTGCGGCCGGGCGCGGCCTCCGCCTTCTTGGCCAGCGCCTCGACCTCGTCCACCCGCTGGGTCAGGATCCGCCCGAGCGAAGTCCCCTCGCGCTTGCGCATCTCGACAAGATCGGTGAGCGCCTTGTCGAAGGCCTCCGCTGCCGCGGCGCGCGCGGCCCTGTCCTCGTCCTCGTCGCCCTCGGGTTCGGCGACCTCGACGACGCCCTTGATGGCGAGCAGGCCGTCGACGCTCGGCGCGACCGCGTCGACCTTGCCGGCGATCACGGCCGCGGCCTTCAGGACGGCGTTGAGCACGTCCTCGTTGACGCGGACGGAGGCTGCGGCGTTGGCGCGCTTGACGTTGAGATTGGCGTAGACCGTGCCGCGCGACAAAAGCTCGCCGGCGCGCTTCTTGGCGTGGGCCTCGAGCTCGTCGAACCCCTGCGGCAGCCGCACCCTGAGGTCAAAGCCCTTGGCGTTGACCGACTTCAATTCCCATTCGAACGTATACGGCCCGCTAGCGCCGTGGCTTCGGGCAAAGCCGGTCATGGACGACAGCGCCATCAGGTCAATTTCTCCGGAAACACAGGATTCGCGAGGCCATCAAGCCACGCGAATCTTAAGACTATTTTGCAGGAAAGTGGAATCCGCAAAGTCCCGCAGGCAGGTCTGCGCCAAGGCTAGCGCTGGACCACCGGCGGCGACGGCTGCACCGCGCCCTGCCGGGCTGGCGCCGGACCGGCGGGGCGCGCCGGCGGCTTCTTCTGCTGGCTGGGCCGCGCCGGCGTGGTCGCCGTCGGCGGATCCGCGGCAGCGCCGGGCGCGGCGGCCGCCGGCGGCTGCGCATCCTCGGCCGGCTCCACGGTGTCGTTCTGGATCTGCTTCTCCATCGCGCGGAGCTTGGCGACGTTCTTCTGGTGCGCGTCGTAGGTCTCGGTGAAGGCGTGCCCGCCCGAGCCGTCCGCGACGAAATAGAGGTCGCGGGTGCGGGCCGGATTGGCGGTGGCTTCCAGCGAGGCGCGGCCGGGGTTGGAGATCGGGCCGGGCGGCAGTCCTTCGATCACGTAGGTGTTGTAGGGCGAGGGCTGCGTGATCTCGCTGCGCTTGATCGGACGGCCGAGCGTGCCCTTGCCGCCGACAAGGCCGTAGATGATGGTCGGATCAGACTGCAGCTTGATTTTCTGCTTCAGCCGGTTGGCGAATACGGCCGCGACACGGCTGCGCTCGTCCGCCTTGCCGGTCTCCTTCTCGACGATCGAGGCCAGCGTCACCAGTTGCTCCGGAGACTTCACCGGAATGTCCTGGCTGCGGCGCTCCCATATCTCGGCCAGCACGCGCTTGTGCGCCTGTTGCATGCGCTGGATCACCTGATCACGCGGGGTCCCGCGCGGGAACTTGTAGGTCTCGGGCAGCAGCGTGCCTTCGCGCGGCAACTCGCGGACGCTGCCGGTGAAGATGTCGTTGTCGGACAGCCGCGCCACGATCTGCTCGGAGGTCAGGCCTTCCGGGATCGTGACAGAATGCTGCACCACCTTGCCCTCGACGATGGTGGCGATGACGTCGCGCAAGGAGGCGTTCTTCTGGAACGAATACTCACCCGGCTTCAGGTCCGAGCTCGCCTTCAGCGCGGCGACGCTGGCGATGAACACCCATGGATTGACGTCGGTCACGCCTTCCCGGTTCAGCGTCTCGGCGATGTCGCGCTTGCCGGCCCGCTGCGGGATGTTGACGATCTTGTCTTCCTTCAGCGGCCCGGCCGCCTCGAGCACCTGCCGGCCGTAATAATAGACGCCGCCGGCGCCGAGCATGGCGATCAGCAGAAGGGTGATGATGGCGTTGCCGACGATCACGAAGGGATTGCGCGCCCGGTCCGATCGCTTCGGCGGCGGCGGGACCTGCTCGGGCTCCAGCGCTGCCCGCGGACTCCGGGGCGAAATGGGCGGCCTTTCACTCATCGAAGCAAACCTGAATCCTGCCGGTTCAACCGCGGCCTGGCAATCGCTTGCCCTGCCGAATGCACGCGCCCACTTCCATGACTATCGCCGAATGCGGCAAAACGGTGGATTCGTCGCAACAACAAACTAATGAATCAGACGCCGGACGATCACCGACGCATTGGTACCGCCAAAACCGAAAGAATTCGACAACGCAACGTTGACCTCGCGCTTCTTCGCAATGTGCGGCACGAGATCGATTGCAGTCTCGACCGACGGGTTATCCAGGTTGATGGTCGGCGGCACGACATTATCGCGAATCGCGAGAATGGCGAAGATCGCTTCGATCGCACCGGCCGCACCGAGGAGATGGCCGGTCGACGATTTGGTCGAGGACATCGCGACCTTGGAAGCGGCGTTGCCGAGCAGGCGCTCGACCGCACCGAGTTCGATCTCGTCACCGAGCGGTGTCGAGGTGCCATGGGCGTTGATGTAGTCGAGATCGGATGCCGTCAGGCCGGCGCGCTTGAGCGCAGCCGACATGCTGCGGAATCCGCCATCGCCATCGGGCGACGGCGACGTGATGTGATAGGCGTCGCCCGAAAGACCGTAGCCGATCACCTCGGCGTAGATCTTGGCGCCGCGGCGCGTGGCGTGCTCGAGTTCTTCCAGGACGAGGACGCCGGCGCCCTCGCCCATCACGAAGCCGTCGCGGTCCTTGTCGTAGGGACGCGATGCCTTCTCGGGCGTCTCGTTGAAGCCGGTCGAGAGCGCACGGGCGGCGTTGAAGCCGGCAATGCCGATGCGGCTGATCGGCGACTCGGCGCCGCCGGCCACCATGACGTCGGCATCGCCCAGCGCGATCAGGCGAGCGGCATCGCCGACCGCATGCGCGCCGGTCGAGCAGGCCGTGACCACCGAATGGTTGGGCCCCTTCAGCCCGTGCGCGATCGACACGTAGCCGGAGGCGAGATTGATCAGGCGGCCGGGAATGAAGAACGGCGACACCCGGCGCGGTCCGCGCTCCTTCAAGAGGATCGCGGTTTCGGCGATACCGTTGAGGCCGCCGATGCCGGAACCGATCATGGTGCCGGTCGCGCACTTGTCCTCCTCAGACTCGGGATGCCAGTTGGCATCGTCGAGCGCCTGGCCGGCTGCGGCCATGCCGAAGATGATGAAGTCGTCGACCTTGCGCTGGTCCTTCGGCTCCATCCACTTGTCGGGATTGAACGTGTCGTTGGTGCCGTCGCCGCGCACGACGGTGCAGGCGTATTTGGTCTGCAGATCGGAGACATCGAAGCTCTCGATCTTGCGCGCACCGCTTTCGCCGTTGAGGATACGTTTCCAGGTTGGCTCGACGCCGCAGCCGAGTGGCGACACCATGCCGAGACCAGTGACGACAACCCGCCTCATATCCGAAAACTCCGCATCGAAAGATTCACGGCCAATAACAAGAAACCGGCTGACCGCTGGTCAGCGGCCCGTCCGGTTTCAATGTTGTCCCCGCGAAAATGAAGAGCCTTAGCTCTTCGCGTTCTTCTCGAGAAACTTCGTGGCGTCGCCGACGGTGAGAATCGTTTCCGCGGCGTCGTCAGGAATCTCGCAACCGAATTCTTCTTCGAACGCCATCACCAGTTCGACGGTGTCCAGACTGTCGGCGCCGAGGTCGTCGATGAAGCTCGCAGCGTCGACAACCTTCTCGGGTTCAACACCAAGGTGTTCGACCACGATCTTCTTAACCCGCTCGCCAATGTCACTCATTGCATAACCTCGTGTTGTTCCCTGTAGACCCGACCCCCCGGGACGATACGAGCCGTCGTGGTCGTTGACTGCCTTCGCTTACGAACTTGATTTGGCCCCATCCTAACGATGCGGGCCCCGGCGAACGACGGCCAAGGCTCCGCATCGCCAATATACAGGGTTTCAAAAACCTGCAATGGCGTTCTTTGCCCATCCGTTGAAGGTCCGGTTATCATACTTCAACTGCCTTGACTACAAGCCTCATTTCGCTCCGGAAACGGCCGTTTGCCGCATCCCGCGCCGCCATGTGGGCAGTGCGAAACGAGACGTCAGATCATGGCCATGCCGCCGTTGACGTGGATGGTTTGCCCTGTGACGTAGGCTGCTTCGTTCGAACTCAGGTAAACCGCGGCCGCCGCGATGTCCTCGGGCGTCCCCAGGCGAGCGGCCGGAACCTTGGTCAGAATCGTCTCGCGCTGCTTGTCGTTGAGCGCATCCGTCATCGGTGTCTTGATGAAGCCCGGCGCGATGCAGTTCGCTGTGACGCCCCGCTTGGCGTATTCGGCACCCAACGTCTTGATCATGCCGATCAGGCCCGCCTTCGACGCCGTGTAGTTGCCCTGCCCGGGATTGCCGGTAACGCCGACCACCGAGGTAATGGCGATGATGCGGCCGAAGCGCTTTCGCATCATCAATTTGGTGGCGGCACGCGCCAGGCGGAAGGTCGCGGTCAGATTGACGTTGATGACCTCCTCCCAGTCCTCGTCGCGGAGCTGCACAAAGAGATTGTCGCGGGTGATACCGGCATTGGCGATGAGGATGTCGACCTGTCCCATCGCAGCTTCCGCGGCGGGCACCAGCGCCTCGACCTCGTCAGCCTTGGAGAGATTGCACGGCAACACGTGGGTACGCTCGCCGAGCTTGCCGGCAAGCTCATCCAGCACTTCCTTGCGCGTCCCTGAGATCGCAACGGTGGCGCCCTGCGCGTGCAGCGCCTGCGCGATCGCGCCGCCGATGCCGCCGGTCGCGCCGGTGACGAGCGCCTTCTTGCCAGTCAGATCGAACATTGAGTACTCCTCTAGGCCTGCTTCGCAGCGGCCAATGCATCCTTGGCGGCGGCAATATCGTTCGGTCCGCCGACTGAAACGCCGACAGCGCCGTCCGCAATGCGCTTGACGAGACCAGACAGCACCTTGCCGGCGCCGATCTCGAAGAAACGCGTGACGCCCTGCCCGGCCATGTAGGCAACCGACTCGCGCCAGCGCACCGTGCCGGTGACCTGCTCGACCAGGCGGCGGCGGATCTCGTCGGGATCGGTGATCGCGCTCGCCAGCACGTTCGACACCAGCGGCGCGGCCGGCGCCTTGATCGTGACCTTGGCCAGCGCCTCCGCCATGGCGTCGGCGGCCGGCTGCATCAGCTTGCAATGGAAGGGCGCGGACACCGGCAGCAACATTGCGCGCTTGGCACCCTTGGTCTTGGCGATCTCGACGGCGCGATCGACCGCAGCCTTGTCGCCGGAGACGACCACCTGCCCGCCGCCGTTGTCGTTGGCGGCCTGGCAGACTTGCCCCTGCGCCGCCTCGTTGGCGACCTCCATGGCGGCTTCGTAGTCGAGGCCGAGGAGAGCAGCCATCGCGCCGGCGCCAACCGGCACGGCCTTCTGCATTGCGAGACCGCGGGTGCGAAGCAGCCGCGCGGTATCAGAAACCGTCAGGCTGCCGGCCGCCGCCAGCGCCGAATATTCACCGAGCGAGTGGCCGGCGACGAACGCCGCATCCCGTCCCACGGAAAACCCGGCTTCGGCCTCCAGCACACGCAGGGTGGCGACAGATACCGCCATCAGCGCCGGCTGGGCGTTCTGGGTGAGCTGGAGGGTTTCGGCCGGACCATCCCAGATGATCGCCGTCAGCTTCTCCCCGAGCGCGGCATCGACCTCGTCGAACACGGCGCGCGCCACTGGGAATGCGTCGGCCAAGGCCTTGCCCATACCAACCGCCTGGGACCCCTGCCCCGGAAATGTGAATGCTGCCGTCATCGGCGCTCCCCTGGATCGCTCGAGCAGTTGTCTTCGAGAACCGGCAGCCGACTACGCCCGGCCCGAGCCTTGGTTCCCGATCGTGCTCCAAAGGGGGCGTAGACAACGACCAGGGCCGCGCTGTCAAGCCGCGATGGCCCGGAGATAGACGCCCGGCCACAGGCGCTATGCCTCAAAAGCCGCCCGTTGCTGTGCACCAATCGGGCCTGCGGGGCATCGCTTGCGGGCAAAGCATTTACGCTATCGGGAACTTGGTTCCGTCACTTAAGAGGCCATAAATTCAGCTCCCCTAGGTTGCCGGCATGGCAATGATGGTCCCACAGACGTCCACCGTTTCCGCTTCGGCCGGGCACCCGCCGCGGCCGTGGCCTCCTTTCCATGCCAGCGTTGAATGGCTGCTCGCCGGCCCGCGTCCGCAGCCTGACGACATCCACAACGAATTGCTCCAGCAGCGGACCAACAAGACCAGGACGCTGGTGGTGGCCATACTGGCATCGCTGCTGATCGCATCGCTTGCCGCCACGCTGACCGGCGCCGCATGGGCTTATGCCTGGGTGCTGGCGGAGCTGGCCCTCGGCAGCACGCGCATCTGCCTGATGATGAGGGCCCTGGCACGGGCGAAGCGAGACCGGCGGGCGCCGGTGAACGTCTCGCCGATCTGGGCGGGGCTCGCCTCCGTCGTCCTGATTTCCGCCGGCTGCTACCAATGCGTCGCGTCTGATGTCATGCCGCTGGTGCTGATGGCCGGCATCGGGCTGGCGAATCTCGTCGGCGGCATCGCCTCACGCAATGCCGGTACGCCACGCTACGGCATACTCCTGATCTGCATCCTGACGCTGCCCTTCGCGCTCGCCACGATCCTGTCGCCGGTGCCGTTCCTGTTCATCATCGGCTTGCAAACGCCGGTCTATACGGCGGGGATGATTTTCCTGCTGCTGGAGAACCACAAGATCCTGCTCGACCTCCATCATTCCGAGCGCAACAACCGCCTGATGGCGCATCACGACCTGCTCACCGGCCTTCCCAACCGCGCGCTCAACCAGAAGCTCTTCGCCGAGATGCTCGACGGCCCGTGGCCGGAAGCCGCGTCGGAAAGCTCGAAGCTCACCGTGTTCTGCGTCGATCTCGACGGCTTCAAGGGCGTCAACGACAGGTTTGGACATGCAGCAGGCGACGCCGTCCTCGTCGCCGTGGCGAAGCGCCTGCGCGCCAGCGTGCGCGACGTCGATTTCGTGTGCCGGCTCGGTGGCGACGAGTTCGTCGTGCTGCTGCCTGACATCACCGAGCGCGAAGCCGTCATCGTGGCCGAGCGGATCATCTCGCGCGTCTCCGAACCGTTCGAGTTCGCGCCGGCGGCCTGCGTGGGAGCCAGCATCGGCATCGCGTCAGCGCCGCGTGCCGGCACCACCGCAGACGAGCTGCTGAGCGCAGCCGACCGCGCGATGTACGAGGCCAAGCGCCGCGGCAAAGGCGATTTCGTCATCCATCGCAGCGTCGAGTTCGTCGCCGAGGTCGTGCCTCTCGTCCCCTTCGCTAAAACGCCGGCGCTGGCCTGCTAGAATCCTCCGGCCGTCTGATTGGCGTCGACCTCCGACCCAGCCTGCGCGCGGCGCGCGCTGTTGACCAATTGCCCCGGCCGGTCGTCACGATTCGGCTTCGCCGTCGCGAGCCGCAGCACCGCGGCGTAGCCCGGCTGCACCTCCATGCGGCCGGCGTGCCGGCTCGCACTCAGCAGGCGATGCACCTTCGGCAGATTGTAGCAGGGCACGTAGAACAGGAGATGATGCTCGAGGTGATAGTTCACGTAGTACGGCGCGATGAACAGCCGCTCGAGGAAATTCGCATGTGTGGTGCGAGTGTTGCGCAAGGGATCGCTGCTGTCGGGCACGACGGCGTGCTCGGCGATGTTGCGGATGCGGGTGATGACCATCATCCAGGTCAGCAGCGGCACCAGCCATAGTAACGGATAGGCCCACCACACGCCGGCCGCCGCGAGTGCTGCGAACATCGCGGCATTGGCGAGGCATTGCGGACCGAGCTTCTCCCAGAAATGCGTGGCGCGCCGGCGCCACGACCAGTCCTTCGGACCGAGTGCATTGAAGAGTTGTGCCTTGCGTTGCTGGTAGCCGGTCTGCCCCGTGATGTCGCGGATGAACTTGCGGCGATAGCTCAGCTTCGTGATCGGAAACGGCGCCGACAGCACGAGATCGGGGTCGTCCTCCTGCTGGGTGCGCGCATGGTGCTGAAGGTGATAGCGCCGGTAACTGCGCGTCTCCGCGAAGAGAGGATAGGCGCAGAACCATTGGCTCAGGGCCAGATTGGTCTTCTCGTCGGCGGACAGGCAGCCATGCGCGCCGTCATGCATCAGGATCGCGAGCCCAAGCTGGCGCGAACCGATGATGGCAACGGCGAGAATATAGGTGACGGGGTTGGGCCACCACGCGACCAGGGCGATCGCACCAATGATCAGCGCCCAGGCGTGCGCAATCAGCGCGACTCCTTTCCAGGTCACGCGCTGGCGCACGTCGGCGAGTTGGTCGTCGGTCAGGAAATCGCGTGCACGCATGCGAAGTGCGGTCATGGCCTAACCCTCCTCATTCGAATTGCCTGATGCGTCGCGCTCGTCGACCAGACGGAGCCGCGCGGTGTCGCTCGCTGATTTCGCCTGCTCGCCGAGGACACGCAGCATCTCGTCGCATAATTCATCCGGCGACCGGCCCATGGCGTAGCCCTCGAGGATGACGCCGATGGCGACGGCCCAGAACCGCCGCGAGCTTTCGTCGGGCGCGCGCAGGGAGCGCCAGCCGTGCCGCGCGACCTGGCTCGCATAGGCGCGTGCGCCTTCACTGTGCAAGCGCTCGATGGTGCGCTCGACCAGCGGAGCAAGATCCTGGCGCCGCCGCGTCAGCGTCAGCGCCTCGGCGAAGAAGGCGACCGAATCGCTCGCCGTCACGGTCTCGGCCAGCGCATGGGTGTATTCCCGCGGCGTGCGCGCTTTCAGCGCCGCCTGCTCCGTCGACCGCGCCAGATACAGGAGTTCGCGGCAGGCGCATTCGACGAACAGCGCCTCCTTGGTGCGGAAGTAATAGGTGATCTGGCTCGGAAACGCGTCCGCGGCGGCCGCGATGTCGGTGATTGCCGTGCCCGACAGCCCTCGCTCCCGAAACAGTGGGCTCGCCGCGTCCAGCAGCATTGACCGCATCTTGCGACCGGCCGAGCGCGTGGCGCGCACAGCATGCTTGGGGTCGCCAGCGGCCTCAAACGGCTCATGGACCGACTTTTCAGCCATTGGGATCCTCTCCGTTGATTTATTTGTATGCTATACAAACAAATAAATCAAGCTGGTGTGGTACGAAAGGACCGGTCGCGCCACCCCGCACCGGGGCCGTCCGGGGCCGAAACCGCTGCCCGCAACCTTGCAATGCCGGCCAAAATCCGTATAAGCGCGCCATCCGCAGACCCCGGCCGGGAGCTGAACGGACGGTCTCAGCAAATCATTCGTGATTTTGGTGTGGCAGGGCCAGTCGGCCCGTCGTCCCGTGTTTCCGCCTTCTGAGCTTAATCCCAGAGTCCTTTCCGAAGGTCTCTTAAGGGCTTGACGCCGGGCGATGCGCCAACACGAGGAAAGGACGACAATGGCTCTCTATGAGCATGTTTTTCTCGCGCGCCAGGACGCGAGCACGCAGCAGGTCGAAGAGCTGACTGCGCAGATGACCGGCATCGTCGAGGGTCTCGGCGGCAAGGTCACCAAGACCGAGAATTGGGGCGTTCGCTCCCTCACCTACCGCATGAACAAGAACCGCAAGGCGCACTTCGTGCTGCTCAACATCGACGCGCCGTCCGCGGCGATCGCCGAGATCGAGCGCCAGGAGCGCATCAGCGAAGACGTGATCCGCTATCTCAGCGTCCGCGTCGAGGAGCTCGAGGAAGGCCCGTCAGCGATGATGCGCAAGGCCGACCGTGACCGCGAGCGTGACGACCGTGGCGGCGGCTTCCGCGGCGATCGCGAAGGCGGTGGCTTCCGTGGCGACCGCGAGGGCGGTTTCCGTGGCGGCGATCGCGACGGTGGTGGCTTCCGCGGTGACCGCGGTCCGCGCCGTCCGCGTGACGAAGCTGAAACCACAACGCCGGATGCGGAGTAAGATCAATGGCTGAAGCTGGTGCACGCCGTCCGTTTTTCCGTCGCCGCAAGAGCTGCCCGTTCACGGGCGCAAATGCTCCGAAGATCGACTACAAGGACTCCAAGCTCTTGATGCGCTACGTCTCCGAGCGCGGCAAGATCGTGCCGAGCCGCATCACCGCGGTGTCGGCCAAGAAGCAGCGTGAGCTCGCCCGCGCCATCAAGCGCGCGCGCTTCCTGGGCCTGCTGCCCTACGTCATTCGCTAAGACGAATTCGGCCGGCGGCGACATTGCCGCCGGCCGCACTTTTTTGGTTTCATAAGGCTTCCGGGTCGTCCGGTCGCCGATGGTTGGGGCGAGATGCCTCTAACCGCTCGAAAGGAGCGGGACAGCTGATGATGGCTTTTGGACTGATAGCCCTGATCGCCGGCGCTGCGTCGGCCCTGATGTTCGCCTCGATCGTGTCGGGCGCGCTGATCTCGCTTGTCCTGTTCTATCTCGCACCGCTGCCACTGATGGTCGCCTCGATCGGCTGGGGGCCGCTTTGCGCGAGCCTCGGCGGCATCGCCGCTGCGGTCGGCCTCGGCGCCCTGTTCGGCCTGCCCTACTGCATCGCCTTTGCCGTCACCGTCGCGCTGCCGGCGTGGTGGCTCGGTCATCTCGTCCTGCTCAGCCGGCGGGTTGGCCCCGTCGCGCCGGAAGCCGCCACCGAGCCGCCGGCCGAGCCCGAGCTCGAATGGTATCCGGTCGGCCGCATCCTGCTGTGGATCGCGGGCTTCGCCGTGCTGACCACGATCGCCGCCCTGCTCACGCTCGGCACCGATGCCGAGACCATCATCGGCACGCTGCGGCGCGGTCTGATGCGCCTGCTCCGCGCCACCGACCCGCAGACATCGGGCGAAGCCGGTCAGTTCGTCGACGCGCTGGTGCGCATCGCACCGGCCGCCGCCACCATCGTCGCGATGATGACGCTCACCCTCAATCTCTGGCTCAGCGCCAAGGTAACGGCGACGTCGGGTCGCCTGCGGCGTCCCTGGCCGGACATGATGACGGCCGAGCTGCCGCCGATGACGCTGGTGGCGCTCTGCATCGCGGTCGCCTTCTGCTTCACCGGCGGGTTGCTCGCGATCGTCGCGCAGATCACGACGGCGGCGCTGATGATGGGCTATGCGCTGACCGGTTTTGCCGTGCTGCATACGCTGACGCTGGCGCTGAAGAGCCGCACCTTCTGGCTCGGCTCGACCTATGCCGTCGTCGTGGTGTTCGGCTGGCCGGTCCTCGCGATGGTGATCCTGGGCCTTGCGGATGCCGTGTTCGGCTTCCGCGAGCGCTTCCTGCGCAGCCGCCAGCCACCGCCGCTGCCGACCTCTTAAGTTCAAGTTCGAAAATCCAACTCACCCAACACTTCAAAGGAGAACGAATATGGAAGTCATTTTGCTGGAACGCGTGAGCAAGCTCGGCCAGATGGGCGAAGTCGTGAAGGTTCGCGACGGCTATGCCCGCAATTTCCTGCTCAAGCGCGGCAAGGCGCTGCGCGCCACCGCCGACAACCGCGCCAAGTACGACGGCATGAAGGCCGAGCTCGAGGCTCGCAACCTCCAGTCCAAGGGCGAGGCGTCCAAGATCGCCGAGAAGATCGAGGGCAAGAACATCATCGTGATCCGTCAGGCCTCGGAAGCCGGCCAGTTGTTCGGCTCGGTCACCGTGCGTGACGTCGTCATGGCGTTCGAAGCCGACGGCGTTTCGCTGGCCCGCCCGCAGGTGCAGCTCGACGCACCGATCAAGACCATCGGCAAGCACACCATCACCGTCGCGGTTCACCCCGAGGTCGAGGTCGAGGTCAGCATCACGGTTGCGCGCAGCCAGGACGAAGCCGAGCGCATCAACCGCGGCGAGGACATCTCGACCCGCAATGAGGACCGCGATGCGGCCGCCGAGGCAATCGCCGCCGCCGGTGAGTTCTTCGATCCGGAAGCCCAGCACGACGACGAGCCGGCGCCGGCTGCGGAAGAGACCGAGAAGTAAGACCCGCGTTCGCGCAGGTTGCGCAGCCCGGCCGCCTCAAGCGGCCGGGCTTTTCGTTTTGGCGCCGACGTCCTCGCTCAGCATCGCGATCGAGGCGAGCGCCGTTGCCGTGTGCTTCTCGACGCCGTCGCTGACGCAGAAAACGTCGGCCGCGACCACCGAGACCTGGCGACCCGGCTTGATCACCCTGGCTCGGCAGATCAGCTTCTCACCGACCGCCGGCGACAACAGATTGAGCTTGTATTCCGCCGTCAGCGCCGGCTGGCCGCGCGATGTCGCCGCCGCGATCGTCGTGGCGTTGTCCACCAAAAAGGCGGTGACACCGCCGTGGAAGAAGCCGTGCTGCTGGAGCAGCTCGGGCCGGCGCTCGACCGCAATGGTGCAGGTGCCGCGCGACAATTCCGAGAGCTCGGCGCCCACCAGATTCATGAAACCCTGCCGGCCGACATTGGCGTGGATGCGCTCGGCTACGGCTGCGAATTCGGGATCTGCTTCGGCTCGCATGACACCTCTCCTCATTGTTTCCTGATGCGATCTGGCGGGACCAGGGCGCGGATCGCGCAGGCGATCAGCGAATCGGCTTCGCTGCGCGGATCGGCGCGGTCACGTCCCGAGAGAAAGGCGCGGCAGAAGATCTGGGCAGGACCGATGAGCTGGCTGACGAACATCACCGGCGTCATCGGCAAGAGCTCGCCGCCGGCAACCAGTGGCGCGCGCCAGCGCTCGATGCCCTCGGCAAGGCGCGCATTCTGCGCGCGCTGGGCGTCGCGGACGTCCTCACCCCATTCGCTGCGCGATATCTCGAAGAGGTAGCGTGCCTCGCGCCGGCTCGACACCACCCAGTCGAGATGGGCCCGGATCAGGCGATCGATGCCCTGCCCGGCATTGGGCATCGGATCGAGCGCGGCCAGCACTGCGGCGTGATAGTGCCGCAGCACCTCCAGGAACAGCGCACCCGCCAGTTCCTTTTTCGATCCGAAGACATGAAAGAAGCTGCCGTTGGAGGCGCGCGCCCTGGCGCGGATCGCAGCCACCGTGGCAGCTTCGAAGCCGACGCGGTCGAACACGAAAAGCCCGGCCGCCAACAGGTCCTCACGCACGCTCGTCGTCATCGACGCCTCCTAGAGCACTACTCTAGAGTAACACTCTAATTGTGGTCAAGACGATGCGAAGGCCGCGATGCCTGCGGCCTTCGCAAATCGACGGAAACTCTGGCTCGCTTATCGCGAAATCGGCGGCGTCGGCGGACCGGACGAGTCGCCTGACGCTGCGGGCGGGGCCGCAGCGGTCGCGGGCGGTGCCGGCTCCTGCGGCCTTGCTGCCGGTTCGGCGCTCGCGGCCGGCTTGGGAGCGGCCTCTTCCACCGGCTTGGACTCGGGCTTGGGCTCGGCGGGCTTCGCGGCAGCGGGTGCAGCCGGTGTCACCTGCGGCACCGGATCGGGCCGCAGCGCCGGAGTATCGCTGCTGCGCGGCTCGACCTTGGCACTTTCCGGCCTGGCCTCAGCGGGGTTCTCTGCCGGCTTGTTCTCGGGCTTCGCCTCGTCACGGCCGGACTCGACCTTGGCCGTGTCGGGCTTGGACTCGGGCTTCGGCTCGCTCTTCTTGTCTTCAGTGGCCGGCGCGGCGGCGTCGACCTTCGGTGCTTCCTCGGTCCCGGGCTTGCCGCGACGCTTACCTTTGCGTCCCTCGGGCGCTGCCTGGCCCTCGGGCTTCGCACCTTCCTTCGATCCCTCCTCGGGTGGCCGTGCCGCGCGCTTCTGCCGCGCGCCCTCGGGCGCGGGAGCGGCAGCCTCGCCTTCCGGCTTGGCGGCGTCCTGGGCGCGCTGGCGGCGCCCCTGATGTTCCGGCGCCTGGCTCGGAGCTGTATTGGCTTCCTTGTCCCTGGCGCCGTCCTTTTTGTCCTTACCGTCCTTGGCCTGGTAACGGGTGTCGGTGGCACCGTTGGAGACGAGATAGGACGCGAGTACGCCGGCCATGTCGGAGCTGGTGGTGTAGTGCTGGCGCAGGAAGCCCGGCAACGAGCCCGGCGCCACAGTCTTCAACAGACCGCGCGGGCTCTTGTGGCAGGCATTGCAGGTCTGCGCGAAAAGCTGGGATGGCGCCTTGCCCGCCTCGAGGTTCGTCGCCTGCGCCAGAACGGCGTCGGTCGCGCCGAAGCCAATCAGAAGCAATACCGTCGCGAGGCTGAGCGCTCGGCTCGACATCCCGTCATCTCCGTTGAATTCCGCGAACGCAGCCGGGATCCGGCGCGGCGGCGGGTCACCTTTTAACGGATTGAGCTGCGAATGGAAGCAGCCACCGCACGCAAGGATGTGATTAAGCGATTTCGAATAACGGCTGTGATCACAGCGCAATAGCGCTGCACCTTGTTCGAACGCCGGAGGCCTCATGAGACGACGCGCCGCCCGTCAGAAGCGGCACATCGTCGCAAAGCCAAGACGCCGCAGACGCGCGTCTGCCTGCGCGCGAAGGCGCACCGAACCCGAGCCTGAAGCTGGCTGGGAATGGATCCTAGTGACGAAGGGTCGATATCTCGGAGGTTCGGAAAGAGGCCGTTAACGCCAGATGCGCCCGCAGGTCCGCGAGGGTCTCGGGCGAGACAGGCTCGCGCCGCACTTCGGGCCGCTCGGCGTGTTGCATGGCCGCGATCAGCCCCGACAGCCAAAGCCGGCTTCCTGCCTCGCTTCGCCAATTCTGGTGCTGCCGTTCTGGCCGCATCGCTCGCCTCGTTCCCTGGTGGCGGGAGATAACCCCCTGCCCGCCCACCTGTTCCGGGTGGTACCCCGAAAGAATCCGGGGAGATGTGATCTGTTTCACATAAGTCTGGTCGGGCCAGGCTTAGACCGTCGCCATGAGCAAACAGACCCAAACCTCATTCGACGTGCAGGACGACCTCCGCACCGATTACGCCCTGATCGCCACCGGCGTCGGAGCGGCCCTGGTTGCGCTGATCTACCTCCTGCTGGTCTGAATCCGAGCCCAGAGCTCCCAGCGTGCGTCATTTCGCGCGCTTCTCGATACGTCTGCGCGCCAATCCATTAGGTTCACGTCATCCGGATTTTTCCGTGGTGCGGTTGCGGCCCACCACTGGGACGGGCGAGTTCCGCAAAAATCCGTCAAGCGCGGCGCGTGCTGCGGCTGCTAATCATCCACCATTTTAATGATCGGTTGATAGCGGCTAGCTTTTGCTTCCGCTTTGGCCAGAGGCGGCGCTTTATCCCGGCCCCGCATCCGCCCCAGAAAATTGCTAACGCTCGACCATGGCCCTGACTGATTCGAACGTCCTCAAACTCGCGCCCGAGCCCGGAACGCCCGCCTATCGGAGCGCGCCGCATAATATCGAGGCGGAGCAGAGCCTTCTGGGCGCGATCCTGGTCAACAACGATGCGTTCTACCGTGTCTCCGACTTCCTGGAGCCGAAGCATTATTTCGAGCCGCTGCACCAGACCATCTACGAGACCGCCGGCAGCCTGATCCGGATGGGCAAGATCGCCACGCCCGTGACCCTGAAGACGTTCCTGCCCGCCGATACCGATGTCGGCGGCATGACCATCGGGCAATATCTGGCACGCCTTGCGGCGGAAGCGACCACCATCATCAACGCCCAGGACTACGGCCGGACCATCTACGATCTGGCGCTGCGGCGCGACCTGATCGGCATCGGCGAGGACATGGTCAATGTCGCCTATGACGCGCCGGTCGATTTCGCGCCGCGGGCGCAGATCGAGGACGCCGAGCGCCGCCTCTACGAGCTCGCTGAATCCGGCCGCTATGACGGCGGTTTCCAGAAATTCTCGCAGGCGTTGGCGGTCGCGGTCGATCTCGCGGCCAAGGCGTTCCAGCGCGACGGAAAGCTGTCCGGCATCTCGACGGGCATGCGCGACCTCGACACCAAGATGGGCGGACTCCAGCACTCCGACCTCATCATCGTGGCCGGGCGCCCGGGCATGGGTAAGACGTCGCTGGCGACCAACATCGCCTACAATGTCGCCAAAGCCTACGTTCCTGAGATCCAGGCTGACGGCACCATGAAGGCCGCCAATGGCGGCGTGATCGGCTTCTTCTCCTGCGAAATGTCGGCCGACCAGCTCGCCACGCGTATCGTGGCCGAGCGCACCGGCGTTCCCTCCTCCCACATCCGCCGCGGCGGCATCTCGGAAGCCGATTTCGACAAGATCCGGGAGGTCTCGATCGAGCTGCAATCGCTGCCGTTCTATGTCGACGCGACTGGTGGTCTGTCGATCGCGCAACTGATGGCGCGCGCGCGCCGGCTGAAGCGACAGAAGGGCCTCGACCTGCTCGTGATCGACTACATTCAGCTGCTGTCGGGCTCGGGCAAGCGCTCCAGCGACAGCCGCGTGCAGGAAATCACGGAGATCACGACCAGCCTGAAGGCGCTGGCGAAGGAACTCAACGTTCCCGTCATCGCGCTGTCCCAGCTCTCGCGCCAAGTCGAATCCCGCGACGACAAGCGGCCGCAGCTCTCCGACTTGCGCGAATCCGGATCAATCGAGCAGGACGCCGACGTCGTGCTGTTCGTTTACCGCGAGGAATATTACCTCGCGATGAAGGAGCCCCGCCCAGGAACGCCTGAACACGAGAAGTGGCAACTTGACATGAGCCTTGCGCACGGCAAGGCCGAAGTCATCATCGGCAAGCAGCGCCACGGCCCGACAGGCACCGTCGATTTGGCTTTCGAAGCCTCGGTCACGCGGTTCGGCGACCTCGCGCCTGACAGTCAGCTGCCGGCTCGCAGCAGCAACGACTACTGAGTTCCTTGAACCGGACCTGCCTCTTGCGTAAAACGGCGCCATGACAATGGCGTCCGACCCGAAAATGATCCCGCAAGCTGGCCTCCTCTCCGCGGAGGCCAATCAAGCTGCCGCGCTCGCCGCCCATGGCGGCGTGCTCACCGTCGATCTCGACGCCATCATCGCCAACTGGCGCAAGCTCGAGAAGACGGCTGTGCCGGCCGAATGCTCGGCGGTGATCAAGGCCGACGCCTATGGCTGCGGCGCCGCGCAGGTCTCGCGCGCCCTGAGCAAGGCCGGCTGCAAGACCTTCTTCGTCGCCACCATCGAGGAAGCGCGCACAGTGCGCGGAGCCGTTCCGGAAGCCACGATCTACGTCCTCGGCGGCTATTTCCAGAACACCGGCGAGCACTATGCCAAGATCAATTGCCGGCCGGTGATCGGTGATCTCAACGAGCTTGCCGAATGGGACGTGTTCTGCCGCCGCACCGGCTGGAGCGGGGGCGCCGCAATCCATATCGACACCGGCATGAACCGGCTCGGGCTGACGCTCGCAGAGGCGCAGGCCATCATTCCCCGCATCAACGCCGGCGATCACGGCATTACGCTGGTGATGAGCCATCTGGTTTCGGCCGAGCAGCTCAACAGTCCCGTGAACGCAAAACAGTTGGCAACCTTCCGCGGTATCGCCAGCGAATTTTCCGGCGTGCCGGCTGCGCTCGCCAATTCCTCCGGAATCTTCCTCGGCGCGCCGTTCCAGTTCGACATGGTGCGGCCGGGCGCAGCGCTCTACGGCGTCAACCCGACGCCAGAGGCCGACAATCCGATGCAGCCGGTGGCCGACCTCAAGGCGCGCATCGTGCAGATCCGCAATGTCGAGCGTGGCGAGAGCGTCGGTTATGGCGGCACCTGGACCGCGCGTCGCCCGACCAAGCTCGCGATCATCGCGGTCGGCTATGCCGACGGCTATTTCCGCGCCGCCAGCTCCAATGACGGCACTCGTGGCGCCGAGGTTGTCGTCGCCGGCAAGCGCTGCCCGATCGCGGGCCGCGTTTCGATGGACCTGATCGCGATCGACATCACCGACCTGCCGCCGAATGCGGCGCGGCGCGGCCACATGGTGACGCTGCTCGGCGAGGGCATCACCGTCGACGAGCTGGCGCATCATTTCGGCACGATCGGCTACGAGGTGCTGACCAGCCTCGGCCGCCGCCACGCCCGCGTCTACAAGGGCGGCAACGTGGTGGAGCCGCTGGCAAAGCCGGAGCCGGTGCAGGCGGCCGAGCAGCCGCCCTCCCCGCCGCCCGTCGAGCAGCCGGCGAGCCCGCCGCCGCTGCCGAGCTGAGAGCTAACGGCCGCTTACTTCTTCCGGCTGTCGAGCGCCGTCTTGCAGGACGCACTGAGCTGATCGCGCTTGGCGTTGAGGCAGGCGATGACCTTGCCGCCACCGGGCGCGATGCCGGCGCAGAATTTGTCATAGTCCGCCTTGCACGCACCGCGCGTATCGGACGATTGTGCCGAAGCCGCTCCGGAGATCGCGACAACGACGACGAAAGCAGCAAAGTTCAACTTGGACATTGTATCTCCGGTGACGGAAGGCAGAAGCCGTAGCTCTACATGAAGATTGCGACATTCAACATCAACAACATCAATCGCCGCCTGCCCAATCTGTTGGCATGGATGCGCGCGGCAAAGCCCGATGTCGTCGCGCTTCAGGAATTGAAGGCAAGTGATGGCGAATTTCCGGCAGCCGCGATCGAAAAGGCGGGCTACGGCGCAGTGTGGTGTGGACAAAAGACATGGAACGGCGTCGCCATCCTCGCCCGCAATGCCGAGCCCATTCTCACCCGCGATCGCTTGCCGGGAAAGGCTGATGATCGCGAAGCCCGCTACATCGAGGCCGCCGTGCGCGGAATCATCGTCACCAGCATTTATCTGCCGAACGGCAATCCGCAACCGGGACCGAAATTCGACTACAAGCTCGACTGGTTCGCGCGCCTCAAGCGCCACGCCAAAGCCTTCATCAGGCAGGATCTGCCCGTGGTGCTCGCCGGCGACTACAACGTCGCGCCTGATGAGATCGACATCTATCCGACGCGCTCATGGGACAAGGACGCCTTGATCCAGCCGAAGAGCCGTGCGGCTTTTGCCTCACTCGTCGAACAAGGCTGGTGCGACGCGATCCGCGAGCAGCATCCGGACAAGCGCATCTACACGTTCTGGGATTACAAGCGAAACCGCTGGCCGCGCGATGCGGGCCTTCGGCTCGATCATCTGCTGCTCAGCCCTGCTCTGGTCTCACGGCTGGCGAAGGCTGGTGTCGACAAGAAGGTTCGTGGCGAGGACGGG
Organism: Bradyrhizobium liaoningense; assembly: GCF_018130785.1. Classification (GTDB taxonomy): domain Bacteria; phylum Pseudomonadota; class Alphaproteobacteria; order Rhizobiales; family Xanthobacteraceae; genus Bradyrhizobium; species Bradyrhizobium liaoningense_A. The sequence continues at coordinate 156,048 of NZ_JAFCJT010000011.1, forward strand.
GCGAGCGATCACGCGCCGGCGTGGGTGGTGCTGAAATAAGCGAGGTGCCGTAGGGTGGGCAAAGCGAAGCGTGCCCACCAAATTTGCTTATGCAGACGGATGGTGGGCACGGCGCAAGCGCGCCTTTGCCCACCCTATCGCATCGTGGAACGATGCCAGATCAGCGCCCGTAATATTCCTGCACAGTGTCCCACGCCGCTTTTTGCAGAAGCTCCACCGTCGGCGCATCCAGCCCCATGTTGTAGGAATTGCCGACAGGCGAACGGCCCGTCAGCGCGGCGAGCGTCACGCATGTTGCGAGATACGTGCCTGCCGGACTCGGATGCCGCTTGTCCGGTGCGTAGAGATTGAGCTCGGGCTGGAGCTTGCGGACACGCGCGAAAGCGAGACCTGCAGGAATCACCAGCGCGTCATTGGCATTGCCGGCGAGCGTATAGGCCTCGGCCAACGCTTCCGTCATCTCAGGCTTGTCGGCGTAGGCCCAGGACATGAAAAACACCGGCCGCATGCCGTGGGCGCGGACGATCTCGCTGTCCTTCTTGGCGAAGGCCGTGAACGCGTCCTTCAATTGCGGATGGATCGGACACTGGCTGCAATCCATCATCACGACGGCATCGAACTGCCTGCCCGGCTTGTTGAAGACGACGTTGTTCTGATCGTCGAAGGAATAGGCGCCGATGCCGCCCGGCCGCAGCAGATTGTCCATGTCGTGCCAGTCGAGGCCGGAGCCGCCGATCGTGGCCATGGTGTTGCGATACGCCGCCTTGTTCTCGGCATCCGCTGCCCGCTCCATGAACGAGAGATGCCCGGGCATGCCGTTGTTGTAGTAGAAGAAGCTGTTGCCGACGAACAGCGCAGCCTTGGGGAAGTCAGGTCCTGATGTCGTGACCTTCGGCTTGGTCTGCGCCTGTGCATTGAAGCCGGCTGCAACGGCCAGACACATTGCGAGCATCACTCGCGCAAAAAGACGCATCATGGGTTTCCTCCCCTTTTTCTCGGGCTGAAACCAAATCAGCTTTTCAAAAGGGTCTCAAGAGCACCGGCGTGCAGCAGAGACATGCGTGAGCCCTCAATGCTCACCACAAATTCTTGCCGTCGATCATGTTCACCGGCACGGCATCTAGATCGAAATCGTCGAACAGGCGCGCGTTTACTGCGACCTTGGGATTGTCGAAATCGGGCTTGCCGGTCGACCAGTCCGGCGACTCCGAGTAGGTACCGCAGCCGCAGTTGGCGCAAAAATGATGTTTGACCGTGCGGCTGCCCCAGAGATAGGTCGCGACGTTGTCGGGCGGTGACAGCAGGCGAAACTGCGCCGGCGCGTAATAGGCCCACAGCGCGCCCCGCTTGGCGCAGAGCGAACAGGTGCAGCGCGTCACGCCCGAGGGCGCCTCCGTCACCTCGAACACCGTTTCACCGCAATGACAGCTTGCCTCGATCGGCATGACCCACTCCCCGTTTTGTCAGGAGATGGTCGTAGACTGCCCCTGCTGCCAACAGGCTGTCAGCAGCCAATTTCGTCATGGAGCCTCGTTGGCGGACAGTCGCCTGGCGTTCGCGGCGACGTGCTCGCGATAACGCTGAACGATGGCCGCTGGCGTTGCCCCGGCGAGCAGGTTCGCTGCCGCCTCGAAAGCCGCCGCGATCTTCTCGCTGACCATCAGCATGGCCTCCTGCCCGGCGGCCGCATCGCCATGGCTGAGCTTCTCGCAGCGTAGCCGCACGACTTCGCTCGCCTCGACCGCGAGCATCGCGCCGGCGTACCAGGGAAAGCCGTTGTCGGATCCGCTGAGCACCGCATGGCGGTCGAGCGCGGAAAAGGAGTGATGGTCGGGCATCGCGGACCTCAAATTCTTTGGGCGGACGCTCCGATCAATACGCTTCAAATTTGAAGGATCAGGCCGGGGAACCGGTCGGATTGGGCACGCCTGCGACACCGCCAGTTAACCAAGGCCCTTGACGTCGCCAGTCTGGTTATCCTACTGGTCTGACCAAGATCAGACCAAAAGAGACCGGGATGGAGCTGAAGCGGGCCGCCGAAGGCGAAAAAGGGTTTGAGAAGGTGTTCGCCTTCTTGCGCGAACGCCTGCTTGCGGGCTCGCTGAAGCCCGGCGACCGCCTGATTTCCGAGCGCGAGCTGGCGACCCTCCTCGGTGTCAGCCGACCGATCGTCCGCGAGGCGCTGCGCGCCCTCACCGTACTCGGCATCGTCGAGATCCGCGACCGCATCGGCACGGTCGTGACCAGGCCGGACGTCTCGGTCCTGAACGACTTCTTCACCTTTGCGCTTGCCCAGCAGGCCGACATGCTCGACGACGTCATGCAGGCGCGCGTCGCGATCGAATGCCAGGCGATCCGGCTCGCCTGCGATCGCGCCAACATTGCCGATTTCGAACGCCTGCAGCGCGCGCTCGCGAAGATCGGGGAGACGATCGACGAAGCGGACGCCGGCGGCATGGCCGACTTCGAATTCCATCGCGCCATCGTCGTGGCATCGCATTCGGAAACGCTGTCGGTCCTCCACAGTTCGATGGCGGGCCTGCTGACGCATTCGCATCGCAGCCGCCGTGAACTGGTGCAGGGCTTCCCGTCGATGAAGACCTACCTGATCGACGATCACCGGCGCATCTTCGAAGCCGTCATCGCGCGCGATCCCGAACGTGCAGATGCAACGTTGCGCAAGCACTTTGCCATTGGCGACGAATACCGGCGACGGGCCGTCGTCGGTGACATCGACAAGACCAGCGCCTCAGGCTGATCGCAACCGAGCCTATCGACCAAGACGCCAATCAACCAAGAAACGGACTGACAACATGGGACGGAATGACAAGGGCAGCGTCGGCTTCATCGGCATCGGCACGATGGGCCGGGAGATGGTGCGCAACCTCTTGATCGCCGGGCACAGCGTTCGCGTCTTCGATCTGAACGAGGTCGCCGTTGCCGACAGTGTCAAGGAAGGCGCCGTTCGTGCCAAGAGCCCTGCCGATGCCGCGCAAGGCGCCGACATCGTCATCACGATGCTGCCCGACACGCCCCATGTCGAAGCGACCATCTACGGCGAACAGGGCCTCCTGAAGTCGCCTCCTCCGGGCAAGCTGATCGTCGACATGAGCACGATCTCGCCGGTCGCGGTCCGCCGCATCCATGCCGACCTGCAAACAATTGGCGTCAGCTTCATCGACGCGCCGGTCTCGGGCGGTCCCGTGGGCGCCAAGAACGCTGCGCTCTCGATCATGGCCGGCGGCGATGCGGACGCGTTCGCCAAGGCCGAGCCGTTCTTCCGCGCAATGGGCACGACCATCACACATGTCGGCGCGTCCGGCGCCGGCCAGACCGTCAAGCTCTGCAATCAGCTGATCTGCGGCATCAACATCCAGGCGATCTGTGAAGCGCTTGCACTTGGTCGCGCTTCGGGTCTCGATCTCAATCTGCTACGCCGGGTGCTGCTCGGTGGCTCGGCCGCCTCCTGGATGCTCGACAAGCTCGGCCCTGCGATGATCGCAGGCGACGTATCCGCCGGCTTCCGCATCGATCTGCAGCTCAAGGACCTCCGCCTGGTGCAGGAGCATGCACAAGCGCTGAGCGTGCCGCTGCCCGGCACCGCGCTCGTCACCAGCCAGTATGTCGACGCACGCGCGCACGGCGAAGGCAGCAACGGCAACCAGGCGCTGTTCCGCGTCTACGACCGCATGACCAATCAGGTCACAGGCTAAAGCGACGGCGATGAGCCTCCAACTCGACTTTCCCGCAGTGCTGGAGCGTTGGCCGAGTTTTCTCGGTGGCGCGGCGCTGACGCTGGAGTTGGCGGCTTTTGCGACGGTGCTCGGCGCCCTGTTCGGCACGCTCGCAGCCGTCGGCCGCGGCTCACGAAGCCCACTCATCGCCGGGGCTTGTAAAGTCTATGTCGAGACCATCCGCAACACGCCGCTGCTGGTGCAGATCTTCCTGGTCTATTTCGGCCTCGCCAGCCTCGGCTTGAAATTCTCCGCCTTCACCGTGGCAGTGGCCGCGCTGACGATCAATGTCGGCGCCTACACCGCCGAGATCATGCGCGCCGGCTTCGAGGCGATCCCGCGCGGACAGATCGAGGCGGCCGAAGGTCTGGCACTGTCGCGCCTCCAGATCTACTGGCACATCATCCTGCTGCCGGCGATCGAGAAGGTCTATCCGGCGCTGACCAGCCAGTTCGTGCTGTTGATGCTGGCCTCCTCGGTCTGCTCGCAGATCTCGGCCGAGGAGCTCACCGCCGTCGCCAACTACATCCAGTCGGACACCTACCGGGCGTTCGAGACCTACATCATCGTCGCCGTGCTCTACGTCATCCTGTCGCTGGTGATGCGCGCCGGCTTCTGGGGCCTCGGCCTTGTGCTGTTTCCGCGCCGGCGCCGGCTCGGCACACCGTTGTGAGATGACCATGGGCGGACATCTCAACATCAACCATCTGATGTTCCTCGGGCACGGCGCGCTGTGGACGATTGGCCTGTCCATGATCGCGCTGATCGGCGGCGGCATCGTCGGATTCGTGATCGCGCTCGCACGCATCTCACCGCTCAAATCGGTCCGGATCGCCAGCGCCGTCTACGTTCAGCTCATCCAGGGCACGCCGCTGCTCGTCATCCTGTTCCTCGGCTATTTCGGCCTTGCGGCGATCGGCCTCAAGGTCTCGCCATTGGCTGCCGCCGGTGCCTCGCTGACGCTCTATGTTGCCGCCTATCTCGGCGAGATCTGGCGCGGCTGCATCCAGTCGGTACCGAAGCCGCAATGGGAAGCCGCCGAAGGGCTGGCGCTGAGCCGGACCCAACGCATGATGAAGGTGATCCTGCCGCAGGCGATCCGCATCGCGACGCCGCCGACCGTCGGTTTCATGGTGCAGATCATCAAGAACACCTCGCTCGCTTCCGTCGTCGGCTTCGTCGAACTGATGCGCTCCGGCCAGATCGTCAACAACTCGCTGTTCGAGCCGTTCGCCATCTACGCCATCATCGCCGTCGTCTATTTCGCCATGTGCTATCCGCTGTCGCTGTTCAGCCAGAAGCTGGAACGGCGGATGGGGCGTGGCAGGTCCAACCTCGCGCCAGCCTGACATGCAGCAAAACCTCTCCTCATCCGACCCGATCGTGTCGCTTCGCGACGTGCAGAAGAGCTTTGGCCCGCTCCGCGTACTCGATGGCGTCTCCTTTGCCGTCGAGCGTGGCGAAGTGCTGGCGCTGATCGGCCGATCCGGCTCCGGCAAGAGCACGGCGCTGCGCTGCATCGACCGCTTCGAGAAGGTCGACGGCGGCGAGATCGTGGTTTGCGGGCATCGGGTAGACCGTCCCGACGTCGATCTGCGCGCGCTGCGCCAGGACGTCGGCATCGTCTTCCAGAGCTACAATCTGTTTCCGCATCTCACCATCGAGCAGAACATCACGCTCGCCCCCTGCGCCGTGAAGGGCATGGCCACATCGCGCGCCAGGGACCTCGCGCGAAAAGTGCTCGCGCAGGTCGGGCTCGAGGAGAAGCTCCACGCTTACCCCGAGCAGCTCTCGGGCGGCCAGCAGCAGCGCGCGGCGATCGCCCGCTCGCTGGCGATGCAGCCGAAAGTCATGCTGTTCGACGAGGTCACCTCCGCGCTCGATCCCGAGCTTACCGCCGAGGTGCTGAAGGTGATCGAGCAACTCGCGGCTGACGGCATGACCATGGTGATGGTCACCCACGAGATGGGCTTTGCCAAGGGGATCGCCGACCGGATCGTCTTCATGCATCGCGGCAAGGTTCACGAGACCGGACCAGCCTCGATCCTGACGTCGCCGACGACGCCCGAGCTCACCCAATTCGTGGGCACTGGAAACTTAAAATCATAACAAGGAGAGGAGAACCAAGGATGACAAAGACAACACTGCCGGGGACCGCCGCCGCGCTGTTCGGCCTCGTCATGATGGCAGCCACGCCGGCATCGGCCGATCTGCTCGACGACATCACGCAGGCCAAGAAGATCCGCATTTCCACAGACGTCGCCATCCCGCCCTCGGGCATGATGGATAGCAACATGAAAGCGACCGGCTCCGACGTCGAAGTGGCCCAGCTGCTCGCCAAGGATTGGGGGCTCGAGCTCGAATTCATCCAGACCACCGGCGCGACGCGCATCCCCAACATCCTGACCGGCAAGGCCGACATCATCATCTCGACCCTGTCGGTGACGCCCGATCGCGCCAAGGTCATCGACTTCACCAAGCGCTATGCGACGCTGCAATCCGACGTCGGCTGCCTGAAGTCGTCGACCATCAAGGACTGGCCCGACCTGAAGGACAAGCCGATCGGCGTCTCGCGCGGCACCACGCAGGACACCACCCTGTCCAACATGAAGGACAAGGATCTCAAGATCTCGCGTTACGACGACGACGCCACCATGGTGACTGCGGCCGTGTCCGGCCAGGTCGACTGCGTCGCCTCGTCCGCGACGATCATCAACCAGATCGGGGTGAAGAACCCGTCGCGCGTGTTCGAGTCCAGGATTCCGCTGGCGACCTTCGACCTCGCGATCGGCCTGAAGAAAGGCGAGCAGCGCCTGATGGACAAGCTCAACGCCTGGATCACCGAGAACGTCAAGAACGGCAAGCTCAACGCGATCTACAAGAAATTCCACGGGGTCGAGCTGCCGCCCGACATGCGCAGCTGAAACCACGGAAAATCGTGACAGCCGCGAAGCGGCTGTCACGGCCAATGCAAAATCAAGAAGGACATCATATGCGTCTCGTCATCGGATCCGACCACGCCGGCTGGCCGCTCAAGCAGACCGTTATCGATCACATCCGCAGCCTCGGCCATGACGTCGTCGACGTCGGCTCCTATGACGACAAGCCGGTGGACTTCCCCGACATCGCACGCGCCGTGGCGCAGAAGGTGACGTCGGGCGAAGCGGCGCGCGGCATCATGGTGTGCGGCACCGGTGTCGGTGCCTCGATCGCCGCCAACAAGATGAAGGGCATCCGCGCCGCGGTCTGCCACGACATCCACTCCGCCCATCAGAGCGTCGAGCATGACGACGTCAACGTCATGTGCATCGGCGCGCAGATCGTCGGCGCCTGGCTCGCGGTGGATCTGGTCTCGTCCTATCTCTCCGCCGAATTCTCCACCGACGAGGATTTCCGCCGCCGCGTGGAGAAGCTGCGCGTCATGGACGAGCAAGACTGACGGCTTGCCCGGACCGGCATGCCGATGCGGGAGGCCGTAGGTTCCCTCGCCTAACACGAATCGCCCGCATCGTTCGCGACGGCTAAACTCTCCCGATTCGTGGAGAGCATCTTGGCCTTTCTCTTCGTCCTCATCGTCGGCCTGATCGCCGGCACCGTCTCAGGCATCGTCGGCACGGGCTCGTCGATCATGCTGATGCCGGTGCTGGTCTACGCCTATGGGCCGAAGGAAGCCGTGCCGATCATGGCGGTCGCCTCCGTGATGGCGAATTTCTCGCGGATTCTGGCGTGGTGGCGCGAGGTCGACTGGCGCGCCTGTGCGGCCTACTCGGTCACGGGCATTCCGGCTGCGGTCCTTGGCGCGCGGACGCTGCTGGCGCTGCCCTCGCACGCCGTCGATCTCGCCATCGGCATCTTCCTGATTGCGATGGTGCCGGTGCGGCACTGGCTGGCGCGGCACGATCTCAAGGCCAATCTCTGGCACCTCGCGATCGGTGGCGCGGTCATCGGCTACCTCACCGGCATCGTGGTCTCGACCGGCCCGCTCAGCGTGCCGCTGTTCCTATTTTACGGGCTCAGCAAAGGCGCTTTCCTCGCCACCGAGGCGGCCTCCTCGCTCGGCCTCTATTTCGCCAAGTCCGTGACCTTCGAACGTTTTGGCGCGCTGACGCAGGACGTCTTCATCAAGGGCCTGGTCGCGGGCTCCTCGCTGATGTCGGGCGCCTTCATCGCAAAGCGCTTCGTGCTGCACCTGAAGCCGGACGTGTTCCGTCTGGTGATGGACGCGATCATGATCGCAGCCGGGCTCTCGATGCTCTGGAACGCGACGCAATCGTAGTCGCGCCGCGCTCAGGCGGCGAATTCGGGCGCGAGCGATGGGCTGTCCGCGAGGACGTGGCTCTCGGGTGCCGCCTGCTTCTCCAGCCATTGCAGCACAGCGTCGAGAGGCTGCGGCCGCTGATAGAAATAGCCCTGCCCGAGCGTCACGCCCATCTCGCGCATGGCCTCAGCCTGCTCGGCCCGCTCGATGCCTTCCGCGACAAGCGTCAGCCCCAGTGTTCCGGCAAGCGAGGCGATGACGCCGACGATCGCCTTGTCTTCCGCGCTGGCAGGGATCTCGCTGATGAAGGCCTTGTCGATCTTGACCTTGTCCAGCGGGAAACGCCTGAGATGGGCGAGCGAGCTGTACCCCGTGCCGAAATCATCGAGCGCGATGGTGGCACCAAGGCGCCGCAGGCGGTGCAGCGTCTCGGATGCGCTGGCGATGTTGTTGATCAGCGAGCCCTCGGTGATCTCGAGCTCCAGCAATGATGCCGCGACATCGAAGCGTGCGCAGGTCGCGCGCAGCTCGGCAGCGAGCGAATGGTCGGCAAGCTCGGACGGCGGCAGATTGATCGCGATCCGGATATGCGGCCTGCCGGCGGACGCCAGTCGCTGCAACGCGCGGCAGGCATCGGTGAGCACATAGCGCGTCAGCCGCGCATTGTTGCCGCTGCGCTCGATCAGCGGCAGGAATTCGCCGGGACCGATCAAGCCAAGTTCGGGATGGCGCCAGCGGATCAGCGCCTCGAGGCCGACAACGGCCTGGCTCTCGAGGTCGACCTGGCTTTGATACCAGACCTCGAACTGCCCCTCGGCGAAGCCTGCGGGAATGGCGAGTTCGAGATCCCGCCGGCGGCGATAGTCGCGCTGAAGCGCTTCGTCGAGCACGGCGACAGTGCCGGGCGCCTTGCTCTTGGCGTGGTAGAGCGCGATGTCGGCGAGCGCCGGCAAATGCGACAGCTCGGGATCGCCGGCGCGGCGCACGGCAAGGCCGATGCTGGCGCGCGGCACGACCTGCTTGTCGTGCAGCCGGATCGGCTCGGAAATCGCATCGAGCAGCTGGCGCGCGAACGCCTGGGCGGTCGCTTCATTGCTGACCTCGGGGCGGATGACGACGAATTCGTCGCCGCCGAGCCGGGCGACCCAGTCTTGCGGTTCGACCGCATCACGAAGGCGCTCGGAGATGTGCACCAGGAACTTGTCGCCGGCGTCATGGCCGAAGGTGTCGTTGATGCCCTTGAAGTCGTCGAGATCGATGAAGCAGAAGGCAATCAGCGAGTCCGGCGAACCGGCATCGCGGCTCAGGGTCACCAGATGCTCGGACAGCGAGCGCCGGTTGGGCAGGCCCGTGAGCGGATCGTGCGCGGCCATGTGCCCGAGCCGGTCGAGCGCCCCCGACGTCGTGAGCTGCATGGCGTTGAAGGCGCGCGCGAGCTGGCCGAATTCGTTCGACGATTTGATATCCGCCGGATAGGCGCGGCCGTCCTGCTTGCTGCGCTGGATCGCCGACATGATCGCGGCGAGTGGCTTGCCGATGAAGATGTTGGCCGAGATCCGCATCGCGACCACCGTTGCAAGCGTTGCGAGCAGGCCGACGACCAGAAGCAACATCAGCCGGCTACCCGTGTCCGCGTAGACCGTCGCATAGGAATAGGCAATCGCGATACGGCCGGCCTGCACGGCGATGTTGCCGTTGCTGTAGCCGATCGGACGTGAGACCTCCGATACCGCCTGGTCCGCCGGACGCGCCACCACGCGGGCGATCGCAACGCCGGTGTCGTCATAAACGGCCGCCGCGGCGATGGTCTCGTCGTGCATGATCTCGTTGAGCACGCTCGTGACCTGATCGTAGCGCATCTTCCAGAGCGGCTCGGCGATCAGCTCGGCGCGGCTCTCGGCCGTGCGCGCAATGCGCGCGTCGAGCTGCCTGATCTGCGACCAGAAACTCGATGCCTCGACGCCGGCCGAGGCGAGCAGCTGCACCACCAGCAGCACCGGCACGGTCGCCCCGATCATCGCACGGACCACCGAGCGCGACGGCGCAGCCTGCGTGTTGCGTTTCGGATCGGTCATGTCGTCAGCGTTTCGCATCACTCAGCAGCACCTTCGAGCGGCGCCAGCGACGAGATCAGCGCATCGATAGAGAAATCATATTGGCCGCAGCGTCCCACCTTCGCCTTGAACCGGGTGAAATCGATGCGGTCGAATGCACGGTTCTTGATGAGGTCGCCGACCGAGACCAGGTTCGTGCTCGTGATCGCGGATGTCTTGACCTCGACATGGGGCGAAGTCGCCGCGAAATCGCAGCCATCGGCGTAGTCGCGCAGCAGCACGATCGACCAGCCGCCGAGCAGAAAGTGCCCGCCGTCGGTGAGAAGCAGACGCCCCGCCCTGATCGCGCGCAGCGCGTCCTCCGACCAGTTCAGGCCGACCACCTGGATATCCTGGCCGGGCACAAGGCCTGCCGTCGAAATGGCCTTGATGGCACCGAGCGCCATCGGATCGTTGCCGGCCCAGACGCCCGCGGGCCGGATGCCTTTACGCGTAGCCCAGCTCAGATAATTCATCGTGACCTGTTCGGCCTCGGACTGCGTCCAGTTGGCGAACAGCATCCGGTCCACCACCACGTCGGGCGCGGCGGCGACCGCAAGTTGAAGCCCGGCATTGCGGGCGATCGAGGATGGCGTGATCTCGTCGCCGCCAACGCCGAGAATATGGATCTTGCCGTCCGGGCTCTGCCATTTCTCGGCGCGCGCCGTGGCGATCAGGGCATTGGCCATCCGCGCGCCCGCGGTCTGGAGATCGGTCGTGATGTCGCCGAGCCAGGTCTTGAGCTTTTGCCGGGGCGGTCCGAGGCGCGCGGCGTCGTCGCCGATCAGCGTGTTCGAGAGCAGCACCGTCTTGACCCCGGCGGCCTCGGCCGCCTCCAGGATGGGAACGGCGGCGGATTCCTCGTTCGACAGGATGAGGAAGTCCGGCTTGTCGGCGCGTGCCACCACGCCGAGGCCAAGCTCCTGCATGGTGCGGTAATTCCGCTCACTGGTCAGCACCTCGACATGCGCGTTGAGCTTGCGGCCCGCGGCCTGCATGGTCTGCGCGACCATGTCCCAGTAGACCTCGCCGGTCTTGCCGGGGTTGACGAAAACGATGTTGAGACGCCCGGCGTCGGCCGCAACGGCGCCGCCAACCGGCATCAGAACGCCGAAGGCCATGCCCACAGCGAGCATTATCCGCAAGACTACCGTCATTCGTTTCGCCATCCCGTACTGGTTCCGAAACTGGACCGGCGTCCGCTAACATTTGGCAAAGTCCGGAACGGCACGGCGGCGTAGAGCTAACAAAGGGTGTATCGGCGGTGGTGAATTGGGCTAATTGGGGGGCTGGCGATCGCCGCCTCCACCCGTCATTCCGTGCTATCAGCAAACCTAAACCCCCGACTCGCTGTCCCCATGGCCAAGAACACGCTTTCCTTCGTCTGCCAGAACTGCGGCGCGGCCTATAACCGCTGGCAGGGCAAGTGCGAGTCCTGCGGCGAGTGGAATACGCTCGCCGAGGAGGACACATCCGGCAGCGTGCCGGTCTCGATCCGCTCCAAGCGCAAGGGGCGCACCTTCGCGCTGGAGAGCCTCGCTGGCAAAAGCCCCGACGCGCCGCGCCTGTCCTCCGGGATGACCGAGCTCGACCGCGTCACCGGCGGCGGTTTCGTCCGCGGCTCGGTGCTGCTGGTCGGCGGCGATCCCGGCATCGGCAAGTCGACGCTGCTGACGCAGGCGACCAGCATGATGGCGCGCGCCGGGCACCGCATCGTCTACATCTCCGGCGAAGAGGCGGTCGCGCAGGTACGGCTGCGCGCCGAACGGCTCGGGCTATCGGATGCGCCGGTGCAGCTCGCCGCAGAGACCTCGGTCGAGGACATCGTCTCGACGCTGTCGGAAGGCGCGGTCCCGCGGCTGATCGTGATCGACTCGATCCAGACCATGTGGACCGACACGGTGGAATCCGCGCCCGGCACGGTCACGCAGGTGCGCGCCTCGGCGCAGGCGCTGATCCGCTTTGCCAAGAAGACCGGTGCGGCCATCATCCTGGTCGGCCACGTCACCAAGGACGGCCAGATCGCAGGCCCGCGCGTCGTCGAGCACATGGTCGATGCCGTGCTGTCGTTCGAGGGCGAAGGCTCGCAGCAATTCCGCATCCTGCGCGCGGTGAAAAACCGTTTCGGCCCGACCGACGAGATCGGCGTGTTCGAGATGACCGGCCTTGGCCTGCGCGAGGTCACCAACCCCTCCGAGCTGTTCCTGTCCGAGCGCGACCTCGGCACGCCCGGCACCGCCGTCTTCGCAGGGATCGAGGGCACGCGGCCCGTTCTGGTCGAATTGCAGGCGCTGGTTGCGCCGACCTCGCTCGGCACCCCGCGGCGGGCCGTGGTCGGCTGGGATCAGAGCCGGCTCTCGATGGTGCTGGCGGTGCTGGAGGCCCATTGCGGGGTCAAGCTGTCCGGCCACGACGTCTATCTGAACGTCGCGGGCGGCCTGCGCATCCACGAGCCGGCAGCCGATATGGCGGCCGCGGCCGCGCTGGTGTCGTCCCTGGTTAACGCGCAGTTACCCACCGATGCCGTCTATTTCGGCGAGATTTCGCTCTCCGGCGTGATCCGGCCGGTGGCGCAGACCCCGGCCCGGCTCAAGGAAGCGGTCAAGCTCGGCTTCAAGCGCGCCGTGCTGCCCGAATCGGCCCGGGGCGACGCCGGCGGCGACGCTGGGCTGTCCCTGAACGCAGTCAACAGCCTCACGACACTGGTCGCCGAAATCGCTGCCAAGGGCTCCCGCCGCGGCGAACAGAGCGCATCGGCGGAGAAAAATGCCACACCGGCAAGATTCCGCCGCGGAGAGGGCTAGGCGGAGGTGACGTCCCCCGCCCCCACCGCTATACAGCCGTCACAAAAGCAGCATGGGATTGCGTGGTTGCGGCCTTGCCGGGAACGCCGTCTGGCCCTCACTTAGGGCCACGGCCAAGCACCGATTCGCTGAGCACCTTTGAAGTACGAGCGGACCCGACCAGCCGATGCCAGTAACACTCCTCGACCTGATCCTGCTCGGTGTGATGCTGATCTCGGGCCTGCTCGCCATGGTCCGCGGCTTCATGCGCGAAATCCTCTCGATCGCGGCCTGGGGCGCCGCTGCGATCGTGACGCTGTACTCATTCTCGAAGCTGCTGCCGACCGCCAAGACCTATTTCAACAACGACACGGTCGCGAGCGTGGTCGTCGTCGCCGGTGTATTCGTCGGCACCCTGGTCGTGGTCTCCGTGATCACGGTCCGGATCTCCGACATGATCCTGGATTCGCGGATCGGCGCACTGGACCGCACTCTGGGGTTCCTGTTTGGCCTCGCTCGCGGGCTTTTGATCGTCGTGGTCGCGTTCCTGTTCTTCACCTGGCTCGTGCCGGACAAGCAGCGCCCGGACTGGGTCACGGGGGCCAAATCCCGCGTGGTGCTCCAGGGAACCGGGGATTGGCTGATGTCCCTCTTGCCTGACGACCCCGAGAACACCATCTTGAAGAGATTCAAGAAAAACAAACCAGATGATGATCAAGCTGATTCCGAGCAGCAGCCTTCGGGCAGTGGCGACGGATACAGTAAACCGGCTCGTGACAGCCTGAAAAAGCTGATCGAGAAACCTGCGGCGCGTTGATTGAGCCTGGGTTGATTGAACCAAGAGAGAGGCGCGGACGAGATGCGACACCCTGACCAGGACGCCCAAATTGATCTCGATCTCGGCCCGGCCGCGCTAGAGCTTCAGGACGATCTGGAGGGGGATACGCTGCGCGAGGAATGCGGCGTATTCGGCATCTACGGCCACCCCGAAGCCGCCGCCATCACGGCGCTCGGCCTCCACGCCCTTCAGCACCGCGGCCAGGAGGCCGCCGGCATCGTCTCCTACGACGGCAGCCGCTTTCATTCCGAACGCCGTCTCGGCCTCGTCGGCGACACCTTCTCCCGCCGCGAGGTGATCGACCGCCTGCCCGGCAATATGGCCGTCGGCCATGTCCGCTATTCCACCACCGGCGCCACCATCCTGCGCAACGTGCAGCCGCTGTTCGCCGAGCTCAACGCCGGCGGCCTTGCGGTCGCCCACAACGGCAACCTCACCAACGGCCTGACGCTGCGCCGCGAGCTCGTGAAGAACGGCGCGATGATGCAGTCGACCACCGACACCGAGGTGATCCTGCATCTCGTCGCGCGGTCCAAGCGCAGCCGCTTCATCGAGCGCTACATCGACGCCCTGCGCGAGATCGAGGGCGCCTATGCATTGGTTTCGCTCACCAACAAGAAGCTGGTCGGCGCGCGCGATCCGCGCGGCATCCGTCCGCTGGTGCTCGGCGAGCTCGACGGTTGCCCGATCCTGACGTCTGAGACCTGCGCGCTCGATATCATCGGCGCGCGCTTCATTCGCGACATCGAGCCCGGCGAAGTCATCGTGTTCGACGAGAACGGCCAGGACATCCACAAGCCGTTCCCGCCGATCGCGCCACGCCCCTGCATCTTCGAATATATCTATTTCTCCCGTCCGGACTCCATCGTTCACGGCCGCTCGGTCTACGAAGTGCGCAAGAATTTCGGCGCTCAGCTCGCACGCGAGAGCCACGTGCCGATCGACGTCGTCGTGCCGGTGCCGGATTCCGGCGTTCCTGCCGCCGTCGGCTACAGCCAATATTCGGGCGTGCCGTTCGAGCTCGGCATCATCCGCAATCACTATGTCGGCCGCACCTTCATCCAGCCGACGCAGGCGATCCGCGAGTCCGGCGTGCGCATGAAGCATTCGGCGAACCGCGCGGCGATCGAAGGCAAGCGCATCATCCTGATCGACGACTCGCTGGTGCGCGGCACCACCTCGAAGAAGATCGTGCGCATGATGCGCGATGCCGGTGCCAAGGAAGTGCACTTCCGTCTCGCCTCGCCGCCGATCCTCTATCCCGATTATTACGGCATCGACCTGCCGGATCGCGGGGGCCTCCTGGCCGCAACGCATTCGCTGGAAGAGATGCGCGAGATCATCGGTGCCGACTCGCTCGCCTTCCTGTCGATCGACGGGATGTACCGCGCCATGGGCGAGCCCGGCCGCGACCCCGCCAATCCGAAGTTCTCGGACCACTGCTTCACCGGGGCCTATCCGACCCACCTCACCGACCAGACCCAGACCGAGCAGCAGCCCCGGCAATTGTCGCTGCTGGCCGAGGCGAGCTGAGGCTCAACTGTCATTCCGGGGCACGCGATAGCGCGAACCCGGGATCTCGAGATTCCGGGTTCGGTCCTGCGGACCGCCCCGGAATGACGGGGTGATGGGGGCTTGTCCCGGCCATCCACGCCTGTAAAACCCCGCCATGACAAATCTCGCCAACCGCATCGCTCTCGTCACCGGCGCCTCGCGCGGCATCGGTTTCGCCACCGCCAGAGCGCTGGCCAAAGCCGGCGCGCATATCGTCGCTGTCGCGCGCACGCAGGGCGGGCTGGAAGAGCTCGATGACGAGATCCGGAAGGACGGCGGCAGCGCCACGCTGGTGCCGCTCAATCTCACCGATTCCGACGGCATCGCGCGGCTTGGCGCCGGCCTGCACGAGCGCTACGGCAAGCTCGACATCCTCGTCGGCAATGCCGGCGTGCTCGGCCCCTCCTCGCCGGTCGGCCACATCGAACTGAAGGCTTTCACCGATGTGATGGCGGTCAACGTCTCCGCGAACTTCCAGCTGATCCGCTGCATGGAGCCACTGCTGAGGCAATCCGATGCCGGCCGCGCCGTGTTCATCACTTCGGGCGCCGCCAACAAGGCGACGGCCTATGTCAGCCCCTACGCCGCCTCCAAGGCCGCGCTGGAAACGCTGGCCCGCGCCTGGGCGCAGGAAACCGCGAACACGCCGCTCCGTGTCAACCTGTTCAACCCGGGCCCGATCCGCACTCGCATGCGCGCCACGTTGATGCCGGGCGAAGATCCGGCGACGCTCGACACACCCGAACAGGTCGCCGAATTCATCGTGCCGATGTGCGCGCCTGACTGGACCGAAACCGGCAAGTTCTACGATTACAAGACCCGCACCCTGATGAGCTTCCGCTCGCCGGCCTGATTGACTCGCGTGCCTCCCCGCGATTGACTGCCCGCGCTCAAGCGGCAGCAAGCCGCAAGCCAAAAAAGGGAGGTTGCCATGGCGCCACGGCATGATCGCGCAGGGCTTGGTCGTACAAGGCTTGGTCGTATAAGGCTCGGCCGTGCGCTCGTACGAGTCTCTCACGCCTTCTCCATCCTGATTGCAGCCATCGCGTTCGTGCTTCCGGGCACCGCGACTGCGGGCGATGTTCCGACCTTCGCGGTCGACGCTTCCTGGCCAAAACAGCTGCCTAACAACTGGATCCTCGGCCAGGTCGGCGGCATCACCGTCGACTGGCAGGGCCATATCTGGGTGATCCATCGCCCGCGCTCGCTCACCGACGACGAGAAGGGCGCGAGCTTGAACCCGCCGCGCTCGAAGTGCTGCGTCTCGGCGCCGCCCGTTCTCGAATTCGACACGGACGGCAATCTGCTGCGGTCCTGGGGCGGTCCGGGCGAAGGCTATGAGTGGGTCGGCCGTGAGCACGGCATCGAGGTCGACGAGCGCGGCTTCGTCTGGATCGGCGGCAATGCCGACAATGACAACGCGATCCTGAAGTTCACGCTCGACGGCAAGTTCGTCGCCCAGATCGGCAAGATCGCGCCGAGCCTCGGCAGCAACGACACCACGCAGCTCGGCAAGCCCGCGGAAACCGCGATCGACAAGCAGGCGAACGAAATCTACGTCGCCGACGGCTATGGCAACCGCCGCGTCATCGTGTTCGATGCGACGACGCTCGCCTACAAGCGGCACTGGGGCGCCTATGGCAACAAGCCTGATGACAACAAGCAGGCGGCCTATGATCCCAAGGCGCCGGTATCCCAGCAATTCGGAAATCCCGTCCACTGCGTAAAGCTGGCCAATGACGGGCTTGTCTATGTCTGCGACCGCATCAACAACCGCATCCAGGTGTTCAAAAAGGACGGCAGCTTCGTGAAGGAGTTCTTCTTCGAGAAGAACACCCTCGGCAACGGTGCGGTGTGGGACATCGCGATCTGGCCCGATCCGAAGCAGACCTGGTTGCTCAGCGCCGACGGCGAGAATAACGAGATCAGGGTGATCAAGCGCGACGACGGCAGCGTGGTCGGCAGCTTCGGGCACAACGGCCGCAATGCGGGGCAATTCCACTGGGTGCATGCGATGGCGGTCGACGCCAAGGGTAACGTCTATACCGCCGAGGTCGATACCGGAAAGCGCATCCAGAAATTCAAGCTGACGTCGGACGCGATGAAATAGCGTCTCGACGCATTTTGCCCAAAGGTTAACCGACGGATGACGCTACGCCGCAGCGTCATCCGGCTTTAGGCGCATTGCCGCCGACCGTGGGACACGGTAGAGCGATCAGCCGGAACAAGGCTCCGCAAGAGAGCCGTCCGCATATTTGACATTGGAGGAAACCTTTTATGACGACGACGCTCGCGCGCCGCTATGCGGCCCTTCTGGCCTGTGCCACCTTCGGTTTTGCAACATCCGCCTACGCGCAGGACAAGACCGTCAAGATCGGCGTGTTGAATGACATGTCGAGCCTTTATGCCGACATCGGCGGCCCGAACTCCGTGGTCGCAATCAAGATGGCCGTCGAGGATTCCGGCCTGCTCAAGAAGGGCTGGAAGATCGACGTGCTGAGCGGCGATCACCAGAACAAGCCGGACGTCGGCGTCAATATCGCTCGGCAGTGGATCGACAACGAGAAGGTCGACGCGATCGCCGATACGCCGAACTCCGGCGTCGCGCTCGCGGTCAGCAACCTCGTCAAGGAAAAGAATGCGGTGCTGCTGAATTCCGGCGCCGCCTCTGCCGACTTGACCGGCAAGGCCTGCACGCCGAACACGATCTCCTATACTTACGACACCTACATGCTCGCCAACGGCACCGGCAAGGCGCTGACCAAGGCCGGCGGCGACACCTGGTTCTTTCTGACCGCGGATTATGCCTTCGGCCACGCGCTGGAACGCGACACCACGGCCGTCGTGACGGCGAATGGCGGCAAGGTGCTGGGCAGCGTCAAGCATCCGATCAACAGCTCGGACTTCTCGTCATTCCTGCTGCAGGCGCAATCGTCCAAGTCCAAGGTGGTCGGCCTTGCCAATGCGGGCGGCGACACCACGAACTCGATCAAGCAGGCGGCCGAATTCGGCATCGTATCGGGCGGCCAGAAGCTCGCGGCGCTGCTGCTGTTCATCAACGACGTGCATTCGCTGGGGCTAAAGACCGCGCAGGGCCTGACCTTCACTGAGTCCTTCTACTGGGACATGAACGAGCAGACCCGCGCCTGGTCGAAGCGCTTCGCCGCACTGGCCAGCAAGAACGCGATGCCGTCGATGACCCAGGCCGGCAACTACGCGATGGTGCTGCACTATCTCAAGGCGATGGAAGCGCTCGGCGGCAACCCGCATGACGGCGCCAAGGTCGTCGCCAAGATGAAGGAGCTGCCGACCGACGATCCGCTGTTCGGCAATGGCCCGCTGCGCCAGGACGGACGCCGCCTCATCCCGGCCTATCTGTTCGAGGTGAAGAAGCCCGAGGAGTCGAAGGGCCCGTGGGACTACTACAAGCAGATCGCCACGATCGCGGCGGAAGACGCGGCCAAGCCGCTCAAGGACAGCGACTGTCCGCTGGTGAAGAAGTGATCGCGTAGCGGTCGCGCGCCACCTCGACGACGTCATGCCCGGGGCTTGCCCCCGGGCATTTGCATTTGTGCCACGGAAAACGCTGCCGTAGGGTGGGCAAAGCGAAGCGTGCCCACGCATGTTGGTGTCGTGGAGGGATGGTGGGCACGGCGTTACGCGCCTTTGCCCACCCTACGAGACCGTCTTGGTCGTCGCCAACGTCCGCATCGCGATCGCCACGCAGACCACCATCAACACCGCCGCAAGCAGGAACGGCGCGCCGGGCAGATGCCACGGCGCGCTGGCGCCGATGAAATAGGAAAACGTCAGTGTGAACAGAAACGGCCCGACGAGCTGCGACACGCTCTGCACGCTCGCGGTCGCGCCCTGCAATTGGCCCTGCTGATCCGGCGCGACCAGCCGCGTCATCAGCGATTGCATGGCGGCACCCGAGATGCCCCACAGCGACATCACGGGAACGCCGATCCAGAACAGCGGGCCGGTCGGCGCGGCGCCGAAGATCACGAAGCCGATCGCGCCACAGCACAGACCGAGCACCAGCGCATTGCGCTCGCCGAGCACGCGCACGATCGGGCCGATGGCGAGCCCCTGCACCACCATGGCGCAGATACCGACCATCGCGAGCGTCAGACCCACGGTCTTGGAATCCCAGCCATAGCGATAGGTCGCATAGAGCACGAAGGTCGACGGCAGCACCACATGCGCGACCTGCGCGATGAAGTTGACGACGGACATCGCGGCCAGCGCCGCATTGGAACGCAGCAGGTGCAGCGCTCCGATCGGATTGGCGCTGGTCCAGCGGAACGGCGCGCGCCTCGCCGGCGCCAGCGATTCCGGCAGGACAAAGAGCCCATAGAGCGCATTGGCAAAGCTCAAAGCCGCCGACGCCCAGAACGGCAGCCGCGGATCGATATCGCCGAGCAGGCCGCCGAGCGCGGGGCCCAGGATGAAGCCGGCGCCGAAGGCCACTCCAATCCTGCCGAAGACGGCCGCGCGCCGCTCCGGCGGCGTGATGTCGGCGATATAGGCGAAGGCGGTCGAAATGCTCGCCGACGTGATGCCCGAGATCACGCGGCCGATGAACAGCCAGGCAAGCGACGGCGCGAGCGCCATCAGCACATAGTCGGCGGCGAGCCCGAAATTCGACAGCAGCACCACCGGCCGCCGTCCGAAGCGATCCGACAGCGCGCCAAGCACCGGCGAGAACACGAACTGCATCAGTGCCCAGGCTGTGCCGAACAGGCCGAAGATCCGAGCCGCATGCGCGGTGTCGTTGTCGACGAAGCTCTCGATCAGCTTTGGCAGGATCGGCATGATCACGCCGAGCGCGAGCATGTCGAGCAGGATGGTGACGAAGATGAAGGCGACTGCGCCGCGCCGGACCGGCGCAGCGCCCTGCGCCATCGCCTCGCCGGCATCGTTGCTCACGACGGCCGCTTGCGCTTGTGAGCGAAGGGGTTGGCCTTTTCGCGAAGAGTGATGCGCACCGGCGTACCCGGCAGCTCAAAGGTCTCGCGCATGGAATTGGTCAGGTAGCGCAAATAGGACTGCGGCACCGCGTCCGCGCGCGAGCAGAACAGCACGAAGCTCGGCGGGCGCGCTTTGTTCTGCGTGATGTAGTTCAGCTTCAGCCTCCGGCCGGACACCGCGGGCGGTGGATTGGCCTGAACTGCCTGCTCGAACCAGCGATTGAGCGCTGACGTCGGCACGCGCCGGTTCCAGACCGCGTAGGCGTCCTGGATCGCCTGCATCAGGCGGTCGATGCCCTCGCCCATCAGACCGGAAACGGCGACGATCGGCACGCCCTTGACCTGCGGCAGCCAATGATCGGCGTCGCGGCGCAGACCCGAGATCGCGCCGCCGCCCTTGGTCTCCATCAGATCCCATTTGTTGACGGCGAGCACGACCGCGCGACCTTCGCGCTCGATCAGATCGGCAATGCGGAGGTCCTGCTCCTCAAAGCGGTTCTGCGTGTCCATCATCAGCACGACGACTTCGGCGAAGCGAACCGCGCGCAGCGCGTCGGCGACCGAGAGCTTTTCCAGCTTCTCCTCGATGCGCGAGCGCCGCCGCAAACCGGCAGTGTCGAACACGCGAAAATCGCGGCCCTTCCAGTTGATCTCGACCGCGATGGAATCGCGCGTGGTGCCGGCCTCCGGGCTGGTCAGCAGCCGTTCCTCGCCGAGCAGATGATTGATCAGCGTCGACTTGCCGGCATTGGGGCGGCCGACGATGGCGACCCGGATCGGACGCGTCGCGGCCTCTTCCGAAATTGGCGCGTCGTCCTCGTCCTCATCTTCCTCAACGGGCTCCGGCATCAGCTTGGCGAGTGCATCGTAAAGCTCGCCCATGCCCTCGCCGTGCTCGGCCGAGATCTGGATCGGATCGCCAAGCCCGAGCGCAAAGGCCTCCATCGCGCCGGCATCGCCATGCTTGCCTTCGCTCTTGTTGGCGACCAGCAGCACCGGCTTGTTGGCCTTGCGGGCGAAATCGGCGAAGGCACGATCGGTGGGCGTGAGGCCGATGCGGGCATCGATGACGAAGAACAACGCGTCAGCTTGTGCGATCGCGGCCTCAGTCTGCTCCTGCATGCGCGCGGTCAGCGAGCCCTTGGCGCCCTCGTCGAGGCCGGCAGTATCGATGATGGTGAATTCGAGATCACCGAGCCTCGCCCCGCCTTCGCGGCGGTCGCGGGTGACGCCGGGCAGGTCATCGACGAGCGCGAGCTTCTGCCCAACCAGGCGGTTGAACAGCGTCGATTTGCCGACATTGGGCCGGCCGATAATGGCAATCGCAAAGGACATCGGTCATTCGTGCGCTGCGGAGGCTGCGCCTGTCAATTCAGTGAAAAAATGTCAGCGGGAGAAACTGCCGCTGGGCATCGGCGCCGGGAAGGCCCCCTGCGATTGCTGCTGGGTGGTCTGGGTCGGTTGCGCCTGCTGGACGGGTTGATCCGGCGGCGGCGCGGTGGTGCGCTTGCGCACGATCTTCTGCTTGGGCGGCGGCGCGGCCGTGGGCGGCGCGGCTTCCGGCTGGGCCTCGCCGTCGACCTCGCCGGCAGGCGCCTCGGCCGGTGCGGCTGCGGCGGCCGGCTGCTTCGTCTTCTTGGCCTTGGCACCCTTGGCCGGCTTGGCCTCGGGCGGCGGCTCGGTGGGCAGAGCCGCGACGGCTGGTGCGTTGGGATCCGGCTGCTGTGCTGCGCCCTTGTACATCTCCCGCGGCACGCCCTGCTCGAGGCCCGGAACGCCCTCCGGGAAGACCGGCTTGCGGTCGCCCGGCAGCTTCTTCTTGGTGTCGAGGAAGTCGAGCATGTCGCTTGGATCGAAGCTGGAGCAGCCGCCCAGGACGCCGGTGAAGGCGATCAGGACGGCGGCTGCGATCAAGCGTGGCGTGCGGCGCATCTTGGTGTCTCGTCTACGTCAGAGAACCGTCGTCAGCTTTTGGAGACGGGCGGCAGCAGGGCCTGGAGCGCCTCGGCGCGTGAGCGCAAACCGGGCGGCGTTTCACCGTCCACCGCGATCGCGTCGAGCCATTTGCGAGCCGCGGTCATGTCGTTGTTGCGCCAGGCCGACAGCGCCAGCAACTCGCGGGCGCTGTGGCGGAAGGTCGATTTGGGCGCGGCGGAGGACTCCAGCCGCTGCTGCATGTCGGCATAGGAGGCGCTGTCAACCAAAAGACCGGCAGCGCGGATCTTCGCCAGATCCTGCCATTCGCCACCGATGCTGCGATCGGCAGCAATGTCGTCAAACATCTTGGCGGCAGCCTTGGGATCGCGGGGCGCCGCCGCGGCCGCGGCACGCAGCCGCGCCAGGGTGCGATAACCCGAGGGAGCCTTCGCGGCGAGCGCGGTGAAAGCGGCCTCGGCCTCGGCGTGCTTGTCCTGGTCGGACAGCTCGGCGGCCTTCTCGAAAGCGGCGCCGGCCTCGGCGGCCTTCTGGGCCTCCAGGTACCGATAACCCTGCCAGCCGGCGGCGGCGGCCACGATCAGCACCATCAGCGCGATGAAGTAGATCGAATACTTGTCCCACAGCTTCTTGAACTGTTCGCGACGTACTTCCTCGTCGACTTCGTCAAATAATTCAGACACTTATGATAATCCCATACCCGTCCGGGTGCGCGCGCCAAGGCGTTCGCGTCAGGAATCCCGTCCCCCGTGTGGCGGCAGGTACCCTAACGATATGGCGGTGGCAAGGCAAAGCGAGCCCGATCAAGGCGTTAACCACCCGGGAGAGCCCCGGGGCCATCGCCCGGCTCAGGTGCCCAGGAGCTCCCGCAGTTGCCGCTTCAGCACCTTGCCGTTGGCATTGCGCGGCAGCGGCTCATGAGTGATCGCCATCGTCTCGGGCACCTTGTAGTCGGACAGCCGCTCCGCGCACCAGGCGCGCAAGGCCTCGCTGGCGACGGGGCTGCGCGTCACGACCACGGCGTGGACGCGCTCGCCCAGCACCGGGCAGGCCTTGGCAATGATCGCGCTCTCGACGACGGCGGGATGGCCGGCCAGCACGGACTCGACCTCGGCCGAATAGATCTTCAGGCCGCCGCGGTTGATCATGTCCTTCTGCCGGTCGAACACGCGGACAAACCCCTCCGCATCGACCGAGCCGAGATCGCCGGAGTGCCAGAATCCGCTGGTGAAGCTTTCGGCCGTGGCCTTCGGGTTGTTCCAGTAGCCCTTGATGACGGAGGCGCTCTGGATCCAGAGCTCGCCGATCTCGCCGGCCGGCAGCTCGCGGCCATCAGCTCCCATCGCGACAATGCGCGCACCGGGACACGGCAAACCGACGCTGTCGATGTGGCTCGCGGTCAGCTCGCCCGGCATGATCGTCGAGGGCGACGTCGTCTCGGTCGAGCCGTAGCAGTTTGCGAGTTTCAGGCCAGGAATCGTCGCCTTGAGCTTCTCGATGGTCGCGACCGGCATCGGCGCGCCGCCGAAGCCGCCGATGCGCCAGCTCGAAAGATCGTAGCTGTCGAAATCGGGCTGGAGCAGGCAGAGATTGTACATCGCCGGCACCATCACCGTGTAGGTGACGCGCTCGCGCGCGGCGAGCTTGAGGTAATCGGCGGCCTTGAACTCCGGCATGATGATCAGCGCGCCGCCGCAGCGGATCATGGTCGTGATGTTGGCGACGACGCCGGTGACGTGGCCGAGCGGCACTGCCGCGATCGAACGGTCCACTTCCGTCAATTGCAGGCAGGAGACGAACACCATCGAGGAATGGACGATGTTACAATGGGCGAGCATCGCGCCCTTCGGCTTTCCTGTCGTGCCCGAGGTGTAGAGGATCATCGCTGTGTCCTCCTCGCTCGTTTCGGCCGGCGCCGGTGCCGGTGGATTGTCGGCAAGCACGGCGAAACGCGACAGGGCGGGATCGCTGTCGATGGCGATACGGTGGATCACATCGGGCACGTCCAGCGCATCGGGCAGCCGCTCGGCGAGCGCCGATTCGTGGATCAGGATCCTGGCGCCGCAATCGGTGAGGACATAGGCGATCTCCGGCTTCTGCTGGCGCGTGCCGAGCAACACCGTCACCAGCCCCTCATGCGCGGCGGCAAACAGCAGCAGCGGAAACTCGATGCGATTGCCGAGCAGGATCGCGACGCGGTCGCCGCGCTGGAGCCCTAGCTTGCGAAAACCAGCCGCGATCCGTGCGGCCTGCTCCACCGCCTGCCGCCAGCTCAGCCGGACATCGCCGGCGATCAGCGCTTCGCCATCCGGATTGCGGGCGCAAGCGTCCGCGATCATCGCCCACAGGTTCGCCGGCCGGTCGCAGAAGGCCGGGACCACCCGGTCGCCAAAGCGCGCCTCGAAACGCATCGGCGGGAACTGAGATTGCGACCAGTCCATCGGAATGCCCTGAGCTTGTTGCTTTGTCACCTTCCGCGCACGGGTGCGCGGAGCAGTCTTGCGCTGATCGGCTGTCGTTAGACTCCCATGACGGGAACGCCGATCACAACCGGGTGGAACGCGAAAGCCAGCGCCAGATAGGCGACAACGCCAACGGCGACCGCGATCAGATCGTTGGTGACACCGCCCACCGGAATCGGCGGGGCGCCACTATCGGTGCGATGCTTCAGCGAGATGCGGTCGTACACGGCCCAGCCGAGGAACGAGCCAAACAGGATGATAGAGCCGAGATCGCCATTGGCGAGCAGATGCGCGGCCGCCCATAATTTGATGCCCGCCAGCATCGGATGCTTCAGCGTCGCATAAATGCGCCCGCGCAAGTAGGACGCCACCACCAGGATGACTGCGGGCAGCATCAGCGCGACTGTAATGTGTTTGAATGCGACCGGCGGCTCCCAAACCGGGATCATTCCGGCCGCGCGATAATGGGCAAAGCCCCAGATGATGAGCGCCAGTCCCGCAAGCGAGACCGCCGCATAAAGGATCTTGTAGGTCCCCTCGCCCAGCCTCGCGATCGCCTGCGCGCGCGCCTCGCGTTTCGTTGTGAAAACATGGGCCGCAAAAAACAGCATCAGCCCCAGGATCATGACCAGCAGACCCACGACGTCCTCCCCCTCAACCAGCGCCCCCGCCTATGGCGTATCATCGATTGGGCGCGGGTCGCAACTCTCGCGCCTCATGATCAGCCGTGAAGGCCCGGCTGCTGCAACAGCGCGGCCTTCATCCTGCGAGACGCACGCAAACGCGCTCCTCAGGACGAGGCGATGGAGCTATTTTCCAAGCTCGCGATTATCGACATAGCGGATCGCGATCGGCCGTCCGGCCAGAGCGCCGCCGAGGCCGCTGGTGAATTTGAGCGGCAGGCAGGCTTTCAGCGATGAATTGATCGCGTTGAGATAGGTCGTTCGGGTATCGGCCGGGACGCCCGCGGTCGCGTAGGTCAGCTGCGGCGGACCGATCATGCCACCCGCCTTGTTGAAGCTGAAGCGCACCGCCACCTGCATGCCCGCGCGCGCATTGTCCGATGGCGGTGACCAGCAGGTGCGCAGCTCGGCGAAGAGATCGCCGATCGTATCGAGATCGTGATCCGGCTTCCGGTACTTGGCGCGATCAGCCTCCGCCGGCACACTCTGAATCGTGAGCTGGAGGTTCTGACCGTAGGGGTAGTCGATCTCGGGAATGCAGGGGCCATGCTCGAGCGGGCTGCAATAGTACGGCGTGCAGGGCCGATAGTCGAGCACGCTGCACGGCTCATGCGAAAACGGGATCGGATTGATCTGGCGGCGCTGCGCATCGGCGGCAACCGTCGATATCGCCAGCAGGAGGAAAACGAGGATGCCGCGCCACATGATGCGAGCTCACAATGCCACACGCACAAACGTGGCATTGCCAACGAATGCGTCAAGCCTGCGGCTGTTCACATGCTCGCGTTTGGCTCCGGTGTCGTCGCCCGGCTCGACCGGGCGACCCAGTACTCCGAGACGGCGGTGACGGAATCGAGAGGCTGCGGTGCACTGGATGCCCCGGTCAAGCCGGGGCATGTCAGCGGACGGTGTGGCTGCCACGGATGTGGCTACCAGCGAGCCGCACTACCCCTTCTTCTTGACGTCCTTGACGTTCGTGAACTCGATGCCCTCGGCGCGTTCCCTGGCGTAGCCGAGATAGAACTCGTTCCTCGCCAGATACACGGGATCGCCGTCGACATCGTCGGCGATGCTCGAGGTGTTGGCGGCTATGAAGGTGTCGAGCTTCTTGCGATCTTCGGACGAGACCCAGCGCGCAAGCTGGAACTCGCTGACCTCGAACTCGACCGGCAGCGAATATTCAGCCTCGAGCCGCGCCTTCAGCACGTCGAGCTGGAGCGCACCGACCACGCCGACCAGCGCCGGCGCGCCGTCGCGGGGGCGGAACACCTGCACCACGCCCTCTTCCGACATCTGCTGCAGCGCTTCCTTCAGCTTCTTCGCCTTCATCGCGTCCGTGAGACGGACGCGGCGGACGATTTCTGGCGCGAAGCTCGGCACGCCAACGAAGGTGAAATCCTCACCCTCGGTCAACGTATCGCCAATGCGCAGCGTGCCGTGATTGGGAATCCCGACAACGTCGCCGGCGAAGGCTTCATCCGCGACCGAACGGTCCTGCGCGAAGAAGAATTGCGGGCTCGACAGCGGCATGCTCTTGCCGGTTCGTACCAGCTTGGCCTTCATGCCGCGGCTGAGTTTTCCCGAGCACAGCCGCGCGAAGGCGATGCGGTCGCGGTGGTTCGGATCCATGTTCGCCTGGATCTTGAACACGAAGGCGCTCATGCGCGGATCGGTCGCCTCGACCTTGCGCTGATCGCTCTCCTGCGCGCGTGGCTCGGGCGCGAACTTGCCGAGACCTTCCAGAAGGTCGCCGACGCCAAAATTGCGCAGCGCGCTGCCGAAATAGACCGGCGTCAGATGGCCCTCGCGAAACGCGCCAAGCTCGAACGGTTTTGACGCTTCGGTGACGAGCTCGAGCTCGTCCTTCACCGCTCCGACGTCGAGGTTCGCATTGAGCTTGGCCAGTTCGGCAATCTCGATCTGCTGGGCCGCGCCGGTCTTGGCGCCGCCGCCGTCGAGCAGGCGCACGCCGCCATTGACGACGTCATAGGTGCCGAGGAAGTCGCGGCCGCGGCCGACCGGCCAGGTCATCGGCGTGGTGTCGAGCGCCAGCGTCTTCTCGATCTCGTCGAGGAGCTCGAAGACGTCGCGGCTCTCGCGGTCCATCTTGTTGATGAAGGTGATGATCGGAATGTCGCGCAGGCGGCAGACCTCGAACAGCTTTCGGGTGCGCGCCTCGATGCCCTTGGCGGCGTCGATCACCATCACGGCGGAGTCGACCGCCGTCAGCGTGCGGTAGGTGTCTTCCGAAAAGTCCTCGTGGCCCGGCGTGTCCAGCAGGTTGAACACGAGGCCCTCGAACTCGAAGGTCATGACCGAGGTCACGACCGAGATGCCGCGCTCGCGCTCGATCTTCATCCAGTCCGAACGGGTGTTGCGCCGCTCGCCCTTGGCCTTGACCTGACCGGCGAGATTGATGGCGCCGCCGAACAGCAGAAGCTTCTCGGTCAGCGTGGTCTTGCCCGCGTCCGGGTGCGAGATGATCGCGAAGGTGCGTCGCCGCGCCACTTCGGTGGCAAGCGGGGAACGGGCCGGCGAGTCGGCTGATATGGCGATGTCGGACATGGCGGGAGCGTTTGGCAGGGAAAATGGGCCTGATCAAGCCTCATTTGGTGATTGCAGAGCCCTTCGGCCAGCCCCATATCGGCATTCGGGGAGGACGGCCTTCCTGCTCACCAGCATATCAGCCGCGGGGACGACCCTGCCTTGAATGGAGGGTCGTCATGGCCTGGAGCATCCTGTTCGTCGCTGGTCTCTTGGAAGTCGGCTGGGCGATCGGGCTCAAATACACCGAGGGCTTTTCCAAGCTCGTTCCGTCCGTCCTCACCCTCACGGCCATGGCCGGCAGCGTCATCCTGCTCGGCCTCGCCCTCAAATCGCTGCCGATTGGAACCGCCTATGCGGTCTGGACCGGGATTGGCGCGGTCGGAACTGCGGCGCTCGGCATCATCCTGTTCGGCGAGCCCGCCACCGCGCTTCGCCTCGCCAGCATCGGGCTGATCGTCGCCGGCATCGTCGGGCTAAAGCTCGTTACTTGAAGAGCTGGACCGCCCACCAGGTCAGCGCCGCGACGATGGCCGAGGCCGGGATCGTGATCACCCAGGCATAGACGATCGAACTTGCCACGTTCCACCGGACCGCCGAGACGCGGCGGGCCGCGCCGACGCCGACGATCGCGCCGGTAATGGTGTGGGTGGTCGAGACGGGAACGCCGAGGAAGGTCGCCATGAACAGCGTCGCGGCGCCGCCAGTCTCGGCGCAAAAGCCCTGCATCGGCGTCAGCTTGGTGATGCGCAGGCCCATGGTGCGGACGATGCGCCAGCCGCCCATCAGGGTGCCCAGCGCCATCGCCGCCTGGCAGGACAGCACCACCCAGAACGGCACCGAGAATTCTCCGCCGAGATGGCCCTGCGAATAGAGCAGCACGGCGATGATGCCCATGGTCTTCTGAGCGTCATTGCCGCCATGGCCGAGCGAATAGAGCGAGGCGGAGGCGAATTGCAGGATGCGGAAGGCGCGGTCGACCGCGAACGGCGTCGAGCGCACCGAAAGCCAGGACACGATCGCGACCAGCATCATCGCGAGAAGGAAGCCGACCAGCGGCGAGAGCACGATCGCCAGCACCGCCTTGGACAGGCCGCTCCACACCGCCGCCGAAATCCCCGCCTTGGCCATGCCGCCGCCGACGAGGCCGCCGATCAGCGCATGGGACGACGAGGACGGGATACCCAGTCCCCAGGTCACCAAGTTCCACACGATGGCACCGATCAGGGCCGCGAAGATCACCTGCGCATCGACGATCGTGGGATCGATGATGCCGGTGCCGATGGTCTGGGCGACGTGCAGCCCGAACACCATGAAGGCGATGAAATTGAAGAACGCGGCCCAGAACACCGCGAATTGCGGCCGCAGCACGCGGGTCGAAACGATGGTCGCAATCGAGTTGGCGGCGTCGTGCAGGCCGTTCAGGAAGTCGAACAGCAGCGCGACGGCGATCAAGCCGACGAGGACAGGAAGTCCGAGCGCAGCATCCACGGCGCGACCCCTGCTCTAAGCTTTGCGCATGATCTGCGCGGAAAACCGCTGCACACTTTTCCGGATCATGCGCTAAACCTGCTCGATGACGATGCTGTTGATCTCGTTCGCGACGTCGTCGAAGCGATCGGCCACCTTCTCGAGATGGTCGTAGATCTCGACGCCGACGATGAAATCCATCGCGCTGCCATCACGGTGCTTGAGAAACAGCTCCTTCAGCCCGATGTCATGGAGATCGTCGACCCGGCCCTCAAGCTTGCCCAGCTCTTCCGTGATCGCGGTCAGCATCGCGACGTTCGGGCCGATCGACTGCATCAGCGGCAACGCGCGCCCCACGAGATTGGCGCACTCGATCAGAAGCCCGCCAATCTCCCGCATCGGCGGCTCGAACGTGCGGACCTCGAACAGCATCACGGCCTTGGCCGTCTGCTGCATCTGGTCGATGGCATCGTCCATCGAGGTGATGAGATTTTTGATGTCGCCACGGTCGAACGGGGTGATGAAGGTGCGGCGCACCGCCGTCAGCACCTCACGGGTGATGTTGTCGGCGTCGTTCTCGAACTGGTTGACACGCTGGCAATAGACCGGCGTCTCCTCGCCCCCGTTGAGCATGCCCTGGAGTGCGATCGAGCCCTGGATCACGGTCTGGGCGTGGCGGTCGAACAGGTCGAAGAACCGTTCTTCCTTGGGCAGGAAAGCGCGAAACCATCGCATCATGGGGATAGGCTACCGGTTGGAAATGGCCCGGCCCGAACGGGCCGTCATAAAACTGTCATAGACCATTTCCGCCCCGCGCGCGTGTCATCTCACGCCCGCGGAGCCGGATCATCCACCGGATTCGCGCACCAATGAAATTGGTGCGATATCAATGATTTAGAGTGATCGCCGCAAGTAATGGGCGATTTCGCCGATGACGCCGCGACGGAAGGTGAGCACGCAGATCACGAAGATCGAGCCCTGGATCACCGTCACCCACTGGCCGAAGCCGGCCAGATATTGCTGCATGGCGATGATCGCGAAGGCACCGACCACGGGACCGAAAATGGTGCCGAGACCGCCGACCAGCGTCATCAGCACGACCTCCCCCGACATCGACCAGTGCACATCGGTGAGCGAGGCGTTCTGCGCCACGAACACTTTCAGCGCACCGGCAAAGCCCGCCAGCGTGCCCGACAGGACGAACGCCAGGAACTTGTACTGGTCGGTCCGGTAGCCGAGCGAGATGGCGCGCGGCTCGTTCTCGCGGATCGCCTTCAGCACCTCCCCGAACGGCGAGTTGATGATGCGGTAGATCAGCAGGAAACCGGCGAGGAAGCCGACCAGCACGACATAATAAAGCACCGTCGGCTTCGAGAGATCGAACACGCCGAACATGCGCCCCTGCGGAATGCCCTGGATGCCGTCCTCACCATGTGTGAACGGCGCCTGGAGGTAGATGAAGTAAAGCAGCTGCGACAGCGCCAGCGTGATCATCGAGAAGTAGATGCCCTGGCGGCGGATCGAGATATAGCCGGTGATGAGCGAGAGCCCGAAAGCCGCGACGATTCCGACGAGGATGCCGAGCTCCGGCGGCAGCGCCCACACCTTCAGCGCATGCGCGCTGCAGTAGCCCGCCGTGCCGAGGAACATCGCGTGGCCGAACGACAGCAAACCGCCATAGCCGATCAGGAGGTTGAACGCACAGGCAAGCAGCGCGAAGCACAGCGCCTGCATCACGAAGAACGGGTAGATGCCGCTGAATGGCACTGCGGCTAGCAGCAGCGCCATCACCACGAACACGACCATCTCGTCACGCATCGCACGCGGGGTTACCGGCAGCGTGTCGTCCGTCAAGGCTGTCATATCAGGCCGCCCTTCCCGTCAATCCCGTTGGCTTCACCAAGAGCACCAGCACCATCAGCACGAACACAACGGTGTTGGAGGCCTCGGGGTAGAAATACTTGGTCAGGCCCTCGATCACACCGAGCGCGAAGCCGGTGATGATGGAGCCCATGATCGATCCCATGCCGCCGATCACGACCACCGCGAACACGACGATGATGAGGTCGGCACCCATCAGCGGCCGCACCTGGTTGATCGGCGCCGAGAGCACGCCGGCGAGCGCGGCAAGGCCGACGCCGAGACCGTAGGTCAGCGTGATCATGCGCGGCACGTTGATGCCGAAGGCGCGCACCAGCGTCGGATTTTCGGTGGCGGCGCGGAGGTAGGCGCCGAGCCGCGTCTTCTCGATCAGGAACCAAGTGGCGATGCACACCACCAGCGAGAAGATCACGACCCAGCCGCGATAGATCGGCAGGAACATGAAGCCGAGATTCATGCCGCCCTTGAGCTGATCCGGAATCGCGTAAGGCAGGCCGGAGGAGCCGAAATAGTTCTGGAACACGCCCTGCACGATCAGCGCGATGCCGAAGGTCAGCAGCAGGCCATAGAGATGGTCGAGCCCGGTCAGCCATTGCAGCATGGTCCGTTCCAGGATCATGCCGAAGATGCCGACGATGATCGGCGCCAGCAGCAGCGCCCACCAGTAATTGATGCCGCCGAGGTTCAGCAGGAAATAAGCGACGAAAGCACCCATCATGTAGAGCGCGCCATGGGCGAAATTGATGATGTTGAGCATGCCGAAGATCACAGCAAGCCCGAGACTGAGCAGCGCGTAGAACGAGCCGTTGATCAGTCCCACCAGTAGCTGAGCGTAAAGAGCCTGCATCGATCCCGCACCCGGTCCCTTCGGCGTTCCCTAGAGTCGCCCGCCGGCTAGCAGCCGGCGGGCTGTTGGCCTTACTTCTTAAGCAGCGCGCACTTGCTCTCGGCGAGCGGCGTGAAGGCCTGATCGCCCGGCACCGTGCCGACCAGCTTGTAGAAGTCCCACGGTCCCTTGGACTCGGAGGGCTTCTTCACCTCGAACAGATAGGCGTTATGGATGGTGCGGCCGTTGGGCTGAATCAGGCCCTTGCCGAACAAATCGTCCTCGGTCGGCATCGACTTCATCTTCTCGACGACCTTCACGCCGTCATGCGGATTGCCGCCGAGCGCTTCCAGTGCCTTGAAGTAGTGACGCAGACCCGCATAGACGCCGGCCTGAACCATGGTCGGCGGAGCGTTGTTCTTCATCTTGTCGGCGAAGCGCTTGGAGAAGGCGCGGGTCTTGTCGTCCATGTCCCAGTAGAACGTCTCTGTGAAGTTGAGGCCCTGCGCGGTCTCCAAGCCGATCGCCTTGACGTCGGTGAGGAACAGCAGCAGCGCCGCGAGCTTCTGGCCGCCCTTGACGATGCCGAACTCGGCCGCCTGCTTGATCGAGTTGGTGGTGTCGCCGCCGGCATTGGCAAGGCCGATGATCTTTGCCTTGGAGGCCTGCGCCTGAAGCAGGAAGGACGAGAAGTCCGGCGTGTTCAGCGGATGCTTGACACCGCCGACGACCTTGCCGCCGTTGGCGGAGACCACGGCCGTGGTGTCGCGCTCGAGCGCCGCACCGAAGGCGTAGTCCGCGGTCAGGAAGAACCAAGTGTCGCCACCGGCCTTCACCAGCGCCTGGCCCGTGGTGTGGGCCAGCATGTAGGTGTCGTAGGTCCAGTGCACGGTGTTGGGCGAGCACTGCGCGTTGGTCAGATCCGAGGTCGCCGCGCCCGAGTTGATGTAGACGCCGTTCTTTTCCTTGATGACGTTGTTGACGGCGAGCGCCACGCCGGAGTTCGGCACGTCGACGATGACGTCGACCTTGTCGACGTCGAACCACTGCCGCGCGATCGCTGTGCCGATGTCAGGCTTGTTCTGGTGATCGCCGGAGATGATGTCGATCTTCCAGCCCTTCGCGGCAAGGCCGGAATCTTCGACGGCCAACTGGGCGGCGAGCGTCGAGCCGGGACCGCCGAGGTCGGCATAGAGGCCGGACTGATCGGACAGCGCGCCGATCTTGACGGTCTTGTCCTGCGCGAAGGCTACGCCGGTGATGGTCACGGCCAACGCCGTGCCGAGCAGAAACGATGCAATCGACTTTGTCTTCATGCTACTTCCCTTTGAATTTTTTCTTCGCCGTTTTCTCTTGGCCGTTCTACGCTTGGCCGTTCTAGACGCCGAGATAGGTGTGGAGCTTGTCCATGTTGGCGGCAAGCTCCGCGTTGGAAAATCCGTCAATGATCTTGCCATGCTCGACCACGTAATAGCGGTCGGCGACGGTGGATGCGAACCGGAAGTTCTGCTCGACCAGGAGGATGGTAAAACCCTCCTTCTTGAGCCGCGCAATGGTGTGGCCGATCTGCTGGATGATGACAGGCGCAAGACCTTCGGTCGGCTCGTCCAGCATCAGGAAGCTCGCGCCGGTGCGCAGGATGCGCGCGATCGCGAGCATCTGCTGCTCACCGCCGGACAGCTTGGTGCCCTGGCTGTTGAGACGTTCCTTCAGATTCGGAAACAGATCGAAGATCTGCTCCAGCGGCAATCCGCCTTGGCGGACCACCGGCGGCAGCAACAAATTCTCGCGCACATCGAGACTGGAGAAGATCCCCCGTTCCTCCGGGCAGAACGCGATGCCCATCCGCGCGATCTTGTCCGAGGTCGCGCGGATGATGTCCTGGTTGTTGAACTTCACCGCGCCGGTCCGCTTGCCGATGATGCCCATGATCGACTTCAGCGTAGTCGTCTTGCCGGCGCCGTTGCGCCCGAGCAGGGTGACGACCTCGCCCGCGTTCACGTCGAAATTGATCCCGTGCAGGATGTGGGACTCGCCGTACCAGGCTTCCAGGTTGCGGACCTGGAGGATGTTGCCGCCGGCTGCGGCCTTTGCGGGAGCGTCCGCGGTTGCAGTCTCAGGCATGACCGGCTCCCAGATAGGCTTCCTTGACGCGCTCGTCCTTGGTGAGTTCGGCGTAATTGCCTTGCGCAAGCACCTGTCCGCGCGTCAGCACGGTGATGATGTCGGAGAGATTGGCGACGACGCTCAGATTATGCTCGACCATCAGGATGGTATATTTCGCCGAGATGCGCTTGATCAGCGCCGCGATCTTGTCGATGTCCTCGTGGCCCATGCCGGCCATCGGCTCGTCCAGCAGCATCATCTCCGGGTCGAGCGCGAGCGTGGTTGCGATCTCCAGTGCGCGCTTGCGCCCATAGGGCATCTCGACCGCCGGCGTGTTGGCGAACTCGCTGAGACCGACATCGTTCAACAGTTCCAGCGCACGGTTGTTGTACCGGTTCAGCACCGACTTGGAGCGCCAGAAATCGAAGGAGCTGCCGTGCTGGCGCTGAAGCGCGACACGAACGTTCTCCAGCGCGGTGAGATGCGGAAATACCGCCGAGATCTGGAATGAACGGACGAGGCCAAGGCGGGCCACGTCGGCCGGCGCCATCGCAGTGATGTCCTGTCCCTTGTACAGGATCTTTCCAGCGGACGGTTTCAGGAACTTGGTCAGAAGATTGAAGCACGTCGTCTTGCCGGCCCCGTTCGGGCCGATCAACGCGTGAATGCTCCCACGGCGAACCTTGAGCGCAACGTCGCGGACGGCGAAGAAGCCCGCGAACTCCTTGGTCAAGCCTTCCGTTTCAAGAATGAACTCATCGGCCAAACAGATTTCCCCCCGCCCGCGAAATGCGCGTGGCTGTCCTTAGTTGCTTCGGCTTTCCGGAGGCCTTGGAGCCTGTCCCGGAACGCCGCCTCCGGGCGCGGAATATGCCGGAGGTGACGGGGGTTAGGCAAGGCGGAAAGCTGAGCAGGTCAGGCCTCCGGCCGGGAGACTTATGCTCCCTTAGTCGGACGCGTTTTGATGTCGCCTGCCCGGCCTCCCGGTTCACAAAGCACCGGTCATCAAGCCGTCGTTAACGGTCTTTCGTCCCGCGCGCCAGCCTTCATAGAAAATTTTCCCGCAGCATGGATCATGCGCGGGTTTTTGGACGTCGGGAATATTGTCTTGGAAATTGCCTTGGATTTTGCAAGCGCAGCTCCTTCTGTCGTCAAGTCGATCAGGCAGCGTGATCTCCTGAACACGTGGCTGCGACTTTATGCGCGCGAGCAGATGGCGCCGGCGATCTGGGAATATCAGCCCGCGCGGCTCGAGGAAGAGCTGTCCGATCTCATCTATTATACCGTGGACATTTCTGCACCGACGCCGCGCCTGACCATCCAGAGCGAGGGCACGCGCATCTCGCGTGCCTATGGTCACACCGGCAAGGGCGTTCTCCTCGACGACTATATCGGGCCGCGCCTCGCCCCCTTCGTGATGCCGATCTATCATGAATGCGTGGCGCGCGGGCTTCCGGTCTACAGCGTCGCCGACGTCGACGACATCTACGGCCGCGTCGTTGCCTATGAACGCCTGCTGCTGCCGTTCCAGACCGACGGCAAGGTCTGCCATGTCATCGCTTCGCTCAAGACGTTCTGCGAGGATGGCGGCTTCGAGATCAAGAATCTGATGCGCGGAAATGACGCGCTGCCGCGTCCGAAATTGCGCGCGGTGATCGACCGCGATCTTTTCCATCGCGCACCCGGCCGGATCGCTGCCGCCGACGTGGTCGAGTTCGCCGATCAGCCCGGCATCACCACCGAAATCGTCGAGCTGAACTAGGGGCCAGCGCGATTTTGCGCCGACCTACCGGGTCTTGACTTCCTTGGCGTAGATATCCGGCTTGAAGCCGACCAGAAGCTTGCCGCCGGCTTCGAGCACCGGCCGCTTGATCATCGATGGTTGCGCTAGCATCAGCGCCAGCGCCTTCTTCTCGGTGAGGCCTTCCTTGTCGGAATCCGGCAACTTCTTGAAGGTCGTGCCGGCGCGATTGAGCAGCGTCTCCCAGCCAGCCTTGTCGCTCCACTGCTTGAGCTTGTCCTTCTCGACGCCCGCCGCCTTGTAGTCGTGAAACTCATAAGCCACGCCATGGGTGTCGAGCCAGGCGCGCGCCTTCTTCATGGTGTCGCAGTTCTTGATGCCGTAGATGATGTTGGGCAAGACAGTTCCTCGCGCATGCGTGGTGCTTCGGCTGCGGCGTTGTACGAAACTCCGGTTCGCGCGACAATATTGCGAACGAAGCCAGCTCTCCGAACGGATACGTTATGCACGCCACTCACGACCCCGCCGCGGCCGCGTCGCCGACCATCGACTTCAACACCTTCCTCGCGGTCGATATCCGCGTCGGCACCATCGTCGATGCAAAACCGTTCCCGGAGGCGCGCAAGCCGGCCTGGCGGCTGTGGATCGACTTCGGTCCTGCAATCGGCGTGCGCAAGAGCTCAGCCCAGATCACCGAAAACCATCCGCTCGAGACGCTGGTGGGACAGCAGGTCGCGGCGGTCGTGAACTTCCCGCCGCGCCAGATCGGCCCGGTCGTCTCCGAGGTGTTGACGCTCGGCTTCCCTGATGCCGAGGGCAAGGTCGTGCTGGTGCAGCCGAGCAAACCCGTGCCGAACGGCGGACGGCTGTTTTAGCGGCGCGACCGAGGGGACGCGCCGTCGCCTCTGCCGACGCGTCCGCAACGGCATAAGCCTCTTCATTTCCCGGCTCCGGACAGCCCGGCCTTGACCAAAATCGCTTTTGATAATAAAAATGACTGACTGATCGTTTTTTATTTTGCTTGGCTTCATTCCGGCCGCACCTAGCCAGTAGCTAAAACGATCGATCTGTCGGTTATTTAGGGACGCCCAAAATGCCCAAGATCAGCGACAAGCAGCGCGAAGGTCGGCGGCAGCAGATCCTGGACGCTGCCCTCACCTGCTTCGCCGAGGATGGCTTTCACCAGACCGGCATGGCCGACATCGTCAAGCGTTCGGGCCTGAGCCACGGCGCGGTCTATCTCTACTTCCAGAGCAAGGACGATCTGATCGAGGCCCTCGCCGACGACCGGCATCGTCGTGAGGCCGTGCTCAACTCGGTCGCGCAGGGATCGGGCGATCCGATCGAAGGACTTAACGCACTGATCCGCGTCTACGCACAATGGCTCACCGATCCCGCGGGCGAAGCGCGGCGCCGTGTCGGCATCCATGGCTGGGCCGAAGCGCTGCGCAACCGCCGCGTCCGCACCAGCGTCGTCGAAGGCATCGACATGCCGCGCGCGTTGATCGTCGCGCTGGTCGAGCGCGGCCAGCATGACGGCCTGATCAAGCGCGACCTCGGTGCCGACGCGATCGCGCGCGTGCTGATCGCGATCTTCCAGGGTTTTGTGCTGCAAAAATGTTGGGGCGAGGATTTTGATCTTAAGGCCTGCATGGCGGCCGTGGCCGGCGTGATCGACGGATTTCGCACGCCCAAGCCCGACATCAAGCGCCGAACCAGGACGTAAGCGATGTCCTGGATCCACGATCTCCTCGCTGGCGCCGGCGTTGGTCTCGTCGGTGGACTGACGTCGGGTTTCATGGGAACGAGCCCGGGTGGCGGGCTCGTGATCTTCAGCGTGCTGCTGCTTGGCGCTGAGCAGCACGTCGCCCAGGGCACATCGCTGATCACGCAGGTCCCGCCGACAGGTCTCGCCGGCGTGCGCCGCTACTGGCAAAGCGGCAATCGCAGCCCGCTGCAATGGATCATCTGGATCGGCCTCGGATTTCTCATCGGCGGTGCGGGCGGCGGATACGCCGCGGCGGCGGTGTCCGACTCGGTGCTGCAATGGTCCTATGTCGTCTATCTCGTCGCGCTGATCGCACTCCTGATCCTGCGCCGTGAGCGCAAGGACGGGAGCAACGAGGCCGGCGACCGCGATGAACTGCCCTGGCTGCCCCTACTCCTTATCGGCATGCTCGCCGGATTTTCCTCCGGCTTCATGGGCATCGGCGGCGGCCTCGCGATCACCGTCGGCCTAGCAGCCGGCCTGCGCGTGCCGCAGCATCAGGCACAACTCGTCAGCCTCGTCTTCTCGGTCGTCCCGACCAACATTCCGGCGGCCTGGATCTACTGGAGCAAGGGGCTCATGGTCGGCTGGCCGGCGATCATCGGCATTCTGGCCGGTCTCTGGATCGGAACAGATCTCGGCGCACGCGCGGCCAACGGCGTCAGCAAGTCGGTCCTGCGTGGGGTCATGATCGCGCTCATCTCGGTGATGGCGCTCTACATGACCCACAAGGCGCTAACGTAACTTACGGCCGCTTCGGAATGTTCAGCCCGCGCTGCACCGCCGGCCGCGCCAGCCCACGTTCGAGCCAGGCACCGACCGACTTGAACTGGTCGAACGCGACGAGATCGCCGGCGCCGTAGAAACCGATGAGATTGCGCACCCAGCCCAGCATGGAGATGTCAGCGATGGTGTAGTCGTCGTCCATGAACCACTGCCGGCCGGAAAGATGCGTTTCCATCACGCCGAGCAGGCGCGTGGCCTCGCTGACATAGCGTTCGAGCGGACGCTTGTCCTCGAAGTCCTTGCCGGCGAATTTGTGGAAGAAGCCGACCTGGCCGAACATCGGCCCGATGCCGCCCATCTGGAAATGCACCCACTGGATGGTCTGGTAGCGGCGCGCGGCGTCCTCAGGCAGAAGCTTGCCGGTCTTTTCCGCGAGGTATTGCAGCATCGCCCCGGACTCGAACAACGGCAGCGGCCTGCCGCCGGGACCGTTGG
Organism: Bradyrhizobium liaoningense; assembly: GCF_018130785.1. GTDB lineage: Bacteria > Pseudomonadota > Alphaproteobacteria > Rhizobiales > Xanthobacteraceae > Bradyrhizobium > Bradyrhizobium liaoningense_A. Next base: position 194,918 of record NZ_JAFCJT010000011.1, read on the forward strand.
GGTCGAGGATCGCCGGAATCTTGCCGTTCGGATTGAGCGAGAGGAATTCCGGCGTCTTCTGATCGTCCTTGCCGAAATCGACGAGATGGACCTCGTAGGGCAGGCCGATCTCTTCCAGCATGATCGAAACCTTGACGCCGTTCGGCGTCGGCAGCGAATAGAGCTGAAGCAACTCCGGATGCTTGGCCGGCCAGCGCTTGGTGATGGGAAAGGCAGACAGATCAGACATCGGGACCCCGGCTTCGCTCGTGAAATTCCGCCTAGTCTAGGCGAGCCATCGAACGGCGCAAGGCCGGGCAGTGATCACGCATCGAAGCCGGACTACAAGGGCCGCAGCAAATGGCTGGCGGCGTACGCGATATCGCGCTGTGCGCGTTGCTCGATGAAGAGCTGCCCGGTGACGAGCAGCGCTCCGGTGAAAACGAGCGCGAGCATCGCGGTCGCGAGCTGACTGGCATCCTTCATCGCACGAGCTTCTCCGTCATCGGTTCGAACGGGGAACGCGGGCCGACCATCGACAGTTCCTGCACGCCTCAAATAAATTGCCACTTTATCCCGAATCGATGCGCGCCAGGCCGCGACCTCAGTAATTCATCTCCATCCGCAGTCCGCGCGGATCGACCTCCTCGCCGCCGACACGCTGTGTGCTGTCGCGGGCCGCGACCGCACAGGCGCAGGCATCGATGAGGTCGTCGCGGCCGATGCCGGTGCCATGACGCTGCGTCAGCCATTTCGGCAAGCGCGTGAAACCGCGTTGCGCCAGCAGAGCAATGCGCTGCGCGCGGCCTTCCGCAGATGTCTTGTTCGCAAGCCGGATTCGCCCTGCCAGATTCCAGAAGATCAATTCCGGATGCGCTTCACCGATCGTCGCCTGCCGCGCCGGCGTCATGATCTCGTCGACATCCCTGATCTTGCCCCTGATGTTCCAGAGCTGCGCCGACACGCCCCTGCCCTTGCCTTCGTGCTCCCAATAATGGCGATTGGCCGCCGCCATGTCGGGAAACGTCCAGAGGTCACGGCGCGCGCCGAGAAACACGGCGGGGCCAACCAGCTCCCGTGCACGCAAGTCGCATTCGCGATAGCCGCCCGGTTTCAATCCGATCGGCATGTCGATCATCGCACGCGCATGCGGCAACGCGAGCAGGCGCGTGAGCCCCGGTGAATAATCGAAGCCATGATCGCCGCGGTCGTCGATCCAGGCTGCGACCCAACCGAAGCGAAATCCATCGAGGCCGAGATAGTTTGGCAAGCTATCTAGCTCTCCCCCTCGTCTCGATGTCGCTCGAACAGGCGCTGTGCCAGCAACGCATGGCCGAGCGTGCCGCCGGCGCGCACGGCGGCCGCAATCAACGCGACTTCGGCGACCTCCTCCCGCGTCGCGCCGGCTTCCGCCGCCTGCGCGGTATGCACGTCGAGACAATAGGCGCATTGCGTGGTGAGCGCGACCGCGAGCGAGATCAGCTCGCGATATTTCGGCGGGATCAATCCGTCCTTGCGCTCGACCGCGTGGTTGAACGCCAGAAACGCTTTGGCCTCGACCGGCGCGAGCGCCACAAAGGCCGGAATCGATTTCAGATCGTCAGGTGTCTGATAATTGCTCATATCTCATCTCGTCAGATATTCGCGCATCAGGGCGCGGGCGCGATGCAGGCGAGCCTTCACGGTCTGCCTGGATGCACCGAGCGCGGCGGCGATTTCGTCGATGGTCATTTCCTTGACGTCCCGCATCAGCGCGATATCGCGATAGTGCGCCGGCAACGCTTCAAACGCGGCGGCCACGTCAAGCCGCAAATCGGCTTCGGGACGCGACAGCAGCAGAGCCTCCGCCGCTTCGTCGTCGATCGATGGCGCGAGGCCGGCCTTGCGCGCGAGCCGCAGGCATTCGCGACGGACCACGCTGAACAGCCAGGCGGAAAACGCGAGCCACGAGCGGATCGTGCCGACATGGCGGAACAGGATCCACAGCGCCTCCTGGGTTGCATCCTCGGCATCGGCCGAGCTGCGGCAGGTGGCGCGTGCGTAGCGGCGGATATCCGGCTGCGCCGTCTCGAGCAGGGTCGCGATCGCCTGGGGATCGCCGAGCCGTGCCGCCTCGAACAGATTTGACGAGATCGCCGCCGCACTCACGACACGCCTCCTCGTCCGATCCCGGCCATCGCGCAGATCGGGCAATAGCCGACGAGACCCGTCAGCGCGAAGCCTGCGCCCCCGAGCGCCAGCAGCCACGCCGTTGCGCCGGCGAGATAGACAAATGCCGCGACCGCCACCGCGATCCCCGCGGCAACCCTCACCGCCTGATGCAGACCGCCGATATTCTTCCTGTAAAGCGCCATCACATCCTCCAGAATGAGCCGAGGCGGAGTGCCTCGACCATCAAGAGGACGCGAAGGCCGGAAAGGATTCGCGGGCGCCGACAATTTTTTCGCGATCAGCCTCCGACGGCCTGATAGGCCAGGCGCTTGAACTCGAAGAAAAATGGATTCCAGAAGCCCATATGGCGCTGAGCCATCAGCACGCCGGCGGTGTTTGCCTGCGGACAGATCCACCAATGGGTGCCGGCAAGCCCACCCCACTGGAATTCGCCGGTCGAATTCGGGGGATCAAAGGGCGTCGGCGCAAAAGTGACGGCGCCGCCGAGACCAAAGCCCTTGCCGGGGATCGGCCCGAGATTGGCAAAGCGGATGGTCTGGCCCGCGGGCAACTGGTTCGTCATCATCTGCCGCAGCGTGTCGGGCTTCAGCAGCGCATCCGAGCCGGGTAGCAGCGCGCGTACCAGCGCGAGCATGTCGGGCAAGGTCGAGACCAGACCGCCGCCGCCCGACAGCCGCGGAAACGGCCGCCGATAGGCCTGCGGAAACGGAAGATTGTCGGCCCGCGTGAGGCCCGGCTTCATCGGATCGAGCACGTCGGCGCCGGTGTAGAGCGCAACCAGCCTGCCCTGCTGCGCCTCGGGCACTGAGAAGCCCGTATCGACCATGCCGAGGCGATCGAAGATGCGCGCCTTGAGGAAGGTGTCGAGTGCATCGCCGGAGACGACCTCCACCACGCGGCCGAGCACGTCGGTCGCCACCGAATATTCCCAGCCCGTGCCGGGATGATAGGACAGCGGAAGATCGGCGAGCTTGTCGATCATGTCGGTCAGCGGCGTGAGCGGATTGAGCACGCGCGCCTCGTTATAGCCTTTGAACAGCACCGTGCCGGGATCGAAGATACCGTAGCTGAGGCCCGAGGTGTGGGTCAGAAGCTGGCGGATCGTGATCGGGCCCTTCGCCGGCTCGACATCGGCAAGGCTCGAAGCGCCTTGCTTCAGCACCTTGCGATTGCCGAGTTGCGGCAGGAATTTCTCGATCGCGTCATCGAGCCCGATGCGGCCTTCCTCGACCAGCAGCATGATCGAGCAGGTGACGAAGATCTTGGTGTTGGAGAACGCGCGAAAAATGTGATCGGGCCGCAGCGCAGTGCTCGCCTCACGGTCGGCGAAACCCACGCATTGCTGATCGACGACATCGCGCCCCCGCAGCACTGCCCAGGACACGCCTGGAATGATCTCCTGATCGACGTAGCGCTGCATCGCCGTCCGCGCGGCGGAAAAATCAGGTGTTCTGGCGTCCATGTGTTTCCCCCAATTATGGTTGGCAAGGATATAGCGCGCTTTCGCAGGAAATGAAGGCCGCCCGCACGGCCCTCACGCCTTCATCAGCGCCGTGACGTACAGGCGACGGCGGATTGTCATGCCCTGCCGCTCGTACAGCGCGATGGCCGATGCGTTGTGGGAAAACACGTGCAGGAACGGAATTTCACCGCGCGCCTCGATCCGTCGTGCGACCGCCGCCAGCAGCGCCTGTGCGTAGCCGCGCCCACGATAGTCGGGATGCACGCAAACGGCCGTCATCTCAACGAACTTTCCCGGCTTCATCCGCTCGCCCGTCATCGCGACCAGCTCGCCGCCCGCGCGGATTCCGAGAAACGTGCCGAGCTGATGGGTACGCAGCGCGAATGGACCGGGCTTGGTCAGCTCCGTCAGCGCCATCATGGCCGGCACGTCGGCAGCGCCGAGGGTGACGATCTCGACATCGCGCAGCGGACTGTCGGCCGGCGAGCCGATCATCTGCTCGCCGGTCTCCGAGAGTACCACCTTGAAGTCGGCGGGCACGTCGACCGGCTCCGGCGTGAACAGCGCGGCAACTTGCGAGCCCGCCAGGAGATCACCGAGCGCCGCGAAGCTAGCCTCAGACATGTCGACCAGGTCGGCAAACGGCGTCATGTCCACGGGATAGCGCAGCGCACGCGGTCCGCCCTCCGCCAGATGCTTCTGGCTCGTCGTCAGCGCGCTCCAGATCGGGCGATCCAGCAGCGCCACATCGCTGTCGGACACTGGACCCTAGTCCTTGTCGAAGCTGACGATGACGGCGGCATTGGCGATGAGGATGGGGTCGTTGGCCTGTTCCGTGGCCGAGGGAATCTCCAGCCCGCCCTTAACCGCATTCACGGTCACCGTGCCGTAAGGCAGCTCCTTCGCAACGGCTTCCTTGTCCACCGCCTCGGGATTGGGTACCGCGATCGTGACATCGACGAACATGTCGTTGCCGGTCTTCCCGATCATCCTGAAGAAGCCGAGGCTCGAATGCCTGATCGCATCCGACACCGCACGCTTCGCCGCCTTGGTGGCGTCCCTGCCGTGGACGTCGACGCCCATGCCCATCTCGGTGATACAGCGAACGCGAGTCATTTCATATTCCTGTGGTTGGTTGGATGATTGTGAGTGTCGGCGATCGGAAGGCGCGACACAAGTGCGGTTGTCATGTGGGCTTCGGTCTCGCCACTCACTCCGTCATTGCGAGCGCAGCAAAGCAATCCAGACTGCCTCTGGATTGCTTCGTCGCTACGCTCCTCGCAATGACGGGTGTGGCGAGAGTCCCGAACAAATCATGCCTTCGATTTCTCATGCGCGCGCAGCTCGTCCACGAGCACCCGCACATTCTCCGAATAGTCGATCGGGATCGAAACCAGATGCACACCGCCTTCCTTGAACGCGGCATCGAGCGTCGGCCCAAAGCTGTCGATGCTCTCGATGCGATGCCCCTTCGCGCCATAGGCCTTCGCGTACAGCACGAAGTCCGGATTGCCAAAGGTCATGCCGTAATCGGCGAAGTGATCGACGGCCTGCTTCCAGCGGATCATGCCGTAGGCGTTGTCCTCGAGCACCAGTACGACGAGATTGAGCTTGAGGCGGACGGCGGTCTCCATCTCCTGGCTGTTCATCATGAAGCCGCCGTCGCCGGCGACCGCGAGCACGCGGCGCTCGGGATAGAGCATCGCGGCCATCATCGCCGACGGCAGGCCGGCACCCATGGTCGCCAGCGCATTGTCGAGCAGCAGCGTGTTGGCGACGCGGGTTCGGTAGTTGCGCGCGAACCAGATCTTGTACATGCCGTTATCGAGCGCGACGATGCCGTTTTCCGGGATCACCTGGCGGATGTCGTGCACGATGCGCTGCGGTGTCGGCGGCCAGCGCGCCTCGGTCGCGCGGTCGGCGATGTGCCTGAGGATCTCCTCGCGCAACGGCAAGAGCGCCGCCGCCTGCGGCAGCTTGCCTTCGAGCCGGTCGGCGAGGAGCTCCAGGCTCGGGCCGACGTCGCCGACGACCTCGGCATCGGGGAAATAGACCAGCTCGACGCTCGCCGGCGTGTAGCTGACGTGAATGACCTTCGGTCCCGACGGCCCCATGATGAAGGGCGGCTTCTCGATCGGATCATGGCCGATCGCCACGATCAAATCGGCTGCATCGATCGCATCATGGACGTAGTCGCGCTCGGACAGCGCCGCCGTGCCCATGTAGAGATTGGTGCCACCGGGCACCGTGCCCTTCCCCATCTGCGTCGTGAAAAACGGAATGCCGGTTCGCCGAACGAAGCTGGCGATGCCGTGGGTCGAGCTCGGCCGGCTGGTCGCAGCTCCCATCATCACCAACGGACGTTTTGCGGTCAGGATCATCTCGGCCGCGCGGTCGAGCGCGGCGCGATGGGCGACCGGAATTTCAATCGGATGGACCGGGATCACGGGAACGGCCGGTACTTCGTCGCCCGCGATGTCCTCGGGCAGCTCGAGATGCACCGGCCCCGGCCGTTCCTCCATCGCCACGCGAAAGGCATCGCGCACCACGGTCGGAATGCTGGAGGCGCTGATGATCTGCCGAGAGAGCTTCGTCAGCGGCTTCATGGTCGCAACCACGTCCACGATCTGGAAGCGCGCCTGCCGGCTGCTCATGATCGGCTTCTGGCCGGTGATCAGAATCATCGGCATCGCGCCGAGATGGGCATAGGCCGCACCAGTGGACAGGTTGAGTGCGCCCGGACCGAGCGTCGAGAGACACACGCCTGGCTTGCCGGTCAGCCGTCCGTGCGTGGCGGCCATGAAGGCCGCGGCCTGCTCGTGACGGGTCAGGACCAGCTCGATTTTGGAAGTGCCCAGCGATTCGACGAGGTCGAGATTTTCCTCTCCGGGGATACCGAAGATGCGATCGACGCCCTCGTTTTCCAGCGCAGCGACAAACAGGTCCGATCCTTTTACCTTGCGTTCCTGCCCGCTCATGTCGCCTCCGCTCGCCGTGCTGGCCCCCGTGTTCCACGGAAGCGGGCGCATGGTAGCGATCTGCAGCACGGGCACAACTCACAAAGAGGCGTACAATTGCTTCAACATCGGCATTGCGAGCACAGCGAAGCAACCCTGACTGGCACCGCGGAAAGAGTCTGGACTGCCACGGTGAAGTGATACGCCTTCACCCCAGCGTGATACGGCCGTTCACCGAGCAGGGATAATTTCCCTGCTCTACGCGGGCACTTCAATCCACGGAGGGAGGACCAAAAAGTGAAGACAACGATCATCGCACTTTCTGCCGCCGCTCTCATCGCTACCGCACCAGCCACTCTTGCACGGGATGCACCGGGCAAAGCACCTGGTCAGCATAAGATGATCCCTAAGACACATCAGTCGAGCGTATCCGGCTACGCTGCGCTGCGTGAGACGCAGACAATCGGGGCGAAGAAGGGCCACCCGGGAGCTTCCAATTTCGCGCCTGGTGAATCTAGTCGTTTAGACAGAAATCTCGAAGCGTCCAGACAAGCTGGCGGCGGAGGCGGCGGGAGCGGCATGTGAACTCGCGCGCGGCATTCCCGTCACAGCTTCGCCTCGGCAAAAATGCCGGCGATCCAGTCTAGGAAAATTCGCAGACGAAGCGCGAGCTGGCGATTTTGCGGATAGAGCGCGGAGAGTGGCGTCGGCGATGGCGGGTGGTGAGCCAGAACCTCGACCAGCGCGCCGCTGGCGAGGTCATCCGCGAAGCGATAGCGGGGGGCCTGCGCGAGGCCGAAGCCGAGCCGTGCGAGATCGGCCATGGTGTCGGAATTGTTGACGCGAACCCGGCTCGGCAACACGACATGGCGAAGCACACCGGCGACGGAAAATTCCAGCGGCAGCACATCGCCGGTACGCGAGGAGACGAAGGCCACCATCTGATGGCCGTCGAGCGCATCCGGCGTCGCAGGCGTGCCGTGGCTGGCGAGATAGGCCGGGCTCGCCACCGTGATTTCGGCGATCGTGGCGAGGCGGCGCAAAATCATCCCGCTGTCGCCGGGCTCGCCCGACCGGATCACGCAGTCGACGCCTTCGCGCACGAGATCGACCAGGCGGTCGCCCTGCCCGATCTGCAGTTCGAGTTGCGGATGGCGCGCCAGGAATTCCGGCAGGTGCGGCAGGATGAAGGTCCGGGTCAGCAAGGGATGCGCGTCGATGCGCAGCAACCCGCGAGGTTGCGCATCGCGCATCGCGGCTTCCGCTTCCTCGACCTCCGCCAGGATGGCAACGCAGCGGCGGTAATAGTCCTCGCCGTCCAGCGTCGGCGTGACATGCCGCGTCGTCCGTTCGAGCAGCCGCGCGCCCAGACGCGCCTCGAGCCCGCGCAAAACCTCGCTCGCCGTCGAACGGGGGATCCCGAGGTCGGCCGCTGCAGCCGTAAAGCTCTGCCGCTCGACGAGGCGGATGAACAGGCGCATGGCGTCAAAACGATCCATGGCCGATTGTTCACCACAGCCGACAAGTGATGGCAAGTCTTACGCGATTATCCGGCCATACCGATCAGCTATGCTCGGATTGTCGTCATCGAGGAGACTGGCCATGACCAATCAACATCAGCGCGCCGCCATCGTCACGGGTGGCTCCCGCGGCATCGGCGCAGCGATCGCCCGCCGGCTGGCGCAAGACGGACTTGCTGTAGCGATCAACTATGCGAGCGGCCGTGCCGCAGCCGGTGACCTCGTTGCCGAGATCGAGGCCGCCGGCGGACGCGCCCTCGCGGTGCAGGCGGATCTTGCCGATCCGGCGACGCCGGCGCGGCTGTTCGATGCCGCCGAGGGCAGCTTTGGCGGCGTCGACATCCTGGTCAACAATGCCGGAGTGATGGAGCTGGGGCCGCTTGCCGAGGTGACCGATGAAGCGTTCGCGCGGCAAACCTCGATCAACCTCGACAGCGTGTTCCGATCCTTGCGCGAAGCGGCGCGGCGGCTGCGCGACGGCGGCCGCATCGTCAGCTTCTCGTCCAGCGTCATCGGCCTCTATCAGCCCGGTTACGGCGTCTACGCCGCGACCAAGGCCGCGGTCGAGGCCATGACGCACATCCTCGCCAAGGAACTCGGCGGCCGCCGCATCACCGTCAACGCGGTGGCGCCGGGACCGATCGAGACCCGGCTGTTCCTCGAGGGCAAGAGCGAACAGCAGGTGCGCACGGTTGCCGCCATGAACCCGTTCGGCCGCCTCGGCCAGCCCGACGACATCGCGGGTGTCGTCGCCTTCCTCGCCGGGCGCGACAGCGGCTGGATCAACGGCCAGGTCATCCGCGCCAATGGCGGCGTGGTCTGACGCATCACACGGAGAGAACCATCATGCCTTTCGTCAACATCAAGGTCCCGCAAGCCGCGCTGTCGCGCGCGCAGAAGGCGGAGATCGTGCATAACCTCACCGCGCTTTTCGTCGACTATTTCGGCGAGGCGGCGCGGCCGCACACGATGGTTCTGATCGAGGAAGTCCCCGACGGCGGCTATGGCCGCGCCGACGAAGTGTTCGTGGTTCCCGACGCCTGGCGCGCCAGCGACGCCGGCGCGTCCGTCACGTCACCTTCAGGCTGAGCTCGGTGCCGCCCTTGAGCGGCAGCGTCATCGAGACGAAGCCGTTTCGGGGATCGCGGATGAAGGCGAGATAGTCGGGCTCGGCATTGTCGTTCATGACGTAGCCGCCGACCAGCAGCTGCGGCGCAACGATCTCGATGACCTCGCGCGCCAGCGAAGGGCCTGCCTCGCCCGGCCAGCCGTCGATCAGGACGAAGTCGACGGAGCCGCCGAGATCGCGCAACGTCTGCCGCGCGTCGCCCTCGCGGATCTCGGCATAGTCGGCAAGGCCCGCTTCAGCGAGGTTGCTTCTCGCGGCTTCGACCTTGGCCGGCACGATCTCCGAGCCGATCACGGTGCCGCCGCCATTGTCGCGGATGGCCGCCGCGAAATAGAGCGTGGACATCCCGACCGAGGTCGCGAACTCGGCCACGCGCGTTGCGCGCAGGCCGCGGCAGAGCAGATAGATCAACTCGCCCTGCTCGGGATGGATCGAAAAACCCTGCTCCGCATAGGCGTGGGGGTCACGGCTGTTGAATGCGCCGCGCGGGCCGCCGACGGCCGGCCGCTGCCGCGCGCCTTGCAGGCGCGCGATGACGGCGTTGACGCGTGGATCCTGAATCGGGCTGTGCGGCCGATCGCTCATGTCTTGCCTCGCTTCGCAGTCAGTTACTTGCCGAGAATTTCCGCAGCCGCGCGATCCAGGATCGCGGCGATGCGGCGCGCCTCGGCAGAGTCGCTGCCGTGCCTTGCACGCAGCGCGCGCTTGAGGTTGTGGCGGGCACGGTGCAATTCGTCGGAGGCGTCGGCATCGAGATCGCTGACGCCGGCAAAGGCCTCGCGCACCTCATCCATGCGGCGGCCGATTCGCGACAGCGCTTGCAGGATCGCATCCGCAGTCGAGCGGTTCTCGGCGAGATACGCCTCGCCCTGCGGCGTGATGCTGTAGAGCTTGCGGCCGCCATCCTGCTCGACGCGCGCGTGGCCGACCTCTTCGAGATAGGTCAGCGCCGGATAGATCACGCCAGGGCTAGGCGTGTAGAAGCCGTCGGACCGCTCCTCGATGATCTTGATCAGCTCGTAGCCGTGGGCCGGGTTTTCGGCAAGCAGCGCCAGGATCACCAGCTGGAGGTCCTGCGAGGACAACCTCCGCGCGCCGGGAAAGTCGCCGCCCGGGCCGCGCCCGAAAAAGCCATGCCCGCCGCGGCCGAAGCGCCGCCCGCCGCCATGCCGGCCCATGACGAAATGGGCGAAGTGCCCAAAGTGGAAGTCTTTGTGGTCTCGTCCGTGGTGCATATCGTATGCCATTCTGTAAAACATATCTTACGATATAGTTTGCGATATTCTATCTACAACCCACAAATCCGTGATCGGACGCCGGGAGACCGGGTCCGGGGTGGAACCCAGCCTGGCCACGCGCCGCTACTCGGCGGCTTCGCTGTGGGGGACGCCCTGCTCGACTTCGAGCTGAAGGATGTCGTTGAAGCGGTTGAAGGCACCGCATAGCGCAATGCGCCAGGTCAGCTCGACGATCTGCGCCTCCGAAAAGTGCGCGCGAAGGCGGGTAAAGATCTCGTCGCGGGTCTTGTTCCAATTGTTGGTGACGGCAATGGAATATTCGACGACGAGCTTGTCGAGCTCATCGAGCTCGGGATGATCCTTGTAATCGACGAGGCGAGCGGCGCCCTCCTCCGATACGCCCTGCACCGCCAGCTTCGGCGCGTGGTGCGAGACGCAATAGTCGCATTTGTTGAGGAGCGAGACCGTGACCAGCGCCAGCTCGAGATGGCGCTTCGACACAGTGCCTTCTTCGGCGAGGTCGACCAGCAGCGACCACATGTGCTTGAAGATCGGCGCGCGGTGGGCCATGACGCCAGCCTGGTTCTCGAACGCGCCATAGGTGGTCATCTTGTCCCACAGCGGCCTCAGCGCCTCCGGCAGATCGTCCCTGGTCTTGATCGAAACGCGCGACATGGCAATTCATCCCTGGTTGGAAGAGACATGCTGCCATAAAGGCTAGCCTTGCGCCCTGGTTCTGATCGCATGACACCCAAGACATTTGAAGCACGCTGCCTGCGCCTGCCCGCCGCTACCAAGGTGGTGCAGTGGGAAGGCACCTCCGTGTTCAAGGTCGGCGGCAAGATGTTCGCGCTGAGCGGTGGCTTTACAGCAAGCTACATGTTCAAGGCCTCGGACATGGCCTACGGGATGCTGATCGAGCACGGCGTCGCGCGGCCTGCCCCCTATCTTGCGCGCGCCAAATGGGTGCAGCTGGTCGGCAACAACGCACTTCCCGATGCGGAGATCACTGGCTATCTCGCGCAGGCCCATGCCCTGATCGTGGCAAAGCTCCCGCGCAAGATCCGCAAGGAACTTGGGCTCGGCCCGCCAGCATGACCGGCGTAAAGCGCGTGGCGGCTTGCCTTTATGCGCATTGATCAGAAATCGACGGCAACGTCACCAAAACCCTCCAGGCGCGCACGGACGCTGGCGCCCTCTTGTGCGAAGATCATGCCGGTGCACGAACCGGTCGTAACGATGTGACCCGGCAAGAGAGGCGCGCCGCGCTCCGCGCAATGGCGAATGAGCCAGCGCAGCATCCGCCAGATGTCGCCTGCCGGATTGCCGCCAGTCGTTCTCTTGTTGACGTCATCGCCGACGGAGATCTGCGCCTCGACGCTCCTCAGATCGATGGAAGCGATGCTGACTGTCGCGGCGGGTCCGATCAGCAACGCGCCGTGGCTCTGCAAATCCGCGAGCTGCGCCAGGGCCGCACTGTCGGTCCAATCCTCAAGACGTGTCTCGACCACTTCGATAACGGGATAAGCGGCATCGAACGCGCGTGCCAGTTCGTGATCGGGCAGTACGGCATCGTCGATCGTGAGCGTGCGCCCGACCCGGAGCGCGACTTCCGCTTCCACGCCGCGCAGCAACCCCGTCCCCAATCGTGCGCCCGAGGCAAGCAGACACGACGCAGGCAATGGCGCGCAGATGGGCTCAGCCTCCGGGTTCGCCGCCCCGACCTTCCAGCCGCCGATCGGGCCGATCCGGGCAAGCGTCGCATCCTGGATTGCGTAAGCGGCCGCACGATCTGACGGCAGAACATCACGCCACGCGACCGGCCGGCCGCTGCTTCGGGCCGCGACCAGCCGGTCTGCCATTTCACTCGCATTGCTCACGATGGTCTCCTTGATTTATTCCAGTCACGGCGCGGCAGGCGCTCCAACGGCAAAGTTCTGCTCGAATTACCGCCCCAATGCCAGCCTCTCAGCACTCCAAAGCGGCCGCCCGATTGACCCGCCGATATTATCTGACTAAGGTCAGCTAATGCTCGATCCCGTCTCCCGCGTCCGCCGCTTCAACCGTGCCGTCACCTCTGCCGTCGGCGCGCTCGACACCTCGTTCCTCGGCCGTGGCCGACCGCTTGGCGCTGCCCGGGTGCTCAACGCGATTGGGCACGGGCGCTCCGATGTGGCGGAGATCCGCGACTATCTCGGCCTCGATTCCGGGCTGATGAGCCGGCTGCTCCGCAGCCTCGAGGACGAAGGAATGGTCGAGACCCATGCGCATGACGACGACGCACGCCGCCGCGTGGCGAAGCTGACGCGTGCGGGGCGGCGCGAGTTCGCGGCCTATGAGGCGCTGTCGAACGCGCAGGCCGAGGGCTTCCTCGCGCACCATTCCCAACGCGAGGCGCTGCTGGCGGCGATGGACATGATTGCCTCGGCGCTGACGCGCGAGCGCGTCGCGCTCGCCGAGATGGACCCACAGTGCGAGGAGGCCCGCTATTGCCTCGGCGAGTACTATGCCGAGCTCGGCCGCCGCTTCAAGCAGGGCTTTGACGTTTCTCTTTCGAGAGATCCGGATGCCAAGGACATGCGCCGCCCGCGCGGCGCCTTCATCGTCGCGACGTCGGACACGCTGCCGATCGGCTGCGTCGGCCTGAAGGGCACCGATCACGGCTATGCCGAGATCAAGCGGCTCTGGGTCGCCCCCGCCGCGCGCGGATTGCGGCTCGGCCGGCGCCTGATGGACGCAGCCGAGGACACCGCGCGCGGGCTCGGCATCGCGCTGCTGCGGCTCGACACCAACAGCGCGCTGCCCGAGGCCGGTCAGCTCTACCGCACGACCGGCTGGCGCGAGATTCCCCGCTTCAACGACGATCCCTATCCGGATTTGTTCTTCGAGAAGCGGCTGTAGGTCGGACCGGATCGCGATCCTCGGGCGTTATCATCGAAGCCTTTTGAGAGCCGCGACATGACCAGAGACGAGCTTGCCGGCATCTACCGCAACTACATCGCCTGCCTGAACCGGCAGGATTGGCCGACGCTCGGCCAGTTCGTGCATGACGACGTCGCCCACAATGCGCGGCCGTTCCGCCTGTGGGGCTATCGCGCGATGCTGGAGCAGGATTTTCGGGAGATACCGGATCTGCAATTCAACATCGAAATGGTGATCGCCGATCCGCCCAGGATCGCGGCGCGGCTGAAGTTCGACTGCACACCGGTCGGGACATTTCTGGGACTCGCCATCAACGGCAAGCGCGTGTCGTTTTGCGAGAACGTGTTCTACGAATACCGGGACGGAAAGATCTGGCAGGTATGGTCGGTGATCGACAAGGCTGCGATCGAGGCGCAGCTGTGATGCTGCGCCTCGATCGGTGTCCTCATGCCGCCGCCGCCGCGGTCACCTCGCCTTGCGGCTTCGCGAACGGCCTGAAATTCATCGCCATCAGGAAGGCGCCGAGGCCCATCGCCCAGGAGGCGATGTAGAGCCAGGCGTAGCTGGAGAACGCGTCGTAGATCAGGCCGCCGGCGAGCGGGCCGGTCGCCATGCCGAGGCTGCCGGCCATCGCCGTGCCGCCGATCACCGTGCCCATCATGCGCAGCGGAAAGTTTTCGCGCACCAGCACGGCATAGAGCGGCATGGTGCCGGCATAGATGAAGCCGAAGACGGCGCCGACCGCGTAGAACGTCGCGAGCTGCTGCGCGAAGACATAGGCGAGCGCGCCGAACGCCTGCAACAGCAGGCCCGTCACCAGCACCCGCTTGGCGCCGAAACGATCGCCGAGCAGCCCGAAGGCGATGCGGCCGCCCATGCCGGCAAAGCCCTCGATGCTGTAGATCGTCACCGCCGCGATCAGCGGGATGCCGCAGCTCACGGCATAGCTGACGGTGTGGATGATCGGGCCGGAATGGGTGGCGCAGCAGAAGAAGTTGGTGGCGAGCAGGATCATGAATTGCGGCGAGCGCAGCGCCTCGCCGAGCGACATCTCCCCTTGCGGCGTGCCCTCGCCCGCAGGCGCGGCCACGGCACGCGCAAGCGCAGGCGGGCGACGCACCAGGAACGAGACCGGGATCATGATGGCGCCGACCACCAGTGCGACGATCTGCATCGAGGTGCGCCAGTCGTGGCCGGAGACGAGCCATGCCGCGAGCGGCGCCATCGTCATCGGCGCCATGCCCATGCCGGCCGACACCAGCGATACAGCCAGGCTGCGATGGGTGTCGAACCAGCCGGTGACGGTCGCCATCATCGGCGCGAAGATCGCCGCGCAGGAAGCGCCGACCAGAAGGCCGAACATGAACTGGAACGCCATTAGCGAGGTCGCGTGGCTTGCCGCGAACAGGCTGAGCGACAGCACCGTCGATCCCGTCAGCACCACCGGCAGCGGCCCGAACCTGTCCGTCGCGGTGCCCCAGGCCATGCTGGTGAAGGCCATCGCCAGAAAGCCGATCGTCATCGCGCTCGAAATGCCGGTCACCGACCAGCCGGTGTCCTTGGCGATCGGCTGGAGGAACACCGGCAGCGAAAACATGCCGCCGATCGCGACACAGCCGAGCAAGCCGCCGGCGGCGACGATCACCCAGCGATAGGAGGAAGCGTTCATTAGGGTCTCCCGTCAGGTCTGTCTGGGTGGAAGACGAATGGGAACGCCGGAGACCGACAGGCTCGCGTCATTTTTCGTAGCAGGCTTTTGCGGCCCGCCAAGAAAAATGTCGAAAACAACCCCATGCACAGTACCCCGCCCTCGCGGGATCAATGACTTACGGGGCGGCCAAATTGCATGATCTGGAACTCGCGATGCCAGGCCGCAATTTGACACGTCGGGCAAAACACTGGCATCCTGTCATCATCCCGTCAGGCTCATTGCATCACGTTCGAACGGCCGCCGATCATGGCGCCGGTCACCGGTCCGCTGCGCGCGATGCGCTGATTTGAATGGAACATTCACATGCCCAAGATCGACATCGCCGCTGTCCCGGTGCGCAAGGGGTCCGGCTATCCCTCGCCCTTCGCCGGCCCTTGCGCCGATCGCCTCCGCATGCAGCTCGGCAATGCCGGTGGCCTCTCCGATTTCGGCGTCAACCTGATGCAGCTGCCGCCGGGCAATTGGTCGAGCCAGCGGCACTGGCATTCGCACGAGGACGAGTTCGTCTACGTGCTCGCGGGCGAAGTGGTCCTGATCGAGGACAACGGCGAAACCGTGCTGCGCGCCGGCGACTGTGCAGCCTTCCCGAAAGGCAGCGCCAACGGCCATCACATGATCAACCGCTCGGATGCGATGGCCGTCTATCTCGAAGTCGGCTCGCGCTCGCCCGACGATCTCACGACGTGCTCCGACATCGACATGATGAGCCCGGCTTCCAGCGGCCGGTTCCTGCACAAGGACGGCACGCCTTCCCCCGGACGAATGAGCGGCAACGGTGACGCCTCACATCGCTACGCGACGCCGCCATTCGCTGACGGTCAGCCATACCGCCGAGACCAGGAAGTAGACCGCACCGACCGCAGCGTAGCCGGCGACATTCGCGATCGTCGGAGACATCGGCGTCGTGGCCTGAAAGATGAAGAAACCGCCGGCCAGAGCCGACTGGCCACCGCTAAGCACCATCGCCCACTGCGCGCCAAAACTTCTCCAGCGACGGATCGCGGTTCCCAGCTGGAGCAGTCCGGATAGAACCGCCCAGGCACCAAACACGCCGAGCACCCGGTTCATGCTCATCTGCAAGGCAACGAGGACCGCGACAGCGGTCGCCAGGCTGACCACAACGTTCAGCGCCTGCGTGCGGTTTTGATTGAGCCCGCCGCTGCGCAAGCCATCCACGAAGTTCGCAGCAGCGTCCCAGGCCGGATAGAGCACGAGCAAGGCTCCGGCGATCGCCGCAGACGACGGCCCGACCGCAAACGCAGCAACGACCCAGGCGACCGAAAACACCGCCCGGAGGAAGTAGTATTGCTTCAGCCATCGCTCACGATCGGCACGAACGAGATCCAGTTGATGATAGGCCATTTCACCCTCCTTTACCTACTAGTTGGTAGATTTTCACGCGCAGCAAGTTGCCCTCGCCGCAGCTGCCCGCGGGCGTGTTGTCGTCTCGCCGATGTCTTCAGTGCCTGGTGGAAAGCCGATCCAGCAGCGGGCCGGTGATCACGCCGAACATCTTTGGATCGCCATAGGCGCGCGAGGACAGCATCGCGCCGTGAACGGTCGCCATGAATCCTTCAGCCTCGACCTTCGCTGTGCCGGAGAGATGCAGCCGCCCTTTCCGCTTGCCGCGCTCCATCACCGACGTCAACCACGAAGCCAGCGAACGGAAGTGCGCGCGCACTTCAAGCGCGACCTCCTCGGGCAATATCGGAAGTTCACTGGCAAGCAGTGCGCACACGCAGAAAGGCGCCGTCGCATCATTGATGCACGCCTCCCAATACCCGACATAGTTTTTGAGTTGATCGCGCGGATCGGGAACATTCCGCTCAAGTGCAGCCAGTCCCGCCTCGGCTTCCGCGCGGTAGCGCGACACGAGGGTTCGGACCAGGTCGACCTTGCTGGCGAAATGGTGATGGATGCTCGGCTTGCGGATGCCGACCACCTCGGCAACGTCCGCATAGCTGAAGCCGTTGTAACCGCCCGCGATGATCAGGCTGCGCGCGCAGGCCAGGATGTCGTCGGCGGTCGAGGAAACGTTGGTCATGGCCGCTAGCTACCTTCCAGTTGGTAGGTAGTCAAGAACGGGATGCTTCAACGATCCGTGAGTGGTAGGAGCCTGCATGACCATACGTCCCCTCGTCCGCTACCCCGATCGCCGGCTCGCAATCCCGGCCCGTCCCGTCACCGCATTCGACGGCGCCTTGCGCGAGCTTGCAGCGGATCTGCTCGATACCATGCGCGCCGCGCCCGGCATCGGCATCACGGCGCCGCATATCGGCGTACCCCTGCGCGTCGTCGTGCTCGAGCTCGACGCCAAGGCGGGGCCGCAGACCTACGTCAACCCCGAGATCGAATGGGCCTCGCCCGAGATGATCATGCACCGCGAGGGCAGCGTCTCGATGCCCGGCGTCAACGACGAGGTCCAGCGCCACGCCCGCGTGCGGATCAGCTATCAGGATCTCGACGGCAACACGCAAAGCGAGGAATCGGAGGCGTTGCGCGCGGTCTGCCACCAGCACGAGATCGACCAGCTCGACGGGATATTCTGGATCCAGCGGCTGTCGCGGCTCAAGCGCGAGCGGCTGGTGAAGAAGTACGAGAAGATGTCGCGGACGTAGAGCGGTCCTGTGCGACGCTGGCGAGATATTTCGCCGGCGGCTTCCCGAGAGCCTTCTTGAACATGGTGATGAAGGCCGCGACCGATTCATAACCGAGTTCGGCCGACACCTGCTGCACGCTTGCGCCGGAGGTCAGCTCTCGTATGGCGACGATCAGGTGCAATTGCTGTCGCCACCGCCCGAAGCTGAGACCCGTCTCCTTGATGACGAGACGGGCGAGACTGCTCTCGCTCAGTGCAACGCGACGGGCCCATTCGGCCAGCGTCCTGCGGTCGGACGGATCTTCCGCCAGTGCGGCGGCGATCCGCTTCAATCGCGGCTCGGGCGAGAGCGGCAGATGCAGTTGCTGAACGGGCATGCGAGGCAACTCGCGCCGAAGCAGGGTCGCCAGCAGCTCTCCCCTCGCCTCGTCGTCCGCGACCTGATCGGACAATTCGACGATCACTTCGCGCAGCAGCGGCGAGATCGACAATGTGCAGCAGCGATCCGGCAGATCGATCATCTCCGACTCGATGTAGACGAAGAACAGCCGGGCGTTGGCGGTCGCGCGATTGCTGTGCCGCATGCCGCCCGGAACCCACACCGCGCAATGCGGCGGCACCATCCAGAGGCCGCTCGGAACGCGGCATGTGACGCCGCCTCCCAGCGCGAAGACGAGCTGCGCCTTGCGGTGCTGATGATCGGGCACCTCGGCCGTGGTGCCCTTGACGTCCACGCGCACCGCGATGACAGGCGCGGAGCGATCGTCGACATCGAGATTGGACCAGGGAAAGCGAAGGGATTGCCGCATGCTTGACCGTTTTTAGTCATTGCTAGGCTGAATATCTAAATTCAGGAAGCCCTGAAGTCCATAGGCTGCGCGCTGAACCTGCCCGGCCAGCTGGCCGGGCACTCACGCGATCAAGAGAGACAATCATGCATGGCTTCATGATCTCGACAGCAGCCGAACTCGGACGTGAGATCCGCACGCAGTCCGGTGTCGTGCGCGGCCAGCGGCGCGATGCGAGCGGCGTTCTGGCGTTCAAAGGCATCTCCTACGCCGCGCCACCGGTCGGGCCTCTGCGTTGGTGCGCACCGAAACCGCCGGCGCCATGGAACGGAGTGCGCGATGCAAGCGTCTTCGGCGCGGGTTGTCTGTCAGCGCTCGCGAACGACCATCGGCCGGGACCGCGCGACGAGGACTGCCTCTATCTCAATGTCTGGACCGCCGCGCAGCACACGAACGAGAAACGGCCCGTTATGGTGTGGATTCACGGCGGCGGCTTCCAGTTCGGCTCCTCGGCCAACCCCGCCACCGATGGCGTAGCGTTGGCCGCCAGAGGCGTCGTCGTGGTCAGCTTCAACTACCGTCTCGGCATCCTCGGCTTCTTCGCCCATCCCTATCTCGACACGGAAGCGCCGTCAGGCAATTACGGCTTGCAAGATCAGCTGATGGCGCTGCGCTGGGTCAGGGCCAACATCGCTGGCTTTGGCGGCGACCCCGACAACGTCACATTGTTCGGCGAGTCCGCGGGCGCCATGGCCGTCGGCATCCTGATGGCCTCGCCGCTGGCGCGCGGATTGTTTCACAAGGCGATCGGGCAGAGCGGCGCGTTCTGGGACGGCAGGCACGGACCGCTCCAGACGTTCGACGAAGCCCGGGCGCGAGGTCGCGCCTTCGCGCGACGGCAAGGCAACGCGTCGATCGCGGAATTGCGCACCATGCCGGCCGACCGCCTGAACGCCGCCGCGCCGTGGAGCTTCGAGGCCAGCCCGGTCGTTGCGGCATTCTCACCGAGTATCGATCATCAATTGGTGCTCGACGTACCCGCGCGGCGATTCCTGCGCGGCGAACAGATGCACGTCCCGTTGCTGGCGGGCTGGAATGCCGCGGAAGAATTCCCCTTTCCCGCACAATCACTCCCCGATCAGTCGGCGCCCGCCTTTCTCGCGGCGGCTGAGCGGATGTTCGGCAAGGAGCGCATGCCCGATTTCCTGAAGGTCTATCCCGCGATGACCGACGCGGAGGCCAAAGCCTCTGCGGCTGAGCTCAACGGCGACTACGTGATCGGCGAGCAGTGCTGGCAGTGGTTGCGCCTGCATCGACGCGCGGGACGCGTGCCGGCCTACGGCTATCTCTTCAACTATACGTCGCCCTACACACCGATCGCCTCGCATGTCACCGAAATCCCGTTCGTGTTCGGGACGCTGACGCCGCAGCAGATCGTCGGCAGCACGACGCCACCAGCCGAACAGGACCGTGCACTGGCGCGAACGATGATGAGCTATTGGGTGAACTTTGCCATGCACGGCAATCCGAACGGACCGGGCCTGCCGGCATGGCCTGCCTATGACGAGAGCGACGTCGTGCAGATCATCGGCAACACGATCGAGGCCCGCCCCAATCCGCAAGCCGCGCGCTTTCGCTTCCTCGACAGTTTCAGAGAGGACGGCAAGTTGCCGATGCGATGGCGCGAGATGGCGTAGGCGACCAACTTCGTAGGGCGGATCAGCCCGCGGCTGCGCGGAGCGCAGTCCGCTGGCGTAGTCCGCCATCGATCAGCACGGCGCGACGAGAGATGGTGGATTGCGCACTTGAAGCGCATCCTGAGGCTTGGCCGGCTTCGGCTTCGTGGCCCACGGGGCGCCCAGGACGAGTTTGTT
>NZ_JAFCJT010000012.1 GCF_018130785.1 Bradyrhizobium liaoningense
TGTGAACTGATCGATAGGGAACTCGACGCCGTGTCTGGAGGGTTCTTCGACCTGAGCAATCTGTCCAACAACATCGTCGCGCAGGCGAACTCTGCCACGCAGGTCGGTGTGGCTCAGGGCGGCTCCAGCGTCTTCGGTGCCGGTGGTGCCGCTGCCGTCACGCAGCTGCTCGCACAGTCGAACACCAGCTCGATCGGCTAAGTTGCCTATGCCCGCACACTCCTTGGCTGCTTCCGGGGGTGTGCGGGTACTCATTTCAATCGAGAACTCTCATGGACACAGGCATCCTAGCGCAATCAATGTCCAACGAGCGTACTCGTGCCCAGCTGCCGAGAGATCCTCATCCACAGAGAATGGCCCGGCCTAGCGATGCGTCCGGATTATCGTCCGCCCCGCCGTCAGGCTAGCGATGAGCCGATTCGAGCAACTGCCGCTTGGCAAAATCCGCAAACGGCCCTGGTTCGCTCATGAGCTCCGCGTAGCTTCCCGCTTGCACGACTTTGCCGCGCAAGAGCATGACAATACGATCCGCATTGCGCACGGTGCTGAGGCGATGCGCAATCACGATCCTCGTGATACTCAATCGTTCCAGCGAGGTGCCGACGATGCTTTGAGTTTGGTTGTCGAGTGCGCTGGTTGCCTCATCAAACAGAAGAATCCGTGGTGAGCGTGCAAGAGCGCGGGCGATCAATAGTCGCTGCCGCTGGCCGCCTGACAGCGTACTCACACCTTCCGCAACCAACGTATGCATGCCCATCGGCATCTGCGCGATGTCGGCATCCAGCGCCGCCAGTCGGGCGGCCTCCCAGGCCTTCTCCAGCGGCAAATCAACGCCACCGCAAATGTTTTCGTAAAGGCTTCCGGTTGCGAGCTTGGTATCCTGGAGCACTACGCCAAGCTGCCGGCGCACGGCGCTGATGTCGAGCGTGTTGAGGGCCTTGCCGTCGTAAAACACCGTGCCGGCTTCCGCCCGCTCAAAACCGAGCAGCAAACGAAAGAGCGACGATTTTCCGCTACCTGAGGGACCGACGATCGCGACGTAGTCACCTGTCGCAATGCTCAGGCTGACGTCATCCAGGACCTTCGGCCCGCCTGTCGTATAGCGGAACACGATGCCGGAAAGTTCGAGCTCTCCGGATAGCTCTCCGGGTGATCGCCGTTCCTCAGAGATCTCGGCAGGAGTGGAAATCACGGGCTTCAAGCGGCTGAGGTGAGGAATCGCCACCAGTGATTCACTGACGCTCGAGGCCCAACTGCCGATCGCGGCCGTGGCCTGTCCGAACGCTGCCAGAAAGCCGAGAAACGCGCCGAGATCGAGCAGGACGTGACTGTTTGTGTAGGAGGCGAGCGCAAAGATGATCAATGTCGCCAGCATCGGAAAGGCGGTATCAAAGGCACTCAGCGCGTTGGCCGCTTGCTGCGAGGTGATGAAATAGCGCCTCTGTACGGCAAATTGTTGCGACCATCGCGCTAACGCGCGCGCCGTTGCGCCTGCCACGCGCAGCTTGCCGACTCCCGCAATCAATTGCAGCACAAAGCCGCTGGCCTTGCCTTGCAGGTTGAACTGCTTGGTTTCGTAGTAGAGTCGCACGGCGCTCGTGGCAAGAATTGCAGCCGCTCTAATCATGATAAGCAGCAGTGCAATGCCGCCCAGTCGGAGGTCATAGTAGAGCATCAGCCCAATGCTGAAGAGACAAAAGAACGAGGCCGTAAAGCCGCCCAGCACACGTCCGGTGAAGATCCGGCGAGTGGCGTCGATGCCCATGGCGCGATCGACCAAATCGCCGCTTGTATATTCGCGAAACAGAGAGGTAGGCAGGCGGAGCAGTCGGTCGATCAGCGCGGCCTGCAGCTTGTAGTCGAGCAGACCTTCGAGCCTTAACGTGACCCGTCCTTGCATCACCTGCAGACCGGCCATCGCCACAGCGGTGACCGTCAGCGCAAGCGCACAAACAACGAGCTGATCGATCTCGGTGCGTGGGATAACCGAATTGACCAGGACATTGGTGATCAGTGGCGGCATCAGCGACAGTAGCCCGATTGCCACAACCGCCAACGCGATGCGCGCGATGCTGCCGGAAACGCCTCGCATCGCAAAGGCAAGCAGATCGCGATATTGGAGCGGGCGGGCCGGCAGCGCCGGATAGAAAGTGATGGCCTCTGATTTGAGCTCCCCGGCAACGGAGCGATCGACCGGGCGACGACTTCCCCCCCTGGGGTCGAACATCGTATAGGTGTTCGCCCGCTCGCGCACCAGAGCCACTGGACTGCGTTGGTCTCCGTGCCAACCGAGGAGCGGTCCGGCATCGGTCTTCCACCAGACATCGCGCAGGAGTACACGGCGGATCCGCAACTGGGCTGTGCGAGCGATCTCCAGAATGTCGCTGAAGGCCTGTCTTGTGGGTTGAGCGCGCTGCGAAAGCGTAACGGGTATTCCCAGTTCTTCTCCGACAACCCGGCAACTGCAAAGCAGCGGGTCTGTCGGGTCCCATTCGGATTGCGCACGATCGGCTTTCTTGACCACGACATCAGCGAGCCGCTCAAACGAGTCGAGCGTTTGCGACACAGTGAGTTCGTCGCGGCGGATCAGGCGTTCCCGCTCTCGAAAGACGCCCTCTGCCAGGCTGCGCTCAAGATGAGCGATGACTGTTACCTGGAATCGATCAATCGCGGACCAGAGAATCTGGGTATCTGGCGGGTTTGGGTCGAGGCGCAATTTGCACCCGTGCTCGCCGGCTTCCACCCACACCCCAGCGGTCAAAGGGAAGGGAGGCTGCCCGGGAGCGAAGCTCGAGCCGAGGTTCATGACCTTTGCTGTCCCGGAGTCAAGGTGTGCCCACAGGAGGTCCCGCATCGGACCGCGACGTCGCTCGCCGGGGTGCAGTTCAATCGCCTCACCGCTCACCAACTCGGAAATGGCTTCGTTTGCCGCCGAGCGGACCATGAACACCGCCAATTGGGCAATCCAACCAGACACAGGGCCAAAGGACGCTGCACTGCGCGGCACCTCCAAAAGCGCATTCCCAGGCGGGCCGACAGCGATGATTTGCAGTCGGCTGCCCGAGGTTTCGCAGGCATTGTGCAGGTCCAGAATGCATCCGCCGTTCTCGACACGAAATAAATGCTGGCGCGTGCCTGTCGGCTGAACTGCAAATAAATCGACGTGGCCGGCTGCCACTTGAAAAACGTGTTCGTGGTCGCTGAGAAGCATGGGGCGACGCGCATCGAGCGAAGTCCGGTGCGACAGACCGATCGGCGCCTCGCGTTGTTGCCCAACGAAATTCTCACTGAGAAATCGATCCGTCATTCGCGCGCCACCAGTTTGGCATAGGAAGCCTGAAGCGCAAGAAGCTCTTCATGCGTGCCGCGCTCAACGATGCGACCGCGTTCGAGCACGATGATTTCGTCGCAATCGCGTATAGTGCTCAAGCGGTGGGCGATGATGATGCAGCTGCAGCCGCGGCGCCGCAGGTTGTCGTCGATGGATTTCTCCGTGATCGGATCAAGGGCAGCCGTCGCTTCATCCAAGACAAGGATCGAGGGATTGCAAACCAAGGCTCGGGCGATTTCGATGCGCTGACGCTGACCACCGCTGAAGTTCGTTCCGCCCTCATTGACGTGGCAGTCATAATTGCCCGGTCTAGTCGCAAGGTCTTGATGAATCAGCGCGTCCTTGGCCGCCGTCAGGAGGTGGCGCTCATCGGTTGTTGAATCCCAGAGCGTCAAATTGTCTCGCGCCGTTCCCTCGAACAGAAAGACGTCCTGGTCGACATAGGCGACGGAGTTCGCAAAAATGTCCGCCGGGACATCCGCCAGCTTACATCCATCAAAACGAATCTCGCCGGACCAGGGTTTGTACAGTCCGCAGATCAGCTTGCCGAGAGTCGATTTTCCGCTGCCCGACATGCCAACGAGCGCCACGCGCGAACCGGCTGGGATCACCAGCGAAAGATCCGCCAAGAGCGGCGGCTCGAGCACCGAATAGCCGAAGCTGATGTTGTGAAGTTCGAGTCGGCCGGTAAGCTTCGGCGGCAAGGCACCCGCATGTGTCGGCGGTTGCGGCGTTTGCGGGTATCGGTAGACATCCTCGAGCCGTTCGAGCGCTCCCTTGATGGTTTGCAGGCCACTGAAATAGTTCACGAGGTTGACGAAAGGCTCGGAGAAACTCAGCGCTAAGGATTGGAAGGCCACGAGGCTTCCCAGCGTCAACGAGCCCTGAATGACCCGCAAGCCTCCGACACCGAGAATCGCCGCGATCGTGAGTCCCGTGAGCAAGGTCGGGACCATGTCCAGTATGATGGCGGAGGCGCCGATCCTCTGTTCGGCGTTGAGGTTTTTGGCCTGAAGACCGGCCCACCGGCCGAAGGCGTCGTCTTCCAATCCACTTGCCTTGATGGTTTCGATAGTCCGCACCATGCTCACGGTCGCCCCGAGTAGCCGTCCCTGATCGAGCGCCAGCCGATAGCTCAGTTCCTGGCGGCGTGAAGCGACAAGCCGCAGGAGAAGAACATTTATCAAAGAGATTGCGACGCAAAGCGCGGTCAGGCTAACGTCGTAGACGGCCATGGCCGCGGCGAACAAGACGACCGACATCAGGCTGAGCGCATTGGCGGCAATGCCACTTGAAAGCAGCCGGGCGATCTGTTCGTTGGCTGCAATACGGCTTGCAATGTCGCCGGCGTGGCGTTGGGTGAAAAATTCCAGCGGCAGCGCCATGAGGCGCCACAGAAAACGGCTGGTCATCACGACGGCGAGCTTGGTCTGCAGCCGCAATAGCAGCGATTGACGTATGATGGTCAGAACGGCCCGGAGGGCCGCCGTCAGCGCCATGCCGATCAGGAGCGGCACAAGCCAGCCGCGCGTGTGCTGGATCAAAATCTCATCAACAAAGATCTTTGAAAATCCCGCGGCAACAATATTGGGCAGGACCGCGGCGATGCTGACAACAACTAGCAGGGCCACCGCCTGCTTTGAGTGGCGCAGCTCCCGTATGAGCAGGCCTATGCCCTTCGGTTTGGCGCCGACCTTCTCGAACGTTTCGCTCCGTTCGAACACCAGGACAACGCCGGTGAAGGCGTGGTCAAGCTCGACCAGATCGATCTGCCGACGCCCGCTCGCGGGGTCATTTATGTAGGCCACCTTTCTGTTGAGTCCTTCCAGAACCACGAAATGGTTGAAGTTCCAGTGAATGATGCAAGGCGTTGGAATCTCGGCAAGTGCCGGAGGCTCGACGCTGTAACCCTTCGCCGTCAGTCCGTATCGGCGCGCCGCTCTGATGATGTTGCTCGCCTTGCTGCCGTCGCGCGATACGCCGCATGCGACGCGAAGCTCCTCCAACGGAATCCACGCGCCGTAATAACCGAGAATGATGCCAAGCGCTGCCGCACCGCATTCGACGGCTTCCATCTGCAGTATGATGGGTGTCCGCTGGGTGCGTCGCTGCGGCAACCAGCTCGCCATGCGGCTGACGTAAGATTTGGGCCGGCCGCGCCCGCTGGTTGGCTGGTTTGGAGAGGGCCTATCCATCAATTCCCGTGAGGTGCTTGAGCAGGGGTATCACCAGATCGAGGGGGCGCTGCCGGCGTGTTGTGATCTCGGCCCGAGCCAGCGTTCCGCTCGTGAGATGAATGTTCGGCCCCTCGCCAACGGCCCATCGATATCCGGTTGCAGTGGAGGCGTCTTCATCGAGCGCAACCATCGCGGCGTAAGGTGCACCGTCGCGCGAGAAGCGTGAAACCAGGCTTTCGTTGTGCAGCAGCGCGGCCATGCCTTGCGGCGTCATCGGGAAATCAGAGATGCTGACCACGTTGCCCAGCATCATGCCGAATTCCTCGCGCTTCACCGTGCTTGGCTCGAGTTGCACCTGCATGCCAGGCTTGATCTGTTTGCCCCGTTCGGCGGGAACATAGACGAGGGCTTGGAGCTTGGCGCCTTCGCTTTCGATCGCAATCACCGGTGTGCCGATGGCGAGCACCGAACCGGGCGAAATTTTCACTTCCAAAACCCGCCCGTCCATCGGGCTAATCACTTGGGTGTTCTGGCTCAGCTGTTCGGCGGCGGCATTCATCTGCCGCCGGGCCTCGTTGAGGGAAAACTCAGATTGCTGAATTTCGCGACCGCGCTCCGTTTCCAGATCCGTCTTCTGCGACCGCAGCTTCAAAATCTCGTTTTGGGCGTCAGTACGGCGCTGTTGCGCATCGGTCAGCTCCTGGCGTCGCTCTTCCAGATTGCGCCGCGTCGTGTATCCCTTGGCCAGCAAATCCTCGAGGTTCTTGACGTCGACGGTGAGATATTCGATGCGCTGGCCCGTTGCCTTGATCACCTGTTGCAGGGCCATTTCAAGTTTTGCAAAGTTCTGGCTCTTGGCGGCGAGCTCGCTTGCAGCTTTCGACGTCCGATCGGCGTGCTCCCGCTGGCGTTCTTGAAAGACCTCGGTGGCTGCGTTGTGCTTTTGCTGGATCTCGGTTTGAACAATCTGGGCGATGGGTTGGTCCTTGTTGACGTGCTCGCCCACGGTGACTGCGACCGACTGCAGCCGTCCGGCCGCGGCGGATACCGCGTCGACGACCTTACCGCCGCTGCCGATCAGGATTCCCTCACCAGAGACGCGAGTGGGCACGCGCCCGAAAATGCTCCACAGCACGGCCGCCGCAAGCGCAATGCACAGTACAAGGGTAAGAATCCAGTCAGCGGGCTTGGTGATGACAACGAGGTGATCGAGCTGCTCGGGAGACGCAGCCCGGTCAAGGGCCGCGGCGCGAAACGCCCGTTGCGGCCCGTCGGTCTTGCTCATATGCTCCGGCTTTGGGAGCGGTTCAGACGCCGACATGTCTGCACTCAAAGCAAGTGTGAACTGAAGCCGACGATCCCCGATCTTTGCACAGAAGCAACCATCTAACAATCAATAAGGGGTGGCAGGGGAAGGACCAATTGGGATGCACGGGCTGACCGGCACCACGAGATTTTCGTTCCCAGCGCGAGCGCGCCGAAAGATGCTGGCGGCAAGCTTGGGGCTTGGGCTTTTCCTTCCGAGTGTGTGCTGCGCGGGCGTCCTGTCCGAGAGCGATTTCAGGCAGGCGGAGAGCCTTAAGCCGCTTTTTGCCAACCTCATGAACGACCTTGTCGCAACCGCAAAGCGTCCCGATGTTTCCAGCGGAGACGCCGACTGTGTCAACTCGACTATTCGGGAACTTCTTCAGATCTCCGACGAACTGGCAAGCTATGAGTATTTGATCACGATGGAGAAAGATCTGACCGATTTTGGCGACAAAAATCCAATGCGTGATATCGTCAGGTTTGCCGTCGACAAGAGCAGCGCGATCCTGACGAGCGAAAGAAAGCGGTTAGTTCAGATATCCGAGCGGTGTACCAAATATCCGTTAGGGCAAGGAAAGATTGAGCAGGCCCTAACCATCATCGACACGACGACAGGCATTTTGGCTTCCATTCGAGCTCGCCTTTGACCGGGCGAAAGAGGCGCCCGCGCGGTAGGCGATCTCCACGTGCGGAGATGACAGCGAAGGACCACTTGCAGATCCTAATGGAGAAAAGCGCGCCCAGATCGACAGTGAGTAGCCGAGCACCATCGAGAACACCTAGGTGCCACGTTTTGTAAACCGGCGGCAAGCCTCGGGCGATGTAGGCCCTGACTGTCTTTCGATCGGCCCCAAGTTGCTGGGCGAGGGCCGTGAACCGACTGATCTTGGCGATGCAAATCCAGGATCATGACAAGTTCCCGAAGTTTGATCACCGCGCCCTCCCGGCTGCGTGCGGCAGCAGCGTCGACGTCTCGGCGGCTTGCCACCGCTGGTCGCGGGAGTATATTTTCTCGATGGCTGTCAGCTCGCCCGATCTGAAAGCGTTTTTGCTTGCCACACCTTTCTTCGGTGGTCTCTCAGACGCGAGTTGCGATCTCTTGGTCTCAATGCTGGTCGAGCGCCGCTTCGACGTCGGCGACACTGTCGTCGCAGAAGGAGAGCCGGGCCGCTCAATGTTCGTTGTTCACTCCGGCGAGCTCGTGGTGAGCAAGCTCGGGGGCTCGGGGCGCATAATTCGCATGGCGAGCCTTGGGCCTGGCGACTTTTTTGGCGAAATGACGCTTATCGAGATGCAGAACCGATCAGCGACCATCGTCGCGCAGAGCCCAACCCTGCTGTACGAGCTCGCGGCTCGACAACTCTACGCGTACTACAAAGCCGACATCTACGCGTATGTGATGGTGATGCAGAATATCAACCGCGAGCTTTGTCGGCGGCTTCGCCGTGCCGACAATCGCATTGCGGAGCTGCAGATGCTTCATGCGAGTTAAGGACGAAGTGATATTTATGTCCGGCGGGAGCAGTAATCAGGAGCGGCTCGTCATCATTGAGTGCCAACCATGTCGGGTCGATAAAGGCCGATCAGGAGAGGTAGGTGCACACTAAAAGGATCTTCCGAGCGGTCGAGCCGTGCGCATTCAACCTGTCAGGCCCCGCTGGCTGAGATTGCGGCGGTATCGATGTTGCCGCGGCTTTTAGGTCAGAGAATCTGCCGTTTCCTGCTGAGACTCGCTATAGGCAAGGCGTTGTGGCGCCAGGATGAGTCCGTGTTGGCCGGCAGCGAAGGCCGGTAGGCCAACGAGGAGTTTATGCTCGGTTGGGCGAGATGCGGGTGACACCTTGCCAAACCGCTCTGACGTCAAGTGACGAGAGAGCCCCCAAAGGGGAGCCGCGACGTGCGACCTCGATCTGAAAAGTGTTGCGCTCCCGCTTCGCCTTGCTCAATTCCAAACGACGATCGCAACAGTCGGCGCGACCTGTCTGAGATACGGGACCGACTGCGCTTGGTGCAAAGCAGGCTTTCAGCCGCAGGCATATGTCGCCGAAGGGCTAGAAGCAGGCGAAGCATCGCCCCTCAAATCACCGGGACCGCTTCACGCGTTCGCGGCTCATGATATCGCTGGCCATGCCCATCAATGGCGGAAGAAAGAGCCGCTCATCCATTGTCTTGACGGCTGTCGCGATCTCTGGACGGAAATCCATATGGGCCAGGATATCGCGCTCGACGTCGATACCAGGAGCGATTTCGATCAGTTGAAGGCCTCCGGACGAAGCCTGAAATACGGCTCGTTCGGTCACGAACAGGGCAGTACGACCTTCTCTCACCGCGAACTCGGCATTGTAACAGATCTGTTCAATCGAGCCGATGAACTTGCGATGTCGGCCCTCCCGGACGATACGCAGCTTGCCGTCCTCGAAGCGAACTTCGAGCCCGCCAGCGGTGAAAGTGCCGCTGAAGACGACCTTGCGTGCATTCTGGCTGATATTGATGAAGCCGCCGACCCCGACGATCTTGTCGCCAAACCGTGAGATGTTGACGTTGCCCGCCGGATCGACCTCCGCGAACGAGAGAAAGGCAATGTCTAGTCCGCCGCCGTCGTAAAAATCGAACTGGTAGGGAGCGTCGATCACGGCATCGTAGTTCTGCGCCGTGCCGGAGTCCGGACCGGTCAGTGGGGCACCGCCGATAAAACCCTGCTCGTTGGTCAGAACGATATCGTCCAGAATGCCTTCCTCTGATGCGACCGCTGAGATGCCCGTGGATATGCCTGCGCCGAGATTGCAGACGGCGCCGGGCAAAATCTCCATCGCGGCGCGGCGTGCAACGATCTTGCGCTCCGAGAAGGGAAGGCGCTTGAGATGTTCGAGTGGAATGCGCAGCTCGCCCGCATAGGCCGGATTGTAGTCGGTCGCATAAGTTTGGCGCTGGTCCGGATCGACGACGATGTGATCGACGAGGATGCCCGGAATTTTCACGCTCTTTGGCGGAAGAGTTCCACGCTTGGCGAGCCGCTTGACTTGAACGATCACCGTCCCGCCTTGCTGCCGGCAGGCCTGGGCGGTGGAGATCATCTCGCCGAACAGCGCTTCGTCCTCCATCGTGACGTTGCCGTCCTCATCTGCCGTTGTCCCGCGCAATAACACGACGTTGAGCGGCAACGGCTTGTAGCGAAGCCATTCCTCGCCATCGATGATCATGAGCTCGACGAGATTATCCGTCGCGGTCTCGCTCTGGCGCCCGCCGCGCTGGCGTGGATCGATGAAGGTGTGGAGGCCGACCTTGGTGATCAATCCCGGGCGCCGCCCAGCCATGTCGCGCGTGATCTGCGACAGCACGCCTTGGGGGAGGGTGTAGGATTCGATCTTGTTGTCCCGGGCCAGCGGGATGAGGGAAGGCGAGTCGATCAGTGCGCTGGTCACGCTACGCTTCAGCATGCCTTCATGGCGGAAGCGATCCACGCCCTGTGCGACGCGGTCGCCAAGGCCCACGACGTGGATAAGGCAGAGGTCGCGTGGCTGCCCTTCCTCGAGGAAGCGCTTTTCGATGGCGACAATGATGGACTCGGGGATGCAGTGGCCTCCGCCGGACCCGCTGATCATCACGCTATCGCCCGGCCTGATGAGCTTCGCCGCGTCCGATCCCGAAATAACCTTCACGGAAATTCTCCCCAAGGCGAACGATTGACGCCGCAATTGTAACCGGTTACATATAGGGGGTAGTTCGGGGTGTCAAGCTGTGTGGACGTGCTGATTTCCCCGCCCGGCACATTTGACGGGTGTTACAAACCGGAGTTCTCTCCATGGCTCTGCTCGGGAAGGGCGTTCTTGCGATCTGGAATGGCATCAAGCCGGAGGCGGAGGATGATTTCGTCGCCTGGCATGTGCGCGAGCACATTCCGGAACGGGTCGGATTGGCCGGCTTCCTGCGCGGCCGCCGCTACGTCGCGCTCAACGGACATCCAAAATACTTCAATTTCTATGAGACATTGAGCACGGCTGACCTCTCCTCCGCCACCTATCAGGCGCGGCTGAACGCACCGACGGACTGGACCCGTCAGGTCGTGGCGCACTTCCTCGACACATCGCGGACGATCTGCGACGTAGCCTGGAGCATCGGCCTCGGCGAGGGAGGGTTCATCGAGGCGATCAGCTTTGAGACGACACTCGCTCCGAACGAGCTCACGTCGGTGCTCAGATCCGCGATGAACACAGCGCTCCAGGCAATCCCCGGCATTGTCGGCATCCATCTCCTGCAGGGTCGAACCGAGGCCGGACTGGCGCAGACGGCCGAAAGGGCTTTGCGGGGCGGCCCCGACAAAGTGGCGGCCTGGATCCTCCTGATCGAAGGCAGCAGCCCCGAGGCCCTGGCAAGGTTTCGAACGACAACCGGCAACGATTCTGAGTTGGAGCGTCATGGCGCAGCGAGCCGCATCAATCGAGGGCTCTACGCGTTGCAATTTGCCCTGACCAAGGCGGAGATTTCGGCGTCGTAGCACAATTGGCAACGCCGACATGCTAATTGAGGGTAGGGACCAGCAATCGACCACGCGCTGCGTCCGGCCAGGAGAGACAATGGCGTCACTTGAAGACCCCCAAGAAGCCCACACGCAGGGCGTCACGCCCCCACGAAACAGCGTCGGGCTGAGGGACGTTGCGCGCGCGGCCGGGGTCTCGACCGCGACCGTCTCTCGCGTGATCAACAATCCCGCGGCTGTTTCGCCGAAGCTTCGCGCGCGGGTCGAATCCGTCGTCAAGCACCTCGGCTGGGTGCCAGATGGTGCGGCGCGCGCGTTGACGACCCGGAAATCGAACGCCATTGGGGCGGTGTTTCCGACGCTCTCTCATGGTGATTTTGCGCGGGCGACCAACGCGATCCAGGAGGAGCTGCTGGTCAACGGCTACACTCTGCTGCTGGCCTGCTCGAATTACGACGCGGCCCAGGAATATGCGCAAGTCCGCAAATTCGTCGAGCAGGGCATCGATGGCATGATCCTGATCGGCAAGGCGCATCATCCTGAGCTCGAAAGCTTTCTCAATCAGCGCGGCGTACCTTTTGTTTACGCCTTCGTCTATGAACCCGAGACGCACGGCACCTGCGTCGGTCCTGACAATCGCAAGGCCCTGCTGCAGCTGACGAGCTATCTGGTCGATCTCGGCCACACCCGGTTCGGGCTGATCGCGCAATCGACGCAGAACAACGATCGCGCAGCGGCACGCCTCGAAGGTGTCCGCGATGCGCTTGCCGAACGTGGGCTGGCGGTGCGGCCCCAGCACTTTGCCATCGGCGAATGGACGATCGCGGAGGGCAGGTCCCTGTTCCGGCAGATCATGGCCGCGGAGCCGCGACCGACCGCCGTCATCTGTGGCAACGCATTCCTCGCAGTCGGAGCTTTGCTCGAGAGCCAGGAGATGGGCATCGAGGTTCCGGACGCGCTTTCGATCGTCGGCTACGACGACATCGAGATCATGAGCCATCTGCCGATCCCGATCACGACGGTCAGGGTGCAGGGTGAGCTGGTCGGCCGAGATGCCGCGCGCTTCATCATCAGCCGCGTCGAGAACCGCCCGATCGAGATCGCCTTCGAATGCAGCGCGGAGCTGCTGATCCGGAAATCGTCGGGGCCGGCACCAACGTAATGGAAGAGTGATCGTGGAACAGGCTCGGATAGACGGCAATACCAAACTGCTGGCCATCATCGGGGACCCAATCGCGCAGGTGCGATCGCCCGAGATCTACAATCCGCGCATCGTCACGGCTGGTGTCAATGCAGTCCTGCTGCCGATGCAGATCCCGACGGCGACATTTGACGACGCCGTCAAAGGCATCATGGCGATCCGGAACCTGATGGGCTTCGTGGTAACCTATCCTCACAAGGGGAGGGTACTTCCCTATGCCGATCAGGTCGGTCCAATCGGGCAGGCAGTGGGTGCGATCAATGCGGTGCGCCGCGAAGCGGACGGCTCGTGGAAAGGCGACATGTTCGACGGCGCGGGCCTCATTGGCGCGCTTGCCTCCCTCGGGCAATCCGCGGCCGGGCGGCATATCCTGATCCTCGGTGCGGGAGGAGCGGGAAGTGCCATCGCGATGGCGCTGGCGGCGGCCGGCGCGGCCATGATCGGCATCTTCGATCTCGACGCGAACCGTGCGACCGAGCTTGCAGCACGCCTTCAAAAGCATTTTCCCAGCTGCCAGGCCGGTGCCACCGAACCTGGCGTCGCCGGCTTCGATCTGCTGATCAATGCCACGCCGGTTGGGATGGCACCGGCATTCGCGCTCGCGCCGTTCCGCGGCGAACTTCATCCAGGTCTGACCGTCATCGATATCGTTCCAAAGCCGGAAACAACAGCACTACTCGCGCTCGCGCGCGAGAAGGGTTGTCCGACCGCGAATGGCGCGGCGATGATCAGCGGGCAGGCGGACGCAGTGCTTGCATTTTTCGGGATCGGTCCCGCATAACACCCCAAGCGAAGTCAGATATGCCTGGGGTGCAGTCTGATATCGTTATTGAGCAGGCGTCACGATTTGACGCTGCTCCCCGAGGCCGCTTACCCCCAGCGTCATGACGTCGCCGGCCTTCATGAACTTGTTCGGCTTCATGCCGAGCCCGACGCCGGGCGGCGTACCTGTCGTCACGATGTCGCCCGGCATCAGTCGCATGAAGCGGCTCAGATAGGAAACGAGGGTCTTGATCGGAAAGATCATGCGTGTCGTCGTTCCGGTCTGGACGCGGGTTCCATTCAGATCGAGCCACAGATCAAGCTTCTGGGGATCGGGGACCTCGTCGCTCGTCACGAGCCAAGGACCGCACGGCGCAAAACCGGGATAGCTCTTTCCCTTGGCCCATTGCCCTTCCCACTCGATCTGGTACTCGCGTTCCGAGATGTCGTTGAGCACCATATATCCCGCAACATAGTTGAGGGCGTTCTCCTCGCTGACATGCCAGCAGGTCTGGCCGATGACGAAGGCGAGTTCCACCTCCCAATCGAGCTTCTTCGATCTCGGCGGCAGTAGCACCGGGTCGTTCGCGCCGCACAGAGCACCGGTATGCTTGTTGAAGATGATCGGCTGCGTCGGGATTGGTGCGTTAGTCTCCTCGGCATGGTCGGTATAGTTGAGGCCGATGCAGACGAGATTGGGAACGTGAGCGACCGGGACACCGTAGCGCACCGAGCCAGTCACTTCGGGCAGGGTGCCGAGATCAGTTGCCTTGAGGCGCGCCAGCCCCGCCGGAGACAGGGCGGCGGCGTCAATGTCGGGGACGATCGAGGACAAATCCCGAAGCTTGCCCGTGCTGTCGATCGCGCCTGGCTTTTCCTGGCCGAAAGAACCAAAGCGAACGAGTTTCATCTATCTGTCTCCGTGATGGTGAGATGTTTGGGATTGCCCGGATGCCGGGCGGTGACGAGGCGCGCTATCGCAACGGCCAGACCTCGGAGAGTTCGCGCGCGGCTTGCATGACCAATGGCGCGACATCCGTAACGCGGGCTTCGTTCATTCGAACACCGGGACCGGCGACGCTGATCGTGCCAACCGGCGAGGCGGTTCCGCCGGAGAGGACCGCGGCTGCGACCGCCGTGACGCCGGGCTCCGCTTCGCTGACGGCGATTCCGTAGCCTCTTTCGGCCGTTCGCGCGAGTTCAGGGACAAAGTCTTCGAACGTCCGGATGACGCTCGGCCCATAGTTCTTCGCATCGTTGAAGCTTCCGTTGAGCGCCAGAATGTCACGCACCGTTACGAGATCGAGCCGCGCCAGCCAACTCTTTCCGCTCGCCGTTGCATACAGCGGGACGGTGTTCGAGGTGAGAAGCGGCTGGTACAAAAGCCCGCCGCGCGCGCCCTGCGCGTCGGCGACCCAGACAAGCGAATGGGCATCGATCACGGCCAGGCGGACGAATTCATGCGTCTCGCGAGCGAGGCGCTCGAGCAGCGGCTGGCAGATATCCGGGATGCCGGTCGCGCGATAGAGACGCTGCCCGAGGATGGTCAGGCGGTGCGTCAGTCGATAGTCGCCAGATTTGCGATCCTGCTCGACCCAGCCCCGGTCGATCAGAACCGAGAGCAGCCGATGAATGCCACTCTTTGGCAACCGAAGACGTTCGGAGATCTCGCCCAGCGGCAGCTCGCCTGCCGCATCCACCAGCAATTCGACGATCGAAAGGCATCGTTCGGCGGGAATATGCGCCATCTGAGGGCTCCCTAGCGCCCCGAAAAGACCGGCGCGCGCTTTTGGAAGAACGCCACAGCGCCTTCCTGAAGGTCGTCCGAGTCGAAGATCTTCTGCTGAGCAATGGTGGAGCGAAGCAGGCCGGCATCGAGCGGTTCGTCTTGCGAATGCTCGACCAGCTCCTTGGCGAGCAGGTTTGAAATGGGGCCGCGCGCGCCGATGGTATCGGCGACCGCCCGCGCCATATCGAGCGCCGATGTGTCGGCAACGAAATTGACGAGGCCCCAGTCGAGGGCGCGCTCGGCATCGATCTGCTGGCCAGTGAAGAGCATCTGCTTGGCGCGGGCCGGACCAATGAGGCGAGTGACTCGCACTGCTCCGTTGCCCGCCAATCCGCCGAGATGGCTTTCGGGAAGCCCGATCGAGACCCCGCGCCTGAGGACGCGCAGGTCGCAGCACAAGGCGAGCTCGAAACCGCCGCCGAACGCCGGGCCATCCATGGCCGCGATCGTCGGCATCCGCAGCCTCGCCAGGTTGCGCAGAACCATATCCTCGAACAGGATCTTCTGCTCGCTCGCGTCGTGGCGGATAGGCCCGAATTCCCGGATATCGCTGCCTGCGCAGAACGCCCGCGCGTCTCCGCCGTGGAGAATGACGCAGCGGATGTCCTGCGCCAGGGCAAGTTCGCAGACGACCCGGTTGAGCTCGCGCAGCATCGCGCGCGTCACCAGATTCAGCGGCCCCGCAGCAAGCGCAATCTCCGCGACGGTTCCGCGGCGCGTCGTCTGCACGAGGGTAGGGGCCGCGCCCTGCTGCAGGACTGTAGTCATCACTGCGCGCCGGCGGCTTGGGGCATTGTGATACCGTGAAGGACGCCCATCCGCTCAAAATGGCGATGGATCCTGTCGACATAAGCACCGAACTCCGGAGCATCGCCCAGCACGATGGGGCGGGGGCGCGGCAGCTCGACCTTGATGTCGTCGATGACTTCGCCGGGGCTCGGGCTCATCACCAAGATGCGGTCGGACAGGCCGACGGCCTCTTCCACGCTGTGGGTGATGAAGACCACGGTTGGCCTGCGGCGCAGCCAAAGCGTCTCGAGATCGGTTCGCACCTGAAGCCTGGTCAGTGCGTCGAGCGCGCCAAACGGCTCGTCCATGAGGATCACCGATGGATCGTGGACGAGGGTGCGAATCAGCGAGACGCGCTGGCGCATGCCGCCGGAAAGCTGGCGCGGATATTTGGTCATCGCATGTTCGAGGCGGAGTTGCGCGAACAGCTCCTTGGCCCGAACCGCCAGCTTGGCACGGTCGATCTTCCGAATGTCGGCATGGAGCATGACATTCTCGAACGCCGTGCGGAAGTCGAGCAGCAGATGGTCCTGGAAGGCGATCCCGACGTCGGTAACGGGCTCTCTCACCGCCCGGCCGGCGACTGTGATCTCTCCGGTCGAATGCTTGAGCAGGCCCGCGACCATCAACATCAATGTGCTCTTGCCGCAACCCGATGCGCCGACAACCGAGATGAACTCGCCGGCCGGTATCGTCACGTCAATGGACTTCAAGGCCTGGAACGGCTTGCCTGTGCCCTCGCCGAAAGCCTTCGACACATTGTTGATCGTGATCGGAACGCCGGATCGGGCTGCCATGTCGGATTGAGCCGTCATGATCTGTCTCTCTACCTTGCGGAGGCCGGAACGGCCATTGACGCCTTGATGGCTTCGAGCGGAACCTTCGAAACCAGAAGCGCCTTGCGACCCTTTTGGACAACGACGCCGTCCTGTTTGACGACCTCGACATCGAAATTGGCGATGGCTTGGGTCGGGCGTGAGCGGCTGTCGCGCAGCTCGGCCAGAACGTAGTCGACGAAGATGGTGTCGCCGACGAAGATCGGGCCGACGAAGCGCCAATCGCTGATGCCGAGGAAGGCGATTGCCGTGTCGCGAAGCTCGCCGGTCCGCGCCCACATCAGGCCATGGGCGTAAGCGAGGCCGAGCATGCCATGGGCCACCTTCTGTCCGAACTCGCTTGCGCGGGCGTAGACATCGCTGGTGTGGAGCTCCGAATGATCGCCGGTCAGTCCGGCGAAGCTCATCAGATCAGCTTCCGTGATGGTGCGGCCGGGGCTTCGAAACCTCATGCCTTCGTGGAGGTCTTCGAAGCGATATCCCAGTCTCGGCGTGTTGTTCATGGCGATGCTCAATCTTGGACGTCAGGCGAACCGACGTGTCATTTGCACGCGCGCATCTCGCCGTCGGCCGGCAGATACGCGTTCGTGTAGTAGCTCTTCGGGTCCTGTCCCTCCGGCAGCAGTTTCACCTCGGACAGAAGGGCCTGCGTCTTCGTCCAGTGCGCGTCTTCGGCCTTGCCGATGAACTTGGCGCCGCCGCTGCAGAAGAGAGGGGTGATGGCAGCGAGCTCGGCCGCGGCGAGCTTCTCGTTGAGGTCCGGGAAGGTCGCCTTCAGGTCCTTGACCGCCTTGTCGGGATTGTCGAGCGCAAAGCTCCATCCCTTGAGGCTTGCGGCAATGAATCTCTTCAGGACGTCGGGATTGTCCTTGATGAAACTGTCCGAAGCGAAGATCGAGGTGCTGACGGTCGGCACGCCATAGTCGGCGAACCGGTAGTTATCGAGCGTTGCGCCCTGCTGCTCGAGCTGGATCTGGTAGGAGTCCATCGATCCCAGGATCGCGTCCACCTGGCCCTGGAGAAGCGAAGGGACCATGGCTGGAACCGGCATGTTGATCATGGTCATGTCCGCCTCCTTCAGGCCGTTCGCCTTCAGGAACAGCGGCATCATCGTGGTTTGCGACGATCCTGCGGGCACTCCGACCTTCTTGCCCTTGAGATCGCCGATCGACTTGATGCCGCTCTTCGTCAGCGCGGACACTTCGTTGGGATTGGACTGATAG
The DNA here is from genome assembly GCF_018130785.1 of Bradyrhizobium liaoningense. Taxonomy (GTDB): domain Bacteria; phylum Pseudomonadota; class Alphaproteobacteria; order Rhizobiales; family Xanthobacteraceae; genus Bradyrhizobium; species Bradyrhizobium liaoningense_A. Next base: position 17,894 of record NZ_JAFCJT010000012.1, read on the forward strand.
ATCGTGGCGACGACCTTCATCGGCGCGCCCTTGGCAATCAACTGGCTAACAGCGACGGCATCAGCATAGGCCAATTGGGCACGACCGCTGGCGACGAGCTGCGCGGTGTTGCCGGAGCCATTGCCCTGGACGATGGTCACATCGAGCCCGGCGGCCTTGTAGAAGCCTTCTCCCAGTGCCGCAGCAAATCCGGCATTGGCGCCGCCCGCGGTCCAGTTGAGCTGGAACGTGACTGCGGTTTGCGCCGTCGCGGTCGCACTCCACGAGCCGAGCGCGCAGCTTGCGACGACGAAGATGTTAGTCAGAGCGCGTTTCATTGAATATCCCTCCCGAATATTGATTTCTGATTTTAGCGCTGGTGTAAGTTCAAAGCCTGTTGTGCTAATTCGTCTCGTCCCGTTGCCAGGGAGCCATCAGCCATTCGCTGAACTCGACGACGTAGTTGATCACGATCCCGATGAATGTCAGAACGACAAGCACGGCAAAGGTGAGCTCGAGGTCCATGGTGCTCGTGCCCTTCAGCAGCACGTAGCCGAGTCCCTGATTGGCGCCGACGAATTCAGCGACAATGGCGGCCGTTGCCGCGATGGTGGCCGACGCCTTGATGCCGGAGAATATGACCGGCAGCGCCGCGGGAATGCGCAGGAAACGGAAGGTCTGCCAGGTCGACGCTCCCATCGACTTTGTCAGGTACAGCAGCCGATTGTCGAGGATCTGAAAGCCACTGATACTCGCCAGGAGGAGCGGGAAGAAGGTCATCAGGACCGTCAGCAGCACCTTGGATTCAATCCCGAAGCCAAGCCAAACCAGGAAGAGGGGAGCGACCGCAATCTTCGGGACGAGCTGCAGAAGCATGATCGGCGGATAGAGAATTTGCCTGGCAACCGGGGACAGCGCGATCAACAGGCCGAGCGGAATGGCCGTCACCAGCGTGAGGCCGAAGCCGAGAACGATCTCGGTCAGCGTCACCATCGAGTTGCTCCACAGCATGCCCGCATCGGTGACCAGACGCGCGAAGACGGGACCGGGCGCGGGCAGCAGATAGACCGGAACCTTGAACACCCTGACCAGCAGATCCCACGCGCCAACGATCGCCACGAATGTCAGGGGAGGCAATAGATTCCAGCCGATCTTCATCAAGCTGCGCAAAAGCGGCATGCGATCGCGTGCGCTATCAGACTCCAGATTGCGCGGAGTCGATCCGATCAACCCGGAGGGTGTCGGCGAAACCATCCCTGGCTCCCATCTCTGTTCTAGGCGCGAACTTGAAGGCGCGCTTCGTTGCGGCAGCGTCCGAAACGGTCGGGTGCAGCGGTTAGGTGGAACGCTATTCCAACTTCAGGAGGCCTTCAACAGAAAAATGTATCCGGTTACAAATTCATTTCTCCCCTTGGAGATCGGTACATGCCTAGCACCGTTGGTTCCCTTCCGCACACGAACATTTCTCGCGATCAAGGCTTTGTGGGCACGTGTTGTAACCGCTTTATCCGGCTCCGAGGTAACGGCGTCTAAGCCTTCTGCGAACTCGCAAGAGGCTCTAACCAGGAGCAGGAAGCAGGGGGCGACCTGGCGACACGATCGGAGCCGACGTCGGCAACGTGTGCTATGCGGTCGCGGCAGTTGGTCCAATTCTTCATGCGCGCGGGTATTCGTTGATGCGGCTTCTCACCTGGAACATTCAGTGCGGCAAAGGCTGCGACGGCGTGACCGATCTGGCGAGGATCGTCAGGATCGCGAGGGAGACATGCGATGCGGATGTCTTCTGCTTCCAGGAAGTGAGTTCGAGCTTCTCCAGGCTCGATGGCGGTGGCGATCAGAGCGCGCAACTCGCCGCGCTGCTGCCAGGCTATATGCCGGTGTTCCGTCCGGCGATCGAAACCGTCGATCGGGCAGGTGAGCTGCATCGCTTCGGCAACATGACCCTGTCGCGCGTCCCGGTCGTTCAGATCAACAATCACATCCTGCCATGGCCGGGCGCAGGCAAAGGGCGCAGCATGCGGCGCCATGCCTTGGAGGTAACGGTTCAAACTGCGTTCGGCGCGGTGCGCATCGTCAATACGCATCTTGAATATTATTCGGTTGCTCAGCGCAAAGCGCAGATCATGCGCCTGCTGGACTTGCAGGAGGACGCCTCGACCAGTCCCAAGGCGTCGACCAGAGAGCCCGATGAGCCCTATGAAAGCCAAACCGTCTCGGCATCGAGCCTGATGTGCGGCGATTTCAATTTTGACGTCACCGATCCCCAGCACGCGATGATTGACCGGTCGAGCCGACCGGGCCTCAACTATCGCGATGCCTGGACGGCCGGTCGGCCCGACCGGCCGCGGTCGCCGACTTGCGGCATCTATGATCACGTGCAATGGGCCGACGGCCCCGATTGCCGCGACTTCATCTTTACAACAGAAGATCTGGTCGGCCGCATCGCTCACATCGAGGTCAACGGCAAGACCGATGCCTCCGATCATCAACCAGTCTTTATCGAACTCACCTAAAGGTGGCTGACGGGATATTGCAAAATCGAAGCTTGTCGCTGCGAAGAACGGGCGGTTGCTTCTGGTCAGGCGGCGGCGAGATAAGCTCTGGATGTTTCCGGACGGCCGCAAACATGCGGGCGAGAGCGACAGGCGCAAACCGCGAAGGATCAGGCTTAAGCCGACCTCCCGGTACATTCGGGACAAGCTCTTTCCGAGATAGAGCATATGCAATCCGACGGAAGCGCCCGAACACAGGCTGGCGCTGATCTATGTAATCGCCGACGGAGCCACCCGTCCGTCGACTGATCCCCTGCCAACGACGACCTGACCTGGGCCGAAGCGAACCTCGCGGGCGGTTGAGGGCGCACGCCTGGCGTCGCGATGTTGCGAGCCTCGCACTGGAACAAATCTGCCCCTTTCGTCGCCTGGACACATATGTCATAGTGAGAATACAAATGATCACTGCCTCGGGCAGCAAGCCGACTGGACTTTGACAGGGAGGGCCACCCATGAAGCGAGCAACATTCATGGCGGTTTTGTTCACGATTTTGGCGTTGGCGCCCCCGGCGAGTGCTGCGCGAATCGAGGTGCAGTGGTGGCACGCGATGAGTGGCGTGCTGGGCGACCGACTGAACGAGGTCGTCGAGAAGTTCAACCAGTCGCAGGACAAATACACCGTCGTGGCGGTGGCCAAGGGCAATTATGACGAGGTGACCAACGGCGTAATCGCCGCCTATCGCGCCAAACGGCCGCCGGAAATGGTGCAGATCGCCGAGCGCGGTTACTTGACCATGCTGCTGTCGGAAGCGGTCGTGCCAGTGCAGGATCTGCTGGAGCAGAAGGGCTACAAGGTCGACTTTGCCGACTTCATCAAGCCGGTGGCGAGCTTCTGGAGCTACAAGGGGCGTATGTCGGCGCTGCCGTTCAATTCCTCGACGCCGATCTTCTGGTACAACAAGGACCACTTCCAGAAAGCAGGATTCGACAAGCCGGCCGACACTTGGCAAGAGCTGGAAAAGCAGCTCTACGCCATCAAGGCCAAGGGAATCAGCGAGTGCGGAACCGTGCTGCCCGGCGATTTCTATTGGAGTCTTTTGGAGAATTACAGCGCCATCAACAACCAGCCCTATGGCACGCTTGCCAACGGCTTTGGCGGGCTTGGTACCGAATTTGTCTATAACAAGACCAAGGTGGTCTCGCAGGTCGCGCGGCTGAAGAAGTGGCTCGACGACGGTATTATGCAAATCGCGGGGCAGGGGTTCAGCCCGGAGCAGTTGTTCACCTCCGGCCGCTGCTCGACCTTCGTTAATTCGACCGCCTCGCACGGCAATATCGAGCGCAATGCGACCATCAACTGGAGCGCCACGTTCCTGCCGCATGAGAGCGACATCGATCCGCCCCTCAACAGCACGATCGGTGGTGGTGCGATCTGGGTGATGAAAGGGCACACGCCGGAGCGTTACGAGGCGGTGGCCGCGTTCCTCAATTTCGTCGCTCAGCCGGAAACTCAGGTGTGGTGGCACGGAGCAACCGGCTACGTTCCCGCGACCAAGCGCGCCTACGAGCTGGCGCGCGAGCGCGGCTACTACAAGGATCATCCGACTCGGGAGATCGCGGTGCTACAGTTGTCGCGCGGCACGCCGAACGAGAATTCGCGAGGCTTCCGCTTCGGCAATTTCGTGCAGACCATGCTGGCCCAGCGCCAGGAGGTGGAGGCGGTCTTTGCAGGCCAGAAGCAGCCGCAGCAGGCGATGGATGACGCGGTCAAGCGCGGCAACGAGATTCTCCGCCAATTCGAGAAGCTCAATGCCGGGAAAGACCTCGGCGGTGACCGCTGACGGCCATGACCGTGCGTTCGTCTGTGACCTGGCGTGATGTGGCTGTGCCCGGACAACCGCGTACCGCCGCGGCATCTGCCGAGCTGGGCTCGCGCGACGCCGCTGCCGCTTCGGACCGGGCAGCCGTACCGCGGAAGAGGGCTCGGCCGGTCCAAGAGCCGGGGCTGAAACGGGCGAATTTCGGAGAAGGCCCGGGCCTTCCGACCCTGCTGCTGCTGCCGCAATTCTTGATCTTGCTGTTCTTCTTCTTCATTCCATCGCTGCGGGCGCTGACGCAGTCGGTTCTGCTCGCCGATCCGTTCGGCACGACGGTCCAGTTCGTCTGGTTCGACAATTTCAAGGCGTTGTTTGCCAGTGTCGAGTACCGCCAATCGGTGTGGGTGACGTTGCAGTTCACGGTTGGGCAGAACGTGCTGACGCTGCTAGTTGCGCTGGTGCTTGCCTTTGCCACCGACCGCATAGTGCGCGGCCGCTCCGTCTACCGCACAATCATTCTCTTGCCATATGCAATCGCGCCTGCGGTCGCGGGCATCCTTTGGGCATTCCTGTTCAATCCGGCGGTTGGGCCGCTCGCCCAAATGCTGCATTCGCTCGGGGTCGCCTGGGATCCGAACCTTAATCCGAACCATGCTCTGATCTTGGTAACGCTGGCCGCCTCCTGGAAGCACATCTGCTACGATTACATCTTCCTGGTGGTGGGATTGCTTGCGGTGCCGGTGTCGCTGATGGAGGCGGCGGCGGTCGACGGCGCTGGGCCGATCCGGCGCTTCGTTTCGATCGGCCTGCCGATGTTGGGACCAACTGTGTTCTTTCTCACCGTGATGAACTTCATCTACGGTTTCTTCGAGACCTTTGCGATTATCGACGCCGTCACTAAGGGCGGGCCGGCGGGTGCCACCAACATTCTCGTCTACAAGGTCTTTGTCGACGGCTTCGTCAATCTCGACCTCGGCTCTTCCGCGGCGCAGTCGGTGATGTTGATGAGCTTTGCGCTGATCTGCACATTACTGCAATTCCGCTATTTCGACCGCAAGGTCAATTACGGGGTCTGAGATGGTCGAGCGAGCACCCGTCCTCAACTTCGTCTGCCACGCGATCTTGATCGCGGGGGCCCTGACCGTGTGCGTGCCGCTCTACTTCGCATTCGTCGCGGGCTCGCTGACCATCGGCGAGGTACAGAAGGTGCCGCTGCCCTGGCTGCCGGGCGACCAGTTCTTTGCCAATTTGCAGACGGCCTGGGTGAAGGCGAATTTCAGCCGGACCTTCGTCAATTCGGTGGTGGTGGCGCTGGGTATCACCGCCGGCAAGATCGCGGTGTCCCTGCTTTCGGCCTTCGCCATCACCTATTTTCGTTTTCGCTATCGGATGCTCGCGTTCTGGCTGATCTTCGTCTCGCTGATGCTGCCGATCGAGGTGCGCATCGTGCCTACGTTCGAGGCGGTGGCGAATGCCGCGTTGCCGCTGCAAAGGCTCGCCGATACGTTGCGTCTCGCTGATCTCTGGCGCTGGATCAGCGGTCACGAGGTCACGATCGCGTTTGAATGGAACATGGTCAACACCTATCCCGGGCTGATCTTGCCGCTGATGGCCTCGGCCACCGCGACATTCCTGTTTCGCCAGTTCTTCCTGACCGTGCCCGACGAGCTTTGCGAGGCCGCACGGCTTGATGGTGCCTCGCCCCTGCGCTTCTTCTGGAGCATCCTGTTGCCGCTGTCGGTGCCGAACATGGTGGCGCTCGCGATCATCCTGTTTCTATTCGGCTGGAATCAATATCTTTGGCCGTTGCTGTTCACGACTGACAAGGACATGGCAACGGCCGTAATTGCCCTGAAGAACCTGATCCCACGCTCCGATAGTGAGCCGGCCTGGAACGTCGCCATGAGCGGCGCGCTCCTGACCATGCTGCCGCCGACGTTGGTGATCCTGCTATTGCAGCGCTGGTTCCTGAAGGGGCTCGTCGACAGCAGCAAGTAAGGAGATAAAATGGTCTTCATCGCCGGACATCGAGGCGGACGCGACCTTTGGCCTGAAAATAGCCTCATGGGCTTCCGCAATCTGTGCGGCCTCGGCGTCGACGCGGTCGAGTTCGACGTGCACCAGAGCTCGGACGGCGGGGTCGTCGTGATCCACGATCCCTTGCTCGACCGCACCGCGCACGATACCGGTCCGGTCGGTGATCGAAGCCTGAAACGCCTGACGTCGACGCGGCTGCGCGATGCCGGCGACGAATGTATTCCGACGCTGTCGTCGGTTCTCGACGTGTTTGCTGCGACCTCGCTCGAACTGCATGTCGAGATCAAGACCGACGCGCTGGGCAACGCCTATCAGGGACTTGAGGCAAAGATCATCGAGGAGACCCAGCGGCGCGGGTTGGAGCGGCGGACCGTCATCACCTGTTTCGTCCCCGAAGTGGTCGAGACGGTGCGACGGCTGTCGCCGGACGCACGGGTGCTGATCTCGCTTGATCGCCGTTCGGCGGAAATGATGGGCGGCATCAGACCGGCGCTGGAGCGGCTCGCCAAGGTCCGCGACTGCATCGTCGCGATCGAGAAGGCGCTACTGACGCCAGCGCTACCGCTGGCGCTCGGCATCCTCGGCACCGCGCGCCTTGGTGCCTGGGTCACCAACACTCCGGAGGACATCGGCTATTGGCTGGCCCAGCCGGTACGGCAGATCACGACCGACCGGCCGGATCTCGCAGTCGACATCCGGCGCAGGCATGTGGTGTCGCCGGCCGCGTCATGAGCGGCATTCCGCGGCGGCATTTTGTGATGGGATCGCTGGCGAGCGCCACGCTCGCCGCGCCCTTCGGCATCGTGCGCGGCGCTCCCGTCACCTTCAGCGCCGACCCCTATGCGCTCGGGATCGCATCCGGCTGCCCGCGCGCGGACAGCGTTATCCTGTGGACGCGGCTCGCGCCACAGCCGCTCGAAGACGGCGGCATGCCTGATACTCCGGTCGAGGTCGAATGGCAGGTCGCGGAGGACGAGAAGTTTGCGCGCGTCGTTGCACGCGGCGCCGAGCGCGCGATCTCCGAGCTTGCGCATTCCGTGCACGCCGAGGTGAGGGGACTGCAGCCCGATCGCGTCTATTGGTATCGCTTCCGCGCTGGCAAGGCGGTGAGCCCGGTCGGGCGCACGCGCACCGCGCCAGCCGGGCGCAAGGCGCGCGTCCGTTTCGCCTTCGCCTCCTGCCAGCAATATGAGCAGGGCTATTTCAGCGCCTATCGCGACATGGCCACGCGCGACCTCGATCTTGTCGTGCACCTCGGCGACTACATCTACGAGCGGTCCTGGGGATCGCGGCACGTGCGCGAGCACGGCGTCGGAATTCCGACGACGCTGGCCGAATATCGCAACCGCTATGCGCTCTACAAAAGTGATACCGATCTGCAGGCGGCCCACGCGGCCTTACCGTTTCTGTCGATCTGGGACGACCACGAGGTCACCGACGATTACGCCAATGACACTTCCTACACGGTTCGCGAGTCCCTGCAGTTCCTGAAGATCCGAGCCGCTGCCTACCAAGCTTACTACGAGCACATGCCGCTTCCGGCCTCGGCGAGGCCACGCGGGCCGGATGCGACGATCTATGAGCATTATCGGTTCGGCGATGTCATGGATGTATTGCTGCTCGACGACCGACAATATCGTTCGGCGTCGGCCTGCGTGGACGGCGGGCGGCCAACGTGGATCGTTCCCTGTGCCGAACGTATCGCGGAAGCGCGCACCATGCTGGGGCAGGCGCAGGAAAAATGGTTCAACGAGCGCCTTGGCGATTGTCGTGCGCGATGGACCATCGTCGCGCAGCAGACGCTGATGGCGCAGGACCGGCGCGAGGCCGATGACGGTGACCGCTACTGGATGGACGGCTGGGACGGCTATCCCACCGCACGCCGCCGCTTGCTCGATGCGCTGGCCACGCACCGGACGCGCAACCCGATCGTGATCGGCGGCGACCGCCACGCCTTCTTTGCCTCCAGCCTGAAACGAGATTTTGCGCGCTCCGACGAGCCGACCATCGCAACTGAATTCGTCGGCACCTCGATCACATCTGATGGTCCGGGCGAAGCCTCGACGCGCAAGGCGCTCGCGGATAATCCGCATCTTGCCTTTGCGCGCGGCGACAAGCGCGGCTATGCCACTGTAGAGCTCGACGAGAAGGCCTGCACGGTCGGCTTCGAAGCTGTCGAAGACGTCAAGGACATCAGGAGCGGCGTGCGACGGCTTGCAACCTTCGTGGTCGAGGACGGGACGCGAGGACCAAGGGCGACCTGAATGCCAGTCGATACCGAATTGATGGCGCTGATGCGCAGTGCCGAGCCGATTGTGACCCGGGCAGCTACCACGCTGGTCGAGATGCAGCGTGGCCCACGCGCGACGACGCGCAAGGAGCTGCGCGACATCGTCACCGACGCCGATCTCGCGGCGGAAAAGATCGTGATCGACGGGCTCAGGCTGTTGACCCCAGGCGCCGCAATCCTGTCGGAGGAGGCAGGCTTTAGCGGCGCCTCGACAGCTTCGCGCTGGATCATCGATCCGCTCGACGGTACCGTGAACTACGCTGCCGGCCTCCCGTGGTTTTCGGTCAGTGCGGCCTATCATGACGGCGGCGAGGCGCTGATCGGGCTGGTCGAATCTCCGCTGTCTGGTATCAGCGGTCGTTACGTGCGCGGCGCGCTTGCGACCATCAATGGCGAACCGGCAAGGGTATCCGACACGCGGTCGCTCTCCGATGCGGTCGTATCGGTCATCCTGACCTCGCACTTTCAACCCGACGAGGTGCGGAGGGCCGCCGCCATCATCGACCGACTCGGCTCGGTAGTTCGAGGCGTCCGCATTGTCGTTTCCGGTGCACTTGAAATGGCATGGATTGCGGCTGGTCAGCTCGACGCCTTCGTCTCGGTCAAGTCCGACCTCGTCTCGCATGCGGCCGCCATGCCACTGTTACGCGCGGCAAACGGGCGCGTAACGACAATCGCGGGTGCCGACTCGCAGTTTGACGATTTGCAGAAGATTGCCACAAATGGTCACGTCCATGACGAGCTTCTGACCTTGCTCCAGGAGATTGCCCTTTGAGTGACCAGACCATTTTGCGGATTGCTTGGCTCTACTATATGGAGAATCTGACCCAGGCCGAAATCGGCGAGCGGCTCGGGCTGACGCGTGCGCGCGTCAATCGCATGCTGTCGGAGGCCAGGCACAGTGGTATCGTCAGCATTCGGCTGAATTCGGAGTTCGCGAGCTGCACCGAGCTGGAGCATCAGCTTCGCGAGCGCTGCGGGCTGGATGACGCGGTGGTCGTCCCGAGTCCCGAGAATCCTGAACAGATCGCAAGCCTGATCGGCATGGCGGCCGGGGCCTATCTGTCGAAGTTTCTGGAAGAGAAGCGCCCGCGCACGATCGGGATCGGTTGGGGTGCGACCCTGCGTGAAACGATTCGTCACGTGACACCTGCGGAGTACCAGGACCTCTGGGTTGTTTCGATGATGGGGGGTCTCTCGCGCGGGCTCGAGCTCAACACGTTCGAGATCGCGGGCGAGTTGGCGCGGCGGCTGCACGCCAAATGCAGCTATTTGGCCGCTCCGATCTACGCAAGTAGCAAGCGCTCGCGCGACACGTTCATGGCCCAGGAAGTCTATGCGGAGGTTCTGGAACGCGTCGGCCGGCTCGACCTTGCGTTGCTCAGCCTGGGCGATCTCTCGCCGCGTTCTCTCTTGGTGCGGCACGGCCTGCCGCCCGACGTCGGCATCGAGGATTTGCGCGCGGCCGGGGCGGTGGGCGACGTACTGGGGCAGTATCTCGATCAATCCGGCCGGCAGATCAACCACGGCATCAATTCGCGCGCCATTGCGCTGCCGATCGAAAAGCTCGCCAAGACGCCAACGGTGATGCTGATAGCAGGTGGAACCAACAAGGCGCCGGTGATTGCGGCCGCGCTGCAGGGTCGGATCGGCAAGGTGCTGATCACGGACGAGAAAGCTGCGGCCGGCGCGCTCAGGCTGATCGGCAAGCAGCAATGAGCCTGTTTCTGGGACTCGACATCGGGACATCAGCCGTCAAGGCGATCATCGTCGATGCCGAGGATCGTGAGCAGGCGAGCGCGGTGGCGCCGCTATCGATCGATCATCCGCGGCCGCTGTGGTCCGAGCAGCATCCGGATGCCTGGTGGACGGCGTCAGTCGCCGTGCTCGATCGGCTCGCCGCCGAGCATCCGAAACTGATGTCTGGTGTGGCGGCGCTCGGTCTTTCCGGCCAGATGCTCGGTGTTGCCCTGATCGATGCCGCCGGTCGACCCATTCGGCCGGCTCCCCTCTGGAACGACGGGCGAGCGGCCGCCGAATGCGCAGAGCTCGACGCAAACGTGACGGATTTCGCAGGTCTTGCTGGCGCGCGGCCGATGCCCGGCTTTTCCGCCCCAAAAATCCTCTGGCTGTCGCGTCACGAACCGGACGCCTTGAAGCGCGCTCGAAACATTCTGCTCACCAAAGACTACGTGCGCCTGTGCCTGACGGGCGAAGCCATCTCCGATCGCGCCGACTCATCGGCGACGCTGTTGATGGATACGCAGGCCGGGGCATGGTCGTCGCAGCTTGCGGGAGCGTGTGGCATCAGCACCGATTTGCTGCCGGAACTCGTCGAGAGCGGAGCGTCTGGTGGTATGCTGCGGTCCGAATTGGCACGGCGCTTTGGCCTGCGCGCCAATCTTCCCATCGCGGGCGGTGCAGGTGACAACATGGCCGGCGCGATCGGTGCCGGCGTTGTTCGCGCCGGCGATGCATACATCAGCCTCGGGACGTCAGGCGTCTACTTTGTCGCGAACGACCGCTTCGTGCCGGCGCGCGATCAAGGAATGCACACCCACAGACATGCGGTGCCTGGCCTGTTCGGCCAGCACGGCTGCGTCCTGAGTGCAGCGAGCGCGCTGAACTGGGTTGCTGGCGTCCTGGGCATCGCCTCGATCGAGCGCTTTCTTGCCGAGATCGAAGCGGCGGATCTGTCGCCGGCCGATATTCCGGTGTTTTCGCCCTATCTCGGCGGCGAGCGGACGCCGCACGACGATCCACTTGCCACCGCAACGCTGTCGAATCTGCGCGGTTCGGCGGGGGCACTTCACATCGGCCGCGCCGTCCTCGAGGGCGTCGCTTTCGCGATAGCCGACTGCCACGATGCGCTCACCGCGGCCGGCGCATCGATCGGAACGATCGCGCTTGTCGGCGGCGGCGCGCGGAGCCGGTTCTGGGGGCGACTCATCGCGACGGCGATTGACCGCCCCCTGCTGCTGCCGCCATTGGCCCTGTTGGGGCCGGCGCTCGGTGCCGCGCGGCTGGCACGCCAGGCAAGCGGCGGTGGTTTGAGCGCTGAGGGCGACCGCCGTGGAATGACCATGCTCGAGCCAAACGTCGGCTGGCGCTCGGGTTTGGAGGAACGACGCGCCATCTATCGGCAACACTACGCAAGATCACCTGGTAAGAACATTTGTAAATCGCAAAGTACATATGTATAGTGCTGGAATCGCCGAGGGCGGCGACGCCGGAAACATGCAGGAACCAGGGCTTTGAACATGCGCGCAGCGGTTCTCCACGATGTTCGCGATATTCGCGTCACTGAAATTCCAACGCCAACGCCGGCCGCGGATGAAGTCATCGTGCGGGTCCGGGCCGTGGGCGTGTGCGGCAGCGATCTGCATTCGTATCTGGAAGGCGGCACGACTGGTCCGACTCGGATCAATCCGTTCGTGCTCGGCCACGAGTTTTCCGGCACGCTGACCCCCGAGAGCGCACGGCGGGCTGGATTGCCGGCAGATGCGCTGATGGCGGTGGATCCCGCCATTTCCTGCGGTCGTTGCGAATGGTGCCATCGCGGGCACACCAATTTGTGCCCGCATGTCCGGTTTCTTGGCTACGCCCCGAATAACGGCGCCATGGCCGAGTTCATCTGTGTGCCAACGTCTGCCGTGCATATTGTGCCCGACAGTATCGACCCCGCCGGCGCCGCAATCCTGGAAACACTCGGCGTTGCGATCCATGCCATGGACCTCGCGCGTCCGCGATTGCTTGAAACTGTCGCCGTGCTGGGCTGCGGTCCGGTTGGATTGCTGCTAATTCAGTTGGCGCGGCTGGCCGGCGCCAGCAAAATCGTCGCAATCGATCCAGTCAGAGCGCGGACAGGATTGGCCTGCGACCTCGGTGCTGATGTTGGGTGCGGCAGCCACGAAGAGGCTGCCGGTTTCACTGACGGCCGCGGGGCCGACCTCGTCATCGAAGCGACCGATTCTTCGCATGGTTTCGAACATGCCGCGCGGTGCGCTCGCATTGGCGGCCGCCTGGTCATCGTTGGAATCCCGGAGAACAACCAATATGTGCTGAGCGGCGCGGAGTCTCGGCGTAAAGGCCTGTCGATCAAATTCTCGCGCCGCATGCCGGAGGTCTATCCACGGGCAATCGCTCTGGCAGAGAGTGGTCGCGTCAAGCTCGCGCCGCTGGCAACGCACCGATTTTCGCTGGATGAGACGCCCGCGGCGTTCGAACAGCAGGTCGCGCGCCGCGACGGGATCGTCAAAGCGATAATCTATCCGTAGATCACGAGCGGGCTCGCGAGCTTGGTGAATGGCTAAAGCGCTCATTTTCGATTTTGACGGCGTCGTCGCTGATAGCGAGGTCTTGGCCAACACCGTGCTTGCCGAAGTCGTGACTGAACTTGGCGTGCCCACGACCCTCGAAGATTCCTATCGCTCCTATCTCGGTAAGAGATTCAGCGAGATCATCGCCGAGATCGAGAAAACCGTCGGGAGGACACTGCCGACATCGTTCGGGGATCAGTATCAGGCCAGAACATTGGCGCGTTTCAGGCAGTCGCTCCTGCCAATTGCCGGAGTACGCGAGTTCATAGCGAAAGTTGATCACGTACCTCGGTGCATCGCGTCGTCCTCCTCGCCAGATCGGCTGGCCCTCTGTCTCGATGTTCTGAATATGACGTCCCTCTTCAATGGGCGCGTGTTCAGTGCTTCGAGCGTCGAACGAGGCAAGCCGTATCCCGACATCTTCCTGTACGCGGCAGCCAACATCGGCGTTCCCCCTCGCGAATGTATCGTCATTGAAGACAGTCCTGGCGGGGTTCGAGCCGCAAGAGCGGCGGGATGTACGGTCGTTGGATTGCTCGCAGCAGGACATCTTCCTAAAGACCACGGTATCAGTCTCAGGGAAGCCGGAGCTCATTACCTTGCGTTAGACTATCTCGGAGTAGAACGGATCGCAGGTGAGTTGCTCGACTGACTGGCGGCTAAGGCCTGTGCATCCAGTTACCTGACGCAGCGTGGAGGCTGGTAACGGTACCTTGCGGTTCGCTCAATGAAGTGAAGCGGACTTGTTCAAGTTGAGTTCTTCGCATTTTGCCCAAGTCGATGGCGGCGAGACCACCGTCGTTGTTCCAGAATGCCGAATTTAGGAATTATCTGTGGTTGGTGCTTCGAAAAGGTTCGTGCCCTCAATGCGGCAGAGGCACCATGGCGAAATTTCCCTCAATCTCTGACGAATTTCGCAGCGTTGACGTCGCCGCCGCGTGAGCGTCCCAGGGCTGCCATCGCACTGTCACGCGATTCGAACAGCGCTTTGCGAACGATCGTCTCGGCTTTCGCTCCGCTGCCTGCGGCGATCGCCTTGGCGGCGGCGGCCCAGTCGGCTGCCGCGACCCGGCGCCGTTCTGCGGTCAGGAAATCGAGCGTATGCTCGCGCCAGATCAATCCCCATAGTGAGCCGCGGTTTTGGTCGCGAAGTGTTTTGATCAGCAGGGGATTGCCGCAATTGCGGCGTGTCGGTGCCGACCTTTACCGTGGTGATCCGCAAAGCTTACGGACTGGGTGCGCTCGGCATGGCTGGAGGTAGCTTCCATGCCTCGGTCTTTGCCATCTCCTGGCCCACCGGTGAATTCGGCGGCATGGGTCTCGAAGGGCAGGTGAAGCTGGGCCGACGCAAGGAACTGGCCGCAATCGAAGACCCGGACGAGCGCCTCAGGACGTACGAGACGTACGTTGCGCAGATGTATGAACGGGGCAAGGCGCTCAACACCGCCTCTCTCTTTGAGCTCGATAATGTGATCGATCCCGCCGAGACCAGGAATTGGGTAATTGCCGGGCTCAATTCCGTGCCGCCGCCCCCGCCGCGAACCGGCAAGAAGCGTCCCTTCGTGGACGGATGGTAGGCGCGATGGCGGTACTCACCGGTCATTGCCGTGAGGGTCTCTCCTCGTCATTCGGCTCCCAGCGCTTTGCAGCGCACCGATGATCGACATTCGTGCCCGAGAGCCGCTGCTGCGGCAGGCGCCTACGGCTACTACAACAACAGCTACAACAGCGGCTGCTGCTACGACATCTGCGGCAGCTACGTCTGTCCGGGTCAGTATCCGAGCCGGCACAATGATGGGCGGTCAATATTTAGGGCGGTGTGAGTTCGCCCATTCGCGGGCGTGGGGAATGGGCGCCCGCGGCGGTAGGATCGCTCGGAGCTTCTGGGTGGTGGGTAGGCCTTCCATTCGCTCCCGCCACCGGCAGAACGCTGGATACTTCGGATACATGTTCCTGCCTTCGTCGGTCAGGCTGAATGCAAACGTGCTCGGCAAGAGATAGAAATCCGCGATCGTCAGCTCCGGACCGAGCAGATGGTTCCGTCCGTCGGCAAGTTCGCGCTCCAGGACTGCGAGCGCGTTTTCGATCTTCGGCATTGCGTGCGCCACCACCTTCTCGTCGGACGCAATCCCGAGTTCGGGAAAGACAAGCCGTTCGTGGGTCACATGGTAAATCATATAGGGGTAGACGTAGTTATTGACGACGTTGATCCATTGGACCATGCGTGCCCGTGCGCGCGGGTCTTGCGGCGTCAGCCGCGCTCCCTCGAACGCCTCGTCGATGTAGCTGACGATGGCGCTCGTTTCGTAAACGATGAAGTCGCCGTGCCGGAATATCGGGACGCGGTTGAAGGGATGTAGCGCGAGATGCTCAGCCTTGCCCATCACGGGCTCAAGGTCCTGGAAGGTGTACGTCACCTCCTTGTGGGTCAGGATGAGCCGAACGATGTTGACGAACGTGCTGCGCGGAAAGCCGTAAACGACGGTCTCGGACATCTGGCGGTACTCCGGTTCAATCACGAAGTCGGATCGGTCAGGGTTACTTCCAAAACGGCGTGTCGGCCTGCATCAAAGCCTCCTCCCGGGTGAGCCCGAGGTCCGCGAGCAGATGTGGGTCGTTGGCGATGGCGCGAAGATCGGCCCGCTGGTGTGCCCGTTCGCTGCGCGCAAGCCATTTGTCGAGCAGCGTCAGCCATGAATTTTGTTGATGATCCATGGCCGCTGCGCGGCGCCGGGCGTGTGTTGAAGAGGCGCTGACTGCGAAAACCGTTGACATTGAAGGCCTCCAAATCTGATCATTTCGACTTGCCGAGGGTCTCCTTAAGCCCGGTAGGGCACGGTCCGCAAAGCATCGTTTCTCGGGCCTGCCCCAATTATTCTCATGAACTTTCGGAAAGCCCCGCGATGCGCCCACAATTGCCGCCGCTGAACGCCTTGAAGGCTTTTGAAGCCGCGGCCCGGCACGAAAGCTTTACACGCGCGGCGGAGGAGCTTTGCGTCACGCAAGGGGCCGTCAGCCATCAGGTGAAGGCTCTAGAAACGGAGCTCGCGGTCAAGCTTTTCAATCGTGAACGTCAGCGTCTGATCATCACCGAAGCGGGGCGGGACTATCTCGCGGTCGTCCGCGATGCGCTTGACCGTATTGCCGCTGGAACGGAGCGACTGTTGCAGCGGCAAAGCGCGGGCGTTCTGACGGTCAGTACCTCGCCGGACTTCGCCGCCAAGTGGCTCGTGCATCGGCTCGGCCATTTTGCCGAGGCGCATTCCGGCATTGACCTGCGCGTCTCCGCGACGTTGCATCATGTCGATTTCGCCCGTGAGGACGTCGATCTCGCCGTGCGTCACGGCGATGGCAATTGGCCGGGCTTAGATGCAGTAAGGCTGTCGACGGAGCGGCTCTTTGCCGTATGCAGTCCAAAGCTCTTGTCGGATCGCCGTCGCAACGGTGGCGTCGCCGATATCCTCAAATTTCCCTTGATCCATCTCGACAGCCGATCCGACTGGGGGAACTGGTTGCGCGGTGTCGGCATCGAAGACGCCGATGTCGCACATGGGCCTGTGCTCAATCGTGCGAGCATGGTTATCGATGCCGCGATCAATGGGCAGGGCATCGCCCTTGCTCGCACGACACTGGCAGCATGGGATCTGATCAACGGTCGGCTCGTACTCGCATTTCCGGAGTCAACGCCACTCTCCAAGACCTATTGGATCGTATGTCCGAAGGCCTCCGCAGCGCAGCCAAAGATCGCGACCTTTCGTGACTGGCTGCTCGCGGAGGCCTCAAACGATCTGCGTCAGCTCAAATCGCTTGTCGGGACCTCGAAGATAAAGCCACGGTAATTGTCGAACCCGAGCGCTTCTAGCAGTCAGTCGCCTTTCTCTGCGACGGTGCAGGCTCCGCCGCACCAGCAGTTGCCTTCTTTGATTGTTCAGTAGGCGCGGGACGGGTCTGCTCGACGGAGCCTGCTGTCCTATCCGGTTGCTGCGCGGAAGGTGCAGGCTTGGTCGCCGTTGATTGCTCGGCAGCGGTAGGCTGGCTCTGCATCTGGCGTTGCGCGTCTTCCGACGACGTCGCGGTATGCTCAGAGGCCTTGCTCATCGAAGATGTCGGAGGCTGCTCCTTACCAGTTGCTGTGGAACCCGTGGTTTGTCCGGTATAGCCCGGGACGCTTCCTGACCCTGCATCGCGGCTCGCCGTGTTGCAGGGACCGGCATAGACGGAGGTGGCGCTCAAGGCGAGCACCGCTCCCAAGATCATAAGTCTGTTCGTAATCATAGCCCTTCTCCTTTGTTGGGCCTCGACGCTAGAACAAAAGTATGGGGCCTTCTGTTCCGATGTTGTGAGAGCTGTTTCAACTATTCGCGGTCTGAGTTCATCGATCTTTAAGATCGCAACCAGCGCGCAGGAGCGGGTACGACAGTACGCGCGAGTCGATGGCATGTTGCGGCCGGACGGATTGACGTTGATGGAGCTTGAGTTGATCGATCCGTTTCTTCATCTCGAGTTCTGCGAAGGCAGCGCAGAGTTGCTTGCGGCGTCGATCACCTCCAGGGTGGAAAATGACCCGTCGCGTCCCGAAGCAAAATCTGTCCGGACCATGCCCAATTGAACCGTATGCGGTGCGTCGAAGAATCCAATGCTGTTGCTCGATCGGCTGATCAATATCAGGGAGGATTGCAGCGGCGTCGGTGGGTTTGGGGCAGTGCCCGTCGTCGAGTTGCCGCGGAGCAAGTGCATGAAATGAGTGAGCGGACCGCTCCGGCGTGACCGGTCAGGACGGCGCGCATCTCGCCGAATAGCTATCCGGCATATCAGGTCAGCGCAAAAGGCGTGTGCGCCGCAGTAGGAACCTTCACCGCAAGCACGAGTTGGCCGGTCGGGCTGGGCAAAAAGCCACACGAGGCCAACCGTGCAACAAGACGTGCGCGTGCGCTCCACCGCGCAGATCGCGGGTCATCCGATTCATCCGATGCTGGTGCCGATACCGATCGCGTGCTTCATCGGGGCCATGCTGACCGACATCGCCTATGTCGTCAGCGCCGAGATCATGTGGGCGAATTTCTCCGCCTGGCTTCTGCTGGTCGGCGTCATCTTCGGCGTGCTGGCGGCGATCGCGGGCCTGACTGATTTCCTCGGCAATCGCCTGGTGCGGGCGCAGGCGCCGGCCTGGCCCCATCTGATCGGCAACGCGGTGGCGCTGATGCTGGCGACCGTCAATGTGCTGATCCACACGCGTGATGCCTGGACCTCGGTGTGGCCGACCGGGCTCATTCTTTCGGTCATCACCGTCCTGATCCTGCCCGTCACCGGCTGGCTCGGCTGGGCGATGGTGTACCGTCACGGCGTGGGAGTTGCGCGATGACGTCCTTGTTTGTCCGTACATTGCTGTGCTCTTCGCTTCTGTGCCTTGCCGGTTGCGATGACGGCAGCGGTGATCCCAAAGCGCAGATCGGCGCCAATCCAAAGCTGCCCGACATTCAGCAATATCTGCTGCCGCCGATGCACATCGCACGCATCGTCGGCTGGAAGAAGGATGAGACGCCGACCGTCGCGCAGGGCTTGCAGGCCAAGGCCTTTGCGACGGGCTTGCAGCACCCGCGCTTCCTCTACGTACTTCCCAACGGTGACATTCTGGTCGTGGAATCCAAGGCGCCGAAGGGCGCCGCGATCAAGCGGCCCAAGGAAATCGTGATGGGCTATGTCGAATCCTGGGCGACCTCGGGCGGCGAGACCGGCGAGAGCAACCGCATCACGTTGTTGCGCGACACCAATGGCGACGGCGTGCCAGATACGCAAAGCGTCTTCCTCGACCATCTCAACTCGCCGTTTGGCGTCGCGCTGGTCGGCAACGACCTCTACGTCGCCAACACCGATGCGATCGTGAAATATCCTTACACGGAGGGCGATACGAAAATCACCGCGCCGGGCACAGTGCTGACGCCACTGCCGGGCGGGCCGATCGACCATCACTGGACCAAGAGCCTGGTCGCAAGTCCGGACGGCTCGAAACTTTACGCCGGCGTCGGCTCCAACAGCAACATCACCGAGAACGGCATGGAGGCCGAGCACAATCGCGCTGCGATCCTCGAAGTCGAACGCGCCAGCGGCCGCTGGCGCATCTTCGCGAGCGGCCTGCGCAATCCGAACGGCCTGAGCTTCGAGCCGCAGACCGGAGCGCTCTGGGCCGTGGTGAACGAACGTGACGAGCTCGGTCCCGATCTCGTCCCCGACTACATGACGTCGGTGAAGGATGGCGGCTTCTATGGTTGGCCCTACAGCTATTACGGCCAGCACGTCGATCCCCGCGTCAAGCCGCAGCGGCCCGACCTCGTCGCCAAGGCCCTCGTACCCGACTACGCGCTGAGCTCGCATGTCGCACCGCTCGGGATGGCTTTCTCCACCGGCACGAGCCTGCCGGCCGCCTATCGCGGCGGTGCCTTCGTCGGCGAGCACGGCAGCTGGAACCGGCAGGTCCTGAACGGCTACAAGGTGGTGTACGTGCCGTTCGCGGACGGCAAGCCGAGTGGCCCTGCGCAAGACGTCGTCACCGGCTTCCTCAACAGCGACAATCAGGCACGCGGCCGTCCCGTCGGCGTCGCCATCGACAAGAGCGGCGCACTGCTGGTCGCCGACGACAGCGGCAACACGGTATGGCGCGTGACCGCCGCACACCCGCAGGTCACGCAGCGATAGACTCGAGAACGGGAGGAATTGGACAATGGGCCTTGCTCAATACGCCATCGTGCCGGTGCAGGACGAGTGGGGCGTGCTGCACGACGGCAACATCAACGGCAAATATGCCACCAAGGAATCGGCATTCGAATCGGCGGTGGCGGCAGCATCGCTGGCGCTCCGCCAGGGACACGAAGTCCATGTCAGCGTGCCCGGCCGCGAAGCGGGCGAGAACGCACTGGGAAGCTAGCTTCGTCATACGATCAGCCGCCCGCGGCGCGCGGTGAGCGACGATACGCGCCATTTCGGCGCGTACCTTCAATGCGCCTGATTGAATTCCCGTGACGGCATTCGAGCCCGTCCGCGCGCATGACCACCGCCGGGAAATTGGCGCTCCCGCGCAAATAACATCATGTTAGGTTTATCGCATAACTGGGTAATTGTGTTAGCCCGACGAAAGCCTATTGTTGCGACCAATCAGACACCTATCGGCAGTGACAAGCGCTCGCGGAAGTCCGCAGAGCGCCTGGAAAGTGCTGCCCAATTTTGAGCGAAGCCCGCCAACGGGACATCAGCAAACCCAGTGGAGGAATTTTCTGAGATGACCACGACTCGCGCAATCCATCACATGAGTCAGTCCAGGAAGGCTGCTGCCAGCGGCTGGATCGGGTCGGCTCTCGAATATTATGACTTCTTCATCTACGCGACCGCCGCGTCGCTGATCTTCCCGCAAATCTTCTTCCCGTCGGACAATCCCACCGTCGCCATCGTCGCATCGCTGGCGACCTATGGCGTCGGCTACGTGGCCCGGCCGATCGGCGCCTTTGTCCTCGGCCATTGGGGCGACACCCATGGCCGCAAGACCGTCCTCATCGTCTGCATGTTCCTGATGGGGATCTCGACCATGGCCGTGGGCTTTCTGCCGACCTATCAGCAGGTCGGCATCCTGGCGCCGATCCTGCTCGTCATCCTGCGCCTCGTGCAGGGATTTGCCGTAGCCGGTGAAATCTCCGGCGCGAGCTCGATGATCCTGGAGCACGCGCCGTTCGGCCGGCGCGGCTTCTATGCGAGCTTCGCCCTTCAGGGCGTGCAGGCCGGACAAATTCTTGCGGCAGCAGTCTTCCTGCCGCTGGCGGCCTATATGCCGACCGACGCCTTCAACAGCTGGGGCTGGCGGATTCCGTTCCTGCTCAGCTTCTTCGTCATCGTTGCGGGCTACATCATTCGCCGCGAGGTTGACGAAACCCCTGCCTTTGCCCGCGAGGGCGAGCGGGGAGAAACGCCGCGGGCGCCCATCGTCCAGGCCATCAAGCTGAGTTGGCGCGATATGCTCCGGGTCATT
Organism: Bradyrhizobium liaoningense; assembly: GCF_018130785.1. Classification (GTDB taxonomy): domain Bacteria; phylum Pseudomonadota; class Alphaproteobacteria; order Rhizobiales; family Xanthobacteraceae; genus Bradyrhizobium; species Bradyrhizobium liaoningense_A. Next base: position 38,842 of record NZ_JAFCJT010000012.1, read on the forward strand.
TGCATGGCTCTGATGAACGTCATCCCGGTCGTTGCGACCATCTTCGGTGCGGCCTATGCGGTCCAACCGGCCTATGGCATCGGTTTCGCCAAGGACGTCTATCTCTGGATCCCTGTGCTCGGAAACATGCTGGCCGTGTTCGTCATTCCCTTCGTCGGCAATCTCTCCGACAAGGTCGGCCGCAAGCCTCCGATCATCGTGGGCGCGCTGCTCTCCGGCTTGCTCGCCTTTGGCTATCTCTATGCCATCAGCATCAGGAATGTGCCGCTCGCGATCCTGCTGTCGCTCTTGATGTGGGGTGTCGTTTACCAGGGCTACAACGCGATCTTCCCGAGCTTTTACCCGGAGCTGTTTCCGACCCGCACCCGGGTGTCGGCGATGGCGATCTCGCAGAACATAGGCACGACCATCACTGCATTGCTTCCCGCGCTGTTCGCGACTGTGGCGCCTCCCGGCTCGGCCAACATCCCCTTGACGGTGGGCGCGATCGCTTTCGGCATCACGGTCATCGCGGCGCTGGCGGCCGTCACGGCCCGGGAAACCTATCGGATCCGCATCGACGATCTCGGTAATCCCAAGGCCGTTCCGATGCCGCGCGCCGACTATGAGCGGCAGCGGGCGGAGGCGGGAAGCGGTGCGGCCGCAATTCCGACCTGAAGGGCACGAGGCGATGCCGCTGCGAACGATGATGTTTGCAGCGGCACGGCTCCATGCGCTACGTGTTGTCTACGCGAATTCCGTGCGCGCGAGCGCGATCATCATGAGGTCAAGGGATGAACCCCGTTGTTGTTGCTGTCGCCATCACCGGCTCCGTTCCGCGCAAGAAGGACAATCCCGCGGTGCCGATCCTGCCGGCCGAGCAGATCGAGTCCACGCAGAAGGCCTTCGAGGCCGGCGCGGCGCTCGCCCATATCCATGTTCGCAACGACGACGAGACGCCGTCGTCCGACCCTGAGCGTTTCGCGCAGGTGCAGGAGGGGATCAGAAAGCATTGTCCGGGGATGATCGTTCAGTTCTCGACCGGCGGGCGGGGCCGCGATCCCTCGGCGCGGGGATCATCGCTTTATCTGAAGCCGGACATGGCCTCGCTGTCGACAGGGTCGGTGAACTTTCCGACGATCGTCTATGAGAACGGCGCCGCCCTGGTCGAGACTCTCGCGACCGGCATGAAGACAAATGGCATCCGCCCGGAAATCGAGATCTTCGATCTGTCGCATCTACACGGTGCGCGGCGTCTGATCGAGGCGGGGCTGATGGACTCGCGTCCGCACGTGCAATTCGTCATGGGCGTCAAGAACGCGATGCCGGCCGACGAGCATGTCCTCGACATCCTCCTGGGAGAGCTGAAGCGGCTGATCCCGAAAGCGACGTGGACGGCGGCCGGGATCGGACGCCATCAGGCCGAGGTCATGGGCTGGGCGCTTGCGCGCGGCGCTGACGCGGTTCGCACCGGGCTCGAGGACAATATCAGGATCGACAAGACCCGCCTGGCCGCCAGCAACGCTGAGCTCGTGACCATTGCCGGCGAGGCTGTCGCGCGCCACGGCCGGCGCGTCGCGACCGCGGCCGAGGCGCGATCCTTGCTCGGGCTCGCGGGGTAGGAGCTACTGCCGCCTGCTGACATGCTCCCGGTCACCTTCTGCCATTCGGCGGCCGGCGTTCCGTTGCGCTGAGTCTCCGGGTAAGACGGGTGCTACAGGCGTGATCGGCGCCTGCCGGGCAGGCGACGTTTGGAATGCGATTCCTGAAATCCGACAGCAGACTCCTTGGAGTCCTGCTGGTGCTGGCAATCACCCAACTTATTGGATGGGGCACGATCGGTCTTCCGCCGATTGTCGGCCGCGATCTTGCGGCCGATCTCGGCATGAGCCTGCCGATGGTGTTTGCCGGCACCTCGGTGCTCTACGTTTCGATGGGACTATGCGCTCCCTGGCTGGCAAGATCCTTTGCGCGGCATGGCGCACGAAACGTGATGATGGCTGGCACGGTGGTCGCCATCCCCGGCTACATTCTGCTGTCCTTCGCCCGCGAGCCAATCCTCTATTTCGCCGCCTGGGTCGTGCTCGGCATGGCCGGCAGCGCCACGCTCTCCACTGGCGCCTATATCATGCTGAACGAGGTCGCGGGTCGCCGGGCCAAGAACGCCATCGGCGGCCTCATGCTGGTGACGGGGCTCTCCAGCAGCTTGTTTTGGCCGACCACGTCGTTCCTGAGCGGTCTGCTCGGCTGGCGCGGGACGTGTCTCGTCTATGCAGCGATGATGCTAGTCATCAATCTTCCGCTCTATGCGTTCTTCGCACCCCGCCCGAAAACGGCTGGGGATGATGGTGGCGAGCCGGTCAAGGCTGCGCGGCCGCCAGCGATTCCCAAGAGCACCTTCGGCCTTGTCGTCGCCGCGATCACGATGAATGCCTTCGTCAATTTTGGTATCGGCGCCATTATGATCGAATTGTTGCGGGCGGAGGGGCTGGCGCCCGCGCAGGCGCTCGCGTTCGGTTCGATGCTGGGCGTGATCCAGGTCAGCGCCCGTGGGCTGGATTTCCTCGGCGGCGGGCGATGGGACGGGATCACGACCGGGCTCGTCGCGGGCACGGCGTTGCCGGTGGCCATGCTGCTGCTGATGACGAGCGAAGGCGCGACCTGGGCGGTCGCGGTCTTCATCCTGCTCTATGGCGCCGGCAGCGGTGCGATGGCGGTGGCGCGGGCGACGATCCCGCTGGTGTTCTACGACCAGGCCGAATTCGCCAAGGCGATGTCGATGATCGCGCTGCCGCTCAATCTGGCGTCCGCGATCTCGCCGCCGCTCCTTGTCGGACTGCTCACCCAGTTCGGCAGCCGTGGTGCGCTCGGCCTCACCTTTGTCTTCTCCTGCGCCACAGTGCTGATCCTGGTCCTGCTTGGCCGCCGCCGGCCGCAGGTTGCTGCGGCAGCCACAACCTGAGCCGACCGGACAATATTCGCAGCGCGGAAATTCGCCGCCGTGGGCTACCTCCGCTGCGGGGCGGGGGATGGAAGTATGCCCAGCGTGCAGTGCTCAGGGCACCAAAATAGTGTATCCGCAGAGTGCGCGGCCCGCGATCTCGCCGCCGCGCCAATATCCAGTTCCCCCGGAGGAAATCGACATGTCGGCTCTGCCGCTCTCAGGCATCAAGATCCTTGACCTCACCCGCGTGCTTGCCGGGCCCCTGTCGGCCCAGATGCTGGGCGATCTCGGCGCGGAGGTGATCAAGATCGAGCGGCCTGGCACCGGCGACGACGCGCGCGCCTTTGGGCCGCCCTACCTGACCGACCCCGAGGGCAAGGCGAATAACAACAACTCGTTTTACCTTTGCGCCAACCGCAACAAGAAGTCGGTCACCGTGAACATCGCCAAGCCCGAGGGGCAGGCGATCATCCGGGAGCTCGCCAAGGACGCCGACGTCTTCATGGAGAACTACAAGGTCGGCGATCTCAAGCGCTACGGCCTCGACTACGAGACCATCAAGGCGATCAACCCCGGCATCATCTATTGCTCGGTCACCGGCTTCGGCCAGACCGGCCCCTACGCGCCGCGCGCCGGCTATGATGCCATCCTCCAGGCGATGGGCGGCCTGATGAGCGTCACCGGCCACATCGACGGCGAGCCGGGCGAGGGCCCGATGAAGGTCGGCCCTTCGATCGTCGACTACATGACCGGCATGAACACCTCGATCGGCATTCTCTCGGCGCTCTACCATCGCGATGTCAATGACGGGCAGGGACAGCACATCGACGTCTGCCTGTTCGATACCGTCATCGCATCGCTGTCGCACTGGCTCCAGATCTACCTCGTCAACGGCAAGACGCCGCCGCGCCGCGGCACCTGGGGCAATGGCGGCATGCCGGCCGGCGTGTTCCGCTGCACCGACGGGGAACTGATGCTGGTGGTCGGCAATGACGGCCAGTTCCAGCGCACCTGCGCGGTGCTCGGCGAGCCCGAGCTCGCCAACGACAAGCGCTTCATCAAGAACAACGACCGCGTCGTGCATGGCAAGGAGATCATGGCGATCTTCGCCGGGCTGTTCCTGAAGAAGCCGGTGGCCTACTGGCTCGAAAAGCTGGAGGAGGCCGGCGTGCCGTCGGGCCCGATCAACAATTTCGAGCAGGTGTTTTCCGATCCGCACGTCCAGTCGCGCGGCATGCGGGTGAAGGTCGACCATCCCTTCGAGCCCGACCTCTCGCTGATCCGCAACGCGCTCACCCTCTCGGAGACCCCAATCAAGAATTACCGCGCCCCGCCGCTGCTGGGTGAGCACACACAGGAAGTGCTCGGCGCCAAGCTCGGCTATGATGCGGGCAAGATCGAGGAGCTGAAGAAGCACGGGATCATCTAGCGCTACCGAGGCGGCGCGCGTTCTTACCCTCCCCCCCAGGGGAGGGTAAGGTAGATTTGCGCAAGGCCATTGCCACGACGACATCGGGACAGCATCGCATGATCGGCAAAACCATCATCACCTGCGCCATCTCTATATGTCCAAGGGCGTGCTGGCGAAGACCAATGCCGAGCTGGTCGCGCATGCCGCGGGCATTTTGAAGAGTCTGGGCGCGAGCGTCGCGACTGCGGAGGATGCAAGGGCGATGCTGGGGCTGGGCTGATCGCCATCGGATAAATCGTGACGTCAGCGTGACGCGCGCGCGGCTTACGCGAGGCTTGCGCGCAATCCCCAGATAAACACGGTCCGTACTCGCACAGGCTTCCGCTTCGCGCGCGACTCTGATGCGATCCTCCCGATGCAAGTCCGGGAGGGAACGAATGTCCTACACGATCGGGTTTCAGGCCAAGAACCAGAAGGCAATTCTGGCGACCGAGGCAGCAACGGCCAATCAGGCCGTCGCCATCATTGCCGCGCTACGACAAAGCGCCGACGAAATAAAGTTCATCCGCTCGCCGCAGGAAGGTGAGATGGGCATCGAGATGCTGCTGCTGCTCGCCAAGGAAGAGGCCGAGGAGATGCCGCAGCGGATGTAGAGCCTGATCCGGAAAAGTGCGCAGCGGTTTTCCGACAAGATCATGCTCAAACTAACAAGCAAAAGCGCGATCTCATTGCGCTTTGGTCCCGCTGTCACGATCACACTTCGATCACAAGCGAAGCATGTCGGCTGCAGAATGATGTAGCAAGGCGCCAGTCTCGCTTGAACCGAAGGTGGCCGCCGATGAAACGCGAAGCGCTCCGCGTCGAACCGATTTCGACGTTCCTCGACCGCTGGAAGGCGCCGACCTCGCCGGTGACGCGCGCCGGCAACATGATCTTCGTTGCCGGCCTGCCGCCATTCGACCCCGAGACGGGCGAGATCGCGGAAGTACCGATCGAGCGCCAGAGCGAGCTCATCATGGAGCAGATGAAGCTCTGCCTGGAGACGGCCGGCGCCTCCCTCGACAACGTCATGAAGTGCAACGTCTACTGCACCTCGACAAAGCACTTCGCTGCGTTTAACGCGGTCTATGCGCGCTATTTCCCGATTGATCCGCCGGCGCGCATCTTCGTCTGCACCCCGGAATGGTTCGGCCCCTTCGACGTCGAGATCGACTGCATCGCGATGATGTGAGGCGCTAGCGCGCAGCAATCCTTGACGGCGCCTTCGCCTCGACCTTCCCCGCTGTCAGCGCCATCGTCGCGACGCTGACGACGCGCGCGACGACGTCCTCGACGTCGTCGAGATCGCATTTGCCTTCCGACAATTTCGTCAACCGCTCGCTCTCGCGGATGGTGTGGTGCGCCATGGCGAGCGCGAAATTCAGGCCCCAATAGATATCGACATCGCTGCGGTCGGGCAGGGCGCGGCGCATGGCGCCTGCGAATTTCCGTAAGTGGTCGAGCTCGCGGTTCTTGATGCGGCGGATCGGCGGCACGGATTCGATCGAGGCGCGGATCATGAAGCGCGCCGCGGTGGAGCGCTGGTTTTCGGGCCCGAGGCAGCCGCGCAAGGTCGGACCGACGAGGGCGCGCAAGATCACCTCGATCGGCGCGCGACCACCGCCTTGCTCTTCCGCGGCCTTCAACTCGCGCAAACGCTCGCGATTGGTCGCGATCGAGCGCGAGACGAACAGCTCTGCGATCAATTCGTCCTTCGAGCCGAAATGATAATTCACTGCCGCGAGGTTGACGTTGGCCTCCGCGACGATGTCGCGCAGCGTCACGTCGCCGAAGCCGCGATCGGCATAGAGCCGTTCGGCGGCGGCGAGAATGGCAGACCTCGTATGATCGCTGGCCATGGATGCCCTCAGGGGAGGGAGTTGCAATTCAAACACTTGTATGAAACTATCGTTTGAAGGCCGGAGAAAGTCAATCCGCAATCGAGACTCGTTCGCAACGCGCGAACCGGTTCCGGAACGTCCGCAAGTCAGCGCATTCGCGCTTGCGGGCCGCGTGCAGCGGGAGGACAGTCCGGCCAAAACAGGTTCTTAAAGAGAGACCGAGGAGCGTCCCATGGATTTCGATCTGTCCCCGAAGCAGAAGGAATGGCTCGACCGCGTGCAGTTGTTCATGACCAAGCACGTGCGTCCGGCGGTGCCGATCTATAACGAGCAGGATCGCAGCGGCGAGCGCTGGAAGGTGATCCCGGTTCTGGAGGACCTCAAGAAGAAGGCGAAGGCCGAAGGCCTCTGGAACATGTTCATGCCGCCGAACGAGCATGAGGACGACGAATTCCGCGGCGCGGGATTGACCAATCTCGAATACGCGCTGTTGTCGGAGCAGATGGGCCACATCTCCTGGGCTTCGGAAGTGTTCAACTGTTCCGCGCCCGACACCGGCAACATGGAAGTGTTCATGCGCTACGGTTCCAAGGAGCAGAAGCGCAAATGGCTGCGTCCGCTGATGGACGGCGAGATCCGCTCGGCGTTCCTGATGACGGAACCGGCGGTCGCCTCGTCCGATGCCACCAACATCGAGACCCGCATCGAGAAGGATGGCGATCACTACGTCATCAATGGTCGCAAATGGTGGTCGTCCGGCGTCGGCGATCCCCGCTGCAAGATCGCGATCCTGATGGGCAAGACCGATTTCAACGCGGCCAAGCACCAGCAGCAGTCGCAGATCCTGGTTCCGCTCGACACCCCCGGCATCAAGGTCGAGAAGATGCTGCCGGTGTTCGGCTTCGACGACGCGCCGCATGGCCATGCCCAGGTGCTGCTCGAGAACGTGCGCGTTCCGAAGGAGAACATCCTGCTCGGCGAGGGCCGCGGCTTCGAGATCGCGCAGGGTCGCCTCGGTCCCGGCCGCATCCATCACTGCATGCGCACCATCGGCAAGGCCGAGGAGGCGCTGGAGAAGATGGTGAAGCGTCTGATGTCGCGCACCGCCTTCGGCAAGAAGATCGTCGAGCACAGCGTGTGGGAGCAGCGCATCGGCGAGGCCCGCACCAACATCGAGATGACGCGTCTGCTCTGCCTCAAGGCCGCCGACATGATGGACAAGGTCGGCAACAAGACCGCGCAGGCCGAGATCGCCATGATCAAGGTCGCTGCGCCCAACATGGCGCTGAAGATCATCGACGAGGCGATCCAGGCGTTCGGCGGCGCGGGCGTTTCGGACGAGGCGGGTCTCGCCAAGGACTACGCCGGCATCCGCACGCTGCGGCTCGCCGACGGTCCGGACGAGGTGCACAATCGCGCCATTGCCAGGCTTGAAGTTCGGAAGTATGCCAATTCTCCCAAGCATTAAGAGGGAGGGCATGCGGGCGCTCCCGATCTGAAGAAACGACAGGGCATGGTCCCATTCGGAATGACCGCTTGACGCAAGTGCGTCAGCGGTTACCGATTAGGATCATGCCTGACCTGAAATGGTCAGGACTGAAGAGGGAGCGTCACCGTGGCTGACGGCGTCAGGAAAGACGAAGAATTCTCGGGCACCAAGCCGGTCGAGGAGCGGCATCGTTTCGACGAGCTGCGCTTGGAAGCCTGGATGCGCGACAACGTCGAAGGCTATGAAGGCCCGCTGGTCGTTCTCCAGTTCAAGGGCGGCCAATCCAATCCGACCTACCGGCTGAATACGCCGAACCGCTCCTACGTGATGCGCCGCAAGCCGTTCGGCAAATTGCTGCCGTCGGCGCACGCGGTCGATCGCGAATATCGCGTGATTGCAGCCCTTGGAAAGCAGGGCTTTCCGGTCGCGCGCGCCTATGCGCTGTGCCAGGACGACAGCATCATCGGCGCCGCCTTCTACATCATGTCGATGGAGGACGGCCGGGTGTTCTGGGATCCGACGCTGCCGAGCCAGACGCCGGAAGACCGCCGCAAGATATTCACCAGCAAGATCGAGACGCTCGCAAAGCTGCACATGTTCGATCCCGTTGCTATCGGGCTCGGCGAGTTCGGCAAGCCCGGCAACTACTTTGCGCGGCAGATCGACCGCTGGACCAAGCAGTACCGGGCGTCCGAGACCCAGCACATTCCGGAGTTCGAGAAGGTCGCCGAATGGCTGCCTAAAACCGTGCCGGAGCAGGCGCGCGTCTCGATCGTCCACGGCGACTATCGCCTCGACAACATGATTTTCCACGCGACGGAACCGCGCGTGCAGGCCGTGCTGGACTGGGAGCTCTCGACGCTCGGCGATCCCATGGCCGACTTCACCTATCTCCTGATGCAGTGGATCATGCCGGGGCTTCAGGGAGCCGACCTCAAGGCGCTCAACATCCCGAGCGTGGAGGAGGCGGCGCAGATCTATTGCAACGTCACCAAGATGACGGTGCCCGATCTCAACTGGTATTTTGCTTACAATCTGTTCCGCCTCGCCGGCATCACGCAAGGAATCGCCGGCCGCGTCCGCGACGGCACCGCCGCCAACGCCAAGGCGCTCGAATCGGCCAAGCGCACCGTGCCGCTGTCGAAGGCCTCATGGGAATACGCGCAGAAGGCGGGCGCGGTTTAGGGACGACAAATGCGCGGCCGATGGCCGCGCCTTTTGTTTGTTGCGAGGCCGCTTCCACATGCTCAGTGTCATTGCCCGCGAAGGCGGGCAATCCAGTATTCCAGAGACGGTGGCGCTTGAACCGAGAAGCGGCGGCGTACTGGATGCCCCGGTCAAGCCGGGGCATGACACCAGTGATGAGGCGAGCTCGTTCCATCGTCATTGCGAGCGAAGCGAAGCAATCCAGAATCGTTCCGCGGAGGCCGTCTGGATTGCTTCGTCGCAAGAGCTCCTCGCAATGACGAGGATGGAACTCGGAATCCTCGCTAGTAGTTCGTGCAAGGTTCGTAGCCCGGATGAGCGTAGCGATATCCGGGGAGTGTCGCTCCGCTCATACGAGCTACGCCGCTCTCGTAGGGTGGGCAAAGGCGCGTAGCGCTGTGCCCACCATCTCTCCGCGATCATGGTAACGCCGGTGGGCACGCTCCGCTTTGCCCACCCTACGGCACCTACGACGCCGCCTTCACACAATGCACGATCAGCCTCTCCACAAACCCCGCGCATTTCTCCAGCTCCGCCATCTCCACGAACTCGTCCGGCGTATGCGCCTGCGCGATCGAGCCCGGTCCGATTACGACCGACGGGACATCGGCCATGCTGGCAAACAAACTCGCTTCGGTGCCGAACGCCACCTTGGCGTGGTCGTTGCGACCCGCAAGGCTCTTGGCGAGCGTGACGATCGCGGCATCGGCATCGGTGTCGAGCGCGGGATAGTCGAGGATCTCCTCGAAATCGATGCCGCACTCCGGATGTTGCTTCTTCATCGCGGGCTCGAGCTCGGCCTTGGCCCAGGCGACGATCGCATCCGTTACCTCGCGCGACTCGGTGATGCCGATACCGCGGCATTCGAAATCCACCGTGCAGGTGTCGGGCACGATGTTGAGCGCGGCGCCGCCATGCACGATGCTGGTGAGCAGCGTCGAATGCGGAACGTCGTAGAGGCTGCCGGTTGATCGCGCGGCTGCGAGCGCCACGGCGCGGCGGCGGATTTCCGTGATCAGCTCCGCCGCATATTCGATCGCGTTGACTCCGTCTGGTGCGATCGAGGAGTGGCGGGCGAGGCCACGGAATGTCGCGCGCACGCCGTGCTTGCCCTTGTGGCCGATGATGACCTTCATCTCGGTCGGCTCGCCGATGAAGGCGCCGAGCGGCCTGACCTTCTTCTTCGCAACCTCGCGCAGCATCGGCCTCACGCCGACGCAACCGATCTCCTCGTCATAGGAGATCGCGAGATGAATCGGCGTCGCAAGTCTCGCTTCCAGCATCTCCGGCACCATGGCGAGGCACACCGCGACAAATCCCTTCATGTCGGTGGTGCCGCGGCCGTAGAGCTTGCCGTCGCGCTCGACCAGCTTGAATGGATCGTGGCTCCAGTCCTGGCCCGCGACCGGCACGACGTCGGTGTGTCCCGACAGCACGAGGCCTGGCCGGTCCTTCGGTCCGATCGTGACCCAGAGCGAGGCTTTCTGCCCGGTGTCGTCGACGATGCGCTCGCCCTTGACGCCGAGGAAGGCGAGATAGCTCTCGATATGGGCGATCAGGGGCAGGTTGGAACGATCGCTGATTGTGTCGAAGCCGACGAGGTCAGCGAGAAGGTGGCGGATGCGATCCGCTCTGGAGCTTGGGAAGATCGGGTTCGGCATTGTCATTTCTGTCGGGGGAGAGGGAGGCTGAGGTTGCCTGCATGAACCATACCAACGTGGCGGCCCCATGGGCAAATCAACACGGGTACCGTAGCCCGGATCGAGCGCAGCGCAATCGGGGCCACTTCGCCGGATTGGATGGATTCCCGGACTACGCTTCGCTCCATCCGCGTTACAAGATCTCGCGTTGCCCGTCGAGCAAAACACCCAAACGCTCGGTCAACCCGCACCACCGAAAATATTCCACTTTGCCGAAATTCGGAAACGGCGTATCCATCGCCGCAACCCGGCCCAAGGAAGAGGGGCGTATCGCGATCGTCACGAACGCGGGCCGGGCGGCGGTGGACGCAGGTCACATCGGCACGAAAAGCTTCGCAGGGCGGGCGACCGTGAGCGAAGACCTCGCGCCAACGACAGGTGTGATCGGCGTACGGCCAAATCGTGTCGTCCTGGCGCCCGGGGTCTGTGCGCCAAGTCTTGCGGTGATGCGGCGGTCCAACCGGATACGCGCATCAGTCATCCGCACGGCGACGGGGGCAATAGTGCATCGCTCCCCGGGGAGAGCACGATATATGCCGTTCCAACCACTGCGCAGGGAAGGCCGGGATGCTCCGGTTGCCCTGTTACCCGCTGTGCATTGTAGCGCAAACTACTCATGGCATAGCGGACAATGGGAGCCAGCCGGCTCCCGGTCTTCCCTGCGCCCTCTTTCAATGGAGGGGGAGGCATCGAGGCAAAGCTCGGGCAAAACAAGCCGCGAGGATGCGGAGGTGTGTCTGCAATGAACATGCGAATGATGAAGCGGCCGTGTCACCCCACACTCCGTCATTGCGAGGAGCTCTTGCGACGAAGCAATCCAGACTGTCTCCGCGGAGGGATTCTGGATTGCTTCGCTACGCTCGCAATGACGACGTTGAGGCAGCATGCGGCAATCGCTCACCGTCACCCTGAGGTGCTCGCCTCTTCGAGCCTCGAAGGGCGACGGCCCGGCTGCATCTCGGCCGTTCATCCTTCGAGGCTCGGCTTGCGATGCGTATGCATCGCATGCCTCGCACCTCAGGATGACGGAACGAACGAGGGCAACGATGCTAAACCGGCTTCCCCGTATACGGCATCGACGCCGTCAGCCCACCGTCAACCGGGAACGCCTGGCCGTTGACATACGACGCCTCGTCGCTGGCCAGGAACAGCCCCATCGCCGCGAGCTCGTGCGGCTGGCCGGGACGCTTGAGGGGATTGAGCTGGCCGATCTTGTCCTGGGTGCCACGTTCCTTGGCGCGGTCGAAGATCGGTTTGGTCATGCCGGTCTCGATAAGGCCCGGGCAGACCGCGTTGATGCGCACGCCGGTGCCGGTGAGCGAATACGCCGTGGTCTGCACCAGGCTGATCACGCCGGCCTTGCTCGCCGCGTAGGGATGACCGCTGGCGCCGGCCTTGAGGCCCGCGACGGATGCGGTGAGCACGATCGCGCCGGACTGTTGCTTCACCATGTGCGGCATCGCATGCTTCACCGCAAGGAACGGTCCGATCAGGTTGACGCGCAGCACCTCTTGCCACTGTTCCACGGTCTGCTCACCGAGCGGGACGAGCCCGCCGGAGACGCCGGCATTGGCCCAGATCACGTCGAGCCGGCCATGCGTCTTCACCGCCTTGTCGATGACGGCCATGACGTCCTTTTCGGAGCCCGCGTCGGCCACCATGGCTTCCGCGACACCGCCGGCCTTCTTCACCTCGTCGACGGTCTCCTTCACCGCCTCGGTGCGGTCGACCGCGATCAGCTTGGCGCCTTCCCGGGTGAAGAGGAGTGCGGCGGCGCGGCCGATGCCGCTGCCGGCGCCGGTGATGATGACGGATTTGCCTTGCAGACGGCCCATGCGTTTCTCCCTTTGGTATGCTGCGCGACGCTTGCCGCGCGACGGAATTTCAAACAAGATTTCAAACGGTAAAGTGTCTTGAGACACGTTCACACCTGACGTACAGCGACATCAAACGGGATGGAAGAGTTTCGATGACAAGCGCAGACAAGCCCAATGTGGTCACAACGCGGTGGTGGTGGGTCCGTCATGCGCCGGTGCGCAATGACGGCGGCAACATCTACGGGCAGAGCGATCTCGCCTGCGACACCAGCGATACTTACGTGTTCAATGCTGTTGCCAAGGTGCTGCCACGCAAGGCGGTCTGGTATTCGAGCAATCTGATGCGCACCCACCAGACCGCGGAAGCGATCTGGGCGGCCGGTTACCCGAAGCCTGCGTCGATGAAACGGGAAGCGGACCTCGCCGAGCAGAATCTCGGCCGCTGGCAAGGCATGAACCGTGCCCAGTTTATCGCGAGTCGTCCCGTCGGCACGAGCTGGTTCGCCGACATCAACGAGCCCGCGCCCGGCGGCGAAAGTTTCATGGATCTCTACAACCGCACGCGCCGTACCGTTGAGCGGATCAACGCCGAGGCGGCCGGGCAGGACGTGATCGCCGTCGCGCATGGCGGCACCATCAAGGCGGCGATCGGCCTCGCACTCGACGGCCAGGTAGAGCGGGCACTGTCGTTCGACATCGACAATGTGTCGATCACGCGGCTCGATTACTTCTCGAGCTCCCAGCGCTGCGTCTGGCGCCTGCCGATGGTGAACCAGCAGCCGTGGATCGCGGACGACGCGCACGCGGCAATGCATCAGCCGGCGGGACCGGAAGTCAAGAAGCTCGCCTGACACCGTTGTCCGCGCGCACGGACGCGGCGTAAGCTTCAAGTCAATCAAACCATAATCTGGGAGAGAAACATGACCTTGTTCGACATGAAGGGCAAAGTTGCCGTCATCACCGGCTCGACGCGCGGTATCGGGCTTGCGATCGCCGAGCGCATGGCCGAGCACGGCGCCAAGGTCGTGATCTCCTCGCGCAAGGCCGACGTCTGCGACCAGGTTGCCAAGAGCATCAACGACAAGTTCGGCAAGGGCACGGCGGTCGCGATCGCCGCCAACATCTCGTCGAAGGAAAATCTGCAAAATCTCATCGATGAGAGCAACCGCGCCTTCGGCAAGATCGACGTGCTGGTCTGCAACGCCGCGTCGAACCCGTATTACGGTCCGCTCGCCGGCATCTCCGACGATCAGTTCAGGAAGATTCTCGACAACAACATCGTCGCCAACAACTGGCTGATCTCGATGGTGGTGCCGCAGATGATCGAGCGCAAGGACGGCTCGATCATCATCGTCTCCTCGATCGGCGGCCTCAAAGGCTCGACCATCCTCGGCGCCTACGCGATTTCCAAGGCCGCCGACATGCAGCTCGCGCGCAATCTCGCCTGCGAATACGGCAAGCACAACATCCGCGTGAACTGCATCGCGCCCGGCCTGATCAAGACCGATTTTGCCAAGGCGCTGTGGGACAATCCGGAGAATCTAAAGGCCTCGACCTCGCGCTCGCCGCTGCTCCGCATCGGCATCCCCGACGAGATCGCCGGCGCCGCCGTGTTCCTGGGATCGAAGGCCGGCGACTTCATGACCGGCCAGACCATGGTGATCGACGGCGGCGCGACGATTAGTTGACGGTCTCGCGCCCCCGGACGCGGAGCAGCACGAAGTGCTGCTCCGCAGAGCCGGGACCCAGAAGGCCGAAAACGCGATCGCAGAGACATGGGCCTCGGCTCTGCAACGCACCGCTACGCGCTGCGTTGCGTCCGGGGCACGAGACCTCAATCCACCGCCGCGTAAACCAGATCCCGCACCAGCGTCCGCGTATGATCGCGCTGTCCCGGGCCCTGCGACATGAACACGACGAACAGATCCTCCTTCGGGTCGATCCAGAAGAACGTCCCGGCAATGCCGCTCCAGAAATACTGGCCGACGCTGCCGGGGAACGGCGCGATGCCGGCCTCGCGGCGCACGGCGAAGCCGAGGCCGAAGCCGTGGCCGGGCGAGAGCAGGGTGCCGTTGGTCACAACGTGCGGTCCCAGGTGATCGGATGCCATCAGCTCCAGCGTCTTGCGGCCAATGATCCTGTTGCCGTCGAGCGTGCCGCCGTTGCGCAGCATCAGCGCGAAGCGGGCATAGTCCATCGTGGTCGAGACCAGGCCGCCGCCGCCGGACTCCATCACCGGCTGCTCGAGCATGTTGAACAGCGCGACCTTGTCGCCGGTCCAGGGATCGGCTTCGAACGGCTGAGCGAGCCGGCCGGCATTGGCTTCGCTCGTCGAGAAGCCGGTCTCGGCCATCTGGAGCGGAGCGAGGATGCGCTCGGCGAGGAAGGCGCCGAGTGATTTGCCGCTGACGATTTCGATGATGCGGCCGAGGATGTCGGTAGAGCGGCTATAGTTGAACTCGTCGCCGGGGTGGCAGACCAGCGGGAAGCGAGCGACCAGCGCGGCATGCTCGGCATTGGTGATCTTGCGGCTGCGGACGCGGGACTCCTGGTAGAGCTTGTGCACGGGGCCGTCGCCCTGGTGCTCATAAGTGAGACCAGAGGTGTGGCGGAGTAGGTCCTGTACCGTCATCGGCCGCTTCGGCGGAACCAGTTCCAGCTTGTCGCCGCTGACCACGCCGACCTTCTGGTTAGCGAACTCCGGAATGAACTTGGCGACGGGGTCGGCGAGCAGGAGGTGGCCATCCTCGACCAGCGCCATGATGCCGACCGAGACGATCGGCTTGGTCATCGAGAAGATGCGGAAGATCGAATCAAGCGCCATCGGCACGGACGCCGCCGGGCTCTGCTTGCCGAGCGCCTCGAACCAGCCGACCTGGCCGCGCCGGGCCACCAGCACGGTCACTCCCGGAATGGTTCCCCTGTCGATCTCGCGCTTGAACGCGTCCGACATCGTCTGGAGACGAGGGCGCGACAAGCCCAGCGTTTCCGGCTTGGCTTCGGGCAAAGGCGGGGTTTTCGGCGCGATGGCGGCTTGGGCGGCGGCTGTGGCAGTCATGTTCACTCCCGGGGGCACATTATTATCGGGAGCGAAGAGTGGCCCAGATGGCGCGGCCGAAACAAGCGAGGCCAGCGCGCCTCACCCTTGCAATCCGTCCTTGCAATCCGGCCGTCCCCTGTGCTTGAAAGCGGCCCTGATCCGCGCGGCGACGCGAGGGTCCGTAGGAGTGTAGCTCAATTGGTAGAGCACCGGTCTCCAAAACCGGGGGTCGCAGGTTCGAGCCCTGCCACTCCTGCCAGCTAATCCCAGGCAATCAGGATCGACAGGCAGGACGGCACCGAGCGAAAAGCTCGGACCGTGGATCATGCGGACCGGGTAAGCCCTTGATCCGGATCGGGTCCGCTGGCCTCGGCCGCGCGTCTCCCGGCTGGCCCGCACCTTGACCTTTGGCCCCATCCGCAGTAGATACCCCGCACTCGCAGCCGGCCCGTTGAGATGCGGATATCCGGCGCGGCTTTGAAATCCCCGAACAATCGAGCCCGGTTTCCGGCTCATCCTTCGAGATAGAGGGCTGGGCCAACGGCGGCTGTTCGGATCCCTGAAATTCATTCGCGTCTGTCGACGGACGTTGGACATCAAACGATGGCAGTCAGCCCGTTCAAGTTCTTGCAGGAAGTGCGCTCGGAGACCGCCAAGGTCACCTGGCCGACCCGTCGTGAGACCACGATCACCACGATCATGGTATTCGTGATGGTCGCCGTGGCCTCGATCTTCTTCTTCGCCGCCGACCAGATCATCCGCTACCTCATCACCTTCCTTTTGGGCATTCACTGATGGCAACAGCCGCTGCAACCCAATCGACCGACAAGCGCTGGTACATCGTCCACGCCTACTCGAACTTCGAGAAGAAGGTCGCCGAATCGATCCGCGAGCAGGCCAAGCAGCGCGGGCTCGAGGAGCTGTTCGAGCTGGTGCTGGTTCCGACCGAGAAGGTCACGGAAGTGCGCCGCGGCCGCAAGATCGACGCCGAGCGCAAGTTCTTCCCGGGCTACGTGCTGGTGAAGATGAAGCTGACCGACGAGGCGTTTCATCTGATCAAGAACACCCCGAAGGTCACGGGCTTCCTCGGCGCCGAGAATAAGCCGATGCCGATCTCGGAAGCCGAGGCCATGCGCATCCTGCACCAGGTGCAGGAGGGTGTGGAACGGCCGAAGGCGTCGGTGTCGTTCGAGATCGGCGAGAACGTGCGCGTGGCCGATGGCCCGTTTGCCTCGTTCTCGGGTGTGGTCGAGGAAATCGACGAGGCGCGCTCGCGCGTGAAGGTCGCGGTGTCGATCTTCGGCCGCGCTACGCCGGTCGAGCTGGAATTCGGTCAGGTCGAGAAGGTCTGACCGGGTAGCGCGTGAGACTTCGGTCTCACGCAACAAGAGGCCGTGGGAGGGAGAGGGCGGTTGCCAGCCGCATCCGACCCAGACCACGAACCTGAAACCGCTGGCGATCGCCGGCACAACAGGAGTGATACATGGCAAAGAAAGTGACCGGATACCTGAAGCTTCAGGTCCCGGCCGGTGCGGCGAATCCTTCGCCCCCGATCGGTCCCGCGCTTGGTCAGCGCGGTCTCAACATCATGGAGTTCTGCAAGGCGTTCAACGCCCAGACCCAGAAGGAAGAGAAGAACACCCCGATTCCCGTCGTGATCACGATCTATGCCGATCGTTCGTTCACGTTCGAGATGAAGACGCCCCCGATGTCCTTCTTCCTCAAGCAGGCCGCCAAGATCCAGTCCGGCTCGAAGGCGCCGGGCCGCGACAAGGCCGGCAAGGTGACCAAGGCGCAGGTGCGCGAGATCGCCGAGAAGAAGATGAAGGATCTCAATTGCGATTCCATCGAGTCGGCCATGAAGATGGTCGAGGGCTCTGCCCGTTCGATGGGTCTGGAAGTGGCGGGGTAAGGGCTCATGGCAATCGGAAAGCGTTTGAACAAAGCCCGCGAAGGTGTTGACCGCGAAAAGCTTTACCCGCTCGCGGACGCCATCAAGATGGTCAAGGAACGCGCCAAGGCGAAGTTCGACGAGACCATCGAGGTCGCGATCAATCTCGGCGTCGATCCGCGTCACGCCGACCAGATGGTCCGCGGCGTCGTGACCCTGCCGAACGGCACCGGCCGTACGCTCCGCGTCGGCGTGTTCGCCCGCGGCGCCAAGGCCGATGAGGCCAAGGCTGCGGGTGCCGACGTCGTCGGCGCCGAGGACCTGGTCGAGAAGGTGCAGAACGGTTCGATCGAGTTCGACCGCTGCATCGCCACCCCCGACATGATGCCGCTGGTCGGCCGTCTCGGTAAGGTGCTGGGCCCGCGTGGCCTGATGCCGAACCCGAAGATCGGCACCGTGACCATGGACGTCACCGGTGCGGTGAAGGGCGCCAAGGGCGGCTCGGTCGAGTTCCGCGTCGAGAAGGCCGGCATCTTGCAGGCCGGCGTCGGCAAGGCCTCGTTCTCCGAGGAGAAGCTGGTCGAGAACATCAAGGCTCTCGCCGATGCTGTCTCGAAGGCGAAGCCGGCCGGCTCCAAGGGTACCTACATCCAGCGCGTTGCGGTGTCCTCGACGATGGGCCCGGGCGTGAAGGTCGAGCCGGGCACCATTCTCGGCTAAGGTTTGGAAATTGCATGAGGCGAGGGGCGGAATTGGGCAACCGATTCCGCCCCTCGTCGTTTGTCGCGGCGCTTACCGGAAACAAGAACAATGGCTGACAAGGTCCTGATCTATTCGCGCTTTCCCAAGACGATGATGGCGCGCTTCGCCGAGCGGTTCGAGCTGCTCGACACCGGCGGCAAGCCGGCCCGCGACATGTTTCCGGTGGAGGAGCTCAGTGGCATCCGCGCGCTGTTGACGGCCGGCGGCTCGCCGCTCGGCGCAGAGGCGATGGACCTGTTTCCAAAGCTCGGCGCCATCGTCTGCTACGGAACCGGCTATGACGGCGTCGACCTGAAGGCGGCTGCCGCCCGCAACATCGCGGTCGGCCACAGCCCTGGCGCCAATGCTGCCTCCGTCGCCGACATCGCGATGACCCTGATGCTGGCAACGACGCGGCGGATCCTGGTTGCCGACCAATATGTCCGCAGCGGCGATTGGGCATCGTCAAAGCAGTCGCCGATGATGCGCCCGCAGGCCGGCATGCCCGGCCGCCGCATTGGCGTCTACGGCATGGGAGAGATCGGCCGCAAGATCGCGGCGCGCTGCGCCGCCTTCGAGAGCGAGGTCGGCTATTTCAGCCGCAGCCAATACGATCTGCCGTATCAATATTTCCCGACGCTGGAGGCGCTCGCCGACTGGTGCAGCGTGCTGATGATCGCGGTGCGGGCGGGGGCCGACACCCAGCACGTCGTCGACGCCGACATCCTCAGGCGCCTCGGCGCGGATGGCTATGTCGTCAATATCTCCCGCGGCTCAGTGATCGACGAGAAGGCCCTGGTCGCGGCGCTGACCGACAAGACCATCGCCGGCGCCGGCCTAGACGTCTTCGAAAAGGAACCGCACGCCCCCGATGCGTTGACTGCGCTGCCCAACGTCGTGTTCGCCCCCCATATCGGAGGCCATACCCTCGAATCGCACGTCGCCATGCAGGGCTGCGTGCTCGCGAACCTGAGCGCATTCTTCGAGGGTAAGCCGCTGCCTTATGCGGTCAAATCGGCCTGAATCGGCCCTTGTTGGCCTGGGTCAATCCCCGCCGGCAATCGATTGGAACTGGTGTGAATTTTGCTCTTGGCAATCGGGCTCGGAGCGGTTAAAGAACCGCTTCCGGACGTGCCGGCTAAGGCTGGCGCGTTCGTGCACGCATTCCGAAAACCCTACAAGGCAGGAGATCATTCCTTTTCAGGACGTCCGTGAGGATTTGCCCGAAAAGGAAGGAAAACCCGTCGGTTGGTGGAGTGCGGGCAGGGGTCGGGCGGTTCGCCGGCTGACCTCGTCCTGTCCAAGACTGCAGGCGCCCGCGGGAAGTTTCGATTTCTCAACGGCTTAATCGCATGGCCTGCATAGACGGGTGAAGACCGGATTTCACTTCGCGCCCAGCTTTAACGGCTGGCTTGCGAAACGGGTCTGGTTCGGACCTCGACACGCCGTGGGCCTTAAGGGCTCCCGGAGGGCAGGCTTTAAATTGTCGTCTCGCCCGGCGCGTGTCCTGGGGGTTTTGGCCCCGAGGTTCAGGTTTTGGGTGGGACGATGGGTGCAACCCGGCGGTCCCGCTTCTCGCGATGACCGCCAACCGGAAAGAGCTTGCTGTGGAACGAGCGGCAAAAAAGGAAGCGGTCGAACAGCTCAATGGGGTCTTCAAGACCACGAGCGTCGCGGTCGTTGCTCAATATTCCGGCCTGACCGTTGCCCAGATGCAGAAGCTGCGTATGCAGATGAAGCAGGCTGGCGCCTCGGTGAAGGTCTCGAAGAACCGTCTCGCCAAAATTGCTCTTGAAGGCACTGACGTCGTTGCCATCGGCCCCATGCTGAAGGGACCGACCGTGATCGCCACTTCGAACGATCCGGTAGCGGCGCCAAAGGTCGCCATCGAATTCGCCAAGGCGAACGAAAAGTTCGTCATCGTCGGCGGCTCGATGGGGAAGACCGTCCTGAATGTCGACGGCGTGAAGGCGCTTGCCTCGCTGCCGTCGCTTGATGAACTGCGCGGCAAGATCGTCGGCCTGCTTGTGGCCCCGGCGACCAAGCTTGCTCAGCTCGCCAATGCGCCCGCGGGCAAGCTCGCGCGCGTCATCCAGGCTCATGCCTCAAAGGGCGAAGCGGCCTGACGCCCTTCGCAAAACTCAAACCCGAACCAGACTTACACTCAAGGAAACTGAACAATGGCTGACTTGCAGAAGATCGTTGACGACCTCTCGAGCCTCACCGTGCTCGAAGCTGCCGAACTCGCGAAGCTCCTCGAAGAGAAGTGGGGCGTTTCGGCTGCCGCGGCTGTCGCCGTGGCCGGCCCGGCTGGTGGTGGCGCTGCCGCCGCTCCGGCGGAAGAGAAGACCGAGTTCACGGTCGTTCTCGCCAGCGCCGGCGACAAGAAGATCGAGGTCATCAAGGAAGTCCGCGCCATCACCGGCCTGGGCCTGAAGGAAGCAAAGGACCTCGTCGAGGGCGCGCCGAAGCCTGTCAAGGAAGGCGTGAACAAGGAAGAAGCCGACAAAATCAAGGTCCAGCTCGAGAAGGCTGGCGCCAAGGTCGAGCTCAAGTAAGCGGCGCTTGCTGGCCAAGATCCCGGGCGCGCGTCAGCGAGGCCCGGGATCCTGGTCCATCCACAAAAGGGATGGACCGGATGCAAAAGGCGTGCGACGGAACGTCCCGACGCAGGCCGAACACGAAAAAGTGTGGGGATTTGAGGGTTTACCCCTCGAATCTCCACTATTGTCGCCCCATATCGGTTCGGCAGCACGAAAGCGCGGTGGGCAGGGATGCCGGATTTCCCTGTAAGCCGTTGGGAGAGCAGGCTATTTCGGGCTTTTGCAGTCCGTGAAGACGATCGTTGTGACGGGCGGGCGCGCTCCTGCGCCCCGCGCGTCGTTTTGCGTTTTGAAGGTCTGAAGAACAGATTCAGGACATTCCCGCCTGAACTGAGTCTCCGGCCCCCAAAGCGGGTTCGAAAAATTCAACCCGGGGAGCGGTGGCAGCCGCGTTCCGGACGGCGCGCCCAGAGCGGGCGACGAAAATGAGAGGCCACGATGGCGCAGCAGACATTCACCGGTCGCAAACGCGTTCGCAAGTTCTTCGGACACATCAAGGAAGTCGCCGAGATGCCGAACCTCATCGAGGTTCAGAAGGCGTCCTATGACCAGTTCCTGATGGTCGACGAACCCCAGGGCGGGCGGTCCGATGAGGGCTTGCAGGCGGTGTTCCGCTCGGTGTTCCCGATCTCCGACTTCTCGGGCACCTCGATGCTGGAATTCGTCCGCTACGAGTTCGAGCCGCCGAAATACGACGTCGACGAGTGCCGCCAGCGCGGCATGACCTTCGCGGCACCCCTCAAGGTGACGCTGCGCCTCATCGTGTTCGATATCGACGAGGAAACCGGCGCCAAGTCGGTGAAGGACATCAAGGAGCAGGACGTCTACATGGGCGACATCCCGCTCATGACGATGAACGGCACCTTCATCGTCAACGGCACTGAGCGCGTCATCGTCTCCCAGATGCACCGTTCGCCCGGCGTGTTCTTCGACCACGACAAGGGCAAGACCCATTCCTCGGGCAAGCTGCTGTTCGCCGCCCGCGTCATCCCGTATCGCGGCTCCTGGCTCGACATCGAGTTCGACGCCAAGGACATCGTCTATGCGCGTATCGACCGTCGCCGCAAGATTCCGGTGACGTCGCTGATGTTCGCGCTCGGCCTCGACGGCGAGGCGATCCTCAGCACGTTCTACAAGAAGATTCTCTACAAGCGGACCAAGGAAGGCTGGCGCGTTCCGTTCGACGCCAACCGTTTCCGCGGCTACTCGACCATCAACGACCTGATCGACGCCGACACCGGCAAGGTCGTGCTCGAGGCCGGCAAGAAGCTCACCGTGCGCGGTGCGCGTCAGATGCAGGAGAAGGGCCTGAAGGCGCTGCGCCTGTCCGATGAGGAGCTCGTCGGCAACTATCTCGCCGAGGACCTCGTCAACCCGAAGACCGGCGAGATCCACGCGGAAGCCGGTGAAGAGATCACCGACAAGTCGATGAAGGCCCTCAACGAGCAGGGCTACAAGGAACTGCCGCTGCTCGACATCGACCACGTCAATGTCGGCGCCTACATCCGCAACACGCTCTCGGCCGACAAGAACATGACGCGCGAGGACGCGCTGTTCGACATCTACCGCGTGATGCGTCCGGGCGAACCGCCGACGCTGGATTCGGCGCAGGCGATGTTCCAGTCGCTGTTCTTCGATGCCGAGCGCTACGACCTGTCCGCGGTCGGCCGCGTCAAGATGAACATGCGCCTCGACCTCGATGCGCCCGACACCCAGCGTACGCTGCGCAAGGAAGACATCCTCTCCGTCATCAAGACGCTGGTGGATCTGCGCGACGGCAAGGGCGAGATCGACGATATCGACCATCTCGGCAACCGCCGTGTGCGCTCGGTCGGCGAGCTCATGGAGAACCAGTACCGCATCGGCCTCCTGCGCATGGAGCGCGCGATCAAGGAGCGCATGTCCTCGGTCGACATCGACACGGTCATGCCGCAGGACCTGATCAACGCGAAGCCGGCGGCTGCCGCCGTGCGCGAGTTCTTCGGCTCCTCGCAGCTCTCGCAGTTCATGGACCAGACCAACCCGCTGTCGGAGATCACCCACAAGCGCCGCCTGTCCGCGCTTGGACCGGGTGGTCTGACCCGCGAGCGCGCCGGCTTCGAGGTGCGCGACGTGCATCCGACCCATTACGGCCGCATCTGCCCGATCGAGACGCCGGAAGGTCCGAACATCGGCCTGATCAACTCGCTCGCGACCTTCGCGCGCGTGAACAAGTACGGCTTCGTCGAGACGCCGTACCGCAAGGTCAAGGACGGTCGCGTCACCGACGAGGTCGTGTACCTCTCGGCGATGGAAGAGGGCCGCTACACGGTCGCGCAGGCCAACGTGCCGCTCGACCCGAAGGGCCGCTTCACCGAAGACCTCGTGGTCTGCCGTCACGCCGGCGAAGTCCTGCCGGTGACGCCGGACAAGGTCGACTACATGGATGTGTCGCCGAAGCAGCTCGTTTCGGTCGCGGCAGCCCTGATCCCGTTCCTCGAGAACGACGACGCCAACCGCGCGCTGATGGGCTCGAACATGCAGCGCCAGGCGGTGCCGCTGGTTCGCGCCGAGGCGCCGTTCGTCGGCACCGGCATGGAAGGCGTCGTTGCGCGTGACTCGGGTGCTGCGATCGCGGCGCGCCGTTCGGGCGTGATCGACCAGATCGACGCCACCCGCGTCGTCATCCGCGCCACGGAAGATCTCGATCCGACCAAGTCGGGCGTCGATATCTACCGCCTGATGAAGTACCAGCGCTCCAACCAGTCGACCTGCATCAACCAGCGTCCGCTGGTGAAGGTCGGCGACATCGTCAAGAAGGGCGACATCATCGCCGACGGTCCGTCGACCGATCTCGGCGAGCTCGCTCTGGGGCGCAACGTGCTCGTCGCGTTCATGCCGTGGAACGGCTACAACTTCGAAGACTCGATCCTGCTCTCCGAGCGGATCGTGAAGGAAGACGTCTTCACCTCGATCCATATCGAAGAATTCGAGGTGATGGCCCGCGACACCAAGCTCGGACCCGAGGAAATCACCCGCGACATTCCGAACGTCTCGGAAGAAGCGCTGAAGAACCTCGACGAAGCCGGTATCGTCTACATCGGCGCGGAAGTGCGCGCCGGCGACATCCTGGTCGGCAAGATCACGCCAAAGGGCGAAAGCCCGATGACGCCGGAAGAAAAGCTTCTGCGCGCCATCTTCGGCGAAAAGGCCTCCGACGTTCGCGACACCTCGCTGCGCGTTCCTCCGGGCGTGCAGGGCACGATCGTGGAAGTGCGCGTGTTCAACCGTCACGGCGTCGACAAGGACGAGCGTGCGCTGGCGATCGAGCGGGAAGAGATCGAGCGTCTGGCCAAGGACCGCGACGACGAGCAGGCGATCCTGGACCGCAACGTCTACAACCGTCTCGCCGAGCTGCTCGAGGGACGGCAGGGCATTGCGGGCCCGAAGGGCTTCAAGAAGGACACCAAGATCACCCGCGCGGTGCTCGAGGAGTACCCGAAGTCGCAATGGTGGCTGTTCGCTTCGCCGAACGACAAGCTGATGGCCGAGATCGAGGCCATGCGGAAGCAGTACGACGAGTCGAAGAAGGGGCTGGAACAGCGCTTCCTCGACAAGGTCGAGAAGCTTCAGCGCGGTGACGAATTGCCGCCCGGCGTGATGAAGATGGTCAAGGTCTTCGTCGCGGTGAAGCGCAAGATCCAGCCCGGTGACAAGATGGCCGGCCGCCACGGCAACAAGGGCGTGGTGTCGAAGATCGTGCCGATCGAGGACATGCCGTTCCTCGAAGACGGTACGCATGCCGACATCGTGCTCAATCCGCTCGGCGTGCCCTCGCGCATGAACGTCGGACAGATCCTCGAAACCCATCTCGGCTGGGCCTGCGCCGGCCTCGGCAAGCGTATCGGCCAGACGGTCGATGCCTATTTGTCGAAGCAGGACATCAAGCCGCTGAAGGAAACCTTGAAGAAGGTCTATGGCGAGGACGAGACGATCAAGTCGCTCAACGACAACGAACTGATCGAGCTCGGCCACAATCTGAGCCGCGGCGTGCCGATCGCGACGCCGGTGTTCGACGGCGCCAAGGAAGCCGACATCGAGGAGATGCTGAAGCTTGCCGGTCTCGACGCTTCGGGGCAGTCGACCGTCTATGACGGCCGCACCGGCGATCCGTTCGATCGCAAGGTGACGGTGGGCTACATCTACATGCTCAAGCTGCACCATCTGGTCGACGACAAGATCCACGCGCGCTCGATCGGTCCGTACTCGCTCGTCACCCAGCAGCCGCTGGGCGGCAAGGCGCAGTTCGGCGGCCAGCGCTTCGGCGAAATGGAGGTGTGGGCGCTCGAGGCTTACGGCGCGGCGTACACGCTCCAGGAGATGCTGACGGTGAAGTCGGACGACGTCGCCGGCCGCACCAAGGTCTACGAGGCGATCGTGCGCGGCGACGACACGTTCGAGGCCGGTATTCCGGAATCGTTCAACGTGCTGGTCAAGGAAATGCGCTCGCTCGGCCTCAACGTCGACCTGCACAACTCCAAGATGGGTCCGGCGCCGACGTCGGAAGCGGCCGAGTAATTCGACCTTTCATGCCCGGCCTTCACGGCCGGGCATTGGCGCCCCTCCCGAGGCCTTGAGGGCAGGGCGCCCCGCTTGAGTGATTTTCGAATTTGCGGCCGTAGGCGACCGGCACGCGAGGAGAAGACGATGAACCAAGAAATTATGAATCTTTTTAACCCGACGACGCCGGCTCAGGTCTTCGACCAGATCCGGATCTCGATCGCGTCTCCAGAGAAGATTCTGTCCTGGTCCTACGGCGAGATCAAGAAGCCGGAGACCATCAACTACCGTACCTTCAAGCCCGAGCGCGACGGCCTGTTCTGCGCCCGCATCTTCGGGCCGATCAAGGACTACGAGTGCTTGTGCGGCAAGTACAAGCGCATGAAGTACAAGGGCATCATCTGCGAGAAGTGCTCGGTCGAGGTCACGCTGTCGCGCGTCCGGCGCGAGCGCATGGGCCATATCGAGCTCGCAGCCCCCGTCGCCCACATCTGGTTCCTGAAGTCGCTGCCCTCGCGCATCGGCCTTCTGCTGGACATGACGCTGAAGGATCTCGAGCGGATCCTCTACTTCGAATACTACGTCGTGCTGGAGCCGGGCCTCACCGCGCTGAAGGACCGTCAGCTCTTGTCGGAAGACGAGTATCTGAAGGCACAGGACGAGTACGGCCAGGACAGCTTCACCGCCATGATCGGCGCGGAAGCGATCCGCGAGCTGCTCAAGGGCATGGACCTCGAGAAGCTCGAAGCCACCTTGCGCCTCGAGATGCAGGAGACCGACTCCGACATCAAGCACAAGAAGCTCGCCAAGCGCCTGAAGATCGTGGAAGCGTTCCGCCACTCCGGCAACAAGCCGGAATGGATGATCATGACCGTGGTTCCGGTGATCCCGCCGGACCTGCGTCCGCTGGTGCCGCTGGACGGCGGCCGGTTCGCGACCTCGGACCTCAACGACCTCTACCGCCGCGTCATCAACCGCAACAACCGCTTGAAGCGGCTGATGGAGCTGCGTGCGCCTGACATCATCATCCGCAACGAGAAGCGCATGCTTCAGGAAGCGGTCGATGCGCTGTTCGACAACGGCCGCCGTGGCCGCGTCATCACGGGCGCCAACAAGCGTCCGCTGAAGTCGCTCGCCGACATGCTCAAGGGCAAGCAGGGCCGCTTCCGCCAGAACCTGCTCGGCAAGCGCGTCGACTATTCGGGCCGTTCGGTGATCGTGGTCGGTCCCGAGCTGCGCCTGCATCAGTGCGGCCTGCCGAAGAAGATGGCGCTCGAGCTGTTCAAGCCGTTCATCTATTCGCGGCTTGACGCCAAGGGCCTGTCCACCACCGTGAAGCAGGCCAAGAAGCTGGTCGAGAAGGAGCGGCCCGAGGTCTGGGACATCCTGGACGAGGTCATCCGCGAGCATCCGGTGCTGCTCAACCGCGCACCGACGCTGCATCGCCTCGGCATCCAGGCGTTCGAGCCCGTGCTGATCGAGGGCAAGGCGATCCAGCTTCACCCGCTGGTCTGCGCCGCGTTCAACGCCGACTTCGACGGCGATCAGATGGCCGTGCACGTTCCGCTGTCGCTCGAAGCGCAGCTCGAAGCGCGCGTCCTGATGATGTCGACCAACAACATCCTGCATCCGGCGAACGGCCAGCCGATCATCGTGCCGTCGCAGGACATCGTGCTCGGTCTCTACTACGTCTCGATCATGCGCGAAGGCCTGCCCGGCGAGGGCAAGATCTTCGGCGACATGGCCGAGCTCGAGCACGCGCTGCATGCGAGGGTCATCCACCTCCACACCAAGATCAAGTATCGGTGGCAAGGCATGGATGAGACCGGCAAGGTCTCGACGCGGTGGATCGAGACCACCGCTGGCCGCGTCATGCTGGGCAATCTGCTGCCGAAGAATCCGCGGATTTCGTACGAGATCATCAACAAGCTGATGACCAAGCGCGAGATTTCCGGCGTCATCGACCAGGTCTACCGCCACTGCGGCCAGAAGGAGACGGTGATCTTCTGCGACCGCATCATGGCGCTCGGCTTCTACAACGCGTTCAAGGCCGGCATCTCGTTCGGCAAGGACGACATGGTCGTGCCGCACGGCAAGTGGAAGATCGTCGACACCACCCGTACGCTGGCGAAGGATTTCGAGCAGCAGTACAACGACGGTCTGATCACCCATGGTGAGAAGTACAACAAGGTCGTCGACGCCTGGTCGAAGGCCACGGAAGAAATCGCCAAGGCGATGATGAAGGAGATCTCCGCCACCAAGAAGACGGCGAGCGGAGCCGACGCCGACATCAACTCGATCTACATGATGGCTCACTCCGGTGCCCGCGGTTCGCCGGCCCAGATGCGCCAGCTCGCCGGCATGCGCGGCCTGATGGCCAAGCCGTCGGGTGAGATCATCGAGACGCCGATCATCTCGAACTTCAAGGAAGGCCTCTCGGTGCTCGAGTACTTCAACTCGACCCACGGCGCCCGCAAGGGCCTCGCGGACACCGCGTTGAAGACCGCGAACTCCGGCTACCTGACCCGTCGTCTCGTCGACGTCGCGCAGGACTGCATCATCACGCAGAACGACTGCGGCACCAAGCTCGGCATCAAGATGCGCGCCATCGTCGATGCCGGCACCGTGGTCGCCTCGCTCGGCTCGCGCATCCTAGGCCGTACGGCCTGCGAAGACGTGCGTGACAGCTCCGGCAAGGTGATCATCAAGCGCGGTACGCTGATGGAAGAGAGCCATCTGGATGCCATCCACCAGGGTGGTGTGCAGGAGGTGAAGATCCGTTCGGCTCTGACCTGCGAGCTCGTCAACGGCATCTGCGGCATGTGCTACGGCCGCGACCTCGCCCGCGGCACGCCGGTCAACCACGGTGAGGCCGTCGGCGTCATCGCGGCGCAGTCGATCGGCGAGCCGGGCACCCAGCTGACCATGCGCACCTTCCACATCGGTGGTGCGGCGCAGCTCAACGAGCAGTCGTTCGTCGAATCCAACTTCGACGGCAAGATCGTGATCCGGAACAAGTCCATCGCCCGCAACAGCGAAGGTCACCTGGTCGCGATGGTCCGCAACATGGTGGTGGCGATCGTCGATGCCGACGGCACCGAGCGTGCGACGCACCGTATTCAGTACGGTTCGCGCCTGCACGTCGACGAGGGCGACAACGTCAAGCGCGGCCAGCGCATCGTCGAGTGGGATCCCTACACCCGTCCGCTCCTCACCGAAGTCGAAGGTACCATCGGCTTCGAGGATCTGGTCGAGGGGCAGTCGATCTCGGAAACGCTCGACGAGGCTACCGGTATCGCCAAGCGCGTGGTCATCGACTGGCGCTCGACCCGCGGCGGCTCGGACCTGCGTCCGGCCATCGTGGTCAAGGGCAAGGACGGCAAGGTGCTCAAGCTCGCCCGTGGCGGCGATGCCCGCTACATGCTGTCGGTCGATGCCATTCTCTCGGTCGACGTCGGAGCCAAGGTCAATCCGGGCGACATCCTCGCCCGTGTCTCGACCGAAAGCGCCAAGACGCGTGACATCACCGGCGGTCTGCCGCGGGTGGCGGAACTGTTCGAGGCACGGCGTCCGAAGGATGCGGCGATCATCGCCGAAATCGCGGGCACCATCCGGTTCGGGCGCGACTACAAGAACAAGCGTCGCATCTCGATCGAGCCGATGGACAAGACCGACGAGCCGCGCGAGTACCTGATCCCGAAGGGCAAGCACATCCACCTTCAGGACGGCGACGTCGTCGAAAAGGGCGACTTCATCGTGGAAGGCAACCCGGCGCCGCACGACATCCTTGCGGTCAAGGGCATCGAGGAGCTCGCGGCCTATCTGGTCAACGAAATCCAGGAGGTCTACCGGCTCCAGGGCGTGCTCATCAACGACAAGCACATCGAGGTGATTGTCCGTCAGATGCTCCAGAAGGTGGAAGTCACCGACCAGGGCGACACGGACATGATCTCCGGCGAGCAGGTCGACAAGATCGAGTTCGACGCGCTCAACGAGAAGGCCAAGGAAGAGGGCAAGAAGATCGCCACGGGAACGCCGGTTCTGCTCGGCATCACCAAGGCGAGCCTCCAGACCCGCTCCTTCTTCTCGGCGGCCTCGTTCCAGGAGACCACACGCGTCCTCACGGAAGCGGCGGTCAACGGCAAGGTCGATCCGCTCGAAGGCCTCAAGGAGAACGTCATCGTCGGCCGGCTGATCCCGGCGGGCACCGGCGCCTCCATGGCCAAGATCCGCGAAGTCGCGATGAAGCGCGACAAGCTGATTCTGGACGAACGCGAGAAGCAGGCGGCCGTCGTGTCGCCCGCGCCGGAAGCCGAGCTTCCCGCGCTGCCGCCCGCGGAATGATCGTTCATCCGTAGGAATACCGAGGACAACGAAAAGGCCGGCGAAAGCCGGCCTTTTTGCTGCTTTGTTTCCCTGTTGCGGTGCACGATCAACCTTTGTTCATCTTTCCTTCAGGCGCAAAAGCGCTTCTGCTAAGGGAACTTAGACCGGTGGTCCCGTGACGGGGGCAGGGCCGGAGACCACGGAACTCATATGCTTGATCTCGCAATCGTAGGCGGCGGCCCCGGCGGGCTGATGAGCGCCTGGTACCTGAAGCGTAAGCTCGGCGACCTCTGCCGCGTCACCATCTACGAGGCCTCCGACCGGCTCGGCGGCAAGATCGTCACGCGCAAATTCGATTCCGCGCCGGCGATGTACGAGGCCGGCGTTGCGGAGATCTACGACTACTCGATGACCGGTCCCGATCCGCTGCGCGAACTGATCCAGCATTTCGGACTGCAGACGATTCCGATGGACGCCGAGCAGGTGCAGTTCGGCGGCGAGCTGCTCAACGACGTCGCAGGCATGCGCCGCAAATTCGGCGCCAAGACCGCGGCGGCGATCGAGGGTTTCCGCACGCGCTGCGCCGAGGCGATGTCGCCGATCGAATATTACGAGGGCGTCGGCGCGCACGACAACGAGAATCCCTGGGCCTACAAGACCGCCGAGCAGGTGCTCGACGAGGAGGTCGAGGACGAAACCGCAAAGCGTTTCTTCAAGGTGATGGCGCGCTCCGACATCGCGACCGAGAGCCACAACACCAACGGGCTCAACGCGCTCAAGAACTATCTGATGGATGTCGACGGCTATATCGGTCTCTATTCCATCCAGAACGGCAACGAGCAGCTGATCGATTGCCTCCAGTCGGAGGTCAACGCCGACATCCAGCTCAATCATCGCGTGCTGACCGTCGGCAAGGCGCCGACCGGCCGCTACCAGCTCAAGATGATGAACGGCAAGGGGCCGGAGACGCGCGACTTCGACCTGGTGCTGGTCTGCCTGCCGCATTCCTGGCTCGCGACCATGGGCTGGGAAGGAGAGCAGCTCCGCAAGTCGATGGTCAAGCACGTCTCGTATTTCGATCGTCCCGCGCATTATCTGCGCGTCTCGATCCTGTTCGACACCCCGTTCTGGGGCGAGAAGATTTCCGGCGCCTGGTTCATGTCGGAAGCCTTCGGCGGCTGCTGCGTCTACAATGAGGGCGCGCGCCATGACGTCGGCAAGCACGGCGTGCTGAACTGGCTCATTCCCGGCTCAGACGCGCTGGCTTTCGCCAATCTGTCGGACCAGGAGTTGATCGACGCCGCGCTGAAATCGCTGCCGGCCTCGCTCGGCGATGCGCGTTCGCATTTCGTGGAAGGCAAGATCCACCGCTGGCTGTCGTCGGTGAATGCTATCCCGGGCGGTCTGCCCGTGCGTGACGTCATGACCAATCACCGGCCGGAGCCGAAGGAGCATCCCGGCATCGTGGTGGTCGGCGACTATCTGTTCGACTCCACGCTGAACGGTCTGCTCGACTCCTCGGACGCGGCGACCGACATCATCCTGACCGAGATGATGCGCCTGCGCCGCGAGCGCGCACAGGAGGAGGGCAAGCCGGTCTCGGACAAGATCGACCGCGACTATTTCGAGAATTATCGCGGCCTCGGTCCCTACAGCGAGGCCTGGAGCCACTTCACCGATCCCGATTATCTCACCAAGCTGATCGGCATCGTCTGGGGCAAGGCCAGGGGCGCCAAGCTCCTGGTCGCGGGCTCGGCGAGCGGCGAATTGGTCGGCGCGCTGCGCGATCGCGGCATCGATGCCTTCGGCATCGAGAGCAACCGCGCCATCCACGCCAGGACGCCGAAGGCGCTGAAGAAGTACAACAAGCTCGGCTCGATCACCGACATGCCGTTCAAGGACGGCGCCTTCGACTTCGTGTTCGAGACCAGCCTCTGCCATGTTTCCCCGAAGCAGGTGGTCCGCGCGATCCGCGAACTGAATCGCGTGGTCAAGACCGGCCTCGTGTTCGGCTCGATCACCTCGGACATGGCTTCAGTGGTGATCGACCGCTACGACCTGCTGCGCGGCGTCAAGAAGCTCGGCACCTGGTGGGAATGGTCCGAGCTGTTCTTCGGCAACGGCTTCGAGCTGTCGATGCACCGCAAGGACTGCACCGATGCGCTCTGGGAGGCGACGCTTGCCGCCAACAAGGGTCCGGGCCAGTGGTACGCCGACGCCGACAGCCTGCGTTATTCCTTCTTCGACAAGGTCGAGGATGAGGACGACGACTAGAGACAGGATCGGACCGGCCTAGCCAATTGCTTTGCCGAATTCATCATGATCGCATAGAATCGGTGCGATAGCGGTTGCCGCTATTTCCTGCTTTCTCCGCGGTCATGCCGGCCGTCAGCATCGGTTGGTTTCATGGCGTCCAAGCCCCTCCCGCCCGACAAACAGAAGCTCTCCGCGGAAGAGGCGGCCGAGCTCGACGACAAGCTTGTCGCCGCCAAGCCTGACCTCGAAGACGACGAGGACGACGAAGACGAGAAGGATGACGAGCTGGAGCTCGACGACGACGATGAGGACGAGGACCTCGTCGTCTTCACTGCGCGCGAAGCCGCCGGCGCGCTCGCGACCATCCTGGGTTTCGTCAAGCCCTTCCTGTCCAACTACAAGCGGATGCTGTCATTCGTGGCGTTCGGCGTCTTCGTCGAGACGCTGTTCAACGTCATCATGCCGCTCAGCCTGAAGTACCTGATCGACGACGCGCTCGGCGAGGAGGATTTCCAGGCGCTCTACAAGATCCTCGGCGTGCTCGCGGTCGCCGGCATCTTCACCTCGATCGTCGCGGTCTGGTACGAGCGCTGGGACGCCCGGCTGGCTGCCTGCATCATCTCCGACGTCCGCAAGCGCCTGTTCGAGCACGTCCAGGACCTGCCGGCGGCCTATTTCGGCCGCACCAAGCGCGGCGAGATCCTGTCGCGCTTTTCCGTCGATCTTTCGGCCTTCGAGGGCTCGGTCAAGACCTTCGCCAACAGTGCAGCGCTGCCGTTTCTGGAATTGATCGCCGGCATCATCCTGATGGTGTTCCTGAACTGGCAGCTCGCCGCGGTCGCGCTGCTGGTGTTCCCGATCACGCTGATCGGGCCTCGCATCCTCACCCCGAAGGCGGTGCAGGCCAATTACGAGCAGAAGCAGAACGAGAGCGCGCTGCTCGGCATGGTGCAGGAGAACGTGGCCGCGCAGGCCGTGATCAAGGCGTTCAGCCTGCAGCGCAAGATGTTCGGCTTCTTCACCTTCCGTAATACCGAGACGCGCCACAAGATCGCTTCGGCCGCGTTCCTCTCGACCATGGTGGAGCGGACGGTCACCATCTCGGTGCTGCTGCTGCACCTCGTCGTGCTCGCGATCGGCGCCTATCTCGCGACCAAGGGCCAGATCACCATCGGCACCTTCGTCACCTTCGAGAGCGCGTTCTGGGAGGTCTCCTACAACATCGCCCACGTGATGCACTTCATCCCGGTGTCGATCTCCTCGGCCGCCGCGATCCGCCACATGCAGGAGCTGCTGGACGAGCCGACGCGCGGCGCCGATCGTCCCGGCGCGCCCGATCTGCCGCGCATCACCAACGACATCACCTTCGACCACGTCACGTTCCAGTACGAAGGCAGCCAGACGCCGGTGCTGGACAATCTCAGCCTCAAGCTCAATGTCGGCAAGCGCATCGCCATCGTCGGCCCCTCGGGCTCGGGCAAGAGCACGCTGCTCAATCTGATCCTGCGGCTGTACGTGCCCGACGAGGGGCGCGTCACCATCGACGGCGTCGACGTCCGCAAGGTGACGCTGGATTCGCTGCGCCGGAGCATGGCGGTGGTGTTCCAGGAGAACATGCTGTTCAACATGTCGATCCGCGAGAACATCCGGCTCGGCAAGGAAGGCGCGACCGACGAGGAGGTGGAGGACGCCGCCAAGAAGGCCGAGATCCACCGCTACATCATGAGTCTGCCGCAGCGATACGACACGGCGGTCGGCGAGCGCGGCGATACGCTCTCGGGCGGCCAGCGCCAGCGCATCGCGATCGCGCGCGCGATCATCCGCAACCCTTCCGTGCTGCTGCTGGACGAAGCCACCTCGGCGCTCGACCAGACCACGGAAGCGGCGATCAACCGTACGCTGCTGAAGGTCGCCAAGGGCCGCACCATGATCTGGTCGACCCACCGCCTGACCTCGGTGGTCGAAATGGACGAGATCATCGTGATTTCAGGGGGCAGGGCGATCGAGCGCGGCTCGCACGCCGAGTTGCTCGCCAGGAACGGCACCTATCGCAAGCTGTGGAACGACCAGATCCACCAGCCGCATGGCGCTGTGGCTCAGGCCGATGACGACAACGACGATGACGACGAGGATGAAGACGACCTCGAGGATGATGAGGACGAGGACGACGAGGAGGAGTGACCGAGGAAATTCGGTTCCAGATGAAGCGCTCCTCCGAACGGCCGCAATAGTCCCTGGACCGACCATGCGATGAAGCGCGCCCAGCGCTGTGCCGTCCAGTATGGGCTCGTCGCGGTCGAGACGCAGCGGAAGTCGAAGGCCTTCGCCGCCGACCATTCGTCGCAACCTCGCTTGACCGGATCGGCGTAGAACGCGGCGATCTTGTCCGCATCCATCCCGTCGGAAGCGAGCCATTGCGGGATGTAGACATTGCAGAGCCGCTCGACGTCGGTGAAGACCTTGTCGCAGCCGGTGCCGGCGACGGGGCAGGAGGTCGAGAAGGCATCGCCCACGAGCACGAGGCCGGGCCGGTCGCTTGCGTCATTCACGTAGAGATCGACCGGGCGGATCTTGATCTCGCCGGGGATGTCGAAGGCGCCGGTGATGAGCTTGAGCCGGGGCAGGGCGGCGTTCAATGTCTCGGCCGGCGCACGGCGCAGCTCGCGCAGCCAGGGATCGTCGAAGCCGCGGTAGACGAACAGATTGGCGCGCATCCGCGTCCCGACCGGAAACAGCGTGATGTAGGGGATGCGGTCGCTCGGCCGTTCCGAGAAATAGGTCAGCGCCGGGAAGTCGAATGAACTCCGCCCCGCCGGCACCACGTCGAACCCGATCGAGATCGAATGGCAGGCGCTGATGATCTTTCGCGCGATGCCGAGCTGGTGACGCAGGCCGACATTCAGGCCGTTGGCGAGCACGACCAGGCGGGCGGAGATCGTCTCGTCATTGGAGAGCGTGATCTTTTGCCGCTTCGGGCTCGTCTCGAGCGAGACCGCCTTGGCACAGATGCGTTCGACGTCAGCAGCGATCTCGTCGCGGACGGCGTTGACGAGGGAATCGTAGAGGATGTTGAACTGCCGGCTCGGCGCCTTGTCGAGCAAGTGGCCGAAGCGGGCGATCCAGTTTTCGCCGGCAAAGGTCGCGCGGCGGAGCACCGATTCTCCGATTCCGGTCCTCAGGAATCGCTCGACCTGTACGCGACCACTGAGTTTTTCGACCCGGAAGTCGGCCGGATAGCTCTCATGCGGGTCGATCAACACCGCCGAAATGCCGGCGCGGCCGAGCATTGCGGCGGCGGTCGAGCCGGACAATCCCCCGCCGATAATGGCAACGTCGGTGTACCGCATGGTGCAAATCTCTGCCGAAGGCGGCAGATTGACGCATCAAGAGGAAAAAAAGCCTTAGCAAGGGTCATAAAAGTACATTTTGCCCGGATATAAAATGTTTTTGGGCTGGCGGAACAGATGTCCGGTACCCATATCCGGCATGCGCGGTGAGTGCGGGCAAACAGCGATTTCGTCAGGTGCCAGAAGCGTTTTCCGACTGTCGTTTCACCTTGACTTGACCGATTCTCACTTATAGAAAGCGCCTCACTTAACGACAGGCGGTGAGCATCGCCAGCGTCGGAACGGGCCACCCGTTGACCCCCAGGGGTCGCTAAGACGGGCACCAACCTCGACGAATGCCGCTCAAACGCTGTCGATCATAGCTAGGCAATGCCAGTGCGATTTTAGGTCTCTTGAGCTTGTTCTCTCGAGATCGAATTCGGATGCATGACCTCGGTGCGCGGGCCGCGGCTTTACGCTGATCGGTCCCAATACTGCGGTCCTCTGTGGCGTCGAAGCGCTTTCCGCTCGTTGATGGAGCGGTTGGCGCAATTTCGCTTTGTGCGGATTGTTCCGTGCAGGGCGGCCCAATCGGGCGGGTGGCTCGAAAGAATTTGCGGTCCCGACAACGGGCCGCAGCAAGACAGCGGATCCGGAAGGGTTCGCGGCAGAACAAAGGGTAAGGCCAGGATGCCGACGATCAACCAGCTGATCGCTCAACCGCGTGAAGTGCAGAAGTCGCGCAAGAAGGTGCCGGCGCTGCAGCAGTCGCCGCAGAAGCGTGGTGTTTGCACCCGCGTCTACACCACGACCCCGAAGAAGCCGAACTCGGCGCTTCGTAAGGTCGCCAAGGTGCGCCTGACCAACGGCTTCGAGGTGATCGGTTACATCCCGGGTGAGGGCCATAACCTTCAGGAGCACTCGGTGGTCATGATCCGCGGCGGCCGCGTCAAGGACTTGCCCGGCGTGCGCTACCACATCCTCCGCGGCGTTCTGGATACCCAGGGCGTCAAGAACCGTAAGCAGCGTCGTTCGAAGTACGGCGCGAAGCGTCCGAAGTAAGCGGGAACCAGCTCAATGTCTCGTCGCCACTCAGCGGAAAAGCGCGAAGTTCTTCCCGATCCGAAGTTCGGGAACATCATCGTGACGAAGTTCATGAACTCGGTGATGTACGCCGGCAAGAAGTCGGTCGCCGAAGGCATCGTCTACGGTGCGTTCGGTATCATCGAGGCCAAGACCAAGCAGAGCCCGCTCGGCGTGTTCGAGCAGGCGCTCGAGAACGTCATGCCGACGATCGAAGTGCGCTCCCGCCGCGTCGGTGGCGCGACCTACCAGGTCCCGGTCGAAGTTCGTTCGACCCGCCGTCAGGCTCTGGGCATCCGCTGGCTGATTTCGGCGGCGCGCGAGCGCAACGAGAAGACGATGACCGAGCGTCTCTCGGCCGAGCTCCTGGACGCATCGAACAACCGTGGCAACGCCGTGAAGAAGCGTGAGGATGTGCACCGGATGGCGGAAGCCAACCGCGCCTTCTCGCACTATCGCTGGTAACGGCGAAACAAACGGACTCGCAAGGAACACCCCATGCCCCGCCAACATGCCATCGAGGACTACCGTAACTTCGGTATCATGGCGCATATCGACGCCGGCAAGACGACGACGACCGAGCGCATCCTCTATTACACCGGCAAGAGCCACAAGATCGGCGAAGTGCACGAAGGTGCCGCGACGATGGACTGGATGGAGCAGGAGCAGGAGCGTGGCATCACGATCACCTCGGCTGCGACCACCGCCTTCTGGGCCGGCAAGCGCCTGAACATCATCGACACTCCCGGCCACGTCGACTTCACCATCGAAGTCGAGCGTTCGCTGCGCGTGCTCGACGGCGCCGTCTGTGTGCTCGACTCGAACCAGGGCGTCGAGCCCCAGACCGAGACCGTCTGGCGCCAGGGCGACAAGTACAAGGTTCCGCGCATCGTCTTCGCCAACAAGATGGACAAGACCGGCGCCGACTTCTTCAAGTGCCTGTCCGACATCGTCGACCGTCTCGGCGCCAAGCCGATCGCGATCCAGCTTCCGATCGGTGCCGAGAACAACTTCAAGGGTCTCGTCGACCTCGTGAAGATGAAGGGCATCGTCTGGAACGATGAATCGCTCGGCGCGAAGTTCGACTATGTCGACATCCCGGAAGATCTGGTCGAGCAGGCCAAGGAATACCGCGAGAAGATGGTGGAAGCCGCCGTCGAGCTCGACGACGACGCATTGGCCGCCTTCCTCGACGGCAACGAGCCGGACGAAGCGACGCTGAAGCGGCTGATCCGCAAGGCGGTGCTGACCGGCGCGTTCTATCCCGTGCTGTGCGGCTCGGCCTTCAAGAACAAGGGCGTGCAGCCGCTGCTCGACGCCGTCGTCGACTATCTGCCGTCGCCGATCGACGTGCCCGCGATCAAGGGCACCGATGACCGCGGCAACGAGGTCGTGCGCAAGGCGGACGACAAGGAGCCGCTGGCGCTGCTCGCGTTCAAGATCATGGACGACCCGTTCGTCGGCACCATCACCTTCTGCCGCATCTATTCGGGCATCCTCCAGAGCGGCACCGGCGTCGTGAACTCGACGCGCGAGAAGAAGGAGCGCATCGGGCGCATGCTGCTGATGCATGCGAACAACCGCGAGGACATCAAGGAAGCCTATGCCGGCGACATCGTCGCGCTGGCCGGCCTGAAGGAAGCGCGCACCGGTGACACGCTGTGCGATCCCGACAAGCAGGTGATCCTGGAGAAAATGGAATTCCCCGAGCCGGTCATCGAGATCGCGATCGAGCCGAAGTCCAAGGCCGACCAGGAAAAGCTGGGCGTGGCGCTGGCAAAGCTCGCCGCGGAGGATCCGTCCTTCCGCGTGTCGACCGACCAGGAGTCCGGCCAGACCATCCTCAAGGGCATGGGCGAACTCCATCTCGACATCAAGGTCGACATCCTCAAGCGTACCTACAAGGTCGACGCCAACATCGGCGCGCCGCAGGTTGCGTTCCGTGAGCGCGTCACCAAGAAGGCCGAGGTCAAGTACACCCACAAGAAGCAGACCGGCGGTACCGGTCAGTTCGCGGAAGTGTCGATCGTGGTCGAGCCGAACGAGCCCGGCAAGGGCTACGAGTTCGAGTCCAAGATCGTCGGCGGTGCGGTTCCGAAGGAATACATCCCCGGCGTCGAAAAGGGCCTCAACAGCGTGATGAGCTCCGGTGTCGTCGCGGGCTTCCCCGTGGTCGACGTCAAGGTTCAGCTCGTCGACGGCAAGTACCACGACGTCGACTCGTCGGCGCTCGCCTTCGAAATCGCATCGCGCGCGGCGTTCCGCGAAGCGCTGCAGAAGGGCAAGTCCGTCCTGCTCGAGCCAATCATGAAGGTCGAAGTGGTGACCCCGGAAGACTACACCGGCTCGGTCATCGGCGACCTGAATTCCCGGCGCGGTCAGATCCAGGGTCAGGACATGCGCGGCAACGCCAACGTCATCAACGCGATGGTGCCGCTCATGAACATGTTCGGTTACGTGAACAACCTGCGCTCGATGAGCCAGGGTCGCGCGACCTTCACCATGCAGTTCGACCACTACGCAGAAGCGCCGGCCAACGTGTCGGCAGAAGTCCAGAAGAAGTTTGCCTGATTGTCGTCGGTCTAGAGCTGACGATTGAACGGAGAGTCAAATGGCCAAAGCAAAGTTTGAACGTAACAAGCCGCACTGCAACATCGGCACCATCGGTCACGTCGACCATGGCAAGACGTCGCTGACCGCGGCGATCACCAAGGTTCTCGCCGAAGCCGGCGGTGCGACGTTCACCGCGTACGACCAGATCGACAAGGCGCCGGAAGAGAAGGCGCGCGGCATCACCATCTCGACCGCGCACGTCGAGTACGAGACGCCGAACCGCCACTACGCCCACGTCGACTGCCCCGGCCACGCCGACTACGTGAAGAACATGATCACCGGCGCCGCCCAGATGGACGGTGCGATCCTGGTCGTGTCGGCCGCTGACGGCCCGATGCCGCAGACCCGCGAGCACATCCTGCTCGCCCGTCAGGTCGGCGTGCCCGCGCTCGTCGTGTTCCTCAACAAGTGCGACATGGTCGACGATCCGGAGCTCCTCGAGCTCGTCGAGCTCGAAGTCCGCGAGCTGCTCTCGAAGTACGACTTCCCGGGCGACAAGATCCCGATCATCAAGGGTTCGGCGCTCGCCGCTCTCGAAGATTCCGACAAGAAGCTCGGCCACGACGCCATCATCGAGCTGATGAAGAACGTCGACTCGTACATCCCGCAGCCGGAGCGTCCGGTCGACCAGCCGTTCCTGATGCCGGTTGAAGACGTGTTCTCGATCTCCGGCCGCGGCACCGTCGTGACCGGCCGCGTCGAGCGCGGCATCGTCAAGGTCGGCGAGGAAATCGAGATCGTCGGTCTGCGTGCCACGCAGAAGACCACGGTCACCGGCGTCGAAATGTTCCGCAAGCTGCTCGATCAGGGCCAGGCCGGCGACAACATCGGCGCGCTGCTCCGCGGCACCAAGCGCGAGGACGTCGAGCGCGGCCAGGTGCTGTGCAAGCCGGGTTCGGTCAAGCCGCACACCAAGTTCAAGGCTGAGGCCTACATCCTCACCAAGGAAGAGGGCGGCCGCCACACCCCGTTCTTCACCAACTACCGTCCGCAGTTCTACTTCCGCACCACCGACGTGACCGGTGTCGTGCACCTGCCGGAAGGCACCGAGATGGTGATGCCGGGCGACAACATCGCGATGGAAGTGCACCTGATCGTGCCGATCGCGATGGAAGAGAAGCTCCGCTTCGCGATCCGCGAAGGCGGCCGCACCGTCGGCGCCGGCGTCGTCGCCTCGATCATCGAGTAATTACGAGAATAGGGATTGGCGCGTAGCGAGTGGTGACATTCGCTATTCGCTATTCGCCACCCCCCACTGAAGAGAGACCACGGCAATGAACGGCCAAAACATTCGTATCCGTCTCAAGGCGTTCGACCATCGTATCCTCGATACGTCGACCCGCGAGATCGTGAACACGGCGAAGCGCACCGGCGCGCAGGTCCGCGGACCCATTCCGCTGCCCACCCGCATCGAGAAGTTCACCGTCAACCGTTCGCCCCACGTCGACAAGAAGAGCCGCGAGCAGTTCGAGATGCGCACTCACAAGCGCCTGCTCGACATCGTCGATCCGACCCCGCAGACCGTCGATGCTTTGATGAAGCTCGACCTGGCCGCCGGTGTCGACGTCGAGATCAAGCTCTAAGATTTTTGGATCACGTTCGCGACTAGCGGACAGAAAGAACAGGAAGCACGCCGATGCGCTCCGGAGTGATCGCACAAAAGGTCGGGATGACGCGGGTCTTTACGGAGGCCGGCGAACATATCCCCGTGACCGTGCTGAAGCTCGGCAATTGCCAGGTCGTAGGCCACCGCACTGAAGAGAAGAACGGTTACGTCGCGCTCCAGCTTGGTTCTGGCAGCCGCAAGACCGTTTACATGCCCAAGGCTGAGCGCGGCCAGTTCGCGGTCGCCAAGGTCGAGCCGAAGCGTCGGGTCGAGGAATTCCGCGTCTCCGCGGATGCCATGATCCCCGTTGGTGCCGAGATCCTTGCCGATCACTTCGTCGTCGGCCAGTTCGTCGACGTCACCGGCACCTCGGTCGGTAAGGGCTTCGCCGGCGGTATGAAGCGCTGGAACTTCGGCGGTCTGCGCGCCACGCACGGTGTGTCGATCTCGCACCGCTCGATCGGTTCGACCGGTGGCCGTCAGGACCCCGGCAAGACCTGGAAGAACAAGAAGATGCCCGGCCACATGGGTGTCGACCGCATCACCACGCTCAACCTTCGAGTCGTTCAGCTCGATGTCGAGCGCGGCCTGATCCTCGTCGAAGGTGCCGTTCCCGGCTCCAAGGGCGGCTGGATCCGCGTGCGCGACGCCGTCAAGAAGCCGCTGCCGAAGGAAGCTCCGAAGCCCGGCAAGTTCAAGGTTGCTGGCGAAGCGGAAGCCGCTCCGGCTGCGCAGGAGGCGTGAGATGGAATTGAAGGTCACGACCCTCGAAGGTAAGGAAGCCGGCTCGGTCCAGCTTTCCGACGCCATTTTCGGCCTCGAGCCGCGCCAGGACATCATTGCGCGTTGTGTGCAGTGGCAGCTCAACAAGCGTCAGGCCGGCACTCACAAGGCCAAGGGCCGCGCCGAGATCTGGCGCACCGGCAAGAAGATGTACAAGCAGAAGGGCACCGGCGGTGCTCGTCACGGCTCGGCCCGCGTGCCGCAGTTCCGCGGCGGTGGCCGTGCCTTCGGTCCGGTGGTGCGTTCGCACGCCACCGACCTGCCGAAGAAGGTCCGCGCGCTTGCTCTCAAGCATGCGCTCTCGGCCAAGGCCAAGGACGGCGATCTGCTGGTGATCGACAAGGCCGCGCTGGAAGCCGCGAAGACCAAGGCGCTGCTCGGTCACTTCTCGGGTCTCGGCTTGACCAACGCGCTGATCATCGACGGCGCCGAGCTCAACAA
The DNA here is from genome assembly GCF_018130785.1 of Bradyrhizobium liaoningense. Taxonomy (GTDB): domain Bacteria; phylum Pseudomonadota; class Alphaproteobacteria; order Rhizobiales; family Xanthobacteraceae; genus Bradyrhizobium; species Bradyrhizobium liaoningense_A. Next base: position 80,516 of record NZ_JAFCJT010000012.1, read on the forward strand.
CGGCTTTGCCGCCGCGGCCCGCAACATCCCGAACATGGACGTGCTGCCGATCCAGGGCATCAACGTCTATGACATCCTGCGCCGTCAGAAGCTCGTTCTGACCAAGGCCGCCATCGATGCGCTGGAGGCGCGCTTCAAATGACGAAGAACATCGAGCCTCGCCACTACGACGTGATCCTGTCGCCGGTCGTGACCGAAAAGGCCACGATCGCCTCGGAGCACAACAAGGTCCTGTTCAAGGTGGCCGCCAAGGCGACCAAGCCGCAGATCAAGGAAGCGATCGAGAAGCTGTTCGACGTCAAGGTCAAGAGCGTCAACACGCTGGTCCGCAAGGGCAAGACCAAGGTCTTCCGCGGTAATCTCGGCTCGCAGTCGAACAGCAAGCGCGCGATCGTGACCCTCGAAGAGGGCCACCGGATCGACGTCACCACCGGTCTGTAAGGTCGCACGACGATGGCACTGAAGACATTCAATCCCACGACGCCGGGCCAGCGCCAGCTGGTCATGGTCGATCGTTCGGCCCTCTACAAGGGCAAGCCGGTCAAGGCGCTCACCGAGGGCAAGCACTCCTCGGGCGGCCGCAACAACACCGGTCGCATCACCGTGCGTTTCCGCGGCGGCGGTCACAAGCAGACGCTGCGCATCGTCGACTTCAAGCGCGACAAGGTCGATGCACCCGCGACGGTCGAGCGGCTGGAATACGATCCGAACCGCACTGCGTTTATCGCGCTGATCAAGTATCAGGACGGCGAGCAGGCCTACATCCTGGCGCCGCAGCGCCTGGCCGTGGGCGACACCATCGTCGCCGGCAACTACGTCGACGTGAAGCCGGGCAACGTCATGCCGCTCGGCAACATGCCGGTCGGCACGATCATCCATAACATCGAGGTCAAGATCGGGAAGGGGGGCCAGCTGGCTCGTTCCGCGGGCACCTACGCCCAGCTCGTCGGCCGCGACCAGGATTACGTCATCGTCCGCCTGAACTCGGGTGAGCAGCGTCTCGTGCACGGCCGTTGCCGCGGCACGATCGGCGCGGTGTCGAACCCGGACCACATGAACACCTCGATCGGCAAGGCCGGCCGCAACCGTTGGCTGGGCCGCAAGCCGCACAATCGCGGCGTTTCGATGAACCCGATCGACCATCCGCACGGCGGTGGTGAAGGTCGTACCTCGGGCGGTCGCCACCCGGTCACTCCGTGGGGCAAGCCGACCAAGGGCAAGAAGACCCGCTCCAACAAGTCGACCAACAAATTCATTCTCCTAAGCCGCCACAAGCGGAAGAAGTAAGGAACGCCGGACATGGTTCGTTCAGTCTGGAAAGGCCCGTTCGTCGAGGGTTCTCTGCTCAAGAAGGCAGATGCCGCGCGCGCGTCCGGCCGTCACGACGTCATCAAGATCTGGAGCCGTCGCTCGACGATCCTGCCGCAGTTCGTCGGCCTGACCTTCGGCGTCTACAACGGTCAGAAGCACGTGCCGGTGGCCGTCAACGAGGAAATGGTCGGTCACAAGTTCGGCGAGTTCTCGCCGACCCGGACCTTCCATGGCCACTCCGGCGACAAGAAAGCCAAGAAGGCTTGAGGATTAAACGATGAGCAAACCTAAGCGCGAACGGAGCCTCGCCGAGAATGAGGCCAAGGCGGTCGCCCGGATGCTGCGGGTGAGCCCGCAGAAGCTCAACCTGGTCGCCCAGCTCATTCGCGGCCGGAAGGCGGCTGCTGCGCTCGCCGACCTGCAGTTTTCGCGCAAGCGGATCGCGGTTGACGTGAAGAAGTGTCTGGAATCGGCTATCGCAAACGCCGAGAACAACCACGACCTCGACGTCGACGATCTCGTCGTGGCGCAGGCCTTCGTCGGCAACGGCCTCGTGATGAAGCGTTTTGCCGCCCGCGGCCGTGGCCGCTCGGGCCGCGTCTACAAACCATTTTCGCAGCTGACGATCATCGTTCGTCAGGTCGAAGCCGAAGCAGCGGCCTAAGGGACGCAGGAGCACACGATGGGTCAAAAGATCAATCCGATCGGTCTGCGTCTCGGCATCAACCGAACCTGGGATTCCCGCTGGTTCGCCGGCAAGCAGGAATACGGCAAGCTGCTGCACGAGGACGTCAAGATCCGTGAGATCCTGCACAAGGAGCTCAAGCAGGCGGCCGTCGCCCGCATCGTGATCGAGCGTCCGCACAAGAAGTGCCGCGTCACCATCCACTCGGCCCGTCCGGGCGTGGTGATCGGCAAGAAGGGCGCCGACATCGACAAGCTTCGCAAGAAGGTCGCGGACATCACCTCGTCCGACGTCGTCATCAACATCGTCGAAATCCGCAAGCCGGAGCTCGATGCGACGCTGGTGGCCGAGTCGATCGCGCAGCAGCTGGAGCGCCGCGTTGCGTTCCGCCGCGCCATGAAGCGCGCCGTTCAGTCGGCGATGCGTCTCGGCGCGGAAGGCATCCGCATCAACTGCTCGGGTCGTCTGGGCGGTGCGGAAATCGCGCGCATGGAGTGGTACCGCGAAGGTCGCGTGCCGCTGCACACGCTGCGCGCCGACATCGACTATGGCGTCGCGACCGCGTTCACGACCTTCGGCACCTGCGGTGTCAAGGTCTGGATCTTCAAGGGTGAGATCCTCGAGCACGATCCGATGGCCCAGGACAAGAGAATGGCCGAAGGCGAGACGGGTGGCAGTGGTGATCGTGGTGGCCGTCAGCGCCGCGATACGGCTGCGGCCTGAGCCAGCACAGGAATTTGAGGGCTTAAAGCCATGATGCAACCTAAGAAAACGAAGTTCCGGAAGGCGCACAAGGGCCGCATCCACGGCGTTGCGTCTTCGGGCGCGACGTTGGCGTTCGGCCAGTTCGGCCTGAAGGCGACCGAGCCTGAGCGCGTCACTGCGCGCCAGATCGAAGCCGCTCGCCGCGCGCTGACCCGCCACATGAAGCGCGCCGGCCGCGTCTGGATCCGCGTGTTCCCCGACGTTCCGGTGTCGAAGAAGCCGGCCGAAGTCCGCATGGGCTCCGGCAAGGGTTCGCCGGAATTGTGGGTGGCGCGCGTCAAGCCGGGCCGGGTGCTGTTCGAGATCGACGGCGTCAACACCCAGACGGCGCGTGAGGCGCTGACCTTGGCGGCCGCCAAGCTGCCGATCAAGACGCGCTTCGTCGAGCGCATTGCGGAGTAATGGCCATGGCACAGATGAAGATCGAAGACATCCGCGCGATGAGCCCCGACCAGCAGGATGACGCCATCCTGAATCTGAAGAAGGAGCGCTTCAACCTGCGCTTCCAGCGCGCCACCGGGCAGCTCGAGAACACCTCGCGCCTGCGCGAGGCTCGCCGTGACATCGCCCGGATCAAGACCGTCGCCGCGCAGACGCGCGCGAAGAAGAAGTAAGAGGCTTACGAAGATGCCGAAACGTACTTTGCAGGGCGTGGTCGTCAGCGACAAGCAAGCCAAGACCATCGTGGTGCGCGTCGATCGCCGCTTCACGCACCCGATCTACAAGAAGACGATCCGCCGTTCGAAGAACTACCACGCGCACGACGAGAGCAACGAGTTCAAGCCGGGCGACATGGTGTGGATCGAGGAATCGAAGCCGATTTCGAAGTTGAAGCGCTGGGTCGTGATCCGGGGCGAACACAAGAAAAGCGCCTGATCTGTTGGCTTTAGCCGACTGACTTCAGGGAAATGTTGAGCGCCGGCTGGGCTGGCGCAAAGAGAAAGAGGACGAGGTGCATCAATGATTCAGATGCAGACCAACCTCGACGTGGCCGACAATTCTGGCGCACGCCGTGTCATGTGTATCAAGGTGCTCGGGGGCTCCAAGCGCCGCTACGCCACGATCGGCGACATCATCGTCGTCTCGATCAAGGAAGCGATTCCGCGTGGCAAGGTGAAGAAGGGCGACGTCATGAAGGCCGTCGTGGTGCGCGTCCGCAAGGACATCCGCCGCGCCGACGGCTCGGTCATCCGCTTCGACCGCAACGCCGCCGTCCTGATCAACAACCAGTCCGAGCCGGTCGGCACCCGTATCTTCGGGCCCGTGCCGCGCGAGCTGCGCGCCAAGAACCACATGAAGATCATCTCGCTCGCGCCGGAGGTGCTGTGATGGCTGCGAAGATCCGCAAGGGCGACAAGGTCATCGTGCTGACCGGTCGCGACAAGGGCCGCACCGGAGAGGTGTTCGAAGTGCGTCCCGACGCCGGCACGGCGCTCGTGCGCGGCATCAACATGGTCAAGCGTCACCAGAAGCAGACGCAGGCCCAGGAGGGCGGCATCATCTCGAAGGAGTCGCCGATCCAACTGTCCAACATCGCGTATGTCGGCAAGGACGGAAAGCCGACCCGCGTCGGATTCAAGATTCTGGCGGACGGCAAGAAGGTCCGCATCGCCAAGAGCTCGGGAGCTGAGATCGATGGCTGAGGCCGCTTACACGCCGCGCCTGCGCGCGGAATACGATGCGAAGATCCGCACGGCCATGACCGAGAAGTTCGGTTATGAGAACGTCATGCAGGTTCCGCGCCTGGACAAGGTCGTACTGAACATGGGCGTTGGCGATTCCGTCAACGACCGCAAGAAGGCCGAGACCGCCGCTGCCGAGCTGACCCAGATCGCCGGCCAGAAGGCGATCGTGACCTATTCGCGTATCGCGATCGCGACCTTCAAGCTGCGTGAGAACCAGCCGATCGGCTGCAAGGTCACGCTGCGCAAGGCCCACATGTACGAGTTCATCGATCGCCTGGTGACGGTCGCGCTGCCGCGCGTCCGCGACTTCCGCGGCCTGAACCCGAAGAGCTTTGACGGCCGCGGCAACTACTCGCTCGGCATCAAGGAGCACATCATTTTCCCTGAGATCGACTTCGACAAGGTCACGGAAGCCCGCGGTATGGACATCACCGTCTGCACCACGGCCAAGACCGACGAAGAGGCGAGGGCCTTGTTGACCGCTTTCAATTTCCCGTTCCGGCAGTGAGACGCTGACCTAAAGCCTCTCAAACGCGGATACCCAGGAGCCAAGCATGGCAAAGAAGAGTTCAGTCGAGAAGAACAACCGGCGCAAGCGGATGGTGAAGAACGCCGCCCCGAAGCGCGAGCGGTTGAAGGCGATCATCGCCGACAAGACGCTGCCGATGGAGGAGCGGTTCGCCGCGACCCTGAAGCTTGCGGAAATGCCGCGCAATTCGTCGGCGACCCGCATCCGTCTGCGTTGCGAGCTGTCGGGCCGCCCGCGCTCGAACTACCGCAAGAACAAGCTGTCGCGTATCGCGCTGCGCGACCTTGGCTCCAAGGGCATGGTCCCGGGCCTCGTGAAGTCGAGCTGGTAAGGAGGGTCGTTTAGATGTCTACGCACGATCCAATCAGCGATCTGATCACCCGCATCCGCAACGCGCAGATGCGCTCCAAGACCAAGGTGTCCACGCCTGGCTCGAAGATGCGCGAGAACGTGCTGGAGGTCCTCAAGTCCGAGGGTTACATCCGCGGTTACGCCACGCTCGAGCACTCCTCGGGCCGCAGCGAGATCGAGATCGAGCTGAAGTATTTCGACGGCGAGCCCGTCATCCGCGAGATCGAACGTGTCTCCAAGCCCGGGCGTCGCGTTTACGCCTCGGTGAAGAACCTGCCGCGGGTCAACAACGGGCTCGGCATTTCGGTGTTGTCGACGCCGAAGGGGATCATGGCCGACCACAGCGCGCGCGACGCGAATGTGGGCGGTGAAGTCCTCTTCACGGTGTTCTGAGAAGGATTTTTGATCCATGTCACGTGTTGGCAAAAGGCCTGTGGCGGTTCCGTCGGGTGTTACCGCGACCGTCGATGGGCAGACCGTCAAGATGAAGGGGCCGAAGGGCCAGCTTCAGTTCGTCGTCCATGACGACGTCGAGGTGAAGCTCGAGAGCGGCCAGATCAAGGTCAAGCCGCGGCTTGAGACCAACCGCGCGCGGGCCCTTTACGGTACCGCTCGCGCCCAGGTCGCGAATCTGGTCGAAGGCGTCACCAAGGGCTTCGAGAAGAAGCTCGAAATCACCGGCGTCGGTTACCGCGCCGCGATGCAGGGCAAGAACCTGCAGCTCGCGCTCGGCTACAGCCACGACGTGGTCTACGCGATCCCGGAAGGGATCACGATCACCGTGCCGAAGCCGACCGAGATCACGGTGACCGGCAGCGACATCCAGCGCGTCGGCCAGGTCGCCGCCGAGATTCGCTCCTATCGTCCGCCGGAGCCCTACAAGGGCAAGGGCGTGAAGTATGTTGGCGAATTCATCTTCCGCAAGGAAGGCAAGAAGAAGTAACGGAGCCGGTCATGTCGAAAGCCAAGGTTACGAATGCCCGGCGCAAGCGGAGTGTGCGGCTGAAGCTGCGCCGCTCCGGTGGTGGCCGTCCGCGCCTGTCGGTGTTCCGCTCGTCCAAGCACATCTACGCCCAGGTCATCGACGACCTGAAGGGCGAGACGCTGGCCTCTGCCTCGTCGCTCGAGAAGTCGATGCGCGACGGCGGCAAGACCGGCGCCGACATCGATGCGGCGAAGGCGGTCGGCAAGCTGCTGGCCGAGCGCGCGGCCGAGAAGGGTGTCAAGGAAGTCGTGTTCGATCGCGGCAGCTATCTCTATCACGGGCGCGTCAAGGCTCTTGCCGATGCGGCACGTGAGAGCGGGCTGAGCTTCTAACAGAATTTGAGGATTGAGGCGCAAGCCTCTGAAGGATTGGAAAAACCATGGCAGCTGAACGCGAACAACGTGGTGGACGCGATCAACGCGGCGGCGGACGTGAACGCAGGGAGCGCGAGGAGCGCGACAGCGAGTTCGTCGACAAGCTCGTCCACATCAACCGCGTGGCCAAGGTCGTCAAGGGCGGCAAGCGCTTCGGGTTCGCAGCGCTCGTCGTGATCGGCGACCAGAAGGGCCGCGCTGGCTTCGGTCACGGCAAGGCGCGCGAAGTGCCTGAGGCGATCCGCAAGGCAACCGAGTCCGCCAAGCGCAACCTGACCCGCGTCTCGCTGCGCGAGGGCCGCACGCTCCATCACGACATCGCCGGCCGTCACGGCGCGGGCCGTGTCTACCTGCGTGCAGCCCCGGCCGGTACCGGCATCATCGCCGGTGGTCCGATGCGCGCCGTGTTCGAGACGCTCGGCGTCCAGGACGTGGTCGCGAAGTCGATCGGCTCGTCGAACCCGTACAACATGGTTCGCGCGACCTTCGACGCGCTGAAGCATCAGGATTCGCCGCGTTCGGTCGCAGCCCGCCGCAACATCAAGGTGTCCACCCTCCAGTCCCGCCGTATCGGCGGTGACGCCGAGGCGGCTGCCGACTAACGGAAGCTTTTCGGAGTAGACTCCCATGGCCAAGGCCGCAAAGACGATCAAGCTCGAGCAGACCGGCAGCGCGATCCGCCGCCATCACTCGCAGCGTTCGACGCTGATCGGGCTCAAGCTCAACAAGATCGGCCGCACCAGCGAACTGCCGGACACCCCGGCGGTTCGTGGCATGATCGAGAAGGTTCACCATCTCGTTCGCATCGTCGACGAGAAGTAAGCAAAGGCGCAGGATCCCGAAAAACGGGCACCCGTTTTCGGCGAAGATCATGCGCAAGAAACAAGGAGCAGGGCGATGAAGCTCAGCGATATCGCCGACAACGCCGGCTCGCGCAAAAAGCGTATGCGCGTCGGCCGCGGCATCGGTTCGGGTAAGGGCAAGCAGTCCGGCCGCGGCGGCAAGGGCCAGACCGCACGTTCGGGCGTGCGCATCAAGGGTTTCGAAGGCGGCCAGATGCCGATGCATCGCCGTCTGCCCAAGCGCGGCTTCAACAACATCTTCCGCGTCGAGTTCGCCGAGATCAATCTCGACCGGCTCCAGGAAGCGGTCGATGCCAAGAAGATCGACGCCGGCAGCGTCGTGAACGTCGAGGCCCTGGTGAAGGGCGGCGTGCTGCGCCGCGCCAAGGCCGGCCTGCGGCTGCTCGGCCGCGGCGAGCTCAAGTCCAAGCTCAACATCGAAGTGCATGGCGCCACCAAGACCGCGATTGCCGCGGTCGAGAAGGCCGGCGGTTCGGTGAAGATCCTTGCCCCTGCCAAGGAAGAAGGCGAGGCGGCGTAACAACTGCGTCATTGGCCCGCGGCTCGCGGGCCTTTACGCATGCGGGACGTGGACTTATCGAAGCCGAGCCCCAGATAATGTCCGGCGTCCGCTAAAGTAGCCCGGCCGCGGGCATAACGGCGCAAAAGGCGGCGGGAGAAAGTCCAAGATGGCCTCTGCAGCGGAACAACTGGCAGCCAATCTCAATTTCGGTGCGTTTGCCAAGGCTGACGAACTGAAGAAGCGCATCTGGTTCACCCTGGGTGCGCTGCTCGTTTATCGGCTCGGGACCTACATCCCGCTTCCGGGCATCGATCCCAACATCTGGGAGCAGGTGTTCCGCTCCCAGGCGGGCGGCATCCTCGGCATGTTCAACATGTTCGCCGGCGGCGGCATCCACCGCATGGCGATCTTCGCGCTGAACATCATGCCGTACATCTCGGCATCGATCATCATCCAGCTCCTCACCACCGTCTCGCCGCAGCTCGAGGCGCTGAAGAAGGAAGGCGAGTCCGGCCGCAAGCTGCTGAACCAGTACACCCGCTATCTCACCGTGATCCTGGCCGCGTTCCAGTCCTACGGCATTGCAGTCGGCCTCGAAGGCGCCGGCAACGTCGTCAGCGACCCCGGCATGTTCTTCCGCCTGTCCACGGCGATCACGCTGACCGGCGGCACCATGTTCCTGATGTGGCTGGGTGAGCAGATCACCTCGCGCGGCATCGGCAACGGCATCTCGCTGATCATTCTCGCCGGCATCGTCGCCGAGCTGCCCGCGGCGCTCGCCAACATGCTCGAGCTCGGCCGTCAGGGCGCCATGTCGACCGGCCTCATCCTGGTCGTCATCATCATGGCGGTCGCCGTGATCGCCTTCATCGTGTTCATGGAGCGCGCCCAGCGCCGGCTGCTGATCCAGTATCCGAAGCGCCAGGTCGGCAACAAGATGTTCGAGGGCCAGTCCTCGCATCTGCCGCTCAAGCTCAACACCTCGGGCGTGATCCCGCCGATCTTCGCGTCCTCGCTGCTGCTGCTGCCGACCACGGTTGCCAACTTCAACGCCGGCAGCGGGCCGGAATGGTTCCAGTGGATCACGACCCAGCTCGGTCACGGCCGTCCGCTGTTCCTGATCCTGTATCTCGCGCTGATCGTGTTCTTCGCGTTCTTCTACACCGCGATCGTGTTCAACCCCACCGAGACCGCGGACAATCTGAAGAAGCATGGCGGCTTCATTCCGGGTATCCGTCCGGGCGAGCGCACCGCGGAATATATCGACTACGTGCTGTCTCGCATCACCGTGCTCGGCGCGATTTATCTGGCGATCGTCTGCTTGATCCCGGAAATCCTGATCTCCTACGCCTCGGTGCCGTTCTATTTCGGCGGCACCTCGCTGCTGATCGTCGTCAGCGTCACCATGGACACGGTGGCACAGGTGCAGGGCTATCTGCTGGCGCATCAGTATGAAGGCCTGATCCGGAAGTCGAAGCTGCGCGGCCGCCGCCGCTAAGCGCGGCGTTCTCCAAAGGCAGCGCGGCAGCGCCGCCGATTCGCCGCGCGGGCAACGCGCGGCGCCCGCCGAGGCGACCGGTCGGGCATTCCCATCACATCGGCAGGGCTCTCCCTGCGACGCAATCACTGATTTCAAAGGCCTTCTTGGCGTCCTGGCATTTGCCCCCCTATGATATGGGTAGCGGTGCGACGCCGATTATGATTTGCACTGTTCTTGGAGTTCAAACACAGGTGCGCGACGTATCGCTCACCAATCGGGGGGCGTACGCCGATGAGAATTATACTTCTGGGACCGCCGGGGTCGGGCAAGGGGACCCAGGCGCAGCTGCTGGTGCAGCGCTATGGCATCGTCCAGCTCTCGACCGGCGAGATGCTGCGCGCGGCCGTTGCGGCCGGAACACCGGTTGGGCTGAAGGCCAAGGAGATCATGGCCAGCGGCGGCCTCGTGCCCGACGAAGTCGTGGTGGGGATCATCTCCGATCGCATCGACCAGCCGGACGCCAAGAACGGTTTCATCCTCGACGGCTTCCCGCGCACCGTGCCGCAGGCCGAGGCGCTCGATGATCTGCTCAAGCACAAACATCTCAAGCTCGACGCCGTGGTCGAGCTCCGTGTCAACGAGAGCGCGCTGCTGAGTCGCGTCGAGACTCGCGTCGCCCAGATGCGGGAGCGCGGGGAGGAGGTTCGGGTCGACGACACCCCGGAGGTCCTGACCAAGCGGTTAGCCAGCTATCGCAGCCAGACGGAGCCGCTGATTCACTACTATTCCGAGCGGCGGAAGCTCTCGACCATCGATGGCATGATGGCCATCGACGAGGTCACCCGCGCCATTCATCGCCAGCTCCTGGCGCTCGGGGCGGTCGAGCCCAAGACGCATGGCAAGGCGCATGGCAAGACCCATGCGCGGAGCGCGGCCAAGGCGGCGCCGGCCAAGAAGGGTGCCAAGAAGTCCAGGGCAGCCAAAAAGCCGACGAAAACGGCCAAAAAGGCTGCCAAATCCGCTAAAAAGGCCGCCAAGAAGGCCGTGAAGGGTGCCAAGAAGGCAACCAAGAAAACGGCCAAGAAAACGGCCAAAAAGACCACCAGGAAGGCCGTCAAAAAGGGTGCCAAAAAGGCCGCAAAAAAGGTCACAAAAAAGCGAGCCAAACGCTAGCGGCGGTTGACGAAAGCCCCCTGAATCCCCTAATAAGCCCCGCATCCAAGTCGGATAGTTTCAGACGATGCCGGGCCCCAGGAAGACCGGGGGTGGGCGTCGTGTTCGCGTTTGTGAACACCTGCCCGAGAACACAAGCACTTAAGCCCGGTCCTGACGAGGATCGGCGACAGGAGAGAAGGCCGTGGCCCGTATTGCCGGCGTGAACATTCCCACCAACAAGCGCGTGCTGATCGCGCTCCAGTACATCCATGGCATCGGTCAGAAGATCGCCGGTGAGATCCTGGAAAAGGTCAAGATCCCCGAGGACCGTCGCGTCAATCAGCTCAGCGACGCCGAAGTGCTCCAGATCCGCGAAGTGATCGACCGCGACTATCTCGTCGAGGGCGACCTGCGTCGTGAGGTCGGCATCAACATCAAGCGTCTGATGGACCTCGGCTGCTATCGCGGCCTGCGTCATCGTCGCGGTCTGCCGGTGCGCGGCCAGCGCACTCACACCAATGCGCGCACGCGCAAGGGCCCGGCCAAGGCCATCGCCGGCAAGAAGAAGTAAGTTTTCGAATTCAGTCGCGGCGTGCGGCGAACAGGGGACATCCCGTTCGCCGCACGCCTTTCGTTCCATCAGGTGTAGCCGCTGGCATTACGGCGGCGTTTGAGATCTTCAGGAAAGGTAGTCTATGGGCAAGGAAGCCACCCGCGTTCGTCGTCGTGAGCGCAAGAACATCGCCTCCGGCGTCGCGCATGTGAACTCGTCGTTCAACAACACGACCATCACCATCACCGACGCGCAGGGCAACACGATTGCCTGGTCTTCCGCCGGTACGATGGGCTTCAAGGGCTCGCGCAAGTCGACCCCGTACGCCGCGCAGGTTGCCGCCGAAGACGTGTCAAAGAAGGCGCAGGAGCACGGCATGCGCACGCTGGAAGTCGAAGTTGCCGGTCCCGGTTCGGGCCGCGAGTCGGCGCTCCGCGCGCTTCAGGCCGCGGGCTTCACCGTCACCTCGATCCGCGACGTGACCACGATCCCGCACAACGGTTGCCGTCCCCGCAAGCGTCGGCGCGTTTGATACCGAGTTGCGGGCGCATCGGCGCCCGCAATGACTTTTTGCGAAGCCGCGGGAATGATCTGCGGCCTTTCTCCAACGCCAGTATTTGAACTGTCAAATTGACTGGCCTGTATGGGTGAAACAGTGACGATCCAGAAAAATTGGCAAGAACTGATTCGACCGAACAAGCTCCAGGTCACGCCCGGCAGCGACTCGAACCGTTTCGCGACCATCGTCGCCGAACCGCTCGAGCGCGGCTTCGGCCAGACGCTCGGCAACGCGCTGCGCCGCATCCTGCTCTCCTCGCTCCAGGGCGCGGCGGTGCAGTCGGTGCACATCGACGGCGTGCTGCACGAGTTCTCCTCGATCGCGGGCGTCCGTGAGGACGTCACCGACATCGTGCTCAACATCAAGGACATCTCGATCAAGATGCAGGGCGAAGGCCCCAAGCGCATGGTCGTGAAGAAGCAGGGCCCGGGCGTCGTCACCGCCGGCGACATCCAGACCGTGGGTGACGTCGTCGTGCTCAACCCCGACCTCCAGATCTGCACGCTCGACGAGGGCGCCGAGATCCGCATGGAGTTCACGGTCGCCACCGGCAAGGGCTACGTGCCCGCCGAGCGCAACCGTCCCGAGGACGCGCCGATCGGCCTGATCCCGGTCGACAGCCTGTACTCGCCGGTCCGCAAGGTCTCCTACAAGGTCGAGAACACCCGCGAGGGCCAGATCCTCGATTACGACAAGCTGACCATGACGATCGAGACCAACGGCGCGATCTCGCCGGATGACTCGGTGGCTTACGCCGCGCGCATCCTGCAGGATCAGCTCAACGTGTTCGTCAACTTCGAAGAGCCGCGCAAGGAAGTCGCCCAGGAGATCATCCCGGACCTCGCCTTCAACCCGGCCTTCCTCAAGAAGGTGGACGAGCTCGAGCTGTCGGTGCGTTCGGCCAACTGCTTGAAGAACGACAACATCGTCTACATCGGCGACCTCGTGCAGAAGAGCGAAGCGGAAATGCTCCGCACCCCGAACTTCGGCCGCAAGTCGCTGAACGAGATCAAGGAAGTGCTGGCCCAGATGGGTCTGCATCTCGGCATGGAAGTGCCGGGCTGGCCGCCGGAGAACATCGACGAGCTCGCCAAGCGCTTCGAGGATCATTACTGATCGACTTCACTGTCGTGGCCGGAGATATCCGGCCACGATTTTTAATGGGCGAACGCAGGCAGCCCACCTGAGCAACATGTCCGACGAACCGTCGCGGCAGTTTCAAACTAAGGAATAGTTACATGCGTCACGGCAAGGTTCATCGGAAGCTCAACCGCACGGCCGAGCATCGCCGCGCGATGTTCGCCAATATGTGCGCCGCGCTGATCAAGCACGAGCAGATCGTCACCACGCTGCCCAAGGCCAAGGAACTCCGTCCGATCGTCGAGAAGCTCGTCACTCTCGGCAAGAAGGGTGGCCTTGCCATGCGTCGCCAGGCCATCTCCGAGATGCGCGACAAGGACCAGGTCAAGAAGCTGTTCGACGTGCTGGCGCCCCGTTACAAGGACCGCCAGGGCGGCTACACCCGCATCATCAAGGCCGGCTTCCGCTACGGCGACAACGCCGCGATGGCCGTAATCGAGTTCGTCGACCGCGACGTCGATGCCAAGGGCCAGGATTCAGGTCCGGTGCAGGAGAAGGAAGCCGAGGCGGCGTAAGCCGACCGGTCCATCAGTTTTCAGAAAGCGGCGCCCCTGGGGCGCCGCTTTTTTGTATGGCGCGGGGGTATCTCATGCCGCGCATCGTTTCGTGAACGCGATTCCGGCCGGGGGGCTTTCGATGAGGACAGTGTTTGGGATTGCGCTGGCGCTGTTGATCTCGCCGGCCTCCGGCGAGACGCTGGTCGAGCGCGGTGCCTACCTCGTCAACAGCGTGATGGTCTGCCACAATTGCCATACGCCGCGCGGGCCGCAGGGGCTCGATCTCTCGCGCGCGCTCTCGGGCGGCAGTCAGGTCTTCGATGAGCCCGCCTTCAAGGTCACCGGCTCCAACATCACACCGGACAAGGACACAGGCATCGGCAACTGGAGCGATGCCGAGCTGAAGCGGTTTCTGGTCAGCGGCGTCAGGCCGAACGGCACCAAGGCGGCGCCGATCATGCCGACCGAATTCTATACGGTGCTCACGGCCCGCGATCTCGATGCACTCGCGGCTTACCTGCGTTCAGTGCCGCCGGTGCGCCACGAGACGCCGGCGCCGGAATACAGGATCGCGCTGAAGCCGGAGGTGCCGACCTATGCCGGCAGGCAGGCAGCCGAGGCTGAGCTCTCCGACAAGCTCGCGCGCGGCCGTTATCTGCTGACCATCGCGCATTGCCTGGAATGCCACACGCCGGAGGGCCCGTCCGCCGTGCATGATTTCGCGGCCGCGAGCGGCAAGGGCGGCCGGACATTCAAGGGGCCGTGGGGCGAAGCCGTCTCCCCCAACATCACCGCGGATCCCGCAGCGGGCCTCGGCCAGTGGAGCGACGACGAAATCAAACGTGCGATTGCGCAAGGCATCGCGCGCGACGGCCACAAGCTCAAGCCGCCGATGGCCTATGCTGCCTATGCCAGCATGACGGCCCAGGATCTCGATGCGATCGTCGCGTTTGTCCGGACACTGCCGGCGCGGCAATAGTGTCGCAGGGTGGTGATTGAAGGGGCCTGCGCTGCGCTACGGTTTCGGAGTTTTGCGTCACGCCTCGGTGAGAGGTGATTGAAGCCGCGTTTGCAGCGCACGATATTTCCGCCAACCTCAATGGAGACGACGCATGAACATCGACCTTTCCGGAAAGACCGCACTCGTGACCGGCTCGACCGCCGGCATCGGCCACGCCATTGCCAAGGGCCTTGCCGGCTCGGGCGCGAGCGTCGTGATCAACGGTCGCGGCCAGGACAAGGTCGATGCCGCCGTGCGCAAGCTGGAAGGGGCGGGCGCCAAGGTGCGCGGCATCGCCGCCGACGTCTCGACAGCAGCGGGCTGCAAGGCGCTTGTGGCGGCGCTGCCGGAAGTCGACATTCTCATCAACAATGCCGGAATCTTCGAGCCGAAGGACTTCTTCGAGATCCCGGACGAGGACTGGAGCCGCTTCTTCGAGGTCAATGTGATGAGCGGCGTGCGGCTGTCGCGCGCCTATCTGAAGGGCATGCTCAAGCGCAACTGGGGCCGCATTGTCTTCATCTCATCGGAGTCCGGCCTCAACATTCCCGTCGAGATGATCCACTACGGCATGAGCAAGACGGCCCAGCTCTCGGTTGCGCGGGGCCTCGCGCAGCTCACCCGCGGCACCGGCGTCACCGTGAATTCCGTGCTGCCGGGTCCGACCATGTCGGAAGGCGTCGAGACCTTCGTGAAGGATCTCGCCAGGCAAAACGGTCAGTCGGTCGATGAGGCCGCGGCCAACTTCGTCAAGCAGCATCGCCCGAGCTCGCTGATCCAACGCTTCGCCAGCGTCGACGAGATCGCCAACATGGTGGTCTATGTCGCGTCGAAGGAAGCGTCCGCGACCAATGGTGCGGCCCTGCGCGCGGAAGGCGGCATCGTCAACACGATCGCCTAGGCGAGGTATCGCAGGGTGGGCAAAGCGAAGCGTGCCCACCACCTTGATTTGCGTGTATTGAGAAGATGGTGGGCACGGCGCAAACGCGCCTTCGCCCACCCTACGAAGCTTGGATTCGTCGAGGCAGCTTAGCGCCGGCTTGAATCGACGGGGTTTGGACAGGGCAATGAGTCGTTTCTGGAGCAGCTTGACGCATGATCTGAAGCCCTACGTGCCGGGCGAACAGCCCCGCATCGCGGAACTGGTCAAGCTGAACACCAATGAAAACCCGCTTGGTCCGTCTCCGCGCGCGCTGGAGGCGATCCGGGGCGAGGCGGTCGATACGCTGCGCCTTTATCCGGACCCGCAGGCCACCGCGCTGCGGGTCGCCCTGGCAACCTATCACCGGGTGCAGCCCGAACAGGTGTTCGTCGGCAACGGCTCGGACGAAGTGCTGGCTCATGCCTTTGCGGCTCTGCTGAAGCACGATGCACCGCTGCTCTTTCCCGATATCACCTACAGTTTCTACCCGGTCTATTGCCGCCTGTTCGGCATCGCCTACGAGACCGTGCCGCTCGATCAGTCGATGCAGATCCGCATTGCCGATTATCGGCGGCCGGCCGGTGCGCTTATCGTGCCAAATCCGAACGCGCCGACGGGGATCGCGCTGTCTCGCCGCGAGATCGTTGCGCTCCTGGAGGAGCACCCGGACGTGCCGGTGGTCATCGACGAGGCCTATGTCGATTTCGGCGCAGAAACTGCGATCCCGCTGGTTGCCTCCCATCGCAATCTTCTGGTCGTCCAGACCATGTCCAAGTCCCGCGCTCTGGCCGGGTTGCGGATCGGATACGCGATCGGCGACGCCGATCTGATCGATGCGCTCACCCGTGTGAAGGACAGCTTCAATTCCTATCCGCTCGGTCGGCCGGCCCAGGCCGGCGCCATCGCCTCGCTGGAGGACGAAGCCTATTTCCAGCAGAGCCGCGTTCGCGTGATCGAGGGCAGGGAGCGGCTGACCCGTGGACTGAAGAGCGCTGGTTTCGAGGTGTTGCCGTCCCGGGCCAACTTCGTCTTCGCGCGCCATCCTGCGCATGAGGGGGCCGCGCTTGCGGCGGCGCTGCGCCAGCAGGCGGTGATCGTCCGGCACTTTACGGCGCCGCGCATCTCGGACTATTTGCGGATCACCGTCGGCACGGACGAGCAGACCGACCGGCTGTTGTCGGCCCTGTCGCGGATATTGAGTTGACCGCGAAATCATAGGGTGGGCAAAGTGAAAGCGTGCCCACCACTTTGATTGAGTGTTGCGAAGTCGGTGGGCGCGGCGCAAGTGCGCCTTTGCCTACGCTACGCACCGAGCGTGAACTACCACCCCTCCAGCACGATCTTCCCGCGCGATTTGCCGCTCTCGAGCAGCGCATGCGCGCGCTTGAGGTTGGCTGCGTTGATGGTGCCAAAGGTCTGGTCGAGCGTGGTGCGCAAGACACCCTTGTCGATGAGGTCGGCGACGTCGTTGAGCAGGTGATGCTGCGCGATCATGTCCGGTGTCTGGAACGAGGAGCGGGTGAACATCGATTCCCAGTGCACCGAGATCGCTTTGCCCTTGAAGGTGCTCATGGTGAATTCCGGGGGATCGTCGATCAGCCCGAACCGGCCCTGTGGGGCCATGAGCTCGGCGATCGCCTTGTAGTGCTGGTCGGTGAAGGTAAGGCTCGCCACCAGCGCGACCGGCGGCAGCCTCAACCTCTCGATCTGCTCCTTCATCGGCTTGCCGTGGTCGATCACCGCATGCGCGCCGAGATCGAGGCACCACTTTTGTGACTCCGGCCGCGTCGCAGTGGCGAGCACCGTGAGGCCGGTGAGGCGGCGCGCGAGCTGGATCAGGATGGAGCCGACGCCGCCGGCGCCGCCCGTGATCAGGAGCGTGCGCGGATCGACGCTCTTGCCCGGCACCGCGCCGAGCCGGTCGAACAGCAATTCCCAGGCGGTGATGGAGGTGAGGGGGAGGGCTGCGGCCTGCGCGAACGACAGGCTCTTCGGCTTGTTGCCGACGATGCGCTCGTCGACCAGATGGAATTCGGCATTGGTGCCCTGGCGCAGGATCGAGCCTGCGTAAAACACCTCGTCGCCCGGCTTGAACGGCGTGACGTCGGGCCCGACGGCATCGACCACGCCGGCCGCGTCATAGCCGAGGATCTTGGTCTCGCCCTCAGGCGGAGCGGCGCGCTTGCGCACCTTGTAATCGACCGGATTGGCCGAGATCGCCTTCACGGCGACGCGGATGTCGCGCCCCTTGGGCTCCGGTTTTGCGGTCTCGAAATCGATCAGCGCGTCCTGATCCTCGATCGGAAGCGATTTCTTGTAGCCGACGGCCTTCATGGCTTGTCTCCATCAGATGGCGCGCAGCTTGTGATGTGCGCCCGGCCTGCTAACTGTCCCGCTGGCCCCGATTTGGCAAGTACTGTAAATTCGGGGATATAGTCCCTGTTTGGATACTATTGGGAAAGCACGCATGAAACGGCGAGATTTTACCAGGCGTCCCGGCTGCTCGGTCGAGGCGACGCTGGACCTGATCGACGGCAAGTGGAAGGGCGTGATCCTCTACCACCTGCAGGACGGCACCCAGCGCTTCGGCGAACTGCGCCGCCGGATGCCCGGCATCACCCAGCGCATGCTGACAAAGCAGCTTCGTGCGCTGGAGGAAGACGAGCTCGTCATCCGCAAGGTCTACGCCGAGGTGCCGCCGCGCGTGGAATATTGCCTCTCCGAGCTTGGCGAGAGCCTGCGGCCGGTGATCGACATTTTGAAGGCCTGGGGCGAGAGCCACCAGCAGCGGCTGTCCTGCGCCCCGCCGCCGGTGGTCGTGAAGAAGAAGCGCGCGGCGTAGATATCCGGGAGCGGCATGCCGCTCCCGGACGGGACAGTTTTAGAAAGCGACCTGCGTGCGCATTGCCACTGCATTGAACGACGAGCCCGTGTTCACCGCGGAGGTAGCGCTGGCCTGCTTGGAGATGTCGCCGTGCAGATAGTCGAGCATGAAGCGGACGTTGTTGTTGACGTACCAGTTCAGCGCGGCGGTGTAGATGGTCTGCCGTCCACCCGCGATGCCGGCCGCGGTCGCAAGCTGATCGTTCAGGTTCATCGTGCTCACGCGTCCCGCGATTTCCCAGGCGCCCCAACCGCCGCCGGTGAGTGAGAACGGATTCGCCGGCTTGACGCCGCCGTAGGAGGCGTTCGCCGGATTGTAGGCGCGACTCTCGCCGGTCAGCACGTAGCCGACCTGCGCGTAGCCGCCGTCGAATTTCAGGCTCTGCGCGCCGAACGGCGGCAGACCGGTATTCGCGCTGCGGTCGACATTGAACCAGTAGTATTCGCCTTGCGCGATGAACGAGCCATAGGTCGCGGCCGCCTCGACGCCGTAGACCTGTGCGCCTGATACGTTGGCGATCGCGCCCGTCGAGATCAATGTCGTCGGATCGATCCGCAGCTCGGGCCGGTCGCTCAGCGTGAGCGTTTGCGCCTGCGTCAGCAGATTTCGCGGCGGCTGGATCAGCCATTCCGCATCGGCGCCGATATGGACGGAATAGCCGTTGCCACTGATCGGGTTGCCGGCGACACGGACGACCGCGCCATATTGCTCGCTGGTGCCTGGCGGAGAGACGCTGGAAGCAGAGTGGATCTGGCCTGTGGTCGGTCCGGTGACATAGGCGCCGATCCAGAGCTGGTCAGTCCACCAGCGGGTGCCGATCGCCGAGCGGAAGTCGCCGGCTGCGATGTTCTGCGCGATGAGGCCAGACGAGGCGCGTTCCATGAACATGATGTCGTTGGAGCTAGTGGCTTCGTCGAGAGTCCAGGGCACATCCATGATGCCGGCCTCGATCGCCAACTTGCCGCCGAACGGTTTGAGACCGGTGTAGCTCAGATACGCATTTTCGATGCCCGATGTCCCGCCGCCCGGCAGGAAGCCCACCGCGGTGCCACCCGCGGCGCCGGTGCCGCCAAAACCGTCGGACGTGCCGCCGAAGTCGTAGATCAGGGAGTAATTCCAGTCGCCGAAGAACTTACCGACGACGCCGATACGCGCGCGGCGAACGTTTTCGCCGCTGTCGAGCTGTTGCGGCGTCGTCGCTGCCGTGTTCGGACGATAATTATACCCGCCGACATCCCAGTGCACGCGGCTCGTGATAGCGACACAGTTCTGCTCGTCCGCAGTGCAGATGGTCGGACGGTTGTTCGGCATCGTGACGACGACGCCGGACGGAGCCACCGGTCCCTTGAGCGGGATCGCCGCGTTGGCATTGGCGACGACGGCTTTCGCCTCCGAACGCGCCTCGGCCTTCGCTTCAGCCTTTGCTTCGGCTTTGGCCTTCGCAGTGGCCGCCGTGTTCGCGGCGGTCTGGCTCTGGAGCTTGTCGAGCTTCTGCTCCAGCATCTTCAACTGCTGCTTCAGCAGCGCGATCTCCTGCTCGCTGCTGCTTGCCGTTTGGGCCTGGGCCTGCGAGGCCGCCAGCGCGCCGGCGAGACCAATCGCCGTGGCTGCAATTCTTGTCCTGCTCACGTCTGACTCCATCGTTTGACGAACTTCCCCAAGTCGTAACGGGAGAGCTTAAGAGCGATCGATGACTGCCCCGCGACGCTGCGCCCGGTTGCACGGTTCCCACTGATGCCAATTCGCCGCAACCGAATCCGCCACCGGGTAGAATGCTGGATGACGCGCATCATGCCAATCCATTGCACCCTGCCATTTGCCATTTCGTACGTCCGGCTTGCATTTGGGACACACCGGGAAGGGGCCGAATATTGCCGCCCGGCGCCCTTCTATTGGCGGGCGATCGCGCCTATATTCCGGCGTCTTTTCCGAGAGGTAGGAATGTTTCGATCGACCCGGACCGCCGTCATCACGGCATTGTGCATAGCGTTTTCAGCCCACTTCAATCCGGCCGCCGCGCAGGACCGCCGTGTCCCGTCTTCGCCCGCCGAACTGCGGCTGTCCTATGCGCCGATCGTGCAGCGTGTGCAGCCGGCCGTCGTCAACGTCTACGCCGCCAAGATGGTGCAGAACCGCAACCCACTGCTTGACGACCCGATGTTCCGCCGCTTCTTCGGCGTGCCGGGCCAGCAGCCCGAGCAGATGCAGCGCTCGCTCGGCTCCGGTGTCATCGTCGATGCTTCCGGCCTCGTCGTCACCAACGTCCATGTCATCGAGGGTGCGGACCAGGTGAAAGTGTCGCTGTCGGACAAGCGGGAGTTCGAGGCCGAGATCCTGCTGAAGGATCCGCGCACCGATCTCGCGGTGCTGCGCCTGAAGGACACCAAGGAGAAGTTCCCGACGCTCGACTTCACCAATTCCGACGAGTTGCTGGTCGGTGACGTCGTGATGGCGATCGGCAACCCCTTCGGCGTCGGCCAGACCGTGACGCACGGCATCATCTCGGCGCTCGCGCGCACGCAGGTTGGCATCACCGACTACCAGTTTTTCATCCAGACCGATGCGGCGATCAATCCCGGCAATTCCGGCGGCGCGCTGGTCGACATGAGCGGCAAGCTCGCCGGCATCAACACTGCGATCTATTCGCGCTCCGGCGGCTCGCAGGGCATCGGCTTTGCGATCCCCGCCAACATGGTGCGCGTCGTCGTCACCTCCGCCAAGAGCGGCGGCAAGGCGGTGAAGCGTCCCTGGCTTGGCGCCAAATTGCAGGCGGTGACGCCCGAGATCGCCGAGAGCCTCGGCTTGCGCTCGCCGACCGGTGCGCTGGTCGCAAGCGTGATCTCGAGCGGCCCCGCGGCCAAGGCCGGCCTGAAATCCTCCGATCTCATCACCGGGATCGACGGCCAGACCGTGGATGATCCCAACGCTTTCGACTACCGGTTCGCGACGCGTCCGCTCGGCGGCACGGCGCAGATCGACGTGCAGCGCGGCGGCAAGCCGCTCAAGGTCACGATCGCGCTCGAGACCGCGCCCGACTCCGGCCGCAACGAGCTCGTCATTACCGCGCGCTCGCCGTTCCAGGGCGCGAAGATCTCGACCATCACGCCGGCGGTCGCCGACGAGCTGCATCTGGACGCCGACACTGAAGGCGTCGTCGTGACCGATCTCGGCGGCGACAGCGCGGCCGCGAGTGTCGGCTTCCAGAAGGGCGACATCATTCTGGCCGTCAACAACCAGAAGATCAGCAAGACCGGCGACCTCGAAAAGGCCGCAGGCGAGCGCCCACGGATCTGGCGCATCACGTTGGTGCGCGGCGGCCAGCAGATCAACGTCACGCTGGGCGGATGAGTCCGAAGCGACCACAGGAGACGCCAACTCTCTTTGCCGCGGCGGGGCTCGATCACGAGGCTCCGCATCCGCTGCCGGACCGGCTGCGCCCGCGCGCGCTGTCGGAGGTCGTAGGCCAGGACCACATCCTCGGTCCCGACGGCGCGCTGACGCGCATGCTGGAGACGCGCACGCTGGGATCACTGGTGTTCTGGGGCCCGCCCGGCACCGGCAAGACCACGGTGGCGCGGCTGCTGGCCGATGCGACGGATCTGCATTTCGAGCAGATCTCCGCGGTGTTCTCCGGCGTCGCAGATCTCAAGAAAGCGTTCGACGCCGCGCGCGCCCGCCGCGAGATGGGCAAGGGCACGCTGCTGTTCGTCGACGAGGTGCATCGCTTCAATCGCGCGCAGCAGGATTCGTTTCTGCCCGTCATGGAGGATGGCACCGTCGTGATGGTTGGTGCCACCACCGAGAACCCGTCCTTCGAGCTCAACGCGGCGCTTCTGTCCCGCGCGCGCGTGCTGGTGTTTCGCTCGCTCGATGCGGCCGCGATCGAAAAGCTGTTCGCGCATGCCGAGGAGGTCGAAGGCCGCAAGCTGCCGCTCGATGCGGAGGCGCGGGCGGTGCTGGTGCGGATGGCCGACGGTGACGGTCGGGCCTCGCTGACGCTCGTCGAAGAGGTCTGGCGTTCGGCGCGGGCGGACGAGATTTTCAACGCCGCGCAGTTGCAGGAGATCCTGCAACGCCGCGCGCCGATCTACGACAAGTCGGCCGACGGCCACTACAACCTGATCTCGGCGCTGCATAAGTCGGTGCGGGGCTCCGATCCCGATGCCGCGCTGTATTATCTCGCGCGTATGCTCGATGCCGGCGAGGACCCGCTGTTCCTGGCCCGCCGCGTCGTACGCATGGCGGTCGAGGACATCGGCCTCGCCGATCCGCAGGCGCTGGTCATCGCCAATGCCGCCAAGGACGCCTTCGACTTCCTCGGCCATCCCGAGGGCGAGCTCGCCATCGCGCAGGCCGTCGTCTATCTCGCCACCGCACCGAAATCGAACGCGGTCTATACGGCCTTCGGAACGGCGATGCAGGTCGCCAAGCAGGCTGGCTCGCTGCTGCCGCCAAAACACATCCTCAATTCCCCGACCAAGCTGATGAAGTCGGAGGGCTACGGCGCGGCCTACGAATACGACCACGACGCTCCCGACGCCTTCTCCGGCCAGGACTACTTTCCGGAAGCCCTGGGCCGCCAGACCTTCTACGACCCGCCCGAGCGCGGTTTCGAGCGCGAGATCCGCAAGCGGCTGGATTACTGGGCCAAGTTGCGTAAGGAGCGGGGCGGCTGAAGCCAAAACCGCCATTTCGTCGTGACGAAAGGGCTCTTTTGGGCTAGGCAGGCAACCATGAGCCGCCGCATCAAAAGAATGAACCCAAAGCCCCGTTCGCGTGACGAGCGCGATGACGCGCGTCCGTTCAAGGCACGCGGCGCGAAGTCAGCTGGGCCGCGGCCGGCCGGCAAGCCCGGCGTCAAGCCGCCGCGCTTTGCCGCTGAGCGCGCCGAGCGGCGTCCGCCCAAGGTTGCACAGGAAAGGCCTACGCCGGAAAAGCCCGTCGAGGCGCTGCTGCCAACCAAGGTACAGACCGTCAAGGTGACGGCCGACGAGAACAACATGCGCGTCGACCGTTTCCTCGAAGCGCGTTTTCCCGGCCTGTCGTTCTCCCACATCCAGCGCGTCGTCCGCAAAGGCGAGCTGCGTGTCGACGGCAAGCGCGTCGACAGCAAGGACCGGCTGGAAGTGGGGCAGAGCGTCCGCATTCCGCCGCTGAAGCTCGACACGCCAAAGGCCGTCGGCGAGCTCTCGGAGGCCGCGCAAAAGACGCTCGCCGCGCTGAAGGAGATGACGATCTACGAGGACGACGACGTCCTCGTCCTGAACAAGCCGGCCGGCCTCGCCGTGCAGGGTGGCTCGGGCATGACGCGGCACATCGACCAGATGCTGGAGGTGATGCGCGATTCCAAGGGCCAGAAGCCGCGCCTCGTGCACCGCATCGACCGGGAGACGTCGGGCTGTCTGCTGATCGCCAAGACGCGCTTTGCGGCTTCGCATCTGACCGGTGCCTTCCGCTCGCGGTCGGCGCGAAAAACGTACTGGGCGCTGGTGCCGGGGCTGCCAAAGCCGAAGCAGGGGCGCATCTCGACCTTCCTTGCGAAAGAAGAGAGCGAGGACGACACCATCATGCGCATCGCCCAGCATGGCGACGACGGTGCCAGCCACGCGGTGACCTACTATGCGGTGGTCGAGACCGCCGGCAACAAGCTGACCTGGGTGTCGCTCAAGCCCGTGACGGGCCGCACCCACCAGCTGCGGGCCCACATGGAGCATATCGGCCACCCCATCGTTGGCGATCCCAAATATTTCAACATCGAGAACTGGCAGCTGCCGGGCGGGCTGCAAAACCGGCTGCATCTGCTCGCGCGCCGCATCGTCATCCCGCATCCCCGCGGCGGCGTGATCGACGCCACCGCGCCACTGCCGCAGCATATGCAGCAGTCGTGGAACCTGCTCGGGCTCGACGCAAGCCGGTTTGATCCAATCGAGAACGCGCCTGAAGAATAGTCAGGTTGAACGGAGACGCAGAAGCACAACATCATACTCCATGAAACGGATCTCGATCCTCTTCGTGGTTGCGATGGCGCTGCTCGCGGGGCAGGGCGCCCAGGCGCAGTATGTGCTGCCGGGCGCCTCGCGGTTCAATCTGCCGCCGCCTTCACCGCCACCGCCGCCAAAGATCGAGGTGCCGAAGATCCCGCAGTTCGACGCGCCGCCGAACTACAACTATCAGCCGCTCCCGCGCAATTCATTCAGCGACCGCGTCTTGAAGTGTCTCGATGATGCCGCAGCCGCAGGGCTGGGCCCCGCCGATCGCGGCACCTATGCGCGCAGTTGCGCGAACTAGCGGGATTTGGACCTGCTCGTGCGCCTCTATCCCCCGCCACCGGGGTGCGGAAGACGGCCGCAAGTTCCCTCATGCCCGCTTTATCGGCCGCCCGTCTTATCTTAAACCCTAGCATTCAGCCGCGGAGCCCGAAGACTCAAGATGCGCGAATTGTTCGATGAGGTTGCGGGGCGGTCCCCGCTCGATCCGCAGGAGGCGGTGCGCCAGTCCACGCGTACGCCGCAGCGCAAGCGCTTCTACAAGGAGGCGGGCGCCGCCGAGGCCGAGGGCGGCTTCGCCATCACGCTGGACGGCAGGCCGATCCGCACGCCCTCCAGCCGCCAGGTGGTGATCCCCTCGCGCACGCTGGCCGATGCGGTGGCCGCGGAATGGGCGGCTCAGGGCGAGACGATCGATCCCGTGACCATGCCGCTGACGCGGATCGCGAACAGCGTCGTCGAGGGTGTCGTCGATCGCGTCGAGCTCGTAGCCGACGACCTCGCAAAATACTTCGAGACTGACCTGCTGTTCTATCGCGCCGGCCACCCCGAAGGGCTGGTTGCCCGCGAGGCCGCGCATTGGGACCCCGTGCTGTTCTGGGCTGCGCAGACGCTGGGCGCGCATTTCATCCTGTCCGAGGGCATCATGCATGTGAAGCAGCCGGAGGAGGCGGTTCAGGCCGCCCGCGCGGCTCTGCCCGAGGATGCCTGGTCGGTCGCGGCGCTCCACGTGGTCACGACCCTGACCGGCTCGGCGCTGCTGGCGCTGGCGCTAGCCCATGGCGTGTGCGATGCCGGCCAGGTCTGGGCTGCCGCCCATGTCGACGAGGACTGGAACGCCGAGAAATGGGGCGTGGACGAGGAGGCCGCTGCACGTCGGGCCGCACGCCTGAGGGACTTCGAGGCTGCCGTGACGGTTCTGGCAGCCGTGAAGCCGCAGGTGGCCAAAGGTCCTTAACGAGAGGTTTACGAGGGCGGCCTTAAGGTGGGAGCTAGCGTTCCCCGGGCCCCCTTCAGATGCCGACGCCGATAAGCTCGATCGTTCCCGTCAGTGCTGCCAGCCCTGTGGCTGATGCGGCGACGCCCGATCTTGTGCTCCAGGCCGGCAGCATCGTGGACGCAAGGGTCGTCAGCGTGATGGCCGACAATCTGGTGCGGATCGCGATCGCCAATCTGTCGATGGATGTGATGTCTGAGGTGTCGCTGACACCAGGGCAAAATCTCCAGCTTGCGGTGTCGCAGAACGACGGCACCATCCGGCTCGCCGTCATGACCGGGGCAGGCGAGGCGACCGCCGATCAGATCACGCTGACGCCGCGCGCGGCCTCGCTCGTGGACAGCCCGCCGCTGGCGCCGTCCGCGACGGCGGCGCGCAATACCCTGACGCCATCGGAGCAGATCGCCGTCACGATGGCTTCATCCGATGCCGTGACCAAGCAGGGCAGCCAGGCGCCGCTGTTCGCCAATCTGGCCTCCGTCGTGACCGGCAGCGATCTGCCGGCGGGACTGAAGCAGGCGGTGCTGGACGTGCTGGCGCAGCAGACGCCGCTCAACACCGGGCTCGATGGCGGCGATATCGAATCCGCCTTCCAGAAGTCCGGCCTGTTTCTTGAAGCTTCGCTGGCCTCGGGCGCGACGCCGACCTCCGGCACGATGCCGGATTTGAAGGCCGCGCTGCTGGTGCTGCGCCAGACGCTGGCCACGATCGAGACCGCCGCTCCACAGGGCACCGCGATTCCCGCCGGCGCTACGGCGGGGACACCGCAGGTCGCCGCCGTGCCGGCTCAGGTAGCAGGTGAGGCCGTGCAGGCCGCGTCGCCAACCGGACCCGAGATCGCCCAATCGCCACAGATGCCGCGGAACGCCAATCTTGCGGCCGCTGTGCTCGCCGACATCGCCGGCAACGCTCCGCAGGCCGCGATGCCGAGGACCATGTCCGCCGGCCTTGCCGCGAGCCTGCTGCAGGAGGTCACGCAAAACCTGCCGCGCCTGACCGGCAATGTGCCGGGTTCGAACAAGGCCGTGCCGGATGGCCACCTCTTCGAGGCCGCCGCGCGCGCGACGCCACCGCCGTTCCGTGGCGCGCTGCCGGTGCCGCAGGCGATCGCCTCGCCATCGCTCGCGCCGGATACGCCGCTGACTGCGACCGTGCATCGCCTGCTCGACGACACCGACGCTGCGATTGCACGGCAGACATTATTGCAGGTCGCCTCGCTTCCCGATCGTGTCGACACCAGCGGTCACCGCATCGACCCGACCGTGCCGCAATGGAATTTCGAGATTCCCTTTGCAACGCCGCAGGGCACCGCGATGGCGCAGTTCGAGATCTCGCGCGATGGCGGCAACGAATCCGCCGATCCCGCCAAGCGCGCCTGGCGTGCGCGCTTCACGCTCAATGTCGAGCCGGCCGGTCCCGTGCATGCGTTGGTCACGCTCAACGGCGACAAGACTTTCGTGCGGATGTGGGCGGAGCGGCCGGCGACCGCGCAGCAGCTCCGCGCCGGGATCGGTGAGCTCAATCAGGCGCTGACGCGGGCCGAGCTCAAACCCGGCGACATCCTGGTGCGCGACGGCACGCCGCCGCAGCCCGCACCGGCCCGCGCCGGCCACTTCCTGGATCGCGCCACATGAGCGACGAGACCAAGCTCGCGATCGCGCTGCATTACGAGAAGGGCAGCAACGCGCCCGTCGTTGTCGCCAAGGGCAAGGGCACGATCGGCGAAAGAATCGTCGAGATCGCCAAGGCCAATGACATCCCGATCGAGGAGAACGAGATTCTGGCCGGCGCGCTCTCCAAGGTCGAGCTCGGCGAGGAGATCCCGCCCGACCTCTACAAGGCCGTCGCGGAAGTGCTGGTGTTCGTGCTGCGGCTGTCGGGCCGGGGACGCTGAGCGCGCTGTCATCGTTTCACCACGATATCGGCTGCATGGTCGCGGCCATTGTCATCGTTTGACGGACACCGCCCTTGCTCACCCGCCGTTCCACCCTTGGCCTTCTCGCCGCAGCCGCCACCATGCCGTCACGTGCGCTCGCCCACGTTGCGCCGCCGCGCAACGAGATTCGCGACAGCCTCGCTAGGCGTTTCACCGACCTCGGCACGGCAGGCACCTTCGTCGGCTACAAGGTCGAGGACTATCTGATCGTCGCCAGCGACAAGGAGCGTTCGGGCGAAGCGAAGCTGCCGGCCTCGACCTTCAAGATTCCGAACTCGCTGATTGCGCTGGAGACCGGCGTCGTCGCCGACCCCGACAAGGACGTATTCCCCTGGGACGGCGTGAAGCGGCCGATCGAGGCCTGGAACAAGGACCACACGATGCGCAGCGCCATCGCGGTCAGCGCTGTGCCGGTCTATCAGGAGATCGCGCGCCGGATCGGGCAAGAGCGGATGCAAAAGTATGTCGACATGTTCGACTACGGCAATCGCGATATCGGCGGCGGCATCGACCAGTTCTGGCTCACCGGCAATTTGCGCATCGACCCGGTTGAGCAGATTGATTTCGTCGACCGGCTGCGCCGCCGCGCGCTGCCGATCAGCAAGCGCAGCCAGGATCTCGTTGCTGACATTCTTCCGGTGACCAAGGTGGGCGACAGCGTCATCCGCGCCAAGTCCGGGCTGTTAGGGGCCGAGCGCGGCGAGCCGTCGCTGGGCTGGATGGTCGGCTGGGCCGAGAAGGGCGAGGCGCACACCGTGTTCGCACTCAACATGGATTGCAAGGAGCCGCGTCTCGTCGGCGAGCGCATGCCGCTGACGCAAGCCTGCCTTGCCGAGATCGGCGCGATCTAGCTGGCGCGTACGAACCTGCTAGCATCCTTCCGACCAAATAAAAGAAAAGGTCGGGAGGATAAAATGAAATCAACGCCACTCTGGCTGCCGTCGCTCGCGTTGGCCGCCGCCGGCGGCTGGCTCGCAGCCACGATGTTTGCGGCACCCGCCACCAGCAAGGAGCCGCGCTTTCCGCAGCTGACCATGGACCAGCTCGACGCCCGGCAGAAGCCGCTCGGCGAGCAGATCATGAAGGTGTCGAGCGTCGGCATCGGCGGGCCCTACAATCCGATGATCCGCAGCCCGGTGCTCGGCCAGCGCCTGTTCGATCTGTTCTACTATCTGCGCTGGGAAACCTCGGTCCCGACCAAGCTCAACGAGTTCGCGATCCTGATCATCGGGCGGCAGTGGCGCTCGCAGGTGGAATGGTTCGCGCACGCGCCGCTGGCGGCCAAGGCGGGCCTGTCGGCGGATATCATCGCGGAGCTGAAGACCAACAAGCGGCCGTCGAAGATGGCCGAGGACGAGGCCGTGGTCTACGACTTCGTCACCGAGATCACCACGACCAAGAAAGTTTCCGACGAGACCTACGCGCGGGCGAAGAAGGTGTTCAACGATCAGCAGATCGTCGATCTCACCGCGGTGTCTGGCAATTACGTGATGGTCGCGATGCTGCTGGCGATGGCCGAGGAGACGGTGCCGCCGGACAAGCAGGAGCCGTTCAAGCCGGGCGAGCCGTAGGACTCTTCATTGCGAGAAGCTCGCGACAAACTGCGATACCGTAGGGTGGGCAAAGGCGCGCAGCGCCGTGCCCACCATCTTTCTGAAACCATGGACGTATCGTGGGCACGCTTCGCTTTGCCCACCCTACGACAGCACGTACGGAGCAGGCATTCTCACCCCAGCTTGAACAGCGCCTGCAAGAACTCCACCACCGCCTTGCGCGACTCCGCGGCCGTCGTGGGATTGCCGCCGACATGCGGGTTCAGCTCGACGCAGGCATCCTTGTAGGTGAAGGGCGCGTTCGTATCGCCGTTCATCAGCACGCCGCCGTCGCCTTCCTTGATGCGGCAGTTGCGCACGGTCTGCGCGTTGGCCGACACCGCGACGGTGCTGACGCCGAGCAGGCCGCCGTCGAAGCCGTGCGCGCTGTCGGGGTATTCGGTCAGCACCACGTCGCGCCCGGCCGTCTTGAGCCGTTCGACGAAAGCCTTGCAGCTCTTCACGGGATTGTAGTCGTCGGGCGTGCCGTGGAAGATCCGGATCGGGCGCGCGGCGACCTCGGCATCGCCAACGTAGGTCGTCGAGCAATCCGGATAGAACGGGATGTAAGCGGCGAACTGGATGCCGGACTTGTTCCAGAGCTTGTTGAAGCGATCGAGGCTCGCATAGAGCGTGGCCTGTCCGCCGCGCGAAAAGCCCATCAGCACGATGCGGTCAGGATCGACGCGGGGATGCTTCGCAAGAATCTCCAGCGAGCGGTAGACGTCGATGATCAGGTTGAGCCGGCCGAGCAGGGCCTGGTTCGGCCCGACCACCGTCAGCCCGCGGCCGGTGAAACCGTCGATCACGAAGGTCGAGATGCCCATGGCGTTGAAGGCGTGCACCCAGGCCTCGGTGGTCGCGCCGACGCCGCTCGAGCCGTGCATCAGCACCACGACGGGAAGTTTGCCGGTGCCTTGGGCCACGCGGAATTCGCCCGCGACCGTCACCGGCCTGCCGGCGGCCGCATCGCCGCTGAGGAATTGCTGGTCGGAGAGGGTGAGCGAGGGGATCGGGTAGATCTCGGCGCGGGTGGCGACTTCCTTGGGCAGGGATTGCGCGTTGGCGAGCGCAATTGAAACGCCGAGCGCGATGAGCGTGGCAGTGACGCGGAATGCCGTCGGCATCGGATCCTCCCTTATGATTTTGAGGGAGTAGAACAACCCGCCCGTGTGCTGTCAATTTGCCGCGCGGCTATCGACTTCGGCGTCATGGCCGGGCTTGTCCCGGCCATCCACGACCTCGACGACCTCAAGCCTTGTCGGCCGTCTTCTTCGGCGTCAGCGCCTGGTCGATCGCAAAGCCGCCGATCTCGCTCATCGCCTGCGAGACGACATCGCCTCTGCCGGCAAAGCCCTTCGAGAGGTAGTCGAACTGAGTGCGTGCGAGCCGCAGCGCTTCGATCGGCACGGAGACCACGGTGTCGTTAAAACTGTCGACGGAGGCGCGAAGCGTCTCGAGCTCGGTTGTCAGCTTGCCGATATGGCTTTCCGCATCCTGCATCAGGAGCAACAGCTTCGTCCGTTCGGCGTTGAACGCGATGCGCTCCGCCGTGGCTGCCGTGGTCACTTCAGTGAGCTGCGTCCGCAGCGTCTCGATCTGTCCGATCATGGCATCGGAGGCGAGCTCGGCGGCCTCGTGCCGCGCGGCACGACGCTTGCTCTCCTCCTGCGCCTCGTGAAACAGCCGCTCGGCCGACATCGCGCGCTGGCTCAGCGATTCGATCAGGCTTGCTGCGCGCAGCAGCATCTCGCCGTTCCGCCCCGACACCATGCTGGCCATGCGCCGCAGGAAGTCGACGGTTTCGGACGATGAGGTCGGCGGCAGGGGAACGACCGTCGCGGACATGAGGTGATGCTTACAGCCGGAAATGATGACCGCCGCCGTACCGACTGGGCTCACGCAACATTCGGCGCCTGATCGCTGAGCCACGAGCAAGCCTGAATCGGCCGGCCCGGTCAACGGGCGAGGGCCGACAAACTGGCCTTAATCCCACCGCCAAAGCACCCGCGGTCAGGCGCCGCTTTGGCGGCCGATCCGCCCCAGATGGGTGAAGCCGAACCCGGCGGAATATTTCAGGCCATAACCCAGCGCCCGGTCGATGCCGATATGGGCGAGCCAGATCAAGGCGATGGACAGCGTGAGGGGCGAGGCGAAGCCGAAGCCCAGCGTCAGCAGCGTCACCGGCGCCATGTAGCTGTGGGCGGCATTATAGACCAGCGCCCCGAATTTGGCGTCGGCAAGGTACGCCAGGAAGCTCAGATCGGGGACGAAGAAGAGCAGGGCGAACACCAGCCACGAGCCGTCCCAAGACGCGTAGAGCATCACCATCCCTGCGAACAGGGTCAGGCCCTCCAGCCGCAGCAGGATCTTGACGCCGCCGGTCGCCGCGCCCGTCTCGGCCGTTACCTCATCCATCGTCGTCTCCCAGGCAATACTTTGTAATTCCTTGCGCTTTCCCGCTGCGGCAGGGCAGCCCTGCGACACCGAAAGCCGCTTCCCGGCCCGCAAAATGCCGTGTTAGAACCCCCGGCAATCGCATTTAGGCTAAGAACTGGCGGGAGCAAATGAAGAATATCCTGGACGCCCTTGAAGATCGTCGCGCCGGCGCAAAGCTCGGCGGCGGGGAGAAGCGCATCGAGGCGCAGCACGCCCGCGGCAAGCTGACCGCGCGCGAGCGCATCGAGCTCCTGCTCGACAAGGGATCGTTCGAGGAGTTCGACATGTTCGTCGAGCACCGCTCCACCGAGTTCGGCATGGAGAAGACCAAGGTGCCGGGCGACGGCGTCGTCACCGGCTGGGGCACCGTCAACGGCCGCAAGACGTTTGTGTTCGCCAAGGATTTCACGGTGTTCGGCGGCTCGCTGTCCGAGACCCACGCGCTGAAGATCACAAAGCTCCAGGACATGGCGATGAAGGCGCGGTCGCCCATCATCGGCCTCTATGACGCGGGCGGCGCCCGCATCCAGGAGGGCGTCGCGGCGCTCGCCGGCTATTCCTACGTGTTCCGCCGCAACGTGCTCGCCTCGGGCGTGATCCCGCAGATCTCCGTCATCATGGGCCCCTGCGCCGGCGGCGACGTCTATTCGCCGGCGATGACCGACTTCATCTTCATGGTGAAGAACACCAGCTACATGTTCGTCACCGGCCCCGACGTGGTGAAGACCGTCACCAACGAGGTCGTGACCGCGGAAGAGCTCGGCGGCGCCTCGGTGCATGCCACGCGCTCCTCGATCGCGGACGGCGCCTTCGAGAACGACGTCGAGACGCTGCTCCAGATGCGTCGCCTGATCGATTTCCTGCCGTCCAACAACACCGACGGCGTACCGGAATGGCCGAGCTTTGACGACATCGGCCGGGTCGACATGTCGCTCGACACGCTGATCCCCGACAATCCGAACAAGCCCTACGACATGAAGGAGCTGATCCTGAAGGTCGTGGACGAGGGCGATTTTTTCGAGATCGCCGACATGTTTGCGAAGAACATCGTCACGGGCTTCGGCCGCATCGCGGGCCGCACCGTCGGCTTCGTCGCCAACCAGCCGATGGTGCTGGCGGGCGTGCTCGACAGCGATGCCTCGCGCAAGGCCGCGCGCTTCGTCCGTTTCTGCGATGCCTTCAACATCCCGATCGTCACCTTCGTGGACGTGCCGGGCTTCCTGCCGGGCACCGCGCAGGAATATGGCGGCCTGATCAAGCACGGCGCCAAACTGCTGTTCGCCTACTCGCAGTGCACCGTGCCGCTGGTCACCATCATCACCCGCAAGGCCTATGGCGGCGCCTTCGACGTCATGGCCTCCAAGGAGATCGGCGCCGACATGAACTACGCCTGGCCGACCGCCCAGATCGCGGTGATGGGTGCCAAGGGCGCGGTCGAGATCATCTTCCGCAGCGATATCGGCGACCCCGACAAGATCGCGGCGAGAACGAAGGAATATGAAGACCGCTTCCTGTCGCCCTTCATTGCAGCGGAGCGCGGCTACATCGACGACGTGATCATGCCGCACTCGACCCGCAAGCGGATCGCGCGGGCGCTGTCGATGCTGAAGGACAAGAAGGTGGAAACGCCGGCGAAGAAGCACGACAATTTGCCGTTGTGAGGCCTCGTAGCCCGGATGGAGCGTAGCGAAATCCGGGTTCTTATCCAAGTCCCGCACGTCGCTGCACTCACGCGGGCTACTGGTTTCGTTTCTGACTTGGCATCCTCGATCAAAATCCGATGACCGAAGACGATCCGACCGACGAGATTTCACAGATCGAAGACCGGATCGAGCGGCTTGCCGAGATCGCCGAGCGATGCCGGAAATACATTCTGGCGTCCAAGATCGCCATCGGCGGCGGTGGTGCGCTGCTGCTGATCACGATCCTCGGCCTGTTCGGAGCAGGTGTGACTGCGGCGCTCGGATCGATCGCGCTGGTGCTGGGCGGAATCGTGTCGCTCGGATCGAACGTCAGTACGTTGCGACAGACGGACGACGCCATCAGCGCTGCGGAGGCGCGTCGTGCAGCGTTGATCGGCACGATCGACCTTCGCGTGGTCGCCGATGCGCCGATGAAGTTGATGTGACGCGCCGGCCGTTCGGCACCTCTGTTCACTGCCCCAGCTTCGCCCGGCTTCCCTTGCTTCGTTGCCAGCGGCTTCCGGCGCGAAATCGGATGTCTTTGACCGCTTGCAATTGCCTTCTGGTGGCCTACCATGAACGGCGTTGGGACCTTGAAGGAGCGCAGCCATGGAACTCACCGTGGTGCCGATCGTCAAGCCGGACGCAACCAACTTCATCTTCGGCCAATCGCATTTCATCAAGACTGTGGAAGACCTCCATGAGGCGCTGGTTGGCGCGGTTCCGGGCATCCGCTTCGGGCTGGCCTTCTGCGAGGCCTCCGGCAAGCGGCTGGTGCGCTGGTCGGGGAACGACGAAGCCGCGATCGCGCTTGCACGCGACAACGCAATGGCCATCGGCGCCGGCCATACATTCCTGATCTTCCTGGGCGACGGATTCTTTCCAGTCAACGTGCTGGCTGCGGTGCGCGCGGCGCCGGAGGTCTGCCGCATCTACTGCGCGACGGCCAACCCCACACAAGTGATCGTCGCGCAAACGGAGCAGGGCCGTGGGGTGCTCGGGGTGGTGGATGGCGCCTCACCACTGGGTGTCGAAACCGACGAGGACATTGCGTGGCGGAAAGACCTGCTGCGAAAGATCGGCTACAAGCTGTAGCGGCTGGATTCCGGTGATTGGCCGAATCCATTCGTTACGCTCAGCGGTCGACGTGAATTGTGTACGTCTTGGAGAGCGCACGATCATGAAGGCCTTGCTGCTCGTGTTTGCCATGGTTGTCCTGCTCGTGCTTGCCATGGCTGTCGTCGCGCGGGAAGCGACCGCACAGGACACACAATGCGTCCGCGAGCGCGCCGCCATGGTCGAGACCATCCGGGCCTACGCCCGGCCCGCAGTCAGGGTTTTGGGACAGCAAGGTCTGTCGGAGAGGGTCCTTGAGGCCATGGCGCAAACGAAACGCCACCTGTTCATCCCTGAGCAATCTTGCTCTATCGGATACGCCGATAGACCGATACCGATCGGCCTCGGCCAGACCATATCGCAGCCGTACATTGTGGCCTTGATGACCCAGTTGGCCGAGGTCGCGCCCGATCACGTTGTGCTCGAAGTCGGTACCGGTTCGGGCTACCAGGCCGCCATCCTTGCGCAGCTCGCGCGAAAGGTCTGCAGCATCGAGATCATCCCGCAATTGGCCGAGACCGCCGCGAAAAGACTGAGAGACCTCGCGTATGACAACGTGAGCGTCAGGCTTGGCGACGGCTACGACGGCTGGCCCGAATGCGGTCCTTTTGACGCCATCGTCGTGACTGCTGCGCTCGGGCAGCCACCGCCGCCGCTGACTGAGCAGCTCAAAGTGGGCGGCCGTCTCGTCATGCCGGTGGGACCCGCTTACACCACTCAGCAGCTCACAGTCGTCGAAAAAATCGCGCCCAGCAAGACGACGACGCGCGGCGTCGCTCTCGTGCGTTTTGTCCCCTTTACGCGTTCGCAAAACTAGAAGCTGGGGTGGAATAGGTTGAGCGCGTAAGGTGGGTTAGCCTTGCGACTGCGCGAGGCGCAGTTCGCTGGGCGTAACCCACCAACTTTGTTGAGGCGGACATTGGCGGATTGCGCTTCGCTAATCCGTCCCACGGTCTGCGTTAACGCGCCGCATCTGCCGCTGCGAAATGCGCCATCTGGTCGGCGTGGGCCTTGGCGAAGGCCGGGCGAGCGGTGGCACGCGCGACGTAGTTGCGGCAGGCCGGATGCTCTGTCAGGCCGTCGAACTTATCGACGACGCGCAGTACGTCCGACATCAGGATGTCGGCGACGGAGAAGGAGCCGGCCAGCCATTCGCGGCCGGCCAGCACCGTCTCCATGTGCTTGAGGCGGAGCATCAGGAAGTCATCGACGAACTTCACGGCAGGCGAGCCATCGTCGCTGCCGGTGAACTTGAACATCGTCCAGGGCAGCGCCGGCATCTCCACCGAATTGAGCGCCGCGAACACCCATTCGACCGTGTCGCTGCGGCCGCGCGGATCGGTCGGCATTAGCCTGGCGCTGAGTTCACCGAGATGCAGCAGGATCGCGCCGCTCTCGAAGATCGAGAGGTCGCCATCGGTCAGCCACGGCACCTGGCCGAACGGCTGGTGCGCGAAATGCGCGGCGTCCCGCGGGCCAAATGGCACGCTGGCGACGCGATAGGGCAGGGCGGCTTCTTCGAGCGCCCAGCGCACACGGAGGTCGCGCACGAAACCCCGCGGCATCTCGGGAACCCAGTCGAAGGTGGTGAGCGTGAGTTTGGCCATGCAGTGTCTCCGTGCTGTCTGGGCAGAGGACGGATGAGGGGCGGTCGTTCCGACAGGGGAGCGATGTTTTTCTCTAAGCGCGGAGGCCGTAGGGTGGGCAAAGCGGAGCGTGCCCACGATCTTTTGGCGGTCGACAGGAGTCGTGGGCACGCTCCGCTTTGCCCACCCTACTGGGCCGGTGGGCTTCGCTCACTGCCCAAGCTTCGCCAGCTTGCCTTGCTTCGCCGCTTCCACCGCGCGCTCCGCGTCCTCCGGCAGCAGGGTCCGCTCGGCCACCTGCCGGGCCGCCTCGCGCTTCACCGCGGCCACATACGCCCCGTCATCCGCATATCGCTCCGCGATCGACAGCCTGGGATCGTGCACTTCCTTCCGTGCGGCTTCCGTCGGTGCGAACGGCACCACGGCGCCTTGCAGTGGATAGAGCGCCGTTGGGCCAAAGCCCTGCGCGCGCGGATTCCATGCGGTGTAGGTCGCGCGGGGAACGGCGAGGGCGAGCTGGCGGATACCTGCGATGGCCATGCCGTCATTGTCCGCCTTCGGCACGAACACGGGATAGCGGCCGATCTCCTTGGGCGGCAGCACGCTCTGGTCGGAGAAGGCGGCCAGCGTGTGGATGCCTGCATAGGGCAGGCCGGGGATATCCATCGGCACCGCGCCTTGCGCCGGCACGAGCGTGCCGTGGGCGCGCATGGGGACGCGGCTTGCGGGCGGTTTGATGCCGTCGCTGATCCAGGCGTTGAGGTCGGTGAGCAGCGCGCGCATAGGGCCGCCCGCATGCATCGGGTTCTGCGGCAGCGACATTGCCGGCACGCCCTTGCGCATCACGTCGGAGGCCTCGGCGAAATGCGGCGTGCCTGCGATCATGTAGGCGCGGACGTTGTCGGGGAGGTCGAGTTGGTTGCCGGCGAGGTCGGTGACCAGCAACGAGGCGTGCGAGGCCCACCATTCGTGCTCGCTGTCGGTCTGCATCACCTTCGGGCACGTCGCCGAGAGCGCGCAGCGGCGAAGCAGGCCGTCGGTCTTGCCGGAATAGGGATCGCTGAGGCTCGCATAGGTGAACGGGAACAGATCGGCCTGCCACGCCGGATCCTGCGGATGGCGTGGGTTGCGGCCGGGCTGGCCGAAGCGGACGTTTGTTGCCATTCGCCGCGTGCCCGCGACATGCGGCATCAACCCGTCGAACACGGTGCGGCCCTGGAGATCCTCGTTAAAGCCGAGATAGAGGAAGTCGCGCAGGAAGCGGCCGGATTGCGACACGCCGAAGCCGATGGCGCGGCTGACGGAGGGATGCAGGCCGTTCAGCAGCGGGTTCGCCTGGGTCTCGTCGTGGCGAAGGAAGCTGACGACGTCGCGCACGGCGGCATAGCCCATGCCGAGCGGCACCGGATCGCGCGCGGTGTAGGCGATCTCGTAGAGCGCGCCGGCATCAAAACCGTCGGGCCGGGTGATCTCTACCGTCACGGGATCGACGAGCTTTGCAAGGAGGCCGGAAGGCGTTTGCCGCGCATCGGCCCAGGCGGCGCGAACGGAGACCTTGAGGTCGGCGGGGTCAGTCGCCGGCCAGGTCAGCGTCGCGCGCGCCGGATTGGTCGTGTTGTCGAAGACGACTTCTTCGCGCGCGGGTCCGGTGATGCTCTTGAGCACCGGCGCGGTCATCGCGAGTTGTCCGGGCTTGGAGGGGATGTCGCCCTGCCAGCCGACCCAGACCATCGTAAAGCCCTGGCGATGCAGGAAGCCGATGCCGGCATCCTCCGCCTTGTCGGCATTGTTGGCGCCAGGTTGGGCGGCATCGTCGAACAATTGCGGCGCCAGCTTGCGGCCGCGATTGGGCACCTCGAGCAGCAGCGTGCCGTTGCCGTGGGTGGAATCGGTAGGTCGCAGGATCACCACGTCTGCGGTGGCTGCCACCTTGCCGTCGGAGCTACGTGGCGCGAGCGCGAGGTCGGTGATGACGGCGTTGCGATCGTCAGACGGGTTGAGCGCGAAGGTCGCGCGCGCGGTGATGCGCTCATAGGTGCCGACATCGCCAAAGCTGCGCCCGGCAAAGGCGGGCTCGCGCGCGAGGATGTCGAAGCGGACGATTTCGGCGAGCGAGGCCGTGGGCCAAAGGCAGGCGATCGCAACGAGGCCTGTGATGATCCTGCGCATGGCCGTTCCTTCCCTTGTCGGCGCGATCCGGATGTTCCGTCGCGCGGGCTTTTTGTTGTCGCCACTATAACCGTCTATGCTGCGGCCAAACAACAGGAGGAAACACATGCCCGCTGCCTACTTCGTCGTCCGCGCCACCGTCACCGACGCCAGCAAGCGCGCCGCCTTCGATACGTGGTACGAGACCGAGCATGTGCCCGACGCGGTGAAGGCGTTCGGCGTAGCTAAGGCCTGGCGGTTCTGGAGCCTGGACGATCCCTCGCTGCATCAGGCCATGTATCAGTTCGATGACGAGGCCAAGTTGGCTGCTATGCTGAAGGGCGATGCCTTGAAGCAGCTCGTCGCCGATTTCAACCGCGACTGGCCCGACGTGAAGCGCACGCGCGAGACGCTGGTGCTGGCGCAGGAGTTTGCGAAGCAGGACGCCGGAGCGTAGCCCGCACCAAATCCCGCAGCCCGCTTGTCCCTGACACCCATGTCATGAATCTGAAGATGCGATTCAGCTTCCGTTCATGTCGTGACCGCGACACTCCCTCTGCATCACTTGCTTGATAGCCTAGAGGACATGTCATGGAGCGCCGGAACTTTTTGAAACTTGCATTCGGCGTCGCGGCTGGAGCCGCGACGTTGACCGCGAGCGCACGAGCTGCGCCGTTGGCGCCGCAGCCGCTTGGTGACCCCGCGCGCACGCCGCAAGGCAATCCCGACGCTCATCCCGCCGTCACCACCAGTGAGGAAGCCGCCAAGCTGACCCCCGAACAGGTGCACTGGCATGGCCACCACCGGGGCTGGGGTCGCCGTCATTGGGGCTGGCATCGCCGACGCTGGCACCGACATCACTGGCACCGACATCACTGGTAAGTTCGCATCGGCCGAGTCTGGACGGGGACCGCGAGTGCGGTCCCCGTTTCGATTCGGCGCGGTCCCTCGACCATGAGATGTCAGGCGTTCAAAAGAAAATGGCCGCGCAGGCTTTCGCCGCGCGGCCACTTTGTAGCGCGAAAGGACGAGATCAGATCGGGCGGCAGCGGCCACCCCACCAACGGAAGCCGTACGGGCAGACGCGGGCGCGGGGCACGACGACGACCGGCGCCGGGGCAACCACCACGGGGGCGGGACGCACAACGACCGCACCGCGCATCGGGCGGCAGCCGCCATAGGGGCCACGATACCAGCCAGGGCCACAACCCTGCGCGGCGCTGGCCGCCTCGCTGAAACCGACGACCGCGCTGGCAAGCATGACGGCGGCAAACAGGTATTTCATTTGATCTTCCTTCTCGTCCTTGGGGGCAGATTCTTAGGGCAGATTCTTGGGGGACTGGCGCTCGCGGCGCACAATGAATCAAAAGACACGATTCGACATGTTAAATTTTGCAACATGCCGACACGTCGCGATCCAAACCTGCCAATCATGACCTGAATGCGGCATGAACATTCTTCGCATGCGGCTTCCGGCGACAGCAATGGTGCTGGAGCGCTGTCCCGATGGAATCGGAACGGGGCTCCAGGTTCTTTATTCTGACGCGTTTTCTTGACGCGAACTGGTACTCGCTTCGCTAGAAAACGCTCTAGCGGCCGAGAAAGCCCAGCACCAATTCCTTGTACTTCTCGGGTGCTTCCAGAAAGACGAGATGCCCGGTGTCCGGGATCACCTCGGCCCGCGCATTCGGCATCTTCGCGGCAAGCGCCTTCGCCAACTCGGCATTCTGCCCCATTTTCGCGCGTAGCGCCTCCGGTGCGAGTGGCCGCCCAGGCGCGTTGTGGTCGTCGGCGCCCATGATGAACAGCGTCGGCTCGGAAACAAGCGCGACCTCGTGCGCGACCGGCTCGCGATAGATCATCTGGCCGGAGCTGACGAAGGCGCGCAGCCAGCGCGGATAGTCCGGGCTGCCCTTGATGTTGAAGCGGGCGTCGACGAACGGCGTGATCGCCTCAGGCGGCAGCTTGATCGCGTAATTGGTCTGGAGCTGCTTGCGATAGCCATCGGCGGTGAGCTTGTCCTCGCTCTCGATGATCTTCTCGGTCGGGGTCGGCGGCACGTAGAGGCGGTAGTCTTCCAGCCCGATCGGCGCGGTCAGCACCAGATGGGCGACGCGGTCCGGATAGGCGCGGGCGATGCGCACACCCAGCATGCCGCCGAGCGAATGCGCGACGATTTCGGCCTTCTTGATCTCTAAGTGATCGAGCAGGGCGATGGTGTTGCGCGCCAGCGTGTCGAAATGCAGCTCGCCTTGCGGCTTGGAGGATTTGCCGAAGCCGATCTGGTCCGGCACCACGACGCGATAGCCGGCCTCGCTGAGCATCTTGATGACGGGCGCCCAGTAGCTCGACGGAAAATTGCGCCCGTGCAGCAGCACCACGGTGCGGCCGTTCGGCCGCTCGGCGGCGACGTCCATATAGGCCATGCTGAGCTGCTCGCCGTCATTGACCACGGGGAGCAGGTGCACGGGATAGGGATAGGCAAAGCCCTCGAGCGCGATGCCGTAGGGCTCGCGCGGGGCGCTGTCGGCGGCGCGTGCGGAGGTGAATGGAGAAGCGAGGAGGGCGGCCGCGAGAGTCGCGCGAAGGATATAGCTCATGGAGGGCTCAGGGTAATGGTTGAAGCTGGGAGACACGACCTCCGCCATGCCCGGGCCTGTCCCGGGCATCCACGTGGTTCGGCGAGAACTGCACTAAAGGCGTGGATGGCAGGGTCAAGCCCGGCCATGACGATGGTGCTCGTTCACACGCAAACGTGCGATCTCACGCACCCGGCGTGATCAGTCCTTCTCGCCCCCGAACAGCGCCGCAAACTGCTTCTCGCCGGTGCGGGTGAAATTCACCACGCGGCTGCCGGGCGTGGCGTCGCGCGCGGCCCATTTCAGCTCGGCGAAACGCTGCATCATGGCGGCGCCCAGCGTGCCGGCGAGATGATGGCGCCGCTCGCTCCAGTCCAGGCAGGCCTTGCACACCGGACGGCGCGGATGGGTGAGCATGTCGGGCGAGATCTGCAAATGCTTTGCGAGAAAGCGCTCGCCTTCAGTCGTCAGCTCGATGTCCTGCTTCTTCTGCCTGACCAGGTTTCGCGTGCGCATGGTGTCGAGCATCTGCACGCCGAGATCGCCGGCGAGATGGTCGTAGCAGATCCGGGCGCGCCGCAGCGCCGGATCTTTCGGTCCGGTGCGCACGCGCATGTGGCCGGTGCGTGCGGCAAGCCCCGCAAGACCTTCGAGCACACCGGCGACGTCATCGTCGGTGAGGCGGTAGTAGCGGTGGCGGCCCTGCTTCTCCGGCTCGACCAGCCCGCCGGCCTCGAGCTTCGAGAGATGCGAGCTCGCGGTCTGCGGCGTGATGCCGGCCTCCTGCGCGAGCTCGCTCGCGGTCAGTGCGCGGCCGTTCATCAGCGCGGTGAGCATGTTGGCGCGGGCGGGGTCGCCGACCAGCGAGGCAATCATGGCGATGTCAGGACCTGATTTCATGCTTCGATGGTAGCCGAAGCATTGCGGCCGGGCAAGGACGTAGTCTGTCCCTGCAAACATGTCATTGCGAGCGACGCGAAGCAAACCAGTTGCTTCAGCGGCGACGGTGTTGCTCGCGCTTGCCGCAATGAAAAATCAGGGAGCCAGACCATGTCCGTCACCGTCTTCATCCGCTACCAGCTCGATCCCTTCAAGCGCGCGCAGTTCGAGGAATATTCGAAGCGCTGGCTCACCATCATCCCGAAATGCGGCGGCGACCTGATCGGCTATTTCATGCCGCATGAAGGCACCAACAACATCGCCTTCGCCCTGATCACGTTCGAAAGCCTGGCCGCCTATGAAGCCTATCGCGCCCGGCTGCGGCAGGACGCAGAGGGTATGGCCAACTTCCATTTTGCCGAGGAGCACAAATTCATCCTCGCGGAAGAGCGCACCTTCCTGCGCAAGGTGGTATTGTAGGCCATCAACGACAGGAGACGCCCATGATCGCCGTGATTTTCGACGTCTGGCCCAAGCCGGAACATCGCCAGGACTACTTCGACCTCGCGGCCGACCTGAAGCCGATCCTGCAAACCATCGACGGCTTCATCTCGGTCGAGCGGTTCGAGAGCCTGACCGAGAAGGGCAAGATCCTGTCGGTGTCGTTCTGGCGCGACGAGGCAGCAGTCCAGGCCTGGCGCAACACGATGGAACACCGGCGCACCCAGGCGAAGGGCAGGGCAAAGATCTTTGCCGATTATCATTTGCGCATCGCTAGCGTCATCCGCGACTACGGCATGAATGATCGCGAGCAGGCACCGAAGGACAGCCGCGCCGTGCACGACGCGCACTAGCGCACTTGAAAACGCGTGCCTATGTCTGCGCGGCCAACAAGGGAGAGAAACATGCACGTGACGACCGCCGAGAAGCGCGCGACTTTCAAGAAGATGCACGAGAGCGGCTGCTTCATCCTGCCCAATCCGGTCGACGTCGGCAGCGCCAAGGCGTTGCAGCATCTCGGTTTCAAGGCTCTGGCCTCATCGAGCGCGGGCTTTGCCTGGACCATCGGCAAGGCCGACAACCACGTCACGGTCGACGACGTCTGTCAGCATCTGGCAGCATTGTGCTCGGCCGTCGACATCCCCGTGAATGCGGATTTCGAGGGCGGCTTTGCCGTCGAGCCGGACAAGGTCGCGGACAATGTCGAGCGCGGTGTGCGCACCGGCGTCGCCGGCCTCTCGATCGAGGATTCCACCGGCGACAAGGACAAGCCGCTCTACGAGCGCGCGCTCGCGGTCGAGCGCATCAAAGCCTCGCGCAAGGCGATCGGCGACAGCGGCACGCTGCTGG
The DNA here is from genome assembly GCF_018130785.1 of Bradyrhizobium liaoningense. Lineage (GTDB taxonomy): Bacteria > Pseudomonadota > Alphaproteobacteria > Rhizobiales > Xanthobacteraceae > Bradyrhizobium > Bradyrhizobium liaoningense_A. The sequence continues at coordinate 123,326 of NZ_JAFCJT010000012.1, forward strand.
TCGGCCGGTGCGAGGCGTATTTGTGGGGCGTGACCGACCTCAAGCTCGTCATCGACCGGCTCACGGCCTATGCGGAGGCAGGCGCCGATTGCCTCTATGCGCCGGGCCTGAAGACGCGCGAGGACATCGCCGCCGTGGTGAAGGCTGTCGCACCAAAGCCGTTCAACCTGCTGATCGGCGCGTCCGGCCTGTCCTTGCAGGAGGCCAACGACCTCGGCGTGCGCCGCATCAGCGTCGGCGGCTCGCTCGCCCGGGCCGCTTGGGGCGGCTTCATGCGCGCCGCGAAGGAGATGGCGGAGAAGGGGACGTTTACCGAGCTCGGCGGTGGCTATTCCGGCGGCGAGCTCAACAAGATGTTCAGCTAAACGAAAAGCGGCGGGATGTGAGGTCCCGCCGCTTTCTCATCCTCTCAGGTCATGCCCCGCGCAAGCGGGGCATCCACGCCGCGGCCTTCCGTTCAATCCCTGCCGCTGGCTGGCTGGATGACCGGGCCGCCCGGTCCAGCCGGGCGACGACAGCTATCGCGTTTTGTTACTTCGCGCCGTCAGACGGCTTCTGCGTATCCGGAGCCGGCTTGCTCGGGGCAGCACCCGTGGTCACGCCGGGTTCGGCGTTGTTGCGCGGCGTCACGTCACGCATGCCGGGAGGCGCGGCCGGATTCGCAGACGGAGCCTGCTGGGCGGTTTGCGTCGCCGGCGTGTTGCTCGCCTGGTTGCTGGTGCTTGTATTGTTCAGTCCGTAGAACACTGCACCCAGGACCAAGGCGATCGCCACCGCGAACAGGGCTACCTTGCCGCTGGAGGCGGGGCCTTCGCCAAGCTCGGGATCGGCCTGGAGCTCGGCATCCCGTCGCGCCGCACGGACATACTCATCATCGGCGAGATTCGGGCGGTACGGATCGTTGGGAAAACGGTCGTCAGCCATCGATTGGGTCTCCTCGATTATTGCGACGGGACAACCCTTAGATGCGAGATTCCGTTCCGCCCTCCTTAGTGCTTTCGTCGGATGTTGCCCTTACCCGAGGAATCGGGAACCTGTTCATTTTGGAACCGTGCGCGTCGGTTCCATCGAAGGGAAGGAACAGAAGCGATGTGGAGCCTGCCGCCAAGCGATAGCGTGCTGCATCTGTTGTCGCTGGTCGCGGTCGCGGCGCAAGGCATGACCGCGGCGCTTGCAGCGGGACGCCGGAGCATGGACTGGCTCGGCGTCTGCTTCCTCGGCTGTATCACCGCGCTCGGCGGCGGCACCTTGCGCGATCTCTTCCTCGGGCACTATCCGCTGGCCTGGGTCGCTAATCCCATCTACCTCGCGCTGGCCGGCGGCGCCGCCTTCCTCACCATCCTGGTCGCGCGGCTCGTGCACCGGCTGAAGGTGGCCTTCATCGTGCTCGACGCCATCGGCCTCGTCGTCTTCACCATGACCGGCTGCGACGTCGCCTGGCAGATGGATGCCACGCTGCCGATCGTCATCGTCTCCGGCATGGTGACCGGCTGCGCGGGCGGGGTGCTGCGCGACGTGCTCTGCAACGACGTGCCGCTGCTGTTCCGCTCCGAGCTGTACGCCAGCGTTTCGGTGGTGACGGGGTTGTTCTACGCCACCGCGTTCGGCTTGAATCTCAACGCCGAGCTCTGGACCATCCTGACGTTTGTCCTCGGCATCAGCTTCCGCCTGCTGGCTGTGCGCTACAAATGGGAGATGCCGAAATTCGTGTTCACGGAAGGCGAGGAGCGGTAGGGCTCTTTCAGTCACTGTTCCATCTACGTCGTCATTGCGAGCGCAGCGAAGCAATCCAGCATCTTTCGCGGAGGGACTCTGGATTGCTTCGCTGCGCTCGCAATGACGGAGGAGGCAGCGGGAACTACTGCTCCTTCCGCGCCTTCGCCACCTGCGCCGCGGTCACCAGCGGCGCGGCGTTGCCCCAGGAATTGCGCATGTAGTTTGTCACTGCGGCGATCTCTTCGTCGGACAATTGCTTGGCATAGCCCGGCATCTCGCCGGTGTTGGGCGCCCGCGGCGTCGTTACGGTGTGGGCGCCGTCGAGGATGATGCGCAAGCTGGAGGACGGATTGACCGATTGCAGCAGCGCGTTGCCGGGCAGCGGCGGATAGATGCGCGGCGCGCCGGAGCCGTCGGCTTCATGGCAGGCGATGCAGAGTTTCGCGTAGACGGCCTGGCCGGCCTTCATCTCGGCATCGTCGGGCGGCGTCACGATCGACTCGCGCCGCGACGGCGGCAGGCTCTTCAAGTAAACTGCGATCGCGCGCACGTCGGCATCGCTCATCTTCGAGGTCGAGTTGACGACCACCTCGGCCATCGGCCCGCCGGCATGGCTTTTGACGTTGCGCCCGCTTTGCAGATACTCGGTGATGTCTTCGACGCTCCACGACTTCAGCCCGGTTCGGGCGGCGCCGTCGAGCCGCGGCGCGAACCAGCCGCCGACCTCGCCGCCCGAGAGCGCCTGCGCCTGCTTGTCAGCGCCAAAATAGTTCTTCGGCGTGTGGCAGGCGCCGCAATGTCCGAGCCCGGTGACGAGATAGCCGCCTCTGTTCCACGCCGCGCTCTGGCCCTGGTCCGGTTCGAACAGGCCGGGCTTGAAGTAGAAATAGTTCCAGACCCGCATGAGGCCGCGATAACCGAACGGCCAGCGCAGCTCCGGCGGCTTGTTGCGGCTCGCCACAGGCGCCAGCGTTCCGAGATAGGCCCGGATCGCCAGCGTGTCGTCCTTGGTCATCTTCGTGAAGTAGGGGTAGGGGAACGCCGGATAGTAGTTCGAGCCGTCGGGCGCGACGCCGGTGCGCACCGCGCGGGTGAAATCGGCGTCGGTCCAGGCGCCGATCCCGGTGTCGCGGTCGGGCGTCAGGTTCGGCGCGTAGACCGCGCCGAAGGGCGTATCGATGCGCTTTCCGCCCGCGAATGGTTTTGCCGGATCGGCGGTGTGACAGCCCGCGCAGCCGCCGGCTTCGACCAGCGCCTTGCCGTAGGCGATCAGCTCCGGCGATGGCTCGGCGGCGCGGGCCGCGCCCGCAACTGCACTGCACAACGCGACAGCAGCCAGAATCATCCGCATCGAAAGCCTCCCTGCGACCAATCGCCCGGACAGGAGCCTCACGTCGTTTCGCGACGGCGGGGGTATGGTGACACAAATTGAAAATGCGTGATGCCTTTGCAGCCACGAAATTGCGATTTTTACCCGGCGCTTCCTTTGGTCCAGATTTGTGATGCGGAGCGTTAAATATCCGACATAGAGTGGCAGAGGTGGTCGGCGCGCCCTAGCTAAAAACAACGGGCAGGCAACGGCTTAAGTGGCCAAACGCTCAAATGGGCGGAAGAGGACAAGAATGGGCATCAACCAGGGTCCGATCAGTCTCGACCAGAAATACACCCAGGAAACCGGACACGTCTTCACCACGGGCATCCAGGCCCTGGTCCGGTTGCCGATGGCCCAGATCCGGCGCGACCGCGCCAATGGCCTGAACACTGCGGGCTTCATCTCCGGTTACCGCGGCTCGCCGCTCGGCGGCTATGACCAGCAGCTCTTCGCCGCCCGAAAACATCTCGAGCAGTACAACATCAAGTTCCAGCCCGGCGTGAACGAGGATTTGGCGGCGACCGCGGTGTGGGGCTCGCAGCAGCTCAACCTCTCGCCCGGCGCCAAATATGATGGCGTCGTCGGCATCTGGTACGGCAAGGGCCCCGGCGTCGATCGCTGCGGCGACGTGTTCCGCCACGGCAATGCCGCCGGCTCGGCCAAGAACGGCGGCGTGCTGTGTCTGGCCGGCGACGACCACGGTGCAAAATCCTCCACCGTCCCGCATCAGTCCGACCATGCCTTCATGTCGGCGCTGATGCCGTATCTTTATCCGTCCAGCATCCACGAGATGATCGAGATGGGTCTGCTCGGCATCGCGATGTCGCGCTATTCGGGTTGCTGGGTCGGCATGAAGGTGATCACGGAGACGGTGGAGACCACCGCCGAGATCGACCTCACCGACGAGATGAAGCCGTTCATCATCCCCCCGGATTTCGAGCTGCCGCCGGGTGGCCTCAATCTGCGCTGGCCCGACGACCGCTTCGAGCAGGACCGGCGCCTCCAGGACTACAAGGGCTTTGCCGCGATCGCCTTTGCGCGCGCCAACAAGGTCAACCGCATCACCATGGATTCCCCGAACGCCCGCTTCGGCATCATGGCGTCGGGCAAAAGCTATGAGGACGTCCGCCAGGCGCTGCGCGAGCTCGGGATCACCGAGGAAGTCGCCGCCAAGATCGGCCTTCGTCTCTACAAGATCGGCATGCCCTGGCCGCTGGAGCCGGAAGGCGTACGCCAGTTCGCGGTCGGGCTTGAAGAAATCTTCATCATCGAGGAACGGCGCGAGATCGTCGAGAACCAGGTCAAGCAGGAGCTGTTCAACTGGCGCGACGACGTCCGCCCGCGCATCGTCGGCAAGATGGACGAGCACGACAAGCGCTTCCTGACCTTCTCGGCCGAGCTCAGTGTCGCCTCGCTTGCCACCTCGCTGACCGAGCGACTGCTTCGACTTAATCTCAACCCCGAGATCGCGGAGATGCTCCGCGCCAAGGCCGACTGGTTCAACGGTCGCCAGGCCACGCAAATGCAGGCGGTCGCACCTGTCTCCCGCACCCCGTATTTCTGCTCCGGCTGCCCCCACAACACGTCGACAAAGGTCCCCGAAGGCAGCCGTGCGCTCGCCGGCATCGGCTGCCACTTCATGGCGCTGTGGATGGACCGCTCGACCGAGACCTTCACGCATATGGGCGGCGAGGGCGTGCCGTGGGTCGGCATCGCGCCGTTCACCAACGAGAACCACATCTTCGCCAATCTCGGCGACGGCACCTATTTCCACTCCGGGCTTCTGGCGATCCGGCAGGCGGTCGCTTCCAAGACCAACATCACCTACAAGATCCTCTACAACGACGCCGTCGCCATGACCGGCGGCCAGCGCCATGACGGCGATCTCTCGCCGCAGCAGATCACCTTCCAGCTCCACGCCGAGGGCATCCGCGAGATCTATCTGGTCTCGGAGGCGCCCGACGCCTATCCGGCCGACACCATTGCGCCCGGTGTGAAGAAGTATCACCGCGACGAACTCGACAACGTCATGAAGATGTGCCGCGAGTACAAGGGCACCTCGGCGATCGTCTTCGTGCAGACCTGCGCCGCCGAAAAGCGCCGCCGCCGCAAGCGCGGCCTGATGGAGGATCCCGCACGCCGCGTCATGATCAACCCGGCGGTCTGCGAAGGCTGCGGCGACTGCTCGGTGCAGTCGAACTGCATCTCGGTCGAGCCGCTGGAGACAGAGTTCGGCCGCAAGCGCGCCATCAACCAGTCGTCCTGCAACAAGGACTATTCATGTCTGAAGGGTTTTTGTCCGTCCTTCGTCACCGTCGACGGCGGCAAGCCGCGCCACCGCGCGCCCGCCGATCTCTCTGACATCGGAACGCTCCCCGAGCCCGCCTCGCGACCGACGCTTGATAAGCCCTACAACATCGCGGTCGGCGGCGTCGGCGGCACCGGCGTGCTCACCATCGGCGCGCTGCTCGGCATGGCCGCGCATATCGAGGGCAAGGCCTCGATGATCCTCGACATGTCCGGCCTCGCGCAGAAAGGTGGCGCGGTGCTCAGCCACGTCCGCCTGTCCGATCATCCGGCCGAGGTGACCTGCTCGCGCATCGTCACCGGCACGGCTGATGTGGTGCTCGCCGCCGACGAGGTTGTCGCGGTCGCCAAGGACACGATCTCGCTCTGCGACACCAGCCGCACCCGCGGCATCATCAACAGCCACGTCATTCCGACCGCCGACTTCGTTCTCAACCGCGACTTCAACTTCCAGACCCGCAAGTTGAATGGGCTCCTGGAGACGGCGCTGCACAAGGACTCTGTGTTCTTCGACTTCACCAAGCCGGCCGAGCAACTGCTTGGCGACAGCATCGCCACCAATATGATGATGATGGGCTATGCCTATCAGAAGGGCCTGTTGCCGCTGTCGGCGGAAGCGATCGAGCAGGCGATCGAGGTCAACGGCGTCTCGATCAAGATGAACAAGGAGGCCTTCCGCCTCGGTCGCCTCGCGGTCGCAGACCCCGCGCGCCTTGCCGACATGCTGAAGGGAACGGACGAGGTGGTTGCGCCGAAGACGCTGGACGCAATGACGCTGGATGAGGTCATCGAGCATCGCGCCAAGCACCTGACCGCCTACCAGAACGGCCGGCTGGCAAAACGCTATCGCAAGCTGGTCGATCAGGTTCGCGATGCCGCCAAGCAGGGCGGTTATGACGACGCGCTGCCGCGCGCGGTCGCGGTGAACTACGCCAAGCTGCTGGCGTACAAGGACGAATACGAAGTCGCGCGCCTCTACACCGACGGCGCTTTCGAGCAGCAGCTCCGCGACCAGTTCGAGGGCGACTTCAAGTTCAACTTCAACCTTGCCCCGCCAATCCTCAGCCGTGGCGTCGATGCGCTCGGACGTCCGAAGAAGCGCGCCTTCGGCCCGTGGATGCTGAACGTCTTCCGCGTGCTGGCGAAATTCAAGTTCCTGCGCGGCACACCGCTCGACATTTTCGGCGGCAGCGCCGACCGCAAGCTCGAGCGCGATTTGATCGCCGGCTACGAAAAGGACGTTGCCACCGTGCTCGGCCTGTTGTCGCCGGTCACGGTCGACACCGCCGTCGAGCTCTTGTCACTGCCCGACCGCATCCGGGGCTACGGCCCGGTGAAGGAGAAGGCGGTCATTGAGGCCAAGACCCGCTACGCCCAGCTCGCCGCCGACCTCGCAAGCCCGCCGCCCGCGCCAAGGCAGATCGCGGCGGAGTAGGGCAGTCCCGTAGGATGGGCACAGGCGCAAAGCGCCGTGCCCACCGTCTCGCCAGGATAGCTGCAGAATGCGTGGGCACGCTTCCGCCTCCGCTCTTCGAGCTACGGCGGACAAGTCGTTTCGCCCACCCTGCGATTTCCTCTTTGAAATCAGCCGCCGTCCTACTGTGCATGGGGTTGTTTTCGCGAAAAAAGAAAATCGCTTGTGCCGTCGGGCAAAACACCTTTAGGATTTTGCCTGTCGCGCTTGTCATTGCGAGCGCAGCGAAGCAATCCAGAAATGCATCCGCGGAAAGACTCCTGGATTGCTTCGCTACGCTCGCAATGACGATGAGGAGGCAGACGGGCGTTCCATGACCGTCGCCACTAGCGCCAACCCGCTGCCCTCTCGCCCGACGGAATATTTCCGCGCTTGCCAAGCTGGCCCCCGCGGTTCAGAAAAACGGAGCAAGAAGAAACGCGAGCGCGGAGACCTCTGTTTTGACCATCAAGGGCAAGGCCTACATTGCCGGGATCTACGAACACCCGACCCGGCATGCGCCGGACAAATCCACCGCCCAGCTCCATGCCGAGGTCGCCAAGGGCGCGATCGAGGATGCCGGGATCAGCAAGGACGATGTCGACGGCTATTTCTGCGCGGGCGACGCGCCCGGCGGCGCCTGGCCGATGGTCGATTATCTCGGCTTGAACACCAAAAAGCTCCGCCACGTCGATTCCACCGAGACCGGCGGCTGTTCCTACATCATTCATCTCGGCCACGCCGCTGAAGCCATCGCGGCGGGCAAGTGCTCGATTGCGCTGATCACGCTCGCCGGCAAGCCGCGCACCGGCGTGATGCCGCCGCGTGCGGCCGGCGCGGAAGCCGATTTCGAGTCCGCTTACGGTGCGACCACGCACAATGCCTATGGCATGTGTGCCATGCGTCATATGCACGACTATGGCACCACGAGCGAGCAGCTCGCCTGGATCAAGGTCGCAGCGTCCCATCACGCGCAATACAATCCGCATGCGATGCTCAAGGACGTCGTCACCGTCGAGGACGTCTTGAACTCGCCGATGATCTCCGATCCCCTGCATCGCATGGATTGCTGCGTCGTCTCCGATGGCGGCGGCGCGCTGATCGTGACGACGCCGGAGATTGCGAAGAGCCTGAAGAAGCCGCTGGTCAAGCTGATCGGCCATGGCGAGGCGATGAAGGGCCCGCGCGGCGGCAAGGATCTCGATCTGACTTACTCCGCCGGCATCTGGTCCGGCCCGCGCGCGTTCGAGGAAGCCGGCATCACGCCGAAGGACATCAAATACGCCTCGATCTACGACAGCTTCACCATCACCGTGCTGATGCAGCTCGAGGACCTCGGCTTCTGCAAGAAGGGCGAGGGCGGCAAGTTCGTTGCCGACGGCAACCTGATCTCGGGCGTCGGCAAGCTTCCGTTCAACACCGATGGCGGCGGCCTCTGCAGCAACCATCCCGTCAATCGCGGCGGCATGACCAAGATCATCGAGGCCGTCCGGCAGCTGCGCGGCGAGGCGCATCCCAAGGTGCAGGTCAAGAACTGCGATCTCGCCATCGCCCACGGCACCGGCGGCCTCCTGGGTGTTCGCCACGCTGCCTCGACGGCCATTCTGGAGCGCGTGTGATGAGTGAAGCCAAGAAATATCCGGCCCCGGTGACCAATCCGGAGACCGCTGCGTTCTGGGACGCGGCCAAGCAGGGCAAGTTCATGATCAAGCGCTGCACCGCCTGCGGCGAAGCGCATTACTTTCCGCGCTCGATCTGCCCGTTCTGCTACTCCGACAAGACGGTGTGGGAGGAAGCTTCTGGCGAGGGCACGATCTACACCTGGAGCCTGATGCGGAAGTCACCGACCGGCCCTTACGCCATCGGCTACGTCACGTTGAAGGAAGGTCCGTCGGTGCAGACCAATTTCGTCGATTGCGATCTCGAGAAGCTCAAGATCGGCCAGAAGGTGAAGGTGGTGTTCAAGCCGACGGATGGCGCACCGCTGCCGTTCTTCACGCCGGCGTAGTCTCTTACTTCCTTCCCCCTTGTGGGGGAAGGTGGCATAGGCCGCCTCCGGCGGCCGTTCTAAAAATGGACGCCGAAGCGAAGCTTCGGCTACGGCGCCGGATGAGGGGTATCGCTCCGCGGAAAGACTTTCACTGCGGAGCCAACCCCTCACCCAAACGAGTTTGCCGCACGGCTCTCGCAGCCCTCTCCCGCAGGGGAGAGGGCACTTCGACTGGCAGCGGCGCATAAAAGTCCGGAGAGGAAATCAGAAAAATGTCCGCCAGATACGAAGAACTCAAAGGCCTCAAGAACATCGGCCAGAAATACGCCTATGGCGATCGCGAGGTCATGCTCTACGCCTATGGCATCGGGCTTGGCGCCGATCCGATGGACGAGAACGAGCTCGCCTTCGTCAACGAGGGTACGCTGACGCCGCGGCCGCTCAAGGTGGTGCCGACCTTTGCGTCCGTCGCCGCGTGGGGCTCGGGGCCCGGCGAGATGAACCTCAACCGCGTGATGGTGGTCGACGGCGAGCGCGACATCACCTTCCATCAGCCGCTGCCGGTGGCCGCGAACATCACGGCCGACTCCTCCGTCGTCGAGGTCTACGACAAGGGCAAGGACAAGGGCGTCGTCATCAGCCACCAGACCGTGCTGAAGAACGAGAAGGGCGAGAAGCTGGCAACGCTGGTCGCCTCGCGCTTTGCCCGCGGTGACGGCGGCTTTGGCGGGCCGAACCTGACCCAGCCCGATCCGCACAAGATCCCCACGCGGAGCCCCGACAAGACCATCGACATCGTCACGCGTCCCGACCAGGCGCTGGTCTATCGCCTCTGCGGCGACCGCAACCCGCTGCACAGCGATCCCGAGTTTGCCAAGAAAGCCGGCTTCCCGCGCCCGATCCTGCACGGCATGTGCACCTACGGCATCACCTGCCGCGGCGTGCTCCAGACCTACGCCGACTATGACGCAAGCGCCTTCCGCCAGCACGTCGCGCGGTTCTCATCGCCCGTCTATCCCGGCGAGACCGTGACCATGGACCTCTGGAAGGACGGCAACGTGATCTCGTTCGAAGCCAAGGTGAAGTCGCGCGGCGTCACCGTGATCAAGAACGGCAAGACGGTGCTGGGTTAGGGCGATCTCGTTCCCCGGACGCAGCGCAGCGCTCCTTAGCGGTGCGCTGCAGAGCCGGGGCCCAGAGAATGTCGAACGAAGAATGGGTCCCGGCTCTGCGACGCAGCGTTTCACGCTGCATCGCGTCCGGGATACGAAAAACAAAAACAGGGAGAAGCCACCATGGGACTACTCGACGGCAAGGTTGCGCTGATCACCGGCGCGGGCGGGGGGCTCGGTGAGGCCTACGCAAAGCTGTTCGCGCGGGAAGGGGCCTCGGTCGTCGTCAACGATCTCGGCGGGCCCCGTGACGGCTCCGGCGCGGACAAGTCGATGGCGCAGCTCGTGGTGGACGCCATCAAGGCCGAGGGCGGCAAGGCGGTCGCCAACGGTGCCGACATCTCCACGATGGAGGGCGGCCAGTCGGTGTTCGACGACGCCATCAAGCATTTCGGCCGCGCCGACATCCTCGTCAACAATGCCGGCATCTTGCGCGACCAGACCTTCGCCAAGGCCTCCGAATCCGACTGGGACAAGGTGATCAAGGTGCATTTGAAGGGTACCTTTTGTTGCACCATGCCGGTATTTCGCTGGATGCGGGAAAACGGTGGCGGCGTCATCGTCAACACCTCCTCGACCTCGGGCCTGATCGGCAATTTCGGCCAGACCAATTACGGCGCGGCCAAGGGCGGCATCTGGGGCCTGTCCAACGTGCTGGCGATCGAGGGCCGGAAGTACAACATCCGGATCTGGACGCTGGCCCCGGGCGCCCTGACCCGCATGACCGCAGACCTGCCCCGCTATAAGGAGAACCCCTCGGCGGCGCTGGGGCCGGACGGCATCGCGCCGGCCGTGCTATATATGGTCAGCGACTTGTCGGGCGACCAGACCGGCAAGGTGCTGGGGGTGTCCGGGCCCCGCGGCGTGCGCGAAATGCGGATGATGGAAATGGAAGGCTGGAAACCGCCGCACTCGGGCTGGAAGGCCCAGGACGTCGTTGAGCATGCCAAGGAGATCTTCTTCTCCGAGGAGCAGATCAAGATGGGGGCGCGGAGGTTTTAGAAGGCCGTCATCCCGGGGCACGCGAAGCGTGAGCTATGATGCGCAATTGTGCATCTGAGGATCCATACTCCGGATCGTGGTTAAGGATTCCGGGCCGCGACTGCGTCGCGCCCCGGAGTGACAGATAGAGAGAGACGAGGACTAGATGAAACTCACCGCCGACGCCAAGGGCACCTTCGCAATCGCACCGACGCCGTTCCACGATGACGGCCGGATCGACGAGCGCTCGATCGACCGCCTGACCGATTTCTACGAGGAGGTCGGCTGCGACGGCGTTACGGTGCTCGGCATCCTCGGCGAGGCGCCGAAGCTCGATGCCGCCGAGGCCGAGCAGGTGGCCGTGCGCTACGTCAAGCGCGCCAAGAAGATGCAGGTGATCGTCGGCGTCTCCGCGCCGGGCTTTGCCACCATGCGCTCGCTGGCCAAGGCCTCGATGGATGCCGGCGCGGCCGGCGTCATGATCGCGCCGCCGCCATCGCTTCGCACCGACGACCAGATCACCGGCTATTTCAAGCAGGCGGCCGAGGCCATTGGTCCCGACATTCCCTGGGTGCTGCAGGACTATCCGCTGACGCTGTCGGTGGTGTTCACGCCGGCTGTGATCCGCAAGATCGTCATGGACAATCCGAACTGCGTGATGCTCAAGCACGAGGACTGGCCGGGCCTCGAAAAGATCTCGACCCTGCGCGGCTTCCAGAAGGACGGCTCGCTCCGTCCGCTCTCGATCCTCTGCGGTAATGGCGGCACGTTCCTGGATTTCGAGATGGAGCGCGGCGCCGACGGCGCCATGACCGGCTATGCCTTCCCTGAGCTTCTGATCGACGTCGTGAACCTCTCCAAGGCCGGCAAGCGTGATGCCGCGCATGATCTGTTCGACGCGCATCTGCCGCTGATCCGCTACGAGCAGCAGCCCGGCGTCGGCCTGACCGTGCGCAAATACGTGCTGCAGAAGCGCGGCATCATCGCCTCCAGCGCCCAGCGCAAGCCGGGCGCGACGATGACGGCGACAGCGAAGGCCGAGGTCGATTACCTGCTGTCGCGCGTCGCCCGTTTCGACAAGCGCGCCAATCTCGGCCCGCAATCCAGCGCTGCAGGTTAAGTCAATGCCTGAGACATCAGCATCACGCCCGGCTTCGACCATCCTCCTGCTCCGTGACGGCGCAAAGGAGGTCGAGATCTTCATGATGGTTCGCCATCATCAGATCGAGTTCAACTCGGGCGCGCTGGTGTTTCCGGGCGGCAGCGTCGATGCCGGCGATCAGGAGATCGTCAAGCGGTCCGATCTGTACTCGGGCGGCGAAGCCTTGAGTGAAGCGGACCGCGGTTTTCGGATCGCCGCGATCCGCGAGACCTTTGAGGAGAGCGGCATCTTGCTGGCGCGATCGAAGGACTCGGGTGCGCCGGTTGATGCGAAGCGCGCCGGCGAAATCGCCGATGCGCATCGCGTTGCGCTCAACGAGCACAAGATCAGCTTCCTGAGCATTCTCGCCGACAACGGCCTCCAGCTCGCGCTCGACACGCTGGTGCCTTACGCGCACTGGATCACGCCGGAAGGCATGCCGAAGCGGTTCGACACCTGGTTCTTCCTCGCGGCGGCACCACCCGACCAGCTCGGTGCGCACGATGGCCGCGAGTCCACCGACTCGATCTGGCTGTCGGCGCGCGAAGCGGTGGAGGGCGGCGAGAGCGGCCGCTTCAAGCTGCCGTTCCCGACCACGCGCAACCTGATCCGGCTCGCCAAGCAGCCAAACGTGAGCGCCGCGCTGGAGCACGCCCGCGGCATGTCGGTCGTCACGGTGATGCCAGTCATGACCAAGACCGAGACCGGCCGCCAACTCCGGATTCCCCGCGAAGCCGGCTATGACGGCGAGGTGTTCGAGGTCGGTGCGGTCGGCTAGGATACTTCGATACCAGACGAAGTATTGGAGGCCAGCGACGCGCTAAGGTTCTGTCCATCGCGAATGGACGGGACGTGCGAAATGGATAAGGGACAGGACACCAACATCGCCGTCGAGCTGGCGCTGCTGGTCGCCCTCGCAGCGCTCTGGGGCGGCTCCTACACCTTCATCAAGCTTGGCGTCGCCACCATCCCGCCGATCACGCTGATCGCGGCGCGCACCACGATTGCGGGCCTGCTGCTGCTCGTCGTCATGTGGGCGCGGGGCATCAGGATGCCGACGGACCGGCCGACCTGGCAGCGCTTCGCGTTCCAGGCCGTGCTCAACAGCGTCATCCCCTGGACGCTGATCGCCTGGGGCGAGCGTCACGTCGATGCCGCGCTCGCCACCATCCTCAACTCGGCCGGGCCGATCTTCACCTTCCTGCTCACGGCCGTCGTCACGCGCCACGAGGCGACGACGCCACGAAAGCTGTTTGGCGTGGTCGCCGGCATGGCGGGCATCCTGCTGATCGTCGGCGTCGACGCTTTCCACGACATCGGCAGTGGCCTCGTCGCGGAGGTCGCCATCGTCGCCGCCACGATCTGCTACGCCTGCGCCGCGATTTTCGGCCGCGGCTTTAAAGGCCTCGATCCGATGGCACCGGCCGCCGGCTCGCTGCTGGCGGGGGCGGCGGCGCTGATCCCGGCCTCGCTTGTGGTCGAGCGGCCCTGGACGCTATCGCCCTCGCTGAGTTCCGTGCTGGCGCTGCTCGCGCTGGCGACTTTCTCGACCGCCGCGGCGTTCGCGATCTACTTCCGCCTGATCCAGACCCTTGGCTCGGTCGGCACCACCGCGCAGGCTTATCTGCGCGTCCCTATCGGGGTCGCCATCAGCGTCGCCTTCCTCGGCGAAAGCCTGAGCCAGACGGCCTGGATCGGCTTGGCCTGCGTCGTCCTCGGCGTTGCCGCCATGACGATCCCGGCCCGGCGGCCGGCCAGCGTCAAAACGTCATGATCGGGAGGGGTGAAGGGCGGCGGGCCCGCGATATTAAGGATATTCGGCGGCGAGAGGCATGTTCCCCCGGGGCCGCAAACCATCGTATATTGGGCCTCCAGTAGCCCGGTCCTCAAAGCCCCTATGTCCGCCGAATTGACGCCGACCCCTGAGAAAAAGCGAACCTTCTCGCTCTCCATCGGCCAGCTCACCTTCGGCAGCTTCCTTCTGGTGCTGGCGGTGATCATCGTCACCTCCACCGCGAGCGTGATCGCGATCCGGCACATCGACACGACCTTCGCCGAGTTGCAGCGGCTCCAGAGTGTCGGCGATCTCGCCGAGGATATCGACCGCCGCATGAACGAGTTGCGGCTCGCCGCGCGCGACTTCGTCACCGATCCCGGCGCCGGGACCCAGTTCAAGCAGGTCGGCGAGGCGGCCTCGACGCTCAGCGACATCCTGAAGAAGACCCGCATCGAGCTCGCGCCCGAGCAGCAGGACATGATCGACGGGGTCACCGAGCGCCTTGCGACCTATCGCAATGGCCTCGAGCGGATCTCGACCCTGATCGATCGCCGCGCCCAGCTGCTCGGCGGCCTGCCGCCGCTGCGCGACCGGTTCGATGTGGCCGTCGGAGCCGCGGCGGACCGCGAGCTCGCCGCCCGTTTGTCGGAGGCGCAGAGCCAGATCGCACTCGGGCTGCTCGCGCGCAACCCATCCGCCGCCGAGCAGGCCGCGCAGGGGATGCGGGCGATGGACATCGCGGACGCCAGGCTGAAGACGGCCGTGAACGACTACGCCGAGGCCATCATCGCGGTGGCGGTCCGGGAGCGGCAGATCGCCGATATCGACCGTGAGGTGCTGGGCACCGAGGGCCGCCTGATCGGCCGCGTCACGGAACTGCTGCGCGAGGTCAGCGCCAGGCGCGGCCACGTGCTGTCGCGCGACTTCGCCCGCACGCTGACGGAGGCGCGCTGGCAGAGCATCGTGCTCGGCTCCATCGGCGTGCTGATCGGCATTCTCGCGGCGGGCTTCGTGGTGCGGCGGACCGTCCGCCCGCTCGCCCAGATCGCAAGGTCGATCCGCGCGCTCGCAGCGGGCGAGAAGAACACCTCGATCCCGTCGGCCGACCTCGACAACGAGATCGGCGACATCGCGCGCGCGGCCGAAGTGTTCCGCCGCGCGCTGGAGGAGGCCGACACGGCGCGCGAGGCGGCGGTTCGCGCGCTGACCGAGCAGCGCCTCGCCGAGGAGAGCTACCGCAAACTGTTCGAGGGCTCGGTCGACGGCATCTATGTCACGACGCCGGCCGGTGATCTCCTCAACGCCAATCCGGCACTGGCGCGGATGATGGGCTATGACAGCCCGCAGCAGCTCATCGACAGCATCAACGACATCGCCCACACCATCTACGTCCATCCCGAGGCGCGCGACGAATACCAGCGGCTGATGGCGCGCGACGGCATGGTGCGCGAGTTCGAGTACCAGGTGCGCCAGCGCAGCGGCAACATCCTGTGGCTCTCCGACAGCGCCACCGGCGTGCGCGACGAGGCCGGCAACATCGTCCGCTACGAGGGCACACTGCGCGACATCACCGACCAGAAGCGGGCGGAAGACGCCATCGCCGAAGGCCGGCGCCTGCTCCAGCAGGTCATCGACACCGTGCCCGCGGTCATCAACGTCAAGGACCGCGACCTGCGCTACGTGCTGATGAACCGCTACATGGCCGGCATCTTCGGCATCGAGCCTGCCGATGCGCTCGGCCGCACCACCGCGGATCTGATGTCGCGCTACGGCGCGGCCAAGACCGACGAGAACGACAAGCGGGTGCTCAGGCTTCGAAAAGGTCTCGGCTTCTACGAAGAAGAGTACAAGGACGCCTCCGGCAACATGCGGCAATGGCTGGTCAACAAGCTGCCGCTGCTCGATGCCGACGGCGAGATCGAGCGGATCGTCACCGTGGCGCTCGACATCGGCGAGCGCAAGCGCGGCGAGCAGGAGATGCGCAAAGCCAAGGAATCCGCCGAGACGGCGTTGCGAAACCTGCGCGAGACCCAGGCCTCGCTGATCGAGGCGGAGAAGCTCGCCGCGCTCGGACGGCTCGTTGCCGGCGTCGCCCACGAGGTCAACAATCCCGTCGGTATCAGCCTCACGGTCGCATCCGCGCTGGAACGCAAGACCGCGATGTTCTCCTCCGAAGTCGAGCGCGGCGAGCTCCGTCGCTCCACGCTCAACGACTTCCTCAACACCAGCCGCGACGCGTCCTCGCAGCTCGTCTCCAACCTCAACCGCGCCGCCGAGCTGATCCAGTCGTTCAAGCAGGTCGCCGCCGACCGCAATTATTCGGACCAGCGCAACTTCGATCTCGGCGATCTCACCGAGCAGGTGGTGATGAGCCTGCGGCCGGGCCTACGCAAACACAATCTGACGCTCAACGTCGAGTGCCAGCCGGACCTCACCATGAACAGCTATCCCGGCCCGTACGGGCAGGTGCTGACCAATCTGTTCCTCAACTCGGTGGCGCACGCTTTCCCGGACGGTCGGCCGGGGACCATCGACATCCAGGTGCGCGAGTCCGGCAAGGACAATGTCGAGATACTCTTTGCCGACAACGGCTGCGGCATGTCGCTTGACGTCCGCCGCCGCGCCTTTGATCCATTCTTCACGACGCGGCGCGACCAGGGCGGCACCGGTCTCGGACTGCACATCGTCTATAGCATCGTCACCAATCGCCTCGGCGGGCGGCTCGATCTCGATTCCGAGCCGGGCGAGGGGACGCGCATCCAGATCATCCTGCCGCGCACGGCGCCGCTCGAGCAGGCCGCGGAATAGGCGTGTCCCTAATCCGCCTCTGCGAGCTTGTGCAGGGTGGCGCCGAAAATCAGGCTGGCCTTGCCGACGAGCGCCGTGCCCGTCATCTCAGCGCCGGTGTCCGTGTAGGTCCCGCTGACGCCGATGCCGACCGGCGCCGGACCGCCGAACAGCGGATTGTCATCGCCGCGAGGCGAGGTGTGCCGTTGCACAAGCACCTCGCCTTTGAAGGTGTTGTTGTCCTTCACCACGTAGCTGCCGGTGTAATAGAGGTAGGCATCGCCACCAAGAATTTTGCCGTCGCGAAAAAGAATCACGCCGCTGCCCTTGCCGACTCGACCATCGAGCAGGTTCACGTGAATCGAATAGAGGCCGTTCTTCATCACGTCCCACGGGCCGGCCGCCATCGCCCAATGGCGTAACCGGTAGAGCTTTTATGCCAAAGCGCGTTCCCACGCGCAACGCGGCAGTTTGCCGGCCGGCGGTGCGATCTTGCCGCCGCAAGCCGTAGTTGTCCGGCTTGTCTATGACACCACCATGACGGTCTGATCATGACGCGAGGCCAGTCGTTGCGAATCAAGTTGGCCCGCGAAATGCATAACCATTGTTGCACTGGCCGCGGGGTGCTGGAGCAAGACAAACGTGAGCAACTGGATCGATTCCGGCGGCGATGAGCCGCGTCTCTACAGTGTGCGTCCCACAGTTTGCGAAACACAGCGGTCGACTGGCGGCGCGCCTCGCTGGCGAAGCGTGGCGAGCCTTGCCTGCGCCTTGGCCTTGATCGCACTCGCAGCCCCCTTGGGGCATGCGCGCGACCGCGGCCAGTTCGTCAACACCAATGCCGAATTGAAGGCGTGGTTCGACGGCCTGCGCAGCGGCAAGGGGCCTTGCTGCTCCGATGCCGACGGCTCGGCGCTCTCGGACACCGACTGGGAGAGCAAGGACGGACACTATCGCGTCCGCGTCCCGCGCCTGGGCCACGTGCTCGACGGCCAGCAGCAGGAGCTCATCTGGGTTGACGTGCCCGAAGAGGCCGTCATCTCGGAGCCGAACCGGGTCGGGCGCACCATGGTGTGGCCGATCTACGGCTACATGGGCGTCGCCATCCGCTGCTTTATGCCCGGCAGCATGACTTAGCCGGGCGACAGGCACGCCCAACTTCGTCGACATCAGATGCGGCGCCGCGTCAGGTGTATTTCTTGTCGCGCTCGAGCAGCTCGATCGAGATGCCTTCGGGACCGCGGATGAAGCAGATGCGCACGCCGGGCCGGATCGTGGTCGGCTCGCGCGTGAAGGTGACGCCCTTGGCCTTGATCTCGGCCGCGACAGCGTCGATGTCCTTCACGGTGAGACCGAAATGGTCGAGGCCTTGATGGGGGTGCGGCGGCGGTGGGTTGACGGCATTGTCGCCCTCGAGCGGCGCGATGAAGATTTTGGCGCCGCCGAGGTTCACGTCGATCCGTCCCGGTGCGTGCACGACCTCGCCGCCGAGGATGTCCCGCAGCCAGGCCGCCGTGGCCTCCGGATCGGGGCTGCGCAGATGGACGTGATCCCAAGTGACGACTGGCATTTCATTTTCTCCCAACGGGGTGTTCGATGTTGCAATGCATGTTAGCGGCCCCGGCCGGTGATCGCCACCGTCCTCGCCGATTCGCAACTGCGGGAACCTTAGTTCGTCTCCCGGATTAGGGTAAGCAGTGGTCGAGGCCGTCGTCGAACGAGCTTTTGCCGCCGTCGGTGCGCAACCATGAACGCCAGGTTTGACCGGATCGGGTGGGGACGTTTCGCCGGGAGCGGCGAGCGCCTGGCGCGGGCTGTGACGATCGCGAGCGTCACGTTTGGGCGAAGCCTGCTCTGGCTACTGGCGGCGATCATCGTCGGCTGCGGTGTGTGGATGATGCTGCCGCTCTCCAAAGGCAACAGCACCGAGCCGGTGAAGCCTGACGTGGCAGCGGTCGAACCGGCGCCTCCGGGCAGTACGGCAGCGGCGGTCCCGCCGATTGCCGAAGCTCAGGCTCCCATTGCGGCAGAACTCGATCGCCTCAAGATTTCATCGCAGACCTGGCGCCGTGGTGGACTCGGCTCGAAGGCGCTGGTGACGTTCACGCTGCGAAACGACAATGACTATGCCGTAAGGGATCTGGAGATCGTCTGCGCGTTCACCCGGCGCGATGGCAGTCATCTCACCGATCGAAGCCGCATGCTGGCCGACACGGTAATGATGAAGAGCCGCAAGACCTTTGCGCGTATTCCTGTCGGCTTCATCAACGTTAATGCCGATCAGGCGAAGTGTTCGCTGGTCGCAGCGCGGCGCGCGTAACGGCCGGCAGTTCCGGTAGCGGAAAAGTTACTGTCCGCACGTCTTGGCCAAAAAACTTGACGTTGCCATTTGAACCAAGGGCCGGGTTCAGGAACCAATCAGAGTATCGCCTGTTAAGGCGGAGAGCCCACGCGGGGATTGCGGGGGGCGGAGTGCGGCCAATGCCCATCTTTCGGTATTTCATGTTTGTCGGCGGAGCGTTGCTCGCACTGCTGTTTGCGGTGAACTTCGTCGTGCCGGCCTCGCCCTTGGCGCCAGCCGTCGCGACCGCAAGCAACGACCAGCCGTCGATCCGGATCCGGTCCGATCGCCATCTGCCCGAGCGTGTCGTGTTCGACACCAGCCAGCCGACGATCGCCCCGCCTGCGGTGAAGACCGCTGCCGTCGTTGCGCCTCAGCCGCCGGATACCGCGTCGGCAGCGGCCCTCGCAGAGATGTCGGCCAAGGCGCGGGTGCGCGAGACCTTTGCCCAGTTTACGCCTGGTTCGAAGGCCGACGCCGCCAAGAAGCCGCAGGCCCAGGCTCAGCCCAAGCGTAAGGTCGCCAGAGCGCATCCAGCCCCGCAATATCAATATGGTGTGCCACAGTATGGCCGGCCGATGATGGTGGCGCAGCAGCCCCATTTCGGTCTCTTCAATACGACCTGGTGAGGGCGCCTCTGGCCCGTCTCGAAATGAGACGGGTAGGGCTTTTTATTGGTCAGTCTCTCTGCTAATTCGAACCCGTCCGAACGGCGCCCCGATGTGCTGGCATGCCAGCCGCGGTCCACGCTTCTCGGTTGCGGCCCCATACACGGGCCAGGGCGCTCGTAGCTCAGCTGGATAGAGCATCGGATTTCGATTCCGAGGGTCGGGAGTTCGAATCTCTCCGAGCGCGCCACTTGCCAGGCCGGAGCCTCGAGGCCCGGCTGGCTCGATCCGCAGGTTCCCTTACTTACCCTGGATCTTCAGCCCGTTGGGCCCGACATTAATCTGCAGGCCGTCGGGCTGCTTTTTCGCCTGGTAGAGATTGTAGCCGAGCACGGCTGCCGTGACGACCAGAGCGCCGATGATCAGAAATAACAGATTGCGGCTGATGGACATTCTTTTCCCTGAACCACTTGGTTGGCGGCGAGAAAAACCCCGCGTGTGGGAGGCGCGGGGTGCTTCGGTGCGCCCCGGGGCTGGCCGCGGCACACTGCTCGGACTTGCTAACGTGGTTCGAAGGAACTGGTTCCCTGGCGACCCAACGCGCGAGCCCAGGGCGGGCAATCGGCGCTACGGCTGTGATGTCAGCGTGCGGAAAAGCAGGTGTGCCGGGCCCGTGCCAGCGTGTCGGAGGGCGCTTCGTGGAACGCCGCGCGGTAGGCCGCGGCAAACTCGCCGAGGTGATGAAATCCCTGGGCGCGAGCGCATGTAGCGACCGTCGCGCCGCCGCCCTTGAGGAGCCGCGAGCGCGTGGCCCACAGCCGCTTCAGGCGGATGTATTGATGCAGACTCATGCCGCGCACCTTGCTCACCGCGCCGCCGAGCGTTCGGACCGAGACACCGAATTCTCCGGCGAGATTGGCCGTGTAGATCGGAGCGGTCGGATAGGCTGCGACGTAATCGTCGATCTGCTGCACGAGCCTGGCCGATCGCGCACCTGCATTCGGGGCGGTGCGATCAGACGACGGGTCGATTTGAAACAGGTCGTCGAAGGCGAGCAGCAGGCCTTCCTGGAGATGCGCGGCGACCTCTGTGGTTTCGAACATGTGCGGCTCGACCGACGCGGTACGCAGAATGTCTTGCACAAGCTGCCGCGCGTAGAGATGCGCTGCCGGGTCTGCGACGCGAACCCACAATGCGTCCGCGCGATTGAACCAGCCGCGATCCCTGAGTGAGGGCGAGAACATGATCAGCGCATGATGATTGATCTGGGGTTCGACGAAATGGCACTCGTGCTTGCCGCGTAGGGCTATGAAGAAGCGCGAGTCGATATCCATCCCGCTCGAGCTGGCTCGCAAGTCGTCGGTCATCGGGAGGATCACCATGCCGCCCGGCGCGCGATAGGCGGTATCGAGGATGCGCGCAAAGGACCTTGCCACGATGATCCGGCAGTCCGGAAGGTTCACGATCGCGCGCGCCGCTGCGAAATTGGCGACGTCGAGAGGAATGCTCCGGGCATCTTCCAGCGACTCGGCCGGCCGAAACGCATCGACATCGGTGAATCGAACCAATTGGAGGGCGGAGGATGGGGCGAGAGCGTCGAAGAACATGCGTCTGGCCGGATGCTGCAATGTGACAAAAAATAAAATTCGATACATCGCAATCAATGGCGAAACATGACGATTCAGTAAACTGGATTCCGGGCCGTAGTATTGCGGACATCATGCCACGCGGCGCGGCAGGTCGATGTCACCGTCAACGGTCTCGGTTCATCGGTTGGCCTGAGGCGAGGTCGATGAAATGGAGGCGCGTGCAGGCGGGACAGGCGAAGGACTCGAAGCTCCGCCCCTCGAGCCTCCGCCCCTCAAGCCTTGGCTGCTTCTCGAGATGCGTTTGCACATTCATGCCCGTCTGGGGGCATCGGAAAACGATGAAATCCGCCATCGACGTAGAATGACGGCACGGCGAATTTCATCTTTGATCTAGATCAGTTTTGGAATCGCTCCACGCAAACCGCGAGCTCGCGAATGGACGGCAATACGTGAACTCGCAAAAGCGAAGGGGCCCGAGGGGCCCCTTCAGAGATCACCAGCGGCGATAGCGTGGTCCATAATAGCGAGGCCCATAGTAGCGCGGCCCATACCCATAATATCGGGGGCCATAATACGGCCGCGGGCCGTAATACCCATAATAGTTCGGGCGCCAGAAGCAGCGTCCCCAGGCGTCGCAGACCATGCGGACCTGCTCGGCGTCGGAGACCTGCGGCGTCGCAGGTGCTGGCGCGATGGGCATGGCGGACGCCGCCGGCGATGCCATGATGGCACCGAACAGTGATCCGGCGACGAGGCCAATCTTCAGATTCATGATGTCTTCCTTCCGCTTACGCAATGCAGGATATCGAAGTTGTTCTGATCAAAGTGTGGCAGAACCGAAATGTAATGCTGATGAACAAATCTTCAGCTCGTTCGCCGCAGGCCTGACCTTTAGCTCGGCCAAACCATCCCAGGTTCGAGCGCATGACCAATGCAGCGCTTGCGTTGGCGCTGTCCGGCAGGACATCGCCGCCATCGTTGATCCTGCGCAATTCGCCGGCACGGCTTCGTCCCTAGTCTTGCCGCTGCAGTCAGCCTTTCGAGCAATTCGAAGAGCAGGCTCGCGAGGTTGCTTGGAGCTGTGCAATGGACAAGATGAGAATAGACAAGGGTGACTGGCTGGTCGTGTGCGACGGGCGCAAGGCGCTCATTCTGGAAAACCTCGGCGACGAGATGTTTCCAAACCTCCACACCCGGGAGGTGCACGAGCAGCCCAATCCCTCGACCAGTGCGCAAGGGACCGACGCGCCGGGCCGGCTGAACGCCGCCGTCGGCGGTGCGCGCAGTTCGGTCGAGCAGACCGATTGGCACGATGAGGTTGAGCGCGCCTTCCTGCGGAGCCTGGCCGGCCGGCTCGATGCCGCTGTCAGCGCGGGCGAGACCTCGGCCCTGACCATGGTGGCCTCGCCACGCGCGCTCGGCATGATCCGCGCCGACTATTCGGCCGTGGTGCGCAAGGCGCTTCAGGGCGAGGTCGGCAAGGACCTCGTCAAGCTGCCGGTCTATGAGATCGAGAAGCAATTGCTGCTGTCGGGCGCCGCTAAATAGCGGCACCCGCAGAGGACGCGCCAGCGCCCCTCAGAAGCAGGGGTGCCGGCGGCGGTCCTGGCCGACATAGGCGGCCGCGCCCTGGTAGCAGTGGTTGGTCGACGGACCGTCATAAAAGGCGAAGGTGCCGGGGGTCAGGCCGGGTCCGTAATTGTGCAGATAGCTGATCGGGTAGGGCAGCGGGTTGGTGTAGTAGCGGTGGTACCGGTGGTGCCCCCGCGCCTCCGCGAGGCTGGGGGCGAGGATTGCGGCCGACAGGGCAGCAACCGCGGCAACAAGCTTCAACGTGCTCATCTCGATTCTCCGGAACCCGCGCGAATAGATTAGCTGTTTATAGCCATTTCGGGCCGCCGGGACACCCGTCCGGCGCCCGGAAATGGGGGCTAATCCCGCAGATTCCCGGGCAGGTGTGACAGAATTGCCGGAAGCCGGGGCGAAGGCTGCCCATTTTTGGCCTTTTCGGGATGCTTAACGAAATTCCCACACAAGTATGACCAAAGAGAATTCGCTTAAGAATCCTGTCGCCGGTCCCAGGGATCATCTCGCGGGTCCTTCGAGGCCGGTCCATTCCTGAAGGCTTTCGCCGTCACAACCATGCGCATCACGCTTTTGAGCCTGCTGTTGCTCTCCATCGCCGCCGCCACGCCGGCGCGCGCCGAGTTGCATATCACCCGCGACCACGGCGGCTACGTCGAGGAGTACAAGGCCAAGTACAAGCGCGTCCGCGAGAAGGGTGAGCGCGTCATCATCGACGGCATCTGCAATTCGGCTTGCACCCTGGTGCTCGGCATCGTGCCAATGAACAAGATCTGCGTGACGCCGCGCGCCAGCCTCGGCTTCCACCAGGCCTATTACGACAAGGCCTTCACCTTCGGCATCAAGGTCACCAGCGCGGAGGGGACGTCCGACCTGATGTCCTACTACCCCAGCGCGGTGAAGGACTGGATCCGCCGCAATGGCGGGCTCACCACCGACATGAAGAAGATCAAGAACGGGGTCGAGCTCTGGAAGATCATCGACCCCTGTCCGGAAGAATGGTGAGCGGCTGAGCTGAACCGCCGCGGTTCGTCGCAGCGCAGCATCGCGAAGAACGAAAACCCGCCGCAGGTCCCCGAAATTCGCATTGCCGCGCAGGCCCCGGTCGGGCAATGAGGGCGGCAATGAACCATAATCAAGAAGCCCTGACCGCCCGCGCCGCGCCGATCCTGTTCGTCGTGCTCTGGAGCACCGGATTCATCGGCACCAAATACGTCATCAACAATGCCGATCCCTTGACCTATCTCGCCATCCGCATGGCGATCGTGGTCGGCCTGATGGCGATCATCGCAAGCATTGCGCGACCGAAATGGCCGGACCGTGTCGACGTCGCGCATAGCGCTGTTGCCGGCATTCTCGTCCACGGCTTCTATCTCGGCGGCACGGCGATTGCGATCGCGCATTCGATCCCGGCCGGACTCTCGGCGCTGATTCCGGGCCTTCAGCCGATCCTGACCTCGACCATCGCCAACCGCTGGCTCGGCGAACGCGTGACGCCGGTGCAATGGGCGGGGCTCGTGCTTGGCCTCGGCGGCGTGATGCTGATCCTGCACGGCCGCCCCATGACCGGCGAAGCCGGGCTCGGCTGGCTCGCCTCGGTGGTCTCGCTGATCAGCATCACGCTCGGCACGCTCTATCAGCGCCGCTACTGCAACCACATCGACTGGCGCGCCGGCAATCTCGTGCAATATGTGGCCGTCACCGTCTTCTTTGCGGTCGGCGCCTTCCTGTTCGAAGACCGCGTGGTGCACTGGACGCGGGAGTTCGTGCTCGCGCTCGGCTGGCTCGCCGTGGCGCTCTCGATCGGATCGATCGGGCTGTTGTACTGGCTGATCCGGCACGCTGCGGCGACCTCGGTTGCAAGCCTGTTCTACCTGGTGCCCGCCGTCACGGCGCTGATGGCCTATCTGCTGTTCGGCGAGAAGCTCGATGCGCTGGCGATTGCCGGCATGGCGATGTGCGCGGCAGCGGTGTTCGTGGTCAACCGGCGCTTCTAGGCAGGCAGGCTAGTACGTCGGAATACATCCCTGACGTGCGGCGCGCGCTCGTGTTAGGCTGGACTGATTTCAGCTTCCCTTTCACACGGTGATTTCCATGAAAAAAGCGCGGCGCGCACTGCTCGGCAGATCCTTGAGGCCGGTCCGGATTGCCTGCATCAACTACGCAGAGGAGATGATGAGCGAACGGATGATGGGAAGGCTCACGGCGGCGCTCCAGAAATGCTACGACGAGCATTTCCTACCGGTCTGGGGTTATCCCATCGACCTCGACGTCACCCGAAAGCCGAAGCCGACGGACTGGCAGCTGCTCTACTTTGACGACGCTACCCACAAGAACTTCCTCGGGCGGCACGAGCTAACGCATCGTGGCCAGCCGATCTCAAAGATCTTTCTGAAGGCACTCGGCGAGGACGATCCGGTCAGCCTGGCGGCATCACACGAACTGTTCGAGATGGTTCTCGATCCCATGGCCAATCTGTGGGCCGACAAGACCCGGCACACCCAATATGCCTACGAGGTCTGCGACGCCGTGGAAGAGGAGTCTTTTCTCGTCAACGGCTTTCCGATGTCGAACTTCGTCTATCCCTCCTGGTTCGAGCCGTTCGAGCATCCCCGCGGCACCAAATTCGACCATATGGGATCGCTCAAGGCGCCGTTCTCGATGACGGAAGGCGGCTATGTCATCAAGAAGGTCAACGGCCGGAAGGTGATCAAGCAGTTTGGCTCACCCGAGAAGAGGAGGCGCTTCGCGAAGGAGGACCGGCGCGGCCATCGTAGCGAATTTCGCGATCCGAAGGGAGAGCATCACCCGGGCCGGCGCGCAGCCAAGCGGCGAGGGTAGGGATAAGAGAGGTCTCCGGGCGCCCCCGCACCCGGAGACCTGCTCGAGCGTGGCGATCAGCGCTTGGCCTTCTTTTTCGACTTGGCGGTCTTCTTGGCAGACTTCTTCGCGGACTTCCTGGTGGCCTTCTTTGCAGCCTTCTTGGCCGCTTTCTTCGACGACTTTTTTGCCTTCTTCGCAGATTTCTTGGACGCCTTCTTGGTTTTCTTCTTGGAAGCCTTCTTCGGCGCTACTTTCTTCGCGACCTTCTTGGCGGCTTTCCCGACCTTCTTGACGGCCGTGACTGCGGCTTCCCCGGTCGCTTCCACGGCGGTGGTGATCGTGTCCATCGCCTGTTCGGTGATCGGCTTCTCGTCGTCCATATCGTCCCCCACGGTTTGTATGGAGCGATGACGATAGCGGGTTTCAAGATTGTGTCAAAGCAACGCTCAACCTTTGCGGATCTTTGCGTAGGCGGCGAGCGCGCGCTCGCGCCCCTTCGCGTGGTCGACGATCGGCTGCGGATAGGTCTTGCCGAGCGTGACGCCCGCACTCGCGAGCTCGATCGGTGTTGCCTGCCAGGGCTGATGGATCAGCTTGGCCGGCACGTCTTTCAACTCCGGCACCCAGCGCCGGACGTAGGCCCCATCAGGATCGAACTTCTCGCCCTGGAGAGTTGGATTGAACACGCGGAAATACGGCGCGGCGTCGGCGCCGCAGCCGGCGACCCATTGCCAGTTGGCCGGATTGCTGCCGGCATCCGCATCAACCAGCGTGTCCCAGAACCAGCTCTCGCCGTCGCGCCAGTCGATCAGCAGATGCTTGACCAGGAAGGACGCCACCACCATCCGCACCCGGTTGTGCATCACGCCAGTGTGCCAGAGCTCGCGCAGGCCGGCATCGACAATGGGATAGCCCGTGCGTCCGCGCTGCCAGGCGGCGAGCGCTTTCTTGTCGCCCTTCCAGGGGAAGCCATCGAAATTCGTTTGCAGGTTTTCCGTGGCAAGGCCGGGATGATCGTGGAGGAGATGGCGGCAGAACTCGCGCCAGCCGAGCTCGCTCAGGAACTTTTCGACGCCGGGCCCGATCGCAGGATTCTCCGCCGCGGCAAAGCGCGCGGCGTGCCAGACCTGGCGCGGGCTGATCTCGCCGAACCTCAAGTGAGGCGACAGACCTGAAGTGCCCTCGCGGTCCGGGCGGTCGCGGTCGCCGACATAGAAGCGCGCGGTGTGCTCGAGGAAGTCGCGCAGGCGCTCGCGGGCCGAGGCTTCGCCCGGCGTCCAGCTCTCGCGCAGGCCGCCAGCCCAGTCGGGCTTTGCCGGCTCGAGCTTCCAGCTCTCCAGCGCGTCGCTGGCGAGCTGCGGCGCAGGGCGTAGCTCCCTCGGTGCGGGCAGAGGCTTGGGCGGATCGCCCAGCGACAGCACCCGCCGCCAGAACGGCGTGAACACGCGAAGACCCCGGCCTTCCTTGTTGCGGATCGCCGAGGGCGGGACGAGCAAGTCGCCGGGGAAGCTCCGCGAGTCCACGCCGAGCTTTGCCAGCGCCGCTTCGAGCTGCCTCTCAGCCGCCTGATGCGGCGACTGCGCGATCCCGTTCCAGTAGACGGCGCTCGCTCCGCTCTCGCGCGCCAGTTCAGTGATCACCCTGGCCGCCGGTCCCTTGCGCAGGATCAGCGATCCGCCGCGCGCGGAGATCTCGGTGCCGAGGGCCCGCAGCGACTGCGCCAGCCACCAGCGCGCCGCGGCGCCTGCTGCTCGCCCGGCCGCGTCATCCAGCACATAGAGGCAGATCACCGGCGTGCCGTTCTTGGAGGCGGCGTGGAGGGCGGGGTGGTCGGACAGCCGAAGGTCGTCGCGGAACCAGACGATGATGGGCGGCGCGCTTGGCGTAGTCAGGGTGTCCTCGTTTACAATTTGGCAACCATGCCGCGCGGCTCGGTGTGAACCGTCGTTAATGCGACCGTAAGCCGGATGCAGGAATATGCAGGAATTACGGGGGTTGTTCCATTCATGTCTAACCGTTCGACGGCGAAGTTCCTGCCGCAATTCAAGCTGGGTACCAAGTCCGTCCTGTGCGCCGTGCTGCTGATCGCCGTAAATACGGCGCTCGTGGTCGGCGCCGGCTACTGGTCGCTCACCTCCGCCTTCAACGATCGCGCGCTGCGCGACATCGAGGTCAATCTGCGCACGCTGGCGCTGGCCTTTGCCGAGACCGTTCCCGACGCGAAGATCACGATGCGGGATGGCGCGGTGGCGCGCGCCGAGATCCCCAAGATGCCCGATTTCAAGGATCACGCCATCGTCGATCGCGCGGTGTCCTATGTCGGCGGCAATGCGACCCTGTTCGTGTTCGACGATGCGAGCGGGCAGTTCGTCCGCCGCTCGACCAACGTGAAGAAGGAGAATGGCGACCGCGCTGTCGGGACCCAGCTTGCCGCCGATCATCCCGGGCAGGCCGTTCTGCGCCGCGGCGAGGCGTACAAGGGCCCGGCCACGCTGTTCGGCAAAACCTTCATGACCGCCTATTTCCCGGTCGCGGATGCAACCGGCAAGGTCGTCGGCATTCTCTATGTCGGCATCCCGATGGCGCAGTTCGAGAGCATGCTGACCCAGGCGATATCGAGCATGGGGGCCGCCGCGGGCCTTGCCGCGCTCCTGGTCCTGGTCCTCACCTTGCTGGTCGTCCGCCGCGTCACCAAGCCGCTCACCTCGGTCACGCGCTCGCTGACGGCGCTCGCCGAAGGCCAGAGCGACGTGGAGATCGATTGCGAGGATCGCGCCGACGAGATCGGCGAGATCGCCCGCACGGTCGCCGTGTTCAAGAGCAACTCGCTGGAGCGGGCGCGCCTGCGCAGCGAGCAGGCGGCGGCTTCGGCTGCCGCTGTCGAGCAGCGCAAATCCGACCTGCGCAACTTCGTTGAGGAATTCCGCGGCAGCGTCGGCGGCATCCTCGACAAGGTGCTGAGCTCCTCCGGTGAGTTCGAACGGGCGGCGCGGCAACTCACC
The DNA here is from genome assembly GCF_018130785.1 of Bradyrhizobium liaoningense. GTDB lineage: Bacteria > Pseudomonadota > Alphaproteobacteria > Rhizobiales > Xanthobacteraceae > Bradyrhizobium > Bradyrhizobium liaoningense_A. The sequence goes on from NZ_JAFCJT010000012.1 coordinate 151,969, forward strand.
GACACTGCGCGCTCCACGGCCGACCTGTCGGCGCAGTCGGCCGGCGCATCCGAGAACGCCTCCGAGCACGTCCGCACGGCGGCCTCAGCCTCCGACGAGCTGTCCCAGTCGATCTCCGAGATCACCCGCCGGGTGCAGGAGTCCAACGAGATCTCTGCCGAAGCGGTGCGGCAGGCCGAGGCGACCGACCAGCGCATCGCGCAGCTCTCCGAGGCGGGCGCGCGCATCGGCGACGTCGTCAAGCTGATCACCTCGATCGCCGAACAGACCAACTTGCTGGCGCTGAACGCCACCATCGAGGCCGCGCGCGCGGGCGATGCGGGCCGTGGTTTCGCCGTGGTGGCTCAGGAGGTCAAGACGCTTGCCGGCCAGACGGCCAAGGCGACCGACGAGATCTCGAACCAGATCGCCAGCATGCAGCTTGCGACCGAGGAGTCGGTAGCTGCCGTGAAGGGGATCGGCCAGATCATCGAACGCATCAGCGGCATCGCGAGCTCGATCTCGGCTGCGGTCGAGCAGCAGCGGAGCGCGACCCACAACATCGCGGCCAGCGTCCGCGCTGCGGCCTCCGGCACTGCCGACGTCGCGATCAATGTCCGTCATGCCGCCAAGGGTGCGAGCGAGACAGGCGAGACCTCGAGTCGGATGTTTGCTTCCGCCCAGGCGCTGTCAGGCGAGAGCCTGCATCTCAAGGCCGAGGTCGACGGCTTCCTCGAGCGCGTGCACGCGGCCTGAGGGGCGATTAGTCCTGGCGGTCGAAGGACCGGCCCCAATGCGCAATTGCACATTGGGGAATTTCGAGATCCCCGGTTCGCGCTTTCGCGCGAACCGGGATGACTTTTGCGGTTGCCAGGCGCAACCGCCAAAAGTCACTTCGGCTGCGGTACGATCCGGATGTAGGGCTTCGGTTCCTTCCAACCCTGCGGATAGATCGTCTTGGCCTCGTCGTTGGAGACCGAGCCGGCGATGATGACGTCCTCGCCCTGCGACCAGTCGGCCGGCGTTGCGACGCGATGCTTGGCGGTGAGCTGGAGCGAGTCGATGACGCGCAGGATCTCCTGAAAATTCCGCCCCGTGGTCATCGGATAGACCAGCACCAGCTTGATCTTCTTGTCGGGGCCGATGATGAAGACGTTGCGGACGGTCTGGTTGTCAGCCGGCGTGCGGGTGAGGGGATCGCCCGAGGTCGAGGCCGGCAGCATCTCGTAGAGCTTCGAGACGTTGAAGTCGGTGTCGCCGATCATCGGATAGTTGGGAGCCTCGCCTTGCGTCTCCTTGATGTCCTCCGACCATTTGGAATGGCGGTCGACCGGATCGACCGAGAGGCCCATCAGCTTGACGCCGCGCTTGTCGAATTCCGGCTTCAGCTTCGCAAGCGCGCCGAGCTCGGTCGTACAAACCGGCGTGAAGTCCTTGGGATGCGAGAACAGGAGGGCCCAGCTATTGCCGATCCAGTCGTGGAACTTGATCTTCCCTTCGGTGGTCTCGGCTTCGAAGTCGGGCGCGGTGGTGCCGATCGGGAGTGTCATGGTTCTACCTCATCTCATTGAATTTACTTGGTAATTCATCTTTTGTCGTCGCGGTCAGTATAGGGTCTCAGCGACCCTAAGTGAACCGCTTCAAGTAAAATGTGAATTCCTTCTTTGAACGGCCGATTTCCTAGCACCTTTCTGTTACAGGGGCGCCTGCGGCGAAACATCTCCACCGGAGCCGCACGGTCTCGATTGCCCAGATAATGCCTTTTATGACTCGCATCACGCTCGCCCGACGCTCTCCGGAACCGAAATGGTCCTCGTGGCGACTAATCGGCAACCATTGAGAAAAGTCGCGATCCCCGTATCGAATCATTAACCACCCCTTTACGCCGGCATGAAAATGCTGGTCGATCAGAAGAAATCTGGAAGTGAACTATGTCTGCCGCTGCGCCTAAGTCCGTTGACTCGCCGTCCCTCGAACCGTCCTGCCGCGATACCGCGGCTCATGCATTGACCGTCGTGCGCGACGGCGTGATCACGGGCGAAGGCCCGACCACCAAGGGCCGGGTCCACTTTTCCCGCTCGCTCGATGCCGATGACACCGCCTGGTGCGCGCGCATCCTCACCGCCACCGCGGTCAACGACCAGCCGGTCAGCCGTGCTGAAGCCGAAGCCCTGTTCGAGATCAACGAAGCCGCGACCGAGCGCACCGATGCTGGCCGGTTCGACGATTTGCTGGCCAAGGCCGTCGCCCATTATGCCGCGAGCGCCTCGGGTTTGAAGGTGCCGCCGCGCAGCGTCGCGCTGTCGGCAGAGTCCGACATCGAGAGCTGGGCGCCGTCCTACGCGTCGAAGGTCAACAGCGAAATGCTGGAATGGATCGCCGGCCAGATGCGCGGCAAGCGCCAGAACAACCGTCGTCTGATGGCGATGGTGGCGACTTTCCTTGGCGCCACCGCGCTGCCTCTGGCAGGCCAATTGCCGAACGTGTTCGACATCGGCATGTAAGAACGAAAGCGTTTTCGAGCGAATTGGAATACCGGCTCGCGTGAAGAAAACGCATTAAAATAAGAATCAGATCGTCGCGCCCCTTGCGGGGCGCCAGAGCAAGCGGCGGGGTTATTTCCCCGCCGTTTTTTGTTTGCCGGCGTCCGGGTCGAGCCCGAGCGTACGGCCCGGGAAGCCGGCGGCGTCGAAATAACGCTGGCTGCCGACGCGCTGGACGTTGAGCACGGTCTCAAGACCGTTCTCCGACTTCTTCTTCGACCTCTCCACGCTCTTGTACGCCTTCGGCACGATGCCGTTGGGCAGCGCCTCCGACATCACGCGGCCGACGAGGCCGCCGTTCTGCGAACCGCGCAAACCGAGGAGATGGGCGGACGTCATGCCGACGTCGGCGTTGCTGACCGGGATCTCGCTGACATAGCCGGCTTTGAAGTCCGGACCGATCGCGGCCATGAAGTTCATGGTGTCGCCGCGGCTGAAGCTGCCATGCATACCCTGGCCCTGGCGCAGCACGGTGTCGGCGACCTGCACCGAGCAGTTGGTCGGTGCTTCGCCGCAATCGCTGGCATAGGAGCGGAAGTTGACGACGATCGACGGCGTCGGCGTCGCCGACTTGCCGCGCAGATTGAGGCTCGACAGTGGCAGCGTGCCCGGGAACCGGCCGAGTGAGTCCTCGACGAACAGGCCGGAGACGTAGTCCTGCTCGAGCAGCGCCTTGATCGTTTTCGCCGCCAGCTTCTTGTCCTTGCTCGGCAGATAGATGAGGTCCGAACCGCCATTGGTGGCGACGACGACGTCGGGCTTGGCCGGATCCTTGCCGAGCACGCCATTGCCGGCCTTCGGATGCTTGTTGCCTTCAACCTTCGCATTCTTGTCGTTGGGATCGAACAGCGGCAGATCGAGCGCTTTCGCAAGGTCGATCGCCAGAAAGCCCATCGGCAGGAAGTCCTTCGGCGTATCGTCATAGCTGAGCTTGGCCGAGGGACTGGTCTTGCTTTCCTTGGAGATGGTCGAGAAGCCGTGGTCGGCCTGGACCATGATGTTGGTGTTGGCGGCGAGTCCGAGCTCGTCCAGCGCCCTGCGCAACTGGGCGAGGTTGTCGTCGGCGTTCTTGATGCCAGCCATCGAGGTCGGCCCGTTGATGCCGGGCTTGATCTGGTTGAGGCTGTCGCCGGTGTTGTGCTGGCTGCCGTCGGGATCGCGCGACCAGAACACCAGCACGAAGGGCTTGTTGCGGGCCTTGAACATCGGCAGCACCACCTTGGTGGCGACGTCGGCGAAATAGGCCTGCTGTGCGACGTTGGCGACAATGGTGCCGGGCGTCTTGGCATCGCCGGCCTTGCTGTTGTCGCCGCGCGGGGGCGTTGCGAGGGGCAGGCCGGCCTTGGTCAGCGCCGCCCTCACCTCGTCCGACAGCGCCACGCCGTTCTTGCCGCCTGTGGAGTCGTCGAACACGACCGAATGCAGGCCGGGCTTTTCGGGCTTGTCGGTGTGGTCGAACTGATAGGTCGGGCCGACCTTGCCGATCGCCGCGGTGCTGAGGCCCTTGTCGCGGGCCATCTTCAAAATGGTCTCTTCGTTGAGATAGTCGCCCTTGAAATGCTCGTCGATGTCGCCCAGCACGGCGTCGTTCTCGATGAAGGGGACCACGGTGTCGCCAGCGGGGACGGACGTGTAGTTGGTCCAGATCGTGTTGGAGAATACGCCGGTATCGCCGAGATAATGGCCGGTCGACATCGCCGAGCCGTTGGCCATGGTGAAGGTCGGGAAGAGGGAGTGCGGGTTCTTGAAGTTGACGCCCTTGTCGCGGACCTCGGCCATCGCCGGCGCCGTTTCAGGAGTGACCTTCAGCGCGCGCAGACCGTCGGGAATGAACAGGATCAGGTTACGGGGCGTGTTGTTCTGGGCGGAGGCAAATCCGGTGGACAGCACTGTCAGTCCGGCGGACAGCAACACCAGTGAACGGCGCATCAAAATCTCCTAGCGGTGAGGCGGCTTGGCCGCCGACCGCGGCCCCCGGCAATCGTTTAGTTTTGCTGTATGACAGTTTTGTTACAAGGCCCGCTGCGCATGCAAGAGGGCTGGGGAGGGGCCTCATTGTCACGGACTCGTCATTGCGAGCGCAGCGAAGCAATCCAGAGTCTTTCCGCGGAGGCATTCTGGATTGCTCCGCTGCGCTCGCAATGACGGAGGTTCGAGGCGACGGTGGCGTTTCGCAACTGGCAATGCGCACGCCGCAAAAGAAAGACCCGCCGCTCGATCAAGCGGCGGGTCCTTCAACAAAATTCGCGCCACCAGCTGCGATAGACGCCCGTCAGCGTGCCGTTGTTGTTTCCTTCCGGTCCGACATCGCCCTGAGTTGAACTCGGTGTCGGATGGTCGGAGCCGTTCAGCGCACCGTACGATCCGGCCGCATCGCGATAATACGCGCGCGGCCGAACCGGCTCATGCGATGGGGAGCGTTCCGGACGCATTCGGATCCGCGCCATCAACTCCGATCAACTGGTTATGAAGTATCGCTTCTGGAGCGAAGTGCCTGAAATCAACGGGAAATTCCGGGCGTTCTGCCGCACCCCGTTTCCTGGTAATCCCGTGCCTTAACCAACAATTAATTATACGTTTGCGGGTGGGTGACAGCCCGGCCTAGCGTGCGGTGGGGAGCGGCCGAAGCCAAACGAGTTGGTGCGTATCATGATGTCCAGATCACACGGCAGATCACTTGGCAGATCACTTGGGGCCTTGTTCGCCTCGCTCAGCGCAGCCGCGCTGCTCCTTGCCCCCAGCGACAGTTTTGCACGGCCCGGCGGCGCCGCGCCGCATGGCGTGACAGGCGTTGCGCCATCCGGCCCGATGGCGCGGCCGCCGATGGCGCCGGGCGCCCGGTTCCGCGGGCGTAATACACCCTGGGTCTATTGGCCGGGCGGCGGCGGCTTCTTCTACGACAACCCTGGTTACAGCCAGCCCTTCGTCGATGCCGGCCAGCCCGTCTCCACCGACGTGCGCTACACCTACACCTATGACGTTCCCTGGGACTGGACGCATCGCTTCCCGCCGAACGTCGTGCCGTCCGACCGGCCTTACGTGCCGAGCTGCCCGACGGAGCAGGTGACGGTGCCCGGCCGTGGTGGCGGCGAGCACACCGTCAATATCATGCGCTGCTACTGAGCGGCGTAGTCGCTTTTTGAGCATGATCGCTTCGGAAAACCGCTTCACACTTTTCCGGATCATGCTCTAGCCCAGCTCAAAACTGGTCACGCCGAAGACGCGGTCGATCCGCAGCGGCGTGATTGCGCCCGTGTACATCCGCGCCGTCTCGAACACCGGCTTGAGCCCGAGCGATTCCGCGAGCGCGATCGCCTCGCGATTGACGGCGGGGACGTCGAGGAAGACTTCGCCGCCGCCTGTGCTTGCCAGCAGGGCCTGCACGATCGCGTCCGCCGCCCCACGGTCGTCGGCGACGAGCGGGCCGATCTTGTGGCCGGTCCGGCAGGGCCGGATCACGCCCCATGCGGCGAGCTTGCCGTCGCGCAGCAGCGCGCGGCCGAGATGGCCTGATGCCTTGATCCAGGCGCGCAGGAAGGCGCTGCGCGGCGCTGGGAAGACGGTCGCGTCGTCGGCTTCAACGAGCGCGAATGGGATATTGTCGAGCGTGACTATATTGGCGGGCGGCCTCAGTGGCGCGGCGACGATGCCGCCGTAGCGGATATTGGCGTAGGCAAGCTGGAAGCCGGACTTTTTGTAGTTGTCCTGCTGCGCCACGACGCCGTCGAGCCCGATCACGCGTGTGCCCGCATGCGCGATCGCCGCGTTCCAGATGCGCAGGCCGTGGCCCGCGCCGCGAAAGCCTGCGCGCACGATGTAGAAGCCGAGGAAGGCGAAGCGATCATCGTAATTGACGCAGGAGACGGTCGCGACCGGCTCGCCGTCGATCTCGCCGACGAAGAAACCCTTTGCATCCGGGATCGCGAAACAGGTGGCGTCCGACAGGCCCGGATTCCAGCCCTCGGCCGCGGCCCAGTCGACGGCGATGGCGATCTCCTCGGGGCGCAAGTTGCGGATCTGCAGATCGCTCATGACGGATGCCTTGACGGATGCCTTGGGCGGTGGACCTGGCGGCAGGTCCGGCGGTAGAAGGCCTCATGATAGGCCGGGCTCGGGGCTCGCCTCAACACAGGGATGATCCGTCATGGCAGCAGAGAAGGTCGCACTGGTCACCGCCGGTGGCAGCGGCATGGGCGCAGGGGTTGCGCGGCGGCTCGCGGCCGACGGCTTTCGCGTCGGGATCCTGTCGTCCTCCGGCAAGGGCGAGGCGCTGGCAGTCGAGCTCGGCGGCCTCGGCGTCACCGGCTCCAACAAGTCGAACGATGATCTGAAGCGGCTCGTCGACGGGGCGATGGCCAAATGGGGACGCATCGACGTGCTCGTCAACAGCGCCGGCCACGGGCCGCGCGCGGCGATCACGGAGATCACCGACGAGCAGTGGCACACCGGCCTCGACACGTATCTCCTCAACGTGATCCGGCCGACCCGGCTGGTGACGCCGGTGATGCAGGCGCAGAAGAGCGGCGCCATCATCAACATCTCGACCGCCTGGGCATTCGAGCCGAGCGCAATGTTTCCGACCTCTGCGGTGTTCCGCGCCGGCCTTGCCGCCTTCACCAAGATCTTCACCGACACCCATGCCGCCGACAACATCCGCATGAACAACGTTCTGCCGGGCTGGATCGACAGCCTGCCGCAGACCGACGCGCGGCGCGACAGTGTGCCGATGAAGCGCTACGGCAAGGTCGAGGAGATCGCGGCGACGGTCGCGTTCCTGGCATCTGACGGTGCGGCCTACATCACCGGCCAGAATATCCGCGTCGACGGCGGACTGACGCGATCGGTGTGAGTCGGCGCGCGGCTTCGCTCCGCCATTCTGGTGCACTTGTCGTAACGCGACGCGCGGCCTGCGCGGTGCGCCGCTGCGGCGAGGCGGCGCGTGGCGTTTGGGTCACACTCACCACTGGTCTTGCGCGATAAGTCACCGACTACGTCACAGTCCATACGAACTGCGCCGCAGGCCGAGACGAACGGACGTCCTCCGCCTATTCCCAAACCGCGCGGTAAGGCTCCCACCAGCGCGCATCGAAAACGTGAGATCAAGCGCGTGGGGGAATGGAGATTGGAATGAAGAAGCTTTTGCTGGCGGTCGCTTCGATTGTGCTCGGCACCGCATCCGTGCAGGCGGCCGACCTCGCGGCGCAATACACCAAGGCGCCGATCATGGCGCCTGTCTACAACTGGACGGGTTTCTACGTCGGCGGCAATGTCGGCGGGCAGTGGGGCGACTCTGATCTGAACACCTCGACGGTGTTCTCTCCGACCGGCTATTTTGCGGCGAGCAGCGTCCCCGCCATCAACACGGTCGGCGCCCAGGGCGTCAACAGCTCCAGCGTGACCGGCGGCTTTACCGCGGGCTACAACTGGCAGGTCAACCACGCCGTGCTCGGCCTCGAAGGTGACATCAACTATTTCGGTTTCAAGGGCAGCGCGACGGGCTCTGCGCTCTATCCCTGCTGCGCCCCGACAGGCTTTACCGTGTCGTCGTCGGTCTCGGCCGATTGGCTCGCCACCATCCGCGGCCGCATCGGCTTCCTCGCGGCTCCGACCTGGCTGCTCTATGCGACGGGCGGCGCGGCGATCTCCGAGGTGAAGGGCAATTTCAATTTCACCGACACGTTCTCAGCCGCGACCGAGTCCGCCACGATCCGCGACACGCGCCTCGGCTGGACCGCAGGCGTCGGCACCGAATATGCCTTCGGCGGCGGCTGGTCGCTCAAGGCCGAATATCTCTACGTCGATCTCGGCCGCGCCACGGCGACCAGCACCAATCTGGTCGGCTTTGCCGGAACGACGCCATTTCCGAGCAATGTCTACACCCACTCGGTCGATCTCAAGTCGAACATCGTGCGCGTCGGCGTGAACTACAAGTTCGGCGGACCGGTCGTCGCCAGGTACTGAGCATCCCGTTCCGATCCTGGCGTGGAAAGCCCCGGCTCTGCCGGGGCTTTCTGTTTCTGCGGGCATGTTCAGCGCGAGGCCACGAGCTTGGCCAATGCAGGCAGGATCTTGTAGCGAACGATCTCATGCGGATATTCGCCGCGATTGGCGAGCAGGACCATGGCGATCCGTCGCGCCGGCACAAGACCGAGATAGCCGGAGGCGTTGTTGAGGCCGCCCGGCTTGTCGACGATGGTGACGCCGGGAAGGCGCACATTCTCCCAGGCCATCGCCTCACCGAACTTGTCGTCAACCCGGAAAACTTCGCGTTGAGCCAGCCGCAACGCCTCGCGCAAATGCGGATCGATCGAGCGGCCGTCGACGTTGGCGGCGACGAATGCCGCGAGATCGCGGGCCGAAGAGAACATCTGGCCCGTGCCGGGAAAGTCAAAATAGCTTTGCTGGTTGCCGGGTGGCCCGATCGGCATGCCCTGATCCGAATAGCCCTGGACCACGCGCTGCATCCAAGCCGCATCCATGACGGCGCGGTCGTCCTCGCCGCGTTCGGGCACGGAGGTCGCATTCATGCCAAGCGGTTTGAGGATCCGCTGATCGAACAGTGTTGCGATCGGGGCGCCGTAGCAGCGCTCGAGCACGAGCTGAATCAGCACGTAACAGGCATGGCTGTAGATGCGCTGCTTGCCGGGCGCTTCGCCGGCCTGCGGCTTCCAGGCGTTGAACATCTCGATGAATTGCGCCCGCGAAAAAGAGTCGTTCGGCCAGGGCGGATGGTCGGTCGGCAACAGCATGCCCGACGTGTGCGTGGCGAGCTGGCCGACGGTGACGCGGCGGACATAGTCGCCGGTCAGCTCGGGCAGATATTTTGGCAACGCGTCGTCGAGCCGCAATTCGCCGCGGAGCGAGCCCAGCGCCACAAGCGTTGCCTCGAAGGGCTTTCTCAGGGAACCGAGGTTGAACAACGTATCCGGTGTGACGGGCCTTCGCGTGGCGTCGTCGGCAAGGCCATAGTTGAAGAATTCGACATGTCCGCCGGCGTAGAGCGCGGCAGCGAGGCCGCCCGGCTGGTCCGGTGTCATGGTCGGGGCCAGCTCACCCGCAACGATGTCACGCATCTGCGCGATCATGTCGGAATCCGCCGATGCGCGGCGCGGCCAGGCAAGCGCGAGGGGAACAAGCGCAGCCCGCGCGAGGGCCCGCCGGGTGAGGTGCGATGAGGTGACAACAGTCGGCACGGCTCTGACGCATGATGCGATGCGCCCCCAAGATTCTTTTAGCGGGGAGGGCCCCGCACCCCAATTCACGATTCCGCGTTGTGGGTTCCCATTGGACCGTGCCGAAATTACTTAGCTTTTTGGCTAACAATCGTTGACGTCAGGCGACGATGACTCTATAGTTAGCTTCATGGCTAACCAATTATCCCAGCTCGACCAGATCTTCGCAGCCCTTGCCGATCCTACTAGGCGGGCGATCGTGATGCGGCTCTGCGCCGGCGAGGCGTCGGTCGGCGAGCTCGCCGATCCGTTCGAGATGGCGCTGCCGAGCTTCATGAAACACATCCATGTGCTGGAGATGAGCGGGCTCGTCCTGTCGGAGAAGTCCGGCCGCGTGCGCACCTGTCGCCTCAGCCCCGACGCGCTCGTTGGCGCTGAGGACTGGTTCCAGCAGCAGCGCGCGATCTGGGAGGCCCGGCTCGACCGGTTCGAGGCCTACGTGATGAAGCTGAAGAAAGAGAAGGAGCGGGCGGTTGCGAAACGGCCGTCCCGTACAACCAAACGGAAAGGTTCCGAGTGATGACGAATTCTGCCAATGCTGCCCTGTCGCAATGGTCGCTCGACCGCGAGATCGTGATGTCGCGCGTGATCGACGCGCCGCGTGATCTGGTGTTCGAGGCGTGGTCCGACCCGAAGCATCTGCCGCAATGGTTCGGGCCGAAGGGCTTCAAGGTCGAAACCTTCGAAATCGACGTGCGCGTCGGCGGCGTCTGGCGCTTCAACATGATCGGCCCTGATGGCACCGTCTATCCGAACCGCATGCGCTTCCGCCGCATCGAGCGGCCCTCGTTGATGGAGATGGATCACGGCACCGACCAGGATGACGATCCCGGCATGTTCCGCTTCACCGTCACCTTTGCCGAGCAGAGCAACGGCAAGACCGTGCTGATGATGCGGCAGCTGGCCTCGAGCACCGAGCAGCGCGACGGCATGATCGGCTTCGGCGCCGTCGAATACGGCTACCAGACGCTGGACAAGCTCGCGGCGTATGTGGGTGGGATGAAGAGATAGAGTCCCCCCGCGTTATTCCGGGGGCCTCGAAGAGGCGCCCCGGAATAAGCTCGGAAACGCATGGGGAGAACGGTCGCCTTCGCGAATATGACAGCGCGCAGGTCAATTATGACAACGCCATAACGTAGATTTTTGTCGCGTCGCGCCGCTGATTTATGACAGAATTGCTACCGCTAAATGTCATATCGGTTACGGCGGAGCGATTCATGTTGCAGTGGCAGGCGCGGTCAAATCCCCTCGCGTGGTGGTGGGGCTCCCTGACGCTTGTCAGTGCGGCCAACATTCTCGTCTGGTTCATGCTGTACCGCGAATTCTATACGACGCCTGCCGGCAGTCTCGGCGGTGGCTCCGACATCGGGCTGATGTTCCTGCTCTGCGCCGGCTATGTGTTCGGCTGCGCCTTCCGCTCGTTCCTGCCGCGCGCCGACGTGCAGCGCATCTGCCTGTTCGATACCTGGCTCTCCAGCGTCTTCGTCGGCCGCACCGTCGCGACCGTGGCCGAGCTGTGCTTCGTCGCGCAATGGGCGATCATCCTGCATCAGCTGGGTCAGATGACAGGGGCGGAGACCGCGGTGAACATCGCGCTCGTGATCGTGCCGATCATCATCATCGCCGAGTGCTTCTCCTGGTACGCGGTGGTGACGACCAACTTCCTCTTCAACGCGATCGAGAATTCGCTGTGGGCGGTGACCTTCTTCCTCGCGGGCATCGCGCTGTGTCGCCTCATGCCGGAATTCCAGGGACCGGTGCGCTGGGCGCTGATGTCAGGCATCGTCGGCATCGCCTGCTTCCTCGCCTTCCTCATCACCGTCGACGTGCCGATGTATCTCAGCCGCTGGCGGGCAGGGCATGCCGAGGGCAGTCGGTTCTTGGGCTTCCTCGAAGGCCTGCATGATGTCTCGACACGCTGGGTGGTGACCCACGACATCGCGCACTGGAAGGGCGAGCTGACCTGGATGTTCCTGTATTTCAGCGCAGCGGTGTGGTCGAGCCTCGCGCTCTGCGCGCTCTACGCGATGGAAGGCTATCTCACGCGGTATCTGGCCTAATCGGCTATTTACCGACCAGGCTGCACTTGCTGCGGTCGAGCGGGCGGAAAGCCTGGTCGGGCGGGATGGTCGCGACCAGCTTGACGAAGTCCCAGGGGCCCTTGGACTCCTCGGGCGTCTTGACCTGCACCAGATAGAGATCGTGCACCATGCGCTGATCCTCGCGAATGCGACCGTTTGGCGTATATGCATCCGACACCGGCGTCGCTTTCATCTTGGCCATCACGGCCGCGCTGTCGTCCGTATCGCTGTCCTTGACGGCTTGCAGATAGTGACGCACGGCGGAATAGACGCCGGCCTGGATCTGTGACGGCATCGCCTTGCGGCGGGCATAGAACGCGTCCGAGAATTTCCGGGCGGCCGTCGAGACGTCCTCGAAGAACGAGGTGACGATGAGATCGCCGCGCGTCGCCTTCAGGCCGACCGCCTCGATGTCGACGTTCTGGAACGACATCGGCACGATCTTCATGCCCTGGTCTGCGAGCCCGAATTCCTCCGCCTGCTTGATCGCGGTGGCGTTGTCGCCGGCGACGTTGATCGCGAGGATTTTTGCGCCGGACGACTGGGCCTGAAGCAGGAACGACGAGTAGTCGGGCGTGCCGAGCTGGGCTTTCACGCTGCCGGCAACCTTGCCGCCGAGCGCGGCGATGCGGTCGCGCGCGGTCGCCTCGATCGAATGGCCGAAAGCATAGTCGCCGGTGATGAAGAACCACGGCTCCTTGCTGGTCTGCATGATGCCCGAGACCACGGCGGTCGCGGTGGAGTAGGCGTCCTGGGTCCATTGCACGCTGGTCGGTGCGCAGGCCTCGTCGGTGAGCTGGTTGGCACCGGCGCCGGAGACCAGGAAGATCTTGCCGTTGCCACGCACCAGCTCCTGCACCGCGAGCGCCGCACCGGAACTGCCGCCGTCTGCGATCGCCTGCACACCGTCGCTGAACCATTTGCGGGCGAGCGAGGCCGCAAGGTCCGGCTTGTTCTGGTGATCGGCCTGCAGGATCTCGATCGGCTTGCCATTGATCCTGCCGCCGAACTCCTCCGCCGCCATCCGCGCCGCCTCGACCGAGCCTGGGCCCATGGCGGTCGCGAAAATGCCGTTCATGTCGGTGAGGACGCCGATGCGGATGGCGTCGCCCTTGATCTCGGCGCGCGCGGTGGGGCCTGCGAGCGCCAGCGCAATGAGCAGAGTGACGGCGGATGTCGTGCGAAGGGGGACCATGGCGTTTCCTGATGTTGTTATGTTTGATTGATCGGCGTCGGCGGTCAGGCCGGTTCGGCGATGACCTTGTTGCGCAAGGTGCCGATGCCGGAGATTTCGACCTCGACGGTGTCGCCGGGGCGCATCCACAGCGGCGGCGTGCGCTTGGCGCCGACGCCGCCCGGCGTGCCCGTCACGATGACGTCGCCGGGGACGAGCGGACAGATCGTCGAGATGTAGGCGATCAGCTCGGGGATGCCTGTGATTAGCAGATCGGTCGTGGTGTCCTGCACGACGGTGCCGTTCAGCCGTGTCTGCAAGGTCAGTTTGGACGGATCGGGAATCTCGTCTGCCGTCACCAGCCACGGACCAAAGCTGCCGCTCTCGGCAAAGGTCTTGCCGGAGAGGAATTGGCTGGTGTGGCGTTGCCAGTCGCGGATGCTGCCTTCATTGTAGCAGGAATAGCCGGCGATATGATCGAGCGCGCGGCCTGCGGGGATATGCCGGCCCTCCTTGCCGATGACCAGCGCGAGCTCGCCCTCATAGTCGAAATCGTCGCTCACTTTCGGCTTCACGATGGGCTGGAGATGGCCGACCTGGCTGCAGGGGAAGCGGACGAACAGCGCCGGCTTCTCGGTGACGGTGCGGCCGGTCTCGGCGACATGATCGCGATAATTGAGGCCGACGCAGATGATCTTGCCGGGATCGGGGATCACGGGAGCGAAGGCAATGCTGCCGAGCGGATGATCCGGCGCAGTGGATGCCACTAGCTTGGCCGCCTCGGCGACGCGGCCAGCTTCGAGCAACTGTCGCAGCGTGGTGCAGGGCGACATGCGCGCGCCGAGATCGACGACGCCGTTGTCCTTGACGGCCCCGAAGGAGGTGCGGCCATTGGCGACGAAAGAGAGCAGCTTCATAGGATGTCCTTGAGAGGTTCGGTCAGGCCGCGGACGGCACGTGGGTTGGAGGCGTGATGGCGGCGATGAGCCGGCCAAGTTCAGTCTCGTTGCGGGCGGTGCCGCGGATGTAGCGGTCGGGGCGAACGAGCGCGGCGATGACGCCGTGCTCGCGGAGCCACGGGCCAATGCCTTCTGCATCATCGCTGGTCAGGATATTGAGCCCTGCCTGCGAATGAGCCAGATGCGGCGGGAGGGTGGCAGCGCTTTCGACGAGCAACACATGGCTGTAGCCGATCTGATCGTCGGAGCGGGCGCCATCGCCGAGTATGAATTGCGGTGCGAGATGTCCGGCAATAGGCAGATCGCCGAGCGCGAGCCCCGGGCCGAGCAGGGGCTTTTTCACCTCGAGCTTGACCGGCGCATTCTCACGCGCTTGCCCGGCGGCAAGGCCCGCTTCGATCGCCTTGGTGTTGATGACGCCGCCGAGGCGAATGGCAAGCTCGATGAACTCGCGCACATGCGGCTGGCGCTCGGTCTGATAGGTGTCGAGCAGATCGGGCGCGACGCCCTCGCGTATGACCGCAGCAAGCTTCCAGGCGAGGTTTGCGGCATCGCGGATGCCGGCACACATGCCCTGGCCGAGGAAGGGTGGGGTCTGGTGCGCGGAGTCGCCCGCGAGCAGCAGCCGTCCGTTCCGCCATTGCTGTGCAATGACGGAATGAAAGGTGTAGACCGCTGCGCGCTCAAGCTCCGCATCGTCGGGGGTGGCCCAGCGCGACAGCAACTCCCAGACCTTGGCCGGCTGCGCGACATCCTGGGAGTCCTCGTCGCGAAGAACCGTGATCTCCCAGCGCCGCCGCGTGCCGGTGCCGCGCACATAGGTCGCAGGCCGCCGCGGATCGCAATGCTGGAGGCTGTAGTCGCCGAGATCGTCGCGCTCGCGCTTGAGCAGCACGTCGACGACGAGCCAGCGCTCGTGGAAGCCGAGATCCTCCATGCCGGAGCCGATGAAGCGTCGCACCAGCGAGCGGGCGCCATCGCAGCCGATGACATAGCCGGCGCGAACCTCGCCGAGCTGTCCGTTGGAGAGGTCTTCGTAGCGGACGCGCGCGCCGGTCTCGTCCTGATCCAGCGCAAACACATCGCAGCGGCTTCGCAAGGTGACATGCGGCCAGCGCGAGAGGCCACCGATCAGCACGTCCTCCAGATCAGGCTGGTGGAAGCGGTAGCTGAGATTCCAGCCCATCGGCGTCAGCGTCTGCGGCCGCGACCAATCCAGCAGCATCCGGCCGTCGGCGTCGAGGAAGAGCATCCCGGGGCTGAGGATGGTTTGCGGCAGGATCGCGTCGGCGAGGCCAATGGTCTGGAACACGCGCATGCATTCGTCGTCGAAATGTACCGCGCGCGGCAAATGATAGGTCCGCGCCTCTCGATCCAGTACCAGCGTCCGCACGCCGCAAAGGCCGAGCAGATTGGCGAGCGTGGTCCCGACCGGGCCACGGCCGACGATCACGACATCAAACTCGTCAGGGGCGGATTTATCTTGCATGGGGCTATCTCTTCCCCAAGCCGTGCCGCCCGTTCAACGCCGCCGCGTCAAGTGTCCGCCCAGCGGACGGGGTCCGCCTACACCTCGACCGGAATGGCGGATGCCGTCTCCTGAAGTTGCGCTGCAAACTGCGCCACCGCCTCTTCAATCCCAAGGGCCGAGCGAATCCAGATGATGGAGATGCAGCCAAACACCGCGCCATTCCGCACGATCGGGACGGCAATCGAGGCCGTCTTGGGATTGTACTCGCCCTCGCTGCGGATCGCGTAGCCGCGAGCGGCTGTCTCCGCGATCATCTGGTCGAGGCGGGCTTGGTCGAGGAAGGGACGGTCGTCGGCCTCGTCGATACGGCGAAGATGATTGACGATCAGGTCGCGCTCGCGGGCCGGGCAGGCGGCGAGATAGGCGCGGCCCGCAGACGTCCGCAACATCGGCAGGCGCTTGCCGATCATGCCGCGGTCGATCGAGAGCGGGCTGCGGGAATGGGTGGTCTCCTGCACCACCATCGCGGCGTTCTCGTAAGTGGAGAGATCGACCGGCCAGACCAGGGTCTTGCCCAGTTCCGCGAGAAAAGGTGCAGCGGCCTGGCAGATCACCACGCCGGGATCGTATCCGTCGCCGAGACTGAGCGCGCGCCGGGTCACGCGAAAGCGGTCGTCGCTGGCGCTGCGGGCAACATAACCGAGCTCCTCCAGCGTCTCGAGCAGGCGATAGACCGTGGGACGGGGCAGGTCGAGCGCGCGCGCGACGTCGCCGGCACGGATGCCGCCGGAGCGGTTGACCTCCTGCAGCACGTCCAACCCGCGCTTGAAGGCGCGGACGCCCTCCGATTGCCGCGGTTGTCCGTTCCGCGTCCGCTCCTTGGACACTTCGTATTTCCTCCCTTGTAGCCGATCGCGGCGCGACTATCGTCTTTGCGAACGCGAAGCGATCGCGGGACGCTACCGTAGGATCGCGCGCGGCCGGTATCAAGTTCGCCGCAGTGCGGCGAATGCGATGCCCTCGGGAGGACGTCGATGGAAATCACCGCACTCGGCTATATCGGGATCAATTCATCCCAGCTCGATCAGTGGGGCCAGATGGCGACCGGGCTGCTCGGCATGCAGCAGGTCGAACGCGGCGGCAAGATGCGCGCCTTCCGCATGGATGATCGCAAGCAGCGCCTGATCGTCGATGGCAGCAGCGACGCCGGCCTTGCGGTGATGGGCTGGGAGGTTCCCTCGACTGCGGAGCTGGATCAGCTGGCTGGGCGGCTGGAAAACCACGGCGTGAAGGTGACGCGCGGATCGCGCGCGCTCGCCGACGAGCGTCACGTGGCTGAATTGATCGTGTTCGCCGACCCCGCAGGCAACCGGCTCGAGGCTTTCTGCAAGCCGGAGCTCGCGAGCGAACCCTTCAAGCCGGGCCGGCCGATCACGGGTTTCCGCACCGGGGCACTCGGCATGGGACATGTTGTGCTCAATGTCGAGGACGTCGAACCGTTGGTGCCGTTCTATCGCGACGTGCTCGGCTTCCGCGTCTCCGATTTCGGGCTGAAGCCGTATGGGCTCTATTTCTTCCACGTCAACGGCCGCCACCACTCCTTTGCGATGGTCGGGTCGGGGCGGAAGGCCCTGCACCATTTCATGGTCGAACTCGGCAGCCTCGACGATGTCGGGCAGGGCTACGACCTTGCGCAGCTCGAAGATGGCCGCGTCGTCTATACGCTGGGTCGGCACACCAACGACCACATGACCTCGTTCTACGTGAATACGCCGTCCGGCTTCTTCATCGAATATGGCTGGGGCGGGCGCGTGATCGATCCCGAGACCTGGCAGCCGCACGAGACCTTTGACGGGCCCTCGCTGTGGGGCCACGAGCGCCTTTACATGCCGGAGGAGCCGCGCAAGCGCCTGCGCGACATGCGGCTGGATGCGGCGGCCCGCGGCGTCCGTGTCGCCGACCCGCGCGTTCCGCCGCTCAACTGCGCGTGGCTCGACGCGGTGGTCGCGCGCGAATGATTGGCCACGCGGCAACAATCTGACATCCAGGGAAGGACACCATGCTCAAGACCCTTTTGCGGGCAGGCTTTGTGCTGCTCGCGTTCACCACCGTTGTCTCGGCCGAACCGATCAGGGTGACGCTGCTCGGCACCGGCGTGCCGACGCCGCGGCCGACCAGTTTCAGTGCGTCGACGCTGGTGGAGGCGGGGAGTGAAAAACTGCTGTTCGATCTCGGCCGCGGCTCGACCATGCAGCTCTACAAGCTGAGGATCCCGCTCGGCGCGATCACCGCGAACTTCATCACCCATCTGCATTCCGACCACCTCGTCGGCCTTCCCGACATGTGGCTGACCGGCTGGCTCGCCACGCCATGGGCCTCACGCAAGGGACCTATGAAGCTCTATGGCCCCAGGGGCACCGTCGCCATGACGGAGAACCTGACCAAGGCGTTCGCCGACGACATCCGCATTCGCATCGACGACGAGCATCTCGATCCGAAGGCTGTGGAGTTCGCCGCGAAGGATATCGAGGCCGGAACTGTCTACGACAACAACGGCGTCAAGGTCACCGCGATCGAGGTCAACCATGGCGACAAGATTAAGCCGTCGTTCGGCTATGTCGTCGAATATGGCGGCCACAAGGTCGTGCTGTCCGGCGACACCAAATACGATGAGCGCATCGCGAAGGCGGCTGAAGGCGCCGATCTGCTGATCCACGAGGTTGCGGTGATCGAGCCGGAGCTTCTGGTCAGAAATCCGGTCTATAAGGACATCCAGGCGCACCACACGTCACCCGAGGAAGCCGGCCGGATCTTTGCATCCGCCAAGCCAAAGCTCGCCGTCTATTCCCACATCGTGTTCGGCACGGTGAAACCGGGGCCCGGCATTCCGGAGGAGCCGCTGATCCTGCGCACGCGGACCGCCTACAAAGGGCCGCTGCTGGTCGGCCGCGACATGATGTCGTTCAGGATCGGCGACACGGTCGAGGCATTTGCACCTGACGGAGCGAAGCTGGAGCCTTAAGCTTTCGTCGAGATCAGACCTCCGTCAATATCCCCTGCCGCAGCGCCAGCCGGACCAGCTCGATGTCGGAGCCGACGCCGAGCTTGTCCTTGATCAGCGAATGCAGGTTCGCCACCGTCTTCGGGCTGACATGCAGCGTCTCGGCGATCTCCTCCGTCGTGTTCTCGGCGAGCAGCAGCCGCAGCACTTCGAACTCGCGCGGCGTAAGGACGTCGGCGGCCGAGCTCTCGCCGCTGATACGGCTGAGCGCGAGTTCGTGGTCGATGTCCGGGCTGATGGCGATCTTGCCGGCGAGCACGTCCATCACGGCGCGCACCAGCGTTTCCGGCGGGCTGGTCTTGGTGACGTAACCCCTTGCGCCGGCGCGGATCGCCTGCACGGCAAAGCCCGCATTCTCGTGCATGGTGAAGACGAGGATCCTTGCGCCCTTGTCCCATTGCCTGATGCGCCTGACGGCCTCGATGCCGCCGATGCCGGGCATGCTCAGATCCATAATGACGAGGTCGGGCGCCTCGGATTTGAACAGACGGTAGGCCTCGGCGCCGTCGGCGGCTTCGGCGATGACGCGCAATCCCGGCTGCTTCTGGAGCACGGAACGATAGCCCTCGCGGACGACGGAATGGTCGTCAACCAGCAGAATGGTCGCATCGGCCGCGCTCATGCCGCGCGCTCCAGTGGCTGCCGATCGACGCCCGCAAGCGGAATGACCACGCGCAGGGCGGAGCCGCCGTTCGGCGCGGCCTCGAAACTCAATTGGCCGCGCAAGGCCGCAACGCGCTCGCGCATGCCGAGCAGGCCCATTCCGGATTTTGCAGCGGGGTCGTTCGACCGCCCGTCGTCGTCGATCGCGAGCGCGATCTCCTCAGTGCGCATCGCCAGCTCCAAGCTCACCTTCGTGGCGCCGGCATGCTTGGCGGCATTGGTGAGCGCCTCCTGCACGATCCGGTAGAGGCTCGCGCTGATCGTGGCGGGCAGGGTCGCGAACGCACCGTCGAACCGGATCGAAAACCGCGTCTGGCCGCGGCTGCGCCCGTTCCAGCCCGCGACCAGGCCTTCGAGGCTCGCCACGAGCCCGAGCTCCTCGACGTCAGGCGGGCGCAGCCGGAACAGCGCGCCGCGCAGCGTCTCCATCATGCCGGTTGCGGTCCGCGCGATGCCGTCGCACTCGCCAAGCAGGGAGGGGCAGTCCTGTACGGCGGTCTGGCGGGCGGAGGAGGCGAGCGCGCGGATGGCGGCCAGTGACTGGCCGAATTCGTCATGCAGCTCGCGCGCGAGATGGCGGCGCTCCTCGTCCTGGAGTGCGATCAGTTTCCGCGTCAACTCGCTGCGCTCGGCCAGCGCAGTGTCGAGGCTTTCGGCGAGATGGTTGAAGACGTCGCGGATCGCCGACAGCTCGGCGAGATCGAACGGCGGCAGCCGCGCCGAGAGGTCGTTGGCGGCGATCCGTTCGAGGCCGGTGCGGATCATGCGGGTGGGGCGCAACGCACGCGCCAGTGCGGCGTAGACCAGGACGCACAACAGCGGCAGTGCGATTGCAAGCGCGAGCATCAGGCGGCCGGCCTCGTGCCAGGCTTCCGCGGTCTGCACGGCCGGATCGACCGAGACCACGGTCTCGCCGAGCTTCGTTCCGCGCACGATCACAGGTCGCGCCGCCTCGCGGCCGGGGTCGAACACGCTGCGATAGAAGGCCGCGAAGACTTGCGGCGGCGGGCTCGCCGGTATCGGCGCGCCACTACAGAATCGCTGGAGGATGTCGCCGCTCACGCCGCGGAACGCCAGGCAGAGGCCGGGGGTCATCACGTAGGCGGAAACGGGGTCGAGGTTGGGAAAGTCCGAGCGGGGGCTGGCCACCCACTGGATCTTGCCCTGTTGCAACTCCAGCGTCTTCGCCACGATGGCGGCGATGTCGTCGAGGCGCGCATGGGCCGCGCGGTCGGCGGTGATGAGGAAATAGGCGGAGATCGCGGCGAAGCACGCGGCCGATATGGCGGCCACGCGCAACGTCAGACGGACCTTGAGATCGAACCTCGGGCGGTTCCACATCGGCGGGCACCTGGCGTGAACGGAATTGTCGCCGGCGCATTAAACGGCAGAACGCGAGCGGCGGAAAGCACTGCGCATACCGCGGTGCAACGTCGTGAAATTTTCCCGGCCTTGGTCGGGACCAGCGCAGCTGCATGACCTGAGCCTGCCGTCCAGATTGCGCCGCCGCTCCATCACACGAGGCCCGCATGCGCCGTATCAGCTTGATCCTCTCTGCTTTCCTCCTCGTCCTCCCGGCAGCCTCTTCGCCAGCCGGCGCCGAGGACACCATCGGCGTTGCCATGGACGACTTCAGCTACACCGATACGTCGGCCGAGCCCGCCAACCAGACCGCCGCCCACGAGCGGCGGCTGTCGGCGTTCATGGCCGCGCTGCGACGGGACATCGGCGCGGGCCAGCGCTACCGGCTGGTGCCGTCCGCCCAGGACGGCGCGGCCTTCAAGGTCATCGGCGGGATCCAGAAGACCAGCACGCTGGTGCAATGGGCCAAGGTCGCCGTGATCGACGTCGGCGCCAAAAAGCTCGTGATGGACAAGCTCTACACCTTCCGCGGCGACAATGATGAATCCTGGGAGCGCGCCGAGATGTTCGTCTCCCGCGAAGTCATGGCCGCGCTCGCCACGCCCGCGCCGGTCGCGCTGGCCGTGTTCGATTTCGAGCTCGAGGACAACACCGCGGCACCGGCCGCCGGCCTCGCGGCCGCAGATGCATCCTATCTGGCCGAGGTTACCGGCAGCGTGCGCGAGGCTCTCGGCCAATCCGGCCGCTACCGCCTCGTTGACGTCGGCAGTGCAAGCGGCGAGGCGGTGAAGGCGCGAAGCTTGCGCGACTGTGATGGCTGCGAGGCGGCGATCGCGCAAAAGCTCGGCGCGGATCAGTCGCTGATCGGCGTGGTGCGGCGGGTCAGTCGCACCGAATACACGCTCGGCTTCCAGGTCCGCGATGCCAGGACCGGTGCGGTGCTGGCGCGCGGCGACAGCGGCCTGCGCATGGGCGCTGACTATTCGTGGAAACGGGGCGCGGTCCGGCTCGTGAGCGAAAAGCTGGTCGAAAGCAAGTAGGCCCGGAGGTTCCTAGAACGTCAGTTGCACCTTCATCGATTGCGAGCGGTCGCTGGCAAGTTCGAACGCCGCGACCGCGTTCTCGAACGGCATGGTGGCCGTGATCAGCGGTTTCACGTCGATCAGGCCTTCGCCCATCAGCCGCACCGCGAGCTCGAATTCGGGGTCGAAGCGGAAGGTGCCGCGGAGCTGCAATTCCTTGGCGACGATGGAATTGATCGGCAGCGTCATCTCGCCGCCGAGACCGAGCTGCACCAGCGTAGCACCGGGCCGGAGCACATCTAGCGCCGTGCGGAGTGCGGCCTGGTTGCCGGAGGCCTCGAACAGGGTGTCGAACACGCCCTTGCCGGCGCGCCAGGGATCGAGCGCTACGGCATCGGTCGCGACATTGATGGCGTGTGTGGCGCCGAGCTTCTTTGCAACCGCGAGCGGCGCGTCAGCGACATCGGTCACCACGATCTCGGACGCGCCGCCGAAGCGCGAGACCAGGATCATCAGCGCTCCGATCGGCCCGCAACCCGTGATCAGCACGCGCTTGCCGAGCAGGGGGCCGGCCTGCTTGCCGGCATGCAGGCACACTGCGAGCGGCTCGGCCACTGCGGCTTCCGCCAGCGACAGCTTGTCAGCGATCGGCACGGCTTGCGTGGCGTCGACTGTGATGAACTCGCGAAAGCCGCCCTGGATATGGGGGAAGCGCATCGCGCTGCCGAGGAAGCGCATGTCGAGGCACTGGTTGCGCATGCCCTCCTGGCAATGCAGGCACTGGCCGCACGGTCTGCTCGGATTGACGGCGACGCGCGTGTCCGGCTTCACATTGGTGACGCCGTCACCAACGGCCGCGACCACGCCCGCGATCTCGTGGCCCAGCGCCATCGGCTGCTGGATGCGCACGACGCCAAAACCGCCGTGATGATAGTAGTGCAGGTCGGAGCCGCATATGCCGCCATTGGCGATCTTGACGCGGACTTCGCCGGGGGCGGGTGCTGGATCGGGATAGCTGTCGATCCGCAAATCCTTCGGGGCGTGGATGACGACGGCGCGCATGGCTTGTCCCTCAGCGTTTCTCAGGTCACATCGCGGCGATCATGCCGCCATCGACATAGATGATCTGGCCGTTGACATAGGTCGAGGCATCGGACGCCAGGAAGATCGCGGCGCCCACCAGCTCGTCCGGCTTGCCCCAGCGCTTGGACGGGATGCGACCCATCAGCCAGTTGTTGAAGTCGGTGTTGTTGACCAGCGCCTCGTTCATGTCGGTCAGCATGTAGCCGGGGCCGATCGCGTTGGCCTGGATGCCGTGCTGGGCCCATTCCACCGCCATCGAGCGGGTCAGGTTCTTGATGCCGCCCTTCGCCGCGGTGTAGGGCGCGATGGTGGGGCGCGCGAGCTCGCTGCCGAGCGAGCCGATGTTGATGATCTTGCCGTGCTTGCGCGGGATCATGCGCCTGGCCGCTTCGCGGCCGATCACGAAGGCGCTGGTGAGGTTGGTCTCGATCACCTTGCGCCACTCGTCGGTGGTGAATTCCACCAGCGGCTTGCGGTGCTGGATGCCGGCATTGTTGACGACGATGTCGACCGCAATACCTTGTCTGTCGAAGTCGTTGAAGGCCGCGACGATCGCCGGCTCGTCGGTGACGTTGAACGCGGCGCCCTCGGCCTGATGTCCGGCGGCGCGAAATTCGGCCACGGCCTGCTCGACGCGCTTGGGATCGACGCCGTTGACGATGATCCTGGCGCCGGCCTTGGCCATGCCCTCGGCAATGGCGCGGCCGAGACCGCGAGAGGAGCCGGTCACGAGCGCGGTGCGGCCGGACAGATCGAAGAGAGAGGTGCTCATCTCAAGAAATCCTCAGATGTTGGAGCGACGCACGGTCAGATCGGAGCGGTCGAATACGGCGGGCAGAAGGTCGACGCCGAGGCCGGGTCCTTCCATCGGATAGACAAAGCCGTCCTTGATCGTGGGCATCGTGGTGACGAGCTCATTGTACCAGCCCTTGTAGAAGGCGCGCACCGATTCCTGGATCAGCGTGTTGGGCTGGCTGAACGACATGTGGATGGCGGCGATGAAGCCGATCGGGCCAATGCAATCATGTGGAGCAAAAGGCCGGTGATAAGTCTCGGCCATCGCCGCGATCTTGCGGCCTTCGGTCAGGCCCCCGGTCCAGCACAGGTCTGCCATCACCACATGCATGGCGTCGCGGTCGAGCATGTCCTTGTAGGGGTAGCGCGAGCCCAGCGTCTCGCTGGCGCAGACCCAGACATCGGTCGAGCGGGCATATTCGGCCAGCGCCTGCGGCGAGTTCATCCGGATCGGGTCTTCGTACCAGGTCGGCTTGTAGGGCTCGAGCGCACGCGCGATCTGCTTGGCGGTCGGCAGGTTCCAGAGCGAGTGGAGCTCGACCATGATCTCCATCTTGTCGCCGACGGCCTTGCGGATCTTCTCGAACGGTTCGATCGCACGCTTCATCTGGGCTGCGGTGATGTAGAGGCCCTTGTTCTCCTGGGCCGCCGGGTCGAACGGCCAGATCTTCATCGCGGAGATGCCACTCTCCAGCAGGCTTTCGGCCAGTGCGTCGGCGTGGTGCATGAAGCCGTCGAGGTCTTCGTAGGGGCCTTTGGAGGCGCCGAGATTCCAGTTGGCGACCGGGCTGATATTGGTGGAGCGGACATATTGGGTGCCGGCGCAGGTGTTGTAGATGCGCTGCTTGTCGCGGCAGAGGCCGCCGAGCATCTGGTGCACAGGCTGATTGCAGACCTTGCCGAACAGATCCCATAGCGCGATGTCGATTGCTGACGCCGCGCGGTATTCGACACCAGTCGAGGATTGCGCCATCGGCAGGTTGAGCATGTCGCGATGGATCGCCTCGATGTGCAGCGGATTGCGGCCGAGCAGGCGGCCGGCAAAGGTGTCGTGGATTTGCGCCTCGACTGCGCCAGCGCCGTAGAAGGTTTCGCCGAGACCGATCATGCCCGTGTCGGTGTGAACGCGCACCCAGATGACGTTGGAAAATTCCTCAGTGCGCAGCGTCTCGATCGACGTGATCTTCACGGCAACAATCCTCCCATCACAGGCGCCTCGCGCCTGACGTCTCATTTCGCACTGCAACATGTTGCAGGTCGCGCGAACGTCTTACGCCTGCTTGTAATATATCACAACATGTTTTAAGGGTCCCACAAATATCGCGCCACCGAGCAATGAGAGCGCGGCTGACAGGAGGACGACATGGCACGGCGCAAGCGCGCGCTCGAGGTGGTGAGACACGAGGACGACGGCGAGGGCAAGCCCTCCCGGCACAACCGGCTCAACTTCTTCGAGCTGGCTTATCAGAAGATCGAAGAGCTGCTCGTCCACTGCGAGCTCAAGCCCGGACAATTCATGACGATGCTGGAATTGCAGCACATCACCGGTTTCGGGCGCACACCGGTGCATCACGCCGTCAATCGTCTCTCCGCCGACACGCTCATCATCATCCGTCCGCGCCACGGTCTGCACATCGCGCCGATCGATCTTGCGCGCGAGCGGATGCTGCTGGCCTTGCGCCGCGACATGGAGCGCTTTGTCGTGCGGCTCGCGGCCGATCGCGCCAGCCTGTCGCATCGCAATCAGGCGCTGCACATCGAGCGTCTGCTGCGCGAACGCCGCGCCACCCTGACCCTCGACGAATTCAACAGCATCGATCGCCGCATCGACGCGCTGGTGCTGGAAGCCGCCGGCGAGCCCTTCCTGGTGCACACGCTGCGGCCGTTACACACGCTGTACCGCCGCATCGGCTACATCCACCATCGCTTCATGCCGGGACAGGCCGACCTGTCGGGCACGATCGATCGCCACCTCGCCATTCTCAGTGCGGTCGCCGGCCGCCACGTCGAAGACGCGGTGAAGGCGAGCGATGCGTTGATCGACTACATGGACCACATGTTCACGGGCATGGAGGCGGGGATCGATCCGCGCCTGCTCGATTGCAGCATCGAGCCGCTGCTCGGCACGTAAGAGAGTTTTGAAGAGAGGACCAAAGATGTCAACGATGGCGATGCCACAACCGACCGCGAGCGAAGCCGCGGTCCGCTACCTCATTACGAACTACAGTCCCAAGGGCAACAAGGTCGGCTGGCTGATGATGGCCTCGATCCTGGTCGAAGCCTGGGATCTCTATTCGATCGCCTTCGTGCTGATCTTCATCAAGGAGCAGTACAATCCCGATCCGCTGATGCTGGGTCTTGCCGCCGCCGGCACGCAGGGCGGCGCCCTGATCGGCGCGCTGCTCGGCGGCTGGCTCTCCGACAAGATCGGCCGCCGCGTCATGTTCCTGGTGACGATGGTGCTGTTCATCGTGCTCGCGCTGGCGCAGGCTTTCGTGCCGAGCGTCGGCTGGCTCGTCGTGATCCGCTTCCTGCTCGGCATTCCGCTCGGCTCTGATATCTCGACCGGCTACACCTACATCATGGAATCCATGGCCAAGGGTGAGCGCGAGGTCATGGGCAATCGCTGGCAATTCATGTTCGCCGTCGGTGAAGTCCTCACCATCGGCGTCATCGTGATCTTCCTGCTGACCGACATGCAGCACGAGATGCTGTGGCGCGTGACGCTCGGCCTCGGCGCGGTGCCGGCGCTGATCATCCTGATCATGCGTCACGACGTGCCGGAGACGGCGGTGTGGCTGGTGCAGAAGGGACGCTACCGCGAGGCCAAGCAGGTCGCTCGCGAGATGTTCAACGACAATCTCGACATGCTGCCGAACCATGACGTGGAGGTGCCGAAGGTCTCGACCCGCGCGTTCCTCGCCGATCTGAAGAAGGATCCGATCCGCTGGCGCGCGACGATCTACGGCTGGATCGCCTGCTTCGCGCAGGGCAGCGAGTTCTCGACCTTTGCGTTCTACCTGCCGGTGCTCTTTGTCATGGTCGGCGTGTCGAGCGTGCTCGGCATCAATCTGGTGACGATGGCGCTGTTCTCCTTCGCCGCGCTGTCCGGCTGGGTCGGCCCGCTGCTGACGCCGAAGATCGGCCACCGCGGCATCGCGATCGCCGGTTTCGGCATCGTGCTGGCCTCGCTGCTGGTCGCGGCTTTCGCGCTCTACACCGACAACAAGATCCTGTTGCCGTTCGCAGCGGCCGCCATGTTGTGGGGCCATTATTGGGATGCGTCGAACTGCATGACGATCCCGACCATGGTTGCCAAGCCCAAGTATCGCGGCACGGCCAGCGGCTTCGCCTACATGTTCGTGAAGCTGCCGTCCTTCCTGGCGATCTTCCTGTTCCCGACGGTGTTCGCGGCGATCGGCCAGGCGAATGCCACGCTGATGGTCGCGATCTTCCCGCTGATCGGATTGCTCGCCGCGATCTTCATCCTGCCGGAAGTCTACGGCTACGAGAACGATTGATCCCGCAAGTTACCTGATCGCGGCAGCCAATGCCGCGATCAGGGCCGGCGGTGTCACGAGCAGTCCCAATTTAAGGAACGGCCAGGCGCCGACCTCGATCTTCTCGCGGCGCAGCGCCACCAGCCAGAGGATGGTGGCGAGCGAGCCGGTGATCGACAAATTCGGTCCCAGGTCGACGCCGATCAGGATGGCGCTGACGACCGAGGTGGGCAGGTGATCGGCGGCGACGATCGACCCGGCGACGAGGCCGACCGGCAGGTTATTGGCAATATTGGTGGCGATGGCGGTGGCGATCCCAACGCTCCAGCCGGCCTTGGGTACGGACTGCGCGACGGCCTCGTGCAGAAGTGCGCTGAGATGGCCGATCACGCCAGTCTTCACCAGTGCTTCCACCATCACGAAAAGCCCGCCGACCAGCGGCAGGACGCTCCAGGACACGTGCTTCAGCACCGGCACGGGCGACTGACGGTTGAGCAGCAGGACGAGGCCGGTCGTCACGACGCCGCAGATGAAGGTCGGCAGGCCAAGCTGCTTGTCGAGCGCGGAGGCCGTGATCAGCACGACGCCGATCGCGGCAATGCCGATCGCGGTCAGCTTGCCGCCGCGGCTGAGCACCTTGTGCGGCACACGGCGCTCGATGGCTTCCTCCTTCAGCGCGCGATGCTGGGTGAGGCGCAGCATGACATAGGTCAGCACGATCGAGGCGAGCGAGGGCAGTGCGAACTGCCGCAGCCATTCGGTCAGATGCGGCATGCGCGAGCCGAACACCACGAGATTGGCGGGGTTCGAGATCGGCAGCACGAAGCTTGCGGCGTTTGCAATAAAGGCGCAGACGAAGAGATAGGGCAGCGGCTTGGCGCCGGCCGCGCGCGTCGCGGCATAGACGGCGGGCGTGAGCACGATCGCAGTCGCGTCGTTCGACAAGAGCACCGTGACCAGCGTGCCGACGATGTAGATCAGCAGGAACAGCCGTTGCGGCGAGCCGGCTGCATATTCCACCGCGAGGGCGGCAAGATAGTCGAACAGGCCTTCGAGCCGGGCCAGCTCGGCGATCAGCATCATGCCGATCAGGAAGAGATAGACGTCGACGCCTTTCTCGATGCCTGTGAGCGCATCCTGCCACGGCAGGAGGCCGAGCAGCACCAGGGCGCCGGCGCCGATCACGGCCCAGATCGCCTCGGGCAGGCGAAAGGGCCGGATGATGACGCCTGCGGTCGCGGCGACGATGATGCTCCAGGCCCAGATGGCGTCAGACGGCACGTTCAGTCCTTGAGGTTTGGTCGGTTCATTCGGCAGCGATAACCGATGCTGGAGCCGCTGTCTTCCCCTGTGCCCGCACGGCGCCATGCCGGGTCTCGGGCAAAGCAAGGAGGCAGACGATGGCGCCGATCGCGGCGACCGCGCCGAGCGTGATGAACGCCGCGCTGTAGCCAGCACCGACCACGACGAGGCCCGCAAGCGTCGTCGACAGCGCCGCGCCGATGCTCTGGGCAGTGATGACCGCGCCCTGCGCGACGTTGAAGCGGCCGGTGTTGCGCATGAGGTCGGCGACGATGACGGGGAAGATCGCGCCAAAGATGCCGGCGCCGACGCCGTCCAGAAGCTGCACGCCGACCAGCCAGAACGGATTGTCGGAGATCGTATAGAGTGCGCCGCGAATGGGCAGGATCAACAATGCGGCGAGGAAGAAGCGCTTGTGGCCCCAGCGGTCAGCCTTCGCGCCGACCAGCATCGCGAACGGCACCATCACAATTTGAGCTGCGACGATGCAGGCCGACATCAGGCTGGTGCCCATGTTCTTGTCCTGCAGCGCGAGTTTCTGCCCGACCAGCGGCAGCATGGCCGCGTTGGACAGGTGAAACAGCACGACACAGACTGCGAAGACGAGGAGGGGGCGGCAGGTCAGGAGCACCGCGAGACCTGAGGGCTGTTCCGGCTGGTCACCGGTATCGGCGTCGTGCAGCCCGCGGGCGAGGTCGTGGTCGATGGCGCGGGCGGGGATCGCGAGGATGCTCACGAGGCTTGCGGCCGCCATGGCGGCGAGAAGGTAGAACACCACGGTCGGGCCGAACCAGTAAGCGCTGAGCCCTGCGAGCCCGGCCGCGACCGCATTGCCGGCGTGATTAAAGGTCTCGTTGCGGCCGATCCGCCGGGTGAAGGCGGCGTGGCCGAAGATGCCGAGCGAGACGGCGGCGATCGCCGGCGGAAAGACCACGGCGGCGGCCTGCGCGATGCCTTGCGAGATCGCGACCGGCAGGAAGCTGGGAAACAGCGGCAGCGACAGTGATGCCAGCGTCACCATGATGGCGGCGATGACCATCGCCAGCCGCTTCGCCCGCGTCGCATCGATCAGCGCGCCGGCCGGCGTCTGCGCCACGATGCCGGCAATGGTCGCAATCGACATCACGAGGCCGATGCGCGCCTCGTCCCAGTGCTGCTCGGTGAGGAGATAGACGGCGAGATAGGGCCCAAGCCCGTCGCGGACGTCGGCGAGGAAGAAGTTGGCCGCGTCCAGCGCGCGGCCGGCGCGTCTCGTCTGGTCGGTGGGGTGATGGGAGGCTTGGCTCGACATCGGTCTCTCGATCGAGGCTGGGAAGCGATCCGCGAGAAACCGATCTCACGCCACCTTGGTTCCGCCCTTCAAAACTTCACGGCCAGCAGCACCGCGCCGGCGCCGATCATGGCGATGCCGATCCAGCCCTGCGCGGTCGGCCGTTCGCCGAGAAAGGCGAAGGCGAAAAGGGCGACCAGCACGACGCTGAGCTTGTCGATCGGCGCCACCAGCGTCGCCGGGCCGAGCTTCAGCGCACGGAAATAGCACAGCCAGGACGCGCCGGTCGCAAGCCCGGACAACACCAGGAACAGCCAGGTCTTCGACGAGACAGCCGAGGGCACGGCGAACTGGCCGGTGAGGAACAGCAGCACCGAAAAGGCGAGCAGCACCACGATCGTGCGGATGAACGTCGCCAGATCCGGATTGATGTTCTCGACGCCGACCTTGGCGAAGATCGCGGTCAGCGCCGCAAAGCAGGCCGACAGCAGCGCCCAGGTCTGCCAGGCCGAGAGGAGGGCGGGTTTCATCGGTTGTCTCTCACCGCGCCGCCGCCAACTTCTCCGTGATCGCCTTGCGCAGGATACGCGACAGCGATTCCACGGAGTACGGTTTCTGGATCAGCTCGAAGCCGCGATGCGCGTTTTCCGCGAGCACGTTGCTGTAGCCGCTGGTGAGGACGACGGGCAGGCCTGGATAGCGCTCGCGGACGATGCCGGCGAGCTCGACGCCGTTCATGCCGGGCATGATGACGTCGGAGAAGACGAGGTCGACGGCGAATTCGTTCTCGCCGAGGATGGCGAGCGCCGCATTGGCGTTGGCGACCCGGCGGACGACATAGCCGAGGTCTTCCAATAGCTCGGTCGAGAACTGGCCGACGTCGTCATTGTCCTCGACCACGAGCACGCGATAACCGCGCCCGGTGGTGGCGGCCTCGCTGGTCAGCGCCGCAGCGTCCTTCTCCGTGGCGGGGCTGTGCGCCTGCGGCAGGTAAATGGTGAAGGTCGCGCCTTCGCCGTGCGTGCTCGTCACCGCGATGTCGCCCTCGGACTGCTTTGCGAAGCCGAAGGCCTGGCTGAGGCCGAGGCCGGTGCCCTTGCCGACCTCCTTGGTGGTGAAGAACGGCTCGAAGATGGCGTCGATGTTTTCAGGCGCGATGCCGCTGCCGGTATCCGCGACCGAGATCGCGACATAGTCGCCGCCACGCGCCGACTGCGCCCGCAGGCTCGGGATGCCCGCGACCTTGCGCACGGCGATGGTGAGGCGGCCTTCGCCGTCCATGGCGTCGCGGGCGTTGATGGCGAGGTTGATCAGCGCGGTCTCGAACTGCGCGACGTCGGCCACCGTGAAGCAGTCGGCATCGTTCACCTCGACGCCGATCTCGATGCGGCCGCCGACCAGCGGCCGCACCAGTTGCGCCACGCCCTCGACCTGGCTGCCGACGTTGAAGATCTGCGGCTTCAGCGGCTGCCTGCGCGCAAAGGCCAGAAGCTGCGCAGTCAGCTTGGAGGCGCGCTCCACGGTGTCTGAGATGGCGTCGACATAGCGCCGGCGGCGCTCTTCCGGCAGCTCGCGGCGGCGCAGGAAGTCCGTCGCCGAGCGGATGATGGTGAGGAGGTTGTTGAAGTCGTGGGCGACGCCGCCGGTAAGCTGGCCGATCGCCTCCATCTTCTGCGACTGCCGCAGCGCCTCCTCGCCGCGGCGGCGCTCGGTGATATCGACGGCCTCGGGCACGGCGCCGGTGATGTTGCCGTGGCGGTCGAGCACAGGCCGCATGCCGAAGTCGAAATCGCGCTCCCCGATGGGCAGACGCAGGCGCATCTCCAGCCGCACCGCTTCGCCTTTGAGCACGGTATCGAAGGCCTCGCGCACGGTTGCGCTCATGCCGTGGGTGCCGGTGAACCAGGGCGTGTCCCAGAACGGCTTGCCGATCACGTCCGTGGCGCTCGCCTCGATGCCGTCGAGCGCGGTCTTGTTGGCATAGAGCAATTCGCCCTTGAGGTTGACCAGGCCCTGATACTGGTTGCTGGTCTCCAGGATGGCGCGCAGCCGCGCCTCGTTGGATTCGAGCTGGGCGGTGCGCTCCACGATACGCTCTTCCAGCGTCTCGTTGAGTCGTCGCAGTTCGATCTCGGCCTGCTTGGCGACGGTGATGTCGTGGGCGACGCCGATGAAGCCGATATGCTTGCCGGTCGGGTCCCAGCGCGGCTGCGATTCCGAACGCAGCCAGCGCCATTCGCCGGATGCATCCCTGTAGCGCGCCTCCAGCACGAACGGTTTCAGCGACGCTTCGCCCTGGACCGATTGCTGCAGCACATGCGGCAGGTCGTCGGGATGCAGCACCTTGCGCCAGTCGAAGGCGATGGCCTGGTCGTAGGGCAGGCCGACGAAGTCGACATAGGCCTGGTTGGCGAAGGAGCGCGTGCGGTCGAGCTTGGTGACCCAGATCGGCACCGGCGCGCTGTCGGCGATCAACCGGAAACGCTCCTCGCTCTCGCGCAGCGTCTCGCGCGCGAGCGCCTGGGCGGTGACGTCGATATGGGCGCCGACGAGGCGAATGGCGCGGCCGTCACTGTCGCGCTCGAACTTGGCGACGACGCGGATCCAGCGGATCTCGCCGTCGCTGGGGCGGATGATGCGGTATTCGGCGGTGTAGTCTTCGTTCGTCCCGGCCAGCGCATCGAGGAAGTGCTTGACCGCGGCGTCGCGATCCTCGGGATGGATGCGGTTGACCCAATCCTCATGCGACTCGCCGGTGGCATCCGCGGGCAGCCCGTGGAGCATCAGATATTCCGGCGAGCGGCGGTTCTTGAAGCCTTCGCGGAAGTCGACCTCGAGGCCGCCGACCTTGCCGATGCGCTGGATGCGCGCCAGCTCCGCCTCGCGCTCCTGGAGCGCGCGATAGGCGTTGTCGCGCTCGCGCGCGATTTCTTCGAGGTGCTGGCGCAGCCTTTCGGCGGCAATGGTCTCGGGCAAAGGATCGTTCAAGGCGTCGGCCGTTGTGATGCGGATGCGCACGTGCCGGACCGATATTCACACAGACAAAGCGTGATAGCCATTGCTCAAAAGGGAATAAGCAGGAAAAGGCGCCGTCGAGAGGATTATGGCGGGTATGAACGAACGCCGGGTCTGGCTATTTGTTCCGAACATTGGAACGATGACCCATCGACGCGCGTATCTGCGAAGCACCCCAACTCTTATTCATAAAACTCCCTTGCCGGAGAGGCTAAACCTTGAAGCTCTTTGTCTGCCAGGACTGCGGCAACGTTCTCTATTTCGAGAACCGTGCCTGCGAACGCTGCGGCCACAGGGTCGCCTTCCTGCCGGAGAAGGAGACGATGTCGGCGATCGAGCCCGACGGGGAGGCCTGGAAGATACTGGCGGACAAGGGCGAAAGCCGTATGCTCTGCAGCAATGCCGAGTACGACGCCTGCAACTGGCTGACGGACGCGGGCGATACCACCGGCTATTGCCGCGCCTGCCGCCACAACGGCATCGTGCCTGATCTGTCCGATCCGGTTCAACTCGCCGGCTGGCGCGAGCTGGAGGTGGCGAAACACCGGCTGTTCTATTCCCTGATCCGCTGGAAGCTGCCGCTCCAGACGCGGCAGGAGAATCCTGAACATGGGCTGATCTTCAATTTCCTCGCCGATGATCCGAACAGCGGGCAGAAGATCATGACCGGCCACGACAACGGCCTGATCACGATCGCGCTGACCGAGACTGACGACATCGAACGCGAGCGGCGCAGGCTCGAGATGGGCGAGCCCTACCGCACGCTGCTCGGGCATTTCCGCCACGAGGTCGGCCACTACTTCTGGGACGTGCTCGTGCGCGAGGGCGGCAGTCTGGAGCAATGCCGCGTGGTGTTCGGCGACGATTCCGCCGATTACGGCCAAGCCTTGCAGCTCCATTATGCCGAAGGCGCGCCAACGGACTGGCAGCAGACCTACGTCTCGGCCTACGCCACCACGCATCCCTGGGAAGACTTCGCCGAGACCTGGGCGCACTACCTCCACATCGTCGATACCCTGGAGATGGCCTCCGAGTTCGGCATGGAGGTGCGCCCCAGGGTCGACCGCGACGGGGAGTTGACGGCGCGCATCCGTTTCAACCCCTATGAGACGAGGGACGTCGAGGCGCTCGTCAACGCATGGCTGCCCTTCACCTTCGCCATGAACAGCGTCAACCGCGCCATGGGGCTGCGCGACCTCTATCCCTTCATCCTGTCGCCGGCCGTGGTCGGCAAGCTGGGCTTCATTCACGGCTTGGTCCGGGGCGTGGCCAAGGCCGCGAAGCCATAGGTCCGCTCACGGGCTCACCAGGCCCATTTCGGTCTTGCGCTGGTACGCCAGAGGGTGCGGATTTAGACCGTTGCCTCCGGCCCATTTTGATGTACCACGGGGGCCACACGGCCCGTCCCCCGCAGGCCCCAACGGCCAGGGAAGGGTCCCGCCCAAGGTCGAGACTCAAGAAAAGCATGTTCAAACGCATTCTGATCGCCAATCGCGGCGAAATCGCCTGCCGGGTCATCAAGACCGCTCGCCGCATGGGAATTCAGACGGTTGCGGTCTATTCCGAGGCCGACCGCGATGCCCTCCATGTCGAGATGGCCGACGAGGCCGTGCTGATCGGCCCGCCCGCAGCCGCCGAGAGCTATCTGGTGATCGAGAAGATCGTGGAGGCCTGCCGCAAGACGGGGGCCGAGGCCGTGCATCCCGGCTACGGCTTCCTGTCCGAGCGCGAGGCGTTTCCGCGCGCGCTGGAGGCCGCCGGCATCGTCTTCATCGGCCCGAACCCGGGCGCGATCGCGGCGATGGGCGACAAGATCGAATCCAAGAAGGCCGCGGCAAAGGCCAAGGTCTCGACCGTGCCGGGCTATCTCGGGGTCATCGAGGACGACAAGCACGCGGTCAGGATCGCCGACGAGATCGGCTATCCCGTCATGATCAAGGCCTCCGCCGGCGGTGGCGGCAAGGGCATGCGCATCGCGCATTCGAAGGCCGAGGTTGCCGAAGGCTTCAACCTCGCCAAGGCCGAGGCGAAAGCCTCGTTCGGCGACGACCGCGTCTTCGTCGAAAAGTTCATCGTCGATCCCCGCCACATCGAGATCCAGGTGCTGGGCGACAAGCACGGCAACGTGATCTATCTCGGCGAGCGCGAATGCTCGATCCAGCGCCGCAACCAGAAGGTCATCGAGGAGGCGCCGTCGCCGCTGCTCGATGAGGCCACCCGCCGCAAGATGGGCGAGCAGGCCGTTGCACTGGCCAAGGCGGTGAACTACGACTCCGCCGGCACCGTCGAATTCGTCGCAGGACAGGACAAGAGCTTCTTCTTCCTGGAGATGAACACACGCCTCCAGGTCGAGCATCCCGTCACCGAGCTCGTCACCGGCGTCGACCTCGTCGAGCAGATGCTCCGCGTCGCCGCCGGCGAGAAGCTGGCGATCAGCCAGAAGGACGTTACGCTCACCGGCTGGGCGGTGGAATCCCGCCTCTACGCCGAAGATCCGTTCCGCAACTTCCTGCCCTCGATCGGGCGCCTCGTGAAGTACCGCCCGCCGGCCGAAGCCAGCCAGGACGGCATCACCGTGCGCAACGACACCGGCGTACAGGAGGGCGGCGAGATCTCGATCCATTACGATCCGATGATCGCCAAGCTCGTCACACATGCGCCGTCGCGCGCGGCCGCGATCGAGGCGCAGGCCACCGCGCTGGATTCGTTCTACGTCGAGGGTATCAGGCACAACATCCCGTTCCTGTCGGCGCTGATGCACCATCCGCGCTGGCGCGAGGGACGGCTCTCGACCGGTTTCATCGCCGAGGAATTCCCCAAGGGCTTTGCAGTGCGCGTGCCCGAAGGCGAGGTCGCGCGGCGGATCGCCGCGGTCGGCGCCGCCATCGATCACGTGCTCGGCGAGCGCAAGCGGCAGATCTCGGGCCAGATGGGCGGCCGCATCGTGCAGCGCGAGCGGCGCCGCGCGGTCTGGCTCGACCGCCAGGAGATTCTGCTCGAGGTCGGACGCGAGGGCGAGGCCATTGCGATCCGGTTCATCGATGCCGAGGGCAAGGCCGGCAATGCACATCTGCTGGCCTCGCCGTGGAAGCCGGGCGATCCGGTCTGGCAGGGCACCATCGACGGCCATTTCGTCGCGGTGCAGGCGCGCCCGATCGCCAACGGCATCCGCCTGGCGCACCAAGGCGTCGAGGTGCCGGTCTATGTCTGGACCGAGGCGGAAGCGGCCTCGGCACGGCTGATGCCGGTGACCACGGCCTCCGACACCGGCAAGAAGCTGCTGTGTCCGATGCCCGGCCTCGTGGTCTCGATCGCGGTGACCGAAGGGCAGGAGATCAAGGCCGGCGAGACGCTTGCGGTGGTCGAAGCCATGAAGATGCAAAACGTGCTCCGCGCCGAGCAGGACGGCACGGTCAAGAAGATCCACGCCAGCGCCGGCGCGACGCTCGCGGTGGACGCGCTGATTCTGGAGTTTGCGTAAAGCAAGTGGGTGGGGCCCTCACTGGCCCCACCAACGCTGCGCTCGCAATGACGGAGTATGTTGCGGCTGCGTCGCAACGGTTGAGAGGGCACCATGGCCTTTCGTTCCCGCCGTGAAAAGCTGCGTTCGATCCTGACGGGCGGGACTTGCGTCCATCCCGGCTCGGTCTATGACGCGATCTCCATCCGCATCGCCGAGGATCTCGGCTTTCCACTCGGCATGTTCGGCGGCTCGGTCGCCTCGCTCGCAGTGCTCGGCGACCCCGATGTCACGCTGATCACGCTCACCGAGCTTGCCGAGCAGATGCGGCGGATGTCGCGCGCGGCGACGCTGCCGGTGCTGGTCGATGCCGATCACGGCTATGGCAATGCGCTCAACGTGCGCCGCACGGTGCAGGAGCTGGAGACCGCGGGCGCCGCCGGCCTCACCATCGAGGACACGCTGCTGCCGGCTGCTTTTGGCGAGGCGAAGACGCAGCTGACCTCGCTGGAAGAAGGCGTCGGCAAGATGAAGGCGGCGCTCGACGGCCGCAGCGATCCCTCGCTCGTCATCATGGGCCGCACTGGGGCTGCCTCGGTCAGCTCCATCGAGGATGCGATCCGCCGCGCCAGGGCTTATGAGGCGACCGGTGTCGATGCGCTGTTCTTCACCGGAATCAAGTCGCGCGCCGAGCTCGAGGCCATCGTATCAGCTACCCATCTGCCGATCGTGCTCGGTGGTGCGCCGGACGAATTGAACGCGATCGACTATCTCGCGGACCAGCGCGTGCGCATCGCGCTTCAGGGCCATGCGCCGATCGCGGCCGCCACGCAGGCCGTCTACGAGACGCAGAAAGCGTTGCGCGAGGGCACGCCGCCGAAGAACCTCAAAGGACTTCCGTCGCCGGATTTGACCAGCCGCGTCATGCGCGAGGCCGACGTCAAGGCGCGCGGCGCCGGCTTTCTCGGGCTGAAAAAATGAGCCGAGCGATTCTCCAGGTCATGATCCGCGGCCGCGTGCAGGGCGTCGGCTATAGGGCCTGGGTCGAGTACCAGGCGACAACCAGTGGCCTCGAAGGCTGGGTTCGCAACCGCCGCGACGGCAGCGTGGAAGCTCTGTTCGCAGGCACGCCAAAGCATGTCGCCGACATGGTCGCGCTGTGCCGCCACGGCCCGCCGTCGTCGCGCGTGGACAGCGTCACGAGCGAGACCGCCAGTGCGGACGAATTGAACCTGCGCAGGGCAGGGGAGACATTCTCGGTCTTGCCGACGGTGTAGGTGCGTTCTGTGAGGTCGTCATGCCCGGGCTTGTCCCGGGCATCCACGTTCTTCGTACGACGTGAGGGCGGGGTGAGGCGAAGAGACCATCGCCTCACCTTGGCAGCTTCGAGATCGCCTCGCTCAGCTCGTGGATCTCGTAGGGCTTGCGCAGGATCGGGAAGTCGCCGCGGACGTCGGCGGCGGCTTCGCTGTAGCCGGTGGCGAGCAGGATCGGCAGGCCAGGGCGGACCTGGCGCAGATGATGGGCAAGACCGAGCCCGTCCATCTTGCCGGGCATGACGATGTCCGAGAATACGAAGTCGACGCCGTTCTTCTCGAGCTCTAGCAGTGCGGATTCGGCGTCTGCGACCCGGCGCACGCGATAGCCGAGCTGCTCCAGAAGGCCGATGCTGACGATCGCGACATCAGGATTGTCTTCGACCAGCAACACCGTGCCGCTGCCGAGAACCGGCGTCGTCGGAGCGGTCTCGCTCGGAGCGGCCGCGGTTTCGCGCGGCAGCAGAATGGTGAAGGTGGTGCCCTTGCCGAGCTCGCTTGCGACCTTGACCGTGCCGCCCGCCTGGTGCGCAAAGCCGTGCACCTGCGACAGGCCGAGACCTGTACCCTTGCCGACCGCTTTCGTCGTGAAGAACGGCTCGAAGATCTTGTCGACGACGTCGGAGGGGATGCCAAGCCCGGTATCGGCGACGGTGATGGCGATGTGCTCGCCGCTGTGGAGCGGATCGTCCAGGACGACGTTGCGTGCGCCGACGGTCACCGTGCCGCCGTCGGGCATGGCATCGCGAGCGTTGATGACGAGATTGAGCAGCGCCGTCTCGAGCTCGGAGACGTCGGCCTTGACCGACCAGACCGCGCGGTCGATGTCGAAGGCGAGACGAACCACGCTCCCGACGCCGGCCTGAAGCACTTCGCGGATCGCCTCGATGCGCTCGCCGAAGCGGATCGCCTGGGGATTGACGCTCTGTCGCCGCGCGAAGGTCAGGAGCTGGCTGGTCAGTGCGGCGCCGCGCTTGGTTGCCGTCTCGATCGCGGACATCGCGCGCTGAAGCCTGGCCTCGTCGTCATCACCTTTCTTCAGTATGTGAAGGCTGCCGCTGATGATCATCAGGAGGTTGTTGAAGTCGTGCGCGACGCCGCCGGTGAGCTGTCCGAGCGCATCGAACTTCTGCGATTCCGCAAGCTGCCTCTGCATCGCCTCGAGCTTGAGCTGCGCGTTGCGCCGCTCGGTGATGTCGCGGGTGATCTTGGCGAAACCGACCAGGGTGCCGCTCTCGTAGATCGGATCGATGATGACGCTCGCCCAGAAGAACGTGCCATCCTTGCGGACGCGCCAGCCTTCCTCCTCGTAGCGGCCGTGGTCCCGCGCGATGCCGAGGGCACGCGCGGGCTTGCCGTTGGCGCGGTCGGTCTCGGTGTAGAAGCGCGAGAAATGCTGGCCGAGGATCTCTTGGGGCGCATAGCCTTTGATCCGCTCGCCGCCGATATTCCAGCTCGTGATGATCCCGGTGGGATCGAGCATGTAGAGCGCGTAGTCCGCGACGCCCTCCACCAACAGCCGAAAGCTGCGCTCGCTTTCGAACAAGTCTCTCTGCTGACTGGACTTTGTCGCCATTCTCAACCCGCCTGGAACCGGGGCAAACGTCCAGACGGGCGTTTGGTTCCCGTTCTCTGGGGCGTTTTTAGGCAAATACGACGGACGGTATGCAGCGCGCCAGCCGACGAGCGCTCTTGACAGTCAGCCGCATTCGTCAGATATTTCTGTCATGACAGAAATAACCGGAAAGAAGAAACTTCCCGCCGCCGTCGAGCGCTTCATCCTGCATTGGGGCGACATGGGGGACGGGTGGGGCGTCAATCGCTCGGTCAGCCAGATCCACGGGCTGCTCTATCTGGCCGAAGCGCCGATGACGGCCGAGGACATCGCCGACACGCTCGGCATGGCGCGCTCCAACGTCTCCAATTCGCTGAAGGAGCTGCTCGCCTGGAACCTGATCCGGCGCGTCCCGATCCTCGGCGACCGCCGTGATCATTACGAGGCCGAGACCGACATCTGGGAGGTCGCCGCGAGAATTGCGGCGCGGCGCAAGGAGCGGGAGCTCGACCCGGCAATCACAGCGCTGCGGGCCTGCGTGTCCGATGCTGCCGACGACCCGACCATCAATCCGGTGGCCAGCAAACGGCTGAAGGAGATGCTCGCCTTCACCGAGCTCGCCGACCACTGGTTCATGCAGATGCTGAAGGTGCCGCGGCCGCGGCTGGTCGCCTTGATGCGGCTCGGCGAGAAGATCGCCAACCTGTTGCCGCTGGGCAAGGCCAAATAGCGTTGAGGAGGGTGCGATGACGTCGGCTCGATTATCAGGCTCCAACGCATCTCTTCCCGCTCACACTAAACTGCTCGACGACCGCCGCTTCCGCGCGCTGCTCTCGGACGAGGATTGGGGCCGCCTGCCGCTCGCGACCTGGCGGCGCTTTTCAAAACGCGTCGCCGATGGAGACAGTGTCGTCTATGTCGGAATCGTCGACGAGGTCGGCTTCAGCGACATTGGCTGGTGGTTCGCGCAGGTCGCTCGCCTGATCGGCGGCCCGCTGCCGACCGGCCGCGACACCGGTGTGCCGATGATCGTGACTGTTACCGAGGACGGCGCTACCGGCGGCCAGACCTGGACCCGCATCTGCGCGCGCAAGCGGGGCTTTCCGCAAGTGATTCATTCCGCAAAGCGCTTCGCCGGCCCGACCGGGCTCGAGGAGTATGTCGGCTTCGGCGTCTCGATGGCGCTCCGCATCGCGGTCGAAGGCGAGACGCTGACTTTTCGCAGCGCTGCTTACGGCCTGCAGCTCGGCCGCCTCTGGATCCCGCTGCCGCAATGGCTCACGCCGGGCGATCTCACGGTGAGGCACAGCGATCTCGGCGAGGGCGCTTTCCGTTTCACTCTCGACGTCATTCATCCGCGTTACGGCGCGCTGATCCACCAGTCCGCCGTGTTCAGGGAGGCCGTGTCATGACGCAGCTCATGTGGACGCTCATCGCCATCCAGATCGTGATGGGCGCGTTCGACACCTTCTATCACCACGAATTCACCGAGCGGCTGGCCTGGCGTCCGTCGCAGCGTTTCGAGCTGAAGCTGCACGGCATCCGCAACATGCTCTATGCACTCCTGTTCCTTTTGCTCGGTTGGCTCGAAGTCCATGGCGTGCTGGCGCTTTTGATCATCGCGGTGCTGGTTGCCGAGATCGTCATCACGCTGATGGACTTCGTCGAGGAGGACCTGAGCCGGAAGCTGCCGCCGAGCGAGCGGATCAATCACACGCTGCTGGCGATCAATTACGGCGCCATCCTGGTGCTGCTGTTGCCCGTGCTGATCGATTGGGGGATGCAGCCGTTCGGCGTGACCGTGGTGTATCAGGGCTTGCTCAGCATCGCCGCGACCGCCTGCGCGGTTGGCGCTGCGCTGTGCGGTGTCAGGGATTTTGCCGCGATGCGCCGGCTCGGCCGGATGCGAAGCGTGCCCGCTCACGGGCTCGTCGAAAAGCTGCCCGGCCGCAAGACCGTGCTGATCACTGGCGCCACCGGCTTCATCGGCAGCCGGCTTGCGGCGAGCCTTGGTGAGGCAGGGCATCACGTCATCGCGCTGATCCGCAACCCCGCGAAGGCCGAGATGCTGTCGCCGCCGGTCACGCTGATCACGAGTCTTGATCAGCTCGCCGCGGACACGCAGATCGATGCCATCGTCAATCTCGCCGGCGAGCCGATCGGTAACGGCCTCTGGACCGAAGCAAAGCGCGCGAAGATCATCAACTCCCGCATCGACATGACCGGTGAGATCGTCAAGCTGGTCGCGCGGCTCGATCGCAAGCCCGAGGTGCTCGTCAGCGGCTCCGCGATCGGCTGGTACGGTCTGTGGGCCGACCAGGTGCTGACGGAATCGGCGAAGTCGCATGCCTGCTTCAGCCACGAGCTGTGCGCGGCCTGGGAAAAGGCGGCGCGCCCCGTGGAGGAGCTTGGCGTGCGCGTGGTTTACTTGCGCATCGGCCTCGTGCTTGGCACCGAAGGCGGCTTCATCACGCGCATGCTGACGCCGTTCGAGTTCGGGCTCGGCGGCCCGCTCGGCACCGGGCGGCAGTGGATGTCGTGGATCGAACGGGACGATCTGATCCGGCTGATCGCCTATGTGATGGCAACGCCCGATCTCGCCGGCCCCGTCAACGCCACCGCGCCGATTCCCGTCACCAACGCGAAGTTCACCGAAGAGCTCGGCCGCCGTCTGCGTCGGCCCGCGGTGTTCCGCATCCCCGGTGGCCTGTTGCGCCGGATCGGCGGCGGCTTTGCCGACGAGCTCCTGCTCGGTGGTCAGCGGGTGCTGCCGAACAAGGCGCTGAGCCGCGGTTTTGTGTTCAGGCACGAGACGCTGCGCAGCGCGTTCGAGGCGATCTTGTGAGACTTCAGGGGGCGGCTACACTTCGAAACGTTGCCGCCACGGCACGCAGCGCTGCAAGCTTCGCGGGATCGCTGACCTTCGAATGAAGCATCACCTTCGAGCTGCCGAGCTTCGGCAGCTTGTGTGCTGGCCCGATGTCGATGAGGCCTGCCGGCGCAATCCGCCGCGCCAGCGGCGCGATTGCAAGCCCGGCAAGTGCGGCCGCAACCACTGCCGTGACACCGCCGCCGACAAAACGTTCACGCCAGGCGATGCCGGCCTTGTCGAGCGTGCGCACGGCGACGGCACGGACGCCGCAGGGTGGGGCGAGTGTTGCGAGCGGCAGCGGCTCACCCTTCAGCAAGGTATGGCGTCGTGATGCGAACCAGCCGAACTCGTCCTCGGTCAGCTTTTCGCCGCCCCGGCGGCTGCCTTCCTGGCGCACGATCACGGCGTCAAGCCCGCCCGCATCATAGGCATCCTGCATCTCGCGCGAGAATCCGATGGTGACGGCGAGGGTGAGGCTTGAGGACATCGCGTGCAGCCGTTCGAGCAGCGGCACCAGCTCCGGGCCTGCGGCGTGGTCGGAGATGCCGAGCGAGAGCGACTGCGCGGCTGAAATCTCGCCCGACAGCGCGCGGTCATGCGCCTCC
The DNA here is from genome assembly GCF_018130785.1 of Bradyrhizobium liaoningense. Classification (GTDB taxonomy): domain Bacteria; phylum Pseudomonadota; class Alphaproteobacteria; order Rhizobiales; family Xanthobacteraceae; genus Bradyrhizobium; species Bradyrhizobium liaoningense_A. Next base: position 194,289 of record NZ_JAFCJT010000012.1, read on the forward strand.
ATCAGCGCGCGGGCGCGATCGAGGAAGCTTGCGCCGTCGGCGGTGAGCCGGACCGCGCGCGGCGAGCGCTCGACGAGGCGTTTGCCCAGCAGCGTCTCCAGCCGCTGAAGCTTCAGGCTGACCGCGGCCTGCGTCGTGCCGAGCGCTTCGGCCGCGCGTGTAAAGCTCTGGAGGTCGGCGACCAGCAGGAAGGCCTGGATGGTGGCGATGTCGAGTGTAGCTGTCATTATGATTGGTTATCACTGGTATCAATAGAGATAAGATACCAAAATGACGAGGGGAGGTCTAGCTTCTCACCAACGCCGCGCAAGACCTGCGCAGCATCTTGAGGAGAACCACCATGCCGCTGATCACCGTGTCCTACACCACCTCCCGCCAGTCGCCGTCGCTGAAGGCCGAGATCGCGAATGCCGTGTCCGAGCTCACCGCAAAAATCCTGCACAAGGATCCCAAGGTGACCGCCATCATCGTGAAATCGGTCGACGCAGGCGACTGGTTCGCCGGCGGCAAGTCGCTCGCCGAGCAGAAGCTTGCCAGCTACTGGATCGACATCCATGTCAGCGAAGGCACCAACACCAAGGACGAGAAGGCGACCTATCTCGCCGCGATGTTCAAGCGCATGGCCGAGATTTTGGGCCCGCTGCATCCCGAGACGTATCTGCACGTCGATGAGGTCAAGGGCGATGCCTACGGTTTTGGCGGCCTGACCCAGGAGCGGCGTTACATCGCCGGCAAGCTCGAGGTTGCGTTGCAGGCGGCGTGAGGTCGCAAGCCGCGGGTGAAGAATCTCACCCGCGGCCTGTTGCACTAGCTCGCCGCCCGGAACTGAACCTCGGAATTATTCAGGAAGCACGTCTTGTCGAAGAGTTTCAGGTCCAGCGGGTTCGGCAACCTGACATCGCTGAGATCAGGGCAGGGCTTGATCGTTGGGTCATAGGATCGGTCGATCTGCGAGATGAAGACGACGATCAGCCCCTTGTCGCGTGCGAACGATTTCAATGCGCGCACCTGAACAGCGAGATCAGGATTTTCCCGCCTCTGGTCGAGCAATTGCAGATAGTCGATCACCACGACCGTGCCGCGCGGCGCCGGCGCCATCTGCTTGACGACGTAGTCGGCGCTGATCGTGTCAGAGCAGTCGACCTCGAACAGTTTGTCGAACTGTGCCGGGTCCACGCCAATCGCCTGCAAGCGGTCCAGGACATCTTTCTCGGTATATTCGAGCGAGAAGAATGCAGCGCGATGGCCCGACTTCATGGCCTCCACGGCGAGTTCGAGGCTCATCAGGGTCTTGCCCTGACCGGGGCGCGCGCCCACCAGCACCAGATCACCCGGCCGGAATTGCGGGAACAGGCGATTGGCGGGCGTCAGTGCGGCGGCCTTTGCCGCGAGCATGCTCCAGGCGGAAAACCCTTCCGTCGCAGCGATGCGGTCAAGCGCGTCGTGGAGTGGAATGCCTTCCCCGCGCGACAGGCGCTTGGCTCGTCGCTTCAGATGATGGATCGGCGCAGAGAGCCTCATCGTCAAAACCTCCCATTGCGAGCAGAAACCGCAATCCCTCCTTATGCCTGGCGCTCGAACAGTCGGTCCGATGATCTCATCGCCCGGCATGATGTCTGCTTTCCCGGCGGAGGGGGGAGGCGTGGGCGGCGCCGGAAGCAAGCGTAGCCGATTCCGCGACTGCAGAGAACGCGGGCGGTGTGCGTCCAACAGGAAAAGCTAGACGGCCGCTTCCGCCACCAGCGCCCGGGTGGGCCCGAACAGCTCCTCGAACGCCTTGCGCAGCGCGACGTCGACATCGGCCATGGTCACGAGCTGGCCGAGATCGACCAGCGAGGTGACGCCGTAGCGAGGATCGGCGACGCCGCAGGGCACGATCCCGGCGAAATGCGACAGCTCCGGCTCGACATTGATGGCGATGCCGTGGAACGAGACCCAGCGCTTCAGGCGGACGCCGATCGCGGCGATCTTGTCTTCGTGCTCGGGCCCCTTGTCGGGCCGCTTCACCCAGACGCCGACCCGGTCCTCGCGCCGCTCGCCGCGGACATTGAAGGCGGCGAGCGTCCGCAGGATCAATTCCTCCAGGCTCGCGACATAGGCCCGGACGTCCGGCCGGCGCCGCTTGAGGTCGAGCATGACATAGGCCACCCGCTGGCCGGGCCCGTGATAGGTGAGCTGCCCGCCGCGCCCGGTGGCAAAGGTCGGAAATCGCGGGTCGAGCAGGTCGGTTTCCTTGCCTGAGGTGCCGGAGGTGTAGAGCGGGGGGTGCTCGAGCAGCCAGACCAGCTCGGGCGCCTCGCCGGCGGCAATCTGAGCGACTCGCGCCTCCATGGCAGCCACGGCGTCCAGATAGGGCACCGGCGCGTCCGAGATTCGCCACTCCACGGGCTCGCCGGTGGAGGCGGAAAACGACGTCAAATCGAGGTCTTGGCGGGGGTTTTGAGGTGAATTAACCATTGGCTAACCATAACGTGGTGATCATCTGGGGAGCAAATGCCAAGTCCTTTGGCTTAAGTCCCAAGTTGCGGCGGTCCTGACAGTGCCCACTCTCGATAAAGTCACCGTGGATCTCATGGTCGTCCTCGGGACGACCACCATGCCGATCCATCAAGTATTACGTCTTTCCCGCGGCGCCATCATCGAACTGGACGCAACCGAGGCCGACGAGGTCAAGGTTCTCGCCAACAACCTGCCGGTCGCCTCCGGCGTCGTGCTGGTCGATCGCAACCGGATCGCGGTCGAGGTCAAGCAGATGCTGCCGCGCACGGCGGGCACCCGGTAGGGCTAACGACCTGATAGGACCGATCTCCTGGGGAGGGCCGCGATTTTCCTGCCAAGCTTGTGGAATTCAGGGCTTTTGCAGGCTTGTATCCCCCTAATGGATTTGTTAGATCGGCGCCGCTGATCCGGCCGGCCTCAAAACCTCAAGCCGGCATCCCTTAGCGCTCGTGGCGGAACTGGTAGACGCGCTGCCTTGAGGTGGCAGTGGGTAACACCGTGGGGGTTCGAGTCCCTCCGAGCGCACCAAGGTATCTAACCAATTGAAATCTAAGTATTGTTTTCCGGTGGCTTGAGGGCCGCCCTTTTCCGGCGCGAGTTGCGCCAGCGAGCCCGCTGGAAAGTTGAGGCGGAACGCCGAAGTCGGGGTACCAGGTGGTCCCCGGGCGGCGCGTAACGCCGTCAATCGGCACTCAGACTTCGGACACGGTCGCTCCGCAGCGGCTCCCACATCTCGATGTCGCGGTCGCGTGCGAGCAGGGCGGGAAGCGCCTCATGCCAGGCGTCTCGATAGGATCGCTTGATCTGAACGTTCACGACCTCGTCATGGCTCTCCCAAGTCTCGTAGAGCATGAAGCGATTTTCGGACACGGGATCGCGATGCAGGACCGCCTGATGAAACGTCGGCTCGTGTCTCATCGCGTCGAGCACCGCCCCGAGCAGTCGCAGAAAATTCGTGCGCTGCTCGGGCACCACGTCAAACTTGATGACATAGGTGACCGGCATTGTGCTTCTCCTCGGCATATGTTCGGCGGCGATTGCCGGCGTCCTCACGGCGGTCCGTCTCTCAGGCTGGAAAGAACTGGTAGTCGGCGACGATTTTTCCGTTGTCGTCGACGACGAGGAATTCGAGCCCGCGAGCCAGAACGGAATCTCCGTTGCCAGGAAGCATTTCCCAATGAAAGACCACGGTGTCGTGCACCCGGCGTGCATCGCCGGCCGCGCGAAACCGGTTGCCATTGTCCCTGACGTTCTTCTCGTGGGATTCGCGCACCCGTTGCTCGAGGGCTTCCCGACCTTCGACCTTGCGATCACCGACATAGTGCCGTCCCTCCCGGCCCCACAGTTCCGCGATCCGGCGCTTGCGCCTCACCGTATCGGTCTCGTTCCAGACGGCGACGTAACGGTCGGCCAAACTGCTTGGGCTCTCCATGATGATCTCCTCCGCATGATCGGTCTTGCCCGGGAAGAGTGCTTCACGCGACCGCGCTCGGTCGATAACCTCACAGGTCAAAACACACTGACGTGCGGCGCGAATTTGACCTCGGAGGTCATGGTATGGCGACCGCGGCGATTGGTAAGCTGAGGCATGTCCGGCCGCGCAGTCGAATTTGGCGTATTGCTACGGAGGTGGCGGGTCAGCCGGGGGCTGTCGCAGACGGCGCTTGCGCTGGCCGCAAATAGCTCGACCCGGCATCTGTCTTACCTCGAGACGGGTCGTTCGCGTCCGAGCAGGGAGATGGTGCAGCGCCTGGCTGAACAGTTGAACCTGCCGCTGCGGGATCAAAACGTGCTTCTGCTCGCCGCGGGCTTTTCGCCTGCCTTCGCCGAGAGGTCTCTCGAGGAGATGTCATCTGCCAAATCCGCGATGGAGCAGATCCTCCGGGTCCATCTTCCGTATCCGGCGTATGTGCTGGACCGACACTGGAACGTCGTCCTGTCGAACGCGGCGCTGCCGCAGCTTTACGAGGGGTGTTCTCCGGAGCTGCTTCGCAGTCCGGTCAACGCCGTGCGCCTCATCCTGCATCCCGATGGGATGGGACCGCGCATCGAAAACTTCGTCGAGTGGCGCGCCCACACCGTCACGGTGCTGAAGCAGCAGATCGAGGCACGGGCGGATCCCGTCATCCAGGCTCTGCTGACCGAAGTGTCGTCCTACCCGGCTCCCAAGGGGACCGTGGCGCTCGCATCGAGCGATGGTCCTCAGCGATATGTCTCGCCGCTTCGCGTTCAAACCCGGTTCGGCAGAGTCTCGTTCCTGAACACCACGACCGTCTTCGGCGCACCCGCAGATGTCACGCTGTCGGAGCTTGCTCTCGAAATGCTGTTTCCGGCCGACGACGCCACGATCGCCATCGTGAACGACATGGTCGAGGAGACCAGATTGCCGGATGCGGGCAATCCGCTCGCCTCCAGGGCTGGCTGACCTATTCGATCTGGCTCATGTGCGAGGTCCGGTTACCTCGTTAGCCGGAGCGGCGAGCTCTCGTGCTGAAAGAACAATTTGACTTTCGAGGTTATCGACACTCTCCGACGCAGCGCGCACCCTGACGCCGAAATGAAGAGCCAGCTATGGACGACGCACGGGGAGCCCGAGGGAGAAGAGAATGAACAGGCGGAATGTTTTGATCGCATCGGCGTTGACCGTGCTAGGGCGCCTTTCGTCAGGCGCGCTCGCAGCCGAGCGCGCGGGTGATGGGAAAAGCAAAATGGTCGGCGTCAACAACATCGTGGTGCAGTATCTGGCGGCCTGGAACGAGCAGGACGCGAAGAAGCGGCGCGATCTCGTCGCTGCGACGTGGACCGAGGACGGCACCTATGTCGACAGAGTTCGTGACGGACGCGGACACGACTCCATCGACGGCATGATCGCGAAGGCCCAGGGGCAGTTTCCCGGCTACCGGCTCAATCTCGCGAGCGGTATCGAAGCGCATCATGACTATGTCCGCTTCTCCTGGGTCGCGGGCGCCACTGCGGATGCACCCCTCTACATCAAAGGCACCGACTTCGCCTTCATTGCCGACGATGGCCGCTTCAAGTCCGTCGTCGGCTTTGTCGACGCGGCTCCGGCGCCCGCGACGCGATAGTTACGCTTGCTCATCACTGCGGCGAGGGCACCAGCAGCCAGACGCCAGCGGCCGCACACGCAATGCCGGCGGCGCGCGCGATCCATCGTCCGACCGGCGTAAGTTTCTCCAACAGGACGAGCAGGGCCAAAAGCGCAATCCAAAGCACGTTCATCACCCCGCCGACGAACAAGAGCGCCATCAAGACCCAGCAGCAGCCGACACAATAGCCACCGTGCCGGAGCCCCAGCAGCAGGCAGCCTCGCAGGTCGTCGCGAAAGCCGCCGTGGCGCATCAGGAACAGAAATGGCGACTGGCATTGGGCGAGACAGACGTCCTTGAGCGGTGTCCACTGATAGACTCCCGCCGCGATCAGCACGATCGCACTGAGCAGATTGCTGGCGATCGTCATCCGGGAATCCAGCAGGACTGCCCGCTCGATCGCCCATTGGAGTAGGGTTGCTGCTAGCGAAAAGCCGCCCCAGGCGAGGAGATAACCTGCCGCAAACCAGCCGGTCGCAGCGAACGGCTTGCCCTGCGCTTTCCCCTGTCGACCCACGCGGGCGTACATGAGGATCATCGGCGCTGCCGAGGGGGCCATCATTCCGACCATCATCACCACCCACATCAGCAACACATACGCGAACTCGATTGCTCGCCATGGCTCGCTCGCCGGCAACATGATTCCGATTCCGGCCGGGATCATGCGGAACCCGGTCATGTCCATGCCGCCCATGTCCATGTCCTCGGCGAGCCAGAGCACATAGGCCCATGCCAGCGCGACGATGATCCCGATCGCGCCGCCGACGATCCAGCGATCGCGCCGCAGCACGGTTTCCAGCGGGCCGTCGGTCATTTGCGATAAGTGTTGCCGGTCTTCTCGCAAGGCCGGATCAGGAGTTGCATCACGCCTGGTTCGACCAGCGGATGGGCGCATAGAGGCCGTTCTTGCCGGAATTGTCCCAGCGCATGCCATGATCGCTGAACGTATTGCCGGCGGCGCCGACCGCCATCACCATCCCGTCAGGGCTGACCGGATGGCCGATGTTGGCCCACATTTCCCCGCTCGGATGCATGGTCGGCAACGGGTCGACGGACATGTGCAGAATATCCGGGATTTCCGCGGACCGCGTCTTGCCCTCGATGCGGAATGTGATCGGGACCTTGCGAACGCCCAGGTTCTTGCTGATCAGCGGTGTGAACGCGGCCATCGGACCACCGGCGGCGCCGGTGAAGATCGCAGCTAGAGCCTCGGTCTGCTCATCGTTGGCGCGCTGGTCGATGTAGGCGGCTACCGACCAATCTCCGTCTGCCATGATCCCCGGCGCGTGGAGGATCACCAGGACATTCAGTCCATCGAGCTCGATGTTGCCATAACGGCCGCTCTCGACGTGGAAGATCAGCGGTACGTTGCAGAAGCCCTCGGTCGGTCGCGCGGTCAGCGGGGGAGCCGCCGACACGAGGCAGGGACACACGATGCTGCAACTGCAATTCTCGAAGTAGTCACCGGAAAGGTGCCATGGGACATCCGCCATCGCTGTCTCCCGCTTGGCCGAACCCGCTAGATTACTTTCGAATGAGCTACGTGGAGTTGAAAGTTACGCTGCGTGGCGAAGTCCCGCAAGCTATTGTGAGGCTCGGTCAACTTACTGGAAAGGCACCTCTCAGCCGGAGATGCACCTAAACGCTCTGCCCATTTCCGCAAGCCATTGAAATTTCAATAAATGCGACCGCCCTCCGACGCGCCACCTTCATCCTCACCGTTGTTTTGGTTGACTTTCGGCGACCGCCTCGGGCGGCGCAGTTTGGCCTGAGCGATCATCCGCTTCCCCGCCGCACACGGTAATCGGCGGGAATATGCTGTCGTAGATCGCGCGCGCCTCGCGGATCAGGCGCTCCCGCTCGAGCTCTGATTTCGGCACGAATCGAACGACGTTATTCATTGGCTTTCCGCCTGGGCGGCTTCGTCCGCGCGGCGCCAGACCGGAAACGGGTCTGCGAGCTTCGCCCATTCCGCGACGTTCATGGCGGGCTTGCCGGGCACGAGGCATGCGTCCAGGCGAGCGCGGAGCGAGCCTTCGTCCATGCCGGTGCCGATGAACACGATTTCCTGGCGCCGATCGCCGTAGATCTCGTTCCAGTTCTTACGCAACCGCTTCCGCCAGAACGGATCATCAGGCCATCGTTCCGCCGGTACGCTCGCCCACCACGCACCAAGGGCCTGCGTGCGCGTGATCGAACCGGCCTGACTGATCTCGCCAAGCCAATGTGGGCGTGTCGCCAGCCAGAAATGTCCCTTGGCGCGAATGACGCCGGGCCAGGCCTCCTTGATGAACATGTCGAACTTGGCGGGATCGAACGGCCGGCGCGCGCGATAGACGAAGTTCGTTACGCCGTATTCTTCGGTCTCCGGCACATGATCGGCAAAGCCGTAGAGTTCTTTGAACCAGAGCGGATGCGCTTGCGCTTTTTCGAAGTCGAATTTTCCGGTGTCGAGAATGCGATCGAAGGCGACCCGGCCGTGGTTTGCTTCGATCAGGTCCGCGTCCGGATTGAGCGCGCGGATGATCTTCCGCGCCGCCTCGCGCTGCTCAGGTCGGGCGTCGTCGACCTTGTTGAGAACGATCACGTCGGCAAATTCGATCTGCTCGACGAGGAGATCGACCAGCGTGCGCTTGTCGTTTGTCAGCGCTTCGCCACGTTGCTCCAGAAAATCCGTCGACGAATAATCCCCAAGCAGGTTCACGGCGTCGACCACGGTGACCATGGTGTCGAGACGCGCCACGTCAGAGAGGCTTTCGCCGTCCTCGGATCTGAAATCGAAGGTCGCCGCGACCGGCAGCGGTTCCGAGATGCCGGTGGATTCGATCAGGAGATAATCGAAGCGGCCATTTTCTGCGAGGGCGCGCACCTCCTTCAGGAGGTCGTCTCGCAGTGTGCAGCAGATGCAGCCGTTCGTCATCTCGACGAGCTTCTCGTCAGTCCGGGACAGGTTCGCACCGCCATCGCGAACCAGATCCGCATCGATGTTCACCTCGCTCATGTCGTTGACAATCACCGCGACCTTCAGGCCGTGCCGGTTGTTCAGGACGTGGTTCAGCAAAGTGGTCTTTCCAGCCCCGAGGAAGCCGGACAAGACGGTGACGGGGAGTTTTTGCATGGAGATCGAAGAGCCTTTTCAAGGGGATAGGGCGGTGACGCTTGGGGAGGGGCATTGGGGCCGGATATGTAATGTTATAACATAACATACATTGGCGGCGCCGACGTCAAGTCGTTTCGCGGCTCAGCTGAAATTCACGCGAACATTGAGGTGGATGATCGTTGCAGCGATCGGCCGCCGCTCAGCTCCAGGCAGCAGCGCGCGCGAAGGACCGGCGCGGGCCCCTCAGCCGTATTCGTCGCCGATCCCGTATTCCCGGTAGATCTCGAGCGGGTCCGTGTCCGGAAACAGGCGGCATTTGGCCTGGGCGAGATGCAGGCTCACCGCCGACGGCTCCTTGCCGTTCGCCAGCATCTTGCGGATGTCGTCCATATGCGCGCTCGGCTGGTGCTTTGGTTCGAGCTGCTCCAGCGCGACGAGCGCGGTCGCCAGGGCCTCGGTCAGAACCCAGTCGTCGTGGCCCGTGATTCCCTTCTTCGGCATCGGCAGACCCCACATGCGGTGGCTGTGCCAATGTACCGTAGCTTCCGGCGAATCTCCATCGCGCAGCTGGCAACCTCGCGTTTACGTGGAACACGCAGGCCCCGGTACTCTCGCTTGCATTATGAACGCCCGTGGCTAAAAGGCGGCCGGCGATCGTATCTTTGTCGAAATAAAGATGACGTAGACGGATCGCACCGCTCAGGGCTGGAGCCAGCATGGTCTTTCTTAGCTTCGTCTACCGCTTCGTGACGAACTTCGCCTTCATGGCGATGGTCTATTTCAGCCTGAATTTCATGGAGAAATACCAGAACCGGGCGATCCTCGCGATCCTGGTGCTGGTCTATGCCGGCATGCGTGCGGCCTCGACGCTGCGCGCGTTCTATTTCTTCCAGAAGATCGAGAAGCTGGAGGCGGAGACCAAGCGCCTGCAGGCTCCGATCAATGACGGTTCGGGCGGAACGAACGCGCGCAAGCAGGTCGTGGCCGACGTAGCCCGGCTGCGCCGCGACGGCGAGCTCAAGTCCTATATGGACCTGTTCTTCCTGGCGCTGATCGTCCTGCTCTGCGTCGCCAACATCATGCGGCAGTAGTGCTTACTGCGGGCGCTTCTTCAGGCTGGCGACGCGGGTCGGATGCGGTGCGCCGCTCGTCGGTGTAGCGCTCTTGGGTGCAACGCTCTTGGGTGCAACGCCCTTCGCCTGCGCGGCGTGTTTCGGTACGCCGTGCGCAGCATGCGCGGCGCGAGGGGCGTGTGATTTGCCGGCCTTGTTCCTGGCTGCACGAGGCGTCTCGGCCGCCATCGCCAGCCGCGTCGCGGCGCGCCGCGACAAGGTCGTGGACAGCAGCACCTCGACCGAGCCCTCGGGGATCGCGAACAGGTCACGGCCGGGCACGGGCAGGGTGGATGCGACATTCGCCAGCGCCTTGGTCTTATGCGGCAGCAGCGGCTGATGCTCGGTCTGCGCATTGAGGTCGGCAAGCGAGGGCGCCGGCAGCGTTTGGGTCTGCGCGAATACGAAGTTCGGCGCGGCCGGCCAGCGTGCGATCGGCACGGTCTCGGTCGGCGGATGCAGCAGCCATTCGACCGGTGTGGTCGGCGTCGCCGGCCGGTCGGCCGTCGCGGGCACCACATGCACGATGCGATAGCCGCGCGCCTTGAGGTCGCGGATGATCCTCGGCAGCGCCGCCACCGTGCGGGCCTGGATGTCGTGCAGCAGCAGGATGCCCTTGCCCTTGGCCTCCAGCCGCTGGATCGCGAGCTGATAGACGCGGTCGGACGACACATGGCGCCAGTCGTCGGCCGGGAAGTCGGCGCTCCAGACCTGGATGCCGCGCGAGATCAGGAGGTTTTCGACGCCTTCGGCGCGCATCAGGCCGGGAATGCGGAAGAACGGCGCGAGCTTGGACGGATCGGTCATCGCGGCCGAGGTCCACGCGATGCCGCCGTTGATCTCGGCCTCGGCCTTCTCGATCGGCATCCGGTCGAACGTCAGCGGATGGTTCATGCTGTGCGTGCCGACGGTGTGGCCCGCCGCCACCAGCTTGCGCACGCCCTCCGGATTCGCCTTGGCCTGGCCGCCGATGATGAAGAAGGTCGCCTTGATGCACTCGTCGTCGAGCATCTTGAGGATCTGGTTGGAATATTTCGGCAGCGGACCGTCGTCGAAGGTCAGGACGACCTCATGGTCCTTCAACGGCAGCGTCTCGCGGTACTGCATGGTGCCGATGCGCGGATGCTCGCGCGGATCGACCACGAGGGTGCGGGAGGTCCCGAGCGCGTCCGGATGGCCGGGACAGTCCGCCGCAAGGGCCGCCGGTGAACCGACGACCAATAGTCCCAGATAGAGGACGATCCACGATCGCGTCCGAAAACCAACGCTACTTCCGATCATGAACCTCGTCTGCCCCCTTGCGTGATTGCCGCCTTAATTGGTCGGAGGCGCCCAGAAACGGTTCAGGCGCAATACCACCTGCATCTTTGCATGGCGTAGCATGAACAGACTGTTAATAGGGCCCAAATCACCCCATTTTGCAACGGCGTGACATTACGGCATCAATGCGCATCGGCGCTCTTCTGTGACGTGCCCGCCGGCACGACGTGAACGACGCGATAGCCGTTGTCCCGGAGGTACCGCAGGAAGGCCGGCATGATCGCGGCCGTGCGTGCCTTGGGGTCGTGGAAGAGGATGATGCCCTTGCCGGCGGCGGCGAGGCGCTCGGTGACGAGCTTCAATTCCTGCTCCGGCGTGATCTCGTTCCAGTCGCTGGCCCAGAGGTCGGCTCCGAACACGACGATGCCGCGCGACTGCAGCAGGTCGAGCTGCGCTGGCGTCCCCTCGAAATAGGGGAAACGGAAGAACGGCGTCGAGGGCGTCGTCGTCGACACGCCTTTGAGCGCCATCTCGTCGGCTGCGATGCCGCGGTCGATCTCGCTCTTCGCCTTCTCGAACGGGATCCGCGCCATGAACGGGTGCGACCAGGTGTGGTGGCCGATGGTGTGGCCCTCACGCGCGATGCGCTTGACCATGTCAGGATGTTCCGAGGCGTGCAGGCCGATCAGGAAGAAGGTCGCGCGCACGCACTCCTGCGCCAGCGCTGCCAGCACCTTCGACGTCGTCGGCGGATGCGGACCATCGTCGAAGGTCAGCACGACCTCGTGATCGGCGAGCGGCAGCGTCTGCGAAAAGCTCTTCAGGCCCACGCGTGGCGTGGTCCTGGCATCGACGCTCAGAACGCGCGAGGTGCCGAGTGCGTCCTTGCGCGGGCAGTCCGCGGCCTCCGTCGCGGCGATGCCGGTGAGGGCCGCGAAGACCGCGCCCACCGAGATCGACGTCCATTTCAGCCGAAACATCTTTGCCATTGCGCTCGCAGTTCGCTTGTGGGTATTGCCTGACCGTCAGCTCAGACCGCTCGTTCCAACCTGTCAAACGGCGAGGCGCGCCATGGATGAACATATGGACGGTGCCTCATCCGCCGAGGCCTCGGTACTCGACCACGTTCCGATGCGCAATGAAGACGGCGAAATTCGTCACGAATTCGTCGAGGAGATTGCCCATGCGATCGAGGCCGGCGACAGTGCCGCGCTGCGCGCCTGCGTTGCCGAGCTGCACGAGGCCGATCTCGGCGATCTGATCGGAGCTCTCGAGCCGGACCATCGCGTTCGCCTGGTCGAGCTGACCGGGCGCGACTTCGACTTCTCGGCGCTGAACGAACTCGACGAGGGCGTGCGCGAGGAGATCCTCGAGGAGCTGCCGCCGGAGACCGTTGCGGAAGGCGTCCGCGAGCTCGAATCCGACGACGCGGTCGAGCTGCTGGAAACCCTCGACGAGGCGGAGCAGGAAGAAATCCTCGAGAAGCTGCCTTTGCAGGAGCGCGTCGCGCTCGAGCGCAGCCTGCTTTATCCCGAAAATTCCGCCGGCCGGCGGATGCAGACCGAATTCATCGCCGTGCCGCAGGATTTCACCGTCGGGCAGGCGATCGACTACATGCGCGAGACGCCGGATCTGCCCGAGCGCTTCTACGAGATCTACGTCGTCGACAAGGACCAGCACTGGCAGGGCGCGGTCTCGCTCGACGTCCTGCTCCGCGCCCGCCGCCCGGTGGCGCTGGCCGAGCTGACCGACGAGGACCGCCGCCGCGTTTCCGTCCTGGAGGACCAGGAGGAGGTGGCGCGCATGTTCGGCAAGTACAATCTCGTCGCAGCACCGGTGCTCGACACCCAGGATCGCCTGGTCGGCGTCATCACCGTCGACGACGTCGTGGACGTGATCGAGGAGGAGGCGGACGAAGACCTCAAGGCGCTCGGCGGCGTCAACAGCGACGAAGAACTCTCCGACACCGTGTTCACCATTGCGCGCGCGCGGTTCAACTGGCTGCTGGTCAATCTCGCCACCGCCTTCCTCGCATCCTCCGTGCTCGGCCTGTTCGAGGGCCAGCTCGAGAAGATGGTCGCGCTCGCAGTGCTGGCGCCGATCGTGGCAAGCCAGGGCGGCAATGCCGCGACCCAGACCATGACGGTCGCGGTGCGCGCGCTTGCGACGCGCGAGCTCGGCTCTTCCAACGCCTGGCGCGTGGTGATGCGCGAAGGCCTGGTCGGGCTCGTCAACGGCCTCGCCTTCGCCGTGATCACGGGCATCGCGGCGGTGGCCTGGTTCAAGATCCCGGGCCTCGGCATCGTCATCGGGCTTGCGATCATCTGCAACCTCGTCGCCGGCGCGCTCGGCGGCATCCTGATCCCGATGGCGCTCGAACGTGTCAGGGCCGATCCGGCCGTGGCCTCCGGCACGTTCGTCACGACAGTGACCGATGTGGTCGGCTTCTTCTCCTTCCTCGGCATCGCGACGCTGTGGTTCGGGTTGAGGTAGCGGGAGGTGCTGCGCCATCTCCTCGTCATTGCGAGCGCAGCGAAGCAATCCAGAATCCCTCCGCGCCGGCAGTCTGGATTGCTTCGTCGCAAGAGCTCCTCGCAATGATGGGGTGGGCAGCGGGGCGGGGACCCCATCATCTTTAATCCGAACTTAAGCGACCTGGCGCATCATCGCTCCGCTTGGAGAAACGGACATGCGGTTGCGGCTGAAGGCGGACGGACGGGTCGTCGAGTTGCGGGACGGGCAGGAGTTTCCGGTCCAGCCGGTCCAGCCGACGGCGAATGCCCCTGGCGATGCCGGCTCGCTCGCCGTGCGCGATCTGCGCCGCCGCGCCTGCCTCACCCAGATGGAGTTCGCCGCCAAGCTCGGCGTTCCCGTCGAGACCATCCGCAACTGGGAGCAGGGCAAGCGTGCCCCGCGGGGACCCGCCCGCGCGCTGCTCGCGGTGATCGCGCATGCGCCCGACACCGTGTTCCAGGCGCTTGCCAAAGCCTGACTTCAAAGGCCAGGCGCGAACCTCCCGTTAGCATTGCCCTGTATATCCGGCCCGGCGGCCTGTGGCGTCCGTTGGCACCATGCCGGGCCGGGTCCATAATGACGCCTGACGCGACCGCAACAGAGAGGATTCCTCATGCTGTTCGTCGAGGCCAGTGGCGCAAGGATACCGGCGATCGGGCTCGGGACCTGGGAGCTGAGCGGGCGCACCTGCGCGCGCGTGGTCGAGCAGGCGTTGCGGCTCGGCTATCGCCACATCGACACCGCGCAGGTCTACGAGAATGAGCGCGAGGTCGGCGACGGCTTGCGCTCCTCCGGCGTGCGCCGTGACGACATCTTCCTCACGACAAAGGTCTGGACCAACCATTTCGCGCCCCACGACCTCGAACGCTCGGTCAAGGAGAGCCTGGCGCGGATGCGGCTCCCGTCCGTCGATCTGCTGCTGTTGCACTGGCCCAATTCGCACGTGCCGCTGGAGGAGACGCTGGGTGCGCTGTCGCATGCCAGGCGCATGGGCCTGACCCGCCACATCGGCGTCTCCAATTTCACCGTGGCGCTGATCGAGCAGGCGGTGGCGCTCTCGCCGGAGCCGCTCGTCTGCAACCAGGTCGAATATCATCCCTATCTCGACCAGACGAAGGTGAGGGCGGCCTGCGACCAGCATGGCCTCGCGCTGGTCGCCTACAGCCCGATCGCCAGGGGCCGCATCAAGGCCGACCAGACGCTCGCCGGGCTCGGCCGCGCGCATCGCAAGACGCCGGCGCAAATCTGCCTGCGCTGGCTGGTGCAACAGAATGTTGCGGCGATCCCGCGCACCTCGCGCGTCGAGCGCCTGTCGGAAAACATCGATATTTTCGATTTCGAGCTCTCGGACGACGAGATGGCGCAGATCGCCGCGCTGGCCAGCCCCAAGGGCCGCCTGACCGATTTCGGCTTCGCGCCAAAATGGGATTGAGAGGGGGCTGCTGTATGCTAGGACCGGCGTGGCAACCCAAGATCGGTCGATGGAACTGCGGAAGATCATACGGACGGACATTGCAGCGTCGGTGGTCGCGCATCTGACGCTGGTGGCGCTGATCATCGTGATCAGCGAAGTCCGTCCGTTTCGCGCCGCGGCGCCCGAGACCGTCTCCGTCGATATCGTCACGCCGGAGCAGGTGAAGCAGGAAGAGGCCAAGGCCCAAGAGAACGCCGAGGAGCAGGCGAAGGAGAAACCGCCGGAGCCGCTGCCCGACCTGAAACTGCCGAAGCTGGATGTCACCGACAAGGACAAGGCGGAAGCCGCGCCGAAGCCTGCGGCCAAGCAGCCAGCCGCGGCGCCGTCACCGCAGGCCTCGCCCGAACCGCCGCAGAAACAGCCGCCGCCGCAACCCTCACAGGCACCGAAGCAGCAGGAGGCCAACGTGCAGCCGCAGCCTCAACAGCCGCTGCCGTCGCAACAGCCGGCGCCGCAACTCCAGCAACAACCGCCGCCCCAGGCGATGCAGCAGCCACCGCAGCAGTCGCCGCCACCAGCGATGCCGCAGCAGCAGGCCGCGCCGCCGCCGGCCTATCAGGCGCCGGAGCCTGACGTGACGGTCAAGTACGGCGTCATGCTGGGCCTGCCGCCGGAATTGCCGCCGGATCTGCCGAAAGACGCCCCCAAGGACGACGGCGGCGATGCCAAGGATTCAATCGCAGCCAAGCTGCCGCCCGAAGTCATAGCCGCGCTGCGTCGCCACCTGAAGAGCTGCGCCAAACTGCCGGCCGGGGTCAGCCCGACCGACAACGTCAACATCAAGCTGCGCACGGTGTTCGCCACCGACGGCACGCTGGCGCGCCCGCCGATCCTGATCGAAGCGCCGCCCTCCGCGAAGGGGGTGGCCATCGTGAAATCCGCGACGGCCGCGCTCGAGGCCTGCCAGCCCTACAAGATGCTGCCGGCCGACAAGTACGGGGAATGGAAGATCATGGACCTGCCGTTTAGCCCGCGGGATTTCGGCGGCTAGTTTGCTACCCAAGCTGCTTCGACAAGGCGTCGAATTGCGATGACAGTGCACTCAATTGCCCTCGCCACCATCGCGCTCAGGCGTTTGGCCGGTTTTAGGGCCGCCCGGTACGCGGCTTCAGCCATGCCATGATCACGCCAAACGGCGTCCGCCGGCTGCGTGGCAGGCTGTGTCTTTCGGTGGCGCTTCGTGCAAAGGCGCCCGCCTGTTCAGTGGACCGTCTCCGTTCAGGCGCAAGCGACATCCACTCGCGAATGACGGTGCGTCGTATCTTCGCTTTCAGCATGATCAGCTCTCCGAGGAGTTGTGGCGCGCTTACGCAGCTTGCTGGACGGGAAGGGCCTGCGAACGTCGCGCCAGAAGCACGCTGCCGCAGGGATGCTCGGCGCCTTGCAGGACGACGAAGCCGCGCTTCGTCACTGCGGCACGCAAAGCTTCCTTCGCTACCTCCTTCTGCGCGTCGAGCCAGATCACGAGCACGGCGCGGGGGCTGAGGAAATCATCGAGCCAATCCACGGTCGCATCGAGTGCGTGAAGCGTGCGCCGTCGCCAATCCACGAGCGCGACTTCATATTGACCGGCCGGGAGGCCGCAATTGCCTGCCGCCGCCGCCAGCAGATATCCGCGACGATGCAGCTCCATCATCAATTCCATGCTCTTCGCGCCGACCACGACGATGTGCTGCCGCGTCGAGCAGTTCGCGATGGCCATCATCGGATCGATGATCCTGTCGCTGACCCCTGAGTTCGACATCATTTCACCAGTTTGCTGCGCCGCGCGAGCTTGCGCGACGGAGCGGATATGGTGTCGGATGCCGTATGATTTCGAGATTGGCGCGATCGCGATCGCATAGGATCGGCATAGGACCGGCTTCGATTGCGCGCTCCCGGCAACTTATGCCGCGCTTATGAACAGACGATGTGCTCCCCATCGCATTCAAATGCCGACAGCGCCATTCTTGCGGTCCGCGCTTGCCATCGCGCCTTGCCTGGAGACAAAAATGTCGGCCTATCGTGCATTGATCGTGGGGCTACACGATCGTCCCATCAGAATGATCCACATGGATTGCATCGACGACGAAGCCGCGATCAGCTCCGCGGAGAGACTCGTCGACGGTCACGATGTGGAGCTCTGGCAGATGGATCGGCCTGTGGCCAGATTCGATTGCCGGTCCGGGACGATGCGCAGGAAGTAAGCCGGGACATCGCGGTGTGGGCTTCATTGCCTGAGCGTTTCCCCGCTGCCGAGTTGCTGTTTCGGTCGGGTGTCAATCCCTGCACGCTAGAATATTCTACTTTACCGAAATTCGGAAATGTCGTATGTGTCGCCCATCCCGGCTCATCCTTGAGGGGCGATCTTGTGTCGTCACGTTTCGCGAGCCGGGTTGCGGTGGACGCGGCAGCGTCGGGCGCGAAAGATTAGGGCAGGGCGGATTGCTCTCCGTGAGCCCAAGACTTCGTGCTGGATGAGCGGCGCTGTCAGGCTTCGTCTCGCCT
>NZ_JAFCJT010000013.1 GCF_018130785.1 Bradyrhizobium liaoningense
CAGCCACAAAATGCTCCAGGCGAGGTGGAATAACGACTTTCTCCTCTCCGTCCTTGCCCATATGCGATAGCCCTACCCCTCCAGGGGAGGATGGGTACTTCCGGTGGGGTTTCCATCCCCCTCCTACTCCGCTAAACCGCGCGCCATGAACCGGACTGGACTCTTCATTGCCCTGGCGCTGTGGCTCGTGATCGGCGTCGTTTTCGGCCTCTATCCCGAGCTCGATCTCAAGCTCGCCGCCCTGTTCTTCGACCCCGAGACGAAGACGTTTCCACTCAAGCTGAACGAATGGGCCGGCTTCGCGCGTGACGCTGCGATGTGGGTCGCCTGGGCCTTCGTGCTGCCGCCGCTGGTCGCGCTCGTGGTCAAGATGATCCGGCCCGACCGTCCCTTGATGGTGTCGGGGCGCGCGATCGTGTTCCTGCTGGTCACGATCATCCTGTCGGCCGGCATCCTCACCAATCTCACCTTCAAGACTTATTGGGGCCGGCCGCGCCCGGTGGTGGTGACGCAGTTTGCCGGCGACCAGCAGTTCGTGCCGTGGTGGGATCCGCGCGGCGGCTGCGCGCGCAACTGCTCGTTCTTCTCGGGCGAGGGCGCGACCGCGTTCTGGACGCTGGCGCCGGCCGCGCTGGCCCCGCCTGCGTGGCGCCCGCTCGCCTATGCCGGCGCGGTCATATTCGGCGCGGTCACCAGCGGGCTGCGGATGGCCTTCGGCGGCCACTTCTTCACCGATGTCTCGATTGCCGGCCTGGTCACCTTCGTCGTGATCTGGTTCGCCTATGCGCTGATCTACCGCTGGCCGCGGACCCGGTTTTCGGACGCGGCGGTCGATGTCGCCCTGACCCGGCTGAACATGCCCGCCTATCGCCTCCGCCAGCGCCTGTTCGGCCGCAAGACGGGGCCAGAGCCTTCGGTTTGAGCCATTAAATGCGTGCCGATCCCTGCGAAATTTGATATTCGCGCGGTCAAGCCCGCCATGACATCAGCCCTTTGAGACCCGATTGGAAGCGCCATGACCACGATCCTGAAAAGCCTGCCCAAGGGTGAGAAAGTCGGCATCGCTTTTTCGGGCGGCCTCGATACCTCCGCAGCGCTGCTCTGGATGAAACAGAAGGGCGCGCGCTGCTACGCCTATACCGCCAATCTCGGCCAGCCCGATGAGGCCGACTACAACGAGATCCCGCGCAAGGCGGAAGCGTTCGGCGCCGAGAAGGCCGTGCTGGTCGATTGCCGCACGCAGCTCGTTCACGAAGGCATCGCCGCGATCCAGTCCGGCGCCTTCCACATCTCGACCGGCGGCATCACCTATTTCAACACCACGCCGCTCGGCCGCGCCGTCACCGGCACGATGCTGGTCGCGGCGATGAAGGAAGACGGCGTCAACATCTGGGGCGACGGCTCGACCTTCAAGGGCAACGACATCGAGCGCTTCTACCGCTACGGCCTGCTGACCAATCCATCCTTGCGCATCTACAAGCCCTGGCTCGACCAGCAGTTCATCGACGAGCTCGGTGGCCGCGCCGAAATGTCGGCATTCATGACCGCGCAGGGTTTTGCCTACAAGATGAGCGCCGAGAAGGCGTATTCGACCGACAGCAACCTGCTCGGCGCCACGCACGAAGCCAAGGACCTCGAAAGCCTCGACAGCGGCATCAAGATCGTCAACCCGATCATGGGCGTGCCGTTCTGGCGCGATGACTGCGCCGTCAAGGCCGAGAAGGTCGTCGTGCGTTTCGAGGAAGGCCAGCCGGTCGCGTTGAACGGCCAGACCTTCTCCGATCCCGTCGCGCTGTTCCTCGAAGCCAATGCGATTGGCGGCCGCCACGGCCTCGGCATGAGCGACCAGATCGAGAACCGCATCATCGAGGCCAAGAGCCGCGGCATCTATGAAGCGCCGGGCATGGCGCTGTTGCACATCGCCTATGAGCGCCTCGTCACGGGCATTCACAACGAGGATACGATCGAGCAATACCGCATCAGCGGTATGCGTCTCGGTCGCCTGCTCTATCAGGGCCGCTGGTTCGACTCGCAGGCCCTGATGCTGCGCGAGACCGCGCAGCGCTGGGTCGCGCGCGCCGTCACCGGCGAGGTGACGCTGGAGCTGCGGCGGGGCAACGACTATTCGATCCTCAACACCGAGAGCCCGAACCTCACCTATGCGCCGGAGCGGCTCAGCATGGAGAAGGTTGAGGACGCAGCCTTCACGCCGGCCGACCGCATCGGCCAGCTCACCATGCGCAATCTCGACATCGCGGACACGCGGACGAAGCTCGGTCTCTATTCGAAGACCGGTTTGCTGTCGGGCAGCGAAGGCTCGCAGATCTTCCGGCTGGAGAGCGACAAGAGCTGAGGCCTTTTGTCGCCCGACCGGGCGACGCGCGACTTAATGACGGTGTCATTCTCGATCGCTAGCTTTCCGTTCCTGTTGGGAACGGATCGCGGAGCATCGCGCATGGTCAAGGGATCGGCACTCGCCTCTTTCATCGTCCTTTGTTGGACATCGTCGCTGTCGGCGCAGACGATCTATCCGATCGATCGTGCCGAAATCCTGGCCGGTGCCCAGTTCGACTTCAAGGTCGAGTTTCCCGGCCCCGTCGATCCGGCCAAGTTGAAGGTGACGGTAAACGGCGCGGACTATGCTGCCGCGTTCGGCCGTGCCGGAACGTTCGTCGATCGCGAGGACGGCAAGGACCAGTCGGCGCTGATCTTGCGCGATGTCACGCTGACGAAGCCGGGCAGCGTCGCGGTTGAGGTGAGCGATGGCACGCATCAGCGCAGCATCGCATGGACGGTCTACGACACGGGGCCACGCAAGGCGAAGAACGTCATCCTGTTCATCGGCGACGGCATGTCGCCGGCGCATCGGGTCGCGGCGCGAATCCTGTCGAAGGGGATTACGGAAGGCAAGAGCCGCGGCAAGCTCGCGATCGACGACATGCCCCAAATGGCGCTGGTGGCGACAGCGGGCTCGGACTCGATCATCACGGACTCCGCGAACTCGGCCAGCGCTTATGCGACCGGCCACAAGAGCGCCGTCAACGCCCTGGGCGTCTATGCTGACCGCACCGCGACTCCGTTCGACGATCCTCGCGTCGAGACCATTACCAGTCTTGCCAGGCGGCGGCACGGCATGGCGATCGGTGTCGTCACCAACACCGAGATCGAAGACGCCACGCCGGCCGCGATGGTTGCGCACACCCGCCGGCGCGCCGCCTATGACGAGATCGTCGAACAGTTCTTCGCGGCGAAGCCGGATGTGCTGATGGGCGGCGGCAGCGCGAATTTTCTGCCGAAGTCCGCGGCCGGCTCCAAACGCAAGGACGAAGCCGACTACATCGCGAAGTTCCGCGACGCAGGCTATCAGGTCGCGACGACCGCGAGCGAGCTCGGCGCTTCTGCCGCAAAGCCGGAGACGAGCAAGCTGCTCGGCCTGTTCGCGACCGGCAACATGGACGGCGTGCTTGACCGCAAATTCCTCAAGGGCGGCGGCGTGAAGAAATTTCCTGAGCAGCCTGATCTGACCGAGCAGGTGCAGGCCGCGCTGAAACTGCTCTCGAAGACCGAGACCGGCTTCTTCCTGATGGTCGAATCCGGACTGATCGACAAATACGCGCACGTCCTCGACATGGAGCGGGCGGTCTACGACACGATCATGCTCGACAATGCGGTGCGCCAGACGCGCGAATGGGCGAAGGCGCGCGGCGACGACACGCTCATCCTGGTGCTGGCGGACCACAATCATCCCAACAGCCTTGTCGGCACGGTGAATGACGACATGGGCACCGTGCCCAACGTGCCGCTGCGCGAGCGCGTCGGCGTCTACGAGCAGGCCGGATTTCCCAACTATCCGGCACCGGATACAGAAGGCTATCCGTCACGCGTCGATGTGAGCCGCCGGCTCGCCATCTTCTCGGCCAGCCTGCCGGACCACTACGAGACGTTCCGGCCGAAGCTCGACAATCCCAACGAGCCGACCGTCAAGGCCGGTGACGACGGGACCTTCAAGGCCAACGATAAATACAAGGACGTCCCCGGCGCGGTGCTGCGCCCGGGCAATCTGTCGGCGATGATCGGCGCCAGCGTGCATTCGGGCGAAGACGTCATCCTGACGGCGGCCGGGCCGGGCA
This sequence comes from Bradyrhizobium liaoningense, assembly GCF_018130785.1. GTDB lineage: Bacteria > Pseudomonadota > Alphaproteobacteria > Rhizobiales > Xanthobacteraceae > Bradyrhizobium > Bradyrhizobium liaoningense_A. The sequence goes on from NZ_JAFCJT010000013.1 coordinate 4,131, forward strand.
GCGAGCGCGTGCACGGCTCGATGGACAATACCGAGGTGTTTCGCGTGATGGTCGATGCGCTTGGACTCGCCGCAGCGCAGTAGGAGCAGTCGCGTACCGCGCGACATTATGCGGCACCATCTCGCAAGAGACCGGAAGGAGGTTGAAACGACGGAATGAGTGGGGGCTCGCAGCGACGGAGCGACCAATGGCGAAATACAGAGAAAATCTGCCTCAGCGCCGCGGCGGCATCTTCCTGACCGACGGCGGCATGGAGACCACCCTGATCTTTCACAAAGGGCTGGAACTGCCGCACTTCGCGGCCTTCGTGCTGCTCGACCGGGCCGAGGGCCGCGAGCATTTGAAGCAATATTACGAAACCTATCTCGCCATCGCACGGCAGCATGGGCTCGGCTTCGTGCTTGACAGTCCGACCTGGCGCGCCAATCCCGACTGGGGCGCCAAGCTCGGTTACGATGCAGACGGGCTCAAGGCGATCAACATGCACTCTATCCATTTCCTCGAGGAGTTGCGGAGCGCATGGGAGATTTCCGGCCAGTCCTGCGTGATCAACGGTGCGATCGGTCCGCGTGGCGACGGCTATAAGGCCGGCAACATGGACGCGGCGGAGGCGGAAACCTATCACGCCGCCCAGATCGCGGCCTTCGCCGAGGCTGATGCCGACATGGTGACCGCGTTCACGATGAACAGCATCAACGAGGCCATCGGTGTCGTGCGAGCGGCGAAAGGGCAGGCTATTCCTGTCGCCATCTCTTTCACGGTCGAAACCGACGGTCGTCTTGTCAGGGGTGAGACCTTGCGGGATGCGATCGAAGCAGTCGACGGCGCAACGGACAGCGCTTGCGAATACTTCCTGATCAACTGTGCTCATCCGGCGCATTTCGAGAATGCTCTCGGAGTCGGCGAGGCGTGGGTCGAGCGCATCCATGGCGTCAGGGCCAATGCATCGATCAAGAGCCATGCCGAGCTTGACGAGTCCGAGACGCTCGACAGTGGCGATCCCGCCGATCTCGGCCGCCGCTACCAGTCGCTCAGGCGCGCGCTCCCCCGGATGCGCATTCTCGGCGGTTGCTGCGGCACCGATCACCGGCATGTTGCAGCCATCTGCGATGCCTGCATGCCGTTTCAGGCAGTGAGCGCATGATCCAAATGAAATGGCCGGGATCGCTCCCGGCCATTTACGTTCGTGCGTTTCGCCTCAGCGCGGCGGAGGCGGTGCCGCGTTGGCCTGGCCGCCGTTCAGCAGCGGCGTGATGCGGCGGACGGTGACGCGCCGGTTGATCAGGCTCGGCCCCTGCGACTGCTCCTTCAGGTACTGCTCGCCGTAACCTTGCGACGTCAGGTTCTCCGCGGGCACGTTGAACTGCTGCGTCAGCAATTCGGCTGCAGCCTGCGCGCGGCGATCCGACAGCGACAGATTGTCGACGTCGTTGCCGACCGCATCGGTGTGGCCTTCGATCAGGAACACCTCCTGCGGACTGGCCTGGATCGCCTGGTTGATGCCGTCGGCAATCACCTGGAGCCGTGCCGCCTGGTCCGGCGGAATGGTCCACGATCCCGTCTCGAAGTTGATCGTGTTGACGTCGATGCTCGGCATCTGCATGCGAACATTGGGGCTGTAGCGGATCTCGTCGAGCGAGTAGCGGCGATCGATTCGCTGCACCGGCGGGGCACGCATCGTGTCGTAGATCACCTGCGGCGACGCTTCCTGGGCGTCGACGATGTAGCGATCGTAGGGGATGCTCACCACCGGCGGGGGCACGTCGACATAGAAGCCGCCGACCGCCCGCGGATCGCGATAGCTGTTGTCGATGATCACGATCTCGCGTCCGCGCGGGTCCCTGCGGATTCGACGCAGCAGCGAACCGTCCGGACCGACCACGGTGATCACCTCGCTGCCATCGGGACGGACCACGACGGTGCGGGTTTCGCCGCCGACGGTGTCGGTGCGGATGTCGCGGGCGCCGTAGCGGAAGCGATAGAGGTCGTTGCCGCGGACGTAAGCCTGCCCGCCCGGATCGCGGATGATGATGCGGTCCGGCTCGGTGTAGACGGTGCGGCCGCCTTCGACGACTTCGCGCCGCTGGCTGTGCATGTCGGCGATGGTGGCGCCGATCACTGCGCCGGCCACCACGCCCGCACCGATCGCAAGCGGGGTCAGGTCACGCTGCTGCGGACGCGGCGGTGGCGGCAGCGGTGCTGCGACCGTCGGCGCGGCACGGAAGGCCGGTGCAACCGTCGGCGGCGCGTATTGCGCCCTGTTGGGCGGCGGTGCTGCGGCCGGCGTACCGGGGACGACAGTCGGCGCCGCGGCGCCGGCGGGAGGAGCTGGCGGCCGGGGCGGGAGACCGGCCTGGGGCGGTGCAGCCGGGGCTCCGGCAGCGGGCGCGCCGGCCGGAGGCGTTCCACCCTGTTGGCCCGGGGTCGGAGCTGCGCCTGGGGTGGGCGCCGGTCCCGCACCGGGACGTCCGGGCGATGGCGTCGGAGCACCGGGGGCCGGCGTGGCCGTCGGAGCGGGCGCGGCACCGGGGGCCGGTGTCGGTGATCCTGCAGCCGGAGGCGTGCCGGGACGTCCGCCGGGCGGCGGGGCGCCCGGGCGTCCAGTCGGCGGTGCGCCGGGCGTTGCGCCCGGTGCTGGCGTTGCCGTCGGCGCAGGTGTCGCGGTCGGAGCAGGCGTGGCGGTCGGTGCAGCCGCGCCAGGGCGGGCCGCAGGCGCGGCTGGTGAAGGCGTAGCCGCAGGTGCCGGACGTGCGGGTGCCGCTGCGGGCGGCGTTGCTGCTGCCGGCGGAGTCGGCGCGGGACGCGCGGCAGGCGGAGCTGCGGCGGGAGGCGGCGTCGGCGTGTGCTGCTGCGCGGCCGGGGGCGGCGGAGTTGGCGCAGGCGCATGCTGCTGGGGTGCCGCAGCCGGAGGCGGCGACGGCTGCTTGGGAGCTGCCGGCGGAGGCGGAGGTGCCGGACGTGCCGCAGGCGGAGGAGGCGGTGGCGGAGTCGGGCGCGACGGCGCGGCAGCCGGCGGCGGCGCAGCGGGAGGATGTGGAGGTGCTGCCGCGGGCGGCGGCGCCGTGGGGCGCGCGGGAGCTGCGGGCGGTGCTGCGGCAGGAGGAGGTGGCGCGGCAGGACGTGCGCCAGGCGGCGGTCCCTTCGGCGCTTCCTTCGGAGGCTGCTTCGATTTGTCGGTCTCTGGTGGTTGTGTCTGCGCCTGCGCGACCACGAGCGGCGGCGCGCTTTGCGCATGCGATGCGGAGCTTGCGAATTGCATCGCGGTCAGAGCCGTCGTTGCAAGCAGCACGAAACGAAGGTTGGTCATATGGTGGAACTTCCCCGGAAGGTTCTTTGACGAAGTGTCGGGATGAACGGCTACGCGTTAGGCCGGAATGTGGCGGGCGAAGAGGTCGCGGCCCGATTTATTTCTGCACGCAATTCACCTCACTATGGTGACGTTCATTGCGCATTCAGACGCAGGTTGCAATTGCCTCACATGTGATGCTTCGCCTCACATGTGATCGCGCAGCGAACTTGCATCCGTCGCGGGATTCGGCGTGAGCGGTCCGTTCGGTCCGCGCGATGGAATCTCTTCCGGCATGTGGCCGGGCAATTCATCGGGCCGCGGTGGCGCGCCGGGCTCGCGCACCGGCGGCGTGATTTCAGGCTGCGGATTGCCCGGCGGAATTCCTGGCGGCGGCTCGGAGGGGGTGCCCGGTGTTGCCGGCGGAATCTCGGGCGGTTCGATCGGCATCGGCATCATCGAGATCAGTTGTCTGGAGAATGACAACGATAATGCCGCGCCGATGTTCCTTGTCGTGTCGTGCCTGAACGCGCGCTATTCCGGCGCGTGGCAGACCGCCTCGATGTTGTGTCCGTCAGGATCGAGCACGAACGCGCCATAGTAGTTCGCATGATAATGCGGGCGGATGCCGGGCGCGCCGTTGTCGCGGCCGCCGGCCGCAATCGCTGCCTTGTAGAAGGCATCGACCGTGGCGCGGTCCTTGGCGAGAATCGCGATGTGCACCGGCTTGTTCATCGCGCCTTCGGCACCGAACCAGAGGTCCGGCTTGCCGTTGGCGCCAAAGCCTGCGGCTGCAGCGTGGCCGGTCTGCTCCGCATTCACTTCCATGATCAGGCTGTAGTCGAGCGGTGCCAGCGCCTTGGCATAGAACGCTTTCGCGCGCTCGTAGTCGGAGACCGAAAAACCAAGATGGTCGATCATCGCAAATCTCCCTCGCTCACGGTTGGCGCGACAGGAACGTATTGCTCCGCGTCTTGCGCACGATCGCAAAGCCGCGTGCGACCATGTCCGCAATACAATCCTGCTGCCATTCGTTTTGTGACAGATGCTCGATCACCACCGCGCGCGGCCACAACGCTTGCGGCGCGTCGCGGAAGAAGCCGATCAGCACGCGGTCCTCAAACCCTTCGACGTCGATCTTGAGTGAATCGACCTGCGCGACGCTGGCCTCGTCGAGAATGCGCGTCAGCCGCAGCGATGGCACCTTGATCGCCTCGGCGCTGGCCGTGCCGGTGACGACGTGCGTGGCGCCGAGATTGCCGCCGCCGCTCTCGATCATCAGCTCGCCGTCGCTGTCGCCCGCGGCGGCCTGCACCAGGCGCACCTGCGTCGCCTTCGATGCGGCGTGGTTGAACGCGAGCCGTCCAAACGTCAGCGGATGCGGCTCGATCGCGACCACTTTGCCTTTGGTGCCGACCTGCTGCGCCATCACCAGCGCAAAGGTGCCAACATTGGCACCGACGTCGACGAATGTACCGCCTGCGGGCGTGTGCCGGCGCAGGAAGTCGAGCTCGTCGAGATTGTAGTCGGGGTTGAACAGCGCGCCGCGCTCGGTCGCGCTGCCCTGATGGTAGAAGCGGAACGAGGCGCCCTGGTACTGCACGTCGACAGGGCCGCCGCGCAGCAGGTTGACCAGCCGCGACATCCAAGGGCGGAACGCACCGCGCTTCAGCCCCGACTGTTGCGCAAGGCGGATGATCGCAGCCTGCGCCGCGTTCGGCGCAAACGCGCCGAACGGCGCGGATGAAGGGGCGTTGTCGGGCGTCAAGCAGGCGGTCCTCGTTGCAAGCGGCGCATGCATAGCCGGTTTTGCCGGGGACTCCAATCTCGCTGTCGTCCCGGGGCGCGAAGCGAGCCCGGGACCCATAACCACAGGGAGGAGTGTAGCGCGAGATCCCCACTCCGAGTCTTCGCCAAACTCAATCCTGTGGGTATGGGTCCGGATCTGTGCTTCGCTTGTCCGGGACGACAACGCGTGCCTCACGCCGCCTTTTTCGGCGCGGCCTTGCGCTGGCGCAGGAAGCGGCCGAGCAGCTTGCGCTTGCCCTTGCGCGGGATCAGGTCGATGTCGCTGACGAGTTTTGCGCCGCCCTTGCGACGTTCCAGCACGATCTTGCGGCTGTGGAAGGCTTCCAGCTCGACGCGATGGGCGACGCTGACGATGGTCGCCTTCGGCAGCTCGTCGGTAACCATCTTCATCATCTTGTCCTGGCTCTTCTCGTCGAGCGCGGAGGTGGCTTCATCGAGCACGACGATGTCGGGGTTGTGCAGCAGCAGCCGCGCGAAGGCGAGGCGCTGCTTCTCGCCGCCGGACAGCGTCTGGTCCCACGGTCCCTCTTCCTCGATCTTCTCCTTGAGATGATCGAGGCCGACCTTGTGCAGGGCTTCGCCGATCTCCTCGACGGTCCAGTCCTCTTCGGCGCCGGGATAAGCGACAGCGCGGCGCAAGCTGCCAGAGGGCACGTAGGGCCGCTGCGGCAGCATGAACAGCCGTCGGTCCGGATGGAAATTGACGCTGCCGCCGCCCCATGGCCATAGCCCGGCGATGGCGCGCACCAGCGTGCTCTTGCCGGTACCGGATTCACCGGCGACCAGCAGCCGCTCGCCCGGCTCGATCACCACCTCGGTCTCGCCGACCACGGCCGTGCCGTCGTCGAGCGTGACCGAGAGATCCTTCATCTCCAGCATGGCCTCGTTGCTGGTCTCGCCGCGCTTGATGCGGCCGAGGCCGTCGCCCTGCTCGGCGCGCTCGAGGCCGTCGAGCGACATCATCAGCGAGGCGATGCGGCGCGCGCAGGCGTTCCAGTCGGCCAGCCGCGGATAATTGTCGACCAGCCAGCCGAACGCGCTCTGCACGATGGTGAAGGCGGAGGCCGCCTGCATCACCTGTCCGAGCGTCATGCTGCCGTCGAGGAATTTTGGCGCGCAAAGCAAGAGAGGGACCACGGGCGCCACAAGGCTCGATCCCTGCGACACCAGCGTCGTGCGCATATGCTGTCCGGCAAGCCGCGCCCATTGCCGCAGCACGTTGGTAAAATTGCGGTCGATGCCGCCGCGTTCTTCTTCCTCACCGCCGAGCAGCGCGATGCTCTCGCCGTTCTCGCGCACGCGCGTCAGCGTGTAGCGAAAATCAGCCTCGGCCTGATTCTTGTCCTCGGAGACCTGCACGAATTGACGCCCGATCACCAGGATCGAGCCGGAGGCAATCGCAGCATAAAGCATCGCGGCGATGACGAGGAAGCCGGGGATGGTAATAGTCGATCCCGCAAGCGTGACCGTGAGCGCGCCGCCGATGGTCCAGAGCACGACGATGAAAGTGACGGCCGACAACAGCGCCGAGGTCACGCCGGCGAGAAAATCGACCGGGGAATCGGTCGCCACGCGGAGATCCTCGGCGATGCGGTATTCCGGGTTCTTGTGATCGCCGCCGACCAGGTTGAGCTGATAATAACGCCCGTTGGCAAGCCAGCGCGTCAGCACGCTTGCCGTGAGCCAGGCCCGCCAGCGCCGCTGAATGCCCATGCGCGCAAACACCTGGACCACACCGAGTACGATGCTGCCGATCGCGAGCGGGAAGAACACGGCCGTGAGATGGAAGACGGTGCTCGCCTCGCGCTTCTCGATGGCGTCGAAGATCGCGCGATTCCAGACGTTGATGCCGTACTGGAAGCCGACGGTCAGGATGATCAGCACGCCGAGTCCGATCGAGAATGGCCAGGCGAGTCGGTCGCCGTTGCGGCCCCAGAAGCCGCGTGCGCTGATCCAGAAGCGCGTCAGCAGATAGTCCTTGCGAGCCTGTTCGGCCTCTTCGGGTGAGAGCTCGAGGTCGGGTTCGACCAGCTCGGGCGGCGGCGGTGCGATCTCATCGCCGTTCTCGCCGGTGATCTCGACGATGGGCGGCTCTTTGCCCTGTTCGCGCTTTGCGGCCGGCTTGTGCATGCGCGGGTAACGCGAACCAAATCAATCGGTTCCCGTTGGTTCCGTGCCGGCCTCACTCGGCGGCGCCGTCGCGGACCGGCCGGAGCCTCGCGGCCCGATGGAGAACGCGCGACAATTCCTCGATCGAATAGGGCTTTTGCACGAGATCGAAGCCGGCGACGCCATCTTGTGACAGGGCCTGACTGTAGCCCGTGGTCAGCACGATCGGCACGCGGATGCCGCGGTCGCGGATCGCCTGCGCCAGATCCAGCCCGGTCATCCCGGGCATCACCACGTCGGAGAACACGACGTCGAAGCGATCTGCGTCCGCGATGAGATCGGCGAGCGCATCGGTGGCGTTGTCCACCAAAGTGATGCTGTAACCGAGCTCGGTGAGGCCGTCGGCAGCGAAATTGGCGAGCTCGATATTGTCCTCGACCAAGAGCACCGACATGCCGCTGCCGGCCACCGCCGGCGCGGTGTTGGGCGCCTGCCGCTGCGGCAGCAGGTCCGCCGGCACGCGCGGCAGATAGAGCGAGAAGGTACTGCCCTGGCCGACCTCGCTCTCGACCGTCACTTCGCCGCCGGATTGCCGGGCGAAGCCGAACACCTGCGACAGGCCGAGACCGGTGCCCTGGCCGACCTGCTTGGTGGTGAAGAACGGCTCGAAGATGCGTCCCAATCGTGCAGCGGGGATGCCGATGCCGGTGTCGCTGACGGCGACGCTGACGAAGCCATGGCTGCCTGCAAGCTCACGGCTGCCCGAGAGGTGCGCGGGCGCATCAGGCACGGTCGCCGCAGCCTGCACGGCGAAGGTGATCCTGCCTTTGCCCTGCATGGCGTCGCGCGCATTGGTCGCCATGTTGATCAGAGCCGTCTCGAACTGGCCGGCATCGGCCTTGACGAGGCAGGGCTCGGCCGGCAGCCGGATTCCGATCTCGATCGCCGGCCCGAGCAACGTGGCGAGCATGTCGTGCAGCGACTGCATCCGCTCCCCGACGTCGAACACTTCCGGTTTCAGCGTCTGACGCCGCGCAAACGCCAGAAGCTGCGAGGTCAGCTTGCCGGCGCGCGCGACCGCGTCCGCAATGGCCGTGACGTAGCGCTGCCGCCGCTCCTCGGTCAGTTGCGGCCGGTTCAGCAGGTCGACCGAGGCGCGGATCACAGTGAGGAGATTGTTGAAATCGTGCGCGACGCCGCCGGTGAGCTGCCCGAGTGCTTCGAGCCGCTGGCTGTGCTTGAGCGCCTCCTCGGCCTCGCGCCGCGCCGTGGCCTCGGCGTGGAGATGCTGGGTGCGCCGGAACGCGAACGCGAGCAGCAGGAACAGGAGCGCCGTGGCGGGAATGCCGAACACCAGATGCTGGCCCATGGTGGCGAACCAGCGGGCGCGGATCGCCGAGGTCTCGAGCCCGGCGCTGACATAGATCGGATATTCGGCGACGCGCCTGTAGCCGACGCGCCGCTCGATTCCATCCGAAGGCCAGGCGATGGTGATGAGGCCGTGCTCGGGGTGAGCGGCGATCTGCTGCCCGACCGGCCCGGTCGGATCGAGCCGGAAGTCGCGGTCGAGCCGGGGAAAATGGGTGAGCACCACGCCGTCCGTGCGTCCCATGGCGAAGAAGCTGCCGGGATCGGAGCCGATCCTGGCGTAAAAGCTCTCGAAATATTCCGGCAGGACGGAGGCCTGGATGACGCCGATGAAGCTGCCATCGTCGGTTTCGCGACGCCTGCTCACGCTGAAGAAGCGTGCACCCTGATAGGGCGGACGCGGCGTCAGGGCCGTGCCGACGAACGTGCCGATGTTCTGGTCGACATGGGCGTAGAAGTAATCGCGGTCCGCAAAACTCAGATCCTGCGGTGGCGAGGCGAGGCTGTTGACCAGCGATTTTCCGTTCGCGTCGAAGATCCAGGCCGATTTGAGCTGCGGCAACGAATCGGTGAGCCGCTTCAGGCGGCGGTGCAGCGCCGGTTCGCGCGAGCGGATGACCTCGTCGGGAAGGCCGCGCACGACCTCGTTGAGCTCGGCAAGGCTGCGGTCGATGGTCTCGAACACCTTGAGCGCATGTTCATGCGCGACGTCGAGCGTGCGCTCGATCTCGCGATCGGCGATGTCCCTTGTCGATGTGTACGAGATCGCGGAGGTGAAGACGAACAGTGCAATCGGCAGCGCCAGGGATGCCGCCATCATCCACTGCAGCAGTCTCAGCGAGTTGCGTTGCGCGCCCTGCACGGTCGCTCCCGGTCCCCCGACCGGAAGCTTAGCTGAATTTCCCGCCAGGAAGGAAGCGGCTTATGGCGGTAATCTTCGGTTGTACCTGGAAGGCTCACCCGCGGCGCAGGTTTTGGCAAATTCTACTCAAACTGAGGTCGATCGTAGAACGCCCCGGCCGCGGTGGCCGGGGGCCGTAGCATGAAGAGGGCCTAAATCTGGCGCTCGACCATCTTGAGCTTCAGCTCGGCGATGGCTTCGGCAGGGTTGAGGCCCTTCGGGCAGGCCTTGGCGCAGTTCATGATGGTGTGGCAGCGGTAGAGGCGGAACGGATCCTCGAGATTGTCGAGGCGCTCGCCGGTCGCCTCGTCGCGGGAGTCGGAGACCCAGCGGTTGGCCTGGAGCAGCGCGGCGGGACCGAGATAGCGGTCGCTGTTCCACCAATAGCTCGGGCAGGAAGTCGAGCAGCAGGCGCACAGGATGCACTCGTAGAGGCCGTCGAGCTTCTCGCGGTCCTCGTGGCTCTGGCGCCATTCCTTCTGCGGCGTCGGCGAGGTCGTCTTCAGCCACGGCTCGACCGAGGCGTACTGCGCGTAGAAGTTGGTGAGGTCGGGAACGAGGTCCTTCACGACAGGCTGGTGCGGCAGCGGGTTGATCTTCACCGCGCCGTCCTTCACGTCGTGCATCGAGCGGGTGCAGGCCAGCGTGTTCTGGCCGTCGATGTTCATGGCGCAGGAGCCGCAGACACCTTCGCGGCAGGAGCGGCGGAAGGTCAGCGACGGGTCGATGTGGTTCTTGATCCAGATCAGGCCGTCCAGCACCATCGGACCGCAATCATTGGTGTCGACGTAATAGGTGTCGACGCTCGGATTCTTGCCGTCGTCTGGATTCCAGCGATAGACGCGGAATTCGCGAGTTTCAGTCGCGCCCGCGGGCTTCGGCCAGGTCTTGCCGCCGCTGATCTTCGAGTTCTTCGGAAGTGCGAATTCAACCATTTCGATAAAGCTTTCGCTGTTCGCTCAGTACACGCGCGACGTTTAGTAAACGCGAGCTTTGGGCGGGATGTACTGCACGTCGTTGGTCATGGTGTAGTCGTGAACCGGGCGGTACTCGATCTTGACCTTGCCGGTGTCGTCCAGCCAGGCCAGCGTGTGCTTCATCCAGTTCTTGTCGTCGCGCTCGGAGAAGTCTTCGCGGGCGTGCGCGCCGCGGCTCTCGGTGCGGTTGGCGGCCGAGTTCATCGTGACCACCGCCTGCGAGATCAGATTGTCGAACTCCAGCGTCTCGACGAGGTCCGAATTCCACACCAGCGAGCGGTCGGAGACGGCGATGTCGGTGATGCCGCTGTGGACCTTCTCGATCAGGTTCTGGCCTTCGTTCAGGATTTCGCCGGTGCGGAACACCGCGCAATTGTTCTGCATCACGTGCTGCATGCCTTCGCGCAGCTTCGCGGTCGGCGTGCCGCCGGAGGCGTAGCGGTAATGGTCGAGGCGGCCGAGCGCCAGCTCGGACGAGTTCGCCGGCAGCTCGGGCTGCGTGGCGTTCGGCGTCAGCTTCTCGGCGAGACGGAGCGCCGCGGCGCGGCCGAACACGACGAGGTCGATCAGCGAGTTGGAGCCGAGGCGGTTGGCGCCGTGCACGGAGACGCAGGCGGCTTCGCCGATCGCCATCAGGCCGGGGATGACCGCGTTGTCGTCGCCGTCCTTCTTGGTCAGGACCTCGCCGTGATAGTTCGTGGGGATGCCGCCCATGTTGTAGTGCACGGTCGGCACGATCGGGATCGGCTCGCGCGTCACGTCGACATTGGCGAAGATTTTTGCGGATTCGGAGATGCCCGGCAGGCGTTCGGCCAGCACCGCGGGATCGAGATGGTCGAGATGAAGGAAGATGTGGTCCTTCTTCTTGCCGACGCCGCGGCCTTCGCGGATCTCGATGGTCATCGCACGCGAGACGACGTCGCGCGAGGCGAGGTCCTTCGCGGACGGCGCATAGCGCTCCATGAAGCGCTCGCCCTCGGAGTTGACGAGATAGCCGCCTTCGCCGCGCGCACCTTCGGTGACGAGACAGCCCGAACCGTAAATGCCGGTCGGGTGGAACTGCACGAACTCCATGTCCTGCATCGGCAGGCCGGCGCGCAGCACCATGCCGCCGCCGTCGCCGGTGCAGGTGTGCGCCGAGGTGCAGGAGGCGTAGGCGCGGCCATAGCCGCCGGTCGCGAGGATCACGGTCTGGGCGCGGAAGCGGTGCAGCGTGCCGTCGTCGAGCTTGAGCGCGATGACGCCGCGGCAGGTGCCCTGGTCGTCCATGATCAGGTCGATGGCGAAGAATTCGATGAAGAACTCGGCCGCGTGACGCAGCGACTGGCCGTACATCGTGTGCAGCATGGCGTGACCGGTGCGGTCGGCGGCGGCGCAGGTGCGCTGCGCCTGGCCCTTGCCGTAGTCCATGGTCATGCCGCCGAACGGACGCTGGTAGATCTTGCCGTCCTCGGTGCGCGAGAAGGGCACGCCCCAATGCTCGAGTTCGTAGACGGCCTCGGGCGCGTTGCGCACCATGTATTCGATCGCGTCCTGGTCGCCGAGCCAGTCCGACCCCTTCACGGTGTCGTACATGTGCCAGCGCCAGTCATCCTTGTGCATGTTGCCGAGCGAAGCGGAGATACCGCCCTGCGCCGCGACGGTATGCGAGCGGGTCGGAAACACCTTGGTGATGCAGGCTGTGCGCAGGCCGGCCTCGCTGCAACCGACCACGGCGCGCAGGCCCGCGCCGCCGGCGCCGACCACGACGACGTCATAGGTGTGGTCTTCGATCGGGTAGGCTTTTCCGTTGGTGGCGGGAGCGCCGTTGCCCTTGCCATTCGTCTCTGTGGCCATGGGTTACACTCCCGATGAAAGTTGGAGAAGCGCGTAGATGGAGGCGAGCGCAACCGCGGCTGCGAAGAAATTGTTGAGCATGATCGAAACGAGCTTCAGCTTCTCGTTGTGAACGTAGTCCTCGATCACGACCTGCATGCCGATCTTCATGTGCCAGGCGCTGGCGACGATGAAGAGCACCATGATGATGGCGACCGGCAGCGAGCCGAGGATCTGCTTGGCGCCGGCCTGGTTGCTGCCGAGCAGCATCATGATGATCACCAGTACCGGAATCATCAGCAGCGTCATGGCGACGGCCGTGATGCGCTGGCGCCAGAAATCGGACGTGCCGGAATGGGCTGCGCCGAGATTGCGGACGCGGCCGAGCGGGGTGCGCATGCTGCGCTTCGGCGTGTCGGCCGTGCTCATCGTCCACCTCCGATCGCATAGGCGATGATCCAGATCAGGACCGTGAGCACGATACCGCCGATCAGCGCGCCCCAGGTCAGGGCTTCGCGCTCATTGGCCTTGAAGCCGTAGCCGAGGTCCCACACGAAGTGCCGGATACCGCTCAGCATATGGTGCATCAGCGCCCAGGTGTAGCCGAACACGATCAGCCGGCCGATGATGCTGCCGGTGAAGGCCTGGACGTGGCCATAGGCGGCGGGGCCGGAGGCCGCCGCGATCAGCCACCAGGCCAGCAGCAGGGTGCCGACGTAGAGGGCGATACCGGTGGCGCGATGAACGATGGACAGCGCCATCGTCAGCGTCCAGCGGTAGACTTGCATGTGGGGGGAAAGCGGTCGTTCGATCCGTGCGGTCATGGGCTTTTGATGTTTTATTGCGGCCCAGCATGGGGCGCGCGGGGATCGCGAAAGGTCGGCTCTATTTACGGAGTCGATTCCGCCTGCGCAATCTCCAAATCGCCATAAATCGAACGGTGGTTCAGCCTTAGAGCGTTGATGAAACAAGGCCAATCAGGGGCTTGGTATACCAGGGCGTCGGTCCGCCAACGAAAGATTGAATATTAATTCATAAATTGTCTGCTCGCTCCGGTGCATTGAAATTGCTATTGGAACGCCTCTAAACGGACCATGCCGTCCAAACTCTCCAAGGCGTCGGTCAGCCCGGCGCAGGTGTGCTTCCCGGGCCTTTCATGCGGTCCGCTTCGGATATGCGCAGCCTGCATTCCACCCCAGCCGGGAGGCGCAGCGTGTCGACCGCGGGAATCAGATCGCCTAAAGCTCCGAACACAGCTTTCCGAACGGACGTCTCGGAGAAGTTGCGACCAGTCGCCGGGGCAGGTCAGGGGTGATTGCAGGTCTTGATATCAAGGAGATCGTCGAGCTCGCGCTGTTGCTGATCGCAACCGGCGCGCTCTCCGGTTTTTTGGCCGGCGTGTTCGGCATCGGCGGCGGTGCGATCCTCGTGCCGGTGTTCTACGAATGCTTCCGCATCGCAGGCGTGCCGCTCGAGGTACGCATGCCGCTCTGCATCGGCACGTCGCTCGCGGTGATCATCCCGACCTCGATCCGCTCGTTCCAGGCGCACTACAAGCGCGGCGCCGTGGACATGACGATCCTGCGCGTGTGGTGGCTGCCGATCGTGATCGGCGTCGTCGCCGGCAGCGTGATCGCCCGCTACGCGCCGGAGCGGCTGTTCAAGATCGTGTTCGTCTGCGTCGCCTATTCGGCCGCGGCGCGTCTCATCTTCGCGCGCGAAGGCTGGAAGTTCGGCGATGATCTGCCGAAGGGGCCGTTGATGCGCGTCTACGGCTTCTGCGTCGGCATTCTCTCGACGTTGATGGGCATCGGCGGCGGCCTGTTCTCGAACCTGCTGATGACGTTCTACGGCCGGCCAATCCACCAGGCAGTTGCGACCTCGTCGGCGCTCGCGGTGCTGATCTCGATTCCCGGCGCGCTCGGCTACATCTATGCCGGCTGGCCGGCGGCTGCGACCTATCCGGCCGTCGCCGCGCTGCAAATCCCGTTCGCGCTCGGTTACGTCTCGCTGATCGGCGCGGTGCTGGTGATGCCGATGAGCCTCGTCACCGCGCCGCTCGGCGTGAGAGCCGCGCATGCGATGTCGAAGCGGACGTTGGAGGTGGCGTTCGGCTGCTACCTGTTTATCGTCGGCAGCCGGTTTGTGATGAGCCTGGTGGGCGGGCAGTGACAGGTTTGGGGCACGCGCGTCCTACACCCTCAGGGTCATTGCCCGCGAAGGCGGGGAATCCAGTACGCCGCGGCCTCTCGGTTCTATCATAGCCGTCACTGGAATACTGGATGCCCCGCCTTCGCGGGGCATGACAGCGCGTCGTATGGTGGCCCTCGACGGGTCCACCCCTATTTCTTCGCGTAAATATCCTTGTAGGTATCGCGCAGCACGTTCTTCTGCACCTTGCCCATGGTGTTGCGCGGCAGCTCGTCGACGACGAAGACGCGCTTGGGCATCTTGAATTTGGCGAGCCTCCCGTCGAGCGCCTTGAGCACCGCGGTTTCGGTGACGTCGGCGCCCTTGTTGCAAACCAGAACCGCCGTGACGCCCTCGCCAAAGTCGGCATGCGGCACGCCGATGACGGCGGACTCGATCACGCCGGGCATGGCGTCGATCTCGCTCTCGATCTCTTTCGGATAGACGTTGAAGCCGCCGGAAATCACGAGATCCTTGCCGCGGCCGAGGATGTGGACGTAGCCCTTGTCGTCGATCTTGCCGAGGTCGCCGGTGATGAAGAACCCATCGGGCCGGAATTCCGACTTGGTCTTCTCCGGCATGCGCCAATAACCCCTGAACACGTTCGGGCCCTTGACCTCGATCATGCCGATCTCCTCGCGCGGCAATTCCTTGCCCGTGTCGGGCTCGGTCACGCGCACGGAGACGCCGGGGAGAGGAAAGCCGACCGCGCCGGGCACGCGCTCGCCGTCGTAAGGATTCGACGTGTTCATGTTGGTCTCGGTCATGCCGTAGCGCTCGAGCACCGCATGCCCCGTGCGCGCCGACCATTCCCGGTGGGTTTCTGCCAGCAGCGGCGCCGAGCCCGAGATGAACAGGCGCATGTGCTTTGTGGTGTCGCGCGACAGCGCGGAGTTCTGGAGCAGACGGGTATAGAACGTCGGTACGCCCATCAGCACCGTAGCGCGCGTCATCAGCTTGATGATCAGGTCCGGATCGAGCTTCGGCAGGAAGATCATCGACGCCCGCGAGAACAGCGTCACGTTGGTCGCCACGAACAGGCCGTGCGTATGGTAGATCGGCAGCGCGTGGATCAGCACGTCCTTGTCGGTGAAGCGCCAGTAGCCGACGAGGCTCAGCGAATTCGACGCGAGATTGTCGTGCGTCAGCATCGCGCCCTTGGAGCGGCCGGTGGTGCCCGACGTGTAGAGGATCGCGGCGAGGTCATCGTTCGCCCGCGCGACGGTCGTGAAGTCGCTGCTGGCCTTGTCGGCGGCTTCCGTCAGCGAGCCCTTGCCGTCGGGCCCGAGCGTCTCGACCCTGGCCTTCACCTTGGCGGCGATCGGCGCGAGACCCTCGGCCTTGGAGGGATCACAGACCACCAGCGACGGCTCGGCGTCGCCGATGAAGTAATCGAGCTCGTTCAGCGTATAGGCGGTGTTGAGTGGCAGATAGACCGCGCCGGCCCGCACCGTGGCGAGATACAGCACGATATTGGTGACCGATTTCTCCACCTGCACCGCGACGCGGTCGCCGGGCTTCACACCGCGCGCGACCAGCACGTTCGCCATCTGCCCGGCCCGCGCGATCAGATCGCCATAGCTGATGTGGCCGCCATCCTGCGTCTCGATCGCGAGGCGCTTGGGGTCGTCGAGGCCGTCGAACAGGCGGGAAAACAGATTGGCGTTGGCTGCTTGGTTCATGCAAGATTTCCTCGACCGCAAGGCAAACAAGGCCGGTCAAAACCGAGGGCTGGATTAGCAAAAACCGCCCCAATGAAGCAACGGAGACAGTTTGCATGACCAAAAACGGGAAACGCGTGGCCTGGGTGACGGGCGGAGGCAGTGGGATCGGGGAGGCCGGCGCCGAGGCGCTGGCGGCCGACGGCTGGATCGTCGTGGTCTCCGGCCGCCGCAAGGATGCCCTGGATACCGTGGTTGCCAAGATCACTGGGGCGGGCGGGGTGGCCGAGGCCATCGCGCTGGATGTGGCCAACGCGGACCAGGCCCGGAAGGCGGCCGATCAAATCGTCGCGAAGCACGGCCGGATCGACCTGCTCGTGAACAATGCCGGCATCAATGTCCCCAAGCGGAGCTGGAAGGACATGGAACTGGACGGCTGGGACAAGCTGGTCCAGGTCAACCTCAACGGCGTGCTCTATTGCATGCGCGCGGTGCTGCCGGCGATGCGCAAGCAGCAGGATGGCTCGATCATCAATGTCTCGTCCTGGGCGGGCCGCCACGTCTCGAAGATGCCGGGCCCGGCCTACACCACCACCAAGCATGCGGTGCTGGCGCTGACCCATTCCTTCAACATGGATGAATGCGTCAATGGCTTGCGCGCCTGCTGCCTGATGCCGGGCGAGGTGGCAACGCCGATCCTGAAGCTGCGACCGGTGGTGCCGAGCGAAGAAGAGCAGGCGAAGATGCTGCAATCCGAAGATCTCGGCCGCACCATCGCGTTCATCGCGGCGATGCCGCCGCGCGTCTGCATCAACGAGCTCCTGATCAGCCCGACGCACAATCGCGGGTTTATCCAGACGCCGCACAATAGGGATTAGTGCGGGGACACCGCCTTAACGGGCACGCTGCCGCAACGGGCACACTGCTGTAGGGTGGGCAAAGGCGCGAAGCGCCGTGCCCACCATCTCTCTCCGCATTTGCGTTTGGTGGGCACGCTGCGCTTTGCCCACCCTACGGCACCGTTTGCTTGGCGCGCCCCACCCCCACGAACGTCCCCTCGCATAGTTTCACGCATCACAAAGAATTTTTGTCCGAAACCCCATCGCAAACCCTCCCGTAGTTCGGACCAACGACGCGTGACTGCTGCACGTCAAAACTGACGCAGGCGCCGTTGTTGCCCAACTCAAACGCCGGTCATTGCCGGTCACAATTCAATCGGGAGACTCTCCATGTCGAAGCGTATTGCCTATCTCGCTGCCGCCGCCTTCAGCGCCCTGGCCATCACCGCGACTGTGGTCGCGCCGGTCCGCGCCGAGGAGAAGACCGTCATGGTCGGCGGCGCCGCGATGTTCCCGTCCAAGAACATCGTCCAGAACGCGGTCAACTCGAAGGATCACACCACGCTGGTGGCGGCGGTGAAGGCCGCCGGCCTGGTGCCGACGCTGGAAAGCAAGGGCCCGTTCACGGTGTTCGCGCCCACCAACGCCGCCTTCGGCAAGCTGCCGGCCGGCACCGTCGACAATCTGGTCAAGCCCGAGAACAAGGCGACCTTGACCAAGATCCTCACCTACCATGTCGTGCCCGGCAAGCTCGAGGCTTCCGACCTCACCGACGGCAAGAAGATGAAGACCGCCGAAGGCGAGGAACTGACGGTGAAGAAGCAGGACGGCAAGGTCTGGATCGTCGATGCCAAGGGCGGCACCTCGATGGTGACGATCTCCAACGTCAACCAGTCGAACGGCGTCATCCATGTGGTCGACACCGTGCTGATGCCGGCGACGTAACACCGCGAAGTCCGGTTTCATCCCCCAGACCGGATGCGACGAAACGGCGAGCCGGGGGCACCCGGCTCGCTTTATTGTGACCACGATAGCCCATAGGCATCGATTCGATGGCCGGCGGGGCGTAACGAAAGCGGCCGCATCGGCGTATAATCGGTGTCAGACGACGTTCAGGACGGAACCATTATGTCGAGCCTCACAGTCACCGACGAGCAGGTCAGCGCCACCCCGGCCAAAATGATCCAGCCGGCCTGGGTCCGGGTCATGCACTGGATCAATGCTCTCGCCATGGTCCTGATGATCCTGTCGGGCTGGCAGATCTACAACGCCTCGCCGCTGTTCGGCTTCAGTTTTCCGCGCGAGTACACGCTTGGCGGTTGGCTCGGCGGCGGCCTGCTCTGGCATTTTGCGGCGATGTGGCTGTTGATGATCAACGGCCTCGCTTATCTCATTACAGGTTTTGCCACCGGCCGCTTCCGCAAGAAGCTGCTGCCGATCACGCCATCTGGCGTGCTCCAGGACGTCAGGGCTGCGCTGACCTTCAAGCTCGGCCATGACGATCTCACCGTCTACAATTACGTGCAGCGCCTGCTCTATGCCGGCATCATCGTGGTTGGCGTCCTGATCGTGCTGTCGGGCCTGTCGATGTGGAAGCCGGTGCAACTTTATTATCTGGTGATGCTGTTCGGCGATTATCCGACCGCGCGCTACGTCCACTTCTTCTGCATGGCCGCGATCTGCGCGTTCCTCGTCATTCACGTCCTGCTCGCGCTGCTGGTGCCGAAGAGCCTGCGCGCGATGATCATTGGGCGATAGAGCATGATCCGGAAAAGTGGGAACCGGTTTTCCGACAAGATCATGCTCAAAACAGATATGTGAGAATAGCGATGGCCAAGCGTTCGTTCCTGATCCCCGGCGTCGACAAGCGACTGCTGATCAAGGACTCCATCAAGACGATGCCCGATGTCAGCCGCCGCCGCTTCATCGCGGGCGGCGCCAGCCTCGGCGCGCTGACGCTGCTCACCGGCTGCGACGTGATCGACTCATCCTCGGCCGAGGAGATGCTGAAGAGCGTCTCGAAATTCAACGACGCCGTGCAGGCCTTCATCTTCAATCCCGACGCGCTGGCGCCGACCTTCCCGGAGAGCGCGATTACAAAACCGTTCCCGTTCAACGCCTATTACGATCTCGATGACGCCCCCGATATCGACGGCGCCGACTGGAAGCTCGAGGTACGCGGTCTCGTCGACAACAAGAAGTCCTGGACGCTTCCGGAACTGTACAAGCTGCCGCAGGTCACCCAGATCACCCGCCACATCTGCGTCGAGGGCTGGAGCGCGATCGGCAGCTGGACCGGCACGCCCTTGCGCGATTTCCTCAAGCTGATCGGCGCCGACACCCGCGCAAAATATGTCTGGTTCCAGTGCGCCGACAAGGACGGCTACAACTCGCCGCTCGACATGCGCAGCGCGCTGCATCCGCAAACGCAGATGACGTTCAAATACGCGAACGAGATATTGCCCCGTGCCTACGGTTTCCCGATGAAGATCCGCGTGCCGACCAAGCTCGGCTTCAAGAACCCGAAATACGTGGTCTCGATGGAAGTCACCAATGACTACAAGGGTGGTTACTGGGAAGACCAGGGGTACAATTCGTTCAGCGGGAGCTAGCTCCGCTGTCGTAGGGTGGGCAAAGCGCAAGCGTGCCCACCAAACTCCTCGACCGCGCACAGATGGTGGGCACGGCGCTGCGCGCCTTTGCCCACCCTACGGCTCCGATGCTTTGGCCGGCCCCACCTTCCGCTGGCACAATGCCGCCACCGCCCCCAGCGCCAGCAGCGCGGCCGACACATTCAGCGCGTAACTCAGACTCCCCAGCGCATCCGTGATCGCGCCGACCACGATCGGTCCCAACGTCTGCCCGACGCCGAACGAGATCGTCATCGCCGCGATTGCGGTGGGCCACACCTCCGGCGGATAGTTGAAGCGGACGAAGGCGGTGGTCGAGCCGACCACGGCGAAGAAGGCGACGCCGAACACGACCGCGGAGACCGCGAGCCATGCCGGTGAATGGCCGAGGATCGGCAGGGCCGCGCCGAGCGCGTTGGTGCCGAGGATGATGGCGGTTGCGAGCCCGCCGCGATCCAGCGCCAGCACGCCGCGCCAGGCCCAGGGCGTCGCAAAGGCGCTGAGGCCGATCAGGCTCCAGAACGCGGCCTGTGCCGCGGCGCCGCCACCGCCGTCGCGCACATAGGCGATCATGAAGGTCATGTAGGCGATGTAGCCCGCGCCGAACAGGAAGTAGCCGGCGAGATAGATCAGCACCGGAAGAATAGCGAAGGCGGCGTGGCTGCCTTCCGAGAAGCGCACGCCACTTTCGATGCGGATCAGGAACAGGGGCACGGTCATCACCACGGACAGCAGTGTCAGCGCCCACCACACCATCCACCACGAGCCCGGCCCGAAATATTGCAGCGTGAACGGGGCGATCAGTCCCGAGGCGAGAATGCCGATGCCGGGCCCGGCATAGAACAGGCTGAGGAGGAAATTGGCCCGTTCCGGGCGCGACTGCGCGATTGAAGCGGCCAGCGCGCCGCCGGCGACGAAGCCGGCGGCGGCGCCGAAGCCGAGCACGAGGCGCGCGAAGCTCAGTGCGACGAAATTGCCTGTCAGCGCACAGATGGCGAGCGCGGCGACGCAGGCCAGAGTTCCGCCGCGGATCGCGGCCGCCCAGCCGACGCGCTGGATCAGTCGGGAAGCAACGAGCGCGCCCGCGAGGTAGCCGACGGCATTGATGGTGTTCATGAAACCGGCCGCCGAGTAGGACCAGCCGAGATCCTCCCGCATGTCAGGCAGCACCAGCGCATAGGCAAAGCGGCCGATGCCGAGCCCGACCGTCGCCGCCAGCGACAGGGTCAGGATCAGCCGCGCGGGGTGCGCGTCGGGCGGGGGGCGGTCATGGGCGTGCAAAGGGTGCTCCGGCCTGTGCAGTGTGGCAGGCCCCGCCCGTCTTGCACAGCCGCGAGGCGGCAATGGTGTCTTGCCAAGCGCGCAACGCCGCTCTAGCACTCCGGCCGACCGTCATTCCGGGGCGCACGCGAAGCGGGCGAGCCCGGAATCCATAACCCCGGCTGGTGGTTATGGATTCCGGGCCCGCGCCTCCAAGTCGGCTGTTGCCGACTTGGACAATCTAAAGTGCCGAACTCGGGTAAACCCGAGGTCGGTGGCGCGTCCCGGAATGACGAGAGAGGATCGAGAAGGGAAACGAACATGGCGACCCACAAACTGCTGCTGCTCCCCGGCGACGGTATCGGCCCCGAGGTGATGGGCGAGGTGAAGCGGCTGATCGACTGGCTCAATTCGGCAGGGATCGCCAAATTCGAGACCGATACCGGCCTTGTCGGCGGCTCCGCCTATGACGCGCACAAGGTGTCGATCTCCGAGGGCGACATGGCCAAGGCCCTGGCCGCCGACGCCATCATCTTCGGCGCGGTCGGCGGCCCGAAGTGGGATGCCGTTCCTTACGAGGTGCGCCCCGAAGCCGGCCTGCTCCGCCTGCGCAAGGATCTCGCCTTGTTCGCCAACCTCCGCCCTGCGGTGTGCTATCCGGCGCTGGCCGATGCCTCGAGCCTGAAGCGCGAGGCGGTCGAGGGCCTCGACATCGTCATCGTCCGCGAGCTCACCGGCGGCGTCTATTTCGGCGAGCCCAAGACTATCACCGATCTCGGCAACGGCCAGAAGCGGGCCGTCGATACCCAGGTCTACGACACCTATGAGATCGAGCGCATCGGCCGCGTCGCCTTCGAGCTTGCCAGGAAGCGCAAGAACAAGGTGACGTCGATGGAGAAGCGCAACGTCATGAAGTCGGGCGTGCTCTGGAACGAGGTCATGACGGCGGTTCACAAGCGCGAATATCCTGACGTGACGCTCGAGCACCAGCTCGCCGATTCCGGCGGCATGATGCTGGTCAAGGCGCCGAAGCAGTTCGACGTCATCGTCACCGACAACCTGTTCGGCGACATGCTGTCCGACATCGCGGCGATGCTGACCGGTTCGCTCGGCATGCTGCCCTCGGCCTCGCTCGGCGAGGTCGACGTCAAGAGCAAGAAGCGCAAGGCGCTGTACGAGCCGGTGCACGGCTCGGCGCCTGATATCGCAGGCCAAGGCCTCGCCAATCCCATCGCGATGATCTCGTCCTTCGGCATGGCGCTGCGCTACTCCTTCGATATGGGCGACCTCGCCGACAAGGTCGATGCTGCGATCGCCGCCGTGCTGGCCAGCGGCCTGCGCACCGCCGACATCAAGTCGGAAGGTACCAAGGCCGCCTCGACCACGCAGATGGGCGAAGCGATCCTGAAGGAATTGCAGAAGCTGCACGCGTAAGCGGCAAGCACCGCTCTCGTAGGGTGGGCAAAGCGACAGCGTGCCCGCCAATCGATTGTGATTGGAAAGAGATGGTGGGCACGGCGCTTCGCGCCTTTGCCCACCCTACGGCACCTGCTCCTGGAGCCACCTCATGGATACGCCTCGCCCCAAGATCGCGGAGACGATCATCCATGAGACCGTGCGCCAGCGCGAGGCGCGGATCGGGCGCCGCTGCGAAGTCCTCGCCAACACGCGCATCGAATATGCCTCGCTCGGCGACTACTCCTATCTCGGCGAGAACTGCGAGGTCGCCGACGCGGTGATCGGAAAATTCACGGCGATCGCCAACTCGGTGCGGATCGGCGCGCCCAATCATCCGATGGGCCGTCCGTCCCAGCACCGCTTCACCTACGTCCCCGAATATTACGAGGCGAGCGCGACGCGCGACCGCGACTTCTTCGCGGACCGCCGCGGTGACCGCGTGATCGTCGGCAATGACGTCTGGATCGGCCACGCCGCCATCCTGCTGCCGGGCGTCACCATCGGCGACGGCGCGGTGATTGCCGCGGGCGCGGTCGTCAGCCGCGATGTCGAGCCCTACACGATCGTCGGCGGCGTTCCCGCGCGTCCCATCCGCAAGCGCTTCGACGATTCGGTTGCGGAAAGCCTGCGCCGTATCGCCTGGTGGGATTGGCCGGAGGAACTGATCTTCGATCGCCTGGGCGATTTCCGCTCAGAGGCGATCGAAGAATTTTGCCGGCGCTACGACCCGGCAGCCAACGCCTGAAGCGGACGTGTCTCTCACAAACAAAAAAATGGCCGGGCGCCAGCCCGGCCATTTTGATTCGGTCGATCATTCCGCTCAGTACAGCGGGAAATTCCGTGGATAGCCGCCGACGTCGGCCGGCGTGCTCAGCGGCTGGCGATCGATCGGGCGGTTGTTGTTCTCGCGCGCGAAGGTCGGATAGCCGATCGCCGGCGGGAAAGCGTAGTCGGAGAACTTGCGGTCGCCCGGATTGACCTCGGTGCCGCCGTCGAGCCAAGAGCGCTTGCTCACATAAAGGCGGGTGCGACCCTGCTGATAGACCGCGTTGGGACCGCTCGGGCCGTAATAGGGACGGCTGTTGTCATAACGCTGCTTCTTGGTGTCGGCCGAGGCGGGTGTGGCGAGGGCTGAGGACATGGCAACCACGGCGCCGGCCGCAAGCCACATCGCCAGTTTGTTCGCGGCAGAGAAATTCGAGCTCATCACGTCCCCTTCAGGCGGCAAGCCGCCAATCGATTTCATCCCCATACTAGCCCGGCAAGGGTGGCCGCAACTAGGTCAATTGGGTCACACCAGGACGGAATAATCGTGCGTGCCGGCAAAAGTTGCATCAATACCAGCCACTTGAGCTTGATGCGGGTCAAAGCGCCCCGCGCAATTGCGCGTTCGCCGCGCCGAGCAGCCAGTCCGACGAACCCTGGGGAGCGCAGGAGCGGCGCTTCAGCTCCGCATGGGCGAACAATTCCGCCAGCTTCGGCTCGTTGCCCGAGATCAGGAGCGTCAGCCGGTTCAGCGTGCAGGCGATCGCCGCGCGCCGGGCGGGCAGGGTGTCACCCTGGCAGGAGAAGCCGGAGATCTGGAGCGCCGGCTCCTCGCTGCGTTTGAGGTAGCCGAGGCACGCCCGCGCAGCCTCCACCGTGCCGGTGGGCCGGAACAGGGCAACGGGACCGAATTTCGTGTCGATCAGGCCGGCCTGCTCGAGCGGGGTCGCCTCATCCAGGCCCATGTGGACCGCCAGGTCGGCTGTCGCCGGGCGGGCCACGTCGAATTCGCCGCCTTCCCGGTAAATCTCGAGCTCTGCCACGGGCTTGTCCGCCTCGCCGGTCCAGCGCATCACGTCCCGGCGGCCGCCTTCGGGATGCCTGAGAATGACGTAAGAGGCTGTTTTTTCTGATGAATCGAGCCGGCTGAGGGCGAAGGCCGGTTGCGAGCGGTCGGCCACGCTCCACTCCGGCTTCTCGGCGGGTTCGTCGTCACGCAGGCTGGGCAGCTGGCCGAGCGCCGCGAGGGCGAGGATGGCAAACAGGGCCAGCGCCCCCACATAGGCGAACAGGTGCGCCAGTGTGCCGACGACCTCGTCGGCGAAGGCTGCAATCGCCAGATGAATTTGGGTAGGGGTTGCGGCCGTGCTGGCCTCAGGCGATTGCATCCACGGCCTTCAGGCATGGTCCAACGTTGTCTTGAGGCCGGTTCTCGCATAGAAGCGCTGCTCTTCCTGTTTAAGCGTCAGCTTCAGGAACGGGCTTTTTCATCGGAGAGTGAACGATGGGTTACAAAGTCGCAGTCGTCGGCGCGACCGGCAATGTCGGACGGGAAATGCTCAACATCCTCGATGAGCGCCAATTCCCCGCGGACGAGGTCGTGGCCCTTGCGTCACGCCGCAGCGTCGGCGTCGAGGTCTCCTATGGCGACCGCACCCTGAAGGTCAAAGCGCTCGAGCATTACGATTTCTCCGATGTCGATATCTGCCTGATGTCGGCCGGCGGCTCGGTGTCGAAGGAATGGTCGCCGAAGATCGGCGCCGCCGGCACGGTCGTGATCGACAATTCCTCGGCCTGGCGCATGGATCCGGACGTGCCGCTGATCGTGCCCGAGGTGAACGCAGACGCGACGGAAGGCTTCAAGAAGAAGAACATCATCGCCAACCCGAACTGCTCGACCGCGCAGCTCGTGGTCGCGCTGAAGCCGCTGCACGACAAGGCGACGATCAAGCGCGTCGTGGTCTCGACCTATCAATCGGTCTCGGGCGCCGGCAAGGATGCGATGGACGAGTTGTTCTCGCAGACCAAGGCCGTCTACACCAACGACGAGCTGATCGCGAAGAAATTCCCCAAGCGCATCGCCTTCAACGTCATCCCCCACATCGATGTCTTCATGGAGGACGGCTACACCAAGGAAGAGTGGAAGATGATGGCGGAGACCAAGAAGATTCTTGATCCCAAGATCAAGCTCTCCGCGACCTGCGTGCGCGTGCCGGTGTTCGTCGGCCACTCCGAGGCCGTCAACATCGAGTTCGAGAATCCGATCACGGCCGACGAAGCACGCGACATCCTGCGCAAGGCGCCCGGCTGTCTCGTCATCGACAAGCAGGAGCCCGGCGGCTACGCCACGCCGTATGAAGCGGCCGGCGAGGACGCGACCTATATCAGCCGCATCCGCGAGGATGCGACGGTGGAGAACGGCCTCGTGCTGTGGTGCGTGTCGGACAATCTGCGCAAGGGCGCGGCGCTCAACGCCATCCAGATCGCCGAAGTGCTGATCAACCGCAAGCTGATCAGCGCGAAGAAGAAGGCGGCGTAAAAGGAACGTAGGGCGGATTAGCCGAAGGCGTAATCCGCCTCTTTAAGTTTCTGAGTGCTGAGAACCGCTGCGGATTACGCTTCGCTAATCTGCCCTACATCACCGAACTCGGTCTCGTAGGGTGGGCAAAGGCGCATCGCGCCGTGCCCACGATCTTTTCCGATTGCGATAGGTGGTGGGCACGCTTCGCTTTGCCCACCCTACGAGAGCGGCGCTCCTATGCCACGCTCCGCGCGCTCTTGAATTCCTTCGTCGCCTTGTCCAGCACGAACAGCGTTCCCTCCGCGACGCCGAAATAGGCGCCGTGCAGCTGCATCTGGCCGTTCTCGACGGCCTTGCGCACGAACGGGAACGTCATCAGGTTTTCCAGGCTGCGGAACACCGCGGCCTTCTCGATGCGCTCGACGAACTGTGCCATGGTTTCGTGGTCGCGCTGCTCGACCACTTCGCCCGGCTTGATGAACATCTGCATCCACTTGCCGATGAAGTCGCCGGGCGTGAGCGGCTCGATCTTGTCGACGAAGGCGCGGATGCCGCCGCATTGCGCGTGCCCGAGGATGACGATGTGCTTCACCTTCAGCACCGTCACGGCATATTCCAGCGCGGCCGAGACGCCATGCGCATTGCCGTCGGGCTGATACACCGGCACCAGATTGGCGATGTTGCGGACCACGAACAGTTCGCCCGGGCCGACGTCGAAGATGGTCTCCGGCGCGACACGGCTGTCGCAGCAGCCGATCACCATCACTTCCGGGAACTGCCCCTTCACCGACAGCTCGCGATAGCGGCTCTGCTCTGCCGGCAGCCGCTGGGTGGCGAAGGCCTTGTAGCCTTCCAGCAAGTGCTCTGGGAATGTGATCATGACCTATGCCTAATCATATACCGCAGGGGCGAACAAGCCTTTCGAATAGGCAGGCCAGATGCTATCGGCTTCGGTCAGAATAGTACGAGGAAACCGGAAGGAACACTCGCATGACCCGCCCGCGCCGCAGCCATCTGTTCATGCCCGGCTCCAACCCTCGCGCGCTGGAAAAGGCGCGTAATCTCGCCGCCGACGGCCTGATCCTCGATCTCGAGGATTCCGTCGCTCCCGACGCCAAGGCGGCGGCGCGTGACGGCATAGTTGCCGCGATCGCGGCCAAGGGGTTCGGCAAGCGCGAGATCCTGATCCGGACCAACGGCCTCGATACGCCCTGGTGGGCCGATGATGTCGCGATGGCCGCGAAGGCCTCGCCTGACGGCATTCTGGTTCCAAAAGTTTCAAGCATCGAGGATCTCCGGGCGATCGGCGCTCGCCTTGCCGAGCTCGGCGCCGCGCCGACGGTGAAAGTCTGGGCGATGATCGAGACCGCGCGCGCCGTGCTTCATGCCGAGGAGCTGGCCGCCGCGGGCCGCGATCCCAAGACGCGCCTCTCCGGCTTCGTGTTCGGTCCGAACGACATCTCGCGCGAGACGCGCATCAAGATGCTGCCGGGCCGCGCGGCGATGATCCCGATGATCACCCATTGCATTCTGGCGACGCGCGCCCATGGGCTCGAAATCCTCGACGGCCCCTACAGCGACATCGCCAATTCCGACGGTTTCGCCACCGAATGCGCGCAGGGCCGCGACCTCGGCTTCGATGGCAAGACGCTGATCCATCCGTCGCAGATCGAGGCCTGTAACGCGATCTTCACGCCGCCCGAAGAGGAAGTCGCGCGCGCGCGAAAGATCATCGCGGCGTTCGAGCTGCCGGAGAACGTCTCGCGCGGCGCGATCCGGCTCGATGGTGCCATGGTGGAGCGTCTGCACGCCGACATGGCGCGGCGCACGATCGAGATCGCGGACGCGATCGCAGCGATGGGCAAGGGCTGAGGCGTCACCTCGAGAAAGCGATATCCGCTTGTCCCCGCCAGGCGGAAACTGCCGCTTGTGACCCAAGCGGTCATCGCGATGGTAGTCCCGATCGTCTATTTTCCCGACGGCGAAACGGCCCTCGATTCACCGCCGGCTCCGTCGCAGGCGACGATGGCGCTTTCCCGGAACGGCGCATCGAGAGGCTGCGGCGCCGCCAATTCCTCGCAATACATCTGATCGATCTTGCGCTGCATGAGCGCATAGCAATCGCATGCGACCCTCTCGAGCCGCGCCCGATGGATCTCTACAAATCCGCGCCGGTCGGATGGGACGGCGCCGGCCTCGCGCAGCTTGTTCATCGTCAGGGTCACTGTCGTCCGTCGCACCCCAAGCAATTGCGCAAGCGCCTCGTGCGTCACCGGAAGCCGGTCATCAGGAACGCGGTCGTGAAGCTGCAGGAGCCACCGCGCCATGCGGCCATCCACCCGGTGCAACGCGTTGCAGGCGGCTACGTGCTGGAGCTGTAACAACACCGCGCGGGCGTGGACTTGCACGACGTTCCTGATGGCTGCGCTTTGCGCAAAGGCAGCGCGAAATCTGGCGGCGGAAATCAGCGATGCTGTGCCGGCTATGCGAGCAATGGCGGTCACGGATGACGGCGACGGGCCGAGCACCGAGAACGAGGCCAAGGCGCCTTCCCGTCCCATCAAGGTGGTTGCGACAGTTTGCCCGTCCGGCATATCGAGCATGAAGGCGATCGCGCCGCTATGGGGAAAATAAACCGGATCGAGCTCATCGCCCGACCGCACCAGGACGGCATCGGGTTCGAACGAGACCCTCTGGAAGTAGGGCGTGAGCAAACCGAGATCCGCCGGCGGCAACGCCGCCAGGAGCCGATTCCCGATGCCCGCGCGGGAAGCGGTCACGACGCTTTCTTGTGAACGAGCGCCCAATGAACGGCGGTATCCATCTATTTCGTTTGCCATGATCATCCGAAATACGACTTGCCGAAGGGCAACTATCCAAACAGAGCCATTCGTCGAGATCAAGCACGGACAATTGCGGAGACCTCGGCGGCATTCTCGCCGCGCAAACAGGGTCTTGCATACATCATACCATTGGCGCCTTTGCCACTCGGCGAGGTGCCCACGTGGTGATCGACCAATGATGGTTGCTGGTGTGCCGGTGTCCGAGGATACCGAACCTCCGACCAAACGCGATAAGACTTCGCGACCGCATGCAGTCAAAAAGAGAGCGCGGCTGAACCTGGCCTTCCGGGTGCGTGCAAAAAGCTCGTGAAAGGATTTGCCCGGCGCGACGCTCGCGCGCGAAACGGCACGATCTAGGTCAGGATGACATTCCGCCGGCCGAACTGATCTTTCGATCCAGACGACGCGTCAGTGCGGGGCGACGTCGGCCCGATCGAGCGACTCCAGCGTCGAAGCATTGCCGCAATAGCCGTGGTAGTTCTCCGCGGCGGTGCCATCGGCGAGATCGCGGTCGCATTGTCCCTTGTGATTGCAGAGCGAGCAGACGCGCTCCATGTCGCGGAGCAGCAGCGGCTGCGCCTGCCCGAGCCGTTCTGCGCTGATGCCGAGCTGTTCGAGCATCCTCGGCAGCTCGTCGGCGGAGTGCTTGCCGTGACGGACCAGTTCCTCCAGATCGTCGGGCGCGATCCTGAGATCTTGCGCGATCCGGTCGAAATCGGCGCGATCAAGCTGCCGCATCTCGTTCATCTCGCGGCGATGCTTCAGCCAGGCGGCAAAGGACTCGATGAGGTCCTGAACAATGGGATAAGGCCTGCTTGCGGTGCTCATGGAAAGCTCCATTCGGACGGCGGAATGGGAGCGAGATTAGGCACAATGGTGCAGAGGCGCGTTGCGCTGGATCAAATTGAGAATGCGTTCGCGTGTAGCGGTTCGTTTCGTGTCCCCGACGCGGTGCGGCGCGAAGTGCCGCTCCGCAGAGCCGGGGCACGAGAGCCAGGTTACGCGAACCGCTCCGCCGCCCACGCATACAGGCTGCCCGGGATCGGCTTCTCGCCGCCGCGGCCCTTGGGCGAGATGTGCAGGCCGATGATCTCGGGGTCGGTGACGAGGCCGAGATAGCTCGAGGGATCGAAGAACAATTTTGGCTCGGCGTGCACGGCGTAGAACGACTGCTTCGGCAGCGCGCGGCTGAGCTCGCCGGTACGGCGTGCGAGCGCGGTGAGCGCCGCCGGCCCGAAGATCGCGACGCGAATATCCGAGAGGCGGTTCGAGCCGCCGCGCAGGCGACGCATCATGAAAGTGATGCGATGGCGCACCGACAGCCAGTTCGGCGTCAGCTCCTCCTGCTCCATCAGCTCCTCGAAGGCGGCAACGATGCCGTGCTCCGCCGGCAAATAGATCACGGAATTGCCGAGCTGGCGCGGCCGCTCCCAGGCGAAATAGGGTTTTGCCGGGTCGATCTCGACGGGCCTCAAGAGCAGCACGTCGGCATCGAGCCAGAGGCCGAGCTTCTTCGCCATCAGCTTCATGCGGAAGAAGTCGCTGAACTGCAGCGTGGTCCAGTCGCGCCAGCTTCCGTCCGGCTGCGGCGGCCGCAGCCGCTCCGAGAAAGCATGCGGCAGGATCGCCTCGGCATCTGCGTTGTCGACGCCCGCGGGCAGGCCGGGAATGGTGTCGAAACTATAGACCGTGACCTTGTGGCCGGCAGCCAACTGCGAGCGCAGACAGGTCTGGCGCAGTGCGTCCATCGGGCCATGCCAGAAGGTGACGATGTCAGGCAGCATGCGCGAAGCTATACGGGATAATCAGGACAAAGAAAAAACCCCGGCGCTGTCCGCACCGGGGCTCGAACCTTAAGTCGACCTCAAGCCCAGGCGCGTTCGCGCTTGAGCTTGTCCTCGTAGGTGTCGATCGACGTCTTCTTCTCCATCGTGAGACCGATGTCGTCGAGGCCGTTGATCAGGCAGTGCTTGCGGAACGGGTCGATCTCGAACTTGACCTTGCCGCCATCCGGGCCGCGGATCTCCTGGTTCGGCAGGTCGATCGTGAGTGTCGCGTTGGCGCCGCGCTCGGCGTCGTCGAACAGCTTGTCGAGGTCTTCCTGCGAGACGCGGATCGGCAGAATGCCGTTCTTGAAGCAGTTGTTGTAGAAGATGTCGCCGAACGAGGTCGAGATCACGCAGCGGATGCCGAAGTCGAGCAGCGCCCACGGCGCGTGCTCGCGGCTCGAGCCGCAGCCGAAATTGTCGCCGGCGACCAGCACCTTCGCATTGCGATAAGCGGGCTGGTTGAGGACGAAGTCCGGATTCTCGCTGCCGTCGTCCTTGTAGCGCTGCTCGGAGAAGAGCCCCTTGCCAAGGCCGGTGCGCTTGATGGTCTTGAGGTACTGCTTCGGAATGATCATGTCGGTGTCGACATTGATGATCTTCAGCGGCGCCGCGACGCCTTCCAGCGTGGTGAACTTGTCCATTTCAGGCTTCCCGGTTTGAAGTCAGGGGATGGCTATTTAGCCCGGTTGGCACACAAATCCTAGGCCGGATTCGGCAGGCCTAAGGGGCGTAAATCGAGGTTCACCCTCAGCCTGGCGGAGCCATGCTGTCAGGGGCAAAGCCGGTCGGCAGGCCGTCGATGCTCTTCATGTTCTTCAGACCCCAGTATTTTCGCAAATTGTTGACACCCTGCGCCGTCCAGTAGCGCACGAGGCTGCCGCGTTCTTGTCTGTAGTCGAACAGCGGCACGCCCATACCGCATGACGTCTGCACGAGGTCGACCGAGAGGCGCACGATCTGGCGCGCCCCGGCGATGTCCTCGAAGCCAGAGACGAGATCGGCGTATTCAGGCGTGCCGCGCATCAGCGATCGACCCTGGCCATAGAGCCTCAGGATCATCGGGGGACCTTCGAAGGCGCAAAACATGATGGTCAGCCGCTTGTCGTTGTCGGCGATCAGGTGCGCGCGGGTCTCGCTCCCGCTGCCGGTGCAATCGAGATAGGCGACGTCATTGCCTGCGAGCACCCGGAACGAGGACATTCCCTTGGGGGACACGTTGACGCGTCCCTTCGGCGGGGCACTCGCGACGAAGAAGATTTTTTGCCGCTCGATGAACGCCCGGTGCTCGGGTTCGATGCTGGCGAATTGCTTGCCCATGTGTCCGTGCGTCCTTGGCGCGACGACGAAGTCTGGACAAACAGCTAGCACCGACCTAATACCGGTTTAAGAACCTATCTTATGCTGGTATAAAAACCACCATGATCGGACAAGACTTGGACGCCCCGGCTCTCTCGCTCAGCGCGTTCCTGCGGGCGCTCCGGGAGCGCCAGTCTCCGGCAGAATTCGGCCTCGCCGCCGGAGCGCGGCGGCGCACGCCCGGCCTGCGGCGTGAGGAGGTCGCTCAGCTCTGCGGATTGAGCGTCACCTGGTACACGTGGATCGAGCAGGGTCGCGATGTCTCCGTCTCGGCTTCGACACTTGCGCGCCTCGCACGCGGATTGCGCCTGTCACGAGCGGAGCGCAGCTATCTGTTCGAAGTTGGGGGCAAGCGCGATCCCGAGCGTCCCGGCCACAGGGATGATCCGCCTGAGGAGGTGCTGGCTTGCGTCGATGCGATCGATGGGCCGGCCTACATTCTCGATCGCACATGGGGCGCGCGTCGTTGGAATGCGAAAGCGTCCCGGTTGTTTGCCGGATGGCTCGATGCTGACGGCGAAAAAAATCTTCTGCGCTACATCTTCCTCAGGCCCGAGGCGCGAACACTGATCCTCGACTGGACCTCACGCGCGCAACGCGTCGTCGCAGAATTCCGCGCCGCTGTTACAGCCTATTCCGACGATCCCGACATTCGCCGGCTCGTCGAGGAACTGAGAGTTGGAAGCCCCGACTTCGAACGCTGCTGGGAGACGCAGGGGGTTCTGGCACGCGAAGGCGGCGAGCGTGCATTCGATCATCCGACCATGGGACTGCTGCACTATCAGCAGGTGTCGCTCTCTCTCGCGGGCTGGTCCGACTATCGACTGACGATGCTTCTCGCTGCGCCAACCATACGCAACCGATGACGTCCTACTCCGTCTGAGCCTCAATCGCGGCCATATCGTCGTCCGAGAGGCCGAAATGATGGCCGATCTCGTGGATCAGAACGTGGCGGACGATGTGGCCGAGGCTCTCGTCGTGCTCGGCCCAGTAATCCAGGATCGGCCGTCGGTAGAGCCAGACCATGTTGGGCAGTCGCGCCACGTCGCCCAGGCTCTGCTGCGGCAGGCCGACGCCCTGGAACAGGCCGAGCAGGTCGAACTCGCTCTCGCATTCCATCTCGTCCATGACTTCCTCGGTCGGGAAGTCGTCGACACGGAGGATCACGCCCTCACAGAGGCCGCGAAATTCCGCCGGCAGCCGCTCGAAGATGTCGTGCGCCGTCGCTTCCATCTCGGCCAGCGAGGGCGCTTTCAATTCCGTCCACATGGGCTTTTCTTAGCGCGGGTTCCGTGGCGATGCATCCGGCTTTATAGAAGACTACGAAGAGTTGACGCCGCGCGCGAAAACGGGGAGCGTACGGCGCCTCAAGGGGATAGCTCAGGTGGGTGGTGGTGCGATGCGGGCAGGAACAGCAATACTGGTTCTACTTTGCATGGGGTTGTTTTCGACATTTTTTGTCGGCGCAGAGGCCAATGCCCAGACGGCCAGTCCCGAGATCCGGCTGGCCCAGGCGGCGTCGCCCGACGACGTCCCCCCACCGCGCAGGCGGCCTCCGGCGCGCCTGCGGGTCACGCCCTATTACACCCCCGATGGCGTCTATCCGCGCTACAATCCCGGCCCTGATGCGGTCCGCGAATGCAACGTCGCCTATGTGCAGGAACATAGGCCCAGCGGCACCGTGATCACGCCGCATATGAGCTGCTACTGGCGCCGGGGCTGACGCCGGGTTCAACGCCCGCGCCAGCAGCGGGCAGCGCGGAGGCCTCGTGGGGATCGTCATGGCGAGATGGATTGCATTGGCCGTTGCCGTCGCGCTTGGCGCCGGCCTGCCTCGCGCGTCCGCTTCGCACAGGGTGACGATGCCGGAGGCCTCGGCAGGGATCGCGGTTTTCGATGTGCGGCGACACGCGCGACCCCATGACATCGCGCGGCCTGCCGTGCGCCACGATCCACGCTATTACGCGCGGCCGGTCTACTACCGTCCCTATCCCTACGGCGTGCCCGCACCCTTTGTGCTCGGCTACGGGCCGTGGTGGTGACGCACTAACCGGCCGGCGCAAATCCCTTGACTAGCAGCACCGTTGCTTGCGCGCCCGCCTTGCGATCGCGCGAGATTTCTTCGTAGTCCGGCGAATTCGAGAAGGCGAGGAACGCAGCCTCGTCGGGAAACGACATCATGACGAGCTTGTCGAACGGCCACAGGCCCTCGAGCACGCGCGGCTGTTCGTCGGCGGCGAGCAGCCGTCCATTGTACTTTCCGAACACGTCGAAGAACCGCGCCTGATAGCGGTCATAGGCCGCGCGGTCCGTCATCTTCAATTGCGCAATCGCGTAGACAGTCATCTCTCAAATTCCTCTTGCAGAAATCGTAATCGCATATGCGCTTGCGCTGCACGTGGCTGGAAGTCGTTCATTCATGAGGGGTTCACGTCCCTGTCCCTAGTTTAACCGTGGGAGCGACCGTGAATGAACAGGGATGACGCGGGCCGGCAACGAGCGTCGCAACTCCGCTGTCCGGATTCAGGAAGAATTCCATGCTGAGGATATTGGGTCTCAGGGCAAGCCCCATGCGCTTGCTGGGGATTGCGGCCGCCGCGACGCTGATGCTGTCGGCCGGGACCGCGCGTCGTGCTGAAGCGCTGACCTTGATCAATCCGGCAACGTCACCCGCGACGAGGGCTGCGACCGACGACCTCGTCACGCAGGTTCGCCACGGCGGCGGCGGACACGGCGGAGGTTTCCGCGGTGGCGGCTTCCATGGTGGCGGAGGACATATCGGCGGTTTCCGCGGCGGTGGCTTTCATGGCGGCCATATCGGCGGCTTCCGCGCCGCACCCGCCTTTCGCGGTGGCGGCTATCGCTACGGCGGATTTCACCGCTATGGCGGCTATCATCGCTACGGGATCTATCGTCCCCATTACGGCTATCGCCACTTCCATCGGCGCTATTATTACGGCGGCTACTATCCCTACTACCACTATCCGCGCCGCTGCCGGGTGATCTGGACCTATTACGGCCCGCGCCGCGTCTGCCGGTGGCATCGCTGGCACTATCCGTACCGCTATTGGTGATGTGAGTTAAAAGCGGAGCGTCATGGTCGGGCTTGTCCCGGCCATCCACGTTCTTGAGGCTTGTATAGAAAGTTCTTGGATGCCCGGGACAAGCCCGGGCATGACGGAGAAACTAGCTACAGCCAATCCTTCAGCTTCCATGACGCCGACTTCCATCGCGTCAGGTTCTCGAGCTTCCACTGCTTGAACATCGCCGGCGGCCAGCGGCTGAGCTTCGAAGTCTCCTCGACCTCGGGCTTGGCGACGATGGGCAAGGGCGTTGCACGCCGCCGGTGCTGGCGCGTCGCCTCGCCAATCAGATCGACATATTCAGGCTTGTTGGCCATGAGGCGTGTCCTCGCGAAATCGTCGCGAGGACACAGTGTGGGGAAGCCGCTTAACGGCCGTTTGCCACGTTAGATCAAATTGCGGAGAGTGGCTTAGCGCCACTCCCTGACATCGACGAAGTGACCCGCGATCGCCGCTGCTGCCGCCATCGCCGGCGACACCAGATGCGTGCGGCCCTTGAAGCCCTGGCGGCCCTCGAAATTGCGGTTCGAGGTCGAGGCGCAGCGCTCTTCGGGGGCCAGCTTGTCCGGGTTCATGGCGAGGCACATCGAGCAACCCGGCTCGCGCCATTCGAAGCCGGCGTTGATGAAGATCTTGTCCAGACCTTCGGCTTCCGCCTGCTCCTTCACGATGCCGGAGCCCGGCACGACCATGGCGTTGACATGCGCCGAGACATGCTTGCCTTCCGCGATCTTGGCGGCGGCGCGCAGATCCTCGATGCGGCCGTTGGTGCAGGAGCCGATGAAGATGCGGTCGACCTTGATGTCGGTGATCTTCGTGCCCGCGGTGAGGCCCATGTATTTCAGCGCGCGGTGCTTGGAGAGACGCTTGGCCTCGTCCGCGATCTGGTCCGGATCAGGCACGATGCCGGTCACCGAGATCACGTCCTCAGGGCTCGTGCCCCAGGTCACGATCGGCGGCAGCTTGGCAGCATCGAGGCGCAGCTCGTGGTCGAAATGCGCGCCGTCGTCCGAGCGCAGCTTCTCCCAGTAGCGCATCGCCGCATCCCAGTCCGCGCCCTTCGGCGACTTCGGGCGATCGCGCAGGAAGTCGTAGGCCTTCTGGTCGGGCGCAACGAGGCCGGCGCGGGCGCCGCCTTCGATCGACATGTTGCAGACCGTCATGCGGCCTTCCATCGACAATGCCCTGATCGCATCGCCGGCGTATTCCAGCACGTAGCCGGTGCCGCCCGCAGTGCCGATCTCGCCGATGATGGCGAGGATGATGTCCTTGCCCGTCACGCCGTCCGGCAGCTTGCCGTCGACGGTGACGCGCATGTTCTTCGCCTTCTTCTGGATCAGCGTCTGCGTCGCCAGCACGTGCTCGACCTCGGAGGTGCCGATGCCGTGCGCGAGCGCGCCGAACGCGCCATGCGTCGAGGTGTGGCTGTCACCGCAGACGATGGTGGTGCCGGGCAGGGTAAAGCCCTGCTCGGGGCCGATGACGTGGACGACGCCCTGGCGCTTGTCGAACTCGTCGTAATATTCGATGCCGAACTCCTTGGCGTTCTCGGCCAGCGCCTTGATCTGCTCGATGCTTTCAGGATCCGGGTTCGGCTTGGTGCGGTCGGTGGTCGGCACGTTGTGGTCGACGACAGCGAGCGTCTTCTCGGGCGCGTGCACCTTGCGCCCGGTCGCGCGCAGACCTTCGAATGCCTGCGGCGAGGTCACCTCGTGCACCAGATGACGGTCGATATAGAGCAGGCAGGTGCCGTCGTCGGCTTCGTGCACCAGATGGTCGTTCCAGATCTTGTCGTACAATGTGGTCGGCTTGGACATGAGCGTCAGCTCCAGGAATGTTGTGGTGCGGATATGCGCGGTCACGCGCGGGCAACAGAGTCGTCTTCAGCGCAGCCTTTAAGCTGCGGGACTAAGCTCTGACGTTGCCGAGGTCGCGAAGCGTCCGAAGAACCGGCCAGGCAACCGCGAGCGATCGTCGATGACGATGCGCTTGGCGGACGAGAGGCTGGTCAGATCTGGAAACATTCTAGGAATATATAGCAGGCCGATTTGGAAGCGCGAGAGGTTTGACGCGCACGGCTGACGCAACAAAAAAGCGCGGGGTTTGGCCCCGCGCTTTTCGGAAACTTGCCTGGTGGCGAAGATTACTCGCCGACGGCAGCCGCGCGGTCCTGCTTCTCGACGATGCGGGCCGATTTGCCGCGAAGGTTGCGGAGGTAATAGAGCTTGGCGCGACGCACCTTGCCGCGACGCACCACCTTGATCGAGTCGATCATCGGGGAGAGCAGCGGGAACACGCGCTCGACACCCTCGCCATAGGAAATCTTGCGGACGGTGAAGCTCTCGTTGAGGCCACCGCCGGAACGGCCGATGCAGACGCCCTCATAGGCCTGCACGCGGGTGCGGTCGCCTTCGACGACCTTCACGTTGACGATCACGGTGTCGCCGGGACCGAATTCCGGAATGTCCTTGCCGGCGGACAGCTTGTCGAACTGCTCTTGCTCGAGCTGCTTGATCAGGTTCATGGGTAAATCTCCATCGGCGCGCCCAGCCGCAGATCGGGGGCTGCGCGAAATTCGTTGATCCAGCTATTGCGGATGTGGGCGCTCCTATAAGGCAAGCTGGAGCGTTTGTCACCCGTCTGTCTTGTTTTTTGGCGTTTTTTGGCGTCTGGCCCGATTCGGGACTTCGGCCGGGATTTGGGCCCACAAATCAGGCCGCCGGGCCGCCGTCAGGGCCTCCGATTGCGCCCGCCGCCAGGCTGCAACCTTGGCGTGGTCGCCGGAGGTCAGGGTTTCCGGGATCGGAACCCCCTCGAACAGCTGCGGGCGGGTGTATTGGGGGTATTCGAGGAGCCCCTCCGAAAAGCTTTCCTCGGTTCCCGACGCCTCCTTGCCCATCACGCCCGGCAGCAGCCGGACGCAGGCGTCGATCAGGGCCAGGGCAGCGATTTCGCCCCCGGACAGCACGTAATCGCCGATCGAGACCTCCTCCAGATCTCGCCCGTCGATCACTCGTTGGTCGATCCCCTCGAAGCGGCCGCAGACGATCAGGGGGCCGGGACCGCTGGCGAGCTCGGCGACACGGGCCTGGGTCAAAGGCCGACCCCGCGGGCTCATCAGCAATTTCGGCCGTTCCGGGCTGATCTCGGCGGCATCGATGGCCGCCGCGAGAACATCCGCCCGCAGCACCATGCCCGGCCCGCCGCCGGCTGGAGTGTCGTCGACGCTGCGGTGGCGGTCGGTCGCAGACGCCCGGATGTCGCGTGCTTCAATCTCCCAGAGCCCGGAGGCCAGCGCCCGGCCGGCCAGGCTCACGCCGAGCGGCCCCGGAAACATCTCCGGAAACAGCGTCAGCACGGTCACGCGCCAGGGTGAGAGGTTCGTCATCGGATCTCGGTTCTCGTCGTCCCGGACAAGCGAAGCGCAGATCCGGGACCCTTAACCACCGCAGTCAGTTTTGCGATGGCTGGAGCCAGCAGCTTAGCCAAAACCACGTTTCGTGGTTATGGGTCCCCGCCCCCGTGCGCTTTGCGCACTAGGCGGGGATCACTCGGGGACGGATCGTTGTCCTCGTCCTCACCCTCGATCTCCTGCGGCAGCGCGATCACCACGCGTCCGCCGGCAAGATCGACCTCCGGCACCACCGCGTTCGAGAACGGCAGCAACATCGTCGTGCCCTTGAGAGGTGCGATCTCGATGATGTCGCCGGCTCCGAAATTGTGGATCGCGAGCACGCGGCCGAGCGCGTCGCCGTCTGTGGTGACGGCGGCGAGCCCGATCAGGTCGGTGTGGTAATATTCGTCCGCATCGGTCGCGGGCAGCTTTTCGCGCGCGACGTAGAGCTCGATGCCGTTGAGGCGCTCGGCTTCATCGCGGGTCGTGACGCCCTTGAACGTCGCGACCAGATGATCCCTGGCCTCGCGCGCCGTTGCTACCTCGAACTGGCGCTTGCCGTCCTTGGACAGCAGCGGGCCGTAGTGCCTGACGGCAAAGGGATCTTCGGTGAAGGTCCAGAGCTTGACCGCACCGCGCACACCATGCGCGGCGCCGATCCGCGCGACGCAGACCAGCGCCGACATGTCTTAGCCTTAGCCCTTCGCGGCGGCTTCGGCCTGCGCCTTGCGCTCCTTGCGCGGCACAGCCTTCTGCGGATTGTTGCGCGCTTCGCGCTTCTTGACGCCGGCGGCGTCCAGGAAACGCGCCACGCGGTCCGACGGCTGCGCACCCTTGGCGACCCAGGCCTTCACCTTGTCCATGTCGAGCTTGAGGCGGGCGTCGTTGTCCTTCGGCAGCAGCGGGTTGAAATAACCGAGACGCTCGATGAACCGGCCATCGCGGGGGAAGCGCGAATCGGCGACGACGACGTGATAGACGGGACGCTTCTTGGTGCCTGCGCGGGCGAGGCGGATAACGACGGACATTTAGTTCTCCTTCAAAATACGGTTTGTTCGGTTGATTGGTATTCCGCGTTGCGCGAGATGCTGAGGATCCCGTGCGACGAATTCCTCATTTCTTCTTGCCCGGAAAACCGCCGAGGCCCGGCAGCATCGGCTTGCCGCTCAGCCCGGTCAGTCCGGGAACGTTCGGCAGACCGGTGCGCAGACCAGCCGGCAAATCCTTCGGCAGATTCGGAAGGCCACCGCCGCCGCTCTGCATCTTCTCCTGCAACGCCTTCATCTCTTCCGGCGAGGGCGGCTTCATGCCGCCGCCAAAGCCCATCGCCTGCGCGATGCCGGCGAGCGGGCCGCGCTTGCCCGAGCCCATGGCTTTCATCACGTCGGCCATGTTCCGGTGCATCTTGAGCAGCTTGTTGACCTGCTCGACGCTTTGGCCGGAGCCTGCGGCGATGCGCTTCTTGCGGCTGGCCTTGAGCAGGTCGGGATGACGGCGCTCGTCACGCGTCATGGAATCGATCACCGCGACCTGGCGCTTCAGGATCTTGTCGTCGATCCCGGCGGCCGCGATCTGGTTCTTCATCTTGGCGATGCCGGGCATCATGCCCATCAGGCCGCTGATGCCGCCCATATTCGCCATCTGCAACAGCTGCTCGCGCATGTCGTTGAGGTCGAACTGCCCCTTGCGCATCCGCTCGGCGGTACGCGCGGCCTTCTCGGCGTCGATGTTGGCGGCGGCGCGTTCGACCAGCGAGACCACGTCGCCCATGCCGAGGATGCGGCCGGCGATACGATCAGGATGGAAATCTTCCAGCGCGTCGGTCTTTTCACCGGTGCCGATCAGCTTGATCGGCTTGCCGGTGACGGCGCGCATCGACAGCGCCGCGCCGCCGCGGCCGTCGCCGTCCACACGGGTCAGCACGATGCCGGTGAGGCCGACGCGCTGATCGAAGGCGCGGGCAAGGTTCACGGCGTCCTGGCCGGTGAGGCTATCCGCAACCAGCAGCACTTCATGCGGGTTCGCAGCCGCTTTGATCGCGGCCGCTTCTGCCATCATGTCTTCGTCGAGCGTGGTACGGCCGGCGGTGTCGAGCAGCACGATGTCGTAGCCGCCGAGCTTGCCGGCCTCCAGCGCGCGCTTCGCGATCTGCGGCGGCTGCTGTCCCGCCACGATCGGCAAGGT
Organism: Bradyrhizobium liaoningense; assembly: GCF_018130785.1. GTDB lineage: Bacteria > Pseudomonadota > Alphaproteobacteria > Rhizobiales > Xanthobacteraceae > Bradyrhizobium > Bradyrhizobium liaoningense_A. Next base: position 44,409 of record NZ_JAFCJT010000013.1, read on the forward strand.
CGGAATGTCGAGGTCGCGGCCGAGTACGGCCAGCTGCTCCATCGCCGCCGGACGATAGACGTCGAGCGAAGCCATCAGCACCTTGCGCTTGTCGCGCTGGACCATGCGGCGGGCGAGCTTTGCGGTGGTGGTCGTCTTACCCGAGCCCTGCAGACCGACCATCATGATCGGCACCGGCGGCACGGAATTGACGTCGATGGTCTGGCTTTCGGCGCCGAGCGTGTTGATCAGCTCGTCATGGACGATCTTGACCACCATCTGGCCGGGCGTGACCGACTTGACGACGGTGGCGCCGATCGCCTGCTCGCGGACGCGTTCGGTGAAGCTGCGCACCACCTCTAACGCGACGTCGGCCTCCAGCAGCGCGCGGCGCACTTCGCGCATCGCGGCGTCGACGTCCTTTTCGGTCAGCGCACCGCGCCCCGTCAGACGATCGAGAATGCCACCAAGCCGTTCCGACAGATTGTCGAACAATGCCGTTGTCCTTGTCCTGCTCGCCAGAAAGGCGATCTTCCAAACACCTTTACGCCCGAGGGCGCACAGCGCTGTCGGGCGTTGACCTCTGGCCTCCAGGGCCAGTCGGCGGGTCGAAAAGAAAGCCTTTCCGAGAAAGTGGCGGGGTTAAACGCCGCTCACGCCCAAAAGTCAAGGAAAGTTAGGGTGCCGGAGCGCCTTTGCCAGGGCAAGGCCCTGAAAACAGGAGGTTTTCGGCGGCGGGTTCCTTTTTTGGGCCGCCCCGCCCATATAGCCGGTGATGATTTCCCTCCGCCACCACGCCTGAAGCCCGCCCGTGCCGATGACTCGCCGTCGCCTGCTTGGATTGCTTGCCGGTGGCGCCGCGCTGGTCGGTGTCCCGTCCCTTTGGATCTCCCGCATGAAAAACTACGACGGCCCCGTCTCCGACCATTTCGACGGCCTGCACTTCTTCGATCCCGACGGGGCGCCGCCAAGAGCGCTCGGGGAGGTGTTCCGCTGGCAGTTCGGGGGCGGCCGGAAGCGCGAGACCTGGCCCGAGTGGGTGCCGAACTCTCACGCCGACACGCCGCCGGCGCGCGTCGAGGGCGACAAGGTGCGGCTCTCCTTCGTCGGTCATGCGAGCTGGCTGATCCAGGGCGGCGGCCTCAACATCCTCGTCGATCCCGTCTGGTCGATGCGGGTCTCGCCGGTGGGGTGGGCCGGGCCGAAGCGGCACAACGATCCCGGCATTGCCTTTGAAAAGTTGCCGAAGGTCGATGTCGTGCTGGTCTCGCACGGACATTACGACCATCTCGACATCGCGACGCTGTCGCGGCTCACCAGGAATTTTGTCCCGCGCGTCGTCACCCCGCTCGGCAATGACGCGACGATGCGCAGTTCCGATTCCACCATCAAGGCGGAAGCGTTCGACTGGCACGATCGCGTCGAGCTTGGCGGTGGCATCGCCGTGACGCTGGTGCCGACCCGGCACTGGACCGCGCGTGGCATGTTCGATCGCAACAAGGCATTGTGGGCGAGTTTCGTGCTGGAGACGCCGGCTGGGAAAATCTACGTCGTCTGCGATTCCGGCTATGGCGATGGCACGCACTTTCGTCGCGTCGCGGAGAAGCACGGGCCGCTGCGCCTGGCGATCCTTCCCATCGGCGCCTACGAGCCGCGCTGGTTCATGCGCGACCAGCACATGAACCCGGAAGATGCCGTGAAGGCGCTGGCGGATTGCGGCGCGCAAGCCGCGCTCGGGCATCATCACGGCACGTTCCAGCTGACGGACGAAGCGATCGACGCACCGGCCAAGGCGCTGGTCGAAGCGCTCGATGCCGCGAAGATTCCGCAAGAGCGATTTGTGGCGATGAAGCCGGGGCAGGTGGTGGAGATTTAGCTCTCTCAGCATACACCGCTCGTGCCTGGACGCAGCGCAGCGTCTCTTCGACGGTGCGCTGCAGAGCCGGGACAAGGGACTTACCTGCCCTCAGGGCGAATGATCGCCCAGCTCACATTCACGGTCACCGACAGCGTTTCCTCGCCCGGCGCGACTGCCGCGGGCGCCGCCATCGGCGCGGTCGCCATTCTTGCCTTGAACAGCGGTACCGGAGCGCCGCCTTCGGATACGCTGAGCGGCGAGCCGAGCGTGACGCCGGTGGCCTTGGCGTAAATCTCGGCCTTGCGGCGGGCGTCCACGACCGCCTGTTCACGGGCATCGTCGAGCAGTTTTGAGGCTTGCGTCACCTCGAAGGAGATGTTGCCGATGTCGTTGGCGCCGGCGCCGACCAGCGTATCGATGATGCCGGCGACCTTGGTCACGTCGCGGATCTTCACGGTGACGCGGTTAGAGGCGCGGAAGCCGACCACGGGCGAAGTGCCGGTGGATTTGTTCTGGCCGTATTGCGGCTGCAAGGACAGCCGCGAGGTCTGATAGTCCTTCTCGGCGATGCCGGCGCCCTTCAGCGCCAGCAGCACCTTGCCCATCGCGGCGTTGTTGGCGTCGGAGGCTTCCTTGGCCGATTTGGCATCGTTGGCAACGCCGGCATCGATCTGCGCGAGATCGGGTGCTGCGGAAATCATGGCTTCGCCGCTCACCGTAATGGCGGACGGAAAATCGTCGGCGAGTGCGGGCGCTGCCAGCAGCGTGGCGGCGAATGCGGCGGCGAGTAAGGCAGGCTTCTTCATCTCTCTCACTTCAATGGCACGAACACGTTGATCACGAGCTTGTCCTCAGCCGTCTTCAGGGGATCGGTGAGGTATTCCTCGACGAAAGTGTCCTTGGCTTCCAGCTTCTTGTCGTCGAGGTGATTGGTGATCGCCTCATAAGTGTTGTCCATGTTGTCGTAGGAGCCGCGATGGACGAATTTCAGCGCCTTGCCTTCCGGTGATTTGCCGATGCTCATGTCCTTGGGCAGGTTCTTCGGGTCCTGCTCGATCGGGATCTCGGCCAGGAAGGTGAAGCCGGTGTCGTCGGTCGAGGTGTAGACGATCATCGAATTGCCGGCGGGCTTGATGCCCTGCTTGTCCAGCAGCGTGTTCAGCGCCTTGAAGGCGTCGATCAGCGTGTCGAAGGCCGAATCCCAATTGGCAGTGCCCTTGACCATCACGACCTTCTTCGGCTCGATCGTGGTCTCCAGGCCAAAGGGATCGGCGGTCTGCACCGGGGCGGGCGTCGTGGCCGCAGCGGGCGGTGGGGCCGTCGGACCGGGTGACGGCGAAGCGCTGGCCGCAGGCGCCGGAGAGGGCGTTGCCGCGGGCGCAGGCGCGGCACTTGCGGCCGGAGAGGGCGAGGCCGACGGAGCCGGCGCAGGGCTGGCCGACGCGGCGGGCGCCGGGCTCGGGGTCTGCGCCAGAGCACCGGGCACGCCAAACGACAAGGTCGCCGCCGGGATCAGCGCAAGCAGTGCGAGACGACAAAAACGGTTCATTCTATTCTCCCCAAGAGCTTATCCGCCAAGGCCTTACGTCCCCAAGGCCTTAAGCCGGCCGCGCGTCCCGGATTGCGCGAACTGCGCCGTTCTAACACGCGAGTGCCGAATTCGTCCCATGACAGATGCGTCATGGCTGTGGCGGTAAATCACTGGCCAAGCCACCAAGGATCGCCATATAAGGCAGGCGAAATTCGGGAATTTTCATGAGCGCGCTGGCCAACCACGCATTTGCCAAGATGAACGGCATCGGCAACGAGATCGTCGTTGTCGACATGCGTGATTCCGCCGCGCCGGTGACGCCGGACGATGCCCGCGCGGTCGCGTCGGCGCGGGGCGGCGTGCCCTACGACCAGCTCATGGTGCTCCAGAAGCCGCGGTTCGACGGTACCGAGGCCTTCATCAGCATCTACAACAATGATGGCTCCGAGGCGGGTGCCTGCGGCAACGGCATGCGCTGCGTGGTGCGGCGCATCTTCGAGAAGACCGGGCAGACCACGGCCACGTTCGAGACGGCTGCGGGCCTGCTCAATTGCTGGCAGGGTCCGGCGCCCGATCTCTACACCGTCGATATGGGCGCGCCGAAGTTCGGCTGGCAGGACATTCCGCTGGCGGAAGAGTTTCGCGACACACGCTACATCGAATTGCAGATCGGGCCGATCGACAATCCGATCCTGCATTCGCCTTCCGTGGTGAGCATGGGCAATCCGCATGCGATCTTCTGGGTCGAGGACGTCAACGCCTACGATCTCGAGCGCTTCGGTCCGCTGCTGGAAAATCATCCGATATTCCCCGAACGTGCCAACATCACGCTCGCCCATATCGTCGATCCCCAGCACATCACGATCCGCACCTGGGAGCGCGGCGCGGGCCTGACCAGAGCATGCGGTTCGGCGGCCTGTGCGACCGCGGTTGCTGCCGCGCGGCTGAAGCGCACCGAGCGCAATGTCGAGATCACGCTGCCCGGCGGCAAGCTCGGGATCGAATGGCGTGAACGCGACGACCATGTGCTGATGACGGGCCCCGCGACCTTCGAATACGAAGGCAATTTCGATCCGGCGCTGTTCGCGCCGGTCGGCTGATGGCCATCGACATCGTCACCTTCGGCTGCCGCCTCAATGCCTTCGAGGCCGAATTGATCCGGCGCGAGGCCGAGGGCGTGGGCCTCTCCGACACGATCGTCATCAACAGTTGCGCCGTCACCAACGAAGCGGTGGCGCAGGCGCGCCAGTCGATCCGTAAATTGAAGCGCGAACGGCCGGGTGCGCGCATCGTCGTCACCGGCTGTGCGGCGCAGACGCAGAGCCGGATGTTCGCAGACATGGCCGAGGTCGATCGCGTCCTCGGCAATGACGACAAGATGCGCAGTGAAGCCTGGCGCGATGCGCGTGCCGCATTCGATCTCGGTGCGAGCGAAAAAATCGCCGTCAGCGATATCATGGCGGTGAAGGAGATGGCGCCGCATCTGATCGATGGCTTTGCGAGCGGCCTGCCGCGCGTGTTCGTGCAGGTGCAGAACGGCTGCGACCATCGCTGCACGTTCTGCATCATCCCCTACGGCCGCGGCAATTCACGCTCGGTGCCGATGGGCGCGGTGGTCGATCAGGTGCGGGTGCTTGTTGCGCGCGGCCATGCCGAGATCGTTCTGACCGGTGTGGACCTCACCAGCTATGGCGCCGACCTGCCGGGTACGCCAAAACTCGGCATGCTGACGAAGCAGATCTTGCGGCATGTGCCGGAGCTGAAGCGCCTGCGCATCTCCTCGATCGATTCGATCGAGGCCGACAACGACCTGCTTGATGCCATCGCCGACGATGCGCGCCTGATGCCGCATCTGCACCTGTCGCTGCAATCCGGCGACGACATGATCTTGAAGCGCATGAAACGGCGGCATTCGCGCAACGACGCGATCGCGTTCTGCGACCACGTGCGGCGCTTGCGCCCGGACATCGCCTTCGGCGCCGACATCATCGCGGGCTTTCCGACCGAGACCGAGGAGATGTTTTCCCGCTCGCTGGATCTCGTGGAGGAGTGCGGTCTGACGTTCCTGCACGTCTTTCCGTATTCCCCACGACCCGGCACGCCGGCCGCGCGGATGCCTCAGGTCGCAGGCGGCGCGATCAAGGAGCGGGCGAAGCGGCTGCGTGCGGCGGGCGAAGCGGCATTACGGCGGCGGCTGCAAGAGGAAGTGGGTACGACGCGCGATGTGCTGATCGAGAGCGACAGCCAGGGCCGTACGGAGCATTATCTGCCGGTGGCGATCGCGGGCGAACGTGTTGGCCGTGTGGTGCCGCTGGTGATTGCCGGCAGCGATGGCGAGCGGCTGACAGTATAGGCAGTGTCGTCGCCCGGCTTGACCGGGCGACCCAGTACGCCGCGGCTCCTCGGTTCTATCGCTGCCGTCTCTGGAATACTGGATTGCCCGCTTTCGCGGGCAATGACAGCGGAGTGTGTGATGAGCAGCAAACCTACAACGCCCTGACCTGCCAGAACCGCAGCGTCCGCCGCGCATTCTCCGGCGTCATCCTCGCATAATGCCCCTGCGCCCTCGCGATGTCCGCGGGTTTCATCGCGCCGGTGGCAAAGCGACTCTCGAGTACGGCGGCGGTCGTTTCCCAGCTGAGCTGGGCCGCCTTGCACGGCACCAGCAGGCCGTCTTCGCGCAGGCTTTGCATCAGCGGGCGAATCACTTCGACGGTCGATCCGGACAACGCCGCCAATGCCGCTACGGCTTCCTCGTAGCGCCGCTGCGCGGCGAAGCCGAACAATGTGGCCTCGCTGAGCTGGCCGGTCGCCTTGAGATTCGCAATCGCCCGCTTGGCGCCTTCGAAATCCCGGACGCCCGACATCTCGCGCTCGACACCGACGGTGACGGCGGCGATCGCGCCCTGGATCTCCTCGAACAGATGCGGCGGTGCGCGCGACAGCAGCCGGGTCCGCACGGCATCCGTGGCCGAGCGCAGCAACTGGCGGCGCAAGTCGGACGGCAGGTCGACGCGGACGCCGACGCTCACGGCGAGCTCGGGATCGGCCTCGGCCTGCCCGACGATGACGGCAAATCCATTGCCCGAAACGCGCGCGCCGGGATTGGCGGCAAGGCGCCGGCTGACGCTGGGATAGCGGCGCGCCAGCAGCGCGTCGGTCACGATCTCCTTGAGCCACCAGCGGCCGGCGACCGCGAGCAGATGCGTCTCGCCCTTGGATGATGCGATCTTCACCAGCTCGCCATCGTCGAGGCGCGCGGATTCCTGGAGCACGGGACCGGCGATGCGGATCTCGTCATTGTTGGCGAGGCGGCGGATCACGGACGGCGGCGCCTGCGCGATCGGCGCGAGCTGCGCGCTGATCTCGGCCAGCGCCACGCGCGCGCCCATGTCGGCGATGGCGCGCAGCTCGATGGTGCCGATCAGGCGCTCGAGCACGTCGTCGAACAGTGCGATCTGCTCGTCGTCAAAGCTTCCGGCGGAGGAGAGGAACAGCTCGGTGACGCGGCGGGCCGTTTCCAGGCCCTTTTCCGCCGAGCCAAGCCGAATCGCGGATTCGACCTCGTCGATGATCGATAGCTCGGCCGTGGACATGACGCGTTGCTCGTCCTGAGCGGATTGACGGAAGCTTGTTCTAAGCAGCCGTTATCATTAGAGGCGAGCACTGAACGTTTCGTAAACCATGGCCCGGTAGCGGGGTGCTGTTCCTCGTCCTGAGGAGCCCGCAAAGCGGCGTCTCGAAGGCTGGCCGCGGGCGATATCGGGGCCTTTCATGGTTCTCCCGGCGATGCGGAGCATCGTCCGGAGACGGCCGCTACGCGGCCTCCTCGCCATGAGCGTCCAAAAGACTATTCCCCATTCCACCCGCAGGTGCGGAGTTTTTCGTGCATGTGGGGCGGGGCCGGCGCCACGACGCGGATCGGCTCCTTGTTCCGGGAGATCGGCACCACGATCTCGCGGGAATGCAGATGCAGAAGCGGCTCGCCGAAGCGCGGGCCGTTGCCGTAAATATTATCGCCGAAGATCGGCCAGCCGGTCGCGGACGAATGCACCCGCAATTGATGGGTCCGCCCGGTCACGGGTTCCATGGCGAGCCAGGTGAAGCCGTCGCCCCGGCCCATCACCTTCCAGTTGGTGATCGCCTTCTGACCCTCCGGGTCGGGCTTCTGCCACCAGCCGCGTTCGGCATTGAGCCGGCCGAGCGGCATGTCGACGGTGCCTTCGTCCTCGGCAGGGCCGCCCTCGACCACGGTCCAGTAGGTCTTGCCGATCTTGCCGTGCTTGAAGAGGAGGCCGAGCGAGGCGGTCGCCTTGCGATGGCGGCCGAGCACGAGGCACCCGGAGGTGTCCTTGTCCAGCCGGTGGGCCAGCACCGGCGGCCGCGGCAGGCCGAACCGCAGCGCATCGAAGGAGTCCTCCAGATTGGCGCCGCCCTTGGGACCGCGATGCACCGGCAGGCCGGCCGGCTTGTCGATGATCAGCATCAGCCCGTCGCGATGGAGCACGCGCGCCAGGATTTCATCGGCCGTCAATTGGGGAACATCGAGCAATCGCAGGACTTTCGGTCAAGACTTTCGTTTGGGAGCCGGAACGGCTAACACACCCCCGCCATGAACGATACCACGTCAGATCCCCCCAAGCTGAGCTGGTGGCGCCGCCTGTCCAACGGGCTGAAGCGCACCTCGTCCTCGCTCGGGACCGCGGTCGCCGACCTCGTCACCAAGCGCAAGCTCGACCGCGCCATGCTCGACGACATCGAGGACGTGCTGCTGCGCGCCGACCTCGGCACCTCGGTCGCGGTGCGGATCGCGGACGCCGTCGGGACCGGGCGCTATGACAAGGCGATCTCGGCGGACGAGGTCAAGGACGTCGTCGCCATCGAGGTCGAGAAGGTGCTGGCGCCGGTCGCCAAGCCGCTCGAGATCGATACCGGTAAGAAGCCGTTCGTCATCCTCGTGGTCGGCGTCAACGGCTCCGGCAAGACCACCACCATCGGAAAACTCTCGCAGAAATTCTCGTCCGAAGGCCGCAAGGTGATGCTGGCCGCCGGCGACACGTTTCGTGCGGCGGCCATCGAGCAGCTCAAGGTGTGGGGCGAGCGCACGAAGACACCGGTCGTCGCGGGCGCGCAGGGCTCGGATTCGGCGAGCCTTGCCTTCAATGCGCTGACGGCGGCGAAGGAGCAGAGCGTCGACGTCCTCCTGATCGACACCGCCGGCCGCCTGCAGAACAAGGCCGAGCTGATGAACGAGCTCGAAAAGGTCGTGCGCGTGATCCGCAAGGTGGACGACACTGCGCCGCATGCCGTCTTGCTGGTGCTTGATGCTACGGTCGGTCAGAACGCACTGTCGCAGGTCGAGGCCTTCCATCGCACCGCCGGGGTCACCGGCCTCGTGATGACGAAGCTCGACGGCACCGCGCGCGGCGGCATTCTGGTGGCACTCGCGGAGAAATTCAAACTGCCGGTGTATTTCATCGGCGTCGGCGAAGGCGTCGACGATCTCGCGCCGTTCACCGCACGCGATTTCGCCCGTGCGATCGCCGGAATCGAAAGTTGAGAATGGACAAGACCCAGCCGCATCCGCTGTTCAAGCTTGCGACCGAGCTCGGTCCGCTGCTCGTCTTCTTCTTCGTGAATGCGAAGTTCAATTTGTTCGCCGCGACCGGCGCCTTCATGGTCGCGATCGTCGCGGCGATGATCGCGTCCTATGTGGTGACGCGCCACATCCCAATCATGGCGATCGTCACAGGCGTGATCGTGCTGGTGTTCGGCACGCTGACGCTGGTGCTGCACGACGAGACCTTCATAAAGGTCAAGCCGACCATCATCTACGGCCTGTTCGCGGCGATCCTCGGCGGCGGCCTGCTGTTCGGCCGCTCCTTCATCGCCGTGATGTTCGACCAGATGTTCAACCTGACGCCGCAGGGCTGGCGCATCCTCACGCTGCGCTGGGCGCTGTTCTTCGCCGGTATGGCGGTGCTCAACGAGATCGTCTGGCGCACCCAGAGCACGGATTTCTGGGTGAACTTCAAGGTGTTCGGCGTCACGCCGATCACGATGATCTTCGCCATCGCCCAGATGCCGCTAACCAAGCGCTACGGGATCGAGCCGGCGTCGCTGGAGGCGAGCGAGGCCGAGGCGGGCGATGTGAGGAAGGGGTGAGTTGCTCTCGGTTCCTCATTGCGCGCTGAGACCAGCCACAAACTCAACTGTCATCGCCCGACTTGATCGGGCGATCCAGTATTCCAGAGACAGCAGTGAGATATGGAGAGGCCGCGGCGTACTGGATGCCCCGGCGGAGCCTGTCATCGGGCTCGCCGAAGGCGAGACCCGGTGGCGGGGCATGACAGCGGTGTGTGGGGCGGCGCCTTCGTTCGCACGAGCGCAGAGCTAGCTCCCCGCCTTCAACGCCTTCTCCATCTGCGGCAGCAGCACCGTGCGCAAATTGTCCGGCGTGATCGGCCCGACCAGCTTGTAGACGATGGTGCCTTCGCGCCCGACGACGAACGTCTCCGGCACGCCATAGACGCCCCATTCGATCGAGGCGCGGCCGTTGGCATCGACGCCGACGCGGCGGAACGGGTTGCCATAGCGGCCGAGGAAACGGCGCGCGTTGTCGGCCGCGTCCTTGTAGTTGATGCCGACGAGCTGGAAGCGCTTGTCCTTGGCGAGCTCGGTCAGGAGCGGCGCCTCGTCATGGCAGGGCACGCACCAGGAAGCCCAGACATTGACGAGGCTGACCTTGCCCTTGAACGCGGCGGGATCGAGGCCCGGCACCTGCGCGTTGTCGGCCTGCAATCCCTCGAGCTGCGGCAGCGTGGTCTGCGGGGCCGGCCGCCCGATCAGCGCGGAGGGAATCCGCGAGGGATCGCCGCTGCCGAGCCGGAACCAGAACAGTAGCGCCAGGGCGATGAAGGCGACCAGCGGCAGCACCATCAGGAAGGTGCGGCGCTGCGGCCGAGCGGAGGTTTGTTGGTCACTCATGACCGATCCGTCGCGCTGCGGCCGGAACGGCGGGTAACGCCGCTGCGGTCGAGCTCGCGCAGGCGCTCCGTCTGGCTGCGATAGTCGAGCACGATCCAGCCGATCAGGATCACGACGACGAACGCCGCAGCCGCGTAAGACGTCACGATGAAGGACGCGTAGGGGCCGAGCGACATCGTTATGCTGCTTTCTGGCTCGCCTGCATCATCTGCAGCGAGCGGACGCGGCGGCGCAAAATCTCGTTGCGCATGGCAGCCAAATGCAGCGTGACGAACAGCAGCGTGAATGCGATCGCCATCAGCAGCAGCGGAATCAGGAACGATTTGTCGAGCGTCGAGCCGCCCATGCGCATCACCGATGCCGGCTGGTGCAGCGTGTTCCACCAGTCGACCGAGAACTTGATGATGGGCAGGTTGATCGCCCCGACCAGCGTCAGCACCGCGGCCGCGCGCGCCGCGCGCGAGGGATCGTCGACCGCGCGCCACAGCGCCATCAGGCCGAGATACATCAGGAATAGGATCAGCACCGAGGTCAGCCGCGCGTCCCATTCCCAATAGGTGCCCCACATCGGCCGGCCCCACAGCGATCCGGTGAGCAGCGCGAGGAAGGTGAAGGCGGCGCCGATCGGTGCTGCCGCTTTGGCGGCGACGTCGGCGAGCGGATGCCGCCACACCAGCGTGCCCAATGAGGCGATGCTCATCACGCCCCACACGAACATCGAGAGCCAGGCATTGGGCACGTGGATGAACATGATCTTCACCGTCGCGCCCTGCTGATAATCGTCGGGCGCAAGGGCGGACTGGTAGAGGCCGATCGTGAGCAGGATGACGGTCGCGGCCGCAAGCCACGGCAGCACGCGCGCCGTCAGCGCTAGGAACCGTGTCGGATTGGCGAGGTCGATCAGCGTCATGGTATTTTGATAATCACAGGTAGGCACTCACGCAATCAGCATAAAAGCGCGTAGCGAAAGTTGATCGGGGTCAAGGTCGGTCCAGCCCATCTCAATCGAGGCCATGGCGCAGGCTCGCCGCCGCGGCGAAGGGGCCGACCACGAGGCTGACCAGGGACAGCGCGCACAGGATCGAGAACGGCGCGCCGAACGACATCGGACCGACGATCACGGCCTGCGAGGCCGCGACCCCGAAAATCAGCACGGGGATCGACAGCGGCAGCACCAGCACGGCCATCAGCAGCCCTCCCCGGTGCAGCGTCACCGCAAGCGCCGCGCCGATCATGCCGGTGAAGGTCAGCGCCGGTGTGCCGGCCAGGAGCGTCAGCGCCACCGCGCCGGTCGCGACCATGTCGAGGTTGAGCAGCAGTCCCAGCACGGGGGTTGCGACAATCAGCGGCAGGCCAGCGGCGAGCCAATGCGCCAGCGCCTTGGCGGCGCAGGCGAGTTCCAGCGGCGTCCGGCTCATCGTGATTAGGTCGAGCGAGCCGTCCTCATGGTCGGCCATGAACAGCCGGTCTAGGGTGAGCAGGCTCGCCAGCAGCGCGCCGAGCCAGAGAATGGCCGGCCCGAGCCGCGACAGCAGCGCCAGATCCGGCCCCACCGCGAACGGCATCAGCACGACCACGGTCAGGAAGAACAGCACCCCTATCAGCGCCCCGCCGCCGACGCGGAGCGCGATCCGGACGTCCCGGCGAATGAGGGCGGAGAGGGCGGTCATGGGGTGCTCCCGTCGTGCCCCAAGGGGGAGGAAACGGAGGGGGCGGAGCCCGGCCGCTCGAAAAGCTGAGGGTCCAGCCCCATCACACCGACCCCCCAATCCGCAGCTCCCGCGAATCGATCCCCAGCGGCGCGTGAGTCGCCGCGATGATCATGCCGCCCCGGGCCAGATGCTCCCGCATCAGCCCGCCGAACATGTCCTGGCCGGCGACATCCAGTGCGTTGGTCGGCTCGTCCAGCAGCCAGACTGGCCGACGGACGGTCAGGAGCCGGGCCAGCGACAACCGGCGGCGCTGGCCGGCGGACAGGAAAGCGGCGGGCAAATGGGTGGCATGGTCGAGCCCGACGATGGCGAGGCTCTTGGCGGCGTCACAGCGCTCGCCGCCCAGAAAATCGGCCCAGAATGACAGATTTTCCGCCACGCTCAGGGCTGGCTTCAGGGCGTCGCGATGGCCGAGATAGTGGCATTGCTCCGGCAGCGTCAGCTCGGCATCGCCACCATCCAGCGCGATTGTCCCGCCGGCCGGAATGAGCAGACCCGCGATCAGCCGCAGCAGCGAGGTCTTGCCCGATCCGTTGCGGCCGACGACCGCCACCGCTTCGCCCGAGACCGCCTCGAAATCGAGCCCGGAAAACACCTCGCGGCCGCCGCGGACGCAAACGACCCCGCGTCCGGACAGCTGCATCTTGCCTTGGTTCAACCCGCTCAAAGCCAGGCCTCAGGAAAACTTGGGGTAGCGCATGGGAATTTTTGGCTCGCGAATTGCTGCGGCACGATTGTGGCTGTGGCGGCGCGGTTAGAAAGCTTCTATAAGCCCGGAACTACTTGATGCAGCAACTCAACCTGCCCCTGCAAGCGACCCAGCCGGATTCGCTGACGGTGTTAAAATACCCCTTGCCGGGTATAACTAACAATTGGGATTTCCTACATGACCTCGCTCGACAGCTTCAAATGCAAAAAGACCCTCAAGGTCGGCGCCAAGACCTATGTCTATTACAGCCTGCCCACGGCCGAGAAGAATGGTCTGAAGGGAATTTCGAAACTCCCCTACTCGATGAAGGTCCTGCTCGAGAACCTCCTGCGCAATGAGGACGGCCGCTCGGTCAAGAAGGACGACATCGTCGCGGTGTCGAAGTGGCTGCGCAAGAAGTCGCTGGAGCATGAGATCGCATTCCGCCCGGCCCGCGTGCTGATGCAGGACTTTACCGGCGTGCCGGCCGTCGTTGACCTCGCCGCGATGCGCAACGCGATGCAGAAGCTCGGCGGCGATGCCGAGAAGATCAACCCGCTGGTGCCTGTCGATCTCGTCATCGACCACTCCGTGATCGTGAACTTCTTCGGCGACAACAAGGCCTTCGGCAAGAACGTCACCGAGGAATACAAGCAGAACCAGGAGCGCTACGAGTTCCTGAAGTGGGGCCAGAAGGCGTTCTCGAACTTCTCCGTCGTGCCGCCCGGCACCGGCATCTGCCATCAGGTCAATCTCGAATATCTCTCCCAGACGGTCTGGACCAAGAAGGAGAAGATGACGGTCGGCAAGAAGACCGGCACCTTCGAGGTCGCCTATCCCGACTCGCTGGTCGGCACCGACTCCCACACCACCATGGTCAACGGTCTCGCCGTGCTCGGCTGGGGCGTCGGCGGCATCGAGGCGGAAGCCTGCATGCTCGGTCAGCCGCTGTCGATGCTGCTGCCCAACGTCGTCGGCTTCAAGCTGAAGGGCGCGATGAAGGAAGGCGTCACCGCGACCGACCTCGTGCTGACCGTCACGCAGATGCTGCGCAAGCTCGGCGTGGTCGGCAAGTTCGTCGAGTTCTTCGGCCCCGGTCTCGACCACCTCTCCGTCGCGGACAAGGCGACGATCGCCAACATGGCCCCCGAATACGGCGCGACCTGCGGCTTCTTCCCGGTCGACGCCGCCGCGCTCGACTACCTCAAGACCTCCGGCCGCGCCTCGGCGCGCGTCGCGCTGGTGCAGGCCTACGCCAAGGCGCAGGGCCTGTTCCGCACCGCCAAGTCGGCCGATCCGGTCTTTACCGAAACGCTGACCCTCGACCTCGGCGACGTCGTTCCCTCGATGGCCGGTCCGAAGCGTCCCGAAGGCCGCATCGCGCTGCCGTCGGTCGCCGAAGGCTTCTCGCTCGCGCTCGGCACCGAATACAAGAAGGCCGAGGAACCCAACAAGCGCTTCGCCGTCGACGGCAAGGATTACGAGATTGGTCACGGCGACGTCGTGATCGCCGCGATCACCTCCTGCACCAACACCTCGAATCCGAGTGTGCTGATCGGCGCCGGCCTCTTGGCACGTAATGCCGCTGCGAAGGGCCTCAAGGCCAAGCCGTGGGTGAAGACCTCGCTCGCTCCGGGCAGCCAGGTGGTTGCCGGTTATCTCGCCGATTCCGGTCTGCAGAAAGATCTCGACAAGGTCGGCTTCAACCTTGTCGGCTTCGGCTGCACCACCTGCATCGGCAATTCCGGCCCGCTGCCGGAGGAGATCTCGAAGTCGATCAACGACAACGGCATCGTCGCCGCCGCCGTGCTCTCCGGCAACCGCAACTTCGAAGGCCGTGTCTCGCCGGACGTGCAGGCGAACTATCTCGCCTCGCCGCCGCTGGTCGTCGCCCACGCGCTCGCGGGCAGCGTCACCAAGAACCTCGCCGTCGAGCCGCTCGGTGAAGGCAAGGACGGCAAGCCGGTGTACCTCAAGGACATCTGGCCGACGACGAAGGAGATCAACGCCTTCATGAAGAAGTTCGTGACCGCGTCGATCTTCAAGAAGAAGTATGCCGACGTGTTCAAGGGCGACACCAACTGGCGCAAGATCAAGACGGTCGAGAGCGAGACCTACCGCTGGAACATGAGCTCGACCTATGTGCAGAACCCGCCCTATTTCGACGGCATGAAGAAGGAGCCGGAGCCGGTCACCGACATCGTCGAGGCGCGCGTCCTCGCCATGTTCGGCGACAAGATCACCACCGACCACATCTCGCCGGCCGGTTCGATCAAGCTCACCTCGCCCGCCGGAAAATATCTCAGCGAGCACCAGGTGCGTCCGGCCGACTTCAACCAGTACGGCACGCGACGCGGCAATCATGAAGTCATGATGCGCGGCACCTTCGCCAACATCCGCATCAAGAACTTCATGCTCAAGGGCGCGGATGGCAACATTCCCGAGGGCGGTCTCACCAAGCACTGGCCCGACGGCGAGCAGATGTCGATCTACGACGCCGCGATGAAGTACCAGCAGGAAGAGGTGCCGCTGGTGGTGTTCGCCGGCGCCGAATACGGCAACGGCTCGTCGCGCGACTGGGCTGCGAAGGGCACGCGCCTGCTCGGCGTTCGCGCCGTGATCTGCCAGAGTTTCGAGCGTATCCACCGCTCCAACCTGGTCGGTATGGGCGTGCTGCCGCTGACCTTCGAGGAAGGCACCTCGTGGTCGTCGCTCGGCCTGAAAGGCGACGAGAAGGTCACGCTGCGCGGCCTCGTCGGCGACCTGAAGCCGCGTCAGAAGCTGACCGCGGAGATCGTCTCCGGTGACGGTTCGCTGCAGCGCGTCTCGCTGCTTTGCCGCATCGATACGCTGGACGAGCTCGACTACTACCGCAACGGCGGCATCCTGCACTACGTGCTGCGCAAGCTCGCGGCGTAAGCGCGGATTTGTGAACGGTGGCTCACTGCGAAGTGAGTAGAAGGTTAAACGAAGGCGGCCTATCAAAAGGCCGCCTTCGCGCGTTTGCGGCACGATTCAGATGGGCCCGCCCGGCGGAAAACGTCCCCTTGGACGCTTGCCTGGACGGATGAATATGCCGCGCCCCGTAAGACTACGGTGACCATCAGGCGATAAGATTTCCCTTCTCACGAGCAATGGTGTGCGGCGTTCGACATGACAACAATGACGGCTTCTCATCTGGTTTCGCGCTGGTCCGGTGCCCTCTGGTCGGGAGCACTCGGTCTCTGCGCGATCGTCGCCGTCATCCGTCCCGCCGAGGCTGAGCCCCGCGCCGTGGTCGAGCTCTTCACATCGCAGGGCTGCTCCTCCTGCCCCCCCGCCGACCAGGTCATCGGCGATCTCTCCAAAGACCCGTCTATCATCGCGCTGAGCATGCCGATCGATTATTGGGATTATCTCGGCTGGAAGGACACGCTTGCGGATTCGCGCTTCTCGGCGCGGCAGCGCGCCTATTCGCGCATGCGCGGCGACCGCGAGGTCTATACGCCGCAAGTCGTGGTCAATGGTTCGACGCATGTTATCGGCAGCGACCGCGCCGGAATCGAGAGCGCGATCGGCAAGACCGACAAGGGCACGGGCGTGATGAGCGTGCCGGTGACGATGTCGCTTGCGGGCAAGCAGATCAACGTCTCGGTGGCGGCGAGCAAGGAGCCGGCGGTCTCTCATGGCGAGGTCTGGATCTGCTCGATCACGAAATCGGTGCCGATCGCGATTGGCCGTGGCGAAAATCGCGGGCAGCAGCTCACCTATCACAACGTCGTGCGCAACCTGCTCAAGGTCGGCGACTGGAACGGACGTCCGGAAAGCTGGACGGTGCCGTTGGAAAATCTCACGCGCGACGGCGTCGACGGCGCCGTGGTCTATGTCCAGGACGGCAACCGTGAAAAGCCGGGTGCGATGCTCGGCGCAGCGTACACGTCGCTGCACTGAAGCGAAGCACGCTCAAGAACGTCTCAAGGTAATTAGTCTCGTCATTCCGGGGCGGGCGAAGCGCGAGCTCAGGTGCCCGATTGCGCACCTGAAAATCCATCGATCCACAATCTGAGCTGAGAAATGGATTCTCAGGTGCGCAATCGCGCACCACAGCTGGCGCCAAGAGGCGCGCCCCGGAATGACAGCGCCCCGGAAACGTCCAACCACAAACCAAAAAGGACCAACTTGCGTTGGCCCTCCTTGTCGCGCGTACAGACCCGATCCCGACGGCCCCGGGGGGCTGGGGGCTGAGGAATCCGGAACCGAAAGGACCGGGTCAACGCACACAGGTCTTGTCGCAATGCAGGGCGGCAGGCGCTTGGCGGAAAAGCGGCGATATCAAGATTCCTTCTAACGATCCCGTGACGGTTTGCCGCGACAGAGTTCCACTCCTGCGTGTGCTCCGATTCGCACCTGATTCAATGAGTTGAGTGAAGAGCCCCTTGCGATGGGGGACGGTTGGCGCAATCATGCAACTGTCATGATCCGCGGTTCCGGGGACGGTCTTCGCGGACGCGATCATGCCGCGAGATGAGGAGGCGCGCGATGAGTCTGACGCCGGAGGATGTCGATCCGAGCGGGCAGCGCGCAGTGGCGCACCCCGCCGCTGCGAACGTCCAACCGACCCGGGTGACGTTCAACCGGCTCGAACTGCATCGCATCCTCAATCTCTACGGCCGCATGGTCGCCGATGGCGAGTGGCGCGACTATGCCATCGACTTCCTCAGGGATCGCGCCGTGTTCTCGGTGTTCCGCCGCGCCTCGGAGGTGCCGATCTATCGCATCGAGAAAGACCCGCGGCTGGCGCGCAAGCAGGGCATGTACAGCGTGATCTCGGCGACCGGCCTGATCCTGCGCCGCGGCCACGAGCTCGAGCGCGTGCTGCTGGTGATCGATCGCAAGCTGGCGGTGGTGTAGGCGGGCTACGAGGTCTTTACTGCCCCGGCACCGTGCTCGCGCCCTCGCCGAGGTCGCGCTGCATCATCACCGTGTCGAGCCAGCGGCCGAATTTCAGCCCGACATTGGGGTGCGTTCCGATCATCTTGAAGCCGCCGCGCGTGTGCACGCCGATCGAACCGGCATTGGCGGAATCGCCGATCACCGCGATCATCTGGCGGAAGCCGCGCGCCTCGCATTCGGTGATCAGCCGCTCCAGCAGCAACGAGCCGATGCCGCGGCGGTGGAAGCCTGGATCGAGATAGATCGAGTTCTCGACCGTGAAGCGGTAGGCCGGCCGCGGCCGGTAGGCGCCGGCATAGGCATAGCCGGCCACGCGTCCGTCGAGGATGGCGACGAAGTAGGGGTAGCCGCCGTCGATCAGCGCGCGATAGCGGCGCGTCATCTCGGCAAGGTCGGGCGGCTCCAGCTCGAACGTCGCGGTGCCCTCGCGGACAGCCTGCTGGTAGATGGCGGCGATGGCGGGGAGGTCGGCCTCGGTCGTAGGCCTGATTTCAGGTGCGGACATGGCGGGAAGATTAGAGGCTTCCCGGGGCGGCTGGAAGAGGGAGAGGCCGCCTCTCCGCCGTCATTGCGAGCGCAGCGAAGCAATCCAGAAATGCGTCCGCGGAGGGTCTCTGGATTGCTTCGTCGCAAGAGCTCCTCGCCATGGCGGCGTTCGGGGAAAGACCTCGGCGCAAACAAAAACCCCGGCCTTTCGGCCGGGGTCTGTGTCCGTTCGCTCAGGTCCAGTGGTTAGTCGCGCTGGCCGAGGAGCTGCAACAGCAGCGTGAACAGGTTGATGAAGTTCAGGTACAGCGACAGGGCGCCAGTGATAGCCGCACGCTCTGCGATTTCACCGCCGGCCGAGGCATAGCCGTAGATGTAGTCGTTCTTCAGCCGCTGGGTGTCCCAGGCGGTGAGGCCGGCGAACACCAGCACACCGACCACCGACACGACGAACTGCAGCACCGAGCTCGCCAGGAACAGGTTGACCAGGCTCGCGATGATGATGCCGATCAGGCCCATGAACAGGAATGAGCCCATTCCGGTCATGTCACGCTTGGTGGTGTAGCCGTAGAGGCTCAGCGCACCGAACGTGGCCGCGGTGATGAAGAACACCCGCACGATCGAGGTGTGCGTGAACACCAGGAAGATCGACGACAGCGAGATGCCCATCAGCGCCGCGAACACCCAGAACAGGATCTGGGCGGTCGAGGGGGCGAGACGGTTGATGCCCGCCGAGATCACGAACACCATCGCGAGCGGCGCGAGCATGAATAGCCACTTCAGGGGGCTGACGAACATCGCGTAGCCGAACGGCGTCAGGAACAGCTTGCCGACGCGGACCGCTTCCGGGGTCGGAACGTCAGTCACGGCGGCCATATAGACGCCGAGAGCGGCAAGGCCGGTGATGGCCAGGCCGATGCTCATGTAATTGTAGATGCGCAGCATGTAGGCGCGCAGACCGGCATCGACCGTCGCGGCGTCGACACGCCCGGCGGCCCTGCCGAAAGGAGAAGCGTAGTTACGGTCTAGGTCCGACATGGTCGAATTCCCGTTGGTTGGCCCGGTCCGGCATGAGGGTCGCCATGCCGCCGGTTCGTCAAATTCTATCTCGGATACCGATCTGTGCCGACTAAATTCTGGCTCATAATCGGGGCTCCGAACCCATTGGATATGTGGGAAACTAACACATTCGCTGCAACCGTCCACGCGCGGCTGAATGTCGCCCTCGCCCGCAATCCTGGCGAGCGGACGTGGTTAATCGCTGGAATCGTGCGATTCCGACATAGCAAGGTCACCCGCTACCATTTGTCACAAATTCCGCAACACCGTGGCGGGCTTTTTGTTCAATGCCAGCAGCGTGCCGGCGAGCCCAAGTCCGACCGTGACGACCAGGGCAGCCGCGACCACGGCGGCCGCGCTGCCAGCTTGCCAGACGAAAGTCAGCGTCATCAGCCGCGTCACGATCATCCAGGCCGCGATGCTGCCCGCGATCACGCCGAATACCGCGGTGGCAAGTCCGATCAGCAGGTATTCGAGGGCATAGGCGCCGAGCAGCCGCAGCCGGGTCGCGCCGAGAGTCTTGAGGATCACCGCATCGTAGACCCGGTGGCGGTGGCCGGCGGCGAGCGCGCCGCCCAGCACCAGGATCGCCGAGATCAGGGTCACCGCGCTGGCGCCGCGGATCGCGAGCGCCAGATTGGTCACGACCGAGCCGACCGTCTCCATCACCTCGCGCACGCGCACGCTCGTCACCATCGGATAGGCGTCGGCGACATCCTTGATGATCTTGCCGTCGCCGGCCGCATTGCCGCCGGCCTCGGTGAGGGTCGCGATGTGGGTGTGGGGCGCGCCCTTGAAGGCGTTGGGCGAAAACACCAGGACGAAATTGATGCCCATCCCCTGCCAGTCGATGGTGCGCAGATTGCCGATTTTGGCCGGGATGTCGCGGCCAAGCACGTTGACCACGACCTCGTCGCCGAGCTTGAGGCCGAGCCCGTCGGCGATCTTCTTCTCCATCGAGACCAGCAGCGGGCCGGAATAGTCGGCGCTCCACCATTCGCCCTCGACCACCTTGGAGCCCTTCGGCAGCTCGGCGGTGTAGGTCAGGCCGCGGTCGCTTTGCAGCACCCACTCGGAATCGGTGGTCGGCTTGAGCTCCTCGGCGCGGACGCCCCGCGCTCCGACGATGCGCCCGCGCAGCATCGGCACGTCCTCGACCTTTGCGCCTGGCGCGATCCGGCGCAGATAGCCGTCGAACTGCTCGGCCTGCGTGCTCGGGATGTCGATGAAGAAGAACGACGGCGCGTGATCAGGAAGGGCCGCAAGGAACTGCCGGCGCAGATTGCCGTCGATCTGGGTGATGGTGACGAGCACGGCGAGCCCGAGGCCGAGCGACAGCACGACGGAGGGCGTCAGTGCGCCCGGCCGGTGGATGTTGGCGATTGCCAGTCGCAACATCGGCAGCCGTGTCCGTGGTAGCCGCCGCGCGATCGTCATCAGCAGGGCGGCGATGCCGCGGAGCAGGACGAACACGACGACGGAGGAGGCCACGAACACCGCGGCGATGCGCTTGTCGAAGGAGAGTCCGATCACGACCGCGATAAGCACCGCGATCACGACGGCCATGAACACGAGATAGCTCCAGCGCGGCCGGTGCCATTCGGAGCTGATGGTGTCGCGGAACAGCGCGGCGACCGGCACGTCGTGCACGCGCCCGAGCGGCCACAGGCCGAAGGCGAGCGCCGTGAGCAGGCCATAGACGAAGGACAGCGCGAGCTCGTCGGCATGCACGGCCGGCACCACCGGCAGCGGCAGCAGCTTGCCGAACAGGCCGACGATGGCGAAAGGCATCGCGGCGCCGAGCGCAAGGCCGATCACCGAGCCGATTCCCGCCAGCAGCAGGACCTGCGCCAGATAGATGCCGAACACGTCGCGGCCGGTGGCGCCGACGGCCTTGAAGGCCGCGATGACCTCGAGCCGACGGTCGATATGGCTCTTGACGGCATTGGCGACGCCGACGCCGCCGACCAGCAGCGCGGCGAGGCCGACCAGCGTCAGGAATTGCGTGAAGCGGTTGATGTTGCGCTCGAGCTGCGGCGAGGCATTGGAGCGGCTGCGGACCTCCCAGCCGGCCTGCGGCGCGGCGTTGCGCGCATCCGCGATGAAGGCGTCGGTGGCGCGCTCGCTGTTGCCGGTATCGGGTAGCTTCACCCGGTAGACCCAGCGTACCAGGCTGCCGGGCTGAATCAGGCCGGTGGCGCGCAGGCCCGCCTCGCTGATCAGGAAGCGCGGCCCGAAACCGATGCCGCCGGCGAGCTTGTCGGGCTCGGCTTCGACCGTGCTGCGGATCTGGAACGTTGCGGACCCGACGGTGACGCGGTCGCCGGTCTTCAGCGACAGCCGTGCCAGCAGCGTTGGATCGGCGGCGGCACCGAACGCGCCGTCGCGCTCCGCGAGCAGGTCGGACATCGGCAGCGGCGGCGCCAGCGTCAACTGGCCGAGCATCGGATAGGTGTCGTCGACCGCCTTCATCTCGACCAGCGCGAGCTGGCCGTCGGCCGAGCGTGCCATGCCGCGCAAGGTTGCGGCGGTCGAGACGGTGCCGCGCGAGCGCAGTAAGGCGACCTCCTCGGGCTTCGCCTCGCGCTGGAACAGCACGAAGGAGACGTCGCCGCCGAGCAGAGTGCGGCCCTCCCGCGCGAGACCGTCGCTCAGGCTTGCCGAGACCGAGCCGACGCCGGCGATGGCCATCACGCCGAGCGCGATGCAGGCGATGAAGACGTAGAAGCCGCGCAGGCCTCCGCGCAATTCGCGCAGCGCGTAGCGCAGCGACAGCAAGACGCCGCTGGGCCTCGCGAACGGTTCGGCCGCGATGCTCATGCCGGTGCAGACTGGGTGTCGATGCGCCCGGAGCGCAGGCGGATCACGCGATCGCAGCGATGCGCGAGCGAGGAATCGTGCGTGACCAGCACCAGCGTCATGCCGCGCTCGGCATGCTTGCTGAACAGGAGATCGACGATCTGTTTTCCCGTCGCCTCGTCGAGATTGCCGGTCGGCTCGTCCGCGACGAGGATGGCGGGATCGGGCGCCAGGGCGCGGGCGAGCGCGACGCGCTGCTGCTCGCCGCCGGACAGCTGCGTCGGATAGTGATGCAGGCGATCGCCGAGCCCGACCGATTGCAGCTCCTGCGCCGCGCGTTTTGCGGCGTCGGGATTGCCGGCGAGCTCGAGCGGCACGGCGACGTTCTCCAGCGCCGTCATGGTCGGGATCAGATGAAAGGACTGGAAGACGATGCCGACCTGGCGGCCGCGGAAGCGGGCCAGCGCGTCCTCGTCGAGGGCATTGAAAGGCGTGCCATTGACCACCACCTCTCCACTATCAGGACGCTCCAGCCCCGCCATCACCATCAGCAGCGTGGATTTGCCCGAGCCTGACGGGCCGATCAGGCCGATCGTCTCGCTACGGCCGACCCGCAGGCTGATATCCTTGAGGATGTGAACGCGTGCCGCGCCCGTACCCAATGAAAGATTGACGTTGGAGATGGCGATGGTGTCCGGCGCGGTGCCGGCGAGCGAAGAGGTTTCGATGCGACTGTCCATGGTCCGGTCATATGGCAACTCCGCACACGCGGTCGAGAGGCGTTACGGATTGTTCATGCACTTAGCCGTGTTGATGTTCGCTTTGATGACGGTGGCGGATCCGGCCTGGGCCGACGCGACAAAACCGGTCAAGCTTGTCGTTCTCGGCGATTCCCTGAGCGCCGGCCTCGGCCTCCCGGCCCAGGAAGCCTTTCCCGCAAAACTGAAAAAATCGTTGCAGGCCAAAGGTATAGCGGTTGATATGACCAATGCCGGAGTGTCGGGCGACACCTCGTCCGGCGGCCGTGATCGGCTCGACTGGTCGGTCCCGGACGGAACCGACGGCGTGATCGTCGAGCTCGGCGCCAACGATGCGCTGCGCGGCATCGACCCCGATTTGACTCGGACCGCGCTGACCGACATCGTCCAGCGCCTGAAGGCACGCAAGATCGCGGTGATGCTGTGCGGCATGCTGGCGCCGCCGAATTACGGCCCCGAATACGCCGCGCGCTTCAATTCGATTTATCCGGATCTGGCGAAAAAATTCGACGTGCCGCTCTATCCGTTCTTCCTCGACGGTGTCGCGGCCGACGCCAAGCTCAACCAGGCCGACGGCATTCATCCGACCGCGGCCGGCGTCGACATCGTCGTTGGCAACATCATGCCCACCGTGGAGGCATTTTTGCGCAATATAAGCGAGCAGCGCCGCTGAAAAGCGGGCAGCGCTAACCCTAATTCCCAGGGATTTACCGGGGTGGGGCGCGCGATGCTTCGCAGAGTCATACAACTGCGATAGGAATCAGGGTACCGGTGATTCGTCGCCGGCTCTAAAATTTGGATATGATCCTTCCCAGGGATCATGCCCAAGCATCGGGAGTGCGAAACGATGCCGCGTTTATTCACAGGTCTGGAAATTCCGGCCGAGATCGGCCAGTCGCTTTCCAATCTTAGGGGCGGCCTTCCCGGCGCCCGGTGGATCGATCCCGAAAATTATCACGTCACCCTGCGTTTCATCGGCGATATCGACGGCCTGTACGCCAACGAGATCGCCTCGATGCTGTTTCGCGTCGACCGCAAGCCGTTCGAGGTGAAGGTGCAGGGCTTGCAAAGCTTCGGCGGCCGCAAGCCGCGCGCGGTGGTCGCGACCATCGCGCCGAGCAAGCCGCTGATGGAATTGCAGGCCGAGCTCGAACGCATGATGCAGCGGATCGGCCTCGATCCGGAAGGACGCAAGTTCACGCCGCATGTCACGCTGGCCCGCCTGCACGACGCCTCCGACCGCGATGTCGCCGACTATCTCTCGCTGCGCGGTTACTTCCCGAGCAAGGCGTTCATGGCCGAACGTTTTGTGTTGTTCTCGTCGCGTGCGTCGACCGGCGGCGGGCCGTATGTGGTCGAGGACGCCTACGAGCTGTGTGAGTGAGATAGCTCTCCTGCCCCGGACGCAGTGCGCCACAAAGTGGTGCACTGCTGAGCCGGGGCCCATCGCTCCACGGCAATGAACGAAACAGTGGGTCCCGGCTCTGCGCAGCGGCGTCGCACGCTGCAGCGCGTCCGGGACATGGAACGCATAGCGCCCCGCACCAATTCACGGCTTGCAATTTCCGTCAGTCTCTGGCGGTAAAGGGCGATGCTCTCCACTCCCAGTTCCTCATTCCGCGAGGCATACCAGGCCGAGATCGCGTCCGGCGCGATCGAGCCCGATGCGGCGCAGGCCGAGGTCGCCGAGGCCTATGCGGTGCTCGACCAGCGGCTCGCAAGCTACAACCCCCAGCGCAAGCAGGGCCTGCTCAGCCGTCTGTTCAGCAGCGACAAGGACGAAGCGCCGCGCGGGCTCTACATCCATGGCGAGGTCGGCCGCGGCAAGACCATGCTGATGGACCTGTTCTTCCAGCACTCGACCGTCGAGCACAAGCGCCGCGCGCATTTCCACGAATTCATGGCCGATGTGCACGAGCGCATCTACGACTATCGCCAGGGCATCTCGCGCGGCGAGATCGCCGATGGCGACGTCATCGCGCTGACTGCGAATGCGATCTTCGAGGAAAGCTGGCTGCTCTGCTTCGACGAATTCCACGTTACCGACATCGCCGACGCGATGATCCTCGGCCGGCTGTTCGCAAAGCTGTTCGAGCTTGGCACCGTGGTGGTCGCGACCTCCAACGTCGCGCCCGACGATCTCTACAAGGGCGGCTTGAACCGCTCGCTGTTCCTGCCCTTCATCAAGCAGATCACCGACCACATGGACGTCGCGCGCCTCGATGCGCGCACCGATTTCCGCCTGGAGAAGCTTCAGGGTGTGCCGATGTGGCTGACGCCGGCCGATGGCGATGCGGACGCAGCCCTCGACCGCGCCTGGTCGAAGATGACCGGCAACGCCAAATGCAAGTCGCGCGACATCTCGTTCAAGGGCCGCATCCTGCACGTGCCGTGCTCGGCCCATGGCGTGGCGCGCTTCACCTTCGCCGATCTCTGCGAGAAGCCGCTCGGTGCATCCGACTACCTGAGGCTCGCGCACGACTACCACACCATCCTGGTCGACCATATTCCAGTGATGGACTTCTCCCAGCGCAACGCCGCCAAGCGCTTCATCACGCTGATCGACACGCTCTATGACAATGCCGTGAAGCTGATGGCCTCGGCCGATGCCAATCCGATCTCGCTCTACCTCGCCCACGAGGGCAACGAGGCCAACGAGTTCAAGCGCACAGCCTCGCGCCTGATCGAAATGAGCTCGGAATCCTATCTGGCGCTGCCTCACGGCCGCAAGGATTCCACCGCCAGCGGCTCCACCAAGGGCCTGGTGGAGACTTAAGTCCTATTTCACCATCTTCTCCGCCGTCGTTCCGGGGCGTCGCGAAGCGACGAGCCCGGAATCCATCGCGCACCAACTGTGCCGCCCTATGGATTCCGGGCCTGCGTCTGTCGGCGCATCCCGGAATGACAGACGGGGTATGCTGGTTGCTCTCTCAGCAAGCCCGACAATTGGGCATCCACCGACTTGAACGGGGGAAGCGAAAGGGATAACCACCCGTCTCAGTTTTCCCCTCCTTACGTGTCTAAAGGACAGGTTCACATGGCGCGCGACAAGATTGCTTTGATTGGCTCCGGTCAGATCGGCGGAACGTTGGCTCATCTCATCGGCCTGAAAGAGCTGGGCGACGTGGTGATGTTCGACATCGCCGAGGGCGTGCCGCAGGGTAAGGCGCTCGACATCGCGCAGTCCTCGCCGGTCGACGGTTTTGACGCGCACTACACTGGCGCCAATTCGTACGAAGCCCTCGACAACGCCAAGGTCTGCATCGTCACCGCCGGCGTGCCGCGCAAGCCCGGCATGAGCCGCGACGACCTCCTCTCCATCAACCTCAAGGTCATGGAGCAGGTCGGCGCCGGCATCAAGAAATACGCCCCCGACGCCTTCGTCATCTGCATCACCAATCCGCTCGACGCGATGGTCTGGGCGCTGCAGAAGGCCTCGGGCCTGCCGCACAAGAAGGTCGTCGGCATGGCCGGCGTGCTGGATTCGGCGCGCTTCCGCTATTTCCTGGCCGACGAGTTCAACGTCTCCGTTGAAGACGTCACCGCCTTCGTGCTCGGCGGTCATGGCGATACCATGGTGCCGCTGGTGAAGTACTCCACCGTCGCCGGCATCCCGCTGCCCGACCTCGTCAAGATGGGCTGGACCTCGCAGGCGCGCCTCGACGAGATCGTCGACCGCACCCGCAACGGCGGCGCCGAGATCGTCAATTTGCTCAAGACCGGCTCGGCGTTCTACGCACCTGCCGCTTCCGCGATCGCGATGGCCGAGAGCTATCTGCGTGACAAGAAGCGCGTGCTGCCCTCGGCTGCGTACCTGAACGGCGAATACGGCGTGAAGGACATGTATGTCGGCGTGCCCGTCGTGATCGGCTCCAAGGGTGTCGAGCGCGTCGTCGAGATCGAGCTCGCCGGCAAGGACCGCGAGGCCTTCGACAAGTCGGTCGGCGCCGTACAGGGCCTGGTCGACGCCTGCAAGAAGATCGCGCCCGATCTTCTCGGCCGCTAAGGGCAAAAAATCCCCGCCGAAGATCGAAAACCGGTCTTCGGCGGTTTCATTTCCGGCCCCGGCTGCAACTCTTGTTGAAGGCTCGGCGGGTTCCGGGTTCCGGCAGTCCAGAGATCCGATGTCAAAGAATCCGGGTTGCAGTTCCTGTGGTATATGGTATGCCAGCCACAAGACTGAGGTGGGCCCCAGAGGTCACCGCCCGCGGGTTCAGGGAGCGACCATATGAATATCCATGAGTACCAGGCCAAAGCGCTGCTGAACGAGTTCGGCGTGGCGATCTCCAAGGGCGTACCCGTCCTGAAGCCCGCGGACGCGGAAGCCGCCGCCAAGGCCCTCCCGGGCCCGGTCTGGGTGGTGAAGAGCCAGATCCACGCTGGCGGCCGCGGCAAGGGCAAGTTCAAGGAAGCCTCCGCCGGCGACAAGGGCGGCGTCCGCATCGCCAAGTCGGCCGCTGAGGTCGCCGAATTCGCCAAGCAGATGCTCGGCGCCACGCTGGTCACCGTGCAGACCGGCCCCGCCGGCAAGCAGGTCAACCGCCTCTACATCGAGGATGGCTCGGACATCGACAAGGAATTCTATCTCTCGATCCTGGTCGACCGCGAGACCTCGCGCGTCTCGTTCGTCGTCTCGACCGAGGGCGGCGTCAACATCGAGGACGTCGCGCACAACACGCCCGAGAAGATCGTGACCTTCTCGGTCGATCCCGCGACCGGCATCATGGGCCATCACGGCCGCACCGTCGCCAACGCGCTCAAGCTCTCCGGCGATCTCGCCAAGCAGGCCGAGAAGCTCACCGCGCAGCTCTATGCGGCGTTCGTCGCCAAGGACATGTCGATGCTGGAGATCAACCCGCTGGTCGTGACCAAGCAGGGCCAGCTCCGCGTGCTCGACGCCAAGGTGTCGTTCGACGACAACGCGCTGTTCCGTCATCCCGAGGTGCTCGCGCTGCGCGACGAGACCGAGGAAGACGCCAAGGAAATCGAGGCGTCGAAATACGACCTCAACTACGTCACCCTCGACGGCAATATCGGCTGCATGGTCAACGGCGCCGGCCTCGCGATGGCGACGATGGACATCATCAAGCTCTACGGCATGGCGCCGGCGAACTTCCTCGACGTCGGCGGCAGCGCCAGCAAGGAGAAGGTCGCGGCCGCGTTCAAGATCATCACCGCGGATCCCAACGTGAAGGGCATCCTGGTCAACATCTTTGGTGGGATCATGAAGTGCGACGTGATCGCCGAGGGCGTCACCGCCGCCGTGCGCGAGGTCGGTCTCAGCGTGCCGCTGGTGGTCCGCCTCGAAGGCACCAATGTCGAGCTCGGCAAGAAGATCATCCGCGAATCCGGCCTGAACGTGGTGCCGGCCGACAATCTCGACGACGCCGCGCAGAAGATCGTGAAGGCTGTCAAGGGAGGCTGAGGCCATGACCCAGGACCATCTCGCCGCATCATCTCCGCTTGCAGAGCACGCGCGCCTCGCCGCGTTCGCCGGCGAATGGAATGGCGAAGAGGTGGTCTTCCCGTCGCGTTGGGTCGCCGGCGGGCCGGCGACCTCGCACGTCGTCGCGCGCATGGATCTCAACGGCTTCTACCTGATCCAGGACTGTGTCCAGACGCGCGACGGCAAGCAGGCTTTTGCCACCCACGGCCTCTTCACCTTCGACCGCGACGACCGGACCTACAAATTGTTCTGGTACGATTCGCTCGGCTACACGCCGCCCTCGCCTGCCTCCGGCGGCTGGGTCGGCAAGACCCTGACGCTGGTGCGCGGCTCGCTCCGCGGCAATGCGCGCCACGTCTACGAAATCATCGACGACAATTCCTATTCGTTGAAGATCCAGTTCTCGCCGGATGCGGAAGGCTGGGCCGACGTGCTCACCGGCATCTACCGCCGCATCCACTGACCTCTCACTCGTTAGTTCGCGAAAGCAGACCTCATGTCCATCCTGATCGACAAGAACACCAAGGTCATCTGCCAGGGCTTTACCGGCAAGAACGGCACCTTCCACTCGGAGGCCGCGCTCGCCTACGGCACCAAGATGGTCGGCGGCACCTCGCCGGGCAAAGGCGGCGCCACGCATCTGGGGCTGCCGGTGTTCGACACCGTGCGCGAGGCGCGTGAGAAGACCGGCGCCGATGCGTCGGTGATCTACGTGCCGCCCCCGGGCGCGGCGGATGCGATCTGCGAAGCCATCGACGCCGAGATCCCGCTGATCGTCTGCATCACCGAGGGCATTCCTGTCGTCGACATGGTGCGCGTGAAGCGCTCGCTGGCCGGTTCCAAGTCGCGTCTGATCGGGCCGAACTGCCCGGGTGTCATGACTGCCGGCGAGTGCAAGATCGGCATCATGCCGGCCAACATCTTCAAGACCGGCAGCGTCGGCATCGTCTCCCGCTCCGGCACACTGACCTATGAAGCCGTGTTCCAGACCTCCCAAGAGGGCCTCGGCCAGACCACCGCGGTCGGCATCGGCGGCGACCCGGTCAAGGGAACCGAGTTCATCGACGTGCTGGAAATGCTTCTGGCCGACCCCAAGACCGAATCGATCATCATGATCGGCGAGATCGGCGGTTCCGCCGAGGAAGACGCCGCCCAGTTCCTCAAGGACGAGGCCAAGCGCGGTCGCAAGAAGCCGATGGTCGGTTTCATCGCCGGCGTGACCGCACCTCCCGGCCGTCGCATGGGCCATGCCGGTGCGATCATCTCGGGTGGCAAGGGCGACGCCGGCTCCAAGACCGATGCGATGAAATCGGCTGGAATTACAGTGTCGCCGTCTCCCGCCCGCCTCGGGCACACGCTTGCCGAAAAATTGAAGGGTTAATTCAGTCCTTCGTGCTTTTCCGGGCGAAGTTTCGCAGCAAATAGGATAAATGGTGCCTGTCGCGCCGGGCCTCTGCCGGGGAGCCCGACGCCAGCGCCGTTTGTTATGCGCGAACCGAAATCGCCAGGAACTCAAGTATGTCTCGCCAGGACGCGAACGCAGCCTTTGCCCTCTCCTCCTTTTTGCAGGGCACCAACGCCACCTACATCGACGAAATCTACGCCCGCTACGAGAAGGATCCGTCCTCGGTCGACGCCGAGTGGCAGGAATTCTTCAAGAGCCTCAACGACCAGCCCGCCGATATCAGCAAGAACGCCGAGGGCCCGTCCTGGGAACGCGACAACTGGCCGCTGACCCCGAAGGACGACCTCACATCGGCCCTCGACGGCAACTGGGCTGAGGTCGAGAAGGCGGTCGGCACCAAGATCGCCGCCAAGGCGCAGGCCAAGGGCGCCGATTTCTCTTCTGCCGACCTGCTCCAGGCCACGCGCGACTCGGTCCGCGCCCTGATGCTGATCCGCTCCTACCGCATGCGTGGCCATTTCCACGCCAAGCTCGATCCGCTCGGCATCGAAGCCCCGCGCAACCGCGAAGAGCTCGACCCGCGCACCTACGGCTTCAGCGAAGCCGATTTCGACCGAAAGATCTTCCTCGATCACGTCCTCGGCCTTGAATACGGCACCCTGCGCGAGATCACCGCGATCTGCGAGCGCACCTACTGCCAGACGCTCGGCGTCGAGTTCATGCACATCAGCAACGCTGCGCAGAAGGCGTGGATCCAGGAGCGCATCGAGGGACCGGACAAGGAGATCTCGTTCACCCGCGAAGGCCGTCGCGCGATCCTGATGAAGCTGGTCGAAGCCGAAGGTTTCGAGAAGTTCTGCGATACCAAGTTCACCGGGACCAAGCGCTTCGGTCTCGACGGCGGCGAATCGCTGATCCCCGCGCTGGAGCAGATCATCAAGCGCGGCGGCAATCTCGGCGTGAAGGAGGTCGTGCTCGGCATGCCGCATCGCGGCCGCCTCAACGTGCTGACGCAGGTGATGGGCAAGGCCCATCGCGCGCTGTTTCATGAGTTCAAGGGCGGCTCGGCCAACCCCGACGCGGTCGAAGGCTCCGGCGACGTCAAGTATCACCTCGGCGCTTCCTCGGACCGCGAGTTCGACGGCAACCGCATCCATCTGTCGCTGACCGCCAACCCCTCGCATCTCGAGATCGTCGATCCCGTGGTGCTCGGCAAGGTCCGCGCCAAGCAGGACCAGCACGGTGATCCGCCGGACATGCGCATCTCCGTGCTGCCGCTCCTGATGCACGGCGACGCCGCCTTCGCCGGCCAGGGCGTGGTCGCGGAATGCTTCAGCCTGTCGGACCTGAAGGGCTACCGCACCGGCGGCTCGCTGCACTTCATCGTCAACAACCAGATCGGCTTCACCACCTATCCGCGCTACTCGCGCTCCTCGCCCTATCCGTCGGACGTGGCGAAGATGATCGACGCGCCGATCTTCCACGTGAACGGCGACGATCCGGAAGCCGTCGTGTTCGCGGCCAAGGTCGCCACCGAGTTCCGGCAGAAATTCCACAAGCCCGTCGTCATCGACATGTTCTGCTACCGCAGGCATGGCCATAACGAAGGCGACGAGCCGGCTTTCACCCAGCCGGTGATGTACAAGAGGATCGCGGCGCATCCGTCGACGCTCGAGCTGTACGCCCGCCGCCTGATCAGCGAAGGCGTGATGACCGAGGGCGAGGTCGACAAGGCCAAGGCCGACTGGCGCGCGCGGCTCGACGCCGAGTTCGAGGCCGGCACCTCCTACAAGCCCAACAAGGCCGACTGGCTCGATGGCAAGTGGTCCGGCTTCAAGATCGCCGACCAGGAAGAGGATGCGCGCCGCGGCGTCACCGGCGTCGACACCGCCGAGCTGAAGGAAATCGGCCGCAAGATCACCAGGGTGCCGGATGGCTTCCGCGTCCACCGCACCATCCAGCGCTTCCTCGACAATCGCGCCAAGGCCATCGACACCGGCGTTGGTATCGATTGGGCGACCGGCGAGGCATTGGCGTTCTGCACGCTGCTCAACGAGAACCACCATGTCCGCCTGTCGGGCCAGGATTCCGAGCGCGGCACCTTCTCGCAGCGCCACTCGGTCCTGATCGACCAGGAAGACGAGAGCCGCTACACGCCGTTCAACCATCTCGGCCACGAGCAGGGCCATTACGAGGTCATCAACTCGCTGCTGTCGGAAGAGGCCGTGCTCGGCTTCGAATACGGCTATTCGCTCGCCGAGCCGAACACGCTGACCCTGTGGGAAGCCCAGTTCGGCGACTTCGCCAACGGTGCGCAGGTCGTGTTCGACCAGTTCATCTCCTCGGGCGAGCGCAAATGGTTGCGCATGTCCGGCCTGGTCTGCCTGTTGCCGCACGGCTATGAGGGCCAGGGGCCGGAGCACTCCTCCGCGCGTCTGGAGCGTTATCTGCAGATGTGCGCCGAAGACAACATGCAGGTGGTCTACCCGACCACGCCGGCGAATTACTTCCACGTGCTGCGCCGCCAGCTTCATCGCGAGATCCGCAAGCCGCTGATCCTGATGACGCCGAAGTCGCTGCTGCGTCACAAGCGGGCGGTGTCGCGTCTCGAGGAACTCGCCAAGGGCACGACCTTCCACCGCATCCTCTACGATGACGCCCAGATGCTGCCGAGCGAGGCGGTCAAGCTCGTGCCCGACGAGAAGATCCGCCGCATCGTGCTCTGCTCCGGCAAGGTCTATTACGACCTCTACGAGGAGCGCGAGAAGCGCGGCATCGACGACATCTACCTGATGCGCGTCGAGCAGCTTTATCCGGTGCCGCTGAAGGCGCTGGTGGCCGAGCTGTCGCGCTTCAAGAAGGCTGAAGTGGTGTGGTGCCAGGAAGAGCCCCGCAACATGGGTGCCTGGCACTTCATCGAGCCCTATCTGGAATGGGTGCTGAACCAGGTGCACGGTGTGAGCCGGCGTCCGCGTTATGTCGGCCGCGCCGCTTCCGCCGCGACCGCCACTGGTCTGATGTCCAAGCATCAGGCTCAGTTGAAGGCGTTCCTGGACGAAGCACTGAGCTGAGAAGTTTTTACACCTCGTCATGCCCCGCCTCGTGCGCAATCGCGCACTGGAGCGGGGCATCGAGTACTCCGCGGCGTTCGTTCTGATTGCGAAGGTCACGGCGTACTGGATTGCCCGCCCCCCGTGCGCAACTGCGCAACAGGCGGGCAATGACGTATGAAATTCATGACCGCACCGGCGATCCCCTTAAGGAAAAGACCATGACTGAAATTCGTGTGCCGACGCTCGGCGAATCCGTCACCGAGGCCACCATCGGCCGCTGGTTCAAGAAGGCCGGCGATCCCGTCGCCGTCGATGAGCCCTTGGTGGAGCTCGAGACCGACAAGGTCACCATCGAGGTCCCGGCGCCCTCCGCCGGCACGCTGAGCGAGATCATCGCCGCCGATGGCGCGACCGTTGCGGTCGGCGCGTTGCTTGGCCAGATCACCGACGGTGCCGGCGCTGCCAAGCCCGCCGCCGCGCCTGCCAAGCCCGCTGCTGCTCCGGCCGCGGCTGCTGCCGCGCCGGCTCCGGCTGCGGCCAAGGCGCCGCCGGCCGACGCCCCGCTCGCCCCGTCCGTGCGCAAGCTCTCGGCCGAGACCGGCATCGACGCCTCGACCGTTCCGGGCTCCGGCAAGGACGGCCGCGTTACCAAGGGCGACATGCTGGCTGCGATCGAGCGTGCGGCCTCGGCGCCGACCCCGGTCAACCAGCCCGCCGCCGCCGTGCAGGTGCGCGCGCCGTCGCCGGCTGATGACGCCGCCCGCGAAGAGCGCGTCAAGATGACCCGCCTGCGCCAGACCATCGCGCGCCGCCTCAAGGACGTACAGAACACCGCGGCCATGCTGACGACCTTCAACGAGGTCGACATGACCAACGTCATGGCGCTGCGCGCCCACTACAAGGATGCGTTCGAGAAGAAGCACGGCTCGAAGCTCGGCTTCATGGGCTTCTTCACCAAGGCCGTCGTGCAGGCGCTGAAGGACATCCCGGCCGTCAACGCCGAGATCGACGGCACCGACCTGATCTACAAGAATTATTACCACATCGGCGTCGCCGTCGGCACCGACAAGGGTCTTGTCGTGCCCGTAGTGCGCGACTGCGACGACAAGTCGATCGCCGACATCGAGAAGGGCATCGCCGATTTCGGTCGTCGCGCCCGTGATGGCCAGCTCAAGATCGACGAGATGCAGGGCGGCACCTTCACCATCACCAATGGCGGCATCTACGGCTCGCTGATGTCGACCCCGATCCTGAACGCGCCGCAGTCGGGCATCCTCGGCATGCACAAGATCCAGGAGCGGCCGATGGTCGTCGGCGGCAAGATCGAGGTCCGTCCGATGATGTACCTGGCGCTGTCCTACGATCACCGCGTCATCGACGGCAAGGAAGCCGTCACCTTCCTGGTCCGCGTCAAGGAGAGCCTGGAAGATCCGGCTCGCCTGGTGCTCGATCTCTGATCCCTGATGCTCTGCGAGCGCCGTCGCCCTATCGTGCGACGGCGCGTGTCGAACCATGGAGGCGCGCGTGACGGATAAAGTCGTTGTCATCACCGGCGGCAGCCGCGGCATCGGTCGCGCGACTGCCCTTGCCGCGGCCGCGCGCGGCTTTCGGGTCGTGGTCGGCTATGCCAGCAACAAGACGGCCGCCGACGAGGTGGTCGCCCAGATCGCGGCCAGCAACGGCAAGGCCATCGCGGTGAAATGCGATGTCGCCGAGGAAAGCGATATCCTCGAATTGTTCAAGGCCGCGGACAAGTTCGGCACGCTTGGCGCGCTCGTCAACAATGGCGGCATCGTCGGCAAGAGCGGCGTGCGCGTCGACGAGATGTCGGCCGAGCGCATCCAGCGCGTGATGGCGGTCAACGTCACCGGCTCCATCCTCTGCGCGCGCGAAGCCGTGAAGCGGATGTCGACCAAGCATGGCGGCAAAGGCGGCGTCATCGTCAATCTGTCATCGGTTGCTGCCAAGCTCGGCTCGCCGAACACTTACGTCGACTATGCGGCGTCCAAGGGCGCGATCGATTCCTTTACCATCGGCCTCGGCTATGAGGTCGCAGCCGAAGGCATCCGCGTCGCGGGCATCCGCCCCGGCCTGATCGACACCGAGATCCACGCCGCCGGCGGCGAGCCCGACCGCGCCCATCGCCTGGCCCATATGGTGCCGATGAAGCGCGTCGGCACCGCCGACGAAATCGCCAACGCCATCGTCTGGCTGCTGTCGGACGAGGCCTCCTACGTCACAGCAGCCACTCTCGATGTGTCCGGCGGACGCTGACGCGCCGCGCGGACGCTGACGCATCCTCATCACGCTAAACTTACGGGACTTTCTCTCATGGCTACCTACGATCTCGTCGTCATCGGCACCGGACCTGGCGGTTATGTCTGCGCGGTGCGCGCAAGCCAGCTCGGCATGAAGGTCGCGGTGGTCGAAAAGAACGCAACCCTCGGCGGCACCTGTCTCAATGTCGGCTGCATGCCGTCGAAGGCGCTGCTGCACGCGTCCGAAATGTTCGAGGAAGCCGGGCACTCCTTCGCCAAGATGGGTGTTTCCGTTTCCGCGCCGAAGCTCGAATTGCCGGCGATGATGAACTTCAAGCAGCAGGGCATCGACGGCAACGTCAAGGGCGTCGAGTTCCTGATGAAGAAGAACAAGGTCGACGTGCTCAAGGGCACCGGCAAGATTCTTGGCACCGGCAAGGTCGAGGTCTCCGCCGATGGCAAGTCGCAGGTCGTCGAGACCAGGAATATCGTGATCGCCACCGGCTCGGACATCGCGCGTCTCAAGGGCATCGAGATCGACGAGAAGCGCATCGTGTCGTCGACCGGCGCGCTGTCGCTCGACAAGGTGCCCGGCAAGCTGCTGATCGTCGGCGCCGGCGTGATCGGCCTTGAGCTCGGCTCGGTGTGGAAGCGCCTCGGTGCCGAAGTCGTCGTCGTCGAATTCCTGGACCGCATCCTGCCCGGCATGGATGGCGAGATCGCCAAGCAATTCCAGCGCATCCTGGAAAAGCAGGGCTTTGCGTTCAAGCTCGGCGCCAAGGTCACCGGCGTCGACACCACGGGCAAGTCGCTGAAGGCGACCATCGAGCCCGCGGCCGGCGGTGCTGCCGAGACGATCGAAGCCGACGTCGTTCTCGTCTGCATCGGCCGCGTGCCTTACACGGACGGGCTGGGCCTGAAGGAAGCCGGCGTTGCGCTCGACAATCGCGGCCGCGTGCAGATCGATCCGCATTTCGCGACCAGCGTGAAGGGCGTCTATGCCATCGGCGACGTCGTCGCAGGCCCCATGCTCGCGCACAAGGCCGAGGATGAAGGCGTTGCGGTTGCGGAGATCATCGCAGGGCAGGCCGGCCACGTGAACTACGACGTTATCCCAGGCGTCGTGTATACCACGCCGGAAGTGTCCTCCGTCGGCAAGACCGAGGAGGAGCTGAAGCAGGCGGGCGTGGCTTATACCGTCGGGAAGTTTCCCTTTACCGCCAACGGCCGTTCCAAGGTCAACCAGACCACCGATGGCTTTGTGAAGATTCTCGCAGATGCGAAGACTGATCGCGTGCTCGGCGTGCACATTATCGGCGTCGAGGCCGGCGAAATGATCCATGAAGCCTGCGTTCTCATGGAGTTTGGCGGCAGTGCGGAGGATCTCGCGCGCACCTGCCACGCGCATCCGACCCGTTCGGAAGCCGTCAAGGAAGCCGCGCTTGCAGTGGGCAAGCGGGCCATCCATATGTAGGCGACGCGCCCAGCGCCGAATCGGGCGGGAAACACATGCTGCGCCGCCTACTTCAACCGGTCTGGGTCCTGCTGGCGATCGTCTTCCTGATCGAAGCCTGGCTGTGGGACCATCTCGAACCGATCGTCGCGCGGGTTGTCGCAGCCATCCCGCTCGCACGCTTCAAGCAATGGCTGACCGAGCGCGTCGATGCGCTGCCGCCGGCCATGACGCTGATCGTGTTCGCGGTGCCGATCATCCCGCTGTTTCCGCTCAAGCTGATCGGCCTGTATCTGCTCACGCATGAATACTGGCTGAGCGGCGTATCCACGTTCCTGTTCGCAAAGATGCTCGGCGTCGGCGTCACCGCTTTCGTGTTCGACGTCACGCGCGACAAGCTGATGGAGATGCACTGGTTCGAGCGGCTCTACGATCTCGTCATGAAGCTGCGCGCCAAGGCGCACCTGCTGGTCGACCCGATCAAGCGCCGCATCCGCGAGCTGATTGCCGGCAACGGCGAAGGCTGGTCGTCACGCACGCTGCGCCTGATCCAGCGTTTCCGCAAGAGCGTGCACCAGGCGCGGTGAGCGTCGGCACAATCAGTCTCTCACCGTCACCCTGAGGTGGCCGCTTCTTCAGCGGCCCTCGAAGGGCGACGGCTCGGCTGCATCTCGGCCGTTCATCCTTCGAAGCTTCAAGCGCAGTGCTGATGCACGGCGCTTCTCGCACCTCAGGATGACAGAATTAGCAGCGTCGCGAAGTGTCTCAATTCCCTCAATGCAGATGCAGCAGATGCGGCCACCACAGGCCGAGCGCCGTCATGAAGAGGCCGGCGAGGGTCAGGACGCCACCGACATAGGCGAGCGCGATGATGCCGGTGATGATGGTGGCCGAGGCCAGCACGATGCCGATCTGGAAGGCGGCGGAGGCCAGCTCGAAGTGATGATATTTCGCGGTCGCCTCGTCGCGCTCGTGCTCGGCGTGCTTGGCCTTCTCGGCGAGCTGCTCGGTGCCTTCGCCGGTCTCCGGCTCGGAGCGGTAGCGCTGCGCGGTCTTGGTCCAGTCGTCGACCTGCTTCTGCACCACCGGCTTCAGGGCTTCGTCGGTGGTGGCGGCGAGCGTGAGCTTGCCCTGCTCGGACGCTGTCAGCACCACGGTGCGGCGGATGGTCTTGGCCTGGAAGAACGCCCAGAGATTGGCGGCCTCGACGTTCTTGCTGATCGATTCGGTCTGGGCGCCCTTGCCGAGCGTTTCCGAGATCGCCAGGAACAGCGCCAGAATGGCGATCAGAAGCGCGATTTTCTTGTTCGAGCCGGACGCGTGTTCGGCGTGCTCGGCATGCTCCATGCTTTCATGTGCGCTCATGATTCCCCTCCTGTTCGGTTCCGCACGATTGACCGAACCGTGCGGCCGGCGCAAGGGGCATGCTTGCTATGACAGCTTGATGTCAGGATTCAGCGCCGCGGATGCGCGCTCGCATAGACTTCGAGCAGCCGCTCGGAATCGATCCCGGTATAGATCTGCGTGGTCGAGAGCGAGGAGTGACCCAACAACTCCTGGATCGCGCGCAGATCGCCGCCACGTGACAATAGATGCGTGGCGAAGGAGTGCCGCAGCGCATGCGGCGTCGCGCTGTCAGGCAGGCCGAGCGCGCCGCGCAGCCGCTCCATCGCGAGCTGGATGATGCGCGGGCTCAAGGGACCGCCGCGCGCGCCGACGAAGATCGGGCCTTCGGCGGGCAGTGGATACGGGCACGCCGCGACGTACTCTTGCACGAGCTCGAGCACGTTCTGGAGCACCGGCACCATGCGGGTCTTGTTGCCTTTGCCGGTGACGATCAACACGTCGCCTTCGCCGGGACGCGGCACCTCGCGGCGCTTCAGGCCGAGCGCTTCGGAGATGCGCAGGCCCGAGCCATACAGCAGCGCCATCACGGCGGCATCGCGCACCAGAATCCAGGTTTCGCGATCCTCGCCGGCGCGCTCGTCGGCATCAGCAAGACGTTTTGCGGATACCATCGGCAAGGGTTTCGGCAAGGTCTTGGCCACCTTGGGCGCGCGGATCGCGGAGAGTGCGCCCACCTTGCCCTTGCCTTCGCGCTCGAGGAAGCGTCCGAAGGAACGCAGGCCCGCCAGCGCGCGCATCAGCGAGCGGCCGGCAATGTCGTCGGCGCGGCGCATCGCCATGAAGGCGCGGATGTCGGTGGCTTCCAGCGCGGCAAAGCGCGCCAGCGTCACGCGCTCGCCCCAATGGGCGCAGAGAAAATCCAGGCATTGCCGCAAGTCGCGGCCATAGGCCTCCAGCGTTTTCGGCGACAGCCGCCGCTCGGCGCCGAGATGCGACAGCCAGCGCGTCATCTCCTGCGCGATGTCAGGATCGGCGCTGGCGAGCTCGATTGGGGGGGCGGCCGCTTTGCTCATGCGCTCTGGACGTGGTGATTCCACTCAGTATATCGCATCACACTCGTTTATCGTTCGCTAAGGCCGCCTCAGAACGCTAGCCTTCAGGCCCCGGGTTCCGATTCTCCCTCCAAGATCATTGATGGATCATTCGTCGCGCAGCACGACCGTCCCCGCCAACGCGACCCGCATGGTCGACGTGCTGGTGCCGGTCGCACTCGACCAGACCTATTCCTACAAGGTGCCGCGCGGGATGGAGCTCAAGGCAGGCGATCTCGTCGGCGTGCCGCTTGGGCCCCGCGAGGTGCTCGCCGTGGTCTGGGCGGAAAACGCCAATCCCGACCCGCGCCTGCACAACCGCCTCAAGGAGGTCAGCGAAAAGCTCGACATCCCGCCTCTGAAGCCGGAACTGCGCTCGGTCGTGGATTGGGTCGCCAATTACACGCTGAGCCCGCGCGGCATGGTGCTGCGGATGTGCCTGCGCATGGGCGAGAACCTCGGCCCCGAGCGGGTGCGCGCCGGCGTGCGCCTGGTCGGCGATCCGCCGCGGCGGCTGACGCCGGCGCGGCAGCGCCTGATCGAGGTGCTGTCGGACCGGCTGCTGCACGGCAAGTCCGAAGCGGCGAAGGAAGCAGGGGTCTCGGCCGGCGTGATCGACGGCCTCGTCGACGAAGGCACGCTCACGGTCGAGCCGATGCCGCCGCCTCCGCCGCCGCCGGCCCCCGATCCGGATTTCGGCCGGCCGGATTTTTCGCCGCTCCAGCGCAGCGCTGCGGATACGATGCGCGCGCTTGCGGCCAACGGCACGTTCCATGTCGCGCTGCTCGACGGCGTCA
Source organism: Bradyrhizobium liaoningense (assembly GCF_018130785.1). Lineage (GTDB taxonomy): Bacteria > Pseudomonadota > Alphaproteobacteria > Rhizobiales > Xanthobacteraceae > Bradyrhizobium > Bradyrhizobium liaoningense_A. The sequence goes on from NZ_JAFCJT010000013.1 coordinate 84,048, forward strand.
CCGGCTCAGGCAAGACCGAGGTTTACTTCGAAGCTGTGGCCGAGGCGATCCGTCGCGGAAAACAATCGCTGATCCTGATGCCGGAGATCGCGCTGACCGGCCAGTTCCTCGACCGCTTCGCGCAGCGCTTTGGCGTGCGGCCGCTGGAATGGCATTCCGAGCTGACGCCACGGACCCGCGCGCGCAATTGGGCCGCGATCTCCGAAGGCAGTGCGCCGGTCGTGGTCGGCGCGCGCTCGGCGCTGTTTCTGCCTTACACCAATCTCGGCCTGATCGTGGTCGATGAAGAGCATGACCAGGCCTACAAGCAGGACGAGGGCGTGCATTATCACGCCCGCGACATGGCGGTGGTGCGCGCGCATATCGCAAAGATCCCGATCGTGCTGGCCTCCGCCACGCCGTCGGTCGAATCCGAGGTCAATGCGCGCAAGAACCGCTATCAGCGCATCGCGCTGCCCTCGCGCTTCGGCGGCCAGCACATGCCGCATATCGAGGCCATCGACATGCGCCGCGAGCCGCCGGCGCGCGGCCGCTTCATCTCGCCGCGCCTGGCCTCCGAGATCAGAACCGCGATCGAGAAGCGCGAGCAGGCGCTGCTGTTCCTCAATCGCCGCGGCTATGCGCCGCTGACGCTGTGCCGTGCTTGCGGCCATCGCTTCGCCTGCACCATCTGCGATGCCTGGCTGGTCGATCACCGCTTCCGCCAGCGGCTGGTCTGCCATCACTGCGGTTTCTCGATGCCGCGCCCGCAGATCTGCCCGCATTGTGCGGCGGAAGAATCGCTGGTCGCGGTCGGGCCCGGCGTCGAGCGCTTGCAGGAGGAGGCGGCCGCGCTATTTCCCGAGGCGCGCACCATGGTGCTGTCGAGCGATCTCATCACCTCGATCGAGACGATGCGCTCCGAGCTTGCCGAGATCGCGGAGGGCCGCGTCGATATCATCATCGGCACCCAGCTTGTCGCCAAGGGCCACAACTTTCCGCGGCTCAATCTCGTCGGCGTGGTCGATGCGGATCTGGGCCTGTCCAACGGCGATCCGCGCGCGTCGGAACGCACCTGGCAGCTGCTCAACCAGGTGATCGGCCGCGCCGGGCGCGAGCAGGGCCGCGGCGTCGGCTATCTCCAGACCCACCAGCCCGATCATCCCGTGATGAAGGCGCTGATCGCCTGCGACCGCGAGGCCTTCTACGACAGCGAGATCGATCTGCGCGAGCGCACGCTCTATCCGCCGTTCGGACGGCTCGCGAGCCTGATCATTTCGGCAGGCGACCGTCCGAGCGCCGAAGGTTTGGGGCGCCGCCTCGTTGCGCTCGCGCCGCGCGACGAACGCGTGGTGGTGCTGGGGCCGGCGGAAGCCCCGCTTGCGGTGATCAAGGGCCGCTACCGCTTCCGTATCCTGGTGAAATCGGCGCGCGGTTTCGATCTGTCGGACTATTTGCGCAACTGGCTGGCCGTCTGCCCGAAGCCGAAGGGCAATCAAAAGCTCGAGGTGGACGTCGACCCGCAGAGCTTTTTGTAGGGCTGTCGCCGCCACATCCTCCCCCGTCATTCCGGGGCGCGACGAAGTCGCGAGCCCGGAATCCATTCACCCACCGGCTCTGTCGTTCGATGGATTCCGGGTTCGCGCTCGCGCGCCCCGGAATGACAAACAAAAAAACCCGCCGTCCCCCAAGACGGCGGGCTTGCTTCACCTGCGCTGATCCCGCCGCTCACACGCCCATGCGGACGTTGACGGGAACCGTGAGGTGGCGGTCGCGCCTTACGAGACGACCTCCGCGGTGACGCGGCCGACGCCGGCGCCGGTGAGGCCGATGGCGCGGGCAGCACCCGTCGAGAGGTCGAGGACACGGCCGCGAATGAACGGGCCACGGTCGTTGATGGTGACGATGACGCTCGAGCCGCCATGGGTGACGCGCAGCTTGGTGCCGAACGGCAGCGAACGATGCGCTGCGGTCATGGCGTTCTGGTTGAAGCGCTGGCCCGAGGCGGTGCGGCTGCCGGACTCGTTGCCGTAATAGGAGGCCATGCCGGAGAAGCTGCGGCCCGTGCCCGACGACGGCGTCATCGACGCATTGGCGTTGCGCCAATCGGAGGTCGTATTGGCGTCGTTCTGGGCGTGGTGGCGGTGATGATGGTGAGAGTACCGGTGGTGATGCCGGGATTTAGCGGAAGCTTCGGTGGCGGTTCCACCGACGAGGAGAGTGGCGGCAACGAAAGCCAGCGCCGTGCGCGGCCGGGTCACAGTGCCCAGCGTCTTCAAAGACAGCATTTAATGGTCCCTAAGCTAGTATTGCCACATTTGTGGCAAGTGAGCCCCCATCAAGTTGTGAGCGGGTCCGCGTTTCGATTCCTAATGAGGCGTGAATTGGGCAGTAAATCTGTTCTATGTCGTCATGAAATATCTTGTTACCGGTAGCCGATATTCAGCCGACGTTCCGTATGTTTCGACTTTAACGATTCGTTAACCTACGAATTACTTGCAAATACTGTAGATCAAAGTTGTTGTTCCAGATGTTTAGAATTCGGTAAGTATTCGGAGGTGGGGCTGACGAGGTCGGAGTCACGCCTCTGCGATCTGTGTTCATGGCGGCTATGCGCTGAGGGCAGGAACAAATGGGCGCTTGGCCGCGGCAATGCTCGCAGCAATTCCGCGGCGTGGCAGGTCGTTGACGCCACGCGATCGGCTGCGACGAACTGGCGACAGAAGGTCGTGCCTTTAATTTGGCGTCATGTTGCACGTGCGCGCCTGCTATGTTAGCAAAGCCGCGATTTTAACGGATCCGGCACCTCCCGTGTCGGCCGAAAATCGAAGTCCCGCTTGAATTCCAAGGGCTTGGATCGCTTGGCGCCGCGTTGTGGCGACGGTTTTTCCCTTGCGAGTTTGACAGCAAAAAGAGCGCGTCTGTGGCTGCAGAAGATACGTCCGTTTCCGGTGTGTCGGGCCGTTATGCAACGGCCTTGTTTGAACTGGCCCGCGACCAGAATGTGGTCGACGAGGTCAAGGCCGATCTCGACAAATTCGAGGGTTTGCTGAACGAAAGCGCCGATCTGAAGCGCCTCGTCCGCAGCCCGGTGTTCGCGGCCGATACCCAGTCCAAGGCCCTCTCGGCCGTGCTGGACAAGGCGGGCATCGCCGGCATCTCCGCCAATTTCCTCAAGGTCCTGACCGCCAACCGCCGCCTGTTCGCGGTGGCCGATGTCATTCGCGCCTATCGCGCCCTCGTCGCCAAGTTCAAGGGCGAGGCGACCGCCGACGTCACCGTGGCGGAGGCGCTCTCGGACAAGAATCTCGACGCCCTCAAGGTTGCCCTGAAGTCGGTGACCGGCAAGGACGTCGCGCTCAACGTGAAGGTGGATCCCTCGATTATCGGCGGCCTCGTGGTCAAGCTTGGCAGCCGCATGATCGATAGTTCGCTTCGCACCAAACTCAATTCGATCAAGCACGCGATGAAAGAGGCAGGCTGATGGACATCCGCGCCGCGGAAATTTCCGCGATCCTCAAGGACCAGATCAAGAATTTCGGCCAGGAAGCTGAAGTCTCCGAAGTCGGACAGGTGCTGTCCGTCGGCGACGGCATCGCCCGCGTCTACGGTCTGGACAACGTCCAGGCCGGCGAAATGGTCGAGTTCGAGAACGGCACCCGCGGCATGGCGCTGAACCTCGAAACCGACAACGTCGGTATCGTTATTTTCGGCGCCGACCGCGAGATCAAGGAAGGCCAGACCGTCAAGCGCACCCGCGCCATCGTGGACGCGCCGGTCGGCAAGGGCTTGCTCGGCCGCGTCGTCGACGCGCTCGGCAATCCGATCGACGGCAAGGGGCCGATCCAGGCCGACAAGCGTATGCGCGTCGACGTCAAGGCGCCGGGCATCATTCCGCGCAAGTCGGTGAACGAGCCGATGGCGACCGGCCTCAAGGCGATCGACGCCCTGATCCCGATCGGCCGCGGCCAGCGCGAGCTGATCATCGGCGACCGTCAGACCGGCAAGACCGCGATCGCGCTCGACACCATTCTGAACCAGAAGCCGCTCAACGCGCAGCCGGACGAGAACATCAAGCTGTATTGCGTCTACGTCGCGATCGGCCAGAAGCGTTCGACCGTCGCCCAGTTCGTGAAGGTGCTGGAAGAGCAGGGCGCTCTCGAGTACTCGATCATCATCGCCGCGACCGCCTCGGATCCGGCGCCGATGCAGTACATCGCGCCGTTCACCGGCTGCACCATGGGCGAGTACTTCCGCGACAACGGCATGCACGCGGTCATCATCTATGACGATCTGTCCAAGCAGGCCGTCGCCTACCGCCAGATGTCGCTCTTGCTGCGCCGCCCGCCGGGCCGCGAAGCCTATCCGGGCGACGTGTTCTATCTGCACTCCCGCCTGCTCGAGCGTGCGGCGAAGCTGAACAAGGACCAGGGCTCGGGTTCGCTGACGGCGCTGCCGGTCATCGAAACCCAGGCCAACGACGTGTCGGCCTACATTCCGACCAACGTCATCTCGATCACCGACGGTCAGATCTTCCTGGAAACCGACCTGTTCTTCCAAGGCATCCGTCCCGCCGTGAACGTCGGTCTGTCCGTGTCGCGCGTCGGTTCTTCGGCGCAGACCAAGGCCACCAAGAAGGTCGCCGGCAAGATCAAGGGCGAGCTCGCGCAGTACCGCGAAATGGCGGCGTTCGCGCAGTTCGGCTCCGACCTCGATGCCTCGACCCAGCGCCTGCTCAACCGCGGTTCGCGTCTGACCGAGCTGCTGAAGCAGCCGCAGTTCGCGCCGCTGAAGATGGAAGAGCAGGTCTGCGTGATCTGGGCCGGCACCAACGGCTATCTCGATCCGCTCCCGCTCAACAAGGTGCGCGCGTTCGAGGACGGCCTGCTGTCGCTGCTGCGCGGCAAGAACGCCGAGATCCTCAACGCGATCCGCGACAGCCGCGATCTCTCCGACGACACCGCCGCCAAGCTGAAGTCGGTGGTCGAAGGCTTCGCCAAGGGCTTCGCGTAAGTGCCGTCATGGCCGGGCTTTTCCCGGCCATCCACGTCTGACGGCGTGTGAGGCACCACGTGGATGCCCGGGACGAGCCCGGGCATGACGACTGGATAGGTTTGCGATCAGGCCAAAGGGTCGGATCGTCGGGGACGAAGAATGGCGTCACTTAAAGACATGCGCGTCCGCATCGCCTCCACCAAGGCGACGCAGAAGATCACCAAGGCGATGCAGATGGTCGCGGCGTCGAGGTTGCGCCGCGCCCAGCAAGCGGCCGAGGCGGCGCGGCCCTATGCCGACAAGATGAGCGCGGTGATCTCCAACATCGCCAGCGCCGCTGCCAGTTCGCCCGGCGCGCCGGCGCTGCTCACCGGCACCGGCAGGGACCAGGTTCACCTGCTGCTGGTCTGCACCGGCGAGCGCGGCCTGTCCGGCGCTTTCAACTCCTCGATCGTGCGCCTAGCGCGTGAGCGCGCACTGGCGCTGATGAACGAGGGCAAGGAAGTCAAATTCTTCTGTGTCGGCCGCAAGGGCTATGAGCAGCTCCGCCGCCAGTTCGACAAGCAGATCGTCGAGCACCTCGACCTGCGCAGCGTCCGTCAGCTCGGCTTCGTCAATGCCGAGGACATCGCCAAGAAGGTGCTGGCCCGTTTCGACAGCGGCGAGTTCGACGTCTGCACGTTGTTCTACGCGCAGTTCAAGTCGGTGATTGCCCAAATTCCGACCGCGCAGCAGATCATTCCGTTGACCGTGGAAGAAAAGGCGGCGGACGCGCCGTCGACGTCCTACGAATATGAGCCGGAGGAAGACGAGCTTCTCTCCCGCCTGTTGCCGCGCAATATCGCGGTGCAGATCTTCCGCGCGCTGCTGGAAAACAACGCTTCGTTCTATGGCGCTCAGATGAGCTCGATGGACAACGCCACCCGCAACGCCGGTGAAATGATTCGCAAGCAAACCCAGATCTACAACCGAACCCGTCAGGCCCAGATCACCAAGGAGCTGATCGAGATCATCTCCGGCGCCGAGGCGATCTGACGCACGAACCAAACGACGGTCGTTCAAAGTACAGAATTCCGAAGGAGAGCAATTCATGGCCACAGCAGCTAACCAGATCGGTCGCGTCACCCAGGTCATGGGCGCCGTCGTCGACGTGCAGTTCGAGGGCCACCTGCCGGCCATTCTCAATTCGCTGGAAACCAAGAACGGCAACATCCGCCTCGTGCTGGAAGTTGCGCAGCATCTCGGTGAGTCCACCGTGCGCACGATCGCGATGGACGTAACCGAAGGTCTGGTGCGTGGCCAGGAAGTGACCGACACCGGCCAGCCGATCGCGGTTCCGGTGGGAGACGGCACGCTCGGTCGCATCATGAACGTCATCGGCGAGCCGATCGACGAAGCCGGCCCGATCAAGGCCGAAGGCAAGCGCGCTATTCACCAGGAAGCGCCGACCTACACCGACCAGTCGACCGAAGCTGAAATTCTCGTCACCGGCATCAAGGTCGTCGATCTTCTTGCTCCGTATGCGAAGGGTGGCAAGATCGGCCTGTTCGGCGGCGCCGGCGTCGGCAAGACCGTGCTGATTCAGGAGCTGATCAACAACGTCGCGAAGGCGCACGGCGGTTACTCCGTGTTCGCCGGCGTCGGTGAGCGCACCCGCGAGGGCAACGACCTCTATCACGAGTTCATCGAGTCCAAGGTCAATGCCGATCCGCACAATCCGGATCCGAGCGTGAAGTCGAAGTGCGCGCTGGTGTTCGGCCAGATGAACGAGCCGCCGGGCGCGCGCGCCCGCGTCGGCCTGACCGGCCTCACCGTCGCCGAGCACTTCCGCGACCAGGGCCAGGACGTGCTGTTCTTCGTCGATAACATCTTCCGCTTCACCCAGGCCGGCTCGGAAGTGTCGGCGCTGCTCGGTCGTATTCCTTCGGCGGTGGGTTATCAGCCGACGCTCGCCACCGACATGGGCGCGCTGCAGGAGCGGATCACCACCACGCAGAAGGGCTCGATCACCTCGGTGCAGGCCATCTACGTCCCGGCCGACGACTTGACCGACCCGGCGCCCGCGACCTCGTTCGCGCACTTGGACGCCACCACCGTGCTGTCGCGCGCGATCTCGGAAAAGGGCATCTACCCCGCCGTGGACCCGCTCGACTCGACCTCGCGCATGCTCTCGCCGCTCGTCGTCGGTCAGGAGCACTACGACACCGCGCGTCAGGTCCAGCAGGTGCTGCAGCGCTACAAGTCGCTCCAGGACATCATCGCCATTCTCGGCATGGACGAGCTTTCGGAAGAGGACAAGCTGACGGTGGCCCGCGCCCGCAAGATCGAGCGCTTCCTGTCGCAGCCGTTCCACGTCGCCGAAATCTTCACCGGCTCGCCCGGCAAGTTCGTCGACCTCGCGGACACCATCAAGGGCTTCCGCGGCCTCTGCGAAGGCAAGTATGACCACCTGCCGGAAGCCGCCTTCTACATGGTCGGCACCATCGAAGAGGCAGTCGAGAAGGGCAAGAAGCTGGCGGCCGAGGCGGCCTAAGCTTTCTCATCTCGTCATCGCCGGACAAAAGCGCGAAGCGCGTCTTTTCGCAGAGTCCGGCGATCCATCGAAAGAAAACCTTGATGGATGGACCCGCGGGTCAAGCCCGCGGGTGACAAGCGGAAAACAACGGATAATTCCATGGCCACCTTCCACTTCGATCTCGTCTCTCCCGAAAAGCTCGCGTTCTCCGGCGAGGTCGATCAGGTCGACATTCCTGGCTGGGAGGGTGATTTCGGTGTGCTCGCCGGGCATGCGCCTGTCGTCGCCGCGGTGCGGCCGGGTATTCTCACCATCATTGCGGGCGGTCAGAAGCAGAAGGTCATCGTGCTCGGTGGACTGGCGGAAGTCTCCGACAATCGCCTGACGGTTCTTGCAGACGTCGCCACCTCGATCGAGGACATCGATCGGACCCAGTTTGCTGATACCGTCGCTGAGATGCAGGAAAAGCTGTCCGAGAAGGAAGGTCACGAACTCGACCTCGCGATCACGCGGCTCGACAACTACAAGAGCATCCAGCACGAGCTCAATACGACGGCTATGCACTAAGCCCCGGGGCACCGCTCCGGGGCTCGGCTGAGAAATTTCTGAATAAGTTCAGCGCTCGTCACGGAAGTGGCGGGCGCTGAAACTTTGTTGCACCGCGCCGCCGATAGCGGCATTCTGCGCCCGCGAATTTGTTCCTGGGCTGGTGCAGATGAAACGCAAGATCGCAGCGATTTTCGCGGCCGATATTGCCGGTTACTCAAGACTGGTCGCGGAGGACGAAGAGGAGACGCTGCGGCGTCTCGCCTCCTATCGCGAGGTCGTCGACGATTTCATCGCGAAGGCGAACGGACGCATCTTCAACACGGCGGGCGACGCCGTTCTCGCGGAATTTCCAAGCGCGGTCGACGCGGTGCGCTGCGCGATCGACATCCAGGAATCCCTGCGAACCCGCAACATGGCCTATCCGCCGAGCCGGCAGATGTCGTTCCGCATCGGCATCACCATCGGTGACGTGGTCGAGCGCGACGGCGATCTGCTCGGTGACGGCGTCAATATCGCCGCGCGGCTCGAAGGCCTCGCCGAGGTCGGCGGCATCTGCGTCTCCCGCGCCGTGCACGAGCAGGTCGCCAACAAGCTGTCGGTGCACTTCGCCGACCTCGGCGCGCAGGAGGTCAAGAACATCCCGACGCCGGTGCACGCCTACATGGTGGCGATGCGGCGCGAGGACGGCACCTACGCAACGCCGAAAGTGAAGAGGCCCGCCTCCAAGCTGGCCGCAGCACCGGTCTGGATGTGGCCGCTGGTGGTCGCCGTCGTCTCGGTCGTCGCCATCATTGTCAGCGGCTTCCTCTACAACACCAAGCTCAAGCAGACGGTCACCGCCGCAGCCGCGCCGGCCGCGACGCCGAGTGCAACGCCAACGGCAAATGCCGTGGCGCCGAGCCCGATGCCGACCCAGATGGCAAAAGCGCCGATGGCTCCGATGAGCGCTGCGAATGCCGGCGCTGCGATGGCACCGATGCCCGCGCCCTCACCAGCCGTCGCGCCACTATCGGGCAAGCTTGCCGTCGATAGCGTGCCCTTCATCAACGAGCGCATCCGCAACTATCTGGCTGGCGACTATTCCGCCTCCGGCGACTACAAGGCCTTCGCGCTCAATATCGCCGGCTTCACAGGCGCGGCGTTGAACCAGCCGACCGAGGAAGCCGCGCGCAACATGGCGCTTGAGCAGTGCCAGAAGCGCGCCGATGCCGCGCAATCGCCGCGGCACTGCGAGCTCTATGCGGTCGGCAACAACGTCGTCTACACGCACGGCAGGCCGCCGATGCCGCCGCAGCCCTGGGTGCGCCACGATGCGATGACCGAGCGGGCCTTCGCGTCGAAGGATTTTCCGATGGTGCGCGATCCGGCAAAAGTCCGGCTCGAGAACATGTTCGTGCCGGCGGCGAAATCCCGCGCGGTCGCCCTCGGCCCGGGCGGTCAATATTTCATGGTGCTGGGCGCGTCATCCGTCGACGACTCGGCGCGGCGTGCCCTGGAATCATGCGGCGCAATCGCCGGCGTGGCCTGTCTGGTCGTCGTGGTCGACGACAATTTCGTCGTGCCGATCCCGACCTTGCTCAGGATCACTGGCTTTTTCCATGCCGCGTCCAACGCCTCGATCGTCGCCGACGCGCGCGACGAGGTCGTGCGCAAGCTCGCCGACGGCATGGGCTGGAACGCCGTCGCGGTCGGCACCGCGGGACGACCGGGCCTCGGCCTGAAGGCCGCGGACGAGCAGACCGCCGTCAATTCCGCGCTCACCGACTGCGCCAAGCACGACAGCGATTGCCACGTCATCGCGATCGGCCCGTTCACGGTCGGACCGACGAACTAGCGCTTGCTGGAAATAGGCCCGACTAGCGCCCCGACGGAGGTGCGTTCCCCCCTTTGCGGGGGAGGGAACGGAGAGAGCCGCGGCCGCCTCACACACAAATTTCCGGCGAAAATTCTCTAATTATTTCAACCCCGTTCTACTGCGCATGGGGTTGTTTTCGCGGTTTTAGTTTCCGAACGCCGCAAACTGCTGTGCGACTGCGCGGTAGACGTCGCGCCGGAACGGCACCACGAGATCGGCGACGCGGTCGAGACGCTCCCAGCGCCACGCGTCGAACTCCGCGGGCTGTTCGTTGCGCGGTGTCAGCGGATCGATCTCGTCGTCGCGGCCGGTGAAGCGCAGCGCGAACCATTTCTGGCGCTGGCCGCGGAATTTCGCCAGCCGATGCGTCTGCGGGCCGTCATAGGGAGGGAATTCGTAAGTCAGCCAGTCTGTCTCGCCGAGATAATCCGCACTCTTGACGCTGGTCTCTTCCCAAAGCTCGCGCAGCGCCGCATCGCGCAGGTTCTCGCCCTCATCGACACCGCCTTGCGGCATCTGCCAATCGAGGCCCGGCAGGATGATCTCGGGGCCGTCGCCCTTGAAGCGGTGGCCGATCAGCACGCGGCCATCGGCATTGAAGAGGGCGATCCCCACGTTGGGACGGTAGGGTTTTGGATTGGTCACGCGCGCGTCTTTCATCGTCATTCCCGCGATGCATTAGCACCGAACCCGGGATGACGATTTGATTTATTGATCCGCCAGCGCGGAAAATTCCTTCACCACGCGCTCATAGACCGGGCGCTTGAACGGGATGATCAGCCCGGTCAGGTTCTTCATCGGCTCCCAGCGCCAGCTGACGAACTCCGCCTTGTGGCCGCCGCCGCCTGGCTTCTCGACATTGATCTCGCTGTCCTTGCCGGTGAAGCGTACCGCGAACCATTTCTGGCGCTGGCCGCGATAGCGGCCCTTCCAGGCGCGTCCCGCAACCGTGCGCGGGATGTCGTAGACGAGCCAGTCCGGGACCTCGCCGAGCCGCTCGACCGAGCGAACGCTGGTCTCCTCATAGAGCTCGCGCTTTGCGGCCTCCCAGGTGTCCTCGCCGGGATCGACGCCGCCCTGCGGCATCTGCCAGACATGGGCGTCGTCGACATGCTCGATGCCGCCGGCGCGGCGGCCGATGAACACCAGACCCTTCATGTTGATCAGCATCACACCGACGCAAGTACGGTAGGGCAGATCCTCGTAACGCGCCATTCCGCCAGACCTCTCGCGTGCATTTGGTGGGTATGCTGGCCCCGAGGGCCCGTGCCGTACCAATCCGTTGATTTAGCTGGATTTTGATTTCAGCATCGCGGTTGTCAATGGCACCAAAAGGATACCACGGTCGCTCAACGTCCTGGTCCAGCTGCCGATGCGCTCGATCGAGACCGGCAGGGCGGAGGCGGTGCCGACGGCGACGCCGCGCTCGCGCGCCACCGATTCGAGCTTGTTCAGGGCGCGGTCGATCTCGGTCGGGGTCGGCACCACGTCGATCGCGATGTCACCCTTGCCGAACGGCATCGCCTGGCTGGCCGCGGCCTGGGGCGCGATGCTGCGGGGCGAGGAGCCGTCGTCGAAGAAGCCGAGGCCGCGCTTGGCCGCCTCGCGGATGATCGGCTGCATCGCGGCGTCGGTCGCCACGAAGCGGGCGCCCATGAAATTGGTGAGGCCGGCATAGCCCTGCATCCGGCTCAGGTGCCAATACAGGCGGTCCATGTTCTGGTCGGTGGTGAGCGAGGTCAGCAGCGTCTGCGGGCCCGGGTCGTTGTCCGGGAAGTCGTAGGGCTCCATCGGGATCTGGAGAAAGATCTCGTGGCGCTGGGCGCGGGCCCGCTCGGCGAGCTTGCCGGGATCGGCGCCATAGGGCGTGAAGGCCAGCGTGACTGCCGGCGGCAGTCGCATGATCGCGTCGGTGGTCTTGGCCGCGCCGACGCCGAGGCCGCCGATCAGGATCGCGACCACAGGCATTTTTGCCGCCTTGGCGCGATCGGCATCCGCCGCGTAGACGTTGAACGGCTTCGAGCCATCCGCCACCACGGGGATCATGCCGTAGCGCGATTTTTCCAGCAGTTTTGGGTCGATCCCGGCCATGACGGGCGGCGGGGCGGATGCGGCCGCTGCTTCGCCCTTGTCGGCGGCATCGCCACCACCGATCACCACGTCGTGGCGCGTGCCGGTGGAACCGTCGATCATGGTGACGGTCCTCTGCTCGCCCGCCTGCTTCGGCGCCTCCCTGGCCTCGTGCTTGCTCTCTTGCTTGCTCTCCTGACCATGGCCCGCGGCCGGCTTCTCGTCGGTGGCCTTGGGTTCACGAATCGCAATCCGCGTCATCGGCTCGCCGCCGAGCGGATCCTTGTTGAAGATGGCGAAGCCGGCGAAGGCGACCAGGAACAGGCCGAGCATGACCGCGAGGGCCTGCGTCGCGGTGAACGGCAGCCGCAGCCGCCGTTTCCGGCGCGGCTTGTCCTGTCCGAGCGGGGCGCTCAGATCATCGGCCGTTTCAGTCATGCGAGATCCCGAATCACTCGGCACTAACGATACCACGCCGAGGTCAAGCGGCGGCAGGCCGGGATAGGCCGGGGGCGTCGGGAGCTCCACGCAAAAAGGGCGGCTCCCGGAGCCGCCCTTTTCGAGAGATCAGGTGACGCGCCGACTTAGTTCGCAGCTTTGGGCTTGTCGGTCGTGGCCTTGTTGTCGCCCGGCGTGGGCGCCGCGGAGGCGCTGTTCTTGATGCCGTGGAGCAAATCGTCCGCGAGCTTGAGCGCCTTGTCGTCCTTGGCATCCGGCGGGACGTAGGACTGCGAGCCGGTCTTCTCGTCGCCGTCGTTCTTGAGATGACCGCGCAGCGAAGCTTCGCCCTTGGTGTCGGTGCGCGACTTCAGCTCATCCGGCACGTCCTGGAGCACTTCGATGTCGGGCACGATGCCCTTGGCCTGGATCGACTTGCCCGACGGCGTGTAGTAGCGCGCCGTGGTCAGACGCAGTGCGCCGTTGCCCGAGCCGAGCGGAATGATGGTCTGCACCGATCCCTTGCCGAACGAACGCGTGCCGACGATGGTCGCGCGCTTGTGGTCCTGGAGCGCACCGGCGACGATTTCCGACGCCGAGGCCGAGCCGCCATTGACCAGCACGATGACCGGCTTGCCCTTGGTGAGGTCGCCCGCATGCGCGGTGCGGCGCTGGGTCTCCTCGGCATTGCGGCCGCGGGTCGAGACGATCTCGCCCTTCTCCAGGAACGAGTCGGAGACCGTCACCGCTTCCTCCAGCAGGCCGCCCGGGTTGTTGCGGAGGTCGATGATGTAGCCCTTGAGCTTGTCGCCGATCTGATTCGAGAGGTTGGCGACCTCGCGCTTCAGGCCTTCGGTGGTCTGCTCGTTGAAGGTGGTGATGCGGATATAGGCGATGTCGTCGGCCTCGATGCGCGCGCGCACCGAGCGGACGCGAATGTTGTCGCGCACCAGGGTGACGTCGATCGGATTGTCCTGGCCCTTGCGGATGATCTTGAGCTTGATCTTGGTGTTGACCGGACCGCGCATCTTCTCGACCGCCTGGTTCAGGGTCAGGCCCTGCACGGCTTCGTCGTCGAGATTGGTGATGATGTCGTTGGCCATGACGCCGGCGCGCGAAGCGGGGGTGTCGTCGATCGGCGAGACCACCTTGATCAGGCCGTCCTCCATCGTGACTTCGATGCCGAGGCCGCCGAACTCACCGCGGGTCTGCACCTGCATGTCGCGGAAGCTCTTGGCGTCCATGTAGCTCGAATGCGGATCGAGGCCGGTGAGCATGCCGCTGATGGCGGATTCGATCAGCTTGGTGTCATCGGGTTTCTCGACATAGTCCGAGCGCACGCGCTCGAAGACGTCGCCGAACAGGTTGAGCTGGCGATAGGTGTCCGCAGTGGCGGCTCGCGCGCTGGAGCCCATGAACACCGCGCGCGGCTGGGTCACGAACAGCGTCAGCGCCGCACCGGTGGCCGCGCTGAGGAGGATAACTGAAGTCTTGCGCATCATCCGCGAACCTTCTCGCCTTCATTTGCGGCCCACCATGGGCCTGGATCGATTGGAGTGCCGTCCTTACGGAACTCGACATACAGCACAGGTTGACTCGCGTTCGTGGCGAGAATGGAGGCGACTTGAGAGGTCGACCCCATGGTCGCGACCGGCTCCCCCGTGAGCACAAACTGGCCGATGTTGACCGAAATGCGCTCCATCCCGGCGATCAGGACATGATACCCGCCCCCGGCATTGAGGATCAAGAGTTGTCCATAGCTACGGAACGGGCCGGCATAGACGACCCAGCCGTCACATGGCGTCGTGACCTGGGAGCCGGGCCGACTTGCCAGCGAAATGCCCTTCTGGACACCGCCGACCCCGTCGGAACCGCCAAAATCCCTGATCTTGTTACCGTTAACCGGAAGAGGCAGGAGTCCCTTGGCCGACGCAAAGGCGATCGCCGGGGTGGTCCGGGACCGGTCCTTGAGAGCGGCCGGGCCGGACTTGGCGCTGGCGGCCGCCTTTGCCTCGGCCTGCCTTGCCGCCTCAGCCGCCTTCTCGGCGGCCCTGGCGGCGCTTTGCAGGTCCTGCTCCATCTTGGTGATCAGCCCCTGGAGATCGCCGACCTGTCGGGAGAGCGCGATGGCGCGCGAGTTCTCGGCGTCCAGGTCCTTTTCGCGCGACGCCTGCTGGCGCTGCCGCTCGTCGACCAGGGCGGTGAGCCTGGTCTGGTCGTTGCGGACCTTGTCGCGGTCGGTGGCGAGCTGGTCGCGTTCGGCGGCGATGTTCTTGCGCAAGGTCACGAGCTCGCCGAGGTCGCCCGCGAGCTTCTCGGCGCGGCCGCGCAATTCCGGTACCACGGCGCCGAGCAGCATGGCGGTGCGCAGTGATTGCAGCGCATCTTCGGGCCGCACCAACAGCGCCGGAGGCGTGCGCCGGCCGGCGCGCTGCAGGGCCGCCAGCACCTCGACGATGTCGGCGCGGCGCGACTCCAGCGAGGTGCGCATCTGTTGCTCGCGGCCGTTCAGCGAGCGCAGCCGCGCTTCGGCTTCGTCGATCTTGGTCTCGACGCTCCGCACATTGGCTGCGGTATCGATCAGCTGCTGATTGAGCTGGGTGCGGTCCTGGCCGAGCGAGGTGATCTCGGCCTTGAGCTTGGCCTGGGCCTCTTCCGCGCTCTTCTGCCTCGTGCGGGCGGCCTCGAGCTCCTGCTCGCGCTGCTTGATCGCATCGGGCGAGACTGCCGCCGTCTGTGGCGCGGGCGCAGTTGTCTGACCTTGCGTCTGAGCTTGCGCGAGGCTTGCGCCCAAGACACTTAAGCCCAAGACACTTAGGCCCAAGACACTTAGGCCCAAGACACTTGCGCCCAAGACACTTGGGCCGGAGACGCCGGCGATCAGCAGCAGGTTGAGGATCGGCGCTCGCATCGCTTTACGCAAAGGTGCTCGTTGTGGCGCGCATCACGCGCGGTGATAGGGGTGGCCGGCCAGAATGGTGGCGGCCCGATAAAGCTGTTCCAGAAGCATGACGCGGACCATTTGGTGCGGCCAGGTCGCAGAGCCGAACGCGATCGCGAGCTTGGCCTTACGGCGCAATTCGGGCGAAAGTCCGTCCGCCCCTCCGATCACGAAGATAGTATGTCCGGCCCCCTCGTCGCGCCAGCGCCCGAGGTGCCGTGCGAATACGGTGGAGTCGAGATTCTGGCCGCGCTCGTCCAGCGCCACCAGGATCGATTTTTCCGGGATATGCGCACCGATCGCCGCGGCCTCTTCGGCCATCCGCGTTGCGGTGTCGCGCGCGCGGCTCTCGGGGATTTCGTGGATGGTGAGCTCGCGGAATCCGAGCTTGCGGCCGGCTTCGTCGAACCGCTCGAAATAGCGGTCGGCAAGCTCCCGTTCGGGGCCCTGCTTCAGCCGGCCCACCGCAATGACAGCAACGCGCATGATATCTTCAGGGTCGTGTTTTCAAGACCGCGCGCAATATGCGCGCGCACGACGCTACCATGCGCGTCAGCCGATTCGAAATCGGCCCGATGAGCCTAGATCGCCTTCGCCGCCCCTGGGCCCTGCGTGTACAACCGCTCGAGGTTGTAGAACTCGCGGACCTCGGGTCTGAACACGTGCACGATCACATCGCCGGAATCGATCAGCACCCAGTCGCAATTGGGCAAGCCCTCGACGTGGATGTTCCTGATGCCGTTTTCCTTGAGGCCCTTGGCGACGTTGTCCGCGATCGCGCCGACATGCCGGTTCACCCGGCCGGTGGTGACGATCATGTAGTCGGAGTACGCCGATTTGCCGCGAAGGTCGATGGTGACCGTCTCTTCCGCCTTCATATCCTCGAGGCGGGAGAGGATCAGGCTCAGCGTCTTGTCGGCGTCGGGTTGCGCCTTCAAGGCCGCAGCTTTGGTCGATGTTTTACGCGTAGGCTTGGCAACCTTGGGTAAAACAGACTTGGACAATACAGATGTGGTCAGGGACCATTCCTTTCACTGTATCGCGAACGCCGAATCCGACGATCACTGGTTACACTACATCATGTGGGGTTAAGGGTTTCAATATGCCAGAGAGCCCTAAATCCCAACGAACGTCCTCACACTCCGTCTCACTTCGGACCTTTCCAGCTCCCGTCCGGGTTCCGTAAGCCCGTCGAGGACAGGTTCAATTTCAATCCCGTCAGAAAGACCCAGGCCGGCGCCGGCCGATCCGGAAGCAATGCTGCTTCCGTCTCGGGCAAGCGGTAACGCGCAAGGGCCTGGGCGGCGGGCGAGGCGAGGGCGCGAAAACTCTGCGGCGGGCGATCGATGACCGCAATCGGCACCTGGTCGGCGATGCGCCGCCAGTGCTGCCAACGATGGAATTGAGCGAGGTTGTCGGCGCCCATAATCCAGACAAAGCGCAGGCCACTGAGGCGGCGGCGCAAGGTGTTGATCGTGTCGATAGTATAGCGGGTACGAATGACGGATTCGAGACAGCTCACCTCGATCCTGGGATCGTCAGCGACGTCGCGCGCGGCCTGCATGCGCGCGCCGAGCTCATGCAGCGTGCCGTTCTCCTTCAGCGGATTGCCCGGCGTGACCAGCCACCACACGCGGTCGAGTTGGAGGCGTTTCAGCGCGAACTGGCTGATGGCGCGATGGGCCTGATGCGGCGGATTGAACGAGCCGCCGAGCAGGCCGATGCGCATGCCTTCGGTGTAGCGCGGTATGGCCTGCGCGAAGAAACGTGGCGCGACGAAATTGTTACTCAATGCCCCGCGCCTCGCGACATGACTTACGGCCGCGTCTGACCTGTGCCGTGGACGCGATATTTGAAGCTCGTGAGCTGCTCGGCGCCGACCGGGCCGCGAGCGTGGAATCGGCCGGTGGCAATGCCGATCTCGGCGCCGAAACCGAACTCGCCGCCATCGGCGAACTGCGTCGAGGCGTTGTGCAGCACGATCGCGGAATCGACCTCGCTCAGGAATTTCTTCGCGTTGGCCTCATCCGCGCTCACGATCGCATCGGTGTGATGCGAGCCGTGCGTCTGGATATGCGCGATCGCGCCGTCGACGCCGTCAACCACCTTCGCCGCGATGATCGCGTCGAGATATTCGGTGTCCCAATCGTCCTCGCTGGCAGGCTTTACCCGCGCATCGGTCTTCTGCACGGCGTCGTCGCCGCGCACCTCGCAGCCGGCCTCGATCAGCATCTCGACCAGCGGCTTCAGATTTTTGCCAGCAGCGGCGCGATCGACCAGCAGCGTCTCGGCCGCGCCGCAGACGCCGGTGCGGCGCATCTTGGCGTTGAGCACGATCGACTTCGCCATGGCGAGGTCGGCACTGGCATCGATATAGACGTGGTTGACGCCTTCGAGATGCGCGAACACGGGCACGCGCGCCTCCTGCTCGACACGCGCGACGAGGCTTTTGCCTCCGCGCGGCACGATCACGTCAACGGCGCCGTTCAACCCTGAAAGCATCATGCCGACCGCCGCGCGGTCGCGCGTCGGCACAAGCGTGATCGCAGCTTCGGGCAGGCCAGCTTCGCGCAGGCCCTGCACCAGGCATTCATGGATCGCGCGGCACGAACGAAAACTGTCGGAGCCGCCGCGCAGGATCACGGCATTGCCGGATTTCAGGCAAAGCACGCCGGCATCCGCCGCAACGTTCGGCCGACTCTCGAAAATCACGCCGACGACGCCGAGCGGTACGCGCACGCGCTCGATGGTCATGCCGTTCGGCCGCTGCCAGCTCTCGGTGACGATGCCGACCGGATCCGCGATGCCGCGCACGATGCCGATGCCCTCGGCCATGGCTTCGACGCGCGCCGGCGTCAGCGTCAGGCGGTCGATGAAGGAGGAGGTGGCATTGCCGGAGGCGCGAGCCTCCGCAACGTCCTCGGCATTGGCGGCAAGGATCGCCGCAGCGTTGCTGCGGATCGCCCGCTCCATGGCTTCGAGCGCCAGGTTCTTCTGCTCCGGCGGCGCCAGCGCCAGCACGCGCGCGGCAGCGCGGGCACGGGCGGCGAGATCGGACATCAGCGCCTGGAGATCGGCATTGCCGTCGACGGCTTTGAGGGGGGCGGCCATTGGAGTTTCAACCTTCTGCTAAGGCGGTGTCCTAGCATGGAAATCCCGCGTCTGCGAAGGGTCGGGAGGGTATGGCTGGTACCCCCGGTTGCGCTCGGCTAGGTCACTGGCCCAGTATAAAGGGCCGCAGCGGTCCCTTACCCACCCACCACGAGATCGTCGCGGTGGATCATCTCGGACCGCCCGCTGATGCCGAGGATGGCCATCACGTCCGGGGAGGAGCGGCCCTTGATCCGTTCGGCGTCGTCGGCATCGTAGGCGATCAGGCCGCGGCCGACCTCGCTGGTATCGGGCCCGCGCACGATCACGGCGTCGCCGCGGGCGAACTGGCCTTCCACCTTGATCACGCCGGCCGGCAGCAGGCTGGCGCCGGCACGCAGAGCGGCGACCGCGCCGGCGTCGATCGTCAGCGTGCCCTTCGGCTCCAACGAGCCCGCGATCCAGCGTTTTCGCGAGGTGATGGGATTGGCCGGCGTCAGGAACCAGGTGCAGCGGCCGCCGTCGGCGATCGCCTGCAGGGGATGCTCGATCTTGCCCGAGGCGATCAGCATATGCGTGCCGCCCGTGGTCGCGATCTTGGCGGCCTCGACCTTGGTGCGCATGCCGCCGCGCGACAGCTCGGACTCGGCGTCGCCTGCCACGGCCTCGATCTCCGAGGAGATGCTGTCGACCACGGGAATGAGTTTTGCGTTCGGATTGTTCTTCGGCGGGGCGTCGTAGAGCCCGTCGATATCGGACAGCAGCACCAGGAGATCGGCGCTCGCCATGGTGGCGACGCGCGCGGCGAGGCGGTCATTGTCGCCGTAGCGGATCTCGTTGGTGGCGACCGTGTCGTTCTCGTTGATGACGGGGATCGCGCGCCATTCCAGCAGCTTGCCGATGGTGGAGCGCGCGTTGAGATAGCGGCGGCGCTCCTCGGTGTCCTGGAGCGTCACCAGGATCTGGCCCGCTCCGATTCCGTGGGCGCCGAGCACCTCCGACCAGATCCGTGCCAGCGCGATCTGGCCGACGGCGGCGGCGGCCTGGCTCTCCTCCAGCTTCAGCGGGCCGCGCGGCAATTTCAGCCGGCTGCGGCCGAGTGCGATCGACCCGGAGGAGACGACGAGCACGTCGCGGCCCTCGCGGTGCAGCTTGGCCATGTCGTCGGCGAGCGCGGCGAGCCAGGACGCGCGCACCTCGCCCTTGTCGGAATCGACCAGCAGCGCGGAGCCGACCTTGACGACGATGCGGCGGAATTGACTGAGTTCGGGGCTGGCCATGTGTGTATGTGCTGGCGCGTGTGACGAATTGATCTGCATTGGAAGCGGCGGACGACAGGCGGCGCCGGGTAAGGCCTGCTTTTGCAGCAGGACGGTGGCGGGCGCAAGGCGGCCGGAATGGTAAACGGTGAAGGTCGGCCTTGTCTTAAACGCCGGCCCGGTTCTAATGCCGCCAACCAATAATGGGCTGAAAGAGGAAACGAATGGATCGCCGCAAGTTCATGGCCGGCTGTCTCGGCCTGCCGCTCCTCGCGCAGGCGGAAGGCGTGCAAGCGCAGGCCGGGCTCTCGAAAATCATCTTCCCGTTCGCTGCAGGGGCGGGCGGCGACACGCTGTGCCGGCTGATTGCGCAGGAGATGGCGCCTGTGCTGCAACGGACCATCGTGGTCGAGAACCGCACCGGCGGCGACGGCCTGATCGGCATCAAGGCGGTGAAGGGCGGCAACCCCGACGGCAGCATGGTGCTGGTGACGACGGGACCCACCATGTACCTGCTGCCGATGGTGGAGACGACTCCGAGCTTCGACACGGCCAAGGATTTTGCGCCGGTGTCACTGCTGGCGCGGTTCGAATTCGCGCTGGTGATCGGCCCGGGGATCGATGTCGCTGATTTCAAGGGATTCGTCGCCTGGCTGAAGGCGCATCCGGACAAGACGTCGTTCGGCGTGCCGAGCAACGGCACCATCCCGCATTTCATGGGCTCCAAGCTGGAGAAGGATCTCGGCATTCCCCTGACCCGCGTGCCCTATCGCGGCAGCGCGCCGATCCTCAACGATCTTGTCGGCGGCCACATCTCGTTCGGCATCACGACATTGGCGGATGCGCTGCCGCAGCATCGCGCCAAGGGCGTGAAGATCATCGCGGTCGCGAGCGCGGAGCGTTCGCCGTTTGCGCCTGACGTTCCGACGCTGAAAGAGAGCGGCATCGATCTCGTTGCCGACGCCTGGTACGGCATGTGGCTTCCCGCCGGCAGCCCGCCGGACTTCGCCAGCAAGCTCGGCGCGGCCGCAAGCGCAGCGCTTGCCAAGCCCGAGGTGAAGGAAAAGCTTACGGCGATCGGGCTGATCCCGGTCGGCAGCTCCGCGGATGGCTTGGCCAAGGAGCTCGCGGCGAACACGGCGTTCTGGCAGCCGATCGTGAAGGCGACGGGGTACAAGATCGAGAACTAGACCTCGCTCGCGCCAGATCCTCCGTCGTCATGGCCGGGGCTTGTCCCGGCCATCCACGTGTATCGGTAATCGACGCAAGACGTGGATGCCCGGGTTCAGCCCGGGCATGACTGGCTGAGAGCTTTGCTCCGCCAACTCACATCTTCGCGCGCTGCGCGATGCCGTCCTTGATTGCGGCGAGTTCGGCTTCATCCCAGATGCCGATCAAAACCCCGCCCTTCACCTGGAGCTGGTTGTCCGCATAGTTTGCGATCTTCTCGCGGGGCGTGGTGATGTGGTCGTTCGGATGCAGCGCCCAGTCGAACAGCTCGGCCTGCAACCGCGCGATGATGCCGGCGCAATCAGGGTCGTCGCCGCGATCCAAAAACTCTTCCGGATCGGTTTCGAGGTCGTACAGCATCGGGCGGAAGCCGGAGGCGTGGATGTATTTCCAGCGGCCGTCGAACACCATGAACAGGCGGCAGCGCTCGATCGGCTGGTTCAGTTTCAGCCGCACATCCTGCATGGCGTAGTCATATTCGGAGAACGCCACCTTGCGCCAATCCGATGGCCTCTCGCCGCGCAGCAGCGGCAGCAGCGAGCGTCCTTCGAGAATGTGGCCCGGCACCTTGCCGCCGAAATAATCGACGAAGGTCGGGGCGAGATCGACGCCTTCCACCAGCGCGTCACTGCGCGTGCCGCGCGTGGCGTCGGCTTCCCTGGAGGGATCGATGACGATCAGCGGAATCTTCGCCGACTGCTCGTGGAACAGATCCTTCTCGCCCATCCAGTGGTCGCCGAGATAATCACCATGATCGGAGGTGAACACGATCATGGTTGTCTCCAGGAGGCCGCGCGCCTCGAGAAACTTCATCAGCACGCCCATCTGGTCGTCGATTTGCGTGATCAGGCCCATATAAGTCGGGATCACCTTCTCGCGGGCCTCGTCGCGCGCCATGTTGCGGGAGTAGCGCATGTCCATGTAGGCGCCGAACACCGGATGCGGATTCTGGCGTTCGCGCTCGGAGCGGATCGCCGGGATCATGTCATCGGTCGAATACATGCTGGCGTATGGCTCGGGCGCGATATAGGGCCAGTGCGGCTTGATGTAGGACAGATGCAGGCACCACGGCCTGCCGTCGGTCTCGGCCTCGCTGATGAAGTCCATCGCGCGCCGCGTCATATAGGGCGTTTCGGAATGCTCGTCCGGCACGCGCGCGGCCTTGTCGGCATGCACCAGCAGCCAGCCGTTCTGCAGGGAGCCGTCGTCCGTTGCACCTGAATTGGCCCAATGCTCCCAGGGATTGGTCGCTTCGAATCCTTGGCTGCGCAGGTACTCATCGTATTTCGGGCGCGGCCTCCCCGTCGGATGCAGGCCGTCGTCGCGCTCATAAGGCTCGAACCCGCACTCGGCGACGTGCACGCCGATGACAGATTCCGGCGGGATGCCGAGCGCCTTCATGCCTTCGAGATCGGGCGCCATGTGGGTCTTGCCGACCAGCACGTTGCGCACGCCGATCTTCTTGAGGTGATCGCCGAGCGTGGGCTCGCCGACGCGCAGCGGCCAGCCGTTCCAGTGCGAACCGTGCGAGCGCATGTAGCGCCCGGTGTAGAACGACATCCGCGACGGGCCGCAGATCGGCGATTGCACATAGGCCTTGCTGAACAGCACGCCACGCTTGGCCATGGCGTCGATGTTCGGCGTCTTCAGCGTGGGATGGCCGGTGCAGCCGAGATAATCATAGCGGAGCTGGTCGCACATGATCCAGAGAACGTTCTTCGCGCGCGCCATGCTTCGCCCCTGCCGTTTCTTGATTTTTTGATGCTGCGCTATCGCGGTCGCGATGACAAGCCAGCGGCGCGCGTGCCCGCGCATTCCGCTGTCGTCCCTGCCTGGTGCGCAATTGCGCACCAGGCAGGGAGAGGGCTCAAGCCGACCACGGCTCCGCTTCGGCCGCGCTCTTCGCCTTGGCCGATACCGGGGCCTCGCCGATCACTTCGACAAGCGCGCGCAACGCTTCCTTCACGCCGTCGCCGGTGACGCCGGAGAGCAGCAGTGGCGTCTTCTTGGCGGCGCGCTTCAAGCGGTCCTTCTGCTTCTTCAGCTCGTCCGGCTCGACCGCGTCGATCTTGTTCAGCGCGACGATCTCGATCTTGTCGGTGAGCAGGCCGCCATAGGCGTCGAGCTCCTTGCGCACCGTCTTGTACGCCTTGCCGGCGTGCTCGCAGGTTGCATCGACGAGATGCAGCAGCACGCGGCAGCGCTCGACATGGCCGAGGAAACGATCGCCGAGACCTGTGCCTTCATGCGCGCCCTCGATCAGACCCGGAATGTCCGCCAGCACGAATTCACGGCCGTCGGCATTCACGACGCCAAGCTGCGGATGCAGCGTGGTGAAAGGATAGTCGGCGATCTTGGGCCGCGCCGCGCTGACCTTGGAGAGAAAGGTCGACTTGCCGGCATTGGGCATGCCGACAAGACCGGCATCCGCGATCAGCTTCAGCCGCAGCCAGATCCAGCGCTCGTCGCCGGGCTGGCCGGGATTGGCGTTGCGTGGCGCGCGGTTGGTCGACGATTTGAAATGCGCGTTGCCGAAGCCGCCATTGCCGCCCTCGGCCAGCACGAACTTCTCGCCGACGTTGGTGAAGTCGTGGATCAGGGTCTCGCGGTCTTCGTCGAAGATCTGCGTGCCCACCGGGACCTTCAGCACGATGTTCTTGCCATTGGCGCCGTGGCGGTCCGAGCCCGAACCGTTCTCGCCTTTCTGGGCCTTGAAATGCTGCTGGTAGCGGTAGTCGATCAGCGTGTTGAGGCCGTCGGCGACCTCGATGATCACATTGCCGCCGCGGCCGCCATTGCCGCCGGAAGGACCGCCGAATTCGATGAACTTCTCGCGGCGGAACGCCACGCAGCCGTTCCCGCCGTCACCGGAGCGGATATAGACCTTTGCTTCGTCGAGGAATTTCATGGGCCATAGGTAGGGCAGGCGGTCCCGCGCGGCAACCCGGACTTATCCCTGAATCGGCCGAATTTCCGCGAATTTGGCCTCGTGCTTAACCTGCAGGCCGTCTCCGGATCAGGAATTTCTGCATCCCTTCCAGCACCAGCTCCTTGCGCTGGTTGAACACGGTGCTTTTGAGCGTCACCGCGCCGGTCGTGCGACCCGGCACCAGCTCCGTGACCTCGAGCGCGGGATAGATGGTGTCGTCGGCGAACACCGGCTTGAGGAACCGGCTCGATTGCTCGAGGAAGCCGACCAGGGATTCCTCGACCATGAACGGGAACAGGCCTGCGCCGGGCGCGGTGTGGATCAGGGTCTGGAAGCCGTGGGCGAGCAGATGCGGCATGCCGCGGCTGCGGCAATATTCCACGTCGTAATGCACGGGGTGGGTGTCGCCGCTCGCGGTCTGGAAGGCGGCGAACACCGCCGAGGTCTGGGTGCGGCTCGGCAGCACGAAGCGCTCGCCGACCGCGAAATCCTCAAACCAGCGTTGCGTGGGGATCATGCGATGCCGGGTCGGGTCGAAGTCGCTCATGTCAGTGCTCTCTGGTTCGGTAGGCGCCTATCGCTATCGCGCCGCGAAGAGTGCGACAATCCGTTCAATCGGCAGATGCGGGCTTGTCCGGCGCGTCCACGTCATTAAAACGGCGCCAATGCCCCTGTTCAAGAATCTCTCTGCCTATGACGACCGCTCCGCGCGCCTTGCCGGCATCGCGCTGATGGTGCTGTCGATCTTCATGTTCTCGTTCGGCGACGCCATGGGCAAGTTCCTGGTCGGGACTTATTCGGTGGGGCAGCTGCTGTTCCTGCGCGCCTGCGCGGCCCTGCTGCTGCTGTCGCCGCTGGTCTGGCGGCAACGTCACCAGTTCCTGCATCTGGAGCGGCCGCGCCTGCAGCTGTTTCGCGTCGTGCTGTCGACGCTGGAAGTGGCCGCCTTCTTCCTCGCGACGGTCTATCTGCCGCTCGCCGATGTCATCACCTATTATCTCGCCGGCCCCATCTTCGTCACCGCGATGTCGGCGATCTTTCTGGGCGAGAAGGTCGGCTGGCGGCGCTGGACCGCGATCTTGATCGGCTTCTGCGGCGTGCTGATCGCGTTGCGGCCGTCGGCACAGACGGTCAGCCTGCCGGCACTGATCGCACTCGGCGGCAGCCTGTCGTTTGCGACCCTGATGCTGATCACGCGCAGCCTGCGCAAGACGCCCGACATCGTGATGGCGTCGTCGCAATTCGTCGGCACGTTTTCGCTGGGCGCCGTGCTGTCTGCGTTTCACTGGGTGCCGCCGACGCCTGGCAGCCTCGGGATTTTCGCGTTGGCGGGTTGCGTCTCGGTGACGGCGCTGTTCTGCGTCAATCGCTCGCTCAAGCTGGCGCCGGCCAGCGTCGTCGTGCCCTATCAATATTCGATGATCGTCTGGGCCGTGATCTTCGGCTTCGTCGTGTTCGGCGACGTGCCGTCCATCGCCACCATCGTCGGCGCCGCCATCATCATCGGCGCCGGGTTCTACATATACTTGCGGGAACGCGATCTCGGCCGCCCGAGCAACGAGGTCAATCCGCCGGCGTGAATGCGGCGAAATAGTCCGCCGCCGTTCATTGAATCAAAGTTGAGCGAGCGAGCCAGCGCGCATGGTCATAGGAACTATCCACCCGGAGTAGCGGGCCGGACGCAGAGATGTGATGTTTCACTTTTCGCACAAGTGAGCTACTCTTGTATGTCAAGCGTCCAGCAACGACTGATTGTAACTCTCAAGGTCGGTTTGGCATGGCGACCAATCGAAAGCGCTGGGTGGCGGCTCTCATTGTCGTCGCGCTCGCGGCGGGCGGCTATTTCTTCTGGCAGAAACTTGGAAGAAGCAGTCTCCCGGAGGGATTTGCCAGCGGCAACGGCCGCATCGAGGGCACCGAAATCGACGTCGCGACGAAGACACCCGGGCGCGTCAAAGACATATTGGTGAGGGAAGGCGATTTCGTCTCGGTTGGACAGGTTCTAGCGCAGATGGACACACTGCAGCTCGAAGCCCAGCTTCGGCAAGCAGAAGCCCAACTGCGCCGCGCCACCATCAGCATCGATACCGCAAAGAGCCTCGTTACCCAGCGCGAGGCCGAGAAGAAGTCCGCAAGCGCGGTGATCGCGCAACGTAACGCCGAACTCGATGCCGCGGAACGAAAACTCCAGCGCTCGGAGACCTTGATCAAGACCAATGCCGTGCCTCAGCAGACGCTTGATGACGATCGGGCGGCCGCCAACGGCGCCACCGCGGCCGTAGCTGCGTCGGAGGCCCAGCTTGCCGCCTCCGACGCCGCGATCAACGCCGCCAGGGCTGCGGTAATCGATGCAGAGGCCTCCGTCGAGGCGGCGAAGGCGGCCATCGAGAGCATCAAGGCCGATATCAATGACAGTACGCTGCGCGCACCGCGGGAAGGGCGCGTGCAGTTCCGCGTCGCCCAGCCGGGCGAAGTCCTGGCCGCTGGTGGGCGCGTGCTGAATATGGTCGATCTCTCCGATGTTTTCATGACCTTCTTCCTGCCGACGGCGGAGGCGGGACGCGTTGCCATCGGCTCGGAGGTCCGTCTTATCCTCGACGCCGCTCCCCAATGGGTCATTCCGGCCAAGGCGACCTTCGTCGCCAATGTCGCGCAGTTCACGCCCAAGACGGTCGAGACACAGGTGGAGCGGGAGAAGCTCATGTTCCGCGTCAGGGCGCATATTTCACCCGACCTGCTGCGCCGATACATCGACCAGGTGAAGACGGGCTTGCCGGGCCAGGCGTATGTGCGGCTCGATCAGAATGCCCAATGGCCTGCGAGCCTGACCGACAAGCTGGTCAAATGAACGAGCTGTCGCAGGGCGCGCAGGATCGATCAGAACCTGTGGTCCACCTGGACGCGGTCAGTCTGTCCTACGGTTCGACGCGTGCACTCGACGGCATCACGCTCGATATTCCGTCGGCGTGCGTGATTGGGTTGATTGGACCTGACGGGGTCGGCAAATCGAGCCTGCTTTCGCTGGTTGCCGGAGCGCGCGAGATTCAGACCGGACAGGTTCATGTGCTCGGCGGCGACATGGCCGATGCGGCGCATCGCAGACGGACCTGCCCCCGGATCGCCTACATGCCGCAGGGCCTCGGCAAGAATCTCTATCCGACGCTGTCCGTCTTCGAGAACGTCGACTTTTTCGGCCGCCTGTTCGGCCATGACCGACATGAGCGCGAGCAGAGGATCGCAGCGCTTCTGAGGGATACTGGCCTCTCTCCCTTTGTCGATCGGCCGGCGGGAAAGCTCTCAGGTGGCATGAAGCAGAAGCTCGGCCTCTGCTGTGCGCTGATCCACGATCCCGACCTGCTGATCCTCGATGAACCAACGACGGGTGTCGATCCGCTTTCGCGACGCCAGTTCTGGGAGTTGATCGAGAACATCCGGGAAGCCCGGCCCCAGATGAGCGTCATCGTCGCGACCGCCTACATGGAGGAAGCGGCGCGTTTCGCCTGGCTGATGGCGATGGACAATGGACATCTACTGGCCTCCGGCACGCCTTCAGACCTGTTGCGGAGGACCGGTACCGACAACCTCGACGCCGCCTTCATCGCACTGCTTCCGGAAGAGCAGCGGCGCGACCACAAGGAGGTGGTGATACCACCTCGCGGGATGGGACAGGACGAAGACATCGCGATCGAGGCCAACCATTTGACGGTCAAGTTCGGCGACTTCACGGCCGTCGACGATGTCAGTTTTCGGATTCCGCGCGGCGAGATTTTCGGCTTTCTGGGCTCCAACGGCTGCGGCAAGACCACGACCATGAAGGTGCTGACCGGCCTGCTGCCGGCGAGCGCGGGTGAGGCGAGGCTGTTCGGCCACGAGGTCGACCCGAGGGACATGACTGTCCGGGCGCGCGTTGGTTACATGTCGCAGGCCTTTTCGCTTTATTCCGAGCTGACGGTGCGGCAGAACCTCGAGCTGCATGCGCGGCTGTTTCTGCTTCCTGCAGACACAATCGAAGGCCGCGTGCGGGACATGGTCACCCAATTCGATCTCGTCGCGTTCATCGACGCCTTGCCGGACGCGTTGCCGCTCGGCGTGCGCCAGCGATTGTCGCTGGCGGTCGCGATGATCCACGCGCCGGACATCCTCATTCTTGACGAGCCGACTTCCGGCGTCGATCCGATCGCGCGTGACCGGCTGTGGCAGATCCTCTCGGATCTCTCGCGCAAGGACGGCGTCACGATCTTTGTCTCCACCCACTTCATGAATGAAGCCGAACGTTGCGACCGAATCTCACTGATGCACGCGGGCAAGGTTCTGATCAGCGATACCCCTGAGCGGATCGCCGCGGAGCGGGGTAACGGAAACCTGGAGCAGGCCTTCGTCGCCTATCTGCAGGAGGCGATCGACCGGGTGGCCGCTCCCACCGTGCCGTCCACGCAGGCAGCCGTCTCCGCGGCGGCCCCGCCGACGGCCGAAGAGCGTCATTCATCACACCGCCTGCTCGGGTTCTTCGACCCGCGGCGGATGTTCGCCTATACGCAGCGCGAGGCGCTGGAACTCCAACGCGATCCGATCCGCGCGACGCTTGCCATCGTCGGCAGCCTGATCCTGATGTTCGTGATGGGCTATGGCATCAATACCGACGTCGAGAATTTGGCCTTTGCAGTCCTCGATCACGACGAAACTACGATCAGCCGGGACTACGCGCTGCAGATTTCCGGTTCGCGCTACTTCACCGAACACGCCCCCATCACGAGCTATGATGACCTCGACCGTCGTATGCGCAGCGGTGAGCTCAGCCTCGCGATCGAGCTTCCGCCGGGCTTCGGTCGCGATGTCGCGCGCGGTTCCAATGTTCAGATCGGCGCATGGATCGACGGGTCTAATCCTTCTCGCGCCGAGACCGTCCGCGGCTACGTCCAGGCCATGCACACGACCTGGCTGGTGCAGCGGGCGCGCGAACTCTCCGGTGCCGGCGAGGCAACCGGGGCGTTTCAGATCGAGGTCCGGTTTCTCTACAATCCCGACGTCAAGAGCATCGTTGCGATGGCTCCGGCCGTGATCCCGATCCTGCTTCTGATGATTCCGGCGATCCTGGCAGCCTTGAGTGTCGTGCGCGAAAAGGAACTCGGATCGATCATCAATTTCTATGTCACCCCGGTCACGCGGCTCGAATTTCTGCTCGGCAAGCAGATCCCGTACGTTGCGCTCGCCATGCTGAATTTCTTCCTGCTGACGGCCTTCGCCGTGTTCGTCTTCCGTGTTCCATTCACCGGGAGTTTCCCCGCCTTCACGGCCGGCGCCTGCCTTTACGTGATCATCTCGACGGCGATGGGCCTATTGATCTCTTCGTTCCTGAACAGCCAGATCGCCGCGATCTTCGCGACCGCGTTGCTCACGATGATTCCTGCGACGCAATATTCCGGGCTGGTGGATTCCGTATCGTCGTTGCAAGGTGCAGGAGCCGTTGTCGGCCGTATCTATCCGACCGCCCACTTCATCACCATTACGCGCGGGACGTTCTCGAAGGGGCTTGGGTTCGACGATCTTTCGGCGCCGTTCCTCGCCTTGATCGTGACGGTTCCCGTACTGCTGGGCCTTGGAACACTTTTGTTGCGCAAACAGGCAAACTAGCCATGCGTGTCTCCAACATCGTCCAACTCGGCGTGAAGGAATTGCGAGGCCTGTCGCGCGATCCCGCGATGCTGATACTGATCATCTATGCCTTCACGGTTTCGATCTATACGTCGTCCCGGGCACAACCAGAGACGCTGAATCGGGCCGCGCTTGCAATCGTCGATGAGGACAACTCGCCGGTCTCCACGCGGATCATCACGGCGTTCAATCCGCCCTATTTCTCGATCCCCAAGATGGTTTCCCAGGCAGATGTGATGGCGCGGCTGGATGCCGGCCTCGACATCTTCGCGCTAAACATTCCGCCTAACTTCCAGCGTGATCTGCTCGCTGGAAGGTCGCCGACAATCCAGCTCAACGTGGATGCGACGCGCATGTCCCAGGCCTTCACCGGGAGTGGCTACGTTCAATCCATCACCACCGGCGAGGTGAGCGAATTTCTGTCTCGTTACCGATCGGGCGCGGCGGCGCCGATCGATCTTGCCCTGCGGGCGCGGTTCAATCCGGAGCTCAACAAGAGCTGGTTCAGCTCCATCAACAACATCATCTCCTCAGTCACGATGCTATCGATCATCCTGACCGGAGCGGCGCTCATCCGCGAACGCGAACACGGCACGATCGAGCATCTGCTGGTCATGCCGGTCACGCCGGTTGAGATCATGGCGAGCAAGATCTGGTCGATGGGACTGGTCGTTCTGGTCGCCTCGGCTGTTGCCCTCATCCTCGTCGTGCAGGGCCTGCTGGCGGTCAAGATCGCGGGCTCGATTCCGCTGTTTCTGTTTGGAGCGGCGCTCTATCTGTTTGCGATGACGAGCCTTGGTGTTTTTCTCGCCACGGTCGGCGGCTCGATGCCCCAGTTCGGTCTGCTGATGATGCTTATATTGTTGCCGCTTCAAATGCTGTCGGGGGCATCAACCCCTCGCGAGAGCATGCCGGAAATCATCCAGAACATCATGCTGGCCGCACCGAATACCCACTTCGTCATTCTTGCGCAGGCGATATTGTTTCGCGGCGCAGGCCTCGGAGTGATCTGGCCTCAGCTGGCGGCGTTGATTGCGATAGGAATGATCCTGTTCGGCTTCTCGCTTTGGCGGTTCAGAAAATTTGTCCGATAGCCGTGTCGTCCCGACAGGCGGGCCGGGACGACGTTGGAGACTGTGGCAGACACTCCTGCCTACCTCATCCTTCTCGCACTGCTCCAGCTCTTCAGCGACGACCACACGCCGCGTGACAGGCGGAAGCAGTCCACCGGCGTGGACGAGCCCAGCGCGAGGAAGCGATGCAGCTGGACGCCGCTCCACTGGAAGCCGCACTTCTCCAGCACGTTGCGCGAGGCCGGATTGGTGACGCGCGCGCCCGCATAGAGATGATCGTCCTCGAACTCCTCGAAGAAGAAGTCGATCGCGCCGCGCGCGGCCTCGGTGGCAAAGCCCTGGCCCCAATGCTCGACGCCGAGCCAGTAGCCGAGCTCGGCATTGTCGGGCGTGGAGCAGTCGATGCCGACCATGCCGACCGGCCCGGCGTCGTGCTCGATCAGGAACACGGTCTCGCTGCCGAGCGCGGCGGTGGCGCGGACGAATTCGACGGCGTCGTCCTGCGAATAGGGATGTGGAAGGCGGCGGGTGTTCTCCGCGACACGGCGGTCGTTGGCGAGCCGGGCGATGGTCCTGACGTCGGCGAGTGTGGGCCGCCGCAAGGTCAGACGCTCGGTGGCGACGACGCTCGGTCTCGCCTCCCGCAAGGTCGCGCTCGAGAAATCCTGCAACATGTCCGGCTCCGTCAAAGTCACTAAGTGAAAAGTGAGCAAGTCAAACGAAAGGGGAGGCCGGTTTCCCCGCCTCCCCTGGAGCCGTCTTGTGGACTCCGCCGGTTCGGTCAGGGACCCGGCGGACTCCAAATTTGGTCCACCGTCTATTCAGCCGCCTCAGCGATCGGGAGTACCGATACAAATGTGCGGCCGTTGGCTTTGGCTTGGAACGTGACGCGACCCTCGATCTTGGCGAACAGAGTGTGGTCGGTGCCCATGCCGACATTAAGGCCGGGATGCCAGGTGGTGCCGCGCTGACGCGCAATGATGTTGCCGGGAATCACGACTTCGCCGCCGAACGCCTTGATGCCGAGGCGCTTGCCCTTCGAATCGCGACCGTTGCGCGATGAACCGCCTGCTTTTTTATGAGCCATGGCTCGTCTCCAAAATCCTGCGTATTTCTAGATCAATTCCTTGACGGAATCATTTCACAATTTCTCACGCATCAATTCGTGATTGCGCGTGATCAAATTATGCGGCGGCTTCCTCGGTGGTCTTTTCCTTGGCGACCTTTTCCTTCTTCGGACGCGGGCCCTTGGTGGGCTTGGCGCCGTCCGTCAGGATTTCCGAGATGCGCAGAACCGTGATCTCGTCGCGATAGCCGCGCTTGCGGCGCGAATTCTTGCGGCGGCGCTTCTTGAACGCGATGACCTTCGGCCCTCGCTTGTGGTCGAGCACCTCGACCGCAACGGAGGCACCGGCCACCGTCGGAACGCCCAGGACCGGCGTGTCGCCGCCGACCACCAGGACTTCATTCAGCTGTATGATCGAGCCGACTTCGCCTTCGATCTTGCCTACTTCGAGAACATCATCCGGCACGACGCGGTATTGCTTGCCGCCGGTTTTGATGACTGCGAACATCGTTTTTTCTCCGTGTTCAAATCCCGGCCTCGCGACGAGAATCGTCCGGGCCGGCTTTTTGTCAGTCGCTATGGGTTTATGCGAGTTTTGTGCGGGCGGGAGTTATCCCTTTGAAAACCCACACAAAAACAAGCGGCGCGAGAAACGCCCCGCGCCGGTTGCGGGACTTATAGCCGCCGGACGCCGCAAGTCAAGGAAAACCACCGAAAATGGCCCGGATTTGAAGGATTTCGCCTCCTTCCCGGCCCTTCGCCAAATCTGCCTTCGGCTTGCAACTTACGGGTTCCCGCGCCGTTGTCCCGCGAACTGGCACACGGGCAAGGGCTTTCCATGGCAACGGACGAGTTGGTCAAGACGACGGGCATCGCGCACCACGGCGCGGAACGGCTGCCCTCGGTGGACGTCGACAGTTTCAACATCGAGATGAAGGACGAGGACGGCTTCCTCGGCGACCGCGCCAGCAAGGGTGCGTTTCGCGAGATTCTCGAGCGCTGGCGCAAGCCCTTGCGCAAGACCGGGGAGGATCCGTTCGGCAAGGAGCCCTCGGAAAACATCAGCAAGAAGACGCTGGACACCATCCTGGTCGGGGACGACACCGAGGCCTCCGCGGTTGTGCACAGCGCGATCGAGGAGTTCGCCCAGGAGCTCGCCTATGTCACGCGACGTTTCCTGAAGTCCAAGGCCTGGGCCAAGACCGAGCGTATCGTGGTCGGCGGCGGCTTCCGCGATTCCCGGCTTGGCGAGCTCGCGATCGCGCGCACCGAGATCATCCTCAAGGCCGAGGACTTCAAGATCGACCTGGTGCCGATCCGCCATCATCCTGATGAAGCCGGCCTGCTCGGCACGCTGCATCTGGCGCCGTCATGGATCTTCGAGGCCCATGACAGCATCCTCGCCGTCGACATCGGCGGCACCAACATCCGTTGCGGCCTGGTGGAGACCGGCTGGAAGAAGGCCAAGGATCTCTCGAAGGCCAAGGTCGTGAAATCCGAGCTGTGGCGTCATGCCGATGACGAGCCGACCCGCGAGGGTGCGGTGAAGCGGCTCATCAAGATGCTGAAGGGGCTGATCACCGAGGCCGGGAACGAGGGCTTCAAGCTCGCGCCGTTCATCGGCATCGCCTGTCCCGGCGTGATCAAGGAGGACGGCTCGATCGAGAAGGGCGCACAGAATCTGCCGGGCAATTGGGAGAGCAGCAAGTTCAACCTGCCGGCGAGCCTGATCGAGGGCATCCCCGTCATCGGCGAGCACGACACCGCGATCCTGATGCACAATGACGGCGTGGTTCAGGGCCTCTCCGAGGTGCCGTTCATGCAGGACGTCCATCGCTGGGGCGTGCTCACCATCGGCACCGGGCTCGGCAATGCTCGCTTCACCAACCGCCGCAAGGAGAACGGCAACGGAAAAGACCGGGATTCCACGGAGAACGGCAAGAAGAAGGGCAAGGCGGACAAGGAGTAACCTTGACTGGTTAGGTTAAGGGACGGATTGCGTTGCGGCGCACGGGACACTCGCTACGGTCGAATCGTCGCCTCACCCTGGCCGGCGAAGCCGCCCTTCCCAGCCAGTATTTCAATGAGCGGCACGGGACCGCCAGTGTTTACCGCGTCTGGCGGTCCCACCCCTGTCTTCAGCTCCAGCCAATCCGCTGAAAGAACGCCGCGATCTCCGCGGCCGCGCGATCCGGATCTTCCCGATGCGGGAAGTGTCCGACATCAGGAAACATCGCGAGATCGAGATCGCCAAACGTCTCGCCCAGCCGGTCGGTCCAGGCATAGGGAAACAGCGGGTCGTGCTCGGCCCAGCGCACGCAGGTCGGCACATGGATCGGCGGAAGCGACGGCGCCTCGCCCTTCATCATCGCGACACGCCCGGCATGCGAGGCGCGATAATGCGCAAAGCCGCCGGCGAGGTTACCCTCTCTGAAGAAATTGTCGGCGAAGACGTCGAGGACGTCGTCGAAGGCGTTCTTCCGATGTGCCCAGCCCTTCAGGAAGTGGCTGATATAGAGGCGGCAGCTTTCCCGGCTTGCCCCGACGAGCCGCTCGGCCATCTCCATCTGGTGGAAGGACTGATACCAGATGTGGTTGAGCCTATCGGGCGCCGCCATGCGCGGCCCGATGCCGGGATAGACGAAGTCGAAGAAGAACAGCCCGGCCACCCGCTCGGGCGCCTTCCGGGCCAGCGGCTGCATCACTGCGCCGCCAACATCATGGCCGACCACCGCGAATCGCTTGATGCCGAGCCCGTCCATCAGCGCCAGCATGTCCGCCGCATGGCCGTCCGGCCCAAAGGGCCCAATCGGCTTGTCGCTGTCGCCGAAGCCGCGCAGATCGGGCGCGATCAGCATGAAACGGTCCGAAAGCCTTGATATCACCGGCTCCCAGGTCAGCCAGAATTCCGGCCAACCATGCAGCAAAAGCAGCGGTTTTCCCGCTCCGGTGCGGACCAGGTGGAAATCGGCGCCATTGGCCTTGATCGTCAGGTGCTCCACGGCAGTTCCTCCCGGCGTCGGGGTAGGGGCTGAAAGAGGCAGCGGATTTTCCCCTTTCGCGCCTTGTCTGGCCCGCCATCCTCGCCTATTAACGCCCCCAACCACAGGGGCGCTGCTCCTACCATGGCGCCTTCAGGAGAGGTGGCAGAGTGGTTGAATGCACCGCACTCGAAATGCGGCATAGGTGCAAGCCTATCGGGGGTTCGAATCCCTCCCTCTCCGCCATAATAAAACGACGTCGAGAAAGCCCCGTAAAATCAGGTCTTACTGCACGCCAGAAGCCTCTGGTGTAGCCCTTGGATGTAGCCCCCTAGGACGGTCCCAACCTGCCACGGCGGCGTCATAGTTTCATTGCCGCCGGACGACAGTCTTCTTACCCGGGACCACCCGCATCGGCATGGAGGTCGGGTAACCGTCACGAAGGCCAAGTCCGCTCTACATTCGGCGGAGGCACCTCAGGCATCGGCGATCAGTGAGGCGATGTCCTCAAGCGAACGCCGGCTGAAGTCCTTCGCAAACTCGCCTACGATCTTGCCTCTCAAGTCGTGGTTAAAGTGCTTGCGCAATTCCCCCAAGGTCCTGGGGTCGGAGACGACAACCAAGTGTTCTATCGTCCCGTCCAGGCTGAGCTTGTTCAGGAACGCGGCTGTTGCTGCCGCAAAGTCGTTTTCGAGCCGCTTCCCGTCGGGACTGGCGGAGCCGGTACGATGCCGCGTACGAGAGTTCGCGTGGGCCGGCACGGGCGGAGTCGCCGTAATCTCAACCAAGTGCACCCCGGGTTTCACCCCGGTATTGTGGAACAGGCGGATCGTCTCAGCGTCAGCGACAGCGACTGTCGCACCGGTAGGTAGAATCATCGAAAGACCTCCCGTTCACGATCCCGCATTGACACAACGGGCCATGACACTTGTATCCCGGCGTTCTGCTGCGCCTCTCAAGCTCCCGGCACGAAACTCCCCGGAGCACGGCAGTCCGACGACCGCCGAAAGGAAACGACGCGGCGAACACGGCGCTCATAGCGGTCGAGAAGTCGATGCGCTCGGAAGTGCTTGCCCTGCCGAGCGGCGAATGGCCGAAGATTGAGTCTTAGGCGGTCGAAATAAAAATCACCTCTAGCTATGGAGTTGATAGCCGATCGTTATTGGGCTGACTAAAGGACGCTTCGCGGGGCGGCGGAAGTGCGGCGCTTCCCTCCGCAAGCACTCGAGGCGGTCGCGGGGAGCCTCGTCTTCGCCGGAGTTCTTTCGAGGGCAGGTGGACGCTTCGGCCCGGATGTCTGGGCAACCGCCACGGCGTTGGAAGCGTGTGCACCCTTTGCGATGTCAGGACGATCGGCGCAATTTTCCGCGGCACGTGCCCGGCGTCGTCTCAACGCGACCCGCGGGACGTCAAAAACCCCCACCGCAACCGCGCCACGCACGCGGTAGCGATGGAGATCATGTGCGGCCTGACCAAGAGGAACTCTACGACCAGCAGCCTTCTCTCAGGTCCGGCGCGCGCCGCGGTCGCCGCTTCTAGGGGAACGTCAGTCCGAAGGCCGCCGGGTCGGGCTTCTCGCCTTTCCGCGGGACAAAGAAGCGCTCCAGACCACCCGGAACGAAGCTGAGTAGCAGGGTCGCCTGATCGCCGACCACCTCGATCGTATGCGGCACTCCGCGGGGAAGAGCTGCATAGGCGCCTGGCCCTACCTCGACACGGGAATCGCCAACTCGCGCGATCAAATTGCCCTGCACGACATAGAGCAACTCGTCTTCTCGTGTGTGGGTGTGTAGGGGCGGTTCCTCCCCGGCACGCACCGTCCAAAGCACAGTGCCATATTCGCCGCCGGACTGGCTGCTCTCCACCTTCATCTCAACGCTCGAGCCTCCGCTCGACGTCACCGTCTCGCCGCCGCGCGGCGCCGTGAGAACCGGCTTTTGCACTGACATTTGTAGCCTCCTGATTATACGCCGGGTGAGCCCGGTACCAGGTGAACATCGAATTTCGAGCGGCGAATGGGAAATGACGTCACGCCATGAAGTTAATAGCTGCGTGTTATGGTGGCCGTTTGCTTTCCTTATCGGACCTGCGTGCACTCGACGTCGACTGCGCCAGCAACTTGGTCAGTATTCTGACGGCCTCCGTCGGCTTCAGGTTCTCGCTCCCACGCAGTTGTTCGAACTTCTCATGCAGCAAATTGGGCTTCGCCTACGTTGGTCCGGTAATCGCTCTTCGCGGCCTCGCGATCGATATCTTGCTGCTTGTTCTGGCTCATCATGATGATCGGCGCTGCGTAGGCCGAATAAAGTCCGCCGCGTGCCGATAACGGTCAGCTATCGACTCCATGGCAAGAGGTGATTTTCCATCTTGCGGTGCCGGACCCAATCTTCAAGCCATCGTCGACCGTACGTTGGACGATTGCGGGCCAGGAGTTCACCCGATGCAGAACAAGTCTTCATCCGACATTTCCTTTCCCGGTGAGGTCGAGAGCCTTCTGCCAGAAGATGTGGTCGTGCTCGCGGATCGGGCCGGAGTCGCGTTCGGGCTACAGCGCCCACTCGGCGTGAGCGCGCGAGATGTCGGGGATCACGGAAGCGGTGTCATCACGTCCAGGTGCGTGGAGATTCCGCTTGTCGGGAGCGACGGCAAGATCTCCGGGGTCCTGTTTCGGGCCACTCCTTGCTCCAGCACGCGCGGCGTGGCCTTCGACCGCGGTCCAGAAGTAGCGAGATCGACCGGCGACGTGGCGCAGTTCGTCGTCCACGACATAATCAACCTTCTCGCAGTGATCGGCGGCGGCTTGCGGCTGCTCGAGTGCAAGAGCGACGCCTCGTATCGAAGGGCGATCGTTGGCAAAATGCAGGAGGCGATTACGCGAGGCGTGTCGCTCAGTCGCCAGCTTCTCGATACTGCGCGCCCATGCCGCAACCCGATCGACGGCTTTGTCGCGGGCGATCGCCTCGCAGCGATCACGGGCACCCTTCACTGGGCGCTGCGTCCGGACATCACCATCCGCATAGAGATTGCCCCTGATTTATGGACGTTTAATGCCGACCCGGAAGGGCTGTACTTTGCGCTATTGAACCTCTGCCGAAACGCCGACGATGCCATGCCGGCCGGCGGCACGATCACTGTCTCGGCGCGGAATGTCGAGCTGTCCGCCGACGCGGACCGGCGATTCGTCGAGATTGTCGTCGCCGACGAGGGGGAGGGCATGCCCGAGGAAATCATGTCGCAGGCGTTCCTTCCGTACTTCACAACGAAGGTGGCCGGAGGCGGCAACGGCATCGGACTCTCTCAGGTTCGACGCTTCGCTGAAGAACGAGGTGGCGCGATCGATATCGAGAGCGAGCGAGGTGTCGGCACGCTGGTGCGTCTCTTTCTCCCGCGTGTCGACGATGCGGCGGTCCCGAGCAGCCTTATCGGTGCTCGGATCACGTGCACGTTTTCATCCAAACCTCCCCGCGATCAGTGACTGCCGCGGTGTGACAAAGGAGCCGGATACGCGCAAAAGCAGGAACGCGCCAGCTGGGGCTTTCCATCCGGCGAACCAAGTGGCTTCCGTGAATACGGCGCGCTACTTCAGAAGTGGATACGAGCATGTTTTCTGTGATTTTCGAAGCTCTCCTCAATAAGAATAGTCGGGACGACTACCTCGACGCCGCCAACATGTTGCGCCCCGAGCTGGAGCTGGTCGAAGGCTTCGTCGATAACATCCGCTACCAGAGTCTGACCCGCGAGGGCTGGATTCTTTCGTTGTCGAACTGGCGGGACGAGAAATCGCTCGTTCGTTGGCGCACCCACATGCGCCACCACGAGGTCCAGCAGAAGGGCCGCGACGAAATATTCGCAGACTACCACCTCCGTGTCGGTCAGATCGCTACCGACAACCAGGTGCCCGCGGGTTACGTCCTGACGGAACAGAGGCTCGACGAGACCGAAGTCGGGGAAGGGACGACGGTCACGCTGATCAACGCGACGCGTCCTGCCGACTGGAAGCAGACCAACAACCCGTACGACTGCGCTGAGTGGCTCGGCCTGAACCCCTGGGCCGCCGACTTCACGTCCTGGGACATCTTCGAAGCGATGCTCACGCCTGGCGATTTGATTCTGCTCATGTCCTGGAGGGACGCCGCCGCAGCGCAGGCCTACGAGGACGCTTCGGCGCCGAATGAAAAGGCAAGGATACGGAGAGTTCGGATCGTGCGCGACTACGGGAAATACGACCGTCGCGAGGCGCCTCAATACTTCGCAGATGCCAGGGGTGGGGAGACCCTCCATACCTGATGCCGCTCCGTCAGGAAGGGCCGTGCTGCCACGAACTCTGGGTCTGCACTACGACCCAGTCGAGCGCTTGGCCGGGCTTCGTGCGAGGCTGGCGTATTGGCGGTCGACGTACCGTCGCTGAGACGTCCTCCACTTCCTATGCATAATTGATCTTGGCGCTGACGGTCATGTCTTGCGGCGGCTGCGTGAGGCGCCGGAGTCCGTCCGGCGCTTTGCATGCCTCGCATGCGCTGCGCCGGCTCTCAGAAATTCCTGAAAGCGTGTCCGTGCGTCCAAATCAATGGGCCGAGCCGTTCCAACGGATGCACACAAGTTGCATCTACCTCCCATGATCGGCGGCGTGCCTGTCACGCCGCCGATTGCAAAGGTTCGTCAGCATCGACGGCCGCACCTTGACGGAGAACATAACAACCCATGGAGCTTCATCAGGTTCGCTACTTCCTCGCCGTCGCCTCCACGCTTAACTTCACCCGTGCGGCCGAACAGTGCAATGTCACGCAGCCGGCCTTGACCAAGGGGGTACAGAAACTCGAGCAGGAACTCGGCGGCCAGTTGATCTACCGCGAACGCCAGCTCACCCAGCTCACCGATCTTGGAAAGGAGGTCCTTCCAATGCTGGAGCGCACGCTGGCTTCGGCGGAGGCGGTGCGCCGTCGCGCCCAAGAGTTCCAGCGCAAGGACGTCGCGCCGCTGAAGATCGGCCTTGCCCCATCGATCTCGGCGTCGCTCGTCCTTGATCCGATTGCAGAGATCGCGAAGTTCGTCCCTGGACTTCACGTCGAGCTACGCGAAGGCGCAGCGAAAAAGCTCGTCGACCTCTTGCTTGAGGGTGAGATCAATGTCGCAATGGTCGGCGACGTACAGGACGTGCCCGCCCGCATCGACGATTGGTCGCTGTTCGAGGAGCGTTATGTCGCAGTTCTCGCGCCGACACACAAACTCGCAAATCGTCCCTCGATCGGCATCGACGACCTTCGTGAAACCATCTTGTTGGAACGAGCCGACTGCGACGTCGCCCCTAAGATCCAGCAATCGTATTTTCCTGAGAAGCCGCCCCAACTCGGTCACTGCAGCGGTCACGACCTGCACCTGCAACACATGGCTGCTGCCGGCTTTGGCGTGATTCTCGCGCCTGAACACATGCCGCGCCTTCCGACGCTCAAGACCATCCCGCTCGAAGGCGACCGGGTCTCACGGGAGGTGCGCCTTCTGGCCGTGCAAGGGCGCCGCTACTCGCCGGCGCTCGACGCATTCGTCAAGGTAGCACGGCTTCGCGACTGGTCGATCGAAGCCCCTGACCGTGGCGTACCGCGCGAAGAGGTTCCGGTGGTGTCGAGGGGACCGGCATGACCGTGATGCGCACGCCGACAGCCGACCGCTTCCAGCCAATCGATCTTCAGCCTGAAGACTCTCCGCTGATGCCAGATCAGACCGACAAGACACTTGCCCGGATTCGCACCGAGCTCTTGACGACGTTCAGCGCCGCAGATTGGGAGTCATACAATCACCTCGTGCGCTGGCTCCGAGACACCGACGTGGCATCGCACGCGTTGAAGGTCGGAGACGACGCGCCGAACTTCCTCTTGCCGGATGCTGACGGTCGTCTCCACGCCTTCGAGCAATTGCGCCGGAAAGGACCCCTCGTTCTGAGCTTCTTCCGAGGAGGCTGGTGTCCGTTCTGCACCGCTGAGCTCCGCGCCCTCCAGGCCGCAAAGGATGAGTTCGAGAACGTCGGCGCGACCCTCGCAGTCGTGACACCCGAGACAAAGGATTTTCCGCGGCAGCTCAAGCAGAACCTGGGCTTGGACCTGAAGGTACTCTCCGACGTCGACTACGGCGTTGCCATGTCGTATGGCGTGCTGTTCCGGGTGCCCGACGAGACCAAGGCGCACTATTCCAGGCTCGGGTTCGATTTCGGCGCCCGGCATGGGTCACCGGAGTGGATGTTGCCAATTCCCGCGACCTACGTGATCGATGCGGAAGGACGTATCCGCAGTGCATTCGTCGAGCCGGATTTCACGATACGCGAGGAGCCGACGCAAATCCTGGCCTCGCTGCGTCAAGTCGCATCAACGTCTCGGTGAGAGCGGTAGAAGGTGGAGACCGACATCCGATATCCGTCAATGGGTGGGTTGAAGCGCTCTTGCACGACGATATCTGCCGCCTATCGAATACATGTCCAAAGGGAATTTCCAATTTCGGCGGCCGTGTCCGATCGTTGGGATCGGCTAGACCGGTCGTGCACGCGCAGTCGGCTCCACAGCAATTGAAACACTGATTGCAGCCGTTGCGCCGGAGCAGCAAAGGAGATCCCCATGAAATTATCGAGGACCGTCGGCATGGCGGTCGCCGTCTCACTGGTCACCGGTGCCGTGGCCGCGCTCGCGCAGAGCGGAGCGACTCCGGCCGGTCCGACCGCAAACGTGGTCGACGGTAGCGGGCACCTGCGCGTCCCCGCAGACTATCGAACCCTCTACCAGGCGCTCGGCACCTGGGCGATTGCCGCTGACAGCGGCCAGGGATCGAAAGAAATCCACGCCGTCTACGCATCCCCAGGGGCCATCGACGCCTACCGGAAGACAGGGCGCTTCCCGGACGGCGCGGTTCTGGTGAAGGAGGTCTTCGCAACCTCGACGAACGAGATGACTACCGGCACGGTAAGCCATGCCGATATGCTCAAGGGCTGGTTCGTCATGGTGAAAGACGCCAAAGGAACACACCCCGGCAACCCGTTGTGGGGCGACGGATGGGGGTGGTCGTGGTTCGACGCGGACAAGCCGCTCAAGACCACTTCGACGGACTATCGTTCCGATTGCCAGGGGTGCCACGTGCCGGCCCAGGACACGGACTGGATCTATGTAAATGGATACCCCGTCCTGCGTCACTAGCCGACCGTAACCGTCGTGGTCTGCTCTCGCCGCAATTTAGCGGAAGTAGTGCCAAAGCCAGCGGACCGGAGCCGCAAGTCGCAGGATTGAAGAGCCTATTGTGACCATTCGCTTCGACCTCTCGGGGCCGGTCGACGTTCACAGTGCGAACGAGCCTATGGAGTTCGGTGTGTCCTTCTCGATCTACGAGATCACGGTCCCTGTCATGGTGCACGGACTGAATGTGATGGACGACTATCTCGACCACGCTCAAGCGCTCGAGAGGACCAAAGGGGTCGAGCCTGGCAGGATCCTCCGCGAGCGACTCGTGCCCGACATGCTGACTTTTGGAGAACAGTTCTCCGTTAACTGCAACAA
This sequence comes from Bradyrhizobium liaoningense, assembly GCF_018130785.1. Classification (GTDB taxonomy): domain Bacteria; phylum Pseudomonadota; class Alphaproteobacteria; order Rhizobiales; family Xanthobacteraceae; genus Bradyrhizobium; species Bradyrhizobium liaoningense_A. Next base: position 126,202 of record NZ_JAFCJT010000013.1, read on the forward strand.
GGTCGACGCGCATATGGCGAAGCTGATGCAGCGCGATGTACCGGCTCCTCGCAATACCTCCATGATGTATCCGGCATTGAAGCGACGGATTCTCGAGACACGCAGCTTCCTGCAAAACGTGCAGCCGGACGAGATTTCCGGAGCGCGGTCCCATACATACGAGTTGACGCCGCCTATCGTGCGTGGGTGGTTCGGCGGCGACGACTACATCCGGCACCTGGTGCTCCCGGACTTCTTCTTCCACATCTCGATTGCGCACGCGATCCTTCGGCACCTTGGCGCGAAGATCGGGAAGCGCGACTACCTCGGCAACCTCAGTCAGCAGAGCGGCGGCGACTACTCATAAGTTGCGGGCGCGGTGTGCGGCGTGAGCCGAGCTTTTCAAGCTCTTTGTTGTCAGGGCCGAAATCTCTGGTGCGTTGCACCTGAGCTCACGAGAGAACTAATGCCGAAGATAATAGCAGTCACTGCTGTCCAGTCATGGTCAACACAACCCAACTGTTCGCTCAAGATCAGGTGTCGATCTACGGAATCTGTTACTGAACATACGCGCAAAGTCGGCTGCCCGGAGCTCGCGCGGGAAATTTCATCCTGATGGGTACAGTCGAATGTTTGACGGCAGCTCAGCGCCGCTGGGTCATGATCTGTATCTTGATTGGGCTTGGTCTAAGTTCCCTCGGAAGCGCGATCGTGAACATCGCCTTGCCAAACATCTCGCGTTCATTCGCAAGTAGCGACGCCGCGGCCGTTTGGGTCGTGAACGCATATCAGCTTTCGGCGACGGTGTGCTTGCTGCCCATTGCAAGTCTGGTCGGTTCACTCGGTCTAAAACGCGTTTATGCCACAGGCTTGGTCATTTTTGTCCTCGCGTCGTTCGGTTGCGCTTTCGCGCCAACATTGCCGATGCTGGTGAGCGCGCGCTTGATCCAGGGTGCCGGAGCGGCCGGAGTCTCCGTGGCCGGTATGGCATTTGTACGCGTGGTTTATCCCCATCACTTGGTCAGCAAGGGCTTTGCGTTGGTCGCACTGGCGGTGGCGATACCCGGAGCATTGGGCCCCACCATCGCGGCGGCCATACTATCCGTAGCAAAATGGCCCTGGCTATTTCTGGTGAATGTGCCGTTCGGGCTTGCCGTACCTCTGTTTATCGCCGCTGCACCACCAGATGTTCGGTCTGCGAGTTCTTTCGATCTAACCGGGATCGCTCTCAACGCGCTGGCGTTCGGGCTCTTCGTCGTTGGCGTCGGAACGCTTGGTACTGGCGATGGGCCCATTGCGACGGGAGAGATCGTGGCGGGTCTTTTCTTCCTTGGCCTCTTTGTTCGACAGCAGCTTCAGCACCCTGTGCCGATGTTGCCATTCGATCTTTTTCGTATACCTCTGTTCACTCTGTCGGTGTGGACATCTATCTGCTCCTATGCGGCACAGATCCTGGCTTACGTCTCGTTGCCGTTTTTACTTGAGACGGGCATGCATCTTTCGGCCGTGCAAACAGGCTTTCTTGTTACGCCCTGGCCGTTAATGACCGCCGTCACGGCTCCAATCGCCGGCCGCTTGGCGATCCGCCACCCAGCCTCGGGGATCTGCAGTGTTGGTTTGGCGTTGTTGGCGATCGGTTTGCTCCTGATGATCTTCTTGCCGACCGCTCCGGAAAAGTGGGATGTCGCTTGGCGACTGGCTCTTTGCGGTATTGGCTTTGGTCTTTTCCAGACCCCGAACAATACGGCGATGATGACGGCTGGACCCTTAGGGCGCAGCGGGGCCGCAAGTGGGATGAATGCCGCAGCCCGCTACATCGGATGGTCACTGGGTTCCGCGTTGGTGTCGCTGATCTTTGGCTTGGGCGGAGACCATGGCGCGGTCTCTTGTTTGGTCGCTGGAACGGCCTTCGCTCTGATGGGGGTCGCTACCAGCAGCGCTCGCCGATTCTGATAGCGTTCGCGCGCGGCTGATCCCGTGAAGTCTTGTGTGACTGCCGAGCTTAGGAAACAGCGGATCGGTTGAATTCCATACCTTCTAGGTGTCTACCGAGCCGCCCGCTTTCTCCGCGGCCCGTGTCAAGGTCATCGCGGCTGTAAGGGCGCCCCCGGTCGAGGTTGCAGCTGCTACGGCGAGACCGATTTCGTATCCGGACGCGAAAGACGCAATGCCGGCCGCCAATGCCACCCCGGCAAGCTGTGCAATCCGGCTCGCCGCATTGTTGATGCCGGAGGCGAGCCCTTCGTCGGCCTGGTCCACACTCGACATGACCGACGCAGTGAGCGGTGCCACAAGCACAGCGAAGGACAGGCCCAGCAGGCCCATGGGTCCGATCACACCGAGCATTAGGGCCTCTTCCCGGCCGAGCGCCATCCAGACATAGGCGAGCGCCGCGCCCATCGGTCCCACGATGAGCATAGCTTGCGCGCCGATCCTGTCCGCCAATCTGCCGAAGACATTCGACAACAGTCCCACGCCGAGCGTGAAGGGCAGGAATGCCAGCCCGGCATCTGTCGGCGACAGAGCGCGGCGATCGACGAGGTCAAAGGGTAGCAGAAAGAACATGATTGAAACCCCCGCATAAACCATCAGGGTGACGACGTTCAGCCCGAGGAAGGCGCGATTCTCCACCAGGCGAGGCGGCGTCATCGGGTGTTCGCTTCTGCGCTCCCAGAGCGCGTAGACGGCGAGCCCGACAATGCCAAGCCCAGCGACGGTCGCGAGCACGATGCCCGACCGCGCCGGAATGCCTGAGGCCGCTTGAGCTTCGGTAGAGCCGATCTGACTGAGCGCCCAGGTGAGCGCCCCGATCGCCGAAGCGAGGATCGCGGCGCCGACCAGGTCGAACCTGCGGTGGATACGGCCATCTCTCGGCGCAAAAACCAGCAAAACTCCCACTGAGACGAACGCGAGTGGTGGGTTGATCCAGAATACTGATGGCCAGCCAAAGGTCTCGGTCAGCCAGCCGCCCAGGACAGGACCTCCGGCCGTGGTGAGGGCCGATGCCGCGGCCCATAGGCCGATTGCCCGGTTTCGCTCTGCGCGCGGATACGTGGCGCCGATCAGAGCGAGACTGGCAGGGGTGACGATCGCTGCGGCCGCTCCCTGCGCGACACGGGCAGCGATCAGCCAGGCCGACGAAGGCGCCAGCGCGCAAGCTACGGACGCCAGACCGAACAGGACGCAACCGAGCGCGAGCATGCGCGCCTTGCCGTAGACATCCGCGAGCGCGCCGCCGATCAATGTCAACGAGGCGAGCGCCAGCATATATCCGTTGAGAACCCATTGAATCGAGGCGAGGTCCGCTCCTAAATCGGCGCGTAATCTCGGTAACACAACCGGCAACGCTGTCGCATCGATGAACGCCATCGAGGACGCAAGAACACAGGCCGCGAGGACCATGCGCCGGCGCCGAGGCGACGCTTCCCGACCGAGCTCGCGCGGACAGGGTTCTGCATCGATAATGCCACGGCTGCACCGCTCTACAAACGACTGCGTCTCGTTGCGACAAGCTCGCCGTCTCTGGTTCGCAGGGTTGGTCATTCGAAATCTCATTTCGGTGAAGGCGCTTCCGACGGCCATCTCACATGGTGGCGATCGGACTCCGGTGAGGGAAATCATCTCTCGCGATGGAATCGATAGACCATCGTTATTGTCTTGCCGAGGGCATGCAGTCGTGGCCCGCGCAGCTTGCCTCGAATGACGAATGGCCGAGAGGACATCGCAGCGTCATTCCCCGCTGCAATGGAAACCATGAACGCCGGCTATTGGAAATTGTTGCTCCGCGTTGCGATCAATAAACACCACTGGCAGATTTCGTCGAGTGCTCGACAAATGAACTCGTGAAAGCGCCGTTCCGTCTTCTCGTTCGGAAGCTGTCTATCGTCGCCGGCAAGCGATGTCGAACGGGCTCTTATCGTTGGAACATATCCGGCGAGAGAGCGGAAAACTGAGGAGGCAACTCGCATGAAGGCAATCGCTGTAGTGGACCAGGCCGCGGGAACGGCCGGGATGAGGCTCGTGGAGCGACCCGATCCGCGGCCGGCGATAAACGACGTTGTCGTTGAAGTTCATGCCTCAGGCTTTACTTGGGATGAGCTGACCTGGCCTCCGACGTGGACCGATCGCCTCGATCGTGACCGGACACCGTCGATCCCCGGGCATGAGCTGGCTGGAGTCGTCACCGCTCTCGGCTATGGCACCACGGGACTGTCGGTGGGACAGCGGGTGTTCGGTCTCGCCGACTGGTATCGCGACGGCACCTTGGCGGAGTATGTGGCGGTCGAGGCGCGGAACCTTGCGCCGCTGCCGGGCGACGTCGACTTCACGGTTGGCGCGAGCCTGCCGATGCCGGGTCTCACCGCGTGGCAGGGGCTGTTCGTGCATGGCCACCTTCAGGCAGGGCAGAGCGTCCTTGCGCACGGCGCGGCCGGCGTGGTCGGGTCGATGGTGACCCAGCTCGCACGTGAGGCCGGGGCCTATGTCATCGGCACCGGACGTGCCGCCGACCGTCAGGCGGTGCTCGACTTCGGTGCGAACGAGTTCGTCGACCTCGAGAACGATGCTCTAAAGGACGTCCGTGGCGTCGATCTGGTCTTCGATATCTTTGGCGGCGATATCGCGAAGCGGTCCGCAGGCCTGATTAGAGCGGGAGGAGCGCTGGTGACCATCGCCGGACCGACCGAGGCGCGTCCCTCCGACGGCTTGGCGATCGACTTCGTTGTCGAGTCCGATCGCGCCCAACTGGGCGAGATCGTCCAGCGGGTGCGGGACGGGCGATTGCGGACGAACATCGGCACTGTCGCGACCCTCGACGACGCCATCGCTGCCTTCAATCGGACCGAACGACGCAAGGGGAAGGCAATCATTCGCGTTCGCCCGTGAGGATGCGGAGCGGCGAACGATTCCACGCAGATTTTGCGACGTGCGGATCGTCGGCTTTGACGCTCTCTTGAGGTTGAATTGATGTTGCGAGAGGTGATCCGCGAACGGACGCGGCGATTCGGCTTCTGGTCGCCGGCCGATGAACCCCGCGCGCCGCGAAGCGCGCGATCTGAGACCACGGTTGAGTCGTGAGCAGCGCGTCCCTTATCTTGACCGATTGCGGCCTGGCGCTTGCCGAACCCAAGGCCGCCGGCGCGCAGGGCAGCACCAAGGTTCTCGCCGCGTCGAGTCTGGGCGGCTGCCTCGTGTTCGTCAACAGCGCCGTCATCGCGGTCGCGCTCGCGGCCATTGGCCGAGACATGCGCCTGTCGCCGCTTGCACTGCAGTGGGTATTGAACGCCGAGCTCCTGCCGCTGGCGGCAATGACGTTGGTCGCTGGTGCCCTGGGTGACCGTTTCGGACAGAAGCGCATGTTCCTCGCAGGGATCGCTGTCTACGGCCTGGGCGCGGCCGCGATGGTTGTCGCGCCGAGTTTTACGCCGCTCATCGGCGGTCGCTTTCTGCAAGGCTTGGGAGAAGCCATGATCCTGCCCAATGGCCTTTCCGTGCTCGGGCGCGCCTTTCCCGCCGACGAGAAAGCCCGTGCGATCGGCATATGGTCAGCCGCCGCAGCGGTCGCCAGTGGCGTCGCCCCCGCGATCGCGGGCGCGATCATCGATCACGGATCCTGGCGGACGACCTTTCTGATGCTCCTGCCCGTCGTTGCGAGCGCGCTGGCCCTCGGCACCGCGTGGATCCCCAAGGACTCCGCGACCAGCCACGTCCGGATCGACGTCGATGGCGCGGTCCTTTCGACAGTCGGGCTCGGCTCGTTGGGCGCGGGGCTGACCAGCCTGACCAACGGGTCCGGCCCAAGCCGCTGGGTGCTCATCGCTCTGATCGTCGGTCTGGGCGCCTTGGCCGCCCTTGTCGTGACGCAACGGCGACTAGGCGACGACGCCATGCTGCCTCCGTCGCTCTTCGCCTTGCGGTCGGTCGTCGGCGCAAACCTGTTCACGGCGCTCCTCTACGGTTCGTTCACGGTCATGCTAACCTTGATTCCGTTCGTGATGATCCGGGGCGCGCACCTGCCGACGCTGGTGGCGGGCCTAGCCTTCATTCCTCTGCAAGTGCTGATTGCGGTCGTCTCGCCGCTCGCTGGTATGCTCTGTCGCCGGTTTGGCCGACGCTTGCCATTGTTCGCCGGCAGCGCCGTCGTCGCCTTGGGCTGCATCGTGTCGCTCCGTATCGGTCCGAACGCGACCTATTGGGTGGATATCTTCCCCAGCATCCTGTTGCTGGCGCTAGGCATGAGCCTGGCGATCGCGCCGTTGACGACCCTTGTTCTCACCTCCGTCACGCCTGATCGCGCCGGAGCCGTGTCCGGCGTCAACAGCGCGGTCTCACGCGTGGGGTCGCTCTTCGCCATCGCGCTGCTCGGAGGTGTGCTGCAGCAAGGCGGTCCTCAGCTGTTCGAGGGATTCCACATGGCGATGGTTGCCGCCGCCGCCACCTGCGTTCTCGCTACGCTCGCGGTGTTCATCATCGAGCCGGGACCACATGTCGACTTCGTTCCGCGCGACTGACTAGTTCGGTGTCGGCAATCAGAAGGCCGGCAAGGCCGATAGGAAAGAATACTGGCCTGCAAGAAGGAGAAAGCTCATGAAGATCCGGACCATTGTCGCTGCCACCTGCGTCGTATTCTCGATGGTCGGTCCCATCCGCGCCCGTGATCGCGAAGCGGAGACCGTCGCAAAGAAGCTCGAGGCGGCCATTCCCAATGTCCCTGGCAAGTCGCTGGTCGCCCTTGAGGTCAATTACGCGCCAGGCGCGGCATCTCCGTCCCATACCCATGCGAAGTCGGCTTTCATCTATGCGTACGTCATCTCGGGCGCAATCGAGTCGAAGGTGAACGACGGTGAGAAGCGCATCTATCGGGCAGGCGAGGGTTGGTCGGAACCGCCGGGTGCAACCCATTCGATCAGCCGCAACGCGAGCAAGACAAAGCCGGCAAAGCTGCTCGCGGTCTTCGTCCTCGACACCAACGACAACCCGCTGACGATACCCGTCAAATAATACTCTCACTGAGCCAGGTACGAAACCACAGTCATGATATCGGCCGCGGGTTGTTCTCGGCCGGTATCCGCTGTGCCACTGAAAGCGGAGAATATGCTTCACGCAATTGACGGCGACGTTGTCGAAAATGCTTTTGCCCGGGACGTCGTCCGCGGCTTATCCGCTGCTGTGAAGACGCTGCCGAGCCGTTGGTTATACAACGAGCGCGGGTCTGAGCTTTTCGAAGAGATAACGAGGCAGGATGAGTATTATCTGACGCGAGCTGAAACGTCGATCTTGCGAGAGCGGCAGCGTGACATCGCCGACTTTGTAGAGTCTGGCACGATTCTCGTCGAGTACGGGGCGGGAGCCGGCGTTAAGACGGAGCTCCTGCTGGCGAGCCTCCGTGCCCCGCGCGGCTACGTGCCGATCGACGTCGCCGACACCTTCCTTGCAGAAACGTCTAGGAGGATCGCTTCACGCTTCCCGTCGCTCTGGGTCCGCCCCGTTGAGCACAATTTCCTGGACCTGTTCGAGATTCCGTTTGGCGGCTCTGGTGACGGCAGGACAGGATTTTTTCCTGGCTCGACGATGGGAAATCTGAACTCGAGCGAGGCAAAGACCTTGCTTATGCAGATGAGGCGGCACCTCGGCGGCAACGGACGCGCCATCATCGGTGTCGATCTCCTGAAAAACGTGGATACGCTTCTGCGTGCTTACGACGACAGCGCGGGTGTGACGGCTGCTTTCAACCTCAACATCCTCGAGCGCATCAACGCCGAACTGGGCGGCGACTTCTGCTTGGAGAAGTTCAAGCACGTGGCGCGCTGGAACGAGATCGAGAAAGCAGTAGAGATGCATCTGGTCAGTTTGTGCGATCAGCGCGTGACCTTCTATGGGTGGACGTTCGATTTCAGAACGTCGGAATCCATCCACACCGAGAGTTCCCGAAAATATACCGCGGAGAGCTTCGAGCGGCTTGCCCGATCCGGCGGATGGAAGGTTGCCGAGCTTTGGCAGGATGCGGACGGGCTGTTCGGCATGTTCGGACTCATTCGCTGCTGAACAGCCGATGATGCGGACCATAAGGTCCTTCGAAACCCAATCGAGTTGCGGCGTAAAGGAAAGCGGCATGGAGCAGTCCCCCCAAATAGGCGACAGGATCACGGACAAATCAGGATCGCCCGATGACAGCACTGTCCGCGACTGGATCGGGCCGAAGGCATTCGGGCATTGGGCTGAGTTGCGGAAATGGATCGAGGCCAACTACCCCGGTGTCTTCGAGCCGGAGTGGCTCTTTCGCGGCAAGAAGCGCGGCTGGTCCTTGCGTTACAAGAAGTCCAGGGCATTCTGCACGTTCCTACCGGAATACAGGCTATTTTCGGTCGAGGTGGTCTTGGGGACGGCAGAGCGGGAGAAATTTGAGGCGCGGCGCTACGGGTGGCGCCCGCAGCTGATCAAGCTCTACGATGAAGCCCGAACATACCCCGACGGAAAATGGCTGAAAGTTGCTATCTCATCTGCAGTCGATCGGCATGACGTGACGGAGCTTTTAACTCTGAAGCGTCCTCCTCCACGATCGCCAGATTGAGACGCGCCGCGCCTCGGTGCCGAACAACAGCGAATTGGAGACGTTGGTCTCGCCTGCCGGCGGGCGAGGCGCGTTTGAGCGCTTTTCAAGGATGGTATTGGCGCCGCTTTCCGCGACGCCGTAACCACTCGTCGCTGCCCGTAGCCTTCGTGCCGGCCAAAGGCCCGAACGCACTCGGAGGAATCTTTCCCCGATGCATCCGAGCCTTGCGTCGTCTTCACACTATAGAGGATCCTCGGAGATCGCCGATGCGACCGGATAGAGTTCAGATCGAACCAGCCGGCGCAACGGCGGGAAAGTCCTTCGCGGGATCAACCACGTTGTTGAAGAAGTTCGTCAAAGAGTACATGGCCACCAATGCGACTATCTCGATGACGTTTGCATCCGTGTAACCAGCATCGCGGACAGCTTTCAGATCGACGTCACTAACTTTGCCACGGGTCTCGATGACTTTGCGCGCAAACTGAATGGCGGCGTCCCGCTTCGGGTCGCTGGCATGGCCCTTCCGAGCGAGAGTGATTTCATTGGCGGGCAGCTTGGCCATATGATTGGCCGTAAAGCTGTGAACCGTCAGGCAGTAGTCGCAGCCATTCACTTCGGAGACAGCGAGGCCGATGCTGTCGCGTGTCTTCACATCTAGCGCCTTGCTCAAGGAGCCGAGCAGGGCGGCCCATGAGTTGAAAGCGATCGGGCTTGTGGCGAACGTCGCCATCATATTTGGGGTGAACCCAATGTTCTTGGCGAACATATCCAGGGTCGGCTTCGAATCGGCCGGCACTTGTTCCGGCTTTAGCGCTGCAATTCTTGGCATCATAAGCTTTCGCAATTCGCTGGGTTCACAGATAATCAAACGAGATCCAACACATCAGCCACCGGACGGCGCGGCTTTTGCGGCCAGTTTCCCGGGCGCACGGCGCCTACCGACAACAACATGACCGGTACTTCGTCCTCGGTCAGTCCAAAATCTCGGTGCACTGCTTCGGCATCGAAACCGATCATCGGCGTCGAACCTAGGCCTAGCGAGCGGGCCGCATAGATCATCGCGGCCGCTCCGAAGGCGCCGGTGCGCACTGCTTCGTCGCGCTGGCGCTGCGGATAGTCCTTATAGAGATCGCGTGCGGGAATTTCCCAATCCGGTATCAATTTCGCCGGCATGATACCCGCCTCGACCACCGGCGCCAGCCGGTCCGGAATTACACTGGAATCAGCCAACTGGCCGCAGATGATAAAGGTAACAGCGGCCTCAGTGATCGCCGGCTGCTTCCAGGCGATCGGACTCAACCGAGCCTTGGCTTCAGGTGTGCGTACCGCGATGAAGCGCCAGTTCTGCAAATGAAAGGATGTCGGCGCAGTCGTGCCGATTCGCACCAGCTCGCGGATTTGGTCATCGCTCAAAGTGGCGGCTGGGTCATAGTATTTGGCGGAGCTGCGGCTCAGGATGCATTCGATGACGGCGTTGGTCATGGCGATTCTGTTGGTCATGGTGATTCCCGTGCGTTAGGGGACGACTTGAGATAGCGAGTGCTTTCGCTCTCTTTGCCGCGTGCATCGAATGTGGGTCGTTCACGAACGAACGCGGATGATCGTCTTGCCGCCGATGCGCTTTGTCGGTTTGAAGGCGGCGACGGCATCTTCGAGCGTCGTTACGTGGCCGATGTTCGTGCGCAGTCGCCCGTCCCGAACCCGCCGGACGATCTCACCCAGTTGGGCACGATCGGACTCGACGACGAAGTCGACCGCCAGGCCATCGGCGGGCCGCCCCTCGGCCGGCCCGACGATGGACACCAGCGTTCCTCCGGATCGAACCAGGCGCGCGGAGCGCTTCCCGATGTCGCCGCCAATGAGATCGAACACCAGATCGACTGGTCCGACGTCTTTTAGAGCGTCGTTCTCCAGGTCGACGAACTCATTCGCGCCGAAGTCGAGCGCCTTCTGACGGTCGGAGGCGCGTCCGGTGCCGATAACATAGGCGCCGGCCTCACGCGCGAGTTGCGTCACCATCGACCCGACAGCGCCGGCCGCTCCGTGCGCGAGGACGCGCTGCCCCGCCTGAAGGCGGCCGTGCACGAACAATCCCTGCCACGCGGTCAGCCCCGAGACCGGCAGGCTCGCGCCCACCGCGAAGTCAACGTCGCCCGGCAGCGGCGCGAGGTTGCGTGCCTCGATCGCCACATACTCGGCCAGTGTGCCATCGCGATACCAGTCCGCGAGGCCGAACACCCGCTGTCCCACCGACAGGCCCGTCGTGCCATATCCGAGAGCGGTGACCACTCCGGCGAACTCGTGCCCGGGAATCGACGGTGTTCGGTCACGATCGAGGCGATCGGTCCACGTCGAAGGCCACGACAGCTCGGTTCCAACGAATCCTGACGCATAAACCTGAACGACGACGTCGTTTATTGCCGGCCGCGGTTCGGGTCGCTCCACCAGCTTCATCCCGGCCGTTCCCGCAGCTTGGTCCGCCACGACGATTGCCCTCATCGCCAATCTCCTCGTGTGTGGTATGTCGCCATCTTCCGGTTTGCCTCGCGGGCGAACAAAAATACGATCGCGAAATTCGACGGTCCAATGACCTGTGGCTATGGAATCGATGCCATCGACGCGAAAGATCAAGGCGCGTCAGCAGCGAACGTCGGAACGAATGCCCCGCGAGGGAAGAGTTCCGGGCACTGAGGACGCAAGAAAGAGCTGCAATGCGGGTTTGAGCGATGCGCCGGTACGGTGATCGACGGCACGGGAGACGCTCAATCCGGAGTGATATTCGGGATCGGGAGTTGAGCCAGATCATCCTCGTAGCTGGCCTGAGTGCTTGGGCTGTGGCCGGTAGCAGGAGCGTCCAGGCGCGTGTTGATGGCGGCGCCGATGCCGAGAATCTTGCCAACGGGACAGAGGTTTGCGGCGTCCAGCAGGAGAGCGCGCTGATGAGCATCGAGTTCTCCCTCCAGCACGAGGGTGCGTGCGAACGAATCTCGTTCGCCCTGAGCGCCATGGCGGAAGCTGACGCTCACTTCCAGCCGCTCCAGCGGGAGTCTCTGGCGTCGAGCCTGAAAACGAATGCTCATAGCGGTGCATGCGGCGAGGGACGCGCTAAGGAGGTCGTAAGGATTGGGACCAGAAGAAATGTGGCCGACGCCATCCGGGCCGCCGACATTAAACTGGGAGCCGCCGACACTGCATACCAGTGCGCCATGATTGGTGGGATCGCTTGCGACAACAACTTCGCGGATATTGGTCATGACTCAGTCCCGATTGTTCGAATGATCGACCACCGGCTCTCGACGAGCGTGAACGCAAGCAGGCAACGCAGGACAAGTCTTGCAGATAGCGCGAGGTCTCAGCGCGGCGTCCGCTCCGGCCGGCGCGTTCAACAACTAAATCCGGCGACCATTCGGGTAAAGCTATCATGTCCATAACCGCCGGGAATGCTTCGGGAGTCGGTGCCGAAGCTCCGCGACGAGGAAATCCGTGAACCCGCGCGCCGGGCTTGACGATCTTTCGCTCGCGACAGCGCATTGACTTCCATCGAGCCAAGTCTCGGTCGAAGAAACAGCGCGCGGGAATGGAAATCATAACGGTCGGACATTTCTCAGTTCAAGGTCGGCGACATAGTTTCACCCTGCCGGGGCCGGAGTGGGGGGCTTGTGGGCGATTAGTGGGTGCCGGAATTCCCGACGTACTTGGGAAAACACTGCGGAGAAGAGAATGCTGCTGCCTCGTCGATCGGTTCCCGAACTGCGCGTGCCGACCCTTGCTCATGGCGACTTTGATCTTGCCGCCGACGCGCCGAATCTGTTTACGCTGATATGCTTCTACCGCGGACTCCATTGCCCGGTCTGCCTCAAGTATCTGCGCGAGCTGGAATCGCTCATACCCGAGTATGAGCGTCGCGGTACAAAGGTCATCGCTATCAGCTCCGACGTTCGCGAGCGCGCTCAGGAAATGGCAAACAAGGTCGGCGCCAGCTTGCGATTCGGATATTCGCTGCCGCTGGCGGTTGCTCGCAAGTGGGGTCTCTATATTTCGTCGTCGCGTGGAAAGACATCGATCAACATCGAGGAGCCGTCACTGTTTTCGGAGCCCGGCGTATTCCTCATCCGACCGGATGGTACTTTGTACTACGGCGCGGTTCAAACAATGCCGTTCGCACGTCCGCTGTTCTCGGAATTGCTTCAGGCGATCGATTTCGCTATCGCCAGGGATTATCCGGCGCGTGGCGAGTATGACGGCCCTCTCTGAGCGGCCGTCGGCTTAGCTACCGGCACAGCCGTGAACATGGAAGCCGCTGCGCGGGAGTCACTGTGTGATTCTCCGTTCGGTCCGGTGTTTCGGGTTTGTTTGATCTTGCCGGCTCTGACCGAGCGCGACTCGGAATTCTCCGCAGAATAGGACGTCGCGGTTTCGAGTGCTATGCGGCCTGCGGCATTCCTCGCTACGGCATCGAGCTCGCGCGGCGAGCGGCAATAACGACCGTTTATCGAGTCCATGGCGAGAGGTGATTTCCGTCGCCGGAATTGCAAGGCCATTCTCCAAAGCATCGTCGAGCCTGACCCTGCGGTTCTGCTATCAAAGCGCGGATCACGATGAAAGCTCGAGAGAGCGCAGTGGGTCGATATGCGAGGTAACGACGTAATCTAGATCGTCGCGCTGGGTTCTTGGAGAGACGGAAGTGAGTATGACTGATAGAATGGTGCGTCCGGCTCCGGCACCTCAGCTCGATCGCGGTTCGTTTTATCGCTTTCCACGATGCTGCGTCGCACCGATCGGTCTGCTGTTCGCGCTGGCGCTCGCCGGTTGCGACAAGAAGGCACAATCGCAGGAGGCCGCGCCTGCGCCGCCGCTGGTGACAGTCGCTCAACCGGTCAAGCGCACGGTCACGGACTGGGACGAGTTCACCGGCCGCTTTGAGGCGATGCAGGAGGTTCAGGTCCGTGCCCGTGTCGGTGGCTTCGTCAACAGCGTCGAATTCACAGACGGTGCGATCGTTCATGCCGGCGATCTGCTCTACATCATCGATCCGCGCCCGTTCGAGGCGGTCGCCTCACAAGCGCAGGGCCAACTCGACGACGCGCGGGCCAAGGCAGAGCTTGCCAAGCGTGAACTCGACCGTGGGCTGAACCTGGTCCAGACCAGCGCCGTTTCGGTGCAGGTCGTCGATCAGCGCCGTCAGGCCTTGCAGGCGGCCTATGCGGCCGAGACGCAGGCCGAGGGAGCGCTGAAGGCCGCGCAGCTCAATGTCGAATTCACCCACGTGTTGGCGCCGATCACCGGCCGCGTCAGCCGACATCTTGTGACCCCCGGCAACCTCGTGCAGGGCGCCGATAGCGGCGCGACGTTGCTCACCTCGATCGTGTCGCTCGATCCGATTTACATCTATTTCGACGTCGACGAGGCGACCTATCTGCGCAACAGCAAGCTGTGGTTCGAAGGCAAGCGGCCAAGTTCGCGCGACACGGCAAACCCCGTGCAAGTGACGCTGACCGGCGAGACGAAGCCGTCGCATGAGGGGAGGATGGACTTCCTCGACAATCGACTGGACATCTCGACCGCGACGCTGCGCAGCCGTGCCGTGATCTCCAACACGGATCTTTCGATCCTGCCCGGGCAGTTCGGCCGCGTCAGAATCATCGGATCCGCGCCTTACGAGGCGCTGCTGATTCCGGACGCTGCTATCGCGACCGATCAATCGCGCAAGATCGTTTTCGTGGTGAAGCGCGACAATACGGTGGAAGCAAGGTCGGTGGTGCTCGGGCCGCTCGACGACGGCCTCCGCGTGATTCGCGAGGGACTAGCGCAGGAGGACCACGTCATCGTCGACGGGCTGCAGCGCGCCCGCGTTGGCGCCAAAGTGACGCCGAAGATGACGCAGGCGCCTGCTCCCGACAAGAGCCCGGCGGGTGCCAAGCCATGAATCTCGGAAGGCTTTCCATCAACCAGCCGATCTTGGCGATGGTATTGTCGATCGTGCTCGTGATCGTCGGCACGATCGCTTACCAGACGCTGCCGGTCTCGGAATATCCGCAAGCGGTGCCACCGACCGTTACCGTCACCACGCAATACCCCGGCGCGTCAGCACAGACCGTGTCCGACACGGTGGCGGCCCCGATCGAGCAGGAGATCAATGGCGTCGAGGACATGCTGTATCTCTACAGCCAGGCGACCTCGAACGGCCAGCTCACCATCACCGTCACGTTCAAGCTTGGCACCGATCTCGACAAGGCCCAGGTGCTGGTTCAGAACCGCGTCGCGATTGCGCAGCCGCGGCTTCCCGAGGAGGTCCAGCGCAACGGCGTCGTAACCCGCAAGAACTCGCCGGACATCTTGATGGCCGTATTCGTGCTGTCGCCCGACGATTCGTTCGATCAGCTCTATATCTCCAACTATACGCTGTTGCAGGTGCGCGATCAGCTTTTGCGGCTCGACGGTGTCGGTGACATCCAGATGTTCGGGGCGCGCGACTACTCGATGCGATTGTGGCTCGATCCCGATCGAATCGCTAATGTCGGTCTGACCTCGAACGAGGTGCTCGCGGCGATCCGTGCCCAGAACCTGCAGATCACCGGCGGACAGCTCGCGGAGCCTCCGATCGCCGATCGCGCGCTCCAGCCCAATCTCACATTCACCGGACGTCTCAAGGACATCAATCAATTTGAGGACATCGTGGTGAAGGCAGGTTCCGACGGCCGTACCATGCGGCTGCGCGACGTCGCCCGCGTCGAGCTCGGCGCACTGTCCTACGCCACCAGCAGCCGCATATTGCGCAAGTCGGCCGTCGCAATGGTGGTGACACAACGGCCTGGGTCGAATGCGCTCGCCACGGCGAAGGCGATCTCCAGCACCATGGCACAGTTGAAGGAGAGTTTTCCGAAAGGGCTCGACTATAATATCGGCTACAATCCTACCGAATTCATCGCACAGTCCGTCCATGAGCTGATTAAGACGGTCTACGAGGCGATGCTGCTCGTGGTCATCGTGGTGCTGGCGTTCTTGCAGGGCTGGCGGCCCGCGATCATCCCCATTATCGCGATTCCGGTCTCGTTGGTCGGCACCTTCGCGGTGATGGCCGCGCTCGGGTTCTCCATCAACAATCTGACGCTGTTTGGCCTCGTACTCGCGGTGGGCATCGTGGTCGATGACGCCATCGTGGTTGTCGAGAATGTCGAGAGACACCTTCATCACGGTCTGAGCCGGCGCGATGCCGCGATTAGGACCATGGAGGAAGTCGGCGGCGCTTTGGTCTCCATCGCACTCGTACTCTGTGCGGTGTTCGTCCCGACGGCGTTCCTGGGCGGCATTTCGGGGCAGTTTTTCCAGCAGTTCGCCGTTACCATCGCGGTCGCGACCGCGATCTCCTGCTTCTGCTCGCTGACGCTCTCGCCGGCGCTGGCCTCGCAGATTCTGGTCCCGTATGAGGGAAGGCGGCCGCCGGCGCGCTGGAACCTTGTGGGACGCGGCTGGGACGCCTTCACGGGCTTGTTCAATCGCGTGTTCGACTGGCTGGCCGACGGCTATGCCGGCGTTGCCGACTTCGTGATACGGCACTCGGTGATGATGATCCTGATCTACGTCGCGCTGATCGGCAGTGCGGGCTGGCTGATCGTGACGACGCCGCAGGGTTTCATTCCCGCGCAGGATCGCGGCTATCTCATCGTCTCGGTGCAATTGCCAGGCGCCGCGTCGTTGGTGCGGACCGCCGCCGTGGTGCGCGAAATCGAGCGGATTGCGCTGGATACGCCGGGTATCATCCGTGTCGGTGCGTTCAGCGGCTTCTCCGGAGCGACGCGTACGCAGGCCGGCAACGCCGCGGCATTGTTCCCAGTGTTCGACGAGCCGGAGGCGCGTCAGAAGAAGGGATTATCGGCCGACGCGATCACGGCGGATCTACGCAAGCGGCTGTCGGCGGTTCAGGGCGCTTTCATCATCGTCATCCCGCCGCCTGCGGTGCCAGGCATTGGCACCGGCGGCGGCTTCGCCATCCGCATCCAGGATCGACAAGGGCGTGGTCCCCAGTTGCTCGCGGCCGCGACCGATGAACTCGTCGGTGCCGCGCGAAAGTCGCCGAATCTAACCTCCGTGTTCTCGCCGTTCACGGCGAATACGCCGCAGTTGTTCGTCGACATCGATCGGGTCAAGGCGCAGAAGCTCGGCGTTCCCATCGCCAACATCACCGACACGATCGAGACCTACTTCGGCTCGACCTACGTCAACGACTTCAACCTGTTCGGCCGCACCTATCACGTCACCGCGCAGGCCGATCTTCCGTTTCGCAAGGAAACATCCGACCTCGCGCGTCTGCGCACCCGGAACGCAACCGGCGACATGGTGATGCTCGGCAGTGTCGTCGACTTTAAGGACATCTCGGGACCCGATCGTGTCGCGCGCTACAATCTCTACTCGGCGTCCGAGGTGCAAGGTGAACCGGCGCCGGGCGTGAGCTCGGCGACAGCACTCAGCACCATCAAGGAGCTCGCAGCCCAGACGCTGCCGAGCGGCTTCTCGTTCGAATGGACCGATCTGTCCTACCAGCAGGTCACGGGTGGCAACGCCGGTCTCTACGTGTTCCCCATCTGCGTTCTGTTTGTCTATCTGGTGCTGGCCGCGCAATATGGCAGCTGGACGTTGCCCTTCGCGGTGATCCTGATCGTGCCGATGTGCCTGTTCGCGGCCACCATCGGTGTGAGGATCATGGGACAGGACGTCAACATCCTGACTCAGATCGGCTTCGTGGTGCTGGTGGGCTTAGCTGCCAAAAACGCGATCCTGATCGTCGAGTTCGCGCGTGACATCGAGCTCGAGGGCAGGTCGCGGCTTGAGGCAGTTATAGAGGCCTGTCGATTGCGCCTGCGGCCAATCCTGATGACTTCGTTCGCCTTCATCCTTGGAGTGCTGCCGCTGGTGGTATCGACCGGTTCGGGCTCGGAGATGCGCCAGGCCGTCGGCGTTGCTGTGTTCTTCGGCATGCTGGGCGTCACGCTATTCGGCTTGATCTTCACCCCGCTCTTCTATGTGGTCGTGCGCAACCTCGCGGAGGGTAAGAACGAAGGTAAGCCGGGTCAATCTGACGTGGCTGCGGCTGCGGCGGAGTGAACCGAGGTCGATTGCAAATGCGCGGTGAACCGAGGGTACTCCCGCGACTGTTCTCTGAAACAAGGTCAAGAATGATGATGCGCAGGGCGGCTCGCGCCGCCGTGGCGGTTGCATCGACGAGTCGATTGTCGGTTACGGGTGTTGGCGGTTGCGGCAAAGCCGTACGTCAGCGACGCGTTGTTGATCGCGAGCCGGGCCGGAGCGCGTCGCGCCAGATGCTCAGGTATACCCGTGAATTATCGCTTGCACCATCAAGCAAAGCCTTGGCTCGCCGCTCGTGGTCGTCGGCAAGTGCTTTGAGTTGAGCAGCAATCACTCGGTCCGTCATGGCTTTAACGGAGCGAAGCAAGGTCCGAGCAGTCCTCAAATATTCCTTGCCTCGTCGTGAGATCTGAAGTGTCATGACGCCCTCGCGCGGTTGTCGATGGCTGATCGAAAGCGACGTGCAACCAGCTCAACTAGTTGTGGGTCACCCCGCCGACGCGCCGTGAAACGATCGACGCACCTCGGACATCTCGGCCTGCGATCGCTCAAACGGAATGCCGGCCTTGGCCGCTGTCGGGGGCGGTGGGCGACTGGTTGCAGATTGAGTTCGGATCAGTTGAAAGAAAAGTCACCACTCGCCATGGTGTCGATAGCCGACCGTTATCGGAGCCGCTCGGGCGCGTGGGGTTCCGTGGTGAGAGAGCGGAACTCGTCCTAAGAGGAGTTCGATCGAGCGGAACTCCGGGCCCTTTGCGAAATGGCTTCGATCCTCGATCGCGCGATCTCCGCAATGATAGCTTCAAAGGCGAATTTCACGGCAATGCTGCTCGCTATCTCGGCGAGGAGGATCCGGAGAGCTGTGTCTTGCCTGGCTGGGGAGCTGCTGGCATTTCCCTGACAATCGAGTACGATTTCGCAGGCTTGGAGAAAGGCCGCTCGCGCGACGCCTGAGTCTGACAGATGGTGCAGCAGTCGCTGAACGTCACGTACCCGGAAGGTTGCTCCCAGGTGTTATGGGAGGATGGCGATCGCGCGTTCAGCCGCGGCTGGCGATTGGACGAGAAAGGCAACCGGCTCGCGGTATTGCGTGTTACGTCCGCCGCGGGCCACCCGTCCCGGTCAACACCCGATCCTCTTACTCACGAATACGATCTGAAAGATGAGCTCGACGGGGCTTGGGCGGTGCGTCCGCTCGCTCTCATGCGCGACGCGGGTCGGATCGTGCTGGTGCTCGATGATCCGGGCGGCGAGCCGCTCGACCGTTTGCTCCGTGGTCCGATGGAGATAGGACGCTTCCTGCGCTTAGCCATCGCTGTTGCCTCGGCCTTAGGCAAGCTTCACGAGCGCGGGCTCATTCACAAAGACATCAAGCCAGCTAATATTATGGTGGACTGCGCAGATGGACACGTGCGGCTCACCGGCTTTGGAATCGCATCGCGTCTCTCCCGCGAGCGGCAAGCGCCCGAGCCGCCCGAGACCATCGGCGGTACACTCGCCTACATGGCGCCCGAACAAACCGGGCGGATGAACCGCTCGATCGACGCCCGCAGCGATCTCTACTCCCTCGGGGTCACGCTGTATCGGATGCTCACGGGCGTGCTGCCTTTCACGGCAACCGATCCGATGGAATGGGTGCATTGCCATATCGCGAGACGACCGGCATCGCCCAGCGAACGATTGAGAAGCCTCCCGGCCTCGGTCTCCGCGATTATCATGAAGCTTCTCGCCAAGACCGCTGAGGAGCGTTACCAGACAGCTGCAGGTGCCGAGAGCGATCTACGGCGTTGCCTTGCTGAATGGGAAACCCGAGGCGATATCTATGAATTTCCGCCCGGGGAACATGACACTCCCGACCGACTGCTGATCCCCGAGAAACTGTATAGTCGGACAGCCGAGATCGATACCCTGCTTGCCTCCTTCGACCGCATCGTTGCCGGAGGCAGGCCGGAGTTGGTGCTCGTTTCCGGATACTCCGGCATCGGCAAGTCCGCGGTTGTCCATGAATTTCATAAACGACTTGTTCCGACGCGCGGTCTTTTTGCATCGGGCAAGTTTGATCAATACAAGCGGGACATTCCGTACGCTACCCTTGCACAGGCCTTTCAGAGCCTGATCCGCCCTCTCTTGAGCAAGACCGAAGTGGAGCTGCGGCAATGGCGGGAGGCGCTGCTCGCGGCGCTCGAGCCGAACGCTCGGCTCATTGTTGATCTGGTTCCGGAATTGAAGCACATCATCGGCGAACAGCCACCGGTACCCGAGTTGCCGCCGCTGGATGCGCAGGGCCGCTTTCAGCTGGTGTTCTGGCGATTTATCGGGGTGTTTGCGCGTCCCGAACATCCCCTCGCCCTGTTCCTCGATGATCTCCAATGGATTGATGCGGCAACGCTCGATTTGCTTGAGGATTTGTTGATCCGGCCGGACGAGCGAAACCTGCTGTTAATCGGCGCTTACCGCGACAACGAGGTCGATCCCATTCACCCGCTGATGCGCAAGTTTGAGGCGATGCGCAAGGCTGGGGCGATATTGCATGATATCGTGTTGCCTCCCCTAAACTGCGAAGAGCTGGCACAAATAATCGCGGATTCCATTCACAGCGAACCAGAGAGAATTATGCCGCTGGCACAGCTGATCCACGAGAAGACGGCCGGCAATCCACTTTTCGCTATTCAGTTCATTTCCGCGCTCGCCGACGAAGCATTGCTTACTTTCGATTACGGCGAGGCGCAGTGGAGCTGGGACCTGAATCGCATACACGCCAAAGGTTACACCGACAACGTGGTGGATCTTATGGTCGGGAAGCTAAACCGTCTGTCCGCCGAAACGAGAAACACATTGCAGAGGCTCGCCTGCCTGGGCAACGACGTGGACTTCGGCACGTTGCAGATCATTTGCCGGAATTCCGAGGAGGAGATGCATGGCCAGCTTTGGGAGGCGGTGCGAGCAGGGCTGATCTTTCGTTCGCAAGTTTCATACAAATTTCTCCACGACCGCGTCCAAGAGGCGGCCTACTCCTTGATCCCTGAGGATTTGCGTGCCGAAGCCCATTTACGAATAGGAATGCTGCTCGCGGCGCAGACCACTCCAGAAAAGCTGGAGGAGACGATCTTCGAAATCGCAAATCAGCTCAACCGCGGCTCGCATCTCATCAACTCAATTGAGGAGCTTGAGCGGGTCGCCGAGCTAAATCTCATTGCAGGTAGACGGGCAAAGACCTCGACGGCGTACGCCTCGGCGCTGAACTATCTGGTCTGCGGTGTGGCCCTGCTGCCGGGGAACCCTTGGGAGCGCCAGCACGACTTAATCTTCGAACTGGAGTTGCATCGGGCCGAATGTGAGTTCCTCACTGGCGCATTGGCAGAAGCCGAGCATCGCCTGGCCGAGCTGTCGGCCCGTGCCGCAACGCCGATCGAACGAGCCCGCGTCACGTGCCTGCAGGTGGATCTTTACACGACCCTGGATCGGGGCAGCCGCGCGATCGCAGTCGGTCTCGACTATCTCCGCCACCTGGGCATCGACTGGTCGCCGCACCCGACGCAAGATGAGGCTCGACGCGAGTATGAGCGGATCTGGTCCCAACTCGGCTCCCGCACGATAGAAAGCCTCATTGATCTGCCTTTGATGAGCAATCCGGCATCGCTCGCGACCCTCGATGTCCTGACGAAGCTCGGGCCGCCTGCCCACTATACGGATGTGAACGTGCGTTCGATGGTCATCTGTCGAGCAGTCAATCTCAGCCTCGAGGGCGGCAATTGTGACGGCTCGTGCTACGCCTATACGGTGCTTGGCAGAATCGCTGGACCGGAATTCGGCGACTACGAGGCGGGCATTCGATTCGGCCGTCTCGGCTATGAACTGGTCGAACGGCGCGGGCTAAAACGCTTCCAGGCCAGGACCTATTTGAACTATGGCTATCTACTCATGTTCTGGACGATGCATGTCCAGGAAGGGCGTGATCTGCTGCGGCGCGCGTTTGAGACTGCAAACCAGATCGGTGACCTCACTTTTGCGGCGTATTACTACACCCACTTGAACACGTATCTTATCGCGGCCGGCGATCCGCTCGATAACGTGCAAGTCGAGGTCGAGCATGGTCTCGCGTTCGCGCGCAGCATGCGGTTCGGCTTTGCGATTGACTCTATCGCAGGCCAGCTCGGGCTGGTTCGGACACTCCGCGGCTTGACGCCGATTTTCGGTCGCTTTGACGATGGGCAGTTTGACGAACTCCTGCTGGAATCCCGCTTCCGCGGGAACCCGGATCTGGCGTTGGCCGAGGGCTCGTATTGGACCCGCAAGCTTCAGGCACGCTTCTTTGCCGGCGACTATGCGGGCGCCCTCGAGGCCTCATCGAGGGCGCAACAGCTGCAGCCGACATCGGCGTCTTTCTTCGAATGCGCGGAATATCACTTTTATAGCGCGCTCTCCAGAGCAGCATCCTGCGAGTCCGCGGCGGCGGGCCAATGGCAGGAGCATGTCAGTGCACTGGCGGCGCACCACCGACAGCTCGAGGTCTGGGCGGCGGCTTGCCCGGACAACTTCGAAGACCGCGCCGCCCTTGTCGGGGCTGAAGTTGCCCGCATCGAAGGCCGAACGCTTGATGCCGAGCATCTTTACGAGCGCGCTATCCACTCGGCACACACGCACGGCTTGGTCCACAATGAGGCGCTCGCCAACGAGATCGCCGCACGCTTCTACTCCGCACGTGGGTTCGAGAAGATCGCGCGGGCTTATCTGCGGGACGCGAGGTGCGCATACATCCTCTGGGGAGCCGGCGGAAAGGTGCGCCAACTCGACGAGTTGTATCCGTACCTCAGAGAGGAAAAGCCGGTTGTCGGTGCCACGAGCACAATTGGCGCATCCCTCGAACAACTTGATCTAGCTACCGTTATCAAAATCTCGCAAGCCGTATCGGGCGAGATCGTATTGGAAAAGCTGCTCGACACGTTGATGCGCACGGCGATTGAGCACGCGGGTGCCGTGCGAGGTCTGTTGATCCTTGCGGCAGGTGATGGGTATCGGATCGAGGCGGAAGTCACGACCAGCAACAATGCGGTGACCGTCGGCCAGCGACCGGCAAGTGTAACCGCTGCAGATCTGCCGGAGTCCATCCTCCACTACGTGATCCGGACGAAAGAGAGTGTTCTTCTCCACGACGCTTGCACTGCCGCAAACCCGTTTTCCGCCGATGAATACATTCATCAGCGTCATGCCCGTTCTATTCTCTGCCTGCCGTTGCTCAAACAGGGCAGGCTGGCCGGCGCGCTCTACCTCGAAAACAACCTGACGGCCCACGTCTTCACGCCTGACCGCGTCACAGTGTTGAATGTGCTTGCATCGCAGGCGGCGATCTCGCTCGAAAATTCGAGGCTTTATCGCGACATCGAAGATCGTGAAGGCAAGATTCGGCGTCTGGTCGACGCCAACATCATCGGGATCATCATTGCCGATCGCGAAGGTCGAATTCTAGAGGCGAATGACGCGTTTCTGCGCATCCTAGGATATGACCGTGAGGACATAGTCTCGGGACGCGTGCGCTGGACGGAGTTGTCCGCGCCCGAATGGCGCGAGCGCGACGTATTGACTCTGGCTACACTCAACTCGACCGGAACAGTTCAGCCTTTCGAGAAAGAGTATATCCGGAAAGACGGCAGCCGCGTTCCTGTGCTTATCGGCGCCGCCCTGTTCAAGGAAGGAGGCGACGAGGGCCTCGCATTCGTGCTCGATTTGACGGAGCGCAAACGTATCGAGGAGGCGCTTAGCCAAGCACAGAGACTCAGTCGCACCGGCAATTGGATCTACGACGCGACCACTATGCGTTACCTTTATTGGTCGGATGAGAGTTACCGGATCTGGGGATTTGATCCGCAGCAGGGCCTTCCAAGTCGGCAGAGTATGTGGCAGCGCATTCACCCAGAGGACCGCGATCGTGTATGGACAACGGTTCAGGACGCCGTGCGTGAAACGACAGATATGATTGCCGAGTTCAGACTCCTCCTGCCTGATGGAAAAATCAAATGGGTCGAGGGAACTAGCTATCACGTGTTTTCGCCCCGGGGCACTCTGGCCGAGGTTATCTCCACAACCGTCGATGTGACGGAACGAAGACGGGCGCAGGACGAACGTGAAAAGCTGCGTCAGCTTGAGTTGGACTTCGCGCACATGAATCGCGTGAGCATGATGGGAGAACTGGCGGCTTCGCTGTCTCACGAAATTCTGCATCCGATCGCTACTGCTCGTAACAACGCCCGCGCGGGGATGCGATTTCTGGAGATGAGACCGCTAAACCTGAACGAGATCAGGGAAGCGCTCGCCTGCGTTGTGAGGGATGCGGACCGCGCCAAAGATATCGTCGGACGGATGCGCGATCACATCAAGAAGGCACCGCTGCGAAAGGAGCGCTTCGATCTCAATTCAGCCGTCAATGAGGTGATTGTACTGGCGCAGAGCGTCATTCACAGGAACAGCGTTTCGGTCCACACCCAACTCGCCGATGGACTGCCCCTGGTCATGGGGGACTGCGTTCAGCTGCAGCAGGTTTTGCTGAACTTGATCCTGAACGCAGCGGAAGCGATGGGCTTGGTCGAGGAAGGGCCGAGAGAGCTATTGGTCAGTACCGAGGGGGATCAGACTGGCACCGTTGTAGCCGTACGGGATTCGGGGCGGGGCATTGATCCAGAGCATCTCGATTTGGTCTTCGACGCCTTTTACACCACGAAGTCTGGTGGGATAGGGATGGGCTTGTCGATATGCCGTTCCATCATTCAAGCGCATGGAGGCAAGTTGTGGGTAGAAGCTAACGAACCTCGCGGCGCTTTATTTCAGTTTACGCTGCCGGCGGACAACGGCTCATGAATTGTCTTCAGTCGGCGTACCCGGCCGTAGAGCCGAACGCACACATTGCTCGAGAATGCCGTCGTCTACTGGCTTGCTAAGGTAGCAAACGACCCCGTCCTTCAGAGCCCGATCCCTGACGGCCGCATCGGGGTAGGCCGTGACGAGGATTGTCGGGATTGCATATCCTGCATCGACTAAATGCCTGTGCAACTCGACTCCGGTCATTCCGGGCATGTTAACGTCGGTGACCAGGCATGCGGTTTCAGGCAGAGCATGCGATGCTAGGAATTCTGCCGCCGAGGCAAACGCTTCGACGGTATAGCCCAGCAACGTTACCAGTTTTCGCATTGACTCTCGATGGGGCTGATCGTCGTCGACGATGGATATCAGTGTACGGTGCAACATTGCGCTACCAGGCATCTCCGCCGGTCGGCGAAGCAGCGCCTCGCGCTGCAAGCAACCTAGTGTCACGGACATTCCTCAATAAGGCAATGTCGGCGTTCCTAAGCGATGGTTTAGGCGTACGGCCATCGCCTTAAGCAGAATATTCTGTTCATCTGAGCAGATCGTGCGTAGGGTGTGCCCGAAACGGCAAAATGGTCTTCCCAACGCGGGATACCGGGAATGGTCGAGGCGAATCCCAGTGTCTTGGTTATCGATGACGATCCCGAGTTTCGCGATTCGGTGGCGCGGCTGTTGCGGACAGTCGGCTTACATACTCGACAATTTTCGTCCGTTCCGGAGTTTCTCAAGGCCGATCCACCAGACGGTCCTACTTGTCTGGTGCTCGATGTAAGAATGCCTGGGCGAAGTGGTCTCGACCTTCAGAGCGAACTTGTCGCCGCAAACAGGCAAGTGCCGATCATCTTCATCACGGCGTACGCCGATGTGCCGATGACTGTGCAGGCAATGAAGGGCGGTGCGATAGAATTCCTTACGAAGCCATTCCGTGATCAGGACCTGCTCGACGCCATAGATGCCGGACTCACTCGCGATCGCGCCCGACGCGAGAGCGACCGCCTCGCAATCGCTCTCAGGCGACGTCTCGACACACTCAGTCCCCGCGAGAGTGAGGTCATGCTCCATGTCGTGGCGGGCCGCCTGAACAAGCAGATCGCCAACGATATCGGCATTGCCGAGTCCACGGTGAAAGTGCATCGCACCAACCTGATGCGGAAGATGAAGGCGCGTTCGGTTCCGGAGCTCACCAGGATGGCGGATCGGCTCGACATAAGACTAGAGCAGTCCCGGAATTCCTGAGATCGCGTCCCCCGCATGTTGCTGCGTCGCTGATTTCCTTCTTTGGAGCTCCTAACCGCTCCTTGGATTCGAGGGCGCGCGGTTTGCACCGCCGCCCCTAAGCGATCGCTTAGGATGGCCAGCGAAAAGCGAGCCTCATCATACCTCCGACCAATCGACCGCAGCTCCGCAAGCCATCAACGTTTGGTCGTCGAACAGACACCGAGGTCGTGTTCTCACTCTTGCAACGACCGCGAGCGTCCGGATCCGGGCAGGGCGATGCGAGGCTCATCGGTAGAAACAGCCGCACCTTGACGGAGAACAGACAGCCCATGGAGCTTCATCAGGTTCGCTACTTCCTCGCCGTCGCGTCGACGCTCAACTTCACCCGGGCGGCCGAACATTGCAATGTCACGCAGCCTGCTTTGACCAAGGGAGTGCAGAAGCTCGAGCAGGAGCTCGGCGGCCAGCTGATCTACCGCGAACGCCAGCTCACGCAGCTCACGGATCTTGGAAAGGAAGTCCTTCCGATGCTGGAACGCACATTGGTGTCGGCCGAGGCCGTGCGTCGCAGGGCTCAAGAGTTCCAACGCAAGGAAATTGCGCCGCTGACGATCGGCCTTGCCCCATCCATCTCGGCATCGCTCGTCCTCGATTCAATCGCGGAGATCGCAAAGCTCGTCCCGGGACTTCATGTCGAGCTGCGCGAGGACGCGTCGCAGAAGCTCATCGACCTCTTGCTTGAGGGCGAGATCAACGCCGCAATGGTCGGCGACGTGCAGGACGTGCCCGCCCGCATCGACGACTGGTCGCTGTTCGAGGAGCGTTATGTCGCAGTTCTCGCGCCGACACACCGGCTCGCAGATCGCACCTCGATCGGTATCGATGACCTCCGCGAGACAATCTTGCTGGAACGCGTCGGATGCGACGTCACGCCGAAGATCCAACGGTCATATTTTCCCGAAGAGCCGCTCCATCTCGGCCATTGCAGCGGTCACGATTTGCACTTGCAGCACATGGCCGCCGCTGGCTTTGGCGTGATACTCGCGCCGGAGCACATGCCACGCCTTCCGACGCTCAAGGCCATCCCGCTCGAAGGCGACCCGGTCTTACGGGAGGTGCGGTTACTGGCTGTGCAGGGACGCTGCTACTCACCTGCGCTGGACGCCTTCGTCAAGTACGCTCGCCTTCGCGACTGGTCGGTCGTTCTTCGCACGGCGGGTCGAGCCCGGGAAAGCAGTGGAGTCCGTGCGGCTATTGGCGCCTCTCGCCCGAGTAGCCCTGGGGCGCCACAGACGAAGCGAAGCGCGACGACGCGGCAGGTGACAACGCGCGTGGCGGAGTGGCAGGGGCCGGCGTGATGCGCAGACCGTCTTCGTTTGGTTGAGCGTGAGAGCACGTTGTGGAGCGCTGAGAACCGAAGCGTCCGGTCATAACGATCATCTATCAACTCGATGGCAAGAGGTCATTTCCCTTGTCGGCATTGCAACGTCACTCTCCAAAGGCATAGTCCGATCAATCTTGGAGTCAGGCGCCGCATCAGCAGCTGGTGTTGATTGAGCGATCCGAATGGTACGAAAGAAAAGATTCTAATGTCCCACGAAGCCTACGATTTTGTCATTGTTGGCGCGGGCGCGGCCGGCTGCGTTGTCGCGAGTTATCTCGCTGTACACACCGATGCGTCGATCGCGCTGATCGAAGCGGGTGACAAGGATGGCGATCCGTTCATCCACATTCCAGCAGGCTTTGCGAAGATTCTGGCCCACGACCGGCATGTCTGGAAGTACGAGACGGTCCCCCAGCACGGGACCAGGCGAGCGTATCGCTCAGGCAAGGTACTCGGCGGCGGCTCCTCGATCAATGCGATGTGCTACGTTCGTGGTCAGATTCGTGATTTCGCTGCGTGGCAGGATGCCGTCGGCGACACCGGTAAATGGTCGTATGAAGATCTGCTTCCCGTCTTTATGGCGCAGGAGAACAACGACACCTTCCACGACGAATATCACGGCATCGATGGTGGCCTGGCGGTTCAGTTGCCCAAAGGCATCAATAAGCTGAACCAATATTGTCTCAAGGCGTTCCAGGAATATGGAATTCCCTATAATCCCGACTATAACGGCAAGACCCAGATCGGCGTCTCGCCGGTGCAGTCGACCGTCGGAGATCAGCGCCGTTGCAGCGCGGTCGACGCTTATCTGCGCCCACACCTCGCCGCGGGGCGCGTGACACTTCTCACCGGCAGGACCGTCGCTCGCATCCTCGTCGAGAACAAGCGGGCTGTCGGCGTCGAGTTCTTGGACAAGAGCCTGAAGAGCATCAGGGCCAACGAAGTTGTTCTGTCGGCCGGCGCCGTCCATAGCCCGACGATCCTCATGCATTCGGGCATCGGGCCGGCCGCGCAGCTGAGCCAACACGGCATCGCCGTGAACGTCGATTCTCCGGAGGTAGGCGAAAATCTACAGGATCACCCGATGGTACCGGTCCGTGTCTATGTGAAGGGTGATCTCGGCTATCAGGCTGCGGCGCAAGGTCTCGGCAGCGTGAAGGCGGGGTTGCGCTATCTCGTCACGAAAGACGGCCCAGCGTCGGGTAATGGGATCGAGACGGTGACACACTGGAATCCATCCGATTTCGCCGCAGAACCTACGATCCAATGCTATCACGCCCCTATTGTCTTGAACGAGCAACTCGGTCCGGCGGGCGATCGTTCGGGCATTACTTTCGAACTCGTGGTGCTTCAGCCCAAAAGCCGCGGCTGGGTGCGGTTGGCCGACAGTGATCCGGCGTCAATGCCCCTCATCCATCCTAACTTCATTGGTGAGGAGGGAGACCTGAAGGCCGCGGTGGAATCGGTGCGCGCGATTCGCAAGGTCATGGCCCAGGAATCATTGGCCTCGGTCATAGAGGAAGAAATGGATCCCGGCCCGGGCATCAACTCGGACGCCGAGATCGGTGAATGGGTGAAGCGTGTCGTGACGACAATGTGGCACCCGGTCGGAACTTGTCGGATGGGCCGAGATGCGCGAGCGGTGGTTGACGCGAGGCTCAGGGTTCGCGGCGTCGATGGCCTCCGCGTAATCGATGCCTCGATCATGCCGAACATCACCAGCGGCAATACTAACGCTCCGACCCAGGCGCTTGCGCGCTACGCCGCGAGGATGCTGGTCGAGGATCTCTAACGCACCTAAAGGAAGATCTGGCGCGAGAGAGGCTGATCTCGCCCACGTCTGCTTGGGCTCTGCGCGATCGGGTTCCCCGCGGTCGACATCTTTCTGGTCGATACCATGTCGTCGCTACAGTTCGCGGCCGCCTCACGTTGTGGGGCGGATCGTTACACCGGCTCATCGTGCAGCCGGCGGCATACGTAGCATCCATCATAAAGTGCATGGCGGCTGTGATCGGATCGCGCCTTATACTCAGATATCTGCTTTGCTCTTCCTGGCCGTCCGCCGATAGTCGCTCGGATCTTGATTGTACGCTTTCCGAAAGGCTCGCACAAAACTTGAACGGCTTTCGTAACCCGCATTCAGAGCAACGACGTCGATCGGCATCGAGGTTGTCGTCAAATCGATCGCAGCCTGGCGCATTCTCAAGTCTCGCAGGATGGCTATCGGGGATTGCCCAAAGATGTCCGAAAAACGCGCCATGAAGGCCGAACGGCTCAATCCTGCGCCGTGTGCCAAGCTTTGAACAGAATGGGCGGCTCCCGGCCGTGCCACCATATCCGCAAATGCACGAGTGATTTGCCTATCGGAAAGTATCGAGAATCGTTCGGTCCACCGCTGGGATGACTTGAGTGAACGCCGCACCAGCGAGACGACGATCTGTTTGAGCAGAGACGCCGTCATGGCTCCGACGCCGACCTCCTGCTGTAGCAGTTCGTCCATGGCCTCGCGAAGCTTGAGATCGATCCTGTCCGCCGGCTCGAATTGCTCGATCACCGGTTCGCGCAGTTCTCCGAACAGCCTCACGGATTGACCAAACGATGCGTTAAAAAAGCCGCATACCTGGACGATTTCGGGGTGCCCGTCCGGCACTGCGACGCGGAGGATGCCGTCTCGACGAGTCCAGCAGTCTCTCGAAATGAGCTGCGGCAGACCGCTTCCACCATCAACCTCGATCATGAGCGGAGTGTTGGGCGGCACAATGATGAGCAAGTGAGGACTCAACGGTATCGTGGGTTCACCGTTGATTGATATGCGTCCCGTGCCGCTTAGGTTGTAGTGGATTCCAGGCACGTCAATCGTCCCGAATTCAACTCGATGGCCGCGCGGCACCAAAATCTCAGTCAGTGCGATGACATCGATGTCGAGCGCTTGCATCAAATTGTTGAGGTCTGTTGTAGACAATTTGACAGTGGCCCCTGTCCGCCGTGCACCGTTCTGCTCGACGAGAGTCTGCTTTTGATTCGCTTTCGAAGTGGGCATGATCGTAGTGGTTCTTTAGTGCCAGTTACCGGCACATATAGTGTTCCCGAAGCCCATTCTCTTGCGGTCAACGGGGCATCGTCATGCTACTTGTACGACGGTACCTTGTCTCTTGATATTAGATCACATTGGGCCTGCGGAAAATGTCAATACGCTTGTAGCCATTGTGCTTCGGGTCCTTTGCTCGGCTACGCGCGCGGGAAAACAGGTCAGGACTAGGACGACGACTTCAACGAATTCGAATCAATCGGAAGGCTACGCACACGCTTCCCGGTCGCGGCGAAGATCGCGTTGGTCACAGCGGCACTGACAATCGCTGTCGGAGCTTCACCAACGCCACCCGGAGGTTCCGCGCTCTTGATCAAGTGTGTCTCCACCACCGGTACCTCGTCGATACGCATCGGCAGATAGGTGTCGAAATTGCTCTGTTCCACCCGTCCATCCCTGAAGGTGATCGATCCGTGGAGCGCAGCGGTCAGGCCGAAGAGCGTTCCACCTTGAACCTGTGCTTCAATCGTATCTGGATTGACGTGCATGCCGCAGTCGATCGCACAGACAATCCGCTTTACTTTGACGGAGCCATCGGCCGCCACTTCGACCTCGGCGACCTGCGACGTGTAGCTTCCGTATGCGAATTGTACCGAAATTCCGCGGCCGTGCCGCGCGGGAAGGGGTGATCCCCAGCCCGCTTTTTCCGCCGCGAGCGACAGAACAGCGAGCGCTCGCGGATTGTGGCCAAGCAATCCCTTGCGATAGGCGACGGGATCCCGCTTCGCTGCATCAGCGAGCTCATCCATGAAGCTTTCGACCACAAAAACATTATGAGTCGGTCCGACGCCGCGCCACCAGGACGTCCGGACACCGGGGTGCTCGACCCGGACAAAGTCGACGTGAATGTTGGGCAGTGCATAGGGCGGTTCGGCCGCGGCTTCGACGGCATCGGGGTCCAATCCGTCCTTGACGTAGGGGGGATAGTAGCGCGCCATGACTGACGACCCGGCGATCCGGTGTGTCCAGGCAACTGGCCTGCCGGTCGCGTCAAGTCCGGCCGACAGCCGATCGAGATAGTAGGGCCGATACATATCGTGCTGGATGTCTTCCTCTCGACTCCAGATCACCTTCACCGGGCCGTCGACGTGCTTGGCGATTTTGACGGCGAGAATCGTGCCGTCGGCCTCAAGCCTTCGGCCGAAGCCACCGCCAATCAGATGATTGTGAATTTTGACAGCGTCTTTTGGCAGGCCGGTGAGCTCGGCTACCTGCGACTGTGTGATCGTAGGCGCCTGCGTCCCGACCCAGATGTCGCAACGGTCCTTCTGCAGGTGGACCGTGCAGTTCATCGGCTCCATTGCCGCATGGGCCAAAAAAGGCACCTGATAGATGGCGTCAACCCGCTGAGCCGCTGCCGCAAGAGCTTTCCGTGCATCGCCATCGTTACGGGCAACCGCGCCCGGTTTTCTGGATTCCTCCTCCAACTGCTTGACGATATCGGCGTTGCTGACCTTGCCGTTCGGCCCATCATCCCACGTGATGGTGGCGGCCTCGAGCCCCTTCTTCGCTGCCCCCATGTGATCCGCCACTACGGCGACAGCTTCACCGATATTGACCAGTTGCCGAACGCCCTTCACCGCCAGCGCGGCTTTCTCGTCCACCGTTTTCGTGTTGCCACCGAGCACCGGCGAAATAGCAACTGCTGCAATCGTCATGCCCGGCAGTCGCGTATCGATCCCGTAGAGCGCGCGCCCATCGACCTTTATCGATGAATCCACGCGCTTGGCGCGTGTGCCGATCAGGGTGAAATCCTTCGGATCCTTTAATTTGACGTCGGCCGCAGCCGGCACAGGCAATTTCGCCGCGGCCGTCGCAAGTTCGCCGTAGCTCAGATGCTTCAAACCTGAGGCGTCGAAGACGATGCCGTCCTTTGCGCGGCAGGTCGCCGGATCGACACTCCAGCGCTTTGCGGCTGCGGCAATCAGCATATTGCGACCCACCGCTCCTGCTTGACGCAGCGGTGTCCAAAAGGCCCGGACAGAGGCGGAGCCACCAGTATTTTGAATGCCTATGATCGAGTTGGCGTAAAGCGCATGATTTGGCGGGGCGTGC
This sequence comes from Bradyrhizobium liaoningense, assembly GCF_018130785.1. GTDB lineage: Bacteria > Pseudomonadota > Alphaproteobacteria > Rhizobiales > Xanthobacteraceae > Bradyrhizobium > Bradyrhizobium liaoningense_A. Next base: position 158,419 of record NZ_JAFCJT010000013.1, read on the forward strand.
TGGACCCGGATCTGGTCGAGCCTCACTTCCAGCTCTTCAGCGAGAAGCATCGAGAGCGACGTGTAAACTCCCTGTCCCATCTCGACCATCGGCATAACCAGTGTCACCGCGCCGATCGGATCGATGCGGATAAATCCATTCGGCGCGAAAGTCCCCGTGATCTCGTTTTCGACGACCTGCGAAGCAGTTGCCGCGAAGACGGATTCGGTGCCCGTACCCGTCAGCGCAAAGCCAAGCAGCAGACCTGTGCCTTGAAGAAAGGCGCGCCGCGACACAGTTGCTTCATCAGCGATCTGCTCAGTACGAATAAACCCATCCATGATCTCAAACCCCTGCTGCACGCTTGATCGCAGTGCGGATGCGCTGATAGGTGCCGCATCGGCAGACGTTACCCGACATGGCCGCATCGATATCGTCGTCCGTCGGCTTCGGCATGTCCGTTAAGAGCGCGGCCGCAGACATGATCTGGCCGGATTGGCAGTAGCCGCACTGCACTACCTCCAACTCCAGCCACGCTTTTTGCAAGGCCGCGCCCTGCGGTGTGTTGCCAATCGCCTCGATCGTGGTGATCGCGGTATTGCCGACGCTGTCGACCGGCGTCTGGCAAGAGCGGACCGGTTGACCGCCGACATGCACGGTGCACGCACCGCACAGCGCCTGGCCGCAGCCGAACTTGGTCCCGGTCATGCCGAGTACGTCGCGCAGTACCCATAGCAGTGGAACGTCACCATCGACATCGACCTCACGGGGGGTACCGTTAATCTTTAAGGTGAAAGCCATGGGCGCCTCCTAAGGCCGTTGGACGTGAGGGATGAGTTGACGAGCACCCCCGCGCTGGGGGTATTCGAAAGAATCAAGTCACCCGATTCAGCCCACTCCGCCTGATGCAACCGGCGGCGCGCGCTACTCGATAAAATTCGTAGCGACCGCCATTGATCGCAGCGCGAGACGAAATCTTCCAATAGCTGTCATTCATGGTTTCCATAGTGGCGGGGAATAAGACTGAGACCGAGAGCATGCCATCAACGGCGCGAGCGTCATGATCGGACTCTCGCATGAGCGCCGCCACGAACGGTTGATGAAGAGGAAGTGAGCAGGCGTCGATGATCTTTGATTTGAATTGTCCCGCCGGAGCGACGCAGATTGTCGGGCGAGAGTTGAGTCAAACAACGGGTCGATGATGTCAGACATCTTGAAGAAAATCGAAGCCTATAAGCGCGAGGAGATCGCCGCCTCGAAGCGTGTTCACCCCCTCGCGAGCCTCGAGGCGCGCGCCAAGGATGCGGCGCCACCGCGCGGTTTTGTCCGCGCGATCAAGGAAAAGCATGGCGGCGGCGACTATGCGCTGATTGCCGAGATCAAGAAGGCGTCGCCATCGAAGGGCCTCATCCGCGCCGATTTCGATCCGCCCGCCTTGGCGAAGGCCTATGAGTCCGGTGGCGCGGCCTGCCTTTCGGTGCTGACCGATACGCCGTCATTTCGGGGGCATCTCGATTTCATGGCCATGGCGCGTGCGGTGACCAACCTACCGGTGTTGCGCAAGGATTTCATGTTCGACACATATCAGGTCGTTGAAGCCCGCGCTCACGGCGCCGACTGCATCCTGATCATCATGGCCGCGCTCGATGACGACGCCGCCAAAGATATCGAGGACGCTGCGATCGCGCTTCAGATGGATGTGCTGATCGAGATCCACGACCGAGCCGAACTCGACCGCGCGCTGAAACTCCGCTCGCCTATGGTCGGCGTCAATAACCGCAATCTCCGTACCTTCGAGACTACGCTTGCGACCAGCGAGGCACTTGCGCCGCTGATCCCGAAGGACCGGCTGATGGTTGGGGAAAGCGGGATCTTCACGTCGGATGATCTGGCCAGGCTTGAACGTGTGGGCATGTCGACATTCCTTGTCGGCGAGAGCCTGATGCGTCAGCCCGACGTGGCGTCGGCAACCCGCGGACTGCTAGTGCGGGACAAGCCCGCGACCGCGGCGGGAATACCTTCCAGCCGAGCCGCACCGTCCGCTCGATGACGGGATGCCCGCAGGCGCCGGGCCGGGCGGGCCGCCGAGTTTGATGAAGCTGGCCATGTCCGAAATCTGGCGTTTGTCCCACCAAACGATCAAAAGGCCCGCCCCGACCGCTCCGCCAGCATTGTCCGCGCCGTCGTCACGAACGCCTGCGCCGCCGGCGACAGCGTTTGGCCCTGACGCTGCAGCAGCGACACCGGGCGGGTGATGGCGGGTCGCACCAGAGGCCTTGCGATCAGGGTCGGGAATTGATCGGCCGGCAGCATCGTTGCGGGGAGGATGGCGAGGCCGAGGCCTTGGGCCGTCATAGCGAGCGCGGTGTTGATCAGCGTCACTTCATAGGTCGGGGCGAGGTGCTTGCCCTGCGCGCCCAGCGCCTGGTCGATCTGCATGCGGATGCGCGTCTCGCGCCGCATCGCGATCGTCGGGAGCTGCGCCAGCTCGTCCCATGTCAGGGAACGCCGTGCGGCGAAGTCGGCGGTGCGACGGCCGATCGCGCTCAGCCGTCCGCGGGTCAGCGTCTCGATCGTCATCTCCGCAAATTCACCCTCGACGCTGCCGATCGCGAACTCGGCATCGGTTGCGATCAGGCGTGGAACGAGATCGTCGGCGGCGACGTCGCGCATGTCGATGTCGATCTCGGGATGGCCTGCGCGGAACTTCGCGAGAATCTGCGGCAGCAGTGCCGAAGCGGCGCCCGCTGACGCGACGAACGCGACGCGGCCGGCGCGCGCCTGCGCGAGGTCATGCATGCGCCGGGTCAGGCCCAGCGCATCGCTCAACATGCGTTCGGCGGCGTGAAAGGCTTCGTCGGCAGCCAGCGTCGGGTGCACTGAACGCGTGGAGCGATCGAACAGTTTTACGCCGAGCTGCACTTCGAGCTGCTGGATCAGGAGGCTCGTGGCCGATTGCGTGATGCCCAGCTCGCGCGCGGCCCGCGTGATGCTGCGCGTGCGATAGACACCAGTGAAGGCCCGCAATTGTCGCAAGGTGACATTCATAGGTAAAGCTCATGAATTGATGAGTTCTTTCTGGCTTATCGCATAACAGAGCCTGCAATAAAATGCATGCTGCGCGGGCAACGAATCCGCGACGATGCCAGGGGATGGAAACGAGCATGAGGACACAGGTGCTGGTCGTGGGCGCCGGGCCCGTGGGATTGACCGCGGCCATGGATCTGGCCTCGCGCGGGATCGACGTCGTCGTCGCGGAGATCCGCCACGCCGGCGATCCGCCCAGCGTCAAATGCAATCACGTCTCGGCTCGCTCGATGGAAATCTTCCGCCGGCTGGGCGTCGCCGCAAAACTGCGCGACGCAGGCCTGCCCGCGGACTTCCCGAACGATTGCTCCTACCGGACCACGGCGACCGGCATCGAACTCTGTCGTATCGACATTCCCTCCCGCGCGCGCCGCTACAGCGCCACCGGCGGGCCCGACACCTGGTGGCCGACGCCCGAGCCGCCGCACCGGATCAACCAAGTCTACCTCGAGCCGATCCTGTTCGGCCATGCCGCCGCCCAACCGCGCATCACTATTTTGGCGCGCACGGAAATCACTGATATCGAGCAGGACGACCACGGCGTGGTCGCCCTCGCACGCAATCTCGACAGCGGAAATTCGCTCCGCATCGAAGCCGGCTATGTGATCGGGTGCGACGGCAGCCGTTCCCTCGTCCGCAAATCGATCGGTGCCAGCCTGTCCGGGACGCCGGTGATCCAGCGCGTGCAATCGACTTTCATTGAGGCCCCGCAACTCAAGGAATTGATGGGGGCGCACAAGCCGGCCTGGATGGTGCTCTCGCTCAACCCGCGCCGTTCGGGCACCACGGTCGCGATCGACGGCCACGACCGCTGGCTGATTCACAATCATCTCAAGCCCGACGAGCCGGAGTTCGACTCGGTCGACCGCGACTGGGCGATCCGAGCCATCCTCGGCGTCGACGCGCGCTTCGAATACCGGGTTCTCAGCAAGGAGGACTGGGTCGGGCGTCGCCTCGTGGCCGATCGCTTCCGCGACCGCAGGGTCTTCATCTGTGGCGACGCCGCGCACCTCTGGATGCCCTATGCGGGCTACGGCATGAATGCGGGTATCGCGGATGCCGTCGATCTCTGCTGGCAATTGGCGGCGCATCTGAACGGATGGGCGCCGGCTTCGATCCTCGATGCCTATGAGGCGGAGCGTCAGCCCATCACCGAGCAGGTGTCGCGCTTTGCAATGGACCATGCGATGAAGATGATGGCGCAGCGCGGCGGCGTGTCCGCGGAGATCGAGGACGACACGCCGCGCGGCCACGCGGCGCGCGCATCGCTGGCGAGAGCGGCCTATGATCTCAACGTGCAGCAATATTGCTGCGCAGGCCTCAACTTCGGCTACTATTACGATGCCTCGCCGATCATCGCCTATGACGGCGAAACCCCGCCGGTTTACGCGATGGGGAGCTTTACGCCGTCCACCGTGCCGGGCGCCCGCGCGCCGCATCTGTTCCTGCGCGACGGACGATCGCTCTACGATGCCTTCGGAGCGGGCTACACCTTGCTGCGGCTTGACCCGGCGATCGATGTGGAGCGGCTGCTCTCTGCCGCAGAACAGCGCCGCATGCCGCTCGCGCTGGTCGACATCGCGCCGGATGAGGCGAACGGGGCCTATGCCGAGAAGCTCGTGCTGGCGCGACCCGACCAGCACATCGCCTGGCGCGGGCAGTTCGTGCCCGAGAACCCACAAGACTTGCTGGCGCGCATCACCGGCGCTGCGGCGTAACCGAACATCGAGCTGCCCGCCCGATGCGCGGGCAGCCTGGCCGTGCTCACAAGCAAAAACGCACCGAGGAGGAGAACGTGTTTCACGTTGCAAGGCGCCGCATTCTGGCCGCGTTGACGGCCGCGACTTTCGCCGTGCTGCCGCTGGAGGCCGGTGAAGCGGCTTATCCGGAGCAATTGATCAAGATCATCGTGACCTTTCCGCCCGGCGGCAGCGCCGACACCGTCATCCGAGCGCTTGAGCCGCTGGTCACCGCCGAGCTCAAGCAGAGCCTGGTGATCGAGAACCGCGCCGGGGCAGGGGGCAACATCGGCATGGCCGCGGTCGCGCAAGCCAAGCCTGACGGCTATACGCTCGGCGTCGCGCCGGCAGGTAGCCTAACGGTGAATCCGCATCTCAGTCCGTCGATGCCGTTCGATCCCAAGGATCTTGCACCCATCACCCTGCTTGCGGAAATTCCCTTCGTGTTGGTCGCCTCCGCAAACGTGCCGGCGCACACGACGGCGGAGACGATCGAACTCGCCAGGGCTAAGCCGGGCGTGCTGTCGATCGGACATGGCGGCAATTCGACGGCGATGCATTTGACGGCCGCGCTGTTCACGCAGAAGGCCGGAATCAGCATGGAGCTCGTTCCGTATCGCGGGACAGCGCCGGCAGCGGTTGATGTCCTTGCGGGACATGTCCCCTTCGCGGTGCTGGATATCCCCGCATCAAGGCAACTGATCCTCGAAGGCAAGCTCAACGCGATCGGCGTTTCGTCGGCGCGCCGGCTTGCATCCCTGCCCGACGTGCCGACCCTTGCCGAGAGTGGCATTGCGGGCTTCGAATCCGTGGGCTGGTTCGGGCTCGTTGCGCCCTCAGGCTCGCCCGCGGACGTCGTTGCCAGGCTGAACGACGCTTTCGTGAAGGCGCTGAAAGACCCGTCGGTGGTCGAGAAGATCCGGACCCTCGGCGCAGAGCCAGCACCAACGTCGCCGGAGCAGTTCGGCCGCTTCATTCAGAGCGAGAGCACGAAATGGGGCAAGCTCATCGGCGAGGCCGGCATCAAGGCGAACTAGATAACGCATCTTGGTGGGTGCGCAGGCGATCCGCGATCGCAGCCTTACCGGCTGATGCGCAGCATCAACATCCGGCAACCAGAGCGTCGACAGGTTGAACCTGTTCCCGTCGCGGCCCGACCAACAGCATCCCGCCCGCCGGCAGGGAGCCAGGTAATCCACGACGATGTTCGACAAGTCCTACCGGCAGCGCCTCGAAGCTGATCTTTCGCAATGGGAAGCCGACGGCGTGATCGCGCCGGCGGCTGCCGCCTCCATCCGCAGCGCGCTGCCGCCGCTCTCGCCCGGCATCAATATCGCCGTGGTCGTCGCCATCGTCGGCGGCCTCCTGATCGCGGCCGCCTTCCTCGCCTTCGTTGCGGCGCACTGGACCGAGATCGCGCGACTGCTGCGGTTTGCGATCCTGCTTGCCGGCATGGTCGTCGCCGGCGGCCTTGGGGCGTGGTTCGCCGCAACGGGCCGCACAGTTCTCGCCGATCTCTGCGCGAGCATCGGCGCCATCATCTTTGGCGCGGGCATCGCGCTGGTCGGGCAGATGTATCATCTGGGCGACGACTTTGCCGGCGGCATGCTGCTGTGGTCGATCGGCGCGTTTGCCGCCGCAGCGCTGACCGGGTCGCGCGGCGCGCTTGCGGTTGGCCTCGTCGCGGCCTGCATCTGGACCTGCATGCGCAGCTACGATGCGCCTGACATCCTGCACCTTCCTTTCGTCTTGGTCTGGCTGATCGCGGCCGCTCTCGCGTTTGCATGGAATTCCCGTGTCGCGGCCCACCTCGTCGCGATTGCGGTATTGCCGTGGTGGATCGCGACGTCGCTCCGCTTCGACTTCGACGGGGCCCAGCCGTCATTCGTGCTCGCGAACGGCGCGGCCTTGTTGTTCGGTGCCGGGCTCGCGATCGCGGCTGCGCCGTCGCGGAGGGCACTTCGGCTCGGGAGCGTCCTGTCGATCTACGGCGCGTTTTCGCTGGCCGGCGTCGCTTGCCTGGAGGTGACGACGGTCGATGACATCATCCGCTTCCGGACCGGCACGGCGTCAGCCCAGCCGCTGTGGGCGATCCTGTGCGGGGCTGCGGGTGTGATGCTCGCCCTCGCGTCCGCCGGCACCACCAGGCGTGCAGGTGAGATCCTTGCAGCATGTTCAATCGGCCTCGTCCTGCTCGCGGCACCGCTCTGGCCGGCATCCACCGCCGGCGAGCCCTGGTTCGCCTATGCCGCGCTGCTCTGCGCCATGCTGTGCCTCGTCGTCTCCGGCATGCTCGACGACGTCCGTCCGCGCATCGTTGCCGGCTGGCTCGGGATCGCCGGTGTCATTGCAGGCATCACCTGGGCGGTGAAGGGCTCGCTGCTGCGCCGCTCGGCCTTCCTGGCGGTGGCCGGCATCATCGCCGTCGCATTTGCAACCGCGCTCAATCGCGCGCTGCCGAGGACCGGGCGATGAGCGAGCTGGCCGCATCCCTCACAAGGCTCTGGCAGCGCATTCCGAAAGCCGTGCTGTTCGCTGTCGCCGTCCTGGTTCAATGCGCGCTGCTGGTGCTGATGGTCGCCGATCGCATGCAGATCCTGCGCGAAGGCCGTGAGGTGACCCTGCAGACGCAGCCGGTCGATCCCCGCGATCTCCTGCGCGGCGACTATGTCGTGCTCCGCTACGACATCTCGCAACTGTCGGCAGGCACGCTTGCCGGCCAGCCGACTGCCGAGCGCAATCCAATCGTGTTCGTCAAGCTCGCGCCGAATGCCAATGGACTCTACGAGGCGGTCTCGGTGCATGCCGAGCCCGTCACGGTCACGGCCCCCGAAGTGCTGATCCGCGGCCGCGTCTCCTATTACGGCGGATCCTGCGGCCCGGGCCGGCGCGTCTTCTGCGACAAGCTGGCGATCAAATACGGTCTCGAAAGCTATTTCGTGCCCGAAGGCGAGGGCAAGAAGCTGGAGCAAGCCCGCAACCAGCAGAAGCTGCGGGTCGTCGCCGCCGTGCTGCCTTCAGGCCGCGCCACCATCAAGCGGCTGCTGCTCGACGGCGAGCCGGTGTATGAAGAGCCCTTGTACTAGGTGCGGGTCATTCCGGGCGCCGCCTTCAGCGCCCGCCGCAGCACGTCCCACATCCGCGGATCGCTCATGTGCGCCACGTTGAAGCGCATGAAGCTGGTTGCCGTCTGCGACACGCTGAACACGTTGCCCGGCGCCAGCACCACGTCTTCCTCGAGCGCGGCGCGCGCGACCGCGGTGGCATCCTGCCCGTCGGCGAGGCGGCACCAGAGGAAGAAGCCGCCGCGCGGCATCAGCCAGGGCTCGATGCCCAGCGCCTGAAGTTTTCGTGCGGCGTCGCGGCGTGTCCGCGTGAGCTTTTGCCGGAGCTCCTCCATGTGCTTGCGATAGCTGCCGCCGGCCAGCACCTTTGCGATGATCTCGGTCGCCACCGGGCTCGGGCCGCCAAAGCTGGTCGCGACCTGGAGGTCGACGAGATGCTCGATCCAGTCGGCGCGCCCTGCGATGTAGCCACAGCGCACCGAGGCCGATAGCGTCTTGGAGAAGCTGCCGATGCGGATCACGCGGGAGAGGCCATCGAGCGCGGCAAGGCGCGGCGAGCGCTCCGGCTCGAAGTCGCCAAAGATGTCGTCCTCGATGATGGTGAGGTCGTGCGCGGCGGCTGTGGTCAACAGCCGGTGCGCGGTCTGGAGCGAGATCGTCGCGCCGGTCGGATTGTGCAGCGCTGAATTGGTGATGTAGAGCCGCGGCCGTTCATGGCCAAGGATCTGCTCGAAGCGCGCGATGTCCGGGCCCGACGGCGTGTAGGGCACGCTGACGATCCTGGCCTGATGCGCCCGCAGCAGCGCGCGAAAATTGAAGTAGCAGGGGTCGTCGACCAGCACGGTGTCGCCGGGACGTAACAGGAAGCGGCAGATCAGATCGGTCGCCTGCGTGCCCGAACCCGTCAGCATCAGCTGGTTGATCGAGGCCTCGATCTCGTCTTCGGCCAGGCGCGCAAGCAGCAGCCGGCGCAGGGCGGGGGAGCCGCTCGTCGAGCCGTAATTGGTCAGCACGCTCGCGTCGGTGCGGGCAAGCGCGCGGGTGGCGCGGCGCAGGGCCGCCTCCGGCATCCACTCCGGCGGCAGCCAGCCGCAGCCGGGTTTTGGCACGGCCACGTCGGTATCGAGCGATTGTCGCGACACCCAGAACGGATCCACCGCCCGGTCGCGGCGGGGCTCGACCTCGGTCAACGCCAGCGGCGGGGTGACAGCCGGCGAAACATAGAAACCCGAGCCGCGACGGGCGCGGATCAGGCCGTCGGCGGCCAGGCGATCATAGGCTTCGACGACGGTGGACGGCGAAACACCCATTGTCGCGGCAAGGCCGCGGATCGACGGCAGGCGGTCGCCGGGGCTGAGTGCGCGGGCCGCGACCTTGGCGCGGATCGCGCTCATCACGTCGGCGGTCCGCGTCCCGCCCCGTCCCTTCGATTGTGCCTCGCTGTCCAAGGTGTATGACCTTCTATATCCATACAGTTCTGCCGGATTGTACTGGATTGTCGCTGGTCTCGCCACCGGCGACGGCCGATGATCGTGACCCAAACAGCGAGACGGACATGCAATCTGCAGGCAGCGGCTGGGGCAACGGGCTTCTCGGCGTCATCATCTTCAGCGGCTCGTTGCCGGCGACGCGCGTGGCGGTCGGCGGCTTCTCCGCGCTGTTTCTGACCTCCGCCCGCGCGGTGATCGCGGCACTGATCGGTGTGGCCGTGCTCGGCCTGCTCCGTCAGGCGCGGCCGCAGCGGAAGGATCTCGTCTCGCTCACCATCGTCTCCATCGGCGTCGTGGTCGGCTTCCCCCTGCTGACCGCGCTCGCGCTCCAGCACATCACCTCCGCGCATTCGATCGTCTTCATCGGGCTGCTGCCGCTGTCGACGGCAATCTTCGCGGTGCTGCGCGGTGGCGAGCGGCCGCAGCCGCTGTTCTGGCTGTTCGCTGTCCTGGGCAGCGCCACGGTGGCGGGCTTTGCTCTCTCGAATGACGGCTCGGCGTCGCTCACCGGCGACCTCCTGATGGCCGCGGCGATCGTCTTGTGCGGGCTCGGCTATGCCGAAGGCGCCGCACTGTCGCGTCGCCTCGGCGGCTGGCAGGTGATCTCCTGGGCGCTGCTGCTGGCACTGCCGCTGATGGTGCCGGTTGCGGTCTGGACCTGGCCGACGACTTGGAGCGGCGTCGGTGTGCCCGCCTGGATCGGGCTCGTCTACGTCTCCGTCTTCAGCATGTTCGTCGGCTTCATCTTCTGGTACCGCGGACTTGCGGTCGGCGGCATTGCGCGCGTCGGCCAGTTGCAGCAGCTCCAGCCGTTCTTCGGCCTCGCGCTCGCCAGCTTCCTGCTGCACGAGCCGGTCGCATGGAACATGATCGCCGCGACCGCGCTCGTGGTGGTCTGCGTGTTCTTCGCGCGGCGATTTGCCTGAGGCTGCATCTCACGCCTGCCCCATCACCGTCCGCGTCAGCGTGCTCCGCGCAAACTTCTTCAGCGGCATCGGCTTGCCGAACAGAAAGCCCTGCACGAGGTCGAAGCCGAGCTCGTTGGCGGCGACGAGGTCGGCGCGGCTCTCGACGCCTTCGGCCACAGTGCGCGCGCCGTAGCCGTGCGCGAGCTCGACGATGTGGCGGCATACCATGCGCTTGAGGCGATCGCTGCCGCTGCCGGTGACGAAGTGCCGGTCGGCTTTCAGCTTGATGAAGGGAATTTTGTCCAGATCCATCAGTGAGGGCCAGTTGGCGCCGAGATTGTCGATCGACAGGCCGATATTGTGCAGGCGCACCTCGCGGGCGACCTCGACGAGGAATCCGAGATCGCGGATCGCCTCCTCGCTGTCGATCTCGATCGTCAGCCCGCCGAAGGCCGGATGTGTCGGCATGCGGCGGCAGAGATCGCGCACCGCATGCGGCTCCTTCAGATATGACGTCGGCAGGTTGATCGAGAGATCGACCGGGCTCTGCTGCTCGAGCAGATAGTGCCAGTCCTGCAAGGCGCGCTCGATCACGAACTCCGAGAGGTCACGCAAATGCGGATCGCGCTCTTCGGGGATGAAGTAGGCCGGCGGCACCACGCCCCAGGTTGGATGCCGCATCCGCACCAGCGCCTCGGCGCCGCTGCGGATCAGCGTGCGCGCGTCGATCTTGGGCTGGTACCAGAGCTCGAGCCAGCCGGCATGAAGGGCCTCGCCGACATGCACGGCCGGGCTCGGCGCTGGCTCCTCCGGCAGCAGCATCGCGACGCGCTCGCGCAGCGTTTCCGCCGCAAAGGGCGTGGTCAGTGGCGGCAGCATCGCGAGGCCATATTCCTCGCCGACCTGCTGCACGGCCCTGACGATGATCGACTCGCGGGCGCCGACGGCGAGAACCTTGCCGTCGAAGGCCTCGCGCACCAGCTTCTCCAGGAATCTGCCGGGCTCGATGCCGTCGGCGGCGATGCCGAGAAGGATCAGGTCGGGCAAGTCGCTCGTCAGCACGGTCTGCAGCTCGTCCGCACTGGCGCATTCGCTGGTGACGAAACCGAGATCCTCCAGCACCTCGGCGAGGAATGCGCGCAGATGGCGCTTGCCGTCGGCGACGCATGCGCGCGGCATCATTTTTCGCCGTCCGAAGGTTTTGGGCCTCCGCTCGGCGAACCCAACAATTTCATCGTTCATCGCAAACCACTCCCGTTCCGCGACCGGTGTTAGCGATGGGAGCAGTTTCAAATATGGAGAGCTTCAGCCGATTGTTGAATTATCTGGGTAACGTTAAAGCCCGCATCATGTCTAAAATTGTTCGGATCTCGTTGAAGAAGTTTTTACGTCTGCACGCGCGTCGCGCGCAGAACGGCGGCAATCACCGGAGATTTTCGCAACGTGCGGTGCGGCAACATGCACGCATGATGTCCTGCAATTGGACGAAGCCGCGCGCGCCTCGCCCAATTGAATAATGGACGCCTCAATTGACTGTGGCCTTGTCGTGCTGGGTCATGCCGACCGCCTTTCCGCGAGGCGCGCAGGCGCAGCGTGATCACCTGGCCGATGCCCACGGACCAGTTCACGCCGCCGACGCCGGGCTATGAACCGCTCATTGTTTCGCGCGGCGCCAGCGCGCTCGCGAGCAAAGCCACCATCGTCATTGTCCGTCGGTTCGCTCTCGTCGTAACCTCCTTCCCGTCGCGCTTGCGGTGCATCGCAGGACAGGAGCGACGGCGGCGATGGAGGAATTCATCTTCGCGCGATACGCGCATGTTCCATGCTTCGCGCGTGACAGTTCTGCGACAACGCGTCCGGCTGCGGCGGCACAAGTGTGAAGCACATCACATGTGTCTTGCTGCACCTGCGCTATTGGTGCGCGCAGCCGGTGGTGGGCTGTCGAGGATTACAGCAATGACGACGCGGCGAATGATGTATTGGTGGTTCAGATTCGTGCTGTCAGGGCGATTTACCGATCGCTTCCTGTGCCTGCCGCGGGCGGAGTAGCCGCGCCGCAATATCAGGTTTGCCCGATCAATTTGCGAAACGCCGCCGCGCCGTCCTGTACGGCGTCGCGTCCCTTCCAGGCCAGATAGGACAGCTTGCCGCCCAGCGTGTCGTGGCTGCGCAGCCGGCGCGAGCCGAGAATGTGGCCGACATTGGAGGGGAAGCGGCTCACTTCGGCGGATACCAGCGCCGCGATCGCATCCATCAACTGCTGGAGCCGGATACCCCATTCGCAACTCTCGATCCCGTCGATGCGGACCTTGAGCGCGTATTCGGTGTCGTAGATTTCGGCGAGCAGGTCGCGCGCGACCAGCACGCGGTTGTGTCTGAGCGCGATCCGTAGGGCGAGCCGCTTGTCGTCGAGCCGGTCGAGCACCATAGGAACGACGCAGGCATAGGGCGTGGCGGCGACGTCAGCCACGCTCTTGCTTGCGGCAGTCTTGGTGGCAAGGCGCACCAGGTGCCAGGACGTCTTCAGGCGCCTCGCCACCAGCGCCAGCGCAAAGGGCAGCGCATCCGGGTGGGACTTCTTGAAGGCGTCGAGCTGCGCGGTGATCTGGGCAACCTGGCCGTCGTCGAATTTCGCGATCTTCTCAGGCAGCTTTTCGTTGAACTTCGGCAGCGCGTCGCCGGCGCGCAGCACGTGCTGCATTTTCTTCACGTCGTCGAAGGCGGTGCGCGAGGCCGTGTATTGTGTGAGCTTGGCGCGTGCGAACTCGGTGCTCTCCGCTGATGCGAGGGTGTTCTCGAGAACCTTGAGGACCTTGGTCTGGAAGATCGACGCGGTTTTCAGCACTTCCTTCGGGTTGTTGGCGGTGACCTGGTCGTTGATCGCCTTGATGTAGTCGCGTGCCATGGTCGGCAGCAGGTCGCGGCAGATCCATTCCCAGATCGGGGTCAGCGTGTTGCGTGAAATCCGCCCGGCATTGGCATGTTCGGGCGCGCCGTCGATCAGGAGCAGTTCGAGCGGCGCGAAGAAATAGCGTGAGGGACTGGTGGCGCGTGCCTGGGTTGATCCGTCCTTGCGGAATTCGGCGCGCAAGCGGGCCTGAACGGCGGCCGAGCCCGGCATGTCGATGCCGCACAGTTCGAGCCGCTCGAGCTCGCTGAGCAGACAGCTGCGAGACAGCGGTGTCAGCCGCTGCAAAAACGCCGATAGCTGGTCGATTTCGTTCATGGCACGCAATCTTCCGCAGCGTTTCCCGCTAGGCCTGCAGGCCCAAAGCGAGGAGGCATTTGCGCGCTCTCAATCGTGATTAAGAGAAGCAAGTCATTGTTAATTTATCCGTAAAAGCCGGGAGGTGCGGGCGCCCGCTGAAGAGGGTTGGTTAAGGAAGCTCTTCTTTGCCTGCTCAAGTTTCGGGCGAGATCCTCAACCTGGGCGTGGTCGAGAGCGCGAGCACTCAAGCATAAATTGTGCCTATGCCGGCATTTCAGCACAAAACTGCCGGAATCACCGTAGTCTTACGGAGCAGAAAGTTAATCACAGAACGGCCCCGGTTCCGCTAAACGGGTCACATGGGGTCACAGAACGATACGGCCACCGATTCGCGGCCGTCGGAATGGTTCGAAAGCAGCACTGCTCCGACCGCGGAGCCCGATTTCGCCCGCCTGAACGCGGCCCGCGCCAAGGCTGCCGACGAGATGGCCACCGCCATCGCCCGCGAGCTCAACGGCCCCCTGACCGCACTCCTGCTCTACATGGGCGAGATCAAGCACCACAGCGACCAACTCGCGCCGGTTACGGGCGATCGGGCCTATTTGCAGCGCGTGGTGGAGAATGCGCTGGCGCAGACCGAACGCGTTTGCGGCCTGGTCAAGCAGCTTGCCGGTCCGCACAAGGATGCCTTGCCGATCCCTTCCAGGACCGAGGGCGCCGAATTGAACGCCGCGCGCGCACAGCAGCCGCAGCGTGTGCCGAGCACCGAGTTGCTGGGCCCGTCGGGTCAAAAGCGGCTAACCAAGCGGGAACGCGAGGTGCTGAGGCTGATCAGTGAGGGCTACTCGAACAAGCAGGGCGCGCTGCGGATGCAGATCAGCCCGCGCACGTTCGAGAGCCATCGCGCCGAGGCGATGCGCAAGCTCGGTGCACGCAACACCGCGGACCTCGTCCGTGCGGCGCTCTTGCATTCGATCGATTGAGGGGCTGCCTGCGCCGGCGGGCTGAGAAGGACTTGGGAACCCGACAGGGCTCAGAGATAATCCTCGGCGAAGGGGCGCACCCGTGACTGCGGCCGCAGCGGCTTGGACTCTTCCCTCGGCGCATTCGGAATGATCGTGATGGTCCAGCGCGGAGGCGTGCTCGATTCCTGCTCCAGCACCGAACGAACGAAACCAGTCACCGTCGCCTCGCCAGACTTCACCGTCGCCGTCCGGCCGTTGAACTGTGCGATACGGAAGCGACGGACCTCTTTCTGGTCCGCAGTCTCATAGGTGAACATGGAAACCCTCCTGGTTTCCGGCGACTATCGCCACCTATGATTAGCCATCTGTGAAAATCCCAAACCGTAGAAGTACGGCGGGCTTTGCACGCGCCCTCTAGCCCCGCGGCTCCTGCGCGCGCGCGGCGGCATAGGCGGCATCCATCAGGTCCAGGAGTTCGCAAAATTCGGCCTCGCCAAGCGTCTCCGCGGTCTGCTCCAGCCGCAGCGCCAGCGCCGCAAGCCTGGAATAGCCGAACGTTCCGGCCGCGCTCTTCAGCGAATGCGCTTCGCGGATGATCCTGGGGAGGTGCTGCGCGAGCGAGAGCGTGCGGAACAGTTGCAGGCGCGCGCAGGTCTCGCTCCAGAACACGTCACGGACTTCACAGGCCCCGTCCTCGCCGATCTCCCGCACCAGCGCTTCGTACGCACCCGGCTCGCGCGCGGGCTCGGCATCGAGCGCTTTTGGTATCGGCGCGGCGGTCACTTCAAACATGGCTTGAAACATGGCTTGGCCTGTCCTGGTCACGGTTCGCGCGGCCTGTACGGCGCGAGGCACGCTCCGTGTCTACGGCATTCGAATTTCAGTTCCGGTAGCAGGACGATCCGTCTTTGCAGGCCGGCGTTAGCCGCCGGTTTACCAAGCCGTGGTGCAGGTCAGCGCGGGCCGAGCAGCCGGTCGTACTGGGCCTTCACGGTGGCGTAGCATTCGCACGCCGTCTGGCGCAGACCGTCCAGGTTGAGGATCTGGATGTGTCCGCGGCTGTAGTGGATGAAATTGGCGTGCTGCAAGGTATTGGCGACCAGCGACACGCTGTTGCGGCGCGCCCCGATCATCTGCGCCATCGCCTCCTGGGTCAGCAGCAGCCGATAGTCGCCGGACAGGTCATGGGTGTGCAGCAGGCAACGCGACAACCGCGACTCCACGGGATGGGAGGCGTTGCAGCCCGCGGTCTGCTGGACCTGCGCGTAGACGGCCAACCCGTGACGGGTGAGCAGCGTCCGCAAGGTGCTGCTCCGGTCCGCCGCGTCGCGCAGCCGGTCGAGGTCCATCACGGAGGCGGCACCGGGAACCAGCACGATCGCCGTATTCAGCGCGCGGGCATCGCCCATGGTCGAGAGCGTTCCGAGCAGGCTGTCGCGGCCGATCATCGCGACCTGCACATGCTCGCCCCTGGCAAGTTTCACCACCAGCGAGATGACGCCGCGGTGAGGAAAGTAGGCGCGCGTGAGCGTCTCGCCGGTCTCCACCAGAATCGCCTCATGCGGCAGATCGATCATGCGCAAATGCGGGCGGATCAATTCGTAATCCTCAGCCGACAGTGCGGAGAGGAAACCGTTGGATGGGCGCGCCATCGTTTCCAAGATTGCCTCCGTCTCGTCAGCCCGCGAACGCGAAGCGAACGGGCCGCTTCCTGCACGGACAAGTTTCATCATGTTCACGTCGGGATATATTGGCAATTGGGACAAGATGTCCGGGTGCCTTGGCAGCCCGCCGCACTGTGTGCACACCGGCATGCAGACCGGTTGCGCCGGGTTATCGTCACCGCAGGGCCCCCAGCAGGCGCGCGTGGCAGCCCTTCACCGCAGCATAGCAGTCGCACGACGTCGTTTCCAATGCGCGCTCGTCGACGATCTCGATCTGGCCGCGGGTGTAGTGAATGACGCGGGCGCGCTGGAGCGCATTTGCGACGAGGGAAATCGCGTTGCGTCGTACGCCCATCATCTGCGCCAGCTCCTCCTGCGTCAGCGGAAGGAACCTGCTGTCGGACAGGTCACGGGCACGCAAGAGCCAGCGCGCCAGTCGCGCTTCGACCGGGTGCAGCGTATTGCACAGCACCGATTGCTGCGCATGCGCGAGCAGCGCCTGCTCATGGCGGATCATCAGGCCGCGGAACTGCGCGCTTGCGGCCGCCACCGCCCGGAAGGCCGCGATTTCGAGGACGGATGCAGTCCCGGGGAAGAGCACGGCGGCGTCCGTCGGTGCGATGCCGTCGGCAAGCGCCGCGCCGCCGCCCACGGCGCTGTCGCGGCCCAGCATCGCGACCTCGATCATCTGTCCCTCGGAGAGACCCACCGTAATCGAAACGGATCCGCGGTGCGGGAAGTAGACATATTTCACTGCGGCACCCGCCTCGGCCAGGACAGATTCCCTGACCATTTCGACTGTTGCGAGATGGGGGCGCAGCAGATCGAACTCCGCCATGCCGAGCATTTGCAGCAACTGGTTGGATGGGTGGCCGCTCGCGGTCATGCAGGTCAATCCGGCGCGTTCGATAGGACGATCGGGCGCCGCGCCCTGTGCCTCATCCAGTTGCACGGCGACCAGAATATATTTTAAAGGTTGTGTCGCCGTCCATATACCCGTTGGAGGGCAGACACGCTGTGCATTTCCGGCGGAAACGAGAATCGCGCTGGTTCGCCCGTGAGCTCGGAGCGTCCGTCTTGCGCTGGGCGGAGGAAAAAGCGGCAAGGGGAGTCATCATGAGCCGGAAGCATCGCATCCGCGCCGCCTCGGACGCCGGGCGACGCCCTGCGGCTCCCCTTCTCAAGCGCGCATCTCGAGTTGTCCCGGTCTGCGCGGCTTCGCAACGCCGCGAATGTCGCGTGCCTTCCACGAGCGCGCGCCGGCCATTCCGCGAATTGCGAGGCTACGCCTTCGCAAATCTGAACTCGCCCGCACCCGACTTTCTCCGGATGGCGCTGGAGCTCGGCGCCGCGCGTTGCCTTCGCAAGCCGCTTGCACCGGATGCGTTACTCGCTGCCATCAAGGATTGCCTCGCTGAGCATCGTGCTGTCTCCGCGATTGGGTTAGCGCGGTAGCAATCGCGACGGCCGCGAAGTAAGCGTCCGTTTACCGCAAGCTCAGCTCCTGCGGATTGAGCAGGCGAGCAGCGAGCAGCGGTGTGAGCGATTCCGGTTGCGAGTGATTTGATCCAATTCGCGCGGCCCTTGCATATCGTCCTCCGCCGGAAGGATTTTTTCGCGCGCGTCGCGGTGCTGTTATCGGCGCGTTTACCTATGGCGTCTGTCGCATGAGATGCGACGCCGCTCTTGCCGAAAAACGCTGCCGCAGGCCGTCGAAGCGCAAACTTGTCTTCAATATCCGTATTAGCACGGAGGCTGAAATTAACGGGACCGTGAAAGGGGTTGTCTAACGATCCAGCAGCGGACCTCCGCCGAACTCCAGGTGTGGCTCAGGCGTCGAAGTCCGGCTCAGTAAGGCGTAGCTCATGGATGATCTGTTGCGGGAGTTTTTGACGGAGACCAGCGAGAGCCTGGACACCGTGGACAATCAGCTGGTGAAGTTCGAGCAGGAGCCGAACAACGCCAAGATCCTGGATAACATCTTCCGCCTGGTCCACAC
>NZ_JAFCJT010000014.1 GCF_018130785.1 Bradyrhizobium liaoningense
GTGCTGCGCCTGCCCGAGGCCGGCATGGAAGAGAACCCCGTCAACCTCGACCCCCGCATGGCCAAGCTCGCCGGCGGTGTCCATCGTCTCGACGGTCAGCTCATGGTCGTCCTCGACGTCGATCGCGTCCTCGAGCTCGCCCCTGAGATGATGGCGGCCTGATACGGCGGCGTTGCCGCCGACGGACTTGCAATTGGAAGTATCCCCGCAAAGGGGATAGGAAGCAGAGGTTCACATGCGAACTTGTCTCGTCGTTGATGATTCCAGCGTCATCCGCAAGGTTGCGCGCCGGATCCTGGAGGGCCTCGACTTCCAGATACTCGAAGCCGAGGACGGTGAGAAGGCGCTGGAGGCCTGCAAGCGCGGCTTGCCCGATGCGGTGCTGCTCGACTGGAACATGCCCGTGATGGACGGTTACGAGTTCCTCGGCCATCTCCGGCGGATGCCCGGCGGCGATCAGCCCAAGGTGGTGTTCTGCACCACCGAGAACGACGTCGCGCACATCGCCCGTGCGCTGCACGCGGGCGCCAACGAATACATCATGAAGCCCTTCGACAAGGACATCGTGACCGCGAAATTCCAGGAAGTCGGGCTTATCTGAGCGAACACCCGGAGGCTGAACGGATCCTTCGGCGATTGTTTTCAACTGAACCGTTTCAGTCTGAGTTGGTGAGTAATGAGTGTTGCGTTCGCAGGTAATTCGACCACGAGTCCGTCGCGCGACGCCGGGCCGCTGCGGGTGATGATCGTCGACGACTCCGTCGTCATACGCGGTCTGATCTCGCGCTGGATCGGTGCCGAGCACGACATGGAGGTCGCGGCCTCGCTGCGCACCGGGCTCGAGGCGGTCAACCAGCTCGAACGCATCAATCCCGACGTCGCCGTGCTCGACATCGAAATGCCCGAGCTCGACGGCATCTCGGCGCTGCCGCAACTGCTGGCGAAGAAGCGCGATCTCGTCATCATCATGGCCTCGACGCTGACCCGACGTAACGCGGAGATCAGCTTCAAGGCGCTGTCGCTCGGTGCGGCGGACTACATTCCGAAGCCGGAGTCGACGCGCGAAGCGTCGGCCGCGGACATCTTTCATCACGACCTGATCCAGAAGATCCGTCACCTCGGCGCGCGGCTGCGCCGCAGGCCCGCAGTCGCTAGCCCGCCGCTGGCGCCCGCGAGCCCGGCACCGGCTGCACGTGCGCCGGCCGTCGTGCGGCCCGCCGCGCCCGCACCGGCCCCGCATGCGCCGTCGTCGGGGGCGCTGTCCACGCGCCCGTTCTCGGCTCACGCACCGAAGGTGCTGCTGATCGGCTCCTCGACCGGCGGTCCGCAGGCACTGATGGCGCTCGTCACCGAGCTCGGCCCGGTGATCGACCGCTTCCCGGTGCTCATCACCCAGCACATGCCGCCGACCTTCACCACTATTCTCGCCGAGCACCTGGCGCGCGCGAGCCGCAAGCCCGCGGCCGAGGCGGTCGACGGCGAGCCGGTGAAGCCGGGACGGATCTACCTGGCGCCCGGCGGCAAGCACATGCGTGTCGTGCGCAGCGGCGCTGACGCGGCGATCGCGCTCGACGACGGTCCCGCCGTCAATTTCTGCAAGCCCGCGGTCGATCCGCTCTTCACCTCCGCCATCGACATCTGGCACGGCAACATCCTCTCGGTGATCCTGACGGGCATGGGCTCGGACGGCATGCGCGGCGGCAAGGACATCGTCGCCGCCGGCGGCAACGTGATCGCGCAGGACGAAGCCTCCAGCGTGGTCTGGGGCATGCCGGGCGCGGCGGCCAATGCCGGCATCTGCGCGGCGATCCTGCCGCTCAACCAGATCGGCGCCAAGGTCAACCGCCTGTTCGCGGGGGACCGCTCGTGACGCCGGTTGACTACGAGTATCTGCGCAAGTTCCTGAAAGAACGCTCCGGCCTCGATCTCTCCGCCGACAAGCAATATCTCGTCGAGAGCCGGCTGCTGCCGCTTGCCCGCAAGGCGAGCTTGCCCGGCATTCCCGATCTCGTGCTGAAGATCAGGAACGGCGACGGCCGGCTTGCGACCGACGTGGTCGAAGCGATGACCACCAACGAGACCTTCTTCTACCGCGACAAGATCCCGTTCGATCATCTGCGCGAAACCATCCTGCCGGGCCTGCTCCAGGCGCGCGCGGCGCGGAAGAGCTTGCGAATCTGGTCGGCAGCGTCCTCGACGGGGCAGGAGCCCTATTCGATCGCGATGTGCGTGAAGGAGATGGGCGCGGCCTTCGCCGGCTGGCGCATCGAGATCGTCGCCACCGATCTGTCGCAGGAGGTGCTGGAGAAATCCAAGGCCGGCGTCTACAGCCAGTTCGAGGTGCAGCGCGGCCTGCCGATCCAGCACCTGATGAAATACTTCACCCAAGTTGGCGAGCTCTGGCAGCTCAATGCCGACATTCGCGCGATGGTGCAGTTCCGCCAGCTCAACCTGTTGCAGGACTTCTCCCATCTCGGCACGTTCGACGTGATCTTCTGCCGTAACGTGCTGATCTATTTCGATCAGGACACCAAGGCCGTGATTTTCGAGCGCATGGCGAAGGGACTGGAAGCCGACGGCACGCTGCTGCTAGGCGCCGCCGAATCCGTCGTCGGCATCACCGACGCGTTCCGCCCGATCGTCGACCGCCGCGGTCTCTATCAGCTCAACCCGGCGCGCTCCGGCCGCCCGATGGGCGGTTTGATGCCGCAGCCGCTGAAGGTCGCCGCGGCGAGGTGATCTTTTCCTGTCATTCCGGTCTCGCGACTACGTCGCGCCCGGAATGACAACCTCACAAAATCGCATGCGGCAGAAACCGCGAGCGGTTGCCCGTGATCGGACTTTCGTCCTCGCGGATCGACAGGCCGCACGGCTCGTGGTTCACGAGCCAGCTTCCCACCACCGCGTAGAAGCCTGAGAAGTTCGGCAGCGGCGACAATGCCTGCCGCACGAAGCCTTCGGCGCCGTAGGGGCCTGCCTGCTCGTCGAGCGGCAGGCCACCAGACACCAGCGTGACATTGGCGCCTTCGCGCGACAGCAGCGGCTTGCGGACGTAGGAGCTGCCGAGCTCGGCAGCCCGCGCGTCGTCCTCGAAGAAGGCCGGCAGCAGATGGGGATGGTTCGGAAACATCTCCCAGAGCAACGGCAAAATGCCCTTGTTGGAGAGCACCGCCTTCCAGGGCGGCTCGATCCAGCGTGTCGGCGCGCTCATCAGCTTGGCACCGAAGGCGTCGTGGAACATCCATTCCCAGGGATAGAGCTTGAAGGCGAGCGCGATGTCGCCATCGTCGAGATCGACGAAGCCGCCGGGCTCGTCGCGCCAGCCGACCTCCTCGATGTCGAGCAGCCTGGTGGAGAGCCCCGCCTGGCGCGCGGTGTCCTCGAGATAAGCGAGCGTGCCGGCGTCTTCCTCGCTGCCGGTGGTACCGGTGAGATGGACATGGCGGCCTGCGGCAATCTCCTTCCATGCCGCGATCAGCCGTTCGTGGATGGAGTTGAACTGATCGGCGCGCGCGGGAATGATGCGGCGTTCGATCGCCTGTTCGAGCCAGGTCCATTGAAACACCGCGGCCTCGAAGATCGAGGTCGGCGTATCCGCGTTGTATTCGAGCAGCTTTGCGGGACCCTGGCCGTCGAACTTCAGGTCGAGCCGGCCATAGAGGCTGCGGTCGTCGCGCTCCCAGCTCTCGGCGATCAGGCTCCAGAACGCCTCTGGAATCTTCAAGCGTCGCAGATAGCGCTCGTCACCGATTATGCGACCGGCAAGCTCCAGGCACATCGCGTCGATCTCGCCGGTCGGCATCTCGATGCCGCGCTCGATCTCGTCGAGCGTGAAGGCGTAATAGGCACTCTCGTCCCAATAGCGCTCGCCGTCGATGGTGTGGAAGGCGAAGCCGCATTGCTCGGCGGTCTGCCGCCAGTCGTCGCGCTCGGGGCAGACGATGCGTTGCATGGATCAGCCGCCGCCCGAGAAGCCATGGCCGAACGAGCCGAAGCCGCCACGGCTCACGCTGCTGGAGCCTGAGTCCGAAGAGGTTCCCGATGAGGAATGGCTCGCGGAATCGCTGCTGAAGAAGCTCGACCGAGACGACCAGCGCGAGCTGCTGCCGCTGCTGCCGCCTGACGAACTGCTGCTACTGCTGCACGTCGTGGTCGTCTGGCCCGGCAAGGCTCCGGGCGAGGGCTCGCAATGTTGCCGCGGCATCAGCGTGTAGGCGGTGGTGCCCACCGCAATCGTGCCCATCACCAGCAGCGCGACATGGCCGGAGCGCTTCACCGGTGGACTCGATGGCGGCGCCACGGGCGCTGGCCGGCGCTTGCCGAACTGCTTGTTGGAGGGTTTGTCGGCCATATCAGTGGATCATGTCAGTAGATCATGCAGGCGGCGTTCAACAAGCCCGCCGCGAGCGAGGACAGCCCGAGCCAGATCGCTGGCGCAAGCTCGCCTGCGGCAATCCGCGCCGACAGGTTCGGCACCGGCACCTTCACCAGAAACAGCACGATGATCTGAACGATCAGCGCGATGATCGCCCAGATCAGGCAGTCCAGCACATTGGCCGAATGCGCGATGGCGCTGACCAGCGGCGCCACGAAGCCGAGCAGGCTGAGGCCGAGCGCGATCGCGGCGGCCGGCTCGTTGTCGCGGATGAGCTGGAATTCATTGTGCGGGGTGATGCGGGTGTAGACGAACAGATACGCCACGATCGCGATCAGGCCGGTGCAGAAATAGACCAGGAAGGCGGGCAGGCCGGCGAGTGATTGCAGGATCATCGTTCCCCCATCGTGCAGCGACCATTCGTCGGCGGGGGAAGGATAGCGGTTCAATGGCGCAAGGACGATGAGGCCGCGTTGGCGTCCCCAAAAAACAAAACCCCGCCATTTGCGGCGGGGTCCAGGCTGGGAGGAGCAAGCCCCGAAGGGCTCGCGACGTAAACCCAGGGATCAGGCGGGAATGCGCTCTTCGTGCTCGTGCGGCTCGCGCAGCACGTAGCCGCGGCCCCACACGGTCTCGATGAAGTTGCGGCCTTCCGAGGCATTCGCGAGCTTCTTGCGGAGCTTGCAGATGAAGACGTCGATGATCTTCAGCTCCGGCTCGTCCATGCCGCCATAGAGGTGGTTGAGGAACATTTCCTTGGTGAGGGTCGTACCCTTGCGCAAGCTGAGTAGCTCCAGCATCTGGTATTCCTTGCCGGTCAGATGCACGCGCTGGCCGCCGACTTCCACCGTCTTGGTGTCGAGGTTGACGACGAGGTCGCCGGTCTGGATGACCGACTGGGCATGGCCCTTGGAGCGGCGCACGATCGCGTGGATGCGGGCCACCAGCTCGTCCTTGTGGAAGGGCTTGGTCATGTAGTCGTCGGCGCCGACGCCGAGACCCTTGACCTTGTCCTCGATGCCGGCGAGGCCGGAGAGGATCAGGATCGGTGTCTTGATCTTGGAGACCCGGAGCTGCTTGAGCACGTCGTAGCCGGACATGTCGGGCAGGTTGAGGTCGAGGAGAATAATGTCGTAATCGTATAGTTTACCGAGATCGACGCCTTCTTCCCCCAAATCGGTCGTGTAGACGTTGAAGCTCTCAGACTTCAACATCAGCTCGATCGACTGCGCGACGGCGCTGTCATCTTCAATCAGCAAAACGCGCATGCCAGTTCCCCATAGTCGCCGCTCCCGGGCGTCAGGTCGGCCGCATTCGCGGCACTCAACAAAACGCCTTTGAACAACTGATTCGGATCCTGACGACAGATGGTTAACAAATCCTGATTCTGGAACGCAAGTCCCCCCGGTGCAATTTTTGTCGAATCGCCCTAAGGTGTTGCGCGCGAAGCAGCTTTCGTCACATCGTGCCGTTCAAGTTCCACTTTAAGAGGCGGGCCTAACCGACTCCCGCGACTCAGCCTTCTTCTGAAGGGGAGTCGCGCTCAGTCACAAAGACAGTGACGCAATGATTAACGATGCGGGTAAACACGAAGTTAAGCGCCGTTCAGAAATGTGGCGAAACTTAAGGGTTTCGCCATGAAGCCTGGAATCGAAGGCGACCACCTGATGACGGCCCTCTTGTTGAAAGCGCGCGCTTGATGAAGGCCCTTGCCGAACAGATCGGCGACATCGACGGCGTCAACATTTATGGCCGCGTGGTCGGTGTTCGCGGCCTGATGGTCGAAGTGGCCGGACCTATTCATGCGATGTCGGTCGGTGCGCGGCTCGTGATCGAGACCGGCGCGAACCGTTCCATTCCCTGCGAGGTCATCGGCTTCTCAGGCAACAATGCTGTCGTGATGCCGTTCGCCGGCCTCGACGGGGTGCGTCGCGGCTGCAAGGCCGTCATCGCCAATGCGGCTAATCAAGTGCGTCCGTCATCGGCCTGGCTCGGCCGCGTCGTCAACGCGCTGGGCGAGCCGATCGACGGCAAGGGGCCATTGCCGCAGGGCCCGGCGCCGATGCCATACCGCAATTCGCCGCCGCCGGCGCATTCGCGCAAGCGCGTCGGCGCCCCGCTCGATCTCGGCGTGCGCGCGATGAACACGTTCCTCACCTGCTGCCGCGGCCAGCGCATGGGCATTTTCGCAGGGTCCGGCGTCGGCAAATCGGTGCTGCTGTCGATGCTCGCGCGCAACGTCGATGCCGCGGTCAGCGTCATCGGGCTGATCGGCGAACGCGGCCGCGAGGTCCAGGAGTTCCTGCAGGACGACCTCGGCGAGGAGGGCCTGGCGCGCTCGGTCGTGGTGGTCGCAACCTCGGACGAGCCGGCGCTGATGCGGCGCCAGGCGGCCTATCTGACGCTCGCGGTGGCCGAATACTTTCGCGATGAAGAAAAGGACGTGCTCTGTTTGATGGACTCGGTGACGCGCTTTGCCATGGCCCAGCGCGAGATCGGCCTGTCCGCCGGCGAGCCGCCGACCGCCAAGGGCTATACGCCGACCGTGTTCACCGAGCTGCCGAAGCTTCTGGAGCGCGCAGGGCCGGGCCTGGGCGAGGGCGCGATCACGGCGATCTTCACGGTGCTGGTCGACGGCGACGACCATAACGAGCCGATTGCGGATGCCGTCCGTGGCATCCTCGACGGCCATATCGTGATGCAGCGCTCGATCGCCGAGCGCGGCCGCTACCCCGCCATCAACATCCTCAAATCCGTCTCCCGCACCATGCCGAAATCGGCCGATCCGCAGTTCTGGCCGACCATCCAGCGGGCCCGCCAGGTGATGGCGACCTATGCCGACATGGAGGAATTGATCCGGCTCGGGGCCTACCGGGCCGGTTCCAGCCCCGAGGTCGACGAGGCGATCCGGCTGCACGAGCCGCTGGAGGCGTTCCTGCGCCAGCGCAAGGACGAAAATGCATCACTGGCGGACGGCTACCGCCAGTTGGCGCAAATCCTCGGTAATTTGGAAACGGAACGCTAACTTTGTCCCGTCATCATCCGTTCTCACAGAGTAGCAGAGCCGGTCTTGGCCCCAGTCGGGCCTGTGGGGAGACCGGTGTCGTCCCACGCGCAGCCAGGGGACTTCTGGGGAGTATGAGTCGATGAAGTCACGAGATACCCTCATCCGCCTGAAGAAATTTCAGGTCGACGAGAAGCGCCGCCGGGTCACCCAGATCGAGACCATGATCGCCGACTTCCAGCGGATGTCGATCGATCTTGAACGCGAGATCACGACCGAGCAGGAGCGCGCCGGGATCAACGACCCCTCGCATTTCGCCTATCCGACCTATGCCAAGGCCGCGATCCAGCGCCGCGAGAACCTGACCCGCTCGGCCGACGAGCTCAAGGGACAGCTGGACGAAGCCAAGGCCGCGCTGGCCGAGGCCTTCGAGGAGCTGAAGAAGGTCGAGCTCCTCGACGAGCGCGACCAGGCCCGCGAGCGCGCCGAGGAGAACGCCCGCGAGCAGGCCGACCTCGACAGCATCGGCCTGATGCGTGCCCGCATCGGCGCCGTCGCCTGAGACGCTAGCAGCAAAACTGCCGAAATTTGCCAAACCCGGACCCGCCAGGTCCGGGTTTTCGCATTTGCTGTCCACAGTGTGGCGCCCCGCCTCTTGGTGATGGGCTTTGCCGCGCGCTATGGTAGCGGAGTGCCTGGGTCCGCGCGGAACAACGCGACGGGGGCCAGCGCGTTGGGGGGCTGAATGCTGACGCCAGCAGAGCTGGTCGGGCTGATTGAGGCGGTGACGAAAGGCGATCAGGCCGCGTTCGAGCGCCTCTACGTCGCCACGCGCGCGAAACTCTATGGCGTCGTGCTCCGTATCTTGCGCCGACAGGATCTCGCAGAGGAGGTCATTCAGGAGACCTACGTCAAGATCTGGAACAGTGCGGGCCAGTTCAATCCGGCTTTATCGTCGCCGATCACTTGGATGGCGTCGATCGCGCGAAACCGCGCCATCGACATCGTGCGCAAGAAGACGGAAATCTCCATCGAGGAAGAGCCTCAGGCGATGGAGGTTGCGGCCGACAGCCCCGATCCGCTGGCGCGGAAGGAGATGACCGAGGAGTTGAAGCGGCTCCTGGAATGCATCGGCCGGCTCGAGCCGGACCGTCAGAGGCTCGTGCTTCTCGCCTATTACAACGGCTGGAGCCGCGAACAATTGGCGGAAAAATTCGCTGCGCCGGTCAACACGGTGAAGACGTGGCTCCGGCGCAGCATGTTGGATATCCGCGAATGCCTCGGACTATGAGGGCTCGTATTGTGAAGGTGGTTCTGGACTGCATGTGATGGCCTACACGGAGGACCATATCGCGCTCGCCGCGGAATATGCGCTCGGTACGCTCGACGCCGACGAGCGTGCGCAGGTCGAGACCATGATGGCCGTGGACAAGGCGTTCGCCGATGTCGTGCAGGCCTGGGCTTACCGGCTCGGCGTCCTCAACCAGATGGTCGGTTCGGTCGAGCCGCGTCCGATCGTGTGGGAGAACATCCGGTCCGAGCTGGCGCGGACGGACTTTGCGCAGGAGACGGCTGCGCCGGAAGCTTCGCCGCCGCCCCCACCTGTGGCGGAGTTTTCCTCGATCGAAGCTGCACCGCCTGAGCCGTCGCCGGACGTCGCGCCGCAACCGGAGCTGCAGCCTTCCGAAGCAGAGCAGCCCGGGACGGCGCCGCCGGCATCCGATGCGCTTCCCGACGTCGCGCCGATATTCATGCCGCAGGTCCATGCGCCCGATCCTGACGTCGCGCGCGCGCCGCAAATGCCGGTCGCCGACAACAGCAACGTCATCCGGCTCGAGAGCCGCGTGAAACGCTGGCGCACGATCGCTTCCGCCGTGGGCGCGCTTGCGGCTGCGCTGCTGGTGACGCTGTCGCTTCAGATCTTCCAGCCCGATGCGCTACCGGGCGGCCTGCGTCCGGCGCCGCGCATCCAGACGGTGGAAGTGAAGACGCCGGCGCCGCTCGCGGCTGCTTCGCAATATGTCGCGCTGTTGCAGGGCCAGGGCGGCGGTCCCGCCTTCATCCTCACCATCGACGGCGCGACGCGGAATTTCACCGTGCGCAAGGTCGGCGCGACCCCGGAGGCCGGCAAGAGCTTCGAGCTCTGGCTGATCTCGGACAAGCTGCCGCGTCCGCGCTCGCTCGGCGTGATCGGCGCGGGCGATTTCACCGCGCGGCCGGTGCTCGGCTCCTTCGATGCCGAGGTCGTCAACGGCGCGACCTACGCCGTCACCGTCGAGCAGGCCGGCGGCTCGCCCAACGGCCAGCCAACCTCGGCCCCGGTATTTTCCGGCAAGCTGATCGAGACCGTGCCGCCGTCTCAGCCGCAGGCGCCCGCGAAGAAGTAGGTGTCGTAGCCCGGATTATGCTTCGCTCCTTCCGGGCTACGAAGGCGCTCGGCTGTCGCCACGGTCCATCCAGCCGTCGCATCCGGACAAATCCCGCCGAATCCACCCCCGATTTGAACCTCCCCGCAATCCGCGGCGTCAAATGCCCGGAATTTGCAGTCGGCGCCGCAGATCATGGTGCCGGAGAGGGGCTAGAAGTCAGATGGATGCAGCAAGGACGCCGGGCATCTTCGTCCACCACTATGCGGGTCTTCCGCATGGACCGGCCTTCGAACATTGGCGCGAGCGGGCCTTCGGTCCCTGCGGCCTCGATATCGGCCCGAGCCATGGCGACAGCATCGATTGCCGGCTCCAGGTCAGCGTGGTCGACAATATCGCTTTGGCCATTCCAGAAGGTGCCTCCGCGCAATATTCGCGCACGCAGAGCCATCTTGCCGACGGCAGCGATGATCTCGTCCTGATCGCCGCGCATGCGGGTCTGGTCCGCGTCGGGCAGAACGGCCATACCGTCGAACTTGCGCCCGCGCAGATGGTGCTGGTCGACATGGGCGTCACCGGCACCGTCGGCCACACCGAGGAAGATCGCTTCACGACCATCCGCATGCCGCGCCGCGCGCTGCTCGACATCAATCCGCGTGCCGAGGACAAGCTGTCGCAAGTGCTCTCGGATGGCGCGGTGGCCGAGACGATCTTCCGCTACCACGCACTCGCCGCCAATCACGCGCCGCATCTCGACGCCGTCGGCCAGCGCCTGACCGCGCAGCACATGATTGATCTCGTCGGCCTGCTGCTCGGCACCGATGCGGAGCATGCAAGCCTTGCGCGCGGTCGCGGACATGCGGCGGCCCGTCTCGATCTCATGCGTGCCGACGTGATGGCCGCGCTCGGCCGCAACGATCTCTGCCTGTCCGAGATCGCGACGCGCTCTGGGCTCAGCCCGCGCCAGGCGCAACGCCTGTTCGAGCAGGCCGGCACGACCTTCACCGAATTCGTGCTGGAGCAGCGCCTGGTGCTGGCGCGCAAGCTGCTCGGCGATCCCCGCGCGAGGGCGCGCAAGATCAGCGACATCGCGCATTCCTCGGGCTTCTCCGACCTGTCCTATTTCAACCGTGCCTTCCGCAAGCGTTTTGGCGCGACGCCGTCGGAATTGCGCGAGGCCTGAGGCCAGCGATTTTGTGCAGCGGCGCGGCGCCGCCGCAGTTGGTCGATCCGGGCGAATGAGCTATATCTGCCTGCGCGGGCAGGCCGCCGGAATTCTTGGACAAAGCAGTAAACGGACATGGCGCGTATCGTCGTGCTCGGCGCCGGGTTTGCAGGTCTGTGGGCGGCCATCGGCGCCGCGCGCAAGCGCGACGAGATCGGCGCGGCCGGCCGTGACGTCGAGATCTGTGTCGTCGACCGCAATCCCTATCACAACATCCGGGTGCGCAATTACGAGGTCGACCTCAGCGAGGTCGCGCTGCCGTTGCCGCAATTGCTCGATCCGATCGGCGTCACTCATGGCATTGGCGAGGTCGAAGCCATCGACCCGGCGCGGCGCGAGATTTCTCTCGTCACGAGCGGCGGCGAGGAGACGCTGAGCTACGACCGCCTGGTGCTGGCGCTCGGCAGCGAAGTGATGCGTCCCGCCATCCCCGGCCTTGCCGAGCATGCTTTCGATGTCGATTCCTATGCCGCCGCGCTCAGCCTCGAAAATCATCTCGTCTCGCTCGGACACAGCGCGCCTTCGCCGGGGCGCTCGACCGTCGTGGTGGTCGGCGCCGGATTCACCGGCATCGAGGTCGCGACCGAGATGCCCGACAGGCTGGCGCGCGCCGGCATCACCGGCAGCCGCCGCATCGTCCTGGTCGATCCCAATCCTGCGGTCGGCGCCACCATCGGCGCGCATGCGCGTCCCGTCATCGAGACGGCATTGGCCTCGCTCGACGTCGAGACGCGGCTTGGCGTGCGCGTCGTGTCCGTCGAGGCCGCCGGCATGCGCCTGAGCTCGGGCGAGTTCGTCCCGGCGCAGACGGTGATCTGGTGCGCCGGGATGCGTGCGAGCCGGCTGGCCGAGAGCTTCGCGGTCGCGCGCGATCGCCTCGGCCGCCTGCTGGTCGATCCGTTTATGCGGCTTGCGGACGTACCGGGCGTGTTCGCTGCCGGCGATGTCGCCTCGAGCGTGGTCGACGGGCTGCATCCGACCGTGATGTCCTGCCAGTTCGCCCGTCCCATGGGCCGCTTTGCCGGCCACAATGTGGTGGCCGATCTCGCGGGCCTGCCGATGCTGCCGCTGCGGATCGACTGGTACGTGACCGTGCTCGATCTCGGCGGCTGGGGCGCGCTCTATACGGAAGGGTGGGATCGCGAGGTTCGCGCCACTGGCGCGGCCGCAAAGGCGACCAAGGAGACGATCAACCGCAAGCGCATCTACCCGCCGCTCAACGGCCGCAAGGACGAATTGTTCGCGGCGGCAGCCCCGACAGTGCAGGCGCCGCCACCGACTTATGGGGCGCGGTAGTCGCCCGGTGTCAGGTGTCATCGTCCGCGAAGGCGGACGATCCAGTATTCCAGAGACGGCAGTGGGATACGGAGAAGCCGCGGCGTACTGGATTCCCCGCTTTCGCGGGGAATGACGGCGGTGTTCGGGGCGACGTCCCGCGCTACATCCATAGCGAAGCCATACCCAGACATGAGAAAGCGCCCGTGGGGGGCGGGCGCTTTCCGTAGTCGACTTGGGGTTGGGGTCGTCTACATATCCACGTGGCGACTTTGGGGGGCTGGTAAAGAGCCGCGTGAATTCACAAAACTCGTCAAATCTCCTTATCGAACGAGGGACGCGTTCGAGCTGGTGATAACAACCGGCTTGCCGGCCTTGATGACGCGGGCGGTCTGGGTCAGGCCTTCATCCGAACCCGTACGAGCCTTGATGCCGAAGCCTGCCACCGCGATCCCTGCGACGAGGGCCACGACCACGATCTTCAGGTGGGTCGAGCGATCAGCGCTGTAAATCGAGTGGTTCATGGAAGGCTCCTGCCGCCATCTACCCGAAGTAGTCGCTACCCTGTTGGGGCAGGTTCATGCTTCCGGTGCCCAACAACCTAGTATTGGGGGGATTCGTTCCCAAGAGGCGATCACAAGAGCGTGACAGGACGTGAAAGGTCGCGATCAAAAGCGATCGTTGGTCGTGCGATTTCGTAATTATTTCAAAGTGGTAATGTGCCCGTAAGGCGCCTTGCCGGCATTTGGTCGACAAGAGGCCAGGAGCTCAAAAACCGTTTGCATGTGGCTGAAAAACACACGGCTTCTTAAGGCAAATCAGACGCTTCCGACCGTTTTCAATCGCGCCCTGGGGTGGATTTCGGCCTGCGACAGCACCGTCGTCTGGGCCCGGAACCGCTCCACCAGGGAACGCACGAAGGGACGAATTGCCGCAGAGGTGACCAGCACCGGCGCCTCGCCTTCGCGGGCGGCGCGCTCGAACGCCTCGCGCACGGCGGTCATGAATTCCGACAGCTTCGAAGGCTGCATCGCGAGGCTGCGTTCCTCGCCCTGGCCGATGATGGATTCGGCAAAGGCTTGTTCCCACCGCGCCGACAGCGCGATCAGCGGCAAATAGCCGTTGTAGGAGGTGTTCTGCGCGCAGATCTGCCGGGCCAGCCGGGCCCGGACATGCTCGACCATGGTCGCGGGATTGCGCGAGAAGGCGAGCGAGTCGGCGATACCTTCGAGAATGGTCGAGAGGTCGCGGATCGAAATGCGCTCGGCGAGCAGCAGCTGCAGCACACGCTGGATGCCGGAGACCGTGACCTGGCCCGGCACGATGTCCTTGACCAGCTCGCTCTGCTCCTTCGGCAGTTCCTTGAGCAGCTTCTGCACCTCGCCATAGGAGAGCAGATCCGACATGTTGGCCTTGAGCAGCTCGGTGAGGTGGGTCGAGAGCACGGTTGCGGCGTCGACGACGGTGTAGCCCTTGAGTGAAGCTTCTTCCTTGAGGCTGGCGTCGACCCAGGTCGCGGGCAGGCCGAACGTCGGCTCGGTGGTGTGGATGCCGGGCACCTGCACCTGGCTGCCGCCGGGGTCCATGACCATGAACTGGTTCGGCCAGATCTTGCCGGTGCCGGCGTCGACCTCCTTGATCTTGATGATGTAGGTGTTGGCTTCGAGCTGGACGTTGTCGAGGATACGCACGGCGGGCATCACGAACCCCATCTCAATGGCGAGCGAACGGCGCAGCGCCTTGATCTGCTCGGTGAGGCGGTCGGTGCCGTCGGGCCCGTTGACCAGCGGCAGCAGCGCATAGCCGAGCTCGATCTTGAGGTCGTCGATCTTGAGTGCGGCCGAGATTGGCTCCTCGGCTGCGGCGGCGCCCGGCGCACCTGGCGTGCCCGGAGCGGGCGCGGTCTTGGCGGCTTCCTCGGCCTTGGCCGTCACCCGGTTGCGGTTGCGGGCGTGCCAGGCCAGCGCGCCGGCGCCGGCGCCGAGCGCGAGGAAGGGAATGGTAGGAATGCCCGGCAGCGCCGCCAGCACCAGCATGACCGCCGAAGACATCGCGAGCGCCTGCGGATAGCCGGAGAACTGCTTCATCAGCGCCTTGTCGGCGGCGCCGGAAACGCCGGCCTTGGAGACGAGCAGGCCGGCCGCGGTCGAAACGATCAGCGCAGGCACCTGGGTGACGAGGCCGTCACCGACGGTCAGCAGCGTGTAGCTGCGCCCGGCGTCGGCGAAGGAGAGGCCCTGCTGCGCCACGCCGATGATCATGCCGCCAACGATATTGATGAAGACGATCAAGAGGCCGGCGATGGCGTCGCCGCGGACGAATTTGGAGGCACCGTCCATGGCGCCGAAGAAGCCGCTTTCGTCCTCCAGCTCCTTGCGCCGATGCTTGGCAACCTTTTCGTCGATCAGGCCGGCGGAGAGATCGGCGTCGATCGCCATCTGCTTGCCGGGCATGGCGTCCAGGTGGAAGCGCGCGGCGACTTCGGCGATACGGCCCGAGCCCTTGGTGATGACGACGAAATTGACGATGATCAGGATGGCGAAGACGATGATGCCGATGACGAAATTGCCGCCCATCACGAAGCTGCCGAAGGCTTCGATGACGTGACCGGCGGCATCGGTGCCCTCGTGCCCGTGCGACAGGATCAGGCGGGTCGAGGCCATATTGAGCGACAGCCGCAGCATGGTCGAGATCAGCAGAACGGTCGGGAAGGCGGAGAATTCCAGCGGCGCCTGGATGAACAGCGACGTCATCAGGATCAGGATCGAGAGCGTGATCGAGATCGCCAGGAACAGGTCCAGCACGATCGCGGGCAGTGGCAGGATCAGCACCACCAGGATGGTGAGGACGCCGAGCGCCAGCGCGATATCGCCACGCTTGAGGATGTTGCCGATCTCGGCAAGGGAGGGGATGCTCGGCTTCGCGCTGCCTACGCCTTGTCCCGCGGTGACGTCGACCATGGTAGCTGCCTCCCCGCGCGACTGCCGGCCGCGCGCCCCAAATGTCTGCGCGGCGGCCGAGGGGCCGCCGTTCCGAAAGTGAGGCACCGCACTGGCGTCCACGGGGGACCTCCCGTTTTACGCGGCTGACGACACTCGACTTCACCCGGCAATTCTTGCCGGGTGTATGGTTAGCAAAGGGTTAACGGAGGGTGCGGCAAGGCTGCGGGGAGGGTTTTTGGCCCGGGCAGGGGAAGAAATCGTCATGCCCGGGCTTTCACGTTCTCTGTGCCGCATGGCAAGGCGTGGATGGCCGGGACAAGCCCGGCCATGACGCTTTGGAAGCTTCAGCGCCCAGAATGACGGTTGAGGGAGACTGCCCTACTTCGCCTTCTCCAACTTTGTCACCGTATACCCCGAAGCCGCCTCTTCGGCGTCAAAAGTCACCTTGTCGCCGACCTTGACCTGCTTGAGCAAAGCGGGGTCCTTGACGCGGTAGACCATGGTCATGGGCTCATCCATGCCGAGGCTTTTCGCCGGTCCGTGCTTGAGCGTGATCTTGCCGGCGCCCTCGTCGATCTTCTTGACCTCGCCGCTGATCGCGGCGCCCTGGGCCGCGATGGCTCCGGCGGCAAGGCCGACGGTCAGCGCCAGCGCTGCGGCGATACGGATGGTGCGGTTCATGGGAGTCTCCCTTGTTACTTCACGGTGACGTGGCCGACCATGCCGTAGTCGCGATGGTCGGGAATCAGGCAGGAAAATTCGAACGTGCCGGCCTTGCTGAACTTCCAGAGGATCTCGGCTGTCTTGTTCGGTGCAAGCCGCACCCCGTTGGGATCGTCGTGCTCCATGTGCGGATGCTTCTTCATCTCCACGGCATGCGCGAGATTCTCCTTCGTCGTGGCGAGCAGGAATTCATGGTCCTCCTTGCCGACATTGCGCAGCACGAAACGAATCTGCTCGCCGCGTTTGACCTCGATCCTGGCGGGGGCGTAGTCCATCTCGTTCAGCAGGATCTCGATCGTGCGCGCGGGCTTCCCGGGATCGCCGGGCTCGCCGGCCGAAAAGTTCCCATGCCCATGCTGGTCGTGGGCAAACGCCGGTGCGGTCGAAAGCGCAGCCATCGCGAGGCCGAGCCTGATCGTCTTCCTCATCGTCATCTCCAGTTGGTGGTGGTTCATCGAAACGCTCACATCTTCATGTTCTTCATCGGCGTGCTGCCCGGCCCTTGCCGCGCCGGCTCTGTGGACGGCGGCGTGACCTCGTAGGCGACGGTGCCTTTCGGGAATTGGTAGGGGCCGGGATCGCGATAGTCGTCGCGCGCGAGGCCCTCGCGGATCTTCATCACCGTGAACATGCCGCCCATCTCGATCGGCCCGAACTGACCGGTGCCGGTCATCATCGGCAGCGTGTTGTCGGGCGCGGGCATCTCCATGTTTCCCATGGCCATGCCGGTCGAGCCCATGGCCATGCTGTCAGGCGCGAGCTTGCCGACGGCCTTGGCGAGATCCTTGCGCGACACGCCGATCAGGTTGCGCACTGCGTGTCCCATCGCATTCATGGTGTGATGCGATTTGTGGCAATGGAACGCCCAATCGCCGGGATTGTCGGCGAGAACGTCGAACACGCGCACCGCGCCGACGGGTACGTCGGTGGTCGTCTCCGGATATTGCGCGCTCTCCGGAATCCAGCCGCCATCGGTGCAGGTCACCGCAAAGCTGTGGCCGTGCAGATGAATCGGATGGTTTGTCATGCTGAGATTGCCGATGCGCACGCGCACCTTGTCGCCGAGCCTGACCGGCAAGGGATCGATGCCGGGAAACACCCGCGCATTCCAGGTCCACATGTTGAAATCGGTCATCTCGTTGACCTGCGGCAAATATGTGCCGGGATCGACGCGATAGGTGCTCATCACGAAGACGAAGTCGCGATCGACGGGCCGGAAGTTCGGATCGCGCGGATGCACGACGACCATGCCCATCATGCCCATCGCCATCTGCACCATCTCGTCGGAATGCGGGTGGTACATGAAGGTCCCGCTCTTCTTCATCTCGAACTCGTAGACGAAGGTTTTTCCCGGCTGGATGTGCGGCTGCGTCAGCCCGCCGACACCGTCCATGCCGCTGGGGATGATCATGCCATGCCAGTGCACGGTGGTGTATTCGGGCAGTCTGTTGGTGACGAAGACGCGGACCTTGTCGCCTTCGACCGCCTCGATCGTCGGGCCAGGCGACTGGCCGTTATAGCCCCACAGATTCACCTTCATGCCCTCGGCGAATTCCCGCACCACGGGTTCGGCGACGAGATGGAATTCCTTCCAGTCGCCGTTCATGCGGAACGGCAGCGACCAGCCGTTCAGCGTGACCACGGGGCGGTAGTCGGGGCCGCTGATCGGATGCAGCGGCGGCTGCATCACCACCTTGTCCATGTGCGGCGCTTCCGGAATCGACGCAGCCTGGACGCGGCCGCTGATGGCCGACGCGCTGGCAAGCGCAGCGGTGCCCAAAAATCCTCGGCGGGAAAACATGTTGGTCTCCATGTCAGTGGCCGCCATCGGCCGGCGCTGCGGCGGCGATGGTGGTTGAATTGTCGCCGCCCGACGCAGGTGCGCCGCCGCCGTTGACGGCGGTCTGGAGGTCGGACTGGGCGAGGAAGAATTTTTGCTTGGCATCGATCGCGCCGCGCAGCGATGCGAGG
The DNA here is from genome assembly GCF_018130785.1 of Bradyrhizobium liaoningense. Taxonomy (GTDB): domain Bacteria; phylum Pseudomonadota; class Alphaproteobacteria; order Rhizobiales; family Xanthobacteraceae; genus Bradyrhizobium; species Bradyrhizobium liaoningense_A. The sequence continues at coordinate 17,882 of NZ_JAFCJT010000014.1, forward strand.
CGCTGCCGCGCTTCGGTGAGCAGCGCGAAGATATCGACCTGCATGCTGGAGAAGCGCAGCTGCATCTCCTCCGTGATGATTTTTCGCAAGGGGAGGATTTCGCGCTGATAGTGGCCGGCGATGTCGTAGGTCGAGCGATAGACGCGATAAGCATCACGCGCCTCGGAGCGCACGTTGACGGCACGCTCGGTCAGGCGATTGAAGGCGAGGTTGTAGGTCTCAGCCGCCTGCCGCACGCGCACCTCGCCGCCGTCGAAGATCGGGATCTGGAACTGCACGTCAAAACCGCGTTCGCGGAACGGCGGACCCTCGGGGTCCTGGGTGCGGCGGGAGATGCCGGCGAGGTCGAGCAGCGTGACGAAGCGCGTCGCCTCGGTGAGGTTGAGTGACTTTGCCAGCGCCGTCAGCTCCAGCCGCGCGATCTGAAGATCGATGCGATGGGCCACCGCATCGACCTCGATCGAGGGCAGTGCCTGCGGCCGGCGCGGCAGCGGCGGCAGTTGATCGGGCAGACGGAAGTCGAGGCCGCCATCCCACAGCCCCATCAGGCGCGCGAGCCTTTCGCGCGCGCTCGCTGCCGCTTGCCGCGCGGAAGCGAGGTCGGCCGTGGTCTCGGCGTAAAACACCTGTTCGCGGGCCTGGTCGAGCTTGTTGAGCGAACCGGTCTCGCCGAGTTTGACCGCGAGCTGCGCCGTCGATTCCGCCGTCGCCTTCGCGTCGGTGAGCAGCGCCACCATTTCGTTTCCGGCGACCGCACGGACATAGGCGCGCCGGACATCGGCGGCCAGCCGCAGCGTCGCCAACGCCGCGCGCAATTGTGCCTGACGAAAACGGTCGCGCGCGATGTCGGTGCGGAACGGCAGGGTGGCCAGCGCGAGGATGTCGCCGACCACCTGACGCTCGATTTCGCTGGCGCCATTGCCCGAGATCCGCGAGATCGAGAATACGGGATTGGGCGGCAGGCTCTGCTCCACCAGGTCGGTTTCGGCCAGTGCGAGCTCATTATAGGCGGCCTGCAGACCCTTGTTGTTGAGCAGCGCGACCTGCACGGCGGACTCGGTGGTCAGCGTGCGTGCCAGCAAGCGGTGGACGGTCGCGTTGACGGCCTCCGCGCCTTCGGCCGTTCGCACGAAGGCGACGTCCCTGTTGATGGTCTGGCTGGTGAGGTCCGAGACCGTCGTCATGCCTCCGTCCGGCGAGAATGTCATGCAGCCGGAGAGTCCCAGCACAGTGAGCACCAGCAGGCCCCGCGCAAAATGATGCGTCATGGCGCGCCCCTACCGGTCTTGCTTCGGCGGCGGCGCGACAGCGTCGTTGCGGTCGCGCCATGGCCCCGGCGCCGCAGGTCGCAGGCTGGTGTAGGGCGCAATCGTCGAGCGATAGCCGACGTGCGCGACCTTCGCCGCCGGATCGGCCGGATCGGCGCCGGTCACGGGCACAGTTGCCGGCATGCAGCCGGACAACATCAATGCGGTTGCGGCCAGCAGCGGCCAATTGAATCGAAAGTGTCGGCCACGCGCTGCGGATGCGGCGGCGAACTTCGCCCCGGAAAGGGTAAGCATGAGTCATCCTTGATCTGTCGTAAAGACCACAGGTTCGCGCGCGCGGATGCGCGTGCGGCCCTGACGTCGTCGCGTCAGATCAGGCGATGGGCGGGCGGTAGTGCTGAGGCGGCGGCGCGCTGTGCAGGCTGGCCACGATCTCGGGCGCGCAGGCGGATATAGGTTGAACCGGCTTTGCGACGCTGGGCAGATCGGCCGGCAGAGCGCTGATGCACATCATTGCGCAGCAGGGGCCAGCGTGGCTTTTGCCGTCATGATGATGCTGGGCCGGCGCGTCCTGTGCGGCGGTCTGGTGATGCGCATGCGGTCCCGAATGGTCATGCGATGCGTCACCATGAGCGTGGCTGGCCTGCATCTGATGATGCACCGGTACGAGATCGGCGAGGCGTGCGTCGTCGAGGCACGGTGCTGGACCGCTACCCCAGGCAAGCGCCGCTGCCGGCGCGAGCACGCAGAACAGGTAGGCGAGGGCAATGAGGCGCCCCACCCTGATCCGCATCGATCGCGTCAATCGCAACAGCATTCCGCCGATAGACTCCTCGCGCGGCAATGTTGCACACGCAGATTGCAAACTAATGGCAAAGCGCGGCTTCGCCAAGCTCCTTCTTACCGCAGTGCACCGCGCATGCCCAATATCGCGGCACGATGCTTGACCGCGCGGCGATCAGCGAACATGGTCCAGCCCGTGCACGCGCCAAATCTTCCAGGACAGAGACCGGCCTCATTCACCCCTGATTCGCGTCAGGCTTGGGTGCGGCTGTTGCTTGCGCTGCTGATCGGTTCGATCGGTGGCGTCGGCATGTGGGCGGTCGTCGTGGTGATTCCCGTCGTGCAGACGGAGTTCGCCGCCACGCGCGCGGCGGTCTCGCTGGCCTTCACCTTGATGATGTTCGGTTTCGGGCTCGGCGGCGTGATCGCGGGCAAGATCACCGACAAGTTCGGCATCGTGCCGGCGATGGCGATCAGCATTGCTTTCATCGGCGTTGCCAATGTGCTGGCGGGGCTCTCGACCCAGCTCTGGCAGTTCGTCGCGGCCTATTTCCTGATCGGGCTCGGGACGTCGGCGACCTTCGCGCCGCTGATGGCGGAGGCCTCGCACTGGTTCGAACGCTATCGCGGACTTGCCGTGACCATCGTTGCGAGCGGCAATTACGTCGCGGGCACGATGTGGCCGCCACTCATCAGCTCGGGCATGCAGACGATCGGCTGGCGCTACACGCATATCGGCATCGCCCTCGTTTGCGTGGTCTTGATGACGATCCTGGTGCTGGTCCTGCGCGCGCAGATGGGCGACGATCAGGTCCGCAACCACGCCAATGCGCGGCCGCCGCAGGTCGACCTCAAGCTTTCGACCAATACGCTGACCGTGCTGCTCTCGATCGCCAGCATCTCCTGCTGCGTCGCCATGGCGATGCCGCAAGTGCACATCGTCGCCTATTGCGGCGATCTCGGTTACGGCGTGGCGCGCGGTGCCGAAATGCTGTCGCTGATGATGGCCTGCGGCATCGTCAGCCGGATCGGCTCGGGCTACCTTGCCGACAAGATCGGCGGCATCCGCACGTTGCTGATCGGATCGCTGGCGCAGGGCTTTGCGCTGGTATTCTATCTGTTCTTCGACAGCCTTGCTTCGCTCTATCTCATCTCGGCGATGTTCGGCCTGTTCCAGGGCGGCATCGTGCCGAGCTACGCCATCATCGTGCGCGAGGCGATGCCGGCGAGCGAGGCCGCAACCCGCGTCGGCATCGTGATCTTTGCCTCGGTGTTCGGGATGTCCTTTGGCGGCTGGGTGTCGGGCGTCATCTTCGACGCGACGGGCTCCTACGCTGCGGCGTTCGCGAACGGCGTGGCGTGGAATGCCCTCAATGTCGGCATCGTGCTGACACTGCTGATCCGGTCGCGGATGAACGCGGTCAAGACGGGGCCGGGGTTCGCGACCTAAGCCTCTCGCCCTGCCTTGAGCAGCGAACAGCCGGTGATCTTGTAGCTGCCATCGGGCTGCTGCTCGAGCGTGTAGAGCGCCTCCCAGGCTTCGCCATCGGCATCGATGATGTGAACGCGCTGGGAGATCCAGTTGCCTTCACTCTTGCCCTCGCCAAACTCAAAACTCTTGTGCCGATAGACCGGCGCGTAACCGTTTTGCACCATGGACATGAAGATGTCGGGCGCGGGGAAAATCTCCTTGATCGCCGGCGCAGCATGGGAATAGGCCGCGGCCGCATCGTCGCGCGCAAACGCCTGTTCCTGGGCGCGGATGACGCCCTGCGCCGCGGCGACGTCGCCGGCGCATGCCGGAGCGGCACTGAGGGTGATGACAAGGGCGACGAGCAAGGCGGCAATGCGCATGACAGGCTCCGCGTTGAAGTCCCGGCGGTGCCGATCCTAGCACGACCTCCAGGAAATACGGGCGTGCTATCGCTTCCGTTTCACCGCCGGCTTCGCGGGCTTGGCGGTGCGCGCCTTGGGTCTGCCGGCCGGCTGCACCCGCAGCCCGTCCACGAACACGTCGAGCATGCGCAGCACCGAGGATTGCCAGCCGGGCTGGTCGTGCATGTAGCACATGCCGACGAGAGCCCGCAGCAGATCCTCCGGGCTGACATCGCCGCGCATCTCGCCGGCAGCAACCGCACGGTCGAGCAGCGAGCCGATCGCCTTGGTCAGCCGGTCCATCGAGAACGCCGCGAGTTCCGACGAGCTCTGGAACGTCAGCGCCAGCGCGGCCGACATGCCCTTTTTTGTGGCAACGAATTCGACGTTGGAGCGCAGCCAGCGCCGCAGCGCATCGACCGGATCCTTTGCGTTCTTCAACTGCTCCGCAAGCTCGCTGAGCTGCTCGACCTCGCGCCGGTACACCGCCTCGAACAAATCTTCGCGAGTCGGGAAGTGCCGATACAGCGTGCCGATGCCGACGCCTGCGCGTTTTGCCACGGCCTCCAGGCTCGCCTCGGGACCGCCCGCGTTGAACACGATTTTCGCCGCCTCGAGCACGCGCTCGCGATTACGCACGGCATCGGCGCGGGGCTTCCGAATCTGGTCGGCGTGGTCGTCCATGCGAGCAATGTAGATCACGAATTGGTTAGATTGAACCCTTGCAGGGCCGCATCGCGTTGGTGGCGCATGGGCTTTTGACGAATTCCAAATATTTTTTGGTGGCCCTTGTTAACCGGAGGGTGCCTCCGTATCTTCGTTGAGATGTTGGCCGGGTTCCGCCTGACCAGCGCATGTCGACGGCGGCCACGGCGGTGGCGCGCTGCGCGATGACTCATGTCCATATCTGATCGGAGCCTTGTATGAACCACTCCATCAGCCTCACCGTGAACGGTGCGCGGCGCGATTTCGTCCTCGACGATCCGCGCGTCACGCTGCTCGATCTCCTGCGTGAGCGCCTCCATCTCACCGGAACCAAGAAGGGATGCGACCGCGGCCAGTGCGGCGCCTGCACCATTCTCGTCGACGGCAAGCGCATCAACTCCTGCCTCGCGCTCGCCATCAGCCATGACGGCGCCGACATCCTCACCATCGAAGGTGTTGCGCGCGGCGACCAGCTTCATCCCGTCCAGGCCGCCTTCATCGCCCATGACGGATTTCAGTGCGGCTTCTGCACGCCAGGCCAGATCATGAGCGCGATCGGCATGATGCGCGAAGCCCAGGCCGGCAACGATCCCGAGCGCATCCGCGAATGCATGAGCGGCAACCTCTGCCGCTGCGGCGCCTATGCCGGCATCGTCGATGCCGTGCTCGAGGCGCAGGCCGGTACTGACGAAGCAAATCAGAGGCGCTCCGCATGAAACAGTTCGATTACGTCAGGCCGGCCACGGTCACTGAAGCCGTCGCTGCCGCCGCGCAGCCGGGCGCCGTCTATCTCGCCGCCGGCACCAATCTGCTCGATCTGATGAAGGGCGGCGTCAGCCGGCCGGATCGCTTGGTCGACGTCACGCATCTCGGCGGGCTCGATCAGATCGAAACCCTCGCCGACGGATCCTTGCGCATCGGCGCGCTCGTCAGCAATGCCGATCTCGCGCACGACGCGGACTTTGCAAAATCCTATCCGGCCGTCGCCGAAGCGCTGCTCTCCGGCGCGTCGGCGCAACTGCGCAATGCCGCCACCGTCGGCGGCAATCTGTTGCAACGGACGCGCTGCGCGTATTTCTACGACACGGCGAGCCGCTGCAACAAGCGAGAGGCCGGTACTGGCTGCGATGCCCGCGAAGGCGAGAACCGTACACATTCGGTGCTTGGCTGGAGCGAGAGCTGCATCGCCACGCATCCGTCCGATTTCTGCGTGCCGCTCGTCGCGCTCGATGCCGTCATCGAGATCGAGGGCAAGCACGGCCGTCGCGAGATCGCACTTGACGAACTGCATCGTTTGCCCGGCAATACGCCCGAGCGTGACGCCGCGCTCGAACCCGGCGACCTCATCGTCGCGGTTCGCCTGCCGCCGTCGGCGCGCGGCTTTGCCGCACATGCACGCTATCTCAAGGTCCGCGAGCGCACGTCTTACGCGTTCGCCGTCGTCTCGGCCGCTTCTGCGTTGCGCATCGAGAACGGCAAGATCGCGGAGGCGCGGCTGGCGCTCGGTGGCGTCGCCGCAAAGCCCTGGCGTGCCCGCGCCGCCGAAGACGTGCTCAGAGGCGTCGCGCCCACGGCAGATGCCTTCCAGGAAGCGGCCTGGCGCGCGCTCACCGACGCAAAACCGTCCGGCGACAACGCCTTCAAGATCGAGCTCGCACGCCGCATCGTCGTGCGCGCGCTGACCCTTGCCGCCGCCGGTACGCCCGCGCGTATTCCCGCGCTGCCGGCCTCTCCCTTTGCCTCGACGTCCGGAGCCATCCATGCCTGAGCTCAATCTCACCAGCGCGCCCGCCCATCTGCGCCATGGCTCGAACATCGGCCAGCCGCTGACCCGCCGTGACGGCATCCTCAAGGTCAAGGGGCAGGCGACCTACGCCGCCGACAACCATCCGCCCGGCATGCTGTTTGCCGTAATGGCGGTCTCCAGCATCGCGCACGGTCGCGTCACCTCGCTCGATGTCGCCGCCGCAAAACGCCACCCCGGCGTGGTCGACGTCATGACGCCGGATCACAAGCCGCAGCTCGCGATCGATCCCGAGATCAAGACAAATCCGTTCGTGTTCCGGATGGAGGTCTTGCAGAGCAACGAAGTCCGCTACGCCAACCAGCCGATCGCCGTCGTGATCGCCGAGACGCTGGAGGCGGCGACGGAAGGTGCGGTGCTGCTGGCGCCCCGCTACGAGGCGCAGCCCGCGCTGGTTGGGCTCGATGCCGGCACGAGTTACGTGCCGCCCGTCGTCGGCGTCGGCAACCCCACCGAAAATCACCTCGGCGATGTCGAGGCGGGGCTTGCCTCGGCCGACAAGCAGATCGACGCGATCTACGAGACGCCGCCGCAATATCACAACGCGATGGAGCCGCATGCGATCGTCGCCGCATGGGATGGCGACAGTCTGCAGATCGACATGCCGACCCAGGGCCTCATGCTCTCGCTCGGGCGCATTGCCGAGCTGTTCGGCATCGCGCCGGACAAGATCCACATCCGCAGCCCGTTCCTCGGCGGCGGTTTCGGCTCCAAGGGACTGATGTCCGGGCCGCCGACCCTCGGCATCATGGCCGCGAAGCTGGTCGGAAAGCCGGTGAAGCTCGTGCTGCGGCGTGAGCAGATGTACGGCCCGGTCGGCCATCGCGCGCCGACGCGCCAGCGGCTTCGCATCGGCGCCGACGGCGAGGGACGCCTGACTGCGCTCGATCACCACGCCAGGACCGTGTCGAGCACGTTCGACGATTTCTACGAGCCCGCGGCCGACGCCTCGCACACGCTCTATGCGAGCCCGGCGATCCGCACCTCGCACGATGCCGTGCGCGTCAACACCGGCACGCCGCTGTTCATGCGCGCGCCGGGCGAGGCGACCGGATCAATCGCGCTCGAAAGCGCGATCGACGAGATGGCCTGGGCCTGCGGCATTGATCCGCTTGCCTTCCGCCTCAAGAACTATGCCGAGGTCGAGCCGATCACGGGAAGGCCATTTTCCTCGAAAGCGCTGCGTGCCTGCTACGATCAGGGCGCAGCGCGTTTTGGCTGGGCGAAGCGCTCGCTCCAGCCTGGACAGATGCGCGATGACGCCGGACTTCTGGTCGGCTGGGGGATGGGCACCGCGACGTTCCCCGCGCTGATGTTTCAGGCGGAAGCGCGCGCCGTGATCCGCCTCGACGGCTCCGGCGCGATGGAGATCGGCGCGCATGACATGGGGCAGGGCGCCTGGACGGCGTTGGCCCAGATCGCCGCCGACGAGCTCGGGCTCGATATCGATCGCGTCGAGTTCAAGGCCGGTTCCTCCGACTTGCCCGACGCGGGCATTGCCGGCGGCTCGGCGCATACGGCAACCGCGGGTGCTGCGATCCACAGCGCGGGCGCGGCCGTGATCGCCAAGCTTGCAGATCTCGCCACCAACGACGAGCGCTCGCCGCTGTTCGGCGCCGGCAATGCCGGCGTGATTGCGCGCAACGGCCGATTGATCAGGCGTGACGACGAGAGCCGCGGCGAGAGCTACGTCGAGATCCTCGCGCGCGCACGCATCGTCGAGATCGAGGCGCGCGGAACCGGCGCGCCGAATCCTGCGGCGATGGAGGAGTATGCGATGCATGCGCATGGTGCGGTGTTCGCGGAGGTGAAGGTCGATCCCGAGCTCGGCCAGGTCCGCGTCACCCGCATGGTCGGCGCCTTCGCCGCGGGACGCATCGTCAATCCGCATCTGGTCAAGAGCCAGCTGTTCGGCGGCATGATCTGGGGTATGTCGTTCGCGCTGCACGAGGAGGCCATCACCGATCGCCGCAGCGGCCGGATCATGAACGCCAATCTCGGCGAGTACCATATCCCGGTGAATGCCGACGTGCCGCCGCTCGACGTGATCACGGTCGAGGAACACGATCCGCATGTGAATGCGCTCGGCATCAAGGGTGTCGGGGAGATCGGTATCACCGGCAGCGCCGGTGCGGTCGCCAACGCAGTCTGGCATGCGACCGGCGTGCGCGTCCGCCGCTTTCCGATCCGGATCGAGGACTTGCTGGCGCAGCGTTGAGGCGGCGGGCGGGGCGAGATATTCTCGTTCCGCCGCGTACCGCTAATGCAGCTTCCTGCGGAGGGCCTTGAGCGCCTCCCGCTGTGTCTCGATGTATTCGGCAATAGCCTTGCGCAGCTCGCGTGAATGGAGCTTGTCGGCATCACGCTGCACTTCATCGAGCGCAGCCTCTGCATTGGCGAGCGTGATCTTCATCTGCGAGCCCAGTTACGAAGCGGCGCCGGAATGTCTCGGCTAGGGTTCGCAACATATAGCGGCCCGGCTCGCGGAAATTGAGGTGGCTCAAGCTCCGTAAGATACCGGTGGCTCCGTAAGATCCCGGAGAGCGCTGATGCGCTTCAGAAGGTCGGCGGTGTGCAGGCCGAGATCACTTCGCACGGCTTGCCGCCGACGCAGCGGAAGCGATGCGGGCGACGGCTCTCGAAGTAGTAGGCATCGCCCGGATTGAGGATGCGGCGTTCGTCCTCGACGGTGACCTCGAGCTTCCCCGAGATCACGATGCCACCTTCCTCGCCGTCATGGACGAGATGAACGCGCCCGGTGTCGCTGCCGGGCTCGTAACGCTCCTTCAGGATCTGCAGGCTGCGGCCGAACAGATTGTCGCCGATCTGGCGATACGAGATCGGCTTCTTGCCGACCTCGGTCAGCTCCTCCGCGCGATAGAAGATCTTGCGCCGTGACTCCGGCTCCAGCGCGAAGAACTCGGCGAGCCCCATCGGGATGCCGTCGAGGATGCGCTTGAGCGCGCCGACCGACGGGTTCATCTGGTTGGATTCGATCAGCGAGATCGTCGAATTGGTGACGCCCGCGCGCTTGGCGAGCTCGCGCTGCGACAGCTTGTGGCGTGCCCGGATGAATCGCAGCCGTCCACCGATGTCGACGCTCATGCCCTGGCCTCTGTTTCAGGTGTTGCGGATCGCGCAAATATGGACCGGCTGCCCCAGTTAAATCAATGGCTTGCAGGTCACCAGAAAAGGACTTGTTGCCCCATCCAAGCCGTGGCTCTGCTAGTGGGTCAGCAAAGGAGCGTGGCCCGTGACCCTTCATCAGATTCCGAACACTATCAAGACCGACGCGTTCTGGATGCCGTTCACGGCCAACCGTCAGTTCAAGAAGGCGCCGCGCCTGTTCTCCTCGGCCGAGGGCATGCACTACACCACCGTCGACGGGCGCAAGGTGATCGACGGCTCCGCCGGCCTCTGGTGCGTCAATGCCGGCCACGGCCGCAAGCAGATCGCCGCTGCGGTGGAGCGCCAGCTCATGACGCTGGACTTCGCGCCGACCTTCCAGATGGGCCATCCGCTGGCATTCGACTTCGCCGAGCGTCTCGCCGAGATCGCGCCGAAGGGCCTCGACCGCATCTTCTTCACCAACTCTGGCTCCGAGTCGGTTGACACCGCACTGAAGATCGCGCTCGCCTATCACCGCGCCAACGGCCAGTCGAGCCGCACCCGCCTGATCGGCCGCGAGCGCGGCTATCACGGCGTCGGCTTCGGCGGCACCTCGGTCGGCGGCATGGTCGCCAACCGCCGTGCCTTCGCCACGCTGCTGCCGGGCGTCGACCACATCCGCCACACTCATGATCTCACCCGCAACGCCTTCGCCAAGGACCAGCCCGAGCACGGCGCCGAGCTCGCCGACGATCTCGAGCGTCTGGTCGGCCTGCACGGCGCCGAGACGATCGCCGCCGTCATCGTCGAACCGGTGCCGGGTTCGACCGCGGTGCTGCCGCCGCCGAAGGGTTATCTGCAGCGCCTGCGCCAGATCTGCGACAAGCACGGCATCCTCCTGATCTTCGACGAAGTCATCACCGGCTTCGGCCGTCTCGGCACCCCGTTCGCCGCCAACTTCTTCGGCGTCACGCCGGACCTGATGACGACCGCCAAGGGCATCACCAACGGCACCATTCCCTGCGGTGCCGTGTTCGCGAGCCGCAAAGTGCATGACGGCATGATGGTCGGCCCAGAGAACCAGATGGAGCTGTTCCACGGCTACACCTATTCCGCGCATCCGACCGCCTGCGCCGCTGGTATCGCCACGCTCGACATCTACAAGGACGAGGGCCTGCTCACGCGCGGTGCGACGATGGCAGAATACTGGCGCGACGCGCTGCATTCGCTGAAGGGTCTGCCGAACGTCGTCGACATCCGCAATTGCGGCCTGATGGGCGCGGTCGAGCTCGCCCCGCGTGATGGCGTCGTCGGCGCGCGCGGCTACGACGTCATGGTCGACTGCTTCAACACGGGCCTTTACCTCCGCATGAGCGGCGACAGCTTCGCGATGTCGCCGCCCCTCATCGTCGAGAAGAGCCACATCGACCAGATGGTCTCGATCCTCGGTGACGCCATCAAGAAGGTGGCCTGATAATTGCTCTCGCCGCTGCAGGGTTTTATCTTGCAGCGGCGCGCGTGATGCCGCGGGAGTTTGACGAAGCGTGAAAGTTCTGATCCTCGGCAGCGGTGTCATCGGTGTCACCTCTGCCTACTACCTTGCGCGTGCCGGTCATGAGGTGACGGTCGTCGACCGTCAGCCCGAGCCGGCACTGGAGACCTCGTTCGCCAATGCCGGCGAGGTATCGCCCGGCTATTCCTCGCCCTGGGCCGGCCCCGGTGTGCCGGTGAAGGCGATCAAGTGGCTTCTGATGAAGCACGGCCCGCTGGTGATCCGGCCGAAGCTCGATCCCGTCATGTGGATCTGGCTGCTCAAGATGCTGCGCAACTGCACCAGCGCGCGCTATGCGGTCAACAAGAGCCGGATGATTCCGATCGCGGAATACAGCCGCGACTGCTTGCGCGACCTACGCCGCGACATCGGTATTCAATATGACGAGCGCTCGCAGGGCACGCTGCAGCTGTTCCGCTACCAACAGCAGATCGACGGCACAGCTGAGGACATCGCCGTGCTCAAGCAATATGGCGTGCCTTACGAAGTGCTGAGCCGCGAGGGCTGCATCGCGGTCGAGCCGGCGCTCGCCGCCGTGAAGGAGAAGTTCGCCGGCGGGCTTCGCCTGCCGCAGGACGAGACCGGCGACTGCCACATGTTCACGCAGGCGCTGGCCAGGCACGCCGAAGCGCTCGGCGTGCGCTTCATGTTCAACACCGGCATCGATCGCATCGTCACGGACGGCGCGCGCGTCAGTGGTGTCGTGACCAGCGCCGGCACGTTGCAGGCGGATAGCTACGTGCTCGCGCTCGGAAGCTGGTCGTCGCGGCTCGTTGCGCCGCTCGGCATCTCATTGCCGGTCTATCCGGTGAAGGGCTATTCGATCACGGTGCCGATCAAGGACGCCTCCGGCGCGCCGGAATCGACCGTGATGGACGAGAGCTACAAGGTCGCGATCACCCGTCTCGGCAATCGCATTCGCGTCGGCGGTACGGCCGAAATTTCCGGCTATTCGAGCCAGCTCTACGACGCCCGCCGCGCCACGCTCGATCACTCGCTGACCGATCTGTTCCCGCGCGGAGGCGATCTCTCCAAGGCCACGTTCTGGAGCGGCCTGCGCCCGATGACGCCGGACGGCCCGCCCGTGATCGGCCCGACGCAATACGCCAATCTGCACCTCAACACCGGCCACGGCACGCTCGGCTGGACCATGTCCTGCGGCTCCGGCCGCGTGCTCGCGGACATGCTATCGGGCAAGAAGCCGGAGGTCGATGTGAGTGCGCTGACGGTGGATAGGTATAGTCACCGGTTTGGGTAACGCTCCATCCCCTCGTCATTGCGAGGAGCGAAGCGACGAAGCAATCCAGAATGTCTCCGCGGAAAGACTCTGGATTGCTTTGCTTCGCTCGCAATGACGATGTTGAAGCGTCGCCGCTCTTCTCACTTTCGCTGCGCGCGGTGGAAGGTGAGCAGGGCTTACCCCGCTCCCGTCACGCAATTCACCCACAGCACCACCGCCTTTGCATCCTGCATCGGATTGGAAAACCGGTGCGGCCGGCGGCTCGCGAAGCGAAAGCTGTCGCCCGTCTTCAGCGACCACGTCTCGCTGTCCACCGTCAGCATCATCTCGCCTTCCAGCACCAGGCCGGCTTCCTCGCCGTCGTGGGTGTAGAGCTCGTCGCCGGTGGAGCCGCCGGGCTCCAGATGCACCAGGAACAGATTGAGCCGGTTGTCGCTGCTCGCCGGACTCAGCAACTGCTTCGACACCCCGGTGCGCCAGAGTTTCAGTTCGGGCCGCTGGAGCCCGCGCGTCACCACCTGATCGGAAACGCCGTCGGCACTCGGGCTTGCGCCGAACAGCGCGGCGATGCCGACGCCGAGCACGTCGGCGAGCGTGGCCAGCACGCGCAGCGACGGCGACGAAAGGCCGCGCTCGATCTGGCTGAGGAAGCCGATCGACAAGTCCGTGCGCGCCGCGACCGTCTCCAGCGAGAATTGCCTGACGCGCCGGAGATCCCTGATGCGGCGGCCGACCGCGACGTCCATCGCGGGCTCGGCCGGCTTGATGATCGCCTTGGACTTCACCTTCTTCGCCGGCTTTGCGGCGGCCGGTTTGCGCATTCTTTTGCCACCGCTCACGTCAAACCGCTTCCTTCATGTGCATGAAAACCGCTTGCATCGGCCGCGAAAGTGTGACCAAATTTTCATATTGGTGAAAATAGGCCGAAACGGCGTGGCCCGCAACGTCTGATCACGACATGCGCGAGCGCCGCCATCGGCCAGGCCCAAAGGGGGATGCGATGAAGCGTTTTGGTCTGGCCGCGGTCGCGGCGCTCGCGATTGCAGCCGTAGCGCCGGCTTCGGCGCAGCAGGTGCTGAAGGTCGGCTCGACACCGACAGGCATTCCGTTCACCTTCCTCGACACCAAGACCAATACCATCCAGGGCATCATGGTCGATCTCGTCACCGAGGTCGGCAAGGATGCCGGGTTCAACGTGCAGATCGAGCCGATGCAGTTCTCGGCGCTGATCCCCTCGCTGACATCGGGCAAGATCGACATCATCGCGGCTGCGATGTTCATCACGGCACCGCGGAAAGAGGTCGTCGACTTCTCCGACCCGATCTACACCTATGGCGAGGGCCTGGTGGTGCCGAAGAGCGACACCAAGGCCTATGTCACGCAGGATGATCTGAAGGGCGAGACGGTCGGCGCCCAGGTCGGCACCGCCTTCGTCGATGCGCTGAAGAAGTCCGGTCTGTTCGCCGACGTGAAGGCCTACGACACCATCCCGGACATCCTGCGCGACGTGAACACCGGCCGCCTCAAGGCCGGCTACGCCGACTATCCGATCCTCGCCTACAATCTGAAGCAGGGCGGTTTCCCCGAAGTGCGCCTCGTCGACGGCTACAAGCCCGTCACCGTCGGCTCGGTCGGCATCGGCGTCCGCAAGGGCGAGGCTGCACTGCTCGGCAAGATCAACGCCTCGCTGGCGAAGCTGAAGGCCAACGGCACGATCGACAAGATCCTCGATAAATGGGGCCTGAAGGCGCAAGGCTGATAGGGTCCGATCGATGAAGGCTGACCGATGAAAAGATTCTGGCACGACGCCGCCGAGTTCTTCCCGATCCTGATGAACGGCGTCGCGCTGACGATCATCGTCACCATCGGCTCGCTGCTGCTCTCGACCGTGCTGGGCCTGATCTGGGCGATGATGCGGGTCTCCGGCATCCGCGTCCTGTCGATGCTCAGCGCCAGCCTGATCAACGTGATCCGCGGCATCCCGATCATCGTGCTGTTGTTCTATCTCTACTTCGTGATGCCGGATCTCGGCGTCACGTTGTCGGCCTTGCAGGCCGCGATCCTCGGGCTTGGCATCGCCTATTCGGCCTACCAGGCCGAGAATTTCCGCGCGGGCATCGAGGCGATCGACAAGGGCCAGATCGAGGCGGCGCAGTCGATCGGCATGGGCTGGTGGCTCACCATGCGCCGCGTGGTGCTGCCGCAGGCGGTGCGCATCGTGCTGCCGCCCTACGGCAACGTCATGATCATGATGTTGAAGGATTCCTCGCAGGCCTCGACCATCACGGTCGCCGAGCTCGCGTTGCAAGGCAAGCTGATCGCCTCCTCGACCTTCAAGAACACCAACGTGTTCACGCTGGTGGCGCTGATGTATCTCACCATGAGCATCCCGCTGATCCTGCTGGTCCGTCATTTCGAGAAGCGGGCCGGCAAGCGATGATCGAGCTCAACGGCGTCCACAAGAGCTTTGGCAAGGTCGAGGTGCTCAAGGGCATCACGGCCTCCGTCCAGAAGGGCGAGGTGGTCTGCATCATCGGTCCGTCCGGTTCTGGCAAGTCCACCATCCTGCGCTGTATCAACGGTCTCGAAAGCTACGACCGTGGTGAGATCAGCGTCGAGGGCCTGAAGGTGGACCGCGACGCGGCGTCGATCGTTGCGATCCGCACCCAGGTCTCGATGGTGTTTCAGCGCTTCAATTTGTTCCCGCATCGTACGGCGCTGGAGAACGTCATTGAGGGACCGCTGTTCGTGAAGAGGGAGCCGCGTGCGCAGGCTTACGAGCGCGGCCGTGCGCTGCTCGCCCGCGTCGGGCTCGCCGAGAAGGCCGACGTGCATCCGCCGCAGCTCTCCGGCGGCCAGCAGCAGCGTGTCGCGATCGCGCGGGCGCTGGCGATGCAGCCGAAGGCCATCCTGTTCGACGAGCCGACGTCTGCGCTCGATCCCGAGCTCGTCGGTGACGTGCTCGGCGTGATGCGCAAGCTCGCCGACGAGGGCATGACAATGGTCGTGGTCACCCACGAGATGGGCTTTGCCCGCGACGTCGCCGACCGCGTGCTGTTCATCGACGGCGGCGTCATCGTCGAGCAGGGGCCCGCCAAGGCGCTGCTCAATCAACCCCAGCATCCGCGCACGCAGGATTTCTTGCGCCGCGTGCTGCATCCGCTCTGACCGGACGTCGCCATGACTGCGCGCCTGCCTCTGCCGCCCTCGCTCTATGCCGACACCGCCGTTGCGCCGGTGGCCACGCCGCCGCTCGATACGGACAAGAGCGTTTCCGTCGCCATCATCGGCGGCGGCTACACCGGCCTGTCCACGGCGCTGCATCTGGCGGAGCAGAGCGTCGAGGCATTGGTGCTGGAGGCGCAGGAACCCGGCTGGGGAGCATCGGGCAACAATGGCGGCCACACCAATCCGGGCTTGAAGCACGATCCCGATCAGATCGAGGCCGATTTCGGCACTGAGCTCGGCCGCCGCATGATCGCGTTCTCCTATGGCACGACGAATTTCACGCACGACCTGATCCGCCGCTACCAGATCCCCTGCGAAGCGCGGCAGAACGGCACGCTGCGCGCGGCCTATAACGAGGCCAGCGCGGCTGCGATCGAAAAGACAGCGCAGCAATGCATCCACCGCGGCATGCCGGTGTCGTATCTGAACCGCGAGCAGTTGCGCGAGATGACCGGCACGGACCGCTACATCGGCGCGATGCTGGACACGCGCGGCGGCGATCTGCATCCGCTCAGCTACGCCCGCGGCCTCGCGCGTGCCGCGATCTCGGCGGGCGCGAAGGTCCATGGCGAGACCCAGGCGCTATCGCTCCGTCGCGATGGCAGCCGCTGGCGCATCGAGACGCCGCGCGCGGTGGTGCACGCCGACAAGGTGCTGCTCGCGACGAACGGCTTCACCGACGATCTCTGGCCCGCGCTTCGCCGCACCATCGTGCCGGTGTTCTCCTCCATCGCCGCCACGGCGCCGCTCTCCGACGCGGTCGCCCGCTCGATCATGCCGACACGGCCGGTGCTCTACGAGAGCGGCCACATCACGGTCTATTACCGCATCGATCAGCACAATCGCCTGCTGATGGGCGGCCGCGGCCCGATGCGCTGGATCAAGTCGCCCAACGACGTCGCCTATCTCATGCGTTATGCCGAGCGGCTATGGCCGCAGCTCAAGGGCGCCGCCTGGACGCATGGCTGGAACAGCCGCCTCGCCATCACCAAGGATCATTATCCACATGTGCACGAGCCGGCGGAAAACATCCTGATCTCGCTCGGCTGCAACGGCCGCGGCGTCGCGCTCTCGACCGCGATGGGCGCGCAACTCGCGCGCCGGCTGATCGGCGGCGCCAAGGCTGAGATCGACATGCCCGTCACGGGCATCAAGACGATCCCGATGCATGCGTTTTGGCCAGTCGGTGTGACGACCGCCGTGATTGCCGGCCGCGTGCGCGACCGGCTGGGCATTTAAAGAAGGCGCCGCCCGGTCAGGGACGGCGCCTCGCACGAATTGCGGATAGGGCGTCAGCAGCGGCCCTGTTTCCACAGGCCGGGCGGGCAGCCCCTGCCGCGCCAGCCGACCTTGCGCCCGTGGTGCCATCCGGGCGGAGTGGCATGGCGATGTCCATGGTATCCGCCATGATGGCCGTGACCATGACCATGTCCGTGGCCGCCCCTGGCGAATGCGGCGTTTGGCATGGTGCAGCCGGCCGCGATGATCAGTGTTGCGGCGAGCGCAAGTTTCTTCATTCGAAATCTCTCCTGTTAGGCACGAATCTGTCCGCTCGACGAACGAACATCGATCGCCGTGTCGCGCGCAAATGCGGAGGAGTCGTGACGCTCAGGATTCGGCGACAGCGTCGGCCCAGGGCTGGAAGATCTCGACCGCGCCGGAATTCGTATCGCCCTCGCGCATCACCACGCTGGGGCAGGCGAACTTCTGCGGCAGGGCCTGCACTTGCGTCTCTTCATAATCGAAGCGTGCAGCAAGTGTCTTTCGCACGTCCGCCGGCAGTCTGATATCGCCGATCACGACCGCGCCTTCGCTGGCGTCGATGCGCGGCTGGTGGATGGCGGCATCCAGGTCCATGCCGAAATCCATCGCAAAGGACACGAGCTGCATCACCGATGGCAGGATGCGGCGGCCGCCGGAGGCGCCGACCGCGAGACGTTTGCCGTCCTTCGTTTCGGCGATGACGGGCGTGTAGTTGCAGAGGCAGCGTTTCCCGGGAGCGAGCGAGTTGGTGGTGCCCGGCGTCGGGTCGAACCACATGACGCCGTTGTTCATGGCGATGCCGGTGTGCGGCGTCACGTATTTCGAGCCGAAGGACGAGAGCAGCGTCTGCGTCACCGCCGCGATGTTGCCGTGACGGTCGACCACGGAGAAATGCGTGGTGCAGGCGGGCGCGAGATATTCGGCGCCGAGCGAGCGCTTGCCGTCGGCATCGCCCATGTCCTTGAGTCGCTCGCGGAAGGCGGCTTGCAGCGCCTCCGCATATTCGCTGTAGGTGGTTGCGTCGGGTGCGCTTCCGGGCTTCAGGTTCTGCTGCAACAGGCGCAGCGCATGCGCCATGGTCGGTCCGGCCGTGAGCTCCGGCGTCGCAAACACCTTGCCGTTGCGATACGGGATCGCCAGCGGCTCGCGCAGGTGAGCGCGGAACGCGGCAAGATCCTCCACCGACAGCGAGCCGCCGTCGGCCTTGATGTCCGACGCGATGCTCCTGGCGAGATCGCCCTGGTAGAAATCGCGCGGTCCGGCTTCGGCAAGGTGCGACAGCGTCGCCTTGAGCGTGTCCTGCGGCAGCCGCGTCTCGGACTTGATGCCCCACGGCGCGCTCGGAGGCAGGCCGTCCTTCAGGAAGGTGGCCGCGCTGGCGGGATAGCGTCTGAGATCGGCCGCCGATGCCGCGATCGTCAGCGTGGTCCACCAATCGACCAGCAGGCCTTCGCCGGCGAGCGCGGCGGCCGGCGCGACCAGATCTTTCCACGGCATCTTGGCATAGCGGCGATGCGCCTCCTCCATGCCGGCGACGACGCCGGGCACCGCGATCGAGCCGGGGCCGTGGATGTTACGATCGTCCTTCACCCGCGGCCAGGGAAACAGATCGGAGGCCGCGCCTTCGCCGCTGAGCGGATAGTCGGTGGCGCGCAGGCTCTGCGGCGCGCACATGCCGTAGTCGATCACCTCGGTGCGATTTTCCTTGGCGCGGTAGAGTACCATCGCGCCACCGCCGCCGATGCCGCTGTTCCAGGGCTCCAGAACGTTCAGCGCCATGGTGGTGGCGACGATCGCGTCCACGCAGTCGCCCCCCGCTGCCAGCACCTGCGCCCCCACTTCGGCCGCCCGCCGCGATTGCGAGGCGACGATGCCCTTCTTGGATGTGACGGCGGGTTTGCGGACGGTTTGTTTGAGGCTGAACTGATGAGGCATGATGTCGTCTTGATCTCTGGATTCGGTTGTTCGGGTTTCGTTGCGCTGACGCAGAAGCTGCAGCATTGGCGGGGCGCGCGAAGGATGGCACATTGCCGCCAACGAGAAAATCCAAAGGGAGACGCGACATGGCAGGTGTGAAACAGGCGCGGGATGGCGCGGTCGGGATCCTGACGCTCGACGAGCCGGCAAGCCTGAACGCGATGACGCCGGACCTGCTCGGCGCGCTCGCCGCCGCCGTCGCCGAGATGACCGGGGATGAGGACGTCCGCGCCCTGATCCTCACCGGCGCGGGGCGCGGATTTTGCTCAGGACAGAATTTGAAGGCGTCGGAAGCGCTGGGCGAGGACATCGCCGCCGGCGTGATGCGCTTCTACTGGCCGGCGTTCAAGGCGTTGCGTGAATGCCGCGTGCCTGTCGTGGTCGCCGTCAACGGCGTCGCGGCCGGTGGCGGCTTCAGCCTTGCGATGGCCGGCGACATGATTGTTGCGGCGCGGTCGGCGAGCTTCATCCAGGTGTTCAGCCGCATCGCCCTGGTGCCCGATCTCGGTTCGACCTGGCTGTTGCCGCGGCTGGTCGGCCGGCAGCGCGCGCTCGAGCTGATGTTGCTGAACGAGCCCCTGACGGCCGAACGCGCGCAGGAGATCGGCCTGGTGCGAGACGTCGTCGACGACGCGAAGCTGATGGACGAGGCCCTAACTCTGGCGCGCCGTCTGGCCGACGGCCCGACGCGCGCTTTGGTCGCAACCCGCACACTGGTCGAGGAGAGCGAGCACACGACCTATGAGGCGCAGTTCCGCCGCGAGATCGAACTTCAGGCCACGATCCGCAAGAGCGCTGACGCCATCGAAGGCCGTAACGCCTTCGTCGAAAAGCGCAAGGCGAAGTTTACGGGGCGGTGAGGTGCCACGACTGTTTCCTCGACGTCATGGCCGGGCTCGTCCCGGCCATCCACGATCTTCGACACAGATGCCAAGACGTGGATGCCCGGGCATGACGAGTGGAGAGATCGCTAGTGGAAAGGAGACAACCGCGTCGCTCAGCGCCTGCGGTCCAGTCGGCTGGCCTGATATTTGGCGTGCCATTTCGGGCCAGGCCCGCGCATGTAGTGAAGCTCAGGGCGGTAGGGATTGCCCGCGATCCGCACCAGCTTCTGCCACTTGGTGGCGACGAAGTTGAGGGGTTGGCAGAGCAGGGTCAGTGAAGCGAACAGCACGGCATCACCTCAATGCGGCTTGCCGAGCATGGCGGTGAAGGGAAGGTCGAATATCTCCTCGCCGTCGGAGCCGCTGACATGGATCACCCAGTCGCGCCAATCTTCGGCGCCGGGCGTCAGGATCATCGAGTTCATGATCTGGGCGGCGCGGTCACGCGCCTCGGTCAGGCTGGCCACCGCGGTGCCGCTGCGATCGATCAGCGTGCCTTCAGCGTTGGAGCAGTGAAAATAGACCTGGACCATATGCGTCTCCTATTGGGAGCGATCAGGATGGCAAACTGATACCACCCGAGGCCTTCGCGAAACATTCGGGTCGAACCCGGTAAGGGAATCTACGGAGATTGGTCGGCACGAAGACCCCAGCGGGTTTGATCACAGGGGGGTGATGATCAACTGGACGGCGTTCCCATGACATGGAACAACCTTTGACGGAAAGTCCGGGGGCCGCCTTTGAACTACCTCACATTCTGGCATGAACGCCGAAGCCTGTTTGCGGCGGTCGTCGCCGGTGCGCTGCTCGGTCTTGCCCCTGGAGCCTCATCCGAACCGGTGAGGAAAAGCGGCTATGCGATCGGTACGGAAACCTGCGGCAGCGGCGATCTCGCTTTTCCCAAGATCCAGATCGACATGAAGGCGGGATTTTGCGCCGGTCTCGTCGCCAGCGAAGAGGATCGCCTGAAATTTCCGCGCTCGATCATCCAGGTGCCGGGCCGTGACCTGTTCGTGGTTGCCGACATGGGCGGCTGGGGACACACCGACGGACGGCTGCTGCTGCTCGATCCGCGCGCGCCCCAAGGCCAGCGTTTCAAGGAGTTGCTCACTGGCGTTGAGTATCCGTTCGGCCTCGTGATCGGCCCGGACAAGAAGCTCTATGCCTCGACCGCGGAGACGATCTTCCGGTTCGATCCGCTCGCCGACAATCCCCGCGGCACGGTCGAGACCATCATCCGGCACATGCCCGGTCGCCGGATCACATTGCCTGACGGCACCAGGCTCGACGAGAGCGCGCATCCGCTCAAGCAGTTTGTCTTTGACAGGAACGGGCGGCTGTTCGTCAATGTCGGCTCGCACAGCGACGACTGCATCACGTCGGCGCCGATCACAAAGCCTTGTGCGGCCGCCGAAGGCACGTCCGCCATGGCATCGATCTGGCTGTTCACGCCGCCCGCGGGCGGCGTCTTCCCGGCATTGACGCCTGGGGATACCGACCCGCCGCACATCGTCTACGCGCGTGGCTTGCGCAATTCGATGGCGCTGGCGCTGCATCCAAACTTTCCCGATGCGGGTTACGCCTTCCTGCAAGGCGAGAACGGCCGCGACTTGCCCGACATCTTCAAGCCGAACGAGGAGATCAACGCGATCGAGCAGGGCAAGCATTATGGCTGGCCCTATTGCTACGACCTGTCGACGCCGAGCCCCGAATTCAAGCTCGTGCTGCAATCCGGGGTCTACAAATCGCTCTGCACGGCCAATGCGCTCTACAAGGCGCCGTTCTCGCTGATGCCGCCGCATGGCGCGCCGCTCGCGATGCTCTATTACCACGGCGCGAAATTCCCGGAACTGGAAGGCAGGCTGCTGGTCGGCCTGCATGGCTATCGTCCGACCGGCAGCCGCGTCCTTGCCTATGACGTCGACGACCATGGCTTCCCGAAGCCCGCCCCGGCGCCGGTGCGCTACCACGTCAGTTGCGCGGCCGATCCGACCCACAGCTTTCAGACCGACGCCGGCGAGGTCGCCGCCGCACCATTCGAGGAGCTGATCGCCGGCTGGCACCGCGTCAACGGCGCGCGGCCGCAGGGCGCGCCAGTCGGTATGACTGTCGCGGAAGACGGCGCGATCTGGCTGGTCGAGGACAAGAACAAGACCGTGATCCGTATCGATCGCGCCGCGGGTGATCCGCCGCAGCCGTTGCCCTGCGACACGCGCAGCCAGGCAATGATCGACCAGCTCGCGGCCTTCGTCGCCAGGGATGCGCAGAACAGTGTCCGGCTCACAACGCTGCGCAAGGGACTCGTCGAGAAGCATTGCGTTGGCTGCCACTCGGATTTCGGCCTGAAGGCGGGGCAATCGGAAGCGGAAAAGGACGCGACGGTGCTACGCTTCATGCTGTCGCAGGACGGCTGGATCTATCCGGGCGATCCAGACTCCGGCAAGCTGCGCACGCGGCTGCGCGGTATCGGCGCCGAGAAGCTGATGCCGCCGGGCGGCGAGAGCCTGCCCAAGACCGAACCCGGTTACACGCGCTTGCTCGACACCGCGGATCTGCTGGTTGCGAAAATGGTTCCGGGCACGCGGATGCGGATCAAGTCCGGCCCGCCGCAGCGCAAGTTCTTTGGCAAGACCAACAGGGAATGCGGCGAAATACCGGCCGCCAAGGTCGTTGTCGTGACACAAAGGAGCGCTGTAGACAAACCCGGCTTCAGCCGATTCTTCCGGCCTGCCGATCCCTATCTGAATGGCGAGTGCAGCGACGACGATGGCTATTACATCCGGCAGGAATTTCTGGTGCCTGTGCGGTAGCGTCCTTCTCGTCATCGCGGCGCCGCAAGCCCGTGCCGAAACCAAGCTGTTCGAAAGCGTGCAGGTGACGCCGCCGGGCGAATACACCTTCGGCATCGAAGGGCCCGCTGCCGATCTCGACGGCAATCTCTTCGTGGTCAACTTTGGCAAGCCCGGCACCATCGGCAAGCTGCCCGTGGGCGCCGCCGCTTCGGAGCAATTCACAGCACTGCCCGAGGGCAGCGTCGGCAACGCCATCCGCTTCGCGCGTGACGGCACCATGTTCATCGCCGACTACAAGAAGCACAACATCTTCGCGATCCCGAAGGGCGCGAGCGCGCCCGTCGTCTGGTTTCATTCCGACGACATGAACCAGCCCAACGACATTACGGTCGCGCGCGACGGCACGATCTATGCGAGCGATCCGAACTGGAAGGGCCGGGAAGGCCACATCTGGCGCATCGCGAAAGCCGCGGACGGCACGGTGCGGGGGCAGGTGATGTCGGCGCCGCGCGCGATGGGCACCACCAACGGCATCGATCTCAGCCCTGATGGCACGACGCTCTATGTCAGCGAGTCCAGCAACGGCCAGATCTGGGCCTACGCGATCAACGGCAACGAGCTCACCGGCGCGAAAATGGTCAAGGCATTCCAGCCCGACACCGTCGACGGACTGCGCACCGATGTCGCCGGCCGCCTCTATGTCGCGCGCATTCTCAAGGGCACGATCGCGCTGATGAAGCCCAACGGCGCGGTCGAGCGCGAGATCGCGCTGAAGGGCAAGGAGCCGACCAACCTCGCCTTCGGCGGCAGCGACGGCAAGACCGTCTTCGTCACCCAGCGCCAGGGCGGCTTCATCGAGTCCTTCCGCACCGACCAGCAGGGCCGCGAGCACTGCCTCCAGCGCGGGCGCTGCTGAGCTTCAATCGCGCTCTGCTCCCTGTGCAGGGCGGCACGACGGGGGCGGCATTCTTCTTGCTTGCATCTGGCCGCCGCAGCGATCAAGACATCTGTGGCATCGTCAAAGCGACCACGGAGTGTTTGAGTGAAAGCCGTCCATACCGAACTGCATCGCAGCCACGATCCGCAATTCTTCCTGGTTCGCGGCGTCGTCAAGCGCACCACCGAGCAGCCCGAGCGCGCCGACCGCCTGCTCAAGGGGTTGAAGGACGGCAAGCATCAACTGGTCGAGCCGACTAAGTTCGGGCAGGGGCCCCGCGCGCGCATTCACAGCCCGGAATATCTGTCGTTCCTCAGCGAGGCCTGGGACGCCTGGACTGCGCTCGGCGATTCCGGCCCGGAGATGATCGGCAACATCCATCCCGTGCGCCACGCTGCGACCTATCCCACCCACATCGTCGGCAAGCTCGGCTGGCACACTGCCGATACCGCGGCGCCCATCGGCCCCGGCACCTGGGCCGCGGTGTGCGCCGCGACGGACGTGGCGGTGACCGCCGCGCAGATGGTGATGGACGGCGAGGATGCGACCTATGCGCTCTGCCGCCCGCCCGGCCATCACGCCTACCGCGACATGGCCGGCGGTTTCTGTTTCCTCAACAACAGCGCGATCGCCGCGGCGCATCTGCGACTGAAGCATGAGCGCGTCGTGATCCTGGACGTCGACGTCCATCACGGCAACGGCACGCAAGGAATCTTCTACGCACGCCCTGACGTCTACACTGTCTCGATCCACGCCGATCCCATCGCGTACTATCCTTATGTGTGGGGCTACGCGCATGAGCGCGGCGAAGGACCCGGCCTCGGCGCCAATCTCAACATCCCCCTGGCCATCGGCACCGGCGATGACGGCTACATCCAGGCGATGGACGTCGCGCGCAAGGCAATCGAATCCTTTGCACCCGGCGCCCTCGTCATCGCACTCGGCCTCGACGCCTCGGAGCACGATCCGCTCAAGGGGCTGGCCGTCACCACGCCGGGCTTCCGCCGCATCGGCCAGGCCATCGCGAAGCTGGGCCTGCCGACCGTGTTCGTGCAGGAGGGCGGCTATCTCTCCGATATTCTGGGCGCGAACCTGACCTCGGTGCTGGCCGGATTCGAAGAGGCGCGGTGAGGGCCTTTCGCCTCTCCCCGCAAGCGGGGAGAGGGAGACGAGGCATCTTCAAAACATCCCGCTCGCCGCGAGGGCCTTGCAGACGTGCTGCATCTCGGCCTGGTCGGCGACCATGTCGAGCATGATCGTGGTCAGGCCCTTCGCGGCAAAATCCTTCAGCTTCGCGCCGATCTCGGCATAGCTGCCGACGAGATAGGGGCAGTCGGCCTGGAAGGTGAGGTACGGCAGCAGCCAGTAGCCATTGTCCGCGAGCTCGCCGCTCTGGCCGTCATAGAGCCGCCGCTTCCAAACGGAGTCGCTGTTCTCCACGGTGAGCGCGAGCAACTCGCGGTCATCCGGGTTGTCGGGGAAGCGTGCCTTCGCGGCCTGTCGCGCTTCCTCACGGCTCTCGCGGGCGAAGATGCCAAAGTTCATTCCGGGCGCATCGAGACCGCGATCGAGATCGGGCGGCAGCATCTGCATCCTGATGCAGCCGGTGTCCTTCGCCACGCGCTGCGCCGCCTCCGATTGGCCCGCGACCAGGAATTCCGGCATCAGCTCCGCCGGCAGGCGCGGGCGAAGTTGCAGATGGTGCGCGCGGTAGAACCGGCCCTCGAAATTCACCGGGCGGGGGCTTTCCAGCAATTGGCGCATCAGCGCGACGAATTCGCCGAGCCGGATATAGCGGTCGGCATGCGACTGCTCGTCGCCCAGCCCCTGCAGATCGCTGACCGCGGTCCCCGTGATCATGTTGAGATAGACCTTGCGGCCGTGGAGCTGCGCAAAGGACGTGACGAATTTTGCCGCGGTGAACGGGTGCATGTAGATGGGGTTGACCGCGATCAGCGGCGAGCTTCGCGTCGTCTCACCCATGATGTGCTGGGCCATCGCCCAGGGCTCGACGAACACGTCGTTGCCTTCGAACAGCAGGATGCCTTCGAAGCCGTTGCGGTCGGCGAACCGCGCCACCCGCATCAGCTCGCCGACATATTTTTTGGGATCGCGGTTGCGCGAGATCGCTGGAAAGACGCGCAGCCGCGGCGGCGTCATTCAGCCGCTTCCTGGAAGGGCCAGGCATTGCGGGTGATGGGAAGGCCGCCGTCCGCACGGGAGCCGTCGGCGATCGCGAGGCGATGCGAAGGCGACGGCGAACACAGCGAGAATCGCCAGCCCGACGGATCGTCGGCGATATCGGGCTTGAAGCTGATCTCGATGGCCTCGTGCGACACCTGCATCGCAAAGGCGTCGAGCGGCAGATTGAGCCCAAAGCCCCTGGCCTTCAGATAGGCCTCCTTGAGCGTCCAGTAGTCGAAGAAGCGCTCGATCGCAGCGGGCTCGGGCAGTCCGCGCAACGTTTCGACCTCCTCCGGCGCAAAGAAGCGAAGCGCGGTGGACAGTGGCGCGACGCGCCGTGACACGGTTTCGACGTCGACGCCGACGGTCTCATGCCGGGACACGACGCAGGCAACGCAGCCATCGGCATGGGACAGGCTGAAATGCAGCGCAGTCGAGGTTGCGGGCGCTGCGACAAACGGCCGCCCGTAGCGGCCAGCCCCGAACGACCAGTCGGAGGGCGCGACGTTGGGGGCAACCTGCGACAGCGCCAGGCGCAGCATCGCGTGCGCGAAGATATATTGCCGCCGATGCCGCTCGAACATGAAGCGGTCGGCGCGGATCCGTTCGTCGACCGAGAGCAGACGCCGGCACGCATCGACTGCGCCCGGCGCGTCAATGGTCTCGATCAGTCCGACAAACAGTTCAATTCTGTCGTCTGCCATCAATTGCGCCCATGGCGTCATGGCGGAGGCCAAGTCTCCGACCCTGACGGAAGAATCAACTGAACAAGAAGCAACTGAGCGGACCGCTTCTAACGGTCCACCCGGGCAATTTCTTGTCGATTTGCAGGCCGGTTTACAGGCGCAAGCTTGTGCGAGACCCCAACTCGACGAGCGAGCGGCCCGGATCCGGAAAGTGAAGTCTGAAGAATCGTGCGGCGTCCCGGCCGACGAACCTTACTTCTTCTTCTTCTTGGCTTTCTTCGCTCCGCCCAGCATCGAAAGGCTGGCATCGACATCCTTGAGCGCGGACTGGAGCTTCTTCTTCTCGGCGCCCAGCAGCTTTTGCAGGGCCTTGCGATCCTTGTCGCTCAACGAGGTGCCCTTGGTAAATTTGATGAAACCCATAACAAACTCCCCGGTTGAAAATAATCGTCCAAATCAAATCGACAGAATAATCTTGCGCGCTGGCGCCAAATAATCAAGCTGCAACTTGGTCATTCACAGCTTTGGCGAGTGAACCTGTGTTCTCCCGTCCCGTACAGCCGGTCATGCCGCCCTGCGAGCGAGTAATCGGCCGAGCGGCGTGTTGGGTTGGGCGACGGCCGCCTCCAGCAGCGCAACGAGATGCGCCATCCACTCACCGACCCTGCGGCCATCCAGCAGCTCGCTCTTGTAATTGCATGAGCCGGTGATTCCGGTGGGGCGTTCCTTGAGCATCAGCGATAGCCAGGTCTGGTCGATCGGCAGCACCGGCTGGCCTTCACGCGCGATTCGGCCGATCGATTCCATCGTGACGTCGGGCAGATCGAGCGGCTGGCGCAGTGGATTTTGCAGGGTGAAATAGACCTGGAGCAGCGAGGCCGGATCGATCCCCTCCTGCTCCAGATGGTCGGCCAGGATGTTGAACGGCAGCTCCTGGCGCGCGTGCGCGTCGAGCACGCTCTGGCGCACCCGGGCCAGGGCTTGCGCGAACGACAGCTCCGTCGTGATTCGGGTCCGGACGATCACCGTGTTCTCGAACGGGCCGACGACCCGGTCGGTATCCGGCTGGGCGCGATTGGCCATGGCGGTGGCGACCGAAATGTCGTTGCGGCCGCTCTGCGCCAGCAGCAGGGCTTTCAGGCCGGTGAGAAGGCACATGAACAGCGTGCTGTTATGCCGGCCGGCAAATGCCGTGAGCCGTCTGATCAGCTCGTGATCGAGGCTGACGGGGCAATAGCCGGTGGACGCGCCGGCGCTTGCTTCACCGTCGAAGACGGGGGCCGCGCCGCGCAGATTCTCGGTCCAGTCGGCGGCCTGGCGGCGGGCGGCGTCGGTGCCGCACCACCAGCGCTGCCAGCGGGCGACGTCCGAAAAGGCGAGCGGCAGTTTCGGCAGCGGCACGGACGGACGTCCGGCCAGCGCCGCATAGCGGTTGGACAGCTCCTCGAACAGCACACCGATCGACCAGCCGTCGGCAACGGCATGATGCAGCGTCAGCAGCAGCACATGGTCGTCGGCATGAAGCCGCAACAGCCGCGCCCGCAACAGCGGCGGCCGCGCGGTGTCGAACGGGGCGTAGGTCTCCTGCTCGATCAGGAGATCGATCTTCCTGAGTTCGAGGGCTTTGCGCCGCCTGTTGTTGTGGGGACGTCCGTCGCCGATGATCTCGACGGTGAGGACCGGTCCGAGTTCGTCGGGTGTGGCGATGCGGCTGACGGGCTCTTCGCCGCTGCGGCCGAACCCGGTCCGCAGCGACTCATGGCGGCGCACGATGTCGCCGAACGCCTGCGCGAGGGTGGCCGGATCGAGTGGGCCCTGGAGGCGGAAGGCAAAGGGAAGGTTGAACAGCGGCAAGCCCGGCAGGTGCTGCTCGATCCGCATCATCTGGTCCTGCGCGATCGAGAGCGTTGCAAGCCCGCTTTCAGCCAGCCTCGTTTCAGTCAGCTTTGGCATGCCCGTTGCCGACTTGCGCGGCTTTGCCGCCACGGCCTCGTCAACCCGCCGGGCGAGTCCTTCGATCGTCGGGGCCTCGAAGATGGTCTTGATCGGCAGCGACACGCCGAGCGCACGGGCGACGCGCGCCATCGCCTGGCCCGCCAGCAGCGAATGGCCGCCGAGATCGAAGAAATTATCGGTCACGCCAAGGCTCTCGACCTTCAGCAAATCGACCCAGATGTCCGAGAGCACTTTTTCGGTGAAGCGTCGCGCCGGCACGGCGGCGTCCGGCCCGGAGACGTCCTGCTGCGCGGGCGCCAGCAGCGCCGACCTGTCGATCTTGCCATGGGCATTGAGCGGCACCTGGTCCAGGAACAGGAATGCGGACGGGATCGCATGGCCCGGCAGCCGGCTCTTCAGGAATTCGCGCAGCTCGCTGGCGCTGCTCTGGCTGCCGGCCCTTGCGACGATATGGGCGATCAGCCTGACATCGCCGCTCGCCTCGCGGCGCGGCTCGACGATGCCGGTGCGCACACCCGGATGATCGGCAAGCGCGTTCTCGACCTCCTTGAGCTCGATACGGTAGCCGCGGACCTTGACCTGATGGTCGGCCCGGCCGAGGCATTCGATCGTGCCATCGGCGCGGCGGCGGGCGAGGTCGCCGGTCCGGTACAGCCGGCTGCCGGCCTGGCGCGAGAACGGATCGGGGATGAAGCGCTCCCGGCTTTGTGCGGGATCGTTGATGTAGCCACGGCCGACACCGGCGCCGCCGATGCAGAGCTCCCCGGTCACGCCGACCGGTTGCGGCTGAAGGCTTTGATCGAGCACATGGAGCTGGGTGTTGGGCAGGGCCGCGCCGACCGGGACGTTGCTCGTCGCCGCCGCCGGCGCTTTGGTCAGGCGATGCAGCGAAACGTCGTCGGAACATTCCGACGCGCCATAGGCGTTGATCAGCGGCACCTTCGGGCAGCGGGCGAGCCAGGCGTTGCAGAGGTCGACGGCCAGCGGTTCTCCGGTCGAGATCAGGAGGCGCAGCCTTGCGAAGGCGCGCTGGACCTGTGCCTCGTCCATGCGATCGAGGATCACGCGCAACAGCGAAGGCACGATCTCGAGCACCGTGATGCCCTCGCGCTCGATCTCCCGTGCGAGCAGGATCGTGTCCTGCGCGATCGCGTTGGCGCAGATGTGCACCCGCGCGCCGACCATCGGACCAGCGAAGAACTGCCAGACCGAGATGACAAAGCTCTGCGGCGCGGTCTGCGCGATCACATCCCTGGCCGACAGCCCGAGCTCGGAGATTAGCGACGCCAGATGGTTCGACAGCCCGCGCTGCTCGATCATCACGCCCTTCGGTGCGCCGGAGGAGCCGGACGTATAGATGAGATAGGCGAGGCTCGCGGCTGCGCGCCGCGCGGTGCGGGCCGGCCTGGTCGCCCCTGGCGTGAGCGCGTCGTCGAGCTCGGCCACATGGATGCGCTCGACCAGCGGTTCGAGCAGCGCCTCGACCATGGATGACTGCGCGCGCCCGGTCAGCAGCATGCGGGCGCAGCTCGATCCCAAAATGGTCGCGAGCCGTGCCGGCGGCTGGTCGGGGTCGAGATTGAGGAAGGCCGCGCCGACGCGCTGCACTCCGATCATTGCGGCGAGCAGGTCGGGTCCACGGTCCGCAAGCAAGGCGACCACGCTTTCGGTGCCGACGCCTTCGCGAGCGAGCCAGCGTGCGGCCGCCTGGCTGCGGCGAGCAAGCTCGCGATAGGTCAGGGTGGTGCGGCCGTCCGACACCGCAATCGCGTTCGGCGTCTTCTTCGCCTGGCGGTCGAAGCGTTCGCTTAAATTGCCTCGCGCAGTGAAATTGGCCGCCACGCCCTGGCCTTTCGCCAGCAACTGCCGGCGTTCGGCCTCCGTCAGGAGCGGCAGGCGCGAGACGCGCTGCTCCGGATTGGCGATCACGGCCTTGAGCAGGGTCTTGAACTGAGCGGCCATGGCTTCGATGGTCGCCGCGTCGAACAGATCGGTGGCGTATTCGAAGAAGCCGGTGAAGCGGCCGTCGGCCTCGACCAGTTCGAGTGTGATGTCGAAGCGCGCGACTTTCGGGTCGACCTCGAGCCGCCGCGTCGACAGGCCGGGGAAACGCGCCGCCTCTATCGAGGCGTTCTGGAGAATGAACATGATCCGGAAAAGCGGATTGCCGTCGCTCCGGCGCGCGATCTGGAGCGCGCGCAGCACCTCCTCGATCGGGAGGTCCTGGTTGCGATAGGCATCCAGCGTGACCTGCCGCACCCGCCGCAACATTTCGCCAAAACTCGGATCGCCGCCAAAATCGTTGCGCAGGATCAGGGTGTTGGCGAACAGCCCGATCAGTCGCTCGCTCTCGATCTGGTTGCGGTTGGCGATCAGCGATCCCGTCGCGACATCCTCGTGTCCAGTGTGGCGGAACAGCAGGCACTGGAAAGCCGCGAGCAGCGTCATGAATGGCGTGACGCCCTGGTCCTGGCTCAGGGCTCTCAAATCAGCCGACAGCGTCTTGGAGAATTCGAGATAGTGACGGGCGCCGTGACCGCTCCAGATCTCCGGCCTTGGCCGGTCGGTCCGCAGCGGCAGCGTGGTGACGACGTCGAGCTGCGCCCGCCAGTAGTCGAGCTGCTCCTTCGCCGCCGGCGTCTTTGCCCAGCTCTGCTGCCACAGTGCAAAGTCGCGATACTGGAAGGCGGGCGGCGGCAGTGTCGCCGCGCTCGTCTTGCGCGCGGCGGCATAATGGGCGGCAAGCTCCTCCCAGAACAGCCGCTGCGACCAGCCGTCGGTGACGAGGTGATGGACGTTGACCACCAGCGCGTGGCTGGATTTGTCGAACGACAGCAGGGTGACCTTCAGCGGCGGCTCGCGCGCCAGATCGAACGGATATTGCGCGAGCTCGAGCGCCTCGCGCCGGATGATTGCGGCCCGCTTGTCCGCCGCGCAGGGCTTGAGCTTGATCCGCTCGAATCGCGGAGGTGATTGCAGCACAAGTTGCGCCGGCTCGCCCTGGCGCTCGATGAAGACCGAGCGCAGCGCCGCGTGGCGCGCGCAGATCGAGGCGAGGCTCGCAGAAAGCGCGGCGACGTCGACCAGGCCCTTGAGAACAGCGACTTCGACGACGTTGTAATTGTAACGGGTCGGATCGAGCCGCGAGAGCACATACATCCGCTGCTGCTGGAACGACAGCGGCGCGTCTGCTGCCGCTGCCTGGCGCCATGCGGGTAGCATCGTCTCGCGATGGGTTGTGGCGGTCTCGATCCGGGCCGCAAGCGCTGAGACCGTGGCGCAATCGAAGATGTCCTCGAACGAGAAGTCGACGTTGAAGCGTTCGCGCAGCCGCGAGCGCATCTGTGTCGCCGCGAGCGAATCCGCGCCGAGCGCAAAGACATCCTGATCGATGCCGACCTGCGGCAGCTCCAGCAAACCGGCCCAGATCCCCGCGAGCTGGGTCTCCAGCTCGTTGCGCGGCAATTGCGCTTCGTCGCCATGCTCCGCGGTTGCGATCAGATCGGCCAGCGCATTGCGCTTGACCTTGCCGCTCGCGCCTTTCGGCAGTGCGGCCACGCTGCGGATCAGGCTCGGCACCTTGTAGGCCGCAAGGCGCTTTCGCGCGAACTGGCGCAGCTGGTCCGAGGTCGCCTCGGAATTCGCGCGCAACACCACGACGGCGGCGACGTTCTCGCCGAGCTTCTGGTGCGGGACGGCGAACACGCCGGCCTCCAGCACCGCCGGATGGCTGAGCAGGACCTCTTCGACCTCCAGGGGCGAGATCTTCTGTCCGCCGCGGTTGATGACGTCCTTGATGCGGCCGACGATGAAGAGATAGCCGTCAGCGTCGAGATAGCCGAGGTCGCCGGTCCGGAACCAGCCGTTGCGGAACGCGGCCCGCGTCGCCGCCTCGTCATTGTAATAGCCGCGCGTCATGTTCGGCCCGCGCAGCATGATCTCGCCATGCTCGCCGCTCGCAAGGGCGCGACCCGTCTCGTCCATGATCGCGATCTCGGGGCCGGCAGCGCAGCCGACCGATCCGACCTTGCGCAGCTCGAACGGATTCGCCGCGATCTGCGAGGCCGCTTCGGTCATGCCGTAGGTTTCGAGCACGGGAACGCCGAACATCGCCTCCAGCCCGCTCAGGATCGCAGGCGCGAGCGAGGACGAGGCCGAGCGGATCACACGCAGCGACGATGATCGGGCGCGGTCCGGGCTTGCCTCCGCTGCGGTGAGCAGCGCGCGATGGATGGTCGGCACCGCCGTGTACCAGGTCGGTCGCAGCTCCCGCATCCAGCCGAAGAAGGACAATGCGTCGAAACCGTTGGTGCAGATCACGCTGGAGCCCGCGGCCAGTGCCGTCAGCAGGCCGGAGATCAGACCATGGGCATGAAACAGCGGCAGGGCGTTGAGAAGGCGATCGTGGGATGCGAGCGACAGCACGCGGCCGGCATTGTGCGCAGACAGGCACACATTGCGTTGCGTCAGCGGCACCATTTTCGGCCGCGCCGCGGTGCCCGACGTCAGCAGGATGAATGCGTCGTCGTCGCCGTGCGAGGCGCCGCTGGTGTTCGCTGGCCCGAGCGCCGGGCCGATAAACGCGCAGCCGCCGAGATTGTCGTCCGGCCCCGGCACGAAATCGATCACCGCAATATCGAGCGCCTTCGCGACATCACGACTCGGTGAGTTCATGTCGGCCCGGGTGACGAGCGCGGTCAGCTTCATTTCGCTGAAATAGCGTTGCAGCTCGTCAGCGGTCAGATCTGGGTTGACGGGGACGCAGGCACAGGCCGAGGCGACCGCGATCAGCGCCAGCGCACCGTCGGCGCCGCGCGGCAGCGCAACGGCGATGCGGTCGGCAGGGGCAATGCCGAGCCCGCGCAAAGTGCGGATAAGATGCTGAATCAAGCCGTCCAGCTCACCATAGGTGAGGGCCGGCCGGCCTGGGGCGAGGAGGGCAGGTGCCGTCGGCGTCTTCCGCGCATAAAAGTCGAGAAGGCCGCCGATATGGGCAAAGGTCCGGGTTTCGGCGCTCAAGCCGTCCGATCCCTCTCTCGCTCCGGATGCGATGTCCGACAATGCCATTCCCTTTTGATCTAATTGGGCTATTCTTCCTAGAACTTAGGGAACGCGTCCAGTCTGAGGTGAAGTTCGGGCCCCAAAATCTTTGGTTGAGGGGCCTAAAGCCCTTCGACGGAGTGAAGGTCGAGCGGAATCACCATGCTGGAGAATGAGCCGGACACCGGGGCGGAAGGCGGGCTGAAGCGCTGGCTCGAAGGCGTCGGTCTTGGCCATTACTCCGATCTCTTCGCGCAGCACCGCCTCGATCTCGATGTCGTGGGGGACCTGACGGAATCCGACCTGGTCGAGCTCGGATTGCCGCTCGGCGATCGCAAGCGGCTTCGGCGCGCGACGTCGGCGCTATTCCAGGCTGAGACCGCAGAGAAGCCTGAGGCGGAGGCCCGTCCGCAGACCCGAACGGAGGTCGGTGCCGAGCGGCGTCAGCTCACCACCATGTTCTGCGACATGGTGGATTCCACCGCGCTCTCGGCGCAGTTCGATCCGGAAGACGTGCGCGACATGATCGCGAGCTTCCGCGAAACCTGCGTCCGCGTGGTGAAGCATTACGAAGGGTTTGCCGCCCGTTTCGTCGGCGACGGCATTTTGGTCTATTTCGGCTATCCGACCGCGCATGAGGACGATGCCGAGCGCGCGGTGCGGGCCGGGCTCGAGATTGTGCGGGTGCTCTCGACCGCGCGCGCGATCGAGCCGCGCGGTGCGCTGAGCCACGCTCCGGCCGTCCGCATCGGGATCGCGACCGGTCTCGTCGTGGTCGGCGACCTCGTCGGGCAGGGCACCGAGGAGCGCGATTCCGCGGTCGGCGAGACCGTCAATCTCGCCGCGCGCTTGCAGGGTCTGGCGCCGTCCAACGGCGTGGTGATCTCGGCCTCGACCCAGTCGCTGCTGAAGGGGAAGTTCGACTACCGCAATCTCGGCGTCCATGCGCTGAAGGGAATCTCGGAGAAGGCGCAGGCGTGGCACGTGGTGCGCGCCTCGCGGGTGGAGACCCGCTTTGCCGCCGCGATGGGCACGCGGCTGACGCCGCTCGTCAACCGCGAGGAGGAGATCGCGTTGTTGATGGGGCGCTGGCAGCAGGCCAAGGACGGCGACGGCCAGGTCGTCGTCAAGTTCGGCGAGCCCGGCATCGGCAAGTCGCGCATCATCCAGGAGATCTTCGAGCGGATCGCGGGCGATCGCCACGGACAGGCCTCGTTCCAGTGCTCGCCCTATTACACCTCCACGGCGTTCTATCCGTTCTCCGAGCAGCTCAAATTTTCGCTCGGCCTCGATCGCGAGGATCCCTCCGCGACGTCGCTGGCGAGCCTGGAGAACGCGATCGCCGCCGCCCATGGCGACGTCGAGCAGGTCACGCCGCTGTTTGCCGCGCTGTTGTCGATTCCGACCGGAGATCGCTATCCGCCGCTCGACCTGTCGCCGCAGCAGCAGAAGGACGCGACCGTCGCGGCGCTGGTCAATCACTTCCTCGGCCTCGCGCGCGAGATGCCGCTGGTGATCGCGTTCGAGGATTTGCACTGGATCGACCCGACCTCCCGCGAGGTGATCGACCTCCTGGTCGACAGGGCGCAGAACCGGCCC
The DNA here is from genome assembly GCF_018130785.1 of Bradyrhizobium liaoningense. Taxonomy (GTDB): domain Bacteria; phylum Pseudomonadota; class Alphaproteobacteria; order Rhizobiales; family Xanthobacteraceae; genus Bradyrhizobium; species Bradyrhizobium liaoningense_A. The sequence continues at coordinate 52,763 of NZ_JAFCJT010000014.1, forward strand.
GTGTTGGTCATCATCACTGCGCGCTCCGAATTCCAGCCGAGCTGGAGCGCGCATTCGCACATCACCACGCTGGTGCTGAATCGCCTCAGCCGGCATTTGCGCACGACGCTGGTGGAGCGTGTCGCGGGCCGCGAGCTTCCCAAGGAGGTGGTCGAGGAGATCATCGTCAAGACCGATGGCGTGCCGTTGTTCCTGGAGGAGCTGACCAAGACCGTTCTCGAATCCAACCTTCTGACCGAACGGCACGGGCGCTATGTGCTGTCGGGTCCGTGGCGGCAGCTCGCGATCCCGGCGACCCTGACGGACTCGCTGATGGCGCGGCTGGACCGCATGGGGCCGTTCAAGCGGATCGCGCAGATCGGTGCCACCATCGGCCGCGAGTTCTCGTACGAGACCCTGCATGCGGTCGCCAACACGCCGGCAGAGCAGATCGAGGCCGCGCTCAATCATCTGGAGGAAGCCGGCCTGATCATGCGCCGCGGCCATCCGCCCGATGCGCTCTACTCCTTCAAGCACGTGATGATCCAGAACGCCGCGCATGCGAGCCTGCTGCACAGCGAGCGGCGCAAGCTGCATTCCCGGATCGCCCAGGTGCTCGCCGAGATGTACCCGGAGAAGACGGAGCGCGAGCCGGAGCTGCTCGCCCATCACCTCACCGAGTCCGGGCAGAGCGAGGGCGCCGCGAGCTTCTGGCTCAAGGCAGGCAAGCAGGCGGCCAAGAGCGGCGCCAATCTCGAGGCGATCGGGCATCTGCGCCGGGGCTTGAGCGTCGTGCAGGCCAATGCGCGCATGCAGGGCGCTGACGAGATGGAGCTGGAGCTGCGCATCGCGCTCGGCAACGCATTAATTGCCGCCAAGGGCTACGCCGTGCAGGAGGTCGAGGAGAACTACATCCGCGCGCTCGAGCTCGGCCAGCAGCTCGATGACGATGAAAAGGCCTTCGCCGCCACGCGCGGACTCTGGGTCTGCCATTTCATCCGCGCCGATCTCACCCGCGCGCACGATCTCAGCGTCGAGCTGTTGAAGTTCGCCAAGCGCGAGCGGCTGAACGAGCGCACGCAGCCGGCGCAGCAGACCGGCTATCTGATCGAGGCGCACCGCTCGATCGCGATGACAATGCTCTATCGCGGCCGTTTTGCCGCCTCCCAGCACCATCTGCACCGCTGCATCAACCTCTACAGCCCCGATCTGCATTCCGATCTGATGGAGCGGCACGGCACCGATCCCGGCGTCGTTTCGCTGTCCTATCTCGGCTATCTCCTCTGGTTCCTCGGCCGGCCCGATGCGGCGCGCCAGCACAGCGAGCAGGCGATCGCGAATGCCGAGAAGATCCGCCATCCCTTCACGCTCGCCTTCGCGCTCGTGTTCGGCGCCTATCTCTGCCAGCATTTGCGCGACGTCGAGGGCACGCGCGACCATGCCAACCGTGCCATGATCATCGCGACCGAGCACAATTTCCTGCACTGGAAGCAGCAGGCGGCGATCCTGCGCGGCTGGGCGCTGGCCCAGCTCGGCGAGGCCGACGAAGGTCTCAGCCAGATGCGCTTCGGCCTCGACGAATACGAGGCGATGGATTCCTGGCTCGCCGGCTGCTGGTTCCGCTGCCTGCTTGCGGAAGCCTATGCCAAGGTCGGGATGCGCGATGCCGCCTTGCGCGCGCTGGACGGCGCGCTCGCGACCGCGAGACGGACCGGCGATCACTCCTATCTCGCCGAGGTCTATCGCCTGCAAGGCGAGATCACGATGTCGGACGGTAATCCGGAATCGGTGCAGGAGGCCGAGGACCTGTTCACCCTGTCGCTGGAGACCGCGCGCAAGCAGGGCGCGCTGTCATGGGAGCTTCGGACCGCCGTCAGCCTTGCGCGCCTGTCGCACGAAGCCGGCAAGCGCGAGCACGCAAGCCTCCTGCTCGTGCCGATCGTCGGCAAGTTCAGCGAGGGCTTCTACACCCCGGACCTGAAGCAGGCGATGCAGCTCCTCAACGAGCTCGGAGGGGACGCGCCCGTCCGTGAACAGGCTGATCCCGTGAGATGAGCGATCTGACCGCCGCGCGCGCGCGTTACGTCGAGTTGATCGCGAAGCGCGAGCGGATCTCCTCACCACGCCTGCTCGAAGCGCTCGCCGCCGTCCCGCGCGAGGATTTTCTGGCGAAGGGACCCTGGCGCATCAAGAGCGAGGCGGCGCGCAGCTATCGCCTGACGCCAGATGCCGATCCCGCTCGTCTCTACGACAATGTGCTGGTCGCGATCGATGCGCGCCGCAAGCTCGACACCGGGCTGCCGAGCCTGTGGGCGCATTTCATCGATCTGCTCGAAATCGGAGAGAAGGACCGCGTGGTCCAGATCGGCTGCGGTCTGGGTTATTTCTCGGCGGTGTTATCGAAGATCGTGGGCCCCAAGGGCAGGGTGCATGCAATCGAATGCGACGGGCGGCTTGCGGCGCGGGCTGCGAATTGCCTTCGCGCCTATCGTAATGTCGAGGTCGTGCATGGCGATGGATGTGAGAAGATCGGCGAGCCGGCCGACGTGATCATCGTGCATGCCGGGTTCTCGCACCCCCATCCGGTCTGGCTTCAGTCGCTTCGTCCGCGTGGCCGCCTCCTGGCGCCGCTGACCCAGCGCGACCGCGAAGGCGCCGCCCTCATGATCACGCGCAAGGGCAGGGGGTTCGAAGCCGAGGCGGTGCAGCAGATCCGGATCTTTCCGGGCCAGGGTCGCGGTGTGACCGCACTCGACGACCGCGTCGCCGACTGGTGGCAGCGCGCCTCCGCACTGGCGCCGCTGCGCTTTCGCGGGATCGCGCAGGGGCTGCCGTCGGATGGCTAATGCTTCGTTTCATTTTACCTTGATTCCGTTTGTGAGTTTCCAGCATCTCGCGGTGCGGCTATGAGTGCGGCTTGATGGCCATTCGAGCGCGCTCCATGCATTCCGTTGCCCTGCTGACCGCCAGCTACGCCAAGGATATCGAACGCTTTTCGCTGCTCAGCGAGAGCATCGACACCTGGCTCTCGGGATACACGCGGCATTATGTTCTCGTTAACGATGAGGACGTGCCGCTGTTCGAGCGATTTGCTTCAGACAAGCGCGTCATCGTCCCGGCCTCGCGCTATCTGCCGAAATGGCTCTGGGCGCTGCCGCCGGCGCTTCAGTTCCTCAGCAAGCGCCGCGTGTGGCTGTCGCTGCTGTCGTCCCCGGTGCACGGCTGGCACATCCAGCAGATCCTGAAGATCGCCGGTGTCCTCAACGCTTCCGAGCAGCGCGTCTGCATCCTGGATTCGGACAATCTGTTCTTCCGCGAATTCGACGTCGGCCAATATGCCGGCGCTGAGAAGACGCCGCTGTTCGTCACCCCGAAGGACATCGGTGCTGACCACCCGTTGCATGGGCTGTGGCTGCGTACCGTCGATCAGCTTCTCGGTATCAAGCAGCGCTCGTTCCCCGCCGACGATTATGTCGGCAACGCACTGGTCTGGGACAAGGACACCGCGCGTGCGATGACCGATGCCATCAAGTCGGCGACGGGATTGAACTGGGTTCTGGCGCTGTGCCGGAAGAAGAAGTTCTCGGAGTACCTGATGTACGGCCACTTCGTCGCGAACTCGCCCGCGCATCTGGCCACCCATCGGGTCACCGAAGACAGCATCGCGGTCTCGCATTGGGACGACACGCCGCTCGACCGCCCGGCCATCGAAGCGATGATGCGCGCCGCTTCGCCCGAACAGGTCGCGCTCTGCATCCAGTCCTATTCGTCGACCTCTGTCGACGACATCCGCGACGTGTTCCGCCTCAGCTCGCGCGATCGTCGCGGTCCGAGCCTGGCGCCGGATCATATGGACGACGCTGCGGTCTTCGAGGTTCCGAAGGCACGATAGGCCGCCTCAGACGTCCCTCGTGAACTTGCTGATCACGTCCATGAACGGCTTCGGCTTGAACTCGCCGTCGAGCGGCAAGGGGCGATTCGGCTGCTTGTCCGCCCGGGCGAAGGTTCCGTTGATCCAGCTATAGCGATCCGAGAGGCCCCAGGTCAGGATCGAGCGCACCGGGCCGCTGGTCGAGATCGCGGTCAGCAGGTCGTCGACGCGCTTGGCGACGATAGCGTCGCGCTCCGCCGGATTGCCCGTCAGCTTCTGATCGTCGACGTCGAGCTCGGTGACGAGCACCTCAAGGCCCCACGAGCGCAGCTCGGTGACGAATTCGGCGAGGCCATGCGTGTCGATCTCGAGCTCGGCATGCAGATGCGACTGCAGGCCCACGGCGTGCAGCGGCGCGCCCTGGTCGAGCAAATCCATGATCAGGTTGCGGTACGCCGCGCGCTTGGCGATGAATGAGTCCTTCGCCGACTCGATGTCATATTCGTTGATTGCGAGCTTGACGAAGGGGTCGGCTGCGGCCGCCGTTCGGAAGGCCAGCGGAATCCAGCTGTTGCCCAGATGCTGCGTCCAGAACGTATCGCGCCGGTCGGTGACCTTCTTCGGATTGTCCGGGATCGGTTCGTTGACGACGTCCCACGACGTCAGCTTGTCCTTGTAGTAGGACACGACGGTGCCGATGTGGTCGACATAGGCACGTTCGACGCCCTTGGTGTCCCTGATCTGCTTGGTCCAGTCCGGAATGTCGTGATACCAGGCGAGCGCGTGGCCGCGCATCGTCAGGTCGTTGTCCCGCGCGAAATCCAGGATGGCGTCGGCGCGCTCGAAATTGAACGTGTGCGCGTTCGGCCGCAGCATCGGCCATTTCAGCTCGAGTACCGGCACCACCTGCGTGCAATAGGTGCTGATGGCTTCGCCGAGCCTGGGATCGGCTTGCAGGTCCCAGAGCGTGGCGGCAGCGCCAAAGCCCGGGCGGCGCTGCGCGAGTTTTGATGCCGGGGCGGCGGAGGCCGTTGCGCCCGCCGCGAGTGCTGCGGCGCTGCCGAGGAGAAATTCGCGTCTGTCGAGCCTGGTCACGTCAGGACGTTCCTTTTGGAACCAACGCGCCATCGTACCAAGCGACGCCTTGCGGCGCCGGGGTTTTCCTTTGTTGGGTTAACCTTTGCGGAGGTTCGGCGGGTCAACGCGCGTGGCGCTGCATCCCTGTTCCAGTCTGGATCATGGTTTCATTCATGATCGCGGAAACCGCTTCAGCGAAAGGGCAAATTTAACGCTAACGGCCGAAAGCGGCGCTGAAACCTCATTCGCCGCGCGATCTGCAGACTTATGTGACACTCTTGAGAGATGCTGGGACGCAGTTCGTTCGCCCTGCCAAGGCCCATTGATTATCGGCCGTCATCATCGCAACGGTCCCGCATGCTGAACCGCCATTTCTCGATTTATCTCGTTGCCTACATCCTGCCCGCAGCGGTGGGTTTCTTCGCCGTCACGGCCTACACGCGGCTGCTGACGCCGGCCGAGTACGGCGTCTATGTCGTCGGCATCAGCCTCGCCGGCATATTGGGCGCGATCTTCTTTGCCTGGATCAAGCTGTCGGTGTCGCGCTATCAGGCGATGTCGGCGGAGGTGGATTTTCGCGGCACGGCGATGGTTGCCTTCGCGCTGACGGCCGCGGTGCTCTGCGCCACCACGCCGCTGGTCTTCCTGTTCCGCAGCGACCTCAGTGTCGAGCTGCTGCTCGCCAGCATGTTCGTCGCGATCATGGCCAATGCCGTCGATGTCGGCCAGGAATTCGAACGCGCCAAATTGCGCCCCTACAGGTTTGCGGCAATCTCGATCGTCCGCAGCGTGTCGAGCGTCGGCTTTGGCCTGCTCGGCATCTGGCTCGGCTGGGGAGGGCTGGGACTGCTCGCCGCATTCGGCCTGGGCTCGCTCACCGGCATCATTCTCAATCTCGTCGGCGACCGCACGAAGATCGCGCGCTTCCAGCGCAGCCAGTTCTTGCAGCTGGCGCGCTACGGCCTGCCGCTGACGCTGGCCGGATTGTCCGTTGCGGTCTATTCGGCCTGCGACCGGCTCATCGTCGCTTATCTGCTCGGCAAGGACGCCGCCGGCATTTTCGGCGTCGCCGCCGATCTGCCGCGCCAGTTCATGGTCATGATCGCCTCCAGCGTCGCCGCGGCAACTGTGCCGCTGGTGTTCCGGTCGCTGTCGGAGAAAAACAGCGAGACGACGCGGGAGCGGTTGACCGAGAGCTTCGAGTTGCTGCTCGTCGTCGTCGCGCCCGTCGCCGTCTGGCTCGCGCTCGCGGCCGACCAGGTCGCGGGTACGCTCGTCGGCGTCGACTTCCGGGCCGGCGTCTCGGCGCTGCTGCCGACGCTGGTGCTCGCGCGCTTCTTCGGCATCGCCAACCAGTTCTACGTCCAGATCAGTTTCCAGCTCGCCGAGCGGCCCTTCATGCTGGCGGCGCAGTCGTTCCTCACGCTCGTCCTGAGCGTGGCACTGATGTTCGCGCTGGTCGCCGGCTACGGCCTCTACGGCGCGGCACTCGCCACGCTCGCCACCGAAGCGCTCGGCCTCGTCGTCGCCGTCGCCCTGATGCACCGCGCCCATCCCGTGCCGTTCGACTTCAACCGTCTCGTGGGCGTTGCCGCTTCGGCAGCGGCGATGGCCGCTGCTATCCTACTCGCGCGGTCGCAGGCCAGCGGCACCGGCATCGTGTCGCTGATCATCGTCAGCCTCGCGGGCGGCCTTGCCTATGCCGCTGCGGCCTGGCTGTTGAACGTCGCGAACGTGCGGACGTTGTCGCTCCGATTCCTGCGGACGTTCAACCGGAAGGCGCTCGGCGCATAGGGCTGCGCACTACCCCGCCAGAAACCCGCCATCCACGGCAACGACGGTGCCGGTCGCGTATTGCGAGGCCGGCATGCAGAGGAAGGCAACTGCGCCGGCAATGTCTTCCGGCTGCCCCCAGCGCTTGAAGGCGGTGCGATCGGCGATGCGCTGATAATGTGCGAGATCGGTGCGGCCCGCGGCATTGATCGCGGTTTCGATATAGCCGGGCGCGACGGCATTGACGCGGATGCCTTCCTCGGCCCACTTCAAAGCCAGTGCCTTGGTCAGCATCACGACGCCGCCCTTGCTGGCGCAATAGGCGGGAATTCGCGGCAGCGCCAGCGTGGCATTCATCGAGGCGATGTTGACGATCGAACCCTTACGCTCCGCGAGCTGGGGACGGAACGCCATGCAGGTCCGGAACGTGCCGGTGAGATTGACGTCGAGCACCTTCATGAAGGTCTCGATCTCGAATTCCTTGTCGCGCGCGAGAATCCCGGCGCAGTTGACCAGCGCGTCGACGCGCCGGTGCTGCCGGGCGAAGGACGTGACGGCCTGATCATCGGTGACATCGAGCGTCGCGAGCGTGAGGCCAGCGCGCGGCTTGAGCAGGGTGCGGGCCAGATCGGCCTCGTTCGCGCCGGTTGCAGTGACAGTCGCGCCGAGGTCGCAAAACTGGTTGCTGATCGCTGCGCCAATGTCGCCGGCGCCGCCGATCACGACGGCATGAAAGCCGGGCCCGAGGGAAAAATTTGAACTCATGGGGAGGGTCTCTCTTCAGGATTTCGCGGGCGAAGCCGTCGATTCGCGGACCACCAGCGAGAAGTCGATCTCGCGGTGCATGATGGTCTGCTCGCCGGCAAGGCTCCGCACCAGGTATTCGCCGGCGCGCTGCCAGGTCTCTCCGGTCGGAACATGGATCGTGGTCAGGCTCGGCCGCAAATGCCTGCTCCAGTCGAGGTCGTCGAAGCCGACGACAGACAGGTCGCGCGGCACGGAGAACCCGTCGCGCTCCGCCTCGAGCAGCACGCCGTAGGCGATGACGTCATTGCCGCACACAACGGCCGTCGGGCGGTCCTTGAGATTCAGGAGATAGCGCGCCGCCTCGCGCGCGTCGTCCAGCGTATAGGGCACCTCGACATGCCATTGCGGGGGAAGTGCGAGCCCGTTCTCGGTGAGCGCGCGGCGAAAGCCGGCGACGCGGGCGCTGGCGCGGTCGTTGTTACGCTGGAGCGCCGAGACGATCCCGATGCGGCTGTGGCCGAGTTCGATGACATGCGCGGCGGCGCGATGGGCGGCGGCTTCGTTGTTCGTTCCGACGCAAGGGTAGGGTCTGTCAGGCTGGTAGATGCCGACGTTGATGAAGGGCACCGCATTGTCCGCGAGCAGCTTGCGCAATCCCTCGTGATGGCAGTCACCACGCAGCACAAGGCCGTCGACGCCGCGGCTGATCAGATTGCGTGCCTGCTGCAGTTCGACGTCGAGATCGTATCCGCTGGTGGTGAGAAACAGCATGTATCCGACCGAGGAGAGATATTGCTGCAGCGAAGCGATGCCGCGCGCGAACATCGTGTTGTCGATCGTCGGCACGATCGCGCCAAGGGTACGCGAGCGACGTGACGACAGAATGCGCGCCGGCGCGTGCGGGATATAGCCCAGCGCGTCGATGGCCTGCTCGATGCGTGCACGCAAGGAGGGGCTCACCGCATCTGGATTGTTGAGGGCGCGCGAGACCGATGCGGTCGAAACGCCGGCCCGGGCCGCCACGGCGCGGATGCCCTGTTTCATGGACTTGGCGTTGGTCAGTCTCATGAATGTAACGTTACATCCTGTGCTGGGTGCGGCCTGGTAGCGAGAATGTCGTAAATCTGCCGCAGATTGTGCGGCTTGTCCATCGCTTGACACGGCGGATGTGAGGTCTATTTTGTAACCGTTTTCAAGTGGTGTGCAAACGAGTTCAAAATGGTCCGCCAACTTAAGGCGGCCAGCCGGGAGGAGAGTTCAATGAAGGCAAGGATGTTCGCGACCCACGTCGCGTTGCCCGTTCTCGCGATAGCCGCCGTCAGCGTGCAGGCGAACGCGGCCGATTTCGACTGGATGAAGTTCAAGGGCAAGACCGTCACCTTTCTCGCCAACAACAATCCGGTGGCGCAGGCACTCCTGACCTACAAGGCCGATTTCGAAAAGCTGACCGGCATGACCCTGAAGGTCGACGGCTATCAGGAACAGCAGATGCGCCAGCGTCTGGTCACCGTCATGAATGCGAACAGCGACGAGGTCGACGTGTTCATGACGCTGCCCTCGCGCGAGGGCGAGCAGTTCGCCGCCGCCGGCTGGTACGGCGATCTCACCGCCATGGCCAAGAACGAGGTCGCCAAGGAATACGACCCGGCCGGGCTGAGCCAGGCCCTGCTCAAGGCCGCGACCTTCGGCGGCAAGCTGACCAGCATGCCCATGAATCTCGAAGGGCCGATCTTCTATTACCGCACCGATATCTTCAAGAAGTGCGGCCTCGAGGCGCCGAAGACGATCAAGGACGTCGAGGCCGCCGCCGAAAAGATCAAGGCTTGCGACAGCGCGGTGACGCCGTTCGTCTCGCGCGGCCTCAAGCCCGCGGTTGCGTACACCTTCAGCAACATGCTGCACAATGTCGGCGGTACGTACATCGCCAACGGCAAGTCGAACCTCTGCTCGGCCAAGGGCAAGGAGGCGCTCGACACTTATAGCCGGTTGCTGCGCGACTTCGGACCGCCCGGCGTCGTCAACTACAGCTTCCAGCAGATTTCCGCGCTGTATCGCGGCGGCCGCGCTGCGATGGCGTTCGAATCTTCCAATGAGCTGCGTACAGTCATGGAAGGCGGCGCGCGCCTGAAGGACACCGGCCTGCTGCCATTCCCGGCGGGTGAAGCCGGCCAGGTGCCGACCACGATCGGCTGGGGCATGGCGGTGTCCTCGCACAGCAAGCAGCCGGATGCGGCCTGGTACTTCGTGCAATGGGCGACCAGCCCCGAGGTGCAGAAGAAGATGGCGCTCCAGGGCATTGCGCCGCCGCGTCCGTCCGTCGCGAACGATCCTGAATATCGCAAGTGGATCGACGAGGAACCGGTGCGGAAGGAATGGCAGGCTGCGCTCGACGTGCTCGCTACCAAGGGCTCGTCCGAAGTCGGCTATCCCATCGTCGCGAACCCGCAATCGCGCGAGTTCATCGGGCAGGCGGTGCAGGATCTGATCCTGAAGCAGAAGACCGTCGATCAGGCTTGCGCGGATGCCGACAAGGCGCTGGACGCGCTGATCGCGCTGAACTAACCGCCCGATGCCGGCCGGCTTCCCGCCGGCCGGCACCTAACTCGATCGAGGACACGAACGCATGTCTGACACGGCTGCGACACTCACGCAGGACCGGCAGAAGCTGGAGATGGCGGCGCTCTCGGCGCCGGCCGTGATCTTCACGGTCGCGATGATCGCGTTTCCGGTCATCTATACGGTCTGGCTCGGCTTCCAGACATTTTCCTCGACCGGCAAGCAGTCCTTTGCGGGCCTCGCCAATTATTCGAAGCTGATCTCCGACTACGAATTCTGGCACGGGCTGTGGATCACCATCGCGCTGTTCGTGCTGTCGCTGGTGCTGCAGCTCGTCTTCGGCGTCTGGCTTGCGCTGGTGCTGTTCCACGCCAAGCGCCTGCCGGGCATCGTGCGTTCGCTGTTCATCTCGCCCTTCATGATGCCGCCGGTGGTCGCGGGCATGATGTGGCTGGTGATCCTCGATCCCTCGCTCGGTGCCGCCAACTACATCCTCCAGTTGTTCGGCCTGCCGCCGTCGGACTGGCTGGCCTCGCCGATTTGGGTCATCCCGACCGTCGCGCTGATCGACAGCTGGCAGTGGACGCCTTATGTCGCCCTGATCGTGCTGGGCGGCTTGCAATCGCTGCCGCCGAGTGTTTACGAGGCCGCGCAGATCGACGGTGCATCTCCGTTCAAGACGTTTCAGCGCATCACGCTGCCGCTGCTGCTGCCGACCATCGTCACCGCGGCGATCCTGCGCAGCGTCGATCTCTTGCGCTTCTTCGACATCATCTACATCACCACCCAGGGCGGCCCGGGCAACGCCTCGAACACGCTCAACATCTACGGCTTCCGGGTCGGCTTCGAATTCTTCAACATCGGCTATGCCAGCGCCCTGATGCTGACGCTGACGGCGATCGTGTTCGGCGCCGTGCTCGCCTTCAATCGCCTGCGCGGCGCAGTGGCGTGGTGATGTCATGACCGATGCCGCCAACACCGACCGCTGGATCCGCTGGCTCAACACCGTGCAACTCGTGATCGCCGGCGTGCTCATCATGGCGCCGACGGTCTGGATGGTGCTGTCCTCGTTCAAGCCGTCCTTCGAGGTCACCGCCTATCCGCCCACGCTGATCTTCTCGCCGACGCTCGACAATTATGTCGAGCTGACCAGGACCACGCCGTTCCTGAGCTATGCGCTCAACAGCCTCATCGTCACCGTCGGCTCGACCGCGCTCGGGCTGCTGTTCGGAATCCCCGCCGCTTTCGCCGTGTCCTGGACGCGCATTTCGTGGCCGGCGATCCTGACGCTCGCGGCGCGCATGGCGCCCGGCACGCTGTTCCTGCTGCCCTGGTACGTCATGTTTCGGCAGGTCGGCATGATCGGCTCCTACACCGCGCTGATCCTCAGCCACGCCGTCATCACGTTGCCGATCGTGATCTGGGTTCTGCTGCCGTCGTTCGACGGCATTCCGCGCAGCGTGTTCGAGGCTGCGCAAGTCGACGGATGCAGCGTCACGCGCATCCTCTGGCGCATCGCGCTGCCGCTGGTGGCGTCCGGCGTCGCGGTTTCGGCGATCCTCGCCTTCGTGTTCTCGTGGAACTACTTCCTGTTTGCACTGGTGCTCTCCAATGGCGACACCAAGACGCTGATCGCGGCGGCCTTCAACTTCATCGGCGAAGGCTCGACGCAATGGGGCGCCCTCATGGCGGCTGCGACGCTGATCGCGTTGCCGCCGCTGGTGCTGGCGGCCCTGGTTCAGCGCTGGCTGGTGTCCGGACTGACCCTCGGTGCGGTGAAAGGCTAGGTATCGAAATGAACATGTCGCCCCGTCCGAATTCGATCATGCAGGCCGCGGTCTTCCACGGCAATGACCGCATCACCATCGAGCGCGTGGCGATGCCCGATGTCGGCGCCGGCGAGGTGCTGGTGCGAGTCTCGCGCACCGCGCTGTGCGGCTCGGACTTCAAGCTCTGGCACAAGGGCGCCGAGTTCACCGCCGGCCACGAGATCTTTGGCGTCGTCGAGCAGCCCGGTCATCGCCTGAACGGCCGCCGCTGCGCCGTCTACATCCCCTTGCACTGCGGTCATTGCGCCGCTTGCAAGCGGGGCGATACCCAGATGTGTCTGGAAGTCTCCAGCCTGATCGGCTGGAACAGGCCGGGCGGCTATGCCGAATATGTGCCGGTGCCGGAAAACTGCCTGCTGCCGGTGCCCGATGATATCGAGGATAGCCTCGCGCCGCTGCTGCTCGACACCATCGGCACGTCAGGACACGCCGTCCGCTTCGTCAGCCGCGTGGTGCCGGCGAACGAGGCCGGACCTGTCCTTGTCATGGGCGCGGGGCCTGTCGGCCTCGGCGTCGTGCTGGCGCTCCGCGCGCTCGGCTACAACGACATCCATGTGGCTGATCCCAACCCGGCGCGCCTGAAGATCGCGCAATCCTTCGGGGCGAAGGCGCATCCGGTCGGCGATACCTCGAAGCGCTTTGCCCTCATCATGGAATGCTCGGGCGCGCATGCGGCGCGCAACCTCGGCATCGAGCTCGTGCTGCCGCGCGGCGCGCTGGTGCTGGTCGGCGAGAATGCCGCGCCCTGGACCATCGAGGAGGGCAAGGTGTTCCGCCGCAAGGATTTCTACATGATCCGGACCTTCTATTTCCCGGTCTCGGATTTCGAGCCGAATGTCGAGCTGCTGCGCAAGTACAAGGACGAGTACCGCGTCCTCGTCGACGGCGAGTTCGGCCTACAGGCTCTGCCCGAAAATTTCGCCCGCTTCGCCAAGGGCGAGCTGATCAAGCCCGTGCTGGCGTTGGACTGACCGATCATGGCCTCGATCTCGATCCGCAACCTCACCAAGCGCTACGGCAATTTCACCGTGATCCCCGATCTCAATCTCGAGATCGCGGACCATGAGTTCGTCGTCTTCGTCGGCCCGTCCGGCTGCGGCAAGTCGACCTTGCTGCGCATCATCGCGGGCCTCGAGCCGATCTCGTCAGGCGACCTCTATATCGGCGACAAGCGCGTCAACGGCGTACAGGCCGCGCAGCGCGATATCGCCATGGTGTTCCAGGACTACGCGCTCTATCCGCACATGCGCGTCTACGACAACATGTCGTTCGCGCTGGAGCTGCGGGGCACGCCGAAGGCCGAGATCGAGGCCCGCGTGAAGCGCGCCGCCGCGCTCTTGCACATCGAGCCCTATCTCGACCGCAAGCCGAAGGAGCTCTCCGGCGGCCAGCGCCAGCGCGTCGCCATGGGCCGCGCGATCGTGCGCAATCCCAAGGCATTTCTGTTCGACGAGCCGCTGTCCAATCTCGACGCAAAGCTCCGCGGGCAGGTGCGCGCCGAGATCAAGGCGCTGTCGCAGCAGCTGAAGACCACCATGGTCTTCGTCACCCACGACCAGATCGAGGCCATGACCATGGCCGACCGGATCGTGGTGCTCCAGAACGGTACCATCCAGCAATACGACACGCCGGAGACGGTCTACGAGCGGCCGGCCAACCAGTTCGTCGCCGGCTTCATCGGTTCGCCCGCAATGAACTTCTTTCCGGTCGAATGGCGCCAGGAAAGGGCAGTCCTCTCGCAAGGTAGGACGGTGGTGCCGCTGGACGGCGAGACCGCAGGCCACTTGAGCAAGGCTGGCAATGCCGTGCTCGGAATTCGTCCCGAACATTTCGCCGTCGCTGCCGACGCCGCCGATGGCATCGCCATCGACGTCAAGTTGGTCGAACCGCTCGGCTCGGATACGCTGATCCATTTCGATCTCGCCGGTGGCTCCGCCATCGCGCGCGTCGATCCGGCGCTGCGGCCGAAGGTCGGCGATCGCATCACGCTGCGTCCGCAGCCGGGCAAGACGCATCTGTTCGATGCGGCCAACGGACAGGTTCTGCGGTGAGCACGTCGGCCAACATCGGAGATCTCGCGGACGTCGCGTCCCGCACGAAGCCCGTGCACGTGATCTGCCTCGGGCTGTCGGCGCTCGATCAGGTCTGGCGTGTCGATCGGCCGTTCGCGGGTGGAAGCGAGAAGATCAAGGCCATCGAGTACGGCACGCTCGGCGGTGGCATGGCCGCCAATGCGAGCGTGGCGGTGGCAAAGCTCGGCGCGTCCGTCGCATTCTGGGGGCGGGCAGGGAATGATGCCGCGGGGCACGAGATGCGATCGGCCTTCGCCGCTGAAGGCGTCGATGTCGAGAGCTTCCGGCTGTTTCCCGACGGCCGCTCGTCCGTCTCCGGAATCATCGTCGACAGCTCAGGTGAGCGGCAGATCGTCAATTTCCGAGGTCTTTACCCGGAGGCCGCGGATTGGCTTCCACTCGAAGCCGTCGCGCGCGCATCATCCGTGCTGGCCGATCCACGCTGGGTCGAAGGCGCGGCGACACTGTTCCGCGAAGCGCGCTCACGCGGCATCCCGACTGTGCTCGACGGCGACATGGCCGATGCCGAGGTGTTCGAGCGGTTGCTGCCCCTGACCGACCACGCGATCTTCTCCGAGCCTGCGCTCACATCCTTTGCCGGCTCGGCCAGGGATGATTCTCTGGCCGCGCTCGCGCGCTTCGGCTGTCGCGTCATCGCCGTCACGCGCGGCGAAGGGGGCGTGAGCTGGTACGAGAACGGCCGCCTGCTTCGACAGGCCGCCTATGCCGTCGACGTCGTCGACACCACCGGCGCGGGCGACGTCTTCCACGGCGCCTATGCGCTCGCGATCGGCGCCGGCCTCGATGTGCACGCCGCCATGGCGTTTTCGGCGGCGACCGCTGCCATGAAATGCCGCCACGCCGGCGGCCGCAATGGAATCCCCACCATCAACGAGTGTCTTGTATTCATGAGGACGAAGCCATGAGAACGATTGGAAAGAACCGCGGCCTGGCACGGCTTGCTGACGCGGACGGCCACTTTCGCATGGTCGCGCTGGATCAGCGGCCGCCACTGTTCGATGCCATTGCAAAGGCGAAGGGCATCACGCGCGACCAGGTCGAATATTCCGACGTCACGGCGGCCAAGCGTCTCCTCGTCGAGAACCTCGCGCCGCATTGCAGCTCGATGCTGTTCGATCCGAACTTTGCCGTGCCTGCCGCGATCGATCTGCTGCCGCCGCGCTGCGGCTTGATCATGACGCTGGAGGAGCATCGCGTCGAGGAAACCGCGGGCGGCCGCAAGTCGCGCGCGATCACCAACTGGAACGTGGAGAAGATCCGCGCCATGGGCGGCGACGCCGTCAAGGTGCTGGCCTGGTACCGGCCGGACGCCGATGCCGCGGTGAACGAGCATCAAAAGAAGTTCGTGCGCGAGATCGGCGAGGACTGCGCCCGCCACGATATCCCCTACGTGCTCGAGCTGCTGGTCTATCCGTTCCTCGGCACAGCCAATCACACCGCCGATTACGTGGAATCGCCGGGCAAGCTTCCGGGCCTCGTCATCGACAGCGTGCGCGAGTTCGCCAAGCCGGAATACAACGTGGATCTCCTCAAGCTGGAGAGCCCGCTTGCGGCCAACGGCCTGCCGGCCCGTGACGGCAGCGCGGAAGCAAAGGCCGCGCAGAAGGAGTTCGATGCGATCGGTGATATCTGCCGCGACCGCAGCATCCCCTGGGTGTTGCTGTCGGGCGGCGCTGCGCCCGAAAAGTTCGAGCGCGTGCTCGACTACTCCTATGCCGCAGGCGCAAGTGGCTTCCTGGCGGGCCGCACCATCTGGCTGGATGCCGTCCTGAAGAACTTTCCGGACCGCGCAGCGGTGTCGGCCAGCCTGCGCAAGGATGGCCTCAACGTGCTGGAACGGCTCAGCGAGTTAACCACGGCCAAGGGCACGCCGTGGAAGGCGCGCTATCCTGTCTTCACCGATATCAAGCAGGAAGGTGACTTCGCGCGCGCCTACTGAGATGGTAGCGATCCCGCGTGGTCTCATCCCGATCGCAGGATCTATAACATGACTGACAGCTTCACCATCCGCTCGATCGAGGCCTTCTGCTATCGCTATCCCCTGGCGACGCCGGTGGTGACGTCGTTCGGCAAGATGCTCAACCGTCCGGCCGTCTTCGTTCGCGCGCTCGACGAGGACGGCGTCGAGGGGTGGGGTGAAGCCTGGTCCAACTTTCCTGCACCGGGCGCCGAGCACCGTGCCCGGCTCGTCAACGAAGTGCTCGCTCCGGGTCTCGTCGGGCGCAGGTTCGACGGTCCCGCTCAGGCCTTCGAGACCCTGACCGAGGGTACCGAAGTGCTGGCGCTTCAATGCGGCGAGCCCGGTCCGTTCGCGCAGGCGATCTCCGGCATCGATCTCGCGCTGTGGGACCTTTTCGCGCGCCGTCAGAACTTGCCGTTGTGGCGGCTTCTCGGTGGACAGTCGCGCAGGATCAAGGTCTATGCCAGTGGCATCAATCCGGGCGGCGCCGCGCAGACGGCCGAAGCCGCGCTCGCGCGTGGCCATCGCGCGCTCAAGCTGAAGGTCGGATTCGGTGCCGGGACCGACCTCGCCAATCTGGCCGCGCTGCGCGCGATCGTCGGTGCGGGCATGCTCGCCGCCGATGCCAATCAGGGCTGGTCGGTAGATCAGGCGCTGGAGATGCTGCCGCGGCTGGCCAAGTTCGGTCTGCGCTGGCTGGAGGAGCCCATCCGCGCCGATCGACCGCGCGAGGAATGGCGCAGGCTGCGGGCGAGCGCGACGATGCCGATGGCCGCGGGCGAGAACATTTCGAGCGTCGAGGCATTCAAGGACGTCCTGGCCGAAGACGTGCTCGGCGTCGTTCAGCCTGACATCGCGAAATGGGGCGGGCTGAGCGCATGCGCTGGCCTCGCGCGCGACATTCTGAAGTCGGGCAAGACGTTCTGCCCGCATTATCTCGGCGGTGGCATCGGACTGCTTGCCTCGGCGCACCTGCTGGCGGGCATCGGCGGCGATGGCTGGCTCGAGGTCGACGCCAACGACAATCCGCTGCGCGACCGGTTCTGCGGTGCCGTTGCCAATGTCACTGATGGTACGATCGTCCTCGGCGAGGAACCCGGGCTCGGGTTCACGCCGGACCTGTCAGGGATCGCGGACTATCGCAGCCTGTAGACGGCTCCGACACCGGCGTCGTCGCGCCGCACGGACGAGTTTCCCCTTGCGTTCTATTCCTCGTCGCGGAAAGCTGCCGACGAGACGGGCGGCCGCCTTCACATTTCATAGCGACGGCCGGAGCCATGTCTTGCGGAGCTTGAAAACTAAAGTTCGTTCTGCTCATTAGAGGTCTGAAATTGCGCTGCAACATGCGCGAAAGATCCATCGACTAAAGTCGATAGCCAGCGAGGAAACGAAATGATGCGCAAGCTCACTTTGGCCATTGCCGTGGTCGCCCCGATGCTCGGCCATGCCGCGTCGGCCCAGGACACTCTCAAGATCGGCTACATCGATCCGCTCTCTGGCGGTGGCGCCAGCGTCGGCGAGGGCGGCCTGAAGACATTCCAGTATCTGGCCGACGAACTCAACGCCAAGGGCGGAATTCTCGGCCACAAGATCGAGATCGTGCCGCTCGACAACAAGACCAATCCGCAGGAGAGCCTGGTGCAGGCCCAGAAGGCGATCGATGCCGGGGTCCACTACATCACCCAAGGCAACGGCTCGTCCGTCGGCGCGGCGCTGTCGGACTTCGTCACCAAGAACAACACGCGAAATCCCGGCAAGGAAGTGCTGTACTTCAACTACGCCGCCGTCGATCCCAGCCTGACCAACGAGAAGTGCAGCTACTGGCATTTCCGCTGGGATGCGAGCTCCGACATCAAGATGGAGGCGCTCACCAACTACATGAAGGACACCGCCTCGATCAAAAAGGTGTACCTGATCAACCAGGACTATTCGTTCGGCCAGTCGGTGCGCACCGACGCGCGCAAGATGCTCGGAGCCAAGCGGCCGGACATCCAGATCGTCGGCGACGAGCTGCACCCGCTGCTCAAGGTCACGGACTTCTCGCCCTATATCGCCAAGATCAAGGCGTCCGGCGCCGACAGCGTCGTCACCGGTAACTGGGGCCAGGACATCGCGCTGCTGCTCAAGGCTGCGGCCGATGCCGGCCTGAAGGTCAATTGGTATACCTATTATGCCGGCGGCGCCGGCGGCCCGACTGCCATCAAGCAGACCGGTCTCGATCATCAGGTCTTCCAGATCACCGAAGGCTTTGCCAATTCCGGCAACAAGGCGGCGATGGATTACGAGAAGGCGTTCCGCGCCAAGGTTAATCTGTCGCTCTGGTACCCGCGTGCGGTCAACGAGATGCGCATGTTCAAGGCGGCGGCCGAGAAGGCCAACTCGATCGACCCCGTGAAGGTGGCGGCGGCGCTCGAGGACCTGAAGTTCGAGGTTCTGGACGGCGGCACCGGCATCATGCGCAAGGACGACCACCAGTTCCTTCAGCCGATCTACATTTCCTCCTTCGGCAAGCTGACCGAGAATGAGCCGTTCGATGAGGAAAACACCGGCTGGGGCTGGCACCTCGTCTCCAAGGTCGACACGGAGAAGGCCATGGTCCCCACGACCTGCAAGATGGCGCGGCCGTAATCACGACATCCGTCGTTTTCCCGCGGCCGCCATCGGTCGCGGGAAGGCGGTGGCCGGACTATTCTTGATTGGGCGATGTTCACCGGGGCCATCAGGCCCCGGACAGAGACGAGTGCGCTGTGCTTGAACTCATTGTCATTTCGACCTTGAACGGCGTGCTGTTCGGCATGCTGCTCTTCCTGCTGTCGAGCGGGCTGACCGTCATCTTCAGCATGATGGGCGTGCTCAACTTCGCGCATGCCAGCTTCTACATGCTCGGCGCCTTCTTCGGCTTCCAGCTCACCAAGTGGATCGGCTTCTGGCCGGCGCTGGTGCTGGCGCCGCTGCTGGTCGGCGCCATCGGCATGGCGGTGGAGCGCTACGGCCTGCGCAATACCCACAAGCACGGCCATGTCGCGGAATTGCTGCTGACATTCGGTCTGGCTTTTGCGATCGAAGAAATCGTGTCGATGATCTGGGGCAAGAGCCCGGTCGACTATCGCGTGCCGGCGCTGCTCGACTTCCCGGCCTTCACGATCTTCTCGACCAACTATCCCGCCTACAAGATCTTCATGCTGGCCGTGTCGGTCGTGATCTTCGTGGCGCTCCTGATCGTGCTCAAGCGCACCCGCGTCGGCCTGATCGTGCAGGCGGCGCTGACGCATCCGCACATGGTCGGGCATCTCGGCCACAATGTCGGGCGCGTGTTCATGGTGGTGTTCGGAGTCGGCAGCGCGCTCGCCGGCATTGCCGGCGTCATTGCCGGACCGGCCCTGGTGACGCAGTCGGACATGGCCGCGGCACTCGGGCCTATCCTGTTCGTCGTCATCGTGTTCGGTGGCCTCGGCTCCTTGCCGGGCGCCTTCGTCGCCTCGCTCGTCATCGGCCTGGTGCAGACTTTTGCGGTGGCGCTGAATGGCTCGCTCGCCAGCGCCTTCGGTCCGCTCGATCCGTCGGCGGGGCCCTCCGTGCTTACCGACATCTGGAACGTCACCATCGCCCAGGTCGCGCCGATCGTTCCCTATCTCCTGCTCGTGATCATTCTGATCGTACGCCCCATGGGCCTGATGGGGACGCGCGAATCATGAATACGGCCACGACCTCGACATCGAAAGCCCCGGCAAAGCCCGCCGGCGACGGCCTGCGCTTCTACGGCGTCTGGCTGGTCGGCATCGCCTTGCTGATCGTCCTGCCGATGATCTTCTCGTCCGGCGGCTCGCTGACGTCCTTCAGCCTGATCGGCATCGCGATCGTGTTCGCGCTGTCCTACAACATCCTGCTCGGCCAGACCGGCCTGCTGTCGTTCGGCCATGCCGTGCACTATGGCCTCGGCGGCTTCGCGGCCTGCCACATGATGAATGCGGTGGTGTCGCATGGCTGGCCGATCCCGCTGCCGTTCATCCCGCTGTTCGGCGGGCTCGGCGGTCTCGCCTTCGCGATGATTATCGGCTGGGTCATGACCAAGCGCGCCGGCACCGTGTTCGCGATGATCTCGCTCGGCATCGGCGAGTTGGTGGCGTCGTCCTCGCTGATCCTGCGCTCGGTGTTCGGCGGCGAAGCCGGCATCACGACGGATCGCACGGCGTTGCCCAAGATGTTCGGCTGGTCGTTCGGGCCGCAGCTTCAGGTATATTACCTCATCGCGTTCTGGCTGGTGCTGTCGGCGATTGCGATGTACGCGCTGACGCGCACGCCGCTCGGGCGGATCAGCAACGCGGTCCGCGACAATCCCGAGCGCGTCCAGTTCATCGGCTACGATCCGCACGTCGTCCGTTATATCGCCTTCTGCTTCGCCGGGTTCTTCGCGGGCGTCGCCGGCGGGCTCGCCGCGATCAATTTCGAGATCGCGAACTCCGCCTATCTCGGCGCGATCCAGTCGGGCCTCGTGCTGTTCTCAACCTTCATCGGCGGCACCGCCTATTTCTTCGGGCCGATCCTCGGCGCGATCCTGGTGACCTATCTGCAACTCGGGTTGACCAGTGTCACCAGCGTCTGGCAGCTCTATTTCGGCATCATCTTCATCGGCATCGTGATGTTCTCGCCGGGCGGTATCGCAGGCTTGTTGATGATGCACCGGCCGCTGGTTCGCGCGGGAACGCTGTGGACGGTGATCCCGTCCTATCTCGTCGCGATCGTGCCGACCGTGGCGCTCGCCTGCGGCGTCATCCTCACCATCGAGACGGTCGCGCGCTATTCCGGTGGCGACCCGATCAACCTGTTTGGCATTCCCTTCGATGCGAAGTCCCCGGTGACGTGGATTGCCGCAGCGGTTCTCGTGGTCGGCGGCTCGTTCGTCGCGCGGCTGACCTGGCGGAGGATCGCGGACGCGTGGGACAGGGCTGCGACGGTCGCCCGTGACCGGGGGTATCTGGCATGAGCGCAGCCATCGAAGTCCGCGCCGTCGAAAAGCGCTTCGGCAATGTCGGCATCATCCGCGACCTCAATCTCAGCGTCGCGAAGGGCGAGCGTCACGCCGTCATCGGTCCGAACGGCGCCGGAAAATCCACGACGTTCAATCTGATCAGCGGCCACATCAAGCCGACATCGGGCGAGGTGAAGCTGAACGGCGATGTGATCTCCGGCCTGCGGCCGTTCGAGATCAACCGGCGCGGCCTGTCGCGCTCGTTCCAGGTCACCAACGTGTTCGCGCGCATGTCGGTCTGGGAGAACGTCCGCTGTGCCGTGCTGTGGGCGACGGGGCATCGCTATGCCTTCTGGAAGAATGTCGACAGCCTGCCTGAAGTGCGCGAGCGCACGGCCCAGATCCTGGATGACATCCATCTGACGCATCGGCGCGATGTTCCGGCCGGACTTCTGACCTACGCCGAGCAGCGCGAGCTCGAGATCGGCATAACCATTGCGAGCGGGGCCACGGTCGTCATGCTGGATGAGCCGACTGCGGGCATGAGCCACGCCGAAACGGATCGCGCGGTGTCGCTGATCCGGCGACTGACCGAGGGCAAGACCCTCGTCATCGTCGAGCACGACATGAGCGTCGTGTTCGGCCTTGCCGACCGCATCTCAGTGCTGGTTTACGGCCACATCATCGCATCGGGCACGCCGGAGGAGATCCGGCGCGATCCGAAGGTCAAGGAAGCCTATCTCGGCGAGGAAGCGCACTGATGCTCGAGGTCAGGGATCTCCACGCCTATTACGGCAAGAGCCACATCCTCCAGGGCGTCGACCTCGACGTCGCCGCGGGTGAGGTCGTGAGCCTGCTCGGCCGCAACGGCGTCGGCCGCTCCACCACGGTCAAGGCGATCATGGGCGAGGTCGCGCCGCAAGGCACGATCCGCTTCAAGGGCAAGGACATCGCCGGCCTTCCCAGCTACAAGATCGCGCGCCTCGGCCTCGGCTATGTTCCCGAGCATCGCGATATCTTCCCGAGCCTGACGGTTCGCCAAAACCTCCTGCTCGGCGTCAAGGACACGCGCCGTCCCGGCAAATGGCGGCTTCAGGACATGCTCGACATGTTCCCCAATCTCGCCGCGCGTGCCGATACGGCCGCGGGCGTGCTGTCCGGCGGCGAAAAGCAGATGCTCACGACCTGCCGCACGCTGATGGGCGATCCGGACCTGATCATGATCGACGAGCCGACCGAAGGTCTCGCGCCGCTGATCGTGCATCAGGTCGGCGATCTCATCGCCCGCATCGCGCAGGCCGGCGTCGCAATCCTGCTCGTCGAGCAGAAGCTGTCGATCGCGATGCGGATCTCGAAGCGCGTCTACATCATGGGCCACGGCCGCGTCGTGTTCGAGGGAACGCCGGACGAGCTCAAGGCCAATGCCGCCGTGCGCCAGGAATGGCTTGAAGTCTGACGCATGGCTTGAAGTCTGACGCATGGCTCGAGGTCTGACGCTCACATTGTGGTGTGACGCACGCCCAAAATAGAACGGCTGCAAGCTGCGCATACGCATCTGAATTCTTCGCTACATCTCACGCTTCATAATCAAGGTATCGTCGCGCTCGCCGGCATCGCGATCGATGCGGCCGATGACAACCAAGAAGAAAGTGGAGGGCGCCGGCGGCAGCCTGTGAGCTCGCGCGTCGATGTGTCTTGCCTGGAGGAGATGCCGAGCATGCCGGGAAAACAACTGGTCCGTGGAGCTGTCGCTCTGCTTGCCGCACTGAGCGCCGCTTCGGTCGCTACGGCCGGAAATTACGACACCGGCGCGACCGACACGTCGATCAAGCTCGGCCAGACCATGCCCTACTCGGGACCGGCCTCGGCCTATTCCGCGATCGGCCGCGCCGAGATCGCCTATTTCAAGATGCTCAACGACAAGGGCGGCATCAACGGCCGCAAGGTCGAGCTGCTCAGCATGGACGATGCTTATTCGCCGGCGAAAACGGTGGAACAGGTGCGGCGCCTCGCCGAGAGCGACGAGGTCTTCGCGATGTTCTCGATGCTCGGCACCGGCCCGAACATCGCGGCGCAGAAATATCTCAATGCCAAGAAGATCCCGCAACTGTTCCCGTCGAGCGGCGCCAGCCGCTGGAACGATCCGCAGCATTTCCCCTGGACCACCGGCTCGCAGCCGACCTACCGGACCGAAGGGCGCATCTACGCCAAGTGGATCCTCGCGAACAAGCCGAATGCTAGGATCGCGGTCATCACGCCGAACGAGGATCCCGGTCGCGACTATCTCGCAGGCTTCAAGGAAGGGTTGGGCGAGCACGTCAACCAGATCGTGTCGGAGGCCGTCTACGAGACGACGGACCCGACCGTCGACTCCCAGATCGTGAAGTTCAAGGCCGCCGGCGCCGACGTTGTCTTCAACGAGTGCACGCCGAAATTCGCGGCGCAAGCGATCAAGAAAATCGCTGAGCTGGGCTGGAAGCCGCAGATCATCCTTCCGGCGGTCTCCAATTCCGTCGGCTCCGTGCTGGCGCCGGCCGGGCTCGACAATGCCGTCGGCATCGTCACCGGGGCCTTCCAGAAGGACCCCGGCGATCCGTGCTGGGAGAATGACGCCGGCATGAGGGCCTGGCGCGAATGGATGAAGACCTACAATGCCGGTGCCGACCCCGCCGACATCTTCAATGTCACCGGCTACACCATGGCGCAGATGATGGAGCTGGTGCTGCAACGCGCCGGCAATGATCTGACGCGGGCGAATTTGATGAAGCAGACGCAGTCGTTCAAGGACATCGAATTGCCGATGCTGCTGCCGGGCATCAAGCTCAACACGTCGGCCGAGCAGGTCACGCCGATCCGGCAGTTGCAGATGGCGCGCTTCAACGGCAAGTCCTGGGAGCTGTTCGGCGACGTGATCGGCGAATAGGATCGACGCATCGTGACGGGCGGGCAGGGCACCAGCCTTGCCCGCGTGTCGTGTCCACATTGATCGCTTCCTCCAGCCACAGTGAACAGATGATGACACCGACCGGCCCCCTCAGCGGTATCCGCGTTCTCGATCTGACGAGCGTGCTGTTCGGCCCCTATGCCGCGCAGATGCTCGGCGACTGGGGGGCCGACGTCATCAAGGTCGAGCCGCCCGCGGGCGACACTTGGCGCTACACCGGCGTGTTCCGCAACCGCGGCATGAGCGGACAGTTCATGGCGGTCAACCGCAACAAGCGCAGCCTCGCACTCGACCTGAAGCATCCGGACGGCAAGGCGGCCCTGGCCAGGCTGATCCCGACGGTCGATGCGCTCGTCACCAATGTACGGCCGGCCGCGATGGCGCGGCTCGGCTTCGGTTACGAGGCCTGCGCAAAACTCAACCCGCGGCTGATCTATGCCGCGGCGACCGGCTTCGGCCAGGACGGCCCGTGGGCGGCGCGCCCCGCATTCGACGAGATCATCCAGGCGGCTTCGGGTTTGGCGTCGTCGATCGGATCAGACGAGGAGCCCGAATTCATCCCGAGCCTCGTCGGCGACAAGATCTGCGCGCTCGCAATGGTCGGCGCGGTGTCCGCGGCCTTGTTCCGGCGCGAGCGCACCGGGCAGGGCCAGATGGTCGAAGTGCCGATGCTGGAAACCATCGCGGGCTTCAACAGTATCGAGATGCTGGGCGGGCACGCGTTCGATCCGCCGATCGGCCCGACCGGCTACAAGCGGATGAAAAACCGGCGCCCGGTGCAGACCAAGGACGGCTGGCTGACGATGCTGCCTTACTCCGGAGACAATTGGTGCGCCTTCTTCGAGGCTGTCGGCCGCCCCGAGCTGATCGAGGAGCTTGGGGTGCGCGATCCCGTGCTGCGTTCCCAGAACATCGACAAGGTCTACGACCGCATGAGCGAGATCGGGCCGACCCGCACCACGGCGGAGTGGGAGGAGCTATTGCTCCGGCTGGATGTGCCGCACACGGCCTTCGCCCGACTCACCGAGATCGGCGAGCAGCCGCATCTCGCGGCCGTCGCACTGTTTGCGGACATCGATCATCCCTCGGAAGGCCGGATCCGGCAGGCGCGGCCCGCGACGAAATTCTCGGAAAGCCCGGCCGGCATCCATCGTATGGCGCCGCGCCTCGGCGAGCACTCGCGCGAGGTGTTGCGGGAGGCGGGCTTGAGTGATGCGGAAATCCAGGCCGCGGTCGACAGCAAGGCGGTTGGTGTTGCGTCCTAGGCCGGCCGGTGTTCAGGAACCGTCACGCGTCTCTGTGATGACCGTCACATCCTGCTGTCTCGGGCGGATCTAGCGTAGGTCTGTTCATCTTCGCCCCGGATACGGTCATGACCGCCACCGACTTTGCTTTCGTTCTGCGCAGGCTGGGTCTTGCCGCCGCCCTCATCTGCGTCCTCCAGAGCCTTACCGTGTTCGCGGTCCTGCTGGTCGTGGAGCACGAACCGGTTGGGCAGGCTGCCGCGCTTGCTCTGCCGCTCATGGTGTTTGCGCTGTTCGGCCTGTTCGGGGTTGCAATGACACGGCTGATCGGGCGCCGCAGCCATTAGCCGGACATTGCGCCGCAGCGATTCGTGACCAGCCCCGGTCCAGCCCCGACCCCAGGCCACCTTCCGCCTGCGCGAGCCCTCGTATATGAGAGATTTGCCGCCGAACCGGTCCGAATATTGCCGGATACGGAACGCAAGGTGGCTGCGAATTCTTAATCCTAAGATCGCAATCTGACGTGACGTAAGGCGCGGATTGGTACCGGACCGGGGAATGGCATGAAAGACCTGATGACGACGGCGCAATCCACCACCGAGATGCGGCGTTGGCGGCCTCCCGGACTTGCTGCGCTCGCGACGGTCGCCGCCCTGACGGCACTGACCGGCAGCGCCGAGGCGGCCAAGCAGGCCCGCCAGCCGGTCGAGGCGGTGGCGCCGCGCGAGGCCGGCGAACCGATCATGGCGATCGTGTCGATCAAGAGCCAGCAGGTCACCTTCTACGATTCCGACGGCTGGATCCTGCGTGCGCCGGTCTCGACTGGCACCACGGGACGCGAGACGCCGGCCGGCGTCTTTGCCATCGTCGAGAAGGACAAGGACCACCGCTCGACCATGTATGACGATGCCTGGATGCCCAACATGCAGCGCATCACCTGGAACGGCATCGCGCTCCACGGCGGGCCGCTGCCCGGCTATGCCGCCTCGCACGGCTGCGTGCGCATGCCCTTCAACTTCGCCGAGGGCCTGTTCGACAAGACCAACATCGGGATGCGCGTGATCATCTCGCCGAACGACGCGGCCCCGATCGATTTCACGCATCCCTCGCTGTTCGTGCCGAAGCGCGAGGCCATTGCAGCCGTGCCGAGCCGGGCCGACAAGCTCTCCGCTGAAGCCGAGGAGGCGATCCAGGCTGCCGCCGAGGCCAAGAAGGCTGCGACCGCGGCCGCGAAGGAGGCCGCGTCGCTTCCCGCGTCGCTGCGCAAGCTGGAACAGCAGAAGGCCAAGGCCGACGCCGAACTCGCTTTTGCCGACAAACAGCTCGCCGCCGCCAAGACCGATCAGGCCCGCGCCAAGGCCGAGGAGCTGAAGCAGAAGGTTACGACCAAGGCCGCCGACGCTGCGTCGGCGCTCGATGCCGCCAAGGCCGCCGCACAGCCGAAGCGCGACGCCGTTCTCGCCACCAAGGAGGCCGCAAAGGTCGCGGCAACCAGGAAGGCCGACGCCGTGACGGCTGCGACCGACGCCAAGCTCGCGCTCGAGCCGGTGTCCGTTTACATCAGCCGCGCGACGCAGAAGCTCTACGTGCGGCGGAACACGCACAAGCCGGCGCCGGATGGCGGCGGCGAAGTGTTCGATACCAGCATCGAGGTTCCGGTCACGATCCGCAATCCCGACCAGCCGCTCGGCACGCATATCTTCACCGCGATGGCGAAGAACGATACTGGCCTGCGCTGGAGCGTGGTCACGATCGACAACGGCGACGACGCCAAGGACGCGCTCGACCGCATCACCATCCCGCGAGACGTGTGGGATCGCATCGGGCCGACGGCATTGCCGCGTTCGTCGATCATCATCTCGGACGAGCCGCTGAGTGCCGAAACCAACTACCGCACCGAGTTCGTGGCAGTTCTGAGCAATCATCCGCAGGGCGGCTTCATCACCCGCAAGCCGACCGCGCCGCCGCCGATGGAAATGGCAAGCGACGACAGCTGGGGCAATGGCGGCAACGGCTTCGGCTTCTTCTTCCAGCAGCAGCCGAACCCGCAGCCCGTCAATCCGCGCCGGCGCGGCCAGTATCAGTATTATCAGCCGGCCCAGCCAATGCAGCGGGGTTTCTGGTAGGACGCGGCACGCAGCATCCGGATGATCTCATCCGAGATCTGCCACCGCCGCACCAAGCCGCAACTCGATGTCAGAACGCCGCTGCAATCCGCGTTCCAGCAGGGACGCGGCCCGCGCTCGCGTCGCCGGATGAGTAGCCGAGGTGAAGAAGGCCTTTAGCGCCGGCGGGAAGACGCTGTCCGCCGGCAGTGTCACGTCATTCATGAGCGCCTTGGCGCCAACCAGCGCATGCTTCTCGAATGAGGCCATCCGGCGAGCGAAGGCCTCGACGAACGCCTCGATCTCCGCGTCGGGCAGCGCGCGGTTGACGTAACCGTAACGCTCGGCGAGTTCGGCCGAAAAATCTTCCGCGCCCAGGATCACCTCGAGGCCGCGCCCGCGCCCCATCAGGCCGGCGAGCCGCGCCATGGGATTTCCGCCGGGGACCGAGCCGAGCCCAACCTCGAACTGTCCGAGAATGCCCCGTTCGATGCTGGCGAAGCGCATGTCGCAGGCAAGGACAAATTCGCTTCCCGCACCCCGCGCGCGGCCGCGGATTTCAGCGATGGAGGCGACCGGTGCGCGCGCCAGTCGCACGAGCACGTCGATCCATGGATGCATGCCGGTCGGGCCGGGCGGCATCGCTGCCACTTTCGCCTTGTCGGCGAGCACGTCCCAATGCGCCAGGAAGAAGTCCGGGTCCGTGCTTCGAAACACCACGACCTTGACGTCCGCATCGCTCTCCAGCGCCGTGAGCAGGTCCTGGAGCTCGCCGATCGTGTCGGGGTCGATCAGATTGATCGGCGGATTGCTGAAGGTCGCAATCCACAGTCCGGAGGACGGCTTGTCGATGATGATCTGTGGGCTCATAGGAGTCTCCTTGTTTGTCGATTTCACTGAATCACCTCGTCGGCGCGTGCGAGCAGGCTTGCCGGAATATCGAGCCCCGCCACGCCGGCGGCCTTTGCGTTGATGACGAATTCGAACGTCGTCGGTTGGACGACAGGCAGGTCGGACGGCGAGATGCCTTTGAGAATCTGGCCGGCGTAAAGTCCGATTTGCCGGTAGCCGTCGGGCGGGGAGACGCCGTAGCTCATCAAGGCGCCCTGAACGGCGTATTCGCGGAATTGGTGGATCGCCGGAAGCCGTTCCTGTGCCTCGAAAGCCACGATGTGCTTTCCGCGCGTGTCGAAAAACGGGGACGCGCAAACGAGCAGGCCTTCGGCGCCCACGGTCTTCAGTCGCTCGAAGACAATCGCGAGATCGTCGTCGTTGCTCGCGTACACGATCTCGACGGGCTGCTCGATGTCCTCCGCGGCCCGCGTGATCTCGAGGATTTGCGTTCCGGACTCCTGAAATTCGCGGTCAATGAGAACGCCGAGCACTTTTGCGCGAGGCAATAGCTCGTGCAGGATTCCGAGCCGCTTGGCCTCCAGCTCCGTGGCCAGCAGGCTCACGCCCGTCATGTTGCCGCCGGGCCGGTTCATGCTTCTGACGAGGCCGATCTTCACGGGATCGCCACCGACGGAGAAGACAGTCGGGATCTCGGCCGATGCGGCCTTGGCCGCGAGCGCGGAGGGCTCGCCCCCGGCGGCGATCAGCACGGATGGTTTAAGCCTGACGATCTCGGCCGCCAGCGCCGGAAGCCTTTCATAGTCGCCTTCGGCCCAGCGGTAGGCGATCGTCGCGTCCTGGCCTTCGACGTAGCCGGCCTCGGTGAGCCCCTTGCGAAAGGCAGCGACGATGCGGGCCGAATCCTCCGGCGTCCGGCTGCTCAGGAAGCCGATGACAGGCTTGCTGTGCTCCTCCTTCGCAAAGGAGGGCCACAAGGCAAATCCGGCGAAAATTCCAAGAAAATCGCGGCGTCTCATGATCGAGCCTCCAGATTTGGTTCTGAGCTGCTCTTGCCTCGCCGGATCCGGCCAGGCTGTGTGGCGTGGTTGCCCGTCCGGATCCTTCGTATCGGTTGGCCCGACTACGCAGCGACCACTGCGGACGGATCCGACGCCAACGCCTCGACGATCTCCTTCGTGGTCACGATGGCGCTGGCGTAGTTCGGCATGTTGATCTCGAGTGCGGCATGCATCAT
Organism: Bradyrhizobium liaoningense; assembly: GCF_018130785.1. Taxonomy (GTDB): domain Bacteria; phylum Pseudomonadota; class Alphaproteobacteria; order Rhizobiales; family Xanthobacteraceae; genus Bradyrhizobium; species Bradyrhizobium liaoningense_A. The sequence goes on from NZ_JAFCJT010000014.1 coordinate 81,999, forward strand.
CTCGTCGGAGTAGTCGGCGACGGCGTCCTTGATGACCGTGACGTCGTAGCCGAGCTCGGCGGCGAAACGGACGGTCGCTTCGATGCAGGTGTGCGCGATCAGTCCGATGACGATGAGGCGCTGGATGCCGTGCCGTTTGAGCTGCAGATCCAGGTCGGTGTTGGCGAAGCCGCTGGAGCACCAATGTTCGCCGGCGACGATTTCGCCGGGCTCAGGCACGAACTCGGCGCGGAATTCGCCACCCCAGGTGCCAAACTCGAAGCTCTTGGCCTTCCACGCCCTCCGCTGGACCGGCGCGACGTACTTCCAGGATTCGTAGTCGCCGGGGCGGTAGCGGTGATGCATGGCGTAGAAGACCCGAAGCTTCGCATCGCGTGCGGCATGCAGAACCTGCTGCATGTGCGGAACGCAATTGTTCGCTTCGGCCACGGCCTTGATCCGTGGCCAGATCTTGCCGCCCTCCGAAATGAAGTCGTTGTAGGGATCGACCACGAGGAGGGCGCTGATGCTCCTGTCGTAGGAAGAAGGTGTCATGGAACTCTCCATTGCGACGATGCAGACGGATTGTCAGGCGTTCGCCAGCGCAGCGCGTTCGATGCTGGCGGCGAACAGGGGTGTTTCGCTCTGATTGTGGGCGATCGAAGCAGGCTGGCGCTGCGCGCGGAACAGGTCGAACGGGATGCCCTGCTTGTCGATGAAGGCCATGAACTCGTCGGTCGCGTGCGACCGGACGCGGTTGGTGAACTCGCACTTGCCGGGTTCGATTTCCTTGACGCTCAATTCCCAGGTGACGTGAATGGTCGTCCGTCCGGTGGGTGTGAAGACGTCGGAGGTCGAATCGAGGATCAGATGGTCCTTCTCGCCGAGCGTCTCGACGTAGTGCTGTACCATCAGGCTGCCGCCGATGGTCTCGACGTTGATGGACATCCGCTTGCCGTCCGGCGCAGTCGTGAAGCCGGCGGCGATGTGCGCCGGCGAGCAACCCTGATATTCACGTTCGGACAGGTTGAAGCACCATTCGGGAATGTTGATCTTGTCCTTCGGGGCATTGATGATGGCGGTGAAGCTGGAATCGACGATCTGGTTGCTGGTCATGTCTCAATCTCCTCGTTGCGTTGCGCGCCGTTGACGGGCTCAAGACTTCACGGCTCCGTGTTCCGACCTGCGCGGCGCATTCGCAGATCTGTCGAACGGGTCGATTGGCCGCTCGTCCTGCAGCTAGCTTGGTGCAGACGATCGGAATTTGCTCGTTATGGATTGTTATGGATCGTTAGCCCCTCACGGAGCCGCGAGCAGCCTGCGCCAAACTAGCCGGCGGCGCCTTTCCGGCGGTCGGAAGGCTGCGTGTTAGAGGCTGCGAGATATTGTTATGACCGGCGGTTTCAGCGTCGATGCCGCCCGCTCGTCCTTCCAGGCCAAACGGGTCCCGCACAGAATGCCGGAGAATTCACAAGGCATTGTCGCCCAAGCCGAAAATGCAGGCGCCATTGCTGCGCAAAACGGCGGGCCGCCATGTCGGGACGTGGTGTCGTAGCCCTACTCTTTGCCCCGGAGATCGGATATCACGATCAGTACCATGCCGGTCTCCACCGCCTTTCCGCGATCACCCGATTGCAGCGCGCGACGCCGAGAACACGCCCATAGATGCCAACAGCGCAGAACACGGAGATCATTTCGTTCGGTTCGTTCCGTCTGAATCTGACCGAACGGGTGCTGACCCGGAACAGCGAGCACGTGGAGTTGAGGGGGCGGGCCTACGACCTCCTGGTCGCGCTGCTATCGCGGCCCAACGAATTGATCAGCAAAGCCGAGTTGCTGCGTCAGGTCTGGCCTGGCCTGGCTGTCGAAGAAGGTGCCTTGCGCTTTCACATGACCAACCTACGCAAGGCGCTCAGTAAGGGCGGCGAAGTCAGCCGCTACATCGTGACCTCCTCCGGGCGCGGCTACACTTTCGTTGCCCAGGTTGCCCGTTCGGTCGATCAAGAGCCCCAAGCAACCGCCGCGCCGTCCTTTCAGCAAGCCAATCTGCCGGTGCGCCTTCCGATGATCGACCGCGAGGTCGAGATCGAGGAAATCCCCGCGCGACTGAAGGCGACACGCTTTGTGACCATCGTAGGGGCCGGCGGCGTGGGCAAGACGACGCTCGCGATCGCCGTCGGACACCGGTTGATGCAGAGTTTCGATGGAGCGGTCCTCTTTGTCGATTTCAGCATGGTCAGCGATCCGGCACTGGTCGGCACGGTCGTCGCCTCCCTTCTCGGATTGTCGGTGCAATCCAGCGACGCGACGCCCAGCATCGTCGCCTATCTCCGAGCCAAGCGGATATTGCTGATCCTAGATACCTGCGAACATCTGGTCGAACCTGTCGCCGCGTTCGCATCGTCGGTGTTCGCGACTGCGCCAAACGTCCATATTCTCGCGACGAGCCGCGAAGCGCTTCAGGCCGATGGAGAGAATGTCTACCGTCTCGAGACCTTGGCCTGTCCGCCCGAGGGTACGGACTTGACGGCAGAAATTGCCAGGGCATTTCCGGCCATCCAGCTATTCGTCGAGCGAGCCCGCGCGAGCGGCGCCCAGCTGCAGTTCAGCGACGACGAGGCGCCCATCGTTGCCAACATGTGCCGCAAGCTTGACGGCGTGGCGCTTGCCATCGAGCTCGCTGCCCGCCGTGTCGAGAGCTATGGCGTACATGGGACAGCCTCGCTGCTGGACCAGAGGCTTGGGCTGTCCTGGCTTGGACCGAGGAGCGCGCCGCCCCGCCAGAGAACGCTGCATGCGACGCTGGACTGGAGTTTTGGCCTTCTCTCCGATCTGGAGCGAATAGTTCTCCGCCGGCTTGCCGCCTTCGTCGGGCACTTCACGCTTGATGCCGTGATCTCCGTCTGCGGACGCGATGTCAGCGAGAGGGATATTCTCGGCGCGATCGACAGTCTCATCGCGAAATCGATGGTCGCGACGCGTCCGGTCGGAACCGTGATGAGCTACCGTCTCCTGGATACCACGCGCGCCTACGCGCGGGACATTCAAATCGCTGAGGACGAAGCCCATGACCTCGCAGTCCGGCATGCGACCTACTACCGCAATTGGCTGGAACAGCGGGGCCGCGACTGGTCGACCTTCGCGAGCGGAGCGGAACGAGCGTTGCACTTCGCCAGCATGAGCAACGTGCGTGCGGCGCTCGAATGGTGTTTTGGAGAGCGCGGAGAGATCAGGCTCGGCATTCAACTCGCCGCGGCGGCCGTTGACGTCTTCCTGGCGATGTCCCTGCTTGCGGAGTGTCATCGCTGGTCCCAGCGTGCACTGATCGCGCTCGACGCAGCCACCGTCGGAAGTTCCGACGAGATGCGGCTCCAGGCCGGCCTTGGGGTCTCCTCGTCGCAGATGTACGGGGAGAGCGACGCCGTCAATGACGCCCTGAACAGGAGCCTCGCGATTGCCGAGGCGCGGGGCGATACGGCCTACGAGGCCGGACTGCTCAACATGCAGTACATCTTCCACGGCCGCAGCGGGCATTTCAAGATCTTGCTCGACTACGCCCAGCGGTGCCACGGGCTCGCCGAAAGATCCGGCGATCTTGCGATCAGAACGCTGGCTCATTCCGCCCTTGGCATGGCCTTGCAGTTTTCAGGCGATCTCGCTGGCTCGCGCCGCGAGCTCGAGTCCTTGATGGGTATCCTGTCGCACGCTCAGCAGGGATCCGTCTTGTTGGGCTACGATCCGCACTACCGGTCGATCGTCGCGCTGGCGCGAACGCTCTGGCTGCACGGCTATCCGGATCAGGCAGCGGATCGCGCGAGAGAGGCGGTCAAGGCCTCGGAAGCTATGGGGCATTCGGCTGCGCTGGCTCTGGTGCTGGCCGGCGCGGGAACCGTCTTCCTCTGGCGCGGCGATCTCGACGCCGCGCAGCACTACGTCGATCGCTCTTATTCGCTGGCTGAGGCAAACGCCATGGGACCGCTGATGGCGATCGGGCGTTGCCGCAAGGCCGAACTGACAATCCGGCGAGGAGATGTGAGGCGAGGCGTCGACGATCTGCGGGCCGGCCTCAAGCCGATTCACGCGGCGCGCCACGAACTGCTCACCACCGAGTTCAACATGGAGCTCGCGCTGGGCTTGCTCACGCTCGGGCAAGCCGGGGATGGGCTCCCTCTCGTCAACGCGGCGATCGATCGGGTGAACGGGAGTGGTGAGCTGTTCCAGATGCCGGAATTGCTCCGCGTGAAGGGCAAGCTGCTCAGTGCGACGCCGGCGGCGAGCCGAGACGAGGCGGAAGCGTGCTTCCAGCAATCAGTCGACCTGGCGCGCGCGCAGGGCGCGCGTTCCTGGGAACTGCGCGCGGCAACGGATCTGGCGGCGCTGATGGCCGATACCGAACGATGCGATAGCGCGAAACGGCTGCTTCGAGACGTATACGGTCGATTCTCCGAGGGCTTTGAATCGGCGGATCTCAAGCTTGCTGCCAATCTGCTCGCGACGCTGGCCTAGCAGCTCCTGCAACTACCGCGCCTCGATCACGATCGCCTGGATCTTGCCTTCGACCGCTCCGGACCCGTGGCGCGTTCGAAGCGCCTCGGCAACGAGGTCAGTTGCAGCCTGGAGCTTGCTGGCATCCCTGGCCTCGATCTCGCTGCGCAGCGGCGTGCCCTGGCAGAGTGCGATCGCGACATACTCGGATGACGGGGCGTGGCTGATTTCAGATCGTGTTTCGATCGATATGTCGCGGAAGCCCGCACGTTCGAGATCGGTTCTGATGGCGGCCTTGTCGTGATAGCCATGCGGCGTGCGGATCATGAAGCGGGGCGGATCGTCGGGAAACATCTTGCCGAGCGCGATCGTCGCTTCATGCGTCAGCACATTGTCCTCGATGCGATCCCAGACGTTGAACACGAACGTGCCATCCGGCTTGAGGACGCGCTTCACTTCCCCGTATGCCTTGACGCGGTCCGGAAAGAACATGGCGCCGAACTGGCAGCAGACCACGTCGAATTCGGCGTCGCCAAAGGGCAGGGCCATTCCGTCCGCCTGGCGCCAGGTGATGCGATCATCCCCCGCCTGACGCTGCGCGGCGACTGCAAGCATCGGCTCGTTGAGGTCGGTCGCGACATACCGGACGTCGCGCGGCAACGCCGCCGCCACGGCGCGCGTCACGGCACCGGTGCCCGCGGCGATCTCGAGCAGCACCGAAGGAGAGAGAGCCGCGACGCGCCTTGCGATGTCGTCTGCATAGACGGAGAAGATCATCGGGACGAGATACTCGTCGTAGAGCTTCGGGATCGAACCGGCGAAAACCTTGTCAGTATCGGACATGCTTGCCTCGCTGAAGGTTCAGACACGAGGCTCATGCTACCATGGATCGCGGTCTTGCCGCACCTGCGCCTCTTCCGGTCGCCATCCGGCGGTCGGATCTTAAGGTTTCGCTCCGCCGACCTCGCGGATCGGCCGCGTCCCGTCCCAGGTCATCGCCGCCTGCCGGACCTTCTCGAAGAACGGCCCCTTGGTGCCGCTGATGTCGGAGATCTCGATGACGGTTCCCGGATGGGCCTGCGTGTCGAAATAGGCAAAGCGCCCCTTGTCGCCGCCGATCTGGCCTTCGTGGCCTATCCTGTAGCCGAGCCCGATCGCCTTGTCGTAGAGCGCCTGGTAGTCGTGGCTCCAGTAGGACATGTGCTGGAGGCCTTCGTGGCCGGCGTCGAGAAACTCCTTGTACAGCGAGGGCGCGTCGTTGCGCTGCTGGATCAGCTCGATCTGGAGATCGCCGGAATTGGCGAGCGCAATGCTCATCTCGACCGCGGAGTCCTGGCCGCGATGGCGGAACCAGTCGGTCTTGACGCGGTCCATGTAGTACCAGGGGCCGACGCCCATCACCTCGATCCAGTGCTTCATCGCGGCTTGGATGTCCCGCACGACGTATCCGTTCTGGCGCACCGCGCCGAAAATGCGGCTCATGCCCGCGCTCCCTTCTGATCGCTCGCGATCGTCACTTCACTTCGATGCCTGCGTCCCTGGCAACCTGCTTCCAGGCCGCGATGTCGCGGGCGTTGATGTCGCGCTGCTCGTCGCCCGGCACGAATTGCGGGGTGATGCCGAGCCCCAGAAGCTTCTCCTTCACCTCGGCATCGCCCAGCGCGTCCTTCAACGCAGCCGACAATTTCTGTGCGATCGGTGGAGCGAGGCCGGCGGGCGCATACATCGCCCAGGACAGGCTGCGGTCGAACGGCACGCCCTGTTCCTTGTAGGTTGCGACGTCAGGCAGGCTCGGCGAGCGCTCGCCGCAGGCGGCCAGCGCCTTGATAGAGCCCTCCTTCACCAGCGGCGTTGCGGTTGCCATGTCCAGCGTTGCAAGCGAGATGTGGCCGCCAAGCAGGTCGCCCGCGAGTTTGGCGATGCCGTTGAACGGCACGTGATCCATCTTGATGCCGCTCTGCTGCATCAGGATTTCCGCACAGAATTGTCCGGTCGAGCCGACGCCCCAGCTTCCGTACTGGATCGGCTCGCCCTTCTTGGAAAGCGCGATCAGGCTCTTGATGTCATTGGCGGGAAAATCCCTGGTTGCCACCAGCATGATCGAGGACGTCCCGATACGCCCGATCGTCGTAAAATCCTTGATCGAATCGTAGGGCAGTTTTGGATAGATCGCCGGCGCCAGCACATGCGTGGTCATGCCGCCGACGGTGATGGTATAGCCGTCGTTCGGCGACACCGCGACCATCTGCGTGCCGAGTGTGCCGGCAGCACCCGTGTGGTTCTCGATATAGACGCTCTGTCCTAGCGTCTTGCCCATCTTGTCGGCGAGCAGCCGGCCGATCACGTCGCCGCCGCCGCCGGCCGCATAGGGCAGAAGCATTTTGATCTTGTGGGTGGGGTAGGCGGCAGGATCCTCGGCCCGTGCCGGCAGCGCCGCCGACAGCAAAGCGAGCAATGACAGCGTGACGGTGCGCAACTTCATGATGGCTTCCCCTAATCCTCGAAACGAAATCTGTAGGCCTCGCCGTGCCGGATCACGCGCCCGGCGGTCGGCGCCGGAAAATGGCCAGTGAGCAGATAGCTCGGCGTGTCCGCGAGTTCTTCGAGCAGCGCCATCCGTGTCGCGACCGCCGCGGCCGGATCGACATCGGCGGCATTCGACAGCCACGGCGCCGCGCACTGGATCGGATGATGGATGACATCGCCCGACATCACTGCATGATCGTGGCCGCCATTGAGGTGGATCTGCATATTGCCGGCGGTGTGGCCCGGCGCAGGCGCAAAGCGTAAGCCTGCGTCGCGATCGCTGAACACGCGATGATCGGTCTCGACCAGCTCGGCGAGGCCGGCTGCGACGACCGGCAGCACGGAGTCCTCGAAAGAGCCGTGGTTGACCGGGCGTTTCGGCGCGGCATTGTGCGCGGCCTCGAAGTGGCGGTACTCCTCGCGTCCCATCAGGTAACGCGCGTTGGGGAAGGTCGGTACCCAGCGGCCGTCGAGAAGGCGCGTGTTCCAGCCGACGTGATCGACATGCAGGTGCGTGCACATCACGAAGTCGACCTCTTCAGGGGCAACGCCCAGCGCCTGCATGTTGTCGAGATAAGGCCGGTTGAGATTGTCCCACACCGGCACGCGCGGCCGCGGCTTGTGATTGCCGCAGCAGGTGTCGACGATGGCGGTCCAGCGCGGCGTGCGCACGAGATAGGAGTGGTGGCTGAGGATGAAGCGTCCCGTCTTCGGCTCGATATAGCGGTGATCGAGCCAGCTCCGGTTCTCCGCGATCACCGCGTCGGTGACGTTGGCGAACAGCCAGGTCTTGTCGAAGGCAAGCGAAGGGATCTCGCTGACGAGATCGATCCGCATGCTGCCGATTTTGACCTGCCGCATTGGCTCAGTTCTTCAGGAGATCGCCGAACGGCACCCAGCGCGTGCCGTCGAAGCGGATCAGCTGGAGGCTCGTCATCGGCGTATAGTGCTCGGGCGAATTGTTCACCGCGGTGCCGTTGATCAGCATCGGCAGCTTGACGTCCTTGAGCGTCGTCGCCTGCTTCATCACATTGGCGCGCGTGAGGTCGTTTCCGGACGCCTTCAATACCGTCACCAGCGTCTGCGCGATGGTGTAACCATAGACATTGAGCCAGTCGCTCTTGTTGGCGTCCGGCAGGTACTTGTCCATGAACGCCAGCCATTCCTTATAGCCGGCGTCGTCCTTCGAGGCCGGGTCGGTCGCGTCCTTCAGATACTGGCTGGAGATGACGCCGGTGGAATTGTCCTTGCCGGCCGGCTCCAGCACGCCGCTGATCGAGGCGGAGACGTTGGAGATGATGGTGACAGGCTTCCAGCCGATCTCGCCGATCTTGCGGATCGCTTGCGCTGCGAATTTCGGCGTCGCCGCCACCAGCACCACGTCAGCGCCGGCGGTCTTCAGTTGCAGGATCTGCGTGTCCACGGTCGGGGCCGAGGTCTCGTAAGCGGCGCGCGCGACGATCGCCTCGCCGCTGCCGAGCCCTTCCTCCAGCGCCTTCAGATAGTCCTTGCCGAGATCGTCGTTCTGGTAGAGCACGCCGATCTTCGCATTGGCGTGGCTCGCCTTGATGTATTTGGCGTAGGCGATCGCCTCGTCGCGATAGGTCGGCTGCCAACCGACAGTCCATGGAAAGTTCTTGGGGTCGTCCCACTTCGCGGCGCCCGAGCCCAGGAAGAGCTGCGGTACCTTGCGGTCGTTGAGATATTTGTGCACGGCGCTGTTGGTCGGCGTGCCGACGCCGCCGAAGATCAGCAGCACTTCCTCGCTCTCGACCAGACGCCGCGTCTGCTCCACCGTCTTGGGCGGGCTGTAGGCATCGTCCGCGATGATCATCTGGATGCGCCGCCCGTTGACGCCGCCCTCGTCGTTCACCTTGCGGAAATAGGCTTCCGCCGATTTCGCGATCTGCGCGAAGGCCGAGACCGGGCCGCTCAGCGGCGCGGTGGTGCCGATCCTGATGGTCTTGTCGTCGGCGCCGGGATCGTATTTCGCGGTTTGGGCTTGGGCAGCGCTTGCCGCGAGCAGCGGCAACAGGATGCAGGCCGCACGAAGGCGAAGGCGGGCAAAGCGCGCCATGACGTCGTCTCCCCAGATTTGCTCTCCGCTTCTCGAAGGAGCGGAGTTGAAACGCGAGAACAGCGCCCGAAGCGGACTTGCGGGCCGCGACCGTTGCCGCCAGACTGGCGAAACGAACGATCGTTCGTACGGTTGACTAGCGAACGATCGTTCGTTAGTCAAGCCACATGGCTGTCCACACCTCCAGCGCGGCGGAAGCGGCTGCGCCAACGACCCGCGAGCGCATCCTCTCCGAAGCGCTCAATCTGTTCGCGCAGAGCGGCTATGGCGGCGCCTCGATGCGCGAGCTCGCGCGCCGCGTCGGCATCCGCGAGAGCAGCCTCTACAACCATTTCTCCGGCAAGGCCGCGATCCTGGAAGCGATCGTGGCCGAGCACGGCCCCGCCAGTTCGGCGAGCCGATTGGAAGAGCCGCGCTACAGGCAGCTCGCGCGCCAGCCCGCCGCGTTCTGCCGGCAGTTCGCGCTGGACCTCGTCGAGCAATGGTCCGATCCGCGGGAGCATCAGTTCCAGAAGGTCATCACCGCCGAGCGTAACCGCGTGCCCGGCATCCGCGCCAAATTCGCCGACCATTTCTATGCGCGCGAGCAGAGCATGATGACGGATTATTTTCGCGGGTTTGCGCTCGCCGGTCTGGTTACGACGCCGGATCCACGCGAGACCGCGCGGTTGTTCGCGGCCGGCCTGATCTATATCCGTCTCGAACATTACGTGATGGGCGCGGCACCTTCGCCGCGGCCGAAAGTGATCGAGGCGATCGACTACTATCTCGCTTTCTTCCTGTCGCTGATCGCGGCGGATGGCGGGACAAACGACAACAAGAAACGGAAACCCAAGGGAGAGACGCGTGGCAAGGCTGCCCCTGATTGATCCGGAGACGACGAGCGGCGACATCCGCGCCTCGTTCGACCGCATGCCGGTCAAGCTCAACATCTTTCGCATGATGGCCCATGCCGAGGCCAACATGATCCCGGCGATGCGGCTCGGCAATTCGATCCTGCACAAGCAGAAGCTTAGCCCGGTCAATCGCGAGCTGCTGATCCTGCAGGCCGCGCAGCTCGAAGGTGGCGCCTATGAATGGCGCCAGCACGTGCCGATCGCGCTCGGGGTCGGCTGCACGCAAGGACAGATTGATGCGGTGGAGCGCAGCGAGTACGACTCTGCTGTGTTGAGTGAGGCCGAGCGCGCGCTTCTCAAATTCGGCCGCGAGGTCGTCGAGAATGTCCGCGTTCTCGAAGCAACCTTTGCTGCTGCGCGAAAACATTTCAGCGACCAGGAGATCGTCGAATCCATCGTCGCGCTCGGCTTCTACATGATGATGGCGCGCCTCACCGAGGCCACCGAAACCGATCTCGATCCCGCGGCCGGCATGAAAGTCTATGACGGCGGCAAGAAGTAGGCGGATCGCATGTCTGAGGATTCCGAGACCAAGCCGGACCGTTACGTCCGTCCGCCGAGCGCGGAGTCATTGGGCGAAGCCCCGGGCAGGGGACGGCTGAAAGGGCGCCGCATCCTGATCGTCGGCGGCGGGCAGCGCGTGTTCGATGCCGAAACCGACCCGATCGGCAACGGCCGCGCCATGAGCATCCTTTGCGCACGCGAAGGCGCGAAGGTTGCGGTCGCCGATCTCAACCGGACCTCCGCACAACAGACCGTCAAGCGCATCACCGACGAAGGCGGTGAGGGCTTTGCCATCGCGGCCGACGTCACGTCGGAAGCCGACGTTCAGCGCATGATCGACGAAGCTCACCGCGCCATGGGCGGTCTCGACGGCATGGTGCTGAACATCGGCACCTTCGGCAAGACCGGGCTCGATGCCGTCAGCCCCGAGGAGTGGAACAGGATCTACGACGTCAATGTCCGCGGCCCCATGCTGTGCTGCCGCGCCGCGATGCCGAGATTCGACAATGGCGGCGCCATCGTCTTCATCTCCTCGATCGCCGCGCTGAAAGCGGGATCGCAGATGGCGGTGTATGACTCGTCGAAAGCCGCGCTCGGCGGCCTCATGCGCAACATCGCGCATCTCGGCTCGCGCCGCGGCATCCGCGCCAACCTCGTCTATCCCGGCCTCGTCGACACCCCTAACGGCCGCGAAGCCGGCGCCGGCCGTCCCAACCGCGGCAAGGGCCACGTCCCCTTCGGCCGCCAGGCCACCGCATGGGAGATCGCCTATGCCGTGCTGTTCTTCCTGTCGGATGAAAGCGTCTACGTCACCGCACAGACGCTCGCGGTGGATAGCGGCCTGAGCGGAATGTAAGACGCCGGCGAGCAGAGGCTCTCTTCATTGCGGCGAGGACTCAATCTTCGGAGTTTCCGACGCGTTCATCTGTTCAAGTGTTTCCAGGAGGGTCTCGCAGGCCTTCTCGGCTTCAGCGAAGGTACTGAAGGGGGAGCCGCCAAGCTTGATTGCGGACTTGTTCACCTGGACGGGTCGCCATGAGGCAACCAGGCCAGGCTTTCCATGAAGGCCAGGACCGGTGCGGCTTTCGTTGCTGATCACAAACGAAAATCCGCCGCTGCATGCCATCCAGATTTCAAGCTCATTCACCGGAGTATCGACACGAGTAAAGTGCAGGGCCATATCACTTTCTCCAGAGTATGCTCCGCAGAATTGGCCACGGGCGCGAGCCGTCAATGCCTACCCGTGCGAATCCCGGGCAGCCGCAAGGCCCGAGGTCTCTGATTCCTCGGCTCTCCATGCCGACAAGTCGCCTGGGAGTTGAATGGGATCGTTTTCAACTTGCTTGTTGCGGCTAACGCCTAAGCCAATGAGCCCGCCCAATACCAACGCGGAGCCTGCAATTATCAACCAATGCGGCAAGTCCAACACGGGCATTGCAATTCTCCCACTGAGAGGAGCGCGTTACGCAATTGCCTGGCCGAAGTGCGAGCGGATTACCTTTAAGTAAGTGTATGGATTATTGCGGCATGCCAAGCGTCGTGCAAGGCACCCAAAAGGGGTAGATGTCTGACCTAAATTGCCGCCGGCGAGGGCAAGGGGAAGCGGCCGCTCACTTGGCCGACGCCAGCTTCCATCCGTTTCCCATCCCGAGATTCAGATTGCGCGCGATGGCCATACCGCCTAATAGTCTTGGACAATTGACCAAATAAGATGGTCGCGCGTTGAAGCCGCGACCGCGGAGGAGCGGCCGGCATGCGCGCGGGTGTGCGCGCCGGCGGCCAGGTTGAGGATGGATATCGCAGCATGTCGCAGGCAGACGGCTTCGCATTGGCCGGCGTGATCGGGCTCCCCGTCGCGCATTCGCGCTCTCCCGTCATTCATAATTTCTGGCTGAAGGCGCACGGCATCCGCGGCACCTATGTGCCGCTCGCGGTGAGGCCGGAGCGGCTGGAGGATGCGCTGCGCGGTCTCGTCGCGCTGGGCTTCCGCGGCTGCAACGTCACCATGCCGCACAAGCAGACGGCGATGCCGAAGCTCGACCGTGTCAACGAGACCGCCCGGCGCATCGGCGCCGTCAACACCATCGTCGTCGAAGAGGACGGCACGCTCTCCGGCTTCAACAATGACGGCAACGGCTTTGTGCAGAGCCTGCGCGATGCCAGGGCGGATTGGCGCGGCGACGCCGGGCCGATCCTGCTGCTGGGTGCGGGTGGCGCATCGCGCGCGGTGGTCGTGGCGCTGCTGGAGAGCGGCGCGCGCGAGATTCGCATCGCCAACCGCACCCCCGACAAGGCGCAGGCGCTGGCGAAGGACTTCGGCTCCGCGATCAGCACCGTTGCGTGGGACGATCGCGGCGCGGCGCTCGGCGACGTCGCGCTGCTCGTCAATTGCACCGATCGCGGCATGGTCGGCAAGAGCGCGCTCGAGATCGACCTGTCGCGCCTGAGGCCCGAGACGCTCACCGCCGATCTCATCTACACGCCGCTGGAGACGCCGTTCCTGGCAGAAGCCCGTGCGCGCGGCTGCACCACCGTGAACGGGCTCGGCCTGTTGCTCAACCAGGCCCGGCTCGCCTTCAAGGCCTGGTTCGGAGTCACGCCCGACGTGACGCCCGAGCTGATCAAGGCCATCGAGGCGACGTTCTGACACGGCTGCCGGGAGCTTTGCGCCATGACACTGCCGGCGTCCCCCACGATCGATTGCCACATCCACGCCATCGATCCCGTCCGCTTTCCCTACGGGGCTGATGCGCCGTACCGTCCGAGCGGACAGGAGATCGCACCCGCCGCGCAGCTCATCCGCGTCTTCGACGCCTTCGATGTCAGGCACGCGCTCGTCGTCGCCACCAACACCGGTTACGGCAGCGACAGCCGCATCCTGCTCGATACCCTGAGCCAGGGCTGCGGCCGCTTCAAAGGCGTCGCCGTGGTCGAGAACGACGTCGACATCAAGGAGCTGGAACGGCTGAAAGCCGCCGGCGTGATCGGCGTTGCCTTCAACGTGCCGTTCCACGGCGCCGGCTACTATCTCCGCACGGCGCCGTTGTTGGAAAAGCTGATCAGCCTCGGCCTGTTCCTCCAGATCCAGGTCGAGCACGATCAGTTGCTCGACCTGCTGCCGCTGGTCGAGAAATCGAACGTGCGCCTGGTGATCGACCATTGCGGGCGGCCGTCCGTCGCGCAAGGGCTGAAGGGCAAAGCCTTCCAGGCTTTGCTCGCGATCGGCCGCGACCGCGACGCGCACGTCAAGCTATCCGGCTACTACAAATTCTCGCGGCAGCCGCACCCTTATGAGGACACCTGGCCGTTCATCGCTGCGCTGGTCGAAGCCTTCACGCTCGATCGCTGCGTCTGGGGATCGGACTATCCATTCCTGCGCGCGCCTGAACGGCTCGATTACGGGCCGCTGCTCGCGGTGCTGACAAAGCTGTTTCCGGATCCCGGCGATCAGCATCGCCTGCTCTGGCGAACGCCGGCACGGCTGCTCGGCTTCGACGACATGACGGATCAGTCATAAAAAAGAAAGCAAAGGGGAGGAGGACATCATGAGGCATCCTGCAGGGGTATTCGGCATCGCGTTCGCGGCATCGCTGTGGACGGGTGCAGCCGGCGCGCAGAGCACGGTCTACATCCCTGATGTCATCGAGCTGTCCGGCCCCGGTGCGGTGTCGGGCACGAACTGGCGCGACGGCGTCGCGCTCGCGGTCGACGAGATCAATGCTGCCGGCGGCATTCTGGGCCGAAAAATCCAGACCGAGCATCTGGACACCCAGAGCAATCCCGGCATCTCGCGCGCGCAGGTGCAGAAGGTCCTGGACAAGGAGCCGTATGTGGTGCTCGGACCGATTTATTCCGGCTCGGTCAAGGTCAACATGGCGCTGACGCAGGCCGCCGAGATCCCGCAGATCGTCGGCGCCGAGGCGGCCGACATCACCACGCAAGGTAACCCCTGGGTGTTCCGCACCGCCTTCGGCCAGCAATTCTCGATGCCGAAGATCGCCAACTATCTGCACGACAAGCTCAAGGTGAAGACGGTTGCGGTTCTCTGGGTCAACAACGATTTCGGAAAGGGCGGCCACGACAATTTTGTGAAGGAGATGAAGGCGCGCAACATCGAGGTCGCGGCCGATATCTCCACCGAGCAGGGCCAGGTGGATTTCGGCTCCGACGTGATCAAGCTCAAGGGCGCCAAGGCGGATGCCGCCTTCGTCTACACCAACGAGGAGGAGAGCGCCCGCTTCCTGATCGAGGCGAAGCGGCAGGGCCTGACGACGCCGCTGTTCGGCGAGACCACACTGCTCAGCCAGAAGGTGGTCGAACTCGCCGGCCCCGCCGCAAATGGCGTGCGCGGCCATGTCGGCTTGTCCGCCGATGCGCCGGTGCCGGCGATCGAGGATTTCACGACAAAGTTCAGCGCGCGCTACAAGTACCGGCCCGACCACAACGGCATCAAGGGATACACCGCGGTCTATCTCGTCAAATACGTCACCGAAAAGATCGGCAAGTTCGACAGCAAGGCCTTTGGTGCCGCCATGAAGGGCCTGACGCTGACGCCCGAAAAGGCGCCGGGCATGCTGATGGAGGCAAGCTGGGACCAGAACGGTGACATCGACCGCGCCAGTTTTCTGGCCGAGATCGTCGACGGCAAGCAGAAGATCGTCGAGACGCTGCCGAAGCTCAAGGGGGGCAAGGGCGAGTGAGGGGAGAGTAGGCTACGAGCTCAGGCGCAAGCCTCGCTCAATCCTGCGATGGGATCAAACTGCCGGGCAGTTTTTGCAGCGTTGTGCGAAGTCCGCGCGCTTCGACAGGGAAAGCCGATAGGAATCAATGGCGCTTTCGCTGGCACAAAAATTGCTGATTGTTTCTCCGCAATGACCACAGGAATGAAGCCGTGACGAGCGTCAGCTACACCGTCCCGCCGAACTGGACCGCAGGCTCCGACAAATCAGGCGCGAGCAAGAACAAGAATCCGAACGATCCGAACATGCTGACGACCGGCGCTTATGGCAGCGCGTTCGAGCTGATGCTCGACAACCGCGCCAACGCCGACGGCACCACCACGGAGACGCTGACCTACAAGAGCTACACCGGCAAGACCAACGGCAGCTTCTCTGCGACGGCCGAGACGGGCACGGGTGCCGATCTCAGCAGTGCCTATCAGTCGCTGCTCGCCACGCTTCAGGCCAACGGCGAGATGGACGACAAGACCGCCGCGCAGCTCAACGACGCCATGGGCCAGCTCGACACCAAATCCGAGGGCGGCGCCAAGGACGCCGAGGTGTCCGGCGGCGCGATGCTGGTGCAGGCCGGCGGCCCGGTCTATTTCAACGGCATCTCGGCCTACCAGAACCAGTTCGTGGATTCGCTGGTCAACGAGTTGAGCACCAGGCTGAACCTCGACGCGAAGGCGTAAGGGCGCGTTGTTCGTCAAACGGGTTGGCAAAGCCGCACGAGCGCGCGCATGATGTGCTCATGATATCGGTCCACATGCGTTTCCCGGACGGCTTCAAGTCATGAAAACCACGCTGCTGAAATCCGAAGACTACACCCGCTCGCCCTGGAAGAACGGTGGCGGCATCTTCACCGATATCGCGGATGCGCATCGTGCAGGTAGCCCGGCGAAGGATTGGGACAGCCTGCTCTGGCGCTTCGCGTCGACGCCGATCGTTGCGCCCGGTCCATTCTCCTACATGCCCGGCATCGACCGCCTGCAAATGGTCGTTGGCGGGCGCGGGCTGGTGCTGAAGTCGCCCACGCAGGAGTTCGACGAGCGTGAACCTTTTACGACGGTGCGCTTCGCGGGCGAGCTCGATATCGTGACCGCGCTCGAGGCGGGTCCGGTCGAGGTCGTCAACCTGATGGCCCGGCGCGGCGCGGCGGAGATCGAGCTGCTGGCACTCAGGGAACCCAGCGAGCGACCATTGTCCGCCGGCACGCACCTGGTTTACGCGGTTTCCGGCGAATGCAGCATTCGTCTCGATCACGTGGACTTTCTCGTCTCCGATGGCAGCACGCTGAAGGTCGAGCTGACCGATGCGTCCACGCTGGCGCTCGTCTCGGGGCTGGCTGTGATGGCGTCGATTCAGCTCGTCGGCTAGGCGCCTCTCCCGCGTTCGGCGGGCATCCTGCCTGTCTCGTCATGCCTTCAGCGCGTCGATCACGGCGCGCAGGCCTGCGGTCTGATGCGCGCGGCTGGGGAAATACAGGAACAGATCCTCGTCGACCGGGCACCAGTCCTGCAGGCACTTCAGCAGCTTTCCCTCGCGAAGAGCGGATGCGGCGCGGTGCTCCCAGACATAGGCAAGGCCGAGGCCGCGTGCTGCGGCGTCGACCATCAGCTCCTGGCTATCGACGGTGAGCGGGCCGTCTACCGGCATCTCGATCGTCTCGCCGTTCTGCTCGAACACCCAGTGCAGCACCGTTCCGCTCGGAAATGCGTAGCGGATGCAGACGTGATCTTGCAGCTCCTGAGGCGTTGCTGGAGCCGGCCGTTTTTCGAAATAGGCGGGGGCACCGACCACGGTGAAACGCAAGTTGGAGCGGATGCGCACCGCGATCATGTCCTGCGCGAGCCGTTCGCCGAGGCGGATACCCGCATCAAAACCTTCCTCGACGATGTCGACGCGGCGGTCCGTCGCTGCGATCTCAAGCCGGAGGCCCGGATTGGCTTTCAGCAGCGTTTCGATCGCATCGCCGAGCACGAACGGCGCGATCGTGTTGGGCACGTTGAGCCGGACGGTGCCGAACGGCGTATTGCGCCACGAATTCAATTCGTCGACGGCAACGCCGATGTCCGTCAGTGCCGGGCCGAGGCGCGCGAACAGCGTCTGACCTGCATCGGTCAGCGAGACGTTGCGCGTGGTGCGATGGATCAGGCGCACACCGACGCGATCCTCCAGGCTACGCACCGCGTGGCTCATCGCAGAGGCCGACGTGCCCCGCTCTAGCGCGGCCTTGCGGAAGCTGCGATGGGCCGCCACCGCCGCGAAGGCGGCCAGTTCCGACAGCTCGCTGTTCTCGATCATTGGTGAATCTGCTTCAGCATCGAGTGCAGGTTGGATGATCTTATCGGACGGCGCGACTGCGTCCAGATAGGTGGCGATCACTTGACGACGATCTCATCTGGGAAACGCCAACATGCGCGCACTCATTATCGACACCTATCAGAACGCCCGCTTTCGCGAGGCGGATATAGAATCGCGATCTCCCGGGGAAGGCGAATTGCGGATCCGCGTTCACGCCAGTGGGGTCAATCCGGTCGATGGCCTGATCCGCACGGGCCAGGCGCCGTACGCGATGCCGAAGCTGCCAGCCGTGCTCGGCACCGATGCTGCCGGAATCGTCACCGACGTGGGTCCCGGGGTAGAGGGATTTGCGGTCGGCGACGAGGTCTATGGTCTTGCCGGCGGCGTGCGCGGATTGCCGGGCTCGCTCGCGGAATTCATGACGGTCGATGCCACGCTGATGGCGAAGAAGCCCGTCAATCTCACCATGCGCGAGGCCGCGGCGCTGCCGCTGGTCGCGCTCACCGCATGGGAAGGGCTGGTTGACCGGGCCCACGTGCAGCCGGAGCACAAGGTGCTGGTTCAGGGCGGTTCCGGAGGTGTGGGTCATGTCGTGATCCAGCTCGCCAGAGCGTTCGGTGCCGATGTCTACGCAACGACCCAGGCCCATAAGCAGGATCTCGTCCGCGGGCTCGGCGCAACGCCGATCGACTACACGCGCATGAGCGCCGAGCAATATGTTGAGAAATACACCGGCGGGAAGGGCTTTGATGTCATCTACGACACCGTCGGCGGCAGCACGCTCGAAGCCTCGCTCGGCGCCGTACGCCACTACGGTCACATTACGAGCTGTGCTGCGTTTGAATCGCATAATCTATTGACCTCATCACTGCGTTGCGCCGTCATCAGCGCCGTCTACGTGCTCTATCCGATGCTCAGCGGCGAACGCCGCGCCCGTCACGGCGCGATCCTGCGCGAGATCGCCAAGCTGGCGGATGCCGGCAAGATACGCCCGATCGTCGATCCCCGCCGGTTCACGCTCGACACGGCGATGGCCGCGCACGACGCCGTCAGGGGCGGCGCCAACGTCAAGATCGTCATCGACGTCGCGGCCGAGCTGTAGGCGCGAAAGTAGGTTCGAAATGCCGAAGCAATACATCAACCCTCAGGGTCTTTCCATAAGCCCGGCCTTTACCCGTGTCCTCACCGTCACCGCGCCATCAAAGCTGATCTACATCGCGGGCCAGGTACCGACCGACAAGGAAGCGAAGCCGCTCCATGTCGGAGACATCAGGTCCCAGTTCATTGCGATCCTCGATGCGTTGACCGTCCAGTTAAGCGCCGCCGGTGCGACATGGGATGACGTCGTGTTCCGGCGTACCTATACGGTGGACGTACCGGCGTTCGTGCAGCGCTGCATCCGGGACGAGCTGTTTCCGTTTCCCTGGAGCCGCGAGCGGCCCTCGCCGAGCACGCTGATCGGCGTCACTGCACTTGCGAATCCCGCCTTCCTGGTCGAGCTCGAGATCGTGGCCGTGATCGCCGATTGAAGCAGCAAAGATCGGGCCGGCGAGCGCCGGCCGGATCTTCGTTGATCTCTCGAGATGCGCGCTCAACTCTCCGGAACCGGCACGTCGAACGTGTTCAGCGTCACCGACACCATGCAGTAGAAGCCGATGAAATAGGACAGCTCGGCGGCGCCTTGCCTGCCGAACTGCTCGACGGCCGCCTTGTAGGTCAGCTCCGGCAGGATGCCGCCGGAGATCAGCGCGGATGCGAAGTCGTAGGCGACCGCCTCCTGCCGCGTCAGATCCACAGGACGCTGGCCCGACACTATCGTCGCGAGCTTCTCGTCGGACAGTCCCCGCCGCTCCGCCATGCGGACATGCGCATAGAGTTCGTAGGGTGCCTTGAAATGCGTGCCGGTCACCAGGATCGCGATCTCCCGGACCGCGGCCGGCACGGACGGATTGACGGCCATGGCCTTGGCGAGATCCCAGATAGGCGTGCCGAATTTCGGCTCGTGCAGCCAGGGATTCCAGGGACCCATCAGGGCGCCATCCTCGCGGATGTTGACGAAGCCCTGGTACTTCTGGGCGATCTCTTCTTTCATGTCGGCCGCCAGAGTGGCTTGCTCTGGTGTCAGCTTGTTGGGTGGGATGATCGGCAAGCGCATCGGTTGGTGTCCTTCTTCGTCATGGCCCCGCCTGGAATCGTCAACTGCGCAGAGCTTTCCCGCGCCCGGAGAAGTGAGATGGCTTCAGCCGTGCGATGAAGGTGCTCCGACCTGCCAATTGGTGGTGCTCCGGGTAGGGCACCAGAGCGGGGAATGCGACCTATCTGGACATCATCGTGCGATCGGATAAGACGTTCGCCCGCGCATGCGATACTGAACCACATTCAGCAATGGCTGTGCCCGCTGTGTCGGGCCGGCCAGTGGCGACGACCTTGATCGGCCTTTGCGCACAATCCGTGCAACTGGCTAGGTTGGCGGGGCCCGGCCGGCGCACTATATCTGCGCAAATGCAGACCGCCGCCGAGGGCAGGATATGACCGCGCCAGACCAAAATCGCCGCACCACGCTATCCGACGGCGTCGTCGACTGGCTGACCAACGGCACGCGCGACGAGCGCTTCATCGACAACATCTTTGCCGAGATGTGCATCCGCCTCCAGCAGGCGGGCATTCCACTCAAGCGGTCGACGATGCACGTCCGGATCCAGCATCCGCAATGGCTCGGCGCCGCCTTCATGTGGTTGGATGGCATGCGCGAGGCGAAGATCTCGCGCGTCGACTTCGACGTGCTCGAGCGATCCGAGTTCATCGGCAGCCCTGTCAGCGAAATGCTGGACGGTGCGAGCGAACTCCGCGAGAACCTCGAGGGCGATCCGTCGCTCGGCCGCAGGCACGCGGTCTATGACGAGATGCGCGCGAAAGGTCTGACCGACTACGTCGCCTGGCCGCTCCACCACACACTTGGCAAGCGTCATCTCGTCACCTTCGCGACCGATCGCCCCGGCGGCTTCGACGACGCGCATCTTGTTGCGCTCAAGAACTTGTTGCCGGTGCTGGCGCTGGTCAGCGAGATCCGCGTCAAGAACCGCCTGGCGCGAACGCTGCTCGAGACCTATGTCGGCTCCCATGCCGGCGAGCTCATCCTGGCCGGGGCCACGCGGCGCGGCACCGGCACGACGGTGCGTGCCGCGATCATGATCTGCGACCTCCGTGACTTCACGAAGATCTCGGACAACTGGCCGCGCGACGATGTCATCGATCTCCTCAACGACTATTTCGACGCGATGTCGGAGCCGATCGCGCGGCACGGCGGCGAAATCCTGAAATTCATCGGCGACGGCCTGCTCGCCATTTTCCCGCTCAGCGGGCCCAACGCCTGCGCGAACCTGCTGCATGCCGTGACCGAGGCCCGGCAGGCCATGGCCGCGCTGAACGAACGGAACAACGGCACCGGCCGCGCGCCGCTGAACTACGGCATCGGCGTCCACGTCGGCGACGTAATGTACGGCAATATTGGATCGTCCAGCCGGCTCGACTTCACCGTCATCGGTCCCGCCGTCAATATGGCCTCCCGTCTCGAAGCCCTGACCAAGCAGCTGGGACGACCGGTGCTGCTCTCGCGCGCCTTCGCTGACCTGGTCGAGCGGGAGTTCGAGCTCGAGCACGTCGGCAAATACGAGGTGCGCGGCTTCAGCGATCCGATCGAGCTGTTTGCGTTTCACGGTTGAGGTCGGTGGTCGCGGTCGCGCGGCCGGTTGGAATCTCGCTGGCGCAAGATTGTCGATGACCCGCGCCGCCGATTGCACCGCGTGGCGGCCACGGCCAGCTTGCCGTCGTCCTGCAAACACCGGCAGTCCCCGAACGACGACGGCGTCGCCGCCCGTCATGGCTTGGATGTGCCGTGATTAACGGTGCATGCGGGCGCCGCTATGACGTCGATCCTGTTCCGGAATCGGGCGATCGCGCAAAACGCACAATTGCCGGGATGCATCGCCTGCACGCGACACAAGTCGTGCTTATGGGCAATATCGGACGCGTTGTTGAAAGATATGTTCGCGCAGGACGCCTAGGTTGGCTTCACTGGCGGCGTTGCGATTGATGCCGCAAGATTTGGTCGAGGACAGTCGATGCGGCTGGCTCGATGCAACAGAAAAGGTGATCGACACATCGGACGCGACCACAAGAGGAGACGACAATGCCAAACTGTTCCCAAGTTTCTGGAAGTCGAACCGCTCGCTGTGCCGCGTGCGACGGCAAGTTTGGCCTGGTCCGCTACTACTCTTGGCGAAAGCCCCTTTGCTCGAAAAAGTGCGTCGAACGTTTGGCGGCGCGCCGGCAGGATGAGCGCGACTGGTTGGGTCGATTTCCGTCGGTTGTCGACATGTTTCCGGAAAACCGCGCGAGGCGCCTATGACCATGCAGATGTCACGACGAGGAAAGGAATATCTCGAGACGGCGCAGAGCCTGCTGCGCGCGGCCCGGACCATGACGGACACCGCGGTCGCGGCCCGTCTCGAGATGCTGGCCAATGACTATCAGCGGCGCGCCGAGAGGGCATCCAGCGTCGATGCGGCGAGGTCATCGGCGCGTTCGGCCGGCGCGCGATACGAATCGTACCCGTGATTGAGGGTTGCGCGGCGAGCCAGTCGCCCAACCAGGATCGTCAGTTTCCTCTCTTGCCATCCCGTGGAGCCGATATGGGCGAAGTTGTTCGACTGGTCACAAGGGCCGAGCGCGAGCGCGAGCGGCTGATCCGGGAAGCACGCGCCATCTATGACGCCGTGTTTCCGCCGGCCGTTCCCGACGGCGAGTGGCCCGTCGAGCCGCGGTCGACCACTCGGGCGGCGACGCAGAGCCCGAGCACGTCGAAGGAGCTCTCGTGACATGATCAAGATCATTGCCGTGCTCTGCAGCCTCGCGTCGCCGACAGATTGCCGCGAGCAGATCGTCACGACCTCGGATTTCGCTGACGTGACGATGCAGTCCTGTCTGATGGGAGCGCCGCAGCTCGCCGAATGGATGGCGCAGCATCCAGCCGAACGTCTCGCGGCGTGGCGCTGCTCGATCGGCAAGCAGGAGGCTCGCAGGGGAGCGTAGGGTGCGAGGAGCCCTGTTGCCAATGCAGGAATGTGCGAATACGTTGGTCGCAGGTCCGCCCAAACGTTCCGTCGACTGGCCGCGCGTTCATGCCAAAATTCCTTCGCATCGGAATCCTTCAGTCGAACGTATCGGGATACACGTCGAAGGCGTGGTGTGTCAGGCGCGTCGGCTCGGCGGTTTTCCTGAAGTGGGGCGCCGTGGAGGTCCAAGGCACCGGTGCCGGGCGCAAGGTCTACTGGACGCGCTCGCCGCAGGAGAAGACGGTTCGGTGCGGCACGGCGCTGCGTGCCCAGGATTACGCAAAGGCCGCGATCGCGCGTCGCCGCAGCCATCGCTATGAGCCGCTGGCCGGAGCTATCGCGCTCCGGCGCCGTCCCGCCGAGCGCGGCACCGATCTCAAGCGGGCGCTTGCCACCATCCTGATCGTCGATATCGTCGGCTCGACCGCCAAGGCCGCGAAGCTCGGCGATGCGCGCTGGACCAAGGTGATGAGCCATTATTACGCAGCCGTCCGCAAGGAGCTGAAGAGCTCGCGCGGAAGGGAAGTCGTGACAACGGGCGACGGCGTGCTGGCGACGTTCAAGGCGCCGGCGGCCGGGATCAGCTGCGCGACCGCGATCCAGAAGGCCGTGCGCACGCTGGGGCTCGAGATCAGGGTCGGCCTGCATGCGGGCGAGTACACGATCAGCGGGGGCGAAATGGTCGGTCTCGCCTTCCACATCGGCACCCGCGTCGCCGCGAAAGCGCGGGCCGGCGAAGTCTTGGTCTCGAGCGCGGTCAAGGATCTGCTGAAGGCACAATCGACGATCAGCTTCAGGGATCACGGTGTGCACCAGCTCAAGGGCGTGCCGGAGCGGTGGAGGCTGTATCGGGTGGAGGATTGAGGCGTCCGAAGGGTGGACACCGGTCCGCCGGCACAGCTTCAGTGATGCGGCAGAATTTCGCCGAGGAATTTTTTTCGTGCGCTCATGTTGCGGACCCCTGAAAAAGATTTCCGGCTCCGCCTCCTCGACGATCCGTCCCTCGGCCATGAAGATCACGCGGTCGGCGACCTGCCGGGCGTCTCCGTCCGACTAGGTCGTTCCCCGCTCACCTTGCCCGAGCGCCGCGTAGCGCTCGCGCAGGTCGATGCGCCGTCGCGCCGTCGCAGCTTCTGCGATCGCGAGCGTCACCAGCAGGCTTCGCGCGCCGTCCTCGACCGGTTGCAGCGACGGCGCCACGCCCCGGACCACATCGCGGAAATGATCGAGCTGCGCAACGTAAGGATCGATCGACGCCGCGTGGTTGGCCTGCGCTTGGATCGGCTTGTTCCAGTCCTGCGCGCCGTTTCCTTGCGTCCATTGATCGAGGCTCGGAAACTCGATCGCGCCGCGGCGGCCCATCACGCGGTAGCTGCTCTGTCCGCTGAACGGAAACTCCGGCGCCTCGCCAAGGCCCTGCTCCATCGTCCACGGGCTCACCGCGCAGTCGCTGAGGAAAAACGTGCCGAGCGCGCCGTTCTCGAACTCGAGCAGCGCGGCGGCGGTATCCTCGACCGCGAAGCCGCGCTGCCGGTTCGCTGCGATGGCCTCCACGGCGACGATCTCGCCGACCGCAAAGCGCAGGAAATCGATCTCGTGGATCAGATTGATCAGGATCGGCCCGCCACCGGCCTGCGAGCGCCAGGGCGCCGTCTTGAAATAGCCCGCCGGCTTGTGCGTGGCCCAGATCGCCGAGACGCCGACGACATCGCCGATACGGCCCTCGCCAAGCAGCGCCTTCAACGTCTTCACCTGCGTATGATGGCGTCGGTGATGCCCGACCAGCGATTTGACGCCGGACTTGCGGACTTCCGCGATCAGATCGGCGGCCGTCTGCAACGTGTCCGTGACCGGCTTCTCGATCAGGATGTGGATGCCGCGCCTCGCGCATTCGACGCCGTTCTCGGCGTGGAGCTGATTGGGCGATGCGATGATCACGGCCTCGGGCCGCGCCTCGTCGAGCAGCTTCCGGTAATCGGCGGAAACGCGCACGCCGGGCTGCTCGGCCGCGACCTGCTCGGTATTGATGTCGGCGATGCCGGCGAGCTCGTAATCGCCGTGCTCGGCCAGCTTGCGCAAATGCTTGCGCCCGATCAATCCCGCGCCGATCACGCCAATCCTGATTCTCGTCATCTCATGCATTCCGTTGGTCGGAGCTGGAGCGGCGGTCGCCGATCAAGCGCATGTGTCCCCTTGCCTCTTAATTATCCAACCGATTAATTGATAATTATCCAGTGGGATAATTGATGTCAAGCCGCCTCGATTGCCCTATGGATGGGTGGCGAGGGAGCCGGCGGCCGAAGCGAAGGACCGAACTGCGAGATGGCAAGTGTGAAGAAGCAGCCGGCGCGGGCGGCGAAGCCCGCACCGATCAAGCGGCGCGATCGCCAGCGGACACGGCAGGAGATCCTCGACATCGCGTTCGAGGAGTTCGCCGAGAACGGCTTGTCCGGCGGCAACACCGACGCCATCGCCGCCCGCGCCAACATCACCAAGCGGCTGATCTTCTACTACTTCAACTCCAAGGAAGAACTGTTCACCGCGGTGCTGGAGATGGCCTATGCCGAGATGCGCGCCGCCGAGGAGGACCTGCATCTCGAGGCGCTGGAGCCGGAGGCCGCGATCCGCCGGCTAGCCGAATTCACTTGCGATTTCCACCAGGCCCATCCGCAATTCGTCCGTCTCGTCAGCATCGAGAACATCCATCGCGGACGGCACATGGCCAGCAGCCGCAGGCTCAAGCAGATGACGCAGCCGAGCATCAGCCAGATTGCCAAGGTGCTGGAGCGCGGCGAGGCCGGCGGCGCGATCCGGCCCGGCATCGATCCGATCGAGCTGCACATGACGCTGAATGCGCTGAGCTTCTTCGCGGTCGCCAACCGTCACACCTTCGAGGCGCAATTCGCCTCCGACATGTCCTCGCCAAAGGCAAAAGCCCGGCGCCGCGCCGCGATCGCCGACCTGCTCTGGCGCTACGTGCGGAAAGATTGAATCACGCGCGCGCGAGCCATCGGCAAATCTTCGATCGGAGGGGGCGGCGTGACGCGCGAGGTCGCGTTGGCAAAACTCAGTATTTTGCTGGGCGCCGGGCCGCCGGCCGCGGCCTGTCGGGACTGGATGGGCGTGAGCTTCTTCGGCGAGCTATGATCGTTGAGCGGACGCGGATACCGCCCGCACGCTTCGCTCAGCGCTTCTAGTGTGGCACGGGCTTGCCTGGCCGAAGCTCGCGAAGCGAGCCTAGGCTGGAGCCAGACCGTTATGAGCGGCGGAATATTGGTCAGCTTCGTTGATCTTCCTGCGTTTTGGCCCGATCCGACTGCTTTCGTTCCGCGTCGTTCGGGCCGTTTCCGGGCTCTTCGCGGTAATCTCGGCATGGGTCTGGAGGCACGTGCTGGACAACCGCGTTCGCTTAATGGGCGTTTAACGCTTTTGCGCAACAGATAGGTCACCAGCGCGGAATTAGTCCTAGTTACAAGTGCGAGCCGAGCTCCCGAGGAGGGGAATCGGATGGGACTGCTTTTTGTCGGAGTGCTGGCAGGAGTGCTGATCGGCTTTGGCTGGTTCGCGCCTTCCCGAGGGTATTTCCTCGGGTGCGTGTCACGCCCCTGTTTCGACAGGGTCGCTGTCGCCCAACCCGCGCAGCCAATGCCGACGGCGTTGGCGCAAGAGCCTGCGGCTGTC
This sequence comes from Bradyrhizobium liaoningense, assembly GCF_018130785.1. Taxonomy (GTDB): domain Bacteria; phylum Pseudomonadota; class Alphaproteobacteria; order Rhizobiales; family Xanthobacteraceae; genus Bradyrhizobium; species Bradyrhizobium liaoningense_A. The sequence continues at coordinate 108,286 of NZ_JAFCJT010000014.1, forward strand.
AGATCGAGTTCCGCAACGCCGGCAAGGCCCGGCAAGTCATCATCTCCCAAGACATCATCCCCCAAGACGTCATCTTCGAAGACATCACCTCCGAAGAAACGCGGATCGACCGACCTTGCCAAGGCGGCGCCTCCCCAGACGAGCATCAGCGTCCCGGCACCCGAACGGCCCGCGGAAATGTCGGACCCTGCTCTGGACAAGGCGAAGGTTGCGATCGCGACGCAGATGGGGGAGCTGGAAATGGCGGAATTCAGCGACGTGAAGCGCGCAATGCGAAAGAACATGCTTGGACGCCGCGTGGATACGATTTGCGGGCGCGTGAAAGGAAGAAGCGCGTCAGGCGGCGAGACTGGAGAGAGGCTGTTTCTGTATCTCGTGAAGGAGGATGAAGCATATGTCGTCGACGGCAAATCAGGGTCGGCGGCGTCAACCGCGTATCGAAATATCTGCAATTGAGGGAATGCGTCGACTGCGCCACGGCGTGGTGCGCGTCCAAATGATTTGAGCGGAAAGAATTTCCACCCAGGCGCCAGGTGATCCCGCAGTGGATATGGCACTAACGACGGCACTGCGCCGCTCTCGTGATGATGCATTCAGGTTGAATGCAGCGGCAGGGGAGACGCAATACGGAATGGGAATATCGCGGAAGTTCTTTTCATCTCGAGGAAATCATGCACGACATAACCAACACCTCGAAACGACTCAATGGCTCGCTGCACTTGCCGGTTCTGGTGATCATCGAGCCGCTCCTGTTGCCTCGCACATGCATTCTGAACGTCCTCAGGCGGGAATTGGACGAACTTGAGATCCTTGACATGGCAACGGTCCAAGGCCTGGACTGCATGTCAGCCCGCGATGTTCGTCTGGTGGTGCTGAGTATCGCCGACAAGCCCATCGGCGATCCCTCGGTTGAGGACGATCTCGGCTTCGTTGCGGAGTGCTGTCCCAACGCCGCCGTTGCAGTCCTGTCAAACCTTGACGACGAGCCGACCGTGCAGGCCGCGATGCAGCGGGGCGTGCGCGGCTTTCTTTCCACCTCGCTACCGATCGAGATCGTCATAGCCGGCCTGCGCCTTGTTCTTGTCGGCGGTGTCTACAGGCCGTTGCCCGTGACCGGGATGATCAGGATACCGGACTTCGAGCCGCCGGATGTGCGCGGACCTGCGCCCGCATATCTGATGAATGAGGGAGCCAGAGCGGCGATCGAGAGGAGCGTGACCGATCTTACGCCTCGTGAGCAACAGGTCCTGGCGGAATTGGAGCTCGGCCTGCCCAACAAGCTGATCGCCGCCAAATTGAACCTCTCGGAAAGCACCGTCAAAATGCACATCCAGCATATCATGAGGAAATGTGCTGCGCACAATCGCACGGAAGCCGTCCTCCGCTGGCGCGGCCGGTTGCCCGCGCCGAGTCGCGAGCACGACCCTGGCGTGGCTCCGATGCCGGAGACCTAATCCTCTTTGAATGCTCCACGGAAGCTGTCGAGCAGGGGCCTGAGTGCGTAGAGAGCCACGGTACCGCGCCCTGTCGTGATGAACACCTGAACCGGCATGCCGGGGACGATCTGGATGTCGTTCGCGACGAACTGCGCATCGTCGATCCGGATCTTGGTCGCGTAGTATGGCTGGTCGGTCCGCTTGTCGAGGAGGCGGTCTGCGGATACGTGTACGACGGTTCCCTTCAGGCGAGGCACGCGGCGCTGATTGTACGGTACGAGGTGAACCTCGGCATTGAGGCCGGGATGAACCACATCGATGTCCTCGGGCCTCAGGCGCGCGGTCACGATCAGGCGGTCTTGCCGGGGCACCAGGTCCATGAGCGGAGCGCCCGCTCCGATGACGCCGCCGGCCGTATGAATCCGCAGATCGGTTATCACGCCGTCCTCGGGCGCCTTGATCTCCGTTCGCGATAGCTGATCCCTGGCCGCAAGCAACCGCTCGCGGAGCTGGAATATCTGGTTCTGCGCTTCACGAAGCGACTGTGCGATCTCGTTCTGCCTCTCGCTCTCGAGCTTGAACAATGTGGCCTGCTGTTCGCTGATGACCTGGCCGGCGCGGGAAATCTGCGCGACGATCTCGCCGCGGCGGCCCTCGACGTCGGCCAGCTCCCGCTGCAGGTTCAGAAGCCGCGGCCGCCGCTCGAGTCCCTTGTTCACGAGGGTCGCGACCATATCCAGTTCCTCCCGAACGATGTCGACCCGCTGCCCGGTGGCGGTTTCCTGAGCCTTGAGACCTTCGATCTCCTTCTCGACTTGACGCCTTCGCTCGCGAATGACCGCAAGCTGCGACTCGTGAACCTGCAGGCGTGCCTGGAAAATGAACTGCTGCGCCGACACCGCAGCGGCGGCCACTCCGCTCTGCTTGCTGTCCTGTTCCAGCGTGTCCGGGATCGCGATCTTCTCGAATCTCTGCTGCTCGGCTTGAAGCCGTGCGGCACGGGCAGCTGCGTCCCAAAATTGGCTTTGAAGGCTTTGCACCTCCGAGCTCGCCCGGGTGTCCTCCAGCGCGACCAGCGTTTGGCCGCTTCGCACGATGTCGCCATCCGAAACAAGGATCTTGCTGACGATACCGCCTTCCAGATGCTGGATCGTCTTGCGGCTCGATTCCGATTCCACGACGCCGGCCGCGATCGCGGCGCTCTCGAGCGGCGCGAGGCTCGCCCATGTCCCAAGCCCCAGCATGAAGCAGAGCACCAGCAGATTGCCCGCGACGGTGATGCCGCGAAGCCTTCCGCGCGGAGAGGTCGGCGTGGGCGTCGAGCACCATGGAAATTCCAGAGGCTCGAAATCGTCGATAGCGGTCACCACGACGCCCGATCGCCGGGCCGGCGGGGGGCTCGCCGGCGCTCGCATGAGCTGGTCCCAGATCATGGGAAGTCTCGAGACGGCGGGATGCTTCCAGATGGTGAGAGAGTTCCAGGTCATGGCGCAATCTGCGAAGTAACCTGGGGTCGGCTCAGGTGCCGTTCAAAGATGTCCTCGCTGTCGCCGAACGCGGCGACCGCACCGCCCTCCATGATGGCAATCTTGTCCGTGGCGGCGAGGAGACCCATCCGGTGAGTGACGACGACAAGGATGACGCCGGCGAGCTTCATGTGCTCGATGGCATCCAGGAGCATTCGCTCGCCCCCGTAGTCGAGGCTGGCGTTGGGTTCGTCGAGAACGACGAGGCGTGGACTGCCGAAAAAGGCGCGGGCAAGGCCGAGGCGCTGCCGATACCCGCGCGAGAAGGTCGCTTCACTCTGAACCACCGTGTCGTACCCCAGCGGCAGGCGCGTGATCGCCCCATGGATACCGACGAGCTTGGCCGCTTCGACGACCTTCTGCCGGTCGGCATCTTCAAGGCGTGCGATGATGTCGTTGATGGTGTCGCCGAGCAGGTTGATGTCCTGGGGGAGATATCCGAGGCGGTCGCCGTTTCGGCCCTCGCGCAGCAGCGAGACGTCGGTATTGTCGAGGAGGACACGGCCATGCGTTGGCATCGACAGCCCGGCGATCACCTGCCCGAGCAAGGACTTGCCTGACCCGGACGGACCGATAATGCCAAGGCATTCTCCGGGCATGAGGCTGAACGAGACACCGTTCAGCAGAAGATGGTTGGTCCCCGCAAGCCTGACGTCGACATTGTCGACGACGAGGCCGCTTGGCGCCTGCAGCGGAGAAACCTCCGCGCTCTGCTGCCGGGCGACGGGGAACGCGGCGAGGAGAGCGCCGAGCCGCTGACAGGCGCTCACGGCCGTCACGAGCGATTTCCAGCCTGCGACCGCACTTTCGACCGGCGCGAGCGCCCGGCCGAACATCAGCGTGGCAGCAAAGATGATGGCCGGACTCTTCCCGTGATCGAGGACGAGCCATGCAGCAGCCCCCATGATCAAGACCTGCGACAGCGCGCGAACCGGCTTGGTGGCCAGCGAGACGATCTCGCCTCGCCGGAGTGCCACATCGTGCTCTCTGCGGGCGTGCTGCGCGTCACGGTGGATCATGCGCGCAGCGCTATCGAACATTCCCATGGCGCGGATCATGTGGATGTTGCTCGCTGCGGTCTGGAGGCGGCCGCAGCTCCTGGACAGTGCGGCGCCGGATCTGAGCAGAACGTCTTCCGTGACCAGCTCTCCGGCAACCGTGAGCGCGAACAGGAAGCCGATGCAGCAGGCGCCCACCACGCCAAGCAGGGGATGGATCAGAAACAGGACAAGGAGGAACAAGGGCGCCCAGAGCGCGTCGAACAGCATCGGACATGCGCCGGACTCGACGAACTGGCGCAGCACGGTGAGATCCCGATATGCGCCCGACGCTTGCGTCCAATCGCTGCGAAGCGCCGATTCGAGGCCGGCCGAAAGCACGCAAGGACGAAGGCGGTCGTCGAGCCAGGCGCCAAGGCGTCCCAGGACGGCGCGCCGCAATGCATCGAACACCCCGCCGACGACCACCGTGATCGCGACAATCAGCGTGAGCAGGAGCAAGGTGTCGCCGCTCCGGCTCGACAACACCCGGTCGTAGATCTGAAGAAGATAGATCGAGGGCGCAAACAGGAGCAGGTTGTAGCTGCAGCTATACGCGAATACGAGACCGAGCGGTCCCGCGCAGGACCGGAGGGCCGCGTGAAGTGGCGTCCCGATCTGCGGCAGGATAGGGAACCGAATGGGCGGCATCAGCATGATCGTCACCGCCTGAAATCGAGGTCCGGCGCACTTGACCGAAGGCCGACGCAATTCGGCAACGGCATCGGTAGATCATTGGCGTGAAATCCAGGACCGGCGGTCGCGGCCGCCGGTCCTGCCAGTCGGACGAGCGGCTGCTCAGAGCGTATCGAGATGGAAGGTCACTCCGCCACCCCATGCGAAGTTGCCGTCTCCGCCATCGCCGCCGATGCCGGCCACAACTTCCTGGTGCTGGTCCACCATGACCTTGTTGATCTGGGTGGCATCCGTATTGGCGTAGACCTTGGAGGTATCGTAGCCACTGTAGGACTTCTGGCTTCCGTTCGACTCGGCGTCTCCGCCATGGGCCTTCGAAAAATACGAGGCCTTCGCGTTGGCGCCGCCGGCATCCCAATCCGCCGTCTGTTTAACGTGATCGCCGGTGCTCACGTGCACGTCGGAACCGACCGCCTTGTTGGTCGGATCGAAGTTGACAGTCGGCTTGCTGATGATGGCTCCCTTGAAGGTACCGTCGCCGCCATTTCCGGCACTTTGGCCACCGGTGTCGATCGATTTGACTTTGATCGTATCCGAGATGTTGATTGCCTTTGGCATCATTTGAGGCCTCCCTCATTCTGTTGGCTTTCGTGCATCATCCATCCCAATCAGGCGGACGCGCGCGGCAAGTCTGGTCCGCCCACGCGCGATGGCGATAGATGTCAAATCGGACACCATCCGGTAGGTCGGCCTACGTACGAAAGGATGACATTCATCGCGCAGCGCCCGGGCTCGCAGCATCCGGGAGGGCGCACAGCGCGAGCTTGCGTCGTGTCGACGCAGCTCGCGATCGGGCTTGTGCGAGCGGCGCGATGTCTCGCTATGCCACCAGGTGAAGGTCCGACAGAAGATGGGCGGAAAGATCGCCACCCAGTGCGAGATTGCCGTGGCCGCCGTCCCCGCCAACACCGGCGATCTGGACCGCACTCTGGTCGATGTGCACGTTGTTGACCTGATCGGCCACGGCCGTCGAATGAGGCCCCGCGATTGCGATATTGATGGGTGCATAGATTGCGACGCTGACATCGATCAGGCTGCCGGAAAAATATCCGTTGCCGCCATTGCCTGCGCCGTTCGAACCGGTCGCGATCGAGTCGGAGCAGCCATGGGAAAGAAGGCTTGCATAGCCGCCCGCCGCGGCGTTGCCGTTGCCGCCGTGCCCGCCAATGCCGGCGATCTGAAGAACGGATTGATCGACGTAGGCGTCATTTGTCTGGACCGAATGAACGTTGGAACCATAGCCCGCGACTGCGATGTTGATCGGGTCGTAAAGGACGAAGGACGTATGGACTAGCTCGCCGTAGAACGCGCCGTCGCCGCCATTGCCGGCCTGGCTTCCGCCCGTTTGAACGTCCGGGACGCCCGCTCCGTTGCTTGATCCCCAGCTTGGGTCGAGCGTCATGACGCTGCCGCCGGCGGCCACGTTGCCATGTCCGCCACTTCCGCCGACGCCCGCGATCTGAGTGGCCGACTGATCGATGTCCACCGTGTTCGATTGACTTGCATGCGCAGTGCCGCCCGCGGCCGCCACCGCAATATTGATCGGATGATAGATCACCACGGGAGCGTCCACGATCGCACCCGAGAAATAGCCACTGCCGCCGTTTCCGGCGCCGTTGTCGCCGCTCGCGATGGCGCCGGCGCCCAAGGACGTACTGACGCTGCCTCCCGATGCAATGTTGTCATTGCCGCCATGGCCGCCGACGCCGGCCATCTGAAAGGCGGACTGATCGACATTCAGATTGTTGGACTGGTTGGCCAGGGCGACCGAGCCGTACCCCAAGCTCACCGAGATGTTGATCGGTTGATAGATCAACAGGGACGCGTGAATCATACTTCCGTAAAAGAAGCCATCTCCGCCGTCCCCGGCCGTGTTCGCTCCGCTCTCGACCGTCGCAATGCCCATCCCGGGATGTGATGCGCCGGAAGTGGGCGTGGTGGACGAAACATCCGAACCCGCCGCGGCGTGGTTGCCGGCGTGGCCGCCCGCGTCGACCCCCGATGTGGGATGTTTGGATTGAACCGGATCGGAGTCACGATGCTGGGTATTCGCGCTCGCGGGGTGCGCTCCAGAATCTGAAAATTGACCTGCAGGCGGGCCGGGACGATGGACCAGGGCACCACCGCCGACCGCGTCAGTCAGGAAGGGTGCGCTCGGTGCCGGACCCGCTTCGTCGTCACCATCGTACCCATCGTGGCGATGGGAGGCGTGATGCAGCCGGATTGCATCCGACATCCGCGAAAAATCCATCGTAGCCTCCCTCATCGCAATCGCTCCGCGCGATCGGACGGGTTCTGCACTCCGGACAGAATGTCATCCCGGGAAGGTCGAAAGCCCAGTCGTCAGTTCGGATGTAGCGCTTCGTCTGGCAGCCGTAACATCGGCTACATCCGTTCGGGTGCGGTTACAGCCTTTGCGTCAGTCGCCCTTCTGCTGCGCACGCATCTCTCCGGCGGTCAGAATGAATCCACCGCGTTGCCCGATTTAAGTCGCATTGCGACCTAGGTCAGAGCCAAAGCTCGTGCCCGGCCAGGGGGCGCAACACCGGGGGTTTTCATGTCCGGTAATTTGCGATTTTGTTTCGCCGCTTTTGTACTTCTTGCAAGTCTGCCGACGTCGTCAGCGTCTTCGAATCCATTATCCGCATTCTTCAATTCCGATCCCGCGCCAGCCGCCGTGCCCGCTCCAGCGGAAGTGGAGTGCTTGTCGCGGCCCGGCAGGTCGACCGCCGACGATCGGCGCTGGGTCTATCGCGTGGAGGGCCGGCGCAGATGCTGGTTCCAGGCCGCCGAAGGGGCAGAGGCGGTGAAGAAGCCGCTTCGGCAACGCGCCGCCAGACATCGTGTCGCCGCGGCCGAAGAGAACCAGACCGCTCCGCGCAAGCGAAAGGCGGTGGTGGATGCGCGCGCGGAGCTGCCGCGCTCCGCACCTCAGGATATTTCTCGGCCGGGCCCGTCCGCGCCCGTGCAGGTGGTCGATGCCAGTCCCGTTCTTGCGACCGGGATCGCGACCCGCGTGTCGCCGGCCTCCCTTTCCAAGCGCGCGAACGACCGGCTCGCGGCTGACGAGATCACGCCGCGCCAGGTCGACGTGGAGGCACTCCTGGCGGCGATGCCGGCCGCCAGTGACGTGGTTGCCGCCTCGGCGGCGCCGCTCGCCCTTTCCGCCGCAGAGGCGGGCGATGACGGGTGGGGCTGGACCTGGCTTGGCATGCTGCTGATGGGTTTGGGGCTTCTCTCCGTCCTGAGCGCGAATCGAAGCATTCGGTGGGATGTGCTGCTGCACCAGCTATCATTTGCTTGCCAGCGGCTGCTGCTGGTCATGACGCGACTACGCGGGGAGGCGAGGCAAAGCGGCCATTCGGCCTGAACCGCACGTCTCGGATCGGCTCCGGCGGCGACCTGAACAGCTGAGACGGTCTTTGGTTCAGGTCGGACTTTCCGAACAGGCGTCGGGGCCCGATCTTGCGCAGGGCAATGTCATGCTCGACGCCTTTTCGCGCGACGTGCGGTCCATCCGTGCTCAAGAGAATGTTGGCATACATTCGGTGGCTCCCTTGCTCGTCGAACAAAGTGATGCCTGGGGAGTAAGGGCTGATACGGGCTGTGGGTCCACGCGCGTTGTCGGCTATGGTCTCGCTGTCACAGCCTCGGAAGGCTCGCCTGGCACGAGGTGAACACGTCTGGTTCTCGGCCAACTAAACTTTTATTCACGATCGATGCAGCCAACCGAATCCGGTGCCCGTCTCTGTCGCGCGTTCGCGAAGATTGCAGGCGCCTCGGGCAAATCGAAAACTACTTTGTGAATTGGGAATACGAGCGCGACAACGCACGTCTAAGGGTCGTGGATCGGATCTCTTGCCTCGCGGGGGATCAACCAATCGAAAGGAACCACCACGATGACATCATTCAAAAACTCTATCGGATCAGTCCTGTCCAGGGCCTTGTTGACCGGACTGGTCGTCACCGCAATCTCTGGCGCGCCGCTCCAGGCGCGTGAGCACCGCACCAGCGATCGACACGCCGAACAGAGCCGGTCGATCGCCGCGCCGGCCCTCCACGCATTTGCGCCAATGCCCTCGCAGCAACCGGATGGCGTTTGCGACCACGGCGATGACCCGATGATATGCTGAAGGACCTCGCCGACGTTACGGTGGCAGTGCACCTGATTGATGACCCTTCGAGCCCGCGAAAGCGGCCGTGGTTATTGAATGCACTGTCACCGTAATCCCTTAAGCGTGGGCCGAACCATTCGGTGGGCCGTGCCCCAGCCGAGGTCATCTTTCGCTTGCCGGAGGCTTCTGCTGGTCAGAACGCGCGACCTCGCGGGTGCAGCTACGTTCGGCGTCGACAGCGTCCGCCTCCTCCAGGCCAGGCAATACCTAAAATTCGATCGATCTGATTAGGCGGACCTTATGCCTGATCCAGGGCGGCGGGAATGATTTTACCGCGTGTTCAGGTCTGGGGTGGTGTCATCGCCCATTCCTTTGAAATCCGCTTTTGTCGTTCGATTATTTTCAAACTGCGAGCGCATCAATGGCTGCTATCACGTCATTCTTGGCCGAGTTGGACGAAGCAGTTGCGAGAGGAAATCCCGAGAGTTGTCTGCGGGCGCTCTGGCATGCGGCAGACATCCTGATCGCCGGCACTTATTCCGAGGAGCAGATCTGGACGTTCGGTGAGGTCATCGGTCGTCTCGCGCAGGAGATTGAAGCGAGCGCGCGGGCGAAGCTCGCGGGAAAGCTCGCATGCAGTTCGAACGCGCCCTATGCGTTGACCCGGCAGATGGCAAGCGACGACTGCATCGATGTCGCATGGCCGGTTCTCAGTCAGTCGGAGCGCCTCGACACCGAGACATTGATTGCGTGTGCCAGGAACAAGAGCCAGCAACATCTGCTTGCAATCTCCAAGCGACAAACGGTCCCGGAAGCGGTCACCGATGTCCTGGTGGTGCGGGGATCTCCCGAGGTCGCAACCTCGGTCGCATCAAATGCCGGGGCTAGTCTCTCCAAGTCCGGATTCCTGCACCTGGTGCGGCGGTCGGAAGGGGATTCGATCCTCGCTGAATCGGTGGGACTTCGAAAGGATATCCCTCGGCATCTCTTCCACCAGTTGATCGCCAAGGCCTCCGAAGAGGTGCGGCAAAAGCTGAAGAGGGAGCGTCCGGATATCGAAAGTCAGGTCCATCGCGTCGTCGTCGATGTCACCGGGGCCATTCACGCCAGGTTTGGCCCGGCGTCGAAGGATTACTTCACGGCGAAGCGCACGGTGGCAAAACTGCACGAGAGAGGCGAATTGACCGAAGACAAGGTCTTCGAGCTTGCGCACTCTCTCAAGTTCAACGAGACCACCGTCGCCCTGTCGTTGCTCTGTCAACTTCCAATCGATGTCGCGGAACGGGCATTGATCGAGAAGGATCGCGAGCCGGTGTTGATCCTGGCCAAGTCTCTCGATTGCTCATGGCCCACCACGATGGCGCTGCTGTTCCTGGGCGCGCCCAACTACCGGATCACCGCCGGCGAGCTGGATCAATTGAAGACCGATTTCCACCGGTTGAATGTCAAAGCGTGCCGGGAGGTCGTCACCATCTACCGAACGCGAAAGGAAGAGGTTTTCGGCGGCTCGTTTCAACAGCCTCGGCGCATGATCTAGGATCGCAATTGCGGTGACAGTGCGCTTAATTCAAGAGCCTTCGAATCCGCGAAACGGCCAGTGTCACTGAGTGCACTGTCACCGTAATCCCGACTTCAAACATGCATGGATGTGGGTGTCACGCAACGGTGAGCGTCGTTCGCGCAGCCGTGATTTTCTACGGCGTGTCTTTTCTCAAGCGCATACCTACGTAATCCCTGTCAAAAAAGTTCTAAGGAAACGCTTTCAACAGAGCAGCCGATTCTAGCCAGCGAACGCTCCGCACGAAAACAACAACCGTTCGGAGTACCACTATGACTGGATTCAGGACTTCCATAATTGCAGCGATGATATCGATTGGCGCGATAAGCTCTGCAAATGCCCAGTGCCCGACATGGGCGAATTCAAATCCAGCTTCGTTTCAGGCGCAGTATCCCAACAGGGATATATTGAACGACTGCGAGTTGACGCCAGCAGGCAGAATGGGCCTCGAGCTCCCCGGCGGCGCGGCTCCCTGGTTGGGGCCCAACAGGGCTTATGGCGCAATGCCTGGCGTTGCTCAACACCACAGCTTTCAGCACCGATCGCGGTGAGGAGCTTAAGATATGCCCGGATGGTCGGATTGCGGTCCGTCGATCGCGACATCGCGATGTTCGCGGCTCCCGGAGCTCTGCAGGCGTGCCGATCTGCTCCGACATGGAGCGCGCTTCATCGAGCACCTTAGTAGCTTCAGCATCGAGCGCGCGCTTTTTTAGAGACGATTGAGACCGGTCTCTCTTGGTGTTGTCTTCCATCATTCCTCTCTAAAACAGAACCGATAACCCTCGTTCTCTGCGCCAAGTGGGGTGCCGCAGTAAGGGCGGTGGTCATGCTCCTGGAACGGACAGGCGAGGCCGGGCAGGGGCGTGGCTCCCTGCCGGTGTTCGGTCAATGCCGCTGCCGAATAATTGCACTAGGCGGCCCGCCTACCGTTTGTATCGGTTCACCGGCCGCACGGTCTAGCGGCGGGTGTGGACGGGCTAGTCCTACTGTGCCGGGAGCTGCGTCGTTGCTGGCCGTACGAGTGTCGACGCGATCCGACATAACTGCCGATCCAATGGCGACGGCCATGGCGATAGCAGATAGGACAAGGGCTGTCCGGTTCTGGTTGTCCATTGCTAGACCTCCGCGAAACGGCTCAATAGCGCGGGGTTAACGCCCAACAGACGACTTGGTTCTTATGGGGCTGGCGATGGGTAGAACCCACGAATCCTTTGGCGTGCTGGCGAGGCCGTGCAGCGGTTTGGGATGTCGGCCGGTGTTCGGTAAAGTGGCCACCAAACGATGCGCCACGAGTGGCGGCAACGGCAAATTTTAGCGGTTTGCATAGGGGCTTGGGACCTTCCGGACGATCTTTCTTTTCGGGCTTGGTTGCTTTGGGGCTCTGTTCTCGGCCAAGCAATACGAAAGAGTTTAAGGGAGACGTGCGGCCATCACCGTCCCGACCACTTGCACGGGGCTGCGAACGCCATTGGTACGCACTCGGCACCGAGCAAGAACGTAGGATTGGTTGTTTCGTTGGTTGATGAGAAAGCGAAGCGTTCCGTCCGACCGCAACACCCTGAAAACGCTGGTGGGCCCGGCAGGACTCGAACCTGCAACCAGACCGTTATGAGCGGCCGGCTCTAACCATTGAGCTACAGGCCCCGCCGCGAGACGGACGCGGGACGACGCGGCCGGCAACGGTGCGCGGTTCGTTTACAGGGATGGAGGCGGGGGTGCAATGCTGGCACCAGTGGATGGAAACCCCCGACGCAGCATTGCCGATGACTTTCGAATAACCGAAACTGGCGATGATGCCCTTATGCTCCTGTTTTGCCCGACGAGTCAAATCGGCTCACGAAGGCCCGTTTTTCCGTTTCGGTAACCCACTGTTATCACACGTCTTTTCTACGGTGCATGGGGTTGTTTTCGCACATTTTGATTCCGGAGGGGCCTGCAGGTCCCTCCGAACGCCTTGCCGGCGTGCTACTGCACACCGCGAAGGGCCGCCCCTAGTCCACCGAAACCCCGGCGAACTCCACCACCTTCTTCCATTTCTCGGTCTCGTCGGCGACCAGCTTGCCGAACTCGGCTGATGTCATCGGCTTGGGGATGCCGCCGTTCTCGGTGAGTCGCGCGATGACCTTCGGGTCCTTCAGGGCTTCGCCGACGGCCTTGTTGAGGATCTCGATCACCTCGGGCGGCGTGCCCTTTGGCGCGGAGATGCCGTAGAAGCCGACCGATTCGAAGCCCGGCACGGTCTCGGCGATCGCCGGCACGTCGGGCACGCTCGGCCAGCGCTGCGGCGAGGTCACGCCAAGTGCGCGGACATTGCCGCCGCGCGACTGCTCGAGCGCGGAGGGGAGGTTGTCGAAGATCAGTTGCACCTTGTTGGAGATGATGTCGGGGAAGGCGATGGCCGAGCCGCGATAGGGCACGTGCACCATGTCGCACTTGGTCATCACCTTGAACAGCTCCGCCGACATGTGCACCGAGGTGCCGTTGCCGGACGAGGCAAACGAGATCTTGCCGGGATTGGCCTTGCAGTAGTCGATGAACTCCTGGACCGTCTTCGCGGGAAACGCGTTGGAGACGACCAGCATGTTGGTGAGCTGCATGATGCTGGCGACCGGCACGGTGTCGCGCAAGAAGTCGAACGGCAGCTTCTTGTAGAGCGAGGTCGAGATCGCGTTGTTGGGCGCGACGAACAGCAGGGTGTAGCCGTCCGCCGGCGAATTGATCGCGGCGCCGGCCGCGATGTTGCCGCCGGAGCCGGCGCGGTTCTCGACGATGAATTGCTGGCCGAGGCGATCCGACAGCGCTTGCGCCATGATCCGCGCCACGATGTCGACCGGGCCGCCGGCGGCGAAGCCGATCATCCAGTGCACGGGGCGGTCGGGGTAGCCGGCGGCGGAGGCGGGAGGGGAGGCGTTGAGGAGAGTTGAAAGAAAAAGCAGCCCAAAAACAGTGTTACGCAAAATTCGCAACATGACGTCTCCCATTGTTCTATTGTCGTTGGGCGGCATGCTTTCACAAAAACCGCCCGCTGCCTACGTCGCCGCAAGTCGATGTTGACGCGGGGCGGCCGGGACTCATCATGAGATTCGCAATCGCAATTCTTCTCGGCGCGGCGCTGCTCGCAAATCCACTCGCAAGCCCCGCCGCTGCTCAAACCGGAGGCGACGCCATTCCGACCACGACACTCAGCCTGGGCACAGCGACGCCCGGCGGCGGCTTTCCGCTCTATGGCAACGCCTTTGCGGAAGCGATGAACGCGGCCGATCCGCAAATCACCATCGCCCCCCGCAACACCAAGGGCAGCAACGAGAACATTCCGCTCTTGGAGAAGGGCGAGATCGATCTCGCGCTGGTCGCGGGCGAGCCGGCCTACGAGGCCTTTGCCGGCATCGGCCGCGCGCCTGTGCGGTTGAAGATCCTCACCGCGATCTATTCCAACCCCGGCATGTTCGTGGTGCGGGCGGACAGTCCGTACAGGACCATCCGCGATCTGGTCGGCCAGCCCGTCGCCTTCGGCGCCAAGGGCTCGGGCCTGCCGATCCTGGCGCGCTACGTGCTCGATGGTCTCGGCCTCAAGCAGGACGAGGATTTCAAGGCGATCTATCTTGACCGCGCCGGCGATGGTCCGGCGATGGTCGAGGACGGCCGCGTCGCCGCGCTGTGGGGCGCCGGCATCGGCTGGCCCGGCTTTGCCGCGGTGGCATCGGGTGCGTCAGGCGCGCGCTTCATTGCGCCCAGCACTGAAGAGATCACGCGCATTCGCGCCAAGCATGCGTTCCTGAAGCCGCTCACCGTGCCGGCCGGCTCCTATCCGAAGCAGGCCGAGTCGATCGCCTCGCTCGGCTCGTGGAGTTTCGTCCTCACGCGCGAGGACCTGCCCGATGACGTCGCCTATCGCCTCGCGAAGACGCTGCACGGCGTCGAGGCGACCTTCTGCAAGCAGCTCGCGCAGGCCTGCGAGACCACGGCGTCGAACACGGTCGCGGCCGCGCCGAAGCTGGAGCTGATCCATCCGGGGGTGATGAAGTATTTTCGCGAGATCGGGGTCGTGAAGTAGGGCGCGAGGCACGCGCTTCCTTCCTTCTCCCCTTGTGGGAGAAGGTGGCGCGAAGCGCCGGATGAGGGGTTCTCCCCGCGAACTCAGTGCGAGCTGTATTCGCGGAGACAACCCCTCACCCGGCTTCGCTTTGCGAATCCACCCTCTCCCGCAAGGGGAGAGGGTGCACCGTCACTGCGGCTCGGCTACGTCGTCACTTCTTCACCAGCGGACACGCCGGGTCCGGGGGCCCGAACGCCTTCTCGCCCGAGATCGTCGTGAGGATCTTGTAATAGTCCCACGGATATTTGCTCTCCTCCGGCGTCTTCACTTGCACCAGCCAGAGGTCGTGCACCATCAGATTGTCCTCGCGGAGTTTGCCGTTGCGGGCGAAAAAATCCTCGATCGGCTTTTCCCGCATCTTCGCCGCGACCTTGAGCGGATCGTCGGTGCCGGTCTCCTTGATGGCGTTGAGATAGTGCATCACGCTCGAATAGACGCCGGCCTGCCACATCGACGGCATCTTGTTCATCTTGGCGAAATAGCGCTTCGACCATTCACGGGTCTTGTCGTCCATGTCCCAATAGAACGACGTCGTCAGCAACAGCCCCTGGGCGGCCTGCAGGCCGAGGCCATGGATGTCGGTGATCAGCGCCAGCAGCGCCGCCATCTGCTGGCCGCCCTTGAACACGCCGAACTCCGAGCCCGTCTTGATCTCGTTCATGTTGTTGGGGGGACCTGCGGCAATGCCGATGATCTTGGCCTTGGAGGCCTGCGCCTGCAGCACGAAGGAGGAGAGGTCGGGGGTTGCTAGCGGCGGCCGCACCGAGCCCAGCACCTTGCCGCCATTGGCGGTGACGACGCTGGAGGCGTCGCGCTCCAGCGAATGGCCGAAGGCGTAGTCGTCGGTGATGAAGAACCAGCTGTCGCCGCCGCGCTTGACCACTGCATCCGCGGTGCCGACCGCGAGCGCACGGGTGTCGAACACCCACTGGATCGCGTAGGGCGAGCAGAACTTGCCGTGGAAATCCGCCGTGCCGGTGGAGTGGGTGATGAACAGCCGCTTCTTCTCGTTGGCGACGTTCTGCACCGCGAGCCCGACCGCGGAGACCGGCACGTCGACGATCAGATCGACCTGGTCGACGTCAAACCAGCGCCGCGCGATCGCGCCGCCGATATCGGCCTTGAGCTGGTGGTCGCCGATCACGATGCTGATCGGCTTGCCGAGCACGGTGCCGCCGAAATCGTCGATCGCCATCTGCGCCGCCGTCACCGAGCCCTGGCCGGTCGGCGCGGAGGCGGGGCCGTTCATGTCGGTGAGCACGCCGATCTTGACGATGTTGTCGGAAACCTGCGCCGACGCCGCCCCCGGCAGCAGCGCCGCCGCCAAGCAAGTGGCTACAAAGCCGGCCGCGACCGGCAGTCCAGATCTCGTTGGATTCACGCTTGTCCTCCCCTGATCCGGCTCGTTGGCCGGTGTTGCTTTTTCCGGGTACGGCCCGGCTGAATTGGTTTCTTTTGCAACTATTAGGGGGCGGGCGTCAATGTCAGGCCGCGAAGCGGATCTGCCCGGCGGGCGAGGGATCGTAGCCGGTCAGCTCCTCGGCGCGCTGTCGCAGCCGTCTTTCGCTGAGGAACCGGATCAGGGCCTGCATTGGCGGGCGAAAATAGCTGCGCTGCCGCATTGCGAGATCAAAATTCTCCCAGACCAGCGGCACGTAATCGAGCCCGGCCGAGCGCGCCGCCGCACGCGTCGCGATCCCGCAATCGGCTTGTCCCGCGCGGACGATCTCGGCGAGATCCGGCCCGGTGAGGGCCGGCGTCTCGATCCGGCGCAGATCGCGCGTCGAGGCGCCGGCGCCCTTCAACAGCACGTCGAGCAGCATCTGCGCGCCCGTGCCTTGTTGTCGCATCGCCATCCTGACACCGAGCGCAAGCACGTCGGAAAGGCCGCGCAGCCGTTTCGGATTGCCCGGCGGCAGCACGAGACCCTGCTCGCGGCGCACGAACGCGACCAGCACCGCATCATGCAGGTCCGGAGCGTCACGCAGCGCCGTCGCACTGGCGTCGGAGGCAAGATTGCCGTCGGCCTCCAGGCTGTGGAAGTGCACCGCCGCCGCCATCACCTCGTCGCGTTGCAGGCGCTCGAGCCCGCGCGCGCTGCCCTCGCTCATCGATCCCAGGCCCGAGCCGGATTCACGCAGGCTCCAGTCCAGAAGCTCGTCCTGGCTGCCACCCACGACCGGCGGCGGCTCCGCAGTCAGCATGCCGGCCGGACGCGCCAGTCCCGACAGGACCCAGAGGTCGAGCTCGTGCCGCGGGAAGAGCCACTTCCCGGTCACCTTGGTGCAGGGAATCGCACCGGTGGTGACGAGTTCGTAGAGCTTGCGTTCGCCGAGCCGAAGGTAGTCGGCGGCTTCGCTGGTCGTCAGGAATTCCATCCTGCATTCCTATGCAAATTCTTGCTTCTTTTTGGCGTTCGACGCAGGTGGAATTCTGCATTTCAATTTACGTCCGCCGGGACCATGCCCGATCATCTCGCTGCTTTGCAACACATCCTCACGCGCGATTTCTGCTTTGGTGAACGATCCTGAAGCGCCCGCGTGGCGCGGGCCTTGCGGCCGTCGCGCTCGCAATTGCAATCGGCGCACCGCGCGGGCCGCATTGCCGAAATGTCCCGAGTTGGGAGCGCAACGAGCAGACGCGTCACGAGTGTGGCGCAATCGATCATCATCATGATCGCGTCATAGCCAATGGGAACCCGATCATGGTCGTCCGCCGCCTGTCCGTTGCACTCGCGCTTCTCTGCGGCCTCGCCGCGGGCGTGGCGGCGTCATTTGCGGAGGACCGCGCGATCGTGCTGGCCTCGACCACGGCGACACAGGAGTCCGGCCTGCTCGATCATCTGCTGCCGATCTTCCGCGAGAAGACCGGCATCGAGGTGACGGTGATCGCGCGGCGTGCCGATGAAGTGCTCGACGGGGCGCGAAGGGGCGAAGTCGACGTCGTGCTGATGCACGCACGGCCGCAGGAGGAGAAGTTCGTCGCCGACGGTTTTGGCGTGAAGCGTTTTGACGTGATGTACAACGACTATGTGCTGATCGGACCGAAGAGCGATCCCGCCGCCGTGAAGGGCAAGGACATCGCCACCGCGCTGAAGGCGATCGAGGCCAAGGGCGCGCCGTTCGTGACACGCGGCGACCGCTCGGGCACCCATGCCGCGGAGCTCGCGCTCTGGATCGTCGCCGGTATCGATATCGCCGCTGCCAAGGGCGCATGGTATCGCGAAGTCAAGCAAGGCATGGACGCAGCCCTCGACACTGCGCGCACGGCGAACGCCTATGTGCTGTCCGACCGCGGCAGCTGGATCGCCTTCAAGAATCGCGGCGATCTCGGCATCGTCGTCGAAGGCGACAAGCGGCTGCTCAATCAGTACGGCGCGATGCTGGTGAACCCGGAAAAATTTCCGAACGTGAAAAAGGAGCTGGGGCAGACCTTCATCGACTGGCTGATCTCGCCGGAGGGGCAGGGGGCGATCGCCGACTACAAGGTCGACGGACAGCAGCTGTTTTTCCCCAATGCGGGCAAGTCCGGCGGCTGATCTTCGCATCGCCGGCGGTTGCCAAACCGGGCGATGCATGGTCCATCATGGCGCATGACCCAGCGCCTGCCGCCATCACTGACGCCGCTCGACACCGCGCTCGCTGCGTTGCTGCGAGGCGTTGATCCGGTCGCGCCGGTGGAGTTGCGGCTGGCCGAGGCTGTCGGCTGCATCGCGGCAGGGATGCCGCTGCTTGCGGCCTGTCCGCCGCGCGACATCGCCGCTGCGGATGGCTGGGCGCTCTGCGCCAGGGATATTGTCGGCGCGTCCGCCTATTCGCCGCTGCCTCTGACAACGGCACCCGTTTGGGTCGATGCCGGCGACGCGATGCCGCCGGGATGTGATTGTGTGCTCGATGCCGACGCAGTCGAGGTGTCGGGTCCACTCGCCCAGGCGCTGGCAGAGGGCGTGCCCGGACAGGGCGTCAGGCGCGCCGGAAGCGACAGCTCCGGGCGCGCGCCTGCCGTGGCAGAAGGGCATTTGATCAATCCCGCCACTCTGCTGCTCGCGCGCGTCGCCGGTGTTGAAACGCTGGGCGTACGGCAGCCGCGGCTGTGCATCGTCAACGTGCCGGGTGCAGCCGTGACGACGCACATGATTGCGGAGATCGCGCGCGCGGCAGGGCTGCACGTGCAAACGCGTGAAGCTGCCGCGCAAGATGCGGCATCGATCGCGGGAGCGCTCGGCGATCTCAATTGCGATCTCGTCGTGACGGTCGGCGGCAGCGGCGTCGGTCGTCGGGATGCCGCCGTCAGCGCGCTGGCCAAGCATGGTGACGTGCTCGCCCATGGCCTCGCGCTCCAGCCCGGACGCACCGCTGCGGTCGGGCGGCTCGGGAAAGTTCCAGCCGTCGCCTTGCCAGGTTCGCCGGATCATGCGCTCGCGGGCTGGTTCGCGCTCGTGCGTCCGCTCGTTGATCGCCTGTCCGCCCGGCAGCCGCGTCGGCCGGTGACCTTGCCGCTCGCGCGAAAAATCGCGTCCAGTGTCGGCATCGCCGAGATCGCGCTGCTGGCCGAGGAACATCATGCGTGGCTCCCGCTTGCGGTGGGGGAATGGCCGCTTCAGGCCATTGCCGGTGCCGATGCATGGCTGCTCGTTCCCGCCGGCAGCGAGGGATTTGCGGCAGGGACGCCGGTCGATGCCTATCTGATGCGGGAATGATAAGGTTTTGGCATGACGATGATCCCGCAATCGCAAGACCGCAGCGCGCTCGAACAGGAGCAGTTCCTCAAGATCCTCTCGCGCGAGGACGCGCTGGCGCGCTTTGAAGCTGCGTTGTTCCCGCGCGCGGTCCCGAGCGAGGTGCGCAAGCTTGCCGATGCGCTCGGCACGGCGCTGGCGGAAGACATCACCGCACCGATCGACGTTCCGCCTTTCGACCGTTCCAATGTTGACGGCTTTGCCGTGCGCTCGGCCGATCTCGCTACGGCCGGCGAAGGCGCGCCCGTTCGCCTTGCGCTGAACGGCGAGACCGTTCACTGCGGCACCGCGCCGAAGCTGCAAGTGACGACAGGAACCGCAACGCCGATCGCAACCGGCGGGCCGCTCCCGCGCGGCGCCGACGCCGTCGTCATGGTCGAGCATACCCAGCCTGCCGGATCCGACGCGATCGACGTCCGGCGGGCCGTCTCGCCGGGACAGTTCGTGTCCTATGCAGGCTCCGACATCGCGCGCGGCGAGGCGCTGCTACGCGCCGGCACGATCATCGGCTCGCGCGAGATCGGCATGCTGGCGGCCTGCGGCATCGCCGAGGTGACTGTCGCGCGCAAGCCGCGCGTTGCCGTAATTTCTACCGGTGACGAATTGGTTCAGCCCGGCGAGGCGCTCGCGCCGGCTGCGATCTACGACACCAACGGCGCGATCGTCGCCGCCGCGATCGACGAGAACGGCGGCGAGGCGGTTTTCCTCGGCGCCATTCCCGACGATGAGGCCAAGCTCGAAGCTGCCATGCGCAGTGTGCTGGCGGACGCCGACATGCTGGTGCTCTCCGGCGGCACGTCGAAGGGCGCGGGCGACCTGTCCCATCGCATCATCGGCCGGCTCGGCCAGCCCGGCATCATCGCGCATGGCGTTGCGCTCAAGCCCGGCAAGCCGCTGTGCCTTGCGGTATGCGACGGCAAGCCGGTGGTCATCCTGCCGGGCTTTCCGACTTCGGCGATGTTCACCTTCCACGACATGATCGTGCCGGTGCTGCGCAGGATGGCCGGGCTGCCGCCGCGCTCGGATGCCAAGGTGAGTGCGACCGTGCCGGTGCGCATCGCCTCCGAGCTCGGCCGCACCGAGTTCGTCATGGTCTCGCTGGTCGGCGGCAAGGAAGGCCTGATCGCCTATCCCTCCGGCAAGGGGTCCGGTGCGATCACGTCGTTCGCGCAGGCCGACGGCTTTCTGCGCATCGACGCGCTCGCCGACCAGATGCCGGCAGGGACGGACGCCGAGGTGACGCTGTTCACGCCGCATGTGCGGGTGCCCGATCTCGTCATCGTCGGCAGCCATTGCACCGGCCTCGATCTCGTCACGGCGCAGCTCGCGCATGCTGGCCTCACCGTGCGCTCGATCGCCGTCGGCAGCCTCGGTGGGCTTGCGGCGGCGAAACGCGGCGAATGCGATCTCGCGCCGATCCATCTGTTCGACGACAAGAGCGAGACCTACAACACGCCATATCTCGTCGACGGTCTCGAACTCGTGCCCGGCTGGCGGCGGATGCAAGGCATTGTCTTCCGCAAGGGTGACAAGCGTTTTGAAGGTCTCGGCGCGAAGCAAGCGGCTGCCGCTGCGCTGGCCGATCCCACTTGCATCATGGTCAATCGCAACCAGGGTGCCGGCACGCGCATCCTGATCGACCGGCTGCTCGGCGGCGCGCGCCCGGAAGGTTACTGGAATCAGCCGCGCTCGCACAACGCGGTTGCTGCGGCCGTCGCGCAGCGCCGCGCCGATTGGGGCATGACGATTGCGCCGGTCGCCCATGCGGTCGGCCTCGGTTTCATTCCGCTCGCGGAAGAGCATTATGATTTCGCGCTGGTGACAGCGCGCAAGCAGCGTCCGGCGGTGCAGGCCTTTCTCGACGCGCTGAGTTCGGACGAGGCGCGTACGGCGCTGGAGCGAGCGGGATTCCGTCCCGCTTAGATCGACGACGCGGCGTTCAAGCCGCGCGACAGGGTGGGGGACGCGATGGCCAGTCCGCTTTCGGTTGCGATCGTTGGTGCCGGCATGGGCGGGCTTGCGACTGCCGCGGCGCTCCGGCGCGTCGGTATCGATGTGATGGTCTACGAACAGGCCTCCCAGTTCGCCCGCATCGGCGCCGGCATCCAGATCGGCTGCAACGCGATGAAGGTGTTGCGCGCGCTGGGGCTGGAGGCGCGGATGCGCGAGCATTCGTTCTATCCACGCTCCTGGAACAACCGCGACTGGAAGAGCGGCGACATCAAGTTCGACATGATCTTTGGCGAAAGCGCGGAAGCGAAGTTCGGCGCGCCCTACCTGCTTGCCCATCGCGGCGATCTGCATGCGGCGCTGGCAAGCGCGGTACCGCCTGAGTTCGTGAGGCTCAGCCACAAGCTCGTCGGCCTCGACGAGACCGGCGAGGGTGTCCGGCTGAGCTTTGCCGATGGCACAAGCGCCGTCGCCGATGCCGTGGTCGGCGCGGACGGCGTCCATTCGACGGTCCGCGACATCCTGTTCGACACCGCGCCGGCCAAATTCACCGGTCGCATCGCCTATCGCACCACCTATCCCGCCGCGCTGCTCGGCGGTGAGAAGATCGACGACTGCACCAAATGGTGGGGTGAGGACCGCCACATCGTAATCTATTACGTCAAGCCTGATCGCAGCGAGGTCTATCTCGTCACCAGCCAACCCGAGCCGGACTTTCGCATCGAGTCCTGGTCGGCGAAGGGCGACGTGCGCGATCTGCGCGCATCATTCGAAGGCTTTCATCCGCAGGTCACTCAGGTGCTCGCTGCGTGTCCCGACGTGCACAAATGGGCGATCATGGACCGCGACGCGCTGGAGCGCTGGGCCGACGGCAAGGTGACGCTGCTCGGCGATGCCTGCCATCCCATGACGCCCTACATGGCACAGGGGGCGGCCATGGCAATCGAGGACGCCGCGGTGCTGTCGCGCTGTCTCGGTGGTGTCGACCGCGACGGCGTCGCGGACGCATTCCGCCGCTTCGAGGCGACGCGCAAGGTGCGTACCACGCGGGTACAGGAGACCTCGCGCGCCAACGTCTGGCTGAAGGAGCGGACCGATACGAGCTGGGTCTACGGTTACGATGCCTGGACGGTGCCGCTGGTGGCCTGAGCTTGATTAAGACGCTTGATCCAGCGCCGCCAGCCGCTCGGCTTCGGCGATATCCTCGATCGTGTTGGCATTGAAGAACGGATCGAGCGGCTCGTCCGGCCATGTCACCGTTGCGAGGGGATAACGCGCGGTCCAGCGGTCGATCTTGCGGAGGTCCTCAACGACCAGGGCGTGACGCAGCTCGTCGCGCAAGGTGACGCGCCACAAGCCGATCACCGGATGTGTTTGATCGCCCGATGCGGCGACCGCGAGCTGTGCGTTCTCGCGCTCCCGCGCCTCATGCAACTGCGCCACGAGATCGCGTGGCAGGAACGGGCAGTCGCCCGCGGCGCTCAGCACCCATTTGATGTCGGGCCGGTTTGCCGCTGTCCAGTCGAGTGCGGCGAGAATGCCGGCGAGCGGGCCGGGAAAGCCGGGTACGTCATCGGCGACGACGGTCAGGCCGAATGCTGCGAAACGTGCGGGATCGCCATTCGCATTGAGGATCAATCCGCTGCATTGCGGGGTCAATCGCGCGATCACGCGCTCGAGGATGGTGCGGCCGCCGATGGTCCGCATCGGCTTGTCGCCGCCGCCCATCCGTCGTGCCAGGCCGCCGGCGAGCAGCACGCATTGCGTCAGCGGAATTTCAGTCGTCACCACCTTCACCCTTGCGCTTGTGCTTCGCCGATTCCTCCTCGACATAAGCGAGGTCCTGATCGTAGACGATGCGTTCTTCGCCCGCGAGCGCGATGAAGCGCTTTCCGCGCGTGCGGCCGACCAGCGTCAGTCCGACCTGGCGAGCGAGATCGACGCCCCAGGCGGTGAAGCCGGAGCGCGACACCAGGATCGGAATGCCCATGCGCACGGTCTTGATCACCATTTCCGAGGTCAGCCGCCCCGTGGTGTAGAGGATCTTGTCGGAGGCATCGACGCCGTGGCGGTACATCCAGCCCGCGATCTTGTCGACCGCGTTGTGACGGCCGACGTCCTCGGTATAGCAGAGCGGCTCGCCCTCCTTGCACAGCACGCAGCCGTGGATCGCGCCAGCCTCCAGATAGAGCGAGGGCATGGTGTTGATGGTCTGCGTCATCTGGTAGAGCCAGGAGGTGCGCAGCTCGGCCTTCGGCAGCGCGACGCTCTCGACCGCCTCCAACAGGTCGCCGAAGGCGGTGCCCTGCGCGCAGCCCGAGGTCTGGGTGCGCTTCTTCAGCTTGGCTTCGAAATTGGTGTGATGTGAGGTGCGCACCACCACCACCTGGAGGTCGTCGTCGTATTCGACCTCGGTGACCTCGTCATTATATTTCAGCATGTTCTGGTTGAGCAAATAGCCCAGCGCCAGATATTCCGGGTAGTCGCCGATCGTCATCATGGTGACGATCTCCTGCGAATTCAGGTAGAGCGTCAGCGGGCGCTCCATCGGCACTTTGATCGCGACCTTGGCGCCGGTCTGGTCGGTCCCGGTCACGCTCTGGGTCAGGCGCGGGTCGTCCGTGTCAGGGAGAATCAGGGGCACCGGGGTTTTGTCGATCTTCATCATGGTCGCGACGTTAGCATGACATTCGGGTCAAGCCGATATAAGCATGCCGTGGAGACAACGAAATGCCTCCGTTCGTCATTGCGAGCGAAGCGAAGCAATCCAGAACTAAATCCACGGTGGCAGTCTGGATTGCTTCGCTGCACTCGCAATGACGGGGAGAGGCCAGGGGTTCCATCGGCTGACGAGCCGTTGGCGGAGATCGAACGGTTATGAAAGTCATCGGCCTTGCGGGCTGGAGCGGTGCGGGCAAGACCACGCTGTTGACGCGGCTGATCCCGCATTTCAACGCGCAAGGCTTGCGCGTCTCCGTCATCAAGCATGCGCATCACCAGTTCGACGTCGATGTGCCCGGCAAGGATTCCTGGCGCCACCGCGAGGCCGGCGCGACCGAGGTGCTGGTTGCTTCGTCGAACCGCTGGGCCCTGATGCATGAGTTGCGCGGCGCCGCCGAGCCTCGGCTGCCGGAGCTCTTGAGCAAGCTGTCGGCCGTCGATCTCGTCGTGGTCGAAGGCTTCAAGCGCGAGCCGCACCGCAAGATCGAGGTGCATCGCGCCGCCAACGGCAAGCCATTGCTGTTTCCCGATGATCCCGGAATTGTCGGGATTGCGGCCGACATCGCCATTGAAACCTGCCTGCCGACCGTCCATCTCGATGATATCGAGGCTGCCGCGGCATTGCTGCTGCGTGCGGCGATGCCGGTCGAGGAAGCGGTGGCAAAAAGCGCCGCGATGCGCTGACGAGGCACCATGGCGCAACTGTCGGATGATTGCTTTGCCTTCGGCGGACCGATGATGTCGGTCGACGAGGCCGTTGGTCTGATCACCACGCGCGTCAATGCGATCGCCGATATCGAGACCGTGGCACTCATTGATGCGGACGGGCGCGTGCTCGCGCGCGATATCGCGGCGCCCCTGCCGCTGCCGCCCTTCACCAACTCCGCCGTCGACGGTTACGCCGTGCGCAACGCCGACCTTCCGGACAGTGCGGAACGGGCATTCCCGCTCGACGGCCGCATCCAGGCCGGCGGCCTTGCGCAGGCGCCGATCAAGGCCGGCCACACTGCGCGCATCTTCACGGGCGCGCCGATGCCACCTGACGCCGAGACCGTCTTCATGCAGGAAGACGTCCGCCTCGATGAGGCCGGCAGAATTGTGCTGCCGCCGGGGCTGAAGCCCGGCGCGAATGTCCGGCCCGCAGGCGAGGACATTCCGCAAGGGCACGTCGCGCTGCGGGCCGGCCAGCGCCTGCTACCGCAGCATGTCGCGCTTGCTGCAGCATTCGGCCTGACCCGGCTCGACGTCGTCAGGCGCATCCGCGTCGCGGTGTTCTCGACCGGTGACGAACTGGCGTCGCCCGGCGAGCCGCGCGCGGCGTCACAGCTGTTCGATTCCAACCGCTTCATGCTGATGGCGATGCTGCGCCGGCTCGGCTGCGAGGTCTCCGACCTCGGCATCTTGCGCGACGAGCGCAATTCGCTCGCGAATGGATTGAAGCAGGTTGCAGGCAGCCACGATCTGATCCTCACCACCGGCGGCGTCTCGACCGGCGAGGAGGACCACGTCAAGGCGGCGGTCGAGAGCATCGGCTCGCTGGTGCTGTGGCGGATGGCGATCAAGCCCGGCCGTCCCGTGGCGATGGGCATCATCGGCGGCACGCCGCTGATCGGCTTGCCCGGCAATCCCGTTGCCAGTTTTGTGACCTTCGTCCATGTGGTGCGGCCGACGGTGCTGGCGCTTGCGGGTGGTCTGCCGGAGCCGCTGTTGCCGATCCCGGTGCGTGCTGCGTTCACCTACAAGAAGAAGATCGGCCGGCGCGAATATGTTCGCACCTCGTTGCGGCGCCGAGAGGACGGCTCCTTGGAAGCGCTCAAGTTCCCGCGCGAAGGGGCAGGCCTGTTGTCGTCGCTGGTCGAGACCGATGGCCTGATCGAACTCGGCGAGGACATCACGCGTGTCGAGCCGGGGCAGAGTGTAGGTTTTCTGTCCTATGCTGATCTGCTCTGAGTCCTCGCGTTGACGGCATCGACCCAGCCCGCCATGTTGCGCCCATGACCAGAACGACACTCGATCTCACGGGGTTGAAATGCCCACTGCCGGCGTTGAAAACGCGCAAGGCGCTGAAACCATTGCAGCCGGGTGATCAGCTCGAAGTGCACTGCACGGATCCCTTGTCGGTGATTGACATTCCGAATCTGATCCGCGAGACGGGCGACACGGTGGAGATCACCGAGCGCAACGACGCGCGCATCGTGTTCTTGATAGAGAAGAGCGATGGATCGATAGGGAAAGCCAATGGTGCGCTGCGCTCGTAGTGCACGGTCACTCTGCTGATACCTACCTTTTGTCTATCGACATCAATCATGGCTTCTGCCCCAATTGGCAATCTCCGTGCAGGCGCGGAGGTTGAGTCTTGTCTGCGATACGCGGATCAACGAGCCACACTTGCGAAGCCTGCACGGTGTATCGGCATAGAGCCCCACTCAAGGGGTTTACGACTCGGGTGCGCGTGAGGATCCTGGCGCGCGTCGAATGATTGTGCGGAGCAGCGGGGACCGTTGGCTGCGCTGCAACGGGCTGAGGAAACAGGATCGCAGCGGCAGGGTGCTCAGAAGGGCAACTGCAGGGGAGGACTACATGACAACAATCGAGAGCGCCGGCACAATATCGGGCGCCGGCGGGGGGCTTCTTGATCGCGAGCGGACCATCGCGACCGCCGGCTTCAATCGCTGGCTGGTGCCGCCGGCTGCGCTGTGCATCCATCTCTGCATCGGCATGGCCTATGGCTTCTCGGTGTTCTGGCTGCCGCTGTCGCGCGCGATCGGAGTGACCGCGCCGAAGGCATGCGCAGACATGTCGCTATTTCAGGAGCTGTTTACGACCAGCTGCGACTGGAAGGTCGCCAGCATGGGGTGGATGTACACGCTCTTCTTTGTGCTGCTCGGTATCGCCGCTGCGGTCTGGGGCGGCTGGCTGGAGCGGGTCGGCCCGCGCAAGGCTGGCTTCGTCTCGGCGCTCTGCTGGTGCGGCGGCCTCTTCCTCGGTGCGATCGGGGTCTACACCCATCAGCTCTGGCTGTTGTGGCTGGGTTCAGGCGTGATCGGCGGCATCGGTCTCGGCCTTGGCTATATTTCGCCGGTGTCGACGCTGGTGAAGTGGTTTCCGGACCGCCGCGGCATGGCGACCGGCATGGCCATCATGGGCTTCGGCGGCGGCGCCATGATCGGCGCGCCGCTGGCGAACCTCCTGATGAACTACTTCAAGACCCCGACCTCGGTCGGCGTCTGGGAGACCTTCGTCGCGATGGGCGTCATCTACTTCGTGTTCATGATGATCGGCGCGTTCCGCTATCGCTTGCCGCCGCCCGGCTGGCAGCCCGAGGGCTGGACCCCGCCGGTCAAGGCCAATGCGATGATCTCGAAGAACAACGTCCATCTCAACGACGCGCACAAGACGCCGCAGTTCTGGCTGATCTGGTGGGTGCTCTGCCTGAACGTGTCGGCGGGTATCGGTGTGATCGGCATGGCCTCGCCGATGCTCCAGGAGATTTTCGGCGGCAAGCTGATCGGCCTGCCTGACGTCGGCTTCAACGCGCTCGATGCCGGGCAGAAGGCGCAGATCGCCGCGATCGCCGCGGGCTTTGCCGGATTGCTGTCGCTGTTCAACATCGGCGGCCGCTTCTTCTGGGCATCGCTGTCGGACAAGATCGGACGCAAGAACACGTACTACACGTTCTTCATCCTCGGCATCGTGCTCTACGCGCTGGCGCCGACCTTTGCGGCGATGGGCTCGAAGCTGCTGTTCGTGCTCGGCTTCGGCATCATCCTGTCGATGTATGGTGGCGGCTTCGCCACCGTGCCGGCCTATCTTGCCGACATGTTCGGAACGCAGTTCGTCGGCGCCATCCACGGCCGGCTGCTGACGGCGTGGTCGACGGCCGGCATCATCGGCCCGGTCGTGGTCAACTACATCCGCGAGTTCCAGCTCGCGGCCGGCGTTCCGCGTGACCAGCTCTACAACACGACGATGTATATCCTGTGCGCGATGCTGATCGCGGGCCTGATCTGCAACTACCTGGTCAAGCCGGTTGATGCGAAGTGGCACATGAAGGAAGCCGACGTCGCCAAGTTGCAAGCGGCGAGCGCCAGCGCCGCTGCCGCGGGGCCGCACGGCTCCTACGGCATCGGATTTGGCGGGCTCGATGCCAAGGCGGCGCTGTTCTGGGCCTTCGTCGGCGTTCCCCTGCTCTGGGGTGTCTGGAAGACGCTGGAGAGTGCGGTCAAGATCTTCTGATCGCCATCAAGACAGGGTCGCGGGATGCTCATCATCGGCATCCCGCGACGTTCGCCTTTTAGACATCATCAAGAATGGGACTTGGGGGATTTAAATGTTTCGCACCCGAATTTGCCTTGCGGCAGTGTTGCTCGTTGCCGGCCTTCATGCCGCGTCCGCGCAGACGGCGACGACTCCCGCCACCACCGCACCGGCCGCGACGACCGAAGCCAAGCCTGGCAAGATCAAGCTCACCATGCAGAAGCTGAAGGACATGAAGGCCAAGTGGGCGGCCAACAAGCCGAAGCTCAAGGCCTGCCGCGCCGACGTGAAGTCCAAGGGCCTCACTGGCGACGATCGCTGGTTCTACATCGAAGAGTGCATGAGCAAGACCTGAGGCCGGGTTCCAAGAGTAGTTCGAGGCAAGGGGCGTGGGGGTTGTTGGCCCCATGCCCCTTAAATGCTTATCGGAATAGATGAATTCTCTTGGCATCTGGTATGCCAACAGCTAGACTTGGACATGTTCTAAAGAAGGTTTACGAGACTCATCGATGAGCCATGACGTGCACGAGGTCCGCTCGTTCGAACATCCGGGCGAGGGACGCAAGCGAGCCAAGGCCACCCCCAAGGGGCGGCAGGTCGATCCTACCGCCGCGCATGAGATCGAGCAGTTGCTCGGCGACAAGCCGCGGCGGCGCGATCTGCTGATCGAATATCTGCACCTGATCCAGGACAAATATCACCAGATCTCGGCCGCGCATCTCGCGGCGCTTGCCGACGAGATGAAGCTCGCCTTCGCCGAGGTGTTCGAGACCGCGACCTTCTACGCGCATTTCGACGTGGTGAAGGAAGGCGAGCCCGATATCGCGCCGCTGACGATCCGCGTCTGCGATTCACTGACCTGCGCGATGCTCGGCGGCGAGAAGCTGCTCGAGGATCTACAGAGCACATCGGGTCCCGGCATCCGAGTCGTCCGCGCGCCCTGCGTCGGCCGCTGCGATACCGCGCCGGCGGCTGAGGTCGGTCACAACTTCGTCGATCACGCGACCGTGGCCAATGTGATGGCGGCCGCGAAGGCCGGTGATTCTCACGCGCATCTGCCGAAATATATCGACTACGATTCGTACGTGGCTGGCGGCGGCTACAAGCTGCTCAATCGCGTGCGCTCGGCTGAGTTGCCGAAGGATGATCTGCTGAAGGCGCTCGACGACGCCTCGCTGCGCGGTCTCGGCGGCGCCGGCTTCCCGACGGGGCGCAAATGGCGCGCGGTGCTGGGCGAGCCCGGTCCGCGGCTGATGGCGATCAACGGCGACGAGGGCGAGCCCGGCACATTCAAGGACCGCGTCTATCTCGAAAGCGATCCGCACCGCTTCATCGAAGGCATGCTGATCGGCGCGCATGTGGTGCAGGCCTCCGACGTCTACATCTATCTGCGTGACGAATATCCGGCCTCGCGCGAGATCCTGGAACGCGAGATCGCAAAGCTCCCGCCAGGCGGTCCGACGCTGCACATGCGCCGCGGCGCCGGCGCCTATATCTGCGGTGAGGAATCCTCGCTGCTCGAAAGCATCGAGGGCAAGCGCGGCCTGCCTCGGCACAAGCCGCCTTATCCGTTCCAGGTCGGCCTGTTCGGCCTGCCGACGCTGATCAACAACATCGAGACGCTGTGGTGGGTGCGCGACATCGTCGAGAAGGGCGCCGACTGGTGGAAGGGCAATGGCCGCCATGAGCGTCACGGCCTGCGCAGCTTCTCGGTTTCGGGCCGCGTCAAGAATCCCGGCATGAAGCTGGCACCCGCCGGCATCACCGTGCGCGAATTGATTGACGAATATTGCGGCGGCATGGCCGACGGCCATCAGTTCTACGCCTACCTGCCGGGCGGCGCGTCGGGCGGCATCCTGCCGGCGTCGATGGACGACATCCCGCTCGATTTCGGCACGCTGGAGAAATACGGCTGCTTCATCGGCTCGGCCGCGATCGTGATCCTGTCGCAAAAGGACAGTGTGCGCGCGGCCGCGTTGAACCTGATGAAATTCTTCGAGGACGAGAGCTGCGGCCAGTGCACGCCGTGCCGTGTCGGAACCCAGAAGGCGGCGCTGCTGATGCAGAAGCCGGTCTGGAACCGTGCCTTGCTGGAAGAATTGAGCCAGGCGATGCGGGATGCCTCGATCTGCGGGCTCGGACAGGCGGCATCGAATCCGTTGTCAACCGTGATCAAATATTTCCCTGACGAGTTCAAGGAAGCGGCCGAATGACCAAAATTACGTTCGAGCTCGACGGCAAGCAGGTCGAAGCCAAGCCCGGCGAGACGATCTGGCAAGTCGCAAAACGCCAGGGCCGCGAGATTCCGCATCTGTGCTATTCGCCGGCGCCCGACTACCGCCCCGACGGCAATTGTCGCGCCTGCATGGTCGAGATCGAGGGCGAGCGCGTCCTGGCTGCGTCCTGCAAGCGCACGCCGTCGGTCGGGATGAAGGTGAAGACCGAGAGCGCGCGTGCCGTCTCCGCGCAGAAGATGGTGATGGAGCTCCTCGTCGCCGACCAGCCGGCGCGCGAGACCTCGCACGATCCGGATTCGAAGTTCTGGCACTGGGCCGAGACCACAGGCGTCACCGAAAGCCGCTTCCCCGCCGCCGAGCGCTGGGCGACCGACGCCAGCCATCCGGCGATGCGCGTCAATCTCGATGCCTGCATCCAGTGCGGTCTGTGCGTGCGTGCCTGCCGCGAGGTCCAGGTCAACGACGTCATCGGCATGGCTTATCGCAGCCATGGCTCGAAGATCGTCTTCGACTTCGACGATCCCATGGGCGAGTCCACCTGCGTCGCCTGCGGCGAGTGCGTGCAGGCCTGTCCGACCGGCGCGCTGATGCCGGCCGTCATGCTCGACGAGAAGCAGACCCGTGTCACCTATGCCGACAAGAAGGTGGATTCGCTCTGCCCGTTCTGCGGTGTCGGCTGCCAGGTGACCTACGAGGTCAAGGACGAGAAGGTGATCTATGCCGAAGGCCGTGACGGCCCGGCCAATCACAATCGTCTCTGCGTCAAGGGCCGCTTCGGCTTTGACTACATCCACCATCCGCATCGTCTGACCAAGCCGCTGGTGCGGCTGCCGAATGCGAAGAAGGATTCCAACGACCAGGTCGACCCGGCCAATCCCTTCACGCATTTCCGCGAAGCGAGCTGGGAAGAAGCGCTCGACATCGCGGCCAAGGGTCTCGTCAAGATCCGCGACGAGAAGGGCGTGAAAGCGCTGGCCGGCTTTGGCTCGGCCAAGGGCTCGAACGAAGAGGCCTATCTATTCCAGAAGCTGGTGCGCACCGGTTTCGGCTCCAACAATGTCGACCACTGCACGCGGCTGTGCCACGCCTCGTCGGTGGCGGCGCTGTTCGAAGGCCTGAGCTCGGGCGCGGTGTCGGCGCCGTTCTCGGCTGCGATGGATGCCGAAGTCATCATCGTGATCGGCGCCAATCCGACCGTAAACCATCCGGTCGCCGCGACCTTCATCAAGAACGCGGTCAAGCAGAATGGCGCCAAGCTGTTCGTGATGGATCCGCGCCGGCAGTCGCTGTCGCGCCACGCGACCAAGCATCTGCAATTCAAGCCGGGCTCCGACGTCGCCATGCTGAACGCGATGATCAACACGATCATCACCGAAGGCTTGACCGACGACCAGTATATCGCCGGCTACACCGAAGGGTTCGAGGACCTCAAGGAGAAGATCAAGGAGTTCACGCCTGAGAAGATGGAGCCGATCTGCGGCATCCCGGCGCAAACCCTGCGCGAGGTTGCCCGGACATATGCGCGGGCGAAATCGTCGATCATCTTCTGGGGCATGGGCATCAGCCAGCACGTCCACGGCACCGACAATGCGCGCTGCCTGATCGCGCTCGCGCTGATCACCGGCCAGGTCGGCCGTCCCGGCACGGGCCTGCATCCGCTGCGCGGCCAGAACAACGTGCAGGGCGCCTCCGACGCCGGCCTGATCCCGATGTTCCTGCCGGATTATCAGCCGGTCAGCCGCGACGATCTGCGCGGCAATTTCGAGAAATTGTGGCAGCAGGATCTCGATCCCGTCCGCGGCTTGACCGTGGTCGAGATCATGAACGCGATCCATGCCGGCGAGATCACGGGCATGTATATCGAGGGCGAGAATCCCGCGATGTCCGATCCCGATCTCCAGCATGCGCGCCAGGCGCTGGCCATGCTCGATCATCTCGTCGTGCAGGACCTCTTCGTCACCGAGACCGCGTTCCACGCCGACGTCATCCTGCCGGCCTCGGCCTTTGCGGAAAAGGACGGCTCCTTCACCAACACCGATCGCCGCGTGCAGCTTGCGCGCCAGGTGATCAAGCCGCCGGGCGATGCGCGGCAGGACCTCTGGATCATCCAGGAGATCGGCAAGCGCATGGGCCTGCCCTGGAATTATTCCGGGCCCGGCGACGTCTACACCGAGATGGCGGAGTTGATGCCCTCGCTCAAGAACATCAGCTGGGAGCGGCTGGTGCGCGAAGGTGCCGTGACCTATCCGGCCGACGATCCGAACAAACCCGGCAACGAGATCATCTTCACCACGGGCTTCCCGACTGCGAGCGGCCGGGGCAAGATCGTGCCGGCGAAGGTCATCCCGCCGGACGAGTTGCCTGATGCCGAGTATCCGATGGTGCTGTCGACCGGCCGTGTGTTGGAGCACTGGCACACCGGCTCGATGACGCGCCGTGCCCAGGTGCTCGACCAGATCGAGCCGGAGGCGGTCGCGTTCATGTCGCCGAAGGACATGCGCAAGAAGAAGCTCGCGCCCGGCGATTTCATCCGGCTGGAGACCCGCCGCGGTGCGGTCGAGGTCAAGGTCCGCTCCGATCGCGACGTGCCGGAGAACATGGTCTTCATGCCGTTCTGCTACGCGGAAGCGGCGGCGAACCTGTTGACCAACCCGGCGCTCGATCCCTTCGGCAAGATCCCGGAGTTCAAGTTCTGCGCGGCCAGGGCCGAGCGCGCCGAGATGCGGGACGCGGCGGAGTAGGACTCCGCCGGGGTTGGGTGGCACGGCGCCGCCAACCCACCGCTGTCGTCCCCGCGTTCGCGGGGACGACACCGAGGGTGTGGCGGGCACATGGCCTCTCTCGTCGTCGCTTCGCTCCTCGCAACGACGGTGGTAGACATGACCCATGTCCAAAGCCACCCCTGCCACGCGCGCGCTTGCAGCTGCCGGCGTTGCCTTCACCGTTCACACCTACGACTATGATCCCGACGCCGAGAGCATCGGGCTTCAGGCGGCTGCCGCCCTCGGTGAAGATCCGGCGCGCGTGTTGAAGACGCTGATGGCGCTGGTCGACGGCAAGCCGGTCTGCGTCATCGTGCCGTCCGACCAGGAAGTCTCGATGAAGAAGCTCGCCGCAGCCGTAAGCGGGAAGTCGGCGCAGATGATGAAGCCGCCTGAGGCCGAACGCGTCACCGGCTATAAGGTCGGCGGCATCAGCCCGTTCGGACAGCGGAAACCGGTACGCACCGTGATCGAGCAGAGCGCGCTCGCGCATGACCATGTCTACGTCAATGGCGGCCAGCGCGGATTACAGGTGCGGCTCAGCCCACGCGATGTGCGGGACGTGTTGAAGGCGATTGCCGCAGAATTGGTCGCATGAGCGGCGCGCTGAAGAGCTACTGCTTCTGCAACAGCTTGAGCCGGCAGCGCAGTGCCTCACGGATGTGCGCCCTCGCAAGCTGCTCCGATTTGTCGCCGTCGCGCGCGGCGATCGCCTCGATGAGGGCCTGATGCTCGCCGTGGCTGGTCGAGGGACGCCCTGTCACCGTGAAGGTGGTCGGACCCAGCAGCGCGATCCAGTCCTGCAATTCGCGCGAGGCGTTGTCGAGATAGCGGTTGCGCGCGGCGCGGCAGATGGCTTCGTGGAAGGCGCGGTTGAGCCGCGCCATCTCTCCAGCGTCCGACGCGGACGCCTCGACAAAGGCCTGCTCGATATCTCTGAGTGCGTCGACCTCGGGCGCCGAAGCGTGCTCGGCGGCCAGGCGCGCTGCGGCGCCTTCCATGATCTCGCGCATGGCGTAGAGCTCGAGCACCTCGGAAATGTCGAGGTCGCGCACGATCATCCCGCGGCCGCCGGCGGGCTCGACGAAGCCGCGGGCCGCGAGCCGGCCAAGCGCCTCACGGACCGGCGTGCGGCTGACCTTCAGCCGCTGCGCGACTTCTTCCTCGCGCAGCCGGTCGCCGGCGCGGTAACTGCCGGCCTGAAGCGCCTCGCACAGCGAGCGGAACACGGCTTCGCCCAGCGCCACGCCGCCGCCGCGCGCGATCGATCCGCCTGTCTTTGCCGGGCGCTTGGCCATGTTCCCTCAGACGCATCCTGCCCATGCAGAGATGCTGCTTGCACCGCTGATGTATATCTTTGTATACAAAAGTACGCAATGGTTCCCTGGGTTGATCGGGACCATCGGCGGGCAGAAGGTCTCTAACTTCGTCGCATCGGGCAGACGGCATGAGCAGCAAATACGACGTGCTGGTGATCGGCGGCGGCAACGCGGCGCTATGCGCCGCGATCTCGGCGCGCCGCGGCGGTGCCTCGGTGCTTGTGCTGGAGGGGGCGCCAAAATTCTATCGCGGTGGCAATACCCGCCACACCCGCAACATGCGCTGCGCCCATGACGCGGCGACGGACATCCTGACCGGTCCCTACACCGAGGATGAGTTCTGGGAGGATCTGCTGCGTGTCACGGGCGGGCAGACCGACGAGGTGCTCGCGCGCCACATGATCCGGGAGTCCAAGGATATCCTGAACTGGATCGTGGAGCAGGGCGTGCGCTGGCAGCCCTCGCTCGGCGGCACACTGAGCCTTGGCCGCACCAACTCCTTCTTTCTCGGCGGTGGCCGCGCGATGCTGAACGCGCTCTATCTCACCGCCGAGCGGCTCGGTGTCGACGTCGAATACGATGCCGAGGTCACTGATCTCGTGATCGAGGACGGTATGTTCCTCGCCGCTCGCCTCAAGCGGCCGATCAGGGGCGAGACCGAGATCCGCGCGACGTCGCTGGTCGCCGCAGCCGGCGGGTTCGAGGCCAACATCGAATGGCTGAAGCAATATTGGGGCGAGGCCGCCGACAACTTCCTGATCCGCGGCACGCCCTATAACCGCGGCTCGATCCTGAAGATGCTGCTGGACAAGGGCGTGCAGGAGGTCGGCGATCCCACGCAATGCCATGCGGTCGCAATCGACGCTCGCGCGCCGAAATTCGACGGCGGCATCATCACGCGCCACGACTCCGTCGTGTTCGGCATTGTCGTCAACAAGCACGCCCAGCGATTCTACGACGAGGGCGAGGACATCTGGCCGAAGCGTTACGCGATCTGGGGCCGGCTGGTTGCGGCGCAGCCTGACCAGATCGCCTACATCATCTTCGACTCGACCGTCGTTACGAGCTTTATGCCGACGTTGTTCCCGCCGATCGCGGGGCAGACGATCGCCGAGCTTGCCGGCAAGCTCGAGCTCGGTCCGGCCGCGCTGGAGAAGACGATCACCGAGTTCAACGCGGCCGTGCGGCCCGGCACCTTCGACCATACCATCCTGGACGATTGTGTGACCGAAGGCATCACGCCGGCCAAGACGCACTGGGCAAGGCGGATCGAGACGCCGCCCTATCTCGCCTACCCGGTGCGGCCCGGGATCACCTTCACCTATCTCGGCACGCGCGTAACCAAGGAGGCGCGGATGCTGATGGCCGATGGCAAGCCGTCGGCCAACATGTTCGCGGCGGGCGAGATCATGGCCGGCAACGTGCTCGGCAAGGGCTATGCGGCCGGCATGGGCATGACCATCGGCAGCGTGTTCGGGCGGATCGCAGGACGGGAAGCGGCGAAACATGCACGGAACTAGAATTCTGGACGAAGCCGACCGTCTGATGACGGTCTGCAATTCCTGCCGCTACTGCGAGGGTCTTTGCGCGGTGTTTCCGGCCATGGAAATGCGCCGGGCCTTCTCCGACGGCGACCTCAACTATCTCGCCAATCTCTGCCACTCCTGCGGCGCCTGCTACGTCGATTGCCAGTTCTCGCCGCCGCACGAGTTCAATGTCAATGTTCCCAAGACGCTTGCTGTTGCGCGCGCCGAGTCCTACGCGGCCTATGCCTGGCCGGGGGCGCTGTCCGGTGCCTTCGCCCGCAACGGGCTCGTCATCAGCGTCATCGCCGCGCTCAGCATGGCTGCCTTTATCCTCGGCTTTGCCGCCCTCAACGACCACAGCGTGTTGTTCGGTGTGCACACCGGCCCTGGTGCCTTCTACAAGCTCATGCCGCACAACGCGATGGCCGCGTTGTTCAGCGCCGCCTTCCTCTACGCGATCCTCGCGCTGGCCATGAGCGTGCGTGCCTTCTGGCGCGATATCGGTACACCGATCGGCGGCCGCGCCGACGGCGGCTCGATCTTCCAGGCGATCCGCGATGCCGGCGAGCTGCGCTATCTCCACGGCGGCGGCGTCGGCTGCTACAACGAAGACGACAAGCCGACCGACCGGCGCAAGCTTTTCCATCACCTGACGTTCTACGGCTTCCTGCTGTGCTTTGCCGCGACCTCAGTGGCCACGCTGTATCACTATCTCTGGGGACGCGAGGCGCCGTATCCGTGGTGGGACCTGCCTGTCGTGCTCGGCTCGCTCGGCGGCATCGGCCTCATCGTCGGTCCAATCGGGCTGTTCGTCGCGAAGACGGGCCGTGATCCGGCGCTGCTCGACGAGAACCGTTATGGCATGGACGTCGGCTTCATCGCCATGCTGTTTCTGACCGGCTTCACCGGCATGGCGCTGCTTGTCCTGCGCGAGTCCGCGGCCATGGGGCCGCTGCTGGCTCTCCATCTCGGCGCGGTGTTCGCGCTGTTCATCACCATGCCCTACGGCAAGTTCGTGCACGGCATCTATCGCTTCGCGGCGCTGGTGCGCTATGCGCAGGAGCGCCGCAGCGAAGCCGGCTCTTGAGAGGCACGCGGGGCTGACGTATCTCTTGGGCCCGCATCGCGCGATGCGCGAATCGCCTTGGGAGCCCGCGCTCATGTACATGTTTCTGCCCTTCCTGCTGGCGCTCGCAGGCTGCGCCTGCACCTGGCGTTCGCGCGCGGGACTGAGCTATGCGCTCTGGAGCGCGACGATCGTCGTCACTGTCGCATGGTTCTTCCACCACGCGACCGATCCGCTGAAATTCTCCTTCTGACGGTGTCGAGATGAGCACTTCAGCTCTGAACGAGCAACAACCCGTCGGCGCGATCCTGAATATGCTTGGGCTGCTCGGGATCTCGTCGATCCTGATGGTCGCATTCTTCTATCAGCTTGCGCTCGGCGAGCTCCCTTGCCCGTTGTGCCTGCTTCAGCGGGCCGGCTTCATCGCGATCGGCATGGGGTTCGTGTTCAACATGCGCCTCGGCGAGCGGCCATCACACTATGCGATGATTCTCATGGCGAGCCTTGTCACCGGCTTCATCTCGATGCGGCAGGTGTCGCTGCATCTGGCGCCTGGCGATCCCGGATACGGCTCGGCGCTGTTTGGACTGCATTTCTATACCTGGGCGCTGATCGCGGCGATCGGGGTCGTGTGTTATGTCGCGCTCGTCTTCGTTCTGAAGGATGCGACCGGCAAGCGAGATGGGGACGCGGCTTTGAACGGTGCGGCATCGAACACGGTCTTCGCGATCTTCACGTTGCTGGTTGCCGCCAATCTGCTGTCCACCGTGCTGGAGTGTGGTGCGGGCCAGTGCGGCGACAACCCGGTTCGCTATCTCCTGCTCATGTGACCGGATTGAAGTGGCCGTCGTGCAGGAAGGCGATCGTCTGCTCGATCGCGACGGTGTTTCGTGGCAGTCCGGTATGCGATGCCTTGACGATGATGTGGTCGGCCATGTCGGCCAGTTTTGCGCTTTCGACTGAAACCCGTCCGTCATTGGGCCGTGGCAGGACAAAGGTCGATGCGATCGGCGCGATGGTGCGGCATCCCGCGATGACCCCGACGGCATAATCGGGCGGCGGCAGGGCGGCGAGCACCGGGTCTTGGGTCGTCGTGAGCTGCGAGCCGGCCGGGCCGAAAACGGTGCGGTAAATCGAAAGGTCCTTCAGGAGGTCAGCGACCTCGCTGCCGCCGTTGGGCGTGCCCAGCATCACGACGCGGCCGAGCCGCGCCGGACGGTATCGCGCGATATAAACCCGCGTGAGCAGCCCGCCCATGGAATGGGCGACGAAGTGGATCGCGCCGTCGCATTGCTCCGCAAATGCGGCGATCGACGGGTGAAGCTCCTCCGCAAGCTCTTCGAGTGGCTTCTTGCGGCTGGCATAGTCGAGGTTGAGCGTCGCGAAACCGCGACGCTGCAGCGCTCGATCCAGTTTCTTCAGCGTCCAGGAACCGACGCCGATGCCGTGGAGCAGCACCACACCTTCGCACCGCGTATCGGCGGGTGCGAAGGCCATGGGTTGAGCCTCACGCAACCTCGCGCTCCGGCGAGGACGCCTGTTCGCGGGCCATCGTCGTTGCCGTGACATAGTCGGTCTTGCCGGTGCCGAGCAGCGGCACCTTGTCGACCACCATGATCGCCGCGGGCACAGTCAACTCGGACGCGCCGATCGCCTTGGCCTGGCCCTGCATCGCGCTACGTTCGGCGGTCTTCTCCGTCGTCAGCAGCACGATGCGCTCGCCCTTGCGCTGGTCCGGGATCGACACGGCGACCGATGCGGCCTGCGGCCACAGCGTCGTTGCGATGCTCTCGACCGCCGACAGCGAGACCATTTCGCCCGCGATCTTGGCGAAGCGCTTGGCGCGGCCCTTGATGGTGATGAAGCCAGCCGGGTCGATCGCGACGATGTCGCCCGTGTCGTGCCAGCCCTCGGCGAGCGGCTCGAGCACGCCGGGATTTTCGGCCCTGAGGTAACCGAGCATGACGTTCGGTCCGCGCACCGAGAGGCGTCCACCTTCCTCGATGCCGGGAACCGGATCGAGGCGGCTTTCCATCAGCGGCGAGAGGCGGCCGACGGTGCCGGGACGGTTGGCCATCGGCGTGTTCATCGCCAGCACCGGCGCGGTCTCGGTGACGCCGTAGCCTTCCAGGATGCGGATGCCGTAGCGCTCCATGAACACCTGCCGCGTGCGGTCCTTGACCGCCTCGGCGCCGGCGATCACGAGGCGCAGGGTGCGGAAGTCGTAGGCGTGCGCCGAGCGGGCATAGCCGGTGAGGAAGGTGTCGGTGCCGAACAGGATCGTGGCGCCGGTCTGGTAGATCAGCTCGGGCACGATCCGGTAGTGCAGCGGCGAGGGATACATGTAGATCGGAATGCCCGCGAGCAGCGGCATCATCATTCCACCGGTCAAGCCGAAGGAGTGGAACACCGGCAGCACGTTGAACACCTTGTCATTGGCATTAGCATCGACCCGCGCCAGTGCCTGCGCCGCATTCGCGAGGATGTTGTGGTGGGACAGCACCACGCCCTTGGGCGTGCCTTCCGAACCCGACGTGAACAGCACGACGGCGGGATCGTTGGCCTGGCGGGCGACGCGCGGTGCGGTGCCTGCGAGCAGCCCCTTGATCTTGTCGGCGGTTCCGATCGTGGCGCGGACATCCTCGAGATAGACGACGCGGGCCTCCGCGGAGATCGCGGCCATCAGCTTGTCGAGCTTGCCCTTCTCGATGAAGGCCTTCGACGTCAGCACGGTCTTGACCTGCGCGGCCTTCATGGCGGCGAGGACGTTGACCGGGCCGGCCGAGAAATTGAGCATGGCCGGCACCCGGCCGATGCTTTGCAGTGCCATGAAGACGACGGCGACGCCCGCGGAATTCGGCAACAGCACGCCGACGTTTTCGCCGGCCACCGTGCCGGCTTCAAGCTTGCGGCTCAAGACCTGCGCACCGAGGATCAGCTTGCGATAGGTCAGCTTGGTGCCGAGCGCGTCCTCGATGATGACCTTGCCGGTATCGCGGTCGCGATAGGCATGTCCGAGCGCTTCGAACAGCGTGTGGTCAAGCATGGCGTTCTTGACCATGGCGTCGATCATCACGTCCTGGAGCGCGGCGCCCGCGGCGTTGCGCCGTGCCTTGCCCTTGAGCGCTCGATCGACCGGAAGCTTGACCGGCGGCAGGATCGTGACCGTCACCCGCGGAAACCACGAGCGCTTGATCTGGCTGCCGTTGAGGTAGCTGAGATGCGAGCGCTGCGCGCCCTCGATGCGAACCGGCACGACCACTGCGTCGGCCTTGTCCGCGATCATCGCGGTACCGTCATAGACCTTCATCAGCGAGCCGGAGACGGTGATGCGTCCTTCCGGGAAGATGACCACCGGTTCGCCGGCGGCGACGAGCTTGATCAGGTCGCGCGCGGCCAGCGGCTTGGTCGGATCCATGGTGTAGTGCTTGACCACGCGCAGGAACGGCTTGGCCCACCAGGCCTTGGAGATGCCGGTATCGACCGCGAAGCTCGCATCGATCGGCAGCACGGCGTGCAGCAGCGGGCCGTCGATCAGGCTGACATGGTTGGGCGCGATCAGCATGCGCGTGCCCGGAGGCGGCAGGTTCTCGAGCCCGCGAACCTCGGTGCGGAACAGTGCGCGGAACAGCAGTCCGCCGAAGTCGCGCACGCCCTCCTTGCCCCATTTCGTCAGCACGAACCAGACCGCGCCGAAGCTGGCGACGCCGAGGCCGAAGAAGATCCAGCCGACGTGCAATCCGCCCGCCTGCAACAGCGCGACGAACAGTGAGCCGACCACCATGAAGGCGGCTTGCAGCACGTTGCCGGCAGCGATGATGCGGGCACGCTCGGACGGCGCCGACCAGGCCTGGACGGCGGCGAAGGATGGAACGACGAACAAGCCGCCGCCGAATGCGAAGGCGACGAAGTCGATCAGCATGCGCAGACCCGCGAATGAGGTTGCGAAGTCGACCGCGGCAATGTCCTGACCTTTGGTGGTCACGCCGATGGCCCAGGCGAGATCGAGGCCGGCAAAGCCCATGATGATGGCGCCGATCGGCACCAGTGCGAGGTTCGGCCGAACGTGGCTCAGGCTGGCGGCGAACAGCGAGCCGATGGCAATGCCGATTGCGAAGATCGCGAGGCACAGCGTCACCACGCCTTCAGTACCACCGACGACATCCTTGACCAGCGCCGGCAGCAGCGACAGCACGATCGCGCCGACCAGCCAGAACCAGGAGACGATCACGGTGCCGTCCCACAGCCGCTTGTCCGCGTAGAGCGTCTTCAACAGGCTGAGCGTCGAGGTCCAGGGATTGGCGTTGACAGGCAGATCGGGGGCGGATGGCGTTGTCTGCGGAATGCGGGAGGCGAAGGCCCAGGACAGCAGAGCCAGCACGACCACGGCCGATGCGACCCAGCCCATATGCGCGGAGCCGGCCACGAACTGGCCGCCGGCGACAGTGCCGAGCAGGATCGCCATGAAGGTCGCGCCTTCGACCAGCGCGTTGCCGGTCGCGAGCTCTCCGAGCTCGAGCTGATCCGGCAGCATCGAGTATTTCACCGGGCCGAACAGGGCGGCGATGATGCCGAACAGTGCGAGCGCTGCGAACAGCAGCGGCACCGAATGCAGGAAGAAGCCGGCGGCAGCAAAGGCCGCGGCGAAGATCTCGGCGAATTTGAGCCGCCTTGCGACGACGGATTTGACATATTTGTCGGCGAGCTGGCCGCCGAGCCCGGACAGGATGAAATAGGGGAAGATGAAGACGGCGCCTGCCACCGTCACCAGGGCATCACTGTGGCCGGTCGCGGCACTGTAAAGCAGGATGATGACGAGTGCGTTCTTGAGCACGTTGTCATTGAGCGCCGAAAAGAATTGCGCCCAGAACAGCGGCGCAAAGCGGCGTGACGACATCAAATCCCTGATCATGACCAGTCCTGTTTTGAAAGGCAGCCTGAGGTTGTTACGTTGTCTGTGAAACGTCACGACCGGAAGAGAACGATTGCCGGGTGACGACGCTCACCGGCCTGCACTGTCCCCTCGATCCTTCCGATCCTGTTGGTCTCCAAGTGGTCTCGTTAGGTTCGCAAATATCTGATCGCGGCCGCAGTTCGGGCGGAAGGGCCGCACCTACCGGGATATCGCGCCGGGCGGTGAGGAAAAGCTGAACCGCATCGCCGAGGGGCCGCGAAATCGGCTGCGAATGTCGGGACATGGTAAGTCCTTCCTTGCAACCGGATATTGCATTCGAGCCGACCGCAACGTGCCTGCTGCGCCCGCCTCAGGTGAGGTGGACAAGGTGGCGAAACGGCGAGAGGCGACCGAGCAGACTGAACCGGCGACCCTCGCGACGCGTGCGGGAACGGTTGGCCCGCCACATCCGAAAGGTCGCGCGGCGCTCAGCCAGCACACCGGCAGTGTCGCAGGCATTGGCGATGCGGTCGATCGGCGCCATCACGAACTTGAGGACGGCCCGGGCAAGGCCGGTCACGAGAGCCGCGGCGTCGTCGATGAAGGTGGACGCGATATCTACAGCGAGGGTTTGCATTTTGCAGGTCTCCGGGTTAATTTGAACAATGTTCACATGAGTAGCTTGAAAATGAACAATGTTCAAGAAGAATCGCTGCGGGATCAAAAAAAGTTTCGGAGGCGGCTGCAGATCCTGGAGATCGCCCGTAGCATCATTGCGACTAAAGGCTTGAGATCGTTGAAGGTTCGGGACATCGCGGAGGCCGCCGGCTGCTCGGTCGGCAGCGTCTACAACGAGTTCGGCGACTTCGACGGGGTGATCCTGACCGTCAATCGGGAGACCGTGCAAGCCCTGACGGTGCGGCTCGGCGGGGTTCCGGCGGACGATCCGGTCCGCCAGCTCTACGGGCTTGCCGAGACCTATCTCGAATTCTTCGCCGAGCACGCCAACCTGCTGCGCTCGCTGTTCGAGCATCGGATGGAGGACGACCGTCCTTATCCCGACGACATCCTTCAAATGGTGATGGACGCTTTCGCGTTGATGCATCCACCCCTGGTGCGGCTGCTACCGGACGCGGACGACGTGAGGATCGCGCTGCTGTCGCGCACGCTGTTTTCCGCCGTGCATGGAATCATCTCGCTCGGCCTCGAGGAGCGCATGGTGGCGGTGCCGCCCCAGATGCTGCGCCAGCAGGTCGAGCAATTCCTCGATGCGCATCTCGCCGGCCTCGGGATCGTGCCGGCCGGCGCACCGTCATCTTGAGGAGGCCAGGCGGCTACCACACGTATCGCAGGCTCGCGGTGCCGGTATAGGTGGTGCTGCGCGCCGCGAACTCGCCGTCAAACTTGGCCGACAGGGCAACGCCGTTCGAAAACTTCAGCTCGGCACCGGCCGATGTGAGCGCGGCGCCCTTTGCCGGCGTCGCGCCATTGACGATGAAGCCCGCGACGGGCAGTGCCTGGAATGCGGCGACGAGCGTCGGATCGCTCACCCAATCATGAGCCCAGGCCGCGCGGCCGCGCAACGTGAGGATCGCATTCGGCGTGACCAGCGTCGCGCGGTCGAAGCGCCCGCCGAGCTCGCTCCGTGTGTCGGAGGCCGT
Source organism: Bradyrhizobium liaoningense (assembly GCF_018130785.1). Lineage (GTDB taxonomy): Bacteria > Pseudomonadota > Alphaproteobacteria > Rhizobiales > Xanthobacteraceae > Bradyrhizobium > Bradyrhizobium liaoningense_A. The sequence goes on from NZ_JAFCJT010000014.1 coordinate 151,881, forward strand.
GCGTCCCTGGTAGGTCAGGCCAAAGCCGCTGCCGGCGAGATCGGCCTCGGTATAAGTCGGTGTGCGAAAAGCCTGCGCCTGCGCCGCCACGTATGGCGTGAAGCCGCCAATCGGCGTGGGGAAGCGATAGCCACCCTCGATGCGGCCTCCGACGGTTTGAGCGTCGAATTTCGCGGTGAGCTGGTTGCCGAACGGTGCGAGCCGGTCTGTCGACATCCAATGATTGGCCACTGCGAGAGAGGCGGCGAAATAGGCCGGGCCTGTACGCACCACGGTGTAGACGCCGGCCTGGATTGCATCGCTCTTGCCGCCGCCGATCGCCTGCGCGAGGTCCCACTTGGTGCCGCCGCCCGACAGCGCAAAGCCGACCAGCGCATCACGGCCGAAATGATAATCGGCGCCGGCCGCGACGCCGCTCACGCGCGTGCTCAGGTCGTGACTGCCGACCACGGCGGGGTCGCCGCTGGTGCGGTTGGTGCCGCCGAACGCCGTGCCCCAAACCGCCCAACGCTCCGCGAAGGCCGGCGCTTTCGTCGCCGGCGTCCCCAGAACCTTGTTGTAGGCGAGGGCAATATCGTCCGGCAGCGCGGCGCGCTCGGGGCTGAAGCCGAGCGCCCTGTCGCCCGTGCTCACGCCGCCGCGTCCGCTCACGAATGGATCGAGCATCAGGCCAAGGAACTGGCTCGTGAACTGGAACGCGCCCTGCTGCGCGCCGGTCGCGGCTTCGCCCGAAAGCTGATCGAGATTGTAGCGAAGCTGGGCGTCGCTCTGGCCTGCGAAGGAGGACAGGAAGGGTAGATTAGGCCCGAATGCACTCAAGGCGCCGGCCACCGCCTTCTGGTTCTGCGTCTGGGCGACGGAGAAGAATGCGGCGTTGTTGTAGTTGAGCGTCAGGAAGACGTTGAACCCGTCATAGCTGAGGGAGGACGCGAACAGCTGCGGATTGTATCCGCTGACAGTCACGCCCGCGAAGCTGCCGGTGAGGCCAGCCGTCGTGCTGAGGATGGTGTATTGCGTCGACGCGTTGTAGGCGCCTGCAAGCGTGGTGACGGCGACGGTGCCGCCGGTCAGCGTCGCGCTCATGGCGGCAATCTTGTCGGATTGTCCGGCCGCGTTGACCGAAATCGCGTAGGTCGACCCCGACTGGAACGCCGCATTGCTATTGACGACGAGCTGACCGAGATTGCCGGGCTCAACCCTACCGCCCGACAGCACGGTGAGCGTTCCGATCATGCCGTTGCCACTGAGCGTGCCGCCGCTGACGATCGTCGCGATGTTGGGCATCGAGCCGTTCACCTCGAGGGTGCCGGCCAGGACATTTACGGCCGCGATTTCAGTCGTCGAGCCGTTCAGCGTCCAGGTGGAGCTGCCGGTCTTTTCCAGCAGCTCAAATTCCCGGAACTGATTGGACGCACCGAATGTGCCGAGGTCGAAGCCAGCGTTGACGGTCCCGCCCAGGCGCAGCGTGTCCGCGCCGTTGCCGCCCACGACCCATCCGGTGATGTTCGATCCGGCACGCAGCTCGAAGACGTCGCTGCCGTCCTTGAGGTCGACAGCAATGCTGACGCCGTTGCTGCTGATCGCGCCTGAGTTGATAATGGTGTCCTGATTGTTCGAGCCGAATATTGCACTGCCCGAGGCATTCGATATCGTGCCGGCGTTGTTGATGGTGTTGCCGCCCGCCGCGCTGTTGAGATCGATGGCGGCGGGTCCGTTGCCCTGGACAAAGCCGCCCGACAGGATGTTCACCTGATTACCTGCCGAACCGCCGAAGATGCCGATGCCGGCGGTTCCGGCAGCGCCGCTTCCAACCGTACCCCCGATCACGATGATGTTGTTGTTCGAACCGGCGAGGCCAAGCCCCGCCGTGCCGACGGTCGGCGATCCGACTACAGCACCTGCATCCACCGTGATTGTATTGTTGCCGCCGCCTGACACGTCGATGCCGTCGCTGTTGGCAGGAGTGACCGACGCATTGCCGAGAACCTTGATCGCGCTATTCGATGTCGTGTCGAAGACAATGCCGGCAAAGACGGGGTCGTTCAGGGACGTCGGGCTGCCGTCGCCGACGTTGACGGTGACGCCGCTGACCCCTGACGCTGTTCTGACCAGGGTATTGCTCATCCCGGTGCAGGTAATTGAATCACCGGACTGGAGTGCTACCTGCGAGCCGGCCCCGGTAATCACACATGCCGCTTCTGCCGGCATGATGAACCACGGCAGCGAGCTACCGAGGGCACCGATCGCGGTGCTCAAGAGAACCGCACGCCGCCGGGACGTCGTCGCGCGAACGATATTGCGCGGGGTCATCAAATGATTCCAAGGCACTTCCAAACTCCTCTCGCGGCGCGGTCCGGGCGGATTCGCGCCCGCAGCATCGGGCGGTGCTATGGCTTAGCGAATGAGGTCCCGGCCATCGTGGACCGGCGCGCAATGTGATGTGTCCGAATGCGAAGAGCGCCGTTTTTTCAGAGCCATGTGGCCGCCACGTCACAACTGCGCCGTGTCACTGTATTGGCTGGTGCGCCGGGGTGGACCGGGGCGCCATCGGGTGGGCCTGAGGCGAACTCAACCTGATTGCGATGGTGCCCGGACCATCGAGATGAAATTGCGAGTCGACGGCTGTCAGCCTCGCGCTGCGACGGCCTCGCGCGGACGGGCTGCAACGACGACGACGTCCGGCCGGCCGTTGTCGACCTGTACCCGGTTGCGCCCCTTTTCCTTGGCGCGGTAACAGGCGGCATCCGCGCGCCGCATCGCGTCCTCGAGCGTGGTGTTGCCGTCCGCGATGCAGGCGACGCCGATGCTGGCGGTCACCGCAAAGCAACGATCGTCCCAGGCAAAGGTGAACAGCTCGAGCGATCTGCGCAGGCGCTCGGCGATATCGACGGTCGTCGAGGGTGAGCATTGCGGCAGGATCAGGCCGAATTCGTCGCCGCCAAGCCGGGCCACCAGATCATACGGCTCCCGGTCCTGTTGCAGCAGGCGCGAGACCTGGCAGAGCAGGCGGTCGCCGGCGAGGTGGCCGCAGGTGTCGTTGACGCTCTTGAACTGGTCGAGGTCGAGCAGGATCAGGCCCAGCGAACCCGCCGCGGTCCTGTCCAACTCGCTTTGCAGGCGCGCCTCGAAGGCGCGGCGGTTGGACAGGCCGGTCAACCAGTCGTGCGACGCCTGCCAGGCCAGGCGCTCCTTCTCGGCATGCAACGCGTCCTCGAACGCCTGTCGTTGGAGCATCAAGCGCCGCGTGTGCCAGATCAGGAGCAGGATCAGCGTCGCGGCCGCCACGATGTTGATGCACGTCAGCGTTACCTTGATGGCGCGGGAGCCTTCGCCGAGGACAGCAGAGAACCGCTCTGCATGCACCGTGAACTGCGCGTTGAGCTCCGAGAGCCGCGACGACAGCAGCCGCAAGCGGTCGCGGTCCTGAACGGGGCCGTTCGCCAACTCGGACCGGATGACCTCGCCGAAGACGCTGAGCTCCAGCAGCATGGGATCGGTGGCCGCCCATTCGTGGATCGCTTCCTGGAGGAAGCTGACGCGGTTGAAATAGCGGAACAGCCAGATCAATCCCGGAACGTCATCGGGATGGTTGCCGCCTTGCAGAAAGCCGATGCGGGCGGCCTCGACGTCGACCGGGTCGCGCTCGAGTGCCCACCGCGCGAACTCATCGCCGATCGGAACGGCGAGGGACGTCTGGTATTGGGCGAACTGGCTCGCCTCGCCTGAATGCAGATAGAGATTGAGGAAATAGACGGCGTTCTTCTGTGACCGCGACCACATCGCTTCGCCCGCGACATAGGCGCGGACCGACGACATCACTTCGAGACTGAATCCCGCGATCGCCGCCTGGAGCACGACGACCATCACGAATGGCGAGACGAGCTTGATGACGTGAAGGAAGCTGCGTTCCTTCGTCGACGTCGCTGTTCTGCGAAACACCCTGCGTTCCCCAAATCGATCAACAACCCCAGCGGAGCGTTGCGCCTGCAACGACAAGTAGAGGGGAAAGTTGCCTAACTCGACCTCAAGACGCAGGTGACTGCACCGCAGGGTGAAAGCGTTGTGAAGCCGATGCCGACAGTTCGCTTCAAATGCCGGCAAACCGGAACCAGCGCGGCGTCGGCGCGCCAGTGCCTCGCATTTGTCCAGCGGGGTTTACGTGACCGAGATATCGGTTCGGCGCTAGACCAGCACCGGCTGGCGGACGCGGCCGGCGTCGCCGAACACGCGCAGATAGCGCTCGATCTCCGAGGGCAGGCCGGTCGCCTTCTCCGGATTGTCGGAGAGCTTGACGGCCGGATGTCCGTCCACCGACGACACCTTGCAGACCAGCGAGATCGGATCGAGATTGAACGAGCCGTCCGGTGCGCAGCCGACGAAATCATTGGTGAGGTTGGTGCCCCAACCGAAGGAGAGCCGCACGCGGCCGGAGAAGTGGTGATAGGTCTCCTCGATCGAGCCGACATCCATCGCATCGGAAAAGACCAGCAGCTTGTCCTTGGGATTGCGACCCTTCTTCTGCCACCACGCGACGATCTCCTCGCCGGCCTGGACCGGCGGCGCGCTGTCGGGACGGAAGCCGGTCCAGTCGGCGACCCATTCCGGTGCATCGCGCAGGAAGGCCTTGGTGCCGAAGGCGTCGGGCAGCGCGATCAGGAGGTTGCCGCCATAGGTCTGGCGCCATTGGTCGAGAATGCGATAGGGCGCCCAGCGCAATTCCTCGTCATCCTTGGCGAGCGCAGCCGCCACCATCGGCAGCTCATGCGCATTGGTGCCGATGGCTTCGAGATCATTGTCCATCGCCAGCAGTACGTTGGAGGTGCCGATGAAGGACGGGCCCAGGCCTTCCTTCACCGCCTCGACGCACCAGCGCTGCCACAGAAAGCCGTGGCGGCGGCGGGTGCCGAAGTCGGACAGACGCAGATTCTCGAGCTGGCGCAGCCGTTCGACCTTGGTCCACAGCTTGGCCTTGGCGCGGGCATAAAGCACGTCGAGCTCGAAGCGGCCGCGGCCCTTCATCGCCGCGCGCGAGCGCAACTCGTTGAGGATGGCGAGCGCCGGAATTTCCCACATGGTGGTGTGGGTCCAGGGACCGTGGAAATGTAGTTCGTACTGGCCCTCGACCTTGCGCAGCTCGTATTCGGGCAGCCGGAATTCGGCCAGCCAGCGGATGAAGTCCGCCGAGAACATGTGGGTCTTGCCGTAGAAGGTGTTACCGGCAAGCCAGATCAGCTCCTTTTTGGTGAAGCGGATGGTGCGGGCGTGGTCGAGCTGGGCGCGCAGCTCGCCCTCGTCGATGGTCTCGGCGAGCCGTACGTGGCGCGAGCGGTTGATGACCGAGAAGGTCACCTGCTGACTCGGGTATGTTTCCCGAATCATCTGCAACATCAATAGTTTGTAGAAGTCGGTATCCAGCAGGCTGCGGATAATGGGGTCCAGCCGCCAGCTATGATTGTAGGTCCGGCTCGCAATATCGGTCACTGTCATGGCCGAATTCTAGCGTGGCGGCCCTCGCGCAACCAGTGGGTTTGGCGAAAGGCAGACTTCCTTGAAACCGTGACCGAGGCTCAGTCTCCGGCCGCCGTTGCCGCCACGGTTTCGAGCTGGCCGCGGATCCAGCGATGGGCCGGGTCTTTCTGATAGCGCTGATGCCAGACCATGAACATCGGCAGCTCGGCCAGCGTGCGCGTGCGCGACGCCAATGGAATCCGCGTTTGCGCGAAACCGCGCATCACGCCGGAGGCGAGCAGGCTCGGCATGCTCGCCAGCATCTGCGAGCCGCGCAGGAAGGGCGGCACGCCGGAAAAGCTCGGTACGGAGATGGCGATGTCGCGAAGGAAGCCGTTCGCCGCCAGCCGGCGGTCGAAGTCGAGCCGCTCGTTGTCGGTATAGACCACCGTGATGTGGCGTGCCGCGAGATAGGCGCTGCGGCCGGCCGGAGCGGTGCGCGCCCTGGGATCGAAATAGCAGACGTAATGATCGCTGAGCAGCCGCTTCTGCACGATGTCCACGCCGGATGGCGGCAGCGGCGTGACCAGGAGATCGCAGCGGTTTTCGCGCAGCATCGCGGGCGAGGGCGACTGCGAGGGGATCACGCGCAGATTCAGGCTCTTTACCTGTCCCGCGACATGGTCGAAGAACCGCGGCAACAGCAAATCGCGCTGCAAATCATTGGCGGCGATCGTCAGCGCAAGCTGCGCGCGCACCGGCTCGAAGGTGACGCCCCCGGCAAAGCTGCGCATCTCGTCGATCAGCGCCCGCGCCTTCGCGGCCAATGCCTGGGCATGCGCGGTGGCGACGATGCCGCGACCGGATTTGGCAAACAGCGGATCGCCCGCGATCCGCCGCAGCTTGTTCAGCCCGTGACTGACCGCCGATTGCGTCAGGCCGAGCCGCGTGGCTGCCGCCGTGACCGAGCCCTCCTCCAGCACGGCGAGAAACAGTTCGAGCGCGTGACCGTCGAGGGCCAAATGATCGATTTCTTTCATGCAATATATTATAATCGATCTATTTATCTGTGGAATAGGCCGGCCCATGATCTCCCGATAAGCCGCGCGTCCGTCCCGGGCGCTCTCAGGGAGAGACAACGCCGATGAATGCCCAGGCGCCAGCCTTGCGTGATCCCCGCCTCAACCGCCCTGAGCCTTTCACGCCGCCGCTCGGCGACGGCGGCTTCTTCCAGCGCGACCGCTCGATCCATCCGCCGGCGCACGCGCCCGGCTACAAATCCTCGGTGCTGCGCTCGCCGCGCCAGGCGCTGTTGTCGCTGGAGAACTCGATCTCGGAGATCACCGGGCCGGTGTTCGGCCACAACGATCTCGGCCCGCTCGACAATGATCTGATCCGCAACTACGCCAAGGACGGCGATCCCGTCGGCGAGCGCATCATCGTCCATGGCCGCGTGCTGGACGAGACCGGCCGCGGCGTGCCGAACACGTTGGTCGAGTTCTGGCAGGCCAATGCCGGCGGCCGCTACCGGCACAGGAAGGATACGTATCTGGCGCCGGTCGATCCAAATTTCGGCGGCTGCGGCCGTGCGCTGACCGACGACACCGGCTACTATTATTTCCGCACCGTGAAGCCGGGCCCCTATCCCTGGCGCAACTACGTCAACAGCTGGCGTCCCGCCCACATCCACTTCTCGGTGTTCGGCTCGGGCTTTGCGCAGCGGCTGATCACCCAGATGTATTTCGAGGGCGATCCCCTGATCCCGGTCTGTCCGATCCTGACGACGATCCCGGACAAGGACGCGCTCGACCGCCTCGTGGCGCCGCTCGACCTCAACGCCTCGACGCCGTTCGATTCGCTTGCCTACCGCTTCGACATCGTGCTGCGCGGCCAGCGCTCCACCTATTTTGAAAATCGCACCGCGGGGAACTGAGCAATGCCGCAGCCGCTCAACTATCTCAAGGAAACCGCCTCGCAGACCGCAGGGCCCTACGTCCATATCGGCCTGATCCCGGCGATGGCCGGCTTCGACATCTTCGAGAAGAATTTTTCCAACGTGCTGGTGACGCCAAGCACGCAAGGCGAGCGTATCACGCTGGAGGGCCGGGTCCTCGACGGCACGGGCACGCCGCTGCGCGATGTGCTCCTGGAGATCTGGCAGGCCAATGCGTCGGGCCGCTACAACCATCCGGCCGATCGTTCTGCCGGCGCGCCGGACGATGAGTTTCGCGGCTGGGGCCGCGCCGGTTCGGATTTCGACAGCGGCCTCATCACTTTCGAGACCATCAAGCCGGGAGCGATCACGGACAAGGCGGGCCGCAAATGCGCACCCCACGTCAATATCTGGATCGTCGCACGCGGCATCAACATCGGTCTCAATACGCGACTCTATTTCTCCGACGAAGAAGCCGCGAATGCCGCCGACCCCGTGCTCAACCTGGTCGAGCCGCCGGTTCGGCGCGCGACACTGATCGCCACGCGCGGTGAGCGCGCCGGCAAAGTCGTGTACTCCTTCACGATCAATTTGCAGGGGGCGGAGGAGACGGTGTTCTTCGACGTCTGACAATCCGGCGGTCGTCCCGCAAGATCATTCCACCTGGTCGCCTCGATTGATCGTTCTACGCGTGGTGGTTTGCGGTGATTGCTGACGCATCTCGCGCGACCCCGGTCGCTCGGCCGGATCGCGCCCCAGTCTTGGCTTCAGCTCTGTCAAATCAATGAACACGTCTGCCTGCCGGCGCAGTTCGTCGGCAACTATAGGAGGCTGGCTCGCCAGCGTGGAGACGACTGTCACGCGGACGCCGCGGCGTTGCACGGCTTCCACCAGCGAACGAAAATCCCCATCGCCCGAGAACAACACGATCTGATTGACGTGCTCGGCGAGTTCCATGGCATTCACGGCGAGTTCCACATCCATGCTGCCCCTCACCTTGCGGCGGCCGGTCGTGGCGTCAACGAACTCCTTGGCGAGCTTGGTGACGACGGTGTACCCGTTATAGTCGAGCCAATCGATCAACGGGCGGATCGATGAATATTCCTGATCCTCGCTCACGGTCGTGTAGTAGAAGGCTCGCAGCAGCGTACCTCGGCCGTGAAATTCGCTGAGCAGGCGCCTGTAGTCGACATCGAACCCGAGCGCCTTCGTGGCGGCATAGAGATTGGGACCGTCGATGAAGACCGCAATCTTCTCAAACGAAGACATTATGCACAAATCCCCAGTTCCGCATGGAAGCCGCCAGGTTCAGCCGTCAGGACTGTGTGCCGGCCGGAAAGCACCGAAGTCGCCGATGGCGCGCGGAAAAATGCGGCGCAGACGGCCGGAGGGGGGGCCATCATGCGCCAGTTAAGGGAGGTTTGATGCAACCAGCGCCAGGATTCCGAATGCAGTCATGTTAAGGCGTGCGCGTACCACGCTCAATTGTACGGAGGTAAACGGCTCCTATCCAAAGGGTTGGATACTCTATACGAAGGTAAGTGGACGCGCCGGCTCGGATCGCTGTCTGGATCGTTGTGCGCGCCCGAGGGCCAGTTCTTCGATGTGGGATGGCCTCAAGCCTCGCCGCCATGGAGCCGGGCGCGAAAGGCGCGCGGCGACAGGCCCGTGGCTGCGGCATAGACCCGGCTGAAATAGGCGGGATCCTCGAAGCCGAGCGCATAGGCGATCGTCGAGACCGGCAAATTGGTGTAGACGAGGTTGCGACGCGCCTCGCGGATCAGACGGTTGAGGATCAGGTGCGAGGCGGTATCGCCGGTCGCCGCCCGCGTCAGCCGGTTGAGATGGGTCGGCGTGATCGACAGCGCGCCTGCATAATCCGCAACGCTCCAGCGTTCCAGATGATGCTGTTCCAGCAGCGCTTCGAAGCGGCGGAATAGCCCGCTTTCCGCCGTACCGTTGCTGCCGCTCTCGCTGGTGAGCGCGCGAGCCACCAGCCCGATCATGGCCGCCGACAGTGCACGCAGCACATGCGCACGGCCGAAATCGCGCGCAGCGTGCTCGGCGAAGATCTGCTTCATGGTGATGCGGATCTGCGGCGTGCCGCGCACCACGGCCGATCGTGACAAGGCGCCGCGCAGTCCTTCCGAGGCAAGCAGTGCCTCGTCCAGAATTTCTGCGGCGATGGTCAGCACCCAGCCCTGGGTATCAGGCTCGAAGCGGAAGCCGTGGACATGGCCGACCGGCACGTTGACGATGTGCATCGGCCGGAGCGGGACCACACGCCCGTCGAGCGTCGCCTCGCCGCCGCCGCGCTCGATCAGCAGCACCTGGTGCAGCCGGGCATGGCGGTGCACGGCGAGCGTCCAGTCGTGCAACACCGAACGCGAAGCGATCGTCTCGCAATGCACGACGTCGGGCAGGTCGCCGGACTCGCCGAAGAGATTGTAGACCCGGATTGCCGGGGCAGAGGCTACGGTTCTCATGTTCGAATAGTACAAGACAAAGACGAAACCCTCCATCGGATTGCGGCGCCGTATCTGCAAAAAAGCGACCGGTGGGAGGACGTAAAAATGAAGGTTCAGGTCTGCATCATCGGCGGTGGGCCGTCCGGGCTGCTGTTGTCCCAGCTCCTGCACCTGAAGGGCATCGATACGGTCGTGCTGGAGAAATACAGCCGCGACCACGTGCTCGCCCGCATCCGAGCCGGCGTGCTCGAACACGGCTTCGCCAGGTTGATGCGCGAGGCGCAGTGCGGCGAGCGGATGGACCGCGAGGGCGAGATCCACAACGGTTTCGAGATCGCACATGACGGCGTGCTCTCCCATGTCGACCTGCACAAGCATTCCGGCGGCAACTCAGTGCTGGTCTACGGCCAGACCGAGCTGACGCGCGACCTCTACGAGGCGCGCGATCGCCTCGGCGGCAAGGTCGTGCACAACGCCGAGGACGTGACGCCACACGATCTGACATCGGACCGGCCCTACGTGACCTATCGATCGAACGACGAGATCGTCCGCATCGATTGCGATTACGTCGTCGGCGCCGACGGCTTTCACGGCGTCAGCCGCAAGTCGATCCCGAAGGACGTGCTGCGCGAATACGAGAAGGTCTATCCGTTCGGCTGGTTAGGGGTGCTGTCGCGCACGAAGCCGGTTTCGCCTGAGCTGATCTATGTGAAGCATGAACGCGGCTTTGCGCTCTGCTCGCTGCGCTCACAAGTGCTGAGCCGCTACTACATCCAGGTGCCGTTGACCGACAAGGTGGAGGACTGGAGCGACGATGCGTTCTGGACGGAGCTGAAGCGCCGCCTGCCGGACGATGTCGCCGGCCGCCTGATCACCGGGCCCTCGATCGAGAAGAGCATCGCGCCCCTGCGCAGCTTCGTCGCCGAGCCAATGAGCTACGGCCGCCTGTTCCTCGCCGGCGATGCCGCCCACATCGTGCCGCCGACCGGCGCACGCGGGCTGAACAGCGCCGCGTCCGACATCTATTATCTCTACCACGCCATGCTCGCGCATTATCAGGGCGGCGATGATTCCGGCCTCAAGGGCTATTCCGCCAAGGCGCTTGCGCGGATCTGGAAAGCGCAGCGCTTTTCGTGGTGGATGACGTTGCTGCTGCACCGTTTCCCCGACCGTCTCGACTATGAGGACCGGCTTCAGCAGACGGAGCTGGATTATCTGCTCACGTCCGAGACGGCGCAGCGGCTGCTCGCGGAGAATTATGTGGGGCTGCCGTTTTAGCGGCGGCTCGTGACTGGTTAGCGGACGCTGCCACTTGGAAGACGAGCTCCCCTCGTGGCGCGAGGTGAGTTCTCCCGTCAGGTCGGTTCCCTTTCAATTCATGGTGACGGGCGCCGAAATGCTCTGTTGCGTTGCGCGATAGCACCTATCTCCTCGACTGAACAGGAGGGCGCAGCGATGACGAACACAGCGCTTGTGGTCGGTGCCAGCGGTATCGTCGGCAGCAATCTCGCCCGCCATCTCAGCGATCGCGGCTGGCAGGTGCTTGGGCTCGCAAGGCGCCCACCAAGCGGCCTCAATGGTGTTCGTCCCATCGCGGCCGATCTGCAGGATCCGGCCTCGCTTCGTGACATCCTGGCGAACCTTCGTCCGACCCACGTGTTTCTCGCCACATGGCTGCGTCAGACGACCGAGGCAGAAAATATCCGCGTCAACGCTGCGATGGTGCGCAACCTGCTGCGGGCACTCTCCGGCGCAGGCACGATTTCTCATGTCGCGCTGGTCACCGGGCTAAAGCATTACCTCGGACCGTTCGAGTCCTACGGTAAAGGCAGGCTGCCCGCGACGCCATTCCGCGAGGAGCAGCCGCGGCTCGATGTCGAGAACTTCTACTACGCTCAGGAGGACGAACTATTCGATGCAGCCAGGCGCGATGGTTTCACCTGGAGCATTCACCGCCCGCACACGATCATCGGTTATGCGCTGGGCAACGCTATGAACATGGGGACGACGCTAGCCGTCTACGCGACGATTTGCCGAGAGACGGGGCGGCCGTTTCTTTTTCCGGGGTCGTCGACGCAATGGACGAGCCTGACAGATATGACCGATGCCAGATTGCTGGCGCGGCACCTGGAGTGGGCCGCGACGACGACAGCGGCACGAAACCAGGCATTCAACGTCGTGAATGGCGATGTCTTCCGATGGAGCTGGATGTGGGCGCGACTGGCCGGCTGGTTCGGGCTGCAGCCTGCCCCCTTTCCAGAGGAAATTTCGCCGCTTGAGCGTCAGCTTGCCGATTCAGGTCGTCTATGGGCTGATATCGCGCTCAAGTATGATCTCGCCGAAAGAGACCTCTCCGTCCTTTCGTCGGCATGGCATACCGATGCCGACTTGGGCCGACCTATCGAAGTCGTCACCGATATGAGCAAGAGTCGCAAGCTCGGTTTTCTCGATTATCAGGCGACGGACGACAGTTTTTTCGATCTCTTCAGCAGGTTGCGTGCAGCGAACGTCATTCCCTGAGCCTTCTGACGAAGGGTGACCGACCGCTACTTTCCTTCCAGCGCATTGACCGGCGTCCACTCTGGCGATGGTGGATTTGCGGCGAAGGCTTTTGCGCGCTTGGCGAACAGCGCCGACGCCGGGTCGATCTTCGCGACACCGTCGAACGCCTCGGCCGCCTTCGTAAATTCCCTTGCCCGCCAGCACGCCAGCCCCTCCGCATACGCTGCGGCGACCTTCGTCTGCCCGGTGCTCTCCGCGCCCTTCTCCGCCAGCGGCTCGAACACTTTGATCGCCTCGCCGCGGCCCATCACCCTGATCGCGTCGAGCTCGCGCCAGGCGAAGACGTCGCCGCTTTGCGCCATCGTCGTTTCCGAGGCCATGATCGCGGTGCCGTAATATTTGTTGGCGCCCTCGAGGCGCGAGGCGACGTTCACGGTGTCGCTCATCACGGTGTAGTTGAAGCGGCGGCGCGAGCCGATATTGCCGACGACGGCTTCGCCGCTGTTGAGCCCGATGCGGTGCGACAGGCCGTGGCCCGCGAAGGCGGGATTGCTTGCGTTCAGCTCCGCCAGCCTTTCGTGACACTTCAGCGCGGCGTGAACGGCGTTGCGCGCGTGCGCGGGGTCATCGGCCGGCGCGCCGAACATGGCGACGATGGAATCGCCGATATATTTGTCGACATAGCCGCCATGGCCCTCGATGATGTCGGTCATGGCGGAGAGATATTCGTTCATCAGCGTGACCAGCTCACCCGGCGTCATGGTTTCCGCGATCGAGGAGAAGCCGCTGAGGTCGGAGAAGAACATGGTGACGTTGCGCATCTCGCCGCCGAGCGCCGGCATCTTGCCGGAGGCGACCATGGTGTTGATCACTTCGGGTGCGAGATAGAAGGCAAAGCTCTTGCGCAGGAAACGCTCGTCGCGATCCGCCAGCACGAAGCGGTAGCCGATCATCATCGCGAGTGCGGCAAGGCTCGCGAGCGCGGGCTCGGCCATCGGCAGCGCCAAGGCGTGAACGAATGCACCGAGAGCCGCGGCGGCGTAAACGGCGGTGAGGCCGAACCAGGCAATCAGCGCGCCGCCCGGTGCAAATATGCAGGCCGCGCAGGCGATGATCGCTGCGAACGCGATCGTGAGAATGGTCCGCAGCGGAAAGCCGAGTTCGGTCACGGCGTCGCGCTCGATCAGGTTTCGGACCACGGTGGCGTGAACGAAGACACCGGCGACGTCGCTGCGGGCCTTCTGTGCGGTGCTTGCCGGGGCGGGCAGGGCGCATCGTGGCCCCGGTGCTCCGTCATACCCGCCGGACAGGCGCATCGAGGTGAGCTTGCGGTCCTCGAAATTCAGGGCGGTGCCAAGCAGCACGACCTTGCCGTCGAAGGCGCGGCGGAAGAAATCGCGGTCGCCTTTTTCGACGCAGGCCCGCAGATCGGCGAAGGAATAGGCCGGAACATCGCGGCCCAACCCGCGAAAATTGAGCGTCAGCGTGTTCGGCACCGCGCTCGGGATGGCATAGCCGGACAATTCGGCCGCACCGGACGGCGCAATCTCGACCTTCGCCCCGAGCGCGCGTGCGGCGAGCTCGACGGCCATGGCGGGCACCGGCCTGCCTTCGATGGAGAAGGTGAGCGGCATTCGCCGGATGACATCGTCCGCGTCGGTATGGACGTTGAGCGCGCGGACGTTGTTTCGCACCGCCAGTTGCTGCGCGCGATAGGGTGGTTCTGGATGGTCGTTGCTCAGGATCTCGCCAAGCACCAGCTTGCCGTTGTCGGAAATCTGCCGCAGGGCGATCAGATATTCCCGGTCAAATCCCCTCATGCGGGCGCCGAGCGGCGCGTCGCCAAAGGGAATCTCCGACTGCTCGATCGAGTTCTTGAAGATGACGTCGAAGCCGATCACCTTGGCGCCGCCTTCGGTGATGCTGCCGAGCACCCGGCCGATCTCGCGCGTCCAGGTCTGCGTCGGCGACCCCTTGAAGGGCGGAGTGTCGTAGGTTTCCCCGTCGATCGCCACCACGACGACCGGCGATGTCGCGGGATCGCGGCGGTTGCCGATGAGCTTCCAGCGCAGCGCCGTGAGGATGTCGAGCGAGAGACCTTGCAGCGTCTGAAGCGGCGGTGACGTGAAGACCGCGCCCGCAACGAGCGCAATCAGGATCGCCGCAACGATGTCCCGTCCCCCGATCCGCCGCATCGCCCTTTCGCAGACCGCCTATTCGAGCCGCAGGAGGCGGCCGACGATCGGCGTCGACGATGAGGTGGCGCTCGCATCGACCTGGAAGGCGTAGCGCTTGGCGCCGAGGATGGCGAGATAGCTGCCGCCAGGGGTCAGCGACTTCCCGGCCTTGGCAAAGTCATAAAACTTGCCGCCGACCATGATCTCGCTCTTGAGCGGCACGCTGATCGTGGGCTCCTTGCCGTCGGTGCGCTCGATCACCAGCGTGCTGCCGCTCTTGGCCTGTATCAGCGGGGCGACGCCGTAGAGCGTCGGCAGTTTGGCCGGCGCGCCCTTCGCGTCCGATCGCATGGTGCGGAAGGTCGTTGCGGCGCTCTGGTTCGCCTCGCGCTCCGACAGCTTTGCTGCATTGGTATCGCAGGGCACCTTCTCCCGCTTGACCTCGCCGAGCTGCACGGTGCTTTGCTCGGCGCCGACCAGGACGACGCCTTCGCTGATGGTCTCGCGCTGGCAGGATTTGAGGTAGCTGAGCGTGATGCTGGCCTTGGGTCCGAGCTTGATGATCTTGCCCGGCGCCACATAGTCCATGAACGCAATGCCGTCGACCTTGCCCTGGACGTCCTCGACGATCGCGGCCGGGGTCTCCGCCAACGCGGGCGCCGCAAGGCAGAACGCACCGACAAATGCGCCGATCAGGCTTCTCATGGGAATTCTCATCCAATTCGACCGATGTATGACCGGTCCCCGTCCTGGTGCGATGCTTAGCAGCACAGCACCCAGGCAGGTGTGACCGGAATCACTCTTTGTATTGGTGCACTCTATCAGGAACAGGTTCAAACCGGCGACCGGAGAAAATTGAGCCGCGGCAAGCTGTTGCCCGCAGGGATAATGTCAGGCGGCCGGGACGGCCTCGGGCAACCGGTCTTCGCCCGCACGGCTCTCAACCGCACACTCCATAGCAGGAGCGAGAGGGGCTTCGGTCTTTTGATACGGTGTGGCCTGCTGA
Organism: Bradyrhizobium liaoningense; assembly: GCF_018130785.1. Lineage (GTDB taxonomy): Bacteria > Pseudomonadota > Alphaproteobacteria > Rhizobiales > Xanthobacteraceae > Bradyrhizobium > Bradyrhizobium liaoningense_A. The sequence continues at coordinate 167,415 of NZ_JAFCJT010000014.1, forward strand.
CCGGCGGCGATTTCCAAGACCTCGTCCCAGCGTGACAGGAAGGCCTCGACGCACGCCGGGTCGAACTGCCGGCCCTGGTTCTCGACCAGATAGTTGCGCGCCACGTCCAGCGGCATCGGCTCTTTATAAGGCCGGCGCGTCGTCAGGGCATCGAAGACGTCGGCGACCGCGACGACGCGTGCGGCGACCGGGATCTCGTCTGCCCGAAGGCCGTTCGGATAGCCCGCGCCATCCCAGCGCTCGTGATGCCCTGCGGCAATTTGCGCACCGAGCTGGATCAGCTCGCAGCTGGAGTCCGCCAGGATCTTTTCGCCGATCGTCGCATGGGTGCGGATCACCGCCATCTCGGCGTCGGTCAGCTTGCCGGGTTTGAGCAGGATATTGTCGGGGATGGCGACCTTGCCGACGTCGTGCAGGGGCGCGGCCAGATAGATGTCGCGGCAGAGGCGGGGCGGCAGGCCGAGCTGCTCGGCGATGATACGGCTGTAGCGGGCGACCCGCAGCGTGTGCTCGCCGGTGTCGTTGTCGCGGTATTCGACCGCGAGCGCGAGCCGCAGGATGATCTCCTCCTCGCGCTCGCCGAGCTTCTGCGTCGCGGCCGCGATCGCGCTCGCCAGATCGGCGGCGCGGTCGTTCTGCTTGCGCACGGCTGCACCAAGCCGCACCAAATTCCGCAGGCGCACCGTCATCTCGACGCTCTGTGGCTGTTTCGGTAAGAAATCGGTTGCACCGGCCTGCAGCGCTTCCATCTTCACGTCGTCGGTCTGCCGCGACGTGATCATTGCGATCGGGATGTCGGCGCAGCCGGGCAGGGTGCGGAAGGCGCGGATGAAGCTGATGCCGTCCATATGCGGCATCTCATAGTCGACCAGCACGAGGTCGAAGACGCGCTCGCGTGCGCAAGCCAGCGCCTCGACGGGATCGAGGAAAGTCGTGGCCTCGACCAGACCTTCGGCTTCGATATGACGTTTCAGGAAATTGAGGACAGAGCGGCTGTCATCAACCAGAAGCGCTTGGGTCAGCATCGGCGGCCGGTCTCGTTCGGATGGCGAGGCATGACCTCAACAAGTAGCCGTTGCGATTTAACGCGAAGCAAACGTTTCACCTGCGGTGAACTGACTCAAGACTGCGCACAACGCATGAGAATTGAGCGGGCTATGCAGGGATGCATGCAGACGCGAAGTTCTTCGATATGTGACCCGTAGTTGTACGGGGATATCCATTAGGGGTTTGAACACTCTCCGTCCCGAATAGTCGTCGCGCGGGATTCGCGCCATGCGTGCAGCGAATCCCGAGGAAATTTGGGGGGCGAATGTCGTCTGATGTGACTGAGCCGAAATGGTCCCTACGGCTGCCCGCGGACTGCAGCATCGCTGCGATCCGCAGCGTCTATGATCTGATCCGCGAAGCTTTCGGCCGGCAGGACCGGCTCGAGATCGATTGTTCGAGCGTCGACAAGGCCGACGTGACCTCGATCCAGCTTCTGCTGTCGACCGCCAGGACGGGCGAGGCCCAGGGCCGCCCGGTGGTGTTCACATCATTCTCCCAGTCTCTGCGCAACACCCTTCGCCGAGCCGGCTTCGCCAGCGATGCGATGATCGATCAGCATTTCCCGCAAAAGAAAGATGGCACCTGATGGCCACGATTCTCACGGTCGACGACTCCCCCAGCATCCGGCAGATGATCAAGGTCGTGCTCGAGCCGGCCGGTCACAGCGTGATCGAAGCCGGCGACGGCGCGCAAGGGCTCGCCAAGGCGCAGGCCGGCAAGCTCGACCTCGTCATCACCGACCTCAATATGCCCGTCATGAATGGGCTGGAACTGATCCGCGCGCTGCGCAAGCTGCCGAGCGCAGTCGGCATGCCCATCGTGTTCCTGACGACCGAATCCAACGACACGGTGAAGCAGGAAGCCAAGAGCGCCGGCGCGACCGGCTGGATCACAAAGCCCTTCAAGCCCGAGCAACTGCTCGCCGTCGTTGGCAAGCTGGTGCGCGCATGAGCGCGATGGACCCGACCGAGGTCTTTCGCCAGGAAGCCAGCGAGCTGTTCGAGGTCCTGGAAGGGGCCCTGCTCGATCTCGGCCAGCGTCCCGACGACCGCGAGCTGGTTGATTCCGCTTTCCGCGCCCTGCATACGATCAAGGGTTCGGGCGCGATGTTCGGCTTCGACAAGGTCGCCTCCTTTACCCACGAATTCGAGACCGCGTTCGACCGCGTCCGCAAAGGCGAGATCAAGCCGACGCAGGAGCTGATCTCGGTCGCGCTTGCGGCCAAGGACTATATCCGCGCGCTGATCGAGGATCCGCAGTCGACCGACGACATCATCGGCGAGGCCATCCTCGACGACCTCAAGCGCTTCGTGTTTCCCGACCAGCCTGCCGCTCCCGCCGCCGAAATCGCCGAAGCGCCGCCACTGGCCCCCAGTGAGAGCAAGCAGGCCGGCTGGCACCTCTATCTGGAATTCGAATCCCACATCCTGCGCAACGGCTCGAACCCGCTCGACCTGCTGGAAGACCTTTGCAAGCTCGGCCCGTGCTTCGTCGTGCCTGTGACAGACGGCATCCCGCTCCTCGACGAGATGGAGCCGGAAGACTGCTATCTGAAGTGGGACGTCAAGCTGCACGCGGCATGCGACAAGGACGCGATCGACGACGTCTTCATGTTCGTCTCGGACGAGATGAAGCTGACGCTCTCGCCGCTCGAGCAGGTCGAAGCGCCTGCGCCGATGCCGCTGTTCAATCTCCTCGACGAGGATCCGGCCCCGGTGGCCGAGATGGTTGCGCCGATCGTCGAGGTTGCTGCCGCGCCGGTCGCTGTGCCGCCGGTCGTCAAGGCAGAGCCGACGCCGGAAGCGAAGTTCGAATCGAAGCCTGAACCGAAACCCGAGGCCAAGCGCGACGATCGCGGCATCGCGACGGTCCGCGTCCAGGCCGAGCGTCTCGACGAGTTGATGGACCGGGTCGGCGAGCTTGTCATCGCCCAGGCACGTCTGACGCAGCTCGCCTCGTCCGGCTCGGATCTCTCGATCAAGATGATCGCCGAGGAAATCGAGCGCCTCGCCTCCTCCTTGCGCGACACCACGATGGGCGCGCGCATGGTACCGATCGGCTCGCTGTTCGGCCGCTTCCGCCGCCTGGTGCACGATTTGTCGCGCGACCTGTCGAAGCCGGTCGAATTCGTCACCACGGGCGAGGACACCGAGCTCGACAAGACCATGATCGAGTGCCTGGCCGATCCGCTGGTGCATCTGATCCGCAACGCCATCGACCACGGCATCGAAGACACCGCGACCCGCTCGGCCAACGGCAAGACGGAGCAGGGCCGAATCGAGCTTGCGGCCGTTCATTCCGGCGCGCAGGTGCTCGTCACCGTGAAGGATAATGGCGGCGGTCTCAACACCGCCCGCATCCGTGCGAAGGCGGAAGAGCAGGGCCTGATCGCCGCGGGCGCCGTGCTCACCGATCACGAGATCCACCAGTTCCTGTTCCACCCGGGCTTCTCGACCGCGCAGACCATCTCGGCGCTGTCGGGCCGCGGCGTCGGCATGGACGTGGTCAAGCGCACCATCGAGAACATGCGCGGCACGATCGACCTGTCGACCCGGCCGGGCCAGGGCACCACGGTGACGCTGCGCCTGCCGCTGACGCTGGCGATCATCGAGGGTCTTCTGATCCGCGTCGGCGAAGGCCGCTACATCATTCCGTTGTCGGCCGTGGAGGAATGCGTCGAGCTGACGGCCGAGGACGAGCGCTCCCGCGGCCGCAACTTCCTCAACGTGCGCGGCAACCTCGTTCCGTTCCTGCGCCTGCGCGAGATCATGACCGCATCGGGCGCGCCTGACCGGCACCAGAAGACGATCATCATCTCGACCGGCGAGACCCGCGTCGGCCTCGTCGCCGACCAGATCATCGGCAACCACCAGACCGTGATCAAGTCGCTCTCCAAACTGCACTCCGACGTCACGATCTTCTCCGGCGCGACCATTCTGGGCGACGGTACGGCGGCGCTGATCCTTGATGTCGCGCAGCTCGTCGCACTGGCGCAGTCGAAGGTCGAGAAGCAGCACATCAGCGAGGCGGCGTGATGAACGACGGTTTGACGGGCGAGCATCACGCCGACGCGATGCAGGTCGTGATGATCGGGCTCGGCGAGGAGAAGTTCGCGCTCGACGCGGGCCTCGTGCGCGAGATCATCGATCCCGTGCCGGTGACAAAGGTGGCAGGCGCGCGCTCCTTCGTTCCCAGCGTCATCAACGTGCGCGGCAACGTCATTCCGCTTGCGGATTTGCGCATCCGCTTCGGCATGCCGCAGCTCGACAATTCGGCCGACACGCGCATCGTTGTCATCGAGCTCACGCTCGACGGCGAGCCGGTCCTGGTCGGCGTCACCGCCGACAAGGTCTACGAGGTCACCGAGATCTCGCAGACCGACGTGCAACAGACGCCCCGCGTCGGCATGCACTGGAAGCCGGAATTCATCCGTTTCATCGCCAAGTGGCGAGAAGAGTTTGTCATCGTTCCCAACATGGAACGCATCCTGAATTGAAATGAGGTCTCGGGCGAGACTGGGGTAGGGGCTGGAAATGAGATTTACCGTCAAGGCAAAGCTTGCCATTGCATTCGGTGTGGTCCTGTTGCTGTCGATGGCGGCGGGCGGCCTCGCTTATGTGAAGCTGAGCGAGATGATCGACACCGCCGACAGTCTGGTGTCGCGCGCCGGCCGAATGGACCGTGCGGCAGAAATCGAAAAGGGAATTCTGTCCCAGGTTCGGGCCGAGAAGAACCTGCTTCTCGCGCCGGATAGCGAGGCCGACCCTTTCATCGCCGAGATCGCCAAGCAACGTGAGACACTGCTGAAGTTGAAAGAGGAGATCCATGGACAGGCTTCTGCCGAGGGCAAGAAGCTGATCGAGAATTTCGGCGCCGCCTACGTCCGGATGAATGCCATTCAGGACGACGTCTTCAAGACCGCCAGGATCGACAGGACGAAGGCCGTCGAGCGCTCGTCGATTGAGGCTCGCAAGGCGGTCGGCGAAGCGATGGAAGCCGCCAGCGTCTACGTAGCCAACGTCAAGAAGAATATGGCTGCCCAGGCGGCCCAGGCTCACGAGGACGGCAACCGCGCTCAGTTCCTGCTGATCTCGGCCGTGTTGGCATCGCTCGCGATCGGCCTGATCGCCGCGATCTGGATTTCACTCAGCATTGCGCGTGGCCTCAGCCGCGCCGTCGGCCTTGCCGGCGCGGTGGCGAGTGGCGACCTCAGCCAGACGATCAACGTCTCCAGCAACGACGAGATCGGCGATCTCGTCAAATCGCTGAACATGATGGTCGAGAAGCTTCGGCAGGTCGTCGAGGAGGCTCTCACCGCTGCAAACAACGTCTCCGCCGGCAGCCAGGAGCTCTCCGCCAGTGCCGAGCAGCTGTCGCAGGGCGCGACCGAGCAGGCCTCGTCCGCCGAGGAAGCTTCTTCCTCGATGGAGGAGATGGCCTCGAACGTGAAGCAGAATGCCGACAACGCCAACCAGACCGAGAAGATCGCCGCGCAGTCGGCCAAGGACGCGGAAGCCAGCGGCGTCGCCGTGGGCCGCGCCGTCAACGCGATGCAGACCATCGCCGAGAAGATCACGATCGTGCAGGAGATCGCGCGCCAGACCGATCTGCTCGCGCTCAACGCCGCGGTCGAGGCCGCGCGCGCCGGTGAGCACGGCAAGGGCTTTGCGGTGGTCGCCTCCGAAGTACGCAAGCTCGCCGAACGCAGCCAGGCGGCGGCCGCCGACATCGGCACGCTGTCGACGGAAACCGTGAAGGTCGCGCGGGAAGCCGGCGACATGCTGTCCAGGCTCGTGCCCGACATCAGGAAGACTGCCGAGCTGGTCCAGGAGATCACCGCCGCCTGCCGCGAGCAGGACGTCGGCTCGGCCCAGATCAACCAGGCAATCCAGCAGCTCGACAAGGTCGGGCAGCAGAACGCCAGTGCTTCCGAGCAGGTCTCGTCCACCTCGGAAGAGCTCGCCTCGCAGGCCGAGCAGCTTCAGTCCACCATCTCGTTCTTCCGCATCGAGCATGCCGGCCGCGGCGAGAGCGCCGCGCCCGCGCCGATCGATCGCGCCGTCACCCAGCTCCGTGCCAAGGCGGCGCACATGGCGGCGGCGGATCGCGGCGCCAAGAAGCCCGTGGCTGCCCGCAAGCCGGCGCGCGCGATGAAGGTCGCCGGCGGCGGCGGCTTTGCCTTCGACATGCATGACGGCGAAGACGACCGCGACGCCGAATTCCAGCGCTGACCGCAACTTGAAAACCATCTGCCTCTGGACCGTATCATGGCCGCAACCTCGCAATATCTGACGCTCGGGCTCGCCGGCGAGACGTTCGGCATCAGCATCCGCAATGTCCGCGAAATCCTGGACATGCGGCCGATCTCGCGGCTTCCGCATGCGCCGAACTTCCTGCTCGGCATGATCGACGTGCGCGGGGCGGGCTATCCCATCGTCGACCTCCGGACCAAGCTCGGCCTGCCGGCCGTGGCGGCGACTGAGGCGACCCGCATCATCATCCTCGACGTGCCGATGAAGGACCGTCTGGTCGGCGTCGGCTTCGTCGCCGATTGCGTGTTCGAGGTCACCGACATCGACGAGCAGGCAATCGAGCCCATCCCCGAGGTCGGCGGCAAATGGCAGTCCGACTATGCCGCCGGGATCGGTCGCAAGGGTGAGAAATTCGTCGTCATCTTCGATCTCGCCAAGCTGATGGCGAACGACGAGATCCCGGAAGGGCGCGATACCTCTCGCGCCGCCTGAGTTTGCAAGCGTGAAGCGTGCTCGAGCGTAAGCACCCCAATTCGAACCAACGAGACTGACATGAGATTCACCGTCAAAGCCAAGCTTGCCAGCGCCTTCGGCGTCGTCATCCTGCTCTCCATGATCGCCGGTGCGGTCGGCTATATGAAGCTGGCGGACATGGTCGGCACCACCGAGCTTCTGGTCAGCCGTGCGGGCCGGATGGAAAAGGCCGCCGAGCTGAAGGAAGGCGTTTTGTTCCTGGTGCGCGCCGAGAAGAACTCGATCCTCGCAGCATCCGACGCGGAGCACGATCAGTTCCGGGCCGACCTCCTCAAGAATCGCGAAGCAGTCGCCAAGTCCAAGGACGAGATCTATGCGGGTGCCAGCGAGAGCGGCAAGAAACTGATGGAGAGCTTCAACGTCGCGTTCGCCAAGCTGAACGCCTATCAGGACGAGACGGTCCAGCTTGCAAGGACCGACAAGCCGAAGGCGCTGGACCGCTCGATGCATGACGGCCGCAAGGTCGTCGCGGACGCGATCGAAGCGGCCGACGGTTACATCAAGAACGTCAAGAAGAACATGGCCGAGCAGGCCGAACAGGCCAAGCAGGACGGCGCCCGCGCCGAGCTGATCCTGATGAGCCTGGTCATCGCGTCTCTGCTGATTGCAGCGGCTGCTGCGACCTGGATCGCTCTCAACATCAGCCGCGCGCTGGCGCAGGCCGTGGGCCTTGCCGACGCGGTGGCGATCGGCGATCTCGGCCGCAAGATCGAATCCTCCAGCAACGACGAGATCGGCGATCTCATCAAGTCGCTGAATGCGATGACCGTCAACCTGAATGCGACGGCGGCGCTGGCCAACCAGATCGCGCAGGGCGATCTCACGGTCCAGGCCAAGGCGCTGTCGGACAAGGATACGCTCGGTCTCGCCCTCGAGCGCATGGTGGAGAAGCTCCGGCAGATCGTGTCGGAGGCCCTGACCGCCGCGCAGAACGTCTCCGCCGGCAGCCAGGAACTGTCCGCCAGCGCCGAACAGCTCTCGCAGGGCGCGACCGAGCAGGCCTCGTCCGCCGAGGAAGCCTCCTCCTCGATGGAAGAGATGGCCTCGAACGTGAAGCAGAACGCCGACAACGCTAACCAGACCGAGAAGATCGCGGCGCAGTCGGCCAAGGACGCCGAGGCCAGCGGTGCCGCGGTCGGCCGCGCCGTCAACGCGATGCAGACCATCGCCGAGAAGATCACGATCGTGCAGGAGATCGCGCGCCAGACCGATCTGCTCGCGCTCAACGCCGCGGTCGAGGCCGCGCGCGCCGG
>NZ_JAFCJT010000015.1 GCF_018130785.1 Bradyrhizobium liaoningense
AGTGGGAGACACCCAAAGAATCCAGTTCCAACCGCTTCGCAACGCCCATCCGCCGCCATATGCGATTCCCCTACCCCTGGAGGGGAGGTAAGGGGCACGTCGAGCAAACCGGCTGCGATCCGTGGACGCTATCCGATCGCGATGCCGTTGCCGACGGTCCGGTTCAGGACCTGGGTCGATTTCTCGATGCGCTCGGCGGCGGCGTTCAGCGCGTTCACGACCGCGGTCTGGGTCATCCGGGCGCGCTCGACGGCGGCATTGCGGAAATCCCGCAGCTCGGTCAGCTCCTGCTCCATGGTGCGCACGCGGTTACCGACGTCGACCAGTTCGTCGCAGACGGTCAGCGCCGCCATCACGGTGAGGCGCGCATCGCCGATCTCGCCGAATTTTCCGCGCAGCGACTGAATCCGTGTCTCCAGGCTTTCGGCGAGCTTGAGCAGCCGCACCTCCTGGCCCTCCTCGCAAGCCATGCGGTATTGCCGGCCGTTGATGGTGACGTTGATGTGGCTCATCCGTCCTCTCCGGTATCGAGCACCGAGCGTATCGTGACGATTGCGGAATCCAGCCGGTCGGAGATGTCGCGATTGGTGCGCTCGAGCTTGCGCGCCTTCACCAGCGCGCCGTCGAGCTCGTCGGCAAGCCGCGAGCGATCCGCGCCCAGCGCCTGGATCCGCGCCGCGAGTTCGTTCTCGTCGCGATCGGCATCACGCCGCCGCTCCACCGCGCTTTCAAGCGCGTCGAGCGCCGCCATGAGTCTGCGGGTCGCGATCTCGATCTCGACGGCGGACGACTCCGTCATGGCAGAGCTGTTGGACACGCGATCGTTCATGCAGTCAGCGGCGGAACCTGTGGCCTTCACCCTGGGACTTGCCGTCCGGCAAAAGACTCGGTTCGGCAAGCGGTTAGAAGCAGAAATTTACGTGGCAAGCTAGCCGAGCGCAACGCCGCCGCGAAACTATGCACTGCTAAGCAACTTTTACGGCCAAACCGACGTTTGATTGCCTTGGACTCCCGGAACCGAGGTGCTATCCCAGCCCCGACCTTCAGCGGCCGCCAAGCTCCTCCCACGCGGCCCGCACCACCGCCAAGCGCCTCATTTCAGACGGATTTCAGACATGACGCAAGTCGACCACACCCGTATGGCCAACGCGATCCGTGGCCTCTCGATGGACGCTGTCGAGAAGGCGAAATCGGGCCATCCCGGCCTGCCGATGGGCGCCGCCGACATCGCCACGGTGCTGTTCACGCAATTCCTGAAATTCGACGCTGCCGCAACCGATTGGCCGGATCGCGACCGCTTCGTGCTCTCGGCCGGTCATGGCTCGATGCTGCTCTATTCGCTGCTGTACTTGACCGGCAATGCCGGCATGACGCTGGACCAGCTCAAGCAGTTCCGCCAGCTCGGCGGGTTGACCCCGGGCCACCCCGAGAACTTCCACACCAAGGGCATCGAGACCACCACTGGTCCGCTCGGCCAGGGCATCTCGACCGCGGTCGGCATGGCGCTCGCCGAGAAGATGCTGGGCGCCGAGTTCGGCAAGAAGATCGTCGACCACCACACTTTCGTGCTCGCCTCCGACGGCGACCTGATGGAAGGCGTGTCGCAGGAAGCGATCGCGATGGCCGGGCACTGGAAGCTCGGCAAGCTGATCGTGCTCTACGACGACAACGGCATCTCGATCGACGGGCCGACCTCGATCTCCGATTCCGTCGACCAGGTGAAGCGCTTCAAGTCCGCGGGCTGGGCCGCCGAGAAGATCGACGGCCATGACCAGGCCGCCATCGCCGCCGCCATCACCCGCGCGAAGAAATCCAACAAGCCGACGCTGATCGCCTGCCGCACCACCATCGGCTTCGGCGCGCCGCATAAGGCCGGCACCGCGAAGGCGCATGGCGAGGCGCTCGGCGCCGACGAGCTCAAGGCCGCCAAGGAAAATCTCGGCATCTCGCTCGAGCCGTTCTCGGTCCCTGATGACGTGCTGAAGGCCTGGCGCGCAGCCGGCAGCCGCGGCGCTGTGGCGCGGCAGGAATGGGAGGGCCGGCTCGGTGAGCTCGGCAGCCGCAAGCGCGCCGAGTTCGAGCGTCGCCTGCGTCATGAGCGTCCGGCCTCGCTCGCCAAGGCCGTGCGCGCGTACAAGAAGGAGCTCTTGGAAAAGCCGATGACCGCGGCGACCCGCAAATCCTCGGAAGCGGTGATCGAAGTCATTGCCGGCGCGATGCCGATGGAATTTCTCGCCGGCTCGGCCGACCTCACCGGCTCCAACAACAACAAGGCGAAGTCGGCGACCGCGTTCTCCGCCAAGACGCCGAAGGGCCGCTTCATCCATTACGGCATCCGCGAGCACGGCATGGCCGCCGCGATGAACGGCATCTTCCTGCATGGCGGCTTCGCGCCGAACGGCGCGACCTTCCTGGTGTTCACCGACTACGCGCGTCCTGCGATGCGTCTTGCCGCATTGATGGGCGCCGGCGTCGTCTACGTGATGACGCATGACTCCATCGGCCTCGGCGAAGACGGCCCGACCCATCAGCCGGTCGAGCATCTCGCCGCACTTCGCGCCATTCCGAACATGCGCGTGTTCCGTCCCTGCGATGCGATCGAGGTCGCCGAGTGCTGGGAGCTTGCGCTCAACCGCATCGACGGCCCGACCGTGCTGGCGCTGACGCGTCAGAACCTGCCGCAGCTCCGCACCAATGCGCCGAACGACAATCCGTGCGCGGCCGGCGCCTACGAGCTGGTCGCAGCCCAGGGCGAAGCCAAGGCGACGCTGTTCGCTTCGGGCTCCGAGGTCGAGATCGCGGTCGCCGCCCAGAAGCAGCTCGCCGAGCGCGGCATCGCGTCACGGGTGGTCTCGGTGCCCTCGCTCGAGCTTTTGTTAGCGCAACCAGAAGCCAAGCGCGCCGAGATCATCGGCAACGCGCCGGTGAAGGTCGCGATCGAGGCCGCGGTGCGCTGGGGCTGGGATGCCGTAATCGGCCAGGATGGCGATTTTGTCGGCATGCATTCGTTCGGCGCGAGCGCGCCGGCGAAGGATCTTTACAAGCATTTCGGCATTACCGCCGAGGCTGCGGTTAACGCCGTGCTGAAGCGCGTTTCCTGAGAGTTGAGCTTGCCAAAAAAAAGGACTACGTAACGTCTCATATGATCAAGCACCGCCCGGCCGAACCGGGCGTCCGCCTCTAAAAAACCCTCGCAGGCGCGCAAAGCGCGTTGTGCGGGAAGACGAACGTCATTGAACGGTCATAAGGAGATGAAACATGGCAGTCCGCGTCGGAATTAACGGTTTTGGCCGCATCGGCCGCAACGTGTTGCGCGCTATCGCCGAGTCCGGCCGCAAGGACATCGAGGTCGTCGGCATCAACGACCTCGGCCCGGTCGAGACCAACGCCCATCTCCTCCGTTTCGACAGCGTCCATGGCCGCTTCCCCGGCACCGTCATCGTCGACGGCGACTCGATCAGCCTCGGCGGCGGCAAGATCAAGGTGACCGCCGAGCGCGATCCCTCGAAGCTGCCCTGGAAGGATCTCGGCGTCGACATCGCGCTGGAATGCACCGGCATCTTCACCTCGAAGGACAAGGCCTCCGCACATCTGACCGCCGGCGCCAAGCGCGTGCTGGTCTCCGCGCCCGCCGACGGCGCTGACGCCACCATCGTCTACGGCGTCAACCACGAGACGCTGACCAAGGATCATCTGGTCGTCTCCAACGGCTCCTGCACGACGAACTGCCTTGCGCCGGTCGCCAAGGTGCTGAACGATCTGGTCGGCATCGAGACCGGCTTCATGACCACGATCCATGCCTATACCGGCGACCAGCCGACGCTCGACACCATGCACAAGGATCTCTACCGCGGCCGTGCGGCTGCGATGTCGATGATCCCGACCTCGACCGGCGCCGCCAAGGCGATCGGCCTCGTGCTGCCCGAGCTGAAGGGCAAGCTCGACGGCGTCGCGATCCGCGTACCGACCCCGAACGTCTCGGTCGTCGACCTCAAGATCGTCGCCAAGCGCGCCACCGACGCCAAGGAAATCAACGCGGCGATGAAGCGCGCCTCCGAGCAGCAGCTCAAGGGCATCCTCGGCTACACCACGGCGCCGAACGTCTCGATCGACTTCAACCACGACCCGCACTCCTCGACGTTCCACGAGGACCAGACCAAGGTGCAGAACGGCACGCTGGTGCGCGTGATGTCCTGGTACGACAACGAGTGGGGCTTCTCGAACCGCATGGCGGACACCGCCGTCGCGATCGCGAAGGTGATCTAAGGGGAGCGCAATGCTTCCTGCCTGGATCGGAATTCCTGGCGTCATTCTGCTGTTCGCATTGATCGCGTATGGCATGCGCCAGGGAGACAAAGTGACGACCAGGCAGGAAGGCAATCCACCCGAACGCGATGCGCAATAGCGTCGCCAGCTGACGAGTGATCAGGACATGGCCAGTTTTCGCACCCTCGACGACGTCGACGTGAAGGGCAAACGTGTGCTGCTGCGCGTCGATCTCAACGTGCCCATGGACAACGGGCGCGTCAGCGACGCCACCCGGCTCGAGCGCGTCGCGCCGACCATCACCGAAATCTCGGACAAGGGCGGCAAGGTCATCCTGCTCGCGCATTTCGGCCGGCCGAAGGGACGCGACCCCAAGGAGTCGCTCAAGCCGGTTGCCGAAGCGCTGTCGAAGGTCGTGAACAAGCCCGTCGCCTTCGCTGACGACTGCATCGGCGAGCCCGCAGCCACGGCCGTTTCCAGCTTGAAGGATGGCGACATCCTGTGCCTGGAAAATACCCGCTTCCACAAGGAAGAGGAAAAGAACGATCCCGCCTTTGTCGCGGAATTGGCGAAGCTCGGCGACATCTGGGTCAATGACGCGTTCTCGGCCGCGCACCGCGCCCATGCCACGACCGAAGGCCTCGGCCACAAGCTGCCGGCCTATGCCGGCCGCACCATGCAGGCCGAACTCGTCGCGCTGGAGAAGGCGCTGGGTTCGCCGACCAAGCCGGTCATCGCGATCATCGGCGGCGCAAAAGTCTCGACCAAGATCGACCTGCTCGAAAATCTCGTCAGCAAGGTCGATGCGCTCGTGATCGGCGGCGGCATGGCCAACACCTTCCTGCACGCCCAGGGCGTCGCGGTCGGCAAGTCGCTCGCCGAGAAGGATCTCGCCGCCACAGCGCTCCGCATCATGGAGAAGGCGGAAGCCGCCAATTGCGCGATCATCCTGCCGGTCGACGCCACTGTGGCCTATCACTTCGCCGCCAATGCGCCCTCGCATGCCTACGGGCTCGATGCGATCCCGGCCGACGGCATGATCCTCGACGTCGGTCCGCAGTCGATCGCGCGTGTCCATGCCGCCATCGACGATGCGGCCACGCTGGTCTGGAACGGACCGCTGGGCGCCTTCGAGATGCAGCCGTTCGACCGCGGAACCGTGTCGGCCGCCAAGCATGCCGCCGAACGTACCAAGGCCAAGAAGCTGATCTCGATCGCCGGCGGCGGCGACACCGTTGCGGCCCTCAACCAGGCCCATGTGGCCGGGCAATTCACCTATGTCTCGACCGCCGGTGGCGCATTTCTTGAATGGATGGAGGGCAAGCCCCTGCCCGGCGTCGAAGTTCTGCGCACCAAGTAATTAGTCGACACGTACCAAGCGGCCCGATAGGCCCAACCGGAGAAAAAAACACATGGCTCGGATCACGTTGCGTCAATTGCTCGACCATGCGGCGGAGAACGATTACGGCGTACCGGCCTTCAACATCAACAACATGGAGCAGGCGCTGGCGATCATGGACGCGGCCAACACGGTCGACGCGCCCGTCATCATCCAGGCCTCGCGCGGTGCGCGCTCCTACGCCAACGACATCATGCTCAAGCACATGATGGACGCGGTGACCGAGATCTATCCGCACATTCCGGTCTGCGTGCATCTCGACCACGGCAACGAGGCCGCGACCTGCATGACCGCGATCCAGGCCGGCTTCACCTCGGTGATGATGGACGGCTCGCTCAAGGCCGACGGCAAGACCCCCGGCGACTGGAACTACAATGTCGGCGTCACCAAGACCGTGACCGACATGGCCCATCTCGGCGGCATCTCGGTCGAGGGTGAGCTCGGCGTGCTCGGTTCGCTCGAGACCGGCATGGGCGACAAGGAAGACGGCCACGGCGCCGAAGGCAAGCTGAGCCACGACCAGCTCCTGACCAATCCGGACGAGGCTGTGAAGTTCGTCCAGGAGACCAGGGTCGACGCGCTCGCGATCGCGATGGGGACGTCTCACGGCGCTTACAAATTCACCCGCAAGCCGGACGGCGACATCCTCGCCATGAACGTGATCGAGGAGATCCACCGCAAGCTGCCGAACACGCATCTCGTGATGCACGGCTCCTCGTCGGTGCCGCAGGACCTCCAGGACATCATCAACGAGTTCGGCGGCAAGATGAAGCCGACCTGGGGCGTGCCGGTTGCCGAGATCCAGCGCGGCATCAAGAACGGCGTGCGCAAGATCAACATCGACACCGATAACCGCATGGCCATGACCGGCCAGATCCGCAAGGTGTTCAAGGAGCACCCGGAAGAGTTCGACCCGCGCAAGTACCTGAAGCCCGCGATGGAAGCCATGACCAAGCTGTGCAAGCAGCGGCTCCAGGAGTTCAACACCGCCGGCCAGGCCTCCAAGATCAAGAAGGTCCTGACCACCGCCGAGATGGCCAAGCGCTACGCCAAGGGCGAGCTCGACCCCCGCGTCGCGTAGCGATCGCGTGGTGGCGTAGGGCTCTCAGGGCCCCCTCTACCGTCATTCCGGGACACGCGAAGCGTGGGCCCGGAATCCATAACCACAGCCTGGGGTTATGGATTCCGGGCCTGCGCCGTTCGGCGCATCCCGGAATGACAGAAACCCTTTTACCCTGCGACGAACGTTAACTCGGCAATTGCCCGAGAACCGTCTATTTTCACAGGCATGGGCAGAATCGTTTTGGGAGGACCTCTCGATGAATCTGACTGAGCTCAACAGGATCGCGACCGCCGTGGTCACGCCCGGCAAGGGCATCCTTGCAGCCGACGAATCCTCCGGAACCATCAAGAAGCGTTTCGACGCGATCGGCGTGGAATCGACGGAAGGCAACCGCCGCGACTATCGCGAGATGCTGTTCCGCTCGAAGGAGGCCATGAGCCAGTACATCTCCGGCGTGATCCTCTATGACGAGACGATCTGGCAGGATGCGAAGGACGGCACGCCGCTGATCAAGCTGATCGAACAGAGCGGCGCCGTTCCCGGCATCAAGGTCGACGAGGGCACGCAAGCCCTGCCGATGTGCCCGGGCGAGCTCGTCACCGTCGGGCTCGACAAGCTCGCCGAGCGCCTGAAGAAGTATTACGAGCGCGGCGCGCGCTTCGCCAAATGGCGGGCGGTGATCGACATCGGCAGCGGGATTCCCTCGATGACGGCGATCAGCGTCAACGCGCATGTGCTCGCCCGCTACGCGGCACTGTGCCAGGCTGCGCAGATCGTGCCGATCGTCGAGCCGGAAGTGCTGATGGACGGCGATCACGACATCGACCGCTGCTATGACGTGACGAGCCGCGTGCTCAACAAGACGTTTCAGGAATTGCGGGTGCAGCGCGTCGCGCTGGAGGGCATGGTGCTGAAGCCGAACATGGCGATTTCGGGCAAGAAGTGCGCGAAGCAGGCTCCCGTCGAGGAAGTCGCGGAGAAGACCGTGCGGCTCTTGAAGGCGTGCGTGCCGGCGGCGGTGCCCGGCATCGCCTTCCTCTCCGGCGGCCAGTCGGACGAGGAGGCGACTGCGCATCTCAACGCCATGCACAAGCTCGGGCCGCTGCCCTGGGGGCTGACCTTCTCCTACGGCCGCGCGCTGCAGGCCGCGCCGCAGAAGGCCTGGTCCGGCAAGGCCGAGAATGTCGCAGCCGGCCAAAGCGCATTCAGCCATCGCGCCCGGATGAATGGCCTAGCCTCCAAGGGCGAATGGCAAAGCAGCCTGGAAAAGAAGGCAGCCTAGATCTTGTCGAACAAATCGCCTCCGCCGCGCCCGGCGCCGCGCCTCTATCTTGCGACGCCTGTTGTCGACGATCCCGCGACGCTCGTCGCCGACCTGCCGGACCTGCTCGCGTCTGCCGATGTCGCGGCGGTGCTGATGCGGCTGAAGGAGACCGACCAGCGCACCATGATCTCGCGGATCAAGGCGCTGGCGCCGGTCGTGCAGAATGCGGGTGCAGCCCTGCTCGTCGACGGCCATCCCGAGCTCGTCGCACGCGGGGGCGCCGACGGCGCGCACTTACCCGGCATCGCCGCGCTGAAAGAGGCGCTGCCATCGCTCAAGCCCGATCGCATCGCCGGAGTCGGCGGGCTGACGACGCGGCACCATTCCATGGATGCGGGCGAGATCGGCGCGGACTATTTGTTGTTCGGCGAGCCTGACGCGAAGGGCCAACGCCCGTCGCCCCAGGCAATCGCCGAGCGGCTGGACTGGTGGGCCGAGCTGTTCGAGCCGCCCTGCGTTGGCTTTGCCACCTCGCTCGAAGAGGCCCACGACTTCGCCGCCAGCGGCGCCGATTTCGTGCTGGTCGGCGAGTTCGTCTGGTCCGATTCGCGCGGTCCCAAGGCCGCGCTGATCGAGGTCGACGCCGCGATCAAGAAGGCCCATGCGACTGCGCTTGCGGGTCAGGAGCACGGCTAGCGCCCGACATGAAGCTTTCGCGCATCACCATCCTGGCCACGCTGCTGCTGACGGCGCCCGCGGCCGCGCAGCTCCAGATCACGCCGCCGGTGGCAACGCCGGGCGCTGTGCCTGAGAAACAGAAGCCCAAGCCGCCTCCGGCCGCCAAGAAGGAAGCTGCGCCGGCGCCAAAACCTTCGGCCTCGCCCAAGCCGGCCGCCTCCCCCAAGCCGGCGCTGCCCGCAACTGTGATCCCCGCACCGGCAACCGACAATCCCAATGTCGATCTGGTGTTCGGCGCCTATCAGCGCGGCCAGTACAAGACGGCGTTCGACCTCGCCACCGCTCGCGCCGCGACCGGCGATCCCAAGGCGATGACCATGCTGGGCGAGCTCTATTCCAACGCCATGGGCATCCGGCGCGACTACGCCAAGGCGCTCGAATGGTACAAGCGCGCCGCCGACGCCGGCGACCGCGAGGCGATGTTCGCGCTCGCCATGATGCGCATGTCTGGCCGCGGCGGCCCGGTCGACAAAGGTGAAGCGGTCAAGCTGATGGCATCGTCCGCCAAGCTCGGCGAGCCCAAGGCGGCCTACAACCTCGCCCTGCTCTATCTCGACGGCCAGACCCTGCCGCAGGACGTCAAGCGCTCCGCCGAGCTGCTGCGCCAGGCGGCGGACGCCGGCCTGCCCGAAGCTCAGTACGCGCTCGCGACCTTCTACAAGGAAGGCACCGGCGTGCCGAAGGACGCCGAGAGGTCGGTGCGACTGCTGCAGGCGGCCTCGCTCGCCGACAATGTCGATGCCGAGGTCGAATATGCCATCGCCATGTTCAACGGCACCGGCACGCCGAAGAACCAGCCGGCCGCTGTCGCGTTGCTGCGCAAGGCCTCCCGTCAGGGCAGCGCGATCGCGCAGAACCGCCTGGCCTGGGTGCTGATCAACGGCATGGGCACGTCCACGGACAAGGTCGAGGGCTTTAAATGGCATCTGGTGGCCAAAACCTCCGGCAAGGGCGATCCGGAGCTCGACAAGCAATTGTCCGACCTGCCGGCCGAGGACCGGGCCAAGGCCGAGGCCGCCGCCAAAAAATGGCTCGGGACCAAATGACTTGACGCAATGACTTGACCTTGGGGCCCTCGCAGGGCACCCAATCCTTCAAACAGGCGCGATTTCGCGCCATTTCCCCCGATCAAGACCAGAGCACATGCTGTATTCCGCCACTATCAACGTCATGGTCAAGGCCGCGCGCCGCGCCGGCCGCAGCCTCAAGCGCGATCTCGGCGAGATCGAGCATCTCCAGGTCTCGCTGAAGGGGCCGGCCAATTTCGTCTCGCTGGCCGACAAGCGCGCCGAGGAAATCCTCTATCAGGACCTCGCCAAGTCCCGTCCCGGCTACGGCTTCATCGGCGAGGAAGGCGGCACGCGGGAAGGCTCCGACAAGAGCCACACCTGGATCGTCGACCCCCTCGACGGCACCACCAACTTCCTGCACGGCATCCCGCAATTCGCGATCTCGATCGGCCTCGTGCGCGAGGGCACGATCATTGCCGGCGTGATCTACAACCCCGCCAATGACGAGCTCTACATCGCCGAGCGCGGCAAGGGCGCCTTCCTCAACGACCAGCGCCTGCGCGTGGCCGGCCGCCGCCAGCTCAACGAATGCGTGGTGGCCTGCGGCCTGCCTCATATCGGCCGCGGCGACCACGAGGAATTCCGCCGCGAGATGACCGCGATCCAGGACCGCGTCGCAGGCCTGCGCCGCTTCGGCGCCGCCTCCCTCGACCTCGCCTTCGTCGCCGCCGGCCGCCTCGACGGCTACTGGGAGCGCAACCTGCAATCCTGGGACATCGCCGCCGGCATGCTGATGGTGCGCGAAGCCGGCGGCACCGTGAGCGACATCGCGACCCCAGGCGATGCGCTGGTGACCGGCCACGTCGTGTGCGGCAACGAGTTCGTGCACGGGGAGCTGGTGAAGATTTTGCGGAAGTAGGCGTCCAACGGCTCGACCTGCAACGATTAAGAGTCGTCTTCGTCGGATTCCTCGACCCGATATTCACCGCCAATGGTCAGACCTTCGATGGTCGTGGCGCCTTTCGGCTTGATCACCCGGCGAAGCGGGACCGAACTCTCGCTTCGCAATGCCTCCATCAACTGCTCCGAGTGGGTGACAATCCAGATGTCCGCGCGGCATGACGCCTTGGCGATCAGCCGCGCCAATGGCGCAAGTAACGACGGATGTAGGCTGGTCTCCGGTTCGTTCAGCGCGATGAAAGGCGGCAGCCGATAGCCCATGAATACCGCAAGCAGGCAGATGTATTTCAGCGTCCCATCGGACAATTCGTGAGCCTTGAACGGCCGCGGCATATCCGCCAGTTGCAAATCAAATTCGCACAAACCGCCTTCCTCCCAAGCGCGGAGCTCAGCGCCCGGGAATGCATCCTGGATCGCGTCCTGCAGGTCGGTTGCGTCTTCCCGAATGGAATAAAGTGTCGCCAGGGCGGCGGCCAAATCGCTTCCGTCGGCGCTGAGCGAGGGCGTCGTGATCGCAAGGCAAGGCTTTCGTATCGGTGATGCCGGATCGGTGCGAAAGTCGTGATAGAAGCGCCAGCCCAGCATTGCGTTTCTGATCAAATCGATTTCGGGGCATTCCCTACCATCGGAAAAGCCCGCGAGCGCCGTCTCGGACGGCAGCACCGCGTCCTTGTGGCTGCTCCATGCGCCGCTCTCGCCGCGGATGCTGACGAGCGAATTCTTCCGCTCCATCAGCTGAACCGTTCGTTTGCCCTGTGCTGCCTCGATACTTTCGGCCTTGATCATCGGCTCGCTGGAAAACGCTGCCTCGAGCGGGCCAGGAAATCCGATCTCAATGGAATATCTGAAACGGTCGAATTTGGCCGACAACCGCAGTCGCCCATCTTCGCCGCGTTTGCGGATGCCGGACCAGCAGACTGAATTCAATCCGCCTTCGTCGGCGATCGTGCGCGTGATCCGCCCGCTTGCCGCATCGCGCAGGAGCGACAAGGACTTGTAGAGATTGGATTTGCCGACACCATTCTCGCCCACAAACACGGACAGGGGGTGGATTGGTATGGAGAGCCGCCGAATGGAGCGATAGTTCGAGATCGCAATTTCGGTCGGACGCATCACATGCTCTCAATCGGCAGGTGTGCATTGGCGGCGCAGCGCGAATACACCTGCTTTCAATCCAGGGATGCAGTCTGGATCGACGCTCCCGCGAAAGCAAGCCGAACGCCTTCTTGACGTCGCGCGACGTGGAGGCCGCTAAATCGCGGCCTCCGGTCTCGTGTCATACTAGCCGATTACCACGCCACCCATTTGCGGCCGTGCCAATAGCCGCGGCCCTCGTGCTCGCGGAAGGCAAACTTCTCGCGCGGGCCCCAGTGCCAATTGTCCTCATGGACGACGACGCCCGCTTCGTGAGGAAAATCGTAGGCCTCATGCGTGTGCCAGCAGGTGTGGCCCTTACACACGATCGCCGCCGACGCGGTGAAGGTCGACATCATCAGCACGCCGGTGCCGACAGCGGCAGCGGAAAGGATCTTCTTCAACATTTGGACGTCTTCTTCTCCGTGGAACCCCTAACCCCGCGGAAAACAGATTTGCCGACGTCCGGTTCCATCAGAGAACGTGAAGCTTTCGTAAGGATCGGAGCGCCTTCACCTATGGCTTCACCCGCGCCGGCGGGCCGTACGCTTCGCTTTCGTTCGCAGCCTTTGGCTCCCGATCCCCCGCCAGCACGCGCTGCACCGAGACGAAGAACACCGGCACCATCAGCAGCGCCAGGATCACCACCGCGATCATGCCGCCCATCACGATGCTGCCGAGCGCTTGCTGGCTGGCGCCGCCGGCGCCGTGAGCGATGGCCATCGGCAGCACGCCGCAGATGAAGGCAAGGCCGGTCATCAGGATCGGGCGGAAGCGCAGGCGGCAGGCTTCGATCGTGGCTTCCACCAGCGGCTTGCCTTCCTTGCGCAGATCCTTGGCGAACTCGATGATCAGGATCGCGTCCTTTGCGGCGAGGCCGATGATGGTGATCAGACCGACGGTGAAATAGACGTCGTTGGGCAGGCCGCGCAGCATCGCCGCGGCCACCGCGCCGACGATGCCCAGCGGCACGGTGAGCAGCACCGCGAGCGGAATGGTCCAGCTCTCGTACAGCGCGGCAAGACACAGGAACACCACGAACACCGACAGCGCCAGCAGGAACGGCGCCTGCGAGCCCGACAGTTTTTCCTGGAGCGACTGTCCGGTCCATTCATAGCCGAAGCCGCGCGGCAATTTGCCGGCAAGCCGCTCCATCTCGTCGATCGCGTCGCCCGAGGTGAAGCCGGGTCTCGCCTCGCCGGAGATGCGCACAGCGGGATAATAATTGAAGCCCGCGATCTGCGTCGGGCCGCGCGCCCATTCGACCGTGGCGAAAGAGGAGAACGGCACGAGCTGGCCACGGCTGTTCTTGACGTTGTAGTTGAGGATGTCCTCGGTCCGCATGCGGTCGCGGGCATCCGCCTGCACCACGACGCGCTGCATGCGGCCGCGGTTCGGGAAGTCGTTGATGTAGTTCGAGCCGAGATTGGTCGAGATCGTGTTGTTGATGTCCTCGAAGGTGACGCCGAAGGCGCCGGCCTTCTCGCGGTCGATCACGAGATTGACCACGCCTGCCTCGGGCAGGCCCTCGATATAGACCTTTTGCAGCACGGGGCTGGCATTGGCCTCCGCGATCAGCTGGTCGGCGGCGCGCATCAATGCCGGATAGCCTTTCTGGCCGCGGTCCTGGAGGCGGAACGAGAAGCCCGAGGAGTTGCCGAGATTGTCGATCGGCGGCGGCTGGAGCGCCGAGATCTTTGCATCGCGGATCGAAGACGACAGATCGCGGTTGATGTCGTTGACGATCGCGGCGGCGGAGTCCTTCGGACCGCGCTCCGACCAGTCCTTCAGCGTGATGAAGGCCTGCGCGGTGTTCATGCCCTGGCCGGAGAAGCTGAAGCCGGTGAGGAAGGTGACATCCTTCACGCCCGGCCGCTCGGCGAGATATTTCTCGACCTTCTCGATGACGGCCTCGGTGCGGGGATACGACGAATCCGACGGCGTCTGCACGTCGGTGGTGACGAAGCCCTGGTCATCGATCGGCAGGAAGCCGCCGGGCAGGCTGACGAAGGCCCAGGAGAGACCAACCAGCAGCGCGACATAGACCAGCATCAGGCGGCCGGTTCGCTTCAGCGAGAAGCCGACGGTGCGGGAATAGCCCTCCTTGCCGCCTTCGAGCATGCGGTTGAACCAGCCGAACACGCCCCTCTTCGCATGACCGTGGCCGGCCGCGACGGGCTTGAGCAGGGTCGCGCACAGCGCCGGCGTCAGCGACAGCGCGAGGAAGGCGGAGAAGCCGATCGCGGCGACCATGGTCACCGAGAATTGGCGGTAGATGATGCCGACCGAGCCGGGGAAGAACGCCATCGGCACGAACACCGCCATCAGCACCAGCGTGATGCCGATGATGGCGCCCGATATCTGCGCCATCGCCTTCCGCGTCGCTTCCTTCGGCGGCAGACCCTCCTCGGACATGATGCGCTCGACGTTCTCGACCACGACGATGGCGTCGTCGACGAGGATGCCGACCGCGAGCACCATGCCGAACATCGAGAGCATGTTGATGGAATAGCCGGCGAGCAGCAGCGTGGTACACGCGCCCAGCAGCGCCACCGGCACCACGATGGTCGGGATGATGGTGTAGCGGATGTTCTGCAGGAACAGGAACATCACCACGAACACCAGCACCACGGCTTCGACCAGCGTCGTCAGCACTTTCTTGATCGAGGCCTCGACCACGGGCGTGATGTTGTAGGGGATCTCGTAGGAGATGTTGGCCGGGAAGAAGCGCGAAAGCTCCTTCATCTTCTCCTCGACCGCGCTCGCGGTCGCCAGCGCGTTGCCGGTCGGCGACATCAGCACGGAGAGGCCCGCGGTCGGCTTGCCGTTCAGGCGGGTGTTGAACTGGTAGCTGAGGCCGCCGACCTCGATGCGTGCGACGTCGCGCAACCGCACGGTCGAACCGTCGGCATTGGCGCGCAGGATGATGGAACCGAATTCGTCCGGCGAGGAGAGCTGGCCCTTGACCAACACCAGCGAGGAGGTGCGCTGGCTCGAGGTCGACGGCTCGGCGCCGATGCTGCCCGAAGCGACCTGTGCGTTCTGCGCGGCAATCGCCTTGTTGACGTCGTCCGCGGTCAGCCCATAGCCGACGAGCTTTGCCGGATCGACCCAGACGCGCAAGCTGCGTTCGGTCGAATAGAGCGTGGCGCGGCCGACGCCGGGGATGCGGCGGATCTCGCCGAGCACGTTGCGGATCATGAAGTCACCGAGGCCGACTTCGTCGAGGCTGCCGTCGGTCGAGTTCAGCGTGATGATCTGGAGCACGGCGCTCGAGGCTTCCTCGATCAGGATGCCCTGCTGGATCACCGCGCGCGGCAGGCGCGCTTCGACGCGCTTGATGCGGTTCTGCACCTCGACGGAGGCGGCGCTGGTATCGGTGCCCGGCTGGAAATTGGCGATGATCTCGACCTGGCCGAGCGAGTCGCTGGTCGATTCGAAATTGAGGATGCCGGAGGCGCCGTTGAGCTCCTCCTCGATCAGCCGCGTGACGCTGTTGTAGAGGTTTTCGGGCGAGGCGCCGGGATAGCTGGTCGAGATCGAGATCGAGGGCGGCGCGATGATCGGATATTGCGCGATCGGCAGCAGCGGGACCGCAATCGCGCCGATCAAGCAGATGAACAGCGCGACCACCCAGGCGAAGATCGGCCTGTCGATGAAGAAACTCGCCATGGCGCGTTACCGCGTGAGCTTCTGGGCGTGCCGGTTGTCCGCGGTCGCGTCCGCTTCCGACCAGGATCGCGGCTTCACCTTGTCGCCGGCCGCGAACTTCTGGAAGCCTTCGACCACGACCTTGTCACCGGCCTTCAGGCCCTCGGTCACAAACCAGAGTCCGTCCTGCACCGACCCTGTGCGCACGGGCTGCACCGCGATGTGGTTGTCGTCCTTGACGACGAACACCTCGCTGCCGCCGCCGCCATTGCGCTGGATCGCCTGCTGCGGCACCGCGATCGCGTCGCTATCGAGACCCTGGTCGATGCGGACGCGGACATACATGCCCGGCAGCAGCTCGCGCTTGGGATTGCGGAATTCGCCGCGCAGGGTCACCTGGCCGGTATGGGCATCGACCTTGGCGTCGGAGAACAGCAGCTTGCCTTCGAGCGAATAAAGGGTGTTGTCGTCGAGCACGAGGTGCACCTTGGCGGCATCGGCCGCGATGCGCTCGAGGTCGCCGGTCTCGAAGGCGCGGCGGAGCTGGTTGAGCTCGGTCACCGACTGGGTGAAGTCGGCATAGATCGGATCGAGCTGCTGGATGCTGGCGAGGTTGGTCTCGTTCTGCACCGCGAGCGCACCCTCGCTGACCAGCGCCGCGCCGACAACGCCATCGATCGGCGCGCGCACGGTGGCATAGTCGAGATTGAGTTTTGCGCGCGCGAGTTCCGCCTTGCGGCCTTCGACCTCGGCTTGGGCCTGACGTTCGGCCGCGACCGCCTTCTCGTTCTCGGCCTCGGGCGCGGCGCGCTGGCTGGTGAGCGTCGCGATGCGGTGCGCCTGCTGCTTGGCCTGCATCAATGCGGCCTCGGCCTTGGCGACCGCCGCCTCGTTCGCCATCACCTCGACCTCGAACGGACGCGGATCGATCCGATAAAGCGCATCGCCCGCCTTCACCTCGCTGCCCTGGCGGAACAGGCGCTCGACCACGATGCCGGAGACGCGCGGCCGCACGTCGGAGACGCGCGTCGGCGCGATGCGGCCCGGCAGCTCGCGCACCACGGCACGCGGCTGCGGCTTCACGACGACGATGCTGACATCAGGATCGGCGGGCTGGACCGCGGAAACCGCAGAGGCGGACTCGTCACAGCCCGCGAGCAGCGGCGCTAGGGCCGCGAGCATCATTGCAACGCATGCCGATCGCGCGCGAAGTCCTGACATGAAGTTAAGTGCCCCGATGTTGTTGAAACTGAAACCACGCTCCGCACGAGCCCGTTCTGGGCGAATCCACGCGGCTGATGCCGTCAAAATAGAACGTACTTGCTGCGACGCAACGCATTGCGCGGGCGGCTCAATGCCACATGACCTATCGTGCTGAGTTCAGGGCGCTTTTAGGGACTCACCGGATTGTGAGTCTGGTTCCATCATCGCGCGCTGCGACAGAATATCGCAATCACGCGGAAGCCTTCATCCGGTAGTGGCTGACACCCCATTCGGTTCCATCGGCATAGCCGAACAGGCCTGATGTCGCGAGGAAGAACCAGCGCCAGCGCCGCATCCACAAAGCGGTCTCCTCGCCATAGACCTTGCGCAGGGACGCTTCGATCGTGTCGCGACGCGCATCGAAATTGGCGAGCCAGTCGTTGGCGGTACGCTGATAGTGCGTTCCGCTCCAGCACCATTCCTTCTCGATCGTGAAGATGTCGCCGAATTGCCTGACGAGGTGATGGCTCGGCATCAACCCATCCGTAATGACATGCTGCGCGATCCAGTCCCCGCGATTGGTGCGGTCGAACAAATGAGAGCCGGAGCGATGGGTGACGATGTGCATGAAGAAGCGCCCGTCAGGCGCGAGCCATGACCGCACGCGCGTCATCAGCTTGCGCCAGTTCATCATCTGCTCGAACATCTCGACCGAGACGATGCGGTCGAATTGCCCATCGGGCGCGAACACGTTCATGTCCGCGGCGACCACGCGCAGGTTCAGGAGCCCGAGCAGCCGCGCCTGCTCCTCGACACAGGACCGCTGGGCCTGCGAGTTCGACACCGCCGTCACCTTCGCATGCGGAAACCGCCGCGCCATCCACAGCGACAGCGAGCCCCAGCCGCAGCCGAGCTCGAGGATGGTCTGGCCGTCGGCGAGACCGGCGTGCTCGACGGTCTGGCGCAGCGCCTCCTCCTCCGCCTCCTGCAGGGTGCTCGCATCGGACTTGTAGAAGCAGGACGAGTATTTGCGGTTGGGGCCGAGCACTTCCGCAAAGAACGAAGCGGGCACCTCGTCATGCCCGGCATCCGCGTCCTCGGCGATCGGCCGCAGGATCATCCGCCCGGCGAAGGCGGCATCGTCGGCAGGGCCCAGCGCGGACAAGCGCGTCGCCGTGCGCGAGCACAGACGCTGGATCGCGGCGCGAATCACGACGTCCGGCAGCGGCACGCGCTCGGCAGTCCCGATGATCGCGGAAACGACGCTCATGCGACCACTCCGTTGGTCAGCTCTCGTTGGGGCGGCGGTGGAAAGATCGGGCAGGTTCGGGCGTTGCCACCCACCCGGCGGGCTCTGAGGTCCAAACGGGATCGACCGCGCCGCAGGTGCTGCCGCGCCGTCCAGGCGAGCCCCATCCAGACCGCGAGCAAGAGCGCGATGACGGCCAGCCCCCAAGGATTCGTCGCCATGCAAAAAATCTGACCTAAGTCTGCGGAATGCCGAAGTTTTGCAAATTACCTCTCTATCAAAGCGCGATTTCAGCTTTGGGTTCCGGGAGCTGTCCACGAAATCGGCGCATCCGGCGCTTTTTTTGGGCTGCCGCTGTGCCATAGTGCGCGCTGCAAGCAAGTAACGGATGATACCGGCCATGCCGCCAGGCGCCTCGCCCCGCTCCCCCAAGGATATCGAATATACCAAGCTGTCCTCACCCAGCGTTTTCCTGGTGCGGATGCTGGTCTTTCTGGTGCTGTGCACCCTGGTCGGCGTGGTGCTCTACAAGCAGATCATCCAGGCCTTCTTCGCCAATCCCGGCCTCAATGCCCTGATCGGCGGCGTGCTGTTCATCGGCATCATCCTGGCCTTCCGCCAGGTGATCCGGCTCTACCCCGAAGTCTCTTGGGTCAACAATTTCCGCATCGCCGATCCCGGCCTTGCGCCGTCCCGGCACCCGAAACTGCTGGCGCCGATGGCGATGATCCTGGGCGGCGAGCGCACCGGGCGGATGACGATCACCCAGACCACCATGCGGCACCTGCTCGATTCGATCGCGACCCGCCTGGACGAGGCCCGGGACATCTCCCGCTACATGACCGGCTTGCTGGTCTTCCTCGGCCTGCTCGGCACCTTCTGGGGCCTGATCGAGACGGTCGGCTCGGTCGGCAAGGTGATCGACGGGCTCAAGGTCGGCAGCGATTCCGGGGCCCTGTTCGACACACTGAAGGAGGGACTGGCCGCCCCGCTCGGCGGCATGGGCATCTCGTTCTCGAGCTCGCTGTTCGGCCTCGCCGGCTCGCTGATCCTGGGCTTCCTCGACCTGCAATCGAGCCAGGCGCAGAACCGCTTCTACACCGATCTGGAAGACTGGCTCGCCACCACCGTGCGCGAATACGGCCGCGGCGAAGTTGCCGTCGCCGCCGGTGGCGGGGGCGGCGTTGCCAGCGGCGAGCTTCAGGCCGCCGTCGAGCGGCTGCGCTCGGTGCTCGAGGAAGGCAGCGCCAGCCGCGGAACCACCGCGGCGATGGCGAGCCTTGCCGAAGCCATCCAGGCGCTGGTCTCGCACATGCGGACCGAGCAGCAGATGATTCGCGAATGGGCCGACGGCCAGGGCGAGCAGAACCGCGAGATCCGCCGCCTGCTGGAGCGCCTCGCGCGCCAACCCGAGAAGGGTTAGCGACATGGCTCTAGCGCGCGGCCGCCGCAGCGATGGCGCCTTCAACTACTGGCCGGGATTCGTCGACGCGCTGTCGACGCTGGTGCTGTCGATCGTGTTCCTGCTGTCGGTGTTCCTGGTCGTGCAGTTCTTCCTGTCGCAGGAGGTCACCGGCAAGGACAAGGCGCTGGAGCAGCTCAACGCCAAGATCGCCCAGCTCAACGAGCTCCTGTCGCTGGAAAAGCTCGGCAAGCTCACGCTCGACGACCAGGTCTCGCAATTGAAGGCGGGCCTCGCCTCGGCCGAGACCGAGCGCGATCGCATCAAGGGCCTCTATGACGGCCTGGCTGCTGCCGGCAACGACGCGCAGGGCAAGACCTCGGAGCTCGGCAAGGCGCTCGACTCGGAGAAGGCCGTCTCGGCGCGGGCGCTGGCGCAGATCGAGGTGCTGAACCAGCAGATCAGCGCGCTGCGGCGGCAACTGGCGGCGCTGGAAGAGGCGCTCGACGCCAGCGAGAAGCGCGACAAGGAATCGCAGAACCGGATCGCCGATCTGGGATCTCGCCTGAATGTTGCCTTGGCGCAGCGCGTGCAGGAATTGTCGCGCTATCGCTCGGAGTTCTTCGGCCGCCTGCGCGCCATTCTCGGCAACCGCCCTGACATCCGCATCGTCGGCGACCGCTTCGTGTTCCAGTCCGAAGTGTTCTTCGACACCGGCCAGGCGGTGCTTCTGCCCGAGGGCCGCGCCGAGCTCGACACCCTGGCAGCCGCGCTGATCGAGCTCGACAAGAAGATCCCGAGCGATCTCCCCTGGGTGCTGCGCGTCGACGGCCATACCGACGTACGCCCGGTCACCGGCCCGAACTTCAAGTCGAACTGGGACCTGTCCGCGGCGCGCTCGATCTCGGTGGTGCAGTATCTGGTCTCGCTCGGCGTGCCCGCCCAGCGCCTCGTCGCCGCCGGCTTCGGCGAATTCCAGCCGCTCGACACCGCCAACACGGAAGAAGCCTACAAGCGCAACCGCCGCATCGAGCTGAAGCTGACGGAGCGGTAGTGAGCGCCCTCCGCCTCCGCCCCTACCGCCCCGAGGACGAAACCGCCTCGATCGACCTTTGGCATCGCACCTGGCAGCAGGCCTATCCGCAGATCGATTTCGCCGCGCGGCTCGAATGGTGGCGCGAGCGCTGGCGCAAGGATCTGGTGCCGAAAGCCTCGATCGTCGTCGCCGAACAAGACGGCGTGCTGACCGGCTTCGTCACCATCGACGGCGAAGGCTATCTCGACCAGCTCGTGGTCGATCCCGCTCACTGGGGCTCGGATGCAGCAAGGTTGCTGGTGGACGAGGCCAAGCGCCTGTCACCGTCAGGCATCACGCTGCTCGTCAACAAGGACAATGCCCGCGCCATCCGCTTCTACGAGCGCAACGGCTTTGCGCATGCCGGCGACGATCTGAACCCGACCTCGGGACGGCCGGTGCTGAAGATGGCATGGCGGGCGTGACGCCGGTCACCCAGGGATCCCCGGACGTCGGTTATTCGTTGCCCCCGTGGGAGCAGCGATGACAGGCGGATGGAGACGATCGATGCGGCTGAGCAACCTGGCCAAGGGGTCTTCGGTCTTTCTGGGCGTCATCGTCGCCGGATTTTTATCGACGGCCTATGTCGACCAGCGTTTTGTCGCGCCGGCGAAGACGGCGAGTGCGCCGGCTCCGACCGGCACCCCCGATCCAACGATCGGCCCTGCTTCATCGGCCTGCGTCGGCGAGGACGGGAGCTGGAAGAACTGGCCGTGGCCGAATGTGCCGGCGCTGTCGCCGAAGTGCCGATAACGTCCGCTATGTCATTCCCCGCCACCGGGTCTCGCCTTCGGCGAGCCCGATGACAGGCTCCGGCCGGGGATCCAGTATGCGGCAGTTTCTCGATTGATCACGACCGTCTCGGAGTACTGGATCACCCGCCTTCGCGGGTGATGACACCGTGATCGGGGCGGCGATCGCGGCGCCTCACGCCCCCTCGAACTGCAGCCTCGCGAGCCTCGCATAAAGCCCGTTCGCCGCCACGAGTTCCGCATGCGTGCCCTGCTCGACGATCTTGCCGTGCTCCATCACCAGGATGCGGTCGCAGGAGAGGACGGTTGCCAGGCGATGTGCGATCACGAGCGTGGTGCGGTGGCGCATCAGCTCTTCGAGTGCGGTCTGCACCAGCGTCTCGCTTTCGGCGTCGAGCGCGGAGGTGGCTTCATCGAGCAGCAAGAGCGGCGCATCGCGCAGGATCGCGCGGGCAATCGCGATGCGCTGGCGCTGGCCGCCGGACAGCGTCACACCGCGCTCGCCGAGCGGGGTGTCGAAACTTTCGGGCAGGCGGCGGATGAACTCGGCGGCATGCGCGAGTTCGGCAGCACGCTCGACCTCGGCGTCGGTCGCATCGGGCCGGCCGAAGCGGATGTTCTCGCGGGCGCTTGCGGCGAACACGTTGGATTCCTGCGGCACCAGCGCGATGCGGGAACGGAAATCACGCGGATCGGCGGACTTCACCGGCACGCCGTCGAGCGAGATCGCGCCGCCCCGCGGATCGTAGAAGCGCAGCAGCAGATGGAAGATCGTGCTCTTGCCGGCGCCTGAGGGGCCGACGATCGCGACCTTCTCGCCGGGGCGCACGGTGAACGACACGGCATCGAGCACATTGACGTCGGGCCGCGCCGGATAGGAGAAGCTGACCTGGTCGAAGCCGACCTCGCCGCGTGCCGGCACCGGCAGCGCGCGCGGCGCTGCGGGCGCCTTGATCTCGGGCTGCACATGCAGGATCTCGAACAGGCGCTCGGCCGCGCCGGAGGCAGCCGAGACTTCGCCCCAGACCTCGCTGAGCTGGCCGAGGCCCGCCGCAGCGAAGGCCGCATAGAGCACGAACTGGCCGAGCCGGCCCGGCGAGATCGTGCCGATCAGGACGTCATGCGAGCCGATCCAGAGGATCGCGACCACGCTGGCGAACACGATGAAGATGATGATGGCGGTGAGCACCGCGCGCGCCTGCGTGGACGTGCGCGCGGCTTCATAGGCCTGCTCGACCTCGCCACCAAAACGCTTCTCGGCGAGCCCTTCGCTGGTATAGGCCTGCACGGTGCGGATGGCGCCGACCAGCTCGCCCGCATAGGCCGAAGCGTCGGCCAGCGTGTCCTGCGCGTTGCGCGACAGACGCCGCACCCAGCGCCCGAACGCGACCAGCGGCAGCACGATCAGGGGAATGGCGAGAAGCACGAAGCCGGATAGCCGCGGGCTGGTGATCACCATCATCGCCGCTGCGCCGAAGAACATCATGAGATTGCGCAGCGCGATCGACACGGAGGCACCGACCGCGGATTTGATCTGGGTGGTGTCGGCCGTGAGCCGCGACACCAGCTCACCGCTGCGCGCGGAATCGAAGAAGGCCGGCGAGAGCGAGAGCAGATGGGCGAAGACGTCGCGCCTGAGATCGGCGACGATGCGCTCGCCGATCGTCATCACGAGGTAGTAGCGCGCGGCACTGGCGAGCGCGAGCACCGCGACGACTGCGATCATCACCGAGAAGTAGTTGTTGATCATCGCGATGCCTTCCGGCGTCAGGCCGAAATCGATCATCCGGCGCACCGCGATCGGCACCAGCAGCGTGGTCAGCGCTGCGACCGTCAGCGCGACAAAGGCCAGCGCCGCCCGGCCGCGATAGCGGGCCACATAGGGGGCGAGCGCAAGCAGCGGCCGCAGCTTGGCGCGGCCCTTGGCGGGCTGCTCGATCAGCTCGGCTTCGATGGACGGGGCCTCGGGCGCAGCGCGCTCGTCGCGGTACTGGTCGTCAAGCCGTTCCACAGCGCTCATGAGATCGGACCCAAGGAGATAAGTTAGCTCCACATAGGCCGCGGCAGGGGGAGTGGCAAATCCGGGATGTCCCTTAGGGGACGGCCCGGTTCTCCTTTGCCCACAATGGCTTGTTTTACGGGGTCCCGTAGGGTATAGACCCCGCCAAATCCGTCATCGATAGTCACTCAACCGAGAGGCGCCGGGCGCCGGCGAATTGCCATGAAAGCCGAAATTCATCCGAATTATCATACGATTAAGGTCGTGATGACCGACGGAACCGAGTACCTGACCCGCTCGACCTGGGGCAAGGAAGGCGACACGCTGAACCTCGACATCGACCCGAAGTCGCACCCGGCCTGGACCGGCGGCAACGCGCAGATGCTGGATCGCGGTGGCCGCGTCTCGCGCTTCCAGAAGAAGTTTTCGGGCTTTCTCAAAAAGGATTGATCCGGCCCTCACGGCTGGAAACGAAAAACGCCCCCGGGAGACCGGGGGCGTTTTTGTTTCTGGGCAGGACCGCGAATTCGTAAGGTGGGCAAGGCGAAAGCGTGCCCACCACTTCTTGTCACGATTCCGAAAGACAGATGGTGGGCACGGCGCTTCGCGCCTTTGCCCACCCTACGACAGCTGCGCTTACCGCTCGAACGCGGCCTTCAGCGCGTTGAGCTGCGGCACCAGCGGGTTGCCGATCGCCACGTATTCGACCGGCGGGGTGTGGATGGTGGTGTCCAGGCGGCGCACGCGGGTCTGAAGACTCATCGAGCGATGGATCAGGTCCTGGAGCTGCGAGGGCAGCTTCTCGATGGTGTCGGACGGGCCGGGATCCGCGGCGGTGAGCTTGACCTTGGTCTTCTCGCGATTGGCCTGGCTCAGCGTCATCTCGCCTTCCTTCACCGCGCGGTGCAGCAGCAGCCACGAGGCGAGCTGCATCAGTCGCGTGGTCAGACGCATGCTCTCGGTCGCATAGGTGAGGCTGACGGCACGATCGAGCGCCTTGGCCTCGGTGCGGCCAGCGCCATCGAGATAGGCGGCAGTCTCTTCGACCAGGTCCATGCCCTCACGGAACAGGACGCCGAACGCCGCAGAATTGGTGAACCGCTCGCTGAGTTGAACGAGGGCACCCTCGGCTTGCAAACGTTCCATGGTTAACGCCCCTTACGCAACTGTCTACCCACCCGGCTTTGGCGCCGGCTTATGATGAACAAATCATTGCGCGGGCGGGACGCGGAGTCCAGCGACAAGCGCGGATATGGTTTCCGCGGGTCTTTCCTCGGAATTCAACCGGAACGAGACGCAAAAAAGGCAAAAAAAGAGCCGCCGGAGACCGGCGGCTTTGAAAGTTGATAACAGGGAGGCGTCAAACAGAGTGGACAGGAGCCACTCGGTGTCCAAACGAGGACAGTTCCAGTCATAAAGTGAAAAGCTTAATCGACCGTAAACGAACGAATTTTTTGAGGGTTCGTTAGCCATGTCGGCCAGAGGCCGAGTGCGCTGCGGAACAAACTCTCCGTCATGCCCGGGCTTGTCCCGGGCATCCACGTTCTTCGTCGCTGTTGGAAAGAAAACGTGGACGGCCGGGACGAGCACGGCCACGACGCCGTGGAAGCGGCACGCGTTACGCTGTCGAATTCTACTTCTTGAAAAAACTATCCGCCGCATCGCGCGAGGCGCGCTTTTTGGTAGCGGCCTCTTCCAGCCTTGCGATCTCGGTGTTGAGCAGCGCGACGCGCTCTGTCAGTTCCTCCACAGACAACAGGGAGAGATCCTGTCCGATTTCATGGCTGACCTTCTTGCGCGGCTTGTCGTCGTCCTCGATGGCCATGTGTCCTCCCGGGCAGTCCTGTCCTGAACGACGCCGATCTGGCGCTTTCCGAGCCGAAATGGTATCGCTTCTCCACAAGGAGAATTTGCAGTGACTTTCGCGAGCGCGCAACACCTGACGCGAATGCCCCGGCCCAACCGCAAGGAGGTTGACCGGACGGGATAAGCGCGCGTCCACGCGCGTGAGGCATGAGCCGACCCCAAGCCCTTCCGATCATGCGGGAGGGCTTTTGATTTTTCGTCGGTCGGCATCACCAAACGCGAAAGACCGCAGTCATGACCAAAATTCTCATCACCAGTGCCCTTCCCTACGTGAACGGCGTCAAGCATCTCGGCAATCTCATAGGCTCGCTCCTCCCTGCCGATGTCCACGCCCGCTTCAGGCGGCAGATCGGCGACGACGTGCTCTTCATCTGCGCCACCGACGAGCACGGCACGCCGGCTGAGCTCGGCGCCGTTCGCGCCGGACAGGATGTCCGCACTTTCTGCGACGCGCAGCACGCAATCCAGGCCGACATCTACCGCCGGTTCGGCCTCTCCTTCGACCATTTCGGGCGAACCAGCTCGCCACAGAACAGCGCTCTGACACAGCACTTCTATCGCAGGCTCGAGGATGGCGGATTGATCGAGGAACGCAAGTTGCCGCAGGTCTGGTCACCCACGGACGGCCGCTTCCTGCCGGACCGCTACGTGCTCGGCACCTGCCCGCATTGTGGCGACCCGTCCGCGCGCGGTGATCAATGTGACCAGTGTGGCGCGCTGCTCGATCCGCCCGAACTGATCGACCCGCGATCTGCGCTGTCGGGCGACCGGACGCTGGAAGTCCGCGAAAGCCGCCATCTGTTCCTGCGCCAGTCGCAGCTTGTGGCCACGTTGAGTGCCTGGATCGACAGCCGCTCCGGCTGGCCTTCCTTCGTGGTGTCCACCGCGAAAGGCTGGCTGACAGCCGACCTGCGCGATCGCTGCATCACGCGCGATCTGGCCTGGGGTATCCCGGTTCCGCGGCAGGGATTCGACGACAAGGTCTTCTATGTCTGGTTCGACGCGCCCATCGGTTACATCGCAGCCACCCAGGAATGGGCTGCCATCGCGCCGGGCCGTGACTGGCGAAAATGGTGGTGGCAGGCCGATGACGTCCGCTACGTCCAGTTCCTCGGCAAGGACAACATCCCATTCCACACCGTGAGCTTCCCGGCGACGCTGATTGGCTCGAATGAGCCCTGGAAGACTGTGGACGTGATCAAGGGATTCCACTGGCTCAATTACGAGGGCGGCAAGTTCTCGACCAGCCGCAATCGGGGCATCTTTACCGACCAGGCCCTGGACGAATTGCCCGCCGATCTCTGGCGCTGGTGGTTGATCGCCAACGCGCCCGAAAGCGCCGACACCGATTTCATCGTCGCCAGATTCGTCGCCGATGTGAACAAGGATCTCGCCGACATCTTCGGCAACCTCGTCAATCGCATTGTCAGCTTCGCCCATCGGGCCTTCGACGGCCAAATTCCGGAAGGCGGCGCTCCTGGCGAGGCCGAGCACCTGCTCGCACGCGAACTGGAGCAGCGTATCGCGACGTTGCGACGGCACCACAAGGCCCTCGAGTTTCGTGCAGCGGCGGCCGCGACGCGCGCGATCTGGGATGTGGCGAACGCATACCTGCAGCATGCCGCGCCGTGGACAGCCCTCAAGTCCGATCGGCTTCGCGCAGCGATCGTGACGCGAACGGGCCTCAATCTGGTCCGCACCTGCGCTGTGCTGGCGTGGAGTATCGTACCCAGCCTGTCGGAAAATGTGCTGTACGCCTTCGGTGGCGAAGATGCCGTGCCACGCTGGCCCCGTGGCCCAATCGCGGACCTGCTCGACGGCGGCGCCGGCACAGCGATCGCGCCGATCGGTCCACTGGTCGAAAAAATCTCTCCCGAAAGAGCAAGCCATTTGGCGGAGCGGTTCGGGCCCTAATGTCGTTTCACTTCGGCGGAAAAAGGCGATATGCCATCCGCCGAATTCATTCATCCAAGGACACATCATGGACAAGCTGCCCGCGCAAATGACCGTGGTCGCCATCTCCAAGCCCGGCGGACCGGAGGTGCTGGTGCCGGAACAACGGGCGCTGCCGCAACCCGGCCCCGACGAGATTCTGGTCAAGGTGCAGGCCGCGGGCGTCAACCGGCCCGACGTGGCGCAGCGCTCCGGCGCCTACCCGCCGCCGCCCGGCGCCAGCGACCTGCCGGGGCTCGAGATCGCGGGCGAAGTGGTGGCGGTCGGCAGCAACGCCAAGCGGCACAAGATCGGCGACAAGGTGATGTCGCTCGTCGCCGGTGGCGGCTATGCGCAGTACTGCATCGCCCAGGACGCCCAGGCGATGAGCGTCCCGCCGGCGCTGTCGATCAAGGAAGCCGGCGCGCTGCCGGAAACCCTGATGACGGTCTGGCACAACGTGTTCGAGCGCGGCGGCCTGAAGGCCGGCGAGACGCTGCTGATCCATGGCGGCTCCTCCGGCATCGGCACCATGGCGATCCAGCTCGCGAAAGCGTTCGGCGCCAAGGTGTTCGTCACCGTGGGATCGCAGGACAAGATCGATGCCTGCCTCAAGCTCGGGGCCGACCGCGCCATCAATTACAAGACCGAAGACTTCGTCGCCGTGGTCAAGGCGGAGACGAACAATACCGGCGCCAATCTGATCCTCGACATGGTCGCCGGCGACTATGTCGACCGCAACTATGATGCCGCCGCGGTCGACGGCCGCATCGTGCAGATCGCAACCCTCAATGGCCCCAAGGTCAGCGTCAACATCGCCAAGGTGATGGTGAAGCGCCTCACCCATACCGGCTCGACGCTGCGCCCCCGTAGTAATGCGGACAAGGCGGCGATGGTGGCCGCAATCGAGGCGAAAGTGATGCCGCTCTTGCGCGAAGGCCGCGTCAAGCCGCTGATGGACAGCACTTTCCCGCTGGAAAAGGCATCCGATGCGCACCGGCGCATGGAGACTTCGGCACATATTGGCAAAATTGTGTTGGAGGTCTAGGCCAACGGCCCACGGGGCGAGGCGGAAACCCTTTGATTTTCCTCGCTTTCGTGGCATCTATCGCGACGCGCCGAACCATCTTGTTCCGT
This sequence comes from Bradyrhizobium liaoningense, assembly GCF_018130785.1. Classification (GTDB taxonomy): domain Bacteria; phylum Pseudomonadota; class Alphaproteobacteria; order Rhizobiales; family Xanthobacteraceae; genus Bradyrhizobium; species Bradyrhizobium liaoningense_A. Next base: position 28,101 of record NZ_JAFCJT010000015.1, read on the forward strand.
TCGGAAAACGCCTTGCACTGACGATCCTGCACTGAAGAGTTTGCGTCGAACGCGGAGAACTGACCTTGCGTCTGATCAGGTGCCTCGCGCCCATAGCGCTGGGCCTCATGATTCTCGTCGCCGCGTCCCCGGCGCGCGCGCTGGACGCCGTCAGCGTCCGCGGCGATGCGCCCGCAATCGACCTCACCGGAGTGCTCGAGCATCAGCGCAGTGACGCCGACCGCATCCAGGTCTCGACCGCGCCCGGTACCGACGGCATCGTCCGCCGCATCGAGGTGCGCGCGCGCGAAGGCGGCCAGAACTGGGTGGTGTTCGCGCTCGCCAACAACACCGATGACCAGCTCGACCGCCTGATCGTCGCCCCGCATTACCGCATCGTCTCGTCGGGCCTGCTCTGGCCCGACCTCGGCCTCTCGCGCATCGCGACCATCACGCCGTCGATCGGCGACCGCCCGGAACGCCAGGAGAGCGCGACGGCCGACGTGTTCCGCATCACGCTCGATCCCGGCGCCGTCGTCACCTTTGTCGCGGAGTTGCGCACCGACAAGCTGCCGCAGCTCTATTTGTGGGAGCCGGAAGCCTACAAGGACAAGGTCAACTCGTTCACGCTTTACCAGGGCATCGTGATCGGCATCTCCGGGCTTTTGGCGCTCGTTCTCACCATTCTGTTCGTGGTGAAGGGCAGCATCATGTTCCCGGCCGCCGCGGCGCTGGCCTGGGCGGTGCTGGTCTATATCGGCGTCGATTTCGGCTTCTGGGGCAAGGTGCTCGACATGTCGAACAACGCCGAGCGCATCTGGCGCGCGGCGGGCGAAGCGATTTTGGCGGCGACGCTGCTGGTGTTCCTTTTCGCCTATCTCAACCTCAGTCGATGGCATGTGCGCTATTCGCACATCACCGTCGGCTGGCTCGCGTTCCTGGGCTCCCTCGTTGCGCTCGCCCTGTTCGATCCGGCTGTGGCGTCCGGCATCGCGCGCATATCGCTGGTGCTGATCGCCTTCGCGGGCTTCGCGCTGATCGTCTATCTCTCCACCCACGGCTTCGACCGCGCCGTGCTGCTGATCCCGACCTGGTTCCTGCTGGTGGTCTGGGTGGTCGCGGCCGGCATGACGGTCGCGGGCTCCGTCACCAACGACATCGTCGGCCCGGCCCTGCTGGGCGGCCTCGTGCTGATCGTGATGCTGATCGGCTTCACGGTGATGCAGCACGCTTTCGCCGGCGGCGGCGCCAGCACGGGGGTCGTCTCCGACATCGAGCGACGGGCGCTGGCGCTGGCCGGTTCCGGCGATCTGATCTGGGATTGGGACGTGTCCGCCGACAAGGTCTTCACCAGTCCCGAGACCGAGGCCCTGCTCGGCCTCAAGCGCGGCACGCTGGAAGGCCCGGCGGCGTCCTGGCTCGAAGTGCTGCATCCGCTCGATCAGGACCGTTTCCGCGCCGCGCTCGACAGCGTGCTCGACCAGCGCCGCGGCCGCCTGGTGCAGGATTTCCGGCTGCGCACGCCGGACGGTCATTTCATGTGGTTCGCCCTGAAGGCGCGCCCGGTGGTCGGCTCGGACGGCGAGGTCTCGCGCGTCGTCGGCACGCTCACCGACGTCACCGAGCTGCGCAACGCCGAGGAGCGCCTGCTGCACGATTCCGTGCATGACAACCTCACCGGCCTGCCCAACCGAAAACTGTTCATGGACCGGCTGGGTGCGGTCGCGCATTTCGCCAAGACCATGCCGACGCTGCGGCCGACGCTGATGGTGATCGACCTCGACCGCTTCAAGCAGGTCAACGATTCCGTCGGCATCGCGGTCGGCGACTCGATCCTGCTGACGCTTGCCCGCCGACTCACCCGCATCCTGAAGCCGCAGGACACGCTGGCGCGGCTTGCCGGCGACCAGTTCGGCCTGATCCTGCTCTCGGAGCAGGACCCTGCCCGCATCACCGCCTTCGCCGAGACCATCCGCAAGACCATCCGTGCCCCGATCGCCTTCAACGACCGCGAGATTTTTCTCACTGCCTCGATCGGGCTGGCGCTCTCCGATCCTCAAACCCAGTTGACGGACGAGATCATCAAGGACGCCGAGCTTGCGATGTATCATTCCAAGCGCATCGGCGGTGACCGCATCGACGTCTACAAGCCCGCCATGCGCGCGCGAAAGACCGACCGCCTGACGCTGGAGAGCGAGCTGCGCCGCGCCATCGAGCGGCAGGAGCTCACGATCCTGTACCAGCCGATCGTGCGGCTGGAAGATCGTTCGATCGCCGGCTTCGAGGCACTGGCGCGCTGGGATCATCCGAAGCTCGGGCGCATGGCGCCGTCGGAATTCATCAGCATCGCGGAAGAGACCGGCCTGATCGTCGACCTCGGCATGTTCGTGCTCGACCAGACCGCAAAGCAGCTTTCGGTGTGGCAACGCGCGATGCGCTCGCGCGAGCCGATCTTCGCCTCCGTCAACGTGTCCTCGCGGCAATTGCTGCGCCACGATCTGATCCACGACATCCGCACCGTGCTGTCGCGCTCCTCGGTGGCGCGGGGTACGCTGAAGCTGGAATTGACGGAATCGCTGGTGATGGAGAACCCGGAGCACGCAGCCCAGATGCTGACGCGCATCCGCGAGCTCGGCACCGGACTGTCGCTCGACGATTTCGGCACCGGCCATTCGTCGCTGGCCTATCTCCAGCGCTTCCCGTTCGACACCATCAAGATCGACCAGTCCTTCGTGCGCACCACCAACCGCGGCACCCGTCCGGTGATCCTGAAGTCGATCATCGCGCTCGCGCACGACCTCGGCATGGACGTGGTCGCGGAAGGCGCCGAGACCGATTCCGATGCCGTCGAGCTCTACCAGATGGGCTGCGAATACGCGCAGGGCTTTGCCTTCGGCGAGCCCATGGATGCGGACGCGGCGATGCGGTTGCTGACGGAAGTGCGGCTGGAAGCGGCGAGCTAGCGCTTATCTTCTTCCGCTCTCCTCCCGGAAAGGGTCGCTCGCGAAGCGAGCGGGGTGCCGCACCGGCGCGCTGATGCCGGGCTTGATCCAGATCAATGGACCCTGCTCGACCACCATGAAAAATGGCACGCAGCATGCTATCCAGAACGGCTTCGTCATCGAGGTCGCTGGGCTCGCAGCTGCCGTTCTCAGAATGAGCAGACCACGCGCGTCTTTCTCAGGAGTCACGGATGACCCGGCACATTTTCTACGCGATCACCCTCATCGGCACCGGAATGTTCCTCGCCTCATCGGCCGAAGCAGTGACAGCCGCACGATGTGAGGATCGAGGCGCAAATTGCATCGGCACATGTGCCAACTACACCGGCGGGGCCGGTGACTTTCGAGGGCACCAGAACACATGCGTGCGCGCCTGCGACCGGCAGACGAGCAGATGCCTGATCCGAGCCCATATCTCTGACGAACGCTGGCCCGGTAATCGCCAATGAAGGCCGTGGTTCTACATTTGAGCAAACGCTTCGGCCAACACTTGGGCTAACGCCCCCCGTCTCGGGCTGGCGGCGCACCGCGTCCGGCTGACCTAGCCTGGCTTGCGTCGTAGACCCGCGACCAAACAAAGCCCCACCAGCAGCGAGATCGCGGCAAGACCGCCCCAGACCAAACCGGCCTGTTCGAGATAGACATCCTGCGAGACCGGGTCGTAGCAGCGGCCGAGCTCGTTGAAACAGTCGCGCCAGCGCCAGTAGCGGGCCTCGAAGGCGAGTGCGAACAGCACGCCTGTTGCAATCAGGGCTGCGCCAAAAATCCCCCTTAGCCAGCGCAGAATCATGCGGCGTCAGCTCACCTGCGCTGCTTCTTCCTGGTGAACCGCACGCTCTGGCCATCGGGCATCCGGGTCGCCACGAAACCCGCGGCGAGGCACGCTTCGCGCTGCGGCATCTGGATGTCGGGGCTGCGCAAGCTGTCCCACCATGAGGCGCGGTTCGCCGCGCGCGGCAGGGCCGCGCCGATGATCTCCTCGATCTGCTCGAAGCTCAGCACGAATTCCGTCTGCTTCTGCCGCATCAGGTAATCCCGCAGCGTGTCGTAATCGTTCACAATCGTCCTCTCGTCCCAGCTCCGCTGCCCAAAAGCGATGCCCGCGGAAACCAATTCTTAACTCATTGCGGCAGCGCCGTCCCGGCTTAAACACTACGCAAGCTTTCGGGCGCATCCACTAGTGTCGGGAGCAATCGATGCAGTCTGGATGGCGTGAAGTCACGACCCGCCTGCCGTGGCGCATTTTTTCGGCGAAGCTGCTGATCATATCGTCCGTCGTGACGGTGATCGGATTTTCCGCCATTTGCGTCAACGTCATGCTGGACATGCGCCGCGGCGAGGAGGCCCTCGCGCGCCAGACGCTGGAAAATCTGGCCACCTCCATCGAAGCAGATATCAGCCGCAACATCGAGATCTACGATCTCTCCCTGAAGGCGGTCGCCAGCAACATGCTGCTGCCGGAGATCAACACGGCCTCGAAGCCGATCCGTCACCTGATCCTGTTCGACCACGCGACCACGGCGAGGCACTTCGGTGCCATCCAGGTGTTCGATGCCGACGGCAAGCTGACCATCGACGCCTCCACGCTCGATCCCCTGCCGGAGAACCGGAGCGAGGAGGATTACTTCAGGGTTCATCGCGACGATCCCGGCGCCGGCCTCTTCATCAGCCGTCCGATGCTGTTCCGCGGCGCCTATTCCATCGTGCTGAGCCGGCGCATCAGCGATACCGACGGCGGCTTCCTGGGCGTCGTCACCGGCTCGATCCGCTTCAGCTATTTCCACGAATTGTTCGAGCGCCTGAACCTCGATCCCGACGATACCATCACCGTGCTCAAGCGCGATCGCACCATCATGATGCGGCGGCCGTTCGATCTCGACATCATCGGCAAGAATCTCGGGACGCAGCCGAGCTGGAAGGCCGACAATCTCAAGGCCGGCGGGGCCTATGCGGGCCAGGGCCCGGTGGACGCGACGCCGCGCCTCTACGTCCGCAGCACCGGCACGGGTCCGCTATTCGTGGTGGCGGGAAAGCCGCTGGCCGCGGTGTTCGAGCTCTGGCAGAAGGAAGCCTACCGCATCGGCGCCGTGGTCCTGGCGCTCATCCTGTTCATGCTGGCCTCCTCGCTCGTGCTCGCCCGCGAGATCGGCCGGCGCGCCGAAGCCGAGCGCAAGCTCGAGGAGATGGCGACGACGGATGCGCTCACCGGCCTGAAGAACCGCCGCAAGTTCGACCAGGTCATCGACGTCGAATGGCGCCGCGCGATGCGCCAGAAGGCGTCGGTCGCGCTGCTGATGATCGATGCCGATCACTTCAAGGCCTACAACGACACGTTCGGCCACCAGGCCGGCGACCAGGTGCTGGTCGGCATCGCCATCTGCATTTCCGATTCGGTGCGGCGGTCCGGCGACTGCGCCGCGCGCTATGGCGGCGAGGAATTCGCGGTACTGCTGCCGAACACCTCGGCCGCCGAGGCCTTCAATATCGCCGAGACGATCCGCGGCAAGGTGCGGGGCTGGTCCGACGATCAGACGACGTCGACGGTCTCCTGCGGCATTGCGAGCTTCGTTCCCACCACCGGCACGGATTGGCCGATCCTGGTCGCCGCCGCCGACAAGGCGCTCTATGCGGCGAAAGCCGGCGGCCGCAACCAGTCGGTGGTCGCGAGCCTTCCGAAGCTGTCGCTGGTGGCGTGAGACGCTCTCCCGCCGTCATTGCGAGGAGCTCTTGCGACGAAGCAATCCAGATTGTTTCCACGGAAAGATACTGGATTGCTTCGCTTCGCTCGCAATGACGAAGGGCAGCTACTGCTCCAGATACTTCTTCATCTCCGCGATCAGGCCGTCGCGCAGTTCCGGCCGCTTCAGGCCGTAGGCGATGTTGGCGCGGAGGAAGCCGGGCTTGGAGCCGCAATCATGGCGCTCGCCCTCGAACTCGACGCCGTAGAATTTCTGCGACTTGGCGAGCCCGATCATGGCGTCGGTGAGCTGGATCTCGCCGCCGGCGCCGCGCTCCTGGGTCTCCAGGATCTTGAAGATCTCCGGCTGGAGGATGTAGCGGCCGGTGATGGAGAGATTGGAGGGCGCAGTGCCCTTGGCCGGCTTCTCGACCATGCCGTCGACCTCGAACATCTTGCCGGTGCGCTTGCCGACGCCGCAGATGCCGTATTGGTGGGTGAGATGGTCAGGCACCGCCTCGACCGCGATGACGTTGGATTTCTCGCCGAGCGATGAAGCCGTCTCGATCATCTGCTTCAGGCAGCCGGTGGTGTTGAGCACGAGTTCGTCGGGCAGCACGACCGCGAACGGCTCGTTGCCGACGATGTCGCGCGCACACCACACCGCGTGGCCGAGGCCGAGCGGCGCCTGCTGGCGGGTGAAGCTGACGGCGCCGGCCTCCGGCTGGTTCTGCGCCAGGATCTCCTGCTCGGCCTTCTTGCCGCGCGCGGCGAGCGTCGCGTCGAGCTCGAACATCTTGTCGAAATGATCTTCGATGACGTTTTTGTTGCGGCCGGTGACGAAGATGAAATGCTCGATGCCGGCTTCCCGCGCCTCGTCATAGACGTACTGGATCAGCGGCTTGTCGACGATGGTCAGCATTTCCTTCGGCATCGCCTTGGTGGCGGGCAGGACGCGGGTGCCGAGGCCGGCGACGGGGAATACGGCTTTGCGAATTTTCATGGGACAGATCGAATACCTGAGGACGTGAACGGAGCAATGGCATCTTGCTAGCTTGTTTGCAGCCGCTAACAAAGGCGGATGTGGGGCCTCGCGCTCACAGAGTTGAGAAAAAGGCCGACACCAAAATTTCACCTTTGTTAAGCTATTGGCAACCGGTACCGGCCTCCTGAAGGCGGATTTTCGGCCGGACAGGCGAGGTATGATGCAATCAGTGGCAGGGCCGGCGAAACGTGCTGGATTTGTGACCGGCGCAACGATGGTTGCGGCCGCCTTGCTGCTGCCTGTCAGCGCGCACGCGCAGGCGCAGAACGGCCTGTCGAACCTGTTCGGCGGCATTTTCTCCGGCCCGAATCCGGCGCCCTCGCAAGCCCCGCCCGGCGGCGCGCAGACCGGACCCCAACCTTGGACCGGCGAAGACGGCGCCTCCGGCCATCCGCTGATGACGGCCGCCGCGATCCGCGAGGCGGCCTCCAACTTCAACAATTGCGTCGCGGGGATGTGGCCCGATGCCGCACGCCGCAACATCACGCAGGAGAATTTCCAGCGTTTCACGGCGGGGCTCTCACCCGATCTGCGCATCATGGACCTGATGGACTCGCAGCCGGAGTTCACCAAGTCGATCTGGGACTATCTCGACATTCTCGTGAACGACAACCGCCTCGCCAAGGGCCGCGAGGTCCTCGCCAAATACAAGGCGCAGTTCGACGCCACCGAAAAGGCGACCGGCGTCGACCGCTACATCATCGCCTCGATCTGGGGCATCGAGTCCAATTACTCGACGCAGATGGGCGACCGCAGCGTGCTGCAATCGACCGCGACGCTCGCCTGCATCGGCCGCCGCCAGGCCTATTTCAGGGACGAGTTTCTCTCCGCGCTGGAGATCCTCAACCGCGGCGATCTCAGGCCTGAGCAGATGCGCGGCTCCTGGGCCGGCGCCTTCGGCCCGACCCAGTTCATGCCGACCGCGTTCAAGCGCTTTGCCGTGGACGGCGATGGCGACGGACGACGCGACGTCGTCGACAATCCCACCGACCTGATCGCCTCGACCGCCAACAATCTGAAGAAGGACGGCTGGCAGGCCGGCCAGACCTGGGGCTACGAGGTCGTGGTGCCGCAGGGTTTCAACTACATGCTGGCCGATCGCGCCAAGGCGATGACGATGGCGCAGTGGGAGAAGCTAGGGCTCAAGCGCCCGACCAGCCAGCCCTTCCCGCATCCGGCGGAGAAAGCCTATCTGCTGGCCCCGGCCGGCGCGCAGGGCCCGGGCTTCCTGATGCTGCAGAATTACCGGGTCATCATGAAGTACAACCCCGCCGAGGCCTATGCGCTCGCGATCGGCCATTTCGCCGACCGCCTGCGCGGCGGCCAGCCCTTCGTGCAGCCCTGGCCGCGGCAGGAGCGCGAGCTGTCCCGCACCGAGCGGCTGGAACTCCAGCAGCTCCTGGCGCAGCGCGGCTTCTACAAGGGCACCCCCGACGGCCAGTTCGGCGGCCAGACCCGGGAAGCCTTACGCAATTTCCAGGCCTCGATCGGGGTCCCCGCCGACGGATTTGCCTCCTCGGACGTGCTGGATCGCCTCCGCGGGCGGTAAAATCGCGCCGAAAGTAACCCTGAACAGGGATTTTGCCTGATCGTCTTGACGGGGGCGGCTGTTCCCCGGTGTATGGCAGAAGAATCTGCAAAGAGAATATGCCCGTTTGGCGCCTGATTCCGTTATTATATCGAGCCTGTCCCGATCCCTATTGCACGTGCCTGAGATCGCATGTCGAAGCCAAAGTCTTTCTTCAAGGCGCTGACCGAGACCGGCCCGTTGATCGCGCTGGGGACGGCGCTTGCGATCCTGGTCTCCGTCGCGGGACCCGCCTCGGCGCAGTTCTTCAATTTCCCCGGCTTCGGCGGTCCGCCGCAACGCTCGGCCCCGCCGCCGCGCCAGGGTGGCGGCGGATGGTTCGGCGGCGACTTCTTCCAGCCGTTCCAGCAGCAACAGCCGCAAGCGCCGCGCCAGGATTTTTCGCGCGCGCCGGCACCTAGCAAGCGCGACACCACGCCCGACAAGAACGTGCTCGTCATCGGTGACGCCATGGCCGACTGGCTCGCCTACGGCCTAGAAGACGCCTACACCGAGCAGCCCGACATGGGCGTGATCCGCAAGCACAAGACCACGTCCGGCCTGATCAAGTACCAGCCGAAGGGTGAGCCCGCGGACTGGGCGGCGGCTGCGAAGGGTATCCTCGATACCGAGAAGCCCGAAATCATCGTCGTCATGCTCGGCCTCAACGACCGCATCTCGATCCGCGAGGCCGCGCCCGACAAGGCCTCGGACAAGGACAAGAAGAACGACAAGGGCGCGCGCGGCAAACCGCCTGCGAAGCCCGGCGATGCTAAGCCCGACACCGCCGCCAAGCCGGACGACAAGCCGGCCGACGCCGACCTGCCGCAGGACGATGCCGACAACGCCGATGCGCCGGCGGCCGCGGCGCCCGAGAAGACCGCACGCAATCCGAACGGCCTCTACGAATTCCGCGACGAGCGCTGGGTCGAGCTCTACGGCAAGAAGATCGAGGAGCTGGCTAACGTCCTCAAGAGCAAGGGCGTGCCGGTGCTCTGGGTCGGCCTGCCCGCGATCCGCGGTCCGAAAGGCACGGCGGACATGCTGTTCCTGGATTCGCTCTATCGCGAAGGCGCGGCCAAGGCCGGCATTACCTATGTCGATGTCTGGGACGGCTTTGTCGACGAAGCCGGCCGCTTCCTCCAGAAGGGCCCGGACTTCGAAGGCCAGATCCGCCAGCTCCGCAGCTATGACGGCGTCTATTTCACAAAGGCCGGCGCACGCAAGCTCGCCCACTATGTCGAGCGCGAGATCACGCGCCTGCTCGCCGGACGCTCCGGCCCAATTGCGCTGCCGAGCGAACCAGCGACCCCCGACACCAGCGCCGAGCCTGGCAAGCCGGCGCCGCGGCCGCTGGCGGGACCGATCGTGCCGCTGGTTGCGGCCTCGATCTCGACCGATCAATTGCTCGGCGGCCCGGGCACACGTCCCGCCGCCGTCGATGCGCTCGCCGCGAGGACGATGGTGAAGGGTGAGCCGCTGGCCGCGCCCGCCGGCCGCGCCGACGATTATGCCTGGCCGCGCCGCGAAGTCGGCCGCGAGCAGGCAAAGGGCGATACGCCGATGGCGGCGACGACGCCCGACGGCAGCATTCCCAATGCATCGGGCACGCCGGGAGCAGCCGCGGCGATCGCGCCGCCAAAGCCGCCCGCGCCGAAGAAGCCGCCGGTGGTACAGCAGCCGGCCCAGGCAACGCCGTCATTCCGCGATTTCTTCGGCTTCGGCTCTCCGCAGCCACCGCCGCGTCAATTCGCGCCGGCGCCGCGCAACCCGAATCCCAATCCCGCGATCCTGCGCCCGCCTGGTAACGTCGGGCGATCGGCGGAGATGTTCCGGTAGTTTTTCACCGATGATTTGAGATGTCATTCCGGGGCGCGCGTAGCGCGAGCCCGGAATGACCGCTCGCTGCTAGCGGTAATAGCGCCAGCGCGGCGGAGGACGACGCGCGGGGCGCGACATCAGGAGCGCGAGTGCGAAACCGATGCCCCCGGCGACGAGCAGCGCGCCGAGCGGGTTGTCCTTCACCTTCTGCGAAATCGCCTGCGAGCCGTCGCGCAAGGTGTCGCCGGGATTCTGGTAAGCATCCTTGGCGTAGCCAGCCGCGGTCTCGCCGGCGTCGCGCACGGCATCCTTGGCCTGGCCGTAGAGATTCTGCACGGTGCCGGCGGCTTCGCGCGCCTTGCCCGACGCCTGTGTCTGCGCATCGCCCGCGAGATCACCGACGGCGCCTTCCGCACGTCCGGCGAATTCCTTGGCCGATCCGACAATCCGATCCTTATCCATGATGCTCCTCCTCGGGGGTCAGCCCAAGTAACCGATCAGGAGCAGCGCAGTTCCACGTCTCTACGAAAGTACGTAGCCGGACGGAGCGCAGCGAAATCCGGGAAAGGGTCGAGGAGGATGCCGCCGTCCCGGATTACGCTTCGCGCCATCCGGGCTACAGAATAAGGCCGCCGTCGACGACCAGCGTCTGGCCTATGATGTAGGACGACAGCGGCGAAGCCAGGAACAATGCTGCGCCCGCCATGTCGGCGGGCGTGCCCAGGCGCCGCAGCGGAATGCGTGACAATGCACCTTCGAGCCGCTTGGGATTGTCGGTGGTCACCTTCGTCATCTTGGTGTCGACGAGGCCGGGCGCGATACCGTTGACGCGGATGCCATCCTCGGCCCAGGCCTCGCCCAGCGTCCGCGTCAATCCGACTGCGCCGGTCTTCGAGGCGTTGTAGGCGGGATTGCCCATGGTGGAATGATAGGCCGCGGTCGAGGACACCATGATCAGCGCGCCCCTGGTATCGCGCAGCATGGAATGAAACCGCGTCGCGCAGGCCATCAGGCTCATCAGATTGACCTCGACGACCTTGCGGAAGCCGGCCATTTCGAACTCGCCGCGGCGATAGAGCACCGCGCCCTGCGCGAGCACGAGCACATCGAGACGGTCGAAGGACGGCTTGAACGCTTCCACCGCTCCGGCATTGCCGACATCGAGCTGCGCATAGGAAAGACCCGTGAGATCGGAGCCTTCCTCCGCCGAATATTCCGTTGCGTGAGCACGCGTGCCGCAAACCGCAACATGCGCGCCCTTGCTGCGAAAGGCTTGCGCGATGCCGTTGCCGATACCGCTTGAACCGCCGACCACCAGCACCTGCTTGCCTGAGAAATCGAGCTCGTTCGCCATCGCGGCCTCCCCTTTTGTCTTGCTTGTTTGACCTGTCTGCTGATCGATGCCAGCCTTGTCAATCTCATAACAAGAAACAAGACGCCGCGAGGAAACAGCATGTCCGACTTCAAGCAGCTCAGCCGGTCCGTGAAGGGCCTGACCGTTCTCGTCACGGGTGCCGCCAGCGGCATGGGCCGCGCCACCGCGCGCGTGTTCGCCACCGAGGGTGCAAGCGTCGCCGTCACCGATCATGACGAACAAGGCGCGCATGCAGTTGCCAAGGAGATCGCGGCGAGCGGCGGTTCAGCGAAGGCGTGGAAGCTCGACGTCGCCGACGGCGGCGAGATCAAGCGCGTGATTGCCGATGTCGCCACGCATTTCGGCGGGCTCGATATCGTCGTCAACAATGCCGGCATTTCCGTGCGCGTCGCGATCGACGACGAGACTTATGAAGACGCCTGGGCCAGGGGCATCGCGGTGATGCTGACGGCGCATCCACGCATCATCCGCGCCGCACTGCCGCATTTGCGCAAGTCGAAGAGCCCGCGCATCGTCAACATCGCCTCGACCGAGGCGCTCGGCGCCACCGCATTGCACAGCCCCTATTCGGCGGCGAAGGGCGGCGTGGCGAGCCTCACGCGCTCGCTCGCCGTCGAGCTCGGCCGCGAAGGCATCACCGTCAACTGCATCTGCCCGGGCCCGATCCGCACCGCAATCACCGACCGCATCTCCGAGGAGCACAAGACCATCTACGCCAAGCGCCGCACTGCACTCGGCCGTTACGGCGACCCCGAGGAGGTCGCGCATATGACGCTCAGCCTGTGCCTGCCAGCAGCCTCTTTCCTCACCGGCGCGGTGATCCCGGTCGATGGCGGTCTCATGGCCCGCAACGCGTGAGAGCCATGACGCTTAAGAGATATGCGCGCCGAGCGTTGACAACGCCTGTCGCGGGAGTAGCTTTTTCACCGGCAGAGCGGACCAACCGCTCGCGGTTCGCGGGAGAAGACGCCATGACGATCGCCATCCGGCAGCTTCAGACACATTTTGTCGGCGAGGTATCCGGCCTCGATCTGCGAAAGCCTCTCACCGAGGCCGAGGCGCGCGAGGTCGAGGCTGCCATGGACAAATATGCGGTGCTGGTCTTCCACGACCAGGACATCACCGACGAACAGCAGATGGCCTTCGCACTGAATTTCGGCCAGCGCGAGGACGCGCGCGGCGGCACCGTGACCAAGGAGAAGGACTACCGGCTCCAATCCGGACTGAACGACGTCTCCAATCTCGGCAAGGATGGCAAGCCGCTGGCGAAGGACAGCCGCGCGCATCTGTTCAATCTCGGCAACTGCCTGTGGCATTCCGACAGCTCGTTTCGCCCGATCCCCGCAAAATTCTCGCTGCTGTCGGCGCGGGTGGTGAACCCGAAGGGCGGCAACACCGAATTCGCCGACATGCGCGCGGCCTATGACGCGCTCGATGACGACACCAAGGCGGAGATCGAGGATCTCGTCTGCGAGCACTCGCTGATGTATTCGCGCGGATCGCTCGGCTTCACCGAATATACCGACGACGAAAAGCAGATGTTCAAGCCGGTGCTGCAACGCCTGGTGCGCACCCATCCGGTCCATCGCCGCAAGTCGCTGTATCTGTCATCGCATGCCGGCAAGATCGTCAGCATGAGCGTCCCCGAAGGTCGGCTGCTGCTGCGCGATCTGAACGAACACGCGACGAACGCAGAGTTCGTCTACGTCCACAAATGGAAGCTGCATGATCTCGTAATGTGGGACAACCGCCAGACCATGCACCGCGTCCGCCGCTACGACCAGTCCCAGCCCCGCGACATGCGCCGCGCGACGGTGGCGGGGACAGAGCCGACGGTGCAGCAGCAGGCGGCTGAGTAAGGCTGCCGTCGTCACCCAACGTGGTCATCGCCCGCGAAGGCGGGCGATCCAGTATTCCAGAGGCCTGTGTTGGAGGGCTCGCGCTTACTACAGCCGCCGCAGCGTACCGGATGCCCCGGTCAAGCCGGGGCATGACGGCGGAGGGTGACGCACGACGCCGAGGACGACCGTGCGCCAGCTACGCGTGTCCCGCCTCGTTGGAGAGCATGCCGGGATCGATGCCGATCTTGCGCAGAGCGCGACCGTACTTCTCGTCGACATCGTCGCCGAAGATCAAATCCGAATCCGCATCGCAATGCAGCCAGCCGTTGCTCTGGATTTCGGTCTCGAGCTGGCCCGGCGCCCAGCCGGCATAACCAAGCGCGAGGATGGCGTGCTTCGGGCCGGAGCCGTTGGCGATCGCCCGCAGGATGTCGACGGTCGCGGTGAGGCAGACGCCGTCGTCGATCCGGAGCGTCGCGTTCTCGATGTAGAAGTCGCTGGAATGCAGCACGAAGCCGCGGCCGGTATCGACCGGCCCGCCACGCAGCACCTTCATGCTTTCGGCGTTCTCCGGCAGCTTGATGTGCTCGCCCTTCTTGATGATGCCGAGCTGCTGCAAGAGCTCAGGGAAGTCGATGCTGCCGGCCGGCTGGTTGACGATGATGCCCATCGCCCCCTCGGCCGAATGGGCGCAGAGATAGATCACCGAGCGCTCGAAGCGCTCATCGCCCATCACGGGCATCGCGATCAGGAGCCGGCCGTCGAGATAACCGGCCGAACTGGGGAGCGCGGGGCCCGCGCTGCGGGTGCTTTCGCCCGTCCTTTTGCCTGTGGGAGCCATCGGTGAAGCACTCCGGTTTCAATTCCTATCCTGATGTCGGGCCGCGCCGGTGTCAAATCAAGGCTTGCCCGGACTCGATTCAAGTGCATCCATCACAAGCAATTCAATGGTTTGCCCCGGGGGGACCCTGTAAAGACGTGCCATGCTGACAAGAGTTCCCATGCGTGCGGCGATTGGCGTCGCGACAACCCTGCTTGCGTCGTCGGTGACGCTCGCAGCCCACGCCGACGACGCTTCGCCCTGGCAGCGCGACGGCCATTCCGCAGTGCGATTGCTCGCGGGATCGCGCAGCGGCGCCGTCCTGCTCGGCGGTATCGCCTTCCAGCTCCAGCAGGGATGGAAGACCTACTGGCGCATCCCCGGCGATTCCGGCGTTCCGCCGCGGTTCGACTTCTCGAAATCGGACAATGTCGAAGCGGTGACGGTGATGTGGCCGGCGCCACTGAAATTCGATGACGGCGCGGGCGGGCATTCGATCGGCTATCACGGCCAGATCGTGCTGCCCCTGCGCATCGTGGCCAAGGCGCCCGACAAGCCGGTGACGCTGCGCGCCGAGATCAACTACGCGGTGTGCGAGAAGCTCTGCATTCCTGTCGAGGCCAATGTCGAGCTCGGCTTCAACAACGTCGCCTCGACCGAGGACGCCAACCTGCGTGCCGCGCTCGACACCGTGCCGAAGCCTGCCACGATCGGAGATCCCAATCCGCTGACCATCCGCGACGTCAAACGCGACGGACCCAAGAATGTGTTGGTCGACGTGGTCGTGCCTGACAGCCGCGACGTCAATCTATACGTGGAAGGGCCGACGCCCGATTGGGCGTTGCCGATTCCGGCACCGGTCGAGCGCAGCCCGCCCGGCGTGAGGCGATTTTCCTTCGAGCTCGATGGACTGCCGCCGGGCGCCAAGCCCGACGGAGCGGCGCTGAAGTTCACGCTCGTCGCGCCCGAGAAATCGTACGAGTTCAATACCAATTTGGAGTGAGCCGGAGCCGTCGTCTCGGCGAAGGCCTGGATAACGGCGAGCGAGTTGCTCTGCAGGCGCGCCACACTCAGCTGCCGTCCCGGACAAGCGAAGCGCAGATCCGGGACCCATGACCACGGGGAGTGGTTTGGCGAAGGCTCGTGGTACCCGTTTGCTTCACAACTTCTCCCTGGGGTTATGGTCCCCGCGCCTCGTGCGCAATTGCGCACCAGGCGGGGACGATAGCGGAGATTGAGGCGGCAGCGTACCCACCCAACCGAATCTTAACGAATGGTTGCTAATTCCCGAGGCTACCGCATCAAGCCTGCCGCAGCATGCGGGACGCCCCGGGGACTCTTCGAATTGGCCGTGATGGACGCAGAACCCGCAACGACCGGACCTGCCGGCCTCATCGCGCGGCTGCGCGCCAAATTGACGGGCGGGTCGAACGAAGCGTCGCTGACGCGACGGTTGGCCGGCACCATCTTCATCATCCGGGTGATCAGCGCAGGTCTCGCCTATTTCTCGCAAGCCCTGCTCGCGCGCTGGATGGGGACGTCCGACTACGGCATTTACGTCTACGTCTGGACCTGGGTGCTGCTGCTCGGCAGCATGATGGATTTCGGCATCTCGGCCTCCGCGCAAAAGATCATTCCGGAGTACCGCACCAGCGGCGAGCACGCGCTGCTGCGCGGCTTTCTCGCCGGCAGCCGCTGGCTGACCTTTGCCGCGTCCACGCTGGTGTCGCTGGGGCTCGCCGGTATCGTCAAGCTGCTCTCGCCCTGGATCGACCCGGCCGAGGTGCTGCCGCTCTATATCGGCTGCATGACGCTGCCCGCCTTCGTCGTCGCCAACACCCAGGACGGCATCGCACGCTCGCACGACTGGATGCAGCTCGGCCTGATGCCGCAATTCATCATCCGCCAGGCGCTGATCATCGGCATCACGGCCTCCGCCTTCCTGCTCGGCTATCATATCGGCGCGGTCGCCGCGATGGTCGCGAGCGCAGGCGCGGTGTGGATCGCGATGACCGGGCAGATGGTGGTGCTGAACCGCAAGCTCGCCGATCACATGGAGCAAGGCCCCAAGGCCTACGACATCAGCGGCTGGCTCGCCGTGTCGCTGCCGATCCTGCTGGTCGAGAGCTTTTACCTGCTGCTGTCCTACACCGACGTGCTGGTGCTTCAGCAGTTCCGTCCATCGGACGAGGTCGGTGTCTATTTCGCGGTGGTGAAGACGCTCGCCCTGGTCTCGTTCATCCACTACGCGATGTCGGCGACGACGGCGCACCGCTTCGCCGAATACAACGCGCTCGGCGACAAGGCGCGTCTGTCGGCCTATGTCGCGCACGCCATCAACTGGACGTTCTGGCCGTCGCTGGCAGCGACCATCGTGCTGCTTGCGCTCGGCAAGCCGCTGCTCTGGCTGTTCGGCCCGCAATTCACGGTCGGCTACGACATCATGTTCGTCGCCGCGATCGGCCTCGTGGTGCGCGCCGCGATCGGACCGGTCGAGCGCCTGCTCAACATGCTCGGCCAGCAGAAGATCTGCGCCCTGGCCTACGCGCTGGCCTTCGTGATGAACCTCGTGCTCTGCATCGCGCTGGTACCACGCTTCGGCGGCCACGGCGCCGCGGCCGCGACCTCGATCTCGCTGACATTCGAGACGGTGCTGCTGTTCTGGATCGTGCGCCAGCGGCTCGGCCTGCACGTGCTGGCGTTCGGCAAATAGGCGCTGCCACCCGGGTCGGCCGGCCCGGAGAATGGCTATTTCGCGCCTTGCGGGGCGGCGACTGAAACCCCCTCCCTGCTCGCCGTCCGTAGCAAGATTTTTCTTATTCAGCCCAAGCGGTTGCGCTTCAGGGAAATTTTATTCTACGTCATATTGCTCAACCGACGAGATAAACCTAAGATTCCCCAGACATGATTGATCCGCTCTATGTCGCCTCCGGATTTGGCGTCGGCCTGCTTGTCGGGATGACCGGCGTGGGTGGCGGCTCGCTGATGACGCCGCTGCTGATCCTGCTGTTCGGCGTCCACCCCTCCACCGCCGTCGGCACCGACCTGCTCTATGCCGCCGCCACCAAGACCGGCGGCAGCGTGGTGCACGGCTGGTCGCGGAGCGTGCACTGGCCAGCGGTGCTGCGGCTCGCCTGCGGCAGCATTCCGGCGAGCGCGCTGACGCTGCTCGTGCTGTGGAAGCTCGACCTCAAAAGCGATTCCGAGCGCAGCCTGGTCAATCTGGTGCTGTGCTTTGCACTGCTGCTGACCGCGACCTCGCTGATCTTCCGCAAGGCCATCATGGAGCGCTATCGGAGGCACCTCGAGCAGGTCAATGCGCGCACCACCGCGATCGCGACCGTGGTCACCGGCATCGTGCTCGGCGTGCTGGTGTCGATTTCATCCGTCGGTGCCGGCGCGGTCGGCGTCACCGTGCTGCTGCTGCTCTATCCGCGCCTGCCGATGGCGACCATCGTCGGCTCGGACATCGCGCATGCGGTGCCGCTGACGCTGGTTGCCGGAATTGGACACTGGGCGCTTGGCGATGTGGATTGGGCCCTGATGGGCGTGCTGCTGCTGGGCTCGCTGCCCGGCATCATCGTCGGCAGCTACAGTGCGACGCGCGTGCCGGAGACGGTGCTGCGGCTTACGCTCGCCTGCGTGCTGTTCGTGGTGGCCGGCAAGATCATGTTCGCGGAGCTGCACCTCTCCTCGGCGTTCATGACGGCTCTGGCGTGGAGCCATTGAACGGGGAGCGCCGGCCTCGTTCTCGCTCTCGTAGGGTGGGCAAAGCGCAAGCGTGCCCACCGCTACCCTCAATCACCGAAGGATGGTGGGCACGGCGCTTTGCCCACCCTACGGCATCGAGTGCTTATTCCGCGGTCCAGCCGCCATCGATCGACAGGTTCGTACCCGTGATCTGCGCCGCGTCATCGCCGCACAGGAACAGCGCAAGCGCTGCGACCTGCTCGGAGGTGACGAACTCCTTGGTCGGCTGCGCGTCGAGCAGCACGTCGTTGATGACCTGCTCGCGCGTCAGGCTGCGCGCCTTCATCGTATCCGGGATCTGCTTCTCGACCAGCGGCGTCCAGACATAGCCGGGGCTGATGCAGTTGCAGGTGATCTTGTGGGTCGCGACCTCGAGCGCCACGGTCTTGGTCAGACCGGCGATGCCGTGCTTGGCCGACACATAGGCGGACTTGAAGGGCGAGGCGACCAGCGAATGCGCCGACGCCGTGTTGATGATACGGCCCCAGCCCTTCTTCTTCATGCCGGGCACGGCGGCGCGGATGGCATGGAAGGCCGAGGACAGGTTGATCGCAATGATCTGGTCCCACTTCTCGACCGGGAATTCCTCGATCGGCGACACGAACTGGATGCCGGCATTGTTGACGAGGATGTCGACCGAGCCGAACGACTTCTCGCCGAGCGCGATCATCCCGGCGATCTCGGCGGGCTTGGTCATGTCGGCCGGCGAATACACCGCCTTCACGCCGAAATCGGTTTCGATCTTGGCGCGCTCCTTCTCGATGTCTTCCGGCGAGCCGAAGCCGTTGATGACGACATTGGCGCCGGCGGCGGCGAAGGCCCGCGCATAGGCGAGCCCGATGCCGCTGGTCGAACCGGTCACGACGGCGTTCTTGCCTGACAGACTACCCATGTTATTCGCTCCTTTTTGGCGGGGGCGCGGTGACGTCCCCCGTGAGATCGTAGGTCACCATGGTCTCGCCGGACTGCGGCCGCTCGAGCCAGTCCTTGTGGCGCATCGACAGATGCACGTCGCGCACGCCGGCTTCCCAATGCTCGACCATGGCGACATGCGAGAAGTCGTAATCCTTCGACGAGGATTCGTAGTTCTTGCTGCGATAGATCAGATGCACCACGGTGACGGTGCTTTCGCGCGACACCTTCGCGAGGAATTCGACGGACGGGTCGTTCTTCAGATAGTCCGGCAATTTGCCGATCAGGTCGCGCACGGCCCGGCGCGCATTATGAATCTGCTTGTTCTTGTCGGTGTTCATCCGCGTGCGGCTGGAAAAGCGGATGTCCTTCTCGCGCTCGGTCGCCTCGAGCAGCGAATTCGGCAGATCGCCGCGGGCGCTGAACAGATCGACCTGGAAGATCAGCATGTCGCGAGCGAGCTCGGCATCGAGCACGTAGTCGAGCGGCGTGTTGGAGGCGATGCCGCCGTCCCAGTAGTGCTCGCCGTCGATCACGACGGACGGAAAGCCCGGCGGCAGCGCGCCGGAGGCCATGATGTGCTCGGGGCCGATGGTCTTGCCGAGCTTCTTGAACTCGTAATTGTCGAAATATTTGAAGTTGCCCGAAGTGACGCCGACGGCGCCGACCGACAGGCGCGTCTTCAGATCGTTGATGCGGTCGAAATCGACCAGGCGCTCCAGCGTCTTCTTCAGCGGCGCGGTGTCGTAATAGCTCTCGGCCTGCGAGCTGCCGGGCGGCCAGAGCGGCGCGGGCGGAATGCGCGGCGTGAAGAATCCGGGCACGCCGAAGGTCGCGATCAATGCGGCACTGGTCGAATTGAACAGCTCGCGGCTGTGATCGCTCTTGCCGATCGGCTTCCAGGGCACCGGCGCCGACACCATCTCCCAGAATTCCTTGAGCCGCGTGATGCGGGTGTGTCCCTCATTGCCGGCGATGATGGCGGCGTTGACCGCGCCGATCGAGATACCGGCGACCCATTCCGGCTCGAAGTCGAAATGGCACAGCGCCTGATAGGCGCCGGCCTGATAGGAGCCGAGCGCGCCGCCGCCCTGGAGGACCAGGACGCGCTGCGCCTTCGCGGGAACTGTTGCGACTTCCGGGCTATGATCGGTCATGCGGGAACAATAGCAAAAGGCAAGCCACCGTGGCGACAGTCCGCCGCGGCGTCAATGCATCCCGGGATCAAGTCTGGCTTATCGGGGGTCAGTCGAGGCCAGGATCATGGTCCAGAACACCTTGTATTTGGTGCCGGGAGCATAGCCCGCCGCGATGCCCAGTTTTGTGACACCGCTCTTGAGCATGTTGGCGCGGTGCGGAGGCGAGTCGCGCCAGCCGGAAAACGCTTCCGCCAGCGTATGATAGCCCGCCGAGACGTTCTCGACCGCCACCGTCGCCGGATAGCCGCCCGCGCTGAGGCGCTTGGCCAGCGGGGCGCGGACGTCATGGTCCATCTTGTTGGCCGCCGCCATGGCCTGGGACTGGGATTCGGCGAGCCGCATCAGATCGGGGTCGATCACGACGGTGCCGAGGGCGTTGTTCTGGCGGTATTGCGAGATCATGATCGCTGCCGCCTGCGCATCGAGCTTGGTGCCGGGGACCGACATGTCGGCATACATCGACGGCTGCTGGACCGGTGCTTCGTTGCCGGCGCAGCCGGCGAGAAGCAAAGTGATTGATATCGCGGCCGCAGCGCGCATGTTCAGGGGCCCCCAAATGAAGGGCCGTTGTTGCATACCAACCGTGGCTGAAAGGTGAATATTGAGGAAAATTCGAGCTTTTGGCCGAGGTACTTAGCCCGCAAATATCCGGTAACGGCGCGGTTCGAGGCCGATCGTGTCGCCGGCGCGCAGTTCCCTGTCGCGGGGCGCGTCGATCTCGATGGTCTCGCCGCCGGATAGCGCCACCTCGGCCCGCTGCACCGGGCCGAAATTCCGGACGTGCTGCACGGCGCCCTCGAAGGCACCGCTTCCGGGCGGGCCGACCAGCATGTCATGTCGCCGCACGAACAGTTTTGACGCGCCAGGCGCCAGCCCGTCCGCTGCAAGATTGAGCGGACGGTCGCCGAGCCGGATGACGTCGCCTTCGACCTGGACCGGCAGCTCGATGGATTCGCCGATGAAGCCGTGGACGAAGGCGGTCGCCGGGCTTTCATAGACGTCATCGGGCGAGCCGATCTGCTCGATCCTGCCCTTGTCCATCACCACGACGCGGTTGGCGACTTCGAGCGCCTCCTCCTGGTCGTGGGTGACGAAGATCGAGGTGACGTTGATCTCGTGGTGCAGCGAGCGCAGCCATCGGCGCAGCTCCTTGCGCACCTTGGCATCGAGTGCGCCGAAGGGCTCGTCGAGCAGGAGGATGCGCGGCTCGATCGCGAGCGCACGGGCGAGTGCGATGCGCTGGCGCTGACCGCCGGAGAGCTGGCTCGGATAGCGGTCGGCGAGCCAGTCGAGCTGCACGAGATCGAGCAGCTCCTTGACCCGCGCACGAATGGTAGCCTCATCCTTACGGCTGGCGCGCGGCTGCACGCGCAGGCCGAAGGCGACGTTCTCGAACACCGTCATGTGGCGGAACAGTGCGTAATGCTGGAACACGAAGCCGACGTTCCGCTCGCGCGCGCCCTGTGCCAGCGCATCCTCGCCATTGAAGAAGACCTCGCCGGAATCGGGCCAGTCGAGGCCGGCGATGATGCGCAGCAGCGTGGTCTTGCCGGAGCCGGACGGCCCGAGCAGCGCCAGCAACTCGCCATTGTCGACCTTGAGATCGACGCCGTCGAGGGCTTTGAAGCTGCCGAACTGCTTGACGAGATTCCTGACTTCAATGGTCACTTGCGTCGTGTCCTTCGTCGAGGTGGCGTTCGAGAACGGTCTTGGCGATCAGCGTGATGAGGGCCAGCATCGCCAGCAGCGAGGCGATCGCAAACGCAGCGACGAACTGGTACTCGTTGTAGAGAATCTCGACCAGCAGCGGCATGGTGTTGGTCTCGCCGCGGATGTGACCGGAAACCACCGACACGGCGCCGAATTCGCCCATCGCGCGCGCATTGCAGAGCAGGACGCCGTAGAGCACGCCCCATTTGATGTTGGGCAGGGTGACGCGGAAGAAGGTTTGCAGGCCCGAGGCGCCGAGCGAGATCGCGGCCTCCTCCTCCTGCGTGCCCTGCTCCTGCATCAGGGGGATCAGCGCGCGCGCCACGAACGGAAAGGTCACGAAGGTGGTGGCGAGCGCGATGCCGGGCACCGCGAACAGGATCTGGATGTCGTGGTCCCTGAGCCAGCTGCCAAAATAGCCCTGGGCGCCGAACAGCAGCACGAAGACGAGGCCCGAGATCACCGGGCTCACCGAGAACGGCAGGTCGATCAGCGTGATCAGGAAGGTCTTGCCACTGAATTCGAACTTGGCGATGGCCCATGCCGCGACGAGGCCGAATACGAGATTGAGGCCGACCGAGATCGCCGCGACCAGCAGTGTCAGCCTGATCGCAGCCAGCGCCTCCGGATCGGCGAGCGCGGAAAGATAGGCGAGGATTCCCTTCGAGAAGGCCTGCGCGAACACGACGACCAGCGGCAGCACGACGAAGACGGAGAGAAAGACGATCGCCAGCGCGATGATGGTCATGCGGACCGCCCTCGGTTCGGTCCGGAGGCTGTCGCGTGCCGCAGCGGCGTGCGCACGTGCGCGTGCATCGGGCGAAGGCAGCGAGACGGAATCTGCGATCTGCATCGTCATGATCTGGCCTCAGCGCGCCGGGATCCGGCTCTGCGCCCAGCGCTGGAGCCGGTTGACGGCGAAGATGGTCACGAAGGAGACGACGAGCATGACCACTGCGATGGCGGTCGCGTCGGCATAGCGGAATTCGGACAGCCGGATCACGATCAGCAGCGGGGCGATCTCGGAGACATTAGGCAGATTGCCGGCGATGAAGATCACCGATCCGTATTCGCCGACCGCGCGGGCGAAGGCGAGCGCGAGGCCGGTGAGCAGCGCCGGTCCGAGCGAGGGCAGGATCACGCGGATGATGGTCTGCCAGCGACTGGCGCCGAGGCTGCCCGCGGCCTCCTCGATCTCGGGGTCGAGGTCCTGGAGCACCGGCTGCACGGTGCGAACCACGAAGGGGATACCGATGAAGATCATGGCGACGAAGATGCCGACCGGCGTGAACGCCACCTTGATACCGAGCGCGGCAAGCGGCGCGCCGAGCCAGCCCTTCTCCGCAAACAGCGCAGTCAGCGCGACGCCGGCCACCGCCGTCGGCAGCGCAAAGGGCACGTCGACGATGGCGTCGAACAGCCGACGTCCGGGGAAGCGGTAACGCACCAGCGCCCAGACGATGATGCTGCCCATCACGAGATTGACGCAGGCCGCCGCAAAGGCGAGACCGAAGGAGACGCGCAAGGCGTTGAGGGTGCGGCGGCTGGAAAGGATGGCCCAGAACTGCTCAGGGCTCAGCTCCAGCGATTTCAGGAACAGCCCGGCCAGTGGAATCAGGATGATGACGGAGAGCCAGGAAAGCGTCAGTCCCATCGTGAGACCGAAGCCCGGCAATGTCCGGCGTCGTGCTGCGATTGCGCTCACCAGGCCCCCTGTTAAAGCCCCTTCGACAGCGCCCGATCAGTTCTTGTAGATCTGATCAAAGACGCCGCCGTCGGCAAAATGTTCCTTCTGCGCCTTGGTCCAGCCGCCGAACACGTCGTCGATCGTGAACAGCTCGACCTTTGCGAACGAGTTTTCGTACTTTTTAGCGATCTCGGCGTCGCGCGGCCGATAGAAGTTCCGCGCGGCGATCTCCTGCCCCTCCTTGGTGTACCAGTACTGGAGGTAGGCATCGGCCGCGTTGCGCGTGCCCTTTTTGTCGGCAACCTTGTCGACGATCGCGACCGGCGGCTCGGCGAGGATCGATTGCGGCGGTGCCACGATCTCGAACTTCTGCGGACCGAATTCCTTCAGTGCGAGGTAGGCCTCGTTCTCCCAGGCCAGCAGCACGTCGCCGACGCCGCGCTCGACGAAGGTCACGGTGGCGCCGCGCGCACCGGTGTCGAGCACCGGTACCTGCTGGTAGAGCTTTCCGATGAAGTCCTTGGCCTTGTCGGCCGAGCCGTATTTCTTTTGGGCAAAGCCCCAGGCAGCGAGATAATTCCAGCGCGCCCCGCCAGAGGTCTTCGGGTTCGGCGTGATCACCGCAACCCCGGTCTTGAGCAGATCGTCCCAGTCCTTGATGCCCTTCGGATTGCCCTTGCGCACCAGGAACACGATGGTCGAGGTATAGGGCGATGAATTCTGTGGCAGACGCTTCTGCCAGTCGGTCGCGGTGAGGCCCTTGTTCGCGACAGCGTCGATGTCATAGGCGAGCGCAAGCGTCACCACATCGGCCTGCAATCCGTCGATCACGGCACGCGCCTGCGAGCCGCTGCCGCCATGCGACTGCTTGATCTCGACGCTCTTGCCGGTTTCCTTCTGATAGGCATTCGCGAACGCCTTGTTGAACTCGACATAGAGCTCGCGCGTCGGATCGTACGATACGTTCAGCAGATTGATGTCAGCGGCAAGAGCCGAGCTTGCCGAGAAACTTGCCAAGAAACCCGTCGCGAGAAGTCCTGCAGCGAGCGGAACGATACGGCGCATCATGTCCATCTCCATTCACTTCGACGACGTCAATGTCAGCGAAGGCATGCAGGCGAAACTCGTGGCGAAACGCTCTCAAGTCAACGGAACCGGATTTTCTTGTTCGCAGCGTGGCAGCGCGACTGTGCTACGAAGTCTTCATCGTGTGGATGCCGCATTCTGTCTTGGCCCGGCCGCGCCAGCGACCCGCGCGCGCATCCTCACCTTCGGCCGTTCTGCTCGTGCAAGGCATACACCCAACCGACAGGAAACCGGACTCCACCAGTGGATGACGCGGCAATTTGGCGCGGACGAAAATCGCCTCCAGTTCCTCACGCGAGACATTGGCGAAGGGATTGAACTTCAACCGCACGCCATCGTCCTCGACTACCGGAATGTCGGTGCGCGCATTGCCCTGGAAACGCTTGCGCCCGTTGAGCCAGGCCAAGAAAGGCTTCAGCGCACGCGCCAACGGCTCGACCTTGCGGATACGGCAGCAGGCGTCGGGATCGGAAAACCAGAGGTCGCGGTCGGGATCTTGGCGCGACAGCGTCTCCTCGGCAGGCTTGATCGAGCGGACGTCCTTCAAGCCGAGTTCCGCGATCAGCGTGTCGCGATAGGCCAGCGTCTCCTCGAACAGCCAGCCCGTGTCGAGGAAGATCACGGGGATCGCCGGATCGACGTCGGCCATGACCTTCAGCAGCGTCGCCGATTCCGTGCCGAAGGACGACACCAGCGCAAGCTTCTCGCGCCCGACCGCCTTCAACGCCGCGGCGATGACTTCCGCAGGCGAAGCATCGCGCAGCGCGCGATCGAGCTCCTCCGCCGAAAGCAGCGCGGTATCGGACACCGAAGAGACCTGGGGCGCGATTGCGTTCACGTGCCGACACCTTCGGAGTGACGCAGCTGCATCCGCCGGTGCAGCGCGGTGATGCGGCCGTCGCCGGTCGGCTGATAGAACACCGAATAGCGCTTCGCGGTCTGCATGAAAGCTTCCGCGTCGGCCTGCTTCTTGACCTCGAAGGAATCGAAGCCGGCGCGCAGCATGAACACGAACTGGTCGCGCAGGATCTGACCCGTCGCACGCAATTCACCGCGGTAGTTGTATCGCTCGCGCAGCAGCCGCGCTTGGCTGTAGGCACGCCCGTCGCGGAAGGTCGGGAACACCAGTGCCACCACTGCGATCCTGCCGAGATGGGGCACCAGCTCGGCGATGTCACGGTTGTTCGGCCAGATCACCCCGACCTTGCCGGCGCGCGCGAGCAGCACGTCCGCATCGCTCAGGAATCGCTCGGCCGGCACCAGGATGTCGCCGCCCTCGGGCAGCGGCGTGTCGACGGCGAGCTTGACGAAGCTGTCGTCGGCGATTTTTCCGCCGTTAACGAGTGGCATAGACGCGCTCCTTGAAGGGTTCGACGCCGAGGCGCTTCACCGTGTCGATGAACAGCTCTTCCGGCCGCTCGCGCAGCGCAAGATAAGCTTCCACGACGTCCTCGATGACATCGGCGACTTCGTCGAACTTGACGCCGGGTCCGATCAGATTGCCGAGTGCGGCGCCCTCGTCGGCGCGGCCGCCGATGGTGATCTGGTAGACCTCCTCGCCGTTCTTCTCGACGCCGAGGATGCCGATATGGCCGACATGGTGATGGCCGCAGGCATTGATGCAGCCGGAGATGTTGATGTGCAGACGGCCGATCAGGTTGGCGAGCTCGTGATTGGCGAAGCGCCGCGTCAGCTCCTGCGCGATCGGGATCGAGCGCGCATTCGCCAGCGAGCAATAGTCGAGGCCGGGGCAGGCGATGATGTCGGTGATCAGATTGACGTTCGGCGTCGCCAGCCCGAGCTTGTCGAGCGCCTTCCACAAGGCCGGCAGGTCGCGCTTGGCGACGTGAGGCAGCGCGAGGTTCTGCTCATGGCCGACGCGGATCTCGCCGAAGGAATATTTGTCGGCGAGGTCGGCGAGCGCGTCCATCTGCTCGGCGGTGGCATCGCCCGGAGGCGCGCCGATCGGCTTCAGCGAGATCGTGACGATGGAATAGCCCTGCACCTTGTGCGGGGCGACCGAGTTCTTGCGCCACGCCTCGAAATCAGGATCGGCCGCGGCCTGGCGCAGCTCGTCCGGATTGTGCGGCAGCTTCTCGTAGGATGGATAAGTGAAGCGCGAGCGGATGTCCTCGATCACCTCGTCGTCGATCTGGAGCGAGGAGTTGCGGATGTGCTGCCACTCCTCCTCGACCTCGCGCGAGAATTTTTCGATGCCGAGCTCGTGCACCAGGATCTTGATGCGCGCCTTGTAGATGTTGTCGCGGCGGCCATACTGATTGTAGACGCGAAGGATCGCCTCGATATAGCTGAGGATGTCGCGGCCGTGGACGAAGTGCTTGATGGTCTTGCCGATGAACGGCGTGCGGCCGAGACCGCCGCCGACCAGCACCTCGAAGCCGGTCTCGCCCTTCTCGTTCTTGATCAGCTTCAGTCCGATATCGTGAATCTTGATCGCGGCGCGATCGTGGTCCGACGCGGTGATCGCGATCTTGAACTTGCGCGGCAGGAACGAGAATTCCGGATGCAGCGTGGTGTGCTGGCGGATCAGCTCCGACCAGATGCGCGGATCCTCGATCTCACCGGGCGCGACGCCGGCCCACTGGTCCGAGGTGACGTTGCGCATGTTGTTGCCGGAGGTCTGCATCGCATGGATGCCGACTTCGGCGAGATCGGCGAGTGCATCCGGCAATTCGGCGAGCTTGATCCAGTTGAACTGGATGTTCTGCCGCGTGGTGAAGTGACCGTAGCCGCGATCGTATTTGCGCGCGACATGGGCGAGCGCCCGCAACTGGTTCGTCGCCAGCGTCCCGTAGGGAATCGCGACGCGGAACATGTAGGCGTGCAGTTGCAGGTAGACACCGTTCTGAAGCCGCAGGATCTTGAACTCGTCCTCGGTGAGCTCGCCGGAGAGGCGGCGCTTCACCTGGTCGCGGAACTCCGAGACGCGCTCGTTGACGAGCGTGCGATCGATTTCGTCGTAAGCATACATGGGAAAGCGCCTTAAACCTGGGCCGGCTGTCCGATGGTGACACCGGTTCGGCGGATCTGTTCGCGCAGATTGCCGGGTTCGATCCTGCCGTCGGCGCCGACCTGCACCGGTGCGATATAGGGACCGATTGCGCCGACGTCATCGGCAACGGACTCCGCAAGCAACGCTTTGGCCTCGTCCGAGTTGCGCACGATCGCGGCTTCCGACAGGTCCGCGGACCAGCTCTTGGCGGCGGTGCGGTAAACCACGATGCCATCCCAGGTGCGGTTGGCAGTCACGACCGAGGGGCCGGCGATTTTGATCTTCTTCTGTTCAAGCGGGGAGGTCATTCGGCTGCATCCAATAGGTCAGAGATGATGTGTTGAGGAGTCTGGCGGCGAAGCGAGCCGGCATGCCGGACCACGTCGCCGATGATGAGGATGGCGGGACCGCCATGGGTCCGCCGCACGAGCTCGGGCAGGTCGCGCAGCGTACCGATCGCGCCTTGCGCATCCGGGCGCGTGACGCGGGCGAACACGCCGACCGGCGTCTCCGGCGAGCGGCCGGCTGCGAACAGGCCGGCGCGGATCGCGGGCGCAGCGGTCATGCCCATATAGACCACGACGGTCATTTTGGTGTCGGTCAGCGTCGACCAATCCACCGTCTCCGCATCGCGCGCCTTGTGCGCGGTGAGGAAAGTGATGCGGGTCGCTTCATGACGATAGGTGAGCGGCACCTCGAAATCGGCGGCGCCGCCGAGCCCGGCAGTGATGCCGGGGATGATCGAATAGGCGATTCCGGCCGCGCGCAACGCTTCGACCTCTTCGCCGCCGCGGCCGAACACGAAGGGGTCGCCGCCCTTCAACCGCACCACGCGCTGGCCGGATTGCGCGGCTTCGATCATGCGCTTGTTGATGGCATCCTGGCCGATACCGGGCTTGCCGACGCGGCGGCCGACGGCGACACGCGTGGTGTCGCGGCGGATGCGATCGAGAATTTCGCCCGAGACCAGTTCGTCATGGAAGACGATATCGGCATCCTGGAGCGCACGCAGCGCCTTGATGGTGAGAAGGTCGGGATCGCCGGGCCCGGCGCCGACCAGCATGACGGAGCCTTCCGGCTTGTCGGCACGCGCGAATGCGGACGGATCGGAAATCGCCTTGATCGCGGCGTCGGCCTCGCCCTTGCGGCCCGCGAGCACGGATGCGCCGATCGGACCGTCGATGACGCGCTCCCAGAAGCGGCGACGCAGCGGAAACTCGGCGATGCGCTCGTTGATGGACTTGCGGAAGCCGCCGATGAACTCGGCGAGTTCGCCGATGCGCGCCGGCAGCAGCGCCTCGATCTTCTCGCGCACGCGCCGCGCCACCACCGGCGAGGTGCCGCCGGTGCCGACGGCGACCACGACATCGCCGCGATCGACGATCGCCGGGAAGATGAAGCTGGAATGTTCGAGATCGTCCATGACGTTGACGGGCAGGCCCAGCGCCTTGGCGCGGACCGACATCGCCACGCCGACATCGCCCGCGCCCGCGCAAACGATGGCAATGACGCCCGAGAGATCGGCGGTGAGCGGATCACCAGTCACGATGTCAATACGCGCAGCGTCGTCGGAGCTGAGACCCAGATCCTGATTGCCGTCGATCGCATACACGCGGATGCGCGCACCGGCTGCAGCGAGCACGCGCAGCTTGGCGCGCAAAAGCTCGCCCGCGCCGATGAGGACCACCGGACCGGCCTTGAGATCGAGGAACACCGGCAAGAACCGCATACGATACTCGCTTCCCCCACATCCGGGGTTGACTGGAATTATTTTCTATATATGTGTCGTTTCGAGCGCGCAAAGAGAAAATTTTTTCTTCTCTTCTGCACCGCAACTATAGAAAATTCGCCTCCAAACGCAAAGTGGCAGAGATGCATCTTCTCAGGACCGATTCCGGTGCAGATGGGCGGGACTCCCGGACTCCCGTTTCCGAGCAAATTCCCGTCGGGCTGACTGCCCCCAGCATGGATCATCTCGACCAGCTCGAGGCGCAGAGCATCTACATTTTCCGCGAGGCCTTCGGCCGCCTGAAGAAGATCGCCCTGCTGTGGTCGCTCGGCAAGGACTCCAACGTCATGATCTGGCTGGCGCGCAAGGCGTTCTTCGGCCGGCTGCCGTTCCCCGCCCTCCACGTCGACACCGGCAAGAAGTTTCCGGAGATGTACCGCTTCCGCGACCACTACGGAAAAGAGTGGGATCTCGATTTGCGCGTCGAGCCCTGCCCGCCCATCGATGCCGTCGACCCAACGCTGCCGCCGGCCGCCCGTTCCGCCGCACGCAAGACCGAGGGCCTCAAGATGGCACTCGGCAAGTACGGTTTTGACGGCCTGATCGCCGGCATCCGCCGCGACGAGGAAGCAACCCGTGCCAAGGAGCGCGTATTCTCGCCGCGCGGTCTCGAAGGCAATTGGGACGTCCGCGACCAGCCGCCGGAGTTCTGGGATCATTTCAATGCGTCGCCGCCGCAAGGCGCGCATTTGCGCATCCATCCGATCCTGCATTGGACCGAGGCCGACATCTGGGCCTACACCAAGCGCGAGAACATCCCGATCATCCCGCTCTATCTATCGCAGAACGGCAAGCGATACCGCTCGCTGGGCGATCAGGACATCACCAACCCGGTGAATTCGACCGCGTCGAACATCGACGAGATCCTGGCCGAGCTCGAGCAGACCAAGGTGCCGGAACGTGCCGGCCGTGCGCTCGACCACGAGACCGAGGACGCCTTCGAGCGCCTGCGCGTCGCCGGCTATCTCTGATCAAGGACGCGAGCGCCGCATGAACATGATCGTCACCCCCGCTTCGCCTGCCACTCCGAACGGCACCACGCGTCCGCAAGTGCGCATCGTCATCGTCGGCCATGTCGACCACGGCAAGTCGACCCTGGTCGGCCGCCTGCTGCATGAGACCGGCAGCCTGCCCGACGGCAAGCTTGAAATGCTCAAGGCCGTCAGCGCGCGGCGCGGCATGCCGTTCGAATGGTCGTTCCTGCTCGATGCGCTCCAGACCGAGCGCGACCAGGGCATCACCATCGACACCACGCAGATCCGCTTCCGCACCAACTCACGCGACATCGTGCTGATCGACGCGCCCGGCCACGCCGAATTCCTGCGCAACATGATCACCGGCGCCTCACAGGCGGACGGGGCAGTGCTGATCATCGACGCGCTCGAAGGCGTGCGCGACCAGACCAGGCGGCACGGCTATCTTCTGCACCTGCTCGGCGTGAAGCAGGTCGCGGTCGTCGTCAACAAGATGGACCGCGTCGACTTCTCCGCCGACCGCTTCAAGGAAATCAGCGACGAGATCTCCGCGCATCTCAACGGCCTCGGCGTGACGCCGACGGCGGTGATCCCGATCTCGGCCCGCGACGGCGACGGCGTCGCGGAGCGCACCGACCGCATCGGCTGGTACAAGGGCCCGACCGTGGTCGAGGCGCTGGACCAGCTCGAGCCGGCGCGTCCGCTGGAAGCGCTGGCGCTGCGGCTTCCGGTGCAGGCCATCTACAAGTTCGACGACCGCCGCATCGTGGCGGGCCGTATCGAATCCGGCAGCCTGATTGCCGGCGACGAGATCGTGATCATGCCGGCCGGCAAGATCACCAAGATCAAGACGGTCGAGAGCTGGCCGGTGACGCCGGTCGCGGGACGTCAGGGCGCGGGCCGCTCGGTCGGCATCACGCTCGACCGCGAATTGTTCATCGAGCGTGGCGACATCGTCGCGCATGCCGGCTCCGCGCCGCGCGAAACGCGCCGTCTGCGCGCGCGCATCTTCTGGCTGCACGACAAGCCGCTCGCCAAGGGCGACCAGCTCCTGGTCCGCTGCGGCCCGAAGGAAAGCCGTGCCACCGTCGTCGCCATCGAGAAGGCGGTCGATCCCGGCGAGCTGTCGAGCACCGAGAACAAGGCGATCGGCCGCAACCATGTCGGCGAGATCGACATCTCCCTTTCGAGCCCGATTGCTGCCGATCCCTACACCGAGAACCCGCGCACCGGCCGTCTCGTGATCGAAGTCTCCGGGCGCATCGCCGGCGGCGGTCTCGTGCTGTCGGTCGATGCCGGCCAGCGCGCGGTGCCTGTCGATATCGTGCCGGTGGAATCGGCGCTGCGTCCCGACGAGCGCTCCGCGCGCTACCAGCACAACGGCGCGGTGGTCTGGCTGACGGGTCTGCCGGCCTCCGGCAAGTCGACGCTGGCCAAGGCGCTGGAGCGGCGGCTGTTCACCAATGGCGGCTCGCCGATCCTGCTCGACGGCGACACGCTGCGCGCCGGGCTCAACAACGATCTCGGCTTCTCCGCCGCCGACCGCAGCGAGAACATCCGCCGCCTCGCCGAGGTCGCCACGCATCTCGCCCGCAACGGCCACATCGCGATCGTCGCCGCCGTCTCGCCCGCGCGCGAGGACCGCGCCGCGGCGCGCCGCATCGCGGACACCGCGTTCCGCGAGATCCATGTCGCGACACCGGCAGAGGTCTGCGAGGATCGTGATCCCAAGGGTCATTACAAGAAAGCCCGTGCCGGCGCGCTCGCGTCGTTCACCGGCATCGGCAACGACTACGAAGCGCCGCAGGCCGCCGAGCTCGTGATCGACACGTCGACGCGGACGGTCGCCGAGGCGGCAGACGAGATCGAACAGATGCTGAAGACCACCGGCGTGCTGTTCGACGAGATGGTGGATCTCGCCGCGAATATTTGATTGAGCCCGCCTAATCCCCGCTGTCGTCGCCCGGCTTGACCGGGCGACCCAGTATTCCAGAGACAGCGTTAGGATACGGAGAAGCCGCGGCGTACTGGATTCCCCGCTTTCGCGGGGAATGACACTGGTGCGTGGGGCCTCCCACACCTCTTCTTGACATTTTGACAGACCTTTAGGGGTCTTCTCACCGCCCCGATTTTGGGGCTAATAGGCCCTGAAAGCCGCCCCCAGTGGGCGCATTTTGCTGCTGTCGGGTCAAAAGCAGCCAAAAAACAGTCATTTCCAACAAGAAAGCCCATCATGAAACGCGTCGACGCCCACGGATTGAAGATCGCTCCCGTCCTGTTTGACTTCATCGCCAAGGAAGCGGCCCCGAAGACGGGGATCGCGCCGGATGCGTTCTGGGCCGGGGCCGCCGCCATCATCAAGGATCTGGGGCCGAAAAACCGCGCGCTGCTCGCCGTACGCGACACGCTGCAGGCCAAGATCGACGACTGGCACCGTGCCAACAAGGGCAAGGCGTTCGACCTCGATGCCTACACCGCGTTCCTGAAGGAGATCGGCTATCTCGTCCCCGAGCCGGCGACGCAGAAGGTCGAGACCGCCAATGTGGACGAAGAGATCGGCAAGATCTGCGGCCCGCAGCTCGTCGTGCCGCTGACCAATGCACGCTATGCGCTGAACGCGGCGAACGCGCGCTGGGGCTCGCTCTATGACGCCTTCTACGGCACCGACGCGATTCCGCACGATCCTTCCGAGAGCGGCAAGGGTTACAACAAGGCGCGCGGCGACAAGGTTATCGCCAAGGCAAAAGCCTTCCTCGATGCCGCCGCGCCGCTGGCGACCGGCAGCCACACCGACGTCACCGCCTATAGCGTCGTCGCGGGCCAGCTCGCGGTGAAGCTGAAGAGCGGCAATGCCACGGCGCTGAAGAACGCGGCGCAGTTCGCCGGCTTCCAGGGCGATGCGGCAGCGCCGTCCGCCGTGCTCCTCACCAACAACGGCCTGCACGTCGAGGTCAAGATCGACCGCAGCAGCACGATCGGCAAGGACGATCCGGCCGGCGTCGCCGACATGATCATGGAATCCGCCGTGTCGACCATCCTCGACATGGAGGACTCGGTCGCCGCGGTCGACGCCGAGGACAAGGTGCTGGTCTATCGCAACACGCTCGGCCTGATGAACGGCACGCTGTCGGCCGATTTCGAGAAGGGCGGCAAGACGCTGACGCGCTCGCTCAATTCCGACCGCAGCTACAAGACGCCTGATGGCAAGGGCGAGGTCAAGCTGCACGGCCGCAGCTTGCTGCTGATGCGCAATTGCGGTCACCACATGTTCACCGACGCGGTGCTCGACGAGGCGGGCGAGGAGATTCCGGAAGGCCTGCTCGATGCCGCGATCTCGGGGCTTCTTGCCATTCATGACTTGAAGGGCAACTCGAAGACCAAGAACAGCCGCACCGGATCTGCCTACATCGTCAAGCCGAAGATGCACGGCCCGGACGAGGTGTCGCTGACCTGCGAGATCTTCGACCGCGTCGAGAAGATGCTGTCACTGCCCGAGAACACGCTCAAGGTCGGCATCATGGACGAGGAGCGGCGCACCACCGTCAACCTCAAGGCCTGCATCCAGCGTGCCTCGAAGCGCATCATGTTCATCAACACCGGCTTCCTCGACCGCACCGGCGACGAGATCCACACCTCGATGGAAGCGGGTCCGATGATCCGCAAGAACGAGATGAAGGCGCAGGCCTGGATCAAGGCGTATGAGGACTGGAACGTCGACATGGGCCTGATCGACGGCCTGCCCGGCCACGCCCAGATCGGCAAGGGCATGTGGGCCGCGCCCGACAAGATGGCGGACATGCTGGCGCAGAAGCTCGCGCATCCGCAGGCCGGCGCCACCACCGCCTGGGTGCCCTCGCCGACGGCGGCGACGCTGCATGCCCTGCACTACCATCAGGTCAACGTGACCGCGCGCCAGCAGGAGCTGACCAAGGGCGGCCCGCGCGCAAAGCTCTCGGACATCCTCACCATTCCGGTGTCGAAGTCGAACTGGGCCCCCGACGACGTCAAGCAGGAGATCGACAACAACTGCCAGGGCATTCTGGGTTATGTCGTGCGCTGGATCGACCAGGGCGTCGGCTGCTCCAAGGTGCCTGACATCCACGATGTCGGGCTGATGGAAGACCGCGCCACCTTGCGTATCTCCAGCCAGCATCTCGCCAACTGGCTGCACCAGGGCGTCATCACCGAGGCGCAGGTGATGGAATCGCTCAAGCGCATGGCCGTCGTCGTCGACAAGCAGAACGCGGGCGATGCCATCTACAAGCCGATGGCGCCCGCCTTCGACGGCGTGGCCTTCAAGGCCGCCTGCGATCTCATCTTCAAGGGCCGCGCACAGCCGAACGGCTACACCGAGTACATCCTCACCGCCCGCCGGCGCGAAGCCAAGGCGGCTGGCTGACAAGGCGCTTGGATAACAAGGTCGGCTGTGTTCAGTCATCGGAATGTCAAAAGCCCCGGCGCTGGCCGGGGCTTTTTTGCTGGGCGAAACGTCGCGGCGCGCGAAGGAACGGCCGCCCACGCCTCGCGTTGTCGGGCCATCAGCAACGGGAGATGCACATGGACTGGAATCGCATCGAAGGAAACTGGAAGCAGTTCAAGGGGTCGGCCAAGGAGAAGTGGGCCAAGCTCACCGATGACGACCTCACATTGATCGAGGGCCGCCGCGAGCAGCTCGAGGGCCGGCTCCAGGAGCGCTACGGCAAGGCCAAGGACCAGGTTCGTCAGGACGTCGACGACTGGCTCAAGGGACTGCATTAAGCGCAGAACAAATGAAGCCCCGGCTCAGGCCGGGGCTTTTTGTTTGGCACTGCAATACCGCAGCTAGAACACCGTCAGGTATTTCAGCAGCGACACCACGCCGATAATGATGACGATCACGCGTGCGATCTGCTTGGCGCGGCCGTCCATCGGCAGCATGTTGATGAGATAGAGCACGAGAATGACGACGAGAAAGGTGACGAGTACGCCGACCAGCATCGCGAGGACCCCCCTTCAGGCAAATTGCTGACGGTGCTCTAACGTCCATCTCCCACGCAGGTTCCATCGAAGCAAGCCACTGCAACTTCTAGTAAATACGTACTTCTACGATCGGCCGACCTGCCTAAAAACTTTACCCTTTTCGTTTCAGATGCGGAAACCGTTTGGGTCATGCGCCGCAAACGGCATGCGATTGCCGATCTGCGTGCCCCTCCGTTTTCGATGTTGCCGGGGCGTCTCGACGAACTTTGCAATGGGAATTCATGGGGGCTTCGATGCTGAATCGTCTGACCGTGTCCGCGCTGCTGAAGGCGGTGATCGCCATCACGTCGGTCTGTGTGGTGATCGCGCTTTCACTCACCGCCTACGCGTCCTGGGACCGCCTCAAGACCGCCAACCGCATCTCGCAGATCGCCGACGCCTCCGCCGATCTGTTCAAGGCGATGCACAATCTGCGCACCGACCGCTCGACCACGTCGCGGCTGCTGAACGCGACCGAGCCGATGGACTCCGAAATCGAGAAATATCTGCGGAGCCTGCGCGATGCGCAGATGCCGGCGATGGCCCGCGCGCTCGAGCTGCTGCCGAGCATCGACTTCCCGCAATCGGGCACGCTGGTGCCGGAGCTCGCACGCCTCTACAAGCTGCTGGGCGAAGAGCAGAAGCAGTTCTGGGAGGATGTTGCCAAACCGAAGGACCAGCGCCGCGCCGGCCTGCCGAAGGAATACATGGAGACGACGCAGGGCCTGCTCGAGACGCTCGACAAGCTCTCGGGCGTCCTCGCCGCCACCGTCAACCACCAGGATGCCGTGATCGACCAGCTGCTGTCGATCAAGCAGAATGCCTGGCTGCTCCGCAACACCGCGGGCGAAGCCTCGCTGGTCGTCTCGACCGGCCTCGCCGCCGGCAAGATCACGCCCGAGGCCCGCTATAACTACACCCAACATGTCGGCGGCACGGCGGCGATGTGGAAGGCATTGGAATTGGCGACCTCGGGCATGCAGTTGCCGCCCGCGCTCGCATCCGCCATGACCGCGGCCAAGACCGCCTATTTCGAGCCGCAATATCTCACCCTGCGCGACCGTCTCGCGGACACGCTGGTCAAGGGCGAGAAGGCCGAGATGACCGCCAATCAGTGGAGCCCGCTCACGGTCGGCCGCCTGGCGAGTGCCGTCGCGGTGGCGGAAGCTGCGCTCGACGGCGCCAAGGTCCATACGCTGGAGCAACGCGGCGCCGCGCAGCGCGCGCTGATCGTGCAGCTTGCGCTTCTGGCGCTCGCCATCGGCCTCGCCGTCGGCGCGGTCATGCTGGTCAGCCGCCGCGTCATCCATCCCCTCAACACCATCCGCGACGCCATGCTCAAGGTTGCCGGCGGCGACCTCGCCGTCGACAGCGGCTATCTCGACCGCCATGACGAGATCGGCGCGCTGGCCGGCGCGCTGGAAACCTTCAAGCAGCAGGCGACCGAGAAACTCAAGATCGAGGAGCACGAGCGCGAACGCAACGTCGGCGCGGCCGCGCGCCAGCGCGCCGTCGAGGCCTATGTCGGCGAATTCGAGGGCGCGGTGCGCAAGACGCTGGGCGAGCTCAGCGAAGCCTCCGGAGAAATGCGCAAGACTTCGGGCGATCTCTCCGCCGTGTCACGCCAGACCAACGACCGCGTCCAGGTCGCCGGCAAGGCCTCCAATGACGCCTCCATGAGCGTCGACAGCGTCGCGGCTGCAGCCGAGGAGCTCTCGGCCTCGATCAACGACATCAGCCAGCAGGCGGCGCACGCCGCAGGCATCGCCGGCCGCGCCGTCACCCAGGCGCGCGAAACCGACGGCACCGTGCAGGGTCTGGCAAAATCTGCCGGACGCATCGGCGAGGTCGTCGGCCTGATCAACACCATCGCGGCGCAAACCAACCTGCTCGCGCTCAACGCCACGATCGAAGCGGCGCGCGCCGGCGAGGCCGGCCGTGGCTTTGCGGTCGTCGCCTCCGAGGTGAAGTCGCTGGCGAGCCAGACCGCGAAGGCGACGGAAGAGATTTCCGAGCAGATCGCCGACATCCAGAAGGTCGCGGGCGATGCCATCAACGCGATCCAGACCATCGGCGGCATCATCGGCGAAGTGAACGAGGTCGCCACCGCAATCGCCGCCGCCGTGCAGGAGCAGGGTGCGGCGACCCAGGAGATCACGCGCAGCACGCAGTTTGCGGCGCAGGGCACCAAGAACGTCTCGGACAACATCACCGGCGTGAAGGCCGATGCTGACGCTGGCGCAGCCGCCGCGGACAACGTGAAGCAGGCCTCCGAGATGCTGGAGAACCAGAGCCGCCAGCTCGGCCATGAGGTCAGCGACTTCCTGGGCAAGATCCGCGCCGCCTAAGGCGGCGCCCGTAATTTTACGGCAGGAACACTGTCTAAGTTTTTACCCTTTTCGGGCCAAATGCGCTTCAAGCGCCTGCCGAAGGCAGGCGCTTCCGCATGCATCCCTTTGGTCGTTCGAAGTTCGTAGGGGGCTGCCGGCGGCCACGAACTTCGAAACGCGTACCGGGGTGTCCAATGCTCAATCGCCTGACCGTATCCACGCTGCTGAAGGCGGTGGTCCTCTCCACCGCACTCGTCGTCGTCATCGGCTTCTCGATCAGCGCATGGAGCTCATGGGGCCGGCTTCAGCAGGCCAACCGGATCGTCGCGGTTTCGGCGGCCTCGGCCGAGGTGTTCAAGGCGATGGCGAACATCCGGGCCGACCGCTCGACCAGCAATCGCCAGCTCACCTCCGATGTCGCGATGGACAAGGACATCGAGAAATACATCCGCGAGATTCGCGATGCGCTGATGCCGGCGCTGGCCCGCACGCTCGAGATCCTGCCCACGACCGACGTCGTGCAGCGCGAGGCCTTCCTCGCCGACCTCGGCACGCTGAACAAGACGCTGCTTGCAGCACAGGCGGAGTTCTGGACCGAGGTCGTCAAGCCCAAGGCCGAGCGCCGCGCAGGCCTCGCCAAGGAATATGTCGCGACCGAGGACACGCTGATGGCGCAGCTCGACAAGCTCGCCGGCGCGCTCGCAGCGAGCGTCAACCACCAGGACGCGACCATCGACCAGCTCCTGACCATCAAGCAGATGGCCTGGCTGCTCCGCAACACCGCCGGCGAGTCCTCGCAGATCGTCGGCAACGCGCTCGGCAGCGGCAGGATCGCGCCCGAAGTGCAGCTCGCCTACACCAAATTCATCGGCGGCACGGAAGCCGCATGGACTGCGATCGAGCTGGCCGCATCGGGCATGCAGCTGCCGCCGGCACTGGCTTCCGCGATCACCGAGACAAAATCGACCTATTTCGACCCGCAATATGCCTCGACGCGCGACGGCGTCATCGCGACGATTGCCAAGGGCGAGAAGCCGTCGATGACCGCCAACCAGTGGAGCCCCTATTCGGTCCCCCGCA
Source organism: Bradyrhizobium liaoningense (assembly GCF_018130785.1). Lineage (GTDB taxonomy): Bacteria > Pseudomonadota > Alphaproteobacteria > Rhizobiales > Xanthobacteraceae > Bradyrhizobium > Bradyrhizobium liaoningense_A. The sequence goes on from NZ_JAFCJT010000015.1 coordinate 66,756, forward strand.
TGATGACCGCAGTGAGGCTCGCCGACGCGGCCCTGCAAGCCGCCAAGGACCACTCCGCCGCCCAGCGCGCGGCCGCGGTGCAGCTGCTGCTGGTCAATACCGCCCTGCTGGTCGCCGCGATCGTCCTGACCGGCGCCGCCATGCTGGCGGTCAGCCGCCGCGTGATCACACCGCTGCATAAAATTCGCGATGCGATGCTCAAGGTCGCCGGCGGCGATCTTGGCGTCGACAGCGGCTATCTCGACCGCAAGGACGAGATCGGCTCGCTCGCCGGGGCGCTCGAAACCTTCAAGCAGCAAGCGATCGACAAGCTCAAGATCGAAGAGCAGGAGCGCGAGCGCAATGCCGGCGCCGCCGCGCGCCAGCGCGCGATGGAGGCCTATGTCGGCGAATTCGAGGGCGTGGTGCGCAAATCGCTGGGCGAGCTGAGCGAGGCGTCCGGCGAGATGCGCAAGACCTCGGGCGACCTCTCCGCGGTGTCGCGCCAGACCAATGAGCGCGTCGAGATCGCCGGCAAGGCGTCCAACGACGCCTCTACCAGCGTCGAGAGCGTTGCGGCAGCCGCCGAGGAGCTCTCTGCCTCGATCAACGACATCAGCCAGCAGGCCGCCCATGCCGCGGGGATCGCCAGCCGCGCCGTCAACCAGGCCCGCGAGACCGACGGCACCGTTCAGGGGCTGGCGCAATCGGCGGGACGCATCGGCGAGGTCGTCGGGCTGATCAATACCATCGCGGCGCAGACCAATTTGCTCGCGCTCAACGCCACGATCGAAGCTGCTCGCGCCGGCGAAGCCGGGCGCGGTTTCGCCGTGGTGGCATCCGAGGTGAAATCATTGGCGAGCCAGACCGCGAAGGCGACCGAAGATATCTCCGAACAGATTGCCGACATTCAGCGGGTCGCGGGCGATGCCATCAACGCGATCCAGGCGATCGGCGGCATCATCGGCGAGGTCAACGAGGTTGCGACTGCGATTGCCGCCGCCGTGCAGGAGCAGGGCGCCGCGACGCAGGAGATCACCCGCAGCACGCAGTACGCGGCACAGGGCACCAAAAACGTCTCGGACAACATCACCGGCGTGAAGGCCGACGCCGACACCGCTGCCGGTGCGGCGGACAACGTCAAGCAAGCCTCGGAAACGCTGGAGACGCAGAGCCGGCAGCTCGGCGAGCAGGTGAGTGATTTCCTGGGGAAGATACGGGCGGCGTAGGGCACGCTAGATTAGCGCGCCACTCTCGGTGTCGTCCCCGCCTAGTGCGCAATTGCGCACGGGGACCCATAACCACAGGGAGCAGTTGCAGCGCGAGCTGGCAACGCCGAGTCTTCGCCAAACGTCTCCCTGTGGTTATGGGTCCCGGGTTCACGACTTCGTCGCGCCCCGGGACGACAGTTTTTGTCGGGCGACTAGCGTCGCCAACTCAGCCGACGCCATCCCTACTCCTTCGCGACCACCGGCACCTGGCGGAATCTCGCGCGCACCGATTCCGGCAGCGGCGAAAAGTTCATCGCGACGCCTTGGCGGTCTTTGGCGTTGCGGTTGGCGACCACCAGGCCATCGCTGCCGGCAACGATGTCACCCTTGCGCAGGGTGGGATCGTCCTCGACCTTGACCTGGGCGAGGCCGACCGGATCCTTGCCGTTGCAGGTGCAGCCCGCAACGATCTCGTTGCGGTATCGGAACGCGTTGGGCAGGTCGGAATAGGATTTTCCCTTGTCCGTCGTGGCGTCGTCGATATTGCTGCCGTAGACCAGCGAGGTTTCGGACGTCGGGCAGAAGCTCTTGCAGGATTGCGCCTTGCTTTCGGCATCGTTTCCTTGCGCCGGGAAGTAGCGGCCATCGCAACCGCGCACGCAATAAGCAGTGCCGCCGCCATAAGAGGCCCGCTGGCGCGGCGTGTCGTAGCGCGGCATGTCACCGGTCGGGAACGGAATGCGGATCTCCGGCGCGGAGCGCGCGCGGAAGCCGCCGAACAGCGCCGAGAAGAAGTCTTCCGCATGCGCCGGCGGCGTCAACGCGAGGCCAAACAAGGCGACGGCGAAGCATGCCGCCGCGCCGCCGGCCAGTCTGCCGATCGAACGTCTCTTCATATCACCTCGCTCAACTCTCAGTTCACGGCCGACGTCGCGATGGTCAGCGCCTGCCGTCCCGAAGGCAGCGTCGTCACCGGGCGCTTGCGCACGGGGTCGCCCCCCCTGTCGTAGCCCCTGGCCATCAGCGGGGCGTTCTTCGGCAGCACCACGACCCTGGCGCCGACATTGACACGGCCAAACAGGTCCGTGACGTCCTCGTTGGTCATGCGAATACAACCGGAGGAGACGAACTTGCCGATCGTGGTGGGATCGTTGGTGCCGTGGATCCGGTATTCGCTCGAGCCGAGATACATCGCGCGCGCGCCGAGCGGATTGCCGGGACCGCCGGCGACGAAGCGCGGCAGATAAGGCTGACGCGCGATCATCTCGGCCGGCGGATGCCAGTCCGGCCACTCGGCCTTGCGGCTGACACTCTGCACGCCGGCCCAGGTGAACCCTTCTCGGCCGACGCCGACACCGTAACGGATCGCGCGGCCATTGCCGAGCACGTAATAGAGATAGGTGTTGCCGGTATCGATGACGATGGTCCCGGCCGGCTCGCTCCTGTCGAAGCTGACGATCTGCTTGCGCAGCCGGTCGGGCAGCGCGGCATCCTCGTCGGCGGCCCGAGGCTCCGCGGTGACATAACCCTGCGAATAGCTGGGGGCCTGCGGATATCCCAGCGGCTGCATCGGCGCGTAGCCGAGCGTCTGGGCCTGTGCCGCGAAGGGCATGGTCAGCAATACTGTCGCGAAGGCAATGGCGGTAGCGGCGCGCGGCGAGAAGCGGCGACGAGCTGGAGAGAACCTTGTCATGTGCTGCCCCGTTGGATGTGTGCATCAGGGTGATGCGGCTTCCCAGCAACGCAGTCGCACCGACTCAAGTTCCGCCGCTCGTTGCGGCAGCGAGGTCACAGTCAAGCGAGCAAAACTTCACGAAACCGCGATGGAACCGCAAAGTCCTCCCGGACGTTTTAGTGTCAACAATGGGCGCGCGGAGGCTTCCGTGCGGGAGAGATATTGTGCGCGTCCTTCCCACCGAACGTCTGATCTCCGGCAATAGCGAGGGCGACCCGCTTCCCGACAGCCATGTCGAGCGGCCACCGGTAATCCGCCGCACCGAGTTCGTCGCCTTTGCGCTCGCCGGGCTGTTCCTGATTGCCGTGGTCGCGGTGCTCTACGTCGCCAGGGCGTTCTTCCTCCCGGTCGTGATGGCCATCGTCGCCGGTACCATGTTGTCGCCGGCCGCAAGCTTTCTCGAGCGGCGCCATGTGCCGCGCGCCCTCGGTGCCGTGCTGATCGTGATCGCGGTGACGATGATCGTCGCCTTCGTCGTCGCGCTGATTGCCGCGCCCGCGATGGAGTGGAGCTCGCGCCTGCCGGAGCTCGGCGCGCAGTTGAAGGACAAGCTGCACGTGTTCGACCGACCGCTGGCACTGTGGAGCGAGCTGCAAACCATGGTCGGCGGCTCCGAGGGGCTGCCCAGCCTCCAGCTGCCGAAATTCGAATGGGTGCAGCCAACGCTGGAATTCCTGTCGCCGACCTTCGCCGAATTCCTGCTGTTCTTCGCCACGCTGATCCTGTTCATCGCAAGCTGGCGCGACTTGCGGCGGGCGCTGATCATGACGTTCGCCGACCGCGATGCGCGGCTCCGCACCCTGCGGATCCTCAACGAGATCGAGGTCCATCTCGGCAATTACCTCTTGACGGTGACCGTCATCAATATCGGCGTGGGCGTCGCGACCGGCATCGTCTGCGCCCTCACCGGCATGCCCAATCCGGCCGGGCTCGGTGCGCTCGCCGCGGCGCTCAACTTCATCCCGATCATCGGACCGATCGCGATGTTCGTCGTTCTGGTCGTGGTGGGGCTCGTCGCCTTCCCGACCCTCGGCGGCGGCCTGATGGCGGGGCTGGCTTTCGGCGGCATCACCTTCATTGAAGGGCACTTCGTCACGCCGACCATCATCGGCCGGCGGCTGGCGCTGAACGCGCTCGCCGTCTTCGTCGCGCTGGCATTCTGGACCTGGCTGTGGGGGCCGATGGGCGCGTTCCTCTCGTCGCCACTGCTGATCGTCGGGCTGATCCTGAAGGAGCATCTCCTGCCTGAGAATTCGCCGCAGCTCCCGCAGGCATGACCGGTTTCACCGAACGGAACTTACCCGAGGACGAAACGTTTTCCGGCTATCTCAGCCGCCAACAGTTTTGGAGCTCCTGATGTCAGTCACCAATGGCGAAACCGGGATGAGAGACTGGACCGACAAAGCCACCAGAGAACGCCTCGAGAAGGATGTAGCAGCCGTGAAAAGCGATATCGCCGCCCTCACCGATCAGATCACCGACGCGCTCAACACATTTGCCAATTCCACCAGCAAGCAGGCCCGCCGCGGCTATCGCCAGGCCCGCGAGAACGTGGATTCCGCGGTCGACGACATGTCGGATCGCGGCAGCGCCATGATGGAAGCTGCGCAAGACGCCTACGGCTCGATCGAGGAGACGCTGGAAGACGCCATCACGCAGCGGCCGCTCGCGACCGTCGGGCTCGCGCTCGGCATCGGCTTCCTGATCGGCGTCGCCTGGCGCCGGTAGCGCGGACGCGAGACCTTGATGCCACGGCGGCGCTGATGCGCCGTCGCTGCCGGCTTGTGGGGATCTGAGGAGCAAGGCCATGTTACAGCGCATCATCGACGGCATCAGCGCATCGACCGGCACGACCGTCCGCCTGACATCGCTCGCCGCGGGCGCAGCATTCGCGCTCTTCATCACCACGTGCTTTCTCTGCGCGGCCGCCTTCATCTCGGTCCTGGAGAAATATGGCCCCGTACAGGCCTGCCTCGCGGGCGCCGGCATCTTCTTCCTGCTGACGCTCACCGCGGCGGGGAGCTATTGGGGCTACAAGCGTCAGATTCAGAAGCGCGCCCGGATCGCCGCGGAGCGCGCCGCAAGATCGACCGCGCAGAGCATGCTCGCCGACCCCATGCTGCTGGCAACAGGCCTCCAGATCGTTCGTGCCATCGGCGTCAAGCGGCTGTTGCCTATCCTGGCCATCGGCGGCGTCGCACTTGGAATCATGGCGAGCCGCGCCGGCGCATCCGACGAAGCATCGGCTGAACCGGCTGAATAGCGGCGAATATCCCGGTCTTGCTGCCTCAGTCCCGGCTACGGACGATGCAGAGCGCCGCCACCGCGAGCGGAATAGTCAGCGCGCCCCAGGACAAGGGTAGCCATATCCCGGTCTGGCCGATCAAGGCCGCCAGCAGGCCGAATACACTCAGGGCAGCAAGCAGAGCCGGCCAGCGCCAGATCAAGGCGAGCGAGCGACGAGCCGTCATTCGGCACCGCCCGGCGATGGCAGCGGGATCGCAGCCGAGGAGCGGCTCGGCTTCGTGGCCGGCGATCGCGCAAACCAGAGGTACAAGCCGCTGCCGAGCACGAAGATCGTCACGAGGTCCAGCAACACCCAGATGATCTTCAGCGGCATGCCGCCATAGTCGCCGAAATGCAGGGGGCGCGAGAGCTCGAGCGCACGCAGATACCAGGGCATGGTGACCGCCGAGACCAGAGCGCCGCTTCTGGCGTCCACCAGTACCGGGCTGAACAGGCGCGACGTCAGTGGCTCCTTGCCCTTGGTCCAGACCACGTAATGGAACGGCGATCCGAACGGCGAGCCGGGATACACCACGCTGGTCGCGATCATCTCGGGGAACGCCGTCTTCACGGTGTCGTAGGCTGCTTGCGGCGACGACAATTCGGATGTCTGCGGCACCGGCTTGCCTTGCAGCGGCGCCAGCATCGCGCGCACGTCGGTCTGCTGCCATAACGCGAACAACGGCGTCGAAAGCTCGTTGATCACGCCGGTGGCGCCGACCACCAGCGCCCAGCCGACCGTGACGACGCCGAGCAGATTGTGCAGATCGAGCCATTTCAGGCGCCGCGATCGGGCCGCACGCACCGTGCCGAAATCGAGCTTGCGCATGAACGGCCCGTAGACCGCGATCCCAGAGACGATCGCCACGACGAAGAGCAGTGCCATCGCACCGAGGAACAGCTCGCCCGGCAACCCCATGAAGATATCGCGGTGGAGTATCAGCATCAGTTGAAGGAACGAGAGGCCGTCCGCGCCGAACGGTTTCGTCTGCTTCAGCACGTCACCGGTGTGGGCGTCGAACCGGATCGAGTACAGCGCTTTGCGGTTGGCGTTGAAGGCCTCCCAAGAGCTCGCCATATACACCATGATCCTGGGCTCGTCGTCGTCGACGAATACGGAGATGATGGTCTCGCCGGGATACATCTTCCGGCTGGCATCGACGACCCGGTCGAGACTGACATTGGGCGTGCCCTCCGGCACCTGCGCGTAGGGCAACGCATCGTCGAGCAGGCTGTTGATCTCCTCCCGCAACACCAGCGGCAAGCCGGTGATGCAGACGAGGAGCAGGAACAGCGTGCAGATCAGGCTCGTCCATTTGTGCACGAAGAGCCAGCGCCGCAACGCGGGCTTTCGTTCGTACACGCGTTCCCCGAAGACTGCCTGATCGCTCATTCCGCTCCCCTCCTACCAGCGGTATCGCAGCGTCGCAATCACGTTGCGGCGCAGGCCGTAATAGCAACCGATGTCCTGGCAATAGGTCACGTAGGTCTTGTCGAACAGGTTGGTGGCGTTGACCTGCGCCGAATAACCCTTGAACATCGGCCCGAGCGCGGAGAAGTCGTAATGGATCGCCGCGTCGAACAGCGTCACATCAGGGACATAAAACGTATTGACCGTGTTTCCCGGAAGCTCGCCGATATAGCGGACGCCACCCGACAGACCGAAACCGTCGAGCACACCGCCACGGAAGGTGTAATCCGCCCAGACCGAGGCAGAATTCATCGGAAACCCGACCGGATGCTTGCCGAGCTGGGTAGCGGTGTTGGTCCTGGTCACGACGTTATCGAGATAGGTATACGAGGCGAGCACCGTCAGTTCGCGATTGATCTCGGTCTTGGCCTCGAACTCGACACCGCGCGACCGGATCTCGCCGGTCTGGACGCGCGCGGTCGGGCCGTGTGTCGGATCGGGGTCGGGCGTCACCACGTTCTGCTGGACGAGGTTGAACGCCGCAATCGTGTAGAGCGACTTATCGTTGGGCTGGTACTTGATACCGGCTTCCTGCTGCTTGCCGGTCGTCGGCGCGAACGGCCGACTGAAGAAGTCCGTGCCGGCGGTCGGCTGGAACGACTCCGTATACTGAATATAAGGTGCGACACCGTTGTCGAACTTGTACAGAAGCGCGCCGCGCTTGGTGACCGCAGTGTCGGACTTCGGGGCGATCGTAGTGATGTTTGTTGCGAATGACAGGCTCTCGGTGCGGGACTGGGCGAGATCGTGGCGGATGCCGAGCAGCGCCACCCAGTGATCGTACTTGATCTGGTCCTGGATATATTCGCCGAGCTGCTCGATCCGCTGGCGATTGTTGGTGGTGAACGGCACCGAGCCGAACGGCGTGCCATAGACCGGGTTGAAGGCATTGATCGGCGCCACGACCGCAATCGTGCCATTGAGGGTCTTATCGAGGCCGTTGCGGTAATCGACGCCGGCGAGCACGGTATGCTCGATCGGACCGGCATAGAATTTCGCTTCGGCCTGGTTGTCGACGGCGATGGAGCGCATGGTCTCCTGTGTAGTGTAGGCGCCGCGGGCCAGGTTGGTCGGATCCGAGCCGGAGGGAGACACCACCGCGAAATCTGTGCTGAGGTCAGTGTAGCGCAGGTTCTGCCGGACCTTCATATTGTTGTTGAAGCTGTGCTCGAACAGATAGCCGACCGAGCCGTAGGTGCGGTCGGTCTTGTCGAAGCCCGGCTCGCCTGAATAGAAGCTGGTTGGAATGAAGCTGCCCTTGTAGGGCGTGATGGTGCCGATGCCGCCTGGCGGCAACTGATTGTAGAAGCCGGCCTTGGGATCGCGCTGATAGGTGCCGAGCACCGTCAGCGTCGTGTTGTTGTCCGGCCGCCAGGTCAGCGACGGCGCGATCGAGATGCGCTGGTAGTCGCCATGATCGACCTGGCTGCCGACGTCGAAGCCCGACGCTGTAAGGCGATAGAGAAACTCCTTGTTCTTGTCGATCGGTCCGGACAGGTCGACGCCGGCCTGCACGCGATTGTAGCTGCCTGTGGAAACGAACATCTCGTGATAGGGCTCGAGCGTCGGCCGCTTCGAGACCATGTCGACGAGGCCGCCCGGCGAAGACTGGCCGTACAGGATCGAGGCCGGGCCGTGCAGGACCTCGACCCGCTCGAGATTGAACGGCTCGACCAGCGAATAGGCGAAGATGCCGAAGTTGAGCAGTCGCAGCGAGTCCAGATATTGGTCGGCGAGGAAGCCGCGGACATAGACGGCATCGGTGCGGGCATCGGCGCCGGCGAACTCGCCGCGCGTCCCCGGGGTGTAGCGCACCGCCTGCGCGATGCTCTGCGCGCCCTGGGCCTGGATCTGATCCTGGGTGATGACGGAAATCGCGGCCGGGGTCTCGATCAACGCCGTATCGGTCTTGGTGCCGGTGCCGCTGCGGGTGGCGACCATGCCATCGACATGGCCAAAGGCCGATTCCTTGCGACCCGCCCCGGCCCCGGCAGCCGCTGCAGTCTCAGCGCTGCCAGCCGCATTCGTTCGCGGGACCACGCGCGCGCGTCCCGCGCTGCGGCTGCGCGAGAGTGATGAGTTGGCACGTTTGCGCGCTTCGCTTGGCTGGACGACGACCGCACCGAGGTCGGTGCCCGCCCCGGCGGATGACGCCGTTGTCGATGATTGAGCTGACGCCCCTCCCGTACCGATGATCAAAACGATCGAGCTGACGGCTCCCACGAGCCGCCAGCGCCGCACTTCCAAGACGCCCACTGCAACTTCCCCACTTCCGACGGCCGCATCGATGCGGCCGGAAGGAGGAGTTACCGCAGCGGTTCAATGCTGCCTGCTAGAAGCCCTCCAGTCTGGAGATTTACTAGTTCCAGACTTCAGAGGTGCTACAGCCACACGCAGAACGATGCAGCCACGACCACGGACTGGTGAGCCGACTCACCTGGAAGGTCGCGACGGAAGGCGGGGCCGCTCTCTTTCCGAAAATTGCGGCCCGGCCACGCCACACGGGAATGTGCGAGCGCGCGCCCGCCAATATGCGCAATTTTCTGCCATCAGGGACGAATCGGGCCCCCTCACGCAAACGCTACTCGGATGGGCAGGCGGTTGCCGCTAAAAGCAGCGCCCTGATTCCAAAAGTCATTTTCCACGATGAAACCGTCCGTCAAGGCGAACCTCGCCGCATTCCATCACGACGCCAGGCTGTATTTGACGCTAGGCATTGCCAACTGGTCGGTGTTCGTCGACCACATCCCGAACAACGTCGTCAACCTGCTGACGCTGCGCAATTTCGGCTTCAGCGGCGCGGCCGACCTGTTCGTGTTCGTGGTGGGCTATGGTGTTGCCATCATCCACGGCAGGATGGCGCTGGAGCGCGGCTATCTCGTCGCGGCGACGCGGATATTCCGCCGCGTCTGGCGGCTTTACGCCGCCTATGTCGTCCTCTTCGTGATCTATATCGACACCATCGCCTATGTCGCCTCGCAATCGATGGCGCCGGAGATCATCCACGAATACAACATCTCGGGCATTCTCGAGCATCCGCTGCGCATCCTGGTCCGCGGCCTCGTGCTCCAGGAAGAGCCGCTGAACCTCGACCTCCTGCAACTGATGATCCCGCTGATGGCGTTCTTTCCGTTTGCACTATGGGGTTTGCTGCGGCGGCCGAACCTGACGCTGGCGGCATCGGTCGCGCTCTACGTTGCGGCGCGCTGGTTCGATTGGAATTTCCGGGTCTATCCGGACCAGGAGTGGACCTTCAATCCGATGTGCTGGCAGATGCTGATGGTCCTGGGCGGCTGGTTCGCCGTAACAGGCGCCTCCGGACGCGCGTTGCACGGCATGTCCTGGCTGCGGATCCTCGCGGGTGCCTATCTCATCCTCGCGATGGCCGTCACCTTGATGCGGCATTCGCCCGCGCTGTCCGTCTATTTGCCGGACTTCCTCCTCAACAGCATCACGCCGACAGACAAGGAAAACCTCGCGCCCTATCGCGTGGTCCATTTCCTCGCGCTCGCATTCCTCGCGACCCATCTCATTCCGGCCGACCACCCCGGCCTGAAGTGGCGGCCGCTTCAGGCGGTGATCACCTGCGGCGAGGAATGGCTTGCAGTGTTCTGCATTGCTGTGTTCCTGTCCTTTGCCGGCCATCTCATCCTGATCACCGGACCGAACCTCGTGGTGATGCAGATCGCGGTGAGCCTCGTCGGATTCGCGGCGATGACGGCGGTGGCCTATTACATCACCTGGTCGAAGCGGCAGGACCTGCCGGCCGCGCTGCGGCAGCAGGCCTAGAGCTCCGTTTCGATTTGATCGGAACAGAGCTCTAGATTCCTGTTTTGACGCGCCTTCTTCAGGCGAACCGGTATCCACTTCGCTCGAAAACGCTCTAGCCAAATAATCGTGCGATTCTGCTAGGCCGAGACCTTTGGCTGCGCTATGCGGTAAGACTCTGCGTGAGGAGACCGGCGTGGCGATGGCGAAAGGCGGGGGTGAAGAGGCTGACAGCGCGCCGAGGCGCGGCCGGCCGCGGTCGATCGAGACCACCAATGCCATTCTCGAAAGCGCCTATGCGCTCATGGCCGCCACCGGCCTTGCCGCCACCACCATCGACGCCGTCGCACGCCACTCCAGCGTCTCCAAGATGACGATCTACAAATGGTGGCCGTCGCGGGAAGCGCTGCTGATCGACGCCTTCCTTCATCATGCCGCGCAGATGCTGCCGCTGCCGCCGGCGAGCTCCGGCAGCCCCGCGGCGCGCGCGCGCCGCCATGCCGCGGCCTATGCCGATGCGCTCCAGGGCGAGTTCGGCAAGGTGCAGCTCGCCGTCGTCTCCGAATGCATTTCCAAGACCGGCTCGGCGGAGCTGTTCTACGCCCGCTACCTGCAATTCCGCCGCGACGCGCTGGTCGAGATGATCGCCGCGGGCCAGAACGATGGCAGCATCCTGGCCAAGGGGCCGGCCGAGGATCTTTACGACGCAATCTACGGCAGCCTGTTCTACCGCTACGTCTTCGGCATCGCGCCGATCACGCCGGCTTACGCGCGGAGCCTGGTCGATCTGATATTGCGGCCGAAGGGCTAGACTGGGCGATGAAAATGCTCCACGCTTTTTAAGTCGGGCTCTTCGGACGCCTCTGAGCTGACATGATCGCCACGTCCCGAGGAACGGCACTCGGCGGTCCGCAGACACAAGTCGCGTCTATTCCCACAGCAGCAACGGTCATCATGATCAAACGCATTTTGCCATACGAAGGATTGCTCCACGAGGTGGTCGAGCATGGAGGCGTGCTTTACATCGGCGGAATCGTCGCCGAGGACACGAGCCTCGACATGTCAGGGCAGGCAAACGACGTGCTCGGCCAGTTGTCGCGCTTGCTGAAGGCTCTCGGATCCGACTTGGCCAACGTCCTGCAGGCGACCATCTTCGTTACGAATCTCAGCGAGAAGGCTGAGTTCAATGCGGCTTGGAAGGCGCACTTTGCGGAAGCTCATCTGCCGGCGCGCGCCGTAGTCGGCGTGGCCGATCTCGGTCCAGGCGTCAAGCTCGAGATGACCGCAATCGCTGCTCGACCGACTTCGGCCTGAAGCCGCGCGACCTCTACCGCACAGGCCGCACCGGTGCGGAGATCTTATCCGTGCGATCGCGCTCACTCATGTCGACCACCGTCTCCATCGGCGCGGTCAGCTCGTACACGTAGGAGGCGTCGGTGAAGTAGCGCTTGGCGGTGCCGCCGAGCGCTTCGGGCGCAACACGGTCGAGCAGGATCAGACCGAAATCGGAATCCGGGCGGCGCGTTGCCTCGCTGGTGTTGAACTCCTCCCAGCGGAAATGGAAGACCTCATCGGTCCCCTCGCCCGTCACCGTCCAATTCGCGGTGATGTGCGGATGCTTTCCGACCAGCGACAGACCTTCGTCGGAGTGCGAGGCGAGTTCGAAGAACAGCAGCGACAGGCTCTGCGCGGCGCGCGCGCTGACCGCGATGTCGGGGCCGGTGACGGCGATGCGGTCGGCATGCGGGATGGCGCGCGCCTCGAACAGGCCCTTCAGCTTGACGCCCTGCCACTGGCTCTCACTGAGCAGCGAGACCACGTTGGACATGGCATGGATGCGGCCGATCAGCAGCTCGCGCGCAACGTCGATGTCCGAGCCGTGGCGCAGCGTGCGCGTCACGATAGACTGGATCACCGCCAGGATGTTCTTGACCCGGTGGTTGAGCTCGTCAATGACGGCGGTCAGCCGGCGCTCGAATCCGATCCGCACCTGGATTTCCCGGCTAAGCCGCAGATTGTTGTAGGCGACATAGCCGAACAGACCGCACACCATCGCGGTGATGGCAAAACCGATCGCCGCCACGATGATCGCGGTCTGCTCGGCGCGCCGCGCCGAATTGGTCTTTGCGTAATAGCCGAGATGCCAGTCGCGGCCGCCGAAGCTCACCGTGCGCGTCGCCGACGGCGCCGGCCCGTCCGCCGCCGTCATGCGTGACGAGACCACGCCCTGGTCGTTGGCAACAAGCTCACCACCTTCCCTGCGCGGATCCTTCAGCGCCACCGCGAACAACGACATGTCGTCATTGGCCAGCATCAGGGAGGCGAGCTCGTAGGAAAATGTGACGAAGCCCGCCGGCTCCGTCGCGCCCTCGGGGATGACGGGCGCGGCCACAATGATGCCGATGGGCCCGCCGCCGCGCAGCAACTGAACCGGGTCCGAGGCGATCGACCTCTTCTCGACTCGCGCACGCGTTAGCATGGCGTTGCGCACCTGATCCTGCTCGTAGCTGCGGCCGGGCAGCGTCTTGGTCTCGTTGCTGCGCGGTTCGAGGTCCATCAGCACGTCGATCGGCTCGGTAACGTTCGCAAGATCGATAGGCTTGTCGTCATACGTGCGGATCTGCGGATTGGGGAAGCCGGCGCGCGCGATCGCAGCCTGCGCCGGCACAAGCTCGTTCGGCTTCAGCCGGGCGATCCACCCGGCCACCACGAAATCGGTCTTGAAGGCGTAGATGGCCGAGCGCAGCGGCTCCAGCATGTTCGGCTTGATGACCGACGGCGCACGGAACAAGCCTGAGGCGACACGCGCGAGCAGCTCGCGCTCGGTCAGGCGGTCCTGGACCAGGCTCGCGTGGACATCGATCGCGCGCGCCAGCGCGATCCGGTCCAGTGCCAGCTCCTGATCGTGGACACGATAGGCCGCGAGCCCGGAGAGCAGGGCTCCGAGCAGAGCAATGAAACCGATGATAAAACCCAGCCGGACCACTTCGACTACTCAGGCGAAAGTAGCAAGTCGGCAATAAACACGGAGCATATGAACGCCGCTCGAACGGCCATGTGCCGAAACAGAGTGGACCCCAGTAACGGAGATAATGAAGGAGGAGGCATCAGTACGCAACTTCGGTCGCCTGAAAAGCTTAATTCGCCCGGCCGATGGTCTGGCCATGACGGCTTTGCTCCGGGCACCGGAGGTAGTTAATCGCCGTGTCCGAAATTTGTTCCGCAAATGCGGCTTTTGCCCCAGACGTTAACGGCGGAAAACGCCTGCGCCACGTCGTCGCGCCGTCAGCTTGCCCGTTTCAGGCCGCCTTTGGCCTCGATGAAGCCAACGATATGGTCGAGCCCCTCGCTCTTTTTCAGGTTGGTCATGACGAAGGGGCGCGCCCCGCGCATGCGCCTGGCGTCCGTCTCCATCTTCTCGAGGGAGGCACCGACATGGGGCGCGAGGTCGATCTTGTTGATGACCAGGAGGTCGGAGCGGGTGATGCCGGGGCCGCCCTTGGACGGGATCTTGTCGCCGGCCGCCACGTCGATGACGTAGATGGTGAGGTCGGCGAGCTCCGGGGAAAAAGTGGCAGCCAGATTGTCGCCGCCGGACTCGATCAGCACGAGGTCGAGCCCGGGGAATTTTGCGCGCATGTCCGCGACCGCAGCCAAATTCATCGAAGCGTCCTCGCGGATCGCGGTGTGCGGACAACCGCCGGTCTCGACGCCGGCGATGCGGTCCGGCGTCAGCGAGCCCGAGCGCACGAGGAATTCCGCATCCCATTTGGTGTAGATGTCGTTGGTGATCGCCGCGATGTCGTAGCGCTCGCGCATGGTCTTGCAGAGCAGGTCCATCAGCGCGGTCTTGCCCGATCCGACCGGGCCGCCGACTCCGACGCGCAAGGGGCCGTGAGATTTCGACATGTCACTCGCTCTCTCTTGATTGGTCAAAGGCCGCACCGCTCACGAGCGAAACAGCCGAGTATATTGCGTCTCATGCCGCAGACTGGCGAGATCGGCGCGAAACGTCGCGCTGCCGAGGTCGTCCAATGTCGCATTCAGCGCCCGATTGGCGGTCGCGGCAACGGCGGCTTCCAGCTTCACCAGCACGCGCTGGCTGTCGGTCTGGCCGAGCGGAATGAGCCGGCTCGCCGCCGAAATCCAGTTCGAGACCAGCGCATGCAGGAAGGCGTGCAGCGTCGGCGCCAGCGGCACGCCGTGCATCGCGGCAACGACACCGACGGCGACGGGATAGACCAGTGGCGTGCGGCATGCCGCTACCATGGCATCCAGGCCTTGCGCATCCCACGCGGCGCGGGAGATGTCGACGAACGCGCGGCCCTGCGAGGTCGTCTCGAGCTGCCGCTCGCGCGACGGCACGAAGGCGGCGGCGAGCTCCGCGATGTCGTTCAAGGTCGTGTCTTCGCTGGCCTCAGCGGCGCGATAGGCGTGGACCAGGAACGTCGCATCGCAAAAGCCTGAACCGTCGCCGAGCATCGCATCGAGCCAGTCGGCCAGCGTCGCGGTGTCGGTGATGTCGCCCGCCTCGACCGCCCATTCGATGCCGCTGGAATAGGAGAAACCGCCGACCGGAAAGGCCGGCGACAGCCACGTCATCAGCCGGTACAGCGCCGCCGCCTCGCGTTCGGCGAGGTCACCGGCGCGAGACGGCTCATTTGTGGTCATGAGCATGGCTGTGGCCATGGTGATGATCGGGATGGTCGCAATGCTCGTCGTGGTGATGGTGGTGATCGTGACCGTGGTCATGCGCGGCATGATCATGATGGTGATGATCATGGCCGTGATGGTCATGGTGATGGTGGCCATGATCGTGATGCGCATGGTCATCGTGGCCATGCGCGTGGCCGGCATCGGCATAGGCGCCGCCTTCGGGATCGAACGGCGCCTCGATCTCGATCACGCGCGCGCCGAGGCCTTTCACCATGGCCTCGATGACATGATCGCGGCGGATGCGCAGGCTCTTGGCCATGATCTGTGTCGGCAGGTGGCGGTTGCCGAGATGCCAGCCGACGCGAATGAGGTGGTGCGGATCGCGGCCGCGGATCTCCAGCAGCGGCTCGGGTGCCGCGACCACTTCGACCAGCCGGCCGTCCTCCAGGACCAACGCATCGCCGCCGCGCAGCGCGACGGCATTCTCCAGGTCGAGCAGGAATTCGAGGCCCCGCGTTCCCGTCATCGCCATGCGGCGGCGGTGCCGATCGTCGAAATCGAGCACCACCGTATCCGCCGGCGCTTCCGTGAAGCGGTGTTGTCCCCTGACCTGCGTCGCCCGGATCATACTTTTTACCCCGTTACCGTGTCTCGACCTTCTCGGGCGTGATCACCTCAATCTTCGGCGGCGCCGTAAAGCACTTCACCGCCACGCGGCCGAACGTCTTCATGTGCTCCATGCCGCGATGCGGCACCAGTGCCTCGGCGTTCTCCCACTGCTCGACGAACACCATCTTGGAGGGATCGGTGACGCTCTCATGCAGATCATAGGCGATATTGCCGGGCTCCTTCCGCGTCTCCTTGATGCAGGCGGTGGCGGCTGCAATGAATTCGGCGCGCGTTTCGGGCTTGATGGTCAAGGTGGCAACGACGTAGATCATGAGAAATCCTCCCGGCTTTTCTTCTGGGTTACGAACCGGGCGGGACCTTAGACCAGGCGGGACCGAACGCAAAACCGGAAAAGCCGTCCCAAGACACGCAATCAGGCATGTTCCGGAGACATGCGTCGAGGCGCTATTTCAGTACATGAAATATCGCTGCGCCATCGGCAACACCTCGGCCGGTGCGCAGGTGAGCAACTCGCCGTCGGCACGCACCTCATAGGTCTCCGGATCGACCTCGATATTGGGCGTGGCGTCGTTGTGGATCATGCTCTTCTTCGAGATTTTTCCGCGGGTGTTCTGGACGGCATAGAGCTTCTTCTCGATGCCGAGTTTTCGCGCAAGGCCGCCTGTGACGGCGGCTTTCGACGTGAACACCACGGACGATGCGGTGCGCGCCTTGCCGAAGGCACCGAACATCGGCTGGTAATGCACCGGCTGCGGCGTCGGGATCGAGGCGTTGGGATCGCCCATCGGGGCAGCCACGATCGTGCCGCCCTTGACGATGCAGTCCGGCTTGACGCCGAAGAAGGCCGGCGACCACAGCACGAGATCGGCGAGCTTGCCCTTCTCGACCGATCCGATCAGCTTCGACACGCCGTGCGCGATGGCGGGATTGATCGTGTACTTGGCGATGTAGCGCTTGACGCGGAAATTGTCGTTGTCCTTGCCCTTGTCCTCGGCGAGCGACCCGCGCTGCTTCTTCATCTTGTCCGCGGTCTGCCATGTCCGGATGATGACTTCGCCGAGGCGGCCCATGGCCTGGGAGTCCGAGGACATCATCGAGAGCGCGCCGAGATCATGCAAAATGTCCTCGGCCGCAATCGTCTCCTTGCGGATACGGCTTTCGGCAAACGCCAGATCTTCCGCGATCGAGGGATCGAGGTGGTGACAGACCATCAGCATGTCCAGATGCTCGTCGATGGTGTTGCGCGTGAACGGGCGCGTGGGATTGGTCGAGGACGGCAGCACGTTCTTGAGCCCTGCGACCTTGATGATGTCGGGCGCGTGGCCGCCGCCGGCGCCTTCAGTGTGGAAGGCGTGGATGGTACGGCCCTTGAAAGCCTTGATCGTATCCTCGACGAAGCCGGATTCGTTCAGCGTGTCGGAATGCAGCATGACCTGGATGTCGTAATCGTCGGCGACCGAAAGGCAGTTGTCGATCGCGGCCGGCGTGGTGCCCCAATCCTCGTGCAGCTTCAGCGCGCAGGCGCCGCCCTTGATCATCTCGACCAGTGCGGCGGGCCGCGAGGCGTTGCCCTTGCCGGAGATGCCGAGATTGACCGGGAAGGCGTCGAACGACTGGATCATCCGCCCCATGTGCCACGGTCCCGGCGTGCAGGTGGTGGCGAACGTGCCGTGCGAGGGACCGGTGCCGCCGCCAAGCATCGAGGTGACGCCGGACATCAGCGCGTGCTCGATCTGCTGCGGGCAGATGAAATGGATGTGGCTGTCGAAGCCGCCGGCGGTCAGGATTTTCCCTTCGCCCGCGATCACGTCGGTGCCGGGGCCGACGATGATGGTGACGCCGGGCTGGATGTCGGGATTGCCGGCCTTGCCGATCGCCGAGATCATGCCGTCCTTGATCGCGACGTCGGCCTTCACGATGCCCCAGTGATCGACGATCAGCGCATTGGTGATGACGGTGTCGGCCGCGCCCTGCTTGTTGGTGACCTGCGACTGCCCCATGCCGTCGCGGATCACCTTGCCGCCGCCGAACTTCACCTCCTCGCCATAGGTGGTGAAATCCTTCTCGACCTCGATGATGAGATCGGTGTCGGCCAACCGCACCTTGTCGCCGGTGGTCGGGCCGAACATGTCGGCATAGACGGAACGCTTTATTTTGACGGACATCACAAGCCCCGT
Organism: Bradyrhizobium liaoningense; assembly: GCF_018130785.1. GTDB lineage: Bacteria > Pseudomonadota > Alphaproteobacteria > Rhizobiales > Xanthobacteraceae > Bradyrhizobium > Bradyrhizobium liaoningense_A. The sequence goes on from NZ_JAFCJT010000015.1 coordinate 84,669, forward strand.
TTGCGTTTGAATTCTTGGTTGTTCACAGCGAAGCCCTCGCTGCTCTTACGGCATCGTCGAATTTTGCATCGAGCCACGAATTGCCGCCACGGCAGCCGGCGACGACCTGCTCAGCCCAGCCCGTGTAGTCGGCGAGATCGTCGCGCTCTTCGGCGGACGGGTCGGAATGAACGCGCGCGCCGATATTGCTGATCTTGTCGGCGATCTTGATCAGCTTGGCACCGGCGGATTTCTTGGGCGCATCGGCCACCTGCCGCCCTCGTCGCTCCGGTTTCGGCAGGCTCATGTCATCGGTACATTCGACGACGATGGACGCAACGCGCTCGGAGAATTTCTGCGCGAGCTCCTCGCGCGTGGTGTCGGTATCCTCGATCGCATCATGCAGCCACCCGGCCGCGACAAGCTCTGCATCGGCGCCATCAGTCGCCGTTGCCAGCAGGCTCGCGACCTCTGCAAGGTGGTTGATGTAAGGCTCGTTCCCCCGCCCCTTGCGCGCCATGCCATTGTGACGGCGCGCCGCGAGTTCGGCAGCTTCGGAGACGAGGCGAACGGGTGACAGCATGGCAAATACTCCGTTTTCGCCTCAACCGTGCCGCACCGCGCTCGTTCCTCCGGATGTCACAGCTTCCCCATCACATCGCCACGAAAGCCGTAAATCGTCTTCTTCCCCGCCATGGCGACCAGCTGGACGTCGCGGGTCTGGCCGGGCTCGAAGCGGACGGCGGTGCCGGCGGCGATGTCGAGGCGCATGCCGCGGGCCTTCTTGCGATCGAACTTCAGCGCCGGGTTGGTCTCGAAGAAATGGTAGTGCGAGCCGACCTGGATCGGGCGGTCGCCGGTATTGGCGACCGTCAAGGTCACGGTCTTGCGGCCGACATTGAGCTCGATCTCGCCGTCCTGGATGAAGAGTTCGCCGGGGATCATGCTTCTCGCTCCTACCTGATCGGCTCGTGCACGGTGACGAGCTTGGTGCCGTCCGGAAACGTCGCCTCGACCTGGATGTCGTGGATCATCTCGGGGATACCGGGCATCACCTGGTCGCGAGTAAGCACCTGCGCGCCGGATTGCATCAGCTCGGCGACGGTGCGGCCGTCGCGCGCGCCTTCGAGGATGAAGTCGGAGATGATCGCGATCGCCTCGGGATGGTTGAGCTTGACGCCGCGATCCAGCCGGCGGCGGGCCACGATGGCCGCCATCGAGATCAAGAGCTTGTCCTTTTCGCGGGGAGACAGGTTCATGCGAAATCTCTTCCGTTCAACTCATCAATTCAACCAGAGCCGCGGCAACGTCGCGCCGGTGCGCGCCAGCACGGCCATCATGTCGGCACGCAAGCGCGCCGCATCTTGGGCACAGAACCGCGCCATTGCAAAGCCATTCCAGGTCGAAATCCCGACCTCGCCGGAGAAGGATTCCGACGCCTCGCGGATGCGCTCGACCAGGGCCTCGTCGCCGGGAACGATCAGCGCCGTGCCGATCGCGGCGCTGCCCTTGGCAACGGCGGATCGCCCAAGTTTTGCGCCGATATCGCCGTCGAGCCTGACGGTCTCGGCAAAAACCAGCTTGCCACCACGACGCAGCCGCCAGCGGTCGACGAACTCGCCCTGCTCCATCCGCTCGCCCATGGCGGTGCGGCCGAACACCACGATCTCGCACAACAGGAGCGAGGCGGCCTCGTCGAGCTCGATGTCGAAGCGGCGGTGGACCCGGGCCCGATCGAACAGGATCATCTCCTGGGGCAGCCAGCCGAGGTGAGCGCCGGCGGCGACCTTTAGCGCGATCGTGAGCTCTGCCGCCTGCCCCGGCGCACGGTAGACCTTCTCGGCCGCCGCCGTGGTCAATGTGAGGCGCGCGCCCTCGCCCGCCGCGATGTCGATGTCAAAACTGTCACCGCCGGCAACGCCGCCGGCCGTGTTGACGAACACGCCGGAGAGCCCCTCCCCTTCCGGCGAGGGGAAGCGCACACGCAGGGAGCCGGACTCACGCAAGGTCCCGCGCCGCGTCACGCCATCGCGCGCATGGACGTCGAAGCGCACCGCGCCGCGGGCGCGGTTGGCATCGAATACGGTAGATGTGGCTGATAGTTCGCTGCGCATCCGCCTCCCCAGCCGGTCGCGGCAGAATGACTTACAGCGCCATCTGGCGGCTGATTTCGGCCGGGTCCAGATTGGTGCGGTCGCAGGTGAACTTCACCGCACCGCGATCCATCACCGCGAAACTGTCGCCGAGTTCGCAGGCAAAGTCGAGATATTGTTCGACCAGCACGATGGCGATGTTACCGAGATTGCGCAGATACGAGATCGCCCGGCCGATGTCCTTGATGATCGAGGGCTGGATGCCCTCGGTCGGCTCGTCGAGCAGCAGCAGCTTCGGCCGCATCACCAGCGCGCGCCCGATCGCGAGCTGTTGCTGCTGGCCGCCGGAGAGGTCGCCGCCGCGCCGGCCCAGCATCGATTGCAGCACCGGAAACAGCGAGAACACGTCGTCCGGAATGTGCTTGTCCTCGCGCCTGAGCGGACCGAAGCCGGTCTTGAGATTCTCCTCGACCGTCAGCAGCGGAAAGATCTCGCGGCCCTGCGGCACGAAGCCGATGCCCTTGCGCGCCCGCTCATAGGGCTTCAGGCCCGTGATGTCGCTGCCGTCGAGCACGATCGCGCCCGAGGAGATCGGGTACTGCCCGACCATGGCGCGCAGAAGCGAGGTCTTGCCGACGCCGTTGCGCCCGAGCACGCAAGTGACCTTGCCCGGTTCGGCCGAGATCGAAACGCCGCGCAGCGCCTGCGCCGCGCCGTAGAACAGGTTGATGTCCTTGACCTCAAGCATCGCTCAGCGTCCCAGATAAACTTCGATGACCCGCTCGTTGGACGAGACCTGGTCGATGGTTCCTTCCGCGAGCACCGTGCCTTCATGCAGGCAGGTGACCTTGACGCCGAGCTCGCGCACGAACGTCATGTCGTGCTCGACGACCATCACGGTGTGGGTCTTGTTGATTTCCTTGAGCAGCTCGGCGGTGAGATGCGTCTCGACGTCGGTCATGCCGGCGACGGGCTCGTCGACGAGGAGCAGCTTCGGATCCTGCGCCAGCAGCATGCCGATCTCGAGCCATTGCTTCTGGCCGTGGCTGAGGCTGCCGGCCAGGCGATTGCGGGCGTCGGTGAGGCGGATCGTCTCCAGCACCTTGTCGATGCGCTCGGACTCCGCTCTGCTGCCGCGCCAGAACAGCGTGCCCTTGACGCTGTGATCGACATTGAGCGCGAGCAGCAGATTGTCCTGCACGGTCTGGCTCTCGAACACCGTCGGCTTCTGGAATTTGCGGCCGATTCCGAGCTCGGCGATGCGGGTCTCGTCGAGCCGCGTCAGGTCGGTGACGCCGTCGAACAGCACGGTGCCCTCGTCCGGCTTGGTCTTGCCGGTGATGATGTCCATCATCGTGGTCTTGCCGGCGCCGTTCGGGCCGATGATGGCCCGCATCTCGCCGGGTTCGAGCGCCAGCGACAAATTATTGATGGCGTGGAAGCCGTCGAACGAGACGTGCACGCCGTCGAGATAGAGCATCGCGGAGGTCGCGCGGGTGTCCATGACGTTCATTGCACCTACTCCGCCATCTTGGGTTCGGTGACGCCATCTTCGGCCGCGGCGCTCGCGCTGGTCGCGGCGGCACGCTTTTCCTTCGCCTGGTCCCACCAGGCGTTGAAGGTGCCGACGATGCCCTTGGGCAGCAACAGCGTCACCAGGATGAACAGCGCACCCAGCATGAACAGCCAGTAGGGCGCGAGCATGCCCGAGGTGAAGAACGTTTTCGCGTAGTTGACGACGACGGCGCCGAGCGCCGCGCCGACCAGCGTGCCGCGGCCGCCGACCGCGACCCAGATCACCGCCTCGATCGAATTGCCGGGTGCGAATTCGCTCGGGTTGATGATGCCGACCTGGGGCACGTAGAGCGCACCGGCAACGCCGGCCATGCAGGCCGACAACGTGAACACGAACAGCTTGTACGATTCGACGCGGTAGCCGAGGAACCGGCTGCGCGATTCCGCGTCGCGGATTGCGATCAGAACCTTGCCGAGCTTGGAGGACACGACAGAGCGGCAGATCAGGAAGCTCAGGATGAGCGCCAGGCAGCTCAGCGCAAACAGCGCGGCACGGGTGCCCTCGGCCTGGACGTTGAAGCCGAGGATGTCCTTGAAGTCGGTCAGGCCGTTGTTGCCGCCGAAGCCGAAATCATTGCGGAAGAAGGCAAGCAGCAGCGCATAGGTCATGGCCTGCGTGATGATCGACAGGTACACGCCGGTGACGCGGGAGCGGAAGGCGAGCCAGCCGAAGCAGAAGGCGAGCAGGCCGGGCACGAACAGCACCATCAACGCCGCGAACCAGAACATGTCGAAGCCGTGCCAGTACCAGGGCAGCTTCGAATAGTTCAGGAACACCATGAAGTCGGGCAGGATCGGGTTGCCGTAGACGCCGCGGGTGCCGATCTGCCGCATCAGGTACATGCCCATCGCGTAGCCGCCGAGCGCGAAGAAGGCGCCATGGCCTAGCGAGAGGATGCCGCAATAGCCCCAGATCAGATCGATCGAAAGCGCGAGGATCGCATAGCAGACATATTTGCCCCAGAGCGCGACCAGATAGGTCGGCACCTGCAGGAACGAGCCCGCGGGCAGCAGCAGGTTTGAGAGCGGGATGAGGATGCCGCAGGCCGCGACGATGGCGAGAAAGATCGTCGCGCCGCGGTCCAGCGATCGGGTCAGCATGTGAGGGGTCATGCTTCCACCGCACGGCCCTTGAGCGCGAACAGGCCGCGCGGCCGCTTTTGAATGAACAGGATGATGAGAACGAGGATCGCGATCTTGCCGAGCACCGCGCCGGCGACCGGCTCCAGGAACTTGTTGGCGATGCCGAGCGTGAAGGCGCCCACGAGGGTCCCCCAGAGATTACCGACGCCGCCGAACACCACGACCATGAAACTGTCGATGATGTAGCTCTGGCCGAGATTGGGGCTGACATTGTCGATCTGCGACAGCGCCACGCCGGCGATGCCGGCAATGCCGGAGCCGAGACCGAAGGTCAGCGCATCGACGCGCGAGGTGGCGATGCCCATCGAGGCCGCCATGCGGCGGTTCTGCGTCACTGCGCGCATCTCGAGACCAAGCGCGGTGTAGCGCAGCATCGCGAGCAGGATGACGAAGACGGCCAGCGTGAAGCAGAGGATCCAGAGCCGGTTATAGGTGATGGTGATCTGGCCGAGCTCGAACGCGCCGCTCATCCAGGAGGGATTGCCGACCTCGCGGTTGGTCGGACCGAACATGGTGCGGACCGCCTGCTGCAGCACCAGCGACAGGCCCCAGGTCGCCAGCAGCGTCTCCAGCGGACGGCCATAGAGGAAACGGATGATGCTGCGCTCGATCAGCACGCCGATGCCGCCGGCAACGAGGAAGGCGAGCGGCACGGCGATCAGCAAGGAATAGTCGAACAGGCCGGGATAACGGGTGCGGATCACCTCTTGCACCACGAAGGTGGTGTAGGCGCCGATCATCACCATCTCGCCATGAGCCATGTTGATGACGCCCATCACGCCGAAGGTGATGGCGAGCCCGATCGCGGCGAGCAGCAAGACCGAGCCGAGCGAGAGGCCATACCAGGCATTCTGCACGGTGGACCAGACCGCGAGCGAGCCCTGGATCGAACTGATGGCGCTGGCCGCGGCCTTGGTCACCGAGGCCGGCTGGTCGCCCATGCCTGTCAGCAGCGCCATCGCCTCCTGGTCGCCGCGCGCCTTGAGGGTGGCGACCGCCTCGAGCTTATCGACCTCGGTGGCGTCCGGCTTGAACAGCAGGATGGCTGCGCGGGCTTCGCCGAGTGCAGTCTTGACCGATTTGTTGGTTTCCTTGGCAAGCGCGCCATCGACTGCCTCGAGCGCGGTCTCCTCATGCGACTTGAAGACGGATTGCGCGGCCTGGAGCCGCGTTCCGAGATCGGGCGACTGGAGCGTTAGACTTCCGAGCGCGGCATCGACGCTGCGGCGCAGGCGGTTGTTGAGACGGACCGCGCTCGCGCTGTCGGGAACGCTGGCGACCGGCTGGCCGGTCGCGGCGTCGATCGACTTGCCGTCGGCGCCCGTGACGTAAACCTTCTTGCTGTCGGAATCGGCCATCAGGCGGCCGTCCTGGAGCGCGCTGATGATGGGAAAAGCCAGCGTGTTGCCGCTGCTCGCGACCACACCGATCGCCTCTTCCGTATCGGAGTAATCATCGTTGGCGAACTTGGCGACCGCATCCTCGAACGGACCGGCGAAGGCCGGCAGTGCGAACGCGATCAGGAACAACGAGAGCGCAAACGAACAGAGACGGGCGGACAAATTGGCTGGCACTGTGGAGGACCCCGGCAGAAATGGATGGAGAAGGCGGCGGGATCGCCGCCTTCTCCGATCGTGCTATGGAACGTCAGATCCGGGTCAGGAGCCCGAACCGAGGCACTTGTTGGTCTTGGTGTTGAAGTTGCCGCACTTCTTGCCGACCCAGTCGCCGACCAGGTCCTTCGAGCCGTCGAGCTCCTTCGACCAGGCATCGCCGGCAACGAGACCCGGGGTCTTCCAGACCACGTCGAACTGGCCGTTGCCCTTGATCTCGCCGATGAACACCGGCTTGGTGATGTGGTGGTTCGGCAGCATCTTCGACACGCCGCCGGTCAGGTTCGGCGCCTCGATGCCGGGAAGTGCGTCGATCACCTTGTCCGGATCGGTCGACTTCACCTTCTCGACGGCCTTCACCCACATGTTGAAGCCGATCACGTGCGCTTCCATCGGATCGTTGGTCACGCGCTTCGGATTCTTGGTGTAGGCCTGCCAGTCCTTGATGAACTTCTCGTTCGATCCGTCCTTGGTCTTGATCGACTCGAAGTAGTTCCAGGCGGCGAGATGGCCGACCAGCGGCTTGGTGTCGATACCGGCGAGCTCTTCCTCACCCACCGAGAACGCGACCACCGGGATGTCCTTGGCCTTGATGCCCTGGTTGCCGAGCTCCTTGTAGAAGGGAACGTTGGCGTCGCCGTTGATGGTCGAGACCACCGCGGTCTTCTTGCCGGCCGAGCCGAACTTCTTGATGTCGGCCACGATCGTCTGCCAGTCGGAATGACCGAACGGCGTGTAGTTGATCATGATGTCTTCCTGGGCGACCCCCTTCGACTTCAGGTAGGCTTCCAGGATCTTGTTGGTGGTTCGCGGATAGACGTAGTCGGTGCCCGCAAGCACCCAGCGCTTCACCTTCTCGTCCTTCATCAGATAGTCGACGGCGGGGATCGCCTGCTGGTTCGGCGCAGCACCCGTGTAGAACACGTTGCGCTCGCTCTCCTCGCCCTCGTACTGCACGGGGTAGAACAGGATGTTGTTCAGCTCCTTGAACACCGGGAGCACCGACTTGCGCGACACCGAGGTCCAGCAGCCGAACACGACCGCGACCTTGTCCTTGGTGATCAGCTCGCGGGCCTTTTCGGCGAACAGCGGCCAGTTCGAAGCGGGATCGACGACGACGGCTTCGAGCTTCTTGCCGAGCACGCCGCCCTTCTTGTTCTGCTCGTCGATCAGGAAGAGGATGGTGTCCTTCAGCGTGGTTTCGCTGATGGCCATGGTGCCGGAGAGAGAATGAAGGACGCCGACCTTGATCGTGTCGTCCGCGGCCTTTGCGCCGGTCAATGAAGCCAGACCGAGCATCAGTCCGGCGGTCGCGGCGAGCACGCCGCGGCGGCTAAATGACGCCGCTATATCGTGAGTTGATTTGGTAAGCATGAGTGTATCATCTCCCTGACGCAGACGTGAAAAACGCTGCGAAACGGCCCCACGGCCGCCTGCGATTAATGGAATCGCAAGAACCATGCCATGGGCTGAGCACATGCCAACCCATTGGTCAGGTTAGATAATTTCGCTGCAATCCAACTTTCGCCGCAGTCCGATTGCCCAAATCTTGAGCGAATAAAATGTATGCTTATGCGGCAGACGGGTTATTTTTTGAGCAAAATGGCCACTCTGTCTAAATTTCCGGCATAACTATTTCTGCACTGCAATCGCCGTTTGAGGCCCCGTTGCCTTGAAACTGCCCCCTGAATGTTCCATATGAGGGTCCGAGACCTCTTGCGAATCAAGGGGTCGTAGCGAGCCGCGTGTTCTTAAGCCCTTTCGGGCCTCTGGCTTGCCCCATCCCATCAAGCCATCCGACACCCCAAACACGCAGGTGTCTATTTGACACCCTTATTGCGCGTGCCCCGCTGATTGCGCCGGGCGCCCGCTTTCGACATGGAAAGAACCCATCTTTTGACTTCCTTTCAGGACTTCGGCCTTGCCGAACCCATCGCGCGTGCTCTCGCGGAAGAGAATTACGTCACTCCCACCCCCATCCAGGCCCAGACGATTCCCACGGCGCTGACCGGCCGCGACGTCGTCGGCATCGCCCAGACCGGCACCGGCAAGACCGCATCCTTCGCGCTGCCGATCCTGCACCGCCTTCTCGAGAACCGGATCAAGCCGCAGCCGAAGACCTGTCGGGTGCTGGTACTCTCGCCCACCCGCGAGCTGTCCGGCCAGATCCTCGACAGTTTCAACGCCTACGGCCGCCACATTCGCCTGTCCTCGACGCTCGCCATCGGCGGCGTGCCGATGGGCCGCCAGGTCCGCGCCTTGATGCAAGGCGTCGATGTGCTGGTTGCCACGCCCGGCCGCCTGCTCGACCTCGTGCAGAGCAACGGGCTGAAGCTCGGAAGCGTCGAGTTCCTCGTGCTCGACGAGGCCGACCGCATGCTCGACATGGGCTTCATCAACGACATCCGCAAAATCGTCGCCAAGCTGCCGATCAGGCGGCAGACGCTGTTCTTCTCGGCCACCATGCCGAAGGACATCGCCGAGCTCGCCGACGCGATGCTGCGGGACCCCGCCCGCGTTGCGGTCACCCCGGTGTCCTCGACCGCCGAGCGGATCAACCAGCGCATCGTCCAGGTCGATTTCTCGGCCAAGCCCGCCTTCCTGACCAAGCTCCTGAAGGACGAGCCGGTCAATCGCGCGCTGGTCTTCACCCGCACCAAGCATGGTGCCGACAAGGTTGTGAAGACGCTTGAGAAGGCCGGCATCCCCGCCAGCGCCATCCACGGCAACAAGTCACAGAACCATCGCGAGCGGACGCTGGCGCAGTTCCGCTCCGGTGAAATCCGTACGCTGGTTGCCACCGACATCGCCGCCCGCGGCATCGACGTCGACGGCATCAGCCACGTCATCAATTTTGACCTGCCGAACGTGCCCGAGACCTATGTGCACCGCATCGGCCGCACCGCACGCGCCGGTGCCGACGGCACCGCGATCTCGCTGGTCGCCGGCGGCGAGGAACTCAGCTATCTCCGCGACATCGAGCGGCTGATCCGCGTGGCGCTGCCCCGCGAGGATCACCGGACCGATGCCGGGCGCCGCGATGCGGGTCCTCCCCCACCGCAGCAACGACAGGGCCGGCCGGGCCGCCCCGGCCAGCGTCCGCAAGGCGCACGGCATGGTGAGGGGCGCCACGGTGACGGGCGACGCACCGACGAAAGGCATGCCGATGGGCGCCACCATAGCGCTGCCAAGCACGGCGATGGACGGCCCGGTGAAGGCCGCCATGGCGACGGACGGCATGTTGAAGGAAGGCCCGGCAACGGCCCGAAGGCCTCGAAGGGATCTCGTCGCCGCCGCTCCGGTGGCAAGATTCATTCTTCGTCAGCCGACCGTCCGGAACAGCGTTCCGCGCATAGCGCCGGGACGCCTGATGGGATACAAGGCGTGGCCTTTTTGCGCCGCGAGAGTCGGCCGAATGGCCAATCGAACCGCAAACCCTATTCGCACTAGCCGTCCACGACCTGGAGAAATTCATGGCTAAGGAAGAGCTGATCCAGTTCGAAGGACTGGTCACCGAAATCCTCCCCGACGCGCGCTACCGCGTGCAGCTCGACGCCGGGCACGAGATCGTCGCCTACACCGCCGGCAAGATGAAGAAGAACCGCATCAAGACGCTGGCGGGTGACCGCGTGACGGTGGAAATGTCGCCCTATGACCTCGAGAAGGGCCGGCTGATTTTCCGCCACAAGGACGAACGTCCCAGCGGGATGGGCGGACCTCCGCGTCCCGGACAGCGCGGTGGCCAGTTCCGCCGCCGCTGATCCGCTTCAAGCGCCTCGGTTGCGGAAGTAAAATTCTGACCTGTATGCTGATCCGCCGCGTCGATCGCGGCGGATCAAAAAATCGTGCACGTCAGGATTGTTTTGGTGCCTTAATTCCAATAAAATCACTCATCGATTTTCGGCCGGACGACATTGGCATCCACCGGTACAGCCGGTTCAGACACGCTGACGACCCTTCCAGAAACTCGATCTAACCCGCCTGCGAAAGTAGGCTTCGACACTGCATATCTGAGAAGGAACTACCCCGTGAGCATGGGAACCGTGAAGTGGTTTAACGCGACCAAGGGCTTCGGCTTCATCCAGCCCGACGATGGCGGCCAGGACGTTTTCGTACACATCAGCGCCGTCGAGCGCGCCGGCCTCGGCACGCTGCGTGAAGGCCAGAAGGTCTCTTACGAGATCGTCGCCGACCGTCGTTCCGGCAAGTCGGCAGCGGACAACCTCCGCGCCGCCGGTTGAGCAGTCGGGCCTTCGGCCCGGATCGGCTCTAGCGACCAAGCAAAAGGAAAGGCCGTGCGCGACGCACGGCCTTTTTTCATTCTCATCCGCGATGAACTCGCGGATTTCAGCACGATGACGGTACGCCGTTGTAGGGAACGCAGGTGACTTGGCGCGGCCGCGTGTAGGAGAGATCGTTCAGCGGCAGGCTCGACTTCAACACGTAGCCCACGGTCGGTGTGTAAGTGTAACTCGCCTCGCTGAGGATGAGGTAGCTCGACGGTATCAAGAGCGTCGCGGGAATGATCGTGGTGACCTTGTCGCCAGCCTTCCGAACCGAGGTCGCCAGCGTCGCTTGCGTCGCGCCGCTCGCAATGGTGCCAGCCTTGCTCCACTGGACCGTGGCGATGCTGTTGGCATCGATATAGATCTGGGAGATCGTGCCCTTCACGAGGCTGGCGTCGTAAGGCATGATGACCGAGATGCTCGCCGTGAAAGTGTTCTGCATGTCGGCATCGGCGAGCGTCGTCGACTGCGATGTCAGATCGGACAGGGTCCGCGCAATCAATGTGACTTTGCGATCGATCGCCACGGCCGACGAAAACTCGACGGTACCGAAGAACATCACCAGCATCAGCGGCACGATGACCGCGAATTCGGTCGCCGCGAGCGCGCGGCTGTCGGCGACGAAATCGCGCACGGAGCAACGGACATTCGTCCAGATATTCGCAATCGCCTGCATCGGTCCGCTCAGATCCATCTGCGTCAGAAGGGTTCATTCTTGAAGGCTGCGGTCGCCACCAGCAGCCGCTTGTTGCTGCACCCGATGTTGAGGCCGAGGCCGGTGACGACGAGCGGCCACTGATAGAACAGCCGCACCACGACGACCTGGCCGGAGGTCCCGGCACTGTACTGCATGCCGGTTGGGTTGAAATTGCAGGAATCGCCATAGCTGGTGAGGCTCAGCGTCTTGAAGGAGGTGGTGCTCACGACGTCGACGTAAAGCTTGCTGCAATCGAACAGCGCCGGGATCTGCGTGCAGACATAGGCCTTGAACGTCGTCTGATCACACGCCGAGACCACGTTGGCCGCCGTCTGACAGGCCGCCACCGAGCCGCCCTGCGCTTGCGCCTGGCCGGTCAGGATCGCGCGCGCGGAATTCTGCGTGACGGTCTCGAGCACCTGGCCTGCGAAGAACATGAGCGCCGTCTCGATGATGGCGAACAGCAGCCCGAAGAAGATCGGCGCGACCAGCGCGAACTCCACTGCCGCGGAGCCGCGACGGTTGCCGCGAAACCGGCGCAGCGCTTTCCGGAGTGTGAACCTCGTAGGTGCAGGCGATGGCATCGCGTAAAAATTCCCCAGCAGCGGCGATCATCTGCTCCGTTCAATAGCGGAAACTGATTGTTTAAGTGTTTCAGGCGATCAGCACCCGGCGGACCGCGCCGTTAAGGATGTGTCAACCACGAACGACCCAAGACGCACGGGCACACGGACAAAGGCGCGCGAGAGAAGAACTCTTCCGTGCATGCGCGAGTGTCCGGGCGGGACCAGACGATCCTGCCCGGGCAAGCTCACCGATCCGTCTTGCTAGTTGGGTTTGGTGCCCGCGCTGGCGCCGCCGGCGGCGCTGCTGCTCAGCGAACCGGCCTGGCTCATCGTGTTGTTGAAGTAGTTGTCGCTGTCGCCGAGCGTCACACGGCGCTGGCAAAGCGGCATGCAGCTGTAGGACTCGCGCTCGATCCCGCGATAGACGGTGACGAGCCGGTCGCTCGGACCTTCGACCTGGATCTGGCGATCGACCAGGATCTCACCGCCCCGGTCGAGCGCGATGAAATTGGTGGCACCGTAACCCTTCCCGGTCACGACGATCATGCCGCCGGGCTGGAGCGTGACGTCGGCGATCAGGGGATTGCCGACCACGATGGTCGCCACCTTGCCGGGCAGACGAACCAGCTTGGCCTGGTCGACATTGACGGCGATGGTGTCGGCGGTGGGCTCGGCACGGCCGGCAGCCGGCGATGCCAGCACCGCGGCTGCAACCAGAAGACAAACGCGCGCATGACGGCGCATCAACTCTTTACGCATACTCTTACTCCCGGGACGTCACAAACCGGCAGAGGCGATTCGATACAGCGGAGCCGGTGCCCGACCCCGCTAACCTGCCCTTAATTCGTGAACGTTCCGCAAATTCGCCGGCAATTGTTTGAACGGACCGGCGTTTTGCGGGCTCTCGAAGGCGGCGGCCCCGCGGCCCCCGCCCTAGCGTCGGAACGGATAGGCGAGCTGGCCCCCGATCTCCTTCGGCATGGTCGCTTCGTCCTTGCCGTAATCCTGCGGCAGTCTGCCCTCCGGCATGCGGAAGGTGCCGAACAGCACGTCCCAGATCGGGAACGTGCCGGCGAAATTGGTGTCGCCGCCCTCTTCGAGCGCGGTGTGGTGCCAGCGGTGGAACACCGGCGTCGCCAGCACGTATCTGAACGGGCCGAAGGTCCAGTTCAGGTTGGCGTGCACGAAGGCCGAATGGAAGGTGGTGAACGGACCGACCCAGATCATGACGTTCGGGGAGATGCCGGCCATCAGCAGCACGACGTCGACGCCGATCGTTCCGAGCATGAGATTGACGGGATGGAAGCGGGCCGCGGAAATCCACCCGATCTCCTCCGACGAATGATGGATTGCGTGGTACTTCCAGAATCCGCCGTCGTGGAACAGCCGGTGCAGCCAGTACAGCATGAAATCAGACAGCACCAGGAATAGTATGGCCTGTACCCACAGCGGCAACTGCGCCAGCGGGCCATGACCATTGTCGTAGAAGGCAATGAGCCCGTCGGCGTCGTGGATGTTGAAGACGGCACCGGCACCGACGATCAGGAGTCCGATCCGCATGGTACGGGCGAACACCGGAACGAAGAACCAGTAGCAGATGTCGGTGAGGATCTCGCGTTTGCGCCACCACGGCGCGCCGGGATTGCAGGCCCAGAAATGCTCAAGCACGGTGAAGACCGCCGCGAGCGCGAAGGTGACGGGGACCATCTTCTGGATGGTCTCGCCGAGCATCAGGGCGACTTGCATGGGCAGGCTCGACATCATCGCCTCTCTTCCGGACTTCTGATCCCGCTTACGCCTACTCCGCGAAATTTAAGGGAGGGTGAAGTCGGCGGCGCGCTTGAGGCATTTGGAAATGCAAGAATTGCAACTGCGGCCTTAAGGCCAAATTCACTCTGGGCAAAAGCATCCGGCGGGAATCGGGTTTGGCCGATCGAATTAACTGTACCGAAAGAGCTCGACTCTCATGGTTATCGCGTCAAGCACAGCGCCGAACGGCGATCACACCCCAGACGGAGTTTAGTTCATGAAGAACCTGATTGCGCGTTTCGCGAAGGATGAATCCGGCGCCACCGCCATCGAATACGGCCTGATTGCCGCCGGCATCGCGCTGGCCATCATCACCGTCGTCAACAACCTCGGCAGCTCGCTGAACACCAAGTTCGGCTCGATCAGCACCTCGCTGAAGTAAGCGACCGACCAACGACGGCAAAAGCCCCGGACCTCCGGGGCCTTTGTTTTTCCGAATGCGGCGAGTTCCAGTGGCGTTGCGCGAGTACAGAACCGATGCTGCGGTTGCGGCGAGCGAGGCGGAGGCGGCCTGGACCTCTTCGCCGGCGTACTGGGTTTGCCTGGCGCTGCTGCTCGCGATGGCCGTCCTCGCCGCGCGCATTGTCAGCATCTGGTGAATGCGCCTCCGGCGATTCCTGCTCTCAGGGGCGGCCGCCGTTTTCGGTTTGTTTAGCACTGCCGGCTAGCATGCGGCGACGCTTCGATCCCGCGATGAACCCAGGCTCAAGACGCCGCCCATGATCCTCGACCTTGCGCGCCTTCTGCTCTTCCCGGCCCTGATGGCCTTCGCCGCCGCGAGCGACCTCTTCACGATGACCATCTCGAACCGCGTGTCGCTGGCGCTGATCGCCGGCTTCTTCGTGCTCGCTTTCGCCGGTGGCATGGCGCCTTACGAGATGCTCAGCCATGTCGGCGCCGGCGCTCTGCTCCTCGTCGTGGCCTTCACCTGCTTTGCGATGGGCTGGATGGGCGGCGGCGACGCCAAGGTCGCGGCTTCGGTCGCGCTTTGGTTCGGCTTCGGGCCATTGATGGATTTCCTGCTCTACGCCTCGCTGTTCGGCGGAGCGCTGACGCTGCTCCTGCTCCAGTTCCGGCAATGGCCATTGCCCTACGGGCTGGCGGGCCAGGCCTGGCTGGCACGGCTGCACGACAAGGAGAGCGGTATTCCTTACGGCATCGCGCTCACCCTTGGCGCGCTGATGGTCTACCCGGAGACCGAGTGGGTGAAGGCAATCGACCTCGCTCACCTCGCGCTGCGCTGAACGCACCGGGTAAACCCGGCGTTAAGGCGATTTAGATACGCCTCATTAACCATGCTTTGACGAATAGCTGGTCAACTGCCGATTACGGCGGCGGCAGCGTCGCGGCGTTTTGTGGAAAGTGAAGCGTATGAATAGGGCACGCATAGTCGTCCTGACGGTCGCCATCTGCGCCGGCGGTGTCGCCGCGTACCTGGCGAGCGGCTCGGACTCTGCGCCGCCTCCAGCGGCTCCCGTCGCGCAGCTTCCAACCGTCGACGTCCTGGTGGCCAAGAACGACATCGGCCTCGGCCAGACCGTGAAGCCGGAAGACGTGCAATGGCAAACCTGGCCTGCCGCAACCGCCAGCACCACCTTCATTCGCCGCAACGAGCGTCCGGAGGGCGCGACCCAGGTCACCGGCTCGATCGCGCGCGCCCCCTTCATCCAGGGTGAGCCGATCCGGGACCAGAAGCTGGTCAAGGCCGAGGGCTCCGGCTTCATGGCGGCGATCCTGCCGACCGGCATGCGCGCGATCTCGACCGAAATCTCGCCGGAGACCGGCGCGGGCGGCTTCATCCTGCCCAACGACCGCGTCGACGTGCTTCTGACGCGCCGCCTCAAGAACCCCGACCAGAGCAACGGCGCCCAGGACATCGTCACGTCCGAGATCATCCTGGCCAATGTTCGCGTATTGGCGATCGACCAGGCGCCGAAGGAGAAGGACGGCCAGAACGCCGTGGTCGGCAAGACCGTCACCCTCGAGCTCAATCCCACGCAGACGGCGACGCTCTCGGCGGCCCGGCAGAGCGGCACGCTGTCGCTGGCGCTGCGCAGCATCGTCGACGTCAAGATGAGCGAGATCACGCTCGATGATTCCGCGCAGAAGCGCGATGGCGTTTCGATCATTCGCTACGGTATCCCAAGCGCGACGGCGAAGGCACGATGAGGACTGTCGATATGAAATGCAGGGCAGATTTGACGACGATGCGAACCTCCGCGTTCCGCGCCCTGTCGTTTTCGGCCGCCTTTGCGCTGACGCTCAACCCGCTGCTCACCCCGGTGATCGCCGCCGACTACCGCCCGGTGGCGCAGGTCGCGGCCGACGGTCAGATGAACGCGCGCTTCCTCTCGCTCGGCATCGGCAAGTCGATCGTGATCGACCTGCCGCGCGACATCAAGGACGTGCTGGTCGCCGATCCCAAGATCGCAAACGCGGTGGTGCGCTCGGCTCAGCGCGCCTACATCATCGGCGCCGCGATCGGACAGACCAACATCGTGTTCTTCGATTCCGCCGGTCAGCAGATCGCGGCCTATGACATCGCGGTCAAGCGCGACCTCAACGGCGTGCGGGCCGCGCTGAAGCAGCTCCTGCCCAATTCCGACATCCAGATCGACGGGCTCGGCGACGGCGTCGTCCTGACCGGCTCCGCCGCGAATCCGCTGGAAGCGCAGCAGGCCAACGATCTCGCCGCGCGCCTTGCCGGCGGCGCCGACAAGGTTGTGAACTCGATCATCGTCCGCGGCCGCGACCAGGTCATGCTGAAGGTGACGGTCGCCGAAGTCGCGCGCACCATCGTCAAGCAGCTTGGCATCGATCTTACCGCGAACCTGAACTACGGCACCTCGGTGGTGAGCTTTACCAACTCCAACCCGTTCACGGCGCTTGGCCGCAATCTCGTGGATGGCAACAACCTGACCACGAAATTCGGCTCGACGCCGTCGGTGCAGGCGACCCTGCGCGCGATGGAGACCGCGGGCGTGATCCGGACGCTGGCCGAGCCGAACCTGACCGCGATCTCCGGTGAGTCCGCGACCTTCATCGCCGGCGGCGAATTCCCGGTGCCGGCGGGCTATGCGTGCGATCCCACCACGCATGTCTGTACCACCCAGATCAGCTTCAAGAAGTTCGGCATCTCGCTCAACTTTACCCCCGTGGTGCTGAGCGAGGGCAAGATCAGTCTGCGCGTGATGACCGAGGTCTCGGAACTGTCGAACGAAAATGCGATCACGCTGTCGCAGGCTGTAACCTCGAACTCGGTCAACTCGCTGACGGTGCCCTCGATCAAGACCCGCCGCGCCGAGACCTCGCTGGAAATTCCCTCCGGCGGCGCGATGGCAATGGCCGGCCTGATCCAGCAGCAGACCAAGCAGGCGGTCAGCGGATTGCCGGGGCTGATGCAGCTCCCGGTGCTCGGCACGCTGTTTCGCAGCCGCGACTTCGTCAACAACGCGACCGAGCTGGTCGTGATCGTGACACCTTATGTCGTTCGCGCGACGGCGCCAAAGGACCTGTCGCGGCCGGATGACGGCTTCGCCGCGCCCGCGGATCCGCAGGCCGAGCTGCTCGGCAATATCAACCGCATCTACGGCGTGCCCGGCCGGACCGAACCGGCCAAGAACTACCGCGGCACCTACGGCTTCATTACCGACTGAGGCGGAACGGGGACTTCACGATGATCACAAGACCACCCCAGATTCGCAAACGCGCCATCCGTCTCGGTGGCGCGCTCGTCGGCATGGCGCTCGCCCTCGGCGGCTGCCAGCACGACCAAGAGGTCACGGCCTCCATCCCCGACGATTACAAGCAGCGCCATCCGATCGCGATCGAGGAGCAGAACCGCTCGATCGTCGTCTTCGTCGGCCACGCCCGCGGCGGATTGACGGCCACCCAGCGCGCCGACGTGATGGGCGTCGCCTCGGCCTGGCTGCACGAAGGCACCGGCGCCATCCGTATCGACGTGCCATCCGGCACGCCCAACGCGCGTCCGGTCGCGGACACGATGCGGGAGATCCAGGCGATGCTGGCGGGTGCGGGCGTTCCGCCGCGCGGCGTCAACATTCGCCCCTACCAGCCGGAAGACAGGCGCTTCCTGCCGCCGATCCGGCTCACCTATTCCAAGATCGCCGCGGTCGCGGGTCCCTGTGGCCTGTGGCCCGAGGACATCGGCCCTTCGATCAAGAACAAGAGCTGGTTCGAGAACAAGGACTATTACAATTACGGCTGCGCCTATCAGCGCAACATGGCGGCGATGATCGCCAATCCGTCGGACCTCGAGCAGCCGCGGACTGAAACGCCGTCCTATACGGCGCGTCGCACCACGGCCCTCGAGAAGTATCGCAAGGGAACTTCGACGGCGACCTCCTATCCTGAAGCCGACAAGGCCAAACTCAGCGACACCGGCAAATGATCAGCTACGCTCGCCAGACTCAAGAAGAGCAGCCCGAGGCGCCGACACCGGTCGAGGAGCATATTGCCCCCTCGCCGCGCGTGTCGGTCCAGGCTTTCTGCGAGACCGTCGAGACCGCTGCCGCGGTGCAGTCGGCCGGCGAGGACCGTCGTCTCGGCAAAGCCCATCTGAAGATCCAGATGGGCGGCATGGCCGCCGCGATCGAAGCCTACCGCTCGGCGCCGACGCCGAACGTGATCGTGCTCGAGAGCGACGGCCGCAACGATCTCTTGACCGGGCTCGACCACCTCGCCACGGTCTGCGACGCCGGCACCCGCGTGGTCGTGATCGGCCGCATCAACGACGTCATGCTCTACCGCGAGCTGGTGCGCCGCGGCGTCAGCGACTACGTGCTCGCGCCGGTCGGCGCGATCGACGTCGTGCGCTCGATCTGCAACCTGTTCTCGGCGCCCGAAGCCAAGGCGGTCGGCCGCATCATCGCAGTGGTCGGCGCCAAGGGCGGCGTCGGCGCGTCCACCATCTCCCACAACGTCGCCTGGGCGATCGCGCGCGACCTCGCGATGGACGCGGTCGTCGCCGATCTCGACCTCGCCTTCGGCACCGCCGGGCTCGACTACAACCAGGATCCGCCGCAAGGTATTGCGGATGCCGTGTTCTCGCCGGATCGCGTCGACACCGCCTTCATTGACCGCCTGCTGTCGAAATGCACCGACCATCTCAGCCTGCTGGCGGCGCCAGCGACGCTCGACCGGGTCTATGATTTCGGCACCGACGCCTTCGATGCCGTGTTCGACACGCTGCGCTCCACCATGCCCTGCATCGTGCTCGACATTCCGCATCAATGGTCGGGCTGGACCAAGCGCGCCCTGATCGGGGCGGACGACATCCTGATCGTCGCAGCGCCTGATCTCGCCAATTTGCGCAACACCAAGAACCTTTTCGATCTGCTGAAGGCTTCGCGGCCCAACGATCGGCCTCCGCTCTACTGCCTGAACCAGGTCGGCATCCCGAAACGACCCGAAATTGCGGCCGCCGAGTTCGCCAAGGCGATCGAGAGCCAGCCGGTCGTCTCGATCCCGTTCGAACCGCAGATCTTCGGCTCGGCGGCCAACAACGGCCAGATGATCGCGGAGATATCCGCCAACCACAAGTCGATCGAGATGTTCCTTCAGATCGCCCAGCGCCTGACCGGGCGCAGCGAGACGAAGAAGCAAAAGTCGTCCTTGCTTTCACCCCTGATTGAGAAGTTGCGGGGAAAATAAGCCGCCGCATGGAGTTGTTAAGTGTTCGGTAAGCGTAGCGGAACAGACACCGATACTCGGGCTCCCAAGCCCGGCGCCGTGTCGCCAGAGCCTGCCCCGGCTTCGGCGCCCGCGGTGTCGCGCGCGCCGCCTCCGCCGGCCGTCGCCTCGCCGCCGCTTGCCCCCGCCCGGCCCGCGCCAGCCATAGAATCCCGCCGCTCGGACAATTACTACGAGGTCAAGGCGACGATCTTCGGTGCGCTGATCGAGGCCATCGACCTCGCCCAGCTCGCCAAGCTCGACTCCGAGTCCGCGCGCGAGGAAATCCGCGACATCGTCAACGAGATCATCGCGATCAAGAACATCGTGATGTCGATCGCCGAGCAGGAAGAGCTGCTCGACGATATCTGCAACGACGTCCTCGGCTACGGCCCGCTGGAGCCCCTGTTGTCGCGCGATGACATCGCCGACATCATGGTCAACGGCGCCAACACCGTCTACATCGAAGTCGCCGGCAAGATCCAGCGTACCGGCATCCGTTTCCGCGACAACCAGCAGCTCCTCAACATCTGCCAGCGCATCGTCAGCCAGGTCGGCCGGCGCGTCGACGAATCCTCGCCGATCTGCGACGCGCGCCTCGCCGACGGCTCCCGCGTCAATGCCATCGTGCCGCCGCTGTCGATCGACGGGCCCACGCTCACCATCCGCAAGTTCAAGAAGGACAAGCTGACGCTGGATCAGCTGGTCAAGTTCGGCGCGATCTCGCCGGAGGGCGCGGAAATCCTCCAGATCATCGGCCGCGTCCGCTGCAACGTGCTGATCTCCGGCGGTACCGGCTCGGGCAAGACCACGCTGCTCAACTGCCTGACCAACTACATCGAGCACGACGAGCGCGTCATCACCTGCGAGGACGCGGCCGAGCTCCAGCTCCAGCAGCCGCACGTGGTGCGTCTCGAAACCCGTCCGCCCAACATCGAAGGCGAAGGCCAGGTCACCATGCGCGAATTGGTGCGCAACTGCCTGCGTATGCGCCCCGAACGCATCATCGTCGGCGAGGTCCGCGGACCCGAGGCGTTCGACCTGCTCCAGGCCATGAACACCGGCCACGACGGCTCGATGGGCACGCTGCACGCCAACAATCCGCGCGAAGCACTGTCACGCTGCGAATCCATGATCACGATGGGCGGCTTCTCACTGCCCTCGCGCACCATCCGCGAGATGATCTGCGCATCGATCGACGTCATCGTCCAGGCCGCGCGCCTGCGCGACGGCTCTCGCCGCATCACGCACATCACCGAGGTGATGGGCATGGAAGGCGACACCATCATCACCCAGGACATCTTCCTCTACGACATGGTCGGCGAGGACGCCAACGGCAAGATCATCGGCCGGCACCGCTCGACCGGTATCGGTCGCCCGAAATTCTGGGAGCGCGCGCGCTATTACGGCGACGAGAAGCGCCTTGCCGCTGCGCTCGATGCGGCGGAAGTCGCGCCGAAGACATGAGCAGATCGGCGCAGCCATGAACATGCAAGTCCTCGCCCTCGCCTTCCTCGCCACTGCCGCCGTCGGCGGTATCGCCTGGGTGTTCCTTTATCCGCTCCTGTCCGGAGAACGGAAGGCGGAAAGCCGCCGCGCCTCGGTCGCGCGCGCCGAAGCGCCGGCGGCCAAGCAGACCGAGAAGAGCCAGCGGTCGCGCCGCGAGCAGGTCGAGACGTCGCTCAAGGATCTCGAGGCGCGGCGCCAGCAGGAGAAGAGCGTTCCGCTCGGTGTTCGCCTGTCGCAGGCAGGACTCGACTGGACGACACAGAAATTCTGGATCGTGTCCGCCGTTGTGGCGGGAGTGCTGTTCGCTGTCGCCCTGTTCGTCGGCGGCGGCATGCTTGGCGCCGCCGGTCTTGCCTTTGCCGGCGGCTTCGGCCTGCCACGCTGGGCGCTGAGCTTCCTGAAGAAGCGACGCGAAAGCAAGTTCCTGGCGGCGCTGCCCGATGCGGTCGACGTCATCGTGCGCGGCATCAAGGCGGGCCTGCCGCTGTTCGAGTCGATCAAGGTGGTCGCCGCCGACTCGCCTGAGCCGCTGCGCAGCGAGTTCCTGGCCATCATCGAGACGCAGGCGATCGGCATGCCGCTCGGCGAGGCCTGCTCGCGTCTCTACGAACGCATGCCGCTGCCGGAAGCCAACTTCTTCGGCATCGTCATCTCGATCCAGCAAAAATCCGGCGGCAACCTCTCCGAAGCGCTCGGCAACCTCTCCAAGGTGCTGCGCGACCGCAAGA
The DNA here is from genome assembly GCF_018130785.1 of Bradyrhizobium liaoningense. Classification (GTDB taxonomy): domain Bacteria; phylum Pseudomonadota; class Alphaproteobacteria; order Rhizobiales; family Xanthobacteraceae; genus Bradyrhizobium; species Bradyrhizobium liaoningense_A. Next base: position 106,358 of record NZ_JAFCJT010000015.1, read on the forward strand.
AGATGAAGGAAAAGATCCAGGCGATGTCGATGGAAGCCAAGGCCTCGGCCGGCATCATCGGTTCGCTGCCGCCGATCGTGATGTTCCTCGTCTATCTCACGACGCCGCACTACATCTCGATTCTGTGGACCCATCCCACCGGCCAGCTCATGCTGGTCGGCTGCGTCGTCTGGATGTCGATTGGCATCATGGTGATGAAGAAGATGATCAACTTCGATTTCTGACGGTGCCGTATGGTCGAATTTCTCGTTTCGAAACTGCATGACGTCCGCTTCATGACCATGCTGCTGGCGGCCATCGCCGCCAGCGCCACCGTCTATACGCTGGTGATGCCGCTTTTCGCCGGCGAAGGCCTCTCCAAGCGCATGAAGGCGGTGGCGAGCGAGCGCGAGCGTATTCGCCAGCGCGAGCGCGACCGCCTCAACAAGAGCGAGAAGGTCTCGCTGCGCCAAACGCCGAAGCAGGTCGTCTCCCGGGTCGTCGAGGACTTCAACCTCACCAAATGGCTCGCGCAGGAAGCCGCGCGCGACAAGCTCATCATGGCGGGCTATCGCGGCCAGGCGCCCTACGTCACCTTCCTCTTCGCCCGCATGGTGGCGCCGCTCGCGCTGTTCGTCGGCTCGATCATCTACGTGTTCCTGATCGCGCATATGCAGCAGTCGATGCCGATCAAGATCGGCATCTGCATCGGCGCGGCCTATCTCGGCCTTCAGGCGCCGATGCTGTTCCTCAAGAATGCGATTTCCAAGCGCCAGCTCTCGATCAAGCGCGCCTTCCCCGATGCGCTCGACCTGCTCCTGATCTGCATCGAATCCGGCATGTCGGTCGAAATGGCGTTCCGGAAAGTCGCCACCGAAATCGTGGGCCAGTCGATCGCGCTGTCTGAGGAGTTCACCCTGACCACGGCCGAGCTGTCCTATCTGCAGGATCGCAAGGTCGCCTATGAGAACCTGGCCCGGCGCACCGGGCTCGAGGGCGTCAAATCCGTGTGTCTCGCGCTTCAGCAGGCGGAGCGATACGGCACCCCGCTCGGGCATTCCTTGCGCGTCATGGCGCAGGAAAACCGCGACATGCGCATGAACGAGGCCGAGAAGAAGGCCGCCGCGCTGCCGCCGAAGCTGACGGTGCCGATGATCCTGTTCTTCCTGCCGGTGCTGTTCGTCGTCATTCTCGGACCGACCGGCATCAAGATCACCGAGCTGCACTGACGTTAGGACGCGGACCGCGCGCGGTCCGCCGGCAGCTTCAGGATTGTCTAATCAGGTTCTGATCAGTCGGGCTGGCTGAGCGAGGCGACCGGCGTCCGCTTCGGTGCGCCGCGTGGAGCGTCGCTGCGGCTCAGCATTTCCTTGAGGTAGGCGACATTGGCCGCGGCCTGGTCCGGCGGCAGGTCGGCCTTCACGATCGTCTCGGCTTCGGCGAAGCGGCCCTGGAGACCGACGACGAGGCCGAGATTCTGCCGCACCCTGGTACTGGCACGTGGCGAGGCGTAGGCCTGCCGCAACGCCTCTTCGGCCTTCGGCAGATCCTTCGACAACATGTAGGACAGGCCGAGATTGGAGAGCACGCCGGGATCACCCGGCGCGATCCTCAACGCGCTCGCATAATAGGAACGCGCCTCGTCGTGGCGGCCCATCTGATCGAGCGCGGTGCCCTGCACTGAGAGCAGGCGCCAGTCCGGATTGTCGGGCGAGTGCGCCTTCGACAGCACGTCGAAGGCCTGCTGAAAATTGCCGTTGTCGGCAAGCGCGCGGCCATACTGCGCGAGCAGCGCCTTGTTGCCGGGATTGGCGATGGTCGCCTGCTCGAGCACGGCGGCGGCCTGGGCGCGCTGGCCGTTGGCGCGCAAGGCCTGGCCGTAGCCGAGCGCTGCGTCGGCGTCCTTGGGATTGGCACGGTAGCGCTCGCCATAGACCTCGACGGCGCGCACGGGATCGGTCGGGGCGGCTTCCGTCCGCGGCCCGACAGAGCCGGTGACGTCGGAGAGTTTCGACATGGCCGTGCAGCCGCCTAGGCCCATGGCCATCACTGCGACCAGCGAGGTGGACGCAAGAAGCCGGACAAGACTGAACCGTTGACGCATGACGCCTTGACTCTCGAGCGGATTGATCGAGCCGAACGCGCCAGCAATAGACTGTTAACCCTAACGGCCGGTTAACATCAGCCTCGCTGCCCCTCACGGCGGCGGCTCGCCACCGAGGGACAGATCGAGGCCGAGCACCCTCACCGGCTCGTTCAGGTCGTGCAGCAATTGCAACCTCCGCCGCGCCTGAGCAACATCCACGCCCACGCTCGGCATCCCGGGCCATTCGCGCCGGAGGTCGTCGCGGTTGACCAGCCGCGTCGCACGGAGCTCGTCGAGCTGAACATCGTCAATGCCGAGCACGCCGGCACAGTGCTCGATCAACCGGCGCAGCAGCAACTTCACCGCGGCCAGCGCCTCGACGTCATCCCTGCGCTCCGATCTCGCGAACTTGCCCTCGATATCGGCCCAGGTATGTGAGGTGACGAGATAAGCGTGGAGCGCGCTCGACCAGTCCACCTCGCCGTCGGCATAGAAAGCGCGGCGCATCAGCAGCCGGCGGACCTGTGCCGCGACCTGATCACGCTTCAGCGTCGCACATGAGGCGATCTCGATCGCCGACTGGACGGCGGGATCGCGGGAAAAATCCCGTCCTGCCGGCAACCTGATGACGCCATCCGGCAGGTTCGAGTCGAGCAGCCCGAAGACGCCGTCGTTGCGCGGCCGCGAATAGCGCGTGATCGCGAACTGGTGCTCGGTGCGGCCGGCGCGGGACGATGCGCCAAAATGAATGATGTTGAAGCCGGCATCGTCGCCGGCCTGCCCGGTCGAGGACGGACAGGAGAGCACGTAGATCGTACGCCAGAAGGCTTCGCCGCTCTCGCTCCGCGTGGCACGCGGATCCGGGATCGAATAGCGGGTCAGCCCCTCGACATGCCGGTGTCCGTGCAGGACCAGATTGACGTTGAGCGACGTCGCCGCTTCGAGGAAAGTTGCGGGCGCTGCGAGATACATCAGCGGTTCGTCGGGCACGCCGAGAAACCGCTTTCCTTCGCCGGTCGCCTGCGGCAGCGGATGATGGTGCAAGGCCAGCACGCGCACCAGGTTTTCCGCGGGCTCGGCATAGTCGGCGCGCCCCACGGATCCCATGCTGCCCGCGAGCTCGACGCTCAGCCGGGCGGAATCCGCAACAAGCGCGTTGTAGACGCTCTCGTCGCTATTGCCGCTCGCGAGCGTCGTGAGGCTCGCGCGGTTGGAATCCAGCAGCACCAGATCGAGGCCAGCCTGGCGGTAATAGACGCTCTTCGAGCGCCGCGGCAGATGCAAATAATCGTAGACGTCGTGACGGCCCGCACGCTTGCCCGGGCGCTTGACGTCGTGATTGCCCGCGACCGCCTGGATGTCGGTGAACAGTCCGGTCTGCCGGAAGGACGCGATGACGGCGAGCGCTTCGTCGAGTGCTCGCGGCGTCGGGTCGTCCACCAGATCACCCGTGATCAGCAGAATGCGATCGGGAACTTCCGCGAAGTCAAACATCCTCTCGCGGATTGCGGCACTGAGCGCCTCGGTCGTCGCCAGCAGCCGGCCTGACCCGTCCAGATGCAGGTCGGAAATCTGCGCAATAACGAACGCTCTATCCATTTTGCGCCGCTCATTTGCGAATGCTGCGCCGCTCAAACGATGAGAAGAATGCCTTCAACGAACAGGTTAGGCCGGCCATCAAGCCGGGCCGCCGCGTTCTTGCGCTCGACCTCCGCAGAACCGCACGGCACAATTTAAAATATTCGTCAATAATGCCACAACCGCAGCGCTAGTAAAGCCCCGCGGCCGCGCTTCCGTGAACGCCGGTTCTCAGCATCGATACGAGATCCGCCGGCGACGGTTTCGCTCACCCGATCAATATTCGATGGCAAGCCGCTTGCGGATTTCGTCGATGCGCTTGTCGAGCGCATCGAACCGCGCGTGGACGGAGCGGTCGTGGAGATAGAAGACGTAGCCGCCGGCAAGAAATGCGAAGATCCAATGGTGATGCTCGACATAACCGAAAATCGCCTCGACGGCCTGGCCGATGAATGTGACCACGCTCCACACAAATTCCATTGCAATTTCCTCCCGGCAGGCCTCGTCTTCGGCCGCCGGTCATCTTCTGCACATTTTTCCCAGTCGATCCGGCAGCCGTTGCCGGAACCTAGCATGGGCTCCTTGCGGCGAGTAGCCGGTCGCCGAACGGTGACCGCAAAGCCGATTGCAGCCGCGGCGAAACTCTGCGAAGTCTCGTCCGTTCGTATGACCTGCTTGATCTGATGATCCGGACCCGCCAATGCTTTCTGTCTTCGAGACATCGCCCACCGCCATCCCGATCACCTTCGTCACCAAGTCGAGCTGGGATCAGATCGCCGAGACGCTGCCGCTGGCGCAACGCCAGTTCGCCACCGCTAACGCCTTTGCCGCCAAGCCGGGCGGCTATCTTGCGCTGCCCGCGCCGGACGGCGCGATCGCGCAAGTGCTGTTCGGACTCGAGGACGAGGGCGCGAGATCGCGCGACCTGTTCCGGCCGGGCGTCCTGCCCGGCCTGCTGCCGCCGGGCATCTATCGCTTTGCCAACGCACCGCACGATACGCGGCTTGCGTCGCTCGCCTTTGCACTCGGCAGCTACCGCTTCGCCCGCTACCGCAAGACCGACCGCCCCGCGGCCCGGCTGGTACCGCCCGATGGCGTCGACGCGGCCGAGATCAATCGTGTGGCGGACGCCGCGATGCTGGCGCGCGACCTCATCAACACGCCGTCCAACGACATGGGGCCGGAGGAGCTGGCCGCGGCCGCGCACGACCTCGCCGCCGAGTTCGGTGCAAGCTTTGCCTGCACCATCGGCGAGGATCTGAAGACGAGTTTTCCGCTGATCCACGCCGTCGGCATGGCCTCCGACCGCGCGCCGCGGCTGATCGACATCAGCTGGGGCGATCCGACCGATCCCAAGGTGACGCTGGTCGGCAAGGGCGTCTGCTTCGACACCGGCGGGCTCGACCTCAAGCCGTCGAGCGGCATGCTGATCATGAAGAAGGACATGGGCGGCGCCGCCAACGTGCTGGCGCTCGCGCGCATGGTGATGGACGCGAAGCTGAAAGTGCGGCTGCGCGTGCTGATTCCGGCCGTGGAAAACGCGGTCGCCGGCAATGCCTTCCGTCCGCTCGACATTTTTGCGTCGCGCAAGGGCATCACGGTCGAGATCGGCAACACCGACGCGGAAGGCCGGCTTGTGCTCGCCGACGCGCTGGCACTGGCCGATGAGGAAAAGCCGGACCTGCTGATCGATTTGGGCACGCTGACCGGCGCGGCGCGCGTCGCGCTAGGGCCGGATTTACCGCCCTTTTACACCAATGATGAGACGCTGGCCGCCGACGTCGCGCGTTGCGCATTGAAGGAGAACGATCCGTTGTGGCGCATGCCGCTGTGGCCGCCTTACGATGCGTGGCTGGACTCCAAGACCGCCACCATCACCAACGCACCGTCCGGCGGCTTCGCCGGTTCGATCACCTGCGCGCTGTTCCTGCAACGGTTCGTCGAGCAGGCGAAAAGCTGGCTGCATGTGGATATTTACGGCTGGACCCCGTCGGCGAAGCCCGCACGGCCCGAAGGCGGCGAATGCCAGGCCGCGCGCGCCATCTACACATTGCTGAGCGAGCGCTATGGGTGATCCAAGACACGACCCAAGACACGACCCAAGGCTGACGCCGGCGCGGGGCGACCTCGCCGCGAAATATCTCGAAGGCAAGGTGCAGGCCGATCGCTTCGTCACGGGCGAGGAATTCGAAGTGGTCGATCCGGTCGCGCCCGTGCGCGAGCAGCCGTCCTCGAGCGCGATGCTGATGACCGAGGCGCTGCGCGGCGAGCGCGTCACGGTCTACGACCGCAACGGCGAGGGCTGGGCCTGGGGCCAGCTCAATGGCGATGGCTATGTCGGCTGGCTGCCCGATGCGGCGTTGATGAAGCCATCGACCGCCCCGACCCATGTGGTCAGCGCGCTCCGAACGTTCTCCTTCCCCGGCCCCTCGATCAAGCTGCCACCGGCCGAGACGCTCGTGCTGGGATCGAAGATCGCGATCGCACGCGAGGACGGCATCTTCGCCGTGACGCGCGACGGACAATATCTGCCGAAGGCGCATCTCGCACCGCTTGATCATCTCGAGCCGGATTTCGTCGCGGTCGCCGAACGCTTCGTCGGCACGCCCTATCTCTGGGGCGGCAAGAGCAGTTTTGGCATCGATTGCTCGGGCCTGGTGCAGGTCTCGCTGACATCAGCGGGCATCGGCTGCCCACGCGACAGCGACATGCAGCAGGCGGGCCTTGGCCGCGCGCTGGAGCCGCATGAGAGAGGCAAGCTGCAACGCGGCGACCTGATCTTCTGGAAGGGTCACGTCGCCATCGTCCGCGATGCCAGCACGATGGTCCACGCCAACGCGCATCACATGGCAACGGTGATCGAGCCGACCGAGCCGGCGATCGCGCGGATCAAGCAAACCGGCAGCGAGGTCGTTGCGGTCAAGCGGCTGTAGGGCGTGGACTCATCATTCGCCGCGTCCGCTTGACTCCCGGAAGGCGGCGTTGAAATCGAGGTCGCCGCATGTCGGCCTTGGGCCCGAAGCGGATTCGCATCTGATGGATGTCAGAGGTCGCCATGTTGCTTGGGCACATTGCCGGCGCCGGCCTTCGGCTTGGAAATCGGAGGGATGCAGCTACCGAAGCATGGATCGAGCGGATCGTAACGCGACCTCGTTCTCGCGACGATATACAGCGCCGCCAGTGCGAAGGAACCGAGCAGCAGCAATATCCACGCAGGTGGCTGACTTGCGATCAAAAGCACTGTTGCTCCAACCAGGAGCAAGGCAACCGTGCCAGAAGACAGCTTTGCAGCCATCGCCGACTCCGCGGTAAGCTCTTGGGGCGGATATTACCGTGGATATCGATATATTTGCGCGAAGCCGACTGCGACACTCCAGCACAGATGAAGCCGGAAGCCTCGTTCGTTCCCGAGGCTCATTTTCAAGGGAACATACGCACGATCATTCGGGCAACCCGTCACTCGAAAAGGCAACGCGCCCCGGGCTAGCAGGCATCTCGCAGCGCAACTACGGAACAACGTTACAACTGAGGGATTTGCGGAACGAAACGCGTCGTCAGTCTTTCTCTGCCTTTGGGAGGTGCCCATGAATTCTCAGGCCAGAGAAGGCGCATGTGCGTTCGCTTGGCGGAACTACTTGCTGCTCCACAGTGGCATCGGCGAGAATGATAGCAGGCGCGCCGCCCTCTACCGCTACATCACCAATCTTCGCGATACCGGCGAAGATGATTTCGATCTCTTGCAAATTGCCGCAGTCACCTATTTGAAAAAAATGGATGAATTGCATGACGACCAGTGTGCGCGACTCGCGGCAGATCAAATTTTGGCCGGGTGTTTGGAAGCACGCAATTCACAACCCGAGAGGTGACTTTAGACCATCACGCCAGAGCGAAGGAGCGAGCGCCATGGTAGACAAGACCGGTACTGCAAACCATCTCGCACACGACCCGCAACGGCGCATCGCCGCAGCGACAGCAATCGGCATGAACGCCTTGAAACCGATGATCCACTTTCAGGTCTCAATGCTGAGGATGTGGGCCGATGGTATTGAGAGGCTCGCGGGCAATTACGAAAAGAGGTTGGAAGAAACAGCGACCACGGTCGAGGAACAGTCGGACAAGGAACGCGCCGCGTAGATTAGCGCGACCGGCTGATGCAAGCGCGCTTTGGCCGCAAGCAGAAGCGTCCCGGGGTTCGCACTATCGCGCGCCCGGGAACGACGGATCAGGTCGCCACCGACCCGTTCCCCGCCGTCTCCAGCCGGAACGCCGCCGCGAACAGCGCGCGCGTGTAATCCGTCTTCGGGCTCTTGAACAGCTCGGCGGCCTGTCCCTCCTCGACCACCTTGCCGCCGCGCATGACGATGAGATGGCTGGCGAGCGAGGCGACGACGCGTAAATCGTGCGAGATGAACATGTAGGTGAGATCGCGCCTGCGCTGGAGCTCCCGCAGGAGGTCGACCATCTGCGCCTGGATAAGCATGTCGAGCGCGCTGGTCGGCTCGTCCAGCACGACGAAATCCGGCTCCAGTACCACCGCCCGCGCGATGCTGATGCGCTGGCGCTGGCCACCGGAGAATTCATGCGGATAGCGGTATCGGGTGTCCGCCTTCAGTCCGACGTCTTCCAGCGCCTTGACGACACGCGCCTCACGCTCCTCACGCGACAGCTTTGGCTGATGCACGGACAGGCCTTCGGCGATGATGTCCGCGACCGACATGCGTGGACTGAGCGAGCCGAACGGGTCCTGGAACACGATCTGCATATCGCGCCGGTACGGCCGCATCTCCTTGAAACGCAGGCCCTGGATGTCCTTGCCGAGGAACACGATGCGGCCGTTCGAGGAAATCAGCCGCAGCAGAGCGAGCCCCAGCGTGGTCTTGCCCGAGCCGGATTCGCCGACGACCCCAAGCGTCTCGCCCTTGCGCACGGCGACGCTGACGCCGTCGACCGCCTTGATGTGGCCGACCGTCTTGCGCATCAGGCCGCGCTTGATCGGAAACCAGACCTTCAAATCGTCGGCGGACATCACCACCGGTGCATTCGGCTGCGGCGGCGCCGGATCGGGCTTCGGCTCCGCCGCGAGCAGGTCGCGGGTATAGGGATGGTTCGGGGTCCTGAAGACCTGCTCGACCGGCCCCTGCTCGACGATCTCGCCGCCCTTCATGACACAGACCTGGTCCGCGATGCGGCGCACGATGCCGAGATCATGGGTAATGAAGAGCAGGCTCATGCCGAGCCGGGCGCGGATCTCGGCGAGCAGCGCCAGGATCTGCGCCTGCACGGTGACGTCGAGCGCCGTGGTCGGCTCGTCCGCGATCAACAGGTCCGGCTCGTTGGCGAGCGCCATCGCGATCATGACGCGCTGGCGCTGGCCGCCGGAGAGCTGGTGCGGATAGCTCTTCAGCCGCGTTTCGGGCTCGGGAATGCCGACCTGCGTCAACAATTCCAGCGTCCGCTTGCGCGCCTCGGCATTGCTGGTCGGATTGTGGAGCTGAATGATCTCGCCGATCTGCGCCTCGATTGTATGCAGTGGATTGAGCGAGGTCATCGGTTCCTGGAAGATGATGGAGATATCGCTGCCGCGAATCTCCCGCATCTGCTGCTCGGACTGGTTGATCAGCTCCTGTCCCTTGAAGCGGATGCTGCCCGAGGGATGCGAGGCATTCGGATAGGGCAAGAGCTTCAGGATCGAGAGCGCGCTGACCGATTTGCCGGAACCGGACTCGCCGACCAGCGCCACGCATTCGCCGCGCTTGATCTGGAACGAGACCTTGTCGACCGCGAGCGTGGTGGCGCCGCCCTGGTGGAAAGCCACCGAGAGGTCGCGCACGGCAAGCAGGGGCTGGTTGATCGCGTCCATCACGCCCTCACTTGAACGTCTTGCGCGGATCGAAGGCGTCGCGCACGGCTTCGCCGATGAAGATCAAGAGTGACAGCATGATCGCGACCGAGAAGAAGCCGGTGAAGCCGAGCCACGGCGCCTGTACGTTCGACTTGCCCTGCGACAGGAGCTCGCCGAGCGAGGGCGAACCGGGCGGCAGGCCGAAGCCGAGGAAGTCCAGCGCCGTCAGCGTCATCACCGAGGACGACACGATGAACGGCAGGAAGGTCATGGTCGCGACCATGGCGTTCGGCAAGAGATGCCGGAACATGATCACCGCGTTCGACACGCCGAGCGCGCGCGCCGCCTGGATGTATTCGAAGTTGCGCCCCCGCAGGAATTCGGCGCGCACGAGACCGACCAGCGAAACCCATGAGAACAGCAGCAGGATCCCGAGCAGCACGAAGAAGCCGGGCACCAGCACCGACGACAGGATCAGCAGCAGATAGAGCGAGGGGATCGCCGTCCATATCTCGATGAAACGTTGGAATCCAAGATCGATCCAGCCGCCGAAATACCCCTGGATACCGCCGGCGGCAACGCCGACGACGGAGGAGACGATGGTGAGGCAGAGGCCGAACAGCACCGAGATACGGAAGCCGTAGATCAGCCGCGCCACCACATCGCGGCCCTGATCATCGGTACCGAGCCAGTTGTATTCGAGATCGCGGCAGCTCTTCAGGCCCTTCTTCTCGACCACCGGCTTGCACTGCGCCTCCGTCAACATCCAGGTCGGCGGCGACGGCGCCGGCGTCGGCAGATCGAGATTGTGGGTGTCGTAGGAGTAGCGGATCAGCGGCCAGACGATGCTGCCACCCTTGTCCTTGATCAACTTCTGCAAATAGGGATCGCGGTAGTCGGCCGCCGTCTCGAAGTCGCCGCCGAAGGTCGTCTCCGAATAGGTGACGAAGGCCGGCCAATAGAGATGCCCGTCATATTTTATCATGAACGGCCGGTCGTTGGCGATCAGCTCGGCAAACAGCGACACCACGAACAGGACCAAGAAGATCCAGAACGACCAGTAGCCGCGCCGGTTGGCCTTGAAGTTCTCCCAGCGCCGCCTGTTGAGTGGCGATGGCGCGAACGGCTTGCGTGTGGCCGGGACGGCTTCGCCGAGCGGCGACGTCGTCGTGGTCTCGATCGGGGTTGGGGCGGTCAGCGTCATCAGACCTCCCGTGCCTCGAAGTCGATCCGCGGGTCGATCCACATATAGGTCAGATCGGAGACCAGATTGACCACGAGGCCAACGAGCGAAAAGATATAAAGCGTGCCGAACACCACGGGATAGTCGCGGTTGAGCACGCTCTCGAAACTGAGCAGCCCGAGCCCGTCCAGCGAGAAGATGGTCTCGATCAGGAGCGAGCCGGAGAAGAAGGCGTGGATGAAGGCGCCCGGGAAGCCCGCGATCACGATCAGCATCGCGTTGCGGAAGATGTGGCCGTAGAGCACCTGCCCCTCGCTGCAGCCCTTGGCGCGCGCGGTCATGACATACTGCTTGCGGATCTCGTCCAGGAACGAGTTCTTGGTGAGCAGCGTCATGGTCGCGAATGCGCTCAGGCCCATCGAGAGCAGCGGCAAGGTCAGGTGCCAGAAATAGTCGATGATCTTCCAGTACCAGGGAAACTGCGACCAGCCGTCCGAGGTCAGGCCACGCAACGGGAACAGATTCAAGAATGAGCCGCCGGCGAACAGGATGATCAGGAGGATTGCGAACAGGAAGCCCGGGATCGCGAAGCCGATGATGATCACCGCCGAGGTCCAGGTGTCGAAGCGCGTGCCGTCCTTCACTGCCTTGCGGATGCCAAGCGGGATCGAGATCAGATAGGTGATCAGCGTGAGCCAGATGCCGAGCGAAATCGAAACCGGCAGCTTCTCCTTGATCAACTGGATCACGCTGACGTCGCGAAAATAGCTCTTGCCGAAATCGAAGCGGGCGAAGTTCCACACCATCAGAGCGAAGCGTTCCGGCGCCGGCTTGTCAAAGCCGAACTGCACCTCCAGCTTCTTGATGAAATCAGGGTCGAGCCCCTGCGCGCCGCGATATTTCGAGTTGATGGCATCGCCGCCGGCGCCAACCTGCCCGGGCGCGCGCTGCGCGAAATCGTTGCCACCGGAGATGCGCGAGGTCCCACCGGTGTCGGCGCCCGAGAGCTGCGCGATCACGCGCTCGACCGGACCGCCCGGCGCGAACTGCACGACGACGAAAGACACAAAGAGGATCCCGAGCAGGGTCGGGATCATCAGGAGAATGCGACGGGCGATATAGGCGCTCATGGCTATTTCGCCTGCTCGAGCTTGGCCGCCTTGGCGTGGTCGGACCACCAGATGTCGGGAGCGCCGACGCCGTTGGCATAACGTGGCAGCTTCTGCGGATGAGCGAATTGGTCCCAATAAGCGAGCCGGTGCGTCTTGTTATACCATTGCGGCACCCAATAGCGGCCGGCGCGGAACAGGCGGTCGAAGGCGCGGCAGGCGACGGTCAAATCCTCGCGGTTGTCGGCCGCCATGATCTTCTCGATCATGGCATCGATCGCTGGGCTGGCGACGCCCGCAAGGTTGTACGAGCCCTTGGTTGCCGCGACCTGTGAAGAGAAAAATGCGCGCATGGCGTCGCCCGGGGTCGCCGACATGCTGAAGCGCTGGATCGTCACGTCGAAGTCGAAATCTTCCTGCCGCGCCTTGTGTTGCACGGCATCAACGAGGCGCACGCTCGCTTCGATGCCGAGCGTCGCAAGATTCTTGATGTAGGGCGCATGGTGCGGCTGGAACGAAGGCTCGTCCAACAGGAACTCGATCCTGAAGACGTCGCCATTCGGCAGCACCCGTTTGCCGTCCTTGATCGGCACGCCAGCCTCGTTCAGCAGCTGCTGGGCCTTGCGCAGCAAGCTGCGATCCTGGCCGGAGCCGTCCGAGACCGGAGGCGTGAACGGCGCGGCGAACACTTCGTCGGGCACCTGGCCGCGAAACGGCTCCAACAGCTTCAGTTCGTCCGGCGGAGGAGGACCTTCGCTCGCCATCAGGTCCGAGTTCTGGAACGGCGACACTGTACGGGCATAAGCGCCGTACATGATGGTCTTGTTCGTCCACTCGAAGTCGAAGGCATCGATCAGGGCCTCGCGCACGCGGGGATCCCTGAACTTGTCGCGCCGCGTGTTGATGAACCAGCCCTGCGCACCGGACGGCGTGTCGTCGGGCACGACCTCCAGCCTGACGCGACCATCCTTCGCGGCGGAAAAATCATAGCGTGTCGCCCAGATGCGTGAGGTGAATTCCTCCCGGTAGAGGTAATTCTTGCTGGTGAACCCCTCGAACGCGACATCGCGGTCGCGATAGAATTCGTAGCGCACGATATCGAAATTGTAGCTGCCGCGGCAGGGCGGCAGATCGGCGGCCCACCAATCCTTGACGCGCTCGAACTCAATGTAGCGATTGACCTCGAACTTGCCGACCTTGTACGGCCCCGAGCCGAGCGGAGTCTCCAGAGACGATTCATCGAACGGCCGAGACACGTAGTACGCTTTCGAGAAGATCGGCAGGCTAGCGACATAGAGCGGCACGTCGCGCGCCCGCCCCTTGGCGAAGGTGACGACGAGCGTCGCGTCGTCGACGGCTTCCGCACTGACCATGTCGCGCATCTGCACGACGATCAGCGGATGTCCCTTGGTCTTCAGCGATGTCAGCGAAAACGCTGCATCGTGGGCAGTGAGCTTGCTGCCGTCATGGAATTTCGCTTCGGGCCGCATGGTGAAGCGATAGACCAGCCTGTCCGGCGATATCCGCACGGATTTGGCGGCAAGGCCGTACATTCCATCAGGTTCGTCATTTGCGCGCGCCATCAGCGGCACAAACGTCATGTCCATGCCCTGCGCGCCGTCACCCTTCAGGATGAAGGCGTTGAGCGAGTTGAAGGTCTGGTAGGACTGGTTATAGGCGCGCACCGAGGGAATGAGCGAGAACGTGCCGCCCTTCGGCGCATCGACATTCACGTAGTCGAAGTGGTGGAAGTCGGCGGGGTATTTGAGATCGCCGAACGCCGAGATGCCGTGCGCCTCGGTCCCCGCTTCCGATGCACGAGCGCTGCGCAACAGCGGTGCGCCGAGGGAGGCACCGAGAGTGCTGCCGACACCAAGGGCCAGCACATGGCGGCGTGACATCTGCGTCATGCGGGGGATGTCCTTCACGACTTCTTTGCGATCCGTGCCGCCTTGTCTGCGTCGTACCACCAGATGAACGGGAAGCCGGACTGACCGTATTTGGGCAATTCCGCCGGTCGGCCGAAGCGATCCCAGCGCGCGGTGCGGACCTTCGAATAGGTCCATTGCGGAACGACGTAGTGATTCCACAGCAGTACACGGTCAAGCGCTTTGGTCGCCGCGACGAGATCGTCGCGACCCGTGGCGTAGATCAGCCGCTCGATCAGCTTGTCGATCGCCGGATTCTTGATGCCGGCAATATTGCGCGAACCAGCGATGTCGGCCGTCTTGGACGACCAGAACTCGCGCTGCTCGTTGCCCGGCGACTGCGACTCGCCCCATGAGTTGGTGACGACGTCGAAATCCCAGTCCCTGGTCCTGTTCTCGTATTGAGTCGGGTCGACCGTGCGCACGCTGACCGCGATGCCGAGCCGTTCCAGAGACGGCTTGTAGAACAGCGTGACCCGCTCGAAGCTTGGATCCTGGTTCAGGAGCTCCAGGGAGAACTGGGCGCCGGTCTTGACGTCGACCAGCTTGCGGTCGCGCACCTCGTAGCCGGCCTCCTTGAACAGGCGCAACGCCTCGCGCAGATTGTCGCGCACGGCTTCCGGACTGCCGCCGACCGGATTGGTGTAGGCCGTCGTGAAGACTTCGGGCGGGACCTGGGCGCGGACGGTCTCGAGGATCTCGAGCTCTTTCCCCTGCGGCAACCCGGTCGCCATGAGCTCGTCGATGCCATCGAAATAGCTGCTGATGCGCTTGTACTGACCGTAGAAGATCTGCTTGTTCATCTCCTCGAAGTCGAACGCATAGTTGAGCGCACGACGCACGCGAGGATCGCTGAACTTGGCGCGGCGCAGGTTCGGCACGAAAGCCTGCATCACACCCGAGCTGCGATTGGCGAACTCCTCGAGGATCACCCGCTTTTCAGTCACGGCCGGGAAGTCGTAGGCGGTCGCCCAGTTCTTCGCACTGTTCTCGGTGCGCCAGTCCACCTGATCGGCCTTGAAGGCCTCGATCGCCACGGTGGCATCGCGGAAATACTCGTAGCGCATCTCGTCGAAATTGTTGCGGCCCACATTGACGGCGAAATCGCGCCCCCAATAATCCTTGACGCGCTCCAGCGCGATCGACCGTCCTGCAACGAATTCCTTGACCTTGTAGGGGCCGGAACCGAGCGGTATTTCGAGCGTGGTGGCGGAGACATCGCGCTTGCGGCCCTGCGCGTCGGTCCCCTCCCACCAATGCTTCGGCAAAACCGTGAGCTGCCCGACGATCTGCGGCAGTTCTCGGTTGCCCGGTGCGTCGAACACGAACTTCACCTCGCGCTCGCCGACCTTCTCGGCCTTCACCACATGGCTGTAATACGCCGAGTACATCGGGTGATGCTTCTTGAAGGAATCCAGCGAGAAGATCACGTCGTCCGCAGTGACCGGCTTGCCGTCATGCCATTTGGCTTGCGGCCGCAAACGATAGGTCACGAAGGAAAAGTCGTCCGGGTGGCTGACGGCTTCGGCCAGCGCGCCGTATTCGGTCGAGACCTCGTCGAGCGACGGCGTCGTGAGGGATTCGTAGATGAACGCGACGGCACCGGCGACCTGTCCCTTCACCCCGGCCACCACGATATTGAAATTATCGAAGGTGCCAACGGCGATCTGGCGCGCAACACCGCCTTTGGGCGCTTCCGGATTGACGTAATCGAAGCGCTTGAAGTCGGCGGGGTACTTGACCTGCCCGAACAGCGACAGCGCATGGCGCCAGGGCGCCTCACTGGCAGACTGCGCGTGCACGGTGCCGATGACGGAAATGTTGCCCAGGGAACCGAGGGCGGGGAGCGCTACGGCTGCAGTGCCGGAGAGCAGGAGATCGCGTCGGGTAATGGCCAAATCAACATTCCTCGTCTTGAAGGAGGTTACCCCTTTAAGTGCTCAATATAGGCGAGGTTTCGACGGAATATGTTGCTTTTTCCTCATGTTGGAAGCCCGGACGGCCTGTCGGATGCGGCCAAACGCCCCGATAAACTCACCGCGAGGCCCGGATAAGGAAACGGCCAGGCTTTTCAGCCTGGCCGCATATTCCAAGATCGGTTTTTGACGCCTTACTTCGAGGCCGTCGGGATCGGCTGAGGATGCTCTGACAGCGAATTCAGATAGGCGATGACGTCGGCGCGCTCGGAGTCCTTCGGGATGCCGGCGAAGCCCATCGCGGTGCCCGGGATGAAGCCCTTCGGGTTGGCAATGAACTTGTTGAGGTCGTCGAACGACCAGGTGCCGCCCTTGGCCTTCATGGCAGCCGAGAAGTTGAAGCCGCCACGGCCCTCACCCCTGGCTTCGCCGACGACGCCATAGAGGTTCGGACCGACGCGATTCGGGCCGCCCTTCTCGAAGGTGTGGCAGGCGCCGCACTTCTTGGCGGCGGCCGCGCCCTTCTCGACGGACGCGGTCTGGAGCAGCTTTTCGATCGGCTCGGAGGCTGCGGCAGCAGCGCCGCCTTCCTTGCCGTGGCCGGCGTCTTCCTTCACGGCAATCTCGAAACCCGGCTTCTCCAGCGGCCTCGGCGTGAACAGCGCCTGGGCGGTGAAGCTCGTCACCAGCATGATGAGACAGGTGCCGAGCACGGCACCGAGAATCTTATTGAGTTCGAAAGAGTCCATTTCCGGCCAGGCCCCACACCGCAGTAACGAAATAGCGGCCGGGCGGCCGCCAGGACGAGCCTCGGGAGAATCAAACGTTCCTTGTTGTTTCCCCGAGTTTTGCCATTGAGATATCGGTTTGCCCGGGGTCTGGCAACCCGTATAAGCGACCCGGCTTTAAGCCCGTCCCCACCCCATTTCTCGACGCGGAAAACGTACCCTTTCCAGGCCCTTGACCCGATGATCGATCCTCGCATCCTGGTGCTGATCCCGGCCCGCATGGCCGCCACCCGCCTGCCCGGCAAGCCGCTCGCGGACATCGCGGGCCTACCGATGATTGTGCATGTGCTGCGGCGGGCAGAGGCTGCCGGCATCGGCCGGGTCGCGGTCGCAACCGATACGGACGAGATCGCGTCCGTCGTGACCGCCCATGGTGGCGAGGCCGTGATGACCCGCCCCGAGCACCCCTCCGGCTCGGACCGCATCCACGAGGCCATGCAGAAGCTCGATCCCGACGGGAAGGCCGAGATCGTGGTCAATCTCCAGGGCGATTTCCCGACCATCACGATCGACAACATCCGCGAGGTGCTGCCGCCGCTGCAAGATCCGGCCGTGGACATCGCGACGCTGGCCTCGCAGATCCACACCCAGGAGGAAGACCTCGCGCCGAGCGTCGTGAAGGCGATCGGAACCTCGCTCGGCGGCCGGCGCATGCGCGCGCTTTATTTCACCCGCGCGACCGCGCCGACCGGCGACGGACCGCGCTACCACCATATCGGCCTCTACGCCTATCGCCGCGCCGCGCTGGAGCGGTACGTCTCGCTGCCGCCCTCGCCGCTGGAATTGCAGGAGAAGCTCGAGCAGCTCCGGGCGCTTGAGGCCGGGATGCGCATCGACTTCACCATCGTCGATACCGTGCCCCGCGGGGTCGATACGCCGGCGGACCTCGAGACCGCTCGCAGCATCCTTTCCAAATCCTGAGCCGCTGTTACAAGGCCGATCATGAGCAAGCTGAAAATCGCATTCCAGGGCGAATCTGGGGCAAATTCCCACATCGCCATCGTCGAGGCCTATCCCGACGCCGAGCCGATGCCCTGCGCCACCTTCGAGGACGCGCTGTCGGCGATCTCGTCAGGCGAGGCCGACCTTGGCATGATCCCGATCGAAAATTCGGTCGCGGGCCGCGTCGCTGACATTCATCATCTGCTACCGGCCTCCGGCCTCTTCATCATCGGCGAATGGTTTCTGCCGGTCCGCCATCAGTTGATGGCGGTGAAGGGGACCAAGATCGAAGACATCAAGAGCGTTGAGAGCCATGTCCATGCGCTCGGCCAGTGCCGGCGCATCATCCGCAAGCTCGGCATCAAGCCGATCGTGCACGCCGACACCGCCGGCAGCGCCCGCGACATTTCCGAGCGCAACGACAAGTCCGTCGCCGCGATCGCCTCGCGGCTTGCGGCAAAAATCTACGGCCTCGACATTCTGGCCGAGGACATCGAGGACGAGGCCCACAACACCACGCGCTTCGTGGTGCTGGCACGCGAGCCGAAATGGGCCGCGCAAGGCTCCGGCCCGCTGGTCACGACTTTTGTCTTCCGGGTGCGCAACTTGCCGGCCGCGCTTTACAAGGCGCTTGGCGGCTTCGCCACCAACGGCGTCAACATGACCAAGCTCGAAAGCTACATGGTCGACGGCAATTTCTTCGCCACGCAATTTTATGCCGACGTCGACGGCCATCCTGACGACAAGGGCTTGGCGTTCGCGATCGAGGAGCTGAAGTTCTTCTCCCGCGAATTCCGCATCGTCGGCGTGTATCCGGGGCATCCCTTCCGCGCGACGTTCAGCGAGACGCAGCAGGATTGATTGGCCACCCTCCCTGGAGGGGGAGGGTAAGCTACGCCGCGGCCGCTTTCAGCCCGAATGCCTCTGCCAACAGCGAATACGACTTCTTCCGCGCGTCGTGATCGTAGACCGCCGTGATCACCATCAACTCGTCCGGCTTGCTCGCATCGATCAGCGGCTGAAGCTTTTTCTGCACCGTCGCCGGATTGCCGACGAACAGCCGCGAACGGTTGCGCGAGATCGAGGTGCGCTCGGAATCCGTATAGGGATAGGCCAGCGCCTCCTCGACACTCGGCAGCGGCAGATATTGCCCGCGGTCACGGCGCAGGCGGTTGAGATCGAACGAGGTGGCGAGCTTTTCGGCCTCCTCATCCGTGTCGGCCGCGATGACGGCGACGGCGAGAATCGCGTGCGGGCTCGCGCTCCAGGCCGAGGGCTGGAAACGATTGCGGTAATGCACCATCGCATCGATCGCGTCATGGGACGCGAAATGATGCGCGAAGGCGAAACCCATGCCGACTTGAGCTGCGAGCTCCGAGGAATAGTCGCTGGAGCCGAGCAGCCAGATCGGCGGCAGCTTGGTGTCGTCGGGCATCGCGACAACATTGTGATAGGGGTGGCCTGAGGGGAATTCGCGGGTCTCCCACAGGATCAGTTCGTGGAGCCGCTCCAGGAAGTCGTCGCCCTCCCGGCGGTCGAGCCGGCTGCGCAGCGCGTAGGCGGTGGCGCCGTCGGTGCCGGGGGCGCGGCCGAGACCGAGATCGATGCGGCCCGGAAACAGCGCTTCCAGCATCTTGAAGCGCTCGGCCACCACGAGCGGGGCGTGGTTGGGTAGCATCACCCCGCCGGAGCCGACGCGGATGTGCTTCGTCACCGCTGCGATCTGCCCGATCATTACGTCGGGCGCGGGGCTCGCCACCGAGGCGAGGTTGTGGTGCTCGGCGAGCCAGTAGCGAACATAGCCGAGACCATCGACATGCCGCGCGAGGTCGATGCTGTTACGCAGCGCCGCGGCGGGTTTTGTACCTGTTGTGACGACGGAGAGGTCGAGGACTGAGAGCGGGGTCATGGCGCGCTAACGTAGTGAAGGCCGGCGCGGCGGCAATGGGCAGACTGCGCAGGTCTGGCGTGTGCGGGCCGCGAGCCCACGCGGCAAGGCCAGATGAGATGTTGGGACAATACCTGTCGTAGCAACACCATATTCATACTGCCCACTCGATTTACTCGCTTCAGCCGGCTACTAAAATCGCCATAAAATACTGATTTTTTTGCATATTTATCAAAATATCGAACTTCCCACTTGCCCCTCTAGCTGCGCAATAATTCTACTGCTACTGGTGAAAGTGGGCCATTTCCCATTCCCGATGGGCTGTCGAGTGCAGCCGCTTTGGCTTATCTTGGCCATATCCAATCGAGACCTGACCTTCGGCCGCCAAAAACCTGACGAGCCCCTGGAGTGAGTGGTGCCATGACCGATCTGACAACGCCTGCCCGAGCTGAAGGGCAAGACGGGCACCTCCAAAACGGGCACCTGTCCGCGAAGCGGCCGGCGATCTCCTTCGAGTTCTTTCCGCCCAAGACGGAAGACATGGAGCGCAATCTCTGGGAGACCATCAACCGGCTCGCCCCGCTCGACCCGAAGTTTGTCTCGGTCACCTACGGCGCAGGCGGCTCGACCCGCGAGCGCACCCACTCGACCATCGCCCGCATCCTCAAGGAGACCGCCCTGCTGCCGGCCGCGCATCTGACCTGCGTCGGCGCTTCGCGCGGCGAGATCGACGAGATCGTCGATCGCTATCACGAGGTCGGCGTCCGCCACATTGTCGGCCTGCGCGGCGATCCGGCCGGCGGCATCGGCACGCCCTATTCCAGCCATCCCGACGGCTACCAGAGCTCCGCCGACCTCGTCGCGGGCATCAAGAAGCGGCACGGCGACATCGAAGTGTCCGTGTCCGCCTATCCCGAGAAGCACCCTGAAGCGCGCGACTTCGACGCCGATATCGACACACTGAAGGCCAAGGTCGATGCGGGTGCGACGCGCGCGATCACGCAGGTGTTCTTCGATAACGACCTCTACTTCCGCTATCTCGATCGCGTACGCGCGCGCGGTATCGACATCCCGATCGTGCCGGGCATCATGCCCATGCACAATTTCAAGCAGGCCCGCAATTTCGTCACCCGCGCCGGCACGTCCGTGCCGGACTGGTTCGCCGCGAAATTCGAAGGCCTCGACGATGACGCCGAGACCCGCAAGCTGGTGGCCGCCACCGTTGCGGCCGGCCAGGTGCAGAAGCTGGCAAAGCACGGCGTCGACACCTTCCATTTCTACACCATGAACCGCGCCGATCTCGTGTTCGCGATCAGCCATTTGCTCGGCATTCGCGCCAAGAGCGCGCAGAAGGCGGCGTAAGAAGACAATGACCGTATCCACCTCACCGAAGCGAACTGCCCTGCTCAATGCCGCGCGCGAGCGCATCCTGGTGCTCGACGGCGCCATGGGCACGATGATCCAGAACCTCCAGTTCGACGAGGCCGCCTTCCGCGGCGAGCGCTTCAAGGATTTCCATCGCGACCTGCGCGGCAACAACGATCTGTTGATCCTGACCCAGCCGCAGGCGATCGAGGACATCCACGCCGCCTATTTGCGCGCCGGCGCCGACATCGTCGCGACCAACACCTTCTCGACGACCTCGATCGCGCAGGCCGATTACGACCTCACCGACATCGTCTACGAGATGGCGCGCGAAGGCGCCCGCCTCGCCGGCAATGCGGCAAGGCGCGTCGAGGCCGAGGACGGCAAGCCGCGCTTCGTTGCGGGGGCCATCGGCCCGACCAACCGCACCGCCTCGATCTCGCCCGACGTTTCCAATCCCGGCTACCGCGCCGTCACCTTCGACGATCTGCGCAAATCCTATGGCGAACAGATCAACGGCATGCTCGACGGCGGTGTCGATCTGCTGCTGGTCGAAACCATCTTCGACACGCTGAACGCCAAGGCGGCGCTCTATGCGATTGCCGAGATCACCGAAGAGCGCGGCATCGACGTGCCCGTGATGGTGTCAGGTACCATCACCGACAAATCCGGCCGCCTGCTCTCCGGCCAGATGCCGGAAGCGTTCTGGAATTCGGTGCGTCACGCAAAACCCGTCACCATCGGCTTCAACTGCGCGCTCGGCGCGGAAGACCTGCGCGCGCACATCGCCGACATCGGCCGCGTCGCCGACACGCTGGTGTGTGCCTATCCCAATGCCGGCCTGCCCAACGAATTCGGCCAGTATGACGAGACCCCGGAGTACATGGCGCGCCTGGTCGGCGAGTTCGCGCGCGATGGTCTGGTCAACATCGTCGGCGGCTGCTGCGGCACCACGCCGGACCATATCGCGGCGATCGCCGCAGCCGTCGCCCCGCACAAGCCGCGCATCGTGCCGGAGATCGCACCAAAGCTGCGCCTCTCCGGCCTCGAGCCCTTCATCCTGACCGACGCCATTCCCTTCGTGAACGTCGGCGAGCGCACCAACGTCACCGGCTCCGCCCGCTTCCGCAAGCTGATCACCGCCGGCGACTACACCGCCGCGCTGCAGGTCGCCCGCGACCAGGTCGAGAACGGTGCGCAGATCATCGACGTCAACATGGACGAGGGGCTTCTGGATTCGGAAGCCGCGATGGTGACCTTCCTCAACCTCGTCGCCGCCGAGCCCGACATCGCCCGCGTGCCTGTCATGGTCGATTCCTCGAAATTCTCGGTGATCGAAGCCGGCCTGAAATGCGTGCAGGGCAAGCCGGTCGTCAACTCGATCTCGATGAAGGAGGGCGAGGAGAAGTTCATTCACGAAGCCAAGATCGCCCGGCGCCATGGCGCAGCCGTGGTGGTGATGGCGTTCGACGAGGTCGGCCAGGCCGACACGTTCGCGCGCAAGACCGAGATCTGCAAGCGCGCCTACGACATCCTGGTCGACCGCGTCGGCTTCCCGCCGGAAGACATCATCTTCGATCCGAACATCTTCGCGATCGCGACCGGCATCGAGGAGCACAACAATTACGGCGTCGACTTCATCGAGGCGACGCGCTGGATCCGCCAGAACCTGCCGGGCGCGCACATCTCGGGCGGCGTCTCGAACCTCTCCTTCTCGTTCCGCGGCAACGAGCCGGTGCGCGAGGCGATGCACTCCGTGTTCCTGTATCACGCCATCAAGGCCGGCATGGACATGGGCATCGTCAATGCCGGGCAGATGATCGTCTATGACGACATCGATGCCGAGCTGCGCCAGGTGTGCGAGGACGTCGTCCTCAATCGCGACCCCGGCGCCTCCGAGCGCCTGCTGGCACTTGCGGAGAAATTCCGCGGCAACAAGACCCAGGCCAAGGAAGCCGACCTCGCCTGGCGCGAATGGCCGGTGGAGAAGCGGCTGTCGCATTCGCTGGTGCATGGGATCACCGAGTTCATCGAAGTGGACACCGAGGAGGCCCGCAAGAATTCGTCGCGTCCGCTCGACGTGATCGAGGGACCGTTGATGGCCGGCATGAACGTGGTCGGCGACCTCTTCGGCGACGGCAAGATGTTCTTGCCGCAGGTGGTGAAGTCCGCCCGCGTGATGAAGCAGGCGGTGGCGTGGCTAATGCCCTTCATGGAGGAAGAGAAGGCGCGCAACCTCGCCAACGGCATCGGCACCGAAGGCTCCTCGTCCGCCGGCAAGATCGTGCTCGCGACCGTCAAGGGCGACGTCCACGACATCGGCAAGAACATCGTCGGCATCGTGCTCCAGTGCAACAATTTCGAGGTCATCGACCTCGGCGTGATGGTGCCGGCCGCCAAGATCGTCGAGACCGTGAAGGCGGAGAAGGCCGACATCGTCGGCCTGTCCGGCCTGATCACGCCCTCGCTCGACGAGATGGCATTCTTCGCCGGTGAGTTGCAGCGTGAAGGCCTCAACCTGCCGCTGCTGATCGGCGGCGCGACGACGAGCCGCGTGCACACGGCGGTCAAGATCGACCCGAGCTATCGCGCCGGTCCCGTCGTGCATGTGAATGACGCCAGCCGCGCCGTCGGCGTTGCCTCCTCGCTGCTGAGCCCTGAGAAGCGCGAGGCCTACGCCGCCGAGGTGCGCGCCGAATACGCAAAAATCTCGGATGCGCATCTGCGCGCCCAGGCCGACAAGAAGCGCCTGAAGCTCGCGGCCGCGCGTGCCAACCGCGTGCCGGTGGACTTCGCCGCCAACAAGCCGGTGAAGCCGACCTTCTTGGGCATCCGCAGCTTCGACGAATACGATCTCGCCGAACTCGTGCCCTATATCGACTGGACGCCGTTCTTCCAGACCTGGGAGCTCGCCGGCCGCTTCCCCGCCATCCTCGACGATTCCAAGGTCGGCGAGGTCGCGCGCTCGCTCTATGACGATGCGCGCAAGATGCTCGACACCATCGTCAAGGAAAAATGGTTCCGGGCGCGCGCGACGGTCGGCTTCTGGCCGGCGAACGCTGAAGGCGACGACATCGTGCTCTATGCCGACGAGAACCGGACCAAGCGAATCGCGACGCTGCACACGCTGCGCCAGCAGCTCGAGAAGCGTGAAGGCCGTTTCAACGCGGCGCTCGCCGACTTCATCGCGCCCGCAGGTAGCGGCGTGCCCGACTATGTCGGCGGCTTCGTCGTCACGGCCGGCATCGGCGAGGACGCGGTCGCCGACCGCTTCAAGATGGC
This sequence comes from Bradyrhizobium liaoningense, assembly GCF_018130785.1. GTDB lineage: Bacteria > Pseudomonadota > Alphaproteobacteria > Rhizobiales > Xanthobacteraceae > Bradyrhizobium > Bradyrhizobium liaoningense_A. The sequence continues at coordinate 130,244 of NZ_JAFCJT010000015.1, forward strand.
CAATGACGACTACTCCTCGATCCTGTGCAAGGCCTTGGCCGATCGCCTTGCGGAGGCCTTCGCCGAGCGCATGCATGCCCGCGTGCGCCGCGAGTTCTGGGCTTATGCACCGGACGAGGCGCTCTCCAGCGAGGACCTGATCCTCGAGAAGTACCAGGGCATCCGCCCCGCCCCCGGCTATCCCGCGCAGCCCGATCACACCGAGAAGGCGACGCTGTTCGAGCTGCTCGACGCGGAAGCAACTGCCGGCGTGAAGCTGACCGAGAGCTTTGCGATGTGGCCGGGCTCTTCCGTGTCCGGGCTCTATTTCGCGAACCCCGAGAGCTATTATTTCGGCGTCGGCAAGATCGAGCGTGACCAGGTCGAGGACTATGCCGCGCGCAAGGGCATGACGGTGGCCGAGACCGAGCGCTGGCTCGCGCCGGTGCTGAACTACATCCCGTCGCGGGAGGATACCGACAAGGCGTTCGCGGCAACGCCCGCGAACGACGAGACGTCGAAGGACCTCGCCTCGCATCCGCCCGGCTGCACCTGCGCGGTGCATCTGGTCTGGCAAAAGAAGCGCGCGGGGGCGGGTTAGGCCCTCCCCTTCGCCCCCAAAACCAAAAAAGTGAAAAACAACCCCATGCACAGTAGAGATGGGGTTGAAAAGGCTTGAGAAATTTCGGTCTTGCCGAAACGGCTTGCTCCGTCGGGCAAAACACCCGGTAACATTCGATCATCGCCTGCCATGCCGATGGATGCCACACGCGCGTCCCCATCCTCCCCCTCCAGGGAAGGGTAAGAGGCATCCGGGCTACAGCAGGCGAACGTGCAACCGTTGCGAAAGCGACGCCGCCCTGCAACTCGGCTCACCGGCTTTTCGCGCGGGAACCTGACACTGTGAACTCGTTCACTTGTCCACTCAACCTTGATTCGCTACTCTATCGGCCTACTACCTTCAAACCGATGGTTTGCTTGGGATCGAACATATGACGCAGTTCATTGCACTGTTCGTCGCCGCGATCGCCCTTGTCGTGCTGCCTACGATTGCCGCGGCTGACTGCCCGAAAGGCTACGTGCCATGCGGCGAGCGAAATCAGTTGTGCTGCCCGCGAAAGTAGCAAGCCGCAAATGGCTTTGGCTTGGTAGCGGCGTCTTTCTCGCGATAGGCCTGGTGATGGTTGCGGCCTGGGTCGGGTTCCCGCGAAAGAAGCAGACGATCACGGCCATCCTCTCCGAGACCGGATATTTCGAGGTGGTGCCGCCGAGCACGTTCGGCGGTCCCGGTACGATCAACACGATCGAGTATCTCAGCAATGGGCGGCTGGAGCTGCATCCGACCTGCGAAGTCGACCCTGCCCTCCTGACCGGCAAGATTCAGAAATCCCGGACCATGGACCGGGACTTGAAGCAGTCGCTGGAGAAGAATCTCGACGTGTCCGCACAGGTCAGGGACAAGCTCTCCGCCGTCGCCGGGATGGAGCAGGTCGATTCAATTCACCTCAAGCTCGAGAACGCCAACATTCTGCTGATTTCCGACGAATTGCTGATGTCGACCCGGAATGCATTGCTGAAGGCCGACTGCGAGGACGCGGTCACCCAGAACATTTCGAGCGGCAGCCTCGTGTGCCAGACAAGGTCCGTGTTGGAGGCCGATGTTGTCTACGAGATCAAATACCACAACAAGATTTCGATGGAGGAGCGGGCCAAGCTGACATCCGAGATCGCAGCGAAGCTCGAGCTGGAGGCACACGAGGGATCGGACGACAAGGTGTCCGGCTCTCAATTGTTCTTCGGCATCAGGCTGTCGCCGAATCCGATTGTCCTGAAGACTGCGGCGGGCGAGATCAAGCCCTGTAACAGGAGATAGGAACGCCGCTTTCAGCCCTTCGGCGGGGCGAGCGGCTGCACGATCTCCCTGAACGGCGCCAGCGCCTCGCAGCGTTCGGCGTGTGCCGACAGCGCCGGATAGCGCGATAGCTTGAACAGAAGCGGATGCGCTTCGCGGGTGAAGCGGACGACGCAGGCAACCGCAACGTCGGCGTGGCCGATCCGGTCGCCCAGCCAATACGGCGTCGTCACCCCGGCGCGTTCGGCTTCGAGCACCGTCAGCACGTCGGCGATCTGCGCCTGGCAGCGCTCGACCCACAGCGCAAGCTGCTCCTTCCGGAGCACGCGCTCATACAATAGGCTCACCGCCTTGTCGCCGAGACCGGAGGCGAGCGCGCAGATCCGCAGGTGCTTCCGTCGCTCGGCGCCGCCGCGCGGCAGCATCGCCTTCTCCGGCCCGACCAACTCGTCAAGATAGTCCAGAATGATCGTGCTCTCGATCAGCGCCTCGCCGTCGTCGAGCACCAGCGTCGGCACGCGCCGCAGCGGATTGTACGGCGCGATCTTGTCGGCATCGCCGAACGTCGACCACGGCCGGTGCTCGAAGGCGAGCCCGTAAAGCCGCAGCGCGATCGCGACGCGGCGGACGAAGGGAGAGTCGTATTGGCCGATCAGGAACATGGTCTCGCTCGTCTGTTGGATTAGCTAGTAGCTAGCGACGTAATGAAGCGGAAATGCGGGGACTTCTTTTGAGCGCTTCCCCGGATATCGCTTCGCTCATCCGCGCTACGACACCGTCGCGCATTGACGTGCCGATTCGAAGAGCGACGGCAGCGCCACATTCCGTCATTGCGAGCGCAGCGAAGCAATCCAGGATCTTTCCGCAGAGACAGCCTGGATTGCTTCGTCGCAAGGGCTCCTCGCAATGACGATGGGGAGGCAGCCGCGTACTATTCAATGATCGGCACATGCCTCGCCACGTCGCGCGGCGCCGTGCCGTCGAGGCGCGGATCGTCCGCAACCTCGATCTGCCGACGGAACGGACGAAATCCCGAGCGCTGGTAGAACGCGACGGCCGAGGGATGGTCGAAGGTGCAGGTGTGCACCCAGACCCGGCGAACGTCACGCGGCCACGCAATCTCCAGCGCGCGGTTCATCAGGAAGCGGGCGGCGCCCGTGCCGATCAATCCGGCGGTGACACCGAAATAGACCAGCTCGCACTGGCCGGCTTCGCGGAAATCCAGCTCCAGCAGGCCTTCGTCGCGGCCGTCCACGACCAATGCGTAGGCTTCCACCCCCGGCGCGTGGATGATCGCAGCAAGCTCCTCATCATTCATGCGCGCACGCGAGAACCACAGCCACTCCTCGCCGACGCGGCGATGGAGATCGCGATACCAATGAAGCGCGGGCGCGTCGACCTTGCGCAGGGACCACGCGCCTGGAGGATCGCCGCGGCGCGCGGGAGGTGCGGTCATCTCCAGATGGGTGACGACCGCCGCGATCTTGCCGGCGGGGATGTCGGAATAGCCGTCGGGGATGATCATCGCGGCGTCAACATGATCGCTTCCGCGGTCGCGGCTTCGACGGCCGGGCGGCTGTAGAGCAGCGGGACATATTGGCCCGTGGCCCAGAGCGGCGCGAGGTCGCGATAATGGGCGCTGAAGGGATCGCCGGATTGGCCGGGCGTGTTGATGGTGCGGCTCGCATCCCAATTGCCGACGTCCAACACCATGCGGAACGAAGCGCCCGCGAACAGCTGGTAATCGGCGCGGCGATAGGTCGCCGCGCGCGGCACGTTGGCGGCACCGCCATAGGCGAGCGGGCCGACCGAGAGCTGCGCCGCGGTCGCCTTGTCGGCGAGCGGCATCAAGGCATGATCGAATTTCGCGACATGCAGCCGGCCCCAGCGCCAGGTCGAGGCATCAGGCCCGAGCTTGCCCGTGACGTCGGCCACCGCGGCGCCGAGGCTGTCGCGCAGGATCTGGTCGCGCGCCGCAGCGGGATCGGCGCCGAATGACGCATCCGGAGATTCCAGATAGGCAACCAGCGCCGAAATGCTCGACGCCTCCGGCGCGATCAGATCGGCGGCCTTGGGCGCGGTGGTCTTCAGCAGCACCGGCCCAAGATGATTGGCGATCCAGACCTCGAACACGGCGGCCGCCGCGCTGTCGGCGGCATCGCGCGCGTCCCACGGCTTGAGCAGATCGAGACCCTTCTTCACATTGGGATCGTCGGAGGTGAGCGGCTGCAACAGCTTGACGAGGCGCCGCCCCAGCATCGCGGTGTCGTCGTTCTGCAGATCCATGGCATCGGCGAGCGTCACCTTGCTGTTGGCCGCGAGCACCTCGGTGATGCGCTGCCAGCGCGCGCTGTCGGACCATTCGAATCCGACCTTGCGTTCGCCTATCGGGTAGTCGGCCGGCAGGTTCATCTGGTTGGCCGTGGCGAGAAACCCCTGCTTGGGCTGATAGGCCTTCGGCAATTCGTCGAGCGAGAGAAAGCCCTGCCACTCGTAGCGGCCGTCGCCCGGCACCGGCATCAGGCCGTCGAAGTTGGCGCGGCGCGGCGTCTTGCCGGCGGCGACCCAGCCGATATTGCCGCGGGTGTCGGCATAGACCTGGTTCTCCGACGGCGCGCCCCAGCGCCGCATGGCGGCGAGGAAGCCGTTCCAGTCCTTCGCGGTCATGTAATCGGACGAGCCGAATAGGCTGACGTGCCGGGCTCGAACCAGATCGAGCGCACCGCGAAGGCGCGCTTGTTGCCATCGTCGACATAGATCACCGGACCGTGCCGGGTGAATTTCAGCTCGAGGTCGCGATCGGCCTCGCCCTTGACCTGTTCGGTCTCATGGACGATGCGCATGTCTTCCCAGCCATTGCCGTAGCGGTACTGGTTGGGGTTTTGCGGATTGAGCTCGTAGACGTAGAGGTCTTCCTGGTCGACGTTGAAGATGGTGAGGCCGAAGGCGATGGTGCCGTTGTGGCCGATCGAGATGCCGGGCAGCGCCGGCTCGCCGGCACCGATCACCGAGAGGCCGGGCGCATTGAGGCCGACGATGTAGCGCAGCGAGGGCACGCTGTGCTCGCGATGCGGATCGTTGGCGAGGATCGGGCGGCCCGTCGCCGTGCGCGAGGCCGCGATCACCCAATTGTTGGAGCCGATGGTGTCGCGCTGCTGGTCGGCCTCGGTGAGGTATTTGTCGGGATCGTGCGTGAGTGCGGCCTGCTTGTCCCTCGGTGCCGCGAAGGCCACCGGGCGCGTCGCGAGATCGTAGGCCGCGAGCACGGCCTTCGGCACGCTGCAGGGGTCGAGACCATCTGGGACTTTCGTTGTCCATGCCGGCTCGAGCTTGACGCGGAAACGATCGGCATCGAGGCCGGCCGCGCAGGCGACCAGCGAGCGCTTGACCTCGGAGGCGACATTGCGCGTCAGGCCGTGGCTGCGGATGCGGACGACGTCATCCGCCGTCCACGGATCAGGCATGGTGCCGGCGATCCTGAACTCGATCGGCAGCGGACGCTTGCCCGCGCGCACATCGGCGACATAGGCATTGACGCCTGCGACGAACGCGTCCGCATAGGTCTTCGCCTTGGGACCGTAGGCCGCCCACTCCGCGTTCATGTCGCCGCGATAGAGGAACAGCCGCAGCGCCTTGTCCTGCTCGGCATAGGCAGGGCCGAAATCCCTTGCGAGCTGGCCGAGGCCGCGCTTGCGCCAGAGATCGATCTGCCAGAGCCGGTCGCGCGCGGCGTTGAAACCTTGCAGGAAGAACAGGTCGTGCTCGTTGCCGGCATAGATGTGCGGGATGCCCCAGACGTCGACCAGGATCTGGGCGGGGGCGTCGAGGCCGGCGACGTCGGTCTTGAGCTGCCGTGCGCTTCCGAGCGGATTTGGCTTGTCGCGCGCGATGGCTGTCGAGGTCAGCAGTACGGCGCAGATCGCTGCGCCGCAGAGTTTTTGGATGACCCGGTTGATATCCGCGTTCATTGTCTTCTCCCGTTGTTGTTGATTGGGCGCGTTGGCGCGCCTGTTATTCGCCCTCGTCGCTCGCGAGCACGCCTTTCACCGCGCGCGCCCAGCCCGCGAGCTTCCGCTCCCGCGTGGCCTGGCTCATGTTCGGCTTGAAGCGGTGCTCGAGCCGCCAGTTGTCGGCAAACTTCGTCGGCTCGGGATAGACGCCGGCCTGGAGGCCGGCGAGATAGGCGGCGCCCAGCGCCGTGGTCTCCTGGATCACGGGGCGATCGACCGGAGCGTCCAAGAGATCGGCGAGGCGCTGCATGGTCCAGTCGGAGGCGGTCATGCCGCCGTCGACGCGCAGCACGACGCTCGCGACTTCCGAGCTCGGCCAGTCCGCGCGCATCGCGGCCCAGAGGTCGAAGGTCTGGTAACAGACGCTCTCCAGCGCGGCGTGGGCGAGCTCGGCCGGGCCGGTGTTGCGGGTGAGGCCGAACAGCGCGCCGCGCACGCGCGGATTCCAGTAGGGCGCGCCCATACCGACGAAGGCGGGGACCAGATAGACGCTCTGCATGGAGTCCGATTGATCGGCGAGAGGTCCGGTCTCGGCGGCGTGCTTGATGATGCCAAGGCCGTCGCGCAGCCACTGCACCGCCGAGCCGGCGACGAAGATCGAGCCTTCCAGCGCGTAGGTGCGCTTGCCGTCGAGCTGGTAGGCGACGGTGGTGAGCAGCTTGTTCTTCGACACCACAGGCGTGGTGCCGGTGTTGAGCAGGGCAAAACAGCCGGTGCCGTAGGTCGACTTCATCATGCCCGGGCGGAAGCAGGCCTGGCCGATGGTCGCGGCCTGCTGGTCGCCGGCAATGCCTGATATCGCGATCGCGCCGCCGAACAGGTCCGGCGTGCTCTCGCCGAAGCGGGCGGAGGAATCCTTCACCTCGGGCAGCATCGAGCGTGGCACGCCGATGATCTCCAAGAGCTCGTCGTCCCACTGGCCGGTGTGGATGTTGAACAGCAGCGTGCGCGAGGCGTTTGTGGCGTCGGTGGCGTGCACCTTGCCGCCGGTGAGGCGCCAGAGCAAATAGCAGTCGATGGTGCCGAACATCAGCTCGCCGCGCGCGGCACGCGCCCGCGCGCCGGGGACGTGGTCGAGGATCCAGGCGACCTTGGTGCCGGAGAAATAGGGATCGATGATCAGGCCGGTCTTTTGCGAGATCACGGGCTCGCGGCCCTCTGCTTTCAATTTAGCGCAGATGTCGGCGGTGCGGCGGTCCTGCCAGACGATGGCACGGTGCACGGCCTGGCCGGTGGCGCGGTCCCACACCACGGTCGTCTCGCGCTGGTTGGTGATGCCGATCGCGGCGATGTCCTTTGCGGTGATGCCGGCCTGCTCGATCGCGTCGCGGCAGACCATGACGGTCGAGGTCCAGATGTCCTCCGGCTCGTGCTCGACCCAGCCCGAGGCCGGAAAATGCTGCGGAAACTCGGCTTGCGCCTTCGCCGCGATGGAAATATCGCCGCGAAACACGATCGCGCGCGAAGAGGTGGTGCCCTGGTCGATGGCGAGGACGAAAGACATGGAAGCTACCTTGGCGTTTCCCGAGAGGGATCATTGTGTCGCGCCAAAGGGAGCGGATTGGAGGCGGAAGGTCAAGGTTGGATGCGGGGGACTGGTGCCCCTTCCTTCTCCTCTTGTGGGAGAAGGTGGCGCGCGAGAAGCGCGCCGGATGAGGGGTTCTATCGGCGAAGAATAATGCGAGGGTGGGTCACGCGCGGAGGCATATCCCTCACCCGTCTCGCCGCTACGCGGCGATCCACCCTCTCCCACAGGGGGAGAGGGGAAGAAAGCTACACCGCCGCGGTCGTTACACCGCCGTCGATGACAATCGTCTGCCCCGTCATGAAGCTCGACGCATCCGAGGCGAGATAAGCCACCGCACCCGCGATCTCGTCGGGTTCGCCGATGCGGCGGAGGGGCGTGGTGGCGGTGCGGCGCTTGAGGTTGGCTTCGTCTTCCCACAGCGCGCGGGCGAAATCGGTCTTGACGAGGCCGGGCGCGATGCAGTTGACGCGGACGCCCTTCGGGCCCCATTCGCCGGCGAGCGAGCGGCACAGCGCGAAGTCTGCCGCCTTGGAGATGCCGTAGGCGCCGATCACGGTGGAGCCGCGCAAGCCGCCGATCGAGGAGATGATGACGACGGAGCCGTTGCCGCGCTCGGCCATTTGCGGGATCGCCAACGCCGAGAGCCAGATGTTGCTCTTGACGTTGCTGCCCATGATCTTGTCGAAGGCCTCGTCGGTGATGTCGAGCAGCGGACCGTAGTAAGGATTGACGGCGGCGTTGCAGACGAGGATGTCGATCTTGCCGTAATGCTTGATCGTGCCCGAGATCAGCGCCTCGACCTCGGCTCTGCGCGCGATGTTGCAGGGGATGACGGTTGCATCGCCGCCGGCCGCGATGATGCCGTCGGCGACTTCCTTGCAGGCGTCGGCCTTGCGTGAGGACACCACGACCCTGGCGCCGAGCTTTGCGAGCAGCTCCGCGGAAGAACGGCCGATGCCGCGACTGGAGCCGGTGACGATTGCGACCTTGCCGGTGAGATCGAACGGTGTGTTTTTCATTGTTGTTGCTCCGCTACGTCCACTTGTTCGGTGTCATCGCCCGGCTTGACCGGGCGATCCAGTACTCTGCGGCTGAAGTTGCGTGAACGAACTGCCGCCGCAGAGTACTGGATGCCCCGGTCAAGCCGGGGCATGACAGTCTTCCTATGGCCCGATCAACTCAGATCAACCCGCCACCATCCGCCACCCGGCGCTGGTGGTAGTCGGTATCACCAAGACTGTTCTCGATCATGGTGAGGCGCTTGAAGTAGTGGCCGATCTTGGCCTCCATGGTCATGCCGATGCCGCCGTGGAGCTGGATCGCCTGCTGTCCGACGAACTTCAGCGACTTGCCGATCTGCACCTTGGCTGCGGCGATGGCGTTGGAGCGCTCCCTGGCGTCCTCGAAATCACCGGCCATGGTCGCGAACATCGACATCGATCGCGCCTGCTCCGCGGCGACGAACATGTCGGAAGCGCGGTGCTGCAACGACTGGAACGAGCCGATCGCAACGCCGAACTGTTTTCGGGTCTTGATGTACTCGACGGTGGTCTTGAGCGACTCGTCCATCAGCCCGACCGCCTCGGCGCAGAGCGCGATGCGGGCTTCGTCCACGACGCGCTCGATGAGGGCCAGACCGTCCTCAGGATTGCCAAGCGCGGCATCGCTACCCACCTCGACACCCGTAAAAGTGATGTCGGCGGCGTGCAGGCCGTCCTGCGTCGGGTACGACTTCTTGGTCACGCCCCTGGCGTTGGCCGGGACCAGGAACACGCCGATGCCGGACTTGTCGCGGCGGTCGCCCTTGGTGCGCGCGGTGACGATCAGCGTCTCGGCGTTCTCGCCGTTGAGCACGACGAACTTCTCGCCGTCGATAACCCAGCCGTCGCCCTTCTTCTTCGCGGTCGTCGAGACGTCGAAGAGATCGTAGCGCGAGTTCTTCTCGAGCTGGGCAAACGCCAGCGTCTTGCTGCCGTCGATGATCCCGGGCACGTGCGCGGCCTTCTGCGCATCGGATCCCGCGTGGCGCAGGAAGCCGCCGCCGATCACGACCGTTGCGAGATACGGCTCGAGCACCAGCGCCTTGCCGAGCGCTTCCATCACGATCATGGTCTCGACGCCGCCGCCGCCGAAGCCGCCATCGGCCTCCGCGAAGGGCAGGCCGAGCAGGCCCTGCTCGGCGAGCTTGCCCCAGACGGCCTGGCTCCAGCCGCCCTTCTCCTTCATGTACTTCTTGCGGCTCTCGAAATCGTAGGAATCGGTCAGCAGGCCGTCGATGCTTTCCTTGAGAAGCCGCTGCTCCTCGTTCAGGTCAAAATCCATGTCTCTCTCCAAATCGGCGGGAATTGCCCTACCGTCGCCTCACCCTCAGACGTCATCCCCGCGAAAGCGGGGATCCAGTAAACGCAGCCGCCTGCCGTACTCACGACCGCCGCGGCGTACTGGGTCCCCCGCCTTCGCGGGGGACGACACCGTCATTGTCGACTCACAGCCCCAGCACCGCCTTGGCGATGATGTTGCGCTGGATCTCGTTGGAGCCGCCGTAGATCGAGACCTTGCGGTTGTTGAAATAGCTCGGTGCGATCTGGGCGGTCCACTCCATGGCTTCGTTCGAGCCGTCGTCGCCGTGCACGTCGTAGGGCGCGGCGAACGGACCGATCACCTCCATCAGCAGCTCGGTGGTGGTCTGCTGGATCTCCGAGCCCTTGATCTTCAGCACCGAGGAGGCCGGATTGGGCTTGCCCTTGCCGTGCTTGCCTTCGTCGGCGACGACGCGGAGCTGGGTCAGTTCCAACGCCTTCAGCTCGATCTCGCAGGCCGCCAGCTTCTCGCGGAACGCCGCGTCCTGGATGATCGGCTTGCCGCCGGACTCGACCTTGGAGGCGAGATCGCGGATGCGGCGCAGCCGCTCCTTGGAGACGCCGACCCGCGCAATGCCGGTGCGTTCATTGCCGAGCAGGAATTTGGCGTAGTCCCAGCCCTTGTTCTCCTCGCCGATCAGGTTCTCGATGGGCACCTCGACGTCGTCGAAGAACACCTCGTTGACCTCGACGCCGCCGTCGATGGTCTGGATCGGACGCACGGTGACGCCCTTCGACTTCATGCTGAAGACGATGAAGGAGATGCCCATCTGCTTCTTGGCGGAGGGGTCGGTGCGGCAGAGGCAGAAGATCATGTCGGCGTGCTGGGCGAGCGTGGTCCAGGTCTTCTGGCCGTTGATGATCCACTTGTCGCCCTTGCGCTCGGCCTTGGTCTTGAGCGAGGCGAGGTCGGAGCCGGAGCCGGGCTCGGAGAAGCCCTGGCACCACCAGTCGTCGACATTGGCGATGCGCGGCAAATACTGCTTCTTCTGCTCCTCGTTGCCGAAGGTGTAGATGACGGGGCCGACCATGCTGACGCCGAAGGCGAGCGGCTGCGGCGCCGGATAGGACTGCAGCTCCTCGTTGAAGATGTAGTGCTGCACGGAGGTCCACCCCGTCCCGCCATATTGCTTGGGCCAGTGGCTGACGCCCCAGCCCTTCTTGTTGAGGATGCGCCACCACGTCACCATCTCGTCCTTCGAGAGGTGACGGCCCTCGACCAGCTTGCGCCGCGTATCGGGCGGCACGTTGTCGCGGAAGAATGATCGCACTTCCTCGCGAAATGCCTGCTCTTCTTTCGTGAATGCGAGATCCATCGGATCCTCCTGTGAATTACTGCAAAACCTCGAACAAGCCGGCAGCGCCCATGCCGCCGCCGACGCACATGGTGACGACCGCGTACTTCGCCTTGCGGCGGCGGCCTTCGATCAGGGCGTGGCCGGTCAGGCGCGCGCCCGACATGCCGTAGGGATGGCCGACCGAGATCGCGCCGCCGTCGACGTTGATCTTCTCGGGGTCGATGCCGAGCTTGTCGCGGCAATACAGCACCTGCACCGCGAAGGCTTCGTTCAGCTCCCACAGGCCGATGTCGTCGACGGTGAGGCCATGGCGCTTCAAGAGGCGCGGCACGGCGAAGACCGGGCCGATGCCCATCTCGTCCGGCTCGCAGCCGGCGGAGACGAAGCCGCGGAAGATGCCGAGCGGCTTGAGGCCGCGCTTGGCGGCTTCCTTGTCGCTCATGATCACGGAGGCGCTGGCGCCGTCGGAGAGCTGGCTGGCATTGCCGGCGGTGATCGAAAAACCCTCGCCGCGCACCGGCTTGAGGCCGGCAAGGCCTTCAGCCGTGGTCTCCGGGCGCGGGCCCTCGTCCTGCGACAGCGTCACCTCCTTGAAGGAAACGGCGCCGGTCGCCTTGTCGGTGACCGCCATCTGCGTGGTGATCGGCGCGAGCTCGTCCCTGAACTTGCCGCCCTGCTGGGCAGCGGCGGTGCGGCGCTGGCTCTCCAGCGAATATTCGTCCTGCTTCTCGCGCGAGATGCCGTAGCGCTTGGCAACGACCTCGGCCGTGTCGATCATGGGCATGTAGACCTCGCCCTTGATCTTGAGCAGCGCCGGGTCCTGGGCGTGGAAGCCATTCATCTTGTCGTTCTGCACGAGCGAGATCGACTCGCCGCCGCCGCCGACCGCGATCTCGACGCCGTCGAAGATCACCGAGCGCGCAGCGAGCGCGATCGCCTGAAGGCCCGAGGCGCATTGGCGATCGATGGTGGTGCCGGCGACGGTCACGGGCAAGCCGGCGCGGAGCAGCGCCTTGCGCGCGATGTTGCCGCCGGTCGCCCCCTGCTGAAGCGCGGCGCCCATCACGACGTCCTCGACTTCCTTCGGATCGACTTTTGCGCGGGCGACGGCTTCGCCGATGGCATGGCCGAGCAGCGTTGCGCCCTCGGTGGCGTTGAGCATGCCGCGATAGGCCTTGCCGATCGGGGTGCGGGCGGTGGAAACGATGACGGCGTCGGTCAAGAGCGACCTCCTGATGCGTGTTGGGTGGATTGTGATGGCTTCTGCTGCTGGCGCAATTCGTGGCGCGACAGCTTTCCGACCGGCGTGCGCGGCAGATCGTCGACGAACTCGACCTCGGCCGGCAGTTCGTGCTTGCCGACCTTGCCGGCGAGCTGCGCGCGCAGCTCGTCGAGCGAGAACGGCTTTGCATCCGGCTTGAGCTTGATGAAGGCCTTGGCGGCCTCGCCGCGATACTGGTCGGGAATGCCGAGCACGATCACCTCGTGCACGCCGGGAATGGTGTAGATCGCCTGCTCGATCATCTGCGGATAGACGTTGAAGCCGCCGGAGATGATCATGTCCTTCTTGCGGTCCACCAGGAAGAAATAGCCGTCGGTATCGACATAGCCGATGTCGCCGGTGAGGAAACGGCCGTCGGCGAAGGATTCCGCCGATTCCTTCGGCTTGTTCCAGTAGCCCCTGGTGACGTTCGGGCCCTTGATGCGGATCTCGCCGACTTCGCCGGGCGGCAGCACCTTTGTCGAGTTGTCGAGCGAGACGACGTCGAGTTCGATGCCGGGCAGCATCAGGCCGATCGAGCCGGGCTTGTCGGGGCCGACAGGCGGATGGCCGGTGCCGGGCGAGCAGGTCTCGGTCATGCCCCAGCCGCTGCGCAGCTTCTTGCCGACCTTGCGCTCGAAGAAGCTCGCGATCTCCACCGGCAGCGGCGCGCCGCCGGAGCCGATGGTGGCGAGCGAGGAGAAGTCGCGCTTGTCGAGATCGGGAAGTGCTGCGATCGCGATCCACATCGTCGGCACGCCCGGGAAGTACGTCGCGCGCTTGATTTCGATGTCGCGCATCACCGCTTCGACATCAAAACGCTGGTGGAGCGAGATCAGATTGCCGCGGCTGAGCGAGGACAGCAGCACGACGGTGAGCGCATAGATGTGGAACAGCGGCAGCACGCAGATCACGCGCTCGACGACGTCGCCGCGCGCCGCACGCGACGGCTTGCCCCAGACGTCGTAGATCGACACCGCGGAGGTGAGGTTGCCGTGGGTGAGCATCGCGCCCTTGGGCAGGCCGGTGGTGCCGCCGGTATATTGCAGCAGCGCGACGTCGTCGGCCGTCACGGACGGCCACTCTGCCGGCGCGGTCGCGTCCTCGACGAAGGTCTTGAAGGTGACGATGCGGGGATCATCGGGGATCGGGGCCTGCGGCGTGCCGACCTTGCCCCAATTGTCGTCCTCGCAGACGACGAGGCGATCGATCAGGCCCTTCTCCAGGAACTTCAGCGCGGTCGGCAGCAGCGCCGCGAGGTTGGAGGTGACGAGCAGGCGCGAGCCGGAATCCGAGACCTTGTGCGTCAGCGCGATCTCACCGTCGAGCGGGGAAAGATGCGCGACGCGGCTACCAGCCTTCAGCGCGCCGAAGAAATTGACCGGATGGTCCGGCGTATTGCCGAGGAACAGCGCGACGGAGCTGTCCTTGCCGCAGCCGGCGCGCAGGAACGCCGCCGCGGCACGCTCGGCCATCGCGGCGAGCCCGGTGTAGGTGATCGGACGATCGCGGAATTCCAGCGCGGTGCGCGGCCCGAAATCGGCGGCGGCTTTCGACAGCAGGTCGGGCAGCGAGCCCTGGACGATGGTGTCGTCCCAACGCACGCCCTCGGGATAAAACTGTTCGCCAGGATGGGTCATTTGGGTTCGTTGCTCTTCATTGCCTGCGCAGCAATTCGACGTAAGGCGGGCACGGACGGACGGGCTCCCTTCCCCCTTGCGGGGAAGGGTTGGGGAAAGGGGTGGCCACAAACGCTGACCTCACCCGGGGCTACCCCCCTCCCTGCCCCTCCCCCGCAAGGGGGGAGGGAACGGAGAGAGCTTTGCCTGGAGCGCGACATCGCGGCCACAGCCAATCCGATCACGCCGCCTTCGACGCCGCCGCGAGCGAGGCGAACGTCTTGCCCTCGGCCGCGAGCTTCTTCAGCAGCGGCGCGGGCTCGAGGCTCGGATCGTTGGTCTCCTTGGCGTAGAAGGAGAGCCGATCGGCGATGTGCTTGAGGCCGACGGTGTCGGCCCAGAACATCGGGCCGCCGCGGTAGATCGGCCAGCCGTAGCCGTAGAGCCAGACCACGTCGATGTCGGACGGACGCGCCGCGATGCCCTCTTCGAGGATCTTCGCGCCCTCGTTGATCATCGGGTACATCATGCGCTCGAGGATCTCGTCGTCGCTGACGACGCGCTTCTTGCGGCCGAGACGGAGCAGCGTCTCGTCGATCAGCTTCTCGACCTCCGGATCGGGCAGCGCCGCGCGACTGCCTGCTTCATACTTGTAGTAGCCCTTGCCGGTCTTCTGGCCGAAGCGGCCGGCTTCGCAGAGCGCGTCCGCGATCTCCGACTTGATGCCGCGGTCCTTGCGCGAGCGCCAGCCGATGTCGAGGCCGGCGAGATCGCCCATCGCGAACGGCCCCATCGGCATGCCGAATTTCGTCACGACGGCATCGACCTGCTGCGGCAAGGCGCCTTCGAACAGCAGCTTCTCCGACTGCTTGCCACGCTGCGCCAGCATGCGGTTGCCGACAAAGCCGTCGCAGACGCCGACCACCGCCGGCACCTTGGCGATCTTGCGCGCGATGGTCACGGCGGTGACCAGCGCATCCGGCGCGGTCTTGTCGGCGCGCACGATCTCGCACAGCTTCATGACGTTGGCGGGCGAGAAGAAGTGCATGCCGAGCACGTCCTGCGGCCGCTTGGTCGACTTCGCGATCTCGTCGATGTTGAGGTAGGAGGTGTTGGAGGCAAGCACGGCGCCGGGCTTGACGTATTGGTCGAGCTTGCCGAACACTTCCTTCTTGACCGCCATGGTCTCGAACACGGCCTCGATCACCAGGTCGGCGTCGCCGACATTCTCGATGCCGACGACGCCGTTGATCAGCGCCATGCGCTTGGCGGGCGCATCCGCCGGGATGCCGCCGCGCGCGGCGGTCGCCTCCCAGTTCTTCTGCATGATGCCCATGCCGCGCTTGAGCTGCTCCTCGCCGGTCTCGATCAGGGTGACGGGCACGCCGGCATTGGCAAAGGACATCGCGATGCCGCCGCCCATGGTGCCGGCACCGAGGATGGCGACGCGGTTCACGGGCCGCGACTTGGTGCCTTCAGGGACGCCGGCGATCTTGCTGGCCTCGCGCTCGGCGAAGAAGGCATAGCGCTGCGCCTTGGACTGGTCGCTGGCCACGAGCTTGAGGAAACCCTCGCGCTCCTTCTTCAGCCCCTCGTCGAACGGCAGGTCGATGGCGTAGCCGACGGCGTCAGCGGCGGCGAACGGAGCCTCCAGGCCGCGCGACTTCTTGGTCATGGCAGCGACCGCATTGGTGAAGATCGAGCGGTCGGCCTTGGCCGCCGCGATCTTGGAATCGTCGTCGCGCAGGCGGCGCAGCGGACGCTTCTCGGCCAGCAGCTTGCGCACGAAGGCTTCGCCGCCGGACGCCGGACCTTCGACGATCTCCTCGATCAGGCCGGCCTTGAGCGCTTCGGCAGCACCGATCGGATCGCCGCCGACGATCATCTTGACCGCGAGTTCCGGCCCGACCGCGCGCGGCAGGCGCTGGGTGCCGCCGGCGCCCGGCAGCAGGCCGAGCTTCACCTCGGGCAGGCCGAGCTTGGCTTCCTTCACGGCCACGCGGAAATGACAGGCCAGCGCGACCTCGAGGCCACCGCCGAGCGCGGTGCCATGGATCGCGGCGACGACCGGCTTTGGCGAGTTCTCGATCTCGGCGAGCACGTCGTTGAGCGCGGGGGGCTTCGGCGGCTTGCCGAATTCGGTGATGTCGGCGCCGGCAATGAAGGTCCGGCCGGCACAGGTGAGCACGATGCCCTTGATCGCGGGATCGGCAATCGCGGCCTTGATGCATTCCAGAATACCACCGCGCACTGCGGCACTCAGCGCATTGACCGGAGGACTGTTGACCGTGACGATCCCGACTTCGTCATGACGCTCAAGCTTGACCACTTCGCTCACGGCTTCCCTCCTTGGTGGGGATTTACTTTTGTTCGATTTCGCGGTGCGGAATTTAATTCCGCATCTTGACGGCAGGGTTATTTTGAAGCACGGACGTTGTCAACGACTCCGCGCAAGAAGCAGATCAGGGATGAAGCGTACAGGAAAGAAGACAGCGACCGATCGGAATTTCGTCGTCGCGCTTTCCCGCGGACTAGATGTATTGCGCGCATTCCAACCCAGCGACGGACTTCTTGGCAACCAGGAAATAGCTGCACGCACGAACCTGCCGAAGCCGACCGTTTCGCGGCTGACCTACACCTTGACCAGGCTCGGTTATCTGACGCCGGTTCCCCGTTTCGAGAAATATCAGCTCGCACCCGCCGCAATGGCGCTCGGTTACGCCGCGCTGGCCAATCTCGGCGTTCGGCATTTGTCCGAACCGTTCCGCGAAGAAATGATGCGCGCGACCGGCGGCGCCGTCGCAATCGGCGGCCGCGACCGTCACAGCATGATCTATTTCGGGCAAAGCCGCGGCAGCGAGACGGTCGGCGTTCAACTTGACGTCGGCTCCCGCGTGCCGATTGCAACCAGCGCGATGGGCCGCGCCTATTTCTGGGCGCTCGACGACGAGGGCCGCGCTGAAGTCTCCCGCATCCTGCGCGAACATTACGGCAGCCGCTGGCCGAAGATGCGCGACGGATTGGAACGTTCCGGCGAGACCGTCGCGAAATACGGTTTCGCGATGTCGGTCGGCGACTGGCACGACGACATCGGCGCTGCCGGCGTCGCGCTCAAGCTCAACGACGGAACCGGACCTTATGCGTTCAACTGCGGCGCACCCGCATTCCGCTTCACGGAAGAGCGTTTGATCAACGACATTGGACCGCGTCTGCTTGCGATGGTAAGGAACATCGAAGCGGCACTCGGGGGACTGATGCCGCAATCCAAAAAAGAAGTCAGCAAAAAGCTGAAATCAGGAGGGAAAGTTGCTCGTGTGGCCGAGGGGTTCAGATAGCCTTTGTCGTAACCGGGAGCGGTTCGCATCGCCCCTTCGCCCATTGACGTGTGTGGGCGAGACGAGATGACGCAGGCACAGCTCGCGCAGGGGACATCGCCCCTGCTCGCGGTTCGCGACGTCAGCGTCGTGTTCGGCGGCATCATCGCGCTCAATGGCGTGTCCTTTGACATGCGCAAGGGCCAGATCCTCGGATTGATCGGCCCCAACGGCGCCGGCAAGACCACGCTCTTCAACTGCCTCTCGCGGCTCTATCAGCCGTCGTCCGGCGACATCCTGATGGAAGGCGTAAGCATCCTGTCGCGGCCTCCGCACCGGATCGCCGAGATCGGCATCGGCCGTACCTTCCAGAACGTGGCGCTGTTCCCGAACCTCACGGTGATGGACAACGTCCGCGTCGGCGCCCATTCGAAGACCTCCAGCGACATCATCAGCGACTCGCTTCGGCTCGCCTGGGTCCGGCGCAGCGAGACCGAGGTCAACAAGAAGGTGCAGGAGATCCTCGCCTATCTCAAGCTCGAGGACGTCGCCCACACCGTCGTGTCCGGTCTGCCCTTCGGCACGCAGAAGCGCGTCGAGCTGGCGCGCGCGCTCGCGGCGGATCCGAAGATCCTGCTGCTCGACGAGCCCGCCGGCGGCCTCAACCACGAGGAAGTCTATGTGCTCGGCGACCTCATCCGCCGCATCCGCGACGACCGCCACATGACCGTGCTGCTGGTCGAGCATCACATGGGCCTCGTGATGTCGATCGCCGACCACGTCGTCGCGCTGAATTTCGGCAAGAAGCTCGCGGAAGGCACGCCGGCCCAGGTGCAGGCAGACCCCGACGTCATCAAGGCCTATCTCGGGAGCAAGGACCAATGACGACGCTGCTCAACGTCAAGGACCTGCGCGCCTATTACGGCCAGGTCCAGGCTCTCCACGGCCTGTCCTTCTCGCTCAACGAAGGATCGCTGACGACGCTGCTCGGCGCCAACGGCGCCGGCAAGACCACCACCTTGCGCGCGATCTGCAACATGGTGCGTTCCACCGGTGCGATCGAGTTCGAAGGCAAGCCGCTGAGCAACCGTTCCACCGAGAGCATCGTGCGGTTCGGCATCGCCCACGTGCCGCAGGGCCGCGGCACCTTCACGACCATGACGGTCGAGGAGAACCTCCAGCTCGGGGCCATCACCCGCAAGGACAGCGCCGGCATCGTTTCCGACGTCGAGCGCATGTACGCGCATTTCCCGGTGCTGAAGCAGCGCCACACTCAGCAGGCCGGCACGCTCTCGGGCGGCGAGCAGCAGATGCTCGCGGTCGCACGCGCGCTGATGCTGCGGCCGCGGCTGATGCTGCTCGACGAGCCGTCCTTCGGACTGGCGCCGCTGGTGGTGCGCGACCTGTTCGGCATCCTCGGCAAGATCAATCGCGAGGACAAGGTGTCGATCCTGGTTGTCGAGCAGAACGCCCAGCTCGCGCTCGAGCTCGCCGACCAGGCCTATGTGATCGAAACCGGACGCATCGTGATGTCGGGCAATGCCAAGGACATCGCGAACAACGAAGAAATCCGCAAATCCTATCTGGGTTACTGAGGAGCCGGCACAATGGAGCTTTTCACCAACCAAGTGCTGGCCGGCATCGCCACGGGCGCGATCTACGCCTGCATGGCGCTCGCCGTGGTCATGATCTACCAGGCGATCGACCATCTCAACTTCGCGCAGGGCGAGATGGCGATGTTCTCGACCTTCATCTCCTGGCAGCTGATGCAGTGGGGCGTGTCCTACTGGCTCGCCTTCCTGATCACGCTGGCATTCTCCTTCGTCGCCGGCATCGCGATCGAGCGCATCCTGTTCAAGCCGCTGGCGAAGGCGCCGGTGCTGACCAACGTCGCCGGCTTCATCGCGCTGTTTGCGATCATCAACTCCTCGGCCGGCCTGATCTGGGACTTCACGATCAAGCAGTACCCGACCCCGTTCGGCTCCGCGCCGTTCCTGGGCAGCCAGCTGATCTCGACCCACCAGGCCGGCATGATCGGCGTCACGGTGCTGCTGCTGCTCGGCCTCTACTTCTTCTTCCAGTACACGCGCATCGGCCTTGCGATGCGTGCGGCCGCCTCGGTGCCTGAATCGGCCCGCCTCGTCGGCATCAACACGAGCTGGATGATCGCGCTCGGCTGGGGCATGGCGACCGCGATCGGCGCGATCGCCGGCATGCTGATTGCTCCCGTGGTGTTCCTCGAACCGAATATGATGGGCGGCGTGCTGATCTACGGCTTCGCGGCCGCCGTGCTCGGCGGTCTCACCAGCCCGTTCGGCGCCGTGGTCGGCGGCTTCCTTGTCGGCATCTTCGAGAACCTCGCGGGCACCTACATCCCCGGCGTCGGCAATGAACTGAAGCTCCCGATCGCGCTCGCGCTGATCATCTCCGTCCTGGTCGTCAAACCCGCTGGCCTGTTCGGCCGGCACATCGTCAAGCGAGTTTGATCATGAGCGCTGCAGAAGAAGTCGTCGAAGGCCACCAGGCGGTCGAGGCCGTTCCGAAGCGGGCCATGACGCTGGGCACCGGCACCTCGCTGGTGGTGCTCGCGGCACTGCTGATCGCGCCCGTCTTCGTCAAGAACTTCATCATCTTCCAGATGACGATGCTTCTGATCTACGGGCTCGCGGTGCTGGCGCTGAACATCCTGACCGGCGGCTCCGGCCAGTTCTCGCTCGGCCAGAGCGCGTTCTATGCGGTCGGCGCCTATACGACAGCGGTGCTGATGGAGCACTTCAACGTCAATTACGCGTTGACGCTGCCGATCGCCGGCATCGTCTGTTTCGGCTTCGGCTTCCTGTTCGGGCAGCCGGCGCTGCGGCTCTCCGGTGTCTACCTCGCGCTCGCGACCTTCGCGCTGGCCACCGCCATGCCGCAGCTCCTCAAGCTGAACTTCCTCGAGCACTGGACCGGCGGCGTGCAGGGCCTCGTCGTCACCAAGCCGGACGCGCCGTTCGGGCTGCCGATGTCGCAGGACATGTGGCTGTACTACTTCACGCTCGTGGTCGTGATTGCGATCTACATCTTCTCGGTAAACCTGCTGCGTTCCCGCTCGGGCCGCGCCTTCATGGCAATCCGCGACAACGAGATCGCGGCCTCCGCGATGGGCGTGGACGTCGCGCTGTACAAGACGCTGGCCTTCGGCGTGTCCGCCGCCATCACCGGCATCGCCGGCTCGCTCGGCGCCATCGCAGTGCAGTTCGTCGCGCCCGACAGCTACACCATCACGCTCGCGATCTCGCTATTCCTCGGCATGGTCGTCGGCGGCGTAGGCTGGCTCCCCGGCTCGATCGTCGGCGCCGCCTTCATCATCTTCGTGCCGAACATCGCGGAGGGCATCTCCAAGGGCCTCTCCGGCGCGGTGTTCGGCGTGCTCCTGTTCCTCGTCATCTACCTCGTGCCGCATGGCGCAAGGCAGGTCGCGATCCTGGGCCAGCAACTCGCCGGTAAGCTCAGAAAGAACTGAAACTTCCAACAAGACTGTTGTTTAACCAAGGAGACCCAATTGCTTTTCGGAAGAACACTGCGAACCACCGCGCTCGTAACGGCGGTCGCGACCCTCACCTCGGGCGCAGCACTTGCCCAGAAGAAATACGACACCGGCGCGTCCGATACCGAGATCAAGATCGGCAACATCATGCCGTACAGCGGTCCGGCGTCGGCCTATGGCATCATCGGCAAGACCGAAGAAGCCTATTTCAAGATGATCAACGACAAGGGCGGCATCAACGGCCGCAAGATCAACTTCGTCACCTATGACGACGCCTATTCGCCGCCGAAGGCCGTCGAGCAGGTCCGCAAGCTCGTCGAGAGCGACGAGGTGCTGGCCGTGTACAATCCGCTCGGCACGCCCTCGAACACAGCGATCCAGAAGTACCTGAACGCCAAGAAGATCCCGCAGCTCTTCGTCGCCACCGGCGCCACCAAGTGGAACGACCCGAAGAACTTCCCCTGGACCATCGGCTGGCAGCCCTCCTACCAGAGCGAAGCGCAGATCTACGCGAAATGGCTGATGAAGGAAAAGCCGAACGCCAAGGTCGCGATCCTCTACCAGAACGACGATTTCGGCAAAGACTACCTCAAGGGCACCAAGGACGGTCTCGGCGCCAAGGGCGCGTCCATGATCATCATGGAAGAGAGCTATGAGATCTCCGAGCCGTCGATCGACGGCCACATCGTCAAGATCAAGGCGGCCAATCCCGACGTGCTGCTGATCTACGCGACGCCGAAGTTCGCGGCCCAGACCATCAAGAAGACCGCCGAGCTGAGCTGGAAGCCGCTCCAGATCCTCACCAACGTGTCGATCTCGGTCGGCAGCGTGATGAAGCCGGCCGGCTTCGAGGCCTCGCAGGACGTGCTGTCGGCGGCCTATGCCAAGGACTCCACCGACCCGCAGTGGAACAACGACCCCGGCATGAAGAAGTGGAACGAGTTCGTCGACAAGTACATGCCTGGCGCCGACAAGACCGACACCGGCATGGTCTACGGCTATGGCGCGGCGTCGACCCTGGTCAAGACGCTGGAAATGTGCGGTGACGACCTCACCCGCGCCAACCTCATGAAGCAGGCCGCATCGTTGAAGGACTTCGCACCGGACACCCTGCTTCCCGGCGTCAAGATCAACACCAGCGCCACCGACTTCGCCCCGATTTCGCAGCTCCAGATGCAGCGCTTCAAGGGCGAGAAGTGGGAACTGTTCGGCGAAATCATCAGCGGCGACGTTCCTTCCGAGTGACGCTGGCGCAATAGTTCAAATCTAGTCAAATCTGACAAAGCCCCCGCGGACGACCGCGGGGGCTTTTTGTTGACGTCAGGCGTCAATCTTGTTCAATGCGGCGCCGATCCATTCCGGGTGGAGAAAGATGACTGTCGCTCGATTTCAGGTTGCGGCCGTTTCGGCCGCGCTCGCGTTGTGCACTGCGATGAGCAGCCCGGCACTGGCGCAAAAGAAATACGACAGCGGCGCTTCCGATACCGAGATCAAGATCGGCAACATCATGCCCTATAGCGGCCCGGCCTCCGCCTATGCCGCGATCGGCAAGGCCGAGGAAGCCTATTTCAACAAGGTCAATGCCGAGGGCGGCATCAACGGCCGCAAGATCAAGTTCATCTCCTACGACGACGGCTATTCGCCGCCGAAGACTGTGGAACAGGCGCGCAAGCTGGTCGAGAGCGACGGCGTGCTGCTGATCTTCGGCTCGCTCGGCACCTCCACCAACGGCGCCATCCGCAAATACATGAACGACAAGAAGGTGCCGCAGCTGTTCGTGGCGAGCGGCGCCTCCAAGTGGAACGATCCGAAGCAATATCCGTGGACCATGGGCTGGCAGCCGAGCTACGCCAGCGAGGCGCGCATCTACGCCAAATTCGTCATGAAGGAGAAGCCGGACGCGAAGATCGGCGTGCTTTACCAGAACGACGATTTCGGCAAGGACTATCTGAAGGGGCTGAAGGACGGCTTAGGGGCCAAGGCGTCGATGATCGTGCTCGAAGACGGCTACGACACTTCGGAGCCCGCGATCGACGAGCACGTCGTGAAGCTGAAGGCCTCGGGCGCCGACGTCTTCCTCAGCATCACCACGCCGAAATTCGCCGCGCAGGCGATCAAGAAGGCGGCCGAGATCAACTGGCATCCGGTCCACATCATCTCCAACGTCTCGGCTTCTGTCGGCGGCGTGCTCGAGCCGGCGGGACTCGAGGTCTCGCAAGGCATCCTGTCGGCGAGCTACGCCAAGGACGGCTCCGACCCGCAATGGAATGCCGATGACGGCATGAAGAAGTTCTATAACTTCCTCGCGCAGTACGACCCCAAGGCCAACAAGCTCGATGCCGGCGTGGTGTTCGGCTATGCCGCAGCCCAGACCATGGTGAAGGTGCTGCAAATGTGCGGCGACGAGCTCACCCGTGAGAATGTGATGAAGCAGGCCGCTTCCTTGAAGGACTTCGAGCCCGACACGCTGCTGCCCGGCATCAAGATCAACACCGCAGCCGACAATTTCGCCCCGATCGAGCAGCTCCAGATGATGCGGTTCAAGGGCAGGAAATGGGAGCTGTTCGGCGACATCATCTCGAGCGACCTCGGTCACTGAAGCCGCGCAACTCAAAATCGCCTCTAGCCGGTTAATCAACCCAAGACAGCTGCGGCCTTCTCGCAACCGCACACGAGCGCGCGCCCGCCCTTGACTACTAAAGAAGCAGCCCCTGCGACGCCGTCGCAGGGGCTTTCTGTTGAAGGCTCCCGGTAAATCGTATTGAATTGCGACCGCGTCGCCAAAAACAATCAAGACAAGAAAAGGAAACGCACACACACCAAGAAAATAGGGAGATAGGAATGCCCGCTGTCACCGGCAAACTTGCGGCCGCGTCACTGGCGCTTGCGCTCATTGCGGCGTCGGCCTCAACCGCATCGGCCCAGAAGAAGTACGATACCGGCGCGACCGATACCGAAATCAAGATCGGCAACATCATGCCATACAGCGGACCGGCCTCCGCCTACGGCATCATCGGGCGGACCGAAGCCGCCTACTTCAAGAAGATCAACGAAGAGGGCGGCATCAACGGCCGCAAGATCAATTACATCTCCTATGACGACGCCTATTCGCCGCCGAAGACGGTGGAGCAGGCACGCAAGCTGGTCGAGAGCGACGAGGTGCTGTTCATCTTCAACTCGCTCGGCACGCCGCCGAACTCGGCGATCCACAAATACATGAACTCGAAGAAGGTGCCGCAGCTGTTCGTCGCGACCGGCGCCACCAAGTGGAACGATCCGCAGAACTTCCCCTGGACCATGGGCTGGCAGCCCAATTACCAGAGCGAGACGCAGATCTATGCGAAGTGGCTGCTCAAGAACAAGCCGGATGCCAAGATCGCCGTGCTGTTCCAGAACGACGATTACGGCAAGGACTATCTCAAGGGCCTCAAGGACGGCCTCGGCTCGAAAGCCGCCTCGATGATCGTGATCGAAGAGAGCTACGAAACATCCGAGCCGACCATCGACAACCACATCGTGAAGCTGAAGTCGACCGGCGCCGACGTCTTCATGAACATCACGACGCCGAAATTCGCGGCCCAGGCCATCAAGAAGAACGCCGAGATCGGCTGGAAGCCGCTGCACTTCCTCAACAACGTCTCGGCCTCCGTCGGCAGCGTGATGAAGCCGGCCGGCTTCGAGAACGGCCAGGACATCATCTCGGCCGACTATCTCAAGGACGTGTCGGATCCCGCGTGGAACAACGATCCCGGCATGAAGGACTTTCTGGCGTTCATGACCAAATACTTCCCCGAGGGCGACAAGCTCGATAAGGGCACGATGGTCGGCTATGCCGTGGCACAGACGCTGGTCCAGGTCCTGAAGCAGTGCGGTGACAATCTCACGCGCGAGAACATCATGAAGCAGGCGGCGAGCCTGAAGGACTTCCGGACCGAGGCGCTATTGCCGGGTGTCAAGATCAACACCTCGCCGACCGATTTCGCGCCGATCAGCCAGCTTCAACTCGAGAAGTTCAAGGGCGAGAAGTGGGAACTGTTCGGCGACGTGATCAGCGCCGACGTCGGCGGCTAGCTGCCTGAAACCTGCGATCATGAAGCCCCCTGCGCTGGTCACGCAGGGGGTTCTTGCTTGCGCGCCGATTATGATCACGCGATTGCACAATCGAATGATGGTAAAGCCCGCTTACGCTTGGGCGTCTGATGCGGTAGGCATGTGACCGGCGGCGTTTGCCGCCGCTCTTTTCTGTCCGCCTAGGGCTTTTTCGTCATGACCGACCGACGTCCCCTGCTCCGCGCGCTGTACGACGCCGCCGTTGCCGCCGCCCATCCCAATACAATTCTGGCGCCGCATCTGCGGCCCGCGCCTAAAGGGCGCGTGATCTGCCTCGCCGCCGGCAAGGGCGCGGGGGCGATGGCTGCGGCCGCCGAACGGCATTATCTCGACACGCTCAAGCTCGCGCCGGAGCGCCTCGTCGGCATCGCCACCACGCGCCACGGCTACGGCGTTCCGACGCGCCGCATCCGCGTGGTCGAGGCCGGCCATCCCGTACCCGACGAAGCCGGCCTGAAGGGCGCCGCCGATACGCTCGCGCTTGCAAGCGAGGCCGGCCCTGACGATCTGCTGCTGGTGCTGCTCACCGGCGGCGGCTCGGCGAACTGGATCGCACCTGTGGACGGCATCAGCTTTGCGCAGAAGCAGGCGGTCAACAAGGCGCTGTTGCGCTCCGGCGCGCCGATCGGCGAGATGAACGTCGTGCGCAAGCATCTCTCGCGCATCAAGGGCGGCCGGCTCGCGCGCGCCGGCAAGAATGCCGCCGAGATCGTGACGCTCGCGATCTCGGACGTGCCGCATGACGATCCTTCCGCGATCGCCTCCGGTCCCACCGTGCCCGATCCGACCACGCTGGCCGACGCGCGCGCGATCGTCGCGAAGTACAAGCTCGCCATCGACGATGCCGTCCGCCGCGCGCTCGACGATCCCGCCAACGAAAGCTGCAAGCCGGGCGATGCCGCCTTTGCGCGCGCGACGTTCGAGCTGATCGCGCGGCCGAAGCAATCGCTCGACGCCGCGGTGAAGCTCGCGAGGGAAGCCGGCTACGAGACCATCGATCTCGGCGCCGATCTCGAAGGCGAGGCCCGCGAGGTCGCAGCCGATCACGCGAAACTCGCGCTTCAGGCGCGCGCGCAAGGCAAGCGCCTCGCCATCCTCTCCGGCGGCGAGCTCACGGTCACGGTACGCGGCAATGGCCGTGGCGGCCCGAACCAGGAATACGCGCTGGCGCTGGCCTCCCTGCTGAAAGACACGCCTGGTATCTCCGCTCTCGCCGGCGACACCGACGGCGCCGACGGCGGCGCCGGCCACCCCACCGATCCCGCCGGCGCTCTGATCGACGCGGCGACCTTCACCAAGATGAAGGCGCAGGGGCTTCAGCCGCAGGCCTACCTGGACAACAACGACGCGACGACGTTCTTCGAGGCGACCGGCGATCTGCTGATGCCGGGGCCGACGCTGACGAACGTGAACGATATCAGGGTGATCTTGGTGGATTGAGGCGCCTGCCCAGGTCTCACTGTCATTCCGCGCGAAGGCGGGGAATCCAGTACGCCGCGGCCTATCGATTCGATCACAAACGTCTCGGAGTACTGGATCGCCCGGTCAAGCCGGGCGATGACAGCCGGGCCTCAAAACTCGTTGGCGATCTTCGAGAGCATTTCCAGCAGGGCTTCGCGGTTGGCTTGCCCCAGAAGTTCGTTCAGCCGCGACTCGTGCTTGGTGGCGACGAGCTTTTTCGCCCGCGTCAGCACGGCCTTGCCCTTGTCGGTCAAGACCAGGATGTGCGAGCGGCGGTCGTTGGTGGAGCGGATCCGCGCGCAGAGGTCGCGGCTCTCCAGATTGTCGAGCATCGCCACGAAGTTCGGGCGCAGGATGCCCAGCGTCGAGGCGATCTCGGTCTGGTTACGGCCCGGATTCTTCTCGACCAGCAGCAGCACGGAAAACTGCGCGGGCGTGAGCTGGAGTGAGGCCATGCAGCGCAAAAAGTTCTCGAACACCTTGAGCTGCGCCCGCTTCAGCACGTAACCGAGCTGCTCGGAGAGCTCGCCAAGCTGGAGGGCTTCAGGCTGCGCCTCAGCCGCGTCCTTGCGGCCCTTGGCCGCGTCGCCGGGCTTTTCAGAAGACTTTTCAGCGGTTTTGGAAACGGTCATCGCCTCGTGCTCGTGATCCCGCTAAATTCGGGGCGGGTCGTCCACCCACCCTTGAAGTTATATTTGATAATTGTTATGGACCATATCAAATATCGTCAGCGTTTCAATGGCTGTGAGCGGACCGTCCACCGCAATTGCGGAGACCGGTCCCGATCTTTGAGGGGGAGCGTCCGGTCTTGAATACCACCATCATGCTGTTCCTGGTACAGGACGGCATCACCAATGGCGCGATCTATGCGCTACTCGGCCTGGCGCTGGTGCTGGTGTTCGCCGTCACCCGCGTGATCCTCATTCCCCAGGGCGAGTTCGTCACCTACGGCGCGCTGACCTATGCCTCGCTGGCCGCGGGCCAGATGCCCGGCACGGCAAAGCTCGCGCTTGCGCTCGGCATCGGCGCCTTCGTGTTCGACCTGTTCGTGGCGCGCAAGGCGCTGCACGGCCGCCTGATCGTGCGCAGCCTCGTCACCAACGTCGTGCTGCCGGCCATCGTGCTGGCGCTGACCATCTACTTCGCCGCCCAGAAGCCGCCGGTGGCGGTCTGCATCGCGCTGTCGCTGGTGATCGTCGCGATGATCGGCCTCTATCTCTACCGCATCGCGTTCCAGCCGCTGGCGCACACCTCTGTGCTGGTGCTGCTGATCGCTTCGGTGGGCGTCCATCTCGCGCTGCAGGGCCTCGGCCTGCTGTTCTTCGGCGCCGAAGGCCAGCGCGGACCTGCCGTGCTGTCCGGTGCGTTCACCGCCGGCGCACTGCGTTTCACCGGCCAGAGCATCACCGTCTACGCCATCACCATCGCCTTCATCGTCGGGCTCTGGCTGTTCTTCGGGCTGACCCTCTACGGCAAGGCGCTGCGCGCGACCGCCGTGAACCGGCTCGGCGCCCGCCTTGCCGGCATCCGCACCACCCTGTCCGGCCAGATCGCCTTCCTGCTGGCGTCCGTCATCGGCGCGCTGTCGGGCATCATGATCGTGCCGATCACGACGCTCTATTACGACTCCGGGTTCCTGATCGGCCTCAAGGGCTTCGTCGCCGCGATCATCGGCGGCCTCGTCAGCTATCCGCTCACCGCCGTCGCGGCGCTGGTCGTCGGCATCGTCGAGGCGTTCTCGTCCTTCTACGCCTCAAACTACAAGGAAGTGATCGTCTTCATGCTGCTGATTCCCGTGCTGCTGCTGCGCTCGCTCGCCGCGCCCGCGGTCGAGGAAGAGAAGGACTGACGCGCATGCAGAGCCGGCTTCCCATCCTCATCTTCGCGCTTCTCATGGCGGCGATCCCGCATCTCCCGGGCATGCCGCCGTTCTGGATCGTGCTGCTCGACAATATCGGCCTCGCGGCTCTCGTCGCGATGGGCCTGGTGCTGCTCACCGGCGTCGGCGGCCTGACCTCGTTCGGCCAGGCAGCCTTCGTCGGCTTCGGCGCCTACACCACCGCGGTGCTGTCGACGTCCTATGGCCTGTCGCCGTGGCTGACCTTGCCGCTGTCGCTGTTGGTCAGCGGATCGTTGGCGGTGCTGCTCGGGCTGGTGACCGTCCGTCTCTCCGGGCACTATCTCCCGCTCGGCACGCTCGCCTGGGGGCTGGGCCTGTTCTATCTCTTCAGCAAGCTGGAATTTTTGGGGAGAAACGACGGCATCTCGGCGATCCCGCCACTGTCGATCGGCGCGTTCAAGATGCTCTCGCCCGGCTCGATCTATTACGCGATCTGGGTCGCCGTGATCCTCTCGGCCCTGCTCACGATGAACCTGCTGGATTCCCGCACCGGCCGCGCCATCCGCGCGCTCCGGCGCGGCCACGTCGCAGCCGAAGCGTTCGGCGTGCACACGCCGCGCGCTAAGCTCCTGGTGTTCATCCATGCCGCCGTGCTCGCCGGCCTCTCCGGCTGGCTCTACGCGCACCTCCAGCGCGCGGTGAACCCGACGCCGTTCGGCGCGCAGGCCGGCATCGAATATCTCTTCATCGCGGTGGTCGGCGGCGCCGGTTATGTCTGGGGCGGCGTGCTGGGCGCGGCGATCGTCGTGGTCCTGAAGGAGGTGCTGCAAAGCTATCTGCCGCTGCTCCTGCCGGGTTCCGGACAGGTCGAGACCATCGTATTCGGCATCATGCTGGTGGCATTGCTCCAGCTTGCGCCCGGCGGCGTCTGGCCCTGGCTGATGTCGTTCCTGCCGGAGCGCACCAGCGGCAAGAAGCCGGACACCTCGCTGAAACTGGAGCAGCGCACCCGCTCGCCCGCCCAGTCCGGTGTCCTGCTCCAGGTCGAGAAGGCGCGCAAGCAGTTCGGTGGCGTGATCGCGGTCAACAACGTCTCCTTCGACGTGCAGGCCCGCGAGATCGTCGCGCTGATCGGACCGAACGGCGCCGGCAAGAGCACGACGTTCAACCTGATCACCGGCGTGCTGTCGGCGACGTCAGGCTCGATCTCGGTGCTCGGCAAGAAGGTCGACAGGGCGCCACCGCAGGAGATCGTCAAGCTCGGCATCTCCCGCACCTTCCAGCATGTGAAGCTCGTCCCTGACATGACCGTGCTGGAGAATGTCGCGATCGGCGCGCATCTGCGCGGCCATTCCGGCCCGATCTCCTCGATGCTGCGGCTCGACCGCGCCGACGAAGCCAAGCTCCTCGCCGAGGCCGCGCGGCAGATCGAGCGCGTTGGGCTTGCCGAGCAGATGCACCAGCTCGCAGGCAGCCTCTCGCTCGGCCAGCAACGCATCGTCGAGATCGCGCGCGCGCTGTGCGTCGATCCGATGCTGCTGCTGCTCGACGAGCCGGCCGCGGGCCTGCGCCACATGGAGAAGCAGCGCCTGGCCGCGCTGCTCCGCGAGCTGCGCGACGGCGGCATGAGCGTTCTCCTGGTCGAGCATGACATGGGCTTCGTGATGAACCTCGCCGACCGCATCGTGGTGCTCGATTTCGGCACCAAGATCGCGGAGGGCACCCCCGCCACGATCAAGACCAATCCCGAAGTGATCAAGGCCTATCTCGGAGTGGCGGCATGAGCGCACTGTTGTCCGTCGCCGACGCACATGTCGCCTATGGCAAGGTGGAGGCCGTGCGTTCGGTCTCGCTCGAGGTCGGCGCCAACCAGATCGTCACCATCGTCGGGGCCAATGGCGCCGGCAAGACCACGCTGCTCTCCGCCATCATGGGCATTTTGCCGCTGAAAGGCCGCGTCGCCTTTGCAGGGCAAGATCTGTCACGGCTCGACATCGAGGACCGCGTCGCGATGGGGCTCGGCCTCGTCCCCGAGCACCGCGAGTTGTTCGTGACCATGAATGTCGAGGATAATCTCGAGCTGGGGGCCTTCCGCATCGAGCGCAGCAAGGCGAAAGCCTCGATGGAGCGCGTCTACACGCTGTTCCCGCGGCTGAAGGAGCGGCGCAAGCAGTTGGCGGGCACCCTCTCCGGCGGCGAGCAGCAAATGCTCGCGATGGGCCGCGCGCTGATGGGCGAGCCGAAACTCCTGATGCTGGACGAGCCGAGCCTCGGCCTCGCCCCGATCATCGTCGCCGACATCTTCCGCATCGTCACCGAGCTCCGCGCCGGCGGCGTCTCCGTGCTGCTGGTCGAGCAGAACGCGCAGGCCGCGCTGAAGATCGCGGACCAGGCCTATGTGATGGAGCTCGGCGAGTTCGTGCTCAGCGGCAAGGCCAGCGATATCGCGGCGAACGAGCGCGTGGCGGCCAGCTATCTCGGCTTCCAGCACGAAGGCGCGAGTGTGCTTTAGCGTCGCCGCGAACTCTTCTTCCCGGCGGAAATCTGCTAATGATTATAATGGCCTATGCGTCCCCCGTTGTGTCCCGATCCGCCGGACCCTCTGGGAAGGCCGCTGAATGCGCCCGAACTCCGGGCCGCGGTCTGGGCACAGGCATCGGGAAAACTCATGGGGCGGGCGGTGCGGCCCTGTGCGCGCCTGTTCTGTGGCCGGGCGCTGGCCACGCCCTGTAGCCCGTCCTAATGGCTCGCCGATGGCGCCTGCGCTCCCGGTGTCGCTCCCGAGAAGGGGCGGCGCCGAGCAGTGACCTTCATGGATTGGAACGCCGGGACCGGCACGAGGTTTAGATGGATTGCGCACCATCGCGGCGCTGACCGCGCGCTGGATTGGAGGCAGCACATGAAAATCGTGGACGAAGACGGCGAGATCATCGCCACAGCATCCGATGACCATACTCTAATCGGCGGCCACCACCGCCTCGCGGTGGCGGCCAGCATTGGTAAAAAACTGTTCTGGCGAGATACCGGCGAACCAGTGAAGCTTGATAATTTCTTCAAGCATTATGGAAGTTCTCTTCGACATACAGCCTAAGCCGCTCGCCGAGCGTATCGTTGTTTGGATCAGCAGCAGACAAACGCTGCCGAGCCTATGTTCGTTTGGTGCCACTACCGGAAGTGACCCGCTTCGGGTCATCAGTGCTGTCGTTAAAGGGGGCCTTGGCAGGACGACGGGCGATAATGTCTCGCTCACTTACCTGCTGCTTGACCGCCCACAACCGGTAGGCTTCGTCCGCTGGCGCGACCGTCGCAGGACGGCGGATGGGAGTGCAACCGTCCAATGACACAGATCAAGACGGGGGCGGGCAGAGCGAGTAAACTATTAAGTCTTGGGGCAGTCCAGCAAGGGAGGTAGTCATGATCTCTCGGCGGAAGCTTCTTTCTTCTTTGGGCTTGGCGACTGCAATAGCCGCGTTCCCGACCATGCTGATGGTCCCCGACGCGGAGGCGCAGACCGCTGGCATGGAAAGGCGTCAAGATCGACGTGAGGGGCGACGCGAGCGCCGCGAGGATCGCCGTGACGCGCGCCAAGTGCGCCGCGAGGGTCGCCGTGAAGCGCGCCAAGTGCGGCGCGGAGTTACGACGGAGCCAGGAGTTACGACGGGGACAGCTAAGTAGCTCGGCTGGAGCGTAGTGGGTCGATAGGTCCTCAGCTCGGCTCATCATCCCGGTGCAGCGCTTGCAGTAAGCTCCGGCCTATGCGGCGCTGCCACGAAACCGAATGTGAAGTCCGCTTTCGGGAGGCGGAGCAGACGAATTGTGCTCCAAGCGAGTTCTTCGGATGTTGACCCGGAGCGATCATCGCCGTGTCAGATTTCGCCGTATCGCACAACACCGATGCCGTCCCACGACGCTAAAGGCCCCATTCCGGGGGCGCATTCGAAGTTGGTGCCTATTGATCCAGATCAACGGCGAGACGCAAGGCGGCATGTCACGTTGTGTTTGATCATCGCCCGACAGGGAGAGAACAACATGACAAGAAATGCCAAGCTTCTTGGATTGATCGTGACTGCTGCGCTCTTCACGGCAGCTCCGTTGTCGTTCCATTACTCACCGGCGAACGTGCTATCCGTATCCCTTGACCGTGCCGAAGCGCGAGTTGGGCGACCACTGACACCGATGAGCGTGGCAGGCGTTAATCGCAGGGTGCATCGGCGAGCTTACTATGGTGCAGCGGCGGGAGCTGCGGCGGCGGGAGCTGCGGCTTACGGAGCGTATGGCTACCGCAGGGCTTGTGGATACGCTCCCTATCCGCCCTGCTATTGAACCTCTCGGCATGTCCGCTTCTGCGCCGCTACCGGGGGACAAGCGGACATCAAGCGCTCCGACCAACTGGAGCAGCCCATTGCCGCGCTGCTTGATCGCCCACAGCCGGTAGGCTTCGTCCTCGCAGGGATCGTCCGCCGTCGGCGGCGGGATCAGCTTCGCGCCTTTCCTGCGGAAGTGCTCCAGCCCGCGCGCCATCTCGCGGCCCTTGTGCGTGTGCTGGTCGAACGCCCAATCCGGTATCTCCGGCGCGTAGTTTTCCAGCAGCGAGCGGAGCCCGACCGCGGCGCCGAAGTGGCAGCCTGCACGGCTCTTCGGCGGCGAGCAGCAGACCAGGCCTATGTCATGGAGCTCGGCGAGTTCGTGCTCAGCGGCAAGGCCAGCGATATCGCGGCGAACGAGCGCGTGGCGGCCAGCTATCTCGGCTTCCAGCACGAAGGCG
>NZ_JAFCJT010000016.1 GCF_018130785.1 Bradyrhizobium liaoningense
AGCGCCTCATCGATTCCCCCAAAAGAATCACAGGAGAATCATAACAGCAGACCGCCGTTTTTACACAGCCAGGGTCACAAGCGGCGGTCGAGGTAAGCGCGGCCCCCCGTCCGGTCCAATACCGACGCCGACATCACAGCTTCGGCCTTCTTCGGCCACAAGCTGACATCAGGAGTGTGAACGCGACGCTCCCGCAGCCCCTCCCTCAGGACATTATCGATTTACTTCCATCGGTGCAGCGACCGCCGCGATCCGGAATCTCCTCATGGGCTTCGTCGCCAGCACCTGGGGACGTCTTCAGCTCGCGCCGACGCCGAACACTACGACTGCCGCCAGGCACAACAGCGCACCGACCGCGCGGCTAAACCGTGCCGCGCCCGGCGCCCATTTCTCTGCGATGACGTAGGCAGCAATAACCGCGATCCAAAGCAGATTCATGACACCTGCGACAAACAGCAGCGCCATCAACACCCAGCAGCAGCCGACGCAAAAAGCGCCATAGCGAAAGCCCCCACGCATCGCGATTGTAGCGCTCGACGGATTGAGCACCGCTCCCCATGGCGAGCGGCACCGGACGAGACAGGCCTGCTTCAATGGCGTGAACTGGAAGAGCCCAGCAATTGCGAATACAAAGGCGCTCAAGAACGTGCTCGCGCTCTCCATCATCGGCGTGACCAGGGTCGCCTTGAGCAGCGCCCAGTGCACGAGAGTGGCCGCGATGCTGAAGCCGCCCCAAGCAACAAGATACCCCGCGATAAATCCGGCGGCGTGCGCGGAGCCGCCGATGCGGGTGAGAACTAGGATTATTGGCAGGACGGATGGCAGCATCATCGCGGCCATCATCACGGTCCACATCAGCAAGACGAGGCCGAGATCGGTCGCGTCCCAGTCCACCATCTGAGGCATGATCCACATGTCCATACCGACATTCATGTGGCGCATGCCCCAATCCATGTAGACAAGGTACGTCCACCCCCCTCCGATAAAGAGCCCGACCAAGACTCCCACGGGCAAGAGGCGCCAACCCTCCATTGAGATTAGACGAGGACTTTCAGGCCGAGTTGAAGGCGAAAGGCGCATAGAATCCACTCTTGCCGCTGATCTCCCACTGGAGATCGAAGTCTCTGTACGTGGTATGCGTGGATTTCGCGGCCACGTATGGAAACGGTCTTCGCGGCAAGTTCTCGACACGGATCTCCTTGCCGTCCAGCCCCTCGATCGCAGTGATGTCGGCATCCCCGATTCCAGCGATTGCCATCTTCCACTTCCGTCCTTGAACCTCGAACGTGATCGGCACAAATTTGACGCCGAGCACTTCCGCGACCGATCCGGCCTGCGCCGCAAATGCACCTCCCGGCTTGAAGGAGAAGATCGCGCTCAGTGCCTCGCGTTGCGCAGGGTTGGCGCGCTCGTCGATGTAGAACGCCCCCCGCCAATTGCCTTTCGCCATGTGGCTTGGCGAGACGTTCATTCTCACCACGTTCAAGCCATCGAGCGTCACGTCGCCTTTCCGGCCGGCTTCAACATGGTAGCCGAGAAGGACCGTACACAAGCCGGAGGTCGGGGCATTTCCGACGACGCAAGGGCACATTGCCTCGCAATTGCAGGCCTCCATATAGAGGCCCTTGACATTCCACGTGCTCTTCTCCTCCGCCGCTTGCGCAACCCGGACGGGGCGCAGTGCGCTGAGAACAGACGCAGCAGTTATTGAGCCAGCAATGTCGAGCAAACGGCGACGGGAGAATGGTGTCATCGTAACCTCCCCGCGTATATTGATCAGCGTAGTGGACGCGCTGTCAGTATCAAACATTAGGGTCACACTTGATCTTGGTGTGACTGAGCGCAATTGAGGTGAGTATAGCCCTGTGGACGATCCTTAGGTAGCAGCTTTCCAAGCGACCAATTCGATGAAAAGGCGGATTCGGGCAGCGGCTCTGACATGCTTGTTTGCGTGTTGGCCTGCTGGGATCAAATGCGATGTGGGTCTGA
Source organism: Bradyrhizobium liaoningense (assembly GCF_018130785.1). Classification (GTDB taxonomy): domain Bacteria; phylum Pseudomonadota; class Alphaproteobacteria; order Rhizobiales; family Xanthobacteraceae; genus Bradyrhizobium; species Bradyrhizobium liaoningense_A. The sequence goes on from NZ_JAFCJT010000016.1 coordinate 1,990, forward strand.
AGACCGCTGGAGGTCAAAAGCAGGCTTGAGCCATAGGCGCCCCCGGTCAATAGCACGCATTCGAAGATGCTGTGGCCCATGTGGGTTGTCCTGATCGCCGGATCGACCGGCACTGCATTACGTGCTGTTCGCCCTCCCAACCGTTACGTCACACCGGATGTCCGGCGCGATAGGCTACACCGCGAGCGCGATGGGCTCCCTGTAGCGCCCCCCTGTCGAACGTCGCGGCCGAACTAGATCGCCGTGCCCTCGGTTCCATGCCGGGATAGAAGCCGACGTCTCAACCCCACTCGTCGGCGGTGGTCGACACGCCGCCGCGCACGCCAATCGTGCCGATGCGGACATCGCTGAAATAGATGTGCCAGGTTTCCTGGTGGCCGTTGTCGCTGCGCGTCGGGTCAGTGCGGTCATGGCGATGCCCTAGCACAAGGCGTGTACTACGACGACAGTGCCGGTCGCAGAGTCGTGAATGGCACCATATCCGAGGAGCAGGCGCTCACCGCCGCGCAGGGATATCTTGCGCAGCGAAGGACAGCGCAAAGCGGAGGTGGCGATGCGGATGCTACGTTGGATATTCCTCAGTGCGGCGATCCTGGTGATGACCCCGGCTAAAGCTCAAATGTACGATCCGAGTTTTCCAGTTTGTCTTCAGGTTTGGCAGTGGGGTGGCGGCTACTACTTTGACTGCTCCTACTCGACATGGGATCAGTGCCGAGCGAGTGGGAGTGGCCGTGCAGCGATGTGCTTGGTCAACCCTTATTGGAACCGAGCGCAGCCGCGGTCATCCGGCGGCCGCTTCTACTGAAAACCGCTGGCGCAGGGCGATCCGTTCGGAGGCGTGACCAGCCCTCGCAGCGGCGCAGGCCGATTTCGACCTGAATAAGCAGCCTTTCCCTTCCCCGAACCGCTTGGATCATCGCTTGGTGGAGGTGACTATGCGTCAGGCCCCGCCAATTATTCCCGAAACCGAACACGACATCTACCTCGTCCTCGACACCTACGGCCGCCGCCACGGGCGCGCCTGGGCCGAGACCGGCGAGGAATGCACCGACCGCGACACGCTGCTGCGCGATCTGATGGAGGGCCAGTACAGCAGGCCGTGGAGCACTATGAAATCACGCGTTACGGCACGCTGATCGCCTGGGCGAAGAAACTGGGCCGCGACGACTGCGCCTCCGTCTTGCAGCAGAACCTCGACGAGGAGAAGGCGACGGACCAGAAGCTCAACAAGCTCGCTCTGAGCGACGTGAATCAGAAGGCGGCGTGAGTTTTCACGCGCGCTGCGTTGCAGGACAACCCCTTCGATCGAACGGCCCCGCGCCTCGGCGAGTCCGTTTTCGCTTCGGCTGATGCGAGCGAAAACTATCCCATCTGAATCGCGGAACCGGCTCAGGGACTCGGAGGTTCGAGATTCATTGCGATTGCCAACTTATTAGGGTTTTTCCGGTGCGTATCCTCGTCGTCGAAGACGATCCCCTGATCCGCGAGTTCGTCGTCCAAGCTCTCCGGGAAGAAGGCTTCGACGTGATCCACGCCGCCGACGGCGAACAGGCGCTCTCATGGTGCGGCCGCCAGGCCGCCGACGTGCTTGTCACGGACGTCAAGCTGCCGGGCGGAATCGACGGCTGGGAGATCGCCGAGCGCTGCCGCGAGCAGCATCCCGACCTTCCCGTGATCTATGCGACGGGATTTTCGCCAGTCACCCCGCGCCCCGTACCCAACAGCCTCATGCTGCAGAAGCCGTATCACCCGGAGCAGATCGTCGAGGCCATCCGAGAGGTGACGAACGGCCGGGCGCCACCGCCGACCTAGCCGTTGCTTCGGGCGAAGAAGGTCTCGGCTCGGTCGCTCATGGGGTTCCCCGACGTCGCAGACCGGAACCGTGAAAGGGCGCGGGCGTTCCATGCCAATTGCGAAAGGAGAAGTCTATTATGGGTATCTTCACCAAGGACATCAAAACCATGGACGACCTGCTGATCCACGGTCTGCAGGACATCTACTACGCCGAGCAGCAGATCCTCAAAGCGCTCCCGAAGATGATCGACAAGGCTACCAACCGCGACCTCGTCGCCGGCCTGAAGAATCATCTCGAGGAGACCAACAAGCAGGTCGAGCGCCTAGAGAAGGCGTTCGCGAAGCTCGGCAAGGAGCCCAGCGGCACCAAGTGCCCCGCCATCGACGGCATCATCAAGGAGGCAGACGAGACGGCCGGCGAGATCGAGGACAAGGCCGTGCTTGATGCCGCCATCGTCGCGAACGCGCAGGCCGTCGAGCACTACGAAATGTGCCGCTACGGAACGCTGATCGCGTGGGCCGAAGAACTCGGCCACGACGAGATCGTGCGCTTCCTGACCACCAATCTGAACGAGGAAAAGGCGGCCAACACCAAGCTCAACACGGTCGCTCTCCGCAAGGGCGTCAACGCGAAGGCCTCGACCGTGGCCTGACGGCAAGTGGAGCATCAGAGGGGCCGGCTTCGCGGCAAGGCGGGCCGGCCCTTCTCGCGAGCGGCCGTCCGTCGGCTCGATCTCGTTTTGCTTCGCACGTACCAGGCCGCGACCGAGACCGCCAACCAGGCGAGAGAAGCGCCCACGAACGCTCCGGCGACGGTTCGTTCGACCAAAAACCAGAACACGGCTGCGAATGCGAACATGCCCGCGGACCCAAGAACGGCGCCGGCCGAGTCGAGCGCGGCCGCCATCTGACCGCGTCGCTCCCCGGGAAGGGCGGCCTCGCGCTTGCGGCGGATTTCGTGCTTCTCGATCAAAGTTGCGCTGGCGCAGAAGATTGCGGGCAGCGCGAGGAAGAGACCGCCGATCGAAGCGCCGTATCGGCTGCTGATGAGGCCGGTGAAAACCGTGGCGGCGCCGCCGAGCGCGAAGCGGATGACGTACTCATACCAGCGCCCCTCCCGCAGCGAGGAGAGCGAGACGCGAATGGGCGACGTCATGCCTGACCTCCGGCGACGGCCCACAGGCCGAACGCCGCGGCGAGCCAGACCACGATCGACATCAAGGTCGCGGGCAGAGCCCTCACCCGCGCCCGAACGAGAAGCTGGCATACGAAGGCGCTATAGATGGCAAGCGCGACGGCGCCGGCCATCATCGATCCCGTCTGGACGGCGGCGTAGTTGGCGCCGTGCTGGTGGATCGCGATACCTAGCGTGGCGAGCGCGACGGAAGGCGCGGCCCCGAACAAGCCGGCGAAGCTCTTTGGTCTCAGGAGGTCGCCTAGCATCGCGAAGGCCGATACCACCGCGCCGCCCACCAGTAAGCGGATCAAGTATTCGCTCATTTCGGCTTCTTCCAAAGCTTCGCGAGTGGCCCGGCGGCACCGTAGACCGGGTCCTTACGCGGGACTGCCACCTTCGGAATCGTTTTGAGCGCGCGCGGACGATCCTCGACCGCCGTGCATTCGTCGTAGGTGCCGGTCGCCGGATAGGCTCCCACGACGAGGAAGTCATCGTCCGCCGACAGGCACTGGTGACCGGTCCCGGCGGGCAGAACCGCGACGTCGCCGGCCTTCAGCGTGTACGTTCGTCCCTTGTTGCCGCCGAAGCGGACCCGTCCCTTGCCGCGCGCGATAGCGAGTACCTCATGGATCCGGGAATGATAGTGCACATAGTCGTAGATGCCGTCGCGCCAGCTATCGCCCCAGCCGTTGGCCTCGAACAGGTCTTCCATCACCGCGGCGGGATCATGTTTTCCGGCAAGCTCGACCACCTTCCGATAGATAACCAGCGGCCATCGGGGATGGTTGGGGACCAGACCATCGTCCTTGAAGCGAACGGTCGCAGGATTCCGCTCATGCACAAGATCCGCAGCTCCCTTTTTTCCGGGGCGCCGCAGGCCAGTCGCGCGCTCCGCATATTCCTTCAAGTCCTCAATTATCGGCATTGCGGCTCTCCATCGATCCGTCGGCGGCATATCCGGTCCAGAGACGAAGGATTCGCTCCAGCATGGCGCCGAGCACGAATCCGGTTACGACGTCGCTTGCCCAGTGCGCCAGGACGGCCACTCGCGTGAGCGAGAGACCGATCGCGAGCGCGCGGATCGCCTGGCGTGGTCCGCGCGGCAGAGGTCCGACCGCGGACGCCAGCGCACCCATGTGCAGCGCGTGTCCGGAGGGAAAGGCGTCCTCCCGCTCCCCCGAGAACGAGATGCCGTGGATGTGTCCAAGTACGGTCCTGCGGTCGGGGCGGGTCTGGTCGAACAGAGATTTCATGCCGTGGGGCAGAAGCGACGCAGCTACGGTTACCAGCAGAGCGTGATTGCCCGCCCGGCGCAGCGCCTCGCCTTGCGTTCGAGTCGCGAGCCAACCTGCCGTTGCGAGGACCAAGAGAATCTTCTCGTCGGCTCCCCAGGTAAGCCCACGCGCCATGATCTCCGCTCGGTGATTGGTGTTGCGAGCGACCGTCCGCGCGATCCGCACATCTGCTTTCGTGGGCTTGACGGTCACATGAGCCATTGCTTCGTCCGGTTGAGCTATCTCATTCATTCTAACGCTGGAGGCAGTTCCCGGTTCGCTTAAACACAGAGGAACCATCCGCTGAAGCCGTTGTTGAAAAAGCGAATTGGAGGTCCAGTGAAGAAAAGGATGGCGCAGAAGCTGGCCTTGGCCGCGATGCTCGTGCTGGGTGCCGGCGTCGGGATATTCCTGATCGGCGGACGAGATTCCGGTGCGGTGCATGCGGATTCTGGCGTCACGACTGAGGCCGCCGCTGCGGCAGCCGGCGCCACGGTCCAGCCGACCGACCCGCCCCTCAAGGTCGAGCCCAAGTAGTCAAGCCCTTGTCCTCGTTCGCTCCCTACATCGGCGGGATCGCCGCGCTCCTCGCATCGCTCTCCTACCTGCCACAAGTCATGAAGGCCTGGCCCCGGGGATCCACCGGCGACCTCTCGCTTGGCATGTTGTCGGCGCTCACGCTGGGACTCGGGCTGTGGATCATCTATGGCGCTATCGAAGGCGACTGGGTGATCGTGCTTGCAAATGTCGCCGGCGCGACGGCTGTCCGGCGTGGTCCTAGGCTGCAAAGTGCGGGATATGCTGGCCTAGGGGCTGACCTTCCGCAAGACGTTGGCCCCAGGAACTCCTCCCTCGTTCCAGCGATTGCTTGATCCGGAGGAAAACATGAGCGCAGTTCGGAAAACCGCTCGCCGGGGTGACGGATTGAATCTCGCGGCAGCGCTGGGACTGCTCGCCGTGGCGCTTTTGTGGGACCGCATCGCGCCGCCCGAAAGGACGGCACGGACCAAGGACGACGAAGCGTTTCCGGCGAAAGAGGATGCCGATCGGCATGCCTCGCCGGCCGAGCTTGCGACGGAGGCCGGAGACCGCGGACGCCACGCAACGTCGCCCGCGGAAATCCCCGCGCGGGGATGGAAGGACATCCTCTGGCGGGTCTACGGCAACATCGGCGAGCACCGCATTCTCGCGCTCGCGGCGGGCATGACCTACTACAGCCTTCTGGCCATCTTCCCGGCCATCGCCGCGCTGGTCGCGATCTACGGCATCTTCTCCGATCCCGGTAGCATCGCCAAACATCTCGACGACGTGGCCGGCTTCATCCCCGGGGGCGCGGTGGACGTTGCTCGCGAGCAGCTCACGCGCGTCGCCACGAAGGGCGACAAGACGCTCGGCTTGACGTTCGCGATCGGCCTCGTCATCTCGCTCTGGAGCGCCAACGCCGCCATGAAGTCGCTGTTCGACACGCTGAACATCGTATACGGCGAGCAGGAGAAACGCGGTTTCGTGAAGCTCAACGCCATATCGCTCGGATTCACCGTCGGCGGCATCGCGTTCGTGATGGTTGCTTTAGGCGGCGTCGTCGTCGTTCCAGTGGTGCTAAAGTACGTCGGACTGTCGAACGCCGCGGACTTGCTCGTCCGGATCGGACGCTGGCCCGCCCTCTTCGTCGCGCTGGCCGTTGCGCTGGCCTGCATCTACCGGTTCGGCCCGAGTCGTCAGGCGCCTCGGTGGACCTGGATCACCTGGGGCAGCGCAGCCGCCACGATTCTCTGGCTTGCGGCCTCCGCGCTGTTCTCTTTCTACGCCGCCAACTTCGGCACCTTCAACGCCACCTACGGATCCTTGGGGGCGGTCATCGGCTTCATGACGTGGCTCTGGATTTCGGCCATCGTGATCCTGCTCGGAGCCGAGCTCAACGCGGAGATGGAGCATCAGACCGCCCGAGATACCACGACGGGAAGACCGAAGCCCCTCGGAGCGCGTGGCGCGAAGATGGCCGACACCGTCGGTGCGGCGAGAGAACATGGTTGACGCGATGCGCCTCGCAGACCTGGCGCTACGGTCTTCCGATCGGACGGCTCGAGGGCAGCATGGACGATCTCGTGCTGCAGGGTACGGCAGTCGCAATCGCTGCGGATCGGGCGCATCGTTTCAGCAAGCCGGTCCAGGACCACATAGACCTCGAGGAAGGAATCGGCGTCGCGGGAGACGCTTCACGCCGGCGCTTTCGTCCGCCACAGGTATCTCGCTCGCCGGTCGCCCCGCATGCCCAACCTCCGCCAGATCCATCTGATCCCGGCCGAGCTGTTCGAGTCGCGGTGCGAAGCAGGCTTCGATGCGGCGGCCGGAGAACTCGGCGAGAACATCACGACGGCCGGCCTGGATCTCGAGCGTGCCGCTCGGGACGCACATCCGCCTTGGTCCCTCGGCGGTCGTGGAGCTGACGGGGCTGCGGACGCCATGCGTCCTGATCGAGCGCTTCCGCGCCCGGCTCAAAAGACAGGTCCTGTCGTCGGAGAAAACGGGCCCTCCATTCAAATGCGGCGTCTTGGGCGTCGTTCGGGTCGGCGGGCGCGTCGCCGCCGGAGCTGGAGCGCACATCCTGCTCCCGAGCGAACCGCATGACCTCCTCGCCCCGCTGTGGATCCCGATCCTACAGGACCTGCCCTCCTGACGGCGCGTCACCGCAGACCCCTCCCGCGAGGAACGGCAACGCACCTCGCCCGTTTGGTCCCGATTGGCACGGGAGACGCCGCGTGAGCGCGAAAGATACCGCCATCGGGACGGCAAAGCAGATCGTCGCCGAGATCGTGGGAGACGGCAGGCTTGCCCGGGAAGGCGCGCGCCAAGCGGCGAGCGTCCCCGCCGCGGACGCTCTTCCATCGCAAGAGTTCTCGGTGCCGACAACCGGCACCGCCACCCTCTCGGAGCCAGCGCACATGGACGAAGTTCAGTTCGCATCCCTGCTCGGCCGTGCCGCTTTGAAGGTATGGCCCGATCTGCCTCGGGACGCGCAGGAGCAACTGTTCGCCGCCGCCGTGGACGATGGCGTCATCGCCAACTCCCTCGCCGAGTACCTTCACGACCACCATCCGAGAACAAACCATCCGGCCAGGCCGACCCGCCTCGCCTAGGCGGGCCGTAAACACGAACCGGAGAATTCCATGCCGCTCGCGCGCAAATACCCGAAGACGACGCCGATCGAACCCCGACAAGGCTCGCGACATGCGCGAAGCCGTCGTTGAGGACGCCGGCGAGACCGGCGTCGTAGACCGGGATCTGGTGCATGGCGACGGCGGGACCCTGGGACTCGACGACGACGAAGATCTAAACAGGGACGACTAGGATTCGGACATGAAGGATCGCTTCGAGGACAAGGTCATCATCGTCACGGGCGCGGCATCCGGCATCGGCGAGGCGACGGCGCGTCGCTTCTCGGCCGAAGAGGCGAAGGTCGCCCTCATCGACCGCCAGCGCGAGGCGCTCGAAAAGGTCGCCGGCGAGCTTCCGCCGGAGCGCACGCTCGCCCTTGTCGCGGACGTGTCGGATTCGCAGTCCGTCGATGACCTGGTCGCTGCGACCGTGAAGCGTTTCGGCCGGCTCGACGTGCTGGTCAACAATGCGGGCGTTCACGAAGGCGGCGATCCGGCGGAGATCACGAACGAGCAGTGGCGGAAGGTCATGTCGACCGACGCCGATGGCGTCTTCTTCGGCTGCCGGGCCGCCCTCCCCCATCTTTTGAAGACGAAAGGCTCGATCGTAAACACCGCGTCGGTGTCGGGAATGGGCGGCGATTGGTCGATGAGCCCTTACAACGCCGCGAAAGGCGCCGTCGTGAACCTCACGCGAGCGTTGGCGATGGACCTGGGGAAGAAAGGCGTCCGCGTAAATTCCGTCTGCCCCAGCCTGACGCGCACCGGCATGACCGAGGACATGATGGATGACAAGGAGCTGCTGGCGAAGTTCGCCGAGCGAATACCGCTCGGACGCGTCTGCGAGCCCCGGGAAGTCGCAGCGGTCATCGCCTTCCTCGCGAGTGATGACGCCAGCTTCATGACCGGCGCGAACGTCGCCGTGGACGGCGGCGTGTCCGCGTCGAACGGGCAGCCGCCGCAGGAGTAATCGGGACCAGAGGGTACATGGCCAATTTTCTCAAGCTGCCGACCTGGGCGGACAAGGATTTGGCGAACTGCGTTGTGGAGACTCCGCGCGGCAGCTCCTGCAAATTGGACTGGGATCCCGCGCTGAAGGTCTTTACGCTCGCCAAGCCGCTGATGGCCGGCCTCTCCTATCCGTACGACTGGGGCTTCATCCCCTCGACCAAGGCCGAAGACGGCGATCCGGTCGACGTCCTGATCATCCACGATTCACGGACCTATCCCGGCGTCGTGCTGCGCTGCCGACCAGTCGGCGTTCTCGAGGTGCTCCAGCACAGCAACGGGAAGGAAGAGCGCAACGACCGCGTATTCGCGGTACCGGACCGCTCGTCGCTGGAGACCGATCTGGAGGACATTCGGAAGCTTCCCGCCCGGGCCGTCGAGGAACTCGAACTGTTCTTCCGAGCGACGGTCGCGCTCGAAAAGAAAGAGCTCCAGTTCCTGGGTTGGCACGGTCCCGGCCACGCCATCAAGACGATCAAGCGACACTCGAAGTGACGCGATCGGGCGCCAGCATAACCGTACCGCCGAAGCTTGCCCAACGTCGATGATTTCAGTTGAGCCGCTGCAAGGCTAGGAAGCGGCGAGCCCCTACCGGGAGCTCGCGCAAACTTCCGCAGACTTGCTAACAATCGTTTCCGGCTTTTGCCGCGCCCTGCGCTTCCTGCGAGGCCGTAGGCTGACCCTGCGTCTGACGCTGCGCGTCCTGCGAGGACGTTGCGACGTTGCCTGAAGCCTTGTCCATGGCTGCGGTCGGCGGATGCTCCTTGCTTGCCGTTGCCGTACCAGTGGTCGTCTGTGCGGTGCTGCCGGGCGTTGGACCCGAACCTGCGTCCTTGTTGGCTGTGTTGCATGGGCCTGCCTGTGCAGCGCCAGTGGCGAGAATGGCTGCTACGCAGGCGGCGAAGACGGAGTGTCCTACTTTCATCGCGAAGCTCCAATGGTTGGGAATCGCCGACAACCGCGTCGTCGAGCTCAAGTTCCTAATGGGCTCATGTTCCAAAGCTCGAACGGTTCTTGCTCCGCCTAGGGCTGGCCTGCGCCGCCGGATGAGCCATAGACCTGCCCGGTGGCATAGCTCGCATCCGCGGCCGCGAGTTGCACGTAGATCGAAGCGATTTCGACCGGCTGGCCCGGGCGGCCCATCGGCGTCTGTCCGCCGAACTTCTCCAGCTTCTCCATCGTGGCGCCGCCGGAGACCTGTAGCGGTGTCCAGATCGGGCCGGGTGCGACGCCGTTGACGCGGATATGCGATGGCCGCTGCGCGGCCCATGCCGGAATCGCCGCCGGTGATCAGCGCCTTGCGGCCGCTGAGCCGGCCCGAGCCCTTGTAACTGGTCTCGCCGTGATCCGGCTTCGGATCCATCTTGCCGGCGAGGCCCGGCCAGGGCTGGGACTGCCTCTTGAAAGGAGGCTTCGGATAGAGGGATGTAGGATCAGCGAGAGTTTGGTCGGCCATGGTCTGGTGTCCTTGTGCTTTCGCGTGTGGCAGCGCGGCCGCGGCAAGGCCCGCGCTTGCTGCGCGGACGACCTGCCGTCGTGTCACGAACTGCCTGGATGATCTGGGCACGCGAGCTCTCCCGATTGCCGTCAAAGGCGGGGAGGCGTCGACGGAGAATGCCGGCGTCAACCGGCATTCTCGATCGCTGATGATTACTTGCTGGTCTGGCCGACGCTCGGAGCCTTGCCGAGCTCCTGCGCCATATCGAGATGATGCTTGAGCGCAGGGAGGGTCTTGCCGGCCCAGTCCTTGAGGTCCGCATTGTCGCCGCCCTTGGCGTAGCGCTCGAACAGCGACACCGCGTCCTTGTGCGCGCTAACCTGATAGGAATCGTAATCCGAGCTGAAGTCCTTGCCGGTTGCCGCCTTCAGCTTGTCCAGCTTGCTCTGGTGCGAGGTGTCGAGCGCGGCGGGGACCTCGGCCTTGACCTTGCCGCTGCTGACGAGACCTTTCAACTCGCTCGAGGTCTTGGTGTGATCGCTGACCATCTGCTGGGCGAACGTCTTCTCCTGCGCATTGCCCTTCTGCTCGGCGAGCTTGCTCGACTCGATCTCGAACATGTCGGAGATCGCCACTTCCTTGACGAAGTCGGCGGTGGTCGGCGCGACGCCAAGCGCCGAGTTGACGCCGCTTTTTTCTCCGAGCGATTGGGCGAGCGCGGACCCGGCGAGAAGCAGGCAGCCGAGAGCAATGATTGTCCGTTTCATGATTGATGTCCTTCATGCGGCAGCGTCGCGAAGCTGCCGCCTCGATGTTTGCGGCGACCGACCTTCAGCAAAGCCTGATGTTCCTAATGGCCGCCAACAGCCGCGTTTACTTCGGGTTGGGATCCTTCAACCCGCAGCCGGGATCTTGTAGCCGGCCCGTTCTTGCCAGCCGGATCGCATTGCCCAGCGCGCGCGCCGTGTTCTGCACTTCCTGCTGGAATGCATGGTCTTCATCCAGCGCCTGGTGCGAGGTCGCATATTGCTCCATGTAACCGACATAGCCATCGGTCTCGCCGAAGCGGCCTGCGGAGACCAGGTGCATGTCGATCAGCCAGTCCGACAACGCTCGGCGCGCGCCCTCGGCGCCCACGCTGTCGCCATGAACGATGAGGCCGAAGTGACGGCCCTCGAGATGACGCGGATAGGACCAGCCCCTCAGCTCGATTGTCTTGGCTTCCGCGGCCTTCTTGCCGTGGGTCGAGGTCGGATCGGGGTTGCCGCCGTCGGCACAGACCATGCGGTCTATCAACGCCTTGAGCCCGCCCGGAACGTGATACCAGTTCACCGGCGTGATGATGAGGATGCCGTGCGCAGCGACCCATAGGGGATAGATCTCGTTCATCCAGTCGTTGGTCTGGCCCAGCGAATGGTTGGGATAGCAGCTGCACGGCCAGTGGCAGAGCGGCATCGCGGTCGAGACGCAGGATTTGCAGGGATGGATGGTGCGGCCGTATTCCGAGGTCAGCCGTGACAGATCGAGCACGTCGACGGCGAAGCCCATCTCGATGAACTCGCGCTCGACCTGCTCGACGAGGCGCCAGGTCTTCGACATCTCGCCGGGGCAGGTGTGCTCGCTGCGGGCGGAGCCGTTGATGACGAGGATGCGGGGGGCCTCGTTGGCATCGTCATGCCGGCGCTGCGCTTCCAAGATCGCGGCGCGCGCATCGAGCCAGTCGACGGCGAGATCGTAATCGGGATCGGCAAAGCCTTCGCCGGCCTTGCGCGTCAGTGGCGCCTTGCGCGAATGGCTGTAGGCATCCCAGGCGGCGCCGACGATGGCATCGAGCTCACGTGTCAGCGGCGCGAAGGCGGGATCGATGAACTGACTGCGGTAGCGCGCCTCGAAGGCCTCGCGCGACAATTTGACGGGCGGCATCCCCTCACGAACGTCCGGGTCTGTCATGCATCCTCGCGACGAAACCGATCCAGGCGACCAACCCGGACCCATGCGCGCGGTTCCTCGCGCTGGTCCGAACCAAACCCGCTAAGCGGCGTTGGCTCTTACACCGCCGGGTGACAACCGGACGCAACGGGGACGATGGACGCGGCGCATTTTTCCGGTTTCCGCCCGCGACATCAACGCATCGGTACGCGCTGACATCTGACCTGTTCCCGGCGCGTGCAGCGCTCACAAACGAGATCGAGGGATCGGACCTATGAAGCTGACCGGCCAAATGATCACTAAAGTTAGCACAAAGGGCTTCCAGCCCAGCGCGAGCGCCCGGTCATGAAGAGCGCCAGGATAGCCGGGGTGTCGGGTTCCGAGACCCTTGTCGTGATTCTCGATTCCGGAGAAGAGGCGTTCGCTGCGCTTACGAAATTTGCGAGTGACGCCGGCATTACCGCGGCCTCATTGACCGCCATCGGCGCCTTCGAAAGGGCGACGGTGGGTTGGTTCGATTTCGACAAGAAAACCTACAAGAAGATCGAAGTTGCCGAACAGTGCGAAGTGCTGAGCGCGCTCGGCGACATCGCCGTGGGCGACGACGGCAAGGCAAGCCTTCACATCCATGTGGTGCTGGGACTGGCCGACGGGACCACCCGCGGCGGGCATTTGCTCGAGGGTAAGGTGCGCCCGACGCTGGAGGTTGTCGTTACGGATACGCCTGCTCACCTCAGGCGAAAGAAGAAGCCCGATCTCGGCATTGCGCTCATTGATATCGCGGCGGCGAAGGGTTGACGTTACTTCTTCTCGTTCTTCGGTGCCGGCGCACCATCCTTCTCACGTTTGACGGAGGAATCTTAGCCGACTCGTGGCTTTTCACACAGCCAGGGTCACTAGCGGACTTCACATGCAGCCGGCGGGATGTCTGCAATAAGTCTGGAAGCCGAAGCTGACAGCCCGGCTTCTCGGAAGCCTCCTGAGGAAGGTTAAAGAAAAAAGCCGCCAGCGGAGCTTGGCGGCTTGATAGTCCCGGACCGTCGGTTGCCTCCCCAGCCCCAAGCGTACCGCCGTTACCTTGTTTGCGGCCATGCCGCTCCGAACTATCGAATGCGCTCCGATTCGGCTATTGGGCCGCCGATTTATGCACGGCGCGTTTTACAGAGCCGGCAAGGGGGGGATGAGGATGGAAGCCGACTCTGGGGCTATGGCCAGCCGAGACCGTCCCCTTCGCCCAGACCAGCCCAGCACCCCGATTGCAAGGCGAGGGCTCCTTTTTGCCGACGAGAGCGCGTACCGTTAAGGCCGGCTTACAACCGATCGCGGAGAGCGCCGTCTAAGAACTGATCGCGGGACTAGGCGAGGGCCTTCAAAGAATCGAGACGCTTGCGCAGAAACGCCAGCACCATGATCTCTTCCGACGTGAGCTTGGCGTACTGTCGCTTGAACTTCCGAGCGATTTTGGCTTCGATCATCTTGACGAGGTCACCGGACATGTAGGCATTCAAGACTTCAGGGTGCACGTAGCACTTGCGGCAGATTGCGGGCGTGTTGCCGAGCTGCTTCGAGACGCTCTCGATCGCGGCGACAACGTTGCGCTTCGCCTCGGCCTGGCCGTCGTACTTCTTGAACTCGGTCAGCGCCAACGCCGCCAGAACCGTCCCCGCCCAAGTCCGGAAATCCTTTGCGCTGAAGTCCTCGCCTGTGATGTCCTTGATGTAGGCATTGACGTCGCCGGAATCGACGGTACGCGGCTGCCCGTCGTCGTCCAGGTACTTGAAGAGCTCATGTCCTGGGATCTCCGCGCAGCGCTTCACGATGGCGGCAATCCGCTTGTCCTCGACGCGAAGTTTCCACTGTTTGCCCGACTTGCCCGTGAAGTCGAACCGAAGGACGCCGCGGCCCACCGCAACGTGCTTTCGCCGCATCGTGGTGAGCCCGTAGGACTTGTTTTTCTCGGCATACTCGGCGTTGCCGATTCGGATCAAAGTCTTCTCCAGAAGACTGACGATCGTGGCCAGGACCTTCTCGCGAGGTAGACCTTCCAGCTTCATGTCGGCCGCGACACGGTCGCGCAGCGCGGGCAGCGCGGCCGCGAACTGGACGATGTGTTCGTACTTGTTCTGGTCGCGCAGCTCGCGCCATTTTGCGTGGTAGCGGTACTGCTTGCGCCCCCGAGCATCGAGCCCGGTCGCCTGGATGTGGCCGTTCGCCGAGGGGCAGATCCAGACCGATTCATAGGCCGGCGGGATACCGATAGACTTGATGCGTCGGATGACGGCGGCATCGGTGATGCGCTTGCCGTCCTTGTCGTAGTAGCTGAAGGTAGTCCCCGCCCGCTTGCGTGTGTAACCGGGCGTGGAGTCGCTGACATAACGAAGGCCTTCTTCCGCAATGGTGGCCGCGACCTCGGCGGTGCGGTCCAGGATCTGGTCTTCGTTGCTGGTTTGTCGGAGCATGAGCCGGTCCCCTCGGAAGCACTCCGGGATCGAGGCTCCGCTCTTTCACAAAGGATGACGACGTCGGTTTGTTCCGCTCTAAGGTCGTGGATCGACGTGTAACTCGCTGACAGCGACGAGAGGCCGCCGGTTCCTTCGGCAAAGCACTGGCCGATGAGAGACGGCATGGCTCGACTTCAGACAATCGCCACAAAGTTCACCGACATGGCTCCCCCTGTCACTGTGTGCGAAGGCCACTGCCGCAGCTCTTGACCGCTGCCGAAGGTGGCGCTGGTGTCGGTGACGGCCTTGATGGCTGCGAGCCGAGAATTGAAGCCCGCCTGTATGAGAATCGAGGCGGACCGGTTCAGCGTTCCGGTCTCCACCGCGGAGACCGCGAGGCCGAGTTCGAAGTCTTGGATCGGCAAGCCGCCAATGGTGTCTCCATGCGTCGCGGCGCGCACTCGGATGGCCTCGAGGGCCCAGGGGAGTCGGAATACCAGTCCTCCCTCAACGAACTGTAGCGTCTCTGCCTCCCGGCCGGCGGCCATGGTCGCGAGCGGGCGACCCAACAGCCACGCCCGCAGCACCGCTCGCCAATCGTCGGGCATCGTGTCGGGTGTGAACGGATAGAAAGTGAATGCGAGCTCGCCGATGCGGGTGATCGCGGCGATCGCCGCGTCGGCGTCGCCCATCAGGATCGCGGCGTTGGCCTGGACGAGAAGGAGGTTCGCGTCCGCCGCGATGGCGTCGAGCGCATGCCCGGCGGAAAGCCCCACGCCAGCGAGGAAGTAGCCTCGACGGCGTGTCGCGTTTGATTGTTTCCAGATGAGCCGGCTGCGCGAGACCAAGCCCGCCTTGAAGATGCGGCGGGACGCCTCGTTGTAGCGCTGCAGGCGCCGGTGCCAAAGCGAAGACTGCAGGATGTCGTCGAGCGCGGCCTCGATTCCCTCGTCCGGCACGTCGTTCTCTCCGATGAGACTCAGGATGGCGGTGTCGAGGGTCGCGATGTGACGTTGCCAGTCTGCGAGTGCGTTCTCGCGCGCTTCGGGCTTCTCGCCGGCGACCTCGGGAAAGCTCCATGCCATGGCGTTGTTGACGACGTATTCCGTCAGGTGACCGATGTCGCCGCCGATACGGGCGTGCATTCTGTTGAGGAGCGCGGTGATCAGCTGGATGAGCCCGCTCTCCATGTTGCGTGCGCTGAGATCGTCGATCAGCCCCTCCCAACTCTTCCGCTTCTTCGCCAAGTCGTCGAATATGGGAAACAGCACGATACCTTCGACGTCGACGTAGGCCCGGCCGGCCCGGCCGATGACGTTCTTGAACTCGGCGACGTCGATCCGTTCGCCGGCGCGATGCAGCGAGTGCATGATCACGGCGGTCGCGGACAGATTCAGCCCTTGCGCCAGCGTCGGCGAGGAGATGGTGACCTTGAGGACGTTCTCGCGCAGCAACCGCTCGATCTCCTTGCGGTAGGCAGTCGGCAGCGCGCCATGGTGCAGCGCCACACCGATGCGGAGGCACTTGAGGATGGGACTGTCCGCACCGAGCCATTCCTCGCCGAGCGCGATCGCGGTTTTCAGGACCGAAGGGTCGGCCTCGAGCATCGAAGGCAGCGCGCCCCGTTCGTGCAGGTCGACGATGACGTCGGCGAAAGGCTCGACGCTCCTGCGCATGGGACAGAAGATGAGCACCGTCTGCTTGTCCTCGACCAGCCGCCACGCGGTCGCGAGGCAGAGTTCCCTCTGATCCTGAGGGAACGGAGTTTTGCGTTGGCGCTTTGGCTTCGCCCACTTGGGCGGGGGCGCCCCGACGAGGAAGCGCCGGACCCACGGACGCTCGTCCCCGACGCGCAGATTAAGCCGCGCCGTCGACGTCGAGGGCGACCAGACGACCTCGCCGAACCGCAATCGGGTCGGCCGCCAATCGTTCTTGATCACGCCGCCGGGATGGTCCCGCCGCAGCCAGGCGGCGAAATCGTCGAGCTGATCGCCGTCGGGCAGGATCGCGCACAGGCACACGATCCGGCGCTGTGCGGCGTCGATCCGGCGCAGCAGCCGTTGAATATGTACTTCGTACTGGACCTCGCGCTCGTTGAGGCCGATCATGTGTCCTTCGTCGAACACCAGCAGGCTGACGTCGTCGAGCAGGTTGGGATCATTGCGGAGCGCGAACCCGAAGCGCTGTGCTTCAGACTGTTGCGGACGACCACCGCAATCCGTTGGCAGCTTTCGCCGCGAAGAACTCCACCGCGAAGCCCAGTCCAGGGAACGAGAAGCCTCGGTATCTCCTGGGAGAACAGATCGTAACGACCTCGAAGAGCAAAGATGGCAGTACGCTTTACTGTAGCGGTGGCATCTCCGCGACAGTGGGCGACACGAAGGCTTCGAAGACCGTTGGGTTCAGCGTTCAAAGATCGAAGGACGGCAAGATCTCGGTATCGGTCACACCCTTTGAATTTTAGTTGGCCACTGTAGCGATCGCTTCGCGACCGCCCCTTCCAGCGCGCAAACGACCCTAGCGCAGGAAATGCCGAGATCGCCAACCTTTGTGGGAAGGTTTTCTCGCGGCCCGGGGGCTTCATGAGGTTGGGGGCAGGCCGGGAGCAAGGAATCGACGCGGGTTCTGCTCGGTATTTCCAAGCAAGTTCGGCCTTATATTGCGCCTGTCGTCCGTACGGCCAGAACTTCGTGACGTCCCATCTCGCCGTCGCCTACGCGTCAATTCCCGCTGACCGTCACTAAACCCTTTGCGAACTGAGATTATGTGAAGCGTGCCGGAACGGAGACATCGACGAAAGAATTAGAAATCCGGAGACGGAATCTACGCGAGGAGCGGGACAGTCCCCAGCAAAGGCCATGTGGCGTGACGCCCGCATGGCCTTTGTCGTTATGAGGCCCGCCGACACGCGGTGATCCCATTCACATCCTTACTCTGGCGCCTGCAAACCCGGAGACCTAAGCGTTCGCTCATGTGCGATCTGATCTCTGCCTGCCGAGCCTTGCGAAGGGGTGCTCGCGCGCGAGGCCTTTCGTTCCGGACAGGGAACTTTTCGGAATTGTCACAAAGCTCGGCTGCTCTTGGAGCGTATGCGCCGACGGTGCGTTTGCTTAGCAGACACGGAATGCTGTGCGGATCAGACAGAAGGAAAAAAGACCATGAGCGTGAAGGGTGAAATCAAGGAAGGTGCCGGCTACGTCAAGGAAGAACTCTACGAGCACGGCAAATCCCCGGAAAGTCAGAAGAAGGCCCAGGAGGGCCGCAATCTCCGTAATGAGGGAAGGATTGAGGACGGCAGAGCGCCGAAGACCACCAAGCCCGGCACGGGACATCCGGAGAAATAGTTCTTGCTTGCTTCCGCCCCCGCCGCAACGGGGGCGGACTTCGAAAGGAGGCCGCACAATCACCAGGAGACACGGCTGATGGACGAAAATAGATTTGCGCCCTTGCTCAGGCGTGCAACCCCAAAAGTATGGCCGGACCTGCCCCGGGATGCGCAGGAGACTACTGTTCGCGGCTGCCACCGACGATGGGGTCATTGCAAACTCGGTTGATCATCACCCCAAGACGGCGCACCCACCCAAGCCGACGCGGTTCGCTTGAGAGCTCGCAATGTCGTTGAAACTCGGCAAGCCCAAGACGCCACCCACCACCCTCCGAAAAGACAAGGCCCGCGACATGTGGGAAGCCGTCGCCGAAGATGCCGACAAGACGGAGGGGAAGGACCGCGATCTGGTCCACGGCGACCGGGGAACGCTTGGATTGGGCGTCGGCGAAACCCTTAACAAGGACGATTAAAGAGCTGTGTCCTATGATAGCCGATGTCGCGAAACTGGTTCGCGACAGGCTCCGAGATCCGCTACGGCCAAGTTGTTAGATCACAACTGGATCTCTCCCTCCTCGCGTCCCTTCCAATATGTGGCGCGCGTGGCCTTCACCTTGATGAGCACGATGCTCAGCGTGTCGACGCCGTTTTCGAACCACTTATCGAGATCACTCGTCCAGTGTTGCTGGAGGACCGCCTTGTCGCGAACAAGTTCGGCAATTCCCTCTACGGCGACATAGATGCCGTGCGAGAAAAAGCCACCTTCGGAGGAGAAGCCCAGGCGACCTTGGGATCTCGCCGGATATCAACGACCACTCGGGTCTGCTCGCTGGACGTTCCGTCGTAAGCAACTTCACCGTTATTACTCATCCGACGTTTGGCGATCTCGCCGCCCTCCGTATGAGTCGACAGGATCGCGATGTCGATGCCGGCCATATCCTTGGCGATGTCGCCAAGTGTTTTTCTGGGCATATCGGTTCTCTCTGTGGAATTGAGAAACCGCAGGACGCAAGCGATGTTCCTAGCGTGATGCAACGATGGATATTAGACGGCGGGACCGCGAAAGCGATCCTCCCCCGAAATGCTCTCCAATGCCACCGGCCGGTTCTCGGCGGCGGATTGGTAGATTGCTTCCATCAGCTTCTGGTCCTGCAGACCCTCCTCGTCCGGGGTTCGCGGGCGACGCCCCTTCAATACGCACGCGGCCATGTGATCGATTTCACCCTTGTAAGCGAAGGCCGGCTCGAGCTGGACGACGGCTCTCTCGAAGTAAAGACGTGCCGGCCGTGCCTCATGGGCACCGTAGGCTCATGCCGGGGCGCCGGTCGATCGGCGCTCCCCTCGATTAGCAACGATGCGTCGGTCCCCGCGTTGAGCCTTAAATCCGCGGAGAGACCCATGACGCCTCCTCCCGACACATCCGTGTCCCGCCGACGCGTCGTCCAAGTTGCGAGTGCTGCGCTTGCCGCGGCGTCGCTGGCCCCCATTACAACGAAAGGCAATACCACCATGGCCCAAGAAGAGCTGACTGAGCCCACCAGCCGCTATCCCAAGCCGCCGTTCAAGGAGCAATCGCAGCCTTGGCCGGGCCTTGCCGGCAAGATGGAGCCGCAGCCCGACCATGGCGAAACCAGCTATAAGGGCTCCGGCAGACTCGCCGGACGCAAGGCGCTCATCACCGGCGGCGATTCCGGAATGGGCCGCGCAGCAGCGATCGCATATGCGCGTGAAGGAGCGGATGTCGCCATCAACTACCTGCCGGCAGAAGAGCCGGACGCCCAAGAGGTGATCGCACTGATCAAGAAGGAGGGACGCATCGGTCTAGCGATTCCGGGCGACCTCAAAGACGAAGCGTTTTGCGGCAAGCTGGTCGCGCAGGCCGTCGAAGGTCTCGGTGGTCTCGACATCGTCGTCAACAACGCAGCCCGGCAACAAACCCGCGCATCCCTCCTCGACGTGTCGTCGGAAGATTTCGACGCCACCATGAAGACCAACATTTACGCGCCCTTTTGGATTCTTAAGGCGGCCTTGCCGCATCTCAAACCAGGATCGTGCATCATCGGCACCACCTCCGAGCAAGCTTATGATCCATCTCCCGATCTCTACGACTACGCGCAGACCAAAGCCGCGACCATGAACTATGTGAAGTCGCTGGCCAAGCAACTCGCGTCGAAGGGCATCCGTGTTAACGGCGTCGCGCCGGGTCCGATCTGGACGCCGCTCCAAGTCTCCGGTGGCGCCACGATGGAGAAACTTGAAAAATTCGGCGGCATGACGCCGTTTGGCCGGCCAGGTCAGCCGGTGGAACTCGCCTCAATCTACGTCCAGCTTGCGGCGGCCGATGCGAGTTATGCGACCGGTCAGGTCTACGGCGCGGCAGGCGGATCTGGGCAACCTTGAGGGTCTAAGTGCGGACAAGGCGGCTCGCAGGAACGCCGGCTTCGTGCGTGGATTAAGAGATACCACGCACCCCGTCGGAGATCCTTATGGCCAAGACCAGGAAGTCAGCGCGCGTCCCCAGCAACACCCCCGTCGTACAAGATCAGAATCTGGCGCGAGGCGAAGGTGGCGAGCTTCACCAGATCGCCTCGGGCAAGACGCCGGTCCTGACGACGGCTCAAGGTGGTCCTGTATCCGACGACCAGAACTCTCTGAAAATTGGTCCGCGCGGACCGACGCTGGTCGAAGACTTTCATTTCAGAGAGAAGATCTTTCACTTTGACCACGAGCGTATTCCCGAGCGCGTTGTTCACGCGCGTGGATATGCCGCCCACGGCTACTTTGAAAACTACAAGTCGCTCGCGAAACACACGCGGGCTGACCTGTTTCAGCGCGCCGGCGAGAAGACGCCGGCCTTCGTGCGTTTTTCCACAGTCGCCGGAAGCAAAGGCTCCGTTGACTTAGCCCGTGACGTGCGCGGCTTTGCCGTGAAGCTTTATACGCGGGAAGGCAATTGGGACATCGTCGGCAACAACATCCCCGTCTTCTTCATTCAGGACGCCATCAAGTTTCCCGACCTGATCCATGCGGTGAAGGAAGAGCCGGACTGTGCCTTTCCCCAGGCGCAATCGGCGCATGACAACTTCTGGGACTTCATCAGCCTCACCCCTGAAAGCATGCACATGGTGATGTGGGTGATGTCCGATCGCGCCATTCCACGTTCTTTTCGTTTTATGGAAGGTTTTGGCGTTCACACGTTCAGGCTCGTCAACGCCAAGAACGAGTCCACCTTCGTCAAATTCCACTGGAAGCCGAAACTCGGCCTGCAGTCGGTCGTGTGGAATGAAGCGGTCAAGATCAACGGCGCCGATCCCGACTTCCACCGGCGCGATCTCTGGACGGCGATCAAGACCGGCAACTTTCCGGAATGGGAGCTGCAACTGCAATTGTTCGATCAGGACTTCGCCGACGCCTTCGATTTCGATATCCTCGATGCGACGAAGATTATTCCAGAAGAAGTGCTTTCGCCCGTACCGGTCGGGCGCCTTGTGCTCGACCGCATGCCCGACAACTTCTTCGCTGAGACCGAACAGGTCGCCTTCATGACCCAAAATGTTCCACCGGGAATCGACTTCTCCAACGATCCACTGCTTCAGGGACGTAATTTCTCCTACCTCGACACCCAGCTCAAGCGGCTGGGAAGTCCCAACTTCACCCATATCCCGATCAACGCGCCCAAATGCCCGTTCGCGCACTTTCAGCAGGATGGACACATGGCCATGCGCAATCCGGTCGGGCGCGCCAATTACCAGCCGAATTCCTTCGGCGAAGGCCCCAGGGAATCGCCGCAGCGCGGCTTCACTCCATTCGCCGACGCTCAGAACGGCGCCAAGCGCCGGCTAAGGGCTGAAAGCTTTGCGGACCATTACAGCCAAGCCCGTCAGTTCTTCATCAGCCAGACCGAGGGCGAACAGGCCCACATCGCGGCCGCGCTGACCTTTGAGCTCAGCAAGGTGAAAATCCCTGCGATCCGAGAGCGTATGGTGTCGCATCTCCTCAATATTGACGAGACATTGGCAAGAAAGGTCGCAGACAAGCTCGGCTTGCTGAAGATGCCCAAACCCGCGGACGCGGCTGTCCCCACGCGGCAGGATCTGCAACCGTCTCCAGCCCTGAGCATCGTCGAAAACGGCCCCGAACGCTTCGAGGGTCGAAAGCTGGGTGTCCTTGTCTCCGACGGTTTGGATGCCGGTATCCTCAAAGCCCTCAGGGGCGCCCTCGACAAGGCCGGCGCGACCTACGAGATCGTCTCGCCGAAGGTAACGGGCGTCAAAGCCAGTGACGGCAGTTGGGTCGAGGCCGACCAGATGATCGACGGAGGACCGTCCGTTCTGTATGACGCAGTCGCGCTTCTGCCGGCGGCGGAAGCTATGAGTGATCTGCTAATAGAATCCTCGGCGCGAGATTTCGTCGCCGACGCGTTCGCGCATTGCAAGTTTATTGGCTATGTAGAAGCGGCTTTGCCCCTTTTCGAAAAGGCCGGCATATTGCCTGATCAATTCGACGAAGGGTGCATCGCGTTAACCAGCGCGAAACTGTCTAAGTCATTCGTAGACGGTTTGTCCGAGCTGCGCGTGTGGAGTCGCGAACCCAAGGTGAAGTTGCCGTAGCGGCGGCAATTTCGATTGCCGTACCAGCGATCAGAACTTCACAACCGAACGGAGGCCAAGCACCGTGGCGTTCTTGAGGTGCTTGCCGGGCGTGGACCCAGCGGGTCCGTCGCGCCGCCGCCAGGATAGCGGATGAACTGCACGTTGGGTTGAATCGTCAGACCAGCCTGCACCTCATACTGGTACACCGCGGTGAGCAGCTGCTCCGTTGTTCGCAACAACCACGCTGGCCCGTACACCGACTGAAAAGTCGCGATCGAGGGCTCGGGCGCGCGGTGACACACGGGCATAAGCAGCCGCGACACCGAATTTGTTGTGCGGTCGCGCATCCGCCAATCCAATAAATTCGAACCCGCCGTCGGCATAGGCATCGATTAAGTTGCGATCGGGCGGGCTGTACGAGGCCCGCCCGAACACACCGATGCCGCGATCGTCGTCATGGCCGACGCGGCAGTGCTTTTGCTCGAAGACGGCGTAGAGACCGAGGTCACCCGATCGGCTTGCAGCCGTCCCTGAGCTCGCCGGGTCCGCGAGCGAGAGGCCTTGTTTGTCGAAACGCTGGTCCGCGAAGCTGCCGAAGTGGCGCCAGCCGCCAAGCTTGAGCTTGCCATCGAGGCCGGGATCACCCTTCTTCGCATTCCCAAGCTGGCGAAGGCTTTCTATGACAAGGGACCGGGCCGCGCCTCAGACCGCCTCGCCGAGGTACTCGAGAAAGCGAAGGCCCGCGGTGAAATCCAAATCGGGGACTGTCATGCAGCGGCAGACCATTTCGTTGGCATGCTACGCGACAACCTTCATCTGCGGGTCATCCTCGGATTGCGTCCGCCGCCGTCGGCCGCGGAAGCCGAGGCCGTCGTGGCTTCCACGGTCAACATCTTCCTTTATGGAATCTATGGCGCGAAGCGCCCGCAAGGCTCGAAGGGAGGCGCGCAGGGGCGGTAACGACGATTTGCTACTACCAACTTTTCTCCGAACGGTCGCAATTCAACGTTGAATGACCATGGGCTACGGTCCCGGTGGGCGACGTGCCAGATCTCGTCGGCCGGTCTGGCCAGCGCTTCCTCGTCCATTCGAGGTCGATCACGGCATAGGCGATGAAAACCTCGAAGCCAAAATCGCGCGGGTGAACTTGACCTACGGTAGCGTGTTGAAGGAAAGCGGATCTACGGCGTGAGCCGCGCGCGCAGCATGCACGAGATGCCCAGGCCGATGACATACTTTCCACCGGTTTCCCTGACGCATCTCAATGCCCAGGGCATGCTGCACATCGGCCTCGCGGCCGGGCTGCCAGACCCTAGTCGCAACGGCTGTCCCGTGTACGACTGATTTCGTCAGGGCCGCCTTGCTGATATATTGCAGTAGAGCGCTTGCAGAAGCGCGACGTCCCCGAGATAATTCAGGTTTTGGCCGAGATTCCCAAAGCCATCTCCGAGAACCAGATGCTGAGTTGCCCGAAGATCCAATGACAGTGCGGCAATTGGAGATCTTTCTGTGGCAATCACCTAAGATCTCTCTTGGGCCTTTCTTGATGGATGCGATTGGGAGTGGGCTCTTGGTCATTCGAATTCTCTTTAAATGCTCACTCTAATTCGGACGGTTTTTGCAACCCATTTCATATACGATGATGTGATCGCGTGAAACAGTGAACACTTCAAACAGTGATCACATGAAGACGTGACAGCGTGAAGTAGTCGTGGAGCATTTAGGATGGCCAAACGCAGAAATTTCCAGGACCTTGCTGGGCTAGTTGAAGTGCAGCACGGTAGGAAGCAGCAGGCGGTAGAGGATACAAATGTAGTCGATGACGCGGTCAGAGGCGCGGACCGAGGCGTCTCTCGGTCCATTTCGATGAGAAGCTCCGCGCCTGCCGTTCCGGCGCGGTCAGTGAACGACGCCGATTCTCGTGAAGATCTCAGCAAGATCGCAATGAAGAGCCCCTCTGGGGCGGACGCGGCGACGAAGCGGATGAGTCTGTACCTTGAGGAAGACCTGTACTGGCGTATCAGCGACTACGCGCATCGCCATCGCACCAAAATGCATCCTGTGGTCGTGCGCGGCCTGCAAAGGCTCATGGACGAGCTCGAGGCTAACGATCGGTCTTTGGATACTCGCTGATAGCCCCCACCATCATGCCGTTTGTACTCGGCTCCTCAGAACATAGTTTTCAGTCCTTGAGTGTTACCCCCTCTCCGTGAGCCTTACTACGATATAGAAAAATGACGCCGTGTTTTTCCAAGGCGTCGCGCATCTTCCGATAAGTCGCAATCTTCAGAGGATTGACGGGGATTTCAGTGTCGGCCTCAAGTCGCGACACCGTGCGACGATCAACGCCAATCGTGCGTGCGAGGTCCAGCTGCTCCATCCCAAGGAGCGCACGAGCGGCCCTGATCATGCGTCCCGTAGGCAATTTGTCGACGGCCACGGCGAACTCCGAATCGGTACCGATTAACCATACACCGGAGAGTAGCGGGCGCGACAGTAGCGGTCTTGTGTCGTGAGACATATGGGATATATATCCCATATGTCCTATTTTGATTTCAGACGCAGCAGGGTGCCCGGCTTCGACATGGCTCCGAATGGCGCTCCGGCACGAACCTGGGTATCCGGGGCGTACGAGCGCGCCTTCACAATCACGACCGTCTTCATCGACGGTAACCCGAGCGGAATGCGTTTGATCAAATCGTGCGGCACGAGACTTTCTGTCCTTGCCGCACCGTTCTCCGAGCTCGCGCGCGTGAAGGAGCACCTGTCGCCTTGGGATTTCGTCGTCTACGTGATCGACGACCCCTCGCCTATCCCGGCCCAGCCGACTTATATCGGGGAGGGAGACGGCGAGCGGAGGTTCGGTGCCCAACTCGGCAACGCCGTCGGCGCGGCCACGCAGATTTACGTCGTCATTGCCGACGAAAGCACGTTCAACAAAATTACGGCCCCCTACGTCGAAGCGAGGCTGATCCAGATCTGCACCGACCTCAACGTTCCGCTCTCCAACTCCACCCAGCCGTACGGGCGCGGCCTTCGCATCATCGACGACATTGAACAACTGGTCGGCCACGCCGAAATGCTGCTGTTCGCGGCCGGCTTCACGCGTATCGACTTCGCGCGGAGGAACCCGCCCGCGTTGCGCCATCGGCTTTCCGTAACCACGGACCTCGAGGAGATGGTTGCGATGACCGACGAGGAGAAGACGACCGTTCCCGCAGAAGGTGCCGCATTCCGGCTCGATCGCCGCGATCTCCGCGTCGAGGGTTACAAGTGGAACGATCGGTTCTATGTGATGGCAGGTTCCGACTATGCACGCCGGACGCGGGCCGGCCTTTCGGAGGATCACAAGGCGCGACGCAGGCTGCTCGAAAACGAAAAATGGGTCGATCCCGCCTCGGGCACGGCGGACAAGATGACGTTGGGCGTGGGCTTCCACTGTCGCAGTGGTGCATTTGCCGCCAAGCTACTGTCCGGGGAACATATCGATGAGGACAGCTGGCTCGCGGTGGAGATGACAGCGAACGCGCGGAGCTGCGAGGCGCCGGCATGAACCTGCGTGCCCTTGCCACCTCGACCAAGCCCCTAAGCGAAGTGTTTGTCGACCGCGTCCGAGGCGGGGTGGGGTTTTCGCGACTTGCGCGAACCTTACCCGTCTCTGAAGAGGACGATGATCGCGAGCACTCCTTCGACTGCGGGAGCGATCCGCTTCCTAGCGTCAAGCCCTCCCGCGCATGTGCTTCCGACGTCGCCGCCGCTGCCATCCTCCTCGGTCGGGCATTCGAGGCTTCGCGACACACGCTGGCCAGGCTGTTGGAGCCCGACGCCGTTAACATCATCCAAGTGCATCACCCCGATCTGGTGAAGCCGGTGCGGCGGTTCCTGGGCATTCTGCTGGCGAGCGACACGTCCCTAGTCGACGACGATGAACTCAATGATCGCGGCCCCACGACGGGAAAGAGATCCTTGATCGTGTTCGGTGAGCACACCAAGTCGACAGCCTCGGTTGAGGACCAAGACAGGGGCGTCGCCATTGCCATGCGACTCCGCTGCCCCGTGGTTGGCATCACCACGGCTTTCGGCCGGCTGCCAAGAGCTTTGGTCCGGCTTGCCGAGCATCGCGTCGTCGTTCCGCCCATCGACGCCGTAGTGGTGGCGGACGTGATCGAGGCCGTGACCGGGACCAGGCCCAAGACCGTCGACGCCTCGATGGCGGCCCGCGTGACCATCAACGACCTCGCAATCGCCGTGCGCGACGACGTCGGCGCCGAGCGCTCGCTCGAACGTCTGCAGCGTCTCGTCGAACCGCAGGCCACCCACGATGTCCCGCCGCTCGCCGAACTGGCCGGCCTTGGCGAGGCTAAAACGTTCTGCATGGAGGTGGCCGATTCAATGCGCGCTTATCTCGCGGGTGAGCGCCCTTGGAGTGAAGCACCGCATGGGCTCCTCGTCAGCGGACCGCCCGGGACAGGGAAGACTTCACTGATGCGCTCGCTGGCCCGCGAGTTGCCCAATGTGCACTTTATCGCCACGAGCTACGCGCAGTGGCAGGCACATAAGAGTGGGCACCTCGGAGATGTCACCTCCTGCATCCGCGCAACGTTCTCAGAGGCATTTCAGCGTCGTCCGAGCATCGTCTATATCGATGAGTGTGACGTTCTGCCAGCGCGTGGCAGCGGCGGAAAGCATGATTCCTGGTTTACTGCGATTGTGACAACGCTGCTCGAGTGCATTCAGGGATTCGAACAGGTCGAGGGCGTGTTCGTGTGCGCATCTTGCAACGATCCCACGCGCCTCGATCCAGCGCTCACGCGAGCCGGGCGGCTGGATCATCATATCAGAGTCGAGTTGCCCGATGTCGCCGGGCTGATGGGGATTTTCCGGACACATCTGCGCTCCGACTGCGCCGGTGCCGACTTGCGCGAGGCGGCGCTCGCCGCGTGCGGACATAGCGGCGCCGACGTGGAAAAGTGGGTCCGAATGGCCCGTCAGGCGGCACGCAAGAGCGGTAGGGACGTGACGGTGGAGGATGTTGTCGCCGCTATCCGTGGCGGCGAGCCGGACTTGCCGGCGGATCTTCGCCGTTGCATCGCCTACCACGAAGCCGGTCATGCGATCGCGCATCTCACGCTTGGCACGGCCACGCCCAAATCGCTTTCGATCGGCGGCGACGGCGGTCGCGCTGAGAGTAAGACCGGACGACTGCAACTTCCCACGCGCGACTACCTCGAGAAGCTTCTCATGACGATCCTGGCTGGACGGGCGGCGGAACAGCTGAAGTTCGGCGAGGCGACGACCGGCGCGGGCGGAACGTCCGCCGAGAGCGATCTAGTCCGCGCGACCAATTTGGCGCTGCGAATTGAGACCTCATACGGTTACGGACACTCCGGTCTTGTGACGCTCGCGGAGGGACAGCTCAGCGACGGTTACCTGCTCATGACCGAGCCGCTCCGCTCGGCCACCAACGAAACACTGATGCGCGCATACGCTAAGTCGCTGTCGATCCTGGAGCAGAACAGCCAGGCATTGGACGCCCTCGCAAAAGCCCTGTTCGCCGTTGGTTATCTCGATCAATCCGAGATCGCCGCGGTCATCGCGACCCACCCGCTTGTGCCGGCGATCCCGGATCTCGCTCGGGCGACGACCATGCCGCCGCCTGACTAGGTAGCTCCTCCGCAGCCACACGCGTGATTTATTCAAGCGAACTTACGAGAAAGAACATGGAAAGCGGAGCCAACGAGATCTTGGCGAGGCAACTGGAGGCGAGCGGAAAATACAAGGTGCTGCGTCGCATAATGCCGCATTCCGCGGGTTTTCGTCCCGACACCGGCACGAAAATTGGCGTTGTGCTCGACGTCGAGACGACGGGCCTCGATACCCTTCGCGACGAGGTCATCGAACTCGCCATGCTCAAGTTCGCCTATTCGGACGACGATCGGATCCTTGGGGTCGTCGATGTTTTTCAGGCTCTACAGGAACCGTCGTCCCCTATCGGCCCCGACATCACCGCGCTGACGCGCATCACCGACGAGATGGTGAGGGGCCAGGCGATCGACCCGCAGGCGGTCGATGGCTTCGTCGCCGACGCCAACGTGGTCATCGCGCACAATGCAGACTTCGACCGGAAGTTTACGGAACGGTTCTGGCCCGTTTTCGTCCACAAGCCTTGGGCCTGTTCGTCGAACGGCCTCCCCTGGAGGGAGCATGGTTTTACGAGCGCCAAACTCGAGCACTTGTTGGCATCTTACGGTCTCTTCTACGATGCCCATCGGGCGATCGACGACTGCCAGGCTTTGCTGACTTTCCTGGATCTGGAGCTTCCACGCGCTTCTGCGACCGTTCTGGCGAGTCTCCTCGAGCGCGCGCGGCGCAAGACGGTGCGGGTTTGGGCGCAGCGCGCGCCGTTCGAACTGAAGGAGGCTTTGAAGCGTCGCAATTACCGTTGGAATGACGGTACGGACGGACGACCCAAGTCCTGGTATCGAGACATCGAAGAAGAGACGCTGGAATCCGAGCTGCGTTTCCTCGAAAACGATATCTATCAGCTCGACGCAGACATTCTTCGACAGGATTTCACAGCGCTGGACCGCTACTCGAACCGAATTTAGCCGCTGCGGAGACTGGTGTTACCGGGACCGCGGCCGGCTTAGGAGCGAATGCCTCGCACTCGGATCCCACTCGCCTTGAGCATGAGAATAACATTCTGATTTTGGCGCAGGTCTGGCTAGACCGATCACGGGGCGCGTCAGTTCCACGAAGGCGTCGTCAAGGAAAGGACGTCGTTATGAAGGACATGACCAAGGCGCCCGGGCGTGGCTACAACGGTTGGGCTTTGCAACGGAGATGAACGCCACACCGAACTCCGCGGCGGCGAAATCCCTCTTCCTACCCTCCAAGATCAGGCATGGAAGTTCACGACCGCATGGCCGTGGCCGTTCAACCCGAACGACAGCGCGCCGGTGACCTGGTGGCGGAAGCTGCCCGCGCATGCCTTTCGCGATTCGGAGCGCGCGCAGATCGGCGAGACGCTCCGTCACGTCGACGTCCTTCGCGGCGGTGACGAACTTCGCGCTGCCCTGAATGGCGATGTCGCTGCCGCCATCGCCACGGCGCTTTCGTTGATGCCGATCGGGAACATCGATTTTCAGACCGACATCACGATGACCTCGCTGCTGCGCTGCGCGCTCAACGGCGAGGCGGCCGCTGCGCTGGTCTTGGCGCAGATCGTGGGCTTACGAACCTCGGCCATGCCTTGACGAGAGAACTCTCGGTTTTTCGTGGATCGGGTGGGGTTTCCGGCACTCCGCCGAACCCGCGAAATTTGCCGAAGCCGGCGCCGTGGTCTTGTCGGCGTTGAAGGCGCACGAGTCCGGAGCGAAGGCTGGCTATTTTTCGAACTGAATTGACCTTTTGCGCGTTCGCCTCTTGCCGAACCAAGAACGCCTTGAGCGCGTAGAAAATCTGCTGCTTCAGGCCGGGTCAGGTCGCTCCCGAACCGGGAGAAGGACTCTGTCTCCCCCGCCCATAGGCCTAGCGTGGTAACGGTGAATTCGAGAAAAGTAACGTTCAATTCCGAGTTCTGTAACGAAGAATTTGAGATCGACGCTCCCAAATCAAACGTTACTTTTTAAGAATTGAACGTTACTTTTCCCGAAATTAAGCGTTACAGTTTGGGGGAAGTAACGGGGGGTGTCGGCAAATCTTTGCCTACTTCGGTTCCTACACTGCTCCCTACGATGTCCTCTGAAAATCAAGTAGGCGGCTCCGTTCCTTCTCGATAACCCTGCTCGGGACTCTTCGCACGCCAGGTCGGATTTCCCGCTCGGACAACATCTCGCGGCAATTTTTAGAGCTGCCCTACAGTAAGTTTTTCGGCAACATGTCTGCAGCCGCCGTTTGCGGATGCTGTCGTTCGAGACCACGCTGAAGTTCATCGCAAAGCGCTATGATCGCGCGCTTCGTGCACCTGCGCAGGAAACGCTCGAGGTCACCGATGTTGCGCGGATCAAGCGCGTCGATCAAGCGATCAGCAAGATCCGCGACGTCACCGCCATCATGGCCGGATGAGGGCCCCGGCTTGCTCTTCGCGAGACGGCGCTGCACGTCGTTGAAGCTGGGAATCTTGCCGCCACGGACCTCGCCCATGATCGCTTCCACGACGTCGTCCGGGGCCGACTTGGCCGCCATTTTGTACGCCGTTCGAGCCGGGATCTTCGCAAGGTCCGACGGCGGATAAACTTTCGCCAGGCCTGAAAGAGCGAGATAGTTTTCTGCGGTGCGGGGCTCAATTCCCACCTTATCCAGGCAGTATTGGCCGAACGCACCATGTTCGAGTTTGCTCTTTGCGGCTCTTAGCAAGTCGCCGATTTCGATCACGAGCGAAGTCGCATTGGGGATAAGATCGCGCAAACGCTCGGCAATCTCTTGCAGAGCGGCAGCATCAGACGGCGGAAGGCTTGAGTAATCGAAAGTGGCCATCGCGGCAAAACCTCTCGTTGCGCCTTTTTGCACCGCAGCAAACCACGGTCACTCGCAAAGCAGGCAATGAAGGGGACGACGCGCCAACGACACCACAATGAGCAACACCGCGCGGCAAGCGGTGGCCTCCGTAAGCCTGCCGAAGGAGTCCGCCGGTGGCAAGAACTAAATGCGAAACGCCGTTTCGCATTTGCGCGCGTCTGTTCGGCTGCGAGTCTCTGGGACGAAGCGAGCCACGGCGCCGTCGGAGGCGCTATGGCGCTAGATCTCAAGTCACTCTTTGGCTGGTCGGCGTAATCTAACGTAGCGCCATACAAATACTAAAAGGTCACGAATGCCGGGCCCAGCCCCCGAACCAAGCCGACATGCGTCTCGGCCCTTCCTCTCGCGCCATTTTGGTAAGAGTCTGACGAGATACGCGAGGGCTATTAAAGCTAAGTCAAGCGTCGCCACGACGACACCCTTGACGTCCCATCCGCTCGTTGGCGCGGGCGTAGTCTGGATCGTCCCGCTCGACCAGAATTTCAGACCAAGGTACGACTGCCTTGCGGGCGCTGTCCCGGAAGCTCAGGCTTGTCACCAGAAAAATGACGAACAACTACGGAAGGAGTCAACGCCCCGGTAGACGGTTTTCCTGCAATGTAGGATTGTAACTATCGCTACCAATGGGGGAATTGTTGGCTGAGAGCGAGCAGAACCGGGAGCGGTTTCACGTCGCCTATGTCGGCGACGATGAAAATGACCACAGCATGGATCTGGAGGCGTTGGGTCCGGCGCTCCTGGCGTTCGGGCAACTCCTCCGTGCCGCAAATGCCGAGCTCAATCAGAACCGAGCAACCATGAAGGTGCTCGTAGATTCAAAGTTCGAGCACAAGTGCTTCCTCATCAACTTTGAGACCGAGCGCGGAACAGGTCCGCTCCGCTCGCTCATGATCACAACGGGTCAGCAAGCGACATGTACCGGGATGCCTGCATAGACCGCGTGCCATCTCCAGAGCAGACATCCTTGCTGAATGCGCCCGCGCTTGAGCGGCGAAGCTACCATCCGACGTGTCGGGTCATCGCTGCCGCTAAGTTCGTGGAGACTGGGGTGTTGGCGACGGTGGCGTAGCAGGCTGCTGCGGCGATGAAGCAGAAGGCTGCTGCTGCGGAGCGGTGACGGGCTGCTGATCGCCGTCACCATGTGGGACACACGTCCCTACGTTGCTTAGCAGTCGTTTGGCCTCAACATCGCGGGCTTTCTTGTAGTCCCTGCGCCGGTCAATCCGCGCCGCAGCCATGCGGTCCCAAGCATCGAACGCGTCAGCGTAGTGCTGTCGCATCTGCTCCTCAGCGGCGAGGCAGTCGCTGAACTTGTCGAACACCAGATCGGTGTTCACGGGCGAGACGCCGCCTACCAGAACCACCAACATCCATTTCATAGCTCTGCCTACATTCGTGCCCGCTGACCGGGAACGACAAGGCATCGGCAAAGTTCCAAGCCGCTGGCCCTCCAAGCCTGTCTCGGCCACAAGAACATTCAGCACACGGTCAGGTATACGGAGCTGCTTCCGACGCGATCAAGGATTTCGACCTCAGAGCACGCTGGCGCGACCCATACGCCAGTATGACGATTCTCTTGTTTCCTCATACTGTTGCTGCTAGGTTCTGCTCACCGGGTTGGAATTGACGGGACTTGCTATGCGTAGGGGCTTGATCCGGATTGTTTCCGCCACGGCGTCGTCTGCCTTTCTGGCGTTCCCCGCAATGGCGCAAGGGACTACGGAGACTAAGCCCGATCCACTTCCGCCAGTCACCGTCACCGCCCCTGACGCAACAACGGCCAAGCGGTTCGCCAAACGGAAGACAACGCAGAGCAGAGGCGCACGGAGCAGAACCGCCGTCCAAACCAGTCAGCCGCAGCCCAAGTCTGCGGGTGTCAACGGTGTCACGCCTGCTGCATCCTCCGAAGGACCCAACACCACCCTACAGCCCACCGCCGCGAGTGCCATGCGCATAAGCGGCGAGCAAGTCAACGCCGTTCCGTTCTCACGTCCCGGCGAAGCATTGGAAGTCGTGCCGGGGTTGATCGTGACCCAACACTCCGGCGAGGGCAAAGCCAATCAGTACTTCCTGCGCGGCTTTAATCTCGACCACGGCACTGATCTGGCGATCAAAGTTGACGGCATGCCCGTGAACATGCCGACCCATGGCCACGGTCAGGGCTATGCTGACATCAACTTCCTCATTCCTGAACTGATACGAACCGTAGATGTCCGCAAAGGGCCATACTTCGCGGACGTTGGGGACTTCGGCTCAGCGGGTGCAGTTGGGATCGACTACGTCACCAAGCTGCCGAAGAACATTGCGGAAGTGACAGTAGGCAGTTTCGGCTACCGGCGCGGGCTTGCTGCTGGATCAATTGCGGTTGGCGACGGCACGTTGCTCACCGCTGTCGAGGGCGTCAAATACAACGGCCCGTGGGACGTGCCTGACGACGTGCGGAAGATCAACGGCGTGATGCGCTACGGTCAAGGCACTTCGACCGATGGCGTTACCCTAACCGGCATGGCCTATTCCAACGCATGGAACTCAACAGACCAGGTCGCTCAGCGGGCCATAGATCAGGGCATCATCAGCCGGTTCGGTACGCTGGACGCAACGGATGGCGGTGTGTCCAGCCGGTTTAGCTTGTCTGGAAACCTTGCGCATTCGAGCGAGTACGGCCAGACCAACGTAAGTGCTTACGTAATCCGGTCTGACTTGCAGCTATACAACGACTTCACCTATTTCCTCGACAATCCCATCAACGGTGATCAGTTCAACCAGCTTGATCGCCGGTCACTAGGCGGGTTCGACGCACGACACTCATTTGATTGGCGGTTTGGAGGCTTCGAGACGCAAACTCGCGTCGGGATGCAAACTCGCTACGATGACATCCATGTTGGCTTGTTCAAAACTGAGCAGCGCAACTGGCTCTCGACGGTGCGTGACGACCGCGTACAGGAAGGCAACGTAGGCATCTGGACAGACAGTACCACCCGGTGGACGGACTGGCTCCGCACCACCGTTGGCCTCCGCGAAGATTTCTTCGCAGGGCGTGTGCTGAGCGACACTCCCGAAAACTCTGGAAATGCGCAAGCATCGATGGCAAGCCCAAAGGCAGGCATCGTGCTTGGTCCTTGGTTCAAGACCAAGTTTTATGGCAATGCAGGTTATGGCCTGCACAGCAACGACATCAGAGGCGCGACCATCACCGTTGATCCCAACGACAAGCTAACGCCGTTGGATCGAGTGCCGTTGCTGGTGCGCTCGCGTGGTGCCGAGATAGGCGTCCGCACCAAGGCCGTTGAGGGGCTTACGAGTTCGGTTGCCGTATTCGTCCTCGATTTTGATTCCGAGCTTCTGTTCGTCGGCGATGCCGGAACGACTGAGCCAAGCCGACCGAGCCGCCGTGTCGGCGTGGAATGGACAAACCAGTACAAGCCCCTTTCTTGGCTGAGCTTTGATCTTGATGTCGCCTATACCCGCGCCCGCTTTACCGATCCTGATCCGGTAGGAGACCGCATCCCCGGCGCACCCGCGTGGGTAGCGAGCGGCAGCGTTGTCATTGGCGGCGAGACCGGCTGGTTTGGTGCGTTAAAGGCCCGCTACTTCGGGCCACGCCCCTTGATCGAGGATAACAGCGTTCGTTCCTTGTCGTCGCTCATCTTCAATGCGCGAGCGGGGTATCGCTTCGATAATGGCTTGAGGGTGCAGCTCGATGTACTCAATCTCTTCAACGCGCAGACCAACCAGATCGAGTACTACTATCTGTCTCGGTTGCCGGGAGAGCCTATTGACGGCGTCGCTGATCGGCACGTTCACCCTGCTGAGCCGCTTGCGGTGCGACTGACGGTGGCAGCTATCGAACAGCCTTTTTCCATTCCACCATTCTTGTTCGACCAGTTAAGGGGCAGATTCGCGCTCAAATGCGAACGCCGATTGAGTGCGAGATGTCTTCTGAGAAGCCCACAATCAGACGCGGCGCTTATTGCTTCGGGAGCAACTTTACGCCCGGCGCCGGTTCCTTGTAGTCGGCTGCTGATTTTTCGTCCGAGGGAATCTCGATCCAACGATGGGTGCCGGCCCCCTCACATTCCTGCACTACCGGGAAATACAGCATGCGTCCGGGAGTGAGATCACCGGTCAGATAGACCGAAACGACGAACTCCTCGTAGTAGTCATCCGGCAGGCGGCCGGTCCACGACACCTCCTTGACGCCCTCGGTGACGTTGCTGTGGTACATCGCATACGACTTGTCATAGGTGCCTTTGACGAGGTCGATCTGCCAGCCGGCTTTCGGCATCGGCTTGACGCCGACGACGCCCTCCGGAATCCGGACGCGGACCTTCAGCGTCGGCGAGTTGCCGCAGCCGTGCGGAACGCGGAATGTCGCCCGATAGGAGGCTCCGATTGGAGCTTCCGTCTGTGCGAGAGTGACATGCGCCTGGGCTGCGGTGGAGGCGGCAAGCAGAGCGGTAACTGCGATTAAAGCGCTTCGCATGGTAATCGTCGAAGTCATGTCTGTATCTTTCCTACATACGGTAGCGAATGCCGGCGTAGATCGAGCGGCCGGTGCCCGGATTGAAAAGCGCCATCGTGGGATCGGCCGTGCCGGCCGTGACCGTGCTCGAAAACGATGAAGGTACTTCGAGACCCAGTGATCCAAATCACTGAACGCCGTCGAGTCTTCCGCGACAACTACCGGCCGCGACGGATTATCCCTCGCGAGACACAGATGGAGAGCGACATGAACTTGACCGTAGAAAAGGAACTAACGGAAGAGCTGACAATGGATCAGCTGAGCGAAGTGAGCGCCGGCCAAGGTGATGGCACTGGCACGGGCCCCCACACCGGCGCTGGTAACGGCACGGGGGGTGGGAAGCAGCACCTCATCTGGGCCGGTGGAAGTGGCACAGGCGGGCCGGTCTACGCCTAAAGGTGCGATTGATCGAACGGCGAGCGTGGCAGTTCGCCGTTACGGCCCTAGCAAGTCTTACCCTTTGCCGCGGCGTTCTTGGCCACTAGAACCTGCTTCGCGGGCGATCTTTGCGGTGACCGGTGCTTGTCGCGTCGGTCCACCGCACTTTGTGTCGGGGCTGATCAACGCGCCGAAACCACGTAGAAGCGTTCACTCCATTCCAACAATCCGGCTTGACAGTGAACGTGCGCTACCGTGGTTAATCCACTCCGATCATGACATCGGACGCCTTGATGACGACGTACACGCTGCTTCCAGCCTTAAGGCCAAGGTTATCTACAGAATCATTCGTAATGGATGAGGTAACGACTTGGCCGCCGATATCGACTAGTACATGGGCGGTCGTCGCGCCCTTCCTCACTTCCGTAACGGTTCCTTTAATTTGATTGCGAGCACTGATGCGCATCTCGGTTCTCCTGAAAGTGTGGTGCAGAGCAATGTAGCTGGTACCGAGCTCAACGGCCACTTCGGCAACGGGTCAAATTGCGAAGAACTCAGCGTGAGCAAATCTAGTCCGCTCCGCCCCGCTAAACGGACCTAAATGAGGGGTGTCGCGACTTCGCTGATGGGCCATGAGGAGACATGCACCGTCCTATTCAATCACCTCGTGGGCCCGCGCGAGCAGGGTCGGCGGAATATGGAGATTGAGTGCCCTGGCGGTTTTGAGGTTGATGATCAGCTCAAATTTGGTCGGTTGCGAAACCGGCATCTCAGCCGGCTTTCCTCCCTTCAATATCTTGTCGACGTAGCTTGCCATTTCTCGGGTCTGCTCCGCCGCATCCTGCGTGTACGCCATGAGCCCACCCGCCGCCGGCAATGCCCGTACTATGGAGAATGACGCAAGTTTGTTTTTCAGCGCCAACTCAATGCTGGTAGCGCGCAAAAGAGTGGGCTGAATGATCACAGCATCGGCCGCGCCATTCCGCATCTCAGCGAAAGCGGTCTCGAATTCATCGTCGGGATGGCGCATCAATGGCTGCGTCGCGACACCGATTCTGCCCGCGACTTTGTCAATCTCCGCGAGGAAGGATTTGGTGAATGGGTCAGCCGCATTGGCAAGGATCGCCACCCGATGCGCCGACGGAATCGTATCGCGAATCAGTTCGACGCATTTGCCTCCGAGCTGAGCCCCGAAGCTATCCACTCCGGTTACGTTGCCGCCCGGCCGGGACAGGCTGGCGACGAGACCAGTGCCGACCGGATCGCCTGAGGTCATCACGATCGGTATTTCGGCTGTGGCACGTTTTGCAGCCGTAGCCGCTGGCGTCTGCCAGGCGACGATAATGTCAACCTTTAGCCTCACGAGTTCGGCGGCCGCGTCGGCAAGCACAGCTGCATTGCCTCCCGCCGAACGGATTTGCAGCTGGATGTCCCGATTCTCGAGATGGCCGAGTTCCCGAAGTCCGTCGCGCAGTTCTTTCAGGAATGATTCGGGATTCGGATTGCCGAGGACGAGTACGCCAATGTGGTGCGTGACCGGCCGCGCTGTAGCCGCGATTGGCCAAATGGCCCCTCCGGTTACAAGACCCAGAAAATGGCGGCGCCTCATGATCGCCCCCGCTTCCGTGGTAAAACGAGCAACGCCGCAAAAGCCGCTATGAACTCTCGCCGCTTCATTCGATCCTCACGGCAGCTTGAGGACGGCGGCACGCACTATATCACGTCTCGATCATGGTCGCTGCATTGAGCTTACCGGGCGCGTCTCCGCGCGATGTCGCAGTTGGGTCAGAAGCAGTAAGGCTCGGGTCGAGCACAAGATTTCTGCCTTACCCCGAACACCCGACATCTGTGCGGACACGGTCGAGCCCCGCTTCGAATTCGGCGGTGCGAACGAACTACGAGGCAAGATTCAGCTGCGTGGTGCGCGCCGCCAAAGCGGGGCTCAGTCCGTGGGCTGCGGGCCGTCGTAGCCTTCGATCACGATGATATCGATGTCCACGGCGCCCGCGCGCAGTGCTTTCGCCCTGATGTATTCAGGTGAACGGTAGCAGGCGAGCGCGGTTTCGTAGTCCTTGAACTCGATCACGATGTTGCGGTCGCGCGCCTTGCCCTCCACCGCCTCGAAGGTGCCGCCGCGCACCAGGAATTTCGCGTCGTATTTGCGGAGCACCGCCGCGAGGGCGGGGCCGTAGGCTTTGGTGTATTCGGGTTTGATCACATCGATGCGCCCGATCCAATACCCATTCGGCATGTTGTCCTCCTCATCTTTGCATTCTCAAATCAAGAGGGGCCGCTGGGGGTTAAATTGCTCTGCGGTGCATGGTTCCGTCGGGTTAACGACACCGTTTGGCTTGAGGTTAGTGGCGCCGCGGGGCCAGGCTAATCGAGCGTCGAGGTCCGTTCAGGGTCAAAAGACGAAGCACTCAGCGTAAGCAAATCTCGTCCGCTAGGTCCCACTAAGCTGACCTCAGTGAGAGGTGTCGCCAACCTCGCTGATGGGCCAACAGGGCGACGTGACGTCACATCAACAGATAGAGGAAGCCGCCAACTGAGGCAGTCTTACCGTCTACGTCGTAGTGTCGGCCGGTTTACAGATTCCAAAACTATGCGGTCGAGCGCGGCCCTTCCGGCGCCGTGCGCCTCGTCTTGTGTGGCATAGGAATCGTGCGACGCTTTGATCAGACGCTTGCCGACATGAATCTCCCACACCCAAGGTTTCGGCGGTGGAAATCTGTGACGTAGCTTAATCCGCACCTTCGTTGGACCTTGGCTTGAGCGTCGCTATCCGTCGCGTCCCTTGCCATAGCTCTACGGCTTGCCCGTCTACCAGTTGCTCGGCGCATTGAAGCGCATCTTCGTCACTGTCGCAAAGAACCTCTATGCGCTTGGCAACGTGGCCGTCGTCACCGATGACGAAAGCATAGTATCCGAATGGCATAACCGGCCTACTTCGGCGGCTGTAAACCGGGGGAGCGAAGCCAGTCGCTGATGTGAGCGGCGACCTCCATTTGCCGAGCTTTGCGAATCGCGGTTTCCCGCTCCAGGCCGGGCCGGAGCAATTTGGCTCTCTGGCGCAACCGCACCGCTTCGCTGGCGCGACGGACTTCAAGCGTATCGGTTTGTTTGAAACGACGCCGCTTCATGGCGCGCTCCTTTCCATTCGAGGAAGGCGGGAGCGCAATCAGGCGTTCTCATCACAGATATAAGCCGCGGACCGTGCTGTGATGGGTGTAAGTCTATGGCTGACATCATTGTGAGCGTGATGTCATTTGTTAAGACTTCAGCGAAATAGATGAGAATTATTCCGAGTTTGAGCAGGAACGTTCCCGGCATGAGCGAACGGGATATGTCCGAGTTGGGTCACAAGCCGGCGTGACGCCCGCGC
Source organism: Bradyrhizobium liaoningense (assembly GCF_018130785.1). Classification (GTDB taxonomy): domain Bacteria; phylum Pseudomonadota; class Alphaproteobacteria; order Rhizobiales; family Xanthobacteraceae; genus Bradyrhizobium; species Bradyrhizobium liaoningense_A. The sequence goes on from NZ_JAFCJT010000016.1 coordinate 40,928, forward strand.
CATTCTCAGTCCGCTCCGCCCTCGAAACCGGACATCAAGCAGCCATGGCGTTTGGTGGGCCGCAGATAAGCCACAACCGGCGAGTTCGCTACACTTGCCCGAGCGTGAGCAACTGGCCGCCTGAGCGTCTTGCCGCTGGCGAGAGTGCGCCGTGAAGTTTGCTGCAAAATCTTCGGAAATTCCTATGCACCCAAATGGTGCATTTTATGAACTTGCAATTCCCTGATTGACGGCAGCCATGTGCGAGCGCACGATCGTGCATCGCTCGCCGAGCGGCGGGCCAGCCAGGCGCGGGTACGCCTGACCAGCCTTTCCTTAAGCACCATGGAGCAAGCCATGATGATCAAGGCAAATGCAGACTACATCGAAGTGGAGCCGGAGTGTTACCAATACCTGTCTGATGGCAAGGTTCTAGCCGTCCTCAAGACAAGCGCGGGTGATCGCATCTCATACGTGATGTCGATGGGTAGCTTTTTCCGGTCTGTCGATCTTGCGAATAGAGCGATTAACGAAAACCTCCCGGCGTCCTTGAATGCGATCAGCGGCGACAACATCGCCGAGCGCGTCGCCGTGCTCTGATCGCGCCAGCATCACCGACAAGGCCCGCCGATCACCCGGCGGGCTTTTTCCGTTTTTCAATCACGTTTCCGTATAATCCGTTACCAATACCGCGCCAGCGCCTCCCCAAGACAATCGATTTAAATTCATGAGCAACATCAACGTTGGCTGTGCGTGGGGACCCTTGTTGCGGCGACATGACATTTGCTGGAAATTAGCTGCATCCGTGCAATATTTTACGCATCGCTAATCTAGGTTTTTTGACCAGGAGCACGATGTGAATCAATCCCATGACATGACGACTTTGACGCTGAAGGTCCCAGGCGACGTGCGCGAAAAGCTGAAGGTCTGGGCTACGCATAACGTCACCAGCATGACGGCCGAATTGGTCCGTAGCGTCCGCGAACGCATGGCCCGCGAGCAGGCGGTGCGCTGATGGCGACTGATCTCAACGAGATTGTTCGCATCGCTGCTCTAGACGCGCTTGAGGAATATGTGCGCGATCTGGAGCGACTGCCAGACCGCGACCAGGGGCTCGTTATTATCGCAAGGAAATTACTGGTCGGTCAGACGTATGAAGTCGCTGCGCACGCCAACTTCGACCGAGACCGAGTCCTGGCCCTGGCCCAAGCGATCGGCGCGAAGGTCGACATCAGCGAGACAGATCATGGACTGACGCGCGTTACGTTCACGCCTGCGGCGCGGCAATGACTTGATCCATGGCCAAACAAGCCGCCCTGCCCCCTACACTTCCGCCGCGCTTGATCGGGCGCGAGGCGGGCGGCGGCATATGTCTCGGTTTGCCCTAACACATTCGACCGCATGGTGTTGGACGGGCGCATGCCACGCGCCCGTGTTCTAGGGGACAAACGCAAGGCGTGGGACGTGAGAGAGCTTGACTTGGCCGTTGAGGCGTTGCCCCATGAGGGTGAGGCCTTGGTCGCCAGCGACGTGGGATGGACCTGATGCCCCGCAAGCTCCCGCTGCATGTCGAACGCAACACCGTCAAAGGCAACACGTACCTGTCAGTCAGGATACGCAGTCAGAACGGGCCACGCATCCGCCTGCCCGATGATCCGACATCGGAAGAGTTTCGCCTTGCCTACGCTGCGGCGATGGGCGGCACACAGAAGCCCGCCACGAAGAAGGACTCGCCCGACAGCATCTCCGCGAAGATCGACACCTACATGAAGAGCCCGGCCTACACCGGGCTCAGCGACTCCTCGAAGGACGGCTACAGCTCCCGGCTCGAGCAGATCAGGACCGACCACGGCCATCGTGCATTCTCAGGGCTCACGAAAGAGCGAATCGAAACATTCATTCTCGCGCCGCTCGCCAACAAGCCCGGTGCCGCGCTCGACACGCTGAAGAAGCTCCGCATCCTCATCAACCATCTCAAGCTGACACCAGACCCGACCGCCGGAATCAAGCGGCCGAAGGGAGGCGAGATCAGGGCCTGGACCGATCGTGAGCTTGCCGCCTATGAACGGCGCTGGCCGCTCGGTACCAAGCAACGCACCGCGTATGCGCTGATGCTCAACATGGGTACCGCCCGCGTCGACACGCATCTGTTGACGTGGCATCAGGTCGACGATGGCGCCTGCTACCGCCGGCATAAGACCGGCGTGCAGGTCGACATGGACGTGAGTGAGGATCTGGAAAAGGCGCTGGCAGCGATGCCGCGCAAGCATGTCGTGGTCATCACCACGGCCTATGGCAAGCCGTTCACGGTCGACGGTTTCAGCCGATTCATGCGTGATGCCATCACGGCCGCCAAATTGCCTCTATCCTGCCAGCCGCACGGCCTGCGCAAGACGCTCGGCCGCCTGCTCGCCGACGCCGGCTGCAGCGCTCACGACATAATGGCCGCGCTCGGACACACCACGCTTGCAGAGGCCGAGAGATACACCCGCGAAGCCGATCGGAAGCGCGGCGGCGAGCGCGCGGTTACGCAGCTCAATGAACATCGGAAGAACAAACCTTCCCAAACCACACCGGGAAGTTTGGGAAAAACGGCAAAAAGCGATGGGAAAACAACGCTATGATTGCCTGGCTGGCGCTCCCTAGGGGAATCGAACCCCTGTTTCAGCCTTGAGAGAGATCGACTAAGCCGCACTCCGGAATTTGCCCAAGCAATCCAACCGAAGCAGGAAGCCGACGGGCACGCCGAGCCTCTCGGCGCCGCAACGAGCCGCACAGTGCGGTAATGAGAATTGATCAGCGACCGCCTCGGATGTATCAACGCTACATCCCTCGCGTCGAAACACCGATCGGCCAAGTCTGGGAAATCAAGGGGTTATGCTGGATTTGGTAGCGGGAGAGGGACTCGAACCCCCGACCCCAGGAGATTATGATTCCCGTGCTCTAGCCAGAGGCTGTTTGCGCCAGATGTTTAGCACGCGATGGCTGTGAAAAAGGCGCCACCTCACTGTTTTGAATCCAGGGAATGAGGTTCGTGGCCTGCGGTTCGAGATGGCCGGTGACGACTTCGAGCTTCATGATGAACTCGAACAATGTGTCGAGTTCGTGCGGCTCGCAGTAACGCTCGCTGGTTTCGCTGTCGCCTCCGTGTCCAAGGAGGTCTGCACGATCCTCCTTCGTCAGCAGCTTCTTCTTCAGTTGCGCACCAAAGAGATGCCGCACGGCATGGGCACCCAGCCCCTCTTCGGTAATCTTGGCAGCCGCGAGGATCGGCTTGAACAGCTTGTAGAAGCGATTTCCCAGCGGCGAACGACTGCTGGGAGAGTACAAGTCCGGAAACAGCAGCTTGTATCCAACCGCCTTGATCCTCCTGACATAGTCGAGGAAGCCCAAGCGGATCAATTCCGGATGGAGGGGGATATTGCGCTTGGACTGAGCGTTCTTGATGCGCCGCTGCGCGTTGGCGGCGATGTGAATATATGGCCGGCAGTCTTCGCGATCGAAGATGACGTCGTCGACCATCGCGCCGCAGAGTTCCTCTCGCCTTGCGCCCGTATAGTACATGAGGATCGGCACGAAATAGAGTGCGCAGTGGAAGACCTGGGAGCCGCCCTCCTCACCCCATTTGCCGAGTTCATCCCAGCCGGCGCAGTTGCTGAACGGCGCCGTCAGAAAAATCGCCTTGGCGCTATCAATGGGCAGCTTCGCCCTCTCGTCGCGGGCACGCTTGTTCTTGCCGCGGCTCTTTGCGCGCAATTTCGTCAGGTTGATCGCCTCCAGGCTCTTTGAACCTCGAGCAATCGCGTAATCGAAGATCTGGCCAATGAAGGTCCAATGCCGATTGAGGGTGTCGCCCCCAATACCGCGCTTGCTCCGTTCGACCGATCGTCCTTTCTCGCGGAGCTCTTCGATCGTGAGTTTCTCGTCCCTAACCGATTTGCCGTAGTGCTTGTAGATTTCGAGACGGAGGAAATCGGCGAACTTGCCGACCTCTGCCTGGCCCACGAGATTGAGGTCGTGAATGCGCTGGTCCTGAACCATGAACTTGATGAACAGGTTCGAGATGCTCTTGGCCTGCCGCTGCGTCTTCTCGTCCCAATGACCGTCAGCAGCGTTCTGCTGGATGACGCCATCCGCAAATCGCGAAAAGTCGGCCATGGGCACGAATTGCAGGATCGTAGCAACGCCATTCGTCTGCGGTGGATCGTTTGAACGATCCACCGCAGGGACTGCTGCCGCGACAATCGGCTTCGGTGGATCGTTCATCGCAAGCAGCAGGCGATCCACCAGTCCCTCGTCTTCGACTCGCGCCCCTCCGTACCGGCGCTCGGACTCTGCCAGCGCAAGCCTCATTCCGCGGAAGTACGTCCCCTGCGCCACGTCCATGTTCATGGCGGTCGGCGCGGCCTGCACGCCTTCGATCATTTGCCGAAGGACGTGGTACTTGGTCGGCACCATGTCGTTGGCCCGAAGCATGGTCAGATGGCGCTTCACAGCCTCGATGTCCGCCTCCGAGAGACCATCGGCGATCATCCGGTCGCGATCCTCAGGACGCACGGCAGCGCCGTGTCCTTGGGCATCCAGCAGGGTGTAGGTCCACAAGGCCCGCCGGTCGTCCGACCGCGCCTGGTCGACGTCAAAGCCGGGCGCGTTCTTGGCAGCGAACGCCACCCGATCGAGCTTGGCTACCTGCTTCTCGACGACGGCATGAAGCATTGTCTCAATTTGAGACCGCGACAGCCGATCGGCACCATCAGCAAGCATGGCAACATCATCCAAGAACAGGTTGACCTGGGTAGCCAGCCGACAAGCCGCCGCCCGGTTCGTCGTTTTCAGGCTCATGGAAAGATGCGGGCGGCCGAGCACGCTGGCAAGCGCCCGAGGGGTACGACGGCGCCAATAGTAGACGGCTTGGCGGCGAAAGATGTGGAAAGCCATTGCGAGCGACACCCTGGTGCAGCAGTGATGTGTCGCAGCGCTGTGCAGCAGCGCCCCAGCCAGGCCAGTTTCGTGAGCTTTTTCAGAGGAAGCGGAGCCGCTGGCTGGGGCGGGAGGGATCGAACCTCCGAATGGCGGAATCAAAATCCGCTGCCTTACCGCTTGGCTACGCCCCAACAGGCGACCAGGAAACGGGGCGGAAGAACTGGCTACCGCAGATTCCCGCTGGTCGCAGCCGGTCTATAGGGAGCGGCGCGGCATTTCAACCGCCTGGAGGGGCAAAATACCACAGGTCCAAGACCGGGTCGGGCGTTCGCCGCGCCACCCTTTATATTATAGGCCCGGCGGCGCCGCTCCCGGCCAGCGCTGTCCCGGCGTTCCGGGCCATTGAGACCTCCCCCGTTTCATGGGAATACGGCGCCAATACCTGTCCACGGGAGTGAGCCATGACCTACCGCGCGCCGATCTCTGACATGCTGCTGTCGCTCAACCATGGCGCCGGCCTGAAGGCTGCCGTGGAGGCCGGCCATTACGGCGATTTCGACGGCGACATCGTGAGCGCCGTGCTGGAGGAAGCCGGCAAGTTCGCAACCGACGTGCTGGCGCCGCTCAACAAGGTCGGCGACGAGCACGGCATCAAGCTTGACGATGGCAAGGTCACGACTGCGCCGGGCTGGCCGGATGCCTACAAGCGCTGGACCGAGGGCGGCTGGAACGCGGTGTCGGGGCCTGAGGATTTCGGCGGCCAGGGCTTGCCGATCGCGATCAACGCGGCCTGCACCGAGATCTGGAGCGCCTCCAACGTCGCCTTCGGCCTCTGCCCGCTGCTGACGGCCTCGGCGATGGAGGCGCTGGATGCGCATGGCAGCGACGAGCTGAAGAAGATCTATCTGGAAAAGCTCGTCTCCGGCGAATGGACCGGTACGATGCAGCTGACCGAGCCGCAGGCCGGCTCCGACGTCGGCGCGCTGCGCACCCGCGCCGACAAGCAGGCCGACGGCACCTATCGCATCAAGGGGACGAAGATCTTCATCACCTATGGCGAGCACGACATGACCGACAACATCGTGCATTTCGTGCTGGCGCGCCTGCCGGACGCGCCCGCGGGTACCAAGGGGATCTCGCTCTTCCTCGTGCCGAAGTTCATGGTCAATGCCGACGGCTCGCTGGGGCAGCGCAACGACATCTTTGCCTCCGGCGTCGAGCACAAGCTCGGCATGCATGCATCCCCCACCTGCACCATGACCATGGGCGATCATGGCGGCGCGATCGGTTTCCTCGTCGGCGAAGAGAACCAGGGCATGCGCTGCATGTTCACGATGATGAACCAGGCCCGCCTCGGCGTCGGCCTAGAGGGCGTCGGCGTTGCCGATCGCGCCTACCAGCAGGCGCTGGCCTATGCGCAGGAGCGCAAGCAGGGCCGCGCCGTCGGCAAGAAGGGCGACGGCTCGGACGCGATCTTCGTCCATCCCGACGTCAAGCGCATGCTGATGCGGATGCGGGCGCAGACCGCGGCGGCGCGAACCATCTGCTATGCCACCGCCGTCGCGCTCGACGTCTCGACGCGCGCCAAGGATCCCAAGGTCCGCGCCGATGCCGCCGCCCGCGCGGCGCTGCTGACACCGATGGCGAAAGGCTATTCCACCGATATCGGCAACGAGGTCGCCTATCTCGGCGTGCAGGTGCACGGCGGCATGGGCTTCATCGAGGAGACCGGCGCCGCGCAGCACTATCGCGATGCGCGCATCACCGCGATCTACGAGGGCACCAATGGCATCCAGGCGATCGATCTCGTCACCCGCAAGCTCGCGGCCAATGGCGGCGTCGCGGTATGGACGCTGCTCGACGAGCTCTCGGCGACCGTGAAGCAGGTCGAAGCCTCCAACGATCCCGCTTTCGGCACCACGGGTATCAAGCTGCGCGAGGCGCTGGAGGCGCTGACGCGCACCAGCAAGTGGCTTCTGGAGCGCGTGACCTCCGCGCCGAACGAGGCGCTCGCAGGCGCGACGCCGTATTTGCAGCAGTTCGGCGCCACCCTCGGCGGCTGCATGCTGGCCTCCGAAGCGCTCGCCGCCAAGTCCGACGGCAACACCGACGCTGCGCGCTACGTCTCGCTCGCGCGCTTCTTCGCCGAGAACATCACGGTGCAGGCCGGCGCGCTGGAACGCACGGTGACGGAGAGCGCGGAGTCGGTCGCTGCGGCGGATGCGGTGCTGCTGGGGTAACTGGTAGGCTGCTGATCCCGACATCCCCGCGCAACCGCAAAGCGGTTGTCGCTGGAGGTGCTCGCGTAGCGAGCCTCGAAGGATGAACGGCCGAGATGCAGCCGGGCCGTCGCCCTTCGAGGCTCGCCGAAGCGGCGAGCACCTCAGGGTGACGGTGATAGAGTGTGCGAATCTTCCAGCCTCTTCCCCGGCCGCCACAGCACGATTCCCGCCGCCACGAGATCCAGCACCACACACATCGCAAACGCGCTCGTGTAGTCGCCGGTGAAGCTCCGCACGAGGCCGACGATGCCTGGGCCGAAGGCGCTGACGATGCCGCTGATCGACGTGCCCAATCCCATGGCCGCGGCAAAGGCGGCAGCTCCGATCTCGCGCTGGATGATCAAGGGCGGGAACGTGATCATGTTGCCGATCGAGAAGCCGTAGACAGCGCAGCATACGAGCAGCACGGTCGGGCTCGTGCTTTGGAGAAGCACGAACAGCGCCGCCGCCTGGCTCGTCATCGACGCCGCACAGGCGAGCCGCGGATCGAGCCGGTCGACGAACAGGCCGAGCGACAGGCGGCCGATCACCGCCATTGCCGCCATGACGGTGACCGCAAGGCCGGCACTGGCGCGGCCAATCAGCGGCTCGAGGAACGTCACCTGGTGGATGATGAATCCCATCTGCGCCAGCAGCGCGATCGCGATCGGCAGCACCATGGTCCAGAACGCCGCGTTGGCGAGCAGCGTCCTGCGGGAATGGGCCGGTGCGGCCATTCCAGCGGACGAACGGTCGCCCGATGCCGGCGACATCTGCGTCGGCCAGCCGATGAAGATGACGACCACCGGCAACACCAGCACCACCATCGCCATCGTGGCGGCGAGCATGGCGGACCGGAAGCCGACGCTGCCGGTCAGCGACAACAACAGCGGAACGAGGACGATGCCGCCGCAGGTCGCGCCGTTGAATGCGAGGCTGAGCGCGAGCCCGCGGCGCCGCTCGAACCAGGAGTTCAGCACGGTGGCGATCACCACGGTGCCCATGCCGGTCCAGCCGACCGACATCAGCGCATAGGCAAGATAAAGCTGCCAGGGCGTCTGCATCAGCGCCAGCAGCACGGTCGAAGCGCCGAGCGCCGACAGGCCGCACAGGATCAGCGCGCGCAGCCCGATGCGGGCGAGCAGATCGTCGGTGAAGATGACAAGCACGGAGGTCAGGAGAAACGAGAAAGTGCTGGCCGCCGAAACCAGCGAGCCCGGCCAGCCATGGGCACGCTGAAGCTCGGCGAGATAGACGCCCTGGCCGTAAAGACCGAAGCCGAACATGAAGAAGGCCATCAGGAAACAGGCCAGCACGACGCGCCAGCCGCGATAACGCAGCGAGGATTCGTCAAAGCTCGTTGCGGCAATCATCGATGGAGCAATCGGCCAGGGGAAATGGCATTGGGCAATCGTGCCCTACAACCCCCGGTTTTTCAAATTAAACATTGTAGCCGTCTGTTGCAATGCGCAACGGCATATGCGAAGCGATACAACCAGTGTGATCCGGGACAGTGCAGTTCCCGATCAGAAAAACGACAGCGCGCCATGCGGCCGGCTCACGGGGACGTTTTCGAAAAGGTCGAGCGGGCGGATTGGCACGCCTGCAAGATGATGTAGGCTGATGCTTGCGAGACTCGCCAAGGCAAGCGTCGCGGCGACCGCAGGGGGCTCTCATGCCGAATGGCAATATCGTCGTCACCGAAGAGCGCGGAACGCGCGTCATCACCCTGCGCCGCCCGAGCAAGAAGAACGCGATCACGCAGGACATGTATCGCGAGATGAGCCGCGCGATCGACACCGCGCAGAACAATCCCGACGTCCGCTGCATGATCATCACCGGTGGCTCCGGCGTGTTCACCGCCGGCGACGACATCGACGATTTCATGCAAGCCGAAGCGAATTCCGAGACGCTGTCGGACGGTGCCAAATTCCTCTATTCGCTGGCCCTCAACGTCAAGCCGATCATCGCGGCCGTCGACGGCGCCTCGATCGGCATGGGCACGGTGATGCTGTTTCACTGCGACTATGTGCTCGCCTCGAACGCTGCGACCTTCTCCGCGCCCTACATCCATCTCGGGCTCGTACCGGTCGGCGCGGCCAGCCTGCTGATGCCGAACACGATGGGATATCAGCGTGCCTTCGCCATGCTGGTGATGGGGCGGACTTTCACAGCCGCGGAGGCGCACGCGGCGGGCTTCGTCAACACCGTTGTCTCGCCGGGACACACCGAGGTCGAGGCGCGCAAGGTGGCGCGCGATATCTGCCGGCTGCCGGCCGAGGCGGTCGCCGCCTCGCGCAAATTGCTGCGCGCCGCGCCCGAGGAGCTCACCCGCCGCATCGACCAGGAGGCCCATCTGTTCGGCGAGCGGTTGAAGTCGGATGAGGCTACTGCCGCGTTCAATGCGTTCGCGAACCGGAAGAAGAAGTAGGGGGGCGGCCGGCGCCCAGCCAACGGTCGTCATTCCGGGGCGCGACGAAGTCGTGCGCCCTGGAATGACGGCGAGAACTTTCGTGAAATCTTCGCGCTGAACGACTAATCTTGGTTCCATGCGATACCTATTCCCACTCCTCGTTGCCGCGCTCGCCACGCTCCCCGCCTCCGCCCAAACCACGGCGCCCGTCGAGCTGCGCATTCTCGCGATCAACGATTTTCACGGCAATCTGCGGCCGCCGGCGGGCGGCATCCGGATCAATGATCCCGAGGACAAGAGCAAGAAGGTGATGGTGGCGGCTGGTGGCGCCGAATACATGGCGACGCTGGTGAAGCAGCTGCGCGAGGGGCACAAGAACACGATCTTCGTCGCCGCCGGCGATTTGATCGGCGCGAGCCCGTTCCTGTCGGCAATGTTTCACGACGAGCCCTCGGTCGAGGCGCTCTCGATGATGGGACTCGCGATCACATCGGTCGGCAATCACGAATTCGACGAGGGCAAGACCGAGCTGCTCAGGATGCAGAACGGCGGCTGCCATCCCGTCGACGGCTGCCAGGGGCCACATCCCTTCACGGGCGCGAAATTCCGCTATCTCGCGGCTTCCACCATCGAGACTGCGACCGGCAAAAGCGTGCTGCCGCCCTACGAGATCAGGGAGTTCGAGGGCATCCCCGTCGCCTTCATCGGCCTCACCTTGAAGGAGACCGCGGGCATCGTCTCGCCCTCAGGCATCACCGGACTCGAATTCCGCGACGAAGCCGAGACGGTGAATGCGCTGGTGCCGCAGCTGAAAGCGCGTGGCGTCGAGGCCATCGTGGTGCTGATCCACCAGGGTGGTGAGCCCTCAGGCGACTACAATGAATGCCCTGCCATTACGGGGCCGATCGTCGACATCGTGAAGAAATTCGACCGCGCCGTCGACGTCGTCGTCAGCGGTCACACCCACCGCGCCTATGTCTGCGACATCGACGGCCGGCTCGTCACCAGCGGTGACAAATACGGCACGCTGGTCACCGCGATCGACCTCAAGCTCGATCCGGCAACGCGCGACATCGTCAGCGCCAGGGGCGAGAACGTCATCGTCGCCAATGCCTCGCTGGCCAGGGATCCCGAACAGACTGCATTGATCGAGGCCTATGACAAGCTGTCGGCGCCGATCGCCAACCGCCCGGCCGGATCGGTGACGCAGACGCTGTCGCGCATTCCGAACGAAGCCGGCGAGAGCGCGCTTGGCGATGTCATCGCGGACGCGCAGCTCGCCGCCACGAAGGATGCGAAGGATGGCAGCGCTGTCATCGCGCTCACCAATCCCGGCGGCATCCGCACCGACATCGTTCCGAGGGAGAACGGCGCCATATCCTTCGGCGATGTTTTCGCCAGCCAGCCGTTCCGCAACCGCCTCGTCACCATGACGCTCACCGGCAGCCAGCTCAAGGACATGCTGGAGCAGCAGTGGCTCGATCCGAAACGGCCGCGGGTTCTCCAGGTCTCCAATGGATTCAGCTACACCTGGGATGCGACGAAACCGTTCGGCGAGCGCATCATGATCGAGAAGATGACGCTCAACGGCAGGCCGATCGAGCCCGGAAGCGGCTACCGCGTCACCCTCAACGATTACCTCGCCGTCGGCGGCGACGGTTTTACGGCCGCCAAACAAGGCACGGCGCCACAATATGGCGGCTACGACGCGGACGCGCTGTTCGCCTTCTTCAGGGCGCACGGACCGATCGGTCCGCTGCCGCCCACCCGCATCCTGCGTGTGAATTGATCCGGATCAAACGGACTTGTCCGGGACCGCCCTTTGCCATTCCCGCCCAAGCGCTTAGATTGCGTTTTGCATTGCGTTTTGGCTCCGGATGCGCCAAGCGACGTCAAGAGCCCGTTCCCTGTGAGGCCGACCTGATGAGCACGCTTCTCCTCTCCCACAAGGCCTGCCTCGACCACGTCACGCCGCCGGGACACCCTGAAAGGCCCGACCGCCTGCGGGCGGTGGAGGAAGCGCTGTCGCACGAGCGCTTCCAGTTCCTGGCGCGCGACTTGGCGCCGGAAGGCGATCTCGACCTCGTCACGCTCTGTCACAACGAGCATTACGTCACCGAGCTGCGCCACATCGCGCCGACCAGCGGTCAGGTCTATATCGACGGCGACACCTCGATGTCGCCCGGCACGTGGGAAGCGGTGATGCGCGGCGTCGGCGGCGCAGTGGCTGCGACCGAAGCGGTGATGAATGGCGAGCATCGCAATGCCTTCGTCGCGGTGCGCCCGCCCGGACATCACGCCGAGATCGGCAAGCCGATGGGCTTCTGCTTCTTCGACAATGTTGCGATCGCCGCGCGCCACGCACAGCGCAAATACGGCATCCAGCGTGCGGCCATCGTCGATTTCGACGTGCATCACGGTAACGGCACGCAGGACATCTTCTGGTCCGACCCGACCGTGATGTACTGCTCGACGCATCAGATGCCGTTGTTTCCGGGCACCGGCGCGAAGGGCGAGCGCGGCGACCACGACACCATCGTCAATGCGCCGCTCGCCTCCGAAGACGGTGGCCCCGAATTCCGATCCGCGTTCGAGAATTTGATCCTGCCACAGCTCGAAAAATTCAGCCCCGAGCTGCTCATCATCTCCGCGGGCTTCGATGCGCATTACCGCGATCCGCTGGCCTCGCTGAATCTGCGTGCGGAGGACTACAACTGGGTCACGCGCAAGCTGATGGACCTTGCCGACAAGACCGCGGAGGGCCGCATTGTTTCGGTGCTCGAGGGCGGCTATGACCTGCAAGGCTTGAAAGAATCTGTTACGGCGCATGTCGGCGCCCTGATGGGTGCCTGACGATACCGCCACATTAACCCCGCAAAACCCGCCTTCTCTGCAGGGAATGCGAAGCGGGCAATCGGAAACGGATATGGCCGAAAATACCCAAATCGACGTCTCCAGGCTCACCTTCGAACGCGCGATCGAGGAACTCGAAACGATCGTGAAGCGGCTCGAAGACGGCAAGGTGCCGCTCGAGGAATCCGTGACGATTTACGAGCGCGGCGAGGCTTTGAAGCGCCGGTGCGAGGAATTGCTGCGCCAGGCCGAGGCGCGCGTCGACAAGATCACCACCGATGCCAGTGGCCAGGCCACCGGCACGGCCCCCCTCGACGTCCAGTAAGGGCGGCGGTCAAAGCCGTCCGTCCCAAGCATCGGCCGTCTGCATTTTTTCATGATCGCACGCCGCTGGTTCCACGGACGGGGGTCCAATTGTGCGGCGTAAGCGTCGCGGAACTCCGGCGCGAAGGGCCTCCCGCCCTCCGAATCCGGCCAAAACGGCCTTGCTCACGCCCAAAATCCTGCCGAAGAACCGGATAAGGCTGGAACCCTTCCGCTGGCGCTACGGTTAACCACTCTGGCCCGCGGGTTGCACGTGTATGCCCGTAATCGGTCCAGCGGGTTGGCTTTGGCCCAAGCTTTGGTGTAAAGCTGCGCGGAGTGTGGCTTTTTGTAAGCCTTGCGTGGGCAGAGATTACCGACGACAAGCGCTTCAAACTGCTAGTGAAATTGGCTGGGACGGACGAAGCCGATCTAAGTGACAGGGATCACAGAGACTGAACCGGAGCGCACTTTAGCTCACCTAAGCTTGAAGACGGGGCTCTGCCCCATGCAGGTGGCTCCGACGGTTTAAGGACTCGCGCTGCGCCGATATTGTGCAAACCCATCGCGCACCGGAACGATCTTCCGGCGCTGACAAATTGGAAATCGCCGTGAACGCATACAGTAAGACGCCGCTTCTCGACACCATCCAAACGCCGGATGACCTGCGCAAGCTCAAGATCGAGCAGGTCCGCCAGGTCGCCGACGAGTTGCGGCAGGAGACCATCGATGCCGTCTCGGTGACCGGGGGTCACTTCGGCGCGGGCCTCGGCGTGGTCGAGCTCACCACCGCGATCCACTACGTCTTCGACACGCCGCGCGACCGGCTGATCTGGGACGTCGGCCATCAGGCCTATCCGCACAAGATCCTCACCGGCCGGCGCGACCGCATCCGCACGCTGCGGACCGGTGGCGGCCTGTCCGGCTTCACCAAGCGCAGCGAGAGCGATTACGATCCGTTCGGCGCGGCGCATTCCTCGACCTCGATTTCCGCCGGCCTCGGCATGGCCGTCGCGCGCGACCTCTCCGGCGGCAAGAACAACGTTATCGCCGTGATCGGTGACGGCGCGATGTCAGCCGGCATGGCCTACGAAGCCATGAACAACGCGGGCGCCATGAACTCGCGCCTGATCGTGATCCTCAACGACAACGACATGTCGATCGCGCCGCCGGTCGGCGCGATGAGCGCCTATCTGTCGCGCCTCTACTCCGGCAAGACCTATCGCACGCTGCGCGATGCGGCCAAGCAGATCAACAAGCGCCTGCCCAAGATCATCGCCAACCGCGCCAACCGCGTCGAGGAATATTCCCGCGGCTTCATGATGGACGGCGGCACGCTGTTCGAGGAGCTCGGCTTCTATTACGTCGGCCCGATCGACGGCCACAATCTCGACCATCTCCTGCCCGTGTTGAAGAACGTGCGCGACATGGAGACCGGCCCGATCCTGGTCCACGTCGTGACGCAGAAGGGCAAGGGCTATGGCCCGGCGGAAGCTTCCGCCGACAAGTACCACGCGGTCGTCAAGTTCGACGTCGCGACCGGAACCCAGGCCAAGGCCAAGCCGAATGCGCCGGCCTACCAGAACGTGTTCGGCCAGAGCCTCGTCAAGGAAGCGCAGAAGGACGAAAAGATCGTCGCCATCACCGCGGCGATGCCGTCCGGCACCGGCGTCGACATCTTCAACAAGGCTTTCCCGGACCGCACCTTTGACGTCGGTATCGCCGAACAGCACGCGGTGACCTTTGCCGCCGGTCTTGCGAGCGAAGGCTACAAGCCGTTCTGCGCGATCTACTCGACCTTCCTGCAGCGCGGCTACGATCAGATCGTGCATGACGTCGCGATCCAGAACCTACCCGTCCGCTTCGCCATCGACCGCGCCGGTCTCGTCGGCGCCGACGGCGCAACGCATGCCGGCTCGTTCGACAACGCCTATCTCGGCTGCCTGCCGAACATGGTGATCATGGCGGCGGCCGACGAAGCCGAGCTCGTGCACATGGTGGCGACCCAGGTCGCGATCGACGACCGTCCGAGCTCGCTGCGCTATCCCCGCGGCGAAGGCCGCGGCATCGAAATGCCCGAAATCGGCGTTCCGCTCGAGGTCGGCAAGGGCCGCATGATTCGCCAGGGCAGCAAGATCGCCTTGCTTTCCTTCGGTACACGCCTCGCCGAATGCGAGAAGGCGGCCGACGAGCTAGCCGCCCACGGCCTCTCCACCTCGATCGCCGATGCGCGCTTCATGAAGCCGCTCGACACCGAGCTGGTTCTCAAGCTCGCCCGCGACCACGAGATCCTGATCACGATCGAGGAAGGCTCGGTCGGCGGCTTCGGCTCGCATGTCGCGCAGTACCTGACCGATCAGGGCGCGCTCGACAGCGGCATGGTCAAGTTCCGCTCGATGGTGCTGCCCGACGTGTTCCAGGACCACGATACGCCGGCCGCGATGTACGGCCGCGCCGGTCTCGACGCCAAGGGCATCGTCGCCAAGGTGTTCGAGGCGCTGGGCAAGGACGTCAAGACCGAGACTGTCAAGCTCGCCTGACGGCGAGCTTCGACCTTCGCGAACCAGCGCGACCTTCATGAAAATCTATCTGGCAGGTCCCGACGTGTTCCTGCCGGATGCGGTCGAGATCGGGCGGCAAAAAGCTGCGATCTGCGGTCGCTACGGGCTCACCGGCCTCTATCCCCTCGACAACGCGATTAATCTCGCCGCGCCTGATGCCTCGCGGCAGATCTTTTGCGGCAACGAGGCGATGATGGACGAGGCCGCTGCCATCATCGCCAACCTCACGCCGTTCCGCGGCGCCGGCGCCGACCCCGGCACCGTCTACGAGCTCGGCTACATGGCCGGCCGCCGCAAGTTTTGCCTGGCCTATTCCAATGACGGCGCCGTCTATGCCGACCGCGTCGGCCGCTTCGTGGACGTGACCTCCGAGGACGGACGGCTGGTCGATGCACAGGGGCTGACGGTTGAGGATTTTGGCCTCGTCGACAACCTCATGATGATCCATGCGCTGGAGCTGCACGGTTGCCCGCTGGTGACGCCGGCGCAGATGCCGATCGACGTCTGGCACGATCTGGCCGCGTTCGAGGCTTGCGTCCGGATGGCGGCCGCGCGATTGATCGCTACATAGACGTTTCAGTCGTCTCTCGGAGATCCGATGCCCCCTGCCCGCAAGCGCGCGGATGTTCTGCTGGTCGAGCGCGGCCTGTTCGAGAGCCGGGCTCGGGCGCGCGCGGCCATCGAGGCCGGGCT
Organism: Bradyrhizobium liaoningense; assembly: GCF_018130785.1. GTDB lineage: Bacteria > Pseudomonadota > Alphaproteobacteria > Rhizobiales > Xanthobacteraceae > Bradyrhizobium > Bradyrhizobium liaoningense_A. The sequence continues at coordinate 56,914 of NZ_JAFCJT010000016.1, forward strand.
CGTCACGGCCGACGACAAGCAGGTCGCAAAACCCTCGGAGACCATCGCCGAGAACGCGGTGATCCAGGCCGAGCCGGCGCATCCTTATGTCTCGCGCGGCGGCGTCAAGCTGGCCGGCGCGCTGGAGCGCTACCCTATCGAGATCGAAAACCATGTCTGCCTGGACGTCGGCGCCTCCACCGGCGGTTTCACCGAGGTGCTGCTGGCGAACGGGGCCAGCCTGGTGTTCGCCATCGATGTCGGCACCAGCCAGCTGCATCCCTCGCTGCGCGACCATCCCAAGATCGTGTCGATGGAGGAGACCGACATCCGCAGCTACGAAGGCAAGCGGCTGCCCGCGCGGCCCGACGTCGTCGTCATCGACGTCAGCTTCATCTCGCTCAAGACGGTGCTGCCCGTGGCGCTGTCGCTGGCCGCAGCCCCGATGAGCCTGCTGGCGCTGATCAAGCCGCAGTTCGAGGCGGACCGGAAGCACAACAAGAAGGGCATCATCCGCGACGCCGCCGTGCATCAGGAAATCTGCGACGACATCGCGGCCTTTGCCGCTTCGCTCGGCTGCACCGACATCGAGGTGTTCCCCTCCCCGATCACGGGCGGCGACGGCAACATCGAATTCTTCCTGGGCGCGCGCCGTGGTTGAGCGCGTGAGGATCGATCACGTCGGTCATCGCGGCGACGGCGTTTCGCTCGCTGCTGGCGATGCCGTCTATGTGCCCTACGCGCTTGGTGGCGAGACCGTCGAGGTCGACCACGTCGCGGGCAATCATCCCGACCGCCGCAAGCTGCTCGCGGTCGATGTCGCCAGCCCCGATCGCATCGAGCCGTTCTGTCCGCATTTCGGCATCTGCGGCGGCTGCGCGATCCAGCACTGGGCGCCCGCGCCCTACCACGCCTGGAAGCGCGGCATCGTGGTCGAGACGCTGGCGCAGGCCGGCATCGACTGCGAGGTGGCGCCGCTCGTCGATGCCCATGGTGCCGGACGCCGACGCGTCACGCTGCACGGCCGGTTCGGCACGCATGACGTCCTCAAGGTCGGCTTCTCGGCGGCGAGCTCGCACGACGTCATCCCGATCCATCGCTGCCCGATCCTCGATCCCGGGCTCGAGGGTGCGCTCGATGCCGCCTGGGCGCTTGCCGAACCGCTGATGTCCAAAATGGCGGTGACGAAGCCGCTGGACATCCAGGTCACCGCGACCGCCAACGGCCTCGATGTCGACGTGCGCGGCTCCGGCCCGCTGCCGACGCCGCTGGTCACGGCGCTCTCACGGGTCGCCGAGCAGCATCGGCTGGCGCGGCTGACGCGGCACGGCGAGCTGGTGCTGCAACGCCTGCCGCCGACGGTACGGATGGGCCGCGCCGAGGTGACACTGCCGCCGGGATCCTTCCTGCAAGCAACGGTCGCGGGCGAAGACACGCTGGCGTCTCTCGTCGCCGAGCGCGTCGGCAAGGCCAAGGAAGTCGCCGACCTCTTCTGCGGCGTCGGGCCGTTCGCGTTGAGACTCGCGGAGAAAGCGCGCATCACCGCCTGTGACAACGACGCCGGCGCCATCGCAGCGCTCGTGAAAGCCGCACGCGCACCGGGTCTGAAGCCGATCAAGGCAGAGCCGCGCGACCTGTTCCGTCGTCCCCTGGTGCCGCCGGAGCTGCGCGACTTCGACGCTGTCGTATTCGATCCCCCGCGCCAGGGCGCGCAGGCGCAGGCGCTGAAACTCGCTGCGAGCAAGATCCCCGTCGTGGTCGCGGTGTCGTGCAACGCCGCCACCTTCGCCCGCGACGCACGGCTCCTCATCGACGGTGGCTACAAGATCGAGACCGTGGTCCCGGTCGACCAGTTCCGTCACACGCCGCATGTGGAATTGGTGGCGCGGTTCAGCCGCTGACGCCGCACCGGCCGCCCACCGTCCGACTCTTTCCAGACTGCTATGCCGACGGCTCGAATTGCGGCTGCCATCGCAGCAGGTAGGACTGCAGCGAGCGCACCGCGATCGCCAGCAGGATTCCGACGAACATCATGACGAAGATGGCGACCATCATCTCGCTGGCGTTGGCATGCGCCTCGGCTTCGATGATGAGCTTGCCGATCCCGCGCTCGGCGCCGATGAACTCGCCGACGATGACGCCGATCAGCGCAAAAGACACCGCCGGCAACAGCGAAGCGAACACCCAGGCCAGTGCGGAAGGGATCACGACCGTGCGTAGCACGGTGAATTCGCTGGCGCCCAGCAGGCGGGCTGCGGCGATCTGGTCGCGGTCGACCGCACGCGTTCCCTCGAAGGTGTTGAAGAACACCACGAAGAACACGACGAGCCAGGCGGTGGCGATCTTGGAGAGATCGCCGAGGCCGAAGATCAGGATGACGAGCGGCACCAGCGCGATGCGCGGTATCGAGTTGAGCGCCACGACATAGGGCCCGAACACGCGGGCAAGGAAGTCCGAACGGCCGAGGACCAGGCCAGCCGCGATTCCGCTCGCTGACCCGAAGAGAAACCCCCACCAGGTGTTCTTCAGCGTGACGAGCGTGGCGAGCCACAAATTGTTGTCGTTGCCGTTGATGCAGGCGGCAAAGCCGGCGGAATCGGCAAAGCAGCCGAGCCGCAGGAAGCTCTGCCAGATCAACGACGGCTTGGCGACGAAATACGGATCGAGGATTTTCGGCACATAGGCCTTCGGCAACAGCGCCTTGCTCCATTCGAAGCCCCACTGCCAGACGACGAGAACCACCACGAGAATGGCCACTTGCCAGAACAGGACGGCGCTACGGCTGTTGGACATGGTCAGTCGGCCCTGGTGCGGCGGAATTCTTCGCCGAGGGAATGCCAGATGTGAGAGTAGAGGCGGCCGAATTCGGCAGTCTCGCGCACGGCCACGGGGTCGCGCGGCCGCGGGATGGCGACGTCGAAGTCTTCCCTGAGCCTCCCGGGCCGCGCCGAGAGCAGGATGATGCGGCTCGCCAGCGTCAAGGCCTCGCCGAGATCGTGGGTCACGAACAGCACGGTCTGCCGCTCGCGTTCCCAGATCTCCAGCAGCGTCTTGTGCATCTCAAGCTTGGTATGGGTGTCGAGCGCGCCGAACGGCTCGTCCATCAGCAGGATCTCGGGCTCCAGGATCAGCGTGCGCATCAAGGCGACGCGCTGGCGCATGCCGCCGGACAGCATGCGGGGAAAGCTCTGCGCAAAGCCGGAGAGCCCGGCCTTCTCGACGGCCGAAGCGACGCGCCCGGCGCGCTCGCTCCTTGGCAGCCCCGCGATCTCCAGCCCATAGCCGATGTTCTGCTCCACGGTTCGCCAGGGAAACAGCGTGTCGCGCTGGAAGACATAGCCGACCCTGGGGTTGACCTTGCCGGTCTCAACCGTGTCCTCATCGATCAGGATGCGTCCGCCCGAGCGCGGCAACAACCCCGCGACCATGTTGAGGATGGTGCTCTTGCCGCAGCCGGATGGACCGAGCAGCGCGACGAATTCACCCTGCTTGACCTCGAAGGAAACGTCATCGACCGCCACGAACTCGCGGCCGGACGCATTGAAGCGTTTGGCGAGACCGCGCACCGCGATGCGGGTGCGCGCCACCGCTCCCTCATCCTCGTCTCGCGCCAGCGCGAAGCCCGGACCTGGCGCGGCGATCATTTGTATTTCGCCCTGGCCGCCTGGAGGAAGCTCATGTCGACGACATCCTCGTATTTTGTCTCGGGAATATCCGTTCCCTTGCGGTGCCAGGGCTTGGCGCCGCGTTCGAACGAGGACTTGTCGATGACGCCGTCATAGGCCCAGGTCGACTTGTCGAAGCCGAGCTCGGCGCCGACCGCATCGGTGTCGATGCCCGAGAAATATTTCGGCGTGACCAGTGCCTGCACGTCCGCGAGCGGCGTCGCCTTCACGAAGGCCATCGCGCGGTGGATCGCGTTCACATAGGCCTGCACCATCGCCTTGTCCTGCTCGATCGTGTCCTGGAGCGTGTAGATCACGAGCACGGGCAGCGTCCCGCCGAAATCCTTTTCGAATACGCCGGGCTTGGAGGTGTCGTAGATCGTCCTGCCAAAGCCCTTCTTCTCGACCTCGACGATCCAGCTTGGCGGCGCCATGATGGCGTCGAACTGCTTGGTCTGCAGCGAGGGAAACATCGTGTTGGGCCCGCCGCCAGCGACCCAGTTCACCCTGTCGCCGAGCCCGCGCGTTTCGAACACATAGGTGCCGAACACCCAGGTGCCCGACCCGATCGCGGTGGCCGCGACGATCGGCTTGGCGCCGTCAGGCCGTTTGTAGCCCGCGAGCTTCTCGACCGAATTGATACCGCTGTCGTAAAGGTCCTGCCGGACCATGATGTTGGCGTAGGAGCACACCATCTCGGTCGCGAGCAGGATCTTGCAGGGCTTGCCGCGCGCACTGAGCTGGAGCGGATGGCTGGCATCGCCATGGGCGAACAGGGCCTGTCCCGCCGCCAATGTCTGCCGGCCGAACGTGCCGGCGTTACCGGTGACGAGCTTGGAGTCGAGACCTTCGTCCCTGAAGTACCCCTTCAGCTCGGCAATCATGCCGATGGCGTAGACCGGCGACACCGGCCCGAATGCGAGCGATACCTGCTTGGTCTCGGCGCGGAGCTGCCCGGGCAGCATCGATGCGCCGGCCAATGTGGAGCCCGCGATCAGCGCCTGGCGCCTGGTGATGTTCATGTGCTCCTCCCTGATTCTTGCTTGATCGATCCGTTCGTCAGGACGGCCCAGGCGCGATCCGGATCGTTCCTGCCTTTTGCAGTGCCTCGATCTCGCTCGACGAAACGCCGATCTCACCCAGGATCTCGCGCGTCTGCTCGCCGATCTGCGGCGGATCGTAGCGGTTGGGCAGGCGCCGGCCGTCCATGGAGATCGGCAACAGCGGCGTTCTTGCCTCACCGCCATCGGGCAGGTGAATGTCGGTCAGCCCGCCCGACTTGTTCAGATGCAGGTCGTCGAAGAGATCGCCGGGCTTGTTCACCGGCGCGTAGGGCAGATCGAGCTGCTCGAGGCGTGCCGCGAGATCGGCCTTGTCCCATTGCTTGAAGATCTTCGCGATCTCCGGGATCAGCCAGCCGCGATGGTCGACGCGGTCGTTGCTCGTCGCAAAACGCGGATCGGCAAGCCAGGATTCGCGATCGAAGGCGCGGCAGAACGCCACCCACTGCTCGTCGCCGACGATGGTGACGAACAGCTTCGAGCCGTCCCTGGTATCGAAGAGATCGTAGACCGGCCAGGGGCTGTCCTTGATCGAATAGGGGATCGAGGGCTGGCCGCTGACCACCTCGCACATCATGGCCTGCGCCATCAGAAACACGTTGTTCTCGTAGAGCGCGCTCTGGATGTAGCGGCCGCGGCCGGTGCGCTGCCGCTCGGCCAGCGCGGCCTGGATCGCAATCACGCCGAACATGCCGCCCATGATGTCGTTGACCGAGGCGCCGGCGCGCATCGGCCGGTCCGGCAGACCGGTCATGTAGGCAAGGCCGCCCATCATCTGCACGACCTCGTCGAGCGCGAGGCGGTTCTCGTATGGGCCCGGCAGATAGCCTTTGAGCGAGCAGTAGATCAGGCGTGGCGCAAATGCGGCAACCGTCTCGTAGTCGAGACCGACCCGCTTCAGCAGGCCGGGCCGGAAATTCTCGATCAGGACGTCGCTGTCCTCGATCAGCCGCCGCGCGATGTTCTGGCCTTCCGCGGTCGATGTATCCAGCGCGATGCTGCGCTTGTTGCGGCTGTAGGTGGCGAAAAAGCCGGCAGCGGGCCCCTTGAAATAGCGGGTGCGGTCGCCCTTGGGCGGCTCAACCTTGATCACGTCGGCGCCGAGATCGGCAAGGATCAAGCCACAGCTCGGCCCCATCACCATCTGGCTGAACTCGATGACGCGAAGGCCGGCCAGCGGACGCAGCTCCGCTGCCGTCTCGGGCGCGGCCGCCGTCATGCCGCCCTCCGCAGCACCTTGGGAATGCCGGCCTCGTGCAGGTGCCCGGTCAGATGTTTTGCCGGGATATGGCGCGCCAGAATCTCGCGCGTTTGCATCAGGCGATCGAGGTCGATGCCGGTGGAAAATCCCATGCGTTCCAGCATGAACACGAGATCCTCGGTGACGATGTTGCCGCGGGCGCCAGGAGCAAAGGGGCAGCCACCAAGTCCTGATACCGCGGCGTCGAAACGCCGGACCCCGGCATCGAGGCCGGCGACGGCATTGGCGAGGCCAGCACCGAGTGTGTCGTGCAGATGCAGCCGCAGCGTCATCTGCGATCCGACTTCGCGCCTGACGGCTTCGACGATCTGCCTGACCAGTTTCGGGGTGGCATAGCCGACGGTGTCGGCGAGCCCGATCTCGTCGGCACCGGCCTCGGCAAAGGCGCGCGCGACCCGGCACACGGCCGCTTCGCTCACCTCGCCTTCCAGCGAGCAGCCGAAGGAGGTGGCGATCGCGCCCATCAGGTGCGGCCGCCGGTCCGCCGGACTGGCGTCGATCGCGGCGCGGACTGCGCGAAACCCGTCGAGCTGCTCTTCAATCGAGCGGCGCACATTGGCGCGGTTATGCGTCTCGCTGGCGGAGATGACGAAATATATGGCGTCGACACCGGCGGCGATGGCGCGCTCGGCGCCCTTCACGTTCGGCACAAGTGCACCGATGGTCGCGGTCTTGTGCGCAAGTGCGTGCGCCATCACCGCATCGACGTCGGCAAATTGCGGCACGACCTTCGGCGGCACGAAGGATCCCGCGTCGATCTCGCGCACGCCGGCGGCGGCGATCATATCGACCAGCGCGCATTTGGCTTCGGTGGGAACGAACAAGTCCAGGTTTTGCAGCCCGTCGCGGGGGCCGACCTCGCAAATCAGGACATCCGGCGCCTGCGCCATCGAGCTCTCCCTGGCTTGATTGTATATTGTTGCATTAAAGAACAATCCGTGGAACAGTCTGTCAAGCTCAAAATCCGCGTGCACTGCAATGAAGGCTTCCGACAGTTCCCGACAGCCCGCCTCAAGCAGAGGCGGTTCCGAGCGCGCTGAGCACCTCGCCGGCCTGATCATGGCGTTCGCCCGGCGCGAAGGCATGAAGGCTGGCGATCGGTTGATCGAACAAAGGCTTGCTGATGCGCTCGATCTTTCACGCGCGCCGATCCGGCTCGGCCTCAAGGCTCTGGAAGCCGCAGGGCTCGCGCGCGGCGAGCCGCATCGCGGGTTCGTGCTCGCCAAGCATCCGACCAGCGGCGCAGCCCAGCCGGCGCTCGCAGCCGTCAGGCGCAGCGAACAGGTTTATACGTCCATCGCAGGCGACGTGCTCGCAAGCCGCCTGCCGGCTGACGTCACCGAGGCGGAGCTGATGCGCCGCTATGGCCTCAGCCGGGCCGAGCTGCAGCGGCTGCTTGACCGGATCGCCGCCGAGGGCTGGATTGCACGCCTGCCGGGTTATGGCTGGCGCTTCGCGGAGACGGTCTCGAGCCCCGAGGCTCAGGCCAAGGCCATGGCGTTTCGCGCGGTGATCGAGCCCGCGGCGATCGCGCAGCCCGGCTTTGCGCTGCCGCAGGAGGTGATTGCACGGTTGCGCGAGCGCCAGCTGCGCGTGTTCGAAGGCGAGCTCGAGAAGATGACGATCGGCGAGGTCTTTCATTCCGGTTGCGAATTCCATGAGGAGATCATCCGCGGCGCCGGCAATCCCTTCTTTCTTGAATCGCTCAGGCGCGTGAATTCGATCAGGCGCCTGTTCGCCTATCGCAGCTTCGCCGACCGCGACGGCATGCGGCGGCACGTGCGCGAGCATTTGCGCCTGCTCGAGGTTCTGGAAACGCGGCGTTACGCCGAAGCGGCGGAGCTGATGGCGAAGCACCTGCAACGCCCGCTGGTGGCGGGCTTGTCGTAGGCCGACGCCGCCGCGGTCAAGTGGGCGGTGAAAGCGACGCGTGAACGCTCAACGCCGCAAGCCGCCCAACGCCGGCGACTCGCCGGGCAGCATTGACGAATTGATATCGCTGTCCATGCGTCCCGATTGCTGCTGGGTGAAACCGGCGCCGAACGACAGGCTGAGGTTGGAGGTCGGCTTGAACTCGACACCGGCGAACGCGCCGTAACCGGGCGAGGCGCCGGAGGTGAGCGGCGCAAGCGAGCTGCCGATGCCGTCGCCGTATTTCTGCGCGTTGAAGCCGGCAAAGAACGTGACGGGCATGCCGCCCGCGGTCTTGGTGTTGTAGCCGAACTGCGTGCTGTCATAGGACAGCGCGCTGAAATTGCCGGCAAGACCGGTCTGGCCGAGGCCGCTCCAATTCAGATTGCCGCGCTGATTGCCGATGAAGAAGCCGTTGGTAAAATTGGTGCGCGCTGCATCGCCGGCATTGAAGCTCGGGAAATTGCCGTAAGCGTCGGAGGTCCGGCTTGCATCGCCGGCGAAGCCGAAAGGTCCGCCAGGGATCCAATATTGCAAGGGCGCGACTTGCGCATGAGCCGGTGCTCCGCCGAGGCAGAGCACGACAAGAAGAGGTGCAAGACCGCAAGAACGTGCAAGGATGGGCATTCGGAAACCGTCAAAAAGGTCACAAATCATACCCTCAGGACGCCGCGAATGCCAGCCGACCGATACCGGCGATCACGCCATCCGGTTCCCCGATCACCTCTTCCTGACGCGTTGAACCTCCCCCGTGCCGGCTTGACCCACATTGGGGGCACCTCAGCATGGAGGCTGTCATGGAGGTCAATTCCGACAGGTTGAATGCCTTTATGGGCAAAATGATCACCGAGGTCGGGGCCGCGATGAACGCATCGCTGGTCCTGCTGGGCGACAAGCTCGGCCTCTACCGCGCCCTCGCCGCCAAGGGACCCATGAACTCTGCCGAACTCGCAAGCGCCACCGGAACGAACGAACGCTACGTCCGCGAGTGGTTGGCGAGCCAGGCGGCTTCTGGTTACGTCGAATACGACTCCCCTTCCGGCAAGTTCTCGATGCTGCCGGAGCAGGCGCTGGCGCTTGCCGATGACGACAGCCCGGTCTTCCTCGGCGCGGTCGGCAACGTCATTGCCGCGGCGTTCCTCGACGAGCCGAAAATTACGGACGCATTCAAGTCCGGCAAGGGCGTCGGCTGGAATCGTCGCAGCGAGTGCCTGTTCTGCGGTACGGCCCGCTTCTTCCGCACCGGCTACATGCATCATCTGGTGCAGGAGTGGCTGCCCGCGCTCGACGGCGTCGTGGACAAGCTGAAGCGCGGCGCCAAGGTCGCCGATGTCGGTTGCGGACATGGCGTCTCGACCCGGCTGATGGCGGAGGCCTTCCCGAACTCCCGCTTCTACGGCTTCGACTATCACGAGGGCTCGATCGAGGCTGCACGGAAGGCGGCAACCGAGGCGAAGCTCGGTGATCGCGTCAGTTTCGCGGTTCACTCGGCGAAAACCTATCCGGCCGAGGGCTACGATCTCGTCTGCTTCTTCGATTGCCTGCACGACATGGGCGATCCCGTTGGCGCCATCAGCCACGTGCGCGAGACCATGGCGAAGGACGGCACCTGCATGCTGGTCGAGCCGTTCGCGAACGACCGCCTCGAAGACAATCTCAACCCGGTCGGGCGCGTCTACTATGCGGCATCCACCATGATCTGCACGCCGGCCTCGCTCGATCAGGAGGTGGGCCTCGCGCTGGGCGCTCAAGCCGGCGAGGCAAGGCTTCGCAAGGTCGCCAGCGAAGGCGGCCTGTCGCGCTTCCGCCGCGCCGCCGAAACACCCTTCAACCTGATCCTGGAGGCCCGGATCTGATCCAACGGCGGACGCGCGCGGCCGGCGATGTCAGGCCGCGTCGTCCGTTCCCATACCGAACGTGAGCTGATTGCCGTCGGCATCGACGACGTCGAAATCGCGCATACCATAGTCGCGGTCCTCCGGCCGGTTGAGCAGCCTGGCGCCGCGTCCCGACAGTTCGGCATAGATCTGATCGACGTCACTGACGAAGATGCAGATGCCGCCGTGCCCGGGCAACCGCTTGGTTACCGCCGCCGCAAGCAGATGCAGGCCGACCTCGTCACGGCAGAGGCAGGCGTAGGATGGAGGCTGACCGTATTCGAAGGTGACGTCGAAGCCGAGCACATCGCGGTAATAGGCGAGGCTGGCTGTGATGTCGGACACGACGAAGACGGTGGCTGAGCCGGCCATCATCGGGTGTTCGTCGGTCATTGGTCCCTCTCCTTCGCGCAAGCAATCTGCTGCACGCAGTCTAGCATGCATTCCGGAGGTCTTGCACGGCGCCCTCCGCACCGTAAGCTGTCACCCGAACAAGGCGGCGCGAGTCCGCCGGAATGGGAGGATGACGATGAAATATCATGGCCTGGCGCTGGCCGCGCTGTTCGCTGTGACGATCGCGGGAGACGGCCGCGCCGCCGAGCCGACCCGCTTCGTACCGCTGAAGCCGGACGAGCTCACACCGCCACAGAAGGAATGGGCGGACGCGATCGCGGTGCCCCCGCGCAACGCCAAATTCACCAACCCGCCCTATCGCGCCTATGTCCGCAATCCGGAGCTTGCACCAAAGCTCTCGGCGATGTCGGATTATCTGCGCTGGAATTCGTCGCTGCCGGCGCGCCTCAGCGAATTCGCCATCCTGATCACCGCGCGGCAATGGACAGCGCAGTACGAATGGTTCGCGCATTATCCGCTCGCGATGAAAGCCGGGCTCGATCCGCAAGTCGCCAAGGACGTCGCAAACGGCGTGCGGCCGCAGGCGATGAAGGATGACGAAGCTGCGCTCTATGATCTCGCGATGGCGCTGTACCGCGACAAGAAGGTGTCGGACGACGTCTACCGCGCGGCACAGCAGAAATTCGGCGAGCGCGGCATCATGGATATTATTGGCCTGATCGGCTATTACGACCTGGTCTCGATGACCTTGATCACAATGCAGGCGGAGGCGCCGAACGACAGCGTGCCGCCGTTGCCGCCGCTCGCCGCGAAATAGCCGCGTCACCACCGCGGTCGACGCCGCACACCCCTAAAGCAGGGAGAACCCGGTGACACCTGACGACCCCGTCGCCTACGAATGCGTCGGCGACATCGCCCGCATCACGCTGCGCCGCCCGCCCGTCAATGCGCTGAGCCTCGAGGTCATCCGTGCGGTGGTCGCGGCCCTGCGTCGCGCAGCGAACGATACGGATGCGCGCGTTGTGGTGCTGGCGAGCGCAATTCCAAAACGCTTTTCGGCGGGCCTCGACCTCGACATCCTGCTTGGCAAATCCGGAGCGCAGATCCGCGAATTCCTCCAGGCACTCTATATCGACCTCTACGACGCCCAGTACGGCCTCGGAAAACCGTCGATTGCCTCAGTCGGCGGCGCAGCGCGGGGCGGCGGCATGACCATGGCGGTGTCCTGCGACGTGGTGCTGGCGGCCGAGAGCGCGACGTTCGGCTATCCCGAGATCGACGTCGGCGTCATCCCCGCGATTCACTATGCGCATCTGCCGCGCATCGTGGGACGTCACCGCGCTTTCGAGCTGCTGTTCACCGGCCGCGTCTTCAGCGCCGCGGAGGCGCGCGAGCTCGGCGTGGTGAACCGCGTCGTCGGCGATGCCGAGCTCGACGCTGAGGTGCTGAAGCTTGCGACGCAGTTCGCCAGCAAGTCGGCCGCCGTGCTGCGGATGGGCCGCGCCGCATTCATGCGGCAGATCGATCTCGACTATCGGCGCAGCATCGCAAGTGCAGTGGACGATTTCTGCAACGTCGCGACGTCGGACGAGGCGCAGGAGGGGTTGAGGGCATTCGTCGAGAAACGGGCGCCGAAATGGTAAGGGGCAGCAGCCCGCCCAGGGAGGGCTGAAGTTCAGGCCGTCACGTCTACCGAGGAGGACGAATCCGCCGGTGGATATTTGGTCACGGGCACCATGAAGGATTTGGTGCCGACCTGATAGATGACCTTGCCGTTCTGGCCGTCGTCGGTGGAGATCTGCGACTGCCCGAACATGATGACGTTCTTGTAGACGTAGCCGGTGCCCTGGCGGGTGATACCGTCGGTGGTGACGCTGACAGTCGCCTCTTTGCCGTCAATGGCCAGCACGCGAAAGCTCGCGCTCTTGCCGTTGTCGGCAGAATAGCCTCCCCAGCTTCCCATGAGGTTGCTGTCGGAACCTGGGGGCGCCTGCTTCTGGAGAGTGGCGGTCGCCTCGCCGCCGCCGGCGGAGAACACGAGCGCGAGATTCTTGCCATCCTTGGTGCCGACGGTGACGGTGCCGTAGGTGATGGTTGCACCATTGACCTCGCCGAAACCGCGCTCGGTGCGCCCGTTATGGGTGTACTCGATCTGGGCCCGGGCCCCGCGGATGTTCACGACCTTGAAGCCGACTTCCTGGTTGTTGCCTGCCCAATTGCCCTTCCAGTCACCAACCAGAGCGCTCTGGTGATACATCCGCTCGTTGGCGGGCGAGATCTGGTTGGTGCTCGACGAGATGACGGCCATGGGATTGCTCGGCGGATTTGTCTGACGGACCGCTCTTGCTCGCACGCCGGACAGCAGCGCGAAGTAACTACCGGGAAGCAAACAGAAACAATTCGATTAGGCCCCGGCGCTGGTTAAAGAGTGGTTAAATTCAACCGTCAGGCGAGATGGGCAATTGGTCTCATTCGGGGTAGCGCGGATCAGCGCCCCCAGCGGTCCGACCAGATCTTCTCGCCGATCATGCAATTGACCCGCGGCTCCTTGTCGGCAACCCGCGTGACGGGACGCTCCGGCATGCGGCCCGCGACTTCCATCAGGAGTTTTGTGCGGATCGCTTCCTTGAACTTGTCGCGATCCTTGATCGAGATGACGAAGGAGCCTGGACCGCCGATGACGCAGTCCTCGTAGTAGTAGTCGAGATTGTCGATATCCATGGTCGAATAGGACGGCTCCTTGACCATGATCGGCAGGCCGTTGATGACGATGCCCTTCTCGAGGGCGGCGTCGCGTGCCGCCGTGACCGGGCCGCCATTGTTGTTGGGGCCGTCACCGGAAATGTCGATCACGCGGCGCAAGCCGCGATAGGGATCCTCGTCGAACAACGGCATCGCGAACGTGATCGCGCCGGAGATCGAGGTGCGAGAGGCGCGCCGGATCGGCGTCTTCATGATCTCGGCGGCGACCGCGTCCGCCGTCTCCGGTCCGTCGACCAGCCGCCACGGGATGATGATCTTCTGGTCGCTGGAAGCGGCCCATTCGAAATAAGTCACCGCAATCCGGCCATTCGGTCCGAGCTTCAGCGCCTGGAGGAATTCCTTCGACTGGATCGCCTGCGCATAGCCTTCGCGCTGGATCGCGAGTTCGTCCATGTCCATGGAGTAGGAGACGTCGACCGCGAGGATCAGCTCGACATCGACCGTCTGCGCGTCCCGGTCGGCCGCTAGCCGTTGTGGCGGATTCCTGGTCGGTTCAAATTTGGGCCCTGGTGCCGCGATGCCCGCGACGTCCCCTCCGGCAAGCACGCCGGCCACCAGCACAGCCCCGATCGAGAACAGCATGCGCATCGCAGTCTCCCGTCGTATGACGCGATGGTGACATGCAATCGCCTTGCCGCAAAGTCCGAAGATCGCTTGCGCTTCACATTCGAGTTAGGAATCTGAGAGTTAGGAATCTGCGCGTTGGGAATTTGCGCGCTTTGCGCAAAGTTGCCGCCGTGTTGCCGCGCGCTCGCCGCCGGAACATGCCCAATCCCGCACCGTCATTCCGGCGCGTCCGGCAGCATCGAGCCCGGATGACGACTCGCGGGACAGAGCTTCCCCGCCCACTTGTCCGGTGCGATTTCCATGCTAGGCTGGACGTAGAGATGGGGATGTTGTCCCCCGACAACCGCCCGCCGGCCTGTTGCCGTAGTGGGCTGATGACTCCTGCTTGAGGTGGGGCAATCTTGGAGCCTCTGCCTTCGGCGGGAGCATGGACAGACCCGCCGCTGGCGGGTTTTTTGTTGCCTGGAAATGAAGGCCGGGAAGGCCGGGGCATGAAGGCGAAGGCGTGACGACGACGACACCGAATGCTGCGCGCACCAAGCTGCCCAGGGGGATCTGGGTGCTCGGCTTCGTCTCGATGCTGATGGACGTCTCCTCTGAGATGATCCACGCGCTGCTGCCGGTCTATCTCGTCACCGTGCTCGGGGCCTCCACGCTCACGGTCGGCTTCATCGAGGGCATTGCGGAGGCGACCGCCTCGATCACGAAGATCTTCTCCGGCGCGCTGTCCGACTGGCTCGGCCGGCGCAAGCTCCTCGCAGCGCTCGGCTACGGGCTGGCCGCGCTGACAAAACCGCTATTCCCGCTTGCCCCCAGCATCGGATGGGTGGTTGCCGCGCGCTTCACCGACCGCGTCGGCAAGGGCATTCGCGGCGCACCGCGCGATGCGCTGATCGCCGATATCGCCCCTGTCGGTCTGCGCGGCGCGAGCTTCGGCCTGCGGCAGTCGCTCGACACCATCGGCGCGTTCGTCGGACCGCTCGTGGCGATCGGCCTGATGTGGTGGACCGCGGACAATTTTGCCGCCGTGTTCTGGGTGGCGGTGCTGCCGGCGTTCCTGTCGTTCGGCCTGATCGCGTTCGCGGTGAACGAGCCGGAGCCGGACCCGAGCCGGGAGCCCGCGAGGAATCCGCTGAACAGCGCCGCGATGCGGCAGCTTGGATCGGTGTACTGGCGTGTGGTCGCGATCGGAATCGTCTTCACGCTGGCACGCTTCAGCGAAGCCTTCCTGATCCTGCGCGCGCAGAACATCGGGCTCAACGCGATGTGGGTGCCGGCGGTGCTCGTGCTGATGAACGTGGTCTATGCCCTGTCGGCCTATCCGGCCGGCGTGCTGTCGGACCGGATCAACCGGACCGGCCTGCTCGCGCTGGGCCTCGTCTTCCTCGCCGGCGCCGATCTCGCGCTCGCGCTGCTGCCGAATCTGGCGGGCCTCGCGCTCGGGGTCGTGCTGTGGGGGCTGCATATGGGGTTTACGCAAGGCCTGCTGTCGGCCCTCGTCGCCGACGCCGCGCCGCCGAGCCTGCGCGGCACCGCATTCGGCTATTTCAACCTGCTCACCGGACTTGCCTTGCTGGCCGCAAGCGTGATCGCCGGCGCGCTGTGGGATGCCTACGGTCCGGCGGGCACGTTCCTGGCCGGGCTCGGCTTCGCGCTGGTCGCGCTTGCAGGGCTGCTCGCCGTCGGCAATGGTCTGGCAGCGGAGGACAAATGATGATGGAAGGGCGTTCGTCGTGTTGAGCGGAGTGATCGCGATCGTGGCCGGCAGCGTTCTCGGCGGCTGCGCGCGCTATTTCGTCTCGGGCGCGATCGCGCGTCGGCTGGGCGAGACCTTTCCCTGGGGCACCATGACCATCAACATCACCGGCGCCTTCCTGATCGGCATTTTCGGCGCGCTGGCAACCCATCCCGGCTCGGTCTTCGCCGCGCCCAATCCATGGCTGTTCGCGGTGACCGGGTTCCTCGGCTGCTACACCACGGTGTCCTCGTTCAGCCTGCAAACGCTGACCTTGGCGCGCAACGGCGAGCCACTGCATGCGCTCGGCAATGTCGCGCTCTCGGTCGGGCTGTGCCTCGCCGCCGTCAGTTGCGGCTTTCTCCTCGCTGACGGCCTTGGAGGCTAGAAGCGGATGACCGTTCCCTCCTCCACCGACCGCTGGCGCAGCGCGATGCTCTATGCCTGGGTTTCCTTCGGCAGCGTCCTTGGCGGCCTCGCGCGCTATTTCGTCTCCCTCGTGCTCGACACCGGCCCGGGCTTCCCCGTCGCGACGCTGTTCATCAATGCCACGGGATCGCTGATCATCGGCTTCTACGCGACGCTAACCGGCCCCGACGGCCGCGTGCTGGCGCGGCCCGAGCACCGGCAATTCGTCATGACCGGGTTTTGCGGCGGCTACACCACCTTCTCGGCCTTCAGCCTGGAGACCTTCCGCCTGTTCCACGGCGGCATGAAGTACACGGCGCTCGCCTATATCGCGGCATCCGTCATCTGCTGGCTGGTGTCCGTATGGCTCGGCCATATGATGGCAAGCCGCTACAACCGCTTGACGAGGAGCTGACCATGCAAATCCCCAATCAGGCTGTTTCGCTCCGGATCTTCATCGGCGAGAGCGACCATTTCGACGGCAAGCCGCTTTACGAAGCGATCGTGATGACGGCGCGCGAACGGCATCTCGCGGGCGCCACCGTGCTGCGCGGGCCGATGGGGTTCGGCAAGTCGAGCCGGCTGCACACCTCGAAGATCCTGCGGCTGTCGGAAGACCTGCCGCTGCTGATCGAGATCGTCGACAGCGAGGACAACATCAACGCATTCCTGCCCATCCTGGATGGCATGATGTCGAGTGGCCTGATCACCTTGGAGAAGGTGCAGGTCCTGCAATATGGTGCGAAGGCCGCGAGCTGATCGCTCCGGCTGGGACCCGAACCCGCCATGTCCAGGAGGCGGAATGAACGACACCGTTACCAAGCCGAAAACCAGGACGAAGACCAAGGTCGAGCGGCCCAAGCTGCACAAGGTCATCCTGATCAACGACGACTTCACGCCGCGCGAATTCGTCACGATGATCCTCAAGGCCGAGTTCCGCATGACGGAGGATCAGGCCTACAAGGTCATGATCACCGCGCACAAGCTGGGCGCCTGCGTGGTCGCCGTGTTCACCAGGGACGTCGCCGAAACCAAGGCCACCCGCGCCACCGACGCCGGCCGCGCCAAGGGCTATCCGCTGCTGTTCACGACGGAGCCCGAGGAATAGGCCTTCACCGTGCGACCGTGAACGTCTTCGGCTCATTGCGCATCACGCCATCACCACCGGCGTCTCCTCCGCGAGCCCATACACGCGCTGCGCCTTGGAAAATCCGGCGATCGGAAATTCGCCGAGCTCGCGCCAGTCATGGCGGCAGGCGTTGGCAAAGACTTCCGACACCACGACGGTGCGGCCGAGGCGGCCCGTGATCTTCTCAAGCCTTGCCGCGAGATTGACGGCGGGGCCGATGCAGGTGAAGTCGAGCCGATTGCCGCCACCGATATTGCCATAGAGAATGTTGCCGACGTGAAGCGCGACGCCGAAGCGGAAGCGCTCGACGACCTCGCCGACCGGAAAAGCGAGCGCCTCGACGCTGGCGCGGGATTCGCGCGCGGCCTCCAGGACGCGCGTGCAGACATGGGCGGCGTCGCCGACATATTCGTCGATCGGGAAGACCGCGAGCAGGCCGTCGCCCATGAATTTCAGCACCTCGCCGCCATGTCCGCGGATCGCGGCGACCTGGCAGTCGAAATACTGGTTGAGGATCTCGACAACGGTCTCGGCCGGCAGCCGGTCCGACAATGCGGTAAAGCCGCGCAGATCCGAGAGCCAGATCGCGGCCTGCATGGTGTCATTGTGGCCGCGGCGGATCTGGCCGCCGAGGATGCGCGCGCCGGCACGGTTGCCGACATAGGTGTCGAGCAGCATCTCGGCGGTGCGGCGCAGGCTGATGATCTCGCTGACGCGCGCGAGCGGCGTCACGATGGAGCGGATTGCCGCGATGTCGTCGTCGCTGAAGCCGCCGGGATGCCGCGTGACCCAGCTCGTCGCGTGGATCGAGCCGTCCAGATAGTGCATCGGCATCGCGAGATAGTCGGTCACGCCTTCGGCGCGCATGTCGTCGAGGAACGGAAACCGCTTGCTGTCTGGATCGTCCATTCGTCCCCGGACCTCGAGCCCCTCCTCGAACACGATCCGGAGCGGGCTCCGGGCGAACTCGGGCGTGTCTAGGATATCGAAATCGACAGTGCCGATCTCGACCTTCTGGCCCTGCCGCCAAATGAAGTTGCGGCCGAAGATTTCCGGATGCAGCGTGCGGATGAAGATGCCGAACCGCGACAGCGGCAAGCCGGCGGCGACCAGATGTTCGCAGACCTCGGCGATCATCTCGGAAGGGGTCCCGGACGACCTCGCACCGTCGATCAGCCAGTTGGTGATGCGCTGGATCTCGGAGTTTTGCATGTCCGCATTTGCGGACGAAGTTGTGGAGACGTCAAGCTGCGCGGTGGGCTGGTACCGCGACGATAGGACCGTGCGCTAGCGTCCAACCTGCCCGCGATCCCGAATGAAATGATCGGCGAGCACGCAGGCCATCATGGCCTCGCCGACGGGGACGGCGCGGATGCCGACGCAGGGGTCGTGGCGGCCTTTCGTGAAGATCTCGGTGTCGGCGCCCTTGCGATCGACGGTGAGACGCGGCTGGAGGATCGAAGAGGTCGGCTTCACCGCGAAGCGCACCACCACCGGCTGTCCGGTGGAGATGCCGCCAAGAACACCGCCTGCATGGTTGGAGAGGAAGCGCGTGCCGTCATTGCCGGTGCGCATCTCGTCGGCGTTCTCTTCGCCGGTGAGCTCGGCTGCGCCGAAGCCGGCGCCGATCTCGACGCCCTTCACCGCGTTGATGGTCATCATCGCGCCCGCGAGATCGGAATCGAGCTTGGCGTAGATCGGCGCGCCGAGACCAGCCGGCACGCCCTCGGCGACGACCTCGATGACAGCGCCGATCGAGGAGCCGCTCTTGCGGATGCCGTCGAGATAGGTCTCGAAGAACGCGGCCTTGTCTTTGTCGGGACAGAAGAACGGATTTTTCGCAATCTCGTCCCAGTCCCATTTGTCGCGGTCGATCTTGTGCGGGCCGATCTGCACCAGCGCGCCGCGGACCTTGACGTCGGGGAGCACTTTTCGCGCGATCGCACCGGCGGCAACGCGCATCGCGGTCTCGCGCGCCGAGGAGCGCCCGCCGCCACGATAGTCGCGCAGGCCGTATTTGGCCTCATAGGTGAAGTCGGCATGGCCGGGCCGAAACTTGTCCTTGATCTCGGAATAGTCCTTCGAGCGCTGGTCGGTGTTCTCGATCAGGAGCCCGATCGGGGTGCCCGTCGTCACCTGCACGCCGGTCTCCGGATGTGCCATCACGCCGGACAGGATCTTCACCTGGTCCGGCTCCTGGCGCTGAGTTGTGAAGCGCGACTGGCCGGGCCGGCGGCGGTCGAGATCCTGCTGGATGTCGGCCTCGGTGAGCGGGATCATGGGCGGACAGCCGTCGACCACGCAGCCGATCGCCACCCCGTGGCTTTCGCCGAAGGTGGTGACGCGGAACATGTGACCGAAGGTGTTGAAGGACATCGCTGCTCACTGGGTCGGTTCCGGCGTGTGGTAACGCGCGGGGGGCCGGGGGTCAAACCCATAGCCATCGTGGATGACGGCGAACCGGCCTAACTAAACTTCTCAAGCCGCCCGTCGCGGAAGACGTAGACGGCGCCCTGCTCGATATAGAGCTCGGCGGCGCTGGCGGGCGTCTCCAGGCCGAGCGAAACCATCAGGGCCCGGCAAGTCCCGCCATGGGCAACCGCAACGGTATCGGTCCGGAGCTCGTCGTACCAGGCCCGCACGCGGACCTGCACATCGGCGTAGGTCTCCCCGTCCGCGGGGCCGACCGTCCATTTGTCGGCGAGGCGCCGGGCGTAGACGTCCGGATCGGCCGCCTCGCTCTCGGCCAGCGTCAGCCCTTCCCAGCTGCCGTAGCCGATCTCGCGCAGGCGATCGTCGAGCGCGTAGTCGGCCAGCGGCAGTTCGAGCCTGCCGCGCGCGAGTTCCATGGTCTGGCGTGCGCGCCCGAGCGGGCTCGACATGTAGGGTAACGCCGCCTTGTCCTTGCCGTCGCGCTTGAAGAGATCCGCCAACACACCGCCGGCCTGCACGGCCTGACCGCGTCCACGCGCGTTCAGCGGAACGTCCTTGGTGCCCTGAAGCCTCCCGAGCGCATTCCACTCGGTCTCACCGTGGCGTAGATAATAGATCGTGGGCACGGGCATTCCAGATTTGAAGGCTTAGTCCTTGCCACCGAACGAAATGTCCGGCGCGTCCGGGCGTTTCATGCCCAGCACGTGATAGCCGGAATCGACGTGATGCACCTCGCCGGTGACGCCGCGCGACAGGTCGGAGAGGAAATACAGCGCGCTGCCGCCGACGTCTTCGGTCGACACGTTGCGCCGCATCGGTGCATTGTTCTCGTTCCACTTCAGGATATAGCGGAAGTCGCCGATGCCGGACGCCGCGAGCGTCTTGATGGGACCTGCCGAGATCGCATTGACGCGGATGTTCTTCTCGCCGAGATCAGCCGCGAGATACCGCACGCTGGCTTCGAGCGCAGCCTTCGCCACGCCCATCACGTTGTAATGCGGCATCCACTTCTCGGCGCCGTAATAGCTGAGCGTGATGAGCGAACCGCCGTCGGTCATCAGCTTCTCGGCGCGCTGCGCCACCGCCGTGAACGAATAGCAGGAGATCAGCAACGACTTGGAAAAGTTCTCCTGGGTGGTGTCGACGTAGCGGCCGTCGAGCTGTTCGCCATAAGCGATCGCATGCACCAGGAAGTCGATCTTGCCCCACTTCTCCTTCAGCACTGCGAACGCGGCGTCGATGGTCGCGGCATCCGTGACGTCGCAATGGCCGAGCACGAGCCCGCCGATCTCGGCAGCGAGCGGCTCGACGCGCTTCTTCAGCGCATCGCCCTGATAGGTGAAGGCGAGCTCGGCGCCGGCGGCGTGGCATGCCTTGGCGATGCCCCAGGCGATCGAGCGGTTGTTCGCAAGGCCGAGGATCACCCCGCGCTTACCCTGCATCAGACCTGAATTCTGCGCCATTTGCTAACGTCCCGTCGAACTCTCGTTGAGGTCTGGAGGTACACCAGCCCTCCTTCGCGGTACAGTCCTAATACGGGGCGTTAACGCTGTTTCGAGCGCCGGAATAGCCGTTCCATTCGGGTGTTATGATGATTGTGGCGCTTGCGCCGGACGGCAGGACATCAAAGACGGCATGAGTGCGTTTCGCCAGAGTGTGGAAGCCATGATCCCGGCGCTGCGCCGCTACGCCCGCGCGCTCACGCGCGACGCGGATGCGGCCGACGATCTGGTGCAGGATACGTTGGTGCGGGCGCTGCGTTCGGAGCGCCTGTTCCTAGGAGGCGACGTCAGGAGCTGGCTCTACACGATCCTGACCAACCTCAACAAGAACCGGCGGCGCTCGCTGGCAAGGCGGCCGCAGTTCACGCAGCTGACGGAGAACAACCCGGATGCCAGCGGGACCGAAGCCGAAGGGCGCGACATCGAGAAGGCGCTGGCGACGCTGGTCGAGGAGCAGCGCTCGGTGCTTCTGCTGGTGATGCTGGAGGGCATGAGCTACCGCGAGGTCGCCGATATCCAGAGCGTGCCGATCGGCACCGTGATGTCGCGCCTGGCCCGGGCTAGAGCCCACGTTAAAGCCTCGCTGGAAGGTGAGCGCCCGGCGCTCAAGCGGGTGAAATGATGACAGGGTTGATGCATCGCGCGGGTCGCTTCCCCTGCATGGAGCGGGAAGCAGCGCAGTTGAACTGCGAAGAACATTTTGGGCCGCAGAGCCAGAGACGATAGATATGAACGACCGCAATATTCCCATTACCGAAGACGAGTTGCACGCCTATGTCGACGGCGAGTTGCCCGCCGAGCGCCGCGCCGACGTCGAGGCCTGGCTTGCCACACACCCTGACGATGCCGGGCGCGTGCAGTCCTGGCGCGCCATGGCCGAGATGCTGCACGCCCGCTACGACACCGTTGCCCACGAGCCGGTGCCGGCCCGGCTGGAGCTCGAGCGGCTGGAGCGCCGCCCCCGACAATGGCTCTATGGCGCTGCGGCTGCTGTGCTGGTCGCCTTCGTGGCCGGCGGCACCGCCGGCTGGGTGGCGCATGGGGCCGCCAGCGCCCCGTCGACCTTCCAGAACTTTACGGCGGACGCGCTCGACGCCCACCGCCTCTATGTCGTCGAGGTTCGTCACCCCGTCGAGGTCGGCGGCAACGAGCGCGACCATCTCCAGGCCTGGCTGACCAGGCGCTGCGGCTGGACCGTGTTCGCGCCGAACCTGGAGGCGAGCGGGCTGAAGCTCGTCGGCGGCCGGCTCTTACCGGGGCCGAACGGCCCGGCGTCGTTCCTGATGTATGAGGGCGCCTCGGGCGAGCGGTACACGATCTACTCCGCCAAGACCGAGACCGGCGCGACTCAGATGCGCTACGCCAAAACGGACAAGGACGGGGCGCTGTTCTGGGCCGAGCGCGGCGTCGGCTACGTCGTCAGCGGCGGCGGCGACCGCGATCGCCTGACCAAGGTAGCGCAGGCGGTCTACGACCAGGCCGAGAAAAACGGGACCTGAGCAACCGCTTCAAGGCGGTGCCTCGATTCCGACATTGAAAATTTGGAATCAAGACATGGGTGCGTCTCATTATCGCACCGGATGCTCACGAGAAAATGAGCAGCGTTCGATCCGCCGATCGACGCGGGCGGCCTCGATTGGGGTTGTTGGTACCGCGCTGGTCCCCCTCTCGAGGCCGCACCTTTTTATCGACTGCCCCGCCGGACAGCCGACACGTCGAACATATGAAGCGCTACCACGCCTCAGGCGTATGATGGGCATCATCTCCTGGACGATGCCTAGGCCTTCAGGAGAAACCCCTTCAGTTCGATCCTAACCAAGCCCGCTACGTGGATTGTAGGGGTGTTGGTCCCGCCACTTCTCCATCAATGCTTCAAGCTCGGCGTCGTTCCCGTCCGGTAGCATAATCCTGATGGTGACGAAGAGATCCCCGGTTCCGCCAGCCTTTGGCAATCCCTTGCCCTTGAGGCGGAAGGTCCGGCCGCTGGAGGTGTTTTTCGGGACCGACAGTTCTACGGCATTGCCGAGGGTCGGCACCCGGACCTTGCCGCCGAGCACGGCCTCGTAGAGCGTGACCGGCAGGTCGATCCTGAGGTCGGCACCATCGATCTTGAAGAACGGATGCGGCGCGATGCTGATCGTGATCAGGAGATCGCCCGGCGGATGGCCCTGAGCGGTCTCGCCCTGCCCCCGCAACCGGATCTGCTGGCCCTCGGTGACGCCGGCCGGAACCTTGACGTTGAGCTCCTTGCCGTTCGGCAGCCGGACGCGCTTGTCGCCACCCTTGACCGACTCTTCCAGCGAGACGGACATGGCGACATTGACGTCGAGATCGAGCCCGATCCCGCCGGTGTCGAATTCGAACTGGCCCGCGCCGCCGGCTCCGGGCCGCGCACCACGCGCCCCGCCGCCGAACATGCTGTTGAGGATGTCCTCGAACGCGCCGCCGCCCTGACCAGGGCCCGCGCCGCCACTGCGGAACGTGTAGCTCTCGAACCCGCCGGGACCCGCGCGGCCGCGCGGCCCGCCGCCGCCCGGAAAACCCTGGAAGCGCGGCTTGCCGTCGGCGTCGATCTCGCCGCGGTCGAACTGCTTGCGCTTGTCCTCGTCGCCGATGATCTCGTTCGCCGAATTGATCTCGGAGAAGCGTTCGGCGGCCTTCGGGTCATCCTTGTTGCTGTCGGGATGGTGCTTCTTGGCAAGCTTGCGATAGGCGCTCTTGATCGCGGCAGCGTTGGCGCTCCGCGGCACCCCCAAGACCTCATAGGGGTCGCGCATCCGTCACGTCTCCTTCAAGAGAAATCGAATTGTTCAAAGGGCTCCCCGCCCCATCTGCACGTCATGTGGGAGGCGAGTGGCATTTTTGCAACTAGCCCGCGGAGCCGATTCCTAGCTCCGCCACGGCTTTAGCGTATGAATCTCCCAACGGCCACGGCTGCTTTGGCAGCCGGCGCCCTGGAGCCAGCTTTCGGTGCTGCCATTGACGTAGCTCGCCAGGAAGTCCCGGCACTTGCGGCCGTCCTCGGCGGCATAGGACTGCGCGATCGGCGTCACCGAGCCGCGTGCGCCGGTCTCCGGATTCTCCCAGTGCTGGCTGGAATCCTTGTCGCCCTTGCTCAGCACGTCGGAGGCGGCGTTTCGGGCGAAGGCAAGATCGGTATCCGTCGGCGGGGCGTCCTTCGCCGGCCGCGCGATCGAGCCGGTCAGGTCACTGTCGTCGGCCCTGGCGTAGGCGCGGGTGTCGTTGCGGGAAAAGCTGCAGCCGCCGGAGCCGAGCCCGATCAGAATCATTGCCATGACAAAGCCGGACGGCCGGATCGCCGATAGGCCAATGCGTCCCCATGCCCTATATAGGGCGGTAGCGGACAACAACGCGTTTTGGGCCGCGGGACGCAACTCGGACTCCGGACATGACCGACACGACCTCGATGAAACACCAGACACCCTTAACATCCGGTGATTTCACCGCCGCCGACGAGCCATTTGCGCTGTTCGAGACCTGGCTGAACGAGGCGATCAAGAGCGAGCCGAACGATCCGAACGCCATGGCGCTCGCCACCGTCGATCCCGACGGGCTGCCTGACGTTCGCATGGTGCTGATGAAGGGCTTCGATACCGAGGGTTTCGTCTTCTACAGCCACATCGCAAGCCAGAAGGGCCGCGAACTCGCCGCAAATCCTAAGGCGGCGTTACTTTTTCACTGGAAGTCGCTGCGCCGTCAGGTCCGCATCCGCGGCAAGGTGACGCCGGTGACCGACGCAGAGGCCGACGCTTACTTCGCCACCCGGCCCAAGCAGGCGCAGATCGGCGCCTGGGCGAGCAAGCAGTCGCAAGAGCTGGAAAGCCGCTTCGCCTTCGAACAGGCCATCGCAAAAGTTGCGGCCAGATACGTCATCGGCGAGGTGCCACGCCCGTCGGGCTGGAGCGGCTGGCGCATCACGCCGTCGCGTATCGAGTTCTGGCACGACCGCCCATTCCGCCTGCACGACCGCATCGAATTTCGCCGTGACGCGGCCGGCCAGCCATGGTCCAAGACGCGGATGTATCCTTGAGCCTCAATCTTTAGCCTTGGGTCGACCTGAAAGATGTCCATGCCGCATTCGTCCAATGCGCCGCGCCGCACGCTGCTCCTGACCGGAGCGAGCCGCGGCATCGGCCACGCCACCGTGATCCGCTTCTCGTCGGCGGGCTGGCGCGTCATCACCTGCTCGCGGCATCCCTTCCCCGAGGACTGCCCTTGGGACGCAGGCCCCGAGGATCACATCCAGGTCGACCTCGGCAACCCCCAGGACACCGCGCGCGCGATCTCCGACATCCGCAACCGGCTCGAAGGCGGCATGCTGCATGCCCTCGTCAACAACGCCGCCATTTCCCCGAAAGGCGCGGGCGGCTCGCGGCTCGGATCGGTCGACACCGATCTCGACACCTGGACGCACGTGTTCCATGTCAACTTCTTCGCACCGATCATGATTGCGCGAGGATTGATCGAGGAATTGAAGGCGGCCAAGGGCTCGGTCGTGAACGTCACCTCGATCGCAGGCTCGCGCGTGCATCCCTTCGCGGGCGCCGCCTACGCCACATCGAAAGCTGCGCTTGCATCCCTGACGCGGGAGATGGCCTCCGATTTCGGCCGCATCGGCGTCCGCGTCAACGCGATCGCGCCGGGCGAGATCGACACCTCGATCCTGTCGCCGGGCACCGAGAAGATCGTCGACCAGCAGATACCGATGCACCGTCTCGGCACGCCCGACGAGGTCGCCAAGATCATCTACGTGCTGTGCACGGACACCAGCTCTTACGTCAACGGCGCCGAGATCCACATCAACGGCGGCCAGCACGTGTAGGGCCAGGCAGGCGAAGCATGGGCCGGTTCGCGAGCACTGCGTTACTCTACGAGCATTTGCGGCCGCCCTACCCGAGCGAATTCTTTCGCGGCGTCGCGCACAAGCTTGGTCTCGCCAAACAGAGCAGCCTGATAGACCTCGGCACCGGACCCGGACTGTTGGCGCTCGGCTTCGGCCCCTATGTCGGCCGCGTCGTCGGCGTCGATCCCGAGCCCGAGATGATCGAGGCGGCGCGACGCGCCGCAGCGGGCGCAGGGCGGGATATCACGCTGATCGAAGGCAAGGCCGAAACGCTTGCTCCCGACATCGGCAGCTTCGATGTCGTGACGATCGGGCGCGCCCTGCATTGGATGGATCGTGACCTGACGCTTGCACTGCTCGACCGGCTGGTGGCGCACGACGGCGCAATTGCCATCTGCGCCTCATTCTCGGCCACCGACGGCCGCAACCCGTGGCTTGACGGCTACAATGAAGCGCGCCGCCGATGGTCACCGGCCAAGCTGTGGGAGGAGGCCGGTCGTGGCACGCGGACTCACCGCGACCTCCCATCATTCTTTCGCGGCAGCTCGTTTCAGCCCGCTGGCCTCGTCTCAATCGAGACCAGCCATCTGGTCGGCCTGCACGACCTGGCGGAACGCACGCTCACCTACTCGTCGTCATCGCCGGAAGCGCTTGGCGAAAATGCCGACGCGATGCTGCGCGACGTCGGGCAGCATCTCGCTCCCTACAGTCGCGACGGCGCCATCGCCGAGACCGTCGTCTCGACGGCCCAGATCGTGAAGCGCTAGATGATTTTCCCGCTCGAAGGGCGGGAAGCAAGGCGATCCAGACAACGCCGCCGCAGGACCTGGATCGCCTTTACCCTTCCGTTCCTCAATCGACTCGAATCCGACGCGACCGATCGCGCAGCCGCGGAGCGGCCGTGCTGAACGCAGTCGAGCAATCGTCGTCGTTCTCACCGTCGAGCAGCGGAGCACCACAGTGCCGGCACATGCGTGCCGACATCGACGACGCCTTGCCGCTCGCCAGGACCTGACGATAATTCGCCAGATCGATGACGTTGCGGGGCGACGTTATGTGTTTTTCAACCATGGCTGTTCCTCGCGGCTAACATGCTGCTTATCGCAGACAAGTTTCGCGCAAACGTTCAGCCCACTGCTCAAATTTTACCGGAGGAATTGGGGCGGCAGGCACGTATCACAGCGCGGCCGCAATCCCGCTCTATTCTGCGACATGAACCGCCGTGTCTCTGCGACCGCCGTAAGGTCTCGGTAGCTATTACAGCCACTTCTTCCACTTGAAGATCCAGTACGGGACGATCGCCGCGATCAGCATCAGCACCAGCGCAAACGGATAGCCGTGCGCCCATTCGAGTTCCGGCATCGCCTTGAAATTCATGCCGTAGATCGAGGCGATCAACGTCGGCGGCATCAGGACAACAGCCATGACCGAGAACAGCTTGATGATGTTGTTCTGCTCGAGATTGACGACGCCGAGCATGGCGTCGAGCACGAAGGTGATCTTGCTGGAGAGATAGGAGGCGTGATCGGTCAGCGAGGCGACGTCGCGCTGCATGGTCTTGAGCTGCTCGCGCATGTCCTTCGACCATTTCACGCCCTCCACCACCGCGGACAGGAACGTCACGACGCGGCCGATCGAGACCAGGCTCTCGCGAACCTTGGAGGTCAAGTCGCCCTTGCGGCCGATCGAGATCAGGATCTGGGAATATTGCTTGGCGTGGCCGTGGCGTTCGCTCTCGGGCTCGAAGATGTCGTGCGAGACCTGGTCGATCTCGGCGCCGCAGCGCTCGAGAATGTCGGCGCAGCGGTCGATCACGGCGTCCAGCAGCTCCATCAGCACCATCTCGCCGGAGATGGCAGGCGTGCAGGAGCGGGCGAGCTTGGCTTCGACCAGCGCGAAAGGTTTTGGCTGATCGTAGCGCACCGTCACCAGGCGATGGTCGCCGAGAATGAAGGTCACCGCCGTGGTCCGCGGCATGTCGGTATCGGAGTGGCACATCAGCGTCGCGGTCATGTAGCGCGCGCTGTTCTCAATATAGAGGCGGCTAGAGATCTCGATCTCCTGCATGTCCTCCCGGGTCGGGATTGCGATGCCCAGGAGCCGCTCCACCGCCTTGTCCTCGGCCCCGGTCGGGTTGACCAGGTCGACCCACACAGCATGTTCCGGCACGGCCGCCAGATCTTCGACCACGGCCTTCTTGAGGGTGCCCTCGGAGGGAACGAACACAGAAAACATGCACAACTCCAGCAGGGGGCCTGCGACAGACTGACAGCCCCTTAGCGCGATTCTGACAAGTTCATGATGACAAGCACATTAACGGAGCGTTTGCATTTGTGGCGGCGCCATGGCCCAGCCGTGGCACGGAATCGACAGTCCGGCGTCCCCCTGCCCAAAAACCAGCGCAGGAGTGCAAAACTTGCGGCAAAAAAGCCACAGGTTGGGTCTCGCAGCGCGGGATAAGGTCCGAAAAGCTGGAATTGTGGCAGATTTCAACGATAATAGGGACCAACGGAGTCGTGGTTTTGGGCTTGGCTCAAGCTCCGCGAAAGCATGTTGTTGTCGATTGGAACCAAATCATGTCGTCGCTGAAAGTTATGCTGGGTGTTTTGGCCGCTGGCCTGATGCTGTCGGGTTGCATGCAAGCCACACATTTTGAGGCGACCGACACCAAGGCCTTCAAGCCGAAGGACAAGGAACTCCTCGCCAAGGTCCGGTACGAGAACACCCCGGTCGCCGAGCCGTTCCGCCGCGCCATCGTCGACTACCACCGCAAGGAATCGCCGGGCTCGATCGTGGTCGATTCCGACAATCATTACCTCTACTGGGTGATGGATGGCGGCAAGGCGATCCGTTACGGCATTACCGTCGGCGAAGAAGCGATGGCCTGGTCGGGCATTGCCAAGGTCGGCAGCATGACCGAGTGGCCGGCCTGGCATCCGACCCCGGGCGAGATTTCGCGCCTAGGCGTGCCGACCTACGTTGCGCCCGGTCCGGACAATCCGATGGGCTCCCGCGCGATGTATCTCTACTCCGGCGGCAAGGACACGTTGTTCCGCATTCACGGCACCAACCAGCCGGAATATATCGGCGCCTCGATTTCGTCGGGCTGCATCCGCCTGACCAACGAGGACGCGATCGACCTCTATAGCCGCGTCAAGGTCGGCACCATCGTCGTGGTGCTCGAGCCGAAGCACGGCGACTCGCCCTACAATTCGCGGCTGGCGCTCGGCGCCGGTGGAACTGGCCAGGCGGGCAGCTACTGATCGCCTCCGATTTCTGACATTCAAAAGCGCCGGTTTCACCGGCGCTTTTTTGTTGCCGGCTTGCGCGGACGGGCTTTGTTGCCATCGGCGGCCGACTTGTCCGCGGGCGCTGGGGATTTCTGCGCCTCCTCATCGTCCGCCCCACCCTTATCCTCAGGCTTGGCCGCGACCTCGCGCGGCGGCGCCTCCTCGGGCCGTACCGCCGGCAGCAACGGAGCGACCTGCGGCAGGGGATCCCAGACGTTCCACTGACAAATCCGGTAGTCATTGCGCCGCTGCAACAGGTCGAGATGGATGTGGTCCTCGTGATACCAGTCCGAGCCCGGGCCGAGCACCGTGGAAAAGCGCGCGCAGACCGAATGCAGCACGCGCTCGCGCACATCGCGCGACATGCTGCGGTCGGTCAGGCCGATCGACTGCCCGTTGGCGAGCTTGATGGCGCGGACGTCGAGTGCGTTGGCCTTGCCGTGCTCGGACAGCATCGCTCCGACGACGCGGTTACGGCCTCGGCATTCGAAGCTGTCGAAATTGTCGAGCTCGCTGATGGTCGAGCCGAGGCCTGCGGCCAGCGGCACCATGTCCTTGCGGACCCAGTCGGCGATCGCGGAGGCCATGCTGCAGCGGAGGATCGCCGCCGGCTTGACTGAAACCTTGCGCTTGTCGGGCAGCACGATGGCTTCCAGCCGCACTAGATCCTCGCCGCCGCAGGCGCCGGGGCCACGGATGTCCGGAATGGACGGCGCGACCGCGATCTCCTCCGTCAGCGCGAGACGGCAGGCGGAGGGCTGCTTCTCGGGCGGCGGCGCGGCCTCGGCCGGCTTCGTGGCGTTCGGCTTGCCGGGAGAAGGTTTTTCTTCGGCCTCTGGAGGGGCCTTGTCCGTCGCTTTGGAAGCCTCCTCGGGACGCGGCTTTGGTAGTGGTATCCTGGCGGGCATCTTGGCGGAATGAGCCGTCCCGCGTGGCCGTGGTGTACCAAGGCCAAAGATATCCAGCGGCGAAGCATATTTTCGCGCCTCTGCCCTCTCGGCGAGCACAAGCGACAGCCCCAGAGCGGCGGTAACCATTGCCGCGCCGGCGGACATATAGCCGCGACAAGACCATTTGCGGCGAAAGTCCGGCAGGCTAAAACTCATGACAATTCTTTGGCCCAGCGCTGAGAGCGACAACCCGCCCAGCGAATTCTCGGAGGAACGACGGAATGCTTGGTTTGATGCAAGATTGGCCCCTGCTCTGCCACCGGATCATCGAACACGCCGCCAGGATTCATGGCAAGCAGGAGGTCGTTACGCGATCGGTCGAGGGACCGATCCATCGCACCACTTATGGCGAAATCCACAAGCGCGCGCTCAAGGTCTCGCAGGTGCTGGAGCGCGACGGCATCAAGTTCGGCGACCGTGTCGCAACGATCGCCTGGAACACCTGGCGCCATCTCGAGGTCTGGTACGGCATCATGGGGATCGGCGCCATCTGCCATACCGTGAATCCCCGCCTTTTCCCCGAGCAGATTGCCTGGATCATCAACCATGCGCAGGACCGCATCGTGATGACCGACATCACCTTCGTTCCGGTCCTGGAGAAGATCGCCGACAAGCTGCCCAGCGTGGAACGCTACGTCGTGCTCACCGACAAGGCGCACATGCCGCAGACGACGCTGAAGAATGTGGTGGCCTACGAGGACTGGATCGCGGAGGCCGACGGCAAATTCGAATGGAAGGACTTTGACGAGAACACGGCCGCCGCGATGTGCTACACATCCGGCACCACGGGCGATCCGAAGGGTGTTCTGTATTCGCATCGCTCCAACGTGCTGCACGCGCTGATGGCCAACAATGTCGATGCGCTCGGCACCAGCGCGTCCGAGACAATGCTGCCGGTGGTGCCGCTGTTCCATGCCAATAGCTGGGGCATCGCCTTCTCGGCCCCCTCGCAAGGCACCAAGCTGGTCATGCCCGGCGCCAAGCTCGACGGCGCCTCCGTCTACGAGCTGCTCTCGACCGAGAAGGTGACGCACACGGCGGGCGTGCCCACGGTATGGCTGATGCTGCTGCAGCACATGGCCGCCAACAATCTGAAACTGCCGGACCTGAAGATGGTGATCTGCGGCGGCTCGGCGATGCCGCGCTCGATGATCAAGGCCTTCCTCGACATGGGCTCGAACGTGCGCCACGCCTGGGGCATGACCGAGATGAGCCCGATCGGCAGCGTCGCGGCGCTGAAGCCGCCGTTCCAGAATGCGACGGGCGATGCGCGGCTCGACGTACTCCAGATGCAGGGCTATGCGCCCTTTGCGGTGGAGATGAAGATCACCGACGATGCCGGCAAGGAGCTGCCCTGGGACGGCAAGACCTTCGGCCGCCTCAAGGTCTCCGGCCCCGCCGTCGCCAAGGCCTATTACCGCGTCGACACTGACATCCTCGACGAGGAGGGTTTCTTCGACACCGGCGACGTCGCGACCATCGACGAGGCCGGCTACATGCGGATCACCGACCGCTCCAAGGACGTGATCAAGTCCGGCGGCGAGTGGATCTCCTCGATCGACCTCGAAAACCTCGCGGTCGGCCATCCCGCCGTGGCGGAAGCCGCCGTGATCGGCATCTATCATCCCAAATGGGACGAGCGGCCGCTGCTGATCGTGCAGCTCAAGCAGGGCCAGCAGGCCAGCCGCGAGGACATCCTGAAATACATGGACGGCAAGATCGCCAAATGGTGGATGCCGGACGACGTCGCCTTCGTCGACGGCATCCCCCACACCGCGACCGGCAAGATCCTGAAGACCGCACTGCGCGACCAGTTCAAGGATTACCGCTTCCCGAACGCGGCGGCGTAGACATGCTGCCACCCTCCCCTGGAGGGTGTGAGCGCTCGGCGCATTGAAGCCTCCACAACGTCATGGCCGGGCTTGTCCCGGCCATCCACGCCTTGCCTCGCGGCACGGAGAGCGTGGATGCCCGGGCATAGGCGAGCGTAAGCGACGACGTCCTTCGGACGGCTATGCCCGGGCATGACGGTCTGGGCGCATGCGGAACCCTTGAATTTGCCCCCGGGCCGTGGTCTCAACGGCTCATCGTCGCGCCAGGTCGGCCGACACCGCCCCCAAAACCCCGGCAGAGCTTCACCCGATGGCCCGCAGGTTTTCCGCTCCCTATCAGTCGGAGCCCGTGTCGAGCCTCGCGAGCTGGGCGCGTAATCTGGCCGTGTTCGCGGTGGTGGCGGTGGTGGTCTCGATCATCATCGTCCGCTTCGACTTCCTGGAGATGAAACCGGCGCTGATGGCTTTCTTCGGCGGGCTCGCGATCGCCGGCCTCTCGATCCTGTTTGGGCTCGCAGGCTTTGCCGCGATCTGGCAGAACGGTTCGCGCGGCATGGCGCGCATCCTGCTCGCTTTCCTCATCAACGGCGCAATCCTCGCCTATCCCGCCTATCTCGCCTTGCAATACCGCAAGCTGCCCCCGATCTACGACATCACCACCAATCCCATCGACCCGCCGCGCTTCGACGCGCTGGCGCACGTGCGCACCGGCGATGGCACCAACCCCGCGGTCTATGCCGGCCTCTATTCCGCCGAGCAGCAGCGCCAGTTCTATCCCGACATCGAGCCGATCGAGCTGGAGGTCCCGGTCGATCGGGCCTATGCGATCGCGCGCCAGCTCGTCATCAAGCGCAAATGGCTCGTCATCGACGAGCGCGAGCCGCAGCCGCCGCGGCGCGTCGGCCGCATCGAGGCGGTGGCACGGACGCCGATCATGGGGTTCCGCGAGGACGTCTCGATCCGGGTCGTACCCGACGGTGACGATTCCCGCGTCGATATCCGCTCGGCCTCGCGCTATTTCGACAGTGATCTCGGCAGCAACGCCGCGCGCATCAAAAAATTCATCGACGATCTCAACACCGCCGCCGATGCCGACGCGCTGAAACCGGTGAAGAAGACGCCGGTCACGCCGCCGAAGGCACCGGCAAAGACGGTGAAGAAATAGCGCCGCTGTCATTCCGGGCGGTCCGCAGGACCGAGCCCGGAATGACGCCGGAGAGCTACGCGCCCGCCATTCGATACGTCCCGCCAATCACGGGATCGCCATCCGTCGTCACCACGCCGCGCGCGACCAGATCTTCCAGATGCGCCAGGACGGAATAGCCGGCGGCCGTCGTCAGCCTGGGATCGATGCCGATATAGATCGCGCGGACCATGGTCGGGATGTCGGTCTCGCCCTTGGCGAGACGGTGCAGGATCGAGGCTTCGCGCGCCTTGCGGTGGCGAATCAGGAACCGCACGAAGCGCTGTCCGTCCGGGATTTCAGGACCGTGGCCGGAGAAATACAGATCCTCTTCGCGCGCGGCGAGACGGTCGAGCGACTCCATGTAGTCGATCATCGAGCCATCGGGCGGCGCCACGATCGAGGTCGACCAGCCCATCACGTGATCGCCGACGAAGTTGAATTTCCGTTCGGGCCAGGCGAAGGCGAGATGATTGGCGGTGTGGCCGGGCGTCGCCACGGCCTCCAGACGCCAGCCGGCCCCCTCGACGACGTCGCCATGGGCGATCCTGATATCGGGCGCGAAATCGCGGTCGGCGCCGGACTCCGGATTGTGCTTCTCGCTCTCGAAGCGCGGGCGGGAGGCACGGTGCGGGCCCTCGGCATAGACAGGCGCGCCGGTCGCCCGCTTGATCCGTGCGGTGTTCGGCGAATGGTCGCGGTGGGTGTGGGTGACGAAGATATGGCTCACCGTCTCGCCCCTGACAGCATCGAGCAGGGCGGCCGCATGCGCTTCGTCGTCCGGGCCGGGATCGATGATCGCGACCTTGCCTTGGCCTACGATGTAGCTGACCGTGCCGGTGAAGGTGAACGGGCTCGGATTGTTACAGAGCACGCGCCGCACGCCGGGACGGACTTCCTCGACGACACCGGCTTTGAGCGGAAAGTTGCGGTTGAACGGGACGTCGTCGTTATCGGACATGGGACTTCCTGTGCACTGCAGCCCCAACCCTCGTCGTCATACCCCGCGAAAGCGGGGTATCCAGTACGCCGCGGCGCCTGAGGCGAAGGCGAGGTCTCTAGGATACTGGATCGCCCGCCTTCGCGGGCGATGACAGCGGAGCAAACTAACCGCGGCCGAAGAACGCTGCGACTAGAAAAACGCCTGGATGCCCGTGATCGCACGTCCCAGGATCAGGGCGTGGACGTCGTGAGTCCCCTCGTAGGTGTTGACGGTCTCGAGGTTATGGACGTGGCGCATCACGTGGTACTCGGCCGAGATGCCGTTGCCGCCGTGCATGTCGCGCGCGACACGAGCGATGTCGAGGGCCTTGCCGCAATTGTTGCGCTTCATGATCGAGATCATCTCGGGGGCAAACTTGCCTTCGTCCATCAGACGGCCGACGCGAAGCGAACCCTGGAGGCCCAGCGCGATCTCGGTTTCCATGTCCGCCAGCTTCTTCTGCACGAGCTGGGTCGCGGCGAGCGGCTTGCCGAACTGCTTGCGGTCGAGCGTGTACTGGCGGGCGCGGTGCATGCAGTCCTCGGCGGCGCCGAGCGCGCCCCAGGAGATGCCGTAGCGGGCACGGTTGAGGCAGCCGAACGGGCCCTTGAGGCCGGACACGTTGGGCAGCAGCGCGTCCTCGGGAACCACGACGCCGTCCATCACGACCTCACCGGTGATCGAGGCGCGAAGCGACAGCTTGCCGCCGATCTTCGGCGCGGAGAGGCCCTTCATGCCCTTTTCCAGCACGAAGCCGCGGATCTGGTTGTCATGCTCGGCCGACTTGGCCCAGACCACGAACACGTCGGCGATCGGCGCGTTCGAGATCCACATCTTGCTGCCGGTCAGGCGATAGCCATCCGAGACCTTCTCGGCGCGGGTCTTCATGCCGGCCGGATCGGAGCCGGCGTCGGGCTCGGTGAGACCAAAGCAGCCGACCCATTCGCCGCTGGCGAGCTTCGGCAGGTACTTCTTGCGCTGGTTCTCGTCGCCATAGGCGTAGATCGGATACATCACCAGCGAGGACTGCACCGAGTTCATCGAGCGATAGCCGGAATCGACTCGCTCGATCTCGCGCGCGACGAGGCCGTAGGCGACGTAGCTCGCATTGGCACAGCCATATTCCTCAGGCAGCGTAATGCCGATCAGGCCGAGCTCGCCCATCTCGTTGAAGATCTCGCGGTCGGTCTTCTCCTCGAGATACGCCTTGGTGACGCGCGGCAGCAGCTTGTCCTGGGCGTAGGCGCGAGCGGTGTCGCGCACCATGCGCTCGTCTTCGGTGAGCTGCTCGTCGAGCAGGAACGGATCGTCCCACTGGAATGAAGCCGAAACCGGCTTGTCCTTGGCCTGAGGGCGCACGCTCATGAAACGTCCTTTCGTCTGGTTCCGTCAAAATTTGCCCGACAAAGTAAAGCGCCGCGGCAACAAGTGCAATTGCGTTGCACATCTGTGGGTCTGCGTGAATCCCGGGGATGCGCAGCGCGCGCCCCGGGATGACAGCGCTAGCTTTCGAGCTGCTCGTTCGCGACGATCTCGATGCCGAAGCCTGACAGGCCCTTGTAGTCGTGCACCGATGAGGTGAGGTGGCGGATCGAGGTGACGCCGAGATCGCGCAGGATCTGCGCGCCGACACCGACCTCGCGCCACTGGCGGTTGCGGTCCGCCTCGGTCGCGCTCTCATCGGGCAGCGGGGCAACGGGGACACCGGCGGCGCCGTCGCGCAAGTAAACCAGGACGCCACGGCCGGACTTCTTGAAGTGCTCGAGCACCGTCGCCATGCGCTTGTGGCCGGTGAAGATGTCCTTGACGATGTTGGGCTTGTGGAAGCGCGTCAGCACGTTCTTGCCGTCGCCGACGCCGTTATAGACGAACGCGACGTGGGCAATGGAATCGAACGGCGAGCGGTAGGCATAGCCCTGGAGCGGCCCGATCGGGCTGTCAGTGACGAAGGTCGAGACCCGCTCGATCAGCTTCTCGCGCACCTGGCGGTAGGCGATCATGTCGGCGATGGTGACATGCTTGAGCTTGTGCTGGGCGGCGAAGCGCGCGACCTGCTCGCCCTTCATCACGCTGCCGTCGTCGTTCATCAGCTCGCTGATGACGCCGACCGGCGGCAGGCCGGAGAGCTTGCACAGATCAACCGCTGCCTCGGTATGGCCGGAGCGCAGCAGCACGCCGCCGTCCTTGGCGATCAGCGGGAAGATGTGGCCCGGACGGGCGAAGTCGTTGGCGCCGACGTTGGGATTGGACAGCGCGCGGCAGCACGAGGCGCGCTCTTCGGCCGAGATGCCGGTGCCGCCGTCGGGCTTGTAGTCGATCGAGACCGTGAACGCGGTGGTGTGCGCGGAATCGTTGTGGGCCACCATCGGATCGAGCCGGAGGCGGCGCGCATCCTCGGTGGTCACGGGGGCGCAGACGATGCCGGAGGTATGGCGGATGATGAACGCCATCTTCTCGGCGGTGCAGAGCGAGGCGGCGACGATCAGATCGCCCTCGCCCTCGCGGTCCTCGTCGTCGGTGACGACCACG
Organism: Bradyrhizobium liaoningense; assembly: GCF_018130785.1. Lineage (GTDB taxonomy): Bacteria > Pseudomonadota > Alphaproteobacteria > Rhizobiales > Xanthobacteraceae > Bradyrhizobium > Bradyrhizobium liaoningense_A. Next base: position 93,189 of record NZ_JAFCJT010000016.1, read on the forward strand.
AGCTCACCCCGGGCAAAGGCCTGCAAGACTTCCTGAACGTTATCGGGCATTTCCCAATCTCTATCGGTTATGGCCGGGAGGCTTAGCCGGACTTGGGCCGGGGCGCTAGTCTCCCCAGCGCAACCACACATGCCGGACGGCAGGCTTGCCCAGGGGGTGGGCTTGCACCGGGCATACCAGGGATATAGGCGCGAACGGCGCGGGAAGAAGGCGGCCGGATACCCTCAGGGCAACACTTCCCGCCGCTCGCCGAGCCGCTGATCAAGCTCGGCGCGCTTGTCGGTCAGAAGCCCGGCCTGGGCGGCTTCGATCACGGTAAACAGCTCATGAGCATCGCTGAGCCGGGTCACAGTGACGTAGCTGGCTCCGGCCGCGTAGAGTTCGCCCACATCCGACAAAAGATCTGCTGTTGCAACGATCATGGCGGTCGGGTTGAGGGTGCGGACGTGGCGGACCAGCTTCTCGTTGCTGGCGCCCTTGAGAAGCGCGTCCGGCACGCTGAGGATGATCATCTCGGAGTTGCCGACGCCGGCATGGAGCAGCGTGTCGGCGCTACTGATGTCGCCGTAGATCACATGCAGGCCGCGCGACAGCAGCGTCTTGTACACATTGGGGTTGAAGTCGATCACGGTGATCTGCTCGAGAAGCACCGGCGCCTGCCGTTCGATCTCGGCCAGCAGCGCGCTCGCCGCACGGAAAAAGCCGAGGATGACGATGCGGCGGGCCTCGCCATGGCCGCCCTCGTGCCCGTCCTCGGCATGGCCGTTGCCATGGTCGAGGTCGCGCAGGCCGATCCGCTTCAGGGGGCCGATCGCCCAGCGGGTGATCTCGTCGCTGCGGGTCATCACGAACGTCGAAAGCACGGCCAGGACCACGAAGGCGAAGGAGGCCGCATTTGCCGTCTCGGCCGCGATGTGGTGGTCGGCGACGCCGGTCTGGATCACGACCAGCGAGAACTCCGAGATCTGCGCGAGGTTCAGGGCCGGCAGCAGGCTGGCGCGCAGGCCCTGCTTCATCAGGTAGAGCGGCGCGAAGGTGGTGACGAGGCGGCTCACCACGGTGAAGGCCGCGATCATCAGCGCAAGCCCGATCACGGAGAGGCCGGGCACGGGAATGGTCATGCCGAGCGCGACGAAGAACAGCGTGATGAAGAAGTCCCGCAGCGTGGTGACCTTGGCGGTGACGTCGAGCGCGTAAGGGAAGGTCGAGAGCGAAACGCCGGCGATCAGGGCCCCCATCTCGCGCGACAGCGACAGCCGTTCCGCGGTCTCGGCGACAAGGAAGCACCAGGCGAGCGCGCCAAGCAGGATCAGCTCGGGGCGGCGGGCGATCTGGTGGAACAGGCGCGGCAGCACGTAGCGGCTGACCAGCAGCGCGGCGGCGACCAGCACCGCGACACGACCGATCGACAGCAGGATGACGCTGACCTCGAGATTGGCGAGGCTCGGCTGCACCGCCAGGAACAGGATGGCGAAGATGTCCTGGAGCACCAGCACGCCGAGGGTGATGCGGCCGGGCAGCGTGTCGAGCTCGCGTTTCTCATAGAGCACCTTGACGATGATCACGGTGCTCGACAGCGCGCAGGCGACGCAGAGATAGATCGCATCGAAATGCCCGCCGCCGAGCGACAGACCGATGCCGACGAAGAACAACACCCCGAGCAGGCAACCGCCGAGAAGCTGGCCGCCCGCCGCGAACAGGATCACCTTGCCCGCGCGCACGATCTTCTTCAGGTCGATCTCGAGGCCGATCATGAACAGCATGAAGATCAGGCCGAGCTCGGAGATGACGCTGATCGATTCCTGCGACTGGACCCAGCCGGCGCCGAATGGACCTATGCAGAAGCCGGCGATAAGGTAGGCCAGGATCAGCGGCTGCCGCGAAAAATGGGCGAGCAGGCCCAGCATCCAGGCAAACAGAATACAGAGAGTGATGTCGCGAATGAGCTCGTGCATATCAAATTGGTCCGTTTTGCCGCACCCTAGAGACAGGTTGCGGCGCGGCAATCGAGCAATTCGTCACATGCGAAAAGGGCTTTTCGCAGCAATGCTGCTATGCCCCCTCGCCTGCACCGTGCCCGCAACCGCGCAATCCAAGGTCAATATCGAACAAAACTTTGCCGATTCGCTCACCACACTGCCGAAGGAGGAACTCGCCGTGTCCGGCGGGTTCTACGTGCCCGCCTATTCCAGCGTCGCGATGAGCCAGGGCAAGCTGCGTGTCGACTTCTCGGTGACGCTGAGCATTCACAACGCCTCCGAGACCCAGCCGCTGGTCGTCAAACGCATCGCCTATTTCGACACCGCAGGCAAGCAGGTCGAGAGCTATCTGAAGGCTCCGGTAGCCGTAAGGCCACTGGCCACCGTCTCGATCTTCATCCCGACCGACGACGTGCGCGGCGGGACCGGAGCCAACTTCCTCGTCGACTGGGCCGCAACGGGCGAGATTGCCGAGCCTGTGGTCGAGGCCTTGATGGTTGGCGGCGTCGCCAATGCGCACTACGCTTTCATCAGCCAGGGCCGTCCGACCCGGACGGTCGGCAAGAAGTAAGGTCGCCCCCTCGGGCGGCCGGCAACAAGGAAAACAGGCTGACCGGCGCAACACCGGCTGGCTCAACAAGAACAGAACGAGGAACGCTCCCATGACGTCCAGCTTCGATTTCGCGCCCCTGTTTCCCGCAGGGCTGCCGGCCCCATCTGCGCGCTGGACGGGCCTTGCCAAATACAGTTTTGTCGGCGGCAATAATGATTCCGAGCAACTGCCGCTTGACGGCCTGATCGAGGCGACCAACGCGGCCCTGCAACGCGAAGGCCGCTCGCTCGCCACCTACGGGCTGGCGCATGGTCCCCAGGGCTATTTACCCTTGCGCGAATTCCTGGTGACGAAACTGAAGCGCGATGCCGGCATCGACTGCACCATCGACGATCTGCTGATCGTCTCGGGCTCGCTCCAGGCGCTCGACCTCGTCAACGCTACGCTGCTGACGCGTGGCGACACCGTGATCTTCGAGCAGGAGAGCTATCAGGGCTCCTTGACCCGCCTGGCCCGGCTCGGGGTCAACGTCGTTGGCGTCCCCCTCGACCAGAACGGCATGCGCATGGACGTGCTGGCCTCGACGCTGGCCGACCTGAAGAGCCGCGGCATCCGTCCCAAATACATCTACACCATACCGACCGTGCAGAATCCAACGGGCAGCATCATGCCCGAGAGCCGCCGCGCCGAACTGGTGCGGCTCGCAACCGAATACGGCGTGCCCATCTTCGAGGACGATTGCTATGCCGACCTCGTCTGGTCGGGGCAGCGGCCGCCGGCAATCCACGCGATGAGCCCGAACGGCGGCGTGATCCATATCGGCTCGTTCTCGAAATCGATTGCGCCGGCGCTGCGCGTCGGCTTCATCGTCGCGCCCTGGGATGTGATGTCGCGGATGCTGGCGCTGAAGACGGATGCCGGTTCGGGCGCGCTGGAGCAGATGGTGCTGGCTACCTATTGCAAGCCGCATTTTTCGAGCCACGTGCCGGCGCTGACGAAGGCGCTGCGCACCAAGCTCGACACGCTGATGGAGGCCCTCAACGAGCAGTTCGGGACAGCGGCCGAGTTCGAGGAGCCGAAGGGCGGCATCTTCCTCTGGGTGAAGCTGCCCGACCAGGTCGATACGCTAAAGCTGTATCAGGCCGCGCTTGCCGCAGGCGTCTCGATCAATCCGGGACCGGAATGGTCGACCAACAAGAAGCATTCCAGCTCGCGTCTGCGGCTGTGCTTTGCGAGCCCAACGCATCAGCAGATCCGCGAGGGCGTCGCCGTGCTGGCCGAGGTCTGCCGCAAGGAGTTCGGCGTGCCCGCCCGCAGCGCCAACGTGGAGAAGCGGGCCTAAGGCTCGCATCAGGCAATTTGGGGCTGGCTGCCGTGGATCGCGGAGGCCAGCCGCAGCAGCAGCACGATCGAGACGTTGCCCTTGCCGGCCTCGATCTGGGCGATGTAGCGCTCGGAAATCCCGGAGCGGCGGGCCAGCTCCCGGCGCGACAGCTCGCACCGCGCGCGCGAGGACCTCAAGCGTTCGCCCAGCTCGGCCAGGAACGCGGTCTCGGAATAAGGCGGCACGGCGCAGCTCCCCGGCAGCACCTCGCCCGCGAAATCCATGACTTGATTCAGCATCGGTCTATCCAATTTCGCCTTCGGGAGCGCCATCCTACCCTTGATACGGCCGGCCTCATTGACGCGGATCAAATTCGCGCGTGATTGATAGCTCGCGTGGACGATCGCGCGCGGGATGCTACATTTGGAATTGTTCGAGGCGGGGTTTTCAGGACATGACGCGTTGTTTGAGCCGCTGGATCGCGGCGGCGGTGCTGTGGATTGCGTTCACGCCCGCGGCCCGCGCCGAGACGCTTGCGGCGACGGTCGAGCAATGGGGCCTGCTCGGCTCATGGGCGGTCGATTGCGCGGCTCGGCCCGACCGCGACAAGGGCTCGCTGTTGACTTACGAGATCAGGAAGGACGGCCGGGTGATGTACCGGCGCGATTTCGGCGAAGCCAAAGACGAGAACGAAGTGGTGTCCGCCGCGGTCGACGCCGAGGGGCTGCTCAATGTGATGGTGTACTTCCCCTCGCTGCACCAGACGCGTGAGTTCGGGCTGTTGCTGACGAAGGACGGCAGCCTGCGCGCGATCTACAATCGCAGCGAGCGCGGCGTGTACACGATCAGGGACGGCAAGTACGTCGCGACAGGCGCGCCGACACCTCCACAGCAACGCTGCGATTGACCATCACGCTTGAGCATGATCTCTCGGAAAACCGCTTCATACTTTTTCCGGATCATGCTCTGTCTGAACAGGCATTCAGAATTCTCTTCCCGTTCCTCCGGAACGTTCACGCACATGCGCCGTTCTCATTTGCATTGGAGGAGGACATCATGAAGAAGCTTGGTTATGTGGTTGCGGCTCTCGGCGCACTCGTCATCGCGGCGCCGACGCTGGCAAGTGCGGAAACGGTGGTGATCAAGCATGGTCATCATCACGGCCCGTACGGCGCCCGCGCCGAATACGGCATGCATCGTGACCACGGCTGGCATCGCGGCTGGCACCATCGCGACCGGGTCGTGGTGGTCAAGCGCAGCCATCGTCACCACTGGGACTAACGCGCAACGCAACATGGAAATGGCCCCTCGCGGGGCCATTTCTTTGCGTGCTCGAAACGTTCGGCGAGACTAATCCCACACCGGCGCAAAGCCTGGATTGACGCAACGCCTGTCCTTGGGCAACGCGGCGATCTTCTTGCGGTCGGCATCGTCGAGCGTGATCTTCAGCGCATCGAGATTGGCCTGCTGGCTCTCGCGGCGCGAAGCCTTCGGGATCGCAGCGACGCCGCTTTGGTCGAGCAGCCATTTCAGCGCGACTTGCGCCGCGGTCGCGTTGTGCCTGGCGCCGATTTCAGTCAGCACTGGGTCTGACGCAATGCGTCCTTGCGCGAGCGGGCAATAGGCGACCAGCGGGATCGACCTGGCGTTGAGATAGGCGAGCAACTTCGATTGATCGAGCATGGCGTGATATTCGACTTGGTTGCAGGCGATCGGCGCCTTGATGTCCTCGACCACGGTCTTGAGCAGCGCCGTGGTGAAATTGGCAACGCCGATCGCCCGCGTGCGTCCTTCCTCCTTCAGCTTCATCAAGGTCTCGAACACCGCGCCCCAGTTCGCTGATTTCGATGGCCAATGCACGAGATAGAGGTCGACATGGTCGAGCCTGAGCTTGGCCAGGCTGGCGTCGAAGGCGCGGCGGATTGCATCGGGGCTGAGGTTCTCGTGCCAGACCTTGGTCGTGACGTGCAACTCGCCGCGCGGCAGCCGGGCGGCGGCGAGTGCAGCACCGATCGGTTCTTCGTTGGCGTACATCTCGGCGGTGTCGATATGGCGATAGCCGATCGACAGCGCGCTCTCGACCGCAGCCCGGCAGGCATCACCCTGCATGCGGAAGGTGCCGAGGCCGAGTTTGGGCATGCTGATGCCCTGTGTCTTCAGATTATCCATGGGTCAACTCCTGACGTATTTCAGCCGCCGAACACGCGGTGAGGCCGCGGGGGACAGACTCTTCGGTGATGGAAAAGAGATGGCGGGAGCGATCAATATAGCGCGGAAGGCGCAGGCCCGCCAACCAAGATCGGGTTAGCACTGGGGGGCGCGATGCCTCTCCACTGTCATGCCCGGGCATAGCCGTCCCATGGACGGCGTCGCTTCCGCTCGCCTATGCCCGGGCATCCACGTTCTTCGCGCGGGGAGCAAGGCGTGGATGACCGGGTCAAGCCCGGCCATGACGCGGAGAGACCCCCGTCCCTCACGAATGCTGCGCGACCACGGCCGGGCGTGCCTGCGGCTGCGGCACGATATCGACCGACCAGAGGTCCCGGTTGTCGACGTCTTTCAGCGTCACCGTCATGACGCCGCTGCGGCCGTCGATGTCGACGCGGCCGAAGAACTGCAGGCCGAAGCACGGCGCGAGGTTCTCCCCCTGCGCCGCGCTGCATCCGTTCTGATACATCGCGACCGGGCCAAAGGTGTTGTCGAGTTCGCCTGGTCCCCAGGTGCCGGCATGCAGCGGGCCGGAGACGAACTCCCAGAACGGCTCAAAGTCCTGGAACTGCGCCTTGTTCGGATCGTAATAGTGCGCGGCGGTGTAGTGCATGTCGGCAGTGAGCCAGACGATGTTGCGCACGCCTGCGCGCTTGATGGAGCTGAGCAGATCAGCGATTTCGTGCTCACGCCGATCGGGCGCGCCATTGCCGAGCGCGACCGCGTCAAGGCTCACGAGGCTGATCGGCAAATCGGCTGCGATCACCTTCCAGGTCGCGCGCGAGGCAGCGAGCTCCCGCTTCAGCCAGGCGAGCTGCTCGGTGCCGAGAATCCAGCCGCCATGATCGTCGCCCTTGTTCCAGGTTTCGTCGCGAAAACTGCGCATGTCGATCATGAAGACGTCGAGCAGCGGACCGTAGGCGACCTTGCGATAGATGCGGCCCTGCCGTGTACCGAGGTCGCGGATCGGCATGAAGTCGAAGAAAGCGCGGCGCGCGCGTGAGACCAGACGCGGGGTGCCGTCATCCTCGTGGCCGGCCTCGTCATAGCTGCCGGTCGGGGACCAGTCGTTGGTGACTTCGTGGTCGTCCCACTGCGCGAGCATCGGCACCTCCGCGTGGAAGGCGCGAAAATGCGCGTCGAGATGATTGTATTTGTAGTTGCCGCGGAACTGAGCCAGCGTGTGCGCGACCTCGGCTTTCTCCTCGGTCACCAGATTGCGCCAGGTCTCGCCGTTCGGGAGCTTCTGTTCGGAAGGGATCGTGCAGTCGGCGTAAATATGGTCGCCGGAATGGATGAAGAAATCCGGGCGGTTGTCGAGCATGGTGCGATAGCTGCGATAGCCACCGCGCGAGATGTCGATACCCCAGCCCTGCCCCGCGACGTCGCCGGACCACACGAACGAGATCGACTGGCCCGCGGCCGGCGCGGTGCGGAAATGGCCGACGCGGCTTTCGCCGGCGATGCCGGTCGCGATGTCGTCGAAGCGCACGCGATAGAAGATGTCCTGCCCGGACGGCAGATCGTTCAGCAGCAGTTTTGAGGTGAAGTCGGCATCGGGCAGCGCATCGCGCGAAGCTGACGCTACGATCGTCTTGAAACTCTCGACGGTTGAGCATTCCACCTGCATCCGCGCGGGCCTGTCGGCGCGCGCCCAGATCACGGCAGAGCCGTCCGAGACATCACCGGACTGAATGCCGTCCGCGATTTGCGGGCGATCGGCAGCGCGGCTGATGGATGGCTTTGCGAGTGTGCCGAGCGCGGCAACGGCGAAACTTGAAGTCGAGCGGACCAGGAACTGCCGCCGGGTCCATGCGCGCGAGGCGCGGAGCGTTGCCATTCAGGAAACCTTCGTCGAATCGCGACGGAAGGTGCCTGCGCCGTTTGACTCCTATCCTGACGGTTTCTTGACTCCGGGCCTACGGTTTTGCGACGCCCGGATGACGCGGCAGACCCGGCTAGCGCTTCCAGTTGCAGATGCCGCCGGTGCGACACGGCCAGGTCTGGATGCGGGTGTCCATCGCCTGCGCGTCCAGCGGATTACCGCGACGATGTGCAAGCTTGGTGCGCGCTGCGCCGCGTGGCTGGGCGCTCCTGGCATGAACAACCTTCGGCTCGGCCACGTGCACGCGCTCGGCGGCAACCTTCTTCGGCACGTCGATGGGTTCGACGCGCGCCTGCGCCTCGTTACCACCCTTCGCCTCCAACGCGACCGGGGCGAATTGCGTCTCGGGCCCGAGCCGCTTTGGCGACAGCACGGCCTTGGAGAGATCGAGGCCAAAATACTCACCGGGCTTATAGTCGTCAGCGCGCGCGACGCCGCCACCCGCGAACACGAGAGCAACGGCAACCGCCAAATGAACGCTCTTCAGGACCACTGACGCCTCCTGAAATTGATTATTGAAGGGGTAATTTACCCCTATTTAGGAGACGTCCCGCGCAATTCCAGCGGCCAAGTGCCGCCGTGGTTAAGAAGTTTGGCTGTGTCAGGCGACCTTTCGCGCCGCACCCGTCCCGTCCAGGAACCCCATCAGCCGGCTGCGGATGATTTGTTCCGCCTCGGACATGATGCGATCGACGAGTTCCTTGCAGGAGGGGATATCGCGGATGAGGCCTGCGACCATGCCGCAGCTCCAGGCGCCCGCGTCCATCTGGCCGTCCAGCATGATCTTCGGATAGACGCCCGCGACCTGGTCGTGGATATCGTCGATGGTCAGCTTGGCGCCCTTCTCGCGCTCGATGTCGAGCAGACGATCGACATTGGCGTTCTTCAGCACACGTTCGGTATTGCGCAGAGCGCGCATGATCAGGCGGGTGTCGAGCTCGGTGGCCGCGACCAGCGCGTTCTTCACGTTCTGATGCACCGGTGCTTCCCTGGTGGCGATGAAGCGCGTGCCCATGTTCATGCCCGCTGCACCCAGCGACAGCGCCGCGACGAGGCTGCGCCCGTCAGCCATGCCGCCGGAGGCGACGAACGGAATCTTCAGTTCCTCCGCCGCGCGCGGCAGCAGGATCATGTTGGGAATGTCGTCCTCGCCGGGATGGCCGCCACACTCAAAGCCATCGACGCTGACGGCGTCGCAACCGATGCGCTCGGCCTTCAGTGAGTGGCGGACCGAGGTACATTTGTGGATCACCTTGATGCCGGCGGCCTTCAGCGCGGGCATGTATTGCTCCGGACTGCGCCCCGCGGTCTCCACCGCCTTGATGCCACCTTCAACGATGGCCGCGATGTATTCCGGATAGGGCGGCGCCGAGAAGGTCGGCAGGAAGGTGAGGTTCACACCGAACGGCTTGTCCGTCATGTCGCGGCAGCGCGCGATTTCCTTCGCGAGCAACTCCGGCGTCTTCTGCGTCAGGCCCGTGATGATGCCGAGCCCGCCGGCATTGGAGACGGCAGCGGCGAGTTCGGCAAAGCCGACGAAATGCATGCCGCCCTGGATGATCGGATGCTCGATGCCGAACAGTTCGGTGATCGCGGTCTTCACGTAAGTTCTCCTCCCGGAATTTTGCCTAGGTTGGGATCAGTCTAGCCGGGCTTTTGCGCCGCCGTCACCATTTCTCTCCGAACGGGCGGATCTCCATCTCGAAGGTCCAGGCGCTCTTCGGCTGCTGATAGAGCTGCCAATATGCATCCGCGACCGACGACGGCGGCATCAGGAGATCGGGATTATCAAGCGCATCCGGTCCGAGCGCTTCGAGCCGGCGCTGCCGCACCCATTCGGTATCGACGCCGGAATCGATGATGAGATGGGCGACGTGGACGTTCTTCGGACCAAGCTCGCGCGCCATCGCCTGCGCCACCGCGCGCAGGCCGAATTTCGCGCTGGCAAACGCTGCAAAGCCGCTGCCGCCGCGCAAGCTCGCGGTCGCACCGGTGAAGAAGATGTTGCCGCCGCCGCGCGGCAGCATCAGCCGTGCTGCTTCGCGGCCCGCGAGGAAGCCGGAATAGCAGGCCATCTCCCAGACCTTCCGGAACACGCGCTCGGTGGTGTCGAGGATCGGGAAATTGACGTTGGCGCCGACGTTGAAAATGCAGACTTCGAGCGGCGCGTGCTGGTCGGCGTCATTGAGGAAGGAGATGATCTCCTCCTCCTTGCGCGCATCGAGCGAGCGCGCGTGAATCTCGCCGCCTGAAGCCTCGATGTCCTTCACCAGCGGCGCCAGCTTGTCGCCGTTGCGACGTCCGGCGAAGACCGTGAAACCTTCCGCGGCAAATTTCTTGGCGATCTCGGAGCCGATGAAATCGCCGGCCCCGATCACAGCTGCTGTCGCGTTTCGCTTGGGCAAGGTCGCCTCCTCCGGTGAGAACGATGTGTGATTGGGGTGAAGGCTATAGTTCTAAAATAGAACTGTCAAACCACGAGGGCGAATGGTAGCCTTCGCTAGAAATAGCGCTGATCATTCAAGTCAGTTCCTTTTTCTGACTTACTACCCTTTGCCGGAGATCGCTGCATGAAGTGGGACACGCTGGATGAAGAGCCCTGCTCGCTCTCCCGCACCGTCGCCGTGGTCGGCGACCGCTGGACGCTGCTGATCCTGCGCGAATGTTTTTTACGCGTGCGGCGGTTCGAGGGATTTCAGTCCTCGCTCCAGATCACGCGCCATCTGCTCTCGGAGCGGCTGAAGAAGCTGGTGCGGTTCGGCATTCTGCGCCGCGTCCCCTATTCCGAGGCGCCGAAGCGCTACGAATATATCCTGACGCAAAAGGGCCTCGACCTCTACCCGATCATCATGGCAATGGTGCATTGGGGCGACACCCACATGGGCGACGAGCGCGGCCGACCGCTGCTGCACCAGCACAAGACTTGCGGCAAGCAGTTCGACCCCGTGATGGTGTGCTCGGAATGCGGTGAGCCGCTGCATGCGAAACAGGTGCATGTGCATGCGGGGCCTGGGCGGAAGGAGGCGCTGGGGTGAGTGGCGCCGAGTAACAGGTGTCATGCCCCGGCTTGACCGGGGCGTCCAGTACGCCGCGGCCTCTCTGGATCCCCCGACTGCCTCTGGAATACTGGATCGCCCGCCTTCGCGGGCGATGACAGCGATGGTGGGATACGCTCTTGCGCCAAAGACGCACTGATGGCATTGCCCCTCAATGCCCCCTTGCCGGCGCATGCAGATCGATCGGCCGCAGCACGGCCGCCGTCGGGATCATCAGCACCGCGACGATCGCAAGCGTCCAGAACACATCAATATAGGCGAGGAAATCGACCTGCTGCTGCAAGGTCTTCCCCACCCAGGCGACCGCCTGTGACGCCGCATCGCTCGCATTCGAGCCTTGCGCCTGAAAATAGCGTGTCATGGCGTCGATGGTCTGCTGGTAGCCGAGATCGGATGGCGCGGCGTGCTCGATCAGGCGGCTCTGGTGGAATTGCTGACGCTGCGCCAGAATCGTCTGCGCGAGCGCAACGCCCATGGAGCCGCCGATGTTGCGGGCGACGTTGATCAGCGCGGAGGCCTGGTTGGTCTTGTCGGGCGGCACGCCGTCATAGGACGCGGTCGTCACCGGCAGGAACAGGAAGGGCAGGCCCAGCGCGAGGAAGATGCGCGACAGCGCCGCATAGCCGTAGGTGATGTCGCCGGTGAGCCCCGTCAGATGCCACATCGAGAACGCGACGATGGCGGCCCCTAACATGATGAGGTATTTCGGCTGCACCGTGCTGACGAGGCGACCAACCACCGGCATCAGCACCAGGGTAGCGACGCCGCCGGGCGACAATGCGAGACCGGCCAGCAGGGCCGTGTAGTTCAACTCGGTCTGAAGCAGTTGCGGCAGGAGCTGGGTCGTCGAGATCAGCACCGCGCCGGTGCCGAGCATGACCAGGAAGCAGGCAGCGAACTGCCGTCGGCCGAGCAGGCGGAGGTCGACGATGGGGTCCTCGCGCGTCAGCTCCCATGGGATCAGCGCGAGCAGCGAGACGGCTGCGAGCACCGCGAAGAAGACGATCACGTTCGAGCCGAACCAGTCACTGCGCTGGCCTTCGTCGAGCACGTATTCGAGCGAGCCAAGTCCGATCGCGACGAGTGCGAAGCCGACATAATCGACGCGCAGGCCCTTGCTCAGCAGCTTCTCCCTCTCCTCCTCCGCACCCGACGGTTCCTTGACCAGCGTACCGACCAGGAACAGCGAGAGCATTCCCATCGGCACGTTGATCAGGAACACCCAGTGCCAGCTGTAGGTATCCGTGATCCAGCCGCCGAGTGTCGGGCCGATCACGGGCGCGACCACCACTGCGACCCCGTAGATCGCGAAGGCCTGGCCGCGCTTGTGAGGCGGAAAGGAGTCCGCGAGGATCGCCTGCTCGCTGGTCGCCATGCCGCCGCCACCGAGACCCTGGAGGATGCGGAACAGCACCAGCGCCTCCAGATTCCAGGCGAAGCCGCACAGCAGCGACGCGACCGAAAACGTCGCCACGCATATCATGTAAAAACGCTTGCGGCCGATCACGGTCGACAGCCAGCCCGATATCGACAGCACGATGGCGTTGGCGACGAGATAGCTGGTGATGACATAGGTGCTCTCGTCGATGCCGACGGCGAGCCCGCCAGCGATGTGACGCAAGGCGACATTGGCGATGGTGGTGTCGAGCACCTCCATGAAGGTCGCGATCGAGACCACGAAGGCGATGAGATAAGGATTGTGTCCGCCAGCAGCCGAGCGCTCCGGCGACCAGCCGCCTGCGTCACCTCGCGCGGTGTCCGTCATCGCACCCTGGTCCAGGGCACGACCGACATGCCGGGACCGACCGGCAGATCGGCCGGCCAATTGTCGACCACGATCTTCACCGGCACGCGTTGCACCACCTTGACGTAATTGCCGGTGGCGTTCTCCGCCGGCAGCAGGCTGAACGCGGTGCCCGATCCCGGCTGCACGGAATCGACATGTCCCGTCAGCTTGCGCCCGGGATAGGCATCGATGCGGATCTCGACCGGCTGCCCCGGACGCATGTCGTTGAGCTGCGTCTCCTTGTAGTTGGCGACAATCCAGACTTCGTCGGGCACGAACATCATCAGGCTCTGCCCCGCCGTCACGAACGTGCCTTTGGCGCCGCTGAGCTTGGCGATCCGGCCGGACTGCGCAGCGACGACGCTGGTATATTGCAAATTCAACTTGGCCTGGTCGAGCTGCGCCTGCGACTGCTCCAGCTGCGCCTTGGCGCCTTCAAGCTGCGCTTGCAGCGTCTTGATGCCGACTTGCGCGGCCGTCACCGCGGTCCTGGCGCGCTCGGTGTTGGCCTGCTGCGCCTGAAGATCGGAGCGGGTCTGCTGCTGGCGCTGCACGGTGCCGGCGCCCTTTTCGACCAGATCCTGGGCGCGCGCAAATTCCTCCTGGGAGAACCGGAGCTGGGCCTCGGCCTGTTCGAGCTGCGCCTGGGCTTGCTTGATCTGCTCCTGCTGGGAGTCGATTTGCGCCTCGACATTCGCGATGTTGGCTGCCGAGACGGCAACCTGCGCCGTCGCCTGATCGACGGCGATGCGATAGTCGCGCTCGTCGATCTTGGCGATGAGATCGCCCGCGTTGACATGCTGGTTGTCGGTAACGGGGATATCAGTCACGTAGCCGCCGACCTTCGAGGCCACGGAGAAGCTGCGTGCGGCAATGAAGGCGTCGTCGGTGGATTCATAGTGACGCGCCTCCAGCCAATAGAGCAGACCGCCGACAAGAGCCGCGATCAGCACGATGGCACCGACAGCGGCGAGCAGCCGATGCTCCCGAAGCCGTTCGCGCAGCGTTGGCGTCTTCGCCGGCTGCTGGTCCGTGGCGTCGCCGGTCTGATCAGGAGATGTTTTCGGAGCGTCCTTCCCCTTCTGCGGCTGTTCCGCGGACGGGCCACGCTCCCGCGTTCGAGCATCCACGGCGAACACCTTTCTCGGGATTAGCCGGCGGCAGGGCGGCTAAAGCCGGCTCGAGCCGGCTCGCGCGCCCCGAGCCTAACCGCAGCGCCAAGGCATGGTTCCGGCTGCGGGGAGCACCGCTGTTATTCGTGAATGCACTGCCCAAAAAAGAAGCGCGGCACCGTGCGTGCCGCGCTCGTCTCGAATGCCGTTGTCGGCGCTTTTGCTCAGTGCGTCTTGGTCTCGTGCCACTTCTCGAGGTCGGGCTTTGTCTCGCCCGACTTCTGCTCTTTCTCGGGATTGCCCTTCCAGGGCTTGTCGGTCTGGGCGTGCGATCCCCAGTCATTCTGACGCCGGGGATCGTCGGTGGGCCGTTCCTTGCTCATCGGATCTCGCTTTCCATCACAGCTTACGCGAAGGGGACGCCGTAATACGAGTTGATGCCACGGACTGCCGCGTCGTCACCCCAGTTCCAATCGCTTCGTTCACCGTATTTCGGCGCGCCTTCGAGCGCCTTGGCGGTGATCCCGGTGACATAGCCGCCAAGCTCCGTGTCGTATTTCAGCGACTGCCAAGGCAGCGGATAGTGGTCGTTGCCGAGGCCCAGGAAGCCGCCGAAGCCGAGCACGGCGTAGGAGACCTTGCCGCTGACCTTGTCGATCATCACGCGTTCGATCGCGCCGATCTTGTTGCGATCAGCGCCATAGACCGATGTTCCCTCGACCTTGTCGCTGCCGATCAGCCTGCCCATCTCGCTGCGGTCCAACTCGCCTTGTTTCAGCATCTCAATTCTCCACTCGGCCAATGTGTGGATCAACTTGCGTGAAGGACTGATCGTTCCTGCGTGCAGGTGCGGCATCTCGCGACCAAACGGGAACATCACGGAAAACGCGCCGTTTTCATATTCACATCAGGAAACCTGGCGTGAGGTGAAGCATGAGCGATTTCCGCGATATCCAGCACGGCATCAACGATCCCGTCGACGGGGTCGACGTCAAGCGGCAGATCAACACCAACCAGACCCCGCATGAGCGGGCGCAGCGACACGCCGATGTGCGCGCCGATCCGTCGGCCTCGCCGACAGAAACGTTCCTGCCTGAGAGACTGCGGCGCAAGCCGACCGATCCGATCAATCCGCGCACCGGTCGCAATCCGACGGACTAGGAACCTCGGTCCCGGCGCGGTGTTGGCGCAAAGACCCGCGCAGCAAGCGGCCGTGCCGCCAATCCGGAGGACCGACCATGAAACGTGCCGTCATCGCCTTTGCTGGCGTGCTTCTCGCAGGCCCCGCGCTCGCCCAGTCGCTCGGCGAGAAGACCGGCATCAACTCGGTGCTCGGCGTCGCGCCAGCTACCGCCGACTTCGTCAAGGAGGTCGCCACCAGCGACATGTTCGAGATCGAATCGAGCAAGCTCGCCGGGCAGAAGGGCACCGCGCAGGAGAAATCCTTCGCGCAGCAAATGGTGACCGACCACACCAAGACCAGCAGCGAGCTCAAGGGCCTCGTCGGCGACGGCAAGGTGCAGGCGACCCTGCCGACGGCGCTCGACAGTTCGCACCAGAGCAAGCTCGACAAGCTCAAGGGCGCCTGGGGCAAGGATTTCAGCTCGGACTACAATTCCTACCAGGTCAGCGCGCACGAGGACGCGGTCTCGCTGTTCGAGCGCTACGCCAAGGGCGGCGACAATTCGGCGCTGAAGGATTGGGCCGGCAAGACGCTGCCGGCACTCAAGCATCATCTCGATATGGCCAAGGAGCTCGGCAAGGCGCCTAGCGTCGGGCAGTCCAAGTAAATCATCGCATGAGGACGCCGGCGTCACCGACGTTCTCATATTAGCAACGATTGCTCCTCTCCGCTCGTTGAGATCGCACGGTTGCGGAGACCACCATGGCGCATCAAGGCAAGGCTTCCGTATCCCGCCGGCACGTCGTTCACGCGGCGAGCGCAACGCTCGCTACGGCTTCGCTGGCGTCTTCGTCAGCGAAAGGAAACCCAGAGATGGCCGAGCACGACCTGATCGATCCCGTCACCCGCTATCCGAAGCCGCCGTTCAAGAAGCAGTCACAGCCCTGGCCAGGGCTTGCCGGCAAGATGGAGCCGCGGCCGGACCATGGCGAGAGCAGCTACAAGGGCTCCGGCCGGCTCGCCGGCCGGAAGGCGCTGATCACCGGCGGCGATTCCGGCATGGGCCGCGCGGCCGCGATCGCCTATGCGCGCGAGGGCGCCGACGTCGCCATCAACTATCTGCCGGCGGAAGAGCCCGACGCGCAGGAAGTGATCGCGCTGATCAGGAAGGAGGGGCGCACCGGGCTTGCGATCCCCGGAGATCTCAAGGATGAAGCGTTCTGCAAGAAGCTGGTCGAGCAGACTGTGCAAGACCTCGGCGGGCTCGACATCCTCGTCAACAACGCGGCACGGCAGCAGACGCGCGCGTCGATCCTCGACGTCTCGTCGGAAGACTTCGATGCGACCATGAAGACCAACATCTACGCGCCGTTCTGGATCATCAAGGCAGCGATGCCGCATCTCAAGCCGGGCTCATGCATCATCGGCACGACGTCGGAGCAGGCTTACGATCCCTCGGCGGACCTCTACGATTATGCACAGACCAAGGCCGCGACGATGAACTACGTGAAGTCGCTGGCGAAGCAGCTCGCTTCGAAGGGCATTCGCGTCAACGGCGTCGCGCCGGGACCGATCTGGACGCCGCTCCAGGTCTCCGGCGGCGCCACGATGGAGAAGCTCGAGAAGTTCGGCGGCATGACGCCGCTCGGTCGCCCCGGCCAGCCCGCCGAGCTCGCTTCGATCTATGTGCAGCTTGCCGCGGCCGATGCGAGCTATGCGACGGGCCAGGTGTATGGCTCCGCGGGCGGATCGGGACAGCCGTAACGCTTCGGCCGAGGAACTATCGTCGGCCCTTGGCTTTACAAAACTGTCATGGAGATCGTTTCGCCAACCGTAGACCGATGGCGCTCGTAACAGTCAAACCAACGCGGATCGATGTCGCGATCGCGAACGAGATCGCGGATCACACCAATGTAGAGCTCGAGGAGATCGCCGAGGCGCTGACCTGGGGCGCGGACGAGCATGTGCTGCTTGCCCTCGCCGCGTCAGGCTGGCTCTACGGCCGGCTTCAACCTGCCGAAGAGCGCCGCGCGGCCAATCACATTCTGGCGGTATCGCTGATGACAGCGATCCTGCCGCACCTCCTCAAATCGGCATTCGATCAGGTCAGGCCCGACCGACTGACTGTGCGAGGCCATCGCCGCGGTGTTCCGTTCTCCGGGCGGTCCCGCGACGCATTCCCGTCGGGCCACGCCATGCATATGGGCGCGCTGGCATCAGCAGCCGGCCTGCTGCCACCGGCCCGCCGCCGTCTCGTCCGCTCCATCGCCGTGTCGCTGTCATTGACGCGCGTGGCACTGCTCGCGCACTGGGCCAGCGACGTCGTCGTCGGCTTCACCCTCGGTATCGTCATCGAGCGATTACTGAGGCCGTGGTCATTGGCGAAGCCGCGGCTCGGGGCCCAAAGCCGGCGGGTAAGATCATGACCGAGTATGTCGTGCGCTTCATCGCCGGCGGCGTGATCGTATCCGCCTTCGCAATCCTCGGCGACATGCTCAAGCCCAAGAGCTTTGGCGGCCTCCTTGGCGCCGCGCCGTCGGTCGCGCTCGCCACGCTCGGCATCGCGGTCGTTCAGCACGGCCCGCAATACGCTGCGGCCGAAAGCTGGACCATGATCTACGGCGCGGTCGCCCTCGCCTGCTACAGCCTCGCCGTCTGCCATCTCCTGATGAGATTTCGGCTCGCGGCGCTGCCCGCCACCATTGTCGCTTTTGCCGTATGGCTTGCAGTCGCCTTCGGCCTGCTAGCGGGTCTTGGAGGTGCCGCCTGATGCTGATCGAGCTGTCATCCTCGGCGCTCAAGCGAACGCGCTGGTACGAATACGGCATTCGCTTCCTGCTCGGCGGACTGGCGACGGTTTTCGCGGGCATCATGGGCGCGCGCTTCGGCGTCTCGGCCGGCGGGCTCTTTCTCGCCCTCCCCGCCATCTTCTGCGCCAGCGCAACGCTGATCGAAAGCCATGAGCGCCGCGCCAAGGAGAAGGCCGGTTTCAGCGGACGAAGACGCGGGCAGCAGGCGGCGGCGCTGGACGCCGCCGGCGCTGGCCTCGGAAGCATCGGCCTCGCGGCGTTCGCGGCCGTGTTCTACGGCATGGTGTCAGCAAGCATCGTCGGCGCGTTCGCCACCGCCATTCTGGCCTGGGCCATGGTTTCGGTGTCGGCGTGGTGGCTGAGGCGGAAGCTTCGCATCACCTCTCGCCGCGAGGAACACGGGCGCCAGGCGCGATCAGCGAACGGCCGCGGCCTCCGGTAGCATCAGGAAATCATGCATCGCGGCAGCGGTCTGAAGCTGATCGATGCGCGCCATAACAGAATCGCGCTGCTGTCCATCCGGCAAGCCCGACAACTCGTGCTCGAGCCGCAGCTTCTCTGCTTTGAGACGTTGTTCGAATGTATGCGGCTCAGACCGTCTTCGCATCTTCCGTCCTCGGTGGTTGCAGCCCTGAGCTGTTGGCCCAGCGCTCGACTTGATCGATGACCTTCTGGTGGCTCGGACGCACCGGCTTGGGCGCCTCGGGCTCCTCGGAAAGCCTGCGAGGTAACCTGACTTCCTCCGTCATGGCCTATCTCCCTCTGCAAGAGAATGCGCCATCGGCGGAGTTGTTTCAATAATAACCCATTGATTTTATTGTATATTTTTACTCATTTGGGGATTTTGGCGACTCTTGTGGAACTCTTGGGGAGTTAGTTCATTGAGTAATCTACTCAACTTGCTCAATCTGAGTGCTCAACATGAACGACCTTCGCGCCGAGCGCCTCCAAGTCATGCTCTCGCCGGAAGAGCTGGCTGCTGTTGACGATTTCCGGTTCAAACATCGCATGCCGACGCGGGCGGCAGCGGTCCGCGAACTCCTCAAGTTCGGACTGGCAACCCTGGGCGTGGACGCGGAAGCCGGTGTGAAATCGAGCAGCTTCGGCGTGTTGGGCCGCGGCCCCGAGGGACACACTCAACGCGATCCCGAAAGCGGCAACGAAACCGATCCATAGAGGCCATCGATAAGCAAACGGCCCCGGCACGGTGGGTGCCAGGGCCGTCCTTGGAGATTGCTTCCGGCTCACCGGGGGTATGACAACCGGAAGCAGCTTGTCGACGCTTCGCGCGGGGATTCGTTCCGCGCGAAAAATCTTCCACCGTTCGAGCAGCTCTACCCGCTCGGCGCTGCGCCGGAATCATCCGGCGTCATGCCGGAGCCCGGCGTCTTGCTGTCGTCATTCAGCTTGGGATCACGCGTCGCTTCGCGCGACGACGAACCTTTCGGGTCCGTCTTGTGCACGGTCTGCGCGCGTTCTTTGTCGCGCGGCTGCTCCTCGGCGCGCTTGTCCTTGATGATGCCGTGGTCGGAATGCGCCATGATATCCTCTCGCTTCTTCTGATGTCTCGAAGCAGTTACGCGCTGGCACAACGAATGTTCCAGCGCGAGAGGCTCCACAACGCTAACTATGTGTGGCGTGGGTTGCCGCCGATGCATTCTCCAGATGCACCTGCCGCACCGTCGTCACCGTCGCGAACGCGACCGAGACGCCAAAGGCGAGAATGAGCGAAAGAAGAGCCAGACGTGGAGCCATTGCAAAACCTCCTTCTGGAATCAAAAACCAACGCGATCGACTGTTCGTGGATGATCCTGGATTGGTCGCTTGCATTCCGTGAGCGGTCTCACACGCAGATTCACGAAAATGAGCGCGCTCACGCATCCTGCGTTTGGAGGACGCGGACCTTTACGGGCGGAATTTCACCGTCCAGCCAGTCCTGCTCTTTCGCCAGTGCCGTCCAGGCATCCGCCATGCGCAAATAACGATTGTGGGCGGGCTGCCCGTCCGCGCGCTCGGCGAGCTGAAGGCAGTTGTCGGCATTATCCCTGAAGATGTCAGACTGTTTCATCGCGAAGATCTGGGGACGGAACTCTCGCTCCGCAACCGCCCTTAACGGATCGTAACGCCAGGGAACTTCGCACGCTGTTGGTCATTGGAGATGCATGAGGATACTCGTCGCGATAGTCCTGGCGTTCATCAGCACCTCGGCGTTCGCCGACAGCACTGGTGCGCGAACGGCCGGCGACCGCATGCCGAACGCAACCGATGTCATCACCGGTCTCTACACCTTCAGCCGTTTCCAGCAGGGCCTGCTGGAGAGCACCGACCTGAAAGGCAATGCGGAGATGAAAAATCTCGCGGCCCTGCGCGCCGAAGAGGCAGGCAAGCGCGACAAGACCCTGAAGCAGATTCAGGACGCGATCGGTGCGGAGCCGCATGCCGGCAAGACGACGTCAGTGAGCGCAAGCCTCGTCGAGCCCGAAGATGCGGATGAACCAACTTACGTCAGAAGCTTCTATGCCGCGCAAATCCCCGAATATGAATCCGTCATCAGCCTGCTCGAGCGCTATCTGAAAGCGCCCGACAATCCCGCGCTCGCCGCCTTCGCGCGCGAGCAATTGCCGATGCTGCGCTCGCAGGTGAAAGATGCGGAGCGCACCATGGCGGACAAATAGCAGCCCTATTTGTCTTCCGGATGATGCTGCTGGTTCTCCGGCCGCACCGTGCGGTTACTCTCGGGCATCTTGTCCCGGCCGGCATCGCCATTGTCGTCCTTGCCGCCCGAGGTCGAGGTGCCGCTGCCGCTTGGGTTCGATCTGGTTGCGGTCCCCGTCGTCTGCGAATCCGCGTGTGGCGTGGCGGAGCTTGCGGCGGGGTCGCCGGTCACAGCCCCGCGCCCGCTGGGCGCACCGGCCTGGGCCAGCGCTGATCCGGCGGCAAACCATGTGATGATCAAGACGGCCAACGCGGCTCTCATATGCGGTCTCCCTGGGTTCGCGGGCTAACCTCGAGGCTGGTCCTCCGTTCCTCGGCCGGCTGGGAGTACTGGTGCCGGCCAAATGCCGGCGCTCAGGCGGCCTTTTTCTGAACCGGATGGAACCATTGACAATCTTCGTCGTTACTTTCTCCGGGCTGAGCACGGCAGGTTCCAATTCGGCGCGTCATAACGTTGGCGCTTGATTTCGAATTTGGCTGACGCTCTATTTTGACAATTGCGTCACGCCTTGGATTCGGTCGACGCCGCGGGGGAATCAGTATGAGCGACCTCGATCCCGGAACTGCATCACGCTCCGGTCGTCGCGTCCCAAAGCCAAAAACCAACGGTACGTCGGATCCGGATTCCCGACCGGAGCTGCTGCTTGCCTTGCAGGCCATGCGCAGCGGCGATTTTTCGGTGCGGATGAGCGGGGACTATCTCGGGATCGACGGCAAGATCGCCGACACTTTTAATGAAATCATCGCCGCCAACCAGCGCATGGCACAGCAGCTCGAGCTGGTCGGTCAGGTCGTCGGGCGCGAAGGCAAGACCCGCCAGCGCGTGAAGTTTGGCCTCGCGAGCGGCTCCTGGGCCGACATGGAAGGCTCCGTCAACACGCTGATCGACGACCTCCTGTGGCCGACGCGCGAAGTGACGCGCGCGGTCGCGGCGGTGGCGCAGGGCGACCTGCTCCAGACCGTCAAGCTGGACGTCGATGGCCGCCCCTTGCGCGGCGAATTCCTGCAGTCGGCGACCATCGTCAACACCATGATCAAGCAGCTCGGCGTGTTCACCTCCGAGGTGACGCGCGTGGCGCGCGAGGTCGGCACCGAGGGCAAGCTCGGCGGCCAGGCCCAGGTGCCGGAGGTGACCGGCGTCTGGAAGGACCTGACCGAGAGCGTCAACTCGATGGCGAACAACCTGACCAACCAGGTTCGCAACATCGCCGAGGTGACGATCGCGGTCGCCAACGGCGACTTGTCCAAGAAGATCACCGTCGACGTCCGCGGCGAGATCCTTCAGCTCAAGGAAGCCATCAACACGATGGTGGACCAGCTCCGCTCCTTCGCCTCCGAAGTGACGCGCGTGGCGCGCGAGGTCGGCACCGACGGCAAGCTCGGCGGTCAGGCGATCGTGCCCGGCGTCGCCGGCACCTGGAAGGACCTCACCGACTCCGTGAACGCGATGTGCGGCAACCTCACCGCACAGGTCCGCAACATCGCCAACGTGACGACCGCCGTGGCGCGCGGCGACCTGTCCCGCAAGATCACGGTGGACGTGCGTGGCGAGATCCTGGAGCTGAAGGACACCATCAACACCATGGTGGACCAGCTCAACTCCTTCGCCTCCGAAGTGACGCGTGTCGCGCGCGAGGTCGGCACCGAAGGCAAGCTCGGCGGCCAGGCCCAGGTGCCCGGCGTCGCCGGTACCTGGAAGGACCTCACCGACAACGTCAACTTCATGGCGTCGAACCTGACGGCGCAGGTCCGCAACATCGCCGACGTCGCGACCGCCATCGCGGGCGGCGACTTGTCGAAGAAGATTACGGTGAACGTGTCGGGCGAAATCCTTCAGTTGAAGGAAACGCTCAACACCATGGTCGACCAGCTCAATGCCTTCGCCGGCGAAGTGACGCGCGTTGCGCGCGAGGTCGGCACCGAGGGACGGCTGGGCGGCCAGGCCAACGTGCTCGGCGTCGCCGGCACCTGGAAGGACTTGACGGAAAGCGTCAACTCGATGGCCTCGAACCTGACCGCACAGGTTCGTAACATCGCCGAGGTGACGACGGCGGTCGCCGGCGGCGACTTGTCGAAGAAGATCACGGTGGACGTGCGCGGCGAAATTCTGGAGCTGAAGGACACCATCAATACGATGGTGGACCAGCTCAACGCCTTCGCCGGCGAGGTCACCCGCGTGGCGCGCGAGGTCGGCACCGAAGGCAAGCTCGGCGGCCAGGCCCAGGTGCGCGGCGTCGCCGGCACCTGGAAGGACCTCACCGACTCCGTCAACTCGATGGCCTCGAACCTGACCGGCCAGGTCCGTAACATCGCCGAAGTCGCGACCGCAGTCGCCAAGGGCGACCTGTCGAAGAAGATCACCGTGAACGTCTCGGGCGAAATCCTTCAGTTGAAGGAAACGCTCAACACCATGGTCGACCAGCTCAACGCCTTCGCCGGCGAAGTCACGCGCGTGGCGCGCGAGGTCGGCACGGAAGGCAAGCTCGGCGGGCAGGCTCAGGTGACGGGCGTCGCCGGCACCTGGAAAGATCTCACCGACAACGTGAACTCGATGGCGGGCAACCTCACCGCCCAGGTCCGCAACATCGCCGAGGTCGCGACCGCCATCGCCGGCGGCGACCTGTCGCGCAAGATCACGGTGGACGTCCACGGCGAGATCCTTCAGCTCAAGGACACCCTGAACACGATGGTCGACCAGCTCAACCGCTTCGCGGGCGAGGTGACGCGCGTGGCGCGCGAGGTCGGCACCGAAGGGCGCCTCGGCGGTCAGGCCAACGTGCCCGGCGTCGCCGGCACCTGGAAGGATCTCACCGATAGCGTGAACTCGATGGCGGGCAACCTCACCGCCCAGGTCCGCAACATCGCGGAAGTGACCACCGCCGTGGCGCGCGGCGACCTGTCGCGCAAGATCACCGTCGACGTGAAGGGCGAGATCCTCGAGCTCAAGAACACCATCAACACCATGGTGGACCAGCTCAACGGTTTTGCCGGCGAAGTCACCCGCGTCGCGCGCGAGGTCGGCACGGAAGGCAAGCTCGGCGGCCAGGCCGAAGTGCCCGGCGTCGCCGGCACCTGGAAGGATCTTACCGACAACGTCAACTTCATGGCCTCGAACCTGACGGCCCAGGTCCGCAACATCGCCGAGGTCGCGACCGCGATCGCCGGTGGCGACCTGTCGAAGAAGATCACGGTGGACGTGCGCGGCGAGATCCTGCTGCTCAAGGACACCCTGAATACGATGGTGGAGCAGCTCCGCTCGTTCGCCGCCGAA
Organism: Bradyrhizobium liaoningense; assembly: GCF_018130785.1. GTDB lineage: Bacteria > Pseudomonadota > Alphaproteobacteria > Rhizobiales > Xanthobacteraceae > Bradyrhizobium > Bradyrhizobium liaoningense_A. Next base: position 117,011 of record NZ_JAFCJT010000016.1, read on the forward strand.
GTGACCCGCGTGGCGCGCGAGGTCGGCACCGAGGGCCGGCTCGGCGGTCAGGCCGTCGTGCCCGGCGTCGGCGGCACCTGGAAGGATCTCACCGACAACGTCAACCTGCTGGCCGCGAACCTCACCACGCAGGTCCGCAACATCGCCGAAGTCACGACCGCCGTCGCGCGCGGCGACTTGTCCCGCAAGATCACCGTGGACGTGAAGGGCGAAATCCTCGAGCTGAAGAACACCATCAACACGATGGTCGATCAGCTCAACGCGTTTGCCGGCGAAGTCACCCGCGTGGCGCGCGAGGTCGGCACCGAAGGCGAGCTCGGCGGCCAGGCCCAGGTGCCCGGCGTCGCCGGCACCTGGAAGGACCTCACCGACACCGTCAACTTCATGGCGGCGAACCTGACCGAGCAGGTCCGCGGCATCGTCAAGGTCGTGACCGCCGTCGCCAACGGCGACCTCAAGCAGAACCTCACGGTGAAGTCGAAGGGCGAGGTCGCGGCACTCGCCGACACCATCAACAACATGACCGAGACGCTCGCAACCTTCGCCGACCAGGTGACGTCGGTGGCGCGCGAGGTCGGCGTCGAGGGACGACTGGGCGGCCAGGCCGACGTGCCCGGCGCCGCCGGCACCTGGAAAGATCTGACGGGTAACGTCAACCTGCTCGCGGCCAACCTCACTTCGCAGGTGCGCGCGATCGCGGAAGTCGCGACCGCCGTGACCAAGGGCGACCTGACGCGCTCGATCCAGGTCGACGCCCGCGGCGAAGTCGCCGAGCTGAAAGACAACATCAACACGATGATCACGAATCTCCGTCTCACGACGGATGTGAACACCGAGCAGGACTGGCTGAAGACCAACCTCGCCAAATTCACCAACATGCTCCAGGGCCAGCGCGATCTCACCACCGTCGGCCGGTTGCTGCTGACCGAACTGTCGCCGCTGGTGAACGCCCATACCGGCGTGATCTACCAGGTCGAGAACGAGGACAGTCCGCAGCTTCTGCTGCTCGCCTCCTATGCAGGCGACGGCGTTTATCCGTATCAGCGCGTGCTGCCGTTCGGCGACGGCCTGATCGGTCAGTGTGCACTGGACAAGCGCCCGCGCGTGATCGCCGACATTCCAGCCGACGTGGTGCCGATCAACTCGGCGCTGTTCCGCGTCGCGCCGAAGAACCTCGTCGTGTTGCCGGTGCTGTTCGAAGGCCAGGTCAAGGCCGTGATCGAGCTCGCCTCGCTCACCTCGTTCACGACGTCACAGATGACGTTCCTGGAGCAGCTCACCGACTCCATCGGCATCGTGCTCAACTCGATCGAGGCGACGATGCAGACCGAGGGCCTGCTCAAGCAGTCGCAGCAGCTCGCCGGCGAGCTGCAGACCCAGCAGCGCGAGTTGCAGCAGACCAACGACCAGCTCGAGCAGAAGGCGCAGCAGCTCGCCGAGCGCAACGTCGAGGTCGAGCGCAAGAACCAGGAAATCGAGCAGGCCCGCCGCGCACTCGAGGAAAAGGCGACCGAGCTCGCGCTGACCTCGAAGTACAAGTCCGAATTCCTCGCCAATATGAGCCACGAGCTGCGTACGCCGCTGAACTCGATCCTGATCCTGGGCCAGCAGCTCACCGACAATCCCGACGGCAATCTTACCGGCAAGCAGGTCGAATTCGCCCGCACCATCCACGGCGCCGGTACCGACCTGCTCAACCTCATCAGCGACATTCTCGACCTCTCCAAGATCGAGTCCGGCACGGTGACGGTCGACGCCGAGGAGATTCTGACCGCGAACCTGCTCGAGACCGTCGGCCGTCCGTTCCGGCACGAGGCGGAGAACCGCAACCTGTCGTTCAAGATCGACGTCGACCCGAACCTCGCGCGCAGCATCGTCACCGACTCCAAGCGCCTGCAACAGGTCCTGAAGAACCTGCTGTCCAACGCCTTCAAGTTCACCGCCGAAGGCGAAGTCCGCCTGAAGGTCGCCGCCGCGGTCGGCGGCTGGGGCACGGATCACCCGGTGCTGAACTCCGCGCCGGCGGTGATCGCGTTCGAAGTGTCCGACACCGGCATCGGCATTCCCCTGGAGAAGCAGAAGCTGATCTTCGAGGCATTCCAGCAGGCGGACGCCGGCACCAGCCGCAAATACGGCGGCACCGGCCTCGGGCTTGCGATCAGCCGCGAGCTCGCAAGCCTGCTCGGCGGCGAGATCCACCTGCGCAGCGCGCCCGGCAAGGGGTCGTCCTTCACGCTCTATCTGCCATTGAAATATTCCGGCCCGACGCTCGCGCCGCGCGCGCCCGCGCCGCATCAGTATGGTCAGCCACCGGCATTGCAGCCGGCCGCGCCGGAGCAGCAGCGCATCATCGAGCAGATTGCCGACGACAGGCTCAGTCTCGAACCCGGTGACACCATCTTGCTCATCGTCGAGGACGATCCGCATTATGCGCGCGTGCTGGTCGATCTCGCCCGCGACAAGGGCTTCAAGGTCCTGGTCGCCGCGCGCGGCGCGGAGGCGCTGGAGCTTGCGAAGCAGTACCAGCCGCGGGCCGTCTCGCTCGACGTGTTCCTGCCGGACATGCTGGGCTGGACCGTGCTCAGCCAACTCAAGCACAATCCGCTGACCCGCCACATCCCCGTGCAGATCATCACGCTCGACGAGGACCGCCAGCATGCGCTGGCGCGCGGCGCTTTCTCCTTCGTCAACAAGCCGACCACGACCGAGGGCGTGGCGGCTGCGCTGACGCAGATCAAGGAATATGCGCGGCCGCGGCGCAAGCGGCTCCTGATCGTCGAGGACAACGAGGCCGAGCAGCTCTCGATCCGCGAGCTGCTGCATCACGACGACATCGAGATCGTGACGACGGACACCGGCGCCGGCGCGCTCTCGACGCTGCGCGAGGCACCCTGCGATTGCGTGGTGCTCGACCTGCGGCTGCCCGACATGAGCGGCTTCGAGGTGCTGGACCAGATCCGCAGCGACGAGGCACTGTCGAACGTTCCAGTCGTGGTCTTCACCGGCCGCGAGCTGTCGGCGGAAGAGGACGCCGAGCTCCACACCATGGCGCGCAGCATCGTGGTGAAGGGTGTGGAGTCGCCGGAGCGCCTGCTCGACGAGACCGCGTTGTTCCTGCATCGCGTGATCACGGAACTGCCGGTCGAGAAGCAGCGTATGCTGGAGAAGCTGAACAGCTCCGACGAGGACCTGATCGGCAAGACCGCCCTGCTCGTCGACGACGACGCCCGGAACATCTTCGCGCTGTCGAGCGTGCTGGAACGGCGCGGCATGAAAGTGCTGACGGCGACGACCGGCCGCGAGGCGGTGACGCTGGTCAAATCCAATCCGGAAATCGCCATCGTGCTGATGGACATCATGATGCCGCAGATGGACGGCTATCAGACCATCGGCGTCATTCGCGAGAATCCGGCCTTCGCTCGCCTTCCGATCATCGCGTTGACCGCCAAGGCGATGAAGGGCGACCGCGAAAAATGCCTGGAAGCCGGCGCGTCCGACTACCTCGCCAAACCCGTCAATACCGATCAATTGCTGCTTGCGATCCGCATGTGGCTGCACCGTTGAGTTTGGATCCGCGAATGGACCACGAAAAGGTCAACATCCTCCTCGTCGACGACCAGCCGGCCAAGCTGCTCGCCTATGAGGTGATCTTGAAGGATCTCGGCGAGAACCTCGTGATCGCCTCGTCGGGCCGCGAGGCGCTGGAGGTGCTGCTCAAGACCGAGATCTCGGTGATCCTGGTCGACGTCTGCATGCCCGAGCTCGACGGCTTCGAGCTGGCTGCGATGATCCGCGAGCATCCGCGGTTCCAGAAGACCGCGATGATCTTCATCTCGGCTATCCAGGTCAGCGACATCGACCGCTTGCGCGGCTACGAGATGGGCGCCGTCGACTACGTCCCAGTTCCGGTCGTGCCCGAGGTGCTGCGCGCGAAGGTCAAGGTATTTGCCGAACTCTATCGCAAGACGCGCGAGCTCGAACGGCTGAACCAGGATCTCGAGGACCGCGTTCGCGCACGCACGGCCGAGCTGGAGAATTCCACCGCAAAGCTGCGCGAGAGCGAAGAGCGGCGCAGCATGGCGATCGCCGCCGGCAAGATGGGATCCTGGGACTGGGACTGGGTCAACGGCGACTGGATGTGGGACGAAGGCCAGTACCGCATCTTCGGCGTGACGCCGGAGACCTTCAATGTCACCTCAGCCAACATCCAGGCGCTGCTGCACCCTGACGACGTCGACCAGTTCAGCCAGGCGATTGCCGCGTTCAATACCGGCGCGCACGCCTATGAAGGCGAGTTTCGCGTCAACCGGCCCGATGGCGAGGTGCGATGGTGCGTCGGCACGGCAGCCGCGACGGTGGACCAGGGCGGCCGCGTGGTGCGCGTGAGCGGCGTCACCGTGGACATCACCGAACGCAAACGCGCGGAAGAGAGACAAAATCTGCTGGCGCGCGAGGTCGATCATCGCGCCAAGAACGCGCTGGCGCTGGCGCAGTCGATCGTGCGCCTCACCCGTGCCGACGGGGTCAAGGCCTACGTCAACGCGGTCGAGGGGCGCATCAATGCATTAGCGCGCGTGCACACGATCCTGTCGCTGTCGAGCTGGCAGGGTGCCGAGCTCTCCAGGCTGATCGACGAGGAGCTTGCGCCCTACTCGCTCGGCGGCCAGATCAAGCTTGCGGGTCCGGAGGTTCAGCTGATGCCAGCGACCGCGCAGACGCTGGCGCTGGCGCTGCATGAGCTCTTCACCAACTCGGCGAAGTACGGCGCGCTGTCGACACGATCGGGGCGTCTCGCGATCGGCTGGCAGGTCGAGGACGACCATCTCACGCTGACCTGGGATGAAACGGGCGGTCCGCTGGTGAGGACGCCGAAATCCCGCGGTTTCGGCACGCGGAGTCTGCTTGCCAGTGTGGAATCGCAACTGGGCGGGCAGGCGGAATTCGACTGGCGTGCCGAAGGCCTGTTGTGCCGCCTTGAGGTGCCGCTGACGCGGAAGGCTGCAGCCACAAACAAGTTCGACGCGGCTTCCTCCGAAGCCCGTCAGCGGGCCTCGGGTTAGCGCGCGCCGACGACCCTCAATCGCCGCATCGGCTGCGGCTCGTCAGCGATACGTCCTTCGAGCCAGGCTTCCGTTTGCGAAAGATCACGTAGCGCCCGCGCGTAACGGCGGGCTGCGCTCCGCTCGGCGCCGCGCGGCAGCTTGCGCGCCTTGCGCAGAATGTCCGCAGCTGCGTTGCGATAGGCCAGCGAGCGATAGAGAAAGACGACCTTACCCATATCGAATGTTCCCGTGTTGATGGCCTTCATCCTCGCAGGACCGGCATGAACGCTGGATGAAGCGGGGCATGACGAAATCTTCATGAGAATGGAACCCGCACTCGTCGCGCGCGTTTTATGCCATACCGTGGGGCGGTTCCATGCGCGTAAAAAAGTCGCCGAGCCTCATCTCTCCGACCGGCGTCATCAAGCTGATGACGCATGCGATGATGGGCGCAGCCCTCGGCCTTGCCTTCGGTCTCGTCCTCGTCCTGTCCAATCCGGCGGTCGCAAATTTGCTGAACCACGGCGGATATTCAGCCGCCGTTGTCTTCGTCGTCACACTGGTAACGACGTTCGCGATCGGCGCGACGCTCACAGGCGTCGTGTTCATCCTCGCCGAAGACAAGGAATTTTGAAGCACGCGTGACACGCAGCAGGTGCTTTCGTTCGGAACTCCTGCCGCAAATGGCGGTTGGCTGCCTGCGTCAATTTAACCCAGGGAGTTCCCGCGCATGAAAGCCACTAAGCTCGCTCTTACCGTGATGTTGGCAACCGGCCTCGCCGCCGCGCCGTTCGCCGCGCAGGCCAAGTCGCATAAGGCCAAGCACGGATCCTCGATGTCGTCGTCGCAGACCACAGGCGCCAATACCAAGTCCTCCAAGGGTGCTGATCCCTCCGGTCAAGGTGGTTCTGGCCCCGGCTCCGATCAGGGCGGCACCATGACGAACAACAAGGGCGGCATGAGCAACACCAAGTGACCTCTGGCCGACAATCAAGGCCTCGCGGCGACGCGGGGCCTTTTGCTTTGGGGCTGGATCGGGAATCCCTTTAGCGCCACATCGCTAGAGCGGCCGTCCCGTGGCAATCGCCTTCACAAGATGCTCGAGCCGTGCACGCTTGCGTGCGATCAGGAGCTGGGCTGCGGCATCATCGAGACCCTCGCGCTGCAATTGCCGGATAGCGGAGCCGAGTTCGAGAATTTCGGCGCGCAGTTTTAGAATCCGGTACGTGTCCGGGTCTTCCTCCACCGCACGCTCCCAAAATTCTCAGCGGCGCGCGATCACGCGCAAGGGACTGCCGGATGTCGTTGCAGGACGAAGGCGCACCCGGTCGCGGACGTCAGGCAAGACATCGCCGCCACCGGCCGCCTTCCATTCGCCGATCAGCAGGTTGATTTTCCGGCGCAGATTCATCTGCGCCAGGGCCTTTTCTGTGCAGTCGAGATCGCGATCGACGAGGTCGCGCACGGACACCTCAATATCGGCCATTTCGAGCCTCAAGGCGCTGATTTTGCGTCGAATTTCATTAATTCTGTTGTCCATGGCTTGTTAGAACAAAATAAGAACATATAGTCAAGTCACGATTTGAGATGGAGAGGCCAGATGCAGGTTCAGGGTAAATACGACGCCAAGGTTTTCCTCACGGAGCAGATGACGAGAGCGCAGGGGCTGAGGCTGAAGCGGCTGAGCGAGGAGGCCTATCAGCCCACTCAATACGATCGGGCTCTGTCCTTCACGGAGGCGGCGCGTCGCATTCGAGCGCTGGAAGACGAGATCGAGTTGGCGAACTCCTTCTGAGGAGCGCGGCCAGCGCATTTGGAACGTTGGGTCAGTGATACGGTTCTTTCCCCGGGCCAAGGGAGAGAGTTGATGGCACGCAAGGCAAAGAAACGCCGCTATTCACGCAGCGCCGGCAGTGACGTCGAACGCGAGATGCGCCGTTACAAGAAGGGCACCGCGAAAAGCGGCCCCGGCGGTCGTGGCGGACGCGTGAAGAGTCGCAAGCAGGCGATTGCAATCGGCCTGTCGGAAGCGCGCGCGAAGGGCAAGAAGGTCCCGAAGAAGGCCTCGAAGCGGAAGACATCCAAGAAGAAGAAGGCCAGGAAGACGACCCGGAAAACTTCGAAGAAGACCTCGAAGCGCAAATCCAGCAAGAGGTAACGCCGAACTGCGTCAGATCATGCTGCCCGGCATGAAGCAGCGGATCGAAATTCCGAACGCAGTCTTCACTGGCCACACCATGGTGTGGCCAGCCCGGTTTGGCTCGGTGATGACGGCCTCATCAGGCACGTCCACCCACTGTCCATCGAGCCGCACGCGATAGTGCCCATCGTGCGATTCCCAGTCGGGGTCGGATACAGCAAAGCCATCTGCATCCGAGCAGCACGGCCCGAGATTGCTGCGCAAACTGTCGAACCAGGGTTTTAGGGGCGAGTTGGCGTAGCGGCCATCGTCGCGCCCCAGAGCGCTTCCGGTCGTCAGCACGATTGGCGCCACGAGCAGCGCACGCCTCAGCGAGAGCTTCAATCGATCCATGTCGGCACCGATCAAATGCGAACGCCAGGTTCCACAAGACGGCCGGGCGTTCGAGGTTCCACTCTAGCAAATCGCTCTGGCGTCTTCATTGCCGCCAAAGCACAACACGCGATTCCGAACTGTGACGAGCGAACGCGGCTTTTTCGGACGAACCCGTCATCAACGCTGCCGTTAACGAGAATGTTATCGGCGTCTGTGGGAATCTTCCAGCCGTGCACGAAAAAGGCGGCCCGCGGGCCGCCTTTTGAGTTTGCCGCAGGAAGCGCGCGGCTTACGCCAGCGGTACCGCGACGAATCGGGTCGTCTCCGCATTCTTCACCTGCAACAGCACGCTGCTCTTGCCGGACGACTTGGCCTGCGCCAGCTCCGAGCGCACGTCGCCGACATTGGTGACGGCCTTGCCGCCGACATTGAGGATGACGTCGCCGGTCTGGATGCCGCGCTGCGCGGCCGGTCCCTGCGGATCGACCTCGGTAACGACGACGCCCTTCTGGCCCGCGCCCTGGACGTCGCCGGCCGGCGCCAGGCTGAGACCGAGGCGGGGCGTGCCGGTGTTCGACTGCGCCTTGCCCTCGCCGGCCTTGGCCTGTCGCTCGTTCGGCAACTCGCCGAGGGCGAGTGTCACCGTCTTGCTCGCGCCTTTGTGGAAGACGTCGAGCTTCACGGAGGTGCCCGGCGCCAGGGTGGCAATGGTGCGGGCGAGATCGCGGGAGTCCTTGATCGCGGTACCGTTGACGGCGGTGATGACATCGCCAGCCTCGATGCCGGCCTTCGCCGCGGGGCTGCCGTCCTGCGGGTTGTCGACGATCGCGCCGCGCGCCTCCTTGAGGCCGAGACTGTCGGCGATCTCGGCGCTCACCGGCTGCACCTGCACACCGAGCCAGCCGCGGGTGACCGAGCCCTTGTCCTTCAACTGCGCGACGACGAGCTTCGCGGTCGAAGCCGGAATGTCGAAGCCGATACCGACCGAACCGCCGGAGGGTGAGAAGATCGCGGTGTTCACGCCGATCACGTTGCCGTTCATGTCGAAGGCCGGACCGCCGGAATTGCCCTTGTTGATCGGCGCGTCGATCTGGATGAAGTCGTCATAGGGACCGTTGCCGATGTCGCGACCGTTGGCCGAGACGATGCCGGCGGTGACGGTGCCGCCGAGGCCGAAGGGATTGCCGACCGCGACCACCCAGTCGCCGATCCGCGGCTTCTGGTCGGAGAATTTGACGAACGGGAAGTCCTTCTTGCCATCGACCTTGATCAGCGCGAGATCGGTCTTCGGATCGGTGCCGACCACCTTCGCTGTGTAGCTCGTGCCGTCGTCCATGGTCACCTGCACCGACTCGGCGTGATCGACGACGTGGTTGTTGGTCACGGCATAGCCGTCGGCGGAGATGAAGAAGCCGGAACCTTCGCCCGTGATCATCTGGTGGCGCTGGCGCGGCATGCCGTTCATGCCACCGGGGCCGCGGAAGCCGAACTGTCGCGAAAACTGGTCGAACGGCGAATCCTCGTCCGAATCCATCCGGTTCTGTTGCAGCATCGCGCTCTTGTCGTTGTCCTGGTCGATCTTGACCCGCACCGAGATGACGGCGGGTTTGACCTTGCTGACGAGATCGCCGAAGCCCGGCGGGGTCGCGGCGCCTTCCGCGGCCTGGGCCGGCCCGACGAAGGAGTTCAGACCGAACTGCGACGAAGCGGGAGAGGCAGCCAGCACGGCCACGCCAAGCGCGGCCACGGTGCCCAGCAGCGCAAGCCGGCGCGGCCTCAATATCTTGCGGGACGTGGTGGTGTCGGAATTGACGCGGTCGTTCATGTCGAAATGTCCATGTTGGGTAAGTCGCCTTGCACCCAACATGGACATCGTCACCTTACGGCGTCCCGTCCGTCCGATTAAATCTTGGCAAAGTTGCCGCGGCCAGCGGCCCGGCCGAAAATCAGGGCTGCACATTGACGCAGCTCAACGCAGGCCCCGTGCGCAGTGATAGACTACGGCCACCGGATGATGCCCATCGGAGGCGCGCCATGTACAAAGACATCCTCGTCCATATCCCGACCGAGCGCCCGATGCGCGTGGTGATCGACGGCTCGATCTCGCTCGCGGCGAGACTCAACGCACACATCGACGCGGTCGCCGTCGGGTACGTCGCGAGTAGCACTGCCTACGTCCTGGACGGCGGTGCCGCCGTAGCGGCCGTGTTCGAGATGGAGCGCGAGCGCGCGGTGGAGCGGGCCGAGGCCGCCTTGGCGATATTTCAGAGCGAAGCCAGGAGCGCCGGCATCTCGTGCACCTGCCACCCGCTCGGCGCAATCCCGGCGGATGCAACCGGCTCGCTCGGCGAGATGGCGCGGCTCCACGATCTCAGCATCGTGCTGCAGCCCGATCCGGCGCACGGCTCATTCGACAATGATATGCCCGGCGAGATCCTGTTCCAGGCGGGCGGACCAGTACTGTTCCTGCCCTACACCTTTCGTGGGTCATTCAGGGCGAACCGGATCGGCATCTGCTGGGACGGCAGCCGCCTCGCCGCCCGCGCGATGCGCGACGCCGCTCCCTTGCTGGCCCGCGCCGAGGAGATTGTGATCATCACGATCAACGAAACGGATACCGTTCCCGACGCGGTCTCGGCAAGCCATCTGGCAAGACATCTCGGCCGGCGCGGGTTGTCGACCCGCACGGTCAACCTGTCGGCCGCGCGCGCCGACATCCAGCCGACCATCCTGTCGCTGGCCGCCGACGAGAGCCTCGATCTCCTGGTCATGGGCGGCTACGGCCACTCGCGGTTGCAGGAACGCTTCCTCGGCGGCGTCACCCGCGCCATGCTGGAGGCCATGACGGTCCCAACGCTGATGTCGCATTGATCGGCGACGGACCGATCACACGCCCCTGTCGTTGGGATTGGCGACCGCATCCTTGAGCGGCGCCGGCATCGGGAAGTTCAGGTTCACGTTCTTCGGCGGAATGGGCTTCGTGAACCATTTCGCATAGAGTTCTGCAAACTGACCGTTCTTCATGATCGCGCCGAGTGTTTTGTCGACCAGCGCCTTGAAGTCTGGATCGCCTTTGCGGATGATCAGCCCGTAGGGCTCGGTCCGCAGACTGTCATCGATGATCCGCCAATTATCCGGCGTCTGGCTGCTCGCGATCAGCCCCGCGAGCAGGATGTCGTCCATCACGAAGGCGTCGCTGCGGCCGGTGGTGAGCGCGAGGAACGACGCGGCGTGGTCCGGCGACAGCACTTGCTTGACCTCAAACTTCTTCTCCTGGCTGCGTGCCAGCAGCAAGGTGATCGACGTCGAGCCGGTGGTCAGCGCAACCGGCCTGTCCTTGAGATCCTCGAACGTCTTGATCGGTGCGTCTTTCCGGACGACAGCGCGGATGCTCGAAACGAAAATGGTGTTGCTGAACGCCACCACCTTCTGGCGCTCCAGCGTGTTGGTGGCGGGACCGCAGACGATGTCGATGGTTCCGTTTTCGATCAGCGGGATCTGCGTGCTGAGCTGGATCGGCTGCAGCCTGGTCTGAAGCGTCGGGAGCTTCAGTTCGTCCTTCACCGCATCGACGATCCGCGCGCACAGATCCATCGCGAAGCCGACCGGCTTCTGGTTGTCGTCGAGATAGGAGAAGGGGACCGACACGTCGCGATGGCCGAGCCGGATCTCACCAGCATCCTTGATCTTGGCCAGCGTTCCGCCAGGCGTCTGAGCCAGCGCGGGCGCCGCGACCGCGGTCAAAAACATCAGCGAAGACAACAGCCTCTTCATGGCCTTACTCCTGCAATGGATACAATCACGCGATATTTTATACATAAGATTGCATAATCTACAAAATGATTTTATACAATCCGGCTTGAGGCCAACCGCAACGAGATACCGGATGAAATCGGGAGCAGTGGCAAAGCAACGCAGTAGCAGCAGTCACGGCTCGACGCCCGACGCAGTGCGCGAGGCGCTGCGGCGCGCGATCAGCGCGGGCGAACTGGCGCCCGGCATTCAGCTCCGGCAGGACGAGCTCGCCGAGAAATTCGGGACCAGCCGCATCCCCGTCAGGGAAGCGCTCCGCCAGCTCGAAGCCGAAGGCTTCGTGACACTCCTGCCCAACCGCGGCGCGGTCGTCTCCGATCTCTCCATCGACGAGGTCGTGGAGCTGCTCGAGATCCGCATTGCGCTCGAATGCCACGCGCTGCGCCTCGCCATCCCGGCAATGGGCGAGGTCGATCTCGACGACGCCAGGACAATTCTGCGCTCGTACGACGAGGAGCCTGATCCGGAAAAATGGAGCGCCTTCAACTGGCGCTTCCACAAGGCGCTCTACGCACCCTGCAATCGCCCTCGTCTGCTTGCGATGATCGAGGCGAACTACGGCCATGTCGGCCGCTTCACCCGCGCCCTCGTGTCGCGCGCGACCGGAAAGGATCGGCCGCAGCGCGAGCACTATCAGCTGCTCGAATATTGCCGCGACGGCGAAGTCGAGAAGGCCGTGCGCCTGCTGCGCGAGCACATCGTGCAGACGCAAAAGACGCTGCGATCGGCACAGCGCCAGGCATCACGGGACAAGATGGATTGATCCCAGGACGGATCGTCTCGCCAAGTTGAGGAGAGTACGTTGAAGACGAATGACGTCGAAATCCTGGTCATTGGCGCCGGCATGGCAGGCCTTGCCACGGCCTATTACCTCGCAGTCGAGCACAAGCGCTCGCGCCTCCTGATCGTCGACGAAGGCCAGCCGATGGCGCTGACATCTGCGCAATCCGGCGAAAACTATCGCAACTGGTGGCCGCATCCGACCATGGCCGCGTTTACCGACCACAGCACCGATTTGATGGAGGACATCGCGCGCCGCACTGACAACCGCATCCACATGACGCGGCGCGGCTACCTCCTCGTGACGCGCGATGACCAGCCGGACGAGTTGCTGCGGCAATTGCATGCGGGCTACGGCGCTTCGGCCTCAAAACTGATCCGTGAGCACGAGGGCACAAGCCAGACCTATTTACCTCCGCTGTCGGCGGACTGGCAGACCGCGCCCGACGGCGTCGATGTGCTGCGCGGCCGTGATCTCATTCAGCGTTACTACCCGGCGTTCGACAAGGAGGTTGCGACCGCGCTTCACATCCGCCGGGCCGGCGACATCAGCGGCCAGCAACTCGGCCAGTACATGCTCGAGACGATGCGCCCGCTGGGAGCGCAGTTTCAGCAGGCGCGCGTGGTCGGCATCGCCAGGACCGACCGGTTTCTGGTCGACGTCATCGCCGACGGCGAGCGCCAGACCATCAAGGCCGATATCATCGTCAATGCGGCGGGCCCATTTGCCGCGCATATCTCGGCGATGCATGGCGAGAAGCTCCCGATGCACAACGTGCTTCAGCAGAAGATCGCCTTCGTCGACCGCAATCGTGCCGTCAGCCGCAAGATGCCCTTTGCAATCGACCTCGACGGCCAGACGCTCGCCTGGTCACCGGAAGAACGCGAGATGCTGGCGGCCGCGCCGGAACTGGTCCGGTTGCTGGAGCCGATGCCGGGCAGCATTCATTGCCGCCCCGACGGCGGCGATCACGGCCAATGGATCAAGCTCGGCTGGGCATTCAACTCGGACCCGTCCGAGCCGACCCGCGAGCCCGAACTCAATCCCTATTTCCCGGAGATCGTGCTCCGCGCCGCAAGTCGGCTGCAGCCTGCGCTCCGGCAATACCTCGGCGCCCTGCCCCGCGACCGGGTGCATTACGGCGGCTTCTATCCGATGACGAAGGAAAACTGGCCGCTGATCGGCGCCGCCAGGACGCCGGGCGTGTTCCTGACGGCGGCGCTGTCGGGTTACGGGACGATGTCTGCCTGCGCAGCCGGCGATCTATGCGCGCGGGCCGTTGTCGGCGCCCCCTCACCCACTTTCGCCGGTGTTCTCTCGCTCGCGCGTTACGAAAACACGGCACTCATGGACGAATTGGAGAGCGCCGAAAGCCGCGGCCTGCTCTGATCGCCGGACACCCTCACGCCGCGGCGGGGGTCTCAAATGGCGCGGTGGCGATGGCGTCGTCCTCGGGCTGCGCATTGCACGCGTCGAAGTGCGCCTTCAGCGCAATCTCGGCGAGATATTCGAAATGTTCGGCCTGGCCGAGGAGTTGCCAGTTCTGGAGCGGCCGATAGGCCGCTTGCTGACGACAGAGAGAGGCCAGGGCCCGGTAGCGACGTACGTTCTCCATGAGACCCTCCCTCGCATTCCACCGTGTTTATTGCCCTGATTTGCGTCAGGCCGATGGCGGTTATGCAAAACAATTGCTGCGTGCGAAGCCCCGCCTGACCTGGGTTAACGTCTAGGAAACGTGCACGCCCGCATTGGTTCCTATCGGAGCATCCGCGCGCGAGATGCCGATCAGATCAAAATACCGTTCGATCGGTTCCGGCCGGCCGATGAGATAGCCTTGGATCTCCCGGCTCGGCCATGCCTGTATGCCGTACTCTACCGGGTGAGCGCGGTCTCGGCGGCTCGGATCGTCTGCGCTGAACCATGTTGCAGCTTCGGAACCCTGCCGGCTTCCGCAGCAGCGCGGATGGCGGCGATATTGCCCGCATAATCGGCGCTGCTCTTGCCGCGGAACACGGCCGATCCTGCCACAAGGGTGTCGGCGCCCGCGGCAGCCACGGCGGCGGCATTGTCGCGCGTAATGCCGCCATCGACCTCGAGCCGGATCGGCCGGCCGCCGATCATGCTGCGAATGCGCCTGATCTTCTCGATCTGGGAGTCGAGGAAGGATTGGCCGCCGAAGCCGGGATTGACCGTCATCACCAGCACGAGGTCGAGACGATCAAGCACGTATTCGATTGCAGCTTCCGGCGTAGCCGGACACAGGCTGACACCAGCCTTCTTGCCGAGCGCGCGGATGGCCTGGAGCGAGCGGTCCAGGTGCGGGCCGGCCTCGGCATGAACCGTGATGACGTCGGCGCCTGCCTTTGCGAACGCCTCCAGATAGGGATCGGTCGGCGCGATCATCAGATGCACGTCAAAGATCTTCGCCGTCGCCGGCCGGATCGCCTTGATGACGTCGGCGCCAAAGCTGATGTTCGGCACGAAGTGTCCGTCCATGACGTCGCAATGGATCCAGTCGGCGCCGGCAGCATCAATAGCCCTGATCTCCTCACCGAGGCGCGCGAAATCGGCGGCCAGGATCGAAGGCGCGATGAGGATTTCTCCCGTCATGGCTTCGCACTCCTCTGCGCGTCCGCACCGCCGCTGAAAACGCGGCTCGCAAGGACATCCGTCGGGTCGATCGTTTCGAGATCGGCGACATCGAGCATCCGGTTGAGATCAGACACGAGGCGATCGGCCTGCCGCAGGCGGATGCGGTCGACCGCGTTGCGGATCGAGCGCGCATTGGAGAAGAACGGCTGGGTCCGGCGCAGTTCGATGTATTTCTCGAAGGCCTCGCGCGCGGCCGCCGAGAAGCGATAGCCGCGCTCCTTCAGCATCAGTTCGGCGATGACCAGCAGCTCGGCTTCGGCATAATCCGGAAATTCGATGTGATGGGCGATGCGCGAACGAAAGCCCGGATTGGAGGCAAAGAAGCTCGTCATCCGCTCGCCATAGCCGGCGAGGATCACGACGAGGTCCTCGCGCTGGTTCTCCATCACCTGGAGCAGGATCTCGATCGCTTCCTGGCCGTAATCGCGCTCGTTGTCTGGCCGGTGCAGATAGTAGGCCTCGTCGATGAACAACACGCCGCCCATCGCCTTCTTCAATATCTCCTTCGTCTTCGGCGCGGTATGGCCGATATACTGGCCGACGAGATCGTCGCGCGTCACCGAGATCACCTGCCCGCGCCGCACGAAACCGAGCCCGTGCAGGATCTTTGCCATGCGCAGCGCCACCGTGGTCTTGCCCGTGCCGGGATTGCCGGTGAACGACATGTGCAGCGTCGGTGGCGACGATGCCAGTCCCGCACGCTGGCGGATGCGCTCGATCAGCAGCAGTGACGCGATCTGGCGCACGCGGCTCTTGACCGGCTTCAGACCGATCAGCTCCTGCTCGAGCTGTTGCAGCGTGTCGGTGATCCCGGCCCCCTCGGCCTCCTTGCGGAGATCGAAGCTGGTCTCGCTCGTTTCAGCGGTTGTCGCATGAGGGACATCAAGCATCGGCACCTCGAAGAAAAGAGCTTCGCCGCGGGGGGAGCGGCGAAGCAGTGGTCCGCCAAGGAAACGGAGCAGGGAGTGCTCCGCGCGGAGGAGAGTGACTAGGTCGACGCGTGCGCGGCCTGCCGGCGCACGGTGGTGTAACGGATCGCACGTCCGCCCACCTCCTGCCGCACCAGCTCGAACTCGGCTTCCTGCGGCGGGCGGTTGACGAGGAACGAGATCCGCACCGATTCCCAGCCATGGCTGGAGTCGAATCCACTGATGCGGATGTACCGGTCGCCGTAGACCCTGCGGCATTCGGCGAGCTCCATCATCACGCCGGCGGCGTCCTGGAGGTCGAACATCGGCAGGCCCCACATCTCCCAATAGGTGCTGCGGGGATGCGGATCGTCGGTGAACTCGATATTCACCGCCCAGCCGTTGGTCAGGCAATATTGCACCTGCTTATAGATCTGGTCGTCGGTCAGATCAGGCAGGAACGAGAAGCAGCCCTGGGTCAGTTTCATGTCAATACTCCTCAAACGGTTTCCAGCGCGGTCGGCACGAAGTCCGGCGTGTCGGTGGATTGATAGTTGAAGGTGACGTCCTTCCAGACTTCGAGCGCGGCCTTCAGCGGCGTGCAGGTCTCCGCCGCCCTGGCCAGGATCTCCGGACCTTCATGGACGTAGTCGCGCCCCTCGTTGCGGGCGAGGATCATCGCCTCGAGCGCCACGCGGTTGGCGATCGCGCCGGCCGCAATGCCCATCGGATGGCCGATGGTGCCGCCGCCGAATTGCAGCACGACGTCCTCGCCGAGGAGGTCGAGCAGCTGGTGCATCTGGCCGGCATGGATGCCGCCGGAGGCGACCGGCATCATCTTGTTCAGGCTCGCCCAGGACTGGTCGAAGAACAGGCCATGCTCGAGCTTTGTCGGGTTGAAGTCTTCGCGGCAGACGTCGTAATAGCCGCGCGTGGTGTTGGGGTCGCCTTCGAGCTTACCGACCACCGTGCCGGCATGGATGTGGTCGACGCCGGCGAGCCGCATCCACTTGGCGATGACGCGGAACGACACGCCGTGGCTCTTCTGCCGCGTATAGGTCGAGTGACCGGCGCGATGCAGATGCAGGATCATGTCGTTGCGCCGTGCCCATTTCGCCATGGACTGGATCGCGGTGTAGCCGATCACGAGATCGATCATGACGATGCACGACCCGAGCTCCTTCGCGAACTCCGCGCGCTCGTACATGTCCTCCATCGTCCCCGCAGTGACGTTCAGGTACGTGCCCTTCACCTCGCCGGACGCCGCCTGCGCGCGGTTCACGGCCTCCATGCAATAGAGGAAGCGGTCACGCCAATGCATGAAGGGCTGCGAGTTGATGTTCTCGTCGTCCTTGGTGAAGTCGAGCCCGCCCTTGAGCGCCTCGTAGACCACGCGGCCGTAATTGCGCCCGGACAAGCCGAGCTTGGGCTTCACCGTCGCGCCCAGCAGCGGCCGGCCGAACTTGTCGAGCCGCTCGCGCTCGACCACGATGCCGGTCGCCGGCCCCTGGAACGTCTTCACATAGGCGACCGGGAAGCGCATGTCCTCCAGACGCAGCGCCTTCAGTGGCTTGAAGCCGAACACGTTGCCGATGATCGAGGCCGAGAGATTGGCGATCGAGCCCGGTTCGAACAGGTCGAGGTCATAGGCGATGTAGGCGAAGTACGAGCCCGGCGTGCCGGGCACCGGATCGACGCGGTAGCACTTTGCGCGATACTTCTCCGCTGCGGTCAGGCGATCGGTCCACACCACCGTCCAGGTCGCGGTCGAGGATTCGCCGGCAACCGCCGCTGACGCCTCGATGGGGTCCACGCCCTCCTGCGGCGTCACGCGGAACAGCGCGATGACGTCGGTGTCCTTCGGCGTGTAATCGGGCTCCCAATAGCCCATCCGCTTGTATTCCATCACGCCTGATCGATAGCGCTCTTTGCCCCGGACGGTTCCTGCGTGTGCATTCATGGCTCTCTCTCCTGCTCTTCTCTCTCTCTGAATGATTAGGCGGCGACCGGTTCGCGGGTGCCGATACACGGGTCGAGATCGCCGGCGCGATAGCGCCGCGCCATCTCGCTCAAGGGAATGACCTTGATCTTGCTGGCGTGGCCCGCGGTGCCGAACTGCTCGAAGCGATCGCGGCAGAGCTCGCGCATCGCATCCATCGCAGGCTTGAGGAATTTTCGCGGATCGAACTCAGAGCGCGTTTGCGCGGCGACCTTGCGGAACACGGCGGTCATCGCGAGGCGACAATCGGTGTCGATGTTGACCTTTCGCACGCCGCTCTTGATGCCGCGGACGATCTCCTCCACCGGCACGCCCCAGGTCTGCGGCATCTCACCGCCGAACTGATTGAACATGTCCTGGAGCGGCTGCGGCACCGAAGAGGAGCCGTGCATCACGAGATGCGTGTTCGGCAGCCGGCGGTGAATCTCCTCGACCACCCGCATCGCCAGGATGTCGCCGTCAGGTTTGCGGCTGAACTTGTAGGCGCCATGGGACGTACCCATCGCGATCGCGAGCGCGTCGACCTTGGTGGCGCGGACGAAATCGACGGCCTGGTCGGGATCAGTCAGGAGCTGGTCGTGACTGACCTTGCCCTCGACGCCGTGGCCGTCCTCCTGCTCGCCGCCGCCATGCTCGAGCGAACCGAGCACGCCGAGCTCGCCTTCGACGGAGGCGCCCACCCAATGTGCGAGATCGACGACACGCCGGGTGATCGCGACATTGTAGTCGTAATCGGCGGCGGTCTTGGCGTCGGCCTTGAGCGAGCCGTCCATCATGACCGAGGTGAAACCATGAGCGATGGCGGAGGCGCAGGTCGCCTCGTCATTGCCGTGGTCCTGGTGCATGCAGAGCGGGATGTCCGGATAGGTCCGCTCCAGCGCGTCGATCATGTGCGAGAGCATGAGATCGCCGGCATAGCTGCGCGCGCCGCGCGAGGCCTGGATGATCACGGGCGCATCAACCTCGGCCGCGGCCTGCATGATCGCAATACCCTGCTCCATGTTGTTGATGTTGAACGCCGGCACCGCGTAGCCATGGTTGGCGGCGTGATCGAGCAGCTGACGAAGTGTGATACGGGCCACGAATAGTCCTCCTGTTATTGCTTGCCGGCGCGGGTGATCGCCCGCCGGGCGGCTTCGGCAACGCTTTGCGGCGTGATGCCGAATTCGCGGTAGAGCACGGGCGCCGGCGCCGAGGCGCCGAAGCCACGCATGCCGACGAACTCGCCGTCAGTGCCGATCCAGCGATGCCAATCGCCGGCTACTGCGGCCTCGATGCCGACGCGCGGGGCGGTGCCGAGCACACAGGCGCGGTAGTCCTCCGGCTGTTCCTCGAACAGGGCGAAGCACGGCGCGGAGACCACGGCGGCGCGGATATGTTCCGTCGCGAGCAGGCGAGCGGCTTCCAACGCGATCGAGACTTCGGAGCCCGTCGCCATCAACGTGACGTCGCGACCGCCGTCCGGCGAGACGATAAGGTAGGCGCCGCGCGCCACGCGATTTCGGCCGCGGACATCGCTGCGGAATGTCGGCAACGCCTGGCGCGACAGGCACAGCACGGAGGGACGATCTTCCGCCTCGAGTGCACAGTCCCAGGCTTCCAGCGTCTCGACCGCGTCGGCCGGGCGGAACACCAGAAGATTCGGGATGACGCGCAGCGCCGCGAGATGCTCGACGGGCTGATGCGTGGGACCGTCCTCGCCAAGACCGATGGAGTCGTGGGTCATCACATGGATGACGCGCAGCCGCATCAAGGC
Source organism: Bradyrhizobium liaoningense (assembly GCF_018130785.1). Taxonomy (GTDB): domain Bacteria; phylum Pseudomonadota; class Alphaproteobacteria; order Rhizobiales; family Xanthobacteraceae; genus Bradyrhizobium; species Bradyrhizobium liaoningense_A. The sequence continues at coordinate 136,477 of NZ_JAFCJT010000016.1, forward strand.
TGCAAGACGGATCGCCGGCCGGCTGTAGTCGGAGAAGGCGAGAAAAGTGCCGCCATAGGGGATGAATCCGCCATGCAACGCCAGGCCATTCATCGCGGCCGCCATGCCGTGCTCGCGGATGCCGTAATGGATGTAATCGCCGGCGAACGCGTCGCGCGTGACCGGAGTTTGGCCCTTGGCATGCGTCAGATTCGAATGCGTCAAGTCCGCCGAGCCGCCGATCAGTGCGGGAATCGCTCCCGCGATTCCGTCGAGCACCTGTTGCGAGGCTTGCCGCGTCGCCAGCTTCGGGCGCTCGCCGGCGAAGCGCTCGCGCAATTTCGCCGAGGCCTGGGCATAGGCCCCCGGCAGGGCAACGGCCTTGCCCTCGATGAACAGGTCGCGCTGCTCAGGCGTCGCACATTCATAGCGGTCGAGCCAGGCGAGACGCTCGACCTGCCCACGCTGGCCGATCATCCGCCATGCCTTAAGGATCGGGATCGGCACGACGAAGGGCTGATAGTCCCAGCCGAGCGTCCGTCGCGCCGCCGCGGTCTGCTCGGTCCCGAGCGGCGCACCATGCGCCTTTTCGGTGCCCTGGCGATCCGGTGCGCCATAACCGATGATGGTGCGGCATGCGATCAGCGAGGGCTTTGTGCTCTCGCGCTCTTCGGCAATCGCCTGCGCAACTGCTTCGGGGTCGTGGCCGTCGACACTGCGGACCGACCAGCCGGACGCCGCAAAGCGCGCGAGCTGATCATCGGAAGTGGCCAGCGACGTCGGCCCGTCGATGGAGATGCCGTTGTCGTCGAACAGCACGATCAGCCGGCCGAGCTGGAGATGACCGGCGAGCGAGATCGCCTCCTGGCTGATGCCTTCCATCAGGCAGCCGTCCCCGGCGATCACATAGGTGAAGTGATCGACCAGGCCGTCGCCGTGCCGTGCATTGGCCATGCGCTCGGCGAGCGCCATGCCGACCGCGGTCGCGATCCCCTGCCCCAGCGGGCCGGTCGTGGTCTCGACACCGGGCGTGTGGCCGTATTCCGGATGGCCCGGCGTCTTCGAACCCCACTGCCGGAACGCCTTGATGTCGTCCAGGCTGACATCGCCGCCGGTGAGATGCAGCAGCGCATAGAGCAGCATCGAGCCGTGCCCGGCCGAGAGCACGAAGCGGTCGCGATCCGGCCAGTTGGGATGTGCGGAGTCGAACTTGAGGAACCGCGAGAACAGCACGGTTGCGACGTCGGCCATGCCCATGGGCAGGCCGGGATGGCCGGACTGCGAGGTCTCGATGGCGTCAACCGCGAGGAAACGGACTGCGTTGGCGAGATCGTTGTGTGTCACTGCCGTGATGTCGGCTTCAGCGTGGACGGAGATGTTCATCGGATTCTCTCCCTGTTCACTTCAGATTTCGCTTGCGCTCGATCAGCTGCATGATCAGCGGCGTCAGGATCAGCTGCATCGCCAGATCGAGCTTCGCGCCGGGACACACGATGGAGTTCGCGCGGGACATCCAGCTGTGGGGAAGCATCGACAGCAGATAGGGAAAGTCGATGCCGCGCGGGTTCTTGAAGCGGATCACGACCATCGATTCGTCCGGCGTCGGGATCCAGCGCGCGATGAACGGATTGGAGGTGTCCACCGTCGGCACGCGCTGGAAGTTGATGTCGGTCTCGGTGAATTGCGGGCAGATGTAGTGGATGTAGTCGGGCATCCGCCGCAGGATGGTGTCGGTGACGGCCTCGGTCGAATAGCCGCGGGCGCTGCGGTCGCGGTGCAGCTTCTGGATCCATTCGAGATTGATCACGGGCACGACGCCGATCTTGAGATCGGCGTAGCGCGCGACATTGACCTTGTCGGTGACGACGGCGCCGTGCAGGCCCTCGTAGAACAACAGGTCCGAGTTTTCCGGCAGCCGCTCCCATTCGGTGAAGGTGCCGGGAGCCGCACCGTGCAGTGCGGACTCCTCGGCGTCGTGGACATAGTGCCGCGTCGTCGCTGTGCCGGTCTCGCCATAGTCTCGGAAGGCACGCTCCAGTTCCTCGAACAGGTTGGTCTCGGGGCTGAAATGGCTGAAATGCTTGTTGCCGCGCTCGGCTTCCTTCGCCATCTGCGTGCGCATCTCGGCGCGGTCATAGCGATGGAAGGCGTCGCCTTCGATGTAGACGGCGTTGACCTTCTCGCGGAAGAAGATCTGCTCGAACGTCTTCTTGACCGAGGTGGTGCCGGCGCCGGAGGAGCCGGTGATGGAGATGATCGGATGCTTCCTGGACATGGGTCGCCTCGCTCACAGCCGGAAGAAGCCGCGCCGCGCGAACAGCGGTGCGGAGATGCTGGCAACCAGCAGCGGATCGCAATGCAGTTCCTCGACGCGCCGCACCTCGTTGCTCGATCCCATGATCAGCGGCACACGCTGGTGCAGGCTCTGCGCCGATAGCTCGAGGATGCGCTCGCGCCCGGTCGTGGCGGAGCCGCCGGCCTGTTCGATGATCATGGCCATCGGGTGCGCCTCATAGGTGAGGCGCAGGCGGCCGTCGCCATAGCCGGGGCGCGCGTCCGAGGGATAGAGGAACACGCCGCCGCGGGTGAGGATGCGGTAGGCCTCCGCGACCAGCGACCCGATCCAGCGCATGTTGAAATTGTGGTTGGCGGGCCCTTCGACGCCGGCAAGACATTCGTCGACGAAGGCGCGGACCGGCGCATCCCAGTGGCGGCGGTTCGACGCATTGATCGCAAATTCTTCGCACGTCTCGGATATCTGCACGGCGCTGCGCGCGAGGCGGAAGCAGCCCGCCTTGCGGTCAAGCGTGAAGATGTCGACGCCGTCGCCGAGCGTGAGCACCAGTGAGGTCTGCGGCCCGTACGTGACGAACCCCGCAGCGAGCTGCGCCGAGCCGCGCTGATGGAAGGCGAGAGCCAGGTCATCCGGGGCAGGCAGGATCGAGAAGATCGTGCCGACGGTCATGTTGATGTCGATGTTGGAGGAGCCGTCGAGCGGATCGATCGCGACGCAGATTTTTGCCTCGCGGTCGCCGATTTGCGGCTCGCGCATCTCCTCCGACGCGAGCGCCGCGATCGGCAGTCTGCTGAGACAGCGGCGCAGGATCGCATCCGCCTGGACGTCGAGGTCGCGCTGGAGATCGCCGTCGCTGTTGCGGCCCGTGGTCAGGCCCGATGCGTCCGCGAAATCGCCGGTGGCGATGAGGTCGGCGATCTCGATCGCCGCCGCCGCGATGGCATCGACTGCGGCGGCCACGGCCAGCGCATGGGGGGCGGTCTCGGAGTACCGCTGAAGGTGGTCGTCCAGCCTGAGTTGCCCGGTCATCTGCGTCCATCCCCTTTGCTGGCGCCGCATCCAGTTCCCTCCCCGCGGGAGGTCGGTGCGGTCAGTCCCAACACGATGAGATTGACAGGGCCGGCTTAATAAGGAAAATTTCTATTCATAATGAGCGTCAAAGAATTTTCTTATAATGGCCCCGGCCATGCAGCGGCCCAGCTCCGGCATCTGACGATCCGGCAGCTCCGCTCGCTTGCGGCGCTCTCGGCGAAGGGCAGCGTCACCGCGGCCTCGGGCCAGCTCGGCCTGACCCAGCCAGCCGTCACCCAGCAGCTCCGGCAGCTGCAGGACCTCGCCGGCCTGCCGCTGGTGCAGCGGACCGGCGACGGCATGCTGCTGACGGAGGCAGGCAAGGAGGTGCTGGCGCTCGCCGAGCGCGTCGAGGCCGCGATCACGGACTGCCAGGGCGCGCTCGATCTGCTCGCCGGACGGACCGGCGGCACGGTGCATCTCGGCGCGGTCTCGACCGCGAAATATTTCGTGCCGCATGCGATCGCGGCGTTCTCGAAGCGGCATCCGAAGATCGAGATCAAGCTCACCATCGGCAATCGCGAGGACATCCGCGAGGCCATGCACGGCTACGATCTCGATTTCGCCGTGATGGGTCGGCCACCGGCCGACGTGAGCGTCGACGTGCGTCAGCTCGGGCGCAATCCGCACATCATCGTCGCGCGCAAGGGACACTGGCTGGAGAAGGATTCCGGCCTCAACCTGACCGACCTCGTGCACGAGACCTTCCTCACCCGCGAGCCGGGATCAGGCACGCGCACGCTGATGGAAGGCATGTTCCAGAGATCGGATCTCGAGCCGATCATCGGCATGGAGATGAGCAGCAACGAGACCATCAAGCAGGCTGTCATTGCCGGGCTCGGCATCGCCTTCATCTCGGCCCACACGGTGGCGCATGAGCTCGCCGAAGGCCGCCTCATCGTGCTCGACGTCGCGGGTCTGCCGATCGTCCGGCAATGGTACGTGATCCGCCGCAGCGACAAGGTGCTGCTGCCACCTGCGCAGGCGATGTTCGATTTCCTGGGCTCCGAGGGCTCGAACTATTTGCCCGACGTGCCCGAGTTCGGCGGGCAATAGCCCGCCGATACTCACCCCATCAGCTTCATCGCAACCGTTGCCGCCAGAATGACGATGATCTGGAGCAGGCGCTCCGTCGTGAAGATGCGGTTGAAGGTGGTCATCGCTTGCCCCGGCCGACGTAGGAGATCTCGATCGGTCGGTTGCTAGCACACGCGGGCACGGAGATAACTCCGTAGTCGCCACGGATCCTGCCGGCGCGCCGAAACATGTGATCGCCTGGAACCCGACAAGTTTCGAACGATTCAAATCATCCAGCGCGGAATGGCCGCGGGGTCGCCGTGTTCATGCACACAGTGACTTCGCGTGCACGGATGCGCCTTGCCCCGCATCCGGCCGCGCAATGGGGAATCCGGGCGAGTTTTGCAGAGTGAGGGGGGCGCGATGAGCCACATCGCCGCCGCGGGAGAGCTTTTGTCTGCCGCAAGCTACATGTCCAAGCGCAATTTTTCGGGTATCAGAGGCGTGTTGACCGCGCTGATGACGTCAGCTGCGTTCTTCGCCAGTCCGCAGGCCTTTGCGCAATCCTCGCCCGCACAGGGCGTGACGATTCCATCCGTCACCGTGACCGCGCCGGAAGCACAGCGCCGTACCAATCCCTCTTCGGCCGCACGTCGGTCAAGCGGCACGCGGACCCGCCGGACGCAGACCGCAAGGCGGCCGGAGACGACCGCCGCGCCACAGCCCTTCGCACCATCGCAGGACGCGCGCACCGGGACGGTCGGCTATTTCGCCAACAGCACCTCCGTCGCCACCAAGTCCAACACGCCCATCGTCGACATCCCGCAATCCCTGTCCGTCATTACCCAACAGCAGATCCGCGACCAGAACTACCAGGGCCTGACCGATGTCACCCGCTACGTTCCGAGCGTTACCGTCCACCAAGGCGAAGGCAATCGCGACGAGCTCGTCATCCGCGGCGTCGATTCCAGCGCGAACTTCTTCGTCAACGGCTTCCGCGATGACGTGCAGTATTTCCGCGACCTGTACAACGCGCAGAGCATCGAGGTGCTGAAGGGCCCGAGTGCGCTGACCTTCGGCCGCGGCGCCGGCGGTGGCGTGCTCAACCGCACCCTCAAGGAGGCCGACGGCAACCGCATCTACCAGGCCACCGCGCAGACGGGATCATGGGGCGACCGCCGCGTCACGCTCGACGCGGGACAAGCGATCAACGAGAACGTCGCGGCGCGGCTGAACGTGTTCTACGAGGGCAGCGATGCCTTCCGCGACTTCAATCATCTCGAGCGCTACGGCATCAACCCGACCGTCACGCTGAAGCCTGATGATTTCACCAAGATCAAGCTGTCTTACGAATATTACCACGACGGCCGCACCGCAGATCGCGGCAATCCCTCTCAGAGCCTTCCCGGCGGCGTCACGCGCTTCAATCCGACGACGCCGTTTGCGCCGAACGGCAATCTCCAGACGTTCTTCGGCAGCCCCAGCCTCAATACCGCGCAAGCGACGGTGCAGACCGGCATGGCGATCATCGAGCACGATTTCCAGAACGGACTATCGGTGCGCAACGGCACGTTCGCGGCCGACTACCAGAAGTTCTATCAGAACGTCTATCCGACCGGCGGGCCGCTCGCCGGCGCCGTCAATGCGGCCGACACCGCGGTCAATCTCGGCGCCTATCAGCACACGACCAACCGCGACAATTTCTTCAACCAGACCGACTTCACCTACAAGGGCTGGACCGGCCCGATCGCGCACACGGTGGGCTTCGGCACCGAGTTCGGCCGCCAGACCGGCGTCGACATCCGCAACACCGGCGTCTTCCCGAACGGCACCAACACCATCGTGCAGAACCCTTTCGCGCCGACCTATTTCGGGCCGGTCAACTTCGTTCACCACTTCACCGGTACCAACCCCGACGGCGTCACGACGCCGGATTCGAACAGCAAATATGCGCTGAACGTCGAGTCCGGCTATCTGCGCGACACGATCGAGGTCTCGCGCGCGCTCCAGCTGATCGCCGGCGCGCGGTTCGACCGGTTCGAGATGTCGGCGCTGGACATGAACACCAACCTCAACCGCAACCGCACCGACAATTTGGTATCGCCGCAGGCGGCGGTGCTCTTCAAGCCGATGGAGACGATGTCGGTCTACACGGCCTACAGCATCTCCTATTTGCCCGCCTCCGGCGACCAGTTCTCCTCGCTCAACGACGGCACGCTGATCCTGCAACCGCAGAAGTTCGAGAACACGGAGGTCGGGATGAAGTGGAACATCAACCCGAAGCTGTTGTTCTCGACGGCGATCTACAACCTCAACCGTACCAACCAGCCGATCGCGGATGGCAACAATCCCGGCTTCTTCCTGCCCTCCGGCAGCACGCTGACGCGCGGCTTCGAGGCGAGCCTCGTCGGCTACGTCACCGAGCAATGGCAGTCCGTGCTCGGCTACGCCTATACCGATGCGAAGATCACCAGCGCGACGTCGGCGACCGTGGTGCCGGGCAATCGCGTGCAGCTCGTGCCGTACAATCAGTTCGCCTGGTGGAACAAGTATCAGTTCACGCCGATGTGGGCGGCCGCGCTCGGCATCATCTATTTTGGCGATTCCTTCGCATCGTCGGATGACACGGTAAGACTGCCGAGCTTCGTGCGCTTCGATGCCGGCGTCTATGCCACGATCGACGCCAACTGGCGCGCGCAGCTGACGGTCGAGAACATCTTCAACCGCGGCTATTGGGCGTCCGCCGACGGCAACAACAACATCTCGCCCGGTCAGGGCCGCACGGTGAGGGTCCAGGCAAGCTACAGATTCTGACTGGCCTCTGCGCGAACGTCTGCGATTTCCTTCGCATGTCGTTCGCGCGGTTCGTCGTCGGTCTCGGTACCGCGATGGTTAACGATCAGGCCGCGAGCGGGGCGGCGTAGTCCGCGCGCGCGGCGAAATAGGTTTCCAGCTCCGACAGCGCCCGCGCTTCCCATTCGCTTGCCTGCTCCAGCAGCGACCAGCGCTGGCCCGGGCGGAATGCAGCGGTCTGGCGATAGAGCGATGCGATGCCGCGATAGCGGCGCACGTTCTCAAAGATGGCGTGACCGTTTACTTGGCCGTTCATGTCCAAAACTCCCTCGTCATTCCCGGCAGAAATTGCGGCCAAATCTTTTTCGAAAAGTTAGCGGCGCGCACCAAGCTCGCGGATGGTTGCCGGACTGTTGCGCGGGCGCAACGCGCCCCTTCCGCGCGAGGCGCGTTTATTGCGAATTCGTTGCCGTGCTCTCGCCCGAAGGCTTCAGCCCGCCGCGACTGATCATTGCCATCGTCTCGCGGCAGAGATCGGCAAGGCCGATCAAGAGCACTGCGAGAAGGCAGAACAGGTTGATGGAATCCGCACCCGCGCTCGATAACGGCATGAACTGGAAGAACGGCGGGATGAACGCCCACCACACCAGCGGAATCGTGAGCAGCGCGGCAAACACCGCCGCCGGCGCGCCTGCGATCATCCCGAGCACGAACAGGCTGGGCAGGAACGCCGCGAAATAGAGCTTTGCGCCGAGCGCGACGCAGGCGCCCTGAAGCGCGGCCGACACGGCGACGACGAAAAATCCGAGCAGAAACGCCTGCCACGACCATGGCCGTACTCGCGGTACGCCAACCAGTCCCGCACGCCTCATCAGCCTCCCCCTGCCGCCCGTTAACCGGGCTCGATTGCGACCAAAGTACTACAGCCGCAGGGAAACCGCGAGACGGAAATCGCACGGTGCGAGGCTTTGGATGCAGGGCTTGGTAAACGCCCTGCGCACGATCGTACCGCTACTCGGTGGTCGCGTAGAGCAAGCCCGCGACCGGCAGAGCAAGGCCAATGGCCGACGCCAGCGTCCAGCCGCCTTGCGCGAAGGCCCAGGCGCCAACCGCAGAGCCGGCAGCGCCGGCCGCGAAGAACGTCGCCATATAGAGGCCGTTGAGCCGGCTGCGCTGCTCATGCCCGAGTACGAAGATGGCGCGGAAGCCGAGCACGACGTTACCCTGGACACCGATATCGATGGCGATCGCAGCCACGACCAGGCACGCAAGATTCAGCATCGAACCGGCCGCACCGATATACGTCACCAGGAAGCCGGCGGCCGCGAGCAGCATCGCGATCCGCGTCGCGATACGGCTATGGCCACTGTCCGCGAGCCGCCCCGCGATGGGAGCTGCGAACACGCCGGCCACACCGGCGAGCGCGAACAGCGCGATGCCGCGCTGGGAGAAGCCGAACACGCTTGCGAGCTGGAGCGGCGCCACCGTCCAGAACAGCGTGAAGGCACCGAACAGGCTCGCCTGATAGAGCGCGCGGCGCCGGAGCAACGGCGTGGTCCGGGCCAGACGCGGCATCGACAGCAGCAGCGTGCCATAATGCATGCGCGCGACGGGCTTGCGCTTCGGCAGCGTCGTCCACAGCACAATTGCGAGCACGATCATCAGCGCGGCGGAGATGAAGAACACCGCATGCCACGACAGCGCCGCGGTGACGAAGCTCGACACCGGCCGCGCCAGCATGATGCCGAGCATCAGGCCGGTCGAGACGTTACCGACGACGCGGCCGCGAATGGCTTCCGGCGCCATATGTGCGGCGTAGGGAATGATGATCTGCACCGCGACCGAGCCAAGCCCGATGAACAGCGCCGCGATCAGGAACGGCAGCGCGTGCGTTGCGAACGCGGCGGCGAGCAGCGAAGCCGCGCCAAGCGTGATGACGGAGCAGATCAGCGCGCGGTTCTCGACGAGGTCGCCGAGCGGCACGATGAAGAGTAGCCCGACGCCATAGCCGATCTGCGTCATGGTGACGATCAGTCCGGCCGCTTCATGCGACAGGCCGAGCGCGGCGCTGATCGGGGCGATCAGCGGCTGGGCGTAGTAGATGTTGGCGGCGACCATGCCACAGGCCGCGGCAAGCACGAAGGTCAATCGCTGCGACACCGCATCCGACCCGGGTGCGGTCTCGATCGTGGCATTCATCGTCATTCCAACGGACTCCAGATATCGGGAATGTTTATTCCCTAATAGGACACAAATTCAGGCGAGCAGTTTCATCGCGACGCCGACAAGGCGCTCGCCGTCGAGCGGCAGGCGCGCCTTGCCGACGACACGCATTCCTTGCGTGATGCAGATCATCAGCCGCGCGGTGTCGTCGACCTCGACATGGCCGGGAATCGAGCCATCGGCCTGCCCCTCGCGAATGAGGCCGGCGATGAAGGTCTCGTTGGTCTCGAGTTGCGCGTTGACGCGGGCGCGGACTTCCGGATCGAGCGCGGAGAGTTCGACCGCGCCGCCAACCACGATGCAGCCGCGACGGCCCTCAACCCCCTGTGAGTGCTCGACATAGGACAGCAACATATGGCGCAGCCGCTCGCGACCGTTGCCGCCGCGCGCGGCCGCGCTGCGGGTCTGATCCCGGCGCACTGTGGCGTAGCGCTCGAAGGCGGCCAGGAACACGGCCTGCTTGTCGCGAAACGCCTTGTAGACGCTGCCGGTGGCAAGCTGCATGGCGGCGGTCAGGTCGCCGATCGAGGTCGCATGATAGCCCCGCTCGCAAAACACCCGCACGGCGCGATCGAGCGCGGTGTCCATGTCGAATTCCCGGGGACGGCCGGGCAGACGGGCAGCAGGCTGGGCGCGGCGGGCGATTTTTTGCATCGCGGGATAATAGGGAATGGTTGTTCCCGAATCAAGGCACGGAGTTGTGAATGGGGATGGATAGAGGGCACGCTCTCTCCGCATCGTCATTGCGAGCGCAGCGACTTGTCCGCCGAAGCTTCAGCGAAGGCGGAAGCAATCCAGAGCGTCACCGCCGCAGCCTCTCGGCTCAACCACAACCGCCTCTGGAATTCGGGATCGCCCGCCCCAGTGCGCAACTGCGCACAAGGCGGGCGATGACAGCGAGTGGGCGGTTGCAGACACGCCTTCGCATCCTCGCGGCGGCTTGGTCTCGCCACCCTCTCTAAGCCAAGAGTGGCACTCTCCTTGCTCCTCTTCCGCCAATCCCTCAGACCCGCAGTGGGTCTGTTTCATAGTGAGGCGATCCTATGCAGCCGACGTCCCGTTTCGAAGCGACTATTCCGACACAGCTCCACGTCCTGATCTCCGATCTGCGTTGGCGCACGCAAATGCTCGACGCCGACATTCTGGACGAAGAGCGGAGGGCCGGAATCTCCGATCCAAACAATCTCGCCTACCCGATGCTCGCGCAGAACCTGAGAGCCCGGCGCGACAATATCCGGGTGAGCATCGCGATCCTGGAAAGCCGCATCGAAAAGCGATCAACGGGATGGCCGAGCGCCGCCTGACGCGGATCGTGCTGGGCCCGACCAGGCAACGCGACGGTATATGCAGAAGGGCACGGGCGATGGGCGATGGCCCTGCCCGGGCCGGTCAACGCGCAGGAACCCGCGTTGCCCTTTTGCAACGGTTCCCCACTGTCTGAAGCCGGACAAAACAAACTCCCATTCCGGCCACGAACCCCGCTCACAACGCCGTGAGACTAGCAGGGGAACTACGATGCGTGCACAGCGCGTTTGGAAAGTGAATGGGGCCGCCAGCATCGGGCAGCTCCAATCGAGACTGGACGATCTGAACAAGCGTCTCGGTCAGCTTGAAAACCAACATCCGGAGAGCTGGAAGGTCGAAGAGCTGAAATCGAGCGCGATCAGCCTGTCGCGCGAGATAGACGACATCCGTTGCGCCGAAGCGACGGCGGCGCTGAGCGAGCTGCTGCGGAAGTAGTCAGGCCTCGGCGATTCGGCGTGACGCAAGGAACCAACACCGCGCACCGCCATTTCCATGACGGCATGGAGCAGAATCATGACCAGGCACCTGACGCGAGCCCATCTCGCGCGCGGGGTAGCCGGCGCGGTGTCCACGCTGGTCCTGTGCGCGGCGGCGGCATTCGCCATCGCGCGCCACTTCGCGCTGTGAGGGATTTCGCATGATTTCCGACCCCGAGGAGTCGGTGAGGCTGCAAGGTTTTGGCGAGATGACGTTGCGCACCGCCGTCGCGACGCTGATGGCGCTCACGCCAAGCGAACGGGTGGACGCCGCCATCTTCCGTGTCCGCGACGGCGTGCGTTTGGCCTCGAGCGAGATCGCCGAACTTGCCTCGGACTGGGGCATGGCACCCATGGCAGAAGTCAGGTCGCCAAGCCTTGTCCCGGACCAGCACTGGCCGGACATCGTTCGCGGCATGGTGCGCGAGGCGCCGTTGCCGGCGCTGATGGTCGCGTTTCTGATCGGTGTGCTGGTGGCGCGGCGGTAGTCTCGCGACAACTGCCGGCTGCAGCAGGATTGATCACTTCTGCTCGTTCGCCCGCATAACCTCGGCGTAAGGACGCAGGGCCTCGGACATGTCCTCGAGGCGCTTTTGCCATTCAGCACCAGGCATGAAGGCGATAACCGGTTCGTCGCCTGGTGAGCCCGTCAGGTACTCTGGATTGCGCAGGCCTTCGGCAATCCCGGCTTCCAGCTTCTTGACGATGTCCTCTGGAACGCCCTTCGGGACCGCAAAGCCGCGTTCTGCCGTCGACGTGACCGGAAAGCCCACCTCCTCTGCCGTCGGAACTTCGGACAACGATGGAAAGCGCTTCTTCGACAGGATCGCGATGACGCGCAGTGGCCCCTTGTTGGTACCATGCAATTCGGGAATCTCGCTGAGACTGACCATTCCGACTTCCAGATGCCCGCCCAACAGATCGGTCCGCTGCGCGGCCGTTCCTCTGTAGGAGATTTCGTTGGGCTCGACCGTCGCGGCTGCTGCGAGCATGCGAATGGCCAGATGACCGTTCGTGCCGGCACCATTGTGACCAAACGTCACCGAGCCCGGCTTGCTGCGAAGTGCGGCAATGACATCTGGCAGATTCCTGAATCTGCTGGCGGCGGGCACCACGATCACGTTCGGATCTTCGACCACCCGCGCGACCAGCCGGATTTCGTCCATGGTGTATTGGGTTTTGCGGGTCATCGGCAAAAAGTTGTAGCCCGGCACGTTGACGACGCCCATCGAATAGGCGTCGGGCGCCGCGCGCGCGATCGAAGCAAACGCGATCTCTCCGCCGGCGCCAGGCTTGTTCAAGACGACAAACTTCGCCTTGCCGCCCAGCGCGCGCTCGACAAAGGGAAGAAGTTTGCGAGCCATGACATCCGTACCGCCGCCGGGCGCAAAGCCGACGACGACTTCGATCGGCTTGTCCTCCGGCCACGCAGCCCATGCCGCCCCGGAAGCAGTGAAGCCAAACGCTGCAACGAGCGCGGCGATCTTCTTGTTCATGATTTCCAGCCCTGTTTTTGTTATTGGCCGATCGCGCCCTCGAACGCGCGATCGACTGTGCGTTCATCTAGCCGTCGGCCTGACCGGAGAGCAACCGATTATCCCGAGCGCGCGCGTTTGAGGGGCCGCGGGGGTTTGTGAGGCAATTGTGGAAGCGTCAGAGGTGAAGGCGGCTTCGAACGCCATGAGCGCGGCTTCACCCGGACTTCGTTCGTGAAGCCCCGTGGCGGCCCTGGCTTGGCGACGCTTTTGATCAGTTCGCTGGCGGCCACGGCGCGCGCGCCGGTCATCCTCCGACCTACCGCACAGCGCCGGCCCATCGAGGTGGCGGCATGGCAAGCCATGCCACCGCAACAGACGCCCCTGCCGACCCAAATCGGCCGTGGACCCGCCCCGAAAATCGTTGCAAAAAGGCGCTCCCGAGGCGCGGGCGGCCGGTCCGCCAAGCCTCTGGGAAAACGTCGACTTTTGGAAGAATGGTCGGAGTGGCAGGATTCGAACCTGCGACCCCTGCGTCCCGAACGCAGTGCTCTACCGGGCTGAGCCACACTCCGACAAGAAGGCGGCTTATAGCGTCGGGTTTGACGCACCGCAAGCGGCCGGCATGAGGAATTTTATCCCTGTGAAAACGGGTCTTGAAACGCTGATTTTGCCGGCCGGCGAGGCCGGCGCGGAAGCCGCCGCCCGGACTTTGGCCTCCGGCGGGCTGGTCGCGTTCCCGACCGAAACCGTCTACGGGCTCGGCGCGGACGCCGCCAATGCCGCCGCGATCGCCCATCTCTATGCCGCCAAGGGACGGCCGGCCTTCAATCCGCTGATCGCCCATGTCGCCGACCTCGCGGCCGCACAGGTCATCGGGCAGTTCGACGCGCGCGCGTTGAGCCTCGCGGAGGCGTTCTGGCCGGGGCCGCTGACGCTGGTGGTGCCGAAGGCGAAGAACTGCCCGGTGGCGGATCTCGCCACCGCGGGCCTCGACACCGTCGCGATCCGCATCCCCGCCCACCCGGTGGCGCAGGCGATCCTGCGCGCCTTCGGCGGGGCGGTGGTGGCGCCGTCCGCAAATATCTCCGGCCATGTCTCGCCGACGCTGGCGGCCCATGTCGAAAGTGACCTTGCCGGGCGGATCGACCTGATCGTGGACGGCGGACCGGTTGCGGTCGGCGTCGAATCGACCATTGTCGGATGCTTCGACGCCCCGATGCTGCTCCGTCCGGGCGGGCTCTCGCGCGAGCGGATCGAGGCCGTGCTCGGCTCGCCCCTGGCGCGGCCGCCGCTGGAGGCCGAGAGCGACGACAGCCAGCCGCTGGCGCCGGGCATGCTGGCCTCGCATTACGCGCCGCGCGCCAGTGTCCGGCTCAATGCGCGCGAGGTGGCACTGGGCGAAGCGCTGCTGGCGTTTGGGCCTTCGCGCCTGCCCGGCGTTGAAGCCGCCGCTGCTGTCATGAATTTGTCGCCCGCGGCTGATCTCGATGAAGCCGCCGCCAACCTGTTCGGCTATCTTCGCGCCCTCGATGCCAGGGGGCCACGAGCGATCGCCGTGATGACGATCCCCGAGGAAGGACTTGGCGAAGCGATCAACGACCGGCTGCGCCGGGCCGCCGTAGCGCGCTGAGAAGGCGGAATGAGAGAAGAAGAGATGAACGTCAATAAATCTGCCACCCCGCCGCTTGCGCCCGAGCTGATCGAACAATTTCGCAAGATCGTCGGCGACCGCCATGCCATTACCGACGCGGCCGACATCGAGGCTTACATCACCGAGGAGCGCAACCTGTTCCACGGCCGCTCGCCGCTGGTGCTGCGCCCGGGCTCGACCGCCGAGGTTTCGGCGATCTGCAAGCTCGCCTCTGCGCAGAAGATCGCGCTGGTGCCGCAGGGCGGCAACACCGGGCTCGTCGGCGGCCAGACGCCCCACAATGGCGAAGTGGTGGTGTCGCTGCGCCGGCTCGACAAGATCCGCGAGGTCGACACCGCCTCCAACACCATGACCTGCGAGGCCGGCGTCGTGCTCCAGGTCGCGCAGCAGAAGGCGGCCGACGTGGACCGGCTGTTTCCGCTCTCGCTCGGCGCCGAGGGAAGCTGCACCATCGGCGGCAATCTCTCAACCAATGCCGGCGGCACTGCCGCGCTCGCCTATGGCGTCGCGCGCGAGATGGCGCTCGGGCTCGAGGTGGTGCTCGCCGACGGCCGCGTGCTCAATGTGCTGTCGAAGCTGAAGAAGGACAACACCGGCTACAATCTGCACAACCTCTTCATCGGCGCGGAAGGCACGCTCGGCATCATCACGGCGGCCACGCTAAAACTGTTTCCGAAGCCGCGGGCGGTCGAGACCGCCTTCGTCGGGCTGAAATCGCCGGCGGCGGCTCTGAAGCTGCTGACGATCGCGCAAGGCGAAGCAGCCAACGCGCTGACGAGCTTCGAGCTCCTGTCGGAGATGGCGGTCGATTTCTCGGTCCGCCACGGCATCGACGTGCGCGATCCGCTCGAGCAGAAGCATCCATGGTACGTGCTGATGGAGTTGTCTTCCCCTGGCGACGACGCCCGCACGCCGTTGGAGACGATCCTCGGCCGCGCCATGGAGGAGGAGATCGTCGACGACGCCGTGATCGCGGCCAACCTCACCCAGCGCAACGGCTTCTGGAAGCTGCGCGAGGAGATGTCGTCGGCGCAGAAGCCCGAAGGCGGCTCGATCAAGCATGACATCTCCGTGCCGGTCGCCGCCGTGCCCGCCTTCATCGCGGAGGCCGATGCCGCCGTCGTGAAACTGATTCCCGGCGCACGGCCGGTGCCGTTCGGCCATCTCGGTGACGGCAATCTGCACTACAATGTCAGCGAGCCCATCGGCGCCAACACCGCGGATTACCTCGCGCGCTGGCACGAGATGAATGCGGTCGTGTTCGAGATCGTGCTGCGCATGGGCGGCTCGATCTCGGCCGAGCACGGCATCGGCGTGCTCAAGCGCGACGAACTGCCTGAAGTGAAGGACAAGACCGCGATCGAGCTGATGCGGTCGATCAAGGCGATGCTCGATCCGCAGGACATCATGAATCCGGGCAAGGTGCTGTGAGCACTCTTGCGATCGATGCGATCGACGACGCCGATGTCGAACCGGTCGTCGCGCTGTGGCAGCGCTGCGGCCTGACGCGACCCTGGAACGATCCGCATGCCGACATCGCGCTGGCGCGGCGGCGCGACAATTCCACCGTGCTGATCGGCCGCGACGGCGGCACGATCGTCGCCACCGTCATGGTCGGCCATGACGGCCATCGCGGCTGGGTTTACTACGTCGCGGTCGCCCCCGATATCCGCAAGCGCGGTTACGGCCGTGTCATCATGGCCGCGGCCGAGAACTGGCTGCGCCAGGCTGGCATCGCAAAGCTCCAGCTCCTGGTCCGGCGCGAGAACGCGCAGGCCAATGCGTTCTACCAGTCGCTGGGTTTCGAGGAATCGACCTCGGTGATGTTCCAGAAGTGGCTCGACGGCCGCGAGCAGCCCCGTTAGCGGAAGACAGCAATGACCATTTCCGACCGCGTCCGCATCAAGGACGTCCGTGTGCTCTCGGACAACTGGACCCTCCTGAAGAACACCACGTTCGAGTACCGGCGCGCCAGTGGCGAATGGCAGACACAGCACCGCGAAACCTATGAGCGCGACAACGCCGCGGCCGTGCTGCCGTATAATCGCGCTGGGCGTACCGTGATTCTGGTGCGCCAGTTCCGCCTGCCGGCGTTCATCCGCGGCTATGACGATCTGCTGATCGAGGCGGCCGCCGGCGTGCTCGACGACGCCACCCCCGAGGTGCGCATCCGCGCCGAGGCCGAGGAGGAAACCGGCTATCGCCTGCACCACGTCCAAAAAGTGTTCGAGGCGTTCATGAGCCCCGGCGCCGTCACCGAGAAGCTGCATTTCTTCGTCGCCGAGTACGAGCCGGAGATGCGCGTCAGCGACGGCGGCGGCCTCGAACACGAAGGCGAGGACATCGAGGTGCTGGAGCTTTCGATTGACGAGGCGCTGGCGATGATCGCCGACGGCCGCATCATCGACGCCAAGGCGATCATGCTGCTGCAATACGCGGCGCTGCATGTGTTTAGATAATTCGCGAGCTGTCTTCTCCCCTTCTCCCCTTGTGGGAGAAGGTGGCGCGAAGCGCCGGATGAGGGGTATCTCTCCACTTGCGAAAACCGTTCGTGAGGATGGAGACCCCTCACCCGTCTCGCCGCTACGCGGCGAGCCACCCTCTCCCACAAGGGGAGAGGGTAAGACCACGCTGCTCCCTTGCTGGATTGCAATTCTGGCCTGCGCCGCGCCGCTCCCCGTTGAGCTGCCCGCCGACTATCTCTAGTCTGTCGCCAACAAGAACCAGGAGACGCGCCCATGTCCGCCTCGCGCGACGATGAATTCGGCTTTGCACCCGACCACGATGCCCCCGTCCCCTATATGCAGCGCACGCGGGACTATTACACCGCGATCGGCTACACCACGCCGTATCGGTGGGCGCATTACACCGAGACGCCGTTCCAGCCGTTGAAGAAGCCACTGGCGCAGTCGCGGGTCACCATCATCACGACCGCTGCGCCCTATGATCCCACCAAGGGTGATCAAGGGCCGGGCGCAGCGTATAATGGCAGCGCGAAGTTTTACCAGGTCTATGACGGCGACACCTCGAAGCCACACGATCTTCGCATCTCCCACATCGGCTACGACCGCAAGCACACTTCGGCGACCGACAACGGCACCTGGTTTCCGCTGCCGCAGCTTTTGAAGGCATCCGCCGCAGGCCGCATCGGCGAGATCGCCCCGCGTTTCTTCGGCGCGCCGACCAACCGCAGCCATCGCGTGACGCTCGACACCGACGCGCCGGAGATCCTGGCGCGCTGCCTCGCCGACAAGGTCGACGTCGCCGTGCTGGTGCCGAACTGCCCGGTCTGCCACCAGACCACCGCGCTGGTGGCGCGGCATCTCGAAGCCAGCGGCATCCCGACCGTGGTGATGGGCTGCGCCAAGGACATCATCGAGCACGCCGCCGTGCCGCGTTTTCTGTTCAGCGACTTCCCGCTCGGCAATTCCGCCGGCAAGCCGCATGACGTCACCTCGCAGGCGCAGACGCTGGAGCTGGCGCTCAAACTGCTGGAGAGCGCGAGCGGACCGCAGACGACGATGCAGTCGCCGCTGCGCTGGAGCGAGGACGCCTCCTGGAAGCTCGACTACAACAACGTCGCGCAGCTCTCCCCCGAGGAGCTGGCGCGCCGCCGCGCCGAATTCGACAAGCAGAAGGAGATCGCGCGCGGCAACCGCGCCGCCTGACGTCCTCCGATAACAACAAACAATGGGGAGAGCGACGTGACGCGACCGTTCGAGGGCGTGAAGATATTGGACTTCACGCAAGTGCTGGCCGGCCCCTATGCGAGCTACCAGCTCGCGCTGCTCGGGGCTGATGTCATCAAGGTCGAGCGGCGCGAGGGCGAGGACATGCGCCGCACGCCGCTCAGCCGCGAATGGGCCGAGCGCGGGCTCGCGCCGGCGTTCCAGGCCATCAACGGCAACAAGCGCAGCCTGACGCTCGACCTGCAAAAGCCAGAGGCGATCGCGATCGTGAAGAAGCTCGTGGCGCAAGTCGACGTCGTCATGGAAAACTTTCGCCCCGGCGTGATGGACAAGCTCGGCATCGGCTACGAGACGCTCTCCGCGATCAATCCAAAGCTGATCTATTGCGCCGTGTCCGGCTTCGGCCAGACCGGCCCGGACCGCCTGCGGCCCGGCTATGACGGCAAGATGCAGGCGCTGTCAGGCATCATGGCGATCACCGGCCACCCTGAAACGGGGCCGACGCGCGCGGGCTTTGCGGTGTGCGACGTGCTTTCGGGCGCGACCGCCGCGTTCGGCGTGTCGAGCGCGCTGTATCAGCGCGACCGCACCGGACAGGGCCAGTTCATCGATGTCTCCATGCTAGAGGCGACGATGGCATTTCTGTCGGGACAGATCGCGGACTGGTCGGTCGCGGGCCATCGCCAAACACTTTCAGGCAACCAGGCGGTCAGCCGCAGGACGACGGCGAATTTGTTCAGATGTGGCGACGGCCACATCCTGCTGGCCGTCAACAACGAGAAGCAGTACCGCGCGCTGATGTCCGCGCTCGGCCGCGAGGACACGCTGAGCGATCCGCGCTTCGCAGACTGGTTCGCGCGCAACGAGAACGAAGGCGCATTGCGCGCCATCATCGAGGAGGCACTTGCGAAGAGACCGGCGCGCGAATGGGAAACGATTTTGGAGGATGCCGGCGCGCCCTGCGCCAGCATCTGGAAGGTCGAGGAGATCATCGACCATCCGCAGATCAAGGCCCGCGGCGCGATCCAGGAGCTGGATACGCCCTACGGCCGCCTGCGCTTTGCCGGCAGCGGCTTCAAGCTCGCGCATGGCGGCGGCAAGCTGGACCGGATGGCGCCGGAATTGGGTGCGGATACGGATGCGGTGCTGGGTGAGCTGGGGCTCGATGCGACGGAGATTGCGGCGCTGCGGGCGCGGGAGATTGTCTGAAACTCCGCTGCCGTAGGGTGGCAAAGGCGCAACGCGCCGTGCCCACCATCTATCCGTTTGCACGGCGCGCAACGGTGGGCACGCTTCGCTTTGCCCACCCTACGGCATCGCAGCTAGAACAACGAGCCCTGCCCGTCGTCCGATGAGCTGGCCGCAACCTTCCGCACCGCCTTCTTCGGCTTCGCAGCCTCTGCCTCCGCCTCGATCTCCTCCGCGCTGATCGGCAACACGAGCTGATCGTCGTCATTGGCGACGCGGTTGACGCGGGTGGAGACGGAATGCCAGGCGAATTCGCCGATGCGCGGGGCGGACATCAGCGGCAACACGGCGTCGACATCGTCGCCGCGACTGTCGAGCCAGCGCTCGAAATCGCGCGGGCTGATGGTGACGGGCACGCGGTCATGCAGCGCGGCGAGATCCTCGCCCGCCGCCGCCGTGACGATCGCGACGGTGTCGAGCTCCTCGCCGTTCGGCCCGGCCCAGGTCTCGAACACCGCAGCGAAGCCGAGCGGCTCGCCGTCGGCGCGGTGGATGAAGAAGGGCTGCTTGCGGCCGCCCTCCGCCTTCCATTCATAATAGCCGTCGGCGGGAATCAGGCCGCGGCGCCTCCGAATCGCGTTCTTGAAGGCGGGCTTTTCCAGCACCGTCTCGGAGCGCGCGTTGATCAGGAGCGTAAATCCCTTGGGATCCTTGACCCAGCTCGGCAACAATCCCCAGCGCATCAAGCGGAAATGGCGCGCGCCGTTCTCGAGCAGCACGACCGGAATCGGTTGTGTCGGCGCGACGTTGTACCGTGACGGGAAATTCGGCTGCTCGATGTAGCCGAACAGTTGCCGTAAAGCCGCGGGGGCTGAAGTTATGACGAAGCGTCCACACATCCTAGGGCGTCTATATAGGGTCCGTTCAGGTCCTTTTAACCCCGAACGTTAACACTGCGGCAGATGAGCTCAACGGCCTCCCAACCCGCGCGGACGCATGTACAGACGGGCCCCGAGGCTGCTGCCTGGGCCGAGCGGCTGCGCGTGGCCAACATCAACCCGCGGACCGGGCTTGCCACCGACTATCTCAACCATTTCAATGAAGCCGTGATGCTCCTGGAAATGGTGCCGGACATGCCGGAATGCGCGGAAGACTTCTTGACCTGGTCGCCGCTGTCCTATGCCGAGCATTTCACCGCGTCGAATTTCAAGGCACGGGATCTGGCCATCGAAGCCTATGAGAAGGCCGATCCTTCCGTGCGCGCCCAGTTCGACCATATCACCGACACCATGACCTCGATCCTGACAGCGGTCGGCTCGGCCATGCGCGAGGTCGAGAAGGACACGACCCGCGTCCGCCTCGCCGAGCAGGCCACGCTCTGGGTCAAGCCGCTGATCGCGGCCTGCGGCGGCATCATCAATGGCGGCGCGGAAGCCGACATCGACACCATCATGGCGAACTGAGCCAGGGTTGTTTGAAGATATGTCTGCGGTCGTCCAGCCCACCCATCCCCAGATCGCGGTCAGCGCCGCCATCTTCCGCGACGGCAAGGTGCTTCTGACCCGCCGCGCCCGCTCGCCCGCCAAGGGGTTCTATTCGCTGCCGGGCGGCCGGGTCGAGTTTGGCGAATCGCTGCACCAGGCACTGAGCCGCGAGGTCGACGAGGAGACCGGGCTAGCCATCGAGATCGTGGGCCTCGCCGGCTGGCGCGAGGTGCTGCCGGCCGCAGCCGGCGCCGGCCATTACCTGATCATGTCCTTTGCCGCCCGCTGGGTGGCCAAGGAGCCGACGCTCAACGACGAGCTCGACGACTACCGCTGGATCGCCCCCGACGCCCTGGCGAGCCTCGGCGACCTCAAGCTGACCGGGGGGCTGGAGGAGGTCATCCAGTCGGCCGCCCGGCTGATCGGGCCCTGACCGCCCAGCCTTGCGTCATCAGCCCCGAGGGGGCATACACGCCGCCGATGTCCACGCGATTTCTGGCCATTTTTGCCCTGATCCTCGCCTGCGCCTCCGCGCCCGCCCGGGCCCAGGACGTGGCGGCGCCGTTTGACGCCGATTTGCAGCGGCTGGCGGAGATCCTCGGTGGGCTGCATTACCTGCGCGGCATCTGCGGGTCCAACGAGGGCAACAAATGGCGCACCGAGATGCAGGCGCTAATCGATGCCGAAACCCCCTCCGGCGAGCGCCGCACCCGCATGATCGCCGGCTTCAACCGCGGCTATAACGGCTTTCAGCAGACCTACCGGAGCTGCACGCCGGCCGCGACGGTGGCGATCCGCCGCTATATCGAGGAAGGCGCGAAGATCTCGCGCGATCTGACGGCGCGTTACGCAAACTGACTTGTCATTCCGGGGCTCGACGAAGTCGAGAATCCATCGCGCGTCAGAGTTGGCGGCACGATGGATTCTCGCGCTGCGCGTGCCCCCGGAATGACGAGGGAACCTGTCATCGACTTTGTTCACAGCCGTTAACCGTTCCTAAAGATGTGGCCTAGCGGGCGTTAATACGCGTGCTACACCTCCTGCACAGCGCATCGCCGTGGATCGCGCCCCAGCCCTGATCGAGTTTCATGAGCCATTCATTGTCCTACGCCCCCGCCCGCGCGCCGCTGCCTGATCACGAGCAGAAACAGGCTGCGCTGAGCTATCTCAACGAGGCGTGGGCCGAAGCGCGCCATGACGGCGTCGACGGCGACTGCCTGGCGCAGGCGAGCCTGTTTGCGGCATTCGCCGAGCTCGTCGGCACCTACGGCGAGGATGCGGTGGCGAAATTCGTCGAGGGCTTTCCGGGCCGCATTCGCAACGGCGAATTCTCGGTCACTCTCGCAAGGCAGTAAGCCTGTTGCGAAAAATGACCCCGCCACACGGGCGGGGCCAGTCTACGGATGAATGACCCGGCGAACGGGATTTGGCGAACAGGTTCGCGAGGTCTGCTGCGTTTATCGCACGGAAGCCGCCTCCCCCGGACAAGCATTAGTCTCGGGATCGCCGGGAGATATTCCCGCCGGGATTGGGAATGCGCCCCCTCCTCCCTCACGGCTCGACCTTGAGCGTCGCTTTCATGTTGGGATGATAGCGGCAGTAATAGTCGACTGTTCCCGCCTTCCTCAGAACTGACGTCGCCGACTTCTTCGCTGGCAGCATCACGTCGAAATCGCCGTTCTTCGCCGTGGCGGTGTGCGCGAACACGTCCTTG
The DNA here is from genome assembly GCF_018130785.1 of Bradyrhizobium liaoningense. Lineage (GTDB taxonomy): Bacteria > Pseudomonadota > Alphaproteobacteria > Rhizobiales > Xanthobacteraceae > Bradyrhizobium > Bradyrhizobium liaoningense_A. The sequence goes on from NZ_JAFCJT010000016.1 coordinate 158,841, forward strand.
TTGATCCATTCGATGGTATCACCGACCTTCGCGGACGTTTCAGCCGGCGAGACCACGAGATTTTCCATTGTGATCTGAATGGTCGCGGCGCGCGCCGGGACGACGATCGACAGCAAGACGACCGCAAGCGCGATCGAAGCGAGGCGTCCCGGCTTCATCCCACACCCCCTACTTCAGCTCGGCCGCGACATGCTCGGCGTGCTGCTGATGGCCCTGAAAAATCTTCAGGCCGGTCTGCAACAGGCTCTTCAGCTCGGCATTGCCGGCGGACGGGATGAGCTGGGTTTCCAGCGCGCCGTTGACCGTCTTGTGGTAGGCGACCTCGTTCGCGACATAGGCCTTGTCGAACGCCGCGCCGCTCAGCTTGTCGAGCTCGGCCAGCTTGTCGCTCGCCTGCTTCGACAGGGCGCGGCTGGTGTCGTTGTCTTCAGGGGTGACGTTCAGCTTCTTGACCAGCGCGAGCGCCTGCTTGTTGACCACCTCGTGATCGCGCAGCATGTCGTCGGCAAACGCCTTCACGTCCTTGTTCTTCGCCTTCTTCTGCGCCTGCTTGGCGGCGTTGATGTCGATCACGCCCGCGGTATAGGCGATGTGCGCGATCTGCGGATCGGTCGGCTTTTCCGCTGCGCTCGCGCCTTGCAGCAGCGCGGGGCTCGACAACAAGATTGCTGCGGCGATCGCCGCACTCGATCGGATGAACATGGGTTGACACTCCTGTGGTGCCGGATGTTTTGCCGGCGCGTTGCTTCACAGGCGTTGGATGGGATTGTCGAGCAAACGTTCCCGAAAAACTTCAAACGCCGATGCCGAGCCGCTTCAGCACGACTTCGGTCAGGCGCTCGCAGCGCCACCCGGCGAACGGGAACGCGTCCATCACCACCGGACCGATCTCCTTCTCGACGTTCTCGCGCAGCATGGTGCGAGCACGGTGCAGCCGCGTCTTCACCGTCTCGGGCTTGACGCCGAGCAGATCGGCGGTCTCCTCGATGTTCATTCCCTCCATGACCCGCGCGACGAAGACCATGCGGAAGACATCCGGCAATTCATCGATTGCGCGCTCGACGACGCGCTGGATTTCACGTTGGGCCATGGTCCTTTCCGGATCGCCTGCGGGAGAAACGGGAAATTTTATGATCTGCGCCTCGAGCGCGGATTCGGGCACCGAGCCGAGCTCGACATGCGGTCTGGCGCTTCGCACCCGGCCAAGCGCTTCATTGATGGCGATGCGCGACAGCCAGGTCGACAGCCCGGACTCGCCGCGGAAACCGTCGAGATGGGTGAAGGCGCGGACGTAGGTTTCCTGCACCACATCCTCGGCTTCGCTGTCGCTGCGCAGGATACCGCGCGCAAGACGGTAGAGCCTGCGGTTGTTGGCCTGCATGATCTCGCGCAGCGCGGCCTCGTCACGGCCTCGCGCGCGCTCGATCAGCTCGGCTTCCGATGCTCTGGCGCCGGCGGGCAGGCCGGCTGCGGTCCGTTGCATGGTGGTCACCTGCTTGTTTCCGTTGCTCTCGGACACATTGGATGCAGGGGCAGCGAAAAGGTTCCCGACTTTCTTCCTTACCCTCCCCTAGAGGGGCAGGGGAATCGCATGTGATCTTTTCGTAAGGCATTGCGATTTTGGCAGAAATCGATTCTGACGGTGGCTCCTGA
>NZ_JAFCJT010000017.1 GCF_018130785.1 Bradyrhizobium liaoningense
CCGGCGGCGGTCATCGTGAAGGTGCCGTAGCCGCCCGCGCTCGGTGTCGCCGAACAGACCGGTGTGAATGTGTTGGGCGCGTTGTCGACGTCGGTGTCAGTTAGTCTGCCGCTCGCCGTCGGCTTGCCGCGGTCCTCGCAACCGGGCTCGGTTACCGATCCGGTGATGCAGCCGTGGATGATGGCCGGATCGTTCGTGCCGTGGATGGTGATCGTCACCACCTGCGCGGTGCCGTCGATGGTGGTCACGGTGAAAGTATCGGTCAGGGTGTCGCAGGCGTTCAGCGCCTGGACGACGCAATTGGCGTTATCGAGCGCGTAGGTCCAGACGCCGGCGGCGGTCATCGTGAAGGTGCCGTAGCCGCCCGCGCTCGGTGTCGCCGAACAGACCGGCGTGAATGTGTTGGGCGCGTTGTCGACGTCGGTGTCAGTCAGTCTGCCGCTCGCCGTCGGCTTGCCACGTTCCTCGCAACTGGATTCGATCACCGAACCAGTGATGCAGCCGTGGATGATGGCCGGATCGTTCGTGCCGTGGATGGTGATCGTCACCACCTGCGCGGTGCCGTCGATGGTGGTCACGGTGAAAGTGTCGGTCAGGGTGTCGCAGGCGTTCAGCGCCTGGATGACGCAATTGGCGTTATCGAGCGTGTAGGTCCAGACGCCGTCAGCCGTCATCTGGAAGCGGCCGTAACCGTGGTCGCTCATCGTTGGCGAGGTCACCGGCGTGAAGCTGTCGGGAGTATTGTCGACATCCGCATCTGCAAGCTTGCCGGTCACGGTCGAGGTCTCGCGCTTCCCATACGCGGCTTCCGTTACGGTGCCGGTCGTCGTCCCGGAAACGACGGCAGCATCGTTGGAGCCGTCGATCGTGATGGTAATCAACTGCGGGGTCCCGCCGATGCTGGTCACCGTGAAGGTATCGGTCAGCGTCTTGCCGACGTTCAGAGCCTGCACTGCGCCGTTGGATTGATCGAGCGTGTAGCGCCAGACGCCGTCGGCGGTCATCGTGAAAGTGCCGTAGCCGTGCTCACTCCACGTCGGCGAATCGACGGCCGTGAAAGTGTTGACGGGGTCGTCGACGTCGACGTCCGAAAGCTTGCCGGTTGTGACAGGAGGGCCGGCTACAGCATTGGCGCCGCTGCCGAGTTCGATTGACGAGCCGGTCGTCGTGCCGGAGATGATCGCCGCGTCGTCGGCTCCGTTGATGTTGATCGTGAAGGCCTCTTTAGCCGAAAGCGACCCGTCGGACACGGTGATCACAAAGCCGTCGGTGGTCGACGTCTTCAGCGCGTTGATCGCGCCGCTGTCGGGAGCGAAGGCATAGGCGCCAGTCCTGCTGTTCAGATAAAGCGTGCCATAAGAGCCGGTCTTCGATATGTCGTAGGTCGCACCATCCAGCACGGTAGTGCCCGTAGCGCCTCCGCTGATGCCGAAAGTCAGCGCGGCGTTGGAGCTGGAGCTGCTGGCGCTGAACGTTCCCGTCGTTGCGGTGAAGACGTCAAACTTGACCGTGTCGAGTTCAACCGGGCCCGCCTGCACATTCAAGGTCGGCGGCGTCCGCACGGTGGTGATGATGTCGGGCACCGTGATGACGATCGGCAGCAACGGTGGCAGTGCGTTTGGCTCCTCAGGCGGTATGAAATTGATCGGCTCCAGCGGCAGAGATTCGACGAACGGTGGGGTGCCGGACCCGTTCTTGCCAAATCCCTTCGAGAAATTTTCGAGCGCCTCCTGCTGGGCCACCCGCAGCTCCTCCATGCGCGCAGGGCTGTTGTCGAGCTGGTTCACGGCAAGCCCTGAGCCGACCTTGCTCAGCATGACCGTCTGTCCGGGGTCCTCGACGATGATGTGCCGCGGGGTTGGCTCCTTGGTCGTGAGCTCGAACGAGCCGTGTGCAAAGTCCTTGTATGTAATCGTATCGTCGTCGAGGAACGTTGCGTTCGGGTCTGCGGCCCTGACCTCTTTGATCATCGAGAAGAGCAATGCCGTGAGCGACAGCATCCCGAAGCGACCGGCAGAGGCTCGCTCATGAGATTGAATAACGGGTATGTCAGGAGAGCTGCTCTTCGCCGTCTTCACTCGGCGATGCTGGGCCGCAGCGGCTTCGCGCTCGTCCCCGTGCTTTGCAGTGGACGTGACGGCCATTTTCCAACCTCGATTGCCTAATTCGCCATATACCGCCGCGTCTTGGCCGGCCTGCCGCGTCACGCGATCGGGAGCAAATTTGTGCCGGCAACCTCAGCCATGCCCGCTAAAGGTCGTAGTTTCCGAGAATTCCGCCTAGGCTGATCACGGCAGAACTGCTGTCGTTTTCGGCCGACGGCACCGCTTTCGACGCCAAAAGCTGTTTGAAATTACCTTGCGCGGATAGTGACTCTTTCGGACACGGCGATTAGCCATTCGGGGTAAGCCGGAATAACCATTTTGACCGTCGTGGTTTGTTGTGGCCGGTCTGCCATGATGGCGGAGGCTTTCGCCGGCGCTGTTCGGATGCTCAAGGACCATATCTTCGAGAAGGAGGAAGCCATGGGCACTCGCGCAACGATTGTTCTCGTGGCAGGTCTCGTCTTTGCGCTGGCCGGTTGGTCACCCCGCCCGGTTCAGGCACAGAGCGATTCTCCGCGGCCTGCCGTGCTGGACTCGTCATCAAAGCCAATCGGGAAAGTGGTGGCAGCCGATGGCTCGGTCATCATCGAGCATGCGGGCGCCGCCATAGTCCAGGCAAACGTCGGGGGCGAATCCATCCAGACGAAGATCGGTGATCCCGTCTATTTGGGCGATTTGGTTCGAACCGGTGCCGACAGTCGGGTCGGCATCAACTTCGTGGATGGAACTTCGTTCAACTTGTCGAGCAACGCCCGCATGACATTGGACGAATACGTCTACGAGCCGGGTGGAAAGTCCAATTCGACAGTCTTCAACCTGACCAAGGGTACGTTCGTTTTTGTTGCCGGCCAGGTTGCGAAGACCGGCGACATGAAGATCGAAACGCCGGTCGCGACGATGGGCATTCGAGGCACCACACCTCACGTCGAAATCTCCGACGATGGAACCGCCAGGTTTTCCACCCTGATCGAAGAGGGCAAGAGCAAATATACGAAGAAGCCCGGCCCAGCAGCGACACCCCAACCCGAGAAAAGGGCCGAGCACAGGCTCAATCTGAACATCTGCCGCGGCTGCTAGAATTGGTCTCAGCCCGTGCAATCGCCAGATCTCAGAAGATCGGGAGCCTGACATGAAACCAGGATCCTCCATTGCTGAAGGCGGACTGGCGCTTGTCGTGCTGATGTTGACCGGCTTGCCCGTCGGGGCCCAGAACTCCAGGGTGACGGACAGCTATCTCAGCAACATCGAACTGTGCAACGGGACGGGTACCACCTCGTTCGATGCCCGGATCGGTGCCTGCACGACTTTCATACAGGCGCGTCCAGATTCGAGGGCAGCTCTGGCAATCGCGTATAACAATCGTGGCAGCGCCTACACTGCAAAGGGCGACTACGACAGCGCCATCCGCGATTTCGATCAGTCGATCGCACTCAATCCGACATACGCAAAGGCCTTTAACAATCGCGGCGTGGCTCACTTGAGGAGACGCGAATATGAGCTCGCGATTGAAGCCTTTGATGATGCGATCAAGCTCGATCCTGGCTATGGCGCAGCCTTCGTCAACCGCGCCGGAGCCTACCTGAAGAAGAACGACCACCAGCGCGCGGCGCATGATTACGACGAGGCAATCCGTCTCCAGCCCGCCTCGCAGGCGGCATGGAGCGGACGATGTTGGACCCGGGCGGTTCTCGGTGCCTCGCGAGAAGCGCTGGCGGATTGCGACAGAGCGCTTCAATCGGGTTCAACCAGCGCCGTGTACGACTCGCGTGGGCTGATCCACTTGAAGATGGGTGAGTTCGGTGCGGCGATCGATGACTACAATTCTGCCTTGCGAGCCGCCCCGGAATTGGCGAGTGCGCTTTTTGGCCGCGGGCTTGCCAAGCTGAAGCAGGGCGATGCGATCGGCGGAAAATCTGACATTTCGACTGCAAAGACGATTCAGAAGAACATCGACGACGAGTTCGCGCGTTATGGCGTCGATACAACTGAGTTGACCTGGTGAGCGGAACGAATTGGAGGTGACTATGGTTGCAAGGTTCGCGCTCATTCAAGCTCACGACGATAGCATTCGCCGCTATCAGCGGTTGTTGAACACGCCGCTGACGGATCTCGAGCGTGAGTACGTCGAGAGCCGAATCTCGGAAAAACGATTGGCCTTGCAGTCAATTCGCGAAGCGCGAGACACTGTGAATTCCTTGCCGGCCAATCGCGGGGTTTGATTGGCATTCCTGACGGGGGCGGACGACGAGGCGTTAATACCTCCTTAACCACTTGCTCTCCAGATTCGAAGCACGAACGCCTCAGCCCGCAAGCAAGGCGGCGCGACGCATTGTGCCGGATCAATCCGTCGCTACAGCATTAACAAGTCCTTAATTGGCAAAACCTACAGTCGACGGCACGGGCCGGCGCAGTGCCGGCATGGACCGCCGAACCGGAAGAAACGCCGCCAATGGCGCAGAAGGCTGCCGCTGGATTTATGTCGCGAGCCCGCGCTCTGGCGCGGGGGCTTTCCAGTCATGTCCGCAAGGCGTCCGTGCTGGCGGCCTGCCTGTTCATCGGCCTCGGTGCGTCCGCCCATGCCGCCGATACGGTCCGGGGCGAGGCGACCTTCTCGGCCGGCGGCGGCTTTGCCCGTCTGGTTATCAAGCTCGGCGAGGACGTTCCCTCCGAGGTGACCACGGCCGGCTCCATTCTCATCATCCGCTTCGACCGGGCGGTCGACGTTCCCGTCGATCGCGTTCCGGAAGGTGCGCCCGACTACGTCAATTCCGCCCGCCGCGATCCCGACGGCAGCGCCATCCGCCTGTCGCTGGCGCGGCGCGTCACCGTCAACACAATGAATGCCGGCGAGCGCACCTTCATCGACCTGCTGCCGGAGGGCTGGAAGGGGCCGCCGCCGAGCCTGCCGATCGAGGTGGTGAAGGAACTCGCGGAGCGCGCCCGCGTCGCCGAGCGGGCGCTGCGCGCCCAGCGCGCTGCGGCCGAGAGCAAGAAACGCCCGCCGATCCGCGTGCGTGCTTCGATCCAGCCGACCTTCGTGCGCTTCGTGTTCGAGATGCCCGACGGCGTCGGCGTCTCCTCCGTGCTCAACGAGCAGAAGCTCACGCTCGCGTTCAATGCCGGTCTCAATTTCGATCTCGCGGACGCCGTCGTCGCCGCGCCCCCGAACGTCGCCTCGATCAAGCAGAAGGCCGACATCGACCAGACCAGTGTCGAGATCGCGCTGATCGGCGATTCCGACGTGCACTCCTTCCGCGACGACAAGAACTACGTCGTCGACGTCTCTTTCCAGCCGGACAAGGGCAAGACCGCCGCAACGGCCGAATCCGTGATTGCGCAGGCCAAGCCCGTGGCCCAAAGCCATGGACCGGCACCGGAAAAGCCGGCGGCGGAGAAGTCGAAGGACGCTCATCGCGAGATCGCGCCGCCGACGTCCGAGACGATCGCGCGCGAAGCGAAGATCGATGTCAAATCCGAGGTGAAGCCGGAAGCTCCGGCGGCGATGCCGTCCGTAGAGGCACCGAAGCCTGCGCCGGCTCCCGCGGCCGAAGCACCCAAGCCTGCGGAGGCCGTCGCGCCGGCCGTTCCCGTCGCGCCGATGACGCCTGCCGTCGTCGAAGCGCCCAAAGAGGTCGTGAAGGAAGCTGCGCAGGAGCCCGTTAAGGTCGCACCGAAAGAAGCGGTCAAGGCCGCACCTGCCGAGGCGCCGGCCGCGCCGCAGCCCACTGTGGCCAGCGTCGATGTGCGCCGCGACAGCGATGGCTTGCGCGTGATCTTCCCGCTTCAGGTGGCAACGCCTGCGGCGGCGTTCCGCCGCGGCGACACGGTGTGGCTGGTGTTCGATACGCCGAAGCCGATCGACGTCGAGGCGATCCGCACCCGGGGCGGTGCGATGATCGGCGAGGTCAGCCGCATGCCGCTCGACAAGGGGCAGGCGGTCCGCATTCGTCTCACCCGGCCGCTGGTCTACTCGCTGACGAGCGAGGAGGTCGGCAAGGAGACCAACTGGCTCCTGACGCTCGCCGACAAGATCCAGGCGACGCCGCTGCCGCTGATGATGTCGCGCAATATCACCGACCCCGCGCTCGCCAATATCGCGATCCCGTTCGCCAATCCGGGCCTGTTGCACAAGCTGACCGATCCCGACGCCGGCGACACGCTCTATGTCGTCACCGGGCAGCGCCCGGTGCGCGGCTTCATCAAGCGGCAGGATCTCGTCGATCTCTCGCTGCTGGAATCCGCGCACGGCATCGCGATCCGGCCGAACTCCGACGAGGTCGGCGTCGAGGTCGGATCCGACAAGGTCATTCTCGGCAAGAAGGGCGGACTGACGCTGTCGCCGGTCGATATCTCCGCGGAGCGGGCGCCGACCGCGGTGCGGCCGGTCTTCAGTCCGGAAGGCTGGCGCAAAGGCCAGTCGGAGGATTTCTGGACGCGCCAGGGCAGCCTGATTGCGGCGATCTCGGCCGTCGAGCCGGCGCAGCGCTCGCTACCGCGGCTCGATCTCGCGCAGTTCTACATGTCGCGCGCCATGTACCACGAAGCCAAGTCGGTGACCGACCTGATGCTGACCGATCCCCTCAACAAGGAGGAGAGCGGCGCGCTGATCATGCATGCGATCGCGAGCATTCTGATCGGCCGGCCGGCGCAGGGCTTGAAGGACCTCGCCAACCCCGTGATCGGTAACAGCCACGATTCCCAGCTCTGGAAGGCGCTCGCCTATGCGCGCCAGGGCAAATGGGCGGATGCGCGCGAGAAGTTCAAGAACGTCGAATTCGCCATCGCCTCGCTGCCGATCGACATCCAGCGCATCGTGACGATGGAGGCGATGCGCGCCTCGCTCGAGGTGAAGGATTATGCCGGCGCCTCCAAGCGCCGCAGCGAGATCGAGGTGGTCGGCGTATCGCCCGAGGCGGCGCCCGGCTTCGCCGTGCTGCGCGGCCGGCTCGCCGAGGCGCTCGGCCACGACAAGGACGCGCTCGACGACTACAAATTCGCGGTCGCCTCGAACGATCGTCAGGCGGCCGCCGAGGCCAAGCAGCTCGAAGTGGCGCTGCGGCAGAAGCGCGACGAGATCAGCAAGGAAGACGCGCTGCGAGAGCTCGAGACGCTGTCGATGACCTGGCGGGGCGACTCGATCGAGGTCAAGACTCTCCAGATGCTGTCGCAGATATATGCCGAGAACGGGCGCTACCGGGACGCGCTGAGCGCGGCGCGCACCGCGACAAAGCTCCAGCCGAACGCCGAGGCCTCGCGTCAGGCGCAGGACCTCGCCTCCGACCTGTTCACGCAGATCTTCCTGGGGCCCAAGGGCGACGAATTGCCGCCGGTCGAGGCGCTCGGGATGTTCTACGAGTTCCGCGAGCTGACGCCGATTGGACGTCGCGGCGACGAGCTGATCCGCCGCCTCGCCGACCGTCTCGCCTCGATCGACCTGCTCGACCAGGCCGCCGAGCTGTTGCAGTATCAGGTCGACCATCGCCTCGAAGGTGCAGCCCGCGCCCAGGTCGCCGCGCGCCTTTCCATGATCTACCTCGCCAATCGCAAGCCCGACATGGCGATCTCGGCGCTGCGCGCCAGCCGCATCAGCGATCTCTCCGGCGAGCTGCGGCAGCAGCGGCTGCTGCTGGAGGCGCGTGCGCAGAGCGACGTCGGCCGCCACGATCTCGCGCTCGACATCGTCTCCAACGTTTCCGGGCGCGAAGGGCTCCGCCTGCGCTCCGACATCTTCTGGGCGGCGCGGCGCTGGCGCGAATCAGCCGAGCAGATCGAGCTCTATTACGGCGACCGTTTCCGCGACTTCAAGCCGCTCAACGCGGTGGAGAAGAGCGACATCATTCGCGCGGCCGTTGGCTATGCGCTCGCCGACGACTCGATCGGCCTGTCGCGCTTCCGCGAGAAATATGCACCGCTGATGAGCGAGAGTGCGGACCGGGTCGCCTTCGACATCGCGAGCAAGCCGGCAGCGTCCTCCAGCGCCGAATTCGCCGAGATCGCCAAGCTCGCCGCCAGCGTCGACACGCTCGACGGCTTCCTGCGCGAGATGAAGCAGCGCTTCCCCGACGCAACCGCCCGCGCGCCGGCCTCGCCGCAGGCCAAGGACGAGACCGACCACACCGGCTCGCTGCCCACGATCCCCGTCGTGCGGCAGATCAAGATGACGCGGTAGGAACCCTGCTACCTCTGGGCCTCTCGACAGGTGCCGCGCAAGGCGGCAACTTGTGCACCTTCATGCCGGGAGAGCGTCGATATGAGCAAGCCTGCCAAGACCGAAGCCGAACTCATCGCCATGGCGCGAGCCGAACTGAAGGCCCATGCCGATGGTCCGGACGGCCTCGCCATCTCGATCGTTCGTGACGGCGACAGCTGGGAGTTCCGCGCCGATGCCGACCAGGCCACGCGCGACAAGCCGGGCTTTCCGGAAAGTGTGGCCATGCTGGTGCAGATCGGCGATCACCTGAGCAAGCAGTATGATGTGAAGGGGTAGGGGCCCACACGGGCGCTCGGCCGGCGAAGCTTCAGCGAAGACGGCAGGCCGGGGCATGACCGCGGATGGAGCCGCAGTTATCCGCCCCCGTAACTCTGCACCAGACTCCCCGCCACCAGCGACCAGCCGTCGACCAGCACGAAGAAGATCAGCTTGAACGGCAGCGAGATCGTCGCCGGCGGCAGCATCATCATGCCCATCGACATCAGCACGGAGGCGACGACGAGGTCGATGATCAGGAAGGGGAGAAACAGGAGGAAGCCGATCTCGAAGGCGCGCTTCAGCTCCGAGATCATGAAGGCGGGCACGAGGATGCGCAGTGCGAGATCGTCGGGAGTGGCCGGCGGCGGCTCGCCGGAGAGATCCAGGAACAGCTTGAGGTCCTTCTCGCGGACGTTCTTCTGCATGAAGCCGCGCAAGGGGACGGACGCGCGCTGGAGCGCATCCTCGACGCCAAGCTGGTTGGCGACGAGCGGACGGATGCCCTCGTCGTAGGATTTTTGCAAGACCGGCCCCATCACGAAGAAGGTGAGGAACATCGCCAGCGCAATGATCACCGAGTTTGGCGGCGCGGTCGCCGTGCCCATCGCGGTGCGCAGCAGCGACAATACGACCACGATGCGCGTGAATGACGTCATCATGATCAGGATCGACGGCGCGATCGACAGCACCGTGAGCAGCGCGATGAGCTGGATTGCGCGCTCGGTGACGCCGCCGCCCCCCTGACCGCCGAGATTGATGCTGATGTCCTGCGCATGCGCAAGGCTTGCGAGCGAAGCCGCGCCGATCAGGACAGAAAGAAAAACAACTCTACGCGGGAGGGCCGGCAGCCTCACGAAGACGGCTTCGGACGGCCGAGCAGCGAGGCCATCTCGTCTTCGAGATTTTCAAAGCTGGTCTTCTCCGCGGCCGGCTTTGCGGGCGGGGCCGGTGGTGCCGGCGGCTCGCTGCGTGCGGCGCGGGGCGGCGGTGGAGCGGGGGGCTCCGGCGCAACAGGAGGCGCGACCGTCTCGCCGGCGGGGCGGCGAAGCGCGGCTTCGAGACGCTGCGCCATCTCGGCGAGATTCTGCTCGGCGTTCGAGGGCGCGGCAGGAGCGGAGGCCGGCGGCGGAACGGCCGGAGCCTGCGGCACGGGCGGAGGAGGCGGCGCGGCCGCGCGCTCGGCGCGAACCGGCGGCACTTTCACCGGCTCGCTCTGGCGCGGGGGACGTGGCATCAGCGGAGGCTCGTTGCGGGCGACGCGCGGCGGAATCGGCTCGGGGCGCGGCTCGCGCTCGGGGCGCGGCGGCAGGATCGGCTCAGGCGGAAAGCCCGCCAGTGGCGGTTCGCTGCGGCGCTCGGCCAGCGCGGGAGCGGGCCGGCGTACCTCGTCGGCGAAGGAGGGACGCGGGGGCCGCGGCGGCGGCTCGGGCATTTGCGGTTCGGGATGATCGAGCAGTTCGGGCCGCGGGGCTTCGTCGGCCCAGCTGCTGGTATCGGGCATCGGGGCAAGGCGCGGCGGCTCGGCGGCATTGGGACGCTGCGGAAGCTGGTCGCGGCCGGACGCGGCGCGCACGATGTTCGGCTCGACCACGATGTCGGTGGGGCCGCCGATCATCAGCAGATGCTCGACATTGTCACGCCGGACCAGCACCAGCCGGCGCCGGCCATCGACCGCGGCGGCATCGATCACGGCAAGCCGGGGCATCCGGCCGCGCTGGGTGTTGGCACCGAGCCGGCTGGTGGCGAATCGGCGAACCAGCCACGCGGCGACGCCGATCAACGCCAGAACGACGATGAACGCCACGATGAAGGTGATAGGGCTGCCTTGCATACTTGTCCCCGACAAATGGCGCTTTTCTCGTGCCCATGGTCAGATGCGCCAACCACCGGCGTGGGATGCCCCAACTGCGACTTCTTAACGTCCCACGGCAAGTTTTGCCGTCCCCAGCTCTTAATAACCTATGAATCGCTCGATCCAAAACGACTTCTTGGCCTGTGCATGGCCCGCCAAACGGTTGGGTTAATGCCGCTTTTGGACGCGTAGAATCACGGGGGCGCAAAATGGTGTCCCGCCAAGGGACATGCATCGATGCCATCTTTAACCACCTGTTAACCATAGACGCGGCAAATTCTGCCTAGCTTCGGGCCTTTGGTCCGTGAGGCGGAAGGAGCCGCAACGATGTCCATCAACGACCTCCCGGTGCTGTCGGCGCTTCGCACCAAGATGCAGTGGCACCAGGAACGCCAGCGCGTCCTGTCCGAGAACGTCTCCAATTCCGACACGCCCAAATTCCGGCCGCGCGACCTGGTCGAGCCGAAGCTCGACAAATCGGGCGCCGTCACGGGCTCGATGGGCCCCCTGGCGCTCACCCGCACCAGCGGTTCCCACATGACGCCATCCGGCGCGGCCTCGGCCTTCGACCAGAACAGGAATGCGGGTTTCGAGACCCGTCCCGCGGGCAACGCCGTCAATCTCGAAGAGGAGATGATGAAGGCCGCCAGCAACCAGATGGACTACGCGGCAGCGACCTCGCTCTATTCCAAGAGCCTGCATCTGCTCAAGACCGCAATCGGCAAAGGCTAGAGCATGATCCGGAAAAGTGTGTGGCGGTTTTCCGACCAGATCATGCTCAAACAAAAGAGCTGAGGGAAGCGCATCATGGCGAATGACAGCAGCGACTTTGCCCGCTCGATGGCGATCGCGACCTCCGGCCTGCGCGCGCAGGCCGGGCGCATGCGGGTGATCTCGGAGAACATCGCGAACGCGGATTCGACCTCGCAGACCGCCGGCGGCGACCCCTACCGGCGCAAGGTGCCGACCTTCTCCTCCGCGCTTGACCGCACGCTCGACGCGCAGGTCGTCACCCTCGGCAGGATCAAGCCCGACCAGTCGGACTTCCGCACCAAATACGAGCCGAACAATCCGGCGGCCGATGCAACCGGCAACGTCAAATATCCCAACGTGAACTCGGTGGTCGAGATGACCGACATGCGCGATGCGCAGCGGTCCTACGAGGCCAATCTCAACATCATCAGTGCGACGCGCCGGATGATCCAGCGCACGCTCGACATCCTCAAGAGCTGAACAGGACAATTGAGCCATGGCATCACCGACAATCGCAGCCAACGCTTATGCCAGCCTCGCCCGCGTGCTGGAGAACAACGGTGCCGGCAAGGGCAGCGAGGCCGGCGGGCAGTCCTTCGCATCGCTTCTGAAAGACGCCGTCGGCAGCGTCATGGAATCCGGCCGCAAGTCCGACGCGCAGACGGTGGCGATGGCCGCCGGCAAGGCCAACGTGATGGACGTGGTGACGGCGGTCGCCGACACCGACGTTGCGGTGTCCACGCTGGTCTCGGTCCGCGACCGCGTGATCGCGGCATATGAAGACATCATGAAGATGCCGATCTGACGGATGGTGTCATTCCGGGTTCTCGCTTTGCGAGCCCAGGAATGACGAAAAATAGTTCACAGTAGGAATTCAAAATGACCGGACCTGAAACCCTCGACGTCGCGCGTGATGCGATCTGGACCATCGTGATCGTGTCGTCGCCGCTGATGGTGGTCGGCCTCGTGGTCGGCGTCGTCGTGTCGCTGTTCCAGGCGCTGACGCAGATCCAGGAGCAGACGCTGATCTACGTGCCGAAGATCCTGGCCATCTTTGCCACGATGCTGCTGGCGCTGCCGTTCATGGCCGACGCACTCCATTCCCACATGCTGCGGATCTCATCGCGAATCATCGGCGGCTGAGGCACAATGCGCCCGTCATGCGCATCGACGTCTCGCTGCTGCCGGCGCTTGCCGCTTCCTTCATGCTCGCCTTCGCCAGGGTCGGCGCGATGGTGATGCTGCTGCCGGGGCTGGGCGAAACCAATATCCCGACGCGGATAAAGCTGTCGATCGCGCTGCTGCTCACGCTGATCATCCTGCCGCTGCATCGTAACGCCTACCATGTCGACATGGGCTCGCTCGCGCCGCTCCTGGTCCTGATGCTCCACGAGATCGTGATCGGCATCGTGCTGGGGGCGACGGCGCGCGTGACGCTCTCGGCTCTGCAGGTCGCCGGCTCCGTGATCGCTCAGCAGATGGGGCTCGGCTTCGTCACCTCGGTCGATCCGACACAAGGACAGCAGGGCGTGCTGGTCGGCAATTTCCTGACCATGCTCGGGGTGACGCTGCTGTTTGCCACCGACAGCCATCATCTGGTGATCGCCGCGCTGAACGACAGCTACACGATCTTCGCCCCCGGCGAGACGGTATCCAGCGCCGACGTCGCCTCGCTGGCGACGCGCGCCTTTTCCGCTGCATTCCTGCTCGGCCTGCAGCTCTCCGGGCCGTTCCTGGTGTTCGGCCTCGTCTTCAACATCGGGCTTGGCGTGCTGGCGCGGCTGATGCCGCAGATGCAGGTCTATTTCGTCGGCGTGCCGCTGTCGATCTTTGCGGGTTTCCTCGTGCTTGCCGTGGTGCTCACCGCCATGATGGGCACGTATCTCGACTACTTCGTCGGTGTCATGCACCAGATGATGCCGCTGAAATAGGTGATCGATGGCGGAAGACAACGATCCAGAGAGTCAAACAGAAGACCCCACGCAAAAGCGTCTCGAAGAGGCGCTCGAACGTGGCGACGTCGCCAAGAGCCAGGAGATCAACACCTGGTTCATGATCGCGGGCGGCACGCTCGTGGTCTCGACGTTCTCGGGATCGGTCGGCAGCGGGCTGCTGACGCCGATGCGCAACCTGCTCGCCAATTCCTGGATGATCAAGACCGACGGCCGGGCGCTGCTCGCGCTGATGCAGCAGATCGAAGTCGCCGTGCTCGCAGCGGTCGGCGTGCCCCTGCTGATGCTGGTCTTGGCGGCGATTGCCGGCAACATGCTCCAGCACCGCCTGGTCTGGTCGGCCGAATCCCTCAAGCCCAAATTCAGCAAGCTGTCGCCGGCCGAGGGCCTCAAGCGCATCTTCGGCAAGCAGGCGGCGGCGAACTTCCTCAAGGGGCTCGGCAAGCTGATCGTGCTTGGTGCGGTCATGACCACGGTCCTGTGGCCGGAGCGCCATCGCATGGAGGCGATGGTCAAGCTCGATCCGGCCGCCATGCTGGGTGCCACCACCAGCATGACCATCCACCTGCTCGGCGCCGTGGTTGCGGCGCTCGCGATCATCGCGATCGGCGACTACTTCTTCCAGTACCGGAGCTGGTTCCAGCGGCAGAAGATGTCGCTCCAGGAGATCAAGGAAGAGTTCAAGCAGTCCGAAGGCGACCCGCACATCAAGGGCAAGCTCCGGCAATTGCGCCAGCAGCGCTCCAAGAAGCGCATGATGGCAGCGGTTCCCAATGCCTCCGTGATCATCACCAACCCGACCCACTATTCGATTGCGCTGTCCTACGAGCGTGGCATGTCGGCGCCGATCTGCGTCGCCAAGGGTGTCGACAACCTCGCTTTCAAGATCCGGGAGATCGCGCGCGAGCACGACATCCCGATCGTCGAGAACGTGCCGCTGGCCCGCGCGCTCTACGCCACCGTCGAAATCGACCAGGAAATCCCGACCGAGCACTACCATGCGGTCGCCGAGGTCATCGGTTACGTCATGCGGCTGAAGCGCGGATTCGGTGCCGGACGGTGATGAAACACCCGAAAATCACCGGAAATGGCCGTAATCTGGGAATCAGAGTACCTTTCACCCTTGCTGCCCTTGCGCCTGCGGGTCCGATTGAGGCAGGGAAGGCCCCACGCGCGCCGCAGCGCGTTGATTCTATTCCAACAGGCTGCGTCAGCTTGAGATGACTGCTGAGACCGACCACGACCTCACACGCGAGCCCGTTGCGGCGCACGAGCCGTCGCCACGCTCGGGCAGCATTGCGCTGGTGCTGCTGGTGGCCGCCGGCCTGGTCGCCGCCGCCGTCGGCCTGATGACGCTCGGGCGCGCGCAGGCGCAGCCCTATATCCTCGGCATCCTCGCCGTGCTGGCGATGGTCGGCCTGTTCAACCTGTTCGCCTTCGCCGCCGGCATCATCCGCTTCGTCGACCGCAGTCTCGACGATCCCGTGATGGGGCGCATTGCCGACCACGCCTTCGACGGCCTGGCCGTGACCGATCCCCGCGGCCACGTGGTCTATTCCAACGCCGCCTATCTGACGCTCACCGGCGCCTCCGGCCCGCAGGAGGTGCGGCCCGTGGAGCGCGTCTTCATCGGCAACCCCGACGTCTCCGAAGCCGTGTTCCGCCTGCTCAAGGCCGCGCGTGAAGGAAAACGGCAGCAGGAAGAGGTGCGCATCTCCGGCCACGACGGCAGCCAGGGCCGCTGGCTGCGCATGCGGGTGCGCCCGCTCGGCACCGGGAAGCGCGAGGCGAAATACGCGGTGTGGTCGATCGCCGACATCACCCGCGACCGCGAGCGTCAGGAGGACGTGTTCCAGGAGCTCCAGCACGCGATCGAATATCTCGATCACGCGCCTTGCGGGTTCTTCTCGGTCAATCCGGCGGGCGAGCTCGCCTATGTCAATGCGACGCTGGCGAACTGGCTCGACTACGATCTCGCCGAGATCGGCTCGGGCGGGCTGAAGCTCACCGACATCGTCTCCGGCGATGGCGCCTCGCTGCTCACAGCGATCGTGGCGGTGCCGGGCGAGGTGAAGACGGAAGTCTTCGACATCGATCTGCGCATGCGCACCGGCAAGACCATGCCGGTGCGGCTCTACCACAAGCTCGCCTTCGGCGCCGACGGCGCGCCGGGGCCGTCGCGCACGCTCGTCATCAGCCGCGCCCGCGACGAGCGCAGCGATCCCGACCGCGCCGCCGAAGTGCGCTTCATGCGCTTCTTCGACCATACGCCGATGGCGATCGCCACCGTCGACCGTGGCGGCAATGTCGTGCGCGCCAACGCGCGCTACGCCAAGCTGGGGCAGGCCCTCGGGCTCGACAGCGCCAGCAAGTCGATCTTCCGCGCGGTCAATGCGCGCGACCGGCACCTCTTGATCGCGGCGATCAACCAGGCCGCGGAGGGCCAGGCCGACGTCGCGCCGGTCGAGGTGGCGCTCGAAGGAACCAAGGAGCGCTGGGGCCAGTTCTTCGTCACGCCGGTCGATGCCGCCGAGAACGACGCCGAAGCCGCCATCGTGCACATGCTCGAGACCACCGAGCGGCGCGCGCTGGAGAACCAGATCAACCAGTCGCAGAAGATGGAGACGGTGGGCCAGCTCGCCGGCGGCATCGCCCACGACTTCAACAACGTGCTCTCCGCCATCATGATGGCGAACGACTTCCTGCTGAACGCGCACAAGCCGACCGATCCGTCGTTCCAGGACATCATGCAGATCAAGCAGAACGCGACCCGCGCCGCGACGCTGGTGCGGCAGTTGCTGGCGTTCTCGCGGCGACAGACGCTGCGGCCGCAGGTGCTCGACCTCGGCGATGCGCTCTCCGATCTCGCGATGCTGCTGCGCCGGCTGATCGGCGAGAAGGTCAAGCACGAGACCATCCACGGCCGCGATCTCTGGCCGGTGAAGGTCGACGTCTCCCAGTTCGAGCAGGTGATCGTCAACCTCGCGGTGAACGCGCGCGACGCCATGCCTGACGGCGGCAAGCTGATCATCCGCACCGCCAACGTCACGGCGGAAGAAGCGGCCAAGCTCGCCTACAAGGGCATGCCGGCCGCGGACTATGTGCGGATCGAGGTCGCCGACACCGGCACCGGCATCCCCGCCGATATCCGCGACAAGATCTTCGAGCCGTTCTTCTCGACCAAGGAAGTGGGCAAGGGCACCGGCCTCGGGCTTTCCACCGTCTACGGCATCGTCAAGCAGACCGGTGGCTTCATTTACGTGGACTCGGAGCCGGGGCAGGGGACTTCGTTCCATATCTTCCTGCCGCGCCATCACGCCGAGCCGGAGGTGCAGGAGCAGCCCGCCGCAGCGGTCAGCGCTACCAATGGCGCCGCGAAGGAGACCGCACCTGCGGCGGCGGAGGCCAAACCGCGCACCGATCTCACCGGACAGGGCACCATCCTTCTCGTCGAGGACGAAGAGGGCCTGCGCGCGCTGAATGCACGCGGTCTGCGCTCGCGCGGCTACACCGTGGTCGAAGCCGAGAATGGCGTCGAGGCCATGGAGGTTTTGGAGGAGCAGAGCGGCGCGATCGATCTCGTCGTCTCCGACGTCGTGATGCCCGAGATGGACGGTCCGACGCTGCTGAAGGCGATGCGCGAGAGGAACCCTGATATCAAGTTCATCTTCGTCTCCGGCTACGCCGAGGACGCCTTCGAAAAGAGCCTGCCCGAAGGCCAGCAGTTCGACTTCCTGCCAAAGCCGTTCACGCTCAGCCAGCTCGTGGCGGCCGTAAAGGAGACGATGGCAAAGGCGGGGTGAGGCATGGACGACGCGCCCTTCCGACATTCTCCGTCATTGCGAGGAGCTCTTGCGACGAAGCAATCCGGACTGTCTCCGCGGAGGTACTCTGGTTTGCTTCGATACGCTCGCAACGACGAGGACAGAGCGGCGTTCCCATCGTAGACCCGCCGGTAACCCGCGACCGCGGTTCCCCCTGCGCATTCGGCCAAACCCCCGCCAAATATGGGCTTTTGCCACATCCCCGCGACTGAGGGCCGCAGCCATAGGTTCCGAAACCGTCTTCACTTTTCGGGAAGTCTGCCCATGTTAGGGGCACGTCCCCATGCCGGGGATTTGGGAAACGCACATGACTTTCTCGCAACGCTCCCGCGCTCTCTTCAAGGCCATCGCCGTCGTGCTGGCGCTTGCGCTGCCGACTGCGCTGGCGATCTCGTCCGCTGACGCGCGCGTCGGTGGCGGCATGTCGTCGGGTTCGCGCGGCTCGCGCACCTATTCGGCCCCGCCGTCGACCACGACCGCGCCGGGCTCGACCTCGCAGTTCAACCGCACCTACACCCAGCCGGGTGCCGGCATGAATTCGGCCGCGGCTGCGCCCGCGCGCGGCGGCCTGTTCGGCCGCGCTGGCGGCTTCATGGGCGGCCTCGCGGCTGGCTTCCTCGGCGCAGGCCTGCTCGGCATGCTGTTCGGCGGCGGCCTGTTCGGTGGCCTCGGCGGCCTGTCGTCGATCATTGGCCTGATCATCCAGATCGCGCTCGTGGTGTTGGTGGTCCGGCTCGCGATGTCGTGGTGGCAGCGCCGCCACACCCCGCAGACGGCCTACGCCAATGCTGACGCCGGCGCCGCTCCAGGACCGCAGACGAATTATCGCAGCGGTCTCGGTGGCGGTGGCCTTGGTGGCGGCCTTGGCGGCTTCGGTTTCGGCGCCAACAACGCGCCGCTCGAGATCAAGCCGGACGATTATGAGGCGTTCGAACGCCTGCTCGGCGAGGTCCAGACCGCGTGGTCGAACGAGGACGTGGCCAAGCTGCACACGCTCGCGACGCCGGAAATGGTCTCCTATTTCGAGCAGGACCTCGGCCAGAACCGCGCGCGCAACGTCGTCAACAAGGTCACCAACGTCAAGCTGTTGCAGGGCGACCTCGCGGAAGCCTGGCGCGAGGGCGAGACCGAATACGCCACGGTGGCGCTGCGCTTCGCGCTCACCGACAAGACGCTCGACCGCAACAGCGGCGCAATTGTCGCCGGCAGTGAGCAGCCGGGCGAGGCGACCGAAGTCTGGACCTTCGCCCGCCGTCCGAACGGTAGCTGGGAATTGTCAGCGATCCAGCAGACCAACTGATCGCAAGCGACATGAGAAACCAGGGCGTCGTGCTTCTTGCACGGCGCCTTTTTCTTTTGGGCCTCTCGCATCGCGGCATCGGAATAAGCGGGCGCGCGTCGGGTTGAAATCAGGCGGCCAACAACAAACACAATTGGGAGGACAAGATGATCCGTATCGAGAGATCCGTGACGATTTCGGGCCTCGCGCTCGCAGTAGCCTTGCTTGCGGCGCCATCGGCACAGGCGCAGTCGGCCGACATGACGTTCTTCGTGACCTCGAACGGCCCGGGCAAGGGTGCCGATCTCGGCGGCCTGGAGGGGGCCGATGCACAATGCCAGAAGCTGGCACAGGCCAGCGGAGCCGCTGCAAAAACCTGGCGCGCCTATCTCTCGACGCAGGCCGCTGACGGCAAGCCGGCCGTCAATGCCAAGGACCGCATTGGCAAGGGACCGTGGCAGAATACCAAGGGTGCGGTGATTGCCAAGGACGTTGCCGACCTGCACGGCGCGGCCAACAATCTCACCAAGCAGACCGCGCTCAGCGAGAAGGGCGAAGTCATCAACGGCAGCGGCGACACGCCGAACCGGCACGATATCCTCACGGGATCGCAAGCGGACGGCACCGCTTTTGCCGCGGGTGACGACAAGACCTGCAAGAACTGGACGTCGAGCACGCAAGGCGCGGCGGTTGTCGGCCATGTCGATCGTAAGGGCCTGCGCGACGACGAGCCGTCAAAGTCCTGGAACAGCTCTCACCCCTCGCGCGGTCCCGACGGCGGCTGCTCGCAGGCCGATCTGAAGAGCACCGGCGGCGACGGCCTACTGTATTGTTTCGCGGCGAATTGAGGAGCTGAGCTCTCTCCTCCGTCATTGCGAGGAGCCCTTGCGACGAAGCAATCGAGAATGTCTCCGCAGAAGCATTTCTGGATTGCTTCGCTGCGCTCGCAATGACGGTGCTTGCGGCACCGCCGTTCCGCGCCGGCCTGACGGAACCTTTGGTTGCATGCTACATTGGTCCTATCGCCCCACGCTCATGGACCCCGCCCATGCAATACGAGCTCTATTACTGGCCTGAGATCCAGGGACGCGGCGAATATGTGCGGCTGGCGCTGGAGGAGGCGGGGGCCGCTTATGTCGACGTCGCGCGCGGCCCGCGCGGCACCGCTGCGATGATGAAGATGATGGACGCGCATAAGGGCACGCCGCCCTTTGCACCGCCGTTCCTGAAAGCCGGCAAGCTCATCGTCGGCCAGACCGCCAACATCCTGCTTTATCTCGGCGCCCGCCACGCCCTCGCGCCGACGACGGAAGCCGGAAAACTCTGGGTGCACCAGCTTCAGCTCACCATCACCGACCTCGTGATCGAGATCCACGACACCCATCATCCGCTCGGGCCATCGATGTACTATGAAGACCAGAAGCCATCGGCGAAGAAGCGCACCGCCGATTTCTGGAGCGAGCGCGTGCCGAAATATCTCGGCTATTTCGAAGAGCTTCTCGCGGGCCATGGCGGTGCCTATGTCACCGGTCGTCGCCTGACTTACGTCGATCTCTCGCTGTTCCAGATCGTCGATGGGCTGCGCTACTCCTTCCCCAAGCGCATGAAGGCGTTCGAGGGAGATATCCCGGGCCTCGTCGGCCTGCATGACCGCATCGCCGCGCGGCCGAACATCAAGGCCTATCTGGCGAGCGAGCGCCGCATCCCCTTCAACGAGCAGGGCATCTTCCGCCGCTACAAGGAACTCGATGGCTAGAGCGTTTTCGAGCGAAGTGAATAACGGTTCGCGTGAGGAAAACGGCTGCGGGGCTCCCTCTAGCGAGGTTCGGTTGCGGCGACGTCAGCCGATCGGAGGAGAGAGAACGCTTTTCCGTGCAGTGCCGAGGGAGTGATGCGCCCTCACCACACGCCGGGCAGCAGGCGATAGCGCACGCGCGTCACATAGTCGGAATAGCCCGGCAGGCCATCGCGCAGCGTGCGCTCCTCGATGCCGATGCGGACAGCAAACAAGATGAGGATGAGCGGCACCATCGCAAGGCCCCACCACGAGCCCAGCAGCAGCGGCACGCCGGCAAAGAACAGGATCATGCCGCTGTACATGGGATGGCGCACATACGCGTAAGGCCCGGTCGAGACCACGCGCTGTGCGCGTTCGGCCTGGAGCTTCACCACGGGCGCGGCGAACGAGTTCTCGCGGAACACCCAGAGGATGAACAGCGTCGAGAGCAGGAACAGCACGAGGCCGAGCATCTGGAACGCAACCGGCATGTCGGATGATAGAGTGCGCCGGTCCAGTCCCATCGCGACCAGCCAGGCCAGCATCGCAAAAACGAACACGGCCATAAACGCCTTGTCGGCGGCAGGCTGGTCCCTTTGCAGGACCGGCCGCAGACGTTCGGCGAGCAGCGCGGGGTCGACCCGATAGAGCCACCAGCCGCAAAGCGGGCCGAGCAGGGCGCAGGTGGCGAGGAACAGCCAGGCCGAAGGCCAATACAAGGTTCCGGCGGACGCGAACAGCAGCGCGCCCATCCCGACGGTGGTGATCGTGTTCTGCAACAGCAGTTTTGCGATCATGCGCAGGTCCCGGGGTCAGCCGCGCACGGTATTGGTCCCGCTATCCGGCGAAGATGCGGCCGGACACGCGAAAAGCCCGATCGACCGGATCGGGCGTTTCATCTTTGACCGGCCTGATCAGGCGAGCTGATCGATCCGCGTGCCCTGACCCGGCGGTAGCGGCGCGGGCGGCGGCGGCTTGTAGGTCGGGTCGTTGTCCTTGGTCTTGGTCTGGTCGTCCTGCTGCTTGGTCGTGTCGTAGCTCGGCACCACGATCGCGATCGGCGGCGGCGCAACGGTAGAAACGCTCATCCACAAATCCTCACACATGGAAACAATTGACCTTGCGCTGCGAGGAGCGAAGCTTCCGTCAAGCCAATCGTTAAAATGCGAGGGAGTTGGTGCGGGGAGGAGGCTACTTTAGCGCCTCGTCGCGCCGCGTGAGGGAGACGATGAATTTCTCCTCGTCATTGCGAGCGTAGCGAAGCAATCCAGTCCGTCTCCGCGGAGGGATTCTGGATTGCGTCGCTGCGCTCGCAATGACGGAGGGTTGTGGAACGAGAGTGTCCTGCCTATTCGTCCTTGCCGCGCGTGATCGCGATGGACGCGTCCGTCTTGGTGCGCGTGCATTCCATGTTGAGCCGGCGGTAGCGCATGACGACCTTGTCACCGCGCAACAGTCCCATCCGCTTCAGGCAGCGTGTCGCGCCCGTCGTGGTGTCATCCTTCGTGACGGTGAAGACGATCGCCGCCATCGATCCCACTAGCGCAAGGAATTCCGGCGTGGGCTTGCGATCGCCCTTGGCATAGAGCTCGATGGAATATTTGTCGCCGCGGCAACCCACGGACAGCTCCTTGGCTGCCGGGTGCGAGAGGTAGACGATGTTGGCGGCCCGGAAATTCACCTTGAGGCGCTCGATCTGGTTCGACAGCTCTTTGGCGCTGTCGTCGCAGCGGTCGGCGCGCGCGGGCGAAGCGAGAGCCACAAGGCCGGTGATGGCGGCGGCGACCAGGATCGCGCCGCGGACGTTCAGTTTGAAAATCATGATGAAAAGCCCCTTATCGGTCGCATTCAAGCGTCGGCGGACGCGAAGCGCAAGGGTAGGCCGGGCATTTCCACGTGCTGTCCCGATGCCCTCCCGAGCCCGCGCCGACCTCTCCCATGCGCGCCGCTCCCTTTCTTTTCCGCCCAAAATGCGCTTAGAACGCTTCTATGCTATGGCCCGCGCGAGGGCCCAAAACCCCGAGATTTGCCCATGAACGCTCCCACCGCCTTCCCCGACCCGTCAAAGCCCGTTCCGCCCTACAAGCACACCCCGCTGTTCCCGCTGGGCAAGGACGAGACGCCCTACAAGAAGATCACGGCCGAGGGCGTGCGGGTCGAGAAGGTGCTGGGGAAGGACATGCTGGTGGTGTCGCGCGAGGCGCTGCGGGCGCTGTCGGAGGCGGCTTTCGGCGACATCAACCATTACCTGCGGCCCGGCCATCTGAAGCAGCTCCGTGCGATCCTGGAGGACGGCGAGGCGAGCCCGAACGACAAGTTCGTCGCGCTGGACTTTTTGAAGAACGCCAACATCGCCGCCGGCGGCGTTTTGCCGATGTGCCAGGACACTGGCACCGCGATCATTATGGGCAAGAAGGGTTGCAACGTCATCACGGACGGTGACGACGAGGCGGCCTTGTCGGAAGGCGCGCGGGACGCTTACCTGCGCCGCAATCTGCGCTACTCGCAGGTCGCGCCCTTGTCGATGTACGAGGAGAAGAACACCGCCAACAACATGCCGGCGCAGTGCGAGATCTACGCCGAGGGCGATGACGCCTACAAGTTCATGTTCATGGCGAAGGGCGGCGGCTCCGCCAACAAGAGCTTCCTGTTCCAGGCGACGCCCTCGGTGCTGACCAAGGACCGGTTGCTCGCGTTCCTGAAGGAAAAGATCCTCACGCTCGGCACCGCGGCGTGCCCGCCCTATCACCTCGCGATCGTGATCGGCGGCACCTCGGCCGAGCTCTGCATGAAGACGGTGAAGCTTGCGTCGGCCCGCTATCTCGACGCGCTGCCGACGCACGGCTCGCCCGATGGCAATGCCTTCCGCGACGTCGAGATGGAGCAGGAAATCCACAAGATGACGCAGTCGCTCGGCGTCGGCGCGCAGTTCGGCGGAAAGTATTTCTGCCACGACGTGCGCGTGATCCGCATGCCGCGCCATGGCGCTTCGCTCCCGATCGGGCTTGGTGTGTCCTGCTCCGCCGACCGCCAGGTGCTCGGCAAGATCACCAGGGATGGTGTCTATCTCGAAGAGCTCGAGCACAATCCGGCGCAGTACCTGCCGCAGGTCGAGCAGTCGCTCGGCGGCGAGGTCGTCAAGATCGATCTCAATCAGCCCATGAAGGACATTCTGGCGACGTTCTCCAAGTACCCGACCAAGACGCGGGTCTCGATGACCGGCACCATGATCGTCGCGCGCGACTCCGCGCATGCCAAGCTGCGCGAGCGGCTCGACAAGGGCGAGCCGCTGCCGGACTATTTCAAGAACCATCCAGTCTACTACGCCGGTCCCGCCAAGACGCCGGAGGGCTACGCCTCCGGCGCGTTCGGCCCGACCACTGCGGGTCGCATGGACTCCTTCGTCGACCAGTTCCAGGCCGCCGGCGGTTCGATGGTGATGGTGGCCAAGGGCAACCGGGCGCCTGCCGTGCGCGAGGCTTGCAAGAAATATGGCGGCTTCTATCTCGGCTCGATCGGCGGTGCGGCTGCGAACCTCGCCGAGCACTGCATCAAGAAGGTCGAGGTGCTCGAATATCCCGAGCTCGGCATGGAAGCGATCTGGCGCATCGAGGTCGTCGATTTCCCGGCGTTCATCATCATCGATGACAAGGGGAATGACTTCTTCAAGGAGCTGAACCTCGGCTAGCCTTTCGTCTGGTCCGGGATGCGGCAACCGCATGCTGGCCGGCGCCATCCCGGCGCCGGCTGGGACGTTGTGACGCGCGATCGATGTAGCGGATTGCTGCTTAGGGTTGCACAGATTCACCGAACGTTAACTACTGCCGGTGCTCCATTTGCATGTCTTGCAGGTGAGGGCAACCGATGCGTGTAACCGCGGCCGCCATCCAATCCGAACTCACGGCGCTCCAGATTCTGTCCCGGCCGTGGAACGGTTTGCGATCAGACTCGAAGTCCGGGGCCGCGACATTGGCTCCCATCAGCGATGGCTTTGAGGGATCAAACCGGGCGAGTGGCGCCTTCAGCGCCCTGCTGACTTACTCGGCGTCGGGCGCCCTGTCGGACGGCACGAATGCGATTGCTGCCATCAAGGCGATGGCGAAGTCGAGCGCCTTTCGAAATGCGGCCCAGGGAAGTGCGGACGATGAGGTCCGCGCGCTCGTTCGCGACGGCAAGCTCGCCGAGCTTCCTGCTCTCGACGAGGCGCAATATGCCGGTCTCAGCAAGAGCGAGCAGAGTATCTACGGCGTGGTTCGCACCCTGCAGGGCCTCTACGACGCAATGCCCAAGACGATCGAGCAGGCGCTTTCGGATCGCGTCAAGTCCGTGCTCGACACCTATCCGGAATCGATCGCGCGCATGCAGGACCAGCTTTCGTCGGTCAGTCCGGCGGAGGCAGAACTCATCAAGCAAAACATTGTCGGGTACCAGCAGGAGCTCGAGGCGGCGCTGCAGGGGCGTATGCAGATCCATGCGACGGATTCCAGCATGGTAACGGCAACGGAAGAGTTCAGCGCCAGCGGTGGCGAGTTCGGCTGGAGTGGCAGAGGTGTGACGGTGCATGCCGACATCCCGGCATTGCAGAGGGCTTACGGCACCAAGAACGTTCTGCCCGGCGACAGTCCGTATTTCGGGACCTATGTGATCACCTGGTGAGACGGCCGCACCGTCTCAGCTGCAATTCGTGACCTGGTTGGAGCACAGCGCGCGCCACCAGCCGCGGACGCCGTCCTGGCTCTCGACGAGGCCCCAGAGGCCGCTGCAGGCGAGCAGGCGCTTCGGGCCGCCGTCGGTGTCGATCGGGCCGCCAAGCTCGCGCTGGGCCGGCATCCATTTGGCGTCGACGAAGGGGGCCTGGAACAGGCCGCCCATGCGCGTGGCGCCATTGGCGTAAGAGGCGCCGACTTTGTTCGCGGCGACCCAGCCGCGGCCGGCATAAGGTTTTGGCGCGTTGCGCGGATATCTTTTCTCGTCCTCGTAGTCCTTGCCCGGCGGCTTGGCGCCTTCGATCAGAAACCAACCATCCCTAGAGCCGATGATGCGGAATTCGGTGAGCCAGCCGTTGTCGGGCGTATTCTCGCTGCCGCCAAGCTTCAGCCGATAGGGCGGCGGCATCGTGCCGAGCACGCGCGCTTTCACCGACGGTTCGGCACGCACATTGAGGCCATCAGGATCCTTGTCGATGGACCAGGCGCCGAGATCGCAGGGCTCGGTGCCGTCGGGCAGCGTTGTGCGCCTGGCGGCGAGATCGGCGTGGAGCTTTGCGAAGTCAGTTTCGTCGTTATCAGGATCCGGCCCGCTGCGCGCCTTCAACGTGGCTGAAACCGCGCGCGTCGCATCCGGTGTGAGCGTGACCACGAGAGACTGACGGGCAGCGAACACGCTTGCCGGTGTCTTCGGATCGTTCGAGGCGGCCGAATAGACGGCGAGGTAGCCGGTCGAGCCTTCGGTCCGATAGGCTGTGCCGGCGACATAGCCCGCCGGCACCATGGCGAGCGCGCTTGCGCGCCACGCCGGTTCGGTGTCATCCGCGCGCGCCGCTTGCGTCGCGACACACAGGATCGTTGCCGCGATGAGACGGAGCACGCGCACGGTTCGCAACGTGCCTATGTGCGCGCGCCCGTGAACGGAAAGCTGCCCATCGGGCCGATGCCCATCTCGCCGCTCATGCTGTCGCCGGACACCGTTCCGATGAACTCGAGCGTCAAAGGCATCGGATTGGTGATCGAGACTTTCCAGTTGACGGCGTCGCCGCTGATGGTGCCATCGAAGATCTCGGCCGAATTGCCGTCGGCGCCCTGCGTTCCGGTCAGCGTGCCGCCGGAGCTCAGCAAGGTCAGCGTGGCCTTGCGCTCGCCCATGGGCGTCGTCATGGTCAGAGTCCAGTTGCCGTCCACGGCCATTCGTGTCTCCCAACTTTTTCCCGGCGCCTGCGACAATCCGCAAGGCTGGCCGGGAACGCCTATAGCCCAACTCGGGGGGCGTGCCTAACGCTCTCTTTGACGCGGTCTCAAGCGCGGGCGGCGCGGATACGGCTGCCGACGAGCAAGCGGAAGGCAACGTATTGGATGGCGAACGCGGCGATTTTCGCACCGATCAGGACCACCGAGATATAGAAGGCCCACAGCTTCATGTCGCCGGTCATGGCAACCGCAACGGTCCCTGCGGCGAGCACGAACATCAGCGCGGCCCAGGCGTAGCCTGCGACGGTGACGTATTCCGGAATGGTCTCGGTCACGATCGCAGGCAGATAGCGCAGCATCCAGCCGCGCTTGAGCATGATGATGCCGATCGCGACATGTCCGATCGCCGGCTTTGCCAGCACGAAGCGCGGATCGTGGGTCAGCAGCGTCGCGCCACCGAGCACGATGACGAGGCCAAGGCTCGCCCAGGTCATGTAGCCCAGCGTCTGGCCCTTGATCCGCGACCGGACCACCTGGCCGACGGCGCCGAGGATGGCGACCACGGTTGCGAGGATGACGTTGTCTGTCGCGAGATAGATCGCCAGGAAGACGATGGTGGAGAGGAAGTCGGAGACGAGCCGGCGGAATACGTCCTTCATCGTCAATCCTGTTCAGCGAGTGTTGGGCATTGCGCCGGCCGGCGCACCGTACTTGATCTGGCGATACTCGGGATACCATTTTGTGAAGTAGATGGCGCTGTTGCGGGCGGCGAAGGCGACCGCAAGGCTCGACCAGAGCGGCAGGCCGGGGAAGTAGAGCAGGGCGATGTTGGCGGCCATCATCAACAGCGCGGCCGCAGTCCAGGCGCCGGTGATGATGTAGTTGGCGGTGAGGAAGCCGGGCATCGCCGCCGTCTCGGCCGGGACCGATTCAACCGCATATTGCAGCGTGAACGGACGGCGAACCAGCATCGAGCCGAGCGCGATGACGAAGATGCCGATATCGACCGACAGCTTGATGCCCAACGTGCCGAGCTTCGGGTCGATCAGCGCGAGGTAGAGGCCGATTGCGGCGAATACGATTGCCGAGCCCATCGCCAGGATCTTCACGGAGCGGCCGCGCGCGACATCGACCGTGATGGTGGCAAGGCAGATCGCAGACGCGGCGAACACGCTGATCGTGGCCGACGTCACCAGCATCAGGAAAGTGTAGGCGCCGTAGGGCGCGAGGATCAGGAAAAGCGCCATGAGCCGCCTCGGCCTGGCTAATCTTTACGATGTAAAGATAGATAAATCAGGGGTGATGCCGGGTCAAGCGAAATCTTTACAGTGTCAAAATAACGTAGGTAACTTCCAAAAAATGAAGTGCTGCAATGGCTTGATCGGATGCCTCGTCGGCGAATTCCGCCCAGGGCAGGCGTGACAGGATCGGCAGCGCGACGGCCAGCAGGAGGCCGATCGAGAGCAAGATGCCGCCGTTGAAGATGACATGGCCGCTCCGTCGCAGCCGGATCATCCGGAGTGCGAGCGCGGCGCAGGCCAGGGCGAGGACAGCAAGGCAATCCGCGGTGATCGAGGGCATGTGCATGCGAGGCCCCTTTGGCGACATCAGCGATGTCATTCCGGGGCTCGCGACGTCGTCGCGCCCCGGAATGACAAGAGTTACTGTGCGCCCACCCAATTGCCGTGAAAGCCGTCGGGCACGCGGTGGCCGAGCTGCACCAGCGCCACGGGGCCGGCTTCGACATCGGTGGCGTTGAACACGGCGAGGTCGCTGCGGTTCTCCCGCGCGCGCCAGACCACGGCCAGCAGCCAGCCGTCGCCTTCCGCGGCATCCGTCGCGCGCTCGACGAACACCGGCTCGGAGATGGTGTCGCCGGCCGGCAGCAGGTAATGGCCGAGCCGTTTGCCGTTGCCGTCGACATGGACGATGCCCGAAAGCGCGCCGAACATCGGCAGTTTTGGATTGGCGCAGGCATACCAGCCGTGACGGCTCTTCAGCCCGGCGCGGCGGTCGTCGATGCGGGGGAATTCGCCGGTGAGATCGTCGAGGTAGGTCTGCTGGAAGCGGTCGGTATTTCCTGAGAGATCGAACGTCCAGCGGCAATGGCGGGCGCGCGATTTTTCCGGATCCGTCGGCCGCCCGTCGGGATGCGAAAACAACGGCGCCTCCTCGAACTGCATGACGTCGGCGATGATGCGGTTGCCGTCCTCCCACGCATTCATGATGTGGAAGACGTAGCAGGCTTCACCGCGAAACCAGACGATGTCCTTGGCGGTGCCGTTGCGCTTCATCACGCCGACATAGGCGCCCTTGTCCGGCTCCCAGGCATAAGGCGGCCGTCCGCTCATCGCGCGCTCCATGCTGCCGGTGATCGGCAGGATCGGAAACAGCACATGGTTCTCGGTGACGATGAAGTCGTGCACCATGCTGGCATAGGGCGCTTCGAAACGTTCGAAGCGCGTCGCCTTGCCGGAGGCGTCGATCGAGCCGTAGGAGAGGGCAGGCGTCAGCGGGCCAGCCGCGTTGTAGCCGAAGAACACGAGTTCGCCGGTGACCGGATCGACCTTCGGGTGCGCCGTGAAACTGCCGGCGACGCGGCCCAGGTAGTTGTGATAGCCGCGCGTTGCCAGCGTGCCTGGCTCGATCTCGGTCGGCAGATGCGCTTCTTCCAGCGCCAAAAGCTTGCCGGCATGGAAGATGATGTTGGTGTTGGCGACGCCGCCGTCGGTGAGGTCTTGTGGCGCATCCGGCAGCTTGCGTCCGAAGCCGCCGAACAAGGCGCGGCCGGCATCGTGCTCGGCCAGCCATTTCGGCGTGCGGACCCAGCGGTTGCGATAGCTGGCGCGGCCGTTCTCGAGGTGAAATGCGTGCAGCATGCCGTCGCCGACGAACCAGTGTGCGCCGGGCGACTCGAATTGTGGATTGGGACCGTTGCGGTAGAGCACGCCATTCAGATCGCGCGGCAATTCGCCGACGATCTTGAGGAAGGGCGCGTCGGCCTCGAATGGAATCGGACCGAGGTTATGGCGGCGCTCGGTGACAGCGTCGTGCTGCACGGCGTATCCCTCCCTATCTTTACATCGTAAAGATCAAATAGAACCGATCGTCCCGTCCGTCAAGGGAAATCTTTACACTGTCAATATGGCGTCATATAGCTTGTCTCCATGGCCAAGAGCGAAACAGCGCGCAGCCCGCGCACTCCGAGAAAGACATCGTCAGCGTCGAGCGCGCCGCCGCGTCCCGCGCGACGGCCGGCGGCGAAGGCCGAGACGCCCTATCATCACGGCGCCCTGCGCGAGGCGCTGCTCCAGGCCGCCGAACAGGTGCTGGAGCGTGACGGGCTCTCCGGCCTGACATTGCGCGCAGTGGCGCGCGAGGCCGGCGTCTCGCATGCCGCGCCGACCCATCATTTCGGCGATCTCACCGGCCTGCTCAGCGAGCTCGCGGCCGTCGGTTTCCGCCAGTTCAACGCTGCGATGGCCTCGTCCTGCGATGCTGCCACCACGCCGATGGAGCGCGCACTGGCGCGGCCGAAAGCCTATGTCGCTTATGCGCAGGCCCATCCCGGCATGTACGGCATCATGTTCCGGACCGAACGGCTGGACTATTCCAGGTCCTCGCTGCACGAGGCGGCCGAGGCTTCCTTCGCCGGGCTCGCCAATGCCATCGGCATGATGCGGCAGGAGCAGATCAGCGGCGACGCGCTGACGCTGAACCAGGGTGCCGCGATCGCGCGCGCCTGGTCGATGGTGCACGGCTTCACCATGCTGCTGCTCGATGGACGGCTCGAGGATATTTTGGGGCGCCTGCCCGAGGGAACGACGACCGAACGCCTGCTCGAGGCGATGCTGACGGCGCCCATCACGGGGAAATTGCCCTGTCCCTGATCACCAGGGGCGAAAGCAATTCTTGCCAAGTAATTCTTGCCAAGTAATCCTTGCCAAGCAACCCTTGCCATCGTCCGGCGTTGACGCCGCATGGCAAGAACACCCCGCGCGCCCTGGAAACGCGCCAACCCGCGCAAGCGCGCGGGCAAGGCATCCAAGCATCTCACGCCTGCGCAGAAATCGGCGGCGAAGGCACGCGCCCGCCGGGCCGGGCGCCGCTATCCCAACCTCGTGGACAACATGCGCATGGCAGCGAAGAAGACTTCGAAGGCGAGCAAGTCAGCAAAAAAGAAATCGGTAAAGAAGACCCGCAAGCGTGCGGCAAAGAAGACCGCAAAATCCTCGCGCAAGCGCAGGGCGTCGGCGCGCGAAAAGGATCCGCGCGGCGGCCTGACCGCAGCGGGCCGCAAGGCTTTTGCGCGCAAGCAGGGTGCTCACTTACGTCCCGGCGTCATCAAGAACGAATCCGAGATGACGGCGCAGGAGATGCGTCGCAAGGGAAGCTGGGCCGTGCGCTTCTATGGCCGTGCGAAATTGCCGCCGCTGGTCGATGCCAATGGACGACCGACCCGGCATGCGTTGTCGGCGCATGCCTGGGGCGAGCCGGAGCCGAAGACGGTGGCAGCGGCACGGCGCATTGCGGCGAAAGGCGAGCGGCTTCTGGCGCGCTACCGGCGCGCCAGGGCGAGGGCTTAGCGCCAAGACTTAGCGCCAAGACCTAGCGCATCGTCGCGAGTTCGACCGCGCGGCCTCGCGTGCCGACGATCTTCACGTCGTCCTTGCCGCAAGTGAAGCCGCGGGCGAAATCGTCCGCCGCCTTGCGGGCGAGCTCATTGGCGGCGGGGTTGGCGATGGCATCGACATAGGCGACGTGGCAGACCGGCCCCGGCGGCAGCCGCGTCACGATCAGCATCGCCTTGGTGTTCGGCCGTCCCTGCTTGTCGGGATCGGCGCTATCGGCGATGTGCCAGCGCTGGATCATGGCAAACGGCTTCGTGCCCGCGCTACGCCATTCGACGGTGGCCTCCGATGAATTGAATGGCGCGAACCAGACTTTTGCCGCCGGTTCCTCCGCTGCGGCCCTGCGGTTGCGGCCGACCGAGACGATTTCGCGCAGATCGTCCTCGGCGATCAGCACGATCAGGCCGTTCTTTCCCGGGCAGACCCGCGTGGTGCTGCCGTCGAGCTCGCTGGGTCTGCCGATCTGGCGGCAATCTTTTGGCGCTGTGGACGAGTAGGTGCTGCCCATGGATTGGGCGGCGACCTGACCCGCGCTCGGGCAAGTCAGCAGCACGGTCAGGCAAATGAACGCGATACGCCTCATGACGATGCCTTGATACAGAGGGAACTCCCTCCATCAGACGTCTTCATTGTGGGCAAGGTTCAAACAGAGGCGGGATGTACCTGACAGCGGCGCGGAATCGTTCTAGAAGGGCGCCTTCCGCTGCGCTTACCGCGCTTCGTCCGCGACATCTCATTCGATCATGCCAGCCATCGCTTCCAGCAAATCCTATCGTGTCGGTCGTTCCAAGACCGGACTTGGCCTCTTCGCCACCATGCCGATCAAGAAGGGCACCCGGATCATCCGCTATTTCGGACCGATCCTGGACTCGCGGATCCCCGAGCAGGACGATATCGAGAACAAGTACCTGTTCGAGCTCAACGGCCGCTGGACGATAGACGGCTCGGTCCGCAAGAACCTCGCCCGCTACATCAACCATTCCTGCCGTCCCAACGCCGAGTCCGACGTCCGGCCGCGCGAGCGCAAGGTCTTCATCCGCGCCATCAAGAACATCGAGCCGGGCGACGAGATCAACTACGATTACGGCACCGACTACTTCAAAGCCTATCTGAAGCCGATCGGCTGCAAATGTCCTTCGTGCGAGACCAAGCGCAAGAAGCTGCGCGCCGAGGCCCGCGCCGAACGCACCAAGGTGAAGGCGCGCACCGAGCGCAAGGCCAAGAAGGCGGGCGCTACCAAAAAGAAGAAGCTCAACGGTCATGCCGTTGGTAAGAAGAACGGCCGCGCGCGGGCATAGCCCGCACTTGCGCACTTTGCTCCGCCGTCATGCCCCGGCTTGACCGGGGCATCCAGTGCGCCGCAGCTTATCCGTATTCCTTCGCCGTCCCTGGAATACTGGGTCGCCCGGCCAAGCCGGGCGACGACTGAGAATGCTAGTGCGGCGGCCTCACGCCGCCACCACACTCCCGCTCTTCCGCAATCCAACATATTGCAGCTCGGCAAACACGCCGGTCGCGATCGCCTGGGCGACGACCATGAGCTCGCCGCTGATGTTCGGCGACACCGCGCCCGAGAACAGCAGCGCGATGCTGCCGACCGTCCAGGCCGCGTTGCCGACCACGACCAGCAGCACGAGCGGCCTTGCCACTGAGGCGCGCGAGGCAAGCCAGCCGACCAGCGCAGTGTAGGCGATCAGGAACAGGCCGGTCTCGCGCAGCAGCGCTTCGGGCAGGTTGAACAGCGATGCGAACGCGCCTGCACCGAAGGTGAAGCCGAGGGCGGCAACGCCGCTGAAGATGGCGTCGGCGAGAAGTGCCCGGCGCAGGAAGGTGGATGCGTCAATCATCGTGGTCTCCATGGTTGGGTTGGGCTTGGGGGTGAATTCCGTGCCGTCCGCGCCACCGGGCGCGAAGCAGGCGGGCGATGCGGAACGGGCAGAGGCTCTTGCCGACGCCGTGCTCGAAGGCTGTGACCTGTGCGACGACATAGTCGCCGGTCGAATGCACCAGCGGCTCGGGCATGTTGAGGCTGCGTGCCAGCATGCGGGTCGCGAGCGTCACGGCCCAGGGAACAAGGTGGTCTGCGATGGTCCGGTACAGCAGCAGCGCGATCATAGTCATCTCCTGTTGCGACCGAAGATGCGCCAGGGCGGGGACCAATTCGATTACCTCGCGGGTAATGGAAGGGCTGAAATCTGCATGCTAGGTTTTCGACCATGAACGCACATGCATCCACGGCACAGGCCGACCGCAGCCAGCCCGTCCATATCGGCGACCATTTGCGCGAATGGCGGCAGCGCCGCCGCATGAGCCAGCTTGATCTGGCGGGCGAAGCCGAGATCTCGGCGCGGCATCTGAGCTTCGTCGAGACCGGCCGCGCCGCGCCCTCGCGCGACATGGTGCTCAGGCTCGCCGAACGTCTCGACGTGCCCTTGCGCGAGCGCAACGTGCTGCTGGTCGCGGCCGGCTACGCGCCGGCGTTTCCGCAGCGCCCGCTGGAGGATCCCGCCTTGAAATCAGCTCGCCAGGCGATCGACCTCGTTCTCAGGGCGCATGAGCCCAATCCGGCGCTGGCCTACGACCGGCACTGGAACCTGGTCTCCGCCAACCGCATTGTGGCGCCGCTGCTCGAAGGCATCCCGCAGCGGCTGCTCGGTCAGCCCTTCAACGTGCTGCGGCTCGCCTTTCATCCCGAAGCGCTGGCGCCGCGCACGGTCAATCTCGCGGAATGGTGCGGGCACCTGCTGGAGCGGCTGCACCGGCAATGCGAGGCAACGGCGGATCCCGAGCTGATCAAGCTCTACAACGACCTCAAGAGCTATCCCATCCCGGCGCGCTCGGCGCCGCTGTCGAGCGACAATGTCGCGATTCCCTTCAAGCTGCGCCATGGCGGAGAGATACTAAGTTTCTTCTCCACCACCATGGTGTTCGGCACACCGGTCGACATCACGCTGTCCGAGCTGGCGCTGGAGACGTTCTTCCCGGCCGACGAGCGCACCGCCGAGCGGCTGAAGCAGATGGCAGCAGCTATGACCTAGCGCCCTTGCCTCGGGGCGGGTTCGGCTTATCTTCGGCATATCTTGGGTCAAATCCGCATCGCCCGAAGGAGGCGCTATGAGCACGTTGAAACCGCTCCAGATCGATGTCGTCTCCGACGTGGTGTGCCCCTGGTGCTACATCGGCAAGCACCGGATCGAGAGCGCGCTTGCGCTCGTTCCCGACGTTCCGGTCAAGCTCAATTTCCGCCCCTTCTTCCTCAATCCGTGGGTGCCACGCGAGGGGATCAGCCGCGAGGACTATCTCACCACCAAGTTCGGCTCGGTCGAAGCCTACAAGGGCATTGCCGGCCGCGTGGTCGCGGCTGCAAGCGAGGAGGGCCTCGTCTACAAGCCCGAGCTGGTCGCGCGCCAGCCCAACACCACTGACTGTCACCGCCTGATCCTCTGGGCCGAGGCGATCGGCAAGGCGCCCGAGATGAAGCAGCGGCTGATGGAGCTGTATTTTCGCGACGGTGGCGATCTCACTGACGTGAACGTGCTGGTGCAGGCGGCCGCTGATGTCGGCCTCGATGCCGAAGACGTGCGCAAGCGCCTTGCCACCGACGAGGACGTCGCGCGCGTGTCGGCCGACGCGCAGGAGGCCGCCGAGAAGGGTATCTCCGGCGTACCGACCTACGTGTTCGCGCAGAAATATGCCGTCTCCGGCGCGCAGGATCCGAACCTGCTCGCCCGCGCCATCCGCGAGGTCTCGGCGGAGATCAACGCGCAGGCGGCAGAGTAGCTTTCGCTTATTTGCGGAGGAGGTGGACCACGCGTCGCGCGGCCTCGTGGGCGGCGTTGAGGCCGGCCAGCGCTGCGTGAATCAAGGCCACCGCGGGATCGTTACGCCGCAGCGGAATCAGCACGTCGCCGATGGCGAAACGTCCGCGCCAGATCGGGTTGATCATGGGGTGGTCGGCGCTTGCGGTTGAATCCGCACTCGCAATGGTCGGATCGGCGCAGAGATGCCGCGTGAGCTCGAGCGTGAGCTGCACGCCCGGCGAATATCTTGCAAAGCGTTCGTCGATGCCGAGCTTGAAGAAGAAGGCGCGGTCCTGGTGGCGTAGCACGATGCCGGCTGCCACCGGCGTCGTGCCGGCGCGCAGCGTGATGACCTCGCACTGCGCGGTCTCTGCCAGCGCGGGAACCGCGTGGCGAATGAAGGTCGCATCGCCCGCATGCTGGATCAGCGCGGTGCCGCGCTTGCCTTTCCAGCCGCTGGCTTCGAGTTGCAGGAATGTTTCGAGCGCGGGCCTGATCTCGTCGGGCTTGCGCGCGACCTCGAACGCGACGGGACCGTACGCTTCGAGGCGATGGCGCTGGCGGCGCAGCTCCTTGAGCTTTTTGGTGCCGAGCGCTTCATGCAACAGCGTTTCACCATCCTGCGTCGCGTCGAGGCTGGCGCGAATGTAGGAGGAGAGGACACGCGGCTTCAGGCCGTCGCGATTGAGAACTTCCTTAAGCGAATTGATCGCCGCGCCGTCGAGCGCAACGTCGTTCAGCACGAGCGCGTGCGCGCCGGCCTCGCGGGCCTGCTGCAACAGGCGCGTGGCGGCCTCGATCGGAGCATCGCGGTCGATCAGCGGGCTGCACAGCGTGCCATAGGGATGCGCGCCCACCAGCGCGGGCAAGGGGATCCTCCATGCGCGCCACAGCGAGATCACCGGCATCAGGCCGATCAGCCGCGTCGAAGATCCGTCGAATGCGGGAAGCGCCGAGGCATCGGTGCGGCCGCGCGCGGTTGCGCTGACGGCGAGCTCCCAGGCGGGCAGGTAATATCCGTTCGGCTCGACCGCGCGCTGCGCCAGCGCGCGCCATTGGCCAGGGTCGATCGTGGCGAGAGGGACGAGAGCGCGCGCCGTCGCGGCATGCTTTGTAGATGCCGGCTTGATCGCTACCTGGTGCGCGATGTCGACCACGTCCCGTCGTTCCCCGTTCAGGAGGCCATGCTAGCGCAAAGATTGGAAAATACCGTTGGGACGCCGCTTCAATTCGAATGGTAGTATTAACGTCTCATTGAGCATTCGGGCGGCAAGCCGCGGGATGCCATGATGGAAGCTCTCGACCGGGAGGATCACAATGATCGCCACACCTTTCACGCCGATGGCGTCGTTCCTGGGCGGAGCGTTGATCGGCCTGGCCGCCGTGCTCCTGATGTGGGCGACGGGACGGATCGCCGGTGTCAGCGGCATCGCGGCGCGACTGTTTCCGCCTTACGAGGACCGCGAGTTCGCCGGCCGGCTCGCTTTCGTCGCCGGCCTCGTCGCCGCGCCCATCCTGGCGCGCTTTGTCAGCGGAAGCCTGCCGGTGCAAACGATCGCGGCGGGAACGCCGGTGCTGATCGTCGCCGGATTGCTCACGGGCTTCGGTGCGGTATGGGGCAGCGGCTGCACGTCCGGCCATGGCGTCTGTGGCCTGTCGCGGCTGTCGCTGCGATCGCTTGTCGCGACCATCACCTTCATGGCGGCGGGCATCGCCACTGTCTTCATGGTGCGGCACTGGGGCTGACGACGATGGCAATCCTCATTCAATTCGCGATCGGCCTCGTCTTCGGGATCGGGCTCATCGTCTCCGGCATGTCGAATCCGGCAAAGGTGCTGAACTTTCTGGACGTCGGCGGCATTCCCGCCGGAACGTGGGATGCGAGCCTCGCCTTCGTGATGGCGGGTGCAGTCGCGGTAACCTTCATCGGCTTCAGCCGCGTCCTGAAACTCGCGCGACCGTTTTTCGCTGACCGCTTCTACGTTCCGGCGCGAAAGGACATCGATCTGCGAATTGTCGTCGGCCCTGCCATCTTCGGCATCGGATGGGGGCTCGCAGGCTTTTGTCCAGGCCCTGCGCTCACTGCGCTCGGATTCGGCTCGGCGTCCGCTTTCATCTTCGTCGCCGCAATGTGTGCCGGCATGGTGCTCGCCCGCTTCATCGGGCAGCTCCCGTCGTCAGCGCACTTCGTCACGCCGGCCGATCCGCTCGAAACCTGACATGGACAGGACCGGGCGAGTTATCTCGTCCGGTCCTGCCCTGTTACAGCTTCATTGACTACCAGCGGTCCCCGCCGACACCGACACCCACGCTGACGCCGGGCGCCCGAATGCCGACGCCGCCGCGCGGACCATCGTCCCAGTCGCGATAGGTGCGGCGCTCGTAATAGCGATCGCGCGGCATGGTCGCATAGGAGTCGCGCACGATCACGCGCGAGCCGCCACGGGTGCGATAGCAATTGCCGGCATCGTCGCAAACGAGCCGCACTTCCTGAATGAGATCAGGGTTCATGTATTCACTGGTCGTGTAGATGTCCGCGGCCTTAGCACCGCTCGCTGCGGCAAGGGCGCCAACACCTGCCATCAGCGCAATCGTGAATGTCCTCATCATGTCCTCCTCGAAACTGCCCTCGGCGGTAACAAGAAAGGGAGACGGGTATCGTTCCGGTCGAATTACAGGTTTTTCCCGGAACCAGAGCGCGTGTTGGCGTGATTTGTTCCTAGATCGGCTCGTAGGTCTCGGTCCCGCAAATGTCGTCGGCCTCCGCGCGGCGGCGGTCGACCACCTTTCCGCCCGATATCGTCACGATGTAAATCTGGGTGCCGAGTGGGGAGCCGGTGGCGGAGGTGAGCTGCGCGCGGACACAGGCCGTCCAGCC
This sequence comes from Bradyrhizobium liaoningense, assembly GCF_018130785.1. Classification (GTDB taxonomy): domain Bacteria; phylum Pseudomonadota; class Alphaproteobacteria; order Rhizobiales; family Xanthobacteraceae; genus Bradyrhizobium; species Bradyrhizobium liaoningense_A. The sequence goes on from NZ_JAFCJT010000017.1 coordinate 37,224, forward strand.
CGGTCCTCGCACCTCCCGATGGGGCGGAGCGACGTGCACCTCGCGCGGATAGGACGTGTTGAGGAAGACCACATTGATCTGCTCGCGTACCACGCGCTTGACGTCAGGGGGCGCTTCGGGGGGCGGCTGCTCGGCTTCCTTCAGGCGCATGAACTCAGGCACTGGCGCGCGGCTGTCGGCAAAGCCGCAAGATCCGAGCGCGAGCGCGCCGGCTATCAGCGCCGCATGAGCAATAATCCGCAACATTCGTGGAGGTCCCCTGCGGGCCAACAGATAGGCAGGAATGCGATCGGGCAAAGTCCCTGCCGATCAAGATTTGCTGAAACCCAGTTTCTTCTGAAGGCCTGGAACCCGCGGCGTTTGCTATTACGGGATTGCAGGCTAGTTTGTACCCGAGACGAGGGGATTGGGGATGGCACCAATGAGGATTTTGGTCGTCGCGGCCGCAGTGCTCGCATTGACGGCTGCGTCGGCCCAGGCGCAGGGCCGCGGCAGAGGCCAGCCGAACGAAGGCGGGCAGAAGTCGGACAACAAGCCCAAGGTCGACGAAAAGGCCTACAAGGCCGCGCTCGAGCGCATTCCGGAGTCCAAGGAGAAGTACGACCCGTGGAGCGGAGCCCGTCCGGCTGAACCTGCCAAGAAGCCGAAATAAGTGAGGTGGGCGTTGGCGACCCGTCTGTGCCAGTCGGCCGCTGCCATCGTGCTCCTCTTGTTTTCGTCGTGGCCAGGCATCGCCTGGGAGAGCTGGGGTGGCGACCCCGGCGGCTCACGCTTCTCGTCATTGCGAGAGGTCACGCCCGACAATGTCGGCAATCTGGTTCGGGCCTTCGAATTCCATACCGGCGATCTCGCGGCGCGGCCGCCCGAGGTGATGCGGCGAACCAAATTCCAGGCGACGCCTTTGTTCGTCGAGGACAGCCTGATCTTCTGCTCGCCCTTCAACGAAGTGATCGCGCTCGATCCCGGCACGGGCGCGCAGAAGTGGCGCTTCGATCCGAAGATCGCGATCAACCAGCGGCCCGCCAATCGCTATGTCTGCCGCGGCGTGACCTACTGGATCGACGATGAGGCGCCCGCGAATGCCGCCTGCCGATCGCGCATCTTCATGGGCACGAACGATGTCCGCCTGATCGCGCTCGATGCAAAGACGGGGATTCCCTGCGCCGGTTTCGGCACTGGCGGTGAGGTCAGGCCCGATATCGGCATGAAGCTGGACTGGCCCGGCGAATTCCAGATCACCTCGCCACCGGCGGTCGGTCGCGGTGTCGTCGTGGTCGGATCCGCGATCGGCGACAACCGCCGCGTCGACGCACCGAGCGGCGTTGTGCGCGCGTTCGATGCGCGCAGCGGTCAGCCGCGCTGGACGTTCGAGCCGCTCAAGCGCGACGGTATCGAAGCCGGTCACGCCAATGTCTGGGCGCCGATGTCGGTCGACGCGGCGCGCGGCCTTGTGTTCCTGCCGACATCCTCGCCGTCTCCGGACTTTTGGGGCGGCAAGCGGCCGGGCAATAACGAGCACGCCAATTCGGTGGTCGCGCTGCACATCGAGACCGGCGAGGTCGCGTGGGCATTCCAGACCGTGCATCACGACGTCTGGGATTACGATCTGCCGGCGCAGCCGACACTCACGCGCATCGACACCGGCGATGGTCAGCGCGACGTCGTGATCCAGCCGACCAAGCAGGGTTTTGTCTTCGTGCTCGACCGCGATACCGGCAAGCCGGTGTGGCCGGTGGAAGAGCGCGCGGTGCCCCAGGGCGGCGCGGAAGGTGAACGACTGTCGCCGACGCAGCCATTCCCGACGCATGTGCCGCCGCTGACGTCGCAGACGATCTCGACCGATGATGCGCTCTCGCTGTTGCCCGGCCTGCGCCGCTCGTCCTGCGAACGCCAGTTCGCAGACGCGCGCAACGACGGCCTGTTTACGCCGCCGTCAGTGCAGGGCACATTGGAGTTTCCCTTCACCGGCGGTGGTGTGAGTTGGGGCAGCGCGGCGTTCGATCCGGTCAATCAGATCCTTTACGCCAACACCAGCCGTGCCGTTCATCTCATCAAGCTGATCCCGCGCGCGGAGGCGGCCGGGTTCAATCCGCCACCCGGGCATGATTTCGGCCAGCAGCGCGGCGCGCCGTTCGCGATGTCGCGTGCAGTGGTGATGTCGCCGCTCGGCTTCCCCTGCAACAAGCCGCCCTGGGGCGAGATGGTCGCGGTCGATCTGAAGGCCGGAAAAATCCTCTGGCGTTCGACGGTCGGCACCACGGAAGACCTTGCGCCGCTCGGCGTGCCGCTGCCGTGGGGCGGGCCGCTCCTCAATGGGCTCGCGGTCACCGCGGGCGGTCTCGTCTTCACTGGCGCGATGGATGCCTATCTGCGGGCCTTCGATGCGCGAAGCGGCAGGGAGTTGTGGCAAGGCCGGCTGCCGGTGCCCGGCGTCGCCAACCCCATGACCTATCTCTGGAAGGGCGAGCAGTATGTCGCGATCGGCGCCGGCGGCCACTCCGAAGTCGGCACCTCGATCGGCGACAGCGTCGTTGCGTTTCGCCTGGCGCGGCCGGGTGAAGGGCCGTCGCTGTGGTCGCGCACCATCGATCGTCCGGGCGGACGATTTTGGGCGTCGGCGTCAGCAATTGTGCTCGCGATCATCGCGCTGATCATCGCGGGCCTGCGCTGGCGTCGTCGACGTCGTATAAAGCAAGCATGACGCTGCGTTGTGTATGAAATGCGAACGGTTGTTCACATCGCGTACGCTATCGTACGAAAGCGAGGCCGATGCGCCTGTCATTGCGCCAGACGGTGCGGCAATTCCGTACGAAATTGTCGCGCGCGATCGAGAGCGTGAATGATTGCGGCAATGTGACGGGGGAATCGAGGTCGATCGCCGCGCCGCCTTCCGACATGTTTCGCACCGTGCACGCGATGCCGCCGCTTTCAAAGGCGATCGTCCCACCCTTGAAAACACGGTGACGCTGCGCTGCACGTTTCTCGATCATCTGCATTAATCCATAACGACGTTTGTGAAGTAGTGCATAGAAATTACGTTGAACTAAACTCAATACTGGCGCTACTTGTGCAACGCTTCAGACTTCGTTTACGACGTTGAAGCGGAGACTCTCTCCGCCGACTTTCCTCACAAGCCTTTCCTTTATGGCGTTACGCGCCGATGGAGATTCCAATGAAGACCACGCTTTCGCTTCTGTTCGCCGCTGCGCTCTCGCTGTCGTCGATGCCCGCCCACGCCGTCAAGTGGGACCTCTCGACCATGAGCTGCAAGCAGTTCCTCGAGAGCGGCGAGGACAATATCCAGGTCGTGCTGACCTGGATGGATGGCTGGTACAAGGGCGACGAGGACAACGCGATCATCGATACCGACGTGTTCATCGAGAACGCCAAGAAGTTCGGTGCCTATTGTGGAAAGAATCCGACCGCCAGCATCGTCACCGCGGCCGACGAAGTGCTCGGCAAGTAATTTGAAGCGTGCGGACCGAAGCGCGACCGCAATCGCGCTTTGGTCCCTTGCTTCGACACGATCGTGATGGAGAGCCGCGGTGCGCCTTGCGCCCACGCGGCTCTCGCTTTTTGGATCAACCCGGCAACATCGCGAACGCGCTCGACACCATTGCCACCGGCTTGTTGTCGGTGGCCGAGAGCAGCGTAACGCGGCCGAAGCTCATGGTACGTCCGAGCCGCACCACGCGGGCGTCGGCGAGCACGTCAGACGAAGAGACCGCGCGCATGAAATGCGTGGTCTGGTCGACCGTCGTCATCGGCCGATAGCCGCGGTTGGCGGCGAGGTTCGCGATCACCATCGCGGTGTCGGCGAGCGCCATCAGCGCCTGGCCGCACACCACGCCGCCGTTGCGGCACAACCGCTCGGAGAATGGCATGCGCAAGAGCGCTGCCGGCTGCCAGTCCGGCACGTCCGGCGGCGGCAGGTGCTCGATGCGTTCGACCAAGAGGTTGAGATCCCGGACCCAGGGCGCAAAGACCTCGCCGAGTATTCGTCTGGCCTCGGCGATGCCGAACTCGGCTTCTGGCTGCGATGGCATTGCTGTCGATCCCTCCTGTGTTGCCGGATGTTTCTGCCATTCTGCGCGCATCGGCGTGGCAAAGTCACCCGGTCTTCCACCGGCTCTCTCGGCTTGAAAATGCCTGACTTGGCCCGATATGATACCGGGCTTGGCGGCGGGTGGGCGATGTTGCGTCGGTGTGTCCTCGTGTTTTGGCTGATAACGCTCGGTCTCGCGCTGGACGGGTGCACCAGATGCGGCCCGATCTGGGATGACTGGCTGCATGCGCCGAAATCGTGCAGATCGGACCGGCTCTAGCGCGCTATTCGGCCCCGAGCGGGCCGTTGACAGGGATGACAAGGCGCGGTTGATCCGCACCTGTATGGAAGATCAAGGAGTCGATAATGAAGCTTTTCCGTATGGCGGCGGTGCTGCTGGCCGTGCTGGCGGGACCGGCCTACGCGCAAATGCCCAATCTCAATTTGCTTCAGGAAGGCCCGGGCAAGACCCCCGAGGAGAAGGCCGCGGAAGCCGAGCGTGACAAGGCCTACAAGGAAACGCTGAAGAAGATTCCGGACACCAAGGCGTCCAACGATCCCTGGGGCGGCATGCGTTCCGACCCGCCGAAGCAGGCGGCTGCGCCGAAGGCGTCGGCCGCAACCAGCGCGCCCAAGAAGAAGTCCGGCACGACCGCCAATTGACCTTGTGCTCGATCGGAGGCGGCCGATGCCTCCGGCCGGGACTCCTCTTCGGCCCGCCTGCTTCCTACATCTTCGAGAGCGTATTGCGTTGAGGAGGAACGGCATGGCCGATCGTCCGCGGGATCTCGCCGAGCGGATGGCGCGACGGCGCAGGATGGGCGACAAGCCGGGCGAGCGCGGCGGCGACGGCTTTTTGCGTGAGACTTTCACTCTGCCGCGCCCGGCGGCGCGGGCGAGGGCGGAGGCTTTCTTCGCTCGCTACCCCAAGGCCGGCTACATGAGCGCGGTCGAGACCTGGCGCGAACTGCCGGGCGGCGACATCGAATTCACCATGCGGCGGCTGCCCAGCGCCGACTAGACGTCAGGCCTACTCGAAGGATTCCGCGACGATGCGAATCCGGAACACGGGCTCCTTGGCCTCGTCCAGCAGCTCCATGTGCCACTCGGAATTTTCGTGGAGCTTGCGGGCGATGCCGGCGGCCATGTCGGCGCAGATGTTGGTCATGTTCTGCCAGGCCGCATCGCGATCGGTAAATTCCGTCGCCTGGTCGGCGCAGCCGGAATAGCAGCCGTTCCGAATTCGAAAGAAGTAGAGCGGCATGGCTGGCACCGGTCGCGTGATGGTCCCGCCTCCCGGGCCATGAGCGCGCGCAGTGCAGTCCCAAACCAGGGACAGATCAATTCCGGGCCGCTACGGACGACACCTCGCAGGCCGCATGGCTGCTGAATCCGGCTCAGGTGGCTCATTCATGCGGTCTTGCGCCCGATCGCCTTCAGTTCCCGATCGATTCGCAGCTGCACGCGGCGGATCGCCAACAGTTCGATCTTCGTCTCGGTCTTGCCCGTCCTGGTCTCGTCACCGATGCGGAATTGCCACTGCCAGATTCCGGGAAGCGGCGTCTTGGTAACGGTGAACTCCACGCCCCTGTGATTCATGGTCACCTCCAGGATTCACCCTCCATGACGGTAACATGTCGGGCGTCATCATATTCCCGCGACCAGCGAAATTTGCCGGTCATTCCTGGATAGTTCACGGCAATCCTGGAACCGACGGTCTGGCCGTGCAGCCGTCCGCGCCGAGGAACTCTGTTCATGGTCGGAGAACCACGGGACGGTGCAGCGATGATGATCCCTCGTTGATTGAATTTGAAGCAATTGATCTGCCCATTTGTCACATCGCTGCGAAGCGCGATCCGGTTCCATCCCGTATCTCATGGAACCCAAAGCTGCGCGCGTTGCCGCCGCCGCGGCCATTCGAAGCGAGCAGGTGGGGTCGATGCTTTTCCACTTTTGCGTGTCATGCATCTATGCTCTGCTTGTGAATGACGGTTCGAACGCGATGTAACGAAGGGGAAGGCGTGAGCTGGTTGAGACATCTTGTGCTGCGTTGGGGTGTCAGGAATTTCTCGCTGACCTGTCCCCATTGCCGGCATCCTGCGTCCTCACCGACCTTCAAGCGCGCGCGTTTCATGCTCGGTGACGAGAAGCTCGTCTGCGAAGAGTGCGGCGAGACCAGCGTCGTCACGTTCTGGCGTTTCGAAGGACTATCGTGCCGGACCGATTGCACTGAAGCGATGCGGCGCGCGCCGCTGTCCGATTCGCGGCATTGATCCAACGCCGGCGGTGTGTGTCGAAGCCCACTCGATGCGCGCTTCGGCACATGCCTTGCTTGGCCTCATGACGGCAAACAACATGGGCGCGTCATGCTCGGCATCCCCCGCCGCTACTCTCATTTCGTCTTCGGTGTCATCCAGTCTGGCCTGACCTCGCTGATCGCGGCGGGCATCGCCAGCCTTCCCGCGACCGGGACGGTCTTCCTCGCGCACTGGATGAAGTCATGGCTGATCGCGTGGGCCGCGATGCTGCCGATCGTGCTGCTCGCGGCCCCGGCGATCCGCGCCTTCTCGCTGCGGCTGACGCGAGAGGAGAGGGCTCGGTGAGGTGGCCGGCAAGCATGAAAAAAGCCCGCTTGGGGAGAGCCAAGCGGGTCAAAGGTTATTGGAGGCTGAGGTGCTGGGCTGCAACACCATAGCGAGACGACCCTAGCCGGTTGAGCTTACGAGAGCCTGACAGGGCCGGCAGATCGGCTTGCAAGCCCGGCGCGCATTCGTGCCCGCAAACAGAAAACCCCGCTCGGGGTGGAGCGGGGTCCTCGACTGGGTATGGAGCCCGGTGTTGGTCCACCGGGTACAGCCAGACTAGGAGACCAGGCTTACGGGTGCCTGACGGCGGCAGCGAAATCCGCATCGGGAAGGCCGCAGACTGGCCCCGCACCCGTCCCAATTTGGTCACGCGATCGCACAACTGGAGCCACACGCCTCAGCGAAATTCTGCATCGTCGGTGGCGCCATGGGGGAAACGTGGCGTGCCGGCAACGGGGTGGCATCATGGATAACGTAGAGCGGTCATTCGCCGCCGCGACGGCGGCTGGCTTCGTCGTGCTGGTGATCGGCATCGTGCTGCTGGCGGTGCTGTAGGGCGCACCACGAGGCGGCAGTTGAGGCGAGGCTAACCAGGCGCTCGCTCCTGGGTGGACACCCAGGACGCCGCCGCGCCTTTTCAAAACATGCAAAACAACCCCATGCACAGTAGCGCGTTGGGCGATTTCGCTGCGTGATCAATGGCTTAGTCGAGGTGTTTAGATACCTTAATTGCGCATAACGGTTCCGGGGCGCAACCCCGACGGCCGGTGCGGGTGCTACCTGCCCATCGCGGTGCAGCCTCGGTCAGATCCAAAGCCCGTCGGCTGGCTCAATGGACCTTGATCTCACCGAGGGGAAGGCGGAGTTCGGCGGCGCGCTCTTCGCGGTCCCTCTTGCGGAATTCGTTTTCCTTCCGCTCGAACTTCACCATCTCCTCATGCGCCGCCTCCAGGAAATGAGTGCGCCTGACAGCATCGTGGTGCGTGTCTTCCGTCATGTTCCAGATCCCCGTCATTGCGGTCCCATCCCGGAGAAAGCCGGACACCGCAGAAAGGTTCGGTGCCGCAGGATTGCGGAATTATGACGGCGCGCGGCGGCTGCGTCTTTGATGCGCGTCAGCTTCAGTCGAAGGTGACAGGTGGCGACCTTGCCTTTCTCTGAAGCGGGAAGGGGGCCTTGATGAAAAGCTTGGGCTTCGTCCCTGCACGACATGCGGCGGATCAGGAAAAATCAAAAAGGCCGCCAACCGAGGCGGCCTTGCTCCGTCGAGAAGCGCCCAACGTGTCGAACTGTGGCGGCCTACTGCTTCGTCGTCGGCGTCTCGAAGATGAGGGCGGCTTGGAACACGCGTCCGGCGTCGGTGCGGACTTCGATCGCAACGTCTGTTCGATCCTCGTGTCCCGCCAGGTCGCGCGCGAGGCCGCCTAATGTTTGCGTCGCCTCGATCTCTGCTTCGCGCTGGGTGGGAAACTCCAATCCCTCTTCGTCGGCGTAGAGGCCGGTGTCGTCTCGGATATCGAAAAAGTACCGCACCATGGCGCCGCCTCTCGGTGTGTCGGCGCCAACCCCGCCTTGAGTGGACTGTTCCTAGTTTATTTCGCTGCTATCCGGGTGCTGTTCCAAGAGGCCGCCAACCGGTCGTTCCGGTACTGCCGCTTGCAGGTTGGGCAATCGACAGACCCCGGACGTCGGGCGCCGTTGAACCAGGTTGATCCTAGCCGCTTTCTCGGACGATCTCGATCGGCCTTGCTTCCTCGACGTCATGGCGCTGTGTCTTACGTCCCAGAAAGGTGTCTGGGCAGGGAAGCCGCAGAAGCGCGCAGGAGAACTCGCAAATCTCCCGCGTCCGCTGAATTTCTTCCGCGATGCTGGCGACGTGAACAAGGATCGAGTGGCGATGTTCCGCCATGGCAACGCTCCCCGGTTATGCAGGCGGGAGCGCAAGAATCTCTCAGCCACCGACGCCTACGGGCAGAGCCTCGGCCGGTGATGTCCAGACAACAGCCCACTCAAAGGAGTGTTCCTTCGAATTAGGACGCCGCGCAGAGCCAATCTCTCGAAGCCCCCTACGGCCGGCGCCGGCTGTGGCGGCGTTACCTTGCTTCGTCTCTCGTGAGAGCGGCCAGCCTATCCAATTGGCTTGCCACGCCAGTGAGGCTCCGGGCGATGTTCTTCATCAGGGATGCCCTCTCCGCCGAAACGCCGGATGCCTGGGAAAGGGTTTTGTAATGATTTGCTAGTTCCACGCACTTGGCAGCGTTGATCATAATTGGACCCACGTAAATAAACGGGTCAACAGCCCAACCCTAAATATTGTTCCCACGCGGGGCGCTGACGACCCTTTGCGTTGCAATGTCACGTTATCCTCCAACACCATATTCGTGGTCAAGTTGTGTTCAGCGAGAAAACCCGCCACTCCCGAAATCAACCAGGCCAACAGGCTCGGAAACAGGTCAGGTACCTAAAGACGACCCCGGCCGGTGGGGCTTGATAGGGGTGAAGGCCGGGGCCGCTTGGGGATGCTTGGCCCTTGGCAAAGGCCAAGCGATTCCAAGCTTAATCTACGCTCACCGCGTTTCTGTTCGTTTCAGCACACAATTACCAAATTATCCCGACCTGGTTCACCCGCGCGAATGCATCTCCAGGGAGGGACGGTCTCTCGAGGGCCAGCGGTGATCGAAACAAAGTTCGCAGCCAAGCTGGCAGGGACGGGCGGAAGGGTTGCAGCATCAGCTTCCGGCGGTCCATTTGGGCGGAACGCGATGTCGAGGCGAGCGAGCTGCAGTCAAGTCCGCCGCATTGCCAAACATTCCCGCAACCCGGTGGGCCGCGGCAGACCCCTGCTGCGGCCTTCGCATGTGCCGCCAGGAGAGGCGGCCTGAAGGGCAGGCGATCCGATTGGCGCGTGCCGGCGCAACGCTGCCGGGTCAGCGGTGACGCTCACAAGAATTCCGAAGTGCAATGAGCCAGCCCGGGCAGGCTTACGATCGCACCCGGTGCACGCACCCAAGCCCGGATCGCCAGGTTGGCCGCCTTCAAAACCGAGGGGCGCAGGATTTGAAAAGCATCGCGGATCGTTGCGATCACGGGCTGGTGAAGGACCCGACTGCGCAGTCGAGCAACCCGCAATGCACGCACCACCGTTTCAGGATCCGGAAGTCCGCGCTTATCCTCCAGAAGGCTCCAGGTGAGGTGCTTGAGATCGATGGTCTCTTGGTCGATTTGACGGAACGATCCCGATGCCGTGATGCTCGCGTGGTTGGTCGCGTCGTAGAAGACAAGACCATCGTCTATCGCCACCATGTCGCCCTGGCAGGCGAGATCAAGAAAGAACAATTGGTCCACGCCCCAACTGATCGACTTGTAGTTTCGCATCAGGCAACCGGCCTGGATGACCTTGCTGTTGATCAGCAGGGTCGACGGGACAATCCCAAGCAACCGGGTCTTGCCCGCCAAATAGAGATCCGTCAGGCACTGCTGGCTCGAATACAGATAAACCTGGCGTCCTCGCCGGTACTTTATGCCGCTGTCCTGGACCACGTGAGATGTGGAGGTCATGAATGCAGCGGCGGGATGCGTGCTCGCCAGCCTCGCGAAAGTCGCAAGCGATCCTGGCGTGAGCCAGTCGTCGTCGTGCAACACTTTGATCCAGTGGCCGCGACATGCGAGCATCGCGTTGTTGGTATTCTCAACCTGGCCCCGGCCGCGGTGGTTCTCGATAACGCGAATACGCCGATCGCTCCGCGCGTGTTCGGACAGGATGCTCCAGGTCGCGCCTTCCGAGCCTTCGTCGTCGCTGATCACCATTTCCCAGTCGCAGTGATTCTGCTGCAGCACGCTGTCAATCGCACGGCACACCATCTCCGGTCGGCGGAAGGTTGGTAGTGCCACCGAAATGAATGGGCGGTGTTCCGAACTGTGGGAGCTATCGGACCGCTCGGCGTGCAATTGATCCATTCAGTCGTACCTCATTCCATCGAAGCGGTCGCGGCTGGAAGTGGCAGACCCACCTCCGGCAACCTGTTCGCAGAACATTCTCGAACCGAGCGAACGAGGCGCGGTGAATCTAGGGAGACGATCGGGACGCGGGCATCGTCCATTCGCATGACATTTGTTCCCGCAGGCCGCGACGTTTCGAAGCGGCCGACTGCGACAAGTTTGCCGTCGTGGAATCAATGGATGAGGCTGTAGCCCTTAGCGATCGCACATGACGAAAAACGTGGCGGCCAAGTCGCAGCCATCCTTCGAGACGCCCGCCTGCGGCGGACCCTCAGGATGAGGTCGCGCTTTGCGGCGAGATATCAGACCCTCATGGTGACAAGCCCGCCAAAGCGGGCGTCTCCGGACGATGCTCCGCATCGCCGGGCGAACCATGCAGGCCGAGCACGTTCGACAGCTTCCCCGCTGTCCCATGCTATTGCCTGGCCTTCTGCGGGTGTCCCGTTCCGGCACAATGAACCTTGGCACGACACGTGCAGACACATGGGTATCGGGATTTTGCAATTCCCCTCCCGGGGCTGGTAAGCCGCCGCCCGCGTAACATTTAAGCGGGCGGCGCTTTTGCCTGGCGCTCCGGGGCTGCAAAGCGCCAAGACAGGCACGCAAGCACAGATGGCGATGGCGCGCATTAGCCTATGTGAAAGCGAAGTGAGCTAATCCGAAATTGCCAATGTCGTAATTGGGCCCGAATACGCTGACTGGCCAAAATGGGTCATGCAACCAGCAAACCGAAACCAATCCTGGCGACGGCGGGCAAGGCGAAAAAAACGTGATGCGATACATGCCGGGACAATCCGCATGCATCCGGATGGTTCTCACGGAAAGACGCTAGCTCCCCGCCCGGTCTGGTGGTCTAGGCCGAAGATGGGCGGGGAGCTGCCGCGTCGGTCCCCCGTCGCATGACGATGCTAGAAATGTGCCATGACAGTTGTGTGAATTTATCGGCCGTCGCTTAGTGGACGTTGATCGTATCCACGGGAAGGCGAAGTTCCGCTGCGCGCTCCGTCTGATCCTTCTTGCGGAACTCACGTTCCTTCCGCTCGAATTCGACCAGCTCCTGTTGAGCTGCCTCTAGCAGTCGATTACGCCGATCTGCGTCGCGATGAATATCTCCCGTCATGATCCAGCTCCCGATCCCCACGATTGCGGGAAATCTCGGTGCCGCAGAACGGCGCGACACCGAACGCGTCAAAGAAACGCTGCCGGACTCGAAATACTCGTTCCGGCAGCGCGCTATTTTCTAACTGAGCACTGAAATCCCAGTCACCTTCGAGTGTGCAATGCCCATGCCACAGGTTTGTGACACCGGCCGCGCCTAATCCATAGTGGGTAGTCTCACCAACTGAGGCGGCCTTACTCTTTCGCGGCTTCTTGCCTCGCCTTCATTATTCCGAGACGGCCGATTACGGCTGCCTCAGTCCTACCGATCTTTCTGGCAACTGCGGCCAACCGAAGGCCTGAAGCGCAAAGCTCCAAAAGCTGCCGCTCCTCCTCGGGAGTCCATCTGCGCGGGCTTGTCACTTCGGCGGCTGCAAGCCCGGCGACTTGGCCCAATCGTCCAGATGGTTTGCCACGTCCGCTTGGCGGGCCTTCCTAACGAGGGCTTCACGCTCTGCACCCGGCGGGAGTTTAGAGGCCTGCTCCTCGAGCTGCTTCGCCCATGCGGACAGCCTATCTTGAAGCGTTACCTGTTGCTTGAAACGCCGCCGTTTGAACATGGCGCGCTCCTTTCCATGAGAGGAAGGCGGGAGCGCTGTGATGGAGCGATCTCATCACAGATAAAGGCCACGGTCCGGTCTGTGATGTTCCATTAACGCACGTCGCGCCCGGCGAGTTCTGTCCAAAAGTGTACGCAACTGAAATCAGGCCACTCACATTTTCAGGCGGCCCTACTTTCTCTTGAGCAGGTCGGCCAGATCCAATTCGAATATCTGCTGTGTCCGCTCGAAGAGCTCTAGAAGGTCGATTGAGGCCGACATTCCGTGCCGGGCGACAATCAGTCGCTGGCGCTCAACAATGAGCCTGCCCCTATCAACGTGGCGCTGCGCCCGAGCGATCCTCTCATCCAGCGTCATTGCCGGTTTCCAATCTGGAACCAGCGTGCACCCAGAGATCAAAATAGGCCAGTTACAAAATCAAACTAGGCCACTGAGGTCGGAAACAGGCTGGCGGCAAAATCCGGGTGCTGTGCTGATTAGGACAGCACTTCTGTAGGACACTAAAGAATTGCGCTTGAAGGAAATGCTGGAGGGCGTGAAGGCGATTATGCGCCTATCGAAGGACAAGCACGACTTCTGGGAGAAGATGGATATTGCCTATCCGAAGTTGAACGCCGCCATTCTGCTTCTGCCGTTCGACGACCTTCCAAGGCCGAGAAAACCAAAATGAAGGAGGCCGCCAACTGAGGCGGCCTCTCTAGTTAGCGCTTATCGGCCTGTCCGTGGTTGGTCCCACTCTCGGGACCGATGTAGATGCCGGTTTTCATGCACTGCTTCCACGCGCCGTCGCACCGTTCTGGCTTAGCGGCCTTGGACATGCAGATGGCTTTGTAGTCAGAGCACGACCTAGCTTGAGCAGGATACGCCGCGATGATCCCGACCGAGCCAACAACCGACAAAAGCAACCACTTCTTCATGACGTCTCCTTCGTTGCAATTAGGAGAGCATGCAATTGGCAAGCTGTGCCCGTCGATGTGCACAACCAAAAATCCACTAATGAATTAGGGGCACCATGGGACATACCCCGTTGGAGGCATGAACAGACCTTGGCTGAATGTCGGCCAACGTGAACAGCGGATATGAACAGAGTTGGGCGCGTCCAAGGCGGTCTGAGAACAAATTGGGACACTCCCGAATTCAACTTAGGACACTGGGGGTTAACACTGGGGGTTAAATACGGACAGTAGCAAAATCCGCAAAAGAACATATTGCGAACCGAGAACAAATGGGGTACGTTGCTTTTATCGACGAGCCGCCTCGCCAATCGTTTGTCCCGCACCCGAATCCTCGCCATAAGGAGCACGACCCAATGTCCGCTACCGCCCTGCGTATCGTCGAAGGATCTTCCATGGACAAGAGTAAAGCCCTGGCCGCCGCGCTCTCTCAGATCGAGCGCCAGTTCGGTAAGGGCTCGGTGATGAAGCTCGGCAAGAACGACCGCTCGATGGATATCGAGGCGGTGTCCTCCGGCTCGCTCGGGCTCGATATCGCGCTCGGCATCGGCGGCCTGCCCAAGGGGCGCATCGTCGAGATCTACGGGCCGGAATCCTCGGGCAAGACCACGCTGGCACTGCATACGGTGGCGGAAGCGCAGAAGAAGGGCGGCATCTGCGCCTTCATCGACGCCGAGCACGCGCTCGATCCGGTCTATGCCCGCAAGCTCGGCGTCAACATCGACGAGCTCCTGATCTCCCAGCCCGACACCGGCGAACAGGCGCTGGAAATCTGCGACACGCTGGTGCGCTCGGGCGCGGTCGACGTGATGGTGATCGATTCGGTCGCGGCGCTGGTGCCGAAGGCCGAGCTCGAGGGCGAGATGGGCGATGCGCTGCCGGGACTTCAAGCGCGGTTGATGAGCCAGGCGCTGCGCAAGCTGACGGCCTCCATCAACAAATCCAACACCATGGTGATCTTCATCAACCAGATCCGCATGAAGATCGGTGTGATGTACGGCTCGCCGGAAACCACGACCGGCGGCAACGCGCTGAAGTTCTACGCCTCCGTCCGCCTCGACATCCGCCGCATCGGCGCGATCAAGGAGCGCGACGAGGTGGTCGGCAACACCACCCGCGTGAAGGTGGTGAAGAACAAGCTGGCACCGCCCTTCAAGCAGGTCGAGTTCGACATCATGTACGGCGAAGGCGTCTCCAAGATGGGCGAGATCCTCGATCTCGGCGTCAAGGCCGGCATCGTCGAAAAGTCCGGCGCCTGGTTCTCCTATGACAGCCAGCGCCTCGGCCAGGGACGCGAGAACTCGAAAGCGTTCTTGAAGGCCAACCCCGATATCACCGCCAAGATCGAGACCTCGATCCGCCAGAACTCCGGCCTGATCGCCGAGCAGATTTTGGCCGGCACTCCGGAACGCGACGCCGACGGCGAGGAGCCGGCGGAAGAGTAAGTCCTAACGCGAAGAGTTTTTCGCGAGGAGCGGGCGCTGAGGACGTTGAGTTGCCGACGTCGTCAGCGCCCGTTTCGTTTTGTGGGTGGGGGCGTTCGCGATGAAACGCGTGATCCTGACCAGTTCGTCCGGCGTCGGTCTTGCCCATGCGGATCGCGCCGACATGGTCGTGCCGTTCATCTTTCGCTTCGTTTCGGGGCCACTTCCGTCGGCTGAGCACCTCAATCGCTATCTCGGTGGACGCGCGCTCAGAATTTTCGAAGAGATCATCTGGTCTGATTGCGTCCGCCAACTGCCTTATGTTCAGCGCCTGGATCGGGAAGGTGCACTACTCTGGTTCTGCGAGACTTACGGCGTCGAGTTGATCGAGCTGTGGTTCGACCCTGAACCCAACAGTCAATTGCAATTGATCTGGATCCTCGACTACCTGCGGTCCGAGCCGTCTATTGCATCGAGTCTGAGATTACGACGTGTCGATTTCGACCTGCGTGGAGCAGATCCGACAGAGCTTCGTCATCGTGATGTGCGGGAGCTCGATATCGAGGAAAGCGATTTCGAGATCGCCCGCCTGGCTTGGGAGGCCTACCGCGCGCCGACGCCAGAGCTCTGCTCCGGGCTGCTCGACAGGCCGCTCGGCCAGTTGTCTTTCCTGAAGCCGGCCATGGAAGACCTGCTCGCCGAGCTGCCGTCGCCGACGACGGGACTGGGGGCGACCGAGGCGCGGCTTCTCGAGCTGATCGCGAGCGGACACAATCGTACCGACGAGCTGTTTCGACCGGGCGCGCTCGGAACACGCGTGTTCGATCCCTGGGAATTGGGTGCGTTGCTCGAAGGGCTTGCTTTCGGACCAGCGCCCGCCATTGCAGGTCTGGATGGCAAGCTGGCGACGCTCGATCCGGACAATGGACGAGGTCGCAACGCGGCCTTTCGCCGGAGCCGGCTGTCGCTCACCGAATTCGGCGAAGCGGTTCTTGAAGGCCGGGAGGATTTCCGCCGTCAAAACCCGATCCGGCGCTGGTGGGGCGGTACGCTTCTCACCAGCGAACGGCTTTGGCGTTGGGATGCACAGAGGCGTTCGCTGGTGGTGCCTTAGATACCGTTCGGGGCCGTAGGGTGGGCAAAGGCGCGTAAGCGCCGTGCCCACCATATTCCAACGCGTACAAAGGTGGTGGGCACGCTCCGCTTTGCCCACCCTACGAAGCTACGATCCCTTACTCCGCCGCTTCCGCGTAATCGCTCACCGGCGGGCACGAGCACACCAGGTTGCGATCGCCATAGACGTTGTCGACGCGCCCCACCGGGCACCAGTATTTGTCGGTGCGCGATGTGCCCGCGGGGAAGCAGCCCTCGGCGCGGGTGTAGGCGCGATTCCAGGCGTCGTCCGCGATGTCGTGCACCGTGTGCGGGGCGTAACGGAGCGGCGAGGCCTCGATCTTGAAGCGGCCGGCCTCGACCTCGGCGATCTCCTTCCTGATCGCGATCATCGCATCGCAGAAGCGATCCAGCTCCGCCTTCGATTCCGATTCGGTCGGCTCGATCATCAGCGTGCCCGGCACCGGGAAGCTCATGGTCGGCGCGTGGAAGCCGTAGTCGATCAGGCGCTTTGCGATGTCGTCCACGGTGACGCCGGACGTCGTTTTCAGCGGACGGGGATCGACGATGCACTCGTGCGCGACGCGGCCCTTCGCGTTCTTGTAGAGCACCGGGAAATGCGCATCGAGGCGCGCGGCGATGTAGTTGGCGTTGAGGATCGCGATCTCGGTGGCGCGCTTCAGGCCGTCACCGCCCATCATCAGAATGTAGATGTAGGAGATGGTGAGGATCGAAGCCGAGCCGAACGGTGCGGCCGAGACCGCGCCGACCGGTGCATCCGCGTGGGTTGCCGGATGACCGGGCAGGAACGGCGCGAGATGCGCCTTCACGCCGATCGGGCCCATGCCGGGGCCGCCGCCGCCATGCGGGATGCAGAAGGTCTTGTGCAGATTGAGATGGCTGACATCGGCGCCGTAATCGCCGGGCCGCGACAAGCCCACCTGCGCATTCAGGTTGGCGCCGTCCAGATAGACCTGGCCGCCATGGCCGTGGACGATGTCGCAGATCTCGCGGATGTGCTCCTCGAACACGCCGTGCGTCGAGGGATAGGTGATCATGACAGCGGCGAGATCGTTGGAATGCTTGTCCGCCTTGGCGCGGAGATCGTTGACGTCGACGTCGCCGTTCTTCTCGCAGGCGACCACCACCACGTCCATGCCGACCATCGCGGCCGAGGCCGGGTTGGTGCCGTGGGCGGAGGAGGGGATCAGGCAGATCTTGCGATGCGCCTCGCCGCGTGCAGCGTGATAGCCGCGGATCGCGAGCAGGCCGGCATATTCGCCCTGCGCGCCCGAATTCGGCTGCAGCGAGATCGCGTCGTAGCCGGTGATGTCGCACAGCCATTTTTCCAGCCGCGCGAACAGCGCGTGATAGCCGGCGGCCTGCTCGCGCGGCGCGAAGGGATGCAGGCTGCCGAATTCCGGCCAGGTCAGCGGCATCATCTCGGTGGTCGCGTTCAGCTTCATGGTGCAGGAGCCGAGCGGGATCATGGCGCGGTCGAGCGCGAGGTCGCGATCGCTGAGCTTGCGCATGTAGCGCAGCATCTCGGTCTCCGAGCGATGCGCGTGGAACACGGGATGCGTGAGGAAGGCGGTCGTGCGCTTCAAGCCGTCCGGCAGCGCCTCGCGCGTCGAAGCGTCGATCTCGGCATAGGCGAGCTTGCCACCGAACGCGCGCCAGACCGCTTCCACCGTCGCAGGCGTCGTGGTCTCGTCGAGCGCGATGCGCAGAGCGGCTTCGCCGACGCCGAGATTGATCTTCTCGGCGGCCGCGTGCGCGACGATCTCGGCGCGCTTGGCACTGGCATCCACGCTGAGCGTGTCGAAGAAGGTGTCCGACTGCAGCGCAAAGCCGAGCTTGCGCAGGCCCGCTGCGAGCACGGCGGCGCGGCGATGCACATTACGCGCGATCTGCGCAAGGCCCTCGGGGCCGTGATAGACCGCATACATCGAGGCGATCACGGCGAGCAGCACCTGCGCGGTGCAGATGTTGGAGGTCGCCTTCTCGCGGCGAATGTGCTGCTCGCGGGTCTGCAGCGCGAGCCGATAGGCGGGGGCGCCGCGCGAGTCCACGGACAGGCCGACGATGCGGCCGGGTAGCGAGCGCTTCAGCGCATCGCGCACCGCCATATAGGCCGCGTGCGGTCCTCCATAGCCCATCGGCACGCCAAAGCGCTGCGCGGAGCCGATCGCGATGTCGGCGCCGAGTTCGCCGGGCGAGGCGAGCAGCGTCAGTGCCAGGAGATCGGCGGCAACGATTGCCAGCGCGCCCTTGGCCTTCAGCGCTGCGATCGCGGGCCTGAGGTCGCGCAATGCGCCCGATGAGCCCGGATATTGCAGCAGCGCGCCGAGCACGTCGGTCTTGTCGAGATCGGTGAGGGGATCGCCGACGATCAAATTCCAGCCGAGCGGCTCGGCGCGGGTGCGCATCACGGCGAGCGTCTGCGGATGCACGTCCCTGTCGACGAAGAAGGCCTTTGCCTTGACCTGCGAGTGCCGCTCCGCCAGCGCCATCGCCTCCGCCGCGGCGGTTGCCTCGTCGAGCAGCGAAGCGTTGGCGACGTCGAGCCCGGTGAGATCGCAGATCATGGTCTGGAAGTTGAGCAGCGCCTCCAGCCGGCCCTGGCTGATCTCGGGCTGGTAGGGCGTATAGGCGGTGTACCAGGCCGGATTCTCGAGGATGTTGCGCTGGATCACCGCGGGCAAAATCGTGCCGGAATAGCCTTGGCCGATCAGGGAGGTGAAGACCTGGTTCTGCCGCGCGAGCTCGCCCATATGCGCGATCGCCTCGGTCTCGCTCAAGGGCTTGCCGAGATCGAGCGGGGCGGCCTGCCGGATCGAGGCCGGCAGCGTCTCCGCCATCAGCGCGTCGACGCTCTTGGCGCCGACGGCCTCCAGCATGGCGGCGACATCGCGCGTGGAGGGGCCGATGTGGCGGCGAACGAAACTGGCTGTGTCGCCGTTGGATTTGCGGTGCGCGGTCATCATGGGTCCTCGCTTAGATTTCGCTGTCGCCGTCATGCCCCGCGAAGGCGGGGCATCCAGTAAACGCAGGTGTCAGGGCTTGAGCCGAGAAGCCGCGGCGTACTGGATCACCCGCCCCAGTGCGCAGTGCGCACAAGGCGGGCGATGACACCGAATATGAGGTCAGAGTTCGCTTCATCTCACGCCGTATGTGCCTTGTACGCGGCTTCATCCATGAGGCCGCCGAGTTCGCTCTTGTCGGCCATCTTTATCTTGAAGAACCACGCCGCGCCCTGCGCGTCCGAGTTCACCAGCGCCGGCTCGGCGGCCAGCGCCTCGTTGGTCTCGAGCACTTCGCCCGAGATGGGCGCGTAGACGTCGGAGGCGGCCTTCACGGATTCGACGACGGCGGCGGCTTCGGCCTTCTTCAGCGTGCGGCCGACCTTGGGCAGCTCGACGAACACGACGTCGCCGAGCTGGGACTGCGCGTAGTCGGTGATCCCGACGGTGGCGACGTCGCCGTCAATGGCCAGCCATTCATGGTCGGAGGTGTACAGAGTCGTGGTCATTTTCTCAGTCCTCAGCGTTTGTAGGTGTTTTTCACGAAAGGCGTGGCCGCGACCGTCAGCGGCAGCCGCTGGCCGCGCACTTCGGCGAAGAGTTTTGTGTCGAGCGCGCTCAGGCTCGCCGGCACGTAGCCCATCGCCACCGGCGCATTCAGGCTCGGGCCGAAACCGCCCGAGGTGACTTTTCCGATCGGCTCGCGCGCGGTCGCGTCCGCAAACAGCAGCGCACCTTCGCGCACGGGCGCACGGCCCTGGGCAAGCAGGCCGACGCGGCGGCGTGATGCGCCGTGATCGAAATGTGCGAGGATCTTCTCGGCGCCGGGGAAGCCGCCCGCGCGGGCGCCGGCGGTGCGGCGGCTCTTCTGCACCGACCATTCCAGCGCGGCTTCGACCGGCGTTGTCCCCGTGTCGATGTCGTGGCCGTAGAGGCAGAGCCCGGCCTCCAGCCGCAAACTGTCGCGGGCGCCAAGGCCGATCGGCATCACGTCGGGGTTTTCAAGCAGCGTCCTGGCGAGGTGCTCGGCGTGCGTGGCGGGGACCGAAATCTCGAACCCGTCCTCGCCGGTGTAGCCGGAGCGCGAGACGAAGCAGTCGAGGCCGGCAACCTTGTGCGGGCCGGCGTCCATGAACTTCATGGAGGGCGCCTCTGCACACAATTTCGCCAGCACCGATTCCGCCTTCGGGCCCTGGAGCGCGATCAGCGCGCGGTCGGCAAGCGAATCGATGACGCAGTCGCCGGAGAGATTTGCGCGCAAATGCGCCTCGTCCGCGTCCTTGCAGGCGGCGTTGACGACCAGGAACAGGTGATCGCCGAAATTGGCGACCATCAGATCGTCCAGAATGCCGCCATCGGCATTGGTGAACTGGGCGTAGCGCTGACGGCCCGGTGCAATCGCCACGATGTCCTGCGGCACCAGCCGTTCCAGCGCGCGGGCGGCGTCCTCGATCCTCCCGGATTTCGGCCGCAGCGCGATCTGGCCCATATGGGAGACGTCGAACAGGCCGGCGGAGGCGCGGGTCTGGAGGTGCTCCTTCAGCACGCCCGCGGGGTACTGCACGGGCATGTCATAGCCCGCGAACGGCACCATCTTGCCGCCGAGCGACACGTGAAGGTCGTAAAGGGGGGTACGTTTCAGGGAGTCTTGGTCGTCACGCACTGGCATCACAGGGGTCCTCGGCGGTTCCCCGGGGACGATTCCCCGGAAGCAACCAGTCGAAGCCCCATCTGTCGCTGTGCCTGAGAGTATTATCCCGTCGGCGGACGCTGTCCGGGCTATACCCGTCGGCGCCTCTTTCCAGATGCTGTCAAAGCCACGCGGTCCTTTTGCCTGAGAGTTTCCGGGGCGGTTGCTCCTTCGGCGCCGGCTACCAGATGCCGGTCTCTCCCGACGTGGCCGTACGATACAGATGGGTACAGACCACAGGCCGGCCAAGCCTGTCAACGCGGCACGAGCGCCTTTCAACGGGATTGCGCGCCTGCGGCAACCCACTGATCTCCTTGCACAGTTTCTGGACAGCGAAGCTGGCCTTGTCTAAAAGCGCTTTGGCCCGCAGATATCAGCCCAAATGCCCGGTTTGGATGGCAAATCAGCGGGTCCAAGCACACCCGATTGGATGAACATGAGCGGCGTCAACGAGATCAGGTCGACCTTTCTGAACTTCTTTGCCGAGAACGGCCACGAGATCGTGTCGTCCTCGCCATTGGTGCCGCGCAACGATCCCACGTTGATGTTCACCAATGCCGGCATGGTGCAGTTCAAGAACGTCTTCACCGGCGTCGAGAAGCGGCCCTATCAGCGCGCCACCACCTCGCAGAAATGTGTGCGCGCCGGCGGCAAGCACAACGACCTCGACAATGTCGGCTACACCGCGCGCCATCTCACCTTCTTCGAGATGCTCGGCAACTTCTCGTTCGGCGACTATTTCAAGGAGCGCGCGATCGAGCTGGCGTGGACTTTGATCACCCGCGAGTTCGGGCTGAAGAAGGACAAGCTGCTTGTCACCGTCTACCACACCGACGACGAGGCGGCCGGCCTGTGGAAGAAGATCGCGGGCTTCTCCGACGACCGCATCATCCGCATCCCGACCTCGGACAATTTCTGGGCGATGGGCGACACCGGCCCGTGCGGGCCGTGCTCGGAGATCTTCATCGACCGCGGCGATCACATCTGGGGCGGACCCCCGGGCTCGCCGGAAGAGGATGGCGACCGCTTCCTCGAGTTCTGGAATCTCGTGTTCATGCAGTACGAGCAGGTGACGAAGGAGGAGCGCGTGGATCTGCCGCGTCCCTCGATCGACACCGGCATGGGCCTGGAGCGCATGGCCTGCATCATGCAAGGCGTCGACAGCGTGTTCGAGACCGACCTGTTCCGGCATTTGATCGACGCGACGTCGTCCGCGCTTGGCAGCGGGCCGAACGAGCAGACCGTGGCCTCGTTCCGCGTCATCGCCGACCATCTGCGTTCTTCCGCGTTCCTTGTCGCGGATGGCGTGCTGCCCTCGAACGAGGGCCGCGGCTATGTGCTGCGCCGGATCATGCGCCGCGCGATGCGCCATGCGCAGCTTCTCGGCGCCAAGGAGCCGCTGATGCATCGCCTGGTCTGGGCGCTGGTCCGCGAGATGGGCCAGGCCTATCCTGACCTGATGCGCGCGGAAAACCTGATCGAGGAAACGCTGCGGCTGGAAGAGACCCGCTTCCGCAAGACTCTTTCGCGCGGCTTGGCCATCCTGGACGAGAAGAGCGTAGGCCTGAAAAAGGGCGACATGTTCGACGGCGACGTCGCCTTCACGCTGTACGACACCTACGGCTTCCCGCTGGACCTGACGCAGGACGCCCTGAAGTCGCGCGGCATCGGCGTCGATCAGGCATCCTTCACCGACGCGATGGAGCGCCAGAAGGCCAAGGCGCGCGAGTCCTGGAAGGGCTCGGGCGAGGCGGCCTCCGAGGCGATCTGGTTTCCGCTGCGCGAAAAGCTCGGCGCCACCGAATTCCTCGGTTACGAGACCGAGAGCGCCGAAGGCGTCGTCTCCGCGCTGGTCAAGGACGGCAAGGAAGCCACCAGCCTCAAGGTCGGCGAGACCGGCGCGCTCGTGCTGAACCAGACGCCGTTCTACGCGGAGTCCGGCGGCCAGGTCGGCGACACCGGAGTGCTCACGGGCGAGGGCGGCATCAAGTTCCGCGTCACCGACACGCAGAAGAAGCTCGGCGATTTCTTCGTGCACGTCGGCACATTGGAGAGCGGCGAACTGAAGCTCGGCACCGCGCTGCAGCTTGAGGTCGATCATTCGCGACGTTCCTCGATCCGTGCGCATCACTCCGCGACGCATCTCATTCACGAGGCGCTGCGCCAGGTGCTCGGCGATCACATCGCCCAGCGCGGCTCGATGGTCGCGCCGGATCGGCTGCGCTTCGACTTCGTGCATCCGAAGCCGATCACGGCGGAAGAGCTCGCCCGCGTCGAAGACATCGCCAACGACGTGGTGCTGGAGAATGACGAGGTCACCACCCGCGTCATGGGCGTGGACGAAGCCCGCGAAGCGGGGGCGCGCGCTCTGTTCGGCGAGAAGTATGGCGACGAGGTTCGCGTCGTCTCGATGGGCAGGACCGCGCGCGAGCGCGGCGCCAACGCGCTCGGCTGGTCGGTCGAGCTCTGCGGCGGCACCCATGTGCGGCGCACCGGCGACATCGGCCTGATCACGCTGACCGGCGAGAGCGCGGTCGCCTCGGGCGTGCGCCGCATCGAGGCGCTGACCGGCAATTATGCGCGCAGGCATGCCAACGAGACCATGGCGCTGGCGAAGACGGCAGCCCACGAACTGCGAACCTCGATCGACGACGTTCCGGCGCGCATTACCGCGCTGATGGACGAGCGCAA
The DNA here is from genome assembly GCF_018130785.1 of Bradyrhizobium liaoningense. GTDB lineage: Bacteria > Pseudomonadota > Alphaproteobacteria > Rhizobiales > Xanthobacteraceae > Bradyrhizobium > Bradyrhizobium liaoningense_A. The sequence continues at coordinate 60,465 of NZ_JAFCJT010000017.1, forward strand.
GAAGCTTGAGCGCGAACTCTCCGACGCCCGCAAGAAGCTCGCGATGGGCGGCGGTACGTCCGTCGGGAACGGCGCAGCCGCAAGCGTGCGCGAGGCCGGTGGCGTCAAGCTGATGGCGCGCGCGGTCGAAGGCATCGAGATGAAGGATCTCAAGAGCCTTGCGGACGACGGCAAGAAGCAGATCGGCTCTGGCGTGGTCGCCATCGTCGGCGTCACCGAGGACGGCAAGGCCGGTGTCGTGGTCGGCGTCACCGCGGACCTGACCTCGCGCTTCAATGCAGTCAATCTGGTGAAGATCGCCTCCGAAGCGCTCGGCGGCAAGGGCGGCGGCGGCCGGCCCGACATGGCGCAGGCCGGCGGCCCCGATGGCGCCAGGGCGCCCGAGGCGCTCGCGGCGATCGAAAAAGCGATGGCAGGCGCTTAAGGACCCATGGGCCTCGTTCCGCGAGGGCGTGGCTCAGCCGATCCCAACCTAAGGGATCGCCTGTACGAATTGCTGGAGCACGATCCGCTGGCCTACTCGGTCGGGTCGCGCTTCATCCAGATCATCATCGGCGTCATCGTGCTCGACGTGGCCGCGATGATCCTCGCCTCGGTGCCGGAGCTGGACGCGCGGTTCGACACGCTGTTCAGCGCGATCGCCGTCCTCGCCGTCATCGTGTTCGCGCTCGAATATCTGGCGCGGCTGTGGACCGTGGCGGGGCACACCCAGCGCAACGGCTCCGCGCTGTCCGACCGGTTCTCTTATGCCTTCTCCGCGCTCGGCATCATCGACCTCATGGCGTTCCTGCCGGCCGCGATCGTGCTGGCTACAGGCCGGCACGCGACGCTGGCCGGCCTCGGCGTGCTGCCGTTCTTCAAGCTGATCCGTTATTCGCCGGCGATGCGCTCGCTGCTCGCGGCCATCCATGCCGAGCGGCGTGCGCTGATCGGCTGCATCGTCATCCTGATCGGTGTGGTACTGACGTTCGCCTCGCTGCTCTATGCCATCGAGCGTGATGTGCAGCCCAGCAAGCTCGGCACGATTCCCGATGCGATGTGGTGGGCGATCGTGACGCTCGGCACCGTCGGTTATGGCGACGTCGTGCCGGTGACGCCGCTCGGAAAATTCGTCTCGGTATTCGCGATCATCAGCGGTTTTGCCATGATCGCGCTGCCGGTCGCGATCATCTCCTCCGCGTTCGCGGAAGAGGTGAGGCGGCGCGATTTCGTGGTCACCTGGGGCATGCTGGCGCGGGTGCCGCTGTTCTCGCACCTGTCCGCCGCGGAGATCGCCGATATCATGCGGCTGCTCAGAGCGCGGACCATCGAGCAGGGCGAGATATTGGTGCGGCGGGGCGATGCCGCTTCGTCGATGTATTTCATCACCGCGGGCGAGGTCGAGATCGCGCTGCCGAGCCAGCAGGTGCGGCTCACCGACGGCACCTTCTTCGGCGAGATCGCGTTGCTACATAAGACAAAACGCAGCGGCACCGTGACTGCGACACGCAAGACGCGGCTGCTGCTGCTCGACGCCCAGGATTTTCACGCCCTGATCGAACGCATGCCAACGCTCGCCGCGCACGTCCACCAGACCGCGAAAGCGCGGCTCGAGGAGAGCGGCGATCTCGCGGCGGCAGAATTGGCGCAGGCGGAGCGCGGGAGCACTGATCGCTGAGCGGTTAGCCCTTCTTCAGGAAAACATACTCCGCCGAATAGGGCGCGCTTTTGAACTCGCCGGCCTTGTCGCAAGCGCCGTCGAGCTTGCCGCCGTGGGTGTTGATGCGCTGGACCGTGGTGACAGGCGTGAGGACGCCGCTGCCGCGGCGCGAGATGACCTCCAGCTTCAGCCAGGGGATATCGGCCGCCGTCGCGCCCGGCGCGTTGCCGATGGCCTTGCCGACCACGGCGCTGCTGTCGGCAAGCTCCCAGTTCGGCCCCGCATAGTGGCGGCCAATGGTCTTGCCCTCGGACAGCAGCGTCGCGATCGGTTCGCGGAAGGCCCAGGCGAGCTTGCCGTCCGCGGCCGCCTTGCACTCATAGACCTGCGCGCCCTCGGCGTGGACGCTGAGCACGACGCTCTCGCCAGGCGCGGCGATTGCCTCGGGAAGCGTCTCCGCGGCGATGGTCGGCCCAGCCAGGGCAGCGAGCAGCATCAGGCAGGGGACGGCAAGCTTGATCGACATGGTCGCATCTCCGCGCAAAAGCTCTCAAAAAAAAGGGCCGTGCTTTTGGCACGGCCCTTGATGATGTCTGGCCCAGTCGGGCGAAATTGCGGATGGCAGCTTAGGCCGCCAGCGCCTTTGTCAGGTTTTCCGACACCTTGTCGAGGAAGCCGGTGGTCGAGAGCCAGCGCTGGTCGGCACCGACCAGCAGCGCGAGGTCCTTGGTCATGTAGCCGGCCTCGACGGTGTCGACGCAGACCTTCTCGAGGGTGGTGGCGAACTTGGCGAGCTCGGCATTGTTGTCGAGCTTGGCGCGGTGCGCCAGGCCACGGGTCCAGGCGAAGATCGACGCGATCGAGTTGGTCGAGGTCTCCTTGCCCTTCTGGTGCTCGCGGTAGTGGCGGGTCACCGTGCCGTGGGCGGCTTCGGCTTCCACGGTCTTGCCGTCGGGGGTGAGCAGCACCGAGGTCATCAGGCCGAGCGAGCCGTAGCCCTGCGCGACCGTGTCGGACTGCACGTCGCCGTCGTAGTTCTTGCAGGCCCAGACATAGCCGCCGGACCACTTCAGCGCCGAGGCCACCATGTCGTCGATCAGGCGGTGCTCGTAGGTCAGGCCCTTGGCCTCGAATTCCTTCTTGAACTCGCGGTCGTAGACGTCCTGGAAGATGTCCTTGAAGCGGCCGTCATAGACCTTCATGATCGTGTTCTTGGTCGAGAGATAGACCGGGTAGTTGCGCAGCAAGCCGTAGTTCAGCGAAGCGCGGGCGAAGTCGATGATGGAGTCGTCGAGATTGTACATCTGCATCGCGACGCCGGAGCCCGGGGTCTTGAACACTTCCCTCTCGATGACGGTGCCGTCCTCGCCGACGAACTTCATCGTCAGCGTGCCCTTGCCAGGGAACTTGATGTCGGTGGCGCGATACTGGTCGCCATAGGCGTGGCGGCCGATGATGATCGGCTTGGTCCAGCCGGGAACCAGGCGCGGCACGTTCTTGCAGATGATCGGCTCGCGGAAGATCACGCCGCCGAGGATGTTGCGGATGGTGCCGTTCGGCGACTTCCACATCTGCTTGAGGTTGAACTCCTTCACCCGGGCCTCGTCCGGGGTGATGGTGGCGCACTTGACGCCGACGCCGACCTTCTTGATGGCTTCGGCTGCGTCGATCGTGACCTGATCGTTGGTGTGGTCGCGGTACTCCATGCCCAGGTCGAAATACAGCAGCTCGACATCGAGGTACGGGTTGATCAGCTTGTCCTTGATGTACTGCCAGATGATCCGGGTCATCTCGTCGCCATCGAGTTCGACGACGGGATTGGATACCTTGATTTTTGCCATGATCGGGAAAGCCCTCTTGGGAACGGCGCCGCTGGCGCCAATTGGAATATCCGCCGCCTCTTAGCACCGGACCGCGGCGGGCGAAAGCCAAGTGATTATGCACTTTTAGCTCATCCAGCTTCCACAGATGGGGGGCCGGGAGCGGCTTCCCGGCAGGGCGGCCCTGAAGTTTCAGGCGAGATTCAAAAGTCGAATCCAACCCGTTATTTCCCTTGAGAATTTTGTCAGGACAGGCAAACGACAGGCGAACAGCAAGGCCGGCCCAAAAGATCGGGCAAGGCCGGCTTTGAATCAATTCCTGAAGAGCGCCTTGCCAAGGCCTTGGAGAGTCAGTGTGAAAGCGAAACCAGATGTCGGGGACTGACAAGAGCAAGGCGGGCCTTTCCCTCGACGGTCCCATCGTGATCCTGGTCGAGCCGCAGCTTGGCGAAAACATCGGCATGGCCGCGCGCGCCATGGGCAATTTCGCGCTCAGCCGGTTGCGCATCGTCAATCCCCGCGACGGCTGGCCCAACATTGCCGCCCAGCGCGCGGCGGCCGGCGCCGACTATATTCTGGAAAAGGTCGAATTGTTCGACACGGTCGGCGAGGCTGTCGCCGATCTCGACCTGCTGTTCGCCACCACGGCGCGCCCCCACGACCAGGCCAAACCGGTGGTGGGGCCGGAAGCTGCCGCGGCCGAAATCTCCGGGCATGTCGCGACCGGGGGCAAGGCGGGCATCCTGTTCGGCCGGGAGCGCTGGGGGCTGACCAATGAGGAGGTCGGGCTCTCCAACCGCATCATCACCTTCCCGGTCAATCCGGGGTTTGCCTCGCTCAACCTCGCCCAGGCCGTGCTGCTGGTCGGCTATGAATGGTTCAAGCGCGCGACCTCAGGCGAGCTCCCGCACGGCATGCCGGAGCGCTCCGAGCGCGCGTCGCAGCACCAGATGCAGGCCTTCTTCGACAACCTCATCCGCGAACTCGACCGGGTCGAGTTCCTGCGCCCGGCCGAGAAGCGCGACACCATGCTGGTCAACCTGCGCAACATTTTCAGCCGGATGGAGCCGACCAAGCAGGACATGCACACGCTGCACGGCGTGGTGATGGCGATCGCGGAAGGGCGCAAGGGCCCGGCCAAGGGCGGCGTGCTCGACGGCGAGCAGGCGACGCGCCTGCGCGCGCTGCTGGCCGAGCACGGGCAGGGCGGTGGCGTGCCCGACAGCGGCTCGACGGTGCGCGGCCTCGCGCGCCTGCTCCGCCGCAACCCGACCGACGCCGAGCGCCTGCTCTGGCAGGCCCTGACCCGCGACCGCCGCTTCGCCGGTCAGTTCAAGCGCCAGACCCCTGTCGGCCGCCACATCCCCGACTTCGTCTCGTTCCCGCACCGGATCGCGATCGAGCTGGTCAACCCGGGCGAGGGTGAGACGATCGCCGCCGATCGCGCATCGCGGCGGGCGTGGCTCGAGGCGCGGGACTATCGGGTGCTGGAGATCCGGGCGGCGGATGTGGAGCGCGATCTGGAGGCGGAGCTGGCGCGGCTGCAGGAGATGATCGAGCAGAGCGCGTAGGTTTCGTCGCGCACAGCTCTCGTAGGGTGGGCAAAGCGAAGCGTGCCCACCATGTCTTCCGAGCAAGAAGTGGGCACGGCGCTGCGCGCCTTTGCCCACCCTGCGTGATCGCGTTTGTGGTTGCAGGGTGGATTGGCCGAAGGCGTAATCCACCAACTTCGTCCTGCATTCGCTGAAACACGGTGGATTAGGCCAGCGCCCGCGCTTTGCGCAGCCGTTCGCTAATCCCATCCTACGCTCCTAGCGCCCGAGCTGTACGTCGCGCTCGACCGCAATCCATGTCGTCTTCGCCACTGCAAGCAATGTCCCGGCCTCATCATGCAGCGCAGCCTCTGCCGTGCGCTTGCGGCCGTCGCGGCCGGTTGGCCATGCGGTGACGATGCAGGGGACACCGGGGCGCGGGCGGGACTCGATGCGGGCTGACATCCGGCCCAGCAGCAGCGGTGTCTTGTCGTAGCTATCGCTCTGCGGATCGCAATTGCAAGCGAAGCCGGTGGGGCAATCGAGTGCCGACCAGAGGAATTCGGGGGCGACGAGACCGTCGTCGGCGGTGAGACTTGGATCGGGCGTCCAGCTCGCTGCGAGAACGGGTGTGTGTGCATGACGCCCGAGCGGGCCGGCGAAGATACGCAGGCCGTCGCCTTTCGCTCTTGCGGGACCGCAGACGAAACAGTTCGGCAGCGGATGCTCGTGCGGTTCGAACAGCGCCAGCAATTCGGCCGCGCGTGCCTCCTGCAAACGGGCCGTCTCCACGCGCGCAAGCTCGACGCTTACTGCGCGCCCGGTCGCGACGACCTTGGTGTCGTCGCGAAGCTCCCATGTGCCGTCGTCTGTCGCGACGGCTTCGAGCGGCGTGTCCAGGGGAGGCGGCGCGCGCAGCGTCACCTCGGCGCCGCCGGAAATGTGGCTGGCCAGCCGGCCGCAGACGTAGCCGCCGTTCCCGGAGTTCGGAGGACCGCAAAAACGCTTGTCGATGATGATCTCGGTCATCGGTTTTGTCCTCTCTTCCTCGTCGGGCCCAGTCTACCTGATCTTGAGGACAATTCGTCCCTGAACCGAGCGATTGGCGACGGCGCGCATGGCCTCAGTGGCCTCCTCCAAAGGGAGGACGCGATCGATGTGCGGGCGGATTTTTCCGTCGGCCAGCAATTGCATCAGCATATCATTCATGCGCGCGGCTTCCGCGGAGAATTTCTCCGCCCAGGCGCCGACGAAGACGCCGATGATGGAATAGTTCTTCAATAGCAGCAGGTTCATCGCGATCTGTGGAATCTCGCCGCTGGTGAAGCCGATCGGCATCAGTCGTCCGCCCCACTTCATCGACCGGGCCATCTGCTGGAATATCTCGCCGCCGACATTGTCGAATCCGACATCGATGCCGTGTCCTGATGTGATCGACTTGATCCGGTCGCGCAGATCCTCGCTGCAATAGTTGACGACCTCGCTGGCGCCGTAACTCCGCACCAGGGCCGCCTTGTCATCGGAGCCGACACCGGCGATGACGCGGAGGCCCAGATGACGGCCGAGGTCGACGGCGGCGAGCCCGACCCCGCCGGCAGCACCCGTGACGAACATCGTTTCGCGGCGTTGCGCCCGTGCCCGCTCGACCAGCGCATAATAGGCCGTGCCGTAATTGTGCAGCACCGTCGCCGCGGCTTCGAACGCGACGCCGTCGGGTAGAAGCACGCTCTTCGATTCCTTCGCGGTCATCCGTTCGGCGTAGCCGCCGGTCCAGCTGCTGCACGCGACGCGATCGCCGGGGACGAATGTCGTGACGTTGTCGCCGACGGCGACGACGACACCGGATGCTTCGGTGCCGGGCACGAAGGGCGTCTGTGGCCGCATCTGGTAGAGGCCGGAGACCAGCAACTGGTCCATGAAGCTGACGGAAGCCGCATGGACGTCGATGAGAATCTCGTCGCCGGCGGGCCGCGGCTCATCGATCTCACCGAGGCGCAAATCTCCCGGTCCGGTGAACGAGCTGCACAGAACGGCTTTCATTGTGGCGCTCCAACAGACCGAGACGGCTGGCGATTGTCCGCCGGGCGGCGACCGAAGAGACGCGGCAACAGCATCGGAACCTGGCTGCGATACTGCTGATAGGTCGCGCCGAACTCGGCGATCAGGTCCCGCTCCTCGAACTGGAGCCCGACAAGGATGTAGGCCGTGTTCGCGATCGCGAACAGCAGATGGCCGGCGGTCATCTCGGGCGTCGCCCAGAACGCGAGCAGAAAGCCCAGCATGAGCGGGTGCCGCACGATCTTGTAGAGCAGCGGCGTCCGGAAGGATTGACCTGAGATCTCGGCCCCGCGCAGTGCGACAAAGGCCTGGCGCAGGCCGAACAGATCGAAATGATCGATCATGTAGGTCGAGGCGAACACGATCAGCCAGCCAAGCCAATGCACGCCGGTCAGCAACCAGGCCGCAATGCCGCTGGCCTGCCAGATCGGCGTCGGGATCGGACGCCACTGCCAGAACAGCAGCAGGAGGATCAGGCTGGAGAGCAGCACGTAGGTGCTGCGCTGGCAGGGCACGGGAAGGAATTTGGCCGACCATCGTTTGAAGGCCGGGCGCGCCATGACGCTGTGCTGGATGGCAAACAGGCTCATCAGCAGCAGGTTGACGAGGATGTCCTCGCCGAAATTCGCGGGGCTGCCGACGTCGATCGACTTGTCGATTGACTTGGGCACGGCATAATTGCCGACGAAACCGAGCGCGTAGAGAAATGAAACGGTGAATACAGCATAGCTCACGAGGGCGTAGAGCAGGATTGCGAGGCGCGCGAACATGGTTTTTCCTATTGTGCCTGATACAGCGGTGCCGCATGCACGAGCCTGAACCGCTTGCCGGCGGTCAGGCTCGATCTGGCCAGACTGCTAGCGCTGGACCGTCCCCTGCGCGTCCCCCGGGGACGCCGGCCGGGGAAAGAGGATTTCCATGACGGCTTTTTCGCTGGGGACGTTCGGGTTCCCGGAGATCCACGCCGACGGGCGTCCCATCAAGCTGAACCTGCGCAAGGGTCTTGCGCTGCTGGTCTATCTCGCCGAGGCCAAGGGCACCGTCGCGCGTGACGTCATGGCCACGCTGCTGTGGCCGGAGACGGCCCGAGAGACCAGTCTCGCTCGGTTGCGGCGCCTGCTTCACCGTGTCGAGCTTACGCTCGGTCAGCCGGTTTTTGAGACCGATCGCACCAGCTTGCGATGGTCTCCGGAGGTCGAGCTGAAGATCGACTCGCATCAGTTCGAGAGTGCCTGCGATCGCGGTGCGTTTGAAGCGGCCTGCCGGATTTATCGCGGTGACTTCCTCGCGGGCTTCTCTCCGGAGGACTCTTCCGAATTCGACGACTGGGCGTTTTTCCGCCGCGAGGCACTGCGGGGACGGCTCGTGCATGCACTCGAACGTCTGGTGCAGGACAAGAATGCCGCGGGCGATCATGTCGCTGCGACGTTGCATGCGGGCCATCTGGTCGAGCTCGATCCGCTCAGCGAAGTCTACGGCCGGCATCTGATCCGCAGCCTCCTGCTGGCCGGCGACCGAAGCGCGGCGGAACGGCACCACGCGGCGCTGACTCAGCGGCTGCGCGACGAGCTTGGGGTCGCGCCGGAAGCTGAGACCGAGGCGATCATGAGTCCTGCGGCGGCCGCCCTGCGCGATGCTGTTCCGGCGACGCGCTACGTCAAGGGCTCAGGTGTTCATCTGGCCTATCAGACCTATGGAAGTGGCCCGCTCGATATCCTGGTCATGCCCGGCTTCGTGTCGCATGTGGAACGCGCTTGGGAGAACCCCGCGAGCCGGACGTTTCTGGCCTCATTGATGAAGCTTGGACGCCTGATCGTTTTCGATCGCCGCGGCATCGGTCTGTCCGACCGGGTCGGATCGGCCCCTGGCATCGACGTCACCGCGGAGGATATCGGCACCGTGCTGCGGGCGGTGGACTCGCGCCGCGTCGTGCTGTTCGGTGCGTCCGAATGCGGGCCGGCCTGCATCAAATTCGCGGTCGATGACGACAGCCGCGTGGCCGGGCTCATTCTGTTCGGCGCGCTGGCCAAGGGCTGCTGGTCAGAGGACTATCCGCACGCGCTACGCGCCAGCCAGTACGACGCCTGGAGCAAGCACCTGATTGCGCAATGGGGCGGCCCGGTGGGGATCGAAGCCTTCGCGCCGAGCCTCGCCAATGATCCCCAGGCGCGCGCCTGGTGGGCTGGTCTATTGCGCGCGGCGTCCAGTCCCGGCGGCATCTCGGCCGTGCTCGAAGCGTTTCGCGACGCCGACGTGCGGCACCTCCTGCCGCAGATTGCCGTGCCGACGCTGGTGCTGCACCGGCGGGACGACAAGGCGGTGCGGATCGCGGCCGGCCGCGATATCGCGAGCCGGATTGCCGGCGCAGAATTCGTCGAGCTCGACGGCAATGACCATTGGTTCTTTGCCGGCGATCAGCAGCCGGTGCTCGCGGCGATCAAGCGATTCACGGAGGCTTTGCCGCGCGAGGGGAGGTCGAGGCGGTGAAGCCTTGAGCCTCATTTATTGGCACGTTTCGTGCCTCCCAAAGCGGCACGAAACGACCTGACACGATGCCTGGCGAAGGGAGACCCTGACATGAAACGCGAAGACCTCACCGAAAAGCTGCTCGACATCAAGCGCGAGAAGGGCTGGAGCTGGAAGCACATCTGCGACAAGATTGGCGGCTATTCCGAAGTGCTGATCGTTGGCGCGATCCTCGGCCAGATGAAGCTGACGAAACCGCAAGCCGCCAATGCCGGCGAGCTGTTCGGCCTGTCGAAGGCCGAGACCGCGATGCTCAACGAGGTGCCGATGCGCGGCACCGGCACGCCGATGCCGCCGACCGATCCCCTGATCTATCGCTTCTACGAGATGGTGATGGTCAACGGTCCGGCGTGGAAGGCGCTGATCGAGGAGGAATTCGGCGACGGCATCATGTCGGCGATCGACTTCGACATGGCCATGGAGCGCGTCGCCAACCCGAAGGGTGACCGCGTCAAGATCACCATGAGCGGCAAGTTTTTGCCGTACAAATATTACGGCGCCAGCGGCAACGTGCCGGAATATGGCTTCAAGGAAGAGTAAGAGGGCGAATGGCGAGTTCGAGTAGCGAATGGATTTTTCCAATTCGCTACTCACTATTCGCTACAAAATCGCGCCCGGCATGTAGCTGGCCGCTTCGGGATTGGCCTTGGCCAGAGCGTCAACCCGCTCGCCGAAGTAATCGACCTGAGCGCCGGCGTCGCCCGAATTGGCGCGGCCGTGATCGAGCACGCGCTGCAACTCGGCCTCGCTCAGGCCGAGACGCTGATCAGCGGCGAGGCGCTGCAAAAGGTCATTCTGCACGATCTTGCCGGTGCGCAGGTCGCGGATGGCCGCGACGGCGTGTTCCTTGATCGCCTCGTGCGCGCCTTCGCGGCCGGCACCCTTCTTCACCGCTTCCATCATCACCGTGGTGGTCAGCAGGAAGGGCAGGTAGCGGTTGAGCTCGGTTGCGACGACGGCGTCGAAAATTTCCATCTGGTCGAGCACCGAGAGCAGGGTTTCGAGCAGGCCGTCCATGGCGAGGAAGGTATCGGGCAGCATGACGCGACGGACGACGGAGCAGGAGACATCGCCCTCGTTCCACTGGTCGCCGGCAAGGCCTGCGGCCATGGCGAGATAGCCCTTCAGCACCACATGCAGGCCGTTGATGCGCTCACAGGAGCGGCTGTTCATCTTGTGCGGCATGGCGGACGAGCCGACCTGGCCCTTCGCAAAGCCTTCGCTGGCGAGCTCGTGGCCGGCCATCAGGCGCAACGTCTTGGCGAAGCTGCCCGGACCGCTGGCGAGATCGACGAGCACGCTGACCGCACGGAAGTCGAGGCTGCGCGGATAGACCTGGCCGACGGCATCGAAACTCTTGGGCAGGCCGAGGTGGACCAGGATGCGCTGTTCGAGCGCACGGGCCTTGCCGGCATCGCCATTGAACAGGGTGATCTGGTCGAGCCGCGTGCCGACCGCGCCCTTCAGGCCGCGCGCGGGATAGGTGTCGAGCACATTGACGAGGCTCTGATGCGCCAGCAGCATCTCTTCGCCGAACATGGCGATGCGCTTGCCGAGCGTCGTGACCTGCGCGGCCACGTTGTGCGTGCGTGCCGTGAACGGCATGTCGCGCAATTGCTTCGCGTGTCTCGCAAAACGGATCAGCGCGGCGATGCTCTTGGTCTCGATGAGCTGGAGTCCACGGTAGACCTGCAGCTGCTCCACGTTCTCGGTGAGGTCGCGGCTGGTCATGCCCTTGTGCAGGTGCTCGTGACCGGCGAGTTCGCAGAACTCCTCGATGCGCGCCTTGACGTCGTGGCGGGTGATGCGCTCGCGGCGCATGATGGACTCGAGGTTGACCTGGTCCTTCACGCGTTCGTAGCTTTCGATCACGCCATCCGGCACCGGAATGCCGAGATCGCGCTGACCCTTCAGCACCGCGATCCAGTAGTCGCGTTCGAGGCGAACCTTGCCTTCGCCGCTCCAGATGGCGCGCATGGCGGGCGAGGCATAGCGTTCGGCGAGGACGTTTGAGATGTGATCTTGGGTCTTATCCTGGGACATGCCGCTCATTTGGCATTGCCCGGGGCCGGCTGCAAGCTGTTATGGAGGGAGCGGCGAGCGGGATGACCATCGCCGTTCGCCACTCCCTTTTGGCTTATTTCCCTGCCTTCACCTCGGCAGCCGCCACGGCGATCAGTTCGCTCATCTTGGCGCGAATCGCCTGCTCGGTGATGGCGACGTTCCTGGCGGCGAAATCGGCCATGACCTTGCGCAGGACGTCGGCATCGCCGGCCTCCTCGAAATCGGCCGCGACCACCTCCTTGGCGTAGGCGGTGGCGGCCTCGCCGGTGATGCCGAGCTTCTCGGCGGCCCAAAGGCCGAGCAGCCGGTTGCGGCGGGCTTCCGCCTTGAATTTCTGCTCCTCGTCGAGGGCGAACTTCTTCTCGAAGCCTTCCTCGCGCTTGTCCAAAGTGCTCATGCCTTTTCCAATTCCCTGCTGACTGGACCCGGCGACCCTCGTTGCGACGGCCCCGGCGCATGCCTAGATAGGGGGCACGAATCGGCAAAACAACGAGCCGTTAAGCCGCAGGCAAGACGGTATAAGTTGATGCCGGACGGCCGGATCGATTGTGCTGGGACAGCCAATCGGATAGGTTGCCTGAAGGCTTGGTTCCCGTTCTGTTTCCTTGGTCTTTCCTTGGGTTCCAGATGGGTTCCCGGCCGTTCACGGCAGCTCCGCTGTGGGTCGTAACCTGGTAACCGGAGCACACCAAATACATGGATTTCAACAAAACACGGTACATCCCCATGAGCCGTCGGCGTCGTATTTATGAAGGCAAGGCAAAGGTTCTGTATGAAGGTCCCGAGCCCGGTACCCTGATTCAGCACTTCAAGGATGACGCCACCGCGTTCAATGCGAAAAAGCATCAGGTGATCGAGGGCAAGGGTGTCCTCAACAACCGGATCTCGGAGTACCTGTTTCAGCACCTCAACGACATCGGGGTGCCGACCCATTTCATCCGCCGCCTCAACATGCGCGAGCAGTTGATTCGCGAGGTCGAGATCGTGCCGCTGGAAGTGGTGGTGCGGAACGTTGCCGCCGGCTCGCTGTCGCAGCGCCTCGGCATCGAGGAGGGCACGCAGCTGCCCCGTTCGATCATCGAATTCTATTACAAGAACGATCAGCTCAATGACCCCATGGTGTCGGAAGAGCACATCACCGCCTTCGGCTGGGCCACGCCGCAGGAGATCGACGACATCATGGCGCTCGCCATCCGCGTCAACGACTTCCTCACCGGTCTCTTCCTCGGCATCGGCATCCGCCTCGTCGACTTCAAGATGGAGTGCGGCCGGCTGTTCGAGAACGAGATGATGCGCATCATCGTCGCCGACGAGATCTCGCCGGATAGCTGCCGTCTGTGGGACATCAAGTCGAACGAGAGGCTCGACAAGGACCGTTTCCGCAGGGATCTCGGTGGCCTGCTCGAGGCTTACACGGAAGTCGCCAAGCGCCTCGGCATCCTCATGGAGAACGAGCGTCCGCAGGGCACCGGTCCGGTGCTGGTGAAGAGCTAAAGAGGATTTTTTGACGTGAAGGCACGTGTCACCGTTACCCTGAAGACGGGCATCCTCGATCCGCAGGGCAAGGCCATCGAAGGCGCGCTGAAGTCGCTCGGCGTCGACGGCGTCGCCAGCGTCCGCCAGGGCAAGGTGTTCGACATCGAGCTTGCCGGTGCCGACAAGGCCAAGGCCGAAGCGGCGCTGAAGGACGCCGCCGACAAGCTGCTGGCGAACACTGTGATCGAGAATTATGCGATCGAGATGAAAGCATAAGGGTAGGCAAATGCCCGACGTGGCGGTCCGCTAAAGTCGGACCGGCGCGTCACAGCCATCCGACGCGGCGGAAACGCCAGTACAGCGCGCCGCACGCGATCAGCATCACGCCGAGCAGCATGTAATAGCCGTACTCCCATTCCAGCTCCGGCATGTGCTTGAAGTTCATGCCGTAGATGCCTGCAAGCGCGGTCGGGATAGCGATGATGGCGAGCCACGAGGCGAGCCTCTTGGAGACCGCCGTCTCCTGCGCCTGTCCGACCAGCAGGCTCGCCTCGAAGGCAAAGGCCAGCACCTCGCGCATGGAATCGATGCGCTCCTGGATGTTCCTGACGTGGTCGGTGACGTCGCGGAACAGCGGCTGCATCGTCGCGCGCACCATCGAAAGCTCGTCATGCTCGAGGCGGCGGCAGACTTCCACCAGCGGGCCGATCGCGGTCCTGAGCCGCAACAGGTCGCGGCGCAGCATGTAGAGCCGCTCGATCTGCCCCTTGCTGATCGGTTTGGAGAGCACGTCGTCCTCGATGCCCTCGACCTCCTCGTCGATGCTCTCCAGCACGGGCGAGTAGTTGTCGACGATGAAATCGAGGATGGCGTAGAGGATGTAGTCCTCGCCGCGCGCAAGCGCCCGCGGGCAGCTTTCACAGCGTTCGCGCACCGGCGTGTAGGACGTCGAGGCGCCATGGCGCACAGAGACCAGATAGCCTTCGCCGACGAAGATGTGCGTCTCGCCGAAGGTGATCCTGCCCTCGATCAGTTGCGCCGTCCGCGCCACGATGAACAGGGCCTCGCCATATTGCTCGATCTTCGGCCGCTGATGGGCGTTGTTGGCGTCCTCGATGGCAAGGTCGTGCAGGTCGAACTGCTTCTGCACGGCGCCGAGCAGTGCCATGTCAGGCTCGTGCAGCCCGATCCACACCACATGGCCGGGCTTGGCCCGCCAACTCGAAGCCTCGCTGATGGCGATATTGGCGACACGCCGGCCGTCGACATAGGCGCCGGCAGCGATGACGCCCTGAGCGGACACCGGTTCGGAGGGGGAGGCGGGCCGCGACGGGACGTTCATGGCTTCAATCCCGGGCAAGATCGTCAGGCAAGAGTGCCGAGGCTATGGCCTGTGTACAAGGCCGCCCGGCGAGGCTAGCACTGGTAAAATCCCCGTCAAATGGCTATGTCTCTTCACGATTTGGCCCTCTGGCCAGCCCGATTCCCATCACCGTCGGAACCCGAACCATGAAGGCCGCCATCCTCGTCTTTCCCGGAATCAACCGCGAGCGCGACATGGCGCGCGCATTGAGGCTGATCTCCGGCAGCGAGCCCGCAATGGTCTGGCACGCCGAGACCTCGCTGCCCGCGGGCACCGATCTCGTCGTGGTGCCGGGCGGCTTCTCCTACGGCGATTATCTGCGCTGTGGCGCCATCGCAGCCCGGTCGCCGGTGATGGACGCGGTGCGCGACTATGCGGCCAAGGGCGGTCTCGTGCTCGGCGTCTGCAACGGTTTTCAGATCCTCTGCGAAGCCGGCCTGCTGCCCGGCGTCCTGATGCGCAACGCGCGGCTGAAATTTATCTGCAAGGACGTGCATCTGCGCGTCGAGCGTTCCGATACGCCGTTCACCCGCGGCTACAATGCGGGGCAGGTCATCCGCGTGCCGGTCGCCCATGGCGAAGGCAATTACGAAGCGGATGAAGAGACCATCAAGCGGCTCGAAGGCGAGGGCCGGGTGCTCTATCGGTACTGCTCCGCTGAAGGCGTCGTGGACGAAGCCCACAACATCAACGGCGCGGCGCAATCCATCGCCGGAATCGTCAACGACAGGGGCAACGTGCTCGGCATGATGCCGCACCCGGAGAACCACGTCGAAGATATCATGGGCTGCACCGACGGCCGCGGCCTGTTCGCCGGCCTCACCGCCCATCTGGAAAAGGCCGCGTGATCTCGTTTCTGTTGAAGCGGTCTCTCGCCGCGATCGCGGTACTGTCGCTCGCGACATTTTCGCTCGCGACCGTTGCATTCGCGCAGGATTTCCCCAAGCGCCCGATCACCATGATCGTGCCGTTCGCAGCCGGCGGCACGTCGGACGTGATCGCGCGCACGGTCGCCGAGCAGATGGGTATCGCGCTCGGCCAGACCATCGTGATCGAGAACGTCGCCGGCGCCGGCGGCTCGACCGCGCTGGCGCGGGCCTCCCGCGCCGAGCCTGACGGTTACACCATCGCGATCGGCAACGCCGGCACCAATGCCGCGACCTACACGATCTATCCAAAGCTGCCGTTCACGCCGGAATCCTTCGTGCCGATCGCCATGGTGGCGAAGACGTTCGGCATCATCGCGCTGCGCAAGGATTTTCCCGCGAAGGACCTGAAAGAGTTCATCGCCTACGCCAAGGCCAACCCGGGCAGGATCAATCTCGGCCATGCCGGGGTCGGCTCGTCGAACTACCTCATTTGCAAAAGCTTCGTGACGGCCGCCGGCATCGATGCGACGCTGGTCGGCTATCGTGGCGCGGCGCCCGCGCTCACTGACGCGGTCGGCAGCCAGATCGACGGCGTCTGCGACGCCGCCGCCTCGGTCTCGCAGTCGATCAACGAGAGGCTGGTGCGAGGGCTCGTGGTTGGCTCGACCGTGCGGCTGGGCACGCTGCCCGATCTGCCGACGTCTGCCGAAGCAGGCCTGCCGGACTTCGAGGCGCAGGGCTGGAATGGCCTGTTCGCACCCAAGGGCACGCCGCCGGCCATCATCGCCAAGCTGAATGCAGCCGCGCGCACCGCCGTGGAAACCGACGCAGTGAAGAAGCGTTTTGCCGATCTGTCGACCGTTGCGCCCGATCCCGACGAGCATACGCCCGAGGTGCTCCAGAAGCTCGTGACGCGCGACGTCGAGAAGTACCGGAAGATGCTGGCGGACGACGCCAAGCAATAGCCGCGCTTTGGCTGCGATCTCATGAACCTCAATCGCATTTGAGACGACTGGCTCCTCGTCGCCATCAAGGCGTGCGTCCGGGGTCGCTGATTTCTGCGGACGCGTCGCGAACCGGGCGATTGCGGCCCTGGGCTTACATCATCCTGCTGGTGCCGATGATGGGCGCGCTCGCCTATATCGCGGTCGAGCTCATCCCGGAATGGTTTTCCAGCCCCGGCGCGCGGCAGGCGCGCCAACGCGTCGCCAACCGGCTCGATCCGGCGAAGCGCTACCGCGAGCTGTCCGACAGGCTGGCTGTCACCGATACCATCGCCAATCGCGCGGCGCTGGCCGAGGAGTGCGCGAAGATCGGGCGCTACGGTGAAGCCGAGCAGCATTACGATCATACTCTGGCGCTGCCGATGGGCCACGATCCCGCCTATGCCACACCGCCGGTCAGCACCGAGAAGCAGATTTCGACCTAAACGGGCATGCCAGGCGGAAATGGCTTCAGGTCGGAAATCTCATAGAAACACCAGCGATATCCAGGGCACAAAGGTGATCAGCAAGAGGCCCAGGAACAACCAGGCGAGATAGATCCAGATCCGGCGCATGCCGGCATCCGGCGACACGCCGCCGATGCTGCAGGCGGCGTAATAGCAGAGGCCGAATGGCGGTGCGAACAGGCCGAGGCCCATCGCCAGGATCACCACCATCGCATAGTGCACCTCGTTGATGCCGAACGTTGCTGCGACCGGAAACAGCAGCGGGCCGAACAGCACGATGGCGGGAATGCCCTCCAGCACGCTGCCGAGCACGATGAAGGCGACCACCGAGATCAGCAGGAAGCCGTAAGCCCCGCCCGGCACGCCGGCCATGCGCGCGGCGAGATCATGCGAGAAGCCAGATTGCGCCAGTGCCCAGGCCATCGCGCTCGCGGCGCCCACAATGAACAGGATCGAGCCGGACAGCGAGGCGGTCTGCACCAGCATCGGCAGCACGTTCTTCCAGACCAGGCTGCCGCGATAGATGATCAGGCCGAGCACGAGGCAATAGGCGATGCCGATGGTCGAGACTTCGGTGGCGGTCGCGTAGCCCTCGACCACCGCGCTGCGGATCAGGAACGGCAGGGCCAGCGCCGGCAACGCCGCCCACAGCGTCCTTGCGACGACCGACATGGGGGCGCGCGCGACCTTGAGCGTGGCGTTCTCCTCGGTGCCCGCCCGATAGCGCGCGACGAAGGCCAGCACAATCGCCAGCACGATCCCCGGCAGGATGCCGGCGGTGAACAGTGCCGCGATCGACACGCCGGTGACGGAGGCGATCGCGATCAGAACGATCGACGGCGGAATGGTCTCGCTCATCGCGCCGGACGCCGCGAGCAGCGAGACCAGCTCGCCATCCTTCATGCCGCGCTTGCGCATCTCGGGAAACAGCACCGGCGCGATCGCCGCCATGTCGGCGGTCTTGGAGCCGGAGATGCCCGAGACAAGCAGCATGGCGCCCAACATCACGTAGGATAGCCCGCCGCGGACATGGCCGAGCACAGAGGCGAGGAACGCGACCATGACGCGCGCCATGCCGGTTTGCTCGACCAGTTGTCCGAGCAGCACGAACAGCGGCACCGCGAGCAGGATCAGCGAGCTCATGCCCTCGTCGATCCGCCCGACCACGACCAGCAGCGGCGTCCGTGTCGTGGTCAGCAGGAAAGCGACGGTCGCAAGACAGAAGGAAAACGCGATCGGCACGCCCGCCATCACGGCGCAGCCGAGCAGGCCGACGAAGAAGATCAGCAGGTTCCAGTTGCCGAGCAGCTTCAGCGAGGGACCTGCGAGATAGAGCACGCCGGCAATCGCCGCGAACAAGACGGCCACGCCAAGCAGGTCCTTCGCCGACCGCTTGACGAGGGTGAGGCAGATGCTGGCGAGCGCGATGACGCAGCCGACCGGGATCGCTGCCGCGCGGACCATGCCGGACCAACCGAGCGCCGGCGTCTCGACGAAGGCCTGGTCCTCCACATAATCCAGCGCCGGGTGCAGGATGATCGCGAGGAACAGCGCAACCCCGCCGGCAGCGAGCGTCGAGGCGAAGGCCTCCGCACGCGGCGACAGATACGACGTGAAGAAGGTCAGGCGCATATGCGCCGAGCGCTGCACGGCGATCGCGCTGCCGAGCATCGCCAGCCACAGGAACAGGATGGAGGCGAGTTCGTCCGACCAGATGATGGGCCGGTGGAAGATTCCGCGCGCGACGATGCCCGCGAACAGGATGACCACCTCGGCGACCACGGCGATCGCGGCCGGGATCTCCACCAGCCAGCGCAGCGACTGCTCCAGCCAGCGTCCGCGCAGCGCCTGAGCCTCGCCGAGCGTCGCCGTGTCCTGCATGCCGATCGCAGCGCTCATGCCAGTGCTCCGGCCGCGGCCTCCAGAATCTTCCAATTGTCCTCGCCGAACTTGCCGCGCCATTCCTTGTAGAAGCCGGCGGCTGACAGCCCCTTGCGGAAGGCCTCCTTGTCGGAGGCCTCGAAAGTGATGCCCTTGGCGGTCAGCTGGTCCTTCAGCGTCAGATTGAGCTTCGCGGTGTCCGCGCGCTGCTCCATCGCCGCCTGGTCGAATTCACGACGTACGATCGCCTGCAATTCGTCGGGCAGCGCCTTCACCGAGCGACGGTTGCCGAGAATGAAGAACGGATCCCAGATGTGGTTGGTCTCGGAGATGTATTTCTGCACCTCGTAGATCTTGCCGGCCTCGATGGTGACGAGTCCGTTCTCCTGGCCGTCGACCAGATGGGTCTGGAGGGCCGTGTACAATTCGTTGAAGTTGATCGAGGTCGGGTTGGCGCCGAGCGACTTGAACAGCGAGGTGAAGATCGGCGATACCGGCACGCGGATGCGGTAACTGGCGAGATCGGCCGGAGTCTTGATGGGCCTGGTGAACGACGAAATCTGCCGGAACGTGTTGTCGGCGGGCTTGGCCATCACCAGCGCGCCGGTCTTCTCGATCTGGGTTGCGATCAGCTTGCCGAGGTCGCCGTCCATCGCGTTCCAGACCTGGCTATAGTCGGAGAACGCGAAGCCGACATTGGCGATGCCGGCGATCGGCGCCACCGTCGACAGCACAGAGCCCGCGATGTTGAGGAAGTCGACGCCGCCGCTGCGGATCTGGGTCAAGAGGTCGGTGTCCGAGCCGAGCTGCGAGGCGGGAAAGAACTTGATCTCCAGCCGGCCGCCGCTCGCTTCCCTGATCCGCTTCACGGCCTGATCGAGACGGGTGTTGATCGGCTGCGTCAGCGATTGGCCGGTGGCGAGCTTGTATTCGAACTCCGCTGCCTGCGCCGGCCTGGTGCGGATCGCGACCAGTGGAACGGCGGCGGC
The DNA here is from genome assembly GCF_018130785.1 of Bradyrhizobium liaoningense. GTDB lineage: Bacteria > Pseudomonadota > Alphaproteobacteria > Rhizobiales > Xanthobacteraceae > Bradyrhizobium > Bradyrhizobium liaoningense_A. Next base: position 80,132 of record NZ_JAFCJT010000017.1, read on the forward strand.
CGCCACCATGAAGTTGCGGCGTGAAATCCTGTGGACCTTGCCCGACATCGTTAGTCCTCCCTGATGGTCTCATGCGGCGCCTTTATCGGCGCACGTGCGCGTTGCCGCGCGCAGGCGTTGCTGCGCCGGTGTCGTCAAAATCGCTTGTCTGGTGAAAGGGCTTGAGCCTTGCGTTCCTTCCCCCGGGCGAACCGGCGCTTTGCGCGGTCCTGTTTCCTCGTCGGCACCCGTCTGTCGCGGGTTGCCTTTGAGCCTGAAGCCTAGATCGCTGGTCATGCAGGACAATTGAATTATATTCGTCGTCACTTTAGCTGGCCTAAAAGGTTTCCTGATGCAGATCCCGTTTCGCGCCATTATCGTCTTCCACGCCGTGGCGCGCGCGGGCAGCATTTCCCGTGCGGCGGATGAATTGCGGGTGACGCCGTCGGCCGTCAGCCAGCAGATCCAGGCGCTGGAGCTGCATCTCGGCACGGCGCTGACCTCGCGGGTCGGGCGCAACATCACGCTGACCGAGGCCGGCGAGCGCTATTTCGAGATGATCAGCCGCGAGATCGAGCACGTTACCGACGTCACGCAGCATGTCCGCGGCATCCGCTCCGCCACGACATTGACGGTGCGTGCCGCGCCGAGCGTGTCGAGCAAATGGCTGCTGCCGCGGCTTGCGAGCTTCGTTGACGCCCATCCGGACATCGAGTTGCGGCTCGACGGCACCAATGAGCCGACCGATTTCCGTAAGGAGAACGTCGACCTTGAGATCCGCCACGGCGAAGGCGGCTGGGCGGGCCTGTTCGTGGAAAGCCTCGGCAAGGAGCGATTCTTTCCACTGTGCGCGCCCTCGGCCTTTGCGCCGGGCAGTCTTTCCGCCCAAGACCTGCTCAAGCACCGGCTGATCCATTCGGTGAAATCGCAGATGCAATGGCCGCGCTGGTTCACAGAGGCCGGTATCGAGCCAACGGAACGCTGGAAGCGAGTGCTGTTCGACCGCAGCCACATGGCGATCGATGCGGCTGTCGACGGCCTCGGCATTGGGCTGGAGAGCGAGCTGCTGGCCTGGCGCGAATTACGCGACGGCCGCCTGGTTTGCCCCGTGAGGAACCCGCCGGAGGTCGCGCTGACCACGCAGTGGATCGTCTGCCCGCACGGTCATCTGCGCCACCGCAAGACCCGTACCTTCCTCGACTGGTTGCGCGGGGAGCGCGACGCCTGGAGCGCGCGCGCATGATCCGGAAAAGTGTGAAGCGGTTTTCCGAGAAAGATCATGCGCAAACCAAGAGCCGAGGCGCGCGGATTGTTTAGCGCGCCTACATCGTCGCGGCAGATAATCTGAATTGCCCTCGGATTCGCCGCTGCCTAACGTTTCCGTACAAGGCGAGCGCGGCCGCACTCACGGCTGCAACAACGCCGTCACCGAGGAACGCTTAAGGAAATCCAGATGAATCTCCATCGCATGCTGCTGGAGCGCAAGGCGGCCGGCAAGCCCGTGACCATTGGCCTGATCGGGGCCGGAAAATTCGGCCTGATGTTCCTATCGCAGGTGCGCCAGACCGACGGCATGCATCTCGTCGGCGTCGCCGACCTGAATACCGCCCGCGCCCGTTCGCAGCTCAAGCTCGGGTGCTGGCCCGAGGAACAATACGCGGCAACGTCGATCGACGACGCGCTCAAGCACGGCCGCACCATCGTCACCGACAACGCCGATGCGCTGATCACCCATCCGGCGATCGAGGTGATCATCGAAGCGACCGGCGATCCCGGCGCCGGCATCCGCTTCGCGATGAAGTCAATCGAGAACGGCAAGCACATCGTGATGGTCAATGTCGAGGCTGACGCCGTCGCAGGTCCGATCCTGGCGCGCAAGGCGAAGCAGGCCGGCGTCGTCTACTCACTCGCCTGGGGCGACCAGCCGGCCCTGATCGCCGATCACGTCGACTGGGCGCGGGCCGCCGGCTTCAAGGTCGTCGCCGCCGGCAAGGGCACGCGCTACCACCCGACCTATCACCAGTCGACGCCGGACACGGTCTGGGACATCCTCGACAAATACATGAAGATTAAGGATCGCAACTCGATCAACCCGAAGATGTTCAACTCCTTCGTCGACGGCACCAAGTCGGGCATCGAGATGACGGCGGTGTGCAATGCGACCGGGCTGCATGCGCAGAGCGAGGGCTTGTCGTTCCCGCCAGCGACGCGGTTCGAGCATGCCGAGATCTGCAAGCCGAAATCCGACGGTGGCATGCTGGAGAAGTCGGGCGTCACCGAGGTCACGTCTTCGGTCTATCGTGACGGCACCGACGTCCCGCAGAGCCTCGTGATGGGGACCTATGTCGTGTTCGAGACCGACAGCGCCTATTCCGAGGAATGCTTCCGCGAATACAGCATGCTGCCGGACAAGACCGGTAAATACGCTTCGCTGTACCGGCCGATCCACATGATCGGGCTCGAGCTTGGTATCTCCGTGGCTTCCGCGGCACTGCGCAAGGAGCCGACCGGTGCGCCGATCGTGTTCAATTCGGACGTCGTCGCGACCGCCAAGCGCAAGCTGAAGGCCGGCGAGATGCTCGACGGCGAGGGCGGCTTCTGCGTCTGGGGCAAGCAGACCCCGGCCGACGCTTCATTGAAGCAGGGCTACCTGCCGCTCGGCCTCGCCCATCATGTCAAGCTCAAGACCGATATCGAGCCGGGTCAACGTCTGAAATGGGAGGACGTGGAGTACGATCCCGATAATCTCGCCGTGCGGGTGCGCCGCGAGATGGAAGCGGCCTTCCGGCAACCAAACATGGCTGCTTGATCGGCGCAATTAAGCGGAGGCAACCGGGATTGCTGGCGGACGATCGCCAAGCAATAGCCTCCGCTTATCGCCACTTCAGCCGTTCCGCCGGCACCGTCATGGCCGCAACGCCGGCCATGACGAGCAATAGCCCCAGCGCGAGGTTCGACGGCACGCTCTCGCCGAGCAGCAGCACGGAGAGACCGACGCCGATCGGAATGCGCAAATAGCCTTGCGCGTTCGTTGTCAGCGTGCCGAGCCGGCCGAGGCAGACGTAGAACAGCATCAGCCCCAGCGCGCTGGAGACGATGCCCATGACGATGGTGGCCACGATCGCCGTCGGCGTCGGATGCAGCGTCCAGGGCTGGTCTATGATCAGCGAGGGCGGCAGCAGCACGAGGCCGCCGAACAGCAGCGAGCCGGTCGCCACCACCATCGGATCGTACTCGGAGAGCCGCAGGCCGAAGATCGTCGCGCAGGCGAAGGAGATGGTGGCGAGCAGGATTGCGATCTCCGCCACGATCTCGCTGCCGAAGCCGCGCAGCGCGTCCAGCCCGACGATGGCGATGGTGCCGGCGAGGCCGAGAATTGCGCCCGCCAGCTTCAACAGCGTCGCGGGCTCATGCCGCGTGATCAGCGAAGTGATCAGGAAGGCGAAGATCGGCGTCGTCGAGGCCAGCACCACCGTGTTCGAGGCCGGGACATATTGCTGCGACCAGGTGATGATCAGGAACGGAAAGGTCGAGTTGATCAGCTGCTGGGTCGCAAACAGCTTCCAGGCCTTCACGTCGGTCGGCAGCTTGACGCCGCGCATCCACAGGATCGCGAACAGGAAGGCGAACGCGATCAGCGAGCGCGCCGAGATGAAGGTGATCGGCGGGATCGTGGGAAGCGCGAGCTTCGCCAGCGGATAGGTCGAGCTCCAGCAGCAGGCGAGCGCGAACAGCAGCGCGTAGTCGCGCCAGTTGCGCGCACCGGTGGCGATGATGGATGGCGACGATGATGCGGCGGCCGCCGTGCGGCCCGACGATGTGCTCTGCGGCACCTTGTTCCTGCTCCCCCGCGCCAAAGCGCTTGCTGCAAGTCTGGGCGAGGGAACGCAAAAAGGGAAGGCGTTGAGCTATGCGTTTGGCTGGAGTGCCGGCTTCCGCTTCACCCGCTTGATCGTCCCCGAGAAGGTAAATAGCGGCCGCCCGGCCGAGGTCAGCTTGCCCCGCAGGAAGATCAGCGAGCCTCCCGCGCGGGACACTTCGCCGACGCATTCGACCAACTCGCCCTCGCGGGCCGCGTCGAGGAAATCGCAGGCGAAATTCGTCGTCACGGCCGGACCATCCAGCTCGTGGGTGGCGATCGCGAACAGGCAATAGTCGGCGAACGCCATGAAGCAGCCGCCATGGACGTTTCCGGAGCCGTTGAGGTGCTTCTTCTCGACCCGGAAGGCCGAGCGGACGCTGCCGTCGTCCTCGATCTTGTGCCAGAACGGGCCGATATGGCTCTCAAAACTGTCGCGAATCCAGGTCCGCCAGCCCGTGAACTCGCCATCGGTGGCGACGTGCAGGTCCGGGCGGCGGGTGGAGGGGACTTTGGTCAATTCGTGCAAGGAAATGGGCCTTCAATTACGGGTCTTTAGTCCTTAAATCCGATCCGTCAGCGCCTTGCAATTCCCGTTCCCGCCGACCGCCTGCCCGCAAAACGTGGGACAGCGGGAAAATGCGCCATAAAGGGCTTTTCGTAGGCCCCCGATCTTCCTAAGAACGGCAAAACGCCGCCGAAAGCCCCGAATCCATGAAGAACGAACCCAAGATCACCCCCGAACTGGTTGCCGCCCACGGGCTCAAGCCCGACGAGTATGAGCGCATCCTGAAACTGATCGGGCGGGAGCCGACCTTCACCGAGCTCGGTATCTTCTCGGCGATGTGGAACGAGCACTGCTCGTACAAATCCTCGCGCATCCATCTGCGAGGCCTGCCGACCAAGGCGCCCTGGGTGATCCAGGGCCCCGGCGAGAACGCCGGCGTGATCGACATCGGCGATGGCCAGGCCGTGGTCTTCAAGATGGAAAGCCACAACCACCCGAGCTACATCGAGCCCTACCAGGGCGCGACCACCGGCGTCGGCGGCATCTTGCGCGACGTCTTCACGATGGGTGCGCGTCCGATCGCCTGCCTCAATGCGCTGAGCTTCGGCGCGCCCGAGCACGCCAGGACCCGGCATCTCGTCTCCGGCGTCGTGGCCGGTGTCGGCGGCTACGGCAATTCCTTCGGTGTGCCGACGGTGGGCGGCCAGGTGCGCTTCCACACCCGCTATGACGGCAACATCCTCGTCAACGCGATGGCGGTGGGCCTCGCCGACGCCGACAAGATCTTCTATGCGGCCGCCTCCGGCGTGAACATGCCGATCGTCTATCTGGGCTCCAAGACCGGCCGCGATGGCATTCACGGCGCCTCGATGGCCTCGGCCGAGTTCGACGACAAGTCCGAGGAGAAGCGTCCGACCGTGCAGGTCGGCGATCCCTTCGCCGAAAAGCTGCTGCTCGAGGCCTGCCTCGAGATCATGGAGAAGGGCTGCGTCATCGCGATCCAGGACATGGGCGCGGCGGGCCTGACCTGCTCGGCGGTCGAGATGGGCGCCAAGGGCGACCTCGGCGTCGATCTCGATCTCGACGCGGTGCCGACCCGCGAGACCGGCATGAGCGCCTACGAGATGATGCTCTCGGAGAGCCAGGAGCGCATGCTCATGGTGCTCAAGCCCGAGAAGGAGAAGGAAGCCGAGGCGATCTTCAGGAAGTGGGGCCTCGACTTCGCCGTGGTCGGCTACACTACGCCGAGCAAGCGCTTCGTGGTCAAGCATGGCGGCGACGTGATGGCCGATCTGCCGATCAAGGAGCTCGGCGACGAGGCGCCGCTCTATGACCGCCCGCATAGTCCCTCTGCCGCGCTGCCGGTCGTGCACGCGCGCGAGGTGCCGGCGCCGATGGCTGTCGGTGCTGCGCTGGAAAAGCTGATCGGCACGCCCGACATGTGCAGCAAGCGCTGGGTCTGGGAGCAGTACGACCACGTCATCCTCGGCAACACCTTGCAGCGCCCCGGCGGCGACGCCGCCGTCGTGCGCGTGCAGGACGGGCCGAAGGGGCTGGCGCTGACCGTGGACGTCACGCCGCGCTATTGCGAGGCCGACCCGTTCGAGGGCGGCAAGCAGGCGGTGGCGGAAGCCTGGCGCAACATCACCGCGGTCGGCGGCAAGCCGCTCGCGATCACCGACAATCTCAATTTCGGCAATCCTGAACGGCCCGAGATCATGGGCCAGTTTGTCGGCTGCCTGAAGGGGATCTCGGAAGCCTGCCGCACGCTCGACTTCCCGGTCGTGTCCGGCAACGTCTCGCTCTACAACGAGACCAACGGCCGCGCGATCCTGCCGACGCCTTCGATCGGCGGCGTTGGCCTGCTCGACGATTTCACCAAGTCCGCTTCGCTGGCCTTCAAGGCCGAGGGCGAGGCGATCCTCCTGGTCGGCGAAACCCACGGCTGGCTCGGCCAGTCGGTCTACCTGCGCGACATCTGTGGTCGCGAGGAGGGCGCGCCGCCGCCGGTCGATCTCGCGGCCGAAAAGCGCAACGGCGACTGCGTGCGCGGCATGATCCATGCGGGCACCGCGACCGCGGTGCACGACCTGTCGGATGGTGGCCTGCTGATCGCGCTCGCCGAAATGGCAATGGCGAGCGGCATCGGTGCGAAGCTGCTGGCAGCGCCGGCGGCGCTCGTGCCGCAGGCCTATTGGTTCGGCGAGGACCAGGCGCGCTATCTCGTCACAGTGCCGGAAGCGGAAGCCGGCCGCGTGCTCGCGAAGATGCGCGGCTGCGAAGTGCCCTGCGTGCGGATCGGCACCACCGGTGGTGATGCGATCGCGATCGCGGGCGAGGCGCCGGTTGCGATCGACACGCTGCGGAAGTCGTTCGAGCGCTGGCTGCCGGAATATATGGGCGGGAAGGCGGCCTGAGCCGCCACATGCGACGCTCGCGGAATCTTCCGCGAGCCCGCTTCGTTCGGGGCTACCGGGTCACAGCACCTTCGTTGCCCCGGGGATCTGGCGCAAGGCGCGCGTTAGCGCCCAACTGAACGCGACTGTCAGTACAAACCCGATCGTGGCCTTGACGATCGCCGGCAGGTCATAGTCGAACAGCCAATATTGCAGCCACAGTGCGATCGGATAGTGCACCAGGAACATGCCGTACGCGTCGCTCTGCATTGGATCGAGCAGCTTGGCTGAGCCTGATTGCCTGAACCTCTGGAAAAACGCCAGGATCAGAAACATGATGGCCACGCTGAAGACAGTGAAGCAGATGGCATAGAGCGCTTCATACCAGTCCGGCAACGGCGACGGGTTGCCCAGTATTTCGCGCTTGATGAAGATCAGTACCCACAAGAGGCAATACGGAACGATCGTCAGCACCATCCAGTCCCAGCTGACCTTTGCCATACGGCCGTCTGCGGCGAGCAGCCCGCGATCCATTTGCGCAACGCCGATGCCGGCACCGAAAAAGAAGTAGGTCGCGTAGAGCATCACGCGCCCGTGCTGGACCGAGAACGGCCCGAACTCGAACCAGCTGCTTGATCCGAAGTGAACCCGCCCGGGAATGTAGAACGCTGCGGTGACGGCAAGCATGACCGCGAAGAACACGGCGGGCCGACGGCGACCGTGCAGCGAGAGGCGATTGATCGGATCGAGCAGATTCGGCGACAGCCGGTGCAGCAGGCAGGCAACCAGATCGAAGGCGAACAAGACCCAAAGGAACCAAATTGGCCCGCTCGGCCACGGGCCCTTCGTGATCATATTCCAATAGTACTCCGAAAAGCCGATCTCGGGATGGTGCCGCAGTGAGATGGCGTAATAGGCGAGCGGAATGACCGTGAAGGCGCAGATCACGAATGGCAGCGCGAGCCGAAGCAGGCGATCCTGCAAATAGTTCAGCGCTCCCTTCCGGGCGATACCAGACCAGGCGAACAGTCCCGACAGGAAGAAGAACATCGCCATGAAGAAGCTGTCGGTGGCCAGCACGATCATGTCGAAGCCGAAGAAGTACTTCGGATCGGTATGACCGAAATAAGTGTAGGGGATCACCGCGTGATGCAGCAGCACCACCAGAGTCAGGAAGGTGCGGGCGCGATCAATCGCCAGATTGCGCGCCTTGGCCTTTGGCGCAGCGTGCGCCTCCACGCCGATCGTCGCGGAATGTGACATCGTCATCATGGTTGCCCCGATTGCGCTCCTGCCCGGCGGACTGTGCCGCCGGGAACCGGATTCAGCAAGCCCAGTTTGTGCCGCGCCTTGCCCGGCAACGCCCTCAGGAACCAGTTCCGTGCAGCGAAGTTAGCGTTCCCGAATGGGTTGAGGGCCGCAAAGCATGCGGCATCCAAGTCGGAGTTGGCTATGACGATCCTGAAATGGGCGCTGATCTTCCTCTTGGTCTCGATCGTGGCCGGTGTGCTCGGCTTCACCGGCCTCTCGGCCGCCTCGGCCGATGTCGCCCGCTTCCTGTTCTATATCTTCGTCGTGATCTTCCTGGTGCTGCTGGTATTGGGGCTCACGATCTTCAGGGCGTAGCCGGGCCTCCGGCCCTCAATTGCCTGCGAGCGGTCTCACGTGGGTGACCAACTCCGCCAGGAACTCGTTGGGACGCTCGAATGGAATGAAATGGCTCCCGCCGCGCACCCAGACAAATTCCTTATGCGGGGCCGTGATCTGATTGAAGAGTTGTTCGGCCGGCCCGGCCGGTGTGTTGTAGTCCGTATCGCCCTCGATGAAGATCACCGGAATCGGAAACGCGAGTCCCAGTGAAGCGACGTCGCTCTTGAACATGGGGCCCTCTCGTCCGCGCAGATATTTTGCGGAGAAGGCCATGCCTTTGCGCCAGTTGTACCAGTCCAGCAGCGAGAAATCCGGCATGAACGGGGGCGGGATGGGACCCGCCAACTGGACGCTCTCGATGGAGGGTAGCCCCAGCGCTTTGCTCCACTTGTCCGCAACCAGTCGATTTTGTGGATTGATCAGAGGCCGCGCGACGATTGGCGCCAATTCCGCCTGGGCCTCGCTGTTGCCAGCGGACTGCGCCAACGCTTGCAGATGCGCGATCGTGATCTCGAATTGCTTCTCGAACGTCGCCCTGCCGACCACCTGTCCTGTGCCGACATAGGCGTAAAACAGATCGGGGCGCTGCTTGACGATGTGAATGCCCAGGAATGAGCCCCAGGAATGCCCGACCAGCACGATCTTGTCCTTGTGCAGATGGGTTCGCAGGTACTCGGCGAGCTCGACACCGTCCTGTGTCATCCGCTCGAGCGTCATGGTTGGTGCGAGCGCGTCTCCCGCCGCGCCATAGGTCCGCCCGGCGCCGCGCTGGTCCCATTGCACGATAGTGAAATGCTTTTCCCAGGGGCGCCAGCCCGAAGAGATCGCCAAGGTGGAGCCCCCGGGCCCGCCGTGGACGAACAGCAGGACCGGGTTATCCCGATCCTCGCCGCGGATTTGAATCCATTGCTTGATTCCGCCGATGTCGACGAACCCTCCCTCCTGCACGCCCTTCGGTGAGTGGATCGCGAGGGTTTCGGCAGCAAGATGCTGGCGATAGGCGCGAAAACCCAGTCCGGCGACGGCCACCACAATGAGGATGCCGGCCATGCCCAGCAACGAGACCCCAATCAGTCTTGCGGCCTTGCGCGGCATCTTGAGCCTTGTACCGACTGAAAGCGACCTACGATCGCCCCGGCGCGATCAGCTTACCCCACTTCCTCGATCTTCACCTTGTCCGGATAGAAGGCGAGATGGCCGGAAATCTCCGTCATTGCGGGGAAGGGCGTCTCATAGGTCCAGATCGCGTTGTCGAGCGTCTTGCCGTCGGCCTTGACGCTGTAGTAGCTGGCGTCCCCCTTGTAGGGGCAATGGGTGGTGCGGTCGGTGCGCTCGAGCAGCGCCATGTTGGCGTCCTCCCGCGGCACATATTGTACCGCCGGATATTTGGCCTCCTTCAGCGTCAGCGCCTTGCTGGTCTCGGCGATCACGACGTCGCCGGCCGTGACACGGACGCGACGGGGGTTTTGGGTGATGGTGATGGGGTGGTCGGGCCCTGGAAGCTTCATGACTTCACGCCTTTTCGATCAATCTGCCGCGCGCGGCACTTTGTCGTGCCTTTATCCGGATGGGATCACGGATATAGTGCCGGAAGGCGTGACGTAGAAGGCCGTTCACGCTAAGTTTCGCCCTGCCGGCGAGGGGACCCCGGCAGAGATTCGAACGCTGAGACCAGAAGGAGCACGACCCGAATGCCCATGGACGCCCACGATATCGAGGCGATGATCAAGGCGGCAATCCCCGATGCCGAGGTGACGATCCGCGACCTCGCCGGCGACGGCGACCATTATGCCGCGACCGTTATCTCGGAATCCTTCCGCGGCAAGTCCCGCGTCCAGCAGCACCAGATCGTCTATCAGTCCCTGCGCGGCCAGATGGGCGGCGTTCTGCATGCTCTGGCGCTGCAAACCGGGGTCCCTGGGGCGCCCGGGGCCTGATCTGATCGCGTGACGGGGGATGACGATGGCTGCGGACAATCCTCGCGGCGCGATGTTTCGCGTCATCGCGCCGAACCAGCACAGCCGCGTCACCAATGCCGAGCTGTTCTTCGACCTCGTCTTCGTCTTTGCCGTCACGCAGGTCTCGCACACGCTGCTGCACCATTTTACCCCGCTCGGTGCGGTGCACGTCACCGTGCTGTTCCTCGCGGTATGGTGGGTGTGGGTCTACACCGCCTGGGTCACCAACTGGCTCAATCCCGAGTTGACCCCGGTCCGTATCCTGCTCTTCCTGATGATGCTGGGCGGCCTCGTGCTGTCGACCACGATCCCGACCGCGTTCGAGGGACGGGGCCTGTGGTTTGCGATCGCGTACGCGACCATGCAGGTCGGACGTACCGCCTTCTGGCTGTTCGCGACCCCGCGCCACCGGACTCTGGTGCGGCACAATGCGATCCGTATCCTGACCTGGCTCTCGATCTCCGCGGTATTGTGGATCGCAGGCGGCTTGTCCGAGGGAGAAACGCGGCTGTGGCTGTGGATCGCGGCGGTCACCTGGGAGTACATCTCGCCTGCGGCACGCTTCTGGGTCCCCAAGCTCGGCTTCTCGTCAGTCGAAGCCTGGGCCGTCGAAGGCGGTCACATGGCCGAGCGCTGCGCCGGCTTCATCATCATCGCACTCGGTGAAGCCGTCGTCGTCAACGGCGCCACCTTTGCCGAACTGGACTGGACCGCGGACAACATCCTCGCCTTCGTCTCGGCGCTGGTCGGCGCCATCGCAATGTGGTGGATCTATTTCCACAAGGGCGCGGAAGCCGGCTCCGAATTGCTGTCGAAGTCCTCCGAATCCGGCCGGCTGGCGCGGCTCGCCTACACCTATCTGCACATGCCGATCATCGCAGGCATCATCCTGACCGCGGTTTCGGACGAACTGGTGCTGAAGCATCCGACCGGCCATTCCGATATCAGGACCATCGTGAGCACGATCGGCGGACCGCTGGTGTTCCTGGTCGGCACCATCCTGTTCAAGCTCGCGATCCGCGGCTTCCTCCAGCTCTCCCACGGCATCGGCATCATTGCGCTCGCGGTGCTGTGGTGGTTCGCCGCCGACCTGTCGCCGCTCTGGCTGTCGGTCGCGACGAGCGTGATCATGATCGTGGTCGGGGTGTGGGAATCGGTGTCGCTGGGATCGAAGGTGGGGGAGGCCGAAGAGCATCAGAGCGCGGGCGGCGGTAGCGCCTGAGCAAGCACCTCGTCCTTCCGAGGAGCCCGCCTAAGGCGGGCGTCTCGAAGGATGCGCCGCGGGAAGCCGCTCTCAGATGCGATGTAGCGCTTATTCCGCCGCCTCCAGCGCGTGGACCGAAAACATCTTCGCCGCGTCGGTCCAGCTTTCGCGCACCTGCCAGCCCGCACCCTGCGCCAGCGCAGCAAAACGCTCGAGACTGTATTTATAGCTGTTCTCGGTGTGGATGCTCTCGCCGGGGCGGAACGAGAAGCTGGTGCCGAGCAGGCGCACGGTCTGGCTCTTCTTGCTGATGAGGTGCATCTCGATACGGTGCCGCTCGCGGTTATAGATCGCGCGATGGGTGAAGGCGGACAGGTCGAAATTGCCGCCGAGCTCGCGGTTGATGCGCACGAGCACATTGAGGTTGAAGCGGGCGGTGACGCCGGCGGCATCGTTGTAGGCGTCGTGGAGGACGCGCTCTTCCTTCTCGAGGTCGGCGCCGATGATCATCTGCGCGCCCTTGCCCAGGATCTTGCGGGCGCTCTTCAGGAAGGCCTGCGCCTCATGCGGTTCGAAATTTCCGATGGTCGAGCCGGGGAAAAAGCCGACCTTGGGCATCGATGCGACTGCCCTGGGCAACTCGAACGGCGTGGTGAAGTCGGCCGCCACCGGATAGATGCCGAGCGAGGGGAAATCCCGCTTCAGGCCGTTGGCCTGGGCCTTCAGGAAGTCCCCGGAGATGTCGACGGGCACATAGGCTGCAAACTTGCATTGGTTGAGCAGCAGGCGGACTTTGGTGGTCGCGCCCGCACCGAACTCGACCAGCGCCGCATGCTCCGGGATGATCTTCGCGATCTCGCTGCCACGCTCCTCCAGGATCGCAAGCTCGGTGCGCGTCGGGTAATATTCCGGCAGGCGCGTGATCGCCTCGAACAGTTCGGATCCGGCCGCATCGTAGAAATATTTCGGCGACAGCTTTTTCGGCTGCTGCGACAGGTCTCCGATGGCCTCGCGGGCGAAAGCGGTCGTCTGTTCGTCGGGGAGATGGGCTTCGGCCAAAGCGCTGGCGTGCACATTCATGATACTCTCCTGAACGCGCTGTCCGGCGCGCGGTTGTCGTCGGATATTTTTTAGGCGTAGTCGGCGAGCCGCAGTCCCGTGAACTGCCAGCGATGGTGAGGATAGAAAAAGTTGCGATAGGTAATACGGCTGTGGCCCTCAGGAGTTGCAAGCGAGGAGCCGCGCAGCACCAGCTGGTTGATCATGAACTTGCCGTTGTACTCCCCGAGCGCGCCTTCGATGGCGCGGTAGCCGGGGTAGGGTGAGTAGGACGATCGCGTCCATTGCCAGACGATGCCGAAGGCATCGTTGAGCTGGCCGGCGCGCGCGGCGACCTCCCATTCCATCTCGGTCGGGAGGTGCTTTCCGGCCCAGCGTGCAAAGGCATCGGCTTCGTAATAGCTGACATGGCAGACCGCCGCGTCGGGATCGACCGGCTTGAGGCCGGCCAATGTCATCACGTGCCACTGGCCGTCGATCTCGCGCCAATGGCCGGGAGCGTCCCAGCCCTCGTTGTTGACGGTGGCAAAGCCGTCCATCAGCCACAGTGTTGCGGTCCGGTAGCCGCCGTCGCGCATGAAGGCGAGCCATTCGCCATTGGTGACGAGATCGCGCGCAATCCTGACCGGGCCGACAAGGGCGCGATGCGCCGGCTTCTCGTTGTCGAAATGGAAGCTGTCGTCGACATGGCCGACGGTATGGATGCCCTCGTTCAGCGTCAGCCAGTCGTCGCCTGCGCGCGTCGAGGCCGGAAAACGCCAATCCGGGTCGTAAGCCGGCGGGATCGGGTTCTGCGCAAACGCATGCAGGATGTCGGTGAACATCAATTCCTGATGCTGCTGCTCGTGATTGAGCCCGACTTCGACCAGCGGTGCGATCTCGCGGAGCTTGTCCGCGCCGGCCTCGCGGAAGAATTTGACGACGGCCGCATCGACATAGCTGCGATAGGCGCCAACCTGATCGGCGCTGGGACGGGTGATGTCGCCGCGGCGATTCCTGGAATGACGCGGGCCGGCGCTGACGTAATAGGAATTGAACAGGAAGGCGAAGTCAGGGTGGAAGGGCGGGTAGCCGGGACAGTGCTCGCCGAGCAGGAATTGCTCCCAGAACCAAGTGGTATGGGCCCGATGCCATTTCGTGGGGCTCGCATCCGGCATGGATTGAATCTGCTGGTCTTCCGGCGACAGCGGCGCGGCCCGGCGCTCGGTCTCGTTGCGGACGGCGAGAAACGCCTCTTCGAGCCCCTGGGCGAGGCCGCGCGGGTCGGCCGACGGTGACGAAAGCGGAGGGGTGGCCGTAGCGGAGGCTTGTTTCGTCACGTTTTTCTCCAGACAGGACAAGAGAACGTTGTTGGCGTTGCCCGGTTCCAAAACCGAGGTTCGTCCTAGATAAGGGCTCCGTTACGGTATGAAAGTCCTCCCCGGCGATGATATTCGTGGCATCATGCAATGGGGCCGGCGTGGGCTGGACCGGCCGCCCAGGGGGTGTTCGCCGCCATTTTACTTTGGATGCACAACGGTTTGGGCTACATATATAGGCAGGTATCGGGTTAACTCGGCTGGGCCGGCCCGAGGGAATCGTTGAGGGCTCCGCCCCGGAAGGACATGGATATGAGCATCGAGGAATTCATCGCCAACGAAGTGAAGTCGAACGACGTGGTTCTGTTCATGAAGGGGACGCCGCAGTTTCCGCAGTGCGGTTTCTCCGGCCAGGTCGTCCAGATCCTCGACCACATCGGCGTTGGTTATAAGGGCCTCAACGTCCTCGAATCCGCCGAACTGCGTAACGGCATCAAGGAATATTCGAACTGGCCGACCATTCCGCAGCTCTATGTGAAGGGCGAGTTCGTCGGCGGATGCGACATCGTCCGCGAGATGTTCCAGGCCGGCGAACTGCAGCAGCTCTTCTCCGAGAAGGGCGTCGCTGTCGCGGCCTGACACGTGGCCCAGCTGACGCGCCGCATCGGCGGCGTCGAGCTTGAGGTTATCGTAGCTGACATCACGACACTCGGCGTTGACGCCATCGTCAACGCCGCAAATTCGTCTCTTCTGGGCGGAGGCGGCGTTGATGGCGCAATCCACGACGCTGCCGGTCCCAAGCTTCTGGCCGAGTGCCGGATGCTCGGGGGATGTCCGACCGGCGATGCCAAGATCACGAAGGGCTACCGTCTGCCCGCGCGACATGTGATTCACGCAGTCGGTCCCGTCTGGCACGACGGCGGTCGCGGCGAGGCGGATTTGTTGCGCTCCTGTTATCGCCGTGCGCTCGAGCTCTCCCAGGCCAATAGACTGAACTCTCTAGCCTTCTCCGCGATCTCGACCGGGGTATATCGCTTTCCGGCCGATCAGGCCGCGAAGATTGCGGTCCACACGACCATCGAAGCCCTGCCGGCTGCGCCGCTGGTCACCCACGTCATATTCTGTTGTTTCTCGGAGACAAGTGCCGCGCTCCACACGGACGTTCTGGCGCGGTACGGCGGCCCTTGTGCCTGATAACGCCGTCAGTACACTCCGCCCGCCATGTTCCGGGGAGGGGATATGATTTCACATTCTGGACTGCGCTCGTTCGTCTGCGGCACGCTGGTATCGCTCGGGGCGATCACGCTCGCGCGGGCGGAGGGCACCTACGAGATCCCGGCCGGCGCGCATTTCAATCAGGACAAGCTCGCCAAGGTCGGCGAGTTCTTCAAGAACGAGGTCGCGACCGGCAAGATCGCCGGCGCAACCGTGCTGATCCAGCAGCACGGCAAGCCGGTCTACCACGAAGCCTTCGGCGTGCAGGACGTGGTGAGCAAGGCGCCGATCACGGATAAGACCATTTTCCGCCTGTTCTCGATGAGCAAGGCGATCACCTCCGTCGTCGCGGTGCAGTTGATCGAGGACGGCACGATCAAGCTCGACGATCCCGTCTCGAAATACATTCCGTCCTTTGCCAATCTGAAGGTCGGCGTCGAGAAGAAGGCCGACGACGGCACCAAGTCGCTCGAACTGGTGCCGTTGAACCGGCCGATGACGGTGCACGATTTGATGACGCACACCTCTGGCGTCACCTACGGCTTCTATGGCGACAGCCTGGTTCGCAAAGCCTATCGCGATGCCAATATCTATGCCGGCGATTTCGACCTCGCCGAGTTCGCCGAGCGCATCGCAAAGCTGCCGCTGCACAACCAGCCGGGCGCGCTGTGGCAATACGGCCATTCCACCGACATTCTGGCGCGCGTGATGGAAGTTGCGGCCGGCAAGCCGCTGCTCGACATCGAACGGGAGAAGCTGCTGGGGCCGCTCGGCATGGTCGACACCGGCTTCTTCGTCACTGCCCCCGAGAAGCAGAAGCTGCTGGCGCAGCCGGTGCCGAACGACAGCGATTTCCGGGTTGGCCGGATCAACGATCCGACCGTCGTCAAGAAGATCCAATTCGCCAGCGGCGGCATGGTTACGACCATGGCCGACTATGCGCGCTTTGCGCAGATGCTACTCAACGGCGGCAGTCTCGATGGCAAGACGATACTGAAGCCCGAGACGTTCAAGCTGATGGTGACCGATCAGGTCGGCCCGAACTCCGGCGTCGGTCGCGATTATTTCTACTTCCCCGGCGACGGTTTTGGCTTCGGCCTCGGCCTTGCGGTCCGCACCGATCCCGGCAACGCCAAGCCGCCGCCGCCCGGCGATCTCGGTGAATTGAAGTGGGACGGCGCCTCCGGCTGCTATTTCGTGATCGACCCCAAGCAGGACATGTTCTTCGTCCTGCTGGAGCAGACCCCGACCGAGCGCCAGCGCGTGCAGCGGACATTGAAGCAGTTGGTCTATGAAGCCATGGAGAAGTGACATGCGCGGGCGTCGCGCGCTGATCGCGGCGCTCGTTCTTCTGTTCGGCGCAGTCGGTGCGAGAGCGGGCTCCGAGCGGCGCGCGGCGCACAACTTCTCTCCCGAAGGCCTGGCAAAGGTCTCCGACTTCATCCGGAACGAGGTCGCGACGGGCAAGTTTCCGGGCGCGATCCTGCTGCTCCAGCAGCACGGCAAGCCGGTCTATTACGAGAATTTCGGCGTCCGCGATGTCGCAACCGAGATATCGATGAGCGCGGACACGATCTTCCGGCTCTATTCGATGTCGAAGCCGATCACGTCCGTCATGGCGATGATGCTGGTCGAGGAGGGCAAGCTCGCGCTCGACGATCCCGTTGCAAAGTACATTCCGGCGTTTGCCGAGATGAAGGTCGGTGTCGAGACGAAGGCCGAGGACGGCAAGGTTGCGCTGGTGCTGGAGCCGCTCAGTCGCGCCGTGACGATCAAGGATTTGATGCGCCACACTGCCGGACTGCCCTACGGTTACTATGGCGGGGGCTTGGTGAACAAGCTCTATGCCGACGCCGGTCTGTTCGACAACAAGGCTTTGACCAACGCCGAACTCGTCGCGAAGATCACCACGCTTCCGCTCGCCGAACAGCCCGGCACGAACTGGGACTATGGCCACTCCACGGACGTGCTCGGCCGCATCGTCGAGGTCATATCGGGGAAATCGCTGTTCGCGTTCGAGAAGGAGCGGCTGCTCGATCCGCTCGGGATGACGGACACCGCATACTATGTCGCCGATCCTGCCAAGTGGCCGCGCATCGCCGAGCCGATGCCGCAGGATCGCGCGATTAGCCCGATGACGCAGGTCCGCGATCCCAGGAAACCGCTGAGGTGGGAGTCGGGCGGCGGCGGCCTTGTCGGTACGGTCGGTGACTACGCCCGCTTCGCGCAGATGCTGCTCAATGGCGGCACCTATGACGGCCGGCGCTATCTCAAGCCCGAGACCATCGCCCTGATGGCGTCGGATCATATCGGTCCCGAGACGAAGATCGCGCGCGATCAGAACTACTATCCGGGCGGAAGCTCCGGCTTCGGCCTCGGCTTCGCCGTGCGCACCTCGGTGCCATCAGGCACATCGTGGCCGCTTGGCGAATATCGCTGGGACGGCGTCGGTGGCACCTTCTTCTTCATCGATCCCGAAGACGATCTGTTCGGGATCTTCATGGTGCAGACCCCGACGCAGCGCGGCCGGATTCAATTGTCGCTGAAGACGCTGATCTATCAGGCGATGGGGCGGTAGATTCTCTTTTGACGCGTTTTCCTTGCGCGAACCGGTATCCACTTCGCTTGAAAACGTTCTGATTACGCCCCGCGCACGATCTCGCGGACGTACCCGATCGTTTCCTCGACCTGGGCCGCATTGACGTCGAGATGGGTGCAGGCGCGGATACGGCCGTCCATCATCGCAAGCGTCACGCCGCGCTGACGGAGTGCTGCGACCATCTTGTCGCCGGCGATGCCGGCGCCGTCGGGCTTGAAGAACACGAGATTGGTCTCGGGCTCCTGCACCTCGACGCCCGCGATTTGCGACAGCCCGCGGGCCAGCGCGCGCGCATTGGCGTGGTCGTCGGCAAGGCGATCGACGTGATGGTCGAGCGCGTAGATGCAGGCGGCCGCACAGACGCCGGCCTGCCGCATCGAGCCGCCGAGGCGCTGCTTCCACTGCCAGACCGCGTCGATGAAGGCGCGGGTGCCCGCGAGCACGCCGCCGATCGGCGCGCCAAGGCCCTTGGAGAAATCGATCCAGGCCGAATCCCAGCCCGCGGTCATGTCGCGCGGCGAGATGCCGCTCGCCACTGTGGCGTTGAGCAGGCGCGCGCCGTCCATGTGCGTGATGAGCCCGTGCTGCTTGGCGATCGCGACGATCTCGTCGAGCGCGGTCTTCTTCCAGATCGTGCCGCCGCCGATATTGGCGGTCTGCTCGACGCTCACGACCGTCTGCGGGGGCTGGTAGCGGGTGCGCGGGTGCAGGGCCTTTCGGAGCGTCTCCGGCGTGAACTGCCCGTCGGCGCCTTTGAGCTGCGTCACCTGGAAGCCGCCGATCGCGGCATGCGCGCCGCCTTCCCGGGCGATGATGTGGGCGGTCTCATGCGCCAGAATCTCATCGCCGGGGCGGCAATGCACCAGCGTCGCGGTGACGTTGCACATCGTGCCTGATGGCATGTAGACCGCGGCTTCCTTGCCGAGCAGCGCGGCGACGCGCTCGCACAGCGCATTCACGGTCGGATCGTCGCCGACCTGCTCGTCGCCGACCTCCGCCCGCGCCATCGCCTCGCGCATCGCAGCCGTCGGCTTGGTCTGCGTGTCCGAGAGCAGATTGATGCGCACCGGCGGCGCCTTGGGATCGATCGGGGGAGGGGTGTAGAGCATGCGACGCCTCCTGAAGGCATGACGGCCACTGAAGTGTGGCTCTTAAGCAAAAAGGCCCCGGCGAACCGGGGCCTTTCGATATCCAGATCTTAGCGCGAATAGAATTCGACGACCAGATGCGGCTCCATCTGCACCGGGAACGGCACGTCGGAGAGGCCGGGGATGCGCACGTACTTCGCGGTCATCTTGCCGTGGTCGACTTCGAGATAGTCGGGGGTGTCGCGCTCGGGGAGCTGGCTGGCTTCGAGAACGTGCGCGAGCTGCTTGGAGGCTTCCTTGACCTCGATCACGTCGCCGACCTTGAGCTGGTAGCTCGAGATGTTGACCTTGCGGCCGTTCACCTTGATGTGGCCGTGGTTGATGAACTGGCGCGCGGCGAAGATCGTCGAGACGAACTTGGCGCGGTACACGACCGCGTCGAGACGACGCTCGAGCAGGCCGATCAGGTTCTCGCCGGTGTCACCCTTGAGGCGGCTCGCCTCGACATAGATGCCGTGGAACTGGCGCTCGGAAATGTTGGCGTAGTAGCCCTTCAGCTTCTGCTTGGCGCGCAGCTGCACGCCGAAATCGGAGAGCTTGCCCTTGCGGCGCTGGCCGTGCTGGCCGGGGCCGTACTCGCGGCGGTTCACGGGGCTCTTCGGGCGGCCCCAGATGTTCTGGCCCATACGGCGATCGATCTTGTACTTCGCCTCACTGCGCTTAGTCATCGCGTCCTCTTCAGGTACATGGTTTGAGGAAACGCGCCCTCCTGTGTGACGGGAAATCCCGGCACCGACAGGTCCGATCCCCAAAGCATAGGGGGCAGGACCACGGGTCGCGAAACGCTTCGCGGGCCGAAATCGGCCCGCGAGCAGGCGGCTTTTAGGGGAGTTTGGGGTTCGCTGTCAATGCGAATGGCCCCGGAATCAGGTCCTCACCACCCGGATAGGCTTGGGGCTAGCCGCCCGCAATTCGGCAGCGATTTCAGTGTTCAGGACCTGTTCCAGCCGGGTCAGGACCCGGGCGATCGGGGCGGCGTCGGTGACGCGGTGATCCCAGCGGATCACGACATGGATGGTCTGGTCGCCCTGGACCACGCCATAGCTGACGATGAACGGGCCCGGCGTGACGGGGTGGAGCTCGCCGCCGCCATAGGCGGCCACCGAGCTCACCGCGAAGCTGCCGAACCAGTTGCCTCGCTGCCGGCCGAAATTGAGCCCCACCGCCCAGGATAGCCGCCGCAGCGGCAGCGGCAGGCGGGTCGCCCGCATGATCTTGCGGAACATCGGCACGTCCTCGATCGGCGCCGTCTTGGCGCGCCGGATCTCGGCGTCGACTGCAGCCAGCGCCATGGCTTCGGGAGCCGCGATTCGCTGCGGCATCACGCATTCCTCGCCGTCTTGGACCCTGGCGATCGCGACCGACGCCACGCTATTGGGCAGCTCGTAGAGCATCGGCCAGGGCCATTTGGCGTAGACGGTGCGCAGGACCGGCTCGTCCCTGGCCACGAGGGCAAAGGCCTTGACGAACATCGCTGCCCAGCCGGCGGGCGTCATCGCGCCCGCGCGGGCCTCCAGCAGGGGGCGAATATTGAGCGTACGGGAGAGCGAGACGAAGGGTACGTCCATCGAGGCGCGCATGAGGTCGCAAATCAGGCGGCGCGGCATCGAAATGGTCTTGGCTTTCCCGCGCATTGGTCTCCGGTTCCGGGCTGAATGAAAATGCGGCGAGAGGAGTTCCCGCTCGCCGCGTGCTCTAGCACGAACCAACCCGCCTGGGGTCGGTCGGTTCGCCGCATCAGGGCGCCGGCGTCGCCAGCGGCTTGGTCTTGTCGAAGATGTAAATACCAATGATTTTCAATGGCTTATCGCCATGTGTCTTGGCGTCATGAACGACGCCGGCCGGGATCACATAGGAATCACCCGCTTTCAGGTGTTTCTCGGGCTGCCCCTCGATGAGGAGGTCGACCTCGCCCTCCAGCACATAGCCGGTCTCGACGCCGGGATGGGTATGGCGGCCGGCGGCGCCGCCGGGCGGCACCTCGGCGATAGCGGTCACCGTCGTGTAACTGTCCGGGAAATCGATTTTCTGGAGTGGGGTGCGCTTGATGCCGGGCTGCTGGGCGAAGGCCGCACAAGCAAGGCCCGTGAAGGCAAGAGTGGCGAAGGTCAGAGCGAGCAAAGTCTTTTTAGGCATTGTTTCCTCCCTGGAACGGCCGACCCTAACAGCGCCGCCATTCCCGGCAAGGTCGCAATCCGCTTGTTCAGCGCTTGATGCCGTCGAACGCGGCCATGATGCCGCGCTGGAAGAGCGACCAGTCGAAACCCAGCGCGATCGCGCGATAGCCGCGGTCGATCAGCTGGTTGGCCTGGTCGGCCGTGCGCGCCACGCCGCCGATCGGCACGCCGCTTTTGAGGATGCCGGCCTCGGCGCGGGCGACCAGCTCCAGCAATTCCGGATCATCCATCCGGCCGCGCTTGTTGATCGAGGTGGCGAGATCACCGGGGCCGATCACCGCGACGTCGATGCCCGGCGTCGCCATGATCTCGTCGATGCGGTTGACGGCATCGACATGCTCGATGGTGATCATGCAGATCATCTCGTCGTCGGCCGACGCCATGTAGTCCGGCATCGACTGGCCCCAGCGGAACGGCGCGTGAAACGGTCCCCAGAGACGATCGCCGCGCGGCGGATAGCGCACGCTGCGCACCGCCTTCTCGGCATCGCCGCGATTGGTGATCATCGGGAAATTGATGCCGAAGGCGCCGATGTCCATCGGCGCTTTCGCAAGCCACGGCTCGTTCGCCGCGATCCGCACCAGGGGCGTGCACGGCGTGCCTGTCGTGGCGGCGATCATCGCATGCGCTTCGGTGAGCCCGATCGGGCCATGCTCGAGATCGACGATGATCCAGTCGAGCGAGCGGGCCATGATCTGCACCATCTGCACGCTCGGGATCGTCGCGATCGCGCCGAAGGCGGGGCGGCCCTCGCGCCAGAGCTGGCGCAGACGGTTGAGTGGCGTAGTCGGGACCGACATGGAATTGCCTTGGGATGACCTGCGGGGAGACGACGGCGAAGCCTAGCAGCGCGCCGTTGCGGCGCAAAGTCAGGCCGGCACACGGCCGCCGAAGAACGGCATCAGCGTGGCGGAAAGGCCATGCGCGCGGTTCGAGGTGAAGATCATCTCCGCGCCGGATTGCGTGATATCGCCAAGGCGTGTGCCGAGCAGGTCGGAGACGCGGCGGGCGATGGCCGGCGCCGGATCGATCCAGTCGACCGGCCAGGGTGCCAGCCGCTTCAGCCGGTCGAGCAGCAGCGGATAATGCGTGCAGGCGAGCACCACGATGTCGGTGCGCGCACCCGTATCCTGGGGATCGCCGACGAAGCAGGGGGTGAGTTCGGCGAGGATGGCATCGTCGCTGATCGGATGGCCGCTGAGGTCAGCTTCAGCCAGCGAGGCAAGCTCGGGCGAGCCGACCAGCGTCACCTCGCAACCCAGCGCGAAATCGCGGATCAGCGCCTTGGTGTATTCGCGCTTCACCGTGCCCTTGGTGCCGAGCACCGAGACGCGACGGGTCTTGGACTGCGCGCAGGCCGGCTTGATCGCCGGCACGGTGCCGACGAAGGGCAGGGAATAAGCGGCGCGTAAGTGAGATAGGACCAAGGTGGACGCCGTGTTGCAGGCGATGACGGCGAGGTCAGGATCGTGCGTGCGGATCAGTTCGCCCATCAGCGGCACGACGCGGGCGATGATCTCGTCCTCGCTGTGGTGGCCATAGGGGAAGAAGGCGTCGTCGGCGACGTAGACGTAATGCGCGTCCGGGCGCGCGGCCACGACCTCACGGAGCACCGTGAGCCCACCAAGGCCGGAATCGAACACCAGGATCGTCGGGGAATAGGTCACGTCGCTACCTTAAGGGCACCATGGTTACCATTCGGTATTTGGGGCGGTTTTGCGGCGGGGCCGTTTGGGGCCAATTTGGAACGATTCAATTTCACGGTTGCCGCATGTTCCCGCTATCAGCAGCAGCGCTGCGGACGGGGGACTTATCCGCAAAATTCCGGAGAGCCGACATGATCAGAAATACCGCTGCCGGCTGGGGCCGCGTTTCCCGGTGGCTGCACTGGGGCCTGGCGCTGGCCATCATCGGCATGATCGGCTTCGGCTGGTGGATGAACCACATCCCGGCGCGTCCCGACCGCTTCTTCTACCGCTCGATCCATGCCGATATCGGCTATGTGATCCTGCTGCTGACCGTGCTGCGCCTGGTCTGGCGAGCCGTCAACCCGACGCCGGCGATGCCGCCTGAGACCTCCCGCTGGCAGAGGATCGCGGCCCATGTCAGCCACGGCGCGCTCTATCTCGTGGTCATCCTGGTCGCGTTGCTGGGCTGGGCGCATTCCGGCGCGCGTACGCCGGACTATTCCGACTTCTTCGGCCTGTTTCACGTGCCGCAATTCACCTCTCCGGACCGTGCGGCGGCGGGCGCCTATGAGGACCGCCACATCCTCTTTGCCTATGTGCTGCTCGCACTGATCGCGATCCACGTGATCGCCGCCCTCTGGCACCATTTCATCCGCCGCGACCGCGTCGTGGCGCGGATGGTGGCGGACGAGGCGGGGTAGGGGAGACGCTCTCTCCCATCGTCATTGCGAGCACAGCGAAGCAATCCAGACTGCCACCGCGGAAAGACTCTGGATTGCTTCGCTGTGCTCGCAATGACGGGTTAGGATGCGGCGTCACGACTGATCCAACTCACGGTCGCAGGAAGTGCCATGCTCACAGTCCATCATCTCGGCAAGTCGCAGTCCGAACGCATCGTCTGGCTCTGCGAGGAGCTCGAAATTCCCTACGAGCTGAAGCGCTACACACGCGATTCCGTGACCATGCTGGCGCCGCCCGATTACAAGGCGCTGCATCCGATCGGGGCCGCGCCCGTCATCACCGACGGCGATCTCGTGCTCGCAGAATCCGGTGCCATCGTCGATTACATCATGGCCAAATACGGCAAGGGACGTCTCGTGCTCCGCCCCGATGATGCTGACTTCGCGCAGTTCCTGTACTGGTTTCACTTCGCCAACGGCACGCTGCAGGCCGGCATGGGCCGGCTGATGATCCTGAACCGGCTCAAGCTCGCCGACGACAATCCGATGCTGGCCGCGACAAGGGGGCGTATCGACCGCGCCTTCGACCTGGTCGATGCGCGCGTCGGCGACGCCGAATACCTGGCGGGCAATACCTTCACCACCGCCGACATCATGATCGGCTTCTCGCTCACCACGATGCGCTACTTCCAGCCCTATGATCTCCAGCGCTGTCCGAACGTGATCAAGTATCTCGGCCGGATCGGTGCACGGGCAGCCTACCGGCGTGCGATGGAGAAGGGCGATCCGGGAATGGCGCTGCTGCTGAGCTGAGCCGCGGAGCGGGTCATGATCAGTGCGCCATATGTTTGGTCGCGCGCTCGATCAAGTCGCTCAGCCTCGAGACGAATTTTGCGAGGATCGGTGAGGCATTGGTTTTGTGATAGCCCACGACGAGATCGATCGTCGGCGCCTTGCCCCTGAGCGGACGGCTGACGACGGACCAGGGCAGGAAGTTTTTGACGTAGCCCGGGAGTAGCGCGAAGCCGCGGGTGGAAGCCACCATCGACACCGCCATCGCGATGTTGTCGGCATCATGCGCCGTCGCGATCGGCAGGCCGCTTTCGCGAACATGGCTGTTGATGATCTTGAGGAGCTCTGGAGCGGTGTCGGAGACGTTGACGAAGGGCGTCCCCTCCAGTTTGGCGAGGTCGATGCGGTCGAGCTTGGCGAGGCGATGGTCGCTTGGGAGCACTGCGACCAGCGCCTCCTCGATCACGGTCTTGTAGACGAGTTCCGCTGAGCTTGCCTCGCGCCGCATGAAGGCGAGGTCGAGACTTCCGCGCCTGAGGCCGTCGGCCAGCGCAGGCGAAAAATCGCTCGTCACGGTCACGTCGATGTTCGGCAGTTCGTCGCGCAGCACGCGCATAGCCTCCGGCAGCCAATCGATTTCCTGACCGGTGAGGAAGCCGAGCGCAAAGCGCGACTTCTCGGGGCGGCCGGCGCGCCGCGCCGCCTCGATCGCCGCATCGGCCTGCGTCAGCGCAAGGCGCGCGTGATCAAGGAAGGCTCGTCCCGCGGCCGTCAGTTCGACGCCGTGTACGCTGCGTACCAGTAGAGGTACGCCGACCTCGTATTCGAGATCGCGAATCTGGCGGCTGAGCGAGGGCTGCGCGGTGTGCAGCCGCTTCTCGGCGGCGACCGTCAGGCTGCCTTCCTCGGCCACGGCGATGAAATAACGGAGATGGCGCAGCTCCATGAAGCATACCTCCCGGGTATGCCCATGAGCTTACAAAGTCTTTTTCAAAGCCGCCAGCCGGCTCCAAACAGCATGCCAGCAAAAGACGCTGCACCAGCACCATACCTGATTGGCAGGGAATGGGGTCCCTGCGCCCGGCGAAGGAGTGATGACCATGACCGACCTCAAGGGAAAAACTGCTCTCGTCACCGGTGCCTCGCGCGGCATCGGCCGCGCCTCGGCACTGGCGCTCGCGAAGCGCGGTGGGCAGGTGCTGGTGCATTACGGCCAGGCCGCCAAGGAGGCCGAGGCCGTCGTCGCCGAAATCCGCAAGAGCGGCGGGCGGGCCGATGCGATCGGGGCCGATCTCGGCGCGCCTGATGGTCCGTATCAACTGGCGACCCGGGTGCGTGGCATCGTCGGCGATCGGCTCGATATTCTGGTTGCCAATGCCGGCATCGCCAAGTCGGCTGTGATCGAGGAAACGACGGTTGAGGATTTCGACCGGTTGTTTGCCGTCAACGTTCGCGCGCCATTCTTCCTGGTGCAGCAATTGCTGCCGATCCTGCATGAGGGCAGCAGCGTCGTACTCGTTTCTTCGCTTGCCGCCCATGCGGTGGTCGGGACGCTGCCGGCCTATGCCGCCACCAAGGGTGCGATCGACACCCTGGTGAAGCACTTTGCGGCAGCGCTGGGTGCGCGCGGCGTGCGCGTCAACGCAGTGGCGCCGGGCGTGGTGGGGACCGAGATGTCGTCCTTCACCAAGACCGATGCGGGGCGCGACTACACGCTCGGCATGCAGACCTTGAAGCGGATTGCCGAGCCCGACGACATCGCGGACGCGGTTGCCTTCCTCGCCTCTCCCGACGCGCGCTGGATCACCGGCGACACCATGCACGTCGACGGCGGCTCGAAGCTCTGAGCCGTGGCCGGGTGGCCGAAGCGCATTCGGCCGCCCGGTTCACGCGATCCTGTTGGTGGTCGCCGCCCGCTCGCTCGCCAGTTGCTTCTGCAAGCGATCGATGTTTTGCAGCAGGCGCTGACTGGTCAACACCAGGAAGTAATAGCCGAACTGCGGGTCCTGAAAATAGATCTCGAGCAGGCGGTCATAGGTGATCGTCAGCACCTGTCCGTCTTCGATGCATTCGATCGTTCCGGTGCGCCGGTTGTCCGGCGTGAGGAAGCCGAGCTCTCCCATGAGAGCTCCGGGCCCGATCTCGACATTGATCTCCTTGACCAGGAACTTGCCGGTGACCGTGAGGAGCATCTCCTTGGCGGGATCGCCCAATTTGAAAAGCGTATCGCCACTGCGATATTTGCGCTCGGTCATGAACGGCTTGAGCCACTCGATCGACATGTCGCCTTCGGCCGCATGGCGCGCCTTCTTGACCAGCTTGAGCATCTGCCGCAGGCGCAGGGCGTTGATCGGAAGCAGCAGAAGATAGAGGAGGAACGTAGAGACGTTGGCTGACAGTGCGCCGAAAACGGCGAAGAACGCACAGCCGACCATGTTGGCGACGCGCAGGGGCACCATCGTCCGCATCAAGAGGGTGGCGACGAAGAAGCCGGCGCCGACCGCTGCGAACAGATTGGCCAGCGTGATGTTCTGGACAAAGATCTCCAGCAGCCGGTTGAAGATCGCGTCGTAGGTGACGTTGTTGGGATCGAGGCCCATCTGGACCAGGATCTTTGCGATCCTGAGGTTGTCCGTCGCCGCATCGAGAATGCGGTCGAGGATCGAGGAAATGTCTGCGCTGCCGGACGGCATGTACTAACCCCGCGTAAGGCCTTCAGTCCTGGTCGGTATGCTCGACACGTATAGCCGAAATCGAATGACGACCGCTTGAAATGAAGCCTTCGGCCGCCATGCCGCAAGGGGCAAATTTTAGCCTGATCGGGCGTTTCGGCAATTGCCCCTTGGTTGTGCGCATGGCCGTGTTGCGCCCGTGATTCGGGGCCCGGGCTTCGGCGGCGTGGACCGTGGCGTCCCCGACCGGCGGGGCGCAGGGCGACCAGCCTTACGGCTTGGCGGCGGGCTGCACGACCTGCTGCTCGACGAGGCCGAGGTGCCCCGGCAGCGAACCGGCGCGCAGCAACATCGCGACGCTATTGGCTTCCTCCAGCGTGAAATTGCCGGAGATCTGGCCCGAGCCGCCGGTGATGGGTTCGCGGATCACGGGGGCGGAGATCACCTTGCCGTCGAGCACGATGGCGAAGGGCCTTCCGATGTTCTCTTCGGTGACGTGGGCAAAGCGCCGCGTGCCGCGGCCGTTGAAGCGGAACGAGGCGATCGGGTCTTTCGTGCCGCCGGCAAATCCCGGGCCGGCATAGCTGATGTCGTCGCCGTCGAGCGCGCTGTCCTTGGCGACGAGGTAACGGCGCGCGTCCTTGAAGCCGAGCAGGACTTCGGTGCCCGCAGGCGGCGCGCCGGATTGTGCCTGTTCCGCCGGCATCGAGATGTCGACCAGGCGGAAGCTGACATTGACCTTCCTGGCGAAGACAGCAGTCACGCGCCCGGGCTCCATCATGCCCGGGATGAAAATGCGGATGCGATCCGCGCCATCAGGCTGGACGCTGGCGAGGTCGATGCCGGCGTCCTTGAGGCGCTGCTCGATCATGGCGATGGAATCGTCGACGAGATCGCGCAGCCGTGCCGCGGATGCGACATCGGTCGGCGCGAGCCTGACCAGTCCGTCGCCGCCGTCGGTCACCGTGAGCGCATGCGATGGCAATCCCTCCGCGGCTGACGCGAGCTTGCGTGCGAGCTGATCGCGGCCCTTGGCATCGGCGATCTTCAGTTCGACGCCGGCGTCGCGTATCGCAAGACCGGAGAAGGCGATCTTGCCCTCGCGCAGGGTCTTGTAGACATCGTCGCGCAAATCCGTGACGTCGCTCTCGCGCAAACCGTCGGTGTCGACCTTGTAGATGATGCGCGAGCCGCCCAGCTTCTCCATCTTGTCGGCGACGAGGGCCGCGATCCTGGCACGCATCTTGTCGAACTGGCTGTCTCCGGCAAGCGCGCCGCGCGGCAGGGCGATCGCCGATGCGCCGATCACCGATGTCATGGTGAGCGCGACGAGCTGCCGTGTGACGCGGTCCCGCGGGGGCGTAGTCATGATCACCTCAAGTCTTGCGGCAGGACGCTGGCCGGCGAGTCCGATGCCAGTTCTTGGTCCCCGGATCGGGCGCGGAGGTTCAAAGGCTTCGAATACGAGTGCTACGACCATAGCCGTTAGGCCATGGACGAATGCTCAATCATCCATCATTCTGTCCGCGCTCGACCGGCCATCGGTCGAGGCCTCGCCGAACCAAAATGTCAAAAGACAGGGGCGGGGAAATGCATCTGAGGGAGGACAGAATTCCATGGCGGGCATCCACGCGCTCGATCGGCTCATCGGCGACGACTATCCGGACCTGGCAACGGACGCGGAGGTCCGGGCCTTCGAGCAGGTGCCTTATGCCGATCGTGTCGCAGCCGAGAGCACCTATGACGCCGTCAGGCTCGGCGCTGCGCGCAACCCCGATGGGGCGGCGATTCAGTTCCTGCAAAACGCCGATCCGGCCGATACGCCGGTTGTGGTGACGTATCGCGATCTCATCGCGCGCGTCACGCAAGCCGCCAACATGTTTCATGCGCTCGGCGTGGAGAAAGGCGACGTCGTCAGCTTCATGCTGCCGCTGGTGCCCGATGCCTTCGTGACGCTGCTGGGGGCCGAGGCCGCGGGCATCGCCAATCCCGTCAATCCGCTGCTCGAGCCGCACCAGATCGCGGAGATCCTGGAGGCGGCGAACACCAAGATCCTGGTGGCGCTCGGGCCGATGCCGGGCACCGACATCTGGCAGAAGGTCGAGCAGATCCGTCCGCAGCTCAAACACCTCAAGGCGATCGTGCAGGTGTTCGGCGGCGGCGATCCTGACAAGGGCATCTTCGCGTTCAACGACCTGATCAAGCAGCAGCCGTCCGACCGGCTTGTCAGCGGGCGCAAGATTGCAGGCCACGACATCGCCGCCTATTTCCACACCGGCGGCACCACCGGCACGCCAAAACTCGTGCGGCACACGCACGCCAACCAGGTCTACCAGGCCTGGGCGCTCAATCTGCTGCTGCGATCGAAGCCCGGCTCCAATCTGCTGTTCGGCATGCCGCTGTTTCACGTCGGGGGATCACTGACGCAGGTGCTGCTGACGCTGTCGAGTGGCGGCTCGCTGGTCGTGCTCTCGCCGAGCGGCTGGCGCAATCCGAATTCTGTGAAGAACATCTGGGGACTGGTGGAGCGCTTCAAGCCCGAGGCGCTGTCGAGTGTGCCGACGGTGCTCGCGGCAACGCTTGGCGTGCCGCCCGGCAATGCCGACATCTCCAGCCTGAAATATGCAGCCGGCGGCGGCTCGGCGATCCCTGTCGCCGTGGGCTCGGCGATCCAGGACAAGCTGAAGCTGCCGGTGGTCGAGGTCTACGGCATGACCGAGACCTCCAGTGTGCATACGCTCGCCTATCCGTCGCGGCCGATCCGGCTCGGCTCGGTGGGGCTGCCGATGCCTTACGCGCGCGTGCGCATCGTGCAGCTTGACGCCGACGGCCGGCTGATCCGCGACTGCGCAGCCGACGAGATCGGCGTCGTCATCATGGCCGGGCCCGGCGTGTTCGGCGGCTATCTCAACGACGAGCACAACAAGGGCGCCTTCGTTGACGATGTCTGGGTCAACTCCGGCGACCTCGGCCGGCTCGACGCCGACGGCTATCTCTGGATCACCGGCCGCGCCAAGGATCTCGTGATCCGCGGCGGCCACAACATCGATCCGGCGCCGATCGAGGAGATCATGTTTCGCCATCCCGCCGTCGGCTTCGCCGCCGTGGTTGGCCAGCCCGACGCCTATGCCGGTGAATTGCCGGTCGGTTATGTGCAGCTGAAGCCGGGCGCCAAGGTCGAGCCGGGCGAGCTGGAAGCCTGGGTACGCGAGCGCACGCCGGAGCGCGCCGCCGTTCCGGTGCAGGTCATTCCGATCGATCCGATGCCGTTGACCGGCGTCGGCAAGGTGTTCAAGCCGCAGCTGCGTTGGGACGCGGCGCAGCGCGTGTTCACGAAAGTGCTGACGCCGCTCGTCGAGCGCGGCATCGACTGCAAGGTGAAGGTCGGCGCGCACGGTAGCCACGGCTCGATCGCCACCGTGACGCTCGCGGGCCTGCCGGCGGACCAGCGCGAACTCGTCGCCCGCGAAGTGCACACACTGCTCGACCCGTTCGTGATGCGGCACGAGGTGGTGCATGCGTAGGTGAGGGCGGACGACACAAGGCTTGCACGCCTCGCCGCAAACGAGCATCATTCTCCAAAAAAGGGGGAAATCGATGCCTCAACTCTCTCGCCGCCGTCACCTCCAGCAATTGTCAGGTGTGTTCGGAGCCGCGGCACTGTCCGGATGGTCGAGGCCGGCATCGGCGTCAGAGGCGGACATTCCACCGGAGGGTATCGGCAAGGGCATCAAGCACGTCTCCTACAGCGATATCGGCGGCCGGCCCGAAAGCGTGCAGGTGATGTTCAACCGGCAGCATGTCTATGTCGGGCACATGTTCAGCGACGGCGTGACGAT
The DNA here is from genome assembly GCF_018130785.1 of Bradyrhizobium liaoningense. GTDB lineage: Bacteria > Pseudomonadota > Alphaproteobacteria > Rhizobiales > Xanthobacteraceae > Bradyrhizobium > Bradyrhizobium liaoningense_A. The sequence goes on from NZ_JAFCJT010000017.1 coordinate 110,853, forward strand.
CCTCGACGCCTCCGATCCGCGTGCGCTCAAGCCGGTCAATTTCTTCACCGCGGGACAGTACACCCGCACCCACCATCTCCAGGTGGCGGAAGACCTGCTGCTGCTCGCGAACGGCGCCAATATCGTCGCGATGCAGTCTTACGACAACATGCGCGGCTATTTCGAGAACACGCTGGTCGACAGCATCACCAAGGCCAAGAAATTCCGCTCCGGTCTCTCGATCCACGACATCTCGAAACCGAACGAGATGCGCGAGATCGCCTTCCTCGAAATGCCCGGCTTCGGCATCAACCGGCTGTGGTGGCCGGGCGGCCGCTATGCCTATGTGTCGGCGCATCTTGACGGCTTCACCGACCACATCCTTTGCGTGGTCGATCTCAAGACCATCACGAAGCCGGAGATCGTCGCGAAATGGTGGCTGCCGGGCATGAACCGCGCGGCCGGTGAGCCGGCGACGCCAAAGGGCAAGCGCTTTGCGCTCCATCACATGATCACGGCGGGTGATCGCGGCTACGCTGCCTGGCGCGATGGCGGCTTCACCATCCATGATATCAGCGATCCCACGAATCCGAAGCTGCTGTCGCACATCAACTGGTCGCCGCCCTTCGCCGGCGGCACGCATACGCCGCTGCCGCTGCCGAAGCGACAGCTCGCGATCGTCGCGGATGAGGCGAATGCGGAGAAATGCGCCAAGGGCCTGTTCCACACATTCGTTCTCGACGTGCGCGCGCCGGAAAACCCGGTGCCGATCGCAACCCTGCCGACGCCGCGCGACCGCGATTTCTGCACGGACGGCACTTTCGGTCCGCATAATCTGCACGAGAACCGGCCGGGCTCGTTCCAGAGCGAGGAGACGATCTTCGCGACCTACAACAACGCCGGCGTCAGGGTGTTCGACGTCAGGGACGCGTTTGCGCCAAAGGAGATCGCGTACTGGGTGCCGCCGGCACCGAAAAAGCTCATCGACCCCCGCCCGAACGTCGCGCTCGCAGCCAAGACCTGCGATGCCTATGTGCGGCCGGACGGGCTGATGTTCGTCTCCGACTGGAACGCCGGCATGCACGTGCTGCAATATCAGGGATGAGCGCCGCGCAAGGGGAATCGGCGACTTGTCCGCGGTGGCCGGCTCTTCCGATTGGATGCCGCCCCGCCGCTACCCGCGGATCGCCGCATTGGCCCTTTCGGCTGCGCCCGTCATCGCATCCTTCGCCGGCTTCGCCCCGTTGACCACTTCATTCACGCCGATCATGAAGGCGTCGAGGATCGGTCGCGATTGCGGATGGAAAAGGATCGCCTTGGCGCGGTCGACGTCGGCATTTTGCAAGTTGGTCAGCGCCGCCTCGGCGGCCTGCGGGCCGAACGCCTTCTTGAAGTCCTCGCTCGACCAGGCCGACACACGTGTCGTCGCCAGCCCCGCAGCGGCAGTTCGCAGCGAGGTCGCCTTGCTCGTCGCCCACAGCAGGAACAGGAAAGCCGCCCGCTTGTTTCGAGATTTGGAATTGATGCACGCCTGCCAGTGCGACATGAAGGGGACCGGTCCGCGACCGGCGAGGTGCGGAAAGGTTGCAAACCCGGCCTGCTTGGTGACACGGCTTTTCGCTGGATTGGAGATGTCGGTCGCGAAGTTGCTGCTGTCGATTGCCATGGCCGTCCGCCCCTGCAGGAAGTCGTCCAGCACATGGTACCATTCGTAGCTGCCGACGCCGGCAGGCCCGGCCTGACTGAGCAGCTGTCCGTACATCTCGACGGCCGCGATTGCCTCCGGGCTCGCGAACGCGACCCTGTTGTGCTCGACCATGGCCCCACCGTACGAGAACACGAAGCCCATGGCGGGTGGGGAGGAATTGCCGCCCGCTTGGGCCCGCATGGTGATCCCCGACATCCCGTTGGCCTTGACCATCTTGGCGGTGGCAAGGAGCTGTTCGAAAGTTTCGGGAATCGGCTGGTCCTTGGCTGCCAGCGCATCCCTGTTGATGAACAGGGTCATCGCCTCTGAGGTGATGGGGACGGCGTACCGTTCGCCGTCCGGCCACAGCGGGAAGGCTCGGGCCGTCTTGAGCAGATCGCTCTCGTCATACCAGGCGGGGTCGGTCAGCGACCGGTTGGAATAGTAGCCGTTCAGTGGCTCCAGCCATCCGTTCGAGATGCCCTGGCCATAGGTCGTGAACATGAAGACGTCGGGCGTGCTGCTGCCGCGGGCGAGCCTGATCGGCAGCGCGCCGAGATAGGTGGTTTCCAGTTGGAAATCGATGGCGACGTTGATGCCGGTGAGTATGGTGAACTCCGGCAACAGCGGCGTGATCGCATTCGACCACGGATGGATCGCGCCCGAAAGCGCGATCGTCTGTCCTGCAAATTGCTTCCAGTCGATCGCGGCGTTGGCGTAAGCCGCAGCGGAATCCTGGGCAAAGCTCCAGCGCGGCAGCGCAGTCAGAACCGGCAGGCCGGCGCCAGCCGCCCCCAATCCCTTGATGAAACTGCGTCGGCTTGCCGGATGGCTCAGTGAGTTTTCACCCTGTGCCATGCTGATGCTCCTTGAATCAACCAAGGGCGTTCAACCATAGCACGCGCACGGGGCCGCACCCTGCGACATCGCGGCCCTTACCCTTGGCGTATCCGATGATGTCGGGTTCCCGACCTCCCTTTCCGTGCTATTATCTCATCATGCTCTGGCGTCGGCACCAGAACACGCGCGGTCACACGAGCATCGAAGACCCACGGCCAATGTCCGTTCCTGTTCGGGCCCTGCCTCTGCGATGGTTTGCTCGTCCGCTGATCTTTGCGGTCGCAGTGCTTCTGTCCTTGTTTGCCGCGACCGGCCTCCTCGGCCTGCAATATTGGCAGGAGCGCCAAGCAGCTCATCACTTCATCGAGCATAGCCGCCAGGTCCTCGAAACGCTCGATCGGCTGCGGGCGATCATCGCGGAACTGGAGACCGAAAGACGCGGGTATCTCATGACCCGCGACCCCGCCTATCTCAAGGCATACGGCGTCTCTGACGAAAGTGTACGGCGGGAGGCTCAGGCGCTGCAGACGCTGGTCGCGGATGACCCGTTGCAGGGCCTCCGAGCCGGACATCTGGCGCTGACCGTCACAGCTACGCTGCGCGAGATCGACGAACTGCTGAAGACCGCCGGCACGTCCGGGCTGGCCGCGCTGGCGATGATCCGCAGCATGGACGAGATCCGCTCGCAGATCGACCAGATGGTGGATCACGAGCGCTTTCGGCTCGCCGACCGGGAGGCGCGCGCCGAAGCATTCGAGCAACGCTGGACCTGGCTGATCGCCGGCGCGGTTTTCCTCGTCGTCGCGCTGGCCGGAGCGGCGCTGGCGCTGGCGCGGCTCGAAGCGAAACGACGGACAGAGGCGACCGAGGAGAACATCCAGCTCCAGAGCGATGTTGCAGCACGGGATATCAAGATCAGTAGCCTGTTCGATGCCAACATCATCGGCATCATCATCTGGGAAGTCGAGGGGCGCATTCTTGAGGCTAACGATGCATTCCTGCGCATCGTGGGATACGATCGGGACGATCTCACCGCAGGGCGCCTGCATCGGGCCGACCTCACGCCGCCGGAGTGGCGCGACCGCGACTTGCATACCGTTGCAGAACTGAAGCGGGCCGGGACGGCCCTGCCATTCGAGAAGGAATATGTGCGGAAGGACGGAACCCGTGTGCCGGTGCTGATCGGCGGGACCATGTTCGGAGCAGGTACGGATAATGGCGTCGGCTTCGTCCTTGATCTGACGGCGCTCAAGCGGGCGGAAGCCGAAAGCCGCGAACACGAGCGGCGCTACCGTGAAGCGCTGATGGAGCTCGCGCACGCAAATCGCGTCACCACGATGGGGCAACTCACCGCTTCGATCGCCCATGAAGTCAACCAGCCGATCGCCGCGATCGTGGCGAACGCCGAGGCCGGGCTGAATTGGCTGGAGGCTCAACCGCCAAATCTGGAGCGGGTTCGACAGACGTTCGGCTGGATCACCGGTGACGGCATGCGAGCTGGCGCCATCATCGGCCGGATTCGGGCGCTGATCAGGAACGCTCCCCCGCAAAAGGAGAATCTGGAGATCAACCAGGCGGTGCTTGAGGTCATCGCGCTGACGCGCAGCGAAGCGTTCAAGAGCGGCGTCTCGGTGCGAACGCAATTTGCCGAGGGCTTGCCGCCCATTCAGGCAGATCGGGTTCAACTTCAGCAAGTGGTGCTCAACCTGATCGTCAACGCCATCGAGGCGATGGCCGCGGTCGGCGAGGGAGGACGCGAGTTGCTGATCAGCACCGGTCTGGATGCATCGGACGGCGTCCATGTCACCTTGCGGGATTCCGGTCCGGGGCTGGATCCGAAGAACGTGGACCGCCTGTTCGAAGCCTTCTACACCACCAAGCCCACAGGTATGGGGATGGGCCTCGCCATCTGCCGCTCGATCATCGAGGCGCATGGCGGACGGATGTGGGCCGGTGCAAACGAGCCTCGCGGCGCCGTCTTCCAGTTCACCCTGCCTCTCGCGTCAGACCAGACCGCATCCCGCCTGATGAGGGCGGATGAGCCAATGGGTCTACGCTCTGCGGCTCAATGACGAACGCCGCGTATGCGAAGCGGCGCTAGCCCGCCGGCATCCGTGTTTCGACCAGTCGCGCCCAGAACGACGCGCCGTGACCCAAAATGTTGTCGTTGAAGACATAGGCCGGGTGGTGGCACTCGTTGCCGTCGCCCATCCCGACCAGGACCATCGCGCCGGGACGTGCTTCCAGCATGAAGGAGAAATCCTCGGCGCCCATCATCGGAATGAACTTGTCGTTGACGCGCTCCGCGCCGACGATGTCGCGGGCGACGTCGGCGGCAAGGCCGGCCTCGCGCGCATGGTTCATCGTCACCGGATACATCCGCGTGTACTTGGTCTCGGCCGAGCCGCCATAGGCACGGGCGACGCTCTCGGCGACCTCGCTGATGCGGCGTTCGACGAGATCGCGCACTTCGGGATCGAGCGTGCGCACGGTGCCGCTGAGCTCGGCGACCTCCGGGATGATGTTGAAGGCCGTGCCGGAGTGGAATTGCGTGATCGAGATGACGGCGGACTTCAGCGGATCGACGTTGCGCGCGACGATCGACTGCAGCGCGTTGACGATCTGCGAGCCGATCAGCACGCTGTCGACGGATTTGTGCGGACCGGCGCCGGCGTGGCCCCCCTTGCCGTGGACGATGATCTGGATGTTGTCGGAGGAGGCGAGCATCGCGCCGGGGGTGGTTGCGAAATGGCCCTCGGGCAGGCCCGGCATGTTGTGCATTCCGTAGACCTCCTGGATGTTCCAGCGCGTCATCAGCCCATCCTCGACCATGGCCTTGCCGCCGCCGCCGCCTTCCTCGGCGGGCTGGAAGATCATGATCGCGGTGCCGTCGAAATTGCGCGTCTCGGAGAGGTATTTGGCGGCGCCGAGCAGCATGGCGGTGTGGCCGTCATGGCCACAGGCGTGCATCTTGCCGGGGACCTTGGAGGCGTAGGCGACGCCCGACGTCTCCATGATCGGCAGCGCGTCCATGTCGGCGCGCAGGCCAATGGTCTTGCCGGAGGCGGACTTGCGGCCGCGGATCACGCCGACGACGCCGGTGCGGCCGATGCCCGTCACCACCTCGTCGCAGCCGAATTCGCGCAAGCGATCGGCGACGATGCCGGCGGTGCGGTGGACCTCGTAGAGCAGCTCCGGATTCTCATGGAAGTCATGGCGCCAGGCGGCCATTTCGTCGGAGAGGGCGGCAACGCGGTTGACGATGGGCATGAGGGAATCCGTTTCTTGTTCGTAGGGTGGGTTAGCGTAGCGTAACCCACCACTGTTTGTCTCCGTGGACGCGAAAGAGATGAGTTATGCCCAGCGGACTGCGCTTCGCGCAGCCACAAGGCTAACCCGGTCTCGAAAGGCGACGACATCGTGCTTGGTCTCGCGCCCGATCTCGCCGATGCGTGCGGACGTCGAAAGTCGCGTCCCTGGCCTTCGCCCGGACCGTCTTGGCGGCCTCCTTGGGGACGGTCCCGAGTTCGGCCAGCGCGTCGGCCGGATGCGCCTCGATCTCGAACCAGATCAAAGAAGGTGGGCGGGTGGCCCGAGATGGCACGACCCGCCAAGATGCCCTTTTCGCCGTGATTTGGCAGAGCAGGGAGGGCGAAACAAGCGATCTGGGCCCGAGGAGCGGGGTCGCCGAGCGAGATCCGCCCACAAAAATTAACTGTCAATCACGGATCATTGACTGACAGATATTGAAATCTGTCAGCGAGACGTGTATATCCGTTCTCGGACGCTCCTGTTGGGCGTCCCGCGGGACCCCCCAGCCCGATATCCGAAACAAGGTCGGATCGAAGGGCGAATTGAAGAGCGGGGACCGTGGACGAATGGAGACTTAAGACAATGACGACCGAAATCATCAACTTCACCGGGACGATTGGGCATTGGCTCAATTTACTGGTCGCGCGCCAGATCGCGGCGCAGGCTGCAAAACTGCCTCATTAAGGCGAGAGCTTTCCGAAACGACCGGCACGGGCGCTTCGGAAGCAGCTCCATCGCCGGGTAACTGAGCCCTCAACGGGAACATGGTGCTGGCATGAATGAAGCCGTGATCTTGACGCCGGAGCGGATCCTCGAAGTCACCGAGGACGTTCTGCGGCGCTACGGACTTGCCAAGGCCACTGTGGTCGACGTTGCCCGTGCGCTCGATGTGAGCCACGGCAGCGTCTATCGCCATTTCCCGAGCAAGGCCTCGCTGCGCGAGGCCGTTGCCAAACGCTGGCTCGATCGCATCGACGCGCCGCTGCTGGCGATCGTCGAGGAGCAGGGGCCGGCGCCCGTCAGGCTCGACCGCTGGCTGCGCACGCTGTTTGCCGCCAAGCGCTCGCGCGTGCTCGACGATCCCGAGATGTTCGAGACCTATCTGACCCTGGCGCGCGAGGCTTGCGCAGCGGTCAAGTGCCACAAGGACACCATGATCGACCAGATCGCGTCGATCCTGACCGATGGCGTGAAGCAGGGCGTGTTCGAGGTGGGCGACGTCAAGGCGACAGCCCGCGCCATCTTCGATGCCACCGTCCGCTTCCACCATCCAGCCCATGCCGACGAGTGGAAGGATGCCGATCTGCCGGCGCGCGTCGATGCGACCCTGGCGCTGGTGCTCCGCGGGTTGAAGGCGGCCTAGACCGACACGCTCCCTCCAAAGCCCGTAAAAGCAGATTCAGCCTTTCGCTTTGCGCAGAAGGGCCTCCTCGCGAACGGAAGACGAGGGGGGCGAATGTCTGCGCGCGTGAAGAGCGGCGTTGGAGGATGGGACAACCGGCGGGCTCTCCGGATACGTATTCACTGCGATTTCGACAGCGTCCTTTGACCGCTTCCGAAGGCGGTAGAATGTGAGCTCCTGATCGAGTGCGGGGCAGCGGAAGTGGACGACGGCCGTATCCGGCAAGCGGCAGAGTTCGTCGATGAGTTCGCCCACGGTGAGGAGCGGAGGATCGACGAGGGTTCGGTGCATAGCCTTACTCATGGCGCAACTCCTTCACTCTGCTGCTAACCAAAGCGCGACGGTGTCGGTTCCATCCCGCTCGCCTCAAGCGCTGGATAAAGGTGCGAACTGCGAGTCGGCGCGCTACAGCGCGGATCCTGACCGCAAACCGCGCGACCGCAATATGCCGAACGGGTCTTCGCGCCCGGCCAGTTTCCGATACGTCGCAAGGTCGTCAGGTGTCGGACCTTCCCCGCGTCTGGCATTGCCATTCCTTCCAACCGAAATCGACGTGCCGAGGCCGGCATAGAGATAGTTGTCGCCGAACGCCGTCTTGAGCGCGGCAAAAGTCGGCTCACCGCTGCAATGTCCCGGTGCGACGGCGTCGACTTTGAACCTGTCCTTCAGAGCGGTAACGACTTTCGCGATTGCCTCGTCAGGCGCGACGACCAGATGAAATCCGCCGGCAATGAGATGAATCCTGGGATTGATACCGGTCGCCGCTTCGACAATGCGCTCGATGCCGGGGTGCGAACAACCGACCAGAAGGACTACGCCTTCTGCGGTGTTGACGGCCAACGACAGCTCCTTGAGTTCTCTTGTCCCGGGCGCGTCGGAGATCAGCGAAATCAGCGTGATGCCTGGAGCAATCTCGGTCGTTTGATCGATCAGTTCGAAGTTTGCATTGGCCCATGCCGAGCCGAACTTCATCACCGCGGGGGGCTTGCCTCCATAGTACCGCATCTCAGGCGGCAGGGCCTCGTCTTTCCGGTAGAAGCCGGAAGGCAGCGAAGAGCCGTAGATGCCAAATCCTTCCCTGGGCGCGTAGATCTTGACGGTCGGATTGACGCTCAGGACGTAGGACAAGCCCGCCATATGATCGGAGTGGCGGTGCGAAAGAACGACAAAGTCGAGGTTCGAGAGGTTGACACTCTTGGCCTTCACGTTTGCGGCGAAGATTTCGGGGTCGTTACCCGTGTCGAACAAGATGCGTTTTCCCGCGATTTCGACAAGGGCGGAAAAGCCCCAGTCTTTTGTCATCGCGTCATTTGTGCCGAAGGCATCATAAAGAATGGTGATCTGGTCGTTCGCCTCGGCTGCTGCGTTTTCGGTGGTTCCGGTCGCGACAACGCTGAAGGCGATCAGTACGGCAAGAAGACTGTCCCTGATGGTCATGGAAGCGTCTCCTGTTGTCGTGCAAAGCATACAACGAGGGAACGAGGGCGGCTTCGAAGACGACCGAGCCTAGCACAATCTGAGCGCGACTGGAGATCTTCGTTGAAGCGGCCGGAACCAGATAGGCGTCCAGCCGCCAAGCTCTAGATCCTCGTCAGCCCACGGCTCGCCGCCAGCCGCACCAGTTGCGCATCCGTGCGCGCGCCGGTCTTGGTCTTGATCAGGTAGTGATAGTTCTGCACCGTCTTGACGCTGAGATTGAGATGCGAAGCAATCTGCTCGGTCGTCGCGCCGCCGGCGAATTGGCGCAGGATCTCGATCTCGCGCTCACCCAGTTGATCCAGCGCCGAGCCGGCCGACAGGCTGTCCTCGGCCAAGATATGCGCGATGTCGTCGCTCATGGCGCGCTCGCCGCGGGCGACGCTGCGGATCGCGGTGACGACCGCGGAGGGCTCGCTGCTCTTGGTGACGAAGCCGCTGGCGCCGGCGCCGAAGGCGGCTTTCACCAGCACGGCTTCATTGTGCATGGTGAAGACGAGGATGCGCGCCCGCGGGCTGCGCGCGCGGATGTTGCGGATCGCCTCCAGCCCGCTCGCCCCTGGCATCGAGATATCAAGCAGGACCACATCGGGATCGTGCGCCTTGAAGGCACCGTAGGCGTCCGCCGCGTTGTCGGCTTCCGCCACGACATGGAGATCGCCCTGGCTCTCCAGCACGCGCCGATACCCTTGCCGCACGATCGGATGGTCGTCGACCAGCAGCACGGAGATGCCTGTTGCCGCAACCCCGCTCATGTCGGCCTCATGCGGCGAGCGGAATGGTGGCGGCGACGCTGAGGCCGCGACTGGCGGGCAGGATCGACAATGATCCGCCGGCCGCCGCGACCCGCTCGCGGATGCCGGTGAGGCCGAAGCCGGCCGACTGCGCAACGCGTGCCGCATTGCCGCCGCCGTCGTCCTCGACACGGATCAGCAACGCGTCGTCGTCACCGGCGCGCCGCTCGATGCGTAAGGAGATCTCGCGCGCCGAGCTGTGGCGCAGTGCGTTGGTCAGGCATTCCTGCGCCACGCGATAGGCGGTGGTGGCGGCCGGACCGCTGATGTCGGTGAGGTTGCCCTTGAGATCGAGCCGGATGGTCGGCTGCGCTGTGCTTTGCGAGCGCCAGCTATCCACCAGATTGACGAGGCTGGCCTCCAGCCCAAGCTCCTCGGGCAGGGGATTGCGCAGGCGTTTGAGCGCATCGCGCAGCGAGGCCATCAGATGATGGGTGGCCTGCGAGATCATGCGCGCGTCCTGAGCGATGCCGCCTTCCTTGCTTTCCTTCGCGCTGGCAGTCTCGATCGTGTTGGCGAAGGCGAGGATGGCGGAGAGATTTTGGCCGAACTCGTCGTGCAGCTCGCGGGCGAGCGCGCGGCGTTCGTCGTCACGGATCTCGATCAGCCGCCTTGTCAGCGCCGCGCGCTGTTCGGTGGCTTCCTCCAGCCGACCGCCGAGCTCGCCGACGGCGCTGCCGATCATTGCCAGCTCCATGGAGCGGAAGCGCGGCAGTTTGGTGCGATACTGGCCCCGCGCCATGCGCTGGAGCGCGGTGACGATGGTGCGCGCCGGCGCCAGCGCGTGCGCGATGGCGAGCGACGCCAGGAGCGCGATCGCCGCCGCCATCAGAAGCGCGACATCGACCACGTTGAGAAGGTACTCCCAGGCAAGCGAGATGGCCGCTGCGGCATCGGGCGTCGCGACGACCGTGCCGGCGGCTGCCGCGCGGGGACTGACGGGCCTTATCACTTCGGCGTGGCTGCCGAGGAAGATGGGTACGATTGCGGTGAACCAGTGCGGCGGCGTCTTGCCGAGCCCCACGCTCTGGCCGCAGAGCGGCCTTTCGAATGCGATGGCCGGCTGGAACTCGACGCAGACGCCGGGCGAGATCAGCTTCATCGTTTCCAGCGTGCGCCACTCCGGAACCGGCAAGAGCTGCTCGCGCGTTCTGCTGCTGCGCAACAAGAACTCGTGCCAGTACAGCGCCTGAAGCGCCTGCGCGACCCGCTGCGCCGAGGCCGCAGTCGCCCGGTCGACGCTGCGATAGGCGTCGAACGTGGCCCAGACGGTCGCGGCGCCAAGGCAGAGCGCGACGATGAGAAGCAGACGGGCGACAAGCTGAAGCACGAGGCGCATGCGATCACCCCCAACGTTTGGTAAGGTCAGCCTAACAACGCCGCCGCGCCTTGCCAATTGCGGGGAACGGCAGGATTTGCTGCTCGGGCAATTTTCCCAAGCCGGATTGGGCATGGCTCTTTGGACCGGGCGCGGCGGCTTTGATCTAATCAGCGGGGAATCGTTGCAGGGCAGTCCTTGCAAGCCAGTCCTTGCAAGCCAGGAGCGGTGCAGCATGAGTTCGATGACGATTGGACCGATCGCGGGGTCTGCTGCCGACCCATCCGAGCGCAGTGCGCTCCTGTTCTGGATGATCTTCACCGGGCTGTCGATCTTCGCCGTCGTGCTGCTGTGGCGGTTCGGCCTGATCCGTCTGATGCTGACCTCGGACCGCACCTACATTTCCAGCGTGATCGCGCTGCTCTATGTCGTCACCTGCGGCCACTGCTTCCTGCGGACGCGGGCGATCGCCCGTGAAGGCGCGGCGGCGCGGCGCTGCCGGGCGGTGCTCGCGGCCCCCGGGGGCAGCAAGGTGCTCGACGGCAGCGCAGCTGCGCTGCCACGCGGGCTGGTGCGGGACCACATCGAGAGCCTCGTGACGAAAGCGTCAGCGCAGGACTACCGGGCGGTCGACCAGACGCTGCTGCTGCGCACGCTGGCCGACCGCCTGCGCGGCTCCAACGGGTTCGGTGCCTTCGTCTCGGACACGCTGATGAAGCTCGGCCTGCTCGGCACCATCATCGGCTTCATCATCATGCTGGCGCCGATCGCGGGGCTGGATGCCGCCGACAAGGTCGCGATGCGTTCCTCGATGGGGCTGATGAGCGACGGCATGGCGGTCGCGATGTACACCACGCTGGCGGGCCTCGTCGGCTCGATCCTGGTCCGCATCCAGTATTACATGCTGGATGCCGCGACCCAGCGGGTGTTCTCGGATGCGGTGGTGCTGACCGAGACCTATGTGACGCCGGTGCTGGAACGCAAAGGCGCTGGAACCGCGTCATGATGGATGACTTTGGTCTCTATCCGCGCGAGGAGCCGTTCGATCCGCTGGGCGTGATGCTGTTCAAGGCGCTCCAGGTGATCGCCTTCCTGTTCTTCCTTGCGCTCCTCGCGGTGTCTCCGGATGCCAAGGACGGCAAGATCGACTCCAAGGCCGAGTTCATGATCACGCTGGACTGGCCGGACAATCATCCCGACGATCTCGACCTGTTCGTGCAGGATCCCGCCGGCAATATCGCCTGGTATCGCCACCGCGAGGCCGGCTTCCTCACGCTCGACCGCGACGACCGCGGCGGGGCCAACGATTTCATCATGGTCAACGGCAAGAAGATCGCCTCGCCGATCCGCGAGGAGATCGTCACAGTGCGCGGCATCGTCGCCGGCGAATACACCGTCAACGTCTCGCATTTCGTGGCAACGACCGGCGAACCGGTCCAGGCTAATGTGAAGGTGCAGAAGCTCAATCCAACCGCGCAGGTGGTGTTCGACAACAAATTCACGCTCGACCACACCGGCGACGAGAAGACCGCAGTGCGGTTCCGGCTCGATGCCGAGGGCAAAGTGGTCAATGTGGACCAGCGGCCGAAATCGCTGCTGGAGACCTTTCGCACCGGCTGGCGCAACGGCGCCGATCTCGACCCGAGGACCGGTGTGAGCAAGAACGCTACGAGGGTGCGCCGTGACTAGCCTGCAGACAGTGATCCTCACGCTGTCGGTCGCCTACGCCGTCATCGGCGCGCTGCTGCTGGTCGTGCTGGTCTATGCGCGGCTGCACTGGTCGCTGAAGGCGGTCGCGGTGGTCGTGACCAGCGCCTTCTATGTCGTCAGCTTCACCGAAATGCGAGGGTTGCTCGGCTGGGCCAGCGCCGACCGGCTGCCAACCTCCTTCAAGCTGCTGAAGGCCCGCATCGTCGAGCCGCATTCACTGGAAGGCGATCCCGGCTCGATCTATCTCTGGGTCGAGCAGCTGGACGAGGATAATCGCCCGAGCGGCATCCCGCGCGCCTTTCGTGTGCCCTACAATGACAGGCTGGCCGACAAGACCCATGCGGCGGAGAACGAGATCGCGTTGGGACATCCGCAAGGCGGCCGTGCCGCCGATTTCGGTGGCGGCGATGGCAGTCTCATTGACATGGTCCGGGAATATGTGACGCCGAAGACCATTTTGGAGACCACCGGCGGCGATTCCTCGACCGGCGAATTCCTCCCACCTCCGGCCGGCGCGCAAGGTGCGGTGTTCACCCCGATCCCGCCGCCCCGGATGCCTCCGAAGGACGAGCAATAGGCCCTCACCATCGCCGCAGCGGCACGCTGGAAAACGGACACGCACTGGCGCATCTTCTTGACGTCCCTCAATTTGGCCTTATCGGCTTCCGATAAGACCTTTGGGGTGGAGGGTGCGTGCTTCTCGCTGTCTTCTCGGATATCCACGGCAACCGGCAGGCGTTCGAGGCCTGCCTGAAGGCTGCCCGCGCGAAGGGCGCGGAGCGGTTCGTCCTGCTCGGCGATTTCGTCGGCTATGGCGCCGATCCGGAATGGGTCGTGGATACCGCGATGGGTCTGGTCCAGGAGGGCGCCATCGCCGTTCGCGGCAATCATGACGAGGCGGTCAACACCACGACCGAGAGCATGAATGCGGAGGCGCAGATCGCGATCGAATGGACGCGCGGGCGGCTCGACGTGGCGCAGCGGCGGTTCCTCGCAGAGCTGCCGATGCTGGTTGAGGACACCGACCGCTTGTTCGTGCATTCGGAAGCCTCTCACCCGCATCGCTGGCACTATGTCCGTTCGACGGCGGATGCCGCCAGGAGCCTGATATCGACGCCCGCCCATGTCACCTTCTGCGGGCACATCCATCGCCCGGCGCTCTATTCGATGTCGGTGACGGCGAAGATGACCGGCCTCGTGCCCAAGACCGACGTTTCCGTGCCGCTCCTGCGCGGGCGGCAATGGCTTGCCGTGCTCGGCTCGGTCGGCCAGCCTCGCGATGGCGATCCATCCGCAGCCTTCGTGCTGTTCGACACCGTATCGTGCCAGATCACCTATTGCCGCGCGCCCTATGACATCGCGAGCGCGGCGAACAAGATTCGCGAGAACGGCCTGCCGCCCTGGCTCGCCGACCGGCTGTCGCAGGGACGATAGAGGCCGATGCCGCAATCCCTGGTCAAATCGGGCGCCGAGATCGACGGCTATACGATCGGTGAATGCGTCCATGCCGGCGGCATGGCGACGCTGTGGACCGTCACCCATCCCGGCATCGACGTGCCGCTGCTGATGAAGATCCCGCGGGTGTCGGAGGGCGAGGATCCCGCTGCGATCGTCTCGTTCGAGATGGAGATGATGATCCTGCCGCGGCTCGCCGGGCCGCACGTGCCGTCGTGTTTCGGCACTGGCGACTTCGCGCACCAGGCCTACGCTGTGATCGAGCGCATTCCCGGGACCACCCTCTACAAGCGGCTGCCCGACCTGCCGCTGCCTTATGACGAGGCGCGGCAGCTCGTCGCGAAGATAGCGACCGCGCTCGCCGATCTGCACCGGCAGAACGTGATCCATCACGACATCAAGCCGAGCAGCATCATGTTCCGCGATAGCGGAGAAGCCGTGCTGATCGACTACGGCCTGTCGCACCACAATCATTTGCCGGATCTGTTGCAGGAGGAGTTCCGCCTGCCTTACGGCACCGCACCCTATATGGCGCCCGAGCGGCTGCTGGGTGTGCGCGACGATCCGCGCAGCGATCTGTTTTCGCTGGGCGTGCTGCTGTATTTCTTCACCACCGGCGAGCGGCCGTTCGGCGAGGGCGAGACGCTACGCGCGATGCGTCACCGGCTGTGGCGCGATCCGCATCCGCCGCGCAAATTGCGCAGCGACTATCCGCCCTGGCTTCAGGAGGTGGTGCTGCGCTGTCTCGAGATCGAGCCGGTGTGGCGCTATCCGACCGCGTCCCAGCTCGCCTTCGATCTCGCCCATCCGGACCAGGTCAAGCTCACCGCGCGTTCGGAACGGCTGAAGCGCGATCCGCTCGGCGTCGCCTGGCGGCGGCGCTTCAACCAGGGCGTCATGGCGCCGCGCGCGAAATCGGACGTCGCCGCGCAAATCGCCTCCAGCCCGATCCTCGCGGTCGCGCTCGACACTGTGGAAGGCGCGGGCGAGCTGAACGAGGCGCTGCGCGTGACGACCGAGCGCATTCTCGCGACGCTGCCGTCGGCGCGGCTCGCCTGCGTCAACGTGCTCAAGCTCAACCGCATCGCGATCGACCGGACGCTCGACGAGCAGGGCTCCAACAAGCATATCGACCGTCTGGTCGCGCTCCGGCATTGGGCGACGCCGCTCAAGCTGGATGAGAGCCGGCTGTCGGTTCATGTGCTGGAAGCCGTTGATCCCGCCGCGGCGCTGCTGGAATTCGCCGAGGTCAATCAGGTCGACCACGTCATCATCGGCGCGCGGCAGAGCTCGTTCCGCCGCACGCTGCTCGGCAGCGTCTCGGCCAAGGTGGCCTCGGAGGCGGCCTGCACCGTCACCGTGGTGCGGCCGCCGCGGATGGCTGCGGCGAAGCCAGACGCCGGAGTGGTGTGGGGCTAGGGAAGATCACGCCGCGTGGGCGGCGTGGACGGAGCGCTTGCGGCGGATCGGCCAGCAGAATTGCGGGCCGGGCTCGCCGTGATCCGCGCTACCGCCAAAATACTGGATGATCTCGCGGCAGGGCTCGCAGTTGAAGAGGTTACGCGACGCGGATGCCTTGGTCATTTCCTTCAGGCAGTTCGGGCAGTGCGGCTTCATCGGGCTTAGTCCAGAATACAATTCAATGCCGGCGCGGTGACCGGAGTGGGTGATCCAGGTCCGCCGTATCGGGCCCGGTGTCGTCGCGCATCTCGCCTTCGGTGCGTTCGAGCCGACCGAAGAAATAGTCGAGGTCAGGATGCGGGCGCCGCGGGATGCGGCACCTGCGCTTCAGCTGACGCTTCACGAGCGCGATCTGCATGGGCTCAGGCCCGGTACCAGTCGCGGCGGACGATGCGGGCCGAACGTGCCGGGACCTTCACCGGTCCGGCCGATGGGCCAAACACAACAAACGCACTGAAACCAAGCCACAACGCCACGCCAGTCCAGACCAGGGTCGTCGTCATGATGTGCTCCCGCGAAAACAGGCAAGAATCACTAGCGGTGATTTGCACGAATCAGGGAAGTCCGGAGGAGTACGGATCAAGATTGCAATTTTAGGCATTGCGCGTCGCAGCACTCGCAAGAGCCGCAGCTTTTTGCGTGTGCGACCGCCGCATCGTGCCGGCGCGCGCGCCTTCGAGGATATCCCGGACGCGCGGAGCGTCTCGAACACAGCGAAATCCATAGCGGCCGGTGTAGTCGGCATCGGGCGAACGGGTCGATCGTCCTGACGCGAAGTTGAGGTGGCCGGCGCCACCGCCGATGTCCAGGATTTCAAGGACCGCGTCCATCGCCTCGAACGACGTCTGGCTCGCCGTCCGTCGGCCCCAGGCCGTTCGCAAGATCAGCGCGCGGCGATCGGTGATCACATAGAGCGTCTGCAGGTCTTGCAGCAGCATCACCAACGGAGCCGCAACCATCGCAACTCCGAGCATCACGAGAGGTTGGGCCGCTCGGTCGATCCAATCGCTTCTGATGGCGATGACGGTCAGCAACAGCCAGGGGAATCCGATCCACCACAGAAATCGCCACATGATCATGCGGGCGACGCCGTCGGGCTGGCCCTGCCAGATCACCTGCTCGCCGTCCTGCAGGGCCTCGACGAGCAGGCGCCGCAGGCCTGCGGAAAACAGCGTGGCGCGGATTTCATCCATTCGCATTGGTCGCAGCGGCCACAAGGCCGGTTCGGACCGCGAATGGCCGTCAGATGGCCTCGCCGCGCGCCGTTGCCGCCGCGTTGCGGATCGCGGCGATGTTGGTTTTGTACGCGTCCTGCGTGCCGCCCCTGAACACGGAGGTGCCGGCGACGAAAGCGTTGGCGCCGGCCGCGGCCAGCGGGCCTGCGACATCAGGGCCGACGCCGCCATCGACTTCGATGTCGATCGGACGTCCCGCCGTCATCGCGCGGATGTCGCGGATCTTGCCGATCGCGGAGGGGATGAAGGCCTGGCCGCCAAATCCGGGATTGACCGACATCACCAGCACGAGGTCGACGAGGTCGATGACGTATTCGAGCACGCTGATCGGGGTGCCCGGATTGAGCGAGACGCCGGCCTTCTTGCCGAGTGCGCGAATCGCCTGGAGCGAGCGGTGCAGGTGCGGACCGGCTTCCGCATGCACGGTGATGTGGTCGCAGCCGGCTTTGGCGAAGGCCTCGAGATAGGGGTCGCAGGGCGAGATCATCAGATGCGCGTCGAAGATCTTTTTGGTGTGCGGGCGCATCGCCTTGATGACGTCCGGGCCGTAGGAGATGTTGGGAACGAAATGACCGTCCATCACGTCGAGATGGATCCAGTCGGCACCGGCGGCGTCCACCGCGCGTACCTCTTCGCCGAGCCTGGAGAAGTCCGAGGCCAGGATCGAGGGCGCGATGGCCAGGGGGCGGGGGGCGAAGGCTTGGGTCATGGCGCGGTTTCCCGTGGCGGCCGAACGACGAATGGGCCTCGCCTAACATGGGCCTCCGTGGCGGGCAATGCAGGGGAGGCGTGCTTCCTGTGGGCGGAAATTTCTGCCGCGACCGGCATGAATTGCCGTTGTTCCCGAGGCCCACAAAGCACGGCGAATGCGGATTTCATTGAGCTTTTTGCGCTGGCACGGCGCTTGCTGACTTCACCTCCAGAGCATTGACCGCGGCATGCCGCATCGGTTGGAGTTGTGCAATGTTGTTTGCCCTTGGTGCCGTATCGAGTGCGCTCGACGCGATCCAGTCGCTGACGAATTCGAAATCGTCCTCGTCGACCCAGAAGACGGGATCTTCACAAAGCGCGCCGACCAATCCGTTTGCGATCGACAGCGGCAGCAGCAGCACGACCAGCGGCGCGGCCTCGTCGGTCAATGCGGGCAAATATCCGCAGATCTCGCCGGAGACGATGAACGCGTTGTTCGCCGCGCAGAGTCAGTCGACGGACAACACGAGCGGTGCGACCAGTGCATCGACATCGAGTTCCACGTCCTCGACGAGCCGGGATGCCGCGCTGAAGGACCTGTTCTCGCAGATCGACGGGGACGGCGACGGCAACATCACCAAGTCCGAATTCGAGAGCGCGCTGGGGGCCGGCGGCACCAACCTCGCGCAGGCCGACGACGTGTTCTCGAAGATGGATACGAATTCCGACGGCAGCGTAAGCCTCGACGAGATGTCGAAAGCGCTGAAGAGCGGCCATGGCGGCCACCACCACGCGCAGGGTACGGACGGTTTGGGCAATGGATCGGATTCGTCGTTGCAGTCCAGCGGTGGCTCGACCTCGACCACGACGACCGCCGCCGACGGCTCGACCACCACCACCGTCACCTATGCCGACGGCTTCAAGATGTCGACGACGGTCCCCGGCGCCTCCAGCTCCTCCGCCAATTCGGCCTATGATCTGTTCGCGCAGTTGATGCAGCGGCAAGGCGGGCAGGGGCAAGGCGCCTCGGCGACTGCCGGCTCGTCCATGTCGATGAGCGTCTAAGCGGTAGCCTTCTCGACTCGGGGCGTGTGCAAGCTTGACCGGCCCGAACCAGTCCAGCGCGGCCAAAGCAACCAATCCCATTCCCATCAGATCGAATTCTTCGTAATGATGGCGCATGCTCAGATATCTGGCGGGTGCGCCTAACAATATTCGCCAATGCGCCGCGTATCTCGCGGTGCCGATGATCTTTGTTCTCGTCTCTTGCGCCACCTTTCGAGACGTCGCCGCGCAGAGTTCAAGCACCAACGCCGTCCAGGGATTTTCGCAGAACCGCGACCAGCCGATCAGCATCGAGGCAGCATCGCTCGAGATGCGCGACAAGAAAAAGGAAGCGACGTTCTCGGGCAAGGTGAAGGTGGTGCAGGGCGACACCACCATGACGTCCAAGGCGTTGGTCGTGTTCTACGATTCGAGCTCGCCACCGGCGAACGCGAAGCCCGCAAAGTCCGCTCCGTTGCAGTCGGCCACGCCCGGTCCGGGCGGAAGTTCGTCGATCCGTCGGCTGGAAGCGCGGGGCAGTGTCGTCGTGGTGCAAAAAGATCAGGTCGTCAACGGCGAGACCGCGATTTTTGACACCAGGGCCAATCTGATCACTGTAGCCGGTGGCGTGGTGCTCACCCAGTGCAGGAACGTTCTCCGCGGCACGCGTCTCCTGGTGGACATGACCACGGGCGTTTCACGGGTCGAATCCGACAGCGGGAAAGTTCACGTGCTGGTCGATCAGTCGTCGAATTCAGGCTGCGGATCGTCGGCAGCGCCCTTGGGGTCGTCTGCGCCAGGACCGAAGAGGTAATACAAGAGGCGCGTGCCCCTTACGCGCCGAAGCGGTCTTTCCACGCCGGTAATGCTCCCGCAAACGGCAGCGCGGTTGCATGGTAGACGCCGCGCGCGATCGCGCGGGCGACCACGTTGGCGGCGACCGTGCCGAGCTCGGTGAGGCCGACCAGCGGCTCGATCGGCTTCTCGCAGGTCGCAGCCGCAAACAGCACGTCGCCGTCGGTCGGTGCATGGACCGGATAGATGGCGCGGGCAAATCCGGTGTGCGCGATCATCGCAAGCCGCTTGGCCTGGGCCTTGGTCAGCGTGGCGTCGGTGACGACGAGGCCGATCGTGGTGTTCTCACGCGCGCTCGCGGCGGGGCCGCCCTTGATGCGCATCGTAAGCATGTCCGGCGTGAATTTGGGCGGCAGGCCGCGCCCGCCGAACTCGCCATTCTCCTCGAACGGCGCCGCCCAGAACCACGGTCCCTCGCCGACGGTTGCGCTGCCGACGGCGTTGACGACCATGATGGCGGCGACCTTGATGCCGTTGGCGAGGACCGCCGAGGCCGAGCCGAGCCCGCCCTTGAAGGTCGCGGTGGTGGCCCCGAGGCCGGCGCCGACGCTGCCCAGCGCGAAGTCGTGGCCTGCGGCCACAGCTGCGGCGTAACCGAGATCGCGATAGGGCCCGAAGCGCCCCCAGGCCTTGTCGCCGCCGTTGAGCAGGTCGAACATGATCGCACCCGGCACCAGCGGGATCACGGCGCCGCGGATATTGAGACCGCGGCCGTGTTCCGCGAGCCAGGCTTGCACGCCGCCGCCGGCCTCGATCCCGAAGGCGGAGCCGCCGGACAGCGCGATCGCATCGACCCGTTCTTGTGTGCTGGCAAGATCGAGCAACGCATCCTCGCGCGTGCCGGGGCCGCCGCCGCGGACGTCGATCGCCGCGACCGCCGGGGCATCGAAGATGATCGCTGTCGTGCCCGAGGCGACTTTCGCATCCTCGGCGTGGCCGACCCGGACGCCGGCGATATCGGTGAGGAGATTTTTCAAGGCGGCTCCGTCGGCTCAAGGCAGTTCGCCATCAGCGATAGCGCACCGGTGCCGTCTGCTCAACTCGCCAGCGCCGTCCTGAGCATCTTGGCAAGCTCGGATTTGCGGTAGGGCTTGGCCAGCAGCAGCACGCCGGAATCGAGCCGACCGTGATGGACGATGGCGTTCTCGGTGTAGCCCGAGGTGAACAGCGTCTTCAGGTCGGGACGCCGCCGCACCGCCTCGTCCGCGAGCTGGCGGCCGTTCATGTGACCCGGCATGATGATGTCGGTGAAGAGCAGGTCGATGCCCTTGTCGGCATCGATGATGGTGAGCGCTTCGGCCGCGTTGGCGGCCTCGAGCGCGGCATAGCCGAGGCTCTTGATCTGGGTCACGACATATTGCCGTACCAGCGCGTCGTCCTCGACGATCAGGATCTTCTCGTCGCCGCCGGTGATGGGCACGTTCTGGAGTGCCTCGAACTCGGTCTCCTGCACGCCGCTCGAGCGCGGCAGGTAGATCTTCACGCTCGTGCCGTGGCCTTCCTCGCTGTAGATCTTGATGTGGCCGCCGGACTGCTTGACGAAACCGAACACCATGCTGAGCCCGAGCCCGGTGCCCTTGCCGACCTCCTTGGTGGTGAAGAACGGGTCGAACACCCGCTCGATCAGGTCCGGCGGAATGCCGGTGCCGGTGTCGCTGACCGCGATCATCACATAGCTGCCGGCGACGACGTCGGGATTCATGCTGGCATAGCCGTCGTCTAGGAAGATGTTGCGGGTCTCCAGCACCAGTGTGCCGCCGTCCGGCATGGCGTCACGCGCGTTCAGCGCGAGATTGAGGATCGCGGTGGAGAGCTGGCCCGGGTCGACCATCGCCGGCCAGGCATCCTCGGTGAGCTGCGGCGTGATGGTGATCTGCTCGCCGAGGGTCGGGTGCAGCAGCTTGGCGGCGTCGAGCGCCAGCGCATTGACGTCGATCTCGCGCGGCTGGAGCGGCTGCTTGCGGGCAAAGGCGAGCAGGTGCTTGGTCAGTTGCGCGCCGCGTTCGGCGGCGTCGTCGATCAGCTTGGTGATGGCGGCGAGCTCGGGGCGGTCGGCCACCGCATCCGCGAGGATGCCGATCGTGCCGGTGATGACGGTCAGCACGTTGTTGAAATCGTGGGCGACGCCGCCGGTCAGCTGGCCGATGGAGTCCATTTTCTGGACCTGCCTGAGCTGGGCTTCCGCGGCCTGCTTCTCGGTGAGGTCGCGGCCGATGAAGAAATGGCGCTTCACCGGCTCCGACCAGGTCCCCATCCAGTTCAGCGTCACCTCGTGACCGTCGTAGTGGTAGTAGCGCGCCTCGAAGCTGCGCTTGACCGCGCCACGCCGCGCCGCGCGCATCTCGCCCCGCGTCTTGTCGAGATCGTCAGGGTGAATGAACTCGGTGGCGCTGTGGCCGATCATGTCCTCCGGCTTGTACCCGAGAATGTCCTTCACGCTCGGGCTGATCTGGATGAAATTGCCGTAACCGTCCGTCACGAGGATCAGGTCCTGCGAGGTCTCGAAGATGCGCTGGCGCTCCTCGATCTCGCGGTTGAGAGCGGATTCCGCCCGCTTCCGCTCGGTGATGTCGCGGGCGACCTTGGAGGCGCCGATGATCTTGCCGTCGGTCGATCGCAGCGGGACCTGGCTCAGCAGGACGTCGATCGGCTGGCCGTTCTTGTGCAGCCGCACGGTCTCGTGCTGGTCGATGACCTCGCCGTTGCGGGTGCGGGCCAGCATTTCGGCGACTTCCTCGCGCTGCCCCTCGGGCATGATGATATCGACCTGGCGGCCGATCGCCTCGTTGGCGGAGTAGCCGAAGACGCGCTCGGCCGCATTGTTCCAGGACGTGATGGTGCCGTCGAGCGACTTCGTGATGATGGCGTCGTTGGAGGATTCGACGACGGCGCTGAACAGCCGCTCGCGCTCGGCATAATAGTTCCGCTCCGAGCTCGACTGCCGCTGTAGCGCGCCGACCATGCCTGCCGTGTTCGCCTGGAGACGCACGTTCTCGATGAGCAGAACCGCGAGCACGAAACTCGATGCAAAGAGGCCGTAGACCCGGCCAGTATAGAAGCCGAGATCGAAACGCGCGACGTTGACGATCGCGGACAGCGCGATGTCGAACAGCCAGGCGCACATCGTGACCATGAGCCAGACGTCGATCACCGTGTGCGGCTTGCGAAACCACAGCGTGACCAGCGCCGCGAAGCTCAGGGACCACACGAACGACACCACGCCGATCATGGTGGTGGTGTAGTGGCCGTCCTTGAGCAGGACCGGCAGCAGGCCGTGCTGCGCAGTCACCAGCCAGGCGAAGACGGTCAACGCGACGAACACGCCGGCGACGGAGAGTGCTATCGCGGGAGCTGACGAGCCCGCAATCCCGTTGCCGCCGTTGCCGTCCTTGAGCCAGGCATAGGCCAGCACGAACAGCGGGAAACCGCCGTGCCAGATCATGTAGAGCCAGACGGTGGTCTGCGAGCCTGCACCGAGCAATCCGGCCGGGGCGAACAGCCCGGGGAAGGTGAGGGCGTGGGTCACCGCGGCGCCCGCCGTGAACAGATAGCCGGTCGACAGCAGCAGCAGCGCGCGGCTGCGCAGCACGGCGAACTGCGACAGCAGCAAAACGGCAGTGATGATGTCGCTGACCGCGAGCGCCGACTGGTAGCTCGCCACGAAGGCCGGCACCTGCACCAGCGGCAAGCCCGCAAACGGTACGGCCAGCGCGAACAGGATCGCGGAGATGCCGACGATCGCCAATGCCGCCCTGCGATCGCTCCGCGTAGCCGGCAAGGTCGACAGGAACGTGCTTCGGTCGTTGGGTGCTAGCACGTCGAGCTCTCGAACGCCGGCATGATGACCTCCTAGTCAATCTCTTCCGGCCGGGAAGCCGCTACCGTCATGGTAGCCCGCTCCGGGCGCGCATCCTGACAGAAAGCGCTCGCGACTCAACCGAAGGTTACAGCTTACTTAACGTGGCGGGGGACTCGGAACGGGTAACTGGTAAGAGGTGCTTTACCGGACGGACTCATACTGCCTTGCCGGCCTCTTGCGGTGAATTGAACCAAATAATGATACGAATCCGGAAGTTGTTCCCATGCCCCGTGTCCTCGTTGTCGACGACCAGAAGGAGGTCCGCGCCATGGTCGCGATCGTGCTTCGGGTCAACCATTTTGATGTGGTCGAGGCCGAGAGCGGCGCAGCGGGACTGAAAGCCTTCAAAGAGGGGGCTTTCGATGCGGCGATTGTCGATATTTTCCTGGCCGACACCAGCGGCGTCGACGTCATGGTGGCTCTTCGGGAGCGAGTTCCCGGGTTCCCGATCGTTGCGGTCTCCGGCATGACCGCGCTGGATTTCATGGACGAGGCGCCCGGTCTGGCCGACGTGGTATGCCTGCAAAAGCCGTTTCGACCGAACGATCTCCTGCAAGCGCTCCGCAAGGCCCAGGCTGCGGCGGGCGGCGAGCTCTCCGCCGCTGTCTGACCGTACGGCAAAAGAAAACGCCCCGGCGAACCGGGGCGTTGGGATCGATCTGGCTAAAAGGTCAGGTATCCTGTCTTAGGTGCCATTGCCCTTGATTTCGGCGTAGCCGCCCTTGGCGTCCCACTTGTAGACGACATAGTCGAGCTGCTTGATGTCGCCCTTGGCGTCATACTCGATCGGGCCGATCACGGTGTCCCACTTGCCGGCCTTGATCGCCGCCATGACCTTCTTGGCGTCAGTGGTGGCGGCCTTCTTCGCCGCCTGCGACCAGACTTGCATCGCCGCGTAGGTGTAGAGCGTATAGCCCTCGGGATCGATGTTCTTGGCCTTGAAGGCGTCGACGATCTTCTTCGCGGTCGGCTTGTTGCGCGGATCGGGACCGAAGGTGAACAGCGTGCCTTCGCCGGCCGGGCCGGTGATGGAGGCGTACTCCTTGTCGGCGAGCGCATCGCCGGCCATCAGGATCGTCTTGAGGCCCTGGTCACGCATCTGGCGCAGGATCAGGCCGCTCTCCTGATGGTAGCCGCCGACATAGACGAGATCGATGTTGTCGCGCTTCAGGCGCGAGACGATCGCGTTGAAGTCCTTGTCGCCCTTGTTGTAGGACTCGTACATCTTCTCGGTGATGCCGGCCTTGTTGAGCGCCTTCTTGGTTTCATCGGCGAGACCCTTGCCGTAGGTGGTCTTGTCGTTGAGGATCGCGATGTTCTTGCCCTTGAAGTTCTTGGCGATGTACTGCGCCGCGACAAGGCCCTGCTGGTCGTCACGGCCGCAGACGCGTGCCACGTTCCAGAGTCCGCTATCGGTGAACTTCGGATTGGTCGAGGCGGGGGTAATCTGGAGCACGTTGCCGTCGGCATAGGCTTCGGAGGCGGGGATCGACGACGACGAGCAATAGTGCCCGGCCACGAACGGGATTTTCGCGCCGGCGATCTTCTCGGCGATCGAGCGCGCCTGCTTCGGATCGCAGGCGTCGTCCTCGACAGTGAGCGCGAGCTTCTTGCCGTTGACGCCGCCGGCGGCGTTGATGTCAGCCACGGCCATCTCGGCGCCGTTCTTCATCTGGCGGCCGAAGGCGGACTCGCCGCCGGTCATCGGGCCTGCGACTGCGACGGTGACATCCTGCGCGAACGCCGCGCTCGATAGCGCGATCGATGCGCCGAATGCCAGACCGATGAGCTTCAGTGATTTCATGAGATACCTCGCGGGTGGTCGCCTGTGGAAGTTGCCGGGTATGCCCGGTTCAAACCAGCGCCATTCTCGAATGAATCTCGGGAGAAGTCACCGGCAAAATACGGGCAATGGCGGAGATATCTCGCCACATTCGGCCGCACGGTGCGCCGCCGTCGGGCAGCCTCAGCCGTGCCGGCCGCCTTCCAGGTAGGCGGCGCGAATCTCGGGGCGCTGCAACAACTCGGTGCCCGTCCCGGCCAGCGTGATCAGGCCGTTGACCATGACGTAACCGCGATGGGCGAGCTTCAGCGCATGGTTGGCATTCTGCTCGACGATCAGCACGGTCAGGCCGTCCTGCCGGTTCAGGGTGCGGATCGCATCGAAAATCTGGCGCGCGATCAGCGGCGCCAGCCCGAGCGAGGGCTCGTCGAGCAGAAGCAGGCGGGGGCGGCTCATCAGGGCGCGGCCGATTGCCAGCATCTGCTGCTCGCCGCCGGACAGCGTTCCACCGCGCTGGGCGTAGCGCTCCTTCAGGCGCGGAAACAGCGTGAACACGCGTTGGAGCGTGGCCTCGCGTTCCGCGTCCGTGCATCCGGTGGCATCCGCCCCCATCTGCAGGTTTTCCGCCACGCTCATGCGCGGGAAGATGCGGCGGCCTTCCGGCGATTGCGCGATGCGCAAATGGGCGATCTCATGGGTGGGAACGTCGGTGATGTCGCGGCCTTCGTACAGGATCTGGCCGGCGCGGGCGCGCGGCTTGCCGAAGATCGTCATCATCAGTGTCGACTTGCCGGCGCCGTTGGCGCCGATCAGGGCCACGATCTCGCCGGCGCTGATCTCGACATCGACGCCCTTCAGCGCCTCGATCTTGCCGTAGGCGGCGCGCAGGCCCCGGATCGAGAGCAGGGGAGTGGACGCCGACGTCACGACCCGCTCTCCATCACGGCCACGGCCTCTTCCTCGTCGGTGCCGAGATAGGCCGCGATCACCTTGGGATCGTCGCGGATCTCGCGCGGAGAGCCTTCCGCGATCTTGACGCCGTGGTCCATCACCACGATGTGGTCGGATATCTCCATGACGACCGACATGTCGTGCTCGATCAGCAGGATCGAAGTGCCGAGCTCGTTGCGGATCGAGAGCAGAAGCTCGCTCAAGGCTGCGCTCTCGCGCGCGTTGAGACCCGCGGCGGGCTCGTCCAGGCACAAGAGCGCGGGCTCGGTGCACATCGCGCGCGCAATCTCGAGCCGGCGCTGGTCGCCATAGGAGAAATTACCGGCGGCATCATCGGCCCGATCGAGCAGATTGACCCGCTTGAGCCAGTCGGTGGCGAGATCGATCGCGTGCTTTTCGGCGTCCCGGTAAACGGGGGCGCCGATAAGGCCGAGGAAGGTGAAGCCGGAGGCGCGCATCAACGCGTTGTGCTGTGCCACCATGAGGTTTTCCAGCGCGGTCATGCCGGGAAACAGGCGGATGTTCTGGAAGGTGCGCGCCACCTTGGCCTGCTTGGCGATGCGGAAATCGTTCAGCCGCTCCAGCGCAATCACCTTGCCGTCGTCATGGGTGAGGCGAATGGCGCCGCCGCTCGGCTTGTAGAAGCCGGTGATGCAGTTGAACACGGTGGTCTTGCCGGCGCCGTTCGGCCCGATCAGCGCGGTGATCTTCTTCCGCTCGGCCGCAAACGACAGGTCCTGCACGGCGACGATGCCACCGAAGCGCATGGTCAGCCGGTCCACACCGAGAATCTCGTCGCCGCTCATCCGTGCCCTTCCTTGACGAGGTCGGAGGAGATCGCCTGCGCCTTGGTCAGATACACGGTCGGCGCGCGATGGCCGATCAGGCCGCGCGGCCGCCAGATCATGATCAGTACCATGGCCATACCGAACACCAGCATGCGGTAGGTCTCGAGGCCGCGGAACAGCTCGAAGCCGCCGATCATGGCGAGCGCGGCGAGCGCGACGCCGAGCTGCGAGCCCATGCCGCCGAGCACGACGATGGCGAGCACCAGCGCCGATTCCTGGAAGGTGAAGGATTCCGGACTGATGAAGCCCTGGCGCGTCGCGAAGAACGCACCGGCAAAGCCGCCGAACATGGCGCCGGTCGCGAACGCCGTGAGCTTGGTGGTCGTGGTGTTGATGCCGAGCGCGCGGCAGGCGACCTCGTCCTCGCGCAAGGCCTCCCAGGCGCGGCCGATCGGCAGGCGGCGCAGCCGGATCGTCACCCAGTTGGTGAGCAGCGCAAGCGCCAGGATCAGATAGAACAGGAAGACGATGCGGTGGGTCGGCGAATATTCGATGCCGAGCCTGGCCGCGAGCCCGTTGTCGCTGTTGTCCAGCGGGATGCCGAAGAAGGAGGGGCGGGGAATGCTGGAGACGCCGTTGGGGCCGCCGGTGAGGCTCTGCCAGTTGATGATGACGAGGCGGATGATTTCGCCGAAGGCGAGCGTCACGATGGCGAGATAGTCGCCGCGCAGCCGCAGCACGGGGAAGCCGAGCAGCACGCCCCAGAACGCGGCGAGGATGCCGGCGAGCGGCAGGCAGACCCAGAACGACCAGCCGAAATTGGTGGCAAGCAGCGCGTAGGAATAGGCGCCCACCGCGTAGAAGGCGACGTAGCCGAGATCGAGCAGGCCGGCGAGCCCGACCACGACGTTCAGCCCCCAGCCCAGCATCACATAGGTGAGCACGAGGATCGCGAGATCGAGGATATAGCGCTGGTCGTAGAAGATCACCGGCACAAGCACCGTGAAGATCAGAAGAACGGGCGCCAGGTAGCGGCCCAGAAACGACATGCCGCTGCGTACAGCCGGCGGCACCAGCTTGTCGGTGCCGTTTGGACCGATCCACTGTCGCAAGAGCCCGATCACGATCGAGCCGCCGAACACGGCGGCGACGAGGGAGGCGACCTCGCCGAAGCGCGTCCAATAGGTGAGCTGGCCGTCGGAACCCGCTTCGGTGCGGATGCCGACCATCAGCGAGAAGAGCACCAGCGCGATCAGGGCGTTGACGAAGGCCGTCTTCAGGAGAGCGGGGATGCCCGTTGCAGGTTTGGCCGTATTGGTCGAGGAAACTATCACGCGCGACCGTCAGACTTTTTCGACTTCGGGACGGCCGAGCAGGCCGGTCGGCATGAAGATCAGCACGACGATCAGGATCGAGAACGCCGCGACGTCCTTGTACTCGACCGAGAAATAGGCCGACCAGAACGTCTCGATCAGGCCGATCGCGAGGCCGCCCAGCATGGCGCCGGGCAGCGAGCCGATGCCGCCGAGCACGGCCGCGGTGAACGCCTTGATGCCGGCGACGAAGCCCATGAAGAAATCCACCAGGCCGTAATAGAGCAGGTACATCAGGCCCGCGACCGCGGCGAGCGCGGCGCCGATCACGAAGGTCATGGAGATGGTGCGGTCGACGTTGACGCCGAGCAGCGCCGCCATGGTCTGATCCTGCTCGCAGGCGCGCATGTCGCGCCCGAGCCGGGTGCGCGAGACCAGCCAGGTGAAGAGCGCGAGCAGCACGATGGTGGTCACGACCACCATGATCTGGATGTTGGAGAGCTGGATGACGAAGCCGTCCGTGCTCTCATGCAGTGTGTAGCCGCCGGTGATGAAGGGCGGGATCGGCTTGACGCGCGCGCCCTGCGCCACCTGCGAGTAATTCGTCAGCACGAAGGACATGCCGATCGCCGACAGCATCGGGGCGAGGCGGAAGGAATGACGCAGCGGCCGGTAGGCAATCCGCTCGATGGTCCAGCCATAGAGCGCGGTGATCGCCATCGACACCAGCAGCACCACCAGCAGGATCACCGGGATCGCGGTCAGGCCGAGCGAGACCAGGATCAGGAAGGTGATCAGGGCGATGAAGCCGCCGATCATGAAGACATCGCCGTGGGCGAAATTGATCATGCCGACGATGCCGTAGACCATCGTATAGCCGATGGCGATCAGGCCGTAGATCGAGCCCAGAACGAGTCCGTTGATGAGCTGCTGGGCGAAATAATCCATGCGCTGCCGTTACCAAACCTGACGCGGCTCAAAGGAGCTGTTTCGAGAGAGAGTTTCTGCGAGTTTCTTCTCGGGCCCCGGCAGCCCCTAAGCATTCTTCCCGTTTTGTAACAGGAGGGAACTGGCGGCTGCAACTGGCCATGCCTCGGCGCAAAGGCTTGTACAGAGGTCATTTCGTTACGGCTGTCATCTCGGTTCCGCAGGTGCGAGGAACCGGGTTCCGCAAGGCAACCAAATCGGATGGGGGCCGTTGTCTCCGTTCTGACGTCCAACAAGGGAGTTTTCCCCAATGACGAAGCAGCAGAACCAGAATCCGGGCCAGCAGACTCAGAACCCCGGCCAGCGCCCCGGTCAGCAGCAGGGCGGCGGCCAGAAACCCGGTCAGCAGCAGCAGGATCCGCAGCGCCAGGGCGAGAAACCCGGCCAGCAGCAGGGCGGTCAGCACGGTCAGGACAACAGGTAGATTTGAGAGCGCAGGGTGAAGCGAGGCCCCGCCGAAAGGCGGGGCCCTTTTCTTTGGTCGCGCCGCCTGGCGGGCCGGTTAAGGTAAACAAAGGGTTTAAATTGCCGCCACAGTCTGATGCGAGTTAGCTCCCCGCAAAGCCTTCCCATTGAAGGCGCGTAGCGAGCGAAGCGGGAAGCGGCATGTTCAGGAATTGGCGGATCGGTTCGGTCAACGGCGCCCTGCTGGCGGCCTATTTCATCCCGGCCTGGACGCTTGTGGCCTTCAACATCATGGTGGCACCGGTACACGGCCTTTACGAGCGGCCGAATGTCGCGGTGGCGCTGTTCCTCAGTGACCATCTTCAGATGGCGGGGATGAGCACGGTGCGTGCCGCCTGGCTGCTGGCCCTGGGCCGGCTGACGGTGGTGGCGTTCCTTGCCATCTATCTCGCGCTTCTGTGCATCCCCCGCGTCCGCAAGAACGGCGGCAGCGACGAGGCACTCGGCATTGCGCTTGCGATCGGCAGCCTCATCTCGTTTACGAGCATGTTGATGGCCTCGAAGGTCGGCGAGATGGCCGCGCTCAGGCTGCATGCCACCGAACTCCTGCTGCTGCTCGGCGCCGCCATCGTGGTGCTGATCGAACGGCCCGCGGCGGCGCCCAAGATCGTTCAGGAGACCGTCGAGACCGCCGCGCCGCTAGGTCTTGAGCAGGCCGAGCTCCTGCACAATCGCTGAGGCTTCCTTGACGGCGTGGTTCACCGCCGGCACGCCGCAATAGATTGCCTGCTGAAGCAGGATTTCCTTGATGTCGTCGGGGGTGAAGCCGCCCTCGGCGAGCGCCGCGCGCACGTGCAGGCGGAATTCGTCCCATTGCCCGAGCGCGACCATGGTGCCGATCACCAGCACGCGCCGCGTGCGCTCGTCGAAATGCGGCCGCGTCCAGATCTCGCCCCAGGCATAGCGGGTGATCATGTCCTGGAAGTCGGTGTTGAAGGCATTGCGGCCCGCGATCGACTTGTCGACCCAGGTATTGCCCAGCACCTTCCGGCGCACATTCATGCCGGCATCGCGGCGCTTCTGGTCGTC
The DNA here is from genome assembly GCF_018130785.1 of Bradyrhizobium liaoningense. Lineage (GTDB taxonomy): Bacteria > Pseudomonadota > Alphaproteobacteria > Rhizobiales > Xanthobacteraceae > Bradyrhizobium > Bradyrhizobium liaoningense_A. The sequence goes on from NZ_JAFCJT010000017.1 coordinate 141,286, forward strand.
CATGTTGTTTCCTCCTCTCCGTCATTGCGAGCGTAGCGAAGCAATCCAGTATCCCTCCGCGGCGATGGTCTGGATTGCTTCGTCGCTACGCTCCTCGCAATGACGGTCGTGGTTAGCGCTGGGTCAAGAATCCAACCACAGCGTCGGTGAACGCGTGCGGCTGCTCGACATTTGAAATGTGGGCGGCGTCGATGATGGTCATGCTGGCGCCGGGAATGCTCGAGCGGATCAGCTCGCCCGCCGAGATCGGGGTTGCCATGTCGTGGCGGCCGGCGATCACCAAGGTCGGGCTCTTGATCTTCGGCAGCAGCGCGCGCTGGTCGAGCGTCGATAGCGCCTCGCAGCAGGCCAGATACCCCTCGACCGGGGTCGCAAGCAGCATCGATTTCATCTTGGCGGTGATGTCGGGCTCGCGCTCGCGGAAATCCTGCGTTAGCCAGCCCGCGATCACGGCATCGGCCACCGCGGCGATGCCGCCCTTCTTCACCGCGTCGATGCGCTCCAGCCATTTGGTCGGCTCGGCATAGTAACAGGAGGTGTTGGCGAGGATGAGCTTGCCGAAGCGCTCCGGGGCGTTCGCGCCCAGCCATTGCCCGACCATGCCGCCCATCGACAGGCCGCACCAATGCACCTTCTCGATGTTGAGGTCGTCGAGGATCGCCAGCACGTCGCGGCCGAAGCGCTCCATCGTATAGGGGGCGGGCGGGACGTTGGACTTGCCGTGGCCGCGGCGGTCGTAGCGGATGACGCGGAACACCTGCGTCAACGCCTTCATCTGCGGCTCCCACATCTGAAGCGTACAGCCGAGCGAATTGGACAGCATCAGCGTCGGCCCGCCGTCGCGGCCCTCGACGGAGACGTTGATCAGGCAACCGTCGGCATCGATCATGGGCATGCGGCGTCTCCGTCGTGTTTGGCAGTTTTTAGTCGCGGTCGAGGCTGTCGAGCAGCCGGTCGATCAGGGCCTGGGAGGCCCCTTGATAGGCCATCGGCTCGAACAATGCCGCAATTTTTTCCGGTGCGAGATGCGCGGTGACCTGCGAGTCGGCCGCGAGAACCTCGCGCAGATGCTTCTTCTCGGCGACTGCCCGCTTGCTTGCGGTCTCGATCAGATGATGCGCATCGCTCTTGCCGATCTTGTCGGCCAGCGCGAACGTGACCGCTTCGGCCATGATCAGGCCGTGCGTCGCATCGAGATTGCTGCGCATGCGCGCAGCATCGACGTCGAGCCCTTCGGCGATGTCGACCATGGCGGCCAGCGCGCCGGAGGCGACCAGCATCAGTTGCGGCAGCGTCGGCCATTCCGCGTGCCAGGGGCCGGCGCTGCGCTCATGGTCCTGCACTTGGGCTGCAAAAATCGTCGCGGCGAGCTGAGGGGCCATGGTTGCGCAGCCCAGCGCGCTCGCGGCCGCAACCGGGTTGCGCTTGTGCGGCATGGTCGAGGAGCCACCGCGGCCTTCGCCAGCGGGCTCGAACGCTTCGCCAACATCGGTCTGCATCATCAGTGAGACGTCGCGGGCGATCTTGCCGCAGCTTCCAGCGAGAATCGCAAAGCACGATGCGGCTTCCGCGATCCGGTCGCGATGGGTGTGCCACGGCGCCTCCGGCAGCGGCAGGTTCAGCTCCTGTGCCAGCCGTTCGGCGACCGGAAGCCCCTTGTCGCCGAGGGCCGCGAGCGTGCCGGCCGCGCCGCCGAATTGCAGCGCAAGGCCCTCGCGGGAGAGCCGCCGCAGGCGGCAGCGGGCGCGGGCGAGGCTTGATGCGTATTCGGCAGCCTTCAGGCCGAACGGCATCGGCAGCGCGTGCTGGAGCCAGGTCCGTGCCACCATCGCGGTGTTGCGATGGCTGCGCGCCAGCGCGGCAAAGCCCTTGATGGCGCGGCTGAGATCGGCATCGAGTGCATCGATGCCGGCGCGAAGCGTGAGCATGGTCGCAGTGTCGATGACATCCTGGCTCGTCGCGCCCCAATGCACGTAGCGCGCGGCCTCCGCGTCGGCCTCGCCGACATTGGCGGTCAACGCCTTGACCAGGGGAATCGCGAGATTACCGGATCGCGTCGCGGCCTCGGCCAGTGCGGCCATATCGAAGGCATCAGCCTTGCAGGCCGCTTCGATCGGTCCCACCGCGGATGCGGGAATCACGCCGGTGGCGACCTCAGCCCGAGCCAAAGCTGCCTCGAAATCGAGCATGTTCTGGAGGGTCGACCGGTCGTCGCAGACGGCGCGCATGGCCGCGCTCGACAGCATCGGCGCGAGCAGGGGGGCGAGGGCTGTGCTCATGTTGCGCAAGTCCTGGGTAGCGACCTAATCACCATGCCCCGGCTGTGCCAATCCTTGATCGTCCGCACAAGACTTTTTGCAGTTGCGAATATGCATTGCACGTGACCGGGGGCCACCCTTTCCTTTGGGGCCTCCGTGCGTTACTTGAGCAGCATTATAGTATTGCGATCTCGGGAGGTACCCCCATGGCCATGACGATGAACGGCGAAGTCCAGCTTGCGGCGCCGCGCGAGGCTGTGTGGGAGAAGCTCAACAATCCCGAGGTGCTGAAGGCCTGCATCCCCGGCTGCGAGGAGCTGGAGAAGACCGACGACGGCGGTTTTCGCGCGACGGCTAAAATGAAGGTCGGGCCGGTGTCGGCGCGCTTCAAGGGCAAGGTCATGCTGAGCGATCTCGACCCGCCGAACGGCTACAAGATCTCCGGTGAAGGCGAGGGCGGGGTGGCCGGCTTCGCCAAGGGCGGCGCCGTGGTCAAGCTGGCGGAGAAGGACGGCGGCACGCTTTTGTCCTACGACGTCGAGGCGCAGATCGGCGGCAAGTTGGCGCAGCTCGGCCAGCGCCTGATCAACGGCACCGCCAAGAAACTGGCCGACGAATTTTTCGCGAACTTCGCCAAAGCGGTACAGGGCTGAGGCCCATTACCACGTAGCGCCTTTTGGCATGGCCGCTTGCGCCCCGGGCGATGTTGCCCCGGGGCATAATGGCCCATATGATGGGTTGGAATAATTATAAGAACCGCTTCGACGGGACCCGTCGGGGCGCTGATAGAGAGTGCTTATGGCAAAAATCTCCCTCATCGTGAACGGCAATCCTGTCACGGCCAACGTCGATCCCCGCACCCTGCTGGTGCAGTTCCTGCGCGAGAATCTGCGCCTGACCGGCACCCATGTCGGCTGCGACACCTCGCAGTGCGGCGCCTGTGTCGTGCATCTCGACGGCAAGGCCGTGAAGTCCTGCACCACGCTGGCCGTGATGGCCGACGGCCACGAGGTCAAGACGATCGAGGGACTGGCCGCCGATGGTGCGCCGCTGCATCCGATGCAGGAGGCCTTCCGCGAGCACCATGGCCTGCAGTGCGGCTTTTGCACGCCGGGCATGATCATGACCGCGATCGACATCGTTCACCGCAAGGGCAACGAGCTCGACGACCATACGATCCGGGAAGAACTGGAAGGCAATCTCTGCCGCTGCACCGGCTACCAGAACATCGTCGCCTCGATCTCCGCCGGCGCCAAGGCGATGGCGAAATCCGATCTCGCCTAACCCGCGCACGCATCCCGCGATCAGGACATTCAGATGTACGAATTCAAATATCATCGCCCCGGGACCGTGCGGCAGGCCGCCAACCTCCTGGTGAAGAACGAAGACGCCAAGGTGATCGCCGGCGGCCACACGCTGATTCCGGTCATGAAGCAGCGCCTGGCCAGCCCGCCGCATCTGGTCGACCTCTCCCATATCGAGGGGCTCGACACGATCGAGATGAAGGGCCGCGCGCTCGTGATCGGCGCCACCGCCAGGCACGCCGAGGTCGCAAGCTCCGCGATCGTCGGTGAAGCGATTCCGGCGCTGGCCAATCTTGCCGGCCAGATCGGCGACCCGGCCGTGCGCCACAAGGGGACGATCGGTGGCTCGCTCGCCAACAACGATCCGACCGCGGACTATCCGGCCGCCGTGCTCGCGCTCGGCGCCACCATCGTCACCAACAAGCGCCGCCTGAAGGCGGAAGAGTACTTCCAGGGCCTCTTCACGACGGCGCTCGAAGCCGACGAGATCATCACCAAGGTGATGTTCCCGCTGCCGAAGAAGGCGGCGTACATCAAGTTCCGCAACCAGGCCTCGCGCTATGCACTGGTCGGGGTGTTCGTGGCGCGGCGTCCTTCGGACGTGCGCGTTGCCGTCACCGGTGCCGGCTCCGAAGGCGTATTCCGCGTCACCGCGTTCGAGGATGCGCTGAAGAAGCGCTTCGCCGCGAAGGCGCTTGATGGCATCGAGGTGCCGGCGGACGGCCTCAACAGCGACATCCATGGCAGCGCCGAATACCGCGCGCACCTCATCGGGGTGCTGACGCGGCGCGCCCTCGACGCCGCCAACGCCAAGGAGTGAGTGAACCTCACGCCTAGGCCCAAACTTGTCCCCGGTGAGGGCGTAGCGAGACTGGCTTTTTCATGACTCTCACGGCCCTGCCGGCATCGGTCGATGCGATGCTCGAACTTCTCACTTCGCGCGGTTATCTCGCGGAGCGATCGCTGGCCACGGTGACTTATCTGTCGCTGCGCATGGGCCGGCCGCTGTTTCTCGAAGGCGAGGCCGGCGTCGGCAAGACCGAGATCGCAAAGGTGCTGTCGGCGGCGCTGGGGCGGAAGCTGATCCGCCTGCAGTGCTACGAAGGCCTCGACGTCTCCTCCGCCGTCTACGAGTGGAACAGCGCCGCTCAGATGATCGCGATCCGGATGGCGGAAGCCGCCGGCGACACCGATCGCGAGCAGCTCTCGAGCGACATCTTCGCCGACCGTTACATGATCAAGCGGCCGCTGCTTCAGGCGCTGGAGCCTGATGTTGCCGGCCCGCCGGTGCTGTTGATCGACGAGCTCGACCGCGCCGACGAGGCGTTCGAGGCGTACCTGCTCGAAATCCTCAGCGACTTCCAGGTGACCATCCCCGAGTTCGGCACCGTGAAGGCGCCGAGGCCGCCGATCGTCATCATCACCTCCAACCGCACCCGCGAGATCCACGACGCGCTGAAGCGGCGCTGTCTCTATCACTGGGTCGACTATCCCGCCGCCGAGCGCGAGCTCGCGATCGTCAAGACGCGCGTGCCCGGTATCTCCGCAAAATTGTCGCAACAGGTCGTGCGCTTCGTCCAGGCGTTGCGCAACCAGGACTTCTACAAGTCGCCGGGTGTCGCCGAGACCATCGACTGGGCCACCGCGCTGTCGGAGCTCGACGCCCGCTCGCTGACCCCGCAAGTGGTCGGCGACACGCTGGGTGCGCTGCTCAAGTACCAGGACGATATCACCCGGATGCAGGGCGATACCTTGCAGAAGGTGTTGAAGGAAGCGACGAGCGAGAATTGATCTAGCGTTACTAGTACTCCCGTCATTCCGGGGCGACGCGCAGCGTCGAGCCCGGAATCCATAACCACGATCGGGAGTATGGATTCCCGGCTCGTGCCAAGTGGCGCGCCCCGGAATGACGAGGGGATGGATACGAGACCATGGCCATCAACCACCTTGCGCCCGAGCAGACCGAGCAGTTCGCCGACAACATCGTCGGCTTCGCCCGCGCGTTGCGTGCAGCCAGCATGCCGGTCGGGCCGGGGGCGGTGATCGATGCCATGAGCGCGCTCCAGGTGATCGACATCGGCAACCGCGCCGACGTCTTCACCACGCTGGAAGCGATCTTCGTCAAGCGCCACGAGCATGCGCTGATCTTCAGGCAGGCCTTCAACCTGTTCTTCCGCGCCTCGGAAGAGTGGAAGCACATGCTGGATTCGGTGCCGTTGCCGGAGCAGGCCAAGAAGAAGCCGCAGGCCGGATCCCGCCGCGTGCAGGAGGCGATGTCGCAGCCGCGGATGACGGAGACGCCGCAGCACCAGGAGCAGGATCTGCGCCTGTCGGTCTCCGACAAGGAAATCCTTCAGAAGAAGGATTTCGCGCAGATGAGCGCGGCGGAAATTACCGAGGCGCTGCATGCCATCGAGCGGATGCAGTTGCCGCAGGCCGAGCTTCTCACGCGCCGGCACCGGCCCGATCCGCGCGGGCTTCGCCTCGACCTGCGCCGCACGCTACGCGCGTCCTTGCGCACCGGCGGTGACATCGTCGACATCCATCGCCTCGGGCGCCTCGAGAAGCCGGCGCCGATCGTCGCGCTGCTCGATATCTCGGGCTCGATGAGCGAGTACACCCGCCTGTTCCTGCATTTCCTGCATGCCATCGGGGACGCGCGAAAGCGCGTCTCGGTGTTCCTGTTCGGCACCCGGCTGACCAACGTCACCCGGGCGCTGCGTCAGCGCGACCCCGATGAGGCGCTGGCGAGCTGCTCGGCCTCGGTCGAGGACTGGGCCGGCGGCACCCGGATTTCGGCCTCGCTGCACAACTTCAACAAATTGTGGGCGCGGCGCGTGCTGAGCCAGGGCGCCATCGTGCTGCTGATCTCCGACGGACTGGAGCGGGAAGCTGATTCCAGGCTCGCCTTCGAGATGGACCGGCTGCACCGGTCCTGCCGGCGGCTGATCTGGCTCAACCCGCTTCTGCGGTTCGGCGGCTTCGAGGCCAAGGCCCAGGGCATCAAAATGATGCTTCCGCACGTTGACGAATTCCGCCCCGTGCATAATTTGAGTTCGATCCAGGAGCTGATCACCACGCTCTCCCGGCCGCTGCCGCCCCATCACCGCAGCCTGATCCGCTCCGCAGCCTGAGAGGTCCACCCATGCTCGATCGCGACGAGGATATTCTGAAGGCGGCGGAGGACTGGCAGAAGGCCGGCCGTGGCGTCGCGCTGGCCACCGTTGTCGAGACCTGGGGCTCGGCGCCGCGCCCGGCGGGCTCGAGCCTCGTCATCAACGATGAGGGCACGTTCCTGGGCTCAGTCTCCGGCGGCTGCGTCGAGGGCGCCGTGGTCACCGAGGCCATGGACGTGATCCAGAGCGGCAAACCGCGCATGCTGGAGTTCGGCGTTGCCGATGAGACGGCCTGGAATGTCGGACTGTCCTGCGGCGGCACCATCCGCGTCTTCGTCGAGAAGGTCGGCTAGCCGTGAAGCTCGAGATCCTGCACGAACTCAATGCCGAGCGCGCCGCGCGCCGGGCGGCGATTCTGGTGACCGACACCGAGAACGGCGAGCAGCGTCTGGTCAAGGCTGCCGATTTCGCAAAAGATCCGCTGCGCGCCGAGCTGGACAAGCAGCTTCGCATGGGCAAGAGCGCCAATGTCGAAGCCGGCGGCAAGAAGCTGTTCCTCAACGTCTACGCGCCGACCGCAAAGCTCGTCATCGTCGGCGCGGTCCATATCAGCCAGGCCTTGGCGCCGCTGGCGCGCTCGCTCGGTTACGACGTCACCGTCGTCGATCCCCGCACGGCCTTTGCGAGCCCCGAGCGCTTCCCCGACATTCCCTTGGTCGCCGAATGGCCCGACACCGCGTTGCCGCCGCTCAATGTCGATGCCTACACGGCTTTCGTCGCGGTGACGCACGATCCGAAGATCGACGATCCCGCGCTGCTGCACGCCTTCGAGCGCAACTGCTTCTATATCGGTGCGCTCGGTTCGCGAAAGACGCATGCCAAGCGCGGCGACCGGCTGCGCGCGCAGGGCGCCAGGGATACTGACATCGCGCGCATCCACGCGCCCATTGGCCTTGCGATCGGCGCGGTCTCGCCGTCCGAGATCGCGGTGTCGATCATGGCCGAGATCACGGCGGTGCTGCGCCTGCCTCCCAAAGAAAAAGAAGAAGCGGCATGAAATTCGGACCGGCGAGCCCCAAGGATGCGATCGGCGGGGTGACCGTCCACACCCTGCGCCAGGGTCCGCTGGTGCTGAAGAAAGGCACGACGATCGGCCCGGCCGAAGTCGAGGCGTTGACGCGCGCCGGCATCAAGGACGTCGTGGTGGTGCGCATGGAGGAGGACGACGTCTCCGAGGATGTCGCCGCCGCCAGTATCGCGCTGGCCGTCGGCGGCGAGGGCATTCATGTCGAGCGCGCCTTCACCGGCCGCGCCAATCTGTTCGCCGCACGCCCGGGCGTGCTGGTGATCGACCGCGCAGCGGTCGACCGCATCAACAACATCGACGAGGCCATCACCTTCGCGACGCTCTCCGCCTACAAGCCGGTGGTCGAGGGCGAGATGGTCGGCACCGTCAAGATCATCCCGTTCGGCGTCGAAGGCAATTTGCGCGATGCCGCGGTGAAGGCGGCAGGCCGCGACGTGCTGAAGATCGCGCCCTACGTCATCAAGCGCGTCGGCGTCGTCTCGACGCTGCTGCCGGGCCTCTCGTCGAAGGTGATCGACAAGACGCTGCGCGTCACCGCCGAGCGGCTCGCGCCGGCCGGCGCCAGCATCATTGCCGAGCGGCGGGTGCAGCACGAGGAGCGGGCGCTGTCGGCCGCGATCAAGGAATTGCTCGGCCTCGGCGCCGAGCTTGTCATCGTGTTCGGGGCCTCCGCGATCGCCGACCGCCGCGACGTCATTCCGGCGGCCGTCACCGGGATCGGCGGCGAGATCGAGCATTTCGGCATGCCGGTCGATCCCGGCAATTTGCTGCTGATCGCGCGGGCCGGCGGGGTGCCGGTGCTGGGCGCGCCCGGCTGCGCGCGATCGCCGGTCGAGAACGGTTTTGACTGGGTGCTGATGCGGCTGCTCGCCGGCATCAAGGTGACGCGCGCGGAGCTGATGGGCATGGGCGTCGGCGGCCTCCTGATGGAGATCGTCACGCGGCCGCAGCCACGCGCACAGCCCGAGACCGAGGGCAACAGCCAGGTCGCGGCCATCGTGCTCGCGGCGGGCCGCTCGACACGGATGGGCGGACCGAACAAGCTGCTCGCCGAGCTCGACGGCAAGAAGCTGGTGCGGATCGCGACCGAGCAGGCGCTGGCCTCGAAGGCCTCCGAGGTGATCGTCGTCACCGGCCACCAGACCGAGCTGGTCGAGCAGGCGCTGCAAGGCTTGAAGGTGAAATTCGTCCGTAACCCGGATTTCGCCGGCGGCATCGCGAGCTCGGTCAAGGCCGGCATCGCGGCCGTACCTGAGGCTTGCGACGGCGCCGTGGTCTGTTTGGGCGACATGCCGCTGATCGATGCCGGCCTGATCGACCGTCTCATCGACGGCTTTGCGCCGGACCGCGGCAACCTCATCGTGGTGCCCGTCAGCGACGGGCGCCGCGGCAATCCCGTGCTGTGGTCGCGCCGCTTCTTCAAGGAGCTGATGACGCTCGACGGCGACGTCGGCGCACGGCACCTGATCGCCAAACATACGGAAGCCGTTGCGGAAGTCCCCGTGGATGGCGAGAGCGCCTTCCTCGACATCGACACGCCGCAGGCGCTGGAAGCAGCAAGACGCGGATGACGCTGCCGGAGGGTTGGCAAGGGCGCGCAGCGCCGTGCCCACTATCTTTCTATCGCGATCTGCAATTCGTGGGCACGCTTCGCTTTGCCCACTCTACCGCACCTTCCAATAGTCCGATTTCAACCCTCCGTTCACCATCTGGAAACGACCACCGATTAGAGTCCGCTCCACCTGCCTTGGGGGGAGGGGTTTTTCCATGGCTTCGAACGTCGTCGCGCGCCGTTGCGCGATGTTTTTCTTTGCGCTGTCGGTTTGTGTTGCCGGCGCCCGCTATATCACTGAAGCCCATGCCGCCGGCGCGTTTGCGGTCGGCAAGTGCGGCGCCTATGGCCAGGCTTTTGATTACGGCGCGGAGCACGAGGCCCGCGCCGCAGCGCAGAAGCAGTGCAAGGGCGATTGCACGACGGTGACGATGAAGCGCGCCTGCGCTGCGATGTCGGTCGATCTGTCGAACCCTTGCGGCGCCTATGGCTATGCCGTCAAGCCGAAGATCGCCGCCTCGCTCAATGCCGCCACGCGCGAGTGCTACAAGTACGGCGGCAAGGAATGCGTGATCCGCGCCTGGGCCTGCGACGCCAAGGGCTGAATTTTCGGGCGTTGTTTCCTCTTGCTGTCATTCCGGGGCGATGCGTAGCATCGAGCCCGGAATCCATAACCACCATCGGGAGTATGAAATCTCGATGCGCAATTGCGCATCGGGGCTCGCGCCAAGTGGCGCGCCCCGGAATGACAGTTGGGGAGTTGCATGCAGTTCGACACCAAGATCGCCGTCGTGATCCGTACTGACCTTCAGGCCTGGCAGAAGCTCAACGTCGCGTCCTTTCTCACCAGCGGCATTGCCGCGGCCTTTCCCGAATGCATCGGCGAAGCCTATGAAGACGCCTCGGGCACGACATATCACGCGCTGATCGGCCAGCCGATCCTGATCTACGGCGCCGATGGTCCGGCGCTGTCACGCGCGCTCGATCGTGCGCTGACGCGCAACGTGAAGCCGGCGGTCTATACCGAGGACATGTTCAAGACCACGCACGATGCCGCCAATCGCGAAGCGGTGAGGGTGGTCGCGCGCAACGATCTCAATCTGGTGGGCATCGCGATGCGCGCCGAGCGCAAGGTGATCGACAAGATCGTCGACGGCCTCAAGTTCCATGGCTGAGGTGCGCCCGTCATCGTCGCGTCGTGATGGTTCCCGCCATCGATAGATTTGCATTCCTTGACGCCGATCAAGGGAGCGCCGCCCGGCGTCGTTAGTCTGCTCTGCGTATTGCAATGGAGCAGACACATGCCGACAATGAAAGCCGCCGTCGTCAGACAATTCGGCAAGCCGCTGGTGATCGAGGACGTGCCGGTGCCGCAGCCCGGTTCCGGCGAGGTCCTGGTCAAGGTGAAAGCCTGCGGTGTCTGCCACACCGATCTGCACGCAGCTTCCGGCGATTGGCCGGTGAAGCCGGTTCCGCCCTTCATTCCCGGTCACGAGGCTGCCGGCATCGTCGCCGCGCTCGGGCCCGGCGTGAAGAACCTGAAGGTGGGCGATGCCGTCGGCGTCGCCTGGCTGCACGATGCGTGCATGGCTTGCGAATATTGCGAGACCGGCTGGGAGACGCTGTGCGAGCACCAGCACAACACCGGCTACAGCGTGAACGGCGGCTTTGCCGAATATGTCGTCGCCTCGGCCGCCTTCGCGGCAAAACTGCCGGCGACGATCGATTTCGCCGCCATTGCGCCGATCCTGTGTGCGGGCGTCACCACCTACAAGGGATTGAAGGAGACCGACGCGCGGCCCGGCGAGTGGGTCGCGATCTCAGGCGTCGGCGGCCTCGGCCATGTCGCGATCCAGTACGCCAAGGCGATGGGGTTCAAGGTCGCGGCGATCGATATCGCTGAGGACAAGCTTGCGCTCGCAAGCGAGACCGGTGCCGATCTCGCGGTCAATGCGCTCGCGGCCGATGCGGTGGAGAAGGTCTTGGCGGCGACCGGAGGCGGGGCGCATGGCGTGCTGGTGACGGCGGTGTCGACCGCCGCGTTCGCGCAGGCCCTGAAGATGGTGCGCCGGAAGGGCACCGTCAGTCTCGTCGGCCTGCCGCCGGGTGAATTCCCGACGCCGATCTTCGATGTCGTGCTCAAGCGCATCACCGTGCGTGGCTCCATCGTCGGCACACGACGCGATCTCGCTGAAGCCATCGCCTTCGCCGCGGACGGCAAGGTGAAGGCCGAAGTCGCCAAGGTGCCGCTCGCGCAAATCAACGACGTCTTCGACCGGATGAAGGCCGGCAAGATCGACGGCCGCATGGTGCTGGACTTTGGCTAGCGCTTCACGCCGGCGGCATGCCCGCGAATTTCGGCAGGTCGGGATCGAGACGATCCCAGTCATGCCCGCGCGCGGCGTAAGTCACCACCTGCGGCTTGTAGCGGGCGGGCTCGTCGAGGCTTGCTGCGCGGATGGTGAAGATGTCGGGCATCGCTGCGAAGGTCATGTAAACCGGCAAACCGCACTGCGTGCAGAAACCGCGCGTCTTCACATTGCCGCTGTCGCCGACCATGTCCCAGTGTTTTGCTTCGCCAGTCACCGTGACGCCGGCGCGCGCGAAGGTCATGTACGAGCCGTGGCCGCTGCCGCTTTCACGCTGACAGTCCCGGCACTGGCAGTGATTGCTGAACAGGGGCTCATCGGCAATCGAATAGCGGATCGCGCCGCAGGCGCAGCCGCCGGTAAAGGGCCTGGTCATCGCGATATCTCCTCACTCTTCGCCACTGATTTCGTCGAGCTGTCTGACGACCTTCTTCCAGCCGCCGCTCATGACCGTGTAGGCCGACTCGTTCCTTGGCAGGACGAAGCCCGCATGAACGAGGCGGATCCGCGTGCCGGCTTCGACCGCGGTGAGTGACCACGTCACGACGGTGTCGAGCGGCGCGCCGTAACCGGTGTTGCGCTCATCGCCGCCCTTCCAGGCGTAGACGAGGCGCCGGTTAGCCACGACCTCCAGAACCCGGCAATGGATCACGCCGTCCCAGTTGCCGCCCGGGGTAGTCTGGAACGTGAAGGCCCTGCCTTCGACGGCTTCGAAGCCAGTCGGCTGCATCAGCCAGCGCGCGATCAGTTGCGCGCTGGTCAGCGCCTTCCAGATCGTCTCGGGCGCGTGAGGGAAGACCTCGTCGATGACGATGTCTTTTGTCTCGGCTTTCAACTCGGCTGCACTCACGGATCGATCTCCTTCAAGAGGTCACGCAGGTTCTGGAAGCGCTCCCGCCAGAACACGCCGTAATGGTCCATCCAGGTGACCAGCGGCTCGAGGCCTTCAGGCGCGGCGCGGTAGTAGACGTTGCGGCCCTCGGCGCGCTCGGCGACGAGGCCGGCCTGCTTGAGGGATTTGAGGTGCTGCGAGATCGCGCCCTGGGTGACGCCACTGCCGCGGGTCAGCTCGGCGACGCTGATCTCCTTGCTCTCGAACACGCGCTCGAACACGGCGCGGCGGGTCGGATCGGCGAGGGCGCGCATCACGGTAGTGACGGGGTTTTGGGCGGCTTCGATCATGGTAGATCAATTAGTAAATACTAATGCATTAGTCAAGGCTAATTTATTTTGGTCTGTCGGGTCGTTCACGCTTTCATTTGACTATGACTGACCAGTCAGTCATAATTGCCCCATGACGAAGAAGCCAATCAACATTTCTGCGCCGCCGGACATCCGCTCGACTGCAAAAGGCCGTGCGCTCGCAGGAGGCGGAGACCCCGTCGCTGCCGCTTCGAACCGCGCGGCGCGCGCGGCGGAGCGCCGCGCGGCGATCGTGGAGGCGGCGCTGGAGGAATTCATCGCGCGCGGCTTCGCAGCGACGCGGCTCGACGACATCGCCAAGCGCGCGGGCGTCGCCAAGGGCACGATCTACCTGCACTTCAAGGACAAGGAATCGATGTTCGAGGAGCTGGTCCGCATCGTGATCGTGCCGGTAGTGGAGAAGCTCACGGCGCTGCCGCCGCCGACCGGCTCGGTGCGCGATCTGGTCGAGGCCTTTGCCAGCAACTTCCTCAAGGAGGTCGCGAACACGAGGCGCGGCGATCTCGTGCGCCTGATCGTAGCGGAGGGGCCGCGCTTCCCCGCCGTGGCTGACTTCTACTATCGCGAGGTCGTCTCGCGCGGGATCGCCGGCATGCGCGCGCTGATCGAGCTCGGCATCGCCCGCGGCGAAATCCACCAGAAGAACCTCGCGCGCTTTCCCCAGATCCTGGTTGCGCCCGCGATGATCGCGGTGATCTGGCAGAGCCTGTTTGCGCGGCACGCGCCGCTGGATGCGCAGGAGATGCTGCGCGTTCATCTCGATTTGATTTTTGGTGAACGGAGGACGACATGAGGTCGTCGCAAGCAATTTCTGTATTTGCATTGATCGCTGTACTCGCAACTGGCCTTGCCGGCTGCAACGAGAAGCGCGATCCCGGCTTCCAGGGCTGGGTCGAGGCCGACATGATCTTCGTCAGCCCCGACGAAGCGGGCAGGGTGACGAAGCTCAACGTCCGTGAAGGCGACGAGGTGAAGGTCGGCGATGCCCTCTATTCCGTCGACGACGATCTCCAGCTCGCCGATCTCAACCAGAACAAGGCGACGCTGGCGAACGCGCAGCAGACCTATGATCGCGCGGCCTCGCTGAACAAGACCGGCTCGGGCACGCAGGCCAATCTCGACTCCGCTGTGTCGGCCTTGCGCGTTGCCGAGGCGCGGTTGGCGACGTCGGAGACGCGGATGGCGCGGCGCAAGGGCTTTGCGCCGGTTGCCGGCACCATCCAGCAGATCTACTTCCGCGAGGGCGAGATGGTGGCGGCGCAGCGGCCGGTGCTCTCGATCATGCCGCCCGGCAACATGAAGCTGCGCTTCTTCGTGCCCGAGACCGAGCTGCCGAAGCTCGCGATCGGCGACACGGTGCGGGTCGCCTGCGACAATTGCGCTGCCGATCTCACCGCAAAGATCTATTTCATCGCGACCTCGGCCGAATACACCCCGCCTGTCATCTACAGTCTCGATGAGCGCAACAAGCTCGTCTATTTGATCCAGGCGCGGCCATCGCGGCCCGACGCTTTGCGGGTCGGGCAGCCGATCGACGTCTATCTCAATCCAAAAACACCGGTGGCAGACAAGCGATGAACGGCGGCAACGGCATCGCGATCGACGTCAAGGGCCTGACGAAATCGTTCGGCGGCCGCGAGGTCGTGCACGATCTGTCGATGCAGGTGAAACGCGGCTCGATCTACGGCTTCCTCGGGCCCAACGGCTCGGGCAAGACCACCACCATCCGCATCCTCTGCGGCCTGCTCACACCCGACAGCGGCGAGGGCACCTGCCTCGGCTTCGACATCCGGCGCGATGCCGAAAAGATCAAGCGCCAGGTCGGCTACATGACCCAGCGCTTCAGCCTCTACCAGGATCTGTCGGTGCGCGAGAACCTCGAATTCGTCGCGCGGCTCTATGGCTTGGCCGACGCGCGCGGGGCCGCGCGCGACATGATCAAGCGGCTCGGCCTGTCGGGACGCGAGGAGCAGCTTGCGGGCGAGCTCTCCGGTGGCTGGAAGCAGCGCCTTGCGTTGGGGGCCTGCACGCTGCCCAGTCCAAAACTGCTGCTGCTGGACGAGCCCACCGCGGGCGTCGACCCGAAGGCGCGGCGCGATTTCTGGAACGAGATCCACGCGCTCGCGGCTGATGGTCTCACTGTGCTTGTGTCCACCCACTACATGGACGAAGCCGAGCGCTGTCACGAGATCGCCTACATCGCCTACGGCCATTTGCTGACGCATGGCACGGTGGAGGAGGTGATCGCGGGATCCGCGCTGTCGACCTACACCGTGACTGGCGACGACCTGAACGAGCTCACGGCCGCGCTCACCGGCAAGCCTGGCATTGACATGGTCGCGCCGTTCGGCACTTCGCTGCACGTTTCGGGGCGCGACGTCGCCGCGCTCGAAGCCAGCATCGCGCCGTGGCGCGACAAGAGCGGCCTGCAGTGGCACAAATCGTCGCCGTCGCTGGAAGACGTGTTCATCGAGCTGATGAGCCGCTCCAAGGATAATTTCCAATGAGCACCGTCGATCGTCTCGCGCCATTCCAGGAGATCCGCGAGCGCTTCGGCTTCTGGAAGCGCTCGTACGCGATGCTGATCAAGGAGTTCATCCAGCTCAAGCGCGATCGCGTCTCGTTCGCGATGATCGTGATGCTGCCGGTGATGCAGCTCATGCTGTTCGGCTATGCCATCAACACCACGCCGCACAATTTGCCGAGCGCCGTGCTGCTCCAGGAGGACTCCGATCTCGCCCGCTCGATCCTGAAGGCGCTGGAGAACACCGCCTATTTCCGTTTCCTCTACGAAGTGCACGACGTCGATGATTTCGACAATCTCCTGAAATCCGGCAAGGTGCTGTTCGGTGTCGAGATCCCGCGCGGCTTCGAACGGGCGGTGCGGCGCGGCGACAGGCCGGCGCTGCTGGTTGCGGCCGACGCCACCGATCCGGTCGCGGCGAGCGCCGCGATCGGCTCGCTCGGCATGGTCGTGCAGACAGCGCTCAAGCACGATCTCTACATCGGCGATCCCCCGGAGATGCCGTTCGAAATCCGCGCGCATGCCCGCTACAACCCGGCCGCCGCCTCCAGCCTCAATATCGTGCCGGGCCTCGTCGGCACCATCCTCACCATGACCATGCTGATCTTCACCGCGCTCTCGGTCACGCGCGAGGTCGAGCGGGGTACCATGGAGAGCCTGCTGTCGATGCCGATCAAGCCGGTCGAGGTGATGTTCGGCAAGATCATCCCTTACGTGCTGGTTGGCTTCGTCCAGGCCTTCCTCATCATCGGCATCGGTGTCGGCTTGTTCGGCGTGCCGGTGCTCGGCAATCTGTTCCTGCTGGCGCTGCTCTCGACCCTGTTCATCACCACCAATCTGTCGATCGGCTACACGATCTCGACGCTGGTGCAGAACCAGCTCCAGGCCATGCAGATGTCGATGATGTTCTTCCTGCCGAGCATCCTTCTCTCCGGCTTCATGTTTCCGTTCGCGGGCATGCCGGCCTGGGCGCAATATTTCGGCGAATGCCTGCCGCTGACCCATTATTTGCGCATCGTCCGCGCCATCATGCTGAAGGGCGCGACCATGCAGAATCTGCGCTTCGACGCGCTGGCGCTGGCGGTCCTGATGCTGCTTGCCATGACCATTGCCGTGACGCGCTTCCGCCGCACGCTGGATTGAGGCAGACTGCCCCCGGAATCGAGGGGAGAAATGGTCAGGTTTGCCAGCAGGAAGGCCCGGCAGCATGCCGGGATGTCGGAGCAGTTCGAGCGCGAGCTGACTCGAGAAGTGCTGCGCACCGAGCTATTGCGGGTGAGGGCGCTGATCACGACGGGCTGCGTCATGATCCTGTTCCTCACGGCAACCTACCTGATCGACCCTGCCATCGTGAACCGGGTCTGGCGCGGGACCGGGGGCCTGGTTCGGGAATACATCCTCTTGGCGGGCTTCATCCTCTTCGAGGTCTGGGTCCACAGACAGATCAGGCGAAACCTCAAGCTCGATCGCGACCTGCCGGTGATCAGGCGATACATCAGCGCCCTCATCGAAACGTCGCTGCCGACGATCATCCTGATCCTCCAGATTCGCAGCATGGGCGCTGGGCCCGCGCTCGGTTTCGTGCTGCCACTGGCCTATTTCATCTTCATCATTCTTTCGACGCTGCGGCTCGATTTCTGGCTGTCCACCTTCACGGGGTTTGTGGCCGCAGCCGAACTCCTGGCCGTCGCGCTGTACTACAATTCGGCCAGCGAAGCTGGCGAACCGCTGATCTACTTTCACGCCGTACGCAGCACCGTCATCCTGATCTGCGGCGTGCTCGCCGGCTCCGTCGGCGCGCGGCTGCGGCGGCAATTTGCCGCGAGCATCGCGGCCGCCACTGCGCGTGATCGCGTCACCAACCTGTTCGGCCAGCACGTCTCCCCGCAGGTGGTGGAACGGTTGATGGCGGCGGGACCCAGCGCGGGCGGCGACCTACGCCGCGTCGCGGTGATGTTCGTCGATTTCCGCGGCTTCACCGCCGGCGCGCAGACGCGCACACCGCAGGAGGTGGTCAATCGGCTCGACGGCGCCTTCGCCGTGCTGGTCGACATCCTCGACCGTCAGGGCGGCATCGTGAACAAGTTTTTGGGCGATGGCTTCCTCGCCCTGTTCGGTGCGCCGCTGGAGGCCTCGGATGCCGCGCATCGCGCGGTTGCCGCGGGCCGCGAGATGCTGACCGCGATGGACCGCATCAACGCGCAAACGAGCTGGCCGCTGCGGATCGGCATCGGCATCCATTTCGGCGAGGTCGTCGCCGGCAATATCGGCTCGCCCCGGCGCAAGGAGTACACGGTGATCGGCGACACCGTGAACTTCGCCTCGCGGCTGGAGGCACTCAACAAGGAGTTCGGCTCGCAGCTCCTGATCTCCGCGTCCGTCCGCGAGGCGCTCGGCGACGACGGTGAGGACGCAGTCGCGCTCGGCGAGGTCGCGGTACGCGGCTACGAGCAGAAGGTAGCGGTGTTTCAACTGGGGTAGGGCCTTCGAAGCGCGAAAAACAGGCGGTTTCTCGAAACACTCATCGTCGATGAACGCGAGCGCGCACAGGTGCTCGCATCGCCGCGACAGCTCTTCCGCTTCTGACTCGCTTTCTGCGATTGCTCCGAGTGCTCCGAATTTTGGGGAATGACGAGCGATATTGCCGGCCTGTAGACTGCCGCGCGATGCGGCCGGTCGCGGCCGCGACTGGCATGAGGAAGTGACGATGCAGCGCCGCTACATCACCGTCGACGTTTTCACCGACCGCGCCTTCGGCGGCAACCAGCTCGCCGTGGTATTGGATGCCGTCGGGCTGTCGACGCAGCAGATGCAGGCGATCGCGACCGAGTTCAACTATTCCGAGACGACCTTCGTGCTGCCGCCGCGCAACCCCGGCCACGACGCGGAGGTCCGCATCTTCACGCCGGTGAGGGAGCTTCCCTTCGCGGGTCATCCCAATGTCGGGACTGCTTTCGTGCTGGCCCGGCGCAGCAATGAGCCCTGGCCGCGATTGTTGTTCGAAGAGAAAGCCGGAATCGTGCCGGTCGAGATCTGGCGGGAGCAGGGCAAGGTCGTCGGTGCCGAGCTGACCGCGCCGCAGCCGCTGGCGCGTCTTGCAAAGCTGTCCGCCGCCGAGGTCGCCGCGTGCCTTTCATTGAGCGCGGACGACGTCAGGACCGATCGCCATGTGCCGGAAGTCGTCGGCGTCGGCACGCCGTTCGTGGTCGCGGAATTGCATTCGCGCGACGCGCTGCGGCGGGCGACGCCCGACGCTGCGGCGTTCGCCCGGACGCTCCCGCGCGATGGCGCGTTCGCGATCTATTTCTACACGCGCGATATCCCGGCGGCGCAGGCGCCTTGCGACCTCCAGGCGCGGATGTTCATGCGCGGTACCAGCGGTTTCGCCGAGGATCCCGCCACCGGCAGCGCAACGGTCGCCGCCGCCGCGCTGCTCGCCACCCTCGATCCGCTTCGCGACGGCGAGCTGAAGCTCATTATCGGCCAGGGTTTTGACATGGGCCGGCCGAGCATCCTGCGGACGACAGTGGAAAAGGAGGGCGGCGCCCTTCTCGATGCCTATGTCGGCGGCAATTGCGTGCAGATGATGGAAGGGACGTTCGAGCTGGCGGGCGAGGGGTGAACTCTCTCCACACGCCCAGACGAGCTCGCGCCAGATCCGTCATCCTTGTAAGTCAGATTGCGCCGGATCGGCTAGAGTGTCCGGTGCGGTAACGGACGGGAGACCGCTTCATCCAAGGGCTTTGAAGCCCGT
>NZ_JAFCJT010000018.1 GCF_018130785.1 Bradyrhizobium liaoningense
CTCGCCAAACAGCGGGTCGCTGGAGTCATTCGAGACGATCTTCCATCAGGACCTCAACGGCGATGGGACGATCGGCCCTACTTCTGCCTCGGACGCGGCGACTGCACCTGATGCACCCGTTGTGCCTCCCCAATTGCTGGATCAATATTTCCGGAACGACTTCCTTTTTTTTGACGACGCGAGCGCCGGAGCGCTCGCCGCTTCTCAGCCCAGCCAAAGATCAGGCTTACTATTCAATCGCGCTGCGCACGATAGTTTCGCGTTCACGCCGACACTCGACCAAAGCAGCCTCTATCTCGTAGACTCAATGCACGCACTTCAATTCGATAGAGGTGCCGATTTGGTTTCCGTATTGACAATCATTTACGGTGATACGTCTGGAGGAGCCATCATAGACACTCCTGGTGACGCCACCACCCTCCAGCATTTTGCAATTGTGCATTTACTAGCGCATCAAGGCAATTTTCATTTCGTCTAGGGGGCACTCGTCACTATTTGAAGGCTACGCCTTCCTGGGAGGCAGAACCATGTAGGTCAGTCTCTTGAATGAAAGTTGGGAGAGTGCGACGAAAACGGCTCACGACCGCGGGGTTGGACCGCCCGGTGAAGTGGGAAGATTTGCGGGCTGGGTTGGATCATTGGTAAGCGTCGTTCCGCTCCTACCTTTTCTTGGCGTTTGTGATGGGCGAGTACGCGATCTCACTATCGCGGGATGGCCGGTAGTGCGCTTTTACGCCGGCTCGCGCCGGAGGTCGTCACACCTATCAGGTGGGCCGGCGCGAGGTCGATCTCTGCAATCGGGCCGCCGTGTTCAAACTGGTTGATCGGTTCGCTGGAGCCGACCAACGAGCCCTATGCGGCTGCCAAGATTGCGGGCATAAAAATGGCGGAGGCTTATCGGAGCCAGCCAAAACGTGGGACCTATTGAAAATAAGGGATAATTGTCCGATGATGTCGGGTGCGTTTCGTGCAAGTCGGGGCAGTAAACTTCATGCGTCCTGCAGTTTTCTTCGATCGTGATGGTGTCCTCAATGAGGATGACGGCTACGCTTGCGACCCGAATAAAGTGAGGTGGGTGGAGGGAGCCCAGCAGGCGGTCAAAGCAGTCAATGATGCCGGATATTTTGCCTTTGTCGTGACAAACCAATCAGGAATCGCCAGGGGGTTTTACGAAGAGCGGCATGTCCGAAATCTGCACGAATGGATGTCGTACGAGCTCGCCATTATCGGCGCGCACATCGACGCATTCGAATTTTGCCCTCACCACCCCGAAGGCCGGATTGCGCATTTTCGGACCCTCTGCAGCTGCCGCAAGCCGAAACCGGGAATGATCCTGACGCTGCTCGATCGCTATCCAGTAGACAAGCACATTAGCTTCATGATTGGCGACAAACAGAGTGATCTTGACGCGGCAAAAGCAGCCGGCATCGCTGGTTACCTGTTCGACGGACTGGACCTCCGGGCGTTTATTACTCCGCTCTTGGCATAAGATGTCGTTCCAACGCGGCCGGACGCGTTGAGTGATGCTCGCGATCGCGATCGTCCCTCCCTTTTGTAGCGATGTTCCTCCCTGACGAGACATAAGCTCGTCCGTGGGGATGTTGAAGAGCTCCGCGCTGGGATAGGGCCGATTTCGCGCTTCTTCGCGGAGCTAGCCGGCTATCGTAGTGAGCTGACGTTCGACAACTTGCGTCCGGACGGTACGGCGCAAGAGTTCTTTGATGTCCGTTGTCTCGAAGAACTGGGCTGACGCACGATGGCCTGACTTCAAGAGGCTTCAAGTCCAGGCACGACGAAGTCGGGCGCCTCATCCGAGAGCTAATAGTCGTAATCGCCTCGAACTCTGAATTTCCGCGCCAAGGCGGAGCGATTTGCAAACTCAAGCGTATTACTTGAGCGCGCGAGAATCCTTTCGCAATCCGCTTTCGGCCCTCGGCGATCTCATTGAAGCTATCCTGAGCGAAAACCCAAATGGCGAAGCTCGCGCTCGGAAGCTCAATCTTATTTTTCAGAGCGGCCAGCGCGGAGGTCCACCTACGAAGCGTTGGCTTCTGATCTCGCGAAGGAGCAACGTCCGTTTGGTTTGCGCGGCATTGAGGCCTTCGAAGAGGACCAAGATTTCGCGCGCCTGGACGTAGATTTCGGTGCTGATGGCGTTTTGATCGAAGCCATAGGCTGAGGCGCGCGTCACTTTCACTCGCGGCGATGGGATCAATCCGCCAGCTAAGGGCATTTTGCAGCGTATAGTATTCGGCTTGGTCTTCGAAGTCCGGATCGATCCAGACCATATCGATGCGCCGTAGGGCCGCTTCAATTGCCTTTTGGCGATAGGTTTCGAGCAACTTGTGCCGCAATGCGCGGTGGCGTTGGATTTCCCAGGACAGCTCGGCGACATCGATCGCAAGCAGCCACTCGATGGCGCATCGTGGCGCCAGATCTAAGAAGATCGCCTGCCGCAGGTCGTGGTAGTGGTCAAAGCTCTCGCCCGGCAGCAGCAAGGGCGGAGATGCCAACACCGGAAACTCGGCCGGTAGCGTATTGGCGGTCAGCTGCGGCGCGGTTTGGAACGGCCTACGTCATGTTTACCTCCGGATCGACGGGAGAACCCAAGGGCGTGGTTAAACGATTAAAAAAGCTCATAGTAATCAGCTGATCAGCGCGCGCTACAACACTGATGGTGATGACGGCATGGTCCTCTTGCAGAACGGGCGGCGCTTGCGCTTGTTTGGCCGTGGTTTGAGGTCGGGTAGATGAGTAGCAGTTCGCAACAGCCGCATCAGAATAAATAATGCGGACGACGTTAGCTGGCAGTTTTCTGCCACTTGGGGTCCCGGAAGCCGAGAGTGGTCAGGCCTTTGCGAAGTGTCTCGATCGAGATTTTGCTCGGAAATGGCATATAGCGTGGCGCCAGATCGCCAGGCTGGAAATAGCAAATGTCGTGCCGCTGGCCGCTTTCATTAAGCTTTTGAAGGCCTTGATTGACCCGGTAAATGGCTTGCTTCAGCGGGGGGAATGAGCGAAATCAGATACTCATACTCCTGCGGGGATCGATTGTACCGATGCTCACCGAAGGCTCCGAACAGCAAGTCTACCGCAAGCTCTTGGAGTGGCATTCGTCTGGGTATGCGCTGCGGCAGCTGCTTCGACAATTGGGGCACTCCGCGGATGATAGATCTGGAGTGGTAAACGCACCTTCGTCATCTCCAGATCACGTCGCCCTTGGCCTGACACGCTGATCCGGATCGCCCCCGGGAATTTTAATGCCCAGTTTGATACGCGCAAAATTAACACAATCGTCCGTAGCTTTACGGTCCTGTCGAGACCTCGCTCGCTCCGATGCGGCGAAAGAGGCCCGATCTTTGGTGAACACCAGCAAGGACAGCGCCCCTTCAATCAACGGTGTCATTGATGCTCCCGTCCATCCATTTGCTTCGGCGAGTATGGTCACGGACGTTTTGGGCGCAGCGATTGCCTCCGCACCCCGAAGAAGGGAAGAGCCGGGACTCTTAGCGAGCCTGGGGTCCATCGATGCTTCCCAGTTCGCGTCGCGCCCGCTCCCTGATCACATCCGGAATTTCCCTGTTATGTCCTCGCGCATCCGCTGCCGTAAGGGACAAGATTCGCGGGCATTTTTGACTTTCCCGCCAGAGCCGTTGCGGCTTTAACGACCGTTTCCCTGCAGAATTCCTGTTACGAGGGAATTGGGGTTTGAGTATCACCGCTCGTCTGCGATTACCTTGCCGTCGTTTGGCAGCGCGCCGGGGTTGACCAGCTGGACATTGCCGCCGAGTTTCGTCACCGCGCGCAAGGTGCCGGCGATCTCCGCCCGTAGCGCATCGCTCGCAGCCGCTGTTTCCGCGTGCAGCGTCATCGCATCGGCCTCGCCCTGGCGCGTGACGACGAGACGCAATCGTCCGAGCGCGGAGTGGCGCTTGCCGATCTCGGCGACTTGCTCGGGACGGACGAACATGCCCTTGACCTTCGTGGTCTGGTCAGCGCGACCCATCCAGCCCTTGATGCGCATGTTGGTGCGCCCGCATTTGCTCGGTCCCGGCAGCGCCGCGGTGAGGTCGCCGAGCGCAAGCCGGATCCAGGGATGGTGCGGATCGAGCGAGGTCACCACGATCTCGCCGACGTCGCCCGGCGCAACGGGATCGCCGGTGCCGGGCTTGACGATCTCCATGATCAGGTCCTCGTTCACGACCATGCCGTCGCGCGCTTCGGTCTCGAAGGCGATGAGGCCGAGATCGGCGGTGCCGAAGGCCTGGTAGGCGTCGATGCCGCGTGCCTTGATTTCGGCCTGGAGCGAGGGCGGGAAGGCCGCACCCGAGACCAGCGCGCGCTTGATCGATGAGACGTCGCGCCCCGAGCTTGCGGCGGCATCGAGCAGGATCTTCAGAAAGTCCGGCGTGCCGCTGTAGCCGACGGGACGGTAGGCCTCGATCAGCTCGAACTGCTGCTCGGTGTTGCCTGGCCCGGCCGGGATCACCGCGCAGCCGAGCGCGCGCGCCGAGGCATCGAAGATGAAGCCGCCGGGGGTGAGGTGGTAGCTGAAGGTGTTGAGCACGATGTCGTCGGGGCGGAACCCCGCCGCGAACAGCGCCCGGGCACCGCGCCAGGGATCGGCCTGCCGTCCTTCAGGCTCGAAGATCGGGCCGGGAGAGGTGAACAGGCGGGCGAACGATCCCGGGGCTGCCGGCACGACGCCGCCGAAGGGCGCAGAAGCCTTGTGCAGGGCGGGGAGTTCCGACTTGCGCAGCACCGGCAGACCCGCCAGCGCCGCCCTGGAGGTCACGGCGGCCGGGTCTATGCCCTTCAGTCGCTCGGCATAGGCGGGCGCGGCCATCGCGCCGCGCAGCACGTCCGGCAGGCGGGAGAACAGCTCCGTCTCGCGCACGGCCTGTTCGCGCGTCTCGAGGGCGTCGTAATGGGCGGTCATGGCTGGTCTTTCCGGGTTGGCATCCGTTGCGCGCCGCCGCCGGCATGGGTATCAGACGGCCAGTGTCGAGGCGTGGAGAGGACGCGATGGCAGACGAAGGCATCATTGCGGCGGGTGAGGCGGTGGACGTCGTCGCGCGCCTGAAGCGCCGCATGATCGACGAGGCGCTGCCGCTGTGGTCGTCCGTCGGCTGGGACGATGCGGCAGGCGGTTTCATTGACCGGCTGCAGCTTGACGGCACGGCCGACACGTCTGCGCCGCGGCGCGTGTTCGTGCAGGCCCGCCAGATCTGGTGCTACGCCAAGGCGGCGCAGATGGGTTGGTACCCGGAAGGGCGCGCCATCGCGCTGAAGGGGTTGCAGCACCTCTTGGCAAAGGCGAAGGCTCCCGACGGCAAGCCCGGCTATGTGCACCGGCTGACACCGGAAGGCGCGGTGCTTGATGCCCGGCGCGACGCTTACGACCACGCCTTCATCCTGTTTGCGCTCGCCGCCGTCTACGCGCTCGACCAGGACGCGCAAATTCGCGCCGAGATCGACGCGCTGCTGGCCTTCCTCGACGGCCACCTGCGCTCGCCGCATGGCGGCGTCCACGAGAGCCTGCCGGTCTCGCTGCCCCGGCGGCAGAACCCGCAGATGCATCTGTTCGAGGCGATGATCGCGTGTTTCGACGCAACGCACGACCTGTCGTTCCAGAACCGCGCCGGTGAGTTCTTCGCGCTGTTCCTTGCCAATCTCTATGACAAGCAGAAGCGCATCCTGACCGAGTACTTTGAGGAGGACTGGTCGAAGATCGAGCCGGTCAGCGTCGAGCCGGGCCATCAGGCCGAATGGGTCTGGCTGCTGAAAGGATTTGAACGCATCACGGGTTGCCCGACCGGACAGCGGCGCGCCGAGCTGCTGGCGACCGCGCTGCGCTATCGCGATGACGCCACCGGATGTGTCGCCGACGAGGGCGATGCCAACGGCAACATCCGCCGCGGCACGCGGCGGCTGTGGCCGCAGACCGAGATGGCAAAGGCGTGGATCGCGCAGGCCGAGTCCGGCGAAGCCGGCGCGGCGGATGAGGCGCGCGCGGCGCTGGTGCGGCTCGAACGGCATTATCTCAGCCATCCCGTGAAGGGCGGCTGGTACGACCAGTTCGATCGCGATGGCAAATCGCTGGTCGACACCATTCCTGCGTCGTCGTTCTATCATGTTCTGTGCGCAGTCACGGAAGCGGAGCAGGTGCTGGAGTAAGACTCTTTTGTTTGACGCGTTTTCTTCACGCGAACCGGTTCCCACTTCGCTCGAAAACGCTATGTCTAGAGCCACCGCTTGCGCCGCTTGAAGCTTTTGAGGTTCTTGAAGCTCTTGCGCTGATCGCCGGCGCCGCCGAGGTAGAATTCCTTGACGTCCTCGTTGTCGCGCAATTCGTCCGCGGTGCCGTCGAGCACGACCTTGCCCTGTTCCATGATGTAGCCGTGGCTCGCCACCGATAGCGCGGCGCGGGCGTTCTGCTCGACCAGCAGGATGGTAACGCCGAGGTCGCGGTTGATCTTCTGGATGATCGAGAACACCTCTTTCACCAGCAGCGGCGACAGGCCCATCGACGGCTCGTCCATCAAGATCATCTTCGGGCGCGCCATCAGCGCGCGGCCGATCGCAAGCATCTGCTGCTCGCCGCCTGAGAGATAACCGGCAAGCCCGGTGCGCTCCTTCAGGCGCGGGAAATAGCTGAAGACCATGTCGAGATCGGCATCGACCTCGCGATCCCTGCGGGTGAAAGCGCCAAGCTTGAGATTTTCGAGCGACGTCATGTCGGCGACGATGCGTCGGCCCTCCATCACCTGGAAGATGCCGCGGCGCACGATCTTGTCGGGATCGATGCCGGCGATAGGGGAGCCCTCGAACAGGATCTCGCCACGCGTGACCTCGCCGTCCTCGGTCTTGAGCAGCCCCGAGATCGCCTTCAGCGTGGTCGACTTGCCGGCGCCGTTGGCCCCCAGGAGCGCCACGATCGCGCCCTTGGGCACGTCGAGGCTGAGGCCGCGCAGCACCAGGATGACATCGTCGTAGACGACCTCGATGTTGCGCACGGCGAGGAGGGGCGGCGCGGGCACGGCGGTCGGGCTGGGGCGGGATGCTTCAATGGTTTGGGACATGAGTTTTCATTCTCCGCTGTCGTCACCCCGCCTTGTGCGCAATTGCGCACTGGGGCGGGTGACCCAGTATTCCAGAGACGCTCGACGTTCCCCGAGAGGCCGCGGCGTACTGGATCCCCCGCTTTCGCGGGGGATGACAGTTGTGCGTGCAGCGAGAGCTAAGCTCACCACCCCAGCAGTTCCGGCTTGCGCGGCAGCTCGATGGTCTTGACCTTCTCGAGCTTGATCGTGCCCTTGGCCATGAGATCGTTGAGGTCGCCGTCGGTCGCGCCCGAGATCTTGGTGCGATAGAGGTCGACCTTTAGCGTGCCGCGATGGTCCTTGTCGGTCCAGGTAGAGGGACTGCAGACGCCCTCCATACCTGCCGGCACCCAGTCCTTCTTCTGGTGGAAGCCCTTGGCGACATTCTCGCCGGTGGCGCCGCCGTTCTTGGCGGCCCAGTCGAGCGCTTCCTTCATGTAGAGCGCCGAACAGACGGCGGCGATGTAGTGCACCGGACGATACACCTTGCCGGTGGGGTCGGACATCTTCGAGATCTCCATCACCGTCTTCATGCCGGGCGCGTCGCCGCCCCAGCTCACTGCGGTGCGCAGCGGGAAGATCACGCCATTGGCGGCATCGCCGGCGGTCTTGGCGGCGTTCTCGTCCATGCCCCAGACATTGCCGAGGAACTGGATCTCGACGCCGGCGGTCTTGCAGGCCTTCATCACCGAAATGTTGGAAGCGGCGGTGTTGCCCAGATAGGCGTAGTTGGCGCCCGAGGATTTGAGGCTCAGGCACTGTGCGCTGTAGTCACCCGGCGCGAGCGCGAACACCAGCGGCGGCAGCACCTCGAAGCCGAGTTCCTGCGCCATGGCTTCGCCTGCGGCCTTCGGCGCGTTCGGATAGGGGTGGTTGGCGCCCATGTGCACGAATTTCGGCTTGCCGGCCTTGCCCTTGGCCTTCCAGTCCTCGGCCGCCCACATCAGCATCGCGCGCAGCGAATCCGAATAGCTCGGGCCGTAGAAGAAATTGTAGGGTGCGGGCTTGGCTTTGCCGCTGACGCCTTCGGGATCGGTGAGCGCGGCAGCATAGGAGCCGGACAGGTCGGGGATCTTGTCCTGGGCGAGGAAGCCGGTCAGCGCTTCTGTGTCCGCGGTGCCCCAGCCCATGATCGCGGCGACCTTCGAGTCCGACGCCGACCATTTCTTGTAGAGCGCGATCGCGCGCGGCACCTGGTAGCCGTAATCGTTGGTATCGACGTTGAGCTGCTTGCCGCCGACCCCGCCGTTCTTGTTGACCCAGGCGAAGGTGTCGGCGACGGCCTGGCCGTAGGGCGTGCCGACGTCGGAGGTGCCGCCGGAATAATCGGCGAGATGGCCGATCGCGATCTGCGCCTGCGCGCTCGCCGAGAATGCGGCGATCGCCAGCACGAGCGATGCAGGGCTCAAAAGGGATCTTGTCTTCATTGGTTGCCTCCTCCTGTTTATTCGTTGGTTAGAGAGTTGCCCGGGCTCAATGCGAGAACGGGTAGAGTTTCCAGTACGCCTTGATCTGTCGCCAGCGATGGGCGAGCCCGTCCGGCTCGAACATCAAAAACGCGATGATGATCACTCCGATCGCGATCTCGCGCAGGAAGGTGATGTTGGTGTTGAGGGACAGCGCCTTGTCGATCGCGCCGCCCTTCAGGTAGAGGCTGATGAATTCCATCGTCTCAGGCAGCAGCACAACGAAGGCGGTGCCCATCAGCGTGCCCATGATCGAGCCGGTGCCGCCGATGATGATCATGGCGAGGAACAGGATCGAGCGCTCGATGCCGAAACCTTCCTGCGAAACCACCAGCTGGTAATGCGCATAGAGCGCGCCGGCGATGCCGGCGAAGAAGGCGGCGAGGCCGAACGACAGCGTGCGGTATTTGGTGAGGTTGATTCCCATGATCTCGGCGGAGAGATAATGGTCGCGGATCGCCACCAGCGCGCGGCCATCGCGTGTGCGCATCAGATTGGTGACGAGGACGTAGCTCGCGATCACATAGGCCAGCACGACATAGAAATATTGCCTGTCGCCGCGCAGGGCGAAGCCGAAGATCGAGAACGGATTGGCGCTGGCCGGTACCGAGCCGCCGGTGAACCACTCCGCGCGGGAGAAGAAGTCGAGCAGGATGTATTGCGCCGCCAGCGTTGCGATGACGAGGTAGAGCCCCTTCAGTCGCGCCGCCGGGATGCCGAAGATCAGCCCGACCAGCGCGGTGACGACACCCGCAAGCGGGATCGCGAAGAACACCGGGATCGGCGCGTTGTTGGAGATGTAGGCCGAGGTGAAGGCGCCGAGCAGGAAAAAGGCGGCATGGCCGATCGAGATCTGGCCGGTGAAGCCGACCAGGATGTTGAGGCCGAGCGCCGCGATCGAGAAGATGCCGATCTGGATCAGGATGCTGAGCCAGTATCCGCCAAGGAATTGCGGCACGAGGCAGAGCAACAGCACACCGATGATCGCAAAGTTGCGGCTGGTCGTGGTCGGGAAGATCGTGGTGTCCGCCGCGTAAGAGGTGCGGAAATCACCAGCAGGGATGAGGGCAGGGCCGGCCATGGATCAGATCCGCTCGATGTCGTGGGTGCCGAACAGGCCGTAGGGCTTGATCATCAGCACGATGATGAGGACGTAGAACGGCGCGATCTCGTAGAGATTGCCCCAGTGCAGATACTCGCTGTCGACATATTGCGCGATGTTCTCGAGCAGGCCGATGATGATGCCGCCGAGCACGGCGCCACCAACGGAATCGAGCCCGCCGAGGATCGCCGCCGGGAACACCTTGATGCCGTAGGCCGCAAGCCCGGAGGACACGCCGTTGACGACAGCGACCACCACGCCCGCGACCGCTGACACGGTCGCAGAGATCGCCCATGCCATCGCGAACACGCTTTTGACGGAGATGCCGAGCGATTGCGCGACCTGTTGGTTGAACGCGGTGGCGCGCATGGCGAGGCCGTACTTCGAGGCGCGGAAGAACCAGGCCATACCGATCATCATGGCGACCGAAACCACGAGGCTCATGACATAGACGGTCTGGATCTGAAGCCCGAACAGGCCGACCGACTGGCTCTCGAACACGCGCGGGAACGGCTGCGGGTTGACGCCGAACATCCACTTCAACGTGGCCTGGAGCACGGTCGAGAGGCCGATCGTCACCATGATCACCGAGATGATTGGTTCGCCGATCATCGGTCTCAGGATCAGGACCTGGATCGCGATGCCGAACACGAACATGAACACCAGCGTCATCGGCATGCCGATCCAGAACGGCACCTGGTATTTCGCCAGCAGCGCCCAGCACACCCAGGCGCCGACCAGCAGCAATTCACCTTGCGCGAAGTTGACGACCTGCGTCGCCTTGTAGATCAGCACAAACGACATCGCGACCACGCCATAGAGCGTGCCGACCACGAGGCCGTTGACCAGGAGCTGGATGAGGAAGGCGGTGTTCATGCCGATGTCCGCGCAAAATGCCGAAGCGATGACGGTGTACCCTCTCTCCTTGTGGGAGAGGGTGGCTTCGCGAAGCGAAGCCGGGTGAGGGATTGTCTCGGCAGTGACGGTGTGGAGAAAGGACCCCTCACTCGAGTGAGGGTGTGGCTGATTGCGGAGATGCCCTCTCCCACAAGGGGAGAGGGCGCGTCGACGGGCGTCGCGCTCGTGGCTGACAAGAAACTCATTCCGCGGCCTCCGCCATGTGGCCATGTTCGCCGAGATCCACCACCCGCAGCGTCGTGCGCACGCGCTGCGTGGTGCCGTCCTGGAAGCGGATCACGGTGTCGACGGGGATGTCGGCGTCGCCGCGGTAGATCGCGTCGATGATGCCTTCGTATTTCTCGTTGATGACGCCGCGGCGTACCTTTCGGGTGCGGGTGAGCTCGCCGTCGTCGGCGTCGAGCTCCTTGTAGAGCAGCAGGAAGCGCGAGATGCGCTGGGCCGGCGGCAGCGTGGCGTTGACGGTCTCGACCTCTTTCTGGAGCAGCGCATAGACCTCCGGCCGCGAGGCGAGGTCGCTGTAGGTCGTGAACGAGAGCCGGCTCTTCTCCGCCCATTTCGAGATGATGGAGTAACGGATGCAGATCATCGCCGCGAGCGCGTCGCGGCCGGCCCCCAGCACCACGGCTTCCGCGATATAGGGCGAGAATTTCAGCTTGTTCTCGATGAACTGGGGCGAGAAGCGCTCGCCGCGCGAGGTCTCGGCGAGATCCTTGATGCGGTCGATGACGACGAGCTGCTTGTCATCGTTGAAGTAGCCGGCGTCACCGGACAACATCCAGCCGTCCTTGATGTCAGCGACGCTCGCCTCGGGGTTCTTGTAGTAGCCGAGGAACATATTGGGATGCCGCACCACGATCTCGCCGACGCCGTGGACGTCGGCATTGTCGATGCGGATCTCGACGCTGTCGGCCATCGGCACGCCTGTCGTGTCAGGGTCGACCTTGCCCTCGGGATGCAGCGTGTAGGCCCCTAACAATTCCGTCTGGCCGTAGAGCGTGCGCAGCGGCACGCCCATGGCCTGAAAGAACTTGAAGGTATCGGGGCCGAGTGCCGCGCCGCCGGTCGCGGCCGAACGCAGGCGGGTAAAGCCGAGACGGTCACGCAGCGCGCGGAACAGGATCGCGTCGGCAAAGCTCGAACGTCTGCCGTCTGCGAGCGCGGCGAGGCCGTTTTTCATGCCGATATCGAACAGGCGCTGCTTGAACGGCGTTGCGTCCATCACCTTGGCGCGGACGTCGGCGGCGATGGATTCCCAGACCCGGGGGGCGAACAACACGAACGTCGGCGCGATTTCGCGCAAATCGTTCATCATCGTATCAGGCTCTTCGACGAAGTTGATCTTCATCCGGCACAGCAGGCCTTTGCCGAGCACATAGACCTGCTCCATGATCCACGGTAGCGGCAGCACGGAGACGTATTCGTCGTCCGGCCCCTTCGGATCGAAGGCGAGATACGTCGCGCAATGGCCGAGCACACGGCCGGCGGCGAGCATGGCGAGCTTCGGGTGCGAGGTGGTGCCCGACGTGGTGCAGAGAATCGCGACATCCTCGCCCTTGGTGGCGTCGACGAGGCGATCGTACAGCTCCGGCTCCCGCGCGGCCCGGGCGCGGCCGAGCTCGGCGAATGTTTCCGCCGACATAAGCCGCGGATCGTCATATTTCCGCATGCCGCGCGGGTCGGAATAGATGATGTGCTTGAGCCGCGGCACACGCTCGGCAAGCGCGAGCAGCTTGTCGACCTGCTCTTCGTCCTCGGCGAAGACGAGCTGCGCCTCGCCATAGTTGAGGAGATAGGAGGCTTCCTCGTCCAGCACGTCGCGATAGAGCCCGAGGCTCAAGCCACCGATGGC
This sequence comes from Bradyrhizobium liaoningense, assembly GCF_018130785.1. Lineage (GTDB taxonomy): Bacteria > Pseudomonadota > Alphaproteobacteria > Rhizobiales > Xanthobacteraceae > Bradyrhizobium > Bradyrhizobium liaoningense_A. The sequence continues at coordinate 12,442 of NZ_JAFCJT010000018.1, forward strand.
GTGGGTCGCAACTTCAGCCGCGACCCAGTCCGGTCGGTTGTCGCCGATGATGCCGATGACGTCCTCGCGCCCCAAGCCCAACTCGATGAGGCCGAGCGCAAAGTCGCGTACGCGGGTGTGGTAGTCATTCCAGGTGAAGGCGCGCCAGAGGCCGAGATCCTTTTCGCGCAACGCGATTTCGTTGCCATGCTCCCTGGCATTGAGCCGCAGCATCTTCGGATAGGTGTCGGCCTGCGCGACCCGGCCCGCGTAATCCATCATGCCGCGCTCTCCTGCGCTGGCGGAGCATCGTCCGGATCGACCAGCACCTCGTCCTCCTCGCCGAGATAGGCGCGCCTGACGTGGGGATCGGCGAGCACGGCGGCCGGATCGCCCTCGGCGATCTTGCGGCCGAAATCGAGCACCATGACGCGGTGGGAGATGTCCATCACCACGCCCATGTCGTGCTCGATCATCACGACCGTCATCCCGAACTCCTCGTTGAGGTCGACGATGTAGCGGGCCATGTCCTCCTTCTCCTCGAAGTTCATGCCGGCCATCGGCTCGTCGAGGAGAATGAGGCGCGGCTCCAGCGCCATGGCACGGGCGAGCTCGACGCGTTTGCGCAGGCCGTAGGCGAGGGTGCCGGCTTGCGCCTTTCGCACTGACTGGAGATCGAGGAAGTCGATGATCTCCTCGACCTTGCGGCGGTGCTCGAGTTCTTCCTTGCGCGCGCCGGTGAGCCAGTACAGCGATCCCGTGAGGAAATTGTTCTTCAAGAGGTGATGGCGTCCGACCATGATGTTGTCGAGCACGCTCATGTGGTGGAACAGGGCCAGGTTCTGGAAGGTGCGGCCGATGCCGAGCGTGGGGCGCGCGTTCGGCGTCAGCCCTGTGATGTCGCGGCCGCGGTAGAACAGCTGGCCTTCGGTCGGCTTGTAGCGGCCGGAAATACAATTCACGATCGAGGTCTTGCCGGCGCCGTTGGGGCCGATGATCGAGAACAGCTCGCCATCATTGATGGCAAAGCTGACATCGGTCAGCGCACGGACGCCGCCGAATCGCAAGGACACGCCGCGCACTTCGAGACTGGTAGCCACCAACAAATCCCTCCCGGTGATGGCGCATTCAGCGGCGCTCTTCGTCCGTTCCCGTCGGGCGATCCTAGTACGGCCGTGCCGGTGAGGCCATGCAGCAGATGGTCTCCACCGGAGCCGCGCCGCTCTCGTTCCCGTTTGGGATCAAAAGCCGCATCGCCCGAGGTGGCCCTCAATAAGGGAAAGCGCTATCTTGAAATGTCTTCCGGCTGACAATTCTGCGACAAAGTTTTTCGGGTGGCCGGGGCCTTCGTCTTTCGTCGGATGGCTGTCGAAACGATCGTGTTGCAGTGCAGCAGAGGGATGGAGTGACGAGACGGTGCGGCTGGCTTCGGGGTCATGATTTCAGAGGATCAACTGAAGCGCGTCGCCGCCTGGTCGCGCGAGCTCACGGAAGCAGAGATCGAGGTCGCTCGCGCCGGGATCACGGAACGGTCCTACCGCACCGGCGAGACCGTGTTCATGCGCGGCGATACGTTCGGCTATTGGGCGGGCATGGTGAGCGGCCTGGCACGCATGGGCGGGGTCTCGCGCGACGGCAAGGAGACGAGTCTTGCGGGGCTGACGGCCGGGGCCTGGTTCGGCGAGGGCAGCGTGCTCAAGAACGAGCCGCGCCGCTACGACGTGGTCGCGCTGCGTGACAGCCGCGTCGCGCTGATGGAACGCAGCGCCTTCATGTGGCTGTTCGAGAACAGCGTCGGCTTCAACCGCTTCCTGGTGCGGCAGCTCAACGAGCGGCTCGGCCAGTTCATCGGCATGCTCGAGGTCAACCGCACGCTGGATGCCACCGCACGCCTCGCGCGCAGCATCGCCTCGCTGTTCAATCCGATCCTCTATCCCGAGTCGACCGCACATCTGGAGATCACCCAGGAGGAGATCGGGGCGCTCTCCGGCATGTCCCGCCAGAACGCCAACCGCGCGCTGAACCGCCTGGAGAAGGAGGGGCTGCTGAGGCTCGAATATGGCGGCGTCACCATCCTCGATGTCGAGCGGCTGCGCGGCTACGGGGACTAGAGCGTTTTCGAGCGAAGTGGATACCGGTTCGCGTCAAGAAAACGCGTCAAAACGAGAATCTAGAACGGGGCTCTAGCGCGCATTGGCGGGTGCGTGAACCGGCCAGAGGTCGGTGCGCCAGCGGATCGCGATCGCCAGCATCGCGATGAAGCCCGCGGCTGCATAGAGCGAACCCGTCGCGGAGTAGCCGATGATGTCGATCAGGCTGCCCGCCGCGAGCAATCCGATCGGCAGGCCGTAGATCACCATCATGCGCACGCCCATGACGCGTCCGCGCAGGTGGGCGCTGGCCGTCCGCATCAGGATCACGGCAGCCGAGATCATCGACATGCTCTGGGCGATGCCGGCGAGAACGAGGCAGGCCATCGCCACCGGCATGGTCCTGATCTCGACGAACACCAGCAGCATGGCGTACCAGGCCAGCGTCGCGCCGATGAGAAGCCGGGCAATGCGCAGTCCGCTGACCAGGCTGAGCGTGATGGAGCCGATCAGCGAGCCAACGGCGAAGCTCGCCGAGAGATAACCGAGGCCGGTCTGGTCGGTATGAAAGATTTCGCGTGCGATGTATGGCAATAATCCGCCGGTGAACGGGAAGGCCGTGAGATTAGCGAGGAAGGCGACGCACAGCGCCGCGCGCATTCCCGGGCCGCTCCAGGCGTAGACGATCCCTTCCTTGAGGTCGCCCAGCAATCGCGAGACCGCGTGGCTGTTGGCCGGAAGATCGCTCGTGGAGACGACCCGCTTCGGCCGGGTCAGGCAGAGCATGAGAAGCGCGGCCGCGAAGTAGAGACAGGCGATCGCGACATAGACGAGCCCAATGCCGAGGACGGCGAACAGCCCGGCGCCGGTCAATGCTCCGGCGATGCGCGCGCTGTCCTGGGTCGTGCGCGCAACGCTGATGGCGCCCACCAGTTGCTCGGCCGGCATGATCTCGGCAAGCAGCGCGCCGCGGACGCCGAGATCCGAGGGGCGGATCAGACCCATGATCGCGACGATGATCATCACGCTCAGTGGCGACAAATGACCCGTCAGCGCCAGAACCATGATGGTCGATGAGAGCACCGTATAGGCAAGACGCATCACGACCAGGAGATCGCGATGACCCATGCGGTCGCCGATCATGCCGAACACCGGCGCGACCAGGGTCCCGACGAACTGGAGCGATGCTAGCACGGTGAGCAGCAGCACCGAGCCGGTCTCGACCATGATGTACCAGCCGAGCACCAGCGTCTCCACTTCGAACGCCCACGAGGTGAGCAGATCGGACGGCCACTGGAAGCGATAGTTGCGGATGCGGAAAGGCGCGAGCGCGGATGGTCTTGCGGATGTGCTCAAGATGCGATGACGGGTTTCACGGCGATTCCCTGCCCTTTATTTTTATTGTTCTGTTCGACAGGGTAGCCCCGGCGATGCCCCTGTCAATTGGCGCTACCGCATGCCGCCATGCTTGCCGACGACGTACGGTGCGCCAGTACGCCGGTAGCATCGCTTCGTTGCCCAGCCGATACGGAGAGGTAGATTAGCCGCCGCTTGCTCTTCCGGCGCGCAGAGCCCATTCTGGTCTGCGCCCTGGACCCATCCGGGCGGTCCAGCAGATCGCGCCGTCGCGGCTTCCGCGAGGTCTTGGCCCATGAACTGCTCTTGCTGTGGTTTCGAGGTCCAGAGCGGCTTTGCCTTCTGCCCGAAGTGCGGCACGAAGCAGCCGAACGCGTGCCCGGGCTGCGGTTTTCCATGCGCGCCGGATTTCGCCTATTGCCCGAAATGCGGCGCCTTCGTCTCTGAGGTCCCGGCAGGCGGCGGGCAGGCATCGGCGCCGACGAGCCCGACGACGCTCCCGATCCGGTCCTCCTCTCCGCCGCTCGTGCCGGCGGAGGAGGCTCAAACCGCATTTCGACCTCAGTCGGATAAGATCGACAGCGAGGCGAACCGCCGCACCATCACCGTGCTGTTTGCCGACCTCAGCGGCTTCACCGCGATGAGCGAGCGGCTCGACCCCGAGGTCATGCAGACGCTTCAAAACGAATTGTTCGAGGAGTTGACGGCCGCGGTGCAAAGCTTTGGCGGCTTCGTGGACAAATTCATCGGAGATGCGCTGCTTGCTCTGTTTGGTGCGCCGGCGGCGCACGAGGACGACCCGGAGCGGGCGGTGCGCGCTGCGCTCGACATGATCGGCCGGACGGCGCGCCTCAGCGAACGCGCGAAGGCGTATGCAGGTTCACCGCTGCTGCTCCATGTCGGCATCAACACCGGGCACGTCGTCGCGGGCGGGCTTGGTGTGGGCGTTGCCAAATCCTATTCGGTGACCGGCGACACGGTGAATACCGCCCAGCGACTACAGTCGATGGCGGCTCCGGGCGAGGTGCTGGTCGGGCCGTTGACCCACCGTCTGACGCGGCATGCGTTCTCCTATGACTCGCTTGGCGAGGTCTCGCTCAAGGGCAAGATTGGCAGCGTACTGGTTCACCGCCTGAAGGAGGCGCTCGACACGCCACGTGCGGCACGAGGTCTCGACACGCTGGGCCTCAATGCGCCGTTGATCGGGCGCGACGCCGAGCTTGCGCGCATCATCGGCAGCCTTGATCGCGCGTGCGGCGGCGCGGCTCAACTGGTGCGGCTGGTCGGTGAAGCCGGCATCGGGAAAACGCGCCTGGTCAGCGAATTCGCCGCCCGCATCCGCGACCAGGATCGATTCGCTGGCGTGGCGATCCGGCAGGCGGCGTGCTCGCCGCTCGGCGAACAATCCTACGGCACTCTCGCCGCCGTGCTGCGCAGCGCCTATGGCATCGCGCAGAAGGCCGGCGCCGCAGAGGCGGAGGCGAAGGTCGCCGAAGCGCTGTCGGAGCTTGGCCTCGCGACCGACGAGGCCGAGCGCCTGATGCCCCTCTATCTGCACGTCCTTGGCCTCGGCGACCCCGACGACGTGCTCAGGCATGTCGAGCCCGAACAGCTCCGCCGGCAGATATTCTTCGCGATTCGCACCGTCTTCGAACGCCGCCTGGCAATGTCGCCGCTGCTGATCATCGTCGAGGATCTGCATTGGGCCGACGCGGTGTCGCTTGAAGCGTTGCGGTTCCTGATGGACCGACTGGAGCGGACGCGGCTCATGCTGCTGTTTACGCATCGGCCGATGCTGGAACTGGACCAGTTCGGTTCGAGCAGGATCAGTCACACAACCCTCCGGTTGCCACCGCTTGGCGACGCCGACGGACAAAGGCTGCTCGCGGCCTATTTCAGTCACGGTTGGGCTGAACCACCGGGACGTCTGTTCAGTCGAATCCTCGATCGTGCCGGCGGCAATCCGCTTTTCCTCGAGGAGATCATACGCGGCCTGATCGAAGCCGGCACCCTGGAGCGCGACGGCGCGCAGTGGCGGATGAAGTCGGATGAAGCCGCCGCCGATATTCCGGCAAGCATTCAGGCGTTGTTGCTGGCGCGCCTCGACCGGTTGCCGCATCAGGTGCGCCGCCTGGCACAGGAGGCCGCGGTGATCGGTCCGCGTTTTGATGGGGCCCCTCTCGCTGCGGCGGCAACCGAGCCGGCAAGGGTCGAAGCAGGGCTCGAGCTTCTGTGCGACGCGGAGATCATCGCGGAGATCGCGGGCTCGAACTCGATTTCGCTGCGGACCTACCGCTTCACGCAAACCATGCTTCAGGACGTGATCTATCAAAACCTGCTGCTGCAGCGCCGGATCGAGCTTCATGGGCGGATTGCTGGGGTGCTCGAGAGGCTCTATGGCAACGAGCCCGAGCGCCTCGAAGATCTCATACTGCTCGGACATCACTTCAGTCTGAGCGCGAGCAAGCCGAAAGGCGCGCGCTATCTGCGCGTGGCCGGCGATCGCGCACGCGCCAGCTATGCCAACGACGATGCCATCCGTCTCTACCAACAGGCCCTTGCCGTCCTGTTGACCGGCGGCGAACGGGAGCCGGAACGTCTGGTCCTGTACGAGCGGATTGCGGACCTCTGTGGCGCGGCTGGCCGCCGGAACACGGCAGAGGAGCACTATCAGAGCGCGTTGGAGGGCCACCGCGCCATACAGGACCGGATCGGCGAAGCGCGAATTCTTCGCAAGCTTGGCCGATTGCTGTGGGACGCCGGCAAGCGGATCATGGCAGAGACGCATTACGCCGAGGCGGCCAAGCTGCTCGGAGGGACCGACGCGCCAATCGAGTGGGCGCATCTCTTGCAGGAGCGCGGCCGTCTCGCGTTTCGGACGGGCGATCACGTTGCCGCTGCAAGATGGGCAGACGAGGCGCTCGGCTATGCACGGTCCGTACCGGTGGACGCGGACGAGCAGGCCGGGCTCGAGGCGGCACGTGCCATTGCGGAGGCCCTCAACACCAAGGGGGTTGCGCTGGCGCGGCTTGGACGACACGAGGAGGCGGTGCGCGAGGTAGAGCAAAGTGTTGCGACCGCCGAAACAGCCGGTCTCCTCAACGTAGCCTGCCGCGGCTACACCAATCTCGGTGTGCTCTACACGATTGTCGACCCGGCGAAAGCGGTCGAGGTCTGCCGGCGTGGACTCGATATCGCGCGTCGGATCGGGGATCTCGGTTTCCAGGCGCGTCTTCTCGCCAATTTTGCCGTTGCCTGTTGCACCTTCACGGATAGATGTACCGAAGAAGGGGTGCCGGCTGCCGAAAAGGCGATCGAAATCGACCGTGCGCTCGATCAGCGCGAGCATCTCTCCGTGCCCTTGATCGTGCTCGGGCAAATCCATCAATGCCATTTCCGCCCCGATCTGGCCACCCTCTGCTACAATGAGGCAATCGAGGTGGCGAACGAAACCGGCGAACCGCAGCAGCTCTTTCCATGCTATGATGGTCTCGCGACGCTGAGCCTTGATCGAGGCGACATGCCCGAGGCCGACCGATATTTCGCGCTGGCCCATGATGTCTGCGCCCGCCACGGGCTTGATCCCGCCGGGCTGATCGTACTGCCATTTCTTGACTAGGTCATATGAAGGAGTTCAACCATGCCGGAACTTCATGTCGATGGACCGCTTCAACCGGGCGATCGCGCACCGAACATCGTGCTGGACGCCATCACACGCGATGGAACGATCGCGCTCCAGGATTTTCGCGGGCATAGTCCGATATTGGTCGGCTTGTTTCGAGGGCTGCACTGCCCGTTCTGTCGGCGCCATATCGCGGCACAGGCTCAACTTGACGGCGCGCTGCGCGGAAAGGGCATCGAAAGTCTCACGGTCGTCAATACGCCGATTGACCGGGCGCGGCTCTATTTCCGCTATCACCCATTGCCCAACCTGCTCGCAGCGTCCGACCCCGAGCGGCTCTCGCATCGCGCGTTCGGCCTGCCCAATATCGAGTTCACGGAGAACGAGACCGAGTGGCCGCGCAAGGTCGGCATGGACGTGATCATGAACATGCAAGTCGACATTCCTGGAGAGTTGTCGGGGCCGATGAATCGTTTGGCGGCCGCCGAGCAGCTCAACAAGAAGGATGGCTACGAAATGATGGAGGCCGATCAACGCATGGCGGCAACCGGCCAGGGCCAGTTGTTCGGCCAGTTCCTGCTCGATCGCGAGGGGATCGTGCGCTGGACCTTTACCGAGGTTCCTGAAGGCGGCCATCGCATGTTCGGAGCTCCGAGCCCTCAGGAGTTGATGTCGGCTGCCTCGCAGCTGACTGGCTAGGCATCGTCGCCTGGTTGGCGGTGCAAGTGCTGCGCTCAACGCGCTGCAACCCGCGGGTTCCTTTCCGCCGGCGTTGTCGCCATCGCGGAGATCCGTAGCCGCGTGAAATACGCGTCAGTTTGAAAACGCGCCATTCCAGCTCATGACCCTGCAATGACTCAGGCACACGATGACCAACATCCAGGAGCGGCTCCTCGAAAGCAAGATGACCGAGATTGAGCAGGCCCGGTCCTGGAGCCCACGCGTCATCTCGAAATTTGAAACGCTTATCAGGAACGGTGACGATCTCTCCCTCTACCGGATCAATCCCCTGGCATTCGCGCGTGATCGCGCCATTACTGAGGCGGAAAGCATCGACCTGTTTCTCCATGCGACCAGGAGTGGGCTGTTCGAGATGAGTTGGGACGTTGTTTGTCCCCAGTCTGGCATGGTGCTCAATAGCTTTGGCGCTCTGCGCACCCTGAAGACCCATTACGTTTGCGGCCTCTGCGACGTCGGCGGTGAAACCGACCTCGACGATTTCATTGAGGTTACGTTTACGGTCTCGCCGCAACTCCGGCGGATTCCATTTCATGATCCTCATTCCCTCTCGATCGAGGATTTCCACTGGAAGCTTCGTTTCTCGGGCGAGGCGCGCATGCCCGGTCAGCAGGTCCGATTTCTCGATTTCCTGCATGGATTGGTTCGCGGACTGGCTTTCTTGTCGCCGGGCTCGACCACCTCTCTTCGCGCCGACCTCGGTCCCGGTGCCCTGGCCGGCGTCAACATCCAAACGCAGGCTGCATTCGTGGTCCCGGTCGCAGGCGAACCCGCAGCCGCGCCGACCGTCCTGCGAGTCGGATATGATGCGCGGCGCTTTTTGCCTTCGCTGTCCGTAGTCCCGCCTGGCCCCGTTGTGATCGACGTGGAGAACTCCGGCGCAGTGCGTGGCTCATTGCTCCTGATCAATTGGCCGCCTGAAGTCCTGGCCCAGACGACCAAGCCGACGCTGGAGTTCGAACCGTTCATGTCCGGCGGCATGTTACTTGCGCGGCACACCTTCCGCCGCCTGTTCCGCTCGGAACGCGTCGACGAGCGGGAAGGCCTCGGCATCCGGCAGGTGAGCTTGCTGTTCACGGATCTCAAGGGGTCTACCGCGATGTACGAGCGTCTTGGCGATCTGAATGCCTACGCCTTGGTCCGCGAGCATTTTGCCTTGCTGGGCGCGACCGTCCAGGCGCATTCCGGAGCCATCGTCAAGACGATCGGGGACGCCGTGATGGCGGTCTTCTCCCGCCCGACAGACGCGGTCTCCGCGGCGTTGCATATGCTCGGAGAAATCGAACGCTACAACAGCGAGCATGGTGACCCGAGCATCATCCTGAAGATCGGAGCGCATTGTGGCCCGTCGATTGCCGTGACCCTCAACGAAAATCTGGACTACTTCGGGCAGACTGTGAATGTTGCGGCGCGCGTGCAATCGTTGGCCGATGCCGGCGAAATCTGTCTCTCGGAAGCGCTTTATTCGGCGCCGGGCGTCAGCGACCTCCTTGCAGGTTACGCCATCGTTGAATTTGATGCGCCTCTCCGCGGTGTTGAAGGAAATGCGTGCGTCTATCGTGTCGTGCGTAGTTAGGATCTTGCTCCGGCAGGACCTGCTAGAGATTTCACGTCACCGGTACTTTGGGCTTCTTCTCCGCCAGCGCCACGGCCATCGCCGAGATCAGCGGGCGCATGAAATAGTGATCTTCCGCCGGTGCGATGTCCGTGCGCAGGCCATGCGCGGCGAGCTCCCCTGACACCGCAGGGCCCACCGACGCAATCAGCGTCCGCTCCAGCCCTGCGCGCAACTTCGCCTCACTGCCATGTGTCTTCGCGGCCTCCAGGAGGCGGCGGACCTGGCCAAGATTGGTCAGCGCGATGGAATCGATCCGCCCCTCGGCCATGTCGTCGATGGCGGCGACGATGTTGGCATCCGCTGCCTTGGAATCGTAGGCATAAGGCAACACGGCATCGACATCGGCGCCTTGCGCGGCAAGTGCGCCGGTCAGTGCGCTGTGGTCCTTGTCCGGATAAAGCTGAAGGCCGACGCGTCGTCGCTTCAGGTCGAGCCTGCCCAGCATTTCGATCACGCCCTCGGTGGTCGGCTTCTCCGTGGTCTGCTGCGCATCGAGGGAGATCTCGCGCAACGCCTTGCCGGGCTTCGGGCCGCGGGTGAATTTTCGCGCACTGGCGAGCGCCGCGATAAGGGGCTGGTCGAGCCCGCGGGTCCGCGCGAGCTTCATGATCCGCCGCAGCCCTTCGCCGGTCATCAGCACAAGGTCGTCGAGGGGCCTGTCGATGGCGCGGCGGATCCAGGCCTCGACCGGAGCGGGGTCCGGTGCATCGTGAATGGTGAACATCGGGCATTGCACGACCTCGGCGCCTTGCTCGGCCAGAAGCTTGGAAAACTGTGCCTCCTCGCGCGTCTCCAGGATCAGGATGCGGTAGCCGTTCAAGCGGTCGGCCATGGGTGTGCTCCGGTGATAAATTGCAATGGTCCGTTCATCCTGACTCCGCGGTCGGGATTGGCGCAAGGGCGGGGTCGGTGATAGAGCAGGGCGCAAATCGCGGGTCGTTCCGCACTCGCTGCACGAACCTTCATCAAGAGCCATGCCCGATCATCAATATGTCCTCACTCTGTCCTGCCCGGATCGCCCCGGCATCGTCTCGGCGGTGTCGACCTTCCTGGCCCACAATGGACAGAACATTCTCGACGCCCAGCAGTTCGACGACGTCGAGACCAAGAAGTTCTTCATGCGCGTGGTGTTCACCGCCGCCGACCTCGCCGTGGAGCTGTCGGCGCTGCAGACCGGCTTTGCCGCGATCGCCGAGCGTTTCGGCATGGAGTGGCAGATGCGCGACCGCGCGGCGCATCGCAAGGTGATGCTGCTGGTGTCGAAGTCGGATCACTGCCTGGTCGACATCCTCTATCGCTGGCGTACCGGCGAACTGCCGATGACGCTTGCCGCGATCGTCTCCAACCATCCGCGCGAGGTCTATGACGGGCTCGATTTCGGCAGCATCCCGTTCCACTACCTGCCCGTGACGAAGGAGACCAAGCGCGAGCAGGAGGCGCAGATCCTCGATCTCGTCGCGAAAACCGGCACCGATCTCGTGGTGCTCGCCCGCTACATGCAGATCCTTTCCGACGATCTCTCGGCAAAGCTGTCGGGGCGTTGCATCAACATCCACCACTCGTTCCTGCCGGGCTTCAAGGGCGCAAAACCCTATCACCAGGCCCATGAGCGGGGCGTCAAGCTGATCGGCGCCACCGCGCATTACGTCACGCGCGATCTCGACGAAGGCCCGATCATCGACCAGGACGTCGAGCGCATCAGCCATCGCGACACGCCGGAGGACCTCGTCCGCAAGGGCCGAGACATCGAGCGCCGCGTGCTGGCCCGGGCGATCCGCTACCATCTCGACGACCGCGTCATTCTCAACGGCCGCAAGACCGTCGTGTTCATGGATTGAGCTGTTTCACCTCGCCCCGCTTGCGGGGCGAGGGCGCGCATCGCCTCAGCGCACCGCGTTGCCCGACGTAGTCCCCGTCGTGCCCTTCTGCGCCTGCTCTTCCTTCTCGCGATCGGCCGCCGGCAGCAGCCGCTTGCGCTCGCGCTCTTTCATGTAGGCGTCGTATTGCGGCGTGCCCGGGCGCGGCGGAGCGTCGGCCGGCAGTCCGCCGGCCCATTGCGGGACGTAGTCGCCCATGCCGGCCGTGAGTTTTTCGTTGACCGTGCCGCAGCTGGACAGCCCCGCAGCGAGTGCGACGAGGGCGAGGACGGAGCGGAAAGGCTTTGGCATTGTATGAGCACGCGAATTCGGTCGTTGGACGCCAGGTCAGGCCGGCGCGTGAGTAGCCTTCAACAAGGTAAAATAGACTTATTCGAGGTAGGTAATTAGTTACCGATCTGTAGTGAACCGGGGCCTCACCGTTGTCCGAATTCTGTAAAAGAAAGACGAAATCCTCCATCCACGCGGCCGGTCGCTTTTCTAGACTGCGGCAACGGGGTCGCGACAAACTGGCTTGGTCGGCGGAGGGGCTTTTTCGTTGACAGGTCCATTTTATTTGTACAATCGTACAAATAGGAGCGGCCAAGATCGAGGTGCTCGGGTTACCCCGACGTAACTACGGCATCGCTCCCCGTCGTAGGCCAATCGGGACGCGCGGCTTGCGCCGAATGGTCGCCAAACGTCCGATTGACAATGAGGGCGCGAAAGACGCCATGTGACGCGACATCGCGCGCGCGTGAGCTAAGGTTGAGCCAAGGACCGGGCACTCGGTCCGGCGCATAAGAGGTCAGGAATGAAGGGGAGGGACATCTGATGTTCGAACGCAAGACATTTTCTTACAAGGTCTCTTGGACCGCAGCAGCGGCCGCCATCGCCGGCCTCACGGCCATCGTGCCGGCCAACGCCGAGGACACCGTCAAGGTTGGCCTGATCCTGCCGATGACCGGCGGCCAGGCCTCGACCGGCAAGCAGATCGAGAACGCGATCAAGCTCTACATGCAGCAGAAGGGCGACACCGTCGCCGGCAGGAAGGTCGAGATCATCCTCAAGGACGACGCGGCGATTCCGGACAAGACCAAGACGGCCGCGCAGGAGCTGATCGTCAACGACAAGGTCAATTTCATCGCGGGCTTCGGCGTGACGCCGGCTGCTCTCGCAGCCGCGCCGCTCGCCACGCAGGCCAAGATCCCGGAAGTCGTGATGGCGGCCGGCACCTCCATCATCACCGAGCGCTCGCCCTATATCGTGCGCACCAGCTTCACGCTGGCGCAGTCCTCCACCATCATCGCCGACTGGGCGGTGAAGAACGGCATCAAGAAGGTGGCGACGCTCACCTCCGACTACGCGCCCGGCAATGACGCGCTGAACTTCTTCAAGCAGAATTTCACCGCCGGTGGCGGCGAGGTGGTCGAGGAAGTCAAGACGCCGCTCGCCAACCCCGACTTCGCGCCGTTCCTCCAGCGCATGAAGGACGCCAAACCCGACGCGATCTTCGTGTTCGTGCCGGCCGGCCAGGGCGGTAACTTCATGAAGCAATATGCCGAGCGCGGCCTCGACAAGGCCGGCATCAAGGTGATCGGACCGGGCGACGTCACCGACGACGATCTGCTCAACAACATGGGCGACGCCGTTCTCGGCACGGTCACCGCGCATCTCTATTCCGCGGCCCACCCCTCGCAGATGAACAAAGATTTCGTCGCGGCCTACAAGAAGGCCTACGGCAACCGTCCGGGCTTCATGGCTGTGAGCGGCTATGACGGCATTCACCTCATCTACGAAGCCCTGAAGAAGACCAATGGCGACACCGACGGCACCAAGCTGGTTGAAGCCATGAAGGGCCAGAAGTGGGAGAGCCCGCGCGGCCCGATCTCGATCGACCCCGAGACCCGCGACATCGTGCAGAACATCTACATCCGCAAGGTCGAGAAGGTCGATGGCGAGCTCTACAACGTCGAGTTCGCGACCTTCGAAGCCGTCAAGGATCTCGGCAAGACCAAGAAGTGACGCGCGAAAGCGCGTCATCCCGGGGCGCCTCAGTGCGAACCCGGGATCTCGCGAGCCACTCTCTGCGTCATGCCCGGGCTTGTCCCGGGCTTCCACGCAAAGCCCAGACAAGAACGTGGATGGCCGGGACATATGTTCGAAGACGCATTTCGTGCTTTAGCCCCGGCCATGACGATAACTCCAAGCTGAGACGATGACCTCTATCCTCACCAACCTGTTCGATGGCGTTGCCTACGGCATGCTGCTGTTCGTGCTCGCTTGCGGGCTCGCGGTCACGCTCGGCCTGATGAACTTCGTTAATCTCGCCCATGGCGCTTTCGCCATGGCCGGCGGCTATGTCTGCATGGTGCTGGTCAACCGGATGGGCTGGCCGTTCTTCGCCGCGTTGCCGCTCGCTTTCGTCTCGTCAGCGGCGATCGGCATATTGCTGGAGCGTACGCTCTACCGCCATCTCTATACGCGCAGCCATCTCGACCAGGTGCTGTTCACCATCGGTCTTACGTTCATGTCGGTCGCGGCCGTCGACTACATCCAGGGCTCGTCGCGGGTGTTCATCAACTTGCCGGCCGCGCTGCAGGGCCAGTTCGACGTGTTCGGCGTCGGCATCGGCCGCTACCGGCTGATGATCATCGTGATCTGCGGCCTGCTCACCGTCGGTCTCCAGCTGGTGCTGGCCAAGACCCGCTTCGGCAGCCGCCTGCGCGCCGCGGTCGATGACCCGCGCGCTGCGAGCGGCCTCGGCATCAACGTGCCGCAGGTGTTCGCTTTCACGTTCGCATTTGGATGCGGCCTCGCAGGCCTTGGCGGTGCGCTGAGCGCCGAGATCCTCGGCCTCGATCCGTATTTCCCGCTGAAGTTCATGATCTACTTCCTGATCGTGGTCACCGTCGGCGGCTCCTCCTCGATCACGGGCCCGTTCCTGGCCTCGCTCCTGCTCGGCATCGGCGACGTTGCCGGCAAATATTACGTGCCGAAAATGGGACCCTTCGTGATCTACACCATGATGATCGTGATCTTGATCTGGCGCCCGAACGGCCTGTTCGGCCGCACGGCCGCGCGTTGAGTTTGCCGATGAACGCTTCTTCCGACGTCGGTTATCACGCCCAGCGACAGGCGCGCTGGCACTATGGCGAAGTGGCCTTCTGGCTCGTTGTGCTGGCCTGCGGCTTCGCATTTCCCACGCGCTATCTGATCATGACCGACATCCTGCGGCTCGCGCTGTTCACGATGTCGCTCGACCTCATCCTCGGCTATGCCGGCATCGTCTCGCTCGGCCACGCCGCCTTCTTCGGCGTCGGCGCCTATGCGGCGGGGCTTCTTGCGCTTCACGGCATCGTCAACGAACCGGTGCTCGCGCTGATCGTCGCAGGCCTTGCGGCGATGGTGCTGGGCTTTGCCACCAGCTTCCTGGTCATTCGCGGCGTCGATCTGACCCGGCTGATGGTCACGCTCGGCATCGCGCTGCTGCTGGAGGCACTCGCCGAACGTTTCTCCAATATCACGGGAGGCACCGACGGGCTGCAAGGCATCGAGATGCAGCCGATCTTCGGCGAGATCCCGTTCGACATGTTCGGCAAGACCGGCTTTTTCTACTCGCTGGCCGTGCTGTTCCTGTTGTTCCTGTTCGCCCGCCGCGTCGTGCACTCGCCGTTCGGCCTGTCGCTGCGCGCGATCAAGAACAATCCGCTGCGTGCCGCCGCCATCGGCATTCCGGTCAACCGCCGCCTGATCGCGATCTACACGCTCGCGGCCTTCTATGCCGGCATCGCGGGTGCGCTTTTCACCCAGACCACGGCGATCGCCTCCCTCGACGTGTTCGCCTTCGAGCGCTCGGCCGATTTGATGCTGGTGCTCGTCATCGGCGGCACCGGTTATCTCTATGGCGGCCTGATCGGGGCCGTGATCTTCCGCATGCTCCAGGAATTGTTCTCCACCATCACCCCGCAATACTGGCAGTTCTGGATCGGTCTCGTGCTGGTCGTGATCGTGCTGATTGGCCGCCAGCGCCTGCATCGTTGGGTGCTCTATGTGCCGAACCTGATCATCAAGCAGGTCGCAGGCCGTAAAGCGGTCGTCGCCGTGCCGGAGAGCGACGCATGACCATCGCGCTCGAAACGCAAAACCTCGAAAAGCAGTTCGGCGGCCTGCGCGTCACCCGCGATCTGTCGTTGAAGATCGAGCAGGGCGCTCGTCACGCGCTGATTGGCCCGAACGGCGCCGGCAAGACCACGGTGATCAACCAGCTCACCGGCGTGCTGAAGCCGAACTCGGGCCGTATCCTGCTCGAAGGCCAGGACATTACGGATTTGCCGGTGCACAAGCGCGTGCTGCGCGGTCTGTCGCGCACCTTCCAGATCAACCAGCTCTACCCCGACCTGACCCCGCTCGAGACCATCGGCCTCGCCGTCTCGGAGCGCCTCGGCCATGGCGGCGACTGGTGGCGGCGGATGGGCACGCGGAGCGACGTCAATGGCGAGATCGCCGATCTCCTGAGCCGCTTCCATCTGCTCGACGTCATGAACGAAGAGACCGTGACGCTGCCTTACGGCAAGCAGCGCCTGCTCGAGATCGCGGTCGCGATCGCCGCCAAGCCGCGCATGCTGCTGCTCGACGAGCCCGCCGCCGGCGTGCCCGAGAGCGAACGCCATGACATTCTCGCCGTGGTCGGCGCGCTGCCGCGCGACGTCACCGTGCTCCTGATCGAGCACGACATGGACCTCGTCTTTTCCTTCGCCGACCGCATCTCGGTATTGGTCTCGGGCGCGCTGCTCACCGAAGGTCCGCCCGACGTGGTCGCGCGCGACCCGCAGGTCAAGGCCGTCTATCTCGGCGAGGAGGCGGTCAATGTCTGACCTGCTCGCGATCGACGCACTTCGTGCCGGCTATGGCGAGGCGGTGGTGCTGCCCAACATGTCCCTGCGCCTCGCCGAGGGGCAGGTGCTTGCGCTGCTGGGCCGCAACGGCACCGGCAAAACCACGCTGATCAACTCCATCGTCGGCGTCACCCGCCGCTTCTCCGGCTCAGTGGCGCTTGCCGGCACCGACGTGACGAACTTGAGGGCGGACCAGCGGGCGCGCGCCGGCATCGGCTGGGTGCCGCAGGAGCGCAACATTTTCCGCTCGCTCACGGTGGAAGAGAACATGACGGCGGTGGCGCAGCCCGGCCCCTGGACCGTGGAGAAGGTCTACGAGATGTTCCCGCGGCTGAAGGAGCGGCGGAGTAATTTCGGCAACCAGCTCTCCGGCGGCGAACAGCAGATGCTGGCGATTGGCCGCGCGCTGACCCTCAATCCGAAGGTCCTGCTGCTGGACGAGCCGACCGAGGGTCTTGCCCCCATCATCGTCGAGGAGCTCCTGAAAGCGATCGGGGCCATCACGCGGGCGGGCGGCATCTGTTCGATCATCGTCGAGCAGAATGCCCAAAAGATTCTGGGGCTCGCCGACCGCGTTGTGATATTGGAACGCGGAACGATCGTCCACGACGCCCCGAGCGCCGCGCTGAAGGCCGACCCGTCGGTCCTGGAGCGCCACCTCGGCGTCGCAGGGGCGGCGGCCCACTAAAAAATCCTCGGGAGTCCAAGAATGCAGCGAACCAAAGCCCCCTTCCGCGCCGACGAGGTCGGCAGCCTCCTGCGTCCCGCCAAGATCAAGGAAGCCCGCGCGAAGCTCGAAAAGGGCGAGATCTCGGCCGACGATCTGCGCAAGATCGAGGACATGGAGATCGAGAAGGTCGTGCACAAGCAGGCTTCGGTCGGCCTGAAGCTCGCGACCGACGGCGAATTCCGCCGCTCCTGGTGGCATTTCGACTTCCTGGCCAAGCTCACCGGCTGCGAAATGTTTCACCCGGACACGGGCATCCAGTTCGCGGGTGTCGAGACGCGGCATGACGCGGTCCGCGTGATCGGCAAGCTCGATTTCCCCGACGACCACCCGATGCTGGACCACTTCCGCTTCCTGAAGAAGTCCGCCGATCAGGCTCACGTCACTGCCAAGATGACGATCCCGTCGCCCGCGGTGCTGCACTTCCGCGGCGGCCGCAAGGCGATCTCCAAGGATGTCTATCCCGATCTCGATGCCTTCTACGAAGACCTCGGCAAGACCTACCGCAAGGCCGTGAAGGCGTTCTACGACGCCGGCTGCCGCTATCTCCAGTTCGACGACACCGTGTGGGCCTATCTCTGCTCGCAGGACGAATTGCAGAAGGCGCGCGAGCGCGGCGACAATCCCGAAGGCTTGCAGCAGATCTACGCGCGCGTCATCAACTACGCGCTGGCCGAGAAGCCCGCCGACATGGTGGTGACGACGCATGTCTGCCGCGGCAATTTCCGCTCGACCTGGATCTCCTCGGGCGGCTACGAGCCTGTGGCCGAGACCATGCTCGCTGGCACCAATTACGACGGCTACTTCCTCGAATACGACAGCGACCGTGCCGGCGGCTTCGAGCCGCTGCGCTTCCTGCCCAAGGGCGACAAGGTCGTCGTGGTCGGCGTCATCACCTCGAAGTTCGGCGAGCTCGAGAAGAAGGACGACATCAAGCGCCGTCTCGAAGAGGCCGCCAAGTTCGCGCCGCTGGAGCAGCTCGCACTGTCCCCGCAATGCGGCTTCGCCTCGACCGAGGAAGGCAACATCCTCTCCGAGGAAGAGCAGTGGGCCAAGCTCAGCCTCGCGGTTGAGATCGCGAAGGAAGTGTGGGGCCAGTAAGGCTCCGCTTGTTCCGCTGTCATTCCCCGCGAAGGCGGGGAATCCAGTACGCCGCGGCTTGTCCGTATTACATCGCGTTCTCTGGAATACTGGGCGGATTCAAGCGTTCGTCGCCACACTCAGCGAAGGAGGTTGCGATGGAGAACCGTATGCGGGCAGGTCGGCCTCGAGAGGTCTTGCGAGAGGATTATAGACCGTTCTGGACTGCGATTGGCTCGGGGCGATGGAGCGCGGATGCTGCGGTTGAGGCCGGGGTGTCGCCGACGGTCGGAGTACGCTGGTTCCGGAGGGCGGGCGGTATGCCGCCAACACATTTATCGCGGTCGTCAAAACCTCTATCGGAGCGCTACTTCTCGTTCGCCGAACGTGAGGAGATCGCCATCTTGCGCGCGCAGGGTCATGGGGTGCGAGCCATAGCTCGTCAGCTCGATCGGCCTCCATGCACGACCTCTCGTGAACTCCGGCGCAATGTGGCGCGCCGCCACGGCGCTCCAGAGTACCGAGCGACCACGGCACAATGGCACGCTGATCGGTCCGCCCGACAGCCCAAGTCGGCGAAGTTGGCAATCAATCCGGCCCTGCGGGATTATGTGCAGGACAGGCTTGCCGGTATGATCGCCAAGCCGGACGGGGAGTCGCTCGCTGGCCCGAAGGTCGTGTGGAAGGGGCGCCGGGCTGTGCATCGGCAAAGCCGGCGCTGGGCGACGGCATGGAGCCCGGACTGGGACGCATGAGGCGATTTCTGATCCGGCTCCTGATCTTTGGGTTGCTTGGCCCCGCGGTTATATACGCAAGCATTTACCTGACCGTGCGCACGGCCGAACGGTGGTGGTGGCCTCAGCCTTCGATCTACTGGGTGGAGCTGACGCCATTTCTGCTCTCCGCGTTTGTTGATGGCGCCTTGCAAAACTTGAGCGCTTCGCAGCGGCTAGTGTTCACGGCAAGCGCCACCTTCATGGCCTCCGATCTGGCATGCGCTCTCGCGTACGGCGGGTTTGGCGCTTGGATGTTTGGCCTTTATACGCCGGTCATTGCTGCTGTGTGTTCTGTGGTCGCATCGGGCACAGATATAGAGGACGGCGGTTTCATCGGCGATTGATAACGTGGCTTTTCAATCGTCCGCTGGGTCAAAAGCTGACCTCGGCAGCTACGGGCCATGTGTGGACATCGCGCTTGGTGTCAATCACAGGATTACTAAAGAAAAGAGAGAGCGCACTGTCACATGCGCCCCCACCGGAGATTTCGGCCGAATCCTTACTGACCCTCTTTATGCTTCAATAATCTCTTGGATCCCTTTCTTCACCGCTTCGAGATTCAAAGAAGCAGGGTCCCGCATCGGCGAATAGTCGACGGCCGTCAACGGTCAGTATCAGTACCGGGGATATCCGCCACAAATGTAGTTGCCGTAGGCGTCGTAGCAATTGCGTTGATTGTAGTAGGCGGCGGAACCGACGGCGGCCGCACCGAGCGCCGCCGCTCCTACCGCTACCCCGGGACGATAGGCGTAGGCGCCACGATAGCCACGATAACCGCCATGGTAGCCGCCCCGATAGCCGCCGCGAACAGCCACGGCCCGACCGCCTCCCGGACCGCGAACCGCGACCGCCCGGCCGCCGCCGGCGCGGTAGCCGCCGCGAGCGTCTGCCGGTTGTGGATCGAAAGTGCTGGCGATCAGCACGAGGCCGGCGATGACAACAAGACCTTTGGCAAGGAGACCTTTACGAAGCATGCGTCTTCTCCGTGGGTTGCGGGGGAACAGGATCGCACGGCGGTTCGCCAGTGTTCGAGTTTCCCTCAATGTCGCCCCCGATGCCGCGTTTCCCGTGTCGATGATGTCGTCGCGACAGGGAGTTGCCAAGCGGAAGTGTCGGCGTGGACTGTGGTCGGGCGCGTAAATCCATAACGATGAACTCGCGTCTTCGTTCGGTGCCGATGGTAGTTTTCCTCCTCGGTCCGACAAAACGGTCCGAAAGATGGGTCCCACCGCCGAGCGCGGCTTTGATATTCGTCGGATCGACGATCTGGGCAAAGCGGTGCTGGGGCGACCGCTGGCGTTGATGAGTACGCGCCATAGATTGTCGCAAGCTGCTCACCTTTGAACACCTTGAGCGCGAGGATCTTGTTGCAGGCGTCGATCATCTGGTCGGCCGGCGTGGTCTCGGTGGTGCAGAGCGGCCCGAGCTGGCTGCGCGCCTGCGCGAAGGCGGGTGCGGCCCACGGGGTTGCGGCGAGCAGGCAGAGCGCGACGAGCAGGCGGCGCATGGCGGTGGTCCCTTGAAGGAGAAGCGCTTGTTTGTTGCCCGGCGGTGCGCCGGGGTTCACGCGCTCGTCATTGGACATGGGGTAAAGCGGGAGGAGGGTATTCCCTCAGTGGGCAGATTTTGCTACGACGCTGGTTCCCAACATCGCTGCCCACCGCTTTCCCACTCATGAAGAACGACGAAATCCTGAGCCAAATCACCGAGTTCTGCCGCAAGGCGGACATGGCGGAATCGACGTTTGGCCGGCGCGCGGTGAACGATGGGAAGCTGGTCCATCGCCTGCGCGAGGGAAAGCGCATCACGATCGACACGCTGGAGCGGATCCAGGCCTATATCGCCGCATCGACGACGGGCGGCCTGCCGCCGCCGCGGGGGCTCCAGGTCCCTCCGGAAAAGCGTGATCCGCGCGGCAATTTCCGTTTCTTCGAGAACCGGCAGAAGTACCTGCTGTTCGTCCACACCTGCAGCGAGAAGCGGGTGGTTGCCGAGCGCGTCGCGCTGGAGCTCGCCAGCATCCATCCTCGCCCACCGGCCCTGCGTATCTTCGACGCGGGCGTCGGCGACGGCACGGTGCTGGCCCGGGTGCTGCGCGCCACGCACCAACGCTACCCGCACATGCCGTTCTATGTGGCGGGCAAGGAGCTCAGCCTCGAGGACTTGCGGCTGACGCTGGAGAGGGTCCCGGACCGCATTTTCGAGCACCCGGCGTCGGTGTTCGTGTTCACCAACATGTTCTACTCCGAGGCGCCCTGGCTCACGCCGGCATCGCCTGCGGCGGCGGCCGCCACCGTCTGGCACGAGGTTCCGCTACGGGGCGCCTCATCGGGAGAGTTCGAGCAGCAGATCGCCGAGCTGAGGCCGTTCCTGGAGCAGAACTGGCGCGCCGCGATCAGCCCGCGCACAGCCATGCCGCTCTATGAGCGGCCCGTCGTCCTGGTGCTCTATCGCGAGGACCACAGGTTCCTGCTGGATTCGACCATTCCGCGGCCGGGCCAGACCGAGGCCAATTTCGACCTGGTCATTGCATCCCAGCCCTACCGCGCCCTGTCCTCGGTCAATTTCCGGGCAAAGCGGATCATTGCACCGCTGGCGCGGGCGCTTCGGCCCGGCGGGCGGCTGATCGGTATCCACTCTCATGGTCACGATCCCGGTATGGAAATGATCCAGGCGATCTGGCCTGGAGAAAATCCTTTCTCGGTCAGCCGTCATGAGCTATTGCGCGCGGTAAAGTATGAGCTTGGGTCGTTGGGCCGCGACCTAAATTTTAATGCTTATGCGGACAACCGTTCGATCTTCAGGTATGATATGGAAGCGCTGCCCAACGAGGTGACGGGTACCATCGGAACCTCGACGGCCTTTGCAGCGTGGAATGCGGCGGTGTATGTGGCGCAGATCGAGGACGACCGATTGACAGAAATGACTCAAAACGGCCGCACTCTGGATGCTGCCCGGGACGTGCTGCGGAAGTACAACGGGCTCTGGTTTCTCGACGAGTCCTACGTCATCTCGCGACGGCGTGATTGACATAATCCAAGGTTAAACATCGCAAACGCCCGCCAGGTTAACGGCGGAACAAGGGGTTACTGATGCGCGCGTCCTATCTCTTCACCAGCGAATCCGTGTCCGAGGGCCATCCCGACAAGGTCTGCGACCGGATCTCCGATGAAATCGTCGATCTGTTCTACCGCGAAGGGCCGAAAGCCGGCATCGATCCGTGGCAGATCCGCGCGGCCTGCGAGACCCTGGCGACCACCAACAAGGTGGTGATCGCCGGCGAGACCCGTGGTCCGGCATCCGTCACCAACGAGCAGATCGAAGGCGTCGTGCGCGCCGCGATCAAGGATATCGGCTACGAGCAGGACGGCTTCCATTGGGAGAAGGCCGACATCGAGATCCTGCTGCACCCGCAGTCCGCCGACATCGCGCAGGGCGTCGATGCGCTGCAGCCGGGCGAGGTCAAGGAAGAAGGCGCGGGCGACCAGGGCATCATGTTCGGTTACGCCACCAACGAGACGCCTGATCTGATGCCGGCGCCGATCTTCTACGCCCACAAGATCCTGCGCCTCATCTCGGAAGCGCGTCACTCCGGCCGCGAGAAGGTGCTGGGTCCGGACTCCAAGAGCCAGGTCACCGTGCAGTACGAGAACGGCAAGCCGGTCGGCGTGCGCGAGATCGTGGTGTCGCACCAGCATCTGGTCGAGGACATCTCGTCGAAGCAGATCCGCGATATCGTCGAGCCCTATGTCCGCGAGGCGCTGCCGAAGGACTGGATCACGCCGAAGACCATCTGGCACATCAATCCGACCGGCAAGTTCTACATCGGCGGCCCCGATGGTGACTCCGGCCTGACCGGCCGCAAGATCATCGTCGACACCTATGGTGGCGCGGCCCCGCACGGCGGCGGCGCGTTCTCCGGCAAGGATCCGACCAAGGTCGACCGTTCGGCGGCTTACGCGGCGCGCTACGTTGCCAAGAACATCGTTGCCGCCGGTCTCGCCGACCGCTGCACGCTGCAGCTCGCCTACGCCATCGGCGTGGCGCGTCCGCTGTCGATCTACATCGACACCCACGGCACCGGTAAGGTGTCGGAGGACCAGCTCGAGAAGGCTGCGGCCAAGGCGATGGATCTCACCCCGCGCGGCATCCGCAGCCATCTCGACCTCAACCGTCCGATCTACGCGCGCACCTCGGCCTACGGTCATTTCGGCCGCACGCCCGACAACGAGGGCGGCTTCTCCTGGGAGAAGACCGACCTGGTCGAGGCGCTCAAGCGCGCGCTCTGACCGCCAACGTCATTCCGGGCGCCGCGACAGCGGCGACCCGGGACCCGTATCCATCGTGTCGAGATTCCGGGTTCGCCTCTTTAGGGCGACCCGGAATGACCAATTCAGCAACAGGACCTCCGCTATGAATGCGAAGCCCGGCTTCACTGACTACATCGTCAAGGACATTTCGCTCGCCGATTTCGGGCGCAAGGAACTCTCGCTCGCCGAGACCGAGATGCCCGGCCTGATGGCCACCCGCGAGGAGTTCGGCCCGAAGCAGCCGCTGAAGGGCGCGCGCATCGCCGGCTCGCTGCACATGACGATCCAGACCGGCGTGCTGATCGAGACGCTGGCGGCACTCGGCGCCGACATTCGCTGGGTCTCCTGCAACATCTATTCGACGCAGGACCACGCCGCGGCGGCGATCGCAGCCGCCGGCATTCCGGTGTTCGCGGTCAAGGGCGAGACGCTGAAGGATTACTGGGACTACACCGCAAAGCTGTTCGACTGGCACGGCGGCGGTCACCCGAACATGATCCTCGATGACGGCGGCGACGCCACCATGTACGTCCATCTCGGCCTGCGCGCCGAGAACGGCGACACCGCCTTCCTCGACAAGCCCGGCTCGGAAGAAGAGGAAGTCTTCTTCGCGCTCCTGAAGAAGCAGCTCAAGGAAAAGCCGAAGGGCTACTTCGCCGAGATCGCCAAGAGCATCAAGGGCGTTTCCGAAGAGACCACCACGGGCGTGCATCGTCTCTATGACATGCAGAAGGCCGGCACGCTGCTGTGGCCAGCGATCAACGTCAACGACAGCGTCACCAAGTCGAAGTTCGACAACCTCTATGGCTGCCGTGAATCGCTGGTCGACGGCATCCGCCGCGGCACCGACGTGATGATGTCGGGCAAGGTTGCGATGGTCGCGGGCTTTGGCGACGTCGGCAAGGGTTCGGCCGCCTCGCTGCGCCAGGCCGGCTGCCGCGTGATGGTCTCCGAAGTCGATCCGATCTGCGCGCTGCAAGCCGCGATGGAGGGCTACGAGGTCGTGACCATGGAAGACGCCGCCCCGCGCGCCGACATCTTCGTCACCGCGACCGGCAACAAGGACATCATCACCATCGAGCACATGCGCGCGATGAAGGATCGCGCCATCGTCTGCAACATCGGCCACTTCGACAACGAGATCCAGATCGCGGGTCTGCGTAACCTGAAGTGGACCAACATCAAGCCGCAGGTCGACGAGATCGAATTCCCCGACAAGCACCGCATCATCATGCTGTCGGAGGGCCGCCTCGTGAACCTCGGTAACGCCATGGGCCATCCGTCCTTCGTGATGTCGGCTTCCTTCACCAACCAGACGCTGGCGCAGATCGAGCTCTTCGCCAACAACAAGGACGGCAAGTACAAGAAGGAAGTCTACGTGCTGCCGAAGTCGCTGGACGAGAAGGTCGCACGCCTGCATCTCGCCAAGATCGGCGTCAAGCTCACCGAGCTGCGCAAGGACCAGGCCGACTATATCGGCGTGAAGCAAGAAGGTCCGTACAAGTCGGACCACTATCGCTACTGAGATCGCATCCAGCTGCGACACGAAGGCCCCGGAGCGATCCGGGGCTTTTTTTGCAGCCTCGTTGTGCTACGCTCGGAGGTAGAGCCAGAACAAGCCCGCCACTTCTGAAGCGGGGGGCCGCGTTTCCCACGTTCATTGTCAAATGCATATGGAGGGAATGCGATGTCCAGCGAAGCCAACGTTCAGTTGCTCAAGGAAGCCTATCATCGGTGGAACGACGCGGCAGCGTCGACTATTGGTTCGACAGCGTCATCGGCGCGCAGATCAAATTCAACTCGCTTCCACAGGGGGCTCCGGCGGTGCCCTTTGCCAAGTGTTATGACGACCGCGCCCAGCTGCGTGGCTATTTCGACGGTCTGCTGGCCGACTGGAGCATGCAGTACTACACTATGAATGAATACGTCGCGCAGGGCGACGCTGTCTTCGCGCGCGGCAAGTGCGCCTGGACCAACAAAAGGACCGGGAGGGTCGCTGAGACCCCGAAGGTCGATTTCTGGCGCTTCAAGGACGGCAAGGCGATCGAATTTTACGAGTACTTCGACACAGCCCTTGTCTATGACGCCGCCACCGCCTGACGGTTGCAATTCGGCGCGCCGCCGCCCATCCTGTGCCGGGGGAAGAACGCCATGACCGAAGCCAAAGAACATTTCGATGTCCTGATCGTCGGTGCCGGCCTGTCCGGCATCGGCGCGGGCTATCATCTTCAGAGCAAGTGCCCGGGCAAGAGCTACGTCATCCTGGAGGGGCGGGACTGCATCGGCGGCACCTGGGACCTGTTTCGCTATCCCGGTGTCCGCTCCGACAGCGACATGTTCACCCTCGGCTATTCGTTCAAGCCGTGGACCGATCCGAAGGCGATCGCCGACGGGCCGCAGATCCTCAACTATGTGCGCGAGACCGCAGCCGAGAACGGCATCGAGAAGCACATCCGCTTCCGCCATCGCGTCAAGCGTGCGGCGTGGTCGACGAGTGAGGCGCGCTGGACCGTCGAGGCCGAGCGCATCACCGGCGAGGGCGCGACCGAGCTCGTGCGCTTCACCTGCAATTTCCTGTTCATGTGCTCGGGCTATTACAAATACGAGGCGGGCTACACGCCGGAGTTCAAGGGCGCGGCGGATTTCGCCGGCCGCATCGTGCATCCCCAGAAATGGACCGAGGACATCGACTACGCAGGAAAACGCGTCGTCGTGATCGGCTCGGGCGCAACCGCGGTGACGCTGGTGCCGGAGCTGGCCAAGAAGGCAGCGCAGGTCACCATGCTGCAGCGCTCGCCGACCTACGTGGTGTCGCGCCCGGCGCAGGATCCCGTCGCCAACAAGTTGCGTCGTAATCTGCCGACGCGGCTCGCCTATCATGTCATCCGCTGGCGCAACGTGATGTGGGGCATGTTCTTCTTCCAGCTCAGCCGCCGCCGTCCTGCGAAGGTGAAGGAGCTGGTGCTCAAGGCCGTGCAGATGGCGCTCGGCCCCGACTACGACGTCGCGACCCATTTCACGCCGCGCTATAATCCCTGGGACCAGCGGTTGTGCCTCGTGCCCGACGGCGATCTGTTCAAGGCGATCCGCGAGCAGCGTGCCTCCGTTGTCACGAGCGAGATCGACAATTTTACGCGCGACGGCATCCGCCTGAAGGACGGTAACGAACTCGCGGCCGACATCATCGTAACAGCGACGGGGCTGGTGCTCCAGGTCGTCGGCGGCCTCGAGATCAGCGTCGACGGTCGCGCCGTCGATTTCGCCAACACGCTGACCTACAAGGGCATGATGTATGCCGACGTGCCGAACATGGCGTCGGCCTTCGGCTACACCAACGCGTCCTGGACGCTGAAATGCGATCTCACCTGCGAATATGCCTGCCGGCTCATCAACTACATGGACCGGCACAATTTCCGTCAGTGCATGCCGCACAATGACGACCCCTCGATCACCGCGCAGCCGTCGCTCGATTTCACCTCGGGCTATGTGCAGCGCTCGGTCGCGAAGATGCCGAAGCAGGGCTCGAAGCAGCCATGGCGGCTGTACCAGAATTACGCGCTCGACATCGTCTCCTTGCGCTTCGGCAAGATCGACGACGGCGTGATGCAGTATTCCTGATCACGTCATCGGCCCGCTTTATGCCTTGCGCGTGGTGAGCGCGAGCCCAAGATCGATCGCAAGCGCGAGCACCACGGCGGCGCCGCCAAGTCCGAACAGGACCAGATAGTCGCCGTCGGTCTGCGCGTAGATCCAGGAGAAGCCGTAGGCGGCCGCAGCCTGGAACAGCGCAAAGCTCGTGGTGGCGTGGCTCCATGTCGCGCGCTGCTGCTCGGTCGAGTGCGGCACGAGCTCGTGAATGCGTCCGAGCACCAGCGGCACGATACCGGGTGTGAAGCCGCCGACCACCACGCTCGACACGATCAGCGAAATCGGCGCGGTGCTGACGGTCGGCAGCAGCACGGCAGCCGCCTCGATCAGGAACGCCGCGCGCAAGGCCGGGCCAAATCCCGAGCGGTCGCCAAGATGTCCGGTGACGAGCGGGCCGATGATGGCGCCGAGGCCGTAGAGCACCCAGTAGCGCGATCCTGCGGCAATGCCCTGGCCGAGGCCGCGCGCCACGAAGTCGATGATGAAGACCATGTGCGGCACCAGGGCCACCGCGTTGAGGCCATACTGGACTAGCAGCGCGCGGACCGCGGGCGAGGCCTGATAGGACTTCGCGTGATGCGAAGGCGAGGCATCGCTCCTGGCCTCCGCAGGCCAGTTCCACCAGCTTGCGATCGTTAGCACCGCCGAGAGCACGCCGAGGCCGTACCAGCTCTGCTGCAAGCCTTGTTGCAGGAGCAGCGGCACCAGCGTGCCCGATGCAGCGACGCCAAGGCCGACGCCGGCAAAGATCACGCCGCCGACGGTGCCGCGCCGAGCGGCCGATACGTGCGGCAGAATGACCGAGGCCGCCAGCACCATGATAATTCCGCCGGTGAGGCCTGAGAGGAAGCGCCAGGCGAAGAACCAGGTGAATGACACCGGGGTTGAGCTCGCGAAGAAGGAGAGGGTGGCAAGCAGCATCATCGCCCGCAGCGCGCAGACTGCGCCGATGCGCGTGGCCAAGGCGCGTGCCGCGAGCGCGCCAGTGAGGTAACCGGCGAGGTTGGCGGCGCCGAGATAAACCACATCGGATGCGCTGAACCACTTTGCGGCGATCAGCGCCGGGATCAACGGCGTGTAGGAAAAGCGGGCGAGCCCAAGTCCGACCAGTGATGCGGACAATCCAGCCACGGCGTATCGCCAAGCCTGCCGCGCGGTCGATTGCGATTCCGATCCCGGCCGCTGATGCGGCCGGGAGTGGTGTCCAGTGTTTGCATTGAGTTCAGTCATGTCATCCTCCTGCGCGCGGTCGCGCACGGATCATCCTGTCTTTGCGGCGCGGCGGCGCCGGAAGTCCTGCACGGGCAGGCCGCCCCAGCCCCAATTGTCGGTGTCGACTTCCTCGATCACGACGAAGGTGGACTCGAGCGGCTTGCAGAGCACGTCGAGCAGGAGCTGGCTCGATCCCTTGATCAGCGCGGCCTTCTCCTCCGCCGTGAGCGACGCCGCTCCCGGCGTCGTTCCTTCGCGGGTCACTTGAATGGTGACGATGGGCATGGTGTTTCTGCGCTCAGTGGCCGGCGCTCTGGCCGCCGTCGACGTGCAGGATCTCACCGGTTACGAAGGACGCACCCTCGAGATAGAGCACGGCATCGACGATGTCGGACATCTCACCCATGTGGCCGACCGGGTGCAGCGCGCCGAGCTGGGCGTGCGTCGCGACCGGATGCATCGGCGACTTGATGATCCCAGGCGACACCGCGTTCGCGCGGATGCCGCGCTTGGCATATTCGATCGCGAGCGACTTGGTCGCGGCGTTCAGCCCGCCCTTGCTCAGCGAGGCAAGCACCGAGGGCACATTGGAATTCGCCTGATCGACCAGCGTGGTCGTGATCTGGACGATGTGGCCAGAACCCTGCTTCTCCATCTCGGCGATGGCGAGCTGCGTAATATTGAAGAAGCCTGCGACGTTGGTGCCCATCACCGCCGCATAGTCCTCGGCCGTGTACTGCGTGAACGGCTTTGCGACGAAGATGCCGGCATTGTTGACCAGCGTGTCGACGCGGCCGAAGCGGGCGACGGCCTGCGCGACCACGCGTTCGGCGGTGCTCCGGTCGGCGATGTCGCCGGGAATGGTGAGGATATCGTCGTCGCCGGACGACTTGACGGAGCGCGCCGTTGCGACGACGCGATAGTTCCGATTGCGAAAACCCTGGACCAGGGCGGCACCGATGCCCTGCGAAGCACCGGTGATGATCGCGACCTTCTGCTCGATACCCATGATAGGCTCCTGTTGTTGGCCTGCGCAGGCCGGCTGCGGCGCAGCGGCTGGCTTGGTCGTTGAGGTACGCCGCGACGGCCCGGCTGCGAATACACGTTGTCCGGCAGACACTGTTACGTGGCGCGAACGAATGCCGGACCGGCCTTTGGCGGCGGTTGTCGCGGCGGGGGCGAACGCCTAGCTTGTCACCGGAATTTGATGGGGCGGCGGGAAGGCATGGATCGTCTGGATGCGATGAAGGTGTTCGTCCTTGCGGTGGACGAGGGCAGCCTGGCTGCCGCGGGGCGCAAGCTCGGCCGCTCGCCGGCGGCGGTCAGCCGCGCCATCGCCTTCCTCGAGAAGCGGGGCGGCGCCGAGCTGCTGCACCGGACGACGCGATCGATCAAGCTGAGCGAGGAGGGAGAGCGCTATGTTGCGATCTGCCGCCGCGTGCTCACCGAGCTGGAGGAGGCCGATGACATCGCGGCGGGACCGCGCACGGCACCGCGCGGCCTGCTCACGATCACTGCCCCCGTGGTGTCGGGAGAGATGGTGCTGCGGCCGATCCTCGATGCATTTCTCGATGCTTATCCGACTGTGTCGGCCAAGCTCCTGTTGTTCGACCGTTCGGTCAATCTGATCGAGGAGGGCGTCGATGTCGCGCTTCGCATCGGTCCTCTCGCGGATTCGGCGATGGTCGCGATGCGGGTCGGCGAGATCAGCCGCGTCGTGGTGGCCGCGCCGCGTTATCTGAAGCAGCATCCGCGCATCACGGAGCCCGGCGATCTCGCCAAGCACCAGATCGTGGCGATGGCGCACCTCCCCAATTCCTGGACTTTTGCGCCGCAGGCCGGCTCATCGGCAGCCAGGACAGTCCAGTTCACCCCGCGGCTCGTCGTCAACAGCACCTATGCGGCGGTGGCGTCCGCTGTTGACGGGCGCGGCGTGGCGCGGATGTATTCGTACCAGGTGGCGGAGCAGGTTGGGCGCGGCGAGCTCGAGATCGTGCTGGCCGGCGACGACGATCCGGAGATGCCCGCGCACTTGATCTGCCCGCAGGGCCGGCTCTCGGTGCCCAAGGTACGGGCCTTCACCGACTTCGCCGTGCCCCGGCTGAAGAAGCAGTTTGCGCTGCTGAAGAAGAGCCTCGGTGCACGCTAGAGATTGCGGCCGTGCGGCGACTGGCATGCGTTGTTTTGCGTATACGGCCGCCGCGCTGAATCGGCGATGGTTCCAAAACGGTTAACGCCGATTTAACGGATGAGTCCTAGCCTGTCTCGGCCGGGGTTACTCGCAAGGCCGAGGTGAGCCCAATGGAAGCCCAGAAGATCGCGGTCGACGCCGTCGTCGCGCTGACCGATTGCGACCGCAGCGCTGTCGTCGCCTTCATCCGCCAGCTCTATCTCGCCGGTGTTACCGACCCCAAGCGCCTGACTTTCAAAGGCCTCCAGGCGCTGTCGCGGGCGTGACCGGCACGCGCGCATTCGAATCTATTGCGCCTTGACGGTCGGATCGCTGATCCGGATCGAGGTGACGCGGTTCTCGCGCACTTCGAAAGAGAAAGGCCAGGGCCTGTAGCCCCAGAGCTCGGTCTTCGTTTGCCGGCGGCAGCTTGCGGTGCAGTTCGCCAAGCACGGCCTTGAGGGACGCCTCCGAGATGCCGACGCCGAGCGCGCCCATGCGCTGGCAGGCAAAGCTGAGTATGTGGGGATCGGGCGGGGTGATGCGCTTACCGGCTTCGACCTTGCAGGCGAACGTCTGGCCCGCTCGTATCCACTGGCCGCGAAGCTCAGGCTCCGGGGTCTTGCCGCCCTGCGGTCGCGACGGAGCGCCTTGGCCGTTCACCGATGCGGACATTCCGAGCAGAAACAGCGCGAGCGCAGAGCCCGCCAACGACCGCCATATCCCCAGACACGCCCCGACTTTCCAGCCCTGAAACCAGGATAGCATGCCGCAAACCGACCGCAACGCCGGGATTGGCGGCGGGTCAGCTACGATTTCAAATTGTGCGCGGCACGGCTCGGAACGTCCCAATCACAACCGGCGGAACAGCCTCAGGATGCACGCCAATATCTTGCAGCTCGGGCCGCGTCGGAGTAGATCACGTCCCCGGCTGGGTCACTGGGGAACGGGGAAATGTTGAAACAGCTTTTTGCGCCGCAACTTGTCATTCTCTATGTGCTTGCGGCCTCGACAATTTACGTTCACTTCCGCGGCAAGCAACGGTTGCGCTTCGCGCGCCAGCTCGGTGATCACTCGACCTATCTCGCGCCCTACAATGTGCTGATGTATGCGGGCTCGGCGGTGCCGAACAGGCCGGTGATCCCCGTCGAGCAGTTTCCGGAGCTTAAGCCCCTCAGCGAGAATTGGGAGACCATTCGCGACGAGGCCGTTCGCCTGTTCGACGAAGGTTTCATTCGCGCAGCAGCGAAGAACAACGACTGGGGCTTTTACTCGTTCTTCAAGAGCGGCTGGAAGCGGTTTTACCTGAAATGGTATGACGACTTCCTGCCCTCGGCGCGCACGCTGTGTCCGAGGACGGTGGAGCTGCTCAACGCGATCCCGAGCGTGCACGGCGCGATGTTCGCGATGCTGCCGCCCGGTGGCAAGCTCGGTGCCCACCGCGATCCCTTCGCCGGCTCGCTGCGCTACCACCTCGGCCTCGTCACGCCGAACTCGAACAAGTGCCGCATCCTGGTCGATGGCGTCGAATGCGTCTGGCGTGACGGCGAGGCCTTCATGTTCGACGAGACTTTTATTCACAGCGCGGAGAATGCGACTGACGTCAACCGCATCATCCTGTTCTGCGACGTCGAGCGCCCGATGAAGTACGGCTTCATAACCGCGATCAACCGCTGGGTCAGCCATCACATTGTCAAGGCGTCGGCGACCCAGAATGTCGATGGCGAGAGCGTCGGCGTGCTCAACAAGGTGTTCGGCAAGCTCTACGAGATCCATCTCGGCAGCCGCAAGGTCAAGGAATGGAACCGCAACGTGTACTACACGCTGAAGTACTCGCTGACGGCGCTGATCCTCGGTCTGATCGTGTTGTCGGCGCTGCGGTGAGCGTGTTGTCACGTTGCAAATGAAAAGCCCCGGAGCAAGCTCCGGGGCTTTGTCTTTACGGGCCTGACCGCACTGTCACGCAGGCTTGGCGCCAGTGTTGATGATCGAGCCGACATGCTGGCCGCGCAACGCCGCGGAGATCCGGCCGGGAACGAGGCCGTTGACGACCTGCACGCGCCCGATGTGCCGCGCATTCGCCATCACCTCGAGCAGTGCAGGATCGAACGGCAGCGTGCCCTTCAGCTTCGCAAGCTCAGAGAAACTCGTCTCCTTCAGCAGCTCTGCCTTCTTGCCATCGACGCCATTAGGATCAGTGCTGTAGACGCCGTCGACGTCCTCCACGATCGTGAGGGCCGCGGCCCCGAGCGCGTCGGCGAGCAGGAACGCGCCGGTGTCGGCGCGATGCAGCGGGATGCGCGCGGTCGGGAATTCGTGATGGTGATAGGGCGGGAAGGCGCTGCCGACGACCGCACGCGCCGCGCTGAGGTGGATCGCGAGCTGGCTCGCGATGGTTGGGTGCTCGACATAGGAGACACCTTCCGGCGCGAGCAGGCTCGCAAGGATGTGACCGTTCTGGCCGGCCTCGCTGGCGGCGAGCGGCGCCAGCGAGCCGACTGGCAGGCCGAGGTCGAGGCCGACACTGTAGAGGTGCCGCGCACGAATGCCGGCGCCGGTCAGGATGAGCAGGCGATGCTCCGGCAGCAGTGCGCGCAGCTCGTCGACGAGCGGAAGGATCGCATCATGACCTCGGTCCATGATGCGGCCGCCGATCTTGATGACCTGCAGCCAGGGCAGCAGCTTGATCGGGCGATTGCCGGCGACGGGGCGGGTGAGATCGCTGTCGAGCAAGGTCTGGCGCGCGAGCGGCGAGGCGACGTGCTTGATCTGGTTGGTGTCAGCCATGACGGTGCGCCCTTCAGCTCGCGGTGATGATGGTGCCGACATGCTCGCCCGCGAGCGCGCGGGTAAGGTTGCCGGGGACGAGGCCGTTGATGATCTGCACCTCGCGGACGTGGCGCGAGGCGTTGAGCAGATCGAGCACCGGGAATTCGAGGATCGAGTCCTGAAGGCCCTTGGCCTTCATCTCCGCCACTGAGATCTTCGGGATGAAGGTCGCGTTCTTCGACGTCTTCGGGTTCGCGGTGTAGAGGCCGTTCTCGTCCTTCACATAGATCATCGCCTTGCAGCCGAATTGCTCGGCCACGAGGAAGCATCCGGCATCGGTGCGATAGGGCGGGATCACACCCTCGGCTGCAGGCCGCATCCACAGGCTATAGGGCGGCATGCCGCTGAAGATCACCGCGTTCACCTCGGCGAGGAACAGCGGCACGGACGACAGTCCGGCGCTGCTGACGGCGGAGATGCCGTGCTTGGCGAGCAGCTGCCCGAGCATCGCGGCGTTCTGGTCGGCGACCGAGGCGCCGAGCTGCGAGAGCACGCCGGCCGGCAAGTGAAGCCCGGCCGCGATCGAATACAGATGCCGCGCGCGGGTGCCTGCGCCGGTTCCGATCAGGAGCTTGTGCGCCTTGCGGGCGGCGACGATCTCCTCGACGACCGGATAGACCGCGGCCCGGCCGCGATCGATCATGCTCTGGCCGCCGATCTTGATGACCGTGGCGTCGGGCAGGATCCGGAAGTCCGCTGCTTTCTCCGCTGCTGCGACCAGCTGCGGGTCGGTGAGCGAGCGCTGCATCAACAGCCCCTCGAGCTCCGTGATCGTGTTCGACATCCGAGACATCCTCTCGCTTCTTGATGCGGTCTCTGCGGCGGACCCTCCGGCCCTCGCGAATCTTGCTGCACTCTTCGGTCCATGGCAACAAGGTCGCCGCGCTTTAGCGGCCAAACATGGAGCAGGCAATGGCCCCGTTGCCAGTTGCGAACACCGAGACCGTGCAATTCTTCCGCGCGTGGCTGGATACCTTCTCAGGCTATGTCCGCGAGGTCGACTACGCCTCGGCGAGACCGCTCTTCCATCCGGATGTGCTGGCCTTCGGCACGCACAACGATGTCATCCCCGGCCTCGACCAATGGGTCTCGACGCAGTGGGACAACGTCTGGCCGAGGACGGCCGACTTCCGTTTCGTGCTCGAGCAGGCCTCGGTCCTGGCCTCACCTGACGGCACGATGGCGACCGTGATCGCGCCCTGGACGAGCACGGGCTACCATCCCGACGGCAGCGCATTTCCACGCCCCGGCCGGGCGACGATGGTGTTTTCGAGGAATGGCGATGGCTGGCTGTGCGTGCATTCGCACATGTCGCTCAATCGCGGTGTGCCGCAGGCGAGCCATGCCAATCGGCCGGTGAAGGCCTGGTAGATCGCGATCACATGTTCGACATGCAAAAGGCCCCGGACACGTCCGGGGCCTTTCGATTTTCAGTCGTTGCGCAGCTTACTCAGGCTGGCCGATGTTCACCTTCAGCGTGCCGACGCCGTCGACGCCGCATTCGAGCTTGTCGCCTGGCTGGAGCTGCGACACGCCGGCCGGCGTGCCCGTCATGATGATATCGCCGGCGGCGAGCTTCACCTGCTGCGAGAGCTGCCAGATGATCTCGGGCACGTTCCAGATCAGCTCGGTCAGATCGCCCTTCTGGGCTTCCTTGCCGTTGACGGTGAGCCAGATCTTGCCCTTGGCGGGATGGCCGATCTTCAAGGCCGGCTGCACTGCGGAGCAGGGGGCCGAGCCGTCGAACGACTTGCCGATCTCCCACGGACGCTCCTTCTTGCGCGAGGCGATCTGAAGGTCGCGGCGGGTGAGGTCGATGCCGACGGCGTAACCGTAGACGTGGTCGAGCGCCTTGTCGGCGGGGATGTTGAGGCCACCGCTCTTCATCGCGACGATCAGCTCGACCTCGTGATGCAAATCCTTGGTCAGCGGCGGATAGGGAATGGTGGCGCCGTCGGGCACCAGCATGTCGGCGTGCTTGGCGAAGAAGAAGGGCGGGGCGCGCTCGTCATTGCCCATTTCGCGGATGTGCTCGAGATAATTGCGGCCGACGCACCAGATGCGGCGCACGGGATAACGGCCGCTTTCGCCAATGACGGGAAGCGAAGCCTGGGGCGGAAGCGGGATGACGTAGGAGGCGGCGTTCATGGAGCGGTCTCGCTGCTCTTGGTGGGGTGAAGGGAACTCTATGCGGTTGCGCTGATCGGCGCCAGAGCACCGGCATCGTGATGCTGCAGGCGGAAGAACGAGGCGTAGCGGCCGCCGCGGCGCAGCAGCTCGTCGTGCCGGCCCTGCTCGACGATCTCGCCGCCCTCGACCACCAGGATGCCATCTGCGTGCATGATGGTGTGCAGGCGGTGCGCGATCACGATCGTGGTGCGGTTCTGGCAGAGATGCTCGATCGCTTCCTGCACCTGGCGCTCGGACTCCGAATCGAGCGCGGCGGTGGCTTCGTCCAGCAGGATGATCGGCGCGTTCTTAATCAGCGCGCGCGCCACCGCGATGCGCTGGCGCTGGCCGCCGGAGAGCTGCGTGCCGTGCTCGCCGACCGGCGTGTCGTAGCCGAGCGGGAAGCCCATGATGAAATCATGCGCGCAGGCGGCTTTCGCGGCATCGACGATTTGCTCTTCGGTCGCGCCTGGCTTGCCGAAAGCGATGTTGTTGCGGATGGTGTCGCGGAACAGATAGACGTCCTGCCCGACATAGGCGGTCTGGGCGCGCAGCGACTTGCGGGAGACCGCGCCGATCGACTGGCCGTCGATCACGATGTCGCCTTGCGTCACCTCGTAGAAGCGCAGCAGCAACCCCAGCACGGTCGACTTGCCCCCGCCCGAGGGGCCGACAAGCGCTGTGACCCTGCCGGGCTCGGCCACGAAGCTCATGCGGTTGAGCACGGTGTCATTCGAGCGATAGGAAAAGCTGACGTCGCGCAGTTCGATGCGCGCGTCGGACAGCTTCAGTGCCGGCTTGTCGTCGTCGGAATACTCGCTGGCCGGGCTGTCGATGATCTCGAGCAGCATGCGCGCGCCGACGAGCTGGCTGTTGAGGTCGATGTTGAGCCGCGCCAGTCGCTTGGCCGGCTCGGTCGCCATCAGGAAGGCGGTCATGAAGGAGAAGAACGCGCCGGGCGTGGCGTTGAGCGCGACGACGCTGTAGCCGCCATAGAGCAGGCAGCCGGCGACCGCGAAGCCGCCGAGCATCTCCATCAGCGGGTTGGAGCGGTTGGCGACGCGGGCCATCTTGTTGGCGTTGCGCTCGACGATCGCGATGTTCTCGTCGATGCGCTTCTGCATGGTGTCTTCGAGCGTGAATGCCTTCACCGTGCGGATGCCCTGGAGCGATTCCTGCATCGTCTCCAAAATGTCGGCGGTGCCGGTGAACTGGTTGTAGGCGAGGCCCTTGATGCGCTTGACCAGCTTGCGCAGCACCAGCATCGCCGGCGGCACCGCGACGAGGCCGATGAACGACATCAGCGGATCCTGCCACACCATCACGCCGATCATGGCGAGCAGCATCAACAGGTCGCGCCCGACGGCGTTGACCAGCATGTTGAGGACGTCGGTGATGGATTTGGCGCCGGCCGTCAGGCGCGCCAGGAATTCCGACGAATGCCGTTCGGAGAAGAAGCCGACGCTCTCGCGCATCAGTTTTGCGAAGAGCTGGCGCTGGTTGGTGGCGAGGATCGCGTTGGAGATCTTGGTCAGGATCACCATGTGGCCGTAGGTCGCCACGCCCTTGATAAAGAGCAGGATCACCGTGAGCCCTGAGAACATCGCGATGCCCGGGACGTTCCTGTCGACATAGGCCTGGTTGATGACCTGGCCGAGCACGTAGGTCGCGCCCGCGGTCGATCCGGCGGCAAGCGCCATCAGCGCGAAGGCGACGAGGTAACGCCGCCAGTAGACGATCCCCTGTTCCGTGACCAGGCGGCGAATCAGGATCGCTGCCGTGTAGGGATCGTCGGTGATTTTCTTTGGAAACTGGGCCATCCGGTGTCCATTGACGGGGCAAGCAAGAGCCTGCCCGCGCGTCAGGGATCGAAGGGCCTCTGTGCCCGCTAAAGCCGCGCTTTTCAAGCCCAATTAAGGGCTTGCGCCGGGATGGAATCTAGGCCGAGGCGGCGTGGCGGAGCTCGCCATGGCGCTCGCGGAACAGCTTGTCCTCCCAGGCCAGCGCATGCGCTGCGATGGTCTCC
The DNA here is from genome assembly GCF_018130785.1 of Bradyrhizobium liaoningense. GTDB lineage: Bacteria > Pseudomonadota > Alphaproteobacteria > Rhizobiales > Xanthobacteraceae > Bradyrhizobium > Bradyrhizobium liaoningense_A. Next base: position 49,546 of record NZ_JAFCJT010000018.1, read on the forward strand.
AGGTCGTCGTATTGCGGCTTCCAGTCGAGCAGGCTGCGGATGCGGCTGGTGTCGGCGACCATGGTCATGATGTCGCCGGGCCGGCGCGGGGCGTATTGCACGGCGAAGCTGCGCCCCGAAACCCGGCGCACCGCGTCGATGGTCTCCAGCACCGAATAGCCGCGGCCATAGCCGCAATTCAGCGTCGTCGAGGCCCCGCCGTTGCGCAGGTAAGCGAGTGCCGAGCGATGGGCCTGCGAGAGGTCCGTGACGTGGATGAAGTCGCGGATGCAGCTGCCGTCCTGGGTCGGATAGTCGGTGCCGAACACGTCGATCTTGGCGCGCTGGCCGGTCGCGGCCTCGACGGCGATCTTGAGCAAATGCGTTGCGCCGACGGTGGCCAGCCCGATGCGCGCCTGCGGATCGGCGCCGGCGACGTTGAAATAGCGCAAGGTCACGTATTGCATGCCGTAGGCGGTGGCGACGTCGTGCAGCATGATCTCGGTCATCAGCTTCGACGAGCCGTAGGGCGACAGCGGCCGCGTCGGCGCATGCTCGGGGACCGGCCCCTGGTCCGGATTGCCGTAGACGGCGGCGGTCGAGGAGAAGATGAAGCGGCCAATGCCGCGCTTGACCGCGACGTTGAGCAAATTGCGCGCGGTCATGAAGTTGTTGCGGTAGTAGCCGAGCGGGTCGCGCATCGAGTCCGGCACCACGACGGAGCCCGCGAAATGGATGATGCTCTCGATGTTGTGTTGGGCGATCACGCCCTCGACCAGGTTCTCGTCGCCGGCGTCGCCAATGAACAGCGGCACGCCCTCCGGCAGATAGGCGGAGAAACCGGTGGAGAGATCGTCGATCACAACGACGTCCTCGCCGGCTTCCACCAGCGCGAGGACCGTGTGACTTCCGATATAACCGGCGCCGCCGGTGACTAGCACAGTCATGATCTCACCCGTCTTCGATCAACGCGCCAAGTTAACGTTTGCGCGGTGAAGAGGGGGTTTCGGCGCAGCTGAACTGGTCACTATGCTTAATGTTGCGTATAGGGGGCCAACGAAGCGGAGCATGACGTGGCGAATTCCCCGGGCGATCTACAGGTGATCGTGCCAAATCTGCACAGGCGCTATTCCGGGGTCACCGCGACCAACCGGATGGTGGCACCGCGGCTGGCCAAGCTGTATCGCGCCGCATGGTTCGGTTCCGATGCGCCGGAGGGGATTGCGCGCCTGAGCGCTGCGGATTTCCTGAAATTGTGGCGCCGCAAGCAGCCCTTGATCTGGCACGCGCGCCGCAACAACGAGATGATCGCGGGTGTCTTGTTGCGCGCGCTCGGCTGGCCATTGAAACTGGTCTTCACCTCGGCGGCGCAGCGGCATCACAGCTGGATCACGCGCTGGCTGATCCGGCGCATGGACGCGATTATCGCGACCTCAGATATCTCGGCCTCGTTCCTGAAAGTGAAGGCGACCGTGATCCCGCATGGCGTCGACACCGAAATCTATGCGCCGCCGACAGATCGCGCCGCGGCGTTCGCTGAAAGCGGATTGCCCGGCGGCTACGCCATCGGCTGCTTCGGCCGCGTGCGTGCGCAGAAAGGCACGGACGTGTTCGTCGATGCGATGTGCCGGCTGTTGCCGCGCTATCCCGATTGCGCCGCAGTCATCGTCGGCCAGGTCACGCCCGAGCAAACTCCCTTCGCCAATGACCTGAAGAAGCGCATCGAGGCCGCTGGCCTGCAATCGCGCATCGTCATCACCGGTGAGCTGCCGATCGAAGCGGTGCAGCGCTGGTATCAGCGGCTGACGATCTATGCCTTCACCTCGCGCAACGAGGGATTTGGCCTGACGCTGATCGAGGCGATGGCCGCCGGCAGTGCGCTCGTCGCTGCGCGCGCTGGGGCGGCCGAGCTCGTCGTCGAGGATGGCGTCACCGGCGTGCTGATCCCGACAGGTGATGCCGATGCGCTGGCTGCGGCGCTCGAGCCGCTGATGCGCGATGTGGCTGCGGCGACGGCGATGGGCGAGCGCGGGCGGGCGCGGGTGCTCGAACGATTCAGCCTCGATGCCGAGGCGGCGCGGATCGGCGAGGTCTATCGTCCGCTGCTCTGAGCCCGCTTCTCGGGGCCGCAAACAAAAATCTCGCAGAACAACCCCATGCACAGTAGCCGGTGCCAGCGGAATCAATGGCTTGGAGACGTGTGCATATTTTATGCGGATTTTACGAAATGAGATTGACTCGTCGGGCAAAACACCGGCATGATGTCATCATCGGCACAGCCTCGACGGCCTCCACCTGGATCGTCCATCCAGGTTTCTTCAAGCTCTGGCGGTCGGCTTCACATTGGGCAGCGCACATACGGCATTTGCACCGGCACCGGCTCCTTGGAGCTGAGCGTGATGTTATTCTCGCCGGAGAATGTCAGATCGAATGTCACGTCTGAAATCGCGACGCCGTCCGAGCACGACGCGATCAGTCGCATGTTCGGCCCGTCTTCGCGCAATGATTTGACGGTGCATTTTTCAAATGTGCCGGTGATTTGCTTTCCCTGGACGATCAAGCCGCCGGCGTGGAGATCAGCATCTTTCTTGAAGGCAAGCCTGTTGTTCTCTTTGGTGAATATGTCGCCACAGGCCGAGGCGTCGATTGACCAGGCTCCGTTCAAATCCGCAGCCTGTATCGAGGCCGATTGCGTCACGAGAAGTAATGCCGTCACCAGGGAATTGAAGGTCTTCATGAAACTCTCCGACTAAATGGGCAATGTCGCTGAATCAGCCTCTTCGACGCCGAGGAGGCGCAGTAAGACGTGGTCCTTCGTATCGGTCCTGAGCAGCGTTTAGTTGCGATGAACTGGCGAACCTGTTGTTGATCCAGGTCAAAGGACCTGCAGAGCACTCGTCCTACGGCCGGGTGCAGCGTAACACGATGGCGAGCGCGCCCTGTTAGAATCAGACAGGTCGCCGAACATATCCGGCGGCCTCCGCGCTTGCCGTGGTTGGCGGGGCGGCGCCCCGGCTGAAGCGCGATGGGATCAGGATAAATCGTCATCGCGCCTCAGGATATTGCTTGAGCACGATGTTCCCGGAAAACGGCTTAGCGCTTTCCGGATCAGGCTTCAGAGATCGATGCTGACGGCGATGTTGCGGCCCTTAAGCTCGGCAATCTTCATTCCTTCAGCCTGCACTTGCGCGAACTCCGGGTCATTTGCCACGGCTTCCTGCACTTTGCCGTAGACTTCCCAATTGGCGTAGCGCGTCGAGACCAGCAACTCTCCTGCCCACTGGCCAGTGTGGAAGCGGGAGAGCCGAAGAAATTCGGCGCCATGCTTCTCAAAGATCTTCTTTGCTTGTCTGACGATCTTGACCATGTCCTCGGGTTTGTCGGTCTTGAAGCGGGCGAATTGAACGATCGGCATGAGTTACCTCCATCGTTGTGTAAACTGTCCAAGAGGCATGTATCGAGCGACGTTTGAGGAGTTAAACCTCCGTTCGCATCTCGATGAGGATTCGTCTTGGCCTACGTGATCCTGGTTCACCCTCGACAAGTGGCAACGACGCTGCCCTTTCTGCGCCGTGCGCTTGGATGTCTTTGCGCTTGGGTGTCTTCATTGCCGATGACCGGGCGTCCGACTGGCACGGCCGTACTCTCCTCATTACAGCCGCTGCCATCGTGCGGCCGCGCGCAATGCCCGGTCGAGACCTCCGCAAGCCATGCCGGCTTCATCAATCGACCAGCCGTTCTTGGAGTTGCGCATCGTCTGGTACTTCGGCGACATGTGCGTGACGATGTGCCGATGCCGTGAAGGCGAAAATCGAGGCGGCGAGAACGACGATGGCAAAATAGGCCGTGTTTGATGATTGTCATGAATGGGACGGCCCGGATACGGGCCGTCCAGCGGCTGAGGCGATGTGCATCAATGATGGCTCAATAGTCGCCTTTCGGGAGTCAAGCGGTCCCGACTAAAGCGCGATGAGATCGCGCTTAGGTTGTTGTTTGAGCATGATCCCCGAGTACCCGCTGCGCAATTCCCACCACCTCGGACGCCGCGATATCCCGCATGCAGCGGTGGTCGTTCATCCGGCAGATCGTGCTCTGGCAGGGCTGGCACGACAGCACGCTCTTGTCCTGGACCACGGTCGCGGCAAGGCCGTTGAGGGGGGCCCAGAGATAGGGGCTGGTCGGGCCGAAGATGCCCATGGTCGGCGTGCCCAAGGCGGCTGCGATGTGCATCAGGCCGGAATCGTTGGAAATGGCGACGCCGGCGGCGGCCATGGCGAGGACGCCATTGCGAAGGTCGTTGCCCGTGAGGTCCCGCACCCCCGGGCCACCCGCCGCGACGATCTCTTGGGTCAGGCCTTTTTCCGCGGGGCCACCGACGACCCAGACTTCCAGCCCACGCTCGACCAGCAAGCGGGCTGCCTCCGGGTAGTAGGGCCAGCGCTTTGAGACACCGACCGAGCCGGGGGCTAGCGCGACGGCGGTGCCGGCGCTGAGGCCATTGGCCTGCCGCCAGCGGACGATCTCGTCGGCCGGGACCCGCAATTGCGGCACCGGCCATTCCGTCGGCAGCGGTGCGCCGTCGGGCTGCGCCAGGGCGGCATTCTTGTCGATGAAGCGGGGGAGCTTCCTTTCGCCCCAGCGCCAGCGGTTGAGCAGGCCGAACCGGAACTCGCCGACGAAGCCAACCCTTTCAGGGATGCCGGCCAGCGCCGGTGCGATGGCAGCCTTCCAGGTCCTCGGCAGGACCAGCGCGGTGCCGTAGTTCCGCTCGCGCAGGAGTTTCGCCAGGCCGAGCTGGCGGCCCACGGCGAGCTGGCTGCGCGGCAGGTCCCAGACGATCCCTTGGCGCACTCCGGGCATGTAATCGACCAGCGGCGCGCACAGGGAGGTGGTGAGGAGATCGACCGGCCGGTTGGGCCAGCGCTCGTTCAAGACCCGGACAACGGTATGATTCCGGACGAAATCGCCGATCCACATGTAGGGGATGATCAGGATCGGGCGCGTGTCGCTCCGATCTGCATCTCCCCTAAATTGCGAATCTTGATTCATTTGTTAATGGGACCGGGGCCGTGCTGATTGTGGCGGTTCGGTTACCTGCTCCAGGCCGGCAGGTAAAGCCGGGACAGCGCCCGATCCAAAACCGCTTACACTTTGGCGGATCATGCGCTAGGGCAGGACCGGGCCGTGAAATCGGGCAGGACAAAACCTGGCAGGGTAGGTGGAATGTTGCTGGTGACCGGCGGGGCCGGTTTTATCGGATCGAATGTCGTGGCTGCGCTGAACGAGGCCGGCCGCAGCGACGTCGTGGTCGGCGACCTGCTCGGCAGCGACGGCAAATGGCGGAACCTCGCCAAGCGCCAGCTTGTGGATATCGTCCCGCCGGCCGAGCTGCTCGGCTGGCTGGAGGGCCGCAAGCTCGAGGCCGTGATCCATCTCGGGGCGATTTCCGAGACCACCGCGACCGACGGCGACCTCGTGATCGAGACCAATTTCCGCCTGTCGATGCGGCTGCTGGACTGGTGCACGGCGAATGCGGTGCCGCTCGTCTACGCGTCCTCGGCGGCGACCTATGGCGACGGCGAGGCTGGCTTCGACGACGACGCCTCGCTGCCGGCGCTGAAGAAACTGCGGCCGATGAATCTCTACGGCTGGAGCAAGCACCTGTTCGATCTAGCCGTCGCCGAGCGCGTCGCGCGCGGATACAAGCTGCCGCCGCAATGGGCGGGACTGAAATTCTTCAACGTGTTCGGCCCCAACGAATACCACAAGGGTTCGATGATGAGCGTGCTGGCGCGCCGCTTCGACGATGTGAGGGCGGGCCGTGTCGTGCAATTGTTCAAGTCGCACCGCGAGGGCATTGCCGACGGCGATCAACAGCGCGATTTCATCTTTGTCGACGACGTCGTGCGCGTGATCATGTGGCTGCTGGCGACGCCATCCGTCTCCGGACTCTTCAATGTCGGCACCGGCAAGGCGCGCAGCTTCAAGGATCTGATGTTGGCTGCCTATGCCGCGCTCGGCACCAGGCCCAACATCGAATACATCGATATGCCCGAGCAGATCCGCGGCAGCTATCAATACTTCACCCAGAGCGAGGTCGATCGCCTGCACCGCGCCGGCTATAACGGCGGCTTCACGACGCTCGAGGATGCGGTGAAGGCGTATGTCGGGGATTACCTCGACCGCCCCGACCGCTTCCGCTGAGGTTTCAGGATCATGGCGACCCCCATTCTCGATTTCGATGCACTTGCGCAAGACATCGCGCGCCGCACGGTGCTGTGCATCGGCGACATCATGCTGGACGAGTTCGTCTATGGCGAGGTGTCGCGGATCTCGCCGGAAGCGCCGACGCCGGTGATCGTGGCCCAGCGCAGCGAGATACATATCGGCGGCGCCGGCAATGTCGCGCGCAATATCGCGTCCCTCGGCGCGCGCTGCATCTTCGTCGGCCTCGTCGGCGAGGACGATGCGGGCAAGCGGCTCGGCTCGGCGCTGGCCGAACATGTCGGCATCGAAAGCGTGCTGGTGTGCGACCCGTCGCGGCCGACGACGCGCAAAGTCCGGTTCGTGTCCGAGCATTTCTCCACGCACATGCTGCGCGCGGATTGGGAGCAGGCGGTGCCTGCCTCCGATGACATCGAGAGCAGGCTGATCGAGGCGATCGTGCCGCAGATCGTGCGCGCCGACATCGTGCTGCTGTCCGACTACGCCAAGGGCGTCCTGACCGCACGCGTGATCCGCCACACCATCGATGCGGCGCGAAAACTCGGCAAGCCGGTGATCGTCGATCCCAAGAGCCTGAACTGGGCGATCTATCGCGGCGCCACGCTGCTCACGCCCAATCGCAAGGAATTCTCGGAGGCCACACGAAGTCGCGCCGACAGGCCGCAGAGCATCGTCGACGCCAGCGAGGACGTGATGCGGCTCGCCGATTGCGAGGCGATCCTGGTCACGCAAGGCGAGCACGGCATGACGCTGGTGCCGCGCCACGGCGAGGCGGTTCATGTTCCCGCTTTCCCGACGAAGGTGCGCGACGTCTCCGGCGCGGGTGACACGGTCGCGGCGGCGCTCGCGGTCTCGCTTGCCGCAGGCGCGGACTGGGATACGGCGCTGCGCATGGCTAACGCCGCCGCCGCCGTCGCCGTCGGCAAGCGGGGCACGGCCAGCGTGAGCGCGGCCGAGCTGCGCCGAAAGATCCTGCCGCATGCCTATCTCGCGGCCGAGGAGAAGATCGTGCTCGAGCCGGGCGCGCTCGACGCGCAGCTCGCCGAGTGGAAGAGGCAGGGCCTGCGCGTCGGCTTCACCAATGGCTGCTTCGACATCCTGCATCCCGGCCACGTCAAGGTGCTGACCGCGGCGCGCGCGGCCTGCGATCGTCTGATCGTCGGCCTCAACAGCGATGCCTCGGTGCGCCGGCTGAAGGGCGCCGATCGCCCGGTTCAGGACGAGCGGGCGCGTGCGGAAGTGCTCGCGGCGCTCGAAGCTGTCGATCTCGTCGTCCTCTTCGAGGAGGACACGCCGATCGAGCTGATCACCCGGATCAAGCCGAGCGCGCTGATCAAGGGCGGTGACTACACCCGCGAGCAGGTGGTCGGCCACGAGGTCGTCGAGGCCGCCGGCGGAACGGTCGTTCTGGTCGACATCCTCCAGGGCTTCAGCACGACCGCACTGGTTCATCGCGCGCGGGGAGGTGGCAAGTGACGACGCTCGCAGGCGAGACGACTGTCCAGATGCTGCGGCGGCGCTTTCGGAGCCCGGCGGCGTGGTGTGAGGCGGTCGACCTGTTTGCGATCCTGACCGTGGCGTCACTGCCCTGGTCGACCTCGCTCGCGGCGATCTTCAACGTTGCGTTCCTGCTCTGCATGGTGCCGTTTCTCGACGTCCGCGCATTCCTGCAATCGCTGAAGCGCCCGATTGCAGCCGCGCCGATCGCACTGGTCCTGCTCGCACTGGCGGGAACGCTGTGGTCGGATGCGGCCTGGGGCGCGCGCCTCTATGCGGTCAACCCGACCGTCAAGCTGCTCGTGCTGCCGGTCTTCCTCTATCATTTCGAGCGCTCGCCGCGCGGGCACTGGATATTCATCGCGTTCCTGGCGTCCTGCGCGCTATTGTCGGTGATGTCGTGGCTGGTCGCCTTCTATCCTGGCTTGTCGCTGAAACCCTATGATCCCCTCGAGCGCGGTATCTTCGTCAAGAACTACATCGACCAAAGTCAGGAATTTACGCTGTGTGCAGTCGCGCTCGCTTATCCGATCGTGATGCTGCTGCGCGAGAAGCGTGTCTGGCTCGCCGGGTTGCTGACCGCGCTTGCGCTCAGCTTCTTCGTCAACATGGCTTTCGTGGTGGTGTCGCGCACCGCGCTCGTGACCGTACCCATCATGCTCGGCGTGTTCGCGATGCTTCACCTCAAGTGGCGCGGCATCGCGATCATCACCGCGGCCCTCCTTGCCGGGGCAGTTCTCGCGTGGCAGGCCTCGCCGCAATTGCGCAAGACTGCCGATACCTTCGCCAGCGACTATACGCGTTATAAAGAGAAAGGCGAGGCAACCTCACTCGGCCTGCGGCTTGAATTCTGGCGGAAATCGCTCGGCTTCTTCGCGGAGGCGCCGATCAAGGGGCACGGCACCGGCTCGACGCGCGGATTGTTCGAAGCGGTCGCGACGCCCAGCGGCCACTACCAGGCCTCCGCCGAGGTGATCGGCAATCCACATAACCAGACGCTGAACGTCGCCGTGCAATGGGGCGTCATTGGCATTGCCGTTCTCTACGCGATCTGGATCCTGCATCTCCTGTTGTTCCGCGGCGACGGACTGGCCTATTGGGTCGGCCTGCTGGTTGTGGTGCAGAACGTCTTCACCTCGCTGTTCAACTCCCATCTGTTCGACTTCCACGAGGGCTGGATGTATGTCATTGGCGTCGGCGTCGCCGGCGGCATGGTGATCCGGGCACAACAGGCCGAGGCGAAGGTAGGGGAAGCCGGTTCTTGAACGGCCGAGCGGCTGGCAACTCCTGCAGAGATGGGCTATCAGCGCGGTCAGGTTGCAATCACTGGATTATCATCGGTCGGCGGATGACGCGTCTTTCGCATCTCACTTTGCGCAATTTCATAATTGCGATCCACGACCTGCTGGCGACCACGGCGGCGCTGTTCGTCGCTTTCTATCTGCGATTCGAGGGCGGCGAGGGATTCTTCGACCGCCTGCCGCTGCTGTTCCTGATCCTGCCCTACTTCCTCGCTTTCAGCATGGTCGTGTTCTTCGTGTTCAACCTGACCACGACGAAATGGCGCTTCATTTCGCTGCCCGACGCGATGAACATCATCCGCGTCACAACCGTGCTGACGGTTGCCCTCCTGGCGCTCGACTACATCTTCGTCGCCCCCAACGTCCGCGGCGCCTTCTTCCTCGGCAAGGTGACCATCGTCCTCTACTGGTTCCTTGAGATCGCCTTTCTCAGCGCGCCGCGCATAACCTATCGCTATTTTCGCTATACGCGGGTGCGTCGGCATGCGCGGGGCGAGGATGCCGCGCCGACGCTGCTGATCGGCCGCGCCGCGGACGCCGAGGTGCTTTTGCGCGGCATCGAAAGCGGGGCGATCAAGCGCATCTGGCCGGTTGGCGTCTTGTCGCCGTCGAGTTCCGATCGCGGTCAATTCATCCGCAACGTACCGGTGCTGGGCGGGCTTGACGATGTCGAGGACGTCATCGCCGACTTCGCCAAGCGCACCAAGCCGATCGCGCGCCTCATCATGACGCCGTCGGCGTTCGAGCCGGAGGCGCATCCGGAATCGATCCTGATGCGAGCGCGCAAGTTAGGGGTGATCGTCAACCGCATGCCATCGCTGGAGAGCGGCGATACGCCGCGACTCACGGCCGTCGCGGTCGAGGACCTCCTGTTGCGGCCGAGCGAGACAATCGACCATGCGCGCCTCGAAGCCCTGATCAGGGGCAGAGCGGTGATCGTGACCGGCGGTGGCGGCTCGATCGGTTCCGAGATCTGCGAGCGGGTCGTCGCCTTCGGCGCCGCGCGTCTTCTGATTGTGGAGAATTCCGAACCCGCGCTCTATGCGGTCACGGAAGCGCTCGCTGCGCACAGCGCTGCGGCAGAGATCGAAGGGCGGATTGCCGACATTCGCGACCGCGAGCGCATCATGCGCCTGATGGCCGAGTTCAAGCCGGACATTGTATTTCACGCTGCCGCGCTCAAGCATGTGCCGATCCTCGAGCGCGACTGGAGCGAGGGTATCAAGACAAACATCTTCGGCTCAATCAACGTCGCGGATGCGGCCCTTGCCGCCGGCGCCATGGCAATGGTGATGATCTCGACCGACAAGGCGATCGAGCCGGTGTCGATGCTCGGCCTGACCAAGCGCTTCGCCGAGATGTACTGCCAGGCGCTCGATCACGATCTTGCCGCAGGCAGCGGCGGCGCCAGGCGGCCGATGCGGCTGATCTCGGTTCGGTTCGGCAACGTGTTGGCGTCGAACGGTTCGGTGGTGCCGAAGTTCAAGGCCCAGATCGAAGCCGGCGGTCCCGTGACTGTGACGCATCCCGACATGGTCCGCTACTTCATGACCATCCGCGAGGCCTGCGATCTCGTCATCACGGCGGCAACGCATGCGCTCGGCGCCGCGCGTTCGGACGTTTCGGTTTACGTGCTCAACATGGGCCAGCCGGTGAAGATCGTCGATCTCGCCGAGCGCATGATCCGTCTCTCCGGTTTGCAACCGGGCTACGACATCGAGATCATGTTCACGGGCATGCGGCCGGGCGAACGCTTGCATGAGATTCTGTTCGCCTCCGAAGAGCCGACCCGCGAGATCGGTGTCGCCGGCATCATGGCCGCGCAGCCGAATGAGCCGCCGATGCACACCTTGCGCAAATGGATCGCAGCGCTGGAGCAGGCGATTATGCGCGACGATAGCGCCACCATCCGCGCCATCCTAAAGGATGCGATCCCGGAATTCGGGTCGACTGCGGCTTGACCATGCAGTCTCAAGGCAAGATCGTCGTCGCGAGCCAGCATTACCCGCTGATCCGCGCACGACCGCGGCGATCATGGCTGAGATCGCCTGCCGCGTTGCCGTCGACCACGAGGTCGTCGTGCTGTCGGGCTCGCCCGGCGAATTGCCGGCGTCGCAAACTGGCCCAGGCAAGCCGCGCGTGATTGCCATCAAGAACCGGAGGGGAAAGGCCGCGCTGGTGCGGCGTGGATTGTCCGAGCTGCTGTTCGCGGCGCGCACATTCTTCGCACTGATCCGGGAATTTAAGGCAGGGGACGTCGTGCTCACCGTCACCGCACCGTTCATGCTGCCTTATGCGGTGGCGGCGGCAGCAAGATACAGGGGCGCGCGCTCAGCGCTGATCATGCACGACCTCTTCCCCGACGTGCTGGTGATGGCGGAAATCCTGAAGCCCGGCTCGTTCGTGACGCGGACGATGCGTGCGGCCAACAGCCTGATGTTTCGCGCGCTCAATGCCGTCATCACCATCGGCCGCGATGCGGAGCGGCGGCTCTTGAGCTATTCCGGCATGACGCGAAACAAGATCCGCTTCATCCCGAACTGGGCGACGCTCGTACCTGCGGCAGGTCCCCTGTCGCAGGACAATCCGTTCCGCAAAGCGCTTTCCGCGCACTTCGTTGTCGGCCTGTCGGGCAATCTCGGCTTCACCCATGATCCAGACATCGTGTTCGAGGCGGCACGCCTTTTGAAGGACGAGCCGGACATCCACTTCCTGCTGTCCGGATGGGGCATCGGCTTCGAGCGGCTGAAGCAGTTGCAGGCCGAAGCGAACTTGCCGAATGTGTCCTTCGTGGCGCGGGTCGAGGTTGCCGAGCTTGAGGCCTTCCTGGCGGCTGCCAATCTCTGGATCATTCCGTACCGGAAGGACGCGGCGGGGGTGTCGGTGCCGAGCCGGTTCTACAATCTGCTGGCGGTCGGCCGTCCCGTGGCGCTGATCTCCGAGCCGGAGGCCGAGGCTGCGTTGACGGTGGTGGAGAACGGGCTCGGCTGGGTCGCGACGCCGGGCCGCGCCGATCAGCTCGCAGACGCAATCCGCGCGGCATCCCGTTGCGACGCCGCCGCCATGGCCGAACGCGCGGTGAAGGCGGCAGCGAGATTCGACCGGACGACTGCGATGAATGCCTATGCCGGGCTGGTCGACGAATTGCTGCGCAACCCCGATCTGGCGGAGCAACGATGAGCGAACGAAAAGCCGGTCGTGTTGGTGACAGGGGCGAGCGGCTTCGTCGGCCGTCATGTCGCGCCTGAGCTGGCGCGCTAAGGATGGTCGGTCCACCGTGCCGTCCGCAGCCCTTAGGGTATCGTATCGACGACGAGGTCGTGATCGAATCGATCGGTCCGATACCGATTGGCGGGCCGCGCTCGAAGGCGTCGACGCGGTGGTCCATCTCGCCGCGCGCGCGTGCATCACAAGCACGAGGAGCACGCGGTCCAGCTGTACCGCAACGTCAACATCGCTGGAACTCTGCACCTCGCGCGCCCGGCGGCGACGGCGGGCGTGCGCCAGTGCATGTTCGTCAGCACCGTTCTCGTGCACGGCCGCAGCAATGAAGGCCGCGCGCCGTTCAGCGAGGAGGACATCCTCACGCCGCGCGGCCTCTACGGCATGTCCAAGGCCGCCGCCGAGGCGGGCTTGAGGACGCTGGCGCGCGACGGCGACATGAAGATCTCGGTGATCAGGCCGCCGCTGGTCTATGGCGCCGGCGCCAAGGGCAGTTTCGCGCTGCTGACGCGTGCGGTGAATCTGGGACTGCCGCTGCCCTTTGGCGCGATCCGCAATCAGCGCGCGTTCCTGGCCGTGCAGAATCTGTCGTCGTTCATCCCGCGCCGGCTGGCTCATCCCGATCCCGCGAGCAATTTCGAGATCTTCCTGGTCGCGGACAGGGAATAGGTCTTGACGCCCGAATTCATCGAGCGCTGGCCAAGGCGGCCGGCAAGAACTCGCGGCTGTTCGGCATGCCGCCGGACCTGCTCTCAACGCTGCTCAGCGTGATGGGCCGGCAGGATAACCATGACAGCCTGATCGGCTCGCTCGAGCTCAACCTCGCCAAGGCAATCGCGACCGGCTGGCAGCCGGCGGTCTCCCTCGACGAGGCCTGCGGCTCGCGCTGTCGGTTCAGGACGCCTGAGGGCGAGCGAAGCGGCGCAGCACGAATGCGCTCGCGACCGCGCCTGCGACGAGCGCGAGCAGCGTGATCGCCGTCGAGCCGGCGTGAACGGTGACGACGGCAAGCACTGCCAGCGCCAGATTGAGCGCGAACACCTCGCCGATCACGCGGCGGACCGAGAACCCGTTGTCGGTGGCGCGCTGGTAGAAGTGCGAGCGGTGCGCCGACCAGAATTGTTCGCGTCGCGCGATGCGCCGAAACAGCGTGATGGTGGAATCCACGAGGTAATAGGCCGGCAGCAGCAGCGCCGCAGCTGGCTGCCCATGCCAGGCGAGCTCCAGCAGGCACCAGCCGAGCAGAAGGCCGATCGGCAGGCTGCCGACATCGCCCAAGAATACCTTTGCGACCGGCTTGTTGAACGGCGCAAAACCGAGCATGGCGCCGCACAGCGCCGTGGCGATCAGCGCGGCCGGCCACGAGAGATCACCGAGCAGTCCCAGCAGCAGCAGCGCCGCGGTGACCGGCACGACTTCCGCAACCGTCATCAGGTCCAGCCCGTCCATGAAGTTGACGAGGTTCACGAACCAGACGCCTGCGAGCAGGATGAGGCCGCGCTCGAGCGGAAGCGGCAGCGCCGGCACGATGCGCGCGGTCTCGGGCGCGGTGAACACGATCGCGCCGACGCAGGCAGCTTGCAGCGCGAGCCGCACCAGCACGGGCAGCGACACGATGTCGTCGGCGAATCCGACCAGCGCGATCACGATCGTTGCAATGACCAGCGCCGGCGGGATCGCAACGTTCGCCCAGGCGGCCCAGGCGGATGCGACCAGCAGCGTGGTGGTGATCACCGCGATGCCGGCGCCCTGCGGGGTCGGGATCCGATGCGAGGACCGCGCATTGGGCCGCGCCAGGGCGTAGCGCTGGAGCAGGGGACGGCTGGTCCAGGTGATGAGGGCCGACATCAGCGCAGCGACCGCGACGGCAAGCAGCGAGGGCATGGCGGCAACAGCATCGATGGCAGGGCTCACTCCGGCACTCCGAGCGGCGCCGACCCTTGCGCGGCCTTCTCCGCGCTGAGGATCCAGACCAGGCCGCCGATCGCGCCGACGATGAAGAGCACGGCGCCGAACAGCAGCGAGACGTTGACGCCTTCATTGGCGGAAAGCCCGGCGAAACCGAAGGCCAGGCCCATCGTCGCCTCGCGCACGCCCCAGCCGGCGATCGAGATCGGCATCAGGGTGATCAGCATGATCGGCGGAATGAGGAGGAATGTCTGACCGAAGCTGACCGGCGCGGCGATCGACTGCACCACGCACCACGCAATGACGACGGCGAGCACGTGAACCAGGAGCGACAGGATCGCGACGATCGGTCCGCGCTTGGCGTTGAAGATCACGCGATTGGCGATCACGGCGCAGGCGTGGATGTGATGGGTGGCCCACCAGGTCTTCAGCCACGACCATTTCAGCGCGCCGAAGATCAGGAAACCGAGCCCGCCTGCGAGCGCCGCGAGGTCGACGAACAACAGCGCCGAGCGTCCGTGCGGATCGGTGATGAGCTCGTAGCTCCAGGGCAGGCTCGCGACGACGACGATCGCCAGCGCGACGAGGCCGATCGCGCGGTCGACGAAGATCGAGTAGGTGGCCGCGCGCCATCCGGCGCCGGCGCGCGCGACCAGCCACAACCGGACCGCATCGCCGCCGATCGCAGACGGCAGCGTCTGGTTGAAGAACGCGCCGATCACGTTGTAGCGCATGGCGCGGCCGAGCTCGAGCGGCGCGCCGCATTCGGCGCTGATCTCGCGCCAGCGCAACACGCCGACGAAGATTTGCAGGAACGTGACCGCGATCGCCATGGCGATCCAGAACAGGCTGGTCGCGGTGAGGCGCGAAAGCAGCTCGGACAGATCGACCTTGCGCAGCGCCAGGTAGAGCAGCGCTCCGGAAATCAGGATTTTGGCCGTCGAAAGCAGGATTCGGCGCATCTCGCCCGCATGAACAGGGTTTGCGAAGATTTGAGGCAACCCGACGCGAGCGCCGAATTCGGCCGCTTTGGTATGGTTTTGGCGCCGATCTTGCAATAGCGGTGATCAAGAGAGGTAATGAACAGCGGCGGAGCTATTGCGACCCCCTCGATACCGCGGCTAAAGAGGCGCCGCGGGACCGGCTTGGGCATCCCGTGGGAACACATCGCTTGGGAACAGGATGACGGATCAGGCGATTTTGGTCACGGGAGCCGCCGGGTTCATCGGCTTTCACGTCGCCCGGCAGCTTCTGGCCGAGGGCCGGCCCGTGGTCGGACTTGACAATCTCAACAGCTATTACGATCCGGCGCTGAAACAGGCACGCTTGGCGCTGCTTCGGAACGATTCCCGCTTCGCCTTCGTCGAGGCGGATCTTGCCGACCGCGAGACTATCGCGGCACTGTTTGCGCGACACCGATTTGCCAAAGTCGTGCATCTCGCGGCGCAGGCGGGCGTGCGCTACTCGATCGACCATCCGCACGCTTACGCCGATTCCAATCTGGCGGGCTTTCTCAACGTGCTGGAGGGCTGCCGCAACAATTCTTGTCGTCATCTCGTCTACGCCTCGTCATCCTCCGTTTATGGCGCCAACACTAAACTGCCATTTGCCGTGCAGGACCGGACCGATCATCCCGTGAGCTTCTATGCCGCGACCAAGAAGGCGAACGAATTGATGGCGCAGTCCTACAGCCATCTCTACCGCCTGCCGGTCACGGGCCTGCGCTTCTTCACCATCTACGGCCCGTGGGGACGGCCGGACATGGCCCTGTTTCTGTTTGTGAACGCCATCGTGGCCGGCAAACCGATCCGGCTCTTTAACCATGGCAAAATGCGCCGCGACTTCACCTATATTGACGACGTCACCCGTGTAGTGTCCAAGCTCATCGATCGGGTGCCCGCGGATGACCCGGCTGCCGCAAATGCGCCGTCTAAGGTCTACAATGTCGGCAACCACCGTCCGGAAGAGCTGATGCATGTCGTCGGACTTCTGGAGCGGGAGCTGGATCGGACGGCGATCAAAGAATTGCTGCCGATGCAGCCGGGAGACGTTTTGGAAACGTTCGCGGATGTCGAGGATCTGATGCGCGACACCGGCTTTGCACCGTCAACGCCGATCGCGCACGGGGTTCGTAATTTTGTCACCTGGTATCGGGACTACTTCAAGGTTTGAAATGACGATGGACAAACGCATTATCCCCCTGATCATGTGCGGCGGTGCCGGCACGCGGCTTTGGCCGGCTTCGCGCGAGGTGCGCCCCAAGCAGTTCCTGCCGCTGTTCGGCACGCGCTCGACCTTCCAGGACACGCTGCTGCGTGTCTCCGACGCTTCGCTGTTCGATCGTCCGATCGTCATCACCAATGCATCCTATCGCTTCATGGTGCTGGAGCAGCTCGCCGAGATCGGCATCGAGGCCGACGTCATCCTCGAGCCGATGCGCCGCGATTCCGGCCCCGCGATCGCCGCGGGCGCGGTGTTCGCGCAGAACCGCTCCAGTGAGGCGATCGTGCTCGCGCTCGCCGCCGACCACGTGGTGCAGGACAGCGCCGCCTTCGTGGCCGCCTGCCGCGAAGGCCTCACCGCCGCGAGCGCCGGACGCATCGTCACCTTCGGCGTCAAGCCGGAGCGGCCGGCGACCGAATACGGCTATATCAGCCCGGGGGAAGTGATCTCCGGCGAGGTGCACGCGGTCGCGCGCTTCGTCGAGAAGCCTGATGCCGTGAAGGCGGCCGACTACGTCAATTCGGGCTATCTCTGGAACAGCGGCAACTTCATGTTCCCGGCGAGCGTCCTGCTCGACGAGTACCGCAAGGTCGACGCGGCGAGCGTGGAGACGATTTCCAATGCTGTCACCAATGCCGGCCGCGACCTCGGCTTCGTGACGCTGGAGCCCGAGGCGTTCGGCGCGGCGAAGGCGATCTCGATCGACTACGCGGTGATGGAGAAGACCTCGCGCGCCGCGGTCGTGCCGGTGTCCTGCGGCTGGTCCGACGTCGGCTCCTGGCGCGCCGTGTGGGAATTGTCCGACAAGGACACGCAAGGCAACTCGGCACATGGCACCGCTGTGTTCGAGGATTCGCGCAACTGCAACGTCACGACGGATCATGCGCTGGTCGCGCTCGAAGGCGTCGACGATCTCGTCGTGGTCGCGACCGCGGATGCAGTGCTGGTGTCGCGCCAGAAGGATGCCAACGGCCTGAAGCGCCTGGTGACCAAGCTCAAGGCGGTCGCGCCGAAGGTCACCGAGGAGCATCTCAAGGTGCACCGGCCCTGGGGCAGCTACCAGTCCGTCGACAATGGCGAGCGCCATCAGGTCAAGCGCATCGTGGTCAAGCCGGGCGGGCGGCTGTCGCTCCAGAAGCACCATCATCGCGCCGAGCACTGGATTGTCGTTCGCGGCGCCGCCCGGGTGACCGTCAACGAGACCGTGAAGACGGTGCACGAGAACGAGTCCATCTACATCCCGATGGGCGCGGTGCACCGAATGGAGAACCCCGGTAAAATCATGCTGGAACTCATCGAGGTCCAGACTGGAAGCTATCTCGGGGAAGACGACATCATCCGGATTGAAGACGACTATCAAAGGTCGTAACCAGCAACCTCTGAATCACGCGACCCGGGCCGAAAAGGCGGTCTCTTTTCCGGTTAAGGCCCGGGGAACGTGTAACTTTTTGAATCAAATCGTGTCCGGACCGTCAGGTCGGCATTCGCCACAAATGTGGCGCCCGTGCTAGAAGCGGCCCGGGGATTTGCGTTGAATCGAGGTTTGCTCAGATGAGTTCCAAAGGGTTTGCACCGGCAAAGGCCGGCTTGCGCGTTGGCGTCATTGGCGCGGGCGTGATGGGCAGCAACCACGCGCGCGTGCTTAGCGGTCTTCCGGGCGTCAGCCTCGTCGGTGTGGTCGATCCGTCGCCCGCGCACCTGGCGCGGACCATCGAGCTTGCCAGCTGCCAGGGTTTCGAGACGCTCGACCAGCTCTTCGCCGAAGGCGTCGACGCCGTCACCATCGCCGCGCCGACCCACCTTCATCACGAGGTCGCGCTCGCCTGCATCGCCAAGAACATCCACGTTCTGGTGGAAAAGCCGATCGCGTCCACGGTTGAAGAGGGCCGCGAGATCGTCGCCGCCGCGCAAAAGGCCGGCGTGACGCTGATGATCGGTCATGTCGAGCGCTTCAATCCGGCGGTCGCCGCCGTCAAGCAGGCGATCGCAGGCGAAGACATCCTCTCCATCGCGATCACCCGCGTCGGCCCGTTCCCGCCGCGCATGTCCAATGTCGGCGTCGTCATCGACCTCGCCGTGCACGACATCGATTTGATCCGCTGGTTCACCGAATCCGACATCGTCGAAGTGCAGCCGCAATTGTCGAGCGCGGTCGCCGAGCGCGAGGACATCGCGCTCTTGCAGTTCCGCACCGCCAACGGCGTGCTCGCGCACATCAACACCAACTGGCTGACGCCGTTCAAGGCGCGCAGCGTCACGGTCGCGACCCGCGGCAAATACGTGATGGGCGATCTGCTCACGCGCCAGGTCACCGAATGCTTCGGCTTCAAGCCGGACGGCAGCTATTCGATGCGGCATCTGCCGGTCGGCCATGATGAGCCGCTCCGCGCCGAGCTGATCGCGTTCCTGCAGGCCGTCCGCAACGGCGAGACGCCGGCGGTCACCGGCGACGAGGGCGTCGCCAGCCTCGAGATCGCCACGCGGTGCCTGGAAACGCCGTCGCGGCCCGCGGCCAAGGCACCCGCCCGCACAGGCCCGCGCCGCGTCGCCGGCTGATCCCTTTCCATGTCGACTTCTCAAACTTCGCAAGGCGCCATGAACCAGCATCTGCGTTCCGAACCCATTCCCTTCATCGACGTCGCCTCGCAGCGGCGCCGGCTCGGCGACTCGCTCGATGCAGCGGTCAAGCGCGTCCTCGACCACTGCCAGTTCGTCAACGGCCCCGAGGTCGTCGAGCTCGAGAAGCAGCTCGCGGCCTATAGCGGCGCCAAGCACGTCATCGGCTGCGCCAGCGGCACCGATGCCATTCTGATGGTCATGATGGCGAAGAATGTCGGCCCCGGCGATGCCGTGCTGTGCCCGTCCTTCACCTTCATCGCAACCGCATCGCCGGTGGCGCGGACCGGCGCGACGCCTGTTTACGTCGATGTCGATGAAGCCACTTTCAACATGAGCCCGGAGTCGCTGAAGCGCGGCATCGCGACCGCCCGCAAGGCCGGCCTCAAGCCGGTCGCGGTGATTCCGGTCGATCTGTTCGGCCAGCCCGCCGATCACGATTCCATCGCCGAGATCGCCAAGGCCGAAGGCCTGTTCGTGCTCGACGACGCCGCACAGGGCTTTGGCGCAAGCTACAAGGGCCGCAAGCTCGGCACCCTCGGGCTCGCCACCGCGACCAGCTTCTTCCCGGCAAAGCCGCTCGGCTGCTTCGGCGACGGCGGCGCAATCTTCACCGATGACGATGAGCTTGCCGCGACGCTGCGCAGCATCCGCGTGCACGGGCAGGGCGTCGACAAATACGACAACGTCCGCCTCGGCCTGACCGGCCGGCTCGACACCATGCAGGCCGCGATCCTGATCGAGAAGCTGAAGATCTTCGACGACGAGATCGTCGCCCGCAACAAGGTCGCGGAGCGCTACGCGCGTGGCCTGTCCAATGTTGTGACTGTGCCGCGCCTCGCACCGGGCAACACCTCGGTCTGGGCGCAGTACACCATCCGTCTTCCGGAGGGCACCGACCGCGAGGGCTTTGCCGCCGCGTTGAAGGCCCAGGGGGTGCCGACCGCGATCTATTACGGCAAGTCGATGCACCAGCAGACCGCCTACAAGCAGTATCCGGTGGCCGACGGCGGCCTGCCGGGCTGTGAGAGCTTGTCGCAGGACGTCATCAGCCTGCCGATGCACGCCTACCTGACCGAAGCCGACCAGGAACGAATCATCGCCGCCGTGCGCGGCGCGATCGCGGGCTGATTTCGCCGTTTTACTGCGCTGGTCGTCATGCCCGGGCTTGTCCCGGGCATCCACGTTCTTTGTGTGCGCGGCAAGGCGTGGATGGCCGGGACAAGCCCGGCCATGACGCTGTGGAGACTGTCGGCACGTCTAGCGCACACCTTGTGTGCGATTACCCTGCCCGCAAGCAGGGGAGGGAGCAAACCTTCCTTGCGGCTAGCACCTAGACCTAATCTCGCCATGCTCTAAAACAGACGCATGCTCGGACGCATCTTCACGGTCGGTGGTTACACCCTGCTCTCGCGGCTGACGGGATTTGCCCGCGACATCATGCTCGCGGCGATCCTGGGCGCCGGCCCCGTGGCCGACGCCTTTTTCGTGGCGCTGCGGCTTCCCAATCATTTCCGCGCGATCTTCGCCGAGGGCGCCTTCAACGCCGCCTGGGTGCCGGCCTATGCCCATGTCCATGGCGAGCGCGGGGAGGGGGCGGCAAAACTGTTCGCCGACCGCATCTTCACGCTGCTGCTGGCCTCGCAAGTTCTGCTGCTGATCGTCGCATGGCTGTTCATGCCGCAGGCCATGAGCATTTTGGCGCCGGGCTTTTCCGAGGATGCCGAGCAGCGCAAGCTCGCGATCGAACTGACCCGGATCACCTTTCCCTATCTGCTGCTGATCACGCTGGTGACGCTCTATGGCGGCATGCTCAACGTGATGCAGCGCTTTGCCAGCGCCGCCGCCGCGTCGATCTTCCTCAACGTCTCCATGATGATGACGCTGGCGCTGGCCGCATGGTTTCCCAGCGCAGGCCACGCCGCGGCGTGGGGCGTCCTGATTTCGGGCTTCCTGCAATATTTCCTGCTGGCGGGCGATCTCGCCCGCCATGGCGGCCTGCCGCGCTTTGCACCGCTCAAGCTCGACGAAGACGTGCGCGGCTTCTTCAAGGCGCTCGGTCCGGCGACGCTGGGCTCGATGGGCACGCAGGTGGCGATGTTCGCCGACACGATCATTGCGACCTTCCTGCCCGCCGGCGCGCTGTCGGCGCTCTATTATGCCGACCGGCTGTATCAGCTGCCGATCGGCGTGATCGGCATCGCGATCGGCACGGTGTTGCTGCCCGAGATGTCGCGGCGGATCACGGCCAACGACCAAGACGGGGCGATGAAAGCGCAGCGCCGGGCGTTCGACTTCACGCTGCTGTTCTCGGTGCCCTTCGTCGCGGCCTTCATCACGGTTCCCGACGCAATCATGCGCGCATTGTTTGCCCACGGCGCCTTCTCGAGGGCGGACGCGGCCGCCGCCGGTGCAACGCTCGCGGCCTATGCGATTGCCTTGATACCGGCTGTGCTGATCCGCAGTGCGGTCGCAACCTTCTACGCGCGCAAGGATACGGCGACGCCGGTCCGCGCGTCGCTGACCGGCATCGCCGTCAACGTCGCGCTGAAGTTCGCGTTGATGGGGACGCTTGCCCAGATCGGCCTTGCGCTTGCGACCGCCGTCGGGATCTGGACCAATCTGCTGCTGGTCCTCTTCTTTGCCGTGCGGCGAGGCTTTCTCGTGCTGGACCGCGCCTGGCTGATGTCGCTCGCCAAATTCCTGCTGACCGGAGTCATTATGGCGGCCGCCTTCTGGCTGATCGCGCACTTTAGCGCTTCGTCTCTGGCTTCGGTGCGCTTCCACGACGAACTGACACTGGCCTTGTTGGCTGTCGGAGGCACGATCGTCTACGCGCTCGCGATCCTCATCCTGTTCGGCCGCCGCTGGCTGGTCTCGCTGGTGCGCGGCTAGACGCGTCCCAAGAGATTAGTCATGTCTGCTCTGCCCACGAAAGGCGAGCCCGCTGTAGACGTCAGTGCGCTTTGGCTAAGGGCTAGCAGTCGACCTTAGCGAGACATCACGAGGCAGTCTCAGTTGGAGAGCCGGAAGCGCGGCAGCAACTTGCCAAGCCCGGTTTTGCGATTCTCGTCGGCTCGCGTTCTCAACGCCGACATCACGGCATCGGCTGGTACAGTCAAAATCGTCAACCTTGGTACTTTTTTATAGCAATGCGCAACGCATCTACTCGCTACGACCATGGATCGGAGCGAGCCCGATCCATGGGGCTTAGCGGAAGTCCCGGTCAGTATCGCTGACACGGAGACAGGAGTTCCACGCTGCCTGGCATTTTGTGGAAAGCCGGCTGGTGCGCGCTTCCTCACATTTCCATCGAAGAGACAAATGACCAAGGAGAAAATTCCATGAAGGCGATCGTTGTGACGGAGCAAGCCGCGGGAACGGCCGGCATGAAGCTGATGCACCGGCCCGAGCCGCAGGCAGCGATAAACGATGTCGTCGTCCAGGTTCATGCGTCGAGATTTATCCCGACTGAGCTTGCGTGGCCCTCGAGCTGGGCCGATCGCCTTGATCGCGACCGAACGCCGTCGATCCCTGGCCACGAACTGGCCGGACTGGTCTCCGCCCTTGGATATGGAACGACGGGGCTGTCGGTGGGACAACGGGTGTTCGGCCTCGCGGACTGGTATCGCGACGGCGCGCTGGCCGAGTACGTGGCAATCGAGGCGCGCAACCTTGCGCCGCTTCCGGGCGACGTCGACTTTACCGTCGGTGCGAGCCTGCCGATCTCGGGCCTCACCGCGTGGCAAGGGCTGTTCCAGCACGGTCGCCTTCAGGCGGGGCAGAGCGTGCTGGCACACGGGGCGGCCGGCGCAGTCGGGTCCATGGTGACGCAACTCGCACGAGCGGCCGGAGCCTACGTCATTGGTACCGGACGTGCCGCCGATCGTCAGACAGTGCTCGACCTCGGGGCGAAGGAGTTCGTCGACCTCGACAACGACGCGCTGGAGGACATCGGTGAAGTCGATCTGGTGTTCGATATCATCGGTGGTGACATCCAGAAGCGATCCGCAGGACTCATTCGAGCCGGGGGAACACTGGTGTCCATCGTCGGGCCGGCGGAGGCGCGGCCTTCCAACGGGCTGGCCATCGACTTCGTCGTCGAGGCTGATCGTGCCCAACTGAGTGAGATCGTCCAGCGGGTGCGGGATGGACGACTGCGGACAAACATCGGCAACGTCTCGACCCTCGACGATGCCGTCGCCGCCTTAAATCCGACCGAGCGACGTAAGGGGAATACGATTATCCGCGTTCGTCCCTGAACGACGCACGTCCGTTGATTCGCGCAGCCGGCCGGCTCGTCCCGATCGGCCGGCTGTTGAGAATGTCCGAGCGGGTCAATGGCCGCCCTCTCAAAGCGGCGCAAAAACATCCGCTTTGCTGCCATCGGCTGACGCTGGACGGCGCGATCAATATGCTTGATGTGGGCCGCAGGGGGAGCGCGCCGAGGACGCCCGCCGGGTCGGGAGCGATCTTTCACTGACAATGCCCGTCTAAACCCGTTTGCCTTGCCACTTTTTCCACGGCAATATGGTCCGCAAAACAACCATAGGACGGGACAAGACCATGGCGGCTCCCATCAAGTTCGGCGTTGGCCAAAGCGTGCTGCGCAAGGAGGATGACGCGCTCATCCGCGGCAAGGGCCGCTATACCGACGATTACGCGCCGCAGGCTGCTCTGCGCTGCCTGATGCTGCGCTCGCCGCACGCGCATGCCAAATTCACCATCGATGCGAGCCGCGCCCGCGGGCTCCCCGGCGTCGCGCTGATCCTGACCGGCGATGATGTCAAAGACCTCGGCAATTTGCCCTGCCTGTTCAATCTCGAGACCGATCCGTTCACCGGCCCGCCTTACCCGATCCTCGCCAGGGACGAGGTGCGGCATGTCGGCGATTCCATCGCCTTCGTCGTCGCCGACACCATCGACCAGGCCCGCGACGCGATCGAGGCGATCGACGTCAAATGGAGCCCGCTGCCGGCGGTGACCGGCGTCGTCAACGCCGTGAAGAAGGGCGCGCCGCAGGTCTGGCCCGACAAGGCCGGCAACGTGCTGTTCGACGTCTCGATCGGCGACAAGGCCGCGACTGAAGTGGCCTTTGCCAAGGCGCATGCGGTGGCCGAGATCGCCATCGTCAATCCGCGCGTGGTCGCGAGCTTCATGGAGGCGCGCGCGGCGGTCTGCGAATACGACGCAAAGCGCGATCATCTGACGCTGACGGTCGGCAGCCAGGGCAGCCATCGCCTGCGCGACATCCTGTGCCAGAACGTGCTCAATATCCCCACCGACAAGATGCGGGTGATCTGCCCCGACGTCGGCGGCGGTTTCGGCACAAAGCTGTTTCCGTACCGCGAATACGCCCTGATGGCGGTCGCTGCGCGGCAGCTGAAGAAGGCGGTGAAATGGGCGGCCGACCGCACCGAGCACTTCATGGGCGATGCGCAGGGCCGCGACAACGTCACCACCGCGAAGATGGCGCTGGCCGAGGATGGCAAATTCCTCGCGATGGATTGCGACCTGATGGGCGACATGGGCGCGTATCTGTCGACCTTCGGGCCCTACATTCCGCATGGTGGCGCCGGCATGCTGCCGGGCCTCTATGACATCCAGGCCTTCCACTGCCGGGTGCGCACCATCTTCACCAACAGCGTGCCGGTCGATGCCTATCGCGGTGCGGGGCGGCCCGAGGCCGCTTACGTCATCGAACGCCTCGTGGACGCGTGCGCGCGAAAACTCGACATGACGCCGGACGCCATCCGCCGCAAGAACTTCATTCCGCCGAAGGCGCTGCCTTACAAGACGGCCACGGGCAAGGTCTATGATTCCGGCGACTTCGCCGCGCATCTCAAGCGCGCGATGGAGATCGGCGAGTGGAAGGAGTTTGGAAAGCGCGCCAAGGCGGCCAAGAAGAATGGTCTGATCCGCGGCATTGGGCTAGCGAGCTATGTCGAGATCTGCGGCGTGATGGGCGAGGAGACCGCCAATGTGCGGCTCGATCCCAGCGGCGACGTCACCGTTCTGATCGGCACACAGTCGAGCGGGCAGGGCCACCAAACGGCCTATGCACAGATCGTTGCCGAACAGTTCGGTCTGCCTCCGGAGCGCGTGCACGTGCGCCAGGGCGACACCGACGAGATCGCCACGGGGCTCGGCACCGGCGGCTCGGCCTCGATCCCGTCAGGCGGCGTCAGCGTCGAGCGCGCAACGCGCGAGCTTGGGCAGAAGCTGAAGGAGATCGCGGCGCAGGCGCTGGAAGCCAGTGCCGGCGACCTCGAACTCTCCGACGGCGTCGTGCGGATTGCCGGCACCGACCGTTCGATGTCGTTCGCCGATCTCGCCAAGCGCGGGAGCGCCGATCCATCGAAGCTCAACGGCAGCGCGACCTTTGCCAGCGCCGACGGCACCTATCCGAACGGCACGCATCTGGCGGAGGTCGAGATCGACCCGGCGACCGGCATCATCAAGATCGTCAACTACGTGATCGTCGACGATTTCGGCAAGACGCTCAATCCGCTGCTTCTGGCGGGCCAGGTGCATGGCGGCGCCATGCAGGGCATCGGCCAGGCGCTGATGGAGCAGGTGGTCTATGGCCCCGGTGACGGCCAGCTCATCACCGCGACCTTCATGGACTACGCGCTGCCGCGCGCGGCGGACGGCCCGGCCTTCGTGTTCGAGACCAGCAACGTTCCCTGCACGACCAATCCGCTGGGCGTGAAGGGGGCAGGCGAGGCCGGCGCGATCGGCTCCTGTCCAGCCGTCGTCAACGCCATCGTCGACGGGCTCTGGCGCGAATACAAGATCGACCACATCGACATGCCGGCGACGCCGGAGCGGGTGTGGATCGCCATCAACGAGCACCACCGCCGTCACAGCCTGTAATTTCAAGCATCAACCAAATAATCCAAAGTGCGACGATTTATCGTCGCGCTTTGGATGGAATGAAATCTGCCAAACGGTGTTGGCCCAGTGTGGGGTCAGCACGATCCTGTCTCAGCGAAAGGGATTTTGCGAATGAAACGAGTTTTGGTTGTCGGGGGCGCGCTTCTGCTCGGCATGGGCGCGGTTTGGGCGCAGCAGGACTCCGTCAAGGAAGTCCAGACCCTCATGAAGGGCAACGGCAAGAACGCCGGCGCGGTCGCCGCGATAGTCAAGGGCGAGAAGCCCTACGATCAGGCCACGGTGGACAGCGCGCTGGCGCAGTTCGCGGACACCGCCAAGAAGCTGCCGAACCTGTTTCCGGCGAGCGCAAAGGGCGTGAAGCCCGAGGGCGATTACAGCGCCTCGCCGAAGATCTGGGAGGACAGGGCCAGCTTCGACGCCAGGATCGCGAGCTTCGCCAAGGTCGTCGGCGAGGCCAAGGGCAAGATCAAGGATCTGGATACGCTCAAGGCGAATTTTCCCGCGGTCGGCAAGGAATGCGGCGGCTGCCACGAGACCTTTCGCGTGAAGAACGGCTGACGCGGAGCCGGCAAAAAGGCGGGGGCGGATGCGCGCAGCATCCGCCCCCTTTTGCCTTGTGTGCAGGCGCCTCGCTTGACCCGTACGCCTCGCTCAGCCGGCTCCCGAAGCTTTGCGAGCGGCGGGCCGGTGGGTCTCTTTTTCGAGTAACCACCCCAAAGCCTTCGCTGGGTTCGACCAGCGCAGCTCATCGATCTGTTCGGCGAGCGCCAGCGCATGAACGGTCAGCACCTCAATGTCCTGAGGATTGGCGTCAGCCTCTTCCAGCACGTGTATGCACCGGTTGATCGCTGCCAGATCGAGCTGAAGTTGCTCGACACTGGAGTGGTGATGTTTGGCCCCCACGACTTTCCATGCTCTCCTTGCGCGCACTTTTTTCTCCCCATACGCGGTCACGCCTTCGTGAGTGCTGTTTGTGGCGGCAACACGAAAATGGATGGACGGAATCGGGGATGTTTGCGGGCGGCCCGTCAAAGGTAGGGCCGCAGCTGGGGAGGCTCGGACGATTGCGTGGAGGCGCCTCGGTTACCGAGACATCGCCTCGTCGAACCACACCAAAGGCAAAATTTGTCTGCGAGGCCTGGCTGATCGCTGTCAGGGCGCCACGTATGAGCTTATCTTCAACCGCAGCCGCTGCGACGTTGACGAGTCGGATGCAGGCGCATCCGAGTCCTGTGCTTCGATCGCGGAGTCCAACACGCGGCGAGGATCTGAATCAAAACAGCGAGACAGGCCATGGTCAAACCGTTCCCGTCGAAGACGCACATCGGCAACCACATGCTGCATCCGGAAACGCTGATGCTGACCTATGGCTATGATCCGCAATTGTCGGAAGGCGCCATCAAGCCGCCGGTTTTCCTGACCTCCACCTTCGTGTTCAAGACGGCCGATGACGGGCAGGACTTCTTCGATTTCGTGGCGGGCCGGCGTGAGCCGCCGGAAGGGATGGGCGCGGGGCTGGTCTATTCGCGCTTCAACCATCCCAACAGCGAAATCGTCGAGGACAGGCTCGCGATCTACGAGCGCACCGAGAGCTGCGCGCTGTTCTCGTCCGGCATGGCGGCCATTGCAACCACGATCCTGGCGTTCGTCCGCCCCGGCGACGTCATTCTGCACTCGCAGCCGCTCTATGGCGGGACGGAAACCCTGCTGACGAACACGCTTGCGCGTCTGTCGATCGGCGCCGTCGGCTTCGCCGATGGCGTTGATGAAGCGGCCGTCAACCAGGCCTCGGAGGAGGCCATGCGCAAGGGTCGGGTTTCGATGATTCTGATCGAAACCCCGGCCAACCCGACCAACGGGCTGGTCGACATCGCAATGATGCGCCGTGTTGCCGACGCCATCGGAAAGGCCCAGGGACATATTCCAATCATCGCCTGCGACAATACGCTGCTCGGACCGGTGTTTCAGCGGCCGATCGAACATGGTGCGGACATTTCCCTGTACTCGCTCACGAAATATGTCGGCGGTCATTCGGACCTGATCGCGGGTGCCGCGCTCGGCGCGAAGCCGATCGTGAAGGGCATCAAAGCGCTCCGGGGCGCCATCGGCACCCAGCTCGATCCGCATTCCTGCTGGATGATCAACCGGTCGCTCGAAACGCTGAGCCTGCGCATGGAGAAGGCTGACAGCAACGCGCGCCTCGTCGCGGACTATTTGCGCGACCACCCCAAGGTGGACAAGGTCCACTACCTCGGCCATCTCGAGCAGGCCTCGCCGGCCGGAATTGTGTTTGCGCGGCAATGCGTAGGGGCGGGCTCCACCTTCTCGTTCGACATCGTCGGCGGCAAGGAAGCGGCGGTGAAATTTCTCAACGCACTGCAAATCCTTAAGCTGGCGGTGAGTCTTGGTGGAACGGAGTCGCTTGCGAGCCTGCCTGCAACCATGACTCATTCCGGCGTTCCCGCCGACATCCGCCGGAAAATCGGGGTCCTCGATTCCACGATCCGGCTGTCGATCGGCATCGAAAACCCGTCGGACCTGATCGCCGATCTCGCGCAGGCGCTGAACGCGGCCTGAAGGCGCAGGCCCGACATTGCCGGAGCGTGCCCAGTCAACGCAATGAGGTCGGCCGTGCCGCCCCGCGCGAATGGCGCACGATGTTTCGTGGGTCGAGATCGCAGTTGGAGGCAACGTAGTCGATCTCGCCGCGCGTCGTGCCGATGTCCATCAGCTCCCGGTCACTCAAGCCGGACAACGTGCCGCGCAATCTCCGGCGATCGCGACGTGCCTGAAGGACATCCCAGCACTTCCGGATCAGGCTGTGGACATGCCGGATCGATACGGACGCCCGTTCCGGCCACATTGTACCTTGGATCATGGTCATGGCAGTGCCTCCGGAGGGTGTTTTTCACCCCGAGAAGGTGCCCGAAGACCGACGCGCGTGCTTGACCGGCAGCTTACATTTTCCCTACCGACAGCTTATTCTTGCGACGTCCAGCGGGCCAAAACGCCCACCCGGGTCGCCCCGGAGGGCTCATCCAAGGGATTCGCATCTTGCGCTATCTCTTTGAGGAGTATGCATTCGACGCCAGTCGGCGAGAGTTGCATCGCGGAGCGGATCGGATCTCCGTTGCGCCGCAGGTGTTCGATCTCCTCGATTACCTGATCCGCAACCGGGAGCGCGTCGTAGGCAAGGATGAACTCATCGATGCCGTTTGGCAGGGGCGCTGCGTGTCCGATGCTGCGCTGACGACCCGCCTCAACAGTGCGCGATGCGCGATCGGGGATTCCGGCGAAGCGCAGCGGCTGATCAGAACACTGCCGCGCAGAGGTTTCCGCTTCGTGGGGCAGGTCCGGGAAACGCTTGCCGCCGAGGGCGCAGCAGTCGCCGACGGCGGCGCCGGGACGCCGAAACCCGCTCTCTCGCTTCCCGACAAACCCTCGATCGCGGTCCTTCCGTTCGCCAACCTGTGCCCGGATCCGGAGCAGGACTATTTTGCCGACGGTATGGTCGAGGACATCATTGCGGGACTGTCGCGTTCGAAGTCTCTCTTCGTCATCGCGCGACATTCGACTCTGGCCTACAAGGGCAGGGCGATCGACGTCAAACAGATCGGTCAGGAGCTGGGCGTTCGCTACGTGCTCGAAGGCAGTGTGCGCAAGGCCGGCAATCGAGTCCGGATCGCCGGTCAGTTGATCGACGCGGCGACCGGCCTGCATCTCTGGACGGACCGGTTTGACAGTGAGATCGAGGATATTTTCGACTTGCAGGATCGGCTGACGAGCAGCGTCATCGGCGCAATCTCCCCGCGACTGGAGCGCGCCGAAATCGAGCGCGCCCAACGCAAGCCCACCGACAACCTGCAGGCCTACGACTATTATCTCCGGGCGTTCGCCGCCTTCTTCAGATTCACGGAGGAGGCAAGCATCGAGGCGATGGAGCTCGCAAAGACGGCCCGCGGCATCGATCCGGAATTTGCACGCGCATATGCGCTCGGCGCCCGTTGCCATGTCCTGAGGAACGTTTTCGACTGGGTCACTGATGCGGCCCACGAATGCAGTGAAGCCCAGCGGCTGGCGAGGCGGGCGGTCGAGCTTGACCCGAATGATCCGTCGGTGCTTGCGATGGCCGGACACGCGCTCTCACAGGTGGCGGGCGAGGTCGAGGAAGGCGATGCTCTTCTCGTGCGCGCGATAAAGCTGGATCCCAATCTCGTTGTCGCACGTCATTGGAACGGTTGGAGC
Source organism: Bradyrhizobium liaoningense (assembly GCF_018130785.1). GTDB lineage: Bacteria > Pseudomonadota > Alphaproteobacteria > Rhizobiales > Xanthobacteraceae > Bradyrhizobium > Bradyrhizobium liaoningense_A. Next base: position 79,659 of record NZ_JAFCJT010000018.1, read on the forward strand.
CAACTTTGGCTTGGTCGTGGTGACGCCGCGATCGAGCAATTCGGCACCGCATTGCGTTTGAACCCGCTTCATCCGCATGGGAGCGCCAACGCCCAGACGGGCTTGGCTTACGCGCATTTTCTTGCTGACCGTCATGATGACGCCCTGGCTTGCGCGGCAGCCGCCATCAGGCTGATACCGATCTTTCCGCCTGCGCAATTCATCCTGGCGGCATGCCATGCGGCGTCGAACCAGGTTGAGCAAGCTCGGCGGATTTGCGACCGTGCGATGCAATTATTTCCCAACAAGCGTATCGATGCGTACACGTGGCGATACCGCCGACGGGAAGATGTCGAAAAGCTGACGCAAGCGCTCCGGGTTGCCGGCATGCCGGAATGAGCCTGCGTGGTCACCTCGCGGCGTGCGGAATCGAAAAGGCCGGACGCTCCCTCTCTGCGTCCGGCCTTCGCGTACGAAGCAGCCTTGAGGCTTACTTCGTCACTACTTCGTCACCTGGCCGCGGATTTCACCGCCCGGATTGGCCGCGGTGTGAATGTTGACGTAGAGCTTGCCGGCGAGCAGATCGGCGGCCTGGGCGTCGGTCAGCGTCGCCGAGCCCTCGACCGGGCTCGAGGTCGCGTTCGGGATTGCGACCGCGACGCCGGCGTTCTTGCCGGCCTCGGCCGGCCCGTGGAAGTGGGCGGCCGTTGCCGGGCCGGACAGACCGGAATAGGTGACCTTCCAGGACAGCTTCTTGCTGGCGGCGTCATAGTCCAGATCGGCGGTTCCGGTGCCGCTGGTGGTGGTGGCGGGCACCTCGGACTTGCCGTCGAGCGTTGCTTTCAGCTTTTCGGCGCCGGCGGGGGCTGCAAAAGCTGCGGCGCCCAGCGCGACCATGGCGATAACGGTCTTGTTCATGACATTCTCCCTGAGACCTCGTTGGCCTGCCAAACTTCCAACATTGGCCGTTTCAGTTTATTCCCGTTGCCGGCCGGGGCGGGCTAAATTCTTCGTGGCTGGAGCTGCGTCGACATCGGTCATAAGTTCGCGGCAAGCAATGAATGGATCTACATGTTGCAACGAACAATTCTCGTGGCGCTGCTTGCGGCGGTCACGGCTGCCGGCGTCTATTGGTGGCTCAGCGCGCCGGTGGTGGCGGCCGGTGCCGCCACCACGCCTGCCCATGTCCCCAATCTCGCCAATGGCGAGGTGATGTTCAACGCCGGCGGATGCGCGTCATGCCATGCCGTCCCCGACCAGCCGGATCGCACCAGGCTCGGCGGCGGCGTCGCCATCAAGTCGCCGTTCGGAACGTTCTACGCGCCGAACATCTCCTCCGATCCGACCTACGGCATCGGCAAATGGACCGACGCCGATTTCGTCAACGCGGTCATGCACGGGGTCTCGCCGGACGGACAGCATTATTTCCCGGCCTTTCCCTACACGTCCTATCAGCGCGCCAGGCGCGAGGACGTGCTCGACCTCTTTGCCTATCTGAAGACGCTGCCGCCCGTTGCAGGCAAGGTGCGGGACCACGACGTGCGCTTTCCGTTCGACATCCGGCGCAACATCGGCATCTGGAAATTCCTGTTTATGGACGGAAAGCCCTTCGTCGCCGACGGCACGAAGTCGCCGCAATGGAATCGCGGCGCCTATCTCGTCAACAGTTTCGGCCATTGCGCCGAATGCCATAGCCCGCGCAACGCGCTTGGCGGCATCATCACCGGAGAACGCTTTGCCGGCGGGCCCAATCCGGAAGGCGAGGGCTGGGTGCCCAACATCACACAGAAGCGTCTCGGCGAATGGAGCGCGAAGGATATTGCCTATTTCCTCAAGACCGGCGAATTGCCCGACGGCGACAGTGTCGGCGGCGCGATGACGCGCGTGATCAAGAACACTTCGCAATTGCCGGACGAGGATCTCGCGGCGATAGCGGATTACATCAAATCGCTGCCGCCGGTGGACGGGCCGCCGCGGCCGAAACGCAAGGAAGCCAGCTAGTCTAGGGTATGTAGCGGAAGTACGCGGCTTTTTGGGGAGGCTCAGGGAAGCCCCTGATTTCAATCAGCCGTGGTGGAGGTTTGCCTTCCATCAGTAGTATCGCAAGATCGTTGAGCACATTTCGTGTGGTGGCGAACGTGTTATGATTTAGTCCGAACAGTTCATCTCCAATCAGACTGACATCAATCGTCCAAAGTCCAGGCAAAACAACTGGCCCGGCGTCAGGTACATCTCCTGCGCGCGGGATACCTCCGGCAATACGCTTCGATAGCTGCAAGGCCTTGTCGTTCTTGGATGCGTAAAGTGTAAGCCCCTTAGTGACCTTTGCGACGCCGGAAATGTCTTGAACAAACATGTCTCGGTCCACATCGGGGGCGACCATAATCAACTGCGCGATAGCCGTGGGCGATCGTGTCGCGGCGCTATTTGATAGGGCCTCAACTGCGATCAAGTTCCCCATACTGTGAGCTATCACATCGATGTTGTCATATCCGGCCTTGTAAAGATCGTCGATCACGCGAAGAAAGGCCGTGCGCGAACCTAACGCGCTTTCCTTGTCATAGAGATAGTCCGCGATATCCCCGCGAGACGGCCATGAGAATAAGATTGTGGTGCCTCTGAACTGAAGATCCCAAGTTATCTGCGCTGCCCGGAAGACGGCGTCGCGGAATTTGGTGTTGAAGCCATGGACGAACACGAGAGCCTTTTTCTTCTTCGTCGACGCTAGCGTTCTTATCCATTTCGCTTCGTCTGTTTTCTCGATGCTGCGAATTGTAAACTGCTTCGTTGGGTCAAGTGTGTCTCTTCTCAATTGAAATCCGAAGAGCTTAAGGCTCGGGGGCAATTCTATGTTTCCGATGTGGTGTCCTTCAGGCACCCGGACGCGAACGATCCCGACACTCAGGTCAGGGTTGCGCTCGCCTGTGTAGCCGCTGACAGCAGTCCAGCCGTTCAAGCTGTAGACAGGAGGTCCATCGCTTGTGAATGGGGGCTGGGGATGGCCTTCGACATCGGGGGGAGTGTCCGACTGTTTGCGGTTCGTTGCATAGAAAAACTCAACAATACGTGTGTCGATTCCGGAGTCTTGAATCGCGCCGCCTTGGATATTTGGGTCTATTTTTATGCCGCCGGGTTTAATCGTTGGCCTGATCGGGGCTGCTGTCACATCAAAAGGCGTGCGCCATGGCTCGTCATCTGCCAGCGTGACGGGCCTAAACCTCTCGATAGAAATCCATTGAACTGAGTTGGAATCAGTGAGGAACTTCCAGTAACTCTCATACTGTGTGTTCTGAATCAGAAAAGTCACGCTATTTGCTTCGCGCTCGCGCTCCGATGCCGATAGGCAGCCTCGTAGCCGGTCCGAAAAGCGAGCGTATCTCCCAACGAAATTTTTGGCAGCTTCCGGCTGAACAATTGCCGGCATTCGCTCCGGGGCCTTCCGCGAAAACGCTTCGCAAATTTGAAGAACGTCTCGCTCGGCGACGATCGGTTGCGCGTAGCTGCTCCCGAAGCTCGTTGCGAAAGCAATTGACCAAACAGCCAGGTATTTTAACCAATGCTGGGGCATGGCAATCCCCTCAGAATGAAAATGCAGGAGACCGAGCAGGCGTTCGTCGCGGAGTTTCTCTTCGTCCAGTGGTGGCTCCCCAGCGGCCCCGCTCGGTAGTAGCAGTCGTCGTCGGACATCGGCTGTTGAGAGTTGGGAAGGTCGGGCCTCATTGCCGCGCTCCAGCAAAGGTGTTGCAGCTCTTCACCAATCCAGTTGCGTAACCGACATCGAACCAATGATGGCGCTGCGCAGCGCTGCCATGAGTGAACGAGTCAGGCACTACGTACCCCAAGGCACCTTTCTGCAGGGTGTCGTTGCCTAGTGCTTCCGTCGTTCGAATTGCCGCTGCTATGTCGCTCGCGTTGATCTTCGCTTTCTCTTTGATTTTACGCGCCCAAATGCCGGCGAGACAATCGGCCTGCAACTCGAGAAGAACTTGCAACCGGTTTCTCTCCGCCTCCGTTTCCATGCTCCCTTGAAGCTCGCGCACTTTTGGCATAATTCCCAGCAAGTTCTGAACGTGGTGTCCGATTTCGTGGGCTATCACATAGGCCTGGGGAAGTTGACAGTCGGCGCCGCTCGAATCGCAGGCGTGAAGTTCAGTCTGCATCTCTTGGAAGAACGAAAGGTCGAGGTAGACCTTCTGATCGCCAGGACAATAGAATGGTCCCATGATTTTCTCGGCTAATCCGCAGGCTGCGTAGGTGGCGCTTGTGTACAGGACGAGACGGGGTGGCCGATAAGTCAGGCGATCGGATGCGAAGATCGCCTGCCAGACCTCCTCCGTGCTGCCCAGAACTCGCGAAACGAAGAGATACATCTTGTCGCGCGGTGCACCGGTCTGGTCGCCCGACTTCGCCGGAAGCTCAGCGTAAAGCCACTCGGCTTGCGCGTCATCGCTACTCGTTGTTGCCGTGAGTCCTTCACCGAGGCGAGCCCGCATGAAGCTGCCAACCTCGATCTGTTCAGTTTGAGCCACGCCATGACGTTGGAGCGGCTGGACGGTTGTTGGCTCGTGATAGCCGACCGTCATTTCCGTCGGAGGATTAAAGACAACTGAACCCGGACCAATCTTGTCGACTTGGTTACGGAGGATGGCAGCGGGGTCTATCGGTGCTGGGCGAACTGCCCACGCTAAGCCGCCTGTGCAAAGCACCCAGACAGCAACTGCTATCGAAACAAGCGGTCCTTTGGGCATTGCCGGCCCCTGACGCTCACGATCCGTGCGAAAAGAGCATTCCAGGGTTGTATGTTCAATGAAATTTCTCACACTTTGCGCGCGGCAAAAGTGCACGCGATCGGGCCGCCGAATTGTTCCTCCGCGGACCTAAGCGCGTGGGTTACGAAGCAAAGGCCCCAACCACTTGGAGACTATCCGTCTTTTGACTGGACATTGGCGCGATGTCGACGCGGCCGTCATCGATGAAGCGCGTTGAGCCTTGCAAGGGCGAGAGGGGGGCGAGCGCTGGAGGATGATGCGATGGTCAAAATCCGAAGAACTCACTTTGAGCACAATTGGTCCGCTGCGCTGTCTCGGAAGCGGACTTCCCATCCGGCCCTCTGTGAGTGCACGCCCTAGCTCGCCCCAAACGCCTTGAAGGTGATGATGGTGAGGGTGTCCTGGATGCCCGGCAGCACCTGCACCTTCTCGTTGATGAAGTGGCCGATGTCGGTGTCCTTGTCGACGTAGAACTTCACCAGCAAATCGTAATGGCCGGCCGTGGAGTAGATCTCGGAGGCGATCTCGGCTTCGGCAAGCGCGTTGGCGACCGTGTAGGACTGGCCGAGCTTGCATTTGATCTGGACGAAAAAAGGAACCATTGCAGTCACTCCGAAGCATATCTGGCGGCTAGAGCCATTTCCGTTCCGATGAAATCGGAACGGGACTCTAGATTCTAGTTTTGACGCGTTTTCTTCAGCGAACCGGTATCCACTTCGCTCGAAAACGCTCTAATAGGCCAAAACCGGCCGGATTTAGCAAGCGAACTTGCGGCCCGCCGGGGTGCGCGCTAGGACGGGCGATGGCCTCAAAAACGCGGAAAATCGCCCCATGACGACGCCCGTGGCGCTCACCATCGCCGGCTCCGATTCGAGCGGCGGCGCCGGCATCCAGGCTGACCTCAAGACCTTTGCCGCGCTCGGCGTCTATGGCGCCTCCGCCATCACGGCCCTGACCGCGCAGAACACGCGCGGCGTCACCGGCATCCACGCGGTGCCAGCCGAATTCGTCACCGCGCAGATCGATGCCGTGTTTTCCGATCTCGAGGTCGGTGCGGTGAAGATCGGCATGGTGGCGCAGGCCGCCAGCATCGATGCGATCGCGGCCGCGCTGTCGCGCTGGAAGCCTGGGCACATCGTGCTCGACCCCGTGATGGTGGCAACCTCAGGCGACCGGCTGCTTGCCTCGGAGGCGGTCGATGCCCTGCGCAAGAAACTGATGCCGCTGGCGTCGGTGATTACGCCGAATTTGCCCGAGGCCGCGGCTCTGCTCGACGAGCCCGTTGCGGCGAGCGAGGCGGAGATCGAAAACCAGGGGCGCCGCCTGCTGGCGCTCGGCTGCGGCGCGGTCCTGATCAAGGGCGGGCACGGCGAGGGTGCCGAGAGCACGGACTACCTCGTCGATTCGGAAAAGACGATCGCACTGGCCGCGCCGCGCGTCGCGACCCGCAACACCCATGGCACCGGCTGCTCGCTGTCCTCGGCCGTCGCGGCAGGGCTCGCCAAGGGCGAGACGCTGGAGCTGGCTGTGCGCAACGCCAAGGCCTGGATCAGCGCGGCGATTGCGGCCGCCGACCGCTTCAGCGTCGGCCACGGCCACGGGCCGATCCATCATTTCCACAAGTTTTACTGACGCCGGCTTCGCGCGGCGCGGCCGATCCCGCTGTTAACCAATGAAGCCAGCGGTTCCGCGTCTTTGCGGAGGCCGCTGCGGCGCCATGTCGCCTGATTGTCGCATGCGACTGATATTCGCGGGGAGGGCGAGGCAAGGTCTGATTCGTATCTGAGGGTGCCTCAAGGGTTCAATCTGTCATCCCCCTGTCACGGGACATTTGTTACAGGCTGGCGCATGGGAAGCTACGATGTGAGTGACGAGAGCCCGGAACGGCGCTTTCGCACGTTGTTCATCTCCGACGTTCATCTCGGAGCCCGCGGTTCTCAAGCCGACCTTCTACTGGATTTCCTGCGCTACCACGATGCCGACACGATCTACCTCGTCGGCGATATCGTCGACGGGTGGGCGCTGAAATCGAGCTGGCACTGGCCGCAATCGCATAACGACCTCGTGCAGAAGCTGCTGCGCAAGGCGCGCAAGGGCGCCAAGGTCATCTACATTCCCGGCAATCACGACGAATTCCTGCGCAACTATTACGGCACGCATTTCGGCGGCATCGATGTCGTCGAAAACACTGTCCACACCGGCGTGGACGGCAAGCGCTATCTCGTCATCCACGGCGATATCTTCGATCTCGTGGTGCAGAACGCGCGCTGGCTCGCCCATCTCGGCGACAAGGCCTACGACTTCGCGATCCAGATGAACCGCTTCGTCAACTTCTTCCGGCGCATGTTCGGCGTGCCGTATTGGTCGCTGTCGCAATGGGCCAAGCAGAAGGTGAAGAACGCCGTCAACTATATCGGCGCGTTCGAGCAGGCGCTCGCCGCCGAGGCGCGGCGCCACGACGCCGACGGCGTGATCTGCGGCCACATCCACTACGCCGTGATCCGCGACGAGGGCGGCATCCGTTACATGAATTGCGGTGACTGGGTCGAGAGCTGCACGGCCCTGGTCGAGCATGACGACGGCCATTTCGAGATCATCACCTGGGCGGATCAGGCGCAGAAGCCGGCACAAGTCCCGCAGGTCGCAGCCAGAGCTGCATAACAGAGGCCGCTTGATGCGCATCCTGGTCGCGACCGACGCCTGGCACCCGCAAGTCAACGGTGTGGTTCGGACGCTGACCAAGCTCGCTGATGCCGCCAAAGGGCTCGGTGTCGAGTTCACATTCCTGACGCCGCAATCGTTCCGCACCTTCGCGATGCCGAGCTATCGCGACGTGCGGCTGGCCATGCCGCGACCTGCGCGGATCGCCAAGCTGATCGAGGACGCACGACCCGACAGCATCCACATTGCGACGGAGGGGCCGATCGGCCTGATGGTCCGCCGCTACTGCCGCCAGCGCAAGCTGCCGTTCACGACCAGCTTCCACACCCGCTTCCCCGAATATGTCCGCGCCCGCGTGCCGGTTCCGGGCTCGCTGATCTGGCGGGCGCTGCGCCGCTTCCATGCGCCTAGCCGTGCCGTGTTGGCGGCAACCCCGGCGCTCGCCCGCGAGCTGACCGAGCGCGGCTTCGACAATGTCCTGCTGTGGCCGCGCGGCGTTGACACCGGCCTGTTCCATCCTCGCGCCATCGACCTCTGCCTGCCGGCCCCGGTGTTCCTGTCGGTTGGCCGCGTTGCAGTGGAGAAGAATCTCGAGGCCTTCCTCGAGCTCGATCTGCCCGGCACCAAGGTCATCGTCGGCGACGGCCCGGCGCGCGCCTCGCTCGAAGAAGCCTATCCCGATGCGATCTTCTTAGGGGAGAAGCACGGCGAGGCGCTGGCGGAGATCTATGCGGCCGCCGACGTGTTCGTATTCCCCAGCAAGACTGACACGTTCGGCCTGGTCCTGCTCGAAGCGCTCGCCAGCGGCCTGCCGGTTGCGGCCTTTCCGGTGAAGGGGCCCCGCGACGTGATCGGAGACGCGCCGGTCGGGGCGCTGGATCATGATCTGCGAAACGCCTGCTTCGCGGCGCTCGGCGTCTCACGGCAGGACTGTGTCGAGTTTGCCGCCAGCCACACCTGGGAGGCCTCGGCGAGGACTTTTGTCGACAGCATCGAGGCTGTCGGCGCGGGGTTTTCGGGCCGGAATGGGGCGGAGCCGGTTAGTTTCGTAGCCTGAAAACCACGGTTCATCGCGCGGAGGTGTCTTGCCCGTGCCGAGGCTGCCGCGATAAAGTTCGGCCATGACAGAACAGCTCCTCCCGATCGGCCCTGCCGATATCGATGCCGCTGCGCGCGTGATCGCGCCCTTCGCCATCCGCACTCCGCTGTTGTCCTTTCCCGTGCTCAACGAGCGCGTCGGTGCAAAGGTGTTCCTGAAGCCCGAGATGCTCCAGCGCACCGGCTCGTTCAAGTTCCGCGGCGCCTTCAACAAGGTGTTCTCGATCCCGCAGGACAAGCGCGCCGGCGGCGTCGTTGCGTTCTCGTCCGGCAACCACGCCCAGGGCGTGGCAGCGGCGGCAAAGATCCTCGACATGCAGGCGACCATCGTGATGCCTGCCGATGCGCCGCTGTCGAAGCGCGAGCGCACCAAATCCTACGGCGCCGAGGTCGTGCTGTACGACCGCGACCGCGACGACCGCGAGGCGATCTCGCGCGGCATCGCCGAGAAGCGCGGCGCGACACTGGTCAGGCCCTATGACGATCCCTTCGTGATCGCGGGGCAGGGTACTGCCGGCCGCGAAATCGCCGAGGACATGGCGACCCTTGGCCTTGCGCCCGATATCGTGGTGGCGCCGGCCTCCGGCGGCGGCCTGATCGCGGGCGTCGCCACGGCCGTGAAGGCGCGCTATCCGCAAGCGGAGATCGTTGTGGCCGAGCCCGAGGCGTTCGACGATCACGGCATTTCGCTGAGCGCAGGCCATCGCGAGCCGCACGGGCCTGCGGGCCGCACCATCTGCGATGCGCTGATGGCCCTGATCCCCGGCGAGATGACGTTCGCGATCAACAGCAAGCTGCTAGCGCGCGGCGTGACGGCATCGGACAAGGAAGTCGGGGCTGCCGTTGCCTTTGCTTATCGCGAGTTGAAGCTCGTGGTCGAGCCCGGCGGTGCTGTCGGTCTTGCCGCGCTGCTGGCGGGACGTCTCGACGTCGCCGGCAAGAACGTCGTCATCGTGCTCTCCGGCGGCAATGTCGATGCGGACTTGTTCGCCGAGCTGGTGGCGTAGCCGTCGTTCTTTGGATGCTGACACGACGAAGGGGCAGAGCATTGCCGCTCTGCCCCTTTGTCGTTTCGCTTGTGGCGATCAGTGCATGAAGCCGCCGCGGCGATTGTTGCCGCCATTATTCGTGCTCGGCGCCTGGTTCATCGACTGGCGGAAGTTGTTGCCGCCGTTGTTGACCATGCGGTTCGTTGTGTTGAACTGCGGGCGGTTGTTCTGCTGGTTGTTCTGGACCTGCACTTTGTTCACCGGGTTGTTGTTGAGCTTCACGATGCCGGTGTTGCCGTTGGTGATGCGGATCGGGTTGTTCTGCGTCTGAACCTTGACCGGCTTCGCATCGACGTTCGGGCCGCCCTTGCCGACATTCACCGGCATGCTCACGATCTTGCCAGGAGTGCCGTTGGTCGTGCCGTTGGCAGTGCCGGCATTGTTGCTGCCATTCTTCGTATTGTTGGTCGCGGGCAGCGTCACGATCTTGCCGACGCCGCCATTGCTGTTGGTCGTGTTGGTCGGCGCAGGCAGGGTGACGATCTTGCCCGGGGTCTGCGACGGCGTGCCGTTCTGCGGGTTCGGCTGGTTGTTGCCCGAGGGCAGGTTGACGATCTGGCCGCCATTGCCGGGCTTGCCGATACCGTTGTTGTCGCCCGGCTTCTGCACGATCGGCAGGTTGCCGTTGATCTGACCACCACCATTGCCCTGCTGAAGCGGCATGTACTTCGGCTGGCCGAGATTGCCGATCTTGAAGCTCGGGGTCACGTTCTGCGGAGCCAGGAATTTGGTCGCCTGCATCAGGGGGATCAGCTTCGGCTGCACCTGGAGCTTCAGCGCGGATTGGCCATAGGGGCTGTTGCCGTAGCTATCATAGAAGCTCTTGTAGCCGAGCGGGGAGTTCGCGAGCACCGCCTTGTGCCAGGCCTGCGTGATCAGGAGGTTCGAGAGCAGCCAGCGGATGTGGTCGCACAGCGGGTCGTGCGGGTACATCTGGATGAACTCCTGATAGTACTCCGGCCGCCCCTCGGACACGACGTAGTCATAGGCCTGGCGCGTCGAACGGCTCGGCAGGTTGGAGGCCATCTGCACCACCGGCGCATTCACCGGCGCGCGGTTGGCGGCAATTGCGGTGTCGCCGAAGAAGGTGAAGTCAGACGTCAGCGACGAGCTTTCCCACGGGATCTGCGCGCCGCTGGTGGTCTGGTTCACTTCGAGACGCACGCGCTTGAACAGCTGCTCGATCGGGACGTTGGGCTCGCGCGCGACGTTCAGGAAGGCCTGCGTGTAGGGGCTGTGGCCGCCGGTGCCGTCCTGCGCTTCGGCGCCCGGCGCGGTCGAGTAGCCGACGATCGAGCCGTTCGGCGCATCGACGATGGCGAGGCCGCGGCCGGCGTCGTTGACGGTCGGGAACGGATTGTTGCGGCAGGCATCGAGGATGACGATGCGCATGCGACTCGGGATCGTCTCCAGCGTCGACATCACGTCGACGAGGCGCACCGAGTTATTGACGAGCTCGGTGGGGTTCGAGACCTTGGCATCGACCGGAACGAGGTAGTTCTCGCCGGCGAGCTGCACGCCGTGGCCGGCGTAGTAGACCATGGCGACCGTGTTCGGACCACGCGTGGAAACCTTGGCGGAAAAGTCCTGGACGACGCGGAGCATGTCGTTCTGGGTCAAGTCGGTCGCGGCGACCACCTCGAAGCCGGCCGAGTTCAGGAATTGCGCCATCGATTGCGCGTCATTGTCAGGGTTTTGGAGCTGCGGCGCGTTCCGGTAGTTGGAATTGCCGATCACCAGCGCCACGCGCTGCTCCGGGCCTTGCAACGCGGTCGGGGCCGGTGCGACCGGGGCGACTTGCGCGGAAACAGGGCCGCAGGCGAAGCCGAACAGGCTTCCCAGTAGGCTCGCAGTCATCAGGAAAGGCTTTAGGCGGAACATGGCGTGCTCCTCTGGCACTGATCTCGATGCGAGATTGGTTGCGAGGAAGCTTGGCCGCGTTCGAGCCTGTGGTCCGTGATCGCAATCACCATGGTAGGCTGCGTGATCTGAATCACGCTTGGAACCTGCTATGGTTAGCGCCGGTTGCCAGGCTAGGCCGGTTTTGCCGGCGCAGGACATGGTTTGGGGGGGAATGCCGTCACATGCTGAAATCGATCGATCCGATCCTCACGCCCGATTTGCTCTGGCTGCTGGCTTCGATGGGCCACGGCGACGACCTCGTTTTCGTCGATGCCAATCACCCGGCCACCCGCATCGCGCACAGCACGACGTCGCAGCGCCTGATCCAGCTGCCGGGCATGAGCATGGAGACCGCGATCCGCGCCATCATGTCGGTCTACCCGCTCGATGATTTCGATCCCGATCCGGTGCGTGTGATGGCGCCGGTCGACGATCCCGACCGCGTCCCCGACGTGCAGCGCGCGGTGCTGGCGGAGATCGAGCGCTCGGTCGGCCGGGCCGTTGCGCCCGGCAAGCTCTCGCGCCCGGAATTCTATCGCGCGGCGGCGGCAGGGTTTGGCGTCGTGCAGGTTGGCGACAGCAGGGGGTATGGGTGCTTCCTGATCAGGAAGGGCGTGATCTGAATCGCGATGAGATTGGGGCGAACGGTCATCGCGCTTCAGGCTGCTGTTTGAACATATCTCCGCGCCAGCCCCGCCCGATCAGATGAGCCGCCGAGCGCCAGGCGTGCTGCGACAGGGCTTCGAGGTTTCGCACCGCCTCGACACGAAGCAGGGCGGCGTCGGCGGTCAGGGTTCCATTGGCCACCGCACCGAGCGTCGCACTGCGATGGATGCGTAGCATTTCGGCGAGCTGTGTCGTGCAGCGCTCGAGTTCGGCGATCGCCTCGTCGGGCGGGTCGGCGCGCGGACCGGCCATGGCGTCGCCGGCACGCGAGGCGGGTACGGCGTGCGGCGATCCGTCGACGCGGGGCGGCGCCGTCACGCCGCGCGCAATCGCAGCCGCGCTTCGCATGACTTCGGCACATAGCTCCCGGGCGCGGATGTCCTCCGGTCCGCCTGCCACCGAAGCGAAATTGTTTCCTCCACTTGCGAGGTCCGTCAGCCGAGACGCGTGGTCGAGGGCGTGCAGCGTGCTCGTCAGACGCCGTTGCTCGTCGTCGGTCTCAGGCGGTCCAGCTACATCCGACAGGAATATTTGTGTCTGGCGCACGGCATCGGCCGCCTGCTCTACGGATACAGCGTCCTTCCCCAGGCGTATCGATCCCGCGCGGCCGGCAAGTTTCGCCTCGACCGAACTGCACACCGTCAAGAGCACGCGCGCGATCGTACGCCGTACCGCTTCCACCGCCACGATCGGGGTCTCAAGCGCCGAAGGATCGAGACATCGCGTCAGCGGCGAGCCGCGCTCGGGCAGAATCCGCTCGACCAGTCGCGTGAACGGGTTGATCAGGGGCAGCAGGACCGCGACGCCGACGACGTTGAAGGCCGTGTGGTAGCCGGCCAGCAGCGTGACGCCGTCGATCGTGTCAGAGGCGTGCAGCAGCAAGGGCGTTACTATGGGAAAAGCCACCAACGCGATGAGTGCGGCAATCAGCTTGAAAAGAACGTAGGCGATGGCCAGCCGCTTCGCGGTCGGGCTCGCGCCGATCGCGGCCAGGGCGGAACTCGTCGCTGTTCCGATGTTCTGGCCGATGATCAGGGCGCAGGCCTGGTCCAACCCGATCGCACCCGCGAAATAGGCGGATAGGGTCACCGCGATCGCGGCCGTCGACGATTGCATCAGCGCTGTCATGACCAACCCGATCACGACCAGCGCCAGCACGCCGAAGAGGCCCGACCACCATGACACCCCGGGACTGCCGAGGACTGCGGGCAGGTCCGCCGGGTGCAATCCTTCAGCCAGCCCCGCCATGCCCTGCTGCAGGGTTGTCAAGCCGAACAGCACAAGTCCGAAGCCGGCGAGCGCGGCGCCGACCCCGGAGATTCGTCCCTTGCCGAGAAGCTTGGTCAGCGCGCCGACGAAGATCATCGGCAGCGCCGCGGCCGTGAGCGAGACGCGGACGCCGATCAGCGCGACCAGCCAGCCGGTCCCGGTAGTGCCGATATTCGCGCCGAAGACGAGGCTCAACCCTTGCTGGAAGGTCAAGAGGCCGGCGCTGACGAGACCGATCGTCGTCATGGTCGTTGCGCTGGAGGACTGCACCAGCAGCGTGACCACGGCCCCCCAAAACGAGCCAAGCAGCGGCGTCGACGCAGCGTTGCCGAGCACAGTGCGTAGCGCAGAGCCGGCCAGCGTCTTCAGGCCCTCCGTCATCACGGTCATGCCGAGCAGGAAGAGACCTACCCCGCCGAGCGTCGAGATCGCCGTGGACATGCGTGCTCCTTCCGACAGGGCACCACGAATAGCGAAGCAGACAGTACAGCAACGGAGTGCTGAAAGGTCGGATCAATTATTGCACGATGGTCGGGCTTCCCGCGTTTCGGATGGGCGTGATCAGCCGGGGAACGTCATCAGATCGGTCCAGCCGCCCGATCGCCGCGCGCCAACGCATAACGATTCCGCGAAAGCCGGCATGGCCGCGTGTGCGGGATATTGATCGAGGCGGCGAAAAGCCTCGCACTCGAATTTGAGTGGCCTGTTTGAACCTGACTGTTTATGGTCAATCCATGTCGCGCCTTATGTGTCTATCCATTGCTGTCGTCCTGTCGCTGCTGCCCGCCATCGCGTCTGCTGCGTCATCTCAAAAACGCCCCAAGCCGGTCTGGCATGGCTACGGCTTCCTGCCGGGCTATCGCCAGCCGCTCAGCAACAGCATTCCACTCTACAAGCAGAAGGAAGCGATGCGGCGCCTGTCGCGCAGCGATCGCCGCCATTGGTACATCGATCCGGTCCCTCAGTATTACGGCTGGGACGGCGAATGGCGCTATTTCGGCCGGCCCGGCTTCGGCGGCGGCCGCTACAATGGCGGCAGCTTCGGTCCATGCTGGACGCGGACGCCGATCGGCGCGGTCTGGAATTGCGGGTGATCGGCCTCGCATCGATTCGCGGAACGCTTCGCGCGACAGATTTCAATCGTAGCCGAATCCGGTTCGGCTGAAACCAAGCTGTCTTTCCGGTGTCCTAGCTCTTGTCCGGACCTTGCGGGTTCGGATGGAGTCATTGGCATGAATGATCGGTTCAAGGACAAAGTCGTCATCGTCACGGGCGCCGGCAGCGGAATCGGTGCGGCAACAGCCAGGCGCTTTCATGCGGAAGGCGGCATTGTCGTCCTCAACGGACGCCGCAGGTTCAAGCTGACCGAAGTCAGCGAGGGGCTGGGCACCGATCGCTGCATGATCCGGCCTGGCGACGTCTCGATCGCCGCCGATGTCGAAAGCGTCGTCGCCGACGTGATCCGCAAACTGGGCAGGATCGATATTCTTGTCAATAATGCGGGGACGGGTGCTGTCGGGAACTTCCTGAGCATGCCGATCGAGCACTGGCGCGATGTTTTCGCGGTCAATGTTGACGGCGTCCTCAACATGACGCGCGCGGCACTTCCGCACCTGATCGAACGCCGCGGCTCGATCATCAACGTGTCGTCCCTGAGCGGGCTCGGCGGTGATCGGGGCCTGAGCTTCTATAACGCCACGAAGGGCGCCGTCAGCAATCTCACGCGCAGCCTTGCCCTCGAATTGGCGCCGAGAGGCGTGCGCGTCAATGCGGTTTGCCCGTCGACGACCTTTACCGACCTGACGACGCCGGTCTTCGAGCAGCATCCCGAAGTGCTGGCGCGACTGCTGCAACGTATCCCCATGGGCCGTGGAGCCCAGTCCGAGGAAATCGCAAGCGTCATTGCGTTCCTCGCAAGCGACGACGCGAGCTTTGTAAATGGGGTGAACCTGCCGGTCGACGGCGGCGTCGGTGCGTCGAACGGGCAGGCCTTCTTCATGTAACAGGGATTGCTGTTGCCGATTGTCCGGCGGAGCCAACACCTCCGTCATTGCGAGCGTAGCGAAGCAATCCAGGATCTCTCCGCGGAAAGAGTCTAGATTTGCTTCGCTGCGCTCGCAATGACGACTGAGAGAGTGTGCCTGTACTCTCCTTTCGTGCCCCGGACGCAGCGCAGCGTCTCTTCGACGGTGCGCTGCAGAGCCGCGGGGCCCATGTTGCGAATGAGGTTGTGGCTACTGGGTCCCGGATCTGCGCTTCGCTTGTCCGGGACACGAGAATGAGTAGGCCGCGCCCCTTACGAGAAGAACGCGATCTTCTCGGCCTGGGTCATGCGGCGGATTGGCGCCATGGGGTCGTTGGCCGCTGCGCGGGGCTTTTGCAGGATGCCGCTGGCGAGGATGGTGGCGCCGAGCGAGGTCTCGGCGAGGGGCGAGGGCATCGGAAGCGTCGCGGTCGGCGTTGCGCCGAACGTCGCCGTGGCTGCCATAGCCGGGGCCGGCTGCTCCATCACTTCGGCGGCGGCCTCCGCAATGGCGTCTGTGAGGCGCGCGAGCGAGTCCATCGCGATCGGCGCGTCTTCGGCGGGCTCCTGCGCGACTGCGGTGGCGGCCGGCTCGGCTGCGACCGGCTGCGGAAGCTCGGCGGAAATCGGGGCTGCGACTTCCTCGATCATCGGTTCCGGAACGGCCACCTTCATCTCGACCGGCTCGATGATCTCGTCGAACTCCGGATCGGGCGCGGCCATCTCAAGCGCGATGGCCTCGAGCACGGCTTCGTCCTCGGCTTGCGCGGCAGCGTCGAGCGAGAACTCGTCGGTCACCTCCGCGAAGGCGGCGGGTTCGGCTGCCTCCTCGTCGGGCCCGGCGTGGTTGTCGGCGATCACCTCCGGCTCGATGGCGACGTCCATTGCCTCTTCGGCAACGGCGCGTGCTTCGGCGGTGCTGGCCGCATCAATCGCTGCTTCCGGCGCGGGAGTCGCTGCGATGTCCTGCGGCGTCTCCGTCAAAGCCACGGATGCTTCGGTTGCCATCGCGGCAGGCGCGGCCTCGACAGGCGCAGACGCCGCGACGAGCGCCTCCTGCACCGGCGCAGCCGCGGAATGCACCGCCGCTTGCGGCGCTGTGTCGCCCTCACCATCAAGCTGCTCGACCCGATCCCTGAGCAGATCGAATGCGGCCTTGAGCTCGACGCGGGGGTCGATGGTCGATAGCTGTCCGCAAGCGGCCTCGATGGAGGCGAGCTGCGAATCAATGAGGTCGCAGATTCGCCCGTCGGCGCCGATCTCGCGCCAGCGCCAGGAGATCTCCTTGATGATGCGCACGCCGCGCGGAATCGGCGCGAGGCTCGCCTCGATCGCCGCGGGATCGAAGGCGGCGATCGCGATCGTCTCGGCCTCGCGGATGGCGCGGCGGATCTCGACCAGCGCCTCGGGCAGGCGATCTTCGACGACGGGTTGTCGCTGTGCCGCAAGGGTTTCTTCGATTTTCGCGACCGCATCGAGCACCATGCGGGTATCCGCATTGCGGTTGCGCTTGGCATATTCGCCGAGGAACCAGCGGCCGCGCGCGGTCTCCATGAAGGCTTCGCGGATCGCGTCGTAATCCTGCTCGTTCGGCTCGGCCGCACGGGCAGACATAGGCGAGAGGGCGAATGCTTCGTTGGCCATGTCAATCTCGTCGCGCAAATCAGTGCGCGTTACTGTAACGATCACCACGATATCGACCGAATCGCAATTGGTTTGATGCCACCCGAATCACAAATCCCCACGCAAGCCACCGTGAAGCGGCGATTCGCCGTGAGCCTGGCGCTGTTCTATTCGGCCATCTTCGCGGTTGCGGGCACGCATCTGCCGTTCTTTCCGCTCTGGCTGAAGGCGATCGGCATCGACGCGGCCTGGATCGGCATCATCAACGCGCTGCCGGCGATCACGCGCTTCACCACGCTGCCGCAGATCACCGCCCTTGCCGAAAAGCGCCATGCCATTCGCGCTGGCATGATGGCGTCGGTGCTGGCGACGGCGATCGGGTTCACGGCGGTCGCCTTGCAGCAGCAGCCGCTGGCGCTGTTCCTGATCTATGCGCTGACCTGCATGATGTGGACGCCCACGACGCCGCTGACCGACGCCTATGCGCTGCGCGGCGTTGTGCGCTACGGGCTCGATTACGGACCCCTAAGGCTGTGGGGCTCGGCCGCGTTCGCCGCGGGGTCGCTCGCCTGCGGCTACCTCGTAGACCACATCGCGGCGCGCGATCTGATCTGGATCATCGTCGCGTGGGCCGTCGTTGCGGTCGCCGCCAGCCTGCTGCTTCGGCCGCTCGACGACGTCAGGCGAAGGACGACGGAGACGCATGCCGGCAAGGCCTTGCTGCGCGATGGCGGCTTCTGGGCCGTCATCGCGTCGGCCGCGCTGATCCAGGGCAGCCACGTCGCCTATTACACGTTCTCGGCCATCAACTGGCAGCTCCACGGCTTCGGCGGGCTGACGATCGCGGGCCTCTGGACGCTGGGTGTGATCGCCGAGATCGTCGTCTTCGCGCTGTCGCCGCGCTTCACGCTGTATCCGTCCACGCTGATCGCGATCGGCGGCGTGAGCGCGGTGGTGCGCTGGATCGTCACCGCGCAGGAGCCGCCGCTCGCGCTGCTCGCGATCGTGCAGCTCGGCCACGGCCTCACCTTCGGCATGACCATCGTCGGCACCATGAATCTGCTGGTGCAGCGCGTGCCATCGCATCAGATCGCGCGGGGGCAGGGCTATTATGCCGCGTGCAACGGGCTGTTGGGGGCGGCGACCTCGATCGCGTCTGGCGCGATCTACGCCCGCATCGGCGATAGCCTCTATTACGTGATGGCGGCGATGGCCGCGGCCGGCGCGCTCGTGATCTGGTCGGCGCGGCATCGGCTCAAGGCTCATCCCCAGAGCGAGGAAGCGGGCGGATAGACCAGGCTGTCGTCGTAGCGAAGCCCGTGATCGCGGTCGCGCGCCAGCAGCAGCGGGCCGTCGAGATCGACAAAGCGCGCCTGCGGCGTCACCAGCATTGCGGGGGCCATCGACAGCGAGGTCGCGACCATGCAGCCGATCATGATCTCGAAACCCAGCGCCTGCGCCGCATCGGCCATCGCCAGCGCCTCGGTGAGGCCGCCGGTCTTGTCGAGCTTGATGTTCACGGCGTCGTAGCGCTCGCGGAGCGGCGCGAGCGATGGGCGGTCATGCACGCTCTCGTCGGCGCAGACCGCGAGCGGCCGCTTGATCCGCGCCAGCGCGTCATCCTTCCCGGCCGGCAGCGGCTGCTCGACCAGGGTGACGCCGACGGCGTCGCAGGCGGCGAGATTCTGCTCCAGATTGGCCTCGGTCCAGGCCTCGTTGGCATCCACGATCAACTCGGATTCGGGGGCGGCTTTGCGAACCGCGGCGATCCGCTCCGGATCGCCGTCGCCGCCAAGCTTGATCTTGAGCAGTGGCCGATGCGCGGCCTTGGCCGCCGCCGCCGCCATGGCTTCGGGGGCGCCTAACGAGATCGTGTAGGCCGTTGTGCGCTCGCCCGGGGTCGGGCGGTCCAGCAGGTTCCAGGCCCGCAGACCGGCCGCCTTGGCCTCGAGGTCGATCAGGGCGCAATCCAGCGCGTTGCGGGCCGCTCCCGGTGGCATGGCGCCTTGCAGGGCCTCGCGCGAGAGGCCGCCCGCGACGGCCGCCTGCATGGCCTGGATCGCGGCAAGGGTCGCCTCGGGCGTTTCGCCGTAGCGGGGATAGGGCACGCACTCGCCGCGGCCGGTCAGGCCGTTTTGGATGATTTCGGCCACGACGGTCACGGCCTCGGTCTTGGCGCCCCGGCTGATGGTAAAACTGCCGGCGATGGGAAAGCGCTCGATTCGCGCGGCCAGGGCCGGAACTTTGCTGGAAGTCATTTTGAACTCTGGCGAAATCTGAACCTGCTAGTTACCTCTAGCAACTAACATTAACCAGTTGGGGATACCTTCTCTGGGTAAGGGCGTGTGCGCAACCATCTGATTCTATCCGTTTCTTGCGCCCCGGCACGGGAGCGGACACCTTGAGCGGCGATCCGAAGCTGGAACGGATTGCCAAAGGCAACGGGCTGGCACTCTGCGCCACCGGAACCTGGACCGCGAGCTTCGCGCCGGTCCTGGAGCGGATGGTGGCTGACGCCGAGAAGCTCGCCGGCGGCTCGCAAAGCATCTTCATTGACGTCTCCGAGGTCGCCAAGCTCGACACCTTCGGCGCCTGGCTGATCGAACGGCTGCGCCGCAGCCTGACCCAGGGCGCCGTCGAAGCGCAGATCGCGGGGCTCTCCGCCAATTATTCGAGCCTCGTGGACGAGGTGCGGCGGGTCAGGGCGACGCCGGTCGTCGACAGCAGCGCGGTCACCATCACCGGCATGCTGGAGCAGATCGGCCGGGCCGTGGCCGGGGTCGCCGGCACGGTTGCGGGCCTCGTCGACATGCTCGGCGCGGTGCTCGCGGCGGGATTTCGCGTCTTGATCCACCCGCGTTCGTTCCGCCTGACCTCGACCGTGCACCACATGGAGCAGGTCTGCTGGCGCGCGGTGCCGATCATCGTGCTGATCACGTTCCTGATCGGCTGCATCATCGCCCAGCAGGGCATTTTTCATTTCCGCAGGTTCGGCGCCGACATCTTCGTTGTCGACATGCTCGGCGTGCTGGTGCTGCGCGAGATCGGCGTCCTCCTGGTCGCGATCATGGTCGCGGGTCGCTCCGGCAGCGCCTACACGGCCGAGCTCGGCTCGATGAAGATGCGCGAGGAGATCGACGCGCTGCGCACCATGGGTTTCGATCCGATCGAGGTCCTGGTGCTGCCGCGCATGCTGGCGCTGGTGCTGGCGCTGCCGATCCTCGCCTTCCTCGGCGCGATGGCCGCGCTTTATGGCGGCGGTCTTGTCGCCTGGCTCTATGGCGGCGTCGATCCCGAAGCCTTCCTGCTGCGCCTGCGCGACGCCATCTCGATCGACCATTTCATCGTCGGCATCGTGAAGGCACCTGTCATGGCGGCCGTGATCGGCATCGTCGCCTGCGTCGAGGGCCTCGCGGTGCAAGGCAGCGCGGAGTCGCTCGGACAGCACACCACGGCCTCCGTGGTGAAGGGCATCTTCTTCGTCATCGTCATGGACGGCGTGTTCGCCATCTTCTTCGCCTCGATCGGGATGTGACGATGGCGCAAGAAACTCAAAACGCGATTCAAGATCCGATCATCCGCGTCCGCGACATCACGGTGCAGTTCGGCGCGACGCGCGTGCTCGATGGCCTCAACCTCGACGTCAAGCGCGGCGAAATCCTCGGCTTCGTCGGCCCGTCCGGTGCCGGCAAGTCGGTACTGACGCGCACCATCATCGGCCTCGTGCCGAAGGTCGCGGGCTCCATCGAGGTGTTCGGCGTCGACCTCGATTCCTCCAGCACCTCGCAGCGCCGCAGCGTCGAGCGCCGTTGGGGCGTGCTGTTTCAGCAGGGCGCGTTGTTCTCCTCGTTGACCGTCAGGCAGAACATCCAGTTTCCGATGCGCGAATATCTCCGGGTCTCGCAGCGGCTGATGGACGAGATCACCCTGGCCAAGCTCACCATGGTCGGGCTCAAGCCGGAAGTCGCGGATCGCTTTCCCTCGGAGCTGTCGGGCGGCATGATCAAGCGCGTGGCGCTGGCGCGCGCGCTGTCGCTCGATCCCGATCTCGTGTTCCTCGACGAGCCGACCTCGGGCCTCGATCCGATCGGCGCCGGCGATTTCGACGAGCTGGTCAGGACGCTCCAGCGTACTTTGGGCCTGACCGTTTTCATGGTAACCCACGACCTCGACAGCCTTTACACAGCTTGCGACCGTATCGCCGTTTTAGGGAACGGTAAGATCATTGCGGCAGGGTCGATCGCCGACATGCAGGCCTCGCAGCATCCCTGGCTGAGACAATATTTCCACGGCAAGCGCGCCCGTGCGGTGATGGGCTGAGGTGCCGGAGTAGCTGATGGAAACGCGGGCAAATTACGTCTTGATCGGGTCGTTCACGCTGGCCGTGATCGCCGCGGCGATCGGCTTCGTGCTGTGGTTCCAGTCACTGCACACCACCAAGCAGCGCAGCCCCCTGCGCGTCGTGTTCGAGGGCCCGGCGGCGGGCCTGCGCAACGGTGGCAGCGTCAATTTCAACGGTATCAGGGTGGGTGAAGTGGTCTCGGTGAAGCTCGACAACCCGCGGCGGGTTGTCGCACTCGCCATGGTCGAGAACAACGCGCCGATCCGCAAGGACACCCTGGTCGGCCTCGAATTCCAGGGCCTGACCGGTGTTGCCGCGATCTCGCTCAAGGGCGGCGAGGAGACGGCTCCGCCGCCGCCTCTCGACGAGGACGGCATCCCGTCGCTGACGGCCGATCCCAACAAGCTCCAGGACGTCACCGAGGCGATCCGCGGCACGCTCCAGAACATCAACAAGATCGTGGCCGACAATCAGGAGTCGGTGAAGAACTCGCTGAAGAACCTCGAGACCTTCACCAACTCGCTCGCACGCAACTCCGAGAAGATCGACGGCGTGATGGCCAAGGTCGACGGCGTGATGCTCAAGGCCGACAGCCTTATGCTCGGCCTCAACACGCTCGCCGGCGGCAAGGACGGCGGCGAGTTGTTCCAGGCTGTGAAGTCGATCCGCGAGCTGGCCGACGATTTCGACAAGCGCTCCGGTGCATTGATGACCGACGGTCGCCGTACGCTCGGCGACATCAGCCGCGCCGTGAACAATTTTGATCGCAACCCGACCCGCGTGCTGTTCGGCGCCAGCAACAGCACGCAACCGGCTCCGCCGCCCGAGCCGCCGAGAGCGGCGCCTTCGAACGAGCGCCGGCGGCAGTAGGCGTTTAGTCCACGTCTCTCTCCTCGTCATTGCGAGCGACTTGTCCGCCGTAGCTCGAAGAGCGAAGGCGGAAGCGAAGCAATCCAGACTTCCTCTGAGGAAGCAGTCTGGATTGCTTCGTCGCTTCGCTGCTCGCAATGACGAGTTTGGGGTGGCTGCGTCAATCTTCAACACGCATTGAGTTGCCGGCGCAATGGCGACCCAAAACAAAACGGAGCCCGTGAGGGCTCCGTTTTTCATTCGCTATTCGCTACCCGCCATTTGTGCGCCTTGCCGCTCACCCCAGCCGGCCCGCCGCGTGGGCGAGCAGCGTGTACACGAGGCCCGTCTCCGAGGTCAGGTGGTTGCGCAGCTCCTGCGGACCACGGCCGTCGCGGGCGACTTCGTCGAGCAGGCGCTCGAACTCGGCCACGTAGCGGTCGACCGTGCCCTTGAAGTTGCGATCGGCGCGGTACTTGCGGGCGACCTCGTCAAAGGCCTTCTGGCCGGCGGGCGTGTAGAGGCGCTTGGTGAAGGCCTTGTTCTCGCCGCGCTGATAGCGGTCCCACATCTCGGCAGCGAGGTTGCGGTCCATCAGCCGGCCGATGTCGAGCGACAGCGACTCCAGCGGATTGCTGCTGGCCTGCGGCTGCGGCGCGGGTGAGGCAGGGCGGCCACGGGGAGCCTCACGACCCGTCGGCGCGCCCTGGTTGGCGTCCGTGCGGTTCAAGAGGTCCGACAGCCAGCCGTCGCGGCCCTGGTCGTTGCCTGCGGGCGCGGCAGGCGGCGCTTCGGTGCGGCGCGAGGCGGCCGGCATGCCGAGGTCCGGCGGCGGCAGCGTCGAGGCGCTACCGGTGTCGCGGCCGCGGGTCTCGGTGTTGCGCGCGCCGACGCTCGCCATCATCGGCTCATCCTGGCGCTGGACGGCGGCAGAAGCGCGGCCCGTCGCGGAGACGTCGAGACCACGGCCATGCTGGGCCACGATGCGGTTGAGCTCGGCGAGGGCCTCGATCTGGTCGACGATCACCTTGCGCATCTGCGCGGTGCTCTCGGCGGCCTCCTGCGGCATCTCGAGCACGCCGCGGCGCAGCTCGTTGCGGGTGGCTTCGAGCTCGTTGTGCATCTCGAACGCCATCTGCTTCATGCTGGAGACGAGGTTGGTGAACTTCTCGGTCGACTGCTTGAACATCGTATCCGCCTCGTCGGTGGTCTGGCGGTAGATGTCGTGCATGGCATCGATGGTCTGGCGGTGCTCTTCCTCGGACGCCGCGCGCACCGCCTCGAACTGGCGGGTGATCGCGGCCGAACCTGCGCCGGCGGTCTCCGCGACGACGCGGGCGATGTCGCGGGCACGCTCTTCGGCAGCGGCCAACGATTCATCGAGCAGGCCGGTGAAGCGCGACAGACGCTGGTCGAGATCGGTGGTGCGCAGGTCGATGGTGGTGACCAGCGATTCCAGCGCCTGCTTGCGCTCGGCGAGCGAGGCGGTGGTGTTCTTGTTGCTCTGCTCGACGACCTGCGCGGCATCGACCAGCGCCTTGCCGTGCGCGTCGAACTGCGTCGACAACTCACCGAGATCCTGGAGCGCCCGCGTGGTCTTCGTGTTGAAGACGTTGAGCTGGTCTTCCAGGTTCTGCGTCGCAGCGCCGTTGCGCGAGGTGACGTCGTTCATCGCCGAGACGAAGTCGGCGACGCGCGTCACCAGCGCCCGCTCGAGCGAGTTGAGGTTGTCGTGCGCACCGGTCAGCACCTCCTGGAGGAGGATGTTGCCTTCGCGCAAGCGCTCGAACAGGGCGACCGTGTCGGTGCGCAGGATCTTGCTGGTCTCCTGCATCTCGGTGACGGCCGCGATCGAGACCTGGCGCGACTGGTCGATCGCCGAGCGCGAGGCCTGTTCGAGGTCCTTGAGCGACTTGCCGACTGCGCCGGTGGCGATCTCGCTCGCCGCGTTGATGGTGCGGGCCACTTCGGAGCCGTTGCCCATCATGGTCTGCGAGAACGCATGGCCACGCGTCTCGATCGACTTCAGCGCGTCGGAGGTGACGCGGTCGATGTCGAGCGTGAGCTGGCTGGTCTTCGAGCCGATCGCATCGACCAGCGCGCCGCGCTTGGCGTCGATCATGTTCGACAGACGGTCGGCCTGCTGCTGCACGTAGGTGACGATCTCGTCGGTCTTGCCGGTCATAGCATGGCCGAAGCTGCTGCTCGCGGCGAGCACCGAACGCTCGACGTCGGCCGAGCTCGACTTGACGCGCGAGCTTGCCTCGTTGGAGGCGTTGATCAGCGCATTCTGGGCGTTGAGCGCGCTGGTCTGGATGTCGTTGGTGGCGTTGGTCGTGGCCGTGCTCAATGCGCGCTCGATCTCGGTCGAGATCGTGCGGATCTGGCTTGCGGCATCCGCCGACGTCGAAGTCAGCGAGGTCTGTGCCTCACGCGCGCTGTTGAGGATGGTCGAGGCGGTGTCGGCACCGACCGAGGTCAGCGTGCGCTCGATGTCCGTGGTCAGCGACTTGATCTGGCTTGCCGCATCCGTCGAGGCGGAGATCAGCGTGCCCTGGGCCTCGCGCACGCCGCTGGTGAGCGCCTCGATGGTGGCGCCGCCGGCGGTCGCCAGCGCGCGCTGCATCTCGGCCGCCAGCGAACGCACCTGACCGGTCTGTTCGGCCGAGACTGAGAGCAGGGTGCTCTGGGCGTCGCGGGCGCTGGTCGTGATCGTCTCGGCGGTCGACTGGCCGACCTGCGAGAGCGACCGATGCACTTCGGCAGCGAGCGACTTGACCTGGCTCGCCGCATCCGAGGACGCGTTGACGAGCGTGCTCTGGGCTTCGCGGGCGCCGCTCATGATGGTCTCGGCCGTCGAGGTGCCGGCCATCGAGAGCGAGCGCTGTAGGTCCGAGGACAGCGCCTTGATCTGGTTGGCGGTCTCGGTCGAGGCCGCGATCAGCGCGCTCTGCGCATCGCGGGCGCCGGCGGTGATCGATTCCGCCGTGGTGGTGCCGGCCAGCGACAGCGAATGCTGCACGTCGGCGGTGAGCGTCTTGACGTGGTTGGCCGCGTCCGAAGACGCCGTGACGAGGGTGGTCTGCACCTCGCGGGCGCCGGCCAGGATCGAGGCTGCGGTGGCAGAACCGGCCGCCGACAGCGTGCGTTCGACGTCGGTCGACAGCGACTTGATCTGGTTGGCGGCCTCGCCCGAGGCTGAGACGAGGGTCGACTGCGCCTCGCGGGCGCTGGTCAGGATCGAGGCTGCGGTGGCAGAACCGGCCGCCGACAGCGTGCGTTCGACGTCGGTCGACAGCGACTTGATCTGGTTGGAGGCCTCGCCCGAGGCTGCGACCAGGGTCGACTGCGCCTCGCGCGCGCTGGTCAGGATCGAGTTCGCAGCACCGGTGCCGACCGCGGTCAGCGCGCGCTCGACCTCTGCGGAGGTCATCTTGAGCTGGGCGTTGACATCGGAGGAGACCGTCATCAGCGACTGCTGGGCGGTACGCGCACCGGTCTGGATCGTCTCGCTGGTGTTGACGACGAGGTTGGTGAGCGAGCGCTCGGCGTCCTCGACATGCGAGCGGATCGCGGTCGAGATCATCTCGGCGCGGGACATCATGTTCTCGCTGGCCTGACGGCCGCTGCTTTCGATGCGGCCGGCGACGGCTTCGACACGCGAGCCGAGCAGGTCCTCGAATTGCGCCACGCGCACGTCGATGTCGCTCGCGACCGAGCCGACCTTGGTCTCGATGGCCTGGTGGATGTCCTGGAAGCGTGCCGTGACCGAGTCGGTCAGATGCATGCTGCGGCCGTCGATGATCTCGGCGACGCTGGTGATGCGGCGGTCGACCGCCTCGATCGCCTGCGCAGTGCCGTCGGTGAGCGTCGAGGTCAGCAGGGTGAGGCGCGTGTCGATCGACTGCACGGCCTGCGAGGCGCCGTTGGTCACCGCAGTCGTCAGGTAGGTGAGGCGCGTGTCGATGGATTCGAGCGCCTGCGAGGCGCCGCCCGTGAGCGTCGTCGTGAGGTGCGTCAGCCGCGTATCGATCGACTGGATGGTCTGCGATGCGCCATCGGTGAGCGAGGTCGCGAGATCATTGAGGCGCGTATCGATCGTCTCGATCGCCTGCGATGCGCCGTCAGTGACCGACGTCGTGAGATGGGTGAGGCGGGAGTCGATCGACTGGATCGCCTGCGCGGCACCGTCGGTCAGCGACGAGGCAAGGGTGTTGAGGCGTCCGTCGATGGTTTCGGTCACCGACTTGGCGCGGGTGTCGAACGACTGTTCGAGCGCGGCGACGCGGCCGACGAGCTGGTCGTCGAAGGTCCTCATGTGGCCTTCGATCGTGCCGTCGAGACTGACGATCTTGTCGTTCAGCGAGGCGTCGAGGTTGGTGACACGTTCGCCGACCGTGGTCTCGAACTGCACCAGGCGCTGGTCGAGCACGGCCGTGATCGCCCCGCCGTTCGAGGAGAAGCGGGTATCGAAATTGTCGACATAGGTCTTCAGGCTCTCGGCGATGTCCTGGGTGCGCTGGCCCATGCGATCGACGATATCGCCGCCGAACGTCTTCACGGTGCGGTCGAACTCGGAGATGTGGCGTGTGATCAGCGCGCCCAGCGTGCCGGAGTCGCGGGCGAACTTCTCGACCAGCTCGCTGCCCTGGTTCTTCACCAGCTCGTCGAACGCGCTCATCTGGAGCGACAGCGAGTCGTGTGCGGTCTCGGTCTGGCTGACGACCTTGGCGACGAGGGTGTTGACGGTGGCGTCGAGCGCCTCGCTCGCCTTGTCGCCGGAGTTCATGATCTGGCCGGCGAGCCGGTTGCCGGCGTCGTCGATCTTGGCGGAGAGGTCGTTGGAGCGCAGCTCGAGCTCGAGCAGCAGCGAGTCCGACGAATTCTTCAGGCTATCGTGCACCTGCTCGGTGCGCTCGGAGATGCCGTCGACGATCGCGGCCGAGCGCTGCTCGAACTCGCCGGTGATGCGGTCGATTCGCTCGTTCAGCATCTCGTGGACGCGATCGGCGAGATCGACGAACTCGTTGTGGACGTGGCCCGTCTTGAAGTTGAGGCTGGTGGTCAGCCGCTCGCTGGCATCGAGCACGGCGCGCGTGGTCTCGTTGCTGGCCTCCTCGAGGCGGTCGAGCAGGTCGCCGCCGCGCTCACCGAGCGCGAGGATCATGTTGTCGCCGGCGTTGCTCAGTGCGCCGGTGATGTGGGCGCCGCGTTCTTCCAGCGCGCCGGTGATGGACTTGGCGACTTCGTCGACGCGCGAGGCGATCGCGTCCGAGATCAGCGCGATGTCGTGGCGCAAATCGATCTGCACGCCGGAGATGGCGCTGCGGACCTGCTCGGCCTGGCCGACCAGATTGTCGCGCTGGTGCGCGATGTCCTGGAGCAGGGCGCGGATGCGCACTTCGTTGTCGGAATAGGCGCGTTCGAGCGCCGCGACCTCGTTGGCGACCAGCGTCTCGAGCTCGCCGGCGCGCGCGATGGCGCGCTCGATGCCGTCGCCCATCGCCGCGACCTCGCGACGGATGGCCTGGCCGACGGTGACCATGGAATCGGAGGCCGAGCCCTCGGGCTCGGAGAAGCGGATCGCGACCTGCGCCATCGCCTGCGCGATCATGCGCATTTCCTGGCCGCGCCAGACCAGGCTCGCCAGGAAGTAGAACAGCATGATCGGCGCGAAGAACATCGCGATCAGGCCGGCGATGACGAGCACGCCGCCGCTCTGGCCCATGGCGGCCTGGATCGAGGGCAGGAAGCCGACGGTGAGCGCGGCGCAGGCTGCGAGCCACACGCCGGCGAAGATGGTGGCGAAGGTGTAGACGCTGCGGGCAGGGCGGCCCTTCTGAAGCGCCTGGAGCAACTGGCCGATGGTCTCGCGGTCGTCATTGGCGGCGCGACGCGTCGCGCGCGGCTCCTCGATCGGGTCGAACACCGCCCGCTCGTTGGCGGCAGGACGCGGCTCGAAGGTCGGCTCATCGAAGATCGGGGGAGCCGGCGGCGTCGCCGGAGATGATGTCTCGTTGCGCATCGAGGCGTTGCGGCTGGTGTCCGCGGCCGTGTCGCTGATGTTCAGGGCTTCCTGGATCGCAGAAAGCGCAACTTCTGTGGGGTCTTTGACCTTCTTCGGAGTGTTCGCCATGTTCAGTCCGAGCCCTCGTTACTTGTACGCATCCCCCCGCGAGCCCCGCGCGCTACGCAAGCTCACAGACCGGATCATGCCGCTTGGGCGGATTCCGAGCCGTCCCCACCCGGACGGCTTGTCCGCCAATTTCCGCAACATCCTATTGGCAGAGCGTTGCGAATGAAATGCCCGCGATTAAGACAATCTTAATCATCGTTAACAGGATTGCGCCGTAACGCCTTAGCAATAAATGCAATTCTCCACTGGACTCGTCAGATTGCGACAACTTTTCGTCAAGAAACGGGCGGATTTGCGTAAAACGGCCCAAACACTTCGTTAACCATTTCCATGCTTCGGTGGGAGGAACCTGACCGCCGGACCGGCGGACATCGCGCGATGCCGGGGCCTGCGCCATGACGCCTGAACTGCAACGGATGGACTGGATGCCTTCGCCCCCGCTTGCACCCATCGACAGCCCGCTCGACCTCGAACACCTCTCGCGCATGACGCTCGGCGACACTGAACTGGAGCAGGAAGTGCTCGCGATGTTCGCCGAGCAGGCGGTCCGCCTGATCGCGGCGATGGCAGCTCTGCCGGCCGAGTCGGGCGCACTCGCGCACAAGCTCAAGGGCTCAGCGCGCGGAATCGGCGCCTTTGCGGTGGCGGATGCCGCAGCCAGCCTTGAGACCGCGGTCCGGACCGGCCATGGCCAGCCCCACGCCTTCACCGCGCTGAAAGAGGCGGTGACCGAGGCCCGCGCCGCCATCGAGGCGATCCTGAAGCCCTAGGGCGACAGGGTCAGAACCGTGCTCTAGTCTTTTGTTTTGACGCGTTTTCTTCCCACGAAGCGGGATTCACTTCGCATCAAAACGCTATGGCGCCGGGCGGATCGACCCGTTATAGGACAGCCCGGACCCTCCTTCATTTGCAACATCGCGGCAGCACGAGCACACATGGCCAAGATTAACTTTGTCGACCACAAGGGCGAAACCCGTACGGTGGAAGTCGAGAACGGCGCGACCGTGATGGAAGCCGCCATCCGCAACAGCATTCCCGGCATCGAGGCCGAATGCGGCGGCGCCTGTGCCTGCGCAACCTGTCATGTCTATGTCGACGAAGTCTGGCGCGAGAAGGTCGGCAGCCCGACGCCGATGGAAGAGGATATGCTCGACTTCGGTTTTGACGTGCGCCCGAACTCGCGCCTGTCCTGCCAGATCAAGGTTTCCGACGAACTCGACGGGCTCGTCGTGGCGACGCCGGAACGGCAGGCCTGATCGTCCCTCAAGATACTAGATGCCCGGCGGCGCGACCTCGATACCGCGCTTGTGCCAGGGTCTGAGCTTCTCGATCACCTCTGCGGTCAGCGGTGCCGGTCGCCGCGTCGCCTCGTCGATCATGACGCCGACCGACATCGCCGATGCGATGCACTTTCCTTCCGAAAACACGACCTGTTCGAAGGTCACTGACGTCCGTCCCAGTTTAACTACGCCGAGGCCGAGCTCGATCGTGTTCGGCCAGTGCAGCTCGGCGCGGAAATGGATGTCGAGCCGCACCATGATCCAGGCGAGGCCCGGCGGGGTCAGCCCGTATTCCGGGCTCTTCATCAGCGTGACACGGCCGGTCTCAAAGTAAGTGGCGTAGACCGCGTTGTTGACGTGCTGGTTCGGATCGAGATCGCCGAAGCGGATATTGTCGCCGAGACGATAGGGATAGTCCTCCAGGCGCGGCGTCGTATCGAGGCGGCTTGGTGCGTTCACCGGTTGATCTCCGTCATATCGCATCCCGTTACAGCCCAGTTATTCTGGCCCGGCAAGTGGGCGCGGCTGCGGGGCGCTACCGCTTTTATGCCTTCCCTGATCCATCCCCGTTGGCTAGACAGGCGGGGTCACTTCTGCCCGCCGGGCGCCGTCCAACCGATAACGATCGATAAAGAGACGACATGAGCGACGTGATCAAAACCGATGTGCTGATTATTGGCGCCGGCCCGTGCGGCCTGTTCGCCGCCTTCGAGCTTGGCCTTCTCGACATGAAGGCGCATTTCATCGACATCCTCGACAAGGTCGGCGGGCAGTGCGCCGAGCTCTATCCGGAAAAGCCGATTTACGACATTCCCGGCATTCCGCAGGTTTCGGGGCAGGGCCTCACCGACGCGCTGATGGAACAGATCAAGCCGTTCCATCCGACCTTCCATCTCGGCGAGATGGTGGAGACGGTGGAGAAGATCGGCGACCCGCTGTTTCGCTGCACCACCGACGCCGGCAAGGTGTTCGAATGCAAGGTGGTGGTGATCGCGGCCGGCGGCGGCTCGTTCCAGCCCAAGCGTCCGCCGGTGCCGGGTATCGAAGCCTATGAAGGCACCTCGGTGCACTACGCCGTGCGCAAGATGGAGACGTTCCGCGACAAGAGCGTTCTGATCGTCGGCGGTGGCGATTCCGCGCTCGACTGGACCCTCAATCTGCATCCGCTCGCCAAGCGCATCACGCTGCTGCACCGGCGCGACGATTTTCGCGCCGCGCCCCACAGCGTCGAGCAGATGCGCGCGCTGGTGGCCGGCGGAAAGATGGATCTGCGGCTCGGGCAGGTCACCGCGCTTTCCGGCACCGAGGGCAAGCTGACCGGCGCAACCGTCAAGGGGAACGACAACAGCGTGAGCGAAGTTTCCTGCGACACGATGCTGCCGTTCTTCGGGCTGACCATGAAGCTCGGTCCCGTCGCGAACTGGGGCATCGCGCTGGAGAATAATTTGGTGCCGGTCGAGACGTCCGCGTTCGAGACCAACGTGCCCGGCATCTTCGCCATCGGAGACATCAACACCTATCCCGGCAAGATCAAGCTGATCCTATGCGGCTTCCACGAGGGCGCGCTGATGTCGCAAAAAGCCCATCGCTACGTCTATCCGGAGAAGCGGCTCGTGTTCCAGTACACGACCTCGTCCTCCAGCCTGCAAAAGAAGCTCGGTGTCAACTGACGGCAGGGTTCGGCAGGCGATGTCCCATGTTCCTGATGCTGGAACCGTTCGCGAAATCGCCGTAGTCTGCGGCCATTGCAGTGGCGGCTTAGCAAGGTGATCATAATGCGGAATCTCGTTTCCAGCTTTCGGCTGCTCTCGCTCCTCGCGCTTGGCTTTGTGCTGACGCTTGGCGCGGTGAGGCCGGCTGCCGCACAGGCGCAGCAGCCAACCGCCGCGGGTCTTTGGCAGAAGACCGAGGACGGCAAGACGGTGGGATGGTTTCTCTTCGTCGACCACAACGGCATCTTCGAAGGCGTGATCGCAAAAACCTTTCCGCGCCCCGGCGACGACCCGAACGAGGTCTGTGCGAAATGCACGGACGATCGCAAGAACGCGCCGGTGCTCGGGCTCTCCTTCATCCGCGACATGAAGCGCGAGGGCTTGAAGTATGACGGCGGCAACGTGGTCAATCCGCGCGACGGCAATATCTGGAAGGCCAAGATGTCGGTCAGCCCGGACGGGCAGACGCTGACCATGCGCGGCTTCCTCGGCATTTCCCTGTTCGGCAAGGACGAGACCTGGACGCGTCTGCCCGACGCCAACATCGCCCAGGTCGATCCCGCCATCGTCGCCAAATATCTCCCGGCACAGGCCGCGGCGACGACGAAGCCCGCGCCCGCAGCGAAGAGGGGCGGCGCGATGATGGCGCCGGCGCCGAGGCAATAGGCTGCCTCTACGCAGCGTCGCCGTCGTCGCAACTGCTGCCTAACATGCCGCTGTCATTCCCCGCGAAGGCGGGGAATCCAGTTTACGCTGCGGCTTCTCCGTATTCTCGCGCTGCCTCTGGAGTACTGGGCGGATTCAACCGTTCGTCGCAACACTTCAGCAAAGGAGGTTGCGATGGAGAACTGTGTGCGGGTAGGTCGTCCTCGAGAGATCTTGCGAGAGGATTATAGGCCGTTCTGGACTGCGATTGCCTCGGGGCGATCGAGCGAGGATGCTGCGGTTGAGGCCGGAGTGTCGCCGGCGGTCGGAGTACGCTGGTTCCGGAGGGCGGGCGGTATGCCGCTTGGCAATACGCGCGTCGGGGGAGGCGGGGCAGGGGTGACCAACTCCGGCTTGGCGACCGTGATCGTCGTCTCCGGCTTGGGGGATACCTGCGCGATCTCCTGGGCCTGGGACGAAATCTGCCGGCGCAGCGCGGCGATGTTGTCTCGCTGCGAGACGATCAGTATGACTGCGCCAACGGCAAGCAGAATGGCCGCCGTACGCTTGATCACCGGTAGGAGCGGGCCCGAGATCGCAGGCAGCTTGCTGCGGGAGATCTCGATCCCTGATCGCAAAACGGTCGCCTCGCCGGACACCAGAAGACCGCCTGTCTCAGTCGCCTTTGACGAGGTGAGGTGTTGTGACGGCAAGCGCTCCAGCGGCGCCTCGTCACGCGAGAATTTTTCGACCTCGTCGATCGCGACCTCGAGCGCCCGCTTCATCTGGTCGATGTTCCTGGCGTCGGCGTAGGTGAACTGCTCCTGGAGCTTGTAGCGGGCAAGGTCGTAGACCATCTGCCGCCTGGCTTCCGCGTCGTCCTTCACCGTCTCGAGCATGCGAGAGATCACGAGCGCGAACTGCACTTCGCTTGCGGCCAAGTCGGTCGGATCCTGCTGGCCAGGAAGCAAGTCTCTCGAACTCATAGCGCTGACGGTCCAATGCCAGTCACGCCAACACCCGATTTCTCTAATTAAAACAGTTGATTAAACGATACGGCTCGCGTCCGCGGCCGTTTCGTACACGTCCTCGCGCAACAAGGAAAGCCTCCAGAACGGCTGCGGCAAATTGCCGGCGCGTTGACATGCAGGACGTGCGCGCTGGCCGGCGTAACTCCGTGCGGCCGTAGTTCTCCGGAATGCACGCTGGCGCCGGATTTGCATAGCTGTCGCAAAGTTGCTGGGGGAGCGAGTCGCGGTCTGTCTGCCCGTCCGAAGGCGCAGAAGGCGGACGACGTCGTCTGTCCCTCGCGGCGAGGATTGCGATCCGCGGGAGACGACATGCGATCTGGACGATTATGTGCAGCGACGCTGCTGGGATTAACAGTGCTGCTGGCGACACCGGCAACGGCGCGCGACGACGGGCGCTACGCCAACTCGCCGCTAAAACCCTGGTTCGAGAGCCTGCACAGCCAATACGGGCAATGCTGCTCGGATGCCGACGGCTACGTCATAGCTGACGTCGACTGGGAATCCGATAGCGGCCACTACCGCGTGCGCATCGACGACGAATGGGTCGTCGTCCCGGACGGCGCGGTGATCACCGAGCCGAACAAGATCGGTCGCACCATGGTATGGAAGCACTATGTCGACGGCCATCCGCGCGTGCGCTGCTTCATGCCTGGCAGCATGACGTGAGCGCGCGTGTCATTCCGGGCGACGCTTGGCGTTGAACCCGGAATGACGGCATGAGGCTCAGCGCGCCGCGCTTTCCGAATCCGCGCTGGCCAGCCGCTTGACGCGCGGCGACAGCACCGAAACTTGCGCGGGCGAGGCGGGCATGCCGGCGACGATCATCGCGGGCGCAGTCGACTGCTCCTCGACCCCGGCGTCGCGCTAGCTCCGCACCGTCGGGCAGGCCCGCGCCGTCATCGTCAATCGAGATGTTGCCGCGACTGAGCGTGGCGACGATGTGCCGCGCGCCACGGGCGTGGATGAGCGTGCGTACGGTCGCTTCGTCGCGGCCCAACTTTGAACAGTACCGCTTCCGGTGCGTTATCCGCCGCAGCAAACAGGCGCAGCACGATGGCTGTCGAGACGGAACTGAAACTCCGCGTACCCCTGCGCCATTTCAGAGCGCTGGCAAGCGGACGCATGGCTGACGGCAAGGTCGGTATACGCTCCGAAAGCGCGATCTGAGGTCGACCTACTTCGATACCGGTAAACGCAAGCTGAAACGGAACGGCTTCACGCTGCGCGTGCGTCAAGACGATGCGAAGCACCTGCAGACTGTCAAATCGGCCAATGGAGCGCAATTCGGGCGCGGCGAATGGGAGACGGAGATCAAGGACAGCACGCCGGACTTTGGCAAGATCGATGGCACTCCGCTGGAACCGTTTGCATCCAGGAAGTTGCGCCGCAAGCTCAGGCCGGTATTCGAGACCTCGGTGCACCGCATCACATTGCCGCTCCGGACCCGACGGAGTGAGATCGAGCTAGGCGACCACCGCCCGGCTTTCGCTTTGAAAGTTCAGCAGAAATCGGCGTAGCTGCGTGGCTGTTCGTACCACTGTTTGTGACCACCGACAAGCGCGGTTGCGTGACGGCTGTCGGGCATCCGCAGTCACATTCCCTGCGATTGAGCTTCGCTCTACCTCTTTGCTGGTTCGCTCCGCAGGAGAAGCATCTTGTGCGGCGCTCCTTTTTAGGAAGCACGACCTGAAACGCAGCCGAGAAACAGGGACGCATCTTTAAGAAGGGGACGGAGGCACTCTCTGATTATGAATGGCCGCAAACGTCCGCGGGCACATGGCGCGGCTTAGGGCCTTGCGATTGCCAAAGAGGCTGCGGATCAGGCCGCTGCACACACCGCAGCGAAGCCAATACCGAAGATGGCACCCACGAGCATCTCCAGAAGCGGAAAACCGCGCCTTTCTTGACAAGGCTCGACGTGAGCGTCGGTCCGGAACTGGCCCGTTGACCCTTAAGAGCGCGGTGCAGAGGCCGGTCCATCACGACCAGATCATGATCTCGCTAGCGCTATTTTTGAGGCCCGCCACTTCAGCGCTGGTTGCTCGATGAGAATGGCCGACGAGATTGCTAGTCCAGTCGTTATCGTCAACGAAAGAGCGAGCGAGGGCCAGAAGAGCAAACCGTAGCTGGCAATCACCTGCTGTACCGGAAAGGCAAAAAGGTAAATTCCATAAGAAATGTCGAGCTGAGGGTGCAACCATACTGGCGGCTCAATTTTACCAACAAGGATTGTCGCGAGCGCAAAGGCTGGCAAAAGCGCCACGGCACTAGTTGAGATGGCTGCAAGAATAGCGAGCCCGAACAAGACAATAATTGCTATCCTTAGCCCGCGATGGCGCTCGATAATGGCGAGAGCAGCACCAGAGATGAAGACGATGGCAAATTTCTGAAAATAGGCTGTCTCGACCGTCGTTGATGTGACGTGAAACCACACCAGGAAACCCAGGAAAGCGGCCAAAAGAGCTACTAGTAGAAATCGAGGTCGATATCTGACGGCGACCGCGATTATCGCGAGGTAGATGTATAGCTTGATTTCACTTGGAAGTGTCCACAGTGAACCATTCATTGCGCTCGGGAATGGGTTCGTTTCAAAAACGCCGGGCAACGTGTAGCGGATACCGAATAGGATAGTCGAATTCCTGAAGAGAAAGTCAGGAACACGTTCCCAGAACTCCGATCCGGCTGCTGTAAACGAGGCACCCACGAGCACGCAAAAAACAGCCAATCCGACGAGTGCTGGGTATATCCGACACGCTCGTCGAACTAGAAAACGCCAGCTTGATTGCCCTTTAAGAAGACTTTGGGCATTTAAGTAACCACTGATGGCAAAGAAGATGTAGACACCGACGGCACTGGGGCTTGCGCCATAAACAAATGTCTCCGGCACGCCGAGCAAGGCGAACTGATGAGACCAGAGCACCATGAGCGCCGCTGCCAATCGCAAAAGATCAAACGAGCCTACTCGAACGCGCATCGTACGTACGATCAACGCATCATTCTCGAGTGCCTGACTTGTCATCCCCTCGAACCAATCCCTCACAGGAACGCAGCGTCCGGGCCGTCCTGATTGGCCATGATTAAGCATTGTTTAGCGGAGGGCGCAATTCTGCCGTGTCCCCCTCTGCACCCCGCGTGCGGCGGGTTGCGACCTAATCCGCTCTGAGAAGCGCAGCGGCACTACCACCCAGGCCGCGAGGAGCTTCGGACTGTGCTCGACTTACTCTGCACCGGAGACGTCCACATGGTTACACGCATCGACCGCCTCGCGCGCAGCACCGGAGACTTGCGGGACATCGTGCGCATAGTGAAATTGCGTGGTGCATCGCTGCGGGCCACTAACAATCAATCGACACCAGCACGGCGGCCGGCAAGTGCTTTCTGGATATGCTCGGTTGTGTTCGCAGGGTTCGAGACAAATCTTCGTAGAGAGCGACAGCTTGAGGGTATTGACCGAGGCCAAAGCACGCTGCCGTCTACCAAGGTCACAAAGCGTCCATCGACACCGCCAAAGTGAAGGCGCTCAAAGCCGAGGGTATGCAGCGCGTCTGATCGCCTCTTCCACCATCGCCTCATGCTCCGGCTCAATCCATTCTTTGGTCGGCCTTAGTCCCAACGTGGAGGGCTGACCTAAAGGCAGCGTCGAATAGGCCGCTGTACTGGATCGCGTTGACGTTGGAAATGTGGGCTGTATCGCGGAAATTGGCCTGCCCGTTCCTGACGAGATAACATCGGTTTTGCTCGCACACCACCGACTGTGGATCAACCATAACTAGTCGCGGATTGTCCCTGTGTTTGTGGAGGTTTTGAACGATTTCGGAGCGGAGGCTGCTCATCGTCAGATCAGGAGCGGCGTCCACGCTCCATTCACCGATGGCTCCGCCAGCGCGGACCTGTTTCTCAATCCATCGCTGTGGCAGGTCGAAACCAATATTGAGTAGCGGCATGATCAGCACAACGGTCTTGCCGGAGGAAAGCAGTCGGTCAGCTAGCGCGGAAGCCTCAAGAGCGTTTCCCCAATTACCCCCGACGACAACGATGCTTGGTTCAGTGTGGTTCAGCACGAAGTCCAGCGCGCTGCGGTTAAAATCCCGGCACGCCTGCTGATCTGTGGAGTTTCTGACAGGATCGTCAATGAAGGGCCTGCACGCGCTCTGGGTCGCGATCAATCCATGGATTCCGTTGGCAAGCGCAGCCGAAGAAATCGGCTCAAGGTACTGGTTAGCAAACGAATCTCCCCACAGCATTGCGGAAGGCTCCCCGCCGACCTCGGCACTACCGAAATTGCAATAAGTCTCGCCCGCCTTCTTGGTGGAGTTGGCGTTCCTGAAACACTCGTCACGCGGCGTGTTGGTCCTTCTCGCCAGTTCGGCTGGCAACAGGTAGTCCGGCAACCTATTTGGGAAACCATTGTTCAGGAAAGCCAGCGCGATGAAGCCGAGTAACAACGCAAAGGTAGCGCTGAAGCTCGTCAGTAGTGTGCGCGGTGTCCAGAAATCCCGCCGCAATCTAACTGGTTGCTCCACGTAACGATGGGAGGCAATGCTGAGCGCGAGCGACGCCAACACCATCAGCATCTTGTGCGAACCGTCTACGCCATATCCGCGCGTAGACAGCCAACCCAGCGCGAATACCCAAATCGGCCAGTGCCAAAGGTAAATCGAGTAGGACCAGTCGCCTAAGCGCTGAATGGCAGACATTCCGAGCAAGCTCTTTTCCCCGGTCCACCGCCGCGCCCCGACTATCATTGCTGCGCCAAGGATCGGCACGATTGTAAGCAAGCCCGGCCATCGCGATTCGGGGAGGGGATAGGCGATACAGCCCACGACCAGCGCCCAGCCCACGGCGGCGCTTATCCCAGTTTCCAGCCACGGAATTTTGGTAACACCGCGGGATCGCCGCCTGATTTCTGCGATAGCGATCAATCCACCGGCCAGAGGTTCCCAAGCTCGGGCACGCAACGAGAAGAAGGAAGAGCCCATCGCGTCGCTTCGGGTCTCCCATACGCACCACGCCAAGGAGAGGACGGCGACGACCTGAAGCGCAATCATCACTGTGCTGATTTTAGACTTCGAGCCGGAAGCGAAACGCCATATCAGCGATACGACCAAAGGCATCCAGATGTAGAACTGCCATTCCACCGAGAGAGACCAAGTATGCAAGAGAGGCTTGGTCTGGGCGGCCATAGCGAAATAGCCATTGTCGCTATCGAAAGCAAAATTCGACACGAATGTCAGCGCAGACAACGCCTGTAGTAGGTGCTTCAGGTATTCGCGCGGCAAGGTCACGAACCAGCCTGCGACGACCGATGAAGCAGCCATGACCGCAAGCGCAGGATAGATGCGGCGCATTCGCATAATGCAGAAGTCACGGACAGAAAAACGATCCAAAGTGAGGTCGGTCAGCACCTTTCCCGTCATCAGGTATCCGGTTATCACCAAGAAGACATCGACGCCGACAAATCCCCCAGCGAACCCTGATATCTGGAAGTGATAGCCAACGACAGCGATCACTGAAAGCGCCCGAAGCGCGTTGATATCTACACGGAAGGCGTCGCCCCTTGCATTCTCCATTCGAGGAGGCAGTGGGCCAAACCCAAACAACGAACGGCGAAAGCCAACTTGGACGGGCAACGAGGCACCGCGCCGCAACTGCGGCTCAGCACCGTATGGCGAATAAGACAATGTAAGGCCCCCCGGCCCTTTTCGAATGCGCTGGTTAGCATAGACCGCAGCGTGAAACCTGGACAAGCAGGGCTTGAGCCGCGATGCAATCCGTAAGCATACGGACCTATCAGCAGGTCTCTAAGTTTCCAACGCCCACGGCCGGCGTGGGAAGAGCTATGCAAAACCGAATCGCAGTGATTCCGAAACGCGCGTTGTATATAACATAAATGCTCGATAAGGTTTTTTACAGATGCTTATAGAGGCCGCTGTGACGAGCGAACGCACCCTAATCACCTACATCCGTGTCTCGACTTCCCAACAGGGGCGCTCAGGGTTGGGCATAGAAGCGCAGCGGCAGACGCTCGCTCACTTCGCTCAGGCTGAGAGGTTCACGGTGGCGCGCGAGTTTGTGGAGGTGGAGACTGGCAAAGGAGCGGACGCACTGGACCGCCGACCTCAGCTAAAGGCCGCCCTCGCTGCCGCAAAGAAGCTCAGGTGCCACGTAGCTGTAGCTAAGCTCGACCGTCTGAGCCGCGACGTTCATTTCATCTCGGGCCTCATGGCCCACAAGGTGCCCTTCGTGGTCGCTGAGCTTGGCCCCGACGTTGACCCGTTCGTGCTGCACCTCTTCGCCGCACTGGCCGAAAAGGAACGCGCGCTGATCTCCACCCGCACCCGCCAAGCCCTCTCGGCTGCTAAGGCTCGTGGGGTCACCTTGGGCAACCCCAAGCTCCATATGGCCCGCAAGAGCGCCGTAGAGGCCGTGAAGGCCGAAGCTGACCGCTACGCGGCCAACGTCCTGCCAATCATCCGCGAGGCACAGAAGGCGGGTGCGAGCACGCTCAGGCAGGTGGCAGAAGCATTGAATGCGCGCGGTATCCCAACGGCGCGCGGCGGGCGCTGGTACGCGCAGTCAATCGCCAACATCCTGGAACGGGCTTGAGAGTGGGCACAGCGGACTGAGCTGGCTTCCCGGGCGCTTCTAGGCCCGCAGCTAATGCAACGGCAGAAGGAACTCCGGTGGGCGCGTGGCTGACTATGATGTAGCGGTGATCTTCGGCCTCCCGTACCGGGATCGAGCGACATTCCCCAACAACGTCTTCTTTGCGCTCCAGGGGCCCCAAGGAGACGAGTGGTTAGACAAACCGACATGGAAGGGGCAGGTGAACTTGCGCGAGCACATGGTTCGAAGGCAGCTATCGGCCTCGGTCATTCAGGCGATCAACCGTATCCGGTGCCGCCATGTCACCGATGATCGCGGTGGGTGCCCGCCTGCCGACGTGTTCATTGTGCTCCCTTCAGGCGACCAAGGTGATGACATTCTCGCTGCTATCCGACGCGAGATGCCGGGGCTTCAGGTCGTTGATTGGCCCTTTGAGCCTGATGGTCCGAAGGTTCGCAGGGGAAGCGCGGGGGCGCCTCATGAGCGCTTGTTGACCTTCATGGACAATCGGGCTCCGGGACGAACCTCGATGACTGTGGTGGCCCGCGAACTGGGGCTCAAGCCGAACGCCAAGAAGGATTTGCAAAAGAACCTTCGTAACCAGGACCATCCGACAACGTTAGCTCTAAAGGCGATTGGCGTGGGCTACGCTGTGACTGGCAAAGGCCGGAGCGCAAGGAGCGAACTCGTGAAGGCAGCGTAATAAGAAACAGGCCGCACACAGGTTTCACTTCGGGATGCACGGGTACAACGCGCTCGGATGCGTCTGTCTTGACGCGCTTTCCCCGTGCCCGCTCGGTCATGAAATAGAGTAAGGGCACTCGCGTTTCAGCGTCCACCCGCACATTAGCAGCGGTGAGGCTTCCCAGCTCAGCCTGCCGTGCGCCTGTGAAGAGAGCCAGCACCGGTAACCAGAACCCAGCGGCCCCATGTGACCCTAGTGGAAATTCGTGCTCGGTAAACACCGACGCATTGAACAGCGATTGAAGCTCCGCAATCTCAAATGACGTTCGCTCGGAGCGCTCCTCGGGAAGCCTGAGTTTGCTGAAGGGATCGGTCCACAGCGTGTCATCGGGCACAAGCCCGTTGTCGCTGGCCCAGATGCAGATGGACTGCACAGCGCCAAGTTGCTTGTTGATCGTGGCGGCAGTGATCCTTGGGCTCTTCTGGGTGCTCGCGACCCCAAGCGGCCTGGGCAGGAAGCGTTGCGCGCAGCAAGTCGCCAGTTCGGTGGCGGGGCACGTCCTGTAGAGCTTTGCGATACTCCAGCGCGTGGCCCTTTTTGATCGCCGTTACGGGCATGTTGCCGTGAAGCTGGATAAACATATCCACGCTGCGGCTGAACTCGTCCACCGTCCGCTTGGGCCTAGCTCGGTGCTTCTTCCAACCTTCCAGCGCCTCTTGCAGTGTCCCGCCTTCTCCATGGCCGTCTAAGGCTTTGGAAACAGGTTGGCGCGGAGTTTCAATAACCGCACCCACATAACGCAGCCCAATGTCATCAAGGGCATTAAGGAACGCCTTGGCGCTTTCGATGCACAGCTTGTGATAGGCCGGGCAGCTTTGGTCTAGTGTGATGTCAAAGCTGGCCAGAGCGTTTTGGGCGCGCTGTTCGGCGAAAGAAACATCACCGGCGGCAAACTGCTGCTGACAATCGCGTAAGATGTCCGCCAGCGCATCGGCGTTAACATTCTCGCCGTGTGGTCCGATTGTCTCTAGCCTGCCCGAAAACCTTAGCGCTTCATCTTCCTTCAGCGCCGTGGCGTACACCCACTCGGCCATACGCTTTATTTCGGTGTCGTTCAGGCTGGTGCGCTTGGCTATGGGCACAGTGGCTGCCGCAAGGTTTTGCCTTGGCCTTGGCTATGATGCGGTCAAACTCCGCTAGCACCGGCTTGGCCCGGATGTTGGCCTCACGAAGGTCCTTGGTGCCGAGCGACTTCTTCAGGTGCTTCTGGACAACCTTCCCGTTGCCCAGCTCCAGCGCGACTGCTCCCTGAAGTCCCTCTGGCTTCTCTGGCACCGTCTTTCGGGCACAGTAGGTCCCGTGTCTGTCCTTGATAACACCCATCAAAACACGCACGATTAGCACCACCGCTTGTGACCACCACGCGGCAGCTAAGCGCTTGTATCTGCGTTACTTCTTGATTCTCAATGAGAACTTGTGCGACTGGCGCGCCCGGAACGACGGCACTCCAGCCCGATCCAGGAGCTCGAGCTGGAACTGAAGAGCGGCCGGCTGGTCGATTTGTTCCGAATTGCAAAGTCGATCGAACAGGAATCGCAGGCCGAGCTTGATCTGCGATCGAAATCCGACCGGGGTTACGCCCTCGCACGGGGCGACGAGCATCCGGTGCTGTTCGCTGAAACTATCGTGTTGACGACCGGCCTGAAGGCGGGCGAGGCCTTCCGGATCATTGCTCGCGCTACCGCGCGCCATTTTTCAGGCAACGCCGACGCGGTCCGCAATGGCGATGCGGAAGGCATTCATCAGATGCGGGTGGGATTGCGCCGGTTGCGTGCGGCGATCTCGTTGTTCTCGAAGGTCCTGTCAGGGACGGGAACGGAGAGGAAAAAGCAGGAATTGAAATGGCTGACAAACGAGCTTGCCTCCGCGCGCGAGCTCGACGTCTTCGTGAAAGAGAACATCGAGCCCGCAACGCGCGATGCCCTGCTGCGCAAGGGGGCGAGGCCATCAAGAAGCAGTTTGCGGCACGGCGGGACCGGGCCTTCGCGCGCGCAGCAGCGGCCATAAACTCGCAGCATTACCGCTCTCTGTTGATCGATACGCTGCGATGGATCGAGGCCGAGCAAACGATTGCGACTGAAGGCGCGAAGGCGCCGATCCGCAAATTCGCCGCGGGACTATTGCGCCGCCGCGTCAAGAAAGTGCGCAAGCAGGCGCGGTATCTCGATCGGATGCCTCCCCAGGAACGGCACAAGCTGCGCATCAGTGCCAAGAAGATCAGGTACGGGCTGGACTTCTTTGAAAGCCTCTTTCAATCTAGGCGCGAGCAGAAGCAGCTTGCTGGGCTGTCAAAGCATCTGAAAAAGATCCAGAACGCGCTTGGCTCGCTCAACGATTTCGTCGCGCATCGCGATATGGCGGTTGACGCTGCACTCAGGGCGCCGGCGTCAAGCCGGGAGGCGCGCGCACGCGCATTTGCCGAAGGCGTGATGCTCGGCCGGGAGGATCAGGCGGTCAAGCCGCTGGTGAAGGTCGCGGTCAGGGTAGCGCGCAGCCTGGAAGTGATTTGAGAAAGCGCGCGGTCAACGTGCCGCTTCGTTCCGGGCCTGCGTGCTCCGCACACATTCACATTGCGCAATTGCGCAACGTGGAATGACGACGGTGAGACGCGAGTCAGGTCACCGGCGCCGGGTTGAATAGCGTGAGGTCGTTGTGGATGCCCCAGCGATCCGACCACGGTTTCGTGCGGCCAGAGGCGACGTCGAGGATCAGGCGGAACAGGTCCCAGCCGGTTTCCTCGATGGTCTTCTCGCCGGTGGCGATACCGCCGGCATCGAAGTCGATCAAATCCTTCCAGCGCCGTGCGAGCTCGGTGCGGGTCGCGACCTTGATCACGGGCGCGGCGGCAAGACCGTAAGGCGTGCCGCGGCCAGTAGTGAACACTTGCAGAGTCATGCCGGATGCGAGCTGAAGCGTGCCGCAGATGAAGTCGGAGGCGGGCGTTGCCGCGAACAACATGCCCTTCTGCGTCGCCTTCTCGCCGGGCGAGAGCACGCCGGTGATCGCGGACGAGCCGGACTTGACGATCGAGCCCAGTGATTTCTCGACGATGTTGGCGAGGCCGCCCTTCTTGTTGCCGGGCGTGGTGTTGGCGCTGCGGTCAGCGCCGCCGCGGGCGAGATAGGAATCGTACCAGGCCATCTCGCGCACCAGCGCGCGGCCGACGTCCTCGTTGATGGCGCGCCGGGTAAGCAGCTGGATGGCGTCGCGGACTTCGGTCACTTCCGAGAACATCACGGTCGCGCCGGCGCGGACCAGCAGATCGGCGGCGAAGCCGAGGGCGGGGTTGGCCGTGACGCCGGAGAAGGCGTCGCTGCCGCCGCATTGCAGGCCGATGACGAGGTCAGCCGCGGGGCAGGTCTCGCGGGTGCGCTTGTTGAGGATCTTCAGGCGTGCCTCAGCCTGGGTCATGATCGCATCGACGATCGCGCCGAAGCCGTCGAAGGCTTCGTCCTGCATCCGCACGATGGCATCGCTGACGCCCTCCGGCACCAGCCGCTCGGGCGCGAGCTTCTCGCAGCCGAGGCTGATGACCAGAATCTCGCCGCCGAAATTCGGGTTCTGCGCGATGTTCTGCAGCGTACGGATCGGCACCACCGCGTCGGGTGCGGTGATGGCGACGCCGCAGCCATAGGCGTGCGTCAGCGGCACGACGTCGTCGACGTTCGGGTATTTCGGCAGCAGCTCGGCGCGAATGCGCTTCACCGCATATTCCATCGTGCCCTTGACGCATTGCACGGATGAGGAGATGCCGAGAATGTTTTTCGTGCCGACCGAGCCGTCGGTGTTGCGAAAGCCTTCGAAGGTAAAGCCTTCGAGCGGCGGCAGCGGCGCGGGGACTGCGGTCGAGATTTCCAGCTTGTCGAGGGCAGGGGCCTCCGGCATGCGGATGCGCGCTTCATCCACCCATTCGCCGGCCAGGATCGGCGAGAGCGCATGGCCGATCACCTCGCCATAGCGGATGATCGGCTGATCTTGCGCGATATCGACCAGCGCCGTCTTGTGGCCCTGCGGCACGAAGGCGCGCAGCGTCAGCCCGCTGGCAAAGCGGGAGCCGGCGGGAAGCCCGAAATCATTGACAACGATCGCGACATTGTCGCGCTCGTTGAGCTTGATGTAGCGGGGCTGCTCTTTCGCTGCGACGTCCTGGTCCATGCGCTTGCCTCCGAAGCCGTAGGGTGGGCAAAGGCGCAACGCGCTGTGCCCACCATCTTTCCCGATTGAGACCTTGGTGGGCACGCTTCGCTTTGCCCACCCTACGATATCTTCCCCGTGGTTAACCCGGATAGGTATAGGCGGTCTTCACCGTGGTGTAGAATTCGCGCGCATAGGAGCCTTGCTCGCGGGCACCGTAGCTCGAACCCTTCCGGCCGCCGAACGGCACGTGATAGTCGACGCCAGCGGTCGGCAGGTTGACCATCACCATGCCGGACTCGCTGTTGCGCTTGTAGTGCGAGGCGTATTTCAGGCTGCTCGTGCAGATGCCCGAAGCGAGGCCGAACTCGGTGTCGTTGG
Source organism: Bradyrhizobium liaoningense (assembly GCF_018130785.1). Taxonomy (GTDB): domain Bacteria; phylum Pseudomonadota; class Alphaproteobacteria; order Rhizobiales; family Xanthobacteraceae; genus Bradyrhizobium; species Bradyrhizobium liaoningense_A. Next base: position 124,559 of record NZ_JAFCJT010000018.1, read on the forward strand.
AGATCGCCAGCGCCTCTTCATAATTCTTCGCACGAATGACGGCGGCGACCGGGCCAAAAATCTCCTCGCGAGCGATGCGCATGTTGTTGTTGGCTTCGGTGAACAGCGCCGGCTGGAGGTAGTGGCCGGGCGTCTCGCGCTTGAGCAACTCGCCGCCCCAGGCAAGCTTTGCGCCTTCGTCCTGACCGATCTTGATATAGCGCAGGTCCTGGTCGAGCTGGCTCTGGTCGACGACCGGGCCGATATGCACGCCGGCCTTGAGCGCGTCGTCCACCGACAGGCTGTTGAGGCGCTCGGACACCGCCGCGACGAAGCGATCGTGGATGCCTTCGGTGACGATCAGGCGGGAGGAGGCGGTGCAGCGCTGGCCGGTCGAGAAATAGGCGCCGTTGACGGCGATCTCGACGGCGGTCTTGAGGTCGGCGTCGTCAAGCACGACCAGCGGATTCTTGCCGCCCATCTCGAGCTGGAACTTCTTCATCGGGTTCGAGAGCACGCAAGCCTGCGCGATCTTGCGGCCGGTCTGCACCGATCCGGTGAAGGAGATCGCGGCAACGTCGGGGTGATCGAGCAGGGTCTGGCCGACGACGGAGCCGGAGCCGACCACGAGGTTGAACACGCCGGCTGGAATGCCGGAGCGGGTGATGATCTCGGACAGCGCATGCGCGGAGCCCGGCACCAGCTCGGCCGGCTTGAACACCACGGTGTTGCCGTAGCAGAGCGCGGGCGCGATCTTCCAGGCGGGGATCGCGATCGGGAAATTCCAGGGCGTGATCATACCGACGACGCCGACCGGCTCACGGGTCAGCTCGACGTCGAGGCCGGGACGCACCGAGGCACCCTTCTCGCCGATCAGGCGCAGCGCCTCGCCGGCGAAGAACGCAAAGATCTGGCCGGCACGGGCGACCTCGCCGATGCCCTCTGGCAGGGTCTTGCCTTCCTCGCGGGCGAGCAGGCGGCCGAGCTCTTCCTTGCGGGCGAGAATCTCGAGGGAAATCTTGTTCAGTGCGTCGTAGCGCACCTGGGGCGTCGACTGCGCCCAGGCCGGGAAGGCGGCCTTGGCGGCGGCAATCGCCTTCTCGGTCTGCGCCTTGTCGGCCTTGGCGTATTCGCCGACGAGGTCGTTGGTGTTGGAGGGGTTGATGTTCTTGGTGACGCCGGAGCCGTCGACCCATTCGCCGCCGATGAAGTTTTTCAGGATCGCAGTCATGTTGTCCTCCGAGATTTTCTCAACGCACGAGGCAGGGACGCTTGTCGTCAAAGGTCCAGCCGGGGATCAGGTCCTGCATGGCAGTAGCGTCATCGCGGGCGCCGAGTCCATGCTTCTTGTAAAGCTCATGCGCGGTTTCGATGGCCGGGCGGTCGATTTCGATGCCGAGCCCCGGCCGCTCGGGCACGGCGATCTTGCCGCCCTTGATCTGGAGCGGCTCCCTGGTGAGCGCCTGGCCGTCCTGCCAGATCCAGTGGGTGTCGATCGCGGTGACCTTGCCCGGTGCGGCGGCGCCGACATGGGTGAACATGGCGAGCGAGATGTCAAAGTGGTTGTTGGAGTGCGAGCCCCAGGTCAGGCCGTTGTCACGGCAGGTCTGGGCAACGCGTACCGAGCCCTGCATGGTCCAGAAATGGGGATCGGCCAGCGGAATGTCCACCGCGCCCAGGCGCAGCGCGTGGGAGAGCTGGCGCCAGTCGGTCGCGATCATGTTGGTCGCGGTCGGCAGCCCCGTGGCGCGGCGGAACTCGGCCATGATCTCGCGGCCGGAGAAGCCGGCCTCGGCGCCGCAGGGATCCTCGGCATAGGCAAGAATGCCGTGCATGTTCTTGCAGAGGCTGATCGCCTCATCCAGCGACCATGCGCCGTTGGGATCGAGCGTGACGCGTGCGTTGGGGAAGCGTTTTGCGATGGCGGTAACGGCCTCGATCTCCTGCTCGCCGCGGAGCACGCCGCCCTTGAGCTTGAAGTCGGCGAAGCCATAGTGGTCGTGGGTGGCTTCCGCGAGCCGCACCACGGTCTCCGGCGTCATCGCCTCCTGGTGGCGCAGGTTGAACCATTCGGGCTTGCCGGTCTCGCCCTTGGTGTAATCGAGCTTCGACCTGCGGCGATCGCCGACGAAGAAAAGATAGCCGAGCGTTTCGACGCTCTTGCGCTGCTGGCCTTCGCCGAGCAGCGCCGCGACGGGCAGGTTGAGGTGCTGGCCGAGCAGGTCGAGCAGTGCGGACTCGATCGCCGTGACCGCATGGATCATCACGCGCAGGTCGAACGTCTGCTTGCCGCGGCCGCCGGCGTCGCGGTCGGCGAACGCGGTGCGGATATCGGCGAGGATGTTGTTCATCGCGCCGACGGTCTTGCCGATCACGAGATCGCGCGCGTCCTGGAGCGTCTGCCAGATCTTTTGCCCGCCCGGCACCTCGCCGACGCCGGTGTGTCCGGAATTGTCGGTGAGGATGACGATGTTGCGGGTGAAGAACGGCGCATGCGCGCCGCTCAGATTGAGGAGCATGCTGTCACGGCCGGCGACCGGGATCACCTGCATCGATGTGACGACCGGTGCGCCAGAGATGTCAGTCTGGGCCATCGCACGCTCCTCCCTGTTGTTGTCTGTTATTCTGCAGCCTGTTGTGACGATCGGATGGCGGGCAGATTCTTGACCAGCGCGGTCAGCTCCGCCATCTCCTGCTCGGTGAGATCGGTCAGCGGCGGGCGGACCGGGCCGGAATCGCGGCCGATTACCTTCATGCCGGCCTTGATGATCGAGACCGCATAGCCCTTCTTGCGATTGCGGATCGCGATCAGCGGCAGGATGAAGTCCTTCAGGCCCGCATGGATCGTCGCATGGTCGCGCTTGCGCACCGCGGTGTAGAAATTGGTGGCGAATTCCGGAACGAAGTTGAACACGGCCGACGAGTAGGTCGTCACGCCCATGTCGAGATAGGGCAGCGCGAAGGTCTCGGCCGTCGGCAGGCCGCCGACATAGGTCAGGCGATCGCCGAGCTTGGTGTAGACGCGGGTCATCAGCTCGATGTCGCCGATGCCGTCCTTGTAGCCGACGAGGTTCGGGCAGCGCTCGGCGAGGCGGGCCAGCGTATCGGGCTGGAGGATGGCGTTGTCGCGGTTGTAGACGATGACGCCGATCTTCACGGCGGCGCATACCGCTTCCACGTGGGCGGCAAGGCCCTCCTGCTCGGAATGGGTCAGGTAGGGCGGCAGCAGCAACAAGCCGTCGGCGCCGGCCTTCTCTGCGCCGATCGCGATCTCGCGCGCGGTGGCGGTGCCGTAGCCGGTCCCGGCGAGCACGGGCACGCGACCCTTGGTCTCGTCGACGGCGACCTTGACCACCTGCGGAACCTCGCTCGGCGTCAGCGAGAAGAACTCGCCGGTGCCGCCGGCGGCGAACAGGCCGGCAACATCATAGCCGCAGAGCCAGTCCATGTTGGCGCGGTAGGTCGCCTCGTCGAAGGAATAGTCCGCCTTGAAGGGCGTGACGGGGAAGGAGAGGAGGCCCGATCCGATCTTCTGGGCCATTTCCTGTGGGGTCATCTTGCTCATGGGCGCTGCTCCCTTATTGCGTGTTGTGGAGGACGCGGGCCGAAGCCTGCGCGTCCATGCGCCGTTGTTTAGGAGACCGTTCGATGCGCGTCCAAGCCAAAGCCTATATCGACCGATGCGGATTGAGCATCAATCGTCCGCCACCTCCGCGGAGGACAATTCGCCTGCGATTTTGACCAGCGCGGAGAGCAGCGGATTCTCGTCGTCGCGGCGCCAGACCATGAACAGCTCGACGGGAACGCGCGTGCGCAGCTTCAGCGGCCGCAGCCGCACGTCGGAGATCTTCAGGCTCGCAGCCGCGGCCGGCACGATGGCAAGGCCGAGGCCGGCGCGGACCATGGCGAGGATCGAATGGATTTGGCTCAAATGCTGCACATAGCGCGGCAGCACATCGGCGCGGGTGAACAGCGCCACCAGGAGATCGTGGAAATATCGGCTCTCATACGGCGAGTACATCACGAAGGGCTGGTCGTCGAAGTCCTTGATGGTGATGCTCTCGGCATTTGCCAGCGGATGCTTCTTCGGGATCGCGGCGAGCAGGGGTTCGGCGACGACGCGTCGGCTGGTGAGCTCGGGGCGCGCGATCGGCGGCCTGAGCAGGCCGGCATCGATCTGACCGGAAGTCAGCGCCTCGAACTGGTCGCCAGAGACCATTTCCTTCAGCGAGAAGTCCACCTCGGGCAGCTTGGCGCGGCAGGCCGCGACGAGCTCGGGGAGAAAGCCATAGGCTGCGGCCGCGGTGAAGCCGATCTTGAGCGAGCCGATCTTGCCGAGCGCGATGCGGCGGGCGACCTGCGAGGCACTTTCCGCAAGCTTCAGGATGCGCCGTGCCTCGGGCAGGAAGCTGCGCCCCGCCGGCGTCAGGCGCACCGAGCGGCTGGTGCGCTCGAGCAGCGGCGCGTCGATGATGTGCTCGAGCACCTGGATCTGCCGCGACAGCGGCGGCTGGGTCATGTTCAGCCGCGAGGCGGCGCGGCCGAAATGCAATTCCTCCGCGACTGTGACGAAGCAGCGGAGCTGGTTGAGGTCGAACATCGATACATGCCTTAGATGGATAAGGCGTTTCCCCGGCACTTCTAGCATCGATCATCCCCAAAAACAAAGACGGCGGCTGAGAAGCCGCCGTTGAGTTGCCTGGTCAAGCTCCCGTGGGAGCCCTCAGGAGGAACGTTTGAGCACCACCCGCTCGATCTTGCCGACCACCACGAGATAGGCGAACGCGGCCACCAGCGCGTTGGCGCCGACGAACAGCAGTGCGCCGTTGAATGAGCCGGTCGCGGCCAGGATGTAGCCGATCACGATCGGGGTGCTGATCGAGGAGAGGTTGCCGAAGGTATTGAACAGACCGCCGGAGACGCCGCCGGCTTCCTTGGGCGAGGTGTCGGAGACGACCGCCCAGCCGAGCGCGCCGATGCCCTTGCCGAAGAAGGCGAGCGCCATGAAGCCGACCACCAGCGCCTGTCCGTCGACATAGTTGCAGGCGATGATCGACATCGAAAGCAGCATGCCGCCGACGATCGGGATCTTGCGCGCCATGGTCAGCGAGCCGGTCTTGCGCAGGATGGCGTCGGAGATGACGCCGCCGAGCACGCCGCCGATGAAGCCGCACAGCGCCGGCAGCGTCGCGACGAAGCCGGCTTGCAGGATCGACAGGCCGCGCTCCTTGACGAGGTAGACCGGGAACCAGGTCAGGAAGAAATAGGTCAGCGTGTTGATGCAGTACTGGCCGAGGTAGACGCCGAGCATCATGCGGTTGGAGAGCAGCTGGCGGATGTGATCCCATTTCGGGCCGGAGTCCGGCGCGCGCTCATCCTTGGGCGCGTCGAGATCGACCAGCGCCCCGCCTTCCCTGATGTAGTCGAACTCGGCCTCGTTGATGCCGGGATGTTCTTTCGGACCGTAGACGGTCTTGACCCAGGCGATGCCCATGATGATGCCGAGCGCGCCCATCACGAAGAACACGAAGCGCCAGCCGTAGTCGTGCGCGATCCAGCCCATCAGCGGTGCGAAGATGACGGTCGCGAAATACTGTCCGGAGTTGAAGAAGGCCGATGCGGTGCCGCGCTCGTTACCGGGAAACCAGGCCGCGACGATGCGGGCGTTGGCGGGGAAGGACGGTGCTTCCGCGATGCCGACCAGGAAGCGCAAACCGAACAGCACAGCGATAGCGGTGCCGGCGCTGAAGAAGCCGACCCAGCCCTGCATCATCGTGAACAGCGACCAGACGATGATGCTGAAGGCGTAGACGACGCGCGAGCCGAACCGGTCGAGCAGCCAGCCGCCCGGCACCTGCGCGATCACATAGGACCAGCCAAAGGCGGAAAACACCCAGCCCATGGCGACGGGATCGAGATGCAGCTCCTTGGAGAGCGCGGGACCTGCGATCGACAGCGTGGCGCGATCGGCATAGTTCACAGTCGTGACCAGGAACAACATGGTCACGATGAACAGCCTGACGCGAGACCTCCTCACGTCCGCTGCGGACACCACTGCGCTCATCACGCGCCTCCTTAGAACTCGGAATGTTTCCTCAAGGCGACTCCTAGAGGCGCGCGCGGCAAAGTGTCCAAGTTCAAGGGAGTATCGATCGATGCCGTTTTTGGATTGATGGAACGGCAAGTGCGGGGAACGATCACGAGGTGACGAGAATGTGCGATGGTGATGCGCGAGGTCGTGCTCCGCACACCACTTGTCATTCCCCGCAAAAGCGGGGAATCCAGTACACTGCAGCCTCTCGATTCAATCACCGCTGTCACGGAGTACTGGATCGCCCGCCTTCGCGGGCGATGACCCGAGTATGTGGGAGCAGTGTCGTGCTACTGCCGCGCGCTCGGCAACAGCGGAGCCAGAAGGCCGCGCGTCACGCCGGGCGGCACGGCATCCAGGCCGAGCACGCTGCTCGCGGCCGGCAGTGCGGCGTCCGCCATCGCGGCGTGGCCTTCTGCGCTTGGATGCACGGCACCGCCATAGACGGCGGAGAGCACGCCCCAGGTGGCGTCGTGGATGTCGGTCGGCTGGCTCGCCGCCGGCAGACCTTGCGGATAGGTCATCGCGGCAAAATAGCTGTCATTGGCATCGCGGATCCAGCGCGCGCGCGGCAGGTAGGCGCGATACTCCGAGGCGCCGCGGCCGCACAGCATCGGCTGGCTCGCCGCGCTCACGATATCGGGATTGAAGCTCTGGCCGTTCTCGGCAAAGCACGTGCGGTCGAATTCGGGATCGTTGCCCGCATGGGCGCAGAAGCCGTGATCGGCGAACGCCGCCTGGTGCGAGTCCACGAAGGTCATGCGGTCGGCTTCGGGATCGCGGCACAGCGCCCCGCGCGTGCAGGTGGCGAGCCCCTTCAGCTGCGGCAGGAATTCGGTGTCGACGAAGGTCGAGACGCGGGCCAGGCGTTGCGGATCGGCGTTGAAGGACGGATGGATGTCGAACCCGGCGCGGCCGCCGCGGCAGGGCACGCCGCCATCGGCGAGCGCGGGATTGGCGTAGGAGACATAGACCACGTGCGAGAGGTCGCCGCCGACCAGCGGCTTCAGCGCCTCGCGCAGCTTGACGAAATTCTGTGGCAGCTCGCGCGCCAGCGCATCGCGGGAATCGTCGACGCTCGCCATCACGCCGGAGCGGCGGAACAGCGCGCGCTCGGTCGCGGTGTCGACGATGACGTCGGCGACGAGGCCGGAGAAATAGACGTCGTTGGCACCGACCGAGAGCAGCACGAGATCGAGCGTGCGGTCCGGCTGGCGCTTTTTTGCCGCGGTGAGCGCCTCGCGCAGCTCGGCGACCTGTGCGTTCACGCTGGTGTTGCAGACGCCGGTCTTGCCGGGCGGGCATTCGCGGGCGCGCTGCGAGCCCAGCAATCCGTCGCCGATGCTGGCGCCGGTGCAGGCGAGCGGCAGAAAGGTCACTGCGATGTGGGTGTAGCGCACCGCGAGCGCGAGAGCCGTGCGGGCCTGGTAGCTGTAGAGCGAGCGGTGGCAGGGCGAGTTGAACCAGAGCGCGCCGTAATGCTGCCAGTTGGCGAGCGTGTCGGGTGCCTCGCAGGCGCGGCCACCTTTATAGCCGGCGCGGCTCGGCCGGTAGTACTGCGCACCGGCGGTGCCGAGATAGGAGCGGAAGCAGAACCCCTCGTCCGACAGCGCCAGCGGCCGGTCCGGATTGCCTTCGCCGGAGGCGATGCTGTCGCCGAGCCCGGCAACGAAGATGTCGCGGACCTGGATCTCGGCCTGGACGCGCTGGGTCGGATCGGAACCGGAGGAGACGTCGACGCTCGCGACCGTCTGCTTGCCGTAGCGAACGCGCAGATTGATCGGCTCGGCGCAATCGAAAGTCGAGGTCTGCGGCCCGTCGCCGTCGTCGAACGACCAGGCGCAGGTGGCGCCGACCGGCACCGCGCCGGTCAGGCGCACCGTCACCGGATGGTCGATCGGGGTGAGATAGTTTTCTTTGACGTTGTCGCGGGTGCAGGGCTGGTTGACCCGGCCCTGGAGGTCGATGCAGAGCCGGTTGACCATGTTGCGGGCCCAGCCGCGGCCCTCGCTCTGGAGCTCCAGCGACTGCTCTGCGGCGAGGATGCTGCGGTTACGCGCGTTCTCGACATGGAGCAGGAAGTCGCGCTCCTCGCGGAACAGGCGGAAGCGGTTGCGCACCTCCCAGGATATTTGCATCGCACCCGCGTCCTGCGCGGCGGCGCGCTCGGGCGGCAAAGACGTCAGAATCCCGGCGAGCAGCAGGAGGCCCGCGGAGAGGGTACGAAAGGAGAATGGGATCATGGCCCGCGTGTTCAACGGCAAAGTTGAGGCGGAAATAAGAGAGCATAGCTGCCCCGCCTGCAACTTCTGTCTGACGGTCGCGCGCCCGCTTACCGCTTGCTGGCCTGGCGCAATGACCGCTCCCGTTCCATCGCTGCCACCTGCTTGGGCAGGTTGGCCTGCGCGCAGGCCTCGGCCAGCCGCCGCCGCTCCTGCCAGGGCTCGACCACGTTCATCCAGAGCTCCCGCGCGCCCATGATGGAGATCGCGAGGCCGAACGGGATCACGAAATAGAGGATGCGGAAGACCAGCAGGGTCGCCAGAAGCTGCTCGCGGCCGAATTCGGGCAGCGCGACCAGCATGGCAACATCGAACACGCCGATCGAGCCGGGCGCGTGACTGGCAAAGCCGATCAGCGTCGCCAGGATGAACACCACCGCCAGCGACATGAAGTCGATCGGCGGATTGGCCGGCATCAGCAGGTACATCGCCGTGGCGCAGAAGCCGAGATCGACCACGCCGATCAGGATCTGGACCAGCGTCAGCGGCGCCGAGGGCAGCACCACCTTCCAGCCCTTCTGGCCGAGCTCGCGGCGCTTCTCGCCCATGCAGAGCCAGACCAGATAGGCGCCAATCGAGGCGAGGCCGCCGAGCCCGATCAGCCGGTTGATCGACGACGGCAGTTGATCCATCGATGAGGCGGCGTCCGGATGGATCACCATGCCGATCGAGAGCACGAAGATGTTACCGAGCCAGAACGTCAGCCCTGACAGGAAGCAGATTTTCGCAACGTCGATCGCGTTCAGCCCGTAATCCGAATAGATCCGGAAACGGATCGCGCCGCCGGTAAAGACGGTGGCGCCGATGTTGTGGCCGATCGAATAGGACGTGAAGCTGGAGAGTGCTGCGATGCGATAGGGCACATGCTTCTTGCCGATCGTTCGCAGTGCAAAATAGTCGTAGAAGGTCAGTGTACAGAACGCGAAGACGACGCAGATCGCCGCCAGCCCGATATTCCCGCGGGGAATCTCGGTCAAAGCGGTCAGGATGACGCCGGTATCGATGTCCTTGAGAGTACGCGCAAGCGTGGTGATCGCGAAGGCGATGATGAAGACGCTCGCGGCAACGCCGAGCCGTCGCCAGCCGATCCATCTCTTGAAGCCGCGCTTCAGCGCGGGCAGCAGTCCGTGCATTCATCCTCCCGGCGGGGGGCAAGACCGACCGGGCCAGACATTGGCCGGTCGGGTGCGATCACTGCCCGAAATGGGTTTCGATCGCTAGGCATGATGTAGCTCATTTAAGGCAAAAACAGCGACTTGTGCAGCCCTTGACAACGATTGGTTCTGCGTTGGACCGGCCGCTTTTGTCATATGTGGTTCATATCGGGCGCGTTAAGCATATGAGTCGAGGCACTTGCCCGGATCGCGCGTCCGCATGTTGACATGGTTTCATATGCGCCCGCAGCCGGCATTGTTCCAACGCAAGCGATGCGAGCTTTTTTGGAACGTCGCTGCTATGCGCCGGTTAGCGCCCCATCAGCAATCGAACATGGCGGAATAATCGGCTTTCCTTGCGAGCCGACGCCTCCGTGTTCCCGAAACCGAGAGGATCGGAACGATGGGACTGTTCACGAAAGACATCAAGACCATGAACGACCTGTTCGTGCATCAGCTTCAGGATATCTATTATGCCGAGCAGCAACTCACCAAGGCGCTGCCGAAAATGGCAGATAAGGCCACCGATCTGCAGTTGAAGCAGGGCTTTTTGACGCACCTCGAGGAAACCAAGCAGCACGTCGCGCGCCTCGAGCAAGTGTTCAAGATGCACGGCGCGCAGGTGAAGGCGGTCGACTGCCCGGCCATCGACGGCATCATCGAGGAAGCCGACGAGACCGCCGGTGAGGTCGCCGACAAGGCGGTGCTGGACGCCGCCCTGATCAATGCGGCCCAGGCCGCGGAGCATTACGAGATCGTCCGCTACGGCAGCCTGATCGCCTGGGCCAAACAGCTCGGCCGCAACGACTGCGCAACCGTGCTCGCCAAGACGCTGGAAGAAGAGAAGGCGACCGACAAGAAGCTGACCACGCTCGCCGAGAGCAAGGTGAACCTGCGCGCGGCGAGCTAAAGCAACGCGCAGTGACGAAGGCGTCGCGCGGTCATCCGCGCGGCGTTCGCATATCACGCATCCATCATTCGGTCATTGTCGAAGCATGACGGCGGGCGGGTAGCGTATGTTTCGCATGGGGCTGCAACCAAGGTGGCAGCATGCGAGCCAGCACCATCAAATATGAAACCCTCGACGACGGAGCCGGCGCGCAACGTGCCGGCTCGCGCCTTGCAACCTCTCTCACGCTTGCCGCGATGAGCCTCGGCTATGGCGTGGTCCAGCTCGACGTCACCATCGTCAACACCGCGCTGGATACGATGGGTAAAACGCTCGGCGGCGGCGTCGCCGAGCTGCAATGGGTGGTCAGCGCCTATACCATCGCCTTTGCCGCTTTCATTCTGACCGCCGGTGCGCTCGGCGACCGCATCGGCGCCAAGCGCATCTTCATGGCGGGGTTCGCCATCTTCACCGCGGCCTCGCTCGCCTGCGCAATGTCCCCCAATGCAGCCGTGCTGATCGCAGCGCGGCTGGTCCAGGGGCTGGCGGCGGCGATTCTGGTGCCCAATTCTCTGGCGCTGCTCAATCATGCCTATGCGGACGACCGCGAGCGCGGCCGCGCCGTGGCGGTCTGGGCCGCCGGGGCGAGCCTGGCGCTCACAGCCGGTCCCTTCGTCGGCGGCGCGCTGATCACGCTGGTCGGCTGGCGCGCGATCTTCCTGGTCAACCTGCCGATCGGTCTTGCCGGCTTGTGGCTGAGCTGGCGCTACGCCAGCGAGACCACGCGGTCGCGCTCGCGCGAGATCGATCTGCCCGGCCAGCTCGCCGCGATCGGTGCGTTGGGCGCGCTTGCCGGCGCGATCATCGAAGGTGGCGCGCTCGGCTGGAGCCATCCTGCCGTGATGGCGGCATTCGTTGCCTCAGCCGCATTCGCGGTGCTCTTCGTCTGGCGCGAAAGCCGCGCCGTACAGCCGATGCTGCCGCTGTCGCTGTTCAGTCACCGGCTGTTTACCCTGACCACGGTCGTCGGCCTCCTCGTCAACATCGCGATCTACGGCCTGATCTTCGTGCTGAGCCTGTATTTCCAGAGGATCAACGGGCTGTCGGCCTGGTGGACCGGGCTCGCCTTCGTGCCGATGATGGGTGCGGTGCTGCCGGTCAACCTGCTGGCGCCGCGTCTGGCCGAGCGCATCGGCTCGTGCCCGACCATCGTGGTCGGCGCCTGTATCTCGGCGCTCGGCTGTCTCGGGCTGCTCTGGATCGAAGCCGGGACCAGCTACTGGACGATCTTTGCGCAGATGATCGCGATCAGCGGTGGACTTGGCCTGCTGGTGCCGCCGCTGACCTCCACCTTGCTCGGCAGCATCGACAAGGCACGCTCCGGCATCGCCGCCGGCGTTCTGAACGCGACGCGGCAGACCGGCAGCGTGCTCGGCGTCGCACTGTTCGGCTCGCTGGTGGCCTCGGACAGTGCATTCATGACGGGCCTTCACCAGTCGCTAATCATATCCGCGGCAGTCCTGCTGCTCGCCGCCGCCGTGATCGGCCTCGGCGCAAATGCACCTGACGCAAAGGCGCAAGGGCGCACAATGTGAGCAACCCCACACATTCTCTGTTCACCATTCCGGAAGCCGGCACATAGCCGGTTACCGACTGTCCATCTCTGCCGGTTCTAGTGCGATTGGAATAGGGGCCGGCAATGTATCAAGTTCTCTACTGCCTGACGGATCAGCATGATTGGCGTCTGGTCGCACTCGGCGGAGCGGTGTGCCTGCTCGCCAGCGCGGCGGCGGTCAGCCTGTTCCACCGCGCGCGTGCGGCGAGGGGAGGGGCTCGCGTATCGTGGGTCGCGCTTGATGCCGTTGTCGCCGGCGGCGGCATCTGGGCAACCCATTTCATCGCGATGCAGGCTTACGGGCCTGGTGCGGGCGGCGCTTACAATATTCCGTTGACGGTCCTGTCGCTGATCTTCGCGATCGCGGTCACCTTCATCGGGCTGAGCATCTCGGTGTCGGTGACACGGGCGGGCCTGGTTGCGCTCGGTGGCGCCGTCGTTGGCGGCGGCGTTGCCGCCATGCATTACACCGGCATGATGGCGCTCGAGATTCCCGCACACATCGGCTGGGCGACCGGCACGGTGACGGTGTCGATCGTCCTTGGCATCGTCCTTGGGGCGCTTGCCCTGGTCGTTGCGGGGCGGCGCGACAGCCTCGCGGGCGCGCTCAGCGCGACGGTGCTGCTGACGCTTGCCATCGTCTCACATCATTTCACCGCCATGGGCGCCGTGGAGCTGACGCCGGATCCTGCGGTCGTGATCAGCGGCCTGTCGATCCCGCCGGCCTCATTGTCCATCCTCACCGCCAGCGCCGCCGCCGCGATCATCGCGATCGCGCTCGCGGCGGCTGTGCTCGACCGCCGCGCCAAGGGCGAGCTGGGACGCCAGCAAGTCGTGCTGGATACCGCGCTCGAGAACATGTCGCAGGGACTGTGCATGTTCGATGCGGACGGCAAGATCCAGCTCTTCAACGAGCGCTACGCAGCGATGCTCGGCCGCACCGACATTCCGCTCGCCGGCCGGCTGCTCGTCGACGTGTTGCGGGAAGAGCAGGCCAAGGGCCAGTGGCAGGGTGATGCGGGCGAATTCTTCGCGCGCCTCGTGGTCGACGCGCGCGAGGGCCGCACGACCAGCCAGGTCGTCACCCGGTTCGGTCGCTCCATCCGCGTCGTCAACCAGCCGATGCACGGCGGCGGCTGGGTCGCGACCTTCGAGGACATCACCGAATGGCTGGAGGCGCAGGCCAAGATCTCGCACATGGCGCGCCACGACGCGCTGACCAATCTGCCGAACCGCGTGCTGTTCCACGAGCAGCTCGAGCAGGGACTGCGCCGTGCGAAGTCGGGCGACCAGCTCGCGGTGCTGTGCCTCGATCTCGATCACTTCAAGGACATCAACGACTCGCTCGGCCATCCCATCGGCGATGCGCTGCTCAAGGAAGTCGGTCGCAGGCTGAAGGCCACTGTCGGCGCGAGCGACACCGTGGCGCGGCTCGGCGGCGACGAGTTCGCCGTGGTCCAGATCGGGCGCTCCGAGGAAGCCGCGGCGCGAGCCCTTGCCGGCCGCCTCGTCGAGGTGATCTCTGCGCCTTACGAGATCGACGACCATCAGATCGTGATCGGCGTCTCGATCGGGATCTCGCTGTCGCCGCAGGACGGCGATAATCCGGACGAGCTGTTGAAAAACGCCGACCTCGCGCTGTACCGCGCCAAGGCGGACGGCCGCGGCACCTATCGATTCTTCGAGACCGGCATGGATGCGCGCGCGCAGGCGCGGCGGCTGCTGGAGATGGACCTGCGGGCGGCGTTGCTGCGCGACGAGTTCGAGGCCTATTATCAGCCCATCCGCGACGTCGCCAGCGGTCGCGTCGTCGCCTTCGAGGCGCTGCTGCGCTGGAACCACCCGCAGCGCGGCCTGATCGCTCCCGCCAACTTCATCCCGGTGGCCGAGGAGACCGGTCTCATCGTCCAGCTCGGTGAGTTCGTGCTGCGCAGCGCCTGCAGCGACGCGGCCACCTGGCCGGACGATGTCGATGTCGCCGTCAACCTGTCGCCGGTGCAGTTCAAAAGCCCGAACCTGATCGCATCCGTGACCGACGCGCTGGCAGCCTCGGGCCTCGCGGCGCGGCGGCTCGAGCTCGAGATTACCGAATCGGTGCTGCTCCAGAACAGTGAGGCGACGCTGACCACTTTGCACGAGCTGCGCGCCATGGGCGTGCGGATCTCGCTCGACGATTTCGGCACCGGCTATTCGTCGTTGAGCTACCTGCGCAGCTTCCCTTTCGACAAGATCAAGATCGATCGCTCCTTCGTGTCGGAGCTTGCGACGCGCGAGGATTCCATGGCGATCATCCGCGCGGTGACCGGCCTCGGACGCAGCCTCGGCATCGTCACCACGGCGGAAGGCGTCGAGAACGACGCGCAGCTCGAGCTGTTGCGTCGCGAGGGCTGCACCCAGGCGCAGGGCTATCTTTTCAGCAAGCCGCGGCCTGCATCCGATGTCGCGTTGATGCTGGACCGGCCGCGGCTGCGCGTCTCGGCTTGATCTTTAGCCGCGGCGCAGCGCGAAATGCGCGCCGCAAAACGCCATCACGGCGCCAAGACATAGCGCGGCAAGCCCGGCGAGCACGCCCGAAACGGTCGGGATCGGGCTCGGCGCCGAGGCCACCTGGCCCGCACCGGCAAGCAGCAGCACGCCGACCGCGATCAGGAACTGCCGCATCCGCTGCGGGATCTGCCCGGAGACGGCGCTCTGCATCAAGGTCGCCGTGAAATAGCCGCCGGAAAAACCGACCGTGGCAATCAGCCACCAGGCGATCGCTGCGCCCGCGGGTATGAACTCATGCGTGTCGGAGTGCCAGAGCCCGCCGAGGTCGAGCCCGTAGCGCGCGCCCAGCATGTGCACCGCGAGCGCGAGCAGCACGCCGGAGATCACGGCGGCGCCGAGAATCAGGCGGCGCGGAAAAAAGATCGTCTCAGCCATGCCCCGCTTGTAGGATGGTCGAGGGCGATCACGCAAGCGGATCGCGGACGGGATTGATGGGGAAGATGCAGGTTTCGGAAGCGCAGGGCGCCTCGGTCACGAGCTACGCCTACAAGGCGTCGCTGATCGGCTCGGCGCATCGTTTCGAGCTGACGGACGAGGGCCTGTCCTGGCACATCGCCGGCCGCTCCGGCCTGTGGCGCTACGATGAGATCAGTGCAATCCGATTATCGTTTCGCCCGGTGTCGATGCAGCAGCATCGCTTTCGCGCCGATGTCAGCCACGCCAGTGGCGGCCGCATCAGGATACTGTCAACGAGCTGGCAGACCGCAGCGCTGATGGCGCCGCAGGACAACGGCTTTCGCGTGTTCATCGTCGAATTGCATGGGCGGATGGCCAAGGCGGGCAGCCACGCGGCGCTCACCGCCGGCCTCGGCCGCAAGACCTATGCGGCGGTGCTGGCGTTCTTGGCGGTGCTGACGGTCGCGATGGCGGGGCTGCTGATCCGCGCGCTCCTGATCGGCGAATTCGCAGGCGCGCTGTTCATCATCGGCTTTGCCGCGCTGTTCGTCTGGCAGGTCGGCGGCTTCGTCCGGCGCAACCAGCCGCAGAGCTACGGCTTTGATCGTGTGCCGAAGGCCTTGCTGCCCTAGGTGCAATCGGCCGCAATCAAACGTGACTTCGCGCCCCTGCGCCGGTGTCGCATCGTGGGGCCATGTCAGACATGCATCGTGCCACGCGTCCGCTTGCGGCGCATGAGATCGCCGAGATCAACCGGACGCATCTGATCGATACGCCGCTCCGGCCGGCCGACCTGTTGTTCATGTTCGGCACCCGCGAGGACGTCGGCTTGCGCGCCGACACCGCCGCAAGGCTGTGGCGCGAGGGCCTGTTCCGCTGGTCGATCGTCAGCGGCGGTGTGACACCGGGCTCGGAGCAATCCGAGTGCACCATCATCAAGGCGGCGATGGCCAAGGCGGGCATTCCGGCGGACCGGATCCTCGAGGAGCATCTTGCAATGAACACCGGCGAGAACGTGATCTTCTCGCTGCCGATCATCGATGCGGCGCTTGGCCTGCAAAATATCCGCAGCGTGATCTGCCTCGGCAACAGCTGGACCGCGCGGCGCTATCCGATGACGCTGCACCGGCACTGGCCGGAGGTTGAGAAGATGCTTCTGACCGTGGACAGCTTTGCCACGCCGCGCGCGCTCTGGCACACCGATACCGAGTTCCGCCGTCGCGTGCTGCACGAATGGGACAAGATCGAGCCGTACAAGGCGAGGGGTTTTATCACGGAATGGCCGGATGCCTGACCGGCAAAGGGAAGCTACTCCGTCGAGTCGAAGTCCTCTTCCTTGGTGCCGAGCAGCGACACGAGCGTGCGCAGGCCGGAATCGAGCTGCTCGGGCGAGGGCGGGGCGAGCGCGAGCCGCACCGCGTTCGGTGCATGTCCATGCGCAATTGCAAACGTCGAGGACGGCGTCAGCGCGATGCCGCGCCGGGCCGCTGCGGCGACGAAGGTCTGCGAGCGCCAGTGTGGCGGCAGCGTGAGCCAGAGATGATAGGAGCGCGCGTCGGCCGCGATCTGGTAGCCGGCAAGCAGCCTTGCAGCGGTCTGCTGCCGGCGCGCAGCGTCGATCCGTTTCAGCCGCGTCAGCTCGGCGACGGTGCCGTCGGCCATCAGCCGCTGCCCGGACGCAAGCGCGTGGCCCGAGGCGATCCAGCCGCCGGTCCGGACCGCGCTCATCACGCTCTCGCGCAGATGCGGCGGGGTGACGAGGATGCCGAGCGCGAGGCCCGGTGCGACCTTCTTGGACAGGCTGTCGATCACGATGCAACGGTCCGGCCCGAGCGCTGCCAGCGGCGTGTCGTCGGCGAGGAAGCCGTAGACGGCGTCCTCGATGATGGTGAGATCGAGCTTCTCGGCGACGCGCATGATGTCGGAGCGCCGCGTCGCGTTCATGGTGACGCCGAGTGGGTTCTGGATGATGGGCTGGAGATACAGCGCCGACAGATGCGCCTCGCGATGCGCCTTCTGGATCGCATCGGGGCGCGCGCCGTATTCGTCCATCGGAATCGGGACCAGCGTCACGCCGAGCCGCGCCGCGATGCTCTTGACGTAAGGGTAGGTCAGCGCCTCGACGCCGCAGCGGCCGCCGGTGGGAACGAGGGCGGCGAGCGCGGCAGCGAGCGATTGCTTGCCGTTGGCGGTGAAGACGATCTGCTCGGCCTGCGGCGCAAAATCCTTGCGCGCGAGATAGGCGACGGCAGCATTACGCGCGCTCTTGGTGCCGGTGCTGGTCGAGACGCGCAGGGCGGATTCGAGAGCATCGACGCGCTCGAGCCCGGCAAGGCTCTTGGCGATCATCGCCCATTGCTGCGGCAATAACGGATAATTGACTTCGAAATCGATCCGCGCGTCGCGCGGCTCGCTCAACGCCTCGACCTCGCGCTTGATGTCGCCGGAAATGAAGGTGCCGCGGCCGACCTCGCCGACGACGAGCCCGCGGCGAAGCAACTCCGTATAAACCCGGCTCGCGGTCGAGACCGCGATGCCGCGGTCATAGGCAAAGTTGCGCTGTGGCGGCAGCCGGTCGCCGGGCCTTAACGTGCCCTTAGTGATATCGGCCGCAATGGCATCGGCAAGCTTCACGTATTCGAACTTGGACATTATTGCACCGAGAGCAATGTTTTACTTGCTCCGAGCAGTGTACTGGAGCATTTAAGTTCCATCAAGTTCCGCGATTGAGCCGAGGAGAGCGAGAGCAATCCGATGGCAAATGAGGTGCAGGCGTTCACAGCGTCCGCGCCAACGGCACCTGCTTCGCTGCGCGGACAATAGGCCGGAGAAGAAAAATGACCACGATCTCGCAAACTGCCGGGCGGAGTTTACGCCCATCCTCATCGAGCGGTTTTTTCCGCACGCTCGCCAATTTCGCCTATGCGCTGTTCGATCGCCTCGAGCATCGCTCGGCCGTCAAGACGTTGAACGAGCTCGACGACCGCGCCTTGCGCGACATCGGGATCACGCGCAGCCAGATCGAGGATGCCGTCTACGGGCAGTTCAAAGCCGAGCTGACGCGGTATCTGTAAGGATGATCGTCATGGCCGGGCTTGTCCCGGCCATCCACGCACCACCGCATGTGAGGAGAGATGTGGACGCCCGGGACAAGCCCGGGCATGACGACTGAAGTTGCGGCTTTTCAACAGCGCATGCGCGTCGCTACGATCAGTGCCTGACCACCAGCACCGAGCACTTCGCGTATCGCACGACATGCCCGGCGTTGGAGCCGAGGAAATAGGTGCGCATCGCAGGTCTATGCGAAGTCATCACGATCAGATCGGCCTTCATGTGCACGGCCTCCTCGAGGATCTCGTGATAGATGCCGCCCTGGCGCACCACGCTGGAAATGCGTCCTGCCTCGATGCCGGATTCGCGCGCGACGATGGCGAGGGCTTCCTCGGAGGTCTGGCGCTGCTGCTCGTCGAAATCGGCCGGCACGTATTCGGCGAGCATCACCGGCGTCATCGGCAGCACGTTGAGCAGTCGTATCGATCCGCTCCAGGTCTGCGACAGCGTTACCGCGGTCGCGAGCGCCGGCTTGGCCAGATCGGTATCGGCGAGGTCGATGGGCACGAGGATGGACTTGAACATCTGCGCCTCCAAATCTTCCAGTCAGCTTGTGACCAAGCTGGATCGACCGGTCGAGACGGCGCCCGCGCGTCTCAACCCGATCGAAGCAGCTTGGGGCTGACGAACAGCACCAGTTTGCCGCGGCGGTAGGCCACGTGACTCCAATCCTTGACGTCAAAGTCGAAGATCGCAAGCCCTGACGTGGGGAGGTTGTGGGCGAGCGCCTTGGCGCCGGCCGAATCGCCGCCGCCCATCAGCATCAGCGCGGCCTCGTGCATGCCGGGATTGTGGGCAATCAGCAGCAACCGCTTTGGGTCGGCCGGAACGGTTGCAGTGCGAACGGATTCCAGAATCTGCGCGGGATCGGCGCCGTAGAGTTCCGGCAGGACCTCGACCTGCGGGGCGGCGACGCGGTCCTTCATTGTCTGCCAGGCGATGTCCCAGGTCTGCCGGGCCCGGACGGCATGCGACACCAGCACCGCGTCGGGGAAGGGAGGATGGGCGGCGATCCAGTCCCCGATCTGCGCGGCGTCCTTGTGGCCGCGTTCGTCGAGGCGGCGATCCTGGTCACGGCCGCTCGGCGCGTCAGTCTCGGTCTTGGCGTGACGCAGCAGCATCAAACGGCGCATGGCATTCTCGAATCGTTCCACGTCCAGAATAATCTACGGGCGCCGGTTGAGGACAAGGTAACAAGCACCAGATCGGTCCTTCAAAGCGCGATGACATTAGAACGAATCGTCATTGCGCTTTAGGTTGTTATTTTGAGCATGATCTGTTCGGAAAACCGCTGCACACTTTTCCGGATCATGCTCTAAGAAAACGACATGAGCGAGACTTTCACAAGCGTGTCCCAGGAAGAAGCCGGCTTTCGCGAGCGCACGCGGCTGTCGTTCGATCTCGATGCCGACATCTGCGTGATCGGGGCCGGGCTGGCCGGGCTCTCCATCGCGCTGGAGGCAGCCCGGCTCGGAGCCAGCGTCGCGGTGCTCGAGGGCCGCCATATCGGCTGGAACGCCTCCGGCAACCAGCTCGGCACCGTGGCGCCGGGCTTTGCGCTGCCGCTGACCGATCTGATCGAGCGCATCGGCTTCGAGGACGCACGCGAATTGTGGACGCTGTCGAAGGCGGGCGCCGAGTTCGTCCTTGCCAACGCCACCGAGGAGAACATGCCCGGCATCGGCCCGAGCCATGGTGTGCTGGAGGTCTCCAACGTCGATGCCGGCGACCGGCTGATCAGCCGGTTGCAGATGTTGAACGAGGATTTCGACACCGAGGTCGAGGGCTGGCAGGTGGCTCGCGTCCGCGAGGTGCTCAAGACCGACCGCTACTTCCACGGCGTCTATTATCCCCAGGCAATCCAGGTCGACGGCCGCAAATATGTGCACGGCCTTGCAGCGTTGGCGCGGCGGGCAGGCGCCCGGATCTTCGAGGACACGCCGGTCGTCAGCATCGATCATTCCGGCATCCGCAAGCGGATCGTCACGCCCTCGGCGCGGCTGCGCGCCACGCACATCGTGCTCGCCGGCAACATCCACCTCGGCGCGCCCTTGAGGCGCCTGTCGGAGACGCTGCTGCCGGTCTGGCGCTATGCCGGGATTACCGCGCCGCTCGGCGAGCGGGTGCACGAGATCATCGCGTTCAAGGGATCGGTGATGGATTCCGACGGGGTCGATCACTTCCGCATCGTCGACGGCGACCGGCTGATGTGGGAGAGCCCGGAGACCACTTGGGCTGCGCGGCCGCAGCGCTTTGCGGGGAGCGTCAAGCGGCGCATCCGCACGATCTTCCCTGAGCTCGGCGATGTCGAGATTACCGATATGTTCGGCGGCGCCACCGGCCAGACCGTGCACGGCATGCCGCAGATCGGTCAGCTGCGCAAAGGCCTTTGGGTGGCGAGCGGATTCGGCCGCCAAGGCATGAACACCTCGGCCATGGCCGGCCAACTGATCGCGCGCAGCATCCTGTGGGGCGACGAGCGCTGGAAGCTGTTCTCGCCGTTCGAGCTGGTTTGGGCGGGCGGAGCGACCGGGCGGGTTGCGGGCCAGATGGTGGGAATGTGGGGCAGGGCGAGTTCCGCCGCCGCCGGTTCGCTCGCCAGGTACCGCGAGCGGGCGCGGGTCAAGGACCGGGAACGCGAGGCACGCCTCGCCGCAGCCAACCGGGCCGCCGGGACCGGTCCGCGCCGTCCGCCGCCCGGTGTCCGGCCGCGTCCGGCCCCGCCGCCGGAACCCGCGGCTGCAGCCCCGGAACCGGCGCCGGAGGACACCGTCTCGCAATAAGTTGAGAAAAACTCCGCCTGGAAGTGTAACGTCGGCCGTTAGAGCCCGTATCTCAGGGCGTGGACTCCCCGCGCACGGAGAATGAGATGTTTGACCGCCGCATCCTGTTGACGACTGTCGCCGGCCTGTTCGGCCTTTCGGCCTTTCGCTGGCTGAGAGGAACGCCGGCCGAGGCTGGAGAGAAGGCCGCGCAAAAATTTGAGATCGAGAAGACGGACGCCGAGTGGCGCGCCCAGCTCACGCCGCAGCAATATGAAATTCTCCGCAAGGAGGGCACCGAGAGACCGGGCTCCAGCCCGCTGCTCAAGGAACACCGCAAGGGCATTTTCGCCTGCGCCGGCTGCGATCTTCCGCTGTTCTCTTCCGACACCAAATTCGAGAGCGGCACGGGCTGGCCGAGCTTCTACCAGCCGATCGAGGGTAATGTCGGGAAGACCGAGGACCGCACCTTCGGCATGGTGCGCACCGAGGTGCATTGCCGGCGCTGCGGCGGCCATCTCGGGCACGTCTTCGACGACGGTCCGAAGCCGACCGGATTGCGCTACTGCATCGACGGTTTCGGGCTGGTCTTCCACCCCGCGGCGGCGTCGGCCACGTAGGCTGCGCTTCTGTCATTCCGGGGCGATGCGCCCCGGCAATTGTTGCCGGCCCGGCAATTGTGCCCCGGTCATCTGGCCGGGGTATGTTTATTTAAGTCATTGATTTCATGAGAATACCCGCATTGGCATAGCCTTTGCGACTGTCTCCCCGACTGCGGCCATGCGTTGGCGCCGCCGAGATCGGATTTGGAGACAAAGTTATGGGTATCTTCGATGCAATGAACACCTCGGTGGGTGGCCTGCAGGCGCAGTCCTACGCGCTGCAGAACATTTCAGGCAACATCGCGAACTCATCCACCACCGGTTACAAGGGCATCGGCACCAGCTTCGTCGATCTCATTCCCGACTCCTCGGTGCCGAGCAAGCAGGTCGCCGGCGGCGTGACGGCCAACGCCAAGGCCACCATCACCACCCAGGGCACCATCTCGGGCTCCTCAGTCGCCACCAACATGGCGATCACCGGCGACGGCTTCTTCTCGATCCAGAAGGCGACCGGCGTCGTCGATAACGTGCCGGTGTTCAGCGGCGTCACCTATTACACGCGGCGCGGCGACTTCCAGCTCAATTCCAACGGAAATCTGGTCAATGGCGCCGGCTACTATTTGATGGGCGTCACGGTCGACCCGAAGACCGGCAACCCGCAGGGCAACGTTGCGACCGTCCTGAAATTCCAGAACAACTTCATCCCGGCGCAGGCGACCACCTCGATCCAGTACGCGGCGAACCTGCCGACCCAGCCGAACACCGTTGCGAGCACGACGGCGTCGACCGGCACGCTGCTGGCGGCTGGCGGACTTAATCCGTCGGACTTCTCGGCCAACCCGCTGCCGGTCGGCACGCCGCCCGCGCCCTATGCCAACGCAATGGTTTCCGGTGCGGCCGCCACAGGCAACATCCGCTCCGCTTACTCGTCGACGACCGGGACGGGTACGGTTGCGCTCCAGAACAACTCTTCGGCGGTGGCCTCGACCACCACGTCCCTCGATAATTCGGTGGGTACCCATCTCGCCCCGAGCATCCTCACCGCGCTGAGCGGTCAGACCCTGACGATCAACGGTCACACGATCACTTTCGACAACAGCACGACCGTCACGCCAAGTGGCAGCAACACGACAATCGGCCTCGGTGCGGGCACGACTGCCACGGTGGCCAGCATCCTGAACGCGATCCAGACCGCAGGTGGCGCTGGCGTCACGGCGTCGCTGAATGCCAGCGGCAACATCCAGATCTCGAGCGGCACCGGCACCGACGTGGCGATCGGCAGCGGCACGGCAGCCACCGCGCTCGGCATCAGCAGCGTGACGCGCGGCGGCAACGTGCTGTCCTCGCCCGCGATCTCGGGCTCCACGGTGCTGAGCGGAACCGCGACGGCCGGCGGCGCCCAGGTGCTTTCGTCGGGCTTTACGGCGGGCCCCCCCGCGGACACGATCACCGTCAACGGTCAGACGCTGACCTTCGTCGCCTCCGGTGCGTCCGGTCCGAACCAGATCAACATCACCGACAACATCACGACCCTGCTCGGCAAGATCGACGCTCTCTCCGGCGCCTCGGGGTCGTCGATCAGCAGCAGCGGCGTGATCACGCTGAACACCGGCACCGTCTCCAACCTGTCGGTGTCCAGCTCGAACAGCGCGGCGTTTGCCGCCCTCGGCTTCACCTCGACCATCACCAAGAATCGCGATGGCGGCGGCACCGCCGGCACGGGCGGCGTAGTCGGCAACGACGTCGCGACCTTCACCAAGGAGTCGATCAGCGGCGGCGCGGTCACCGCCTACAACGCCGCCGGTACGCCGGTGAATCTGCAATTGCGCTGGGCCAAGACCGACAGCGCCTCGCTCGGCGCGGGCCATTCCGATACCTGGAACCTGTTCTACCAGACCGATCCGAATGCGACCGGCACGACGGTCGGCTGGGTCAATACCGGACAGGCCTTCACCTTTGCCTCCGACGGCTCGCTGACCTCGCCGAGCGGCTCGGGCATCACCATCAACAACGTCAGCGTCAGCGGCCAGTCGCTCGGCTCGGTCGCCTTCAACATCTCCTCGGGCGGCCTGACGCAATATGCCAGCACCAGCGGCGCGGTGACCATCAACACCATCACCCAGAACGGCTACGCCGCCGGTCAGCTTCGCTCGGTCGCCGTCAACAACAACGGCCTCGTGGTCGGCACCTTCTCCAACGGCCAGAACCTCGATCTGGCACAGGTATCGTTGTCGCACTTCAACGGCACCAATTACCTCAAGGCCCTCGACGGCGGCGCTTACGCTGCGACCGAACAGTCGGGGCCCGCGATCGACGGCGCTTCGGGCACCATCAGCGGCTCGTCGCTGGAAGGCTCGAACACCGACATCGCCGACGAATTCACCAAGCTGATCGTGACCCAGCAGGCCTATTCGGCCAACACCAAGGTGATCACGACGGCGAATTCGATGGTGCAGGACCTCTTGAACGTGTTGCGCTGATCGGCGCGTGACGTAACCAAAGGCGGCCAGTGACATGGGTTTGAGTTCAGCCCTCGCCAGTGCGATGAGCGGTCTGCGTGCCAACCAGGCCGCGCTCTCGATCGTCTCCTCGAACGTCGCCAACTCGCAGACGCCGGGTTACGTCGTCCAGACGCCGAACCAGATCGAGGTCACCACCGGCGACTTCGGCTCGACGGCGATGACAACCGGCGTCAGCCGGGAGCTCGACACCTATGTGCTGAACCAGCTGCGCACCGAGACCGGCGGCAGCGGCTACGCCGACCAGATGGCCAACATCCTGAAGCAGCTTCAGAATGTCTATGGCACCCCCGGCAACAGCGGCACGCTCGAAACCGCGCTGAACAATTTCACCACGGCGTTGCAGGCACTGTCGACCAGCGCGGGCTCGTCGTCGGCGCAGACGGTTGCCCTCGGCGCGGCGCAGGCGCTGGCCCAGCAGCTCAACGTGACCACCAAGGGCATCCAGTCGCTGCGCTCCAACGTCGAGCAGGATCTCGGCACTTCGGCCCAGCAGGCTAATGCGGCGATGCAGAAGGTGGCCGACATCAACACCAAGCTTCAGGGCCTGTCGGCAAACGACCCGTCCGCCGCGACGCTGATGGACCAGCGCGACCAGGCCATCAACACGCTGTCGAAATATGTCGACGTTCGCGTCACCACCGACGGTTCGAACCAGGCCAACATCTACACGACCACCGGTATCCAGCTCGTCGGCGCCGGGCTTGCTTCGCAATTCACCTTTGCTTCCGCCGGCGCCCTTTCGGCGACCTCGCTCTACAACATCGATCCGGCCAAGTCCGGCGTCGGTGCGCTCAACATCAAGCTGCCGAACGGCTCGCAGCTCGACGTCGTCGCCAACAACGTGGTCTCCTCCG
Source organism: Bradyrhizobium liaoningense (assembly GCF_018130785.1). GTDB lineage: Bacteria > Pseudomonadota > Alphaproteobacteria > Rhizobiales > Xanthobacteraceae > Bradyrhizobium > Bradyrhizobium liaoningense_A. Next base: position 149,363 of record NZ_JAFCJT010000018.1, read on the forward strand.
GCCAGATCGCGGCTGATCTGAAGCTACGCGACCAGACGCTGGTGCAGGCGCAGAACCAGATCGACCAGCTCGCCGCCACGATGTCGAGCGCGCTGTCCGACAAGACCACGGCCGGCAGCACGGTGTCCGGCCCGCCGGCCGGTTTCGACATCGATCTCGCCGGCGCGCAGCCGGGCAACACCGTCAACCTCACCTACACGGACACGACCACCAATACGAAGCGCCAGATCACGCTGGTCAACGTGACCGATCCGGCAGCGCTGCCGCTCCAGAATGCGACCAACGCCAACCCGATGCAGATCGGCGTGAATTTCTCCGGCGGCATGGGCGCGATCGCGTCCGCGCTCAACACCGCGCTGAACGGCACGCATCTGACATTCGCCGCCGCGCCGTCGCCGGCCACCGCTACGACGCTGCGCGTCACCGACGACAACACCGGCCTCGCCAAGGTCAATTCGACATCGAGCACCAAGACGATCTCGTCGCTGACCTCGGGCAATCCGCAACTGCCTCTGTTCACCGACGGCGGACAGGCACTCTACACCGGCGCGATCACCGCGTCGGGCTCGCAGATGACCGGCCTTGCCGGGCGCATCGCCGTAAACACGCAACTGGCCGCCGATCCGACCAGGCTGTCGGTCTACAGCACCTCGCCGGTGACGCCCGCGGGCGATACCACGCGCTCGGATTATCTCTATTCGCAGCTCACCTCGGCGGTGTTCTCCTATTCGCCGCAGAGCGGTCTGGGCTCGGCGAGCCAGCCCTTTACCGGCAGTGTTTCGAACTATCTCCAGCAGTTCCTGAGCGTCCAGGGCAACGCCGCGACGCAGGCGACCCAGCTCCAGCAGGGCCAGAGCGTCGTGGTCTCGACGCTTCAGGCGAAATTCAACTCCACCTCCAGCGTGAACCTGGATTCCGAGATGTCGAACCTGATCCAGCTTCAGAATGCCTATGCCGCCAACGCCCACGTCATGTCGGTGGTGCAGAGCATGATGAACACGTTGATCCAGGCTCAAGTGTAACCAGTACAGGGCTCTGAAACATGTCGATCAGCAGCATCAACTACTCTTCGTCGGTCCTCGGCTCGCAGATCCGCAACATCAATCAGCAGCTCACCGACCTGTCGACGCAGCTCTCGACCGGCAAGCTGTCGCAGAACTATTCCGGGATGGGCACCAACGAGGGCTTTGCGATCGCCGGACGCTCGCAGATCTCCAACATCGCCGCCTATACCGACACGATCACGAACGTGAACGTCAACATCAACCTCGCCAATACCGCGCTGCAGTCGCTGACGACGATCCGCAACACGGTGCAGACCGGCTCGGCCAGCACCGCGCAGGATCTCAACGTCAACGGCCAGACCGTCGCGCAGAACACGGCCGCCGCGCAGTTCGGCTCGATGGTCGGTGTTCTCAACACGCAGTCGGGCAACCGCTATCTGTTCTCCGGGACGGCGTTCAACACGCAGTCGGTTGCCAATGCCGGCGACATCATCAACGGCACGACCACGCAGGCGGGCTTCAAGACCGTCATGGCGGAACGCCAGGCCGCCGACCTCGGCGCCAACGGCATGGGGCGGCTGGTGCAGACGCAGCCGACGCCGAGCTCGGTGCAGGTGTCCGAGGACGTCGCTGGATCGCCGTTCGGGCTCAAGCTCTCTGCGGTGTCCTCGACGCTGACTGGCGCGACCATCACCGGGCCGAGCGGATCACCTGTGTCGTTCACGGTCGATCTCAACGGCGTCAACCCGAACAACGGCGACAAGCTAAGCGTCCAATTCACGCTGCCGGATGGTTCGACCGAGCAGATCGACCTGACCGCATCGACGGCCACGCCAACGCCGCTCGGCAGCTTTGCGATCGACGCGAGCGTCCCGGTCAACCCGAACAATACCGCGGCCAATCTCAACACGGCGCTGAACGCCGCGATCACGAAGCTCGCCAATACCTCGCTGGTGGCGGCGTCCGCGATCACGGCCGGCGACAATTTCTTCAACACCGCAAGCTCTGCGATCGGTACACCCGTCAACAACCAGGCGGCGCCGCCGGCTCCGATCACCGGAGCAACGGCGCTGTCCGGCGCGAGCCCCTCGAATTCGATCTCGCCGGGCTTCGTCGCCGGTGACACCATCACCGTGAACGGCACCACGCTGACCTTCGTCAGCTCGGGCGCGACCGGCAACCAGCTCAATGTCGGCGACGGCATCCAGACGCTGATGAGCAAGATCGACGCGATCACGGGCACGTCGAAGCCTTCGTCCGTGCATGGCGGTTCGATCACGATCAACACGGACGACGCGGCGAGCCTCAACATCACGACATCGAACACGGGCGCACTCAACGCGCTCGGTTTCAGCTCGACGCCGGTCACCGCCACGCAGCCGCCACTGCGCGTCGGTTCTTCACCGGCGAGTTCGGCGACGACGCTCGTCAACGGCTCGGCCAATACGGTGAAGTGGTACACCGGCAATGACGGGCCAGGCTCGCCGCGCTCCACGGCGATGGCGCGGGTCGACGATTCAGTCACGGTGCAATATGGCGCGCAGGCCGACGAGGACGCGATCCGTCAGCAGTTGCAGGCGATCGCCGTGTTCGGGACGTTCTCGACCTCGCCGACCGGGCAGTATGCGGGCGGGCAGGTTGCGGCGCTGAGCTTGAGGGTGACGCAGGCGCTGACGAAGCAGCCCGGCCAGCAGCACCTCGAGGACATCCAGACCGACCTCGCGATGGCCCAGAACACCATGAAGGACGCAAGCACGCGCCAGACCCAGGCCAAGGCGCAGCTGCAGTCCATCATCGACCAGGCGGAATCGGCCTCGCCGGACCAGGTGGCGAGCGAGATCCTGTCGCTCCAGAACGCGCTTCAGGCGTCCTATCAGGTTACCTCGAACCTCGCGCAGCTCTCGCTCGTCAAGTTCCTGTAGGTGCGCATTAAGGCGCCGTTAACCATGCCTCTTTACCTCTTGGTGAGGATTTGAGCGGGGGCGGAGCCGTCAATGTCGGACAAGATGCAGCTGGTGGTGGCCACGCCGTGCTTCGGCGGGCAGGTCTCGAGCATCTATGCGAGCTCGATCTTCGCGCTCCAGCGCGCCGTGCACGGCATGTCCAATCTTGAGCTCAAGGTGCTCTTGCGCGACGGTGACGCGCTGATCACGCGGGCGCGGGCCAATCTGGCTGCGATGTTCCTGGACGATCCAAAGGCGACCCATTTCCTGTTCATCGACGCCGACATCGGCTTCAAGCCCGAGCAGGTGTTCCGGCTGATCGAGTGCGGCGCGGATGTTGTTGCCGGCTGCTATCCGATCAAGCGGGTCAACTGGGACAAGGCGAAGCGGGCGATCGAATCCGGCCGCGCCGATGTGCCGGCCGCCTCGCTCGACTATGTGCTCGAGATCGAGGACCCCGACCGCATCGTGGTGGTCAACGGGTTTACCCGCGTGCGCTACGCCGGCACCGGCTTCCTGATGATCCGCCGCCACGTGCTGGAGGCGATGTGCCGTCATCCGGCCTATGCGGGCCTGCAATTCTTCCGCGAGCATTCGCACGATACGCTGGCGGCGAGCCAGAACCGCTTCGCCCTGTTTGAATGCATGATCGACCCGGCGACCGGCACCTATCTCTCAGAGGACTTCGCTTTCTGCAAGCGCTGGACGGACATCGGCGGCGAGATCTGGGCCGACATCCAGAGCTCGCTCGATCACGTCGGGCCGTCGGTGTTCCACGGCGACATCGCTTCGCAATTCGCAGCCGCGCCCGCGGCGGCGGCCGATGCGGCGTGAGCCTTCCGGGATGAGCGCCGGCGCATCCAGTCTGTCGGACACGGAGCGCGCGTTCGACGGCGCCTCGCGCTACCGCCTGCGCGATCTCTTCACACCACTGGACACGCTTCTCGTCTCCGGCGGAGATCCGCGGCTGGCGCTCGACGCTGGGGATCGCGTCAACGCCTATGGTTGTGCGGCCGCGCCGGAGCCGGAAATCTGGAATTTCGCCTCCTCGACGGCATCGACGATCTCGCAATTCGCCTATGACCGCGCCGCGCTGGCACGCGAAGAGCTGGTGCACAGGTGCCTGTTCGACGAGGTCGAGATTGCCTTCGATGCGCGCTGCGAGGACATGCGCGAGGAGTTGCGCGGCCATCTCCAGCTCTCGCCGCGCGTCGACGTCATTTTCTCGCCGTCCGGCACGGATTCCCAGCTCCACGCCCTGTTCCTGGCGCGTGCGGTGCTCGGCGCGCCTCCCGTGACGATCGTGGTCGGCGCCGACCAGACCGGCAGCGGCACGGTTCATACCGCGCGCGGACATCATTTCAGCTCGATGACGGCGAGCGGCTTTGCGGTCCGCAAGGACGGCGCAGTCGCGGGGCTCGCCGGCGACAGCATCGCGGTGCCGCTGCTCGATGCCGTATCCGGCATCGCAATGCGCACCGATACGGACGCCGAGGTAATGCGTGCAGTCGAGAACAGCCTCGCGCAAGGCCGGTGCGTTCTTCTCCACATCATGGATTCGTCAAAACTCGGCTGGCGCGCGCCGAGTGCTGCCTGCCTCGATGAGATCGCGCGGCGCTGGTCGCGCAAGGTTCAGGTCGTCGTCGATGCCTGTCAGGCGCGGCTGAGCCGCCGCCGGCTGCGCTCCTATCTTGATCTCGGCTACATGATTTTGATGACTGGCTCGAAGTTTTTCGGCGGGCCCGCTTTCAGCGGCGCGCTGCTGGTGCCGAAAGGGCTGTCGCGATCGCTCGACCGGATCGAGGGGATTGCGCCGGGCTTCTTCGACTATGCGGGCCGCAGCGATTGGCCGATGGCGTGGACGGCGCTGCGCTCCCGCTTCGAGCGCCGGCCGAATTTCGGACAATGGCTGCGCTGGGAGGCGGCGCTGGCGGAGATCGGCAGCTATTACGCCGTGCCCGGGGCTTTTCGCGTCAAGGCGCTGGCCGAGCTGGCCGCCGGCATCGACAGCATGATCGCGCTGTCGCCGTCGCTTCAACCCGTTCCAACCGCGACCGGGAAGACTGCCGCGGACGACGAGGAGTTCGCGCACGCCACGATCTTTCCGTTCACGCTGCTGCGCGACGGCAAGCCGGTCCCGATTGCCGAGACCGGCGCCGTTCATCGGGCGCTGGCGCGTGACATGAACGAGGAGATCAACGGCAGCGCAGCGGACCGGCAGGTCGCCGCGCAGCGCTGCCTGATCGGCCAGCCGGTCCGGCTGGAGCGGCCGGACGAGGGGCCGCAGGCCGTGCTGCGGCTCTGCGCCGGCGCCCGGCTCGTGACCGAGGCCTGGTCGCCGGATCCGGTGCAGGCCCAACGCAATGTGCAGCACATCCTCGATCGCATCGCCCACGTCCTGGTGAAGATCGAGCTGCTGCTTGACCGCGGCATGGCTGTGCCGGGGAAGTTTGTGCTCGAGGCCTGAAGATGCTGCATCCTGTTTCCGCGCCGAACGGCGTGACTACGCCAAACTATTCCGACCGCATCGGCTTTGCGCAGCTGACGCGGCGGGCCTTCGAGGGCGGCGATCTGCATCCGTTGCGCGAGCATCTTCTGTCGCGGATCGCGGAGGGAACGGCGGAGGCAGGCGAGGGCCTCGATCTGTCGCTGATCGCCCAGCTTCTCGGCGAGAAGGAAGCCGGGCTCGTGATCCAGACCGAGGTGCTCTCCTTCCACCAATTGTTTCGTACGCCGTGCGCGGTTTCGAAACCGCGCCTGCGCGTGCTCGCGCTCGCGGCCGATATCGACATGGGTGGCAATACCCCGATCGAATTCCTGCTCGAAGGTTCCGACATCGAGCTGCTGACGCTGTACGTGGTCAAGGGCGTCGGTCTGCCCGAGACGTTGCCCGATCACGATGTCGCCATCGTGGTCGCCTCCGATTCCGAGGAATGCCGCGAGACGCTCGCCGTGATCGAACAGGCTGCGCCGCGCTGGCCGCGGCCGCTGCTCAATCGCGCTGAGCTGATCGGAAATCTCGATCGCGACAAGCTATTCCGGTTGCTGGCGGGTATCTCTGGTCTCGACATTCCCGTGACCGCGCATGCGACGCGCGCGCAATTGTCGGAGCTTCTGGAAGGCAAGATCGCCTGTGCGGACATCACGGGCGAATTGCGCTTTCCGATGATCGTGCGGCCGCGCGGGACGCATGCCGGCGTCGGACTCTCGAAGGTTGACGATGCTGCGGCGCTCAAGGCCTATCTTGTCGAGCGGCAGGAGCAAGACTTCTTCGTCGCGCGCTTCGTCGATTATGCGAGCCCCGACGGGCTTTACCGCAAATATCGTCTCACCATGGTGGACGGCAAACCTTACGCCTGCCACATGGCGATCGCCGACCGCTGGGACATCTGGTATCTCAACGCCTATATGGCCTTCAGCGAAGAGAAGCGAGCTGAGGAGGCCACCTTCATGCTGGACTTCGACAGCGCTTTCGCTGCGCGTCATCGCAATGCGCTCGACGAGATGAGCAAGCGCGTCGGTCTAGACTATTTCATCGTCGATTGCGCCGAAAACCAGAGCGGCGAGCTGCTGGTGTTCGAAGCCGACAACACCGCCGTCGTGCACAACATGGATCCGCCTGCGGTGTTTCCGTACAAGCCGCCGCAGATGCGCAAGATCTTTGCTGCGTTCACCGCGATGCTGTCGCGGCATGCAAAGGCCGGCGAAGGGCGTGCAGCATGAACGAGATCATCCGCAACACGCAAAGCTCCGTCACGCATACCTCGCTCGATCCGCAGGACTGGAGCGAATTCCGTGCGCTTGCCCATCGCATGCTCGACGATGCGATCGACGGCATCGCCAATGTTCGAGCACGCCCGGTGTGGCAGCCGATTCCCGATGCGACCCGCGTTGCAGTTAGGACCGACTTGCCGCGCGAGGCAAACGATCTTGCTGATGTCTATCGCGAGTTCACTGAACATGTCGCGCCATACGCGACCGGCAACGTCCATCCCGGCTTCATGGGCTGGGTGCATGGCGGCGGCACCGCGGTCGGCATGGTCGCAGAGATGCTCGCAGCCGGCCTCAATGCCAATCTAGGCGGACGCGATCACATGCCGGTCGAGGTCGAGCGCCAGATTGTCGAATGGATGCGCCATCTGTTCGCCTTTCCGCAAGACGCGAGCGGCATCTTCGTCACGGGCACGTCGATGGCCAATCTGATGGCGGTGCTGGTGGCGCGCACCGCTGCGCTCGGCACGCTGGCGCGGCAGCACGGCATCGGCAATGATGGCGCGCTGCTCACGGCCTACACGTCGCAGGCGGCGCATGGCTGTGTCTCCAGGGCGATGGACATTGCCGGGCTCGGCGCCGATGCGCTGCGCAAGATCGATGTCGATGCCGATCATCGCATCGACGTCGCCGCGCTGCGCGCGCAGATCGCGACCGATCGCGAAGTCGGCTTCAAGCCGTTCCTGGTGGTCGCATCTGCCGGCACGGTCGATATCGGTGCGATCGACGATCTCAAGGCGGTCGCGGAGCTGTGCCGCGAGGAGGAAATCTGGTTTCACGTCGATGGCGCTTTCGGTGCGCTAGCGATCTTCTCGCCCGAGCTTGCACCAATGCTCGGCGGCATCGAGCTCGCCGACTCCATTGCGCTCGATTTCCACAAATGGGGACAGGTGCCCTACGACGCCGGCTTCCTGCTGGTGCGCGACGGCGAGCAGCACCGGCAGGCCTTTGCGCAGCCTGCGGCCTATCTGCGCCGCGAGGCGAGGGGACTTGCGGCGGGCGCGGTCTGGCCGTGCGATCTCGGCCCCGACCTGTCGCGCGGCTTCCGCGCGCTGAAGACCTGGTTCACGCTGAAGACGTTCGGCACCGACAGGCTGGGCGCGGTGATCGCGCGAAGCTGCGCGCTGGCAAAATATCTCGAGGCGCGCGTTATCGCCGAGCCGCGGCTGGAATTGCTGGCGCCGGTCAATCTCAATATCGTCTGTTTCCGCTACCGCGCCGATGATGCGGTCAACCGCGAGATCGTCGCCGACGTTCAGGAGTCCGGCATTGCGGCGCCGTCGAGCACGACGCTGGACGGCAAGTTCGCGATCCGCGCCGCGATCGTCAATCACCGGACCGACGAGACAGATATCGACGCACTTTTGGCAGCCGTGCTTGAGTTCGGCGCGCGGCGGCTCAGCGACGCGGTGATCGAGGTCGAGGCGCCGCCGCTCGCGGCGCAGTGAGTAGGACGCGCAAGTCGAAACGACAACGGCCCCGGAGATGATCCGGGGCCGGTTTCGTTTGAGGTGTTCGGATGCGCGTGGATCAGGCGGCGGTGCTGACGTCGTTCTTGGCCGCTTCGTCCTTGGGATGGGTCGCCTGGAACTGCTCACGCAGCTTGTCTTCATAGGCAATCAGCTTGCGGGCGTCTTTCAGTGCCCGGTAGAGATCGCCGCTCATGATGTTGTTGTTGATGCTTTCGATGATCGGCCAGGCGCTCGGCACGGCGGTGACGATGTCGCGCACCAGGTTGAAATAGGTGCCGTGCTGGCTCTGCGGATCCGGCGAGATGTACATGAGCTGGACCGCCAGATAGACGAGCTTGGCGGGCGTATCGGCGGTCTCCGGCGTGAGGATGTCGCGTTCGCGCAGGATCGGCACGTTGTCGCCGTCGATCAGGAGGCGGGCGCGCTGGTCGGTGTTGGTTATCACGCAGTTACCGACGATGATGCGTTCGTGCGGTCTGAGCTCGACCTTGAGGGCCATGCCTGTTCTCCATCAACGCTTTCGTAACCGAGCGTGTGTTGCGGCGGATCAGGGCGCAATACTCCATCAAGACTAGTTAACGAGTTGTGAATCTCCGGCGCTCACGCGAAAAACATCAATCTTTTCAAAGATAAGATCGCGCGGCAATGCAGCGGCAATCGCGTCCGCGCGCCCCGAATCGCGCCGCGACTCAGCAAAAGCGCCGATTTCATTTCATGCTTCGTTAGATTCTCGGCGCCACGGTCCGCCGGTCGCTGGGTCCATCTCGATCCAAGCAGACGCGTAACAGTAGCGTTTACCAGAAAGGTAACAGCGTATGTCCGGTATCGTCCTTTCCTCCTCGGTTCGTCAGAACCTGCTCTCCCTCCAGTCCACCGCTGACCTCCTCGCCACCACGCAGAACCGTCTGTCGACCGGCAAGAGCGTCAATTCGGCCCTGGACAATCCCACCAACTTCTTCACCGCCCAGTCGCTCGACAACCGCGCCAGCGACATCAACAACCTGCTCGATGGCATCGCCAACGGCGTGCAGGTGCTTCAGGCCGCCAACACCGGCATCACCTCGCTGCAGAAGCTGATCGACTCCGCGAAGTCGATCGCCAACCAGGCGCTCCAGACCACGGTCGGCTACTCCTCGAAGTCCAACGTCTCGACCACGATCGCCGGCGCGACCGCGTCCGACCTGCGCGGCACGACGACCTATGC
>NZ_JAFCJT010000019.1 GCF_018130785.1 Bradyrhizobium liaoningense
AGCTATTATCCCGCATCGGATCGGCCTCCAGTGGAGCGATCCAATCAGCGAATTAGTGAACATGCACAATTGCGAGCGCAGCGAAGCAATCCAGAATCTTTCCGCGGTGACAGTCTGGATTGCTTCGCTGTGCTCGCAATGACGGCCGGGATGGTCAGCTTGCCCAGATCAGCTCTTGCAGCTCGACCAGATCGCTCGCCTTGTCCTGCCAGCCCTCGATACAGACGTGGCTATTGAGGTCGCTGGCGCGATGCAAAAGCATGAGCGCCATCAGCCGACGCTTGAGCGCGAAGTCCGGCTTCGCATAGCCAAAACCCTTGAGCAGGCTGCGCACCCTCCCCGGCCGGCCAGCCGCCATGAAGGCGCCGGGGCCGAGCAGGTCGTAGTCGCGCCATCCCGCCAGCACATCGCCGAAGTCGAACAGGCCGACTAGCGACCATTGATCGTCATGGCAGGCGAGCAGGAAATTCTGGGGGATATATTCGCCGACCAGGATCACCGGCGGCGCATCCATCGGAATCAGCTCGGCGGCATCGCGCAGGAGATCGTCGAGGCCTTCGAGGAATTTCGGCGCAAGGCCGAGGCGTGTATGCCGCGCCCTGCAGCCCTGAATCTGGGCGCGCATGAAGTCGTCCCAGCGCGGCTGGATTTGCGCGAGCGGTCCGAGCGGCGCGCGCTGCACGGCGGCGATGGTCTCGCCGATCTGGCGCAGCAGGCGCTCCTTCTGCGCCTCCGGGAGCTGCGGCCACACCTCCGAGCCGAGCCTGCCGGCAAGGCGCGTGATGACGAGATAAGGCCAGCCATCACGCTCCCCTTCCGCGACGATCTCGGGGATCGGCAGATGAAGACGGCCGGCGAGCTGCGTCAGCGAGGCGCGCTCGGAGACGAACTGTGTGCGCAAGTGCGGCGGGAAGATTTTCAGGATCAGCTTTTCGCCCAAGCCCACGACGAGATTGGTGCCGGTCGCAAACACCTGCGGCGCGCTGACATCGAGACCGTGGCTGCGCGCGATGTCGAGCGCGATCGGCAGCCATCGCGACGAATCGGAGCGGAAGGCGCGGAAGCTTTCCGCGTCGGCGAGGTGGGGGAGTTTCATCGACATCGCGAGCTTAATCGTTTGAGTCCGTCATGCCCGGGCTTGCCCCGGGCATCCACGTTCTTCGTGCCAAGGCGTGGATGGCCGGGACATAGGCGAGCGAAGCGACGCCGTCCTTCGGACGACTATGCCCGGCCATGACGACGTGGAAAGGTTTCGCGCTCCAACCAACGTCAAGCTTCCCGCCGCTAACGGTCCGGGCTGGCGCGCTCGAACTGGCGCAGCAGCTTGTTGCCGCGCTCGACCGCGGCATCGAGCGCAGCCTGCGCGCCCTTCTGGCCGGTAAAGGCCTGTTCCAGCTCGTCCTCGATTGCGCCGCGGATCAGCACGAAGGAGCCGAGCCGGATGCCCTTCGAGTTCTCCGTCGGCGGATGCAGCGTGATCTCCTCGAACGAGATCGCGGAGCCCGGATTGCGCTCGTAAAAACCCTGTGCGCGCGTCAGCTCGAAGGCGGCACGGGTGATCGGCAGGTAGCCGGTGTTCTGGTGCCAGGCCGCCTGCACGCCGGGCTGCGACAGATAGGCGAAGAACCGCGCCACGCCCTTGTATTCCGCGCGCGGGCGGTCGCGCAGCACCCACAGCGTGGCGCCGCCGATGATCGAGTTCTGCGGCGCGTTCTTCACGTCGGGCCAGTACGGCATCATGCCGTAGCCGATATCGAACTTCGAATTCGCCTTGATATCGGCGCGCGTCGCCGAGGAGCCGATGAAGATGCCGCATTCGCCATTCTGGAAACGCGGCTCGGCCGACTGCCCGCGGCCGCCGTAGTCGAACACCTTGCCCTTCTGCCACTCGGCGAGCTGGGCGATGTGTTGCACGACGGCCGGATTGTTGATGGTCAGCTCGGCATCCAGCCCCGCAAAGCCATTGGTCCGCGTCGCGAGCGGCAGATCGTGGAAGGCGGAGAAATTCTCGATATGGATCCAGGACGGCCAGGACGTGGTGAAGCCGCACACCGCGCCGCGCTCGCGCAGGCGTTTTGCAGCAAGCCCAAGTTCGGGCCATGTCTTCGGCGGCGTCTCCGGATCGAGGCCCGCGTCGCGGAACATGGTCTTGTTGTAATAGAGGATCGGCGTCGAGGAATTGAACGGGAAGGACAACAGATTGCCGGCCGCATCGGTGTAATAGCCGGAGACGGCGGGAAGGTAATCGCCCAGCGAGAACGGCTCGTTCATATCCCGCATCATTGTGAACACGGGATAGATCGCGCCCTTGGCCGCGGTCATGGTGGCGGTCGCGACCTCGTTGACCTGGACGATCGCGGGCTGGCTGCGCGAGCGGAACGCGAAGATCGCCGCCGTCACGGTCTCGGTGTAGTTGCCCTTGTAGCTCGGCACGATGCGGTAATCGGACTGCGAGGCATTGAAGTCGGAGGCGAGCTTCTCGAGCTGCCGGCCGAGCTCGCCGGACATGGCGTGCCACCACGCGATGTCGGTGGCGGCGCTGGCCTGCCCGGTGAATGTGAGGGCCGCGGCGGCGGCAACGATCTGCAAGAGGCGCCATGCTGACATCACGATCGATGATCCTGTCTCGCGCGAACAAAAGGCGATCCTGCCCGCCACATGCTTAAAGCGCCGCTTTTGCGGATTCAATCAGGAATGACAACCGGCCGCGTCGTACAATCGGATAACGCCCCGCGGGATAGCCTTCCCTTAACCTTCTGCTAGATTGCGTTGAACCTTTTGGTCCCGCCATAGACTCCACCACTGAGGGGTTGAGTGTGCCAGTGCTGAACCGTGCCGAACTCTCGCGGACCGGGGTGATCTTCGTCGCGCTTCTGCTCGCGATCTGCGCGACGGGCGCTGCTGCGCGCGAATTCCGCGCCGCCGACACCCAGGCCGAGGATTACCCGACCGTCCAGGCGCTGCGCTACATGGGCGTCCTGATCGCCGAGCGCACCGGCGGCCGGCACGAGATCAAGGTGTTCCACTCCCGTCAGCTTGGCGAGGAGAAGGAGACCATCGAGCAGACCAGGGTCGGCGCGATCGACCTCAACCGGACCAATGTGGCACTGGTCGGCAACTTCGTTCCGGCGATGAACGTGCTCGCCATGCCGTTCCTGTTCCGGTCCATCGAGCACATGCAGAAGGTGCTGGACGGGCCGATCGGCAGCGAGATCCTCGGCAGTTTCGAGCCCTACGGCTTCGTCGGGCTCGCCTTCTACGATTCCGGTGCGCGGTCGATCTACAACGGCGTCCGTCCGGTAAGGGGTGTCGCCGACCTCAGGGGATTACGGATCCGGGTGCAGCAATCGGAGTTGATGAGCCAGATGATCCGCTCGCTCGGCACCGAGCCGGTCGAGATGCCCTATGGGCAGGTGCTCACCGGGCTTGCCAACCATCTGATCGACGGCGCCGAAAACAACTGGCCATCTTTCGTGACGACAGACCATTACAAGCATGCCGGCTATCTCGCACTGACCGAGCACACGATGAGCCCGGAGGTGCTGGTGATCTCGCTCAAGGCCTGGCAGAGCCTGTCACCGGACGACCGGACGGTCTTCCGCGACGCCGCGCAGCGCTCCAGCCGGTTCATGCGCGAGAAGTGGCGCGACCTCGAGGAGCAGTCGCAGCGCAAGGCTGAAGCCGCCGGCATCACCGTCGCCAGGGATATCGACCGCAAGTCGTTCGAGGACGCGATGGCTGCGATCTATGCCAAGGCGGGGCGTGATCCCGCCGCGGCCGCGCTGATCGAACGCATTCGCAAGGTGGAGTGAGCCTCTTGGCTGCACTTGGACACAGCGAGCACGCAGACAGGCCGACCGGCCCGCTCGGGCGGCTGCGGGCACGTCTGGTCGGCATGCTCCGCGCGGTGCCGATCCGCTGGCGCATCCTGTCGATCGCGGCCCTGAACTCGGCCGTGGTCGTGGTGCTGGTGGGGCTGATCTGGAATGGCACGCAGGTGCTGGGCTCGGCCTGGGGCGACGTCCGCCAGGTGCGCGAGTCCGACCGTATCCTGGCGCTGCTCGAAAGCGAGACCGGGCGCCTGCACAATCTGATCCACCGCTACATCAACCAGCCGAGCCCGGACCTGTTCGCCGAGATCTTGCTGCTGCGCGAGGCGGTGCTGGGCACGCTGACCGACCGGGCCGCCAAGGACCCGATGCTGTCGGGCTCGGTCGAGGAGCTGGAGCGCACCACCGACCGCTTCCTCAACGGCTTTGGCGAGCTGCGCAGCGTGCAGGCGACCATCGCCAAGACCTATGAGGAGCAGGTGCAGGGCCCGGCCAGGGACATGGCCGGTCTCTATTCCATCATCGAAGGCGCCACCGGCCATCGCGACGCGCTGATCTGGCCCTCGCTCGGCAAGTCCCGCGAGGCCTTCACCGCGATGCTGGTGGCCGCCAACTCCTACTATCTCTCGCTCTCGCCCGGTGCTGCCGACGACGCGCGCCGCAACACCGAGACGATCGAGAAGACCATTCCGGTCATGATCGATCTCGCCGACAACGACCTGCAGCGCATGGCGCTGCAACGGCTCGGGACCCGCACCACGGCGCTGCGCGAGGGTTTCGCCAAACTCTCCGAGCAGCTGACGAACCGCACCGAATTGCTGCGCAACACCATCGACGCCAGCCAGGCCGAGGCGATCGGCGCCATCGACGACCTCTCCACCAAGATGCGCCAGCGCGAGCAGAAGGCGCAGGAGACGTTTGATCGTACACTGGCCGATATCTCGCGGCGGGTGCTGTCGATCGCTGTGATCTTCCTCGGCATCATCCTCACCGCGGGCGTGCTGATCGCGCTGTCGATCCGCCTGCCATTGCAGCAGATCATGACCGCGATGCGCGCGATCACGCTCGGCGACCTCGACCGCGAAGTGCAGGGCACGCGCGCGCGAGACGAGGTCGGGGCCATGGCGCGCGCGGTGGAAGTGTTCCGCGAGAACGCGATCGCCAAGCGTGAGACCGAGGACGAGCTGCGCGCATCCAAGGAAAAGGCCGAGAGCGCGCTGCTCGAGCTCAACACCGCGCAGCAGAATCTGATCGACGCCGAACGGCTCGCGGCACTCGGCGGCCTCGTCGCCGGCGTCGCGCACGAGGTCAACAACCCGATCGGCATCAGCCTGACGGTCGCCTCCAGCTTCGCCCGGCGCACCGAGATCTTCGAGGCCCAGCTCAAGGGCGACGGCGGCCTGCGCCGCTCGCAGCTGGACGAGTTCGTGCAATCCTCGCGCGATGCCTCGCAGCAGCTCGTCGCCAACCTCACCCGCGCCGGCGAGCTGATCCAGTCGTTCAAGCAGGTCGCGGTCGACCGCTCTCATGCCGAGCGGCGGCAATTCTCACTCAGCGAAGCCACCGACCAGATCATCGCCAGCCTGCGGCCGGTCCTGAAGCGCTCGCCGATCACGCTCCAGGTCGACGTGCCCGAGGGGCTCTTGCTCGACGGCTATCCCGGCTCCTACGGCCAGATCCTGACCAACCTCTTCCTCAACGCCGCCAACCACGCCTTTGCCGACGGCCGCGCCGGCACGATCACGATCTCGGCCAAGCCGCGCGGGGCCGACGACATCGAGATCATCTTCGCCGACGACGGGGCCGGCATGACCCCTGACGTGCAACGCCAGGCCTTTGACCCATTCTTTACCACCCGGCGCAATGAAGGTGGTACGGGACTCGGGCTCCATATCGTCTATAACCTCGTCACCCAGCAGCTTGGCGGACGCATGATGCTGGAATCCAAGCTGGGACAAGGCACTACTTTTCGGATTATCATGCCGCGGATCGCCAAGGGCGGCACGCAAAGCACAGAGACTGACGGGACTTCTCAATGGCCGAACAGGACGATGTCCTCCACCTGATCGACGACACCGGTACCGCACCGGAGGACCAGAACACCAGAAGGTGGAAGATCGCCGTCATCGACGACGATCCGGCCGTGCATGACGGCACCCGCTTCGCGCTGTCCGACTACAGCCTCAACGGCCAGGGGCTGGAGATCCTCTCCGCCCATTCCGCGGCGGAAGGTCGCAAGCTGATGGCCGCGCACGGCGATATCGCCGCCGTGCTGCTCGACGTCATCATGGAGACTGACGTCGCTGGCCTCGAGCTGGTCGAGTTCATCCGCAACGAGCTCAAGAACGAGACCGTGCGTATCATCCTGCGCACCGGACAGCCCGGCCAGGCGCCGGAGCGGCGCGTGATCGTGCAGTACGACATCAACGACTACAAGGCCAAGACCGAGCTCACCGCCGACAAGCTGTTCACCTCGCTGACCGCGGCGCTGCGCTCCTATCAGCAGCTCGAGCGCATGGTGCAGACGCGGCGCGGGCTCGAGATCATCATCGACGCGGCGTCGACGCTGTACGACTTCAAGTCGATGCAGCGGCTCGCCGAGGGCGTGCTGACCCAGCTCGCCTCGCTGCTCAATGTCGATTGCGCCGGTATACTGGTCTTGCGCGACAATGGCGGCATCGACCCCGAACTTTCGGTGCTCGCCGGAAGCGGCTGCTACAGCCGCTTCATCGGCACGACCTCCTCGAAGGCACTCGACCCTGATCTGCGCGCGATGGTGGAAGCCGCCTTCCAGGGCCGCAAGAACGAATTCGCCGACCATCGCAGCGTGATCTATTTGCGCACCGGAAGCGGCCGCGAGGTCGTGGTGCTGCTCCAGGCCGAACGCGAGCTGTCCGAGACCGACCGCTCGCTGGTCGAGATCTTCTCCAGCCGGCTCTCGATCGCGTTCGACAACGTGATCCTTTATCAGCAACTCCAGGACGCCAACACGCAGCTCGAGGACCGCGTCGCCCAGCGCACCCGCGCGCTGATGCAGGCCAATCGCCGCCTGTCGGCGCAATGGCTGCGGCTGCAGCGCGCCAACGGCTTCAAGAACGAGATCCTCGGCACCGTCGCGCATGATCTGAAGAACCCGCTCGGCGTCATCCTCGGCCGCACCGAGATGCTGAAGGAGCTGATCTCGACCGGCGCCTCGTCCGACGGCGTGGTCGCCCAGGTCGATCACATCCGCGATGCGACGAAGCGCCTGACCACGATGGTCGATCATCTGATCTCGGACGCGATGGCCGATGCCTTCGACATCACCATCCGCCGCGAGCCGGTCGACGTCGCGGCGCTGGTGAAGGAGGTCGCCGACGCCAACCAGCCGCTCGCGGTCAACAAGCAGCAGGCCATCCACGTCACGGCGCCGCCCAACATCGTCACCATGTGCGACACCGACCGCATCCGCGAGGCGATCGACAATCTGATCAGCAACGCCATCAAATACTCACCGATCGGCGGCAAGATCATCGTCGCCGTCACCCATGAGGCCAGCGATACCGTCGTCCGCGTCAGCGACGAGGGCGCCGGCCTGTCGCCGGAGGATCTCGGCCGCCTGTTCGGCCGGTTCCAGCGGCTGTCGGCCAAACCGACCGCTGGCGAGAGCTCGACGGGGCTTGGGCTTTCCATCGTCAAGCGTATTATCGACATGCATGGCGGCGAGGTGACGGCCGAGAGCGACGGTCCCGGCAAGGGATCGACCTTCACCATCACCCTGCCCGCGACCGAGTTGCCGTGATTCGAGTACCGAGATCTGAGTGATATGACCCAAAGCCAGCACATCATGATCGTCGACGACGAGGCCCCGGCCCGGGAGATGGTCGGTGATTACCTCAAGATGCACGGCTTCACCGTGACGCTGTGCGATGGCGGCAAGAGCTTGCGCACCGCGATCGACGGCAGCATGCCCGACCTCGTCGTGCTCGACCTCAACATGCCCGAGGAAGACGGCCTCTCGATCATCCGCGACCTCAAGAGCCGCATCAACGTGCCCGTGATCATGCTGACGGCAACCGCGAGCCCGATCGACCGCGTCGTCGGTCTTGAGCTCGGCGCCGACGACTACGTGGCCAAGCCGTGCGAGCTGCGCGAGCTGATGGCGCGCATCCGCTCGGTGTTGCGGCGGAGCACACCGGTGAAGGCTGCCGCGGCCGAGGCGGCGCCTGCGAAATCGGACAAGGAACAATTGGTGCGCTTCGGCACCAAATGGCTTGACCTGGAAGCGCAGGCCTTGCGCGACGACGAGGGCAACGAGCATCCGCTCACCGCGTCCGAATTCGGGCTGCTCAAGGTGTTCGCGGCCAATCCGAAGCGCGTGCTGTCGCGCGAGCGGCTGCTCGAATTGGCGAATGCACGCGACGCCGAAGCGTTCGACCGCGCCGTGGATCTGCGCATCATGCGCATCCGCCGCAAGATCGAGCCCGACCCGACCAAGCCAGCCGTGATCCGCACCATCCGCGGCGGCGGCTACCTGTTCTCGCCCGCGGGCGAGAAGCCGTAAGGCGCGCGCGACAGCGGAGAGTGTGGCGCAACCGAACGCAACATCCGGAAATGCGTTCCCGCAGGCTCCAGGCGCTTTCCAAGCCCACCCCGTATTTTCCGTACATTGAAATTCCACGACTTTTAGCCCCGAATGTTTCGTCGCGCCCAGTCCGACGAAACAATTTGGCGGCGCACGAAACCATTTTCCCCTTTTCGTGCAGACGTCCCGAAACGTTCGCTCATTAACACTTTGGTCCAAGGAAACGCCGCTCGGTTGCGGCGCTACGGGGAGCAAGTCCATGCCGAACGTCATCGCCATCAACGCCCAAGCCAGCCAGAGCATCATCGCCGCTCAGGCGACCTCGGACGACATGCTTCTGGAAAGCATTGCCGACGGCAACCGGACAGCGATGCACATCCTCTATTGCCGGCACAATGTGCGGGTCTATCGCTTCATCCTGCGCATCGTGCGTGACGCGACCACGGCGGAAGACCTCGTCAGCCAGGTGTTCCTCGACGTGTGGCGCACCGCAGGCCAGTTCCAGGGCCGCTCGCAGGTCTCGACCTGGCTGCTCTCGATTGCCCGATTCAAGGCGCTGACCGCGATGCGCCAGCGCCGCTTCGAGGACATCGACCAGGACGACGTGCGCCAGATTCCTGACGATGCCGAGACGCCGGAGAGCTCGCTCGACCGCAACGACACCAGCGCCATCCTGCGCGCCTGCGTGCAAAAACTGTCGCCCGCGCATCGCGAGATCATCAACCTCGTCTACTACCACGAGAAGTCGGTGGAGGAGGTCGGTCAGATCATCGGCATCCCGCAGAGCACGGTGAAGACCCGGATGTTCTATGCCCGCAAGCAACTGGCCGATTTGCTTAAGGGCGCCGGCGTCGACCGGTTCGCCGCCTAAGATCAATGATTTCAATGGGATAGGACCGATCTTTCGGCCCTGTCCCGGACACGGAAGTGTTACCGCCGACGAAACAATTGAAACAAGGCACAACATCAGGCGGAAAAACTTCCCTCCTATAAAGCTCACATACGGTTTTCGTTAAACCTCCCAAGGACCTCCAACGACCCGGACGATGCCCCCGTCCGGGTCGTTTTGTATTTGGGTTTTGCTGATGCCGTGGCTCCGATGATTTTTGCCGCACCTGAGTGAGGCGGCCTCCGCTCTTTCATTCCCTCCCCCCTTGCGGGGAGGGGCAGGGAGAGGGGGCCACACGGGGGCTCTCTCGATTGGTGCGCGCGGTACGATCGCAGGTGGATAGACCTCGCCCGGGGCCACCCCTCTCCCCCGCCCTCCCCCGCAAGGGGGGAGGGGGCGCACCATCGCTGTGGTCGGCAGAGTGCCTCCGCCAAGCAATCGCCCGTCACGAAGGCGTGACGGCACGTAACGACCGCACCGCCACGCGCGAACTGCCCTCGTGACCTCCTTCACGAGTGCCTCATGCTCGACCTGATCTTCGCCGTCCTCGCCGGCATCCTGACCATCGCCGCGCCCTGCACGCTGCCGATGCTGCCGATCCTGCTCGGCGCCTCGATCGGGCGCGCGGGGCATCTGCGGCCCGCGATGATCGCGCTCGGCTTCGTCGTCTCGTTCTCGGCGACCGCACTGCTGCTCGGCGCGATCACGCGGCTGTTCGATTTCGATCCGAACGTGCTGCGCGAGGCCGCCTCGATCCTGCTGCTCGGCTTCGGCCTGCTGATGCTGTGGCCGGCGCCGTTCGAATGGCTGTCGATCCGGCTCAATGGCTGGCTCGATCTCGGCAACGCCGGCGCCATGCAACGCGAGGGCGCGCTCGGCGGCCTCGTGCTCGGCACCACGCTCGGCCTGGTCTGGACGCCCTGCGCCGGCCCCGTGCTCGGCTCGATCCTGACCCTGGTCGCGACGTCGAAGAACGCCAGCTGGGCCGGCGTGCTGTTGATTGCCTATGCCATCGGCGCAGCGATCCCGATGCTCGCGATCGCCTATGGCGGACAGGCTGCGACCACGCGGGTGCGCAGCCTCGCGCGGATCTCGCCTCGGCTGCAGCAGGGCTTTGGTGTCGTCGTGATCGCCTTCGCGGTCGCCGCCTATTTCCAATACGACACGCTGATCGTGGCGTGGCTCACCGGCTTCTACCCCACCGGCCAGATCGGCCTGTGATCATCCCTCACCTTCACCGGAGGATTTTTCCATGACTTTCAAGCTGCTCACTGTGACCGCCGCACTGATCGGCATGGCCGCAACAGGCGCCGTCATCCCCGGCATCTGCGACGAGGCCGCGCGCGCCACCCCTGTCGTCACCGCTGCCGCGAGCCAGCAGACCGCGCCCGATTTCGCCGGCATCAACAATTGGTTCAACTCGAAGCCGCTCAGCATCGCCGACCTCCGCGGCAAGGTCGTGCTGGTCGACTTCTGGACCTATGGCTGCGTCAACTGCGTCAACACGCTGCCGCACGTCACCGACCTCTATGCCAAATACAAGGACAAGGGCCTCGTCGTGGTCGGCGTGCACACGCCGGAATTCCCGTTCGAGCGCTCGGCCTCCAATTTGCAGGCCGCACTGAAGCGCCACGGCATCACCTATCCCGTGGCGCAGGACAATGATTCCAAGACCTGGAACGCCTACAGCAACCGGTACTGGCCGGCGCAATACATCATCGACCAGACCGGCAAGATCGTGTTCCAGCACGAGGGCGAGGGCCGCTACGACGAGATCGACCGCACCGTGGCAAAGCTGCTGAGCGCCAATAGCTGAGGCCGGATTGCCGCGTCCGCCGTTGTTGCTTGACTCCACGGACCCGTCCGTGGAGTTTCGCCAGCGACGGAATCAGCGCCCGCAATGGACGACGCGACCACCAGCACCGACATTCGCCTTCGCGAAGGCTCCTCGATCGCGCAGCGGCTGGTCATGGCCGGCTCCGCGGCCGCCGTTGCGCTGTGCTTCACGCCGGGCCTGTTCACGCACGACACACTGGAAATCATCATCTCGGCGGTCGCGCTGATCGTGGGTGCAGGGTTCGTTATCGGCATCATGCTGGCGCCGGCGGTGGTGTGGATCATCACCGCGAACGAGATTCTGATCGGACGGCAAAGTCCATTCGGAAAGCTGCGCACGCGGGTCGTCGCGAAGGACGACATCGCCGGATTGCAGGTTCCCGGCAGCAAGAGGGTGAAAGCCCGCTTTCAACTCGTCTTCACGCTTGTCTCGGGGGAACGCCTGACGTCCCCGCCGATCTCCGATGTCACGCATGTCCGCGAGACTGTGGCCCGGATCGCCACGCAGTTCGACGTCCCCAATTTCGAGGAGCCGGTCAATCCGCTCGATGCCAGCAATCCCGAGATGCATCTCGGCGAACCCCTCGAGGCGTTTTCCACCCGGGACATCCGGATCGTGTCACTGATCGCGGTCGCGCTGTGCGCCGTGCCCTACGCCTACAAGCTCTGGCGCGGATGGCCGCCCAGCCATGTCGACATCCTGCTGCTGCCGCTCGGCGCGCTCGCCGCGTTCGCCGTGCACCGATACGCCAACCTCGTGACCGGCGCCTTCTGGATCATCCGCGAGAGCGATATCCGCGTCGAACGCCTGTGGGGTGACGGTACGCCGCGCGCGGACCACATCGAAGGGCACGAGGTAAAGACGATTACCGTCGACCGCCGCGGCCGGTCCGAGGACGAGCACTGCATCGTCACGATCCGCCTGCGCTCGGGGCGACGCTTTCGCAGCCCCCGCATCGGCTCACGGGTCGAGGCCCGCGCCGTGGGGACGGAGATCGTGCGACGGCTCGGGATCGCGGCGGAGAGCAACAAGATTTAGAGCACGCTACGTCCACATCGTCATGGCCGGGCTTGTCCCGGCCATGATGGATGCAGATTTGACAGCCTGCCACCCGGAGGACGTCGCCGACACTGCTTTTGGCGCCATCCCCTGTTTGTGGCATTGCGAGGGCCCGTCAAAAAACCAAAGCATTCTCGTGACATACCAGCCGGGCGCGCCATCAACTTGCCATGAACATGCCCCTGAGATTTGATGGTTTCGAATGAATTGCGCTGTGGCAGCGGGGAGAGCTTGAAATGACGGATTTTCGTCGCCTGACCGGGATGTTTGTGGCCGCGATCGGCCTGATCCTATCCGCACCACAGGCCATCGCCCAGCAGCCCGACCGCGGCGACGAGCCCGGCCTGGTCGCCGACGACGCCTACCAGCTCGATCCGGAATGGCAGAAGCAGGTGGTCTACTTCCGCACCACCGAGACGCCGGGCACCATCATCATCTCGACCGCTGAGCGTCATCTCTACCTGGTGCAGCCGGGCGGGCGCGCCATCCGCTACGGCATCGGCGTCGGCCGCGACGGCTTCCAGTGGCAGGGGCTGGTGAACATCACCAACAAGAAGGAGTGGCCGGATTGGACGCCGCCGCCGGAGATGATCCAGCGCCAGCCCTATCTGCCGCGCTTCATGGCCGGCGGTCCCGGCAATCCGCTCGGCGCCCGCGCCATGTATCTCGGCACCACCGTCTATCGCATCCACGGCACCAACCGCCCTGATACGATCGGCACCAAGGTGTCCTCAGGCTGCTTCCGTCTCGTCAATCACGACGTCGCCGATCTCTACGACCGCGTCCCTGTTGGCACCAAGGTGGTCATCCGGCAGAAGCCCGAGCTCTAAGTTTATCGTTTGAGCATGATCTTCCGGATCATGCTCTTCGCCCTCCTCCCAATTCCTTTTCCCGATTTTTCGAGAGAGCAACATGATGCGCACATTTCGAGGCGGCCTGCTGATCGGGCTCGCAGTCGCCGTGCTGGTCGCTGTCCTGGCCATCATCTATGAATTCTACGATACCCGCACGCTGAAGCGCACCGTTCGCCGCGGCGAGGTGCTGTGCGGCGTCAACAGGGGCCTGCCAGGCTTCTCGATCCCGGACGACAAGGGCAACTGGACCGGCTTCGACGTGGATTTCTGCCGCGCTGTGGCGTCGGCGATCTTCAACGATCCGGCCAAGGCGAAGTTCGTTCCGCTCGATGCCGGCGAACGCTTCAAGGAATTGCAGAGCCGGAAAGTCGACATCCTCTCGCGCAACTCGACCTGGAGCATGGCGCGCGAGCTCGACTACGACCTCTATTTCCCGGCGGTCGCCTATTACGACGGCGCAGGCTTCATGCTGCCGCGTTCGCGCAACAAGGAGACGTCGCTGGACCTGACCGGCAGCAAGGTGTGCGTCCAGGCCGGGACCACGACGGCGCTCAACGTCGCCGACTACTTCCGTGCCAACAACATGAAGTATGAAGAGATGAAGTTCGACAAGCTGGACGATGTCGTGAAAGCCTACGACACCGGCAAGTGCGACACGCTTTCCGCCGACGTCTCGCAGCTCTACGCCCTCAGGCTGAACCTCTCGAAACCCGGCGACAACATGATCCTGCCGGACATGATCTCCAAGGAGCCGCTCGCCCCCGTCGTGCGCCAGCGCGACGACGACTGGATGATGATCGTGAAGTGGACGCTCTACGCGATGATCAACGCCGAGGAGCTCGGCGTCACCTCGGAGAACATCGACGAGGCCCTGAAGTCGAAGAAGCCTGAAGTGATGCGTCTCGTCGGCACCGAGGGCAATTACGGCGAGCAGCTCGGCCTCACCAAGGACTGGGTTGTCCGCATCATCCGCAACGTCGGCAATTACGGCGAGATGTACGAGCGCAATATCGGCGAGAAGTCCAAGCTGAAGATCCCGCGCGGCATGAACCAGCTGTGGAATGCCGGCGGCGTGCAGTACGCGCCGCCGATGCGGTAACGGCTTCTGGCTCGGCCACGCTCTCAATCGTCATGCCCGGGCTTGTCCCGGGCATCTACGTTTTTGAGGCACCGTAAGAACGTAGATGGCCGGGACAAGCCCGGCCACGACGGAGCTTGGGGCAGGCACTCTCCACCTTCTCAACTGTCATCGCCCGGCTTGACCGGGCGATCCAGTATTCCGAGACGTCAATCGTATCCGGAGGGGCCGCGGCGTACTGGGTCGCCCGGTCAAGCCGGGCGACGACACTGCGTGTGAGGCACGTCCTCGCGCCTCACATCCACTCGCCTCAATACCCCCGCGCTCTTGCCAGCTGCTCGGTGTGGTAATTCGCGTCGCCGAACAGCTCCTCGCACACCCTGGCGCGCTTCATGAAGAAGCCGATGTCGAACTGGTCGGTCATGCCCATGCCGCCATGCATCTGCACGCCTTCCTGCACCGCGCGCGTGGCGGTGGTGCCGGCACGCGCCTTGGCCACTGCGACGGCTGAGGCGGCCTTGGTGACATCGGCATCCAGCGCCTGGAGGGCCTTCATCGTGGCGGCGCGGGTGATCTCGATGTCGACATAGAGCTCGGCGGCACGGTGCTGGAGCGCCTGAAATTCGCCGATCAGCTTGCCGAACTGTTTTCTGTTCTTGAGGTACTCGACGGTGCGGTTGAAGACCTCTTCGCTCAGGCCCACCATTTCGGACGCGACAGCGCCGCGACCGATGTCGAGCACACCGTCGAGCAGGCCAGCGCCCTGATCGACCTCGCCGAGCACGCTGTCGGCGGTGACCTCGACATTGGCAAGCTCGATCCGCGCCGCGTTGTGCGCATCGACCATGATGGTGCGCTCGATCGAAACGCCCTTGGCCTTGGGGTTGACCAGGAACAGCGTCAAGCCGTCACGCTCGCCGGCAGAGCCCGCGGTGCGCGTGGCGACGATGAGGAGATCAGCGACATGGCCGTCAACCACCAGCGCCTTGGCGCCGGAGAGCTTGAAACCGTTGCCGGCGCGCACCGCCTGGAGACTGGTCTGGAGCGGGCGATGCTTTGCGCCCTCGTCGATCGCGAGCGTGGCAAGCAGCGAGCCGTTGGAAATCTTCGGCAGATACTCCGACTTCTGTGCGGCATTGCCGCCGAGGTTCAGCGCCGAAGCTGCGACCACGCTGGTGGCGAGGAACGGCGACGGCATCAGCGTGCGGCCGATCTCCTCCATGACGATTCCGGCCTCCATGAAGCCGAGGCCGCTGCCGCCGAACTCTTCCGGCACCATGAGGCCGGCAAAGCCCATCTCGGCGAAGGAGTGCCAGAGCTCCTTGGAGAAGCCGGTCGGATCCTTGGCGTCGCGCAAGGATCGCAGGTGCGACACCGGCGCCTTGTCGCTGATCAGCCCGCGCGCGGAGTCACGGAGCATCGATTGTTCTTCGGTGAGGACGAGGGCCATGTGCGTGTTTCCGGTTCGAAATCTACTTTTTGTTCGTCATTCCGGGATGGCCCGTAGGGCCAGGCCCGGAATCCATAACCACGATCGAGAGTATGGCTTCCGGGCTCGCGCTTCCGCCTTCGCTCTTCGAGCTTCGGCGGGCAAGTCGCGCGTCCCGGAATGACCGGTGATGAGGGGACGCCTCACGCCCCCGGCAAATCCAGGATGCGCTTGGCGACGATGCCGAGCATCACCTCCGTCGTGCCGCCCTCGATCGAGTTGGCCTTGGTGCGCAGCCAGGCGCGCGGGCGGGCGCCCTGCTTGGAGCGCTCGCTCTCCCATTCCAGCGCGTCGACGCCGCCCGCCGACATCAGGATCTCGTAGCGGCGCTTGTTGAGCTCGGTGCCGTAATATTTCATCGCGGACGAAAACGCCGGATGCGCCTGGCCTGCCTTGGCGAGATCGACCGCGCGTTCGGCGCAGGCGGCGAGCGCGGCTTCATCGACGTCGAAGCTCGCGATCTGGCCGCGCAGCATGGAATCGTCGAGCTTGCCCTGTGCATCGGTGCCGACGGAATCCGCTGCGATCTGGCCGAGCGGCCGGCCGACGCCGCGCTCGCCCATGCCTGATATCATCGCGCGCTCGTGCTGGAGCAGATATTTTGCGACGTCCCAGCCGCGGTTGACGGTGCCGACCACGTGCGACTTCGGCACGCGGACGCCGTCGAAGAAGGTTTCGCAGAACGGCGAATAGCCCGAGATCAAGAGGATCGGCTTGGTCGTCACGCCCTTCGAGGCCATGTCGAACAGGATGAAGCTGATGCCGTCGTGCTTCTTTGCCGCCGGATCGGTGCGGACGAGGCAGAAGATCCAGTCGGCGTAATTGGCGTAGGATGTCCAGATCTTCGAACCGGTGATGACGAAATCATCGCCGTCGCTCTCCGCGCGGGTCTGGAGCGAGGCGAGATCGGAGCCGGCGTTCGGCTCGGAGTAGCCCTGACACCAGCGGATCAGGCCCGCCGCGATTTTTGGCAGATGCTCCTGCTTCTGCGCCTCGTTGCCGTATTTGAGCAGCGCCGGCCCCAGCATCCAGATGCCGAAGCTCGACAGCGGTGGCCGCGCGCCCATCCTGGCCATTTCGGCACGCAGCACCTTGTGCTCGGCGGCGCTCAAGCCACCACCGCCATACTCCTTCGGCCAATCAGGCACGGTCCAGCCCTTGTCGCGCATACGCTCGAACCAGATGCGCTGCGGCTCGGAGGAGAATTTCGTATTGCGTCCGCCCCAGAACACGTCGCCGTCCGAGGTCACGGGCTTGCGCATCTCCGGCGGGCAGTTGGCTTCCAGCCAGGCGCGCGTTTGCTTGCGGAATTCTTCGAGATCGGCAGCTTCAGATTCACTCATGGTCGTTTCCATCAATCAAAAAGACTTGTTGGGCGCGACTCTGGGCCATCGCACCGTGGAATTCAACCACTTCCGTGGCGCGCGTTCGGCTATAGTCGCCGCCACGGCGAGCTTGAAAACAAAGAGGAAATAACAATGCGCCTGAAACTACTTTCGCCTGGCGAAATGAACGAGAGCCAGCGGCAGACCTATGACGAGTCGATTGCCGGCAAGCGCGGCAAGCCGCCGGCGCCGATGATGGCCTGGCTCAACAGCCCCGACATGGCCCGTCACGCCACGCGGCTCGGCGAGGTCTTGCGCTACGACACGATCTTCCCGGCAAAGCTTTCGGAGATCGCGATCCTGGTGACGGCGCGGCACTGGACCGCGCACTACGAATGGTATGCGCATAAGCGCCTCGCGCTCGCGGGCGGCATGGATCCTGGCATCATCGACGCGATCCGCGATCGCCGCACGCCTGTCTTCGACGATCCCAAGGGAAAGATGATCTACGACGTCGCGAAGTCGCTGCACGAGGGCCATGGCGTCGAGAAAGGTCTCTACGACGAGGCGGTCAAGCTGCTCAGCGAGCGCGGCGTCGTCGAGGTGATCGGGCTGTGCGGCTATTACACGATGGTATCGATGACGCTAAACACGTTCGAGTTCGAGCTGCCCGAGGGCGAGGTGCGGGAGCTGTCATAGTTTCGCATCTGGAAACGATGGGTTTCAGGATGGGCCCGTAGCGCCATCCCGAGACCCGGCCTATCTGGAGTTCAGCAACGGAGCAGCAACATGTCGCAGAACCCAGCCGTCAATGCCGGCACCCGGATCGGCCACGTCCACCTCAAGGTCGCCGATCTCGACCGTGCGCTCGGCTTCTATTGCGGCGTGCTCGGCTTCGAGCTGATGCAGCGCATGGGTTCGGGCGCGGCCTTCATCTCGGCCGGCGGCTATCATCACCACATCGGGCTCAACACCTGGGAGAGCAAGGGCGGCTCGCCGCCGCCGCCGGGCACGACCGGGCTGTTCCACACCGCGATCCTCTATCCGACGCGGCCGGCGCTGGCGGACGCGCTGCATCGCGTGCTCACGGCCGGCATCGCGCTCGACGGCGCCAGCGACCACGGCGTCAGCGAGGCGTTGTATTTGCGCGATCCCGACGAGAACGGCGTGGAGCTGTATTGGGACAAGCCGAAAGAGCAATGGCCGTTCGGGCCGGATGGGAAGCTTGCGATGTTCACGAAGCGGCTGGATGTCGAGGCGTTGCTGAAGCAGCGCGAGGCGTAAACTTCGCTCACTCCTCGTCGTTGCGAGAAGCCCGCGACAAAATTGCGAAGCAATTTTGCGCTGGCGACGAAGCAATCCAGCATCTTTCCGCAGTGGCAGTCTGGATTGCTTCGCTGCGCTCGCAATGACGGAGTGTGTTGAGGCGCCGTCGCGCCTCTATGCCGTTTTCGCTCGCGGCGCCCCCCGCACCATGATCAGCGCCGCGGCCGCCACCTCCAGCGCGATACAGAGGTAGAACGGCAGCGAATAGCCGCCGGAGAGATCGCGCAGGAATCCGACGATGCCGGGGCCGAACGCGTAGGTCACCTGGTTGATCGCGGTATTGAGGCTGATCAGCACGCCGAACGAGGCACTGTCGAACTCCTGCTGCACGATCAGCGACGGCAGCGTGATGAGATTGCCGACCGAGAAACCGAACACCGCGCAGGCCGCGATCAGCACATAGTCGTTGTGCAAATTGATGACGACGAGAAGCGCCGCGGCCTGGCTGAGGAACGACAGCGCCGAGGCAAGGCGCTGGTTGAGGCGGTCGATCACCATCGAGAACAGCACGCGGCCGATCACCGCCATCGCGGTCAGCACCGCGACCGCCACCGCTGCGCGCTCGCGGCCGATCACGGGATCGAGGAACGAGATCAAATGCACGATGAAGCCGACCTGCGCGAACAGCACCAAAGCGAACGCAATGGTCACCGTGAGAAAGCCGACGTCGCGTAGCGCCCATGCGCGGATCTGCGTCGACGATTGCGGTTTTGCCTTCGCCGTCGCGTGCCAGCCGTGAAGATCAGGCGGCCGGCCGACGAGAAGGAGGATCACCGGCAGCATCAACACCAGCATGGCGCCGGCGGCGGCGTACATCGCGCTGGCGAAGCCGACGTGGCCGATCAGGGTGACCAGCAGCGGCACGCCCACGATGCCGCCAAAACTGGCGCCGTTGAGTGCGAGGCTAATCGCCATGCCGCGCTTGTGGTCGAACCAGAGACTGATCGTGTTGGTGATCATGGCCAGACTGGTGCCGGCCCAGCCGAAGGCGAGCACGGCGTCGGCGACATAGAGTTGCCAGGGCTCGCGCACCGCGCCGATCGCGACCGCGGCGGCCGCCATTGCCAGCGTGCCGGCGATCAGGCAGAGCCGCGGGCCATGTTTCCGGACAGCCTCGCCAACGAAGACGACGAGCAGCGCGCCGAACAGATAGAAGAACGTGGTGCCCGAGGAGATCAGCGAGGCCGGCCAGCCGCGCGCACGCTGCAGCTCGGCGACATAGACGCTCTGGCCGTAGAAGCCGAGCCCCCAGCCGAAGGTCGCGAGCAGAAAGCAGACCGCGACGATGCGCCAGCCTTCGTAGCGGAGCGAAGATTCGTCGATGGGCGCGTCGTGCCGGGGATTGTCGAGCATTGGCGCTTTTCCTTCGCTGTCCCCGTGTCGGGACAACTTCTCCATGACGACCATCATGTAACGATGCAGGACCAGAAAATCACTTCGACCGCGATCGAAGTGTCAACGCTGCTGACAGCCTCCCGCCAACCTATTGAGCATGATCTTATCGGAGAACCGCTGCGCACTTTTCCGGATCATGCGTCAGATCGCATCCGGGAACTCGCCCATCGCCGCGTCCAGTCGCGCCTTGCGGCGGCGGTCCCAGGACGCCAGCGAGAGCACGGCGAGGCCGAGCACCACCGGCGGGAACACCACCATGTTCACGGCCGACCAGCCGTAGTTCGCAAGCAGCTGGCCGGACGAGAACGAACCGATCGCCATCATGCCGAACACCAGGAAGTCGTTGAAGGCCTGCACCTTGTTCCGCTCCTGCGGACGATGCGTCTCCAGCACCAGCGCGGAAGCGCCGATGAAGGAAAAATTCCAGCCGACACCGAGCACGATCAGCGTGGCCCAGAAATGCATCGCGGTGATGCCGGAGAGGCCGATGCCGGCGGCCACTGCCTCCAGCAGCAGGCCGGCGGCGACGATGACAGGTGCGCCGAAGCGGGCGATCAGCGCGCCGGTGAAGAAGCTCGGCCCGTACATCGCGACGATGTGCCATTGAATGCCGAAATTGGAATCGCTGACACTGAGGCCGCACAACTTCATGGCGAGCGGCGCCGAGGTCATGACGAGGTTCATCATGGGATAGGAGATGACGCCGCACAGCGCCGCCGCGATGAAGCGCGGTTGGGTAACGATGTCGAGCAGCGGCCGGCCGCCGTGCAGATCGGCCGGCGCCGGCTTCGGCATGTCGACGCCAGCGACGATCCCCATCGCGACCAGCGCCACGGCGGCCTGCACCAGGAAGCTGAAGGCGAACAGATAGGGCGACCAGACGTCCATGGTCCATTGCACGAGCTGCGGACCGAGCACGCCGGCGAACACGCCGCCCGCCATCACCCAAGACACCGCCTTGGGTCGGTAGGCCGCGCTCGCGCCGTCGGCGGCGGCGAAGCGATAGGATTGCGCCACCGCGCCGTAGAGGCCGCCGAGGAAGGTCGCGACGCAGAACAGCGCGAACGAGGCATGCAGGATCGCGAACGAACCGGCGAGCCCGGTCAGCGTGCCGAGGCCCGTACCGACGATGAAGGCCGCACGGCGGCCGAAGCGGCGCGAGATCGCGCCGGTCGGCAGTGTGCCGGCCGCAAGCCCCAGCACATACATCGAGATCGGCACCGTCGCGAAGGACATGTCGTGCGCGAGCGTCGCGCCGACGATCGAGCCAGTGGCGAAGATCACCGCGGAGTTGGCGCCGGTCAGCGCCTGCGCCGCAGCGAGGCGCACCACATTGGTACGCACGCGGGCGTCGTCGGCGATCTCATTGGCTGTCGTCACGTCTAGCATCGGCATTTCCGCCCAAGGGTCTTTAAGGCGCTCTGTTGATTCCCGGCACTATGGAGGGGCACGGGAGGGCGGGCAACCGGCGCAAACGGGCGCAGGCCATGCCTCTGACGCAATCGGAGGGATCATAGCGAGCCGCGCTCTTGACGGCTTGCGCTCGATCAAATCCTATCCGCCGCGATCCCAGGGAGTTTCGTTCATGTCCGTCGACGACAGGCCTACGCTCAGCGCTCCCGACGACGATCCCTGGCTCTGGCTCGAGGAGATCGAAGGCAAGCAGGCGCTCGATTTCGTGGCGCGGCAGAATCAGCTCACGCTCAGCGCGTTTGGCGGAAAAGCCTTCGAGCGCGACCGCGACATCCTCGCGTCGATCTACGATCGTCCCGACAACATTCCCTATGTCAGCCGGCGCGGCACCGACCTGCATAATCTCTGGAAGGACGCCACCAATCCGCGCGGCCTGTGGCGGCGGACCACGCTGGCGGAGTTTCGCAAAGCGAGTCCTGCGTGGGAGGTCATGCTGGATATCGACCAGCTTGCGGCAAAAGAAGGCGAAGACTGGCTGCTGAGCGGGATCGCCACGATGCCGGGAAGCTCGCGAGCGATCCTGAGCCTGTCGCGCGGGGGCAGTGACGCCGTGACGTTGCGGGAATTCGACCTCGCCACGAAGAGTTTTGTGGCGGGCGGCTTTGCGCTGCCGGAGGCAAAGGGCGGTGCTGACTGGCTCGATGCCGACACGCTGCTGCTGTCGAGCGCCCATGGCGAGGGCATGGCGACTGCTTCCGGATATTCGCGGACCGTTCGCGTATGGCGGCGCGGCCAGCCCGTCGATCAAGCGCAGGTGGTCCTCGAGACCACCGCCGATCACATGGCGATGTCAGGCATGGCCGACGACACCGGACCGGCGCCGCGGGTCTGGATCGTCGACCAGATCGACTTCTTCAATCATGCCATCTGGCTGCGCGATGCCGCCGGCGCGTTGACGAAGCTCGATCTGCCGACCGGCATCTGGATGCAGGCCCATGGCGACTGGTTCGCGATCAAGCTGCGCAAGGACTGGACGGTTCAGGGGCGGACCTATGTCACCGACACCGTGCTTGGCACGTCGCTGTCAGCCTTCCTCGCAGGCAATCGCGATTTCGCAGTTCTGTTCGAGCCATCGCCGCGGCGCGCGCTGCAAGGTCTGTTCTGGGTGGCGGGCAAGCTGCTTCTCTCGATCCTCGACGAGCTCAAGCCGCAGTTCGAGATTCGCACGCCGTCCGCCGCAGGCTGGAGCCGCGAGACGCTTCCAGGCCTGCCGCAGATCGGCGTCGTCGACGTCTGGCCGCTCGACCGTCATCCTTCGGAGAGCAATGGCGATCTGCTCGCCAATGTCCAGGATCCGCTGACGCCGCCCTCGCTGCTGTTGATCGAACGCGGCGTCGCAAGCCCGACCGTGCTGAAGCAGGCGCCGAAGACGTTCACCGCCGACGGCCTCGTGGTCACACAGCACGAGGCGATCTCGATCGACGGCGAGCGCATTCCCTATGTGCAGACCGGTCCCACCGGGGAGACCGGCGATGCGCCGGTCTATATGAGCGCCTATGGCGGCTTCGCCCATTCGGTGAAGCCGTACTACAACCCCTCGCTCGGCAAGCTGTGGCTCGAGCGCGGCGGCACCACCGTGCAGGCGAATTTGCGCGGCGGCGGCGAGTTCGGCACCCGCTGGCACGACGCCGGCCGCCTCGCCGGCAAGAAGCTCTCGCACGACGATTTCGCGGCCGTTGCTGCCGATCTCGTGCGACGCGGCGTGACGAAGCCAAGGCGGATCGCGGCCCAGGGCGGGTCGAACGGCGGCATCCTGATCACCAACATGCTGGTCCGCTACCCCGAGCGCTTCGGCGCGCTGTTCTGCACCATCCCGCTGATCGACATGCGCCGCTACACAAAACTGCTCGCGGGCGCGAGCTGGATCGCGGAATATGGCGACCCTGACAAGCCCGAAGAGTGGGACTGGCTGAAGACCTACTCGGCCTATCACAACGTCAAGGCCGGCCAGCCCTATCCGCCGATCCTGATCGCCACGACACGGCGCGACGACCGCGTTCATCCCGGTCACGCGCGAAAGATGGCCGCAAAGCTCCAGGCGATGGGCTACGAAGCGTGGCTCTACGAGCCGGAAGCCGGCGGCCACGGCTACGGCAAGGACAACAAGGAGCGCGCCGGCTTCGAGGTGCTCGGCTTCCGGTTCTTGAAGGAGAGGATCGGCTGGCGGGACGAAGGCTAGCGTTCGGGCGCTGCCGCTTCCGCATCGTCATGGCCGGGCCTGACGAACTCCTAACGCGCAAACACCAGCGTCAGATTATTCGCGGGCATGTCGATCGTATCGACGAGGCGAAGACCCGCGCCGCGTGCGAGCGTCTCGACGTCGCTGATATCACGCACGCCCCATTCGGGATTGCCTTCGCGCAAGGAGGTGTCGAACACGGCATTGCTGAGAGCGGTGTGCTTGCCGTCGCGCTTGAACGGGCCGTAGAGGAACAGCTTGCCGTCGGCGCGGAGATAACGGCCAGCACCGGCGAACAGGCCCTCGGCCACGCTCCACGGCGCGATGTGGATGACGTTGGCGCAGAACAGGGCGGCGAGACTCGTCGGGCCCTGCCCGCTTCGCATCTCTGGACACCAGTCGGGGTCGGTGAGATCAATCCGCAAGGGCGAGCGGATGTTTTGCAGGCCCGAATGGACGCGCCAGGCCTCGATGCTCTTGAGGTGGCGCTGGTTGAGGTCGCTCGGCCACCAGACCAGGCCGGGCGTGTGCTGCGCGAAATGGACCACGTGCTGGCCGGTTCCGCTGCCGAGCTCGACCACGTCGCCGGTCAGGCCTGTGAGATGCTTTTCCAGCGCGGTCCAGAGCGGCTCGTGATTGCGATGAAATGCCGGCGCATCGAGCCGCCCATCCGGCTCGACCCGTCCGCCGTCCCTGCCAAATTCGACGACATATTCAGCCAATTGAGGTCCCCTTGAAAAAACGAGAACGGGAAAAAAAGACACGATGGGCGCCCAAACGCCCTGAAAACAGCCGGCCACAGCGCTCCTGGCCCGAATCCGCCGAACAAGCAGTCTCCTTAGTTGCAATGCGGAAGATATTAACTCCATTTTGCCGCGCGCATAGTCTTGATTGTCAGCCGATGCCCTTTGTGCTTTGGAACACTATATTTCCGCGAACGAGATCATCGACATAACGCCTCGGAACGACGCCTTGACCGCCTTTCCACGGACGCCCGTCCTTTACCTCCTGCTGGCCATCGCCGCCGGCCTTGCCGCAGGCCCCGTACGGGCGCAATCCGCCGTGGCCGACGGCCAGAAGCTCGCCTTCGACCGCGGCAAGGGCAACTGCCTGACCTGCCACGTCATCAAGGGCGGCGACCTGCCGGGAACGATCGGACCGGAGCTGAAGGACATCAAGTCAAAATACCCTGATCGCAACGAGCTGGTCGCGATCATCTTCGACGAGACCAAGCGCAATCCGCAGACCATGATGCCGCCGTTCGGCCGGAACCGGATTTTGACCGAGCAGGAGATCAGCGCGATCGTTGATTTCCTCCAGACCCTGTGACTTCAGGCACGCCAGGAGACCTCCGATGACCACGACCAGCGGCCCACTCGCGACGCGTCGCCTGATCCTTCAGGGCGCAGCCGGCGTCGCGCTGCTCGGCCTCGGCAACCTGCCGTTCGGCGCCACGTCCGCACTCGCGGCGGCGAACGACAAATATCCGGAAGAAGCATTCAAGCAGAAGAGCGAGGCGGACGCGATCAAGGCGCTGTATGGCAAGACCGCCGAGCCGTCCGACAAGGTCAAGCTCGACGCTCCCGAGATCGCCGAGAACGGCGGCGTCGTGCCGATCTCGGTGACGACGACGCTCGACAAGGTCACCTCGATCTCGTTCTTCGTGGCCGAGAACCCGAGCGCGCTCGCAGCGTCCTACAGGATTCCTGATGGCACCATCCCTGCTGTCGCCAACCGCCTGAAGATGGCGAAGACCACCAACGTGACTGCGATCGTGGAAGCCGACGGCAAGCTCTACAGCGCGACCAAGGAAGTGAAGGTCACCGTCGGCGGCTGCGGCGGCTAGGAGAATAAAGATGGCATCCAGCATTCGCGTACGCGCCACGGCCAACGGTGACATCACCGAAGTGCAGACGCTGATCCAGCACCCCATGGACACCGGCCTGGTCAAGGACTCCAAGGGCGAGGTGATCCCGGCGCACTTCATCCAGCAGCTGAAGTTCGAATGTAACGGCAAGAACGTCTTCGTCGCCGATTGGGGCACCGCGGTCTCCAAGGACCCCTATGTGAAGTTCAGCTTCAAGGGCGCCAAGAAGGGCGACGATCTCAAGGTCACCTGGACCGACAACAAGGGCGGGTCGGACACGACCACCGCGAAGATTTCCTGATGAAGGCCCGCTTCTTTCTCCTGCTTGGTTCGGTGAGCGCCGCGCTGGTCGCGTTCGCCCTCACCTCTCCGCGCGTGATCGCGGCCGACAAGGTCGATCCCGCGGCCGATGCGAAAGCGTTCCAGGACTTCTTCTTCCAGAAGTTTCCGACCGTGAAGCACGACGACTTCGTCAACGGTCCCTATTCCATGAACGAGGACATGAAGCGGCAGTGGCAGGAGAAGGAGGAATTTCCGCCCTACGAGTTCGCGCTCGATGCCGGCAAGGAGATGTTCGCGACCCCGTTCAAGAACGGGAAAACCTATGCCGACTGCTTCCCGAACGGCGGCATCGGCATCCGCCAGAACTATCCTTACTTCGACGAGAAGGAAGGCAAGGTCGTCACGCTGGAGCTCGCGCTCAACCGCTGCCGCGAGGCCAATGGCGAGGCGCCCTATTCCTACGTCAAGGACGAGATGGCCTCGCTCACCGCCTACATGGCCTTCACCTCGCGCGGCAAGCCGATGGACATCAAGATCCCCGATGACCCCCGCGCGCTCGCGGCGTTCGAAAACGGCAAGCGCTATTTCTACACGCGCCGCGGCCAGATGAATTTCTCCTGCGCGAGCTGCCATGTGCAGAGCCCGGGCGAGCGCATCCGCGCCGAGATCCTGGCGCCAGCGCTCGGCATCCTGAATGCGATGCCGATCTACCGCTCCGAATGGAGCGGCATGGGCACGACCAGCCGCCGCTTCGTCACCTGCAACAGTCAGACCCGCGCGGTTCCGCTGGAGCCGCAGGCGGATGAATATCGCGATGTCGAATATTTCCTCTCCTACGTCGCCAACGGCCTGCCGATTTCCGGCCCGGGAGCGCGGCCATGAAGCTGTCACTTCCTCTCGCCATGGTGCTTGCCCTGAGCCTCGCACCAGCAGCGCGCGCGGCCAATGAGGCGGACTACAAGGCGGCCTATGCCGCTGCGGAAGCTGCTTCCAAGGAGGCAGCCGGCATGCGCAACCAGTGGACCGTGACCGTATCTGCGCTGGCCGCGGCCAGGAAGGCGGCCGACGGAGGCGATTTCGACCGCGCGGTTGCCGCTGCGAAGGAGGCCGAGGCGCTGGCGAAGGCCTCGATTGTCCAGGCAACGTCTGAAAAAGAAGCCTGGAAGGCGATGGAAATCCGCTAGACTGGCCTGGAGCGCGACAAGATCGCGCTCCGGAGTATTGTTTGAGCATGATCTTGTCGGAAAACCGCTGCACACTTTTCCGGATCATGCTTGTGGAACCGTCGAACTGCCGAGAATAGGCGCGGAGATTTTTGGGATGGCCATCCGCCGCCGCGATTTCCTGAAGAGCACAGCCGCTGCTGCCGTGTCGCTTGGCCTGCCGCGGCTCGCGCGCGGCGCCGACACTGCGAGCATTTACGACCTCGAACGGTTCGGCAATGCGCGCATCCTGCACACCACCGACACGCATGCGCAGCTCAACCCGGTCTATGTCCGCGAGCCCAGCGTCAATATCGGCATCGGCGAGATGGCAGGACGGCCGCCGCATCTGGTTGGCCGCGCCTTCCTCGAACGGTTCGGGATCCGCTCGGACAGCGCCGATGCCTATGCCTTCAGCTGTTTCGAATTCGAGAAGTCCGCGGGCCGCTTCGGCAAGCTCGGCGGCTTCGCTTATCTGAAGACACTGATCGATCGCTTGCGCGGCGATGCCGGCGAAAAGCACTCCGTGCTCGTCGACGGTGGTGATCTCTGGCAGGGCACGGGTCTTGCCAACATCATGCAGGGCCGCGACATGGTCGAGGTTGCCAATCTGCTCGGCATCGAGGCGATGACCGGGCATTGGGAATTCACCTATGGCGAGCAGGCGCTGCGCGACAATCTCGAGCGCTTCAAGGGCGAATTTCTGGCGCAGAACGTCTTCCTGACCGAGGAAGCCGCGTTCAACGACGCTCCCGCGTTCGACAAGGCGAGCGGGCGCGTGTTCAAGCCCTCCGTGATCAAGGAGCTCGGCGGCCATCGCGTCGCCATCGTCGGCCAGGCTTTCCCCTACGTGCCGATCGCGCATCCCAAGCGTTTCACGCCGGACTGGACCTTTGGCATCCGCGAGGAAGAGCTCCAGAAGCATGTCGACGGCCTGCGCGGCACCGACAAGGTCGATGCGGTCATTCTGCTGTCGCACAACGGCATGGACGTCGATCTCAAGCTCGCGAGCCGCGTCACCGGCATCGACGTCATCCTCGGCGGCCATACCCATGATGCGATCCCGCAACCCATCGCGGTGAAGAACGCCAGTGGCACGACGCTCGTCACCAATGCCGGCTCCAACGGAAAATTCCTCGGCGTCCTCGATCTCGCGCTCGACAAGGGCAAGGTCGGCGATGTCAGGTACCATCTGCTGCCGGTCTATTCCGAGTTGCTGAAGCCCGACCCTGGCATGGCCGAACTGATCGGCCGGGTGCGCGCGCCGCATGTGACCGACTGGTCGGAGAAGATCGCAACGCCAGACCGCCTGCTGTATCGCCGCGACAATTTCGCCGGTCCCGTCGACGAGCTGATCTGCACCGCGCTGCGCAGCGAATTCGACGCCGAGATCGCGCTGTCGCCGGGCTTCCGCTGGGGCGTCACCGCACTGTCCGGCCAGCCGCTGACCATGGAGGATGTGCTCGCGGAAACCGCGATCACCTATCCCGAGACCTATGTGCAGGAGATGACCGGCGCCCAGATCAAGGAGGTGCTGGAAGACATCTGCGACAATCTCTTCAACCCCGATCCCTACTACCAGCAAGGCGGTGACATGGTGCGCGCCGGCGGGCTTAGCTACACCTGCACGCCGACGGGTGCGATCGGCAGCCGCATCTCCGAGCTGAAGCTCAATGGCGGCAAGGCGCTCACCGCGAGCCACCGCTACAAGGTCGCGGGCTGGGCCTCGGTCAACGGCCAGCAGGGCGCGCCGGTGTGGGATGTCGTCGCCAAATATCTGCGCTCGGGCCGGATGTTTCAGGAGCGGCTCGGCTCCGGCGTCACGCTGAAAGGCGTCGAGGGCAATCCAGGCATTGCAGGACAGGGATGATGCGGTCGCAGATCTTATCCGCGATGCTGCTGGCGACGTTCGCCTTCGTCGCCACGCCATGGGCCTCGGCACAGCAGGTGCCGCTCCAGGACAAGCCGTTCGCCGAGCACAGGATCGTGCTTCAGCTCTCCGACGGCGATGTGAAGAAGCACGCGCTGGTGCTGAGCGTCGCCAACAATCTCCTGAAGGCCTACGATCCCGACAAGGTCGCGATCGAGGTGGTGGCGTTCGGCCCCGGCATTGATCTCCTGTCATCAGGCAGCGAGCGCCGCAAGCAGGTCGAAAGCCTGATCGCACAGGGCGTGCGCTTCGATATCTGCCTCAACACGGTCGACACGATCGAGCGGGAGACCGGGAAGCGGCCGGAGTTCATCCCGTCGGCGACGCCGGTGCAGGTCGGGGTCGGGCAGATCCTGTTCCTGGCGGAGAACGGGTACACGGTGGTGCGGCCCTGAGCCTTCGGCCGTGGCACGACGCCGCGACACCCTCGGTGTCATTCCCGCGAAAGCGGGGAATCCAATACGCCGCGGCCCCTCCGTATCCCACCACTGCCTCTGGAATACTGGATCGCCCGCCTTCGCGGGCGATCCAGCGGTGGTGGGGCGAGGATCTGCGGCAAAACCGCCCCCACCCCATCACGCAGAGTAAGAATTTTCTAAATTCTACTCTCCACACAGTGAATTGCTTCTCTTTCCAGCCTCTGGCGTAGTAGAATCCTCGGAACCAGTTCCACACCGGGTTTTGCCATGATCTTTCGCCAGCTCTTCGACAGCGTTTCGGGCACCTACAGCTACGTCCTCGCCAGCCGCCCCGGCGGCGAGGCGCTGATCCTCGATCCCGTGCTGGAAAAGGTCGACCGCTACTGCCAGCTGCTGCGCGAGCTCGACCTCAAGCTGGTCAAGGCGGTCGACACCCATCTCCATGCCGACCACGTCACCGGGCTCGGCGAGCTGCGCGACCGCACCCATTGCATGACCGTGATGGGCGACCAGACCAAGGCCGACGTGGTGGCGATGCGGGTCGCCGACGGCGACAAGGTGACGATCGAGGGCCTGTCGCTCGATGTGATGTACACGCCCGGCCACACCGACGATTCCTACTCGTACCTGATGGGCGACCGTGTCTTCACCGGGGATACGCTCTTGATCCGCGGCACCGGCCGCACCGATTTCCAGAACGGGTCGTCGCGTGCGCAGTACGATTCGATCTTCAACCGCCTGCTCAAGCTGCCGGACGAGACGATGGTCTTCCCGGCGCATGACTACAAGGGCGATACCGTCTCCACCATCGGCGAGGAGAAGCGCTACAATCCGCGGCTCCAGGTGCGCTCGGTCGACGAATATATCGAGCTGATGGCGAACCTGAAGCTGCCCAATCCGAAGATGATGGACGTGGCGGTGCCCGCCAACATGCATGTCGGCCTGCATCAGGAGGAGCTGGAGAAAGAGGGCCGCGCAGTCAGCGCCGTCGAGGCGATCCGCATCCTCGGCCGTCCCGATATCCTGCTGGTCGATCTGCGCGAGACCAATGAGCGGACGAAGCACGGCATGCTCGAAGGCGCGCTGCATACGCCCTATCCGTCCGTTGAAGACAGTCTCAAGCCCGGCGGCATGCTGCGCGAGGTCGCGGCCGCCACGGGCCGCCGCGTCGTGTTCTTCTGCGCCTTCGGCGAACGCTCGGCGATGGCTGTCGCCGCCGCCAAGGAAGCCGGCCTTTCCAACACCGCCCACATCGCCGGCGGCATCGATGCCTGGAAGAAGGCGGGCGGGCCGGTGGTGCACTGACGCCCCCTTCTTGCGGTAAGTCAGGAACCGCACATATTTTCGGGGTAGAAGCGGGTGAGGCATCACCATCCGGGATCACCCATGGCCAAGATTGGCAAACCGGGCAAGCCGCCCAAAGTCGCTGATAACCAGCAAGCGGACGACAGGGCGAAGAAGCCCCCGCCTCCGCTCGACGACGACGATTGCGACGACGGCGACATCGCGACGCCGAAACGCGACCGATACGGCAATGATGACGAGCCGTTGTGAGGGATCGCTGCTGGTTTTGACCCGACCCTCGCGCCACACTCTCCGCTGTCGTCCCTGCGAAAGCAGGGACCCATAATCCCAGGCAGTAGTTTGGCGGGGAATCGTCGTTCGGTACTGCGACCAATCACGATCGATAGATTCCGCGGTATGGGTCGCTGCGTTCGCAGGGACGACAGGGGGATGCGTCCGCGCTACCTGCCATGCGCCCGCGTTCATGGACAAATAACGGCTCTCCCCGATAGTTTGCACGTCTCCCTTAAGGACGTGAAACGGAACTGCAATGGTCGACGTTCTCGCCGCACCGCAACAAGGCAAGGCGGACAGCGCGCTGCGCACGCTGACCGGGATTTCGATCGCGCATTGGGTCAGCCATTTTCATCTGCTGGTCCTGCCGATGCTGTTTCCGTTCCTGAAGAGCCAGCTCGGCGTCGGCTATATCGAGCTCGGCTTCGCACTCACCGTATCGGCGGTCGTATCCGGCCTGACGCAGGCGCCGACCGGCTATCTCGTCGACCATTTTGGCGCACGCAAAATCCTGCTGGGCGGGCTCACGCTCGGCGGCTTCGCGCTGATCCTGCTCGGCGTGCACCTCAGCTATACCTCGCTGATTGCCTGCGCGGTGCTGCTCGGGCTCGCCAACAGCGTCTATCACCCCGCCGACTACGCGATCCTCGCCGAACACATGGATGAGGCGCGGATGGGACGTGCCTTCTCGATCCACACCTTCGCCGGCTATCTCGGCGGCGCGCTGGCACCGGCGATTGTTGCCGCACTGATCACCGTCTCCGGCGGGACAGGCGCGATCATCGCTTCGGGTGCGATCGGCGTGCTGGTCGCGGCACTGCTGGTCGTGATGAACATTCCCGATGCCGGCGCATACAAGAAGAAGCCCGGCGCCGCGGATACGCCGAAGCAGGCCGTCATCACGCCGGCGCTGATCACGCTCACCGTTCTGTTCACGCTGCTCAGCCTGTCGGTTGCCGGCATCAATAATTTCGGCGTGGTGGCGCTGATGAGCGGCTACGGCTCGTCCTACTCCGTTGCCAATGTCGCGCTGACGGCATTTCTCGGCTCCAGCGCCGTCGGCGTGCTCGCCGGCGGCTTCCTCGCCGATTACACAGAGCGCCACGGCTATGTCGCCGCCGCCTGCTTTGCCGCAAATGCGCTGATCGTGCTTCTGATCGCGCTGGTGACGCTGCCGGGCTGGGCTTTGACCGTCACGATGGCGAGCGCGGGCTTCCTCTCCGGCGTGATCGCGCCCTCGCGGGACATGCTGGTGCGCAACGCCGCGCCTCCCGGCGCCGCCGGCCGCGCCTTCGGCATCGTCTCCACCGGCTTCAATCTCGGCGGCATCGTCAGCCCGCTGCTGTTCGGCTGGATCATGGACCAGAGCGCGCCGCACTGGGTGTTCGGGGCGTCCGTGATCTTCATGCTCGCAACCGTGGTGCTGTCGCCGTTCACCGAGCGGAAGCCTGCCAAGGCTTAAGCTACAAACTCAACTGTCGTCCCTGCGAAAGCAGGGACCCATAACCACAGGGAGGAATGCGGCGCGAGACTGATAACTCCGAGTCTTCGCCAAACACCTCCCTGTGGTATCGCGACGAGCGCAAGCGCTCGCGCGGGGGTCCCGGATCTGCGCTTCGCTTGTCCGGGACGACGGCCGCGAGAGATGCGCACAACAAACCAAACAAAACGGGAAGAAACACCATGAGCACCCCTGATCTCGTGATCCGCGGCGGCACTGTCGCGGACGGCAACGGCGGCGAATTGTTCGAGGCTGACGTCGCCATCACCGCCGGCAAGATCACCGAGGTCGGCAAGGTCTCCGCCAAGGGCAACGAAGAGATCGACGCGCGTGGCAAGCTCGTCACGCCCGGCTTCGTCGACGTTCACACCCATTATGACGGCCAGGTCACCTGGAGCCAGGACATCACGCCATCGTCGCAGAACGGCGTCACCACCGCGATCATGGGCAATTGCGGCGTCGGCTTTGCGCCGTGCAAGCCCGCCGACCACACCCGCCTGATCCAGCTGATGGAAGGCGTCGAGGACATTCCCGAGCCGGTGCTGAGCGCCGGCATTCCCTGGGCCTGGGAGAGCTTTCCGGATTACATGAACTGGCTCGGCAAGCGCGACTTCGATATCGATGTCGGCGCGCAGCTGCCGCACGCCGCGCTGCGCGTCTATGTCATGGGCGAGCGCGGCGCGCGCCGCGATCCCTCGACGGCGGAGGACAACGCCGCAATGGCGAAGCTCGCGGGCGAAGCGGTGCGTTCGGGAGCACTCGGTTTCTCGACCTCACGTACGCTC
Organism: Bradyrhizobium liaoningense; assembly: GCF_018130785.1. Taxonomy (GTDB): domain Bacteria; phylum Pseudomonadota; class Alphaproteobacteria; order Rhizobiales; family Xanthobacteraceae; genus Bradyrhizobium; species Bradyrhizobium liaoningense_A. The sequence goes on from NZ_JAFCJT010000019.1 coordinate 32,863, forward strand.
AACCACCGCACCTCGACCGGCGACTTCACGCCGACGCTGAAGGCCGGCGAGGACGAGCTCACCGCGATTGCCGGCGCCATGCACAGCCAGGGCCGCAGCGTGCTGCAATTCGTGCTGGACCTTTCAACCATTCACGAAGACCTGCCGATGATGCTGCGGGTCGCGGATGCCACCAAGTGCCCGATCTCGTTCTCGATCACGCAGAACGACAAGGCGCCAAACCGCTGGCGCCAGACGCTGGACGAGATCAATGCGGCCGCCAGGCGCGGCCTCTCCATCACCGCGCAGATCGCGGCGCGCCCGGTCGGCCTGCTGCTCGGTCTCGAGCTGTCACGCAACCCGTTCCAGACCCATCCGAGCTACAAGGCAATCGCGCATCTGCCGCTGAAGGAACGTCTCGCACGGCTGCATCAGCCGGACGTGCGCAAGGCCATTTTGAGCGAGACGGCGACCGCGACCGACGATCCGCTGTTCTTCCGGCCCAACTACGACAAGATGTTCTTGCTCGGCGATCCCCCTGACTACGAGCAGCCGCCGGAGAACGCGCTGGGCCCGCAGGCGCGCAAGCAGGGCCGGCAGCCGGAAGAGCTCGCTTACGAGGCGATGCTCTCCGACGAAGGCCGCGGCATGCTCTACGTGCCCTTCCTCAACTATGCCGACGGCAATCTCGACGCGACGCGCGAGATGCTGATCGATCCGCAATCGGTGCCCGGCCTCTCCGACGGCGGCGCGCATTGCGGCATCATCTGCGACGCGAGCTTCCCGACCTATCTGCTGACGCACTGGACCCGTGATCGCAAACGCGGCGAGAAGCTCTCGATCCCGTTCGTGGTCGCGGCGCAGTCGCGCAAGACCGCGCTCTCGGTCGGCCTCACCGATCGCGGGCTCGTTGCGCCCGGCTACAAGGCTGATGTCAATGTGATCGACTACGACCGGCTGCATCTGCATCCGCCGAAGGTGCATTACGATCTGCCCGTCGGCGGGCGGCGGCTGTTGCAGGATGTCGACGGCTACGAGGCGACGATCGTCTCGGGCGTGGTGACGCGGCGGCACGGTGAGGCCACGGGACGCCGGCCGGGGAAGTTGATTCGCGGCGCGCAGGGGATGGCGAGCTAGCGCGGCGTGGCCGCTTACCCTCCCCTGGAGGGGGAGGGTCGATCGCGCGCAGCGCGAGCGGGGTGGGGTGATCTCTCCACTCGGGCACTGTTCGTCGCGGAGGGACCGTCACCCCACCCCGCTACGCATTCCGCTTCGCTACATGCGTAGCGACCCTCCCCCTCCAGGGGAGGGTAAGACAGCGCCCCTTACGTCGGCGAGACCGCGCCCTTCAGCGCTGCGCCTTGCGGGGCCGCACCGCGGGTCAGCCTGGCCTTTTCCGTGTTCGGCCAGAGCAGGAGCAGACCGATGACACCGGAGCCGACCATGACCACCGCATTGATGGTGAAGCCGGTCATGTAGCCGTCGAGCATGCTGCCGGCACGCTGGATCACGGTGCCCATGACGTTCGGCGCGATGATCCCCGAGAGCGTATAGAGGGCGCCGTAGATCGCGATGACCGCGCCGCGCTGCGAGGCCGGGGTGAACTCGCCGAGCATCGGCGGGCAGACGACATAGATCGCGCCACAGAGGCCAGAGCCGACGACGAGCGCCGCGATCTGAAGACCAGCGCCTTGGACGTGCGGCATCATCGCCAGGATCAGGCCGCCGATGATCAGCGGCACCGAGCCGAGCACGCCGCGCGAGATGCGCGTGGTATAGCCGCGCGCCATCATCACCTGCGAGATCCACCCCGTGAGGATGACGATTGTGGCGCCGAACACCCAGGGCAGGATCGAGACGAAGCCGGCCTGACTCTGCGAGAAGCCGAGGCCCTTGACGATGAACGGCGTGAACCAGGTGAGGCCGAGCGACAGCGCCCAATAGGCCCCGAAGGTCGCGATCACGCAGCCGAGGAAGGTGCGCGAGGTCAGAAGCTGAACATAAGGAATTTTCGGCTCCGTGACGGCGAGAACCTGCGTGTCCTCGAGCGGGCCTTCCTTGCCGAACGTCAGCCAGGCGCAAACCCACATCAGGCCGACGACGCCGAGCGCGCCAAAGGCGTAGTGCCAGGAGTGGTTGACGATGACCCAGTTCAGCGCCGGCACGGCCAGGATGACGCCGAAGGCCGAGCCTTGCGACAGGATCGCGGTCGGCAGCGTACGCTTCTCGTCGGGAAACCATTTGTAGATCGCGTGGGCTGCGACCGAGAAGGCAGGTCCCTCGCCCGCGCCCAGCACGATGCGGCAGATCAGGAGCGTGGTGAAGGAGACGGTGCCAACCATCGGAAACTGCGCCAGCGCCCAGATCACCGCCAGCGTCAGCAGCACCCAGCGCGTCGGCACCTTGTTGACGATGAAGCCGACCACGATGGCCGAGATCGAGAACAGGAAGAAGAACGAGGAGCCGAGCAGGCCGAATTGCTCGGCGCTGAGCTTCATGTCGGTCATGATCGGCACGCCGGCGAGACCGACGACGATCTTGTCGGCGAAGTTCACGACCATGAAGAGAAAGAGGAGAAAAGTGACGGTCCAGGCGCCCTTCGGCGTTTGCGTTGCCAAACCCTTAGATTCCCCCGCCGTCCTGCCCGCAACGTCGGGCGTTCCCTGAGCGCTCATCGTTCTCCCCGTATGTCTTCTTGTCGGCACTTTTGATTTGGCCGTCTTTGGAGCTAACAACGGCTTGAAAGCCAACGCAACCCCGGCATTTCCACGGCAAGTGTGCTACGCAGCATTGAGTTAATTCCGTCCGGCGCATTGACCTTGCTGAGCATCCGAAACCTCTCAAAGACCTTCTCCTCGGCCGGCGAGCCGGTCCATGTGCTGCGCGGGGTCGACCTCGACCTCAAGGCCGGCGAGCGCGTCGCGCTGACCGGCGAATCCGGCAGCGGCAAGAGCACGCTGTTGCATCTGATCGCAGGCCTGGATGCCGCCGACGATGGCTCGATCCGGCTGGAAGATATCGAGGTCACTGAGCTCTCCGACGCGGGGCGCGCAGGTTTGCGGCGCGACCGGATCGGCCTCGTTTTCCAGCAGTTCAACCTGATCCCGAGCCTGTCGGTCGCGGACAATCTCGCCTTCCAGGCCCGGATCGCCGGCCGGCATGATGCGTCCTGGACCACGGAGCTGGTCGAACGGCTCGGGCTCAGCGGCCTGCTCAAGCGATATCCAGAGCAATTATCAGGCGGCCAGCAGCAGCGGGTCGCGATCGGCCGGGCGCTGGCGACAAAGCCCTCACTGCTGCTCGCGGACGAGCCGACCGGCAATCTCGACGAGGATACCGCCGAGGACGTGCTGGCGCTGACGCGCGATCTCGTCTCGCGGACCGGCTGCGGCTTCCTGATGGTGACGCACAGCCTGCATCTGGCCGGCACGCTCGACCGCCACGTCACCCTGCATGCGGGGCGGATCGCATGAGGCGCGCGCTGTGGGTCCTCGCGGTGCTCCTGAGCCATTGGCGACGGCACAAGATGCAGTTCGCCACGCTCCTGATCGGCCTGATCGCGGCGACGGCATTGTGGAGCGGCGTGCAGGCGATCAACCAGCAGGCCCGCAATGCCTATGATCGCGCAGCGGCGACCTTCGGCGGCGTGCGCACGGCCATGCTGGTCGCTCCGAACGCCGCAACCTTCCCACAAGAGCTGTTCGTCAAGCTCCGCCGCGCGGGCTGGCCGGTTTCGCCCGTGCTGGAAGGACGCGTTCAGGTCAACGGGCGCTCGGTGCGCCTGCTCGGCATCGAGCCGGTGACAATGCCGACCGATGTCGGCAACGCGCCGCGCCTCGGTGCCTCGGATTTGAGCAGTTTCGTTGCGCCGCCCGGTCAGACGCTGGTGGCGCGGGAAACGCTGACCGACTTGCAGGAGCAGGAAGGCACAGCACCCCCGATCAGCAGCGGCGCAAAGCTGCCGCCGCTACGCGTGCTGCCGCAGCTGGTGCCCGACGTGCTTGTCGTGGATATCGGCGTGGCGCAGCGGCTGCTGAACAAGCCGGAGCAGGTCTCGCGACTGCTGATCGGCAAGCCCAAGGGCAAGCCGGCGCCGCTTCAAAGTGTCGTCGGTGAGCAGTTGCAGCGAGTCGAGCCGAACGCGGAGACGGAGCTGGAACGCCTTACCGACAGCTTTCATCTCAACCTCACCGCCTTTGGCCTGCTGTCGTTCTTCGTCGGCCTCTTCATCGTCAATTCCGCCGTCGGCCTCGCCTTCGAGCAGCGGTTGCCGATGCTGCGCACCTTGCGGGCCTGCGGTGCCTCGGCGCGGCTGGTCAACACGGTGCTGGTGGTCGAGCTGGTGGCGCTGGCGCTGGTCGCAGGATTGATCGGGCTGGTCTGCGGCTATTTCATCGCGGCTGCGCTGTTGCCCGACGTCGCGGCGTCGCTGCGGGGGCTGTACGGCGCGCAGATCCCGGGACAACTCACACTGCGTTCGGAGTGGTGGCTCGCCGGTATCGGCATCAGCATTGCGGGTGCGCTGGTCGCTGCGGCCACCAGCCTGATCAAAGCAATCAGGATGCCGGTGCTGGCAACGGCGCAGCCCCGCGCCTGGCAGCAACGGCAGCGGCGCTGGCTGGTCCTGCAAAGCCTGGCGGCCTGCGCTGTGTTCGCAGTAGCTCTCTTGCTCCTACACTACGGACAATCCTTGATCGCGGGCTTTGGCGTGCTGGCGGCGCTGATGTTCGGCGCGGCATTGATCCTGCCGGCCTTCCTCGAAATCATCCTCCTGGTGGGCCAGCGCTGGGCGCGGAAACCGCTCGCGCTGTGGTTCTGGGCTGACAGCCGGCAACAGCTCTCGGGGCTCTCGCTGGCGCTGATGGCGCTGCTGCTCGCGCTGGCCGTCAATGTCGGGGTGTCCACCATGGTGGAAACCTTCAGCCGCACCTTCATCGGCTGGCTCAACGGGCGGCTTGCCGCCGACGTCTACATCAGCGCCTCCGACAATTCGCAAGGCGTTGCGATCCGGAGCTGGCTGAAGGAGCGCAACGACGTGCAGGCGATCCTGTCGGGCGGACGCGCCGAGGCGCAGGTGCAGGGACAGCCGGTGGAATTGCTCGGCCTGCCCGATCACGCGCTCTATCGCGAGCGCTGGCCGCTGCTGGAGACCGCGCCGCGCGCCTGGACCCAGCTCGTGCCGGGCAATGCCGCCTTCATCAGCGAGCAGCTGAGCCGCCGCCTCAACGTCCGCGTCGGCGACGTCGTCGATGTGCCGGCGCCCGGCGGAAGCTGGGAGCTCGACATCGTGGGCATCTATGCCGATTACGGCAATCCCAAGGGACAGCTCGCCGTCAACGTCGCGGCGCTGATCCGGCACTTTCCGCAGACGCCGCAGACGCGGATCGGCCTCATCGTCGCGAAGGAGAATATTCCCGGCCTGATCGCGGCCTTGCAGAAGCAGTTTGCCCTCGACGACCGCAGCGTCGCGGATCAGGCAACAGTGAAGGCGGAATCGATCCGGATCTTCAACCGCACCTTTGCGGTGACGTCGGCGCTGAATGCGTTCACGCTCGGCGTCGCCGGCATTGCGCTGCTGACAAGCCTTTTGACGCTCGCGAATTCCCGCCTGCCGCAGCTCGCGCCGCTCTGGGCGATCGGCATCACCCGGCCGCGCCTTGCCGCGATCGAACTGACCAAGACGCTGTCGGTCGCGCTGTTCACAGCGCTGCTGGCCGTGCCGCTCGGATTGCTGGTGGCGTGGTGCCTGATCGCGATCGTCAACGTGAAGGCATTCGGCTGGCGGCTGCCGTTCCACGTGTTTCCGCTGCAATTGGTGGAGCTGGTCGCGGTCGCGCTGATCGCTTCGCTGCTTGCCGCGTTGCTGCCGATGATACGGCTGGCGCGGATGCAGCCGGCCAGCCTCGTCAAGGTGTTCGCCAATGAGCGCTGACAAGATTTCGCGGCGCGCGTTCGCCGGCGGCATCGTCGCCCTCGCGGCGGCCCGCCGCGCTGGCGCGCAAGGCTATGCCGGGCTCGGCGAGACCGCCAACGGCTTTGCGAAGGTGACCCCGGGAAAGCTGTTCAGCTTCCCGGCCGATCACGGCCCGCATCCGGAGTTCCGCATCGAATGGTGGTATCTCACGGCGAACCTCGTCGACAGCAGCGGCGCGGCGTGCGGCCTGCAATGGACGTTGTTCCGCCAGGCGGCGCAGCCGGGGCCGCAAGGCGAAGGCTGGGCCAATCAGCAGATCTGGATGGCCCATGCGGCGGCGACGCGCGCCGACACCCATCGCTTCAACGAGGTGTTTTCGCGCGGCGGCATCGGGCAGGCCGGCGTCACAGCAAAGCCGTTTGCTGCCTGGATCGACGATTGGGAAATGAAGGGGTCCGAGCGCACCGACGATCGCTCCTTGGCGCCGGTGACGCTGAAGGCCTCGGGCACCGATTTCAGCTACGCGCTGACGCTTGAAGCCGATCGTCACCTGGTGCTGCAGGGCGATCACGGCTACAGCCGCAAGTCGGAGCGTGGCCAGGCGTCGTATTATTACAGCCAGCCGTTCTACCGCGCGCGCGGCACGCTCGTCATCGACGACAAGCCGGTCGGCGTCTCAGGCCAGGCCTGGATGGATCGCGAATGGAGCAGCCAGCCGCTCGATGCCGACCAGACCGGCTGGGACTGGCTGTCGCTGCATCTCGCGTCCGGCGACAAGCTGATGCTGTACCGACTGCGCCAGAAGGACGGCAAGGATTATCCGTTCGGCAACTGGATCACCGCCGCCGGCGACACGCAGATGATCGCGGGTGGCGACATCCAGATGACTCCGAAGGCGACGGCGGAAGTCGCGGGCCGCAAGCTGCCGGTGGAATGGCAGATCGCGATCCCCTCGCGATCGTTCTCGATCTCCTGCAAGCCGCTCAATCCCAGGGCCTGGATGGGGACCGGCTTCTCCTATTGGGAGGGGCCGATCAGCTTTGCCGGCACGCATGACGGCGTTGGCTATCTCGAGCTGACCGGGTATTGAAGCGCGACCTGTTTGAAGGAATCCCGCGATGTACGATTTCACCGCCCTCGTCACGCTGCTGGCGATTGCATTTTATCTTTTCGTCACCATCAACGTCTCGCGAGCGAGGTCGAGGACGGGCATCAAGGTGCCGGCGACGTCAGGTCATCCGGATTTCGAGCGCGCCTTCCGCATCCAGGCGAACACGCTGGAATGGATGCCGATTGTCCTGCCGTCGCTCTGGCTGTTCGCGATCTATATCGGCGACGCCATCGCAGCCGGCATCGGCGCGGTCTGGATCATCGGCCGCATCGTCTATTTCATCGGCTATTCGAAGGCGGCGGCAAAGCGCGGCCCGGGGTTTGCTATCCAGGCGCTCGCGGCGCTTACGCTATGGGCGGGGGCGCTGGGCGCGGTGGCGTTGCGGCTGGTGAAGTGAAGCGCGGCAACACGCCCGCTCGTGTCCCGGTTCTGCGGTGCACCGCTAAGAAGCGCTGCACCGCGTCCGGAACACGAGAGGTTCACTTCGTCAGCGGGCAGCCGCTTTCCTTGGCGGTGAAGAAAGCCTTTTCACCGGGGACTACGGCGAGCTGCTTGTAATAGTCCCACGGCTTCTTCGATTCCGACGGTTTCTTTACCTCGAACAGATACATGTCATGGACCATGCGGCCGTTCTCGAGCACCTTGCCGCCTTGCGCGAAGTCGTCGTCGACCGGCAGCTCCTTCAGCTTCTTGGCGACCGCGTCGGGATCCTTGGTGCCGGCGGCCTTGACCGCCTTGAGATAGCTCAGCGTCGCCGAATAGGTGCCGGCCTGGATCATGTTGGGCATCCGGCCGGTGCGCTTGAGGAAGCGTTCGCCGAGATTGCGCGTGCGGTCGTTGACGTCCCAGTAATAGCCTTCGGTCAGCACCAGGCCCTGCGCGGCCTGCAGGCCGAGACCATGCACTTCGGCGAGCGTCATCAAGAGGCCTGCGAGCTTCTGGCCGCCGGCGACGATGCCGAATTCGGAGGCCTGCTTGATCGAGTTGGTGGTGTCGAGGCCGGCATTGGCGAGGCCCACGATCTTCGCCTTCGAGCTCTGCGCCTGCAGCAGGAAGGAGGAGAAGTCCGAGGAGTTGAGCGGCACCCGCACCGAGCCGACCACCTTGCCGCCATTGGCGGTGACGATCTCGCTGGTGTCCTTCTCCAGCGCATAGCCGAAAGCGTAATCCGCGGTGAGGAAGAACCAGGTGTTGCCGCCAGCCTTGGTCAGCGCACCGCCGGTGCCGACGCCGAGCGCGCGGGTGTCATAGGCCCAGTGGAAGCCATAGGGCTGACAGGCATCGCCGGTCAGGCGCGATGTCGCGGCGCCCACCACGATGTCGATCTTCTTCTTTTCCTTTGAGAGCTCGTGGATCGCGAGCGCGACCGAGGAGGTCGTCAGCTCCGTGATCATATCGACGTTCTCGACGTCGTACCAGCGACGCGCGATCGAGGTGGCGAGATCCGGCTTGTTCTGGTGGTCGGCGGTGACGAGCTCGACCTTCTGACCCAGCACCTCGCCGCCAAAATCCTCGATCGCCATCTTGGCCGCTTCGACCGACCATTTGCCGCCGTAATCGGCGTAGACGCCGGACTGGTCATTAAGGATGCCGATCTTGACGCCTTGCGCGAAGGCCGGCGCAGCCAGCAACATAGCAGACGTTGCGACAGCGGCCAAAAGTGCTGATTTCATATGTTGGCTCCCAGCAGTTTTCTGTTCTGAAATCGCGCGGATACTAGTGAAGAACCCCGCGCCTGCCCATCCATTTCATGTTGGTCGTTAGTATGGAGGATGGTGCGACAAAAACGATGTCGTCCCGGTGCCCGCGAAGCGCGAGCCCGGGACCCATAACCACCGGGAGACGTTTGGCGACGACTCGTGGTTACCAGCTTCGCCCCGCAACTTCTCCCCGGGGTTATGAGTCCCCGCGCCCCGTGCGCAATTGCGCACGAGGCGGGGACGACAGCGGAGAGTGTCTTGCGATCGTGGCCCCCTGACTTACGTCAGGCCGCCACCTCCGGCTTCTTCCCCTCGTTCCGCCCTTCGGCGAGGTTCCGCACCACCACATAGAAGATCGGGGTGAACAGCAGGCCGAACAGGGTGACGCCGATCATGCCGAAGAACACGGCGACGCCGACCGCCTGCCGCATCTCCGAGCCGGAGCCGGACGATATCACCAGCGGCAGCACGCCGAGGATGAAGGCGAAGGAGGTCATCAGGATCGGCCGCAGGCGCAGGCGGCAGGCGTCGATCACGGCCTCCAGCCGCGGCTTGCCTTCCTTCTCGATGTCGCGCGCGAACTCGACGATCAGGATCGCGTTCTTGGCAGCTAACCCCACCAGAACGACGAAGCCGATCTGGGTGAGGATGTTGACGTCCTGCCCCATGATGCGCACGCCGATGGTGGCCGCCAACAGGCACATCGGCACGATCAGGATCACCGCGAATGGAAGCGTCCAGCTGCCATATTGCGCGGCGAGCACGAGATAGACGAACAGCACGCAGATCGGGAACACGAGCAGGCCGGCATTGCCGCCGGTGATCTGCTGGTAGGAGAGGTCAGTCCATTCGAAGGTGAAGCCGCTCGGCAAGGTATCGTCCGCCAGCTTCTTGATGGTGTTGAGCGCGGTGGTCGAACTGACGCCCGGCGCCGGTTCGCCCTGGAGCTCGGATGCCGCATAGAGATTGTAGCGCGCGACGCGGTCGGGGCCGGAAACGTCCTTGAACTCGACCACGCTGCCGAGCATCACCATGTCGCCGGAGGCGTTACGCGTGCGCAACCGCGAGAGGTCGCTGGGTTCTTTCCGGAACGGGAAGTCGGCCTGCGCGGTGACGTGATAGGTGCGGCCGAATAGGTTGAAGTCGTTGACGTAGGTCGATCCGAAGTAGGTCTGGATCGTGTCGTTGATGCCAGCGATGGGCACACCGAGCTTCTGCGCCTTGGTGCGGTCGATGTCGACGAAGAGCTGCGGTGTGTTGGCCGTGAACGGGGAGAACACCGTGGGGCCGAGCAGCAACGGCGATTTGCGCGCCGCGGCGACAAGCTCGTCGGTGGCTGCGGCGAGCAGCTCGGGCCCGCGGCCCTGGCGGTCCTGGATGCGGATGGTGAAGCCGCCGCCGGTGCCGATGCCGGGCACGGCCGGCGGCGGAATGACGATGATGAACGCGCCCTGGAGCGCGGCGAGCCGCTTGCGCAGTTCGGCCGTGATGGCGTTCGCCGTCAGCCCCTTCTTCAACCGCGCTTCGGGCTCGTCGAACACCGGAAACAGCGCCGCTGCGTTGCCCTGCTGCGTGCGCGTGGCCCCCGAGAATCCGGCGAAGACGGCAACACGGATGATGCCCGGGGTATCCAGCGCAATCCGCTCGATCTCGCGCACGATCTCAGTGGTGCGCGCGAGCGACGCCGCGCCGGGCAATTGCACGGAGACGATGACGTAGCCGCGATCCTGCGCGGGGATGAAGCCCTGCGGCGTGGTCCCGATCAGCCAGCCGGCGCTGCCGATCAGCACGACGTAGATCAGCAGCATCGCGACGGAATGACGGATCACGAAATTGGCAAGGCCCGCATAGCCATGCGAGAGCCGGTCGAACACGCGGTTGAAGACGCCGGTGAAGGCACCCCAGGCCCGCGCGATGACGTTCCAGGCCGCCGGCGGTCGCTTCTCCTCGTGCGGCGTGAGGATCAGCGAGGCCAGCGCCGGCGACAGCGTCAGCGAGCAGAAGCAGGAGATCGCGGTCGCAACCGCGATGGTGACGGCGAATTGCTGGAAGAACTGCCCGGAAATGCCGCCGAGGAATGCCGTCGGCACAAACACGGCGCAGAGCACCAGCGCAATCGAGACCAGCGCGCCGCCGACCTCCTCCATGGTTTTGAGTGCCGCATCGCGCCGGCTGAGGCCACGTTCGAGGTGCCGCTCGACATTCTCGACCACCACGATGGCGTCGTCGACGACGATACCGACGGCGAGCACGAGCCCGAACAGCGTGAGATTGTTAATGGAGAAGCCGAGCGCCGCCATCACCGCAAAGGTGCCGACCAGCGAGACCGGGATGGCGATGATCGGGATGATCGCCGGCCGCCAGCCCTGCAGGAACACCAACACGACGACGACCACCAGCAGCATGGCCTCGTAGATGGTCTTGATCAGCTCATGGACGGACTGCGCGATGAACTCGGTCGGATTGTAGCCGATATTGTAGTCGAGGCCCTTCGGAAAACTCTCCTTCAGCTTGGCCATGGTGTCGGAGATGCTTTTCGCGGTCGCCAGCGCGTTCGACCCGGGCCGCTGGGTCACCAGCATGCCGACCGCCGATTTGCGCAACAGGAAGCTGTTGGTGGAGTAGGAGAGCGCACCGAGCTCGATGCGGGCAACATCGCGCAGGCGCACGGTTCGGCCGTCCGAGCCGGCCTTGATCAGGATATCCTCGAACTGTCTCTGGTCCTTCAGCCGTCCGGTGAAGACGAGGTTCGGCTGGAAGGCGCGATCGGTGATCGGCGGCTCGGCGACCTGGCCGCCTGCGATCTGGATGTTCTGCGCGCGGATCGCGGCGATGACCTCGGTCGAGGTCAGGCCGAGATTGGCGATACGGTCGGGGTCGAGCCACAACCTCATCGAATAGTCGCGTGCGCCGAAGATCTGGATGTCGCCGACGCCGTCGAGCCGCAGCAGCTGGTCGCGGACCTGGAGCAGCGCGTAATTGGAGATGTAGAGCTGGTCGAACGTGTCGTCGGGCGACAGCATGAACACGACCATGAGGATGTCGGGCGAGTTCTTGCGCGTGGTGACGCCGTTGCGCTGGACTTCCTCGGGGAGCCGAGGCTGCGCGATCGCGACGCGGTTCTGCACCAGCACCTGGGCCTTGTCGAGGTCGGTGCCGAGCTTGAAGGTGACGGTGATGGTGAGCTGGCCGTTCGAGGTCGCCTGGCTGTAGAGATACAGCATGTCCTCGACGCCGTTGATCTCCTGCTCGATGGGAGCTGCGACCGTGTCGGACACGGTCTGGGCGGAGGCGCCGGGGTACTGCGTGGTGACGACCACGGTGGGCGGCACCACTTGCGGATATTCGGACACCGGCAGCGTGGTGTAGGCGAGCGCGCCGATGATCAGCAGCACGATCGACAGCACCATCGCCAGGATGGGCTGGTTGATGGAGAGACGGCCAAGATTCATGACTTGCCACCGGCCGGGGCTTGAGCCGTCTGCGGGGCGACCTTGGCGCCGACGCGGGCGCGCTGGATGCCGTTGACGATGACGCGGTCCTCGGCCTTCAGCCCGTCGCGGATTACGCGCAGGCCTTCATCGAGCGGACCGAGCACCACGGGACGCGCCTCGACGGTGTCGTCCGGCTTGACCACGAACACGATCTTGCGGGACTGGTCGGTCGCGACAGCGACATCGGGAATCAGCAGCGCCTCATAGGGCGCGCTGCCGATCAGGCGGACACGGCCGAACTGGCCTGGCAGGATCGAGAGATCGGTGTTCTTGATCACGGCGCGGCTGCGCAGCGTGCCGGTGGAGACATCGAGGCGGTTGTCGAGGAAGTTGATGGTGCCCTCATGCGACGGCTTGGTCTCGCCGGCGAGCGTCACCTGCACCGGGTTCGCGGTGTCGCGCGAGCTCGGGCGGCGGCCTTCGAACCACAGCTTGCTGTATTTGATGAAGGTCGCCTCATCCATGTCGAAATAGACGTAGATCGGGTCGAGCGCGACGATCGAGGTCAGCAATGTCGAGGTGCCGGTATCGCTGCCCTGCACGAGATTACCGGGGCTGACGAGATGGCGACTGACCCGGCCGGTGAGCGGCGCGGTGACATGGGTGAACTCGATATTGAGCCGGGCGGCCTTCAGCGCACCTGCGGCCTGCGTCTCCGCGGCATGCGCCGCCTGCAGGGCCTGCCGGCGCTGGTCGACGGCCTGCTCGGAGACGGCGCTGGTCTGGACCAGGTTCAGGCCACGGTCGAGCTCGCGCTTGGCAAGCTCCACCTTGGCACGCGCGTCGGACAACTGGCCGTCCGCCTGCTCGGCCACCGCCTCGAACGGGCGCGGGTCGATGACGTAGAGCAGGTCGCCCTGACGCACGATCGCGCCGTCCTGGAATTCGACGGAGTTGACGAAGCCGCCGACACGGGGGCGCACCTGCACCTCCTCGACCGCCTCGAAGCGGCCGGTGAACTCGTCCCAATCAGTGACAGTGCGCTTGACAGGTTGGGCGACGGTCACCGGCGCGGGCGGTGGCGCCGACGCTTGCGAGGCGGGCTGCCCGCAACCGGCGAGCGCGAAGGCCGCTACGAGGAGGCCGGCAATTGCATAAGGCATTACGCAGGGCCCGGGCTGGACGAAATCGTGCCTTTTGACAAACTGCTCGCTTCCGTCCGGTTCAGTCATCCCAGGTCCTCGCATAAGAGCCGCCGAAAAACGCAGGGTACGCCTCTACCCGCGGGCGCCACAAGATGATTGGCAATGATGAACTCTTCAAGACCAATGCACGCGCAATGCTTCGAAGAATGCCCTGGCCGGATGGCGGGTTGACAGGAAGCGAGATGATGACAAGCGGCGGCTGATGCGCGTCGGCGTAACGTCAGCAATCAAGACGCGACGTTCGCCCCCCTGGAGCGGGAGGGTCGGCTCACATGGAGCGCAAGCGAAATGTGAGACGGGGTGGGGTGATGGTCTCTCCGCGTTGAGCAGCGCCCGTGTGGATAGATCACCCCACCCCGCTCGCGCTGCGCGCGATCGACCCTCCCCCTCCAGGGCCCCTCCAGGGGAGGGTGGGAGCGTGGCCAGCGTCTTCACACATGACGGATACCGTCCGCTCGGCTAGATTACTCCCAGAAAAAACAGAGCCGAATTGTCCTGGGAGGACAGGCGTGCACCAGGGACGTGTCGTTTACGGCGCGATCGAGGAGGTCGTGTTCGGCCATCCCGCGGCCGAGGCCGTCGTTGCGCAGATGGACCGGCTGGGGACGCGCCGCGCCTTCCTGATGGTGTCCGGCACGCTGAACCGGCAGACTGACGAAATCGAAAAGATCAAGCAGGCCGTGGGCGCGCGCTGCGCGGGGCTGTTCGACGCCATGCCGGCGCATACGCCGCGCGAGGCGGTGATCGCCGCCACCAACGCGGCGCGCGACGCAGGCGCGGACCTGATCGTCACCGTGGGCGGCGGTTCGATCACCGACGGCGCCAAGGCGGTGCAGCTCTGCCTTGCCAACGGCATCGACGATATCGAGGGCATCGAGCGCATCCGCGTCCACAAGGGCGTCGCACCCGAGATGACCGCTCCTTCCGTGCGCCAGATCAGCGTGCCGACCACGATCGCCGGCGGCGAGTTCAGCGCGATCGCCGGCGTCACCGACCGCGGCACGCATGTGAAGCAGATGCTGCGGCATCCGCTGACGGTGCCGCGTGCGACCATCCTCGATCCCGCCATCACCGTGCACACGCCGGAATGGCTGTTTCTCTCCACCGGCATCCGCGCCGTCGACCATTGCGTCGAGGCGATCTGCTCGCGCGAGACGCACCCTTATGCCGACGCGCAGTCGGTGAAGGGCCTCGCCATGCTCGCCGACGCGCTGCCGCGGGTGAAGGCCGACCCTGCCGACCTCGACGCCCGCATGGATGCGCAGATCGGCACCTGGCTGTCGATGGGCGCGCTCGCGGCCGGCGTGCCGATGGGCGCGAGCCACGGTATCGGCTATGTGCTGGGTGCGGCCTTCGACGTGCCGCACGGCTACACCTCCTGCATCATGCTGCCGGCGGTGATGCGCTGGAACGCGCGCGACAACGCCGAGCGCCAGATGATCGTCGCCGCTGCGATGGGTTTTGCCGGCCACAACGCCGCCGACGTGCTCGATGCCTTCATCCGCTCGCTCGGCATGCCCCGCAGCCTCGCCGACGTCCGAGTCTCGCCTGAGCATTTCGACGCCATCGCCGAGCAGGCGATGCGCACGAACTGGATCCCGCGCAACCCGCGCAAGATCGACGGCCCCGCCGACATTCGCGAAATCCTGCTTCTCGCCGCATAATTTCAAGCCGGAGGACTGATGTATCCAGGTCAGCATGCCCGTCTACGCCCGCTCCAGCCCGCCTTCATCATGGCTGCGACCGGCGAGGCCGTCACCTATCGCGAGCTCGATGCGCGCAGCAACCGCCTGGCGCATCTGTTCCGCAAGCGCGGCCTGAGGCGGCTCGACCACTACTCGATCTTCATGGAGAACAATTCGCGCTACCTCGAAGCCTGCGGTGCGGGCGAGCGCTCCGGGCTGTACTACACCTGCATCAACTCGTTCCTGACGCCGGGCGAACTCGCTTATCTCCTCGTCAACAGCCAGTCGAAAATCCTGATCACGTCCGTTGCAAAACTCGACATCGCCCGCGAGGCGATCAAAGCCTGCCCGGACATCAAGCTCTGCATCGTCGCCGACGGTCCCGGCGAGAGCGATCGCATCGTCGGCCTTGCCGAGGCGACGGCCGACCTGCCCAAGGCTCCGATCGCCGATGAATGGCTCGGCACCGCCATGCTCTATTCCTCGGGCACGACCGGACGCCCGAAGGGCATCCTGCGCCCGCTGCCTGAGGAGCCGCCAAAACACAATCTGCCGCTGTTCGATTTCCTGACAAAGCTTTGGCACTACCGCGAGGGCATGGTCTATCTGTCGCCGGCACCGCTCTATCATTCGGCGCCGCAGGCGGCCGTAAACCTCACGATCCGCATGGGCGGCACCGTGATCATCATGGAGACGTTCGATCCCGAGCGTTATCTCGAGCTCGTCCAGCAATGGGGTATCACCCACACCCAGCTGGTGCCGACGATGTTCTCGCGCATGCTGAAGCTGCCGGAGGGGGTGCGCGACCGCTACGATCTGTCGTCGCTGGAGATCGCGATCCACGCCGCCGCGCCCTGCCCGGCGCTGGTCAAGGACGACATGATAGAATGGTGGGGACCGATCATCCACGAATATTACGGCGCGACCGAAGGCCTCGGTTTCACCGCCTGCAACAGCGCGGAATGGCTTAGCCATCGCGGCACCGTCGGCAAGGTGCTGCTCGGCGACCTCCATATCCTCGACGAGAACATGAAGGCGTGCCCGACCGGCACGCCGGGCCAGGTCTGGTTCAAGACCGCATCGCCGTTCGAATATTTCAACGACCCCGAGAAAACCAGGGAGGCACGCTCGGCAGACGGCAGCATGAGCACGGTCGGCGACGTCGGCTATGTCGACCAAGATCGTTTCCTCTATTTGACCGACCGCGCAACCTTCATGATCATCTCCGGCGGAGTGAACATCTATCCGCAGGAATGCGAGAATCTGCTGATCACCCATCCGAAGGTCGCCGATGCCGCGGTGTTCGGCGTGCCCAATCCCGATCTCGGCGAAGAGGTGAAGGCGGTGGTGCAGCCGATGCCGGGCGTCGTGCCGGGCGAGGGGCTCGCCGAAGAACTGATCGCCTTCTGCGGCCAATCGCTGTCGCGGCAGAAGGTGCCGCGCTCGGTCGATTTCGAGAAGGAACTGCCGCGGCTGCCGACGGGCAAGCTGTACAAGCGGCTGCTGCGGGACCGCTATTGGGGTAACAAGACGTCGCGGATCGTGTGAGCCGCACTGTCGTCCCGGGGCGCGACGAAGTCGCGAGCCCGGGACGACAGCGGAGCTCGTCGATCGACTGCGCGCAACATCCGCACAGGAACCATCCGTTCGCACCTGCACTCTCACACGATGAGAGCGTGAAGCCCCCCGCGACCTTCCGTCATCCGAATTGTCGAGAGCGCAAGCGGCCTTGCCGGTTGCCTCGCTGTGCTCGCGTCGCTATCGTCCTGACAAACAGGCCACAAAAGGCCCAAAAAACTAATGTCCAGGGAGGACGAGGATGCGGAGCGTACGGGCGCTCGCCGCGACGGCGGCGCTATCTTTGCTGGCGTTTTCGACCATTGCCTACGCCGGCGAGCCCAAACAGGGCGGAATCCTGCGGATGTACCACCGCGACAGCCCCGGCAATGCCTCGATCCATGAAGGCGCGACCTATTCGCTCAATGTTCCCTTCATGCCTGTGTTCAACAACCTCGTCATCTACAAGCAGGACGAGGCGCAGAACAGGATGGACAACATCGTCCCGGAACTCGCGGAGAGCTGGGCCTGGGTCAACGACAACAAGACGCTGACCTTCAAGCTGCGCCAGGGCGTGAAATGGCATGACGGCAAGCCGTTCACCTCCGCGGACGTCAAATGCACTTTCGACATGCTGATGGGCAAGTCGCAGCAGAAGTTCCGGCAGAATCCGCGCAAGACCTGGTACGAACAGGTCAACGACATCTCCACCAACGGCGACCTCGAAGTTTCCTTCAACTTGAAGCGGCCGCAGCCTTCGCTGCTAGCCCTGCTCGCCTCGGGCTATACGCCGGTCTATCCCTGCCACGTCTCGCCCGGCGACATGCGCACGCACCCGATCGGCACCGGCCCGTTCAAATTCGTCGAGTTCAAGGCCAATGAATCGATCAAGCTGACCCGCAATCCCGACTATTGGCGCAAGGGGCGGCCCTATCTCGACGGCATCGAGTTCACCATCATCCCGAACCGCTCGACCGCGATCCTCGCCTTCGTCGCCGGCAAGTTCGACATGGCATTCCCGACCGAAGTGAGCATTCCGCTATTGAAGGACGTCAAATCGCAGGCGCCGAATGCGGTCTGCGTGGTCGAACCCAACAATGTCGCGACCAACATCATCGTCAATTCGTCCGCGCCGCCGTTCGACAATATCGACATCCGCCGCGCCATGGCGCTGTCGCTCGACCGCAAGGCGTTCATCTCGATCATGTTCGAGGGCCAGGGCGACGTCGGCGGCACCCTGCTGCCGCCACCGAACGGGCTGTGGGGCATGCCTAAGGAGATGCTCGAGAGCATTCCCGGCTATGGCCCCGATGTGAACGCCAACCGCGAGGCAGCCAGGAAGCTGATGCAGAAGGCCGGCTACGGACCGGACAAGCACCTCGCCGTCAAGGTCTCGACCCGCAACATCCCGGTCTACCGCGATCCTGCGGTGATCCTGATCGACCAGCTCAAGAGCATCTATATCGACGGCGAGCTCGACGTGGTCGAGACCGCGAACTGGTTCCCGAAGATCGCACGCAAGGACTACATGCTCGGGCTCAATTTGACCGGCAACGCCGTCGACGATCCCGACCAGTCGTTCTACGAAAACTATTCCTGCGGTTCCGAGCGCAACTACACCAATTACTGCAACAAGGAGATCGAAAAGCTGTTCGACGTGCAGTCGCAGGAGACCGACGTCAACAAGCGCAAGAAGCTGGTGTGGGACATCGACAAAAAGTTGCAGGAGGACGTCGCCCGTCCGATCATCTTCCACGCGCGCACCGGCTCCTGCTGGCAGCCTTACGTCAAGGGCGTGACCGTGATGTCGAACAGCTCCTATAATGGGTATCGCTATGAGGACGTCTGGATGGACAAGTAGCGCAGGCGACTGACGGTTTCGACAGGAGGCGATGCATGTTTGCCTATCTGGTGCGGCGCCTGTTCCTGATGCTCGTGACCCTGTTCGGGATCTCGGTCGTCATCTTCTTCCTGCTGCGCGTCGTGCCAGGCAACATCGTCGACATCCTGTTTGCCGCGGCCGGCTACGTCGATCCCGCCGACAAGGCCAATCTGGAGAAGGAGCTCGGCATCGACCAGCCGCTGATCGTGCAGTACTGGCACTGGATCAGCGGTTTTCTGCGCGGCGACTTTGGTTACTCCTATGTCTCCGAAAAACCGGCGCTTCAGGAGATATTGCCGCGGATCCCGATCACCGCGCGGCTCGCCGGCCTGGCGCTGCTGTTCTCCGCGTCGATCGGCATTCCGCTCGGCGTCATCAGCGCGGTGAAGCAGGGGACACGGCTCGATTACGCGCTCCGGGTCGTCAGCCTCAGCGGCTTGTCGCTGCCCTCGTTCTGGCTCGGCCTGCTGATCCTCACCGCCTCGGTCGCCATGTTCGGCCAGATGCCGATCTTCAATCCCAATCCGCAGACCTGGCTCGAGGCGTTCGCGACTTACGCCGTGCCGGCCGCCGCGGTCGGTTTCCGCAGCGCGGCACTGACCATGCGCATCACCCGTTCCTCGATGCTGGAGGTGCTGCGGCAGGATTATATCCGCACCGCCCGTGCCAAGGGCGCATCGGACGCGGCCGTGAACTATCACCACGCGCTGAAGAACGCGATCCTGCCCGTCATCACCGTGATCGGCATCGAGGCGGCGTTCCTGATCGGCGGCCTGATCGTGACCGAGACCGTGTTCAACATCCCCGGCGTCGCGCGCTTCCTGGTCGAGGCGATCCGCTGGCGCGACTATCCGATCGTCCAGAACCTCGTGATGCTGATTGCGGTCGTGGTGGTGAGCGCGAACTTCATCGTCGACATGCTCTACGCCGTGTTCGACCCGCGTATCCGGTATACGGATTAGGAGATCAGTTTGGCCGCGATTGACTATGATCTTGAACTGAGGCGCGCCGGCGCGCATGCGACCGGCGGCTGGCGGCGCGTGCTGTATTTGGCGCAGCGGCACGTGCTGGGTGCGGCCGGGCTCATTATCATGACGCTGTTCGTGTTCACGGCGATCTTTGCCGACTTCATCGCGCGCTACGATCCCCTGACGATCGACGCCGCCCGCGCGCTGGCGCGCCCGAGCGCGACGCACTGGATGGGCACGGATTCCTTCGGCCGCGACGTGTTCAGCCGCATCATCCACGGCGCACGGATCTCGCTCGCGGTCGGCATCGGCTCGACCGCGCTGGGCGGGACGATCGGGGTCATCGTGGGGCTGACGTCCGGTTATCTCTCCGGCTGGGTCGATCTGGTGTTCCAGCGCGTCTCGGATATTTTGCAGGCATTACCGCTGCTGGTCCTGGCCCTGATCATGACGGCCGCGCTCGGTCCATCCCTGCCAAACGTCATCATCGCCATCGCGATCCCGCTGATCCCGACCGTGTCGCGCGTCATCCGCGCCAACACGCTGGCGCTGCGCGAGCAGCCGTTCGTCGAGGCCGCCAAGTCGATCGGCATGAGTGAGGTCCGGATCGCGCTGCGCCACGTGCTGCCGAACACGCTGGCGCCGC
Organism: Bradyrhizobium liaoningense; assembly: GCF_018130785.1. Taxonomy (GTDB): domain Bacteria; phylum Pseudomonadota; class Alphaproteobacteria; order Rhizobiales; family Xanthobacteraceae; genus Bradyrhizobium; species Bradyrhizobium liaoningense_A. The sequence goes on from NZ_JAFCJT010000019.1 coordinate 52,944, forward strand.
TGATCGTGCTCGCAACCGCGCAGCTCGGCTCGACCATCCTCACCGAGGCTTCCCTCTCCTTCCTCGGCCTCGGTATTCCCGAGCCCTATCCGTCGTGGGGCCGCATGCTCTCTGAATCCGCCGCCGAATATGTCCGCACGGCGCCATGGCTCGTGATCTTCCCGGGCATCGCGATCAGCCTCGCCGTGTTCGGCGCCAATCTGTTCGGCGACGCCCTGCGCGACATCCTCGATCCCCGGCAGCGCGGCTGATGGCTGAAAAATCCGATATCGTGCTCGATGTGAAGAACCTGAAGACGGTGTTCTTCACCAATTCCGGCCTGTTCAGGGCGGTCGACGATCTGTCGTTCACCGTGAAGCGCGGCGAGACGCTGGCGATCGTAGGCGAATCCGGCTGCGGCAAGAGCGTCACCGCGTTGTCCCTGATGCGGCTGGTGCCCGATCCGCCGGGCCGCATCGTCGGCGGGTCGGTCTCGCTCGAAGGCACCGACCTGCTCGCGCTGGACGAAGCCGACATGCGCGCTGTCAGGGGCAATCGCATCTCCATGATCTTCCAGGAGCCGATGACCTCGCTCAATCCGGTGATGCGGATCGGTGACCAGATCGTCGAGGCCGTCCGGCTGCACAGGAACTTGTCGTCCAAGGAGGCCCAGAACATCGCGGTCGAGATGCTGCGGCTGGTGCGTATCCCCGAGCCGGCACGCCGCGCGCGCGAATATCCGCATCAGCTTTCCGGCGGCATGCGCCAGCGCGCGATGATCGCGATGGCGCTGGCCTGCCGGCCGGTGCTGCTGATCGCGGACGAGCCGACCACTGCGCTCGACGTCACCATCCAGGCGCAGATCCTGGCACTGATCCTCGACCTTCAGAAGGAGCTCGGCACCGGTCTCGTGCTGATCACGCATGATCTTGGCGTCGTGGCGCAGACCGCACAACGCGTGATCGTGATGTATGCGGGCCGCAAGGTCGAGGAAGCCAGCGTCGAAGCGCTGTTCGCCGCGCCAAAGCATCCCTATACGCGCGGGCTGATGGCTTCGATCCCGGCGGTGCCGGCATCCGGCGTCACGGCGCAGGCGCGGCTCAACGAAATTCCCGGCACCGTGCCGTCGCTGGTGCGGCTGCCGAAAGGCTGCGCCTTCGCGCCGCGCTGCAAGCTTGCGATCAAGCGCTGCGAAGCCGAATATCCGCCGCTCGCGGATTGGGGCGGCGGCCATCTCGCGGCGTGCTGGCGTGCCGCAGAAGTGGCGGAGGTGGCATGACCGAGGCGCTGCTCGAAGTCACCGATCTCAAGAAGCACTACGCGGTGCGCGCCGGCGTGTTGCGGCGGCAGGTCGGCACCGTGCACGCGGTCGACGGCGTCTCGTTCTCGGTTCATACCGGCGAGACGCTCGGCCTTGTCGGCGAATCCGGCTGCGGCAAATCGACGGTGGCGCGCAGCGTGCTGCGGCTGGTCGAGCCGACGTCGGGCCAGATCCGCCTCGAGGGAGAGGACATCACCCGTCTCTCCAAAACCGCGCTGCGCCCGCATCGCCGCTCGATGCAGATCGTGTTCCAGGATCCTTTCGCTTCGCTCAATCCGCGCATGACCGCGGGCGACATCGTCGGCGAGCCGCTGGCCGTGCATGGGCTCGCCACCGGCAAGGCGCTGGAGGCGCGCGTCGCAAAGCTGTTCGAGCAAGTGGGACTGCGACCCGATCAGATGCGAAACTTCCCGCATCAATTTTCGGGCGGCCAGCGCCAGCGCATCTGCATCGCGCGGGCGCTCGCGCTGGAGCCGCGCCTGATCGTCTGCGACGAGCCGGTCTCCGCGCTCGATGTCTCGATCCAGGCGCAGGTGATCAATCTGCTGATCGACCTGCAGCGGCAGCACGGCTTCTCCTATCTCTTCATCGCCCACGACCTCGCCGTGGTCGCGCACATCAGCCACCGCGTTGCGGTGATGTATCTCGGCCGGATCGTCGAGATCGCCGACAAGGACGAGCTGTTCCGCAATCCGCGCCATCCCTACACGCAGGCGCTGCTCGCTTCAGTGCCGGTTGCGAACCCGTTTGCCAAGAAGCTCGCGCCGCTCGTCGACGGCGACGTGCCGAGCCCGGTCAATCCGCCGCCGGGCTGTGCGTTTCACACCCGCTGCCGGTTTGCGATGGAGCGGTGCAAGACGGAACGGCCGGCGCTGGTGGAGGCCGGCGCCGGACATCAGGTGGCGTGTCTGCTCAACGAGGGGACGGGGCGGGGCCAGTAGGAACAGGCCGCAACGCCCGGATCACCGGCCAGGCCGCCAGCGCGGCGGAGAGATGCTTGAGCGTGTGGCCCGAGACGATGTGTCCGGTCGCTTCGAACACGGTCACGTCACCCAGCTCGAAAAGCTTGGCCAGCGCATAGAAGAAGATCACGCCGCCGAGCGGCACCCCAAGCGCGCCGGGCCGGGGCCGTGTCAACGCCAGTCCCACAGCGAGCGCCATGCCGCCGAACTGCACGACCACCCACGGCGTGAGGTTCTCGCGGGCCATCCAGGCCGCGAGCAGGCCCGCAACCGTCATCAGCACCACCACCGCCCGACCGGCGCGCACGCTGACGCGCTCGCCGGCCGCGATGCCCAGAAAGCCGGCGAACGCGACCGCCATACCGAGACGATCGGCCACGAGCCGCTGCGGCGCGTCGGGGACGAGATGATAGATGCTCGACCCGACACAAGTGAGGATCAAGCCCACGAAGAGGCAGCTTGCACCCACGGGCGCATCAGGACGGGCACGAAGGCGCGCCAAACCCCAGACGCCCATTGTGAGGAAGGCGAGATTGCTCAGCACGTCGCCGGCATTGGGCACGCCCAGCCAGGCGCGAGTGTCGACGAAATGCGGGACGTGCCAGGCGGAAGCGGGCAGCGCGGGCGCCAGCAGCGCCACCAGCATCAGGACGGCTAGCGCGCCGAGCAGGCATTTTTCGCGGATTTGGAGTGGGACGAACGAGAATCGGCGCGACGTCGACGGGAGCAAGGCATTGGTCGCTTGGGCTTGGTCACGGGCGCGCAACATGCTGGCCTCCAGACTGATTGCACAGCCTTCTACATTAGTAGCCGATACATGAACAATGTTCAATATAGATTCGACGCAATCCGGAGTAGATTCTAAAATATTGAAATTATTCAGCATCCTAGCGCAACTTGGGGAGCTTCCGTAGGGTGGGCAAAGCGAAGCGTGCCCACCCTACGGGTGTGCCTGCCGTATGATGGTGGGCACGGCGCTGCGCGCCTTTGCCCACCCTACGGCACCGCGGTCGCCGCGCTAGCCTGCCGCGATCTCCGCCACGATCCTGCCCGTCGTGACCTGCTCGCCCTCGGCGACGTCGATCGCGGCGACCACGCCGTCGATGCCGGCCTTGTGGACGTGCTCCATCTTCATCGCTTCCAGCGTCAGCACCGGTTGACCGGCGGTGACGCGGTCGCCAGGCCTGACCAGGACGGCAACGACGCGGCCGTTCATGGCGGCGCGGACTTTGCCATCTCCGCCATTGCTCGCAGCGGCCCTTGGTGCGGCGAGGGTGAGATCGGTGACCGCGAGCGGGATGCCGCGATGCTGGACGTAAAGCCGGTCGCCGTCGCGCAGGAATTTTGCGCTGTCCATCACGCCGTCATGACGGAAACGGATCGCATCGGGATCGAGCTGGTCGATCTCGAACTTGTCCTGACGGCCTTCGGTGGCGACAGTGTAACTGCCATTGCGCTCGCGGGTGACTTCAAGCTCACGCGTCTGGCCGGCGATCTCGATTTTCGCAGGCAGCGGGAATGTTGCCGACAGGCTTCGGCCACCTTGCCATGACGGCGCGCGCGGATTGGTGACGTAGAGCAGCAGGGCCGCGAGCGCCGTATCGAATGCGGCATTCGCCGACGGCGCCAATAGCTCGTCGCGATGCGCGCCGATGAAGGCCGTGGTCGCCTCGCCGCGTGCAAATCCGGGATGGCGCAGGCAGGACATCAGGAACGCCTGATTGGTAGTCACGCCAAAAGCGGTGAGTTGCTCCAGGCCGACGATCAACCGCCCCCTCGCCTCCTCCCGTGTCGTGCCATGGCTGATCACCTTGGCGATCATGGAATCGTAGAATGGCGGAATCTCCGTGCCCGATTGCAGCGCGTGCTCGACGCGGATGCCGTCAGGCACCTGCCAGCGCGCCATGCGGCCGGACTGCGGCATGAAGTCCTGCGCGGCATCCTCCGAGCAGAGCCGCACCTCGATGGCGTGACCCGTGAAGCGGATGTCCTGCTGCTTCACCGGCAGATGCTCGCCGCGCGCGACGCGCAATTGCAGCTCGACCAGATCGAGCCCGGTGATGGCCTCGGTCACGGGATGCTCGACCTGGAGGCGCGTGTTCATCTCCATGAAGTAGAACTCGCCGCTGGCATCGAGCAGGAATTCCAGCGTACCGGCGCCTTCGTAACGCAGCGCCTTCACCGCGGCGACTGCGACCTCGCCCATTTTTGCACGCAGCTCCGGCGTCACGGCCGGTGACGGCGCCTCCTCGATCAGCTTCTGGTGCCGCCGCTGCACGGAGCAGTCGCGCTCGCCGAGATGGATGGCGTTGCCATGGCTGTCGCCGAAGACCTGGATTTCGATGTGGCGCGGGTTCTGGATCGCGCGTTCGAGGATGACCGTGGGATCGCCGAACGCCGCCTTCGCCTCCGACCGCGCGCTGCGCAAGGCATCGGGGAAGGATGCGGCATCGGTGACGAGCCGCATGCCGCGGCCGCCGCCGCCGGCAACCGCCTTGATCATCACGGGGAAGCCGATCTTCCTGGCTTCCGCGAGCATGACCTCGTCCCCCTGGTCCGCGCCCTGATAGCCCGGCACACATGGCACGCCGGCCTTCTTCATGATCTCCTTGGCGCCGGCCTTGTTGCCCATCGCCTCGATCGCCTGCGCCGAGGGGCCGATGAAGACGAGGCCGGCCTCCTTGCAAGCTTGCGCAAAATCCTCGTTCTCGGCCAGAAAACCATAGCCGGGATGAACGGCATCCGCGCCGCTCGCTTTCGCAGCGGCAACGATCGCGGGAATGTTGAGATAGGATTGTGCAGGCAGCGCTTCCCCAATGCGCACGGCCTGATCGGCCCGTCGCACATGCAGCGCATCGCGATCGGCATCGGAATAAACCGCGACGACGCCGAGGCCGAGCTGCCGCGCGCTGCGCATGACGCGGAGCGCGATCTCGCCGCGGTTGACGACCAAAACCTTGAAGAACGGCCGGTGCTGCACTGATCCGTTCCTCATGGGCGGGCCACCGAGAATTGCATGCGCTGGGGCGTTCGCGCGTCGCCTTCACGGCAGATCGCGAGCACCTCGGAGAGGACCGCGCGGGTATCACGCGGATCGATCACCCCGTCGTCGAGCACGCGGGCGCTGGTCGAGAACACGTCCATCTGGCCGTCGAAAACGCCGATGATCTGCGCCTTCATGGCGTCCAGCTTCTCTTTCTCGACCGGCTTGCCGCGGCGCGCCGCGGCGGCTTCGGTCACGATCGCCATGGTCTCGGCGGCCTGCTCGCCGCCCATTACGGCGGTCTTGGCGTTCGGCCACGAGAAGCAGAAGCGCGGATGGAAGCCGCGTCCGCACATGCCGTAATTGCCGGCGCCGAACGAGGCCCCGCAATAGATGGTGATCTGCGGCACCGTCGCCGACGTCACCGCCTGGATCATTTTCGAGCCATGCTTGATCATGCCGGCTTCTTCATAGGCTTTGCCGACCATGTAGCCGGTGGTGTTGTTGAGATAGAGGATCGGCGTGCGCGTCTGGCAGCAGGCCTGGATGAAATGCGTCGCCTTGTTGGCGCCGGCGGGATCGAGCGGCCCGTTGTTGGTGATGATGCCGATCGCCTGGCCCTCGATGCGGGCATGGCCGCAGACGGTGGCAGGACCGTAATTCGGCGCCATCTCGGTGAAATCGGAATCGTCGATGATGCGCGCGATCACCTGCTTCATGTCGACCGGGCGCTTGTGGTCCATCGGCATGATGCCGAGCAGCTCGTCCTGGTCGTAGCGCGGCGGCTTGAACTCTGGAGGCGCCTTGTCCGGCCGCTCCCATTCCAGCGCCGCCATGATTTCGCGCGCAATGCGCAGGGCGTCGCGGTCGTCCTCGGCGAGGTAGTCGCCGAGGCCGGAGATTTGCGTGTGCATCTCGGCGCCGCCGAGCTCTTCCTCGGTCGCGATCTCGCCGGTTGCGGCTTTCAGCAGCGGCGGGCCGGCAAGGAAGGCACGGGTGCGGCCGCGGACCATGACGATGTAGTCGGACAGGCCCGTTTGATACGCGCCGCCAGCGGTGGACGAGCCATGCGTGACGGTGACAACCGGAAGGCCCGCGGCCGAGAGCCGCGCGAGATTGCGAAAGATGTTGCCGCCGCGGACAAAATCCTCGACGCGGTAACGCAGCAGATTGGCGCCGGCGCTTTCGACGAGCTGGACGTAAGGCAGCTTGTTCTCCAGCGCGAGCTCCTGCACGCGGATCGTCTTGTCGAGGCCATAAGGCTGCAGCGCACCGGCGTCGATGCCGGCGTCATTGGCGCTGACCATGCAGCGGATGCCGGAGACGAAGCCGATACCGGCGATGACGCCGCCGCCGGGCACGCTCTTGCTCGCATCTGGCACGTCGAACATGTAGCCGGCGAGCGTCGACAGCTCGATGAAGGGCGCACCGGGATCAAGCACCAGCGCGACGCGCTCGCGCGGCAGCAGCTGGCCGCGCTTGTGGAAGCGATCCTTGGCCGCCGCCGACGCCGCCCGCGTGCGCTCTTCCAGCGCGCGCATGCGGTCGATCAGCGCGAGCATGCCGTCGCGATTGGCGTGGTAGGCGGTGCTGCCGGGGGAAATGGTGTTGTCGAGAATGGACATCATTCAATCCTGCTCGTCATTGCGAGGAGCGAAGCGACGGTGCAATCCAGACTGTTTCCGCGGAGAGATTCTGGATTGCTTCGCTTCGCTCGCAATGACGGGTGAGGCGATAGCTTACCTGTTCGTCCCAAAGATCTTCCGCGCCTCGGCGGGGCTCGCGATCTCGCGGCCGGCGCGGCGGGCGCAGGCGGCGATGGCTTCGATCAGCTGGCCGTTCGAGGTCACCTTCTTGCCGTCGGCGAGATAGAAGGCATCCTCCAGACCGGTGCGCAAGTGGCCGCCGAGCTCGGCGCAGCGCTGGTGCAGCGGCCAAATCTCCTCGCGACCGATCGCCGTGACCTGAAAATGCGCCTCGGGGCGCTTCAGCTTGATCAGGATCGGCAGCAACTCCGGATCCGACGGCATGCCGGAGGCGACGCCCATCACGAAATTATATTCGAGCGGGCCCTTGTACATGCCAACCTGGTGGTACATGCCGACGCAGCGGACGATGCCGACGTCAAAGCACTCGAACTCAGGGATGGTGCCGACCGCGTTCATGACGTCGAGATAGTCCTTCACCTTCTCGACCGCGTTGTCGAACATCATCGGCGGCCAGGCCCAGGTATTGTCGGCCTTCACCTTCAGATAATTCAGCGAGCCGGCGTTGCAGGCGGCGATTTCCGGCCTGGTCTCGCGGATGCAGTCGAGCGCGCCGCTGTAGTTCGGCCCCGACACGCCCGAGGTGTGGTTGATGATGACGCCGGGGCAGGCTTCGCGGATCGCTTGCTGGATCTCCTTGCTAACGCTGACGTCCCAGGACGGCAGATGCCCCTTGTCCGGCGCCTGCTGGCGCAGATGGATGTGCATGATGGACGCGCCGGCATCGAACGCGGTCTTGGCCTCGCGCGCCATCTGCTCGGGCGTCACGGGCACGTTGTGCTGCTTGGGGTCGGTGAGCACGCCGTTCAGCGCGCAGGTGATGACGGCCTTGTCGCTCATGCCAAAAATATCTCGCACGTTGAGAATTCAACGTTTGCGATCATGTGATGTGGGACATGCAGCTTCTTGCGCGGAGAAGCTGGAAAATGACGAGCTCTCATAGGGTGGGCAAAGGCGTATGCGCCGTGCCCACCGCGTCTCGGCGTTTGGCGAAGATGGTGGGCACGCTTCGCTTTGCCCACCCTACGAGAGCGGTGCTAGCCCGCTTCCGCGAGCTCCCGCACCGTCTCGCTGCTGCGATAGATCGCAAGGTCGCGCGAGCCGACGAAGATCGCGCGCGGCTTCAATCCGTAGAAGCGGCGGATCGAATGGCTGAAATGGGTGCTGTCGGGATAGCCGATGTCCTGCGCGAGATGGGCAAGATTGAGATCCTGGTTGGCGAAATGCAGCAAATGCCGCGCACGCTTCCAGGCGCGGAAGGAGCGGAACGAGATGCCGGTCTCTTCCTTGAACAGATGCAGGAAGCGCGAGGCCGAGAGACCCGCTTCCGCCGCGCAGGTATCGGCAGTCACCGGCTCGCCGGAGAAGCGCTCGATGCGTGCGACGGCACGCGTGACCCGCGGGTCGAGCACACGGCGCGGCAGCGCCTCGCCAAAGCACATCTCGTCGAATTCGGCCGTGGTGATGTCGCCATAGCGGCGCTGGCGCAGCAGGGCGTAGGCGGCGAGGATCTTTCGGGCATAGACGGCCCGATCAGGTCCGGTCAGCCGCTCGGCCAGGGCCTCGATCACGCCATCCGGCATGCTTTCCGGCTCGAGCGTCACGCTGATTGCAGTGCGGTAGTCGCTGGCAATGGAATGCCGCTGGTTCGGCAGGGTGACGAACAGCTCGGCGGTGGCGAGGGTGTCGTCGATGGTCAGATGCAAATTGCCTTTGACCGCCACATAGACGTGGCAGCAGCCGGGGGTTCGCTTGCGGGGGCGTCCGAGCAGGCCGGCATAGAATACCCGCTCCGGCGTGATCAGCATCAGATGGTCGGATTCGCGACCCTTATCTTCCATTGGGATCCTCCTCGCGCGGCTCTTTGGCCGCTGCGGACGGAGGTCACCTTAGCGGAAATTTGGGCGGTGTCACGGCGCGATAGCGCTGTCATGGAGCGCAAAGCGTTGGCATCCCAGGACAGCGATGCATCCGCCTGGAACCGTCGTGAGACTACAGTCCCACCTGCGGCGGCTTACGCCCTCACGCGCGGCGCAACATTCTGCTCTGCGCCGGCCTTCTGTTCGGCAGCAACCGCGCGCTTGAAGCCGTCGCGTTGCTGCAAGCGCGCCCAATAGGTTGCGACATTTGGCCCAAAGTCCTTGGCGAGCCCGATATTGCTGGCGAGCCGCAGCGCATAGCCGATGACAATGTCAGCGGCGGTGAAACGGCCCGCGCACAATGTTTCGGCATTCGTCGTCGCTGCCTCGACGGCGCGCAGCCGACCCAAGAACCATTTTGCGTAATCGGTCGCGACCTGCGAATTGCGGCGCTCCTCGGGCTCGAGCTGGGTGTATCGGAGCACCAGCGTCTGCGGGAAGGTTAACGTGGCGTCGCTGAAATACATCCAGTTCAGGAACGCGCCATAGGCGGGATCCTCGACGTCCACCATCAGCGGCGTCGGGGCGTATTTGCTGCCGAGGTAATGGCAGATGCCGGAAGACTCCGTCATCTTCGTCTCGCTGTCGACCATGAAGGGAATCGTGCCCAGCGGATTGAGCGCGAGGTACTCCTTGGCGAACACCCGCGGCGGAAACGGCAGCATCTTCAGCTCATAGGGAAGCCCCATCTCCTCCAGCATCCAGAGCGGGCGGAACGAGCGTGCGCCATCGCAGTGATAGAGCGTGATCATGATGCCTTCCCTTTACTGCCGGGCAGCGTGCCCATCATCTTGCACAGGACCATCAGCATGACCTCGTCGGCGCCGCCGCCGATCGAGGTCAGACGGCTGTCGCGATAGGCACGGCTGACCGGCGTCTCGTTGGTAAAGCCCATTCCGCCCCAATATTGCAAGCAGGCATCGGTGAGCTCCCGGCCGAGCCGGCCGGCCCTCAGCTTGGCCATGGTCGCAAGCCGCGTCACGTCCTCGCCGGCGACCAGTTGTTCGGCCGCACGATAGATCAGCGCGCGCAACAGTTCGACTTCGGTTTGCATCTCCGCAAGCTTGAAATGCACCACCTGGTTGTCGAGGATGCTCTGGCCAAAGGCTTTTCGGTTGCGGGTATATTCGATGGTCTCGTTGATGATGTATTCGTGTGACTTGAGGCAGGCGGCCGCGCCCCAGAGCCGCTCCTCCTGGAACTGGATCATCTGATAGGTAAAGCCCTTGCCCTCCTCGCCGATCCGGTTGCGCTTGGGAACGCGGACATTGTCGAAGAAGATCTGCGCGGTGTCCGACGAGCGCATGCCCATCTTGTCGAGCTTTCGCGCGACCGTGACGCCCTTGCTCTTCATGGGCACGCAGATCAGCGACTTGTTGCGGTGGACGGGCCCGTCGCCGGTGTTGGCGAGCAGGCAGATCCAGTCGGCCTGGGTGCCGTTGGTAATCCACATCTTGCCGCCATTGATGACGTAGTCGTCGCCGTCGGCTTGCGCGTTGGTCTTGATCGAGGCGACGTCGGAGCCCGCGCCGGGCTCGGAGACGCCGATGCATGCAACAAAATCGCCGGCGATTGACGGCGTCAGGAATTCACGCCGCACCTCGTCCGAGCCGAACCGCGCCAGCGCCGGCGTCGCCATGTCGGTCTGTACCCCGATCGCCATCGGCACGCCGCCGCAGGTGATGGCGCCAAGCTCCTCCGCCATCATGAGCGCGTAGGAGTAGTCGAGCCCCGAGCCGCCGAACTCGGTGGGCTTGTTCAGCCCGAGAAAACCGAGGCTGCCCATCTTCTTGAACAGCTCATGCGCCGGGAAGATGTCGGCCTTCTCCCATTCATCGACATGAGGATTGATCTCGTTGGCGATGAACTTTTGCAGGGAGCGACGGATGTCGTCGTGGTCGGCGGTGAATAGCATTTCTTCCTCTTCGTCATTCCGGGGCATCGCGAAGCGATGAGCTATGGTGCGCAATTGCGCACCTGAGAATCCATTTCTCTACGGTATGTGCGGCCCGATGGATTCCGGGCTCGCGCTACGCGCGCCCCGGAATGACAGAAAGTCACAACCCCATCTGCCTCGACGCCAGATCCTTCATGATCTCCTCGGTACCGCCGCCGATGGCGTTGACCTTGACTTCGCGGTAGATGCGCTCGGCCTTGATGCCGCGCATGAAGCCGGCGCCGCCAAAGATCTGCACGGCTTCCGAGGCGCAGAAGGCCATGGTCTGCGTCGCCTGGTTCTTCATCATGCAGATTTCGGCGACCGGGCTCTCGCCCTGCTCCAGCCGCCAGGCCAGCATCTCCAGCATCGACTGGGAGGCTGCGACCTTCTGCGTCATGTCCACGATCTTGTGGCGGATCACCTGGTGCTGGGCGAGCGGCTTGCCGAAGGTCTTGCGCTCCTTGGCGTAGGCAATCGCTTCGTCGAGGCAGACGCGGGCAAAGGCGGTGCAGCCCGCCGCCATGCCCATGCGCTCGCTGTTGAAATTCTGCATGACGATCTTGAAGCCCTGGCCCTCCTCACCAATCAGATTTTCGGCCGGCACACGGCATTCGTCGAAGTGCAGCGTCGCGGTGTCGGAGGCCCACCAGCCCATCTTCTTCAATTTGGTCCGCGACAAGCCCGGCGTGTCGCCCTCGATCAGGAGCAGGCTGACGCCGCCGGCGCCCTCGCCGCCTGTACGCACCGCAACGGTCAGATAATCGGCGCGCATGCCCGAGGTGATGAAGGTCTTTTCACCGCTCACGACGTAGTGATCGCCGTCGCGCCGTGCCTTGGTTCGGAGACCCGCGACGTCAGAACCGCCGCCGGGCTCGGTGATCGCCAACGCGGAGATCTTCTCGCCCGACAGCACCTGCGGCAGGACGCGTGCCTTCACCTCCGGCCGCGCCGCCCGCGCGACCGGGGGCGAGCCGATGGTGTGGCTCATCAGGCTGGCGCTGACCCCGCCGGCGCCGGCGCGCGCCAGTTCCTGGCTGGCGACGATCTTCATGAACTGGTCTGCGGCGATCCCGCCATATTCCTCGGGGAATCCGAGCCCCAACAACCCAATCTCGGCCGCCTTGCGATAGAGCACTCGCGGGAATTCGCCAGCCTCGTCCCATTCATGGGCGTACGGCGCGATCTCCTTGTCGACGAAACGGCGCATCACATCGCGGAACGCGTCGTGCTCGGCGGTATAGAACGGGCTTTTCATTGCGCTTTCGCCTCGGGGACGGATTCGTCTCGCCCACCATGGCTGGAACAATAGCGGTTCACTTGCGCCGAGTGGCTGGCTGGGGGAACCACTCCGCGCTGTCCTTATCCTAGCAACTCAACGCAAGACGATTTTCGCCCCTCGCAGGCCAACTCCGGGTCAAAAAAAGACGTCGATGCACAAACTCCGGCTGGCCCCAGGGCCACGCCGGGCATGGTGCCGGCAAATAGGGACGCAGGCGGCACAAGACCGCCGAGGGAGGGACTTTTGGCCGTTCGTTATTACGACTGGATCGTCCATCACGGCCGCCGCACGCCTGACAAGGTCGCCGTGATCGACCTCGCGAGCGCGCGCCGCTTCACCTATTCGCAGCTCGATTCGCGCATCTCGCGCCTGGCCGGCTTCCTCCGTGATACGCTTAAGGTCTCGCGCGGCGACCGCGTCGCGGTGCTGGCGCTGAACACGACCGATACGCTGGAGGTGCAGTTCGCCTGCGGACGGTTAGGTGCGATCTTCGTCCCCCTGAACACCCGCCTCACCGTGCCCGAGCTCCAGTTCATCACCGGCGATTGCGCACCGAAGGTGATGATCCACGATACCGATCTCGCCGAGACCGCGCTTGCCGTCGCAAAACTCTGCAACATCCCGACGAGCCTGCTGCTGGGCGCCGGCGGCAGCTATGAGGCCGGCATCGCAGCGGCCAGGCCGCTCGCCCGCGCCGAGGAGGTCACGCTCGATGACGTCTCGACCATCATGTACACGTCGGGCACCACGGGCCATCCCAAGGGCGCGACCATCACCCATGGCATGACCTTCTGGAATTGCGTCAACCTCGGCGGCCCCGCCTGCATCGGGCCGTCCTCGGTGCTGCTCACCGTGCTGCCGCTGTTCCACACCGGCGGGCTGAATTGCTACACCAACCCGGTGCTGCATGCCGGCGGCACCGTGATGATCATGCGCGCTTTCGATCCCGGCACGGCGCTCGGCCTGATCAACGATCCCGCGCAGGACATCAACGTGTTCTTCGGCGTGCCCGCGATCTACCAGTTCATGGCGCAGCATCCGGCCTTCGCGACGACTGACCTGACCCGGCTGATCGTATGCGGTGTCGGCGGCGCGCCGATGCCGGTGCCGCTGCTCAAAGTCTGGGAGGCGCGCGGCGTCGCGCTGCAGCAGGGCTACGGCATGACCGAGACCTCGCCGGCCGTGCTGGTTCTGGATCGCGAGGATGCGGCACGCAAGGCGGGCTCGGCCGGCAAGCCGGTGCTGCACACGGAAGTCCGCATCGTGCGCCCCGATGGCAGCGACGCCGCTATCGGCGAACTCGGCGAGCTCTGGGTCAAGGGCCCGAACATCACGCCGGGCTACTGGAACAGGCCGGAGGCGAACAAGACGTCCTTCACCGACGGCTGGCTGCACACCGGCGATGCGACGCGCGTCGACGAGGAAGGCTTCTACTATATCGTCGACCGCTGGAAGGACATGTACATCTCGGGCGGCGAGAACGTCTATCCGGCCGAGGTCGAGAACGTCCTGCATCAGCTCACCGCGATCGCGGAAGCCGCGGTGATCGGCATTCCCGATCCGCAATGGGGTGAGGTGGGTCTCGCCATCGTCGCAGCCAAACCCGGTCAGCGGCTGACCGAGGCGGATGTCTTCGCCCATTGCGCGGCCAATCTCGCGCGCTTCAAATGCCCGCGACAGGTGCGCTTCGTCGATGCGTTGCCGCGCAACGCCACCGGCAAGATCCACAAGCCGACCTTGCGGAAAGAATTCTCGGTGGCGTCCGAAATCGACAAGAAAGTCGCCAACGCCTGATCGAAGCGCCCCTCGCGGGCGCTTTTCTTTTTCGACGTGCCTGCTCCGCCCCAGAAGAAACCCCAAAGAAAACCCCAAGGAATTTTCATGAACAAGAAACTCTCTTTGCTTGCCGCAGCAACGGCGATGACGCTGCTTGCGACCCCATCCGCCTACGCGCAGAAGGCGTACGACACCGGAGTCACCGACACCGAGATCAAGATCGGCAATGTCGAGGCCTATTCCGGTCCCGCCTCCGCCTACGGCATCATCGGCAAGACCGAGGAAGCCTATTTCAAGATGATCAACGACCAGGGCGGCATCAACGGCCGCAAGATCAACTGGATTTCCTACGATGACGGCTACTCGCCGCCGAAGACTGTGGAGCAGATCCGCAAGCTGATCGAGAGCGACGAGGTCTTCCTGGTCTTCAACGCGCTGGGCACGCCGACCCAGACCGCCGTGCAGAAATATCACAACGCCAAGAAGGTGCCGCAGCTCTTCCTCGCCACCGGCGCCAGCAAGTGGAACGACCCGAAGAACTTTCCCTGGACCATGGGCTTCCAGCCCAGCTACCGGGTCGAGGCTCAGATCTTCGCAAAATACATTCTGAAGGAGAAGCCGGACGCCAAGGTCGCGATCTTCTATGCCAACGACGATTTCGGCAAGGACTACCTCGCCGGCATCAAGGACGTGTTCGGCGACAAGGCATCGAAGCTGATCGTAGCCGAGGAGAGCTACGAGACCTCGGAGCCGTCGATCGACGCCCATATCGTCAAGCTCAAGGGCACCGGCGCCGATGTCTTCGTGAACATCGCGACCCCGAAATTCGCGGCGCAGGCGATCAAGAAGATCGCGGAGCTGGAGTGGAAGCCGATGCACCTGATGACTGACGTCTCGGTGTCGATCGGCGCGGTGATGAAGCCGGCCGGCCTCGAGGCATCCGAGGGTGTGCTGTCGGCCGGTTATCTGAAGGACGCATCGGATCCGCAGTGGAAGGACGACGAGGGCATGAAGAAGTTCATGACCTTCATCGACAAGTACATGCCCGGTGCGAACATCTCGGACGCCAATCTGGTCTACGCCTATGCCGCGGCCCAGACGATGGTGCAGGTGCTGAAGCAGTCGGGCGACAATCTGACCCGTGAGAACGTGATGAAGCAGGCCGCGAGCCTGAAGGACTTCGTTCCCGATACGCTGATCCCGGGGATCAAGATCAACACCTCGGCCACCGACTTCGCGCCGATCGAGCAGCTCAAGATGTGGCGTTTCAAGAAGGGCCAGTGGGAGCTGTTCGGCGACATCATCAGCGCCGAAACGGGTGGCTAGCCACGCATCGCAGCAACGGGCGGAGACGTGCAGCTGACGTCTTCGCCTGCACTGACGTCGATCCCCGCGACCGGCAGGCCGAGCCGGCGCGACGCCATTTCCGGACTCTTTCTCGCGGACTATACCGACAGAAACAACGCGAACGATTCTTCCAGCGTGCGGCGCAGATGCTTCCCATACAACGCGTGGTTGGCATCGTCGGGTCCGACCCGTCCCAGCGACGGCTTCGCGACGTTGCGGAGCGGCACATAGGCGATCGGCGCTGCGATCGGCGTCAGTTGCGAGCCGGGGCCGGCGCGGAGCGTCGAGATGATGCCGTACATTTCGCCGGCAACCGTCGGCCGCGACACCGTGATCACGCGATGCTGGCCGTGCTTGATGATGACGAGATAGATGAAGCCGGACTGATGCGGCACCGCAACCTCGCCGGTATGCTCATAGGCGGCATCGGTCCGCTCGCCCTCGCGGAAGACCAGTGAAGACACCTTCGGCTCCCAGACGATCTCGGTGCGGTAGGCGAAGATCGCGTCCTTGTCGCCGAAGGACGGCCGCAGCGTGATGTAGACGTCCTCGAGCCAGGTCACCGCGCGGTGCGCATAGGAGCCGAGGCTGTCGGGCGCGACATCGTTCGCGGCCGGAGGCGACGCCACGGCGGCGTTCTTGCGTAACGACACGCCGAGTGCCTGCTCCAGCCGCACAGTCGTCGCCAGCGTGAACGGCCGGCGGCCGCCGAGCACCTTCTCCAGTGTGGACAGGCTGAGCTTGGCCTGCTCGGCCAGCGCCTGCCGGGAGATCCGGCGCCGGGCGAGCTCCTCCCGAATTGTCTCCGCGATCTCGCGGCTCTGCTCGTCCGACAGCTGCTTGTCGGGGGATCTGTCCTGGATCTGCATCGTCAACCCTGCCTTGCGAGAACCAGTCTAGCAGGGCGGACAAACCAGCACAAAACCGCACATGGCCACCTCGGCCACGGCCTGCCCGGGCCGGCCGTGGCGGAACATTGCCGATCAATCTGCTCGCGGGATCGGGCCCGCGGGCGGATGCTTCGGGTCAGCGAACATCCCTCGGGAGCAAGCGAAATGGATACCTACGACACAGCCGACAGCGATGCACACCCGATCCTGGGCCGGCTGATCAAGATTGGATTGTTTCTCCTGGCGCAGGGCATCGCGGTTTTGCTGGTCTCCCTCGTCGCCCTGCTGGTCAGCTTCGGAACGAGTTGGTCGGCAACAGCCGTGCAGGCCAGCCTGCTCCAGCCCGGCGACGCCAAATCCGGCAGTCTCCTGCTGAAGGAAGACGGTGCCACCACCGAAGCGATCCGCCTCGGTACCGATATCGACATCACGGTGTCGGGCCCGACACTCCGCGCCCGCGTCACCCAGGTCTTCCGCAATCCGACCAAGGACTGGGTCGAGGCGACCTATGTCTATCCGCTCCCCTCCGGCGGCGCCGTCGATACGCTGAAGATGGTGGTCGGCGACCGCGTCATCGTCGGTGACATCAAGGAGCGGCAGCAGGCACGCGTGATCTACGAGCAGGCGCGCCGCGCCGGCCAGAAGGCCGCGCTCACCGAACAGGAACGGCCGAACATCTTCACCAATTCGGTCGCTAATATCGGTCCCGGCGAAACCGTGCTGGTGCAGATCGAATACCAGGAGCCGGTGCATCAATCCGGCAGTGAATATTCGCTGCGGCTGCCGCTGGTGGTCGGGCCGCGCTACAATCCGGCGCCGATCGTGCAGAGCGTCGACTTCCGCAAGGACGGCTCGGGCTGGGGCGCGACCAATTCGGAGCCGGTGCCGGACCGCGACCGCATCTCGCCGCCGGTGCTGGATGCCGCCAGGAACGCGCCGGTCAATCCGACCAGCATCACGGTGCGCCTGAAGGCAGGCTTCGCGCTCGGCGAGGTCAGGAGCCACCACCACAACGTCAAGGTCGAGAGCCCGGACAATGCGACGCGAATCGTCTCGCTCGCTGAGGGCGCCGTGCCCGCCGACCGTGATTTCGAGCTGACCTGGAAGCCGGCTGCGGAGAAGGCGCCGTCGGTCGGTCTGTTCCGCGAGCGTGTCGGCGATGCCGATTATCTGCTCGCCTTCGTCACCCCGCCGAGCGCCGAGCAGGCGACGCAAAGGCCGCTGCCGCGCGAGGTCGTGTTCGTGATCGACAATTCCGGCTCCATGGGCGGCACGTCGATCGTCCAGGCCAAGGCCAGCCTGACTTACGCCCTCTCTCGTCTTCAGCCCAACGACCGCTTCAACGTCATCCGCTTCGACGACACCATGGATTTGCTGTTCCCGGCCTCCGTGCCGGCCGACGCCACCCATGTCGGTGAAGCCACGTCGTTCGTCAGTGCCTTGCAGGCCCGCGGCGGCACCGAGATGGTGCCGGCGATGCGCGCGGCGCTGACCGACAAGCTCGGCGACACCAGCATGGTCCGCCAGGTCGTCTTCCTGACCGACGGCGCGATCGGCAACGAGCAGCAATTGTTCGAGACGATCACTGCGATGCGCGGCCGCTCGCGTGTGTTCATGGTCGGCATCGGATCCGCACCCAATACCTATCTGATGACGCGCGCCGCCGAACTCGGCCGCGGTGCCTTCACCCGTATCGGCTCCGTCGAGCAAGTCGAGGAACGCATGCGCGGCCTGTTCGCCAAGCTGGAGAACCCTGCCGTGACCGGCCTCAGCGCGAAATTCTCCGAAGCGAAGGCCGACGTCACGCCAGCGATCATTCCCGACGTCTATCGCGACGAGCCCTTGGTGCTGGCGGCAAGACTCGACAAGCTCGCGGGCTCGCTCGAGATCAAGGGCCGCGTCGGAGATCGTCCCTGGTCGGTGACGCTGCCGCTGCAAAACGCCGCGGAAGGCAAGGGCCTGTCGAAGCTTTGGGCCAAGCGCAAGATCGGCGACGCGGAAGTGACGCGCACCATGCGCGAAATGACGCCCGAAGACTCCGACAAGGCGATCCTGGCGCTGGCGCTCGACCATCAGATCGTCACGCGCTTGACCAGCCTCGTCGCGGTCGACAAGACGCCGAGCCGCCCCGAAGGCGAGCCGCTCAAGCTCAGCGAGCTGCCGCTCAACCTGCCGGCCGGCTGGGATTTCGAGAAGGTCTTTGGCGAGCGACCGCATCTGACGCCCACACAGTTGCGCGAGCGCCATGCAGATGCGCGCAACCAGCCGACGGCCCGGCGTCCGACTCCCGCCACGCCCGATGCGATCCGCCTGCCCAAGACTGCGACTTCGGCCGAGCTGAAGATGATCGGAGGCTTCATCCTGATCGTGCTCGCCCTGATCCTGTTCGTGTTCAACCGGCGTCAGCCCTTGCTCACTGACGCCGCTTGAGAGAGGAGCCCCCCCGAACTCCTCTGTTAGCGCGCGCGGTCGCCCGTCCCACACCAACGGCCGCGCGCGCCTTTTTATCAGCCGTCATTGCGAGGAGCGACGCGACGAAGCTCGCAATGACGGGGAAGGACCATTATGCCCCGCTTCATCTCCCCGCTCGTTCTGGCACTGATCGGCCTCATCCTGTTCGGCGACGGCGCCTACATCCACGCCAAGGCATGGCTCGCGCAGGTGCTGCTGGAGCGCGCGTTCGACAGGAGCGCCGCGACCGGCGAGGTGGTCAAGCCATGGTCGTGGGCCGACACCTGGCCGGTCGCGCGGATTGAGGTGAAGCGGATCGGCGCCGGCGCCATCGTTCTGGAGGGCACCAGCGGCCAGGCACTCGCTTTCGGACCCGGCCATATCCACCAAACGGTCGATGCCGGCGAGCGCGGCATTGCGGTATATGCTGCACACCGCGACACCCATTTCCGTTTCCTGCGGAATGTTGCCATTGGTGACGTAATCGATGTCACACGCCGTGACGGAAAGCACTTTCGCTATCGAGCGGATTCCTCCACTGTGGTTCGCTTCGATGAGTCCGGCATCGATCCCGCGACGCAGGATGTCGAGCTTGTGCTCACGACCTGCTGGCCCTTCGACGCCGTCACGCCCGGACCCGAGCGCTACGTCCTGCATGCCACCTTGATTGAAGCCGGTGAATAGCGGTTCGCAATCGGCCATCCGGGATCAATAGAGGCCACGCCGAACAGCCGGGCATCCGCACTTGATGAAACCGCTGCGCTGCAAAGCGCTGCAATATGCCGACTACATCCCGCAGGAGACGATGTTCTGGCGCAAGCGCGTGTGGGACATGATCGGGCCCATCGACGAGAGCTTCCACTACGCGATGGACTGGGATTTCATCCTGCGGGCGCAGGCCGCGGAATTCAAGTTCGTGCGCCTGCCGCGATTTCTCGCCTGCTTCCGAATCCACGATGCACAGAAGACGGCTTCGACCTACGCGCTCGGCGTCAGGGAGATGGGCAGCTTGCGGCGCCGCGTTCTCGGCTTCGATCCGACCCAGATGCAGATCCGGCGCGCCATCGCTCCCTATCTCGCAAAGCAATTGGCCTATCACTACGCCTACAAGCTGCGCCTGCTGCGTTACTGAACGACGGCAGAGGCATGATCACGATTTGAATGAATGAGCGTCACGGAGTCGTGGCACGTCGTCCGATCGTTCGCACTTTCGCCAAAAGCCTGGTGATGCTAGCCTTGTCGCGAAGCAAGCACCATTCCGTCACGCGGCATGGAGCCATCACGATCAGTCCCGCCAGACGCCGGCGCAAGACAGGGCGCTGCAACAAGAACAAGGGGTAAAGCGCCATGGAAGCCCAGGTACCTGCTGCGTCCGTTTCTCCGCGTCCATGGTCTCCAGCGCCCGATGCCAGCGACGTCGTCAAGGGCATCCACGCCATGCTGCACCCGCACAACATCGTGCTGGTGGGCGCAACCGACAAACCCGGCAATTATGCCGAGCGCATCTGGAACAACCTGGTCAAGTACGGCTACGAGGGCGGGCTCTATCCGGTCAACGCCAAGCGCGAGACGATCTGGGGCGTGCCCTGCTACAAGGATTTTGCGAGCCTCCCGGAAAAGCCCGATCACGTGCTGGTGCTGGTGCCCGCGCGCTTTGCCGTGCAGGTGATCCGCGACGCCGCCGCGGCCGGCGCGCGCTCGGCCACCATCGTCACTTCGGGCTTCAGCGAGCTGCAGGATGAGGAGAGCCAGAAGCTCGCTGCCGAGTTGCAAGCCGCGATACGCGAAACGGGGCTCGCCGTCACCGGCCCGAACTGCCTCGGCAATTTGAGCGCGGGCGAAAAGCTCTTCACCAATATCGACGACCGTGTCGTCACCATGGAACAGGGTGCGGTGGCGATTGCCGGGCAATCCGGCGCCATCGTGATGGCGATCCGGCAGGCGCTGGAGGATCGCGGTGTCGGGGTCGGTTACATGGTGACGACCGGCAACGAGGCCGGGCTCGAGACGCCGGACCTGATGCGCTATTTCGCCGAGGATCCGAGCATCAAGGTGATCGTGGTCTATCTCGAAGGCGTGCGTAACACGAAGGCGTTTCGCGACGCCTGCAAGGCCGCGCGCGCCGCGAGCAAGCCGGTCATCGCGCTCAAGCTTGGTTCGTCCGAGGGTGGCCGCGCGGCGGCGATGGCCCACACCGGCGCGCTCGCGGGCTCGATCGAGACGTTCGATGCCATCGCAACGCGCGAAGGCGTGATCCGCGTCGGCGGGCTCGACGAGCTGATCGAGACCACCGAATGCTTCGTCCACTCTGTCGTGCCCAAGGGCGACCGGCTCGCCGCGGTCACGCTGTCCGGCGGCAAGCGCGGCATGCTGCTCGACGCCTTCTATGCCGAGGGCCTGAACTTTGCGCCGCTGAGCCCGCATGTCGGCTCCGAACTTGCGAAGATGCTCGGACCGGGCTCGATCGTCGGCAACCCGCTCGACGCCGGCTTTGCCGCAGTGGTCGATCCCTCCGTCTACATGAAGTCGATCAAGCTGATGATCGACGATCCCGATATCGACATCGTCATCATCGATTCCGAGATGCCCAAGGCACCGCATGAGCAGCGCGAGCGCAATTTGCGGATCGTCAACGAGATGGCGAGCCAGGCTTCGAAGCCGGTGATCTACATCAGCGCGATGTCGATCGGCTTCACCGAATTCACCAAGAGCTTGCGCAAGTCGCTGCCGCATCTCGCAGTCATGCAGGGCATGGACCGTGCGGTGACCGCAATCAAGTCGCTGCTCGCCTATGCAAAGCTGCGCAAGGAAGTGCCCGACATCGTCTCCAGCTCGAAACCTGCCGCACGCGCCGTGCTGGAGAAGGCGTTGAAATCGGCGAGCGGCGCCGCGCTCGACGAGGTCGCCTCGAAGAAGCTGTTAAAGGCCTACGGCATCCCGATCTCGAAGGAAGCGATCGCGCAGACGGCGGCAGAGGCCGCGAAGATCGCCAAGCAGATCGGTTTTCCGGTCGTGGCCAAGGTCGTCAGCGCCGAGATCCTGCACAAATCCGACATTGGAGGCGTGGTGCTGAACCTCACCAGCGCGGCAGAGGTGAAGAAGGCATTCACCGACATCACCGCACGGGTGGCGAAGTTGAAAGGCAAGCCGAAGCTCGACGGCATCCCGATCGCCCAACAGGTCAAGGCCGATCTCGAGCTCGTGGTCGGCGCCTCGCTCGATGCCGAGATGGGGCCGGTCGTGCTGTTCGGCACCGGCGGCATCGACATCGAGCTGATGAAGGATGTCGCGCTCGCCGGCGCACCGCTGGACGAAGCCGAGGCCCGGCTCCTGATCGGCCGCACCAAGGCCGGTAGCAAGATGCGCGGCTATCGCGGCAAGCCGGCCTTGCACGAGGCATCCGCGGTGAAAGCGCTGGTCGGCCTGTCCAACCTGATCGCAGATGCCGGCGACCGGATCGCCTCGATCGACGTCAACCCGTTCCTGATCAACACCAAAACGGGTGTCGCCGTTGACGCCCTGATCGTATTGAACAATGCTGCGGCGAAACGCGCGGCAGGGCATTGATGTCGCGTTGGCGGGTTACGCTTCCGCCTTCGCGCTTCGAGCTCCAGCGGACAAGTCGTTAACCCGCCCGCTCTAGTATTGCGGCCGCAGCATCGTCCTTCCAACCATCCTGCTTTGGCCGTAAAATCGCCCTGCATGGCACGCGCGAGCAACCTCGTAATCGGAACGGCGACGCTGGCGGTCATCGCCGTGGCGTTCGGCGGCGTGCTCGGCGTGCAGAAATGGCGTACCGCCCAGAGCCGGAGCCAGTTGCGCGTGGTGTTCGAGGGCGGCTCCGCCAGCGGACTCCGCCGCGGCGGGCCGGTCAATTTCGACGGTGTTCCCGCGGGCCAGATCCTGTCGATCAAGCTGGACAATCCGCGCAAGATCGTGGCGCTGGTGATGCTCGACAATACCGCGCCGATCCGCAAGGACACGGTTGCGGGCATCGAGTTCCAGGGCCTCACCGGCGTCGCCGCGATCTCGCTGATCGGGGGCGCGCCCTCCGCGCCGCCGGTGCCGCTGGACGTGGACGGCGTCCCCGTGCTGACCGCCGATCTCAGCGACGCCGAATCCATCGTCGACACCCTGCATAGCGTCGACCGCACGATCGTGAGCAACGCCCCCGCGATCAAGGACGGCCTGCGCACGTTCGAGAACCACACCGCCGATCTCAGGAGCAAGGGCAGCGAGATCGACTCCGTCATGGCCAAGGTCGACACCGCCTTCGCGGGCTTCGACAAGGCGGTCACGAAGATCGAGAGTGTGGTGCCCGGCTTCGTCGACGGCAAGGCCGACGAGCTGTTCGAGAAGATCAAAGGGCTGCACGAGCTCGCCGACACCATGAAGAAGAAATCGGCGAGCTTCCTCGAGGACACCCGCCGCTCGCTGCTCGACGTCAGCGAGGCCGCCAACAAGATGAGCGGCACGCCCTCGCCCGCTGCCGCCCCGCGCCCGCCACGCAAGCCTCCGCAGAAGAAGCAATAGCGCTCTTTCTTATCCTCCCCCTCCAGGGGAGGGTGGCCGCAGCTCACCACGCGTAGCGCACGACGCCCTTGCCGGCGTAGGAGCGGGTGACGTTCGAGAACTCGCCCTCGAAGGTCGCCGACGCAGACCAGCCGTTCATCCAGTTCATCTGCACCGCCGCCGTGGTCAGCGCGGAATCGCGCGCCTGCGCGGCGCCGTTCACGACGAAGGCCGAACCCGGCAACGTCTGGAATACCGCACCGACGGTGCGGTCGGGATTGTAATCGTGCGCCCAGGCGACGCGGCCGCGCAGGGTCATCAGGCCGCCGGCCGCGGCAAATGACTTGTCCGCGCGCAGGCCGAGCTCGGTGCGGGTGCTGGTCACGTCCTTGGCGGCATAGTTGAGCGCGAACGTGTTGTTGCCGACCACCGCGAACTCCGAATAGTTCGGCAGGCTGAACATGGTGGC
This sequence comes from Bradyrhizobium liaoningense, assembly GCF_018130785.1. Taxonomy (GTDB): domain Bacteria; phylum Pseudomonadota; class Alphaproteobacteria; order Rhizobiales; family Xanthobacteraceae; genus Bradyrhizobium; species Bradyrhizobium liaoningense_A. Next base: position 76,537 of record NZ_JAFCJT010000019.1, read on the forward strand.
CTGTGCCGCAGCATAGGGCGTCAGGCCGATCCATTGCATCGCATAGCGGTAACCGCCCTCGACACGCCCCGAGAGCGCGTTGGCATTGAACTGCGCACGCAACTGATCAGTGCCGGCAGCCGTGACGATGCGGTTGGTGGTGACGTCCTGCCAGCCATAGGCCAGCGCGGCCGTGATGTAGGCCGGTCCCATCGTGTGACGCACGAAGGCGCCGGCCTGGAACAGGTCGGAGCGGCCCCAGCCGAGCCCGTTGACATTGAACCCGGTACCGCCGCCAGCCAGCGCGAAGCCAGCGATCGTCGACGGCGAGAACCGGTAGTCGAGGCCGACGGCCGTGCCATAGACGCTGCTGCTGGTGTTGTTCGAGCCAAGCGCGGTGTTGCCGTCGGTGGTCTGCGAGCCGCCGTAGCCGGCCGCCCACACATCCCAGCGCTGCTCGAACGTCGCAGCCGGTGCCTTGCGGTAGATCGAGGCAAAGGCGTCGCGCGCGTTCCTGTCACGCGCGGCCTTGCCCGTCGCGGCATAGGCATTCGCGCTCGTGTCGTCGGCATAAGGCGTCGCACCCGGCGTGCTGCTGCGCCCCGAGCCGAACACGTCGGTCAACAGGTTGATGAACAGGTTCATCGCGTCAAAGGTCGTCTGCTGAGAACCCGTCGCGGACTCGCCGGAAGCCTGCGTCAGGCCGGCCGGCGAAAGGTTGGCGAACGCCACAGGCAAGCTGCCAGTGCTGTTGAAGTGATTCGTCAGCACGTTGGCGACGTTCTGCTGGTTGATATTGAGGCCGCTGCCATAGCCCAAGGCGAGATCCAGGAACACGTTATTGGGATCGTAGCTGAGCGTCGCGTGCAGGTTCGACGACAGGCCCGCGACAACGGGATTGAACGCATCCGGCAGCGTTCCCGCGCTGAGGATCGTGTAGTGCTTCGCAATCGAGCCGGTCGGAACGACGACGACGGTGGCGCCGTTGAGCGTCGCCGTGCCGGTCACGACCGCGAGGCCGTTGCTGGCGCCCGAGATCTGCACCATGTAGCTCGACGCGCTGGTGAACGAGAGGTCGCCGGACACGGTCAGCGTCCCGGTCGGACTGCCCGGCGCCAGCGTGCCGCCATTGACGGTGGTCGTCCCGACCGTGCCGACACCGCCGAAGGTACCGCCGGCGGCGATGGTCACGGTACCGTTGATGGTGCCCGCGAGCATCAGCGTGCCGCCAAGCACGTTCCAGTCTTGATTGCCGGTACCGGTCACGGTCCAGGTCGAGCTGTCGATCTTGTTGAAGGTCGAGAAGCCGTCGTACTGAAGACCGGTACCGATCAGGTCGAGATTGAAAATATCCTTGCCGATGCCGCCGAGCTGGAAGGTGTCGGTGCCGGATGCAAGCACCTGGCCGTTGATGACGCTGCCGGGGCCAAGGGTGAGCGTGTTGGAGGCGCAGCCGCAGAAATCGATCGCGATCGCTCCGGGCGCGCCGGCATTGATCGTGCCGGAGTTGAAGACGCTGCCGCCGCCACTCAGCATGATGCCGGTGCCGTTGGCACCGACGGTGATGGTGCCGGTGTTGACGATCTGGTTGGTCGTGCTGAAGGAGCTTACGTCGATGCCGACGCCCGTGTCGCCGACGGTAATCTTGCCCTTGTTGGTGACGACGTTTGAATCTCCAACGACGAAGATGCCCTCGACAAAATCGGCGCCCGTGATCTGCCCGCTGTTGGTGATCGTGGAGGCTGAGCCGGTATAGGCGATGCCCGCCCCGCCCAGGCCGACATTGATCGTGCCGCTTTGGCTGATCGTGGCCCGGTCACCCTGCAGCGAAATGCCGGCCGTGCCGCTGCCTCCGACCGTGATCGTGCCGCCGTTGGTGACCATCGAGTCATCGCCCAACACGGCAATGCCGACGCCAAAGTCGCCGGCCGTGATCGTGCCGAAATTGCTGACGGTCTGGAAGTCGCCTTGCAGGAACATGCCGGCGGCATTCTGCCCGACCGTGATCGTGCCGGTGGCGGTGTTGGTGACCGTGTTGTTGTTGCTGACCGCCAGAATGCCGCCGGAGAACCCGCCGGAATCGCCGACGGTGATCGCGCCGGCATTGGTGATGGTTGCACTGCCGAACGCAAAAATGCCGCTTGCACCGTCGCCGCCCGCGATCGTGCCGGTCGCGGCGTTGGTGATCGTGTTGTTCTGGCCGGCGAAGATGCCCGCGCCGGACGCACCGGTCGACAACGCGCCGCTGTTGGTGACGGTGTTATTGTCGCCAACCGAGATCGCGGCACCGCTGTCTCCGGTCGTGATCGTTCCGGCATTGGTGATGACGTTGTGGTCGATCGCCTGGATGCCGAGGCCATTGTCGAGCACCGTGATGGTGCTGTTGTTGGTCGCGGTGTTGAAATTTCCAACGGCAATGCCGGTGAGGCCCGAGCCCGCCGACACGGTCCCGTTGTTGGTGACGGTGCTGGAATTGTTGACGCCGATCGAGAGCGCGCCGTTGTCGTTCACGATCGCGCCGGACAGCACGTTGACATTGAGGCTGTCGACACCGGCTCCGGCCTGGAAGCCGTCCGCGTCGGTGCCGCTGCAGGTCACGGTCTGGCCGCTCGTGGCCGGGTCGGGCGTACAGGCCGCGTTGGCCGGCGTCGCGTAGAGGCTGAATCCCAAAAAGAGCGCAGATGCGCTGACGAGCAACGCGGTGCCGCGCCGACGCAGTCGACCCTGCCGCCTTGATAGCCCTTCGCCCCTCACGTCACGCACCCCACTCCCCAGTTCCACGGGAACTTAGGCCATGAGGAGGCCCCGTAGAACTACGGCGGCGCCAGAATGCATCCGTTTGGCGCACAACCGAAGCAGAATCCCGCGGTCATGTTGCAACCGCGCCACGGTTTGCAGGGCAAAATTCCCATTTCGCGCATGAAGCCGGCCGCAATAGCTCAGTAATTGCTTGGCGCCGCCTCGTTCGGGATGCCGTCGATCGGACACTCGTCGGTGCCCGGCGTCGAACGGGTCATCGCCTCGACCATGTCCCGCGTCCCTTCCGGATCGGCGATCCAGTTCTTGTAAAAATCATAGGGGCAGGCCGCGACGCCGCGCGCGCTCTCGCCGGAATTGATCATGCCGGTGTAGCCACGGTGGACCAGCTTGTAGAGATGGTTCTGCGACTGGCCGTTGCGGCGCGCATCGCGGATCAGATGCTTCGAGAGTTGCGCATACTGGATGCCGTAGTCCTCCTCACCGCACTCGCCGAGCGTCCGGCCGTCGAAGCCGATGATCGCGGAGTGACCGAAATAGGAATAGACGCCGTCGAATCCGGCGGCGTTGGCGACGGCGACATAAACGTTGTTGGCCCACGCCATCGCCTTGGAGATCATGACCTGCTGCTCCTTGGCCGGATACATGTAGCCCTGGCAACGCACGATCAATTCGGCGCCCTTCATGGCGCAGTCACGCCAGATCTCCGGAAAGTTGCCGTCGTCGCAGATGATCAGGCTGACCTTCATGCCTTTCGGGCCTTCGGAGACATAGGTGCAGTTGCCGGGATACCAGCCCTCGATCGGCACCCACGGCATGATCTTGCGGTACTTCTGCACGATCTCACCCTTGTCGTTCATCAGGATCAGGGTGTTGTAGGGCGCCTTGTTCGGATGCTCCTCGTGGCGCTCTCCGGTCAGCGAGAACACGCCCCACACTTTCGCCTTGCGGCAGGCCTCGGCGAAGATCGCGGTCTCCTCACCGGGCACGGCGGACGCCGTCTCGTACATCTCCTTGGAGTCGTACATGATCCCTTGCGTGGAATATTCGGGAAAGATCACCAGGTCCATGCCGGGCAGGCCGGCCTTCATGCCCACCAGCATGTCGGCGATCTTGCGGGCGTTGTCGAGCACCTCGGCCTTGGTGTGCAGGCGAGGCATCTTGTAGTTGACGACTGCGACGCCGACCGTGTCGTTGCTGCTGGAAATGTCACCGTGAAGCATCTTGAGCGCTCCTGTCTTTTATTTGCTTGAGGTCATCGCACGCGCTAATGGCTGATCATCCAGGGCCGCGCGGTAGGAAAGCCCTTGGTGCCGCTCCTGGTCTTGGTCATGAGTCGCGCGGGCTTTGTCTTGTCCGTCGAGCTCTTGTCCTTCACGGTCTTGCCCGTGGAGCAGCAGCCGCAGCCGGGTCCATGCGAGGCCTTGTATTGCGCGAGCGTCTGCGGTGCATGCGAGCTGCGCTCGTTGACGGCGTGCGCCTTGCGCTTGTCCGCGGGCATGCAGAAGAAATTCGGCGCGGTCAGGATCACCCGCGGCGCCATGGTCTCGCAATGCGGGCAGCTTTGCGGATCGTCGCATTCCGCCATCGGGCGCAGATCCTTGAACGGACCGCAATCGTCACAGAGATATTCATAGACCGGCATCGCATCATCCCTACGCTCTTGCCTGTTTCAACGCATCCGGCGGCGGATGCGGGGCGGCAGATACGCGCCGTCCCGCATCCCGTCGCACAGGGATTACTTGTCCGGCGAGATCGGCATCTGGATATCGCCCTTGATGTGCTTGATCGGTCCCGCCGCCGACGGCATCACGTCGAAGTCGAAGATCTCCGTCGGCAGCCACAGCGTGGCGCAGGCATTGGGGACGTCGACCACGCCTGAGATGTGGCCCTGGCACGGCGCGGTGCCGAGGATCGAATAGGCCTGGGCGCCGGAGTAGCCGAACTTCTTCAGATACTCGATCGCGTTGAGACAGGCCTGGCGGTAGGCGATGTGGACATCGAGATAATGCTGCTTGCCGGCCTCGTCGACCGAGATGCCTTCGAAGATCAGATAGTCCTTGTAGTTCGGCGTGATCGGCGACGGCTTGAAGATCGGGTTCTTGATGCCGTATTTCGCCATGCCGTCCTTGATCACCTCGACCTTCAGATGCAGCCAGCCGGCCATCTCGATCGCGCCGCAGAAGGTGATCTCGCCGTCACCCTGGCTGAAGTGCAGATCGCCCATCGAGAGACCGGCGCCGGGCACGTAGACCGGGAAGTAGATCTTCGAGCCGCGCGACAGGTCCTTGATGTCGCAATTGCCGCCATGCTCGCGCGGCGGCACGGTGCGCGCGCCTTCCGCGCCGATCTTGGCCTTGACGTCGCCCTTGGCGCGGCCGCCATGGGCAGTCGCCGCGAATGGCGGGTTGGCAAGCCCGGGCACGCGGGTCGGGTTGGTCGAGATCAGCTCGGCCTCGCGCTTGTTCCAGGTCTCCAGCATCTTCGGATCGGGCAGACAGCCGATCAGGCCTGGATGGATCAGGCCGGCGAAGTTGACGCCGGGCACGTGACGCGACGAGGTGTAGAGGCCCTTGATGTCCCAGATCGACTTCTGCGCCAGCGGGAAATGATCCGTGAGGAAGCCGCCGCCATTCTGCTTGGAGAAGAAGCCGTTGAAGCCCCACAGGCTCTCCTTCATCGGGCCGACGTCGAGCAGATCAACGACGAGGAGGTCGCCGGGCTCGGCGCCCTTGACGCCGATCGGGCCGGACAGGAAGTGCACGATCGACAGATCGATGTCGCGCACGTCGTCGGCGGAATCGTTGTTCTTGATGAAGCCGCCGGTCCAGTCATAGGTCTCGATGATGAAGTCGTCGCCGGGATTGACCCAGGCCACGATCGGGATGTCGGGGTGCCAGCGGTTGTGCACCATGTCATTTTCGTAAGCCGACTTGGTGAGATCGACCTTGATCAGCGTCTCTGGCATCGAGATGGTCCCCTTTTACACGGTTGGTTAGACGGACAGATATTTCGAGACCTGCGCGGCATCGACGGCGTCGCGCGGATCGTCACGCACGATCTCGCCGTTCTCGATCACCAGCACGCGGTCGGCGATGTCGAGCGCAAAACTCAGAACCTGCTCGGACACGACGATCGAGAGTCCCTTCTCATCGCGGATGCGCTTCAATGTCCGCGCCATGTCCTTGATGATCGACGGCTGGATGCCCTCGGTCGGCTCGTCAAGCAGCAAGACTTTCGGCTTGGTCGCGAGCGCACGCGCAATCGCGAGCTGCTGCTGCTGTCCACCGGAGAGGTTGCCGCCGCGCCGGCCCTTCATCTCGAGCAGCACCGGAAACAGTTCATAGATATCGCCGGGCACCTCGGATTGGCCGGAGACGACGAGACCGGTCTCGATGTTCTCCTTCACCGTCATGGTGGAGAAGATCATGCGGCCCTGCGGCACATAGGCGAGGCCCTTGGCGACGCGCTCGTAGCTCGGCAAGCCACCGAGCTCGGCACCGTTCATGGTCACCGACCCGCTCTTCGCCGGCAGGATGCCCATCAGAGACTTCATCAGCGTGGTCTTGCCCATGCCGTTGCGGCCCATGATCGCCACGATCTCGTTCGCGGCGACCTTGACGTTGAGCCCGTGCAGCACCTCGCTCTGGCCGTAGGCGACGTGAAGATCGGAAATTGCCAGCATCGTCGCGCGCTCCTTACTTCTTGCACATCATCTTGCCCGGAAACCGGACGCCACTTAACGGGATCATGTGCTAATGGCCCAGATAGACTTCGACGACCTTGGGGTCGTTCTTCACCTTCTCCATGGTGCCCTCCGAGAGGATCTGGCCCTGGTGAAGCACGGTGACCTTGTGCGCGATGTCCTCGACGAATTTCATGTCGTGCTCGATTACCAGCACCGAACGGTTCTTGATGATGCGGTTGAGCAGCTCGGCGGTCTTGGCGCGCTCGGACACGCTCATGCCGGCGACGGGCTCATCCAGCATCAGCAAATCCGGATCCTGGATCAGCAGCATGCCGATCTCGAGCCACTGCTTCTGGCCGTGGCTGAGCAGATCGGCGTTCACGTTGAGCCGATCCTTCAGAAAGATCATTTCGGCGACTTCGTGGACCCGGTCGCGCACCGCGGCGTCGCGGGTGAAGGTCAATGCGCCGAACACCGAGCGGCCGCGCGGATAGGAGATCTCCAGATTCTCGAACACCGTGAGATCGTCGTAGATCGAGGGGTTCTGGAATTTGCGACCGACGCCCGTCTTGACGATCTCGTTCTCCTTCATCCGCGTCAGCTCCTTGCCGCGGAACTGGATCGAGCCCGACGTGGCTTTGGTCTTGCCGCAGATCAGGTCGAGCACGGTGGTCTTGCCGGCGCCGTTGGGACCGATGATGACGCGGATCTCGTTCTCGTCGACGTACAACGAGAGGTCGTTGACCGCCTTGAACCCGTCGAACGACACGGTCAGTGCCTCGACGGCGAGCAGGAATTCCTTGGGCTGATGACCTACGAGCATGATGACCTCCTCACTCCGCAGGGGCGCCGTCGGCGACCGAGCTGTCGGTCCACCCGTCAGGTTTCGGTTTGCGCGACGTGATCAGGCGATCGATACGCGGCTGCACGTAGTCGCCCCAGATCCCGGCAAGGCCGTTCGGGAAGGCCAGGACCACGGCGATGAACAATCCGCCGAGGCCAAACAGCCACAATTCGGGGAAGGTTTCCGACAGGCTGGTCTTGGCGAAGTTGACCAGCAGCGTGCCGTACACCGCGCCGAGGATCGACAGCCGGCCGCCGACGGCGGTGTAGATCACCATTTCGATCGACGGCACGATGCCGACGAAGGACGGCGACATGAAGCCGACATTGAGCGCGAACATGGCGCCGCCGATCGCGGCGAACACGGCGGCAATGCAGAAAGCGAAGATCTTGAAATTCGCGACGCTGTAGCCGGAGAAGCGGACCCGGTCCTCCTTCTCGCGCATCGCGACCAGGATACGCCCGAGCTTGGAGTGCCGGACAAACTGCGCGATCATGATGCAGGCGAACAGGAGACCAACTTCGAAGAAGTACAGCACGATCTTGGCGTGATCGGGCCGAATGTCCCAACCCTTCAACGTCCGCAAATCGGTCATGCCGTTGATGCCGCCGGTGTAGCCCTGCTGCCCCACGATCAGGATGGTGAGGATGGCCGCCACCGCCTGGGTGATGATGGCGAAGTAGGTGCCGCCGACCCGGCGCTTGAACATCGCGGTGCCGATGATGAGAGCGAAGATGCCGGGCACGAGGATGATGGCGGCGATCGTGAAGGTGAGGCTGCTGAATGGCTTCCAGAACAGCGGCAGCGCGGTGATCTGATTCCAGTCCATGAAATCGGGAATGCCGGGGGTCGACTGGATCTTGGTATTCTCCACGCTCGATGCCTCGAGCTTGAGGAACATCGCCATGCAGTAGCCGCCGAGCCCGAAGAACACGCCCTGACCGAGGCTGAGAATGCCGCCATAGCCCCAGCAGATCACCAGCCCCAGCGCGACGAAGGCATAGGTCAGATATTTCGCGACCAGATTGAGCCTGAAGACATCGAGTGTGAGCGGCAGGACCACCACCAGGAAGACCGCGAGCACCAGAATTCCGATGAACTCCGATCGGTTGAAGAAGCGATTGTCGGTCATTGCATCAGCCCCAGTTTCTCACTTGCGGACCTTGAGGGCGAACAGCCCTTGCGGCCGCAGCATCAGGATTCCGACAACCGCGAGCAGCGTCAGCACTTTCGCCATCGAGCCCGACATGAAGAATTCGAGGGTGGACTGCGTCTGCGAGATCGAGAAAGCCGAGGCGATGGTGCCGATCAAACTCGCGGCGCCGCCGAACACGACCACCAGAAACGTATCGACGATGTAAAGCTGTCCGGAGGTTGGCCCGGTGGAGCCGATCATCGTAAAGGCGCTGCCGGCGACACCGGCGATGCCGCAACCGAGACCGAAGGTGTAGCGATCGACTTTTTCGGTGTTGATACCGACCGCGCCCGCCATGATGCGGTTCTGCACGACGGCGCGCACCTGACGGCCCCAGCGCGACTTGTACATGACATAGGCGACGCCGATGGTGATCAGCACGGTGAGGCACATCACGAAGACGCCGTTGATCGGCACTTCGATGCTGTCGGTGACGTGCAGCGAGCCGAGCATCCACTGCGGCAGCTCGACGCCGACCTCGCGGGCGCCGAACACGGAACGATAGGCCTGCTGCAGCATCAGGCTGAGGCCCCAGGTGGCAAGCAGCGTATCGAGCGGGCGCTTGTAGAGATGCCGTATCAGCACCCACTCCACCAGCATTCCCAGCGCGCCGGATGCGACGAAGGCCAGGATCATCGCGAGGAAGAAGTAGCCGCTGAACAAGCCTGGCAGGTAAGATTGGAAGAAATTCGAGGTCATCCAGGTGACGTAGGCCCCGAGGATCATGAACTCGCCATGGGCCATGTTGATGACGCCCATCTGGCCGAAGATGATCGCGAGCCCGAGCGCCATCAGGACGTAGACCGAGAACAGGATCAGTCCCGCAAAACCCTGCATGACGAAGATGGAGCCAAGGTCACCAAGCGAGTAGTCGCCGAACATCGATGTCCTCCGTCAGGGGTAAGGTCCCGCGTCGCGAGCAGGTTCGCGACGCGGGGGTCTTGGGCGTGGATTTGCTGTCCACGCCAGGGAGAGGCTTGGTCTTGGGAGAAGGCGCGACTGATGCCGCGACTTACTGATAGCCCTTGGGGAACGGATCCGGCTCGACGAGATCGGCGGTCTCGTAGATCAGCTCGAACTGGCCATCGAGCTTGGCGCGGCCCACCCGGGTCTTCGACCAGAGGTGATGGTTCTCGTGAATCCGCACATAGCCTTCCGGAGCGCCCTTGAACTCGACGCCCGGCGAGGCCGCGGCGATCTTGTCGATGTCGAAGGAGCCGGCCTTCTCCACCGTCAATTTCCACAGCCACGGGCCGAGATAGGCAGCCTGGGTGACGTCTCCGATCACGGTCTTTTCGCCCCACATCTTCTTGAACGCGGGCACGAAGGCCTTGTTGTTCGGATTGTCGAGCGACTGGAAGTACTTCATGCAGGCATAGGCGCCCGCAATGTTCTCGCCGCCGATGCCGTCGATTTCGTCTTCGGTCACCGAGATCGTCAGCAGCGCCTGCTTGGAAAGGTCGATGCCGGCTGCCTTGAGCTGCTTGTAGAACGCGACGTTCGAGCCACCGACGACGTCGGTGAAGATCACGTCCGGCTTAGTCAACTTGATCTTGTTGATGACCGAGTTGAACTGGGTGTTGCCGAGCGGATAATACTCCTCGCCGACGACCTTGCCCTTCAGCACGTTCTCGACGTGCTTGCGCGCGATCTTGTTCGAGGTGCGCGGCCAGATGTAGTCGGAGCCGATGAAGAAGAACGACTTGGCACCCTTTTCCTTCGCGATCCAGTTCAGGCCGGCGAGAATCTGCTGGGTCGCTTCCTGGCCGGTGTAGATCACGTTCTTGGACTGCTCGAGGCCTTCGTAGAAGGTCGGGTAATAGAGCATGCCGTTGTACTGCTCCATGACCGGCAGCACCGCCTTGCGCGAGGCTGAGGTCCAGCAGCCCATGATGGCCGCGACCTTGTCGTTGACGAGCAGCTTCTTGGCCTTCTCCGCAAAGGTCGGCCAGTCGCTGGCGCCGTCTTCCTGGATGAACTTGATCTTGCGCCCCAGCACGCCGCCCATGGCGTTGATCTGCTCGATGGCGAGCTTTTCGGCTTCGATCGAGCCGGTCTCGGAGATGGCCATGGTGCCGGTCGCCGAGTGGAGGATGCCGACCGTCACCTCGGTGTCGGTGACCGCGAGGCCCGTGGTGTTGACCGCCGAAGTGGCCGGGGCCTGCGCAAAGGACGCCCGCGGCAGCATCGTGATGGCCGGCACGGCGGCCATTCCCATCAATAGTTTGCGCCGTAACGGCGACAACAGGCCCTTGTTTGCTTCGTCTGACATGAGCACCCCACTGTTTGTTCGAGGACACGCGATTGGTGCCGTGAGGATGGCTCGAATTTGTGCAGCGCAAGCATACGCAAGATCGCGTATACTGCACCGCAAAATACCGACGTAGGCTTTTGGTACGGAATTTGCGAGGCGTCCGGGTCCGTATCGGGAGTGGGGTTAGTGGCAGGGCGGCAGCAAATAGACCGCGTCAGGCGCCAGTACAATCAATGGGTCGCCAACCAGACGCTGGAAGACTACGCGCTGCGCTTCACCGCCAAGAGCGCGCGGCGTTGGTCCGCCGCCCGCGTCGCCAATACTGCACTCGGCGCCATCTCCTTCCTGGCGCTGGAAGCGATCGGCGGTACCATCACGCTGAACTACGGCGTCACCAACGCCAGCGCCGCGATCCTCGTCGTCTCCACCATCATCTTCTTCTGCGGCGTCCCGATTGCCTATTACGCAGCCAAATGCGGCATCGACATTGACCTGCTCACCCGCGGCGCCGGCTTCGGCTATATCGGCTCGACCGTCACCTCGCTGATCTACGCCACCTTCACCTTCATCTTCTTCGCCATCGAGGCGGTGATCCTGGCAACGGCGCTGGAGATGTGCTTCGGCATTCCGCGCCCGATCGGCTACCTCATCAGCGCGGTGGCGATCATTCCGCTCGTGACTTACGGCATCACGCTGATCAGCCGCTTCCAGCTCTGGACGCAGCCGATCTGGATCATCCTGCACATCCTGCCCTTTGCCGCGATCGCCTGGGCCAACCCTTATTCGTTCACGGAGTGGCGCAAGTTCGCCGGCGAGCATGGCGACGCGAGCGGGCATTTCGATCTGTTGCTGTTCGGCGTCGCATCCTCCGTGGTGTTCTCGCTGGTGGCGCAGGTCGGCGAGCAGGTCGACTTTCTCAGGTTTTTGCCGCGCGACCGCCGCACGTCGCGAACGTCGTGGTGGATCGCTCTGCTGATCGCGGGCCCCGGCTGGATCATCTTCGGCGCGCTGAAATTGTTGCTGGGCTCCTTTCTCGCCTTTTTTGCGCTGAGCCACGGCCTCTCGGGCGAGCTGGCGGCCGAGCCCGCGCACATGTATCTCGAAGCGTTTCGCTACGTTCTGTCGCAGCCGGACCTGGCGCTGGCGCTCACAGGCACGTTCGTGATCCTGTCGCAGCTCAAGATCAACGTCACCAACGCCTATGCCGGCTCGATCGCCTGGTCGAACTTCTTCTCGCGTCTGACGCATAGCCATCCTGGCCGGGTCGTCTGGCTGGTGTTCAACGTGATGGTGGCGCTGCTCTTGATGGAGATCGGCGTCTACAAGGCGCTGGAGCACACGCTGGCGCTCTATTCCAATGTCGCGATTGCCTGGGTCGGCGCGCTCGTCGCCGATCTGGTCGTCAACAAGCCGCTCGGCCTGCGGCCGCCGCAGATGGAGTTCAAGCGCGCCCATCTCTACGACATCAACCCGGTTGGCGTCGGCGCCATGACGATTGCGACCATCGTCTCCATCGCGGCGTTCTACGGCCTGTTCGGCCCGACCATGAAGGCGCTCGCGGCCTTCGTCGCGCTGACGGTCGCCTTCGTCACCGCGCCTGTCATCGCCTGGCTCACCGACGGAAAATACTACATCGCGCGCAAGCCGAAGAGGAGCTGGGTCAATATTGAAGCGATTCAGTGCTGTATCTGCGAGCACAGCTTTGAACCGGAGGACATGACGTCCTGCCCCGCTTACGCCGGCCCGATCTGCTCCTTGTGCTGCTCGCTCGATGCACGCTGCCACGACCTATGCAAACCGCACGCGCGGGCGCAGGTGCAGTTCTCCGACGCGCTCGGCAGGATACTGCCGCAACCGATCTATCAGCGGATCAACTCGCAGTTCGGGCACTATATCGGCGTCTTCGTGGTCTCGGCCGGCCTTGTCGCGCTGGTGCTCGGGCTGATCTATCTCCAGACCTCGGCAAGCGTGCACGGCGAGAACATGCTTGTCTCCAACGTGCTGTGGAAGGTGTTCTTCTCACTCAGCATCATCATCGGCGTTGTGGCCTGGTTGTTCGTGCTGGCGCAGCAAAGCCGTCGTGCTGCGGAAGCCGAGACTCGGCGGCAGACCGCGCTGCTGATCCAGGAGATCGACGCACACAAGCGCACCGACACCGAGCTCCAGCGCGCCAAGGAGGTCGCCGAGTCCGCCAACCTCGCCAAGAGCCGCTATGTCGTCGGCCTGAGCCACGAGCTGCGCTCGCCGCTGAATGCGATCAGCGGCTATGCCCAGCTCCTCGAGCAGGACGCGACGCTGAACACCAAGCCGCGCGACCAGGTCCGCGTCGTCCGCCGCAGCGCCGATCACCTCTCCGGCCTGATCGACGGCATTCTGGATATCTCCAAGATCGAGGCCGGGCGGCTGTATCTCTCGCGCGACGAGGTGCGCTTGAGCGAATTCCTCGACCAGCTCGTCGGCATGTTCCGTCTTCAGGCTGCCGCCAAGGGCATCGACTTCGTGTTCAGGCGGCCCGCGCATTTGCCGGTCGTGGTCTATGCCGACGAGAAGCGGCTGCGCCAGGTGCTGATCAATCTGCTCTCCAACGCGATCAAGTTCACCCAGACCGGCAGCGTGCAGTTCGTCGTGCACTATCGCAGCCCCGTCGCCGAGTTCGAGGTGATCGACACCGGCCCCGGCATCCAGGGCGACGATCTCGAGCGCATCTTTGCGCCGTTCGAGCGCGGCGCGCTCGGCGTCTCGCAGCCGCAGACCGGCACCGGGCTGGGCCTGACCATCAGCCGGCTGCTCGCCGGTGTCATGGGCGGCGACATCAAGGTCTTGAGCACGGTCGGCGCCGGCAGCACGTTCAAGGTCAAGATCCTGCTGTCGGAGGTCACCAATCCGCAACGCATCGCGCCGGTGGAGGCGCCGGTCTCCGGCTATCACGGCGCACGCAAGACCATCCTCATCACCGACGACGACCCCGTGCATCGCGACCTCCTGCGTGAGGTGCTGGCACCGCTCGGCTTCATCCTGCTCAGCGCCACCGACGGCCCGGGATGCCTGGCGCTGGCGCAGCATTGCCGGCCCGATCTGTTCCTGCTCGACATCTCCATGCCGGCCATGGACGGCTGGGCGGTGGCGGAGGCGTTGCGCACGAGCGGCCATCACCAGGCCCGCATCCTGATGGTATCGGCGAGCGCGCTGGAGGCGCACGGCACGCCGCTGGCGCAGCCCTTCCATGACGGCTATTTGATGAAGCCGATCGACATCCCGCGGCTCTTGGAGACGATCCGCCAACTCCTCCGGATCGAATGGCAGTACGGCTCGGACGAGATCGCGGTGCCGTTCTGGCGGCCCGAGAGCGGATCGAGGCCGCCGGTGCGGCACATCGAGGCGCTGCTCGGGCTCGGCCAGATCGGCTACGTCAAGGGCATCCAGTTGAAGCTGGACGAGATCGGCAGCGAGCACCCCGAGCATGCCGACTTCGTCGCGGAAATGCGGTCGCTGGTCGACCGCTTCGATCTCGACCGGTACATGGCCACATTGAAGACGTTGCATGCGCATGAGCATTGAGTCGAGGAAGCGCGATGTCGCGCTCGTTGTCGATGACTCCCCGGAGACGCTGCGGCTGCTCACCGACGCGCTCGACGGCGCCGGGATGACGGTGATGGTGGCGCTCGACGGCGCGGCCGCGATGCGCATCGTCGACCAGATCACGCCCGACATCGTGCTGCTGGATGCCGTGATGCCCGGCATGGACGGCTTCGAGACCTGCCGCCGGCTCAAACGCGATGCGGGCGTTGCCAACGTGCCCGTGATCTTCATGACGGGCCTTGCTGAGACCGAGCACATCGTGCGCGGGCTGGAGGCCGGCGGCGTCGACTACGTGACAAAACCGATTGTGATCGAGGAGATGCTGGCGCGCATCCGAGTCCATCTCGGCAACGCCCGCCTGACCCAGAGCGCGCGCGCCGCGCTCGACGTCTCCGGCCGCTTCCTGTTCGCGGTCAATCGCCAGGGTCACATCCTCTGGGCCACCCCGCAGGCACAAAAACTGCTGTCCGATCATCCCGCCGCGCAGACTGACGACTTCGTCCTGCCGCCATCACTCTTGCAATGGCTGGAGCAGGCGAAGGGCAAGGGCAGCTCGAAGTCGCAGGCGGCTCCCCTGCCCGACAATCCGCAACTGCGGCTCTACTACATGGGCGAAACCGCGCCGAACGAGTTCCTGCTGCGACTGTCCAAGGAATCCGGCACCGCGCTGCCGGCCGAATTCACCAGCGAGCTCGGCCTCACCGCCCGCGAGGGCGAAGTGCTGGCCTGGCTCAGCAAGGGCAAGACCAACCGCGACATCGCGCAGATCCTGGGCTTGAGCCCGCGCACCGTCGACAAGCATCTGGAGCAGATCTACGCCAAGCTCGGCGTGGAGAACCGGACCGCGGCGGCGGCCATAGCGACGAATGCGACGAGAAGGAATTCGTAGCAGCACTGCAGATGAGTTGGTGCGCCGTTCGCTCAAGCAAAAGTGTCGTCCCGGACAAGCGCAGCGCATATCCGGGACCCATACCCACAAGGAGATGTTTGGCGAAGACTCGGAGTTGCCCGTTCGCCCTATAACCACCGCCTGGGAGTATGGGTCCCGGGCTCGCTTCGCGCCCCGGGACGGCGGCGGAGTGTGTGGCGATCGTCCCGCCTCCTACACCAACAACCCTCTCACCCGTACACGAACGCCTTGTCATCCAGATCCGTCTTCGGAATCTCGTCCTTCTCGGTCCAGTAATCCTGGCTGTGCTGCCATTCCGGCTTGTCGCCGCGCTTGGGGAGCAGGTCCATGTTGCGCATCATGTAGCCGGGGTTGAAGTTTTCCGGATCGATCCAGGGCAGGATCGGCATGTTGTGGTCTTCGGCGCGGAGCTTGACTTCGACCTTCTTGGTGCCCTTGGCCTTCATGTGGCCGAGGAGACGGCAGACGAAATCGGCGACGAGGTCGACGCGCAGCGTCCAGCTGGCGCGGAAATAGCCGAACACCCAGACCATGTTCGGTACGCCCGTGAACATCATGCCGCGATAGGTCACCGTGTCGCCGAAGGCGAGCGGCTTGCCGTCGATCTCGAAGGCGATGTCACCGAGTGCGGCGAGATTGAAGCCGGTCGCGGTGACGACGACATCGGCTTCCAGCAGCTTGCCCGATTTGAGCTGAATGCCGTTCTCGACGAAACATTCGATCTCGTCGGTGACGACGGAGGCCTTGCCGCTGGCGATGCCCTTGAACAGATCGGCATCCGGCACAAAGGCGATGCGCTGCCGCCACGGCCGGTAGCTCGGCGTGAAATGCGTCTCGACGTCATAGTCAGGCCCGAGCACCGCGCTGATCTGGCCGATCAGCTCCTTCTTCACCTGCTCCGGCTTGGAGATGCAGAGCTTCGTAAAGGCATCCTGCTCGAACAGGATCTTGCGGCGGACGATCTCGTGGATCCAGGCCTCGTCGACCTGGAGCCTGCGCAGCTCCTCCGCGATCTCGATGGCGTTGCGGCCGAGACGGAAATAGGTCGGCGAGCGCTGCAGCATGGTGACATGCGCGCACGTGTCCGCGATGTTCGGCACCAGCGTCGCCGCCGTCGCGCCGGAACCGATCACGACCACCTTCTTGCCCGCGAGGTCGATATCGTCAGGCCAGCTCTGCGGATGGACGATGCGGCCCTTGAAGCGGTCCGTACCCTTCCATTCCGGGGTGTAACCCTCGGAATGGCGATAATAGCCCTGGCACATCCAGAGGAAATTCGCGGTAAAGGTCCTGGGCTCACCGGTGTCGGTCGTGACCGCCTCGATGGTCCAGAGATTCTGCTCGCTCGACCAGCTCGCCGAAATGATCTTGTGCTTGTAGCGGATATGCCGCGCGATATCGTTGTCGTCGATCACCTCGTTCATATAGGCGAGGATTTCCTCGGCGGTCGCGATCGGCGGGCCGACCCAGGGCTTGAAGCTATAGCCGAAAGTGTGGAGGTCGCTGTCGGAACGGATCCCGGGATAGCGATGCGTGCTCCAGGTGCCGCCGAACGTCGCTTGCGTTTCCAGGATGACGTAGCTCGTGCCCGGCAGCTGCTTTTCGATGTGATAGGCACTGCCGATGCCGGAGATGCCGGCACCGACGATCAGGACGTCGAAATGTTCCGTGGCCTGCTTGGTGGTGGCGTGACTGCGTACAGCGACATTCATTGTTGCTTCTATGCCTTGCTTGTTTTTGTGGCCGCCCTTGACCGGACGGCGCGTTTCCTCCGCGACGGACAAGATCGCCCATCGCGCTTCCGCTTTAAAATGACATAGATCAAGTCGCGATCAAACTACAACGCCGCACCCCAGCTCCGCGCGGTCTGCAAAATCCAGTCGCGATAGAGCGTGAGTGGCGTGACGCCGGTCAATCCACCGCAGCCGGCGGCGCCGTTCGGCCCCGTCGACCAGCTGATGACGCCGACGAGCACAGAGCCGCTCGGCTTGTCCTCGAACACGGGACCGCCGGAATCACCGGTGCAGGCGCCAATTCCGTCGCGAACACCGTTGGTTACGGGATCGACCAGCCGGATCTGGAGCGTGCCGGGCTGCCCCGTGGCAACGAGCCCGGCAACACGCGTGGCGCCGCCGCTCTTGCCGTCACCGCGCACGGTGACGCCGATACCGGCGATGACGAAGCGGCTGCCGACCTGGATTGGAATATTCGGCGCGCCGACCGACACCGTCGATTTTCCCTTGAGTGGAATTTCCAGTTGCAGCAATGCCACGTCCGCGGTGGCGCGGTGCGCCTGCATTGCCTGCATGTTGAAGTTGGGATGGATCGCGACTGTACGGACATTCAGCAATTGCGGCGCACCGTCGGCGCCGCGATCAACGATCTTGTAGTCCGCGCCCGGTTGCACGCAGTGGGCGACGGTCAGCACGAGTTTTGGCGCGATCAGGCTGCCGGTGCAGAAATTGCCCCGCGATCCGACGATGGTGACGACCGCGCGCGCAACGCCATCCGTCTGCGGCGTGCCGCCGCCCACGATCGCATAAGCGGGCGTCGCAAGCAGCGCGGCTGCGATGAGAGTTGCAAGCTTCTTCATGGGAACACGCTTTGACGTCGGCATCGGTGGCGGGAGATTGCTTCAGACTGGCCCTTGCCGATAGCGCATGCTAGCCCTCTTGGAAAGGAATTGACGAGGGCAGGATAGTGGCGATCGAGGCTGTGATCTTTGATTTTGGCGGCGTGCTGACGAGCTCCCCGTTCGAGGCGTTCGCGCGGTACGAGCAGGAACGCGGCCTGCCCGTCGACATCATCCGGCGCACCAACGCCGCCAACCATCTGGAGAATGCCTGGGCCAAGTTCGAGCGGGCCGAGGTCGATATCGACGCGTTCGACAAACTGTTCGCCGAGGAATCGCGCGTGCTTGGCGCCGAGGTGCGCGGGCGTGACGTGCTGCCGCTGCTTCAGGGCGATCTGCGTCCCGAGATGGTCGAAGCGCTGAAGCGCATCAAGGCGCAATTCAAGACCGGCTGCATCACCAACAATCTGCCGGCCAACGCGATCGGCAGCCTGACCGGACGCTCACTCTATATCGCCGAGGTGATGGTTCTGTTCGACCACGTCATCGAATCCGCCAAGATCGGGCTGCGCAAGCCCGACCCGCGCATCTACAAGATGATGGTCGAGACGCTGAAGGTCGATCCGAAGAATTGTGTCTATCTCGACGATCTCGGCGTCAATCTGAAACCCGCGCGCGAGATGGGCATGACCACGATCAAGGTCGCCAATGGCGCGCAGGCGATTCGAGAACTCGAGGCGGCGACGGGCTTGAAGCTGGGGTAGCTGGCGCGTCATTCTCCGTCGTTGCGAGCGCAGCGAAGCAATCCAGACTGTCTCCGCGGAGGGATTCTGGATTGCTTCGCTGCGCTCGCAAGGACTGCGCGGCACGGTCTTGCCTGGCTGACTGACTACCCCGCCGCTGCCGCGATCCGCTCCGGAAACGCTGCCGCGAGCGAGGCACGATCCGGCTTCAGCACACCACGCTCGGTGATCAGCCCGGTAACCAGCCGCGCCGGCGTCACGTCGAACGCGTAATTCGCGACAGGCGAGCCGTCCGGTACGATACGCACCGTCTCCAGCCTTCCGTCCGCAGTACGGCCGGTCATGTCGGTGACCTCCGCGCCGCTGCGCTGCTCGATCGGAATGTCGCGGATGCCGTCATCAACGGCGAAATCGATCGTCGGCGACGGCAGAGCGACGTAGAACGGCACTTTGTTGTCGTGCGCGGCGAGCGCCTTCAGATAGGTGCCGATCTTGTTGCAGACGTCGCCATTTGCCGCGACGCGATCGGTGCCGACGATGGCAAGGTCGACCATGCCGTGCTGCATCAGGTGTCCGCCGGTATTGTCGGGGATCACGGTGTGCGGCACGCCGTGATGGCCGAGCTCCCAGGCCGTGAGCGAGGCGCCCTGGTTGCGCGGACGGGTCTCGTCGACCCAGACATGGATATTGATGCCACGCTCATGCGCGAGATAGATCGGCGCGGTCGCGGTGCCCCAGTCGACGGTCGCGAGCCAGCCGGCATTGCAATGGGTCAGCACGTTGACCGTCTCGCCCGGCTTCTTCGCGGCAATCGCCTCGATCAGCTTCAGGCCGTTGCCGGCAATGCCCCGGTTGATCTCGACGTCCTGCTCGACGATCTCGTCGGCGCGCGCATAGGCCGCCTCGGCCCGTTCGACGGGATCGACCGGCGCGAGCGCCGTGCGCATCTCGTCCAGCGCCCATTTCAGGTTGATGGCGGTCGGCCGCGCCACGACAAGCGTGTCGTAAGCACGCTTCAGGCCGGCGTCGGAGGCGTCTTCACGCATCGCCAGCGCCATGCCGTAAGCCGCGGTCGCGCCGATCAGCGGCGCACCGCGCACCAGCATGTCGCGGATCGCGACCGCGGCGTCTTCGCATGACGTCAGCTTCGCAACGATGAACTCATGCGGCAGCCGGCGCTGGTCGATCGCGCCCACCGACCAGCCGTCGCGCTCGCGCCAGATGCTGCGGAAATGCTTGCCGTCGACTTTCATGGCATTCTGCCTTTCGTATCACGCCCGCAGGATGCGCCCGGCCACCGCATCGAGCTTCTTCAAGAGTTCGGGATCGCGCGCCTCGGGCGCCGTGATCAGCGCGGTGTCGAGCGCGCGGTCCGAACCGATCGGGCACGGCTCGTGCTCGCGCGGAAAATCCCTCGCGAGACGTGCCACCAGCGCCTTCGCCTTGTCGGCATTCGACGTCAGCACGCGGATGATGTCCTGGACGGTGACGGCATCGTGGTCGGGATGCCAGCAGTCGAAATCCGTCACCATCGCGACCGTGGCGTAGCAGATCTCGGCCTCACGCGCGAGCTTCGCCTCGGGCATGTTGGTCATACCGATCACGGAATAGCCCGATGTCTTGTAGGTCATGCTTTCCGCGTAGGTGGAGAATTGCGGTCCCTCCATGCAGAGATAGGTGCCGCCACGCGCAAACGCGATGCCCTCGGCTTCAGCTGCCGCCGCGAGATGGATGCGCAGCCGCGGCGAGACCGGGTGCGCCATCGACACATGCGCAACGCAGCCCCTGCCGAAGAACGAGCTCTCGCGCTTGTGGGTGCGGTCGACGAACTGGTCGACGAGAACGAAGGTGCCAGGTGGCAGCTCCTCCCTGAACGAGCCGCAGGCCGACAGCGAGATCAGGTCGGTGACGCCGGCCCGCTTCAGAACGTCGATGTTGGCGCGATAGTTGATATCGGAGGGCGACAGCCGGTGACCCTTGTCGTGCCGCGGCAGGAACACGATCGGCAGGCCGGCAATCGAGCCGCGCCGCAGGGGGGCCGACGGCTCGCCCCAGGGGCTCTTGATCACTTCTTCGCGCGCGCCCTCGAGACCCGGCAGATCGTAGATGCCGGAGCCACCGATGATGCCCAATACCGCCTGCGTCATGCCTGCTCCACCCTGTCAGCTATGTGCGACATGGTTAAGCTATGCCAGTTTTGCGGCGGTTTTGGAACGGGGGTGGTGGGGCGATGCCGGTGCTGTGAGGAGCGGAAAGGCGGCGCTGCATACTCACTGTCGTCCCCGCGAAAGCGGGGGACCCATAACCTCAGGGCGCAGTTTGGCGAGGATTCGTCGTTCGGTACTGCGACCTTCAACGATCGATAGATTCCGCGGTCTGGGTCCCTGCGCCCCGTGCGCAATTGCGCACTAGGCAGGGACGACGCCGGGGGGAGAGATAGGTACGTCTAATTAGGCCGCGTTCGCCGGCTGCAACTGCGTCGAGACCATGCGCTCCAGCGTCTCGACGGACTGGAAATTCTCCGGCGTGATCTCGGACTGCGGGATGGTGAAGTCGAACTCGGCTTCGACGCCGAGCATCAGATTGACCATGTCCATCGAGGTCAGGCCGGCGTCGACGAGCTTCGCCGATGGCGTGATATTCGCGACGAGCGAATTCTGTTCGAGGATGCCCTTCACCAGCTTGATGATGCGATCACGCACGTCGGTATCGAAGGCCTGCATCGGCAATTTCCCATCTGTCTATTAAGCGGTCGGACCGGCTGCCGGCTACGATGGGCACGACGGCCCGATCCCACAATGGGCGCCACCATTACTTCGCCTTTCTTAGTAAACGATGACTCAGATTGTCTGGAATTCAGGCTTCTTCCAAAACCCTAACGCGATCGCGGAAATTCCGCCGATGCAGACAACCGGACCTTAACTGTTCGTTCGGAATTGGGCTTTGTTTACCCTCTATTTCATCGACGAATTTGAATTAAATCCGTAGCCTCGTCTCACAACTAAAGATGGTCGGAGGATCGCTTCAGCGGCATCGCGAATGATGCCTGCGATCCTGAACGGCAAACTGGAGGCGGACGAGTATGAACGTGCGTGAAGCAGTCCTCACTGTCGACGAAACGCAAACGAGCTTTCTCGAACACGGCCCCTCCCTCATCGAACGCGCCGCCCGGACCGCCGCTGCGGCAGCAACCGACGCCGACGGGGTCGATCGCGACGCCCGCTTCCCCCATAAGGCTTTCGAAGTGGCGCGCGAGCAGAAGCTGCTCGGCGTCATGATCCCGGTCGAGTTCGGCGGCTTTGGCGCCTCGATCTACGACGTCACCGATATCTGCTACACGCTCGGACGCGCCTGCGCCTCGACCGCAATGATCTACGCGATGCACCAGACCAAGGTCGCCTGTGTTATCAGGCATGGCCACGGCATCCCCTGGATGGAAACCATGATGCGCCGGGTCGCCCGCGACCAATGGCTGCTCGCCTCCTCCACTACCGAAGGCCAGAACGGCGGCAACATTCGCGCCAGCGCAGCGGCCGTCGACCACGCCGGCGACACAGTCTCGCTGGTGCGCGACGCCACCGTGATCTCCTACGGCGCGGAGGCCGACGGCCTCGTCACCATCGCCCGCCGCGCCACCGAGGCCGCCGCCTCCGACCAGGTTCTGCTGGCGCTCGCCAAGGACGATTATTCGCTGAAGCAGACGCAGGGCTGGGAGACACTCGGCATGCGCGGCACCTGCTCGACCGGCTTCGCGCTGAAGGTCGATTGCCCGGCCGACCGCGTCTTCCCGGAATCCTATGACAAGATCCATGCCCAGACCATGACGCCGTTCGCGCATCTGTGCTGGTCGTCGGCCTGGGCCGGCATCGCGGCTGCGGCCGTCACCCGTGCGCAGGCTTTTGTACGCAAGGCGGCCCGCACCTCGGGCGGCCAGATGCCGCCGGCCGCGGCGCATTTCACCGCCGCGAAGATGTCGCTGGCCAAGCTGCGCGCGCTGATCGCGGCCAATGTCGACAGCTTTGCCCGCGCCGAGCATGACGAGCGCGCGCTGAGCTCGCTCGATTTCCAGTCGTCGATCACGCTGTTGAAGGTGCAGGCCTCCGAGCTCGCGGTCGAGACCGTGATGCATGCGATGCGCACCGCGGGCCTTTCCGGCTACCGCAACGACGGCGAGTTCACCATGGGCCGCCACCTGCGCGACGTGCTCTCCTCGCCGATCATGATCAACAACGACCGCATTCTCGCCAATGCCGCCACTTCGACGCTGATGAGCGGCATTCCGGCAAGCCTTCGAGACTAGAAAGCCTTCGCGACTGACGTGCCTTTCGGCCAAAAAGAACAATTTCAGATACCAGGAAGTCGAACATGAACATTGCTGTTCTCCCCAGCTCGCCCGAGACCGCGCCGCAAATCGCAGATCCGCTCGATCATCTCGCCGACAAGCTGTTCCACCCCATGGGCTCGGACGGCGTTTACGCCCGCACCGCGCTCTATGAGGGCGTCGTCGAGAAGCTCGCCGCGCTGATCACCAGCCATCGCGAAGCCGGCACCGAGGTGATGCGCTTTCCGCCGGTGATGAGCCGGGCCCAGCTCGAGAAATCCGGCTATCTCAAGAGCTTTCCGAACCTGCTCGGCTGCGTCTGCGGCCTGCACGGCACTGAACGCGAGATCAACGCGGCGGTGAGCCGCTTCGATGCCGGCGGCGACTGGACTTCATCGCTCTCGCCGGCCGACCTCGTGCTGTCGCCCGCAGCCTGCTACCCGGTCTATCCGATCGCGGCGAGCCGCGGACCTTTGCCGAAGGGCGGCCTGCGCTTCGACGTCGCCGCTGACTGCTTCCGCCGCGAGCC
Organism: Bradyrhizobium liaoningense; assembly: GCF_018130785.1. Taxonomy (GTDB): domain Bacteria; phylum Pseudomonadota; class Alphaproteobacteria; order Rhizobiales; family Xanthobacteraceae; genus Bradyrhizobium; species Bradyrhizobium liaoningense_A. Next base: position 99,908 of record NZ_JAFCJT010000019.1, read on the forward strand.
GTCGAAACATCTCGACCGGCTGCAATCGTTCCGGATGCGCGAATATGTCTGCATCGGCACGCCCGACGACGTCGCCGATTTTCGCGAGCGCTGGATGGTGCGCGCGCAGGCGATTGCCCGCGACCTCGGCCTGACCTTCCGCGTCGACTATGCCAGCGACCCCTTCTTCGGCCGCGTCGGCCAGATGAAGGCGGTGAGCCAGAAGCAGCAGCAGCTAAAGTTCGAGCTCCTGATCCCGCTGCGCTCGGAAGAGCAGCCGACCGCCTGCATGAGCTTCAACTATCACCGCGAACATTTCGGCACGACCTGGGGCATCCAGGATACCAACGGCGAACCGGCCCACACCGGCTGCGTCGCCTTCGGCATGGACCGGCTCGCCGTCGCCATGTTCCACACCCACGGCACTGATCTTTCCGCCTGGCCCGCCAAGGTGCGGGAGATCATGGGCATGCAGCCGTTAGCCACGGCCGATGCCCATGGTGAAGGCTGGCGCTAGAGCATGATCCGTAAAAGTGCGAAGCGGTTTTCCGAAAAGATCATGCTGAAACGATAGAGCGAACGAGGCCTCCCATTTCCACGGGCAAGACGAGCGTGATCCACACCAAGGTCCGATGCCGCGAGATCGCCGAGGCCGACGTCGAGAAGGTCGCTGACCTCTTGACCCGCGGCTTCGTCGGTCGCTCGCGCGACTACTGGATCCAGGGCCTGCGCCGGCAGGCCTTTCGGCCCGTGCCGGAGGGCTATCCACGCTTCGGCTACATGCTCGACAACGACGGCGAGCCCGTCGGCGTGCTGCTGCTGATCTACACGGCGCGGAAGCACGGCGAAGAGACCGCCATCCAGTGCAATCTGTCGAGCTGGTATGTCGATCCGGCCTACCGCAACTACGCCCCGCTGCTGACCAAGATCGCGCAGCGGCACAAGGATGTCACCTATCTCAACATCAGCCCGGCGCCGTGGACCTGGCCGATCATCGAGACCCAGGGCTTCCGTGCCTATTGCCACGGCATCTTCTTCTCCGTGCCTGCACTCGCGCGCGCCCCGCGCTGGAGCAGGATCGAGGTCATCTCGCAGCACACCAAGACGATCGAGGGGCTGACCGACGACGAGACGCAGCTCCTCACGCGGCATGCTCGCTACAATTGCCTCAGCCTCGTCTGCCGTACGCCGAAGGGAACGTTCCCTTTCATCCTGCAACCGGTGCGCATCCGCCGCGGCTTCATCGCACCGCCCGCGATGAAGCTGATCTATTGCCGCAGCGCCGCCGAGTACGCCGCCTGCGCAGGCCGCATCGGCCGGCTGCTGCTGCGGCTCGGCAAGCTCTCGGTGGCGATCGATGCCAATGGCCCGATTCCCGGCCTCGCCGGCATCTACACCGAGCGGCGCGGCCGTAAATATTTCAAGGGCCCGCACCGGCCGCAGCTCGGCGACCTCACTGACACGGAGCTCGTGCTGTACGGGCCGTAGGGGTGCAACCTGGGCCTCAACCTCCGCTGTCGTCCCTGCGTTCGCAGGGACGACACCTGATTTGTCGCGCGCTCTCGGCCAATTCTGGCTTGCAGGCGCCACCGCATTCGCGCGCTCGGCACACGCCGCTCCGCATCCCCAGTCACCCTCCGTAAACTACTGCGCTTAAGGGAATTTTCCGGCCTCTTCGCTACGCTCAGTGGCTGAATTACGTTGCGTTAAGTCTATTGCCGGCCGAGACCCGTCGATCCCATGACGCCGATCCGCGATAACGAGCTTGGTGCACGCCGCGCAGAGGGCCCGCAGGCCCTCGTCGGGCTGAGCCAGCTTGCGCTCGACCACATGGAGCAGGGCGTCTGCGTTTACGACGCCGACAACCGGATCGTGCTGGTCAACCAGCGCTATCTGTCGCTGTTCGACATGTCGGCCGACATCGTGCATGTCGGCACGAGCTACCGCGAGGTGCTGGCGCACAGCGCGTCACGCGGGAACTTTCCGCAACACGAGCTCGACGCGCTGTATGCGGCGCGGATCGCGCAGATCGCGGGAGGCAAGCCGTTCCGTACCGAGCAACGGTTGGCGAGCGGCCTCGTCATGTCGCTCGAGCTGAAACCGTTTCCCGGCGGCGGCTGGATGACGATCTGCGATGACGTCAGCCGCCTCGCTCGGCTCGAGGCGGAATTGCGCGTGCAGACGGAGCGCAGCCAGCACGCGCTCGCCAACATGTCGCACGGCCTCATCATGTATGACGCCGACAGCCGTATCGTCGTTTACAACGAACGCTTCCTGGACCTCTACAATCTCGACCCCCAGATCGTGAAACCGGGCGTCACGCACAGCACGACCATCGAGCACTGGCTGTCGCGCGGCAACCTGCCGGGCATGCCGAGCGACGAATTCCACCACGCGCGCCTGGAGGACGTGCGCGCCAGGAAGGCGAAAACCCTGCTGGTGATGCGCTACGACGGCCGGATGGTGCAGGCAGTGTCCCGCTTCCTGCCCGACGGCGGCTGGGTGACGGTGCATGAGGACGTCACCGAGCGGCTGCAATACGAAGAAGCGCTGAGGCAGCAGAACTTCATCCTCGATGCGGCGCTGGAAAACATGGCGCACGGGCTCGCCTTCTACGACAGCGACATGCGCTTGCGCGTCTGCAACACCACCTACCGCAAGATCTACCGGCTGTCGCCGGAGGAGACCCGGCCCGGCACGCATCTCAGCGAGCTGATCGAGCGATCAATGGTGAACGGCGCTTTCTCTTCGGAATACTCTCCGAAGCAGGTCCTGGAAGCCGCTCGCGAGCGGCTCGCGCGCCGCGACTCTTCACCGATGCGCCGGCGCATGTCAAACGACACGATCATCTCGGTGCGCTATTGCGCGCTGGACGAAGGCGGCTTCGTGGCCACCTACGAAGACATCACCGATCGCGAGAACGCAGTCGAGGAACTGAGCGAGCAGTATCGACGCTTCGACGCGGCCCTGAACAACATGAGCCAGGGCCTGTGCATGCTCGATTCGAGCCTGCGCGTGATCGTCTGCAACCGGCGCTATATCGAGATGTATGGGCTATCGGACGATGTCGTGAAGCCCGGCGTCTCGATGCGCGATATCATGGAGCACAGCTGCGCGCTCGGCATCCATCCGAACACGACCGGCGCCAGGCTCTATGCCGACTACGTCGAGAGGCTGCGCGAGGGCGAACATACGCTGCACCGCCACCTGAACGACGGCCGCATCATCAAGCTCAATCACAAGCGGATGGAGCATGGCGGCTGGGTCGTCACCTATGAGGATGTCACCGAGCGCCACAAAGCCCAGGCCCGCGTGGCGCACATGGCGCAGCACGATTCACTCACCGACCTGCCCAACCGCACGCTGTTCCGCGAGAAGATGGGCGAGGGACTGAACCAGGTCGCGATCGCCGGCGGTGTGATGGCCGTGCTGTGCTTCGACCTCGATAATTTCAAGACCGTCAACGACCGCCTCGGCCACGCCGCCGGTGATCGGCTTCTGCGCTGGGTCGCGGCACGGCTGAAGGAGAATGTCGGCGAGGATGACACCGTCGCCCGCCTCGGCGGCGACGAGTTCGCCGTTCTCCAGCGCGGACCGCAGCCGTTATCGGCGGAGCGGCTCGCTCGCCGCCTGGTCGAGATCATCGGCCACCCGCCGCCAATGGAAAGCCAGTCGATCCATGTCGGCGTTTCCGTCGGCATCGCGATCGCGCCCGATCACGGGCTCGATGCCGATGAGCTGATGAAATGCGCCGACCTCGCGCTGTACCAAGCCAAGGCCAAGGGCCGCGGCGCCTATCAGCTGTTCGAGCCCGAGATGGAGGAGGAGGCGCGTAGCCGTCACGCGCTCGAGCACGATCTGCGCGGGGCGCTTGAGGCCAACGAATTCCACCTCGTGTTTCAGCCGCAGGTGCGGCTCGACACCACCGAACTCACCGGCTTCGAGGCACTGCTGCGCTGGAAACATCCCTCGCGCGGCTTCGTCTCCCCGGCCGAATTCATTTCAATCGCGGAAGAGAACGGGCTGATCGTCCCGATCGGTGAATGGGTGCTGCGCACGGCCTGTGCGACCGCCGTGTCCTGGCCTGATATCACCGTCGCGGTGAACCTGTCGCCGCTGCAATTCCGCTCGCGCGGGCTGGTGGCGATGGTCACGAGCGCCCTTGCGGAAGCCGGCCTGCCGCCACAACGGCTCGAGTTCGAGGTCACCGAGACGGCGCTGCTCGACGACAGCGAGGCGACGATCGAGATCCTGCACCAGCTCCGCGCGCTTGGCGTGCGCGTCAGCCTCGACGATTTCGGCGTCGGCTATTCCTCGCTGAGCTATTTGCGCAAGTTTCCGTTCGACCGCATCAAGATCGACCGCTCCTTCGTCGGCACGCTCGGCGAAAGCCCGGAGAGCGTCGCTATCGTCCGCACCATCGCCAGCCTCGGCTCCGTGCTCGGCGTCGAGACGACGGCCGAGGGCGTCGAGACCATCGAGCAGCTCGACTTCGTCCGCGAATGCGGCTGCACCGCGGTACAGGGCTATTATTTCGGCAGGCCATGCCCGGCCGCCGAGGTCGGCCGCACCATCGAGACGCTGAACGCGGTTCGGCGCGTAGCGTAAGGGCTTCGGCCCTCCAAATTCCGCCTCTCGGCACACGTCCAAACGACCAATTGTCGCACGTGCTTTTTCCCGCGGGATCGCCGTCTCGTCCCCTGCGGGCAGTCCGCGCAATACGCTTTTCTTCTCCCATGATTTCAGGGACAATCCCGTCATAACAACGAGAAACGGCGGTCCAACGAGGCCGCCGCGAGGGAGGAGTTTGGATGTCGCGATACGGGCTGAAGACGATTGCCTTTGCCGCCATGCATGTCGTGGGCGCGCTGCTCGCGACCGCCGCCGGTGCACAGGACTATCCCGTCAAACCCATCACGCTGATCGTGCCCTGGCCGGCCGGCGGATCAACCGACATCTCCATGCGCGCGATCGCCGACAGCGCCTCGAAAGTGCTGGGGCAGCCGATCGTGATCGACAACAAGGCCGGCGGCGGTGGCACTGTGGGACCCGCGACCATGGCAGCCGCCGCGAAGCCGGACGGCTACACCATCGCCCAGATTCCGATCACCGTCTTCCGCCTGCCCCTGATGCAGGAAGTGTCATGGGATCCGGCCAAGGACTTCAGCTACATCATCCACCTCACCGGCTATACGTTCGGCGTGACCACCAACGCGGAGTCGCAGTTCAAGTCCTGGAAGGACGTGGTCGAGTTTGCCAAGGCCAACCCGGGCAAGGTGACCTACGCGACGCCGGGCACCGGCACCTCGCTGCACATCGGCATGGAGCAGATCGCGGCGATGTCCGGCATCAAGCTGACGCAGGTGCCGTTCAAGGGCGGCGCCGAGACCAACGCCGCCGTGCTCGGCCAGCACACCATGCTGCAGGCCGACTCCACTGGCTGGCGGCCGCTGGTCGACGCCGGCAAGTTGCGATTGCTGATGGTGTGGACCGGCGCACGGTCGCCCAACTATCCCGACGTGCCGACGCTGAAGGAGCTCGGCTATCCCATGATCTACGATTCCCCGTTTGGCATCGCCGGCCCGAAGGGGATGGATCCAAAGATCGTCGCCAAGCTGCACGATGCGTTCAAGAAGGCGGTCGAGGACCCCGCGGTGATCGCGACGCTCGCCAAATACGACATGGTGCCGAATTACAAGAACACCGAGGACTACAAGAAATTCGTCGTCGAGGTCACGGAGTCCGAGCGCAAGGTGATCGACACGCTCGGGCTTGCGAAGAAGTAGGGTCGCGCCGCCACATATGCTGACGTCATCCTGAGGTGCGAGCCGCGCTTGCGGCTCGCCTCGAAGGATGGATCGGGGCACCGTCGCCCTTCGAGGGCCGCTCAAGAAGCGACCACCCCAGCGACAACGGCTTCGCCGTTGCGCAGGGGTGACGGTGGTCTAGGAGTGCTTCACATGAACAACCCATCCAACGTCAAACTCCGCCTCTCCAACTCCGAACTGTGGGGCGGGTTGATCGGGCTCGCGCTCGGCGGCTTCGTGACCTGGTCGGGGCTGAAGCTGAAGCTCGGCACCATCAACGATCCCGCCTCCGGCTACGTGCTGTTCTACACCGGCATCCTGATGTGCGTGTTTGCGACAAGCATCATCGTCTCGGCGATCACCGAGGGCGGGCCGACGCTGGCCTCGCGCTGGGAGAACGTACGCTGGAGCAAGCCGCTTCTCGTCATCGCCTGCCTCATTGCGTTCTCCTTCGCCCTGGAGCCGCTGGGATTCCTGCTGTCGTCGATCCCGTTGATGCTGCTGCTGTTGCGGCTGATCGATCCCGTGCGCTGGACGCTGGCGATCCCGATCGCCGTGCTGGTGCCATCAGGCATGTGGTGGGTGCTCAAGCGGCTGCTTCTGATCCAGTTGCCCTCGGGCCTGTTCGGGATCGGCTGAGGCCATGGATACGCTTGCCAATGTCGCGCACGGGTTCGGCGTCGCGCTGACCGGGATCAACCTGCTCTACTGTTTCATCGGCGTCTTCATCGGCACGCTGGTCGGCGTGCTGCCCGGCATCGGGCCGATCTCGGCGATGTCGCTGCTGCTGCCCGTGACGCTGTCGGGCACGCCGGAATCCGGCATCATCATGATGGCCGGCATCTACTACGGCTCGATGTATGGCGGCTCGACCACCTCGATCCTGGTCAACATCCCCGGCGAAGCCGCCTCCGTCGTCACCTGCATCGACGGCCACCAGATGGCGAAGCGGGGTCGCGCCGGTCCTGCGCTCGGCATCTCCGCCTTCGGCTCCTTCATCGCCGGCACGTTTGCACTGGTCGCGCTGATGCTGGTGGCGCCGAGGCTTGCCGGCATCGCGATCGCGTTCGGCCCGGCCGAATATTTCAGCCTGATGGTGCTTGGCCTCGTGGTGCTCACCTTCCTGACCCAGGGCTCGATGCCGAAGGCGCTGTTGATGGCGTGCATCGGCGTCGTGCTCGGGCTGATCGGGCTCGACAGCATCACGGCGCAGCCGCGGCTGACCTTCGGCCGCATGGAGCTGATCGACGGTATCGGTCTCGTGCCCGTCGTGATGGGCCTGTTCGGCGTCGCCGAGGTGCTGCTCAACACCGAGCAGGCGATCAAGCGCGATATCATCAACGCCAAGATCACGCAGTTGTTGCCCAACAAGGCCGATTGGCAGGCGAGCGCCGGCCCGGTGGCGCGCGGCACGCTGCTCGGCTTTTTGCTCGGCATCCTGCCTGGAGGCGGCGCGGTGGTGGCCTCGTTTGCGTCCTATGCGCTGGAGAAGCGGCTGTCGAAAACGCCGGAGCGTTTTGGCCATGGCGCGATCGAGGGTGTCGCAGGCCCCGAATCCGCCAACAACGCGGCGGCCGGCGGCGCCTTCATTCCGCTGATGACCTTGGGCATCCCGCCGAACGTGGTGATGGCGCTGCTGCTCGGGGCCTTCGTCATCCACGGCCTCCAGCCAGGGCCGCTGCTGATCACGCAAAACCCCGGCCTGTTCTGGGGCATCGTCGCCAGCATGTATATCGGCAACGTCATGCTGCTGATCCTGAACCTGCCGATGATCGGCATGTGGGTGCAGCTCCTGAAGCTGCCCTACAACATCCTGTTCCCCCTGATCATCCTGTTCACGATCCTCGGCGTCTACTGCTCGAGCAACAACGTGTTCGACGTCTATGTGATGATCGCGTTCGGCATCATCGGCTATTTCATGCGCAAGCTCGGCTACGAGCCCGCGCCGCTGGTGCTGGCGTTCGTGCTCGGGCCGATGCTGGAAAACAATCTGCGCAAATCGCTGATCCTGTCGCAGGGCGATCTCTGGACCTTCGTGCAGCGGCCGATCTCGGCGGCGTGCCTCGCGCTGGCGATGGTGCTGCTGATCGCGCCCCTGTTGCCCGCGCTGCGCAAGAAGCGCGAGCTGGTGGCGCTGGATGAAGGCGCGTGATCAATCCTCGCCGGCTCCTTCGAGTCGATCACGCAGAGCGTTGAGGACCCGGTGGGCGATCTCGATCTCCTTCACTGACAAGCCATCGGACAGGCCGTTGACCCACGGGACCTGCGAGCGGCCGGCGGCCTCATAGGTCTGCCTGCCCTTTTCGGTGAGCACCACGAGCTGCGCCCGCCGATGATGCGGGTTGACCTCGAACACAACGAGACCATCGCGCTCGAGGTCGTTGACGATGCGCTGCACGTTCTGGCGATTGGCGCCGAGATTGCGGGCGAGCCAGGCGACCGGCTCCGGGCGCTCGGCGTCGGCGATCGCCCCAAGGATCTGCCAGCGCGCACTGGTGAGGCCGAGCGACGCCACCAGCCGATCGCCGGCGGTCAAAAGCAGGCCGTTGGCCCGGAACAGGTCGAGGATGAGGCCGGTCAGGGCTTCGCCCGCCGGGGTCCGCTTGGTCTTGCTCATTTGTCGCGATTATTCCGCATTGACATCATGATGTCAAACTTCTATGTGATGAATGGTCAAATTGACATGATGATACCAAATTGACCGGAGTAATGTCATGCCCCAGATGCGTCCCCTCGACCCTGCCTTCCCGATCGACCGTCAGATCGCGCTCGAAACCGGCACCGTGGTGCTCGTGAACGTGTTCACGCTCGCCCCCGAGGATGAGCAGAGCTTCCTCAAGACGTGGCAGGACGACGCTGCCTTCATGAAGCGCCAGCCCGGTTTCATCTCCACCCAGCTTCATCGCGCCCTCGGCGACAGCCCGACCTATCTGAATTACGCGGTGTGGGAGTCCAACGCGCATTTTCGCGCGGCCTTCACCCACCCCGAATTCCGCGCAAAGATAGCGGTCTACCCCGCATCGGCCGTCGCGAGCCCGCACCTGTTCCAGAAGGTCGCGGTGCCCGGCATTTGCGTGGCGTAGCGGCCACATCGTCATTGCGAGCGCAGCGAAACAATCCGGGCTGCTGCCACGGAAGGACTCTGGGTTGTTTGGCCGTGGCGCGAATGGTGGGCACGCTTCCGCCTTCGCTCTTCGCGCTACGGCGGACAAGTCGCTTTGCCCACCCCGCGATCCCTACCCAGCCGCAGGCAACGCGCTGTCCGGCGGCGCGCCCCATGGGCGGTCGGCTGAGGCGAGCCCGATCAGGCGGCCCTGGATATAGTCGCAGCCCCAGTCGCGCAGCATGTTTGCGGCCTCTTCGTCCTGCACCCATTCGGCAACCGTCTTGATGTCGAGGCGGCGGGCAAGGTCGATCAGGGTCTGCACGAAGGCGCGATCGTCGGCGGAACGGGTGATGTTCTGCACGAAGGCGCCATCGATCTTGACGATATCGACGCCGAGCTTGCGCAGGTTTCGGAACGAGGTGTAACCGGCGCCGAAATCGTCAATGGCGATGCGGCTGCCGAAATTCTTCAGCCGAGTCACGAAGCCGCGAACGTCGTCGATGTCCTGGATCGCGACCGTCTCGGTGATCTCGACGATCAGCCGTTCGGCAACGCCGGGATGCGCGTGCATGAGCGATTCGATGCCCGCCCACCAGTCCGGATCCATCGTCGTATCGGGCGAGATGTTGAGGCTGAGGCAGATGCCAGGCGCGGCCGCGAGCTCGGCGACCACGAGCTCGAGCACGCGGTGATCGACCAAGCGGATCAATCCGAGCCGTTCGGCGACCGGCACGATGTCGGGCGCAAGCAGCACCTGGCCGCCCCCCTGGTCCATCCGCACCAGGCATTCGTGGAACGCGCGCTCGCGCGAGCCGGCCGCCACCACCGGCTCATAGGCGAGCTTGATGCGGCGTTCGTTCAGCGCCGTGACGATCTCGTCGGTGACACGGATATTGACGCGGCGCTGTGCGTCACGTGCGGCATCCGGGCGCCACGCCGCAAACGAACCGACGCGGCGTTGTTTGGCCGCGTCCAGCGTTTCATGGGCGCGATTGACGGCCTCGTCGGTGCTGCGGGCATAGCGCGGCACGCTGACCGCGCCGATCGACGCGGTGACCGAGACCGGACCGGATTTGGTCGGGACCACCTCATCGCGGATGCCGGCGAGAAAGCGCTCGGCGGCGACATTCATGTCGTCGACGGTGCAGTTCTTCAGGATCAGGCCGAACTTGTTGCCGGAGAAGCGGCCGAGCACGTCGCCGCCGCGCAGCCGCGCGCGGATGCGCTTGGCGACGTCGAGGATGACGGCATCGGCAACGTCGAAGCCGAAGGCGTCGTTGACGCGGGCGAGATGATCGATACCGACCAGCATGAAGGCTGCGGTCGAGCGGAAGCGGGTCGTCTCCTCGATCGCCTCGGCCAGCGCCGCGATCAGGTGGGAACGATTGAGCTCTCCGGTCAGAGGATCGAGCCGAGCCAGCTTGGTCAATTCCTCGTCGCGGGCGTGGCGCTCATTGTTGATGCGGATGGAGCCGATCGCGCGCACCGGGCGGCCATCGGGGCCGGCGAACCAGCGGCCGGTCTCCTCGATCCAGACCACGGGATCGGCGGCGCTCATGCGCACGCCGTATTCGACCCGGTAGGGCGTGCCGTCGGCGCCGTGCACCGGCGAGGTCTGCGCCAGCGCGGCGGTCCGCAGCGTCTGCACGGGCTCGATCAGCCTGGCGAATTCGGCGCCGGTCGCCAGCCGCTCGGCCGGGATGCCGGGAAAGACGCTTGCGACCTGCTCACCCCACACGATGGAATCGCTGGCGATGTCCCAGGCGAAAACGGCCTGACCGAGCGCGGCCAGGATGTCGGAGGCTTGCGGCAATGCAGGGGTCAAAATCGCCTCGTTTCGGGACAGCAGGGAGTCCTGAGTCGGCACAGAATACGGCCAGATTCGCCTCCTACCCTAGGCAAAGTTCATAAACAATTTGGAAACCACGTTTCGCAGGCCCTCGGAACCAAACCGGCCCCGCCGGCATAGGCCTTGCGAGTACATGACACGCACCGGCGCCAGCGTCTCGAAACGCGACAGGCCTCGCCGGATCAACGGTGATAGCGATGTTGAGTACTGATCGATCGGACGGCGCGGACAACGGCACGGGCACGGCCCTGGTGCCGCATCTGCCGACGTTGCAGTGGGTCCACAAGGCGCCGCTGCCCCGTCCCGATCCGAGCTTCGTCACCCAGCTCATCGCTAATGCCGAGCACCTGCCCCAGGCCAGCCGGCTCCGCCGCGCCTCTTCCGAAGATGCGCAGGTGGCCTATGGCAGCAAGCGCCCGCTTCCGAGCGTCACCGCGCGCACGCGGCAGGTGGCTTGAGATTAACTTGAACTGCGAACAGCCTTTATTACCTCCCCCGCCTGCGGGGAGAGGTCGGAATTCGCGCGTCGCAAGCGGGGCGACGGAGCGGACCACCGCCGCGGCGACGGACGGTCTCAAGTTCGACGATCAGCGCGGCGGCGCGTCGGGAGGCGACGGGGTGCCGTTGCCCGGCTGCAGATGCGGCGAGGGAATCTCCGGCGAGGGCGGGGTCACCGGCTTCGGCGCCGGGTGATCCATCAGCACGGACTCGGCGACCGACTGCGCGGTAGGCGCGGGCGGCACCACCGGGGCTGCTTGCGGCGTGGTCACCGGCTCGAATTTGGGCTCGGCGGCGGCTTCATCGTCCGTTGCCGCTTCGGCCTGGCGCTTGGCCTTGCGCGGCGCCGGCACTGTCGTCTCCGCGACATAGGTGACGCGGCGGCGCGTGCGCTGGGCGATACCGCCGAGGAAATCGGCCATCGCGAGCAACACCAGCAGGAAATAGGTGGAGTTGCCGAATTTGGGCCACATCACGAATTCAGCCGCGGCGGCACCGAATATGATGAGCGACAGCAGATGATCCATCAGGAATTTCGAGCCGGGCCGCGCGCCTTTGACCACCTCCAACAGCAGCAGCACGATACCGAGCGCGAGCATCACGTCGGCAAGCGTGACCGGCCAGGTCTCGCCCGTGATCATCGGCACCTTGAACAGCACGTCCGTAAAGGACACGGTCGGCATGAGGAAGGCGATGATGTTGTAGACCGCGAGCGGAATCAGGAGCAGCGGGAAACCGACCATCGGCGAAATGCCTTCTCGATCAAGATATCCAGACAGGACAATGCGGCGGCGAAACATTAGCTCCGCCGCCGTCACTGTCATATCTCATTGGGTGGCCGAAATCAGGCAGGCGACATCGTCCTGCCCGAAGAAAAGTCCTTAACTCAGGACTCTTTCTTCTTCAGGACCTGACGGCCCTTGTACATGCCGGTCTTGAGGTCGAGATGGTGCGGACGACGGAGTTCGCCGGAGTCCTTGTCTTCCACATAGGTCGGCTTCTTGATGGCGTCAGCCGAGCGGCGCATGCCACGGCGCGACGGCGAGGTCTTTCTTCTCGGAACGGCCATTTCAATATCCTCTAGGGATTGGTGTTGTCAGGGCATCGTCCGAGGACGGCTCAGCACCCCAACGGGGCGAGCGAAATGCCGATCAAGGCCGGGCTTATAGAGGAAGGCTGGCCGTAAAGCTAGGGTTCTGGGCCGGAAAATACGCCCGGAATGGGTGCCAAATCAGCGATTTTCCCGCCAGCAGGTCGAAAGCGAGCTCGCCTGCGCCCTCGCCACATAGGTCCCCGCCAGCCGCCGGACGCCAGGCCCGGGGGTCCGGGCGCTGCGCTTGACCGGATTGGGCAAGATCGAGGCCAGAAGTGCCGCCTCCCGGGGCGAGAGATTCGCCGCCGATCTGCCAAAGGCATAGGCGCTCGCCGTCTCGACCCCAAACTGGCCCTGCGGCCCTAGTTCGGCGATGTTGAGGTAAATCTCGAGAATTCGCGCCTTGGGCAGGACGAAATCGATCCACAACGCCAGCGGGAATTCCAGCCCCTTGCGGACGAAATCCCGCCCCTGCCAGAGGAACAGGTTTTTTGCCACCTGCTGGGTGATGGTGGAGGCGCCCCGGAATGGCGTTCCGTCCTCCTTCGCGTCGTCGATCGCCTCGCGCAGCGCGCCCCAGTCGATACCGTGATGCTTGCAGAAATGAGCGTCCTCGGCCGCCACCACCGATCGCGGCAATGAGGGCGACATCGCGGCCAGATCGATCCACTCCCGATGCATCGGCGCACCCCGGAGCGACCGCCAGGCCATCAGCGTCGAAACCGGGTGACCGGTGCGGTAGAACGGCGCGATCACGTAGGGCGCGAGAGCTGCGACCGCGAGCGCTACCAGCAGGATCTTAACGATGCGCAAATCGACCTTTCCGGCGCAAAATGAAACGCGGCCACGGATCCCGGCATTAAGTCTGTGATAATTCGGGTCTTTTCCAGCACTTTTTAGGCCTTCCAAACGATTGACTGGGGCGGGCGCATAAAGGATTGTCCCGCCGAATTTTAGTTCTGGAGCCCTTCTTGATGACCGGCACGTCCCCGTCCGATTTCGCCAAACGTCTGGACAAGACCGCTGATGATACCGAGGCCCTGCTCGGCCGCCTGCTGTCGGACGACATCCTGCACGATGAGATCGCCCGGCCCAAGCGACTGATGGACGCAATGCGCTATTCGAGCCTGAACGGCGGCAAGCGTCTGCGGCCGTTCCTGGTGGTCGAGAGCGCCGCCGTGTTCGGTGTTCCCCGCGAGGCTGCACTGCTCGCCGGCGCGGCGCTCGAATGCATCCACTGCTACTCGCTGATCCACGACGATCTGCCGGCTATGGACAATTCGGACCTGCGCCGCGGCCGTCCCACCCTGCACAAGAAGACCGATGACGCGACCGCGATTCTCGCCGGCGACGGCCTGCTGACGCTCGCCTTCGACATCATCACCCGCGACGAGATCCACCGCGACGCCAATGTGCGGCTCCTGCTGACGCGTGCCCTGGCGCGCTGCGCCGGCATCGGCGGCATGGTCGGCGGCCAGATCCTCGACCTCGCCGGTGAAGGCCGCTTTGGCGGCAACGAACCGATCGATGTCGCCCGCATTCAGCAGATGAAGACCGGCGCGCTGCTGCGCTACGGCTGCATCGCCGGCGCAATCCTCGGCCAGGCCTCGCAAAAGGAATATCAGGCGCTCGACGATTACGGCCGCGCGCTCGGCGAAGCCTTCCAGATCGCCGACGATCTGCTCGACGTCGAAGGCGATGCGGCAGCCCTCGGAAAGCCGGCCGGCGCCGATGCCGCGCTCGGCAAGACCACCTTCGTCACCCAGCTCGGCATCGAGGGCGCCAAGCAGCGCGTCCGCGACCTGCTCGCGCGGGCCGAAGGCGCCGTGTCGATCTTCGGCGACCGCGCCGCCGTTCTGCAGGCCGCCGCGCGCTTCGTCGCCGAGCGGAAGAACTGACGCATTCCGATGGCGACCGGGGGCAAAGACGATCCGGTCCTCGTTCGCTTCCGCCAGATGTCGCGGCCGGTGCGGCTGATTTATGCGCGGCCGCGGACCTTCATCGCGCTCGCCGCCGGAATCCTGGTCTGTCTACTTGTACCGGGCTCGCACCGGCTGGTGACGCGGCTCTTGTTCGGCTGGGATGCGCTGATTGCGGTGTATCTGGTGCTGGTCTACGCGATGATGCTGTGCAACGACCACCAGCACATCCGCCGTGCCGCCGCGATGCAGGACGACGGCCGCTTCGTGATCCTGCTGGTGACGGCCATCGGCGCCTTCGCGAGCATCGCGGCGATCGTCTCCGAGCTCGGCACGCCGCAGCGCGGGGCGTGGGAGCTGACCATCGCGATCAGTACCATCGCGCTGTCATGGGCCGCCGTGCACACGACCTTCGCCCTGCATTACGCTCATGATTATTACCGGCACCCGCCGGGCGGATTGCAGTTTCCGAGCGGCGACAAGGAAGCTCACGCCGACTATTGGGACTTCGTCTATTTCTCGTTCGTGATCGGGATGACCGCGCAGGTCTCCGACGTCGGCATCTCCGACAAGACCATCCGCCGCACCGCGACGGCGCACGGCATCATCTCATTCATCTACAACACGGCGCTGCTGGCGCTGACAGTGAACATCGCGGCGAGCGCAATTTCGAACTGACGTCGTCCCGGCAAGCGCCGAGACGACGGCGTCGATGGCGCGATCCTAGTTGCACACCTCGGCATTGGCGTCGTTGCCGGGGCCGCCACCACCGCGATACTCGAGATGGCAGCCGCGATTGACGGGACGGCAGCCGCCGCTATTGCAATAAACCTGACCGCTACCCGAGGCGCGGCCGGCGCCGGCGGCGGCCGCAATGCCCGCAGCGGCACCATAGCCGCCGGCCGCTGCTGCACCACCGGCCTGACGGCGCGGCCGTGCGGGACGCTCATCGCCGTCGTCGCGCTTGGCGGTTGCGGGCTTGGCAGTCGCGGGCTTGGCGACGCGCTGTTTCTCGCATTCATTGTCGTCGTTGATCGCATAGCCCTCACGGCAAACGATCTTCGTGCACTTGTCGCCGTCGGCCTTGAAGCCGTGCTCGCAGACCAACGGGCAGACGCGCGACGGCTTTGACTTGACGGTATCGAGCGCATCGGTGCTCGCCACTTTCACGTCGAGCTTGGTGCCGGCGTAGCGGTTGAACTGCGACAGCGACCGCTGCGAAGTCGTATTCCAGTTGCCATCGGCCTGCCCGGAGTAGCAGCCGACGCGGCCGAGCTCGGTCTGCACCGAGCGGCTGAGATCGGCCGATGCGGTCGCCGGTGTCAGCGAGGCGACATTGGTGCCGGCGGGGCTCGCCGTGCTGGCGGGTGCAGCACTTGGCGCAGCGGCGGCGAGGTTGACGCGCTGCTGCTCGGCGGCAGCCGCCTGCTGCTGTGCCTGCTCCTTGGCCTTCTGCGCGGCAAGCTGCGCCTGCTCAGCGGCCTTTGCATCGGCGGCAGCCCTGGCCTGCGCGTCCTTCTGCGCACCGAGCACAGCGAGGCGATCGCGTTCGGCCTCGGCCTGCTTCGCCTTCTCGGTGGCCGCCGCATGGGCCTGCTCGGCACCGATTTTCTCGACCTGAAGCTTGGCGAGATTCGCATAGAAGCCGTCAGGATGCTGGGCCAGGAATGCCTCCAAGGCCGGCTTGTTGCCAACCTGGAGCGCCAGCTCGTAGTCGCGCCGGATATCGGCCTGCGGATTCGCCACAGGCGCCACCGGAGCGGCCGCCACCACCTTGACCGGCACCAGCGGCACGTCTTCGCCGCCGAGCGAGCCGTACACGAACGGCTCCTGCTTGTTGCCCGTCGACTTGAGCACGTCGTCGCGCACGAAGCCGAAGGCGCGGCGAACGTCGAGGCCCGGCGTCGTCAGATGCTTCGACAGCGCGACCGTAAACGGGCTGTTGGCACCGTCGCCGTCCTGTGCCGTGAAGCCGGCCTTGGCCGAATAGGCGATCAGCGTATTGGGGCTGGTCGGCTCGACCTGGGCGAGGCCGCGGCCTATGCCGCGCGAGGCGACCGTGCGCTTCATGGTCTTGCTGAACGGATTGTCGCGGCAGGCATCCAGGATCACGAGGCGAAGCTGCTTGGCGGGTTCGACTGCGACCAGGACGCGGTCGAGCGACAGCGCCTCGTCGTAAACGTCGGTGTCGCGCTCGAGCTTGGCATCAACAGGGATCAGATAGTTCGAGCCTTCGACCTCGATCCCGTGGCCGGCATAGTAGACCACCGCGATGTCGGCATCGCGGGTCGCATCGGCGAACTCGCGCAGCACGCGCCGCGTATCCAACGCCGACAGATCGTGCCGTGAATCGACGATGTCGAAGCCGGCCTCCTTCAGCGTCCTGGCCATCACCGTGCCGTCGTTGACGGGATTGGTGAGCGACGGCGCGTGCTGATAGGCCGAGTTGGCGATCACCAGCGCAACGCGCTTTCCGGCGAATGCGGGCTCGGCGCCGAACAGCAGCGTCAGGGCGAGGAGAAGCGGACAAAGCCTGAGCAGATTGCGCATGACACGACTTCCGAAAATTCGGGGCATTAGCCCCTTTGGGACCGCTTTAGCAGGATCCGCCGCTGGCGCTTGTGATGGATGTCACGAAGGGGACGCCGGCGAGAGGCCAAGACCCCCCTTTTGTTTTGTCGCACCAGTGCGGCCGCGGTTCGCCGGCAAATGCCGCATGCAGGCCTGGTTCCCCTCAGTCATCCCCGATGTGCCCCCGATATTGCGGCAGATTGTCCGTGATCTCGTGCCATGGCGCCTTCGAGCCGACGAAAATGTGGGCGCCCGGCCGGATCGAGGGCGCATCGACCAGGGTTCCCATGGCGACATGGACCCATTTCCCCTCGCGCACCCGGGAATAAAGCAGCGAGCCGCAGCGCCCGCAGTGCGCGTTATGGGTGGTGTCGTCGCCGTAGATGAGGCGCTGATCTTCGCCATGAACGAGGCGGAGCTTGTGTTGCTCGATTCCGGCGAATGGCTTGAAGGCGGAGCCGGTGGTGCGGCGGCAGTTCGAACAGTGGCAGTTCATCGCGTAAGAGAACGCGTCCGCAACCTCGTAGCGCACGGCGCGGCAGTAGCATTCGCCGGCGAGGATACGAGCGTTCGAATTTTCTGATCCGGTCATTCCAGCGTCCTCGCGCAATTGGCGCAGACACCCATAGCGCATTTTGATGCGTACGACTAAGTTCGCCCCAAGCCATCATTCAAAGGGATGACCCATGAGCCACAACCGTTCGAGCGTCGAAGCCGTCGTGCAATCCTATTTCGACGGACTTTATGAGGGCGATGCCGACAAGCTCGGCGCCATCTTCCATCCCTCCGCCGATCTGCGCTGGGTCGAGAAGGGCGAGCTTCAGGTGCTGACCGTGCCCGATTGGCTCGACCGCGTGCGCAAGCGTGCCTCCGCCAAGGCCGAAGGCAAGCCGCGCGAGGATTTCATCGTCACCATCGACAGGTCGGACGAGAAGACCGCGTTCATCAAGGTCAGGTGCCAGCTTCCGCCCCGGTTCTTCACCGATTATCTGGTGGCGATGAAGCTCGCCGACGGCTGGCAGATCGTGTCGAAGTCGTACCGGTATGACCTGAGGGAGTGAGGGCACCCTCGCACTGCCCGAAATCCGGCACACTCGCCCCGCATTCTCAGTCATTGCGAGCGCAGCGAAGCAATCCAGTCTGTTTCCGCGGAAAGATTCTGGATTGCTTCGTTGCGCTCGCAATGACGATGTCTGAAAGTCCCTTATGCCGCTCGACCGCCGTACCCTGCTCGCCTCGCTCGCCTGGATGGCCGCCTCTCCCGCGCTTGCTGCAGACGCGCCGCCGGAGCTCGAAACCTATGAGCGCGAGAGCGGCGGGCGGATCGGGGTCTATGCCGAAAACCTCGCGACCGGCGCGAAGCTCGCATGGCGCGCCGACGAGCGCTTCGTCATGTGCTCGACATTCAAAGCCTCGCTCGCGGCCTGCGTGCTGGCGCGGGTCGATCGCGGCGAGGAGCAGCTCGCGGCCATGATCCCTTACAGCAAGGCCCACCTGCTGGACTACGCGCCGGTCGCCAAACAAAATCTCGCGGCCGGCAAAATGTCCGTCACGGAGATGTGCAAGGCGATCGTCGAGCTCAGCGACAACACCTGCGCCAATCTGCTGCTGGCGCGGATCGGCGGCCCCGCCGCACTCACGGCATTCTGGCGATCGCTCGGCGACACCACCTCGCGGCTCGACCACAACGAGCCCGAGCTCAACCGCTCACCGCCCGGCGATCCCCATGATACCACGACGCCGGCGGCGATGGCCGGCAATCTGAAGCGGCTGGTGGTGGGCGAAGCACTGTCGCCGGCCTCGCGCACCCAGCTCACCGAATGGATGGTGGGCTGCAAGACCGGCGCCAACCGGCTGCGCGGCGGTCTGCCGGCAGGCTGGACCATCGGCGACAAGACCGGCAACAACGGCAAGGACGCGTCGGGCGATATCGCGGTCGTCTGGCCCAAGCTCGACAACAAGGCGGATGTACCAATCCTGATCGCAGCCTATACCCAGGGTGGCATGCCGACCAAGGCGCAGATCGAAGCCGTGTTCGCGCGCGTCGGACGCATGGTGGCCGAACGGCTGGCGTGATCGCTGCGCATTGACCTTTTGGCCGCTTCCGGGCCAAGACAGGCCATGATCGCAGCGAAATTCCAGACCTTTCTCATCCTGCTCACGGTGCTGGCCGGCACCGCGCTGGTCGCCCGCCGCTTCAACATCGCACCCGCCATTCTCCTGATGCTCTCCGGCGTCGGCCTCGCCTTCGTACCGGGCATGCCGCCGGTGGAATTGCCACCGGAACTGGTGCTGCTGATGGTGCTGCCGCCGCTGATCTACTCGGCCAGCGTCGCGATGAGCTGGCGCGAGTTCAGGAACAATCTGCGGCCGATCGTGCTGCTGGCGGTCGGCGCGGTGATCTTCACCGCAGCGCTGGTGGCTGCGGCCACGCATTATGTGATCGGCCTGCCCTGGACCATCGGATTCCTGCTGGGCGCCATCGTCGCGCCGCCCGACGTGGTGGCGCCGCTCGCGATCGCGCGCCGTCTGAACATACCGCGCCGGCTCCTGGTCATCCTCGAGGGCGAGGGACTCGCGAACGACGCGACCGCCCTGATCCTCTACCGCTTCGCGCTTGCGGCCATCATGGTCGGTCATTTCTCGCTGCCGCTGGCGGCCGGCGAATTTTTCCTCATCGTCGCCAGCGAGATCGCCTTTGGCATCGGCATTGGCTGGCTCTCCCTTCGCTTCCGCAAATGGTCGAGGGATCCGCAGGTCGAGCTGACGCTGTCGCTGATCACGCCCTACGTGTCCTACTGGCTGCCCGAGCATATCGGCGGCTCCGGCGTGATCGCGACCGTGGCCTGCGGCCTCTATGTGAGCTGGAACGGCCCGCTGCTGATCTCCGCGTCGACGCGCCTGCAAGGCATCTTCTTCTGGGACCTCATCATCTACCTGATCGAGGGCCTGCTGTTCCTGCTCACCGGCTTCCAGATGCGCGCGCTCTACGAGAAGTCGAAGGCGTTTCCACTCGACGATATCATGATCGCGACCGCCGTGGTTTTGACGGTCATCGTCATCGCACGCTTCGCCTGGCTCTATCCTGCGATCTATCTGCCGCGGATATTAAGCAAGAGCCTGCGCAAGCGTGATCCGTCGCCCCCCTGGCAATGGCCGTTCACGCTCGCCTTCACCGGCGTGCGCGGCGCGGTGTCGCTGGCGGCCGCGCTGGCGCTGCCGTTCACTTTGCCTGATGGCAATGCCTTCCCGTATCGCGACCTGATCCTGTTCGTCGCTTTCGGCGTCATCTTCGTCACGTTGATCGGCGTCGGCCTGACACTGCCGCCGGTGGTGCGCTGGCTCGGCGTCGCCGAGGCCGGCCGCAACGAGCATGTCGCCGAGCACGAGGCCGAGATCGCCGCGCGCCGCCAGGCCCTCGACGCCGCGCTGAAATCGCTGGACGCGCTGACCGAGGAGAAGGAGGTCTCCGACGAGGTGATGCGGCTCCTGCGCGCGCGCCACGAGATCCGCGTCAACCAGCTGCCGGATTCGCTCGATCCCGCCCGCCACGACGTTTCCGCTGCCGGCACCGCGCTGACCCGCGAGCTGATCACATCCGAGCGCAAATTCATCCACGACCTCCTGCGCGACGGCCAGATCACCGACGAGACGCGGCGCCGGATCGAGCGCGACCTGGATCTGGAGGAAGCGAGTTTGGCGAACAGGGAGTATCGGGGGACGCCGCTGTAGCCTTTTCGTCATTGCTTCGCTTCGCTCGCAATGACGGCAGCGCCAACTATCGCATCTTGCAAAATTCCCCGACCCCAGCCGCCACGGCCCCCGCAATCATTTCCTGCCGCTCCGTCGAGTTCATCGTCATCTCCTCGTCGCGGTTGATGATCGAGCCGGCTTCGAGCAGCACTGCCGCGCTTCTCGTTCGCGACAGCACGATGAGCCCGTCATAGCGATAAACGCCGACATCCTTGTCGAGCAACTGGCGCCGGTAACGGCCCATCACCGGCAGGGTGTATTGGCTGGCATAGTGCAGGCCCTGCTCCTTCAATTGCCCGCCGATCGACCGGGCCAGCGCCAGGCTGGTGGCGAAGCGCGGATTGCGCTCGGACACGAACAGCGAGTGACCGGAAAAGCGGTCGCTGAAATAGCTCTTCGAACCATCAAACTCCCAGGTTTCGAGCAGCTTGTCCGGCACCGAATCGTGATGGATCGACAGGAAGAGATCGGCCCGGCCGTCATTCGCGGCACCGACGCGCTTGAACAGGCTCGGCCGCGCCTTGCCGTCCGTGACGAGCAGGCGCGTCGCGGCAAAGCCTTCGGACTTGAGTTTCGCCGCAACGAGTCTTGCTAGGCGGAAGTTGAAGCCGAATTCGGGATCATTGCGCGCGCTCAACGCGCCGTAGGAATCCGGGGTGTGCCCGACGTCGACGACGATGCGGAATTTGCGCGGCTCGCATGTCTCCGGCGCGGACGCCCTCGGTTTCGCCTTCGCAGCCTTGCGCGTCCTTGCTGCCTGGCTGTGATCAACCGACGAAAGCAAGAACGGGATCAGCAAAGCAGCGACGGACGCGATGGCGCGCCACGGCTTGCTCACGCCGGCCGCTCCCCCTTCACCGTCACGCGCGTGCCTGAGCGCGTGTGCGGCCAGTAGTCCCACATCGCGCGGTGCTGGGTGCAGCGATTGTCCCAGAAGGCGATGGCGTTCTCGGTCCAGCGGAAGCGACACTGGAACAGCGGGTTCTCGGCGTGCTGGTAGAGATAGGCGAGCATCGCGTCGCTCTCGTCGCGCGGGATGCCGTTGATATGGCGGGTGAAGCCGCGGTTGACGTAGAGCGCCTTCCTGCCCGTGACCGGATGCGTGCGCACCACCGGATGCTCGGCATTGGGATAGGATGGACGGTCGGCGACGCCGTAATTGGCGTAGAGGCCGCGATAGATCGGCTCGCCATCGTGCAGCGCGGTCACGCCGTCGAGATAGGCCTTCATGCGATCCGACAGCGCCTCATAGGCCGCATACATGTTGGCAAACAGCGTGTCGCCGCCGCGCGGCGGGCACTGCTTGATGTAGAGGATCGATCCCATCGGCGGCTCCAGATCGCAGGACACGTCCGAATGCCAGCCCTCGCCGTTCGCCCGCGGCGAGTTCTTGTCGGCGTAGATCTTCATCAGCGCCGGGTCTTCGTCCTCGTGCGGAGCTGCGGGATGGAAATGCAGCTCGCCGAACTTGCGGCCGAAGGCGAGATGCTGTTTTGGCGTGATGTTTTGATCGCGGAAGAAGATGACGAGATTTTCGGCAAGCGCGCGGTGGATCTCGTCCATCTGCCGGTTGGAGCGGGCATCGCCATCGACGAGGCTGCCGAGGTCGACGCCGGATATTTCCGCGCCGATTATGGGGGTGAGCTTTTCGACCGCGATGGTCTCGTACGGCGCGCCGTCTTCAGCCGTGTGGCGATAGCGCGGCCCCTGCTTACCGGCGAGTGAGCTCATGGCGTGTCTCCCGATCGTTTTGATTGGGAGCATCGTAGCGCGCGGTGACAGATACGCAATCTGCGCCGCGAACACAGCGGTCGTCCCCGGGCGCGCGTAGCGCGAGCCCGGGATCCATACCCACAGGATTGGGTTTGACGAAATCTTGCAACTACCATCCCGCGCCATAACCACGGCCTGTGGTTATGGGTCCCGGCGTTCGCCGGGACGACGGCGGAGTGTGGGGCGCTAGCGGCGTGAGATCACTCCGCCGCGGTCACCGGCACCTTGGCGCCCTGACCGTAGCGCTGATCGATGTAGTCGATCACGAGCGCCTTGAAGTCGGCGGAGATCGTGGGGCCGCGCAGCGTACGGAACTTCTTGCCGTCGACGAAAACAGGCGCGGCCGGCGCTTCGCCGGTGCCGGGCAAGGAGATGCCGATATTGGCGTGCTTGGATTCGCCGGGGCCGTTGACGATGCACCCCATCACCGCGACGTTGAGCTCTTCGACGCCTGGATATTTCGTCTTCCAGGCCGGCATCTCGTCGCGGATGAAGTCCTGGATCGAGCGCGCCAGCTCCTGGAACGTGGTCGAGGTGGTGCGGCCGCAGCCGGGGCACGCCGCGACCAGCGGCACGAAGGTGCGGAAGCCCATGGTCTGCAAGAGCTCCTGACCGACCTGCACTTCGCGGGTGCGGTCGCCGCCGGGCTCCGGCGTCAGCGAGATGCGGATGGTGTCGCCGATGCCCTGCTGCAGCAGGATGCCGAGCGCAGCCGAGGACGCCACGATGCCCTTCGAGCCCATGCCGGCTTCGGTGAGGCCGAGATGGATGGCGTAGTCGGAGCGGCTGGCGAGATCCTGATAGACCGCGATGAGGTCCTGCACCGCCGAGACCTTTGCGGAGAGGATGATGCGATCCTTGGGCATGCCGAGCTCTTCGGCGCGCGCGGCCGAGAGCAGCGCCGACTGCACCATCGCTTCGCGCGTCACCGCGCGCACGTCGCGCGGATTGGCGGACGCGGCATTCTCGTCCATCAGCTTGGTCAGCAGTTCCTGGTCGAGCGAGCCCCAATTGGCGCCGATGCGGACCGGCTTGCTGTTCCTGTTCGCGATCTCGATGATGTCGGCGAACTGCGTGTCGCGCTTGTCCTTGAAGCCGACATTACCGGGATTGATGCGGTACTTGGCGAGCGCTTCGGCGCAGGCCGGATAGGCCGCGAGCAACTTGTGGCCGATATAGTGGAAGTCACCGATCAGCGGCGTGGTGATGCCGCGCTTGGCCAGGCCGTCGCGGATATGCGGAACGGCGGCAGCGGCCTCCTCACGGTCGACGGTGATGCGAACCATCTCGGAGCCGGCGCGCGCGAGCGCTGCGACCTGGGCGATGGTGCCGTCGATATCGGCGGTGTCGGTGTTGGTCATCGACTGCACGACGATCGGCGCACCGCCGCCAACGGCGACGTCGCCGACCTTCACCTGGGTGGTCTGGTGCCGGGGCGCCGGGCCCGCGATGTCGGAATCGAGTGGGTTTTCGAGCTTGTTCATGGGGTCCAAATATCAGGTTTTGGTGACGTTGAGCAATGCATCGCGCGGCGCCGCAGCCGTTTGGCTGGGACGGTTAACCAGAAAAAGCCCAGCAATTACAAGGATCGCGGCGGCCCCGAATGTCAGGCTCAAGGTGTCGTGCATGATGAAATAGCTACCCACCACGCCAAACAAAGGGGTGATGAAGGTAAAAGCCGACAATTTGCTGGCCGAATAGGCCTTCACCAGTGCGAACCAAAGCGTGAACGTGGTTCCAACCACCCAGATCGCCTGGAAGGCCATCAGGCCGAGCGACAGCGGCGACGGGGTGTGGGTGATGGTCTCCCCGAACAGCCAGGCGGCGGTGCCGAGGATCGGGATCGAAATCGCGACCTGATAGCCGAGTGCCTTTTCCGGCGCCGCGAAGCGCAGCCTTGTGCCCTTGGCGACCAGCGTGGTCGCGGCCCAGAGCGAGGCGCCGAGCACGATCAGGAGATCGCCGAGCAGGACGTGGGAATCGACATTCGGCTGCGGCACGCCGATCGCGAGCGCGACGCCGGCGAAGCTCACCGCGAGGCCCAGCCATTGCGAGCCGCCAAGCCGCTCGCCGAGCATCTGATAGGAGCCGAGCGCGACGAAGAACGGGGCCGTGTAGAGGAACACGACCGCGCGGGAGGCGGACGTCAGGCGCAGGCCCTGGAAGATCAGCACGAACTCAATGCCAAACATCAACCCGGCGATCAGGCCCGGCTTCCACGTGCCGTCATTCTCGAAGAATTTGACGCCGCGAAACGTGCCGATGATGAACAGCACCGGCAACGCACCCATCGAGCGGATCATCGCCTGGAGCATCGGCGGCACGTCCGGCAGCACCAGCTTCACCGCGATCTGATTAAAACCCCAGGTCAGGCACAGCATGAGCATCAGGGCGATGGCGCCGGCACTGAGGGCGCGACCGGCGGACGGTATGGTTTGAGGTGCGGACATTTCTTCCCGAGATCCGGCTTTGCGCCGTTGTTGCTTCAAGACTTCTTCTGGCAATGGGTGCAGACGCCTGTGATCTCCACCACGGACAGTTTTGGTGCGAAGCCTGAGCTGCGCGCGGCGGTATTGAGATCCTTGGCAAAGGACGCCGACGAGATCTCGCCGACCAGGCCGCAGCGCTCGCAGATCAGGAACGCCACCGCCGAGGTCGCGTCATGGTCATGGGCCGCGCAGGCGAGATAGGCGTTGCGGCTTTCGATGCGGTGCACGAGGCCGTTGGCCATCAAAAAATCGAGAGCACGGTAGACCGTGATCGGCGCCGGCCGCTGCATCGACTTGGCCAGTTCGTCGATCACCTCATAGGCGCCGAGCGGCCTATGGCTGGACAGCAGCGCCCCCAGCACCTGGCGGCGTATAGGCGTGAATTTCTGCGCGCGCTGCTCGCAAACCGCCTCGGCATGCGCCAGCGCGTCCGCGGTGCAGCGGCCGTGATCGTGGTCAGGCGCGGGAAAGGCCGGCTTTGCGAGGGTCATGTGGCGCGTCTTCTAGCATTTCGGCGCGGGAACCCAAAGCACGACCGGCTGACTGGCTGCCAGCCATGCTCATCTCGCGGGACAGCGTCCCGTTAACCCGCCATGAAATAATCATAAGCTTGCTTATTATATCCAAGCTTATTGGAGACCAAGCTTATGACCCGCGGGTCTGTCGACCAGAACTTCCTGTTCACGCTCGGCGAGCTCTACCGCCTCTTGCGCGTCTATGCCGACAAGGAGGCATCGCGCTTCGGCATCACTCGCGCCCAATGGGCGGTGCTGGCCAAGGTCGAGCGCAGCGAGGGGATGAAACAGTCGGAACTCGCCGAGCTCCTGGAGATGCAGCCGATCACGCTGACGCGGCTGATCGACAAGCTGTGCGAGAGCGACTGGATCGAGCGCCGCAGTGACGCCTCGGACCGCCGCGTCAAACGCCTCTATCTGAAGAAGGCCGGGCGGCAACTGCTCGGCAAGATGAGCGGCCTGAAATCGGAGCTCACCGCGAACGCGCTCGACGGCATCAACCCGGCGGATGCGCACCGCCTTCTCACCCAACTCGAAACAATCAAGGAAAACGTGCGTAACGCGATCCAGGCCTCTGGGGCGGAACAAGCGCGTAAGGAGCAGCGCTATGGCTGATCAGGTCCTCAAATTCCCGCCCGAGCAGAAGGGCGACAGCGGCAAGCCCACCAAGAAGGCTGGCACCGAGCCGCGCCGCCGCCTGATCGCGGGACTGCGGCGCTATCGCCGCGTCCTGCTGATGGTCGTGCTGCCGATCGTCGTCGCCATCGGCGGCGTCACCTTCTATCTGCATGGCGGCCGCTATGTCGGCACCGACGACGCCTATGTCGGCGCGCAGAAGGTGCTGGTGACGCCTGACATCTCCGGCAAGATCGAGAAGGTCGTCGTGAAGGAAGGCCAGCTCGTCAAGCAGGGCGACGTGCTGTTCGAGATCGACCCGGTGCCGTTCCGCCTCGCGGTGGACGAGGCCAAGGCGCAGCTGATGCAGGCGCAGACGACCTATGACAACCTTCGCGCCAACATCAAGATCTACGGCGACATGCTCGACCTCGCCCAGAAGGGCGTCGACCTGAAGCAGCGCGACGTCGAGCGCAAGCAGGCGCTGGTGAAGAACAGCTTCGGCTCGCAGCTCGACCTCGACAACGCCTCGAACGCGCTGGTGACGTCAGGCTCGATCGCGCAATATGTCAGACAACAGATCTCGACGGCCAAAACGCAGCTGCTCGGCGACACCGACCTGCCGCTGGAGAAATTCCCGCCTTATGCGCAGGCCAAGTCCAAGCTCGACAATGCCGAGCGCAACCTCGACCACGCCGTGGTGCGCGCGCCGATGGGCGGCGTCGCGACGCAGGTCGAGCAGATCCAGTTGGGCCGCTACGTCACCGCGGGCATGGCCGTGTTTTCCATCATCGACGTCGCCCACCCCTGGGTCGACGCCAATCCGAAGGAGAGCGACCTCACCTACGTCACCGAGGGACAGCCTGTTACCCTCGAGGTCGACGCGTTCCCGAACCACGTCTTCAAGGGCAAGATCGGTTCGCTCTCGCCCGGCACCGGCGCGCAATTCGCGATCCTGCCGCCGCAGAACGCCACGGGCAATTTCGTCAAGGTGGTGCAGCGCGTGCCGATCCGCATCTACTTCGACGAGACCGACAAATACGTGCGGAAGCTGAAGGCCGGCATGAGCGTCTATGCCACCATCGACACCGGCCACAAGCGCTCGCTCGCCGGTCTGCTCGGCCTGTCGGCGACCGCGGGCCAGGACAAAGACCAAGACTGAGACAAGGACTGATCCGATGTCCGGCCCCAATGCCAGCCTGATGGTCCCCGGCCTGCGCCGGAACATGGTGACGATCTGCGCCATGACCGCGACCATCATGCAGGCGCTGGACACCACCATCGCCAACGTCGCTTTGCCCTACATGCAGGGCACATTGTCGGCGTCACAGGACCAGATCAACTGGGTCTTGACCTCCTACATCGTCGCCGCCGCGATCATGACGGCGCCGGTGGGCTGGATCTCCAACCGCTACGGCCGCAAGCGCGTCTTCATTATCTGCGCCGCCGGCTTCACCTTCGCCTCCGTGCTGTGCGGCCTGGCGCAGGACATCAACCAGATGGTGCTATTCCGCCTGCTGCAGGGCGTGTTCGGCGCGGCGCTGGTGCCGCTGTCGCAGTCGGTCATGCTCGATTATTACACGCTCCAGGAACGCGCCACGGCGATGTCGATCTGGGGCATGGGCGTGATGATGGGGCCGATCATGGGACCGTCGCTGGGCGCCTGGCTGACCGAGACCTATTCCTGGCACTGGGTGTTTTTCGTCAACCTGCCGTTCGGCGCGATCACCGTGCTCGGGCTCGCCGTCTTCATGGACGAGACCGACAAGAACCTCAGCCTGAAATTCGACTGGTTCGGCTTCGCCGCGCTGGCGGTCGGGATCGGCGCGCTCCAGCTCGCGCTCGACCGCGGCGAGCAGCTCGACTGGTTCGAGTCGGTCGAGATCGTGACCGAGTTCGTGATCTCGGGCATCGCCTTCTATTACTTCTTCGCCCACTCCTTCACGACGTCGCGTCCCTTCATCCAGTTCGCGCTGTTCAAGGATCGGAACTTTCTAACCGGCTGCATCTTCATGACGGTGATGGGCCTCGTGCTGTACTCGACCATGGCGCTGGCCTCGCCCTATCTGCAGAACGTCATCGGTTATCCCATCATGACCGCCGGCGGCCTGCTCGCGAGCCGCGGCTTCGGCACCTTCTTCGCGATGATGATGGTCGGCCGGATCATGCGCTATATCGAGGCGCGCACGCTGATCATCTGCGGCCTGATGCTGACGGCGGCCTCGCTGTACCAGATGACCGGCTGGACCGACCTGACCCAGGTGCCGGAGATCGTCATCGTCAGCGTGATCCAGGGCTTTGGCTTCGGCCTCGTCTTCGTGCCGCTCTCGACCGTGTCGTTCCTTACGCTGCCGAACCATCTGCGCACCGACGGCACCTCGATGCTGACGCTGCTGCGCAACGTCGCGAGCTCGGTCGGCATCTCCATCGTGATCGCCCAGCTGACGCAGGGCACGCGCAAGACCTACGCAATCCTCTCCGAGCACATCAACCCGTTCAACCACGCGCTGCAGATGCCCGACGTCCGCGGCCTGATCAACCTCTCCACCGACGCCGGCCGCGCCATGGCCGACCGGATGGTGAGCGTGCAGGCGCAGATCATCGCCTTCGCACACGACTACATGCTGGTGATGATCTTCATCCTCTGCACCATCCCGCTCGCCCTGATGATCGGCTCGACCAAGGCCACGCTGCGCAAGCAGTCCGCGGGACCGGAACATGCGGTGATGGAGTAGTAGCAGGTGTCATGCCCCGCGAAGGCGGGGCATCCAGTACGCCGCGGCTTCTCCGAATCCCACAACGTCTCTGGAATACTGGGTCGCCCGGTCAAGCCGGGCGACGACAGCGAATTTGTGGCACGAGCTACGACAACAACTCCTCACAGCCCAAATCGTCCACCGCCATCATCACCCGCTCCAGATTATTCCACCAGATCAACGGCGGGATGTTGATGCTCCATTGCCAGACCGGCCTCGTGATATGCCAGAGCACCGACCAACGGTAGTCGCGATCGAGCGCACCACGCGTGTAGCCCGTGATGCCGCTTTCAACCAGCGTATCATGGTAGAGATTGAGCAGCGAGCGTTCGAGCGCCTGCCTTCGTTCCGGATACCATTGCATCGCCATCATGTAGGCGAGGTCGCCGGTCGGAACGTTGATGCTCCACAGGTCGAAATCGAAGATGCGCACGGTATCGGCAACGCCTGCGCGCGGGAGCAGGAAGTTCCAGGCATGGGCGTCGCCATGGGTGATGCTGAGATGACGGCGTGAATGGTAACGCTGGGAGAGCCGTTCCGACTGATCGATGAGGCGACGATAGAGGATGCGCCGCTCCTCGCTGAGGCGATCCCCGAGCAGATCGGCAAAGCGGTCATAATGGCCCGCAAACGTCTCCATGTGCTGCGTGCTGTCCTCGGTGCTCGCCCAGGTGCCGACGGTATCGCCGAGGCTCGGATGGTCCCACCATGCCGCATGCCACCGGGCGAGCGTGGTGACGATCGAGAACATCTGCTCACGCGACGGCGGCAACGGCCAAGCCGTCGCGACTTGGTGGCTGTCAGTGAAGTCCTCGAGCAGAAGATGCCAAGTGAGGCTGTCCTCGTCGAAATGCCCGTCGAAGCAGCGGGGCACGAGTCCCGACGGCATGCTCGGCGTCAGCTGCGTGTAATAGGCGACCTCGCTCCGGCCGCCATTGGCAAGCGTCTGCGCGAACGCGGCATTGGCGGTCTTCAGGATCAGCGATTGCGGGGCGCCGGCGGATTCTCCGACATAGCGCAGGGCAAGGCGGATGATGTGCGACACGACCGTGTCGCGCTGATGCAGCACCTTCACCTCGCGGACGGCGCCGGCGTCCAGCACGCCGCTCCTGCGTAGCGCGGCCGTCAATCGGGCGGGCTCAGCGACCGCCGGCAATTGTGGAGGTGTCATGAACCACGATGCCCCTATCCCGCGCCATACTGCACGATCACGCGCCCAGGCACCAGCGGCAGACCTCGCGCCCGACTCAAGCCGCAGCGGTCGAGTCGCGCACGGTCCTCACCACGACCGACCGCAGCGATTCCAGGTTGGCCGCCATGCCGGCAATCGCCTGCCTCACCTCCGCGGCGCGCTCGTCCACCGAGGCGGCATCGCGGCTGACATTGGCGATCTTGGCCGAGACCTCCTTCGCAGCGGAGGCCGATTCGGAAATCGACCGCGCGATCTCCCGCGTTGCGGTGTCCTGCTCCTCCATCGCCGCCGCGACCGAAGTCGCCACGCCGTCGATCTCGACGATGTGGCCTCCCATCGTCTCGACGGCATCGACTGCGGCCTGCGTCGAGGCCTGAACCTCGGCGATCAGGCGCCCGATCTCTTCGGTGGATTTGGCGGTCTGGTCGGACAGGGATTTCACTTCGGCCGCAACCACCGCAAAACCGCGGCCGGCCTCGCCGGCCCGCGCGGCCTCGATCGTGGCATTGAGCGCCAGGAGATTGGTCTGGCCGGCGATGCCGCCAATGAGGTCGGAGACCTCCGCAATCTTCTTCACCGCGCCCGCCAGCGCCTGGATGGTCGAACGCGCCTGCTCGCGGCCTGCGACCGCCGATTTGGTGACCGTGCTGGTCCGTGCGACCTGCGTTGCGATATCCCGGATCGAGGCGCTCAATTCTTCCGCCGCGGCCGAGACGGTCTGCGAGCTGCCCAGGGCCTGGGTTGACGCCGAGGCCACTGCCTGCGACTCCGCGGACAGCGAGCGGGCGATCTCGGACAGGCTGGAGGCGGCCCGTTCGACGCCTTGGCTTGCCACGCTTGCGGAATCGACCGAGCGGCCGGTCTCGCGCTCGACGGTCTCGGCCATCTGGTGCAGGGCGCCACGCTTGGCAGTCGCGGCCTCCTGCTCCTTCCGCAACTGCTCCTCGCGCAGGCGCGAATTCTCGATCGCCCCCTGCCTGAACACCTGGAGCGCACCCGCCATCGAGCCGACCTCGTCCTGCCGATGCGCGAAGGGGATGTCGGCGGCGAGATCGCCGGTCGCGAGCTTCTGCATCGCGTCCGTCATGCGCACGATCGGGCGCACCACGCCAAGTGCGACGCCGAGCAGGCCTGCGGCAATGAAGGCCAGGACGGCGGCGGAGACGCCGAGGAGAATGTAGAGGATCGAGCTGTCGCGGTCGGCGGCCAGCTTCTCCATATCGGCATTCTGCTTGTTGGCGCTCTCGACGATGCTGTCGATGACGGCGCGGTGCGCGGTATAGGCGTCCTTGAGCTGTGCATAGGCGCGTTCGGCGCCGGCGATGTCCTTGGCTTTGAGGGCCGGCAGCAGCTGGTCGGACAGAAGCTTCCAGAACTTCTGCACCTCGGCGTCGGATTTCGACACCAGCGCCGTCTTCAGATCGGTGGAGAGGCTGGAGGTGGTCCAGAATGCCTTGCGCTCGTCGTAATCCTTGCGGAGCTGGACCAGGCGTTCGCCGTGGGCCGCCAGCTGGTCGGGCTCGCGCATGGCGAGCGTGGCCTCGAGATACGCTTCGATCACATATTCGGGCGGCGGCAGGATGTCCGCGATGAGGTCGTTGCCGAGCTTGATGCCGGAATAAAGCGGACCGCCGACCTTGAGCTCGCGCAGGGCGTAAAGGCTGGTCGAGACGACCGCAGTAAAGCCGATGGCGAGAACGATGCCGAACGCAATGATCGCAGAGGACAAGGACAGGCGAATTTTCATGAAACAATCCGGGGCGCGCGTCGAAACGGCAGCGACCCTAGACGAACACGGTAAATACGGAATTGATTCACGCCGAAATTGTATCGCGCGAGCTCCGCAAAACTACGGGAACAGGACGTCAAACCATCGGTCTTGAGCCAGCGACGCTGATGCACGAACCTGGGACTTCAGGCCTGATCGCCAAGTGGCCGGCCTGGTTGCGCTGGATGAGAAACGCGTGGCGGCGACTCGACATCGCCGGCACGTGTCGCCTCAAACGTCGAAGAATACCGTCTCGTCGTCGCCCTGAAGTCGCAGGTCGAGCCGATAGACCGCTTTCCCCGCCTCGCGCGTCGCGATCAGCGTCGCGCGGCGATCGGCGGGCACGACCGCCAGCACGGGATCGGCGGCATTGCCGGCCTCGTCGCTGAAATAGATGCGGGTGTAGAGATGCCGCAGCATGCCGCGGCCGAACACCGCAAGGACGATGTGCGGCGCCTGTGGCTTGCCATCAGGGTCGGGCACCGCGCCCGGCTTGATGGTGTCGAAGGAATAATGCCCGTCCTTGTCGGTGCCGCAGCGGGCGAAGCCGCGGAAGCTGGCGTTCGGCAGCGCGCGCTTGTCCTGCGGGTCGGCAAAGCGCCCCTGCGCATCCGCCTGCCAGATCTCCAGCATGACATCGGGCACGGCGACGCCGTCGCCGTCGAATACGCGGCCTTCGATACGGACACGATCGCCCGTGACGTCGGGCGTGAGCGTCGAGTTGGTGAACGCGTCGTTCCAGGCGTACTCGCCATTCGGCGTCAGGCCGTATTTGAAGAACGGACCGACGGTCTGCGATGGGGTGATACCGTTGGGCTTCAGAGAATCCTGCACTTTAGTGGTTCTCCATAGGCGTGGCGTTCTTGCCGCGCAGCACGATGTCAAAGCGGTAGCACAGCGCCCATTCGGGCTGCGTGTTCTCGAGGTCGAATGACGAGACCATCCGCGCCCGCGCCTTCTCGTCCGGCACCGAGTTGAAGATCGGGTCGAACGGAAACAGCGGATCGTTCGGGAAATACATCTGCGTCACGAGGCGCGTGACGAAGGAATGGCCGAACACCGAGAGATGGATGTGCGCCGGACGCCAGGCATTGTGATGATTGCCCCAGGGATAGGCGCCGGGCTTGATGGTGACGAAGCGGTAGTAGCCCGCGGCATCGCTCACGGTGCGGCCCGCACCGGTGAAATTCGGATCGAGCGGCGCCGGGTGCTGATCGCGGACAT
Source organism: Bradyrhizobium liaoningense (assembly GCF_018130785.1). Taxonomy (GTDB): domain Bacteria; phylum Pseudomonadota; class Alphaproteobacteria; order Rhizobiales; family Xanthobacteraceae; genus Bradyrhizobium; species Bradyrhizobium liaoningense_A. The sequence continues at coordinate 132,815 of NZ_JAFCJT010000019.1, forward strand.
GGACATAGCGGCCACATGAATTGGCCTGCCAGATCTCGACCAGCGAGTTCGGCACGCCGCGGCCGTCCTCGTCGCGGACATGGCCGTGCACGATGATGCGCTCGCCGATTGGCTCGCCGGTATGCTGGGTGGTGAGATCGCTATCGCCCTCGCGCACGGTCTCGTGGCCGTAGACCGGGCCAGTCAATTCCGACAGCGTGTGGCGCATCGGGATCAAGGGCTTGTTCGGCGCGCGCTTGATCGAGCTCTTGTATTCGGGCGACAGCGGCAGCGGATGCGCCTTGTTGCTGTCGACGGGATAGATGAATGTCATTGGCGAACTCCTCCCCGGCCATTTTGGTCCAGCCGGTCAACGCTTCCGCCGATCATTATAGAATATAACTAATCTAGGGAAGCCGGTTTCGAGGCTCCTTTTCTTCACTTCGCCCCGCTTGCGGGGAAAGGTCGGATTGCAAAGCAATCCGGGTGAGGGGGTACGGGTCCCACGGCCATCTCATCCGCGGCGAGAAACCCCTCACTCCACCCCTCTCCCTAAGAACAGGGAGAGGGGTGGATACAGTCTCAGTTCAGCTTCTCGATCGCGACCGCAACGCCCTGGCCGACGCCGACGCACATGGTGGCCAGCGCGAGCTTGCCGCCGCGCTTTTCCATGCCGTGGACGGCGGTGAGCGCGAGGCGCGCGCCGCTCATGCCGAGGGGATGGCCGAGCGCGATGGCGCCGCCATGCGGATTGACGAAATCGGCATCGTCGGCGACGCCGAGCTGGCGCATGCAGGCGATGCCTTGCGAGGCGAAGGCCTCGTTGAGCTCGATCAGGTCGAAATCACTGATCTTCTTGCCGAGCCGCTCCATCAGCTTGCGGGTCGCCGGCACCGGGCCGATGCCCATGATGCGCGGCGGCACGCCGGCCGAGGCGAGGCCAAGGATGCGGGCGCGAGGCGTCAGGCCGTGCTTCTTCACCGCGGCTTCCGAGGCGAGGATCATCGCGGCCGCGCCGTCATTGACGCCGGAGGCGTTGCCGGCGGTCACGGTGCCGGGATTGCGCACGATCGGCTTCAGCTTGGCGAGACCCTCCAGTGTCGTCTCGGGGCGCGGATGCTCGTCCTTGTCGACCGTAATCGGGCCGGCCTTGCCGCCGGGAATGGTGATCGGCGTGATTTCCTCGGCGAAATAACCCGCCGCGATCGCCGCACCGGCGCGCTGCTGCGAGCGGATGGCGAAGGCGTCCTGGTCGGCGCGCGAGACCTGGAATTCCTCGGCGACGTTCTCGCCGGTCTCCGGCATCGCGTCGACGCCGTACTGCGCCTTCAGCAGCGGATTGATGAAGCGCCAGCCGATGGTGGTGTCGAAGATCTCGGCGGAGCGCGAGAAGGCTTCCTGCGCCTTGCCCATCACGAAGGGCGCGCGGGTCATGGATTCGACGCCGCCGGCAATCGCAAGCTCGATCTCGCCGGACCGGATGGCGCGGCCGGCCGCGCCGACCGCGTCCAGGCCGGAGGCGCAGAGCCGGTTCAGGGTCTGGCCGGGAACCGAATCCGGCAGGCCCGCAAGCAGCAGCGCCATGCGAGCGACGTTGCGGTTGTCCTCGCCGGCCTGGTTGGCGCAGCCGAAGAAGACTTCGTCGACCTGTGCCCAGTCCAGATTGGGATGCTTGGCCATCAGCGCCTTGATCGGGGCCGCCGCGAGGTCGTCGGCGCGCACCTTGGCGAGCGAACCGCCGAAACGGCCGATCGGGGTCCGCACGGCATCGCAGATAAAGACGTCACGCATCGTTGTTCTCCCTGAATGCCGCGGTCCGGCCCAAATTCTTCAATGTCCGCGGAGTTTTAGGAGGGCGCCCGCGGCAGGTCAATTGACGGTTTCTTGCGTGTTCCGAAGGGCCCGGACGCCGCTAGCGCATGCCGCGGTGCGGACAACGTGGAAAACCCGCCCCATCCGGCCAAAGCGATAGGAGCACGGGGCGAAATTTTGTAGGTTGCGCCGCCCATGACAATGCAACAGCCCATCCCCGCGCCAGAACCCGAATCCACGCCCGCACCGCCGGCGGAAGCTGCCGCGCGCGTCACGCCGATGATGGAACAATATCTGGAGATCAAGGCGGCGCATCAGGGCTTGCTGCTGTTCTACCGGATGGGCGATTTCTACGAATTGTTCTTCGAGGATGCCGAGATCGCCTCCAGGACGCTCGGCATCGTGCTGACCAAGCGCGGCAAGCATCAGGGCAACGATATCCCGATGTGCGGCGTGCCGGTCGAGCGCTCCGAGGACTATCTGCATCGCCTGATCACCGCCGGCCACCGGGTCGCGGTGTGCGAGCAGACCGAGGATCCCGCAGCGGCGAAAGCGCGCGGCAACAAGAGCGTGGTGCGCCGTGGCGTCGTGCGGCTGGTCACGCCGGGCACGCTGACCGAGGACACGCTGTTAGATGCGCGCGCCAACAATTATCTGCTGGCGATCGCGCGCGCCCGCGCCTCCGGTGGCGGCGACCGTTTTGGGCTTGCCTGGATCGACATCTCGACCGCCGAATTCACGGTGATGGAATGTTCGGGCGGTGAGCTGGCCGCGACGCTGGCGCGCATCAATCCGAACGAGGCGATCGTCACCGACGCGCTCTACAATGATAGCGAGCTTGGGCAGACCTTGCGCGAGCTGCCGGCGGTGACGCCGCTGACCCGCGACGTCTTCGACGGCGCCACCGCGGAAAAGCGCCTATGCGATTATTTCGCCGTCGCGACCATGGACGGGCTCGCGCAGCTCACCCGGCTGGAAGCGACCGCCGCAGCCGCCGCCGTCACCTATGTCGACCGCACCCAGGTCGGCAAGCATCCGCCGCTGTCGCCGCCCGCGCGCGAGGCCTCGGGCGCGACCATGGCGATCGACCCGGCCACCCGCGCAAATCTCGAATTGACGCGAACGCTCGCGGGCGAACGCCGCGGCTCGCTGCTCGATGCGATCGACTGCACGGTGACCTCGGCCGGCTCGCGCCTGCTGGCACAGCGGCTGGCAGCGCCGCTGACGGACGCACCGGCAATCGCGCGGCGGCTCGATGCCGTCAGCACCTTCGTTGCGGACTCTGCCGCACGCGAGGACATCCGCAGCATCCTGCGCGGCGCACCCGACATGTCGCGGGCGCTGGCCCGTCTTTCGGTCGGCCGCGGCGGCCCGCGCGACCTCGCCGGCTTGCGCGATGGCATCATCGCTGCCGACCAGGTGCTGATGCGGCTTTCCGAGCTCGACCAGCCGCCGCAGGAGATCGCGGTGGTGATGGCGGCCTTGCAGCGTCCGTCGCGCGAACTCGCGGCTGAATTCGCAAGTGCCCTCGACGAGCAACTGCCGCTGATCAAGCGTGATGGCGGCTTCGTTCGTCAGGGCTACGAGCCCGCCCTCGACGAGACCCGAAGCCTGCGCGACGCCTCGCGCCTCGTGGTGGCCTCGATGCAGGCGCGCTACGCCGATCATACCGGCGTCAAGGGCCTCAAGATCCGCCACAACAACGTGCTCGGCTATTTCGTGGAGGTCACCGCGCAGCACGGCGACAAGCTGATGTCGGCGCCGCTGAATGCGACCTTCATCCATCGCCAGACGCTGGCGGGCCAGGTGCGCTTTACCACCTCCGAGCTGGGCGAGATCGAGGCCAAGATCGCCAATGCCGGCGACCGCGCGCTCGGACTCGAGCTCGAGATCTTCGAGCGGCTCTGCGCCAAGGCGCTCGATATCAGCGACGATCTACGCGCCGCCGCCCATGCCTTCGCGCTGCTCGACGTCGCGACCTCGCTGGCCAAGCTCGCGATCGACGACAATTACGTGCGGCCGGACGTTGATGACTCCCTCGGCTTTGCGATCGAGGCGGGCCGCCATCCCGTCGTGGAACAGGCGCTCAAGCGCAATGGCGAGCCGTTCATTGCCAATGCCTGCGATCTCTCGCCAACACCGGCGCAAAAATCCGGCCAGCTCTGGCTGCTCACCGGTCCCAACATGGCCGGTAAATCGACCTTCCTGCGCCAGAACGCGCTGATTGCGCTCTTGGCGCAGATCGGCAGCTTCGTGCCGGCGACGCGGGCGCGGATCGGCATCATCGACCGCCTGTTCTCGCGCGTCGGCGCCGCCGACGATCTCGCGCGCGGCCGCTCCACCTTCATGGTGGAGATGGTCGAGACCGCGGCGATCCTGAACCAGGCCGGCGAGCGCGCGCTCGTGATCCTCGACGAGATCGGCCGCGGCACCGCGACGTTCGACGGCCTCTCCATCGCCTGGGCCGCGATCGAGCATCTGCACGAGAGCAACCGCTGCCGCACGCTGTTCGCCACGCATTATCACGAACTGACCGCGCTCTCGGCAAAACTGCCGCGCATGTTCAACGCGACGGTGCGGGTGAAGGAATGGCAGGGCAATGTCGTGTTCCTGCACGAGGTGCTGCCGGGCTCGGCCGACCGCTCCTACGGCATCCAGGTGGCCAAGCTCGCAGGCCTGCCGCCGGCGGTGATCACGCGCGCGAAGTCCGTACTCTCCAAGCTGGAGGCACAGGACCGCGGCCAGACCGCACGGGCGCTGGTGGACGATCTGCCGCTGTTCGCCGTGCCCTCGCGCGCCGCCGCGGAAGCCGCGCCGCCGAGCGAGGCCGAACTGCTGATGGACGCCGTGAAGGCGCTGCACCCGGACGAGATGTCGCCGCGCGAGGCGCTGGATGCGCTCTATGCGCTGAAGGCCAAGCTGCCGAAGCAGTGACAGCGAACCTTCCGCCTCCGGCGGTTACTTTGACCGACAAGCCATGAGGCGAGCCACGAAGCCGGGCTGTGTGCCGCAGGCGGAATTGCGAAGGCCTAGCCGTGTTCGCCGGCGTACTGGCCGTCAGCGGCCCGCCCTGGCAAACGGCTCGATCAGCTTCAAGGTGGCGGTTAGGCGGATGCTGCGCTTGCCGGCAAGCGCGATCGCTTCCATGTCGGCGCCCTTATCATCGCAGTGGCCGGAGAAGCCGATGCCCACCTCATAGCCACCGAACAAGGGATGCTCGCTCTTTGCCAGCGTGTGTTCCTGATTGACGAATTCGCCTTTCCAGCGACCGTTAGCCGAAGAATAGGCGCCGAGATAATAGAAGAAGGCATCGCCGCCGAGGATGCGGCCGTCGCGCAGCAACATCACGCCGGTATGGCCACCGGTAATTCCATCCAGCATCCGGATGTCGATCGAATAGAGTCCGCTGACGATGCCGCCCTCGCCGACCGCACCGGGCGGGGGAACGTCATCGTCGCCGAGCGGCGTCATCACGGCGCGAAACACCGAGGCGTCCTCGACCACTTCTCCCTCGAAGCGGTAGAGCTTGCCCTGCTGTCGACCGCGAATGCTGATTGTGACGGCGTCGGAACTGACCAGCGACCTGTGCTGCGGCGACCGGCTGTGGCGCTTCGTCCGGAGCCTGGCGACGATCTCGCCGTTCACAATCTCGTAGGTGCCGAGGTGGGCGAAGGCCGTGTTGCCGCCAAGCATTTTCCCGGCATGGGCGTACAGCACGCTGCGGCCGGAGCCGTCGTTGATATCGTATTCGACTTTGTACAATCCCTCCACCGCACGCCCCGATCTTGCTCAGTTACCAGTTTAGCGGGTCTGCCAGCCCCGGTAACTAACTATCCTGACGCAGGGCTGAGGTCCCAAAGCGTAGCGTACCTCGCCTTAGGAAGCGCGGCGCGGCCGATGCATCGGCCTCTTCCGTCGTCCCATCCACCACAGCGTCAGGTTCCAGCCGATGCAGGTGGCGAGCCCCATGCTGAGGCCGATTGCGGAGCCGAAGTTTGCGGCGCCGAGATGCAGCACCGCGATCGCCGTGCCGAAGCCGAGCAGGCCCCAGGCGGAGTTGGCGAGCACGGCGGCGGTCGGCGGTCCGCCGATGCGCGGGTGCAGGATCACCATCATGCTGGTGAACACGATCGGGTAGAGCGCGATGACGCCGGAGACGCGCGGGCCCACCCAGCCCGAGGTCGAGACCACGATCGCAACCAGCGTCGCGACCAGCGAGGCGCGGAATGGAATGTCGTACCAGCGACGCGTCACCAGCGGCATCTTCACATGGCGGTACCTTGCGAGCAGCGGAATGCAGATGCCGAACGCGACCAGGTTGACGGCAAGCCCGGCGATCAGGGTCCAGTCGAACAGGCGGATGATGGAAGCCAGCACGATCCACACGGCAACTGCGCTTCCGGCACTCACCAGCAGATTGTTCCGCTGCGCCAGCACCACATAGGTGAGCCCAAGGACGATCGTCGCGGCGTTGACCGGAAGGCTCGACAGCGCGCCTTGCGCGATGAAGGCGGCGTCATGATCGAGCGCGAGGAAGACGTAGGAAGGACCGGCCGAGATCGGCAAGGTCGCCACCAGTCCGCCGATCACCGGGCCGGTGCGCTCGGCAATGAACGACGCTGACACGACGAATGCCGCGGCGATCGCCATGCGCAGCACGAGGAGGAGGATGAAGTGGAGCTCGGGGGGCATTTAGCGCGGTGTTTTTTACCCTCCCCTGGAGGGGGAGGGTCGGCTCGCAGCGCGTCAGCGGTGCGAGACGGGGTGGGGTGATCTCTCAACACGGGCAGTGTGCGACGTGGAGAGACCGTCATCCCACCCCGCTCGCGCTGCGCGCGATCGACCCTCCCCCTCCAGGGGAGGGCAAAGAGAGCTACATCCGCTGCATCGACACCGAAACCTTCGGGCCGTTCTTGATGGTCTGGTAGACCACGCAATAGCGCTCGGTGAGTTTGAGCAGGAGATCGAGCTTGTCCTGCGGCGCGTCGGTGTCGACCTCGAAGCGCAGGCGGATCTCGGCGAAGCCGACCGGGGTCTCCTTGTCGACGCCGAGCGTGCCGCGGAAATCGAGATCGCCCTCGGCATAGACGTTGCCGGTCTTCAGCGGGATCTCGATTGCGGTCGCGACCGATTTCAGCGTGACGCCGGCGCAGGCGACCAAAGCTTCCAGCAGCATGTCGCCGGAGCAAAGCTCGAGGCCGGAGCCGCCGGTGGCGGGATGCAGGCCGGCAAGCGCGATGGCGCGGCCGGTTTCGACCTTGCAGGCGATGCCTTCGCTATCCGTCGAGCCCTTGGCCTTCAGCGTGATCATCGCGGTCTTGGGATCGGTCTTGTAGCGTTCCTTGATCGGGGCCTGCATCTGGCGCAGTTCTGCGGCGTCCATCTTGTTCTCTCCCGGAAAAATCGCTCTTCGATGTACCGGCTTGGAGAGAAATTGTCACCACCACATGGCCTGACCGGGACCCTGGGTTGCGTCACGGTCGGGCACGCTGCGGTCGAGGGAACGGTCGAGTGACGTCAGCACACTTCGCTTGAAATTCTCGAACAGCGGCGAATTACGGTCGCGCGGCCGGCCCAGATTGATCTCGATCTGGTCGAACAGCCGGCCCGGCCGCGGCCGCATCACCAGGACGCGGTCGGCCAGCACCACGGCCTCGTCGACATCATGCGTGACGAGGATCAAGGTCGGCCGCGTGTCGGCCCAGAGATCGAGCAGATGATCCTGGAGATCCCTGCGGGTGAAGGCATCGAGCGCGGAGAACGGCTCGTCGAGCAGCAGCACTTCGGGCTGCGGCACCAGCGCGCGTGCAATCGCGACGCGCTGCGCCTGCCCGCCCGAGAGCTCGCGCGGCCAGGCCTGCGCCTTGTCGGCGAGGCCGACGCGTTCGAGCGCGCGCGCCACCTTCTCGCGCCGCTCGGCCGCGGGCAGGTCGGCAAGGCCGAAGCCGATATTGTCGGCGACGCTGAGCCAGGGCAAAAGCCGCGGCTCCTGGAAGATGATGCCGATCTTGGCGTGCGGCGAATTGATCGCCTCGCTGTCGAGCGTCACGGCGCCCGAGCTGGCGCGGTCGAGACCTGCGATCGCGCGCAGCAGTGTAGACTTGCCGCAACCGGAGCCACCGATGATGGCGATGATCTCGCCCTGCCTGATCTCGGCGGAGAAGCGCGCCAGCGCCTGCACGCCGTTGGGATAGGTCTTGCTGACCCGGTCGAGCGCCAGCATCGCGTCAGGCTCCCTTCGCGCGGCCGAAGGCGTCCTGCCAGCGCAGGAAGGGCGCGGCACCGACCTCGATCAGCCAGTCGGTGAGCTTGCCGAGGATGGCGAAGATCACGATCGCGGCCAAAATCTGCGCAGGCTTGCCGAGCTGCTGGCCGTCGAGCAGCAGATAGCCGAGCCCTTCGGAGGCGCCGATCAGCTCGGCGGCCACCACGAACATCCAGCCCAGACCAAGGCCGACACGCAAGGACACCACATAGGCCGGCAGCACCGCGGGCAGCAGGATGCGGCGGATCATGGCGAACCCGGAGAGGCGGAAGGTGTGTCCGACCTCGACGATCTTGCGATCGACGGAAAGGATCGCGCCCATCACGCCGAGATAGACCGGGAAGAACACGCCAACCGCGATGAGCGCGATCTTCGAGGTCTCGAAAATGCCGAGCCAGAGGATGAACAGCGGCACCCAGGCCAGCGAAGGGATCGCGCGCAGGGCCTGCACTGTCGGATCAAAGAGCCGCCGCGCCAGCGACCAGTAGCCGGAGATGGCTCCGAACAGCGTGCCCGCGATGACGCCGAAGGCGAAGCCGAGGCCAACCCGCCACAACGTCGCGGCAATGTGACGAACCAGCTCGCCGGAGCGCGCAAGCTCGGCGATGGTGGCAAGCACGCGCGAGGGCGGCGGCACCAACCGGCCGTTGGACCAGCCAAGCCAGACCACGAGCTCCCAGCCGAGTGCCAATGCCAGCGGCAGCAAGATCCCAAGCATCGGCCGCACGTAGCGCGACAGCCGCGAGGGCGCAGCGGCGCTCTCGGCCGGTTCCGATGTCTGTTGCAGGACTGGCGCGTCGGAGATCATGGCCGGTAGGAAGCGCGTCTGGTCGGGGAATGCAAGGGCGCGCGGGCCGATTGCGGCGCCGTCTTCCCTTCTCCCCTTGTGGGAGAAGGTGGCGCGAAGCGCCGGATGAGGGGTTCGCTCCACTCGCAAAACTGCCCGTGAGGATAGAGACCCCTCACCCGGCTTCGCTGTCGCGAAGCCACCCTCCCCCTCCAGGTAGGGCTATCGCATATGGGCAAGGACGGAGAGGAGAAAGTCGTTATTCCACCTCGCCTGGAGCATTTTGTGGCTG
>NZ_JAFCJT010000002.1 GCF_018130785.1 Bradyrhizobium liaoningense
GCACCCGGCCTTCCCTGCGCCCTCTTGGACAAGAGGGTGGCGAGACAAAACAAAGCTCGGGCGAAATGCGCCGCGAGGATGCGAAGGCGTGTCTGCTAGCTGAAACGAGAGTTGGAGGATGCCGACGAGGTCCCTTGCTCCGTCATTGCGAGCGCAGCGAAGCAATCCAGAGTCTCTCCGTGGTGGCAGCCTGGATTGCTTCCGCCTTCGCTGAAGCTTCGGCGGACAAGTCGCTGCGCTCGCAATGACAATGTGGAGAGACCATGCGACCTCGATCGATTTAACCCTGAAGCCCGCGCCTCGGCCCCCCATCACCATCGGCTACCACCTCCGGCGCCATCGCCGCCCAGGCACTGGACGCAAACTGCCTTCGCCAGGTCACGATCACCACCGCCGCGGTGGTCACGAACAGCACCCAGGGGCTGACGAACCAGCCGAGATAGCCGAGTGCGAAGAAGAAGGCGCGCTGGCCGCGGTTGAAGTGGCGGCCGGCGGATTCGAACAGGCGCGAGGTGCGGATGACGTGGGCCTCGGCTTCGGGCGTGTCGCGCCGGTCAGCCGGCGGCATGCCGCCGAACAGGATCGCGACATAGTTGAACAGGCGATAGGCCCAGGCGAATTTGAAGAAGGCGTAGACGCATATCAGCACCAGGCCGACGCATTTCAGCTCCCACAGTGCGGGCGAGGGGCTGAGATCGATCGGCAGCTTGGCGAGGATGGTGATGGCGTCGTTGGTGGCATGCAGCAGTGCCAGCGCGCCGCCGAGCGCGAACAGGCTGGTGGACGCGAAGAAGGCGGTGCCGTTCTGGAGCGAGGCCATGATCTGCATGTCGACCATGCGGGTGTCGCGGTCGAGCAGGCGGCGCACCCAGACCTCGCGATAGCGGTTCATGCGCGCCGACAGGCTGTCGCGACCGTAGGCCGAGTGCTCCAGCGTCAGGGCATAGACCAGCCATTCAATGATGAAGAAGCCGACCGCCGTGACGTCGACCCAATGCCTGCTCATGTCTCACTCCTCGCGAAGACCGCAACGATTGCCACGCGCGGCCGGGTGCGGCAACGATTGATTGGCGGCAGCCGATGGCGCTAAAAGCAGCCGCATCGAGAGGACTCAGGGAAGGACCAGCGACATGGCAGCGCTCAAGCTCGCGATCGGAAACAAGAACTACTCGTCATGGTCGATGCGGCCGTGGCTCGCACTGCGCGCCAACGACATCCCGTTCGTCGAGACCGTCATTCCGCTCTACACGGACAATCCCGCCGATAAGGATCAGATCCTGTCCTTCAGCCGCGCCGGCAAGGTGCCGGTGCTGGTCGACGGCGACATCACGGTGTGGGATTCGCTCAGCATCATCGAGTACGTCGCCGAGCGCTACCCGGAAGTGAAGCTGTGGCCCGACGACGTCGCCGCCCGCGCGCACGCCCGTTCGGTGTGCGCCGAGATGCATTCCGGCTTCATGGCCTTGCGCAACGAATGCGGCATGAACCTGCACCGCCCCGTGCGCGCCGTGACGCTGTCGGCGGACGCCAAGGCCAACATCGCGCGCGTGCAGGAGATCTGGCGCGAGTGCCGGGCGCGCTACGGTGCCAAGGGACCGTTCCTGTTCGGCCGCTTCGGTGCGGCGGATGCGATGTACGCACCGGTCGTGCACCGTTTCCGCACCTACGCGATCGAGGTCACGCCGGAGACCAGCGCCTACATGGACACGATGATGGCGCTGCCGGCGTTCCAGGAATGGACGCGCGACGGGCTTGCCGAAACGCTCGTCATCGAGAAGTTCGAGACCGTCTAATCCGCGAATGTGATCGGGCGCCGCTTGACGATGTGCAGGACGGCGGCGCTCAATCGCGGAACGCAAGGAGAGGGCACGGCCATGGGACTCTTGGACTCGCTGGAAAACAACCCCGCGCTTCGCAGCGCGCTCGGCCAGCTCGGCGCCGCGGTCTTGCCGGCGGTGCTGAACGAGGTGCTCGGCAGCAGCAATCAGGGCGGCCTCAGCACGATCGTCGCCAAGCTCCAGCAGTCCGGCTTCGGTGACCAGGTCAAATCCTGGCTCGGCAACGGCCAGAACCTGCCGATCTCGGCCGACCAGCTCCGCGCCGTGCTCGGCAATGAGACCGTTCGCCAGCTCGCGGCGCGCTACAACATCCCGGTCGACCAGCTCGGCCAGATCCTGGCCCAGGAATTGCCCAAGGCCGTGGACCAGGCGAGCCCGGAGGGCCATCTGCCCCACACCGCCTGAGGGCGCCGGTTCCAGCGGTATCCGCCACTCGGGTTCCCGCACTATCGCCCTGAAAATACTACCGGATCGGCCTATTTGCCATCCCTGTATACCGCTGGCCAAAACGCCGCATCGCGTGCTATAGGTCAGGCCGGGTTTTCAGCCGGTCCGTCGCAGTGGGACCCTGGGCACGGCCGGCGCTGTTTGAGTCATGGAGATGGGCGTTGAAGCATAAATTCCCCGTGGGAACGCGCGTATTGTTCACTGCCAGCAACGTCGCGCGCCCGGCTGCGAGTGGCTCATACGAGATCATCCGCTTGCTGCCGACGGATGGCGACGACTGCCAGTATCGCATCAAGAGTTCGACTGAAGCCTTCGAGCGCGTCGCAAAGGAAAGCCAGCTCGCCCAATCCTGACGGATGACGGTGCCGCGCGTTGACATCGCGGATGAATTCGCTTCGCTCGCCGTCAAAAGGCCCCCTTCGCCTCGACAAGCTGCGCCGGGGGCAGTTGCCGAGTCGCGGGGGCTCGCTTTGACCATTCGCTCTTTGCTCGCGTGAGGGGGCGTCGCGCATGAACTGGGCATGGGCCACTTCGCTCGACCAAATGTGGCGTTCGCAGGCCTTTCCGATGTGGATGATCCTTGTAGCCGTCGGCTTCCTCGGACTGATTCTCCTGATCACGCTGCTGCGCGGCGAAAGGTCGGTTGCCAACGGCGCGCTGACTGTCATCACGCTGCTTTCCATTGCCGTCGCGGTGGCTGCCGCCGTGCGCGGCTATGGTCCGGCGGAGGAGGTCGCCCCGGTCGAGGCGCGCGCGCCGGCGTCGGTCATCGCCAGCCTGCCGGCGCTGTCCTGTCTCGACGATCTCGCCGGCAACGCGGTCGCGGTCGGTTGCGAGAAGGCGCTGTTCGGTTCGCCTGACGCGGCGGCTGCGGCCGTCTCCTACACTGCCGCCCGGATCGACCGGCTCACCGCGCTCGGCGATGCCGCGACCGCGGAGAAGAACCTGACGCTGGATATGAAGGTACTGCGCAAGGCGCTGGAGCACGATCGCTACGGCTTCGTCGCGCAGGTGCTGGTCGTGCGCGACGGCTGCACGCAGTTCGACTGCCCCGCCTTCCGCTCGCTGACCGATCAGCAGCGGGTTGCTGCCAACATGGATTCCCACCTCTACGACACGCTGGTCGCGCGCTATTCGCCGGGCTGGAACGTGCCCGCAACGGCATCGGCGATGCCAACCACTGCGGCGCTTGCAGGGATGCCGCCGTCGACGCCGACGGGCAAGCCGACCAATGCGGAGTTCCCGAGCGCATCATCGACGCCGCCGGTGAGCATCATGAATCCGGAGCCTGCCATGGCGACGGCGCGCCAGGCGGCGCCTGCCGCAGGCGCGGCGCCGCGCCCGTCTGCTCCGACCTCGGCGCAGGCCGCCGCTCCAGCGGCGCCGGCTGCGAAGAAGCCGCCTGCGCCGAAGGCCGCACGTGCGCCGGCCGCCGCACCGGTTCCGCTCGCCCCGCCGGCCCCGGCCCCGGCTCCCGCGGCTGCGGATAACGAATAGTTCGGCATTCCAAATGCGTGGCTGCCCGGCTAATGCTGAGGCATGCCGCTACATCTGATCAAGCTCGCCGTCGGCTGCGACTCCGTCAAGGAATTGAAGGGGTGGATCGCCGAACGGATGCAGACCGCCAAGAAAAAGGGTCTGCCGCAACATCACATCCACATCACCCGCATGGTGCCCAAGCGCGACGCCGAGATCCTGGCGGGCGGATCGCTCTACTGGGTGATCAAGGGCGAGATCGCCGCGCGTGAAAAGATCATCGGCATCGAGCCGTTCCGCGACAAGGACGGCATCGGCCGTTGCCGGATCGTGATGCAGCCGAAGGTGATCTCGGTATCGCCGCGGCCGATGCGCCCGTTCCAGGGCTGGCGCTACCTCAGCGACGATTCCGTGCCGCCCGATCTCGGCAAGTCGGCCGCCGGCTCGATCGCGGCGATGCCGGAGCCGATGCGGCGCGAGTTGCGCGATCTCGGACTGCTCTGACGCGGCCGCTCATGGCGGCGTGACGATGTGCAGCCGCGCCCAGTCGGAGGCGGGCATCACGATCGGGCGTCCGCCTTCGCAGATGGCGTTGCCGGCGCAGGCCTCGACCTCGGTCGCGCCGGCGGTGGCATCCAGGCCGCGGTCGCGCAGGATGCGGCCCATGCTGACAGCAACATTGAGGTTGGAGCCGCCCCAGCTATGGATGACGAGCGGCAGCTTGTGTCCCGCCTGGCGATCGAGAATTGCGATCAGCCGCTTGTAGCTGTCCCATTGCACCGTGCCTTCGGCGGCGATCCAGTCGGAGCAGCCCGGTCCGCAGGCCCCGGCGGGGCCATGGGCGACATAGAAGATCATCGCATCCGGCGGCGACCCGTACAGGCCGATCGGCGGGCGCTGTTGTGCCTGCGCGGCAGTCGCGGCGACGAGCGCCAGCACGCCGTTCACGATCATCGTGCGGATGAATGACATCCGCTGCCAGCCGGCTCGTTTCCTCGCACCCGATCTTCCATCCGGGCAAGGGAACGCGCAAGATCGACCTTGGCGATTACACCGCGATATTGTCGATCAGCCGGGTCGTGCCGAGCTTGGCCGCGACCAGGATCCGCAACGGCCCATCCTTGCGCGAGGTGACCGGCGCCAGCGTCTCGGCATGGCGCGCCTCGAAATAGTCGAGCGCAAAGCCGGCCGCTGTGATCATCCCGGCGCCGCGCGCCATCGCGGGTGCGATCGCTTCGCCGGCACGGATGCGCCCGGCGCTGTCCTTCATGGCGCGATAAAGCGTGGTCGCGGTCTGCCGCTCCTCCGGCGAGAGATAGACGTTGCGCGAGGACATCGCGAGCCCGTCGCGCTCGCGCACGGTCCGAGAGCCGGTCACCTTGACGCCGAGGTCGAGGTCGCGCGCCATCTGCGTCACCACGCGCAATTGCTGAAAGTCCTTCTCGCCGAAGATCGCGACATCCGGCCGGCACTGCGTGAACAGCTTGCCGACGACGGTGGCGACGCCGCCGAAGAAGTGCGGCCTGAAGCGGTCCTCCAGGCCCGCCAGCGCCGGTCCCTCCGGCACGATCCGGGTCGCAAAGCCCTCCGGATACATGGCCTCGGCGCCCGGGTGCCAGACGATATCGACGTCCTCGGCTTCGAGCTTGGCGATGTCGGTCTTCCAGGTCCGTGGATAGGCACCAAAGTCTTCGGTCGGGGCGAACTGGGTCGGGTTGACGAAGATCGACACCACGACGCGACTCGCGCGCCGCTTGGCGAGGCGCACCAGCGACACATGCCCGTCATGGAGCGCCCCCATGGTCGGGACCAGCGCGATCGTGGCCTTTCGCTTGCGAAGATTGTCGACGGCGCGTCGCAAGGCGGGGACCGTGCGGGCGATCAAGGGGCTTCGTGACATCAGAACTCGACAGGGTTGGGAATGGGAAGCGGGTGCGTCCCGGCGCCCGGCCGGCTAACCTTAACAAGCGGCGATCGTGGACGCCATGCGTTCGAATGCGGCACAGCATCCCGCGCGAAGCCGCGCACGATGTCGACATGATGGGCTGGATCACAGACGAGAGACGGCGCCGCGATTCTTGTTGAAGAACGGCGCGCTGCGATTTGCATTTGCTGTCACGCATTTCACTTGACCGCAGACGCGACCAACTCGAAGATATTCGTCAGGGGTGTTGAGGATCGCTATGCTTGTGCAGGCTAGCCAAGGCCAATCCGGCTCGGCGCATGTCGTCGTGCTCGGCAACGAGAAGGGCGGCTCTGGCAAATCGACCACCGCGCTACATATCGCGGTCGCGCTGCTGAAGGCCGGCCAGCGCGTCGCCACCATCGACCTCGACTGCCGTCAGCAGAGCTTTACCCGCTACATCGGCAACCGTTCCGCCTGGGCCCGCCGCACCGGTCTCGGCCTCGAGCTGCCGGTGCATCGCTGCATCAAGCTCGGCGAGACCATGCAGATCGCCGAGAACGAGAATTCCGAGTTCCAGCAGTTCATGGAGGCGGTCTCGGCGGTCGAGAGCAATTTCGACTTCATCGTCATCGATACGCCCGGCACCGACAGCTATCTGATGCGTCTCGCGCACTCGATGGCCGACACGCTGGTCACGCCGATCAACGACAGCTTCCTCGATTTCGATGTGCTCGGCACCGTCGATCCCGCCAACTACGCAGTGACGGGCGAGAGCCACTATGCCGAGATGGTGCGGGATGCCCGCCGCAAGCGGCGCCAGTTCGACGGCTCCTCGACCGACTGGATCGTCATGCGCAACCGCCTGTCGATGCTCGGCTCCCGCAACAAGCAGCTCGTCGCCGATGGTCTCAAGGATTTGTCGCTGCGGCTCGGCTTCCGCTACGTCGACGGCTTCGCCGAGCGTGTCGTCTATCGCGAGTTTTTTCCGCGTGGTCTGACCGCGCTCGACGAGATCGACGAGGCCACGCTCGGCATGCGGCCCAACCTTGGCCATCTCACCGCGCGGGAAGAGGTGACGGGCCTGCTTCGCCAGCTCAAGCTGCCGCTCGACGAGCGCGGCCGCCGTCGTGCGGCCAATCGCGCCGAGTGGTTTAGCCAGGTCGACAAGCCACTCGAGGTCCACGACATCATCGGCGCCTGAGGCGGCGGTATATCGCTACTTCCGGCCGATTGACGCTACCCGTTCCGGCCGGAACCGAGCGCGGACCCGGGCGTTTTCACCCTGTGTTTACCGCGAAATTGAACCCAATTGAGACCGGTTGCGTCGGATGGTGGCCTGCACCTGACGTGGCGGGCTGAAAACGGGATGCCCAAGAAACGTGTGCGCCGCACAATGAAAGGGCTGCAAGTTCACAATATTTAGCCTTCCTGTCACGCGGCTGTGACATATATTAGGGAATAGGCGACCAGGGGCCGAAGAGCTCCGGAAGAACACGATTTTCAACAGGGATTCAGGCCGCAAGAGCCTGAGGCTGAGGACGAAAATGAAGCGTGGAATTGCCGTTCTGGTTTCGGTCAGTGCCCTCTGCGGCGTCGCCTATTTCACGGCGAGCAAGTGGGCCATCAAACACGAGACCATCACCTTCTACGACGCCTCGCGCGACAACCGTCCCGTGCCTGTCGATATCGCGGTCCGCCGCGACAAGGAAATGCAGGCCAATGCCGGCATGATCACGCTGCCTGTTGCCGTGATCAATCACGGCAACACTGTCAAGAATACCGAGTACGGCTTCCTCGCCAACATCTTCGCGGCGCGCGGCTATATGGTCGTGAGCCCGCAGCATGATTTGCCGACCGATCCTCCCATGGTGACCAAGCCCGGCGAGCTTTATGTCGGCCGGCTGCCGCAGATCCTGCGCGGCGTTGCCAACATTCATCTCGCCATGCAGGAGATGAAGAAGGTTCAGCCCAATGCCGACTACGACAGGGTGACGATGGTCGGCCATTCCATGGGCGGCGACATCACGATGTATTTCGCCAAGCAGTATCCGGATGAAGTCAAGAAGGTCGTCACGCTCGACAATCTGCGCGTGCCCTTCGTCACTGCCGGCAAGTTCAAGATCCTGTCGTTCCGTTCGCAGGATCCTCAGTTCAAGACCGACGCGGGTGTGATCCCGACCGACGAGGAATGCGAGAAGGCCGGCATCCAGGTCGTGAAGACCGAATTCCAGCACAACGATATGCGCGACACCGGTCCGGATGCGGCCAAGAACTCGATCCAGGGTATGCTCGACAAGTTCCTGAGCGATACCGACAGCGCCGTGGCGCCCGTCGATACGCGCTCGGCCCCGCCCAAGATCCTCGAGCCCGGTCCGGTTGCTCTGATGGCGCCTGCCAAGAGCTGACACCGACACCGCTCCGATCGTCAGCACGACTTGCAAAGTCTCCGTCGGCATCCGCCCGCGGAGACTTTGCACATTGACCGGGCAGCATGCGCTATCCACATTAGCCGCTCACGCAGGAAGCGAGCAGGGATGCCCGGCGAACCCGTCAAACCGCGTGGCCGCGATGCCGTCTCGAGCCAACCCGGCGGCGCGTTGCCTCAAGCCAGCACCTCGGAGGACATCGCCGCGTTCGTCGCCAAGGCGCGTGCGCTGTCGCCGCATGCCCCCGGCGCGAAGGGGCGGCTGATTTTCGCGCTGGATGCGACGATGAGCCGGCAGCCGACCTGGGACATGGCCTGCGCGCTCCAGGCAGACATGTTCCGCGAGGCCGCAGCCATCGGCAGCCTCGACATCCGGCTCGTCTATTATCGCGGCTTCAACGAGTGTCGCGCCACGGGCTGGATCTCCGACAGCGCCAGGCTCGCGACGCTGATGAGCAAGATCGACTGTCGCGGCGGCGACACACAGATCGGCAAGGTGCTGAGCGACGTGCGGCGCGAGGCGGTCGCTTCGGGCGTGCGTGCTGTCGTCTTCGTCGGCGATGCCATGGAGGAGAAGGTCGACGAACTCTGTGCCAAGGCCGGCGAGCTCGGCATGCTCAAGGTGCCCGTGTTCGTGTTTCAGGAAGGCAGCGACGCCGTGGCCGAGCAGGCCTTTCGCGAAATCGCGCGGCTGACCGGCGGGGCGTGGTGCCGGTTCGATCCCGGTGCGGCAGCGCAGCTCCGTGAGCTGTTGCGGGCAGCCGCAGCCTATGCCGCCGGGGGGCGCGAGGCGCTGCTGAAACTGGCGCAAAGCGCGAGCGGCGCGGCTACGTTGATCGGCCAGATGAAGTAGTGCTGGCGCGGTCTGTCGCGGGACAAGGACACCATGCTTTTTGACAATCGGGCGACTATATTCCGGCCATGACCCTGATCGCCGGCGCCATCGCCGTTATCACGCTTTATCTGCTGCTCCAGATGTTCCGCTCCGCCAATCCGGCGGTGCTGGCGCGTACCATCAAGTTCGGCGGCGGCGTGTTGGCGCTCGCGGTCGCAGCGTTCACGGGCCTGCGGGGCGAATTGGCGGTGGCGATCCCGCTCGGGATTTTCGGCGCCGGACTCCTGGGTTGGACGCCATTGGCGAATGCCGGCTTCGGCAATATCGGCGGGCTGTTCGGCGGTGGCGCAACGCGCCCGTCCGGACAGGCCTCGCGCGTACGCTCGCAATTCCTGGACATGCGGCTCGACCACGATTCGGGCCAGCTCGCGGGCCAGATCGTCGCCGGCCCTCACGCGGGGCGCAATCTCGACGAGTTCGATCTCGCCGGCCTGCTGGCGATGGCCCCGGCGTTCGACGCCGAGAGCGTCGCCTTACTTGAAAGCTATCTGGACCGCCGGTTTCCCGCCTGGCGTCAGAACGCGCAGGGCGATGCGGCAGGGCGGCAGCGTCGCACGGCGCCGAGCGGCAAAATGACGGCGGAGGAAGCCTATCAGATCCTTGGCTTGCAGCCGGGCGCGGGACGTGACGACATCAGCAGGGCTCACAAGTCCCTGATGAAGAAACTCCATCCCGACCAAGGGGGCTCGACGTACCTCGCTGCCCGTGTAAACGAGGCCAAGGATACTCTGCTTCGTACGCATAACGGCTAACTCCGGCACCACGCTACAAACGCCCGTACCCGCGTGAGCTCCGCTTGCTCTGTTTGCCGTCGCCCCGATGCCCGCCCTTGTCGGCGTGGTCGATCTCTTGAGTAAAAATTTAACCGTAAATTGTTGACGAGAAGTTGTCGGGGAACTGACTTTGCGCGACCCGCGTCCCCAAAACAAAAATGCCCGCGCAAGGCGCGGGCATTTCGATTTGAGCGGTGCGTCAGATCAGTTGCGGACGGTGATGCAGGAGATGTCGGCGCGCTTCAGGGCGCGGCAGACGGCTTCGGCCTGGTCCCGCTCAAGCCCGGCGAAGCGGGCCCGGTAAAGCTTGCGATTGTCCTTGGCGAGGACCGGCTCGGTGAACGGGTCGGCCTTGCTGAGCAGGCCGCGGGCCGAGCTGCGCGCGGCATCGATGCGCTGCTGGGCTTCGTTCTCGCTCTCGAGCGCGCCGACCTGGACGATCCAGCCGCTATGGGTGACGGCCGGCTTGGTGGTGGCGCTCATCTGGATCGGCTGCGGCGCGGGATCGGCTGAAGCGAGCTTCGCGGCCGCCGGAGCGGGCGCGGCGGCCGGCAGCACGCCCAGGATGCCATTGCCGGTGCCGAAGCCCGCCGGCTGACGGGGCATCTCGGTGCGGGCGATCTCGGCCTTCGGCGCTTCCGGCTGGCTCGCCATCTCGGGCTTGTTGATGAGATCGGCCCGGGCGACCACGGCGCCCGAGGTTTCCGCGACGTCGGAGCGGGCCGCAATCGTGCTGGTGACTTGCGGTGCGACCTGGGCCGGGGCGGCGGACGCGACCTTCACTGCGCCGGCCTTGACCTGGACGGTCTTGACCCGGACCGGCTTCATCGGCTCGGACGAGCCGGGGATGATCGAGAGCGGCTGGCTCGAGATCACGCCATTGGTGAGCGGCGCGGGCTCGATCTTGGATTCAGTCGGCCGAGCCTCGGGCTTGGGCTGAGCGGGCGGCATCGCGGCCGTCGCAGCTGCGAGCGCCGACAGACGCGAGGCGAGACGCGACGGGGCAGCCTCGGGAGCGGGGGCGGCGGCGGCTTGAACCTGCGGGGCCGCGCGGGCCGGGGTATCCGACGCATCGGCGACCTCGACGCTGGCATCTGAGCCGTTGCGCTCGGTGACCGCGACAACGGTGTGGGTGGTCGCGCCCTTGTCGAGGTTCTCGGCGAGCAGGTTGCGCATGATGGCATCGCGCGAGCCGCCGCTGCGGCCGCCCAGCACCACGCCGATCAGGTGGCGGTTGCCGCGGCGCATCGAGGTCACGAGGTTGAAGCCGGAGGCGCGGGTGTAGCCGGTCTTGATGCCGTCTACGCCCTCGACGCTGCCGAGCAGGTGGTTGTGGTTGCGGATGGACTGTCCGCGCCAATTGAACGTCGAGGTCGCGAAATAGCGATAGTAGCGCGGGAAGCGCTCCTGGATGGCGCGGCCGAGCGTGGCTTGGTCGCGCGCCGTCGTAACCTGCTCGTCGTTGGGAAGGCCGTTCGCGTTGCGGTAGACCGTCCTGGACATGCCGAGCGAGCGCGCCTTGCGCGTCATCATCTGGGCGAAGTCGTCCTCGTCACCGGCGATCGCTTCCGCGATCACAACGGCTGCATCGTTGGCCGAGCGGGTGACCAGACCTTTGATCGCGTCCTCGACGCGGATGGTCTGGCCGGCGCGCAGATTGAGCTTGGTCGGATCCTGATCGGCGGCGTGCTGCGATACCGGCATCTCGGTATCGAGCTTCATCTTGCCGGACTCCAGACGCTCGAACAGCAGATAGAGCGTCATGATCTTGGTCAGCGAAGCGGGATGGCGGATCCCGTCGGGGCTCGTTGCCTGGAGCACCGAGCCGGAATTGCCGTCGACGATGATCGATGCGAATTTCGGACTGGAACTCTCGGACACATCGCGCTGCACCCGGTGGTGCGCGTATTGGCGGCGGTGACGCCGTGCCTCGGCAGCATCGGTGGTGAAGATGACTGCGGTGGTGACCGCAAGAAGCCCGAAAACGCCAACCCGCGCCAAGCGCGAGGAAGACAAGTTTTTACGAAGCATGAAACCCCGTCCCCGTTTCTGACTTGATCACCGGCCCGTGAGGCGAAATTGTGCCCACCGGACCCGGGATCATTACCTGCTCAGGCTGTCCCTCCGCTGGCGTTCGCTGCGGGGGACGTTGGGCCTGAGCCGCTGTTCTGGCTAAGGTGGTGTTCTCAAACGGCTTTTGACCGTTCGCGGAAGATGAACACTCCAGGGAATCAGGGTAGGGGTCTGCGGTTTCCAAAAGCTTAAGGAACCCTTGCGGGAAACCCCGGGAATCTCCGCGACTTGCATCTAATTTTGTGCGCCGCACAAGATTCTTGACTTTTTTGTGCGTTGCACTAATTTTGGGCGGAGTCAGGGAGCCGGGGCTTCCGGACGAGAGCCAGGGAAAAGGATTCCGAAATGTTCAAGGTTGAAGACTTTCAGAGCTACGGGAAAGAGCAGTTCGAGCAGTGCGTTGCTTCCGCGACCTCTGTGCAGCATGGCCTCCAGGCGATCGCCAGCGCGTATGGCGACTACACCAAGAAGTCGTTCGAAGACACCAAGTCGTTCGTCGAGAAGCTTTCCGGCGTGAAGTCGCTGGACAAGGCCGTGGAAGCGCAGACCGACTTCGCCCGTTCCAGCTACGAGACCTTCGTTGCGGAATCGCAGAAGATCGCCGGCCTCTACAGCGACCTCGCCAAGCAGGCGTTCAAGCCGGTCGAGACCATCGTGTCGAAGTTCACCCCGGCCGCCAACTAACGTTCTCTGGACGTCCTGGAATCAAAAAGCCCGGCTGATCCAGCCGGGCTTTTTCGTTTGTGCGATAGGAGGCTCGGATTATTTCGCGACGCGCAGCTTGGAGATCTGCGTGAGGATGTTCTTGAATGCGTCGGACGTGTCGGACGCCTTCGTGATCATCTGGAAATTACCGTCGGTTGCGCAGTCCTGCAGCACTTGGGATTTTGGGTCCTTGTTGCTGATGTTGACCTGGATCGTGAAGATCGTGACCGGGTTCGTCTTGTCGCCCTTGACGTTCTGACAGAGGATCTCCTGGCGGTCGTCGATGCTGGACTGCGACGTGCTCCAGCGGTTCTGGGTGTTCAAGCCGTCGGACAGCAGCACGATATAGTCCTTGTAGACGTAGTCGTTGGCCTTGGGCGGAGCAGCGATCGGCCCATTGGTCGTGCTCAGGGATTGCCACCCCCAGGCCAGGCCTATGGACTGGTTGGTATTGCCGCTCGGAGACATGGCCGTGATCTGGTCCTTGAGCTTCTGCCACTGATTGCTCATCGGAAACACTGTGCCTGAAAGACAGCCGGACCACTGCTCTGCATAGAATTGCGAGGAGGGGCTTGCGCTGCTCGAGCCCGGTGCGGTGTTCTTGGTATCGTAGTCCTGATCGCGATCGTTGACGCAGCCGGTCCAGGTGCTGCGCGCGGGGGCGGCTGCGGCCGTCGCCGCGGTGCCATCGCCGCGCCAGAGGTGGCAGATCTTGCTTGAGCCGCTGCCGGTGCAGGTGCAGGCCGTGTTCGATCCGCAGCTTGCGCTCGAGCCGGTGACGGTGGTGTAGCAACCGTTGTAGTAGATGCCGGTCTTGCCCGCGCGTTGTTTGCCACTGTCGATGCTGGGGCAGATATACCCGGCATAGGTGCCGCTCAACGGTATTTTGCTGACACCGTTGGCGCCGCTCAACGTCGCCGGCCGGTCCATGCAGGTGAATCCCTGGCTGTTGTTCGTGAACGGGCAATCTGATCCGCCGACGGCGGAATTGAAGCTGTTGGACTTGTTGTTGACAAGGATCGGCGGCTCACCCTCCCACTCGGTCCAATTCAGCCACGACGCACTGAGATTGCTGGTGCCGTTGGTGGTGCCGACGTTAACGTCCTTCGAGAACGGAACGATCGAGATGTAAACGTCTCCGGTCTGCTTGTTGTAGGTGGACAGCGTGTCGATCATGTCCTTGGCCGCGCTCTGCATGGCGCTCATCTTGCCGTTTGAGGCCATCGATCCCGTATTGTCCAGGACCATCGCCACCCGCATGCGGGTGTTTCCCCATGCCGAGGTCGAGCTCGCGCTGAACCCAAGCGTCGGATAGCCGGCAATCCTCATGAAGTCGGTCGGCAAGCTGCCAGACCCGGTGACGAGAATGTTCGAGATCCCGTTGGAGTCCTTGGGCGTGTAGCTGGCGTGGATGTTGGCTGTGTCCACCGAGCCGGCGCGGCCGGTGTAGAGGCCGTTGAAGTATGATTTTGTCTTGGTGTCGATGTCGGATTCCGTGATCGTGCCGCTGGTCAGGTCTTTGGAGACCATCAGGGCCGCCGAATCCAGCGCGACCTGTAGCGAGGTGCGCGCCTGGGCGGCGCGGCTATAATCGATCGCAGCGCCGACGAAGCCCAGCACCGGGACCAGTGCGATGGCGAAGATTACGGCGATATTGCCTTGCTCGGCACCGGCAAAGCGGGCGAGCTGTCGACCGATCCGGCTGACAACGGGCAGGCGAAACATGGCGATCCCCGAGATCTGTGATTTTGCCCGATTTGACCCCAGCCGATTGAACGGCAGGTAAATTGGACCGTAGAAAACCGGAGGTAACCCGCGCGAAACCGCCGCTGTTGCCCTAACGGCCGGGTTCCTGGTCAAGATGTTCTAAACGGTGGAAGCGGAAATTTTTGTCAAATCGGTCTGGATTGATTAACCTCGGTCGGGATCGCCCGGACCGGGAATCGGGACTGCCTCGGCCATATCGGCCAGACCGTTGCACGCTTGCGGCGAGCCGGGGGCGGGCCCATATTCCCTACAATCGATCCGGGCTTGACTGGACCGGTTGGAAGCGGCGATCCAACAAGGCGGCCTGCCCGTGCGAAGCTCCCAAGGGCGGGGCCGCGCGGCTGACCGTCACTCGCTTCCGTGGGGAATTTGAACGCCTGAGCCATGCCGCACCTGACTTCCAGACTAGACCTGTCCGCGCCAGCCGCTGCCCACGCTCCTCGCATGAGCAATGACGAGAACCGTTCGGGCGGACCGACGGGGCCGAATACGTCTGTCATCACCAAGGTCAAACCGAAGACCAAGCGGCCGAACCTGTATCGCGTGCTGATCCTGAACGACGACTACACGCCGATGGAATTCGTTGTCCATGTGCTGGAGAAGTTCTTCCAGAAGGACGTCGAGGCCGCGACCAAGATCATGCTGCACGTCCATCATCACGGCATCGGCGAGTGCGGCGTGTTCACCTACGAGATCGCCGAGACCAAGGTGACGCAGGTGATGGATTTCGCCCGCAAGCACCAGCATCCGCTGCAATGCGTGATGGAGAAGAAATAATACATCCCGCGGCGCGTTTCGCAGACGGTCTTTGCGCATGCCGCAGTGTGATCGTCGCGTGATGTCTGCGCGATGTCCGTTTCGGCCGACCGGCGTGCGAAAATCTGTCTCCGCGCCGATCCCGCCCAAGTCGGAACGGGTTTTGCATCGAAATTGCGGCAGGCATGTAGCCGACGAGTCGCGGAACCGGTCTTTCGCCGCGATCTTGTATAACTATATGTGACAAAGGTTGTTGTTGCCTGACCGGGCGATGGCGATCATGATGGTGGGGGCCATAGAGGACGCGAATGCCGACTTTTTCCCAAAGCCTTGAACAATCCCTGCATCGTGCACTGGCGATCGCAAACGAGCGTCATCACCAATACGCGACGCTCGAGCATCTCTTGCTCTCCCTGATCGACGACTCCGATGCAGCCGCCGTCATGCGCGCCTGTAGCGTCGATCTCGACAAGCTCCGCACGAGCCTCGTCAATTATCTCGAAACCGAATTCGAAAATCTGGTGACGGATGGCGCCGACGATGCCAAGCCGACCGCCGGTTTCCAACGCGTGATCCAGCGCGCTGTGATCCACGTGCAGTCGTCCGGGCGCGAAGAGGTGACCGGCGCCAACGTGCTGATCGCGATCTTCGCCGAACGCGAGAGCCATGCCGCGTATTTCCTGCAAGAGCAGGACATGACGCGCTATGACGCCGTCAACTACATCAGCCATGGTATCGCCAAGCGGCCGGGCGTCTCCGAGGCACGGCCGGTGCGCGGCGTCGACGAGGAGACCGAGGCCAAGGGTACCGAGGACTCCAAGAAGAAAGGCGAAGCGCTCGAGACTTATTGCGTCAACCTCAACAAGAAGGCGCGCGACGGCAAGATCGATCCGGTGATCGGACGCAATTCCGAGATCAACCGTGCGATCCAGGTGCTGTGCCGCCGGCAGAAGAACAATCCGCTGTTCGTGGGCGAGGCCGGCGTCGGCAAGACCGCGATCGCGGAGGGCCTCGCCAAGCGCATCGTCGACAGCGAGGTGCCGGAGGTTCTGGCGGCCGCGACCGTGTTCTCGCTGGACATGGGCACGCTGCTCGCCGGCACGCGCTATCGCGGCGATTTCGAGGAGCGCCTGAAGCAGGTGCTGAAGGAGCTCGAGGCGCACCCCAACGCCATCCTGTTCATCGACGAGATCCACACCGTGATCGGTGCGGGCGCGACGTCGGGCGGGGCGATGGATGCGTCGAACCTGCTCAAGCCGGCGCTTGCCTCGGGCACGATCCGCTGCATGGGCTCGACCACCTACAAGGAATACCGCCAGCACTTCGAGAAGGACCGCGCGCTGGTGCGGCGTTTCCAGAAGATCGACATCAACGAGCCGACGGTCGAGGACGCGATCGCGATCCTCAAGGGCCTCAAGCCTTACTTCGAGGACTACCATCGGCTGAAGTACACCAATGAGGCGATCGAGGCCGCGGTGCAGCTCTCCTCGCGCTACATCCACGACCGCAAGCTGCCCGACAAGGCGATCGACGTGATCGACGAGTCCGGCGCGGCGCAGATGCTGGTCGCCGAAAACAAGCGCAAGAAGACCATCGGCATCAAGGAGATCGAGACCACGATCGCCTCGATGGCGCGGATCCCGCCGAAGAGCGTGTCGAAGGACGATGCCGAGGTGCTCAAGCATCTCGAGCAGACCCTGAAGCGCACGGTGTTTGGCCAGGACAAGGCGATCGAGTCGCTCGCCGCTTCGATCAAGCTGGCGCGTGCCGGCTTGCGCGAGCCGGAGAAGCCGATCGGCTGCTATTTGTTCTCCGGTCCGACCGGCGTCGGCAAGACCGAGGTCGCAAAGCAGCTCGCGGCGTCGCTCGGCGTCGAGCTGTTGCGCTTCGACATGTCCGAATACATGGAGCGGCACACTGTGTCGCGCCTGATCGGCGCGCCTCCCGGCTATGTCGGCTTCGACCAGGGCGGCCTGCTCACCGACGGCGTCGACCAGCATCCGCATTGCGTGGTGCTGCTCGACGAAATCGAGAAGGCGCATCCCGACCTCTACAACGTGCTGCTCCAGATCATGGATCACGGCCGGCTCACCGACCACAACGGCAAGCAGGTCAATTTCCGCAACGTGATCCTGATCATGACAACGAACGCCGGTGCTTCGGATCTCGCCAAGCAGGCGTTCGGCTTCACGCGCTCGAAGCGGGAAGGCGACGATCACGAGGCGATCAACCGGCAGTTCGCGCCGGAATTCCGCAACCGTCTCGATGCCATCGTCTCGTTCGGCCATCTCAGCGTCGAGGTGATCGGCACGGTGGTCGAGAAGTTCGTGCTTCAGCTCGAGGCGCAGCTCGGCGATCGCGACGTCACCATCGAACTGTCCGAGCCCGCCAAGGCCTGGCTGGTCCAGCATGGTTACGACGAGCAGATGGGCGCACGTCCCATGGCCCGCGTAATCCAGGAGCACATCAAGAAGCCGCTGGCCGACGAGGTGCTGTTCGGCAAGCTCAAGGGCGGCGGCCACGTCCGCGTCGTTCTGGTCAAGGACGAGGCCGACGAGACCAAGGACAAGATCGGCTTCGAGTTTCTCGACGGCCCGGTCACGCCGAAGCAGGAGAAGCTGCCCGGTACCCGCAAGCGTCCGCCGGGCAAGTCCAAGCCGGGCGGTGGTGGCTCCGGCGGCTCGAAGGGGCCGACCTCGAAGGGCCCGCTGGTCAAGGCTTGATCTACGTGTGATGAATTGAAAAGGCCGGCTGAAAAGCCGGCTTTTTTGTTTGCGTGGCAGTTGCGAGGCGCTAGGTGCCGGTGTCGGGCGCAGGCGCCGCCGGCGGCCGAGGTTTCTTCGGCGCGGGTGGCCGTGCGTGGGCAGGAGCTGACGGCTGCATGGTCACGATGACAGGATTCGGCTTGTGATCGGTTGCCGCGCCGGTGGCAGCATCGACGCCCATGCCGACGACACCGCCGAGCAAAAGATTTCCCGCGAAGCCGGCGGCGCCGGAGGTCGGTATGTCCCGGCTGAGCGGCACGATCTGCGGTTCATAGCCTTCCTTCTGGAAGGTGATCGAGATGTCGGCGTTCCGCTTGACGACCACGGAGCAGGGCGTCGTGCAGGTGGTCGGAACTTCCATTCCGCTGACGACGGCTTCCACGCCCGACGGTGTCGATGAGATGCTGATGTTTTCGGTCGTGCCACGCGTGACAGACGCGCAGCCGCCCAGCATGACGCTGAGCGCCGCAATTCCAAATAAACGCATGAAATGCCCCTTATTCCCCGCGTCAATGAAGCGCAACCGGAGCGGGAGGGCAATACGTCATTGGTCCAGATAGTTAAGCCACGCACAAGTTGCGCGCGAGGGCAGAAGAACCTGGGCGTGAGCTATTCGCCGCGCAGGCGCTGGTCGTCCTGCACCCGGACGTGCTCGGCGCCGCGCGCGCCCGCGGGGGACAGGCGCAGCATGCTCAGCACTGCACCGCACAGCGCAAATCCGACGCCGACAAGGAGCGCGATCCTGGTTCCCTCGGTCGGATAGCGGCCGAGCAGCAGCGCCACCAGCGCCGCGCCGGTGGTCTGGCCGAGCAGGCGGGCCGTGCCCAGCATGCCACTGGCGCCGCCGGCACGCTCGCGCGGGGCGGCTGCGATCATGGTGCGGTTGTTGGGCGTCTGGAACAGGCCGAAGCCGGCGCCGGCTAGCGCCATGCGCCAGATCACGTCGAAGGGCGTCGGGGCCGCGGGCAGGAAGGCGAGCGCGCCGAGGCCGCAGGCGAACAGCGTGAGCCCGACGCCGCCGAGCAGGCCGGCCGGATAGCGCTCGACCAGGCGGCCGGCGAGCGGGGCCGCGAACGCCACCGCGATCGGCCACGGCGTTATCAGTAGGCCCATGTGCACGGCTGAATACCCGAAGCGGCTCTGGAGGTAGAAGGGGATCGCGACGAAGGCCAGCATCTGCCCGCAGAACGAGGCGATCGAGGTCGCAATCGACAGCGCGAACACCGGGATGCGCAACAGGTCGACCGGCAGGAGCGGCGAGGTCATGTGCGTTTCGCGATAGATCAGCAGCGCGCCTGCGACGATGGCGATCGCGAATTGAACGAGACAGGTGACGGCGGACTCGCCATGGCCGACGCTATCGATGGCCGCGATGCCGACGCCGAAGGTGATTGCGGACAGCCCCGCGCTCTGCCAGTCGAAGGAATGGCTGGCGGGTTTTGTGTGCGGCAGGCTGCGCAGGCCGAGCACCAGTGTCACCGCACCGAGCGGGACGTTGATGGCGAACAGCCAGGGCCAGGTTCCGACCGCCAGGATGCCCGCGGCGAGCGTCGGGCCGACCGCGGCCGAGAAGGCGACCACGAGCGCGTTGATCCCGATGCCGCGGCCGAGTTGGCTGCGCGGATAGGTGAAGCGCACCAGCGCCGCGTTGACGCTCATGATGCCCGCCGCGCCGAACCCCTGGATGATGCGCGCGATCGTCAGCAGCGGCAGCGTATGGGCCAGCGCGCAGAATGCGGATGCAAGCGTGAACAGTACGAGCCCGGCCAGATAGACGCGGCGATAACCGACGATCTCGCCAAGAGAAGCGAGCGGCAACAGTGAGATCGTGATCGCGAGCTGGTAGCCATTGACGATCCAGATCGAGAAGGCCGGGCTCGCATCGAGGTCGGCCGCGATCGTCGGCAGCGCCACGTTGGCGATAGCGCTGTCGACGACAGCCATGATGATGCCGAGCGCAATCGTCAGCACCGCCTGGTTGCGCTGCGGCTGCGGCAGGCCGTCGGCATGCTCGATCGGGGCAGACGACATGATGGAGGCGAGCTTGATTCGAGCCGTGTTCATCTCCGGATTAGGAAATTGCAGAATGGATCGCAACCCGGCAGGACACGGACAGTTCCCGTGCGGCAAGCTCGCCCCCGACGCCGCGGCAGGGGTCGCGTGGCCCGGCTTGATGCAGCTCAAGCCGGGGCGCGCTCAGCGTTCGCTTTCTACACCGCCGGCGGATTGCGATCGGAGAAGGTTCCCCGCTGGTGCCAGTAGGGGTAAGGCAGCGTCACCTTGCTCGCGGCATCGAGCTTTGCGATCTGGTCCTTGGTCAATGTCCAGCCGGCCGCGCCGAGATTTTCGCGCAGCTGCGTCTCGTTGCGCGCGCCGATGATCAGCGTCGAGACCGTCGGACGCTGCAGCAGCCAGTTCAGCGCAATCTGCGAGACGCTCTTGCCGGTTTCCCTGGCGACCTCGTCGATCGCGTCGACGACACGATAGACGTGCTCGTCCGGCACGGGCGGGCCGAATTCGGCGGTCTTGGGCAGGCGGCTCACGTCAGGCTTCGGCTGGCCGCGGCGGATCTTGCCGGTGAGGCGTCCCCAGCCGAGCGGCGACCAGACCACGGCGCCGAGTCCCTGGTCGACGCCGAGCGGCATCAGCTCCCATTCGTAGTCGCGCCCGATCAATGAATAGTAGGTCTGGTTGGCGACGTAGCGCGGGAAGCCGTGCTTGTCGGCAACCGAGAGCGACTTCATCAGGTGCCAGCCCGAAAAGTTCGAGACGCCGACGTAGCGGATCTTGCCGGCGCGCACGAGCACGTCGAGGGTGCCAAGCACCTCTTCAGGCGGGGTGAGGGCGTCGAAGCCGTGAAGCTGGAACAGATCGATGTAATCGGTGCCGAGCCGGCTCAGCGAGCCATCGATGGCTGCGAGCAGATGTTGCCGTGACGAGCCGATGTCGTTGGGCCCGTCGCCGAAGCGGAAGGTGGCCTTGGTCGAGATCAAAACCTTGTCGCGGCGGCCCTTGATGGCTTCACCGAGCACGCGCTCGGATTCGCCGAGCGAATACACGTTGGCTGTGTCGAACATCGACACCCCTGCATCGAGGCAGATATCCAGAAGGCGCCGCGCCTCGGTCGCGTCCGTCGTACCCCATGCAGCAAGGCGGCCGACGCCGCCGAAGGTGCCGGTCCCAAGGCTCAAAGCGGGCACCATCAGGCCTGATCGGCCCAAGCGTCGGTATTCCATCGATATGCTCCTCGGCTGGCCGCTGGTTGATCGGTGCGACCTTGGATGGCGATGGTAATGCAAGCCGGCGAGGCGTCCTACTCCGCGCTCACATACCCGCCTTGCTTGGGAGTGGCCTAGTCGTGCAGGCGCATGTCATCGAATGCTGCATCGGCGATGCGCGGGCCGGCCGATTTTGTTGGAAGCTGAGCCTCGCTCCTCGTGACGGGAGAGGGAGAGCAGATTGATGCGCTATCACGCGCTTGCCGCGGCACGAGCGTCAGGCCCCAACCCACCAGCACTAGCACCGCGAGCCTGATCGCGATCACACCCAGCAGCAGCTCCGATCCGCTTATGGTGGCGTGAGTCCTCATGCGCACAGCCTGATCCAGGCCGAGGGGCAAGACAATCTGGAATTGGCGAGCAGTGCCTTCGCCGGAGGCGAAGGCTCAAGGTGATAGCTGACCAGAATGGATGTTCAGTGCCGCAACTGGCTTTGCCGGAAGTCGCGTGGCGACATGCCGAAATGCTCGCGAAAGACGCGGCCGAAATGCGAGAGATCGTTGAAACCCCAGGCGAAGGCGATCTCGCTGACGTGGCGATGGGCCAGCAAGGGCGAGGCGAGGTCACGCCGGCACTGGGCGAGACGCTCGGCAAGCACATGGCGCTGGAACGAAGTATCCTCGTCGGCGAGGAGATCGTTCACATAGCGCGGCGAGATGCCAAGTGCAGCGGCGGCCTCCGACAGCGAGAGCTCGGGATCGGCAAGGTGAGCGCGGATGTGCGCCTTCAAGCGGTAGAGCAGCGCGGAGCGATGGGTGGAGGACGGCAACGACGTCTTGCCGAGCCGTTCGCTCAGCGCCATCGCGAGCAGATCGACGGCCTGCTCTGACAATGCCGCAGCATTGTCCGGGGCAAGCCGGTCCGCGCTCTGGCAAAGCCTGAAGATGAAATCATAGGCGAGCCGTTCGAGCGGCACATCGGCGCCGAACGACATCGCGGTGAGCGTCTCGGTGGCGCCGAGCCGGCGCTGCAACATCTCCCGCGGCACCTTGAAGATGGTCTGCGTGAAGGCGTCGTTGAACTTGAGCTCATAGGGGCGCGTCGTGTCGTAGAGTGCGAACTCGCCGGGATGGACCACGGTTTCGCGACCGTCCTGCACCACGCCTCCGTCGCCGCGATTGCCGAGCGCGACCAGGACAAAGTCCTGATCCGAACGCGCGATGCGGGACGGCGTCCGGAACACGTGCTGGCGGTCGGAGCAGACCTCTGAGCACACGGCCTTGCCGAGCGGGGCCTGCGTGACCGAGCCGCGAAAGGCGCTGCCCAGGTCGGACTTGCAGTCGAGCCCGACAAAGACGTCGCAGACGATGTCCTGCCACAGCGCCAGCCGCCGGTAGCCGGGGCTGCCGTCTGTCGTGAACTGGATTGGCATCAGGACAGCCTCCCTTTCACATCCTGCAAAACCGCATGTTGGCGCAGATCGAGCCTGTCCGGAGGCAAATTCCGTACCGGGGCGGCGATCCCTTCCAGTCGAGTTTTTGTTCCGCCGCGGTCGAGCGCCTGGCCGCCCGGCTTGGCCAAATAGACTGCATCGGAGATGGCTTCCGATCAACCGGCAATGGAGGCGGGAATGGGCATCGAACATCCGAAATACAAGGTAGCGGTGGTGCAGGCAGCGCCCGCGTGGCTCGACCTCGACGCTTCGATCGACAAGTCGGTCGCGCTGATCAGGGAGGCCGCCGAGAAAGGCGCCAAGCTGATCGCCTTTCCGGAAGCCTTCATCCCCGGTTACCCCTGGCACATCTGGATGGACTCGCCGGCCTGGGCGATCGGTCGCGGTTTTGTGCAGCGCTATTTCGACAATTCGCTGTCCTATGACAGTCCGCAGGCCGAGCGCCTGCGCGACGCCGTACGCAAGGCAAAGCTCACCGCCGTGCTCGGCCTGTCCGAGCGCGACGGCGGCAGTCTTTATCTGGCGCAATGGCTGATCGGGCCTGACGGCGAGACCATCGCAAAGCGCCGCAAGCTGCGGCCGACCCATGCGGAGCGCACTGTCTACGGCGAGGGCGACGGCAGCGATCTCGCGGTGCATGCAAGGGCCGACATCGGCCGTATCGGCGCGCTGTGCTGCTGGGAGCATCTCCAGCCATTGTCGAAATATGCGATGTACGCCCAGAACGAGCAGGTGCATGTCGCGGCGTGGCCGAGCTTCTCGCTCTACGATCCCTTCGCGCCGGCGCTCGGCGCCGAGGTCAACAATGCCGCCTCGCGCGTCTACGCGGTCGAAGGCTCCTGCTTCGTGCTCGCGCCTTGCGCGACGGTCTCGCAGGCGATGATCGACGAGCTCTGCGACCGGCCGGACAAGCACGCGCTGCTGCACGCCGGCGGCGGTTTTGCTGCCATCTACGGCCCCGACGGCAGCCAGATCGGCGACAAGCTGCCTCCGGACCAGGAGGGGCTGCTGATTGCCGAGATCGATCTCGGCGCCATCGGTGTTGCCAAGAACGCTGCCGATCCCGCCGGGCATTATTCGCGTCCCGATGTGACGCGGCTGCTGCTCAACAAGAAGCCGTACAAGCGCGTCGAGCAGTTCGCCCTGCCGGTCGATACCGTCGAGCCAGCGGACATCAACGCGGCGGCGAGTTGATCGCTGACATCGAGAGGAGGGCACGATCATGGAATCCGCAATTCCTCTGCATCTCGAAACCCATCGCACGCGCCACAAGCGCGTGCCTGATGATTACCAACCGCCATACCCGTCGTTCGTGGCGCGCTACAAGCCAGCGGTGAGCCGCGTCGTGATGGCCTATTTCGGCGTCCAATATCGCGGAGCGGCGCCGGAGGCTGCGGCACTCGCTGAAATCGCAGGGCGATTTGCTGCCGAGGGCGGCCCTTCGCATTGGGACCGCGCCCGCTATGTCGACCAGGCCGGCTACGAGAACGTCGTGTCGGTTGCCTATTGGGACGACGTCGCGCGCTTCGACACCTGGTTTGCACCGGCGCGCGCGGCATGGACGGAAAAGCATCGCGAGGGCATCGGCACTTTCATCGAGGCGCTCCGTCCCACGGTCGCGCGGCACGAGACGCTGTTTTCCTCGCTTGACCGGCCGGAGGGCGTCGCCGCAATCGCCGATGGGATGAGCGGCGAGGTGCAGGAGCACGCCTATTGGGGCGGCATGCGCGATCGCATTCCGCTGTCGCAGACCGATCCGATGACGCCGGGCGGTGCGCCGGAATTGATCCGCGACGGCGCGCGCCTGCGGGTGAAGGCGCACGACAATCTCTGCCTGATCCGCTCCGGGCAGGACTGGAGCGATACCGAGGCATCCGAGCGAAAGCTCTACCTTGACGATGTCGAACCGGTGCTGCGCGAGGGCATGGATTTTCTGCGCGACGATGGCGTTGCGATCGGCTGCTATGCCAACCGCTACATGCAGGTGCTTTCGCCTGATGGGGGTGTCAGCGAAAAGTCCTACGGCCAGAGCTGGTGGAAGAGCCTCGCCGCGCTGGAGCGTTGGGCGGAGTCGCATCCGACCCATGTCAAGATATTCGGTGCGGCGATGAAGTATCTGTCGACGCTCGGTCCGTCAGCCAAGCTGCGGCTCTATCACGAGGTCACGGTGGCGGCTGCCGACGAGCAGTTCTTCGAGTATCTGAACTGTCACGCGAAGACCGGCATGCTCGCGGCCGTTGGGACCGTCAGCGGCTGACGCTTGTTGTCCTGAGCATGATCTTATCGGAAAACCGCTGCGCACTTTTCCGGATCATGCTCTACGCCACGCAGTGGCCGAGCAGTTCGGGATGCGCGGCGCAGATGTGATGCGCGCCCGCGTCCCGCAGCTCGGCCTCGCTGCCATAGCCATAGAGCACGCCGATCGCGGTCATGCCGTTGGTGCGCGCGCCGACGACGTCATGGCTGCGGTCGCCGATCATGATGGCATTTGCAGGATCGACCTTGGCTTCGTCGAGCGCGTAGCGCAACAGGTCGCGCTTGTCGACACGCGTGCCGTCGAGCTCGGAGCCGAATACGCGCTCGAAATACGGCCGTAAGCCGAAATGATCGACGATGCGGTTGGCATAGACCGCGGGCTTGCTGGTCGCCACGAACATGCGCGGTGTTGTCGCGGCAAGCGTCGTCAGGGTGTCGACGATGCCGGCATAGGCTTCGTTCTCGAACAGGCCCACGTCACTGAAACGCTCGCGATAGAGCAATAGCGCGCGGTCGGCGAGTTCCGAGCTGCCGGTGAGCTTTTCCAGGCTCGCATGCAGGGGCGGGCCGATGCACCAGACCAGCTCATCCTCGCTCGGCACCGCGACGTTCAGTCGCTCCAGCGCGTACTGGATCGAGCGGGTGATCCCGGGTTTTGGGTTGGTCAGCGTGCCGTCGAGATCAAAATAGATTGTAACCATCAGGGCGGGCCCGGTGTTGATATCGTCGCCCGTTGCTAGTTGGCTGGGCCCCCAAGTCAAGGTCCGATTTGTCCGGTATTGTGGAGGCCATGCGCTTAGCCCGGGTTCTCGCTGTGTTATGCCAGGCCGTCGCGGCGTGGCCGGCGCTTGGCCAGGAGGCGCCGAGCCGGTTCGTGCATCCGAGCGTCGAGGAGCTCGCGACGCCGCCGGAAAAGCCGGCCGTGCGCGAGAGCGATACGCGGGAGTCGATCTGCCTGATCATCGAGGCCGCCGCACGGGATGCCAATCTGCCGCTGGAATTCTTCGCCCGCGTGATCTGGCAGGAGAGCCGCTTCCAGGCCGATGCTGTGGGGCCCATGACGCGCAGCGGCGAGCATGCGCAGGGAATCGCGCAGTTCATGCCGGGCACTGCGAGCGAGCGCGGGCTGCTCAATCCCTTCAATCCGGTGCAGGCGCTGCCGAAGTCGGCGGAGTTCTTGAACGAGCTGCGCAACCAGTTCGGCAATCTCGGTCTTGCGGCTGCTGCCTACAACGCCGGCCCGCGCCGGGTGCAGGAATGGCTCGCCGGTACCGGTCCGATGCCGCAGCAGACGCGCAACTACGTTTTCGCCATCACCGGCACGAGCGTCGATGCGTGGGCCAAGGCAGGCAGCACGGGCAAGGGGCCGCCGAGTTCGCCGCCGACGAGCTGCCGCGATCTCATGGCGCTTCTGAAGCGCGCGCCGAATGCCTTTGTCGCCGAGCTCGAACAGCATGTGGAGCTCGCCGCCGCAAAGGTCTGGGGCGTACAGCTTGCTGCCGGCTTCGACCGCAACAGGGCGCTGGCGATGTATTCCCGCGCGGTCACGCGGCTGAATACCGTGATCGGCGACCGCGATCCGAGCCTGCTAAGCTCGGTGATGCGCAGCCGCGGTACGCGTGCCTTCTACCAGGTGCGCATCGGCGCCGATACGCGCAGCGAGGCAGATGATCTCTGCAATCGCATCCGCAAGGCGGGCGGCGCCTGCTTTGTGCTGAAGAACCGCGGCGTAAGCGGGTAGGGCGCTCCTGTCATTCCGGGGCGCGCCCACCTGGGCGCGAGCCCGGAATCCATTTCTCCGCAGTCTCTGTGGCCCGATGGATTCCAGGCTCGCGACTTCGTTGCGCCCCCGGAATGACGGCTCTGGGTGTCGACCCCACGCATGCCAGCCCCGCCGCGCGCTTCCTTGACGCCGGCCACAGCATTGCCCGTTATGCGGGCACGATTCCGCAACCCCGACCAAATCTCCCGTGGCGCTTCCTCCGCTCGATTCACCTCAATGGCAAAGTCCCTGGCGCGCCTTTGCGTGGGGCCTGCGCTCGATCACTCAGACGATCCTCACTCTCGTCCTGTTCGCGACCTATCTCGGTATCGGTGCGCTCGCCCACGACACTCATTTCAGCCTGCTCTGGGCGCTCTGCTCGACGCTGTTCGTCTGGGCAGGTCCGGCGCAGATCATCCTGATCACGACGCTCGGCTCGGGAGCCACTGTCATCCAGTCGGCGATTGCCGTGACCGTCAGCGCCATCCGCCTGTTCCCGATGGTCGTTTCCGTGCTGCCGCTGATGCGCACGCCGACGACCAAGCGGCGTGAGCTGTTCTTCGCCGCGCATCTCACGGCGGTGACGCTGTGGGTCGAATGTCATCGCTTTTTGCCGCAAGTGCCGCGCGAGCGGCGGATCGCCTTCGTCAACGGACTTGGTTTCGGTCTGGTCTCGGTGTGCCTCACCGCCAACACTGTCGGCTATTTCCTCGCCGCCAATCTCACGCAGACGCTGGGTGCCGCGATCCTGCTGCTGACGCCGTTGTCGTTCCTGTTCTCGACCGCGCGCAACAGCCGCGAGGTCGCCGACGTCGTCGCGCTGACGCTCGGGGTTCTGCTCTATCCGCTGGCCGCGAAGATGAACTCCGGCCTCGACATCCTCGTCAGTGGCCTCGTGGCCGGGACGATCGCCTATGGCGTGCATTGGTGGCGGGAGGTGCGCGCATGAGCGCTGCGCAGCTCATCGGCGACTGGCACGCGCTTGTCGTGCTGTTCGTCGCCGGCGTTGTTCCCAATCAGATATGGCGCATGCTGGGCCTGTGGTTCGGCGGCGGCATCGACGAGGGCTCAGAGCTCCTGGTCTGGGTGAGGGCGGTCGCCACCGCGATCCTGGCCGGCGTCATCGCCCAGATCGTGGTCGAGCCGCCGGGGGCGTTGGCAAGCGTGCCTGACCTCCTGCGCTACGGTGCGGTCGCCGCCGGCCTCGTCGTCTTCCTGCTGACCCGCCGTTCGATCTTCGCGGGCGTGGTAACAGGCGAAGTCTTCATGCTGGCCGGGAAGTGGTGGTTGGGCTAAAACCGCCGGCGAACAGCTAAGGAACTGGAAATATGGTTCGCGAAAACGAGCTCCGCGAGGGCGAGGTCGCCATCGAGCTGCCGTCGACGGAGGATGCCGGCCTCGTCTTCATCGGCCGCATCCGCACGCCCTGGACCTCGCGGATGGAGACGCCGCGACAGGGGCGTCACGACGGCCCGGTGTGCCGGCTCGAGATCTTCGAGCCGTTCGTGCCGGCCATCAAGGGCGTCGATTTCTACAGCAATCTCGAAGTGCTCTACTGGCTCGACAAGTCGCGCCGCGACATCGTCCTGCAAAGCCCGAAAAACAACGAGAAGACCCGCGGCACGTTTTCGCTGCGCTCACCGGTCAGGCCAAATCCGATCGGCACCTCGATCGTGAAGCTGGTCGGCATCGAGGGAAACGCCATTCTCGTGCGCGGGCTCGACTGCATCGACAACACGCCGCTGATCGACATCAAGCCAGATCGTTGCGAATTCACGCCGCTGGCCGCGCCGCAGGCGGGGGATTTTCAGACGGAGTGAGGTCGCTCCACGCCGTCATTGCGAGGAGCGAAGCGACGAAGCAATCCAGACTGTCTCCGCGGAAAGAGTCTGGATTGCTTCGCTGTGCTCGCAATGACGATGTGGAGGCAGCTATCCCGCCTTCAACGCCGCGATCAGCTTCGCCGCGTTCTCTTCCAGGACCTTGACGTCTTCCTTGCGGCTGGCGGGTGGCAGCATGGCCACGCCGTCGTGGCGCGGCATGACGTGCATGTGGAGATGAAACACCACTTGGCCGCCGGCCGGCTCGTTGAACTGCTGCACGGTGATGCCGTCGGCCTCGAACGCTTTCATCGCAGCGGCCGCGATCTTGTGCGCGCCGCGCGCGACGTGGGCGTAGTCATCAGGCTTGATGTCGAGGATGTTGCGGGCAGGGGCCTTCGGGATCACCAGCGTGTGGCCTGTAACCCGCGGCATGATGTCCAGGAAGGCTAGCACATGCTCGTCCTCATAGACCTTGTGGCAGGGAAATTCGCCGCGCAGGATCTTTGCGAAGATGTTGTTGGTGTCGTAGGCGGTCATGACGGCTCCCTAGGATTTGGCGCTTACTGTCACCAGCCATGGCGACCCGTCAAGGCGCCTCGTCCGCGCCTTTCCGGAACGGGCCGAGCTCGGCGAGCTCACGTCCGGCCTCGGCGACATAGGCGCGCTCGCGCTTGAGGTAATCGTCGATGGCGCGGCGCAGGCCGGGATCGGCGATGAAGTGGGCGGAATGGGTGGTGCGCGGCAGGTAGCCGCGCGCGAGCTTGTGCTCGCCCTGCGCGCCGGCCTCGACATTGTCGAGGCCGTGTTTGATCGCGAAATCGATGGCCTGATAGTAGCAGACTTCGAAATGCAGGAACGGATGATGCTCGACCGCGCCCCAGTTGCGGCCGAACAGTGTGTCCGAGCCGATGAAGTTGATCGCGCCGGCGATCCAGCGGCCGTTGCGGCGGGCCATCACCAGCAGCACGTCCTGGCTCATGGTTTCGCCGATCAGCGAAAAGAACTCCCGCGTCAGATAGGGCCGGCCCCATTTGCGCGAGCCGGTTTCCATGTAGAACTCGAAGAAGGCGTCCCAGGCATCCTCGGTGATGTCCTTGCCGGCGAGCCAGTGGATGGTGATGCCGGCGGCCAACGCGTCGCGCCGCTCGCGCTTGATCGATTTGCGGTGGCGCGAATTGAGCGTGGTGAGGAAATCATCGAAGGTCGCAAATCCTTCGTTATGCCAGTGGAACTGCTGATCGGTGCGCTGGAGGAAGCCGTGCCCGGCGAGCAGCTTCCACTCCGCCTCACGCGCGAAGGTGACGTGCACCGAGGAGGCCTTGCTGACGCCGCACAGGGCCACCAGCCCGCTCGCCAGCGCCTCCGCGATGCGCTCGCGATCGACGCCGTCGCGGACGAGCAGCCGCGGCCCGGTTGCCGGGGTGAAGGGAACCGAGACCTGGAGTTTCGGATAGTAGCGTCCACCGGCGCGCTCATAGGCGTCCGCCCAGCCGCGGTCGAAAACGTATTCGCCCTGAGAATGGGATTTCAGATAGCAGGGCACGACCCCGGCGACGCGGCCATCGATCTTGGCCACGAGATGCCGCGGCCCCCAGCCGGTGCGGATCGTGGCCGAACCCGATTTCTCAATTGCGGATAAAAACGCGTGCGAGACGAAGGGGTTATAGGTGGGCTTTAAGAGGCCGAGAGAATCGCCTGGATGGGCGGATGAGGTTCCGTTGCCAACCCCATTGCACCGTCCACCGGGATTGGCACAGGCGTCCCAATCCTCGGCAGATACCTCGCCAATGGACGGTACCGCCTCGAGCGTGATTTCAGATGATGCCATCGTGCCCAAGATCGTGCATTGCAGCAGCGACTTCAAGGGTGAGGAACATCATGCCTACGGCACGAATCCCTCAAAGATCATCTGGTCGGCATATTGCCCGACCCGGGTCCGTTGCTCCGGGGTGCGGACGGTCCAACCGAGCAGGGCACAGCCGAACACATTGCGGGCGATCCAGGGGGCGGGCGCCGGCAGGTGGTCGACCTTGAAGGCGACGAAATGCGGCTGGGTCTGAAAGCCGTGGCGCAGGTACAGCATGCTGTCGCGCTGCTCCTGCGTCAGCTTTGCCCAGTACTCGTCCTCATAGGTTCGCTGCGCAACGATGCCGCGCGGGCGGGAGGGTAGCAGCTCGCGCAGCGCCAGCACCTGGTCGGGGTCGAAGGACATGCCGACGGCCGGGCCCTGATAGGACGCCAGCACCTCGGCCATCCGCTTCACCAGCTTGCGGTCGCCGCCAAAATGGCTCTTCACCTCGATCACCAGCGGCACGCGACCGGCGACCATAGCGCAGAGGTCGGACAGCGACATCATGCGCTCGCCGGTGTCCTTGAACTTGATCGCTTTCAGCTCCGCGGCGGTCTTCGAGACCACTTCGCCGGTGGCTTCGGTCAAGCGGCCGAGCGCATGGTCGTGATGGATCATCGCCTCGCCGTCGGCGGAGAGCTGGATGTCGACCTCGATCGAGAAATTGCCCGATATCGCAGCCTGCACCGCGCCCGGCATGTTCTCGACGATGCCACGGGAAATGTCATGCAGGCCGCGATGAGCGACCGGCCGGGCTGTCAGCCAATCAGGAGCGCGCAACGCCGTCAGCTCCGTGTCAGGCGACCTCGAACACGCCTTCGACCTCGACCGCCGCATCCGCGGGCAGCGAGGCCACGCCGACGGTGGTGCGGGCATGGCGGCCCTTGTCGCCGAAGGCGGCAACCATCAGGTCGGAGGCGCCGTTGAGGACCTTCGGCCCGTCCAGGAAGTCCGGCGCCGAGTTGATGAAGCCGCCGAGGCGCACCACGCGCACGACCTTGTCGAGGTCGCCGAGTGCCGCCTTGACCTGGGCCAGCAGGTTGACGGCGCAACCGCGCGCCGCCGCGGCACCGTCTTCGATCGAAACGCCGGCGCCCAGCTTGCCCTTGGCGATCAGCTTGCCGTCCGGTGCGAAGCAGACCTGGCCGGAGACGAACAGCAAATTACCGGTGCGCACGAACGGCACGTAATTGGCTACCGGGGTGGGGGCCTCGTGCAGCTTGATGCCCTGTTCCGCCAGTTTCTGCTCGACCGTGCCCGCCATGTTCGACCTCGTTGTCCTAAAATCATCCGCCCGGGCGTTGGAGGCCGGGCGCGCCCTGTTTCGCCCATCGTGCCGCCACATGCAAGCAACCGGAAGGGGATGCATTTTGTTGAGGCAGGGCAGGCGGTTCAACGCGGGGGCCGCAACTTTACGTGAAACGGCCTCAGTTGCGACGCAATGGAACGGTCACTAAACTGTCGAATCTGCGCTTCCCAGGGATGAGACATGGTGCACCTTTTCCGGACTTCGCTCGGTGTGATGGCGCTCGCGGCGGCCGCTTTCGGCTCCAGCGGTGGAGCGCAGGCCGCCAATGGTCCGTTCCTCGCGCATCAGGCGCTCTATGATTTGAGCCTCGTCAAATCGCGCTCCAACTCAGTCAACAGCGCGCGCGGCCGCATCCTCTACAACTTCACCGGCAGCTCGTGCGAGGGCTACACCTCCGAATTCCGCCAGGTCTCCGAGCTCGACAGCGGCGAGGGCAAGATCACGCTGAGCGACCTCCGCTCTAATTCCTGGGAGGACGCTGCGGGCAAGAGCTACCGCTTCAAGATCGAGACGCGGATGAACGAGGCGGACGCCGGCCGGGTCGATGGTTCGGCGGAGCGCGACGGCGACCACATCAACGTCAAGCTGAAGCTGCCGGCGCCGAAGAACTTCACCCTCGACGGCAAGATCGTGTTCCCGACCGAGCAGATCCAGCGCATCATTGCCGCCGCCAAGGACGGCAAGTCGTTGCTCGAGCTGTCCGTCTATGACGGCTCCGACGACGGCCAGAAGGTCTACAACACGCTGACCGTGATCGGCCAGCCGGTCCCCGCCGACCGCACTGCTTCGCCCGATGCATCGACCACGGACGAACACATGAAGTCGCTCAAGCGCTGGCCGGTCACCGTCAGCTATTTCGACCGCGACGTCCAGCGGAAGGAAGGCGAGCAGACGCCGGTCTATGCGATGGCGTTCGAGCTCTACGAGAACGGCGTCTCGCGCCAGCTCGTGCTCGATTACAACGATTTCGTGATTTCCGGCGCGATGGGCAAGTTCGACGTCAAGGACAGCAAGCCCTGTAATTGAACGGCATCCTGCGGTCCGGCGCTCGTCGCATCTAGCCCTTGTCATCATCCCCAGCTACGCTCCTTCCCAACCACAAACCTCCGGGAGGCAAGCACCATGCCCAAGCTCGACCATCTCCGCCCCAGCGGCCTGCATCACAATCCCGCCTATTCCCACGTCGTGACCGCTTCCGGTGCGCGCACCATCTACATCTCCGGCCAGGTGTCGGTGGACGAGGAGGGGCGGATCGTCGGCGAGGGCGATCTCGCCGCGCAGACGACGCAGGTGATGCAGAATCTCGGGCACGCGCTGAAAGCGGCCGGCGCGAGCTACGCCAACATCGTGAAGATCACCACCTTCGTCGTGAACTACAAGCCGGAGCTGCGCCCGATCATCGGCAAGGCCCGCTCGGCCTTCTTCGAAGGCATGGAGCCTCCGGCCTCCACCCTCGTCGGCGTCTCCGCGCTCGCCGCGCCGGAATGGCTGATCGAGATCGAGGCGGTGGCCGTCGCGGATTGAAACGACCGTAGGATGGGTAGAGCGAAGCGAAACCCATCACCCTTGTTGCGCGGGAAGAGCTCGATGTGTTTCGCTTCGCTCTACCCATCCTACTTTGCTGCGGACATCGCTCGCAAAACAGTCATCGCCTCATCGGCACGCTCAACAGGCACGAAAA
Source organism: Bradyrhizobium liaoningense (assembly GCF_018130785.1). GTDB lineage: Bacteria > Pseudomonadota > Alphaproteobacteria > Rhizobiales > Xanthobacteraceae > Bradyrhizobium > Bradyrhizobium liaoningense_A. Next base: position 33,178 of record NZ_JAFCJT010000002.1, read on the forward strand.
GATGGTCGTGGTGGAAGGCCGAAACGGCATTCACGCTGATGTCGGCCTCGGCCAGTCGCGCCGTGATAGCCGCCAGAAAGCCCACCGCATCGAGCGCGGAGTGAATCGTCAGCGTGATCAGGCGCGAGGCGAACGCGTAGCGTAAGCCGGACGCCTCGGCTTCTTCGCGCAGGATCACCAGCGTCGTTCCTTCCTGCTCGCGAAATGTCAGCTGCGGATTGAGCGCTGTGGAAATGGGTTCGCTTGCTGGAACCGTGCAAAACACGAAGGTACCGTCCAGGATCTCCGGCTTCATGTTCCTCAGCAGCGCGTTGAGGTCGCGTTCGCCTGTCACGATGGTCAGCCTCTCAACGCGTTCGGATGGAAACCCATCAGCACAGGACCTGACAGAGGGCCTCGCCAACATACCTTTGTATATCTCTTCCAATCCTTCTCATACGCTGCTCTTACGCTCGTACAATTGAGGGAGGGCGGTGGATTCCTGCACTTTGAGCCGACTCGGGTCACTGCGAGGAGGCTCAATGAACGTCATCATTCGAAGGCTTAACGGCTTGTGGCACCTCATCATCGGGTCCTGTCAGATCCGAACTCCGTTCCTGGAGACCCAGGACCGCCAGCTGGTCGTTCAGTACGCCCGACGCATCTATCCGGGCGCCAGGATCTTCGAACACGACTGATTTCAGCCGGTGGAATCACTCCTGCGCCTTCTCCGGCCCGTCATACGCGATGCCGCGGATCACGGCGGCGCTGCCGAATTTCTTGCGCAAATTATCCATGGCGCGCTCAGCATGCGCGGCGCGGCGGTCGAGCATGTCGGTGTCGTCGGCGGGCGAGCCATCGCGCAGCGCGCTGACGCCGGCACCCATCAGGCGGAAGGCGGTGCCGTCGATCTCCTTCGCCAGCATCTCGCGGCAGATCGAGAAGATCTTTGCGGCAAGCTGCGTCGGGGCCGCGATCGACTGCGAGCGGGTGCGCTGGCGGAAATCGGCGGTCTTCAGCTTCAGCGTGACGGTCGAGCCGGCAAGCTCGCTGCTCTTGAGCCGCGACGACGTCTTCTCGCAGAGCCGCCACAAAATCTTCTCCAGTGTCGCGAAATCGCGGATGTCGGTCTCGAACGTGGTCTCGCTCGAAATCGTCTTGGCGCCGCGGTCGGGCTCGACGCGGCGGTCGTCGATGCCGCGGGCGAGCCGCCACAGCCGGCGGCCGTCGCTCGGAAACTGTCGCATGAGCTCGATCTCGTCGGCCCTTTGCAGGTCAGCGATGATGCGGAAGCCGCGCTGAACGAGGCGCTCCTGGGTGGCCGGCCCGACGCCAAAAATGAAGCCGACCGGCTTCTCCGCCAGCATCACGCGGGCTTCCTCCTGATCGAGCGCGGCGAAGCCGCGCGGCTTGTCGAGGTCGGAGGCGATCTTGGCCAAAAACTTGTTGCAGGACAGGCCGACCGAGACGGAGATGCCGATGTCGCGCTCGATGTTGCGCGCGAACCGCGCGAGTACTTTGGCCGGAACCATGCCGTGCACCCGCTCGGTGCCCGAGAGATCGAGAAAGGCCTCGTCAATCGAGAGCGGTTCGACCAGCGGCGTCAGCGCCTGCATGGCCTGGCGCACCTCGCGGCCGACACGGACGTATTTCGCCATGTCCGGCGGGATCACGGTCGCGTGCGGGCAGGCCTCGAGCGCCCTGAACATCGGCATGGCCGAGCGCACGCCATAGGTGCGCGCGATGTAGCAGGCGGCCGACACCACGCCGCGCTTACCGCCACCAATGATGACGGGCTTGTCGGCGATCTCAGGGTTGTCGCGCTTCTCGACCGTCGCATAGAAGGCGTCGCAGTCGATATGGGCGATGGTCAGCGAGGCGAGCGCCCGGTGCCGGACAAGGCGGGGGGAACCGCAGGCGGAACACCGCCGCACACCCATATCCAGATCGGCCGAACAATCCCGGCAGAAGCAGCGAGGCCCGGCCGGGTCGGGCGCGGTCACGGCACGTCGCGCTCCCAACTGGGATCGCCGAGCGCGTCGCCGAGGATTTGCCGCGCCGCAGCAACGTTGGTCGGATGCAGCTCGGCGGTCGAGGCAAAGGCCTTCACAGTGGCATCATCGCGCATCACGAAATCGAGCACGCTGAGGAGGAAATTGGGATCCGAGGCGGCATTCCGGAGCGTCTCCGGACCGACCCCTGTCTCAGCCAGAAACAGGCCCAGCCGCTCGGGATCGCCGGCCACAAAAGAGAGCGCCTGAATCGCAACGATTTCAGCGACTTCGCGAGGGTTGTGAACAGGCTTTTTCAAGGGTCCGGTTTGCCTTTCCGTTAACTTTCGGTGTCTACTTTGAAACCATCATGCCCGAGTCTCAAGACCGCCGACAAGCAACTGGAAACCACATCGCAGAAAGTCGGCCCTCGGGTTTAACGAAACTGGAGCGAATCTGAGGCTAGTTTGAATCCAGTTTTCGAAGCGCCGGCGAGCGGCGCCTGAGGCGTCACATGTATCGGTCTGCGGACCAAACAGGAGGGCGGGATGGCTAAGACCGTCCTGATCGTGGAAGACAACGAGCTCAACATGAAGCTCTTCCGCGACCTGTTGGAGGCGCACGGCTATCAGACCTCCGGCACCAGCAACGGATATGAGGCGCTCGACCTCGTTCGCAAGATGCGGCCCGACCTCGTGCTGATGGATATCCAATTGCCGCAGGTCTCAGGGCTCGAGGTGACGCGCTGGATCAAGGACGATCCGGAGTTGCGTGCCATTCCCGTCGTCGCGGTCACGGCATTCGCGATGAAGGGCGACGAAGAGCGCATCCGCGAGGGCGGCTGCGAGGCCTATTTGTCCAAGCCGATCTCGGTCGGCAAATTCATTGAGACGGTCCGGCGTTTTATCGGATAGGAAGTGAGTTCAAAGTGTCCGCGCGTATCCTGGTTGTCGATGACGTTCCCGCCAACGTCAAACTCCTCGAAGCCCGCCTGTCCGCCGAATATTTCGACGTGATGACCGCCTCGAACGGCACCGAAGCGCTGGCGCTGGCCAGCCGCGCCGAATGCGACATCATCCTGCTCGACGTGATGATGCCCGACATGGACGGCTTCGAGGTCTGCCGCCGTCTCAAGACCGATCCGGCGACGCACCACATCCCCGTCGTGATGGTCACCGCGCTCGACAGCCCCGCCGACCGCAATCGCGGGCTGGAAGCCGGCGCCGACGATTTCCTCACAAAACCTGTCTCCGACGTCGTGCTGATCGCGCGCGTGCGCTCGCTGACGCGGCTGAAGATGATGACCGATGAGCTGCGCATGCGCGCCATCACCTCGCTCGAAATCGGCATGCAGGCGCCCGAGCGCAGCGCCGTGGCCGACACCGGCCGGGGCGGCCGCATTCTGCTGGTCGACGACCGTCAGTCCTCCTATGAACGGCTGGCGACCATCCTCGCCGCGGAGCACACCATCGACGTCGAGCCGAACCCGACGGAGGCGCTGTTCCACGCGGCCGAGGGCAATTACGACCTGCTGATCGTCTCGCTCGACCTCAACAATTTCGACGGTCTCAGGCTGTGCAGCCAGGCGCGCTCGCTGGAGCGCACGCGTCACGTGCCGATCCTGGCGATCGCGGACCCCGAGAACTCGACGCGGCTGCTCCGCGGCCTCGAGATCGGCGTCAACGACTATCTGCTGCGTCCCATCGACAAGACCGAGCTGCTGGCGCGCGCCCGCACCCAGATCCGTCGCCGCCGCTACACCGATCATCTGCGTGACAACGTGCAGAACTCGATCGAGATGGCGATCACCGACGCGCTCACCGGCCTGCACAATCGTCGCTACATGGAGAGCCATCTGGCGACGCTCGCCGAGCAGGCCTCGACCCGCGGCAAGCCCTTGGCGCTGATGATTCTGGACATCGACTACTTCAAGTCGATCAACGACAATTACGGCCACGACGCCGGCGACGACGTGCTGCGTGAATTCGCGGTGCGCGTGCGCAAGTCGATCCGCGGCATCGATCTGGCCTGCCGCTACGGCGGCGAGGAGTTCGTCATCGTGATGCCGGAGACCGATCTCCACGTTGCCGGCATGGTGGCCGAGCGCCTGCGCCGCTCGATCGCGGGCGAGCCCTTTGCCGTCCACAAGGGCACCAAGCGCATCGAGGTCACGATCTCGATTGGGCTCACCACGCTGGAGCAGAAGGGCGAGTCGGTCGCCGACGTGCTCAAGCGCGCCGACACCGCGCTCTACCGCGCCAAGCACGACGGCCGCAATCGCGTGGTGTCGCAGGCGGCGTGAGGCTGCCTGCGCATAAAAATGCGAAAACAACCCCATGCACAGTAGTCGACGTTAGTCGGATCAATGGGTTATGTGTGGGGCATGACGGTTGATGCCGGTTGCACCGGCATTTGACACGTCGGGCAAAACAGGAGCATTTTGGCAGGATCGGGCAGGGCGCGGTTGTTGCGCGAAGTCCTCTCCCCAAACTCCGCTGTCATTCCCCGCGACCCGGCTACGCCAAGGCTTCGCCGGGGCTTCAGTCTAGGGGCGCCGAAGCTTCAGCGTAGGCGGCAAGCGGGGAATCCAGTACGCCGCAGCGTCTCGGTTCAATCACAATCGTCTCTGGAATACTGGATCACCCGCTTTCGCGGGTGATGACACCGTGCGATACGGCGACAGCCGTTATTGTGGTGCGCGCTTGTGCCCCTTCACAGGCTTCGCCTCATCACCCACATCCACCCCCGCATTCCGCAGCAGCACTGTCGCGGCTTCCTTCGCCGCGCGCGCCATCGCGGGGTCGTCGCGAACGAGGTCCTGCGCGATGGAGCCGTCGACCAAAAGCACGAGCTGCGTTGCCAGCGCCTCCGCATCGGCGACGCCGAGCTCGGTCAGCCGCTCGCGAAACCAGACGCGGCGGCTTTCCTTGAAGGCGATTGCGATCTTCTTCACGGCGCGGTCCGCAGGGCCCAGCTCGGCGACCGCATTCACGAACGGGCAGCCGCGAAAATCCTTGGCCGCAAAGCGCCGCTCCAGCGAATCGAAGGTGCCAAGAATCTGCTCGGCCGGCGGCTTGTCGGAGGGACGCGGCTGCACGAAGCGGCGCTCCAGATAGGCCGCGATCAGCGCGTCCTTGGAGGGGAAGTGGTTGTAGAGCGTGCGCTTGGAGATGCCGACCTCGGCCGCGATGGTGTCGACGCCGATGGCGCGAATGCCTTGCAGATAGAACAGCTTGTCGGCGGTCTCGAGGATCCGCTCCTTCATCGTCTGTGAGTTGGGCGGGGGAGCCATGCGGCAGCGTGCGTCCTGTTGACTTGACAGCGTGCACCTTTTCATAGCCTAAGTACACAGGTCTGTGTAACCAAAATCATCGAGAATTGCAGACGCCGGTGCGCGCGCCGCGCCGACGAGGGAGAAAAACATGCCCCTGTTGCAGGTCCTGCGTCCGACATTGCCCATCCTGATCGGCGCCTCGATCATGCTGACGCTGAGCATGGGGCTGCGGCAGAGCCTCGGCATCTTCATGCAACCGCTGACGCACGACATCCATTTGTCGGTGTCCGACTTCACGCTGGCGCTCGCCGTGCAGAACCTCGCCTGGGGCTTTCTCCAGCCGCTCGCCGGCGCAATGACGGTGCGCTACGGCTTCCGCCCGATCATGATCGTGGGTTCGCTAATGTATATCGTGGGCCTGATCCTGATGGCGACCGCGAACGGGCTCGTCAGCATCATGATCGGTGCCGGCGTGCTGATCGGCACCTCGCTCGCCTGCACTGCGGCGGCGATCGCGATGTCGGTGGCGGCGCGCGCGGTGCCGGCAACGGTGCGCTCCACCGTGCTCGGCATCGTCTCCGGCGCGGGGTCGCTCGGCGCGCTGCTGTCGGCGCCGATCGGGCAGATGCTCAACGAGGGTTTTGGCTGGCGTGTCGGGCTCGCCGGCTTCGTCGTCATGTCGGTGCTGATGATTCCCGCCGCCTGGTATGCCGGACGCGTCGACCAGGTCCCGCTGCCGAAGCCGGCCGCCGATGATATCGGCGATGCCACGGCCGCATCCGTCGCGAAGGCGGCGTTCGGCAATGTCCCCTTCGTGGTGATGACCTGCGCCTATCTCGTCTGCGGCATGCAGCTCGTGTTTCTCACCACGCATCTGCCGTCCTATCTGGCGATCTGCGGCCTCGATCCGATGCTGAGTGCGCAGACGCTCGGCATGATCGGCGGCTTCAACGTGCTGGGCTCATTGTTCTTCGGCTGGGCGGGCCAGCGCTGGAACAAGCTGGCGCTGCTGGGCGCGATCTACATCCTGCGCTCGCTGGCGCTGGCCTGGTACTTCATGCTGCCGGCGACGCCATTCTCGACGCTGCTGTTCGGCGCGATCATGGGCTTCCTCTGGATGGGCGTCGGCCCGCTGGTCGCCGGCGCCGTCGCCGAGATGTTCGGCCTGCGCTGGCAGGCGATGATCCAGGGTCTCGCCTTCATGAGCCACCAGATCGGCAGCTTCCTCGGCGCCTACGGAGGAGGGGTGCTCTACGACGCGCTCGGCTCCTACACCATGGCCTGGCGCATCGGCGTGGCGCTCGGTCTTGCCGGAGGCATCATCCAGGTTGCGTTCGCGCTGATCCGGCCGTCGCAGCCGCCGGCGCCGGTGCTGCGGACGGCGTAGGCGGGGTGGTGCTCGCTTTCGTCAGCTTGGGAGCTTGCAGCGTACGCCGTGGCGCTTGGTCGTGATGGCCGCTTGTGACTCGAAGGCGACATCAGCATTAACTGAAAATTGCAGCCCCAACCGGGTCAATCATCGATAAGCTCAGCGTCCAGTGAGAGCGTCTCGGGAACAGGCAATCCGAGCTCGTCGGCCGCCTTCGCATTGATGGCGAGGTTGAACTTCGTCGCAAATTGAACCGGGAGCTCGCTTGGCATTGTGCCTCGCAATATTCGATCCACGTAACCCGCGCCATCCCGGAACTGTGCGGTCAAGTCTGGTCCATAAGACATGAGCCCACCGCGCATCACATAATTCTTGACGGCGAATATGGCAGGTACCCCGTGTTTCGCGGCAGCACTAATTATCTTTGCACTGTTTGAAGAGACAAATCCCCCGTCAGGTAGAATGATGAGGCCTGCGTTCCCGCTCGCACCAGTGCGCAAAATTGCGGGATCGATCTGATCAGGGTCGCGCACAGGAACAGCTTTTACCGAAACGAAGAGCTTGCTTCCCATTTCGAGCGCGGCCTGAATATAGAAGGCAGCGTAGGGCGAAGTCTCAGGGTTGAACAACACGCTCACCTCTTTGAGGTGCGGGGCAAGTCGTTTCAGCAGACTTAGCCATTTGCCGCTAAACGAATGTTCGTAGAGAGCGAATCCGGTGATGTTACTGGATGGCCGAGCCACACTCGAAACAAGGCCGGTAGCTACCGGATCGGACAGCCCGACGAAAACGATCGGTATGACCTGCGTTAATCGCTGCAACGTTCGAGCAGCCGCCGTATTCGTAACCAGGATAACTTTAGGCTCTAGTGCTACGAGCTCGCGCGCGCACGCTTCCTGGTTTGCAAGCACTGGACCGGGCCAGCGCACCTCCAGCCGGTAATTCTGGTTTTCAATCCATCCCAATCTAGAAAGAGCTTCCCGGAATGCGCCAATGCGCCTTTCCGCATCGGTGTCCGATGCTACATTGCCTGTCAAAGCTGCGACGACTGGCAACCTCTTGCCCTGCTCCGCTGCCAAAGCCGGGGGAAAGACCATGGCGCTGCCAAAGAGCGGCAGAAAATGGCGCCGTGTGAGCGTCATGTCCGTCCTCAGATTGCGTCCGTTGTTCGTAATCTCACAAGGCAATATGTCCACATCGCGGAAACCGAGCAGCCGGGGAACGACCGACCGGACGAATTTCGTTGCCCTGCGCTCGGCGCGCCACATTGTCCCTTGGTACAGTCCAGGATTTTGAGAACAGTCAGAAGCACGTCCTTATTTCTCAGTCGGCGCCCTTTGACTTAGATCAACCCGCCGTTGACCGCATCCGTCGTTCTGCTCGGGGGCATGCGATACGAGCCTCAGGAGTTTGCAGTGACAAAGAAAGCAGCCGTCGCAGCAATTGCGCTTTTGATGACAACTTCGTCTCTGTCCTACGCCGCAGAGACTTCATCGACCGGCGGAGTAGGGCAACTCAGCGCCACCGACATGAAAAGCTTGACGGATATGCGTGTCGGCATAATCAAGGCGGCCTTGCAATTGACGCCCGACCAGGAAAAATTATGGCCCGCCGTCGAGGACGCCATCCGCGCTAGGGCGAAGAACCGGCAGGCCCGGTTGGAGCGGATAGCCGAATTGCGCGACGGAGCGATGGATCCCCTCCCACAAGGCAATCCGGTCGAGATTATGCAACGCAGAGCGGATCGGCTCATTCAGCGCGGGACCGATCTCAAGAAGCTCGCCGATGCTTGGGAGCCGCTCTACAAAACTTTGAGCGAGGATCAGAAAAAACGGATGTCTTTTGCGTCATATGTCGTCATGCGCGGGATGCGCGATGTGATCGGGCACAGTATCGACCCTGAAGACGACGACGATTAGCCGTGGGGGCGGAGGATTTCGCGGTGGCGGCGGAGGAGGGTTTCGAGGCGGCGGAGGCCGTGGTGGTGGACGCAGGTCGGATATCAACCTCATGCACGACGTAGTGCTCCTCGGTCGGCTTGACAACGGTCTCGGTTACTACCGCTTCGCGTACAACGGCAGCGATAGGGCCGACGTCGGGTTGATCGCGCAGGAGGTGATCTAGATCATGCCTTGAGGTGAAAACCTTCATCATTGCGACATTGATGCGCATCCCAAGCGGAGCATGCCGATGTGGGTCCTGATGTATGTCTTCTCCTATTCAGTCAGTCCGGCCGCGACGAGCGACAGGGCGGAGTGGCGACTGCTCCCGACAGTTGTATTTCAGGAGTTCACGAACGAAGAGCGATGCAAGGCGGCCAAAGCCACGCTTGAAGGCAGCTTGAAGGATGCAGGGTCTAAGCTGAGAAGTGGCTTGGAAGACTTGAAGAGCATCGGTAAGGCCGACCCAACGCACATCATCATCGCCTACAATGTGGAGTGCCTGCCGAAATGAAGGGGCGACCGCCGGTCCCATGCCGCAAGACGTGACAATTCACGAGCATACATCTACTTCTGCGCTCGTGCTTTGGACGCAATGCGGCGCTTCTGCGACGGGGCGGTGTACGACGCGCTCGGCTCCTACGCCATGGCCTGGCGCATCGGCGTGGCGCTCGGTCTTGCAGGCGGCATCATCCAGGTCGCGTTTGCGCTGATCCGGCCGTCGCAGCCGCCGGCGCCGGTGTTGCGGACGGCGTAGCAGGGCGGTGCTCGCTAACGCCAGCTTGGGAGCTTTCAACGTTTCGGGGTGCGCCCGCGGATGTGGTCAAAGCCTTGCTTGATGGCGGCGAAGCGCGCTTCGATCATCGGCTCAAATTCGAGGTCGGTGAAGATATAAGGCAAGTCCTTTTCGACGCCTTCGCGGACGAGTTCACCGACATAGTTGGGTTCTATCCCCTGAGAGATGCGTTCCCGGAGCATATTGATCCACTCGGCACGCGGGCCCGAAGTCGGCAATGCGGGGAGCGCCCCCTCGAAGCGCTTGGGGAGATTGCGTCTTGAGTTCATGATTTGAGTGCGGATGATCCCTGGACACAGCACCGATACGCCAATCCCTCGGGGCGCGAGTTCACGCCGCAGGCCCTCGGACAGCGCGACAACGCCATACTTGGAGACGTTGTACGCATTGCTCTCCCCTGAAATGAGGCCCGCGATCGAGGCTGTGGAGACGATGTGTCCACCCTCGCCATGTTGCTCGATCAACGGCCCGAAAATCTCGATCCCCCAAATGGTCGCCATCAGGTTGACGCCCATGGTCCAGTTCCACGACGCCTCGGTCCAGGCGCCGTAAGGCCCACCGCCGCCGACGCCCGCGTTGTTCACGAGGATATGCACCTTGCCATAGCGGGCAGTCGTGGCTTCGGCGGCCGCCACGAGTTCGGCTTTGAGTGAAACGTCCGCTTTCACGCCGTCGACATCGACGTTGGTGAGCCTCAGTTGCTCGAGCGCTGCGGATAGAGCCGCTTCTTCAATGTCGCAAAGCATAACTTTCGCCCCCGCCTGGGCGAAGGCGGTCGCGATCCCCAGTCCAATGCCTGACGCTGCACCGGTCACGAACACAGTCTTTCCAGCGAGTTCCTTCACGCGCTTTCTCCCCGTGCAAGCGGACACCCTCGGCCCAAAACGCCAAGTGTCCCTGGGCACCATATGACAGCGTTTTCGAGCGATTGAGAAGCGTGCCGGATGTCCGTTCGTGGTCGCCCATAGCTGACATGGGGGCGCCTAGCTTTCATGTCGTATTCTGCACGCATAGCGGGCGCGGTCATCCTGGGCTCCTTACACCATGGCCTGCGCATCGGCGTGGCGCTCGGCTTGGCCGGGGGCTTCATCCAGGCCGCGTTCGCGCCGATCCGGCCGTCGCAGCCGGCGTCGCCGGTGCTGCGGACGGTAGACGGGGAGCGTGGGTCGCTTTCGTCTGCTTGGGGGCTTATAGCGGACGCCGTGCTGCTTGGTCGTGATGGGCCACTTGCGGGCTCGTTTCGGACATGGACTAAGGGAGCCTAGGCAAAGAAGGGGTGCGGAGTGTCTCCCGTTCCTTTCGCCTTCATAACCGCAACACACTCATCGATCTGCTGGTCGGACATGTTTAGTCCGAATTCGCCGCGCAGCACGTCCCTAAACTCCCTTTCGGTCACCAACCAGCGTTTCTCCGCGTGCCCGTCTGCGTCGCGCACGGTGACGCGCGCGTTGTACATAGTGATCCGGCTCCTGTTCGGTCCCGGCTTTGCCACGATGATATTGCCTTGGTACGGAGTATCCGGATGGGTCGCAGTGTACCAGTTGGTAATCTCGTATTCGCCATCGAAGCGGGCATAAGGAATGACCCGGTAGATGTGCTGCCAGCCATGCTTGAGCCGCGCCTGGAGTGTCAACTCGCCGCCAATATCAATGAAACGCATGACCTCGTGGGGCGTCTCTTGTTCGACCTGCGGCACGAGCATGAGCGCGCGGGTAGGGGCGAGGTTGCCGAAGCCGACATCCGCCAGATAAGTCCCCTCCGGCAACTCCACTTTCAACAGCATGTGGATGGCTGGGCGCGGTGCGTCGATCTCCAGCCCGCGCACGACGCGCCCCTGCAGGCTTGTGATCCTGTAGCCGAGCGACCGAAGTCCGGCTCGGAAGAGCATGTTCTGTTCAAAGCAATATCCGCCCCGCCCGCTGGCAATCATCTTCTGCTGGAGCGTAAGGATGTCGAGCTTTGGCGGACGTCCCAGCATAATATCGAGCGTTTCATAGGGGATTGAATGCGAGTGTCTGAAAATAAGCTGATTTAGAGTCTCAAGCGTTGGTGTGAGCGGCCCAGCATAGCCGATGCGCGCAAGCCAGGCTTTTTGATCGAGTTGTGTGCCGAGCATCTCACGCGCTCCGGGCGTCGAGGACGCCTATATTGCCATTTTTCGGCTCGGTATCCCACAGAAGTCTCGGGTACGGTGATTTGGTCCGATTAGCGTTTCGAGGATGACAGCGGTTGGCCCTGAGCCGACATCAGTCTACTTGGACCGGCGTCCCCCTATCGGATGCGCGCACGCCCGAAGTGATGTGACCACCGGCGGGTGCTCTACGACGCGCTCGGCTGCTACACGATGCGCTCATTCCTGATCTAACCCGAAATTATAGGTTTGCGCCGGTGCACCCTTGCGCGCTGCAGCGAACTGATTGAGCGGTAAATCGGTTGAAACCGAGGATGAGTTGAGATCGGTTAGCTCCAGCTTGAGTGTCTGTCCGCGTTCCAACTCAGCAACCAGCGACGGATCGACGCCCGCTGCCGCGATGCAGATATTCGAGAGGCAGAAATTGAACGGAATTTGAGTTGAGCTGCCCTGGTCCAGCTTCACTTTGACGCCCTGTCGCAAATTCGCGCCTTGCGGAACGAAGAGCTGTAGGCGAGCCCGACCATCGGCGCGCTCGATAAGGTCTGCGCGTACAATCACCTGATCCAGATCGTCCGTGCCGGTCGATGTCGTCCGGCATATTGCAGTCCCGTCGGATGAATCGAAACACAGCTTTTGCCAGTTCGAGTAATGAATATTCTGAGGCAGGCTCACGCGCAGCGGCTTTAGTGCGGGCTCGCGTTCCTGATCACCGCGCCCGCTGGCTTGCTGTTGCGGCGGGCCGCCGGTTGCTGAATGCGCCTCAAGAAATTGCCTCACAAGCGGTGACCAGATCGGCACAGCATCCGGAGAATCGATGAAAAAATGTCCGTCGCTTCCGAACGCGGGCAGCATTTTATATTCGGCGTTTCCTCCGGCCGCGGCGAACGCGTCGTGCATCCTTTTCGTAAGTTCCGGACCGAAATAGGTGTCGTTCTCTGTATAGATCAACAGTATCGGTACTCGCGCTGTACGGCCGAATTCGGCTGTAGCGGTGACGAGCTTGTCGGGAGCGCAGTTGTTGTTCGGCTTGCCATCTACCCTGCCTCCGCGCCCTGCTGCGAAGGTGATCACGGCCTTGACTGACGGAGGATTGCGGCTGGCAAGAGCGATGGATCCCCATCCGCCCCCAGACTGGCCGACGACGATGACCTTGCCGGGCTGGACCATCTTCTTCTTGCTCATGTAGTCAATTACCCATTCATTCATGGTCGCAATCGCTAGTCCGGGACCACGGAAATTAGGATTGTCGCAGCTGCCGACATGCGCAAACACCGCGCCATAGAGTCCCTTGTCCTTGTCATCAAGGCTGCTGGCTCCGTACCTTATCGGCGAGACGACTACATAGCCCTGGCGCGCGAACCAGAGTGCGGCGTCCCGGTACTCGATCATTGGAAACATCGTCCGCTCTTGAGCACCGAGCGAAATACCATGGTTCATAATCACCAGGGGAAAAGGACCGTCGCCGACCGGCCTGATCACAAAGGCAAGGATCGGCAATGGAAACGGAAGAGCCCACACCTCTTCCTGGACCTTTGGAAATGGAGCGGCTTGATCCGCTGCTGCCGGTGACCGGGCGACCGGCAGAAATGCGATCAAGAGAAGTGCAAGCAGAAGTCGCCTTACCATCTTCATACCTCCGCTCAAGCCAACTTTTTGCTGGGCTGGATCAGGGGCCGGCTGCTTGATCTAGATCAAACTCCATCGCCAGGAAAATTCGCCGCTGACAGCTTTGAATGCGCCGTTCAGAATTGGACAGATGCCTTCGCCGATCTTGTCTGTCACTGCGCCAATCCAACCCGGCGATAACCGCTCTGGGTCATTTCAACTCGCGTCAATCAGGCTATGGCTGCGCCTTGATGAGTCCGCATCCTAGTTGAACGCAAACCAGGCCTTGGCAACGAATGTCGCGCCGCACCAATTCGAGACCAGGCCATCCGGGTTGGTAACAAGATCAACGCGGCCACCCGGCCGCGCATTTGGATCGCCTGTAAAGACAAAGCAGTTTTCCCTCGACAGATTGGTATCGTAATAGCGCAGATCGAGGTTGAAGGCCTTGTGGGTGAACGTAACGCCCGCCTGCCAATTGAGATAGGCAGGTAGGGGGAAGCCGCCGAGTTGGGAAGCTTGGTTACCGAACCAGGAATAGCCGGCAGCAGTCGTGAATGACACGGCAAGGTTTTGCGGCAGCAACCTGTCCGGTACGTCGAAGCCAATCCCGGCCGCCAAATATTGGCTCCAGGCGCCGGTGTTCGAGACATTCGGCGAATAGGCATAGCCGGCGGCGACGCGGAACTGTTCGCCGATGCGTCGATCGCCGCGGATAACCGCCTCCCAATAATTGATGCCGTTGGTCTCGCCGGGAAGCCTTTCGCCGGGATAGGCGAAATAGGTCACCCCAACATCAAAATCGATCGTCGCAATCTTCGGCCGGACACCGCCGGCAAAGGTGAATTCGGCAGCGGGTTGGGTCGGCAGCTTGACGGTGGCGACCGTGGTGCCGGCATAAAGCGCGCCCCATCTTGTTTCGAAGGCGGCGCCCGCCGCGGGTCCGTGGTCGGACAGCGTGGTCCCGCGGTAGATGTAGTCGGATGCAACGCCCGCGCGGGCGCTGAATTCGAGTTCGTTCGCAGACGTTGCCTGGCTTGTATCGGCCGCCGACCATCCACGATTGCCAAGGCCGATCGCGCCGGCCGGACTGGGCTGTTCGGCACGCGCCGGACCGACGGTTATCGGCGCAAGCCACAAGCCGACCAACGCGGCGATCGAGGCACCGCTTGCACGCCGAACCGCTGCAACGCCTCGCAGCCGCACTGTCGATCATCCTCCAAGAGCCACCGCGACACCAACCAGTGCACTGCCAACAGCCACCATCGAAAGACCGGCCGCCCAGGGCCGTAGCCCACTGTGAAGTCCGAACACGTAGCCACAGCAGAACAGCATCAGAATGGCGACGGCGTAGGAGACGCGCAACGCCAGCCTGGCATCGCTCAGGAACAGGAACGGGATGACCACGGGAAAGGTCGAAAGGAAGCTTAGCAGGCAAAGACCGAGCGCGCCGGTCCAGTCGCGCCCCGTCAACCCAGGACCGCGAGACGGCTCGGGCAATTGCTGCAGTCCTTGCCGCATCAACTCCAATTGCTCCTGAGGCAGGAACGCCGCCAATTCCGGCGGCAGCGCGCCGGCGATGACGCGCCGGGCGGCTTCGGGGGTCGGCGCCTGCCGTATCGCTCGGAGCGTCAAGATCCGGTCTCCCCGGTCATTGATGCAGGCCAGCAGATAAAGACCGCCGTCAACAATACCCCAGGCGAGATTGCAGCCGAGCGCGCCGACCAGCATCGTCTGAATATTGATGTTGGTCCCGGTCGCGACACCGAGCGAGCAGATGAAGGTGAGGGCCATGATCAGCCCGAACAGGGTCTCCGAGATCCGTTCCATCGGATCAAGTACGTTGGCGAAGGAAGCATCTGAAGCTTCTGACATCCTGCTTGAACGCCCAAGGCTCGATCTTCGAGGATTGCTTGCTGATGATCTTAGCTGCTCACGCAAAGAGTTGCAGGAGCAAGTCGAGAATGCAACGCTCAACTTCGCGTTCTCGTCGCGGCACTCCTGTCTGCGAGAATGCTGACGCTGATCAACAGGACCCAAACCGGGAATACCAGCAGGCTCCAGTCGAAGAAGTAGCTACCGACCAACAGGGCTGCCGCGACGGCGTAGCCGCCCAGGGCCAGCCAGCGCGGCGTGAAGCCGGTATAGAGGCCGATCGTCGAGGTCGTGATCATGAAGACGGATGCCGTTTTCACCACGTAGATGTTGATCATCCCGTAAGCCAGCCCGCGCCCGAAATGGAACGTCGCCGAATTGACCAAAACTTCCGGAGCAGCGTGAAACGCCAAGATAATCGCGCCCACAACGGCGGCGGCCGCGAACAACATGGCAAGCAGCAACAGCGCGCTGCCGAGAAACACGGTCGCGAAAAACTGATCTTCGCGTTGCCCGAGCTTGTCGCGAAGCGCGCCGACAAACCAGAGAAAGGCAACTCCTGCGAAGGGCACCAGATTCAGGGCGATGACGACGTTGGTCGCCCCGGTGTGCAGCCACGCGCCCGTCTCCAATGGATCCCGCGGCACCGAGTGTCGCATCAGCACAAAGACTGCGAACAGAAGCACGGCGAACACGACGCCGGCGATGGCGGCGGCTTTTGGCGTTCGTAAACGGGCGTGCGTCACGCCTGGCCCGTCGTCAAAGGAATCGCGCATGATGCACCCCGCGTTCACTGAGAGCCCGGTAAGCAAAGATCGGTCGGCTTGCCATAGCCGCGCGGCAGTGGCGGTGCGCTGCCTCGACGCCGGCAATGGGCGCCCTAGCGCGATGCTCCGACCGCAGCCCTGATCCGCCCCATCCGCGCCGATGTGGCAAACGCTTCGTAGTCCTTTTCGGTCCGCTCGGCATATCTCATCGCAAACGTGCCGATCGCTTCATCCAGTGCATCG
Source organism: Bradyrhizobium liaoningense (assembly GCF_018130785.1). GTDB lineage: Bacteria > Pseudomonadota > Alphaproteobacteria > Rhizobiales > Xanthobacteraceae > Bradyrhizobium > Bradyrhizobium liaoningense_A. The sequence continues at coordinate 49,151 of NZ_JAFCJT010000002.1, forward strand.
CTCTTGCCGCAATAACCTGCAATCGCCGCAGCCTCGCGGGACGTGCCGAACAGCGCGTAGGCGAGTAGCGCCGGCACGATGGTGTAGAGGCCTATGATCGGCGGTACGCCGACAATCCCGGCATAAGCCATGCCCTCCGGCACCATCACCGCCCAGAGCGCGACTCCTGCGAGCGTGTCGGGCACCAGCCATTCTCGCCGATAGCCCGAAATCCAGTCGAGCATCGGGAAAAGCCTGTGAGGCACCGAAATGAGGCCTGGAAGCGCCATTATCCATATGACCGCAGTTGGAAGCGCGCCATTACACGTCGCTCGCGACCCAAACCATTGATCGAAATCAACGCTGCCGGAGCCCTTCAGGGACGGCTCAACCGCTCACAAAATCGGGACGGGATGCGCGCGCTGATCCGGCCGTGGCAGCCGCCGGTGCCACGCACGGTGTAGCGGGGTGCGCTGGCACGAGCGTCGGACCCGAGGCGTCTCCTCCGGCGGAACGCGGGGCATGAAGACCCGAGGAGAGCCACGAGTTGGCCGTGACGCGCAACGTATCCTGGAAGATTCGAGACGCGACGGCGTCTCGATCCAACCGAGTCTGGCCATCCGTTCGGACGTCCACTTGATCCGGTGACTTGCGGCTTTGCATTACCTGCAAAGATGACGATTACCGTCCAGCCCGAGGTAGGTGCTCGTTGCCGGATCGTAGGATCGATAACGCTCCGAGCAGGAACGTGAAACAGCGCCATCCGCGCGAGCCATGGCGTTGTCCGCGCCTTGCGCAGGAGCTGCGCCATCCGGCAACTCGAGGCCCAGCCGACCTGCCGGCGTCAGTGTGCCGTTCAGGTTGCGATTGGGGTTCTCGGCCTCGTATGTATCCGGATGGCTGCTCGCAAAGCCAGATTGCGCGTAGGCGGCGCTTGCGGTCAGGCCCGACAACAAGGCCAAGGCAGCGAGAATTTTAAGTCCAGTCATGGTCGATCTCCCATCATTGCCCGGTGCAATCACGCTGCCGGTGCGAGTGGAGATGGATCGACATCTGCGCTGAACAAGCGCGATGATCCGATACGCGCGACCTGGCGCGATCTCGTCGTTCAAATACAGAAAGGATCGTTTGCTTGTGGAACGCAAAAGAATGGGCGACCGCCGCCAGGAGCACGCCTGTCTTTGCCCTCGTGCCACGGGCGCAGCGCAGCGTCACCTCGACGATGCGCTTGCGCGCGACCGGCGGGCGACGCTGGGCTAGCTGCGGCCAGCGCTGGCCGACATCGGGTCCAAGTTCAACTGAAACAGAAAGCCAGCGGGCTGTATGGACTAGCGACGTCCTGATCGCTTGAGTTCGGCGACTTTAAACCTGTTGCCGGCGGCCAGGCTGCTGCAAAACCAGTGGGCCCTGTTTCGGTGGTCGCCCAGGAACACCCTGGTTTCAACGCAGTCCAGATAGGACTTGTGGGTGATGGTGTCTCGGCACGTTGGCGAGAAAGGTCCATAGTTCAGGCCGCCGCCCGACTCGCTGCATCCAACCCAGGGTTCTTTGCCCTGTCGGAAGCTTGAGGCACAGCCTCCGTTGCAGCTGCTGGCGACTTTCTCCAGGCTGGCAAGCCTCGCCATCGCCGAACCCGGCGCATACGAAGGCGTGGTCGCGGTTGACGTTGGAGCGGTTGACGCAGTCCGACGCGGCGCCGTTGTGGTTGCTCCCCGCTCCGACACGCGCGGCTTTGCCACCTGTTTCGGCGCATCGACCGTGACCGGGGGAAGCGTGGCGGCGGGGCCTGTTGGGATTTGCGATGCTGCCGGGGCGCACAGCAAGGCAGTTGACAAGACAGCGATGGCAGAGGGCACGACAAAGCCTGACGACAATTTCATGAGCATGTCCTTCCCAAATGCGGGACGGAGATGCCGCCCCGTAAGTGCACGATAACATACATTTGGGGTTGAACAACCGATGGTTGAGCGTTCGTCTGCCTATAAACGCGCCAGCGAGATCGGCAGAGAGTTGATGACAGTCTTGTGCCCCGGATGCAGCGCAGCGCTTCTTCAGCGCGGCGCTGCAGGGCCGGGGCTCATGTCTCCGCAAGTCGGTTTTGGCTTTCTGGGTCCCGGCTCTGCGCAGCAGCGTTTCACGCTGCAGTGCGTCCGGGACACGAGCGAGGCGCAAAATGAAACGGGGCCCGCAAGGGCCCCGCAAAACTCTTCAACGCTTCGCCGATCTTACTTGATCTTGGCTTCCTTGAATTCGACGTGCTTGCGCGCGACCGGATCGTACTTCTTCTTGACCAGCTTGTCGGTCATGGTGCGCGAGTTCTTCTTGGCGACGTAGTAGAAGCCGGTGTCAGCCGAGGACACGAGCTTGACCTTGATGGTGACCGCTTTGGCCATGTTCAGAACCTCAGGAATGAAGGGAATCTGGAGCCGGCCAAACGGCCCGCGTTGGCCGGCAACCTAGCCAGAAACCGCCTGATGTCAAGGTTTCGAAGCGTTTTCGAGCGAAGTGGGCACCGGTTCGCGTCAAGAAAACGCGTCAAAAACAACAACCTAGAGCCCCGAACGGGCCCTAGGGCTGAAAAAGCACCCGAACCGGGCCCATCAGGCCTCGAAGAAGCGGTTTTTCGGCCGCGGCAGGCCCAGATTCTCCCTCAAAGTGGCCCCTTCATACTCTTTGCGGAAAATCCCGCGCCGCTGCAGCTCCGGCACCACCTTGTCGACGAAATCGTCGAGGCCGGCGGGCAGGAACGGGAACATGATGTTGAAGCCGTCGGAGCCGCGCCCGACCAGCCATTCCTCCATCTGGTCGGCGATGGTCTTGGCCGTGCCGACGAAGGACAGCCCGCCATAGCCGCCGACCCGCTGGGCGAGCTGGCGCACCGTGAGCTTATCGCGCTTGGCAAGGTCGACCATGCGCTGCCGGCCGCTCTTGCTGGCGTTGGTCTCCGGGATCTCCGGCAATTGCCCGTCCGGATCGAAGCCCGAGGCATCCGTGCCGAGGATGACCGAGAGCGAGGCGATGGCGCTGTCGTAATGCACGCGGCTGTCGAGCAGCGCGCGCTTCTCCTTGGCCTCATCGACGCTGTCGCCGACCACGACGAAGGCGCCGGGAAGAATCTTGAGGTGTTCGGGGGCGCGGCCGATCTTCTCCATGCGGCCCTTGATGTCGGCGTAGAGCTTTTGCCCGTCGGCGAGGGAGCCGCCGCCGGTGAACACGGCTTCCGCCGTCTCCGCCGCAAGCTGCCTGCCGTCTTCGGACGCGCCGGCTTGCACGATCACCGGCCAGCCCTGCACGGGGCGGGCGATGTTGAGGGGGCCGCGCACCTTCAGATATTTGCCGTTGTGGTCGAGCACGTGCATCTTCGAAGGATCGACGAACAGGCCGCTTTCGACATCGCGCACGAAGGCGTCGTCGGCGAAGGAATCCCAGAGGCCGGTGACGACATCGTAGAACTCGCGGGCGCGCTTGTAGCGCTCGGCGTGCTCCATGTGATCGTCGAGGCCGAAATTCAGCGCCGCGTCCGGGTTCGAGGTGGTGACGATGTTCCAGCCCGCGCGGCCGCCGCTGAGATGGTCGAGCGAGGCGAAGCGGCGCGCGACATGATAGGGCTCGTCGAACGTGGTCGAGCCCGTTGCGACCAGGCCGATCCGCTCGGTGACGGACGAGAGCGCCGACAGCAGCGTGAACGGCTCGAACGAGGTCACGGTGTGGCTGCGCTTGAGCGCGTTGATCGGCATGTTCAGCACGGCCAGATGGTCGGCCATGAAGAAGGCGTCGAACTTGCCGGCCTCGAGCTTCCTGATCAGCGTCTTGATGTGGTTGAAATTGAAATTGGCGTCGGGCCAGGCCCCGGGATAGCGCCAGGCGCCGGTGTGGATGCTGACCGGACGCATGAATGCGCCAAGCTTGAGTTGCCGTTGTGCCATTGCCCCGTATCCGTTCTGGGTGTCGTTCATCAACACATAGGCACGCTGGGGAACTCCGCCATTGGGAGGGCAGGGAAGAATTTTTTGTTTTTCGATCAACTCTCAGCACGTCATTCCGGGGCGCGGGCAGCGCGAGCCCGGAATGGCGGGGAGAGAGGGGCGCGCTTCGTCGAACCAATTCTGCGCTCGCTCCGACCAAGCCAAGACCCGTGAGGAGGCTTCAATGGCCGGCGCAATGACCGTGGACGGCGGCACCGTCCGCATCGACCGGCCCATGCCCAGGGTCGGCCGCCTGCTGTCGCTGCCGCTACTGGCGGCGAGCGGCTATCTCCTGTGGAATGTCGCGCTCGGCCTGCGCCAGGATTTTTCCGGTTTCGGCCGGCTCGCCGATGATCTCGTGCCGGTGCTGGTGTTCACGGGACTCGGGCTGCTCGTCGGCATTCCCGGAATCATCCTGCTGACGTTCCGCACTTTCGTCGTGCTCAACGAAACGCTGCGGCAGATCGTGATCACCAGGCAGTTCGGCCCGCTGAATATCCGCAGTCAGCGCGATCTCGCCGACTATCACTTCATCAGCATCACCGACGACTATGATACGGATCTGACGACCTACGACGTCAATCTCTGCGGCAACAAGGGCATCGAGCCGATCACGCTTCAGAGCTTCACCAGGCGCGAGGAGGCGGACCAGCTCGCGAGCGAGATCGGCCGCGTCCTCAGGCTGCCGGCGCGCGACTATGTCGGCACCGAGCCGGACGGTTCCTGATTAGTCCAGCCACGACCTGTTGCTACCCGTTGCGGAAATTGCCATCCTCGCGGCCGAAACCGCAATGGAAGGCCATGACCTCTGCGAATAATTCCATTCCCGCGCTGCTACCGCGAGGCAACGGCCACCAATTTCTGTTGTATGGCGATTCCTGTTCGGGCGTGCCGGGTGCCTTGCACGAAAAGACCTTCGCCTCGGTCAATGCGGTCGTTCAACGCCTGAGGCCGCAGCCTGAATTCGTTCTCTTTCCGGGCGATGAAATCATTGGACTGACGCCGGATCCGGATGCGCTGCGCGCGCAGTGGCGCCACTGGCTGGATACGGAAATGGCATGGCTCGACCGTGCGGCCATTCCGATGTGGCACACGACCGGCAATCACACGACCTATGATTTGATGAGCGAGGCGGTGTTTCGCGCAGTGCTGGAGCTGCCGAAGAATGGGCCGCCGGGACAGGCGGGCCTCTCCTACTTCGTGCGGCGCGGCGACCTCCTGATGGTGTTCGTCAACACGCTCTGGAGCGGTCTTGGCGGTGAGGGCCATGTCGAGCTCGCGTGGCTGGAGGCAACGCTCAGGGAACATGGTGATGCCCGACACAAGCTCGTCCTTGGCCATCATCCGGTGTTTCCGATCAACGGCTTTACCGGGACGTATCAGCGCGAGATCGGCCCTGAGTATGCTCGCCCGTTCTGGGACATCCTGGTGAACGAAAACGTGCTTGCCTATCTGTGCAGCCACATCCTCGCCTTCGACGTCCAGGCGCATCGCGGTGTCCTGCAGGTCTGCACTGCGGGCGCGGGAACGGCTCACAGGATGCCGGAGGGCGTCGAGTACCTGCATTGCGTTCAAGCCGCGCTTGATGAGCAAGGCCTGCGTTATCAGGTGCTCGATATCGACGGCGTTGTAAGGGAGAGGATGGAATGGCCGCTGCGCGATCCTGATCCCGCCCTGTGGAGGGAGCTGCCGCTCGGTGAAATCGAAGCGCCGTTCAGCGGATGTGTGGAGAGCGGGCGGCGGATCGAGCTGAGGCTTGTGGGGCAAAGCGCTGCGACCGATGTCGCATCAGCCCAGACGATTTTCACGGCCTTCACGCCTGGTTCGATCGCGCCGTTCTGGCTTGGTCTCAGGGGACCGAAGCAAACTCTGACAGCCATCGTGGGGCGTGAGCCGGGACGCAGTCCATCCTATTGGCTTGGACCTGACCTTCCGGCGGGCGACGGTTTCGATATCCACGTCACGATCTATCCGGATGTGGGCCCCGGCGGTCTCCTCTACCGCGATCACGGCTCCCCGCGTTGGTCGTCCTTCACCTCCGCGACGGCGCGAGGGTTGGAGCAGCTTGTGTGGCCCCGGCATTGGGCCATCGGTCACGGACAAGGCGGCAGCGAAGACCGTGCCTTCAGAGGTGCCGCGTTGAGTTTGCTGATTGCGTGAGCAGGCCTGGAGAAATCGGCGGCCGGATCAGCTCAAGATATCCTTCTGCATCTTGCCGCCGTAGAAATGGAAGAACGGCACCGGCGCGTCGTGGCGGAGCGGGCCGGTGGCAAGCCGCGTGTCGAGCTCGTTGAGCACGTTGCGTGTCATCGGATGCAGATCGGCAAGCGGTTTTGAGCCGAGCTCGACCCAGACCAGTTCGACCAGCTCGGCATCCGCATGGATCACGCCCTCGACGCGGTGGGTGATCGCGGAAGCATCCGCCGTGAAGAAGCGCGTGTCGAACCGCTTGACGCGGCCGGGCGGGGTGATCGCGCGTGCGATCAGGAACAGGCTGGACGGGTCGGGCAGCAGGCCCGCATCCGCGAACGGCTTCCAGGCGCCCTCGAGCCTGGCCTTGCCCTCAGCCTTGCGCCCGAGGCAGAGGCCGGTCTCCTCGCAGGCCTCGCGGATTGCGGCAATCGCAAGCGACTTTGCGCGTGAGGCCGGGGTCTTCGGGCTGCCCTTGGCGAGATTGGCTTCCAGCTCGGAGGTGATGGGTGCAGCGCACGGCACCCGGTAATCGTCCTTGTCGACGCGACCGCCGGGGAAGACGAACTTTCCGGGCATGAACACCACCTTGTCGTGGCGCTTGCCGACCAGGACTTTTGGAATCGTGTCGCTGCGATCGACCAGGATCAGCGTCGCCGCATCGCGGGGACGGAAATAGGGATGGTGGTCGGCTTCCTTGCCCTCGTGGATCTTTGCCTTCTCGGCTGCCTGCGACGTATCCGTCATGTCCTCACCCAAACCGCTTTTTGATTATTTTGCTTAGACCGGCGGAATACCATCCGGAGGATTGTCGTCAAAGCCATGCATGCGCAGAGCCCATTGCAAGCCGACCACAGCTCCCTTCACCGGCTGGAGCAGCGCGAGCGAGGCGACGAAGGTGAAGGGCAGATAGGCGGCGAAGCTGAGCCAGGCCGGCGTGGTGTAATTGGTCTCGATCCAGAGAATCGTGGGCACCACGATGTGGCCGACGATGACGATCACGAGATAGGCCGGCAGATCGTCGGCGCGATGTGGTGTGAAGTCGAGGCCGCAGACCGAGCAATTGTCCGCGGTCTTCAGGAAGGCGCGGAACAGCTTTCCCTCACCGCAGCGCGGGCAGCGGCTGCGAAAGCCGCGCTTCATTGCCGTCCAGACGTCGCGCTTCTCGACCAGACCGGTCTCGCGCGTCCAGATCTTCGGGGCTGTGCTCGTCGTCACCATGCCTTGCCCTTCTGACCCCCGCCTTTTCCCTTGTTCTTGCCTTTCCCCTTCTTCGCCTTGCCGGACTTTTGCTTCGGCGGCTTGCGTTTTCTCTCCGGACTGCGTCCGGGATGCGCCTTGAACGAGGGGCGGCGTTGCGGACCGGATGACCTGCGGTCGCGCGGCGCGGTCTCACTGGAAGACGACAGCAGCTCGAAGCGCAACGCGCCTGCGATAGGTGCCGCTTCGATCAGGCGGACGTCGACCACGTCGCCAAGCTGATACATGGTGCGGCTGCGCGTGCCGACGAGGGCATGGCGGCTCTCGTCATAGTTGAAATATTCCGTGCCGAGGGATCGGATCGGGATCAATCCGTCAGCGCCGGTCTCGCTCAGCTTGACGAACAGGCCGGCGCGCGTGACGCCGGAGACGCGGCCCTGGAAACTCGCGCCGATGCGGTCGGCGAGGTGATGGGCGATCAGGCGGTCGACGGTCTCGCGCTCCGCTTTCATCGCGCGCCGCTCGGTCACCGAGATGTGGGCTGCGACCTCGCCAAGGCTTTCCGGCGTCTCGCTGTCGGGCAGGGCGCCTTCGCCGAGCCCGAGCGCACGGACCAGGGCGCGATGCACGACCAGGTCGGCATATCGGCGGATCGGCGAGGTGAAGTGTGCATAGCGGCGCAAATTCAGGCCGAAATGACCGTAATTCTCCGAGGAATATTCGGCCTGGGCCTGGGCACGCAGCACGACCTCGCTCACCAGCGGGAAGTGGTCGTGGCCTTCGAGCTGTGCCAATACGCGGTTGAACAAAGCGGGGCGCAGCGCGCCGCCTTTCGCGAACGGAACGTCCAGCGTCTCCAGGAACTCCGCCAGCGCATGGACCTTCTCCAGCGTCGGCTCGTCATGCACGCGGTAGATCAGCGGCAGCGACTTCTTCTCGAGCATCTCCGCCGCCGCGACATTGGCCAGGATCATGAACTCTTCGATCAGCTTGTGCGCGTCGAGCCTGTCAGGGACGATGACGCGATCGACCGTGCCGTCGCTCTTCAGCAGGATCTTGCGCTCGGGCAGATCGAGATTGAGCGGATCGCGCTCGTCGCGGGCGCGCTTGACGCAGGCATAGGCGGCGTAGAGCGGCCTCAGGATCGGATCGAGCAGCGGACCTGTGGTGTCGTCCGGCCGGCCGTCGATCGCGGCCTGCGCCTGCGCGTAGCTCAGCTTGGCCGCCGAACGCATCAGGATGCGATGAAAACTGTGCGAGCGCTTGCGCCCATCCGGGGCGATGATCATGCGCACCGCGAGTGCGCCGCGCGGCTCGCCCGGCACCAGCGAGCAGAGATTGTTGGAGATGCGCTCCGGCAGCATCGGCACGACGCGGTCGGGGAAATAGACCGAGTTGCCGCGGTCGAGCGCGTCGCGGTCGAGCGCGGTGCCCGGCCGGACGTAGAAGCTGACATCGGCGATGGCGACGTCGACGATGAAGCCGCCTCTGTTGTTCGGATCGGGATCGGGCTGCGCATGCACCGCGTCGTCGTGATCCTTCGCATCAGGGGGATCGATGGTGACGAGCGGGACGTCGCGCCAGTCCTCGCGCCCCTTCAAAGTCGCAGGCTCTGCGGCTTCGGCTTCACGCTCGGCCGCGGGGCGGAATTGCAGGGGGATGTCGTGGGCATAGATCGCGATCAGGCTGATCGCCTTCTCCGACTTGACCGAGCCGAGCTTCTCCTTGACCCGGCCTGAGGCCAGCCCAAAGGCGCGCGAGCGGATGATGTCGACGCTGACGAGGTCGCCGTCCCGGGCGCCGTGCGTGTCGGCCGCGGCGATGTTCAGCTCGCGGTCGGCCGACTTCTTGTCGACCGGAACCAGCCGTCCGCCGCCTTCGGGCAGCTCGCGGAACACGCCGAGGATGCGGCTCCTGGTCTTGTCGAAGACCTTGAGGATGTGGCCGCGATAGGCCGGGCCCTCGCTCTCATCGGACCGCTCGACGCGCAGCAGCACGCGGTCGCCGGCGCCGGCCGCGGTGCCGGGCTTTGGCCGGCGCGGCATGACGATGAGGATCTTTGGCGGTTCGCCGCTTTCGACCTCATCCCATTCGGTGGGGGAAGCGATCAGCTCGCCGTCAGCGTCGCGGCCGGTGATGTCAGCGACCAGCGTCGGCGGCAGGCTGTCCGGCTCGGAGACCTTGTGGCGCTTTTTCTTGATAGTGCCGTCGTCGGCGAGCTCGCGCAGCACGCGCTTGAGCTCGATGCGATCGGCGTTCTTCAGGCCGAACTCGCGCGCAATTTCGCGGGTCCCGACCTTTCCGGGATTTGCCTTGATGAAGGCGACGATGGCGCTCCGGTCGGGAAAGCCATGGTCATGCTTGCGTTTCACTTAACCTCTAATTCTTGCCGGCACTCTTCTTGGCCGGAGCCTTGGTAGCGGCTGCCTTGGTCGGCGACGTCTTGGCGGTCGACGATACGGCTGCGCGCGCCTTGCTGGTGGATTCGGATTTGGTTTTGGCCGCTTTCTTCGCGGCCGGCTTCTTCTTTGGTGCGGCGTCGTCGCCGTCCGCGGCCTTCTCCGAGGCCTTCTTGGCCTTGGCCGGCTTTGCCGCCTTCTTCGGCTTCTTGCCGCCGCCCTTGGCTGCGCGCTCGTCGATCAGCGCGATCGCCTGCGGCAGCGTGACGGTGTCCTTTTCGAACTCGGCAGGGATCGTCGCGTTGACGCCGCCTGCCGTGACATAGGCGCCATAGCGGCCGCTCTTCACCGTGACGGTGCCGAGTGTCGGATGGTCGCCGATCGCCTTGCCGGGGTCGGCGCCGAAGCGGCGGCTCGGGCCCTTCGCGACCTTTTCCGCGATCAGCGTCACGGCGCGGTTGAGGCCGATGTCGAAGACCTCGTCGCCGCTTTCCAGGCTGGCGTAGGTCTTCTCATGCTTCACGAACGGCCCGAAGCGGCCGAGTCCCGCCGTGATCGGCTGGCCGGTCTCCGGATGCTTGCCGATCTCGCGCGGCAGCGACAGCAGCTTCAGCGCAAGCTCGAGCTCGACATCGCTCGGAGAGGTGCCCTTCGGGATGCCTGCGCGTTTCGGCTTCTCGCCTTCCTCATAATCCTTCTGCTCGCCGAGCTGGATGTAGGGCCCGAAGCGGCCGGCCTTGACCCAGACATCGCGACCCGTATCAGGGTCCTGGCCGAGCGAACGGTCGGCGGTGGTCTCGCTGTCGGCGGCGAGCTGGCGGGTGTAACGGCATTCCGGATAGTTCGAGCAGCCGACGAAGGCGCCGAACTTGCCGGCCTTGAGATTCAGCCGGCCGTTGCCGCAGCTCGGGCACTGCCTGATATCGCCGCCATCGGCGCGGGGCGGATAGATGTGCTGGCCCAGCATGTCGTCGAGCACGTCGAGCACCTGGGCTACGCGCAGGTCCTTGATCTCGTCGACGGCGCCGATGAAGCCGGTCCAGAAATCCTTCAGCACCTGCTGCCAGGAGATCTCGTTGTTGGAGATGCGGTCGAGCTGCTCTTCGAGACCCGCGGTGAAGTCGTATTCGACATAGCGGGCAAAGAAGCTTTCGAGGAACGCGACCACGACGCGGCCCTTGTCCTCGCCGTGCAGGCGCTTCTTCTCGAGCTTGACGTAGCCGCGGTCCTTCAGGACCTGGAGGATCGAGGCATAGGTCGAGGGCCGGCCGATGCCGAGCTCTTCCATCCGCTTGACCAGCGAGGCCTCCGAGAAGCGCGGCGGCGGCTCGGTGAAGTGCTGGGTGACGGCGAGCGACTGCCGCTTGAGCGCGTCGTTCGGGCTCATCGCCGGCAGGCGGCGGGAGTCCTCGTCCTCCTCGTCGTCGCGGCCTTCCTGATAGAGCGCGAGGAAGCCGTCGAACTTGACGACCTGACCCGTCGCCCGCAGCTCCAGCGTGCGGCCGCCGGCCTTCGCGGTGACGTCGACGGTGGTGCGCTCGAGCTCGGCCGATTCCATCTGGCTCGCGATGGTGCGCTTCCAGATCAGCTCATAGAGGCGCGCCTGGTCGGCATCGAGCTTGCGGCTCATGCTGTCCGGGCGGCGCGACATGTCGGTCGGGCGGATCGCTTCGTGCGCCTCCTGGGCGTTCTTGGCCTTGGCCTGATACTGGCGCGGGGCCTCCGGCACATAGGCGTTGCCGTAATCCTCGCCAATCACCTTGCGCGCCTGGGTGATCGCGGACGGATCGATCTGCACGCCGTCGGTACGCATATAAGTAATGAGTCCGGTGGTCTCGCCGCCGATGTCGATGCCTTCATAAAGGCGCTGGGCGATGCGCATCGTGTGCGCCGGCGCAAAGCCGTATTTGCGGCTGGCTTCCTGCTGGAGCGTCGAGGTGGTGAAAGGCGCCTGCGGATTGCGCCGGGCCGGTTTTGCGTCGACCGCGGTCACGGTGTAGGCGGCTACTTCCAGCGCCTTCTTGAAATCCTCGGCTTCGGCGCCGCTACCGACGTCGAGCCGCTGGATCTTCTTGCCGTCGGCGCCGACGAGACGCGCCTCGAAGGCATCGCCGCGCGGCGTCAAGAGGGTCGCAATCAGCGACCAATATTCGCGCGGCACGAACTTTTCGATTTCGAGCTCGCGGTCGCAGACCAGCCGCAGCGCCACCGACTGCACGCGGCCGGCCGAGCGGGCGCCCGGCAGCTTGCGCCAGAGCACGGGGGAGAGGGTGAAGCCGACCAGATAGTCCAGCGCCCGGCGCGCCATGTAGGCGTCGACCAGCGCGCCGTCGATCTGGCGCGGATTCTTCATCGCGTCCGTGACAGCCTGCTTGGTGATGGCGTTGAACACCACGCGCTCGATCTTCTGATCCTTCAGCGCGCGCTTTTCCTTCAGCACCTCCAGCACGTGCCAGGAGATGGCCTCGCCCTCGCGATCAGGGTCGGTCGCCAGAATCAAGCGGTCGGCGCCCTTCAGGGACTTGGCGATATCGTTGAGCCGGCCGGCCGCCTTGGGGTCGACCTCCCAGATCATCTTGAAATTGGCATCCGGATCGACGGAACCGTTCTTCGCCGGGAGGTCGCGGACATGGCCGAACGAGGCCAGAACCTCGTAGGACGAGCCCAGATATTTGTTGATCGTCTTGGCTTTCGCCGGCGACTCCACAATGACGATATTCATGTAGTTCCAGTAACTTACGGGGAAATTACGAGCCGCTTTCGATGAGATTCGGATCGGCCGTTTCGACCCGAACATGGGTGGTGAGGCCCTCGCTGTCAAATCGAGGGGTGTTGAAAGCACCTTGAATGGGAAAAGTTTCATATCGAGAAAGTTGCAAAATACCACCTTGGAGTTGCGGTCAATGTCGGCGTAGAGTCCTCCGGGGCATGGATTCGGGTGGGGTCTGGTGACTAAGCCAGGAAAGAAACGGGCGCGCGCCGCATCAGGCGCGCCGGCGGGCGCGCGCCACGAGGAACCGGGAGAGGGCGGCGTCGATGAGGCGGTCGCCTTCATTGCCGAACAGGTCGGGGCATTGCGCAAGCTCGCCGAGCGCCACAAGCTCGACGTGCTGCATTATCTCCTGGGGATGACCAAGCTGGAAGCCGACGAGCATCTGCGGCTGCGGAGCAAGCGCAAGCTGTCGTGAGGGGGGGGCTTACTATCCAATCCGTTATCCTGAGGTGCTCGCGTAGCGAGCCTCGAAGGATGAGCGGCCGAGATGCCGCAGCCGGGCCGTCGCCCTTCGAGGGCCGCTGAAGAAGCGGCCACCTCAGGGTGACGGCGGTATATGGAGGCACGCCGCATCAACGTCGTCATTGCGAGCGCAGCGAAGCAATCCAGAATCCCTCCGCGGTGAAATCCTGGATTGCTTCGCTGCGCTCGCAATGACGGTGTGGCGGCAGTTGTGCGTCGTCACGCCGACCGCCTGCGCGGCGGCGGCCGTAGCTTCACCATCGTGTCCGCGGGCGTGAGCAATCGCCCATCCTCCGCGCGCATTTCGAGCTTCCGGATCGGGCGGCCTTTCTCGCGATCGACGAGAACGGTCGCGATCTGCTCGGGGTGATCGTCGAATTCCTCGCTCCATTGCCGGAGCGCGACCAGGATCGGAAAGGTGCCGCGGCCCTTCGGCGTCAGCACATACTCTTGATAGGCGCTGCCGTCGGAGGCGGGGGCGGTGGCGAGAATGCCGTGGTCCACGAGTGAGCGCAGCCGGGCCGACAAGATGTTCTTGGCCATGCCGAGCTTGCTCTGAAACTCGCCGAAGCGGCGCAGCCCGAACAGCGCCTCGCGGATGATCAGCAGGGACCACCAGTCGCCGATCGCTTCCAGTGACCGCGCGATCGGGCAGGAATCGCCCTCGAAGCTCGTTCGTTTCACCATCGTCCTGGTCCTGTCGCGTTCGCCCGATTTCGGCGCCGATCACGCGCTTGTGTGGTTGCATCATAAAACCATATGCCCTAGATGGCAACATAGTTTTATTATGCAACCACTGGAGGCGAGCGTGAGACTGAAGAACAAGACGGCATTGATTACGGGCGGCAATAGCGGCATTGGCCTGGCGACGGCAAAGCTGTTCGTGGCCGAGGGCGCCAAGGTGATCATCACCGGGCGCAACAAGGAGACGCTGGAGGCCGCGGCGAAGGAGCTTGGCCCGAACGGGTTCGCGGTCGCAGCCGACGCCACCGACATTGCCGCCACCGAAGCCGCGATCAAGAAGGGCGCCGAAAAATTCGGCAAGCTAGACATCGTGTTTGCCAATGCCGGCATTCCCGGTGGCACGCCGCTCGGTTCGGCGACGCTGGAGGTTTTCGAGAAGGTCATCAGCACCAACCTCACCGGCGTGTTCTTCACGGTGCAGTCGGCGCTACCCTATCTCAACGACAATGCCTCGATCATCCTCAACGGCTCGGTGATCTCTGTCCTCGGCATTCCCGGCTATTCGGCCTACGGCGCCGCCAAGGCCGGTGTGCGCGCGATGGCGCGGATCATGGCGTCGGAACTGTCGCCGCGCGGGATTCGCGTCAACGTCGTCGCGCCCGGCGCGATCCGCACGCCGATATGGGGCGCCGCGATCGCAACGCCGGAAGCGGAGAAGGCGTTCGAGAAGCGCATCGGGTTGTCGACACCGCTCGGGCGCATTGGTGAACCGGATCACATCTCGAAGACGGTGCTGTTCCTTGCGTCGGATGATGCCGCCCACATTCAGGGCCAGGAGATCTTCGTCGATGGTGGCGCGGTTGCCTCTCCCGCGGGCGCGCCGATCTATCGCGGCTGATCAATGTTTGCGAAAATTGAATCGGTCGGTGCGGTTTGCGCCGACCGGTTGCTGCATCTCGCGGGCTGTGTTCCCCTGAACCTTCCGTGAGGCGTTGAACCTTCGCTTGCGCTGCCAAGACCCTTCTACGGGCAGAGGGTCATAAGACTCATTTTCATGGAGCCCGTGATGCCAAAGGCAGCTCGCATTTTTTCGTCGATTTCAGCACCGCGTATTTACACCGAACGTTCCGCCATTCCCGCCAAGAGTTCCGAGACGTCCGAACTGATCGGCGTGGCACTTTTCTCTGGCATCGGCCTGTTCATTTCACTCGTGGCCGTCATCCTTGGCGTTCAGGGCGCCTGGTTTTAAAGCTCAATCGAACTCTCAGCCGCCGCCGGTCTCCGGCAGCGGCTGGCGTCGGCGTAAGTGTTACGCCGCCTGCAGGCTGGTGGCAGCCTGAAGCGCGCCGGCCAGAGCCTTCTCACGATGCTCGGGGCCGACCTGGATGCCGTCGGCGACGATGAATTCGGGGCTCGTGATGCCCATGAACGCGAACACGCCGCGCAGATAGGTTTCGAGATGCTCGAGCGATGCCGCGGGCGTACCCGGGCCGTAATAGCCGCCACGCGAGATCGCCACGATCACACGCTTGTTGCCGGCAAGGCCCTGCGGACCATTCGCGTCGTATTTGAAGGTCTTGCCTGCCACGAGGACGCGGTCGATCCAGGCCTTGAGCTGGCTCGGGATCGTAAAATTGTACATGGGCGCGCCGATCACGACGATGTCGGCATCGAGGAACTCGTTCAGCACCGCCGCGCTCGCGGCAAGGTCGGGTCCGAGTTCCGCCGGCGCCGGCGCGCCTTGCGCGGCCGCCAGATGCGAGCCGGAGAGGTGGGCGAGCGGGATCTGCGTCAAATCGCGATAGACGAGGTTGAGCGACGGCGTCGCCTGCCTGAGGCGGTCGACGATGGCGGCGGAAACCTGCCTGGAGACGGAGTGGGGGCCGAGAACGCTGGAGTCGATATGGAGGAGTTTCATTGGATTCACCCATGGTATAGATTTGTAACCCGCACTACATGAGTGACTGTCAAAATCCCCGCAAGAACGCACTTTTTTGGGCCATGGGCACATCATTGAAACCTGCACACACCGATTTGCCTGCACCACGGCTGCCGGATCCTGATCATGCCGACTGCCGCGGCGTGGCTTCGGTCCTGTCACGCGTCGGCGACAAATGGAGCGTGTTCGTCATCATGAACCTGAGCGACGGGCCAAAGCGCTTCAATGAGCTGAAGCGCATGATCAGCGGCATCTCGCAGCGGATGCTGACCCTGACGCTGCGCGGGCTGGAGCGCGACGGCCTCGTCACGCGGACGATCTTCCCGACCATTCCGCCGCGTGTCGATTACGAGCTGACAGACCTCGGCCGCGGCTTGCAACAGCCGGTGAAGGCGCTCGGGCAGTGGGCCATGGACCATCTGACGAAGATCGAGGCTGCACGGACGCAATTCGATCGGCGCAACGACACCTAGAGAAGCGACACCAATCCGCCGCCGTGGCGTTCGAGGCGCCCCGCAAGCTCCAGCTCCAGCAGCACAGTGCGCACGATCGCCGGCGAGGCGCCGGACATCCGCACGAGGTCGTCGATCGAGATGGGGGCAGGGCCGAGCAGGCCGGTGATCTGGTCGCGGTCGTGTCCTTGCGGATCGCTCTCGAACGGCTCGCTGTCGGGCTCGCTCACCGGATGCATGATCGGCCGCTCCATGATCGGGGCGACAGCGTTGATGATGTCGGACGCTTCGGTGACGAGCATTGCGCCCTGCTTGATCAGGTCGTTGGTGCCGGCAGCGCGCGGGTCGAGCGGCGAGCCGGGCACCGCGAACACCTCGCGGCCCTGTTCGGCCGCCATGCGCGCGGTGATCAGCGAGCCCGAGCGGTGCGCCGCCTCCACCACGATCACGCCGAGCGCGGCGCCCGAGATCAGCCGGTTGCGGCGGGGAAAGTCGCGGGCGCGCGGCTCGTGGCCGAGCGGCATCTCGGAGATCGCCGCGCCCCGGGGATCGAGGATTGCTGCGAGGAGATCGCCATGCTCGGGCGGATAGATGCAATCATGTCCGCCGGCGAGCACGGCGATCGTGCCGCTCGCGACGCTGGCGCGATGCGCGGCCTGGTCGACGCCACGGGCGAGCCCGGAGATGATGATGAAGCCGGCCTCGCCAAGCTCGCGCGCGAGCTGGCCGGCGAATTTCAAGCCCGCGCCGGAGGCGTTGCGCGAACCGACGATGGCGATCATCGGCCGCATCAAGGTCGCGTTGTCGCCACGCACAGCGAGCAGCGGCGGCGCGTCGTCGATCATCGCCAGCCGCGCCGGATAGCCGACCTCGCCGGGCGCCCGCCAGGCGACACCGAATTTGCGGCTTGCGGCGAGCTCGGCTTTCGCCTCATCCGCGCTACAGATTCGCCCCGACCGCGACGCGCCGCCCCGGCGAGCCAGATCGGGCAGGCGCTCAAGCGCCTCACGCGCGGTGCCGAAATGATCGACCAGCGAGCGGAAGGTGCGCGGTCCGACATTGTCGGAGCGGATCAGCCGCAGGCGGTCGATCCGCTCAGCCTCGGTCAGCTCTACGCTCGGATTGATGGCGTCCACGGCGTCTCCTTGCAGGGGCAGCATGGAACAACCTGAGGGCGTGGGCAACAGTGACGTGCGCTTGCGCGACCTCGCCCCGATGCTAAAAGCGATCCCAATAAAAAGGATGATGCCATGATCTCACTCGCCGACCTCCAGCGCCGCATTGAAGCGGGCAAGCTTTCGCCCGATGACGCCATCGCCCAGTCGCACGCGGCGATCGAGGCCAAGGAGAAGGACGTCCGCGCCTTCGTCCGGCACGACAAATCGGCGAAGGCGCAGGCCTCCGGCCCGCTGCGCGGCATCGCGGTCGGCATCAAGGACATCATCGACACCGCCAACATGCCGACCGAGATGGGCTCGGAGATCTATCGCGGCTGGCAGCCGCGCGCGGATGCGCCGGTCGTGATGATGCTGAAGCGGGCGGGTGCCACCATCATCGGCAAGACCACGACGACCGCGTTCGCCTCGCGCGATCCGACCCCGACGCTCAATCCGCACAATCCCGGCCATACGCCGGGCGGCTCGTCCTCGGGCTCGGCCGCCGCGGTTGGCGCCGGCATGATCCCGCTGGCGCTGGGCACCCAGACCGGCGGTTCGGTGATCCGGCCGGCGGCCTATTGCGGTGCTGCCGCGATCAAGCCGTCGTTCCGGATGCTGCCGACCATCGGCGTGAAGTGCTACTCGTGGGCGCTCGACACGGTGGGTCTGTTCGGCAGTCGCGCGGAGGATCTCGCACGCGGACTGCTGGCGATTACCAGGCGCACCGAATTCGACGGCATTGCCCCGGCGAAGGCGCCGCGCATCGGCGTGGTCCGGCAGGAGTTTGCCGAGGCCGTGGAGCCGGCGGCGGAGGAGGGCTTACAGGCTGCGATCAAGGCGGCCGAGAAGGCCGGTGCCAGCGTGAAGGCCATCGATCTGCCCGAGTCGGTGCAGGAGGCCTGGCGTATCCACCCGATCATCCAGGATTTCGAGGCGCATCGCGCGCTCGCCTGGGAGTTTTCGGAGCATCACGACGAGATCGCGCCGATGCTGCGCGAGAGCCTCGATGCGACCGTCGGCTTGACGCCGAAGGAATATGATGACGCACGCCGCATCGCCCGCCGTGGCCGCCGCGAGCTTGGCGAGCTGTTCGAGGGGTTTGACGTGCTGCTGACCTATTCGGCGCCGGGCACCGCGCCGGCCAAGGAGCTCGCCTCGACCGGCTCGCCCCGCTACAACCGGGTGTGGACGCTGATGGGCAATCCTTGCGTCAACGTGCCGGTGCTGAAGGTCGGCGGTTTGCCGATCGGCGTGCAGGTGATCGCGCGCTTCGGCAATGATCCGATGGCGTTGGCGTCCGCCTGGTTCCTGGAGAACGCGCTGGCGAAATCAGGCTAGCGCCGGCTCCGCAACGGGAGGGGCGCGTTGGGCATCAGTCGCCGTCGCGCCTTGCCCGAGCCAGCGCTCGGCGGCCTCGCGGCCGCTCCGGTGCAGCGTGCGAATGAAGCCGCGGCCGAGATCGGTGGATGAGCGTTGCGCAAGTCCCTCGACGGAGTCTTCGGCCGCGATCCTGGAGAGCCGCAGCGAAGGTGCAGCGGTTGCTCGCGCCCATTCCAGCGCCGCGATCTCGGCGTTGAGGGCGGCGTTGGCTGCGACCTGGTCGAGCCTGCGGTCGATCGCGGCGAGCGTGATCGGCACGTAGCTGTCGCGCGTGGGCGTGACCTGAATCAGCAGCACGTCGGAGGTCGTCGATTCCTGCACCAGGCGCACCAGCGGCGGATTGCCGCCAAAGCCGCCATCCCAATAGGCCTCGCCGTCGATCTCGACGGCGCAGTGAACCAAGGGCGGACAGGTCGAGGCCAGCGCGACGTCGGTGGTGATGGAATCGTTGCGGAAGATCTGCTGCTGCCCATCGCGAATTCGCGTCGCGGCGATCAGCAGTTTGGGGCAGGCCGCGTCGCGCAAGGCGGCAAAATCGATGTCGCGCGACAGCGCCTGCCGCAGCGGATCGAGATCGAACGGATCGAACTGGCCGGAGCGCAGCGTCGGACCGAACGCGACCGAGCTTCCCGCCGGCGAGAATCCGCCGACCAGCATCAAGGAGCGGAACGAGGCCTCGTGCATCAGCCGGACCCAGAACCGGTTCAGCCGCGAGCGAGCCGCTTCACGGCCGCCTTCGGCAAGGCCGGAGGCGAGCAGCAGCGCATTGATGGCGCCGGCGCTGGCGCCGCTGATGGTGTCGATCTCGATCGACGGCTCTTCCAGCAGCCGCTCCAGCACGCCCCAGGTGAAGGCCGCAAAAGTGCCGCCGCCCTGAAGGGCTAGCGACAGTTTTTGCGGAGGCCATTGGTCGGAGCGTGGCTGCGCGGGTGCGACCGGCGCGGCCGCGGTCACGATCTCGACGCGAGCTACGGCTTGCGCGACGGGCGCAGGCTGGGTCGCTCGCGGGGGAACGGGAGCAGGCTCTGGCGCGGGAGGCGGCGAGGGCGCATCGGACCAGACATTGGTCATCGAGAGCAGCCGGCTTGCCGCGGTGCTGGAAGCACCGTGCGAACCAGGCCCGTCATGCGCGCCGACAATCTTCTCGCTCATTCTGAGCAACCGCGTAACGCCACTTCTGTGTCAGGATGACAGGCATGGAACCTGTTCGCCACTCCAGCCGAGAGTCGGCTGAGAGTTGCGAACAGGATTTGGCATATAATGCGGAGGGGTTGCGGCGGTATCCGGACTTTTTCCGGCTTTAAGCCTTTTCGCCGATCCGGCTTTCCTTGCCCGATTGCAGTCGCTTGATGTTCTCGCGATGCGCGTAGAACAGCAGCAGCGTCAGCACCGCGAACAGCGATGCGAGCGCGAGGTGACCGAACCACCACAGGAATATCGGGGTGATGAACGACGCCACCAGCGCGGAGAGCGAGGAGTAGCGGGTGGTGAAGGCGGTGGCGAGCCAAATCAGGCAGAACACGATTGCGCCCGGCCAGAACAGGCCGAGCAGAATGCCGATATAGACGGCGACGCCCTTGCCGCCTTTGAACTTCAGCCAGACCGGGAAGAGATGACCGAGGAAGGCGCCGAGCCCGGCGACCATGGCGGCGTTGGGGCCCGCGATGTAGCCGGCGATCACCACCGCTACCGTGCCCTTGAGCGCGTCGAACAGCAGGGTGCCCGCGGCAAGGCTCTTGCGGCCCGTGCGCAGCACATTGGTGGCGCCGATGCTTCCGGAGCCGATCGAGCGGATATCCTGCGTGCCGGCGAGCCTGGTCAGAATCAGCCCGAACGGAATCGAGCCGAGGAGGTAGCCGATGACGAAGGCCACCGGCAGGAAGGCTTCAAGCCCCATGGCCGCATCTCCATGCTGAACCGCGACGCCACGCATGAATTTGCCCGTCAGACATGCTCGTACACCGTACGCCCGCCGACAATGGTGCGCACCACGCGGCCTGTAAAGCGGGCCTCGTCGAACGGGGTGTTCTTGCAGGGCGACTTCAGATCGGCGGGATCGACAACCCAGGGCACATCGGGGTCGATCACGATGACATCCGCCGGCGCGCCTGCGCGCAGGGTTCCGCCTGCCAGCCCGAGCAGCTCGGCGGGCCGCGTCGACATCGCCCTGATCAGCGTCTTCAGTTCCATCTCGCCATTGTGCACGAGGCGCAGGCCCGCAGGGAGCATGGTCTCGAGACCGACGGCGCCGGGTGCGGCCTCCGCGAACGGCAGGCGCTTGACCTCGACGTCCTGCGGATTGTGGTCGGACATGATGACGTCGACGAGGCCGGAGGCCATCGCAGCGACCAGCGCGCGGCGGTCGTCCTCGGTGCGCAGCGGCGGCGACAGTTTCAGGAACGAACGGTAGGGACCGATGTCGTTCTCGTTCAGCGCAAGATGGTTGATCGAGACCGAGGCGCTGACGGCGAGCCCGGCGTCGCGGGCGCGCTTCAGCACGTCGAGGGAGTCGATGCAGGACAGCGAGGCCGCGTGATAGCGGCCACCGGTCAGTGCGACGAGGCGCATGTCGCGTTCCAGCATCACGGCCTCCGCCGCGTTGGGAATGCCCATCAGGCCGAGCCGCGAGGCGAACTCGCCTTCGTTCATCACGCCTTCGCCGACCAGATCGGGGTCCTCGGTGTGGTGCACGATCAGCGCGTCGAAGTCGCGGGCATAGGTCAGCGCGCGGCGCATCACCTGCGCATTGGTCACGCTTCTGTCGCCGTCGCTGAAGGCAACCGCGCCGGCGGCTTTCAGGAGGCCGAACTCGGTCATCTCTTCGCCGCGCATCCCCTTGGTCAGCGCGGCCATCGGCTGGATGTTGACGATCGCGGTGTCGCGGGCGCGGCGCATCACGAAGTCGACGGTGGCCGAGTTATCGATCACCGGAGACGTATCGGGCTGGCAGATGATGGTGGTGATGCCGCCGGTCGCAGCCGCCTGGCTCGCGGAGGCAAAGGTCTCGCGGTGGCTGAAGCCGGGCTCGCCGACAAAGGCCCGCATGTCGACCAGGCCGGGCGCCACGACCTTGCCGGAGCAGTTGACGATGTCGGTGCCCTCGGGGACGCCGGCCGCGCCAATGCCGCGGCGCGTCTCGCGGATGGTGCCATCGGCGATGAGGACGTCGCCGACGCCGTCGAAATCCCTGCTGGGATCGACGACGCGGGCGTTGGCGAGCAGGATCGGGCGGCGGTCGGTCAGCATCGGCATCACGCGTTCGGCAGGTTACGGGCGAGCGCTTCCAGCACCGCCATACGTACGGCCACGCCCATCTCCACCTGTTCGCGGATCAGGGACTGCGCGCCGTCGGCGACCGCGGTGTCGATCTCGACGCCGCGATTCATCGGACCGGGATGCATCACGAGAGCGTCCGGCTTGGCGTAAGCGAGCTTCTTCTGGTCGAGTCCGAAATAGTTGAAATATTCGGAGGTCGACGGCACGAACGAGCCGTTCATGCGCTCGCGCTGGAGCCGAAGCATCATGACGATATCGGCGCCGTTGAGCCCCTCGCGCATGTCGCGTGCGACCTCGACCCCCATCCGCTCGATGCCGGGCGGCAGCAGGGTGGAGGGGGCGACGACGCGGACGCGGGCGCCCATGGTGTTGAGCAGGATGATGTTGGAGCGGGCGACGCGCGAATGCAGCACGTCGCCGCAGATTGCGATGACGAGCCCCTCGATCCGGCCCTTGTTGCGACGGATCGTCAGCGCGTCGAGCAGCGCCTGCGTCGGATGTTCGTGCGCGCCATCGCCGGCATTGATCACGGAACCGTCGACCTTGCGCGCCAGCAGTTCCACCGCGCCGGACGCGTGATGGCGCACCACCAGGATATCCGGGTGCATGGCGTTCAGCGTCATCGCGGTGTCGACCAGCGTCTCGCCCTTTTTTATGGACGAGGAGGAGACCGACATGTTCATGACGTCCGCGCCCAGCCGTTTGCCGGCGAGCTCGAACGAGGACTGGGTCCGGGTCGAGGCCTCGAAGAACAGGTTCACCTGCGTCCGTCCACGCAGGACGGTGCGCTTCTTGTCAACCTGACGGTTGAGCTCGACATATTCTTCGGACAGGTCGAGGAGGCCGGTGATGTCGGCCGCGGAAAGGCCCTCGATGCCCAGCAAATGCCGGTGGCCGAGGACGAAGGTCGATTTCGATGTCATTAAAGCGAGAGCTATAGGCGCGGATGGCTGGGGGGGCAAGGGCCAATGCCGGGGTGGGGAGTTA
This sequence comes from Bradyrhizobium liaoningense, assembly GCF_018130785.1. Classification (GTDB taxonomy): domain Bacteria; phylum Pseudomonadota; class Alphaproteobacteria; order Rhizobiales; family Xanthobacteraceae; genus Bradyrhizobium; species Bradyrhizobium liaoningense_A. The sequence continues at coordinate 71,994 of NZ_JAFCJT010000002.1, forward strand.
TCCCCTGATCTGTCGGTTTCGCCGACGGGCCCAATCGTCGATCTCCGTCATGCCCGGGCTTGTCCCGGGCATCCACGATCTTCTATCGCATTTGAATGAAAAAGGACGTGGATGGCCGGGATAAACCCGGCCATGACGATGCGGGGCCACTGATGAAAATAAAGGCGACAACTCTTCTGGCCGCAATGATGATCAGCGGTGCCCACGCCCAATCGCTCCCCGGCGGTTTCGTCTATTTGCGCGACATCGATCCCGGCATCATCCAGGACATCCGCTACGCCAGCTCGAACAATTTCGTCGGCCGCCCGCTCGCCGGCTACGGCGCGGGCGAATGCGTGGTGAAGCGGGAGGTGGGGGTGCGGTTGAAGGCGGTCCAGCAGGAGCTGGCGGCGCAAGGCCTGTCGCTGAAGATGTTCGACTGCTACCGGCCGGCGCGGGCCTCGCTCGACATGGTGAGGTGGTCGCAGAACGGCCACGAGACGGCGGCGGAGCGGCGCTACAATCCGAAAATCCCGAAGACCGAGCTGTTCCGCCTCGGCTACATCGCGAGCCGCTCGCAGCATTCCATGGGCGCGGCGCTCGATCTCACGCTGGTCGATCTCAAGGCTGACAATTCCGCCAGATACGACCCGTCGAAAACCTATGCCGATTGCACGGCGCCGGTCGAGGCACGATTGCCGGAGGGCAGCGTCGACATGGGCACGGGCTACGACTGCACCGACGCGAAGGGGCATACCGCAGCACCGTCAATCAATCCGGACCAGCGCGCCTGGCGCAAGCGGCTGGTGGCTGCGATGGCGAAGCAAGGCTTTGTGAACTATGCGAAGGAGTGGTGGCATTTTTCCCTGCCGGGGGCGGGCGGGGCGGCCTATGATTTCCCGATTCCGCCGCGAACGAAGTAGATCGTCGTGCGAATGGCCCCGGATTGACGGTGCTGTCCCAACGAAAGCGCTTGAATGGATTCCCTCAATCCCGATCTCCCGCCGCTCACCGTGACGCCCGCGGTCGACGCGCGCGTCTGGAAATTCTGGGGCACGGCGGTGTGGGGCCTGCTCATCTTCGTCGCGATGTTTCTCGGCCAGGTCGGTGCCATCCTCTATCTGGCCTGGGACCGTGGCGACGCCGTCGACCTGATGTCGATACAGCGGGTCGGTCGCGAGCCCGCGGCGCTCGCGCTGTCGGTGACCATGGGCCTGCCGGCGACGCTGGCTGCGGTGTGGCTCGCCATCCGCATCAAGAAGGCCTCGTTCGTCGACTACCTCGCGCTGCATTGGCCGTCCTGGAAGCAAATGTTGTTCGGCGCCATCGGGCTTGTCCTGATCGTGGTCGCCTGGGAGACGATGTCGCGGAGCCTGGGCCGCGAGGCGACGCCGGGCTTCATGACCGATCTGTTGAAATCCGGCCGCGACAAGGGCGCGGCTGTGATGCTGCTGTTCGCGTTCAGTGTCGCTGCGCCGATGTCGGAAGAGGTTTTGGCACGCGGCTTCCTGTTTCGCGGCTGGTCGGCGAGCTTCCTGCGCGTGCCCGGCGCGATCATCCTGTCGTCACTGGTGTGGACGGTCGTGCATCTGCAGTACGACATGTACTTCCTCGCCGAGGTCTTCTCCATCGGCCTGTGGTTCGGCTACATGCGCTATCGCGCCAACTCGCTCTGGCTCACCATCGTGCTTCACGCGCTGAACAATCTGACGGCGGTGGTGCTGACGATGTGGCTGGGGAGCTGAGGCCTCACACTCCGTCATTGCGAGCGCAGCGAAGCAATCCAGAATCGTCCCGCAGAGATAGTCTGGATTGCTTCGTCGCATCAGTGCAAAATTGCTTCGCAATTTTGTCACGAGCTCCTCGCAATGACGAGGCGAGGGAGGTGCGCACCAATGACGAGTTTTAGGCCACCAGCGCGATCGCGACCGGCATCGTGATCGCCGCCAAGATCGTCTGCAGCGTGATGATCTGCGCCAGCAGCGGCGCATCGCCGCCCATCTGGCGGGCCAGCACGTAGGCGCTGGGGGAGGTCGGCACCGCCGCGCAGATCGCGACGATCGCCAGGCTGTCGCCCGAGAGCCCGAACCAGGCGGCGAGCGCCAGCGCGAGCACGGGCATCAGCGCCAGCTTGAACGCCACGCCGATGGTTGCGCTCACGCTCGGGCGGAGCAGGCCGTTGAGCTGCAGGCCGGCGCCGGTCACGAGCAGGCCGATGGCGAGCGAGGACCGGCTCAGCGCGTCCGCCACATCATGCCATATCTTGGGCAGCGGCAGATGAATGACGTTGATGAAGAGGCCGATCACGCAGGCCCAGATCAGGGGATTGCGGATCACCGTCATGACGATGGCGCGCGCCGATTGCTTCTCGGGCGATGCATAGTGCGCGAGCACGGCGACGCTGAACACGTTGACCAGCGGAATGATCGCGACCATCGCCACGGAGGCCAGCGCCAGTCCGACATCGCCGAACATGTTGGCGGAGACGGAGAGCGCGACATAGGTCTGCCAGCGCGTCGCGCCCTGGAAGATCGAGGTGAAGGCGGGACCGTCGATGTCGAGCCGCGCGAGCACCGGGCGGAGCGCGAGGCAGAGCAGCGACATCGCGAGCACCGACAGCAGCAGCGCGCCGCCGACGCCGGCGACCGGCACCCTGGAGAGGTCGGCCTTCACCAGTGTCTGGATCAGCAGCATCGGGAACAGCACGAAATAGGTCAGCCGCTCCAGCCCGTGCCATTGCGTGTCGAGCCGCATCAGGGTGTGCCTGAGCACCACGCCGAGCACGATGAGGATGAAGACCGGCAGCAGCGCCGCGATCACGACGGCCATGGATCAGCCCAATGCCGCGCGAAGATTGGCGAGACGGTCGAGCGCGCCTTGCAGGATGAAGATCGCGGCGTGCTCGTCGATCACCTCGGCGCGCTTGGCGCGGCTGACGTCCATGCCGATCAGTTCGCGCTCGACCGCGGCGGTCGACAGACGCTCGTCCCAGAGGCCGATGGGGAGTGTGGTCAGCCCGGCAAGGTTGCGGGCGAAGGCGCGGGTCGATTGCGCCCGCGGGCCCTCGCTGCCGTCCATGTTGATGGGGAGGCCGAGCACGAAGCCGACCGCCTTGCGCTCGGCCGCGATCGCGAGCAGCCGGGCGGCATCCTGCTTGAACGCCTTGCGCTGGATGGTCTCGACGCCCGTCGCGATGCGCCGGTCCGGATTGGACACGGCAACACCAATGGTCTTGGTGCCGAGGTCAAGGCCGACCAACCCGCCGCGTTCGGGCCAGTGGGTTGCAGCATCGATCAGGGGCAGGATAAGAGCCGGCATGGGACTAGCGCTTATCACGCGTCGCGCTGCGGAGTGAACCCGGAACATGGATGCACTGACACTATTCGGCCTGTTTGCCGTGACGGCGATGCTGGTCTGCTATGCCCTGGAGGATCGCAGCCATTGGTTCGTGCTGCTGTTCGCGGTGTCCTGCGCGCTCGGCTCGGCTTACGGCTTCCTGCAAGGCGCCTGGCCATTTGGGCTGGTCGAGGCGATCTGGGCGGTGGTGGCGCTCCGGCGCTGGTATCTCAGGCCGCGATGACGTCGTTGTCTTTCTTCAGGCAGGACATGAAACCTTGAAGCGCGCTGTATTGATGTCCGGCGCTACGCTGGATGAAGAGCGTCTCGACGCGCGCGTGTGACGGGCCCAGCGCGTGGATCGACACGCTGCCGGCCATCGCGCTGCGTTCGACCACGGCGCGCGGCAGCAGCGTCACGCCCATGCCGGCGGCGACGCAGCCGATCATGCCGTCGAGCGTGCCGAGCTCGAGGCGCGCCGCCGAGGGCCAGCCGAACTCGACAAAGATCTGTTCGAGACGCTGGCGGTAGGTGCAGCCGGTGCGGAACACCAGCGCGGTCGGACCGGACTCCGGCGTGCCGGCGCGCAGCTCGGCGAGCGAGGTCCAGCGCCGCGCGCTGACCAGCACCAGCTCTTCGCGAAACGCACTCGTCGCAGTGAGGTCGGCATGTGCGATGGGGCCCGCGACGAAGGCGCCGTCGAGCGTGCCTTCGAGCACGCCCGCGACGAGATCGGCCGTCGTTGCGGTGCGCAAGAAGAGGCGTACGGCCGGGAAGTTGCGGTGGAAATCGGCGAGGAGGGGCGGCAACCGCACGGCTGCCGTCGTCTCCATCGAACCGATCGCGAGCGGCCCCTTCGGCTCGCCATCGTCACGCGCGGCGAGCACGGCCTCCCGTGATAGCGCCGCCATCCGCTGTGCGTAGGGGAGAAGACGCTTGCCGGCGCCCGTCAGCGTCATGCCGCGGCTGTGGCGTTCGAACAGCGGCGTTCCGATCTCGGCTTCCAGCGCCTTCACGCGCTGGGTGACGTTGGACTGGACCGTGTTGAGCTCTTCCGCTGCGCGGGTGATGCCGCCGGTGCGGGCGACCGCGGCGAAGGTCTGGATATCGCTGAGTTCCATGGCGTCGTTTCGCTTTTGTGATGGCAGCGTTCGCTAGAATTCATTTTTCGAGAATGCTACTCGCGCCTAGTGTTCCTGTCCAGATGGGGAGGGAGCCATGCCGATTGCGACATCGCTGACCACGCTGCTGGAGATCACGCATCCCGTCCTGCTGGCGCCAATGGATATCGTCGCCGGCAGCCGGCTGGTGACGGCCGTGAGCCGCGCCGGCGGTTTTGGCATTCTGGGCGGCGGCTATGGAGAGAGGGCGTGGCTGGAGCAGGAGACCGCCAAGCTCGCCGGATTACATGCGCCGTTCGGGATCGGCTTCATCACCTGGAGCCTGGCCAAGAGGCCCGAGCTTCTCGACGTGGCGCTCGCCGCAAAGCCGTCCGCGATCATGTTGTCCTTCGGAGATCCCGCGCCGTTCGCGCTCAAGATCAAATCCGCCGGCGCGCGCCTGATCTGCCAGGTGCAGGACGAGGCGATGGCGCGGCAGGCGCTCGATGCCGGGGCCGACATCCTAATCGCGCAGGGGACGGAGGCGGGTGGTCATGGTGCCTCCCGTACCACCGTCGATCTTGTGCCCGCCATCGTTGACCTCGCCGCGAGCCGTGTGCCTGTCGTCGCGGCCGGCGGCATCGCCGACGGGCGCGGGCTTGCTGCCATGATGATGCTGGGGGCAAGCGGCGTGCTGCTCGGCACACGCTTCTATGCGAGCCAGGAGGCCGACGGCGCGGAGGAAGCCAAGCGGCGCATTTGCGCAGCGAACAGCGGCTCGACCGTGCGCGGTATCATCTTCGATCTCTCACGCAACAATGTCTGGCCGGCGCCGTTCACGGGAAGATGTCTGGTCAACGATCACGCCAGACGCTGGATCGGTCGCGAGGTCGAGCTGATGCAGAATGTCGCCGCAGTTGCGACGGACTATGTTGCGGCAAAGGCCGCCGGCAATTTCGACGTCGCGGCCGTGATCGCGGGCGAGGCGGTCGGATTGATTCATGATATTGCACCGGCGGCCGAGATCGTGGAGCGGATTGCGATCGAGGCGGAGCAGCTTCTTGCCGGGCGACGCAACTCGGTTTCTTCTTTTCCTTCTCCCCTTGTGGGAGAAGGTGGCGCGGATGCAATCCGCGCCGGATGAGGGGTCTGTCTCCGCGGATGCAAACCTCTCACCCGTCTCGCCGCTGCGCGGCGATCCACCCTCTCCCACAAGGGGAGAGGGAAGAGCGAACATGAGGCAAGAATTATGTGGCCTGACCGTCGACTGATCGATCTCTTCAAGACCGAATTCCCGATCGTGCTGGCGCCGATGGCCGGTGTGATGGATGCCGAACTGGTGATCGCCGTGGCAGAGGGCGGCGGGCTCGGCTCGCTGCCGAGCGCGATGCTGTCGCCGGAGAAGGCGCGCGAACAGGTCAACATCATTCGCCAGCGGGTGAAGTCGCCGGTGAACATGAACTTCTTCTGCCACACGCCGGTCGACCTCACGGCTGAAGCCGAAGCGCGATGGAAGCAGCGGCTCGCGGGCTATTACGCCGAGCACGGCCTCGATCCCGCCGCGCCCATCAACGCTGCGAACCGTGCGCCGTTCGACGCCGCCTTCTGTGAGGTCGTCGAGGAGCTGAAGCCGGAGATCGTCAGCTTTCATTTCGGCCTGCCGGAGCAGGCGCTGCTCAAGCGCGTCAAGGCGGCCGGCTGCCTCGTCATCTCGTCCGCCACGACGGTGAAGGAAGCAGTCTGGCTGGAAGAGCGTGGCGTCGATGCCGTCATTGCGCAAGGCGCCGAGGCGGGTGGGCATCGCGGCATGTTCCTGACCGACAAGATCTCCGAGCAGCCCGGCACCTTTGCGCTGGTACCGCAGGTCGCCGACGCCGTGAAGGTGCCTGTCATCGCGGCCGGTGGTATCGCCGACGGGCGCAGCATCGCCGCGGCCTTCGCGCTCGGCGCATCCGGCGTGCAGATCGGCAGTGCCTATCTGCGCTGCCCGGAATCCAAGGTGAGCGCGGGCGGGCGCAAGGCGCTGGCTGAAGCGCGGGACGATTCCACCGTCATCACCAATGTCATGACCGGGCGTCCGGCGCGCGGCGTCCAGAACCGCCTGATGCGCGAAGCCGGCCCGATCTCGCCCGAGGCGCCGCCGTTTCCCCATGCCGCGACCGCGCTGGGGCCGCTGAAGGCGGCTGCCGAAAAGCAGGGCAGGGTGGATTTCACCAATCTCTGGGCCGGCCAGGCCGTGGCCCTGGGCCGTGAGGTCCCCGCGGCCGAATTGACCCGGGATTTCGCCAAATCGGCCCTGGCCCGCATGAAGGGACTGGCTGGCTAAGGTCGCGCCGCCGGTTGCGGCGCAAAACCGGCCTCTGCTATACGGCACATAGGTTTTGCCGTGAGAGGCCTTATATAATGTCCGTCGACGCCGCTACCGTCCGCCGCATCGCGCATCTGGCGCGCATTGCGGTTTCCGAGGGCGAGGTTCCGCATCTGCAGGGCGAGCTCAACGCCATGCTCGCCTTTGTCGAGCAGCTCTCGGAGGTCAATGTCGAGGGCGTGGAGCCGATGACCTCGGTCACCCCGATGGAGATGAAAAAGCGGCAAGACGTGGTCAATGACGGCGAGATCGCCGACGATATCGTTGCCAACGCGCCCGCGACCGAAGGTCACTTCTTCCTGGTGCCGAAGGTCGTCGAGTAGCATAGCGTTTTCGAGCGAAGTGGAGTCCGGTTCGCGTGAAGAAAACGCGTCAAATAAAGAGTCTTAGGACCAAGTCCGATGTGCATGCTTTGCGACGATGAGAAGGCCTATCAGGCCTACATGAACTATCTCGACAAGATGGAGCGGCAGGGCAAGGCTGCCGATCCCAACGTCGCCGTCAATGCCGTGCTCGACGAGATCGAGGCCGCTGCGAACGCCGCCGCCAAGAAAAAAGACGACCCGGCCAACGACAAGACCCTCTCTCCGTTCTTCTGCAGCCCGATCAATAAATGACTGATTTGACATCGCTGACGCTCGCCGAGGCCCGCAAGGGTCTCGCGGCCAAGACTTTCACGTCCCTCGAGCTGACAGACGCGCATCTGTCCGCGATCGAAGCCGCGCGTGTGCTCAATGCCTTCGTGATGGAGACGCCCGAGCAGGCGCGCGCCATGGCGCGCGAGGCGGACGCCCAGATCGCCAAGGGTGATGCCGGTCCGCTCGCCGGCATCCCGCTCGGCATCAAGGATCTGTTCGCGACCAAGGGCGTGCGCACGACGGCGTGCTCAAAAATCCTCGGTAATTTCGTGCCGACCTATGAGTCCACGATCACCTCCCAGCTCTGGCGCGACGGCGCCGTGATGCTCGGCAAGCTCAACAATGACGAGTTCGCGATGGGCTCGGCGAACGAGACCTCCTGCTTCGGTCCCGTCGGCAATCCCTGGCGGCGCGAGGGAAGCAACACGACGCTGGTGCCGGGCGGCTCGTCCGGCGGCTCGGCCTCGGCCGTGGCGGCCCTGCTGTGCATGGGTGCGACTGCGACCGACACCGGCGGCTCGATCCGACAGCCGGCGGCGTTCACCGCGACCGTCGGCATCAAGCCGACCTATGGCCGCTGCTCGCGCTGGGGCATCGTCGCGTTTGCCTCCTCGCTCGACCAGGCCGGTCCGATCGCGCGCAGCGTGCGCGATAGCGCGATGCTGCTACGCTCGATGGCCGGGCACGATCCGAAGGACACGACCTCGGTCGACATGCCCGTGCCAGACTATGAGGCCGCGATCGGCAAGTCCGTGAAAGGCATCAGGATCGGCATCCCCAGGGAGTATCGTCTCGACGGCATGCCGGCCGAGATCGAGAAGCTCTGGAGCGAGGGCGCGGCCTGGCTGAAGGCGGCCGGTGCCGAGCTCGTCGAGGTGTCGCTGCCGCACACCAAGTACGCGCTGCCGGCCTATTACATCGTGGCGCCGGCGGAGGCGTCCTCCAACCTCGCGCGCTACGACGGCGTCCGCTACGGCCTGCGCGATCAGGGCAAGAACATCATCGAGCTCTACGAGAACACCCGCGCCGAAGGTTTTGGCGCCGAGGTGAAGCGGCGCGTCATGATCGGCACTTACGTTCTCTCCGCGGGTTATTACGACGCCTATTATCTGCGCGCCCAGAAGGTGCGCACGCTGATCAAGAAGGATTTTGAGGATTGCTTCGCCAAGGGCGTCGACGCGATCCTCACGCCGGCGACGCCGTCGGCCGCCTTCGGCATCGGCGAGAAGGGTGGCGCGGATCCGGTCGAGATGTATCTCAACGACATCTTCACGGTGACCGTGAACATGGCGGGCCTGCCAGGTATCGCCGTGCCCGCCGGCAAGGACGCGCAGGGCCTCCCGCTCGGCCTGCAATTGATCGGCCGTCCCTTCGACGAGGAGACGCTGTTCTCGCTCGGCGAGGTGATCGAGCAGGCCGCCGGCCGCTTCACGCCCGCGAGGTGGTGGTGAATGTCGCCGCATTCATCGCGAGCCTCGACGGCGCGGCGCCCGCGCCGGATCTGAACGCGCCGCTCACCGGTCTCTGGTGGGCTGCGAAGGGTGACTGGGACCAGGCGCACAAGATCGTTCAGGACGACAGCAGCCGTGACGCCGCCTGGGTGCACGCCTATCTGCACCGCGTCGAAGGCGATCTCGGCAATGCCGGCTACTGGTATCGCCAGGCCGGCCAGCCGACGGCAAAGGATTCATTGGAGGCGGAGTGGCAGCGGATCGTTGCCACGCTGCTCGGGAGCAAGACATGAGCACGGCCACGCACAAGCTTCTCAAGGGCGCCACCGGTGACTGGGAGATGGTCATCGGCATGGAGATCCATGCCCAGGTGACCTCGAACTCGAAACTGTTCTCGGGCGCGTCCACGACGTTCGGCGGTGAGCCGAACAGCCACGTGTCGCTGGTCGATGCCGCGATGCCGGGCATGCTGCCCGTGATCAACGAGGAATGCGTCAGACAGGCTGTCCGGACCGGGCTCGGGCTGAACGCGCAGATCAATCTGCGTTCGGTGTTCGACCGCAAGAACTATTTCTATCCGGACTCGCCGCAGGGCTACCAGATCAGCCAGTACAAGTCGCCGATCGTCGGCGAAGGTGAGGTCGTGGTCGAACTGGATGGCGGCAAGACCGCGACCATCGGCATCGAGCGCCTGCATCTTGAGCAGGACGCCGGCAAGTTGCTGCACGATCAGTCGCCGAGCATGTCCTATGTCGATCTCAACCGTTGTGGTGTGGCGCTGATGGAGATCGTCTCCAAGCCCGACATCCGCGACGCCGAGCAGGCCAAGGCCTATGTGACCAAGCTGCGTTCGATCCTGCGCTATCTCGGCACCTGCGACGGCGACATGGAGAAGGGATCCTTGCGCGCCGACGTCAACGTCTCCGTGCGCAAGCCGGGCGCACCGCTCGGCACCCGCTGCGAGATCAAGAACATGAATTCGATCACCTTCATCGGCCAGGCGATCGAGTACGAGGCGCGGCGCCAGATCGAGATCCTCGAGGACGGCGGCGCGATCGACCAGGAAACGCGGCTCTACGACCCCAACAAGGGCGAGACGCGATCGATGCGGTCCAAGGAAGAGGCGCACGACTACCGCTATTTCCCCGATCCCGACCTGCTGCCGCTCGAGTTCTCGCAAAGCTTCGTCGACGAGCTGAAACAGAAGCTCCCCGAGCTGCCGGACCAGAAGAAGACGCGCTTCGTCGCCGATTTCGGCCTGTCGGCTTACGATGCGAGCGTGCTGGTCGCAGAGCGCGAGAGCGCGGTGTTCTACGAAACCGTGCTGGACAAGCTCGGCAATCGCGCCCGCGACGGCAAGATGGCGGCGAACTGGGTGATCAACGAGCTGTTCGGCCGTCTCAACAAGGAAGGCCGGGATATTACGGCCTCTCCCGTCAACGCCGAGCAGTTGGCTGCGATCATCGACCTGATCGGCGAGGGCACGATCTCAGGCAAGATCGCCAAGGATCTGTTCGAGATCCTCTGGCAGGAGGGCGGCGATCCGCGCGCGCTGGTCGAAAGCCGCGGCATGAAGCAGGTGACGGATCTTTCGGCGATCGAAAAGGTTGTCGACGACATCATTGCGGCCAATCCCGACAAGGCCGCGCAGGTCAAGGACAAGCCGCAGTCGCTCGGCTGGTTCGTCGGCCAGGTCATGAAGGCGTCCGGTGGCAAGGCCAACCCGCAGAGCGTCAACGACCTCTTGAAGTCGAAGCTCGGCATCTGACGTCACACATTTGAACGAGGTGACGGATACGCTCCGTCACCTCGCTTCCGCTTCGCGCTGCGACGCTCGCGCGCACCCTCGACGGCAAACTTCATCCCGATCGGCGGCGATGCTGCGACCGAATCGCCGCCACGCGATTCGCGCAAAACGGCGGCTCCCACTCGCGCCGACGAGCGTTCGCGCCGTTAAGCATGAAAATAATTTCATTGCCAAAATCCGCGACTCAGAGTCCGCGAGTCGCCTCCGCGACGCGATCGAGCGCCTTGCGGCGTGCTTCATTGCGCTGATCACGCGTGATGTGCGCGCGCAGAATACTACTTGCTGCATAGAGTCTTTTTGCAATCGCTGCTGTTGTTGACGTCAATGCTGCGAGAAGCATTTGCAATCGCAAACGCGTGTCTCCGCGTGTCCGCAAATCAAGCGCGGCTGACCCACGCGCACTGCGCCGTCAACACTTCCTTAAGTGAGAAGATGTTTTTTTCGTCGTGTTGGTGTATTCGGGGTGAGTGCATTCGATCCCCGAATGCGCGCAGCGATTAAAGCCATCTCACACATCGGAGGGCAACATGGCCAAGAAAGCGAAGAAGGCGAAGAAGGCGAAGAGCGCAGTGAAGAAGACTGCGAAGAAGACCCGCAAGGTCGCGAAGAAGAAGAAGTAACTTCGACTTCTGAAGTTGCCGGCTCCTAGAGAGCCGGCACGTCATCAGCGCCTCCTAAAAGGTTCTGGTCGACGATAGAGGGTGTCGGCGAGACATCAGGTCAACGGTCGGGTCGTTCTCTTTCGCGGCCCGGCAGAAGAAACAAGTTTTCTTCGTTCGGTGCGGTTCTCTGCAAGGAGCTCCGCAATTTCACAAGCGGCCTTCGGGCCAACGTGGAATCTGGTCCTGACGTGTTCGCCGACGCCCTCGTTCTCTTGAGGCCGGGGTATTGCCGGCATTCCCTTTTCCGACATCGCCGATCTGACCGTGACGTGACCGTACTGCCTTGGGGCAGGCGAGGGCTGCAGCGAACTGCCGTTTGCCCCGAGGGTGGCCGCTCAGGCGGCAATGCGAAGCGCTCCGCTTCCGAGTAGCGAGCCTCGCGCTGCGCGGCCTGTCGGCCACCGGGTGGCGCCGCGGCGCCAGGCGTCCATGCGGCCTTTCCAGGCACGCCCCTTCCGCAAATCGTAACCGCAGGACACGCGTCACCGCGCGCGATGGTTATCGTTCTCCCAAAATCCCAAGGTAAACCGAATCTGAAGAATCGCAGAAGTGCCTGCAAAACGAGGACTTCTTGCATTTGTCGTGCGCACCCCGTGCGGGGGCGTTTACGTCTGCTTCATCGCGATACTTAAACTGCCATTCAAATTTGCCCGCCATCATCGCCTTCAACAAGCCGGCAAACGGCATGGGGACGAGTTGAACAATCATTTGGACGGGAGCCGCGCTCGGGGGAACGAGGCGGCATAAGAAAAAAGGGGATGCGTTATGTTTCAGGGTACTTTCGATCTGGAGACGGCGACGCCGATCGACGCGAGCGCGCTGTCGGACGTGCTGTTCGAGCGCGGGATCTATTGGGCGAGCGGGCGCTCCGGCCTCGTCGACCTCGTCGCCGCACATAAATGGTTCAACCTCGCCGCCCTGAAGGGCCGCAAGGACGCCGTGGCGCTGCGCCAGGAAGTCGCCGGCCAGATGTCCGATGCCGAGATCGCGGCCGCGCAGCGCGACGCGCGGGCCTGGGTTTCCGCTCACTGAGCCATTTCCGTTCCGATGGAATCGGAACGGGGCTAAGGATTCTTGCTTTGACGCGTTTTCGTCACGCGAGCCGGTATCCACTTCGCTGGAAGATGCATCGAACCGGGAATCGCACCCGCATCCGTGTTTGCACGGGTGGGTTTGGTTGAGCTGAATCAAATCCCGGCGTCAGTGCCGCCACTAGAACCCGCACGGCATGGGCGACCCCGACAAGAATGACTCAGGACCGAGTCAATGGCTGCCGATTCAGATCGCGCCCGACGATTGCGATCTGGAGCTCGGACGGCCGCACAAGACCGGCATCCTGCCGTTGACCTTTCCGTGCCGCCGCAAGGCCGGCGTCTGGTTCAATGTCTGGGCCGGTGAGGCGGTGCTGATATCGCCCTCGCATTGGCGGATCTGGCGATCCCGCATCTAGTTACGCTGACACTTATGTAAGGAGAGAGCGAATCGGGCTCAGTTCAGCCGCGCTGATCCTTGCGCCAGGCTTTCGCCGCCGTTCGGTGGTCGCGTTCGGGTGAATGAGCGTACCGCTATCGATTCTGCTGCTGGATGGCGGAGAGGGAGGGATTCGAACCCTCGATACAGCTTGAGACCGTATGACGCTTTAGCAAAGCGTTGCCTTCAGCCACTCGGCCACCTCTCCGGTGCGAGCCTTATGCATCTAATTACTTGGGCCGGTCAATTTGGAAGCGCGTGTTTTCGTTCGAATATTCCCAGCGATCTTCCAGGCAAAACGGGTTTGCTTTTGAAAGTGAGACCATAATGCCGTGAGAACGGGCGCTGAGGTTCGACGTCTGGCGCGTATCGTTCAATATGGCTTTCACGCGCAAGACGCTAGTTTCCATGTAACGAATTGATTCTACTTAGAAATTAAGTTTGGTGGCGCAAAAGGGCCTGTCGAGGTTCAAGCCCCCGCCTGGGTCGGCCGAGCTGCCGACCTCGATGCCCGGTCCATCCCCGCGCACGCCATATAGAGCGTCTGTCTCGGCGCCCAGGGGGAATTAAAATAACAAAAACAACATATTAAAGGGATGGCTTGATCACTTCGGCGGATTATTTCTGTAATACCCGTCGGAAAACGAACTTAATAGGCCCGTTTCGGAGCGTTCTCTGGCGTGGGCAGGACGTTCGGTAGGCCGTGGCACGGTCACTGGTATCAACCAGTTCACCTACACTGCCAATCTCGCTCAGGGCGTGACGGCGGAGTTCTCGGCGGAATATCCGACCCAGTACCTGGAGGCCGGCAAGTCAGCCGCGACGGGCGGGCGGTGATCGCCGAGGCGCGCGGCGCAGCGACGCCCGCGGTGGCTCCTGATACGCGTGACGCTTGATACCGAAAGAGGCTACCCAACTCGGGAGGTTCCGTTTCGGGAGAAGGGCGTCTACTCGCCGCCTGCGCCGCGGCGCAAATCAGCCTCGATCTGCAACCGTGTGCCGCCGCCGAAGCGGGCGCGATAGACCTGAAGATTCTCCATGATCCTTTGCACGTAGTTGCGCGTCTCGGAGAACGGAATCAGCTCGACCCAATCGACCGCGTCGATCCTGGGATCGCGCGGGTCGCCGTAGCGGTCGACCCATTTCTTCACGCTGCCGCGGCCGGCATTGTAGGCGGCAAAGGTCATGATGTAGGAGCCGCGGTAATCCTCGAGCAGTCCGCCGAGCTCGGCCGAGCCGAGCGTGGCGTTGTAGACCGAATCGTCCTTCAGCCGCCCCAGATCGTAGGTCGCGCCGTGCCGCTTGCAGACATAGCGCGCGGCATCCGGCGTCACCTGCATCAGGCCGTAAGCCTGCGCCGGCGAAACCACGGAGGGGTTGAACGCGCTTTCCTGCCGCGCGATCGCATAGACGATGCTGCGCTCGACCTCGGGGCCGATCGGCGTGAACTGCGGAATGCCGTTGACGGGATAGGCGTAGAAGTCGAACGGCAGGCCGCGGTTGAGCGCGGCCTTGCCCAGCAGCAGCATGCCGCGCGCGTCGCTGTAACGCTGGCTGAGCTCGCCGAGGCCGGCAAGCGCCTCGGGATCGCCGTTCTCGCCCATGTCGGCGAGCATGGGCACAGCCATCTCGCGCTCGTCGAGCTCGTAGAGCAGGTGCGCGGCGCGCACGATCTCCAGCCGTTCGGCGCCGCGGCCGCGCGGCTGGCTGTTGAGCTCGATCTGCGGCAGGCCGAGTTTTGCGCGCGCGAGCTGGCCGTAATAGCTGGTGGATTGCTCGGCTGCCCGCGCGTAGGCGTTGCGTGCCTCCTGCTGGCGGCCCGCGGCTTCCGCGGCGCGGCCCTGCCAATAGCCGGCGCGCGCCAGCGTGGTCGGATTGACGCTGCCGACGCCGATGCGGGCGAAATGCTGGGTGGCGGCCGCGGGATCGTTGAGGAAGCGCAGCGCGATCCAGCCCGCGGTGAATTCCTGCTCGGTCTTGTAGATGTCGCGCGAGGGCAGGGCCGCATCGCGCGCGATCAGATAGGCGCTGCGGAATTCCTCGGTGTCGATCATCTTGCGCGCCAGCAGGCGCCGCTCGATCCACCATTCGTCGAGATTGTAGAGCCGGTTCGGATCCTTCGGCGCCGACAGCATCAGCTGGGCGGCCTCCGCAAACTTCTCCTCGCGGCGCAGGAGCTGGATCTTGCTGAAGATGAAGCCGGGATCGCTGTGCAGCTCGCGCGGCACGGCATCGAGCAGCGCGCGCGCGTTCGGCGCCTTCTTGACGGCGGCGATACGGGCCTTGGCGAGCGCGATATAGCCGGCGCCGAGGCGCTTTGCGGCGCGCAGCGCGGCCTCGTTCTCGCTGCCATAGAGCAGCGTGTCCATCCGCGCCTTCTGATCGCCGGGCGTCAGCAGCGCGCCGAACTGGTCGAGCGCGTTGTTCTCGGTGTCCTCCGACATCGGATCACTGCGCCAGGCCTCGCGCACCAGCCGCTCGGCATTGGCGCGGTCGCCGCGCGCCAGCATCGCCTTGGCAAGCGTGAAGCGGCCCTTGGCGGACACCGGCGATTCATTCTCGAACCACGACCACGCGACCGAATCGTCGCGCCTGTCGTCCCACATCGCGGCCTCGAGGCGCCGGCGCAGGAAGGTCTGCGACGGCCAGCTCGGATTGGTGGAGAGGAAGGCGCGGTAGCGTTCCACGGTCGCGCCATTGTCCTCGCTGCGCAGGATGATCCATTCGGCGAGCTTTCGCGCGACGGGATCCGAGATCGAGGCAGCGTAATTGGTGGCGTCGCCCGCCTTGCGCTTGCGCACGAGCTCGATGACGGTCTCCAGCGTGTCCTTGTCGGCTTGCGACGTCGAGGAGGTCGCGGCGACCGCCGCCGGCGTGACCGGCTTGCGCGGCGCGGCGTGCTGGCGGGTCGCCGGCGCAAGGACGGGAGCTGCGACGGGCTTGGCGACCGGCGCCGGGGCGGTAGGTCTGACGGTGGCCGTCACGGCCGGCGCGGAGGCGGGTTTGGGGGCCGAACCGTTGGCGGGCGGGTGCGGCTTTGGCGTAGCGGCAGCCGCCGCAGGCTTGGGCTTGTCTTTCGCGGGTTCCTTCCCCGCGTTCTTGCCGGCGTTCTTCCCAGCGTCCTTGGCAGGTTTCTTCGCGGCATCCTTGGCCGGGGCACTAGCCGGACCCTTGCTCGCGCCCTTGGCTGTGTCCTTCGAAGTTTCCTTCGAAGTTTCCTTGCCGGTTCCTTTGGCTGGTCCTTTCGCGGCGTCCTTGGCGGCCGGCTTCGCGGTGTCCTTGGCCCCTTCCGCGGTCGTCTCATTGGACTTCGCGAGGGCGGCGCAGCCGACCGACAGCCCTGCCATGAGGCACACGACCAGACCGGTGGAGCGCCATGCGGCACGAGGAAAGGAGGTCACGGCGTTTCGTCGCCCCGAATCAGTCAGTTGGCTCAAAACCTAGCTGTATTCGATTGAATATGCGGACAAAATACCAACAGCCGCTTACCTTTGCCGGGTTTGCACCACCACCGCGGCAAAATCGCGGCCTAAACGGTGCGTCACGCGGAAGCGGGCCTTTTACCGACGGGATAGACCCGATATGAATGCGGCTTGCTCTTTAGATAGCCGCGTACGGAGGAAGTCCATGGCAGCCAAGACGAAATTCCGGGGATCGTTCACCGCCTTGGTCACGCCGTTCAAGAACGGCTCGCTGGACGAGGCGGCGTTCCGCTCCCTGGTCAACTGGCAGATCTCGGAGGGCACCAACGGCCTGGTCCCGGTCGGCACCACCGGCGAGAGCCCGACGCTCAGCCATGACGAGCACAAGAAGGTCGTCGAATGGTGCATCGCTGAAGCCAAGGGGCGCGTGCCTGTTGTCGCGGGCGCCGGCTCCAATTCGACGAAGGAGGCGATCGAGCTCGCCCAGCACGCCGAGAAGGCGGGCGCGGATGCCGTGCTGGTGGTGACGCCCTATTACAACAAGCCGACCCAGGAAGGCATGTACCAGCACTTCAAGGCGATCAACGATGCGATCGGCATTCCGATCATCATCTACAACATCCCGCCACGCTCGGTGATCGACATGTCGGTCGACACCATGAAGCGGCTGTGGGAGCTGAAGAACATCGCCGGCGTCAAGGACGCCACCGCCAGCATGGTCCGCGTCTCGCAGCAGCGCGCGGCGATGGGCGAGGATTTCAACCAGCTCTCCGGCGAGGACGCGACCATCCTCGGCTACATGGCGCATGGCGGCCATGGCTGCATCTCGGTGACCTCGAATGTCGCGCCGCGCCTGTGCTCGGAGTTCCAGGCCGCCTGGGCGAAGGGCGACACCAAGGCAGCGCTCGCGATCCACGACAAGCTGATGCCGCTCCACAACAACCTGTTCATCGAAAGCAATCCGGCGCCGATCAAGTACGCGATGTCGCTCATCGGCAAGCTGGACGAGACGCTGCGGCTGCCGATGGTTCCGGTCTCCGAGCCGACGCGCATTGCCGTGCGCAGTGCCATGGTGCACGCCGGCCTGATCAACTGATGCGCTAGCCGATCCGATCCGGGAGCTTATTCATGAGCGTCGAGGAAAAGGGTGCGCAAATGCTCAAGGAGTTCCGCGAGTTCGCCATGAAGGGCAACGTCGTCGATCTCGCGGTCGGCGTCATCATCGGCGCGGCTTTCGGCGCCATCGTCACGTCGCTGGTCGGCGACGTCATCATGCCGATCATTGGCGCTGCGACCGGCGGCCTCGACTTCTCGAACTACTTCGTCCCCTTGTCGAAGGCGGTCACCGCCACCAACTTGGCTGATGCGAAAAAGCAAGGCGCCGTCCTTGCTTACGGCAGCTTCCTGACGCTGACGATCAACTTCATCATCGTCGCCTTCGTGTTGTTCCTGGTGATCCGCGCAATGAACACGTTGAAGCGCAAGGAAGAGACCAAGCCCGCGGAGCCGGCGAAGCCGTCGGCGGAGGTCGTGCTGCTGACCGAGATCCGCGATCTCCTCAAGAAGTGACGCGCACGCTTCATCCAAACTGTTAGCTTTGCTGCGCATCTCGATCAGGTTTATTGCCAGGTTTCGTAGGTTATGGCCGATAAGAACGAACGTCCGATCAAGGTCATGGCGGAAAATCGCAAGGCCCGCTTCAACTATGCGATCGAGGATACGATCGAGGCGGGCATTGCGCTGACCGGCACCGAGGTGAAATCGATCCGCAACGGCAAGAGCACGATCGCGGAGTCCTATGCCGATTCCAAGGACGGCGAGATCTGGCTGATCAACGCCACCATTCCCGAATATCTCCAGGGCAACCGCTTCAATCACGAGCCCAAGCGGCCGCGAAAGCTGCTTCTACACCGCAAGCAGATCAACAAGCTGATGGGCGCGGTCGATCGCGAAGGCATGACGCTGATCCCGCTCAAGCTCTATTTCAACGAGCGCGGTCGCGCCAAATTGCAGCTAGCGGTTGCAAAGGGCAAGAAGCTGCACGACAAGCGCGAGACCGAGAAGAAGCGCGACTGGAGCCGGGAGAAGGGCCGGTTGATGCGGGCGAGGGGATAGCGGGATGACTCAGAAGAACCTGCTCGAGGTCGATTGGAGCCAGATCCCGGCGCCAGCCGATGACGGAGGCGCCGCGCATCTCAAGGGCACGACGCTGCCGGCGATCAGCCTGCTCGCCACCGACGACACGTCAGTCACGCTGTCGGCGCTGGGCGGCCGGACCGTGGTGTTCGCCTATCCCCGCACCGGCGAGCCCGGCAAGATTGCGCTGGTCGACGATTGGGACATGATCCCGGGCGCGCGCGGTTGCACTCCACAGACTTGCGCGTTTCGCGATCTGTTCGCCGAGCTGAAGGCCGCCGGCGCAGCCCAGGTGTACGGCCTCTCGACGCAGAGCAACGCCTATCAGACCGAGATGGCATCGCGGCTGCACCTGCCGTTCCCCGTGCTGTCGGACGAGAAGCTGGCACTCACGCGCGCTCTCGATTTGCCGACCATGGAGGTCGCAGGCCTCACCTTGATCAAGCGGCTCGCGCTGATCATCGACAATGCCGAGGTCACGCATGTGTTCTATCCGGTGTTTCCGCCCGACCGGAACGCCGGCGATGTCCTGGACTGGCTGAAGGCCAATCCAGCCAAGTTCTAATCCAGGTCGGCTTTCACCTTCGCGAATACGCTCCGGAACATGTCCGTCGTCAGCACGCCGGTGTTCGTGTTGTAGCGCGAGCAATGATAGCTGTCGTAGAGCCTGAACGCACCGGCCTGATGCACGGCGCCGTGGCCGAAGGGGGCTTGCGAGGCCTTCAGGTTCAGCGGCTTGAGCACGGTGTCGTGTGCAATGCGTCCAAGCGCGACGATCGCGCGCAGGTTCGGCATCGTCGCGAGATTCGCGGCGAGAAACTGGCGGCAGGTATTGATCTCGATCGGCAGCGGCTTGTTCTGCGGCGGCACACAGTGCACGGCATTCGCGATCCGGCAGTCGACCAGCTTCAGGCCATCATCAGGCCGCGCCTGATAAATGCCCTTGGCAAATCCGTATTCCAGCAGCGTGGCGTAGAGCAGGTCGCCGGCATAGTCGCCGGTGAACGGACGGCCGGTGCGGTTGGCGCCCTGCATGCCCGGCGCGAGGCCGACGATCAGAAGCCGCGCCTTGCTGTCGCCGAAGGGCGCAACCGGCGCATTGTGCCACGACGGCTCGCGCACGCGGTTCGCCTCGCGAAAGGCGACCAGGCGCGGGCAGAGCGGACAGTCGCGGTCGGGAACGACGGTGGGGGGCTGGCGGCTTGACCGTGCCGCCTCACTCCTCGAAGTCGTCATCGCCCCTCGGCGCCATCGTGGTCGCGCGCTGGAGGAACTGCGGGGCATGGTGGCGTCCCTCGCCACGCTCGCCGCGGTCACGCGGGGCGGGGCGTTCGGACGGGTCGCGGCCGAGCTTGGATTGCAGCTCGACGAGGTCGGTGAAGACGTCGGCCTGGCGGCGCAGCTCGTCGGCGATCATCGGCGGCTGGCTCGCGATGGTGGAGATCACGGTGACCCGCACGCCGCGGCGCTGGACGGCCTCGACCAGGGAGCGGAAGTCGCCGTCACCCGAGAACAGCACCATCTGGTCGATGTGCTCGGCGAGCTCCATGGCGTCCACGGCGAGCTCGATGTCCATGTTGCCCTTGACCTTGCGGCGGCCGGAGGCGTCGATGAATTCCTTGGTCGCCTTGGTGACGACGGTGTAGCCGTTGTAGTCCAGCCAGTCGATCAGCGGTCGGATCGAGGAGTACTCCTGATCCTCGATGATCGCGGTGTAGTAGAACGCCCGCAGCAGCGTCCCGCGGCTCTGAAACTCCTTCAGCAGGCGCTTGTAGTCGATGTCGAAGCCCAGAGTTTTCGCCGTCGCGTAGAGATTGGCCCCATCGATGAAGAGCGCGATCTTGTTAGTGGCAGAAGGTGACATTCAGTTTGCTCGCGTAGTGGTCGTGATTAATCGTTTATTGTTGGCGCGGCGGCAGCAAGCCGCGCAGTCTTAGGGTGCCGCCCAAACCCGTCGAAACCGCAAATCCGGAGAAGTCGGGGCAATCAAGGTATAGTTATGACGGACCCGCATACGCCCGGCGCCGCCCTCAACGGCAGCCCGGCAAATCACCCATCCTAGCCCTAATGTGGGGGTAGCAGAGCCGTTTGGCGAGGCCAAATCACAAATTGGCCTTGCGAAACCGCCTTGGCCCCTATAACTAGCCCCGATCATCCACATATTTCGTCCCACCCACAACGGAGCGACAGTCCATGGCTCGCGTCACCGTAGAAGATTGTATCGACAAGGTCGACAACCGGTTTGACCTGGTCCTGCTGGCCGCCCACCGTGCCCGCATGATTTCGTCCGGTTCACAACTAACGGTTGACCGTGATAACGACAAGAACCCTGTTGTGTCCTTGCGCGAAATTGCTGACGAGACCATCTCGCCGGAGGACCTCCGCGAGGAGCTGGTGCACTCGCTCCAGAAGTTCGTCGAGGTCGACGAGCCCGAGCCCGATACTGTGCCGCTGATCGGTTCCGCCGGCGCCAGCGTCGATGCGGACGATACCGAAGTTGCCGTTGAGCGCATGACCGAAGAGGAACTCCTGAAGGGCCTCGAGGGCCTCGCACCGCCGGAAGAGCAGCCCGAGGAGGACGAGTAATCGTCCCATCGCAGTCGTCGACTTCTTGTGATCTTATCAAAGGCCCGAACCCGCGTTCGGGCCTTTGCTTTTGTTGGCGTTTTCGTGGTTACCATAGCGTTGGCACATCGCGTTGCGCGCCGGTCACTGAATTGATCGGACGCATGCGCGATCGAGGCTAAGATGTAATGCAACGGGCGGTCATCGTCCGTTTGAAGGCAGGATGGCATGGTGTATCGGCGCCGCAGACCAACGCAGATGCTGGCCGCAACCGAATCGGTTGCCGTGGCCCCGACTGCGCCGGTGGGGCGCCCGGCCAAGCCTCGCGCGCGCATGATGCGTCAATATGACCTCGTCGAGCGCGTCAGGTCCTACAATCCCAATACCAACGAAGACCTGCTGAACCGCGCCTATGTCTACGCCATGAAGGCGCACGGCTCGCAGACCCGTGCCTCGGGCGATCCGTATTTCTCGCACCCGCTCGAAGTGGCGGCGATTCTCACCGACCTGAAGCTCGACGATGCCACCATCGTGGCCGCGCTGCTGCACGACACGATCGAGGATACCGAGGCGACGCGTGCCGAGATCGACCAGATCTTCGGGCCCGAGATCGGCGCGCTGGTCGAGGGCCTGACCAAGCTGAAGCGGCTGGAACTCGTGTCGCGCGAGGCCAAGCAGGCCGAGAACCTGCGCAAATTGTTGCTGGCCATTGCCGACGATGTCCGCGTTCTGCTGGTCAAGCTCGCCGACCGCCTGCACAACATGCGTACGCTGGACTTCGTGCCGACCGAGTCGCGCCGGCGCATTGCCGAGGAGACGCTCGACATCTACGCGCCGCTGGCCGGTCGCATGGGCATGCAGGAAATGCGCGAGGAGCTGGAGGACTTGTCCTTCCGCACCCTCGATCCCGAAGCCTATTCGGTGGTGATGCAGCGGCTCGATGCGCTCGCCGAGCGCAACCGCAACCTGATCGGCGAAATCGAGGACCAGCTCTCCAACAATCTGCGCCACCGGGGGCTGGGCGCGCGGGTCTATGGCCGCCGCAAGAAGCCATTCTCGATCTGGACCAAGATGGAGCGCAAGTCGGTCGGCTTCGAGCAATTGTCCGACATCTTCGGCTTCCGCCTCGTCGTCAACGACATCGAGGCCTGCTATCGCGCGCTCGGGATCGTCCACACCACCTGGCCGGTCGTGCCCGGGCGTTTCAAGGACTACATCTCGACGCCGAAGCAGAACGACTACCGCTCGATCCACACCACCGTGATCGGCCCGGGCAACCAGCGCGTCGAACTCCAGATCCGTACCGAGGCGATGGACCAGATCGCCGAGCGCGGCATCGCTGCGCACGTGTTCTACAAGGAAGGCGTGGGCTCGCCGACCGAATTTCTCAAGCGCGAGTCCACTGCGTTCGCCTGGTTGCGCCACACCATCGGCATCCTCTCGGAAAGCGCCAACCCCGAGGAATTCCTCGAGCACACCAAGCTCGAGCTGTTCCACGACCAGGTGTTCTGCTTCACCCCGAAGGGCAAGCTGATCGCGCTGCCGCGCCATGCCAATGTGATCGACTTCGCTTATGCCGTGCATACCGACGTCGGCAACAGCGCGGTGGGCTGCAAGATCAACGGCCAGTTCGCGCCGCTGTCCTCGGAACTCCAGAACGGCGACGAGGTCGAGGTGCTGACCTCGGAAGCGCAAGCGGCGCCGCCGTCGGCCTGGGAAACGCTCGCGGTCACTGGCAAGGCGCGCGCCGCGATCCGCCGCGCCACCAGGACTGCGGTGCGCGACCAATATGTCGGTCTCGGCCGGCGCATCGTCGAACGCCTGTTCGAGCGCGCCAAGATCGAATACGCCGACGACAAGCTGAAGGGCGCGCTGCCGCGGCTGGCGCGGACCTCGATCGAGGACGTCATGGCGGCGGTCGGCCGCGGCGAGATCAAGGCCTCCCACGTCGCGCGTGCGATGTATCCCGACTACAAGGAGGAGCGCATCGCGCGCTATGGCGTCAAGAAGGGGCTCGCCGCCAAGCTCAAGGAGAAGTCGTCGGAACCGCCGCGCAGCCCGGTCGCGATCCCGATCCGCGGCATCAATTCCGACCTGCCGGTGAAGTTCGCGCCGAACGGCGGCGCCGTGCCCGGGGACCGCATCGTCGGCATCGTCACGCCGGGCGAGGGGATCACGATCTACCCGATCCAGGCGCCGGCCCTGAAGGATTTCGAGGAGGAGCCGGAGCGCTGGCTCGACGTGCGCTGGGACATCGAGGATTCCGCCCCGCAGCGCTTCCCGGCCCGCATCAAGGTCGAGAACGTCAACGAGCCCGGCGCGCTGGCGCAGATCGCGACCGTGATCGCGGAGCATGACGGCAACATCGACAACATCAGCATGCAGCGCCGCTCGCCCGACTTCACCGAGACGACGATCGATCTCGAAGTCTACGATCTGAAGCATTTGAGCGCGATCCTCGCCCAGTTGCGCGCGAAGGCGGTCGTCGCGCGCGTCGAACGTGTTAATGGATAGGCGCCTTTCGCATGCGTCTGTCCCTCCGATTTCGTGAGTCCTGAAATGCCCGCAGCTCCGCTCCGCCTCGGCGTCAATGTCGACCATGTCGCGACCCTGCGTAACGCGCGCGGCGGCCGCAATCCCGATCCGGTGCGCGCGGCGCTGCTTGCGATCGAGGCCGGCGCCGACGGCATCACCGCGCATCTGCGCGAGGATCGGCGGCACATCCGCGACGAGGACATGGCGCGGCTGAGGGCCGAGATCTCCAAGCCGCTCAATTTCGAGATGGCGGCGACCGACGACATGATGCGCATCTCGCTTGCGACCAAGCCGCACGCGGTGTGCCTGGTTCCGGAGCGCCGCCAGGAGGTGACGACCGAAGGCGGCCTCGACGTCGTCGGCCAGCACAATGCGCTCGCGCCCTACATCGCACGCCTGAACGATGCGGGCATCCGGGTCTCGCTGTTCATCGCCGCCGATCCAGCGCAGATCGAGATGGCGGCGCGGCTGCGCGCGCCCGTGATCGAGATCCACACCGGGGCCTGGTGCGACGCCGTCGTCGACGGCCACACCGGGAAGGCCGAGGCAGAATGGCAGCGGATCGTGGCAGGGGTGAAGCTGGCGAAGGAAGCGGGGCTCGAGGTCCATGCGGGCCATGGGCTCGACTATGCGACGGCGGAGACGATCGCGGCCCTGCCGGAGATCATGGAGCTCAACATCGGCTACTACATGATCGGCGAGGCGCTGTTCGTCGGTCTCGCCGAGACGGTGCGCAGCATGCGCGCGGCGATGGACCGCGGCCGGAGCCGGGCATGATCATCGGCATCGGCTCCGACCTGATCGACATCACCCGCGTCGGCAAGGTGATCGAGCGCCATGGCGAGCGTTTCCTCGACCGCATCTTCACCGCGGCCGAGCGGGCCAAGGCGGAGCGGCGCGCCAAGAGCGAGAAGATGGTGGTCGCAACCTACGCCAAGCGCTTCGCCGCCAAGGAGGCGTGCTCAAAGGCGCTCGGCACCGGCATCCGGAACGGTGTCTGGTGGCGCGACATGGGGGTGGTCAACCTGCCGGGAGGGCGGCCGACCATGCAATTGACGGGCGGGGCGCTGGCCCGGCTCCAGGCCCTGACGCCCGAGGGGTTCGAGGCGAAGATCGACCTGTCGATCACCGATGACTGGCCGCTGGCGCAGGCCTTCGTCATCATTTCCGCGGTGCCGCTGGCCAGGTCCTGACCTGCAGCGGGTGATTTTTATAATTCGCATTAAACATCAATGTCTTATGCAGTTTTGATGCGATCCTTGATTGCGTGCCCCCCGACAACCGTCTAAAAGTCCGCGAACGCAAATCAGGCTGGGCGAATTCGGCTTTACGCCGGAATTGGCCCTCATTATCAGAATCAGGACAATCTCCTTGGGCCGCGACGCGATGGGCTGTTCGCGGGAGGAGGGCGCTCTGTGATCGCCGGCCGGAATGAGAGAGCAATGAGCGTGACTTCGGGAACGAAAACTGAAAGCGGCGTCGGCGAGACGATCCGCGTCGTGATCCACGCTCTCCTGATCGCGCTCGTGATCCGCACGTTCCTGTTCCAGCCGTTCAACATTCCGTCCGGTTCGATGAAGGCGACGCTGCTGGTCGGCGACTATCTGTTCGTCTCGAAATATTCCTACGGCTATAGCCACTATTCGATCCCGTTCTCGCCGCCGCTGTTCTCGGGGCGGATCTGGGGCTCGGACCCGAACCGCGGCGACATCGTCGTGTTCCGCCTGCCGAAGGACGATTCCACCGATTACATCAAGCGCGTCATCGGCCTTCCCGGCGACCGCGTTCAGATGAAGGATGGGCTGCTCTACATCAACGACACCCCGGTCGAGCGGCAGCGCATGAGCGAATTTGTCGGCGAGGATCCCTGTGGCTCCGAAGGCGGCGGCATCTCGCGGGTGAAGCGCTGGAAGGAAACGCTGCCGAACGGCGTGTCCTATGAGACGCTGGACTGCGCCGACAACGGCTACATGGACAACACTAACGTCTACACCGTGCCGCCGGGCCATTTCTTCATGATGGGCGACAACCGCGACAACTCCACCGACAGTCGCTTCCTCGGTCAGGTCGGCTACGTGCCGCAGGAGAATTTGATCGGCCGCGCCCAGATGATCTTCTTCTCCATCGCCGAAGGTGAGCATGCCTGGATGTTCTGGCGCTGGCCGTGGGCCGTGCGCTGGAACCGCTTCTTCAAAATCGTTCGATGAAAGACGAAGCCAAGGACATCCCGATCCAATCGAACGAGCCCGCAGCGGGCGCCGACGGCGAAGCTGCGACCAAGACGCTTGCGACCAAGACTCCTGAAACCAAGACTCCTGAAACCAAGACGCCTGAAACCAAGACGCCTGCAAGGAAGAAGCGGGTGCGGAGCAGCAAGGCCAAGGGCTCGGATGCGAACGCGGCGCTCGAAGCGCGCATCGGCCACAGCTTCGCCGATCCGAATCTGCTGATGCAGGCGATCACGCATGTCTCGGCGCTGAAGTCCGGGCGCAAGCGCGGCGACAGCTATCAGCGCCTGGAGTTCCTAGGTGACCATGTGCTCGGGCTCGTCGTCTCCGACATGCTCTACCACGCCTTCCCGAATGCCGACGAAGGCGAGCTGTCCAAGCGACTTGCCGAACTGGTGCGCAAGGAGAGCTGCGCCGACGTTGCCAAGTCGCTCGGTCTGCTCGACGACGTCAAGCTCGGTTCGGTCGGGCCGAGCGCCGATGCCCGCCTGCGCAAGAGCGTGCTCGGCGACATCTGCGAGGCCGTGATCGGCGCCGTCTTCCTCGACGGCGGCTACGCGGCGGCGGCGGAATTCGTCAGGCGCAACTGGACAGAACGCATGCACAAGCCGCGGCGTCCGCTGCGCGATCCCAAGACCGTGCTGCAGGAATGGGCGCAGGGGAAGGGGCTGCCGACGCCGGTCTACCGCGAGGTCGAGCGCACCGGCCCGCATCACGATCCGCAGTTCCGCGTCGCGGTGGATCTGCCGGGATTGGCGCCGGCCGAAGGCATCGGTGGCAGCAAGCGCGCAGCAGAGAAGGTGGCGGCTTCAGTGATGATCGAACGTGAAGGTGTTGGCGGCGGCAATGACGGCTGAAGCAAGCGGCGAGGCGCCCACTGCTACGCGCTGCGGCTTCGTTGCGCTGATCGGCGCGCCGAACGTCGGAAAATCCACGCTGGTCAACGCGCTGGTCGGGGCCAAGGTCACGATCGTCTCGCGCAAGGTGCAGACCACGCGCGCGCTGATCCGCGGCATCGTCATCGAGAACAACGCGCAGATCATCCTGGTCGACACGCCCGGCATCTTCCTGCCCAAGCGCAGGCTCGACCGCGCCATGGTCTCGACCGCCTGGAGCGGAGCGCATGACGCCGACCTCGTCTGCGTGCTGCTCGACGCCAAGACCGGGATTGATGAAGAGGCCGAGGCGATCCTCACCAAGGCGGCGAGCGTCAATCACGACAAGATTCTGGTCATCAACAAGGTCGATCTGGTCCAGCGCGAGAAGCTGCTGGCGCTGGCGCAGGCCGCCAACGAACGCATGGCCTTCGCAAAGACCTTCATGATCGCGGCGATCTCGGGCGACGGCGTCGACGATCTCAGGCATACACTGGCCGAAATCGTGCCACCGGGGCCGTTCCTCTATCCCGAAGACCAGATGTCGGACGCGCCGATGCGGCAGCTTGCGGCCGAGATCACGCGCGAGAAGATCTATCGCAAGCTGCACCAGGAATTGCCCTACCAATCCACGGTCGAGACCGACAAGTGGGAGGAGCGCAAGGACAAGTCGGTGCGGATCGAGCAGACCATCTTCGTCGAGCGCGAGAGCCAGCGCAAGATCGTGCTCGGCGCAGGTGGCGCCACCATCAAGTCGATCGGCGCGGACTCGCGCAAGGAGCTCGCCGAGATCCTGGGCGTGCCGGTGCACCTGTTCCTGTTCGTCAAGGTGCGCGAAAACTGGGGTGACGATCCCGATCGCTATCGCGAGATGGGCCTGGAATTTCCCAAAGAATAACCAAGAAAAGATCGGTCCGATGAGCGTACCCAGCAACGTCCAGCGCTTCGAAGCGCTGCTCTATGCTTCACTGATGCTGGATGCCCTGTCGGTCGCGGTGCAGGACCGCACGCCCAATGCCGAGATGACCGAGCCGATGATCATGATGGCGACCCTGCTCGCCGGCGGCATGATCGTGCTGTTGGTCTACTTCGTCTGGCTCGCCGCGCATTGGCGCAAGAACTGGCCGCGCTGGGTGCTGGCGGCAGCGCTCGTGCTGTCGGTGATCTCGCTCGGCCAGATCATCGGGGAGAAGGGCATGGAGCTCGACAGCGCCATCGAGATCGTCTCCTGCGTGCTGACGACGATGGGCCTGTATTTCTCCTTCACCGGCGACGCGCAGGGCTGGTTCAACGCGTGAGGTTTCGTCCGGTCCTGTAGAGTGGGCAAAGGCGCGCCCCTGCGCGCTGTGCCCACCATAATCGTGCCGGAGATCAAATTGGTGGGCACGCTTCGCTTTGGCCGCCCTACGATCACCTGAAATGCGATAAGCTCCGTTCCATGGAATGGACCGACGAAGGCATCGTGCTGGGCGTGCGGCGGCATGGCGAGAGCAGCGCCATCGTCGAGCTGCTGACCCGCACGCACGGCCGGCATCTCGGCCTTGTGCGCGGTGGCGCCGGTTCGCGGATGCGGCCGCTGCTGCAACCCGGCAACAGCGTGAGCGCGGTGTGGCGGGCGCGGCTCGACGAGCATCTCGGCACCTATGCCATCGAAGGCCTCAAGCTGCGCGCGGCGACGCTGCTGGGCTCCTCCCACGGGGTCTACGGCGTCACCCATCTCGCCTCGATTGCCCGGCTGCTGCCGGAACGCGATCCGCACGAAGACATCTTTGCGCTGCTCGAACATTCGCTCGACGATTTCGACGACATCGGCAGCGCCGCCGTGCACCTCATCCATTTCGAGCTGGCGATGCTGGCCGAGCTCGGCTTTGGGCTCGCGCTGGAAAACTGCGCGGTGACCGGCGAGACCACGGACCTGATCTATGTTTCGCCGAAATCCGGCGGCGCGGTGTCGCGCGGCGCCGGCGAGCCGTGGCGCGACCGCCTGTTGCGCCTGCCGCCGTTCCTGCGTCATGGCGAGGCCGCGAGCGACCTCACCGATCAGGACCTTCAGGACGGCTTTCGGCTCACCGGCCTCTTCCTGCTGCGCCATGTGCTCGAGCCGCGCGGCCAGGGCCATTCCGACGCGCGCGCGGGCTTCATCAATGCCCTGACGCGGCAACAGGCGAGGGTCGTGCTTCCCGCGCCGTGAACCGACCGCGTCCTTGGGTTGCCTCAGGACATGAGGTTCCCCGGAACAAAATCCGGCTGCTGGAGTTGGCCGGGCTGGGTTCCACAACGGGGGGACGGCCTAAATGTTGATCAGGGGATTTGCCTTGTCCGCGGCGCTGCTCGCTTTCGCGCCTGATGCGCTGGCCGGCGAGCCGCAACCGGGCGTGTTTCGCCGGGCATCCTGCACCGTCGTCCGGTACTATGTGGCGAAATATTCTGCTGCGGCCGCAGAGACATGGGCGCGGTCCAAGGGTGCGACAGAGGCCGAAATCGAGGCTGCCCGTCGTTGCCTGACCAACGCGCCGGCGCCTGCCCAGACCAAGACCCAGGCTGTGACGGCCGGCTGGGCAGGGCAGTAGTCCGCCCACAGGGAACCAATCGATCCTTGCCCGATTCGCTTCCACGGTTTAACCGGGCGGCATGGGAAAACGAATCGTTCCGCCGGAAGAACCGGCCGAAATTCACGAGGTCCGGCTGCAGGAAGCGCTGGAAGAGCGCTATCTTGCCTATGCCCTCTCCACCATCATGCACCGCGCGCTGCCCGACGCGCGCGACGGCCTGAAGCCGGTGCATCGGCGCATCCTTTACGGCATGCGCCTGCTCAGGCTTGACCCTGGCACGGCCTTCAAGAAATCCGCCAAGATCGTCGGCGACGTGATGGGCTCGTTCCATCCGCACGGCGACCAGGCGATCTACGACGCCATGGTGCGTCTCGCGCAGGATTTCTCCTCGCGCTACCCGCTGGTCGACGGCCAGGGCAATTTCGGTAATATCGACGGCGATAACCCGGCCGCCTACCGTTACACCGAAGCGCGCATGACCGATGTCGCGCGGCTTCTGCTCGAGGGCATCGACGAGGACGGCGTCGAATTCCGCGCCAACTACGACGGCCAGTCGAAAGAGCCGGTCGTGCTGCCCGGCGGCTTCCCGAACCTGCTCGCCAACGGCGCGCAGGGCATCGCGGTCGGCATGGCGACCTCGATCCCGCCGCACAATGCCGCCGAGCTCTGCGAAGCCGCGCTGCATCTGATCGAGAAGCCTGACGCGAAGTCGAAGGCGCTGATGAAATGGGTCAAGGGGCCCGATTTCCCGACCGGCGGCATCTGCGTCGATTCCAAGCAGGCCATCGCTGAAGCCTACACGACCGGCCGCGGCTCGTTCCGCGTCCGCGCCAGGTGGTCGCACGAAGAGGGCGCACGCGGCACCTGGGTCGTCGTCGTCACCGAGATTCCCTTCCTGGTGCAGAAGTCGCGCCTGATCGAGAAGGTCGCGGAGCTGCTGGACCAGAAGAAGCTGCCGCTGGTCGGTGATATCAGGGACGAGTCGGCCGAAGACGTCCGTATCGTGATCGAGCCGAAATCGAAGAACGTCGATCCGGCGCTGATGATGGAATCGTTGTTCCGGCTGACCGAGCTCGAAAACAAGATTCCGCTAAACCTCAACGTGCTGATCAAGGGCCGCATCCCCAAAGTCGTGGGGCTCGCGGAGTGCCTGCGCGAATGGCTCGACCATCTGCGCGACGTCCTGATCCGCCGCAGCAATTACCGCAAGGCGCAGATCGAGCATCGGCTGGAAGTGCTCGGCGGCCATTTGGTCGCCTATCTGAACCTCGACAAGGTGATCAAGATCATCCGCACCGAGGACGAGCCGAAGCCGGCCTTGATCAAGGCGTTCAAGCTTACCGAAATTCAGGCCGAGGCCATCCTCAACATGCGTCTGCGCAACTTGCGCAGGCTCGAGGAAATGGAGATCCGCAATGAAGACAGGGATCTGCGCAAGGAGTTGAAGGGTATCGAAGGCGTGCTCGCCTCCGAGCCCGAGCAGTGGAAGAAGGTCGCCGAGCAGGTCGGCAAGGTCCGCGACATGTTCGGGCCCAAGACGCCGCTCGGCAAGCGCCGCACCACCTTTGCGGATGCGCCCGAGCACGACCTCGCCGCGATGGAGGAAGCCCTCGTCGAGCGCGAGCCGGTCACCGTCGTCGTATCCGACAAGGGCTGGATCCGTACCATGAAGGGTCATGTCGAGGACCTTTCGGGCCTGGCCTTCAAGCAGGATGACAAGCTCGGCTTCGCCTTCTTCGCGGAGACGACGTCGAAGCTGCTGCTGTTCGCCACCAATGGCAAATTCTACTCGCTCGACGTTGCGAAGCTGCCGGGCGGTCGCGGCCATGGCGAGCCGATCCGCCTGTTCATCGACCTCGAGCAGGAGGCAGCCCCCGTTGCGCTGTTCGTCAACAAGGGCGGGCGCAAATTCCTGGTCGCGAGCCACGAGGGCCAGGGCTTCGTCGTCAACGAGGACGATTGCGTCGGCACCACCAAGAAGGGCAAGCAGGTCCTCAACGTTGACATGCCGAACGAGGCGCGCACGGTTACCGAGGTGCTCGGCGACACCGTCGCAGTCATCGGCGAGAACCGCAAGATGCTGGTTTTCCCGCTCGATCAGGTGCCAGAGATGGCTCGCGGTCGCGGCGTCCGCCTGCAGAAGTACAAGGACGGCGGGCTTTCGGACGTTGCCGTGTTCGACGCCAAGGCGGGCCTCACCTGGAAGGACTCCGCCGGCCGCGAATTCTCGGCGACCATGAAGGAGCTCGCCGAGTGGCAGGGCACCCGTGCCGACGCCGGCCGCCTGCCGCCGAAGGGTTTCCCGAAGTCGAACAAGTTCGGCAAGGTGATCGGGTAGGGCGCAGGCCGCGACTGTCGCCACAACACCGGTGTCATGCCCCGCCTAGTGCGCAATCGCGCACGGGAGCGGGGCATCCAGTGCGCCGCGGCCTCTCGGTTTGATCACGCCCGTCTCTGGAATACTGGATCGCCCGGTCAAGGCCGGGCGATGACAGCGAGAGTGTGGCGCGCAAACGCGCGGCAGATAGCCGTGAGCGCATAAGTGCTTCCGCCGTATGGGCACGAACATTGCTTTTTCCTGACGACTGCGAACGTTTCAGTCAAAAGGCAAAAAGACACCAATGTTCAAACTGAAGGCTTTCATTCCGGCGCTGCTCGGGTTCGCGACTGTTGCGGCACCCACGCTCACGCCGGCCCATGCGGCGGACAATCTCGTCGCAGTGCCCGAGGCGGAGATCGTCACGCTCGATCCGCATTTCTCCACGGCCTATATTTCGCGCACGTTTGGCTACATGGTGTTCGACACGCTGTTCGCGAAGGACTCCAAGGGCGAGATCAAGCCCCAGATGGTGCAGGACTGGAAGGTCTCTGCGGACGGTTTGACCTACAGCTTCACGCTGCGCGACGGCTTGAAGTGGCACGACGGCCAGCCGGTCACGGCGGCCGATTGCGTGGCGTCGCTGCGCCGCTGGGGCACCCGCAGCGCGCTCGGCCGCCGCATCTTCGCGATCACGGCCTCGCTTGAGCCGACGGATGCGAAAACCTTCGTGCTGACGCTGAAGGAGCCGTCCGGCCTCGTCATCGATGCCCTCGGCAATCCCGTCAGCCCCGTCGCCTTCATGATGCCCGAGCGCATTGCCAAGACGCCCGGCGACCAGCGCATCACCGAGATCGTCGGCTCCGGTCCGTTCGTCTACAGCAAGGCCGATCATCGTACCGGCGATCGCATGATCCTGAAGAAATTCGCCGACTACGTGCCGCGTTCCGAGCCGGCCGACTTCCTCGCCGGCGGCAAGCGCGTCAACATCGATACGCTCGAGATCCGCGTCATTCCCGATGGTGCGACCGCGGCCTCTGCGCTGCAGGCCGGCGAGATCGACTTCATGCAATACGCGCCGTTCGACCTGTTGCCGCAGCTGGAAAAGAACGCGCGCGTCAAGCTCGTCAATTTCACCGGCGGCAACATGTTCGCAGGCGCCTATCGCCTCAATGCGGCATCAAAGCCGTTCGACGATCCCGCCATCAGGCGCGTGCTGTGGAAGCTGGTCGACCAGCGCGAGGTGCTGGACGCCCTTGGGCTCGATGCCAAATACGCCACCCCCTGCGCGACCTACTTCACTTGTGGCACCACCTATGACAGCAAGGCCGGCATTGAAGCTGCCGCCAAGCCATCGATCGAGGCGGCGAAGGCCGCGCTGAAGGCGACGAAATATGCCGGCGAGCCCGTCGTCGTCATGGAGGCCAACGATCTCGAAGCCCCGCGCGTCTCGGCGCAGGTGCTGGCCGAGCGGCTGAAGCAGGCCGGGTTCAACGTCGATCTCCAGGTGATGGACTGGGCGAGCGTGCTGGCGCGCCGCGCCAAGAAGGAGGGCTGGAGCGTCTATGGCGTTCACGCCGGCGGTTTTGACCTTGGCTCGCCGCTCACCAACGTCATGGTTGCCTTCAACTGCGCCGACTTCACCGGTTGGCAGTGCGATTCACGGATCACGCCGTTGATGGAAGCCTTCGCCAAGGCGCCCGCCGAGGAGGATCGCAAGAAGATCGCCGGCGAGATCCAGACCGTGATGTACGATCAGGCGCCTGCCATCCCGTGGGGCCAGTTCGCCCAGCCGGCCGCCTATCGCGCCACCTTGCGCGGTCTGATACCGTCCGCCATCCCGGTTTTCTGGAATGTTGAGAAGTAACGCGATGTACGATGTCATTGTTGTCGGCGGCGGCTCCGCCGGCGCCGCTGTTGCGGCGCGGCTTTCCGAGGGTTCCGCACGGCGCGTCCTGCTGCTCGAAGCGGGGCTGGACTGGCGCGCCGACGAGGCGCCCTGGGAGGTGATGACGCCAAATCCGATCCCGATCATCCACAAGCGTGAGTACCAGGAGAAATGGCAATGGCCTGATCTTCTGACGCGCCGGGTGGCGGAGCAGGAACCGCGCTTCTACTGGCGCGGCAAGGGGCTCGGCGGCTCATCGATGATGAACGGCCAGATTGCGATCCGCGGCGTTGCCGACGCGTTCGACGAATGGGCCGCCGGTGGTTGCACCGGCTGGTCGGCCAAGGACGTGATGCCGCTGTTCTCGGTGATCGAGGACGACCTGGAATTTGGTGACGCCCCGGGCCATGGAAGCGGCGGACCGTTGCCGGTCTATCGCGCTCCGCCCGAGAAGTGGGGCCCGATCGATCGGGGCTTGCGCGATGCGGCGCTGGCGAGCGGCTACCCGTGGTGCGCCGATCTCAACGGCCCGGATGGCGAGGGCGTCGCCTGCTATCCCATCAACAGCCGCGACAGCCGCCGCATCACGACCAATGAGGGCTATCTCGAGCCCGCGCGCGGCCGTGCCAATCTCGAGATTCGCGGGCACGCGCTGGTCGATCGCGTGCTGATCAGCGACGGCCGGGCGACTGGCCTCCGCGTCCATTTCGAGGGGCAGGGCACCCACGAGATCAGTGCGCGCCAGATCGTGCTGTGCGCCGGTGCCATCCACAGCCCGGCGATCCTGCTGCGTTCGGGCGTCGGACCGGCGGACGAGCTGAGGGCAATGGGGATCGCGGTCGAGCGCGATCTGCCGGTCGGCCGCCACTTCTTCGACCACCCGCTGTTTCGCGCCACGATCCAGCTCCACGAAAACCTGCGGCCGACCGATCCGGACACCCGCCACACCAATTGCTGCGTGACCTATTCCTCCGGCCTCGCCGATGGCGGCAAGCGCGACATGATCCTGATCGCCTTCAACCACCGCGGCATCGGCGTGCCCGGTGCGATCGGTGCCGGCCTGTTCAATGCGTATTCTCGTGGAACGCTCAAATTGGCCTCGGCCGATCCCGCGATCGATCCGGTCGTCGAGGAGAACATGCTGGCCGATCCCCGCGACATGCTGCGCATGAAGGATGCGGTGAAGCGGCTGGCCGTGATCACCTCGCAGCCGGCGCTTTTAGGCATTGCCGACTGGATCCGGCTCACCGACACCGATCTGACGCTGCCGCAGGCAGCTAGCCTGCCGGATCACGAGCTCGATGCGCTGCTGCGGCGAGAGACCGGAGACATCCAGCACGCCGCGGGCAGTTGCCGCATGAGCGGTGTCAACGACGCCGATGGCGTGGTCAATCCTGATGGTTCGGTGAAGGGTATCTCAGGCCTGCGCGTCGCCGACGCCTCGATCATGCCGTCCGACTGTCGCGCCAACACCCATTTCACGACGGTGGTGATCGGCGAAGCGATCGCGCGGATGATGATGCGGTAGGCGAAAGCCCGGTGGGCGGGCAGCTTGCCGCTCCAACACGGCTGTCATGCCCCGGCTTGACCGGGGCATCCAGTACGCCGCGGCCTATCGATTCAACCACAGCCGTCTCGGAGTACTGGATCGCCCGCCTTCGCGGGCGATGACAGCGAGGATGGGGCTGGTACCTCAGATCACCCCCACCAGCCGCAGGACCACGCCTGCGGCGCAGCTGCCTGCGAGCACGGTGAGCATACCCAGCTTGAACCGGAAGATCGCGGTTGCCGCCGCGATCGACAGCAGGAGCGCGGGGACATCGACGCTCCTCAGCACCGGCATGTCGAATGCGAACGGGAAAGCGTGGACCGGCACGGTCTCGCGGAACAGCGTGTGCAGCGCGAACCAGACCGAGAGGTTGAGGATCACGCCGACGACGGCGGCGGTGATCGCACCGAGCGCGCCGGCAAGGCCCTTGTTGCCGCGCAGGCGCTCGATGTAGGGCGCGCCGACGAAGATCCAGAGGAAGCAGGGCGTGAAGGTGACCCAGATTGCGAGCAAGCCGCCGAAGGTCGCCGCGAGCATCGGCGACAGCCCGCCCGGATCACGGTAGGCGGCCATGAAGCCGACGAACTGGAGCACCATGATCAGAGGGCCCGGCGTGGTCTCGGCCATGCCGAGACCGTCGAGCATCTCGTGCGGCTTCAGCCAGTGATAATGCTCGACCGCCTGCTGGGCGACATAGGCCAGCACGGCATAGGCGCCGCCGAAGGTGACCAGCGCCATCTTGGAGAAGAACAGCGCGATCTGACTGAAGACGCTGGCCTGACCGAGGACCAGGAGCAGCGCGATCACGGGCACCAGCCAGAGCGCGAGCCACAGCGCGCCGGTGCGGATCGCGCGCGCGGTGTTGGGGCGGACATGCTCGGGCACGGCCTCGCCGAGCATGCTGTCGATCACGGCACTGCTGTCGTCTTGGCCATGACCGGACGGAGCAAATTCCGGTCGGCCCTGCCTGGCCCCGACATAGCCGATCACGCCGGCGGCGATGATGATGACCGGGAAGGGGACCGCGAAGAAGAAGATCGCGACGAACGCGATCGCGGCCAGCGCGATCATGATGCGGTTCTTCAGCGCGCGCTTGCCGACCCGGAACACGGCCTCGACGACGATGGCGAGGACGGCGGCCTTGAGGCCGAAGAACAGCGCCTCGACGAAGCTGACATTGCCGTAAGCGGCATAGATGTAGCTGAGGCCCATGATGGCGAAGATGCCGGGCAGGATGAACAGCCCGCCCGCCATCAATCCGCCGGCGGTGCGATGCATCAGCCAGCCGATATAGGTTGCAAGCTGCTGCGCCTCCGGCCCGGGCAGCAGCATGCAGTAGTTCAGCGCATGCAGGAAACGGCCTTCCGAGATCCAGTTTTTCTCCTCGACCAGGATGCGGTGCATCACCGCGATCTGGCCCGCGGGCCCGCCAAAACTCAGGCAGGCGACGCGGAGCCAGACGCGAAGCGCTTCGCCGAAGCTGATGCCGTGACCGGCATCAGCTTCCGTTCGGTTGGCGCGGGTGTCCATCAGGCCTTCACCTTGTTGGTCGGCCAGTTGTGGGTCTCACCCGTGGCGTCGCGGCACCAGCGGTAGAAGGCGTCGTAGAGCAGCATGCCGGCCTCGAGCTGTTCGAGGTCGTCATCGTACATTCGCGACAGCCCGAGCGAGGCCGCGAGCAGGCCGGGCGCCTCCGGCGCGAGGTCGGGCCGCGCGGTATCGGCGCCACGGACCAGCGTGGCGAGCCGCAGCAGGGGCGGTGTTGCGATCCCGAATTCCTCGATCATCACGTCGAAGGTACAGAGCTCGCCGCGGTGACTCCAGAACACGTTCTCGATGTCGAAGGGCGCCGCGTTGAAACGCTCGCCCACGGCGACGACCTCGGACGGCGCGACATACAGGAACACCGCGTTGGGATCGACGAAGCGGCGGATCAGCCAGGGGCAGGCGATGCGATCGACCTTCGGCCGCGCCCGGGTCACCCAGACGGTGCGTCCCTTCGCGTCGCGCGGCGGCAGCTTGCGCGTGTCGAGCAGCGGCAGCTTGGCCGCCTTCCAGCCCTCGAAGCCGCCCTCCAGCGTCTCGGCCGCCACGCCGAGCTGGCGGAGCCAGGCCGCCGTGCCCTGCGCGAGCTTCTCGCCGCGGAAGCACGAGACGACGGCCCGGCGGCCGGCAAATGCGCCGCCCCAGTCCGTCACATTGTCGTGGCTGAGCTTGAGGAAGCCTGGGATCAGCCGCCGGTCGGCGGCGAAATCCTCTTCGGTGCGGACATCGATCAGGACAGGCGCGTTCGCCGTGCCGATCAGCCGGACCAATTTGTCACATGATATGGTCGTGAACGTAGACATGATGCGTCCTCGCATAAACCGAACGGGACGCGATACTTGGGCATGTCGCCTCGTGGGGAGATCGCTCAAATCCCCATAGGCCAATTACAGCGAAACTAAACGGAACTGTCAATCCACGGAGCGATTGGGCCTTAGAAAACAGGTTGCCGCCGGTCTATAATGTGCGCCAACGGACCTGAATCTTCTGGAGAATTCGATGCATTCCCACTCCATTGAACAGTGGACCCATGACCACGCCTTTCTGGGCGAGAAGCACGACGAGAACGAGCGGCGCACCTGGCTCGTGGTCGTCCTGACGCTGGTGATGATGGTCGGCGAGATCGTGGCCGGCTCGCTGTTCGGCTCGATGGCGCTTTTGGCCGACGGCTGGCACATGGGGACGCATGCGGCGGCCCTCGGCATTGCGGCCTTCGCCTACCGCTTCGCGCGCCGGCATCTGGGGAATTCGCATTTCACTTTCGGCACCGGCAAGTTCGGCGATCTCGCCGCCTTCTCCAGCGCGATCATCCTGGGTCTGATCGCGGTCGAGATCGCCTATGAGAGCGTGCTGCGGCTGTTCTCGCCGGTGCCGATCGTCTATGGCGAGGCGATCGCGGTCGCTGCCCTCGGCCTCTGCGTCAACCTCGCCAGCGCGTGGCTGCTGCGCGACAGCCATGATCACCATCATCACGGCCATGATCACGGCCATGACCACGGCCATGGGCATGCGCATGCGCATGATGATCACGACGATCATGACCACGATCACGGTCATCACCACCATCATCACGACAACAATCTTCGTGCGGCCTATGTCCACGTCATGGCCGATGCGGCGACCTCGGTGCTGGCGATCGCCGCACTGGTCGTCGCGATGTATTCGGGATGGGTCTGGGCCGATCCGGCAGTCGGCCTGATCGGCAGCGCCGTGATCGCGAGCTGGGCGTTCGGCCTGATCAAGACGTCAGGCGCCGTGCTGCTCGACGTGCGCGCGGACGAGAAGCTGGAGCGGGTGATCCGGGCGCGCATGGAGGTCGGAGAGGACCGCGTCACCGACCTGCATCTCTGGCAGGTCGGGCCCGGCCATTGCGCCGTGCTGGTCTCGGTGGTGTCGGACAAGCCGAAGCAGCCGGCCGTCTACAAGAAGCGGCTCGCTGGGCTGAAGGGCCTGAGCCACGTCACGGTCGAGGTCGAGACCTGCCCGCATTGATGTGATCCGCCGAAACGGAATTCGGCGGCGCGGCCGGGGTTGATCCTCGATCGCAGCCATACAAGGCTCTGCAAAGGGGACCAAGGATGATGCCCAGGATGAAGTTTGCTCTCGCCGTCGCCGCGCTGGCTCTGTTCGGCCACGCCGCCGTTGCGCAGTCCGAGAAATCAGGCGTCGAAAAGCTCTACGTCCTCAATTGCGGGGAGGGCACCGCCGGCGACATCTCGCGCTGGACGCCCGGCCTGAACGAAGGCAAGTCGATGGACTTCGTCGACAGCTGCTATCTGATCAAGCACAGCAGGGGCTGGTTCCTGTGGGACACCGGCATCGCCGACGCCGTCGCCGCCATGCCGAATGGCCTTGTCCCCGCCGATCCCAAGGCCGTGACCTGGCGCCGGCCGAAGACGCTTGCCGCCCAGCTCGAACAGCTCGGGCTCAAGCCTGACGACGTCAAGGCGATGGCGGTCTCGCACACCCATCCCGACCATACCGGGAATGTCGAGCTGTTCCCGCAAGCCACGCTCTACGTGCAGAAGGCCGAATATGACTGGCCCGGCGCCAACAACGAGCCGCGCTTCAAGCCCTCGCATCCCGTCGAGCTGCTCACCGGCGACAAGGACGTGTTCGGCGACGGCAGCGTGACCATCCTGTCGACGCCCGGCCACACGCCGGGACACCAGTCGCTGCTGGTGAAATTGCCGAAGACCGGCGCGGT
Organism: Bradyrhizobium liaoningense; assembly: GCF_018130785.1. Classification (GTDB taxonomy): domain Bacteria; phylum Pseudomonadota; class Alphaproteobacteria; order Rhizobiales; family Xanthobacteraceae; genus Bradyrhizobium; species Bradyrhizobium liaoningense_A. The sequence goes on from NZ_JAFCJT010000002.1 coordinate 111,124, forward strand.
GGTGCTGTCGGGCGACGCCGTCCACTTCAGGGATAATTGGGACAATCGCCGCGTCCCCAGCATGAACGCCAACAAGGACATGAGCGCGGCCTCGATGCAGAAGATCGCCGACACGCTGACCAAGGAGAAGGCGCAGCTCTGGATCAACCACGACAAGGCCCAGCGCGACAGCCAGAAGATGGCGCCTGAGTTCTACGACTAGCGTTTGCGCCGAGGCTGCTGCCATGATGCTGGCAGCAGCAGCGTGCTACGGGCCCGGAAAGCTCCGCGACAGGAGATGATCGTGGGAGAGTGGGCCGGGGTTGCGATCGCGCTGGCGTCGAGCATCCTCGGCGGAACCGCCGCGGCGATCACCCGATATCTCGTCGGCGGCGCCGATCCGGTTCTGCTCGCGATCCTGCGCTGGGGGATCGGCTTTCTCTGCCTCCTGCCGTGCGCGCTCCTGCTCGGCGTGCGCTGGCCGCAGCGGTCGGACTGGCCGGCGGTGGCGCTCCTCGGCATCTGCTTCTTCGGCCTGTTCTTCATCCTCTACAACATCGCGGTGTCCTACACGACCGCCGCACGCGCCAGCCTCGCGCTCGCGACGCTGCCGCTCCACACCATGGTGGTCGGCGCGCTGCTCGGCGTCGAGCGGTTGACGGCGCGCAAGATTATCGGCGTCGGCATCGCCGTGCTCGGTGTGACAGCGGCGCTGGCGGCTGGCCTCGCCCAGAGCCCGCCCGGCGCCTGGCGCGGCGAGCTGATCATGACCGGTGCCGTGTTCTGCATGGCGTTCTACAACGTGCTGTCGCGCCCGCTGATGCAGCGCTCCAGCGCATTGGGTTTTCTCACCGTTGGCATGGGGGCGGGCGCCGCCGTGCTGGTGCTGGCGGGGTTTGTGAAGGGCAGCTTTGCGGCGCTCGATCACTTCACGACGGGGCAGTGGATTGCCGGCATCTATCTCGGCATCGGCGGTGGCGCGCTCGCCTTCATCCTGTGGGTCATGGCGCTGGCGCGCGCGACGCCGACGCGCGTCGCCAATACGATGACGGTCAATCCGATTGCCGCGACCTTGCTGGCGGCGCTGCTGATCGGCGAGCCGATCACGGCAAACCTTCTGATCGGGCTGGTCGCCGTGTTCGCGGGCATCTGGATCGCGACCAGCGAGGCGAAGCCGGTTTAGCTCTTTGGCGCAGTGACCGCCGGCGGGTTCGCGTCCGGCGCCTTCTTCGGCTTCAGCGAACCGACGTAGAACGAGACCAGCCACACCAGCAGGACGGCGAGCAGATAGACGCCCCAGGCCTGCGGCCGCGTGGTCGCCCAGCGCAAGAGGCCTTTGAAGGTGCGGGGCGGGCCAGTGTCATCGCTCATGGCCCGCTTGTGCGCGAAAGCGGTTGCGCGGTCAATCCGGCCGCGGTCCCGGGCGTACCAGGAGCAGCGCGGCCAGGGCGGATAGGCTGAGCGCGGACGAGACGATCAGCACCTTGGCGCCCATGATGTCGATCAGCAGGCCGAAGGCCAGCGGCGCCACGGCCTGCGCCATTCTTGCCGGCGCGCCGATGATGCCGAGGCGGTAGCCGAAATCCTTCGGGCCGAAGATCGATAGCGGCAGCGTGCCGCGTGCGATGGTCAGGATGCCGTTGCCCGAGCCGTGGAACAGCGCAAACGGGCTCGCCGCGGCACCGCCGAAGATCGCCACGATCACCGCGCCGATTGGATGGGTGAGGCAGGCGAGCCGTGTCGACCACAGCGGATGGAAACGGCTGAGGACGCCCGCTTCGAGAATGCGCGCGGCGACCTGGGCCGGGCCGATCAGCGCGCCGGCAGCGATCGCCTCGACCGGCGTCGCGCCAGTTGCTTCCAGGATGCGCGGGAAGTGGGCGGCCATCGCGCCGGTGACGGTCCACACGGCTGCGAAGATGAAGGCGAGCAGGATCATGGTGCGGTCGAGCGGCAGGTGCGGCTTCTCGGCCGTGGCGGCGGCCTGCTTCGCCCCCTTGATCGCCGGCAGCATGAAGAAGTTGAGGGGCAGGCCGATCAGGATGTTGGCGGCAGCCCACGCGAAACAGGTGTCGCGCCAGCCGATATGCGACAGGCCCCAGGCCGTGAGCGGCCAGCCGACGGTCGAGGCGAAGCCTGCCATCAGCGTGATGCCCGTGATGGGCCTGCGCGCTTCGGTGCCGTAGATGCGGCCGAGGGCGGCGAAGGCGGCGTCGTAGAGCCCCATCGCCATGCCGATGCCGAGCACGAGCCAGGCGAACGCCATCACCGGGACGGAGTGAGAGAAGCCAAGCAGGGTGAGGCCGGCAGCGATGGTCAGGTTCGAGGCCGACAGCACCTGCCGCCCGCCGACGAGATCGATCTGCCGTCCGATGCGCGGGCCGAGCATCGCCGAGATCACCAGCGAAGCCGAGAACGCGCCAAAAATCCAGTTGGAGGAGACGCCGAGATCGCGTGCCATGGGATCGGCGATCAGCGCCGGCAGATAGTAGCTGGAGGCCCAGGCGAGGGTCTGCGTCGTACCGAGCGCCAGGATGATCGGAAGCTGGCGCTGGCTCATATCCCTGTATTTCCGGTCGGCGGAGTCATCCGTTGCATTTGCAGCCCGCAGCGACAGCGCGTCAACAGCGTCTGCGGCATATTCGACCTGCTGCGGAAGTAGCCTTGGGCGCGTGCGGACATCCGCCTTTCGCTGGTCATGAATACACGCCATAATGGCGCATGCAATTGACCTCGCGCCTAGCGCTGATGAACTGGCTGACCGGCCAGGGGCTCACGGGCCTGCCCGAAAACGAACTGCTCAGGGGGTTCTGCGAGCGCTGTCGCGCCGAGGGCCTGGAACTTTCGCGCGCGCTGGTCGTCATCGACACACTGCATCCGATCTACGAGGGGCGTGGCTTCCGCTGGAGCGACCGCGCCAGCAACGAGAGCGAAATGTTCGAGTACGGCTCGACCGCCGAGGGCGATGCCAACAAGAGCTGGCGCCGCTCGGTGTTCTTCCACATGCTCGAGCATGGCCACGACGAGATGGTGATCGATCTTGCCGACGCGCCGTCGATGGATTTCTCGCAGATCGGCGAGCTCGCCGAGAAGGGCCACAAGCACTATCTGGCCTTCGTGCATCGCTTCGGCGAGAACGGCGCGCTCGGGCTGATGGACTGCCTCTATTCCTGCTGGACCACGCGGCGCGATGAAGGGTTTGACGAAGCCCAGCTCGAGGCCATGCGTGGTCTCGTGCCGGTGCTCGGGCTCGCGATTAAGTCGGCGCAGCAGGTCGACATCGCGCGCACGCTCGGGCGGGTCTATCTCGGCCGCGGTGCCTCCGAGCAGGTGCTGGGCGGCCGCATCTCGCGCGGCGTCACCGAGCGGATCAAGGCCGTGCTCTGGTACTCGGATTTGCGCGGCTCGACCGGGATCAGCGAGAGCATCGGTCCCGACGAGATCATCCCGTTCCTCAACGATTATGCGCAGGCCGTGATCGACGCCATCCACGATGCCGGCGGCGACGTGCTGAAGCTGATCGGCGACGGTGTGCTCGCGATGTTCACCGGCGAGGACATGGCGCATGCCCGGCGCGCGGCACTCCGTGCCGAGCATCTGTTCCGCCAGAACGTCGCGGGGCTGAACAAGCGGCGGGAGGCCGACGGTCGTCCAACCACGTCCGCCTATATCGGCCTGCATGTCGGCGAGGTCTTTTACGGCAATATCGGCAGCGAGGACCGGCTCGATTTCACGGTGGTCGGCCCGACCGTCAACGAGGTCAGCCGCATCGCCTCGATGAGCCGCTCGGTCGACCGCGAGCTCCTCGCATCCGCGGAGTTCTACAAGGGCCTGGACGCCGCCGGCCGCCGCTATCTCGTCTCCACGGGCCGCTACGCGCTGCGCGGCATCGGCCGCGCGCAGGACCTCTACACGCTGGATCCCGATGTTGACGCGAGCGAGCCGGTGACGGGGAGCTACGAGCGGTATCTGGCGAACTAGGCCGGGCTATCGCAATGACGGCGTGGGCTAACACCGCGCCGCCACCGCCTCATCTCCCACCATGGCCGGCTGCCGGTCCAACGCCACCGCAGGCGACAGCCAGATCACCAGCGCCTGCACGCCGAACACGGCGGCTGCGAGATAGAGGCACGCTTCCGCGCTCCAGAAGCCGCCGACGATCGCGCCCAATGCCGAGCCGAGCGGGCGGGCGCCATAGCTCATGATGTTGATCGCGGAGACGCGCCCCAACAGGCGCGGCGGCGTCACCGACTGGCGCAGGGTCGTGGTCGAGATCACCCACAGGATCGGCCCGACGCCGAGCAGGAAGAAGCTCACGCCCGCGAGCCACGGCGAGGGCACCAGCACGGTCAGCGCCATCACCACCGCGGCGACGAAGCCGGTGACCGGGCCAAGGCCGACCACCGTGCCGAAGGCGATGCGTTTCATCACGCGCGTGGCGAACAACGCGCCGATCACCATGCCGATTCCGTACATCGTCAGCACTGTGCCGACGCCTGCGGCCGTCAGGCCGAGATGGCGCACCGCATAGGGCACGAACACGGCGATCTGGAGGAACCAGCCGGTGTTGAAGATGAACTGGGTAATGAACACCGGCCGCAGCAGCGGATGTTGGAACACGAAGGCCGCGCCCTCGCGGATATCCTGGAACGGATGCCGCCGCGGCACCGGTGCGCGCGCCGGCTCGTAGATGCCGGAGAGCAGCACGACGGCGATGGCCGAAAGCGCCGCGGCAAAGCCGAAGGCCGGGCTCGCGCCCCACCAGCCGACCAGCGCGCCGCCGAGCGCGGGCCCGCTTGCAAAGGCGATGGTGCGGGCGAGCTCGATGCGGGCATTCGCCGACGGCAACAGCTCCGCGCTCACCAGCGAGGGCACCAGGGCCGGCGCCGCCACGCTGTAGACGACCGTGCCGCATACGGCGGCAAAGCCGAGCAGAGCCAGCAGCGGCAAATTGAGCGCACCAAGTGTGAGCAGCAGCACAATGGCCGCCAGCGCGATCGCTCGCAGCGCTTCGGCACCGGCCATCAGCGAGCGGCGGGAGATGCGGTCGGCGAGCAGGCCGGCCGGAATGGCGAACAGGACGAAGGGCAGGGTGAGGGCGGTCTGGAGGAGGCCGGTCTGGCCTTCCGCAACCCCCAGCGTGAGCACGGCGACGATGGGAGCTGCGGCCAGTGCGATCTGCTCGGCCGATTGCGCCGCCAGGTTGGACCAGGCGAGGCGGTTGAACGTGTCGGGGAGGCGAAGCGGATTTGACATGGCTCATTTCCTGCAAAGTCGGATTGGCGCCAGTATCCGCTCCCGACGCTGGCCAAACCCACCCGGTTCCCGACAGGAGCGGGGAAAGCGCGGCCGCGCCGGGAACCGATGCGGCTAGATGCAGTTGCAAATGAATTGCAATAAGGCTCGACTTCGGTATTCTGACCGCATGGATGCCCGATCGCCCGATCTGACTAGTGATGCCACCGGCTGGCGCAGCGATGCGCCGACCACCAAAAGCCTTGCCGAGGTGAATGCCACGGTCGCCATTCCCGCCGCGGGGCAGTGGTGGCGGCGGCTGCTGGCCTTCGTTGGCCCAGGCTATATGGTCTCGGTCGGCTACATGGACCCCGGCAATTGGGCGACCGACCTCGCCGGCGGTTCCAGGTTCGGCTACACGCTGCTCTCGGTCATCCTCCTTTCAAACCTGATGGCGATCCTGCTGCAGTCGCTGGCGGCGCGGCTTGGCATCGTCACCGACCGAGACCTCGCCCAGGCCTGCCGCGCGACCTATTCGCCGGCGGTGAACTTTCTGCTCTGGCTCGCCTGCGAGGCCGCGATCATCGCCTGCGACCTCGCCGAGGTCATCGGCACCGCGATTGCGCTGAAACTGCTGTTCGGCATTCCCCTGATCGGCGGCGCGCTGCTCGCAGCCCTCGACGCCTTCCTGCTGTTGCTTTTGATGAACCGCGGCTTCCGTTTCCTCGAAGCCTTCGTCATGGCGCTGCTGGCCGTGATCGCGGTGTGCTTCGCGGTCCAGGTCGTGGCGGCTGCACCGCCGGTTGCCGAGGTGCTGCGCGGCTTCATGCCGAAGGCGGAGATCTTCACCAACTCCGAGATGCTCTACATCGCCATCGGCATCATCGGCGCCACCGTGATGCCGCATAATCTCTATCTGCATTCTTCCATCGTGCAGACGCGCGCCTATGAGCGCAACGACACCGGCCGGCGCGAGGCGATCAAATGGGCGACGACGGACTCGACCATCGCCCTGATGCTGGCGCTGTTCATCAACGCCGCGATCCTCGTCGTTGCGGCCGCGACCTTCCACAAGAGCGGCCATTCCGACGTCGCCGAGATCGGCCAAGCCTTCGAGCTGTTGTCGCCGCTGCTCGGCCTCGGCATCGCCTCGACGCTGTTTGCGATTGCGCTGCTCGCCTCGGGCCTGAACTCGACAGTGACGGCGACGCTCGCCGGCCAGATCGTGATGGAAGGCTTTCTCGACCTGCGTTTGCCGAGCTGGGCGCGCCGCCTCTTGACTCGCGGCATCGCCATCATTCCTGTGATCATCGTCACCGCGATCTACGGCGAGCGCGGCACCGCCGATCTGCTGGTGTTCAGCCAGGTCGTGCTGTCGATGCAGCTGCCCTTCGCCGTCATCCCGCTGGTTCGCTTCGTCTCCGACCGCCGCAAGATGGGCCAGTTCGCGATACCGACGTCGGTCGCCGCGATCGCGTGGATCGTGGCGGGCGTCATCGTGGTTCTGAATCTGAAGCTGCTGGCCGATACGCTGTTCGGGTGAACGCCCTAATCCTGCGGCTCTGACGTCGCGTCACCTTGCGCATCGATGCGCAGCCAGCCTGACGGCGCCAAGCGCTGCTGCGGCAGGAAGCGGGCCTTGTAGTCCATCTTCTTGGAGCCCTCGATCCAGTAGCCGAGATAGACGTAAGGCAATCCTTGCCGGCGGGCGCGGGCGATGTGGTCGAGGATCATGAAGGTGCCCATCGAGCGGCTGACCTGGCTCGGCTCGAAGAAGGAATAGACCATCGACAGGCCGTCGCTCAGCACGTCGGTGAGCGCCACCGCGATCAGCTCCTCGCCGCGGCCGGTGATGCCGCTGTCGGGGCCGCGCTTGCGGTACTCGATGATGCGGGTCTCGACATGGCTGTCCTCGACCATCATGGCGTAGTCGAGCACGGTCATGTCGGCCATGCCGCCATGGCGGTGGCGGGAGTCGAGATAGGCGCGAAACACCGAATATTGCTCGGAGGTCGGCACGGCGCTGCGCTGCTCGCCGATGATGTCGGCGTTGCGTGCGATGACTTTGCGGAAGTTGCGGGAGGCGCGAAACTCGTTGGCAATGACGCGGACCGAGACGCAGGCGCGGCACTGGTCGCAGGCCGGCCGGTAGGCGATCGACTGGCTGCGGCGGAACCCGCCATGGGTCAGCAGGTCGTTGAGGTCGCCAGCGCGCTCACCCACGAGGTGCGTAAACACCTTGCGCTCATGCCGGCCCGGAAGATACGGGCAGGGAGAGGGCGCCGTGAGGTAAAATTGGGGGGTGTCGCGCGAGTGCTGGGTCAAGGGACGTCGTGGGCCTCCGAAATGGGTATTAGCATCGCGCTACGAAGGCCCCTGGTCAATCGGTCTACTCGGCAGATCAGATCAGTCAGTTTAGTCGGTCCTGGTTGATAGGTCCTTGATCATCAGCTTCTCAGTAGGTCCTTGCGGCCTGCGGCACGGGTGCGCGGACGGAATTGTTGATCACGACCGTTCCCAGCACGAAATCATGCAGCAGGCGCCGGCGGCCGTTGAACAGCCCAACCAGCACCACGAAAGGTGTCAGGAACGAGACCGTCACCCAGAACAGCACGGCATGGGTGGCGCCGAGCACGAAATAGCCGGGCGCGCCGTACCAGGTGCGCAGCTCCAGATCCATCAGGCGCATGCCGATCGTCGCGGACGAGGGACCGCCGATGCAGGCGCCGTAATAGACGATGGCCCAGACCACGGAGGCCGGCCAGGCGATCCCGAACAGGAGAAAGCCGACGCCGAGCGTGACCACGCCGAACAAGAAAATGAAGACGTAGCCGAGGATCACCGGCACCGAGATGATGACCAGGTCGATCAGGAAGGCGAACGCCCGCCGCGTCGCGACGCCGCGGAACAGTTCCGGGTGCAGGTCGGGGTCGTAGGCGTGCGGCTGCACCGCGCCGTCATTGCGCCAGGCATTGCCCGAGTCCGAATACGACATAGTCCGTCCTCACAGAGGGAAACTCCCGTGGCAGGACATGGGAACAGCTCATCCCCGTGCCAAGGGCGCGGGTGTCACCAAGCCGAAATATTCCGGCGATTCGGGGGCGGGGACTTAGAAGGGCTGTAGGGTGGGCAAAGGCGCGTAGCGGTGCCCACCATTGCTCGCTGTCGTGCAAGATGGATGGACTGGTGGGCAAGCTTCGCTTTACCCACCCTACGGCATCTTATCCTTGGGCGCGCAGCTTCTCCGCCACCTTCGGTGCGAAATAGCTGAGCACGCCATCGGCGCCGGCGCGCTTGAACGCCAAGAGGCTCTCCATCATCGCGCGTTCGCCGTCGAGCCAGCCGTTGTTGGCGGCGGCCGCGATCATCGCGTATTCGCCGGAGACCTGGTAGGCGAAGGTCGGCATCGCAAACGTGTCCTTCACGCGCCGGACGACGTCGAGATAGGGCATGCCGGGCTTCACCATCACCATGTCGGCGCCCTCGGAAATGTCGAGCTCGACCTCGCGCAGCGCTTCGTCGGTGTTGGCGCTGTCCATCTGGTAGGTACGCTTGTCGCCGGTGAGCGTCTTGGCCGAGCCGATGGCGTCGCGGAACGGGCCGTAGAAGGCGGAGGCGTATTTGGCCGCATAGGCCATGATCTGCACGTCGAGCAGGCCTGAGCGGTCCAGCCCCTCGCGGATCGCGGCGACGCGGCCGTCCATCATGTCGGAGGGCGCGATGATGTCGCAGCCGGCTTCGGCCTGTACCAGCGCCTGACGCACCAGCACCGCGACAGTCTCGTCGTTCAAAATCTTGCCGTCGGAGATCAGGCCGTCATGGCCGTGGCTGGTGAAGGGATCGAGCGCGACGTCGCAGAGGATGCCGATCTCGGGAAGCTCCTTCTTGATCGCGCGCACCGCCTGACAGACCAGATTGTTCGGATTGGTCGCCTCCGAGCCTTCCTCATCGCGCAGCGACGGGTCGGTGTAGGGAAACAGCGCGAGGCAGGGGATGGTGAGCTTCATGGCGCGCTCGGCCTCGCGGACGGCCTGGTCGACGCTCAGGCGCTCGACGCCCGGCATCGAGGCGATCGCCTCACGCTTGTTGTTGCCGTCGATCAGGAACAGCGGCCAGATCAGATCATCGGTGGTGAGCACGTTCTCGCGCACCATGCGCCGGGCCCATTCGGCCTTGCGGTTGCGGCGCGGGCGGACGGTCAGATCGAGGGCAGGGGAGGCCGCAGCGCCATCCCGGCGCGAAACCTCGCGCAATTCGATCGGACGTCCGTATTTGATCGCCATCATTCTTCCTCCGGCTGGAATTATTCTTATACCAGCTCGCATGGTTCCCGCCACCGCGGCTTGACCTGCCGCAAGGCAGAATTGAACTCACTTGGGCAGCCGATTGATTTTGCGGGGCGAAGCAGCCAGAAGGGGGCCATGTCCGAGATCTCCACCCGCGATGCGGCCCGCGACGGCGCCAGTGCCAGGGACGCCGCCAGAGACAACGCCAGAGACAACGCGATGTCGGTGGCGGCGATTTCGTCGGAGCGCCAGGAGTCCGACGACAATGTCTGGACGCGCCGGCTCGTGCTGTTCCTGCGGGTGATGGCGCTGCTGTCGATTCTGAAGGGCCTGTATCACTGGGCCCAGGTCACCGGCTTCGTCGGCGGCGAGGACGAGGCGTTCGAGAACCAGTCGATGGCCTGGCAGGCCGCCACCGTCTATTTCGCCGTGATCGAGCTCGTCGCCGCGGTTGGCCTCTGGCTCGCCACGCCGTGGGGCGCGGTGGTGTGGCTGACGACCGTGGTGTCGATGGCGGTGATCGAGCTGATGTTCCCGGGCATCTACGGCGGCAGCCTGATCGTCGTCGGTGTCGAAGCCTTCATGCTCGCCGCATATCTCGCGCTCGCCTGGATGGCCGCGCGCGAGAGACCGCCGTAGCAATCGCACGTGCGGGCATTTTTGCAGGATGGGTTTCGTTTCGCTCTACCCATCCCACGGTCTGTTCCGCTCCGGGACATGCAACGTTTCACGCGCTTGGTTGACCGTTGGTTGCGTAAAATTCGACGTAACTTTTCGCTAACCAGCGTGTTCCGCCACAGCTCTTACGCGCCCGTTTCGAAACGGGGCGGCCCTGTGCTGGAATGCGACAGAGGTGGCGGACGGAGGGTGAACAGGAACTTGCGAAGGTCAACAGACAGTTGCGAAAAGCCCTTGTGGCACAGGCTTAATCCGCAATTCACTGTCTTAAATTCATGATCTCTTTATTCTCTTATTTAAGCCGATCTTCAAACGCCCCCCTTAAGTTGCACCTATCAGACGGAGCACAAGTTTCGTCGAATAAGTGTCGATAAAAACGACAACAGGGGAAGTGTCATGATGAAAGCCGTCGCAACCGCGGCCGATACCGCAGAGCGCGTCTCCGGCCAGCAGGGTTCGGTGCAGTCGCTCTATCTGGAAGCTTTGACTCTGGTGGAGCGGCTGCATCGCCGGCTCCTCGACGTCATCAAGGATGAATTCGATCGCCGCGGCCGAGCGGACATCAACTCGGTGCAGGCGCTCCTGCTTTACAACATCGGCGACAAGGAGCTGACCGCGGGCGAGCTGCGCACGCGCGGTTATTATCTCGGCTCCAACGTCTCCTACAATCTGAAGAAGCTCGTCGAGCTCGGCTTCCTCGATCATCAGCGCTCGCGCGTCGATCGCCGCTCGGTGCGCATCCGCCTGACCCCGCAGGGCCAGGAAGTCCGTCGCATCGTCGACTCCCTCTACCAGAAGCACGTCAAGACGGTAGAGCAGGTCGGCGGCATCTCGGGCGAGGAGTTCTCGACCCTCAACAAGTCGCTGCACCGCCTCGAGCGGTTCTGGACCGACCAGATCCTGTATCGTCTCTGAGCTCGTTTCGACGGGACTTGGCCAAGCCGGCCCACAACAAGACCGGCAAGCCTCCCGAACGTGCCTGACCTCCCCAAGCGCGCCGGCCCGGCTTGTCCCGGACCGGTGCGTTTTGTCGTTTTCGCGGCTGCGAAATAACTACCCAGCGGGGCGGAACCAGTTCCTCGCGCCGCAGTTGTTACTGCGGATCGGAGGGATGCGATGCTGGTCGAGCGCGGGCTTCAGGCAATGAACGTCGAACTCGTGAGCGATGCCTATGCCATCGCTGCGAATTACCTCCGCCGTTCCGGCGCGATTCCCGACACGCTGGTCACCAACGAACGCCTGCTCGAGATCATCATCAAGCTGCTCCAGCGCGGCGAATTCAACAAGATCAGGCTCGCCAACAAGGCGATCGCCCGGTTCGAGGCGCAATCCGAGGCCAGGGCGGTTGCCTGATCAAAACTCCCAGAATTCAAGTGAACCAGAGGGTGCCATGGAAGCTGCCATCGACCGCATCATGCAGACCTATGACCTGCTCGCCAACCGCACCGCGGCGGCGAGCGAGGAGGCGCGCATGAAGGTCACGACCTATCTCAATACCTTGATGGAAGCCGGCGAAAAGGACCCCCACAGGTTGACGGTGTGCGGACTGACCTATCTGCGCCAGCTCGATGGCAGCGTGGACCCGGTGAAGGCGGGGTATACGGGGCTTTAGGGGGCGGTCCGGCTCGCATCGGCCGACGCCGGCACGGATTTTAGGGTCCAAACCGGACCCTTCGGGACGGATCAAGTCGGACGGTTCAAAGAGCCGTCCTCCCGCCCGAATCCTTCGATCCCCACCATATCTTGCATAAATATCAGGCCCGACCCGCAAATACTTGGCCGGGGGCGGGTGATGTGGTAGATCGCGCTCGCCGCTTCCGATCGCCACACCAGACCGCCCGTAGCCCGCCAAAAGGCTGCGGCGGTGGAGATATTCGCAAGATGACCTCAGCCAGAACCGCCTCCGCGCCCGACTCGTTTTTCACCGCCTCGCTCGACCAGGCCGACCCGGAAATCGCCGCCGCCATCAAGGGCGAGCTGGGCCGGCAGCGCCATGAGGTCGAGCTGATCGCCTCCGAGAACATCGTCAGCCGTGCCGTGCTGGAAGCGCAGGGTTCGGTGATGACCAACAAGTACGCAGAGGGTTATCCGGGCGCGCGCTACTACGGCGGTTGTGAGTGGGTCGATGTCGCCGAAAACCTCGCGATCGATCGCGCCAAGAAGCTGTTCGGCGCCAACTTCGCCAATGTGCAGCCGAACTCCGGCAGCCAGATGAACCAGGCCGTGTTTCTGGCGCTGCTGCAGCCCGGCGACACCTTCATGGGCCTCGACCTCGCGGCCGGCGGCCATCTCACCCACGGCTCGCCCGTCAACATGAGCGGCAAGTGGTTCAAGGCCGCGCACTACACGGTGCGCCGCGAGGACCAGATCATCGACATGGACGCGGTCGCCAAGCAGGCCGAAGAGGTCAAGCCGAAGCTGATCGTCGCCGGCGGCTCGGCCTATTCGCGTGCCTGGGACTTCAAGCGCTTCCGCGAGATCGCGGACAGCGTCGGCGCATACCTCCTGGTCGACATGGCGCACTTCGCGGGCCTCGTTGCCGGCGGCGTGCATGCGTCGCCCGTGCCGCATGCCCACGTCACGACCACCACGACGCACAAGTCGCTGCGCGGTCCGCGCGGCGGCCTGATCCTCAGCAATGACGAGGCGCTCGCCAAGAAGCTCAACTCGGCGATCTTCCCGGGCCTGCAGGGCGGCCCCCTGATGCACGTGATCGCGGCGAAGGCGGTTGCCTTCGGCGAGGCGCTGCGTCCGGACTTCAAGATCTATGCGAAGAACGTCGTCGAGAACGCCAAGGCGCTGGCCGAGGCGATGAAGAGCCACGGGTTCGATATTGTCTCCGGCGGCACCGATAACCATCTGATGCTGGTCGACCTCCGGCCGAAGGGCCTGAAGGGCAACGTCTCGGAGAAGGCACTGGTCCGCGCCGCCATCACCTGCAACAAGAACGGCATTCCGTTCGACCCCGAAAAGCCCTTCGTCACCTCGGGCCTGCGTCTCGGCACTCCGGCGGCGACGACCCGCGGCTTCGGCGTCGCCGAATTCCAGCAGGTCGGCGGCATGATCGCCGAGGTCCTGAACGCGATCGCGCAGTCCGACGACGGCAAGGCGCCGCTGGTCGAAGCCGCGATCAAGGAACGGGTCAAGGCGCTAACCGATCGGTTCCCGATCTATCAGTAAGGTCTAGGGTAAACGGATGCGCTGCCCGAACTGCAACAGTCTCGATACGCAGGTAAAGGACTCGCGTCCGACCGAGGATTCTTCCGTCATCCGCAGGCGGCGCGTGTGCGTCGCCTGCAATTTCCGCTTCACCACCTTCGAGCGTGTGCAGCTGCGCGAGCTCACGGTGATCAAGCGCAACGGCCGCCGCGTGCCGTTCGATCGCGACAAGCTGATGCGCTCGGTGTCGATCTCCTTGCGCAAGCGGCAGGTCGAGCCGGAGCGGGTCGAGAAGATGGTCTCCACCATCGTCCGCGAGCTCGAGACCGGCGGCGAGGCCGAGATCTCCTCCGAGGTGATCGGCGAGACCGTGATGGAGCATCTGCGCACGCTCGACGACGTCGCCTATGTCCGCTTCGCCTCCGTCTACCGCAATTTCCGCGAGGCCAAGGATTTCGCCGACGTGCTCGGCGAGCTCTCCGGTGAGGAGGAAGCGCGGCTCGCCGCGATCCGCAAATGATCTTCCGGATCCTTGAGGATCAGTTCGCGCAGAAGGCCCGCGAGTCCAAAGATGCCGATCGCCGTTTCATGCAGCTTGCGCTGGCGCTCGGCCGGCGCGGGCAGGGGCGCACCTGGCCCAATCCTGCCGTGGGCGCTGTCATCGTGAAAGACGGGGTCATCATCGGCCGCGGATGGACGCAGCCAGGCGGGCGGCCGCATGGCGAGCCCGAAGCGCTGCGCCGGGCCGGCGAGGCCGCGCGGGGCGCCACGCTCTATGTCACGCTGGAGCCCTGCTCGCATTTCGGCAAGTCGCCGCCCTGCGCAGACGCGGTGATCGCCGCCGGTATCACGCGGGTGGTTGCGGCGATCGAGGATCCCAATCCGGAAGTCGCGGGCCAGGGTCATGCGCGCTTGCGCGCCGCCGGCATCAATGTGGATGTGGGTCTGTGCGCGGCAGAGGCCGCGTTCGACCATGCCGGGCATTTTCGCCGCATCCGTGACAAGCGCCCGCATGTGATCCTGAAGCTCGCGGTCTCGCCTGACGGCAAGATCGGCGCGGCTGGCGGCAAGCCGCTTGCGATCACCGGCGAGGCCGTGCGCAATCGCGTGCATCTGCTCCGCGCGCAGAGCGACGCCATCCTGGTCGGCATCGGCACGGTGCTGGCGGATGATCCGCAGCTCAACTGTCGCCTGCCGGGCATGGAAGCACGTTCTCCCATACGCGTCGTGCTCGACCAGAATCTGCGTATTCCGGCCGCAAGCCAGCTTGGTCGTTCCGCGCGAGAGACGCCGCTCTGGGTGATCGGCTCCGAGCTTGCGGAAGCCGCCGCCGCCACGCGGCTCGGAGCGGCCGGCGCTCAGATCATCCGCGTACCGCCAGGAAACGCTTCCGGGCTCGATCTTCCGGCCGTGCTGCATGTGCTGGCGGAGAAGGGCATCACGCGGCTGATGGTCGAGGGCGGCAGCCGCGTTGCGGCGTCCTTCGTCGCGGCCGACCTCGCCGACGAGATATGGCTGTTCCGCGGAGCGGAAGAGGTCGGCCCGGGCGGCGTCGATGCACTCGATGCATTGCCCCTGTCGAAAATCACGCAGTCGCAGGCCTATAAGGTTCATGCTAGCGAGACATTCGACAGGGATACTCTCACCATCTACGAGCGCTCGTAATGTTCACTGGCATTGTCACCGATATCGGCGAGATCGTCGGCTTCACGCCAACGGCGCAGGGCCAGTTGCACAGGCTGCGCATCGCCTGCCGCTACGATCAGACCACCATCGCCGACGGCGCCTCGATCGCCTGCAACGGCGTCTGCTTGACGGTGGTTGCCTCCGGCGTCGCGGGCGGCAGAACCTGGTTCGACGTCGATGCCGCCGCCGAGACGCTGGCGCTGACAACTGCAAGGCACTGGAAGGTCGGCACGCGGCTCAATCTCGAGCGCGCGCTCAAGATCGGCGACGAGCTCGGCGGCCATATCGTCGCCGGCCATGCCGACGGTGTCGCCACCCTCGTCAGTCGCGAGGACTTGCCGGACATGGCGCGGTTCGAGCTCTCGACCACGCGGGAGCTCGCGCGCTTCATCGCCACCAAGGGCTCGATCACGCTCGACGGCGTCTCGCTGACCGTCAATACGGTGAAGGACGTGACCTTTTCGGTGCTGATCATCCCGCATACGCTGACGGTCACGACGATCGGCGGCTGGAAGGCGGGCGACGAGGTCAATATCGAGGTCGATCTGATGGCCCGCTATGCGGCGCGGCTGACGGAAATGACGGTTTAAAACTTGGCTTACCCGCTCGCGGCGACTACATAACGCGCCGACCCAAGAGACTAACCAAGAGACGACTTAACTAAACGGATTGAGACGATGGCAGACGCGCGGCGCGCACCCCTGAAGGACCAGACCGACATTTCCGGCGCACGCGCGCTGATTGTCGAGGCGCGGTTCTATGACGATCTCCAGGATGCGCTTCTGGACGGCGCGGTGACCGAGCTGAAGGCGGCGGGTCTGACGCATGACGTCATCACGGTTCCCGGCGCGCTGGAAATCCCGGCGGCGGTCGCCATCGCCGTCGATGCCGCGGCGGCGAACGGCAAGCCCTATGACGCGGTCATCGCGCTCGGCTGCGTCATCCGCGGCGACACGATTCACTTCGAGATCGTCTCGCAGGAATCCTCGCGCGCGCTGATGGATCTTGCGGTGTCGCGAAAGCTGCCGCTCGGCAACGGCATCCTCACCGTCAACACCGAGGCGCAGGCCTGGGCGCGCGCGCGCGCCAGCGAACTCAACAAGGGCGGCGATGCCGCGCGCGCCGCACTTGCGATGCTGCGCATCAAACGCCGGCTGGCGCGGGCTTGATCATGGCCGACAACAGCAAAAAGCCGCCGGCTGGCACCGAGAAGAAGGCGAACCGGCGCGGTGCGGCGCGGCTCGCGGCCGTGCAGGCGCTGTATCAAATGGACATCGCCGGCGCCGGCATCAACGACATCTTTGCGGAGTTCGAAAGCCACTGGCTCGGCAACGAGGTCGAGGGCGATACATACCTGCCGGCGGAAGCCGCGTTTTTCCGGGATGTCGTGTCCGGCGTCGTGCGCGACCAGAAGAAGCTGGATCCCCTGATCGACGAGGCGCTGTCGACGGGTTGGCCGTTGAAGCGCATCGAGGCCATTCTGCGCGCAGTGCTGCGGGCAGGGGCCTATGAGCTGCAGCACCGCAAGGACGTGCCGGGCCGCGTCGTCGTGTCCGAATATGTCGACGTCGCCAATGCCTTCGTCGATCGCGAGGAGACCGGCATGGTCAACGCCGTGCTAGACCAGATCGGCCGCCAGTTCCGCGGCGACGAGTTCGGGCGGGGGTAGGATCGGTCGATGGCCCTCGCAGCAGCCGTCACCCTGAGGTGCCGTAGCGAAGCGGAGGCCTCGAAGGGCGGCGGCGTGCCGCTGAAGGTGCATCTCGGCCGTGCATCCTTCGAGGCTCGCAAGGGCTCGCACCTCCAGCGACAAAAGCTGCGCTTTTGCGCGGGGATGACGGGGCAGCTATCGTGAGTCAGGACAAGTACCAGGTCTCCGCCGAAGACTCCCTCATCGCGCGCTATTTCAAGCCGCTGGCGACTGACCCCGGCGCGTTCGGGCTGGTCGATGATGCCGCTGTGCTCTCCTCGTCCGGCGAGGACATCGTCGTCACCACCGACGCCGTCGTCGAGGGCGTGCATTATCTCGCCACCGATCCCCCCGACACGATCGCGCGCAAGGCGCTGCGGGTGAACCTGTCCGATCTCGCCGCCAAGGGGGCGGCGCCCGCCGGGTTCGTGCTGACGCTGGCACTGCGCAGCAAGGAGGATACCTGGCTCAGGCCGTTTGCGGATGCGCTTGGCGAGGACAGCAGGACCTTCGCGTGCCCGCTGCTCGGCGGCGACACGGTGTCGACGCCGGGACCGCAGATGATCTCGATCACCGCCTTCGGCCGCGTGCCGAAGGGGCGGATGGTCGGCCGCACCGGCGCGCGGCCGGGCGACCGCATCCTGGTGACGGGAACGATCGGCGATGCCGCGCTCGGCCTCGACCTGCTCACAGGAGGCGCCGTGGCTTCGGCCCTCGCGTCCGATCCTGCGGCAAGGGACGCGCTCGTCTCACGCTATCGCGTGCCGCAGCCGCGCAATGTGCTGGCGCAGGCCGTTCGGGACCACGCGACCGCCGCGATGGACGTGTCCGACGGGCTCGCCGGCGACCTGACGAAACTCTGCGCGGCGTCCGGCGTCTCGGCCACGATCGACATCGCGAACGTGCCGCTCTCGGCTGCTGCGGCCGGCCTGATCGCGGGCAACGTCGTTTGCGTTGAGACGCTGCTCGCCGGGGGCGACGACTACGAGGTGCTGTGCGCGGTGCCGCCGGCGCAAAGTGCGGCGCTGATTGCCGCAGGGCAGGCGGCGGGCGTGGCCGTCGCGGCGATCGGCACGATCGTCGCGGGCCGCGAACCGCCGCGCTTTTTGGATGGTCAGGGCCAGGAACTGGCCTTGAAGCGCTTGTCCTACAGCCACTTCTGAATTCGACCCGCCTCAAGCCCGATCTGTCCGGATTTGCCGGTCGCCGCTTGCCGCAACCCCGACGAAAGCAAGTAGATGTATCCGAACCGTTGGTGCGAATGCAGCCAATGGATTTGATTCGATGACGGCGGCCGTTGCGGGTTTGAGCGAGGTGCAGATTGTTCCCGGGAGGGAGTGCGGAAGCTGCACGCTCTGTTGCAAGGTCTACAACGTGGTCGAGCTCGGCAAGGCCGCCGGCAAATGGTGCTCGCATTGCAAGCCCGGCCGGGGTTGCACGATCCACGACAATCTGCCGGACGAGTGCGCCGCGTTCAATTGTCTCTGGAAGACCATGCCGTCGATGTCCATGCAATGGAAGCCGGATCAGTCGAAGATGGTGCTCACCTTGCATCCCGGGACCAACAACATTCATGTCGTGGTCGATCCCGGCCTGCCATCGGCCTGGACCCGGGAGCCCTATCACGGCCAGTTGCGCGGGTTGTCGAAGAGCAACATGGCGAAAGGCCATCTTGTCGTGGTGTTGGTCAATGAGCAGGCGACGCTCATCCTGCCCGACCAGGATGTGCCGCTCGGCGTCCTCAAGCCCGAGCAGGTCATTTCGGTGACGCTGGAGGCTGGCCCCAATGGCAGCGTCTACGACGTCAAGATCTTCAGCCGACGCACGACAGCCGATGGGCAGACCTTGGAACTGGCGGCGGCGTCTCGCCATCCCGTGAGGTCGGCCGCATAGGCGGGGCCGCGGCCAAGCGTCGCCCGGTTCGGAGAGGCACCTCGCGGAGTTGCGTCAAGCCGTCGGTCGAGCGCTCCAGAATTGGCCTAAATACCTGCCGAGATCGGCTTTTTCGGCCTTATCCGGCGTTGCACCCTCAATTTGATTTTGGCAAGCTTGTGACCGACCAGGGCCACACCTTCGTGCGAGGGGCGGCCCTGTTCAACATAAGGGCGCCCACCGCATGACGGAAAAACAAAAGGCGCCGGGGGTACGTACATCAAGGATCTGAGGCAAAAATCACATGACAGCATTATGGTTGATAGTGCTCTGCGGAGTGCTTTCCGTCGTCTACGCGATTTGGGCGACGTCTTCGGTGTTGAGTGCGGATGCGGGGTCACCGCGCATGCAGGAGATCGCGGGAGCGGTGCGTGAAGGCGCACAGGCGTATCTCCGGCGCCAGTACACCACGATCGGCATCGTCGGCATCGTCATCTTCGTGCTGCTTGCCTATTTCCTCGGACTCTATGTCGCAATCGGTTTCGCCATCGGCGCCATCCTGTCGGGTGCGGCCGGCTTCATCGGCATGAACGTCTCGGTCCGGGCCAACGTGCGCACCGCCCAGGCCGCGACCACGTCGCTCGCCGGCGGCCTCGAACTCGCCTTCAAGGCGGGCGCGATCACCGGCATGCTGGTGGCGGGTCTCGCGCTCCTCGGTGTGACCCTCTATTTCGGCTTCCTGGTCCATTCGCTGAAGCTCGCGCCCGATAGCCGAACCGTGGTCGACGCCATGGTGGCGCTCGGCTTCGGTGCCTCGCTGATCTCGATCTTCGCCCGTCTCGGCGGGGGCATCTTCACCAAGGGGGCGGACGTCGGCGGCGACCTCGTCGGCAAGGTCGAGGCCGGCATCCCCGAGGACGATCCGCGCAATCCGGCCACCATCGCCGACAACGTCGGCGACAATGTCGGCGACTGCGCCGGCATGGCGGCCGATCTGTTCGAGACCTATGCGGTGACCGCGGTCGCCACCATGGTGCTGGCGGCGATCTTCTTCGCAAAGACGCCGATCCTCGCCAACATGATGACCCTGCCGCTCGCGATCGGCGGCATCTGCATCATCACCTCGATCATCGGCACCTTCTTCGTGAAGCTCGGGCCGAGCCAGTCGATCATGGGCGCACTCTACAAGGGCCTGATCGCCACCGGCATCCTGTCGCTGGTCGGCATCGCCGGCGTGATCTACTACCTGATCGGCTTCGGCAAGCTCGACGGCGTCGACTATACCGGCATGGCGCTGTTCGAATGCGGCGTGGTCGGCCTCGTCGTCACCGCGCTGATCATCTGGATCACCGAGTACTACACCGGCACGGATTATCGTCCGGTGAAGTCGATCGCCCAGGCTTCGGTGACCGGTCACGGCACCAACGTGATCCAGGGGCTCGCCGTCTCGATGGAAGCGACCGCGCTGCCCGCGATCGTCATCATCGCCGGCATCCTGGTGACCTACAGCCTCGCCGGCCTGTTCGGTATCGCGATCGCGACCGCCACCATGCTGGCGCTGGCCGGCATGGTCGTCGCGCTCGACGCCTTCGGTCCCGTCACCGACAACGCCGGCGGCATCGCCGAGATGGCGGGCCTGCCGAAGGAGGTGCGCAAGTCGACCGACGCGCTCGACGCGGTCGGCAACACCACCAAGGCGGTGACCAAGGGCTACGCGATCGGCTCCGCCGGTCTCGGCGCGCTGGTGCTGTTCGCAGCCTACAACCAGGACCTCAAGTTCTTCGTTGCGGATTCTGCGCGCCACACCTACTTCGCCGGCGTCAATCCGGACTTCTCGCTCAACAACCCGTACGTGGTGGTGGGCCTGCTGTTCGGCGGCCTCCTGCCGTACCTGTTCGGCGCGATGGGCATGACGGCCGTCGGCCGTGCGGCCAGCGCGATCGTCGAGGAGGTGCGGCGCCAGTTCCGCGAGAAGCCGGGCATCATGCAGGGCACCGACAAGCCGGACTACGGCAAGGCGGTCGACCTGCTCACCCGCGCGGCGATCAAGGAGATGATCATCCCCTCGCTGCTCCCGGTGCTGTCGCCGATCGTCGTCTATTTCCTGATCTACGCGATCGCGGGCGGCGGCGCGGCCGGCAAGTCGGCAGCGTTCTCGGCCGTAGGCGCGATGCTGCTCGGCGTGATCGTGACCGGCCTGTTCGTCGCAATCTCGATGACCTCGGGCGGCGGCGCCTGGGACAACGCCAAGAAGTACATCGAGGACGGCCATTTCGGCGGCAAGGGCAGCGATGCCCACAAGTCGGCGGTGACCGGCGACACCGTCGGCGATCCCTACAAGGACACGGCGGGCCCGGCGGTGAACCCGATGATCAAGATCACGAACATCGTGGCCTTGCTGCTGCTGGCGATCCTGGCGCACTGAGGTGCCGGTACGGATGAACGCAATACCCCGCGGCGCAAGCCGCGGGGGTCTTGTTATTGAGAGTCGTTGAGGCTCACGCCCCGGCCTCCGATCCTTGCCCAGTTCTCTGCGCGAACACCTCCTTCGCAGCGAACAGACCGTTGAGAGCGGCGGGGAAGCCGGCATAGACGGCCATCTGCATCAGGGTCTCGACGATCTCGTCGCGGCTAAGCCCGACATTCAGGCCTGCCTCGATATGCACCTTGAGCTGAGGCGTGGCGTTCCCCATGGCCGCGAGCGCCGCGATCGTCGCGATCTCCCGCGAACGCAGGTCGAGCCCAGGCCGCGAATAGATGTCGCCGAATGGAAACTCGAGCACATAGGTGGCGAAGTCCGGGGCAATATCGGCGAGTGCTGCCACGACCTCTTGCCCGGCCTGTCCGTCGATCTCAGCGAGAGCCCGATGACCGCGCTCCAACCGGCTTTCGCCTGCGTGCGGGAAATGTTGCGTCATAGTCTTTCATCCTTTGTTCCGTTTCGGCGTAACCGCCAATCTTGGTGTCGAGGACGAGAAGACAGGCGTTCAGTTCGTCGACATGGGTACGCACGCGTTCGCGGTGCTGCTCCAGCAGTGCGCGTCGCTCTGCCCCCGTGCCGCTGCCTCGCTCCCGAAGCTCCGCATAACGGAGCATTTCCCGGATCGGCATCCCGGTCGTCTTCAGGTGGCCGAGAAACTCGATCCAGAGCAGGATCGAGGCATCGTAGTCACGATGGCTGGATTGATTCCGGTCGGCATAGGGCAACAGCCCGATCCGCTCGTAGTAGCGGATCGTATGGGCGGTCAGTCCGGAACGCCTAGCCAGTTCACCGATCTTCATACCCACCTGTCTCTCATCACGACGCATGGGAAGCTACGGGTTTGAGCGCACTCTAAGTCAAGAGACATTCTGCGTGGCTCTCACCACGACATTGCGAGCGCAGCGAAGCAATCCAGATTGTCTCTGCGGATGGACTCTGGATTGCTTCCGCCTTCGCCAAACGCTTCGGCGGACAAGTCGTTTCGCTCGCAATGACGGAGGACGTAGCTACTGCACGTCCATCTGCAGGCCTTCCTTCTGGATGATGCCGGCGAACTTCTTCGTCTCGGCGTCCACGAAGTCGGCGAACTGCTGCGGCGTGCCGTAGTCGGCGCGGGCGCCCATGGCGGCGATGTTCTTCTTGATGTCGTCGCGCTCCAGCATCGCCTTGACCTGGAGATTGAGCGCTTCGAGCACGGGGGCGGGAACGCCCTTCGGCAGGAACACCGAGAACCACGACGACACGTCGAAATTGGCCAGCTCCGGCGCGCTCTCGCGCATGGTCGGCAGGTTCGGCGCAAGGTCGCTGCGCTCGGTCGTGGTGACGCAGAGGCCGGTGAGGGTGCCGTTCTGCACCTGCGGCAGGCTCGGATAGAGATTGTCGAACAGGATCTGGATGTCGCCGGCAAGCGCGGCCTGGAGCGCCGGCCCTGCGCCGCGGAACGGGATGTGCGTCATCTTCAGTCCGGTGAGCTGGAGGAACCAGGCGCCGGTGAGGTGAGGGCTCTGGCCGACGCCGGACGAGGCGTAGCTTAGCTTGTCCGGGTTCGCCTTCAGATACGCGATCAGCTCGGCGACCGACTTGATGCCGGTCTTCGGATGCGCCGAGACGATGTTCGGGATCCGGATCATGTTGGAGACCGGCTGGAGCTGGTCCGGCTTGTAGGTGAGGTTCTTGAAGATGCTGTAGGCGATCGCGTTCGGCCCGGGGTTACCGATCAGGATGGTGTGGCCGTCCGGCTTGGCGCGGACCACCTCGGCGGTGCCGATGGTGCCGCCGCCGCCGGAGCGATTTTCCACGACGGCCGACTGGCCCCAGGCGGTTTGCATATGGGCAGCCAGCAGCCGGCCCATGACGTCGGTCGAGCCGCCGGCCGCAGCCGGCACAACGACGCGGACGTTTTCGGTGGGTTTCCAGTCGGCCAGGCTCGATCGCGGCAGGATCGCTGCGGCCGAGAGGCCGGCAGCACCCGCGAGTACGCGGCGGCGAGACAGAAATTTATTGTGCACGAATCCACTCCCTGCTTCTTGTTTTGCAGGGAGCGTATGGAACCGGACGCGCAACGGCAAGCCGTGCGCGACGGCAAGTGCCGCGCGGGAGGCGGCACGACGCCGCAGGCTGAAGACTCAGTTAAAGCTGAGCAGCTTGAACAGCGGCGCGAGGTAGCTCATCTCCTGGCCCGACGTCGCCGTGGTCCGGCTGATGAAGTCGAAGATCTTGCCGTCCTGGAGGCCGTAATTCGCCAGCCGGCGCACGCGCCGGTTCTTGTCGAAATAGATCGCGATGACGCGCTGGTCGACCACCTTCTGGTTCATGAAGGCGACCATCCGCTCCGAGCGCTGCGAGATGTAGTAAAACACCTCGCCGTCGAGGGTCGCGACCGTGGAGGGCGTGCCCATCACGATCAGCACCTGGTCCTGGCTCGCGCCGATCGGAATCTGCTCCAGCGCGCCGGGCGGCAGGATGTAACCCTTCTGGAACTGCTCGCCGGTGCAGCCGGCAAGGGCGGCGCCGACCAGAGCCACGGCGGCGAGCATGCGCAAGCCGCGCCAGCGTGCATGATGGCCGCGCGGCTTGTCGGCGCGCAGGCTGGTCTGGTTCGTTATCGTCATAGCGGAACTGATTCCGTCCCCTTGCGTCGCGCGAGGCGCTGAAGTACCGGGCGGAGGCTGCAATTGCAACACACGCACGCCCGCTTGCGGAACCCACAATGGTTTGGCCGTTCAATCACTTCAGGAAACCCCGGCAAGCCCCGCGCGGCACCATTGAAGCCATCTATGGCATGATCGTGACGCAGGCGCGAGAACCCATATTTTACCGCGACTTGGGCGTACCCGATACGGTTAACGGCCGTTTCGACCTGTTGCTGCTGCATCTCTGGCTGCTGCTGCGGCGTCTGCGCACGGTCCAGGGCGCCACGGAGCTGTCCCAGGCGCTGTTCGACCGCTTCTGCGAGGACATGGACGACAATCTGCGCGAGATGGGGATCGGCGACCAGACCGTGCCGAAGCGGATGCGGGCTTTTGGTGAGGCCTTCTACGGCCGGGTGCAGGCCTATGACCAGGCCATGGACGGCGGCGAGGCGCTGGCAGCGGCGATCTGCAAGAATATCTTGAATGGGACGAGGATGGACCAGGCCCGACAGCTCGCGGCTTACGCCCGGGCCACCGAGGCCGATCTCGGCCGGGCCGACGAGGCCGCGTTGCTGTGCGCGTCCTTCAAATTTCCCCCAGCGCTCACGGAGGACATCACGCCATGAGCCGACCGAATGCCGAAGCTAGGCCCGATCCCTGGCGGTCGCCCGTCATCGTCGCGCAGATTCCCGACACCGGCCTGCATCGCAAGCTCGAGGCCTCGGCCATCGAGCGGCAGGCGATGGCCGAGGTCGCCGGCTTGCGGGAGGTCCTTTCCGCCCAGGCCGACCTCGAAATCGTGCCGAAAAGCGGCGGCCGCTTCCAGGTCACGGGCAGCGTCAGGGCCCGGATCGGCCAGACCTGCGTCGTCACCCTCGATCCGATCGAGAGCGAGATCGAGGAGGAGGTGGACCTGGTGTTCGCCCCCGAAGCCGAGGTTCGGAAGATGGCCGACTTGATCGAGGAGGGACAGGACGACGCGGAGCCCCCGGAGGTGATCGATCCGCCGGAGGCGATCATCAATGGAATCATCGACCTTGGCCGGATCGCGACCGACGCGGTGTTTCTCGCGGTCGATCCCTATCCGCGCAAGGAGGGAGCCGTATTCGAGGCCGAAGTCACCGCCCTCGATCCGGAGGACCATCCCTTCGCGGGGTTGAAGGCGCTTCAGGACAGAAAGAAAGGCAAATAGCTGGGCATTCCCCGTAAGACCCGCGTTGCTACGGGGCGCGAGGCGCTTGCGGCAGTCGGTTGAAAGGCCGGCTTATCTATCTGATTTCGATATATTTCTTCTGAAATCGTGCCGCCGCCCGCAGATCGCCCCGAATGCAAAAGGCTGGGGGCAAGAGGTTGTTTCGGGATAACAAAACGCTATTGTCGCGCCCCGGTCCGGGCGCGGCGTGGCGCTAGGCCGGTCGCCATGTCCATGGCGAATCCATTTGCGGCCCCGCTCGTTCAAGACCGCACCAGACCAGGTTTCCAGGACTTTTATGCCAAGCAAGGTTCGCATCGCGCTTGACGCCATGGGGGGCGACGTCGGCGCCGCCGTGGTCATTCCAGGCGCCGCCATCTCGCTTCAGAGGCATCGCGAGATCGAGTTCCTGCTGGTCGGGGACCGCGCCAAGATCGAGCCCGAACTCGAGAAGCATCCCGCCCTCAAGGCCGCGTCGAAGATCATCCATACCGACGTTGCGGTCAGCGGCTCGGACAAGCCGAGTCAGGCGCTGCGGCGCGGCCGCAGGACCTCCTCGATGTGGCTCGCCATCGACGCGGTGAAGAAGGGCGAAGCGGATGTCGCCGTCTCCGCCGGCAATACCGGCGCGCTGATGGCGATGGCGCGCTTCCACCTGCGCACGCTGAAAGGGATCGACCGCCCGGCGATTACGGGGATATGGCCGACCAAGCGCGGCGAGTCCGCCGTGCTCGACCTCGGCGCCACCATCGGCGGCGACGCGCACCATCTGGTGGCGCTCGCGCTCATGGGTGCTGCGATGGCGAGCGTGCTGTTCAACAAGCCCCGGCCTACGGTCGGCCTGCTCAATATCGGGACCGAGGAGATCAAGGGGCACGAGGAGATCCGCGAGGCCGGAGAAATCCTGCGTGCCAGAAACCTGCCGGAACTCGACTATATCGGGTTCGTCGAGGGCGACGGCATCGGCAAGGGGCTCGCCGACGTCATCGTGACCGAAGGTTTCAGCGGCAATATTGCCCTGAAGGCCGCCGAGGGAACCGCCCGGCAGATGGCGGAATTACTCCGCAGCGAGATGCAGCGGAACTGGCTGTCCAAGCTCGGCTATCTTTTTGCGCGCAGCGCCTTCCAGGCCCTGCGCGACAAAATGGACCCGAACAAGTCCAATGGCGGCGTGTTCCTGGGTCTGAACGGACTGGTGGTCAAGAGCCACGGTGGAACCAGCGCCGAAGGCTTTGCCTATGCGATCGATGTTGGCTATGAGATGGCTCACTACGATCTCCTGAACAAGATCAATCAGATGCTCAACCGCGAGGGTGGTGCACTTAGTTCCGTGCAGGCCGCGCAGGAGGCTGTTTCGTGACTCAAATTCGTTCGGTCGTGCTCGGCTGCGGCTCTTATCTGCCGGAGCAGGTGGTGACCAACGCCCAGTTGGCGGCGCGCATCGACACGTCCGACGAGTGGATCGTGCAGCGCACCGGCATTCGCGAGCGGCATATCGCGGCCGAGGGCGAGTTCACCTCGCATCTGGCGATCAAGGCGGCGCAGGCCGCGCTCAGCGACGCCGGCGTGGACGCGCAGTCGATCGAGCTGATCGTGCTGGCGACCTCGACGCCCGACAACACTTTCCCTGCGAGCGCGGTCGCGGTGCAGCACGCGCTCGGCATCAACCATGGCGCGGCGTTCGATCTCCAGGCGGTGTGCTCGGGCTTCGTGTTCGCGCTCGCCACCGCCGACAATTTCCTGCGCACCGGCGCCTTCAAGCGCGCGCTGGTGATCGGCGCCGAAACCTTCTCGCGCATTCTCGACTGGAACGATCGCGGCACCTGCGTGCTGTTCGGCGATGGTGCCGGCGCGGTCGTGCTGGAGGCGCAGGAGCAGCCGGGCAATGCCGCGACCGACCGCGGCATCGTGACCACGCATCTGCGCTCCGACGGCCGCCACAAGGCAAAGCTGTTCGTCGACGGCGGTCCGTCCTCGACCCAGACCGTCGGCCATCTGCGCATGGAGGGCCGCGAGGTCTTCAAGCACGCGGTGGGCATGATCACCGACGTGATCGTCGACGCCTTCCAGACCACCGGGCTCAATGCCGACAGCATCGACTGGTTCGTGCCGCACCAGGCCAACAAGCGAATCATCGACGCCTCCGCCCACAAGCTCCACATCGCGCCGGAGAAGGTGGTGCTGACGGTGGACCGCCACGGCAACACCTCGGCGGCCTCGATCCCGCTGGCGCTGTCGGTGGCGCGCAAGGACGGCCGCATCAAGCGCGGCGACATGGTTCTGCTGGAGGCGATGGGCGGCGGGTTCACCTGGGGCTCCGCGCTGGTGCGCTGGTAGGGCCACAATCGATAAAATTTTGCCGGAATTAGCCGCGATTATCGATGCGTCTGCATTGATGAGCGCTGTTGACCGCCGTATCGTAACCTCATAATTTCAGACAACAATTGTTCGCCGTGATGTGGGGCAGGGCGATGACCGATCAAAGCAAAACCGTAACGCGTGTTGATCTCTGCGAGGCCGTCTACCAGAAGGTGGGCCTGTCGCGGACGGAATCGTCTGCGTTCGTGGAACTCGTGCTGAAGGAGATCACCGACTGCCTGGAGAAGGGCGAGACGGTGAAATTGTCCTCTTTCGGCTCCTTCATGGTCCGCAAGAAGGGTCAGCGCATCGGTCGTAACCCGAAGACCGGCACCGAGGTGCCGATCTCGCCGCGCCGCGTCATGGTGTTCAAGCCGTCGGCGATCCTGAAGCAGCGGATCAACACCCAGCATCGCGGCAATGGCGATGCCAGCAAGGCTCAACCCGAGGCGTAACCGCCTGCGCGAAGGATTTGGCATTTGGACAAGGCGCCGGATGCGTTCCGAACCATCAGCGAAGTAGCGCAGGAACTCGACATTCCGCAGCACGTGCTGCGGTTCTGGGAGACCCGATTCTCCCAGATCAAGCCGATGAAGCGCAGCGGCGGCCGCCGCTACTACCGCCCCGACGACGTCGACCTGCTCAAGGGCATCCGCCGCCTGCTCTACGGGGAGGGCTACACCATCCGCGGGGTGCAGCGGATCCTGAAAGAGCACGGCGTCAAGTCGGTGCAGGGCCTCGCCGACAGCGCGGCCGCGGTCTCGTTCGGGGCCATCGAGGACGCCATCGGCCAGAGCCTGATGGAGCCCGACGACGACGAGGCGCCCATCCGCGGCATCACTGACACCGACGATGACGACTACCAGGGCGACGAGGAGGAAGGCATCGACTTCCGCTTCACCGAGGTCGACGACGAGGACATCCTCACCACCTTCCGCAAGGGCGGCGCTGCCGCCGCACCCACCGGCCCCAGCGCCATCGATCGGGAGCGCCTCGGACGGGCACTCGCCGACCTCGTCGCCTGCCGGGAAATGTTGGATCAGGCGCTGAAGGACGGGTGAGGGCGCTTTTCGCGAGCTTTGCCGGCAGTTCCGAGGCCTTGGGGGCAGGACGCCAAAATGGTGTGACCTCGCCTTGCGCAAAGCGGCGATCCTAGCTAATGGAACGACGTTCGGAGCGTGGCGCAGCCCGGTTAGCGCACTAGTCTGGGAGACTAGGGGTCGGAGGTTCAAATCCTCTCGCTCCGACCATTTTTTCCAACTCATCGGTGGATTGACCGTCGGCGTGGAGCCTGCTCCCGCTGCGTGACGCATGCGCGACGACCGGTAGCGGGTGGCCGCTTCGGTGGTCGGCAAATTAAAATGTCGAAAACAACCCCATGCACAGTAGCGAAACCATTGGCGGATGACGTTTTTCCGAATCGGTTTGACGCGTCGGGCAAAACAGGAGCATGATGTCACCATGCCAGCCTGTGGGACGGGGGAGTATTCACGACGGCTGCTTCAATGCATTGTCGCAGGGACTTGGGAGGCGCGACGTCCGGAGCGGAGTTGGCTTCTCTCCGCGCTATGATGCGTCACCTGTCCTGGCGGCAAGCAAGTAGCGTCCGCGCCGCGGTCTGCTGCCCTTGGCGAGGTCGCGGACAGGTTTAAACGGTTTGGTAAGAATGGAGTCTTGATACTGGGATGGGCTTGGGGACTCACGGGGTCCCTTAGATGGAGCGTTCAGCGCGATCCAAACGAAAAGTAAGTCGGAAGCGCTGGGTTGTTTGTTACGGTAATTTTTCTATTGAATGTCGAGACGAAGACGGCGCGAAGAATTTGGCAGCCAAGCTGCGTAAGCGCCGATACCGTGTCACAGCCCGGACAGCCGATGGCGTCTCACCTTCGTGGCGAGTAGAGCCAGACGAAATCGACGAGTGGATATCTTCACCCACGCGCCCTAGTCGCTCGCCGCGGGTTCGACCTGCGAAGAATCGATAATTTGCGAAACACTCGAGTCGGATAGCGGCTTCAGCACGTTGGTTTTCGCCCGCGTCTGCTGCAACTTCGGACACACTCTAGCCCCTATTTGGCTGCTGGAATGCTGGCTCTCGCGACTCATCTGGAGTTGCAGCCAACTTGGGTCGAGATTGCGTCCGCAGGAGGAACGAGCGCTCCTGCAGCTATCCAGCGATCGGTCTTGCGTGTGATCCATCGCAAGGCCTGTGAAGGCCCCGGTCTTCCCCATTGGCTGGGGCCTTCCTTTTGCGCCAGATCACAAAAATATTGGCATCGCGGCGTCTGAGGAACGACTCTCCAAGGGAGAGATTGAAAAATTGGTCTGTGGCGAATCTGGACCTCCTCAAGGTCCCGCCATCCACCCGGAACGGCCCCACCGTCCGACGCGCGTTTGGCGATGGGCCGGTTTTCGTAGGTATTCACTCAACTCCCGCCGGCTCACAAAGCCGGCGGGGTTTTTGAGCTAGCGGTCTTGGCATCGGACTCCGAGGTTGTCGCAGGTGCGAGCGAAGGCATCTGTAGCATTTGCGTCTTCAAAGCAAAAAAGTGTGCCGACGTCGGCACGATCGATCCACCAGTCGACGTTGTTCGCCTTCGCAATGCGGGAAGCCTCTCCGCGCAGTAGGTCGAGCTGTCTTCCGGCGGCATGGACTATCAGGCAATTTTCCTTGGGCATATGTTTTGTCCTCAATTAAGAAAGCTGAATTGATCGCCATCAAAAATGGAAAACTCATGGCCATGGGCTCGGCTCAATGCAGCCCGCAGATAAATCAACCGCTTAGCAGGATGCCCGCTCTCCCGCGTAGAGGGTGCATGAGGCGACGGTTTCGCAAACTACCTCAGATACCCCACCACCATCCGTGTCGTCTCATCCACCAGCGTCCGCACCATTTTCTCCGACAACATCTCGGCCGGGTTCAGCACCGTGTTGTGCGCGACCGCTTCGATCGCGCTGACGCACATGAAGGCTGCCAGCCCCGGATCGATCTTGCGCATTTCCTTGCGGTGGCTTTCGAGATAGGCGCGGACAAGGCCGTCGACCTCGTGATTGAAGGCTTCGACCTCGGCGAGCCGACCGGAGCGTGGAATCTGCTCGGCGAGGACGCGGTGCAGGTCGGGGTCGATGTGATGGGCCTCGATCGCGACGGTGACCAAGCGGCGCACGGCTTTCTCGATCGGCATGTCCGCGACCTCGACGAACGCGGCGCGGACGATTTGCATGATCTCGTCGTTGTGGCGATCGATGACAACCAGCGCCTCCTTGCTGGGAAAATACTGGTAGAGTGAGCCGACGCTGACGCCGGCGATTTCGGCGATGCGGTTGGTGCTCGCTTTCTCGAAACCTTCGCGGACCAGAATGCGAGCGGTCGCCTCGACCAGCGCGTCGACGGTGGCGCGGGATCGCGCCTGCGAGGCATTTTTCCGGGGTTTTGTCGGCGGTTTGCGCGCCATGGTCCTTGCGATCCAAATGCGAGTAGGAAAAGCGAGCGAATACTCGCATTATATTCGCATGTGGCGGCCTGTCGCCAGCTCTCTTTGTCGCCATATGGACGCTGAGCCAGGTGGGGAACGGACCATGAGCGTTGCAAGACTTGTGTCGGCTTTTCAATTCTGCCCGGGCGGCTGCGTGTTCGGTGCGCGGGCGCCGCGCGATCCCGCGCCGAGCCTGCAAAGCCGCGCCTTCAACCTGCTGCTCAGGCTGCTTCCATACAAGCAGCAGCTCGCGTCCGTCGAGGCGGTGCAGGCACATGTGCAGAAGCTCGCATTGCAGCCAGCCTCCTACGAGCCGACGGGTTTAGGCCGCGGCGTCGGGGCGACGCTGACCAAGATGGGCGGATGGCCGGTCTATTACACGGCGCCGTCTTCGGGCCATGAGGGCTGCAACTTCGTCATGTTCCTGCATGGCGGCGGCTACATCAACGAGATCGTGCCGGCGCATTGGCGCTTCGTCGGCGAGATGACGCGCAAGGGGGGCGTCGTGTGCGTCGTGCCGATCTATCCGCTGGCGCCGCGCGCGACCGCGAAGGACGTCGTGCCGGCGACGGCCGAGCTGCTGCGGATGCTGCTGGAGGATGCGGGACCTGCAAAGGTCACGGTGGTCGGCAACTCCGCGGGCGCGGGCCTTGCGCTCGCCGCCTGCCAGTGGCTGCGCGATCGCGGGCATCGGCAGCCGGGCCGGCTGATGCTGATCTCGCCCGCGGCCGATGCGTCGGTCAGCCGCCCGGAGCAGGTCGAGATCGCGGCGCGCGATCCGATCCAGGACATTCCGGGGATCGTCGAGGCGGGGCGGCTCTATGCCGGCGAGCTCGATGTCGGCCATCCCTTCGTCAGCCCGCTCAACGGCGCCTTCCGTTCGCTCGCGCCGATGACGATCTTCTCGGGCACGCGCGATCTGCTCTACCCTGACAGCGTCGATCTCGCGGAGCGGGCGAGGGCGGCGGGCGTGGCGGTCGAACTGCATCTGCTCCGTGACCAGCCGCACAATTTTGCGCTGATGCCGACGCCGGAAGGGCGACATGCGCGTGCGATCATTCTGCGTGCAGTGGCTTAAAGCGAAGGCGTGATCGTTGTCACAGCGGCGCGCCGCCGCAATGGGGTCTGGCGCCAGTGGTTCCCGTGCGGAGAGACCAGGCGGCCTCCGGGGCGTTTCCTCATCGGTCGTCTTGCGTGGCCTTAGGCGTGGCCCTTGATCTCGTAATGACCCGGCACGCATTTGTAGCGCTCGAGGCGCCAGTTGGCGTGATAGATCGGATGCTCGCCCATCCATTTTGCAAGCGGGGCCTGTGCGCCGATCGCACACTGCATCATCGACATCTCGGGCGTCATGTTGCTGTCGGTCACGATTTCCTCGATGCAACTGCCTGAGCTGGCTGCGCTCAGCCGGCAGAGCACGGCAACCACGGTCACGAACATTCCTGTCACCTCATCGGTCGTTTCAGACCACGAAGAGGATGCAAGCGGAGTGCCAGAGCCTGTGACACAAACAACACGCTGGCCTAGCCGACTCGACCCCCGCGGCCACCCCCATTTGGCGATTCGGATTGTAAAAAAATTGCCCCTAAACCGAAGCCGGACAAATACGGGGAACCCACAGCGATCGACGCAGGAATGAGCGCAGGAATGATTGATTGTGGGGGCAGCGCCGCGCGAACCGCCCCTTCACAAGGCCTGCGCAGCCGATAGGCTCGGAAGCTTGCGGATACTCGTCAAAAGAGCGGGACCGCCACAGGACCAAAGGAAACGCGAGGGCAGACCATGAAGGCACGACCGACCGGCGTGATCCCGCCGATGACGACGCCGTTCCGAAAAGACGGTGAGATCGACTTTGGGCTCGTGGCGCCCCAGGTCGACTGGATGATCGGCGCCGGCGCGCACGGCGTCGCGGCCGGCGGCTCGACCGGCGAGGGCCACACGCTCGATCACGAGGAATATCGCGACCTCATGGCCGCGACGGTGGAAGCGGTGAACGGGCGCATTCCTGTCATCGCCGGCATCATCGTGGACTCCACGCGCGATGCGATCCGCCGCGGCAAGCTGGTGCGCGACATGAATGTCGCAGCGCTCCAGGTCACGCCGGTGCATTACCTGTTCAAGCCGGACGACGAGGCGATGGTCGCGCATTTCCGCGCCATGGCGGACGAGACCGGCATGCCCATCATCATCTACAACGTGGTGCCGTGGTCGTACCTCTCGCCGGCGCTGCTGACGCGGATCATGACCGAGGTGCCGCTGGTGGTCGGCGTCAAGCAGAGCGCGGGCGACCTCAAGTTGTTCGCGGACCTCATGATGATGGCGCCGGACAAGCTGATCTACAGCGCCGTCGATGCCCTGATGTATCCGTCCTATACGCTCGGGGCCCATGGCTCGATCGCCGCGATCCTGACTGCGGCACCGCATGCGTCCGTCGCGCTGTGGGATGCGGTGAAGGCGGGCGACCATCCGCGCGCGCTCGACCTGCACAAGAAGCTGCTGACGCTGTGGAACGCTGTTATCGCCGACAACCTGCCGGCCTGCACGCGCTACGCCCAGACGCTCCAGGGCTTGCCGAAGACTTATCCGCGCGCGCCGATGCCGGAGGCCTCGCCGGCGCAGCAGGCCGCGACCCGCAAGGCGCTGGAGGCGCTCGGGGCGCTGAACGGGGCGCGCGTCGAAGCGGCTGAATAGTCCGCAGCCCGAAATAACTGATGTGAAGATGGCAGCGCCGATCCGCTTTTACCTGCGGATGCGGCGCTGCTACATTTTGCGCGCGCCCCGATGCGCGGCGCCAGCTGTGAAGAAACATACCGACAAGGGGAGGGACCGAAGTCCCATGAAGGATTTTGCAGGAAAGATCGCCGTCATCACTGGCGGCGGCACGGGAATGGGACGCGAGCTCGCGCGGCAGCTCGTCGCCGAGGGGTGCAATGTCGCGATGTGCGACGTCTCCGAAGCCGCGATGGCCGAGACCAGGCGGCTCTGCGAGGTCGAGAAGCTGCCGCAGGGCCTACGCGTCACGACGCATGTCGCCGACGTCTCGATCGAGGATCATCTGAAGCGCTTCCGCGATGAGCTCGCCGAGCAGCAGAAGACGGACAGGATCCATCTCCTGTTCAACAATGCCGGCATCGGTGGCGGCGGCAGCCTGTTCACCAATACGCGCGAGCAGTGGGAGCGCACCTTCAACATCTGCTGGGGCGGCGTCTATCTCGGCGTGCGCACGTTCCTGCCGATGCTGGTCGCCGCGGACGAGGCCCACATCGTCAACACCGCCAGCGTCAACGGGTTCTGGGCCTCGATCGGCATGGGGCAGGCGCACACCGCCTACAGCTCGGCCAAGTTCGCGGTGAAGGGATTTACCGAAGCGCTGATCAACGACCTCCGCCTGCATGCGCCGCATGTCAAATGCTCGGTGGTGATGCCCGGCCATATCGGCACTTCCATCGTCTCCAATTCGCGCAAGGTGCAGAGCGCCGACGGGTCGGAGCGGCTCAATGCCGACGAGGTCGCGCTGACCCGCAAGCGCATGGTCGCGGCCGGCGTGCCGGATGCCGACAGGATGTCGGACGAGGACATCCAGGCGGCGTTCGCCGAGCGCGCCCGCAGCTTCCTCGAAGATGCGCCGACGACGGCTGCGCAGGCCGCGAAAATCATCCTCGACGGCGTCAAGGCCGAGCGCTGGCGCATTCTTGTGGGCGAGGACGCAAAGCGTCTTGACGAGCGCGTGCGGGCAACGCCGGAGCAGGCCTATGACCGCGCCTTCTACGAGAGCTTTACACAGGAGGTCGGCTGGCGGCTCGGCTGACATCGTCGACGAACGCGCGCCGATATAGGTATGATGACCATCATGGCAAGAGGTGCGCAGGCAATTTTGCGTGCCACCTCTTGCCAGTATTGGCCGGCTTATGACGATTTGGAATGTCACGCATGCGACATGCTCGTCGTTCAAGCAATGTTCAAGCGATGGTGATCTCGAACGGCTCTCATTCGGCGCACGGCAGCTTGGTTGGGGAACCAAAATAGTTTAGTCAAACAGGGGTAATGCCATCATAAAGCGTAGCTCCGA
Organism: Bradyrhizobium liaoningense; assembly: GCF_018130785.1. GTDB lineage: Bacteria > Pseudomonadota > Alphaproteobacteria > Rhizobiales > Xanthobacteraceae > Bradyrhizobium > Bradyrhizobium liaoningense_A. Next base: position 145,916 of record NZ_JAFCJT010000002.1, read on the forward strand.
TGATACCCGCATGCCTCTCCGACGACTGGATCCTTTGCCCGGAGAGAGAGGACATTTCCGCTGAATTCTCGCGGCTCCTCACCGCGGCGCAGGAGGGCGGCGCCACTATCGCAGAATGCCTGATGATCGCACGCCAGCTCAAGCAGGGCGGCGAGCAATCCTGGCACCGTGAATGGAAGAGGCTGGCGCAAGCCAACCGGCATCGTGCCGAGGCGGCATACGCGGAAGGCCACATGGCGACCGCGCAGCGCAACTGGCTGCGGGCGATGAACTACTACGGCGCGGCCGCGATGCCGCTGGATCAGGACGACGAGCGCCGCTGGGTCGCGGTGCTCGCGATGCAGGAATGCGCGCGGCGCTTCCTCACTGCACGCGGTCCGGCCGGCGAAGTCGTGACGATTCCCTGGGCCGACGACGGACACGCATTGCAAGGCTATTTCCTGCCCGCGCCGTCGGCGAATGGGCGGGCTCCGACCGTGATCTGTATCGGCGAGCCGGGCCATCGCAAGGAAGAATTCCTGTTCAAGCTCGCGCCGCATGCGCGCGAGCGCGGCTTGTCGATGCTGGCGCTGGATCTGCTCGGCGACCAGCGCGACGACTATACCGACACGCTGTTGCAGCGCCGGGATCTCGAGAGCTCGATTGCGAGCGTCATGGACTATTTGGAGACGCGCAGCGACGTCGATTTCAATCGCGTCGCGATCGTGGCCGACGGGTGGGGGTCTTCCTTCGTTGCCCGCGCGGTGTTGCAGGAGCCGCGATTCGCAGCAGCCGTGTGCGACGGCGGCCTGTGGGACCTGCACGAGCGATCCTTTTTCGCCAGCCGTTTTGCGATGAGCGACCTCAGCATCGTCCCGGTGCCGCATTCGCCGCTGATGGCCTCCAGCGTCGACTGTCCGGTGCTGATCACGCTCGGCGAGGACGGTTGGCTCAAGGCCGACCGGGCGCGCCAGATCGTGCAGAAGTCGCGCCTCGGCAGCTCCGATATCGTGCTGAAGGTGTTTACCGCGGAAGAGACCGGCGCGGCGCAGGCCCACGCGGACAATCCCAGCCTAGCCAACGAATATATCTTCGACTGGCTGGAATCGCAGCTCGGCGCCGGCGGCCGGCGGATCTGAACGGCTGCTCAGAAGTCGAGAGAGATCCGGACGCAGGCCTTTTCGAGCCGGGTCTTCAGCGTCGCGAGCTTGCCGGTGAATTCGGTCAGCTCGTTCTCGTCGAACTCCTGGAAGACGAATTCGCGAATCGTCTTGTACTGCTCGTTGAGGCTGGCGATGTGCTTCTGCGTCTTGTCGACCAGCGACAGCCGCACCACGCGGGCGTCGGTGGGCGAGGGCCGCCGGCGCAGCAGGCCTTTCTTCTCGAGCAGCTTGGACTGGGTGGTGACGAAGGACGGGTCGACGTGGAGCAGCTTGGAGACCACGTTGACCGGAACGCCGTCGTCCTTGTCGAGGTCGGAGATCGCCATCAGGATCAGCCATTGCGGACCGCTGATGCCCAGCGTCCGCGCCCAGAACTGACGCAGCTCCTCCAGATACATGTTGATCGACGATATCTCCCAGGTGAAACGCCTGATGATATCCAGATTGCCGATGGGGCGGAGGCGCGCCCCTTCTTTCCTCGTCGCTGACACAGCGTCACTCCCCGTGATCTGATTCTTTGCCGGCCGGTGTCTTGCACGGCCATAGTCCACGCAAGCCTGCCCTGACGCAAGTGCAGAGCAGGGTAATTTTGTCACTAAAATTACAAAGATGAGCAGCTCAGTCTATTTGCCGCAGCCCGAGTGTTGCGCCGGAGGCACAGGTTTATTGAAACCACAAAGCTTACCAAATAAACTATTTTGATTAGAGGAACGGCGCAGGCATATTGGCCCGTGACGGTGGGGGGTACTCAATCGTCCCGTTGCAGGTGGTTCGCTCACGTCCCTCGCGTCGATGCGGGTGTGTCCAAAAGCGCGAAGCGGCCGAGCGGATTTGAAGAGACGGGGATCTGGGGGGCCTCACGGTCCGGTCTCCGCAAAATGAGCAACTTGGAGGTTTTATATGAAAGTGGTGAAGAGCCTTTTGCTCGGCACTTCGGCGGTTCTGATGGCCGTCGGTGGAGCCCAGGCGGCCGATCTTCCGGTCAAGGCCAAGGCGGTCGAGTACGTGAAGATCTGCACGCTCTACGGCGCGGGTTTCTACTACATCCCGGGCAGCGATACCTGCATCAAGCTCGGCGGCTATCTGCGTGCTGAAGTCGCGCTCAATGCCGGCGGCAACTACAGCGGCTCCTACAACGGCGTTTCCGCCGCGAATAACCGCCTGGCCAACTACTACTCGGCGCGCGCTCGCGAAGACCTCAACATCGATACCCGTACCGCGACCGAATACGGCGTGGTTCGTACTTATTTTGACGCCGTGTTCACCTGGACGACCGATTTCACGACGGGAAGCGGCACGACGCCGGGTGCGACCGTTTACTCACAACTCGGAAGCACCGGCGTGTCTGCGCCGAACAACGCAAACGCGGGCAATATCTCGGGTGGTACGCTCGGCGTCTACTACGCCTTCGTCCAGTTCGCGGGCTTCACGATGGGTAAGGCGGTGTCGCAGTTCGACGCGCCCTGGATCAACTATCCCGGCAACAACTTCGACCAGCTGGTCGGCGGCAGCGGCACCACCAACGGCGTTGCCCAGTTCACCTACACCGCTGATTTCGGCCAGGGCGTGACGGCTGCGTTCTCGGCGCAGGATCAGACCCAGGCCTTCCAGACCAACATCTGGAACACCGCGGGCATGACCACCTCCAGCGTTCTCGGCGGCGCTTACGGTACGAGCGACTTTGGCGGCACCCGGTCTCCCGACCTCGTCGCCATGGTCCGCGTCGACCAGGCCTGGGGCCTGTTCCAGGCGTCGGTGGCCGCGCACGACAACCACGCCGCCTACTACGGTGCGACCGAAGTCACAGGTCATCCGGAAGACAAGTGGGGCTGGGCCGTGCAGCTCGCTCTGCAGATCAAGAACATCCCGACCGGTGCCGGCGACGTGATCAACCTCTCGGGCGTCTACACAGAAGGTGCGAGCCGCTACAACTTCCAGGAGCTGGCTGCGACCAGCTACTCGATGTTCGGCGGTTCGGGCGGCGCGTACCAGAGCATCGGCTTTGCCGGCGTGTCTGACGCGGTGTTCGGTCCCAGCGGCCAGCTCGAGCTGACCAAGACCTACGGCTTCCGTGGTGCCTACACCCACAACTGGAGCCCGTACTGGAACACGGCGCTCTACGGCGCGTGGGCTGCGGTCAACTACAGCGGCACGGCCAAGTCCATGATCTGCGGAAGCGCCGCGTTCGCGACCCTGACCGGCACCTGCAACCCGGACTTCAACATCGGCCAGGTGGGTGTCATCACCCGCTGGACGCCGGTGAAGAACCTGACCTTCTCGGCTGACTTCACCTACAGCCACCTCGACCAGAAGTACTCGGGCGTGATCACCAGCCCGGCGCTGACGTCGGTTGCCAAGCCGGCCGCCACGTACGAGCTGAAGGACCAGGACACCTACAGCCTGCTGCTGCGCGCCCAGCGCAACTGGTAAGCTCAAGGCCGTTCACGATCTGACAGAGCCCCGGCGGGATACCCGCCGGGGCTTTTTCATGAAAGCAGATTTCGGAAAATCCGGCAGCCCGTTGCAAGCGACGAAGACGAGCTATGCGATTCGATCGTCCTCAAATTTATTTACTTACCTGAGTTGATCAGCTATCTTGTTTTTAGCCGATTACGAAAGTCACGGCTCTTAGCCTCATGCTAAGCCTCCAGAAACCTCCGGCGATGCCCCGCCGGAGGTTTTTCGTTTTGGGACTTCGCCTTCAGCCGCGCATCACGCGGGGGCGTGAGTTCGGCCGGTAGGCGAGGCGGCTGTGGCCGGTGCAGTAGGACTGGCCGTCGGGCGCGATATTGCCGCAGAAGCAGAAGTCGTCTGCACCCGGCGTCGAGATCGGCCAGCGGCAGCAATTCTCGGCAAGCTCCAGCAGCGAGCAGCGATTGGCATCGTCGATTGGACCTGCGACCACGGGCGCGCCGGTCTCGCCGTAGATCGTGGCGAGCATCTCATATTGCAGCCGCGGCACGGCTCGCGTCCCGCGCCGCGGCGCGAGGCTCCGCTCGAACTTGCGCTCGTCGCTCGTCCTGCCGCGCGTGAGATTGAGCCGGGACAGCTTGCCGATCACCGCATTGCGGCTGACGCCGATGCCGGCGGCGATCTCGCTGCAGGTGAGGCCGGCCTCGAAGTGCTGCTTCAGAAGTTCAACTCGTTCGTCGGTCCAGGTTGGTGAGAGAACAGGCATTGTAACGGTCCCAGGTTGCAGATGTCGGCCATCCGCCTGTCGAGATCCGTCCGCCTCACGTCCGGCGCGTGCTCACGTCCTGCCATTGTCGCGAATCGACAGAAGTCCATCCTTGATGGCGAGACGGATGCCTTCCTCGATCAGTGTACGTGCGACGCCGGGAACGCTGGTGCCGTGGGTGCCCTGTCTCACCAACTTCTCCAGGTAGGTGATGGTCGAGAGCGCCAAGGTTACGGGAATGCGGTCAGTCTCGGCTTTTTCGGTGGCCATGGCCCGAACGCTAGCCTCTTACTCGGGTACATAAAAGTAACGATTAAGACTCTATTTAGGTGTCCAGGGGCAGGAGTCAAATGCAAGCTGAGGGCGTCGCTTAGCCCATTGGAATCTCATAGGAAATTAGACACGCCAGGATGCGCCGCGCGGGAGACCGCGCGGCGGCGTGGCGTCAACAGGTCAGGGGAGCCGGGTCTGGCTCAGCCGTGCACGATCGCCTTTTCGATCATGCAATGGATGCCCTTGCAGCCGTTGACGGTCTGCGTCACCCGCAGATCGGCCGCCAGGCTGCACAGCGTATAGGCGTCCTCGCGCGACAGGTTTCGCGTCTCGCCGAGCAGCACGATCATGTCGCGCAGCGCGCGCACCACGCACTGGTCGAGGTCGGGATCCATGGCCATGGTCATGTAATGCGTGGCCGTCTCGGCGCGGGGATAGTCGAACCGCAGGTCCTTGCGCAGCGTCAGGCGGAAGCGACCCTGGAGCGCGGTCTCGATCGCGGTGACGCAGACCTCGCCGTCGCCCTGCACACCATGGCCGTCGCCGCAGGAGAACAGCGCGCCGGGGACGAACACGGGCAGGTACAGCGTCGCACCGGCGCCGAGTTCCTTGTTGTCGAGATTGCCGCCCATCGCGCGCGGCACGAGCGAGGAGATGCGGCCCCAGGCCGGCGGCGGCGAGACGCCCATCACGCCGAAGAACGGCTTGAGGGGCAGATCGAGGCCCCAGGGCATGCGGCCGACCATCCGCGCCCGGTCGAGCGGGATGTTCAGGATGCGCGTCTCGTGGAAATCGTCGGGCAGGGTGCCGGACAGCGGCTTGATCATGTTCCAGCCCCAATCCTGCCGGAGCTGGACGTCGAGGATCTCGACCGCGAGCACGTCGCCGGGCTCGGCACCCTCGACCGCGACCGGGCCGGTGAGGATGTGGCCGGGCAGCATGCGCTCGTTTTTGGCATGAACCTCGAGCATCTCCGGCGGAATGTGAAACTTGTCGCGGTCGGGCAGCATGTCGGGCCCGCCGCTGATGGTGTCGACCGTCACCTCATCGCCGCTTTTGATGGTGACGACGGGCTCGAGCGCGGCTTCGAAGAAGCCCCAATGGCAGGTTTCGGGACTTGAATGCAGGTGGTGATGGGTCATTTGCCGCGTCCGTTCGGTTTGATCAGAACTCGTCATGAGAACTTGTTATGCCCGGGCTTGACCGGGCGATCGATCCTCTTTCAAGAAGATTTCTGAAGATGGACGGGCCGGTCAAGCCCGCGCAAGGCACGATCAGTCCAGCGAGGCTCCCCTGTATTTCTTTCTTTCCAAGACCCTCGGCACCGCGCTGCTGCCGGTCAATCTCCTGGTCGAGCTCGGAATCCTGTCGCTCGTCTTGATGGCGACGCGCTTTGCAGCGCTCGGCCGCAAGCTCGCCGTGACCACGCTGGTCCTGCTGGCACTGGTCGCGTTCTCGCCGCTCGGCAATCTTCTGCTCTATCCGCTGGAGTCGCGCTTTCCGGCGTGGGACCCGTCGCGGGGCGCGCCCGACGGCATCATCGTGCTCGGCGGCTCGATCGACACCGATCTGTCGGCGGCGCATCGCACGCCGGTGGTCGGGCACGCGGCCGATCGCATGCTGGCGCCGGCCGAGCTCGCGCGACGCTATCCGAATGCCCGCATCGTCTTCACCGGCGGCACGGCGAACCTGGTCTCGACGGAGGCGAGGGAGGCCGACTACACCGCGCCGATCCTGGAAAGCCTGGGCATATCGAAGGAACGCCTGATCCTCGAACGCGACTCCCGCAACACCTGGGAGAACGCGATCTTCACCAAGCAGCTGGTGACGCCGAAGCCGGGCGAACGCTGGCTTCTGGTCACGTCGGCTTTCCACATGCCGCGCTCGATCGGGATTTTTCGCAAGGCCGGATTTGATGTCGAAGCCTATCCGGTCGACTGGCGGATGGGCGGGCGCGACGAGCTCTTCGCCTTCACCCGCAACGGGGCGGACGGTCTCGGCAAGACCGACGTCGCCGTGCGCGAATGGATCGGCCTCTTGACGTATCGCATCCTGGGGCGGACCGGCGAGTTGCTTCCGGGACCCGGCAAGGACTAAAACGAGAGCCGCAAAACAAGAGCACGGTACCGGCGCGCGATGGCCGGTCGGGAGGACGGCATGCAACAGCAGAGCGCAGACAGGATCGATCTTGCCGGCCTCGTTGCCGACCTCAACAGCCTGCTGCGGCTGAAGACGACGGTGATCGGCATGAAGCTGTTCGCGCGTGCCGCCGACATGGAGGCGATCCCGAAAATCCGGCGGCCGAACGCGGTGCACACCACCGACCAGATCGTCAGCATGGCCGCACGTCTGGGCTGGACGGTCGGCATCACCGCCGACGATCTCGTCGGCGCGCAGTGCCGTGCGGTGATCGGCCTTGCGCCGCAGGATGAAAAATGGCTCGCCGGCGAAAACTATGTCGGCGTCTGGCACGGCACGGCGGAAGACGCGCGCAAGCGCCAGGAGGCGCTGGACGTGGTTCCGTTCGGGCAGTATCAGGCGCTCGCGGTCAGTCCGCTCGCGAGCGGACGGCTCGATCCGCCCGACATCTGCCTGGTCTACGCGACGCCGGGGCAGATGATCATCCTGATCAACGGGCTGCAATATACCGGCTACAAGAAGTTCGACTGGGGCGTCGTCGGTGAGACCGCCTGCGCGGATTCCTGGGGCCGGGCGCTCAAGACCGGGGAGCCCAGCCTGTCCTTGCCATGCTATGCCGAACGGCGCTATGGCGGCGTGCCGGACGAGGAGATGCTGATGGCCTTGAAGCCCTCGCATCTCGCCAAGGCGATCGAGGGCATGAAGGCGCTGGCCAGGAACGGCCTGCGCTATCCGATCCCGCCCTATGGTATTCAAAGCGACGTCCGTGCCGGCATGGGCGTGAGTTACGCGAAGAAGTAAAGGCCGACCATGAGCTCTGCGAAATTCGACATCGTTGTCTATGGCGCGACAGGTTTCACCGGCCAGCTCGTCGCCGAATATCTGACTCAACATTACAAGGGCGACAACGCACTCAAATGGGCGATGGCAGGCCGTAGCCTCGGCAAGCTGAAATCGGTGCGCGACGCGATCGGCGCGCCCGGCAATACGCCGTTGATCGTCGCGGATGCGTCGGACGCGGCCTCGCTGAAGGCGATGGCGGAGCAGACGATGTCGGTGATCACCACCGTCGGCCCGTATCAGCTCTACGGTGAGGAACTGCTCGCGGCCTGCGTCGCCACCGGCACGGATTATTTCGATCTGTGCGGCGAGCCGGTGTGGATGCGGCAGATGATCGACAAGTACGAGGCGGAAGCCAAGGAGAGCGGCGCACGCATCGTGTTTTCATGCGGCTACGATTCCGTACCGTTCGAGCTCGGCACGTTCTTCGTGCAGGACGAGGCCAGGCGTGTGTTCGGTGCGCCCGCCGCGCGCGTGAAGGGCCGCGTGCGCGACATGCGCGGCACGCTGTCAGGCGGCACCGCGGCGAGCGCGAAAGCGACCTTCGACGCGGTCGCCAAGGATCTCAGCCTTGTCGCCATTCTCAACGATCACTTCGCGCTGACGCCCGGTTTCACCGGCCCGAAGCAGCCGAAGGGCAACAGGGCGGCCTTCGAGGAGGACCTGCAATCCTGGACCGCGCCCTTCATGATGGCGTTGATCAACACGCGCAACGTCCACCGCTCCAACATGCTGATGGGCTTTCCCTACGGCCGCGAGTTCGTCTACGACGAGATGGTTCTGACCGGTCCCGGCGAGAAGGGCGAGGCCAACGCCAAACGCGTGATGGCGGCGAACGCCGGTAAGACCGGCCCGGACGCACCGAAGCCCGGCGAGGGGCCTTCGAAGGAAGAGCGCGAAAACGGTCTCTTCGATCTGCTCTATATCGCGATCGCACCCGACGGCCGCATGGTCCGCGCCGGCGTCACCGGCGATCGCGATCCCGGCTACGGCTCGACCTCGAAGATGATCTCGGAATGCGCGATCTGCCTGTTGCGCGATGTGACAGATGTGCCAGCCGGCTTCTGGACCCCGGGCGCGGCGATGCAGCACAAGCTGATCAAGCGGCTGGTCGATCACGCCGGGCTGACGTTCGGGGTGGAGGCCTAGTTCGGTATCGTAGGGTGGGCAAAGCGAAGCGTGCCCACCACTTGCGAAGCGAACTGCGGAGAGACGGTGGGCACGGCGCGTTGCGCCTTTGCCCACCCTACGACAGCGGCGGGCCTACGCCGCCCGCGCATCATACGCGTACATGAACTCCATGCTCTTCGATCCCAGCGGCAACAGCCATTTCATCATCTGATTGCGGACCCACGCGCCGGTGGCGCTGAATTCGCGCTTGCTGTTGCCGTTGCGGCGCGCGATCGCGACGATCTTCTCGGTGCGCGGGCGCCGCTCGGCCTCGAAGGCGTGGAAGGTGGCGCCGAGCTCCTGGCCCTCCTGCATCAGCCGCGCGAGCCGCATCGCGTCCTCGAGCGCGAGCGAAGCGCCCTGGCCCGCGTGAGGGCTGGTCGCATGCGCGGCATCGCCGATCAGCAGCGAGCGCTTGCGCGACCAGGTCGGCAAGGTCGCGACGTCGAGCGTGTCGGTGACCACGATGTTCTCGGCCGCCTCGATGATATCGGGGATCGGATCGTGCCAGCCGTGATGGAAGCCGCGCAGATGCTGCTTCAGCGTCGCGTGGTCGAGCGCGCGGAACATCGCCGCGTCCATGCCGTGCGCGGGCTGCGTGCTCCACCACATCACGCCGTCGTTCGGATCCGGGCTGCAATAGCCATAGCCGAAGAACCCGCTCTTGCCGAACGTGGTCTCGACGTGCCGGCCGATCGGCCTGCCGTCGAGCACGGCGTGCGGCACGAAGCCGCCGAACCCGATCAGCCCGGTGTCGAACGGTTGCGGCCCGTCCGGCACCACCTGGCGGCGCACGACCGAATGCACGCCGTCGGCGCCGATCAGGAAATCGCCCTCGGCCGTGGTGCCGTCGGAGAAGTAGGCGATGATCTGCTGGTCGCCGCGGTCCTCGATCTTGATCAGGCGCTTCTCGAAATAAAGCGAGACGCAGGCGCACCAGGCCTTGTCGATCAGGATTTCGTTCAGCGTGGCGCGGCAGACGTTGACGGCCGGCTGGCCGAAGCGTCGCGCCATGTCGCGGTTGATCGAGCCGAGCCGCTCTCCGCCCTGCGAATAGAAGTCGAAGGCCTCCGCGATCGAGCCGCGGCTGATCAGCTCGTTCGCAAGACCGATCTCGTCCAGCACATGCATGCCATTCGGCGCGATCTGGAGGCCGCCGCCGATGCCTTTCGAATAGGGCCAGGCCTCGTAGATCGCGGATTCGATGCCGGCGCGGCGCAGCAGGATCGCAGTGACGGGCCCGGCGATGCCGGCGCCGATGATCAGGGCTTTGCGGGGACGGTAGGACATGGCTTGCTCCCGACGTTTCCGTGGTGCTAGGAGAAATTACGGTCGCTAAATCTCTTAGTGACTAAGATATATATCGACTAAGATATGAGGCCGACCTTGTCAAGGACGAAGGTGCGCGCTGCGCTGTTGCAGGATCTCGAGGAGGCGATGCGCCGGTCGTCCGCGCAGGGCGTGCTTTATGGCCAGACCGTTGCGAACGTTGCCGGAATCGCCAATTCCGACCTCGAATGCATGGACATCCTCTATCTCGAAGGCCGCGTCACCGCGGGCCGGCTCGCCGAGGTCACGGGGCTGACGACCGGTGCGATCACCGGCGTCGTCGACCGACTCGAGAAGGCTGGGCTTGTGCGCCGCGAGCGCGACGAGAAAGACCGGCGCAAGGTCTTCATTTCCGTCGTGCCGGAGAAAGCGATGAAGATCGGCGAGCTCTACGTGCCGATGCAGCAGGCGATGGAGAAGGTGTTTGGCGCCTATTCCGACGAGGAGCTGCGGCTACTGCTGCGCTTCGCCAATGAGGGCTACAAGGGCGTGCTTGCGGCAACCGAGGCGCTCAAGAGCCTCATCGATACGCCGCCGGAAAAGCGGCCCGATCTCAAGCTGAAGAAGCTTCGTCGACAGCCTTGATCTTGTAGATCTGCGCGGCCGCGATCATGCCCCACATCGCGCCCAGCATCATCCAGAAGTGACGCCAGTGGTCGGTGTCGATCACAAAGCTTTCGCCGACGGTGCCGACGAAGGCGGAGAAGACGGCGAGATAAGCGCGCTGCCAGGGCACGCGGACGAAGATGTGCCGGAAGCCCATGATCACGGTGGTGAAGACCAGCGCGGGATAGCACATGCCGGAGAGCCATCCGCCGGACATGAAGGCGTTGAGGTAAGAGTTGTGGGTGTCCTCGGGGAAGTAGCGGTGGAATTGCAGCGGACCGATGCCTAACGGCAGGTCGAGCGCCATCTCCGCGCCCAGGATGTGCCGGCCGAAGCGGCCGAAGCGGCCTTCGTCGTAGCTCTGGTCGAAGCTCGCGCGCTGCTTGAACATCTCGGCGGTGGAGTCGAATGACAGCAGCACCGCGATCAGCGCGAGGCCCAGCACCGCGGCGACGATTGCCATGATGACAATGCGTGAGCGCTGCGCGTTGGAGCGGCTGGTCAGCACCATCAGTGCCAGCATAAAGGCGGAGGTCAGCACCAGTCCGCCCCAGGCGGCGCGAGAGAAGGCGAGCAGGATGGCGAGCGACATGATGCCGAAGGCGATGACGTTGCGGAACGCCTTGGCCAACTTGTCCGAGACTACGCTCTGGAGTGCAAATAGCGCCGGCAGGATCAGGAACGCCCCGAGCACGTTCGGATCCTTGAACGTGCCGCGCGCGCGTCCGTAGAGCGTGAGGAGGTCGTTTCCGCCGGGAACCAGGTGGAAATAGCCGGCAACCGCCAGCAGCGAAGCGACCATCGCGCCCACCACGAGGCCGCGGCGGAGCATGTCGAGCCGGGCCGCGGTGTCCTCGGACGTGACCATGGCGAAGAACACCACGGTGACCGCCATGTACCAGGAGGTCGCGATCCAGCTCACCACCTCGGACTGATCGAACAGCGGGATGGCGCTGATCGTGTAGCCGACATTGAGCAGCACCAGCATCAGGATCAGCGGCATCAGAACGAGCCGCAGGCGCAGGCCGGTCGCGAAGAAGGTGACGGTCGCGAGCAGCGTCGCGATCTCGTACGGGCTCGGCTCAATGAAGACGATGGCGCCGGAGGCGCCGACCAGCCACACCAGCGCGCGCTGGATGGCCAGCACGCCGGGCGCAGCCGGTGCGGCCACGTTCACTCCACCGGCTGTCGCCGCATACGCCATCACACGCTCACGCTACTCGTACACGCACACAACTTCCGACGTCATGCCCCGCGAAAGCGGGGCATCCAGTACTCCGAGCCGTTCGTGGCAGTTTCTACTGCCGGCGATTACTGGATCGCCCGGTCAAGCCGGGCGATGACAGTGAGGCTCGGGCACGACTCAACTCAATACGCGTTCTCGTTCTTGGTCAGCAGCGAGACCGGCGTCTTCAGGAGAATGACGAGGTCGAACAGCACCGACCAGTTCTCGATGTAGTAGAGGTCGAATTCGACGCGCTTCTGGATCTTCTCTTCATTGTCGATCTCGCCGCGCCAGCCGTTGATCTGGGCCCAGCCGGTGATGCCGGGCTTGACGCGGTGACGGGCGAAATAGCCGTCGACGGCTTCGTCGAACAGGCGGCTCTGGAGCTTGCCCTGCACCGCGTGCGGGCGCGGGCCGACCAGGGACAAATTGCCCGAGAACACCACGTTGAAGAGCTGCGGCAGCTCGTCGAGGCTGGTCTTGCGAATGAAGCGGCCGACGCGGGTGACGCGCGGATCGTTCTTGGTCACGACCTTGGAGGCGGTCGGGTCGGCCTGATGGTGGTACATCGAGCGGAACTTGTAGACGTCGATGCGCTCGTTGTTGAAGCCGAAGCGCTTCTGGCGGAACAGCGCCGGGCCGGGGCTGTCGAGCTTCACCGCCAGCGCCACCAGTCCCATCACCGGCAGGGCTGCGAGCAGCGCAAGGCCACCGACGATGCGGTCGAACAGCCACTTCATCACCAGGTCCCAGTCGGTGATCGGCGCCTCGAACACGTCGAGCGTCGGCACCTCGCCGAGATAGGAGTAGGAGCGGGGACGGAACCGCAGCTTGTTGGTATGCGCGGAGAGGCGAATGTCGACCGGCAGCACCCAGAGCTTCTTCAGCATCTCCAGGATGCGCGTCTCCGCCGAGATCGGCAGCGCGAACAGCACGAGATCGACCCGGGTGCGGCGGGCGAATTCGACGATGTCGTCGACCTTGCCCAGCTTGCGCGCGCCGGCGCAGGTGTCGAGCGCGCGACTGTCGTTGCGGTCGTCGAACACGCCGAGCACGTGGATGTCGGAATCCTCCTGGGCGTTCAGCGCCTCGACCAGTTGCTCGCCGTTGCTGTCGGAGCCGACAATGATGGTGCGGCGGTCGAGCCGGCCCTGGCGTGCCCAGGCGCGCACCAGCGAGCGCAGCGCCAGACGTTCGGAGATGAGCGCGGCGAGCCCGAGGAAGTAGAAGGCGGCAAGCCACAGCCGCGACATTTCGCTGCCGAACTTGGCGAAGAAAGATGCACCGATGAACAGCAGGAAGACGAACGACCAGGAGGAGGTCATCCGCGTCATCTGCCGGAGCTGACCGCGGAACAGCTGCACCTGATAGAGGTCGGCGGCCTGGAAGCAGACCACGGCGGCGACCGCGACGGCGATGATCTGCGCGGGATAAACCCAGCTGAAGGAGCCGGCGAGCGGCATGACATAGCCGACATAGAGCGCGATGCCGACGAGGCTCAGCAGCGCGAAATCGGCCAAGCGGACGAAGCCGGCGATCACGATCGGCGAATAGGCGCGGGCGACCTTCTGGTTGACGACTTCGAGCGCGGCGGGCGAGAGCCGGCGACGGCGCTCCACAAAGGGTTGGTCGGCAGGCTTTGCAGCGGCGCTTGTCGCGGCATCGAGCATCGAGCGTGCGTTGAGCGGTTCCACGGGCGTCCACGTCCATTCCAAAAAAACCGTGGGTCGCAGCGTTGCGCCCCGGGCGAGCATCCCCTGGGACGTCGATTATCGGACAAATCGGAAGATTCTCTAAAGCGGGCCTTAAGGTTGGTTAATGATTGGCAAAGGCGTCGCGATAACCCGCGAGCACGCCGTCAACCATCGCCTGCTGGGAGAAATGCGCGGAGATGCGCTCGCGCAGGGAGGCTGCGCGCTGCGCGATCGCTTGCGGATCGTCGAGTGCGGCCGCGATCGCTTCGGCCATGGCCTCGGCGTTGCTCGCCGCAAACAGCGCCGGGCTCTCTTGCCCGAAAATCTCGGGGATGCCGCCGACGCGGGCCGCGATCATGGGAATGCCGGCCGCGCCCGCCTCGATCACGACATAGGGCATGGAATCGCCGCGCGAGGGCACGACCAGCAGTCGCCCCTTGGAGAAACCGTAGCGCGCCTTGACGTGCCCGATGAAGCGGATGGCGCTGGTGAGGCCGAGCTTGTCGACCTGCGCCTTCAGCGCCGCCGTCTCCTCGCCGTCGCCGCCGAGCGTGAGCGTGACCTTCTTGCCGCCCGCGTGCAGGCGTGCCACGGCATCGACCAGGAGATCCGCGCCTTTGATGTGCCTGAACTCGCCGACATAGGCGAGATCGGTGGCATCGTCGGCGATGATAACCGGCTCGAATTCTTCCGGCGTCACGCCGTTGAAGACGCAATGCACCACGCCCTTGGGCGTGCCGACGATGCGTTGATAAGTGTCGCGGGCAAACGCGCTCTCGAACAGGAACAGGTCGGTCGCGTCCATGAGCGTGCGTTCGAGCCGCGCATAAAACTCGCCCTTGAGGGTGTTGAGGGGATAGTGCAGCGAGCCGCCATGCGGGGTGTAGATGCGGATGGTGTCGTCGGATCGCCGCCGCATGCGGACGAAGGCGCCGGCCTTGGCCCCGTGGCCGTGCGTGACGTCGGGTTTGAGTTCGCCAATCAGGCGTCGCATCCGCAGCCAGACCAGGACGTCGTCCGGTGACGGTTCGCGGCGGATCGCCAGCCGGTGCACGCCGAGCTTCAGCCGCGGCGCGAGCTCGGCCAGCGCCTTTTCCGCGCGCTCACCGCCGGTGAGACTGTCGGCGAGAATCCCGACGTGATGACCGCGATCGACCTGACCGTTGGCGAGATCGAGGATGTGGCGGAAGATGCCGCCCACGGGAGCGCGCACGGCGTGCAGGATGCGGAGCGGCCGGTCGGGAGAGGGGGGCATGATCAGAACTAGCGCTCGACGGCGAATGCTCGAACAATTCTCGAAATATCGAGACGGATTAAGAGCCCTCGTAGTTAACAAACGGTGTCGGCGCCGTGCGCGCCGGTCGCGGCGAGCCACGATTAACTCAGCGGCAACCTTAATGGAGTGTAATCGCCCCGGTTGAGGTAGAGTCGCAGCATTGCCCTGCGGGAGTGTTCGATGCGTTTAGCGTTCTGGCGTGCCGGCAAGGACAAGGCTGTGGTCGAGCGGGCTGTTTCGAAGTCCAAAGCTGAAGCCAGGGTGGCCGACACCAAGGTGACCGAAACCGCGCCCAAGGTTGAAGCAAAGCCTGCGCCCGTTGCCGCGAAGCAGGCGCCAGTCGAATCCGGCGATATCGATCTCCATGCGCTCGGTGGCGCGCTCGCCCGCAAGCGCGGCTGGATCGTCGTGCCGACGGTGCTCGCACTCGTCGCCTCCGTCGCTGCCGTCAATCTCGTCACGCCGCGCTACAAGTCGGAATCGCGCATCCTGATCGACGGCCGCGAGAACGTGTTCCTGCGCCCGAGCAGCGACCGCAGCACCGAGGAGCGGCAGGCACTCGATCCCGAGGCGGTGACGAGCCAGGTCCAGCTCGTGCTGTCGCGCGATCTCGCGCGCGAGATCATCAAGAAGAACAAGCTTTCGGAGCGGCCCGAGTTCGATCCCGTGCTTCAGGGGATTTCACCGCTGAAGTCGCTGGCGGCGCTGGTCGGCATCGGCCGCGATCCGTTCTCGATGACGCCGGAAGAGCGCGTGCTGGACGCCTATTACGATCGCCTTCAGGCCTACGCTGTCGACAAGTCGCGCGTGATCGTGGTCGAATTCCAGTCGGCCGATCCCGAGCTCGCCGCGCGCGTCGCCAATTCGATCGCCGACGGCTATCTCGTACTGCAGCAGAATGCGCGGCAGGACCAGGCGCGCAACGCCAGCCAGTGGCTTTCGGGCGAGATCGAGAATTTGCGCAAGAAGGTTTCCGATGCCGAAGCCAAGGTCGAGGATTTCCGCTCTAAGTCGAGCCTGTTCATCGGCACCAACAACACCACGCTGTCGAACCAGCAGATGGGCGAGGTCAATACCCAGCTCAACAACGCACGCTCGATGAAGGCTGACGCAGAGTCCAGGGCCCGGTTGATCCGCGAGATGCTCCAGGGCGGCAAGCCGATCGAAGCGTCCGAGGTGGTGAATTCCGAACTGATGCGGCGGCTGTCCGAGCAGCGGGTGACGTTGCGGGCGCAGCTTGCCGAACAATCGTCCACGCTGCTCGGCAATCACCCGCGGATCAAGGAGTTGAAGGCGCAGCTCGGCGACCTCGACAACCAAATTCGCGACGAAGCGGCCAAGATTTCGCGCTCGCTCGAAAACGATGCGCGGATCGCCAGTGGCCGGGTCGACGGCCTGACGGCGAGCCTCGATCAGCTCAAGAAGCAGGCGACCTCGACCAACGGTCAGGACGTCCAGCTCCGCGCGCTCGAGCGCGAAGCCAAGGCGCAGCGTGACCTGCTCGAGACCTATCTTGGGAAATATCGCGAGGCCAGCACCCGCGAGAGCATCGATACCGCGCCGGCGGAGGGCCGCATCATCTCGCGCGCCATCGTCTCGAATACGCCGGCCTATCCGAAGAAGCTGCCGATCGTGCTGATCGCGACGATCGCGACGCTGCTGCTCTCGTCCGGCGTCGTCGTCACCGGCGAACTGCTGCGCCAGACCGCGCCGCGCGCGGTGGCCGTGTTCACGCAGGCGCAAACGCAGGCGCCGGTGCGCCAAGAGCCTGTAGTCCAGCCTGTGGTTCAGCCGGTGGTCGAACCGATGCTCGATCCCGTTGTGGAAGACCTTGCGCCGCTTCAGCCCGAGATGACTGCCGATGCCGACGTCTCCGAATTCGCCGAGATCGAGCATCTCGCCGACAGCCTGCGAGCTGCGGGACCGGCGGCGAAGAAGGTCACGGTGCTCGGCACCGCAGCCGGCGAAGCCATCACGCTGTCAACGCTGACGCTGGCCCGGCACCTGGCGCGCGATGCGCGCGTCGTTGTGGTCGATCTCGCCGCATCCTCGCCGACCATCGCCGCGGTGTCCGTCGATGCTTCGGCTCCCGGCCTCGCCGAGCTGATGCAGGGCGAGGCCTCGTTCGCGCAAATCATCACCCGGGACAAGCTCTCGCGGCTGCATTTGGTCATGGCCGGCCGTCCCGGCTTCGACCGCAGCCTGCTGCAATCGCCGCGGGTGACGCTCGCGATCGATGCGCTGCTCCGCGCCTACGACCACGTGCTGGTGGACGCCGGAAGCGCCTCCGACCTCCCGGCCGAACTGCTGACGGCGCATGCCCGCGCCGTCGTGGTGCCCGACGCGTCGATGGCCGCCGATGCGCGCACGCTGATGTGCGAGCAGCTCCGCGCTGTCGGCTTCAGCGAGGTGACGATGCTGAGCAGGCCGGTTCAGCCGTCGAATGCGGCCGAAGCACCGCGCGTCGTGGCGGCGTAGCTTCTCTTCCCTCTCCCCTTGTGGGAGAGGGGGGCTCGCCGCGCTAGCGGCGAGACAGGTGGGGATCTTTCTCCACGAGTTCGGAATCGTAGGGTGGGCAAAGGCGCACTTGCGCCGTGCCCATCACCTTTCAACGATTGCGGTAGACGTGGTGGGCACGCTTCGCTTTGCCCACCCTACGAACTGCGACGGCTACCCGAACGCCTGCCGCAAGCGCCGCGCCAGATCGAACAGCATCTGGTTCTGCTTCACCAGCCGCTTGCCGTGGCTCAGCGAGGACATCGCCATCGCCGCGAGTTTTCCGCGCGCGGTCAGGGGCACGAAGCTGTCGAAAATGTCGTCGTCGTCCTTGCAGAACATCCGCTTGTAATCGTCCGAACCGATGCCGAGATCAAGCGAGCAGTAGCCGCATTCGGCGTAGCGGTCGATGATGTATCGCATCAGGATCAGCCCGGGGCTGTAGCGGGCGTGCTCGGACATCGTGTAGGTGTTGAACATCATCGAGAAGCGCTGGCCGTCGGCGACGCCGGCGAAGATCGCGATCACCTCGTCATCGCACTCGAGCGCATGGATGTCGATGACGCGGCCTTCGCCGCGCGCCGAAAGGCACGCGCTGCGGATGAACGCTTCGACGCCGGGCTCGGCAAAGACGTTTGGCAGTTTCTGCTCGGCCATCCGCGCCGGCTTGACGCGGAAGAACCAGTCGAGCAGGCGGGTGACGTCCGCATCCGTGGTGGCGAGGAGATAGCGATAGCCGGCGAGCGCCTGGAGCTTCTTTTCCTTGCTCTTGAGGCGGCGGCGGAAGGAATTGCTGATCCGCGACGCGGGCGGCCCGCCGGGCTCCGTCACGAGCAGCGGACAGCCGTTGATCGCACTCTGCCGCGGGAGAGCCGCAAACGGGTTGTGCTGGTCGTGCCAGCGCAGCGGCTGCTGCGTCAGCGAGAGCACGTCGGCATGCTCGCGCAGAGGCGCAAGCAGCGTGTCGAGATCGGCGATGGCGACCTGGGCTGCGAACTCGGCATTCCATAAGCCCATGTTGAAGGTCGTGTGCTTGCCGCCCATGAAGCAGGCCGTGCGCACGCCGTGGCTTTGCCGCAGCGAAAGCGGCAGCAGCAGGAGCGGCTGGCGCTCGGCGTCGAGGGCAATGACGATGAGGGGGCGGGCGCCTTCATGGCTGCCGACGAGCCGTTGCCATGGGCTAAGCAGGTCGAAGCGCTGGTAGGGCGTGAAGAGGTGGCCGCTCTGCTCGAACGCGCGCCAGACCGTCTCGGCCTCGGCCAGATCGGTGACGATATCGACATGCGCGATGCGGCTCGCTTTCGACCGCGCTGGCGATTCTGCCGTCCGGCTTTGCATCGCCGCAGCCATGGTCATTCACGAAACCTGTCGAGAAACGAAAATTTGCGTAGTTCGGCCTGTGGCCGACCTTTGCAAAGAAATGTCAACAAAGGGTAATGACAATGAGCGAGGGAACAGGCCGCCGGCGAACGCGAAGGTGGGATATTGGCATCCGACGACAGATGGCTGGAGCGGTTGCGGCTTGAACTGGCATGGTTCACCGGTCAGGCTGCGCTGCGCAGCCGCGGTGCCGGCACGATCCTGCGCTTTCAACGCGTGCGGCCGAGGCGGCGCGGCGCGTTTCAGCCACTGCGCGGAAACGAGATCAGTCCGCAATTTCTCGATCGCGCCATTCGTGCACTGAAGCGGTGGGGATATGACTTCGTCGGCATGGACGATGTCTGCCGCCGCGCGGTGACGCTGCCGGAGAGGCGGCGCTTCGTGGCGCTCACCTTCGACGGTGCGAACAAGGATCTGATCAGCTTTGCCTATCCGGTGCTGGCGCGCCACGCCGTGCCTTTCACCGTCTACGTGCCAACCGCGTTTCCCGATGGAGTCGGAGAGGCCTGGTGGCTCGGGCTCGAGCAGGTGATCGCGCGCGAGAGCCGGATCAGCCTGATGATGGGCGAGAGAGAGCAGCGCTTCACCGTCACGGGCAATGCCGAAAAGCGGGCGCTGTTCTCGTTCGTCGAGGAGTGGCTGCGGTCGCTGCCGCCCGCGGATTTGTCGGCTGCGATCGCCGATCTCTGCGCGCGCTACCGGATCGACCTCGGCGCGCTCTCGCGCGAGGCCTCGATGGATTGGGAGGATCTGGCGAAGCTGGCTGCCGATCCGCTCGTCACGATCGGCAGCGCGACCGTGAACTATCCCGTTCTCGCCAACATGAAGGACGCGGCCGCACTACGCGAGATGACGATGGGCAAGGCGGTCGCGGAAGCGGCCTTCGACCGCGATATCAGGCATCTCGCCTTTCCGTTCGGCGATCGCTCTTCCTTCCGGCGCAACCACGTCGTGATGGCGGAGGAGGCCGGCTTTGCCAGCGCCGTCTCGACCATCCCGGGCATCGTGGATGCGGAGGGGCGCACCAATCTGCGCGCGCTGCCGCGGATTTCCTGGGACGGCCGGATACAGTCACTGCGCATGCTGCGTGTGCTGGTGTCCGGTGTTGCCTTCGCGCCGGTGAAACCGACGCGAAGCGTCACTAGCTAGATTTGGCGCGGTCGGGCCGCTGCATCCAGCTCACGATCGGCATCGCCGGCAGCACCCAGCCCATGCCGACCACCACGTAGTAGATCGCCTGCCGCCATCCGGACTCGGCGATCCACGGCATCTGCGCCGCCGCCATGCCGAGCAGGGCCCAGACGGTGGCCAGCACCAGGAGCAGGATGGCGCCGAGGAACTTGCGAGTGCGGATCGTCATGACGGAATGTCGCGGTCTTTCGCGTTACTTGCGCTGCGGGAGCGGGGGACTATAAGGGCCGTGCAGTCCGGTTCAAGCCTCTTTGGTTCAGGTCCTGGTTTTGGCCCCGAAATGACGACGAATTCCACCCTGTCCGAGCCGTATCGCGCCGTGCGCTGGTGGCTGATCTCCGTGGCCGCCCTCATCGCGCTGATGGTGCTGGTCGGCGGCGCGACACGACTGACGGAATCCGGGCTCTCGATCGTCGAGTGGAAGCCTGTGACGGGCAGCGTTCCACCGCTCTCGGAAGCGGCGTGGACCGAGGCCTTCGAGGCCTACAAGAAGATCCCGCAATATCGCGAACTCAACGCCGGCATGAGCCTGTCCGAGTTCAAGGAGATTTTCTGGTGGGAGTGGAGCCACCGATTTCTCGGCCGCTTCATCGGCGTCGCCTATCTCTTGCCGTTCCTGTTCTTCCTGTGGCGCGGCGGCCTCTCCGGTGAGTTGAAGCGACGGCTATGGCTGCTGTTCGCGCTTGGCGGACTCCAGGGCGCGGTCGGCTGGTGGATGGTGGCCTCGGGCCTGACGGAGCGTGTCGAGGTCTCGCAATATCGACTGGCGACGCATCTGGTGCTTGCGCTGCTGATCTTCGCCGGCATCGTCTGGACGGTGCGGCGGCTCGCCGAGCGTCCGCAGATCATTGCGCCCGCGCGGCTGCGGTTCACGAGCGTGCTGCTCCTCATCGTGACCTTCGTCCAGATCTATTTCGGCGCGCTGGTCGCGGGCCTGCGCGCCGGGCGCGCCTACAACACCTGGCCGCAGATCGACGGCGCGTTCATTCCCTCCGCGGATCGGCTCTGGTTCGAGACGCCGTGGTGGCGCAACATGTTCGACAACGTGCTGACGGTGCAGTTCGAGCACCGCATGACGGCGTATGCGTTGTTCGTGCTGGCGGCGCTGCACGCGATCGACGCGGTGCGTTCACGCGCGGGAGCTGCGGCGAGCGGCGCGCTGTTGCTGCTGGGCGCGGTGGGCCTTCAGGCGGTGCTCGGGATCCTCACGCTGCTCAACCAGGTGCCGATTGATCTCGCGCTTTCGCACCAGGCGGTCGCGATCGCAGTGCTCACGCTTGCAGTGATGCAGGTGGAGCGTCTGGCCTCGCGACAATCGGCACAGGCGCAGCCGCGCGCGGTTCCGGTCGGTCAGGCCGGCTGATCAGGTCAGCAATAGCCGTAGACGCCGCAGGCGTAGGGCAGGCGCCAGAAATAGCCGACCTGCGGTCCGCCGTAGTATGGGCCCTGATAATCGTAATCCCAGGGGCGTCCGTAATAGCCCGGCAACGTGTTGGAGCCGGGCAGCAGCGGCGTGCCCGGTAGGTTGCGGATGTAGCTGCCGATGCCGTAGGCCGGCGAGATCAGCGCATCCGGATCGGTCTCGACATAGACCTGTGGCGGCTCCGGCGGCGGCGCGACAGCCCGCCGTCTCGCTGTGGCCGGTAGATCGGCGGCAACGGCAGCTGAGACCGTCAGCATGGCGGCAAGGGCAGGTACCATCCAGCGCAGCATCGTCGGCTCCGAATCAAAGGGGCGATCCAAGGACGATGTATGCGGCAGATATGGTTAATGACTGTTAACGGGGCGGTCATTCCGGGGCGCCCACGAGCGCCCGGAATGACCGGAAATGCTACGCCCCCAGCGCCTGTTCCAGGTCCGCGATCAGATCTTCCTTGTCCTCGATGCCGATCGAGAGCCGCACCACGTCGGGGCCGGCGCCGGACTTCACCTTGGCGGCGTCGTCGAGCTGGCTGTGCGTGGTCGAGGCGGGGTGGATGACCAGCGAGCGGGTGTCGCCGACATTGGCCAGATGCGAGAACAGCTGCAGTTTCGACACCAGGCTGACGCCGGCGTCGTAGCCGCCCCTCAGGCTGAAGGTGAACACGGCGCCTGCGCCCTTTGGCGCGTATTTGCGCGCGAGCTGGTTGTACTTGTCGCTGGCAAGGCCCGCATAGCTCACCGAGGCCACTGCCGGATGACCGGCGAGGAATTCTGCGACGGCCTTGGCGTTGTCGCAGTGCTTCTGCATGCGCAGCGGCAGCGTCTCGATGCCGGTCAGAATCATGAAGGCGTTGAACGGCGACAGCGCGGGTCCGAGGTCGCGCAGGCCCAGCACGCGGCAGGCGATCGCGAAAGCGAAATTGCCGAAGGTCTCCTGCAGGCGGATGCCGTGATATTCGGGCCGTGGCTCCGAGAGCATCGGATATTTGCCGCCCGTGGACCAGTCGAACGTGCCGGCATCGACGATGATGCCGCCGAGCGAATTGCCGTGGCCGCCCAGAAATTTCGTCAGCGAGTGCACGACGATGTCGGCGCCGTGATCGATCGGGCGGATCAGGTAGGGCGAGGCCAGCGTGTTGTCGACGATCAAGGGAACGCCCGCCTTGCGCGCGACCGTCGAGATCGCCTCGATGTCGGTGATGCTGCCGCCGGGATTGGCGATCGATTCGATGAAGATGGCTTTCGTGCGCGGCGTCACCGCGCGCTCGAAGCTGGCGATGTCATCGGAATCCGCCCACACCACGTTCCAGCCAAAGCTCTTGAACGCATGCGTGAACTGGTTGATCGAGCCGCCATAAAGCTTGCGCGCGGCGATGAACTCGTCGCCGGGCTGGAGCAATTGCTGCAACACCACGACCTGTGCGGCGTGGCCCGAGGCGACCGCAAGCGCGGCGGTGCCGCCTTCGAGTGCGGCGACACGCTCTTCCAGCACCGCGTTGGTGGGATTGCCGATGCGGGTATAGATGTTGCCGAACGCCTGCAGACCGAACAGCGAGGCGGCGTGGTCGGCATCGTTGAAAACGAAAGAGGTGGTTTGATAAATCGGAGTCGCGCGCGCACCGGTGGTGGGATCGGGCTGTGCACCGGCATGCACGGCGAGGGTTGAAAATCCCGGAAGGCGATCGCTCATTGAGGGCGTCCTGTTCTTGTGATCTGAAATCGCGCGGCATGCTGATGGGCGCCGCGGCTGCCGTCAAGGCGCTGCTTCACACCGAAATGATCTTGCTACGCATTGCCGCGTTCGCGAAAAGAATGCTTCGCGATTGCGTCAGCTTTGCTCGGTCTTGTTTTTGGCGGCGCGATCGGAAGCCGCGGTGTCACCGCCGCCGACACTCATCCGATTGAGGGATAGCCGCATGCCTTGCGTCGGAGCCGGCGGCCGTTTGGAGCTCAGCGTGCGCGAATTGACGCCCATCCAGGAGATCTCCGACGACAAGCGGCCATATTCGATCTTCGGGCAGCGGTTCATCACGACCTTGATACCGACCGATTCCGCTTTTGCCGCTGCCGCGTCGTCACGCGCGCCGAGCTGCATCCAGATCACCTTCGGCAGCGGATCGAGCGTCAGGGCCTCCTCGACCACGGGCATGATGTGGCTGGAGTTGCGAAAGATGTCGATCATGTCGACGGGGCGGCCGATGTCGGAGAGCGAGGCGACAAACGGCATGCCGAGCAGATCCTTGCCGACATGGCCGGGATTGACCGGGATCATGTCGTAGCCGCGCTGCGCCAGGTATTTGAACGCAAAATAGCTCGGCCGCACATTGACCGGCGAGGCGCCGACCATCGCGATCGACTTCACGCTGTTGAGGATGCTGCGGATGTAATTGTCGGGATAGGCGTCGTGGTTCATTGGCTCTTCTTTTTTGCTGTCATTGCGAGGAGCGAAGCGACGAAGCGGTCCAGACTGCCTCGGTGGAAAGATTCTGGATTGCTTCGCTTCGCTCGCAATGACGAATTCTACTCATCCCGCCATGTCGGCGTGCGCTTCTCGATGAAGGCGCCGATGCCTTCCTCGGCGTCGCGCGCCATCATGTTCTCGGTCATCACCTGTGCCGCATAGCGATAGGCGTCCGCAAGGCTCATCTCGGCCTGGCGGTAGAACGCCTCCTTGCCGAGCTTGACGGTGTAGGCCGACTTCAGCGCGACCTTTTCGGCCAGCGCAATCGCGGCGTCGCGCTCGGTGCCGGCGGCGACGACGCGATTGACGAGGCCGATCTCGCGGGCGCGCTCGGCCGGGATCGGCTCGCCCGTCAGCAGCATCTCCATCGCCTGCTTGCGCGGCACGTTGCGTGACAGCGCCACCATCGGCGTCGAGCAGAACAGCCCGATATCGACGCCCGGCGTGGCGAAGCTTGCCGCTTCCGAGGCGATCGCGAGATCGCAGCTTGCCACGAGCTGGCAGCCGGCCGCGGTCGCGATGCCCTGGACGGCAGCGACCACGGGCTTCGGCAGGTGCACGACCGCCTGCATCATCGCGCTGCAGGCGCTCATCATCTCGGCAAAGAAGGCGCGGCCGCGATCCGGGTCAGTGCGGCGCGCGGTCAACTCCTTCATGTCGTGGCCGGCGGAGAAGGCCGGGCCATTGGCGGCGATCACGACGCCGCGGACCGCCTTGTCGTCGCGGATCTCGTTGAGCTCGGCATGCAGTCTTGCGATCATCGCCTCAGACATGCTGTTGCGTGCGGCCGGGCGGTTCAGCGTCAGGATCGCGATGGGGCCAATGGTCTCGCGCAGCAGGATCGACGGTTGCGGGGAGGGGGCGCGGGCGGCCTGAGCGGACATCGAAGCGTTTCCGGTTAATCATTGCAATTGGATGACGCAGATAACTTAATGTAACAGGGGACGTGAAGCGAGGGTGAGGCAAAGCATGGCGTTAGCGAAAATGAGCGTGGCGGAGGTCGAGCAGTTTCTCCGTGACGAGTTTCCCCAGGCCTTCAGCGGCGATGACATCACGATCGAGAGTGCGGACGGCCAGACCTGCCTGTTGCGCCAGCGCTACAGCGAAAGGATGCTGCGCCCGGGTGGAACCGTGTCCGGCCCGACGCTGATGGCACTCGCCGATTTCGCGATGTACGTGGTGCTGCTGTCCGCGATCGGGCCGATCGGGCTCGCGGTCACCACCAATCTCAATATCAACTTCCTGCGCAAGGGGCTGCCCGGGCAGGACGTGCTGGCGGAAGCCCGGCTGCTCAAGCTCGGCAAGCGCTTGGCAGTTGGGGAGGTCAAGCTGCTGTCCGGCACTTCGCCCGATCCGATCGCCCATGTCACCTCGACCTATTCCATTCCAAATGTTTGAGCTTTTTGCAGGTAGTATAGCACCATATTTTTAAATTATTGATTTTGCAGGCCTAATTTAGACCTTCGGGCATTGACCGTTGCGCGTCTCTTCTCTAGAAACCCGCGCAGTCCGGTGCGGTGTTCGCGCCGATATCTCCCGTCCACGGAAACTCCGATATGAAAACCTTTTCGGCAAAGCCGGCTGAGGTGACGAAGAAGTGGGTGCTGATCGACGCCAAGGGTCTGGTCGTCGGCCGTCTCGCCACCATCGTTGCCATGCGCCTGCGCGGCAAGCACCTCCCGACCTACACCCCCCACGTTGATTGCGGTGATAACGTCATCATCATCAACGCGCAGCATGCGGTCCTCACCGGTCGCAAGCGCGAGCAGAAGACCTACTACAAGCACACCGGTTACGTCGGCCACGTCAAGGAGCGCACCGCGCGCCAGATCCTTGAGGGCAAGCATCCCGAGCGCGTGCTCGAGAAGGCCGTCGAACGCATGATCCCGCGTGGTCCGCTCGGCCGCGTGCAGATGGGCAACCTCCGGGTCTACGGCGGCGCCGATCATCCGCACGAGGCGCAGACGCCCGAGAAGATCGATATCGCCAAGTTGAACCGCAAGAACACGAGGGCCGCATAATCATGGCCGAATCCATCCAGTCGCTCGACCAGCTCTCGCAGCTCAAGACCGCGGCCGCGCCCGACGCGCCCAAGCACGAGAAGAAGGTCGACAAGTTCAATCGCGCTTACGCCACCGGCAAGCGCAAGGACGCGGTCGCCCGCGTCTGGATCAAGCCGGGTGCCGGCAAGGTCACCGTCAACGCGCGTGAGGTCGAGGTCTATTTCGCCCGTCCTGTGCTGCGCATGATGATCGAGCAGCCGTTCTCGGTGGCCCAGCGTTCGGGCCAGTACGACGTGATCTGCACCGTCGCCGGCGGCGGTCTGTCCGGCCAGGCCGGTGCCGTCCGTCATGGCATCTCCAAGGCGCTCACCTATTTCGAGCCGGAGCTGCGCTCCGTGCTCAAGAAGGGCGGCTTCCTCACCCGCGACTCGCGCGTGGTCGAGCGCAAGAAGTACGGCAAGGCCAAGGCCCGCCGGTCCTTCCAGTTCTCGAAGCGTTAATCGCTTCGGTCACATTCGCCGCGAAAGCGGCTTCAATGAGATGCAAAAGGGCGCTGAATTCAGCGCCCTTTTTGTTGTTCGTTTGTACGCAAATTGATGGCGTGTTTCCCGAAAACTTGGCCGCCCGTGAAAACCTGAATGGAACCCGCGGGACATAGCGTCGCATTTGGAAGGGCGCGCAAATCGGATGTGCCGATCGCGTAACTGCTATGTTTTCAAGGGGGCCGACATGATGTCGCTCGATAGCATCACGCTCTATTTGGTTGCCACCATGGTTGCCGCACTGCTCGGCGCCATGATGGTGTTTTTCGGCAAGCAGGAAAACAGTCCTGCGCTGAAATGGTGGGGTACCGCGTATCTGCTGGGCGCGGCCTCGGTGGCGCTATGGACCGCGGCCGGCGACAAGCTTGGGCCGCACCTCCATCTCGCGTTAAACGCGGTCGGCTTCGTTGCCTGCGGCATGGTGTGGAATGCGGCGCGCGTCTTCCACGGCCGCAAGCCGAATTGGCCGGGCCTGCTCGTCGGCGCGCTCGCCTGGGTCGCTGCCGTCTCGCTGCTCGATCCTTCAGCCTCGATGCTGCGCATGATCGTCGGCGCCGGCATCGTCTCGGTCTATGCCGCGCTGACCGCGGGCGAGCTCTGGGTCGAGCGGCGCAAGAGCCTGCAGCGGCGCTGGCCGGCTTTCGTCGTGCCGGTGATGCACGGCTGCGTGCTGATGCTGCCGATCCTGCTCGGCAGCTTCCTGCGTCCCAACGATGCCGGCTTCTCCGGCAGCATCTGGGTCACCGTGTTTGCGGTCGAGCTTATCCTCTATGCCGTCGGCACCGTGTTCGTGATCTTCATGCTGGTGTCGGAGCGCACGGTGACGGCGCACCGGACCGCCGCGTCCACCGATCCCCTGACCGGCATGCTCAACCGCCGCGGTTTCTCGGAAGCCTGCGGACGCGTGATCGAGCGCGAGGCCAAGGCCGGCCGTCCCGTGACCGTGATGATCTTCGACATCGATCACTTCAAGTCGATCAACGACCGCTTCGGCCATCCCGCCGGCGACGAGATGTTGAAGCTGTTCTCGACCGTCGTCGTCAGCAATCTGCGCATGACCGACATGTCGGGCCGGATCGGCGGCGAGGAGTTCGCAGCGCTGTTGCCGTGTTCGTTGGAGGAGGGCGTGCTGGTCGCAGAGCGCGTGCGCGAGGCGTTCGAGACCTCTGGCGTCGTGGTCGATGAAGGTCCGGTCGACACCACCGTCAGCATCGGCGTCGCCGGCGGTCCGGCCGGCACCGAGCTCGAGGTGCTGCTGGCCTCGGCCGACACCGCGCTCTACCAGGCCAAGCGCGGTGGCCGTAACCGCGTCGAGGCGGCGGAAGAGCTGCCGCTGTCGCTGGAGAACTGGCGCCGCCAGAGCGCGGCACGGGCCGGTGCACCGCAGGCGCGTCCGGCCACGGCCTGAAGCCACGACGCGCCTTGCGGTAATCCGCTGTTTACCATTCGATCCCTACCTTTGCGGTCATGGAATCGATCCGTCGACAGAACCCGCAGGCTGCCCTGATGTCGCTCGAAGCCGCCGCGGCGTCGGCACGCGGCGGTTTCGGCTGCCTGTTCTCCACCGCGGATGAATACGAGAGCGCGCTGATCACCGAGCGCCGCGCCCAAGGGCGCTACGCGCAAGGTCGCAACTACTGGCCGCTCGCGCTGTTTATCGGTTGCGCGCTCGTCGTGGCAGGCACCGCTCTGCTGTGGGCCTGAGAGCGACGCATTTTTGACCGGTCAGGGCGCCGTTTCGGCGCCTTTTTCTTTGTCGCGGGCTGCGGTAGACACGCCCATCAAACAAAGAGGGTGGAAACCGATGATCACCGAGATCGCGCAAATCGACGTCAAGCCGGGCAGCGAGAAGGACTTTGAGGCGGCTGTCGCCAAGGCCAAGGCCGCCTTCGGCCGTTCCAAGGGCTTTCACGGCTTCGAGCTGCACAAGTCGATCGAGAAGCCGCAGCGCTACCGGCTGATGGTGAAGTGGGCGACGCTGGAAAACCATACCGTCGATTTCCGCGGCTCGGAGAATTTCACCGAATGGCGCGGCCTCGTCGGCCAGTATTTTGCTTCGCCCCCGGAGGTCGAGCACACCGAGACCGTGCTGACGACCTGAGCTGTTTCACGACGCCTTACGCCGCCTCCACCAGGGGCGGCG
Organism: Bradyrhizobium liaoningense; assembly: GCF_018130785.1. Taxonomy (GTDB): domain Bacteria; phylum Pseudomonadota; class Alphaproteobacteria; order Rhizobiales; family Xanthobacteraceae; genus Bradyrhizobium; species Bradyrhizobium liaoningense_A. The sequence goes on from NZ_JAFCJT010000002.1 coordinate 174,426, forward strand.
CCTCATACGTCTTGAAATGGTCGATCATGACCTTGGCGATGGCGACTAGTGGCAGCGCCAGCGCCAGGCCCCAGATGCCAAATACGACGCCCAGCAGGATCTGAAACGCGAACAGCGTGGCCGGCGGGATGTCGAGCGCCTGCCGCTGCAGGATCGGCGTCAGCACATAGCTCTCCATCGCGTGCACGCCCATGAAGAGGAGGAAGGCCGACAGCGCCGGAATCCAGCCCGAGGCGAGGCTCGCGAGCACCACGACGACGCCGGCAATGATGGCGCCGACGGTCGGAATGAAGGCGAGCAGGCCGGCCTGGATTCCCAGGATGAATGACCCCGGGATGCCGATGAGGGCAAGCCCGATCCAGGTCACGACGCCAACCGCAATCATCACGACGATCTGCGCGATCAGCCAGCGCTCCAGCGTCTCGCTGATGCGGTCGATGATCAGGGTGACGCGGGTGCGATGCCTCGCCGGCGCGAGGAACAACAGGCCGTCGTGATAGACGCCGGGCTGGGCGGCGAAGGACAGCCCCAGGAACAGCACGATGAAGATGTTTCCCACACCGTGGATGGTGCCGAGCAGCAGCTTGAAGGTCTGGCTCACGATCGCGCCACCGCTGGAAGCCAGCGCGTCGGCGCCGGGCAGGGGACCGCGCGGGGGCGCTGCTGGCGAGGGTGTCGAGTCCGATGGTGGATTGGCCGAGGTGTCAGACGCGGCGTTGCCGAGATCGAAGAAGCTGGTGTCGATCCCGTGGCTGTCCAGGAAGGCCTTCACGTTGCCGATCTGGGACTTGATGGTCTTGCTCAGCACCGAAGCCTGCTCGGCAATGGTGGCGCCGCCGAGATAGGCGACGCCCGCGAGCAGCGCGGCCAGCACGACGCAGACGATCGCGAGCCGGACCGCATGAGGCAAGTGCACGCGGCGGCCGAGCGCGTTGGTCAGCGCGTTGAGGCCGACGCCGAGCAGCATGCCGGTGAAGATCAGGAGCAGGGTGGCGGCAAAATACCAGGTGAAGACCAGCATCGCCGTGAACAGCACGACGCCGATGCCACCGACCGAGATCGCCCAAGCCTGATCCCGAGCCTGATCGTTGCGGGTCCGGGGGCGTTCATCTCTGGGAATGGTCACATCGGGTCCTTTTCGGCATGCACGCCGCACTCTTTCGACAAACACGCTCCCGATCAAGACCGCGTCAACGCGCTGGTTTGACGCTGTCGCGCGAACGGTGCAGAGCGATGAGGAGAAAAACAGGTGGGGGGCGTTTGAGTTTCATCAGCAAGTGGGCCGGTCTGCTCGGGCTTCTGGCCGTGCTCGTCATCGGCGACCAGATCCGGATCAACCGGCCCGGCCACAAATTCCGCCTCACGGTCGAGGTGACGACGCCTGACGGGATCAAGACCGGGTCTGGCGTTCTGGCCGTCGTGCCTGACCGCAACTACAACCGAGGCGGCCGCACCACGATGCGCGGGGAGGCCGTGTTCGTCGACCTCGGCCAAGACGGCGGCATAGGCAAGAACCTGGTGGCATTGCTGGCGCATCGGCAGGGCGGCAAGCTCGACCTCGATGACATCAACTATGTCGCGCTCCGTGCCTATGGCGCGGCGCGGGGCAACCGCGTCTCGTTCAACGATATCAGCCGGCAGGCCGGCATTGTCCCGGTGCAGGGCGACCTCGTTCCGGTGCTCGTGAGCTTTGGCGATCCCAAAGACCCCAAGACCGCGCGCCTTGTCGCCGGCGACCATGCGGAGGAAGTGCTGGGGCACGGCTACGCCACCCGTCTCACCGCCGAGGTGGTGCCCAACGGGTTCTGGCCGATCGATTTCGGAGGCGTGCTCGGGCAGCCCGTGACCCGCGGAATCGACGCCAAACTACCCTGGTTGGACACGCCCGGGGAGGCGGCGGCGACTGCGCTGACGGCGGCCGGCCTGCCCCTCGTGGGGACGACCGACGCCCGCGAGGCATTTGCGCGAAAATAGCATTGCCGTCCCGCGTACCCTTCTGTTGAATTTGTTCCATCCTAGGGGCATGTTTGGAGAATCTTCTTACGGGGGAGGTCGGAACCGGAGATGAAAAAACCGGTCGTCGGCGTGATCGGGAACGCCCATCGCGTCGAAAATCGATTTCAGGTCCAGATGGTCGGCGAGCGAAATTTGCGCGCCGTAGCCGAGGTCTCGGGTGGCTTGCCGATGATGTTTGCGGGAGCGCCCGACATCACCGACATCAGTGCGCTGCTCGACGTGGTCGACGGGATCGTGCTCACCGGCGCCCGCGCCAACGTCCATCCGACCCGTTTCAATGTCGATCCGTGCGAGCGACACGAGCCCTACGACATCCACCGCGACGAGGTGGCGCTAGCTCTCTCCGTCGCCTGCGTGTCCCGCGGCATTCCGCTGTTCGGCATCTGCCGGGGCCTGCAGGAGATGAACGTCGCCTTCGGCGGCTCGCTGCATCCGGAGATCCGCGAAATCCCCGGCCGCATGAACCACCGCATGCCCCGGCTCGAGAACGGCGAGATTCATCCCGATCCGACCGTGGTGTTCGCCGACCGTCATGACGTCGACCTCACACCCGGAGGCGCCTTCGCGCAGCTGCTTGGCTGCGAGAAGATCAGGGTCAATTCGCTGCACGGCCAGGGCATTCTCGACCCCGGCAAACGCGTGCTGATCGAAGGCATCGCCGAGGACGGCACCATCGAGGCGATCCGCATCGCGGAAGCCCCGACCTTCGCGCTCGGCGTGCAATGGCACGCCGAATACGACCCGCAGCGTAATCCGATCAACCGCAAACTGTTCGAGGCGTTCGGCGAGGCCATGGTCGGACGGCAGCGCGCGACGGTGTAGGGCGCGAGCGCGGCTGGCGCGGATAGTCATTTTAGACACGCTCTCGCCCCATCGTCATTGCGAGCGCAGCGAAGCAATCCGGACTCTTTCCGCGGAGGGATTCTGGATTGCTTCGCTGCGCTCGCAATGACGGAGGTGGTTCTCGGCTTGAAAGTCACAGCCAGGCCGCGGCCGCAATTTCATGTTCTCGCCGATCCTTCCAGTTGTCCCGGATTATCCGTGCGCGCGGAACGCTACGCCGCCCGCTCCATCCTTCTTGCGCGATAGGCCTGCGGTGACATCAAGGTGAGCTTGCGGAAGGCCTTGCGAAAGCTGCTCTCGTCCTCGTAGCCGGCCGTGCGCGCGATGGTCTTGATCGGCTGCGTCGTCGTCTCCAGCAGCGTGCGCGCGTGCTCGACGCGGCGGCGCGTGATGAAGGCTTGCGGCGGCTCGCGCGTGAGCTCCTGGAACCTCCGGTTCAGCGTGCGCTCGCTGAGGCCGAGCGCATCGGCGAGGCGCTTGACCGTCATCGGGCTCTTGCCGGTGCGGCGAACCAGGAGGTCGGCCCTGGTCAGCAGCGGGTCCTGCGACAGCAAATAGCCGACGGGCATGAAGAGCGATTGGCTGCGTTGCGCGGTGTCGATGACGACGTAGTCCGCACAGAGTTTTGCAATCTCCTTGCCGTCGACCATCTCGATCAGCCTGAGCAGGAGGTCGACCCACGACATCGGTCCGGCCGCGCAGACGATGCGGTCCGCCACGGTGATGACGGCGTCGGCGGCGAGGTCGATGGTGGGGTGGCGCTGCCGCAGCTCGCCTTGCAGCCACCAGGTGATGGTGGCGCGGCGGTGGTCGAGCAGACCGCTGCCTGCAAGCAGGAACACGCCGCTGCAGAACGCGCCGATCAGCCGGCCGTTCGCGTGCTGCTGCCGCAGCCAGGCGCCGGCGCGGGCATATTGCGGTTGCAGGCGCTCCGCCGTGACGTGATCGACGAGGTTGCCGGGGACGAGGATCGCGTCAAAGCGACCGCGTTTCCCGATCGCGCCATCGACTACGACCATCTGGCCGCCGCCGGCGCGCACCGGCTTGCCTTCGAGCGAAAGCGTCTCCCAGGCGAAGCGGGTTTTCGCACCGCTCTGCTGCATCACGTGATTGGCGAGCGACAGGATGTCGGCGACGCCTGAGATCGCCGAATGCATGCAGCCTTCCAGCGCGAGAATTGCGAGCTTCATGAGACCTCCGGGACAGCGCGGCGATCCTAGCCGATCGGCGCGGGGCTGCGTGGCGGAAATTGCCCGATCTCTGTCTCATCCGCCACTGCCTTGCCGGCGGCGTCGGGTGCAGTCTTGTGCCGTCGTCACACGACATGATTGGAGAGAGACATGCCTTACGTCACCATTTCCACCGTTCGCGGCATCCTGGATGCAGCCCAGAAGAAGACCCTGCTCGAGCGCGTCACCGATCTCCTGGTCGAGGTCGAAGGGCAGGGCAATCCGGATTTCCGCAGGAACGTCTGGGTCAGGATCGAGGAGCAGGAGCCGGCGCACTGGTCGCTCGGCGGCATGCAGCCGACACCCGAGATCATCGCCGGCATGTTCGGCACGATCGGCGCGGATGGCGTGCGGGTCCCGCGGCCGTAGCCGCGCAGAGTGCGCGGGCGGACCAGCCCAAGAGACTCGGTTCGCCACCGCCCTGTGCTCGATCAATCTGCGGGGCGATTTCCATTGCAATGCACAATCACGACAATGGCCTGCACGCGGCCACATTGAGGTTCGCAAGACGCGCACCATATGCTCTGCAAGGAGCCCTGCCGTGCAGACCATGAAGGCGGCCCTCGTTGCGGCGATTGGCGTCGTGGCTTTGATCTGCTGCCTCCTTCCCAGCTCAGCGGAGGAGAACCGCCGTCTTGCACTGATTGTTTCGATCGACGGAGCCATTGGCCCTGCGTCGGCCAGCTACGTGAAGGAGGCTTTGGCCACGGCAAGCGAGCGGCGCGCCGAGATCGTGCTTCTGAGAATGAACACGCCCGGCGGTCTCAATTCCAGCATGCGCGAGATCATTGCGGATGTGCTGGCCTCGCCGATCCCCGTCGTCGGTTACGTCGCTCCCTCCGGCGCCCACGCGGCGAGCGCAGGGACCTATATCCTTTATGCGACCCACATCGCGGTGATGGCGCCGGGCACCAATATTGGTGCCGCGACGCCGGTGCAGATTGGCGGGCCGCTGCCGGGACTGCCGAGCGGAGCACCGGACAAGGGCGGCAAGGACACGAAGGACGGTGACCAGCCCAAGGAGCAGCCCAAGGATGCCATGACGGCCAAGGCGACCAATGATGCGGTTGCCTTCATCCGCAGCCTTGCGGAACTGCGCAACCGCAATGCGGACTGGGGAGAGAAGGCGGTCCGTGAGGCTGCCACGCTCTCTGCCAACGCCGCGCTGGAGGCTCATGCCATCGATCTCGTCGCGCGCGATCAGGCTGAATTGCTGAGGCAGCTCGATGGTCGCGTGGTCGAGGTCGCAGGCGGCAAGACGCAACGCCTGGTGACGAAGGATGCCGTCGTTGAAGCCATTGATCCCGGATCGATATCCCGTTTCCTGGCGGTCATCACCGATCCGAACGTGGCGTTCATTCTCCTGATGGTCGGCATCTACGGCTTGATCTTCGAGTTCATGTCTCCCGGTGCCGTCGCCCCCGGAGTCGTCGGGGCGATCTGCCTGCTGATCGGCCTCTATGCGCTCAATCTGCTGCCGATCAATTATGCCGGCCTTGCCCTGATGCTGGTTGGACTCGTGCTTCTCACCATCGAGGCCTTCAACCCGACCGTGGTGATCGGTCTCGGAGGGATCATCGCCTTCGTGCTGGGAGCGCTGATGCTCTTCAGGAGCGAGGCGCCGGGCTACCAGCTGTCGTGGTGGGTGATCGGCATCACTGCGGCAGTGTTCACCGGCTTCGCGCTCGTCGTGCTCGGTTCGCTTCGGCGCGTCGGCAGGGCGCCTGCACTGGTCGGCGCGCAGGCCATGCGAGGCTTGCCCGCCGAGGTTCTCGACTGGAATGGGAACGAAGGTCATGTCTTCGCCCATGGTGAGCGCTGGCAGGCGCGCGGCGCCGAAACGTTCAAGCCCGGAGAGACGGCCGAAGTCGCCAACGTCGTCGACCTGACGCTGCTGATACGGCGCGCACCAACAGGCGAGGGAGGCACATCATGATGCTGGAATATCTGACTTATGCGGCGCTCGCGTTGCTTGTCATCATGTTCCTGTCCCAGGCTATTCGAATCCTGCGTGAATACGAGCGTGGCGTCATCTTTACGCTCGGCCGCTTTACCGGCGTGAAGGGCCCGGGCCTGATCATCCTCATTCCGATCGTGCAGCAACTCGTGAAGGTGGACCTACGGGTGATGGTGCAGGTCGTGCCGCCGCAGGACGTGATTTCGCGGGATAACGTCTCCGTCAAGGTCAACGCCGTTCTGTACTTCCGCATCGTCGACCCCGAACGGGCCATCATCAAGGTCGGCGATTACATGGCTGCCACCAGCCAGCTCGCCCAGACCACCTTGCGCTCGGTGCTCGGCAAGCACGAGCTCGACGAGATGCTCGCCGAGCGCGACAGGTTGAACGCGGACATCCAGGAGATCCTCGACAAGCAGACCGACGTCTGGGGCATCAAGGTGACCGGCATAGAGATCAAGGACGTCGATCTCAATGAAACCATGGTGCGCGCGATTGCCAAACAGGCCGAGGCGGAGCGCTTGCGGCGGGCCAAGGTGATCAATGCGACGGGCGAGCAGCAGGCTGCCGAAAAGCTGGTCGAGGCCGGCCGGATTCTCGCGCAGGAGCCTCAGGCGATGCAGCTACGTTATTTCGCGGCTTTGCACGACATCGCGGGCGAACGGTCGTCGACCGTCGTCTTCCCGCTGCCGACGGGTTTGCTCGATCATTTCATGGCGCGGCGCGACAACCCGTAGCCATAAGCGGGAGGATGACCATCTTCGGCCTCAATGGGCGTGTCGAATATTGCTCCCAACTTAAACGGGAGGACAACGATGACGAAGCATGCCGCCAGACCAGCAATCCGCCGCCGAAATCGGACATTGATGGTAGCCGCTCCGCTGGTCGCCCTCGCACTTTGGTCGTGGGGGATCGATGCGGCGCAGGCTGCGGAGCCGGGCAAGGATGCGCCGGCCGCCGGCCTGCCGCGCATCCTCGTGCTCGCGACGGGAGGCACCATCGCAGGTCAGGCCGACGCGCGCGCGACCGGCGCGTACAAATCCGGCCAGATCACCGGCGAGCAGCTGATGGCGTCGGTGCCGGGCCTGGACAAGCTGGCGAAGCTGAACGCCGAACAGATTTCGTCGATCGGGTCCCAGGACATGAACGACAAGGTCTGGTTTGCGCTCGCCCGCCGCATCCAGGACGCCTTCGACAAGAACGAAGCCGACGGAATCCTCATCACCCATGGCACGGATACGCTCGAGGAGACCGCGTTCTTTCTCGACAACGTCGTGCGCGGCGACAAGCCGGTGGTAATCGTCGGTTCGATGCGGCCGGCCACGGCGGTGAGTGCAGACGGCCCCGGCAACCTGTACGAAGCGGTGCAGGTGGCGGCCGATCCGCGCTCTCGCGGCCGCGGCGTGATGGCGGTGCTGAACGACAAGATCCAGAGCGCCCGCTCGATCACCAAGACCAACACCACGAGCATCGAGACGTTCAGCTCCCCCAATGACGGCCCGATCGGCTATGTCGACACCGCCGGCGGCATCCGTTTCATGACCCAGGCCGGAGGCTCCAAGCGCGCGACCTATCAGCTCCCGGCAGGCGAGCAATTGCCCCGCGTCGAGATCGTCTATTCGCACGCCAACATGGACGCCGTTCCGATCGAGGACGCCATTTCGCACGGCGCCAAGGGCATCGTGCTGGCCGGCGTCGGCGACGGCAACACGTCGAAGCAGGCCCTCGATGCGCTCGAAGCGGCAGCGAAGAAGGGCATCATCGTCGTGCGCTCCACGAGGGTTCGATCCGGCTTCGTCACCCGGAATGTCGAGGTTGACGACGACAAGAACGGGTTCGTCGTGTCCGAGGACCTCAATCCGCAGAAGGCCCGTGTTCTCACTCAGTTGCTGATCGCGGGCGGGGTGACGGCTCCGGCCGAGCTGCAGAAGGCGTTCACGGCAACGTGGTGATTGGATCGACGGTGAGGGCCGTTGTCGCGCAAGTGTAGGATGGGTTTCGCTTCGCTCTACCCATCCCACGATTTCCCCAAACGAAAAGGCGCTCCTCGCGGAGCGCCTTTTGCTTGTCGCAGAGAGTTTGGGCCGCTTAGCCCGAATAGTACATCTCGAACTCGACCGGGTGCGGGGTCATTTCGAAGCGCTCGACTTCGGTCATCTTCAGCTCGATATAGGCGTCGATGAAGTCGTCGTCGAACACGCCGCCGTTCTTGAGGAAGCCGCGGTCCTTGTCGAGGTTTTCCAGCGCCTCGCGCAAGCTACCGCACACCGTCGGGATCTGCTTCAGCTCTTCCTTCGGCAGGTCGTAGAGGTCCTTGTCCATCGCCGGACCCGGATCGATCTTGTTCTTGATGCCGTCGAGGCCGGCCATCAGCATCGCGGCGAAACCGAGATAGGGATTGGCGAGCGGATCGGGGAAGCGCACCTCGACACGCTTGGCCTTCGGCGAAGCGGTGTAGGGGATGCGGCATGAGGCCGAGCGGTTGCGCGCGGAGTAGGCCAGCAGCACCGGGGCCTCATAGCCCGGGACCAGACGCTTGTAGGAGTTGGTCGACGGGTTGGTGAAGGCGTTGATCGCCTTGGCGTGCTTGATGATGCCGCCGATGTAGTGGAGGCAGGTCTCCGACAGGTCGGCGTACTTGTTGCCGGCGAACACCGGCTTGCCGTCCTTCCAGATCGACTGGTGCACGTGCATGCCCGAGCCGTTGTCGCCATAGACCGGCTTCGGCATGAAGGTGGCGGTCTTGCCGTAGATGTGCGCGACCTGGTGGATGCAGTACTTGTAGATCTGCATGTGGTCGGCCATCAGCGTCAGCGTGTCGAACTTCATGCCGAGCTCGTGCTGGGCGGATGCGACTTCGTGGTGATGCTTCTCGACCTTGACGCCCATCTTGGCCATGGCGCCGAGCATTTCGGAGCGCATGTCCTGCACGGAGTCCTGCGGCGGCACCGGGAAGTAGCCGCCCTTGGTGCGGACGCGGTGGCCGAGATTGCCGCCTTCATATTCGGTGTCGGAGTTGGTCGGCAGCTCCGAGGAGTCGAGACGGAAGCCGGTGCTGTAGGGGTTGGCGGAGAAGCGCACGTCGTCGAACACGAAGAACTCGGCTTCGGGGCCGACGAACACGCTGTCGCCCACGCCCATCGACTTCACCATGGCCTCGGCCTTCTTGGCGATGCCGCGGGGGTCGCGGTTGTAGGGCTCGCCGGTGGTCGGCTCGAGCACGTCGCAGGTGATGACCATGGTGGTCTCGGCGAAGAACGGGTCGATCGTCGCAGTCACCGGATCCGGCATCAGGCACATGTCGGACTCGTTGATCGCCTTCCAGCCGGCGATCGAGGAGCCGTCGAACATCGTCCCTTCGGCGAAAATGTCGTCATCGATCATGCTGACGTCAAACGTCACATGCTGCCACTTGCCGCGCGGATCGGTGAAGCGCAGGTCGACGTATTTGACGTCGTTGTCCTTGATCGATTTCAGGACGTCTTTGGCGGTCTTCATGCATACCCCTTTTGGCTCTGCGGGTCGGTTTCCAGGTGAGCAGGATTGTTCTCGCTTTTGGCGAGTTCGCGCGCGACCGCACAAACGAAATCAGGCCGCCGAAGCAGCCTTTTTCTTGTCAGAGTGTCGCAAAATGCGGGATAGCACCCGGCTCAGATAGCGTCCAGCCCGGATTCGCCGGTCCGGATGCGGATCGCCTCTTCGATGTTGGAGACGAAAATCTTGCCGTCGCCGATGCGCCCGGTCTGCGCGGCGCGGCGGATCGCGTCGATGGCGCGCTCGACCAGATCGTCGCCGATCACGATCTCGATCTTCACCTTGGGCAGGAAGTCGACGATGTATTCTGCGCCGCGATAAAGCTCGGCGTGACCCTTCTGCCGGCCGAAGCCCTTGGCCTCAGTCACGGTGATGCCTTGAAGGCCGACTTCCTGAAGCGCTTCCTTCACCTCGTCGAGCTTGAATGGCTTGATGATGGCTTCGATTTTCTTCACTGCGCGCCTCCCGGCCTTTCGATCAAATAGCAACGTCTTCGTCAGGATGCGCTTTTCTTAACGCACGATCTTGTCTTCGCTATGCCGGATCCCTGACCAGCCCGGCAACAACGGCCGGCCACACCTGATAGATTGCCAGTGAGCACGACGAACCGAAGTGGCTTCCTCGAAAGCAGGGTCTATGCCAAGTTGCAAATGCCCTGATTATTGGAGCGTTATCAGCCTTTTAACGCGCATCTCTGATAGGTGGAGCCGATCTGCCCAAAATACCGCAGACTACGAAATAGGCAAACAGTTCAATATCTATGCAGATTGATGTTCCGTCGGCCGGATTTGCACGGAAGATGCCTGTTGAAAAGGCGTTAGGACCAGGGAAGTGGCATGGAAGTTCTGACCACCGCTGAAATGCAGCGCGCTGACCAGCTCAGTATTGCGGCAGGCACGCCCGGCTTCAAGCTGATGCTCAGCGCGGGCCAGGCGGTCGCCGAAGCCGCCAATGCGCTGGTGGAGGAGGGGCCGATCCTGATCGTGGCCGGCCCCGGCAACAATGGCGGCGACGGTTTTGTCGCAGCCGCCGAGCTCGCGGCCCAGGGCCGCGACGTCTCGGTGATCCTGATGTGCGAGCGCGACCAGCTCCAGGGTGATGCGGCCTCCGCGGCGCGCGGCTGGAAGCACCCGGTGCTGCCGTTCAATCCACAGGCGATCGGAAAGCCGGCGCTGATCATCGATGCGCTGATCGGCGCGGGCCTCAGCCGCCCGCTCGACGGTGAGGCGCGTGCGATGATCGAGGCGATCAACGCCAACGGCGCCCTGGTGCTCGCGGTCGACCTGCCGAGCGGCATCAACGGCACCAGCGCGGCCGTGATGGGCGCGGCGGTGAACGCCACCGAGACCGTCACCTTCTTCCGCAAGAAGCCGGCGCATCTTCTCCTGCCGGGTCGGATGCATTGCGGCCGGGTGCGCGTCGCCGACATCGGTATCGATGCGCAGGTGCTGGACGAGATCGCGCCGCAGACATTCGAGAACGATCCGGATTTCTGGAGCGCAGCCTTTCCGGTGCCGCGCATCGACGGTCATAAATACGCGCGGGGCCATGTGCTGGCGGTCTCCGGCGATGCGGCCGCAACCGGCGCGGCGCGGCTGGCTGCACGCGCGGCCCTGCGCGCCGGTGCGGGCCTCGTGACGCTCGCGACCCCGCGCGATGCGCTCGCGATCAATGCGAGCGCGCTCACCGCGGTGATGGTTCGCCCCTGCGACACCGCGATCGAGTTCGGCGAGCTGCTCGGCGACAAGCGCTACAGCACCTGCCTGATCGGCCCCGGCGCGGGCGTCGGCGATCGCACCTGCGATCTGGTTCACACTGCGCTGGCGGCGCATCGGCATCTGGTGCTGGACGCGGATGCGTTGACGAGCTTTGCCGCAAACCCCGAGCGGCTGTTTGAATCGATCAAGTCCTCGCAGGACAATGCGGTGGTGCTGACGCCGCACGAGGGCGAGTTTCCGCGCCTGTTCTCGGATCTCAGCAACAAATATCCGGGCCGTTCGAAGCTGGAGCGCGTGCGCGCCGCAGCCGAACGTGCCGGTGCAGTGGTGCTGCTGAAGGGCCCGGACACCACGATCGCCGCCCCTGACGGTCGCGCCACCATCGCTGCCAACGGGCCGCCCTGGCTCGCCACCGCCGGGGCCGGCGACGTGCTCGCCGGCATCATCGCAGGCCTGCTGGCGCAAGGCGTGCCGGCATTCGAAGCCGCCAGCATCGGCGTCTGGATGCATGGCGAGGCGGGAAGCGAGGCGGGCCCGGGCCTGATCGCGGAGGACCTGACCGAAACGCTGCCGGCCGTGCACCGGCGGATCTATAACGCGCTCGGGGTCGAGTACTAGTGCTCAGGCAGCTCGCGCTCACTGACATGGACGCAGCGGCGCGGGTGCATCGGACTGCGTTCGACCAGGCGATGCCTTGGCTCGTCGGGCTACACACGCCTGATGAGGACCGCTGGTTCTACCGCGAGCGCGTTTTTCCAACATGCCGCGTGTGGGGACGCTTCGACGGCGACGAACTGAGCGGGATCATGGCTTTCCGCGACGGCTGGGTCGAACAGCTCTACGTGCTTCCCGCAGCCCAGGGCCGCGGCTTCGGAACCGAACTGCTCGACGTCGCCAAAGCCAGCTGCGATCGGCTGGAGCTCTGGACCTTCCAGCGCAACGCGCCGGCGCGGCGCTTTTATGAGGTGCGCGGGTTTGCATTGGTTGAGCAGAACGACGGGACGCGGAACGAGGAGCGGGAGCCCGACGCCCGGTACCTCTGGAGGCGCCAGTAGGCGCTCACTCCACCGCGTACCAGCGCACCAGCCGCGGTGCAGCCCAGTCGGTGACGACTGATTCGATCAGCCAGCGTCCGGGTGAGGTCGTAGCGAAGGCGATGCGCTGGGTCTGGCCGGGCTCGATTGCGAGCGTGTCGAGCCAGTAGGGCTTCCAGCCGTCGTCGAGCTTGTCGAGCAGGCGGAAATGGTGGCCGTGCAGGTGAAACACGGTCGTGACCGGTCCGGGGTTCTTGAGGGCCAGCACGACGGTGCGGCCGGTCCTGGCGCGGAAGGCGGGGTTGGAGGAGAGGGAGAAGCTTGCAGGCCGTGTCCAGCCGGCGTCGGGCGCGCCGAGCGCGACATCGAACCGCAGGGCGCCTTTCAGATCGAGCTTCTCGGGGAGGTCGTTCAGGGGGAGCGGCTGTGGCGGCAACAGCAGCGGCGCGCGCCGCTCAAGCTTGCCTGATATCGCGAGGCTCCCGACCTGGCGCGCCTCCTTGCCGTCATGGAGCAGGAATGGGGCCGATGTGGCCGCATCCACGAAGGCGTCCGCCCGCGCGCCCGGGGCGAGCACCAAGGCGCCGTTGCGCGCTGGGAATGGCTCGGCCGGCTGTCCGTCCAGGGCCATCATTTGGACGTCGTGGCTTTCCAATTTGATCGCCAGAACAGAACGTTGCGAGCCGTTGATGAAGCGCAGCCGCAGCCGCTCGCCGGCTGCGGCTGAGAGTTCGAATGAGGTCCGGCCATTGAGGGTAAAGAGCGGTGTCGTGTCCTTGGGGGCGCGGCCGGGCGGAAGCGCGGTCCCATCCGGCCGCAGGCGCCATTCTTCGATCAACAGAATCTCGTCGCGATCGACGGCAACGCGATCTGTCTCGCCGGCGATGATCGGAAGCGGGCGTGCGGGCAGCTTCAGGCCGTCTTCGAAGAGACGGAAGTCGACTGCCAGAGTTCCCGCATTTGGTATTGAAAGAATTGAGGTTTCAGTCGCGGCCGGTGCGGTCGGCGCGCGGCCTTGCAACGGGTCGGCCGCAGCCGGGCCATTAAGGCCGTACCAGACTGGCGCAAGCGGGACAGGCAGGTCGTTCCGAAAGACGACCTCGCAGCGGTCGCCTCGCTTGAGACGGACGTTCCCGACATGGCTTACGGCGGCCAGCTCCCAGATTGGTGTAGCCGGCTGGCCCGGCCTGAGAGCCAGGGTTGCTGGCCTTGCCTGAAGGGCGAGCTGGGCGGTGGTAGTCGGGGCTGCGCCGCCGGCGATCAGCCCGGCGGCGGAGGCTCCAAACCCAGCTCCAAGCCCGGCTCCGAGCCCGGCCAAAACCTCACGCCGGTTAGGGTCAGAAATCCGCGTTTTCATGGCTCGATGCGGACCACGCCGCGCTGGATAAGTCCAGCCATCGTGCCTACTTGAAGTGTGCCTCCAACCAGCCATTTTTTTGCTGCGAACAGTCAGGCACATGCTATAAGCCCGGCCGCCCGCGGCATCGCGGCCGGTCTTGATGCAAATTCACGCGGGCGTGGCGGAACTGGTAGACGCGCTGGATTTAGGTTCCAGTGACGAAAGTTGTGGGGGTTCGAGTCCCTCCGCCCGCACCAAGCGCTTTCAGCGTTTGCACGGATTACCGAAGGGCTGCTTCCTCACGGAGTTTTTCCGGCGGAAGTGGTCCGATGAACCACCGGCGTTGAGGCGTCTTGCCTCGCGCCGGTTCGATTAATGACAGCGTCCCGACGCATGCGTGCCGGGGCCGAGCGAGAAGAAGATTGGACGCCATGCAGGTCACAGAAACCCTCTCGGAAGGTTTGAAGCACGAGTTCAAGATCAGCGTTCCCGCGTCTGATCTCGACGCCAAGGCTGGTGCCAAACTCGTCGACCTCAAGGACAAGGTCCGCATCAACGGTTTCCGCCCCGGCAAGGTGCCGGTCGCTCATCTGAAGAAGGTCTATGGCCGCTCGGTGATGGCCGAGACCATCGACCAGACCATCCGCGATACCAACACCCAGTTGTTCTCCGACCGCGGTTTCCGCCTTGCGACCGAGCCGAAGATCACCATGCCGACCGAGCAGGCCGAGGTCGAGGAGCTGCTCAACGGCAAAACCGATCTGACCTACACGGTCGCGATCGAGGTGGTGCCCGCGATCGCGCTCGCCGACTTCAAGAGCTTCCAGGTCGAGAAGCCCGTCGCTGACGTGTCCGACACCGACGTCGACGAGGCCATCAAGCGCATCGCCGACTCCAACCGCGGCTATGCTGCCAAGGCCGAGGGCGCCAAGGCCGAGTCGGGCGACCGCGTCACCATCAACTTCAAGGGCACCATCAACGGCGAAGTCTTCGAGGGCGGCACCGGCGAGGGCATCCAGGTCGTGATCGGCTCCAACACCTTCATCCCCGGTTTCGAGGAGCAGCTCACCGGCATCGGCGCGGGCGAGACGCGCACGCTGAAGGTGTCGTTCCCCAAGAACTACATGAACGACAAGCTCGCCGGCCAGCCGGCCGAGTTCGAGACCACCGCGACCTCGATCGAGGCGCCGCAGGATGTCGCGATCGACGACGAGTTCGCCAAGACGCTGGGCCTCGAATCGTTGGACAAGCTGAAGGAAGCCGCGCGCGAACGTCTGGCCGCCGAGTTCGCCGGTGCGACGCGCCAGCGCGTCAAGCGTGCGCTGCTCGACCGCCTCGACGAGGCGCATCGCTTCGAAGCGCCGCCCTCGCTCGTCGACGAGGAGTTCAATCTGATGTGGAACTCGGTCAAGGCCGAGATGGACTCCGCCGGCAAGACCTTTGCCGACGAGGACACCACTGAGGACAAGGCCAAGGACGAGTACCGCAAGATCGCCGACCGCCGCGTGCGTCTCGGCCTCGTGCTCTCCGAGATCGGTGAGAAGAACAAGATCACCGTGACCGACGACGAGGTCGGCCGCGCGGTGATCGAGCGGGCGCGCCAGATGCCCGGCCGCGAGAAGGAGGTCTGGGACTTTTACCGCAACAACGCCCAGGCGTTGGCCCAGCTTCGTGCACCGATCTATGAGGACAAGGTCGTCGACTTCATCCTCGAGCTCGCCATCGTGACCGAGAAGAAGGTCTCGCGCGAGGATCTGTACAAGGACGACGAGGCGGAAAAGACCGCAGCCTGAGAGCTTTGAAAAAGCCTTCCATTAAGGATGATCAGCGAAGGGGCCCGGCTAGCCATGTGGCTGGCTGGGCCTCTTTGCGAGAATCAGCTTCAAGTGCGCCGTGGATTAAGCCTTAATTCGCTCCGCACTTGTCTGGCGCGAATTGGGCTATATCTGTCGGTACGCCCTGTACCCAAGTCTTCAAGCGTTCTACCTCTACCAACTTCCTGCATCACTGGCGTCCATCGGCCTTCCGGCAAATCCAGCCAAACTGGCAGCCAAGACTGGCAATGTCCGCCTCCTAAAACCCTAGGTGACTCATGCGCGATCCGGTTGAAACCTACATGAACCTCGTGCCCATGGTGGTCGAGCAGACCAACCGTGGCGAGCGCGCCTACGACATTTTCTCGCGCCTCCTGAAGGAGCGCATCATCTTCGTGACCGGCCCGGTCGAAGACGGCATGTCGACGCTGATCGTC
The DNA here is from genome assembly GCF_018130785.1 of Bradyrhizobium liaoningense. Lineage (GTDB taxonomy): Bacteria > Pseudomonadota > Alphaproteobacteria > Rhizobiales > Xanthobacteraceae > Bradyrhizobium > Bradyrhizobium liaoningense_A. Next base: position 190,347 of record NZ_JAFCJT010000002.1, read on the forward strand.
GCGCAGCTGTTGTTCCTGGAAGCCGACAATCCGAAGAAGGAAATCTCGATGTACATCAACTCGCCCGGCGGCGTGGTGACATCGGGCCTCGCGATCTACGACACCATGCAGTTCATCCGCCCTGCGGTCTCGACGCTGTGCACGGGACAGGCGGCTTCGATGGGCTCGCTCCTGCTCGCCGCCGGCGAAAAGGACATGCGCTTCTCGCTGCCGAACTCCCGCATCATGGTTCATCAGCCCTCCGGCGGCTTCCAGGGCCAGGCTACCGACATCATGCTGCATGCTCAGGAAATCCTGAACCTGAAGAAGCGGCTCAACGAGATCTACGTGAAGCACACCGGTCAGACCTACAAGACGATCGAGGACGCGCTGGAACGCGACAAGTTCCTGACCGCGAACGACGCCAAGGAGTTCGGCCTGGTCGACAAGGTCATCGACAAGCGCGCCGAAGAGCCGGTGGCGGCGAAGACCCCGTAGCGTTACCGGGATCGCAACAGAGATCCCCCGGTATTGCGTGGGATCGTCAGGACGGCGTTCACGTTAAGGACGCATTCGCGGGCGCAAAAGGTCGTTTGCGCCCTGCGGCAGGCAGAAAGTTCCGCTTTCGTGCCTGTTTTGCGTGGCAATCCAGCCACGCAACCGCGATTTCGATCACTTCTCCCGTGCCAAGACGTGAAATCACGGTATTGTCACGGGTAGCCGACGGCCCCCCGATTAGCGAATTCTTGATAGTCGGGTGACAGCATGGTTGGCTACGATTGATCGGCTATGATCGCGGAGAATCGAGTGACCGTGATTCGCACGGGATGTAACGCGTAGGGTCTTTTTTGGTACGGAATTTGCTCTATTTGAACTTCATACGGCCCTCGTGCCGGAATGGAGCGATCGAGCGGAGCGGGATCGAACCGCGGACGGAGACATGAATGAGTAAGGTCGGCACGAGCGACTCCAAGAACACCCTGTATTGCTCGTTCTGCGGCAAGAGCCAGCACGAAGTCCGCAAACTGATCGCGGGTCCCACGGTCTTCATCTGCGACGAGTGCGTTGAGCTCTGCATGGACATCATCCGCGAGGAGAACAAATCCTCGCTCGTGAAGTCGCGCGACGGCATTCCGACGCCGAAGGAAATCTGCAAGGTCCTGGACGATTACGTCATCGGCCAGAGCCATGCGAAGAAGGTCCTGTCGGTCGCGGTGCACAACCATTACAAGCGCCTCAACCACCAGACCAAGCACAACGACGTCGAGCTCGCGAAGTCGAACATCCTGCTGATCGGTCCGACCGGTTCGGGCAAGACGCTGCTCGCGCAGACGCTCGCCCGCATCCTGGACGTGCCGTTCACGATGGCCGATGCGACGACGCTGACCGAAGCCGGCTATGTCGGCGAGGACGTCGAGAACATCATCCTGAAGCTGCTCCAGGCCGCCGACTACAATGTCGAGCGCGCCCAGCGCGGCATCGTCTACATCGACGAAATCGACAAGATCAGCCGCAAGTCCGACAATCCCTCGATCACGCGCGACGTGTCGGGTGAGGGCGTGCAGCAGGCGCTGCTGAAGATCATGGAAGGCACGGTGGCTTCGGTCCCGCCGCAGGGCGGCCGCAAACATCCGCAGCAGGAGTTCCTGCAAGTGGATACCACCAACATCCTGTTCATCTGCGGCGGTGCGTTCGCCGGCCTCGAGAAGATCATCTCGGCGCGCGGGCGGTCGACCTCGATCGGCTTCGCCGCGCAGGTGCTGGCGCCGGAGGATCGCCGTACCGGCGAGATCTTCCGTCACGTCGAGCCTGAGGACCTCCTGAAGTACGGTCTCATCCCCGAATTCGTCGGCCGTCTGCCGGTCGTGGCGACGCTCGAGGATCTGGACGAGACCTCACTGAAGAAGATCCTCACCGAGCCGAAGAACGCGCTGGTGAAACAGTACCAGCGGCTGTTCGAGATGGAGAACATCGAGCTGACCTTCGCCGACGAGGCGCTTGGCGCGGTTGCCCGCAAGGCGATCGAGCGCAAGACCGGCGCGCGTGGTCTGCGTTCGATCCTCGAGGCGATCCTGCTCGAGACCATGTTCGACCTGCCGGGCCTGGAAGGTGTGGAAGAAGTCGTGATTTCACGCGAAGTCGTGGAAGGAACGGCCCGTCCGCTCTACATCTACGCCGATCGCTCCGATCGCGCCGTCGAGAACGCCAGCGCCTGATTTGCGGCGCTGGAACGCTCCAATCGTCCCATCAGTTGAAGGCTGCGGAAGTACTTCCGCAGCCGGTGTTGCGTCGCTTATCCGCGTGCGTAAGCGCCTGATGGCGCGCGTGTTTCAATGACTTGACACCCCCCCGGTCGATAGCCACCTAATGTCGGCGGCGAGCGAGAATTCTGTTCAAGATTCGCCTCAGTTCCGATCCACTAACCAAGGTCTATAATGGGACCGACCGGTTCTGCGGATCACCTCGGCACCTTGTGGCGGTTGCGCATGAGCATGGCGGGCTGCGTGCAAGGGGGCAAAGCAAAAGGAAAAGGCCATGACTAATCCAAAACCCCGGCCAACCATCGTTCATGGCGAAACGCACGCCTATCCCGTGCTGCCGCTGCGCGACATCGTCGTCTTCCCGCACATGATCGTTCCGCTCTTCGTCGGTCGCGAGAAGTCGATCCGCGCGCTCGAAGAGGTGATGAAGAACGACGCGCTGATCATGCTCGCGACGCAGAAGAATGCGTCCGACGATGATCCGGCGCCCGATGCCATTTACGAGACCGGTACGCTCGCCAGCGTGCTCCAGCTCTTGAAGCTTCCCGACGGCACCGTGAAAGTGCTGGTCGAAGGGCTCGAGCGTGCGCGCGTGCAGAAGTACACCGATCGCAGCGAGTACTATGAAGCGACCGCGGTTGCGCTCGCCGACACCGATGCGAAATCGGTCGAGGCGGAAGCACTGTCGCGCTCGGTCGTGTCCGACTTCGAGAGCTATGTGAAGCTCAACAAGAAGATCTCGGCCGAGGTCGTCGGCGTCGTGCAGGCGATCACCGATTTCGCCAAGCTCGCTGATACCGTTGCGTCCCATCTCGCCGTCAAGATTGCGGATCGCCAGCAGATCCTGGAGACGCTGTCCGTCACCACGCGCCTTGAGAAGGTGCTGGGCCTGATGGAGAGCGAGATCTCGGTGCTGCAGGTCGAGAAGCGCATCCGCTCGCGCGTCAAGCGCCAGATGGAGAAGACCCAGCGCGAGTACTATCTCAACGAGCAGATGAAGGCGATCCAGAAGGAGCTCGGCGACGACGACGGTCGCGACGAGCTCGCCGATCTCGAAGAGAAGATCTCCAAGACCAAGCTCTCCAAGGAAGCGCGCGAGAAGGCGCAGCATGAATTGAAGAAGCTGCGCCAGATGTCGCCGATGTCCGCGGAAGCGACCGTCGTGCGCAACTATCTGGATTGGCTGCTGTCGATCCCGTGGAACAAGAAGTCCAAGGTGAAGAAGGATCTGGAATCGGCGCAAGCCATCCTGGATTCCGATCACTACGGTCTCGAGAAGGTCAAGGAACGTATCGTCGAGTATCTTGCGGTGCAGTCGCGCGCCAACAAGCTGACGGGCCCGATCCTGTGCCTCGTCGGGCCTCCCGGCGTCGGCAAGACCTCGCTCGGCAAGTCGATCGCGAAGGCGACGGGGCGCGAATTCGTGCGCGTCTCGCTCGGCGGCGTGCGCGACGAGGCCGAGATCCGCGGTCACCGCCGCACCTATATCGGCTCGATGCCCGGCAAGATCATCCAGTCGATGCGGAAGGCGAAGTCGTCCAATCCGCTGTTCCTGCTCGACGAGATCGACAAGATGGGCGCCGATTTCCGCGGCGATCCGTCTTCGGCGCTGCTCGAGGTCCTGGACCCCGAGCAGAACGGGACCTTCAACGACCACTACCTCGAGGTCGACTACGATCTGTCCAACGTGATGTTCATCACGACCGCGAATACGCTCAATATTCCGGGACCGCTGATGGACCGCATGGAGATCATCCGGATCGCGGGCTACACCGAGAACGAGAAGGTCGAGATCGCGCGCAAGCATCTGATCCCGACCGCGGTGTCCAAGCACGGCCTGGACTCCAAGGAGTTCTCGATCGACGACGACGCGCTGCTGCTATTGATCCGCCGCTACACCCGCGAAGCGGGCGTGCGTAACCTGGAGCGTGAGCTCTCCACACTCGCCCGCAAGGCGGTGAAGGAGCTGATGATCTCCAAGAAGAAGTCGGTCAAGGTCACCGAGAAGACTCTGGAAGAGTTGCTCGGCGTGCCGAAGTACCGCTTCGGCGAGATCGAGAGCGAGCCACAGGTCGGTATCGTCACCGGCCTTGCCTGGACCGATGTCGGCGGCGAGCTGCTGACCATCGAAGGCGTCATGATGCCCGGCAAGGGCAAGATGACGGTCACGGGCAATCTGCGCGACGTGATGAAGGAGTCGATCTCGGCGGCGGCGTCCTACGTCCGCTCGCGTGCGATCGTGTACGGCATCGAGCCGCCGCTGTTCGATCGGCGCGACATCCACGTGCACGTGCCGGAAGGCGCTACGCCGAAGGACGGTCCGTCGGCGGGCGTGGCAATGGCCACCGCGATCATCTCGGTCATGACCGGCATTCCGGTCCGCCACGATGTCGCGATGACCGGCGAGATCACGCTGCGCGGCCGCGTGCTGCCGATCGGCGGTCTGAAGGAGAAGCTGCTGGCCGCGGCCCGCGGCGGCATCAAGACGGTGCTCATCCCCGAGGACAACGCCAAGGATCTCACGGAGATTTCCGATGCGATCAAGGGCGGCATGGAGATCATCCCGGTCTCCCGTCTGGACGACGTCGTCGCCAAGGCGCTGGTGAAGAAGCCCGTGCCGATCGTCTGGGAAGAGGACACCAAGGTGACGGTGAAGCCGGACGGGGATGAGGCCGCCGGCGGCCTGACCGCGCACTGAGATCACAGCTCAGAAAGATGATAAAACGGCGCCTTCGGGCGCCGTTTTTGTTTTGAGGGCGAGGGGAAGAGGGTGATGCAGATCGACGGGCAGTGCCATTGCGGGCAGATCACCTTTGAAGCCGAGATCGACCCTGAAACGGTGTCGGTCTGCCATTGCCGCGATTGCCAAGCCCTCACGGGCTCACCGTTCCGGGTGACCGCGATCTGCACCAAGGCCGACGTGAAGCTCACCGCCGGCACGCCAAAAGTCTACGGCAAGCGCGGCGACAACGGCCGGATGCGCTTCCAGCATTTTTGCGCCGACTGCGGTTCCCCGCTGTTCACCAGCGGCGAGGGGGACCAGGCCGACGATTGGGGCATCCGCTGGGGCTCCATCCGCCAGCGGGATGCTTTGAGGCCCGTCAGGCAGATCTGGTGCCAGTCGGCGGCGGTGTGGATCGACGCCGTGCCACTGCTGCCGGGTAGGCCGGGGGACTAGGCTGGCTTGCCAAGTCGAAGCTCGCCGCAAAAAGCCCGCCTTCGCCCGTTGGGATTCGGCGCGGCAACCTGCGTCAATACGCGAGCGCAGGCTGGTGGGCGGTCACGGATTCGAACCGCGGACCCTCTCGGTGTAAACGAGATGCTCTAACCAGCTGAGCTAACCGCCCCAAGGCGCCTCTTTAGCCCTCCCGCGGGTGTTCGAGCAAGGCCCGAACGCATCGCAAATTGGGCTCGAGCAAGACCGCCTTGGCCGCTGGCGGCTGTCCTGCCTCGTTGCGCCTGGCATCGGACGCCCACGAACCGCCCTCCAAGGGTCCAAAATTGCCCTTTTTCGGTCATCTTTTTGATCGCCATCCGAACCACCGTTACGGCTCCCTGTGGCAGCGTGGAGTATCGCCGTGATGAGTGATCTTCGCATTAAGCTGGAAAGGTACGAGTCGAAAGCCGCCCACTGCATGAAAGCGGCTCAAGAAGCTCCTGATGAGGCCGGTAGGGCCTTCTACGAGGAGCTTGCCAATTATTACGACGAGCTGGCAGCCGACTTTCGCCGCGTCCTCGCCAAGCGAACCGAAGTTTCGCTCGCGGCCGAATGATCCGGCGTAGCGCAGGTCCGCAGTTGAAGACCTCAGCGTCCGTCAACCTCTGACGCCGTGCCGTGCGGCGTGAACGCAAGAACGTCTCGCTGACGGGTGGACCGAACAGGCCGCCTCAGTTGACGGCGTCCTTGCTTTTCGGCATCGGGGTCTTTCGACCAAGCTGCCGGAGGGGATCCATGGAACAGCCTAGCGGACACGCAGAGAACGCGGATCAGATCGCCTATTGGAACGGTCCGAGCGGGCAGCGCTGGGCCGATCGTCATGCGGCGCAGGAAAAACTGCTTGGGCCGATCGCGGACGCCCTGATCGAGCGCGCCAGGCCAAAGCCGGGCGAGCGCGTGCTGGACGTGGGCTGCGGCTCCGGTGCGACGACGGTCGCGTTCGCAAAGGCTGTCGCGCCCGATGGCTTCGCGCTCGGCCTCGACGTTTCCGACCCGATGCTGTCGCAGGCGCGCGCGTTTGCGCCAAAGGGTCTGCCGCTCGATTTCGTGCTGGCGGATGCGACGGTGCATCCGTTCGAGCCGGCGAGCTTTGACCTGCTGGCGTCGCGCTTCGGCGTGATGTTCTTCGCCGATCCCATTGCGTCCTTCACCAATCTCCGCCGCGCACTCAAGCCGTCGGGACGGCTCGCGTTTGCCTGCTGGCGCGAGCCGAAGGAAAATCCGTGGATGATGGCGCCGCTGATGGCGGTCTACAAACATGTCCCGAAGATGCCGCCGGTCGGGCCGGAAGAGCCGGGCCCGTTCGCCTTCGCCTCGGAAGAGCGCGTGACGCGCATCCTGAAAGGTGCAGGCTTCGTGGACGTGGCGATGGAGCCGCGCAATCTCGCGATGGATGTCGCCATCGGCGGTGGTCTCGATGCCGCGGTCGACGGTGCGCTCCAGATCGGCCCCGCCAGCCGCGCGCTCCAGGGCCATCCGCCGGAGACCTATGCCGCTGCAAAAGCCTCGATCCGCGAGATGCTCGCGCCGTTCCTGAAGGGACAGAGCGTGGCGCTGCAGGGCGCGATCTGGATCGTCACGGCGAAGGTGGCGTAGGAGGTCGGCGAAACTCTCTCCACCGTCATTGCGAGCGCAGCGAAGCAATCCAGACTGTCTCCGCTGAGACAGTCTGGATTGCTTCGTCGCAAGTACTCCCCGCAAATGACGGTGTGGATGGATTTGCGAATCCTAAACCACATCATCCGGCGCCAGCGCGCAGCCATTGTCCGGATGCGTCTCGACCTGAAGCGTGGTGTGGCCGATGCGGAAGGACGCCCTCAGGAGCTGTGCCGTCTCCATCAGGAATGCATCGGCAGTGCCCGCGGGCATGACGAGGTGACAGGTCAGCGCCGTCTCGGTGGTCGAGATCGGCCAGACATGGAGATCGTGAATCGCGGACACGCCCGGCCGCGCCAGCAGGAATGACCTGATCGCGGCGAGGTCGGTGCCCTTGGGCGCCGCAGCCATCGACATGTCGATGGAGCCGCGCAGCAGACTGGTGGTGCTCCAGAGGATGGTGGCGCAGATGACGAGGCTGGTGACGGGATCGAGCCAGAGCCAGCCGGTCCAGATGATCAGCGCCGCCGAGACCACGACGCCGAGCGAGACAGCGGCGTCGGCCGCCATGTGCAGATAGGCGCCTTCGATGTTGATGTCGTCCTTGCGTCCGCGCGCGAACAGCATGGCGGTGAAACCGTTGATGAGGATGCCGATGCCGGCGACTACCATCACGGTCACGCCGGCGACCGGCTCCGGCTCGCGCAGACGCAAGATCGCTTCCCAGCCGATCGCGCCGGTCGCGACCAGCAGGAAGACCGCATTCGCCAGCGCCGCCAGGATGGTGGAGGCGCGCAGGCCATAGGTGAAGCGGCCGCTCGGCGCGCGCCTTGCCGCGATCGACGCAGCCCAGGCCACGATCAGGCCGAGCACGTCGCTGAGATTATGGCCGGCGTCTGCAAGCAGCGCGGTGGAGTTGCCGATATAGCCGTAGATCGCCTCGGCCACGACCAGCGCGATGTTGAGCGAAATGCCGATCGCGAATGCCTTGCCGAAATTGGCGGGCGCATGGACATGCGCGTGGCCGGCACCGTGATCATGTCCGTGCGCATGACCATGGTCATGCCCGTGGCCGGCATGATCATGGTGGTGATGACCGTGATGGTCGTGGCTGCCCAAATCTAGCGCTCCCGGGACGCCGCCAAATCAGGCGCCATTGTAGGCGTTTCACCTGGCGCGTCACGACGGAACAGCGCATAGAGCGCCGGCAGCACCAGCAACGTCAGCACGGTCGAGGAGATGATGCCGCCGATCACCACGGTCGCCAGCGGACGCTGCACCTCGGCGCCGGCGCCGGTGGCGAGCGCCATCGGCACGAAGCCGAGCGAGGCGACCAGTGCAGTCATCAGCACCGGCCGCAGCCGGGTCAGCGCACCCTCGCGCACCGCGTCGGCAACGGGGAGCCCCTCGCTGCGCAGCCGCTCGATGAAGGCGATGATGACGAGGCCGTTGAGAACGGCCACGCCCGACAATGCGATGAAGCCGACACCGGCGCTGATCGACAGCGGAATGTCGCGCAGCAGAAGCGCGGCAACGCCGCCCGTCAACGCCAGCGGCACACCGGAGAACACCAGAGCCGCATCCGCCGCCGATCCCATGCCCATGAACAGCAGCAGGAACACCAGCAGCAGCGCCACCGGCACCACGATCGTCAGCCGCTTGGTCGCCGAGACCAGCTGCTCGAACTGGCCGCCCCAGCCGATCCAATAGCCCGGCGGCAGCTTGACCTTCTCGGCGACGGCCGCTTCCGCCTCGCTCACGAAGGAGCCGAGGTCGCGCGCGCGGACATTGGCGGTGACGACGATGCGCCGCTTGCCGTTCTCACGGCTGATCTGGTTGGGACCGGGCGTCGCATCGACGGTTGCGACAGACGACAGCGGGACATAGCGCATCTGGGCAAGGGGAGAGGCGGTCAGCGCTGTTCGAACGGCGGTGCCGCCTGCAGCTTCCTCGCTGGGCGGCAGCGGGATCGGTATGGCCCGGATCGCCTCGAGATTGCCGCGCAGACGTTCCGGCAGGCGCACGACGATGTCGAAACGGCGGTCGCCCTCGAACAGCTTGCCTGCCGACTTGCCGCCGACCGCGATCTCGACAATGCCCTGTACCTCACCGATGCTGAGCCCGTAGCGGGCGAGCGCCTGGCGGTCGAGCCGGACGGTGAGGATCGGCAGGCCCGAGACCTGCTCGATCTTGACGTCGCTGGCGCCGCGGATGCCGCGGATTGCGGCCTCGACCTGCTTTGCGGCGCCTTGGAGGATGTCGAGGTCGTCGCCGAAGACCTTGATGCCGACGTCGCTGCGCACGCCGGAGATCAGCTCGTTGACGCGGAACTGGATCGGCTGGGAGATTTCATAGGCGCTGCCGGGAATTTCGTCGGCGGCGTGGTCGATGGCCTCGATCACCTCCGATTTCGGCTTGCCCGGGTCGGGCCATTCCGCGCGCGGTTTCAGCATGATGTAGCCGTCGGTCTGCGCCGGCGACATCGGGTCGGTCGCGATCTCGGCGGTGCCGATGCGGGTGAAGAATTCCTTCACCTCGGGAATCTCCTTGATGCGCTTTTCCAGCGCCTTTTGCAGATCCAGCGACTGCGTGAGGCTGGTCCCGGGAATCCGGATCGAGGCCAGCGCGACGTCGCCTTCGTCCAGGCTCGGGATGAACTCGCCGCCCATGCGCGCGGCGGCGATGCCGCTTGCGACCACGATGATGGCGGCCATGACGGTGACCGCGATCCGATTGTCGATCGCGAGGCGGAGCAGGGGGAGATAGATGCGCTTCGCCACCCGCATGAACAGGTTTTCGTGTTCGGACACCTTGCCGGTGACGAAGATGGCAACCGCCGCCGGCACGAAGGTGATGGAGAACAGCACCGCGGCGCCCAGCGCCATCAGCACGGTCAGCGCCATCGGCGTGAACATCTTGCCCTCGACGCCGGTCAGCGTCAGCACGGGCAGGTAGACCACCGCGATGATCAGCGTTCCGAACAGGCTCGGCTTGATGACCTCGCGCGACCCGCGCAGGATCGCGCGCAGCCGTTCGGGGGTGGAGAGCAGGCCGCCTTTCTGGCGCTGCGCCTCGGCCAGCATGCGCAGGCAGTTCTCGACGATGATCACGGCGCCGTCGACGATGATGCCGAAATCGATCGCACCCAGGCTCATCAGGTTCGCGCTGACTTTTGTTTCGACCATGCCGGTGATCGTCATGGCCATGGAGAGCGGAATGACGCAGGCCACCACGAGCGCGGCGCGGATGTTTCCGAGGATCAGGAACAGCACGGCCACGACCAGGGCCGCACCTTCCAGGAGGTTGTTTTCGACCGTACGGATGGTGGCCTCGACCAGATGGGTGCGGTCGTAGACGGTCCGGGTCACGACGCCGTCGGGCAGCGATTTGGCGATCTCGTCGAGACGGGCTGCGACGCGGCGCGCCACGCTGCGGCTGTTCTCGCCGATCAGCAGCATGGCGGTGCCGAGCACGGTTTCCTCGCCATCGCGCGTCGCCGCGCCCGTGCGGAGGTCGCGGCCTTCCGTGACGGAGGCGACATCCCTGATCCTGACGGGATTGCCGCCGCGCGAGCCGATCACGATGTCCTGGATCTCGCTGATGCTGCCGACCTGGCCCGGGGAGCGCACCAGATATTGCTCGCCGTTGCGTTCGATATAGCCGGCGCCGACATTGGCGTTGTTGGCGGCGAGCGCCGTCATGACGTCGCGAAAGCCGAGCCGGTAGGCCATCAGCTTGCCGGGGTCCGGCAGCACGTGGAACTGCCGCTCGAAGCCGCCGATGGTGTTGACCTCGATCACCCCGGGCACGTTGCGAAGCTGTGGCCGGATGATCCAGTCCTGCACGGTGCGGAGGTCAGTCAGCGAATAGTCGTGACCGCCCTGCGTCTTCGCCCCCGCCTTTGCCTCGACGGTGTACATGAAGATTTCGCCCAAGCCGGTCGAGACCGGGCCCATCGCGACCTCGACGCCGGCCGGAAGCTGGTCCTTCACTTGCTGGATGCGCTCGCCCACGAGCTGGCGGGCAAAATAGATATCGGTGCCGTCCTTGAACACGACCGTCACCTGGCTCAGGCCGTAGCGCGACAGCGAGCGGGTGTAGTCGAGCTTCGGCAGGCCGCCCATGGCGGTCTCGACGGGGAAGGTGATGCGCTGCTCGGTTTCCAGCGGCGAGTAGCCGGGCGCGCGGGTGTTGATCTGGACCTGGACGTTGGTGATGTCGGGTACGGCGTCGATCGGCAGGCGCTGGAAATTCCAGGCTCCGAAGGCGACGGCGCCGAGCGCGAGCAGCAGGACCAGCCAGCGCTGCTGAAGCGAGACCGCGATGAGACGCTCAATCATGCTCGGCCTCGCCCTTGCCCATCTCCGCTTTCACGACGAAGCTGTTCTCCGCGACGTAATGCTCGCCGGCCGAAAGACCCGCCTTGATCTCGACATGGCGCGGATCGGAATCCCCGAGCTCCACGGGACGCGCCTCGATCTTGTCGCCGTCCTCGCGGACGAACACGATGGTCCTGTTCTCCAGCGTCTGGATCGCACTTCGGCGTACGGCGACCGCGACGTTGCGCGCGGCGAGGATCAGCCGCGCCGTGACGAACAGGCCGGGACGCAGGCGCCCGTCCGGATTTGGCAGCACCACGCGGGCGAGCGCGGTCTGGGTCTCGCTGCTGCCGATCGGCGCCATGTAGGAGATCGTGCCCTTGATCTCGCCGCGGCCGTCGTCGGGATCGATCAGCACCTCGTCGTTGAGACGAACGCGCCGGAGGTCCTGCCGGTAGATCGACAGGTCGACCCAGATCGTCGAGAGGTCGGCGACCACGAAGGCCGGCTTCTGCTCGGAGGCGTATTCGCCGAGCGAGATCTGCCGCTCGATGATGGTGCCTGCGATCGGCGCCTTCAGCTCGTAGACGGTGAGGCTCTGGTTGCTCTCGATCGCGGCGAGCAGATCGTCCTTGCCGACCCTGTCGCCGATGCGCTTCTGGATCGATTTGGCGACCCCCGGAAAGCGCGGCGTCACCTGCACGACGGCTTCCTGGTTGGCGCGCAAGATGCCGTTGAAAGACAGTGTATCGGTCAGCGTCGCGCTTGAAGCTTCCGCCAGCACCACGCCGGCGGCGGCCAGCTTGACGTCGGAGATGCGGATGCGGTCGGCGCCGTGCTCGTCCTGCTCGACATGGTCGCTCGGCTTCTTCTGTTCGGAATGCTCGGCATGCTCGGTGTGCGTGACCCCGGCAGGCGCGAGCAGGGAATAGCCGTAGGCGCCGAGTGCGGCGGCCACGATGGCGACGAGAATGGTGGAGGACGTCTTCATCGTGCGCTATCCCGGGCCAGTGCGAAGGGGTTGCCAACGAGGCCTTCGATGGTCGCGACGCCGGCATGGAAGTTCTGCAGCGCCTCCTGCTCGCGCAGGCGCGCCTGGGTGACGCTCGCCTGGGCGTCGAGCACTTCGAGCAGGGAGAAGCGGCCCTGGCCGTAGCCCTGCGCGATCGCCTCCGAGGCTTCCGTGGCTTTCGGAATCGCGGTCTCGCGCAGCACCGCGAGCTCGCGCAGCGAGCCCTGGAGCGAGTCGTAGGCGCGGCCGGCGACTACGATCAGCGTGTTGCGGTTGGCTTCGCGCTCGGCCCTGGTCTTGGCGAGGCTTTCCTGCGCCGAGAGGATGTTGCCCTGGTTCTGGTCGAACACGGGGATCGGCACCGAGACGGTGAGGCGCACCGCGTCGTCATTGGTCTCGTTGAAATGGCGCCATCCCGCCGCGATCCGCACGTCGGGATAGGGCCTTAAGCGCGCCATCAACAGCTCGGCGTTGCGCTGGGCATAGACGGCGGTCCAGCGCACCAGCTGCGGATTGGCATCGATGGCGGCGACGACCGACTGGAACGTCGGCGTCTTTCCCGTGGTGTCGAGCCGGCCGGAGACCTCGCCGAATTTTGCCGCGGGATCCCCCATCAGCACCGCAAGCTCGCGCCGGGCGCTGGCCAGCGTTGCCTTGAAGCGTTCGCGGTCGGCCTTCACCAGGGCGGACGCGACCTCGGCGCGGCCGGTCTCGGCCGGCGAGGAGGCGCCGGCCTCGACGCGGCGGCGCAGCAGCGGCGTCAGGCGGTCGATCGCGGCGATCTGCTCGTCGAGGATCTGGATGCGCCGCTGCGCGCCGAGCACGCTGAGGAAGGCGATCGCAGTCTCCGACAGCACCTCCAGCCTGACCGCCTTGCGCTGGATCGCGGCCACCTCGATGCCGGCGGCGCCTGCGGCGATCCGCGCATCACGCTTGCCGAACAGCTCGAAGGCCTGGCTGATCTGGAGCGTGGTCTCGGCCGATCTCGTGCCGCGATAGATGCCCGATCCGAACGAATTGTCCTGTTCATAGGACAGTTCCGGATTGAGCAGCGCGCCGGCCTGGATGCGCTGCCCCGTGGCGATGCCGACGTCGCGCTCTGCCGCGGTGAGCCGCGGGCTCGCGGCCAGCGCGCGCGACAGCGCGCTCCGCATCGTCAAAGTCTGGGCGTGAGACGGCGCAAGCGCCAATCCGGCAACAAGACACGCTGCCACGCACGCCAGGCGCGCGGCCATTCCGTTGCGAAACATGAAACCGACCTGTGAGGGATGAACCTAATGGGCGCGGGACGCCCGACCAATCCGTTCAGGCCATAGGCTTGGGAGGCGGGGAGTCCGTATCAGGGACGATTCCAGCGAGCTGGGGTGCACGTTGCGGGCTCGATGCAGACACAAGCGCGATCAGTACCGCCGGTGGCGCCGGCTGCGTCACCGCCACCGAGAAGCAGCCGTGGCAATGATGCCCGCCGATTGCCTTGTGGTCGCTGTGACCTGCGGAGCCATCAAGGACCGCAGCGATCTCCGAGCCGCCGCCGGGCGTAGTCACGTCGATGTCGTGCAGGCCGTGCAGCGCGCCCGCGAGCAGATAGACAACCGCGATCAGCACAGACAGCAGTCCGCGCCAGTGGCGCGGGCGGCAAAATCCTGAGGGCTGGCGGTTCGCGAGCACGACGTCACTCTGGTTGCGGTCTGTGCACGGCCTAGCATGGTGCCGGGAACAGTGTCGACCCGCAACATTGTTACGTCCCTGGAACAATTGCCGCAGCAGCGCGTGGATTGCGACCGCCTCTTACTGGCGGGCGATGACGCGCCAGGGTGAGGCGAAGGTCTCGCTTGCCGCCGTGCCGACGGGCTCCGGAGCAGGCGGCGGGTCGTCAGCTTCCACGGTCGTGACGGCGCAACGGCCGGCTTCCATTGCCTGCTCCAGCCATTCGATGGCTTCATCGATCCATTGGTCGTGGTGCTCGGGATCGGCGATGGCCTTCTCCCGGGATGCATTCGCCTGATTCAAGCACGCGGTCCTGCGATCCACACGGCGCTCCCGATCTGGAGGTTCGCCCCGATCGCATCTTTGACGATCCTGGCACCGGCGTCGTTAACATAGGACAGTAAGGCGGTTGCAAATGCGAAAGGGCCCCAGCCGGGGCAGACCGGCTGAGGCCTTCAGTGCTCACAATCTTCATCCTTGGGACTTGAGCAATCAATCCGCATCTCGCCAGTTCGTTCCCCGGGAAATATCGAATTAGGAACGTTCCTCATTCCCCCTGATTAGCGATCAGGAGTGTTTGAGGAGGATGGGACTATGGACGGACTGATTTATCTGATCGGCCTGATCGTCGTGATCATGGCGATCCTGTCGTTCTTCGGCCTGCGCTGAGAGGACGGCAATGGAAACTCTCGTACAGGAAAACATGATGGAAGATGGCGTAGCCGAGGACCGCCGGACCATCCAGTGGAGTTCGGTGCTTGCGGGCGCTTTCGCCGCCGGTGCGATGTCGTTCATCCTGGTCGGCTTTGGCGTCGCCATCGGCCTCGGTGTCAGTTCGGCCTCGCCGACATGGCGCGACGCCTCGGCGGCGCTGGCGCTGCTGTCCGGGCTGTATCTGATCATCCAGGCGATCATCAGCTTCGGCTTCGGCGGCTACATCGCCGGCCGGACGGCGCGGCCGGCGCCGGCGCTGGCCACGATCGAGGACGACGGCGAGCGGCGGGACGGCCTTCATGGGCTGACGTCCTGGGCTCTGGCAGTGCTGATTGGCGCTGCGCTGCTGGCGATCATCGGTGCTGCCGCGATCGACCGTTCGCCGATGCGCAGCTCGTCGGGGAATGCGACCTCCGCCGAGCCGCTGTTGAGCTACGAGCTCGACAAGCTGTTCCGCGCGCCGCGGCGGCCTCCCGCCGACATGCGGGAAGCCCGTGCCGAAGCCGGACGCATCCTGATGACGTCATCGAGCCATAGCGGCGTCGCGCTCGATGATCGCAATTATCTCGTGCAGCAGGTCTCCGCGCTGACGGGACTGGCGGCGGCCGATTCCGAACGTCGGGTCGACGCCCTGATCGCGGATGCGCGGACGGCCATCAGCCGTGCGCGGCGCAACTCGGTCATCGTCGCTTTCTCGGTGGCGGCGGCGGCCCTGATCGGAGCCGCGGTGGCCTGGGCGGCGGCGGTTGCCGGCGGGCGGCACCGTGATGGAGAGCCGCTGCCGAACTGGATGGCGAACTCGAACCGCTTCCATCGCAGCCCTCGCGCGATGCCCGTGCCGTAGATGCCGATTGGACTGCCAGGCGGTCGTGTTGCCGTTACCAGCTCGCGAGGCAGGATTGCGACCTCATTCCGCGGCCTCCCGAGCCGATCCCGGCATGACTGCATCAGTGCCTGAATGCAGCCCTAGGCCTTTCACCAGGCTGAAGATCGCGGGGATTACGATCAGCGTCAGCAGCGTCGACGAGATCATGCCGCCGATCATGGGCACGGCAATGCGCTGCATGATCTCCGAGCCGGTCCCGTTGCTCCACATGATCGGCAGCAGGCCGGCCATAATCGCGACCACCGTCATCATCTTCGGGCGGACGCGCTCGACCGCGCCTCGCATGATGGCCTTGTCGAGATCGTCTCGGGTGAGCGACCGGCCTGCGCGTGCGCAGTGCGTCCCCGTCTCGGCGAGCGCCTGGTTGAGGTAGATCAGCATCACCACGCCGGTCTCGGCCGCCACGCCCGCGAGCGCGATGAAGCCGACGGCGACAGCGACCGAGAGGTTGAAGCCGAGCCACCACATCAGCCACAGGCCGCCGACGAGGGCGAAGGGCAGGGAGAGCATCACGATCATGGTCTCGGTGACCGAGCGGAAGTTGAGGTAGAGCAGCAGGAAGATGATCAGCAGCGTCACCGGCACCACGATCTTCAGCCGCGCGGTGGCGCGTTCGAGATATTCGTATTGCCCGCTCCAGACCACGTAATAGCCTGGCGGGAACTGGATGCTCGCCTGCACCGCGCGCCGCGCATCGGCGACGTAGCCGCCGAGGTCGCGATCACGGATGTCGACATAGATGTAGGTGGCGAGTTGCCCGTTCTCGGTCCGGATCGAGGCCGGCCCGCGCGCCGGCGTGACGCTCGCGACCTCGCCGAGCGGGACCGCGCCGCCGCCCGGCAACGGCACCAGGATGTCGCTGGCGATCGCGGTCGGATTGTTCCGCAGGTCGCGGGGATAGCGCATGTTGACGGTAAAGCGCTGCCGGCCCTCGACGGTCGTCGTCACCGCCTGGCCGCCGAGCGCCGTCGCGATCGTGTCCTGCACGTCCTGCACCATGATGCCGTAGCGCGACAGCGCCTCACGGTCCGGCGTGATCTCGAGGTAGTAGCCGCCGAGGCCCCGCTCGGCATAGGCCGAGGACGTGCCGGGCACCGCCTTGAGCACCTGCTCGATCTGTCGGGCAAGCTTGTCGATCTCGACGAGATCGGTGCCGATGACCTTGATGCCGACGGGGGTCCGGATGCCGGTCGAGAGCATGTCGATGCGCGCCTTGATCGGCATGGTCCAGGCGTTGGAGACGCCAGGAAACTGAAGCGCCTTGTCCATCTCGGCGATCAGGCTGTCGACCGTCACGCCCGCGCGCCACTGCTCCTTCGGTTTGAGGTTGACCACCGTCTCGAACATTTCCGGGGGCGCCGGGTCGGTCGCGGTCGCCGCGCGTCCCGCCTTGCCATAGACCGAGGCCACTTCGGGGAACGAGCGGATGATCCGATCCTGGACCTGCATCAGTTCGGCCGCCCTCGTCACCGAAATCCCGGGCAGGGTGGTCGGCATGTACAACAATGTACCTTCGTTGAGGTTCGGCATGAACTCGGTGCCGAGCTGGCGCGCCGGCCAGACCGAGACTGCGAGCACACCGAGCGCGAGCACGATCACCAGCGTCCTGGCCTGCAGCACGCCCCTGATCACGGGGCGATAGATGAAGATCAGGAAGCGGTTGATCGGATTCCTGTGCTCCGGGATGATCCTGCCGCGGACGAAGATCACCATCAGTGCCGGCACCAGCGTCACCGACAGGAGGGCTGCCGCCGCCATCGCAAAGGTCTTGGTGAAGGCTAGCGGGCTGAACAGCCGGCCTTCCTGCGATTCCAGCGTGAAGATCGGCATGAACGACACGGTGATGATCAACAGGCTGAAGAACAGCGCGGGCCCGACTTCCGATGCCGCCTCGATCAGGATCGCGACGCGCGACCGGCCCGGCTCGGCGCGTTCGAGATGCTTGTGGGCATTCTCGATCATGACGATCGCGGCGTCTATCATGGCACCGATCGCGATTGCGATGCCTCCGAGGCTCATGATGTTGGAGCCGATGCCGAGCAACTTCATCGCGCCGAACGCCATCAGTACGCCGACCGGCAGCATCAGGATTGCGACGAGCGCGCTGCGAACGTGCAGCAGGAACACGATGCAGACGAGAGCAACGACGATGCTCTCTTCGACCAGCGTGTGCTTGAGCGTGGCGATGGCGGCGTAGATCAGGTTCGACCGGTCGTAAACCGGGACTATCTCGACCGATTTCGGCAGGCTGCTCGCGATCTCCTTGAATCGCTTCTTGACGTTCTCGATGACGTCGAGCGCGTTCATGCCGAAGCGCTGCAGGATGATACCGCTGGAGACTTCTCCCTCGCCATTGAGCTCGGTGATGCCGCGCCGCTCGTCCGGTCCCAGTTCGACCCTCGCGACGTCCCGCAGCAACACGGGCGTCCCCTTGTCGGTCTTGAGCACGATATTGCCGATGTCGTCGATGCTTTTCAGGTAACCCTTGCCTCGGATGACGTATTCGAACTCGGATAGTTCGACCGTGCGTCCACCGACGTCCGCGTTGCTGGCGCGGATCGCGTCGCGAACCTTTTGCATGGGGATGCCGAGGTCGCGCATCCGCTGCGGATCGAGGATCACGTTGTATTGCTTGACGAAGCCGCCGACGCTCGCCACCTCGGCGACGCCTTCGGCCTTGGCGAGGGCGAACTTCAGGTTCCATTCCTGGATGGTGCGTGTGTCGGCGAGATTCAGCTCCTTCGACATCACCGCGTACTGGTAAACCCAGCCGACGCCGGTGGCGTCCGGACCAATGGTTGGTGTCACTCCCGCCGGCAATCTCGATGTTGCAGCATTGAGGAATTCGAGCACGCGCGAGCGCGCCCAGTAGATGTCGGTGCCGTCCTCGAAGATGACGTAGACGAAGGAGACGCCGAAGAAGGAGAACCCGCGCACCACCTTCGATTTCGGCACCGTCAGCATGGCGGTGGCAAGCGGATAGGTGACCTGGTCTTCAATCACCTGAGGCGCCTGACCAGGGTATTCCGTGTAGACGATGACCTGGGTGTCGGAGAGGTCCGGGATGGCATCGAGCGGCAGATGGGCCAGTGCGTAGACACCGGCCGCAGCCGCGAAGCCGGTGCCGAACAGGACCAGCAGCAGATTGCGCGCCGACCATGCGATGAGACGAGCGATCATTTGCGCGCCTCCGTACCACCGGCTCGGTCCGCACCCGGCGTATTGTTGGCGTCGGCAAATCCCTTCAGCGCCGCTTTCAGATTGCTCTCGGCGTCGATCAGGAAGTTGGCCGAGGTCACGACCGCTTCGCCTTCGGCGAGGCCTTCCGCAATCTCGACGTAACCGCCGCCTCGACGGCCGAGCTTGACGTCGCGCGGCTCGAAGCGGCCCTGGCCCTTGTCGATCAGAACCGCCTGGCGCGTGCCACTGTCGAGTACCGCGTTTTCGGGAACAACGATCACCGGAGCTGGGGTCCCCGTCTCGATCGCGGCATCGACGTACATCTCGGGCCGCAACGCCTCATCGGGATTGGGCACTTCGACGCGGATGCGCGCTGTGCGGGTCTGCGCGTTCAGGTGTGGGTAGATCAGCGCCACGGCGCCGACGAAGGTCTGGCCCGTCAGCGCGCGCGGCCTGACGGTTACTTTCGTTCCGACGACGACCTGAGGCAGATCGCGTTCGGCGACGTCGATGAGAACCCAGACCAGGCGGTGATCGGCGATCCTGAACAGGACGTCGCCGGGTCCCGCCCGCATTCCGTTCACCGCGTTTCGCTCGAGGATTTCGCCGTCCTGCGGAGCGGGCCAGGGAATCGAGAGCGAGATGTCGCGCGTCCGTTCGAGCTCCTTGATGGCCTGCTCGGGCGTCGCGAGATTCTCCAGCCTGCGACGTGCGCCCTTCAGCTCCTTTCCGCTGGCGCCCGCGTTGATTGCGGACAGATATTCGGCAGCCGCGCTGGAGAGCGCCGGGCTGTACACGTTCATGAGCGGCTGCCCCTTGTGAACGTGCTCACCGGTGGTGACGTTGGCAACGCTTTCCACGAAGCCCTCGAAGCGCAGCGCGACCACCGAAATACGGCGTTCGTCCTCCTGGACGGTCCCGGGCGCGCGGATGACCGAGCTGATGGGCTGCCGCACGACCCGCTCGGATTTCGCGCCGGTGCGCTGGATCTTGCCTGGCGACAGCTTGACGGTCCCGTCGTCGCTGTCGTCGCCTTCGTAGACCGGAATGTAGTCCATCCCCATCGAGTCTTTCTTGGGGACTGGCGAGGTGTCTGGCAGGCCCATAGGATTGCGGTAGTACTTGATCTTGCCCGGGGGCATTGCCGCGGGCGCCGGAGCCATCGCGGCGTCTTGCTGGTTCGGATCGAAATTCAAGCTCTCCTCGGACTGCGTGACCGCACGATAGGCGCGGCCGTCCGGCGTGCTCGAAGGCTCCAGCGAATAGAGCGGCTTGTTGTCGGGGTCGCGGTAGTAGAGCGCGGCCTCCGTGGACGCAGGTGCAGCCTGCATCGGTTGTGCAGTGGTACGCGGGAGTGGCGACCATGCCGGCTCGGCCATCCAGAGCCAGGCCATCCCCGCTGCCAGTGCGGCTGCGAGGACGACGACGGTCGGTGCGCGTTTCACTGGCCGGCCTTCACGACCAGCTTGTTCTCCACGGTCCCGGTTTCGCCTTGGACCTTGGCGCCGAGCGATAGCTGCCAGCGTCCGGCCATGCTCAGGTTTGCCTTGAACTTGTAGACGCCCGGCTCGGTGGCGGAGACCGGCGTCAGCTTGGTCGCCATCTCGGCCATACCATCCGGGGCCATGTCCAGACGGCTCGCGAAGATCACCGCATCAGGCACCGCCTTGCCGGTCTTCTTGTTCATCAGCTTGACTGCGATTTCATTCGGTCCGACCGGGACCGCTTCGTGGACCAGCTGAAATGCGTAGTCGTTGATCTCGGCGCGGGCCGTCCCGGCGAGGCAGGTTGCGGCAAGCAGCGTCAGCGCGGCCGCCATGGTGCGCGCGGTGTTCAAGGTCTTCATGTGTTTATCCTCTATCTAGCTTTGGTTTCCGCCGATGACGGCGCGCAACGTTGCCGCCCGGGCATGGCCCGGGCAGCAGCGCGGTGTGACCGCAGCTAGCTTCGAGGTGGTCGTGCGGGGGGCGATGAGCCCAGGCCGTCAGCCTTGGCGTCGTCAAGCAACGCAAGCCTGCCGGAGTAGGCGAGATCGTATTGCAGCTTCACCGCTGCAACGGGCATGCCCTGGATGCTCTTCATCAAGCAGAGCCCCATGAAGGGACAGTCCTTGCAATCGTCCTTCTGCACCGGCGCCTTTTGATCCGGGCAGCACGGCATTTCATTCGCCATCGCGCCGTCGTCCATCGCCATCGTGTCGGAAGCGAGCTGCGCGGCGGCAGGTGCAGCCAGCGGCGCCATGGCCAGGGAGGCCATCACGAGCACCGCAAGCAGGCAGCGAAGGGCGTAAGCTATTTTCACGGCGTCATTTTCGCATGGGCGGTCCCGCTTGGGAAGGCAGGGAACTTCACGAGATCGCCATCGTTGCGGGCTGATGGTAAGATGACACGCGGAGAGGAGCCTGGAATGCCCGAAGAGCCTTGCTGCTCGCACGACGCGTGCTGCACGGAAGCTGCCAAACCCCGAGTGGAAGAGGTCGCCAGATCGGGCTGCGCCGATTGCTGCTCGGCAGGCGTTCCCGTCTTCGACGGGCTCGATCCCAGATACAAGCGCGTGCTATGGACCGTCATCGCCATCAACGCGACGATGTTCGTGAGCGAAATGGCGGCGGGCCACGTGGCCGGCTCGCAGGCTCTCAAGGCCGATGCTCTCGATTTCCTGGCCGATACAGTCACCTACGGCCTGAGCCTTTCGGTCATCGGCGCGACCATCAGGACACGCGCCACCGCCGCGCTGTTCAAGGGGTTGTCGCTCAGCGGCATGGCAGCCTGGGTGTTCGGGTCGACGGTCTATCAGACACTCGTCCTGGGGCTCCCGCGCGCGGAGCTGATGGGCGCGATGAGCCTGGCCGCGCTGGCGGCGAACCTGACCTCGGTTCTCCTGCTCGCGCGCTACAAGGACGGTGATGCCAACGTGCGGTCGGTCTGGCTCTGCTCGCGCAATGACGCCATCGGCAACGTGATCGTGATGGTTGCTGCCATTGGCGTATTCGGCACCGCAACGGCATGGCCCGATCTGGCTGTTGCCGCCGTGATGGCGGGAATCTTCCTCACTTCGTCGCTGCAAATCCTGCGGCAAGCGTGGGCGGAGTATCGCGGCGGGCAAGCTGCCGCGACTGCCTGAACCGCGAGGACGAACAGGTGTGCCGCGACAGAATTTTGAGTCAGCGCAAGCTACGCCTTTTCTTCCCAGATCATGGCGAGATGCACGATCGTCTGCACCGCCTTTTCCATGTCCTGCCGGCTGACCCATTCGAGCCGCGAATGAAACGCGTGCTCGCCGGCAAAGATGTTGGGGCAGGGCAGGCCCATGAAGGACAGGCGCGAGCCGTCGGTGCCGCCGCGGATCGCGGTCCGCATCGGGCGCAGGCCGGCACGGCGGATCGCTTCGATGGCGTATTCGAGGATGTGCGGGTGACGGTCGATCACCTGCTTCATGTTGCGGTACTGCTCCCTGACCTCGAAACTGTAGGTCGAGCGCGGATAGTCCTTCATCACGTCCTTGACGATGGTCTCGAGCAGGACTTCCTTCTCCTTCAGCCCTTCCTCGGTGAAGTCGCGCACGATGAAGGAGAGTGTCGCCTGCTCGAGCGCACCTTCGATCCCGATCGGATGCAAGAAGCCTTGCTTGCCTGACGTCGTCTCCGGCGAGCAGCCTTCCTTCGGCAGCCGCTCGACGATTGCCGCTGCGATCTTGATGGCGTGCTCCATCTTGCCCTTGGCATAACCGGGATGGGCGCTGACGCCGTTGATGGTGATGGTGGCGCCGTCGGCCGAGAAGGTCTCGTCCTCGACGGAGCCTGCGCTCTCGCCGTCCATGGTGTAGCCGAAATCGGCCCCCAATTTCTTCAGATCGACATTGTCGACGCCGCGGCCGATCTCCTCGTCCGGCGTGAAGAGGATCTTGATGGTGCCGTGCTTCACATCGGGGTTGTTGATGAAGAAATGCGCGGCATCCATGATCTCGGCGACGCCGGCCTTGTTGTCGGCCCCGAGCAGCGTGGTGCCGTCGGTGGTAATGATGTCGTTGCCGATCTGGTTCTTCAGCGCGGGATGTTCAGTGAAGCGGATCACCTGGCTGGTATCGCCCGGCAGCGTGATATCGCCGCCGCGATAGTTCTTCACCATCTGCGGCTTGACGTCCTCGCCCGAGCAATCGGGCGAGGTGTCCATGTGCGAGCAGAAGCAGATCACCGGCACCTTCTTGGTCGTATTGGCCGGGATCGTTCCGTAGACGTAGCCGTAGTCGTCGAGATGCGCGTCCGCGACGCCCATGGCCTTCAGCTCGGCGGCGAGCACGCGGCCGAGATCCTTCTGCTTCTCGGTCGAGGGCGAGGCCGGGGATTCCGGATCGGACTGGGTGTCGATGGTGACGTAGCGCAGGAAGCGCTCTGTCACGGTATGCTTGAAATTGAGGGAGGACATTTCTGGTCAAACCGCCGGGGCTTTGGGGAAGCAGGCGGTATATCAGAAAAGCGGGCTCGATGCGGCCGGAAGGAAGCTGGATCAGACTTAACAATCCGTAAGCAGCTAGATCGCCTCTTTCAGCTCCTTGACCGGGCGGAAGGCGACCTTCTTGCTGGCCTTGATGTGGATCGCCTCGCCGGTGGCGGGGTTGCGGCCGGTGCGGGCGGCGCGCTTGCGGACCTGGAGGATGCCGAGACCGACGATGCGGACGCGGTCGCCCTTCTTGAGGTGCCTGGTGATCAGGTCGACCATGTCGGTGAGGACGGCCTCGGCGTGCTTTTTCGACAGGTCCTGGCTCTCCGCGATGTCGGCGGCGAGGTGCTTGAGCGTGATGGTGGCGGGAGCGGCTGCCTTCTTCGCCGAATCCTTCTTAGCCATGTCTGGCCTCCTCAATGAACAGGGAAGCCCCGGAAAAGCCGGGAAAGCGTGGGGATCCCTCCAAGTCCTGGCAGGCGTAGACGATTCGGGCGCGGGCTGACTATGCCACGGGTTCCCGACGGCCGCCGGCAATCACCGCGCAGCCGGGAAGGGCAGCGGAAAGTTCGGGCTAAGACTATGAAGGGATTGCCAAAATGGCGCGAGAGACGGGGCTCGAACCCGCGACCTCCGGCGTGACAGGCCGGCGCTCTAACCAACTGAGCTACTCCCGCGTGGTTCGCTGAAAGCGCGCGGAACGAGGGGGGACTTAAAGGCGGGGCTGGGTGAAGTCAAGGACGTTGCGCTTCGTCAGGACGCATCGGCTAAGCATTGCTCTGGAAAACGAAAAAAGCCGCCTGGCGGCGGCCCTTGGTCAGCGCAAGGCGGTGCATGTCAGCGAATCTCGGACGTGCCCGCGCTGGTCACCGCCACCGGCTTGCCGGCCTTGATCACGTGGGTGGACTGGGCTGTCTGGCTGTAATCGGCGTTGGTACGGGCTGCGATCCCGAAGCCGGCGACCAGGATACCAGCCACGAGCGCCACCACCACGATCTTCAGGTGGGTACCGCGATCAGCAGAGTGAAATGAGTGGTTCATCTGAGCCTCCCGACGGGCTTCGCCGTCGTCTATGGGCTCACGTCTTAAGGACCATCTGTTTCCGGATGGTTTCGCGGGTTCCGCAAAATGGTTTCATTAATGCGCCGGCTCGGTTTCGCCGGGCTTGCGGCCGAGCCGGCTTCAGGCGGCCCGGCCGATGTCGTTCCGGATCGAGCGGGCGGCCCAGACGAACAGCAGGGCCCCCAGCGTGGTCGTGACCGCCGCCGAGAGCAGGGAATAGCGCACGGCGTCCGCACCATAAGTGCCCTTCAGGGCGTCGTTGACCATGCCGACTGCGAGCGGGCCGACGCCCTGGCCGAAGCAGGTGGCGGTGAGCGCGATCAGGGCGGAGGCGAGCGCCCGCATGCTCGGCTTGGCCACCGTCTGCGCGATCGCGAAGATCGGCCCGAGATGGAAGCCGACCAGGAACGAGGTCAGCGCCAGCATGGCCACCATCATCGCGAAATCCTGCGTCAGCATGCACAGCGCGAACACCGGGCCTGCGAGGCCGGAGGTGATCGCCGGCGCCCACAGCTTCCAGCGATCGTCGCGGCGGCTGATTTGCGCCACGACGAAGCCGCCGAGCAAGGTGCCTGCCATGCCGGCGAGCCCCTTGAAGGTGCCGGCATAGGTGCCGATCTCGGCACTCGACAGATGGTGTACGCGGGCGAGGAACGGCGGGATCCAGGCCGCGGTCGCGTAGTTCGTGTAGGTCGTCAGGCAGAAGCCGACCAGCACGATGATGAAGCTTCGCTGCGAGGCGAGGAAGCGCAGGGTCGGCCCGAGCGGCTCGGGTACAAAACTCTCCTGCATCGCACCGCGCTTCGGCTCGGAGATCGTCAGCCACAGGATCAATGCGAGCAGGATGCCGGGCAGGCCGGCGACATAGAACGCCATCCGCCAGCCATAGTGCTGGTTGACGTAGCCGCCGACGAAATAGCCGAGGAAGACGCCGAGATAGGTGCCGATGGCGTAGATGCCCAGCGCGCGCGGGCGCTCGTTCTTGGTGAAGAGATCGGCGACGATCGACTGCGAGGCGGGTGAGCCCGCGGATTCGCCGATGCCGACGCCGATGCGCGCCAGCGCCAGCGAGGTCACGCTCGAGGCCATCCCGCACAGCGCCGTCATCGCGCTCCAGAACGCGAAGGCCGCGGCGACGATGTTGCGCCGGTTGAGTCGGTCGGCGACGCGCGCGATGGGAATGCCGAGCAGGGAATAGAACAGCGCGAAGCCGAAGCCCGCGAGCAGGCCCATCATGGTGTCGCTGAGCTGAAACTCCTTCTTGATCGGCTCGATCAGGACGTTGAAGATCGTGCGGTCGAGGAAGTTCAGCGCATAGATGATGGTGAGCAGGCCCAGCACGTAATAGCGCCGCGGCGTGGGCGGTGCCGCGGCGGCCGCTTGCACCGACATCTGTGACGTCACATCGACCATCGCATCCCCCCAATTTGTCTTTGTTATCGTTGTCGGTCCAGCTTTATTCGAGCTGGTTGTTTTCATGCGTCGCGGATGTAATTCCCTGCTTCGAATTCAACGGGCGTAGTGCTTGCGCCGAATGAAACTCCGATCGGGTCGCGACCTGCTTCCATGGCCTCGAGTTGTTCGCCCAGCATGCGCCGGATCATCAGGATGCCGCGGTCGCTCTGGCCGAAATGCTCCTCGGAATGAACGGTCACGGCGCCTTGACCAACCTGGGCTTCGTAATCGCCGGGGAATTGCTGATGCTCGGCCTCGGTCATGTCCCACCAGAACTTTCCGTTGAATTTCGAGCGCATGCGGCCGATGTCGCCGGAAGTCTTGACGCGGCCGGCGACGTAGATGCGGAAAGACGTGTCGTCGATCGGCAGCGTCCATCCAATCGACTCGACGCGGGCAAACTGCGCCACGCGCGGATTGGGTACGACGCGCAAGGTGGGCAGCGCGGCTTCGGTGACGCGATAAAACACCTTGCCGTCGTCCTGCTTGCGGATCGAGCGCACGGCGATGCCGCGCGGCGTCTTGTCGAATTTCACCTCCGGCATCGAAGCCATCATGTTGGTGAATTGCGGACCCGAGAACGAGCCGTGCAGCACCGGCACGTGATAAGGATCGACCACGTTCTCGAAATGCTGGAGCCAGTTGCAAGGGATGACCGCGGGGCCGCCGCCACCGATCGAGGAGTCATCCGCTTCGACGAACTCGCCGTCGTCCATGTTTTCGAGGCACTCGTAGCGCGGCAGCACCGGGCGTTTCTCGGCCGGGCCCATATAGGCGAAGATCAGTCCGTAGCGCTCCTCGACCGGATACCAGGGCTGGCGCACCTTGTCCTTGAACTGGCCGCCATCGGGCTCGCAGGGCTGCTCCAGGCAGTGACCCTCGGTGTCGAACTTCCAGCCGTGATAGCAGCAGCGGATGCCGTCTTCCTCGACCTTGCCGTAATAGAGGGTGGTGCCGCGATGGCAGCAGCGCGCGTGCAGCAGGCCGACGCGGCCGTGCCTGTCGCGGAACAGGATCAGATCCTCGCCGAGCGCACGTACCTTCTTCGGCGTGTTGGTGGCGTCGCTGACGAGCCCGACCGGATGCCAGTAGCGGCGCAGCAACTCGCCCATCGGCGTGCCGCGCACGACCGAGGTGAGCTCGGTGCGCGTGTGCGCCGGCTTCATCGCGTAGCCGGTGCCGAGATCGCGATCCCGCTGGGTCGTCGTCATGTTGTTCCTCCCGCCGCTGGCCTTGGTGGCCGGGTCGCTTTTTGGTGCGGTGACACAGTGAAAGATAAATCGATGACAATGTCAACGATCTTCCGGAATGCCTCTTAGTCGCATTCGGATCTGGTGGGGGAGGTTGCGCTACCAAGACTTGGCACGCCCTGGCTTTCTTGGCAGAGGTGGATCATGAGCCAGACATCGAGCAGGGACGGGCGCAAATCGTCCGATGCGGACGAAAGCCACTCGCCGGCGCCGATCACCGTGATGCTGTCGTCGCGGTTGATGGTGCTGGCCAATCTGCTCAAGCGCGGCGCCATCCTGCGCTACAAGCGCCTCGCCGGATTGTCCTCGGTCGAGTTCGGTCTTGTCGCCTCGCTCGGCCGCCGGCCGCCGATGAGCGTGGCGCGACTCGCCGAGGCCGTTGGCCAGGACAAGGGCCAGATCAGCCGCGCGCTCGCGGAACTCGTCTCGCGCAAGCTGATCGCGAAATCGGCGAACCCGAAGGACAGCCGCGAGGTGCTGGTCTCGCTGACCGCGGCAGGGCTCGCCGCGCATGATGCGATCGTCGAAGGCGCGCAGGAGCGCAATCGGCAATTGCTGGAACAGTTGAGCAAGGACGAGTTCGAGACGCTGCTGGCACAGATCGATCGTCTCACGGCGACAGCCGAGAAGATGCTCGAAGCCGAGAAAGTTCCGCGCTGATCGCTCAGCAATCCCCAGAAACATTGGATCGTTTCTAAGAGTCTTTCTAAGAACCTTTCAATTAGGGAATTCGCGCGCGCTCACCTAAGCGTCATCGCAAGCACTTGCCGTTGGGGGAACGACGGCAGGACGCAGCAAATAGACATCTTGGGGTGCGCGTTGAACAGTCTTCGTATGCTGCGGTCGGCCGTATTGGCGACCGCGTCCGCTTTCGTGTTGATGCCGCAGGCATCGCTCGCACAATCCTCGGCACAAAGCGGCGCGCAAAATCTGCCGTCGGTGACAGTCAACGCGCCGGAAGCACGCCGACGCGCGCCTGCCGCCGTGCGCCGCGCGGCGCGGCCGTCGGTGCAGTCCGCCGCCAGCCGCAGGCCGGTTCAACAGCGCAATGTCGGCTTCGTCGAGACGCCGCGCGGTCCGGTGAACGGCTATGTCGCCAACCGCAGCTCGTCGGGCACCAAGACCAACACGCCGATCATGGAGACGCCGCAATCGGTATCGGTGATTGGCGCAGACCAGATCCGCGACCAGAAGCCGAACAAGCTCGACGAAGTCCTGCGCTACACCGCCGGCGTGCGGGCCGGCACCTTCGGCGCCGACACCCGCAACGACTGGTGGCTGATCCGCGGCTTCAAGTCGGACGACATCGGGCTGTTCCTCGACGGCATGCAGCTGTTCTACACCTCGTACGCGAGCTGGAAGCTTCAGCCGTCGAACATGGAGCGCGTCGAGGTGCTGCGCGGTCCGTCGGCGGTGCTCTATGGCGGATCGAGCCCGAGCGGTATCGTCAACGTCATCAGCAAGATGCCGCCGGCCGAGCCGGTTCGCTACATCGAGACCGGCGTCAACAATTTCGGCAACGCCTATGTCGGTTTCGATGTCGGCGGTCCCGTCGCGACACAGCCCCAGGACGGCAAGCTGTTCTACCGCGTCGTCGGCCAGGTCCAGAACGGCCCGACGCAGGTCAACTTCACGCCCGACAACAATTACTTCATCGCGCCGTCGTTCACCTGGAAGCCCGACGCCGACACGACGTTCACGGTGTTGGCCTCGGCCTCGAAGCAGGATACCCGCGGCATCAACTTCCTGCCCTATCAGGGCACGGTGACCAACGCCCCGTTCGGCAAGATCCCGACCAGCTTCTTCGTCGGCGATCCCACTGTCGACAAGTTCACGCGCGAGCAGGAGATGCTCGGCTATCAGTTCGAACGCAATCTCACCGACGATCTGACGTTCCGGCAGAACGCGCGGTTCGCGCATATCGACCTGACCTATCGCGGCTACGTCGGCAACGGCTGGGACAATATCAATGCGGCCTCTCTCGGTCGCTACAATTGGTATGCGAAGGACACCGCCAACCAAGCCGATCTCGACAACCAGCTGGAATATCGCTTCAACACCGGTCCTGTCAGGCACACGATGCTGTTCGGTGTCGATCTGAAAGGGTATCAGATCGACGACTATCAGGCCTTCAACTTCGGCACCGTTCCTCCGATCAATGTGCTCAATCCGGTCTACGGCATTAACATCCCCCTCACAGGCCCGCCGTTCCGTAACTTCCTGATCACGCAGAAGCAGGCCGGCACCTACCTCCAGGACCAGATGAAGCTCGGTAACTTCACGCTGGTGCTGAGCGGCCGCAACGATTGGGTCGAGACGACGCAGGCCGCCCGTGACACTGGGGCGACGCTCGCCAGCAACAATGACAGCCAGTTCAGCGGCCGCGCAGGCCTGATCTACAATTTCGACAACGGCATCGCGCCCTACATCTCCTACGCGACGAGTTTCAACCCGATCATCGGTCTCAACGCGCAGAACCAGCTCTTCGTGCCGGAGACCGGCAGGCAGGCCGAGATCGGTGTGAAGGTCGCACCCAGGGGATTTGACGGCTATTTCACTGCTTCGGTGTTCGACCTGAAGCGCCAGAACGTGCCGACCACCGATCCGATCATCACCACGCTGCAGAACCAGACCGGCGAGGTGACCTCGCGCGGCGTCGAGCTCGAAGCGGTGGCCAATGCGACGAAGGAGCTGAAATTCATCGGCGCCTTCACGGCCTATCATCTCTTCACCAGCAGGGATCTCGATCCGGCGCTGGTGGGCAAGACGCCGACCAATACGCCTGAATTGCTAGTCTCGGGCTGGGCGGACTACACCTTCAAGGACGGGCCGCTCGAAGGGTTTGGTTTCGGCGGCGGCGTGCGCTATGTCGGCTCCTCCTGGGCCGACCCCGCCAACACGCTCGAGGTTCCCGCGGTAGTGCTCGGCGATCTCGCGATCCACTATGAATGGCAGAACTGGCGCACGGCGCTCAACGTGATCAATTTGACCGACAAGATCTATGTCGCGAGCTGTGCCGCGGCCTCGTCCTGCTTCTACGGCGATCGGCGCCGCGTCACTGCGAGCGTCTCCTACAAGTGGTGAGTGCAGAGGGGAGGGCCTCGTGAAGGCGCGCACGGTAAGGCTCTGGTCCGTGGTCCACGCCTGGACCAGCCTGATCTCGACCGTCTTCCTGCTCCTGCTCTGCCTGACCGGCCTGCCGCTGATCTTCCATCACGAGATCGATGAGCTCCTGGGCTATGCCCCCCAGCCCGAAGCTCATGCGGGCGCGGCGCGTGCGACGACCCAAGCGGTCGCCGACGCCGCGCTCGCCGCCGATCCCGGCCGCGTGCTGCAATATATCTCCTGGGACAAGGACGAGCCCGGGATCGTGACCGCGTTCACCAACAGCGCCGTCGACGGGCTGCCCGACAACACGACCGTGCGTGCCTTCGATGCAGGGTCGACCAAGCTGCTCGGACCGGTCGGCATCGGGCCGATGCTGATCATGCTCAAGCTGCACACCGACATGTTTGTCGGCCAGCCCGGGAAATTGTTCCTCGGCGGGATGGGCCTGTTGTTCGCCGTCGCCATCATCTCCGGCGTGGTGCTGTATTGGCCGTTCACCCGCCGTCTGCGCTTTGCCACCATCCGCGATCACGCCTCGCGCCGCGTGCGCTGGCTCGACTGGCACAATCTGATCGGCGTCGTGACGGTGGCCTGGGCGCTGGTGGTCGGTCTCACCGGCGTCGTCAATACCTGGGCCGAGCTGATGCTCAACCAGTGGAAGGCCACCGAGCTCGCCAGCATGGTCGCGCCCTATGCTGGCAAGCCGCCACCGGCGCATCTGGCCTCGCTGGACGACGTCGTGGCGCGCGCCAGACAGGCGGCGCCCGGGATGGAGGTCGCCTTCATCGCCTTTCCGGGGACGCCGTTTACGTCCTCGCACCACTTCGCCGCCTTCATGCGCGGGGACACGGCGCTGACGGCGCGGCTGCTCAAACCGGTGCTGCTCGACGGCGAGACGGGGGAGGTCGCCGACAGCCGGGCACTGCCGCTCTATCTCCAGGCGCTCCTGATCTCGCAGCCGCTGCATTTCGGCGATTATGGCGGCATGCCGCTCAAGGCGATCTGGGCCGTGCTCGACATTCTCACGATCGTTGTGATCGGCAGCGGCCTCTATCTCTGGCTGGCACGGCGGCGCAAGCGTGCGCCCGCCCGGACCGACGCATTCGCCAGACGAACCCCGGTCCCGTCGTGATGCATGGCTCCTCTGACCGCTCGCGCCTGTGGATACGTGTCTTTGCTGCACCCATCTTGCTCGCGGCTGCGACCATCACCGGCCTGCTGGCTGCGCTGCTCTGGGGAACGGTCGGACAGTATGTCGCCTGGGTGACGGTCGGGGCCCCGGTGCTGGTCATCGCGTGGGTTTGGGTGCGCTGCCGGACCCAAAAAACCGGGCAATTCTCGCGGACGATACGCGGCAAATAGCTGCCTCGGCCCGTGCGCCGCAATCTTCGAACGGCTGCCCTGCAAAACTGTGGCCGCCCTTGCTGGGATTGGCGATCTGCTCCATACCAGCCGCGGGGTGATTCCGGGATTTCTATCGTTCTGGGGGCGGCAAAGGGCCTAAAAAGAGCGTGTCTTGCGCCCATTGGTGCACTGCGCTAAGGCTCAGAACAATTCCAAACTGGACGAATCCGTGGCTGTCCCGAGGCTGCGGGAAAAAGGGCTCGTCAATGAGCGGCATTCTGCAGAACTATCTTCCACTCGTCGTCTTTATAGGGGTAGCGGGCCTCATCGGCCTCGTGCTGCTGATCGCGCCCTTCATCGTGGCGTTCCAGCAACCGGACCCGGAAAAGCTGTCGGCGTATGAGTGCGGTTTCAACGCCTTCGACGACGCCCGAATGAAGTTCGACGTCCGCTTCTATCTGGTCGCCATCCTCTTCATCATCTTCGACCTCGAGGTGGCGTTCCTGTTTCCCTGGGCGGTGGCGTTCGGCAAGCTTGGCGCGACCGGCTTCTGGTCCATGGTGGTGTTCCTCGGCGTGCTGACGGTCGGGTTCGCCTATGAATGGAAGAAGGGAGCACTGGAATGGGATTGAACCCTGCAACGTCCTCGGGCCCGGTCGTAGCGCCGGCCCCCAAGGGCATCCTGGATCCGTCGACCGGCCGGCCGGTCGGCGCCAATGATCCGTTCTTCCTCGAGGTCAATTCCGAGCTGTCCGACAAGGGCTTCTTCGTGGCCGCGACCGACGACCTTATCACCTGGGCCCGCACCGGCTCGCTGATGTGGATGACCTTCGGCCTCGCTTGCTGTGCGGTCGAGATGATGCAGGTGTCGATGCCGCGCTATGACGTCGAGCGCTTCGGCTTCGCGCCGCGTGCCTCGCCGCGCCAGTCCGACGTGATGATCGTCGCCGGCACCCTGACCAACAAGATGGCGCCCGCGCTGCGCAAGGTCTACGACCAGATGCCCGAGCCGCGCTACGTCATCTCGATGGGCTCCTGCGCCAATGGCGGCGGCTACTACCACTATTCCTATTCGGTCGTGCGAGGCTGCGACCGCATCGTGCCGATCGACATCTACGTGCCGGGCTGCCCGCCTACGGCGGAAGCGCTGCTGTACGGCGTGCTGCTGCTGCAGAAGAAGATCCGCCGCACCGGCACCATCGAACGCTAAGGTTTTACGTCATGGACGACGCCAAGCTCGACGCACTGGGGCAGACGATCGTTAGCGCGCTTCCGGGCGCTGCCATCGGTCATTCGGTGGCCTTCAACCAGCTCACGGTCGACGTCGAGGCCGCCAAGATCGTCGAGGTGGTCAAGTACCTCCGCGACGATCCGAAGTGCCGGTTCATCAACTTCACCGACATCACGGCCGCGGACTATCCCTCGCGCGAAAAACGCTTCGACGTGATCTATCACTTGCTGTCTCCGACCCTGAACACGCGGATCCGGCTCAAGGCCCAGGCCGACGAGACCACGCAGGTGCCGTCGCTGATCGACGTGTTCCCGGGCGCGGACTGGTTCGAGCGCGAGGCCTACGACCTCTACGGCGTGTTCTTCGTCGGTCACCCCGACATGCGCCGCCTGCTGACCGACTACGGTTTCGAGGGCCATCCGCTGCGCAAGGATTTCCCGACCACCGGTTTCGTCGAGGTCCGCTACGACGACCAGGAGAAGCGGGTGGTGTACGAGCCCGTCAGGCTCAACCAGGAATTCCGCAAGTTCGATTTCCTCTCGCCATGGGAAGGAGCGGACTATCCGCTTCCCGGTGACGAGAAGGCGGGACCGAAGGTCTGATCATGAACGAGCAACCCGAACAGCTTCGCAATTTCACCATCAACTTCGGGCCCCAGCATCCGGCTGCGCACGGCGTGCTGCGGTTGGTCCTGGAGCTTGACGGCGAAGTCGTCGCGCGCGTCGATCCGCATATCGGCCTGCTTCACCGCGGCACCGAAAAATTGATCGAGCAGAAGACCTATCTCCAGGCGATCCCGTATTTCGACCGCCTCGACTACGTCGCGCCGATGAATCAGGAGCATGCCTTCTGTCTCGCCGCTGAAAAGCTGCTCGGCATCGAGGTGCCGCGCCGTGGCCAGTTGATCCGCGTGCTGTATTGCGAGATCGGCCGCATCCTCTCGCACCTCCTCAATGTCACCACGCAAGCGATGGACGTCGGCGCGCTGACCCCGCCGCTGTGGGGCTTCGAAGAGCGCGAGAAGCTGATGGTGTTCTACGAGCGCGCCTCCGGCAGCCGTATGCACGCAGCTTTCTTCCGCGTCGGCGGCGTGCATCAGGACCTGCCGCAGAAGCTGGTCGACGACATCGAGGCCTGGTGCGATCCGTTCCTGAAGGTCGTGGACGACCTCGATCGCCTCCTCACCGCCAACCGCATCTTCAAGCAGCGCAACGTCGACATCGGCGTGGTGCCGCTGAAGGAAGCCTGGGAGTGGGGTTTCTCGGGCGTCATGGTGCGCGGCTCGGGCGCGGCCTGGGATTTGCGCAAGTCGCAGCCCTATGAGTGCTACGCCGAGATGGATTTCGACATCCCGATCGGCAAGAACGGCGACTGCTACGATCGCTACCTGATCCGCATGGAAGAGATGCGCCAGTCCGTGCGCATCATGAAGCAGTGCATCCAGAAGCTGAATGCAGCCGAAGGGAAGGGGCCTGTCGTCGTCGAGGACAACAAGGTCGCGCCGCCGCGCCGCGGCGAGATGAAGCGCTCGATGGAAGCGCTGATCCACCACTTCAAGCTCTACACCGAAGGCGTCCACGTGCCGGCCGGCGAAGTCTACGCCGCGGTCGAGGCGCCGAAGGGCGAGTTCGGCGTCTATCTGATCTCCGATGGCACCAACAAGCCCTACAAGTGCAAGATCCGCGCGCCGGGCTTTGCGCATCTGCAGGCGATGGACCACATCTGCCGCGGCCATCTGCTTGCCGACGTCTCGGCGATCCTCGGCTCGCTCGACATCGTGTTCGGAGAGGTCGATCGGTGAGAGCCATAATGCCTATCGCGATACTTGCTGGTGCGGGTTGTTGGGCCGGAAGCGCGCAGGCGCAGCTTCCGACCGCATTCTCCTCGCCGTGCCCAGGAGCAAGAACCGTCGCGAATTGGTGTCCGGATCAGTTGTCCAAAGAAGGCTGGAAGCTGAAATATGAAAGCGTAAGTCCGCGCGACCTGATGGATGTGTCCTGGCGCTACGAAGTATGGATTCGCGAGCGGGCCGCAGTTCTGTGCGGACTGAGTGGAAGCCGTGGCGGCCAGAAGACGAACTTTTGCAAGGAACTAAGCGAGGTCGATCGGTGATGGCGCAGGCGCCAATCCAGTTTGACCGTGCCTCGGGGGCCCTTGAAGGGGCCAACCTGTGGGAGCGGACGGCTGCCTTGGCGCTGGTGACGGGATCGAAGATCTCGTCGCACTTCTCGCATATGGGCTACATCGCCTGCGCGAACCTGCTGCGGAAAACGCTGCCCGAGCGCAATATCGCGATCAGGCTCAACTCCGACGCCGTGTTCGAGTTCCCTTACGGCGACGGCTATTGGAGCAAGCTCCTCAACCGCTCCTACAATTACGAGGACGAGCTTGAGCTGCTGTTCGCCGACTCCATCGACGTCGACTACACGCTGCTCGATTGCGGCGCGAACTACGGCTACTGGTCGGTGCTGGTGTCGAGCAAGCCGTTCGGCTCGCACAAGGCGATCGCGATCGAGCCGTCGGGCCAGAACTACCCGAAGCTCGCCAACAACGCCCGCGTCAATGGCAATCGCTTCGAGACCCTGAAATGCGCGATCGGCGCGGCTCGCGGCACCGCGCGTCTGTCCGGCACCAAGCACGAAGCCTTCAGCATCGCCGGCGCTCCGTCGGCAGGCGGCGAGGAAGTGCCCGTTCTCGCGCTCGACAATCTCATCGACGACGGCAAGGTGGCGGCCCACGGCAAGTACCTGATCAAGCTCGACGTCGAGGGCGTCGAGATCGAGGCGATCAAGGGCGGCGCCCGGCTGCTTGAGACCGACAGCGTCATCATGTGCGAGGAGCACGGCAGCGACCGCAGCCACGCAGTGTCGCGCTATATCCTCGAACAAACCCCGCTGAAGCTGATCGTGCTCGATCCGCGCACCAACCGGATGGAGACCGTGACCGAGCTGTCGATCCTCGACCGCATCAAGGTCTCGACCCACGTCGGCTACAACGTTTTCGGCACCGCAAGCGCATTCTGGCAGGACAGGATCGATGCCCTGAATGCGAAAACCGCGCGCCGTATGCAGTGAGAGATAAGAGATGTCCGTTCGCCGATTAGCACCGAAGGAAGTCCAGCCCGCGAGCTTTGCGTTCACGGACGAGAACCTCGCGTTCGCCAAGCAGCAGATCGCGAAATATCCGGCCGGGCGTCAGGCCTCCGCCGTCATCGCCATTCTCTGGCGCGTGCAGGAACAGCACGAAGGCTGGGTCTCGGAAGCCGCGATCCGCGCCGTCGCCGACTTGCTCGACATGCCCTATATCCGCGTGCTGGAAGTTGCGACCTTCTACACGATGTTCCAGCTCGCCCCCGTCGGCAAGAAGGCCCACGTCCAGGTCTGCGGCACCACGCCGTGCCGCCTGCGCGGTGCCGAGGATCTCATCCACGTCTGCGAGCACCGCATCCACCACGAGCCGTTTCATCTGTCCAAGGATGGCAATTTCAGCTGGGAAGAGGTGGAGTGCCTCGGTGCCTGCGTGAATGCGCCGATGGTGCTGATCGGCAAGGACACCTATGAGGATTTGACCAAGGAAACCTTTGGCAAGGTGCTCGACGGCTTCGCCTCGGGCAATCCGCCGAAGCCCGGTCCGCAGAACGGCCGTCAGTTCTCGGCGCCGACGGGTGGGCCGACCACGCTGAAGGAGATCACCTGATGCGTGATCGCCCCGCAATTGGAGGGAACGAGGCCGTGAACAAATGGGGCTTCGTCGCCATGCACGCCGCGGTCGCGGCCGCCTTCATGTTCCTGCTGCAGCGCTTCGTGATGAACGCGACGCAGGAGAGCAGCCTACTCTGGGCGCTGACCTTCGCCGTCTGCGCCGCCGGACTTGCCTACAAGCAGTCCAATCGTTGATCGGAAAGCACTGAAATGCTCGAGGACAAGGACCGCATCTTCAAGAACCTCTACGGCCTCCACGACTGGGGGCTCGAGGGCGCGCGGCGCCGCGGCGCCTGGGATGGTACGAAGAATATCATCGACAAGGGCCGTGACTGGATCATCAACGAGATGAAGGCCTCGGGTCTGCGCGGGCGCGGTGGCGCCGGCTTCCCGACCGGCCTGAAATGGTCGTTCATGCCGAAGGAATCGACCGACGGCCGGCCGAGCTATCTCGTCGTCAACGCCGACGAATCCGAGCCCGGCACCTGCAAGGATCGCGAGATCATGCGGCACGATCCGCATCTCCTGATCGAAGGCTGCCTGATCGCGAGCTGCGCGATGAACGCGCATGCCTGCTACATCTATGTCCGCGGCGAGTTCATCCGCGAGCGCGAGCATCTCCAGGCCGCGATCGACCAGGCCTATGAGGCCAAGCTCGTCGGCAAGGACAATGTCAACGGCTGGCCGTTCGACATCTACGTCGCGCACGGCGCCGGCGCCTATATCTGCGGCGAGGAGACCGCGCTGCTCGAAAGCCTCGAAGGCAAGAAGGGCCAGCCGCGCCTGAAGCCGCCGTTCCCGGCCAATGTCGGCCTGTTCGGCTGCCCGACCACCGTCAACAACGTCGAGTCGATCGCGGTTGCGCCCGACATCCTGCGGCGCGGCGCCGCGTGGTTCGCCGGCATCGGCCGTCCGAACAATGTCGGCACCAAGCTGTTCTGCATCTCCGGCCATGTCGAGCGGCCCTGCAACGTCGAAGAGGCCATGGGCATTCCGTTCCGTGAGCTGATCGAGAAGCATTGCGGCGGCATCCGCGGCGGCTGGGACAACCTCAAGGCCGTGATCCCCGGCGGCTCCTCGGTGCGCATGGTGCCGGCCGAGCAGATCATTGACACGCCGATGGATTTCGACAGCCTGAGCAAGCTGCGCTCGGGCCTCGGCACTGCGGCCGTGATCGTGATGGACAAGTCGACCGACTTGATCCGCTCCATCGCCCGCATCTCCTATTTCTACAAGCATGAGAGCTGCGGCCAGTGCACGCCGTGCCGCGAAGGCACCGGCTGGATGTGGCGCGTGCTCACCCGCATGGCCGACGGCCGCGCCCACAAGCGCGAGATCGACATGCTGCTCGAAGTCACAAAGCAGGTCGAAGGCCATACCATCTGCGCGCTCGGCGACGCAGCCGCCTGGCCGATCCAGGGCCTGATCGCGCATTTCCGTCACGAGATCGAAGCGCGCATCGACCAGTATTCGCACAAGGCCGACATCGACGATATCGGCGTCCGCGATCCCGTGAACATGGTCGCGGCGGAGTAAGAGAAATGACCAAGCTCATCATCGACGGCAAAGAGATCGATGTCCCCGCCGAATACACGCTGCTTCAGGCGTGCGAAGCGGCCGGCGCCGAGATTCCGCGCTTCTGCTATCACGAGCGGCTGTCGATCGCCGGCAATTGCCGGATGTGCCTCGTCGAAGTGAAGGGCGGCCCGAAGCCGGTCGCGAGCTGCGCCTGGGGCGTGCGCGATTGCCGTCCGGGCCCCAAGGGCGAGCCGCCGGAAATCTCCACGCGTTCGCCGATGGTGAAGAAGGCGCGCGAAGGCGTGATGGAGTTCCTTCTCATCAACCATCCGCTGGATTGCCCGATCTGCGACCAGGGCGGCGAGTGCGACCTTCAGGACCAGGCGATGGGTTATGGTGTCGACACCAGCCGCTTCGCCGAGAACAAGCGCGCGGTAGAGGACAAATATCTCGGTGCGCTGGTCAAGACCTCGATGAACCGCTGCATCCAGTGCACGCGCTGCGTCCGCTTCTCGGCGGAAGTCGCCGGCGCGCCCGAGATGGGCGCCACCGGCCGCGGCGAGGACATGGAGAT
Organism: Bradyrhizobium liaoningense; assembly: GCF_018130785.1. Classification (GTDB taxonomy): domain Bacteria; phylum Pseudomonadota; class Alphaproteobacteria; order Rhizobiales; family Xanthobacteraceae; genus Bradyrhizobium; species Bradyrhizobium liaoningense_A. The sequence continues at coordinate 228,900 of NZ_JAFCJT010000002.1, forward strand.
CACGACTTATCTCGAGCACGCGCTGACGTCCGAATTGCAGGGCAATCTCGTCGACATCTGCCCGGTCGGCGCGCTGACCTCGAAGCCCTATGCGTTCGCGGCGCGCCCGTGGGAGCTCGGCAAGACCCAGTCGATCGACGTCATGGACGGCATCGGCTCGGCGATCCGCGTCGACACCCGCGGCCGCGAGGTGATGCGCGTGCTGCCGCGCATCAACGAGGCCGTGAACGAGGAGTGGATCTCCGACAAGACCCGTCACGTCGTCGACGGCCTGCGCACCCAGCGCCTCGACCGGCCTTACATCCGCGAAGCCGGCAAACTGCGGGCGGCGAGCTGGCCGGAAGCCTTCGCCGCGATCGCATCCAAGGCGGCGCGCACCGACGGCAAGCGCATCGGCGCGATCGCGGGCGACCTCGCCGGCGTCGAAGAGATGTTCGCGCTGAAGGATCTGCTCGCCAAATACGGCTCCAGCAATCTCGCGGTGCAAGGCGGCGACGCCTTCGATCCCGCGCTCGGCCGCGGCTCCTACATCTTCAACCCGACGCTGGTCGGCATCGAGCAGGCCGACGCGCTGCTCATCATCGGCGCCAATCCGCGCAAGGAAGCGGCGGTGTTCAACGCCCGCATCCGCAAGCGCTGGCGCGCCGGCGGCTTCAAGGTCGGCGTGATCGGCGCCAAGGCCGATCTCACTTACGACTATGATCATCTCGGCGCGGGCACCGAGACGCTCGGCGAGCTCGCGGCCGGCAAGCACTCCTTCATGGACGTGCTGAAGAACGCCAAGAACCCGATCATCCTGGTCGGCGCGGGCGCGGCCTCGCGTCACGACGGCGCTGCCGTTCTCGCTGCGGCCGCCAAGCTCGCGCTCGACGTCGGCGCGGTGAAGGACGGCTGGAACGGCTTTGCCGTGCTGCACGAGACCGCCTCGCGCGTCGGTGCGCTCGATATCGGCTTCTCCGCCACGGCGGGCGGGCTGAACGCCGCGCAGATGACGACGTTCGGTACGCTCGACCTGCTGTTCCTGCTTGGCGCCGACGAGATCAAGGCGCCGGACGGCACCTTCGTCGTCTATATCGGCACCCATGGCGACCGCGGCGCGCATCGTGCCGATGTCATTCTACCGGCAGCCGCCTACACCGAGAAGTCCGCGATCTACGTCAACACCGAAGGCCGCGTGCAGATGACGGGCCGCGCCGCGTTTCCGCCGGGCGAAGCCCGCGAGGACTGGGCGATCGTCCGTGCGTTGTCGGAAGCGCTCGGCAAGAAACTCGGCTACGACTCGCTCCCGGCGCTCCGCCAGGCGATCTTCAAGGCCGTGCCGCATCTGATCCGTCTCGACCAGATCGAGGCCGGTTCGGCCGACCAGATCAAGAAGCTGGCCGGGAAGGGCGGTTCGCCCGAGAAGGCGCCGTTCAAGGCGGCGATCGAGGACTTCTATTTGACCAACCCAATCGCGCGTGCGTCCGCCGTGATGGCGGAATGTTCGCGGCTTGCCTCCGGGCAGATGCTGACCGCAGCGGAGTGAGCCGATGGAATTCTTCGAAAGCGCATTCTGGACCGGTTTCCTCTGGCCGCTGATCATCATGGTCGCGGAGAGCGTTCTGGTGCTCGTCGTCCTCCTGGTTGCGATCGCCTACATCCTGCTCGCCGACCGCAAGATCTGGGCAGCGGTGCAGATCCGCCGCGGCCCGAACGTGGTCGGCCCCTGGGGCCTGCTGCAATCCTTCGCCGACCTGCTGAAGTTCGTGCTGAAGGAGCCGATCATCCCGTCCGGCGCCAACAAGGGCGTGTTTCTCCTTGCTCCCTTGGTCTCATGCGTGCTCGCGCTCGCCGCCTGGGCGGTGATCCCGACCAATCTCGGCTGGGTGATCTCCGACATCAATGTCGGCATCCTCTTCATCTTCGCGATCTCGTCGCTGTCGATCTACGGCATCATCATGGCCGGCTGGTCGTCGAACTCGAAATACCCGTTCCTGGCCGCGCTGCGTTCGGCGGCGCAGATGGTGTCGTATGAAGTCTCGATCGGCTTCGTCATCATCACGGTGCTGCTCTGCGCCGGCACGCTGAACCTCTCGGCCGTGGTCGAGGCCCAGCATGCGCGCGGCCTTGCCAGCCTGATCGGGCTGCCGCAGCTCACCATCCTGAACTGGTACGTCTGGCCGCTGTTCCCGATGTTCGTGATCTTCTACGTCTCGGCGCTGGCGGAAACCAACCGTCCGCCGTTCGATCTCGTGGAAGCTGAATCCGAGCTGGTCGCCGGCTTCATGGTCGAATACGGCTCGACGCCGTATCTGCTGTTCATGCTCGGCGAATACGTCGCGATCGTCACGATGTGCGCGATGGCGACGATCCTGTTCCTCGGAGGCTGGCTGCCGCCGGTGGACCTGCCGCCCTTCAACTGGGTGCCGGGGATCATCTGGTTCTCGCTCAAAGTCTTCTTCATGTTCTTCCTGTTCGCGATGGCAAAGGCGATCGTGCCGCGCTACCGCTACGACCAATTGATGCGCCTCGGCTGGAAGGTGTTCCTGCCGCTGTCGCTGGCGATGGTGGTCGTGGTGGCCGGCGTGCTGCATTTCGCCGGCATCGCGCCGAAGTGAGGGCCGTCATGGGTATCAACATCAACGCCACCGCACGCTCGCTCCTGCTGTCGGAATTCGTCTCGGCGTTCTTCCTCGCCATGCGCTATTTCTTCCAGCCGAAGCCGACGCTGAACTATCCCTTCGAGAAGGGCCCGATCTCGCCGCGTTTCCGCGGCGAGCATGCGCTGCGCCGCTATCCGAACGGCGAAGAGCGCTGCATCGCCTGCAAGCTGTGCGAAGCCGTCTGCCCGGCGCAGGCCATCACCATCGAGGCCGGCCCGCGCCGCAATGACGGCACCCGCCGCACCGTGCGCTACGACATCGACATGGTGAAGTGCATCTATTGCGGCCTCTGCCAGGAGGCCTGTCCGGTCGACGCCATCGTCGAAGGTCCGAACTTCGAGTTCGCGACCGAGACCCGCGAGGAACTGTTCTATGACAAGGCCAAGCTGCTCGCCAATGGCGACCGCTGGGAACGCGAGATCGCGAAAGCGATCGAGCTCGACGCGCCGTACCGGTGAGATGAGAGCATGATCCTTCCCGCGCTGTTCTTCTATCTCTTCGCCGGCATCTGCGTCGCCTCGGCGGTGATGGTGATTGTCTCGCGCAATCCCGTGCACTCCGTGCTGTACCTGATCCTGGCCTTCGTCAACGCCTCCGGCCTGTTCGTGCTGATGGGCGCCGAATTCCTCGCGATGATCCTGATCGTCGTCTATGTCGGCGCCGTCGCGGTACTGTTCCTGTTCGTGATCATGATGCTCGACGTCGACTTCCTCGAGCTGCGCGAGGGCTTCATCGAGTACCTGCCGGTCGGCCTGGTGATCGGCGGCATCTTCCTGTTCGAGCTGCTGCTCACCGTCGGCTTCTGGGTCATCAACCCCGGCGTCTCCAAGACGATCACGGCGGCGATCCCGACCAATGTCAGCAACACCGAGGCGCTCGGCCTCGTGCTCTATACGAAGTACATCCACTACTTCCAGCTCTCGGGCATGGTGCTGCTGGTCGCCATGATCGGCGCCATCGTGCTGACGCTGCGCCACAAGGCGAGCGTGAAGCGGCAGGACATCAACGTTCAGAACGCACGCACGCCCGACATGGCGATGGCGATGCGCAAGGTGGCACCGGGGCAGGGGCTCCAGGATGCCGACGCGGCGGAGTGGGTGAAATGACGATCGGGCTCGGACATTATCTGGCGGTCGGCGCGATCCTGTTCACGCTCGGGATCCTCGGCATCTTCCTGAACCGCAAGAACATCATCGTCATCCTGATGTCGATCGAGCTGATCCTGCTCTCGGTCAACATCAACCTCGTTGCGTTCTCGACCTTCCTCGGCGACATCGTCGGCCAGGTCTTCGCGTTGCTGGTGCTGACTGTTGCGGCTGCGGAAGCCGCGATCGGTCTCGCCATCCTGGTGGTCTATTTCCGCAACCGCGGCTCGATCGCGGTTGAGGACGTCAATCTGATGAAGGGCTGAGCTCGGTCATGGTTCAGGCAATTGTCTTTCTGCCTCTGCTGGGCGCCATTCTGGCCGGGCTTATCGCGCTGTTCGGCGCGCATGCCCGCAACCCCTCGGGCGACGAGGTCGAGCATCACGGTGACCATGGTCACGGCGACGCGCATGCGTCGGCGGCCCATGACGACCATGGCCACGACGATCACGGCCATGACGACCACGGCCACGGCCCGGTCGAGCCGGCGGCGGCGGGCTCGCGCGGAGCGGAGCTGATCACCACGGCGCTGCTGTTCGTCTCGGCCGCGCTGTCCTGGATGACGCTGGTCGATGTCGGCTTCATGCACCACGACATGCGCATTCCGCTGTTGCCCTGGATCCTCTCGGGCGACCTCCAGGTCTACTGGACGCTGCGGGTCGATACGCTCACCGCCGTGATGCTGGTGGTGGTGACCACCGTGTCCTCGCTCGTGCACCTCTATTCCATCGGCTACATGGACGAGGATCCGTACCGGCCGCGCTTCTTCGGCTATCTCTCGCTGTTCACCTTCGCCATGCTGATGCTGGTGACGGCGGACAACCTCGTGCAGCTGTTCTTCGGCTGGGAAGGCGTGGGTCTGGCGAGCTATCTCCTGATCGGCTTCTGGTACCAGAAGCCGTCGGCGAACGCGGCGGCGATCAAGGCCTTCGTGGTCAACCGCGTCGGCGATTTCGGCTTTGCGCTCGGCATCTTCGCGATCTTCGCGCTGGTCGGCTCGACCGATTTCGAGACCATCTTCCACCAGGCGCCGAGCCTGACCGGCAAGACCGTCGACTTCCTCGGCTGGCATGCCGATGCGCTGACCCTGACCTGCCTGCTGCTGTTCATGGGTGCGATGGGCAAGTCGGCGCAGTTCCTGTTGCACACCTGGCTGCCGGACGCGATGGAAGGTCCGACCCCGGTCTCCGCGCTGATCCACGCTGCGACCATGGTCACCGCCGGCGTCTTTATGGTGGCGCGCCTGTCGCCGCTGTTCGAGCTCGCCCCGAACGCGCAGGCTGTCGTGATGTTCTTCGGCGCCACGACCGCGTTCTTCGCGGCGACCATCGGCCTCGTCCAGAACGACATCAAGCGCATCGTCGCCTACTCGACCTGTTCGCAGCTCGGCTACATGTTCGTGGCCATGGGAGCAGGGGCCTATTCGGTCGGCATGTTCCACCTGTTCACACACGCCTTCTTCAAGGCGCTGCTCTTCTTGGGCTCCGGCTCGGTGATCTACGCGATGCACCACGAGCAGGACATCCGCAACATGGGTGGCCTCTGGAAGAAGATTCCCTACACCTACGCGGTGATGGTGGTCGGCACGCTGGCGCTGACCGGCTTCCCGCTCACCGCCGGCTACTTCTCCAAGGACGCGATCATCGAATCCGCTTACGCCTCGCACAATCCGTTCGCGATGTACGGCTTCCTGATGACGGTCGTCGCCGCCGGCCTGACCTCGTTCTACTCCTGGCGCCTGATCTTCAAGACCTTCCACGGCGAGCCCCATGACGAGCATCACTACGAGGCCGCGCATGAGGCTCCGATGTGGATACTGATCCCGATCGGCGTTCTCGCGGTCGGCTCGATCGTCGCGGGCTTCCCGTTCAAGGAGCTGTTCGCCGGTCACGGCGTCGAGGAGTTCTTCCGCGAGTCCGTGAAGATGAACCCGCACATCATCGAGGAGATGCACCACATCCCCGAGACCATCGCCTTCCTGCCGACGGTGATGATGGTGCTGGGCTTCCTGGTGTCGTACCTGTTCTATATCCGCCGGCCATATCTGCCGGTCGAGCTCGCGAACACCCAGCCGATGCTGTACCAGTTCCTGCTCAACAAATGGTACTTCGACGAGCTCTACGACGTCATCTTCGTCCGTCCGGCGAAGTGGATCGGCTATCAGCTCTGGAAGAAGGGCGATGGCTTCATCATCGACGGCTTCGGCCCCGACGGCATCTCGGCCCGCGTGCTGGACGTCACCCGCAACGTGGTGAAGATCCAGACCGGCTACCTCTATCACTACGCGTTCGCCATGCTGATCGGCGCCGCCGGCCTGATCACCTGGTTCATGTTCGGCTTTGGAGGCCAGTAAATGACAACCTGGCCCATCCTATCGGTCACGACGTTCCTGCCGCTGGTTGGCGCGCTGATCGTCTATCTCAGCCGCGGCGATGACGAGGCGTCCCGCCGCAATGCGCGCTGGATCGCGTTGTGGACCACGCTGATCACCTTCGCGGTGTCGGTGATCCTGGTGATGCGCTTCGATCCCTCGAGCGCCGACTTCCAGTTCGTCGAGAAGGCGAACTGGCTCGCCACCGGCATCACCTACCACATGGGCGTCGACGGCATTTCGCTGCCGCTGGTGATCCTGACCACCGCCATCATGCCGTTCTGCATCATCGCGAGCTGGAAGGCGATCACCAACCGCGTCCGCGAATACATGATGGCGTTCCTGATCCTGGAAACGCTGATGGTCGGCACCTTCTCGGCGCTCGATCTCGTGCTGTTCTACCTGTTCTTCGAGGGCGGCCTGATCCCGATGTTCCTGATCATCGGTGTCTGGGGCGGTCCGCGCCGGGTCTACGCGTCGTTCAAGTTCTTCCTCTACACGCTGCTCGGCTCGGTGCTGATGCTGCTCGCGATCATGGCGCTGTACTGGAACGGCGGCACCACCGACATCCCGACCCTGATGCACACCGCCGTGCCGCGGTCGTTGCAGACCTGGGCGTGGCTCGCCTTCTTCGCCTCGTTCGCGGTGAAGATGCCGATGTGGCCGGTGCACACTTGGCTCCCCGACGCGCACGTCGAGGCGCCAACCGCGGGCTCGGTGGTGCTGGCCGCGATCCTCCTGAAGATGGGCGGCTACGGCTTCCTGCGCTTCTCGCTGCCGATGTTCCCGCTCGCCTCGCACGACTTCGCGCCGCTGGTATTCACGCTGTCGGCCATCGCCATCATCTACACCTCGCTGGTCGCCCTGATGCAGGAGGACATGAAGAAGCTGATTGCGTACTCGTCAGTGGCGCATATGGGCTTCGTCACCATGGGCATCTTCGCCGGCACCATGCAGGGCGTCGCCGGCGGCGTGTTCCAGATGATCTCGCACGGCATCGTCTCCGGTGCGCTGTTCCTCTGCGTCGGCATCGTCTACGACCGCATGCACACCCGCGAGATCGCGGCCTATGGCGGCCTCGTCAACCGGATGCCGCTCTACGCGCTGACCTTCATGGTCTTCACCATGGCCAATGTCGGTCTGCCCGGTACCTCCGGCTTCGTCGGCGAGTTCATGACGCTGCTCGGCACCTTCAAGGTCTCGATCCCGACCGCATTCTTCGCCACCTTCGGCGTGATCCTGTCGGCGGCCTATGCGCTGTGGCTCTACCGCAAGGTCGTGTTCGGGGCGCTGGTCAAGCCGTCGCTGATGAGCATGAAGGATCTCACCTTCCGCGAGTGCGTGACGCTGTTCCCGCTGATCGCGCTGACGATCCTGTTCGGCGTCTATCCGAAGCCGGTGCTCGATATGTCGGCCGTCTCGGTCCAGCAACTCGTCAACAATTACAACACCGCTGTGACGGCCGTGAAGGCCGCCGCACTGCTCCAGTGATCGGGCAGGTCAGGATATCGCCATGAGCTTTGAGACTGCAGGTTATCAACTGGCGCCGGTGCTGCCCGAGATCGTGCTCGCGGTCGGCGCCATGGCACTCTTGATGCTGGGGGCCTATCGCGGGGAGGGGACCACCAAGGCCGTCACGACGCTTTCGGTCCTGCTCCTGGTCGTGGTCGGCGTGCTCGTCTACGCCCAGCCTGCGGGCAAGCACGTGACCTTCGGCGGCAGCTTCATCGTCGACGATTTCGCGCGTTTCATGAAGATCCTGGCCCTGATCGGCTCGGCGGTGACGCTGGTGCTGTCGACCGAGTTCCTGTCCGATCCGTCGCGCCGGATCTTCGAATACGCGATCCTGGTGCTGCTCTCGACGCTCGGCATGATGGTGCTGATCTCGGCCGGCGATTTGATCTCGCTCTATCTCGGCCTCGAACTGATGTCGCTCGCGCTTTACGTCGTGGCGGCCTCCAACCGCGACAATGCCAAGTCGACGGAAGCCGGCCTGAAATACTTCGTGCTCGGCGCGCTGTCCTCGGGCATGCTGCTGTATGGCTCCTCGCTGGTCTACGGCTTCACCGGCACGGTCAGCTTCACCGGAATCGCGTCGGCCGCGACGGTCTCGAACGTCGGCCTGGTGTTCGGCCTGGTCTTCCTGCTCGCCGGCCTCTGCTTCAAGGTCTCGGCCGTGCCGTTCCACATGTGGACGCCTGACGTCTACGAGGGCGCCCCGACCCCGGTGACCGCCTTCTTCGCCTCGGCGCCGAAAGTGGCCGCGCTCGCCGTCTTCACCCGCGTCACCCTGACCGCATTCCCCGGCATCGTCTCGCAGTGGCAGCAGATCCTGGTGTTCGTGGCGATCGCCTCGATGGCACTCGGCTCTTTCGCCGCGATCGGCCAGACCAACATCAAGCGCCTGATGGCGTACTCCTCGATCGGCCACATGGGCTTCGCCCTGGTCGGCCTTGCCTCCGGCACGGTCGAAGGCGCGCAGGGCGTGCTGATGTACATCGTGATCTATGTCGCGATGACGCTCGGCTCGTTCTCGATCATCCTCGCGATGAAGCGCAACGGCCAGGCCGTGGAGCAGATCAGCGATTTCGCCGGCCTGTCGCGGACCAATCCGCTGCTCGCCTTCATGTTCGCGATGCTGCTGTTCTCGTTGGCCGGCATTCCGCCGCTCGCCGGCTTCTTCGCCAAATGGTACGTGTTCGTCGCCGCCATCAAGGCGAACCTGTTCACACTCGCCGTCATCGGCGTGCTGACCAGCGTGGTGGGTGCCTACTATTACCTCACCATCGTCAAGACGATGTATTTCGACGAGCCGGCCGGCCAGGTCGATCCGGTGCGCGTCGAGGTGAAGACGGTGCTGGCGGTTGCGGGCGTGTTCAACATCCTGTTCGCGCTGTTCGCGGGCCCGGTGGTGACCGTCGCCTCCGCCGCGGCAAAGTCGCTGTTCTAGGATGGGGTTCGCGCTCGGTCCTCGCGCACTCCAGGCGGGCTACAAGCTCGCAGCTTTCGAACGGACCGGCTCGACCAACACGGACGCGATCGAACACGCTCGGGCCGGCGAAGCCGGCCCGATGTGGTTCGTCACGTCGGACCAGACCGCCGGCCGCGGCCGCCGCCAGCGCGCCTGGATCGCGCCGAAAGGCAATCTCGCCGCCAGCGTCCTCGAAGTCCTGGACATCGCGCCCGCGGTTGCCGCCACCATCGGTTTTGCGGCGGGGCTGGCGGAAGAGGCTGCGCTGGAGAAGGTCAGCCTCGAGGCCGCGCTGCGCCTCGGCCCGGACCGGCCCCGCTACGCCCTCAAATGGCCGAACGACGTCCTCGCGGGCGGCAAGAAGCTGGTCGGCATCGGCCTCGAAGCCGAGGCCGTCGGCGATCGTCTTGCCGTGGTCGTCGGCATCGGCACCAACGTCGTGGCGGCGCCCGAGGGCACGCCGACGCCCGCGGTGTCGCTGGCCGCACTCGGCGTCCAGATCAGCGCGGAAGAGCTGTTCTCGGCGCTATCAGATGCCTGGGTGGAATTCCGAGGGATCTGGGACAATGGCCGCGGCTTTGCCGAGATCCGCAAGCTGTGGCTGGAGCGCGCCGCCGGCCTCGGCGAACGGGTCGCGATCAACACGGGAACGATGACGCTGGAAGGCATTTTCGACACCATCGACGACACCGGCTGCCTGATCGTCCGCACCGTTGACGGCCGACGCCTCCCGGTGGCGGCCGGCGAGGTGTTCTTTGGCTCGGCCGCCTCCGTGGGAGCTGCGTGATGGCGAAGCCTGACGAACTGGTATTTGCGCCGCTCGGCGGCGTCGGCGAGATCGGCATGAACCTGTCGATTTACGGCCTCGGCAACCGCCAGCAGCGCGCCTGGCTCGCGGTCGATCTCGGCGTTTCCTTCGGCGACGAGGAGCATCTGCCGGGCATCGACCTGATCATGCCCGACATCAGCTTCCTGGAGAAGGAACGCAAGAACCTGATGGGCCTGGTGCTCACCCACGCCCATGAGGACCATTTCGGCGCCATCATCGACCTCTGGCCGAAGCTGAAATGCCCGATCTATGCCACGCAGTTCAGCGCGGCGCTGTTCGATGCCAAATGCGCCGCCGAGCGCAACGCACCGAAGATCCCGGTGACGGTGGTGCCGTCAGGCGGGCGCGTCGATATCGGCCCGTTCAACGTCGAGTTCATTCCCGTCGCGCATTCGATTCCCGAGGCGCACGCGCTGGCGATCCACACCGAGGCCGGCACGGTGCTGCACACCGGCGACTGGAAGATCGATCCGACCCCGACGCTCGGGAGCCCGACCGACGAGAAGCGGCTGCGCGAGCTGGGCGAGGAGGGCGTGCTCGCCCTGATCGGCGATTCCACCAACGCCGTGCGTGACGGCCGCTCGCCCTCGGAAGCCGAGGTCGCCCGAACCATTATCGACCTGGTCAAGGCCGCCAAGGGCCGCGTCGCGGTGACGACCTTCGCCTCCAACGTCGCCCGCATCAAGGCCGTCGCCGCCGCAGCGAGAGCCGCCGACCGCGAGGTCGTCGTGGTCGGTCGTGCCATGGAGCGCGTGGTGCAGATCGCACGCGAGACCGGTTATCTCGACGGTGTGCAGAATTTCCGCTCGCCCGAGGTTTACGGCCACCTTCCGCAGGACAAGGTGCTGGCGCTGTGCACCGGCAGCCAAGGCGAGCCGCGCGCAGCACTGGCGCGCATCGCCAATGACGACCATCCCGAGATCACGCTCAACCGCGGCGACAGCGTGATCTTCTCCTCGCGCACCATTCCCGGCAACGAGAAGGCGGTCGGCTCGATCATCAACAATCTGGTGCTCCAGGGCGTCGAGGTCCTCACCGACCGCGACCATCTGGTTCACGTCTCCGGCCATCCCCGCCGCGACGAATTGCGCGACATGATCGCCTGGGTGAAGCCGCAGCTCCTGATCCCCGTCCATGGCGAGGCGCTGCACCTGAACGAGCATGCCAAGCTCGCGCGCGCTGCCGGCGTGCCGCGCGTCCTGGTCGTGCGCAATGGCGACCTGATCAAGCTCGGCCCGGGAGATCCGGGCATCATCGGCGAGGTGCCCTCCGGCCGGCTCTACAAGGATGGCACGATCCTGGAGGACTCCAAATCCCGCGCCGTGGTCGAGCGCCGCCGCATGGCGTTCTCCGGCTGCGCTTTCGTCGCGGTCGCGATGACCGAGCAGGGCGAGCTCGCCGACGATCCCGAGGTCGATCTCGTCGGCATCCCCGAGAAGAACCGGGCCGGCGAGCCCTTCGACGACATCGTGTTCGACGCCGTGGTCTCCACCATCGAAGGTCTGCCGAAGGCACGTCGCCGCGATGCGGATGCCCTGGCCGAGTCGGTGCGACGCGCTGTCCGGGCGGTCATCAACGAACATTGGGGCAAAAAGCCCCCCTGTCTGGTACATGTCCTGACAGTGTAATTGTTTGAGCATGATCTTTTCGGAAAACCGCTTCACACTTTTCCGGATCATGCTCTGAGGGAGAAGAAACATGCTGGGCCGGCTCAACCACGTGGCGATCGCCACAAAGGACGCCATCAAGGCTGCAAAGATCTACGGCGCCGCGTTCGGGGCCCAGATCTCGGAAGCCGTCGCGCTGCCCGAGCATGGCGTCACCACCGTGTTCGCGACGCTGCCCAATACCAAGATCGAGTTCATCGAGCCGCTCGGTGAGGCCTCGCCGATCGCGAAGTTCCTCGAGCGCAATGCCGATGGCGGCATCCACCATGTCTGCTACGAAGTCGTCGACATCATCGCCTCGCGCGACACGCTGGTGAAGGAGGGGGCGCGGGTGCTCGGCGACGGCGTGCCGAAGATCGGCGCCCACGGCAAACCGGTGCTGTTCCTGCACCCCAAGGATTTTTCCGGTGCGCTGGTCGAGATCGAGCAGGCGTAAGGCCCGGCCATGGCGATCCAGATATCAACCGCGCTTGCGATCTACTTCGTCATCTGGTGGATCGCGCTGTTTCTGACGCTGCCGTTCGGCGTGCGCAGCCAGCACGAGGACGGCGTGGGCGCGCCCGGCACCGACCCCGGCGCGCCGATCCTGACGCGGATGGGACGCAAGCTGATCTGGACCACGATCATCTCGGCGATCATCTACGGGATCGGCATAGCGGCCTATCATGCCGGCTATCTTTCGATCGAGCGCTTGTCCAAATTGATGGGAATGCCGTTCTAGGATTTCTTGCCATAGTTTTTCGGTTGGGTCGTTGTTCGGGGGAAACAAATGACTTTTCAGCGGATCGTCATCGCGCTTCTGGTGCTGATCGTCGCCGGCCTCGGTGCCATCGGCTATTTCGAGTGGAAGATGGCCCTGCAGGTCCGAACGCTGAAGGCGTTCGTCGAGGGCTACGTCTTCAACGAGGCGGTGATGGCCTGCGAGCGGACGCAGAGCTCGACGCCGTTCAGATGGAACGGGGGCAAGAGCACCTCGGTGATCGGCCTGAACTCGGTCAAGCTGGACAAATACACCGTCAGTGCCAGCTACACGCTGGTGGCGGATCTCGTCTATTGTGATTACGATCCCATCAAAAGAAAGGCCGAGATCGGCTCGAGCTTCCTGGAGCGGGAGTAACGATCCGGCCATGCCAAGCATGGGATGGGATCGTCATGACCGGGGACCGGGCAGGGGACTATCGGATTCTGCATGAGGCGGCCTTGCGGGACTATCTCGCAAGCGTGGCCGACCTGAAGGCGCTTCTGGGCGGCGGGCCAGCTGCCTGGGGGGTCACCGAGGTCGGCGACGGCAATCTCAACCTTGTCTTCATCGTCAAGGGCGCGCGCGGCGGCGTCGCCGTAAAGCAGGCGCTGCCCTATGTCCGCCTCGTCGGCGAGAGCTGGCCGCTGCCGCTGTCGCGGGCCCACTACGAGTATCTTGCCCTGGCGAGGCAGGCCCAGCTCGCGCCCGGCCTCGTGCCGGCCCTGCTGCACCACAACGAGACCCTGGCGCTGACGGTGATGGAGCTGCTCGAGCCCCACATCATCATGCGCAAGGGGATGGTCGCTGCGACGCAATATCCGCATTTCGTGGACGACATCACCACCTTCATGGCGCGGACGCTGTTCTTCACCTCCGACCTCGCGCTCTCGGCCGCCGAGAAGAAGGAAGCCATCGCGGCCTTTGCCGGCAACCATGCGCTGTGCAAGATCACCGAGGATCTGATCTTCACCGATCCCTACCGCATCGCCGAGCAGAACCGCTGGACCGCGCCGTATCTCGACGGCCTGGCCGCGTCCTTGCGCGACGACATGGAGCTGCACGTCGCCATCTCCCGGCTGAAGCTGAAGTTCATGGCTGGCCCCGAGGCGCTGCTGCATGGCGATCTCCACACCGGCTCGATCATGGTCACCGACAGCCAGACGCGTGTGATCGACCCGGAATTCGCGTTCTACGGCCCGATGGGGTTCGATGTCGGCGCTGTGCTGGCCAATCTGCTGATGGCCTATTTCGCCTCGGCCGGCCACGAGCGCACGCCGGGCGAGCGGCAGGCGTTCGAGGGCTGGGTGCTGGAGGCGGTTGAAAAGGTCTGGAGCGAGTTCGCCCGAAAATTCGTCGACCTCTGGCGCGCCGGCGCGGCGGGTGATGCCTATCCCGCCTCACTCTTCGCCGGCGACAAGGGCGCCGCGCGCCTCGAGACCGAGCGGCAGGCCTACACGCAGCGTCTCTTCACCGACACGATCGGCTTCGCGGCTGCAAAAACCATCCGCCGCATCTTCGGCCTCGCCCACAACATCGATTTCGAGCTGATCGAAGATCCGCGCAAACGCGCCATCAGCGAGGCCCGCGCGGTGCGGCTTGCGCGCGCGATGATGGTGGAGGCGGCGGCGTTTCGGACGATCTCTGACGTCACGGGCGCTGCGCGAAAACTGCGGGATTGGCCGCCGGAATTGACAAGCTGAGGACGCCGCGAAAGCGCTCGCCGTGACGGGGTGAGGGATCGTCCCGGTCGCGGGCAGGGTCCGGCGTGACGGGGATCGCCAGCACGGCCGTGGCGGCGACCAGTCCGCCGGCGATCAAAACACCTAGCGTTCGGCGGTTCATTCTTTACGCGATCCTTGCGGCTCAGATAACGATCCAGAGCTTGGTCGCGTTGATCACGAAGAATGTTCACTGTTCCTGGTCGCTCGATGACGCACCGCGTCAATCGGCGGCCTGTGTCGCTGGGGATGCGACCTGTCCCCCCGAGGTCCTCGTCGAAGGGCCGCCTTCCGGAACCGGCATCGCCACCATCAAAAACGAAGCTTGCTTTCGACAGGCGACGAATGATCAAATCTCTTGTCGGAACGCGCCTGCATTGTCGGAGGGACCATGATGTTCAGGGTAGTGGCGATCGTTGCTGGTTTGGGGCTGGCGCTCGCCGCCGCGGCGGAGGCTCAGACCCCGCGCAAGGGCGGAACCATCCGCATGACGGCGCCTTATGGTTCAAGTTTCACAAGTTTGGACATTCACACGACCCAGCGCGCCCAGGACGAGATCTACGCCAAGGCCCTGCATCGCTCGCTCTACATCTGGAATTCCGCGGAGGGCAAGCCGGTCCTGGAGCTTGCCAAGGAGGACGTCGTCTCCGGCGGAGGCCTCGTTCACACCTTCAAGCTGCGCGACGACGCTTATTTCCATAACGGCCGCAAGATGACCGCCGACGACGTGATCTGGTCCTACAACCGCATCATGGACGGTACCAAGGCCTATCCCGGCGCGCGCTTTGTCCGCGTGATCGAGGGCGCGGCCGCGGTCGAGAAGGGCCAGGCCAAGGAGATCTCCGGCCTCAAGAAGATCGACGACTTCACCCTCGAGATGAAGCTGACCGAGAAGGTCGATCCGGGCTTCTATTTCTTCACCGCGCTGACCTCGATCTATCCCGCCGACGAGGCCGCCAAGGAGAGCTTCATCCAGAAGCCGATCGGTCTCGGGCCGTTCAAGTTCGTCGAGCACGTGCCGGGATCGCGCATCGTGCTGGAGCGGTGGGACCGGTTCTACAAGCCCGGCAAGCCCTACGCCGACAAGGTCATCGTGTCGATCATGGGCGAGGCCGCGGCGCGCGATGTCGCCTTCCGCAACAAGGAAATCGACACCTCGGTGCTGGGGCCTGCGCAGTATGTCGCCTATCAGTCCGACGCCGGCCTCAAGGGCACCATCGTCGAGGTCGCCGAGGTCTTCACGCGCTATATGGGCATGAATCCCTCGTTCAAGCCGTTTGCCGACAAGCGCGTCCGGCAGGCGATCAACTACGCGATCGATACCGACCTCATCATCAACAAGCTGGTCAAGGGCAAGGCCTATCGCGCCACCAGCTGGCTGCCGCTGACCTCGCCCGCCTACGACAAGGCGATGAAGCCCTACGCCTACGATCCCGCCAAGGCCAAGCAGCTGCTCGCTGACGCCGGCTATCCCCAGGGCTTCGAGTTTGAATGGACCACCAGCCAGAATGAAAGCTGGGGCTTGCCGATCGTCTCGGCCGTCATCCCGATGCTGGACAAGGTCGGCATCAAGGCGAAGGTCAAGCAGGTCGAGACTGCCGTGCTGGCGGAGGTGGTTCGCAGCGGCGACTACCAGGCCTTCATCTATTCCCAGGCGACGGGGCCGGACCCCCAGGCCGCCCTCAAATGCTTCCACTCGTCGACGCCGCAGCCGGCCTGCAATTACATGAACTACAAGAACCCGGACTTCGACAAGCTGATCGACGCGGCAGGGCAGGCCGACGATGCCGCCAAGCGCACCGAGCTGCTGCAGAAGGCCAATGCGTTGCTCTACGAAGAAGCGCCCGTCTGGTTCTTCAACTACAACAAGGCGGTCATGGCCGTGCAGCCGTGGCTCAAGGGCGTTCAGCTGAACGCGACGGAGCTGACCCATCAGAACGTCGAAGACCTCTGGGTCGACGAGGCCTCGCCCGCGAAGTGACACGCGCTCTCGCGCTCCCTCCATCGCAACGAGTGGTGGAGGGAGAGAGGAAAAGTGCCGATGCTCTCGTTCCTGTTCCGTCGCCTCCTGCAGACCATTCCGACCGTGCTCGCCGTCGTGCTGCTGGTCTTCGTGCTGTTCAGCGTCGTTCCCGGCAGCATCGTATCCTCCATGAGCGATGACAGCGATCCCCAGGTCGAGCTGCGCATGAAGAAGCAGCTCGGCCTCGACGATCCCGTCTATGTGCGCTTCGGTGCCTACATCGCCAAGCTCACGACCGGCGATTTCGGGACCTCGTTCCGGACCCGCGAGCCTGTCACCACCATGATCGCCAAACGGGCTTGGCCAACGCTGCAGCTCATTTTCGCGGCCATGGCATTCGCCATCGTGATCGGTGTTCCCCTGGGCTTCATCGCAGCGCTGCGACCCGGCGGCATCGTCGATACGCTTGCCATGGTCGTGGCGGTGTCGGGCCTTTCCATCGCCAAATTCTGGCTCGGACTGGTGCTGATGTATCTGTTTGCATTGAAGCTCGGCTGGCTGCCGAGTTTCGGTTATGGCGATGGAGGACTGAAATATCTGCTCCTGCCGGCCGTGACGCTCGGCGTCTCGCCGATGGCGTTATTTGCCCGGACGACGCGTGCCGCGGTCCTGGAAATCATGACGGCTGATTTCGTTCGCACCGCACGCTCCAAGGGCATGAGCGAGACCAGGGTCGTGAAGTGGCATGTGATGCGCAATGCGCTCGTCATCATTCTCACCACCGTCGGCCTGCAGTTCGGCGGGCTGATGGGGCAGGCGGTCGTCGTCGAAAAATTGTTCTCGTGGCCGGGCATCGGATCGCTGCTGGTCGACAGCGTCCTGCAGCGCGACATTCCGGCGGTCCAGGGCTCCATTCTCGTGGTGGTGCTGGCCTTTCTCGCGATCAATCTGCTGATCGACGTGCTCTACGGCGTGATCGATCCCAGGATCAGATACGCATGAAGCTCCGCGCCAATCTCATCATCGGCGGCGCGCTGTTCGCGCTTGCGATCCTGGTCGGCCTGCTCGCCCCCTGGCTGGCGCACACCGATCCCGTCCTCGACGCCAACCTCATGAACGCGGAGGAGCCTCCGAGCTGGACCTGGTGGTTCGGCACCGACGACCAGGGCCGCGATATCTATTCCCGCGTCGTCTACGGCGCCCGCGTCTCGCTGACCGTCGGCATCGTCTCGCAGCTGATCAACAGCGTCATCGGCGTCGCGCTCGGCTTGAGCGCGGGCTATTGGGGCGGCTGGTGGGACGATTTCGTCAACGGGCTGACCAATCTGATGCTCGCGATCCCCTCGCTGATCTTTGCGCTCGCCATCATGGCGGTGCTTGGGCCCGGCCTGACGAGCCTTTTGATCGCACTCGGTCTGACCAACTGGTCCTTTACGTGCCGGATCGCACGGGCCTCGGCGCTGTCGCTCAGGAGCCAGGGCTATGTGCAGGCGGCGACGGTGCTCGGCTACGGCGATCTGCGCATCATGGTCACGCAGCTGCTGCCGAACATGCTCGGACCTATCGTCGTCATCGGTACGCTCGGCATGGGCAGCGCGGTCCTGTCCGAAGCCGCCTTGTCGTTCCTCGGCCTCGGCGTCCGTCCGCCGTTTCCGAGTTGGGGCAGCATGCTGTCGGATGCCCGCGACCAGATCACGACGGCGCCGTGGCTCTCGGTGTTTCCGGGCCTTGCGATCTTCCTGACAGTGCTCGGCCTCAATCTGCTTGGCGATGGCCTGCGCGACATTCTCGATCCCCAATCGCGGAGCCGGCGGGCATGACCGG
Organism: Bradyrhizobium liaoningense; assembly: GCF_018130785.1. Taxonomy (GTDB): domain Bacteria; phylum Pseudomonadota; class Alphaproteobacteria; order Rhizobiales; family Xanthobacteraceae; genus Bradyrhizobium; species Bradyrhizobium liaoningense_A. The sequence continues at coordinate 246,772 of NZ_JAFCJT010000002.1, forward strand.
CGCGCCGCTGATCGAGGTCGAGGATCTGCGCATCGATCTCGACGACGGATCGCGGCGCGTCGCGGCGGCCGAGGGCATTTCATTCCGCATCGATCGCGGCGAGACGTTCGGCCTTGTCGGCGAATCCGGCTGCGGCAAGAGCATCACGGCGCTCGCTTTGATCGGCCTGTTGCGACAGCCCTTGTCGATCGGCGGTGGCCTCATCCGATTTGACGGGCGGGAGATCCAGCACCTTTCCGCCGCCAAGCAGCGGGACCTGCGCGGCAATCGCATCGCCATGATTTTCCAGGAGCCGATGACGGCGCTGAACCCCGTCTCGCCCGTGGGCCGGCAGATCGCCGAGATGTTCGTGCTGCACAAGGGCAAGAGTTGGCGGGAAGCCAACCAGTTGGCGGTTGAGGCGCTGGCCAGTGTCCGCGTCCCCGCGCCCGAGCGGCGCGTGAGGGATTATCCGCACCAGCTTTCCGGCGGCATGCGCCAACGCGTGATGATCGCCATCGCGCTCGCCTGCGGTCCGGATCTCCTGATCGCCGACGAGCCGACGACCGCGCTCGACGTGACCGTGCAGGCCGAAATCATCGAGCTGATGCGGAATCTGTGCGCCGAGAGGGGAACGGCGATTTTGATGATCAGCCACGATCTCGGGCTGGTTGCCAATGTCTGCCGCCGCGTCGCCGTCATGTATGCCGGCCGCATCGTCGAGGAGCGCGGCTCGGCCGATATCTTCCGGGCGCCCTCGCACCCCTATACGCAGGGCCTGGTTGCCTCGCTGCCGCGGCTGGGCAGTCGCGCTGCGCTTGGGCGGACCAGGCTCAAGGAGATCGCGGGCGTCGTCCCGGCCATCACGAGTTTCCCCGATGGCTGCCGGTTCAATCCGCGCTGCGCGCAGGCGACGGATATTTGCCGGACCACGGCGCCGCAGACGGATTTGCTGGGGGCAGGCGGTCTGGTCAGGTGTCATCACCATGCATGAACCGCAGAGCAGGCCGGACGACGATCTCATCCTCAGCGTCGAGGACCTCGCGGTTCATTTCCCGATGGGCGGCGGCCTGCTCGGCCGCGGCCGGCGGGTGCTCCGTGCGGTCGACGGTGTCGATCTCACCCTGAAGCGCGGCGAATGCCTCGGCCTCGTCGGCGAGTCCGGCTCGGGCAAGTCGACGGTCGCATTGTCGATCCTGGGTCTTCTGACGCCGACGCGCGGCCGCATCGTGCTGGACGGGCAGGTGGTGACGAACAGGCAATCCGGCAATCGCAAGGCGTTGGCCCGCACCGTGCAGATCGTCTTTCAGGATCCCTACGCCTCGCTCAATCCGCGCCAGACCGTGCGTCGTACGCTCGAAGATCCATTGCGGGTGCATGGCGTGACCGCCAAAAGCGAGATCGAGGACCGCGTTGCGACCATGCTGCGGCATGTCGGCCTGCGGCCTGAACAGGCCGACCGCTACCCGCACGAATTCTCCGGCGGCCAGCGCCAGCGCATCGGCATTGCGCGCGCACTGATCCTCAATCCAAAAATCGTCATCTGCGACGAGCCCGTGTCGGCGCTGGACGTCTCGATCCGCGCCCAGATCATCAATCTGCTGCTGGAATTGAAGGAAACACTCGGCCTCTCCTACATCATGATCAGCCACGACCTCGGCGTCGTCGAACATATGAGCGACAGGGTTGCCGTCATGTATCTCGGCCGCATCGTCGAGAACGGCGGCTGGCGCGAGATTTTCGAGCGGCCGGCGCACCCGTACACGCAAGCCCTGATCGCCGCCATTCCCGATCCGCTGCACCATGCACCGTTGGCTACGACAGGGGGCGATCTGCCCAACCCGCTCAATCCGCCGGAGGGATGTGCATTCAGCCCGCGCTGTCGTTACGCGGAGGAGATGTGTCGCCGCGAGCCCGGTCCGTCGCTTGAAACGCGTCCCGACGGCCACGCAGTGAGGTGTTGGCGAGCTGATGAGATTGCCGGTCGGAGGGCGTTGGCCTTGACCGGAGGGCATCCCTAGGATCGAGGGCGACCGTTGTGGGTCAAAAGCGTCGTTCTAGTGCCCCGCTAGTCACTTCCGGTCTGCCCCGATAGGCGAACGATTTTGGAGCCCGCCCATGGACAATCGTGTGGGCTTGATCCTTGGGGCGGCCCAATCGCATATCGCCCTATTTTCATCTGTGCTACCTGATTGAATAGCAAAATGTAGCAGGAAAGGCAGATCATGACTGACGATCAGGTCAATCTCGTCGTTCAGCACCTTTGCGAGCAACTGCACCTGGCGCTCCGATTGAAGGGCAGCGAAGCACATCCACCAAACGCCAAGGAGATTGGATTCGATCCGGCCTCTGTGAGAACCGTATTGCTGACCGGCTTGCGTTCGGCGGGTGTCACGACCCACCACGAGGCGGTCGGGAAGAGCGAAGAGCCGCCGTGGTCCTAAACACAAAGCGCGGGAAAGAAGCCTCGCGCCAATGTCTGGGCAGTCGCGAGCTGTTCTATCTCGAGCGTTCGGCCGCCGCAGTTAGCACAGGATAGCGGGCATAGAGCGTGTCGACGCGGTCCCGCCACATCGCCACGAACGCACCCGAGGTGAGACTATCGACCGACTTCCATTCGCGTTTGACCGCAGGCAGCGTGTTGCCCCAGATAGCGCGCTTGCACCATCGCTCGCCCTTCGCCGAGCCCTCCTTGGTTGCGCACATCGACTTCCAGGCAATTCGCTGCGGACGGCTGATGTGTTGGGCGGCTCCTTCCCAGCCCTGCTGGTGGATCAGGTAAAGGTCGGAAAAGGTCGGCTTCTTCTGCGTCAATATTTCGAATAGCGCAGCCTCGCTGAGAAACTTGTAGGCGGCACCCATAGCGTTGTCGCGAGGATTGAGGATGTCGCCCGATCCGTATTTGTTGAACTCAAACTTGCTCAGCTGGAACAGGCCGATATAGGAGCCGGTGCGTTGCTTGGGATTGAAATCGGATTCGATTTTGGCGACCGCTTTCATGAAATTGACATCGACACCGAACGCTTCGGCTGCACGTTCGATCTCCTGGACGGGCGTTCCGAGCGGAACGCGGCTCAACGCCGACAAGGCGATCTTCGCGGGTTTCTCCGGCGGCGGAATTTCCGAGTAGACGTAGTATTTGAGATACGACGGTTTGCCTTCGCCTGGATTGGGCGAAGCAACGGGCGGACGGTCCTGCTGAAGCGTTGCCGAGTTCTCGGGCAACTCCGCCTCAAGGCTGGCGACCTGCAACATTGGCCCTTGCGAAGTGGTTACATCGGACGGCGGCACCGAGTCCGGCGCCGCGGCACTGAATCCCGCCGCAACGATCGCATTAGCCGATAATCCTGTATCGAATTTCTTCTCGATGGTCGGGGCCGGAAACGCGGCGCCGGCATTTGTCAGGACCTTCGTCACATTCAGCGGGATGCCGCTGAATGCATCAGCCACTCTTGCATTCGGCGTTGCGATGCTTGCGCGCGGTACCGCGATCTGACCAATCGCGGCAAGCGAAGCCGCTGTCAGCGCGCCGGCAATACAGCTTGCTTGCCAAATCTTCAATGTCGCCAGCCGCGCGGCCGCGGTCCCCCCATTCATGTCCCCGACTTGGCACGCAGATTAAGGAGGCGAGGGGATGACAATGGGGCGCACCTGTGGCGCAGGTGCGGCCAGTCTCGGCCGCGTCGCCAAGATTGCCTCAATTGGAAGTTGCGGTCGTGATGCGCCTCCTGCCGAGGAACAGGACAGGCGCCATATCGCCCAACTATCGCTAAACAAGGCATCTTCGTGCGTCAGCGCATCGAGACCGGCGCCCGTCGCCGACGGCGACGCCGCGCTGACACACCTGCTGTCCGCGCTGCGTACCATTCGGCACGCAGCGAGCCCGCCAATTGAAGCTGCTACCCTACTCGTTTTTAAGATTCGGATTGTCGACCGCGCGAACTCGTGACTCCGACGAGCGGGAGCAATCAAATCGAGAGAAAGAAAAAAACCGGACGACGCCGGGGCTTGATCAATCGCGCTTGGTCAGTGTCGCGTATCAGTGCTTGGCGATGAGCGGGCCGCCGAAGCGGCTCGAGACCGCATCTAACCCTGACCAGGCGCCGGGGTGCAGCACATGTTCATTTGATCCGGGCCATCCTGCCGGGCGGTGGGAGAAAGGGGCGGTTCCCGAAGGTAGTCGATAACTACCAAGGACTTGGTCGCAAGGAACCAGATCGTCCCCTTCCACGTTGACAAGGCGACCCGATCAGAACCGACAGTTCAAGCAACACAGGGGGCCAGCGATGGACCAGGTGGTGAGCGATGACGCGCGTGAAAGCGGACCGTTGGAGCAGGCCATTTCTGCCGCGCGAGGTGGGATCATATTCGTTGATGTCGACGGCCAGGTGGTGGGAATGGACAGCACCGCCCGGCGGAGTCTCGACGGCGAGGTGAAGCAGCTCGACTTGCCGCTTCGCAACGAAGACGCGCGTGCGATTGACTGCTTCATGTCCGCCGAAACGGTGAATATCAAAGGTGTGCCAACTCCAGTTTGCGTCGTGCAGGAACGCGAACCTGCCGAACGCGAGGCCGCGATTGAAGCGGTGCTGGCGGACACGACGTCTTTTGCTCGCAGCATCATCGATCGGATCAAGACGCTGAGCTTCGCGGCGTCCGATACGAAGGCTCAGGATCTTGATGTTCTCACTGTGCGCGAGAAGGAGACTCTCGGACTGATCTGCCAGGGCAGGAGCGATATCGAGATGAGCGCTCAGCTGAATTTGTCGCAAAACACCGTGCGCAACCACATCTCCTCGCTTTATCGGAAGATCGGCGTCCATCGGCGCAGCGCCGCAATTCTGTGGGCGAGGAAGCGTGGCATTACTGTTGAGAGCCTGCGCAGCACGCGGCGAGGACACCGATAAGCGGCGCCGCCGCGATGAGGGACCTACCAGTCGTCTAGTAGTTCTAGCTCTCTTGCGCCAAGGCATTGCTTGTTGTTCCCTGCTATGGCTCGTTGGATTCGCTGGGAGCATCCGTAGTTCGAATGCTGCAGCGTCGCGAAGGCGCATCGCCATAGGGCGGGCGGTCAAAAGATGAGGCAATGTCTCCGTGGCCGTTCGCTTGCTCCGACTCTATGTCGCCGGAAATTCGGCCAGTTCGCGCCGGGCTCAGCAAAATCTTGAACGCTTGCGCGTCTCGCTCGGTTCCCGCGGATGGGACGTCGAGATCGTCGACGTTCTGGAGAGCCCAGAGCTCGCCGAAAGCGCCAGAATTATCGCCACACCCACGCTCTCCTACGAAGATGCGGCGCGCACCCGGCGCATCGTCGGTGATCTCAGCGACACGGCGCGGGTTCTTGAATTTCTCGGGATCGACGAAAAGGACGAGGTATGACTGCTGAGGAAGTAGAGATCTCTGGCGTCCTGGAGCGAGTCAAGACCGGCGTCGAAGCCTTTGATGAACTTGTCATGGGCGGCTTGCCGCGGGCGCGATCCACGGTGGTCGGCGGGACGCCCGGCAGCGGAAAAACCGTGTTCGCCACCCAATTTCTCGCTCACGGCATTACGCACTTCGACGAGAATGGCGTGCTGGTAACGTTCGAAGAGCCGCCTGCCGACATCGAGACCAATATGAGTGGCTTCGGCTGGAATCTGGCAAAATGGAGAAAGAATGGCCGCCTTGCATTTGTCGATGCGAGTCCGCCGCCGAATGATGAGCTTGTCATCGGAGACTTCGACCTTGCGGGACTGCTGTCGCGAATTCAACATGCCGCCAGAAGCGTCAATGCCCAGCGGGTCGTGCTGGATTCGCTGACGCAGCTGTTCGATCACTTCATCGGTGATCCCAAGATCCTGCGTCGTGAATTGTTTCACATCAGCACTGCGCTCAAGAAGTCGGGGCTTACCGTGTTGATGACGGCGGAGCGGAACAGCGAGTACGGTGAGATCACGCGCCATCGGCTGGAGGAGTTTGTTGCGGACAACGTCGTGATTCTGCGAAACGTTCTCTATCGCGAAAAGCGCCGTCGTACGATCGAGGTTCTGAAGATGCGCGGCAGCCATCATGTCGAGGGTGAGGCGCCGTTTACACTGCTCGGCGGCCGCGGCATGGTGGCGATCCCGCTGTCGTCGCTTCGCTTGGAGCAGCACTCGAGCACTGTACGCGTGACGAGCGGCAATGCCGATATCGACGAGATGTGCGGGGGAGGCTTCTTCCGCGACAGCGTCACGCTTGTCAGCGGAGCAACGGGTACGGGCAAGACGCTCCTTGTGACCAATTTCGTATCTGGCGGCGTTGAGGCTGGTGAGAAGGTCCTGATGTTTGGCTACGAGGAGAGTCGCGGCCAGCTCTTCCGCAACGCCAGCGGCTGGGGAGCTGATTTCGCTCGCATGGAGGCCGAAGGCAGGCTTAAGGTGGTCAGTCTTTACCCTGAGGCGCAGGGGCTGCCTGATCATTTGCTGACCATCCAGGGAATGGTCGATGAATTCCAGCCCAACCGGATTGCGGTGGATAGCCTCTCGGCGCTGGAGCGGATCGCTCCGGAGACCGGCTTCCGCGAGTTCCTGATCAGCTTGACCTCCTTTATCAAGAAGCGAGAGATCGCGGGCCTTTGTACGGCGACGAGCAAGTCGCTGCTCGGAGGCGAGAGTGCGAGCGAGCAGCACATCTCCACGATGACGGATTCCATAATCCTGCTGCGCTATATTCAGGAGCAGGAAATCATGCACCGCGGCTTGATGGTGCTGAAGATGCGCGGCAGCGAGCACGCCAAGGAGATCCGGCGATTTTCCATTGACGGTTCCGGTATGCATCTAGGCGACCCCTTCAAGGAAGCACCGAACGTGTTCAGAGAATGAGATCCGCACGGACGGCAGCTGGAATTTCCATGACGGACAACGAGATCGGCTCAATGGTCGAGCAGCCGGATTTTCAGTTCCTGATCGAAAAGAACGCCGACGGAATTATCGTCGTTGATGAAGCAGGACTCGTGTTGTTCGCCAATCCGGCAGCGGAACGCCTGTTCGGACAGCCGTCTCGCGCGTTGATCGGATCTCCGATCGGGGTGCCGATCGTGGTCGACGAGATGAGCGAGATTGCAATCCACCAGCCCGGAGGCGGATTGGTGGATGCGGAGATCCGGACCGTGGAAACCAGCTGGGACGGCCAACGGGCGCGTCTCGCCAGCGTGCGCGACGTATCCGAGCGCCGCGCCATGGAGGACCGCACGCGACACGCCGCCAAGATGGAGGCGATCGGGCGTCTGACCGCGGGCATCGCGCACGACTTCAACAATCTGCTGGCGGTGGTTCTGGGCAGTCTGGAGAGCGCAAAGCGCCGAATCGAATGGGAAGGCAGCGAACTCGCGTCGTTGCTCGACAACGCTACGCGCGGTGCCCAGCAGGCGGTGCTTCTGACCAGCAAACTGCTCGCTTTCGCGAGGCGTAAACCCCTCGAGTTTCGTCAAGTCGATCTGTCCGACTTGCTCGCCAGCATGTCGGATTTGCTACAGCGAACATTCGACGAGAGGATCGCGGTGCGCGCGGAAATTCCGAGCGAGCTGTGGGCCGTGGAGGTCGATCCGACGGAACTCGAGGCGGCGATCCTCAATCTGGCGGTCAATGCGCGTGATGCAATGCCGGACGGCGGCGAACTCGTGATCACGACTGAGAACATCGATTTCGCACGTGACGACGCCGAGGACGGCGGCGGCAAGGCGGGGCCCCACGTCAGGATCTCGGTCGCCGATACGGGAGAAGGTATGACGGCCGATGTCCTCAACCGGGTATTGGAGCCGTTCTTTACGACAAAGGGCGCTGCGCGAGGGACAGGTCTCGGGTTGAGCCAAGTCTACGGCTTTGCCAAACAGAGCGGGGGTTATCTCAGGCTTCGCAGCGAGGTCAACGTCGGGACCACGGTTGATATCTACCTGCCCAAAGCGGCGACAGGTTCGGATCAGAAGCCGCAGGTCGAGCCGAGTGTAGAGCTCAAGACCATCCCGCGGGCGCGCAGCGGCGAAACCGTCCTCGCAGTTGAAGACGACGAGGATGTCCGCGCCATCACCGTGGGTAACCTGCGCGAGCTCGGCTACACCGTAGTTGAGGCCGCTGACGCAGACGCGGCGCTCCGGTTGCTGCAAGGAGCGACGACATTCGATCTGCTGTTCACCGACCTCGGCCTTCCCGGCCGCATTAACGGCAAGATGCTCGCGGGTCGTGCACGGGCCCTGCATCCTGAATTGAAGATCCTGATCACGACGGCCTACGCCGGCGACGTTTTGATCCGCGAAGGACGGCTCGATCCGGAAATCGAGCTGCTCAGCAAGCCATTCTCCTTCGCCGCACTTGGCAACCGGGTTCGCGGATTGCTCGACGGCGGGCGTCCAGGACCTGGCCGTGTCCTTCTGGTCGAAGATGAATTTCTCCTGAACTTGCTCGTCACGGACATGCTTGCAGAAGCCGGGTTCTCGGTGGATGCGGCTGCGAGTTTCGGGGAGGCCGCGAAAAAGGCGCGCTCAGGGATCGACGATCTCGTGGGTGCTATCGTTGACCTGGGGTTGCCGGACAGGCCCGGAGATGAACTGGTCACGGAATTACGCGCCCTGTATCCCAACCTTCCGGTCGTGCTGGCAACCGGCTACGCGGACGACGATGTCCGAAAACGCTTTTCCGTCGCCAAAGGAGTTCAATTGCTGACGAAGCCGTTCGACCTTGACCGTTTGACGGCTGCCCTCGGAAGAGCCGGCGTGAGGATTTCCCCTCCAATGTGAGTTGATCAGGCTCGAGCTGCTCAGGTGGTAACACGCATTGGCCGGCGCTGGACCGGCGGTCATGAGGGACCATGGCGTGAGCAGAACAACAGCCTCAATCCAGCCGGTTATTCTTAAACGTATATCCGACTTGTAGAAGGCTGCCTTTGTCGTCGCGCACCTCGATGGCCATCCGAATTGCGGCGCCGCCGTTCACCGCGTCCCGTGCAGTATCGCGAACCACATCGGCAAACGACTCTGCAGCTTCGGCCTGCACAGCTGCGAGATCACGCAATTCCATACCCTCTTCGTCAATGGCCAGGGTATCGCCGTCGCGCACGTCGAAATAATATCTTGTCATGCCCGTCATGTTAGTCGTCCCAGATCAATTCGCTGCATTTGCGACAGCGATAAACGAGCACCACGGTTCCTCTGGGAATGTCTGGAAGCGTCAGATAGAAGCGTGGTGTTCCATCGCACCGCGGGCATTGGCTCGGCGGGTGGCCAGGCGGTTTCGGATCTCTCTCAGCCACCGATACCCACTGAACGCGTTGTCGGTGATCGCTCTATTGCTATCAGGGAAAGGTCAACGAAGCCACTAAGCCTCATGCGGTTCCAACCCCTGGCGCGATTTCACCGCGCTCTCAAGCGAAGTGGGCAATGATGACATCGTGCTCCTGTTTTGCCCGACGTGTCAAACGCCAGTGAAGCGCGTGCTCAAACCGCTACGCGCTAAATTCTTCAATGATTTGTACTGTGCATGGGGTTGTTTTCGCGTTTTTTGTTTTGAGGGCTGCCTACTCAGCCGCTTTTTCCCTCAGCCGCTGCGCATAGACATTGATGATCAGCGCCGCCAGCAGGATCAGGCCGCGGATCAGGATCTTCAGGAAGCTGTCGATGTTGACGTGGTCGAGGCCATTGTTGAGCACGCCGAGCACGAACAGGCCGACGATGGTGTTGCCGATGCCGCCGCGGCCACCGAACAGGCTGGTGCCGCCGACGACGACGGCGGCAATGGAGTCGAGCAGGTAGGTGTCGAACTCGTTCTGCTGCGCGCTGCCGAAATGGGCTACTCCCAGCATGCCGCCGATGCCCGAGCAGACCGCCGAGATCACCATGACCGCACCGAGGATGAGCTTGACGTTGAGGCCGGAATATTCGGCGGCCTCGCGGTTGCCGCCGACCATGTAGACGTAGCGGCCGAAGCGCGTGTAGGTCAGCACCAGATGGCCGCCGAGCAGCATGATGGCGGCAACGATCACGATCCAGGGGATGCCGCCGATCGAGCCGGAGCCCAGTGTCGTGATCAGGCTGGGCACCTTGTAGGCGATCTGGCCGCGTACCAGCAGCGCCGAGATACCGGCGGCGATCTGCATCATCGCCAGCGTCATGATGAAGGAGGGGATGCCGATCACCGTCAGTCCCAGCGCGTTGACGAGGCCGAGCAGGGCACAGAGCGCGATGGCAAGCAGGATCGCGGCAGCGCCGGGCAGGGGGATGTTGGCGATGTTGACGTAGGATTCCTGCAGCGTGAAGTAGGCGACCGCGATGCCCGTGACGTTGGCGATGCCGGCGATCGAGAGGTCGATTTCCGCACAGAGGATCACGAAGGTGAGGCCGACGGCGATGATGCCGGTGACCGACACCTGGGTCAGGATGTTGCCGAGATTGTCCAGCGTCGCGAAGGAGGGGCTGGCGAAGGCGAAGAAGGCGGACAGGAAGATCAGGGTGAGGAACGGCGCGATGTTGCGCATCTGCGAGCGCAGGAAGGGCGCAAGGCCCCGCGGCCGCTGCCCCGCCGCCAAAGCCGTCTCACTGCTCGCCATGGTGCTTCTCCGTCACGCCGCTTCCAGCAGGCGGTCCTTGCTGACCGGCTCGTTCTTGAATTCCCGCACCAATGCGCCGCGCTTGAGCACGAGGATGCGGTCGGCCAGCGACAGCACCGTTTCCGGCTCGGTCGACAGCACGATGACCGCGAGCCCCTTGGCGCGGAGATCGCGGACGATGTTGATGACGTCGTTCTTGGCGCCGACATCCATGCCCCGGGTCGGCTCGCACAGCACCAGCAGCTTCGGCGGATAGGTCAGCCATTTTGCCAGCGCGACCTTCTGCTGATTGCCGCCGGAGAGCATGCCGAGATCGAGGCCGACCACCGGCGGCCGGATCTGGAGCTGCTCGACCTGGCGCCTCGCGATATCGCGCTCCTGCGCCGGCTTGAGCAGCAGCGACGAGATGCGGTCGAGAATGCTGATCGAGATGTTCTTGTAGACTGGCTCCTGGTGAAACAGCATGTCGCGCCGGCTCTCCGGCACCAGCGCCACGCCGGCGCGCCGTGCTGCCGCCGTGCTGGCGAAAGTCTTTGGCGTGCCGTCGACGGCGAGCGTGCCGCCGTCCGGCTTCAGCTTGCCGAACAGGATGCGCGACAGTTCCTGCTGGCCGCAGCCCATGAAACCGTAGATGCCGAGCACCTCGCCGGCGCGCGCCTCGAAGGAGATGTCCTTCAGGCTGCGGGCCAGTGACAATTGGTCGACCTTCAGTACCACGGAGCTGTCGCTCGGCCGTGGCAGCATGAGGTCATCGGTGTAGCTGTGCTCGAGCGCTTCGCCGCCGCGGCCGATCATGGCCTCGATCAGCGCGCCCTTGCTGGTCGCAGCCGAGGCAGTCTCGGCGACCTTCCGCCCGTTGCGGAACACGGTCACCGTGTCGGACACAAGCAGGATGTCCTCGATGAAATGCGAGATGAAGACGATTGCAGTGCCTTCCTCGCGCAGCCGCCGCAGCGTCGCGAACAGCCGCTCGACCTCGGGCGGGGAGAGAGCGGAGGTCGGCTCGTCCAGAATGACGATGCGGGCGCCGGAGAACAGCACGCGGGCGATCTCGATCAGCTGCTGCAGCCCGATCGGGAGGTCGCCGAGCCTGGACATCGGATCGACGTCGATGCCGAAGCGGGCGAGCTGCTCGCCGGCCTCGCGCGCCATGCGCCGCCATTGCACGAGGCCGAACCGGTTGGTCGGCTGGTTGCCCAGGAACACGTTCTCGGCGACCGTGAGATCGGGCGCGACGGAGAGCTCCTGATGCACCATGGCGATTCCGGCCGCGTGCGCATCGCGGGCGGAGCGGAAATGCGTCTCCTTCCCGTCGATCAGGAAGCGGCCGGAGAATTCGCTGTGCACGCCGGCGATGATCTTCATCAGCGTGCTTTTTCCGGCGCCGTTCTCGCCGACGAGACCGTGGATCTCGCCGGGTGAGAGCGCGAAATCGACGCCACGAAGCGCTTCGACGCCGCCGAAGCTCTTCGTGATGCCCAGCAGTTCCAGGATGGGCGAACGATCCTCTCGCATGAAGGCTCAGATCAGGAAGTGATCCTGCATCCACTGCATCCCGGCGGCATTGGCCTTAGTCACGACCGGGCCGTCGGTGACGACGTTCTTGGGAATCCCCTGTCCGCTCTTCTCGCCGCCGACCACGGCGGAAACGCCCGCGATGATCGCGCCGCCATGGATGCGGCAGGAGGGATTGCGCACGGTCGCGAACATGCGGCCTTCGCTCACCGCCTGGATCGCCGGTGGCATCGCGTCGACGCCGCCGATCAGGATGTTGGTGCGATTGCGCGCCTTCATGATGTTGGCGGCAGCGAGCGCCATGTCGTCATTGTGGAAGAACGCCGCGTCGATCTGCGGATATTTGGTCAGATAGGTTTCCCAGAGGCGCGCGGTCTTGGAGACGTCCCAGTCGGCAGGCTGGGTGTCGAGCACCTCGATGTTCGGGAACTGCTTGACGACGGTGTTGAAGCCTTTCGCCCGGCCCTGCGCCCCGGTATGGCCGAGCGCGCCTTGCGTCATGATGATCTTGCCTTTGCCGCCCATGGCGTTGCACAGCGCCTGCGTCACCGAGGCGCCCATGAACTCGTTGTCGGGGGCAAGGAAGGAGTGGACGTTGATCTGGTCGAGCGGCGCGATCAGCGTGTCCATGTCGATCACGGGCGTGCCGGCGTCGATCATCTTCTGCACGGGCTGGGTGAGGGTGCCGATGCCGAAAGCCTGGATCGCGACGAAGTCCCACTTTTGCGAGGCCATGTTGTCGATCGCGGCGCGCTGCTTCACCGCGTCGAGCTGGCCGTCGAACCAGGTGACCTCGACATTGAACAGCTTGCCCCAGAATTCCGCCGCCTGCTTGCCCTGGGCGCACCAAGTGGCCTGGAGGCCCGCATTGGAGAAGGCCGCCTTCAGCGGCTTTTCGGATCGTCCGACTTCGGCTGCCAATGCGGGGTTAATGCCCATGCTGCCGAGAAGGGCAGTTGCGGCGCCGGCGGTCGCTGCCGCCTGAAGAAGATCGCGCCTCGTCGTCGAGAAATCTTTCGTCCCGGACATCGCTCGCTCCCATGAAATTCTATCGTCGGCGCGTCATTGATTGCGCGACCGATGTCCGAAAGTCTCTCACAAGAGTTGTTGCCACTCAATCTGCAATCGACCGCGAGATCGCCGCAGCCCGTGTTGGTGCAGCGCAAAGCGTCAGGCCTGAATGGCGGCGAAGGCGTAGATCTCGACGAGCAGCTGGTCCCAGGCCCGCGCGATTTCCGGCGACCATTCGTCGCCGAGCAGATCGCGCAGCGTATCCCTGATGACGGCGAAGAAGGCGATGAACAGCTCGCGCGGCGTGCCGTAGCCGTCGTGCGAGGCGACCTCGCAGGCGATCAGCCTGAAATGCCCACGACGCTCCCCGGCAAAGTCGAGGACCGCCTCGATCGTCAGCGCAAGCATCGATCCCATCACGAGCTCGCTACCCTGCGAGCGGAACATGGTCTGCGTTTCGGGATGACGTTCGAAAAGCCGTTGGTAAACGCGCGGCGTGAGATCCGCGCAGCGCAACGCGGCGAGTTCGAAGCTGTTTTCGATTGGATTAGAGGGAGCGCTCATCGGCATCGAAGCCATGCGGGCAAAAAAAGAGCGGGGCCCTAGCCCCGCTCGAAAATTGTGTCGACCCTATTATCCCCGATTCTAAGATTTGCTCTTGATTGACGGGGCGACGCTGCGTTTTGCGCGCCAGGGGCTCCTCCCGAGACTTGGACCACCAGACTTCGACCTCGCGGTCAGGCCTGAGCAAGAGGGATGCTAGATCAACTTTTCTCACTTGTCATCATTTTCGGCAACGATTGTTCAAAATTAGAGCAGTTGACGAAATGATCGGGCTGTTTTCCGTGTAAGCATATGACAAATATAAGAAATCTGTGGATGGGGTAAGGTTGCCGGACTGCCTCAAATGCCGGACTCTCCCTCGGTGGGGCGGCCCGACCACAGTTTTTCGAGAAATTTGCGCTGGGCCAAGAAGCCTGCGGAACTGACCTCGACTCGGCCGACGGCGAGGTGTTTAGTTCGTGGGCGAACGAATGGTTCGGCGGATGCGCGCACGGCTGCAAAAATTCCTACCCCTGGTCCTGCTCGCTTTGGCGATGCAGGTGCTGGCGCCTATTGCCGCCTGTCTGGCGGCCGGCCAGGCAGTGGCCGATCCGTTGTCTGCCGGCGTTATCTGCCACAGCGCGAGCGAGCAGGGCGGTCTGAACGACCAGACCGGTACGCCGACCGCACATGGCGCTGCGTGTGCGCTGTGTTGCCTGGCGCAGGCGGGCGCATCGCTCGATTCGCCGCCGCACGTTGCGCTCGCTAGTCCCTTCCGCCACGCCGAGCGCGTGGTGTGGCATGCGGCGGATGTATCCGCCGTCGCGATCCATAAGGGTACCAGCGCGCAGGCACGCGCACCGCCACACTTTTCCTGACGACCCTCGTAATTGCCGCGGTCCGTCCGCAGGCGATTGATGCTGTCGAATGGCCGGAGAGAAAGCCCGGCGTCAGGAATGCCCAATGTTACGTTGTCATGCCCGCCATGGCGTGAGCGTCGTCGCGGTTCAGGCCGCGCTGCTTGCGTCGTCGAGCGGAGCCTTTGCCCAGAGCAGCAATACGGTGCTTCCCCCGGTGACCGTCGAGGCGCCGCAGGCCGCTCGTGCCAAACCGGTCACCCGGCCCTCGAAGCCGCGATCCGCTGCCGCGGGCCGCGCCGCGAGGCCCGTTACGCCGAGTGTGGGCGTCAGCGCATCGACCCTAAACCGGGCCGTGACGGCCAGCGCGGCGCGAGCCGGTCTCAATCAGGCGCCAACCGGCCAGACCGAGACGACCATCTATCGCAGTCAGTTCGACAACCGGCCGGCGGTTACCGTGGCCGACGTGCTGCGCGAGAGCCCCGGCATATCGGTGAAGCAGGGCAACGGACCCCGCGATATCGGCATCTCGATCCGCGGCTCCAACGCCCGCAACGGCTTCGGCATCCGCAATCTCGTGATCTTCGACGACGGCTTCCCGGTCACGCAACCGGACGGGCTGTCCCGCAGTGACCTGATCGATCCGCGGGCCTACAGTGCGATCGATGTGATCCGCGGCCCGTCGTCGGCGCTCTACGGCAACTATGCCACCGGCGGCGCGCTCAATTTCCGCACCCGCCCGGGCGGCTCGATCGATGGCGCCGAATATGGCGTCGATGGCGGGAGTTTTGGCTACCTCAACAATTACTTTACCTACGGCAAGAAGGTCGGCAATTTCGAGGGCTCGCTGTTTGCGAGCGACGCCCGCGGCGACGGCTTCATCGGCAATAGCTGGTACAATACCCAAACGGTCAATTTTCTCGGCACGCTGCAGGCCACGCCTGATGATCGCTTTACCGTCAAGTTCATCAACAACAATCTTGATACCCGCCTTCCGATCCGCTCCTCGCTGAACCAGTTCTATCAAAACCCTTTCCAGCAGGGTTGCGCGACCGGGGCTACCGCCGCACCGGGATGCGCGACGGTTCTGCTCAACAATAACGGCTTCAACACAGTCGCGGGGACCGACAGGGAAACGGCGCTGCAAGCGGGGCTTGGTCGCAACGACCGCCGGACCATTGTCGGCGGGCGTTGGGAGCACGATTTCGACAATACGACGACATGGCGAAATCAGTTTGTTTTCGACGACCGCAACATCAGTCAGCCCACGGGTGGCACCAGCGCCATCGGCGACTTTCCGTCGTACAGTTACATGAGCGACATAACCAAGCGCGGTGAAATCTTCGGGATGGATTCGACCACCTATTTCGGTGGCTTTTACAACACTCTGACGGCATCGAGCGACACGAGATTCGTGATGCCGGGTGGTAACGCGACGCTGGGTAGGCTCCAGAGCAATACGTTCAGCGACACCTCGAATTACGGCGTGCGTGCGCGCGAGGAACTCAAGCTGACGCCGCAACTGACCGCTGTTGCCGGGATCGGATGGGAAACCACCATTCTGAAGGGACTAAATACGGCATACACTTACACGGGAGCCGCAGGCATAACGACGACGAATCTCACCGCGACTGACCGGCAATTCCAGAATACGGCTCCCGAACTGGCGCTGGTCTACAAATTGAACCCCGAGTGGCAGTTTCGCGGCCGCGTCGCGACGGGCTACGGAACACCGCAGGTCACCAACCTGTTCATCGTTTCGAACGGCACAGCCGGCAATAACACCCAGCTCCAGACGCAAAAGAATCTCGGCTACGATCTTGGCTTCGATTGGACTCCAAACACCGCGCTCAAACTCAGTGCGACCGGCTTCTACGAGTTTTTCCGTAACGAACTGGTGAGCCAGGCGACACAGGTGGCCGGCGTCAGCTTCATGTTCAACGCGCCACGATCCGAGCATCGCGGTGTCGAGCTTGCCGCTGACTGGAAGTTCCTTCCAGGCTGGCGATTCACGGCGGCGTATACCTATCTCGATCAATTCTACACCGAATACACGGAAAACCTCAGAAGCCCCGGCGTCGGTGGAACGGTCTTCAGCTTCAATCGCGCGGGCAACAAGATTCCCGGGATCTCGCCGAACGAGTTAACCGCGCGACTTGGCTATGACGAGTTTTCGGGGTCCCTTGCCGGCCTCGGCGCGTTCGTCGAAGTGCAGTGGAAGGATTCCTTCTGGATGGACAACGCCAATCTCTTGAAGGCGCCCGGTTACGAACTGGTCAATCTCGACGTACACTACAAGACGGACCTCCAGTCCGACCACTTCAAGTCACTGAACGTCTATTTTGAAGTCAGGAACGTGTTTGACCGGACCTATGTGGCTTCGGCGAACAATATTGCGAATACGGTGCAAGGCACGGGCATCCAGGACGGAGCGATCGCTTTGGCGAATACGACCAATTCGATCTACGCCGGCTCGCCGCGCGCGTTCTTCGCCGGAATGAGGCTGGCGTTCAAATGATCGAGCAACACTGCAGGAGGGGGAAAGCCATGCTGCGAATGAGCCTGCTCACGACGCTCGTCCTCTCGCTTTACCAAGACGCAGCGCATGCGCAAATGAGCCATCATCAGCATGCCTCGGAAGCGGCGTGCGAGGAGCCGACGCTGCGCTGCGCTACCAAGGTGACGCCCGCATTCGGACCGGACGGAACGCTGTGGCTGGCCTGGATGGCGGGCGGGCAGGTCTCGGTTGCGAGCTCGCCGGATGCGGGGCGCAGCTTCTCGGCGCCCACCCAGGTCACGACCAAGCGGCTGAACCTTGATTGGGGGCCGGACGCCCGGCCCAAGATCGTGGTCGACCGCAAGGGCGGCATCGCGCTCGCATTCTCGATCTTCAGGGATGAGGCCTTCAACGGTCAGGTGCTCTACACGCGCTCGGCCGATGGCGGAAAGAGCTTTGCAGAGCTGAAGCCGATCACCGCCAGCAACGAGAGCCAGCGTTTCGAGGCGCTGGCGCTCGATGAGGATGGAACGGTGTTTGCAGCGTGGCTGGACAAGCGCAATCGCGTTTTTGCGATGGAGGCGGGACAGAAGTACGAGGGAGCGGGGCTGTTCTTCACCTCGTCCAGCGACGGCGGCACCACCTACGCAGAAGCAAAGCTGGCGCGCGAAGGCACTTGCGAATGCTGCCGGTTGGGGCTGACATTCGCGGCGCCCGGACGGCCGGCCGTGATCTTCAGGAACATTTTTGACGGCGGTGTGCGCGATCATGCGGTCATGACCTTCACCGACGTCGCGACGCCCGGCGAAATCCATCGCGTCAGCAGCGACGACTGGCAGATCAATGCCTGCCCGCACCATGGACCGAGCCTCACCGTTGCGCCGAACGGGACCTATCACGTCGCCTGGTACACGAACGGCAAGGCGCACAAGGGACTGTTCTACGCCCACTCGCGCGACGAAGGCCGCACCTTCTCCCCGCCCATGCCGCTGGGCGCGCCAGGCCGCAATCCGACGCGTCCTTACGTGCTTGAGGGCGCGGCGGGAACGGTGATGGTCTGGAAGGAGTTCGACGGCGAGAAGACCTCGGTCCAGATGATGATTTCCCGCGACGACGGCGAGAGCTGGTCGCCGCCGAAGACGATATCGAGTACGACCGACTCATCCGATCATCCCTTGCTCGTTTCCAATGGCCGACAGGTCTATTTGTCATGGATGACGAAAGCGGATGGCTATCGGCTCACCGCAATCGAGGACCAGCCATGAGACGTCGATTTGCAGGCATTCTAGGTCTGGGTATCCTGATCGCGTCAGCGGCCGGGCTCGGCGCGGCGCCGGCTCTCAAGCCATTCGAGCGCGGTACCTGGCAAAGCCTGCTGAAGGGCCACGCCGGCCGCCCCACGCTCGTGCATTTCTGGGGCGTGACCTGCGGGCCCTGCAAGGTCGAGCTGCCGCTGCTCGGGCAGTTTGCGAAGGACCATCCCGGGATCGACGTGGTCACGATCAGCGCCGATCTCGTGCCGAACCTGCCCGCGGCAACGCAGTCGATGCTTGACAAGGCGGGGCTGTCGTCGACCGAGAACTTCATCTTCAATGATGGTTTTGTCGAGCGTTTGAGGTTCGAGATCGATCCCGCCTGGCAGGGCGACATTCCCCGGACCATGCTGATCTCTCGCGACGGCACCGTCACGACGATCGAGGGCTCGGCCGAGATGGCCGATCTCGAGAAATGGTCGGGCCAACAGCTCGGCACGCAATGAAATTCAATCTGCAAACGGGAAGACTGATATGAAGACAATGTTGAAAGATGTGATGCTCGCGGCGTTCGCTCTTGCGCTCTGCGCGGCACCGGCGGCGGCCGACGACGTCAAGGCTGGCGATCTCGTCATCTCGCAGGCCTGGAGCCGGGCGACGCCGGGCGGCGCCAAGGTCGCCGGCGGCTATCTCACTATCGAGAACAAGGGAACGACGGCCGACAAGCTGGTCAGCGTTTCCGCCGATATCGCGGGGAAGACCGAGGTCCATGAGATGGCGATGGACAACGGTGTGATGAAGATGCGTCCGCTCGACAAGGGGCTCGTGATCGATGCCGGCAAGACCGTAAAGCTCGCGCCCGGCGGCAATCATCTGATGCTCCAGGAGCTGAAGGGGCCGTTCAAGCAGGGTGACAAGGTGCCGGTGACGCTGGAGTTCGAGAAGGCCGGCAAGGTCGCCGTCTCCCTCGACGTCCAGGGCGTCGGTGCGCAGGCGCCCGGCGACGGCGGGCACATGATGAAGAAAATGCCGGATCATTCGGGAATGAAGATGTGATGAAGCAGATCAAGTCTCCGATGATCTCGCGTCGATCCCTCACAGGCCTTGCGCTCGCGATGGCTGCGTTGCTGTCGGTTGCCGCGACACCGCTTGCGGCGGCGACGGACGACGACAGCTTCTTCACGCATCTGCACACCGAGAAGGCGATGGCCAATGTCACGGTCTCGCCGGGCCGCGCCGGCCCGGTCGAGATCGCCATCCAGCTTGAAACGACGGACGAGACGCCGCTCACGGCGAAGGCTGTGTCGGTGACCCTCGTAGACACGCAGTCTGGCAGGAAGCTCGCACCGGTCGAGGCCTCGCGCGACGGCGAGGACAGCTGGCACGTGAAGGTCGCGCAATTGACGCCCGGACGCTGGATGCTGGGTCTCGGAATTTCGATCTCCGAGGCCGATCATGTCAGCGTGGAATCGCCGATCCTGATTAAATGACGTTGTCGAAGGGGAAAAACATGTCGAAGAAGTCCTGCCTGTTCCTGATCGCCGCGCTGGCCGCGTCACCGGCATGGGCACATATCACGCTCGAGACCAAGCAGGCGACGGTTGGTTCCTACTACAAGGCCGTCTTCGCCGTGCCGCACGGCTGCGCGGGTTCGCCCACGGTGAAGATCAGGGTGCAGATTCCGGAAGGTGTGATCGCGGTGAAGCCGATGCCCAAGGCGGGCTGGAGCGTCGATGTCGTCGAAGGCAAGTACGCCAATGAATACGACTATCACGGCAACAAGCTTGCCTCCGGCGTCAAGGAGGTGGCCTGGTCCGGCGGCAAGCTGCCGGATCACAATTACGACGAGTTCGTCATCAGAAGCTTCTTGACGAGCAGCCTTAAGCCGAACACGACCTTGTATTTCCCCGTCGTCCAGGAATGCGAGACCGGCGTAAGCCGGTGGATCGAAATTCCGGCTGATGGGGCAGGGCATTCGCATGAGGGCAAGTCGCCGGCGCCTGGCGTGAAGCTGCTGCCAAAGCCCTGATGCGCCTGCTCGCCGCGCTTGCGACGCTGCTTCTCGTTGTCGGCTTCGCGACCGGCGCCTCGGCGCATGCGGCGCTCGTCGCGGTCGAGCCGGCGAGCGGCAGCATGCTCGCGAGCGCGCCGCAGGCAGTGGAGCTGCGCTTCAACGAGGCGGTGACGCCGGGCGCAATCCGGCTGATCGACGGCGCAGGCAGGGCGCGAGACGACGCGCACGTCAGCGCATCGGGCGAAACGATCTCGGTCGCGATGCCGCCAGACCTGCCGCAGGGCACTGCGGTCGTGAGCTATCGCGTGATCTCGCAGGACGGCCATCCCGTCGCGGGATCGGTGATCTTCTCGATCGGCATGCCGACGGGGACGCAACCTCCCGCCAATGCGGATCGCGGGTTGAACGGGCTGATCTGGCTTGCGCGTGTCGGACTTTATCTCGGGCTGTTTGTCGGTGTCGGCGGTGTGTTCTTCGCGCGCTGGGTTGCGTGGTCGACGACGGGCATGACCGTTCCACGCGTAGCGCTCGCCATCGGCATTCCGAGCGCCACAGCGTCCGTTGGCGCGTTGGGCCTCGATCTCCTCGGGCTGCCGCCGGCGGCTCTCGCGACGGCCGGCCCGTGGAAGGTCGCGTTCGCGACCAGCGCCGGGCCCGCGTTGCTGGTTGCGATTGCCGCGATGCTGCTCGCGTTGATGGCGCTGCGCAGCGCATGGTATGCGCGCGCTCTTGCGATCAGCGCGCTGGTCGGCGTCGGTCTGTCGCTTGCCATGACCGGGCACGCCGCAACGGCCCCGCCGGAGGCGTTGACCCGGCCGGCGATCTTTCTCCATGGCCTCGGCGTCACCATCTGGATCGGTGCTCTCGCGCCGCTCGTGGCGCTGGTGTCCAAGCCGACGACTGCGACGCTTCCCGTCGTGAACCGCTTCTCCCGCATCGCCGCGCTGGCGGTCGGCGTGCTGGCCTTGACCGGCCTCGCGCTCGCGATCGTTCAGCTCGAAAAGCCGGTCGCGCTGGTCGAGACCCGCTACGGATTCATCCTCTCGATCAAGCTTGCATTGGTCACGGGATTGCTGGCGCTCGCCGCGCTCAATCGGTTCAGGCTGACACCGGCCCTGGCCCGGGACGAGAATGGGACGCCCGCGCTCAAGCGCTCGATCCTGCTGGAAGGCGCGATCGCACTCGCCATCCTTGCCGTCGTCGCCGGCTGGCGCTTCACCCCACCGCCGCGGACGATCATTCCCGAGACGCCGCTGGCGATCCACATCCACAGCGACAAGGCGATGTTCCAGGTGCTGGTGTCTCCTGGGAAACCCGGCGTCGACGATTTCGTGCTCCAGCTCATGACCGGCGAGGCCACGCCGCTGATCGCGAAGGAGGTGACGCTGACCCTGAGCCTGCCGGAGCGCGGCATCGAGCCGATGGAGCGGGGCGCCTCGCTCGGGCCGGACGGCTACTGGCACGTGCGCAAGGTCGAGCTTCCCTTCGCCGGCCGCTGGCATGTGCGGATCGACGCGCTGGTGACCGATTTCGAGAAGGTCACGCTGGAGGACGAGCTCGATGTGGGGCCGCCTTAAGGCGCGCCGGTGCAGTTCATGCTGAACCTGAAGGCAACGGAAAAATGACAGGAATTTCGCCGCCTTAGCGGCTTTTCCTCATTCCCGGTCTTGTGTTTTCGCTCCCAATCCGCTTTCACTGCAGGCGATCACTGATTCTCAGAGTATTGCCATGCGGTTGTCGCGATTCTTTCTGCCCATCCTGAAGGAAAATCCGAAAGAGGCGGAGATCGTCTCGCATCGGCTGATGCTGCGCGCCGGCATGATCCGACAGGAGGCCGCCGGCATCTATGCCTGGCTGCCGCTCGGCTTCCGCGTGCTGAAGAAGATCGAGCAGATCGTGCGCGAGGAGCAGGACCGCTCCGGCGCGCTGGAACTCCTGATGCCGACGCTCCAGCTTGCCGACCTCTGGCGCGAGAGCGGCCGCTACGACGCGTACGGCCCGGAGATGCTTCGCATCGCCGACCGGCACAAGCGCGAGCTGCTGTACGGGCCGACCAACGAGGAAATGATCACCGAGATCTTCCGCGCCTACGTGAAGTCCTACAAGAACCTGCCGCTCAACCTCTATCATATCCAATGGAAATTCCGCGACGAGCAGCGCCCGCGCTTCGGTGTGATGCGCGGCCGCGAGTTCCTGATGAAGGACGCCTATTCCTTCGACCTCAATGAGGCCGCAGCGCGCGTTGCCTACAACAAGATGTTCGTCGCCTATCTGCGGACCTTCGCGCGGATGGGCCTGAAGGCGATCCCCATGCGCGCCGAGACCGGCCCGATCGGCGGCGATCTCAGCCACGAGTTCATCGTGCTCGCCGAGACCGGCGAATCCGGCGTTTTCATCAATCGCGACGTGCTGGACCTGCCGGTGCCGGGCGAGGACGTCGACTATGAGAGCGACCTGACGCCGATCATCAAGCAATGGACCTCGGTCTATGCGGCGACGGAAGACGTGCACGACGCCGCGCGCTTCGAGCAGGAAGTGCCTGCGGACAAGCGGGTGAACACCCGCGGCATCGAGGTCGGCCAGATCTTCTATTTCGGCACGAAATATTCCGAAGCGATGAAGGCGCTGGTTGCGGGCCCCGACGGCGTCGACGTGCCGATCCATGGCGGCTCCTACGGGGTCGGCGTCTCGCGCCTGCTCGGCGCCATCATCGAGGCCTGCCATGACGATGCCGGCATCAAATGGCCGGAGGCGGTGGCCCCGTTCCGCGTCTCAATTCTCAACCTCAAGCAGGGCGATGCCGCGGTCGATGCGGCCTGCGAGAAGCTCTATGCCGAGCTCTCCGCCAAGGGCGTCGACGTGCTCTATGACGACACCGACCAGCGCGCCGGCGCCAAATTCGCCGCCGCCGACCTGATCGGAATCCCCTGGCAGATCATGATCGGTCCGAAGGGGCTCGCCGACGGCAAGGTCGAGATCAAGAAGCGCAGTGACGGCTCCCGCGAGACGATGTCGCCTGCGGACGCGGTCGCCCGCCTGGTCGGTTGAATAGTGTTCATCGCGCGATAGTGGGCCGGTAATCCGGCCACATTTGACCCCGAATCATGGGATTATCGAGCGATGGATGAGACCATGACCGAGACCAAGCAAACCGCGCCTTTTGCGCCATTCGAATGGATGCTGTCGGCGCGCTATCTGCGAGCGCGCCGCAAGGAGGGATTCATCTCGGTCATCGCCGGGTTCTCCTTCCTCGGCATCATGCTGGGCGTGGCGACGCTGATCATCGTGATGGCGGTGATGAACGGCTTCCGCAAGGAACTGCTCGACAAGATCCTCGGCCTCAACGGCCACATCCTGGTGCAGCCGCTGGAATCGCCGCTGACCGACTGGAAGGACGTCGCCGACCGTCTCAGCCAGGTTCAGGGCATCCGGCTCGCAGCGCCCGTGGTCGACGGCCAGGCGCTGGCGTCCTCGCCGTGGAACGCCTCGGGCGTCCTGGTGCGCGGCATCCGCTCCGACGACCTCAACAACCTCACCTCGATCGCGAAGAACATCAAGCAGGGCTCGCTCGAGGGCTTTGACGACGGGCAGGGGGTCGCGATCGGCCGGCGCCTCGCCGACCAGCTGTCGTTGCATGCCGGCGACAGCGTGACGCTGGTGGCGCCGAAGGGCGCGGTCACGCCGATGGGCACGACGCCGCGCATCAAGCCCTACAAGATCGTCGCGGTGTTCGAGATCGGCATGTCCGAATACGATCTCGGGTTCGTGTTCATGCCGCTCGCCGAAGCACAGGCCTATTTCAACCGCAGCAACGACGTCACCTCGATCGAGGTGTTCACGACCAACCCCGACAAGATCGACGCCTTCCGCAAGGCGGTGACGGACGCCGCGGGCCGTCCGGTGTTCCTGGTCGACTGGCGGCAGCGCAACTCGACCTTCTTCAACGCGCTCCAGGTCGAGCGCAACGTGATGTTCCTGATCCTGACCATGATCGTGCTGGTCGCCGCGCTCAACATCGTCTCCGGCCTGATCATGCTGGTGAAGGACAAGGGCAGCGACATCGCGATCCTGCGCACGATGGGCGCCTCGCAAGGCTCGATCATGCGCATCTTCCTGATCACGGGCGCATCGATTGGCGTGGTCGGGACGCTGGTCGGCTTCTTCGTCGGCCTCGTGATCTGCCTCAACATCGAGTCCATCAGGCAATTCCTGTCCTGGCTGACCAGCACCGAGCTGTTCTCGCCGGAGCTCTACTTCCTGTCGAAACTGCCCGCCGAAATCGACGTCGGCGAGACCACGGCGGTCGTCATCATGGCGCTGACGCTGTCGTTCCTTGCGACGCTGTACCCCTCGTGGCGCGCCGCGCGCCTCGATCCCGTCGAAGCGCTGCGGTACGAGTGAGGGGCTGATGGAGAGCCAGCAGGGGGCGGAAGATGTACCGGTCATTTATCTCCACGAGATAAAGCGGCAGTACTTGCAGGGCGAGGTGCCGCTGACGATCCTCGACAACGCCAAGCTCGCGCTGTGGGCCGGGCAATCGGTCGCGCTGGTCGCGCCGTCGGGCTCGGGCAAATCGACGTTGCTGCACATCGCGGGGCTGCTTGAAGCGCCGGATTCCGGCGAGGTCTACGTCAATGGTGCGCCGACCTCGCAGCTACCCGATATCGAGCGTACCCAGCTCCGCCGCACCGATATCGGCTTCGTCTACCAGTCGCACCGGCTGCTGCCGGAGTTCTCGGCGCTCGAGAACGTCATGATGCCGCAGATGATCCGCGGCCTGAAGAAGTCCGAGAGCGTCAAGCGCGCCAAGGAGATTCTAGGCTACCTCGGCCTCGGCGACCGCATCACCCATCGGCCCGCGGAACTGTCGGGCGGCGAGCAGCAGCGCGTCGCCATCGCGCGCGCGGTCGCCAACGCGCCGCGCGTGCTGTTCGCGGACGAGCCGACCGGCAACCTCGATCCGCATACCGCGGATCACGTCTTCCAGGCCCTGATGCAACTGGTCAAGGCGACCAAGGTGTCCATGCTGATCGCGACCCACAACATGGAGCTCGCCGGCCGCATGGACCGGCGCGTGTCGCTGTCGAACGGCCAGGTCGTCGAGCTCGAATAATAAAAACTGCGAAAACAACCCCATGCACAGTAGCCGGCCTTGGCCGGCTACGATCGGGGTGACGCCTTCCAGCCATTTGACATGTCGGTCCTATCGGCTGCGACGGCGCATCGCCGCAGCGGAGGGGCCGTTACGGCCTGATTACCGTCAATTTGAACGGTCCCGTATTGGCCGCGGCGTGATCCACCGCCTCATTGGCATGGTCGAGGTCGAAGGCCGTCGTCTTGTATTCGTCCAGTCGTAACAATCCCGCGCGCACCAGCGCGATCAGGCGGCTCGCCGCATCCGGCGGATACATCCAGACGCCGTGGATGCTGATGCAGTTGCGCATGATCCAGGGGTAGGGCAGCTCGAGCCCCGCGCCGCCCGCCATGCCGACGCCGCCCATCAGCACGACGCGGCCGTAAGCGCGCACCGTCATGATCGCCGCGCGAACGACGGTCGTGCTGACCGAAGGCGGCATGATGTCGAACACGCAGTCGATCGGCCCCGGTGCGGCGCGCTTCATGCTTTCGCAGTCATCGCTCTCGTTACCGGTGAGTTTCACCGGCTTCACCCGATCGCCGAAGCGGCGGACGAGGTCGGCCAAGATCCTGTCGTTGCGACCGGGCGCGACCACGCAGGCCGCGCCCATCGCGAGCGCCACGGAGACGGCCGCGCTGCCGAAATTGCCGGTGGCGCCGCTCACCAGTACGGTCTCGCCGGGCTGAAGCTTGGCGGCGAGGAAGCCGCCATAGGGCACCAGCAGCGTGCCCAGCGCGCACCATTGCGTGGCTTCGTCGGACGTGATCGCGCCGAGGCGTTTGACGTTCTCGGTCGGCACCCGCATCTGCTCGGCGAACGAGCCGTGGCGAAAATGCTTTTGCAGCAGCATGCCGCCGGGACCGGCGGCCGTGAGCCCTTGCAGCGCGATATCGGGCGCAACGATATCGTCGCGCGAACGCACCGTCGGGTCGCAGAACACCCAGTCGCCGATCGCGAGCTTGGTCGCATCAGGCCCGATCGCGCGCACGCGGCCGATGCCGCCCGGGCCCGGGATGATCGGCAGGTCGAGCGCATAGTTGCGCTCGCCGCTAAAGACCTCGTTCATGTAGGACAGGACGCGGGTGGCGACGACATCGACGATGACCTCGCCGGTGCCGAGCGCCGGTTCGGGGGCATTCTCGATCGCGAGCGGGGCTCCGAGGGAATTGAGTACGGCAGCTTTCATGGTGTTCACCTCAAGGTCGGGTCAGGTGACTATGCGCCGCCCTTGAAGGGACAAGAAGGCCTGGTATTATCCTAGTATTCTCAAAGCCCTCCATCGCGGGAGCAAGCCATGGCCGACCCACGCCGCGTCGAATTCGGCGACTTCCTGAGGTCCCGCCGCGAAAAGCTGACGCCGAAAACGGTCGGGCTTCCCGCGGGCAGCCGGCGTCGCACCGTAGGCTTGCGCCGCGAAGAGGTGGCGCAACTCGCCGGCATCGGCGTCGACTGGTACATCCGCCTCGAGCAGGGCCGCACCGTCAGCCCCTCGGTCACCACCGTCGATGCGCTCGCCCGTGCGCTGCGGCTCAGCAAGACCGAGCATGCGCATCTCAAGGCGCTGGCGCGCGACGGCGACAAGCGCGCGTTCACGCGCGAGATCGTGCCGCCGCCGATCCTGCGGCTGATCGCGAGCCTGCCGCATCCCGCCTATATCACCGGCCGGCGCTGGGACGTGCTCGCGTGGAACGAAGCCGCCGAGCAGGTCTTTGCGTTCGGCCGGTTGGCCGAGGAGGATCGCAACACGATGCTCCTGATGATGACCAACAAGCAGACGCGCAAGGCTTACGGCGCGGGCTGGGCCGAGGTCGCCAAGCGCATGGTCGCGATGTTTCGCACGACGCATGACGTCTGGGCCGGCGATCCTGCCTTCGCGGAATTGCTGACGCGGTTGCGGCAGGGCAGCCCGGAATTCGTCAAATGGTGGGAAGCCCACGAGATCCGCAGCACCGCCTCGGGCCTCAAGACGATGTCTCATCCAACTCTGGGCGTGCTGCATTTCGAGCACACGAGTTTTCAGGCCAATGACGATCCCGCGCTGAAGCTCGTGATCTACACGCCGGTGTGAGGGCGTAGAACGCAGTCATCAGATCGGGAAGGCCACCGGCATAGGTCCGGCGGCCTCCGCGCTTATTGTGGTTTGCGGGGCGGCGCCCCGACTAGAGATCGATGCTGACGGCGATGTTACGGCCCTGTAGTTCGGCAATCTTCATTCCATCAGCCTGCAGCTGCGCGAACTCCGGGTCCTTTGACACGGCCTCCTGCACCTTGCCGTAGACTTCCCAATTGGCGTAGCGCGTCGTAACCAGCAACTCTCCTGCCCAGTGACCGGTGTGGAAACGGGAGAGCCGAAGAAATTCGGCACCATGTTTTTCAAAGATCTTCTTCGCCTGCCTGATGATCTGGACCGTTTCCTCGACCTTGTCGGTTTTGAAGCGGGTAAATTGAACGATCGGCATGGGCTACCTCCATAGCTGTGTAAACTGTCCAAGAGGCATGTATCGAGCGACGTTTGAGGAGCGAACCTCCAGTTCAATCTCGATGAAGGTTCGTCTTCGGCGGCCTGATCCAGGTTCAGGCTTCGCAAGTGGAAGTAGCTCTGCCCCTTCTCGGCAGATGGGCTCGCATCGTCGCTGGCGGGGCGAACCGAGATCACGACCTGCCGCTGCGGGCTTGATGAAGCGCGACTGTCGCTGCCGGACAGCCGTGGCCAATGGTCGCGATGTTTCGCGCGACAATCGCCGAGCATCAGCCTCCGAGGGCCAAGCGGAGCGTTGCTATCCGTCAGGGCAATGCTGCTCGTGACCCAACGGCGGACGTCCTTTGATCTAGATCAACCAGAACGCGGCGCTTCGCTTCTTGGCTGTCCCACCCATCGTGCTTGCTTGGGTTGGAAGGTGGGAAAAGCCCCGCAGCGGGGCACTATTTTATCCGCAAGGACCATTGGTCGCCAGTGCGGGATATTCCGGAGGACCTTCATGAAAAGGCAACTGTCGTCGCTTGCTGCGATCCTGTCGGGTTTGAGTCTCATCGTGTCGGCATCGACCCCGAGCGCCGCTCAATCGATATCCGCGGAAGAGGCACAAGCGATCGCTGCGGAGGCGTATGTCTACTTCTATCCGCTCGTGACGATGGACCTGACGCGCAAGCAGCTCATCAATTCCGATCCCAAAACCGCAGGAATAGGCGGTCCTCCCAACACGTTCGACAATGTCCAGGCCTACCCGGCTGCAGACATGAAGTCGGTGGTGCGACCCAATTTCGACACGCTGTATTCGAGCGCCTGGCTCGACCTGACCCGCGAGCCCATGGTCGTTTCGGTTCCTGATACCGGCGGCCGCTACTACCTGCTGCCAATGCTCGACATGTGGACTGATGTGTTCGCGTCGCCGGGATGGCGCACGACAGGCACCAAGGCGGCCAATTTCCTGGTCGTGCCGCCGGACTGGAACGGAAACGTGCCGGCGGGCTTCGCGCGTATCGACGCGCCGACGCCTTATGTCTGGATCATCGGCCGCACCAAGACCGATGGCCCTGCCGACTATGCTGCGGTTCACGAGGTGCAGAAAGGTTACAAGATCACGCCGCTATCCGGATGGGGTAAGCCCCCGGTCGCCGTGACACAGACCATCGATCCCACCGTTGACGTCAAGACGCCGCCGAAGCTGCAAGTCGACACGATGGCAGGCGACAAGTTCTTTGCCTATGCGGCCGAGCTATCAAAGGTCCACCCGCCACACATCACAGATGAGCCGATCATCGCGCGCATGGTGCGGATCGGGCTCGAACCGGGCAAGAGCTTCGATATTACCAAAGCCGACGCGACGGTACGGAAAGCTATCGAAGATGCGCCGGCTCAGGCGCAAAAACTGATGGCATGGAAAGTCCCGACGCTGGCGCGCGTCGCAAATCACTGGTCCATGAACACGGACACGATGGGCGTTTACGGGAACTACTATTTGAAGCGGGCTATCGTCGCCCAGGTTGGACTCGGTGCGAATCTGCCGGAGGACGCGATTTACCCGGGTAGCGTTGGCGATGAAACCGGCAAGCCGCTCGACGGAGCGAATAAATACATCGTCCGCTTCACCAAGGAGGCAGAGCCGCCGGTCGGGGCATTCTGGTCAATCACCCTTTATGACGATGAAGGCTTCCAGGTTGCCAATCCACTCAATCGCTTTGCGGTGAGCAGCTGGATGCCGTTCAAGCGCGACGCCGACGGATCGCTCACGCTCTACGTCCAGAATGACAATCCGGGCGGCGATCGCGAAGCCAACTGGTTGCCCGCGCCCAAAGGCTCGTTCAACCTCACCATGCGCCTTTATGCGCCAAAGTCGGAGGCATTGACCGGCGTGTGGAATCCGCCGGCCATCAAGCGGGTCGACAGTGAAACCGTTGGCCGGCAGCAATGACAGACGCCAAGGGAAGCCCGCGGAGCAAGGCAAGCGCTGCGCATTTAACGCGCCCAAGGATAGCTCGGTGAATACACCGGCGTCTGCGCGTGACCGACTGCGACAGGCAAAGGGATCGTCACTTTGAAAACGAAGTGGCGATGCGGGTGAGGGTACGGCCGGCGGGCGCGCCAGCGCGAGAAATGCGATCGCGGCGAAGCGCGTTATGCACGATGGTGGGCGGAGTTGCTGATTGTACCGACGGAATCGTGGTGCTACGCTTCTGCACGTCATTCCGTTTTCGGTTTGATGCGACGGGCGATCGGGCTTACGGACTGCCGCCCGTTCATTTGAAATTGGAATACTTGAGCCAATAGTGCCCCGCCTCCGGCCCCCCTTTTGAGTGCGGTCGGACGATGTTTTTCATTGGCCTCCGTTCTTCCCATTGACTCGGAGGCGGGCTTTTTCAGTCGAACTTTGCAACAAGTCGACCTTCGACATGTGCATTCTGACGAGCCACGCGGGTCGTGCCGCACCACATCACCATCTGAACGCGAGGTGGGGCAGCTATTGCTTGATGGTCGCGTTGCTCTGTGCCGCTTCTCTGTTTCAGTTCACGCCCAGGGCGTGGGGACAGTGCTCGGCGCGCGACGCCCTGCAGAATCAACTGAAGCTCGGCAAAGTTCGTGCAGTTGATCTGCCGCGAAAACCCATCGCGTCCGTACGCGACGTTCCGACATGGAAGACGATTACGGTCGGCACCTTTGTCAATTCCATTGTGCTGCGCAACGCATTGGATGCCGTCGGCTGCAATATCGGCGGGCTGGCCGCGGAAGTTCTCGCGCGACCGGCCTTCACCATCAGTTCCAGCAAGAGAGGCGTGGAGCTTGTGGCGGTATCCGCAATCGAGCTTGGCTTCAACACCGATAGTGTGCCTCTGGCTGTCATTTACGCGCGGGCTCGGCAACTCGGCTTTGAACTTGCGGCAGCGGAGATCGGCCCGCAATTGCGCCTTCAATATCTTGATCAGCCCATGGGTGAATTCCTCATCGTGGGAATGGAGCCAATCAAGACGTGGAGCGGAGAACCGGTGATCTTCAACGTGGCAAATGGCGGAGCCGGATTGATCCTGATCGGCCAAGACGGCCGGGATGATGCCGAAATACCGGTGACCTCTCGTTTTCTTTTTGTGCGGCCGCCTGATCTCAGCGGCGGAATCGCGGCCGCTCTGCTGCCACCATGAAGACGAACAACCAAGTTTCGAGCAGCGCTGACAGCGGAGAAAGATCCTTGCGTCAGACCAAGGGAGACTTCCTGTCCATAGAGAACAACGAGGCTGCAGCTCGAGTGCAGAAGCTTACCGGGGATGGAGGCAAGCCTTATTTCAAGTCTCGTTTGAAGTGGCGTCAACAGTAGGGAGTAAAATCATGCGTGGATTTGGAGCTGTATGCATCTCACTGTTACTATCGGCAATTCCCGCGACTGCGTCAGATCAAAATCTCAAGGAGGAAATTGGAAAGATTGGTTCAGCCTACGAGCAGTACTTCAGCAACAAGGATCCCGCCGGAATTACTTCGCTTTATACCAAGAACTATATGCGTGTGACTGAAGATGGCGTGGTGGACAATACCAAGTACTATGAGAACGCTTTCAAAGCTGGAGTTAGTCACCTCGAGGTCAAGACGACCGACGTTCAGTCATTGTCAGAAAACATGGCTCTGGTCACCGGCGAATCTCGCGTCACCGGCAACAGCGAGACTGGTGCTCCCATAGATTTCACCGTTGTTTGGACCGCTCTCGATGTTCGTGAGAACGGGCAATGGAAGATTCGCATGCTCACCTCGGTTCCCAAGCCACCGCCGCCCCAGCCGCAACAGGCCGCAAAGTAACTCAAGAAGAGCGGGCGATGGCGCTCTGCTCGCAACGCTGTCAGCTCAGCCGCCTGTTTACGTGTTAGGTGCCGTTCAAGCCTTGTACTTTGCGTTGTTGCTGCGGCATGCCGCCTCGGGAATCGGCGTACATCACCAGCAAAATTTTCTGAACGGTTTGCCCCGACGCTCATGTCCGCTACCACGCACCAGCGACGTGGTTCCGTCGTCTGCTGAACGGCCGGCCGGTATCCCGGTGAAGTACGAGGGACGCCGCTCGCCAGCATGTTCGGTGGCCGGCGGCGTTGCGAGTTCTTTGGGTGTGAATGGGTTCACAACGACCTGGCCAGGCGAATGCTATGTTCCAGCCATTCAACTGCCGACTGATTTTTTGAAGAGTTTCTTTTCGAACAGCCTCTGAGGAGAGGATCATGTTCAAGCAATTCCTCTTGGTCGCGGCGGTGGCCTCGCTGACGCTAGCCACATCCACTAAAGCCCATTGCGAATATGCTTCGGAGCGCAGCGCGTCGGCCAAGTCGCGTTCGGTTTCGTTGCATTCCGATACGGTTCAACTTGCGGAAGCCGTGTTGGACGACATTGTGACTTGGCTCTCATCGAATTTCGACCTGCCTGCCATCAAACAGCGCCCCGTCATTGAATTTGCGTCGAAGATGGAGCTCGCGAGGTTGCGTGCAAGAGAGCGGACTCTTTCGCAAGGCTTCATGGAAAGCGATGGGCAACTCGCTCAGCGCGAAGTTGTCGCACTTTACGACAACGAGACGCGAACGATCCTGCTTCCTGATGATTGGGGCGGTACTTCGCCAGCCGACCAATCGGTCCTGGTACACGAAATGGTCCATCACCTTCAGAATGTTGGAAAGCTCAAATTTGATTGCCCTCAGGCGCGAGAGAAATTGGCCTACCTGGCTCAGGATAAATGGCTGGAGCGGTTCGGACTTACGCTGGAGAACGAGTTCGACGTCGACATGTTCACGGTGCTGGTTTCTTCAGCATGCATATATTGATTGTGATCGGTCGATCCGAGACGCTGTCGAACGATTGCCTTTGCAAAGGAGGGCAAAGCCAAGATCATCCCGTACGTACCAACAAGATCTTCAGCGGATTCGATTGATGGCCAGACTCTTGGCGGTCCTCGCAATTGCATTGGCGATCCTGGCGATGGCTCGGGGGCCGCAGGATCAGTTTGTACCGCTGCCGACAGAACTAATGCCAGCGGTGCTTATTCCCTGAGTTCTCCTAAGGTGACGGGGTCATCCATTCAGCCGGTGGCGCACAGATTCGCTCGTGGTCCAAAGCGCATTTCCGAGGTGGCGCAGGCGAAGTCGGCAACGGGGCCAGAGTGAAGCAACGTTATATCGCAGCCATATCGCGCAAAGTCACACCAACGACGATAGGGAGGCCGGAACGTGACGCCGTGCTTTCTCGAAAGACCTGCGTTTGTCAGGTCAGGCGGTCAATGATCCCGAAGAGTTGCTTGCACGACGCCTCGATTCTCTTTTGCGGCGATGTGGCGATGCCCAGCAACAGACCGGGCCGGGCCGAAGCCGTGGACGCATACCAGAGCGACAGCGGGGTGGGCGCCAGTCCGAACGATGCCGCTTCCCTGGCGATGGCGAGATCGGGCGCTCGATCCGGCAGTCGCAGGATAGCTGCCAATCCGGCAAGCGCAACGTTGGCGGTGCGCGCGCGAAGCTGCTTCAGCAATGCATCGCCTTGCGCGGCATAGACCCGCTTCGTGCGCCGGAGATGTCGCAGATAATGGCCCTCGCGCATGAAATCGGCGGTCGCGAGCTGCACCGCGGGCCCAGGGGCCGGCGCGAGGCAAGCGGCGGCTTCGGCAAACCGCGACGCGAGAGCGGCCGGTGCAACGACAAAGCCGAGCCGCAAGGCTGGGGTCACGGTCTTGCTGAAAGAGCCGATGTGGATGACGCGGCCGGCGCGATCGAGCGAGGCGAGTGCCGGGGTGGCGCGGCCCTTGAGCTGAAGCTCGCCGAGATAATCGTCCTCGATCACCCACGCCTTGCTTCGGGTGGCCCAGTCGAGCAGGCGCGAACGCCTTGCCAGCGACAATGTGGATCCGAGTGGCGCCTGCTGTCCGGGCGTCACAACAACAAGCGCTGCGTCAGGAGCATGTTTCAGGCCGTAATCGACATCGATGCCGTCGGCGTCCACCGGGATCGGCGCGATCGATAGTCTTGCAAGCTCGAGTCCGTGCCGGGTGAAGGGAAAGCCCGGATTCTCCACCCAGGCCTTCTTCTGCTCGA
This sequence comes from Bradyrhizobium liaoningense, assembly GCF_018130785.1. GTDB lineage: Bacteria > Pseudomonadota > Alphaproteobacteria > Rhizobiales > Xanthobacteraceae > Bradyrhizobium > Bradyrhizobium liaoningense_A. The sequence continues at coordinate 280,679 of NZ_JAFCJT010000002.1, forward strand.
GGCCGAGGACACGGAGTGCCAATCCGAGGCCGCCGCTGAAACCGCTGGTGATGATGATCTGCGACGGGGCGCAATCGATCCCGCGCGCCAGCGCAAGGTAGGCCGCGATCTCGCGCCGCAGATCCAGCTCGCCGCGCGGATCCGGATAAATCGCCGGCGCGCTCACCTCAATGCGAACCGCGTGCGCGCGCATCCGCGCCAGCAGCGTGGCAGGGAAAGTCTCTTGCGCCGGCACGCCCATCTGGAAGATCGCGGGGCCCGCCGTGAGCTCCTGGTACATCTCCATGAACGAGCCGCGGGCAGGGGCCTTGTCCCGACGAACGGGGAATGACGGCCGGTCCGCGACATGCGTACCAGTTGCGCGGGCCGCGACGATCAGCTGGGCGGACGAGAGCTTTTCATAGGCCGAACGCACGGTGCCGCGCGCGACGCCGAGCTGGGCTGCCAGATCCTGCCAGGAGGGCAGGCGCGCTCCGGGGGCGAGCACGCCGCTCTCGATGGCGGCCCTGATGCCCCTGTGAATCTGCTCTGCCAGTGGCGTCTTCGCAGATCGATCCAGCTCCAGCCGCAGCGGTTTGGTCATGCCCCTTGGTACATCAGTTTTGTGCGTTCTTGGTCCTTTTTTATGGTCCATGGCAGAGGCACCTAAGAGGAGAAGGGGGAGCGCCTTGCCCTCCGGAAGATACCGATCATCAAGGAGAAAGCAGATGAGTGAACGTCTCGACTACAACCACGTCGCACCATCTGGCGCGAAAGCATTGGGCGGCGTCTACGGCTACGTCATGCAGAGCGGGCTTCCCGCGACGCTGGTCAACCTCGTCTATCTGCGCGTGTCGCAGATCAACAACTGCGCCTATTGCCTCGACATGCACACGCGCGACCTGCTCAAGAGCGGGGTCAAGATCGAAAAGCTCGCGCTGCTGCAGGCGTGGGCCGAGGCTGGCAATCTCTTCGACGCGCGCGAACGCGCGGCCCTCGCGTGGGCCGAGACGGTGACCCGCGTCGCCGAAACCAATGTGCCGGATGAAGCCTATCAAGCCGCCCGCAAGGACTTCAGCGAGCGTGAGCTGGTCGATCTCACGATCGCCATCAGCCTGATGAATGCGTACAATCGCATGTCGATCAGCTTCCGAAAAACACCGCAGGCCGCCATCGCGAAGGCAGCCTGACCGACATCGATGCAACGCAGGAGCTTGAAAATGACGAGCGTGATCTCGGAAGTCAAAATCCCCGACAGCAAGCTGGCGCGCGAGGCGACCGAGCTGGTGCGCAGTTACGAAGACGAGATGCTGTTCAACCATTCGGTGCGCGTCTATGTGTTCGGCGCGATGAAGGGGCTGCGTCAGAAGCTGAAATTCGACGCCGAACTGCTCTATGTCGCGGCGCTGTTTCACGACCTCGGCCTTGTCGATCACTACCATACGGAGACAAAGCGATTTGAGGTCGACGGTGCCGACGCCGCGCGCGACTTTCTCCGCGGACACGGTATTTCCCAGCCGCAGGCCGATCTGGTGTGGGAAGCGATTGCGCTGCATACCACCCCCGGCATTCCGCAATACATGCGGCCGGAAATCGCCCTCACGAATGCAGGCGTCCTGGTGGATGTCGTGGGCATTGGGTACGACGACTACACGGCCGAGCAACGCGAGCAGGTGATCACCGCGTTTCCGCGCGGCGATTTCAAGAACGAGTTTTTGAAGGTGCAGACCTGCTCAGCCCTGAAGAAGCCCCAGACGACGTTCGGCACGGTCAATTTCGACTACATCGAGGATCGCGATCCCACGTTCCGCAAGCCGAACGCGTGCACGCGCATCCGCAATACGCCCTGGCAAAGCTGAGCTGCGGCTCAAGCCACCGGATCCCTGACGGCATCCGAGCGGCGCCGGTCATCCGGCGCCAGCGGCGGCGCCGGTCTTGCGGGAGCGGTCTTCAGCGAAGCTCCATCGCTTGCCGAAGTGAGCTCGACTGGCGCGGGCCCAGCGTCGCGCCAGGCGACGATCCAGATCAGGAAGCCGAGAAGCGCCAACGCGGCACCGACAGGACCGGTGGAAGTCCAGCCCAGCCCCTCGCGAATGGCGATGCCACCCAGGAACGGGCCGAGCGCATTGGCGGTGTTGAACGCCGAATGGTTGAGCGCAGCGGCGAGCGCCTGTGCGTCTCCTGCGACGTCCATCAGCCGGGTCTGGAGGATGGCGCCGAGCGAGACGCTGGCACCGATGGCGAAGACGTCGGCCGCCAGCAGCCAGGGATTGCCGGCGGCAAGTGGAAACACCAGCAGCGCGACCGCAGCAAACAGCAGGATGACGCCCGCCGTCGGCATCAAGGCGCGGTCTGCGAAGCGTGGCACGAACAGATTGCCGAGCGTGGCGCCGATGCCGAACACGGCGAGGAAGAACGGAATGATCGCGGGGCTGACCTTGGTGACTTCGATCAACGTCGTCGCCAGATAAGTGTAGACGGCGAACATGCCGCCGAAGCCGATGGCGCCGATCGCCAGCGTGATCCAGACGCGGCCGCTTCGAAGCGCCGCGAGCTCGCGCAGCGGATCCGATCGCCCGGCCTGGTCGCGCGGTGCGAACAAGGCGCACAGCAGCACCGTGAGCAGCGCCAGTACCGAGACGAGGCCAAAGCTCGCGCGCCAGCCGACCGCCTGGCCGATCAGGTTGGCCAGCGGCACGCCGATGATGGTGGCGCTGGTCAGCCCGAGCATCACCTGGCCGATCGCCTGCGAGCGGCGGTGTTGCGGAACGAGCGAGGCCGCGACCAAAGCTGCGATGCCGAAATAGGCGCCATGCGGCAATCCCGAGAGAAAGCGCGCCGCGATCATCGAGCCGAAGCCCGGCGCGAGCGCGGTGAGCGCGTTGCCGAGCGCGAACACCAACATCAGGGCCAGCAACTGGGTGCGCCGTGCGAACCGCGCGCCAAGTACGGCGATCAGCGGCGCGCCAAGCACCACGCCGAGCGCGTAGGCACTGATCGCATGTCCTGCGGCAGGCTCGTCGATCCCGAGGTCGGCAGCGAAGAACGGCAACAGGCTCATCGATGCGAATTCGGTTGTTCCGATCGCAAAGCCGCCCATCGCGAGCGAGAGGAGCACGATGGCGAGGTGAGGAGGCGTGGAGGCCGCATTCGCGCGGGGCGAGGTCGCTTGAGGCGAGGTCGTCATGTGTCCTGCATTGGTGGCGTCAACGGGAACCAGCCCAGCGAACGTCGCCACCCCTGCAAGATTTGTCTGTCGTACTTAAACCGGGATCAGTCTGCGTCAACACCGGAGGCGCGATGCAAGGCATGCCGCATATCAGCGTCCCGATTGGCACGTGCCCATCTAGTCAATTCGCCTCGACCGCCGAGGGGCTGCCGGTTTCTTCTGTGCGAAGTACGGATTCACGGTGCAGCTCGCGGAGCGGCCGACGGCGAGAAATCTGCACTGTTCGAGCGAAGTGTAGCGGCAGTCGAAATAGCCGACGGGGCCGTAGATCTGCATGCAGACGGGATAGTTGGGATCATAGGTCTGCGCGTGCGCCGGCACGCCCGAGAAGAGCAGGCCGATAGCGACGAGCGTGAGGCGGGCGCGGCGCATCTCAGCGCAGGTAGTAGCCGGGTGAATAACCCGGCGTCTGCGTGCGCGGACGATTCTGATAGGCGTAGGGATCATCGCTCTGGCCTGCGAAATACGGATTCGCGAGGCAGCTCAGCGCGCGGCCCGACGAGCTCGCCTGACACTGTGCATAAGTGTCGAATGTGCAATTGCTCAGCCCCGGCCATTCATCGCCGGTGAGGCAGAAGGCATGATGCGTCCCGAAGGCGCGCGCAGGTGAGCTTGCGCCGAATACAAATGTGGCGATTGCGAGCGAAAATGTGGCGGCAATGGGGTGAGCGATTTGTCCACGCATCTGTAGTCTCCAAGTCACGCGAATGTGCGCGCGTCGTCGTTACACATGCGCGCGGTGGAGGTCGTGTAGTCGACATTGGAACTCATGAAAACTCTTGTTTCAAAGGGTTTCCCGCGCGCACTGCTAAACATCCATTAACTCACGAGGGGCCTTTGGCTCTGACTGTTGCGTCGAGGTTACAGCAATTCCATCGAGCGCTGTTATGACGGCGCTACGGCCCGGGGGCCTAACTACGAAACTGGAACGGGAATCAAATGAATAAGAATCTGTTGCTTGCTGCTGTGAGCCTTGTCGCGCTCAGCGCGACTGCGCCGGCGCTGGCTGCTGACCTCGCTGCGCGTCCTTACACCAAGGCGCCCGCGATGGTCGCGACGATCTATGACTGGAGCGGCTTCTACATCGGCATCAACGGCGGCGGCGGTTCGTCGCACGCGACCTGGGATTTCGTCGGCGTCGGCCGCGAAGGTTCGCACGACGCGACGGGCGGCACGGTCGGTGGCCAGATCGGCTATCGCTGGCAGTCCGGCCAGTGGGTGTTCGGTGTTGAAGGCCAGGGCAACTGGGCCGACTTCTCGGGCGACAACGCCAGCGCGCTGTTCGCCACCAACAACCGCACCAAGATCGATGCGTTCGGTCTGATCACCGGTCAGGTTGGCTACGCCTGGAACAACGTCCTGATCTACGTCAAGGGCGGTGCGGCTGTGGTCAGCAACAAGTACGAGATCTCCAGCACGGCGGGCGCGCTGCTCTCCTCGTCCAGCGACAGCCGCTGGGGTGGCACGGTCGGTGCCGGCCTCGAGTACGGCTTCGCGCCGAACTGGTCGGTTGGCGTCGAGTACAACCACATCTTCCTGTCCGACAAGGACGTGACCTTCGCTGGCTTCGCCGGCTCGGAGCGCATCCGCCAGGACGTCGACATGGGCCTCGTCCGTCTGAACTACAAGTTCGGCGGCCCGCTGATCGGCCGGTACTAAGCAAACGACTGAGACTGATCGCTCTCCTTGGAGCGGTTGTCGAAGCCCCGGCCATTGGCCGGGGCTTTTTTATTGTTTGAATTCAGCGAGTTAACCATCCCATTTCGAGGTGGCTGAGACGGCTTGACTCTCGAGAACGAAATGAGAACAATGTTCTTCATACGTTCTGGTAATGGAGCAAGCCATGTTCAGGATTTTCGTGGAAGAAGCCGCCGCACTCGCCTCGATCTCGCTGTTCGTCGGGATGATCGCAATCTGGGCGCAGGTGATTCCGCAGCTCTAGGGTGCGACTCGCGCGATCCCCTCAGGTGCCGCCGGGTCATGCCCTTGGGGAAAAGCGGGATGACGCGGCCGATCAGCCGCTCCGGCGTGGACTCTGAAGCAGCGACGCCCCACCATTGTGAGGCGAGTCGGCGAAGGTTCGGGGGATGGTGGGTGCAGGATGTCCTCATGATCCTCTTGTGATCCCCCCTGGTGCCGGTGACCGCTCCATTTCATCTGCAAGAGGCCGTCACGCGACCATGCCGAGCGCCGGATTTGTCCACCTTCACGTTCACTCGGCCTATTCGCTGCTCAAGGGCTCGATCAAGATCGCCAAGCTCGCCGAGCTTGCGAAGAAGGACCACCAGCCCGCGCTGGCGCTGACCGACACCGACAACATGTTCGGTGCGCTGGAGTTCTCCGACAAGATGGCGGGCTCCGGCATCCAGCCGATCGTCGGCTGCGAGCTCGCGATCGATTTCGGCGACCAGGATCCCAATGCGCGCAACGCGCTGCTGCCATCGCGCGTGGTGCTGCTGGCAGCCCAGGAGCGCGGCTATCGCAGCCTGATGCGGCTGAACTCGCGCGCGTTCCTGGAGACCCCCGACACCCACGCCTCCCACATCAAGTTCGACTGGCTCGAGGGCGAGACCGAAGGCCTGATCGCGCTCACCGGCGGCCCCGACGGCCCGATCTCGCTCGCGCTGGCGGCAGGCCAGGCCGAAATTGCGGCATTACGATGCGAGCGCCTTGCAAGCCTGTTCGGCGATCGTCTCTATGTCGAATTGCAGCGTCACAACATCGACAAGGAACGGCGCGTCGAGAGCGGCTTGATCGACATCGCCTACGCCAAGGGCCTGCCGCTGGTTGCGACCAACGAGCCGTATTTCGCTTCGACCGACGATTACGAGGCGCATGATGCGCTGCTGTGCATCGCCGGCGGCCGGCTGATCGCCGAGACCGATCGCGTTCAGCTCACGCCCGATCACCGCTTCAAGACCCGCGCCGAGATGGCGGTGCTATTCGCCGACATTCCGGAGGCGCTGGCCTCGACGGTGGAGATCGCCGAGCGCTGCTCGTTCCGCCCGATGACGCGCAAGCCGATCCTGCCGTTCTTCACGGTCGGCGCCGCCGCAAGCTCCGATGCCGCCGCGGTCGAGGCGGCCGAACTGAAGCGCCAGGCGGAGGAGGGGCTCGCCAACCGCCTCAACGTCCACGGCCTGTCGCAGGGCACCACGGAAGAGGACTACAACAAGCGCCTCGCGTTCGAGCTCGACGTCATCATGCGCATGAAGTACGCGGGCTACTTCCTGATCGTGTCGGACTTCATCAAATGGGCGAAGTCGCAAGGCATTCCGGTAGGACCGGGCCGCGGTTCGGGCGCAGGCTCACTGGTCGCCTGGGCGCTGACCATCACCGATCTGGATCCGATCAAGTTCGGCCTGCTGTTCGAACGCTTCCTCAATCCGGAACGCGTGTCGATGCCGGACTTCGACATCGATTTCTGCCAGGACCGCCGCGGCGAGGTGATCAAATACGTCCAGGAGCGCTACGGCCGCGACCAGGTCGCGCAGATCATCACCTTCGGTACGCTGCAGGCGCGTGGCGTGCTGCGCGACGTCGGCCGCGTGCTGCAAATGCCCTACGGCCAGGTCGACAAGCTGACCAAGCTGGTGCCGCAGAACCCGGCCGCGCCGGTGACGCTGGCCGCCGCGATCGAGAGCGAGCCGAAGCTCCAGGCGTTCCGCGACGAAGATCCGGTGGTGGCGCGCGCCTTCGACATCGCGCAGCGCCTCGAAGGCCTGACCCGCCACGCCTCGACGCACGCGGCCGGCATCGTGATCGGCGATCGCCCCTTGAGCGAACTCGTGCCGATGTATCGCGACCCCAAGTCAGACATGCCGGTGACCCAGTTCAACATGAAATGGGTCGAGCCGGCGGGCCTCGTGAAGTTCGACTTCCTCGGCCTGAAGACGCTGACTGTGCTCGACGTCGCAGTGAAACTGCTCAAGCCGCGCAACATCGACATCGATCTCGCGACGCTGCCGATCGACGATGCCGAAAGCTACCAGATGCTGGCGCGGGGCGAGGTGGTCGGCGTGTTCCAGGTTGAAAGCCAGGGCATGCGGCGCGCGCTGGTTGACATGCGTCCCGACCGTTTCGAGGACATCATCGCGCTGGTGGCGCTCTATCGCCCCGGTCCGATGGCGAACATCCCGACCTATTGCTCGCGCAAGCACGGCGACGAGGAGCCGGAATATCTGCATCCGGTGCTGGAGCCGATCCTCAAGGAAACCTTCGGCGTCATCATCTACCAGGAACAGGTGATGCAGATCGCGCAGGTGATGTCGGGCTATTCGCTCGGCGACGCCGACCTCCTGCGCCGCGCCATGGGCAAGAAGATCCGCGCCGAGATGGACAAGCAGCGCGACATCTTCGTCGCGGGCGCGGTCAAGAACGGCGTGCCGAAGGGGCAGGCCGAGACCATCTTCGAGCTGTTGGCGAAATTCGCCGACTACGGCTTCAACAAGAGCCACGCGGCCGCCTATGCGCTGGTATCCTACCACACCGCCTACATGAAGGCGCATTATCCGGTGGAGTTCATCGCGGCGTCGATGACGCTCGATCTGAACAACACCGACAAGCTCTCCGAATTCCGTTCCGAGGCGCAGCGCCTAGGAATCAAGGTCGAGCCGCCGAACATCAATCGCTCAGGCGCGACCTTCGAGGTCGGCGAGAAGACGATCTATTACGCGCTCGCCGCACTCAAGGGCGTCGGCATCCAGGCGATCGAGCAGATCATCGAGGAGCGCACCAAGCGGGGACTGTTCACCTCGCTCGCCGACTTCGCCGCGCGGGTCAATCCGCGTGCGATCAACAAGCGCATCATCGAGAGTCTTGCCGCCGCCGGCGCCTTCGACACGCTGGAGCCGAACCGCGCCCGCGTCTTCGCCGGTGCGGACGCGATCCTTGCCTCCTGCCAGCGCGCGCACCAGGCCGAGACCATCGGCCAGAACGACATGTTCGGCGGCTCGGCGGATGCACCCAGCATCATGCTGCCGCAGATCGAGCCGTGGCTGCCGGCCGAGCGATTGCGCCGCGAATACGATGCGATCGGATTCTTCCTGTCGGGCCATCCGCTCGACGATTACGCCACCGTGCTGAAGCGGCTGCGCGTGCAGTCATGGGCCGAGTTCTCGCGTGCGGTGAAGACCGGCGCCACCGCGGGCAAGGTCGCGGCCACCGTGGTGTCGCGCATGGAGCGGCGCACCAAGACCGGCAACAAGATGGGCATCATGGGGCTATCCGATCCCACGGGCCATTTCGAGGCGGTGCTGTTTTCCGAAGGCCTTGCGCAATATCGCGACGTGCTGGAGCCGGGCGCGGCCGTGCTGCTGCAACTCGGTGCGGAATTGCAGGGCGAGGACGTTCGCGCCCGCGTGCTGCATGCCGAGCCGCTCGATCATGCTGCGGCCAAGACACAGAAGGGCCTGCGCATCTTCGTGCGTGATACCAAGCCGCTGGACTCGATCGCCAAGCGTCTCGCCGGTCCCGACGCGGCCGCGTCTAACGGCGCCGCGCCAAAAGTCGGCAGTCCCGGCATCGCGCCGCGCGGAAGCGGCGACGGCGAGGTCTCGCTGGTGATGATGCTCGACCTCGAGACCGAGGTCGAGATGAAGCTGCCCGGCCGCTTCAAGGTCTCGCCGCAGATCGCCGGCGCGATCAAGGCGGTCGCGGGCGTGGTGGATGTGCAGCAACTGTAGCCGATCGTCGCGAATGCGCGTCGTGCGTCGGTCCGTGGGATCTGTGCGGCAGATGTTGTGGTTTCGTAACGCCATCGCGGCTATGATGGCAGCGACGCGTTCGTCCATCGCGCCGGGGGGAAACGTGACATGTGCGACAAATGCTCTGAATCTCATCAGCAGGACATCGCGCCCTCGCGGCGCTCCGCGATGCTGTTTGGCGCCGCCGCGCTGGGGCTGGCCTTTGCCGGGGAAGCCCTCGCCAAGGAAGCCCTCGCCAAGGAAGCCAAGGCACCGCCAAAACCGCACAACGTGCTGTCCCCTGATGCGGCGCTGAAGCGGTTGATGGAGGGCAACGCGCGCTACGTCGACGGCGTGTCGCGGCGCCACGATTTCAAGCACGAGCGCGAGGCGCTGGCCGGCGGGCAGAACCCGTTCGCGGCCGTGCTGAGCTGCGCCGACTCGCGTATCGCGCCGGAATACGCCTTCGACAGCGGCCGCGGCGATCTCTTCGTCTGCCGCGTCGCCGGAAATTTTGCTGGCACCGAGACCATTGCCAGCATGGAATATGCGGTCGCCGTGCTCAACGCACCGCTGATCCTCGTGCTCGGCCATGATGCCTGCGGCGCGGTCGATGCGACGCTGAAGGCAATCAAGGACAATACGTCGCCGCCGGGACACATTCCCTCGCTGGTCGATGCGATCGCGCCCGCCGCAAAGGCCGCGATGCAGCAGGGCGTGGACGTGCTCAACAAGGCGATCCGGCAGAACGTGATCGACAATGTCGCGAAGCTGAAGTCGGCCACGCCGATCCTCAACGCGGCCGTGGAGCAGGGCAAGCTGAAGGTCGTCGGCGGCATCTACCGGCTCACCACAGGAACGGTCGATCTGATCGCGCAGGGCTGACGCGGAGCTGACGTCGGAACAGGGGCGCGTCATGCCAACGCCTCAATCCAAGCATCTCGTTCAAGTGCCATTCAGCCGGCCGCGCGTTTCATGCACGGCGGCACCTCAATAACAAAAGCGGGCACAAGCCATGCGTGGGACGCTCAAGGCCTTCATTTGTTTTCTCTTGCCGATCCTGGCCTTCGCTGCGGGCGCGCCCGATCCCGCGCGCGCGCAGCAGCAGGAAAAGCGCATCGCGCTCGTGGTCGGCAACGGCGCCTACGCCAAGTCGCCGCTGGCGACGACCGCGAACGACGCCGGCCTGATCGCGCAGACGCTGCAAGCGGCGGGCTTCGACGTGGTCGGCGCGCGCGATCTCGACGGCGACACGCTGCGCAAGAGCTTTCGCGATTTCATCCAGAAGGCGCAGGCCTCGGGGCCCGGCACCGTCGCGATGGTTTATCTGGCCGGCTACGGCGTGCAGCTCGCCGGCGAGAACTATTTCATCCCGGTCGATTCCAACATCACCCGCGACACCGACATTCCGACCGAGGCCCTGCGCATCAGCGACTATGCGCGCCAGCTCGCGGCCCTTCAGCTCAAGGCGAACATCGTCGTGCTCGATGCGGCGCGCGCGCAGCCCTTCATCGAGGGCGGCCAGCCGATCGCGAGCGGGCTGGCGCTGGTCGAGCCCGATCCGAACATGCTGATCGCCTTCAACGCCGCGCCCGGCACGGTGGCGCCGGAGGAGCCCGGCCCATACGGCATCTACGCGCAGTCGCTGGCCGAGATGATCCGCACTGGCGGGCTGCCGCTGCCTGACGTGTTCGACCGCGTCCGTCTGCGCGTCAACGAGGCCAGCAAGGGCGCGCAGGTGCCCTGGAACGAGGCAAAGATCTCGGCGCCCTTCTCGTTCTTCGAGCGCGGGCCCGATGCGCCGCCGCCGGAGGCCGCGCCCGACCAGGTTGCCGCGATCCGCAACAAGCCGATCCGCGATCTCGGCGTGCAGGACGCCTATGCGGCCGCGCTCGAGCGCGACACGCTGCCGGCCTATGAAGAGTTTCTCGCGGCCTATCCCGGTGACCCGCTGTCGAAGCGCGTGATGGCGATCGTCGCAGCGCGCCGCGAGGCGATCACCTGGCGGCGGACCTACCGGAACGATACGCCGGAGGCCTATTGGTCCTATCTGCGCCGCTATCCGCGCGGGCCGCACGCGGCCGATGCGCGCCGGCGTCTGGCGATCCTCACCGCGCCGCCCGAGCCGCCCCCGACCTTCGCGATGATCGACTACGACGTGCCGCCACCGCCGCCGGAGGAGGTGGTCTATGTCGACCGTCCGGTGCTGTACTTCAGCGACCCTGATTTCGGCTTCGCGCCGCCGCCGCCGCCGCCGGTCTATTATCTGCCGCCGCCGCCGCCGGATTTCGTCGTGCTGCCGCCGCCACTGCCGGTGGTCGGCCTGTTCGTGCTGCCGCAGCCGGTGTTCGTGCCGATCCCGGTGTTCGTCAGGCCGCCGGTCTATGTCGCGCCGCCGCCGAACAACATCATCTACGCGAACATCCACAACACCACGGTCATCAACACGGTGATCAACCGCCCGCCGGCACCACCGCCGCTGGCAGCGGGAGGAGGGACCGGGCCCGGCAATCTGAGGCCGGCGATTGCCGACCGCGCCAACCCGGTAGCGCCAATGTTGCCGCAAGCCGCTACGCAGCGCGCCGCGCTGATCCAGCAGGGCAAGGCGCCGATGCCGCCAAGCGCGACGGTCCAGCCGACGGCGAGGCCGGGGACACCTCCCGGGACGCCGGCCAATGTCGCGCCGACCGGCACGCCCCCCGCCGCACCGCCGGCCCGGCTGCCACAGGCCAACACGCTGCCGGTTCCCGGCGCCCATGGTGGGCCGCCAGCGCCGCCGGCCGGGGCAGGGACGCCGCCGGGTGGCAGGCCCTTGCCCCCGACGGCAACTGCACCCGGCGCGCCCCCGCCGACGCATCCGGGGGCGCCGACCGCGGCTGCTCCCGGCACGACGCTGCCGCCCCATCCTGGTGCGCCAACGGCCGGCACTCCTGCGACCGTAGCGCCCACCGCGAACCCGGCTGCGCCCGGGCAACCGCCGAAGCCGCCGGTTGCTCAGACCCCGCCCGCGGGGGCGCCCGCCGGCGCCAAGTCTGCAACCCGTGAGCCGGCCGGCGCGCCGCCGCCTGCTGCGGGCACGCCGCCCGGCACGCCCTCGGGTGCCGCGGGCAGGCCGGTCACGCCGCCGCCCTCGGCCGCGCGCGAACCCGTCAAACCGCAGAACTCGCCCGCGACCCCTCCAGCGCAAGCCGCCCGGCCGTCGCCGTCAGGTCCACCACCGCGGCCGCAGGCCGTGGCGAGGCCGACACCGCCACCGCCTGCCGCTCGCCCGGCACCGCCGCCGCATGTCGCATCGCCTCCGCCGGCCCGGGCAGCTCCGCCTGTGGCAGTTGCACGGCCGGCGCCTCCACCAATGGCCCGGCCTGCACCTCCACCCATGGCGCGGCCTGCGCCGCCACCGCCGGTAGCCCGGCCTGCGCCACCGCCGCCGCCCCGGATGGCCGTCGCGCCACCACCCCTGCCGCGTCCGGCGGCACCTCCGCCGCGCCCAGCGGCACCACCGCCGGCGGCGAAGAAGTGCCCGCCGAACCAGCCCAAGTGCTAGTCGCGTAATAGGGCGTAGCGTGGTCTTTACGGAATAGGGCCTTCCGGGGCGAAAGCCGCCTCCGAAAGGCCCTTATTTCCTTGCTTCTGGCCGAAATGGCGCTATATAGCGCCCCATCTCACACGGAAACATGGCTCACAAGGCCGTCCGGTGGCAACCGGGGCGAGAACGCTCTGTTTTGCTCACACGTTTCCGGAGGAACCAACCGGAGAATTGAAACTATGGCGCTACCCGACTTCACCATGCGTCAGCTCCTCGAAGCTGGCGTGCACTTTGGTCACCAGTCTCACCGCTGGAATCCGAAAATGGCACCGTTCATTTTCGGCGCTCGCAACAACATCCACATCGTCGACCTCGCGCAGACCGTGCCGATGCTGCACACCGCCTTGCAGGCGGTCAGCGACACTGTCGCCAAGGGCGGCCGCATCCTGTTCGTCGGCACCAAGCGCCAGGCGCAGGACGGCGTCGCGGACGCTGCCAAGCGCTGCGCGCAGTATTTCGTCAATTCGCGCTGGCTCGGCGGCACGCTGACCAACTGGAAGACGATCTCGGCCTCGATCAAGCGCCTGCGTCATCTCGATGACGTGCTCTCCGGCGGCGATGCCTCCTCCTACACCAAGAAGGAGCGCCTGACGCTTCAGCGCGAGCGCGATAAGCTCGACCGCTCGCTCGGCGGCATCAAGGACATGGGCGGTCTGCCCGACCTGATCTTCGTGATCGACACCAACAAGGAAGACATCGCGATCCAGGAAGCCCAGCGGCTCAACATCCCGGTCGCCGCGATCGTCGACACCAATTCGGATCCCAAGGGCATCACCTATGTGGTCCCGGGCAATGACGACGCCGGCCGCGCGATCGCGCTGTATTGCGACCTGATCGCGCGTGCGGCGATCGACGGCATCTCGCGCGCCCAGGGCGATTCGGGCATCGACATCGGTGCGTCGGCCCGTCCGCTCGCCGAAGATCTGCCGGCCGCTTCCTCGAGCGGCTTCCAGGGCCTTGCCGGTCCGCGCGGCACCGCCGACGACCTCAAGAAGCTCCCGGGCGTTTCGGGCGCGATCGAGAAGAAGTTCAACGACCTCGGCATCTTCCACTATTGGCAGCTCGCCGAGCTCGATCACGACACCGCGCACAAGATCGGCGAAGAAGTCGGTCTGCCCAGCCGTGCGGATGCCTGGGTGGCCAAGGCCAAGGCGCTGACCGCGGAAGCGGAATAGTCAAAAAGAGCGATGGGTTGGCCGGATATAAGTCCGGCCACCATTTCAGTTGACGCGAATTCCTGAGATGGACCGCGGCGGGGCTGTTTGATGCCACGCCGCGGCAAACCGGCAGGCAAGAAGGATTTTCAATGATGGCAACGATCACTGCTGCGATGGTCAAGGATCTGCGCGAGTCCACCGGCGCAGGCATGATGGACTGCAAGGCCGCGCTCACCGAAAACGACGGCAACATGGAAGCGGCGCAGGACTGGCTGCGTAAGAAGGGCCTGTCGAAGGCCGCCAAGAAGTCCGGTCGCGTCGCCGCTGAAGGCCTGATCGGTGCGCTCACCAAGGGCACCAAGGGTGTCGTCGTCGAGGTCAACTCCGAGACCGACTTCGTCGCGCGCAACGGCCAGTTCCAGGGCCTCGTCAAGATGGTCGCCCAGGTCGCATTCGACGTCGGCGCCGACGTCGAGAAGATCAAGGCTGCCAAGGTCGGTGACGTCACGGTCGAAGCCGCAATCAACGACGCGATCGCCACCATCGGCGAGAACATGACGCTGCGCCGCGCCGCTTCGCTGGAAGTGAAGCAGGGCGTCGTGTCGAGCTACGTCCACGGCGCCGTCGTCGAAGGCGCCGGCAAGATGGGCGTGATCGTGGCGCTGGAATCGCCCGGCAAGGCCGACGAGCTCGCAGCCCTCGGCCGCCAGATCGCGATGCATGTCGCGGCCGCCAACCCGCTCGCGCTCGATCCGTCCGGTCTCGATCCGGCGGTCGTCAAGCGCGAGAAGGACGTGCTCGCCGACAAATATCGCCAGCAGGGCAAGCCCGAGAACGTGATCGAGAAGATCGTCGAGTCCGGCCTCAAGACCTACTACAAGGAAGTCTGCCTGTTCGAGCAGGCCTTCATCCACGACACCGGCAAGTCGGTGGCGCAGGCGGTGAAGGAGGCCGAGGGCAAGGTCGGCGGCGCGGTGAAGATCACGGGCTTCGTGCGCTATGCTCTCGGTGAGGGAATCGAGAAGCAGGAAAGCGACTTCGCGGCCGAGGTCGCAGCGGCCAGCGGCAAGAAGTAAGCGCCGGAACGTTCCTTCCGGCGTGCCGCCGGAAGCGGCGCCCGGACGAGGAAAGTGCTCATGACTGATCCGGTCTATCGTCGCGTCGTGATCAAGCTGTCCGGCGAATATCTCGCGGGACAGCAGGGTTTTGGCATCGATCAGCCGACCCTCGACCGGGTCGCGGACGATCTGATTGCCGCCCGCCAGCTCGGCACCGAGGTTGCGGTGGTGATCGGCGGCGGCAACATCGTGCGCGGCGTCGAGGTGTCCTCGCGCGGGGTGTCACGCACCACCGGCGACACCATGGGCATGCTCGCCACCATGATGAACTGCCTCGCGCTGGAGGCGACGATCGAGCGCAAGGGCACGCCGGCGCGTACGCTGTCGGCCTTCGTCATGCCGCAGATTTCCGAGCTGTTCACCCGCACCGCAGCGCACAAATACCTCGCCGAGGGCCGGATCGTGCTGCTCGGGGGCGGAACCGGCAATCCGTTCTTCACCACCGATACGACCGCGGTGCTACGGGCCGCCGAGATCGGAGCCGAGGCTGTGCTGAAGGCAACCAATGTCGACGGCGTCTACTCGGCCGACCCGAAAAAGGATCCCACCGCCACGCGATTCGACCGGCTGACGCATTCGCAGGCGATCGAGGGCGGCTACAAGGTGATGGATGCGACCGCCTTCGCGCTTGCCCGCGAGACGTTGCTGCCTATCATCGTGTTCTCGATCGCGGAGCCGGGTTCGATCGGCGCTGTACTGCGTGGCGGCGGCCACGGAACCATCGTCGCCGGCTGACGGCTCGTCGGTCGCGCCCGAAGGGTCGCGGAGAGGTCGCCGGGATTTTGAAGGAGAAACGTGATGGCCACGGGTAATTTCGACCTCAACGAAGTGAAGCGTCGCATGCAGGGCGCCGTCCAGTCCCTCAAGCACGAGCTTGGCGGCCTGCGTACGGGGCGCGCGTCGGCCTCGATGCTCGACCCGGTCCAGGTCGAGGCTTACGGCAGCCACATGCCGCTCAACCAGCTTGCCACCGTCAGCGTGCCGGAGCCGCGGCTGATCTCGGTGCAGGTCTGGGACAAGTCGATGGTCAAGCCGGTCGAGAAGGCGATCGTCGATTCCAATCTCGGCCTGTCGCCCGCGACCGAAGGCCAGGTGCTGCGCCTGCGCATCCCCGAGCTCAACGAGGAGCGTCGCAAGGAGCTCGTCAAGGTCGCGCACAAATACGCGGAAGCAGCCAAGGTCGCCGCGCGTCACGTCCGCCGCGACGGCCTCGACGTCCTCAAGAAGCTCGAGAAGAATCACGAGATGTCGGAGGACGACCAGAAGCGTCACGCCGACGAGGTGCAGAAGGCGACCGACGGCACGATCACCGAGATCGACCAGTTGCTGGCCGCCAAGGAAAAAGAAATCCTCACCGTCTAAAGCGCGATGAATCGTCATCGCACTTTAGGTTATGTTCGCGCATGATCCTTTCGGAAAACCGCTTCGCACTTCTCCGGATCATGCTTTAGGGCCGCCTTCATGTCCAATGCCGCCGCGCCAGCAACGGAAGGACCCGACCGGTCCGAGGCGCCTGCGCATGTCGCCATCATCATGGATGGCAACGGGCGTTGGGCGGCCGCGCGCGGCCTGCCGCGGGCCGAAGGCCATCGCCGCGGAGTCGAGGCCCTGCGCCGCGTGGTGCGTGCCTCGCACGAGCTCGGCATCCGCTATCTCACCATCTTCTCCTTCTCGTCGGAGAACTGGTCGCGCCCGGCGAGCGAGATCGGCGATCTCTTCGGTCTGTTGCGCCGCTT
The DNA here is from genome assembly GCF_018130785.1 of Bradyrhizobium liaoningense. Lineage (GTDB taxonomy): Bacteria > Pseudomonadota > Alphaproteobacteria > Rhizobiales > Xanthobacteraceae > Bradyrhizobium > Bradyrhizobium liaoningense_A. The sequence continues at coordinate 297,168 of NZ_JAFCJT010000002.1, forward strand.
CATCCGCAACGATCTCGCGAGCCTGCATCGCGACGGCGTCAAGGTCCGCATCATCGGCGAGCGCGACGGACTCGAGGGCGACATCTGCGCGCTGCTCAACGAGGCCGAGGAACTGACGCGCGACAACACGCGCCTGACGCTGGTCGTCGCCTTCAACTACGGTTCGCGGCAGGAAATCGCGAAAGCCGCGCAGAAGCTCGCGCGGGAAGTCGCAGACGGCAAGCGCGCCCCTGAAACGATCGATGCCGAGACGATAGGGGCTCATCTCGATGCGCCCGACATTCCCGATCCCGATCTCATCATCCGCACCAGTGGCGAGCAGCGGCTGTCCAACTTCCTGATGTGGCAGGCCGCCTACAGCGAGCTGGTCTTCGTGCCGATCCACTGGCCCGATTTCGACAAGGCGGCGCTGGAAGGCGCGATCGCCGAATTCGCCAGGCGCGAGCGCCGTTTCGGCGGTCTGGTCGCGAAAACCGCCTCGTGAGCGAACCCGACGCCGCATCGGCGGGCGCGAAGCCTGCCCCGAGCAATCTCGTGATGCGAGTCCTCGCGGCGCTGGTGCTGGCACCGCTCGCCATTGCGCTCGCCTATGCCGGCGGCTGGCTGTGGGCGCTTCTCGTCACCCTGGTGTCGATCGGGCTGTTCGCGGAATGGCTGATGGTGGTCGGCGCGGGCTCGACCGCGCTGACCGGGGCCGGGACGATCGTCATCGCCATGATGGGCTTGTGCGTTGCCGCCGGCGCGCTCAAGACCGCCATCATCGTCGGCTGCGTCGGTGGCGCGATCATCATGCTGATCGCGCGCGGCAAGTTTGTCTGGGCCGGGACCGGCTTCGCCTACGCATCGGCGGCGTTGCTGGCCTCGATCCTGGTGCGGAAGGACCTCGTCAACGGCTTCTCCGCGCTGATGTTCGTGCTGCTGGTGGTGTGGGCGACCGATATCGGCGGCTATTTCGCTGGCCGCAGCATCGGCGGACCGAAGCTGTGGCCGCGCGTCAGCCCGAAGAAGACCTGGTCCGGAGCCCTCGGCGGCTTCACGGCGAGCCTTGCGGTTGCCGGCGGCTTTGCCGCTTGCGGGATCGGGAAGGCGGTTCCACTGCTGCTCGTCGGCGCCGTCCTGTCGGTGGTGTCGCAGCTCGGCGATCTCTTCGAATCCGCCGTCAAGCGGCGCTTCGGCGTCAAGGATTCCAGTCACTTAATTCCCGGCCATGGCGGGCTACTGGACCGTCTGGACGGTTTTGTCGCCGCCATCCTGATGGCATGGATTATCGGCTTTCTCCGCCATGGTGTGCATAGCGCCGGAAGCGGTCTTATGGTTTGGTGAGGATATGAGCGCGGTCCCATTGCGTAACAACAAGGCTGCGGCGTCGAGCGTCCGCAGTGTCACGGTTCTCGGTGCCACCGGCTCGATCGGCGACAGCACGATGGATTTGCTGCGCGCCTCTCCCGAGCGCTATCGCGTCGAAGCCTTGACGGCGAACGGCAATGTCGAAGCGCTGGCAAAGCTCGCCAGGGAATTTTCCGCGCGCTACGTCGCGATCGCCGACACATCCAAGCTCGCCGAGCTCAAGGCTGCGCTCGCGGGAACGAGCACGGAATGCGGCGCGGGCGAAAGCGCGGTGATCGAAGCCGGCGCCCGTCCGGCCGATTGGGTGATGGCCGCCGTGAGCGGCGCTGCCGGACTGAAGCCGGCCCTGGCCGCGGTCGATCGCGGCGCGCATGTCGCGCTCGCCAACAAGGAATGTCTCGTCTGCGCCGGTGATTTCTTCATGCAGCGCGCGGCGAAAGCGGGCGCCTGCATCCTGCCGGCGGATTCCGAGCACAATGCGCTGTTCCAGGCGCTCGCCTCAGGCAACCGCGACGAGCTCGTTCGTGTCATCATCACCGCCTCGGGCGGGCCGTTCCGGACCTGGAAGCCTGCCGACATCGAGCAGGCGACGCTGGAGCAGGCCCTGAAGCATCCGAACTGGAGCATGGGCCAGAAGATCACGATCGATTCCGCCTCGATGATGAACAAGGGCCTCGAGGTGATCGAGGCGTCCTATCTGTTCGCGCTCTCGCCCGACGAGATCGACGTCCTCGTGCATCCGCAGTCGATCATCCACGGCATGGTCGAGTTCTCCGACCGCTCGGTGATGGCCCAGCTCGGCGCTCCCGACATGCGCACGCCGATCGCGCACTGCCTCGGCTGGCCCGATCGCATCAAGGGGCCGGCGGCCAAGCTCGATCTGGCCAAGATCGGCCAGCTGACCTTCGAAGCACCGGATTTCGAGCGCTTCCCTGGACTTCGGTTGGCCTTCGATTCGCTCCGGACCGGGAAGGGGGCGACCACCGTCTACAACGCCGCAAACGAGGTCGCCGTCGCCGCCTTCATCGCCGGCAAGATCCGGTTCGGCGCGATCGCGCGGCTGGTCGAGGCGACCCTGGACGATTGGATCCGCGGCGGGAACCAGGCTCCGCTGACGTCCGCCGACGATGCCATCTCTGTTGACCATGTTGCGCGAAATAGAGCTGCCGCCCTATTGCCTCAAATTGCCTTAAAGGCATCCTAGATGGCTCGGGGCCAGGGCCTTGCGGCGCTGGATGAGGGAATTCGATGATCGACTTTTTCGTCCATAGTTTCAATACTTTGAGCCATGGGCTCCTCGGCTACGCGGTTCCCTTCCTGTTCGTCCTGACGATCGTCGTGTTCTTCCATGAGCTCGGCCATTTCCTGGTCGCGCGCTGGGCGGGCGTTCGGGTGTTAACCTTCTCGCTCGGTTTCGGACCTGAGCTGGTCGGCTTCAATGACCGCCATGGCACCCGCTGGAAGATCTCGGCGATCCCGCTCGGCGGTTACGTCAAGTTCTTCGGCGACGAGAGCGAGGCCTCGACGCCGTCGGCCGAGACGCTTGCGGCCATGACGGCCGAGGAGCGCGCCGGCAGCTTCCATCACAAGAAGGTCGGCCCGCGCGCCGCCATCGTCGCGGCCGGCCCGGTCGCCAATTTCATCCTGGGCGCGCTGATCTTCGCCGGCATGGCGCTCTATTACGGCAAGCCGAGCACGATCGCGCGCGTCGACGGCGTCGTCGCCGACGGCGCTGCGGCCGCGGCCGGCTTCAAGATCGGCGACGTCGTCGTGCAGATCGACGGCAAGCCGATCGAGAGCTTTGCCGACATGCAGCGAATCGTTGCGATGAACGCGGGTTCGGCGCTTGCCTTCCAGGTCAAGCGGGACGGCGCCATCGTCTCCCTGACCGCGACCCCGGCGCTGCTCGAGCGCAAGGATCCCTTCGGCAACAGCCACCGCCTCGGCGTGCTCGGCGTCGAGCACAAGTCCCAGGCCGGTGAGGCCTCGACCACGCCGGTCGGCGTCGGCGAAGCGCTCAAGATCGGGGTCGAGCAGGTCTGGTTCATCATCACCAGCACCTTCAAGTTCCTAGGCTCGCTGTTCGTCGGACAAGGCAATCCCAACGAGGTCAGCGGCGTGCTCGGCATCGCCAAGATGTCGGGGCAGGCGGCCAGCGCCGGATTCCAGTTCGTGATCAATCTGTGCGCGGTGCTGTCGGTGTCGATCGGGCTGTTGAACCTGTTCCCGATCCCGCTGCTCGATGGCGGTCACCTGATGTTCTATGCGGCGGAAGTGGTCCGTGGCCGGCCCTTGTCCGAGCGGACCCAGGAAATGGGGTTCCGAATCGGGCTCGGTTTAGTGCTGATGTTGATGGTGTTTGCCACCTACAACGACATTCTGCGGATGGCCGCTTCCTGATAGGGGCTTTTTTGTGGCGTTGCTGTTGAGCAACGTCTTGGAATGAAATTGAAATTGCGGCGCGCTCGGCCGTTTGCGGCGTCGGGGAAATTGGCTACAAGCGGCTCTGAACTTGGGGAATCTCCCGGACCGGCGTTGGGGTTGGGTCTGGTACTGATAAGGGCGCGTTGCGCAATGAAGTTTGGACTGCGACTCCGGGGGGGCCTGCTCGCAACCCTGATCTTGTTCGGCGCGCCGGTGCTTGCCCCGGTTGGGGCTGGTTTTGTCTCTTCGTCTGCGCTTGCTCAGACCGTCCAGTCGATTTCCGTCGAAGGAAATCGCCGTGTCGAGGTGGAGACGATCCGCTCCTATTTCAAGCCGGGCCCGGGTGGCCGCCTGGACCAGGGCGCCATCGATGACGGCCTGAAGGCCCTGATCGAGACCGGCCTGTTCCAGGACGTGCGAATCAATCGCGGTTCTGGTGGCCAGATCATCGTCTCCGTGGTGGAAAACCCGGTGATCGGCCGCATCGCGTTCGAGGGCAACAAGAAGATCAAGGACGAGCAGCTCACCGCCGAAGTCCAGTCCAAGGCGCGCGGCACCTTCTCCCGCGCCATGGTGCAGTCCGACACCCTGCGAATCGCCGAAATCTACCGCCGCTCGGGCCGCTATGACGTCCGCGTCACGCCCGAGATCATCGAGCAGCCGAACAACCGTGTCGACCTGATCTTCACGGTCGAGGAGGGCGCCAAGACCGGCGTCAAGTCGATCGAGTTCATCGGCAACAACGCGTTCTCGTCCTACCGCCTGCGCGACGTCATCAAGACGCACGAATCGAACCTGCTGAGCTTCCTCGCCAGCAACGACATCTACGATCCCGATCGCGTCGAGGCCGACCGCGACCTGATTCGCCGTTTCTATCTCAAGAACGGTTTCGCCGACGTCCAGGTGGTCGCCGCGCTCACCGAATACGATCCGGAGAAGAAGGGCTTCAACGTCACCTTCAAGATCGAGGAAGGCTCGCAGTACCGCGTCGGCACCGTCGACTTCCGCTCCTCCATTCCGAACTTCGATCCGACCACGATGCGCAACTATTCGCGCGTCAATGTCGGCGCGCTCTACAACGTCGAATCGGTCGAGAAGTCGGTCGAGGAAATGCAGATCGAGGCGTCGCGTCGCGGCTATGCCTTCGCCGTGGTCCGTCCCGGCGGCGACCGCAACTTCGAGGCGCACACCGTCGCCGTCGTCTTCAACATCGACGAAGGCCCGCGCACCTATATCGAGCGCATCAACGTCCGCGGCAACACCCGCACGCGCGACTACGTGATCCGCCGCGAGTTCGACATCTCCGAGGGCGATGCCTACAACCGCGCGCTGGTTGACCGTGCCGAGCGCCGCCTGAAGAACCTCGACTACTTCAAGAGCGTGAAGATCACGACGGAGCCGGGCTCCTCCAGCGACCGCGTGGTCCTGATCGTCGATCTCGAAGAGAAATCGACCGGCGACTTCTCGGTCTCGGGCGGTTACTCGACGACCGACGGCGCGCTCGCCGAAGTCTCGATCTCCGAGCGCAATCTGCTCGGCCGCGGCCTGTTCGCCAAGGCGTCGGTGACCTATGGCCAGTACGCACGCGGCTATTCGCTGTCGTTCGTCGAGCCGTACCTGCTCGACTACCGCGTTGCGCTGGGCCTCGACCTCTATCAGCGCCAGCAGCTGGCCAACAACTACATCTCCTACGGCACCAAGACGCTCGGCTTCTCGCCGCGCCTCGGCTTCTCCTTGCGTGAAGATTTGGCCCTGCAGCTGCGGTATTCGATCTATCAGCAGGAAATCACGCTGCCTTCCTACCTGGCGAACTGTAACAACAACCAGTTCCTCGCGGATGGTGTGACGCCCAATCCGGCTTTCAATCCGAGCCCGGCTTTCTCGGCAGCGACTGGTATTCCTCTGGCTGCCTCGACTAACGGCCTCGGCTGCTACTCCGACGGCGAAGCCTCGCTGCCGGTCCGCAAGGAGCTTGCCAACGGCAGGACCCTGACTTCGGCGCTCGGCTACACGCTGACCTACAACACGCTGGACAACAACAAGAACCCCACCGACGGTCTGCTCGTCGACTTCCGTCAGGACTTTGCCGGCGTCGGCGGCGACGTCTCCTACCTGAAGACCGTCGTCGATGCGAAGTACTACGCTCCGCTCGTCTCCGACATCGTCGGCCTAGTCCACCTTCAGGGCGGCGTGCTGAACAAGATCGGCAACAACGAGATCCGCATGCTGGATCAGTTCCAGATGGGCCCGAATCTCGTCCGCGGCTTTGCCCCGAACGGCATCGGCCCGCGCGATTTGAATCCCTTTGGCACGCAGGACGCGCTTGGCGGCACCAAATATTGGGGCGCTTCGTTCGAATTGCAGATGCCGTTCTGGTTCCTGCCGAAGGAAGTGGGTCTGAAGGGCGCGGTTTATGCCGACGCCGGTGGCCTGTTCGACTATCAGGGCCCGACGACGTGGTCGGCGACCAACGAGCTGACCACGACCAGGAACTCGAGCTGTACGCCGTCGACCATCAACCCGCCCACGTCTGGAACCTGTACCGGCCTGGTGTATGACAACGGCAACGTCGTCCGTTCGTCGGTTGGTGTCGGCCTGATCTGGCAGTCGCCATTCGGACCGCTGCGCTTCGACTACGCCGTGCCGCTCACCAAGGGCAAGTACGACCGTACCCAGGAGTTCCGGTTCGGCGGCGGCACCTCGTTCTAATTCGATCAGCAAGGCATGATCCGGCCATCCGGGAATTCCCTTGGGAGTTCCCTGGGGCCGGTCACCAAAAAGATCGCGCTCAATCCGTGAGATAAGGCATGATGCGGCCTGACCGCTTCATGCCGAAGCCGGACCGCGACGGGGTGGAATGGCGCAGCCGACCTTCTTCAAAAAGCCGCCGGCCTCAGCGCTGGCTGACATTGCCGCGCTGACCAAGGCGCAGCTCGTCGACCCTGCCAGGGGCGGTCACGTCATTACCGGTCTTGCTTCGCTCGACGAAGCCGGCCCGATGCATCTGGCGTTCTTCGACAACCTCAAATACGCCGACGAGCTCAAGGCGACCAAGGCCGGGGCGTGCCTGGTGAGTCCGCGCTTCGAGGCCCAGGTGCCCGCGCACGTGGCCGTGCTGCGGGTGGCGCAGCCGTTCCGCGCCTTTGTTGGGCTCGCCCGGGAGTGGCACGGCGATGCGCTCCGTCCGCAGTCCTGGTTCGGCAATGACGGCATTGCGCCGTCGGCCATCATCGATCCCTCGGCGCGGCTCGAGGACGACGTCATCGTCGAGCCGCTGACTGTCATCGGTCCTGACGTCGAGATCGGCAGCGGCACCGTGATCGGCGCCGGTGTGATCCTCGGTCCCGGCGTCAAGATCGGCCGGGACTGCAATGTCGGCGCCCGCACGGCGATCCAGTGCGCACTGATCGGCAACAACGTGCTGATCCATCCCGGCTGCTCGATCGGCCAGGACGGCTACGGCTTCATCTTCTTCGGCCCCGAGGGCCATCTGAAGGTGCCCCAGACCGGCCGCGTGCTGATCCAGAACAATGTGGAAGTCGGCGCCGGCACCACCATCGACCGCGGGTCCCTGCGCGACACCGTGATCGGCGAGGGCACCAAAATCGACAATCAGGTCCAGATCGGCCACAATGTGACGATCGGCCGAAACTGCCTGCTCGCGGCCCAGATCGGGCTCGCCGGCAGCCTGACGATCGGCGACAACGTGGCGCTGGGAGCAAAGGTTGGCATCAACAATCACCTCAAGATCGGCGACGGGGCCCAGGTCACCGCGATGAGCGGCGTCAAGGACGACATCCCGCCGAACGGTCGCTGGGGTGGCTTTTTCGCCAAGCCGACCAAGCAGTGGTTCAAGGAAATTATCGCGGTGGAGCGCCTGGTACGCGACAGCAAGGCCGATCCGAAGAACGAGGGACGGGAATGACGGCGGAATCACCTGTTAAATTCGAGCTGGTGGATATCAATGCGATCCTCCGGACGTTGCCGCACCGCTTCCCGATGCTGCTGATCGACCGGGTGATCAACATCCGCGCCGATTACAGTGGCATCGGCATCAAGAACGTCACCTTCAACGAGCCGGCCTTCCAGGGCCATTTCCCGGAGCGCCCGGTCTATCCCGGCGTGATGATGATCGAAGCGATGGCCCAGACCGCAGGCGTGATCGGCATCACGTCGGTCGAGGGCACCGAGAAGCCGCGCGCGGTGTATTTCCTCACCATCGACAAGTGCAAGTTCCGCAAGCCCGTGCTGCCCGGGGATACCATCGAGTATCACATGCGTTCGATCGGACGCCGCAAGGCGATGTGGTGGTTTCACGGCGACGCCAAGGTCAACGGCCAGATCGTTGCGGAAGCCGACGTTGGCGCCATGCTGACGGACTGAGCGGGATCAGCTCTTCTGCACGCGTTCGCGCGTCGGGCAGGCGTAACGGCCGGCTGTGACATCGCGCTTGATATTTTGGTTGAAGAATTGGCCCATGGACGGTGCGTCCAGGAGGCGCTCGGCCGTGTCGGCCGTCACGCCGCAATAGCGGTCATAGGCGCCGTTCACCGCGACGATGAGGTCCTGCTTTGCACGATCGTAGCAGACCCGCTGAAGCACCGTGCTGCGGGTGATGTCGCGGCACTCGAATGTCCCGAGATCGACGAGGCGGCGTTCGCTGGTCTCGACCGTCTCGGACACGACCGGAGCGGTCGCGAGCTGCGCGAGCAGGATTGCCAGGGCCCTGATCACAATGACTTCAAGCTCCACATGAACGTGTTGAAGGGCTAGAGCATGATCCGGAAAAGTGTGCAGCGGGTTTCCGAAAAGATCATGCTCAAACAATAACCTGAAGCGCGATGACGATTCATCCCAATCTCATCGTGCTTTAGGACGGCCGGCTCATCCGGCGCCTGAAACAGGCCGAGATGATACGTCACTGGACAGATCGGGCATAGTCGCGCTAACCACCGGAAAACTGAGCGACTTCAACACATAATCAGACCTTCTTGATGAGTCAGATTGCTTGATGAGTAAGATTGATCCCACCGCACGGGTCGAGGACGGCGCCGTGATCGGCGAGGGCACCGAGATCGGACCCTTTTGCATCATCGGTCCGAATGCCGTGATCGGTGCGAACTGCAAGCTGATCGGACAGGTCACGGTCATCGGCCACACCTCGATCGGCGACGGCTGCGTGATCTCGCCGTTCGCGGTGCTGGGCGGCGCGCCCCAGGATTTCAGCTACAAGGGCGAGCCGACCAGGCTGGAGGTCGGTTCTGGCTGCACTATCCGCGAAGGTGCAACGATGAATGTCGGCACCATCAAGGGCGGCGGGCTGACACGCGTCGGCAACGGTGGCTACTTCATGAACAACAGCCATGTCGGCCATGACTGCATGGTCGGCAATAACGTAATCTTCGCAACCTCGGCGACGCTCGGCGGCCACTGCGAGATTGGCGATTTCGTCTATATCGGCGGCCTGTCGGCGGTGCATCAGCTCACGCGCATCGGCCCGCAAGTGATGGTCGGCGGTCTCTCGGGCGTGCGAGACGACATCATTCCGTTCGGGCTGGCCAACGGCCAGTATGCGGCACTGGAAGGCCTCAACCTGATCGGCATGAAGCGGCGGCAGTTCACCAAGCAGCGGCGCGCAACCGTGCAATCCTTCTACCAGAAGCTCTTCCACGGCCCCGGCACGTTCGCCGAGCGGCTCGCGGCGGCCCAGCCGCTCGCGGGCGAAGATCCTGCGATCGCCGAAATCCTCGACTTCATCGGCAAGCGCAAGCATCGCCCGATCTGTCTTCCCGCCATCGAGAAGTGATTTCGGGATGGCCGCGGGCGTGACATCGGCGGCTTCGGAGATTTCATCGCCGGTCGGCGTGGTCGCCGGCGGCGGCGCCATGCCGTTCGCGGTCGCCGACTCGCTTGCCGCGCGCGGCATCACGCCGGTACTGTTCCCGCTGCGTGGGGCCTGCGATCCGGCACGAGTGGAGAAATTCCGCCATCGCTGGATCTCGGTCGGCCAGCTCGGCCGCGCCATGCGGCTGTTCCGCGAAGAGGGCTGCCGCGACCTGATCTTCATCGGCACCCTGGTGCGGCCTTCGCTGTCCGAGATCCGGTTCGACCTCAAGACGCTGCGTCTGCTCGGCAACGTCATCCGCGCCTTCCGCGGCGGCGACGATCATCTTTTGTCCGGCGTCGGCCGCATCCTCGAGCAGGACGGCTTCCGCATGGTCGGCATCAAGGATGTCGCGCCCGATCTGTTGATGCCCGAGGGCTGCATCAGCCGCGCCTGGCCGAACGACAACAGCAAGACGGATATCGAGCGCGGTCGCGCGGTGCTGACTGCGCTCGGTCCGTTCGATATCGGCCAGGCCGCGGTCGTGATCGACGGCCATGTGGTCGCGGTCGAGGACATTGAGGGCACCGATGCGCTGCTCGCGCGCGTGGCGCGCCTGCGCGAGGAAGGTCGCATCCGCGCTGCGACAGGACGCGGGGTGCTGGTGAAGGTACCGAAGAGCGGGCAGGATTTGCGCTTCGACCTGCCGACGATCGGCCCGCGTACCCTCGAGGGCGTCGCCCGGGCCGGACTGGCCGGCATCGCCGTCGTCGCCGGCAACACCATCGCCGCCGAGCCGCAGGCGATGATCTCGCTCGCGGATGCCAAATATCTCTTCGTCATCGGCCTGCCGGCGTGATGCAGAGCCGCGACCCCAAGCGAAAGATCTTCCTGATCGCGACGGAGGAATCCGGCGACCGGCTCGGCAGCGCGTTGATGAAGGTGTTGCGCCAGCGGCTGGGCGACGGCGTGCAGTTCGTGGGCGTCGGCGGCCGGACCATGGCGCGCGAGGGGCTCGAGACGCTGTTTCCGATCGAGGAGCTGTCGATCGTCGGCTTCGCCGCGGTGGTGCAGCAATTGCCGAAGATATTGCGGCTGATCCGCCAGACCGTGGACGCTGTGCTGGAGGCCGCGCCCGACGCGCTCGTGATCATCGACAGTCCCGATTTCACCCATCGCGTCGCCCGTCGCGTACGCGCGAAGAATCCCGCGATCCCGGTCGTCGACTATGTCTCGCCGCAGCTATGGGCCTGGCGGCCGGGACGGGCGCGGACCATGCTCGGCTACGTCGATCATGTGCTCGGCCTGTTGCCGTTCGAGCCGGAGGAATACCGCAAGCTCGGCGGGCCGCCATGCAGCTATGTCGGCCATCCCCTGATCGAGCAATTGCCGTCGCTGCGTCCGAACGCGGAGGAGCAGCGGCGCCGCGATGCCGAGCCGCCGGTTCTGCTGGTGCTGCCCGGCAGCCGCCGCAGCGAGATCAGGCACCATCTCGACGTATTTGGCGAGACACTTGGACGGCTTCAGGCCGAAGGCCGCGCCTTCGAACTGAAGCTGCCGACCATGCCGCATCTCGAAGCCACCATCCGCGAAGGCATCGCGAGCTGGCCGGTCAAGCCACAAATCGTGGTCGGCGAGACCGAGAGGCGCGCCGCGTTCCGAACCGCGCGCGCGGCGCTGGCCAAATCCGGCACCGTGACGCTGGAGCTCGCGCTGTCCGGCATTCCGATGGTGACCGCCTATCGCGTCGGCGCGATCGAAGCCTTCATCCTGCGCCGTGCGATCCGCGTCTCCTCGGTGATCCTCGCCAATCTCGTGATCGGCGAGGATGTCATTCCGGAGTATCTTCAGGAAGACTGCACGCCGGAGAAGCTCGGGCCGGCGCTGTCGGCGGTTCTCACCGATACCGACATGCGCCATCGGCAGGTCGAGGCCTTTGCACGGCTCGACACCATCATGTCGACTGGCAACAAGCCGCCGAGCGTGCTCGCCGCCGACATCGTGCTCGCGACGATGCGCAAGGTGCGGCGGTAGGCGACGCTCTTGTGGGGTAGGCAAAGCGCAGCGTGCCCACCATGTCTGAGTTGCGGAGAGAGGCGGTGGGCACGCTTCGCTTTGCCCACCCTGCGATACCGAGGCTTGGCTCACCCGGCCTCCGACCAGATCACTAGGCCAATCCGCCATCCACCCGAAAACACTGGCTGGTGATGCGCTGGCTCTCGTCGGACGCGAGAAACAGCGCCATGCTGGCGATGTCGTCGGGCGTCACCGCATCGGGAACGGCCTGGCGGGTGCGCATCTCGGAGATCTTCTGCTCGTCCGGAAACCAGAGCCGGCGCTGGCGCTCGGTGATCACCATGCCCGGTGCGATGGCATTGACGCGAATGCGGTCGGGGCCGATCGAGCGTGCCAGCGAATTGGTGAAGCCGACGATCGCGGCCTTCGCCGCGGCATAGACCGGCAGTGCCGGCGCACCGCGCATCCACGCCACCGAAGACATGTTGATGATCGAGCCGCCGCCGCGCGCCTGCATCTGCGGCACGATGGCTTGCGCGGCAAAGAAGACGTGCTTGAAATTGACACCGATCGTCCAATCGAATTCGGCAGGCGTCACCTCGCTCACCACCTGGCGCCTATCGTTGGCGGCGTTGTTGACGAGGACGGCGGCATCGCCAAGCAATCCGTGCACCTTCGCCATCGCTGCGCGCAAGGCGTCGATGTCCAGGAGGTCGCACGGCACGAATAGCGGCTCGGTTCCTGACGACCTCGCGACCTCTCGCGCGAGCGCCTCGCCGGCATCGGCATCGATATCGAGGAACGCGACACGGGCTTTCTGGGCCGCGAAGGCGCGCACGAAGGCGGCACCGATGCCGCTGGCGCCGCCGGTAACCAACACGATGCGGCCGGCAAGGCTGGAATAGGTGGCTTGGGTCATGCGATCAGCCGCTCCGTCTGGGGGTCGAACAAGCAAATGCGCCGCGTGTCGAGCGCGAAGGAGGTGGTCGCCCCGGGCGCGGGGCGGATATCCGGCGTGATGCGCGCCAGTGCAGCCTCGCCGCCGAGACGCAGCAGCACGATCGTCTCGGCGCCGGTCGGCTCGACCATCTCGACCGGCGCATCGACGAGGACGGGCGCCTCGCCGGAAAAGACGCGGCTGGCCTCGGCGATGCATTCCGGCCTGATCCCGACGACCACGTCGCGGCCGACATAGGACGCCGCCCCGTCATGTCCATTCAGGCGCAGACGAACCGCGTCCGGCCGCCCCGCACCGATCGCGGCTACCAGTCCGCCACTATCGGCCTCGAGCCGCGCCGGCATCGTGTTCATCGGCGGCGAACCCATGAAGCGGGCGACGAACAGATTGGCCGGATAGCGGTACACGGTGTCCGGATCGGCAAATTGCTGCACCACGCCGCGATGCATCACGGCGATGCGCGTTGCCATCGTCATCGCCTCGATCTGGTCGTGGGTGACGTAGATGATGGTGGCGCCGATGCGCTGGTGCAGGCGCTTGATCTCCATCCGCATCTCGACGCGCAGTTTTGCGTCGAGATTGGAGAGCGGCTCGTCGAACAGGAAGAGCAGGGGATCGCGCACCAGCGCCCGACCCATCGCCACGCGCTGGCGCTGGCCGCCGGAGAGTTGCGACGGCTTGCGGCCGAGCAGAGGCTCGATCTGGAGCAGCTTGGCCACATTCGCAACCGCCGCGTCCTGCTCTGCCTTCGGCACGTGACGGCATTCCATGCCGAAAGTGATGTTCTGGCGGACCGTCATCGACGGATAGAGCGCGTAGGACTGGAACACCATGGCGATGTCGCGGTCCTTGGGCGGGACGTCGTTGACGACGCGCCCGCCGATTTCCACGGTGCCTGCGCTCGGACGGTCAAGCCCGGCAACGATGTTGAGCAGCGTGGACTTGCCGCAGCCGGACGGCCCGACCAGCACGGTGAACTCCCCGCTTTCGATGTCGAGATCGATGCCTTTCAGCACTTCCAGATTGGCGTAGCGCTTCGACAGGGTGCGAATGCTTAGCGCGGCCATGACGACTCCATTGACGGCAACTCCATCATTTCACGGCTCCGGCGGTCAGGCCGCGTACGAAGTATTTGCCGCCGATCAGATAGATCAGTAGGGTCGGCAGGGCGGCGATCATCACCGCGGCGCTTTGCACGCCATGTTGCGGGATGTCGGCGACCGCGGCGGATAGTGCGATCAGCGCGGCGGTGACCGGCTGCTGCTGACCGGTCGTGAATGTCACGCCATAGAGGAACTCGTTCCAGATATGCGTGAACTGCCAGATCACGGTGACGACCAGGATCGGCGGCGAGAGCGGCAGGATGATGCGCCAGAAGATACGAAAGAACCCCGCGCCATCGATGCGCGCAGCTCTGATCAACTCCTGCGGGATGGCAACGTAGTAGTTTCGACAGAACAAGGTGGTGAAGGAGAGGCCCTGGATCGTGTGAATCACGACCAGGCCAGTCAGCGTGTTCATCAGGCCGGTATCGCGCAGCACGATGGTCCAGGGCAGCAAGCGCATCTGCTGCGGAAGGAAGATGCCGAGCGTGACGATACCGTAAATCCAGCTATCGCCGCGAAAGCGCCAGAGCGAAACCGCGTAACCGGCGATCGCACCAAGCAAGGTGGAGAAGATCGTCGCGGGAATGGTCACGAGCGCGGAGTTCAGCATGTACGGCCGGATGCCGGCGCACGTCTCGGCGACGCAGAAACCGCTCCAGGCGGCGGCGTAATTGCTCCAGGCCAGGTGTTGCGGCCAGCCGATCATCGAACCCTGCGCGATCTCCTCGTTGGTACGGAGCGAGTTCAGTACGACAACAGCCAATGGCGCGAGCCATGCAGCAGCGATCAGCGAAACGATGAGATAGATCAGAATTCGGCTGGGCGCGAAGGTTCGGTTACGCATGGATCGCCCGCCGGCGCTGGACATAACGCCACCCTGCATACGGCAGCAAGACCGCGAGTAAAAGGAGCAACATGAGGACTGCTGCCGCCGCTCCCCGTCCGAGCAGGCTGCGCTGGAACATCAGGTCATAGACGACAAGGGCCGGCAGCTGGGTTGCGATGCCAGGCCCGCCATTGGTGAGCGCGCGGACGAGGTCGAAGGTCGAGATGGCGAACTGTAGCTGGATGACGATCACGGTGACGGTGATCGGCCAAAGCGTCGGCAGGATGACGCGCCGGTACATCCGGATCGGTCCGGCGCCGTCGATCTGCGCGGCCTTGATCAGGTCGGCGTCGACGGAGCGGAGGCCAGCGAGGAAGAGCGCCATCGCGAAGCCGGAGGACTGCCAGATCGCTGCGATGACAATGGTCCAGATGGCCATGTCGCGGTCGATCAGCCAGTCGAACCGGAAGGAGGTCCAGCCGAGGTCGTGGACCAGCTTCTGGATTCCGAGGCCAGGATTGAGCAGCCAGCTCCAGACCGTGCCGGTGACCACGAACGACACCGCGAGGGGGTAGAGGAAGATCGATCGCAGCACATTCTCGCCGCGAATGCGCTGATCGAGCAGGATGGCAAGGATGAGGCCGGTCGCCAGACTCAGCAACACGAAGGCACTGCCAAACAGCAGCAGGTTGTCCAGGGCGATCTGCCAGTTCCGCGATGCCGCAACCGCGGAATAGTTGCGCAGACCCACCCAGCCCGAGATCGGGACCAGCGTGGACGGCGTGAACGAGATCCAGATCGTCCACAACGTAAACGCAATGAGATGCGCGGCGGACAATAGCAGCGGCACCCAGATCGTCAGATATTCGGGCAGCCGGCGGACCATGTCGGAGGTCGCCGGCCGGCCCGGTCTTGTCGAGACGGCGATGGTCAACGTGCGCTCTCGACGGCGTCGGCGAGGCGTGTGGCCGCTTGCTCCGGCTTGATCGTCTTGTTCTTCACGTACTCCGTGATCACGTCGATCATCGCTGCGGTCATGCCGTTTTCCAGCGCCATGTTGTGCGCGAAACTGAGGAGGGCCTGATTGCTGCCGATCGCGTCTTTCAGAGCTGCTGCGGTCCGCCGTTGACCGTCCGACCAGCCTTCACCGGACAGATCGACATCGGTGCGCACGGGGATCGATCCCGTGATCTGCGAATACATCGTCTGGATCGCCGGATCCATGACGAGCTGGGCCATCAGCTGTTGGCCGGCTTGCAGGTCGGGCTCCTTGCGCTGCCAGAAGATGAAGGCATCGGCATTCAGCAGGAAAACCGGCTTGCTATTGTCGCTCGGGCCCGGGGCGATCACGAAGTCTTCGAACTTGAACCCGGCGTTGCGCAACACGCCCTGGGCCCAGCCGCCCATGATCATCATGCCCATGTCGCCGTCGACGAAGCGCTTCAGGTTGGTCGAGAAGTGCTGGGCACCGACGTTGGGGTCCATCCAGTCGGCGATCTTGCGGACCTGCACGAACGCAGCCTTGATCTCGGGGCCCTCCAGGGCCTTCTTGTCGAGATTCATGATCGCTGAGCGATACGCGGTCGGGCTGATGCCGGCGAGCGAGGCTTCGAACTTCTGCCCGTCATCGGGGCGGGTGCCGCCGTTGGCGACGGGATATGCGACGCCGCCTGATTTCATCTTGTCGGCGAGGTCGTTGAAGTCGGCCCAGGTCACGGGGATCTTGTCGGCCTTGGCCTTGTCCATCGCGCGCTTGGAGAGGAACAGCATGTTGGTGCTGTAGATCTGCAACGGCAGCGCGATCCACTTGCCGCCCGGCTTGTGCAGTTTCGCAAGGTCCGGAGCGACGACCTTCTCGTAGCCGGCGGCCGCGACCAGGGCATCGAGATCGACGGTCGGGGCGATCTTCGACCAGGCCGCGATCTCCGGGCCCTTGAGCTGCGAGCAGGCCGGCGGATCGCCGGCGATGATCTGGGCACGCAGCTTGTTCATCATCTCGGTGGTGAAGCCGGGGACGGGCGAGTGCTGCCAGACACCGCCTTTCTCCTCGAACTTCTTGCCGAGCGCGGTGATGGCCGCCCCATCGCTGCCTGCAGACCATTGCGAGATCGCGGTCAGGCGCGGTTTTGCCGCACCTTGTGCGCGGGCAAATGCCGGCAGAGCGAGCGCGGCGGCGGATCCAGCGAGCAGACGACGCCTTGTTGTTGTGATCGGCATGGCAGTTCCTCCCGGTGTGAACTTTCTTGGCACGTTGAGCCGTGCGGCTCTGGGCAGGTCAGGCGGCCTCCGTCGATGCCGCGGGCATTCCGCCGCGGCTGGCGAGACAAAAGGCGGCGAAGGCCAATGCCGCCTGCGGATCGTTGCCGTTCGAGGGCGGCACGAACGCGAGCGACACCTGCGCCAATTTCCGTCCGCCGAGAAGACATGCATCGATCCCGTCGATGACGGCCTTTCGATCGTCCTCGGCGAGAAGCGATGGCCAGCCGCTGATGACAACGCCGCGGCATGGCTTGACGTTCAATGTGTTGCCGATGGCGAGGCCGAGCCTGAAGAGCCGCTCCCGCAATTCCTGGCGCACCCGCGACGTGAGGGGGATCGTGGTCACCCATTCACTGCCGAGCCGGAGCAATTCTGCTTCGGTGGTGCGCAGAAGCTCGGCCAGCGCCGGCAGCGACGTATAGGATTCGACGCAGCCGTGATGGCCGCAGCGGCAACGCGGTCCGTCAGTGCCGAACACCATGTGGCCGAGCTCGACCGGCTGGAGCGCATCCTCCTCGATCGGATCGTCCATCCACGCACCCGCGACGCCCTGGCCGACAAAGACGAACAGATGCGCATCGCTGAACGGGTAGTTTTCCGTGCGGCAACGGTGAAAGGTGGCATGGGCCACCACCGAATTGGTGAAGGCGACCGGTGTGCCCGCAAACAGCTCGCCGAACATGTCGCTGATACGTCCGACGTCGCAGGGAATGATCGGATTGCCGAACTCGCTCAAGCGGCCGAGGCCGGGAATGGTGATCCCGATCTGCGCGAGCGTGATGCGGCGGCGGCGCGTCCAGTCGCGCAGCAAGGTCAGCGCCTCGCGGAACACTTGGCCGACGGTCTCGACGGTCGGCTTTTTCGGCAGGGGAACACGCTCGGTGTAGTGCAGTTCGCCCGCCAGGCCGCCGACGCCGATGCCGAGCCACTGACCGGTCAGCTCGAGGGCGGCAAGCGCCACCGAGCCGTCGAGCGAGACCAGGCCGGTCGGGCCGCCGACGTAAGGGGCAGGGCGCCTGACTTCCTCGATCAGGCCTTCGGCTTTCAGGTCAAACAGGATGCGCGACAGGCTCGCTTCCGACAGGCGCACGGCCTTGGCCAGCGGCGGCCGGAACGAGCCGCCGGACTGAAGCAAATGAGTTAAAATGGCAGCGCGCGTCTGCCGCCGACTTCTCGGCTGCTCCGGCATTTCCATCCCTGTCGTCATTCTTACTTAGTGTAAGAATTTGCGCGCGGAGCGTTTCAACTGTCAAGCGTTTGCCGGCACGATGCGCCGACTTGTTGTTGTGCGCGGCAGCAAGATCGGGGCAGTCCAATCAGGATCTGGGCGGTCTGCCGTCCGCCCATTCCGGCAGCTCGGCCTTCGGGTCGTACCAGTCGGCGGCGTCCGAACGCCAGATGTGCACCTCGGGCCGTTCTGCGATTGGTGTGTCCAGGCAACCCATTCGCAGCAGGATTGTGTCCTTGCCGTCGCGGGAGGCGACGATGTGCGAGCCGCATTGCGAGCAGAAATGGCGCGTCTTGCCGGGCGAGGATTCGAAACCGCGCAGCAATTCCTCGCCCCTGGTCCAGCGAAAGCGGTCGCGCGGCACGTTGGTGACGGTGGAGAAGGCCGATCCGTGCGTCTTCCGGCAGGTCTCGCAATGGCAGTGAACGATGGCACCCGGGGCTGCGTCGACCTCGTAGGCAACGCGTCCGCAGAGGCATCTCCCGCTGAGCATCATGGCTTCCTTTGATCTGTAATCGTAGGGTGGGCGCGCTTCGCTTTGCCCACCCTACAAGGTCTGTCAAGCGCCTGCGGGCGCAATGCACGGACTCGTTGTTTTGCGTGGTGCAGCAAAATCGGGCGCCGGCTCGATATAACCACCCGCTCGGGGGGCCATGGCGTTGCCAGCAGCCGGCGCACGATCCAGCGAATGGCGAGGCGTCAGATCGTAAACGTTCTTCCGATGGCCTCGGCCGTTTCCTTCTGAACGAAGTAGTTGGTGTGATGCACGTTGGGGTTCGTGCCGAAATCATGGACGATCTTCACCTGGCGCTGGTCCGCGACTTCGGACATCGACGAGGTGTCGACGACCAGGTCGTTGTCGGCCTCGAAGATGATGTCGGCTCCGAGGTCGCCGAGGCGCTGCATCGGCTTGGAAAATATCCGGAGGAAATTCCAGCCGATCGCCGTCGGTTCGAAATTCGATTTGATCGCGAAGTACTGGATGGGCTGGGCGCCAAACGCGCCGCTCCCGGTATTCATGCGCAGCCGCCGGATCTCCTCGTTGTTACCGGTGCGGGACTGTGCATCGAGCCCGGGAACGAGAGCCAGGGCGGCATCGAAGATCGGTGTTTTGGCAGCCAGATTGGTGACGGTACTGAACACCCGCAACAATCCGCTGGCTGCGAGGAAGAAGGGATTGGCGGCGGCGAGATCCGCGCCGGCGCGCAGGGCGTCCGCGATGTTCGTCAACAGATCGAGCGTGCTGCGCAGACGCGGGGCGGCGGCCAGGCTGGTGCCGCCGAGCGGCGAGCCGACGAAAATCACCCTGCGCTCCAGTGCGGGCTCGCAAAATCCCTCGCATAGCCACCGGGCCACGAGCCCGCCGCGGCTGTGGCAGACGATGTCGAGTTCCTTTGGCGCCGGCCGCAACAATGCGGCGAGGTCGAAGGCGTTCATCACCGGGCTCACGCTGAGCGTCGGGTGGTCGTAGGCGAGCACGAAGTCATACTTCGCCTCCGCTCTTCTCAGCAGCTGTAGACCCTCGGGAACCTTTGCCAGTCCGTTCGTGATGAGAGCTGCAGATTCGCTGAACGTCCCGTGGATCAGCAGCAATACGCGCTTGCCTGCAATTTGAGGCACGTCGGTGAGCGCCAGCGGCTGGAGTTTGCCTTGCACCAGCCGACTGAGGCCTGTCGACGGTTTGACCGCATAAGACGCACCTGGTGTCAGCGTCCTGTCGAGCTTGAGGAGCGCATCATAGACCTGCGACGTTTCGAGAGCCTCGAAGGCGTACTGCTTTACGATTTGTCCCGCCGGGAGTGCGGCGCGCGATCCGGCGCGACTGGACATCATCGGAATGGCAGCGCCGAGGCGCCATCTCAGGATCCCGCCGTCGCGCACGAGTGAAATGATCTGCTGCTCCGGCAGCCGGTCCGCCGGATCGGTCGGCGGGCGCTGGCGCCGATAGGTCGGCCGGGATGATTGCATCCGCATCACGTCTGTAAGCCGATCGACCGGCCGGACGCCTTCGATTTCCGGCATCGCCGCGAGCCAATCATCGAAAGGAACGGGCGTAGTCATGCGGGCTCCGTGTTTTGTCGCCGGCGCTAGCCGAGCCGGTCCAGCAAGGGAAGTGGGGTGACGCTTTCGCCGCGGGCGGATTGAATGTCGATCATTGCGTCGAAGCTCTGCGGATGCAGATTGCTCGCGCCCCGCTCCAGGGCCTGGAAGAAGCCCTTCCGTGCGGTTACAAAGGTACTCTCGAAAGGCACGAGCTCACCCTTCTGCACGTAGCTCAGGAGCTCCGCCAGATTGTCGGTCCCGGTGAACATCCAGCTCTCGGTCTGGCCCTTGGTATTCGTCGACTGGACCGTGCTGGTGAAGCCATCCTGACTTCGGCCGACCTGCCCAGGCATCTGCTGCTCGTTTTGGTCAAATCGAAAGCTCTTCATGCGCCACCAGGCCTTGTTGCTTCTCCAGTAGGCCGGAAACGCGTGTCCGGTAATCAGGAACACCGACGAATAGATGCCCACGAATTCCAGGCACGATGCGAACAGCAGCGCGAGATCGATGCAGGTCGCTGCACTGCCCTTGAAGATTTCAGTCGGCGTTCGAAGCCGCTGCGACTGGCTCGTGTAGGACGGCGGCGGGTTGATATAATTGACGGGCAAATCGTGTTGAAGGGCCGCCCAAATCGCCTGCACCTGAGGATCGACCACGTTGGGCGCATTGGAGTCGTCCTCAATCACTTGCTGATAGCCGTCGAAGCCGGCGGAACAGTCATCGAGCAATGTTTGCAGATAACGCTGGGCGCAGGCGACGACCTTCAGCACAGTCGGGTCTCGAGGCAGAACGAAGCTTGGCAGCCAGCGGTGGTCCTCGCCGTCGTCTCGCCACTCGTCCGCCGGAAGCACGGTCACGCGCTCGCTGGACTCGCGCAATATCTGCTTGCCGCATTGGACCTTGATATAAAGATTGCTTCTCAAGCTCTCGCTGGTCTGCCGGAGCATGCCCGCAACAAGGGGGAGCCGGATCTTGTCGAGAAGGTCGAGTGTGGCGTCTTCTTCGGGCAACTCCTCCGAGAAGCGGCAGCGGCATGATTCCGTACCGACTTCCAGCACGATTTCGACTTGAAGCAGGTCGACTGGCCCTGCCTTGGTCTTATGGACTGTGAAGATACTGAAGGGCGGGCGGTCGTTGTGAAGCAACGAGTAGTTCAAACTCGCGCTTGAGGTCTTGCGCACGCGACCGGGAATCGACTTGTCCTGGACCAAAGTGATGTCCAGCTTGAGGTCCCTGTAGGTTGCGCCACCTCTTGCGGCTTTTTTCGTCGCCGCAGGACGCGCCGCGATCGTTCCAGCCTGAGGGCTGTCGAGGAGCGAAACCTGACTCCAAAGTGCGACTCCCGAGCGCTGCTCGTTATCGCTGCCGGCCTGGGACATCCACTGTTGCCGGGCACGAAGAAAAGCGTCCTTGACGTTCCAGTCTTGCGCCAAGGTGCGATAGAATACGCTGAAGAACAGCATGGCGTCGGCATCGGTAATGGTATCGACAAAACCGATTGCGTGTCTGGCGCCTTGCGCGGTGGCGAGGGGAGCAAGACGCTGCGCGCTGTAGCAGCTACTGATCGCCACCAGCAGGGGCTTCGGCGCGCCGGCTGTGACAATATCGGCCAGGTCCACCGACCCCACGGCGTCGTAGGCTTGGGTGTTGCCCTGGGCGTTTCCCCCGGAGCTTGGGCTTGCACGGAGAACAAAGCCGTCCTCTTCGCTGGTTGGCTGGTCAATGAGCTTTTGCTCCACCAGCGACATCGGGTCTACACCCGCAAGATGCACGATCGCAGGCGAAAGGGATACAATCTTCGCGCGGAGTTCTTGACGGTCGGGATCTGGGAGGGGCTCGGTTTGGATTTCCTTCAGCGCGCTCTTGACCATCTCGATCTCTCGCGCGAATTCGTAGAGTGAGCGGAGCTTTCCGGGGCCGCTATCAACTGCGAGCGCTGTCGCGGGCGCCAGTTGGTGGTTGTACGGCGATTGAACTGCGAGATGGCGGACGACGGCGAATTCGCTTGGCTCGCTGCGATAGGGCGCGGTCGCCAGCCACAGAGCACTCTCCCAGGGGAACAGTCTTGCCGACCATCCGACGTTCTCCTCGTTGTAAGGGATTCTGACCTCGACGAGCTTGGCGGCTGCCATCTCCTTGATCCGCGCGAGGATCTCGCTTTCGTCGTAAATGCGAGCGTTATCCTTGATCAGCTTCTGAAGGTCCCGGCTGAGGTCGTCGCGCGTCGAACGAACAATCCGTCGTCGATTGGCGATCACGTAGCGCCAGCGCTGGACGGACGGGTAAAATTTTTGATCGTCAATGGGAATGACGAGCTCGTCCAAGCCCTTGTTGCCGCTATAGCGGATTCGCACCTCGTACTCGTCGGATCGCTTTTCGACGGCGGGCGGGGACGATGAGTCCCGGACAGTGTCGGTGCCCTTGGCGGTGGTCGTGCGCTTGCGCGCTCGTGCCTTGGCGGGCTTCCCGGCTTTCCGGCTGCCGGCCTTCGCTCGTGAGGGCGCCACTTTCTTCGCGGACATGACCGGTCTCCGGGGTGCGCGACCACGGATGCATCATGCCAGAAAGCTCGCGCAAATAGAAAGAAAATGATGCTGGCCGGTATTCCTGGCTGCGCGCAAATGAAAACGGCGTCACCCCTGGGGTGACGCCGTTCCGTAGGACCAAAAATGAGTCCGAACTTATTTGCGATCCTTGATCGCGACGTAGTCGCGGCGGGTGACGCCGGTGTAGAGCTGGCGCGGACGGCCGATCTTCTGCTGCGGGTCCTCGATCATCTCGCTCCACTGGCTGATCCAGCCGACGGTGCGGGCGACCGCGAACAGCACGGTGAACATCGAGACCGGGAAGCCCATCGCCTTCAGCGTGATGCCCGAATAGAAGTCGACGTTCGGGTAGAGCTTGCGGTCGATGAAGTACTGGTCGCTGAGCGCGATCTTCTCGAGCTCGAGCGCCACTTTCAGCATCGGATCGTCGCCATGGCCGGTCTCCTTGAGAACGGCATGACACATCTTCTGCATGATCTTGGCGCGCGGATCGTAGTTCTTGTAGACGCGGTGGCCGAAGCCCATCAGGCGGACTTCGCTGTTCTTGTCCTTCACCTTGGCGATGAATTCCGGAATCTTGTCGACCGAGCCGATCTCGGCGAGCATCGCGAGCGCGGCTTCGTTGGCGCCGCCATGCGCCGGGCCCCAGAGGCAGGCGATGCCGGCGGCGATGCAGGCGAAGGGGTTGGCGCCGGAGGAGCCGGCGATGCGCACCGTCGACGTCGAGGCGTTCTGCTCGTGATCGGCGTGCAGGATGAAGATCTTGTCCAGCGCGTCAGCCAGCACCGGGTTGATCTTGTACTCCTCACAGGGCACCGCGAAGCACATGTGCAGGAAGTTCTCGGCGAACTTCAGCGAGTTCTTCGGATACACGAAGGGCTGGCCGATCGTGTACTTGTAGGCCATCGCCGCCAGCGTCGGGATCTTCGCGATCATCCGCATCGAAGCGATCATGCGCTGCTTCGGATCGTTGATGTCCGTGGAGTCGTGGTAGAACGCGGCGAGCGCGCCGACGGACGCCACCATCACCGCCATCGGATGGGCGTCGCGGCGGAAGCCCTGGAAGAAGCGGGCCATCTGCTCGTGCACCATCGTGTGATGGATCACGCGGTCGTCGAAATCCTTCTTCTGCGCGGCGGTCGGCAGGTTCCCGTAGAGCAGCAGATAGCAGGTCTCGAGGAAGTCGCCGTTCTCGGCGAGCTGCTCGATCGGGTAGCCGCGGTATTCCAGCACGCCCGCGTCACCGTCGATATAGGTGATCTTGGACTGGCAGCTCGCGGTCGAGGTGAAGCCCGGGTCGTAGGTGAACAGGCCGGATTGGCCGTAGAGCTTGCCGATATCGACGACATCAGGCCCGACGCTGCCGCTGTGGATCGGGAGATCGTAGTTCTTGTTTCCGACCGTCAGCGTGGCGGTCTTATTGCTTGGTTTTGCGTCCATCAGAGGTCCCCGATGTATGGTGAAACGGACCGGACCCGGAAGGCCCCGATGGAGATAATGGGGCAGGCCGGATGTTCCAGAAGGTACGGGGCAGATGGGTATATTATTGCTGTGTGCGCTGCAAGATCGCCGCACGCATGGTCGACTTACGTCTTAGCCTAGTCCCTGGACTGATCCTTAAGCCGACCCAGGCTTTCCTGCGGTCCCAGCACGTCCAAAACCTCAAATATACCGGGTGATGTGGTCCGTCCGGTGAGGGCTGCGCGCAGCGGCTGGGCGACAGCACCGAGCTTGAGACTATTTTCCTCGGCAAAGGCGCGCAGCGCAGCTTCCGCGGTGGCACCGCTCCACGTCTCGACATTCTCCAGCGCGGAATGAAGCTGGCCGATCAGCTTGCGGTTCTCCGGCGTCAGCAGCGCCTGTGCCTTGGGATCGAGCTCCAGTGGCCGGTCGGCGAAGATGAAATAGGCCCCGTCGATCAGCTCGATCAACGTCTTGGCGCGCTCCTTCAGGGCTGGCATGGCCTTGAGAAGCTGCGCCCGCGTCGTGTCGTTTAACTTGGCCTTAAGCTCGTTGCGGCTGGGCACGACGTGGTCGAGCACGTCCTCGAACATCTTCACGAGTGATTGATCGTCGGCGTGGCGGATGTAGTGGCCGTTGAGGTTTTCGAGCTTGGCGAAATCGAAGCGGGCGGCGGCGCGGCCGACGCTGGCGAGGTCGAACGCGGCGATCATCTCCTCGGTCGAGAAGATCTCCTGGTCGCCATGGCTCCAGCCGAGCCGGACGAGGTAATTGCGGAGCGCGGCCGGGAGGTACCCCATGGCGCGGTAGGCATCGACGCCCAGCGCGCCGTGGCGCTTCGATAGTTTTGAGCCGTCCGGGCCGTGGATCAGGGGGATGTGGGACATGCTCGGCAGCGCCCAGCCCATGGCGTCATAGATCTGCTTCTGGCGGGCGGCGTTGATCAGATGGTCGTCGCCGCGGATGACATGGGTGACACCCATGTCGTGGTCGTCGACTACCACTGCGAGCATGTAGGTCGGATTGCCATCGCCGCGCAGCAGGACGAGGTCGTCGAGGTTCTCGTTCTGCCAGACCACGCGGCCCTGGACCTGGTCCTCGATCACGGTCTCGCCGGTCTGCGGCGCGCGGAGCCGGATGGTGGGTTTGACGTCGGAAGGCGCCGTGGCGGGATCGCGGTCGCGCCACATTCCGTCATAGAGGCGGGTGCGGCCCTCCGCGCGCGCCTTCTCGCGCATCGCGGTGAGCTCCTCGGCGGTGGCGTAGCAGCGATAGGCCTTGCCGTCGGCGAGCAGCTGCTCGGCGACCTCGCGGTGACGCGCGGCGCGGCTGAACTGGTAGATGACGTCGCCATCCCAGCCGAGCTCCAGCCACTTCAGCCCGTCCAGAATCGCGCCGATCGCGGCCTCGGTGGAACGCTCCCGGTCGGTGTCCTCGATCCGGAGCAGCATCTTGCCGCCATGCTTCTTCGCATAGAGCCAGTTGAACAGCGCCGTGCGGGCGCCCCCGATATGGAGGAAGCCGGTCGGCGAGGGAGCGAAGCGTGTGACGACGGAATCGGTCATTCTTGGCAGGGCCTATGCATTGGAGGCGGTGGTATATAGCAGGACCGTTGCATAACTAAAGCCCGGCAGCAGACCCGCTAAGGCTTGGCTCAGCGTCCCGAATTTGGCAGAAGGGCCGCTGATCTCCCTACAGGATTTTCGTAATGACAGAACCGGTGGCGACTGAGGTTGGGCGCGATTTCATTCGTGACATCATCCAGGCCGACCTCGATCAGGCCAAGTACAAGGAGATCGTGACCCGGTTCCCGCCGGAGCCGAACGGCTACCTGCATATTGGCCACGCCAAGTCGATCGCGCTCAATTTCGGCATCGCCCAGGAGTTTCCGGGCCGCTGCCATTTGCGTTTCGACGACACCAACCCGGTCAAGGAAGAGCAGGAATATATCGATTCCATCCAGGCCGACGTCCGCTGGCTCGGCTTCGACTGGGGCAAGAACCTGTTCTTCGCCTCGGACTATTTCGACCGGCTGTACGAATGGGCGGAGACGCTGATCCGCGATGGGCTCGCCTATGTCGACGATCAGACCCAGGAAGAGATCCGGCTGTCCCGCGGCACGCTGACCGAGCCTGGCAAGAACTCGCCGTTCCGCAACCGCTCGGTTGAGGAGAATCTCGACCTGTTCCGTCGCATGAAGGCCGGCGAATTCCCGAACGGCGCGCGCGTGCTGCGGGCCAAGATCGACATGTCCTCGGGCAACATCAATCTGCGCGATCCCGTGCTCTACCGCATCCTGCATGCGCACCATCCGCGCACCGGGACCAAGTGGAGCATCTATCCGAGCTACGACTATGCGCACGGCCAGTCGGATGCGATCGAGGGCATCACGCACTCGATCTGCACGCTGGAGTTCGAGGACCACCGGCCGCTCTACGACTGGTTCATCGAAAAGCTGCCGGTGCCGTCCAAGCCGCACCAGTACGAAATGGCGCGGCTCAACCTGACCTACACGCTGCTGTCGAAGCGCGTGCTGACCCAGCTCGTCCGCGACGGCCATGTCGCCGGATGGGACGATCCGCGCATGCCGACCGTGGCCGGCATGCGCCGCCGCGGCGTGCCGCCGGCCGCGCTACGCGAGTTCGTCAAGCGCATCGGCGTTGCCAAGGCCAACAGCGTGGTCGACGTCGGCATGCTGGAATTCTGCATCCGTGAGGAGCTGAACCGCACGTCGCAGCGGCGCATGGGCGTGCTGCGACCGCTCAAGGTCGTGATCGAGAACTATCCGGAAGGGCAGGTCGAGGAGCTCGAGGCGATCAACCATCCCGACGATCCCAGCGCCGGCACGCGCAAGATCAATTTCGGCCGCGAGCTCTATATCGAGCAGGACGACTTCATGGAGAACCCGCCGAAGAAGTTCTTCCGCCTGTCGCCGGGCAACGAGGTGCGGCTGCGCTACGCCTATTTCGTCAAGTGCACCGGCGTTATCAAGAACGACGCCGGCGAGGTGATCGAGCTGCGCTGCACCTACGATCCTGCGACCAAGGGCGGCAACGCGCCCGACGGCCGCAAGGTCAAGGCGACCATGCACTGGCTGCCGGCGGCAAATTCGGTGCCGGCGGAGATCCGCATCTACAACCAGCTGTTCTCCAACCCGAACCCGGACGCCTCGAACTTCGCGGCCGATCTCAATCCGCAGTCGCTGGAAATTCTCGCTGACGCGCGGATCGAGGCATCGGTCGCGGAAAGCAATTCGACCGAGCCGATACAGTTCGAGCGCCAGGGCTATTTCGTGCGCGACAAGGACTCGACGCCCGGCAAGCCGGTTTTTTCGCGCACCATCGGCCTGCGGGATACGTTTGCGAAGGAAGTTGCAAAGGGCTGAGGGGATTGGGCACATGAGCAGTGAAGCCGACGCGATCGTTTCCGCCATCATTGCGAAATGGTGCGCCGGCTTCGCGACGCTCGATGCGGCCGCGCTGTCGTCGCTCTATGCGAAGAACGCGTTCTTCTTCGGCTCGAATCCAAGACTCTATCGGGGCAGGGACGGCGTCGCCGACTACTTCAACGGCCTGCCGCGCTGGCGTCAGCCGAGCGCGGCCTTTTCCGACGTGCAAGCCGCGCAGGCCGGCCCTGACCTCATCAACATGGGCGCCATCGTGTCGTTTGACCTCGCCGGCGAGAGGGAGGAATTCTCGGTCAAGATGAGCTGGGTCATCCTCCGCGAGGACGGTGACTGGAAGATCGTCAATCATCACGTCTCGTCGAGGGACCCTATGATCTAGCAGCGGGGGCTCTGCCCGTTCCGCCAGGTGCGCGGTCGCCGCCCGTTAGATGTCGTAATAAAGATGAAACTCGTAAGGATGTGGCCGCAGCCGGATGGGATCGACCTCTTTCTTTCGCTTGTAGTCGAGCCAGGTTTCGATCACGTCGGCGGTGAAGACGTCGCCGCGTAGCAGGAATGCGTGATCGCGCTCGAGCGCGTCGAGCGCCTGGTCCAGCGATCCTGGCGTGGATTTCACCTCCTTCGCCTCCGCGGGCGCGAGGTCGTAGAGATTCTTGTCGATCGGGCTGCCGGGGTCGATCCGCTTGTCGATACCGTCGAGGCCAGCCATCAGCATTGCCGCGAAGGCCAAGTAGGGATTGCAGGACGGATCCG
Organism: Bradyrhizobium liaoningense; assembly: GCF_018130785.1. Taxonomy (GTDB): domain Bacteria; phylum Pseudomonadota; class Alphaproteobacteria; order Rhizobiales; family Xanthobacteraceae; genus Bradyrhizobium; species Bradyrhizobium liaoningense_A. Next base: position 325,365 of record NZ_JAFCJT010000002.1, read on the forward strand.
GCGAACGAAACTCGACGCGCTTGGCGCGCGGATTCGGCGAATACATCGGAATCCGACAGCAGGCGGAGCGATTGCGCTGGGAGTAGACGAGGTTGATCGGAGCTTCATAGCCCGGCACCAGACGCCGATAGGAATTCGTCGTGGGGGCGCAAAGTCCGCACAACGCCCAGGCGTGGCTCAATAGCCCGCCGATGTAGTAGCGGCCGAGCTGGCTCAACTCGGCGTAGTCACCTTTGTCGTAGAACAGATTGGTCTCACCCTTCCAGAGCGATTGGTGAACGTGCATGCCCGAAGCGTTGTCCTCGAACAGCGGCTTCGGCATGAATGTCGCGGTCTTGCCGTGCTGATGCGCGGTGTTCTTCACCACGTATTTGTACATCATCAGGTTGTCGGCCATGCGGGTGAGGGTGGTGAAGCGCAGGTCGATCTCGTTTTGGCCGCCGGTTGCGACTTCATGGTGATGGGCCTCGATCTGGATACCCAGAGATTCCATCGTCAGCACCATTTCGGTGCGTAGCGCCTGCATGCTGTCGGTCGGGGGAACGGGAAAGTATCCCTCCTTCGGGCGCGGTTTGTGGCCGAGGTTCGGCCCTTCCTCAGAGCCGGTGTTCCAGCTGCCTTCGCTGGAGTCGACTGCGTGCATGGCGTAGTTGATGCCCTGTGCGTAGCGCACCTCGTCGAAGACGAAGAACTCCGCTTCCGGGCCGAAATAGCTCGTATCGGCACGCCCGGTGCCCTTGAGGTAGATTTCGGCTTTCTGGGCGATGTAGCGGGCATCCCGGCTATAGGACTGGCCGGTCACGGGGTCGCGGATGTTGCAGATGAGAACCAGCGTTTTGGCCGGACTATAGGGGTCGACGAATGCCGTCGTCGGATCGGCGACGACCAGCATGTCGCTTTCCTGGATCTCCTGGAAGCCTCGGATCGATGAGCCATCGAATCCAATGCCTTCATTGAGTGCATCGGCATTCGCCGCGCTCGGCGGGACGGAAAAATGTTGCCACACCCCCGGCAGGTCGGTGAACCGCAAATCGATCATCTGGACTTTCTCGTCCGCGATCACCTTCACGAGGTCTTCGGCTGTCGTACATTTCGCAACCATGGCTTCGCTCCCAGGTCAGCGTCCCGAGATCGCGTAGCCGTTCGGCCGCAACCTGGCGGCTCGCGACGGACTGTGGTCCACCTTCGGCGTTGTCGCCGCAGTCAGGCAAGCTTCGCGCGACGGCAGTCAGCTTTGATGTGGCCCGCGCATCAGCTTCATCGCGTCTTCGATGTGGCGCCAGGTTTTGGCCAACTCGAGCTCGCCGTTCTGCTCGAGGTCGATGGCGTTTTGAGCGGCTTCGGCAATGGCCTTGGGGCCATGGGCTTCCAGCAACTGCCGCGCATAGTCGTGGATTTCCATTTCTCGCATGGCGTCATCTCCCTCTTGTTCTGGGCGCGAACCGGGTGGGCCTAGAACGGCAGACATTGACACCTGTCAAGCGCCGATAGTCTGCATCCTGGTGCGCCGCACTTGCAAGAGCCCTTTCCGGGGCATGGGCGCCCGGATGGGGCGCCGGCTCCTGATCGCGGCAACACAGCGCAGGCCGGAGGGATGGTTCTTCATGGGCGCGCCCCCCACATTATACGAGAAGGGAGGTGAGCATCATGCGCATCCAACATTGGCAAGACGCTGGTAGCCTGTTGGTGGGCGTGTGGCTGGTCCTGTCGTCCTTTGTCCTCGGCTTATCCGGCGCTGCCGTCTGGATCACCATCGCACTCGGGCTCGGCGTCATGCTGTTTGCCGTGGAAGCCTTTGTCATCCCGTCCTACCTGGAAGAGTGGGGCGAAATGCTGCTGGGCTTGGCTCTGGTGCTGGCACCTTGGTCCATTGGCTATGAGCCCGTATCGGCCACGGTCAGCAGCATAGTGTCGGGCCTATTGGTGATCTTGCTCGCGGTCTGGGAATTGATGACCGATCGCGACTTCGGTAGCTGGTGGCACGATCACTGGCCTCACCGCGCCGGCTGAGACGAGAGGTTGCCGGCTCCTCTCCGACCGCCATCGGCTGGCGGCCGGAGGAGAGGTGATTACCTTAAGACGCGGCTCTGGGCTCGATCGGTTGCCAGATGCTGATCTTGCGCGTCTCCGGCATCAAGAAGACAGCGAGCACGAAGCACACCGCGGGGACCACGATCGGGTAGATCAGTGCGTAGCCGATGCTGCCGGTCGCGGCGAATGCCGCCGAGGTGATGAACGGCACCAATCCGCCACCCCAACCGTTGCCGATGTGGTACGGCACGGAGACTGACGTGTACCTGATCCTGGCGGGGAAGAATTCCGCCAGAAACGCGCCGACCGGCCCGTACACCATCCCGACATAGCAAACGAGGATGAAGATGATGAAGATCGCGGTCGGATAGTTGATGTTTCCGGGCTGCGTGACCGATCCCAGCCACAGATACAGCGGATAGTACGTGATCGCGGCGAGCAGCATGCCTCCAAGAATCACCGGCTTGCGGCCGATCTGATCCGACAGCCAGCCAAAGAAGATCAGGCTCGGCGTTGCAATGAGCAGCGCGGTTCCCACGATGTAGGCCGAGGTCAGCGGGTCCACCTTGGAGACCTGCTGCAGAAAGTACAGCGCCCAGAATTGACCACTGTACCAGACCACGCCCTGTCCGATCAGGACCACGACGGCGATCCCGATGTATTTGATGTTCGAACCGAGGAAGGCCTCCTTCCACGGATTCCTCGTCATCTGTCCACGGGCCTTGATCTCCTGGAAGATCGGCGTCTCCTGGAGCTGGAGGCGGATATAGATCGCGATGGCCACCAGCAAGAAGGACACCAAGAACGGAACGCGCCACGCCCATTCGTCGAAGGCCTGATTGCCGAACCAGGTCCGTGTCAGGATAATCACGGCCAGGGACACCACGATGCCGAGAGTTGGCGAGGTCTGCAGCCAGCCGGTGTAGTAGCCGCGCTTCTCGTCCGGAACATGCTCTGCCACATAGGTGATGGCGCCGCCATATTCGCCGCCCAGACACAGACCCTGGATCATGCGCAAGCCGAATAGAAGGAACGCCGCCGTCAGACCGATGGACTGGTAGGTCGGGATCAACCCGATTGCCCCCGTACCCAGTCCCATTCCGCTCAGCGTGATGAGGAACGTATATTTTCGCCCGACCCGGTCGCCCATCCATCCAAAGAGGAAAGCTCCCAGCGGACGGATCAGGAAGCCTGCAGTGAACAGCGCGATCGTGCTGAGGAGGGCTGCAACCGGGTGGGACTGCTCGAAGAACTTGACCGACAGAACTGCGGCCAGACTGCCAAAGATATAGAAATCATACCATTCGATGACGTTTCCCACCGATGCAGCAACAATCACGCGGCGAAAATCGCTCGGTACTTGAACTGCCATGTGCTGCTCCTATCAAATTCAAGCGCTACTCTTGGCGCTTTTCAGCGCCCATTCGCTCGCGGAGTGCGCTTGGTGCGCGAACGCTACAGGCGAGAATTGCGAGTTGCGTCCGCAACGCCTGGTCTTAGGGGCGCTTGAGCCACCTGAGAAAGAGCTCCAGCGGTCTCTTCGGTACCGCGAGCTATCACGACCTGCCCGTCTGCCGGGGAGGCGTAGAAGCAATGTAATCCTGCCGGGGCTGGCGTCTTATGAGACTTTCGGCTCGATCGACCTGAACCGAGTGACCCGTCCCGAGATGGAACAGTCGCCCATCGCGCCGGCCGGTTTTGTCACGAACGAACGGAAAGGCCTCTCAGGCGTTGTGTGGGTCCCCAACAAGGATCTCACTATGCAGAACATCGCAGAGCATATGGAAGTCATCGGCGCCGATGGCGTCCACATCGGCACGGTCGACAAGGTCGAGGGCCATCGCATCAAGCTGACCAAGAAGGACAGCGGCGAGGGCAGCCACAAGGGCCACCATCACTTCATCGACAAGGGCCTCGTCGCCGGTGTCGAGGGCAACAAGGTCCGGCTCTCGGCCAAGGCGGATGTCGCCGTGACGATGGAAGAGGAAAAGTAGGGTCCGTTCGTCCCGTTCCTGATCCGTACCGCTATTCGCCTGCCTGCACGTTCCGGTAGCCTCCAGGCCTGTCGCGTATCGTAAGGTGCAGGGAATGGCGGAGCCGGGCCGGCCAGTACGCTCCCAGGGAGTCGCCGGGACGTGGCCGGTCGGCCGCGCTGCACCGGCCGGCGGCTTTGCGCCGGCGGGTTTGGGCGTCTGGCCCGCAATCGGCGAGACCCTGCGCGAATGGGCGCGCGCCGAGGCCGGCGCGGGACGGTTGTTGCCGTGGGTGCCGGTCGCGTTCGGCGGCGGCATCGCGCTCTACTTCGCCGCCGATCATGAACCGGTGCTGTGGGTCGTTGCCGCGACGGCCATCGCGCTCATGATTGGCGCCGTGCTGCTGCGGCGGAGCCGGTGGTTTGCGCCGGCGATCATGATCGCGGCCATCGCGGCCGGTCTTGCCACGGCGACCTGGAAGACCGCGCGGATCGCGCACACGGTGCTAGCAAAGCCGCTCTATTCTGTCGCGCTGTCGGGCTTCGTCGAGACCCGCGACATCCGCGAACGCACCGACCGTTTTGTCCTGCGCGTCACCGCGATGGAGGCGCAGCGGAGCGACGTCAAGCTCGAGCGCGTGCGCCTCTCGGTGCGCAAGGGGACTGCGCCCGAGGTCGGGAGCTTCGTGCAACTGAAGGCGCGGCTGTTGCCACCGCTGTCGCCGGTGCGCCCCGGCAGCTATGACTTTTCGCGCGACATGTTCTTCCAGGGCATCGGCGCCTCCGGCTTCGTGATGGGAACGATTGCGGCATCGGTGCCGCCGGATGCCGGTGGCTTGCGGCTGCGTTATGCCGCCTTCATGCAGGGGCTGCGCGATGCGATCGACGCGCGCATCCGCGCCACGCTCGAGGGCGACAACCGGGCGATTGCGACCGCGCTGCTCACGGGCCGGCGCGATGCGATCAGCACGCCCGTCAACGACGCCATGTTCATCTCGGGGCTCGGCCATGTGCTCTCGATCTCCGGCTACCACATGGCGGTCGTCGCCGGCGTGGTCTTCTTCGCGGTGCGCGCGCTGCTGGCGTTGATCCCCGGAATGGCGGCCGGCTTTGCCATCAAGAAATGGTCGGCGGCCGCCGCCCTGGTCGCAGCCGCGTTCTATCTGCTGCTATCGGGCGCGGAGGTCGCGACACAACGATCGTTCTTCATGACTGCGGTGGTGCTGATCGCGGTCATGGTCGATCGCCGCGCCATCACGTTCCGCACGCTGGCGGTGGCCGCGCTGATCGTGCTTGCAGTCGCGCCGGAAGCTTTGGTCCATCCTAGTTTTCAGATGTCGTTTGCGGCAACGCTCGGGCTCGTCGCGCTGGTGCAGATCGGGATGCCGAACCTGTTTGCGTCGCCCGATCATTCCGCGACCGCGCGGATTGCAATGTGGGGCGGGCGCGAGATCGCGATGCTATTCCTGGCCTCGCTGATCGCGGGGCTCGCGACCACGCCCTATGCCGCCTTCCATTTCCACCGCGTGACGCCATTCGGCGTGCTCGCCAATCTCGGGGCGATGCCGGTGGTCTCGGCCCTGGTGATGCCGGCCGGACTTTTCGGATTGCTCCTGGCTCCGTTCGGGCTCGATGGCGTGTGCTGGTGGGTGATGGGGATCGGCATTGATTGGATGGTCGCAGTCTCGCGCTGGGTGGCGGCATTGCCGGGCGCGGTCGGCCGCCTCCCGGCTTTTGGCATCGCGCCGCTGATCGCCGCGAGTCTCGGGATCATCGTGCTGGGCTTGTTGCGCACGCCTCTGCGCTGGTCAGGCGCGGTGGTGTTGTTGGCCGCGATCGTCTGGGGACTGTCCGCGCGGCAGCCCGATGTCCTGATTGCCGGTGACGGCCAGAGCGTCGCGGTGCGGGGCAGGGATGGGCAGCTGCATCTGATCAGGTCGAGCAAGGACGGTTTTCTTCTGAAGGAATGGCTCGCCGCCGACGCCGATCCGCGCGACGCCGGTACTGCCTCACTGGCCGCCGGCGTGTCGTGCGACGAGGCCGGCTGCGTGACGCCGCTCGCCGACGGGCGCCTGGTCGCGCTGGCCTTGCGCATCGATTCACTGGTTGACGATTGCAGCCGTGCTGCGCTGGTGGTGACGGCGCGGCCGGCGCCGCCGGATTGCGCGGCGATGGTTGTCGACCGCCAGCGTCTCGCAAGGCAGGGCGCGTTGGCGCTGACGCGAAGCGGCGACGGCTTTGCGGTTCAGGCGGCGAAGACGAGGGGGACGGACCGTCCGTGGTCGCCGGCAGCGGCCGGCGAGGCGGATTTCGGCGCGAGCCTTGCGCCGCAGGCGGCGGCTCCCCGCAACCGCGACGCGACGCCATCGGAAGCCGACCTGCAGGCCGAGGATTGAGCGGATGGGTCACAGATACCAGGCCAACACAGCGTCGAGCCTGGCGTTGCCGATGACCGGCAGGACGACCATCTGGCTCAGTCCAGAGGCGCTGGCCTGCGAGGCCGCGATCGAGCCGTCACGCGCGAGATCGTCGTTGAGCGCGGGCATGCCGGTGGCCCAGGCCCCGCCGATGCTGCCTTCGCCTTTGGCGATGGATTTCTCCGCATAGAGCGCGGCGAGGTCGGTCTGCGCGCTGCAATCGCCGGCGCGGAAGACCAGCGCCGAACGGGCCTCGTCCGGGACCCAGATCTCGAAGCGTCGTGCAATCGGGGTCGCCTGCGCGGAGAGGAATGTCAGCACCCAGGTCTGATCGGAGCCGGTCCGGTAGGGAACGCCGACGCCGAGATTGATTCCGACCTTGGCGGCGTCCTCCCAGCGCAGAAAACTCCTGGCATCGTGCAGGTCCTTGATGATCAGCGGCAGGCCGGCTTTCCAGATGCGGCCGGGCAGGCCGAAGCCACGCGGAAATCTGGTGTGGCGGGAGTTGAATTCGAACATGTCGGCGGTGCCGTAATAGCCGTCGACGAGCCCCATCTCGTGGGAGGTTTCGGCATCGTTGTGCCAGAGCTCGATTGCGCCGACATGGGCCTCGTCGTCGCCGCAGAACAGCACCATGACGGCTTGCAGGAATTCGCCTGAAAACACCGGCACCGCCACGCCGCAGGTCAGCCCGGCGGCGATGGCCTGATCGGTCCGCTTGAAATAGGAATCGGTGAATTTGGTGAGGATCACGGGGTGGCCGCCGGCCCAGGCCTTGCCGGGAAGCCCCTCGTCATATCCGAAGTGCAGATCTTCGCTCACGGCCTTGAATGCGGACAGCCCTTCGCCGTAGAGGCCGCCGCCGAATTCCAGCCGCATGCGCGTCCGGTCGGGCACCCAGAGTTCAACGACGCGAATGAAGGTCTTCATCGAACGTGCCCGCCGTCTCAAGCCGCATTGAGCATCGGCCATTTGGCTGCGGAACGGACGTTCAAAATTCAGGCAGGACAGCGCAAACTTCGTGCGGTGGGAGGCGCTGCGGCTTGGTCCGCCCGATGCAATTTCGCGGGACGCAAACGATACCATCTCGCCGGCCTCGGCCGGCGATGGCAATTTCAATCCTGGCCCGACCTGCCGGCCGGGGATGGCTGTGTCAGCCGATCGGCAGGTGGGTAATGGTCGGCCGGCTGTCCGCGCTGATCTGCGGCTTGTGCTCGCGCTCGCCGACCGGCTGGGTCACCGGCAGTTGCAGCACTGTCGCGCGCTGGCCTTCGACGAGTTGCGTCACCAGCACGTATTTTCCATCGGGGAATTCGATCGCGTCGTGATGGCGATCGGGAATATGTGGATCGATCTTGCCGAACTTGCCGACGCGCGAATTGACGGTCCGCGTCCAGATCCAGCGATTGTCGTAGCGGACGTTGTCGGCGAAGGCGAGCTCCGTTCCCGGCAGCAGGCAAACCGCGACGGTCGGATCGGCTGCGGACGCAAAGCCGCGTGTCGAGGTACCGCGGAAGGTTGTCGTGACGATCGTCTCGCCGACTTCGGCGGGACGCGACGCGACGGCATGCAGGCTGTAGTCACACATCGGGTGCTCCTCTTGCAGGGATAGCGACCCACGTCTCTTATCGAGGCGCAGGCCTCTATCAGAGTGGAAGCATGATAGCGTCTTCTCGGTTGTAGGCAAATCTGCGGCTCGCCGTCGTAGCCCGCGATCACATTATCTTTCCCGAATCCACTGGGAACAAAGCCCGCCCCTGGGCATTCGGGACGCGCGTGTCAGCGCCCCGCAGGCGCCGACCAGCCGGAATATTGCCAGCCCGGCCGCGACGGTTGCTCGACCGCGTTGCGGGCCTTGCGGACCTGCTCGTTCACGGCGGTGTCTTTACGGACATGTCGCGATTGCGCGGCGAAGGCTTGCGAGGCTGATGCTGCGATCAGCGCCGCAGCGACTATGCTCAGAACGGTCTGGCGCATGGCTTCTCCTCGAACCTGATGGCCGCGAAGCAGTGTTGCTTCGTGCGGCGCGCCGAGGATGTACTGATGGAGGAGGGGCCGGATAATCTGCGCGAAATCAGAAAGACTATCCAGCGGAAGCGGACAATCGCCCGCATCGGCGATGCCGATCGAAAGCGCGCGAGGCGCCCAATAACCGATACCAGTGCGTCCGGTATCAGTACTTCCGGTACAGCCCGATCAGCTTGCCCTGGATCTTGACCCGGTTGGGCGGCAGGATGCGGACCTCATAGGCCGCATTGGCGGGCTCGAGCGCGATCGAGGCGCCGCGGCGGCGGAAGCGCTTGAGGGTTGCTTCCTCGTCGTCGATCAGCGCCACCACGATATCGCCGGTATCGGCGCTCTCGTTGCGCTGGATCAGCGCCATGTCGCCGTCGAGAATGCCGGCCTCGACCATGGAATCGCCGCGCACTTCGAGCGCATAATGTTCGCCCGAGCCGAGCATGTCAGGCGGTACGCTGATGGTGTGGCTGCGGGTCTGCAAGGCCTCGATCGGCGTGCCGGCCGCGATGCGGCCCATCACGGGCACCGCGACCGGGCGCTCGCCCTCGTCCGCGGGTGGGCTGGAAGTCGTGCGGACCTTGCCGAGATTGCCTTCGATGACACTCGGCGTGAAGCCGCGGCGGCTGCCGGCGGCGGCCTGAAGCTCGGGCAGCTTGATCACCTCGATGGCGCGGGCGCGGTTGGGCAGGCGCCGGATGAAGCCGCGCTCCTCGAGCGCGGTGATCAGGCGATGGATCCCCGATTTCGAGCGCAGGTCGAGCGCATCCTTCATCTCGTCGAAGGAGGGCGGCACGCCGCTTTCCTTCAGCCGTTCGCTGATGAACCGCAGGAGCTCATACTGTTTGCGCGTTAACATCTCGACCAAAATCCCCCGGTTGATGTCGTTCGATTCCGAGACGCTGAATTCAGCAATAAGCCGCTACATGCTCGAAACAAATCATGAACGGACACTATATGTTCGATACATGTTCCGCAACTGCTTAATTTACCGTGAACGCGTCAAAGTTCGCGGAACGCACGCGAACGAAGCGGTCAGACGGGCAGCCGCAAGACCTCGCAAGGCGTGCCGGCGTCGGCCTTCGGCGCGAATGGCGGCCGCACGAGAAGTGCCTGTGCCGCAGCGAGATTCGCAAGCAGCGAGGAATCCTGGTGTTTGACTGGAAGGGCCATGAGCGTGCCGTCGTCGCGCAACTCCAGGCGTGCGCGCAGATAATCCTCGCGCTGGTCATTGGCGCCGACATCGCGGCCGAGCACCGCGCGTTCGCGGCGGTGATGAATCATCGAACGGCCCGAGAGCGCGCGAATCAGCGGCACCATGAACAGGAAGCCGCAAACGTAGGATGACACGGGATTGCCGGGCAGGCCGATCACGCGCATCGTGCCGAGCCGCCCGTTCATCATCGGCTTGCCCGGCCGCATCGCGATCTTCCAGAACGCCATCGAGATGCCTGCGCCCCTCAGCGCCTGCTGGACCAGATCGTGGTCGCCGACCGACGCGCCGCCGGTCGTGATCAGGATGTCGGCGCCGCTCTCCCGCGCGCGGCCGATGCCGGCCGTGGTCGCCTCCAGCGTGTCGGCGGCAACGCCGAGGTCGATGGTTTCGGCGCCCTCGCTGCGGGCGAGCGCGTGCAGGGCATAGCCGTTGGAATAGACGATCTGGCCGTGGCCCGGCGTCGTACCGGGCATCACCAGCTCGTCGCCGGTGGCGAGAATCGCGACCTTCGGGCGGCGGCGGACGGGTAGGTGAGGGTGATTCATGCCGGCGGCGAGTGCCAGGTCGCGCTCGGTCAGCCGGGTCCTCTCGCGCAGCAGCACGTCGCCCTCGGAGAAATCGACGCCCGCTGGGCGGATGTGCCGCCCGGAAACGGCAGCTTCCCTGATCGTGATGCGCTTGCCATCCGCAACCGTGTCCTCCTGGATCACGACGGCATCCGCGCCATCAGGCACGACGCCGCCGGTGAAGATCCGCACGGCTTCGCCGGTGCCCACCGTTCCTGCAAACGGCCGGCCCGCCGCGACCTCGCCGATCACCGTGAGCGTGGCGTCGATCTTCGCCGCATCGACCGCGCGCACGGCATAGCCGTCCATTGCCGACATCGCCTGCGGCGGCTGCGTGCGCCGCGCCGCGACATCGCGCGCGAGTACGCGGTGGAAGGCTGCGTCGAGCGCAATCATCTCTTCAGGCAGCGGCTCTGCACCCGCCAGCACCGCGGCGAGCGCGTCGGAAACCGGCATCAGGGCCACGGGTGAAAACTCCTGCTAAGCCCGTTCGGGCAAATCGGCGGCGAGAGTTCTAGCCGAGTGCAGGCGCAGTGGCAAAACAATGGCCACGCAGGATGATTTATCCTGCGTCATCCGCTCTGAAGGGTGAGCATCAAGTCCGCCGCGGCATGATCCGGAAGGCGAGACAGACCGGCACGAGGATGGCTATGGCGAGGACGAGAAAGACGACCGCCACGGCCAGCATCGGTCAGGCCCCTGACTTGTATGGACTGACATCCGGCGCTGCAGAGCCCTGGTCCTTGTCAGGCAGCGGGTCGGCCTGGGATTTCAGGTCGGCGGCCTTGCTGATCAGCTTGGCGGAAAGCTCAGAATCCGATGTGCTTCTGGCGAATTTCATCAGCAGAGAGGCCTGCTTAGTGAGGTAGGCTTTGCCCAACACGACGATAAGTCCGATGTAGATGTCCCAACTGACTCATGAGTCCTGAGGCGGGCATTCGTTCCTGGAATTCTGTACAAAAATGCACAAAGGATTTTGGTTCCTCACCCCATGGCAGAATAGTTCCATTCGCGGCCTGTCGGCTTGCCGGCCAGCGATCAGATTCCGAGCGCCTTGAGGGCGTTCCCGACGTCGCGGGGCGAGGTCACGTGGACCGCGGTCAGGCCGCGGGACCGCGCTCCTTCGATGTTCTCGGCAAGATCGTCGAAGAACACGATACGGTTCGCCGGCACGCCGATCGCGGCCACGACATGGTCGAAGGCTTCAACATCCGGTTTGCGCAGGCCGATGCTGGACGATAGATACAGCGCGCGAAAATGGCCGAGCAGGCCGGCATATTCCTTCGAGAAGTGGTCCACATGCGGCCGGTTGGTGTTGGAGAAGGCGTAGAGCGGCATCTGCTTTGCCGCACGCGGCAGCAGTTCGGCGATGTCGGGCATCTCGCCGGCGAAGATCGCGTTCCAGCCCTCCAGGAACTGCGCGTCCGAAATGGCGATCCCGAGCGAGACGCGCAACGAGTCAAAATAGGCCTCGTCGCTGATCTTGCCGACCTCGTGCAGCCGGTAGGCTTCGCTGTCCCGCACATAGCGCGCGACGATGGCTTCCGGCTCGCAACCGGCATGTGCCGCCCAGCAGGCGATCGCCTTGGAGAAATCGATGTCGAGCACGACGCGCCCGAGATCGAACAGGAGCGCGTCCGCGCTGCCGGGAGAGAGCGAGCTCATTGCATCCTTTCACTCAATATCGATATGGGTCGTGGTCGAAGAGCGGGAACGCGCTGAACACGCTCGGCGCATTCGTTGCGGTCGCCTGGTGCAGGCAGGACTTGTTGACGCCGGCGAACGAGTTGGCGCCCAACAGGCCGAGGCAGCGCAGCACCTCGTCCTCGAGCAGCTCCAGCATTCGCGTCACGCCGGCTTCCCCGGCCGCAGCCAATGCCCAGCATTGCAGCCGGCCGATGCCGACCATATCCGCACCCGCCGCGATCGCCTTGACGATGTCGGTGCCGCGGCAGAAGCCGCCATCCACCATGATCTTGGCGCGTCCCTTCACGGCCTCGACGATCTCCGGCAGCACATGCATGGCGCCGCGGCCGTGATCGAGCTGGCGGCCGCCATGGTTGGAGACGTAAATCCACTCGACGCCGTGATCGATCGCAATCTGCGCGTCCTCGGCGGTCGCGATACCCTTCAGGATGAGCGGGATCTTGAACTTGTCCTTGACCATCTTCACGGTCCGCCACTCCAGTCCCTTCTGGTAGTCGCCGCCGGTGGCGCGCAGGCGACTCTCGCGAACATAGCGCTTGGCAATGTCACGTTCGCGACGGCTGTAATGGGCGGTGTCAACGGTCAGGCAGAAGGCGGCGTAGGCGTTCTTCTCGCTCCGGCTGACGACATCGGCGACGAAATCATCGTCGCCGCGCACATAGAGTTGATAGAGCCGCAGCGCATCAGGGGCAGCCTCGGCGGTCTTCTCCAGACCGGGCTCGGACACCGAGCTCAGCATGTGCGCCGCGCCGAAGGTGCCGCAGGCGCGCGCGACGCTCGCCGCACCGTCCGGATCGAAGATCTCCAGTGCGCCGACAGGGGCCAGCACCACCGGTAGCCGCATCCTGCGCCCGAACAGCTCGACCGAGCCATCGACCTCGCGGACGTCGCGCAGCACGCGCGGCCTGAAGGCGATCTCGTCCAGCGCCATGCGGTTGCGGCGCATCGTGGTCTCGGTCTCGGCCGCGCCGACGATATAGTCCCAGGCGTTCTGGTTGAGGTTGGCGCGCGCCTTCCGGATGAATTCATGCAGGTTCTGGAACAGCTCGTTGCTGGAGCCGAGTTCGACGTTCCTTTCCGACCGGATGCGGGGCGCGTCATTCATTGTTGTCCTCCCGAGAATTTGAAGTCTTATTGTCATCGCCTATCGCGTTCGGACCTCCAAAACCATCCTAAAATCGCATAGCTGCGAGGCGTGGCCCGGCCGGCCGATTCCCGCTTTGCGTGAAACGGTTTCGGAACGTTGCCAAAAGTTTAGGCCCGGACGAAGGGATTTTTACGATGTACCCGCCGGCGTGGCGTCCCGGCCTTGAAGAAACCAGAATGGTATTGTGAACAACGGGCTGGATCGCCATTTGCATGGCGCCTGCCAAGCTCAAAGCAAAGCTCCAAGCAAGAAGGCCAGCCTATCCATGCGGAAAACCCTGCTGTTCCCCCTGGGCGCGCTCACGGGAGCGTGTCTGACCCTTCTGGTCGCGAGCCCGCACGGCGGAGTATGGGCGGCGCGGGCGGCAGCGAGCGCGGATGATGCCTATTCGCGGCTTAATCTGTTCGGAGAAGTGTTCGAGCGGGTGAAGGCGAGCTATGTCGAGAAGCCCGACAATTCCAAGCTGATCGAGGGCGCGATCACCGGCATGGTGACCTCGCTCGACCCGCATTCACGCTACATGAACGACAAGGCGTGGACCGAGATGCAGGAGACCACCTCCGGCGAGTTCGGCGGGCTCGGCATCGAGGTCACGATGGAGGAGGGCCTGGTCAAGGTCGTCTCCCCGATCGACGACACGCCGGCGTCCAAGGCCGGCATCATGTCCGGCGACCTCATCAGCAAGATCGACGGCGATGCCGTGCAGGGCATGACGCTCGAGCAGGCCGTCAACAAGATGAAGGGGCCGGTCGATACCCAGACCAAGCTCACCATCGTGCGCAAGGGCGCCGACGCCCCGCTCGACGTCGCCATCAAGCGCGAGATCATCCATGTGCGTCCGGTGCGCTTCCACGTCGAGAACGGTGACATCGGCTATATCCGCGTCACCTCGTTCAACGAGCAGACCACCGACGGCCTGAAGAAGGCGATCGCGTCGATCTCCAAGGAGGTCCCGCCGGAGAAGCTCGTGGGTTACGTGATGGACCTGCGCAACAATCCGGGCGGATTGCTCGACCAGGCCGTGTCGGTGTCGAGCGCATTCCTTCAGCGCGGCGAGGTCGTCTCGACCCGCGGCCGCAATCCGGAAGAGACCCAGCGCTTCACCGCGCATGGCGGCGACCTCACCAAGGGCAAGCCGCTGGTCGTGCTGGTCAATGGCGGCTCGGCCTCGGCCTCGGAGATCGTGGCCGGTGCGCTGCATGATCACAAGCGGGCCACGATCATCGGCACGCGCTCGTTCGGCAAGGGCTCGGTGCAGACCATCATTCCGCTCGGCGCCGGCAATGGCGCGCTGGCGCTGACCACCGCGCGCTACTACACGCCGTCGGGCCGCTCGATCCAGGCCCAGGGCATCGCGCCCGACATCGAGATCCTCCAGGACGTGCCGCCCGAGCTGAAAGGCCGGATGGACACCATGGCGGAGTCCCAGATGCGCGGGCATCTGTCGGCTGCCGACGGCACCGAGCAGACCGGATCGCAATCCTACGTCCCGCCGGAAGAGAAGGACGACAAGGCCCTGCATACGGCCTACGACTTCCTGCACGGCGTGACCGCGAATGCCGTCGCGGCCAAGCCCGCGCCGAAGGCTGCGGTGCCGAACTAAGCCTTACGACTTCGAGACATCGATCGCCCGGGAGTGGATCACCGCTCCCGGGCGAATTCGTGCGGTGACGCTTCGAATTGTTGAGAAGACTGCCCTAGCCCGCCTCGCGGCGCCGGCTTTCCTCGCCGCCGCGCTGGGCGAGGCGGCTGCGGTGCAGTGCGAACAGCTCCAGCACCTTGTCGGCCGGTTTTGCGGCGCTGAACAGATAGCCCTGCATCTCCGAGCAGCCGAGCGCGCGCAACAGGCGTTGCTGCTCCTCGGTCTCGACGCCCTCGGCCGTGGTGGTCATGCGGCGGGCGGCGGCCAGGTTGACGACGGCCTGCACGATGCTGGCGGAGCCGTCCGGCCCGGCGATGTCGTTGACGAAGCAGCGATCGATCTTGATCTTGTCGAACGGGAAGCGGTGCAGATAGCTCAGCGAGGAATAGCCGGTGCCGAAATCGTCGAGCGCAATGCGTACGCCGATGGCGCGGAGCTGGTGCAGGATCGCAAGCGCGGTCTCGTCGTCGCGGATCAGCACGGCCTCGGTGATCTCGAGCTCGAGCCGGCTCGCCGGCAAATTGGAGGCGGCAAGGGCCGCCACGATCTTCAGCGCCAACGTGCCGCTCTTGAATTGAACTGGCGAGACGTTGACGGCAAGGCGGATGTCGTCGGGCCAGTTGGCGGCATCGCGGCAGGCGGTGGCCAGCACCCATTCGCCGATCTCGTTGATCAGGCCGGTGTCTTCGGCGATCGGGATGAACTCGGCGGGCGAGACCATGCCGCGCTCGGGATGGCGCCAGCGCACCAGCGCCTCGCAGCCGGTGATCCGGTCGTCCTTCAGGCCGAGGCAGGGCTGGTAGTAGACTTCGAGCCCGCCTTCGAGCCCACCTTGGGCGATGGCGTGGCGCAGATCGATCTCGAGCTGGCGCCGCTCGCGGACCTTGGCGTCCATCTCCGGCTCGAAGAAGCGATAGGTCCGGCGGCCTGCGGCCTTGGCGGCGTACATCGCCATATCCGCGTTCTTCAGGATCTGGTCCAGCACCGTGCCGTGTCCCGGCGCCAGCGCGATGCCGATACTGGCGTCGGTGGTGAGATGATGGCCCATGCAGTCGAACGGCGTGCGGATGGCCTCGAAGACCCGCGCGACGAGATCGTTGACCTGCTCCAGCGACGTCACCGCGCTCTGCACGATGGCGAACTCGTCGCCGCCGAGCCGCGCCACGAAATCCGTCGGGCCCGCGCAGCGGCGCAGACTCTGCGCGACCGATTTCAACAGCTCGTCGCCGACGAGATGGCCGAGTGCGTCGTTGACGCCCTTGAACTCGTCGATGTCGATGTAGTGCACTGCGATTTCTTCGCCGCCCGCGATGGCAACCAGCTGCTCGCGCAGATGCTCATGGAACATGGTGCGGTTGGGCAGGTCGGTCAGCGCATCATAGTGGGCGAGGTGGGTGATGCGCTCCTCGGTCCGCCGGCGCTCGGTGACGTCTTCGTGGGTCGCCACCCAGCCGCCGTCCGCGAGCGGCTCGTTGAGGATGTGAATCGAGCGCCCGTCGGAGGTATCGATCACCATGGAGTTGCGCACATGAATGTCGCGCAGCACACGGACGACATAGTCGTCGATGTCGCCGGTGAACGAGCCGGTCGCCTTGCGGTGGGCGATGATGTCGTGGAAGCTGGAGCCGGGCTTCACCACCTCGGCTGACAGGCCGTACATCTCGATGTAGCGCTGGTTGCAGATCACCAGCCGCCGCTCGGCGTCGAACAGCAGCAGGCCCTGCGTCATGTTGTTGACGGCGCGGTCGAGGCGCTGCTTCTCCAGCGTCAGCCGCTCGCGGGAGGCGCGGTGCTGCTCCAGCAGCTTGCGCACGATCGCGATCAGCACGCCCGCAATGGCGAGCGCGCAGGCGCCGGCAACCGAGATCAGGATGCCGATCTGCTCGCGCCAGTCCGTCAGCGCCGCTGCGCGCGTCGTGGTGGCCATCATCAGGATCGGGAAGTGGGGCAGGGCGCGCGAGGAGATCAGCCGGTCCTCTCCGTCGACGGGGCTCATGAACCGGCCGGCGAAATGATCGAGCCCGAAGACCCTTTGATGCTCGAACGGGCCGGTCTTGAAATTCCTGCCCATCAACTCGCTGGAATGGGGATAGCGAGCGAGCAGCGTGCCGTCGCGATGCAGCATCGAGATCGTGGCGCCTTCGCCGAGCACGACGGACTCGAAAAACTTCTCGAAATTGGCGGGTTCGATACCGCGCCCGACCACGCCCAAGAACTCGCCGTTCGGTCCCACGATCTTGCGCACGATCAGGATGGTCCAGGCGCCGGAGATGCGGCTGTGCACCGGCTCGATCAGCACGTTCGGCGAGTTAGGATCGTATTTGAAAGTGCGAAAATAGGCGCGATCGGCGACGTTCACTTTGGGAGCCGGCCATGTCGTCGACGAGTTGATCACGTTGCCTTCGGCATCGATGATGTTGACGCCGCCCATGTAGGGCAGCGCCTCGATCTTCGAGCGCAGCATCCGGTGGACGTCCTGGCCGGAGAGGCGTTTGCGATAGTCCTCCGCGCCTGCGATGCCGGTTGTGCGGACGTGGTCGACGAAATCCTTCTGGATGACCGCGAAATCCTGCAACTGCTGATCGAAATGATGAGCGAGCAGCAGCACGGTGTTTTCCAGCTCGCGCCCGCTGTTGCGCAGCGCGCGCTCTCGAAAGTTCTGCGCCATCAGGACCGAGCCAATGGCGATTGCCGCGATCAGCAGCGTGCCGCCCACTACCAGCCAGCGGATCGGTCCGCTGCGAACGAAGGCCTGGTCAAAGAGGCGATTGCTGAATCTCGTCATCATGCTGGATCATGGCGGTGCACACGTCAGGGTCAATTCTTGGCCCCGGAAACATCCGTTGGTTTACGGGAACGGTGTGGAGGCGAAGTTAGGAAGCGCGGTTAATGCGACATGAACGGCCGCGCGCAAAAGCAATTGATGCGCGCGACGCAAGACGTGCAGGAATTGCCGGTAGCTCTCGCGATGCCGGTCAATTCCTGCCGGTCACGCCACGATCAACCATGGCTTAACCATCCAAGGTGTTGGCGATCCTCAGGTCGGCACTGGCATGTGATTTGCGAGCATGCCTGCCAGCGACACAGAGGACACGACGATGAAAAACACCTTGAACAACTTCCTCGCCGACGAGCATGGTGCGACCGCGATCGAATACGGCCTGATCGCCGCCGGCATCGCGCTGGCGATCATCACCGTCGTGAACGGCATGGGGAGCAGGCTCAGCGCAAAATTCGGGTCGATCAGCTCTTCGCTGCGCTGATCGCGTGGGCTCCGCTGCGCGCCAGTATCGCCACGACGATCAGCGCCGCGACGATGTTCGCGGCAGCGCTGACCAGGATCGGCAACGTATAGCTGTGGTTGACATCATAGGCGAAGCCGGCCGCACTCGGGCCAACCAGCGTGCCGAACGCTACGCTCGTGTAGAGAATACCAATGATTCCGCTGACGTTGCGTCCGCCAAAATAGTCCATGACCACAGCGGGCAGCACGGCGACCCAGCCGCCGTAGAACACGCCATAGACGAAGGCAAAAGCGGCGAGAGTCCAGACATCGGCGGCGATGGCCCAGATCGCCATCGCGAACGCCATTCCGACCAAGACCATGATCAGCGAGCGGTCGCGGCCCATCCGGTCGGCGAGCGCACCGAGAAAGAAGCGGCCCGCGGTGCTGCCGGCCCCGATCACGCCGAGCAGCAGTACCGCAGAGGACGCCGCGACCCCGTGGTCGCGCGCGTAAGGCACGAGATGGACGAACGGGACGAAGGCGCCGAACGAGCAGACCAAGCACGATACGTAGAGGGCGACAAACCGCGTCGACCGGACGGCCTCGCGCACCGAAGCGCCGCCGGCGTTGCTTGCGCCCGTGGCCTCGCGAGGCGGATCGCCGTCGGGTCCGAGGCCGCGATCCTTCGGATCGTTCTCGATGAGCAGCGACGCTCCGCCGCCCAGCACCAGCGCGATCGCGCCCAGCGCCAGATAGGCGCCGCGCCAGCCCACCGATGCGATCAGCAATGAGGCGAGCGGCGGCATCGCCAGCGTACCGAGCCCGATGCCGCTCACCGCGAGCCCGGAGGCGAAGCCGCGGCGCTTGACGAACCAGCGTTGCACAGCGCCGATCGCGGGAACGTAGGCGCAGCCGACGCCGAGGCCGACACCCAGCCCGTAGGCGAGATAGACCTCGACAAGGGAACGTGCCGCGCTTGCGGCCGCAAGTCCGACCGCGATCAGGATCATGCCGCTAACGGCCAGCGGACGCGAGCCGAGTCGGTCGGCGAGCGGACCACTGACGAGTCCGAGCGCGAAGTACAGAAAGCCCGCAATCGAAAACACGAGCGAGATCGAACCTCGCGAGGCGCCGAAATCGCGCTGGAGCGGCTCCAGAAATGCGCTGAACGTGTAGGCGGAACCGAAGCCGACGAACATGATGGCAAACGCCGCCGCGACGACGAACCAGCCATGGAAAATGCTTCGCTGAGCGAGCGTGGATTGAAGGGTCAATGCTGCCTCCGCGAGCTGAGGGAAGGATGGCGACGATGCCAGGATGTGACCCGCTGGAACGCCGCGCCGGCGCGCACGAGCATGGCCTCGTCGAGATGAGCGGCGACGAGCTGGAACGCGATCGGCAGTCCGTCTGCCGATGCGCCACCTGGCAGCGTGATCGTGGGATGACCGGTCATGTCGAACGGGCAGGTGTAGCGCTGCAGCTTCGCGATCAGATCCGGCTGCTCGCCGAGCGTCTGGATCATGGCGAGCGTCACCGGCGGGAACGGGTGTACCGGGATCAGCAGCAGGTCGATGGTCTCGAACAACGCGGTCACCCGGCCGCGCAGCGCCAGCCGTCGCAGCAGGATCTTCTGATAATCGAGAGCGGAGAACGCGCGACCGGCCTCGATCAGTGAGGCGAGCATCGGACCATACTCGTTCTTGCGGGCAGGATAGGTCGCCTCGTGCGCGACCGCAGCTTCCACCGCACAATTCGGTGTCCAGTCGGCAATCGCCTGCATGACGTCGGGAAATCTGACATCGACGATGTCGGCCCCAAGCGCGCGGAACGCATCGATGGCGTCCGCCAGCACGCGTTGTGTCGCAACGTCCACGTCCTCGCTGTTCCAGGCAACGTCGACGCCGATCCGCAAGCCCCGCACGTCCTGTGCGGCCGCGGCCAGATAGTCGGGCACCGGATTGAACACCGAGGTCGGGTCGCTGGGGTCGTGTCCGGCGATGGCGCCGAGCAGCGCGCCCGCATCGGCCGCGCTGCGGCCGATCGGTCCGACATGGTCGAGCGTCGCGGCCAGCTCGAACGCGCCATGCCGGCTGACGCGACCCCAGCTTGGCTTCAATCCGGTCAGGCCGTTGGCGGCGCAGGGCCAGCGGATCGAGCCGCCGGTGTCGGAGCCTAGCGAGCCGAAGCAAAGCCCGGCGGCCGTCGCGACCGCCGAGCCGCTGGACGAAATGCCCGGCCAGTAACTTGCGTTCCACGGATTCCTCGGCGGCGGCACCGACGGATGGTGGTCGGAATAGGCGCCCTCGGTGAGTTGCACCTTGCCGAGTATCACGGCGCCTGCGTCCTTGAGCCGGCGCACGACGGTTGCGTCTTCGCCGGGACGAAAGTCGCGATGAAGCGTGGTGCCGGCCGCGGTCGGAATGCCCTGGGTCCAGAACAGGTCCTTGAGCGCAATCGGCACGCCATGCAGCGGGCCCCGATACCGGCCCTGTGCGATTTCGTCGTCCGCGGCTTTTGCCTCGGCGATGGCCGTTTCCGCCATCACGTGAACGTAGCTGCCAAGATCGCGGTCCATGGCGTCGATACGGTCGAGCTGCGCGCGTGTCACATCCAGTGCGGAGATGTCGCGCGCCTTGAGGCGTGCTGCGAGCGCGGTGAGTTCGAGATAGTGCAGGGCATCAGCCATCGGCGCGGGTTCTCCGTTCTGGTGATCGCAATGGGCGGCTCGATCCCGAAGGAGTCGACACCGGTATAATTAGGATACAGGTGTCGCTTGCTGTCAACCAGTAAATCTGTTTTACTGGTGTTCCACATGTTGGTGTTCCGATGTCGAAAGAGTCGCGCAAATTCCAGGTTCCCGACACGTTGGCGAACGTCTACGATTTCGCCAACACGCTCGATGTTCGCCACTTCACGCATTTCGGCGTGGAGCACCCGGAGAGCGATGAACTCGGCGGGCCGAAGGAACTTGCGGACTGGATGCGGGAACGCGGCCTTGGCGCCGCGGGCGGGCGCGTCACGCTCGCGATGTTCGAGACTGCGCTAAGACTGCGCGGCGCCCTTCGCGCCTATCTGCAATGTGAGCCCACCGAGCGCCCCCGGAACAGGAGCGTTCTCGGCACTCTCAGTGAGGCGCTCGCGCCGTTTCCGTTGCGGGTTGAGGCGCGCGCAGGCCGTGGCGCGACGCTGTCGGCAGCGCGCGAGGATGCGCTCGCAGGCCTGTCGGCCATCGCGATCGAGCTTCATGAC
Source organism: Bradyrhizobium liaoningense (assembly GCF_018130785.1). Lineage (GTDB taxonomy): Bacteria > Pseudomonadota > Alphaproteobacteria > Rhizobiales > Xanthobacteraceae > Bradyrhizobium > Bradyrhizobium liaoningense_A. The sequence continues at coordinate 346,554 of NZ_JAFCJT010000002.1, forward strand.
GCCACGCTTGTGGGAACGCTGGACCGGCTCAAGATGTGCGCGTCGGAGGAATGCCGCCGGGTGTTCTTCGACCGGTCGAAACCATCGACGCGGCGGTGGTGCATGTCGACGCTGTGCGGCAACCGGATGAAGACGCGCGCCTATCGCGAGCGGCAGCGCGAGGCGAAATAGATCACGCGGCGCTCAGCCGCGGTAGTGGCCCGACTTGCCGCCGAGCTTCTCGACCAGGTGGATGCCCTCGATGCGCACGCCGCGTTCGACCGCCTTGATCATGTCGTAGATGGTGAGGCAGGCGACCGACACCGCCGTGAGCGCCTCCATCTCGACGCCGGTCGGGCCCGTCACCTTCACGCTGGCGCGGACGAGGCAGCCCGGCAGCTTCGGGTCGGGCTCGATGTCGACCGTGACCTTTGACAGCGCGAGGGGATGACAGAGCGGGATCAGCTCGGAGGTGCGCTTGGCCGCCATGATGCCGGCGATGCGCGCGGTGCCGAGCACGTCGCCTTTCTTGGCGTTGCCCGAAACTATGAGATCAAGCGTCGCCTTGGTCATGATGACGCGGCCTTCGGCAACGGCAAGTCGCTCGGTTGCCGGCTTGTCCGACACGTCGACCATCCGGGCCTCGCCGGAGGCGCCGATATGGGTGAGGGCACCGCCGGCCGTCCTGGAAGGCTTGGTCGTCGAGGGCTTGCGCGCCATGTCAGCGCGTACCCGTCGCGCGCGGCGCGTTCTCGCGCGCGAGCAGCGTGCGGGTGGCGGCGGTCACGTCGGCCTGGCGCATCAGGCTCTCGCCGACCAGGAAGGTCGACATGCCGACGCGCTCGAGCCGGGCGAGATCGGCGGGCGTGAAGATGCCGCTCTCGCCGACCATCAGACGTTCCGCAGGGATCAGCGGCGCCAACGTCTCGCTGGTCGCGAGCGTCGTCTCAAAGGTGCGCAAATTGCGGTTGTTAACGCCGATCATCGGCGAACGCAGCTTCAGCGCGCGGTCGAGCTCGGCGCGGTCGTGGATTTCGATCAGCACGTCCATGCCGTAGGCAAGGGCGGCGTCCTCGAGATCCTTGGCGGCGGCATCGTCGAGCGCGGCCATGATGATCAGGATGCAGTCGGCGCCATGCGCGCGCGCTTCAGCCACCTGATAGGTGTCGAACATGAAATCCTTGCGCAGCACCGGGAGCGACGTCGCCGCGCGCGCCGCCACCATGAAGTCGAGATGCCCCTGGAACGATGGCGTGTCGGTCAGGACCGACAGGCAGGCCGCACCGCCGGCTTCGTAGGCTTTGGCGAGAACCGGCGGATCGAAATCCGCGCGGATCAACCCCTTCGAGGGCGAGGCCTTCTTCACCTCCGCGATCAGCGCGTAGTCGCCATTGGCGTGCTTGGCCTCGATGGCGCGCACGAAGCCGCGCGGGGCGGGTTGTGCCTTGGCCTTGGCCTCGACTTCCGAGAGCGGCTGCGCGCGCTTGGCGGCTGCGATCTCCTCGCGCTTGTACGCTTCGATCTTGGTCAGGATGTCCGACATTGGGGGAGCTCAGCCGTTCGAGACCGCGATCAGGTGCTTCAGCCGCGCGCTCGCCGCGCCGCTGTCGAGCGACTTCGTACCGATCGCAACGCCCTCCTTGAGGTCCTTGGCGCGCCCGGCCACGACCAGCGCAGCGGCGGCGTTGATCAGCGCGACGTCACGATAGGGGCTCGGCTTGCCGTCGAGCACGCTCTGCAAGGCGATCGCATTGGCGTCGGCGTCGCCGCCTTTGAGCGCACCGGGATCGCAGCGCGACAGGCCGGTGTCTTCCGGCGTCACCTCGAAATTCCGGATCTCGCCATTGTGGAGCGCGGAGATGAAGGTCGGGCCGGTGAGGGTGATCTCGTCGAGGCCGTCGGAGCCATGCACCACCCAGGCGGATTCCGAGCCGAGGTTTTTCAGCACCTGCGCCAGCGGCTGCACCCATTGCCGCGAGAATACGCCGACCATCTGGCGCTTGACGCCGGCCGGGTTCGACAAGGGGCCGAGCAGATTGAAGATCGTGCGTGTCGCGAGCTCGACCCGGGTCGGGCCGACGTTCTTCATCGCCGGATGGTGGGCAGGGGCGAACATGAAGCCGATGCCGCATTCGCGCACACAGCGGCCTACCTGCTCAGGCCTGAGATCGATCTTGACGCCGAGCGAGGCCAGCACGTCGGCCGCGCCCGAGCGCGACGACAGCGCGCGGTTGCCGTGCTTGGCCACTGGCACGCCGGCGCCCGAGACGATGAAGGAGGCGCAGGTCGATACGTTGACCGAGCCGGAGCCGTCGCCGCCGGTACCGACGATGTCGACGGCCTCAGGCGGTGCCGTCACGGTCAGCATCTTGGAGCGCATCGCCGAGACCGCGCCGGTGATCTCGTCCACGGTCTCGCCGCGCACCCGCAGCGCCATCAGGAGGCCGCCCATCTGCGACGGGGTGGCCTCGCCGGACATCATGGCGTCGAAGGCGGAAGCCGCTTCGTCACGCGACAGGCTGGCGCCGGTCGCCACTTTTCCAATGATCGATTTCAGGTCGTCCATCGCGTGCTTTCAACTCACTGGTTCGCGCCGGTCACCTGCGCGAAGGCGGCCTGATTAATGGTGGTCCCGATGTCGGTTTCAAGCTTGTTGACGTAGGAGGCGACCTGCTCGTCGGTCAGCGCGCGGTCGAGGCTGTCCTTCAGCTTCTTCACCGCGTCGGACGCGGCGTCGACCGCGGGATCGACGATGTCGGTGACGCGGAAGACGATCACCTCGCTGCCGCCGCTCACTGCCGTCTGTCCGACGCCGTCCTTGGCGGTGCGGAAGGCGGCCGCAACGACGTTGGCGGGCACGCCGGCGGGCGAGTCGTCGCGCTTGAAGCCGGAGGCAGTCTCGACCTTGGCGTTGATCGCGGCGGCCTCGTCAGCGAGCTTGCCGCCCTGTTCGAGCTTCTGCACCATCTCGGTCGCCTTGGTCTTCAGCTTGGCGGCGATCTGGTCCTGGCGCCAGCGCGCCTCGACCTGGTCGCGCACCTCGTCGAGATTGCGGTCGCGCGAGGGCGTGATGGCGAGCACGTCGTACCAGACGTAGCCGCCCTTGAACGAGATCGCGTCGTTGTCGACGCCGACATCGGTGTTGAAGGCCTGCGACACCACGTCGAGGCCCTGCGGGATGCTGGTGACGGGCTGGCCGTTCGGGGCACGGCCGGAGCGGTCGACGGCGTCGATGGTCACGGCAGTGAGGCCGAGCTTCTGCGCCGCGTCGATCACGCTGGCGCCGCCGCCGCGCTCGTCTTCCATCTTGTCGCGGAGATCGTTGACCTTCACGCGGGCGCGCTCGGTGGCGATCTCGCGCTTGATGTCGCCGACGAGGCTGGCGTAGTTCGCTTCACTGCCCGGTTCGATCTTGTCGACCTTGACGATGGACGTGCCGAGACGGCCCTGGATCGGCTGGCTGATCTCGCCTGCGGGAAGCGCGAAGGCGGCATCGCCGACCGCGGGGTCGAGCGACGATTTGGTCACGAGCCCGAGGTCGACGTCGGAGGCGGTCAGCCCGCGCTCCTTGCCGAGGTCCTCGAACGACATCCCGCCGGCGAGACGCTCGCGTGCCGCCTGCGCCTCGGCTGCGTTCGGGAATACGATCTGATGGATCTGGCGCTTCTCCGGCGTACCGAGCTGGTCCTTGCGCTGGTCGAACACCTTCCTGGCGTCCTCGTCGGAGACGTCGCTCCATTTGCCGATCTCTTCCGGCGAGACCACGACGAAGGAGATCTTGCGATATTCGGGCGCGCGGAACTGGACCTTGTGATCCTCGAAATAGGCGGCGAGGGCTTCGGGCGAGGGAGCGTCGATGGTGCCGGCCTGCGCGGCGTCGAGCCTGACGAATTCGATCGCACGCTGCTCGTTCTGGAAGCGCGTCAGCACGTCGATCATGGCCTTCGGCGGTTCGAGGCCGGCGCCGATCGTGCCGGTGATCTGCCGGCGCAGCGACACCTTGCGCTGCTCGGAGACGTAGCGCTGCTCGGTATAGCCGAAATTGCGGATCACGGCCTGGAAGCGGTTCGGATCGAAGCTGCCGCCGACGCCCTTGAAGTTGGGGTCGTTCATGATGACCTGGCGGATCTGTTCGTCGGACTGGCCGAGCCCGAGCCGGCGGGCTTCTTCGTCGAGGGCGGCCTCCGCGATCGTCTGCTGGAGCACCTGGCGGTCGAGGCCGAAGGCACGCGCCTGGTCAGGCGTCAGCGGCCGGCCGAACTGGCGGCTGATCTGTTGCAGCCGGTCGGTATAGGTCTGCCGGAACTCGTTCAACGAAATCTCGGTGCTGCCGACCTTGGCCACCGTGGACTGCCCGAAGCCTTTGAAGATGTCTGCGATGCCCCAAACGCCGAAACTGATGATCAACACGCCCATCACCACGGCCATAATGGTCTTGCCGAGCCAGTTTGATGAGGCCTTGCGCATTCCTCGAAGCATTTGGTCCAACTTGTTTGGCAGGAGGGGAACGGGAGCGCGTCTTAATGCAGATTCCGCAAAAGCGCGTCACCAAATTGATCAATCATCATAAAGTGGCGGCTTTCCCCCCGCAACCTCGGGCCACGCGGTCCCTCGACGCTGCGGTTAAAGCCCTCAGCTCTCTGGAACTGCCGCGACAGCTCTGCTAGCGCATGCACAAACCTCATTTTGCTGGAAATTGACATGACCGACGCCATCCGACCGCTGATCGCCGGCAACTGGAAAATGAACGGCCTTAAGGGCTCGGCTGCCGAATTCGACGCCATGCTCAAGGGGGCGGCAGAGGTGGCCGCCAAGGCCGACCTGCTGGTCTGCCCGCCGGCGACCCTGATCGCGGCCTTCGCCGACAAGGCGCGCGGCAGCAAGGTCGCGGTGGGGGCGCAGGATTGCCACCCCAGGGCCTCCGGCGCCCATACCGGCGATATCGCCGCCGAAATGCTGGCCGATGCCGGCGCGACCGCCATCATTGTCGGTCATTCCGAGCGTCGCGCCGACCACGGCGAGGGCGATGCACTGATCCGGCAGAAGGCCGAGGCCGCCTGGCGCGCCGGCATCACCGCGATCGTCTGCATCGGTGAGACGCAAGGCCAGCGCGATGCCGGCCAGACCCTCGACATCCTGCGCGGCCAGCTCGACGGCTCGCTGCCGGACGGCTCGACCGCCGCCAACCTGGTCGTGGCCTATGAGCCGGTCTGGGCGATCGGCACCGGCCTGACCCCGACGGCCCAGGATGTTGAGCAGATTCATAGCTTTATCCGGGAACTCCTGACCTCCCGGTTCAGGGCGGACGGGGCCAGGATGCGCATCCTCTATGGCGGCTCCGTCAAGCCGTCGAACGCGGCCGAGCTGATGTCCGTGAAAAACGTCAACGGCGCGCTGGTCGGCGGCGCCAGCCTGAAGGCGGCTGATTTCCTTGCGATTGCGAAGGGCTGCCCCTAGCTAATCTCAAAGCGCGGCTGTGGCCGATCGGGGGGTGGCAATGCCCCTTCCGATCGTGTAACACCGCGCAACTTCAGGAAAACCCGCGAAGCGCGATCGGCCGCCGTCTCGGCGCTGTCGGCTTGTGACGGAAGGACACTATGCAGACCGTTGTCATCGTCATTCACCTCATGATCGTCGCCGTCATGATCGGCGCCGTCCTGCTCCAGAAGTCGGAAGGCGGCGGCCTCGGCATGGGCGGAGGCGCGGGCTTCATGTCGAGCCGCGGCACGGCGAACCTTTTGACGCGGACCACCGCAATTCTGGCTGCGGGCTTCTTCCTCACCAGCCTGTTCCTGTCCTGGCATGCCGGCTACAGCCGCGCGCCTACCTCGATCATCGGCGCGCCGGCGTCCCAGACCCAGCCGGCCGGAGGCGCTCCGATCGCGCCGCCGACCTCGGGCGGCATCCTGGATTCGCTGAAGAAGGCCGACGAGCAGCAGCAGAACCAGGCGCCAGCCGGCCCGCAGGTACCGCGCTCGCAATAAAGCAGGGGGGCCATGCAGGGCGGCTTCTACCGTCCTGCATCAAAAATCCCCATCAAGGCTCTGTCACCACTCTTAGTTTTGGCTCACCCACAGGCCCGCAAATTATTTGGGGCGGAATACGAATCGCTTTGGCGAATCGAATTCGAGGGATTAGAGGTTAAGTCCCATGGCGCGGTACATATTCATCACCGGCGGCGTGGTCTCTTCGCTCGGCAAGGGTCTGGCTTCAGCGGCACTCGGTGCCCTGTTGCAAGCCCGGGGCTACAAGGTCCGTCTCCGCAAGCTCGACCCCTATCTCAACCTCGATCCCGGAACGATGTCGCCGTATCAGCACGGCGAAGTGTTCGTGACCGATGACGGCGCGGAGACCGATCTCGATCTCGGTCACTACGAGCGCTTCACCGGCCGGCCTGCGACCAAGCAGGACAACATCACCACCGGGCGCATCTACCAGGACATCATCTCCAAGGAGCGCCGCGGCGATTATCTCGGCGCGACCATCCAGGTGGTTCCGCACGTCACCAACGCCATCAAGGAATTCGTCCTCTCCGGCAATGACGATTACGACTTTGTGCTGGTCGAGATCGGCGGCACCGTCGGCGACATCGAGGGCCTGCCTTTCTTCGAGGCGATTCGTCAGCTCAAGAACGAGCTGCCGCGCGATCATGCCGTCTACATCCATCTGACGCTGCTGCCTTACATCCCGAGCGCGGGCGAGCTGAAGACCAAGCCGACGCAGCACTCGGTGAAGGAGCTGCGCTCGATCGGCATCCAGCCGGACATCCTGCTCTGCCGCACCGACCGCGAGATCCCGAAGGAAGAGCGGCGCAAGCTGGGACTGTTCTGCAACGTGCGCGAAAGCGCCGTGATCGAGGCGCGCGACGTCGACAACATCTACGCCGTGCCCGAGGCCTATCATAACGCGGGCCTGGACGACGAAGTGCTCGCCGCCTTCGGCATCGGCTCGCGGATTCCGCCGGAGCTGCGAAGCTGGCAGCAGATCAACGAGCGCGTCCGCAATCCCGAAGGCAACGTCACCATCGCCATCGTCGGCAAATATACCGGCATGAAGGATGCGTATAAGTCGCTGATCGAGGCGCTCTCGCATGGCGGCATCGCCAACAAGGTGAAGGTCAATCTCGACTGGATCGAGAGCGAGATCTTCGAGAAGGAAGATCCCGCGCCGTTCCTCGAACACGTCAACGGCATCCTGGTGCCGGGCGGCTTCGGCCAGCGCGGCGCCGAAGGCAAGATCCGCGCGGCGCAGTTCGCGCGCGAGCGCGACGTGCCGTATTTCGGCATCTGCTTCGGCATGCAGATGGCGGTGATCGAAGCCGCGCGAAACCTCGTCGGCATCGAGGACGCCAACTCCACCGAATTCGGCCCGACCAAGGAGCCGCTGGTCGGCCTGATGACCGAATGGCTGCGCGGCAACGAGCTCGAGAAGCGCTCCAAGGCCGGCGATCTCGGCGGCACGATGCGTCTGGGCGCCTATCCCGCGGCGCTCAACCGCGGCAGCCGCGTCTCGCAGGTCTACGGCGGCGCGACCGAGATTTCCGAGCGCCACCGCCACCGCTATGAGGTCAACACCGCCTACAAGGACCGCCTCGAGCAGCACGGACTGAAATTCTCCGGCCTGTCGCCCGATGGCGTGCTGCCGGAGATCGTCGAGTACGAGGACCATCCCTGGTTCATCGGCGTCCAGTTCCACCCCGAGCTGAAGTCGCGGCCCTTCGAGCCCCATCCGCTCTTCGCCTCGTTCATTCAGGCGGCGATGGTGCAGAGCCGGTTGGTCTAACAATCCGTGTCCGCGGCGATCGGTGCTGAAATCTCCGGCGCGAGCGAGCCCGCGACGAGCTTCATCTGCGGTCGCCGCGTCAGCTTGTAGACGGCGGCGGGTGGGACGTTCAGCATCGCGCGATCGACCAGTTTTGCGCGCAGGCCGAGCCGGTCGAGCACGGGTCGCGGAATTGGGCAGCTAACGCCGTAGGTGAACTGGTAAAACGCGCCGCCGGGGCGGACGTGGCTGAACGCGCCGCCGATGATCGAGATGACCTTGCGCGTCGACATGTTGAGCAGGGGCAGGCCGCTCACCACGGCGCCGACAGGCGCGCCGTCATAGAGACGTTCCGCCGCGAGCCGCGACGCGTCCATCCACAGCACGCGCGCGCCGGGAAAGCGCATTTGCAGAAGCTTGATGAAGTCGGAGCCGTATTCGATCAGCGTGAGGTCTTCCTGGCGCACGCCGCGCTTGAGCAGCTTGTAAGTGAACGCGCCGGTGCCGGGGCCGAGCTCGAGGATCGGGCCGGTCGACGCCGTGATCTCGCGCGTGATGAGATCGGCGAGCGCCGCGCCCGACGGCGCGATCGCGCCGACCCGCCGTGGGGCCGACATCCAGGAGAGGAAGAACGAGAGGAAATCGTTGGGCATGTGCACTCCGGCATTTCGATTGTGCCTTGCAAATCAGAGGTGAGGCAGTCGAAGAGTCGCCTGAGTGCATTGCGAGAGCATTGCGCTCGAGATGCCGAGGCGAATTGAATCAGCTTTGCCGGATTGGGGATAACGTCATCCTGAAGCATGCGCCGCCATCCGGACCGTCCGCAACCGTGACCTGACCTCCGTGCAGGAGCACGATCTCGCGCACCATGTTGAGGCCGAGACCGGCGCCGCGATCGAGCGGCGTCAGCCGATAGAACGGCTCGAAGATCATCTCGCGCTGATCGGGTGGAATGCCTGCGCCTTCGTCGGTGACCTCGATGCAAGCGGGTTTGCTCACACGAATGCAGATCGTGCCGCGGCGAGGGCCGTGCTGAATTGCGTTCTGCACGAGGTTGGTCAGCGCCCGTTCCACGGCTGCGGCGTCACCGATCGTTTCGATCGGAGTAGCGGTGGCGGGTGCATCGAGCGCCAGCTCGTAGCCGGCGGCAATGGCCAGCGGCGCGAGATCGGCGACTGCACTTTGCGCGATCCCGACGAGATCGACGCGCGTGAACGGATTGCCACACCGGTCGAGCCGCTGAATGTCCAGCAATTGCTCGGCAAGCGTTGCCAACCGTGCGGAATCCTCCAGCAGACGGGTCTTGTCCGGGCCCGATGGCAAGGATTCCAGCCGCGTGTTCAGAATTGCAATGGGTGTACGCAGCTCGTGCGCGGCGTCGGCGACGAAGCGCTTGTGGCGGGCATAACCCTGGTCGAGCCGCGCCAGCGCGTCGTTGATCGCAGTGACGAGCGGCACGACCTCCAGCGGAATTTTCGCCACCGACAGCCGTGCGCCTCGCTGATGGATGTCGATGCGGCGCGCCTCGTCCGCCGTGGTGTCGAGCCCCCGGAAGGCGCGCTGCACGATCATCGGTGTCGCAATGAAGGTCGCCGTTCCCATCAGAAGCAGGCCGGGCAGGGCGATGCCGAGGAACGCAAGCGATGTCATGAACAGCGCTTTGGCGCCGGTGAGCCGTCCCTGCGTCGCCGTGATGATCTGCACATTGCCGGCGTCGGTGTCGACCCGCTTCAGTCGCGCCGCTGGCTTGCGCGGATCGTCCTCGAACATCTGCCAGCCGAGCCGCGCCTGGCTGATCTGGTCGAGGCCGTTGCCGATCGCAGCGAACTCGGCCGGTACAGTGCCTTCGCTGAGCGAATGTCCCTGCTTGTCGCGGACCAGGAACCAGAGATCCGGCGTCTCGCCGCGCAACTGCTTCAGCTCGCTTGTCTGGCGCAGGATCAGGCCGCCTTGCGCGTCACGCGCGAGCGCGCGCTGCACGACGTCGATCACGCGATCCTCGTCCCGCTCGGCCAGCACGAAGCCGGACGCGCACAGCCCGGCGAGGACGACCGCAACCAGCGCAATCAGAATAGCGGCCTGAAGCGAGAGGAGGCGCCAGCTCAGCCGCGAGCGCAGGCAATAGGGATCGTCGTGCTTGCTCATGGCAGCTTCTTGAGGAGATAGCCGACACCACGGATGCCGTGGATCTCCACGCCGGCATCGGCTTCGGCAAGCTTGCGCCGCAGCCGCGAGATATGGGTGTCCAGCGCGTTCGACTGGATCTCGTCGTCGAAATTGTAGACGGCCTCTTCCAGCGCCGAGCGCAAAACGGTCCGGCCGATGCGGCGGATCAGGGCTTCGAGCACGAGCAGCTCGCGGCGCGGCAGCTCGAAGGGCTGGCCGTCGATGCTGGCCTCGCGGTGACCGACATCGAAGGCGAGGCGGCCGGTGCGGATCACGTCCGGCGTGAGCCCGGCAGGCCGCCGCAACACGGCGCGCAGGCGTGCCAGCAATTCCTCGACCGCAAACGGCTTTGCCAGATAATCGTCAGCGCCGCTGTCGAGCCCGGTGATGCGGTCGGCGAGCTCGTCGCGTGCAGTCAGGACGATGATCGGCACGCCGTCGGCGCGTGCGCGAAGTTTTGGGATCAGCGAAAGGCCGTCGCCGTCCGGCAGCTGACGGTCGAGCAGAACGGCGGCATGGACGTCGGAAGAGATTGCCTCTTCCGCCTCGGCCAGCGTGGGCACGTGATCCACCACCATGTCGTAGCGTTTCAGCGCCGACGCCAATGCGCCGGCCATCTCCGCCTCATCCTCGACGAGCAAAATCCGCATGATCTCCGGTACTCCGGTCTCAACCAGACAGTTCTAGCGGCCCGATCATTACGGCAGCATTGCGGGAATGAACCGCGCGAACCGGCAGCCGGAGCTTGTCCAGCCATGCGCGAAACGCCGCGGGGGGCGTCCGGGCGGCGCTCAAGACACCGTCCCGGCGAGCCGTTATAACCGCCCGACCTGATCAGGGAGGAAGCAAAAATGATCTACGAAATGCGCATCTATCGCTGCGTGCCCGGCCGCCTGCCGGCGCTGTTGAAGCGGTTCGAGACGGTGACGCTGAAGCTTTGGGAAAAGCACGGCATCAAGCAGGCCGGGTTCTTCACCACGCTGATCGGTGACTCCAACCAGGAGCTGACCTATTTCCTGGCCTGGGAGTCGCTCGCCGAGCGCGAGAAGAAGTGGGGCGGCTTCATGACCGATCCGGACTGGATGAAGGCGCGCGCCGAGAGCGAAGCCGATGGCCAGATCGTCGGCAACATCGTCAGCCAGATCCTGACGCCGACCGCGTTCTCGTCGGTCAAGTAGCCGCTTTCCCGCACGGGGCGCGCCGGGGAACCCCGGCGCAACCCTGATATTCTGACAGCCCGGGTCGAATGGGGTTGATCCGCCCCTCATCGCCGCTATGGTCGCGGCGAAACGAGGGAATTTGCCTTGAGCTCTTCGACATCAGCGGCGCCGGTGGTCAGCGTCGGCACGGTCAAATTCGGCAATGATCTGCCGATCTCGATCATTGCCGGGCCGTGTCAGCTCGAAAGCCGCCAGCATGCGCTGGAGGTGGCCTCCGCGCTGAAGGAGATCGCCGCGCGGCTGGAGATCGGCCTCGTCTACAAGACCTCGTTCGACAAGGCCAACCGCACCAGCGCGTCGGCGGCACGCGGTCTTGGTCTGGCGCAGTCGCTGCCGATCTTCGCCGAGATCCGTTCCTCGCTTGGGCTCCCCGTGCTGACCGACGTGCACGATGCCGCGCAATGCGCCGAGGTGGCGCAAGCCGTGGATGTCTTGCAGATCCCGGCCTTCCTGTGTCGGCAGACCGATCTGCTGCTGGCCGCGGCCGCAACCGGCAAGGTCGTCAACGTCAAGAAGGGCCAGTTTCTCGCGCCCTGGGACATGGCGAATGTCGTGACCAAGATCACCAGCGCCAACAATCCCGACGTGCTCGTTACCGAGCGCGGCGCGTCCTTTGGTTACAACACGCTGGTGTCGGACATGCGCGCGCTGCCGATCCTCGCGCGCACCACCGGCGCGCCTGTGATCTTTGATGCCACCCATTCGGTGCAGCAGCCGGGCGGGAAAGGGACGTCGTCGGGTGGCGAGCGTGAGTTCGTGCCGGTGCTGGCGCGTGCAGCCGTCGCTGTCGGCGTTGCCGGCGTCTTCATCGAGACCCATCCCGACCCTGATCGCGCACCCTCGGACGGTCCCAATATGGTGCCGCTGCGCGAGTTCGAAGGGCTGATCCGCACGCTGATGGCATTCGACGCGGTGACGAAAAGCACAACGCGCTGATGTCCCAGCCTGCGACCGGGCCGTCGTCCGACCAGAAGTTTCCGCCCGCGATCAATATCATCGCGCTCGCGAGCTTCTCGGCGGCGTTGTCCACGCGTGCGCTCGATCCCGTCCTGCCGCATGTCGCGGAGGATTTTTCGATCAGCATCACGACGGCCGCCAGCATCGCGGCCGGCTATGCCTTGATCTACGCGCTGGTTCAGCCGGTGATCGGAGCGGCTGCCGATATGTTCGGCAAGGCGCGGCTCATGACGCTGTGCCTGGCGCTGCTTGGCGTCTCCTGCATTCTTGGCGCGATCGCGACCACCTTCTCGGGACTGTTCGCGAGCCGCATCCTCGCCGGCATCGCCTCCGGTGGCGTGTTTCCGGTCGCTCTCGGCCTGACCGCCGATCTCGTTGCCCCCGCCAAGCGGCAAGTCGCAATCGGCCGCACGCTGGCGGGTTCGATGACCGGCAATCTGCTCGGCGCGACCGCCTCGGGCATCATCGGCGAACTCATCGGCTGGCGCGGTGTGCTCATGATGCTCGGCGCGCTCGGCCTGATTGCAGCCGTGGCGGTGGCGGCGGGCTTTCGCGGTGCCGCACTGACAGCGCCGCCGAAGACCGATCTGAAGGCCTTGCGGCAGGGCTATCGCACCATCTTCGCCAACCCCAACACGCGCTACTGCTACTCGGCGGTCTTCGTCGAGGGCTGCTGCGTATTTGGCCTGTTTCCGTTCATCGCCGCGCTGCTGTTCGATCTTGGTGAGAAGTCGCCGTCGATCGCGGGCATCGTGATCGCGGGCTTTGCGATTGGCGGACTGTTCTACACTTTCACGGTCTCGCGCTTCCTGCCGTGGCTCGGCGTCAAGGGCATGATGATCGCGGGCGCGGGCCTCGTCGGGCTGCAACTCGGTGTGCTCGCCTTCGGTCCCCAATGGAAGCTGCAATTCGTCAGCATGCTGGCGATGGGCTGGGGCTTCTACATGATCCATGGCTGCCTCCAGGTGTTCGCCAGCGAACTCTCGGTCGGGGCGCGGGCGACGGCGATGTCGCTGCATTCGTTCTTCTTCTTCATGGGGCAGACGGTCGGGCCGATCGCCTATGGCCTCGGCCTCCAGCACGGCGGCAAGGTGCCGACCCTGCTCGCGAGCGCCGCCATCATGGTGGTGCTGGGTCTCGTCTGCGCCGGACTGCTCAAGTCGCGGGCCCCGGCGGACGCACGGGCCTGACGGAAGTATCTTCTTACCGGTCTCCGTATTTATCCGGGACAAAACGGTAGCCAATTCCTTTCGATCTTAAATCAAATCTCACCGATCGCTCCGTAGATTGCCCGCAAGCCGCAACTTGGCGGCAACATCTGTGGATCAGTCGATGCAAAAGCAGCGTTCGGTCGCCCGTATCCTCGGCGCGGTGGTTGGGTCTCTCGGTCTCGTCCTCGTCGTCATCTGCGCCTATGCGCTGAAGCTCGCGGTTACCCGCTACGCGGACAGCAACCGCATCGTCTCGCTCGCGGTCGCCAGCCGCGACCTGACCAACACGCTGGTGATCTTTCGCCTCGAGCGCGGTGATACGCTGAGTTATCTCGCGTCCGCCGCCCCCGCGCCCGACAGCGTCATGAACAGCCTCGCCGAGCAGCGGGCCACCGTGCAGAAGAATTACGCGCAGGCCCTGCAGAGCCTCGCCTCCGCCGAAGCCCCCGGTCTTGCCGAAAAGCTCGACAAGCTCCGGGGCATCTGGGCGCAGCTCGAGGAGCTGCGGCCGCGTGCGGTCACTGCGCTGAAGCAGGAGAAGAGCGCGCGCGACGCGAACCTGCAGCCGAGCTGGGCCAAGACCAGCGACGCCTATATGGACGCGATCGGCGAAGTCACCACCCATGTCGACAATGCAATGACGCTGATCGACCCCGTGGTCGATCGCCTCCTGATCGCCAAGCAGGCCGCCTGGCAAGCCCGCGCCAATGCCGGCCAGACCATTCTGATCCAGTTCTCCTCGATCCTCGCCAACAAGGCCTGGACCGCGGCGGACGGCGTCACCTTCGCCGATCTGCGCGGCCGTATCCAGCAGTCCTGGCTGGTGGTGCGCGACCTCAGCCCGAACGTCGCCTCGCCCGAATTGCTGCAGGCGATCCGCAACGCCGAGCCGGAAATCACCGGCACGCTCAGCGACGAGCGCAATACGATTGCGACCAAGCTGCTGGCCGGTGAGCCCGCCGGCGTCCCCGGCCTCGATTATCGCGATCGCCAGCTTGTCGGCGCCAACAACGTCGTCATCGTCACGCAGACCGCGCTCGCCAACATGATCTCGCGGGCCGAGGAGGGCGCCTCGCGTGCCCGTTTCAGCCTGATCCTGTTCGGCCTGCTGGTGCCGGCCTCGCTCGTACTGACGGTGGGCGGGCTGTTCCTGATGCGCAACCGCGTCACCCGGCCCTTGACCGCAATCACCGGCGTCATGACCCGCTTCGCCGCGCATGATTTCGCCAGCGACGTGCCGGGCCTCGACCGCAACGACGAGATCGGCCGCATGGCCGCGGCTCTCCAGGTGTTCAAGGACGCCATGATCAACGCCGAGCGCCTGTCCGGCGATCAAGCTGCCGATCGCGCCGACAAGGAGAAGCGTGCGTCCGAAATGTCCGGCCTCGTGCGGCAGTTCGAAAGCCGGATCGGCCAGATGGTGCAGGCGCTGTCGAGCGCCTCGAGCGAGCTGGAAACAACAGCGCGCTCGATGTCGGGAACGGCAGCCGAAGCCCAGACCCAGGCTGGCTCGGCCTCGACCCTTGCCGATCAGGTCGGCGGTGGCGTCCAGACCGTGGCGGCTGCTGCCGAGGAGCTCAACGCCTCGATCCGCGAGATCAACCGCCAGGTCGAGCAGGCGACGCGCGCCACCGAGCAGGCGGTCGTCACCGTCAAGGAGACCGACAGCACCATGCGTGCGCTTGCCGACGGCGCCGATCGCATCGGCGAGGTCATCGGCCTCATCACCTCGATCGCCGGCCAGACCAATCTGCTGGCGCTGAACGCAACCATCGAAGCGGCGCGCGCCGGCGAATCCGGCAGGGGCTTTGCGGTGGTGGCGAGCGAGGTGAAGAACCTGGCCTCGCAGACGGCGAAGGCGACCGAGGAAATCAGCGCCCAGATCACGGAGATCCAGGGGGCGACACAGAAGGCGGTCTCGGCGATCGACGGCATCGTCAAGACCATCGAGGAGGTCTCGAG
The DNA here is from genome assembly GCF_018130785.1 of Bradyrhizobium liaoningense. Lineage (GTDB taxonomy): Bacteria > Pseudomonadota > Alphaproteobacteria > Rhizobiales > Xanthobacteraceae > Bradyrhizobium > Bradyrhizobium liaoningense_A. Next base: position 361,810 of record NZ_JAFCJT010000002.1, read on the forward strand.
CATCAACCGCGTGATCGCCGCCGCCATCGAGGAGCAGAACAAGGCCACCGCCGAGATCGCAACCACCGTGCAGCACACGGCGGAAGCGACCTCGACCGTCACGCGCAACATCGCAACCGTGTCGTCAGCGGCGAACGAGACCGGCCGCGCCGCCTCCGGCGTGCTGAAGGCCGCCGCCAACCTGTCGAGCCAGTCGACCTCGCTGACCTCGGAAGTCGACGGCTTCATCAGCAAGGTGAGGGCGGTGGCGTAGGGGCTGCCGCGCGCACTCTATCGATTAGTCCTCGGTCCCCAGACGCAGCGCTGCGCGCCGCGCTGGGGCTAACGCAATCAACGAGGGCGATGCGCCCGGGCGGCGATCGCTTGTGCGCGTTCGAGGAGCGCTTCTGCCCGCTGAACGATCGGGATATCGATCATCTTGCCGTCGATGGCGAAGGAGGCGCGGCCCTCGGCAGCCGCTTGCTTGTTGAGTGCAACGACGCGCTCGGCATCCGCCACCTCCTTGGCTGAGGGGCTGAAACCCGCATTGAGGATCGGCACCAGCGACGGATGGATACAGGCTGAGCCCACGAAGCCAAAGTCCGCAGAGCGCCTGACGATTCTTGTGTATCCTTCCAGATCGGAGAAATCGGCGACTGAGCCGATGGTGCCGAGCGGCATGATGCCGGCGGCGCGGGCCGCCTGCACGACCTGTTGCTTCGGCATCAACAGGGTTTCTTCCGTCGGCTTGGCGCCGATTGCGGTGGCATAATCTTCCGCACCCAGTGAAATGCCGGCCAGCCGCGGGATCGATCGCGCGATCTCGTGAGCCCTGGAGAGAGGACCGGGCGCCTCGATCAGACCGACAAACCAGATCTTGCCGACGGGTAGTCCGCGCTCGATCTCAAGTCTGGTCACCATTTCGTCGAGCAGGCGCAGATGCTCGGCGCCTTCGACCTTGGTGATCTTGATCGCGTCCACGCCGGCGACGACGGCCGCTTCCAGATCGGGCACCGCCAATTCGAGCGGCTGGTTGATCCGCACCATGACATCCGAACTTCCGGTGTCGCGAAAGCGCTTCACGATGCCCGGGATCAGCTTTCGAGCGTTCGCCTTTTCAGCCAGCGGCACGCTGTCCTCGAGATCGATGATCAGCGCGTCCGCGCCGCGCTCGACGGCCTTGACGACGAACCGCTCGACGTTTGCGGGTACGAACAGCGCAGAGCGCCAGACGGGGAATTTTCGTTCAACTGTCATGTGCTGGTTTCCTTCACAGCGCCCGAGGCGAGGGCGGCATCGATGTCGTCAGGGCTGAGGCCGGCTTCGGCCAGGATGGTGCGGCTGTGCTGACCAAGGCGTGGCGCAGGCGTCCGGATGCTTCCGGGCGTCTCGGACAGGCGCACCGGGACGGCGTGCATCGGGAACGTTCCCATGTCCTCGTCGGGATAGTCGGCCAGCAGTCCCCGAGCCTGGACGTGGCGATCGTTCATCAATCGGACGGTATCGTTGACCGGACCGATCGTGACCTCGGCGGCCTCGAAGAAGGCCACGTTGTCATCGACCGTGCGTGTCGCGATGAAATCGCCGATGATCTTGTCGAGCTCGGCGACATGGACGAGCCTCTGCTCGTTGGTCTTGAACTTTGGATCCTCGCAAAGCTCCGGGCGGCCGATCGAACGCAGCACCCGCATCGCCATGCCTTGCGTGGACGCCGACAGGCAAACCCAGCCGCCATCGAGCGTGCGGTAGACATTGCGCGGTACCGAGCCGCTCGAGCGGCTCCCGCTGCGCGGTTTGACCACGCCGGTCAAACGGTAATTTGCCGCCTGAGGCCCGAGCGAGTTGACGATCGGGTCGAGCAGCGGAAGATCGATTACCTGTCCCTTTCCGCCGTTGATCTCGACCTCCCGAAGGGCTGCCATCGCAGCGAACGCTCCGGTGAGACCGGAGAGGGCATCAGCCAGATACATCGGCGGCAACACCGGCTCGCGATCAGGAAAGCCGTTCATCTCGGCAAATCCCGAAAAGCCTTCCACCAATGTCCCGAAGCCGGGCCGGCGATGATAGGGGCCGGTCTGCCCCCATCCCGATATGCGAACGATCACGAGCTTGGGCTCCAGCCGCAGCAGTTCCTCCGGCGAGAGCCCCATCTGCTCGAGCGTGCCGGGACGAAAACTCTCGACCAGCATCGCGGCGCCAGGAATCATCTTGCGGATCAGCGGCACCGCTTCGTCGTGACGGAATTCCAGGCAGATGCTGCGCTTGTTGCGCGAATGGATCTTCCAGTTGGTCTCGACGCCCTTGGTGCGCCAGCCGCGCAGCGTATCGCCTTCGCGCGGCTCGACCTTGATGACGTCGGCGCCGAAGTCGGCGAGATGCTGGGTGAGCAGATTGCCTGCGACCAGCCTCGAGAGGTCGATGACGCGGAGCCCTGTCAGCGGGCCGCGGACACCGGGGGTGTAGTCGGCCTGATGCAGTCCGCTTTCGGGAGAGGTGGCGTCAGTGGGATTTGCCATGGTTCCGTTCTGTAAACAGGATGCCGCCGGTGACAGGCAGCCACAGGCGCAACTGGCGGTCAGTCGTTGCCTCCTGGGTTTCGATGCGGATCTGATTTCCGCCGACGCTCAATCCGATTTGCCATCGGCCGCCAACATAGGAATGGCTGACCACGTCGGCTTCAACGATCGAACCTCCGATCGCCCGATCGTTGGCCGCCGCCAGGCGCATCTGCTCGGGGCGGTAGGCAAACGTGACCTTGTCGCCCAGGGATGGACGTTTGTCGGACTTGATCAGAACGCGCTGACCATCGGCGAGACTGACCAGTGTCTGTCCATCGCCGTCGGGCGCCCCGACCACGTCGCCGTTCAGGAAATTGGTCGTTCCGATGAAGTCGGCGACGAAACTGTCTGCCGGCCGCGTGTAGATCTCTTGGGGCGAGCCGATCTGGCTGATGCGGCCGCCATTCATGACCACAATGCGGTCGGACAGGGCCAGTGCTTCGACCTGGTCGTGCGTCACGTAGATCGTCGTCAGGCCGAGGCGCGTGCGCAGTTCGGCAAGCCAGGTCCGGGCGCGGTCGCGCAGCTTTGCGTCGAGATTCGACAGCGGCTCGTCGAGCAGGAGGATTTCGGGCTGGTAGACCAGCGTTCGCGCGAGCGCGACACGCTGCTGCTGGCCGCCCGAGAGCTGATGCGGATAGCGGTCCTGAAAGCGCTCCATCTCGACGAGAGCGAGACTCTCCTCGACGCGACGCTTGCAGTCGGCGGTCGATACCTTGCGCAGCTTGAGCGGAAACACGACGTTGTCATAGACCGTCATGTGCGGCCATAAAGCGTAGCTCTGGAACACGAGCCCGCAATGGCGCGCTTCCGGCGGAAGGAAGATTCCCTTTTCGCCGTCGAAGTAGGTCTTGGTGCCGACGCGGATGCGTCCGCTCGTCGGTTGATCCAGTCCGGCAATGGCGCCGAGCGTTGTTGACTTGCCGCACCCTGACGGCCCCAGCAGCGTGACAAACTCGCCATCGGCAACGTGGATGTTGACGTCGTCGATGGCTTTGACCGGTCCGTACCGCTTATGCAGGTTCTCGATCAGCAACTCAGCCATAAAGCTTCACTCCGAGAAAAGCGCGCGCCGCCGTGACGCAGACTCCGATGACCAGGATCTGAACGGTCGCCAGCGCGGACACCAGACCGACCTCGCCCTGCGTCCATGCCTGGAGCAGCGTGGTCCCGATCACTTCGCTGCCGGGAGCGAACAGGAAGATCGCGGTCGTGTATTCCTTGAAGAACGTGATGAAGAGGATGATGAAGCAGGCCACAAGCGCCGGGCGCAGCAAAGGCAAAACGATGCGCCGGCTCGTCGTCCACCAGTCCGCGCCCTGCGTACGGGCGGCGCGATCGAAATCCGGGCTCATCTGCAACAACATTGGAGCAACCGCACCGAGCCCCACGGGAATGAAGTGCATGGTGAAGGCGGCAACCAGAATCCAGATCGTGTTTCGGAGGCCGCCCAGGCCGGGCACGAGCGCAAACGCGTAGAAGAAACCGATGCCGGCGACGACGCCGGGCACGGCGCGGGGAAACAGCGCGACGTAGTGCAGCGCGCCACGCCAGCGGAAGTCGGACCGCAGCACGATGATGGCGATCAGGGCGACCATGGCGGTGGCGATGACGCCACCGACCGAACTGACGATCAGCGAATTCCAGATCGAACGCGGGTAGACCGGGTATTCGAGCATGTTGGCGAAGTTGCCGAGCGTCAGCACCTCGCTGATCGGCACCATCGGCGACAGCAGGCTCGTGAAGGCACGCAGCAGCAGCGCGCCGATCGGCATCACGACAGTTGCGGTGATGTAGATCGCCGAGACGATGCAAAGCGGCCAGCGCAGGCTGTTCAGGCGGAAAGGGCGCGGTCGCGTGGCCTTGCCGCCGAGCGTGACGAAGCGTCTCGTATTGCCGAGCAGGCGTCCTTGTAGCCACACCAGCACGCAGACGACGGCAAGCATCAGAACGGCAGCCGTTGCCACCAGCCCGTGATCGGGGCGGGCCGACGCCACGCCGTTGTTGTAGAGGAACGTGGTCAGCACGGTGATGCCGGCGGGATCTCCGAACACCAGCGGAATCGCGAGGAGTTCCAGTCCCACCGTGAAGTTCAGCACGGCACTATAGGCGATCGCCGGCATGAGGAGCGGCAGCGTGATCCGCCACAAGGTCCTCAAGGTGCCCGCGCCGGTCACGCGCGCGGCTTCCTCCAACGTCGGATCGGTGATCGAGGCCGACGACATGCAGTAGATGTAGGCGACCGGTGCTTGCGAGACGCCCGCGATCATCGCCATGCCCGGCAGCGAGTAGAGATTCCAGGGCGCGCCGTCGAAGATCGACTGAACCAGAAGCGTGAGGTAGCCGGCCGGCCCGTAGATCGTGTACCAGCCGAACGACAGCACCAGCGCCGAGAGATAGATCGGCCACAGGAAGAGTTCGCCAAACAACCGCGCAAACGGCATGTCGGTGCGGCCGAACAGCACCGCCGCCAGCGTGCCCAGCGTCTGCGAAATCACGGTGGTGAGGGTGGCGAACACGAACGTGCTCCAGATGACGAGCGCGAAGCCCTCGGTGCGAAGCAGGCGCCCGAAATTGCCCAGCGTCAGTTGCTGGCCGGAATCGTAGAGCGCACGATCCAGGAAAGATTGATAGAGAACGGGAAGGAGAGGCGCTGCGATCAGCACAACTGTCAGCAGCGCCATGCCGTACTGGATGATGGTATCGCGGCCGGGCAGCGGCCTCGGTAAAGCGTCCGCGGTCGACGACCCCAGCGCGCTGCTTGCGTCAAGCGACATTGAAGGTCTTTTTCCAGCGCGCGAGGAAGCTGTCGTAGTCCCGCACCGCGTCCCGATCGTAGCCGATGTAGCAGATGTTCTGCTCGCCGACGGCTTCCACGATCGACGAGTAGGTGTGGCGGATTCCGTCGCCCGGCTTCACGCCGGGGCGTGCCGGCGTCAGACCGCCCCGTCCGAATGCGCGCTGACCGTCCTCCGAGACGACGTAGTCGAGCATCAGTTTTGCCGCGTTGACGTTCTTCGATCCCTTCGGAATCGCGATGCCACGCAGCACAACCGGCTGACCGTCTCCGATGAAGCTCCAGCCGAGGATCTTCGCCCGCGCCGGATCGTTCAGGCGCGGCCAGAAGGTGATGGCCGAAACGAAGAAGCCCATGGTGTATTCGCCGGAGGTGACCTTCTCGGTCATCGGCCCGCCGGAGCGCTCGAAGCGGGGCGAAAGCTTTGCAAGCTGGGCGAACCAGTCCCAGGCCTTCTCGCCGTGCTTCTTCACGAACGCGTAGCTGATGCCGTAGCCGAAGGTCGTTTGATGCACTCCGTAGCTGGTGATGCGGTTTCGCCAGGTCTTCTCGTTTGCGACCGCAAGCTCGACGAACTCGGCGAGTGTCTTGGGACGCTTGCCGTCGGTCACCAGCGTGTTGTTCCAGATCAGCGCCATGGGGTCGGACGAGACCGTGTAGACGCCGGGAAACGGCTTTGACCAATCCGGCCAGGCCTTCGCTTCAGGCGATACGTAGTCGAGGACTTCACCGCGCTCCTGGAAATCGATCCATCCGCCCGGGTCGGCTGTCGCGATGAGGTCGCAGGTGCGGCTGTTGGTGCTCCGCTCGGCCAGATATCGCTCGAAGCTCTCGCGGGAGGCGGGGAGATCCAGGGTCTCGACCTTGATCTTCGGGTACAGCTTGTTGAAGCCCTCGATCACGGGACGCCAGTTTTCCGGCGACATAATCGAGTAAATGAGGAGGCTGCCCTCGTTATGGGCGTCGTCGATGATCTTCTGATAATTCTCGGGATACCCGTTCGGCGCCGCCTGGGCCGTGCCCCGGAGCCCCATCGTGGCGCCGAGGACCGACATCACCATTAAGCTTCTACGATCGATGCCTGACATCTACTGTTCCTCCGGCCGCCGCGATTTGTTATGCACATTTATTGGCGCCAATTTGTGCGCAATAGTTTTGGCAAGTCAAGCGCTCCAAAAAGGGAAGCAGCCATGAAAGTACGGAAGGAGCAGAAGAGGCTGTTGGCGGCGGAAATCGGTGCCGCAATCCTGCAAGGCGACTACCGGCCTGGCGAATGGTTGCGCCAGATCGACCTGGAAGAAGCCTTCGCTGCCAAACGGTTTGACGTCCGGAGTGCGCTGACCCAGCTTGCCGCAAGCGGGATGGTGACGCATGTCGAAAATCGCGGATACCGGGTCGCGCAACCCGACTTGACCGTTGTTCGCGAGATATTGGCGATCCGCACGCTGCTCGAGGTTGAAGCGGCCACGCAGGCGCTACCGAATATCGGCCCCGACGAACTCAAGAAGATCAAGCAGGCTCAGCAAATCTTCGAAGATGCTGTGGCGCGCGGCAGCAAGGCGGATCAGGCAAATACCAACGCAGCCTTTCACGACGAGATCTATCGCCATGCAGCGAACCAATCGCTCGCCAGCCTCATCGTGGAGATCAGAAATCGCGCCAGACCAGGGCCGATTGCTTTGTGGCCCTCGAACGCCGAGTTGCAGAGAAGTGCCGCACACCACGTCGAGATCGTCGATGCGATCGAGTCTCGCGATCTCGCCGCACTCGTTGCAGCGGTGCGGCGACACATCGTCGAATCCGGCGCCAACTATCCGGCGCGCGATCTCGGTCCGGTCAAGGCCTCAGCAGCCTCCGATTGACTAAGAGTGGCGAAGCCAATCTGTTGACGGCGTATCAGGACCCGCGCGTGGAGTAGGCCTGCCTCAATTCGCACTCCCAGCCGGGATCGGCTCCATCCCGCTTGCGATGATCGCTTCGCGCGCGGCAGGGGAGGCTAGGAATTTTATGAGGGCGCGGCCGGCCTCGGGCTCCTTCGAGCCGGCCGCGATTCCGGCCGAGAAGATCGTGATCTTCTGCAATTCGTTCGGCAGCGGTCCCACGATATCGATGCCCTTCACGGGCTTCAGCTCGCTGATCTGCTGGAAGCCGAGCTCGGCCTCGCCGTGCGCGACGATCTCGCCGACGGGCGTTGCCGGAATCTTTCGGGCCTTGTCCTTCATGACGTCGGCGATGCCAAGCTTGTCGAACATCTCCGTCGAGACGTAGACGCCGCTGGCGCTGTCGGAATAGGCGATCGTTTTCGCCGCCGGCAGCGCGCGCTTGACCGCCTCCACCGAGCCGATGTCCGGCTTCGGCGCACCAGATTTCACGGCAACGCCGATCGGCGATCTGGTGAGGTCGACCTGGCTGCCGGCCACGACCTTGCCCTTGCCGGCGAGGTCGGTGAGGGCATAGCCCACCATGATCAGGACATCGGCGGGTTCGCCGCGCTCCAGCCGGACCGGGATCGCATTGGTGGTCGTCCCCATCGACGGCCCAAACGACGTCAGCACCTTGTTGCCGGTGGCTTTCTCGAACTCCGGCACGAGCGCCTTGTAGGCAGCCGTCAATCCGCCCGAGATCATCACATGGACCTCGGCAGCTTCGGCCGCGCCGGTCAGCCACAGGACGGTTAGAACGCCGAAGGCAATGCTGCGGAATGTTGCTGATATCGATGTCATCGTCATTCGTCTCCAACTAACCCCGTCCGCGATACGGCGCGACGCCTTGCTCCGGCACCCACAATCCCTTCGGCACGCGGCCGGTCTGCCAGAACACGTCGATCGGGATGCCGCCGCGCGGATACCAGTAGCCGCCGATGCGCAGGAACTTCGGCTTGATCTCGCTCGCGATGCGCTTGCCGATCATCACGGTGCAGTCCTCGTGGAAGGCGCCGTGATTGCGGAAGCTCGCGATGTAGAGTTTGAGCGACTTCGACTCCAGCAGCCACGGGCCGGGCGCGTAGTCGATCATCAGATGCGCGAAATCCGGTTGTCCCGTGACCGGGCAGAGCGAGGTGAATTCCGGCACGGTGAAGCGCACCAGATAGTCCGTGCCCTTTTGCGGATTGGGCACGCGGTCGAGCTGGGCTTCTTCCGGTGTATGCGGCCACTCGACCGCGCGGCCGAGCTGGAGGGATTTCTTCGCCATCGTCGTCACATCCTGTTCGAGCATGATCCGGACCCGAAGGGCCGCGTTGGCGCAAAGTGGGCGTCGCTGTTCCGAAAGATCATGCTCAACTAAAAAACCGGAGCGCGATAACACCGCGCTCCAGAGGGTGCCGGGATGGACGCAAATGTCGCTGTCGTCAACCAGCCGCGGTCGTCTGGATCATGACGATCCGGTCGTTGCCGGACTCGCAGCCCCAGAGCTCGCCCGGGCGGCCGTCGAGCTGGCGCACATTGGCATTGGCCTTGTCGCTGACGAAAACGTTGAACCGCTCGGTCGTGGGATCGAAGCGGACGATGGCGTTGGCGGAAAAATCGGTGAGCCAGACCTTGTCCTTGTCGTCGACATAGACGGCATAGGTGCGGGGGCGATCGCTCGGCAGCTTCCAGGTTTTCCAAGAGCCGTTGGCGGGATCATGCACCGAGACGTGACCGCTGTTCCACTCGCTGACCCAGATCCGACTTTGCGAATCCGACCAGACCCGCCGCGCTCCCTGGCTCGGCGTCGGCGGCTCGACGATGGCGGCATTGCCGGTCGCAAGATCAATCTTCGCGATATGGCTGCCGGCGAGCGAGGCGTACCAGACCTCGCCCTTGGGCGTCACAGCGATGCCGTAGGGACCGACGCCCTTGGGCGCCCTGAACACGTCCATCTCGCCCGATCTCGGCCTGAGCCGGCCGTAATAGCCGGACTGGCCGGTGAACCAGTAGGTGCCCTCCTTGTCGAACACGCCAGTGTTGAGATTGGCCGAGGCGAACTTCTCGGGCAGGCGGAACAGCGTGACCTTGAGATCGCCGGGATCGACCCGGGCGATCGCGTTCTGGCCGCCCTCGGTGATCCACGGGGCACCGTCCGGGCCGATCGTCACGCCGTGCGGGGCGGCGCCCTGGCCGAGGCTGACTGTCTTGAAACTGCCATCCCGGGGGTCGAGCCTGCCCAGCATGCCCTTGCCCTGCGCCGTGAACCAGACCGTGCCGTCGCGAGCCGGGGCGAGGTCGTGCAGGCCGATGCCGGCGCTGATCGGGAAATATTTTGTCCGGAACGGGCCTTCCTGCGCAAAACCTGGGCGGGCGGCGAGGAGGGCAGCGCTCGAGGCGAGAAACTGGCGGCGGTTCATGGCGTTACCCCGACTGTTTCAGATTGAGGTTGGACGCGCAGGGCAGTCGACGTCAAGCATAGTCCGAGCCCCTTCACGCGTCAGTCGAAGCACGTCGTCCAAGCGTTCACATTTGCTTGCGGCCCGTGTAAGACCCCGGCACCGATCAGCCCTAACGAACGGAAGTGGACATCATGACCGCCATCATCGACATCATCGGCCGCGAAATTCTCGATAGCCGTGGCAATCCCACCGTCGAGGTCGACGTCGTGCTGGAAGATGGTGCGCTCGGCCGTGCCGCGGTGCCGTCCGGCGCCTCCACTGGCGCCCACGAGGCGGTGGAACTGCGCGATGGCGACAAGGCCCGCTATCTCGGCAAAGGCGTCACCAAGGCGGTCGGCGCAGTCAATGGCGAGATCTTCGAGGCCCTCAGCGGCCTCGATGTCGAGCAGCAGGCCCAGCTCGACCAGATCATGATCGACCTCGACGGCACGCCGAACAAGAGCCGGCTCGGCGCCAACGCCATCCTCGGCGTGTCGCTCGCCTGCGCCAAGGCTGCCGCGAACTCGCTCGACATGCCGCTCTATCGCTACGTCGGCGGCACCTCGGCGCGCCTCTTGCCGGTGCCGATGATGAACATCATCAATGGTGGCGTGCATGCCGACAACCCGATCGATTTCCAGGAGTTCATGATCCTCCCCGTCGGCGCGTCGTCCTTCGCCGAGGGCCTGCGCTACGGCGCGGAGGTCTTCCACACGCTGAAGTCGGAATTGAAGAAGGCCGGCCACAACACCAATGTCGGCGACGAGGGCGGTTTCGCCCCGAACCTGCCGTCGGCGGACGCCGCGCTCGAATTCGTCATGAACGCGATCGGCAAGGCCGGTTACAAGGCGGGCAGCGACATCGTGATCGGCCTCGACTGCGCCTCGACCGAGTTCTTCAAGGACGGCAAGTATGTCTATGAAGGCGAGGGCAAAACCCGCTCGATCTCGGAGCAGGCCAAGTACCTTGCAGACCTCGTCGGCCGCTATCCGATCGTGACCATCGAGGACGGCATGTCGGAAGACGACATGGACGGCTGGAAGGAGCTCACCGATCTCATCGGCAAGAAGTGCCAGCTGGTCGGCGACGATCTCTTCGTCACCAACGTCAAGCGCCTGGCTGACGGCATCAAGACGGGACGGGCCAACTCGATCCTGATCAAGGTCAATCAGATCGGCACGCTGACCGAGACCCTGGCTGCCGTCGAGATGGCGCACAAGGCCGGCTACACCTCGGTGATGTCGCACCGCTCGGGCGAGACCGAGGATTCCACCATCGCCGACCTCGCGGTCGCCACCAATTGCGGGCAGATCAAGACCGGCTCCCTTGCGCGTTCCGACCGCACCGCCAAATACAATCAGCTCCTGCGCATCGAGCAGCAGCTCGGCAAGCAGGCTCTCTACGGCGGCAAGGCGGCGCTGAAGGCGCTGGCGTAAGCCAGCGCTCTGGCAAGGACAGGGGAGGACAGACATGAGCGACGGCAAGACCGGCCTGCAACTGCGTTCGCTGATCAAGACGAGCGGAGAACTGGAAATCTCGCTCGTCGACGTGCCGACCCCCGAGCCCGCCGCGGACGAGGTCGTCGTCCGCGTCGAGGCGGCGCCGATCAACCCGTCCGACCTCGGCCTTCTCGTCGGCGCGGCCGATATGAGCACGGCCAAGGCTTCTGGCGGCAAGGACGCTCCTGTCATCACCGCGAAGGTGCCGGAGGGCGCGATGCGGGCGATGGCTGGCCGGCTCGGCGAATCCATGCCGGTCGGCAACGAAGGCGCGGGCGTCGTCATCAAGACCGGCTCGTCCGATGCCGCGAAAGCATTGATGGGCAAGACCGTCGCCATGATCGGCGGCGCGATGTACGCGCAGTACCGCACGCTGAAAGTGCGCGAGTGCCTGCCGCTGCCGGCGGGCACCACGCCGGCTGAAGGCGCCTCCTGCTTCGTCAATCCGCTCACGGCGCTCGGCATGACCGAGACCATGCGGCGCGAGGGGCACAAGGCGCTGGTGCACACCGCGGCCGCCTCCAATCTCGGGCAGATGCTGAACAAGATCTGCATCAAGGACGGCATTCCGCTGGTCAACATCGTGCGCAGCAAGGAGCAGGCCGACATCCTGCACAAGATCGGCGCCAAACACGTCGTCGATTCCACGGCACCGAGCTTCCTCGGCGATCTCACCAATGCGCTGGTCGAGACCGGTGCCACCATCGCCTTCGACGCCATCGGCGGCGGCAAGCTTGCCGGCGACATCCTCAACTGCATGGAAGCCGCGATCAACAAGACCGCCAAGGAGTACAGCCGCTACGGCTCCAACGTGCACAAGCAGGTCTACGTCTACGGCGCGCTCGATATCCGCCCGATCGAGCTGCCGCGCGGCTTCGGCATGGCCTGGGGCGTCGGCGGCTGGCTGCTGTTTCCGTTCCTGATGAAGATCGGGCAGGCGGACGGCGTCAAGCTGCGCCAGCGCGTCGTCGACGAATTGAAGACCACCTTCGCCAGCCACTACACCAAGGTGGTGTCGCTTCCCGAGGCGCTCGATCCCGCCAACATCGCGGTGTACGCCAAACGAGCCACCGGCGAAAAATTCCTCATCAACCCGAATAAATCTTCGTGATGTGCGACGGCACACCACCCAAAGAAGGACTTGCCTTCTGAGCGAAGCGGGGGAACATTCGCGCCGTAATTGAAGCGGGGCAACCGCAAGCATAGAAGGGGACACTTCCATGACTGATCTGAATCGCCGCGACCTGCTCGCGGGCGCGACCGCTATTGGCGCGGCGGCCGTAACCGGGCTTGGACCGACCACTGCCAGTGCCTCGGTGCCGCAAAGCGGGACGCAGGCGCCGGGCTTCTATCGCTACAAGGTCGGCAGCTACGAGTGCACCTCGATCAACGACGGCGCGCGCACCTTCCCGATGCCGGACAAGTTCGTGGTCAACCTGCCGAAGGAGGAAGCGCTGGCCGCGGGCGAGGCGGCGTACATGCCGAAGGGCATGGTCACGGTGCCGTTCAATCCGCAGCTCATCAACACCGGCTCCAAGCTGGTCCTGATCGACACCGGCAACGGCGTTGCCAATCTCGAGCCGAGCAAGGGCGCGGTCGGCCGTACGCTGCAAAACCTCCAGGCCGCCGGCGTCGACCCGAAGAACATCGACCTCGTGCTGCTGTCGCATCTCCATCCTGATCACACCAACGGCATCCGTCTGGCCGATGGCGCGCTCGCGTTCCCGAATGCGGAGATCATGGTGCCGGCGAAGGATTGGGAGTTCTGGGCGAGCGACGAGAACGCGGCCAAGGCTCCGAACGACATGACGAAGAACTACTTCGCCAACGTGAAGAAGACCTTTGCCGGCCTCGAATCCAAGATCACGAAGTACGAGTGGGGCAAGGAGGTCGCCCCGGGCATCACCTCGATCGCGACGCCCGGCCATACGCCCGGTCATACCTCGTTCGCGGTGGCCTCTGGCGACAAAAAGGTGCTGATCCAATCTGACGTCACCAACATTCCGGAGTTCTTCCTGCGCAATCCGGATTGGCACGTGGCGTTCGACAACGACGCCGCGCTGGCGCAGGCGACACGCCACAAATTCTACGACATGGCGGCGGCCGAGAAGGCGACCGTGATCGGCTTCCACTTCACCTTCCCCTCGGTGGGGCATGTCGAGAAGGACGGCGCGAAATACCGACTGATTCCGTCGGCCTGGAATCCGACGATCTGAACCGGGCCAGGGTTGCGAGAAACTTCAGGCCGCCTTCGGGCGGCCTGATTGTTTTTGGATCGTAGCGACCATCTGCTTTCGAGAAACTCAGCGTTTCCAAACGGGACCGGTGCATGCACTTGCATCCATCGGCCGGGATCGCTTAAGTGCCGCCCCGGAACTTCCGCTCAAGCCCCCAAGGACAATCCATGGCCTACAATATCGTCGTGATCGCCGGCAGCCTGCGCAAGGACAGCTTTTCGCTGAAGATCGCCAATGCGCTCGCAAAGCTCGCGCCGCCCTCGCTCAAGCTCGAGGTCGTCACGCTGGCAGGCATCTCGTTCTTCAACCAGGACCTTGAGGGCGCGCCGCCAGCGGACTGGCTGGCCTTCCGCGAGAAGCTGCAGAAGTCGGACGGCGTCATTTTCGTCACCCCCGAATACAACCGCGCCATCCCGGGCGTGCTGAAGAACGCCATCGACGTCGCTTCGCGCCCCTATGGCAAGAGCTCGTTCAACGGCAAGCCGGTCGGCATCATCTCGAACTCGCCGGGCCCGCTCGGCGGCGTCAGCGCCGCCAAGACGCTGCAGAACATCCTGCCGGGCATTGCCGGCCCGATCCTGCAGCAGCCGGAGACCTATCTGAACGCGGTCGGCGACGCCTTCGATGCGGAGGGGAACCTGACCAAGGAATCTCTGAAGCCCGTCCTCCAGGCCTATGTCGACGCGTTTGCTGCGCACGTGGCCAAGCACCACGGCTGAGGTTTTCTTCGTGATGGCCGGGCAAAAGCGCGAAGCGCGTCTTCGCGCTCGATGTCCCGGCATCCACGTCTTGGCTCGGGGTGACGAAGAACGTGGATGCCCGGCACAAGGCCGGGCATGACGGCTGGGATAGGGATTGGAACGCGAAGGGGGAAGCAATTAGCACTCCCTTAACCAACCTGTCCCATCTTCCGAGGATGGTCTCCCGCGCGCGCCTGAAATCGATCCTGACCGGCCTTGCCCTCTATGCGATGGCGGTCGCCATCGTCGGCTATTTCGGCGTCAACGCCTACACCGGCAAATACGGCCTCAACGCCCGCCAGGAACTCGACCAGGAGATCATCGCGCTGACGAGCGAGCTCGCCCAGCTCAAGCGCGAGCGTGCCCGGAGTGAGCAGCGCGTCTCGCTGCTGCGCACGTCGCGGATCGATCCGGACATGCTGGACGAGCGGGCGCGCTACCAGCTCGACTATGTCAATCCGCACGATCTCGTTCGTATGGTCCCGGCGAAATAGCGCTTTCCGCTGCATTCGAAACCGATATCGAAAGCCGCCGCCGAAACCCGACAGGCGTGTATCAATTCTACCGAAAGTCGTACGCTTGGAACCGGGCTGCCGCTTGACGGCGGCACCGGAGGGGGCTCATGGCTTCTGCCACTGTCGCCAAGTTGACGCAGATCAACCGGGCCACGCCGGCACAGCCTAGACTGCCATCCGGAGGAAACAGTGATGAATGGGCCAATGTCCCGGCATCACGCGGCCCGTGTCGAGGCCGCCATTGCGTCAGGCCAGGCCGCGCGCTCCGCGCTTGTGGCTTCATGGCGCCGTTCGTCCCGTTTGCATCATCTCGATCCCGCCGGCCGCACCTCGCCGATGCGGCTGACCGAAGCCGAGTTGCGTCAGGCGCGGGAGCGCATCGGGCCGCTGCTCGCCGCCGCGCAAGGCGCGATGGACCGGCTCTATCAGGCGGTCGGTGCCAGCGGCTGCTGCGTGCTGCTGGCCGACGGCGAGGGCGTACCGGTCGACCGCCGCGGCACACTGGCGGACGATGCAACGTTCCAATCCTGGGGGCTGTGGACCGGCGCGCTCTGGAGCGAGGAGCATGAAGGCACCAACGGCATCGGCACCTGCGTCGTCGAGCAGCGTCCGCTGACGATCGACCGCGACCAGCATTTCTTCACCCGCAACACGCTTCTGAGCTGTACTGCGGTTCCGATCTACGACCATGAGGCGGCATTTGCCGGCGTGCTCGACGTCTCTTCCTGCCGCGCCGACCGCACCGATGCATTCTCCAACCTGATCGCGCTCGCGGCAGGCGAAGCGGCGAGGCGCATCGAGGCTGATTTGTTTCGAAAGGCGTTCGCCCATGCCCGCATCGTGCTGACGCAAGGCGCGGATGGCCAATCGACCGGGCTCGTCGCGGTCGATGCAGATGATCTCGTGATCGGCGCGACCCGGTCCGCGCGGGTGGGACTCGGGATTGCGCCCGGCCGTCCCTTGCAGCCGGTGCCCGCGGCAGACCTCCTCGGCGGCGATACCGCGCACGACCACCTTGCCGGCGGTCAGCGCGCGGTGTTGCAGCGCGCGCTGCTCCGCGCGGGCGGCAATGTCTCGGCGGCCGCCAAGGCTCTCGGCGTCAGCCGGGCCACGCTGCACAGAAAGCTCAAGCGCTTCGGGCTGAACCACTGAGCTCCAGCGTCATTGCGAGGAGCGAAGCGACGAAGCAATCCAAAATGTCCCCGCGGAGGGATTCTGGATTGCTTCGCTGCTCGCGATGACGATGTGGAAGCCGCCAGCATCCATCTTGCACTTGTCTCGCCCGCAACTGTCGCAGAACTGCGACAGGTCCGCTCCTCCATCGCTGACGCCCGGGCTGACAGAAAAACGCTCCCGCGACATCGTCGACACAAGTCGCGACCACGCGACGAATTGCGCAAACAGCAAACATCGGGAGTGATCAATGAACAAGGTGGAATTCCTCGGAGTCACCCAGGTTCCCTTCGCCGAACGCTATGACAATTTCATCGGCGGCAAGTTCGTCGCCCCAATCTCCGGCAAGTACTTTGACAACGCCTCGCCGGTGAACGGCCAGATCGTCTGCAAGATCGCGCGCTCCAACGCGCAGGACGTCGAGGCCGCGCTCGATGCGGCGCATGCCGCCAAGGCCGCCTGGGGGCGCACCAGCGTCGCCGAGCGCGCTGCGGTCCTGAACCGGATCGCCGATCGCATGGAAGAGAATCTGGAGCGCCTTGCGATCGCCGAGACCTGGGACAATGGCAAACCGATCCGCGAGACCCGTGCTGCCGACCTGCCGCTTGCGATCGATCACTTCCGCTATTTCGCGGGCGTGGTGCGCGCACAGGAAGGCTCGATCGGCGAGATCGACCACGATACCATCGCCTATCATTTCCACGAACCGCTCGGCGTGGTCGGCCAGATCATCCCCTGGAACTTCCCGCTGCTGATGGCTTGCTGGAAGCTCGCGCCGGCGCTCGCAGCCGGCAATTGCGTCGTGCTCAAGCCCGCCGAGCAGACGCCGGCTTCGATCATGGTCTGGGCCGAGATCATCGGCGATCTGCTGCCGCCCGGTGTCCTCAACATCGTCAACGGTTTTGGCCTCGAAGCCGGCAAGCCGCTTGCGTCCAGTCCGCGGATCGCAAAAATCGCCTTCACCGGCGAGACCACGACGGGCCGGCTGATCATGCAATATGCCAGCCAGAACCTCATTCCGGTTACGCTGGAGCTCGGCGGCAAGTCGCCGAACATCTTCTTCAACGACGTCACCGCCGAGGACGACGATTTCTTCGACAAGGCGATCGAGGGCTTCGTCATGTTCGCGCTGAACCAGGGCGAGGTCTGCACCTGTCCGAGCCGGGCGCTGGTCCACGCCGACATCTATGACCGCTTCATGGAGCGGGCGCTCAGGCGCGTCGCAGCGATCAAGCAGGGCGACCCGCGCGAGGCCGACACCATGATCGGCGCGCAGGCATCGGGCGAGCAGCTCGCGAAGATCCTCTCCTATATCGACATCGGCAAGCAGGAGGGTGCGAAGGTGCTGGCCGGCGGCGGACGTGCCGAGCTCGCGGGCGATCTTGCCGGCGGGTTCTATGTCCAGCCGACGGTGTTCGAGGGCCACAACAAGATGCGAATCTTCCAGGAGGAAATTTTTGGCCCCGTCGTCTCGGTCACGACCTTCAAGACCGACGAGGAGGCGCTCGCGATTGCCAACGACACGCTCTATGGCTTGGGGGCCGGCGTCTGGAGCCGCGACGCCAATCGCTGCTACCGTTTCGGCCGGGCGATCCAGGCCGGCCGGGTCTGGACCAACTGCTATCATGCCTATCCCGCCCACGCGGCCTTCGGCGGCTACAAGCAGTCGGGCGTCGGGCGCGAGACCCACAAGATGATGCTCGATCACTACCAGCAGACCAAGAATCTCCTGGTCAGCTACAGCCCGAAGAAACTCGGCTTCTTCTGATCGAAGATGTGATCGGGCGGAAGCGAGCGCCCGTTCGATCGTCATCCATCTGTCAGAGTCTTCGGACAAGACGGCAGCGCCGTGCCCATCCGGGTTCGGCGCTGCTGGCGTTCGAGGCAATGCCAGGCAAGACGGAGGCTTGGCGATGCGGAACATTCCAGCACGACGAACAATGTATATTGGAGCGATGCTGTTCGGTGCCGCGGTGCTCCCGCTGTCGATGGCCTTCGCACAGACCGGCCCCGCGCCATCAGCCGCAAAACCCTTCTTGACCGTCGATGGAAAGGCACCGCTCGTCCTTGGACATCGCGGCCTGCCGGGACTGGTGCCTGAGGAGACCGAAGCCTCCTACGATCTCGCGGCTGCTGTGGGGACCGACGCGCTCGAGGAGGATTTGCACCTGACCAAGGACTGCGTCCTGGTCGTGCGCCATAATCCCTGGCTGAGCGACAACACCAATATTGCCGAGGTGGCGAAGACCAATGCGTCCGTGGCCGCGCGCAAGCGCACGGTGCCCGGCGTGCGCGTCAAGGCGCCGGCGTCCCCAACCGCGCCTGCTGATTACCTCACGGATCTCACCGATCCCGCTGATCCGAAATCGGTGCTGAAGTCATTGATCGTGGACGGCGAGGACCACACCAACGACTGGTCGATCACCGATTTCACCATGGCCGAGCTGAAGCAATTGATCGGGGGCACCACCTATGACGCGGCCAACGAGCGGCCAAAGGTCTTCAACGGCAAGCTCCCGATCATCAGCTTCCAGGACGTCATCGACATCGCCAAGGCCAGGGGCAAGGAGACCGGGCGTTCCATCCTCGTCTACCCCGAAACCAAGAACCCGACCTGGAACAACGCCCAGGCGATCGCCAATGGCTGCGGCGCGCCGGGCAGCCGCCCGCTCGAGGATGCCCTGATCAAGATCATCAAAGACAACGGCCTCAACATCAAGGACGCCCCCATCCTGGTTCAGAGCTTCGAACCCGGCAGCCTGAAATATATGCGCAGCCACGGCCTTCAGACGCGGCAGGTCCAGCTCATCGACGGGAATGGCATCGACTTCAGGACCGGCAAGGTCCTGCTCAACAATATCACCAATTCGCGTCCGTTCGACTGGACGGTTTCGGGCGATGCGCGACTGTACGATGCGATGCTGACCCCTGAGGGCCTTGCCGAGATCAAGAGCTATGCCGACGGCATCGGTCCGTGGAAGGCCTATATCGTTCCGCTCAAGATCGCGCCGTGGAAGGACGCAAATGCGGACGGCACGCCCTACAAGGGATTGACGCCGGAAGCATCGACGCAGGACCCAACCAGTCTTGTCGCTGACGCGCACAAGCTCGGCCTGTTCGTGCATGTCTTCACGTTCCGGAACGAGAAGAAATATCTGGCTGCCGACTATCGCGGCGATCCCAGCCTTGAATATCTCAAATTTTTCCGACTTGGCGTCGATGGGGTCTTCAGCGACTTCACGCATACCGGCGTTGCCGCCCGCGCAGCGTATTTGCGTGAGCTGGGCTGGTAGGCGGCACGGCGATTCGGACACGCGCAGGGGCTTGGACCCGTCGCTCAACGTATCCGAATTTCATTCCGTCGGCGGCACTCGCCGCCGTCGCTGGCGGGTGAGCTAAAGTTGCCTGATCAAGCCCAAAGGTTTTGCAAAGTTTCGGCCACGTTGCAGTGCGGCATAATGAAAGTCGTGCCATGCTGCCGCGGTGCTTTCCAAGGGCGTTTGAGTTGGGTTAGAGAGGGCTGAAGTTTTCTCTGACCCGGAATTCCCATGGCCGCACCCAAGAAAGCCGCCGCAAGCACTGCACAGGACAAGACCGACGGCGGTTCGCCCCCGGAATTCACCAGGGAGCAGGAGCTCAAGGCGCTCCGCGACATGCTCCTGATCCGGCGGTTCGAGGAAAAGGCTGGCCAGCTCTACGGCATGGGCGCGATCGGCGGCTTCTGCCACCTTTATATCGGCCAGGAAGCCGTGGTGGTCGGCATGCAGATGGCCCTGAAGCAGGGCGATCAGGTCATCACCGGCTATCGCGATCACGGTCATATGCTTGCCACCGGCATGGAGGCCAACGGCGTCATGGCCGAGCTCACCGGCCGGCGTGGCGGCTATTCCAAGGGCAAGGGCGGCTCCATGCACATGTTCAGCAAGGAGAAGCACTTCTACGGCGGCCACGGCATTGTCGGCGCCCAGGTCTCGCTCGGCACGGGTCTGGCCTTTGCCAACCATTATCGTGGCAACGATAATGTCAGCGTCACCTATTTCGGCGACGGCGCGGCCAACCAGGGCCAGGTCTACGAGAGCTTCAACATGGCGGAGCTCTGGAAGCTGCCGGTGATCTACGTCATCGAGAACAACCGCTACGCCATGGGCACCGCGGTCTCGCGCGCTTCCGCCCAGCAGGATTTCTCCAAGCGCGGCGCGTCCTTCAACATCCCCGGCCTGCAAGTCGACGGCATGGACGTCCGCGCCGTGAAGGCCGCCGGTGACGAAGCTGTCGCCTGGTGCCGCGCCGGCAAGGGCCCGATGATCCTGGAGATGCAGACCTACAGGTATCGCGGCCACTCGATGTCTGATCCTGCAAAATACCGCACGCGTGAGGAGGTCGAGAAAGTCCGCCACGACCAGGACCCGATCGAGCAGGTGCGCAACCGACTGCTCGCGGCCAAGGTCAGCGAGCAGGACCTGAAGGCGATCGACGCCGAGGTGCGCGACATCGTCAACGCGTCCGCCGACTTTGCCCAGCATGATCCCGAGCCGGAAGCCGCCGAGCTCTGGACCGACGTTTACCGCTGAACGCGCGCAAGCTTTCTTTTGGAGTCGATATGCCAATTCAAGTGCTGATGCCCGCGTTGTCGCCCACGATGGAGAAGGGCAACCTTGCCAAGTGGCTGAAGAAAGAGGGCGAGACGATCAAGTCCGGCGACGTCATCGCCGAGATCGAGACCGACAAGGCGACGATGGAGGTCGAGGCGACCGACGAGGGGACGCTCGGCAAGATCCTGATCCCCGAGGGTACAGCCGACGTCGCGGTGAACACGCCGATCGCGACCATTCTCGCCGACGGCGAGAGCGCTGCTGATCTCGCCAAGGCGCCTGCGCCCGCCAAGCAGGAGAAGACCGCGGAGTCTGCGCCGCCCGCTGCTGCGAAAGCCGAGGCACCCGCGCCGAAGGCTGCGCCCGCACCGCAGGCCGTCGCCGAACCCGATCCCGAAGTGCCCGCCGGCACCGAGATGGTGACGCAGACCATCCGCGAAGCGCTGCGCGACGCGATGGCCGAAGAGATGCGCCGCGACGCCGACGTCTTCGTGATGGGCGAAGAGGTCGCCGAATACCAGGGCGCCTACAAGGTAACGCAGGGCCTGCTCCAGGAGTTCGGCGCCAAGCGCGTCATCGACACTCCGATCACCGAACACGGTTTTGCCGGCGTCGGCGTCGGTGCCGCCATGACCGGGCTGAAGCCGATCGTCGAGTTCATGACCTTCAATTTCGCCATGCAGGCGATCGACCAGATCATCAACTCGGCGGCCAAGACTCTGTACATGTCCGGCGGCCAAATGGGCTGCTCGATCGTGTTCCGCGGGCCGAACGGTGCGGCTGCACGCGTCGCCGCCCAGCACAGCCAGGACTACTCGTCCTGGTATTCGAACATCCCGGGCCTGAAGGTCGTCGCGCCGTTCTCGGCCGCCGATTACAAGGGCCTGCTCAAGGCCGCGATCCGCGATCCCAACCCGGTGATCTTCCTCGAGAACGAGGTGTTGTACGGCCACACCGGCGAAGTGCCGAAGCTCGACGATTTCGTGATCCCGATCGGCAAGGCGCGCATCGTGCGCTCCGGCAGCCACGTCACCATCGTCTCCTGGTCGAACGGCATGACCTATGCGCTCAAGGCGGCCGACGAGCTCGCCAAAGAGGGCATCGAGGCCGAGGTGATCGACCTGCGCACGCTGCGCCCGATGGACACCGAGACCATCATCAACTCCGTCAAGAAGACCGGCCGCGCCGTCACGGTGGAAGAGGGCTGGGCGCAGAGCGGCGTCGGCGCCGAGATCGCCGCCCGCATCATGGAAAACGCCTTCGACTATCTGGATGCGCCTGTGACACGCGTCTCCGGCAAGGACGTGCCGATGCCCTATGCCGCGAACCTGGAGAAGCTGGCGCTGCCCTCGGCGGCTGAAGTGGTCGAGGCCGCCAAAGCCGTCTGCTACAGGTAGACCATGGCGGGCCCGAAGGAGCAGCCACTGCCGCCCGACGTCATGACCCGCGAAGATGCGGTCGAGATCCTGCGCGTGTTTGTGCTGGACGGCGGGCTGTCGATGGCGTTCCAGCGGGCCTTCGAGGAGCCCGACATGTGGGGCCTGCTGCTGGTCGATCTCGCCCGTCACGCCGCGCGCGCGTATGCGCGCGAGAGCGAATACACCGAGGAAGACGCGCTGAACCGGATCCTCGAGATGTTCCAGGCCGAGATCGAGCGTCCTACAGACACCGGCACCACGACGCCGCGCGGCAAGGGACACTGACCGTGGCGATCGAAGCCCATCATTTCGATTTCATGCTGGAGGCGATCCGCGAGGCGGAGGCTTCGATCGCGCAGGGCGGCCTGCCGATCGGCGCCGTGCTGACGCGCGGCAATGAGATCATCGCCCGCGGTCACAACAACCGCGTGCAGGAAAAGAACGTCATCCTGCACGGCGAGATGAGCTGCCTGCGCGAAGCCGGCGTGATCTCGTTCCACGACACCGTCATGTACACCACGCTGTCGCCATGCTCGATGTGCGCCGGCGCACTCGCTCTGTTCAAGGTCCAACTGGTGGTGATCGGGGAATCCGTCACCTTCCCGGGCTCCAAGGACATCCTCGACAAGTTCGGCATCCCCTGGATCGATATTGCGGACGACCGCTCCATCACCATGATGAAGAACTGGCGTTCCAATCCTGCCAATGAGCGCCTGTGGCAGGGCGACATCGGCAACTAAACCTGGTCTGTTCGTCTTCGCTTTTGGAGACGACGTTTTGCAAAGTTCTTCTTGAGGTCAGCATGCCCATCAACATCCTGATGCCCGCTCTCTCGCCGACGATGGAGAAGGGCAACCTCGCCAAGTGGCTGAAGAAGGAAGGCGACAAGGTCAAGTCCGGCGACGTCATCGCCGAGATCGAGACCGACAAGGCCACCATGGAGGTCGAGGCCATCGACGAAGGCACGATTGCCAAGATCCTCGTGCCCGAGGGGACGCAGGACGTCCCGGTCAACGACGTGATCGCGGTGCTGGCCGGCGAGGGCGAGGACGTGAAGGCGGCTGGTGCCGCGAAGCCCAGTGCCTCGGCTGCGCCCCCGAAAGCCGCCGAGGCTCCCGCTGCTGCGCCGGCGCCCGCACCTGCAGCGCCCAAGGCCGCTCCGCCCCCCGCCGCCGCACCAGCGCCGCAGCCTGCCGCACCAGCCGCGCAGAGCAACGGCCATGGCGGCCGCGTGTTCTCATCGCCGCTCGCGCGCCGTCTCGCCAAGGACGCCGGCATCGATGTGTCGATGGTGACAGGTACCGGCCCGCACGGTCGTGTCGTCGCGCGCGACGTCGAGCAGGCCAAGTCCGGCAAGGGCCTGAAGGCGCCTGCCGCTGCGCCGTCCGGCGCGCCCTCGATCGCGCCGACCATGTCGGACAAGCAGATCCTGTCGCTGTTCGAGCCCGGCTCCTACGACATCGTCCCGCATGACGGCATGCGCCGCACGATTGCGCAGCGCCTGACCGCGTCGATCCAGAACGTCCCGCACTTCTATCTGACCATCGACTGCGACATCGGCAAGCTGCTCGCCGCGCGCGAGGAGATCAATGCGGCTGCTCCCAAGGACAAGGAGAAGAAGCCGCTCTACAAGATCTCGGTCAACGACTTCGTCATCAAGGCGATGGCCGTTGCGCTCCAGAAGATCCCGAACTGCAATGTGAGCTGGACCGAGTCCGGCATGGTCAAGCACCATCATTCCGACGTCGGCGTCGCCGTGGCGATGCCGGGCGGCCTGATCACGCCGATCATCCGCAAGGCCGAGACCAAGACGCTCTCCACCATCTCCAATGAGATGAAGGATTTCGCCTCACGCGCCCGCTCGCGCAAGCTGAAGCCCGAGGAATACCAGGGCGGCACCACGGCCGTCTCCAACCTCGGCATGTTCGGCATCAGCCACTTCACCGCCGTGATCAACCCGCCGCACGCGACGATCCTCGCGGTCGGCACCAGCGAGGAGCGCCCCGTGGTGCGCGGCGGCAAGATCGAGATCGCGCACATGATGAGCGTGACGCTCTCGTGCGATCACCGCGCCATCGACGGCGCGCTCGGCGCCGAGCTGATCGGCGCATTCAAGCAGCTGATCGAAAATCCCGTCATGATGATGGTCTGAGATGGCGCATGACGACGCGCTGGCCCTGGATCTCGATGCTGATCTCGCTGGTCGCGACGCTCAGCCCGCTCGGCCGCGACATCGTTGTATCAGCCTTCTTCGCCGGTGAAGCGCTGTCGCGCAACATCTGGGCGCCGATCGCGCTCACCATCTTCGCCGTCATGGCGGCGGTCATTCTCCTGGAATGGCTGATCAGAACCTACATCCTCAATCGCCGCGCCCGCGGCGCAACGACCGCTTGAGTTGAACGGGAGCCGCCATGGCCGATACATCCTTCGACGTCATCATCATCGGCTCCGGGCCCGGCGGCTATGTCACCGCGATCCGCGCCGCCCAGCTCGGCTTCAAGGTCGCGATCGTCGAAAAATCCTATCTCGGCGGCATTTGCCTGAACTGGGGCTGCATCCCGACCAAGGCGCTCTTACGCTCCGCCGAGATCTACCACTACATGCAGCACGCCAAGGATTACGGACTGTCGGCCGAGAAGGTCTCGTTCGATCCGAAGGCCGTGGTGCAGCGTTCGCGCGGCGTTTCGAAGCGGCTCAACGACGGCGTCGGCTTCCTGATGAAAAAAAACAAGGTCAGCGTGATCTGGGGCGCGGCATCGATCGACGCGCCCGGCAAGGTCACCGTGAAGAAGTCCGACGTCGAGGGGCCCAAGGGCGCGCTGGGCGAGGGGAGCTATCAGGCCAAGCACATCATCGTTGCGACCGGCGCGCGGCCGCGCGTGCTGCCGGGCCTCGAGCCCGACAAGAAGCTGATCTGGACCTACTTCGAGGCGATGGTGCCGGAGCGGATGCCGAAATCGCTGCTGGTCGTCGGCTCTGGCGCGATCGGCATCGAGTTCGCGTCGTTCTTCCATACCATGGGCTCCGACGTCACCGTGGTCGAGGTGCTGCCGCAGATCCTGCCCGTCGAGGATGCGGAGATCGCCGGCCTTGCCCGAAAGCGCTTCGAGAAGATGGGCATCAAGATCATGTCCTCGACCAAGGTCACGAAACTCGAGAAGAAGGCCGACAGCGTCGTCGCCACCATCGACGACGGCAAGGGCAAGCCTGTCACCACCGAGTTCGAGCGGGTGATCTCTGCGGTCGGCGTCGTCGGCAACATCGAGAATCTCGGCCTCGAAAAGCTCGGCGTGAAGACTGACCGTGGCTGCATCGTCATCGACGGCTACGGCAAGACCAATGTTCCGGGCATCTACGCCATCGGCGACGTCGCCGGTCCCCCGATGCTGGCGCACAAGGCCGAGCATGAGGGCGTGATCTGCGTCGAGGCCATCAAGGGCCTGCATCCGCATCCCATGGACAAGAACATGATCCCGGGCTGCACCTATTGCCAGCCGCAAGTGGCCTCCGTCGGCCTCACCGAAGCCAAGGCCAGGGAGAGCGGCCGAGAGATCCGCGTCGGCCGTTTCCCGTTCGTTGGCAACGGCAAGGCGATCGCGCTGGGCGAGGATCAGGGCCTGGTCAAGGTCATCTTCGACAAGAAGACCGGCCAGCTTCTCGGCGCCCATATGGTCGGCGCGGAGGTCACCGAGCTGATTCAGGGCTACGTCGTCGCCATGAATCTGGAGACGACGGAAGAAGAGTTGATGCACACGGTCTTCCCGCATCCGACCCTGTCGGAAATGATGAAGGAAGCTGTGCTGGATGCCTATGGAAGGGTTTTGAATATTTGACGATTGGACGGCGGCGCTGTTGGTTCCGTCATCCTGAGGTGCTCGCGCAGCGAGCCTCGAAGGATGAACGGCCGAGAGGCAGCCGGGCTCGTCGCCCTTCGAGGCCTCCGCTTCGCTCCGGCACCTCAGGGTGACGAGTCAGATACTGAACACAGAATAACAAAAGGGATGAACCCATGCACGACAACGACAATTTGACCATCGAACGCCCGACCTTCGTCACCCATCTCGAATGCGCGATGGAAGGTGATCATTACGCCGCCGACCAGGTCCACAATCTCTCCAAGGCCGGTAAGCCGCTGCTGGTGCGCTACGACCTCGCTGGTGTGAAGAAGGCGCTGACCAAGGATGCGCTTGCTCAGCGTCCTGGCGACATGTGGCGCTACCGCGAGCTCTTGCCCGTGCGCAAATGCAAGGACATCGTCTCGCTCGGCGAGGTCACGACGCCGCTGATCCGGCTGCCGAAGCTCGGCGCCAGGCTTGGCGGCGGCGAGATCATCGTGAAGGACGAGGGGCGGCTGCCGACCGGCTCGTTCAAGGCGCGGGGCCTCGTGATGGCGGTGTCGATGGGCAAAGCGCTCGGCATCAAGCACATGGCGATGCCCACCAACGGCAATGCCGGTGCGGCGCTCGCGGCCTACGCGACCTCCTGCGGCATCAAGACCACGATCTTCTGCCCGGCCGACACGCCCGAGGTGAACGTCAGCGAGATCGAGCTTCAGGGCGCGACCGTCTATCGCGTCAACGGCTATATCGATGATTGCGGCAAGATAGTCGGCGAAGGCAAGGCAAAGGTCGGCTGGTTCGACACGTCCACGCTCAAGGAGCCGTACCGCATCGAGGGCAAGAAGACGATGGGCCTGGAGCTCGCCGAGCAGCTCGGCTGGGACGTGCCCGACGTGATCTTCTATCCGACCGGCGGCGGCACCGGCCTGATCGGTATGTGGAAGGCTTTCGACGAGCTGGAGAAGATCGGATTCATCGGCTCCAAGCGCCCGCGCATGGTCGCGGTGCAGGCGTCGGGCTGCGCGCCGATGGTGCGGGCCTATGACGCCGGCACCGAGCATGCGACGCGCTGGGAGGACGCCCACACCATCGCCTCCGGCATCCGCGTGCCGCAGGCGATCGGCGATTTCCTGATCCTGCGCGCGGTGCGCGAGAGCAAGGGTTTTGCCATCGCGGTCGACGACGACAAGATCTCGTCGGCGCTCAACGAAGTCGCGCGCGAGGAGGGGCTGCTGCTGTGCCCCGAGGGCGCCGCGACCTACGCCGCGTACAAGGACAGCCTCGCCGACGGCCGCGTCAGCAAGACCGACCGCGTGATGCTGTTCAACTGCGCGACCGGCCTGAAGTACCCGCTGCCGCCGGTCACCCGCACGCTCGATCGCCACAAGCCGATCGACTACACGCAGTTCTAAGCAGGACCGGGCAGCTGGAGCGCGATGGTCGCGCTCCAGCGCGTCATTTCGCCTCTTCACGAACGATCCCTCTTCCCGTACGCGGGGAGGGCAACAATAAAAATGACATCGCTGGGGAGAAGACAATGAAGAAGGCCATCTGGGCCGGGCTGATCGGTATTCTCGTTGCTAGCGCCGCCGCGCAGGCCGACGACTATCCCTCGCATCCCATCACCATCATCGTTCCCTTCGCCGCCGGCGGCCCGTCGGACGCGATGGCGCGCGTGCTCGCCGAGCGCATGCGGGTGACGCTCGGCCAGCCGCTCGTGATCGAGAATGTCACCGGCGCGGGCGGCTCGATCGGCGTCGGTCGCGCCGTGCAATCGCCGCCGGACGGCTACACGATCTCCTTCGGTCATCTCGGCACCCATGTTGCCAACGGCGCCGTCTACAAGCTCAAATACGACCTCGTCGCCGATCTCGAGCCGGTGGTGCTGCTGCCGAGCAATCCGATGATCGTCGTCAGCAAGAACGCGGTGCCCGCGACCTCGCTGAAGGAGCTCATCGAGTGGCTGAAGTCGCGGCCGTCGCCGCCGACCGCCGGCACCGCCGGCGCAGGCTCCGGCAGCCATATCGCCGGTGTCTATTTCGAGAGCGTCAGCGGCATCAAGCTGCAATATGTGCCGTATCGCGGCACGGCTCCCGCGCTGAACGATCTCATCGCCGGCCAGATCGACGTCATCATCGATCAGACCTCCAACTCCATCAACCAGGTCCGCGCCGGCACGATCCGCGCCTACGCCATCACCGACGACAAGCGGCTCTCGTCGGCGCCGGACATTCCGACGGCAGCCGAGGCGGGGCTGAAAGGCTTCAACATGACGTTGTGGTCGGGCCTGTGGGTGCCGAAGGGCACGCCGAAGGAGATCGTCACCAAGCTCAATGCGGCCGCGGTGGAAGCGTTGAACGATCCCGCCGTGAAGAAGCAGCTCGAGAGCCAGGGCCTCGAGATGACGCCCAAGGATCAGCTCACGCCCGAAGCGCTCGGCGCCCGCCAGAAGGCGGAAATCGCAAAATGGTGGCCGATTATCAAGGCCGCCAACATCAAGGTGGATTGAGCGCCTCGCCGCGGCCGCAACGCGGAGTGTCTGGCCGTCAGGAGCGGGCGGGACTCCGCGCCGCCGCATCACATCGTGGCGCCACCGGGGCCCGACAGCGCCGATTCCAGGCATTGAATCAGGGTTGGCGTTGAAAACGGCTTGGCGAGAAAGCAGGTCGCGCCGGCCTTCAGCGCGCGGTCGCGCACGGCGTCGTCGGGAAAAGCCGTCATGAAGATGAAGGGCGTGATGCGCCCGAGGCCGCGCATATGCGTCAACAGCTCGACGCCGCTCATGGCCGACATCTGTACGTCCGCGATCACGCAGGAGGTTGCGTCCAGTTCGGCGGATTGAAGAAATTCGTGAGCGGAACCAAAGGTGTAGACCGTATATCCTCGCGACGTCAGGAGGTTGTTCGTCGCAAGCCGAACGGAGGGATCATCATCAATGACGGAAATGATCGAAGGTACTGGCAATATGATCGCTCCTGAACGGGGCGCCGCCGGCCGCAGTTCAGCCGCCTCCGGAAAGTGGGCCTCCGGAGCGAGATTGGAAAGCATACTTAGGTTTGCAGGTGACCCCTATTGCGCGGGATTCCGAGCGCGTCGGTCATTCTGACGAGATCGGCCAACGACTTCGCCTCCATTTTCCGCATGATCTGCCCGCGATAGATCTTCACGGTGATCTCGGCCAATCCGAGCTCGGCGGCGACCTGTTTGTTCATCAGGCCGGATGCAACCAGGACGAGGACGTCGCGCTCGCGCGCTGTCAGCCCCTCGAAGCGGGATCGCACGCCTGAGATCGACTTCTCGGCATCGCGCCGCTTGCGATCCCGTTCGATCGCCGCCTGCACAGCATCCAGCATGTCCTGATCGCGCACCGGCTTGGTCAGGAAATCGACGGCACCGCTCTTCATGGCTCTCACGGTCATGGGAATATCGCCATGACCGGTGATGAAGATAATGGGCGTGTGAATATTGGCCTTGGCGAGGTCCGCCTGGAGATCGAGGCCGCTCGAGCCTGGCAGGCGGATGTCGAGCACAAGGCAACTGGGGACCGCAGGCGGTTTGGCCTCCATGATCTCCGCCGCTGAACTGAAAGCCTCGACCTTGAGGCCGACCGATTGAAAGAGATTGGTGAGTGCGCGGCGCATCGACGGATCATCATCGACGATCAGGACGATCGGATCACCGGCGCTCGCCTGCGCCTGCTTGGCATGGTCGGTCACGACGTGTCCTTGAGCGGCAAGGGCAGGGCGATCTGGAGTGTTGCACCGCTCCCCTCATTTTGAAAGGCCGAAAGCCGGCCGGCGTGAGCCTCGATGATCGATCGGCAGATCGCGAGTCCCATCCCCAGACCGCCCGATTTCGTCGTGAAGAAGGGGGTGAAGATGCGTTGCTTTACGTCCTTGCCGAGGCCGACACCGCAGTCCGTCACGGTGAGGAGCAGGCGGTCACCGTCGTCGTCGTTCGTCCGGTTCGAGCGGATCGCCAATTCGCGCGGGCGATCGACATTGGCTTGCATGGCTTCGATGCCGTTCATCACAAGGTTGATCAGCACCTGCTGGAGCTGGATTCGGTCGCCGCAAATCCTGGGCAGGTCGGACGCCAACTCCATTCGCACCGACACCGCATGGGTCGCGAGCTCGCGCCGAACGAGCGCCACCGCCTCCCTGACCACCTGGTTGATGTCGAGTGGAACGACTTCGATCTCGGTTTTCTTCGCGAGTGCCCTGATCCGGCGGATCACCTCGCTGGCCCGATTGGCGTCCTCGACAATCCATTCTGCTGAACGGCGCGCAGCCTCAAGGTCGGCGGGGTTGCGGTCGAGCCAAGCGATGCAGGCGTCCGCATTGGAGATCACGGCGGCGAGAGGCTGGGTGATTTCGTGGGCAATCGAGGCCGTAAGTTCGCCGAGCGTCGTGACGCGCGTGACATGGGCGAGCTCGCCTTGCGTCTTGCGCAGCGCCTCTTCCGCCTGCTCAACGCGGATCGTCGCCGTGACGTCGGTGCTGACGCCGCGATAGCCGAGAAAATTGCCTTTCGCGTCATGAAGGGGCTTGCCGCTGGTGCGCACGTAGATCGGAGATCCGTTACGATCCCTGCTGCGGTAGACCAGATCGCGGAACGGAAGGTGGGCATCTAGCGCCGCGCGATGCTGCTCCCATTTCTCCGGCTCGAACTCGACATCGGGCGGAATGTCCCAGCGGGTCAGGCCGATCAAACCCGTCGGCGCAGCGCTGGACGTATCGGCATGTTCCGATATCTGGGTAATGCGGTGGTCCGGCCCGGTCTCCCAGAACCAGTCTGATGCGGTTTCGGCATAGTCGCGGAACCGCTCCTCGGATGCCTTGAGCTCGTCGAACGCCTTTTGCAGCGCCTCTTTGGCCGTGAACTGCTCGGTGACGTCCACGTGCGTGCCGATGATTTCGGTCACCTCGCCGTCGCCGCCAATCACCGGATGTCCCTCGCTATGGACGCGTCTGATCGAGCCGTCTGGACGCGCGATCCGGAAGTCGATCTGGAAGGGCTGCTTTTGCCGGATCGCTTCACGTTCCATCTCGACAATCCGCTGAAAGTCCTCCGGCAGGATACGTTGCTGAAAAGCCCGGGCCGGCACATCGATCTGGTCCGGCTCAAACCCGAACAGGCGGTAGAGTTCGGCCGAGCGGTAGGCGAATTCATGACGATGAACGTCCCAGGCCCAGCTGCTCGTTTGGCTGAGGCGTTGGGCTTCAGCCAAATAGGCTTCGCTGCGACGCAGCCTCTGTTCCGCTTCCTTCGCAATCGTGACATCGGTCACCGCCCCGACGAACTCGATGCGCCCGGATGCGTGTCGTACCGCACGTGCCACGGAATGGAGATATTTGACCGATCCGTCCGGCATCAGCAGACGATACTCGTGGTCAAAATCCTGTGCCAAGCGGTAGGCCCGATCAAGGGTCCTGCGGACCGTATCGCGATCTTCCGGATGGATGCGCTGAAGGGCGAAGTTCAGGGTCGGCTTCGTCGCCGGGTCGCATTGGAAGATGCGAAAGGTCTCCCTCGACCAGACGGCTTCGCCCGTCGCGACGTTCAGGCCAAAGCTGCCGGTGTGGCTCAGTTCCTGCGCCTGGGCGAGGTAGGTCTCGTTCTGCCGCAGAGCATCCTCCGTCTCCTTGCGCTGGGTGATGTTCTCGCAGGCGACCAGCAGGATCGGCGTGCCATCGCCGCGCAGCATCGCCTTGGCGTTTTCACGGACCCAGAGCACCGAGCCGTCCTTCCGGAACTTGCGAATTTCCCAGGTATGCGACTGGTCCAGGGTCGTCAGGCACAACGCGACGCATTGACGAACGAAGTCGTGGTCCTCCTCGAAGAAGACGTTCAGCACGGAGTGGCCGATCAGCTCGGCCGTCGTGTAGCCCAGTTGTGCGGCGCCAAATGTATTCACGTTGAGCACCGTTCCGGCTGGATCAACCATGAAGTACATGACCGGATTGTGCTCGAACACCTCGCGCCATTGCTTCACGGCGTCACGCAGACCGGTGTTCTGCCGCGGGTCGTCTGCGACCGCGGGCCTGGCCTTCTCTCCGTTGCCGAATGATCGAAGCGCCGCAAGGCCGCCGAGCAGGAATTGTGCGGCCGAATTCCCGATTTTCGTGATCTGGCCAGGCATCATCGCAAGCGTCCGGCTCGCTGGCGTCAATGCGAGTAGAGCACTTTGCAATAACAGGGGCAATTCCCTCCGACCAAAGTAGGATTTCGCGCGAAACTCCCGGTCGCCGTGCAACTGGCAAGCGTTGCTCTGTCTCGTTGCGGCAGAGGCCCGCAAAACTACGGCACAAACCTACGTATAGCTCGCGCATCCCTAGTTCTAGCGCGCATTTACCTCCGTACAATTGAGCGATGCGTTGCAGGCGGCCTAGTCTTGCGGCCAATCGAGAGGAGGCGATTGCGGAGCACGAATTGTCGAGATGCTCGGTGTGTTGCACCCAAAGAGCCAAGCTCTGCGTCCGCCGCCCTGACTTGCCGGATGAATCGGCGGTCACGATTGAGAAGCCGCATTTTCCGTGACGACCGTGGTGACCGTGCATTTGCGCACAGGGAAGCCAGGATCCCAAGAGGTCAAGAGGAGAGGATAATGTGCGATAGCCCCGAGTACTCCGAGCGCCGCCCTGATTCCAAGGGCTGTGCTGTCTGCGCCGGCAAGTTTGGCCTGATCCGATACTACTCGTGGCGGGCGCCACTCTGCTCCAGAAAATGTCTTGATCGCTTCAGGGCGCGCCGCGAACGCGACCGCCGATGGCTGTTTCGATTTCAGGCGGCATGAGGATCAGCCGCGCATCTGGCCCGTCAGGCAATTCCTTCATCAGGAGGCTGCGTTGAACCGTACCTGCAAGCTCCTGCTGGCGATCGCGCTGCCGCTTCCGCTGGTGACGGGCGTGGAGGCCGACGAAGCTGGACGGGATGGTTCACATCGTCATCATCCGCTTCAGGATCAACTGCTGCACGAGAAGTTCTATTCCAGCTGGCACATGCCGGACAATCCTGTGCTCAGCTGCTGCAACAACGCGGATTGTTACCCGACCGAGGTGCGATACGTCGACGGGAGGGTCTACGCGCGTCGCCGGGAAGACGGGAAGTACATTCTCATCCCATCCCAGAAGGTCGAGCGAAACAGGGACAATCCCGACGGCCGCAACCATCTCTGCGCGCCGCCGCCGTCCGCCTCTCTGGTCGACACCGTTTACTGCTTCGCGTTGGGAGGTGCCACGTGAGATTCATATTGGTGAATGGCAGGACCCCTTTTCGCAAAACATTCTGTCTATGGTGCTGCGAGGAGATCAGCGGCGGATACCTCCGCGATGCGAAGACGCTGCTGCCCTACTGCGGCTACGGGTGTTACGCGCTTCATCACGAAGCAGCGCCGTTGATCGAGAGGCGAGCGCAGGCGGCGTCTTGAGCAGACGGGTGGGCGAGGCGCATCGGCGGACGCGGCTGCCGGCACGAGAGGACACGACGTTGAGATTCATGCTCGTCAATCAGGGCCAACCTCGCCATG
This sequence comes from Bradyrhizobium liaoningense, assembly GCF_018130785.1. GTDB lineage: Bacteria > Pseudomonadota > Alphaproteobacteria > Rhizobiales > Xanthobacteraceae > Bradyrhizobium > Bradyrhizobium liaoningense_A. Next base: position 395,033 of record NZ_JAFCJT010000002.1, read on the forward strand.
GCGGCACCTGCAGCGCGTGCGCCCAGCCGCTGGGCTCGAGTTACGTCCGGCATGTGTCCACGCAACGGCGGTACTGCGCGTATGATTGCTACCGCCGATATCAGCAGACGAACATGGAAACGCTCTGGCCTTACCGCAGTTCGCTCGAGGCGATCACGGTGTTCGCGGCTATTTCGAGCTGGAGCTGGATGATGCAGATGAGCGCGCTCTCGCGCACGCTGACGGAAGCATTTCTGCGCGCGCACGAACCTTCTGACCACGGAAGGAGGTGACGGCTAGCCTAACGATGCGGGCCGCGCAGAGGGGGCGGCCGCAGTCACTGCATCCAGCTTCGCGCCGCGTCCAGCCCCGGCGTTGCGAAGCTAGGGCGCGGGGGCTGCGGCCGCTGCCGTGGATGCCGCGCTGACTTCGTGCGTCGTAATGCGTTGCTCGGACTTCGCCGTGGCTGTGCCGATGCCCTCGAACCGGGCGCGGTAGACCAGCACGTTCTCCATCACGCGCTGGACGTAGTTGCGCGTCTCCGACAGCGGGATGCGCTCGACCCAGTCGACCGGATCGACCTTGGGGTCGCGCGGGTCGCCGCGCGCCTGCACCCATTCGCGCACCCGGCCGCGGCCGGCATTGTAGCCGGCGAAGGTCATGATCTGGTCGCCGCGATATTCCGACAGCAGCGCGCTGAGCTCGGCCGCGCCCATCTGCGTGTTGTAGACGGGATCGGAGACCATCCTGTCCCAGTCATAGGTCAGGCCAAAGCGTCTTGCGGTATCGCGGCCCGCCTCCGGCGTCACCTGCATCAGCCCGACGGCGTTGGCGGCAGATTTGTCGCGCTGGTCGAACGAGCTTTCGGTGCGTGCCACCGAGTAGATCACGCTGGTCTCGATCGCGGGCGCGACCTGCTTGTGCTCGGGGATGCCGATGGTCGGGAAGGCGTAATGGTCGAGCGCAAGCCCGCGCGCCAGCGCCGACTTGCCGACCTGCAGCATCACGCGCGCATCGTTGCGCCGGCCGGCGAGTTCGCCGAGCGCTTCCAGGGTTGCGACGTCGGTGCTCTCCTTGGCAAAATCTTCGGCGTAGTAAAACACCACGTCGCGCTCGCCGATGCCGTAGAGCATCTCGGCCGCGCGCACCCGCTCGTCCGCGGGCTGCGTATCGGCCGCGGCCAGCACGGGTGAGGGCGGGCGCAGCTCGATCCGGTCGAGGCCGAGCCTGGCGCGTGCGAGCTGGCCGTAATAGGCGGTCGGATAGCGCGCGGCGGCCTGATAGCTCATGCGCGCATCGGCCGTCGCGCCCATCGCCTCGGCCGCGCGGCCGCGCCAGTAATGCGCACGCGACAGCGCGATCGGGTTGACCGAGCCTTCGTCGATCGCGGCGAAATGCACCATCGCCACCTTGGGATCGTCGAGATAGCGCAGCGCGATCCAGCCGCACATGAAGTGGTAGTCGATGCGATAGACTTCCATCGCGGGTACCGCCGCCGCGCGCACCACGTCGTAGGCGGTCCTCGACTTGCCCTGGTCGAGCAGCTTTCGCGCGAGCAGGCGGCGCTCGCGCCACCAGGCATCGGTGTCCTGGGCCGCCATCGTGTCGGACGCGGCGGCCAGGATCACCTCGGCGGCGTCATCGATGCGGTCGTTCTGGAGATGCCACTGCGCGCGGCACAGGACATAGCCGAGATCGCGGCGCGCCTCGGCCGGCACGTCCTCGAGATAATCCCCCGCCTTGCTGGCTTTGCCGGTGACCGCCGAGCAGGCCTTGACGATCGCGAGCGCATCTTCGCCGAGCCGCTTGGCCGCGCGCCTTGCGCCGGCGTAGTCCTTGGCGCCGAGGCGCTTGTCCATGCGGGCGCGATGGTCGTCAGCGGTCAGGAGATCGCGGAATGCCTCGTAGGAATCCTCCTCGCTGCGCTCGGACAATTCGTCCGTACGCCAGGCCTCGCGCACGAGGCGAGCGGCCCTGTCGGCCTCGCCTTCGGTCAGCAGCACGCGGGCGAGCGCGAACTTGCCCTTGGCGCTGGTCGGCCGGTCCATCGTGAACTTGTGCACGGTCGCCGCATCGCTTTTCTCCTGCCACAGCCGGGCCTCGGCGCGGCGGCGGAGCAGAGCGTTGCTCGGCCAGTCCGGATTGGCGGCGACGAAGGCCGCGTAGCGCTTGAAATTCGCGGTGCTCTCGGAGTGGCGCAGCATGAACCAGTCGGCGAGCTTCTGTCCGGCGGGATCGGCAATGCGGTCGCGCGCCGCGCTCGCATCCTCGGTCTTGCCCTTGCGTGCGAGATCGATGGCGTCCTTCAGCGCGGCGAGGTCGCCGGTGAGCGGTGGGGCTGCCTGCTTGTCCGAGGGCTCGTCGTCCTTCTTCGACTTGCGCCTGGCATCGGCGTGCTTGCCGTGGCGCGACTTCGCGGCGGCATGACGCTGCTTGCCGGCCTTGTTGCTGGCTTTCGCCTCATGCGTCTTCTTCGACGCGGACGACTTGTGACTGCTCTTCGCTGCGAGCTCACTAGGGATGAAGGCCAAAGCGGCCACGGTAACGACACACGCGAGCGAGCGTAGGCACTGGTTCATTCGATGGTCCCCCTGCGAAACCACTACAAACCAAGGTCCGCGACGACATGCGGCTTGAGAATCAAAGACGACAACGAAGACGATGCCACGACATCGTTTCGCATTCCTCACGCTCCTTCAACAATGCGGCAAAATACGGATGGGAACTCGGGAACTTCCGAAATCGCGGAAATGGCAACCCTTTAGCTTTTGTTAACGAATGGGGCTCGCGCGACGGTTGCGTGCGGTCAGGGGCGTCGCGAAGGCCAGATTGCGCGTGTTCCCGTGGTCAAATCCGGTGTATTGAGTTCCCGAAGCCGTTCTTGCAGCATTTGCCCCGCACCCATGCCACTTTTCAACCAGTCGATCCGGCGCAAGATCGTTGGCATCGCCCTCGGATTGATCGTCCTGATGCTGGTCACCTCGATCCTGTCGATGGTGATGTCGAGCCAGGTCGGCGTCCTGCTCGACGAGCTGACCGATCGCTACATTCCGGCCTACGGCCATCTGGCGCGCGCCAACATCCGCTCGCTGGAGCGGTCGGTGGCGCTGCGGCGGATGGTCATGATGAAGATGCAGGCGCCCTCGGAGGAGGAGGCCTATGCGGCGCGCCTGCGCGAATTCGAGGAGGCCGATCGGAGGATCGACGAGGAGGCCGAAGCCGCGCGCACGCTCATCAACGCCATCATCGATGACTCCAGGACGCCGTCCGACAATGCCGGGCTGGCGCGGATCGAGACCCGCATCGAAACCGTTCTCACCGAGCTGCGGCAGGGGATGAACGAGGAGCACGCCAAGCTGCTCAAGCAGGTCGACGCCAAGCAGATGACGGAGACGCGCGGCACGCTCGAGCATCTCGACGCGCTGCGCGACCAGTTCAACCAGAAGATCGACGCGATCCGCGCCGACATGCTCAAGCAGGTCTTCGCCAGCACATCGACAGTGATCAGCCGCCAGCGGCAGGCGATCATCATTTCGGGCATCGTGACATTGCTCGCGGCGGTCGTCGGATTTGCTTTTGCGCTCCTGGTCTCCAGCGGCATCACACGGCCGGTGCGCCTCTTGCTCGCCGGCACCCGCGAGGTCGAGGCGGGTCATTTCGACAAGACCATCACCGTCTCGACAAAGGATGAGATCGGCGAGCTCGCGGCCGCCTTCAACCGCATGACCGAGCAGTTGCGGCACAACGAACGCATCCGCGAGACTTTTGGCCGCTATATCGACCCCAAGGTCGTGCAGGGGCTGATCGACCGGCCGGAGGTCGCCATCGACGGCCAGCGCCGGGTGATGACCATCATGTTCTGCGACATGAGCGGCTTCACCTCGATGAGCGAGGGCATGACCCCGCGCGGCCTCGTCAAGGTGATGAACCACTATTTCACGGTGATGTCCGGTCCCATCAGGAACAATCGCGGCATCATCGACAAATATATCGGCGACGCCATCATGGCCTATTGGGGGCCTCCCTTCATCGAGGAGGACGAGCCGGCGCTGCTCGCCTGTTTCGCCTCCATCGACATGGCCGACCAGGTGCCCGCGCTCCAGAAGCAGTTGCCGGACCTGCTCGGCATCCGCGCCATGCCGGTGCCGTGCGACTTGCGGATCGGCATCGCCACCGGCGAGGTCCTGACGGGCAGCATCGGCTCCGAGCTGATGATGAGCTTTACCGTGATGGGCGACGCTGTGAACCTGGCTTCGCGGTTGGAGGCCGTCAACAAGTCCTACGGCACCCGCATCCTGATCTCGCAGGCAACGGCGGACGCGATCGGCTCGGCCTGCGAGCTGCGCGAGATCGATCGCCTGGCGGTCGCCGGCCAGAGCGTGCCGCAAGCCATTTTCGAAGTGATGGGCAAGGCGCACGGGCTCAGTGTCCCGCAAGCTAGTCTGCGTTCGCACTACGCCGAAGGCCTCGCCGCCTATCGCGCGCAGCGCTTCGGCGATGCGCGCGCCGCGTTCAATGCGGCGCTCGAAGCCGTGCCCGGCGATGGCCCCTCGCGCACGCTGCTCGCCCGCATCGCGCAGTTCGAGACCGATCCGCCGGACGAAGGGTGGGACGGCGCCTGGCGGCTGGAGCAGAAATAGCTGTTTTTTCTGGGCCGGCACTGGCCTGTCCGGAAAAAACGTTTCTACTCGATAACGATGTTCGCCGTGACCTATTTCTCAGGCTTAGGTTTGATGTCCCTTTGAGGCGTTTTACGGGGACGCGCCGATGACAGAACTTCATGACAGGTTGGAACGGTTCGAGACGCTCACCGCCGAATGCGAGCTGATTGCCAAGCTCGCCACCGACAGCACCAAGCGGGAATTCTACCTGAAGCTGTCGGACCAGTACCGCCAGCTGGCGGTGGATATGCGGAAGGTGATCGCGACCAAGGCTGCCGCCTGACGCCGCCCTGCAATCCGTTCTTAATGTTTGGCGCGCATCCTCCGAGGATGCGAGCGTCGCGCTTCGACGATTGCTCGCAGTGGGAATGGCGAGGGCCGTTGCGGTGCAGCGTACCTCGCTGACGTCGCTTTGCCGCTCCTGACCAGGCAATCCCATGCGCCTTGTTGCAGTCCTCATCTTTGCGCTCATGACGGCGGCCTGCAATCAGGAGCAGGACATCACCGGCTCGACCCCGGTCTGCGCGATGCGGAACTACACCTCCTACAATCCCCGCGACATGAACCAGTGCGTTGCCGCCTGCAAGGCGTGCGACCACGGCAACACCGTCACCTGCACCACGTCCTGCACCCTCAAGGGCGCCCACTGAGCGGTGGAGCTCCCTTGAGCTCACGGGGCTGACGGTGCTTCGGCACCGGAACGATTCACATGGGTTAATCATTGAAGGGGTGGGCAGGACGCGGAGTCCTATGGAATGGGTATGCTCGATCCCGGCCGGTTCCTGGTGTCGTGCTCGCATTGCGACGCATGGCCGATGGCGGCCAACGTAAAGCGTTCGAGCTGGTCGGCGTCGCCGCACGAGGTCCGCTTCGTATGCGCGCGCTGTCACCGCGAGGAGACCGCCATCATCTCGGCCTCTGGTGAGCTGACCCCGATCCGGCGCATCGACGCCCCGCCGCGCGACGTCACCGCGGCCTGGGCTCAGGCCCAGCGGCCAAGAGGGCGGGCGTAGCCCGCCCGTCAAACCATCAAGAGGGCGGGCGTAGCCAGCCCGTCACAGCATCAAGAGCGCCAGCTCTGCGCGGTCCGGTTTTGGAACCCGGCTGACGCCCAAGCGTTTCCGCCCCGACATCAACGCATCGAGGCCCCGCGAATGATCAGCGAGCATTTCGACACCCGCACCCGGATCAACATGAAGCTGGCGCTGGATCGGGTCTGCCGCAATCGCCCGGTCGGTGAGGACCATTGCTTCCGCAGGTCCGTTGCCGAAAACATCATCCGCTGCGCGCTCACGGGCCGCACCGGCATCGGCCAGCTCGTCGATGCCGGTGAGCGGGCGATGATCCGGACACGTTCGGAGACAGGGCCGGCCTGATCGCGCCGGCTCAATCTCCGGTGTGGTGCTCTGACCGTCATGCAACCGGCCGATTGACTCTCCGCTTGCCGGCCCCGTAAATGGTCGGTGACGGTTCTCCTCACGGAGATCAAAAGGGAACGTGGTGCGGGATTTCCCAGAACCGGGATATTCTCAATGCCACGGCTGCCCCCGCAACTGTAAGCGGTGAATCTTTCGTCCTATGCCACTGGGAATCTCGGTCCTGGGAAGGCGACGCAAGGTAACGACCCGCGAGCCAGGAGACCTGCCGTCAGCCGTGGTCACACGCGAAGATGTCGGTCGGGGAGTACAGACATTAGCTTCACCGGAGCAATCCATCGCTCCGCCGTAAAGCCTCGTTCGCTGTGACGTGCCACTGACGTCATACCGAGGTTACAAGAGTGTCCCGTATTGTCTTTGCCGCCAGGCGCTTCTGCGCCGGCCTTGTCGCGTCCGTTTCCCTCTATTCGCTCGATCTCTCCGTCGCCCACGCGCAGCAGGCCGTTGCCGAGCAACTGCCGCCGGTCGAAGTGACCAAGCCCGACGATCAGAACCGTACCCGCGCCAGGGCGACCGGCGACGGCAATACAACGAGGCGCCGCGCGACGCCAAGCGTCGCCCCGAGCCGCAACGGACCCGGCTCATCCAGCTCGGGCAGTGAGCCGGTCGCCAACACTGGAGGCATTGTCGGGGCTGCCACGACCGTCATCACGGCCGCGGACATCGCCCATGCGCCGTCGCAGACGCTTGCCGAGATCATCGCGACGCAAGTACCGGGCGCCCAGATCACGACGCTGTATGGCGGGCAGGTCGCGGCCAAGACCAGCGTGGACCTGCGCGGCTTCGGCGCCTTTGCTACTGCCAATACATTGGTGCTCGTCAACGGCCGGCGCCTGAACGACATCGACATGGCGCAGGTGGACCTCTCCACCATCCCGCTCAATTCCATCGAGCGTGTCGAGGTCACGCGCGGCAACTCCGGTGCGGTGCTCTATGGGGACAATGCGGTCGGCGGCGTGATCAACATCGTCACCAGGAACGGCGTCGGCGGACCGCCCGTGACCGCGCGCATCGAGGCCGGCTTCGGCTCGTTCAACACGAGGCTTGGCAATGTCTCGACATCACTCAATTCCGGTCCGTGGTCGACCTCGTTCTACGGCAATGCCGTCAGGACCGACGGCTATCGTGACAACAATCGCTATCTCCAGGAAAACGGCGTCGGCAATCTCAATTTCACGACGCCTGACCTGACCGCGTTCCTGACCGTGACCGGCGACAATCAGGAACTGCGGCTGCCGGGCGGCCGCACCGTCGATGCCTCGATCGGCCTCGACGAGCTCGCGACCAATCGGAGGGGGACCAGCACGCCCTTCAACTACGCCAACCAGCAAGGTTTGAGCGCGACAGCGGGCTTCACCAAGACATTGGTCAACGGCGTCGATCTCATCGTCGACGGTGGCGTGCGTGACAAGAAGCAGCAGAGCGCGTTCTTCTTCAGTCCGATGCCGGTTCCCGCACTCTTCACGTCGACCTATGTCGATGCCGATCTGACGACATGGTCGATCACGCCGCGGCTCAGCGTGAAGAGCCTGCTGTTGGGACTGCCGTCGCAACTGCTGACCGGCATCGACTATTACGATGCGAGCTTTCAGCAGAACCGCGGCGCCGGGCAGGGGCTCGCTCCCTGGCACAATTACGACCTCAGGCAGCAGACGGTTGCGGGCTATTTTCAACACACATTGAGTGTGGCGCCGACGGCGGACATCTCCTACGGCGCGAGGGTGCAGAATGTCAGTCTGTCGGCACGTGACAATTTTGACCCGGCAGCGCCGTTCAACACCGACATCGGCGCGCTCCCGCTCGGCAGCGACGAGACCCAATATGCGCTGCATCTCGGTGCCGAGCATCGCCTCAACGACATGGTCTCGTTGTTCGGCCGCGCTGCGCGCGCGTTCCGGACGCCCGACGTCGATGAGCGCGTGTCGTCAGGGCCGTCGTTCGATCCCTTCACATTCGCGCCGATCCCGCAAACGCTCCAGCTCAAGACCCAGACCTCGCAGGATATCGAGGGCGGGCTGCGCATCAAGGGAGGCGGCCTGCAGTTGCAGAGCAGCCTCTACCTGATGGATCTCGCCAACGAGATCCATTTCAACCCGATCCTGTTCTACAACACCAATCTCGATCCGACCCGCCGCTACGGTTCGGAGACCAGTCTGTCCTATCGCGTCAACGATGGGCTGCTGCTGCGTTCCGGCATGGCCTATACGAGAGCCGTCTTCCGCGAAGGCGTCTGGGCCGGCAACGACGTGCCGCTGGTCTCTCGATACACCGCCAGTGCGGGTGTCACCTGGAACATCTGGCAGAACTATGTGGTGCTCGATGCCACCGCGCGCTTCTGGAGCGAGCGTCGCATGGACAACGACCAGGCGGGAGCCCAGAAACAGATCCCGGCCAATGGCACGATCGACCTCAAGCTCAGCGGCCAGTATGAGCGCTATTTCTGGTCCCTGAGCGTCAACAATGTGCTGAACGCGCTCTACTACGACTATGCGATCGCAAGCACTTTTACCGACGGCCGCTTCAGCGCCTATCCGCTGCCTGGCCGCACCTATCTGCTCAAGGCCGGCGCCACGTTCTGAAAGCGATGGGGCAGTCACAGGCCCACAAATGTACTAGAATTCGAAACGAAGGAGACTATCCATGGCTCTCGACATCCTGCCGTCTCAGGGTGACCGTTTCCGGCTTCATCCGGTGACGCCGCGTCTTGCGCCCATGTTCGGTTTTGCGCTGCTGACGGTGTCATGCGCGCTTTCAAGTTTTGCGTTCGCCTGTGCCACGCCGTTCGCGGCTTTCGCCGTCGTCGCCGCCGCGATGCTGCCGCTGCGTCCGGCGCTGCTCGTCGTCACCGGCGCCTGGCTCGTGAACCAGTCCATCGGCTTCGGCGTGCTGCACTATCCCGTTGATGGCAGCACCATCGCCTGGGGCTTTGTGATCGGCGCGGCTGTGCTGCTGTCGACGGCGGCGGCATCGACCGTGCTTCGCATGTTGCCGCAGAGCCGCGCGCTGCTGATGTTGGCCATCGCGCTCGTTGCCGCCTATGCCGCCTACGAGCTCACGCTGCTTGCCGCGACTCCGTTCCTGGGCGGAGAGGGCGCCTTCACCGCCGCCATCGTCACGCGCATCGGGCTGACCAGCGCCGTGTGGCTCGCCAGCCTCGTCGCTGCCTGCGAGATCGTCCGGCTGATGGCCGATCGAGGTAGGATCGCGATGCGCGCCAGACCATAAGGTGGCGGTCGCGTTGGTACGTAGGCCGCTTGTAGATGCAAAGCGGAGGATCGAGGAATCCTAGAGTTCGCCTCAGGGTCAAAAAGATGACCACAATCAAGCTCTTGTCGACTGGATTGATCGCGATCGCCATGCTCATGACGTCCGCTGCGGCTCGCGAGTCGCGCATCAGAATACGCGCGCCCATCTATATGAAGCTTCCGGCTGAACCGGGCGGCCGTTGGATTATCTGGAACGGCACTCCAATATGGTTCGGTCCATCGGTCCGGGGCTGGCCCGGCCACCAATGCGACTGGGGCGACAATGCGAAGATTTGCTGAAGCCGGGCACCGGAAAAAGCTCGGGCGAAATGCGCCGCGAGGACGTGAAGGTGCGTCTGCGATTTGCAGCGGTGCGGTGCGCACGGGACACGAGAGGGTGGTTGTCGCCGACGAAGGAGAGTGGCACCGACTCACCTAAGTGCGCCTCGTCATCGAGCCAAAAACCAGGCGCGCCAAGCCTGCATCGCGATCTTGAGTTGTGGATTGTCATCTTCACGAGGTATCTTAGTAAGCCAAGCCGTGTCCTTCGAGCCACGATTGTGCTGTGTCTGCAACACTCACCTTGGATTAAACCCTTATCTCCGTCCGTTCGCATCAGCGCCGCTTTTTAGCCACACCCGAACATGAATAAAATCGCTCTAAAGTTTGAAGGGTAGCGGCGGTCTTCGAAGGTCCGGAAATCCCAAGGTCGATTCAAATCTTGGCTGTGATTTTTCGGGTCTGAAAGGGTTCGCCGGGGAAACTGGTTTGCGATGGACGCGAAGACCGACATCAAGCGGAGGCTGCCGAGCCGTCACGTGACGGAAGGCCCCGCGCGCGCGCCGCATCGGTCCTACTTCTACGCCATGGGTCTGACCACCGAGCAGATCCACCAGCCCTTCGTCGGCGTCGCCTCCTGCTGGAACGAAGCCGCCCCTTGCAACATCTCCCTGATGCGCCAGGCCCAGGCGGTGAAGAAGGGCGTGGCATCCGCCGGCGGCACGCCGCGTGAATTCTGCACCATCACCGTCACCGACGGCATCGCCATGGGCCATGACGGCATGCGCTCGTCGCTGCCGTCGCGCGAGTGCATCGCCGATTCCGTCGAGCTGACCGTGCGCGGCCACGCCTATGATGCGCTCGTGGGCCTTGCCGGTTGCGACAAGTCGCTGCCGGGCATGATGATGGCGATGGTCCGCCTCAACGTGCCCTCGATCTTCATTTACGGCGGCTCGATCCTGCCCGGCAATTTCCGCGGACAGCAGGTCACCGTCCAGGACATGTTCGAGGCGGTCGGCAAGCACTCGGTCGGCGCCATGTCGGACGAGGACCTCGACGAGATCGAGCGGGTGGCGTGCCCCTCGGCGGGCGCCTGCGGCGCGCAGTTCACCGCCAACACCATGGCGACCGTCTCCGAGGCGATCGGCCTGGCGCTGCCGTACTCGGCCGGCGCCCCGGCACCGTATGAAATCCGCGACGCTTTCTGCATGACCGCGGGCGAGAAGATCATGGACCTGATCGCCTCCAACCTGCGGCCGCGCGACATCGTCACCCGCAAGGCATTGGAGAACGCCGCCGCCGTGGTGGCGGCATCCGGCGGCTCGACCAATGCTGCACTGCACCTGCCTGCAATCGCGCACGAGTGCGGCATCAAGTTCGACCTGTTCGACGTCGCCGAAATCTTCAAAAAGACACCATATGTCGCGGATTTGAAGCCGGGCGGCCGTTATGTCGCCAAAGACATGTTTGAAGTTGGTGGCATACCGCTTCTGATGAAGACGCTGCTCGACAACGGATTTCTCCACGGCGACTGCATTACGGTCACCGGTCGAACGATCGCCGAAAACCTCAAAAGCGTGAAGTGGAATCCGCACCAGGACGTGGTGCACCCGGCAGACAAACCGATCACCGTCACTGGTGGTGTGGTCGGTCTGAAGGGCAATCTGGCGCCAGAAGGTGCGATCGTGAAAGTCGCGGGAATGTCTAACCTGAGGTTCACCGGTCCGGCGCGATGCTTCGACCGGGAGGAGGACGCCTTCGAGGCCGTCCAGAACCGGACCTACAGGGAAGGCGAAGTCATCGTGATCCGCTACGAGGGCCCCAAGGGCGGTCCCGGCATGCGGGAAATGCTCCAGACCACTGCGGCGCTGACCGGCCAAGGCATGGGCGGCAAGATTGCGCTCATCACCGACGGCCGCTTCTCCGGCGCCACCCGCGGCTTCTGCATCGGCCATGTCGGGCCGGAAGCCGCCATCGGCGGCCCGATCGGGCTGCTCGAGGACGGCGATATCATCGAGATCGACGCGGTCGCCGGCACCCTTAACGTAAAATTGAGCGACCAGGAGCTCGCGCAGCGCAAGACCAAATGGAGCGCTCGCGCGACTAACCACACGTCGGGTGCGCTCTGGAAATATGCTCAGCAGGTTGGACCAGCGGTCGGTGGGGCAGTGACCCATCCGGGCGGCGCGCACGAGAAACAGTGCTATGCGGATATCTAGGCGTGCCATAGTTGCGTTTGTGTTGGGGGCCGGGGTGCTGGCCGCGCCGGCGCTCGCCTTTGACGGCTCGGCCAGCAAGGATGCGGCCCTTCCGGTCGTGACCACCTTGCCGGGCGCCGCGGGTGCCGTGCGCAGCAAGGTGGCGGCACCGGCCACCACGCCCCAGGAAACCTCGCTCAGCGCCCTGCAATACGCCGCCGAAGGCGGTCACCCGGGCGCTCAGTTCAAGCTCGGCCGCATGTATGCGAACGGCGACGGCGTCGCCCAAGACGATGTGCGCGCCTTCGAATATTTCAGCCGTATCGCCAATGCGCATGCCGAGGACAGCCCGTCGGCGCCGCAGGCGCAGGTCGTGGCCAACGCCTTCGTTGCGCTCGGCCGCTACTATCTGAGCGGTATCCCGAACTCGAAGATCAAGCCGGATCAGGACCGGGCGCGGGAGATGTTCTCCTATGCGGCCTCCTATTTCGGCAATGCGGATGCGCAGTACGATCTCGCCCGGCTGTATCTGAAGACCCCGGACGCCTCGCGGGAGGATTTCCGCTATGGCGCGCGCTGGCTCGGCCTTGCCGCCCAGAAGGGCCAGCACGAGGCGCAGGCGCTGCTCGGCCAGATGCTGTTCAATGGCGACCGCCTGCCGCGGCAGGCTGCGCGCGGCCTGATGTGGCTGACGCTGGCGCGTGACAGCGCCGGTATCGAGGAAACCTGGATCAAGGAAAGCTACAACCGCGCTTTCGCCAAGGCCTCGGACGACGACCGCGCCATGTGCCTGCAAATGCTGGAGCAGTGGGTGCAGGGCGTTCAGGGCCGCCGGTAGGAGGTACTCCTGCCGGGTAGGTCAGCCCGCGGCTGCGCGAAGCGCAGCCCACCGGTCCCAACCCAGCACCCCCTCGCACCAGCTCAAGCCGCCTCCAGATCCAGATCGGCCCATACCGGTACGTGGTCCGACGGCTTCTCCCAAGCCCGCACATAGCTGTCGATGCCGACATTGGCGAGCCGGTCGCTGGCCTGCGGCGACAGCAGCAAATGGTCGATCCTCAAGCCATGGTTCTTCTGCCAGGCACCGGCCTGGTAGTCCCAGAAGGTGTAGAGCCCGGGCTCGTCGGTGACCGCGCGCAGGGCGTCGGTGAGGCCGAGGCCGAGCAGAGATTGAAAGCTCTCCCGCGTCTCGGCCTTGAACAGGGCGTCCTCGGTCCAGGCGGCGGGATTATGGACGTCGCGGGCGTGCGGGATGACGTTGAAGTCGCCGGCGAGGATCAGCGGCTCCTCCGTCTTGAGACGCTCCTTCGAGTACTCAAGAAGCCGCGACATCCATTTGAGCTTGTAGGGATATTTGTCGGTCCCGACCGGATTGCCGTTGGGCAGGTACAGGCAGGCGATGCGCAGCACCCCGGACTTGAGCGTCACCACGCCCTCGAGGAAGCGGGCATGAGCGTCCTCGTCGTCGCCGGCGAGCCCCGACTTGGTCTCGTCGAAGCGGAGCCTTGAGAGCAGCGCGACGCCGTTGAACGTCTTCTGACCGTGGGTGACCACGTTGTAGCCCAGCGCCTCGATCTCCAGCCGCGGGAAGGCCTCGTCGATGCATTTGATCTCCTGGAGGCAGACGATGTCCGGCTGGCACTCCTTCAGCCAGGTCAGCAGGAGATCGATCCGCTGCCGGACCGAGTTCACGTTCCAGGTGGCTACTCTGATGGGCATGTCGGCGGGCTCCAGGCAGGGGCCATGGTTAGAACAAACTGCAAACGCGCCCGTCAAGGACGCCGCAAAATCTCCCACAAAATTAACCCGGCTTAAGCTGCGCCTGCGCCATTGATGCCGAAAAGGTTTTTCGAATGGGATGGCCGGACAAATCCATGAAGCGAGCTGAGCCGCGCGACGGCCTGATCGGCGCGTTCCTGTACTGGCTCGGCGGCTTCGAGATCGAGGACGGCCTGACCGCCGATCTCAGCGAGCGCGAGCTGCGCCGCATCCGTGCCAAGCAGATCGACGCGGTGACGCAGCTGATTCCGGTGACGATGGCCGTCACCATGCTCAACGTCGCCATCGTGCTGATCCTGTTCTGGGGCAGGGGCTGGAACGATTTCCTCGCGATCTGGGGCCTGACCCTCGCCACCACCGCATCACTCGCGGTTCGTGCGTGGCGGCGGTCGCATCAGAGCCCACCCCAGGAAGCGTCGCCGCGCGCCGCGCGGCAGATGCTGCGACAGGCATTCTTCCTCGCCGCGATCTGGGGCGCGCTGCCGCTCGCATTGTTCAGCCGCGTCGAGCCGACCAGCCAGCTCATCCTGGCCTGCCTGATGGTCGGGATGATGTCCGGCGGCGCCTTCACGCTGTCGACCTTCCCGCGCGCCGGCCTCGTCTACCTCGCCACCGTGACCGTCGCCTGCACCGGCGCGCTGCTCCTGTGCGGCACCGGGCCGCATCTGCTGACCGCGGTGTTCCTGCTGCTGTTCGCGTTCTTCATGGCGCGCAACATCGTCTCGCAGGGCAATCTGTTCCTCGGCAATCTCAAGGCCCGGCTCGAGCTCGAACGGCAGACCGAGATCATCTCGCTGCTGCTGAAGGACTTTCAGGAGAACGCCAGCGACTGGTTGTGGCAGACCGACGCCGAAGGGCATCTGATCGACGTGCCACAACGCTTCGCCGACGTCGCGCAATTGCCGCTTCCGCTGCTGAAGGGCTCGCACTTCGTCGACGTGCTCGACATGCTCTGTCCCGAGGACAAGAGCGCGGCCTACAACGTCGTCGGCCTGATGGAGCAGAGCGAGCCGCTGCACGAGATGAATCTCAGGGTCGTCGCCGGCGGCGAGGCGCGGCTGTGGTCGCTCACGGCGAAGCCGGCCTACGACCGCGATGGCCAGTTCCTCGGCTATCGCGGCTTCGGCCGCGACGTCACCGAGCGCTGGCGCGCGGAAAAGGCGGAGGCCGAGAGCCGCGCCAAATCCAACTTCCTGGCGGTGATGAGCCACGAGATCCGCACGCCCATGAACGGCGTGCTCGGACTTGCCAGCATGCTGCTGGAAACCAGGCTCGATCCCGAGCAGCATGAGGCTGTCACCACGATCCGCGAGTCCGGCGACAATCTCCAGCGCATCCTCAACGATATCCTCGATCTGTCCAAGCTCGAGGCCGGACGCTTTGCGTTCGAGGCGATCGACTTCGCCCCGCAGGCGCTGGTCGAGGCGGTCGCGACCGTCGCGCGCGCGAGTGCCAAGAGCAAGGGGCTGGCGGTCAAGGTCGAGGTCGATCCGGCGTTGCCGCCGACGCTGCGCGGCGACGTCGCGCGCATCCGGCAGGTGCTGCTCAACCTTGCCTCCAACGCGGTGAAGTTTACCGACGAAGGCGAAGTGACGATCTCGGCCGTCTGCCAGGCGCGCCGCGATCTGCTTGCGACCGTCGAGTGGACGGTGACCGATAGCGGCATCGGGATTGCGCCCGAAATGGTCGGGCAACTCTTCAGCGACTTCGCGCAGGCCGACGCCTCGATCAGCCGCCGCTTCGGCGGCACCGGGCTTGGGCTCGCGATCTCGCGGCGCATCATCGAGCAGATGGGCGGCACCATCGGCGTCACCTCCACGCCGGGCGAGGGATCGACCTTCCGCTTCACGCTGGTGCTGCCCTGGAGCCAGGCGCAGGCATCCGACCAGGCGGCGGGCAGCGATGAAGCCGACGAGCTCAAGGCGCGGATCGCCGGGTTGGACCGGTCACTGAAAGTGCTCGTCGCCGAGGACGATGCCGTCAACCGCATGGTCGTGAGCAAGATGCTAGGAGCCTTCGACGTCGAGCTGCGTGTCGTGACCGATGGCGTCCAGGCCGTCGCGGCGGCCTCCGAGGGCGATTACGACATCGTGCTGATGGACGTGCGCATGCCCGACATGGACGGCCTTGCCGCGACCCGTGCGATCCGCGCGCAAGGCGGACGTTTCGAGGCCCTGCCGATCATCGCGCTGACCGCCAACGCCTTCCCCGAGGACGTCAAGATCTGCCGTGAGGCGGGCATGTCGGACTTCCTGGCCAAGCCGCTGCGCAAGCCCGCGCTGGCCGCGGCCTTGCTGCGCGCGCTGGACGGCCACATGATGTCGGAGGACGCGCCGCTTCAGCCGGAGCTGATGCCTGATGACGTCGAATGGACCGACGAGGAGCGGCAGATCACGGGCACTTGAAGCGCTTCAGATCGAGAAGCTGGTCCCGCAGCCGCAGGACGCCGTCGCATTGGGATTGTTGACGCGGAACGAGGCGCCGATCAGATCGTCGACGAAATCGACCTGCGAGCCCGCCAGGAATGGCTGGGAGGCGGAATCGACCAGCACAACCGCATTCTCCTGCTCGATCACGAGATCGTCGTCGGTGCGGTCGCGGTCGATGTCGAACTTGTACTGGAAGCCCGAGCAGCCGCCGCCCTCGACGGAGATGCGCAGCATCGCGCCAGAACCTTCGCCCTTGAGGATCTCCCCAATGCGGCGTGCGGCGCGGTCACTGATGGTCACGTCAGTCGTCATAGCTCGTCTCCGGTCGTCGTCCGCGGTCATACCAGATTCACTTGCCCAATTCATTTGGTATCCCGCGTCCGGCATAGTTAAGTGCAAGGATACGCAGAATCAAATGGATAGGGACTAAATTCGTCGTGTCCGTCGGAATGGCAGCTCCCCGCGCGCCCTATGCCTGCGACCCCGACCGCAGCCGCGGCCGGCTGGTCGCGGAGCCGCCGAGCCGGACCCGCAGCCCGTTCCGGCGGGATTGCGACCGGGTGATCCACTCCACCGCGTTCCGCCGCCTGAAGTACAAGACCCAGGTCTTCGTGTTCCACGAGGGCGACCACTACCGCACCCGGCTGACCCATTCGCTGGAGGTGGCGCAGATCGCCCGCGCGCTGGCTCGCCAGCTCGGGCTGGACGAGGACCTCACGGAGACGCTGGCGCTTGCCCATGATCTCGGCCATCCGCCGTTCGGGCACGCCGGCGAGCGGGCGCTGGATTCCTGCCTGAAGGATTTTGGCGGCTTCGACCACAACGCCCAGACCTTGCGCGTCGTCGCGGCGCTCGAGCACCGCTATCCCGAATTCGACGGGCTCAACCTGACCTGGGAATCGCTGGAGGGCATCGTCAAGCACAATGGCCCGCTGACGGATCGCAGCGGCGGGCCGGTCGGGCGCTATCGCGAGCATGGCATTCCCGTCGGCATCGCCGACTACATCAAGACCTACGATCTCGAATTGTGGAGCTTCGCCTCGCTCGAAGCACAAGTCGCTGCGATCGCCGACGACATCGCCTACGACGCTCACGACATCGATGACGGTCTGCGCGCCGGCCTGTTCCATCTCGATGATCTCAAGGTGATGCCGCTGACCGCCGAGATCATCGCCGAGACCTCGACGCATTACCCCGATCTCGACGACGTCAGGCGCGGCGCCGAGCTGGTACGCGAGCTGATCTCGCACCTGATCGGTGCGGTGTTCGCGGAGGCCCAGAAAAACCTCGCCGCGGTGAAACCGCAATCGGCCCAGGACGTGCGCCAGCAGAGCCGGGCGCTGGTCGCGTTCCCCGCCGAGGTCGCCGAGGAGGAGGCCGCGATCAAGCGCTTCCTGTACCAGCATATGTACCGTCACAAGCGGGTGATGCGGGTGATGGGGGAGGCCGAGCAGATCCTGTTCGACCTGTTCGCAAAATACCTGACGTCGCCCGATGAGCTGCCGCCGGAATGGCTGCTGGGGGCGGAGGCGGACGATGAGGGCGACCGGGCCCGCCGGATCGGCAATTTCATTGCCGGAATGACCGACCGTTTCGCCCTGACCGAGCACCAGCGGCTCTTTGACTCGACCCCGGATTTGCGTTAGGCGGCGGCCATGCCCGACACATCCTCAGCACTGCACCTGTTCGCCGACGTGCTCGCACGCGTGCACGCCGCCTGCCGCACGCTTGCGGCGGACGCCAACTGGCCCGAGGGTATCGATTTCTCGCGCGTGGTGGTCGAGCCGCCGCGCGACGCCTCCCATGGCGACATGGCGACCAACGCCGCCATGGTGCTTGCCAAAGAGGCAAAGGCAAAGCCGCGCGACCTCGCCGAGCAGATCGCCGAGCGGCTGCGTGCCGATGCGCTGATCGCCAAGGTCGATGTCGCCGGTCCCGGCTTCATCAATTTGACGCTGAAGCCGGCAGCCTGGGCGGAGGCGCTGCGCACCGTGCTGCGCGAGGGCGCCGATTACGGCCGCGTCCGCGGCGGCTCCAAGGTCAACGTCGAATACGTCTCGGCCAACCCGACCGGGCCGATGCATGTCGGCCATTGCCGCGGCGCCGTGTTCGGCGATGCGCTGGCAAGCCTGCTCCAGTTCGGCGGCCATGACGTCACCCGCGAATATTACATCAACGATGCCGGCGCCCAGGTCGACGTGCTCGCCCGCTCTGCCTTCCTGAGATATCGCGAAGCGCTGGGACAGGACATCGGCGCCATTCCGGAAGGGCTTTATCCCGGCGACTATCTGAAGCCGGTCGGGCAGGCGCTTGCGAAGGAGCATGGCGACAAGCTCCTCGCGATGAGCGAGACGCAATGGCTGCCGACAGTGCGCGCCAAGGCGATCGCGATGATGATGGACGAGATCAGGGATGATCTCGCCGCCCTCAACATCCGCCACGACGTGTTCTTTTCGGAGCGCTCGCTGATCGAGGCCGGCAACAACAAGGTCGCCGAAACCATCGATTTCCTCAAGGCCAAGGGCGACATCTACGAGGGGCGCCTGCCGCCGCCGAAGGGCGCGCCGGTCGAGGACTGGGAAGACCGCGAGCAACTGCTGTTCAAGGCGACCGCCTACGGCGACGACGTCGATCGTCCGCTGATCAAGTCGGATGGATCCTACACCTACTTCGCTTCCGACATCGCCTACCACAAGAACAAGTTCGACCGTGGTTTTGCGGAGATGATCGACGTCTGGGGCGCCGATCACGGTGGCTACATCAAGCGCATGCAGGCGGCGGTCAAGGCGACGACGTCGGGCAAGGGCGCGCTCGACGTCAAGATCGTCCAGCTCGTGAAGCTGCTGCGCAACGGCGAACCGGTGAAAATGGGCAAGCGAGCCGGCAACTTCGTCACGCTTCGTGATGTGGTGGATGAGGTCGGCCAGGACGCCGTCCGCTTCATGATGCTCTATCGCAAGAACGACGCCGTGCTCGATTTCGACCTCGCCAAGGTCATCGAGCAGTCGCGCGACAATCCGGTGTTCTACGTCCAGTACGGCCACGCCCGCGGTCACTCGATCTTCCGCAACGCCCGGGCCGAGGTGTTCCCGGAATTGCCTGAGGATACAAGCAAGCGTATCGCCTGGCTGGGTGAGTCGGCGGTGGAACGCCTGTCGGACCCGGTTGAGCTTGAGTTGCTCAAGCGCCTCGCAATTTTTCCGCGCATGCTGGAGGCCGCCGCCGCGGCCCACGAGCCGCACCGAATTGCCTTCTATCTCTATGATTTAGCCAGCGAATTTCATGCACTTTGGACGAAGGGGCGCGATTTGCCCTATTTACGCTTCATTATCAATAATGATGCAGAGCTAACGAAGGCGCGGCTGGCAATGGTCCAGGGCGTCGTCTCCGTCCTGGCATCGGGCCTCGCCATCCTCGGCGTCCATGCTCCGGACGAGATGCGGTAGTTTGGGGCGAACTACTTAAGGGAATCTCGGGGGTAACCGGCAGAAGCCGGATCGCTTAGACTTGGTTGAAAGCCTTGTGGGTCGAAAGCTGCGCCTTGGTCGAGGGGCGCGCGGCTTTCCCGAAGGGACGCATCATCACGATGGCCGAACGATATCAGAACAGAGCGTTTCCTTCCGATGACTATGGTCGCGGTAGCGATCAGCATGGGAAGGCGGAAAACGATCCCTTGGCCGAGCTCGCCCGCCTGATCGGACAGACCGATCCATTCGCAGCGCAGGCGCGACCGAGCGCACCGCCGCCGGCACCTCCGGCTCAGAGCTATCAGGACCACGACTATCCGCAGGATGATCATCGGCAGGACTATGCCGAGCAGGCCCCGCCGCCTCCGCCCGGGCCGCCCTCATGGATGCGGCGCGCCAACGTGCAGCCACAGCCGGCGCCCGAGCCTGACTATCCCGTTTCTGTGAACCCGGTTCATCCATTGCACCGCTATTCAGCCAAGCCGACCGCGCCCGAGCCTGATTTTCATCAGCCGCAGGCCTATCAGGACCACGCTGACCAGGATCAGGCCTATCAGGATCAGGCCTATCAGGGCCATGCTCACCAGCAGCACGCTCAGGCTTATCAGGAGCAAGCCTATCAGGAGCCGCATCAGCCGCCCGATCCTGCGCGCTACGACGACGCGCTCTATGGACGACTGGAGGCGGGCGAGCAGGATTATCAGCGCGATCCCGCCTATCCGGAAGATCCTTACGCGTTCCAGAGCGACTACCCCGAGGCCGATCTCGACGAGCCGAAGAAGCCGCGCGGCGGCATGATGACGGTCGCGGCGATCCTCGCGCTTGCCGTGGTCGGCACTGGCGCGGCCTTCGCCTACAAGACCTATGTCGGTTCGCCCCGCACCGGCGAGCCGCCGATCATCAAGGCCGACAACACGCCGACCAAGATCGTGCCGGCGCCGACCGACTCCTCGGCCAAGGTGCCGGATCGCATGGCGAGCGGCGATGGCTCCGAGAAGATCGTGCCGCGCGAAGAAGCACCCGTCGACGTCGCCGCCAAGGCCGGCGGTCCCCGCGTGGTGTTCCCGCCGCTGAACCAGAACGCAAACCCGCCGCCGGTGGCGAGCGTCTCGCCGTCAACGATACCGCCGCCAAGCGCGGGCCCAATCCCGAGCAACGGCACACTGCCGGCCAACACGCCGCGCTCGATCAGGACTGTGGCTGTGAGGGGCGATCAGACCGATAGCACCACGCCGCAATCCGCAGCCGCCAAGCCGACGGCCGCCGCGCCGAAGCCCGTTGCCGCACCAGCCGCGCCGCACAATCCGCCGACTTCGGCCAATGCCAGTGCCAACCAGCCGCTCTCGCTCGCGCCGCAATCGGAGCCGCCGCAGCGGATGGCTGCGACCAACCCGACGCAACCGGCGCCCGCGAGTAGCGGTGGCGGCTACATCGTGCAGGTCTCCTCGCAGCAGAGCGAGGACAGCGCCGCCGCGTCCTACCGGGTGCTTCAGGGCAAATATGGCAGTGTGCTCGGATCGCGCTCGCCGGTGATCAAGCGGGTCGATCTGACCGAGAAGGGCAAGGGGATCGTCTACCGCGCCTTCGCTGGCCCCTACGGTTCCGTCCAGGAAGCTACGCAGGCTTGCAACAATTTGAAATCCGCAGGCTTGTCTGACTGCTTCGTCCAGAGGAATTAACGGCCGTTTCCTTGACCCCCTCGCGGGGCAGGGTTAATCGGCCGTTATGAGCACGCGGGCCTTCATTACCGGTGTATCCGGAACAGAACTAACCGCCGCTGAGCGGGAGTTTATCCGTGCCGAGCGCCCATGGGGCTTCATCCTCTTCAAGCGCAATGTCGATACGCCGGCTCAAGTTGCTGCGCTGGTTGCGGAATTGCGCGCGGTTGCGGGCGCGGCCGACGCCCCTGTCCTGATCGACCAGGAGGGCGGCCGGGTGCAGCGGCTGGGGCCGCCACACTGGCCGGTCTATCCGCCGGGCGCCATTTTCGCGACCCTGTACGACACTGATTCGGGGCTCGGACTGACGGCTGCGCGCTTAAGCGCCCGGCTGATTGCATCTGATCTCGCCGATCTCGGCATTACCGTGGATTGCCTGCCGCTCGCTGACGTGCCGGTGTCCGGCGCCGACGCCGTTATTGGGAACAGGGCTTACGGCACTGAGCCGGGTAAGGTCGCCGCGATCGCGCGCGCCGTCACCGAGGGCCTGGAGCAGGGCGGCGTGCTGCCGGTTCTGAAGCACATTCCCGGTCATGGACGCGCCACCGCCGACACCCATTTCAAGCTGCCGACGGTTGATACCCTGAGGGACGAGCTCGACCGGACCGACTTTGCGGCATTCAAGCCGCTGGCTGACCTGCCGATGGCCATGACTGCACATGTTGTGTTTAGCGCGGTCGACCCCGCCCATCCGGCGACGACTTCTGCGACAATGATCACTCAGGTGATTCGCGGCGTGATCGGGTTCCAGGGTTTGTTAATGAGTGATGACGTGTCGATGAACGCGCTGTCGGGGAATATCGCCGAACGGACCCGCGCCATCTTCGCGGCCGGCTGCGACATGGCCCTGCACTGCAACGGCAACATCGAGGAGATGCGCGAGGTCGCCGGCCAGACACCTGAGCTGTCGGGCACGGCGCTGGAGCGGGCGAAAGCCGCACTCGCGTCGCGCAAGGCACCGCAGCCGTTCGACCGGGCGGCCGCACGCGCCGAACTGGACGCATTGATCGCACGGGCAAACACGGCATCCGCATGACCGCAGAAATTCTATCGTTTGAAACCGGGCGGCCTGCAGAGCTCGCCGAGGGTGAGCCGGCGTTGGTGGTGGACGTCGAGGGCTATGAGGGCCCGCTCGACCTGCTGCTCGCGCTGGCGCGGCAGCAGAAGGTCGATCTCGCCAAGATCTCGATCCTGGCGCTGGCCGACCAGTACCTCCACTTCATCGAAGCCGCACGAAAGATCCGGCTCGAGCTTGCCGCCGACTATCTCGTGATGGCGGCCTGGCTCGCCTTCCTGAAGTCGCGCCTGCTGCTGCCGGAGCCGCCGAGCGCGGAAGGTCCGAGCGCGGAAGAGATGGCGACCGCGCTCGCCAACCGTCTGCGCCGGCTGGAAGCCATTCGCGAAGCCGCCAACCGGCTGATGAACAGGCAGCAATTGCTGCGCGACATCTTCCCGCGCGGCGAGCCCGAGCAGATCGCCGAGATCAAGCATCCGAAATACACCGCGACGCTGTACGACCTGCTCACCGCCTATGCCGCGCAGCGCCAGTCGCGTGTGCTGGCGAGCGTGCATCTGGCCAAGCGCACGGTGTGGTCGCTCGCCGAGGCGCGCGCCACGCTGGAGCGGCTGGTCGGCAGCATCACCGAGCAGGACGACTGGGGGGTCCTCGACGACTTCCTCGTCCGACACGTCGCCGATCCGACGCAGCGCGCGACGGTGTTCGCTTCGAGCTTTGCCGCCGCGCTCGAATTGGTGCGTGAAGGTCAGCTCGAGCTGAACCAGAAAGAGGCGTTCGCGCCCATCTATTTCCGGAAGGGGCGCCCAAAACCGGTCGTGGACGCAGCTCCTGCGCCTGATGCGCCGGTCGGTTAAGTGCAAGAAGGAGAATCTGCCATGGCAAGCCTGGCTGAAGTGCGGGTAGAAGAGGCCGAGCCGATGGAGAACGAGTCCCAGGCGCGTCCCGAAGAGCTGCGGCTGCTGGAAGCGCTGCTGTTTGCTTCGAATGAACCGCTGGACACCGCGACGCTGGCAAAGCGCATGCCCGAGGGCGTCGACGTCAAGGCTGCGCTCGAACAGCTCCAGGCCGACTATGCCCATCGTGGCGTGAATCTGGTGCGCGTCGCCAACAAATGGACCTTCCGTACTGCCGGTGATCTGGCCTGGCTGATGACGCGGGAGAGCACCGAGACCCGCCGCCTGTCGCGCGCCGCGATCGAGGTGCTGGCGATCATCGCCTATCACCAGCCGGTGACGCGCGCCGAGATCGAAGAGATCCGCGGCGTCGTCACCTCGAAGGGCACGCTCGACGTGCTGCTGGAGACCGGCTGGATCAAGCCGCGCGGTCGTCGCAAGACGCCCGGCCGCCCCTTGACCTTCGGAACCACCGAGGACTTCCTGTCGCAGTTCACCCTGGAACAGCTTGGCGATCTGCCGGGCCTGGAAGAGCTGAAGGGCACGGGCCTGCTGGATTCGCGCCTGCCGACCGGATTCAGCGTGCCGACCCCTTCGGATGACCCGCAGCTGCGCGAGGACGAAGATCCGCTGGAACCGGGCGAGGACCTCGATCTGGCGCTGGCGCCTGCGGTCGAGCCCGAGGCGCCGGAAGGCGGCAATGAGGGCGGCGAGGGTGGCGGCGAAGACTGACGCCACAGCCACTTACGGGCTCCCTGCGACCAGTTAACACTAGCAAGATTACGTAGTGCCAACAGCGAATTGGCGCTGCCTTGGTCCTTGTTTTTGAGGCCTGCCGCGCCTAGGTTTCGGGGAAGATCGGCCGGGTCCCCGGCCAAGTGTGTTTGGAGGGTTGCAGGATGGGTTCGCTTAGCATTTGGCACTGGATCCTGGTGATCGCAGTCGTCCTGCTGCTGTTCGGCCGCGGCAAGATTTCGGATCTGATGGGCGATGTGGCGCAGGGCATCAAGGCCTTCAAGAAGGGCATGCAGGACGACGACAAGGTCGCCGACAAGCCTGAGCCAGCCAAGTCGATCGAGCACAACGCCCCGCCGACCGCCGCTCGGTCCGACGTCGGCAGCAAGGCCGTCTGAGTAAGCGTACGCGAGACGCGGGTGACGGCGCCAATCCTGTGCGCGAGGGATTGGGCCGGTCGCGGCTGGCGTGAACGGAAGACCTCATGTTCGACATCGGGTGGAGTGAACTGGTCCTGATCGGGGTCGTGGCCCTGGTCGCCATCGGCCCGAAAGAGCTGCCGGGCGTGCTGCGCATGGTCGGGCAGTGGATGGGCAAGGCCCGCAAGATGGCCGCCGAATTCCAGGGCCAGTTCCAGGAAGCGATGCGCGAGGCCGAAATGGCCGACCTCAAGAAGAGCTTCGACGAGGTCAAGGAAGCCGCTTCCGGCTTTGCCGGCAACAACCTGATGACCTCGCTCCAGAAGGACGTCAGTGACGCGCTTCGCGTCGATGCACTGGACAAGCCCGCAGAGACGACGACCTCCGCGGCTGTCGAGCCGCCGGCAACTTCAAGCGAAGCGCCGGCAACCCCCACCACGCCGGAAGCGCCGACGCCCGAGACATTCGTGGAGGCCGAGGCGCATGCGGCCGTGAACGAGCCGCTCGCGATCACCCGCGAGGTCGAGCAGGCGCAGGCTGCGCAGGACCATATTACCCAAGACACGGCGCCATCCGAGGCGATCAAGGACGTCAAAGCGTCATGAGCGACGCCGATATCGAGGCCAGCAAAGCCCCTCTGATGGACCATTTGATCGAGCTGCGGTCGCGGCTGATCAAGGCCCTGCTCGGCTTCGGCGTGGCCTTCATCTTCTGCTTCTTCTTCGCCAAGCAGATCTACAACGTGCTGGTCTGGCCGTTCGTGTGGGTCGCGGGTCCGGAGAACTCGAAGTTCATCTACACGGCGCTGCTGGAATATTTCATTACCCAGCTCAAGCTCGCGTTGTTCGGCGCCGGCTTCATCTCGTTCCCGATCGTCGCGACGCAGATCTACAAGTTCGTCGCGCCCGGGCTCTACAAGCACGAGAAGCAGGCCTTCCTGCCGTATCTGGTCGCGACCCCGTTCTTCTTCGTGCTGGGCGCGGCGCTGGTCTATTTCGTGGTGCTGCCGATGCTGGTCCGCTTCTCGCTCGGCATGCAGCAGGCTGGCAGCGACGAGACCGCGCAGATCCAACTGCTGCCCAAGGTCGGCGAATATCTGTCGCTGATGATGTCGCTGATCTTCGCCTTCGGCATCGCCTTCCAGCTTCCGGTAATCCTAACGCTGCTCGGGCGCATTGGAATCGTCACCTCGAAAATGCTGCGCGAGAAGCGCCGCTATTTCATCGTCATCGCCTTCGTCATCGCAGCCGTGCTGACCCCGCCGGACGTGCTCAGCCAGTGCTCGCTGGCGATCCCGTTGCTGGCGCTCTACGAGGGCTCGATCATCGCGGTCGGGATGGTGGAGAAGAAGGCGGCGGCGTCGCAGGCCGCCACCGGGACCGACGTGTCGACGCCGGCGAATCCGGCCGAGTAGGGCGCCACGCCCAGCGGTGTCATTCCCCGCCCTGTGCGCAATTGCGCACTGGAGCGGGGAATCCAGTACGCCGCGCCCTCTCGGAGAACCACCGCCGTCCCTGGAATACTGGATCGCCCGCTTTCGCGGGCGATGACAGAGTGCTAGGGGAGACGCGCTGACGTACAACGTTCGCCGTTGTAGGTTTACGCGCTCATCCAGGACCACGGCCATGCACGACATCAAATCGATCCGCGACAATCCGCAAGCCTTCGACGCCGGCCTTGCCCGGCGGGGCCTGAAGCCGTTGTCGGCATCGCTGCTTGCGATCGATGAGAAGCGGCGGACGGCGATCCTGGCCTCGGAGCAGGCGCAGGCGCGGCGCAACGCCGCCTCCAAGGAGATCGGCGACGCCAAGAAGGCGAAGGACGAGGCACGCGCGGCCAAGCTTATGGCCGAGGTCGCCGAGCTCAAGACCACGATGCCGGAGCTCGAAGCGGCCGCGAAAGCCGCCGACGAGGAGCTGACGAACGAGCTGTCCGCGATTCCGAATCTGCCGCTCGGCGAAGTGCCCGACGGCGTCGACGAGCACGGCAATGTACAACGCCATGTCTTCGGAAGCAGGCGCAACTACGCCTTTGCGCCAAAGCCCCATGACGATATCGGCGGCGCGCTCGGCGACATGGATTTCGAGACGGCGGCGAAGCTCTCCGGCGCGCGCTTCGTCGTGTTGAAAAAGGGACTGGCGCGGCTCGAACGCGCGCTCGGCCAGTTCATGCTGAATCTGCACATCGACGAGCACGGCTATACCGAGATCAATCCGCCGCTGCTGGTGCGCAACGAGATCATGTTCGGCACAGGACAATTGCCGAAATTCGAGGATGACCAGTTCTGGGCGATCAAGGGCGAACTGCTCGCCGCACCCGACCATGAGCGGCTGCGGACCGAGCGTCTCGGCATCATTCCGACCGCGGAGGTGGCGCTCACCAACCTCGTCCGAGAATCCATCCTTGACGAGAAGCAGCTGCCGATGCGGCTGACTGCGCTGACGCCGTGTTTTCGTGCGGAGGCGGGCGCCGCAGGGCGTGACACCCGCGGCATGATCCGCCAGCACCAGTTCACCAAGGTCGAGCTGGTGTCGATCACGACGCCGGAGACCAGCAAGGACGAACACGAGCGGATGCTGGCCTGCGCCGAGGAAGTGCTGCGCCGGCTCGATCTGCATTACCGCGTGATGACGCTGTGCACCGGAGACATGGGCTTTTCGTCGCAAAAAACCTATGACATCGAGGTCTGGATGCCAGGGCAGGGCGAGGGCGGCGCGTTCCGCGAGATCTCGAGCTGCTCGGTCTGCGGCGATTTCCAGGCCCGCCGCATGGATGCCCGCTCGCGCGGCCCCGACGGCAAGCCACGCTTCGTGCACACGCTGAACGGCTCCGGCACTGCGCTTGGCCGTGCGCTGATCGCCGTGATGGAGACTTATCAACAGGAGGACGGCTCGATCGCGGTCCCCAGCGTTCTCCAGCCCTATATGGGTGGGCTGAAGGTGGTCGCGCGCGAGTAGGAGGCGATCGCGCGCTGTCACACAGAAACGTTTGGTTGTGAAGATCGAACGGCTGGTTATCCTGCCGGCCACCCGACAACGCGAACTCACTGTTCATGGCCTTGCACCGCGACATCTTCTGGGTCGGCAGACAATGGGCGGTGACAGGTGCCGGTATCCAGGCAGTCGATCAGCGCCTGCGTGGTGTGCTCGACATCGCGATCGCGCGGCTCTGGGATGACGATTTCGTGCGAGCCGGCGGGCCAAGCCCGGCGTGAATGCTGCGGATTTCGACAAGGCGCTGACCGTGGCGCGCGAACGCTTCCCGCAGACGGCGGTGCCGGACCCGATCGTTGCGCAATCGGAGGCGTTCGGGGTGATCGAGGCTCCGGTCGTGAGCCTGGTGGTGCCGGCGATGAAGCTGCGCGCGGAAGGCAGGCTCGCACGCTTCCTGCCGCAGTGGCGCATCCGTCGGTAGCAGGACCAGGCCGGGAACCTGCCGCCGGACCCAATCGGCCGGTTTGCCTGATCGGCCCCGGCCGGATAAGACGGCTCAGACCCGCTTCAGGAATCGACCGCTAACATGCGCATTCTCTGCACCAATGACGACGGCATCCACGCTCCCGGCCTCAAGGTCGTGGAGGAGATCGCACGCGCATTGTCCGACGACGTCTGGGTCGTTGCGCCCGAACTCGACCAGTCCGGCGTGTCGCATTCGCTCTCGCTGAACGATCCGTTGCGCTTGCGCGAGGTCGGCCCGCGGCACTTCGCCGTGCGGGGCACGCCGACCGACTGCGTCATCATGGGCGCGCGGCATATCCTCGGCACCAAGCCGCCCGACCTCGTGCTGTCGGGTGTCAACAAGGGCCGCAACGTCGCCGAGGACGTGGTCTATTCCGGCACCATCGCCGGCGCCCTGGAAGGCACCATTTTGGGGCTGCCGTCGTTCGCGCTGTCGCAGGAGTTCAGCGTCGAGACCCGCGAGCGGCCGCCATGGGACACCGCGCGCAAATTCGGGCCCGACATCCTGCGCAAGGTGATCGCCGCCGGCATCCCGAAGGACACTGTCATCAACGTCAACTTCCCGTCCTGCGCGCCAGAAGATGTGCTCGGCATCCGCGTGACGCGGCAGGGCAAGCGCAATCTCGGCTTCCTCAGGATCGACGAGCGCCGCGACGGCCGCAACAATCCCTATTTCTGGATCGGCTTCGAGCGCGCGGCGATGATGGATACGCCCGCCGAGGGGACCGATCTGGCGGCGCTGCGCGAGCGCTGCGTCTCCGTCACGCCGCTCAGGCTCGACCGCACCAATGAGGCATTTTCCGACGCGTTGAGTGCGACGCTGAAGTGAATGCCATCTGGAGTTGGGACCTAGCCGCCGCGAAGCGCGGCTTCGATGGTCTTGCCGAGCGCGTCGAGCTGGAACGGCTTCTGGAGCGCCGGCCGGTCGCGGTACTGCTCGGGCAGGCCGGAGGAGCCGTAGCCGGTGGCGAAGATGAACGGGCAGCCCTTGGCCTTGATGACGTCGGCAACCGGCGAGATGACCTTGCCGTTGACGTTGACGTCGAGGATGGCGATGTCGAACTCGGTCGCCTGGGCGAGCCGCATTGCCTCGGTGATGTCGCCGGCTTCGGCTGCGACCTTGTAGCCGAGCTCTTCGAGCATATCCGCGACCATCATTCTGATCATCACCTCGTCCTCGACGAGGAATACAGAGCGGCCCGAAAGCCCTGTCGCGGTCATTGTCGTTGAGTCCTTGCCCATTCCGGAAAATGTTCGCAGATAACACGAATCGACGCAATGCGCGTTTCGGCGAACGGAAGCCTGAAAATGGCCTTGGCGGTCAGCCCGTTGCAAGCCAATTTATGGTCAAATACCGCATTCAGAGGCTATCATGGGTTCCTGAGCAGGAACAAGACTCCTGCCTCGGCCTTGGCGCTACGAGCGACGATCCGGACCTGACGAGACGGTACAAGCAGCAATGACCTCCCATCACCACCCGCCGGAAAAGATGATGTTTCAGCTCACGCTGAGGCGTCGGGGCATCAGCGATCAGGCGGTGCTGCGGACCATGGAGGAGGTGCCGCGCGAGCAGTTCGTCGACGAAGCCGATCGCGACGGCGCCTATCGTGACAGCGCGCTGCCGATCGCCTGCGGGCAGACCATCAGCCAGCCCTTCGTCGTCGCCTACATGACCGAGCAGCTCCAGCTCCAGAAGAAGCACCGCGTGCTCGAGATCGGCGCCGGCTCGGGCTATCAGGCCGCAGTGCTGTCGCGGCTCGCGGGCCAGGTGCTGACCGTCGAGCGCTACCGCAAGCTCGCGGAGGCGGCACGGGCCCGGCTCGAAAAGCTCGACTGTCACAATGTCGAGGTGATGCTCGGCGACGGCCTCAACCTGCCGGCCAATATCGGCCCGTTCGACCGCATCATCGTGACCGCCGCGATGGAGCAGATTCCGGAGAACCTGGTCGAGCGGCTGGAGGTCGGCGGCATCCTGATCGCGCCCGTCGGCCCGCACCAGGGCGTGCAGACGCTGGTCCGTCTCAACCGGACCGAAGCCGGGATCGAGCGCAAGGAACTGGTCGAGGTCCGCTTCGTGCCGGCGCTGCCCGGGGTGGCGCGGGAACTGTAGATTTCCGGATCGGCTGTGCTGCCAACATCTTATTGGGAGGGTTAAGCCGTTATTTACTCGCGACGTGTTTACTTAAAAGACCAGTTCTGTTGCGTACGAGTGAGTAACCATGTCTGTTGTCACCGAGTTGCTTTACTCGCGCCGCGTGCCGCAGGTTGCGGTCTTGGCGCTGATCTCGTTCAGCTTTGCAGGGTGCAGCGCCGACATGCAGTCGCGGCTGTCCCAGTCGAACTTTTCCAATCCCTTCTCGTCTGATCAGACCGGTTCGGTGCAGCAGGCACCGCCGCCGCAGCGTGAGCTGCCGCAATATTCGCGGCCGCAGACGCAGCCCGGTTATTATCAGTCGCAGCCGTTGCCGCCGCCGGCGGTCTCCGCGCCGCAATCCTACCCCGTTTCTGGGGGTGGGGGCGTGTCCGGGGGCGGCCGTGGCGTCAGCTCCTACGCGCCCCCGGCGCAGCCGCATCTTGAAACCACGGCCACCGTGCCGCCGCGCTCGGTCGCGGCCGCCCAGCCGGCTGGCGGGACCAAGATCATCGTCGGCACCAGCGACACGCTCGACGTGCTCGCCAAGCGCTATCACGTCACGCCGCAGGCGATCCTCGCGGCCAACGGCTACAAGGGCCCGCGCTCGCTCTCGCCCGGTCAGCAGTTGATTATCCCGCATCCGGGTGCCGTCGCTGCTGCGCCCGCGCCGGTGATGGCCCCCGTCGCGGCGGCTCCCGCGCTGGCACCTGCCGCGAAGCCGGTTGCGGCCGTCGCCGCGCCGCCGAGCATGCACTTCGTCAACCGCGGTGACACGCTCGCGAGCATCGCGCGCAAGAACCATATCTCGGCCGCCGATCTCGCTCGCGCCAATGGCCTCAATCCGTCGGCCAAGCTCAAGCTCGGCACCAAACTGTCCGTGCCCGGTGCCAGGACCGCCGCCGTCGCGGCGCCGGTCGCTGCCGCCCCTGTCGTGGGGACGCTGCAGCCCGTTGCGGCTGCTCCCGCGCCCGCCACCAAGATGGCCGCTGTCGCCGCGCCGGTGCAGAGCGCGCGCCTGGCTCAGGCCACGGCCAATGTCGAAGAGAAGCCCGCCGAGACGCCGGCGAAGGCTGCGGAGGCCACCGGCGCGCTGCCGACCTTCCGCTGGCCCGTGCGCGGCAAGGTGGTCACGAGCTACGGCGCCAAGACCAATGGCAAGTCCAATGACGGCATCAATCTCGCGGTGCCCGAGGGGACGCCGGTCAAGGCAGCTGAAGACGGCGTCGTCGCCTATTCCGGCAACGAGCTGAAGGGTTACGGCAATCTGGTCCTGGTTCGGCACTCCAACGGCTACGTCACCGCATATGCCCATGCGAGTGAGCTGATGGTGAAGCGCGGCGATACCATCAAGCGCGGTCAGGTCATTGCCAAGTCGGGTCAATCCGGTGAGGTGGCGTCGCCGCAGCTCCACTTCGAGATCCGCAAGGGATCGAGCCCGGTTGATCCGCTTCAATTCCTGAACGGGGCGTGAGGCGCGGGCCCACAGAGCAGGGCACGCAATCACCACGCGTATGCTGTCATCGCCCGCCTGGTGCGTACTGCGCACTGGTGCGGGCGATCCAGCATTCCAGAGGCGGGGGGCGGCAAGCCGAGAAACTGCCCCGAACCGTGGCGTACTGAGGCTTTTGCGTCCGGACAATCAATTTTCGAAAAACAACCCCATGCACAGTAGCCGATGGCTGTCGGCGAGATGTCCTACTGTTCTGAATCTGCTTCGGTTTTGATGACGCAGCGGACATGGCAAGGCTTGCTGGCGATCCAGCGCCATTGTGAACGACCCAACCTGGAGCC
The DNA here is from genome assembly GCF_018130785.1 of Bradyrhizobium liaoningense. GTDB lineage: Bacteria > Pseudomonadota > Alphaproteobacteria > Rhizobiales > Xanthobacteraceae > Bradyrhizobium > Bradyrhizobium liaoningense_A. Next base: position 426,672 of record NZ_JAFCJT010000002.1, read on the forward strand.
TTGATCTAGATCAACCTGGAAGAGTGGCATTCCGTTTCCGTGGCGGCGCAGGCCAATGACGCTCGGGTCCGGAGATCGGCATGAAGCTGGCTGATGCGAAATCGGCGCCTGATTCCGGACAATCGGTCCAGCATCCAGCAGGTGAGGGGATGCTATACGTGCCGGGCGGCACGTTTCGCATGGGGTCGGATCGGCACTATCCGGAGGAAGCGCCGGTCCACCGCGTCACCGTGGATGCGTTCTGGATGGATTGCCATCCGGTGACGAACCGGCAATTCAAGGCGTTCGCCAAGGCTACCGGCCACGTCACCGTTGCCGAGATTCCGCCCGATCCAAAGGATTATCCCGGAATACTCCCGCACATGGTCTATGCGGGCTCCCTGATGTTCTCTCCGCCCGCGTATCCGGTCAGTCTCCGGGACTTCAGCCAGTGGTGGACATTCGCCAAAGGCGCGGACTGGCGGCACCCCTACGGGCCGGGCAGCGACATCCGTGGGCTGGACGATCATCCCGTCGTGCATGTGGCCTTCAGCGATGCGCTCGCCTACGCAAAATGGGCCGGCAAGGATTTGCCAACCGAAGCGGAATGGGAGTTCGCGGCGCGCGGCGGACTGGATGGCGCCGAATTCGCATGGGGAGATGAATTTGCGCCCGGGGGCCGTCACATGGCCAACACCTGGCAGGGCGAATTTCCTCGCCAGAACACCGGGGACGACGGGTACGAACGGACATCGCCGGTTACCGCATTCCCGCCGAACGGTTACGGGCTGCACGATCTGATCGGCAACGTCTGGGAATGGACGTCCGACTGGTACTCGCCTCGGCATGAGGCCGACGCACCAAAAGCCTGCTGCATTCCAGAGAACCCGCGCGGCGGCCGCGAGGCCGATAGCTACGACCCCAGAACGACCAACGTCAAGATTCCACGCAAGGTCATCAAAGGCGGCTCGCATTTGTGCGCGCCGAATTACTGCCGGCGCTACCGGCCGGCTGCGCGGCATGCGGAGCCGGTCGACACATCCACGAGCCACCTTGGATTTCGGTGCATCAGGCGAGGTGTCTCTAACGCATCATAACGGGAGAGCGAGGCCATGTTGAATTGCATATTCAATAACAAGCCGCCGATTGCCGCAATTCCACCGTTCAAGACGTCCAGTTGCCACAAGAACTCCTGCGCCTCGCTGCTTGGCGCAACGATGTTGGTGTCGCTGTCCGGGGCAGCCAGCACGCCGGCGACCGCACAGCCCGCACAGAAACCCAATATCCTCTTCATCATGGGCGATGACATCGGTCTCTACCAGCCGAGCATCTACCATCGCGGCCTGATGGTCGGCGAGACGCCCAACATCGATCGCATCGGCAATGAAGGCGCGATATTCACGCATTACTATGCGGAGCAGAGCTGCACGGCCGGTCGCAATGCCTTCTTCACCGGGATGCATCCACTGCGCACCGGCATGATTCCCCCACAACTGCCCGGCAGTCCGTCCTATCTGCGGCCCGGCACTCCGGCGCTCGCCAAATTCCTGCTCGATCTCGGTTACAACACCGGCGAGTTCGGCAAGAACCATCTCGGGGATCACACCGACGCGCTGCCGACCGCGCATGGCTTCCAGGAATTCTGGGGCTACCTGTATCACCTCGATGCGATGCAGGGCGTGAGCTTCCCGGACATCAACAAGTCCCCCACCCAGCAGACGGTTGCCCCGCCATGCAAGAATACGCCGATCCCCGGCATCCCGGAGGTACCGGGCGCGGTCGATCCGAAAACGTCGGTTTGCCTGACGCCTCCGCGCAACGTCCTGTCGTGCAAGTCCGATGGTACGTCCAGGACCCAGCAGTGCATCGACCAGGGCCCGCTGACACTCGAGCGATCGAAGGGTGTCGACGAGGAAATCTCGTCCAAGGTCATCGACTTCATCGATCGCAACGATCCGAAGACGACGGGCAAGCCGTTCTTCGTCTGGTACAACCCTGCGCGCATGCACATCACGACCGTGCTGAATGACAAGTACGCGGCCATGGTCGGCGAGCCCGGCGGCAAGGACTGGGGCCTCAACGAGGCCGGCATGAAGCAGATGGATGACAACATCGGCTATGTGCTCAAAAAGCTTCAGGACATGGGGCAGCTCGACAACACGATCGTCGTGTTCACCACCGACAACGGCGCCGAGACCATCACCTTTCCGGACGGCGGCACCACGCCGTTCAAGGGCGGCAAGCTGAGCACCTGGGAAGGCGGCATGCGTGCTCCGTTGGTCGTTCGCTGGCCGGGGGTCATCAAGCCCGGCACCATCAAGAACGAGATGTTCGCGGCGCTCGACTGGCTGCCGACGTTTGTCAGCATCGCGGGTGGCGCAAAGGGAGACGCGCTGAAGAAGCGTATCGAGGCAGGCCAATATCCCGGTATCGTGAAGACGACGCTCGATGGCGTCGATCAGTCCGAATACCTTTCCGGGCGTTCGGAAACGTCGGCGCGCGATACCTTCTTCTATTATTCCGGCAAGGACCCGTCAGCGGTCCGCTACAAGAACTGGAAGATCTACTTCACGATGGTGTCCGACGCGCCGCAGGGCTTTATTGCCGGCGCGCTCCCCTATCACTGGGCCCAGGTCGTCAATATCAAGCGAGACCCGTTCGAGACCTCCATTGGAGCACAATACAAGACACTCATGGGCATGGGCGGCGTAATTGGCTCTCCTTCTACAGCCTACGTGTATGACTGGAACATGCTGCCCATCGGCCAGGCGCTCTGGCTGAAGGAACTCGAGAGCTATATTGCGTACCCGCCGCTGCAGGACCCGGCGAGCTACAACCTCGACCAGGTGATTCAGCAGATCAAGCAGGCCAAGACTGCCGGTCGCAGCGATTAGCTGCGTGCGACGAGCGTGATCCGACGAAGCGGGCGCCCGACGGGGCGCCCGCCAACGGAATGGCAAGCAAGTGATCAAGGAGGCCGCGCCGGGCCGGTCGGCACGCCACAAGCCACGTCAGCTTCCGATGCATCAAGCGAACAGTGCCACGGCATTACAACGGGAGGAGCACGTGATGAGCAGCAAGCATCCGCCAGAAGAATCCCACGACGTTGCGCCGCAATCCGGCCGTGGAATGAAACGCCGCGATCTGCTGCTGAGCGGCAGTTCGCTTGTGGCCGCTTCGGCGCTCTCGGCCGTCGGGCTGACAACCACAGCGCAAGCGCAACAGCAACCGGCCGCACCCGCTGCGGCCGGTCGGCGGCCGAACATCGTCGTCATCATGGGTGACGATGTCGGCTGGTTCAACATCGGCGCCTACCATCGGGGAATCATGTCGGGGAAAACGCCGAACCTCGACAAGCTGGCATCTGAAGGCATGATGTTCACCGACTATTACGCCGAAGCCAGCTGTACGGCGGGCCGGGCGAACTTCATCACTGGCGAGTTGCCGATCCGCACCGGGCTGACGACCGTGGGCCAGGCCGGTGCCGACGTCGGCATCCCGGCACAGGCGGCGACGCTCGCCACTGCCCTGAGGGAACAAGGCTATGCCACCGGGCAGTTCGGCAAAAACCACCTCGGTGACCTCAATAAATATCTCCCGACCCTGCACGGTTTCGATGAGTTCTTCGGATACCTGTACCACCTCGACGCGATGTCGGACCCGTACTGGTACTCGTTCCCCATCGACGAGAAATACTACAACACCTACGGCCCGCGCAGCGTGATCCACAGCTATGCCACCGACACCGAGGATTCGACCGAGATGCCGCGTTGGGGCAAAATCGGCAAGCAGAGGATCGTCGATGAAGGCCCTCTGCCGCCGTTCCCGGACATGTCGAACGTGCCGAACATGCACGACTTGCCGTTCCTGAAGCCAAAATACGACATGACGACCTTCGACGAGGTGTTGGTCAAGGCTTCCACTGACTTCATGTCCAAAGCCAAGAGGGACGGCAAGCCGTTCTTCGTCTGGCACAATACCACGCGCATGCACGTCTGGACGTTTCTCTCCAAGAAGTACAGCTCGATGCAGAACAGCCAGACGAACTACGGTCTCGAGGAAGCCGGCATGACGCAGATGGATGACAGCATCGGCGCACTGATGAAGCATCTCGACGACATCGGCGAGGCCAACAACACCATCTTGATCTTCACGACCGACAACGGCGCGGAGGTATTCACGTGGCCGGATGGCGGCATGACGCCATTCAAGAACACCAAGGGCACCGTCGGGGAAGGCGGCTTCCGCGTACCTTGCATTATCCGGTGGCCAGGCCAGATCAAGCCGGGCACGGTGGAGAACGGAATCTTCTCCGGCCTCGATTGGTTCCCCACCCTGATGGCCGCGGCGGGCAATCCCGACATCACCACTCAGTTGCTGAGGGGCGTGAAGCTCGGCGAGCGGACCTACAAGAATCATCTCGATGGCTACAACCAGATGGATCTCCTTACTGGCAAAGGACCATCCAAACGCCAGGAGATTTTTTACTTCGGCGGCCCGCATCTGGGCGCGGTTCGCCTGGACAACATGAAGTTCACGTTCTTCGCGCAGCCGTACGGCTGGCCCGGCGAAAAGGTCACCACGGACATGCCCAGCCTGACCAATCTCCGCCAGGATCCATTCGAGAGGTTGCCAATCATGCGTGGCGAGTCGCTGAACACCGGGTCCCCCGGCTATTTTAACGAGTTCTTCGCGCGTGAGTTCTGGCGCTTCGTCCTGGTGCAGCAATATGTCGAGAAACTCGCGTTGACGGCGGTCGACTATCCGCCGATGCAGGACCCGGCTTCCTTCAACCTCGATGCTGTCAAGAAGAAGATCGACGAGATGATCAAGCACCGCGAGGGCCAGTAAGCCACTCGCAACTCGGGAGGTCGTCAAGGCGCAGGTCGAGAGGGCCATGCTGACGGCCGCGGTAGGGGCGGCGGCAGCAGGTGCCTGTCCTGCTATGGCGCCGCCTGCGGCTAATACCCGTACCCACCCTGCTACTGAGGAGGATACATCATGAGCAATGATGAGAACTCGAGGAAAGTGGAGAGCACTGCGGAGAGTACCAGCGGAGGATTGAAGCGTCGCGATCTATTATTGAGCGGTAGTTCGCTCGTCGCCGCCTCGGCGCTCTCGGCCGTCGGGCTGACAACCCCGGCACAAGCGCAGCAGCCGGCACCAGCGCCCGCAGCGGCCGGCCAGCGGCCGAATATCGTTTTTATCATGGGTGACGACATCGGCATGTGGAATATCGGCGCTTATCACCGCGGCCTGATGGCCGGCCGGACGCCCAATCTCGACAAGCTCGCCGCCGAAGGCATGCTGTTCACCGATTACTATGCCGAGGCGAGCTGCACGGCAGGTCGCGCCAATTTCATCACCGGTGAATTGCCAATCCGCACCGGCATGACCACTGTGGGCCAGGCCGGCGCTGCCATCGGCATACCCGCGCAGGCCGTGACCATCGCCACGGCGTTAAAAGGAATGGGTTACGCCACCGGCCAGTTTGGCAAGAATCACCTTGGCGACAAGAATGAATTCTTGCCGACGGTGCACGGCTTCGACGAGTTCTTCGGTTACCTCTATCACCTCGACGCAATGGAAGACCCCGCGCACCCAAACTACCCGCAGGATCTGCTGAACGTCGTCGGTCCACGCAACATGCTTCATACCTATGCGACCAACGTGGATGACCCCACGGTGGACCCGCGTTGGGGCAAGGTTGGCAAGCAGAAGATCGAGGATGCTGGAACGCTCTATCCCAAGCGAATGGAGACCGTGGACGACGAAATCCGCGACCTGGCGATCAAGTTCATCGAGAAGGCCAAGGCCGACAACAAGCCGTTCTTCCTGTGGCTCAATCCAACCCGGATGCACATCGTCACGCATCTTTCACCAAAGTACGAGGCGACGCGCAACTCCAAGAACGGCTGGTCGATACATGAAGCCGGCATGGCGCAGCTCGATGACGACGTCGGCATCGTGATGCAGAAGCTCAAGGATATGGGTGTGGACGACAACACCATCGTGGTCTTCACCACCGACAACGGCACCGAGGTCTTCACGTGGCCCGACGGCGGACAGACGCCGTTCGCGCAGAGCAAAGGCACCGTCATGGAAGGTGGCTTCCGCGTGCCCTGCATGATCCGTTGGCCGGGCAAGGTGCCGGCCGGCAAGGTCGAGAACGGCATCATTTCCGGTCTGGACTGGTTTCCGACCTTGCTGGCGGCCGCCGGCAACCCGAACATTGCAGACGAACTGCAGAAGGGCAAACAGATCGGTGACACGACCTATAAGTGTTATCTGGACGGCTATAACCAGATGGACATGATTACCGGCAAGGGGCCGTCGAACCGGCACGAAATCTTTTACTTCGGAGAGAGCGAGCTCGGTGCCGTGCGCATCGACGACTTCAAGTATCGCTTCATCGACCAGCCTAGAGGCTGGCTTGGCGAAAAAACCAAGGTTGACGTGCCGTACCTGACCAACCTTCGCCTCGATCCGTTCGAGCGCACCGGCTGGCCCGATAGTGGGTCGAAGGAAGGCGCGCAGCAATATTTCGACTGGTTCAAATACGAATTCTGGCGCTTTGTGTTTGTTCAGCAGCAGGTGGAAAAGCTGGCGATGACAGCGATTGAGTTTCCGCCGATGCAAAAGGGCGCGAGCTTCAACCTCGATGCCGTGAAGGCGAAAATCGAGGCGGCCCGGGCGGCAGTAAGTAGGTAGTCGCCAGGGCTTCGACTGTTATGGCGGGCGCGCCGAATTTCCGTGCGCCCGCTGGGCAATGGGGAGGGAATCGACATGAAGCCGATCATCCGTTTTCCTGCTATCGATCGCCGCATCCTTCTCTCGTCGCTAGCGATACTTCCGTTGCTCTCTGCCTCGCTTCGCTCGACCACGGCGGAGGCTCAAGTGCAGCGCGATCCGCTTCCCTCCTGGAACGACGGCGCGACCAAATCGTCAATCCTCGACTTCGTCGCACGGGTCACAGAGAACAGTGGGCCCTATTTCGTGCCGCCCGCTCAACGCATCGCGACCTTCGACAACGACGGGACGCTTTGGATCGAACAGCCGATGTATGTGCAACTGGCCTTCGTACTTGACCGCGTAAAGGCTATGGCGCCAATGAATCCGGAATGGAAGACCAAGCAACCGTTCGCGGGGGTGCTGGACGGTGATCTGAAGGCGGTGATGGCATCCGGCGAAAAGGGATTGGTCGAACTGATTGCGGTGACGCATGCTGGCATGACCACGGCGGAGTTCGAGAAGATTGTCACGGATTGGCTGGCGACCGCGCGCGATCACCGCTTCAAGCGGCCGTATACCGAACTGGTCTATCAGCCGATGCTCGAACTGCTCGCCTATCTCCGGGCCAGCGGCTTCAAGACCTTCATTGTGTCAGGCGGCGGCATCGAATTCATGCGGCCCTGGACCGAGCGGATCTACGGAATACCGCCGGAGCAGGTTGTCGGATCGTCGATCAAGACCCGATTTGAGATCAAGGACGGTGCGCCAACGCTCTTCCGGCTGCCCGACATCAATTTTATCGACGATAAGGCCGGCAAGCCGATCGGGATCAATAGCCACATTGGCCGGCGTCCGATCGCCGCATTCGGCAACTCCGACGGCGATCTCGAAATGCTGCAATGGACGACGCTCGGCGCGAGCGGTGCGCGGTTCGGTCTGATCGTCCACCATACCGATGCGGAACGTGAATATGCCTACGATCGCGACTCGCATTTCGGGAAACTCGACGTCGCGCTCGACGCCGCGGCGGTCAACAAGTGGACGGTGGTCGACATGAAGAAGGACTGGAAGCGCATCTTTGCCTTCGACTGACATCCTCTAAGGACCCATAAGTGCCATCTGGACGGCCATAGCCCTTGGACATCGCTACCGGCAAGAGGCACCCAACGCATTCCGGACTTGCACACACCGACCATCTTTGTCGCCTGCGGCAGCGCGTTCGAGGCGCGGACATCCGCTGTTAACGCAAGGAGGACATCAGCAGGACGTTGGGCACCCCCCTTGGGCGGCGCCACGGTCGGTGGCGGGCGTGCGCCAAGAGTCTTGGCCGACCGTTGATCCAGATCAATGGAATAGTCCACCGTGAGCACAACGAAGGGTCGCTATTATAAAGGCGGGCTTTGTCGACGGGCGCTGAGAATGTCCGGTGATCGTGACCGACCGGACGCCGCTGGCCTCGTGGTCGGTTGCTGACGAGGCGACGACTTCTAAAAGCGAACATTTCCGGACTAGTGATCAAAGAAGTCTGCACGATGTCGGACCGTGAACCCATTCTCAAGCCCGTTGCGATCGCAGACCTGCGCCCGACCCAGATGACGGTCGGCCTTCGGGAGGTCAAGGAGAAGCGCAAGCGCTGGCGTGACGAGAGTAAAAACAAAGGAGCCGAGTTCTTGGGCAAGCACATGATCCCGGTCGTGCTTGGCCCGAAGGACCGCCACTACGTCATCGATCATCACCACCTGGCGCGTGCGCTCCATGAAGAAGGGGTCGAAGAGGTATTGGTTACCGTGGTGAAAAACCTCAGGACGCTGGAGCCCGATTCGTTCTGGTTCGTCCTGGACAATCACAGCTGGATGCATTCGTACGACGACGAGGGCCGTCTGCGCCCTTACAAGGATTTGCCGAAGACCGTGGCCGGGCTTGTTGACGATCCGTTCCGCTCGTTGGCGGGCGAACTGCGGCGCGCCGGCGGGTACGCCAAGGACACGACGCCGTTCAGCGAGTTCTTGTGGGCGGATTTTTTGCGTCGACAGGTCAAGCGTAAAACCGTTGAAACCCACTTCGAGGAAGCCCTCGAGCAAGCCCTGCAATTGGCCAAAAAAGAGGAGGCGAGCTACCTGCCCGGCTGGTGTGGTCCCGTCTTGGAGGATTGAAGGCATGCTTATCCAGCGCGCGAAATCCGCAAGCGCACTGATGACCCGACGAGCCGTGCAGGTTTGGTGCGAGAGGCTAACAGACAGCGGCATCGACCAGAGGAAAGAGTAGCTCATGGCGCAAGCAGAGGCCGACAGAACACTGAGCCATCTGGATCACGAGCTTGTCGCGTCGCTAAACGACTTCCACGATCCGAGCCAAGAGTGGCGCCGCCTCTTCTCGGAGCTGCTCGGAACGTTCTTCCTCGTCCTCGTGGCCGCCGGTGGCGGCATGATGGGGCAGGCCTTTCCCGGCACGATCAGCCGTGCCGCTGCGGTCGTCGCACCCGGTCTGATGGTGATGGCAATCATCCTCTTCATGGGCAAGGTGTCCGGCGCTCACCTCAATCCCGCGGTCAGTATCGCGTTCTCGCTGCGTGGCGACTTCCCGTGGCGTCGTGTGCCGGGATACATCGCCGTGCAGTTGATCGGCGCGACGCTCGCGGCTCTGTTCCTGCACGCGGTGATCAACGTGCCGGCCAACTACGGGTCGAACTATCCCGCCCCGGGATACTCCTCGTCCGAGGCGTTCCTGATGGAGGCCGTGCTGACCCTCGGTCTCGTCAGTGTCATTCTCGGTACGGCCTCCGGCGCCCAGAACATCGGGATCTTCGGCGCGATCGGTGTCGGCGCGTACATTGCGCTCGCCGGGCTTTGGGGAAGCCCTATCTCGGGAGCGTCGATGAACCCCGCGCGGACGTTCGGTCCGAACTTAATCGCGACCGACTTCACGAGCTACTGGGTGTATGTCGCAGGTCCACTCGCGGGTGCAGTTCTCGCAGTGGGTGCAGCATGGGTGCTCCGCGGTGCCGGCGGCGGCCGCGCAGGCTCAGGTGCGGCGCAAGGGAGCCTTTTCACCGAAGTCGAGCACCCGGAGAAGGGGTGAGGCGCAGGCATAATGAGTCATGAACTTTCGCTGTTCGTGGGTACGTTCGCGACTTTGCTCGCGATAATAAATCCGTTCGAGGTCCTGCCGGTCTATCTGAAGATGCTGGAAGGCAAGGACGCCGCCACACATCGCAAGGTGGCATGGAAAGCTTGCCTCTATGCGCTGCTTCTATCTCTCTTTTTCTTGATCTTCGGAACGCTGATCCTACGCTTGTTCGGCGTGCCGCTGAGCATGGTCCGCATCGTCGGCGGGATCATCCTGATGAAGATCGGCTTTGAACTATTTTCACCATCCGCTTCCGGTGGCGTGATTCCGGCCAGCGGCGCGGATCAGAGCGGTAACATTGCTTTCGTGCCGCTTGCGATGCCGCTCATGTGCGGACCAGGCGCTATCGCCACCATCCTCGGCATGACTGCCACGATTAAGCGATCATCAGCGGAACTGGCCTCTTTCGTAGCGATCGTCGCGGCTATTTTCGCGACGATGGTCGTCACCTACCTGTGTCTGGCATATGCCGGGAAACTTTTCGACAAGCTCGGCGCAATGGGGATCGATGCTATCACCCGAATAGTTGGCTTCTTCGTCTCTGCGATGGGCGTTGCGCTGATCTTCGACGGTATCATCGAGGCATTGCAGACACATGGTATGACGATTCTGCGTTGAACTAGCTGTTGGTGGCGCCACGCAAATTCCGGGGCGATCTTGACCGCGGATGTATTCTGCCAATCGGAGATTTGTTCTGAACCGAACCGAGTCCGAGGTGGACCGCATTACGCGGCGTCGGGAAGTTGTCGGCCCACAGTACAAAGGACGCGATCATCCACTTCGGACACCGGGACACACGCCTCGTTGTGCGTCAGGCCGCCACGTCATTTAACCGGGAACAGCAATGCGACAGTAGTTCGTAGCGACCAGGCCGGAGCGCCAGTCGGACGTATCACGTTGTAATAGGCTTGAATCGATGCGTTGACCGGTTGATCACCCACTCTGAAAACCCGACCGATACCGCCGCCGACCGGCACTGTCCACCGCTCCCCCGACGCCGCGAGCCAATCCGCGGTGATGATGGGTGATGTGTTCAGGTACCAGCCGTGCGGCATGTTGTAGTTGGCGAAGGGCTGGGCGAGGAAGGCGTTGACGGGCGGTCGCAGTGGATTGCCGCCGACCGACCACTGGTTATTGAGCAATACACCGATCACCCAATGTGGCGGCGTGACCACTAACACGGCCGTTGGACCGACCAAGAATTTGCCGGTTCCGAGGATGGGATCGTTTGCGGACGGAACGGTGAAGACTGGTCCCACGCCCCAGATCAGCGGCCCGGGGTGCACTGGGGACAAGAACAACGATTGAGTAATGTCACCAATCCCGTTGGTGTTGCTGTCGAAGAAAGGACTCGGCTGGCTCACCAACGGAATGATGGTACGTGAGATTACGTTCCAGTCATCGTTTAAATGCATGGGCACGACGGGTTGAATGTTGAGTACTTCCTGGGTGCGATTGAATGGTCCGGTATTGAAATTGGTGTTGCTCTGAAACGGCACGCTGACCAAATCCGCGATCGGGTTTTGTGATTTCTTCTGTAGATCTTCGTCGTCTGAAGGCTCGTGGGAATGCTTCGGCGCCTCGACCTCCGCGGGAAGGCCGCTTTCGAATTTATAGTTGATGCCAGCTTTGACCATTTGAAGGTCGCGGTTCAACGCGACCGAGGGGAGGGTGGGAGAACGCCAGTTCGATAGCCCAAGATAATCGTATTCGAGTTTGACGGTCCAATGCGACTTGAAGCCGTATTCGATGCCAGCGCCCGCCAACCAGCCGGTGTTCGTGCTGGTCCCGTTCCAGGCGGCGCCGGGAAGATTCAAAGTCGCGCTGCTGTTGACCCAGCCGCCGCCAAGCTTGGCGAATACGAGCCATCGATCTTCCACGAGGCCGACACGGCCCGCCGCGGTGCCGATCCAGTGCTGGTCTACAAAGCCTAATGTCGGAGCAGGAGGGACCGGATGACCGAAGTCGGCTCCATCGAACTCACCTTCGACACCAAACAGAAAGTGACCGGCCTGGAAGTTATAGCCTGCCTGCACGCCTCCAACGAATTCGGTCAGACCGCCATACAGATTGTTGCCGGGAATGTTCAGGCTGCCGTTGGACCATCCCCCACCGAAATTGGCACCAACATAAAACCCTCCCCAATTATACAACGGTGCCGCGATTGGCGCTTTGTATATCGGCGCTTTGACGGGCAGGTCGGACGCAAGCGCGGGTCCGCTCAACAATCCTGCCGCGATCCAAATGAGGAAAACTTTCTGCACTGTCGCCTCCTCAAGGTCGGCCACAACTCGCAAACATATGACCAAGAAGGTATCTGACCAATCAACTTGTTTGATCTGAATCAAGCCTGGCTTGGTATGTCGACGCAGGTGACATTTCGGCAACAACGAAATTGAGGGTCTTCGCGCCGCTGTTCTTTAAGTGAACATTGTTGTCTGACTTTGCGATCGTCTCCTGTGAGAACGCGCTGGGCGATCTGGCAGTGAAGCATTGGAAGTTTTGCCCATGGCGGTCTTCAGCACCGAGCATCGACGGCATCCTCGAATGGACGAGCGGCCACAGGTGCGTGGAAGCCTGACGCCAGAACGACGCCCACGAGCGTGAGCTTGAGGCTCATCGTCTGGCAACTTTGCTCTTGGTCACACTCGATTACCAATAAGCAGTCGCGAGGCTCACTATGCGACCTAACAACGGCTGGCATCGCGTTGCAGCAAGCGACGCCGGCGAACGGCAACGCGAGCTTGCTTTTTTTCGGTGGGGGCGAAAATAGAATCGGTGGCACAAACTGCATACTCAACATTTCCAGCTATGTGAGGGTTGCAGGAAGCCTGCCGTGCCACCCGATCGGACTTGGGTTACCGAATGTGGCTCTTTGGTCGCAGCCTTGATCTTTCTTGCGACAGATCTATCCCCGTTGAATTTTACATGATGAGCCCCGGTCGCCTCGGGGGTACGCTGTCGCCGAATTGCATTCGGAGGCGACACTTCTTACGAGGCACGACATGACAGGGAGCATTGCACTGGCTGCGGGGCAGAGTGAGCGACCGAAATCAGCACGTCGACGCAGACTTGGCGTTGCTGCATTCGTCTTGGCGCCGTCGATCATGTTTTTTTCCAATTGTGCGTCGGCCGATGAAGGCGGCGTCAGCTTCTGGGTCCCCGGGTTCTTTGGAAGTCTGGCGGCCACGCCGCAGCAGCCGGGTTGGTCGCTGGCAAACATCTACTATCACACCTCTGTCTCCGCCGGCGCCGACGTCGCGCGTGCGCGCGAGTTCACGCTCAACAGGGTTCCGGCCAATGTTACCCTCGACGCAAAACTGAATTTGAACGTCAACGCCACGGGCGATCTTGGCTTTGTGATCCCAACCTATGTATTCGCGACGCCGGTTCTCGGCGGCCAGGCGTCGGTGTCCCTCCTGGCAGCCTACGGCGTCGTCGGCACCAGCCTGGCGGGAACCTTGTCAGGCGTGCTCACGGGCCCGTTCGGCAACAGCGTCCCCTTCGCGCGGTCCGACACCATCAGTGACACCACATGGGGCTTTGGGGATGTCGCGCCGGTATTCCAATTGCGTTGGAACGCCGGGGTCCACAACTACATGACCTATATCATGGGCGACATCCCGGTTGGCGCTTACCAATCCGATCGCCTGTCGAATATCGGCATCGGACACAGCGCGATCGACGTCGGCGGCGGCTACACCTATTTCAATCCGCAGACCGGCCACGAATTCTCCGGCGTGCTCGGCTTCACCTACAATTTCAAGAACACTGCAACGCAGTATCAGAATGGCGTCGACATGCACTTCGACTGGGGTGCATCGCAATTCCTGTCGAAGCAGGTCATGGTTGGCCTCGTGGGCTATGTCTACAAGGAGCTCGGCTGCGACAGCGGTTCAGGTGACCGTGTCGGCTGCTTCCAGTCCCAAGTGGTCGGCATCGGCCCCCAGATTGGATTCCTGTTTCCGGTCGGCGACATGCAGGGCTATCTCAATTTGAAAGCTTACGGCGAGTTCGCTGCGGAAAACCGGCCATCAGGCTGGAATACCTGGGTCACTTTCTCTATCTCGCCGCCCGCGCCCGGAGCACCTCCGACGACAAAGCCCATCGTCAGAAAATACTAGCAGCAATCAAGCTGCGGCCTGTCAGTTTGCTGATCATTCTTTGCAACACGCGGGCAACCGGTGGCACCTGGGCCCCGTCGAAGCTCGCTCCGGTGAACCACCACAGAGGCCGTAGTGCCGGCGCGTAGCAGGCGTCGCCTTCGCGCGCGATTCCTTTGCGATCTCGCCCGCCGCGCCCGAAAGTACCGTCAGGCCGACCCGGCACATGGTGACAAAGCAAGGCACGCGCCCTTCGGCGAAGGGCGGCACCTAGCCGGGTTGCGATCCCAGCTACTTCGCCGTCAGCTTCACGCCGAGCCGCCCCGCGAGCTCCTGCACGAACTGCCAGGCGACGCGGCCCGAGCGGGAGCCGCGCGTGGTCGACCATTCCAGCGCCTCGCGCTCCAGCGCCTCGTCGTCGACCTCAATGCCGAAATGGCCGCAATAACCCCGCACCATGGCGAGATATTCGTCCTGGCTGCAGCGGTGGAAGCCGAGCCACAGGCCGAAGCGATCCGACAGCGAGACCTTCTCCTCGACCGCTTCGCCGGGATTGATCGCGGTCGAGCGTTCGTTCTCGATCATCTCGCGCGCCAGCAGATGCCGGCGGTTTGAGGTGGCGTAGAGGATGACGTTGTCGGGCCGGCCTTCGATGCCGCCTTCGAGCACGGCCTTGAGCGATTTGTAGGACGCATCATTGCCGTCGAAGGAAAGATCGTCGATGAACACGATGAAGCGGAAGGACGACGACCGGAGCTGGTCCATCAGTGCCGGCAGGCTCTCGATGTCCTCGCGGTGGATCTCGATCAGCTTCAGCTTGTCGGCCGGTTTGCGCGCCGCGTTGATGCTGGCATGCGCCGCCTTCACCAGCGACGACTTGCCCATGCCGCGCGCGCCCCAGAGCAGGGCATTGTTGGCCGGCAGGCCGCCTGCGAAACGCTCGGTGTTCTCCATCAGGATGTCGCGCATCCGGTCGACGCCCTTCAGCAGGAACAGCTCGACGCGGCTGACCCGCGGCACCGCCGAAAGGCGGCCGTCCGGGTGCCAGACAAAGGCATCCGCCCGCTCGAATGATTCGGGCGCTGCGGCCGGCTTCCCCTGGGTGGACAGGTGCGCCGCAATGGCCTCCAGCGCGCGGACGATGCGATCCTGGGAGAGGTCGGGGGCTGCCTTGGGGAGTGCCTTGGAGGCTACCTTGGGACGTTTTGCCGCGACGAGGGCAGGCATCCTGGCAGGGGTACGGGGGCCTTTGCCGGCCGGGCTTTTGCTTGGTTTTCTGGGCATGTCCGAAGTTCCTGAGAACGCAGCCTTATCGGGCCTGACGGCGCGCCGCAAGGTGGCCAAATCGACGGTCTGGCAGCGTTGCAATTGGGGCAATGGCCGCTATAGTCCGCGCGAATTTGACCGAACCGGTCGCCTTCGAGGGCCTGACCGGCTTTCCCCCGTTTCCACGAGGATCGTCCGAATGCTGATTACCCCTGCGTATGCCCAGGCCGCGGGCGCTGGCGACACCAACAGCATGTTGATGTCGCTGCTGCCGTTCGCCCTGATCTTCGTGATCATGTACTTCCTGATTCTGCGCCCGCAGCAGAAGAAGGTCCGCGACCATGCCGACCTCGTGAAGAACATCCGCCGCGGCGACACCGTCGTGACCTCGGGCGGCCTCGTCGGCAAGGTCACCAAGGTCGTCGACGACGACCAGATCGAGTTCGAGATTTCCGACGGCGTGCGCGTGCGGCAGATGCGCCAGATGATCTCGGGCGTGCGCGCCAAGGGCGAGCCGGCGAAGGAATCCAAGGATAGCAAGGAAGCCGCCAAGGACGACGCCGCGTCGAAGTGAGCGCTTCCGCGAGCATCTCAAGTCTCCCGATCTGACAGGTCCAGTCGATGTTGTATTTCACGCGGTGGAAGGCGCTCGGGATTATCCTGACGGCGCTGATCGTGTGCCTCTGCGCGGTGCCGAACTTCTTCCCCGAAGCGCAGGTCAAGACCTGGCCCGCCTGGGCGCAGCGCCGGCTCGTGCTCGGCCTCGACCTCCAGGGCGGCTCATATCTGCTGCTCGAGGTCGATTCCGCCTATGTGAAGAAGGAACGGCTGGACCAGGTTCGTGACGACGTTCGGCGCACGCTGCGCGATGCCAAGATCGGCTTCACTGGCGGCGTCACCGTGCGCAACGACGCGGCCGAGGTTCGCATCACCAAGGAATCCGACGTGCAGCCGGCGCTCGCCAAGCTGCGAGAGCTGTCCCAGCCCCTGGGCGGACTGATGGGATCCAGCGGTCAGCGCGACCTTGAGGTGACCGATGCCGGCGGCGGCGTGATCCGCCTGACGATCCCGCAGGCCGCGATGCTCGACCGTATGCGCAAGACCATCGAGCAGTCGATCCAGATCGTCGAGCGCCGCGTCAACGAGCTCGGCACCGTCGAGCCCGTCATCCAGCGCCAGGGCAACGACCGCATCCTGGTGCAGGTCCCCGGTCTTCAGGATCCGACCCGCCTGAAGGAGTTGCTGGGCAAGACCGCGAAGATGGAATTCCGCATGGTCGACACCTCCGTGCCGCCGGATCAGGCGCAGCAGGGGCGGTTGCCGCCGGAATCCGAGCTGCTGATGAGCGCCTCGCCGCCGCCGACGCCCTATGTGGTCAAGAAGCAGGTGCTGGTGGCTGGTGGCGATCTGACCGACGCCCAGGCGAGCTTCGACCAGCGTACGGGTGAGCCGGTCGTCAGCTTCAAGTTCAATACGTCCGGCGCACGCAAGTTCTCGCAGGCCACGCAAGAGAACGTGGGACTGCCCTTCGCGATCGTGCTCGACAACAAGGTGATCTCGGCGCCCGTCATCCGCGAGCCCATCACCGGTGGCCAGGGCCAGATCTCCGGCAATTTCACGGTGCAATCGGCCAACGATCTCGCGATCCTCTTGCGCGCCGGCGCGCTGCCGGCGCCGCTCACCGTGGTTGAGGAGCGCACCGTCGGTCCGGGCCTCGGTCAGGATTCGATCGAAAAGGGTGAGCTTGCGGCCTATGTCGGCTCGATCCTCGTCATCATCTTCATGCTGGTGACCTATCGGCTGTTCGGCGTGTTCGCGAACATCGCGGTGGCCATCAACGTCGCCATGATCTTCGGCCTGCTGTCGCTGCTCAACGCCACGCTGACGCTGCCCGGCATCGCCGGCATCGTGCTCACCGTCGGCATCGCGGTCGATTCCAACGTGCTCATCTACGAGCGCATCCGCGAGGAGCTGCGCGGCGGCCGCAATGCGATCTCGGCGATCGACGCCGGCTTCAAGCGGGCGCTCGCGACCATCCTCGATTCCAACATCACCACCTTCATTGCCGCCGCCGTGCTGTTCTACATCGGCACCGGCCCGGTGCGCGGCTTCGCCGTGACGCTCGGCATCGGCATCATCACCACGGTGTTCACCGCCTTCACCCTGACCCGGCTGATCGTCGCCTGGTGGGTGCGGTGGAAGCGGCCGCAGAGCGTGCCGATCTAGGAGCCTGATCGTGAATCACACCGTTCTCATCGGGCTCGGCGTCCTCATTGCCATCCTCACCGTGGTCTCGGTGTTCGGCTGGCTGCCGTCTCTGCGCATCGTCCCGGACAACACCCATTTCGACTTCACGCGCTTCCGCCGGATCAGCTTCCCGATCTCGGCGGCGCTGTCGATCGTCGCCATCACGCTGTTCTTCACCCACGGCCTGAACCTCGGTATCGACTTCAAGGGCGGCACGCTGCTGGAGGTGCGGGCCAAGTCCGGCGCCGCCGACATCGCGGCGATGCGCACGACGCTGGATGGCTTGCGTCTTGGCGAAATCCAGCTGCAGCAGTTCGGCGGCCCCGAGAACGTGTTGATCCGCGTTGCCGAGCAGCCCGGCGGCGACAAGGCGCAGCAGGATGCCGTGCAGAAGGTCCGCACCGCTCTCGGCGATTCCATCGAGTACCGCCGCGTCGAGGTGCTCGGTCCGCGCGTCGCCGGCGAGCTGCTGGCCTACGGCATGCTCGGCCTGATGCTCGCGATCATCGCGATCCTGATCTACCTCTGGTTCCGGTTCGAATGGCAGTTCGCGCTCGGCGCCATGATCGCCAACGTGCACGACATCGTGCTGACGATCGGCTTCATGTCGATCAGCCAGGTCGATTTCGACCTGACCAGCATTGCCGCGCTTCTGACCATTCTGGGCTATTCGCTCAACGACACCGTGGTCATCTACGACCGTATCCGCGAAATGCTGCGTCGCTACAAGAAGATGCCGATGCCGCAGCTGCTCAACGAATCCATCAATTCGACGCTGTCGCGCTCGATCATCACTCACTTCACCGTGACGCTGGCACTGCTGGCTCTGCTGCTGTTCGGTGGCCACGCCATCCACAGCTTCACCGCCGTGATGATGTTCGGCGTGGTGCTGGTCGGCACCTATACCTCGATCTTCATCGCGGCCCCGATCCTGATCTATCTCGGCGTCGGCGAGCATCGCGAAGATGCGCCCGATACGGCTACGCCGGCGAAGAAAAACAAGGCATGATCCGAACCGCATGCCCCCGCATGCGTTTGCGGGGGCAGTAAGCTCATTCGGACGAAGACGATGGCCGGCGATCCAAACGCACCGCATTTCCCGCGCTCGGCGCCGATCGAGGCCTATGGCAAGGGCGGATTCGCCTTTGCCGGCATGTCTCATCGGGGATCGCTGCTGTGCCTGCCCGACGCAATCTGGGCCTGGGACGTAACGGACCCGGCGAAGATCGACCGCTATTCGCTGGATCGGGTGTTCACGGCCGCCAACAGCATCGACACGCTCCTGATCGGCACCGGAACCGGCGTCTGGCTGCCGCCGCCGGACCTGCGGCAGGCGCTGAAGGCGGTGAGGGTGGTGCTGGATACGATGCAGACCGGTCCTGCCGTGCGCACCTACAACATCATGATCGGCGAGCGGCGCCGCGTCGCGGCCGCGCTGATCGCCGTACCATGAGCAGCGCTGCGCCTCCGCCCGATTCTGCTGCCTTCTGTGCCGGCCTCGTGCGCAGCCATGACTTTCCGCGTTATGCCGCAACGCTGTTTGCGCCGGCCGCCGAGCGCCAGGCGCTGCTGGCGCTCTATGCCTTCAATGTCGAGATCGTCCGCGTCCGCGACCAGGTGAGCCAGCCCTTGCCCGGCGAAATCCGCCTGCAATGGTGGACTGACATGCTGGCGGGCCACGTCCACGGCAGCGCCGAGGGCAATCCGGTGGCGGCAGAGCTATTGCGTGCGATCCGCGATTTCGACCTGCCGGTCGAGCCCCTGTCGCTGCTCGCCGACGAGCATCAGTTCGATCTCTACAACGATCCGATGCCGACCATGGCGGCTCTGGAGGGTTATCTGGACACGACCTGTTCGGCATTGTTTGCCCTCGCGGCGCGGGTCATGATGCCACCCTCGGAGGCGGCCGAGCATCTCGCAAGGCATGCCGGGCTCGCCCAGGGTATCGTGCAGGTGATCGCGAATCTGCCGCGCGACTCGGCGCACCGGCAACTGTTCCTGCCGCAGCAAGTGCTGGCGGCCCATGGCTGCCAGATGGAGGACGTGTTCGCTGGCAAGGAGACGCCAAATCTGCATGCGGTGCTGGGCCAGCTCGTGGGCGAAGCCGAGCAGCATTTGACTACGGCCTTGTCGCTGTTGCCGGAGGTGCCGGCGCCGGCACGGCCAGCGTTCCTGCTGCTGAGCCAGGTGCGGGGCGACCTCAAGCGCCTGTCGCAACCCGGGCGCAATCCGTTCACGCCGCAGCCGACGTCGCGGCTGCGCACGCTATGGACGCTGTGGCGGGCTTCACGTTCCCGGGAATTTAACAAATAGCGGCTGGCTTATCGCCTCGAGCTGCTGGATGCTCTATGCTGTCCCATGGCTGAGTTGTTCCAAAGCACGTCCTCCGATCTCAGCGGCTTTCCGGTCGCACCAAGCGACGTTCATGCCGCCGCCGACACCATCCGCGGCGCCGTCGTCGAGACGCCCTGTAGCTACAGCCGCACGCTAAGCAACATCTGCGGCTGCGACATCTGGCTGAAGTTCGAGAACCTCCAGTTCACGTCCTCGTTCAAGGAGCGGGGTGCGCTGAACCGGCTGACCGCGCTCACGCCTGAGGAGCGTGCGCGCGGCGTCATCGCGATGTCGGCGGGCAACCACGCGCAGGGCGTTGCCTATCACGCCAAGCGGCTCGACATTCCCGCCACCATCGTCATGCCGGTCGGTACGCCCATGGTGAAGGTCGAGAACACCAGGCACCACGGCGCGGAGGTGGTGGTGACGGGCGCGACGCTGGAGGAGGCGGCCGCGTATGCGCGAAGCCACGGTGAAGCCCGCGGCATGATCTTCGTCCACCCCTACGACGATCCGCTTGTCATTGCGGGGCAGGGCACAGTCGGGCTTGAGATGCTGAAGGCGGTGCCCGAGCTCGATACGCTGGTGGTCCCGATCGGCGGCGGCGGCCTGATCAGCGGCATCAGCATTGCCGCGAAATCGATCAAGCCGACAGTGCGGATTCTTGGCGTCGAGGCCTGGCTCTACCCCTCGATGTACAACGCTATCCATGACGGCAATCTGCCTGCGCGCGGCGACACGCTCGCCGAAGGCATCGCGGTGAAATCGCCGGGCAAGATCACGACCGAGATCGTCCGCCGCCTCGTCGACGACATCGCGTTGGTGAACGAAGCCGAGCTCGAGCGCGCGGTCGCGACCCTGATTTCGATCGAGAAGACGGTCGTCGAGGGCGCCGGCGCCGCCGGGCTTGCCGCGCTGATGTCCGATACGTCCCGCTTTGCTGGCCAGAAGGTAGGCTTGGTGCTGAGCGGCGGCAACATCGACACGCGGCTGATTGCATCCGTCCTGACGCGCGAGCTGGCTCGCGAAGGACGGCTGACTCAGTTGTCGCTCGACATCCCCGACAGGCCCGGACAATTGGCTGCCGTCGCTTCACTGCTGGCCGAGGCCGGCGCCAACATCATCGAGGTCTCGCATCAGCGGACCTTCTCCGACCTGCCGGCCAAGGCGACGCTGCTGCAACTTGTCATCGAGACGCGCGACAGCGCGCATCTCGACGAGGTCATGGCCAAGCTCGGCGCATCCGGGCTGAGTGCGCGCTGCACCTGAGTGCGGCGCGTTTCTCACTATCGCGGCGCCAGGCCCGCGGCGTGAGCGATCAGCCGATCGATCTCGGCCTCCGTGTTGTAATAATGCGGGGATGCCCGCACGACCGACGGCAGCGAGCGAGCTTCGGCATCGATGAGCGTGCTCGCGGGATCCGAAGCGCCAATGGTGATTCCGGCCGCAGCGGCGCTGCTGACAATGTCGCCTGCCTCATACCCCTCCATCGTGAAACTGACGATGGCGCCCGGCGCGCGTCCGAGGTCGCGAATGGTGACGCCGTGAATGGCGGCGAGGCCGCCGCGAAGACGGTTCGCGAGCAGACGGCAGCGCTGCTCGATGGGGCCGAGGCCGATCGCGAGGGCATAATCGATGGCAGTGCCGAGACCGAGACGTGCCGCGTAATTGTTCTCCCATGTCTCGAAACGGCGGGCATCGTCACGGAGCCGATATTCATCTCGTGAGACCCAGGGCGCGGCGAAGTGATCGATCATCGGCGGCTCGAGCCGTTGCAGCATCTCGCGGCGGACGTAGAGAAAGCCCGTGCCGCGCGGGCCGCGGAGGAATTTGCGCCCCGTCGCCGACAACATGTCACAGCCGATGGCTTCGACGTCGACCGTCATCTGGCCGACCGCCTGGCAGGCGTCGAGCAGATAGGGAATGCCCCGCGCCCGGGCGATCTTGCCGATCGCCGCCGCGGGATTGACCAGCCCGCCATTGGTCGGAACCCAGGTGATGGCGATCAGTTTTGCGCGCTCGTCGATCATGCGGTCGAGCGCGTGGACGTCGAGCTCGCCACTGGCATCGCTCGGCACGACATCGATGATCGCGCCCGTGCGCCTGGCGACCTGAAGAAACGCGACATAGTTGGCGGCGTATTCCGCTTCGGCGGTCAGGATCCGGTCGCCCTGGCGAAACGGAAGCGCGTAGAACGCCATCTGCCAGGCAACCGTCGCGTTCTCCATGAGAGCGATCTCATCGGGCGCGGCATTCAACAGCCGCGCCACCGAGCCGTAGACCGCTTCAAGCCGGTCGGACTCACGATCAGCGGCGGCATAACCTCCGATCTCGCTCTCCAGATCGATATGCTGCTTCGTCGTATCGACAACGGAGATCGGCATGAGAGCCGCGCCAGCATTGTGGAGATATGCGAGCCGGGAGGTGGCTGGCGTGTCGGCCCGTATTTGGTCGAGATCAATCAATGTTACCTCCGCCTGCTGGCTGCGCTGCTAGAATTAGGCTCGATGCTGCGGGTGCGCAAGGTTGAGGCCACAGCGTTGATTTTGGAATAATCGGAGAGAATTCTACGAAGCGTTGGTATCAGATTCCAATTGGGGTGCTCCCATCGCGCGATTTTGAGAAATGCAGCGAGCCCGAACGCTATATCCTCCCGGATCGGGAACCCGACCATGCAAGAGAAAACGCAATCGTCACGCTCCACGAGCGGGGCGCCCAAGATTGAGATCACCCGGCGGATCGACCTCACGACCCTGCGGCTGTTCATCGCCATCTGCGAAGAGGGCAATTTGACGCGCGCCTCGCAGCGGGAGGCGATCGCGCCCTCCGCCGTCAGCAAGCGCATGCATGATCTGGAGGAGGTGCTCGAGGTCGCGCTGTTCGAGCGGCATCCGAACGGCATGGCTCTGACGCCGGCCGGCGAATCGCTGCTGCACCATGCGCGCGTGACGCTGCTCAACGTCGAGAAGATCGCAGTCGATATGGCCGAGCATGCGCGCGGTGTGCGTGGGCATGTGCGGATGCTGGCCAATCTGTCGTCGATCGTCGAGTTCCTGCCGGACGATCTGCCCGGCTTCTTTCGCTCGCATGAGCTGGTGCGGCTCGATCTACAGGAACGCCCCAGTGCCGATGTCGTTCGCGGCGTCGAGGAGGGCGTGGCCGAGATCGGCATCTGCTCCGCTGACGTTTCGACGCGCGGGCTGGAGCGGTTCTCCTATCGCCGGGACCGCCTCGTCATCGTGGTGCGATCCGATCATGCGCTTGCATCGGCAAAAGACGTTTCGTTCGCCGATACGCTCGATTACGATCATGTCGGACTGTTTGCGACGAGCTCCATCTACTTGCGCTCGCAATACACCGCGCAGCAGATCGGCAAGTCGATCCGATTGCGGGTTCATGTTCCCGGCTTCGATGCGGTGTGCCGGATGGTGCAAGCCGGCATGGGAATCGGCCTCATCCCAGACCGTGCGTTCGAGGTCCTCAGTCACGGCATGAACCTGACGGCCGTCGAGCTGAACGATGACTGGGCCGATCGCGAGCTGGTGCTGGTCGCGAGGGATCCTGCGGGATTGTCGGCGACGAGCCAGTTGATGCTCGATCATCTGCGGTTGCCCGGAACCAAGCCTCACTGATCGCCGCCCTCCATGTCGTTCGTCATCCGCGAACGCGTGTTCATCAAAGGATATTGGACTTAAGACCTCACACTCGGCGACACCACGATCAAAGATGATCGAGGAGCGCCAGACGTGGACGGACCATTATCCGGAATACGAGTCATCGAACTCGGAACTTTGATCGCTGCTCCGTTTGCCGCGCGGCTGTTCGCCGAGTTCGGCGCCGAAGTCATCAAGATCGAGCAGCCCGGCATCGGTGATCCCCTGCGCACATGGCGCAAGCTGCATCAGGGCACGTCGCTCTGGTGGTACCTGCAATCGCGCAACAAGAAGTCGATCGCGATCGATCTGAAGTCACCGGAGGGGCGCGACGTGGCGCTGCGCCTGGCCGCACAAGCCGATGTCGTGATCGAGAATTTCAAGCCCGGCGGCCTCGAGAAGCTCGGCCTCGGCTGGGACGTGCTCTCTAAGCTCAATCCAGACCTGACACTGGTCCGCATCTCGGGCTACGGGCAGACCGGCCCTTATCGCGACCGCTCCGGCTTCGGCGCGATCGGCGAAGCCATGGGTGGATTGCGCTTTACAACGGGCGATCCGGACAGCCCGCCGGCGCGGGTCGGCATCAGCATCGGCGACAGCCTTGCCTCGCTCCATGGCGTGATCGGCGCACTGATGTCGCTGCTTCGCGTCAAGACAGGGCAGGGGCGTGGGCAGGTCGTTGACGTCTCGCTCTATGAGAGCGTGTTCAATCTGATGGAGAGCCTTGTCCCGGAGTATGACCTCATGGGTCATGTCCGGACCCGCACTGGCGGCGCTCTGCCAGGTATCAGTCCCTCCAATACGTATCCGAGTTCCGATGGGCGCCACGTCGTCATCGCCGGCAACAGCGACGCGATCTTCAAGCGCCTGATGCAGGTCGTCGGCCGTCCGGACCTTGCCGACGATCCTGCCCTTGCCAGCAATGATGGACGCGTTCGTAGCAACGCCTTGCTCGATCGCGCCATTGCAGCGTGGACCTCGGAGCGCACGATGGACGAGATCCTCGCACGCCTCGATGTGGCCGATATTCCAGCAGGCCGGATCTATTCGGTCGCCGACATCGTGGACGATCCCCATTACGCGGCCCGCGAGATGATCCTGCCGACCGAATTGCCGGGCGATGTCACCGTCAAGATGCCGGGCATTGCGCCAAAGCTCTCGGACACGCCTGGCACGGTCAGGTGGTCCGGTCCGACGCTGGGGCAGCACACCGATGAGGTGCTGACGAGCCTCGGCTTGCAGGCAGGCGACATCGCGCAGCTGCGCCGCAGCGGAGCAGTGCAATGATGGCAACACAACCCGACATCATGATCCAGGAAGTCGCACCGCGCGACGGCCTTCAGATCGAAGCGAAATGGGTCGAAACCAGTGAAAAAATCCGGCTGATCAATTCGCTCTCCGCGATCGGATTCGGCCGTATCGAAGTCTCGTCGTTTGTCTCGCCGTTGGCCGTTCCGTCACTGCGCGACGCGGCGGACGTTTTCGCCGGCATCGAGCGGCGTCCCGGCACGATCTACACGGCGCTGATCCCGAACCGGAAGGGGGCTGAGCTCGCGCTGGCGGCGCGTGCCGACGAACTCAATTTCGTGATGTCGGCGAGCGAGACGCACAACCTCGCCAACATGAATCTGACGCATGTGCAGTCGCTGGGCTCGCTTGCCGAGATCGTGAAGCCGGCGCATGCCGGCGGCGCCATGGTCAACGCCACAATTGCGACCGCGTTCGGCTGCCCGTTCGAAGGCAAGCAGCCGTTCGAGAAGGTGCTCGATATCGTCAAGCGCTATCTCGCTCTCGGAGCCGACGGCATCACGCTCGCCGATACCACGGGCATGGCCAATCCTATTCAGGTCTCGGAGCTGGTGGCCGAGGTTCTGATGCTGGTCCCTGCGGACATGCTCACGCTTCACTTCCACAACACGCGCGGTCTTGGGCTGGTCAATATTCTCGCTGCCTGCGACACCGGCGTGCGCCGCTTCGACGCTGCGCTGGGCGGCCTCGGCGGATGTCCATTTGCGCCGGGCGCTTCGGGCAATGTCTGTACCGAAGACCTCGTCAATCTCTGCCATGAGATGGGCTTGCGTACCGGCCTCGATCTGCAGCGCCTGATCGATCTTTCGTTCCGATTGCCCGAACTGATCGGACATGAAGTGCCAGGGCAGGTCGCCAAGGCCGGCCGCCCGCTCGACCTGCATCCCATACCCGAACGGCTGCGGCGCGCAGGCTGAGAACGACCGTAATCAAAATTTCAAAACATAATGGAGGAAACCATGACAATCGCCACGACGGCGACCGCCGACGTTGACACTCGAATTACAGAACATCAAGTCATCAAGAAGATCGCATGGCGGCTGATGCCGCTGATCATCATCTGTTACTTCTTCGCCTTCTTCGACCGCGTCAACATCAGCTTCGCCAAGGCGGCGCTCCAGGCCGATCTCGGCCTCAGCAACACCGCCTACGGATTTGGCGCCAGCCTGTTCGTCGTCGGCTACGTCCTTTTGGAAATGCCGAGCAACATGCTGCTCTATCGCTTCGGCGCGCGGCGCTGGATCGCCCGCATCATGATCTCCTGGGGGCTGGCGACAGCTGCCATGGTTTTCGTCCATAGCGAGTGGCAGTTCTACGCGCTGCGCTTCGTGATCGGCGCGATGGAGGCGGGCTTCGCGCCCGGCATTCTCTACTATCTGACGCTCTGGTTTCCGAAGTCGCACCGCGGCCGCATGACGTCCGTGTTCTTTCTCGCCACCGCATTCTCGGGGATCATCGGCGCGCCGATCTCGGGCCTCATCCTCAATTATCTGAATGGGCTGCACGGTCTCGCGGGTTGGCAATGGTTATTCCTGGCCGGTGGCATTCCGTGCCTCGCGCTTGGGTTCGTCGTGCTGCTGCGCTTCGACGACGGGATCGAGCAGGCCGAATGGCTCAGCGACGAGGAGCGCCGGCTGATCTCGGTGCAGCTGGATCGCCAGAAAAGCGAGATCGGCGAGCATTCAGCATGGCGCTCGCTGCTCATGCCGGGCGTGCTGTTGTTGGGGTTCATCTACTTCCTGATCCAGATCGCGTCCTACGGCCTCAATTTTTGGGCGCCTGACCTGATCAAGGCGGCCGGCGGAGGCAGTGCAGCCGCGATCGGCTTCCTGACCGCCGTACCCTATATCTGTGGCGCCATCTGCATGATCGTCGTAGGCCGATTGTCGGATGCATCAGGCGAGCGGCCGAAATTTGTCGCAGCCTTGATTCTGACCGCGGCCGTGGGCTTCTTCGCCTCCGGTGCATTCGACAGGAGCGTCGTCACGCTGGTTGGCGCGCTTGCCATCCTTGGTGCCGGCGTGGTTGCGGCCATTCCGACATTCTGGACGCTGCCTCCGAAAATTCTCACCGGTGCGGGGGCGGCGAGCGGGATCGCGCTCATCAACACGCTGGGGCAGGTCGGCGGCATCGTCAGCCCGGTCATGGTCGGCTCGGTCAAGGATGTGACCGGCAGCACGACGCCCGCGCTCTACGTCATCGGCGGCTTGTGCGTGCTCTGTGCGGTGCTGCTGCTGACGGTGCTTCCGCGAGACCTGAAAGCCAGGGACGTGACGGAACCCCAGGTAGCATAGGCCGCGGCATCGGCGCGCCTTGGTGACGCGCATTCAAGAGGGTATTTAGGCAAAAGACATCGCACCGCCGTCCGTCCTCAATGGATGGCGGTGTAATGGCCTGGAACCGAAGGGGATGCGCAATGGCGAAGAACACGATTTGCCTCTGGTACGACAAGGACGCCGAGGCGGCCGCCCGCTTCTATGCCGAGACATTTCCCGACAGCGCCGTCAGCGCCGTACATCACGCGCCCAGCGATTACCCCTCCGGCAGGGCGGGCGATGTGCTGACCGTCGAGTTCACGGTTGCCGGCGTTGCCTGTCTCGGCCTCAACGGCGGTCCCATTTTCAAGCACAACGAGGCTTTCTCGTTCCAGATCGCGACCGACGATCAGGAAGAGACCGACCGCTACTGGAACGCCATCGTCGGCAATGGCGGGCAGGAAAGCGCGTGCGGCTGGTGCAAGGACAGATGGGGCCTCTCCTGGCAGATCACGCCGCTCGTGCTGACCGAGGCGCTGGCGGCCGGCGGAGCCGAGGCCAAGCGTGCGTTCGATGCGATGATGGGGATGACGAAGATCGACGTCGCAGCGATCGAGGCCGCGCGCCGCGGCTGACACTGTCTGCCGTTCCGCTTCAGTGCGGCATCTCTTCAAACTGCAGCAGGTGGAGCGGCGTGTTCCACGGCAGGCGACGCTTGGTGAAACATCTCGAGCTTCGGGGCGATGAGGTCAGGTCCAAGACAGCGGCGCGGCCAAACTGGCTGGCCGAAGAGGCGCACGGCGTCTCGTCTCAGATGCAGAGACCGAGCAGCTTGATGTGGCAGCCGCTGGATTTCGGCTTGCTGGCGGGTGCGGCCTCACGCTTCACGGCAACCAACGGCTCCCCGTCTTGCTTGCCTTTGCCCTTGCCCTTGCCTTTCGGCTCGTAGTCGCCGGCGATCACCATCGCCCAATAGGTGCGCTTGCCGCTGGCATTTCTGGCGCTCGCGATGCCGACCCGGGAGGCGTTGTGCAGCAGCAAGTTCTTGCGATGCCCGGACGAGTCGATCCACTGGCCGAGCGTCTTCTCGAAATTGTCGTAGCCGTAGGCGATGTTCTCGGCGGCGCGTCCCGCGCCGGCCGGTGCGACGCGCCGGTTGAACGGGCCGAGCGCGTCGTGGCTGAGGTCGTCCTTCGCCGCCATCGCGCGGGCCTGGTCCATGGCGATGCGGTCGAGGGTTGAATCGCGGACGACGCGGACTTCGCCGTGCTTGAGGCGGAAGCTGGAGATCTGCTCGGCAGGGGACTCGGCCATCGCGGGCGCGCCTGCCAGCAGCAGAAGGCCGGCGATCAGGCCGCCAGCCACACGATGCTTCGTCGTCCCCCGAGCGCCCATAACCCCTGCCAAGTCTGAATACTCCGACCGCTTCTCTATCGCCAATGTGGAGGCTTCAAGGCGCGGGCCCGTGCTAGCTGGTCGGCAGGTCCGCCTCGAAATTGAAGCGGTCGCGCAGGTTCTTGCGCTGCTCCAGGATGTCCTTGAGGAAGGCGCGGTCCTGGTCGTTCTTCATCATGGGCTCGATCAGGTCGAGCTGGTTCATGGCGACCAGTTGCAGGATCTCGGTCCGCGGCTTGCCGCTGGTATCCCGCGGCAGCGCGTGCACGACCTGGATGTGTTCCGGCGGCTTCGGGCCCTTGGCGGCTGAAAGCTCGCTCCGAAGCTCGCCTTCAAGCGTGGCCTGATCGGCCTCGACGAAGGCATAGAGCCCGACGCCGGAGCGGCGGTCGGCAAAGGCGACGATGGCGGTGTCGCGCACGGCCGGATTCTTGCGGATCAGCTCGGCCAGCACCGGCGCGTCGTTGACCAGCCGGCGGCCGCCGCCCTCGCGGTCGGTGAAATTGAACAGGCCGCGTGTGATTGCCCGGTAGACCTTCTTGCCGGTGGCGAGCCACAGGCTGGCGGCGAACGATTTCTTCGCCAGGATTTTTCGCTCGCGCGGCGTCAGCGCTTCCGGTGCATAGGAACGCTTGTGCTTGAGCAGATGCCGCAGGTCCTCGTAGGCGAGGATGCGGTAGAGCCGGCCGCGCCGGTTGAAGCATGCCGCGAGCTGGAAGTCGGTCACATAGGCGCGGCCGTCGCGGCCGACCAGCCAGTTCTGCTCCTTGGCGAGATCGTTGTGGCAGATGCCGGCGCGGCGCAGCCGGCGTAGCGCCGCCTTGGCCGAGCGGAAATAGGCGAGGTCGCCATGGGGCTTCGCCAGATGCAGCGCGACGCCGTCGACGAAGCCGCGCACCAGTGCACGGCGGCCGGCCCACAGCAGTTCGGGGCCGACGTCGAGACCTTTGGCCAGCACCAGCGCGTGCTTCTCACGCGCGAACAGATGGCGCGCGAGCAGGAATGACCACCACGGCACCTCGTCGAGCCGGCGCAGCACCGCATCGACCTCGCCGCCGTCGCCTCGGAAGCGGCCGCGCTCGACGGTTGAGAATACGTCGCGCTTGAGCAGCACGCCCTCGGTCCAGCGCGCCGACAGTGTCGCGGCGTCGTCTTTGGGGAGACTCATCGAGAACTCACGCGGCTGCGGCAATGCGCAGGTGATTGGCGATCCAGCTATCGAGATCGGCGAGCGCCAATGCACTCATCGCCTGCTTCTTGGCCACCGTCTTCTCGTTGCCGCGCAGTCGCGTGCCGTCGGGCTTCTTCGTCGGCGCGGTCGCGAGCGGCGGGAACAGGCCGAAATTGATGTTCATCGGCTGGAACGAGCGCGTGCCCGGCTCGATGGTTTCGATATGGCCGCCTGTGATATGGCCGAGCAGCGATCCCAACGCAGTCGTGCCCGGTGGGCTCGCGAGCGTCTCGCCGCGTGCATCGGCCGCCGCATAGAGGCCGGCTATCAGGCCGACGCTGGCGGACTCCACATAGCCCTCGCAACCCGTCATCTGGCCGGCGAAGCGCAGCCGCGGCTGTGCCCGCAGGCGCAACTGGCCGTCGAGCAGCTTTGGCGAGTTGAGGAAGGTGTTGCGATGCAGGCCGCCGAGGCGGGCAAACTCGGCCTTCTCCAGCCCCGGAATCGCGCGGAAGATGCGCTGCTGCTCGCCGTACTTCAGCTTCGTCTGGAAGCCGACGATGTTGTAGAGCGTGCCGAGCTTGTTGTCTTGCCGAAGCTGCACGATCGCGTAGGCTTTGGTGGTGGGATCGTGTGGATTGGTGAGGCCGACCGGCTTCATCGGGCCGTGGCGCAGCGTCTCGGGGCCGCGCTCCGCCATCACCTCGATCGGCAGGCAGCCGTCGAAATAGGGCGTGTTGGTCTCCCATTCCTTGAACTCGGTCTTCTCGCCGGCGATCAGCGCGGCCACGAAGCCGTCATACTGCTCCTTGGTCATGGGGCAGTTGATGTAATCGGCGCCGGTGCCACCGGGGCCCACCTTGTCGTAGCGTGACTGGAACCAGGCTACCGACATGTCGATGGACTCGCGATGCACGATCGGCGCGATCGCGTCGAAGAAAGCGAGCGCGTTCTCGTCGGTGAGCTCGCGAATGGCGTCGGCGAGCGGCGCGGAGGTGAGGGGGCCGGTCGCAACGATGACGTTGCTCCAGTCGGCCGGCGGCAGGCCCTTGACCTCGCCGCGGGCGATCTCGATCAGGGGATGCTCGTTCAGCGCCTTGGTGACGGCCGCCGAGAAGCCGTCGCGATCGACCGCCAGCGCGCCGCCGGCGGGCACCTGGTTGGCGTCGGCCGCGCGCATGATGAGCGAGCCGAGCCGGCGCATTTCAGCGTGCAGCAGGCCGACGGCGTTGTTGGCGGCGTCGTCCGAGCGGAACGAATTCGAGCAGACGAGTTCGGCGAGCCCGTCGGTGCGGTGCGCCTCGGTCATGCGGGTCGGCCGCATCTCGTGCAGCACCACGGGCACGCCGGATTTGGCGACCTGCCAGGCGGCTTCGGAACCGGCAAGGCCGGCGCCGATCACGTGCACAATGTTGGATTGGTGTCCTGTCATGGGGCGGACAGGTAGCGCTTTTCGGCGGTCAGTGGAATCGCCGAGATGGAGTTTTCTGCCATCAGAAACGACAACGCCCGCACGAGGCGGGCGCTATCGGTTCGTCCGGTGAAGGGCTGAACGAAATCAGCCCTGATACTGACCGGCGGCAACGCGCGGGATGTCCGAGCGATCGAGGCCGATGTCGGCCAGTTCGCGATCGCTGAGCTGGGACAGCTCGGCAACATTGCGCTGATAGTCCCGGAAAGCCTGGATCATGCGGATGAGCGAGAGCAGCATTGGTAGTCTCCTGTAGTTCGATTCAGCCCTTGCCCGGGCCTCATCGTTGAAATGAATATAGGTGAGAGTGGTGCAGTGCGAAAGTTCCGATGTTGCGATGCAGCTAAGCGCTGGGTGCATGGCGGAGGTAACGGACGATTAACCCGGGAGCACTCTCGCCCAAAGGGTAGGCGAAATAGGGAAAGCGTTGTCATAAATCACCGTGAATTCACGGGTTTACTGCAACCACTCTCGGTACCGGCGAAATGGAAATAGGTAAGGTTCCAACTGTTCTCAAGGCGATTAGTCAGCGTCTGCGCCCAAGTCTCGCATGCACGAATTGCATGATGGTGGAACTATAGAGATGAATACAAGTTCATTAATAGGAAAGATGCCGTGCGACCGAATCCCAGACGATCCGACTCTGGGCGTAGCGCCAGACGAGCGGCCAAGGAGTCTACCGAAACTCATCCTGACCCGTTTCAGACCGCAACCGCCTCCCTGGTGCGGTGCACACACGCCGAACGTGTAGTGTTCATTACAAAGGTGTAATGAAAATCAGAAATTTCGCATGGTGCCTCTGCGCTGCGCGCAACATCACGCAATTCTCGCGAGGAATTTATTGCGGCAAGTTGCCGCGCCCGGAGAAAAGTCATGTCGCAGATTCCGGCAATGTCGCTGGCTCTGTCCCAAGAAGAAGAGAAGGAAAGTAACATCATGACGAAGTTACTCGGGGTTATCGCAATTGCCGCCGTCGCGTTCGCCGTCGCGCCGGCTCAGGCCGCCAAGCACGCCATGGGCGGTTGCAGCTCGGCCAATCTGGAGAAGACGGAGACTGCGATCGAGAACATGGCCGACGGCGACAGCAAGTTCGTGGCGCAGAAGGAGATCGCGGCTGCGCAGGATGCGCTGCTCAACGGCAAAATGGGTGTGTGCGGCGCGCACCTGAACAAGGCGATGCAGGCGACCATGGGCAAATAGAAACTTCGAGAAGTAAACGCACCGAGAGAGGGCCGGTCGCCGGGCGATCGGCCCTACGCGTTTGTCGAAGGCTTAAGGGGCGCGCGCGAGTTGGGCCGCAAAAGAGGCGACGGTCTTGGAATAGACCTCGCTCTTGTTCCACTGCTGTAGCACCGCAAAATTCGGACTGCCCGGCTGCCAATCCTTGCCGCGCTGCCAGCCATAGCCGGCAAGATAATTGGCGGTGGAAGCCAGCACGTCGGGTGCGTTGTGCAAGAGGTCGCGCTTGCCATTGCCGTCGAAATCGACGGCGTATTTCATCCAAGACGACGGCATGAACTGGGTCTGGCCAAGCTCGCCGGCCCATGCGCCCTTCATGTCGGCGGGGGCGAGGTCGCCGCGCTGGACGATGCGGAGCGCATCCAGCAGCTCGGCGCGAAACTGGTCGGAGCGGCGGCAATCATAGGCCAGCGTCGCCAGCGAGCGGATGGTGGCGAACTTGCCGGTGTTAACCCCGAAATCGGTCTCGAGACCCCAGATCGCGACCAGCACCTCGCCCGGTACGCCGTAGGTCTGTTCGATGCGGGAGAGTACCGAGCCGTACTGCTTCATCATGTTGGAGCCGCGCTGCATGCGCGGCGGCACCATGCGGCCGGAGAACTCCTCGAAGGTCTGAGTGAAGACTTTTTGCGAGCGGTCGCGATTGAGCACGCTCTGATCGAGCGTCACGCCGGCAAGCCCGGCGGCGACGGCCTGCTGTGAGATGCCCTTGGCCGCGGCGTCGGTCTTGAAGTCCGCGAGCCAGGCGTCGAAATTGCCGGAGCCGCAGGCAACAGCGGCGAGGGCTGGCTGGGCGGTTATGATTGACGCGGAGAGGGCGAAGGCTGCGAGAGCGAGACGAGAAATCGTCGGTGTCATCAGATGAAATTGATTCCGTGAAGTGATCTGACCGGCGGGCGCAATCTCGGTTGTAACCGCGGCCAAAGCAAGGCGTATGACAGTGCGCACTCCTGCCTGGTCCCGGGCAGGAGTGCATGTCACGATATCGTCAGGCGTCCGTCCGATTCCGCCAGGGGAAGAGGTTGGCGGGGAAGTCGGCGGCCGGCTTGCGCGGGCGATGCGGCGGGGGCGGCACCGGACGTGCGCCGGGCTCCGAGACGATCACCTTGCGGTAGAGGTGCCAGGTGGCATGGCCGAGCAGGGGGATCACCACGGCAAGGCCAAGGAACGCCGGAATCGTGCCGAGCGCCAGCAGCACCGCGACGATCAGGCCCCAGGCCGCCATCGGCACCGGGTTCTTTGCGACGACGCGCAGCGACGTCACCATCGCCTCGAACGCGCCGGCATGGCGGTCGAGCATCAAGGGGAACGACACGGCGCTGATGCAGAGCGCGGCAAGCGCGAACAGGAAGCCGGTGCCGCAGCCGACCACGATCAGCCACCAGCCTTGCCGGCTCGTGAGAACGCGCGTCAGGAAATCAGATATCCCGGTCGCGCCCTCATAGCCGAACGCCGCGACATAGATCGCCTGCGCGGTCGCAACCCAGGTCACGAACAGAGCGAGCAGCAGCGTGCCGAGACCGAGCATGGCGCCGAACGAAGGCGAGCGCAGCACCTCCATGGCATCCCACGCGCTGGCCTCCTCATAGCGTTCGCGTCGGCTGGAGAGCTCATAGAGACCGAGAGCGGCGAACGGGCCGATCAGCGCGAAGCCTGCGGCCAGCGGGAACAAGAGCGGCAGCACCGAATAGCCCATCACCGCGCGGGCGAGCACGAGGCCCAGCACCGGATAGATCACGCAGAGGATGATGGCGTGGCTCGGCACCGCCTTGAAATCTTCCCAGCCGCGCCTGAGCGCGTCATGCAGATCGGACAGCTGGATAGTTCGGATCATCGGTCCAGCCGCATCCGCGGTCTGGGCCACAGGGGGGACATTGCCCTGGTAGAGCGTGGCCATGGTCGCTAGCTCCCTTGCCATGCAGCCGAATTCGGC
Source organism: Bradyrhizobium liaoningense (assembly GCF_018130785.1). Lineage (GTDB taxonomy): Bacteria > Pseudomonadota > Alphaproteobacteria > Rhizobiales > Xanthobacteraceae > Bradyrhizobium > Bradyrhizobium liaoningense_A. The sequence continues at coordinate 460,884 of NZ_JAFCJT010000002.1, forward strand.
GCCGACAACGGCGCAAGCGGCCGCCTTTCTGAGTTTCGCGATTCCGGCCAGACGCGAATTCCGGACGACATCGCGAGCTGAAACTGAAGCGTACGCCGATTTCCGAGTCCTGTCCCTCACGCTTGATTGAGATTCGATGCCGCACTGCAACCTCAACTATGTCATTCGGTCGTCATTTCGCCGCAGATAAGCTGATGCTGCTTGCTCGTTCGCAGGAACTTCGCGGGCGCGACGCAGTAACTTCGTCTATAAGTGTCACTCAAGGCCCTTCCAACGGATCCTATTCGGGGAGCAGACATGAGCATTTTCGGGAAAATCATGGGCGCGATCTTCGGCAGCCATCCGGCTTCCGCAGCACCCGCAGGCAGCGCACCTGCAGGCAGCGCACCGTCGGGCAGCGCGCCCGCCAGCGCCGCGCCGGGCGGATCGGCACCTGCTGCCGCGCCCGCGTCGACAGTGGACGTTGCTTCGATCGTCGATGCGGCGGTCGCCGCGCACAAGGGCGAGAAGCTGGAATGGCGGACTTCGATCGTCGACCTGATGAAGGCGCTCGACATCGATTCCAGCCTTGCTGCGCGCAAGGATCTCGCCAAGGAGCTCGGCTACAGCGGCGACATGAACGACTCGGCCAGCATGAACGTCTGGCTGCACAAGCAGGTGATGTCAAAGCTCGCTGCCAATGGCGGCAAGCTGCCGCCAGAGATCAAGCACTGACCGATCGCACGGTCGTTGCCAAGGGCCTGCGCTCGCGCGGGCCCTTTTTGCGTTCAGGCGAGGAGATCGGCCTCCTCCGGGTGCCTCTCGAGATAATCGACGACGAAGCCGCAGCCCGCGATCACCTTCTTCCCGTCACGGCGGATCAAGTCCAGCGCTCCCTTGACCAACTCGGATGCAATGCCGCGGCCGCGTAGCGCGCGCGGCGTCTCGGTATGGGTGATGATCACGGCCGACGGCGTCAGCCGGTAATTGGCGAAGGCAATTTCGTTGCCCGCATCGAGCTCGAAGCGACTCCTGTCCTTGTTGTCTCGTACCGCCATGCCAGATCCCTTCGAAGCGCTGCGTGTTCTCTGATCTAGGCGCCTGAACCGGCCCTTGCCAAGGTGCGACCAAGGGAGGTTGCCGCAGGGGAGATATCCGGTCGATGCGTGAACCATAATTCGCTTGCGGCCTCGCCGGCAAAAAACGGCAGTCTTGCAAACGTGCGCCCGGTTCCCCAAATGTTGCTTCAGGACATACGCCCGAATGCGGCCGGCAGGGTCGCTCGACGTTCGGAGTGTCATGATCGCCAGCCGCCGACGTATGCCTCTTTTGTAGGAGGGTACGATGTCGGACTTTGGTTTCTTCAATACTCATCGAACATGGGAGGATTGGTGCGGGATGCTGCTCGGCGCGCTGATTGTCGCGTCGCCGTGGTTCCCCATCCAGGATCACTCGCCGAACGTCGAACACCAGATGATTGTCCTGAACACCGTCGCAATCGGCCTCGTCGTGTTTGGCCTCAGCCAGCTCGAATATGTCGCGTTGCAGCGCTGGCAGGAGGTGGCGACGATCCTTGCCGGGCTCTGGCTCATCGTCTCGCCCTATGTGTTCGGTTATTCCGGCGAAGGTTTTCTCCGGATCTACCATACGAGTCTCGGAGCGGTGGCGGTGATCCTCGGCGTGCTCCAGCTGTGGCAGGACTGGGATCTGAGTGACCAGGATCTGCTGAAGCATGGGCAATAGGCGGTAGATTTCAGCAGGCCCGCCGCGCGCTCGGCGGGTCTGCGCTCGCTCATCTCTTCACCATATCCGCATACTCCGGGTGCTTCTCGATCCACGCCTTCACGAATGGGCATTGCGGGATCACTTTCAATCCGGCTGCGCGAACCTGGTCGAGCGCGCCTTGCACCAGCTTCGAGCCGACGCCCTTGCCGCCGAGCTCCTTCGGTACGTCGGTATGCTCGAACGTAATGATGTCGCCATCGAGCTTGTAATGCTCGGTCGCAAGATGGCCTTCCACCTCGAGCTCATAGCGGTGATGGGCCTTGTTGTTGATGACGTCGCTCATGTCGTCTCCGGTCAGCTCTTCAGCGAGTCCGCCAGCATCTTGCGGATCGACCAGGCTTCGCCGTCGGAGGAGCCCTTGATGTCGTCGATCCGCCAGCTATTGGCTTCGCGCACGAAGTCGTAATGCACGATCTGGTCCGCAGGTTTGCGGTCGTTGCGGTGGCCGGTGATGGTCACCGCGATCGACGCCTTGTCGGCCTCCATCTTCTCGGCGTCAACCTTGAACGATTTTACGTCCGGTTCCTGCGAATTGGTGACGGGATCGAAATCGACCGGCCCGACGTCGCCCTTGGGCGTATGCGCATCCGCCTTGGCCCACAGCGCGACCAGGGACTTGGAGAGATATTGTGCCTTGGCCGCCTTGTTCTCGATGACGAAGGTACCGCCGCCATCTCCCTTGCCCATGGCGGCGCGGGTGTAGATCGCGGTCAGGATGGCGACGGGATCGCCGGCGGCGGGCATCACGGCGAATGCCGGGGAGATGGTGGCAAGCAGTGAGGCGGCAGCAAAAGTCCGGCGGGTGAGCATGAGATATCCCTGAGATGATGGCGCGCGACGGCAGGCCAGAGTGGCCGGTGTCAGCGCGTATCTCGGTAGACCGATGAAGTGGCCGTTCGGTTCAATCGGTCGCTTTGGCGAGCCGGGAGTCTTCAGGCTGAGGTTGCGGGCGCATGCAGCCCTGGCAGATGACGAGCGAACGGTTGACCTTGGCGTCCTGCTCGGCCTCAATGCCGTCCTGGGCCTGCCACCATTCCTTCGAATAGGGCTGAAGTCCGGCTTGCGATCTGCTGTGCTCGGATGCCGCGGCGGCGCGCGTTGCACGCGGGGTAGAACGCGGCTGGTTGGGATCCTCTCCGGCGCCATCCCAGGCATAGCGCGCCGGCTTGAAGCCGGGATCGGAGGAGAGATGCGCTTGCGGTGCCATAGCACATCCGGCGAGCGCCAGCGACAGCAGGAGGAGGGCGGGCGCTTTGACCATGATGCGGCACTCTGTACGCGAGAACTGGCTGAGGTTGCGCCGATCATGTTTAAAATTCCCTGAACGATTGCGGCCCTGCGCACGACCAACGCGAATGCGATATCTGGTCCTCCCGCTCACACTGCTTGCCACCGCTGCGCGTGCCGACGAGGCCAAACCGTTCAATCCCTCCGATTATCCGCCCGGCGTGCAGAAGGCGCTGCGTTACGCCAATGAGGAATGCGACAGCCAGGACGGTGGCCTGGTGACCTTCGCGCCGGACACCGTGCGCAAGATCGACCTGACCGGGGACGGCCGCGAGGACTACATCGTCGATTTCCGCGACACCAAATGCGGGGAGCGCGAGACCACCTATTGCGGAACCGGCGGCTGCGTCATGAACATCCTGGTGACGCTGCCGGACGGCAGCGTGCGCCCCGTATTCGACGGCTATGTCCGCAGCTACAAGATTATGGCGCCGCCAATGAAGCGTGGTGCGGCGCGCACCATTCGCTTCGATCTGCACGGCAGCTATTGCGGCGGTTTTGGTGCGCAGCCCTGCCGGAAGGAGAAAGCCGTCACGGCGACGCCGTTTGCGTTCAAGCAGCCGTAGGGCAGATGCGCGGCCGACGGCCTTGCTACGCCGCGTTCGATGGCGATAAATGGGCTGCAATGAGCGGGCGGCCCGCACGCCGTCCGCCGTCGAAGAGGAAGCCCGATGCAGCCCCTGCGCATGTCCCGCCGCGTCATGAATCTCGCTCACATGCTGACCCAGAATGCGCGGCGGCATGGCGCGCGCCCCGGCTTCGTCTGGGGTGACAAGTCCTGGACCTGGCGCGAGATCGATGCGCAGGTCTCGGCGCTGGCCGCCGCACTCGCCGCGCGCGGCATCGCCAAGGGCGACCGTATCCTCGTCCATTCCAAGAATGGCGACGAGATGTTCTTCTCGATGTTCGCCGCGTTTCGGCTCGGTGCGGTCTGGGTGCCCACCAATTTCCGCCTGATGCCGGATGAGGTCACCTATCTCGCGCAGGCCTCCGGCGCGAAGGCGTTTCTGTGCCATGTCGATTTTCCGGAGCACGCCGCGGCCGTGAGCGGTGGCGCGCTTGAATTCACCTGGAGCGTCGACGGCAAGGGTTCGTTCGGCGAACGCTCGGTGGCGGACGCCATCGCCTCGCAGGCTGGCAGCGTCGTCGAGAATGTCGCAGTGGAGCACGATGATCCCTGCTGGTTCTTCTTCACCTCGGGCACCACTGGCCGTTCCAAGGCGGCGGTGCTGACCCACGGCCAGATGGGCTTTGTGGTCACCAACCATCTCGCCGATCTCACCCCTGGCGTCACGGAAGCCGACGCGTCGCTGGTGGTGGCGCCGCTGTCGCATGGCGCCGGCGTGCATCAGCTGGTGCAGACCGCCCGCGGCGTGTGCACCGTGCTGCTGCCGACGGAGAAATTCGATATCAACGAAGCGTTCCGCCTGATCGAGACCCATCGCGTCAGCAATCTCTTCACGGTACCGACGATCCTGAAGATGATGGTCGAGCACCCCGCTGCCGACAAATACGATCACTCCTCGCTGCGTCACGCGATCTATGCCGGCGCGCCGATGTACCGCGAGGACCAGAAGGCCGCGCTGAAGAAGCTCGGCAAGGTCATCGTGCAGTATTTTGGCCTCGGCGAGGTCACGGGCAACATTACCGTGCTGCCGGCGGCGCTGCACGATCCCGAAGACGGCCCGCATGCGAGGATCGGCACCTGCGGCTTCGAGCGCACCGGCATGCAGGTCTCGATCCAGGATGACGAGGGCCGCGAGCTCGCCGCCAACCAGAGCGGCGAGATCTGCGTGATCGGGCCTGCCGTGCTCGCCGGCTACTACGACAACCCCGAGGCCAATGCGAAGGCGTTCCGCAACGGCTGGTTCCGCACCGGCGATCTCGGTCACATGGACGAGGAGGGGTTCGTCTACATCACCGGACGTGCCTCCGACATGTACATCTCCGGCGGGTCCAACATCTATCCGCGCGAGATCGAGGAGAAGATCCTGACCCATCCCGCGGTCGGCGAGGTTGCCGTGCTCGGCGTGCCGGATGCGACCTGGGGTGAGGTCGGGGTCGCCGTCTGCGTTGCGCGCGAAGGCGAGAAGCCCGTGAGTGAAGCCGAGATGGCGGCGTTCCTGCTGCCGAAGGTGCCGCGCTACAAGATGCCGAAGCGCTTCTTCTTCTGGGAAACTTTGCCGAAGTCCGGCTATGGCAAGGTCCCGAAGCGCATGGTGCGCGATGAGCTCGAGGCGCGCGGACTGCTCGATCTCGACAGCAAGCAGGCGGGCTGAGCGTACGCGATGCGGAGTATCAAGCAGCCGGGCGCGCCTGTCGCCGAACGCATCCAGTGGGTCGAGGCGAGGGGGCGCGCGTTTTCGTTCAGGCTCGAAGCAGGTCTGCCGCTGCTCGAAGCCGCGCGGCGTGGTTTTGCGGCAGAGGGGTTTGCCAATGGCGTGCTGAATTTTGGCAGGGCTGCGCTCGGACCATTCGCATATGTGATGCCGGCGCTGTCGAAGACGGGTGATAACGCAGCGTTCTACAGCGACACCTTTCGCCCCAGCGGCGTGACGCGCACGAAACTCGGCAGCATGACGCTCGGTATGCGCGACGGCGCGCCGTTCTTCCATTGCCACGGGCTGTGGACGGAGGCGGACGGCAAGACAAGCGGCGGCCACATGCTGCCGGACGAGACTGTTGTCGCCGAGCCGTTCGAGGTCGAGGCTTTCGGCATCGACGGTGCGATGTTCGCCGCGGAGCCCGATCCCGAGACCAACTTCAAGCTGTTCGGGCCGGTCGCGGCCGCGAGCAGTGGCGCGCACACGACGAGCCGCGCCTTCGCGCTGCGGCTGCGGCCCAATCAGGATTTTGCCGGCTGCCTCGAAGCGTTCTGCCGCGCGCATGGCATCGCGCGCGCGACGATCCACGGCGGCGTCGGCTCGACCATCGGCGCGCGCTTCACCCATGGCGGCGTGACCGAGCCGTTCGCGACCGAGCTCGCCGTGACGGCGGGGACGATCGTAATGGGCAGTTCGGGTGCACCGGAGGCGGCGCTCGACATTGCCCTGATCGACTACACTGGCGGCATTGCGGAGGGCCGTCTGATCCGTGGGGATAATCCCGTACTGATGACCATGGAGCTGGTACTCGAGGTGTTGGGCTAGTATCGGCGAGCGATCATCAGTGAGCACGCAGCTTGGCAATGGCCAGGAACGTAGATTGACTTATCCCTGATATGCCTGAGCTCGATCCTTGAAAGAGGTCGAGCAAGGGAGATTGGCCCTGACCGATGCTCTGGCTGTTCTTGACGTCATACATGGCGGAGAACCGGTTCAACAGCTTCTCAACCTTCGCGGGATCGGAAAGATCCTTGATCTTCATGAATCTGTCCACGACCTTGGCCTGCTGATCGATCTGCATCGAGGCCATCGAATCAGGCAGATCGAAGGTGGTTCTGAACACCTCCGAAAGGGCCTTGTCGGCGAGGATGTCATATGCGGACGTGATTTCTCCTGCCTTGCGCTGGAAATAGAGCGCCAGGCGTACGCCGGGATTCGTCTCGCCCTGCTGCTGCTCCAGGCTTTGCTGGAGATAATTCGCCTGCGTTTCCCGGAATTGATCCCGCTTCTGGGGACCCATCATCGGCAGGCGCGCGACGTTACCCTTGCTGTCGAAATTGAACGACGCCACGATTTCGGCAAAGCGAGGATCGCTCTGCGTGTTCGCGAAGCTCTTCGGATCGTTCAGGTCGGAGGCGAAGATCTTCTTGAGAAAATCGGTGCTGACCTTCCTGGGGTCCAAACCCTTGGCCAGGAGAATCAAATCGACCATCGGCCTGTTTGCGAGAAGATCGGAAACACTGTCGATGCCGGTGATGGCCTCCTGATAAGCCGTCGCATCCTTCGTGGCCTGTGCCCGAACTGCGGCCTGCTGCTGGGTGGTTGCCGTGCTCGCGCTCTTCACCGCTCCAATGACGTATTCCCTCGCGATCTGGAGGACCTCAGCCGAGTCCTGCGCCACCAAGGGGGTTGTCAGATTGCCTTTTGCGTCGAAATTGAAGGCGCGTGCGAGCTCCACGTACCTGTTGTCCTTGAGGGTATAGACGTAGCTCTTGGGGTCGTTGAGGTCGCTTTCGAGGACTGCCTGGATTGTCGCCTTCGAGACCGTTCCGGGATCGAGGCCGACGGCGCCTAGCGCAAAATCATACACGCTAGGCGTCGATACGAACGCCTGGACTGAATTGATCTTGATGAGGTCCGTTCTGAATTGCTTGATCGCCAAAGCTTCGTAGATCGGGCTTGCCGCCGCGTAGACGTCGGCCTTGCTGTCGTCGAACTGTTGTTTCGTGAGCGCGATATTTGCGGCTGTCTGCGCAGGCGTACCTGCCGGAAGCGACCCGTCGGACGAAAACTCGAACGCGCCGGCCAGGTCGACAAAGCCGCCGATCGTCGCAATCTGGTCGTTGAGGCTGGAAACGCTGTTTGTATACGACTCCAGGTGATGCTTTTCGATCAGGATCTGGACGTTCAACTGGGTCACGTTGGCACCCGGTTGCGATAGTTGGGCCGTGTAGTCGGCAATCTTCAATTTGGCGGCGCTGACATCTGATTGGGCTTGAGCAAGATTGGCTTTGAGGCCATTCAGCTGAGAAGCGAACGTGGTGTTGACGTAGCTGTTTGGATCCGAGGGATCGCTGCGCAGGACCTGGCTTATCGTGTTGGGCGGCCACTTGCTTTCGTCGATCCCGAATGCCGAATAGACATAGTTGCGAAGACGATCGTTGTTCAGGATCTGGTCTGCATTGCTGATGGTGCCGATCTGGGCGCTGTAGTAATTCGAGTCACTGGCGAGTGCAACGACCTGGCTCTTCTTGGTCGCCGTGTAGAGACCGATCATCTCGTCGGTCTGGTTGTCCGATTGCGCGACCGGCGTCGCAGTCCCGTTGAAGGAAAATGCCGCGGCAAACTCCCGGTAGCGCTTGTCGACCAGCTTGTTGACGAAGCTCTTGGAGTCGTTGAGGTCGCTCTCCAGCACCTTCTTCATGAAGGCCTTGGCGTACGCCATGTCCTCCAGGCCATATGCCTTCATCGCATAATGATAAAGGCGATAATCCTTCATGAAGTCGTCAATGGTCTTCACCTTGCCGATGTTGGCTTTGTAATAGGCGGCCTCCCGCGCCACGTCGGGTTGCTGTTCAACCCGCGTCAGGGACTGCGTGAGATGGTGCGCAATGTAATTGTAACTGAAATACGTTGATACCATCGCGCATTCCTCGCGGCTCTACGGTCCTGGACTTCCGTCAATCATTGCCGGGTCGCGGGGTGGGCGCCGGCCTCATGCCAGCAAGCTGTTTCGCAGCAGCGTTTTCTTAAGGTGATTCCGCGCTGCAATCTTAGGTTTTAGTTTGCGTCTGAGTGACGCATACCGGGTTTTGTTGCTGTATGTTTCTCAGGTGCTGCTTTCGCGAGGATTGTGTTCCCGATATGTTCCGGCCAAAATATCGACCGGAGTGGGTTGGAAGCCGGGCATGAGCCGTAGAAGCAATCGCACCATCAACCTGCCGGCGCCGTATCTGAAGCGGGTCTGGCTCGACCCGTCGCAAGTTCGCTATCGTGCGGCTTATCCGTTTTGCCTGCCCATCTTCCCGGATGATTTTGAGCTCACCTTCGACGCGGCCATCTCGATCACGTCGGAGAGAATGGCACCGGGAAGTCGACCATCCTCGATGGTATTGCAGGGCTCGCCGGCTACGACGATGCCGGTGGCGGGAAGGGGTACATGCCCGTCGACCACTCCGATGCACGGGAGAAGATGGGAGGCCAGCTTTCCAAAGCCTTGCGCGCAAGCTGGCTGCCGAAGATCACCAATGGCTGGTTTTTTCGCGCCGAGAGTTTTTTCTCGGTGGCGCGATATCTCGACAAGGCCGCACGTGATGCCGGCCAGGCCGGCCCCGATTTCCTTTCGCATTCCCATGGTGAAGGCTTCCTGCGCTTCTTCGAAGAGCGCTGCCAGCGCCAGGGCATCTTCATTTTCGACGAGCCGGAATCGGCACTTTCGCCGGCGCGTCAGATCGAATTCCTCAAGCTCTTACGACGCATGGAAGACTCCCGCATCTGGGGTTGCGGGGCGCGCGAGCGCCCGCCGCGGCGCCGCCACGAACAGGTCTCCCCTCGGCCGCAAAATGCGCTACCATGATTCCAGCGCGCCTCAAGTCGCGCACGATCAACGGGACGTATGAGGAAACGAGATGAGGGTGACGATTGGACGGCGCACGGCCATGGGCGCGGTGCTGACTGCCGCGGGCGCGGTGGCTTTGACGGCGGCGTTTGGCCCGGTCTGGGCGCATGGGCCGACCCGGCAGAAGGTGCGCGAATCCATCGAGATCAACGCAGCCCCCGCCAAGGTATGGGCCGCGATCGGCAATTTCCAGGACATGAGCTGGCTGCCTCCTGTCACCAAGACCGAGGGCGAGAAGGGCAATGAGATCGAAGCGACGCGGCGGCTGACCCTGACGGGAGGCGCCACCGTCGATGAGGAACTCTACAAGTTCGACGCTGGCGCGATGACCTATTCCTACAGGATCACCAAGGTGGACGTGAAGGTGCTCCCGGTCACCAACTATTCCTCGACGCTGACGGTGACGCCGAGCGCGGACGGCAAGGGCTCGACGCTGGAATGGGCGGGCGCGTTCTACCGCGGCTTCCCCAACAATGATCCGCCGCCGGAGCTGAGCGACGAGGCCGCCGTGAAGGCGGTGAAGGGGCTTTATCAGGCCGGCCTCGAGGCGCTGAAGAAGAAGATCGAGAGCGGAAGCTGACCGTGCGGGCGCTGGCCCTGGCGGTGCTCGCCGCCAGCCTTTGCGCTGCCAGCATTGGCAGCGCGTCCGCCGAAGAGGCATTCGTCACCAACCAGCTCAGTGACGATCTGATGGTCGTGGACCTCGCGACATCGCGCAGTGTCGCGACCATTCCGATCGGCGGCAAGCCGGCCGGCGTGGCCGTCAGCGCGGATGGGCGCCTTGCCTATGTCACGAGCCCGGACGCCAAGGCGGTGACCGTGGTCGACGCGGCAACGCGGCAGGTCTCGGGGCGGATCGAGGTCGGCGGCGGGCCGCTCGGCATTGCCGTGACGCCCGATGGCAAGACGGTCTATGTCGCGGACTGGTATGCGGCCGCGGTGCGGGTGATCGATACGGCCTCGCGCAGCGTCACGGCCAGCATCGCGGTCGGCGCTTCGCCGTCCGGCCTCGCGGTGACGCCTGACGGCAGGCTGCTGCTCTCGGCGGACCGCGACGACGACAGCGTCTCGGTGGTGGACACCGCGACGCGTGAGCGCAAGGCGACCATCAAGGTTGGCATCCGTCCGTTCGGCGTCACCATCGATGCCGACGGCAAGCGCGCCTACACCGCCAATGTCGGCTCCAACGACGTCTCCGTGATCGACATCGCCGAGGGCCGCGAGATCGGCCGCGTGCCGGTCGGGATGCGTCCCTATGCGGTGGCGCTGACGCCAGGCCGCGGCTTCGTCACCGACCAGTATGGCGGCACCGTCAGCGTGTTCGATCTCGCCACGCTGAAGCCGATCAAGCGGATCACTGTCGGCGACTATCCCGAGGGCATCAATGCGACCGCCGACGGCAAGCGCATCATCGTCGCCTGCTGGGAGAGCAACACATTAAGCATCATCGATGCTACCGAGCTGAAGGTGATCGGCGAGGTCAAGACCGGCGACGGTCCGCGCGCGTTCGGGGCGTTCTTGCGGAAGATGGAGTAGGGATGCGTAGGGTGGGCAAAGGCGCAGCGCGCTGTGCCCACCATCTCTCCGCTGCCTCGGTACGCAATGGTGGCACGCTTCCGCCTTCGCTCTTCGAGCTACGGCGGACAAGTCGCTTTGCCCACCCTACGGCACCTTCGGCGCGGCAAACGACTTCAGCTTCAAGAAGAAGTCCTTCAGGATCGGGTTGCGATCCACATAGGTCACGTAGCGGATCGGATGCCGCCGGCGATCGACGCTCCACGTGATCTGATCCGTGAGAACCGGGGCCGGGATGATCACGCTCGGCGCCCAATCGGGATTGAGAAGCCAGCCGACCGGCGCCATGTCCCAGATCTCCTTGGCCCAACCCAGATGGTCGGACGAATAGTCCTTGAAGCGCATGGCGAGGAACGCGCCGATGCTGCCATGCGGTTCGACGTAACGCTCGATCTCCGGCACCGTGCTGTGAAGATGCGAGGTAACGCCCTTGCATGGCACGAGCACGAGCGGCACGCCGCTGTCGAACAGCACTTGCGCGCCGCCGACGTCCTGCTTGAGGTTGAACTCGATCGTGTGCGGCCATTCCAGCGCATGCCCGCCAAGCCAGACCACCACGGTTCGGTCGATGATGTCGGGGGCCCTGAGCAGCGCCGAGGCGATATTGCTGATGGCGCCGATGGCAATGACGTAGAGCGGATTGTCAGGGGAGCCAGCGCGCGCCCGGGCCACGAGGTCGTTGACGGCGGCTGCCGGCCGCGCCGTTTTGCCGGGGCCGACATAGTCGGTGACGCCACGATGAACCAGGCCTTCCGGCGGGATGTTCAGGCGTTCCAGCAGACGGAGGATCTCCTGGTAGCTCAGCTCCATGCCGTGGCCGGGATTGTCCGCGCGGGCGTTGAAGAACGGCGCGGCGTAGATCGCCTCGACGTCGAACCGGTCCTTCGACAGCAGCATCTGCACCAGCGCGAACTGATCGTCGATCTCGTTGTAGGTGTCGGTGTCGAGCACCACGCGCACCTTGCCGACCGGCGGCTCCAGGAGTTTGAGGCGGGCTGCGTCCGAGAGTGTCATCACCGTCTCCTTGGGCCGGGCGTGCCGATTGCGGATCAGGCCTTGAGCGAAATCCGGCAGACCACGTCTGCGATCTCATCCATCTGCGCGAACATGTGATCGGGCGCAAGCGCCTGCAACGCCGCCGGCGCGGCATAGCCCCAACTGACCGCGCCGCAGGCGATGCCCACGGCCCGCGCGGCCTCGATGTCGCGCAGCTCGTCGCCGATCGCGATGACCTTGCCCGGCTCCACGCCCGCGCGCCTGACAACACGGCGGAATTTCGCCGGCTTGCCGAACAGCGACGCCGAGCAGTCGAAATGTGCGAACAACGACGCCGCATCGCCAAGCTTCTCGCGCGCATTGGCTTCGCTGTCCGACGTCACCAGCGCGAGTTGCACGCCATTCCCGGCCAGCGTCCGCAGCATCGCCTCGACGCCGGCGAACAGCGAAATCTCGGCTGCTGCCTCCGCCTTCAACCGCCGCGCATGCCGCGCGATCGCCGGCAGCTTCCACAGCGGCACTTCGAGCCGGCTGAGGATCTCGCGGCTCGAAGCATGCCGCAGCGCTTCGACGTCCTCATCCGCGACGCGACGAAAATTGAAGCGATCGGCTACGTCGTTGATGGTGCGCAGGAACCACGGAAAGCTGTCGGCCAGCGTGCCGTCGAGATCGAAGATGGCGAGGGAGTAGGGTGCGGGCATCGGGAAAATGGATGATCAAAAGTCAAGAGCAAACGAACGCTGTCCGGTTCATTCGCTCATGATATCCAAACGCTGTCCTCCGTCCAGCCGAGCTCGGCGAACTCGGTGGCCCGAAGTGGCGCTTCTCCCTCCGCAAAGAATTCGTCGAGTTGAGGCGGGGCGACGCTTGTTTCAGAGAGCATGGCGTGCGCCTGTCCGCGATGATGGATCTGGTGTTGAAATAGATGCATGAGCAGCCGGTCACGGCGCTCGATCTGGATGCGGGTGTTGCGGTTGACCCTCACAGCATCGTCGAGAAGCTCGGGCGTCAAGGCATCGCACACGGCGATCAACCGTGTATCGATTGCGACTTGAGCCGGCTTCAATTCTGCGAGCGATGGGTACGGCACTTCGTTCTTCCAGGCGGCGGGCCCGAGCCATCCACCCTCCAGCGCATCGACGTAGAAGAGGTCAATGACAAAGATGTGGTTCAAGGTCCTTTGCAGGCTCGGAAAGAAGCCGCATCGCTTGGCTTCGAAATCCGCCTGGCTCAGGGCGGCGCAGGCCGCGAGCAGCCGATGGTTCGCCCAGGCATTATTGTAGGCGAAGGCGCGGTAGGTCTGCACGAGGCCTGCGGACAAGCTTGATCTCCCTTGGGACCAATGCGTTGGCGAATTTAGGTTGGTGAGACTACTCCGCCGCCTCGCTCGTGCTCCGCCGTTTCGGTTTCCTTGCCTTCTTCAGCACCGGCTCCAAAAACTTGCCCGTGTAGCTCCGCGGCGCCTTCGCGATGTCCTCCGGTGGGCCCCAGGCGACGATCTCACCGCCGCCGTCGCCGCCTTCGGGGCCGAGGTCGATGACCCAGTCGGCGGTCTTGATGACTTCGAGATTGTGCTCGATGACGACGACCGTGTTGCCCTGCGCGACCAGTTCGTGCAGCACCTCCAGGAGCTTCTTGACGTCGTGGAAGTGCAGGCCGGTGGTGGGCTCGTCCAGGATGTAGAGCGTGCGGCCGGTGGCGCGCTTGGACAGCTCCTTGGCCAGCTTGACGCGCTGGGCTTCGCCGCCGGACAGCGTGGTGGCCTGCTGCCCGACATGGATGTAGTCGAGCCCGACGCGATGGAGCGTCTGGAAGGTCTCGCGCACGCGCGGCACCGCCTTGAAGAACTCGGCGGCTTCCTCGACGGTCATGTCGAGCACGTCGGCGATGCTCTTGCCCTTGAACAGGACCTCCAGCGTCTCGCGGTTGTAGCGCTTGCCCTTGCAGACATCGCAGGTAACGTAGACGTCGGGCAGGAAGTGCATCTCGATCTTGATGACGCCGTCGCCCTGGCAGGCCTCGCAACGGCCGCCTTTGACGTTGAAGGAGAAGCGGCCGGGCTCGTAGCCGCGCGCCTTCGCTTCGGGCAGGCCGGCGAACCATTCACGGATCGGCGTGAAGGCGCCGGTGTAGGTCGCGGGGTTGGAGCGTGGCGTGCGGCCGATCGGCGACTGGTCGATGTCGATGATCTTGTCGATGTGCTCGAGACCCTCGATGCGATCGTGGGGGGCGGCGCCTTCGCTGGCGTTGTTCAGCTTGCGAGCGATGGCCTTGTAAAGCGTGTCGATCAGCAGCGTCGACTTGCCGCCACCGGAGACGCCGGTGACGGCCGTGAACAGGCCGAGTGGAATCTCCGCCGTGACGTTCTTGAGGTTATTGCCGCGCGCGTTGACCACCTTGATGGTGCGGCGATGGTTCGGCGGGCGCCGCTCCGGCACCTCGACCTCGAGCTCGCCGGTCAGGTACTTGCCGGTGAGCGATTTAGGGTTGCGCATGATCTCGGCGGGCGTGCCTTCGGCGACGATGTTGCCGCCATGCATGCCGGCGCCGGGCCCGATGTCGAGGACGTAGTCGGCGAGCAGGATCGCGTCCTCGTCATGCTCGACCACGATCACGGTGTTGCCGAGGTCGCGCAGGCGCTTGAGGGTGTCGAGCAGGCGCGCGTTGTCGCGCTGGTGCAGGCCGATCGAGGGCTCGTCCAGCACGTAGAGCACGCCCGTCAGTCCCGAGCCGATCTGCGAGGCGAGGCGGATGCGCTGGCTCTCGCCGCCGGACAGCGTGCCAGAGGAGCGGGACAAAGTGAGGTAGTTGAGGCCGACGTCGAGCAGGAAGGTGAGGCGCTCGCGGATCTCCTTGAGGATGCGGCCGGCGATCTCGTTCTGCTGCGTGTTCAGCGCGTCGGGCACGGTCTCGAACCATTCGCCGGCCTTCCTGACCGACAGCTCCGAGATCTCGCCGATATGCTTGCCGCCGATCTTGACGCAGAGCGCCTCGGGCTTCAGCCGGAAACCCTTGCAGCCCTCGCAGGGAACGTCGTGGAAATATTTTGCCAGCTCTTCGCGCGCCCACTCGCTCTCGGTCTCGCGATAGCGGCGGTTGATGTTGGTGATGACGCCCTCGAACGGCTTCTTGGTGTCGTAGGAGCGGACGCCGTCCTCGTAGGAGAACTTGATCTCGTCTTCGCCGGAGCCATGGAGGATCGCGTTCTGCGTCTTCTTGGGCAGATCCTTCCATTTGGTGGTCAGCGTGAACTTGTAGTGCTTGCCGAGCGCAGTCAGCGTCTGCACGTAGTAGGGCGACGACGATTTGGCCCAGGGCGCGATCGCGCCCTTGCCGATCGCGAGCTCCTTGTCGGGGATGACGAGGTCTTCGTCGACATGCTGCTCGACGCCGAGGCCGCCGCATGCGGGGCAGGCGCCATAGGGGTTGTTGAACGAGAACAGGCGCGGCTCGACCTCGGGGATCGTGAAGCCGGAGACGGGGCAGGCGAACTTTTCCGAGAACAGGATGCGCTCGGGCCCGCTCTTGTCGTGGATCTTTGCGGTCTTCTTCTTCTCTTCCGCAGGTGCAGCCGCCGGAGCGTCCGCGAATTCGACGACGGCGAGGCCTTCGGCGAGCTTCAGCGCGGTCTCGAAGCTTTCGGCGAGGCGCTGGCCGATGTCGGCGCGCACCACGATGCGGTCGACCACGACGTCGATGTCGTGCGGGAATTTCTTGTCGAGCGTTGGCGCCTCAGCGAGCTCATGGAAGGTGCCGTCGATCTTGACGCGCTGAAAGCCCTTCTTGAGCCATTCGGCGAGCTCCTTGCGGTACTCGCCCTTGCGGCCGCGCACGACGGGGGCGAGCAGATAGAGGCGGGTGCCTTCGGGCAGCGCCAGCACGCGGTCCACCATCTGCGAGACGGTCTGGCTTTCGATCGGCAGGCCCGTGGCGGGCGAATAGGGCACGCCGACGCGCGCCCAGAGCAGGCGCATGTAGTCGTAGATCTCGGTGACGGTGCCGACGGTCGAGCGCGGGTTCTTCGAGGTCGTCTTCTGCTCGATCGAGATCGCCGGCGACAGGCCGTCGATCTGGTCGACATCAGGCTTCTGCATCATCTCCAGGAACTGGCGCGCATAGGCCGACAGCGATTCGACGTAACGGCGCTGGCCCTCGGCATAGATGGTGTCGAAGGCGAGCGAGGATTTGCCGGAGCCTGACAGCCCCGTGAACACC
The DNA here is from genome assembly GCF_018130785.1 of Bradyrhizobium liaoningense. GTDB lineage: Bacteria > Pseudomonadota > Alphaproteobacteria > Rhizobiales > Xanthobacteraceae > Bradyrhizobium > Bradyrhizobium liaoningense_A. The sequence goes on from NZ_JAFCJT010000002.1 coordinate 476,943, forward strand.
ACGAGCTTGTCGCGGGGGATCTCGACATCGACGTTCTTGAGGTTGTGCTCGCGCGCGCCACGGATCGTAATTGCGCGCAGGCTGGAGCCCGCGTTCTGTTGGCGCTTCGCCTTGATCACTTCATCCATCCGAGTTGCCCTCAAGGAATCCCAAAGGTGCGCGATCGCGCCAATAAAAAAGGCGCGCGTCGCCCGGAACCGGGATCGGCGCCGATGGGTATGTGAGCGAACGTAGGAAGAACGGGGACGGATTTCCAGTGGCGTGTGCGAATCGTCAACGGATTGTTGGCGCGCTGGCGGCATCTGGCGGCATCTGGCAGGAGCTGGCAGGTCGGAACATGCGAAGGGCCGGCGCGAGGCCGGCCCTTCGTTCGCGTTTGGATGCGGACTTGGGGCAATCCGCACAGGGACAGCCGTGCCACCGCCCGCATTGTGACAGCCTTCGCCGACGGCCGGATCGACCGCGATGCCGAGCGCCCTGGTCACGCCCCGGTAGGCATGGGCCAAGCCGCCACCGCCATTGATGCCGACATAGATGCCGCTCCAGTCGTAGGCGAGGACGGGCGCCACTGGCGCCTTGTAGAGCGGGAGATCGGCGGCACTGGCGGGTGCAACCGAGCCGAGTGCGAACAGGCTGACCGCTGCAAGCGCGCAGGTCTTCAGCGCGTCGGTCTTCAGCGCGCGAGTCTTCAGCGCCGAAGTCTTCATTTCACGTCCCCAACTCACCGAGCCATTTCGCGTGGACGATTCTCGTCCCACGATTCCTTGACGGTTGGGCGAGCCGTCGCGCGAAAACAAAAAGGCCGGCATAAGGCCGGCCTTTCGTAACGCGGTGCGTTGGAAGCGAAGCTTAGTACTTCGCGACCACCGGGCCCCCGAAGTGATAGTTCACGCCGACCTGCACGGTGTGGAAGTTGAGCGTGCCGGACGCCAGCGGAGCGCCGAGGTTCGAGAAGTAGTCCTCGCTGCCGAGGCTGCGATAGAGGTACTCGCCCTTGACCGACCACTGCGGAGCGAAGAACGCTTCGACGCCCGCACCGACGGTCCAGCCGGAGTGCCACTTGGTGTCGGAGACGGTCACGCCGAGCGCGCTGAGGCTGATCTTGTTGTCGATCCAGGCGTAACCACCGGTGCCGTAGAACAGGATCTGGTTGACGGCGTAGCCGATGCGGCCACGGACGGTGCCCATCGCGTCAGTCTTGAAGCTGGTGGTGAGGGGAATGCCGAGAACCGGAGCAGTCGCCGAAGCGCTGACGTCAGCCCAGGCGCCATCGGCCTCGAGGCCGAACACGACGTTGCCGGTCTGCCAGTTGTAGCCGGCGGTGCCGCCGACGAAGCCACCCTGAATCTTCGGGTCGCCGGAAGCACTTTCCCAAGCGCCGCCACCGACGATACCGAGGTAGAAGCCGGTCCAGTTGTAGACCGAGGCCACAGCCACCGGAGCCTTGGTGTAGGGGCGCGCCGCGAGATCAGCGGCCGAAGCCGGAGCAGCGAGAGCGAACAAACAGGCCGAAGCCAACAAAACCTTCTTCATTTTAAAAACCTAATCCCAGTCCCAGTTTCTGTTGTCGCCTTCCGCGATCGGGAAGGGCATCGGACGCCGCGGTCCAATTAATGACGTGCTTACACCAGCAAAGCCGCAAGTTGTGTCTCCAAAAAGCCACAACAGCGACAAAACGTAACGAGAACTGACTTATTAACCCCGTTTCTCACGCAAAAAGCACAAAGGCCGGCGCGAGGCCGGCCTTTGATTTCAACGCGATATCAGATGGATGTCAGTATCTTGAGATCATGGGGCCGCCCCAGCGATAATTCACGCGGACGAGGCCGATATCGACGTCCTGGCTGATGCGATCAGAGCGTGTGGCGACGCCGAACGGGGCGATCCCGAAATTGCCGGATCCGGTGAAGCCGATCGTGCGGTCGCCGAGGAAGATGTGGTCGTACTCGAATCCCACGGTCCAGTTCGGCGCGAATCCGAACTCGACGCCCGCACCCACGGTGCCGCCCCAGCGGGTCTCGTTGGCCCGGTCGACTTCGAGGCCGCTGGCGACATCGTAGCTGCGGTAGCGATCGCTGACGACGGCGGCGCCGCCTTTCACGTAGAGCAGTACGTTGTTCCAGGCGTAGCCGACCTGACCAGTAATCAGGCCGAAGGCGTTGATCTCCGAACGATCGCGCAGGCCGGTGATCGCACTGATGTTATCGCCCGAGAAATCGGCCCAGTTACCCTGGCCTTCGAAGCCGAACACCCAGTTGGCTGACTGCCAGCGGTAGCCGACCTGGCCACCGACCGTGCCGCCGGTCGCATTGTGGCAGCCTTCGCCAAGGAAAATGCCACCGCCGGCATCGCCGTCCCAGCACTTGTGGCTGGTGCCGCCGCCGCCGTTGATGCCGATGTAGAAGCCGCTCCAGTCGTAGATGGTCGCGATCATCGGTGCCGGGGCCTTGGTGTAGGGACGCGCAGCGAGATCTGCCGCGCTTGCGGGAGCCGACAGCCCCAACGCAATTACACCAATAGTACCAATCAAAATCTTATTCATTGCAGTCTCCCCAGTTTCGATCCGCTTTTCGAAGTCCCCGAAGCGGCCGATCAGGCGCGACGCCCATAAGAATCCAGTTCCGCAGCAAGCGTAGCTTAGGCGGGAGGCGGAGTCCGTCTCCGGAATGCAACAGTCAGGCGGCATCTGGACTGCTCCTAACTTGATGAATGTTAGGCTGTTTTCGTCGTCCTCCAGGAATTGGGGAAAGTTCCATTTGGCGCAGGCCGTCTTTGTGCAGCGCGGTGTCGTCGTGCCCACGCAACAACGTGAGAGATAACAGAGGAACAAATCTGGAACGAACCGGCCGCGGGTGCTATATGTGGGGATAAGTGGAGGGGTGACGGGCCGATCCGTCCGCGCAAGCGTATAGGGTCGCGTCAACAGGTTGCAGAGTACGCGGGCGCGTCCCGGGCCTTTTGAAATTCAGCGGCATTTGGAGTGGAGAGCGGCGATGGCGGGAAGCGTCAACAAGGTCATTCTGGTTGGAAATCTCGGCAAGGATCCCGAAATCCGCCGCACCCAGGACGGGCGGCCGATCGCGAATTTGAGCATCGCCACCTCGGAGACGTGGCGCGACAAGAACAGCGGCGAGCGCAAGGAGAAGACCGAGTGGCACCGCGTCGTGATCTTCAATGAAGGGCTCTGCAAGGTCGCCGAGCAGTACCTGAAGAAGGGCGCGAAGGTTTACATCGAGGGCGCGCTTCAGACCCGCAAATGGACCGACCAGAGCGGCGCCGAGAAGTACTCCACCGAGGTCGTGCTCCAGGGCTTCAACTCGACGCTGACGATGCTTGACGGCCGCGGCGGCGGCGGAGGCGGCAGCTTCGGCGACGAGCCGGGCGGCGATTTTGGCTCCTCCGGTCCCGTCAGCAGCGCACCGCGCCGCGCCGTTGCCGCTGGCGGCGGTGGCCGCAACAGCGACATGGACGACGATATTCCGTTCTGATGCAGGCGGGGCGCTTCTCCGCCGATGTCGCCTCGCTCGCGTATAGCGACAGGATTCCTTACCAATTGACGGGCAAAGCTCGGGTTTTCCGAGCTTGCCTCATGTGCTGCCTCAAGCCTTTGACGAGGCGTGATGTGAATGGTATTAACTTAATGTTAATCCTATTCACATGGGTTGGCCGTCGATCGGAGAAAGTCCTGCATGAGCGTTGCGCCGCTGCTTGAGGCCACTCCAGCGATCCCGCTGCACGCCTTTGCCGCCATGGCCGCCTTCGTGCTCGGCCTCGTTCAGTTTGCCGCCCCCAAGGGCACGCTTCCGCACCGGACGATCGGCTGGATCTGGGTGGGGCTCATGGCGGTGGTTGCGGCATCGTCGTTTTGGATCCACCAGATCCGCCTGGTCGGGCCGTTCAGCCCGATCCATCTCCTTTCGATCTTCACGCTGGTGATGCTACCGCTCGCGGTGTGGCGGGCGCACACCCATCGGGTCGCCGATCACCGGCGCATCATGATCATGACGTTCGTCGGCGCGCTCGTCATTGCCGGGCTGTTCACCCTCATGCCTGGACGGATCATGCATGCCGTGGTTTTCGGGCTGTAGCGATCGCCGAAATCGAGGTCCCGCCGGTGCCCGGAACGGAGCGCGGGAACAGCCTCCGGCCAACCCGGTAAGTACATGAAAGAACGAAGGGAAAAAGCGCTTCCCGAGAGCCTGCAAGGGTGGTTATCAGGGCCCCGATGCGCTATATGATTCCCAGATAAAACCTCACCGGATTTCCCCTTGGCTGACGACGACAACAAGCCCGGCGACCAGCCGGCGCAACCCTCGGATATTCGCCCCGTCTCCATCTTCGAGGAGATGAAGAAGTCGTATCTCGACTACGCCATGAGCGTGATCGTGGCGCGTGCGCTGCCTGATGCGCGCGACGGTCTGAAGCCGGTGCATCGCCGCATCCTGTACTCGATGAACGAGCAGGGGCACACGCCCGACAAGAAGTACGTCAAGTCCGCCCGCGTGGTCGGCGACGTCATCGGTAAGTATCACCCGCACGGCGACCAGTCGATTTACGACGCCATGGTCCGCATGGCGCAGGACTTCTCGATGCGCGTGCCGCTGATCGACGGTCAGGGCAATTTCGGCTCGGTCGATGGCGATCCCCCGGCCGCCTATCGTTACACCGAAGCGCGGCTGACGAAGGCGGCGCTGGCTCTGCTGGCAGACATCGACAAGGACACCGTCGATTTCCAGCCGAACTACGACAACAACGAGACCGAGCCGTCGGTCCTGCCGGCCAAGTTCCCGAACCTTCTGGTCAACGGTGCCGGCGGCATCGCGGTCGGCATGGCGACCAACATCCCGCCGCATAATCTCGGCGAGGTCATCGACGCCTGCGTCGCGTTGATCGATAATCCCGCGCTCACCATCGACGAGCTCATCAACATCGTGCCGGGACCGGATTTCCCGACCGGCGGCGTCATTCTCGGGCGGCAGGGGATCCGCTCCGCCTATCACCTCGGCCGCGGCTCGATCGTCATGCGCGGCAAGGTCGCGATCGAGACCATCCGCAAGGAGCGCGAGGCGCTCATCATCACCGAGATTCCCTACCAGGTGAACAAGGCGACGATGGTCGAACGCATCGCCGAGCTGGTGAAGGAAAAGAAGATCGAAGGCATCGGCGATTTGCGCGATGAATCCGACCGCGAAGGCTACCGCGTCGTCATCGAATTGAAGCGCGACGCCGTACCTGATGTGGTGCTGAACCAGCTGTACCGGTTCACGCCGCTGCAGACGAGCTTCGGCGTCAACATGGTGGCGCTCGACAGCGGCCGTCCGCGGATCATGCATCTGAAGGACCTGCTGGCGATCTTCGTCGACTTCCGTGAACGGGTCGTCACGCGGCGCACCAAGTACCTGCTCGCTAAGGCGCGCGATCGCGCCCATATCCTGGTTGGTCTCGCGATTGCGGTTGCCAATATCGACGAGATGATCCGCGTCATCCGGACCTCGCCCGACCCGACCACTGCGCGCGACACGCTGATGTCGCGCGACTGGCCGGCCCGGGACGTCGAGGACATGCTGACGCTGATCGACGATCCGCGCCACCGCATCAGCGAGGACGGCACGATCCGGCTGTCGATGGAGCAGGCGAGGGCCATTCTCGACCTGCGCCTTCAACGCCTCACCGCACTCGGCCGTGATGAAATCCGCGACGAACTCGACAAGCTCGCCGGCGAGATCGCCGACTATCTCGACATCCTGCGCTCGCGCGCCCGTGTGCTGGGCATCATCAAGACCGAGCTCGCCGAAGTGAAGGCCGAGTTCGCGACCCCGCGCCGCACCGTGATCATCGAGCAGGAAGGCGAGGTCGAGGACGAGGACCTGATCCAGCGCGAGGACATGGTCGTCACCGTCTCCCACGCCGGTTACGTCAAGCGCGTGCCGCTGTCGGCCTACCGGGCGCAGCGCCGCGGCGGCAAGGGCCGCGCCGGCATGCAGACCCGCGACGAGGATTTTGTGTCGCGTCTGTTCGTGGCCTCCACGCACACGCCGGTGCTGTTCTTCTCGTCGCGCGGCCAGGTCTACAAGGAGAAGGTCTGGCGCCTGCCGATGGCTGCGCCGAACGCGCGCGGCAAGGCGCTGATCAACATCCTGCCGCTGGAGCAGGGCGAGCGCATCACCACCATCATGCCGCTGCCCGAGGATGAGTCCACCTGGGGCAACCTCGACGTGATGTTCGCGACCACCGGCGGCAATGTCCGGCGCAACAAGCTGTCCGACTTCGTCGACGTCCGCCGCTCCGGCATCATCGCCATGAAGCTCGATGAGAATGAAGCGATCGTGGACGTGCAGATCTGCACCGAGCGCGACGACGTGCTGCTGACCGGCGCCGGCGGCCAGTGCATCCGCTTCCCCGTCCCCGACGTGCGCGTGTTCACCGGCCGCACTTCGATGGGTGTGCGCGGCATTGCGCTTGCCGAAGGCGACAAGGTGATCTCGCTGGCGATCTTGCGCCACATGGAGACCACCTCGGACGAACGTTCGGCCTATTTGAAGATGCGCCGTGCGGTGGCCGGCGAAGCCGTGGCCGACGAGGCTCCGGCGGATGCCGAGGCCGAGGAGACCTCCGGCAGCTTCCAGCTCCCGCAGGAGCGCTATGTCGAGATGTCGGCGGCCGAGCAGGTCGTGCTCACTGTCTCCGTCAACGGCTACGGCAAGCGGACCTCGTCCTACGAGTACCGCACCACGGGCCGCGGCGGCAAAGGCATCGTCGCCATGAGCGTCAACAACCGCAACGGCAATCTGGTGGCCTCATTCCCGGTGGAGGACGCCGACCAGATCATGCTGGTCACGGACAAGGGCCAGCTGATCCGCTGCCCGGTCGAGGGCATCCGCGTCGCCGGCCGCTCGACCCAGGGCGTGATCGTGTTCGATACCGCCGAGGACGAGCACGTTGTCTCGGTCGAGCACATCACGGAAGAGGCCGAGAGCGGGAATGGCGAGAACGGGGCGTCGAGCGGGGAGTGACGTGTAGCCCCGTAACGCTCGCGCCTGCTCGCCACTGTCGTCCCGGACAAGCGAAGCGCAGATCCGGGACCCACAGCCACAGGGAAATGCTGTAGCGCAAGGTTTGTGACCTCGGTCTTCGCCAACCCTCCCTGTGGTTATGGGGCGGCGCATCCGCGGGGACGACGCCGAAAGTGTTGCGCGCGCATTGAACCACGCTCGCGTCGCATCCGGGCCACGAACTTCGCTAAATCTCCAGCTCCGTGCCGAACTCCACCACCTGCCTGGTCGGCACGCCGAAGAACGCGGCGGAGCGTTCGGCGTTGCGTTGAAGGAAGGCGAACACGCTTTCGCGCCAGACCCACATGCCGGGGACGTCCTCGCGCGGGATGATGGTCTCGCGGCCGACATAGTAGGTGATGTCGGAGAGGTCGATGCCGGGCAGTTTGCCTTGGCGGCAGGCCAGCGTCAGCCCGTCATAGATCGTCGGGTTCTGCATGAAGCCGTAATGCAGGATCACGCGGGTGATGCCGTGGATGATCTCGATTACCTCGGCGCGGTCTTCGTCGGTGATGTGCGGGGATTCCTCGATCACGACGGTGACGAGGACAACTCGCTCATGCAGGACGTGGTTGTGCTTGACGAACTGCGTCAGCGCGAGCGGCACGCCTTTCGGCGCAGATGCCAGGAACACCGCGGTCCCGGGCAGCCTTGCTCTGCATTTGTTGACCGCGGTTTCGATCAGGTCTTCCTCGGGCTGTCGCAGCTTGCCGCGGGCGGCCTCGACGAGCTTCACGCCGGCGCGCCAGGTCAGCATCATGAAGGCGACAAGGGCTGCCAGCAGCAGCGGAAACCAGCCGCCTTCGAACAGCTTGATTGAATTGGCCGAGAAGAAGATCACGTCGATCACGAAGAAGAAGCCGTTGACGGCAACCACGAGCCACGGCGAATAGCCCCACTGGATCGCGACCAGCGCGGCAAGCAGGGTGGTGATCGCCATCAGCAGCGACACCGCGATGCCGTAGGCGCCGGCAAGCGCTTCCGAGGTGCCGAAGCTCAGGACCGCGCCAAGCGTTGCTGCCGCCAGCAGCCAGTTCACCAGCGGCACGTAGATCTGGCCCATTGCATGGCTCGTGGTGTGGCGGATCTGCATGCGCGGCAGGAAGCCGAGCTGGATCGATTGCTGGGTCAGCGAGAACACGCCGGAGATGATCGCCTGCGAGGCGATCACGGTCGCGAGCGCCGAGAAGGCGACCAGCGGATAGTGCAGGGCGTCTGGGCAGAGCTGAAAGAAGGGATTCTCGATCATGCCGGGATCGGTGATCAGGAGCGCGGCCTGGCCGAAGTAGTTCAGCACCAGCGCGGGCAGGCAGACCGCGAACCAGGCCAGCCGGATCGGAAAGCGCCCGAAATGCCCCATGTCGGCATACATGGCCTCGCCGCCGGTCACCGCGAGGAAGGCTGCGCCGAGGATTCCGAAAGAGACGTGGAAGTCCTGGTGGATCAGGAAGTTGAAGGCATAGAGCGGGCTCAGCGCCGCAAGCACCGCGGGCGCCTTGGCGATGCCATGGATGCCGAGCGCGGCGAGCACGATGAACCAGGCCATCATCACCGGCCCGAAGATGCGGCCGATGAAGCCCGTGCCCTGCTTCTGCATCATGAACAGGCCGATCAGGATGGCGACGGTGATGGGCACGACGACCGGTGCGAGCGAGGGCGCGTCGACCTTGAGGCCTTCGATGGCTGAGAGCACCGAGATCGCCGGGGTGATCGCGCCGTCGCCGTAGAGCAAGGCGGCGCCGACCAAGCCGACCACCAGCAGATGCGCTCGCCAGGTGCCGGGTTGGGCGTGACGCGCATGGAGCAGCGCCAGCAGCGCGACGATACCACCTTCGCCGCGATTGTCCGCGCGCAGGATCAGCAGTGCGTATTTCAGCGAGATGATGAGCAGCAGCGCCCAGAGGATCAGCGAGGCAACGCCCAGGACGGCGTCGTGGCTCAGAGTGCCGCCATGGGCAGCTGCCTTGGCGGCCTCTTTCAAGGCGTAGAGCGGGCTGGTGCCGATATCGCCATAGACCACCCCGAGGGCGCCCATGGTCATGGCAATCGGCAGAGGATCAGGGTGATGGCCGGAGACGACTGCGGGCGTACTGGACAATGTCGACCCCCCCCCCCGATGGGATCGCGCCCGGCGGGCCATTCCGACGGGCGCGAGCATCAGACAGTCTGCGACGGGACGTCGCAAATATCCATGAAATTTATATCAGTAAGGTTTTCTGACGAGAAGCTGACAGGCTCGACTACGGGGTCCGGTCGGCGGTCACGAGGCGCGCCTCGCGGATATTGGCCTTGGTGCCGGCCTGGCGCAGGCAAGACGCCTCGAAGTTCGGCCAGGCCTGCTGCGAGCAGTCCCTGCCGACGGTGCGGATATCGAGGCGGTCGCTCTTGGCGAGCGGCTGCGGGACGCTTGCTTCGACGGACGGAGCGAAACCGGGAAGGACAGTGAGAGCGGCGGCAACAAACGCGGCAATAGCGACGGCCGAGATGGTCTTGATCATTGACTGTCCCCTGTGATGCGGCCGCTACGCCCAGTTGTGCGGCCCGTCATTCGTTGGGCGGATTAGTAACCATGGCCAGTTTCCGGACGTCTTCGCGGGCGCCCGAAATGGTTTCGTTCGCGCTCCGTTTTGTTTCGTGGCCGCCCTCAGGACGAAACAATTCAGGGAATTCCGACGCGGCGCCGCCGAAAAACCGGCAGGGAACCTGTCTGGCTTGCCGGGCCGCGCCGGGCGCGGTAGGACGGGGCCATGCCGCGTATCGCCTTCTACCCGGGTTCCTTCGATCCCATCACCAACGGCCATCTGGACGTGGTCCGGAACAGTGTCCCCCTGTGCGATCGGCTGGTGGTCGCGATCGGGGTCCATCCCGGCAAGAAGCCGCTGTTCTCGACCGAGGAGCGGCTCAAGATGCTCCATGACGTCTGCGGGCCGGTTGCGGCCGCAAGCGGCTGCACGCTCGAGGCAGTGACCTACGACGATCTTGCGGTCACTGCGGCACGCAGGCACGGCGCGACCATCATGATTCGGGGTCTGCGCGACGGCACCGACCTCGACTACGAGATGCAGCTCGCCGGGATGAACGGCGCCATGGCGCCCGACGTCCAAACCGTGTTCCTGCCGGCCTCTCCGGCCGTCCGCCCAATTACCGGCACGTTGGTGCGTCAAATCGCGGCTATGGGTGGAGATATCTCGACCTTCGTGCCGCCGCTCGTCGCGGCCCAGCTCAAGACAAAATTCGCCGGATAACGGCGCGTTTCCTCTCTCTTCATTTCTGATCCGGAGTTGTCATGATCCGAATTCTCGCAGTTCTTGCCGCGCTTCTGTTCGCGGTGCCGGCGGTGGCGCAGCAATTGCCGGCCAACCTCGACAAGGCCAACGCCATCGTCATCGACACCACCAAGGGCCGCATCGTCATCAAGCTGCGGAACGACATTGCGCCCCAGCATGCCGAGCGCATCAAGCAGCTCGCACGCGAGGGCTATTACAACAACGTGCCCTTCCATCGCGTCATGGACGGCTTCATGGCGCAGACCGGCGACGGCGAGAAATTCAACGGCACCGGTGGCTCGAAATATCCGAACCTGAAGCAGGAATTCTCCAAGGTTCATTTCGCCCGCGGTATCGTCGGGATGGCGCGGCGCGGCGACAGCGTCGATAGCGCCAACTCGCAGTTCTTCATCATGTTCGCTGACGGCGGCAGCCTCGATAACCAGTACACGGTGATCGGCGAGGTCGTGCAGGGCATGGACGTCGTCGACAAGCTGAAGAAGGCACCGCCCGGTTCGGCCGGCGGTGCCGTCACCGATCCCGACAAGATGGTGAAGGTCCAGGTCGCCTCCGACATCAAATAGGATGGGACCATGGCGCGCTGTGGCAATAGGCTTTTGCTGGCTGCCGCGCTGCTGCTGCTCGGCGTTTCCGGCGCGGCCGCCGGGGACGCAGAGGTCAACACTATCCAGGACATCTTCCAGCACTTGCGGACCTGCTGGAAGCCGCCGCCGCCCAACAAGGCTCGCCCTATCGACATCACCGTCGTCGTGAGCTTTAACCGGGCCGGAAACATTCTGGGCCATCCGAGGATTACCTATGAATCCGCGGAGGCCTCCGACAATGACCGGCTGCAATACCGGGTCGCGGTGATGGAGGCGCTGCAACGCTGCACGCCGATGCCATTTACCGAAGCAATGGCTGGCGCCGCCGCGGGACGTCCATTCGCGATCCAGTTCCGCAACCGCAAGACCTCACCGGACAAGACTTCACCCCCAACGCAAGAGAGACGAGCATGAGCGTCACCGAAAACACCCTGATCCTCGAGACCACGCAGGGCCCCGTCACCATCGAGATGCGGCCCGATCTCGCGCCCGGCCACGTCGCGCGCATCAAGGAACTGGTCCGCGAGGGCTTCTACGACGGCATCGTGTTCCACCGCGTGATCGATGGCTTCATGGCGCAGACCGGCTGCCCGCAGGGCACCGGCACCGGCGGCTCCGGCAAGAAGCTTAAGGCCGAGTTCAACAAGGAACCGCATGTGCGCGGCACCACCTCGATGGCCCGCGCCGCCAGCCCCGATTCCGGCGACAGCCAGTTCTTCATCTGCTTCGACGATGCCCGCTTCCTCGACAACCAGTACACGGTGTGGGGCAAGGTCACCGAGGGCATGGAGAACGTCGACAAGATCAAGCGCGGCGAGCCGGTGCAGAACCCCGACAAGATCGTCAAGGCGCGGATGGCCGCGGACAAGGAATAGGCGGCTTTGCCGGTGTCATGCCCCGCGCAGGCGGGCATCCAGTAACCACCGGCGGTGGTTACGACTACGATGGCGAGTACTGGATCGCCCGCCTGCGCGGGCGATGACAAGTTCTAGGAATGCGCACCGACCTCTTCGATTTCGACCTGCCGCCCGAGCGCATCGCGTTGCGCCCGGCGCACCCGCGCGACTCCGCGAAGATGCTGGTCGTGGAAGGCGGCGCATTGCGCGACCAGATCGTCGCCGACCTCGCTCAATGGCTGAAGCCGGGCGACCAGCTCGTCGTCAACGACACCAAGGTGATCGCGGCGCAGCTCAAAGGCCGCCGCATCGGCCGCGAGACCGAGCCGAAGATCGAGGCGACGCTGATCAAGCGCCTCGACGGCTCGCGCTGGCAGGCGCTGGTGAAGCCGGCGAAGAAGCTCACAGCCGGCGACCGCATCCGCTTCGGCAATGAGGGCAAGGTCTGCCTGCTCGGCCATCTCGACGCCGAGGTCGAGGCCAAAGGTGCGGAGGGCGAGGTGACGTTGTCGTTCTCGTTCCATGGGCCCGCGCTCGACCAGGCGATCGCTGATGTCGGCAGCCCGCCGCTGCCGCCCTATATCGCGTCCAAGCGCACGCCCGACGATCAGGACCTCGCCGATTACCAGACCATGTTCGCGGCGAACGAAGGCGCGGTCGCCGCGCCGACCGCGGGCCTGCATTTCACCCCGGCGCTGGAGCAGGCGCTGCGCGAGCGCGGTGTCGGCGTCAACCGCGTCACGCTGCATGTCGGGGCAGGGACCTTCCTGCCGGTGAAGGTGGACGACACCGAAGGCCACAAGATGCATGCCGAGTGGGGCACGATCTCGGTCGAGACGGCCGAGCGGCTCAACACCGCGCGCAAGAATGGCGGCCGCATCATCGCTGTCGGCACCACGTCATTGCGGCTGCTGGAAAGCGCAGCCAACGAGGACGGCACCATCCAGCCCTTCGCGGCCGAGACGTCGATCTTCATCACCCCCGGCTACCGCTTCCGTGCCGTCGACGTGCTGATGACGAACTTCCACCTGCCGAAGTCGACCCTGTTCATGCTGGTGTCGGCATTCTCGGGGCTGGAGACGATGCAGCAGGCATATGCGCACGCGATCGCGAGGGGCTACCGGTTCTATTCGTACGGGGATGCGTGTTTGCTGTTTCGGGCCCGCGACTGACATCGGCGCTGTAGGGTGGGCAAGCGAAGCGTGCCCACCATCTTGTTTGAATGCGCGGTAGGAGTGGTGGGCACGGCGCTTGCGCGCATTTGCCCACCCTACGCACCTTCCGTTACGCCATCACGCGCTGCGGCAGCAGCTCCGCGATCTGCACCGCATTCAGCGCTGCACCCTTCAAGAGCTGGTCCGCCGCCACGAACATCGAGATCGAATGCCCACTGGGGTCGCTGAGATCCTTGCGGATGCGGCCGACCAGGACGTCGTCCTGGCCCGAGGCATCGATCGGCATCGGGAAGTAGTTCTTCACGCGGTCGTCGACGATCTTCACGCCGGGGGCCTGCGCCATGATGGCGCGGACCTGGTCCTCGCTGATCGGCTTCTCGCATTCGAAGGTGATGGCCTCGCAATGGGCGCGCAGCACCGGCACGCGGACGCAGGTGACGCCGATCGCGATCTTCTCGTCCTCGAAGATCTTGCGGGTCTCCTTGATGACCTTGGTCTCCTCGTCGTTGTAGCCGGTCTCGGGATCGACGGCGGTGTTGTGGTTGAACAGGTTGAAGGCGTAGGGGTGCGGCATCACCTTGGGCGTATAGACCTGCCCGTTGAGATTGGCCCGGGTGGACTCGACGAGCTCGTCCATCGCGGCAGCACCGGCGCCGGAGGCCGCCTGGTAGGTCGAGATGATCACGCGCTTGATGCGGTTCTTCTGGTGGATCGGCCAGAGCGGCACCAGCGCTGTGATCGCGGCGCAGTTCGGGTTGGCGATGATGCCCTTGTGGTCGCGGATGCGGTTGGCGTTGATCTCGGGGATCACCAGCGGCACGTTCGGATCCATGCGGAAGGCGGAGGAGTTGTCGACCACGACCGCGCCGGCCTTGACCGCGATCGGCGCATACTTCTTCGAGATGCTGCCGCCGGCGGAGAACAGGGCGATGTCGACGCCCTCGAAGGCGCGCTCGGTCAGCTCCTCGATAACGACATCCTTGCCGCGGAACGATACCGTCTTGCCGGCCGAGCGGGCGCTCGCCAATGCCTTGAGCTTGCCGACGCGAAAGCCGCGCTTGTCCATGGTGGCGATGAATTCGGCGCCCACCGCACCGGTGACGCCGACAATCGCGACGACGGGATCGTTACTCACTTTGTCCTCCATTGAGTTTTAGACAACAAAAAAGCCCCGGACCATCATGGGCGGGGCTTCGGTAGAGTGGATTGCGTTCTAGTCGACGACTACAAGCGCACGCCTCCCCGGGCCCCTGAGGCCGTGGTGGTTTTGGTCGTGCGTTTGGTGGTCGTGAACATGGTGGCGACTTATGCGGGAGAGTCCTGCGCCCGTCAATGGCTTTTAGGCGAGATTGTGACCGCCGGCCAAGCCTCCATTATTTCGCCCGGGCGCCCGGCGGCTTGAGGATGACCTCCTTGAGGTTGCCGCCGCTGATGACGACGATCGCGAAATTCAGCCGGCCGCGTTCGCGCACCAGTCCGCCGCTGATCGCCTTGCCCGAGGCCGCACGTTCGGCGACATGCACGGCATCCGCAAGGCGGTGCCTGATTGCACCGAGCGCTGCGAGGTTGCTGCGGTCGTCGAGATCGAGCTCGGCGAGGGGAAGGGCGGCTTCCCCGCCGATGAGCTCGCCGGTCGCGGCGTTGATGGTGTGGCGCCAGATGCGGTCGTTGTGCAGGGTCTTCACCCGGTAGACCGGCACGCCAGAGGCTCCGTCGAAACTCACATCCGCGGTCGTGGCGCCGGCATGACGGGCTTCGGCAATCGCCATGGCCTGGCTGATCGAGATCGGCGAGCTGCGAAAGCGCTCGATCTCGCGGCTGACGGCTTGGCGTTCGGTCTCGGCGTTACCATCTGTCTCGCCATGAAGGGCGGTGGGCGTGCCACCGGCCGCGACGACCGCCTGCGCCGGCGCTCCGATCAGCAACGCCGACAGGGCGACCGCAAAAAACGTCCAGGGGTGTTGTCGTGCTGCCTTCATGCTCGAACCCTTGGCCGGCGAGTATGCCGGATGATCGTAAAGAATTCGCGGCCGACCTTGGGCCTCGGTCGGCCGCGGAGCGCCGTGGCGGGCTGTACCCGCCGCGGCGATCGAAGCGATACGGACCTCTTTTGGGGCTGGTGAAAAAAGCGGTCCGCATCGCCTTATAACTAAACCATACCGTATCGTTTTATTTTGGTCAATGAGAGGGGCGTGCTCCCCTGGGGGATAGATCGCGATCTCACGGAATTGTCAGCGGGATGAGCGTCGCCGCGGCGTGCCCTTGGGGGCGTCCTGGACGCGATCGGCAGGCCCCAGTGCACCGGCCAGGAACAGCTTGATTGCCGCGCGCATGCGTTTCTCGGCGGCCTTCAGCTCGAGCGCCGTTCCGAACGTCGCCAAACGGTGGGTGTGACCGACGACGACGTCGAGGAACACCTCTGCCGCGATCGTGGTGTCGTCGACATCGAGCGCGTCCTGCGCCACCAGATGGTCGAAGAAGCGGGCCGTGGTGGCGACGGCCTTCAGCCAGCCTTCCTCCTTGCCGAGCTTGGCGATGTCGGGGAAGTTGATGGCCTGCGACGTCATCATGCGGCTGAATGCGACGGCATCGGGCCCGCAGGTGAAGGTCAGCATCTCGCGCCCGATCTCGACCAGCCGCTGCTCGACCGAAATGTCCGAGGCGCTGGAGAGCTGGGTCTCGGCGGCTGCCGATAGCGGCGCAAGCCAGCGCGCGATTTCGCGCCTCAGCACGGCGGCAAACAGGCCGCGCTTGTCCCCGTAACGGGAATAGACGGTGGGTTTGCTGACCCGCGCCGCTTCTGCGACCGCGTCGAGCGAGGTCGCGTCGAAGCCGCGATCCAGGAACAGGCGGGTGGCAACCTCGATCAGCCGCTGATCGCGCTCGATCGCGGCGGTTTTCGTCGGCCGGCCGCCGCGCGATTTTGGCACCTCGCGCCGCGCCGCTGCCGGTCTTGTCCTGGTCGCAGTCAATCCCATGCCCAACGATTCCTGCGCGTTTCTGACGGTTGTCATTGCTCTATAACGCGCAGCAACCGGGGCGTCATCGCGAATCTGGCCGAATTGGCCGTATCGTCAACGGTCCCGGTACGACCTCGTTCCGTCACGAGGGTCTCAAGGAAGCGCGGACGTCCAGGCCTGGCCGGCCGCCGCCTTCTCGTACCCGTACTGATACAGCGCCCGCATATAGGCGGTGTCGAACTCTTCCGAAGGCGGCGCGGGATAATCGCGCGCGATGTAGGAGAGATGGAAGCCGAGGCGGTTGCGCTTGGCGAAATCATAGGTCGAGAAGATGATCGAGCGCGTCTGCGACTGGGTGATCGCCGACAGGCTGCGCGAGGCAACGTCGATTGTGCTGTTGGAGACGAGCTTGAAATTGCGTTCGATCTTCTTGTTGACGAGGATGTAGATGTCCATCTTCGCGGTGCCCGGCAGGCGGCTACCCTGGAAGAGCAGGGCTTCCGGCAGCGTCAGCACCGGCGCCGTCACGCCGCCGTCGACATGCATCTCCTGAAACCTGCGGCCCTGGCCCTCGGCATCGATCATGATCGGAGGAAATACCAGGGGAATGCTGGCGGAGGCCGCCATCACGTCGCGAAACAGCTTCAGCGCCTCCGGTGTCCCGACCGCGGCGATCTTGCCCATGTCCCAGATCGCGGTGCGCTGGGTGTCGAGATCGGTCGTCACCACCAGGAGCTTTCGGCCCTTGGCGTTCTCTCGCGCGACCTGGGTCATGATCTCCGGCCCGACATAGCGGGCGACGAGTTCGCGCAGCCGCGTGTTGCCGAACAGGCCGGATCCGAACAGCACGCGCATGATGCTGGGATCGTTCAAGAGGCTCTCGGCGATGCCGCTGGTGTAGACCTCCTTCAGCGTGTCGTCATACTGCGAGCCGAGGAACGCAAAGGGCGCGATCAGGCCGCCGGTGCTCACGCCCGAGACGACCAAGAAGGTGGGGCGGGTTCTGGCAGCGGTCCAACCGCTCAGCACGCCGACGCCATAGGCACCGTCAGCGCCGCCGCCGGATAGCGCCAGATAGGATTTCGTCGCGGTACTGGTGTCTTTGTCGAAGCTGAATTTCGTGACGGGCTCGTCGGCGTAGCGCCGGAGGCCGTCAATATCGAGCACGCGCGATGTGCTGGCTTCAGCGGCCGTATAGGGCGTGCGGGGCAGGGAGGTGCAGGCGCCGAGCGCCAGAGTGCACGTCAGGACCAGGACTCCAGTCAGGTGGGCGCCTGTCTGCCTGATCCAGCCTCGTGAGGGGCCGGAAACGTCAGTCGAATACGCAGGAAGGGGCATTGTCGGTGGCTGGCGATCACGCATCTACGGCCGCCGGCGAATTCGCCGCGGCATCTCGTCCAGCCCCGAAAGTAAAACTACACTGTATCGTTTTGTTTAACAAGAGTGGCGGGCATCGGCAACCGTGCCCAATTATGTCCCAGTCTGAGGCAAAAGCCGTCCACGGCATGGTCCGGGCGGGTTGATCGGCCACGTCCGACACGCAATAAGCACCGCCATGAATCCCGACAACGATCTTCCCAATCACTTTGAATTGCTCGCCACCGATGGAGCCGCGCGCACCGGGCGCCTGACCACACCCCATGGCGTGGTGCGGACGCCGGCCTTCATGCCGGTCGGAACCGCCGGGGCCATGAAGGGCATGCACTGGCGCGAGGTGCGCGAGGCCGGCGCCGACATCGTGCTCGGTAATACCTATCATCTGATGCTGCGTCCGGGCTCCGAGCGGATCGCCGCGCTTGGCGGCCTCCAGAAATTCACTGGCTGGAATGGCCCGATGCTGACGGATTCCGGCGGCTTCCAGGTGATGTCGCTGTCGGATCTGCGCAAGGTCACAGAGCACGCCGTCACGTTCCGCTCGCATATCGACGGTGCCAAGGTCGAGCTGTCGCCGGAGCGTTCGATCGAGGTGCAGCGCTTCCTCGGCTCCGACATCGCCATGCAGATGGACGAGTGCGTGCGGCTGCCGGCCGAGCGCGACGACATCGAACGGGCGATGCGGCTGTCGCTGCGCTGGGCCGAGCGAAGCAAGCGCGCATTCGAGAGTGCGCCCGACGGTTACATGCTGTTCGGCATCGTGCAGGGCGGCGACGTGCCGCAGCTTCGTCACGCCAGTGCCGAAGGCCTCGTCGAGATCGGCTTCCACGGCTATGCGATCGGTGGCCTTGCCGTCGGCGAGCCGCAGGCGGTGATGCTCGCGATGATCGACGAGACCGCACCGGCGCTGCCGAGAGAGCGGCCGCGCTACCTGATGGGCGTCGGTACGCCCGATGACATCCTCGAAGCGGTCAAGCGCGGCATCGACATGTTCGATTGCGTGATGCCGACGCGCAATGGCCGGCATGGCGTTGCCTTCACGCGCTTCGGCCAGGTCAATTTGCGCAACGCGCGCCACGCCGACGACCCGCGTCCGCTCGATGAAGAGAGTTCCTGGCCGTCGGCGCGCAACTACGCGCGCGCCTACCTGCATCATCTCGTCAAGGCGGGCGAGACGCTGGGGGCGATGCTGCTGTCAGAGATCAATATCGCTTACTACCAGTTCCTGATGCAGGGCATCAGGGACGCGATCGCACACGGAAGGTTCGAGGAGTTCTACCGGCGTACGCGCGAGGACTGGGCGAGGGGCGACATCGTCCCGCGCTAGATCAGTTGCACATCAACCGCTGCTTGACGGCGTGCTTGGTCACGAAGCCGTAGCCGCAAGTGTCGCAGGTCCAGAGATAGCTGATCACGTGGTCCGAGACGTAGGCGGATGCTTCGGCGGCGACCATGGAGTCGGCGCAGACGGGACAGGTGGGCAACTCGCTACAACGCGGATCGCGATGATATGCGACGGTCGACAACACTTCAGCGACTGCTGACATCGTGGTGACCTCTCTGCTTTGAGACCTAAGTCTAACATAAGCAGAATCAGTTGACGAGGTCGCAACACAAATGCGTAGGTTTTCTAATAATTACAGCTCACGCGATTTTGCGATGCAGCGTATTTAACATGTACCGCATTGTCGCTTGCGTGTCGTCTCAAGGTGTCCGTAAGTGCGCAAGAGACGCTACAGAAGCGCAAATTGTCGCCACAGGGAGTTCATCATGGACGCATCGTCCAGCACGGGTGCAGTGCACCAGCCCGGCCGCGGCCGGATCTACTCTTCGATCGTCGAGGCTTTTGGCGACACGCCGATCGTGCGCTTGCGGCGGCTGCCGGGCATGCACAGCGTGAACGCGACGATTTTGGCAAAACTTGAATATTTCAATCCCGCCGCGAGCGTGAAGGATCGCATCGGCGCGGCCATGATCATCGCGATGGAGAAGGCCGGCATCGTCAAGCCTGACACCGTGCTGATCGAGCCGACCTCCGGCAACACCGGCATCGCGCTCGCCTTCGTCGCGGCCTCGCGCGGCTACCGGCTCAAGCTGGTGATGCCGGAATCGATGTCGATCGAGCGGCGCAAGATGCTGGCCTTTCTCGGCGCAGAGCTGGTGCTGACGCCGGCGGCACAGGGCATGAAGGGCGCGATCGCGACCGCCGAGGAGCTCCTGAAGACGACGCCGAACTCGGTCATGCCGCAGCAGTTCAAGAACCTCGCCAATCCCGAGGTGCACCGTCGCACCACCGCGGAGGAGATCTGGAATGACACCGCCGGCAACATCGATTACTTCGTCGCCGGCGTCGGCACCGGCGGCACCATCACCGGCGTCGGCCAGGTGCTGAAGCCGCGTAAAGCTTCGCTACGTGTTGTTGCGGTCGAGCCGGAGGAGAGCCCGGTGTTATCGGGCGGCCAGCACACGCCGCACAAGATCCAGGGCATCGGCGCGGGCTTCGTGCCTGACATCCTCGATCGCTCCGTGATCGACGAGATCGTGAAGATCAACTCGACGACCGCGATCGAGACGTCACGGGCGCTGGCGCGGCACGAGGGCATTCCCGGCGGCATCTCCTCGGGCGCGGCGATCGCGGCGGCGCTCCAGATCGGCAAGCGGCCGGAAGCTGCGGGAAAAACCGTTCTGGCAGTGGTGCCGTCCTTCTCCGAGCGGTATCTTTCGACGGCTCTGTTTGAGGGAATCTAGGACATGGCGGATCAACCACCGAGGCGGCCGCGCACGCTTGGCGATGCGAGGACGGAGGCAGAGGCGGCGTTCAAGAAGGTGACCGCCAAGGTCGCCGCGCCGCCGCCGAAGCCGAACGTGGCGCCGGGGATCAAGGAGCAGGTCACGCTGCGCATCGATCAGGACGTGCTGGAGTTCTTCCAGGAGGGCGGCCCCGGCTGGCAGGACCGCATCAACGAAGCGCTGCGCAAGGCGGCGGGGAAGTAGGCGCCAGCTGCCAGATCGGGGGCCGAAAGCCGGCGCGCCCGCGAATTCAGAGGACCTGCGACAGAAACCGCTGCGTTCGCTCGTCCTTGGCCGCCGTAAACAATGTTTCCGGCGGCCCGTGCTCGACGATCACACCGCGATCGGTGAAGTAGACGTGGTCGGCGACTTCACGGGCGAAGTTCATTTCATGGGTGACGAGGAGGCATGTCATCCCATCCTCGGCAAGCTCCCGGATGGTGACCAGGACCTCCTTGACCGTTTCCGGATCGAGGGCGGCGGTCACTTCGTCGAACAGCATGATGTCCGGCCGCATCGCCAGCGAGCGGGCGATGGCCACGCGCTGCTGCTGTCCGCCGGAGAGTTCGCCGGGATAGGTGTCCTCCTTCCCCGCGAGCCGCACCTTGGCGAGCAGCGCCCGGGCACGCGCTTCGACCTCGGCGCGTTTCTGACCGAGAACGTGGATCGGCGCCATCATCACGTTCTGGAGCGCGGTCTTGTGCGGGAAAAGGTTGTATTGCTGAAACACCATCCCGACCTTGCGGCGAAGCGCCAGCTTGTCGAGCCTGGGATCGGAAACCTCGATGCCTTCGATCTGAATGCTGCCGGACGAGATCGGCTGGAGCGCATTGATGCAGCGGATCAGCGTGGATTTCCCTGATCCGGACGGGCCGATGATACAGATCACCTCGCCCTTCCTGACCGACAGGCTGATGCCCTTCAGAACCTCGAGAGCTCCGAACGACTTTCTGACATCGACGCATTGGACGATGGGCTGATCCGGAGTCCAGCTCGTGGCCATGCTCTGTTTCCTCAGCGTACGCGGAACCGGCGCTCGAGACGGGCGGTCCAGAGGTTGATCGGATAACAGTAGAGAAAGAAACAAAGCAGCGCGAAACCGTAGAGCGGCGCGAACAGCTCCGGCCTGCCGCCTTCGGCGGCATGCACCTGCGCCGTCAGGGTGAGCATTTCCGAAACTCCCACGATCGATGCGAGCACCGTCGACATCGCGACGATCGCATAGATGTTCATCCAGGGCGGCAGCATGCGCTTGATGCATTGTGGCAGCATGATCAGCCACATGGTCTGGCGCCGCGTGAATGACAGCGATTCCGCCGCTTCCCACTGCGTCGACGGAATGGAGCGGACGGCACCGCGCACGACTTCGGCGACATTCGCCATGACGGGCAGGGCGAAGCCCACCGTCGCCTTGATCCAGTCGGGCAAGGGGATGGTCGTCTTGAACAGGGTGACCTGGAAAGGCACCAGGAACATCACGAAGAACAGCAGCACCAGCCAGGGCGCGTTGCGGAAGAATTGCGTGACGAGCCAACTGACAGCGGCGAGCAGCCGGGACTCCGACAAAAGGGTCAGGCCCAGGCCAAGCCCGGCGATGGTCCCCAGCAACATCGCCAGCAGGGAGATCAGGATGTTGAAGGCGAACCCGCGCAGCAACAGCGGTGACCACTTCACGATAACTTGCAGCGGGGACAACATCGCGGGTCCGGCCTGCGCCCACGCGGTGGATGCGGCCATCATGGCGCAGAAACACAGGATCGCAGCGGACAGCGGGCTGATCCGAACGGACATCCGGGGCGGCGCGGGGCGATACGGCAGAAGGACGGCAAGCTTGTGCCCGGACCCGGTGGTCTTCATCGCGCATATCCGGGGATGCGCATCGCCCGTTCCCAGCGATGCATCAGCCAGACGAGGACCCCGACAAGGATGCCGTAGGTCGCGAGCAACACGACCATCATCTCGAAAACGTTCTGCGATTCCGACCAGATCTGCTTGACCGCATACAACGTTTCGGGAACGGCGATCGCGTAGGCGAGGGTGGTCGTCTTGAGCAGGTTGACGAGGTTGTTGTTCAGCGCGGGAAGGCAGACGCGAATTGCCAGCGGAAGGACGATGTGGATGTAAGCCTTGAGGCGCGTATATCCGAGCGCCTCCGCGGCTTCCAGCGTCGTCCTCGGCACCGCCTCGATGCCGGAGCGGAAGATTTCCACGTTGAAGGCGCCCGCGAACAGCGACAGCGAAATGATGGCCCACTGCACGTTGCTCAGCAGTGGCACGCGCATGCCGGCCGCCTCGACGGCCGGCAGCATGGTGCCGAGGCCGAAATAGAAAAAGAAGAGCTGGACCAGCGGGGGCGTGTTGCGGAACACCACCACGAAGGCATTGACGGGCAGCCGCAACAACATCGACGGACTTCCCTGCAGCAAGGCGCCCACCGCACCGATGATCAGGCTCAGCAGGATGGTCGTGACACTCAGAAGCAGCGTCATCTTGAGGCCACCGAAATAGCGGTCCCAATCGTACGCATCGTAGAACACGGAGAAATTCAGCCCCGTCGTCTCGTAGAGGTGCTGAAACCAGTCGCCGATTGCCTGCATGTTGCGCGACACCGAAGTCTTGAGGCGATGCCTCGTATCAGTGCATTGGTTCGACCTGTTCAGAGCGCAGGACCGTTCTGGCGCTCCGCCTCACGTGCTCATTTGTCCTTGAATTGCTCGTGCATGGAGAGAGAATATTCGGTCGGCGTAATGCCCCACTTCTTTTCCGCCGCCACGATGAAGCCGGTCTTCATCCAGTCCTTTGTCGTATCTTCGAGCAGCTTCTGAAGACTGGTGTTTTCGAGCGCGACGGCGATCATCCATGGCGATGGCAGAACGCCTTTGAGCGGGAGGTCATAATCCGTCTTCCACTCGTCCTCGAGCAGCTTGCCTTGCAGGAAGGTCTGATCGTAGACATAGCCGATGCAGTTGCCCTGCTTCATGGCGAACAGAGGCTTCTCCGAGCCGTCGAACGCAACGATTTCGGGGCCGTAGGATTTGGCGACGTCCTTGTTGTACCAGGCCCCCGACGTGGCGCAGACGGGTTTTCCCTTGAGGTCGGCCCAGTCCTTGATGCCGGACTTCTTGTTGAGGAGGATGTTCACATAGTCCGAGTAGTACAACGGTTCGATGGCTTGAACCACGCGACGGCGTTCCGGCCTGTCCGACATGGTCGCGATCAGCAGGTCAACCTTTCCCTGCTGAAGAAATTCGATTCTGTTGGAGGCCGCGACCGGAACGAGTTCGAGTTTGACTCCGAGGCGCTTGGCAATGTCTGCGGCGAGATCCGGCTCGATGCCGACCACGTTGCCCGTGGGATCGCGGAAGCCGAAGGGCTTGTAGTCAGCCTTGACGCCGACATTCAACGTGCCGCGCTGCTTGATGGCATCGACACCATCGGCGGCTTGGGCACTGCCGAGCATCAGGAGCAACGCAGCACCTGTCATCATGGAACGGACAATGTCTCTCATCGGATGACGCCTCCAGGATTGTAATCACGATGCGCGCTGCGCGCGCTTTCTCAAGATACAAGGCTCGTGCCAAACGTCACGAAAATCGAGAGATGGAGAATGGGCTGAGGTCGATCGCGCTTCGACCGTCGGTCACCATCCCGGCCACGACATTGCCGATACCTGCCGAGTGCTTGAAGCCGTGGCCCGAGCACGCCGAGACGACGCAAATCCTGTCCTGGTCGGGATGGCGGTCGATGATGAAGCCCCGATCGGGCGTCACCGTGTAGATGCAGGCGGCCGCCTGCGCGACGCGCGGTGTGGCGCCGGCGAGCCGCCCCTTGACGTGCTTCCGGTACATTTCAGCCGATTCCGCGGGATCGACGGTGCGGTCGATGGTGTCGGCCGTCGTGCTGGTCTCGTACTGCTCGGTCGCGACCTTGAGGCGATGATCGCCGGGCAGGGGCGGGAAGCCGTAGAGGTAGTCGACATCCGTCGCGCCATGCATCCAGATGAATACTGGGGCGTTGGCGCGATACGCGCTGGTATCGTCGAGCTCGTACCAATGCAGCACCTGCCGCTTCACCGTGAGCACGCGGTCAAACGGCGCGCCAAGCAGGTGGGCATTCCAGCCGCCGGCCGACACCACCACCTGGTCCGCCTCGAATGTGCCTGAGGACGTTTCCACCCGAACGGCGGAGCCTTTCTGCACGATCGAGAGAACTTCGACTCCCGTGCGTATCGTTGCTCCGAGCTGCTCCGCGCGCGTCAGTTGTGCCTTGATGCAGCGCTCCGGAAAAACGTACCCTCCGCCGGGCTCGTAATATGCCTTCTCGTTGCCCTGGAGATTCAGGAACTGCGGGAAACGATAGGCCACCTCTCGCCCGTCGATCACTTCATGAGCGATGCCGAAGTCACGCGCCGCCCCGATCGAGCGCGCGACGAAATCCGGCTTGCCGTGGTGCGACGTCTCGCCGACACCGGGCGCCATGACGACGAGGCCGCATGGGTTCAGCAGCTCGGCAGATGTCTCGGCTTCGAGCTCACGCCAGATCCGGTGGGTATCGAGCACCAGGGGCACGTAATCGCGGCCTTCACCGACCGCCTGCCGGGTGATGCGGGTTTCGCCGTGGCTGGATCCCATCGTATGGGGCGGTTCAAATCGATCGAGACCGACCGCCTTCACCCCTCGCTTGGCAAGTTGATAGAGAGCCGCGCTGCCCATGGCACCGAGGCCGATCACCAGAATATCCGCTTTCTCGCTCATGGATCGGGGGCTGCTTAATTGTTAGGACAGCGCGAATTCTGCTTTTAAATGTGGCTCTGCTACAAGGATAATTCATGGAATGAAGCGAATTTGCATATTCATATGACTTTTGCTTAAGTTGCCGACATGCAATCACCTGTTCCCGATCTGCGAAGCTTGCAGATAGTCGCTGCCGTTGCGGACTCCGGCAGCATGATGGAGGCGTCCCGCCAATTCGGGATGACGCAATCCGCGGTATCTCAGGCGGTGCGGCGTGCCGAAGCCGCGGTCGGCGTCGCCTTCTTCAACCGGAGCCGCAGGCCGCTGACGCCGACGCGGGCAGGGCGCATCCTCGCAGACCGCGTTCTCGATCTGAATCGCGACTTCGACGTGCTTCTCAGCACGCTCCGGGCTGCGGCGGAACAGTCTGCGCGTATTGATCTCAGGCTCGGGCTCGTCGATTCCTACGCGGGCACGGTCGGCGCGCATCTCGTCAAGGAGCTCATGACGGGCTCGATTGCGCTAAGCTTGTCTGCATGGTCGGGTCTTGCTCACTCCCATGCGGAGGCCCTGGTTCGTCGCATGATCGACGCGGCGATCACCTGCGATGCGATGGACGACCTGTATGATGTCGAGCGCTTCCCGTTCTACCGCGAGCCATACCTGCTCGTGGTGCCACGCGGACTGGAGGCCGAATTCGCCGATCTCGATTTGCGCGAGATTCTCGCCCGGCATCGTCTGGTCCGGCATAGCGAACGCTCGTACGTCGGGGCTCAGGTCGAGCGCCATCTGAGCCGCTTGGGCATTCGGCCGCCACGGGCTTTCGAGTTTGACACCTCGGACAGCCTGGTGGCCATGGTCGCGACCGGCATGGGCGTGGCGATCACCACGCCGCTGTGTCTGTTGCAGGGGCTTGCACACGCGCCCCAGGTCAGCGCTCTCCCGTTGCCGGGCCCTGGATTCTTTCGCGAGCTGCTTCTGGTGACCCGCCGTGGAGATCTCTCATCCTTGGCGCCGCGCATCGCCGAGATGGCCCGAATGAGCATTACGACGCAAGCGATGCCGCGCGTCCGGACGCTCGTGCCCTGGTTCACCCAGGATTATTAGCAAGAAAAAGCCCGGCGAGAGCCGGGCTTTTGTGTTTGCGATCTGGTCTCGCCTCAGCGGCGGAACATGCCGCCCATCATGCCGCCGACGACACCGCCAACGAAGGCCGCGCCGGCCGCATCGCCCGGGTTGCTGCGCTGCTGGGGAGCCGGCGCGCTGCTCGGAGCCGGAGCGCTGGCACGTCGGGCCGCCTTCTGGCTGCTATCGCTTGCGGTCGGCGGAGTGGCCACGACCTCGGAGAGCAGGGCCTTATGCTGGTGTTTATTGAGATAGCCGGACGACGGATAGCCGCGCGCGGCCTGCCAGCGCTTGATCACCGTTCGGGTCTCGTCGCTGAACGCCCCGGTCTGCTTGGTATCGAAGCCGAGCCCGGTGAGGCGGCGCTGCACGTCGCGACGTCCGTTCTTGTCGAGGCCGATCTGGTCCTCGGTGAGCTGAGTGGCCTCGTCGGTGAAAGTCGCAGGATCAACGCCGGCGTTGAGCGTACGAGTAGCGGTCGAGGGGCCGCTCTTGATCGCCGCGAGGCGCGCCAGCGCCAGCGCCTTGAACTGACCGTTGGGATAGGCGGTGAGGTAGGCGTTGAGCTCTTCCGGTTTGTTCGACTCCTTCACCGAGCGCCAGTATTCGAGCTCGACGCCATCGGAGCTGCCGGCGGTCGCCGCCGGCACGCTGCCAGCCGCCGTCGGCGCCGCGTTGGCAACCTGCGTCGTCGGTGCCTGGTTGAGATAGACCGCGCCGATCAGGTTGGTGTGGCCCCAGGGAAGCTGGCCCTTGTGGGTTTCTTCGTTGACCTGGGCGCGCACCGACGTCATCGCCTGCTGGATCTCGACGCCGGGCTTGGTGATGTTGTCGATCAGCGCGCGGGTGAACGGGCTGTTGTTGCCCTCCTGGCCGTCGAGCGCGGTCTGGCCCGGGCCGGTGGCGAACGCGATCAGCGTGCCTTCGCCCGACTTCATCTCGGCAAGACCACTCTGCACGTTGACGCTGCGGGTCGCCGAGTTCGACTTGATCTTGGCGGCGAACGGATTGTCGCGGCAAGCATCGAGGAAGACGAGCTTGACCTTGGCGTCGCCCATGGTCTGCTCGAGCGTCAGGTCGATATTGATGGCTGCCCCCAACTTGACATCCATCTCAGACTTGATGTCGGCGTCAACAGGCAGGAGGTAGTTGCTGCCGCTGACCGCGATGCCGTGGCCGGCGTAATAGAACACTGCGACATCGGAGCCTTGCGCCTTGCGGCCGAAGTCCAGGAGCTTCTCTGTCATCTGGTCGCGGGTGAGGTTGGATCCTTCGATCACCTCGAAGCCGACATTGCGCAGGGTCGCCGCCATCGCCTTGGCGTCGATCGGCGGGTTCGGCAATTGCGCGACGTTCTTGTAGGAGCCGTTGCCGACGACGAAGGCGACACGGCGGTCGGCCTTCGCGGCACTGACCGACAGTGCCACGCACATCAGCGAGGCGAGCAAGGTGAGAATGCGCATCTGAAATCCCCCAACAGAATCGAATTGCAGGCAGCAACAAATTGGCAACGAACCTACACGAAGCGCCCGACTTCGCACCACCAAAACGGCGGTACGTCGCAATCAACCCGCTGCTGTGTGGCCGAATGTGCACGATGGAATACCCCTCCAACGTGATCCAAATCACACGGCCACTTCGTTTTGTCGCGCGAGGCGGCGCGAGGTTCACTGCGCGCGGGCCGTAACCTGCGGTGCCGGCTTCAAATTCAGCAGATTGCCGCACAGGATCAGCGCCGCGCCGAGCACGGTCCAGGCGTCGAGCCGCTCCGAATACAGCAGCCAGCCGACAGTTGCCGTGAGGGGAACCCGCAAGAAGTCCATCGGCACCACGATGGTTGCGTCCGCGTAGCGGAGCGCGCTGGCCAGGCAGTAGTGCGAGAATGTGCCGCAGACCCCGATGACGAAGAGCCACCCCCAGAGGGCGGCTGACGGCCAGGTCCAGACATAGAGCGTCGGCAGCAGGCCCACGACCATCTGCACCATGATCATCCAGAACAGGATCGACAATGCGCTCTCGGTCCGGGTCAGCGATTTCGCCAATATCATGGAAATGCTGAAGCCGATCGCGGCCCCCAGCGCGATCAGCTGACCCGGATTGATCTCGCCGGTAGCGGGCCGCACGATCATGACGACGCCGATGATCCCGAGCACGATGGCCGCGATCTTCCAGGCGGTCATGCGCTCCGCGAGGAAGGTTGCGGCGAGCAGCGCGGTCCAGATCGGCATGGTGAACTCGATCGCGACGACCTGGCCGATCCCGATCAGCGTCAGTGCATAGAACCAGCCGAGCTGTGCGAAATAATGGACCCCGTTGCGTGCGAGGTGCTGGGGCAGGCGTTTGGTCGCGACCGCCTTGAAACCGCCGGTCCGGTAGATGATTGGCAGGAGCAGCGTGAACCCGATCACTGAGCGCACTTCCATGATCTGGAAGACGTTCAACTCGCGCGTGGTCTCGCGCCCGGCAACCGCCATGACCAGCATCAGCGCCAGCCAGCCGGCCATCCACAGGGCTGCCATCGTTTTGGACGGTGTCGTGTTCATCGGGGGGCGGGAGATCGAACCTGAGGGGACGGCCGGTATCAGCGACATCGTCGCCGTTTGCAACGGTCAAATCTGCGGATGCAGCGATGCAGGGCGGCGTGCTAAGGCATCATTGAACAACAAGAAAAGGGAGATCTTCGCTCATGCAAATCTTGCAGCCGGCCGAATGGAAAAAACCGCGCGGCTTCTCACATGGTGTGGTGGCAGAGGGGCCGGGTCGCTGGGTGGTGCTGGCCGGGCAGACCGGCGGTGACGAGACCGGCAATTACGCTCCCGACATGGCGGCGCAGGTTGCAACCGCGTTGAAGCGGATCATCAAGCTCCTGGGCGAAGCCGGAGCCGGCCCCGAGCACATCGTCCGCCTGACCTGGTACCTGACCAGCCGCAGCGAATACGAGGCCGCCGGCGCCGGCATCGGCGCGGCCTGGAAGGAGACGCTGGGGCGCAATTTCCCGCCCTCGACGCTGCTCTACATCGGTGGTCTCGTGGACGAGCGGGCCAAGGTCGAGATCGAGGTGACTGCGTTCGTGCCGAACGCATAAAAAAAGCCCCGGCGAGATCGCCGGGGCGTTTGTCTTGAACGGGGTCCGCCTTAGCGCGACAGCGAGATGTTGGCGCCGCGGAACTGGCTGTCCGCGCGCATCGTGACGTTCTGCTTGTTGCCGGACGTCTTCAGCGAGATGTTGGCGTTGAAGCCGGCGGTTGAGGCGACCAGTTCGTAGTTTCCGCCAGCGCCGCGGCCCTGGAGGGAGCCGCTGATGTTGCGGCTGGCCTCGGACCAGCTGCCGGCGATGGCGCTACCTTCAGCCTTGACGTTGGCGCCGAGATTGAACTTGTAGGCGTCGCTTGCGCAGGTCAGCGACATCTCCATCGTCGGTCCGATCGGGGCGTATCTCGCCCGGCACCGGATCCGCTCGGTCGAGCCGTCGTCCAGCGTGACGGTGCCTGCACCGCTCCAACTCCCCGCCAGCGAGGCGAACGGGCCGGCCTGGGCCTTGCTCTCAGAGTTGGCGATCCCCGCCGCAAACAAAACGGCGGCCGCGATCAGCAGCCGCCGGGTTAGGACGCTGGTCCCGAATTGCTTATTGGCGCGATGCTTCCCACCGCCCGCTGCACGGTATGCCTGCAGATGCTCCATTCCACTTCCCCGATCCGGCGTTGCCGCTGAGTTGACCGTTGGCATATGCACCATTGATCGAAACTTTCACAAGTCCCCCGCTGCCGATGGTGCCGGAAACGTTAGCGCCGGGCGCGGTAATCTTGCCGTCGGCAACCGTCAGCATGGAGCTTGCGGTCGGCTCGCAGGAACCGCTCTTCGTTACGATGGTAACGTGCCAGTTGCCGTCATAGGGGGTCTGGGCGAAGGCGGGAGCGGCGAGGGTGATAACCGAAACGGCACAGAATGCCGCAATGCGACCAAAACGCATGAATTCCGTCCTTGAATCTGTCTGATATGCTGACGCTTATTCGGGCCAAATGTGACGGAAATTTGATGCGTTGCCAAAGCGAAAATTGTTCCTGTTGAAACAATGGTTTATTTGTGTTTCCGGCCCCAATTTTCGAAGCAGAATCAACGCAGCTTCACGTTAAGGGTAAACGTCAGGAGAGGACTCGGGAAACGACTCAGGAAAGGCTTGGCGCCGAGGTCGCGAACTGCTCGTCCTGAACCTTGGAGGGCAGCGCCTTGTGGACCTTCACGTAGTCGATCACGTCGGCCAGCAGTTTGAGGCCGAGCGGAGCGAGTGCGCGCTCCCAGAGCTCGCGAGCCGTCTCGCCCTTCTTGACGAAGCACCAGTCCTGGGCGGCGATGGCGCCGGCGTCCATGCGGTCGGCAAGCTGATAGATCGTGCCGCCGGCGATCGGATCGCCTTCCTTGATGGTCCATTCCACGGCGGCTTTGCCGCGATGACGCGGCAGCAGCGAGGGATGATAGCCGATCCCGCCGAACTTCGCCGCGGCCAGGGCGTCCTTGCCGATCCGGGCGTGGCTGTGGGCGGTGATGATCAGGTCGGTGTCGGGGCCGATTTCGGAGGCGACCACCAGCTTCGGATTGGCCTGGACCGCCACCTCGATGCCGCCCGCCTTGGCGGCCGCAGCGAGGCGATCCTCGGCATCAGCCACGACGACCCGCACAATCGAGACGCCGTGCTCCCGGAGCATGTTCAGGGTGGTCACGCCGAAATGGCGGGAGCCGACGAGGGTAATGCGCATGGGTGTCCGATCCGTCTCGCAACTGCGTCATCCCCCCGATAACACGTCGGTGCGCCCTGTCACCATCTGCGGGCGGTTTGTGCCGGTTATCAACAATGCGCCGGGCGCGGGGCGAGACGAACCCGTGATCGCGCAGCCGGCTGTTCCGGTGCTGCCATGCGCGCATTGCACTGAGCGTGGCCACTCCCGGGCGCGCCGGCGGGCCGTACCCGGCGGTCCCGCCCGAGGTCGGGGTGGCGCCCTTCATCGGTCCGACGTGGGATGCCTGTCGTTGCGCCGAGGGACCGGTCTATAATTTCTACCACGGTGCCTATTACGGCGCGGAGCCGCCCGCGCTCGATCGCGCACGCCTACCGGCCGTACTACCGCTACAGCGCCTGTCGCAGGCTGCCGCGCAAATATTTTTGCGTCACGGACTAGCGTTGCTGCGCGGCCACGATCGACGGCAAATGATGTACTCGTCGGTTCCTCTGTTTCATTTTGAGCAGAAGGAGCCTCCTGTTGCCGTTAGAATACACGAACCGGGGCTGGCCAAATTTCATTCCGAACCCGTTTTCGAACCCGGCTTTTGGCCGCTGGCGCGTGATCGCCAGCGGCTTTTTCATGCCGGCCATCGCGAAATCATCAAACGGTAACGCGTTCTCAATCTGCCTGTCGTATCGACGAATCCGTCGCGGATTTGTATTGCGTACCGCGACACCAAAAATGTCCCGCCGGCGTGGGTGCGCCGCGCGGGCTTTTTTGCCGGGACCGATTTCATGCCGAGCGCAATTGAGCAGATCGTCGACGCCTATGTGCGACTGAAGAACCGCCGCGGCCTCGACGAGCTGATGATGCACAGGCAGCGGCTCGCGGTCGACCTGAAGAGCAGGTCCGGCTACGATTTCAGCCTGCCGATCGGCAAGATCGATGAGGAGATCGCGATCATCGAGGAGGGGCTCAGCCGGCTGAAGGCCGAGTCCGCGGATTCCCTCGGGACGCGTCCGATCTGACGCGCTCAGTCGCGCCGGCCGCCGTCGATGACGGTAAACAGCGGCCGTGCCGGGGTCGGCTCCACCAGCAGCTCCTCCACCAGCGCGGTTGCCGCATCGACATATTTGCGCGTCGGCTTGTCGAGCTCACGTTTTGCCTCGTCGTCGAGCGCGACCTTTGCCGCCTCGACCAGCTTGCGCATGCGCGCTGCATGGTCGTCGCCGGCCGTCAGCGTCGCGCGCGCCAGCGAGCGCAGCACGAACAGCTCGCCTTCGAGGCGGAGCAGACGGTCGTTGAGCCTGGTGAGGACGGCGTTGAGGTCGGCCATAGCTGCTGTTCGTCGCGGAGGATCCATCCTGATCTAGCGGCGATCGGTGAACGGAATCCAAACGCCATTGGCGCAATTGGGTTGATCTCTGGCGTCTCCTGGCAGCAGCGATGCCGTCTATGTGAGACATCGTGACGTTGCGATGCATCGTCCCGGCGTGGTTCCCGCACCACATGGCAGCCCGGGTGGACTTCTGGAGTACGTACGATGCGGTCTGTCCTGGCTTTGGTCCTCTTGATTGCAACATGCGCCGCGGCGGCTGCCGCGCCGGCGCATCATGCCCGCCCGCGCCATCACGTCGCTGTCCCTCTGCCCGAGGACGCGCCGGTGCCGCCCGGCTGGTACAAATTTCCCGGGCAGCCGCCGATTCCGCCGTCAGAGAACAGGAATCTCGATCCCTCCAATTTCGGCGGCGGTTGATCGAAGCTACGCCGCGGTTCGGGCGAGATAGTCGCGGGCGAAGGCGAGATACCAGTCGAGGCAGGCGGGATTGGCCATCGCCTCCTTGTTGATGACCTTCTCGACAGGCTGGCCGAGCAAGAGCTTCTTGATGGGCAGCTCCTGCTTCTTTCCGGAGAGCGTGCGCGGGATCTCGGCGACGGCGAAGATCTCGTTCGGCAGGAAGCGGCGTGACAGGCCGGCCTCGATCGCCTTGTTGATCCTGGCCTGCATCGTGGCGTCGAGCGCTGTGCCCTCGCGCAGCACCACGAACAGCGGCATGTAGCTGTCGCGGCCGAGATATTCGAGGTCGACGACGAGGCTGTCGAGCACCTCCGGCAGCGCTTCGATCGCGGAATAGAGCTCGCTGGTGCCCATGCGCAGGCCGTGCCGGTTGATGGTCGCATCGCTGCGGCCATAGATGACGCAGGAGCCGTCCGGATTGACCTTGAGCCAGTCGCCGTGCCGCCACACCGGCCCGCGGCCGCTGCCGTCGAAATTGTCCGGATAGGTCTCGAAATAGCTGGAGCGATAGCGCACGTCGCCCTTGTCGTTCCAGAAGTAGAGCGGCATCGACGGCATCGGTTCGGTGCAGACGAGTTCGCCGACCTCGTCGATGACGGCGCGGCCCTGTTCGCTGAAGGCTTCGACCGCCGCACCGAGCAGGCGGCACTGCATCGCGCCGGGCGTCTGCGGCAATTCGCGGTTGCCGCCGATGAAGGCACCGGCGAAATCGGTGCCGCCGGAAATGTTCGCCCACCAAATATCGGCCTGCGCCTTGCTGCCGTTGGTCTTCGACAGCGCGGCGAACCGTTCGTTGAACCAGGCTTGCGTGTCGGCGCTGAGCGGCGAGCCGGTCGAGCCGAGGCAGCGCAGCCGCGAAAGGTCGCCGGCCGCAGTGAGATCGACCTCGGCCTTGGCGCAGTTGGCGAAGAACGCCGCGCCCGCGCCGAAGAAGGTCGCTTTCGACTGCGCCACGAACCGCCACAGCGTGGTCCAGTCCGGCTTGTCCCTGGCGCCGCCGGGACTGCCGTCGAAGATGCAGCAGGTGGTACCGCTGAGCAGGCCGCCGACCTGCGAATTCCACATGATCCAACCGGTCGAGCTGTACCAGTGATAGCGCTCGCCGAACGAGTTCTCGTGGTAGGAGCAGCCGAGGTCGTTGTGCAGGCCCAGCAGCGCCAGCACCACGATGACGATGCCGCCATGGCCGTGCACGATTGGCTTCGGCAGGCCGGTGGTGCCGCTGGAATAGACGATCCAGAGCGGATGATCGAACGGCAGCCAGGCCGGCTCGAACGCGTCGATCGCGGCGCCTGTCCTTGCGACGATGCCGGCGAGCAAAGCGTCCGGCGTTGCGGGTGCGGCCTCGCTGTGCAGGATGACGTGCTCGACCGTCGGCAGCGATCGCCGCAGCTCCGCGACGACGTCTTTGCGGTCGTGCCGGCGGCCGGCATAGGTGACGGCGTCGCAGGCGATCAGCACTTTCGGCTCGATCTGCTTGAAGCGGTCAATCACGGCGGGCGCGGCCATGTCAGGCGCGCAGACGCTCCAGACCGCGCCAATGCTGGCGCTCGCCAGAAATGCGATGATGGTTTCGGGGATGTTGGGCAGGTAGGCAGCGATCCGGTCGCCGGGCTTGATGCCCCTGTCCTTCAGATGCAGCGCCAGCGCCGCCGCCTTGCGCCGCAGCTCCGGCCAGCTCGTTTCGCTGAGCTTGCCGTCCTCGCCTGCACTGATGATCGCGGACAGGCCGGCGGCATCGGCGGCCTCGACATGCCGGAACACCTGCCGCGCATAGTTCACCTGCGCGCCGGGAAACCACACCGCGCCCGGCATCTTGCGCTCAGTCATCACGGCTGCAAACGGCGTCGGCGATTGCAGATCGTAATAGTCCCAGATGCTGCGCCAGAAGCCGTCGAGATCGCGCACCGACCACTGCCGCATCTCCTCATAGTCCGCGAAGGAGAGGCCACGCTGCGCGGCGAGCCAGTTGCGGTAGAGGGCGATCTGGGGAACGAAGGGTGCGGTCATTGCATGTCGGCTTCAGTTGCGGAGAGGGGGAGTTTATCCGGTGTCTCGGCGCAGCAGAAGCGTCAGTTCCTCATCCCTGCGTCACGGCAAAGCGCTCGCCGCCGATCCCGGCCCGATGCCGCGCGGCCGGCGCTGAAGCTGGCGTTCAAACGCCCTCAAAGTAAAAGCTGAAAAACAACCCCATGCACAGTAGCGGGGGTATTGAATGCATTCGTCATTTTCAGTTGGTGCCAAGCAGGTCTTTTTCGGACTTGTCCAACGCGAACGGCCTACCGATATCTCGACGGCGCGACGCATCGCCTCGTCCGGATTTGACACGTCGGGCAAAACACTGGCAGAGTGGCATCATCGGAAATTCGTAACACCCGCGCGGGGAAACCTGCCGCGGGTTTTTTATACCGTAGCAGTTGCCATGATCAAAGGATCGCTATTTCCGCCGCAGCGGTAGGGCTGACAATCGCATTGGGAGTTTTGCGTGAAGTGTCTTGCCCGACGACGGGCAAGGTGTCACCGCGAGCTCCGTCGATGCATTATGCGTCGTTGCTTCAGCATCGTCATTGCGAGCGCAGCGAAGCAATCCAGAATCTTTCCGCGGAGAAGCTCTGGATTGCTTCGTCGCAAGAGCTCCTCGCAATGACGGCGAGAGTGGCGATGGGGTTTCGTAGCCCGGATGGAGCGAGGCACAATCCGGGCAACGGCAGTGAGAACCTTGCCTCGGCCTACCAACCCACTCCCGCCCATCGTCTCCCGAACACCGGCGGCTTTGTCTTCACTGCCGACCAGCCGAAGAAGTGGTGCTTCCCAGACCAGGTGTGCACCACGCCGCTGCAGATGCTGCATTTGAAGCTGCCGGTGTGGGCTTCGCTGTGCGCTTCCCGCGTCGCGGTGTAGTTCATGCTGCAACCCGCGCAGGTGAATTCTTCGGTCGTCCAGATGCTGTTGGCCATTGCACGTCAGTGTTCTTGGATGCGTTGTGGGAAGGGTAGGTGCGTGCCTTTGCAGCCGCGTAAATCGGCGCGTGGAAATCTGGTTAATGGTCGTTAGCCAAACCCCGCGTGCAAGCGTGCAGCAGCGCCGGTCAGCCCAAATCGCCGCCGGCAGCACTTCCAGCGGCCCCAGTCGTGCCGGAAGGATCAGCCGTCGGTCCGGCCACCCCGCATGTCGCGGTCGATGCGCATCTGCACGCGCCTGATGGCCAGGAGCGGCAACCTGCCTTGCACGCGCCCAGAGACGACCCTGTCGCCGAAGGCATAGGCGTAGCGCCAATAGCCCGGCGCGGCGTTCCGCTTGAGCGAGAAACGGACGCCGCGATGAATCCCCTCATGTCGATCTGGCTCTCTGGGGCGGCGCTGCATCGTCTCGGAATGCGCCTTGGGCCGAAGCGTTCCTAATTCCAGCGCCGGGGCGTCCTGGCGGGGAGGGGCCGCCGACCCGGTCGTCTTGACGCCGGATGCGCGGCTGGCAATAACGCTGGGCCGCGCAAGTGCCGGAACCCGCGTCAATGCCGCAAGGAAAGGCGTGCCCGTGAAAAGTCTCCGTCAGCTCCTGACGGGAGAGGACATCATCCAGCTCCTGATCCGGGTCGGCCTGCTTGGCCTGCTGATCATCTGGACCTTCCTGATCATCCGCCCGTTCGTGCCGATCCTGGCCTGGAGCGCCGTGCTCGCGGTCGCGTTCTATCCGGCCTTCAGCTGGGTCGCCAAGATCCTCGGCGGCCGCCCGAAGACCGCGGCCGCGATCCTCACCCTGATCACGCTCGGCATCGTCATCGGCCCGGCGACCTGGCTCGGCCTCAGCGCGGTGGACGGTGCGCGCGAGCTGGCGAAGCAGCTCGGCACCGGCGACCTCGCGCTGCAGTCGGCGCCGGAGCAGCTCAAGTCGTGGCCGGTGGTCGGCCCTTGGCTCTTTGATCTCTGGGATCAGGCCTACAACAACATACGTGCGGTGCTGCGCGAGGTCGCGCCCTATCTCCAGCCGCTGGCCGGACCCTTGTTGTCGCTTGCGGGCGATGCGAGCCTCGGCACGCTCCAGTTTCTGGTCTCGGTGTTCGTCGCCGGCTTCCTGTTTCCGCATGGGCCGCGGCTGGTTGCGGCCGGCCGCGGCTTCCTGTTCCGCATCGTGCCCGAGCAGAGCGAACATTTCCTGGAGCTTGCGGGCGCCACCATCCGCGCCGTGGCGCAAGGCGTGATCGGCGTCGCGATCGTGCAGGCGCTGCTTGCCGGCATCGGCTTCAAGCTCGCCGCCGTGCCGAGCGCGGGCCTGCTCGCCTTCATCGTCCTGCTGCTCTCGATCGTTCAGATCGGCGCCTTCCTCGTGCTGCTGCCGGTGATCATCTGGATCTGGACCGCCAAGGACGTCACCACAGCGCTGGCGCTCACCGTGTTTCTCGTCCTCGTCGGCTTCATCGACACGATGTTGAAGCCGCTGGTGATGGGGCGCGGCCTCACCACGCCCACCATCGTGATCTTCGTCGGCGTGATCGGCGGCACGCTCGCCCACGGCATCGTCGGCCTGTTCATCGGGCCGATCATCCTGTCGGTGGCCTGGGAGATGATGATGGCCTGGATCAGGACCGAGGACCGCGCGGCGGCGGGCGAAAGCTGAACTTCCCGGACGGGCTGTGGTCAAGGCGCCCGCGAACTTGTCTATTCAACTAGACAAGTTACGATGGGGCGATTCTGTTTTCGATCTACGGCAGCAATGGCGAAGTCTTCCAAGCTGGTTGCCGCAAGGCGCGGCAAGGTTTTGTTGGTCAGACGGCGATCGGACGGCCTGTGGATGTTCCCGGGCGGACGAAAGCGCGCGCGCGAGTCCGACAAGGACTGCCTGCGGCGGGAGATCAAGGAGGAGTTGCCCAAGCTGAAGCTCGGCAGGATCAGCCTCTGGAAGGAAGTGAAGGCCAGGAATAAGCGCTCCGGTCGCAAGATGAGCGACGCGATCTTCATCGCCAAAGGCGCCAAGGGGAGGCTCGCGATCGGCGACAA
The DNA here is from genome assembly GCF_018130785.1 of Bradyrhizobium liaoningense. Taxonomy (GTDB): domain Bacteria; phylum Pseudomonadota; class Alphaproteobacteria; order Rhizobiales; family Xanthobacteraceae; genus Bradyrhizobium; species Bradyrhizobium liaoningense_A. Next base: position 514,429 of record NZ_JAFCJT010000002.1, read on the forward strand.
GAAGGAGCTCGACCGCGCCGCCTGGCAGAAGCCGCGCGGCATCCGCCTGACGCCGACCTCGCGCTACATCCGCGATCGGCTGTTTCCGAGGAAGCCGCCGCGCCGGTGAGGAGGACGGCCGCGTCTTCGCGGCGCGGGTGCGACAAATCGCTCGCTGGTCCGCAGCGCGACGGTGACCGTCGCTGGGCTGCTCCAACGTTCATGTGGCATTCAGTGCGACCCGGCCATCGTTCTGCTGTCAGAAGGAAACTCACCATGTTGATAGCCACGATCGCCACGATCCTTGCTCTTCACGCTGGCGCACCGGTGCCGGCCGCAACTGTCGAGCGTCCGCTCGAGGTGCAGTATCGCGGCGTGCCGCGGCATCCGCCGCCGTGTGGCGACCATTGGGACCTGAGCGCCCGCGATGGCATGTGCTATCCCAACGGCTATCTGCGCCACGAAGACATGGCGGCGTTTCAGGGGTACTATCAGGGGCAGCGGCCATACTATGGGGCCCGTCGGCGTCCGGTACCGTGCGGCCACGGCGCCGATCTCGATATCCGCGACAGTCTTTGCTATCCGAACGGGACGGTCCCACTGCAATTCCAGGATCGGCCAGAGAATTATTATCGCCGGTACTGAGGCTGAGGAATTTCGCTACGGGCTTTAGTCTGATCGGCCCTGCGGGCGCGCTCTTCCAGTGAACGACCGTGAAGGTCCCGCGGCCGTTTCCGGGGCCGATATCCTCGCCGCTTCGGCCTCGTGCAACTGCTTGCGGACCTTGCGCGCATCGCGCATCGCGCGTTTGACAAAGGGGTGTTGGGAGTCCTCGGCGAAGAACAACACCACCTCGCAACTCGGACATTGCCTGGAATAGCCGTCCTGCAATCGCCCGGCGCGATCGCGAAACACACCCTTGCACCGCGTGCACTGAATCTGGACCGAGCTCATGCGCGGACAACAATGATCATTGGAAATGGATCACCACGTGAGCCCAAAGATCTGAAGAAAGTCTGAATGGTCAGGTGGGTTGACCGTTGGGTTTTGACGTGCCCGGTGCAACTTGCGCGAGCATGCAGCAGCGCTCGCGGAACGCGCGACCGGACATGATCGGCCCACCGCATCAGGCGGCAGGCGCAGGTGTCAGCGTTGATTGATCCGCCGCTACTGCTTGGCGGCCAGCGCCGCCAGGCAATGATTCAGAAAGTCGGTGCGATCCCTCAGCAGCACCTTGTCGAGATCCGCCTTGAGCGCGCATTCGCGCTGCCGGATCTGCTCGGCCCGGCGCTTCTCGGCCGCCTCGCGATATTCGGGAGCAACCTTGTTGGGATCGACGAGCGCCTGCGCGCGGGCGGGGGCGGTTGCAAGGAGCGCGATGGCAGCGATCAAAATGATTGTTCTCAAATGAGCCTCTCGAAAAAGGCTCATGCTAGCGCGCGGTTTGTCGGCGCTCAAACGGCAAATGCGGCACGCGCTGCCGACGATCCGAATCCGCGGCTCTCAAGCGTGACGTCTGTCACAGCCTGTCTGATCGATCGTAGCACTCTGCCGAAAGCAAGGAGGGTGAGATGGGGGACGTCATGACGTCCCTGCTTACGGTTGTCACTTCGACGCGTGGCTGATCTTGTGCCCGAGATGGCCGGTGTCGTGATCGCGGCGCAACTGGCTCAACGATGTCTCGTTGAGCTGAGACAGGACCTCACTGAGCTCAGTCGCATCCGGATAACCGGCCGCAAACCCTTTTCCATAGATCTTGCGCAGGGTACCAACCAGCGTGTTGCCGTGCTTCTTGCTGATCGCGCCATCCTTGTCCCGGTGGCGACCGTCCAGGCCCGGTTCCTTCATGTGCTTCTCCCCGTGCGGCGTCTTAGGCGCCTGAAGCGAGCGTGCTCCCAAACGAGTTGATTGGCAACGGTGCGGCGCGCGGGGTTGAGGGCTGGTCGTGCCGCTGCAAGCGCGTTGCCTTCACGCTTGCCTCTCTTGGCTGTGAAGCCGCGTCAGATTGCGGCGGAACGGTTGGCGCATCACATCAGCCCCGGGCATTTGCTCGATTGGAACCGATACGATGCGCTCTGTTCTGGCCGTTGGTCTATTGATCGTCCTGTGCACTGCCGCAAACGCTGCAACCGCGCATCGCTCCCGCATACATCATCCGCGCTATCCCGCGGTTGATCGTTCCGGCGCGGACGTAAATCCTCGGGCGCGCTTCGCGGTCCCCGGCTGGAGCGATGAAGCAACGCAGCGATGGCTGAATAGTGCTTCGTCCAATGTTGGCCGCGGCGGATAGCGGATCGGTTGCGTTGTCGGCGGGCACTGCCACCATCCGGAGAGGCCGTCAGACGCGGATATGCAAAAACCGGCGAAATAGTGTGAACCAGTTCACAGTTGCTGTTCGAGACCGCTGCTATGAAGGCTTCATTGCTTTACCGATTGATATTTTGAAAACGCCCCAGCGCTCCCTACCGGGCGCTGGGGTTTTCATTTCGATCAGCGCAACGCCCAGAGTTCGCAAAGTGCGATCTGACGAGCGGGCTGAGTTTTCTGGGGAGTGAATGCGGCGCGGCTAAGCGGCCTGCTCTTCAAACGAAGTGTGTACGCGCCCAGTCGGATCAACGATCTGAACGTCCCAGCACCCGTCTTCGACAAGCTCTCTGGCCTTCTTGAGGGCGGCCGTGAGTGACAGCCGCTTGAGGCTGACGATGCCTGCCGTGTCGAAACCGCTGATTTCAAACATGCCGTTCCTCCCGTTTCCCTGAATCTTACACCATTTGAGGGCGTTGTCTCCCGGCTTCGTCGCGCTTCGAAGCAGGCTGCCCCATGACCAGTTCCATCGCATAAACCCCGTACTCGACCGGGGTGCCCCGGCCTGCCAGGCGGCTACATCGCTAACGTGGAATTAAGCAGAAAAGCCTACAATTTTAGGCAGTTGTGTAGATGGGTGCTGCGTAGAGGAGCTGTCGCGAGGACGTTCCGGCGACGGCTTCCCTTTGCTCGCTCATTTGAGGTCAATCCACATGACCACGACATCGGAAGCGCAAGGCCTCGTCGAACAATTCGATCCCGCAGCCCTCGCGCTCGCAGCTGCGGCACCTGAACCCGCAGCCCCGGAAGCTCCAGCACCGACCAAGCGGTCCGGCCGGAAATCGGTCCTGGCGCTGTCGGTGTGTGCCCTGGCCATCAACGGCGCGGCGGCCATCTATACATTGCCGTCTGATTTTCCGTCGCCGAATGTCGGTGGTCTGGCGGACCTGTTTCCGCGTCGGGAAGCTTCCGCGCCAAAACCGGATCCGGTTGTCGCTGCCTTGAAGGATATTCAGTCGGCCCAGCAGCAACACACGGCTTCGCTGCAGGAGAACAATTACTCATTGCAGCAAAATGCCGCTCTGCTGCAGCAGGATTCGATGGTGCTCCTTTCTCTGCGGCAGAGCATCACGGACGAACGGGTCGATGTGAAGAAGATATCTTCGCAGCTCTCCACGCTCATTGCGAAGGTCGACTCGCTGCAAAACGCAATGATGTCGGACGTCACATCCTCCATTCGAAGAGCGAATGCTCGCTATGGACTGTCCGCAGCGATGCGCAAGCGGATGGCTCGGCAGTCGAAATCCGTGGGGCCTGTTTCGGTTGGAGGAGCGCCGCTGAGTGTGCCGGCTACAGTGTCGGCCCCGGAAAGCTGACGGCACGTCGTTGTGGCCGCAGCGATGGTCCGCGCAATAGATCAGGACGGCCCGGATGCCCATCTCGCCGAAGCCGATCTCCTGGGGTCGCATGCCGCCGTGAAAGCGGCGGCGGGCGCGCTCGGCAAATTATCGATTCCCGGTAGTTCGGGACCGCGCCGGGTTGCTGCGGGCCGTGGGTGTGGAAAACGAGGGCCCACAAACAACAACGTCGCCCGCTTGCAATAAGGCGGGCGACGTTGTTCCAGCCCCGGGAGGGTGATGCAAAATCCCGGATCACGGCAGTCTGCCTGCTCCAATCGGAACTGTCTGTTCGGTAGCCGACATTCGCGGGGCTTGGGAGAAGCGACCTAGCGCTGCCTTCCCGTAGGGTAGCCAGGCTGCCGGCGAGAACCGGCCCATCGCCAAATGCGCGCGTCGGACGATGGGCCGTTCCGGGTGGATGGCACAATCCCAGAGTGGCCGGGTATCGCGCCACAGACCACTATCTCAATCACTCGATTGGAGAGTCGTTCCCATCAGGGCGAGGGCCGCCGACTGAGCCGCTAAAATGTCGGCGCTCGGCAGCGTCGTGACCCTGCCATGAATGCTACGCAAGGGTCTTAGTTGCTGGGCCTCGCTCGCCAGCCGGTTTCCTGATGCGGAATCGTTGCGGTGATATCGACATCTCTGCCGGCGGATTGACGCCAAGCTGCCACCCCAAAACACAGGGTCAACGTCACAGCCGTCACCAACAACAGCACTGATAAAAACTGGCTCAAACCCGCACTCCCGCAACCGAAATATTGGATGAGCGAGCACAGGGAGGCGATTCGGAAAATGCAGCCGGACTGACCTAGGGAGCGTTTTCCCCAAGGTTGTAAACCGGCGGGCCAACACTCCATAGCCTTTGCCCCTCCGCGCATCAGGAGCTTGCTCCGCACGCACCAGTCTTCTGCGCTTGGCGCGTCGAGGCCGGGCAGTCGCGGCCGGCCCGGCAAGCCTCCGGGTCAAGCTGGCTAGCCTTTGAAGCTGTCACATTACTTTGACAGACAGGTGCCAGTTTGGCGGGCGCTGGGATTTCAGAGCCCAGACCGGAATACGCGGCGAACGCTGCCAAGCGAACATATTCCGCTTGTGCAGCGTTCAGCATCTTCTCAATTTCGGGAGTTCGGCGTGTTTGATGCTGAAATGACTGCGCTGCTCAGGGCAGTGCTCGATGAAGTTTGCGAAAATATTCCCGTAAGCGAGACGGGCGCCAGAGCGTACGTTGCTTCGAAGCTGCTCGATGCCGCGGCACATGGCCAGATCTCAACCGACGCGTTGAAAGCGGCGGGGCGCAAGGCCCTGAACCCACCAACGATGTGGCGCTGATTATCCGTTCCACATCACTCGATCACATCGTATTCGAAGGCGACGCCCTCCGGGTCGTTCTCCTCGAACCATCGTTCCGCGGCGTCCACCGTTGCGAAAATCTTGATGTGCTCGATGTCGCCCACCTGCCTGGCCGTATTGACGTACACGAAGACGGTCATTGATCCCTCTTCAGCTTGCGCCGGCCCCAATGCGGTTCTTTTCCCTTGGGGTTAAACTCCGGGACGTAGTGGCGGTTCACAGCGCGCATGACTCCGATCCGCGCAATCACCGTCGGGCCGCCACCTTCCGCCACCAGGATCAAGGCTTCCATCGCCGCTTGCCATGCCGGCGCGGCGTGCCCTTTCTTCGGCAGCGTGGCGATGAACTCGCCGGCGTCGAGCAGCCGATGGAACCTGTAACCAATGTAGGGAAGCGAACAGTGCTGATAGCCGATTCTTCCTAGGCTTACGAGGCTTTGCCTTCCCAAAGGTCCAAGCACCTCCAACGGCCCCGGCCTCCATACCTCAAAAGCCCCCATGGCCGGGGCCGTCTTTAAGTGGCGACCGATAGCCCATGCCGCCGATAGGCCTCTTTGCGTTCCAATTGAAGTCCGGCCGGACGTCCGCGCCGCGCCGGCCGCACGATTGGCAAATGAAACGTGGCTCGAGGTCGGACAGGCGCAGATCGTCTGGCCAGCAATCGGCGTTCAGGGTCACGCTGTGGCTGCATCGGTAATCAGCGCAATAGACCAGGACGCCGTGCACGCCCATTTCGCGCATCTCAGCCAGGGTGATCTTGACCGGCCGGCCGTCGGCGCGAGTAGGCGTGTGGCGTCTGGCAGGGCGAGGCATGCCGCGATCAAAGCGGCATCGGTAAGCCCTCGCAAATTATCAATCCCTTGGGCTCCGGAACGCGCGTGAGCCACTGCGCATCGTGGGTGTGGACAACACCGACGCTCGACGACTGGCGCCGATCACGAGTCTGATGCCTGTGGCATGGGGCAGCAGCAGCAAGACATCGACGATCTCACGCGCATGGAGTGCATCTGCCTGGATCTGGCAGAGGAGGCGGTCATGCATTGATCGAGATTCGATTTCTCGTGTGGGCGTCAAATCCCCTGAAATATAGGCGAAAACAGCTGAAACCCGTCGATGTTTGGGCGAAGCTCGAGAACCAGCATTTGAGGTTCGCCGTGTTTCATTCGGCCGAGATGCTGACGAGCCTGGAGAAGGAGTACGACGCCCGTTGGAACAGCAGTTGCGGGGGTCCTGAAAAAGTGAGCGAACGGTTCTAATCGATCAGGATTGCCGATAAGGTCTAACCGCGACCGGCGACACCAATTGTAATCTCAGTCAACTCCCCGCCGGCTCACAAGGTGGCCGGTTTCTCTTGCGTGGCAGGCTAGCCATCATCCGCCGACTAGCCGTTAGTTCGCTAGTTGAGCGCGCGCCTGTTTGACATTGCGTGAGACGACGCGATCGTAGGCCGATAAAGCGGCATCGGTCGCCAACTCAACCATTTCTCGATAAGCAGCGTCGTTTGTTTGAGTGAAGCTTTCGCGGATTGCTCTGGCAAGCTGTTCGTCTGATACGGCGCCCCCCGCGGCCTCTCGTCCGGTGAGTCGGCTATACAGATTCAAGCGATACACGTCGGCGGCGATTTGCCAGGCCCAATCCTCCAGTCTCAGTTGTTGAACCACCTGGCCGACCCCTTGCGCTCGCGCAGAAAAAATTGGGGTAGTCGACGCTGGGCATGGAAAAAACTAACTCAGGTTAGAAAAAAATCTGCCCTACAAATTCAGGTGGAAGCGGCGGCTCGAGGTGCTACAGACCCGGGCCCGTCGGTTCACGCTGGCGGCCCACTTTAGAATTCGCTAGTTGGGGGTGTTGCCGCTCTTGGCCTTGGACGACTGTTTCACTACCGGTTTGGCCGGCGTGGCCGGCTTCTTCGCTTCGCCGCCGCGGGCAGTTCCCCACGGATCGACTGCCTTCTGGTCGGGAACATTGCCGAGGGAGCGTTGATAGGCGCGCTCGGCCCGAATGTCGTTCGCCTTCTCGACCTCGGTCTTGGCCTTGGCCTCTTCGCCGTACATTGGAACATGGTCCTGAGCCAATGCGGTCTGTGCGATCAGGGCGAACATGACAGCGGCGGCGATTTTGCGCATCGAGAAACTCCCGGTTCTGCAATCAGCATAACATCGTGCCGATTGCGGCATCAATGTATCGGAATGGCGTCCGGTCACGGCTGATGACGCATCGCCGCCGGTTGAAGCGGTAACGACCATGGCCCGCCGCCTAGGAGAGCAGGAAAAAGGGCTGATACCATCATTGGTCCCGCTTCAGTTTGCGCCGGTAGAGTCAGGGGCGCTAGCCATCGGACGGGGAGGGCGTGCTGCCGCTTGAGCGCGCCGGCCTATTGTCGATCGCGAGCAACTACTGAGCCGCCATCCTCGACGCTCAGATCGGCAATCGATTTGCCAACACAGTGCCCACAGGGGGCTTTTTTGGTCGGCGGTCGATTTGGCGTAGGCTATTGATCTGGCTTGGTGAGCGCGCTGGGGCTCGAACCCAGGACCCCGTGATTAAAAGTCACGTGCTCTACCGGCTGAGCTACGCGCTCCCATGGCCGCTGATGGCTTTCAAGATCGATCGCCATCGTCTTCGGTCATTTCGAGAAGCATGTCTTGCCGCCACGCTCAACTGGCGTCGCGGGGAAAAACCGGCTGTTTCCGGATCATGCTTTCGGCCCGCGCTGTGTAGGGGGATGGGGCGCGGAGGTCAATAGCGCGGGTGGCGGCCAAAACTCTTGGCAGGCGCGGGGATTTGCTCGCGGTTTCCACCGCTTAGGCCGGAATTTTCAACCCGATTGGTGGCCGCTATCCACGCCGAACAGCGCCGGTGGCTTGCCGGCGCGGAGGTTTCACCCGCGCCGGGACCCGTCCGGCCCGTCAGTTCGCCTCGCGCCGGACCTCGTTCGGCACCGGTTGTGGCGTGCCGGCGGGGGTCGGCAGCGCGACGGGGCGCAGGCCGATCAGCTCGGCGGTGCGGATCGCGCTGTCGCGCCAGAACTGGAACGAGTTGATGCGGCTGAGCTCGAGGATGGCGATCGCGACGGCGGCCAGGAACGGCAGGCTCTGCAGCACCAGGACGCCCGCGAAGATGTAGATCTCGGTGATCTGCCGATAGCTGTTGGAGGCGATCAGGACGCCGGCGCCGATCACCAGCAGGGTGCCGATCACGGCCTCCCAGAATGCCTGGAACTCGATCGACATCCGGGACAGGCCGCCCTTGGAGGTGCGCGCGAATGCAATGTGCTCGGTGATGAGGCCCTGCGCGACCGCGCGCGACACCGTCCACTGCACGCTCATCGCCGCGATCATCGCGCCCAGCATCTGGCCGGGCTTGATGGCGACGCGGGCGCGGTACATCGACAGGAAGTGGGCGAGCGAGACGATGAAGGCGCCGATGATCGGCAGCGTCAAGATCTTGTCGGGGATGGCGATGTCGGCGAAGGCGACGATCGGCACCCAGACGAGGTTGAGCAGCGCCACGACCACGCCGAGACTTTCCGCGCCCAGCCAGTTCAGCCAGCCGAGGCCGTATTCGCGCTTCTGGTCGGGCGTCAGCCGGCTGCGGCCGGGCAGGAAGTGCCGCCAGTGCTTCTTCACGATCTGGAGGCCGCCATAGGCCCAGCGGTGCCGCTGCTTCTTGAAGGCTTCGTAGGTGTCGGGGAGCAGGCCCTGGCCGTAGCGGTGATTGGTGTAGTGGGTGGTCCAGCCGAGCTCCTGGATCGCAAGGCCGAGATCCGAGTCCTCGCAGATCGTGTCGGATGACCAGCCGCCGGCCATGTCCATCGCGGCGCGGCGGATCAGGCACATCGTGCCGTGCACGATGATGGCGTTGGTCTCGTTGCGCTGGACCATGCCGATGTCGAAGAAGCCGGCATATTCGCCGTTCATGATGTAGTGCATGATCGACAGGTCGCCGTCGCGATGCTCCTGCGGCGCCTGCACGAGGCCGACACGCGGGTCGGCGAAAGCAGGCACGAGGTCCTTCAGCCAGTCGGGATCGACGACATAGTCGGCATCGAGGATGCCGATGATCTCGGCATCGACGGCGGTGCGGTCCATCGCAATCCGCAGCGCGCCGGCCTTGAAGCCCTGCACCTTCTCGGCGTTGATGAACTTGAAGCGTTCACCGAGCGCGCGGCAATGGTCCTGGATCGGCTGCCAGAACGCGGGATCGGGTGTGTTGTTGATGATGACGACGCATTCGTAGTTCGGATAGTTCAGCCGCGACAGCGCATCGAGCGTCTGCTTCAGCATCTCGACCGGCTCGAAATAGGCGGGGATGTGGATCGAGACCTTCGGGTAGTAATTCTCGGGAACGTTCTCGACCGGCTTGCCCTTGGAGAGCAGCCGCTGCGGCGGCCGGCCCAGAGCCACCGCCGCGATCTCGTCGACGCGCGCCATCGCGATGAGGACAAGGGGAACAAGCAGGATCATGCCGAGCGTGAGCGCGAAGGCCGAGCCGAAGATGAAATAGTGCCCGTTCCAGAATGCGAACACGGTCGCGGCCCAGGCGCCGACGCCGTTGGCGGTCGCCGACAGCAGAAACGCCTGCTTGGCGGTCGGCTGCTCCAGCCGGAGGATCGGCAGCGACAGGAGGATGCCGACCAGCAGCGCTATTCCCATCAGCTTCCAATAGTCAGGGTTTTCCACCGGGCCGGTCCAGGCGAATTTCGGCTCGCGGCTGGCGTTGAGGATGCCCCAGTACGGGCCGACGCCGCCTTCGAAGAATTTCCAGGGCTGATCGATGGCTTCGACGATGTTGTATTCCATGCCGATGGCTTCGGCGCGGCTGACGAAGTTGCGCAAGGTCAGCGCCTGCTGGAACGGACCGGGGTCGGCATTGCGCAAATTGTAGCCCTGGCTCGGCCAGCCGAACTCGGCGATCACGATGCGCTTGCCGGGGAACAGGTTACGCAACAGGTTGTAGCGGTCGACGGCTTGGTCGACCGCCTGGTCCGAGCGGAAGTTTTCCCAGTAGGGCAGCACGTGGGCGGCGATGAAGTCGACGTTGGAGGCAAGGTCGGGATTGTCGCGCCAGATGTTCCAGATCTCGCCGGTCGTGACGGGCACGCGGACCGAGCCCTTGACCTTCTTGATCATGTCGATGAGGTCTTCGACCTTCTGCTCACCGCGGTAGATCACCTCGTTGCCGACCACGACGCCGACGACATTGCTGTTCTTGCGGGCGAGCTCGATGGCGGCCTTGATCTCGCGCTCGTTGCGGTCCTTGTCCTTGTCGATCCAGGCCCCGACGGTGACCTTGAGGCCAAACTCGGCCGCGATCGGCGGCACCAGCTCGACGCCGCCGGTCGACGAATAGAGACGGATCGCGCGCGTCATCGTCGACAACGTCTTCAGGTCGGCGCGGATTTTCTCGACGGTCGGGATGTTGTCGATGTCGGGGTGGGCCGCGCCTTCGAACGGGGCGTAGGAGACGCTGGGCAGCAGGCCTTTGAAGTCGGGCGCGGGTTCCTTGTCGCGCAGGACTCCCCAGATCCCGGCATGGAGCACGGACACGAGCAACAGAACGGCGGCGACAACGCGCATCGCGGCTAAACCAAAAGGGGCTGAGGTGGCAGGGAAGCGGATCCGACCCCGAGATCCGACCGAGTCCGCGGCAAATGGAGCATACCTCCGCCGCGCGGTTTCACAACTGTCATGGCCTCATGACCGTATGAGGGCATGACAGTTTCGAAATGTGCGGCAGTGCCAACCGCTTCTATTGCCGATCGTTCCTGAACGGTGGCTGAAACGATCGCGGCTATTTCGGGGGCGCCGGTGTCGGGCTTGCCGCAGGCGAGGGGCTCGCGGCCGGCTGCGGCTGCGCGTTGGCGGCGGCCGGCGCCGCCGGCTGGGAGGCGCTGGCTGCCGCCTGCTGCGGCTGGGATGCCGGGTTGATCCAGCAGGCGTGCACACGGCTGTCCAGGGTCTCTGCGACCTTGGGATCGATCTGGCCGCCAAAGCGGGTCAGGCAGCGGAAAGCGGCCTGGATGTGGCCGCCGGGGCAGCCGAAGCGGTCGTAGAGGTCGAGATGGCGGAATGCGGTATCGAGGTCGTCGCGCCACATCAGCCGCACCACGCGCCGGCCGAGCCAGACGCATTCGGGGTTGCCGGCCGGGCCGTTGATGACCTGGGCGGCTTCGGCGAACTCGTCGGTGCGGCGCTGGTTCTGGGCGGCGTCCTTGGCGGCGGCATCGGCGGGCTGGGCGGCTGCCTTGCCCTGGTCCGGGGCGGGCGTGCCGCTCTGGGCGGAGGCGCCACCGAGACCGACCATGACGACCAGGGAGGAGACGGCCAAGGTGGCGGCGAACTGCCGCAGGACCGCATTTCGTAACTCGAACACCCGTTGCCGCATAAATTCCCCAATATATCAGCTGACGCCCGCGTCAGGACCTCGCGGACCCGCCGGTGATGGCGTCCAAATGGGTCTCCAATGCGGCGGCAAAGTCCTCCCGAGTCCATGACCTGAATTTCAAATTTTGTCCAGCAAAGTCACGATCCTAGGCCTCTGTCGAACGGCCGCAGGTAAATTCCGCGGGATAGGGAGGTATCGATCCCGGACACACCCCTTGGCAGATGGCGCGTGAGCAGGTAATCGACGGCACCTCGCGGAGGACGGAACCGATTTCTCTTCGTACGCCACTGGCGCTTCTGCTCGTTTCACTGGGTGCGATTGCTGCCGTGTGGTGGTGGCTGGCCACGCCGATCACGCTCGCGCGCGCGCCTATCGATCCCAGCGACAAAGTTCAATGCGTCTCCTATGCGCCGTTCCGCGGCGAGCAGTCGCCGCTGAACGCATGGACCCATATCGAGGCCGACCAGATCGAGCAGGACCTGCGCCAGCTCAAGGAGATCACCGACTGCGTCCGCACCTATTCGATGGAGAACGGGCTCGACCAGGTGCCGGCGATCGCCGCCAAGGTCGGCGGGCTGAAGGTGCTCCAGGGCATCTGGCTCTCCAGCAACCGCACCAAGAATTTTGAGCAGGCCGCGCTCGCCGTCCGCCTCTCCAAGGATTTTCCCGGCATCATCACCAGCATCATCGTCGGCAACGAGGTGCTGCTGCGCGGCGAGATGACGACCGCGGACCTCGTGTCCATCATCCGCTCGGTGAAGGCGCAGGTCAGCGTCCCCGTCACCTATGCCGACGTCTGGGAGTTCTGGCTCAGGAATCGCGAGGTCTATGACGCCGTCGACTTCGTCACGATCCACATCCTGCCTTATTGGGAGGATGTTCCGGTGAAGGCGAAGTTCGCGGCGAGCCATGTCGAGGCGATCCGCGAGCGCATGGCGGTGGCCTTCCCCGGCAAGGAGATCCTGATCGGCGAAACCGGCTGGCCCAGCGAAGGGCGCATGCGCGAGGGCGCGCTGCCGTCGCGCACCAACCAGGCGCGCGTCGTCTCGGAAATCCTGAGCCTCGCGAAAGCGAACAAGTTTCGCGTCAATCTGATCGAGTCCTATGACCAGCCCTGGAAGCGCAAGCTGGAAGGCACCGTCGGCGGCTATTGGGGCCTGTATGACTCGGTGCGCCGGAACCTGAAATATCCGCCGGGCCAGCCGATCAGCAATTTCCCGTACTGGAAATGGTACATGGGCACGGGCATGGGCCTTTGCGTGCTGGTGTTCGCGGTCGCCGGCCTGACGCTGCGCAGGCGGCCATGGACGCCGCGCTTCTCGGCCTGGCTCGGCGTCGCGATCTCGGCGACGTCAGCCGGCGTCCTGCTCGGGATCGGCGTCGACAAGATGTATTATGAGAGCTACGGCATCGGCGGCTGGCTGCACTGGGGTGCGCTGCTGCTCGCCGGCATCCTGTCGCCGATCTTCTGCGCGCAGGCGATGGTGATCGGCCGCAGCCTTCCGACCTTTCTCGATCTCTTGGGTCCGCGCGAGGGCCGGAAATGGTCGAAGCTCACCGCCGTGCTCGGCCTGACGCTGGCGGTGACCGCGGTGATCGCGGCGCAGACCGCGCTCGCCTTCGTGTTCGACTCGCGCTACCACGATTTCCCCTACGCCTCGCTGACCATGGCGGTGGTGCCGTTCGCGGTGCTGACGCTGAACCGGCCGCAGATCGGCCAGCGTCCGATTGCGGAATCGGTATTTGCGGGCCTGCTCACGCTGGCGGCCGCCTATGTGCTGTTCAACGAGGGCCGCGAGAACTGGCAGTCGCTGTGGACCTGCGCGATCTATCTGCTGTTCGCGTTCACGCTGTGGCGGGCGCGGGCCGAGCAAATCCAAGGATGAACAGGCCGATCGCAAGGCCCGACAGCACGACATTGTAGAGCACGATGCCGAGGCCGGCGGCGACGATGCCGACGGTCAGCAGCACGATCGACGGCCGCATCAGGTTCAGCGTCGCAACCACCAGCGCGACGATGCCGAACACCGAATTCTTGAACAGCACCGTCGCGACCGAGCGCGCCTTGCAGATCAGCGTCTGCAGGCCGGCATCACAGGCGAGGCCGACGGTCGAGTTCTCGATGCCGAGATAACGCAGATAGATCGCATAGCCGACGGACATGAAGCCGACGACGATCAGGAACTGCACCTGGTAGGGCGTGAGGCGGAAGGGCTTTTTTGTCATGGGCGCAATATGGTCGGGATGAAGGGAGGGGGCAACAGGGGAGGCGGATATTTCTGATCGCTTGCGCCGTTCGACGATTCATTGCGCGACGGCCATCAACGCCCCACGCTGATTAGAGGGCGCAGTGAGCCCAGGGGGCGCGCAACAAGGATCGGCGGGGAATGATCTAACTCGTACTCGTTCCTACCGCCTGAAGAACGACGACAGCGTCGATCCCGCAGAGGCCGTCTCCGGTTTCGCCTGTGCGGCCGGCGGCGGAGCCGCGGGGGCAGGCGCGGGCTCTTCGCGCTTCGACGAGCGTTTTGAGGAGTAGCTGCGGCGGTGCTTCTCCGGCTTGGCGGCCGGCGCGGGCGCAGGCGTCGTCTCGGCTTGCGGCGCCGCGTCCTGGTTCTTTTCGGAGTTCTTCTCCTGAACTCGGTCCTGAGTCTTCTCTTGCCCCTTCTCTTGCCCCTTCTCCTGGCCGCCGCGCATCGACAGCCGCTGGCCGTCGAACACGGTGGTCTCGCAATGGCGGTCGTTTTCGCCAAGGCCGGCGCAGAGCTTTGCGGCGGCTGCGGCATTGATCAGGGGGCCGGCGCCCAGGCGGAGCTGCATGCCGAGGCCGGTATTGCCTTCCTTGATCATGATGATCGGCCGCAATGCCGCGATCTCCGGATTGGACTTGCTCAGGCTGCGCCAGAGCGCGCGCAGGCCATCGATCGAGTTGGCGCCGCCGAGGTCGATGGCGAAGCGCGTCTGCTGGACTGCGATTGCAGGGGCCTCGCTCTCGGCCGCCTCCGGCGGCTTGGCTGGCGCCGCGGCGACCTCGGTCGGGGCGGGTGCCTGTTCGGGCTTCTTCTCGGCGGCCTTCTCGGTTGCCTCGGGCTGCATCAGTTTCGATGCGGCGGGATCGGGTGGCGCCATGATCGACTTGGAGGGCACCAGCGGAGGCGTCGGCAGTGCCGACGTTGTCAGCGGCGAATGCGACACCAGCGAGGCCGCGGCAGCGGTCTGCGGCGGCGGGATCAACTGGTCCTTTGCAGCCTCCTTCAGGGCGTCTTTTGCAGGCTCATTCGCCTGTTCCTTCGCGGCAGCCACGCGCGGCTTGTCACTTGAGGAAGCCGGCGTCGAGGCGACCGGCGCGACGCTCGGGGCGGCGGGCTGGGCGTCAGGTGCCGGCACGTCCTGCGGCTTCGCGCTCTGCCTGGCGATGGCGCCGGTGACGGAATCCATCCCTTGCTCGAGCACGGTGACGCGCGAATAGAGCCGGTCACGATCGGTGTTCAGCGTCTCGATGGCGGAGGCGAGGCGGCGGGCCTCGTTCTGGCTCTCCTTCGTCAGCATCTGGAGCCGGTCGGCCTGGCGCGACAGATCGGCCGACGCAACCTGGTCACGGCGCCAGCCGAGCTGGGCCTGATTGGCCATCACGGCCAGCACGACGGCGCCGACGGCGGTCACCCCCCACGAGCCCAGCCGCCACATCATGCGGCGGTCGACCGCGCTTTCCTCGGCCAAAAGTCCGGAGAACAGCCCGCCGGTCTCCTTGGTCCCGAAGGCATCCGCCAGTGGGTCGGAATCCTTTGCCATGAACGTTAAGTGCCCAGCCCCGAACAGCTTCCCCGAATCAACCGGGAAACATTAACAGGAAATCCCAGTCGCACTTGAATTCCGGGCGTTCGCGGGGGTAGCAAGGCGTCAGCTCATGACGGCATCGGCCTGCCGCCGCCCGTTGATTCGGCCGTATTTGACAGGATTTCGATGACCGCTCGTTCCAGCCTCACGATCGTGCTCGCCGCCGGCGAAGGCACGCGCATGCGATCGAACCTGCCGAAAGTGCTGCATCCGGTCGCGCACCAGAGCCTGCTCGCGCACGTGCTCGCCGCCACACCGAACGGAACCGGCACCTCGCTCGCCGTCGTGATTGGCCCCGACCACCAGGCGGTCGCGGACGAGGCGAAGCGCATCCGTCCCGATGCGCTCACCTTCGTGCAGGCGGAACGGCTCGGCACCGCGCATGCGGTGCTGGCGGCGCGCGAGGCGATTGCGCGGGGCGCGGACGATCTGCTGATTGCCTTCGGCGACACGCCGCTGATCTCGGCCGAGACCTTTGCGCGGCTGCGCGCGCCGCTCGCGAAGGGCGCGGCGATCGCCGCGCTCGGCTTTCGCGCCGCCGATCCCACCGGCTATGGCCGCTTCATCGTCGAGGGCGGCCGTCTGGTCGCGATCCGCGAGCAGGCCGATGCCAGCGCGGAAGAGCGCGAGATCGATCTGTGCAATGCCGGCCTGATGGCGATCGACGGGCGCCGTGCACTCGCGATCCTCGACAAAGTCGGCAATGCGAATTCCAAGGGCGAATATTATCTGACCGACGCGGTCGGCGTCGTTCGTGAACAGGGATGGGAGGCCGTCGTGATCGAGACCAGCGAGGACGAGGTGCGCGGCATCAACACCAAGGCGCAGCTCGCGGAGGCCGAAAGCGTGATGCAGGCGCGCTTGCGGAAAGCGGCGATGGAAGCCGGCGTCACCCTGATCGCGCCCGAGACCGTTTATCTGTCCGCCGACACGGTGTTCGGCAATGACGTCACCATCGAGCCGTTTGTGGTGATCGGTCCGGGCGTGTCGATCGCCGACGGCACGGTGATCCATTCCTTCTCGCATATCGTGCAGACCACGCTCGGCAAGAACGTCTCGATAGGCCCCTATGCGCGGTTGCGACCCGGCACCTCGCTCGGCGACGGCGCGCGCATCGGCAATTTCGTGGAAACCAAGGCCGCGACGCTGGAGGCCGGCGTCAAGGTCAACCATCTCTCGTACATTGGCGATACCACTATCGGCGCCAATTCCAACATCGGCGCCGGCACGATCACCTGCAACTACGACGGCTTCAAGAAGCACAAGACGATCATCGGGCAGGGTGCCTTCGTGGGCACCAACTCCTCTCTCGTCGCGCCCGTGAAGATCGGGAACGGCGCCTATATCGGCTCGGGCTCAGTGATCACGCGCGATGTGCCCGACGACGCCATGGCGCTGGAGCGCAACCAGCAGACCATCCGGGAAGGTGGCGCGGCGCGCTATCGCGAGATGAAGACGGGCGGCAAGAAGCCGGAGAAATGAGCGGCCGCGCGCCGATCCCCGATCGGTGTTGTTTAGGCTGCGCGCTCATGGACGACGACTTCGTCGACGATACGATCATATTCCTCGTCAAGCGGGTCATCATGCCGCCGGGACGATGGGTGTTGGAACAGTTCGGTGAGCGCCGCCCAAGCGAGATGGCTTCGCTGTTCACGGGACTGGGGTTCTGGGCGTTCGTCGTTTTCCTCGTGTTCGCCCTGGTTCTGGGGTGGTGAGGCTTCGCTATTCGTCGTCGGAGAATTCCGAGAAGATAGCGCGCGTCAGGCGCCAGCCGCGCGGCTTCGCGCGTTTCGCAGGTTCTCCGGCGGTGTGCTTGACGAAAACCGGCTTGTTTTCCTTGCCGCGCTGGGGCGGCGGCCAATGTGCAAGGTGCGTGCCCGTGGTCTCGCTGGGGTGCACAGATATCGATGACAGACCTTTGCGGCCGGACGAGCTCTTCATGGCCTTACTCTCCTGGCCGGGAATCGTTGGTCAAACTTATTGACAACAAGTTAATTCGCGCGGTTTAAGGCCGGCCAATTCGACGCAGTCGAAATCGGAAGCGAACCGGCGCTGTCTCAATCAGCAATAATTATTGAGTATCTGGTTCCTTAGGAACTTCGCTAAGAACCGAGCGCGTCGTTTAGGCGATTTTTCGACGGTTTGGGGGATATTGGTCCGCATGTGCGGGATTGTCGGCATTCTCGGGCGCGAGCCGGTTGCAGAGCAATTGGTGGATTCGCTCAAACGTCTTGAATATCGCGGCTACGACTCCGCGGGCGTCGCCACGCTCGAAGGCAAGCATCTCGAGCGCCGCCGCGCCGAGGGCAAGCTGAAGAACCTGGAGAAGCGTCTCGAGGCCGAGCCGCTCAAAGGCACGACCGGCATCGGCCACACCCGCTGGGCCACCCACGGCAAGCCGACCGTCAACAATGCCCATCCGCACGCGACCGAACGCGTTGCCGTGGTCCACAACGGCATCATCGAGAATTTCCGCGAGCTGCGCGAGGAGCTCGAGAAGAAGGGCACGGTGTTCCACACCGAAACCGACACCGAGATCGTGCTGCATCTCGTGGACGATCTGCTCACGCGCGGCAACAAGCCCGTGGAAGCGGTGAAGCTGACGCTGGCGCGGCTGCGCGGCGCCTTCGCGCTCGGCTTCATCTTCGCCGGTGACCACGACCTCATGATCGGCGCCCGCAACGGCCCGCCGCTCGCGATCGGATATGGCGATGGCGAGATGTATCTCGGCTCCGACGCCATCGCGCTCGGCCCGTTCACCGACACGATCAGCTATCTCGAAGACGGCGACTGGGTCGTGCTGACCCGCAAGAGCGCGACGATCTTCGACAAGGACGGCCACGCCGTCCAGCGCGACAAGATCAAGCACGCCGCTTCGACCTCGCTGGTCGACAAGGCCAATTACCGCCACTTCATGGCGAAGGAAATCCACGAGCAGCCGGAAGTGGTCGGTCACACCCTGGCGCGCTATGTCGACATGGCGACCGAGCGCGTTTCGCTGCCGGTCAAGCTGCCGTTCGACTTCAAGAGCATCCAGCGCATCAACATCACCGCCTGCGGCACCGCGAGCTATGCCGGCTTCGTCGCAAAATACTGGTTCGAGCGTTTTGCGCGCGTGCCTGTCGAGGTCGACGTTGCCTCGGAATTCCGCTACCGCGAGGCGCCGCTGCGCAAGGGCGATCTTGCCATCTTCATCTCGCAGTCGGGCGAGACCGCCGACACGCTGGCCGCGCTGCGTTATGCCAAGGCTGAGGGCGTGCACACGGTGGCTGTCGTCAACGTGCCGACCTCGACGATCGCGCGCGAGAGCGAGACCGTGCTGCAAACACTCGCCGGCCCCGAGATCGGCGTCGCCTCGACCAAGGCCTTCACCTGCCAGCTGATGGTGCTGGCGAACCTCGCGATTGCGGCCGGCAAGGCCCGCGGCGAACTGTCCGACGAGGACGAGACCAAGCTCGTCCATGGCCTCGTCGAGATCCCGCGCCTGATGTCCGATGCGCTCACCACCGAGCTCCAGATCGAGAAGCTCGCGCGCGAGATCGCCAAATCGCGCGACGTGCTCTATCTCGGCCGCGGCACCAGCTTCCCGCTCGCGCTCGAAGGCGCGCTGAAGCTGAAGGAGATCTCCTATATCCATGCCGAGGGCTATGCCGCCGGCGAGCTGAAGCACGGGCCGATCGCGCTGATCGACGAGACCATGCCGGTCGTCGTCATTGCGCCCTACGACCGTGTGTTCGAAAAGACCGTCTCCAACATGCAGGAGGTCGCTGCCCGCGGCGGCAACATCATCCTGATGACGGACGCCAAGGGCGCGGAGGAGGCGACCGTCGAATCCCTCGTCACCATCGTCATGCCCGACATGGCGGCGGCGTTCACGCCGATGGTCTATGCCGTCCCGGTGCAGCTGCTCGCCTACCACACGGCTGTCGTCATGGGCACCGACGTCGACCAGCCGCGCAATCTCGCGAAATCGGTGACCGTGGAATAGGCAGAAGGGATATCGGTCGGTCGCTTCGTGGTCTTCCAAAACCTGCTAGAAGACCCTAGCTTGTGTGCTGCGACCGACCTGGAACCCGAATGACCCCCCGCGACGACGCGCCTGCGCCCATTGATCCCCTTCCGGAACCGCATACCGGCCTGATCGGCCGCTTCCGCAATTATTTCCTCACCGGCCTCGTCGTGACGGGGCCAATTGCCATCACGCTGTATCTGGTCTGGTGGTTCGTCACCTGGGTCGACGGCGTGGTGCGGCCGTTCGTGCCGCTGGCCTATCGGCCGGAAACCTACCTGCCTTACGTCATCCCCGGATGGGGACTGATTGTCGCATTTTTCACGCTGACCTTGGTCGGCTTCCTCGCGGCCAATCTGATCGGCCGGACGCTGGTCGATGTCGGCGAGACCTTCCTCGGCCGCATTCCGGCGGTGCGCGCCATCTACCGCGGCCTGAAGCAGGTGTTCGAGACGCTGTTCTCGGGCAAGGGCTCGAGCTTCCGGAAAGTCGGCCTGGTCGAGTTTCCGTCGCCGGGCATGTGGTCGATCGTGCTGATCTCGCAGTCGCCGAATGAAGAGGTCGCGCGCAGCCTGCCGGGGCAGGAGGAGCACGTCTCGGTGTTCCTGCCGTGCTCGCCGAACCCGACCACGGGCTTCTTCTTCTACGTGCCCAAGAGCAAGATCGTCGAAGTCGACATGAGCACCGAGGACGCCGCAACGCTGATCATGTCGGCCGGCGTGGTGCAGCCGGGCTCGGCGCCCGACCCGAAGAAGGCTGCGGCGCTCGCGGGCATGGCGAACGCCGCGCGCATTGCCAACGCGTCGGCGCTGCCGCCGCAGCCGCAGCCTGCGAAGGTAGAGTAGGGCCATTCCTCCGCGGGATGGCCGTCGGTCACGCGCGCGTTCGCATCCTCTGCTATTCTCCGGCTGATCTGAGCGTCTCGCTCGGAAATTCGACCTGGAGTGCATGATGACCAAGACCATTGCGATCCTCGCGCCCGGCGCCATGGGCAGCGCGGTGGCCCGCCGCCTCGGCGAGAACGGCGCACGCGTGCTGACGTCGTTGAAGGGGCGCAGCGAGGCGACGCGCAAACGCGCGACGGATGCCGGCATGATCGGCGCCGAGGACGACGCGATCGCCGCGGCCGACATCATCCTTTCGATCGTGCCGCCGGGCGAAGCGGTCGCGCTGGCTGAGCGGCTGGCGGCGCTGATCGTCAGGCGCGAGAAGAAGCCCGTCGTTGTCGACTGCAACGCGGTCAATGTCGATACCGTGCAAAGAATCGAGGAGATCATCGGCTCGGCGCAGGCGCCCTTCGTCGATGGCGGCATCATCGGTTTCCCGCCGCAGCCCGGCAGCAAGAGCCCGGCCTTCTACATCTCCGGCGAGCACGCCAAGGACCTCGCGGTGCTGAAGGATCTCGGACTCGACCTGCGGATTGTCGAGGGACCCGTCGGCGCAGCCTCCGCGCTGAAGATGTCCTATGCCGGCATCGTCAAGGGCCTGGCCGGCATCGGCTCGGCCATGGTGGTCGCGGCAACGAAAGCGGGGGCGGCCGATGCGCTGCGTGACGAACTCGCGCTGAGCCAGCCCGCGGTCCTGGCCCGGCTCGAAGTCGCGCTCCCGGACATGATCCCGAAGGCCTATCGCTGGGTCGCGGAGATGCGGGAGATCTCAGGCTTCCTCGGGCCCGATCATCCGGCGAGCCAGATCTACGAAGGCTTTGCGCGCTGGTTCGAGCACCTCGCCGCGGATGCGAATGGCGAAGCGGCGGATGCGGCACTGCTGAAGGCGTTCGCTGCGCGTGTCGCGCACAAGAAGGCCTGACCGTCCAGCCTGAGTCACGGCAATGGATCACTCGCCGTGCACTGAAACCGACTCCAGAAAACCCTGGATGTCCCGGTCGCGTCTCAGCCGCACGACCGGGACGTCAGGGCCATATTGAAGGCGTTCGGCCTCGATGACGGGCACGCGCTCGGTGTCGTAGCGCCACGCCTCCTTCATCAGTTTCCAGTCGAACTGTTCCGGACATCCCTTGGGCAGATCGGGGCGCGTCGTGTCGCGATCGAACGCGGAGCGCCAGAGAATGCGCCACTGGCAGACCCAGCGCGGTCGGTCGATGACGACCAGGGTGTCGGCACGCGCAAGCGTGAGGTCGAAGGCCAGCCCCGAGAAGCTGCCGTCGATGACCCATTCCTCGCCGGCGATCGCGTCCGCGACGCGTGTCCGAAAGCTCGGCTTATCGGAAGGCTTCCAGCCGGGCCGCCAATAGAGCACGTCGAGATGCACCACCGGCAGCCCAAGCTTCCGCCCGAGATTTCGGGAGAGGTTTGTCTTTCCGCTTCCTTGAGAACCTACGACGATGATCCGGCGCATGGGCGCAAGGTTCCACAAAGTCGGTCGCGGGGAAAGAGCGTGCCTTCCGGGCGCGCTTTATTACCCGGCATGTAATTGAGCCAATTCGCAGCCCGTCTACTTTGCCGATTGTCCACCCGCGCGAAGCCTTCTGGCCCCCTGTGGAGTGCGCGTGTCACAGCATGAGGAGAGAGAGATGCAAGTCGTGTTTACGAAGAAGGCGCCGCCACAATGGCTGCTCGATATGTGGAAGGAGATCGACGACAAGACCTTCGGGCGAGGTTTCGACTGTTTTGCGGGGGATGCCGTCTGCAATCTCGGCGTCGCCGACTGGAAGGGGCGCGAGGAGATCCGCGCCAATCTGAAGGCCTTCATCGACACCGGATTCACCGCGCTGCATCACGTCACCGAATATTGGGATGCCGGCTCCCTGAAGGTGTTTCGCGGTGTCGTCGACATGACACCCGATGATCCCTCGATGACGACGGTGCATCCGACGATGACGCACTTTTTCTACATGGACGAGACCGACGACACCAAGGTGCGGCACTGGGTCGGCGCCGTGGGGCCGGTCACCTTCGGTTGATCGCTCGGAATCAGCCTGCCATTGGCGGCGGCGCCTCGGGTAAACCGGCGCTGCCGCCGATGTGCGTTGACGATATCGACCGGAGGGATCGATCGAATGAAAGCTGTTGCCAGCGACATCAAGACAGCCGTCAGATCCGCGGGTGCTCTGCTGCGTCAATGGCGGGATATTCGCGGCAAGACGCAGCTCGATCTGTCCTTCGACGCGGGCGTCTCGCAGAAGCACATCAGCTTCGTTGAGAGCGGCCGCAGCATTCCGAGCCGGCAAATGCTGCTCGATCTCGCGCAGGCCCTCGACGTTCCCTTGCGCGAGAGAAACGAGCTGCTGCTCGCCGCCGGCTACGCGCCGTCATATGCCGATTCGGCGCTCGACACGCCGGCCATGACGAGCATCAACCGTGCGCTTGGCCGGATGCTGCGCCAGCACGAGCCGTTTCCGGCCATCGTGATGGACCGGTACTGGAACGTGCTGATGACCAACGAGGCCGCGCCGCGTCTGTTCAATTGCTTCATCGACATGTCCTCGCGACCGACTCCCCGGAATTTGCTGCACCTGATGTTCGATCCGGCCGGCATGCGTCCCTACATCGCGAACTGGCCGCAGACCGCCCGCGGATTGCTTGCACGGGTGTATCGCGAGGCGGTCGGGCACATCGTGGATATCAGGACGAAGGCGCTGCTGGAGGAGCTGTCGCAATACCCGGGCGTGAAGCCTGAATGGCGCGCGCCGTCGGCCTCCGATGCGATGCCGATGATCCCGGTCACCTTCGTCAAGGACGGCGCGACGCTGGACTATTTTTCCCTGATCACGACCGTGGGAACGCCGCAGACGGTGACGGCAGAAGAGCTGCGGCTCGAGTGCATGTTCCCCGCCAACGATGCGACCGAAGCCGAGCACGCCAGGTTTTTGCGCGCGCATGCGGGGTGAGGGGAGTTGCCGCAACCCCGTCTGATCGACGCGTACCAAGCTCCACCCACATCGTCATTGCGAGCGCAGCGAAGCAATCCGGCGTCTTTCCGCTGAGGGATTCTGGATTGCTTCGCTGCGCTCGCAATGACGAGGAGGAGACGGCGCGAGCGCCATCTGTTACTGTTTCTGCTGAAGCAGCAATGGGAGTCGGAATGAGAGTGCTGGTGATCGGCGCGGGCGCGCTTGGCGGCTATTACGGAGCGCGCATGGCCCGAGCCGGGCGCGACGTGACTTTTCTGGTGCGCGAGAAGCGGGCCGAGCAATTGCGCCGGGCCGGATTGCAGGTCGTGAGCCCGCATGGCGACTTTGCGGTGCAGCCGAAGATCCTGCTGGCGAATGATCTGAAGGAGACGTTCGACGTCGTGCTCGTCGGCGTGAAATCCTATTCGCTCGACGACGCGATGAGCCAGTTTGCCCCGGCCGTTGGCACCGATACGATGATCCTGCCGATCCTGAACGGATTGAAGCATATCGACGCCCTGACCTCGAGGTTCGGCGCCGCCCGCGTCCTCGGCGGCCTGGCGAACGTCAGTGCCGGGCTCGACGCCGATGGCCGTGTCGTTCAGTTCATGGCCAATCAGACGATTGTCTTCGGTGAGCTCGATGGAGCGTTGAGTGAGCGTGCGCTCGCGCTGGAAACACTGCTCCACGTCCCTGGTATCGACGTGCGCGCCAGCGAAGCGATCATGCAGGACATGTGGGAAAAGTTCGTTCAGCTCAGCACGCTCGCCGGCATCACCTGCCTGATGCGCGCGAGTATCGGCGACATCCTGGCCGTGCCGAACGGCGAGCAGTCTATTTTCCGCTTGTTCGCGGAATGCTGCGCCATTGCGACGGCTTCCGGATTTGAGCCGCGCGCGCCGTTCATCGAATTCGACCGAAGACTGTTCACGACCCCGGACTCGCCGCTCAAGGCGTCGATGCTGCGCGACATCGAGCGCGGCTCGATCACCGAGGCGGAGCATATTCTCGGCGATATGGCCAATCGCGCCCGTGCACTTGATATCGATGCGCCGCTGCTTAATCTGGCTCGCGCGCATGTGGCGGCCTACGAAATCGGGCGGCAAAGAGCAGTAGGCTAGCCCGCCCCGATCAGCGGGATCGCCTCGTCCCGCTCGTAGAGATACAGCAGGCAGCGTAGCGCCTCGCCACGCTCGCCCTTCAACTTCGGGTCGTCCTTGAGGATGCGTAGCGCCTCGTCACGAGCCTGCGTGATGAGCTGGCCGTGGACCTCCGAGCGCGCGATGCGATAGCCGGGCAGGCCGCTCTGGCGCACGCCGAGCACGTCGCCTTCGCCCCGCAGCTTCAGATCTTCCTCGGCGATGCGAAAACCGTCGGTGGTCTCGCGGATGACCTTCAGCCGCGCCTTCGACATCTCGCCGAGCGGCTCGCTGTAGAGCAAGAGGCAGGTCGAGGCTTCCGAGCCGCGCCCGATGCGGCCGCGCAGCTGGTGCAACTGGGCCAGTCCAAAACGTTCGGCGTTCTCGATCACCATGATGGTCGCGGCCGGCACGTCGACGCCGACTTCGACCACGGTGGTCGCAACCAGAAGGCCGATCTCGTGGGCGGCGAACTGGCCCATCACGCGGTCCTTCTCGGTGCCCTTCATCTGGCCGTGGACGAGGCCGACGCGGTCGCCGAAACGCTTTTGCAGGCTTTCGAACCGTTTTGTCGCATTGGTCAGGTGCTCGGTACCCTCGGCCTCGGATTCCTCGACCAGCGGGCAGATCCAGTAGACCAGCTTGCCCGCCTGCAACGCGCGGCCGATGCTATCAGTGACCTCGTCGAGGCGGCTCATCGAGATGGTGCGGGTCTCGATCGGCTGACGGCCGGCGGGCTTTTCGCGCAACTCGGAGATGTCCATGTCGCCGAAATAAGTCAGCACCAGCGTGCGCGGGATCGGCGTCGCACTCAGCACCAGCACGTCGACGGCCTCGCCCTTCGAGGTCAGCGCCAGGCGTTCGCGCACGCCGAAACGATGCTGCTCGTCGACGACGGCCAGGGCGAGATCGTTGAAGATCACGTCGTCCTGGATCAGCGCGTGGGTGCCGACGAGGAGATTGATTTCGCCGGCTTCAAGTTGCGCCAACAGCTCGCGTCGCTCCTTGCCCTTTTCCCGGCCGGTAAGGATGGCCACCCGCAGCCCTGCGCGCTCCGCGAGCGGGGCGATGGTCTTGATGTGCTGCCGCGCCAGGATTTCCGTCGGCGCCATCAGCGCGGCCTGCTTGCCGACCTCAGTGACGGCAGCGGCCGCCAGCAGCGCCACCACGGTCTTGCCGGAGCCGACGTCGCCCTGGAGCAGGCGCAGCATGCGCACCGGTTGTTGCAGATCGTTGGCGATTGCCGCGGCGGCGTCGCGCTGGGAAATCGTCAATGCATAGGGCAGCGCGTCGATGATCCTGTTGCGCAAGTGACCGTCGCCGGCGTTGCGGACGCCGGCCGGGCGGCGCAATTGCGCGCGGATCAAGGCCAACGCGAGCTGTCCGGCCAAAAGCTCGTCGAAGGCGAGGCGCGACCAGAACGGCTTTTCCGGCAGGATGTCCGTGAGCTCGACCGGCTGATGGACGCGGGTGAGCGCCTCACCGATCGGCGGAAAATTGCAGCGGCGCATCACCTCCGGGCTGATCCATTCCGGCAAGGCCGGCAGCTTCTGCAGCGCCTGCGCCACCGCGCGGCGGAGCGAGCCGAGCGCCAGGCCGGTGGTCAGCGGATAGACCGGATCGATGCCGGAGAGTTTTGCGATCGCCTCCTCGTCAAGCACGCGGTCGGGATGCACGATCTGCGGGATGCCGTCGTACGTCTGGAGGGTGCCCGAGACGAAGCGCTTCTCGCCGACAGGCAGCAGCTTTTCGACATAGCCGGGCTTGGCGTGGAAGAAGGTCAGCACGACATCGCCGGTTTCGTCACTGGCGTAGACCAGATACGGCGCGCGGGCGTTGCGTGGCGGAGGCGGGCGATGGCGATCGACGGTGACCTCCAGCGTCACCATGGTTCCCTGGACGGCGTCGCGGATCTTTGGCCGCGCGCGGCGGTCGATGACCTGGCTCGGCAAATGCAGCAACAGGTCCACCAGCCGCGGCGTCTCATTGCGACTGAGCAGATACTGCAGCAGCTTGTCCTGCTTCGGACCGACGCCGGGCAGGCTGGTCACGGGAGCAAACAGGGGATTGAGCAGGCTGGGGCGCATTTTTGGAATCTAAGGTTGTTCCTCGCCGTCATGCCCGGCTTTGTGCCGGGCATCCACGTCTTTTTTCGCGCCGCTCGCCGGGCAGCGGGCCATGCCAAATCGAGGGCTGACAGGGGCGGTCCGAGTGGCTATATCACCCCGGCCCGGCACGTCCGGGCTTTCTGCGTTTGACTGGATTTGAGACATGACGGGGACGACACGATCGAGCAACGGGCTGGACGATCGCCGCAAGCGGCTCTTGTTCCGCTGCTGGCACCGCGGCACGCGCGAGATGGACCTGATCCTCGGCCGTTTCGCGGATGCCGAGATCGGTAATCTGACCGACGCGGAGCTGACCGAGCTCGAGACCCTGCTCGAGGTCAACGATCCCGATCTCTATGCCGCCATCACCGGTGACAAGGTGCTGCCAGCCGATGTCACCGGCGCGCTGTTTGCCCGCATCAAGGCGTTTCCGATCGCGGACCGCGACGCATGAAGCAGGGGATGAAATCTCCGGCCGAGCTCCTGACGCCCGGCCGTGCGCTGACGCTTGCCAACGTCGCTGAAGGCGCCGAAGGCCTGGTCGTCTCCGACCTGGCGCGGGCCATCGCGGCGCGGCCGAAGAAACCGGCCGTCAGCCTGGCCGTGGTCTGCCGCGACGGTGCGCGGATGCAGCAGCTCGAGCGCGCGCTGCAATTCTTCGCGCCCGATCTTCCGGTGCTGACCTTTCCGGCCTGGGACTGCCAGCCCTACGACCGCGTCTCGCCGCATGGCGGCATCCTGGCGCAGCGCCTGACCACGCTGGCGCGGCTTGCCTCGCTCACCGGCAGCGACAAGCCGCTGATCGTGCTGACCACGGTCAACGCGGTCGTGCAGCGCGTGCCCTCGCGCGATCTGGTCGCGGCGCAGGCGCTGTCGGTCGCCCCCGGCAACGTGGTGCCGATGGACACCATCGTCGCCTGGCTCGAGCACAACGGCTACAACCGCTCCTCGACCGTGCGGGAGCCCGGCGAATATGCCGTGCGTGGCGGCATCCTGGACCTGTTTCCGGCCGGCCTGGAGCAGCCGGTCCGTTTCGATTTCTTCGGCGACAGCCTGGAATCGATCCGCACCTTCGACGCCGAAACCCAGCGCACGCTGCTCGACATGCGCTCGCTGGACCTCGTTCCGATCTCGGAATTCCAGCTCGTCACCGACACCATCCGTCGCTTCCGCATGGGCTATGTCGCCGAGTTCGGCGCGCCCGAGCGCGACGATGCACTGTATGAGGCCGTCAGCGAAGGCCGCCGCCATCCCGGCATGGAACACTGGCTGCCGCTGTTCCAGGACCGGATGGACACGCTGTTCGACTATCTGCAAGGCGCAGCCATTGCGATCGAGCCGCAGGCCGAGGACGCCGTCCGCGAGCGCTTCAAGCAGATCCTGGACTACTATCAGGCCCGCCGCGACGCGATGGAGCATCCGGGCGGCGGTGCCATCTACAAGCCGCTGCCGCCTGACAGGCTCTATCTCACCGACGAGGAATGGACCAGGCGCGAAAGCGAGATGTCGCTGGTGCGGCTGACGCAGTTCTCGGTTCCGGCCGATGGTGCGACAATCGTCGATGCCGGCGCCCGCAAGGGCCGCGA
This sequence comes from Bradyrhizobium liaoningense, assembly GCF_018130785.1. Lineage (GTDB taxonomy): Bacteria > Pseudomonadota > Alphaproteobacteria > Rhizobiales > Xanthobacteraceae > Bradyrhizobium > Bradyrhizobium liaoningense_A. The sequence continues at coordinate 542,380 of NZ_JAFCJT010000002.1, forward strand.
CTTCGCACCCGAACGCAACGACACCACCGTCAACGTGTTCGAGTCCGTCGTCAGCCACGTGATGGCGCTGCACGCCCAGCGCAAGAAGGTGGTGATCGCGCTGTGGAGCGAAGGCTCGCGCGACCGCATGACCTCGATGCTGCGCGACCACAAGCTGACGCATACGACCAGCGTCAATAGCTGGCGGACAGTGCAGGCGACCCCGCGCAACGAGACCATGCTCGCTGTGCTCGGCCTGGAAAGCGGTTTCGAGACCGACGAGATCGCGCTGATCAGCGAGCAGGACATCCTTGGCGACCGCCTGGTCCGGCCGCGCAAGGCCAGCCGCAAGCTCGACAATTTCATCTCGGAGGTGACGAGCCTTGCCGCGGGAGACATCGTCGTCCACGTCGATCACGGAATCGGCCGCTTCATCGGCCTGCAGACCCTCGACGTCGCCGGCGCGCCGCACGACTGTCTCGAGCTGCATTATGCGGCCGAGACAAAGCTGTTCCTGCCGGTCGAGAACATCGAGCTGCTGTCGCGCTATGGCTCCGACCAGACCACGGTCGAGCTCGATCGCCTCGGTGGCGGCGGCTGGCAGACCCGCAAGGCGAAACTGAAGAACCGCATCCGCGAGATCGCGGGCGAATTGATCAAGATCGCGGCCGCGCGCCATTTGCACGAGGCGCCAAAGCTGCCGGTGCAACCAGGCCTTTACGACGAGTTCTGTGCGCGCTTCCCCTATGACGAGACCGAGGACCAGCTCGGTGCCATCGAATCCACGCTGAAGGACCTCGAACTCGGCCGTCCCATGGACCGGCTGATCTGCGGCGACGTCGGCTTCGGCAAGACCGAGGTGGCGTTGCGTGCGGCCTTTGCCGTCGCGCTCGAAGGCAAGCAGGTCGCTGTCGTGGTGCCGACCACGCTCTTGGCTCGCCAGCACGCAAGAACCTTCACCGAGCGTTTCAAGGGCTTTCCGGTGAACGTGGCGCAGGCGTCGCGCCTGATCGCGACCAAGGAGCTGAACCTGGTCAAGAAGGGCATTGCGGACGGTTCGGTCGACATCGTCGTCGGCACCCATGCACTGCTTGGCAAGGCCATCAAATTCCGCGATCTCGGTCTCGTCATCGTCGACGAGGAGCAGCATTTTGGCGTCACTCACAAGGAGCGGCTGAAGGCACTTCGTTCCGAGGTGCACGTGCTGACGCTCTCGGCGACGCCGATCCCGCGCACGCTCCAGCTCGCGCTGACCGGCGTCCGCGAGCTCTCGATCATCGCATCGCCCCCGGTCGACCGTCTCGCGGTGCGCACCTTCGTCGCCCCGCATGATCCGCTGATGATCCGCGAGGCGCTCTTGCGCGAGCGCTATCGCGGCGGCCAGGCGTTCTATGTCGTGCCGCGCATCGACGACCTCGCCGAGGTCAAGGACTTCCTCGACAAGAACGTGCCGGAGATGAAGGTCGCGGTCGCGCACGGCCAGATGCCGCCCGCCGTGATCGAGGACATCATGACCGCGTTCTACGATGGCAAGTTCGACATCCTGCTGTCGACCACCATCGTGGAATCCGGCCTCGACATCCCCAATGCCAACACGCTGATCGTGCATCGCGCCGACATGTTCGGTCTCGCCCAGCTCTATCAGCTCCGTGGCCGTGTCGGCCGCTCCAAGCTGCGGGCCTATGCGCTGTTCACGCTGCCGGCGCAGCAGAAAATCACGGCGCAGGCCGAGCGCCGGCTCACCGTGCTGCAATCGCTGGAGACCCTGGGCGCGGGCTTCCAGCTCGCCTCGCACGACCTCGACATCCGCGGCGCCGGCAACCTGCTCGGCGAGGAGCAGTCCGGCCACATCAAGGAGGTCGGCTTCGAGCTCTACCAGTCGATGCTGGAGGAGGCGATCGTCAACCTCAAGGCCGGCGTGTCCGAGCCCGCCGCCGATCGATGGTCGCCCTCGATCACCATCGGCATGCCCGTTCTGATTCCGGAAGACTATGTCGGCGATCTCTCGGTGCGGTTGTCGCTGTACCGGCGTCTGGCCGATCTCGACACCGAGGAGGAGATCGAGAACTTTGGCGCGGAGATGCGCGACCGTTTCGGCGTGCTGCCGGACGAGGTGCGCTATCTGTTCAAGGTCGCCGCGATCAAGGCGTTCTGCCGCAAGGCCAATGTCGGGAAGATCGACGCCGGCCCGAAGGGCGCTGTCATTGCCTTCCGCGATAATTCGTTCGCCTATCCCGACCGCCTGGTGTCGTTCATCCGCAGCTATGGCCAGGCCGCCAAGGTGCGGCCCGACATGAAGGTGGTGTTCCTGCAGGACTGGGAGACGCCGGAAGAGCGTCTCGCCGGCACCACGGAGATCATGCGGCAGCTGGCACAGCTCGCGCAGAGCAAGAAGGCGGCGTAATTGTTCCGAGCGCCGCTGGAGCGGTACTTGGATACAAAACAGCGGCATATGGCCACTTGCGGAATGATCGAACGACAGCCATGTTCGATTCGTCGAGTTCGGCCGACGATTTGGCCTCGCCGCTGATTGCGTGCCCGACTGATGACCTGATTCGTGTGACCCGCGACTGGTTTACCGGCCGCGGGTTTTTTGTACCGCAACGCGGGGCTAGCCCGCCCATTGAAACTGCTGAGGTTGCGAGCTTGTCTATCGATATCGATTCAGGTCAGGAACACGATGATGAACACGACGACGTCATGTATCCGCAGGTCCTGCCGTTTGTATTAGTCCACGCGGGATGCGTCGCGGCGATCTGGTCGGGCGTCTCGTGGCAAGCCGTTGCCATTTGCGCGGTTCTGTACTGGTTGCGCATGTTTGCGATCACCGCCGGGTATCACCGGTATTTCTCGCACCGGGCTTACGCGACGAGCCGGGTGTTTCAGTTCATCCTGGCCTTCCTTGCCCAGAGCAGCGCTCAGAAAAGCGTCCTCTGGTGGGCTGCCAAACATCGCCATCATCACCTTCACTCGGATACGGCGAAGGATGTGCATTCGCCCCGGCACAAGGGCTTCCTCTACAGTCATGTCGGCTGGATATTCTACCGGCAGCACGATGCAACCGACCTGGTGAAGGTATCGGATCTCGCGTCGTATCCCGAGTTGATGTGGCTGCACAAACTGGAGCTTCTGCCGGCATTCGTGCTCGCGGGCCTCTGCTTCCTCATTGCGGGGTGGTCAGGACTCGTGGTCGGCTTCCTCTGGAGCACCGTGCTGGTGTATCACGGCACGTTCTGCATCAACTCCCTCGCACATGTTCACGGCCGCAGGCGGTATGTGACCGGTGACGATTCCCGCAACAACTGGCTGCTCGCTCTCGTCACGATGGGTGAGGGATGGCACAACAATCACCACGCCTATCAGGCCAGCGCTCGGCAGGGCTTCCGCTGGTATGAGGTCGATCTGACCTATTATATCCTGGTGGTCCTGTCCTGGCTCGGGATCGTCCGGGATCTCAAGATGCCGCCGAAGCAAGTTCTGCGCAACGAACATCGGTTGGGATCACGCGTGGTCAAGCAGGCGGCCGAGCAGCTCGCGGCCCGCTTCAATCCTGAACACATCGCGTCGGCGATCAGGACGTCGATCCATGAGACCGAATTGTCGGTGCGGGATGCGATCCACCTGTTGCAGCACCGTGCCGATCTGCGGCTGGCCAGCATGCCGACGCGCGACCAGTTGCTGGCCGAGGCGCAGCGCATGTTCGCCAAGACCATATCGCTGGACGACATTGTCGACCGGGCCTACGAGCTCCTGCATGACTCCGTCGGATTTCTTCTGGCGGCGCCTGCTCCCGCTCTGGCGACCAGCGCTCAGCCAGGGACGAATGGTGGCGCTTAGCGCGCTACCGTAGGGTGGGCAAAGCGGAGCGTGCCCACGCGTTTCGTCTTTGTTGAAAATGGTGGGCACGGCGCTGCGCGCCTTTGCCCACCCTACGGCAGCGAGGTTGTGGCTACGACGCCGCGCGCGACGCGTCGGCTGAGAGACGCCCGAGCAGTGACCGCGCCGTATCCGACGGCGACAGCGAGTCCACGCTGACGACGGGATCGCTGCGCATCTCGTGCTTGCCGTTGGAGGTGTGCCGCATCACCGCCGACAGGCGGCGGGCGATCATGTGGGCGGTGCGGAAGTCGGTCTCCGCGAATACGACGATGACAGAGCCGTCCTTCTGCGCCGCGCCAAAATCCATCTGCCGCATCAGGCGGCTCAGGATCCGTGCGGCGTCGAGCTGGGCGCGGGAATTGCCGGGCTCGAAGGCGAAGCGCGCCACGGAGAGGCCGCCGCCGCGGGCGAGAGTCTGCTCGACCGCCTTGGCGAAATCGCGGGCAAAAGCTTCCACCGTGAGCAGGCCGCTGCGCGGATCGAGCCAGCCGCCGGCATCGATCGAGCGCAGCGTGCGGCTCAGTTGCGCTTCCATCGCGTGCTGGCGGATCAACGGCAGCGCGTTGGCGGCGACCTTCGCCGGCTCGCCCGGGATCAGCTCGAGATTGGGCAGGTCGTAAGTCTGCGCGAGCTGGTGCGCGGTGACGACCACGGGCAGGCTGCGGAATCGGGTGTCTTCGGCGAGCACCGTGAGGAAGGCGTCAGTGACGCGCGCGGTGAAACCTTCGGCGAGCACGACGCCATCGATATCGCGGGTGTTGAGATGCTTGGCCGCGGCCTCGATCGAGAGCGCGCCGACGACCCCGACGCGTTCGCCGAGTGCAACGGAGAGCACAGGATAGGCTGCGCCGCGGCCGATCAGGAGCACGGTTGCATCGCGTGCCGGATCACTCTCCGGCAACCCGACTTTCGCCTCCGGCAGCCGGCGCAGAACCGTCGCATGGAGGGTACGTACGCGCAGCGCGGCGCGGAGCCGCGCGACGAGGCGGTCGGAGTTACCGCCCCGCGAGGAGAACGGCAGGGCGTTCTGCGGCAGCGTGCCCGCAGCATCGAGTGCCACGAAAGGCAGGTAGGGCGATTGGTCCGCGATCTTCCTGGCGAGCGTCGCCAGATGTGGTTCGTGCCCGACATGCATCGCGGCGAGGACCGCGGCCGGCTGCACCTGCTCGACCGCGCGCGCCGCGCTGGCCCAGTCGGCGTCGACGACGGGAAAGAGACGGCCCTCGTCCAGTGCCGCAATGAAGGGCGGCCGCTGGGCATTGGACACAAACAGGATCGGGCCCGCCTGGGACATCGCAAACTCTGATCACGCAACAGATGCTGCGCAATCTAGTCCGGTCGCCTTAATGCAGCGTCAATGGATGGGGCGAAACTGCGCTTAAACCGGCCCGGAGCGGTCGCGAAAAGCCTCGACCATCAGGGGGTTAAGCCCAAGTTCATTGAGCGCTTCGCGGGCGCGGGCATTGTCTTGCGCCCGTCCCGCCAGCCGGTGACCCGAGAGCCGGTCGGGCAGCGCGGTGAGCAGGGCGCCCTGGCCGAGCCGGCGCGCCCATTCCTGGAGGTCGTTGGACAGGAAGCGGTAGCCGCCGACGGCCATGATGCCGGAGGGCGGCGCGGTGATGCAGATCGCGCCGCTCGGACGGTCGAGCCGCGCGGCATAGCCGGTGTCGACATAATCGCGCGGCGGCTGCGCCGTCAGGGTGTCGCCGACCGGCTGCGGCGGCGCGTAGGCCGCGATCGGCACCATTGCTCCGCGCAGGCCGAGCGTGCCCTTGGGGGTCAGCAGGATCTCGCCGGCGATAGAGGAGCCGGCCTGCTCGCGCGGGGCGCCGTGCGGTCCGGGCATCACGGGCACCGGCATGCCGTCCTCGCCGCGGCGGGCGCCGAACAGCCCGGCCTCGCCGAACAGATAGACGTCGGTCAGCGGTGCATGCGGCGCGATCCAGGCATCGCTCGCCGCCACCTGCTCGGGCGCGCGCCAGAGGCCGATGACGTTGCGCAAGCTCGGCATCCGCGCCGCGAGATCGGAATCGCCGAGCCGCAGCGCGAGCTGCGCGGGGGCGATCAGCACCTCGCATTCGTGCTCGTTGATCTGCTGTTCCAGCACATCGTTCTCGAAGGGATGATGCAGCGCCAGCGCGCCGCCGCAGAGCAGCCACACCGCGAGCGAGGAGGCGAGGCCCGCGAACGACATCGGCGTGAACGCCGCCATCACGGTCGCGCCCTGCTTGATGTCCGCCTCAAGCGACATCGCGAGCCCGCCGGCGATCAGGCTAAAATGCGGCCGCGGCACCGGGCGGAAGCCTTCCGCGGTGACGTCGAAGGAGATCATCGCCGCCTTGCGGCCGTCCTGGATCACGGCGCGCGTTGTGCCGGGCGGGCGGGCCAGCACGTCGTCGAGCGAGGCCATGCCCTCGGGCAGGTCGGCGCCGAAACCGCAGACGTACCGGATCGAGAAGGCCTCTGCGGCGGCATGCATCGCGAGGTCGGAATAGCTGACGCCGTCGACCTTGCTCATGGTGACGATGGCGCGCGCCGCGGTGCGGTTCAGCGCGGCGGTCAGTTCCGCATGGCGCCAGAGCAGCGGCAGCACGGCGACGACAAGCCCGGCGCGATGCGCGGCGAGCACTGTCAGCACGAACTCGACCGTAGCAGGCAGCTGGATCGCGATGACGGAATTGGCCGGCAGGCCCGATTCGACGAAATGCGCCGACAGGGCCTCGATGGCGGTGTCGGCCTCGGCGTAGGTCATCCGCCGCGGCTGGTGGCCGGTCACGCGGGCCTTGTTGAGGGGATCGAGCAGAGCGGGCGCGTGCGGTTGCCGCATCAGCGTGCGCTGAAACAGCGTGTCGAGCGTCGGCGATACGGCTGGCTGATTCACGGCGTCACTTCGCTTGCGGCTGTCCCTTCGACCACCAGGTCTCCGGCAGGTAGCCGGACAGCGCGGTGGCCTTTGGCCGTTCTATCCGATTCCAGCGTGCGATCCATTGCTCGGATACGTTAAACAGGGGGATTGTATAGAAACCGGAGATCAAGGCGCGGTCGAGCGCCCGCACCGCCGAGACGAAGGCCGTATGATCACGGGCCTCGAGGAGAGCGTCGATCATGGCATCGACGGCGGGATCTTTGGCCCCCATGTAGTTGCGCGTGCCCGGATTGTCTGCGGCCGCGCTGCCCCAATAGAAATACTGCTCGTTGCCGGGCGACAGCGACTGGTCCCAACGGTTCTGGATCATGTCGAACTCGTAAGCGAGCCGGCGCTGGTCGAACTGCACGGGATCGACCGCGCGAACGGTCGGCTCGATGCCGGCGCGCTTGAGGTCGCGCTGGAACGCGAGCGCGATGCGCTCCTGGTCGCGGGTCGTCACCAGCATCTCGAAGGTGAAGGGGGCTTTTGTCGCGCGGTTACGCAGCACGGTGCCGTCGAGATCGTAGCCGGCGTCCGACAGGAGCTTGAGTGCCGCGCGCAGCTTCGTCCGGTCGCGCCCCGAGCCATCAGTTACGGGCAGGCGGTAGCCGTCCATGACGTCGGGCGGAATCTGCGCGGCAAAGGGTTTCAGCAGCTCGCGCTCGCGCGCATCCGCGGGCCGGCCATAAGCCGACAGGTCGGAGCCGGCGAAATACCCGGCAACGCGCGAATAGAGTCCGAAGAAGTAGTTGCGGTTGATGAGCTCGAAATCGAGCAGCAGCGTCAGTGCCCGGCGCACGCGGATGTCGGCGAAGATCGGGCGGCGCGTGTTGAACACCAGGAATTCCGAAGGCTGCGGCACGCCGGGCTTGACGGTGTCGCGGATCACTTCGCCGCTCTTGGCAGCCGGAAAGTCGTAACCATCGTGCCAGCGCAGCGGCTCGTGCTCGACGCGGAAATCATAGAGGCCGCGCTTGAAGGCCTCGAACTGGCCGTTGGCCTCGCGAAAATAGTCGAGCCTGATCTCGTCGAAATTGTAGAGCCCGCGATTGATCGGCAGATCGCGCCCCCAATAATCGGGATTGCGCGTGAGCGTGACGCTGGCGCCGGGTTTCACCGCGGCGACGCGATAGGGGCCCGAGCCGACCGGGCCGGTCAGCGTCGTCTCCTCGAAGGTCGCGACATCCACTGCATGCTTCGGCAGGATCGGCATCAGGCCGAGGATCAGCGGCAATTCCCGGTCCTTGGCGCCGGCCAGATCGAAGCGGACGGTGAGAGGATCGGGCGCCTCGGCCTTGGCGACCTTGGCGTAATACTGCCGATGGTTGGGGCGGCCGTGATCGCGCAGCAACTGCCAGGAGAACAGCACGTCCTCTGCCAGTACCGGCTTGCCGTCGGAGAATCGGGCGCGGGGATCGAGGCGGAACGTGACAAAGCTCCGCTCGTCATCGGTCTCGACCGATCTGGCGAGCAGGCCGTAGAGCGTGAACGGCTCGTCATTGCCGCGCGCGAGCAGGCTCTCGACCACGTAGTTCCGCACCGGCTGCACGGCCAATCCCTTGACGATGAAGGGATTGAGGCTGTCGAAGGTGCCGAGAATGCCCCAGGTCAGCCGGCCGCCCTTGGGGGCATCAGGGTTGGCGTAGGGCATGTGGGTGAAATCGGCCGGCATCGCCGGTTTGCCGTGCATCGCGATGGCATGGGCTTCCTCGGCTCCCGCGCCGCTTGCGGAGAGCGCCAAGGCGAGGACGAAGGCGAGAAAACAGAGGCGGGTGCCAAGGCCCTCAAGAAGGCCCTCGAGAAGGCGCTGGAACATGAACATCGGCACACGTTGATTCGAGGACCGGCGGGCCTGAATCCTATCACAAGGAATTTCACGGAGCGCAGGCCCAAGAGCGGTTCAAGCCGTGGCCAAAGACGCTTGTCGGCATTGATCTTTTCGTCGACCACGTTAAGAAGGCGGGCAATCGCGCAAGAGCGTCGAGCCCGTCACTTATCCGCCTCAATTGACGGGGAGAGAGCCGCGCCCAACGCGGCTAGGTTCGTCGCTTCGGAGCGGTTCGGGCACTTCCCGTTCAGAAAGGGTTTTCCGCAATGAATTTCCGTTACTTGGCCGCGTCCGTACGGCCGCGCGGGCGACTTCTCGCCTTGTTGACGGCGACGGCGTTGGCCGTTCCGTTTGCCGCCGAGGCCCAGACCCCGGCGCCGGCCCCCGGCGCACCCGCCGCGCCCAAGGCGGCACCGAAAGCCGCTCCCAAGGCTGCCCCCAAGGCTCCGGCGCCGGCTGCCCAGGCTCCCGCCCAGCCGGCTCCCGCGCAGGGCGCTCCGGCGCAGCAGGGCGCGGCCCAACCGGCTGATCAGCAGATCCAGCTGATCTACGCTCCCTGGACCAAGTTCTGCCTCAAGGGGCAGGACGCGAACGCCAAGCAGGTCTGCTTCACCGGCAAGGACGGCCGCATCGAGTCGGGCCAGCCGGTCATCGCGGCCGTGATCATCGAGCCGGAAGGCGAGCCCAAGAAGATCCTGCGCGTGACGCTGCCGCTCGGCATGCAGCTCGTGCACGGCACCCGCATCATCGTGGACAACAATCCGCCGTTGCAGAGTCCCTATGTGATCTGCTTCCAGAACGGCTGCATGTCGGACTACGAAGCCACGCCCGAGCTCATCGGCAACATGAAGAAGGGGCAGAACCTCGTTGTCCAGGCGATCAATGCCAACGGCGCGCCCCTGACGCTGCCGCTGCCGCTCGCCGGCGAATTCCAGAAGGCCTATGACGGTCCGCCGACCGATCCGAAGGTGTTCGAGGAAACCCAGAAGAAGCTCCAGGAAGAGCTTCAGAAGAAGGCCGACGAGCAGCGCAAGAAGCTCGAGCAGCAAGGCACGCCTCCCGGCGCCGCTCCGGCCGGCCAGAAGTAAATCGGGACTCAAATCCGGGACATGAAAAAGGCGCTCGGTTCGAGCGCCTTTTTTGCGGGCCGCATGATGCGGCAAAACTCAGTTCAAGCTGGCTCAGTTCAGCGACGGATTGCGCGGGCGGTAGCCGCCGGTTTTGTCCTTGATGAAGATCTCGGCAACTTGCGAATGGCGGATCGGCTCGCCGGAATCGTCCGGCACCAGATTCTGCTCGGAGACATAGGCGACGTATTCCGATTCTGCGTTCTCCGCGAGCAGGTGGTAGAACGGCTGATCCTTGTGAGGCCGCACCTCCTCGGGGATCGACAGCCACCACTCCTCGGTGTTGTTGAATTCCGGATCGATGTCGAAGATCACGCCGCGGAACGAGAAGATCCGGTGGCGCACGACCTGTCCGATCTGGAATTTGGCGGTCCGGGCTTTAATCATTCCTCGTCGATAGACCAGGATTGTGGCCGATGCTAGTGCCCTGATCTGTAATTAACCTTCGGCTAAGGGGCAGATAGCCCCCAAATCCTCAGAAAACACTTCATCAATGGTCGATATCCTCAATCTGGCGCTACCTTATTTCGGCTTGATCTTCGTCGGATTCGCCTGCGGCAAAGCCAAATCGCTGCCGGAATCGGGCCTCGCCTGGATGAACTTCTTCCTGCTCTACGTGTCGCTGCCGGCGCTGCTGTTTGCGATCATGTCGAAGACGCCGTTTGCGGAATTGAACAACCCGCCGTTTCTGGTGGCAACCACGCTGTCCACGGTTGCGGCATTCACCCTGGCGCTGGTGGTCGGCAAGGTTTTGGGACGGCTGACGCTGCGCGAGGCGACGCTTGCGGGCCTCTCCGGCGGCTATGGCAATATCGGCTACATGGGGCCGGGGCTGGCGCTCGCCGTGCTTGGACCGAAGGCCTCGGCGCCGACCGCGCTGATCTTCTGCTGCGACAGCATCTTCCTGTTCACGATCGTGCCGCTGCTGATCGAGCTCTCCGACCGCGACCATCCCTCGCTGGTCCATGCCTTCGGTGTCGTGCTGAAGCAGATCGTTCTCAACCCGCTGATCATGTCGGCCTGTTTTGGCGCGGCCGTGGCGGCGCTTCATATCGAACTGCCGGTCGCACTCGACCGCACCATCACGTTCCTTCAGAACGCAGCCGCACCGACCGCGCTGTTCGTGCTCGGCGTGACCGTGGCGCTCCGCCCGTTCAACCGTGTGCCGTGGGAAGTGCCAGGCGTGATCGCGGTGAAGCTATTGATCCACCCGCTCGCCGCGTTCGGCCTGATGCTGGCGTTCGGTCCGTTCGCGCAGCCCTGGGCCGCGACCGCCGTGCTGATGGCCTCGCTGCCGCCGGCGCTCAATGTGTTCGTGATCGCCCGGCAGAACGACGCCTGGATCGAATCCGCTTCCGTCGCGGTGCTGCTCGGCACCTTCGCATCCGTGGTCACGCTGACCAGCGTGATGTGGGCGATCCAGACCGGCCGGCTGGCGTTTCCGTAAGCGGGCCTACCGCCGCCACGTCGGGGTCAGGCCCTCGCGCATGGCGAAGCGCCTGAGCGGGCCGATGGCGCCGAGCAGGTGCATGCCGACCGCGCGCACCGGCTGGAGCGGCAGAAAGTCGTTGAGCAGGGAGCGGTTGGCGATGTCGATCGCAAACGTGCGGCTCAAAATATCCGGACGCCGCGCGCGGTCGTAGCGTTTGAGCAGGTCGGGTGCGCCGGGATCCTGGCCCGCAGCGATGGCTTCGCCCGCGAGCCTGGCGATGTCAGCGGCATCGCGCAGGCCGAGGTTGAGGCCCTGGGCGCCGATCGGTGGAACCACATGGGCGGCCTCGCCGACCAGCGCGATGCGGTCGCGGCCGAAGGATTTTGGACGCTCGATCGCAAGCGGGAAAAGGTTGCGGCCCGGCTCGACCGTCATGCGTCCCAAAATGGAATGCGACTGCCTTTCGATCGCTGCGGACAGCTCCGCGTCGCTCAAGCCGCGAAGCCGCTCAGCTTCCGCAGGCGCCGCGACCCAGACGATGCTGGAGCGGTCGCCGGGCAGGGGCACGAACACGCAAGGGCCATGCGGCGTGTGGAACTCGGTCGAGACGTTGCGATGCGGGCGCGCGTGGCCGACATTGAAGGTCAGCGCCGTCTGCGTCAGGTCGCGCCGCGTCACCGCGATGCCGGCGGCCTCCCGGCACAGCGAGTGGCGGCCGTCGGCGCCGACCACGAGCCGGGCCGAGAAGAATTGAGCGGACGCCGTGCGGATCGCGACGTCGTCGGCTTCGATGACGACGCTTTCGGCCTCGTCATCGCAACGGACGAGGTTGGACAACTCGGCCGCGCGTTCTTCCAGCGCCAGCATCAGCGAGCGGTTGTCGATGTTGTAGCCGAAGGCGTCGAGCGCGATTTCGTGACAGGAGAACCGGACCTCCGGCGCGCGGAACAGCCGGCCGGTGTCGTCGACGAGGCGCATGATTTCGAGCGCGGCCGCCTTGTCCTTGCAGCGCGGCCAGACGTCGAGGCTCTCCAGGAGCTCGACGGAGGCGCCGAGCAGGGCGGTGGTGCGGTTGTCGGCATAGGGCACGCGCCGCGCCACCAGCGCGGTCCGCGCGCCGGCCTGCGCCAGTGCAATCGCCGCCACCAGTCCCGCCGGTCCGCCGCCGATCACGGCCGCGTCAAAAAGTGTCGATGCGTCTGTCATGGAACGACATTTGACACGCCCCACGGCAAATTCAAGCCCACCTATTTTTCCCTGATTTTATCGCGAATTGTGCGACCGCGCGCCGCAATGGCGGATGTGCAAACCGGTCTCATTCTGATAGCAGAAGCCATGGATACTCAGTTGGATACCCAGCAGGATTCCCTGAAGCCGAGACCGGCGATCCGCGCCGCGGCCTTCTCGGTGCACATCTTCACCGCATTCGGCGCGGCCATCGCGCTCTTGGCCATGCTGGAGGCCGTGCGCGAGCATTGGGCGGCGATGTTTCAGTGGCTGGGCGTCGCCCTGATCATCGATGCGATCGACGGGCCGATCGCCCGCCGGCTCAACGTCAAGGACGTACAGCCGAACTGGTCGGGAGACGTGCTCGATCTCGTGGTCGACTTCGTCACCTATGTCTTCGTGCCGGCCTATGCGATCGTGGCGAGCGGGCTGTTGCTGCCGGTGGCCGCACCGCTGCTCGGCATCGCCATCATCGTCACCAGCGCACTATATTTCGCCGATCTGCGTATGAAGGCGGACGACAATCATTTCCGCGGCTTTCCGGCGCTGTGGAATGCGGCGGCATTCTACCTGTTCCTGCTGCACTGGCCGCCGCTGGCATCGACGCTCCTGGTCGCTGCGCTTGTCGTGCTGACTTTCGTGCCGTTCCACGTGCTGCATCCGGTCCGGGTCGTGCGGCTGCGCTGGCTGACGATGTCGCTGATCGCGATCTGGGCCGTGCTGGGCCTCTACGTGCTGGAGATGGATTTTCGCGTCGGCGCGGGCGTGACCATCGTGCTCTGCGCCATCGCGCTCTGGATCAGCTTCAGCGACGCATTGATCCGCTTGGCAAGATCCTTCGCATGATGCACCTCCTCACTAGTCCTGAAGCTTGGGCCGCACTGCTCACCTTGACCGCGCTCGAGATCGTGCTCGGCATCGACAACGTCATCTTCCTGTCGGTGATCGTGTCGCGCATCCCCGAGAAGCAGGCCCACCGCGCCCGCCAGATCGGGCTCGCGCTGGCGCTGATCTTCCGCATCATCCTGCTCAGCCTGCTGGTCTGGCTGATCGGCCTGACCGCGCCGGTGTTTTCGTTTTCGGGTTACGGCTTCTCCTGGCGCGATCTCATCCTGATCGGCGGTGGGCTGTTCCTGATCGCCAAGGCGACGCACGAGATCCACGCCGAGGTCGAAGCCGATGAGGCCGAAGGGGGCCGCGAATCCGGTGGCAACGCGTTCTTTTTGGTGATCGTCCAGATCATCATCATCGACATCGTGTTCTCGCTGGACTCGATCATCACCGCGATCGGCATGGCGCAGGACATCGAGATCATGATCGCGGCCGTCGTAATCGCCTGCCTGATCATGTACATTTCGTCCGGGCCGGTGTCGCGATTCGTCGCGGAGCATCCGACCACCAAGATGCTGGCGCTGGCTTTCCTTGTGCTGATCGGTGTCGCGCTGGTCGCGGACGGATTCCAATTCCACATTCCGCGCGGCTACATCTATTTCGCAATTGCGTTCTCGGCGGCGGTGGAATTCTTCAACGTGCTGGCGAAGCGTAACCGCCGGAAAGCCCGCAAGCCGTCCATCTAGTCGTTCCAATCTGGGTCGAGTTGACAAGGCGGGCGCGATGTCTTTCGCTCATCCGCGAGAAGCCCGAGAGGAGGTCAGGTGATGACCAAAGCCGTCCGTGTGCACAAGGTCGGAGGCCCCGAAGCCCTGGTCTATGAGAGCGTCGAGGTCCCGGCGCCTGCTACCGGCGAGGTGCGCATCCGCCAGCATGCGGTCGGGCTGAACTTCATCGACGTCTACTATCGCACCGGCCTCTACAAGGCGCCGGGGCTGCCCTTCATCGCCGGCAACGAGGCGTCGGGCGAGGTCGTCGCGGTCGGGCCCGGCGTGACGCATTTCCATCCTGGCGACCGCGTGGCCTACTACCACAATCTCGGCGCCTATACCGGCGAGCGCAACATCCCCTGGGAGAAACTGGTCAAGCTGCCCGACCACATCACGCACGAGCAGGGCGCCGTGCTGATGCTGAAGGGGCTGACGGTCTGGTATCTCCTGCACAAGACCTTCAAGGTCGAGCCGCATCATCGCGTGCTGGTCCATGCCGCGGCCGGCGGCATCGGCCTCCTGGCCTGCCAATGGGCGAGGGCGCTCGGGGCCCATGTCATCGGCACGGTCGGCTCGCGCGAGAAGGCCGAGCTTGCGGAAGCCAATGGCTGTGACCACGTCATCCTCTACAACGAAGAAGATTTCGTTGCGCGCGTGAAGCAGATCAGCCGCAACGAGGGCTGCGACGTCGTCTATGACGGCGTCGGCAAGGCGACATTCCCGGGCTCGCTGTCGTGCCTGAAGCCGCGCGGCATGTTCGTCTCGTTCGGCAATGCATCAGGTCCCGTGCCGCCGTTCTCGATCGCCGAGCTCAACAATCACGGCTCGCTGTTTGCGACCCGGCCGAAGCTGAACGACTATGTCGGCACCCGCAAGGAACTGCTGGAAGGCGCGGACACGCTGTTTTCCGCCGTCATCAACGGCAAGCTGCACGTGCCGATCAACCACGCCTACGCGCTGAAGGATGCCGCGAAGGCGCATATCGACCTCGAAAGCCGCAAGACCACGGGCGCGTCGATCCTGAAGCCGTAGATCGTGCTTCGAGAAAGCCGTCATGGCCGGGCTTGACCCGGCCATTCACGCCTTGACGCGCGGAACGAAGAACGTGGATGCCCGGGACAAGCCCGGGCATGACGGAAAGTGGGAAGCTCTACGCTACCCGCCTTGCCGCGCCCGCCTTCGTCAGGATCGTATCGAGACAATCGATCATCTCGGCGATCTCGGCCCGCGTGACGTTCAGCGCCGGCATGAAGCGCAGCGTGTCGAGCTGCGGCGCGTTCAGCAGCACGCCGGCCGCGAACGCCTGGGCGACGATGCCCGGTGCGATCGGAAGCTTGAGATCGAGCGCGAGCAGGAGCCCGCGTCCCCGCACGCCGCCGAGACCGTGCCGGGCCGAGACCTTCTGCAACTCGCTTTCGAGCAGCAGGCCGGTCTCGGTCACCGCCTTCAGGAAGTCGGGCTTGCCGACCTCCGCGAGCACTGCAAGCCCCGCCGCGCACATGATCGGGTTGCCGTTGAAGGTGCCGCCCTGATCGCCGTGCTCGAAGCAGGAGGCGCGTTCGGTCGCGAGCAGGGCCGCGAGCGGCACGCCGCCGCCGATGCCCTTGCCGAGCGTCATGATGTCGGGCGCGATCCCGGTGTGCTCGTAGTGGAAGAGCTTTCCGGTCCGGCCCATGCCGGTCTGGATCTCGTCGAAGATCAGGAGCAGGCCGTGTGCCTCGGTGAGCGCGCGCAGTTCCTGCAAGAACCGATCGGTCGCGGGCCATACGCCGGACTCGCCCTGGATCGGCTCCAGCATCACCGCGACCGTGTTGTCGTTGATCAGCTTTTCGACCGAGGCGATGTCGTTCAGCTTCGCTTTCTTGAAGCCGGCAACCTTCGGCTCGAACAGCGGCTCGAACGCCTTCTTGCCCGAGGCGGACATCGTCGCCAGCGTCCGGCCGTGGAAACCGCCTTCGAAGCTGATGATCTCAAACGCGCCGCCCTTGTGGAGGCTGCCATATTTGCGCGCGAGCTTGATCGCACCCTCGTTGGCCTCCGCGCCCGAGTTGGCGAAGAACGCTTGGTCGAACGCGCTGCTTGTGACCAGCGCCTGCGCCAGTTTCAGGCTCGGCTCGTTGTAGAAGGCCGGGCTCGGCGTCAGCAGCCGCTTGGCTTGCGCGGTCAGCGCGTCGGCGATCCCAGGCGGGGAGTGGCCGAGGCAGTTGACGGCCCAGCCTTGCACGAAATCGAGATAGCGCTTGCGGCTGTCGTCCCAGAGGTAGGAGCCGGCGCCGCGGACGAACACGGCCTTGGGCCGTGCGGTGATGTCCATCAGCGCGTCGTACGGATGCGTCGTCATGTCGAACTCCTCTGGGGGCGGGTGAAAAAGGCATGCGAAAAGCAGAAAGGCCGCACCTTGCGGGTGCGGCCTTCTCGAAAACTCGGCTGAACTCAGTGGTTCAGCGGCGTCGTCGGACATGGCGCACCCTCTCATCGTCGCGGAAGCGACGACGGAGCATTTCGGTGCGCAGGTGGGTCCGAGCCTTGATCATGGGGCGCGTCCCTACTGCCGAAGGGCAGGGCTTGTCAACCCCATGCTCGGGCAGCGTTCACCCCTCAACGACCGCGCGAGCGTCGCGTTCACGAGCATCGAGCGATGGTCCCTGGCCGGCACTGTAGGACGGCCTCGCCTCAAGGATCGGCGCCTCCACCCCGACGGCCATCAGCGTTGTGACGATGATCGTCAGGGCAACGTACACGATCAAACCTGCGGGGGTCTCGGCTGCGCCGAGGCGGTCGAGCGCTGCCAGCACGGGCAGCTTCTGCTGTCCGAGACTGCCTTATCCTGAGGGGCGAGATCGATCGCGGTCGCGATCGGTAGCCGCCCGCTCCGGGTCGCCCTTGCGGCGATAAAGCTTCGCAGTGCGTAGCTTGCTCAGCGAGTTCATCGCGCCAATCGGCCCCCGTAATCGTGGTTGTATGTCATTTGATTCCGGTACAGAAACCAACGAGCCTCTAGCGCGTTTGTGATCGCAGGACGCAAATTGGTTCGAACCGAACGTATCCCGACTCAGACCAAGAAGACGGGACCAACCAGATAGTTTAAACGCCTTGTCCGATACGCCTTATCCGATCGACCTCGACAGCATTCGCGGCGCGTTTCCGCCGGGCATCGAGGCGCCCTCCCTGCTGGTCGACTTTGCCGGTTGGCTGAACGGGCGCCCCTGGGGCAGCGTCGGCTGCTTCTCCCTGCAAGGCCAGTTCTCCGATTCCGCGCCGATCGTCGACGGCAGCCCGTTGCGCGACAGGTTTTCACTGTTCATGCGGCTGCCGGATGGCTCGGCCGTCGGCGGCTGGTATGGCGCGGGCCTGGACCGGGACAATCCGCCGATCGTGGGTCTGGGCTCCGAGGGCGACTACGAGCTGCTGGCGCCGAGCCTCGACGGGTTGCTGGCGAAGCTGACGTGGCAGCAATTCGACAAGCCGTGGAGCGACCTGCTGCCGCATGACGAGGTCGAGTGCCAGACGGACGCGCTCGCGCGATGGCTTGCCGGACAGCCGGCCGGCGACAAGGCGGCATGCGACGACGGCGCGCCTGAGCTGCCCGATTTCCGCGGCTTCGTGGAAAAATGGAGCCGCGATCGCGAGGACTATTGGGCCAATCATCGCCTGATGGCCGAGCTCGGCTGGCGGCTCGCTGCGCATTTGCCCAAGGGCAAGAAACCCTGGGACACCACGCGCTTCGAAGTCGCGATCGTCGGCAAGCAGTACCTGGCCCGCGTCCTGACGCGCGGGCCGCAGCCGTTCGAGGAGGCTGCTGCGATCGAATCCTTGCTGCGCGATTTGCGCGAGGAAATGCGCCGTGCGCAACCCGAACTCGGGCTGTGGTACGCGATGAAATTCGGTCTTTATGCCGACGGCCGTGTCATGCCGAATTTCGAATACGATGTGCGACCGACCATCGACGGCGAGCCGGCGCTGCTGTCCGAGGCGAAGGCCGATCTCGCCCGCGCCCCGCGCCCCGAGCGCTGGGTGCCGAAATGGCTGGCGTGACGCGCAACGCCTAGCTGTCGCACTTGAAGGGTTGGCGCTGCACCAGCGACTGACCGCAGCACTTATCCCAACCACGCGCCTTGTTCACGGAGACGCACTGGTCGTAAGTGCACGTCTTGCCATTTGCTTGTGATTGCGGCGCCTTTTGCTGAGCGGAGGCGGGACTGCCGATGGCGACGATGAGAAGAACAGTAAGAACAAGTGCGCGCATGAAAAATTCCTCTAGTCGCGCGGCGGCTCTTTGACGATGTTGCGGTTGTAGGAAATCGCAGCGTCTACTTGCGGACTATCCTGTAGCCGCTATCCTGCCGCCGGTTCTTTTGGGGGAGATTGCGATGAAAATTCTACGATTGAGTGTGTTGGCTGCGTTCGTTTTCGCTTCACAGGCCGCCTTGGCGCAAATGGTCATGAAGACCGAGCCTCCTGCGGGACAGCTCGGCCCCGGCCAAGTTGTCTATGTCGAGTGTGGCCCCGGCAAAGCCATGAAGATCACGGGCGGAGGCAACGTTGGTTCAAACGGCGTCGTTGGCCAGGGACAGCGCCGTCAGCGCGGACCGTGCGTGGCAATGAAGCGCTAGCGGCAAGCGTCTCTATCACTTCGGCGAGGACGGAGTTTACCGGGCGACCGTGGACTAGGCGCCGTCGACGAGCGCCGTCAGAACCCCGCGACGCTGCCGTGCAGATCGTACTGGTCGGCGCGCTCGATCTTCGCGGTGACGATCTCGCCGACGCGCAACGGGCGGCGGCTGGAGAGATAGACCGCACCGTCGATCTCCGGCGCATCGGCCTTGGAGCGGCCTTTTGAAACCGTCGGGCCGACCTCGTCGATGATGATCTGCTGGCGCGTACCGACCTTGCGCTTCAGCCGCCGCGCGGAGATCTTCTGCTGGCGGGCCATCAGCGCGTTGTAGCGCTCCTGCTTGACCTCTTCCGGGACAGGGTTCTCGATCGCATTCGAGGTCGCTCCCGCAACCGGCTCATATTTGAAGCAGCCGAGGCGATCGATCTCGGCCTCTTCCAGCCAGTCGAGCAGATAGGCGAAGTCGGCATCGGTCTCGCCGGGGAAGCCCACGATGAAGGTCGAGCGCAAAGCGAGGTCAGGGCATTCCTCGCGCCATCGCTTGATCCGCGCCAGCGTCTTGTCCTGCGCCGCCGGACGTTTCATCGCCTTCAGCACCTCGGGGCTCGCGTGCTGGAAGGGGATGTCGAGATAGGGCAGCACCTTGCCCTCGTTCATCAGCGCGATGACCTCGTCGACATGCGGGTAGGGGTAGACATATTGCAGCCGGACCCAAGCGCCGAGTTCGCCGAGCTCGCGGGCGAGGTCGAGGAATTTGGCGCGGACCTGGCGATCCTTCCACGGGCTCTCGGCATATTTGAGATCGACACCATAGGCCGAGGTGTCCTGCGAGATCACCAGCAGCTCCTTGACGCCGGCGCCGACGAGGCGCTCGGCCTCGCGCAGCACGTCATTGGCCGGACGCGAGACGAGGTCGCCGCGCAGCTTCGGGATGATGCAGAAGGTGCAGCGGTTGTTGCAGCCCTCGGAGATCTTCAAGTACGCGTAGTGGCGCGGCGTCAGCTTGATGCCTTGCGGCGGCACCAGATCGAGATGCGGATTGTGGGCCGGCGGCAGCGCACGGTGCACGGCGTCGAGCACGCTCTCATATTGCTGCGGGCCGGTGATGGAGAGCACGCCGGGATAGGCCTGCTCGATCTGCTCGGGTTCCGCGCCCATGCAGCCGGTCACGATCACCTTGCCGTTCTCGGCCATGGCGTCGCCGATCGCCGAGAGCGATTCCTGCTTGGCGCTGTCGAGGAAGCCGCAGGTGTTGACGATGACGATGTCGGCGCCGTCATGCTTGCGGGCGAGCTCGTAGCCCTCGGCGCGCAGGCGCGTGATGATGCGCTCGGAATCCACCAACGCCTTGGGGCACCCGAGTGACGTGAATGAAATACGCGGCGCTCTTTCCATGTACTCGCCTGGAACCTGCAGCTGAATTGTTTGGAATTGCGTTCCAAGTAATTGATCCGATACAAAAATTCAACCGCTACGGCTGTTCCAGTGACGGTAAAATGAGGCATGGCCGGCAGCCGCCGCTTCAGGCTCTGCGCCAGGATAGCCGCGGCTGCTGCGGTCGCTGACAGGACGATCGGGGTTAGTTGGCGGCGCCCTCGACGGCAAATGTGCGGTACGTGGCGTATTTCTCGCCGATGGCTCGAACTTGGACATAGGCCGGATCGCTTCGCCAGGCTCGTAGCGCCTCCATGTTCGGATACATGTAGATCACCACGCGCCCGGGTGGATTTCCGTCAACCCCAACGACCTGCGCACCGGTCGCCGCGGCGCCTGCAGCCGCCACCAATTTCCCGCCATGTGCCTTGATGATCTCCCTCGCCTTGGGGAGATATTCCTTGGCATAGCCATCGGGATCGGAGACGTCGATTTGGCCGATCAGATAGGCGGACGGAGGAGTTTCGCCGTGGAGCGCTTGGCTGCCAAAGGCGCCTAATGCGGTACACGTCAACATGACGAGACCGATCCTGCATCGAGAATTCATGTGGGCCTCCTCTCATGTTTTGCCACTGCTGCGAGCGGTAGCCGCGCGGGACTCTCCACGGGAGTTCAAAATGTGTCCAATGCATATATTCTCTCAGGACTTATGCTCCGGTGGTATAAGCGAGCATGAACCTTCGACAGGCCCTCACATTTCTGACTGTGGCCGAGCTCGGCGCCGTCTCGAAGGCTGCCCTGCGGCTGCGCGTCGCCCAGCCGGCCTTGTCCAGGCAAATCATGGGTCTTGAGCAGGAACTGGGCCTGCGTCTGTTCGACCGGGTCGGGCGCCGTCTTGTGTTGACCGGCGAGGGCGAGCAGTTGATTGCGGGCTGCCGGCTGCTGCTCAACAGCGTCAGCTCGCTGAAAGAGCAGGCTCAACTGCTCCGTCAGGGAGACACAGGGGTTCTCAAGATCGCCGGCTCGCCTCAGCACATCGAGAGCGTGCTATCGCAATTTCTTCACCTGTACGCGAAGCGATATCCCAGGGTCGAGATAAGGATCAGGGAAGGTACGGGCAGCGAAATACTGACGATGCTCGAGCGCGGCGAAATTCATCTCGGCCAGAACCTGCTGCACGCAGTCAAGCTGAACGAACAGCATTTCGGCAGTCTTCCGCTTGGATCTGTGCAGTTGCTGGCTGCGTGCAATCCTTCGATGCCCCTCGGTCCCGATCGTACCATCGAGATAACCGATCTCGCCCGGTTTCCGTTGCTGCTGCTGGACACCGGGTTCGGGTTTCGCCGCGCTTTCGATGCAGCAAGCCGTGTGGCTGGACTGAAACCGACGATCATGTTCGAAAGCCGCAATCCGCATACTTTGTTGGCACTCGCCGAGGCTGGCCACGGCGTCGCGATCATCCCTTCCCAACTTCAGTGCTGGCGTTACCAATTGAGGATCGTCGGTCTCACGCATAGGCGCCGCATCTTGCAGGAACCTCTGACCATCTCGTGGGATAAGCGGCGCCCCTTGCCGCGTTTCGCGACTGATTATTGTGCAATGCTCGCCGAGCATATGCGCGAGACGTTTCCGATCACGCGCCCAACTGAGCCGGCGGCGGCAAAAAGGCGCGTTCGGTCCGCCGTAAGGCGCGACACACGCCAGCCTCTCAGGGGTGCCGGGGCGACACGAAGCTGATCTTGGGTGCAGCTATCTGATCCATATCTGATCTGCCTGACGGACTGGCCTCGGCTAGTCCCAATTGCCCATAATTACAACCCTTTGCATCGCCCCCCGGCATGCTATGGATGAATCACCGGTGGTGAGTGAGCTATGAGCGCCGAACAGTCGCCCAAAATCGTGATTGTCGACGAAAGCCCGATCCGGGCCGCGATCCTCGAGGAAGGGTTGCGGGAGGCGGGATTCACGCAAGTCGTCCATATCCGCGAAATGCAGAGCTTGCTCGCCCGTATTTATGCGGTGGATCCCGACATCATCCTGATCGATCTGGAAAACCCCAGCCGCGACGTGCTTGAGGCGATGTTCCAGGTCAGCCGCGCCGTGAAGCGGCCGATCGCGATGTTCGTGGACCAGAGCGATTCAGCCTCGATCCAGGCCTCTGTGGAGGCGGGAGTATCCGCCTACATCGTCGACGGGCTGAAGAAGGAGCGCATCAAGCCGATCCTCGACCTCTGCGTGTCGCGCTTCAACGCCTTCGCCAAGCTCCAGGAGGAGCTCGAGCGCACCAAGTCGCAGCTCGAGGACCGCAAGATCATCGAACGCGCCAAGGGCATCCTGATGAAGGTGAAGGGCCTCACCGAGGATGAGGCCTACGTGCTGCTGCGCTCCACCGCCATGCGCGAGAAGAAGAAAATCGGCGAGATCGCGCAGTCGATCATCACCGCGTCGGAGATGCTGAAATGACCGCTCCCCTTCGCATCGGGTTCATTCCGCTGGTCGATGCCGCCGCCCTCATCGTCGCCGTCGACAAGGGCTTTGCGGCCGCCGAAGGGCTCGAGGTCGAGCTGGTGCGCGAGGTCTCCTGGTCCAACGTCCGCGACAAGCTCAATATCGGCCTGTTCGACGCCGCGCATCTGCTGGCGCCGGTGGCGATCGCGTCCTCGCTCGGGCTCGGCCACGTCAAGGTGCCGATCGCGGCGCCGTTCAACCTCGGTATCAACGGCAATGCGATCACGGTCTCGCCGGCGCTCCACGCCGCGCTGATGGAGGAGATCGACGGCGACCGTTTCGATCCGCTTGTCACGGCGAAAGCGCTTGCGAAGGTCGTCGCCAAGCGTCGCAAGCTAGGTGCCGATCCGCTGACCTTCGGCATGACCTTCCCGTTCTCGACGCACAATTACCAGCTGCGGTTCTGGATGGCGGCAGCCGGCGTCGATCCCGATGAGGACGTGCGGCTGGTGGTGCTGCCGCCGCCTTACATGGTGGACAGCCTCAAGAACGGACATGTCGATGCGTTCTGCGTCGGCGCACCCTGGAATTCGGTCGCGGTCGATCTCGGTATCGGCCACATCCTGCATTTCGTGTCCGACATTCTCGTGCGCGCGGCAGAGAAGGTGCTGGCGGTTCGTCAGGTCTGGGCCGACACGCATCCGGACGTGGTCGCAGCTCTCGTGCGTGCGGCGGTGAAGGGCGCCGCGTTCATCGAGAACCCCGCGAACCTGACCGAGGCCGCGCGGATCCTGGCGCAGCCGGAGCGGATCGGCGTCGATGCCGAAGTCATTCAGCGCACCCTCACGGGCCGCCTGAAGATTTCGCCCGACGGCACCTTGCGCGAAAGCGGCCGCTACCTGCTGGTCGGGCGAGAAGGGGCAGGGCGGCCGGACCCGGTCCAGGCCGCCTGGCTCTATGCGCAGATGGTGCGCTGGGGGCAGACCGCGCTGGCACCTGATGGCGTCAAGACGGCGATGGCCGTGTTCAGGCCGGATCTCTACGACGCGGCCCTCGGCCGTCAGGCGCCCGCCGAAGCTCCCTCGGCGTTCGGCGCTTTCGCCGGCCCCGCGTTCGACCCTGACAACATCCGGGGGCACCTTGAGGCCTTCGAAGTCGGGCGCTGGAAGGCTTGATTCGGGCCTGCATTCTTTTTGGGCGCATGAGTTCATCGTCTAAATTTTGAGCTGTTTGCCCGAATTTGGTGAGAGGTCCTGAGCCGGGATTTCCCGGGGATTCTCATAATCAACTGAAACCACAGCATTTTTTATTTCTTCGAAGCTGGCACGCAACTTGAATGTTGCAGTGCGGCCAGCTTGTCACAGACGCCTGCTGAGCCAAGTCCCGCAGCAACGAAGCTGACCGGACCGTTGGGTGCGCAGCCGGCTTCTTGAGCCAGCCCAGTTCCTCGCGGGTCGCGCAATTTTCCGTCGATACCACCCCGGTGGCCGCAGGAGCTTCGTTACCGACCATGAAAATCGATACGCTCGCAGTCGACTTTACCGACGAGCAGAAACGCTATCTCGAAGGCTTCACGACCGGTTTGCAGATCAGCCGGGTCGGTCGCGGTCTCGGCGGCGGCGCCGGCAAGGCCAGTGCCGAGCCGATCGGTCCCGACGCCGTCCACATCAAGGCGCAGGACAAGGTCATCGCGTCCGGCAAGAAGCTCGCCGACCAGGAGAAGTTCAAGCGCGACGAGCATCCGTTCGATGCCTATCCGCGCCTGCGCCAGCAGGCGCTCGACAACGCGCCGCCGAGCCCGGCGGACAATTTCCGCTGGCGCTATTTCGGCATCTTCTATGTCGCGCCGACGCAGGACTCCTACATGAGCCGTCTGCGTATCCCGAACGGCATCATGAAGCACTGGCAGCTGTCCGGCCTTGCCGATCTCGCCGACGATCTCTGCGGGCCGTACAGCCACGTCACGACGCGCGCCAATCTCCAGCTTCGCGAGATCCCGCCGAAGAACGCCGTGAAGCTGATCGAGGGCATCCAGGACCTCGGCCTGTGCTCGCGTGGCTCCGGCGCCGACAACATCCGCAACGTGACGGGAACGCCGACGGCGGGCATCGATCCGCAGGAGCTGATCGACACGCGGCCCTATGCGCGGGAGTGGCACTACCACATCCTCAACGACCGCTCGCTCTACGGATTGCCGCGCAAGTTCAACGTCGCCTTCGACGGCGCCGGCAGGGTCGCGGTGCTGGAGGAGACCAACGACATCGCCTTCACCGCGTTCGAGGTGAAGGACGGATTTGGCGTCGCGCCCGGGGTCTGGTTCCGTCTCGGCCTCGGCGGCATCACCGGACACAAGGATTTTGCAAAGTACTCCGGCATCATCGTTAAGCCGGAGGAGGCGACCGCCGTTGCGGACGCGATCGTGCGTGTGTTCATCGAGCACGGCGACCGCACCAACCGTAACAAGGCGCGGCTGAAATATGTGCTCGACGCCATGGGCCATGACGGCTTCCTCAAGCTCGTCGAAGAGCGGCTGAAGACGCCGTTTACCCGCGTGCCGGAAGAGGCGTTTCAGCCTCGGCCAGCCGCGGACCGCATGGCGCATATCGGCGTGCACAAGCAGAAGCAGGACGGCCTGAACTGGATCGGCGTGTCGCTGACGCTCGGCAAGATAACCGGCGATCAGATGCGGGGTCTTGCCAAGGTCGCGCAGGACCTCGGCGACGGCGAGATCCGCCTGACCGTCTGGCAGAACCTGCTGATATCGGGCGTGCGCGACGAGAATGTCGAGCTCGCCATCGCGGCGATCAAGCAGATCGGGCTCGCGGTCGAGGCCTCGCACATCCGCGCCGGCCTGATCGCTTGCACCGGCAATGCCGGCTGCCGCTTCGCCGCGGCGAATACCAAGCGCAATGCTGCCGAGATCGGCGACTGGTGCGAGCCGCGGGTGGCGATGGACAAGCCGGTCAACATCCACGTTACCGGATGCCATCATTCCTGCGCACAGCATTACATCAGCGACATCGGGCTGATCGGTGCGCGCGTGCCGGTCGGCGAAGAGGACACGGTCGAAGGCTATCACCTCTTCACCGGTGGCGGGTTCGGTCCCGACGCCGACGTCGGGCAGGAGGTCTATCACGACCTCAAGGCCGAAGACGCGCCGAGGACCGTCGAGGGACTGCTCAGGGCCTACATCGCCCATCGCTCGTCGCCCGACGAAACCTTCCTCTCCTTTGCGCGCCGCCATGACGGCGAGACGCTGCGCAAGCTTGCCGATGCACAGGTGTCCGCATGAACCAGATCACGCCTCCGCCGAAACTCGACATCATTCCCGCCAGCGCGCCATTCTCCGACGCGCAGCGCTCCTGGCTGAACGGCTTCTTTGCCGGACTGCTCTCGCCTGATGTCGCGACGCCCTTGTCGGCGGAGCAGGGCGCCGCCGTCATGCAGGCCGGTGACGGCGACGATGGTGAAGCGCCATGGCACGACCAGACCATGCCGATCGCCGATCGGATGAAGCTCGCCGAAGGCCGTCCCGTGCGCCGCAAGATGATGGCGGCGATGGCGCAGCAGGATTGCGGCCAGTGCGGCTACAATTGCCACGACTATTCGGAGGCGATCGCGGGCCGCAGCGAAGCACGGCTCAACCTATGCGTTCCCGGCGGCAAGGAAACCGCGCGGATGCTGAAGTCGCTGTACGAGGAGCTCGACAAGGCGCCGGCGGCCAAGGCGGGTGACAAGGCGCCCGACAAGGTGGATGCGGTAGCAGCGCCCGCCGTGACCGTGACGATCGCAGAGCCGGGCCGCTCGCGCGACAATCCGACCGAGGCGACCTTCCTGTCGCGGCGTCTGCTCAACAAGGGGAAGTCGGAAAAGGAGACCTATCACGTCGAGTTCGATCTTTCCGCGAGCAAGCTCGACTACGTGGTCGGTGATTCCTTCGGCGTGTTCGCGCGCAACGACGTCGGTCTCGTCGACCAGATCATCGCGCTGCTCGGCGCCTCCCATACCACGAAGGTGAACGGCAAGACGCTGCGCGAGGTGCTGATCGACGACGTCTCGCTGTCGCCGGCGCCGGACTCGCTGTTCGAGCTGATCTCCTTCATCACCGGCGGCGCGCAGCGCGAGAAGGCGCGGGCGCTGGCGCAGGGCGAGGATCCCGATGGCGATTCCGCAACCCTCGACGTGATGGCCGCGCTCCAGAAGTTCTCCGGCACGCGGCCGCATCCCGAAGCCTTTATCGAGGCGCTGGAGCCGCTCCAGCCGCGGCTCTATTCGATCTCGTCCTCGCACAATGCGACGCCGGGAAAACTGTCGCTGACGGTCGATTCCGTGCGCTATTTGATCGGCAAGCGCAAGCGCATAGGCGTTGCCTCGACCTTCCTCGGCGAGCGCATCAACGAAGGCGACAAGCTGAAGGTCTATGTGCAGAAGGCGCACGGCTTTGGCCTGCCGCAGGATCCGAAGACTCCTGTCATCATGATCGGGCCCGGCACCGGCATTGCGCCGTTCCGCGCCTTCCTGCTCGATCGCAAGGCGACCGGCGCGCCAGGCAAGAACTGGCTGTTCTTCGGCCATCAGCGCAGCGATTGCGACTTCTTCTACCAGGAAGAGCTCAACGCGATGAAGACGTCGGGCCAACTGACGCGTTTGTCGCTGGCCTGGTCGCGCGACGGCGAAAAGAAGTTTTACGTGCAGGATCGCATGCGCGAGGTCGGCCGCGAGTTGTGGACCTGGCTCGCCGACGGCGCGCATCTCTATATCTGCGGCGATGCCAAACGCATGGCCAAGGACGTCGAACGCGCGCTGGTCGACATCGTCGCCCAGTTCGGCGCACGTTCGACCGACGAAGCCGTCAGTTTTGTCGCCGAGCTCAAGAAGACGGGCCGCTTCCAGGCTGACGTCTACTAAGGGGCGCTGGGATCAGCGTGAATCGTCCCGGCGGCGCAACCGCCGGGCGTCACGCCGCTGGGCTGTTTCTACGGTGCATGGGGTTGTTTTCGACATTTTTAGTGAGATACCCCGATCAGGACCCGAGTCGGTTCCAGTCGGGTCGGATCTTAACGAATAAGATTCTCGGAACCCGGGTCTGAGAAGAATTTGCACCTGCGATAGGGCGCGTTCAGAGAACCCGCATCGCTATTTCCGCCACCATCTTGCCTCCCGCCAGGGTTGATCCTTCATACTCCCACAAATGGGGCGTTGGAGATCGACCATGCGCGAACTATCGGCGGAAGCCAGGCTGCACTTCTACGCGCGCTCGCTCTCGCGGCGGACCGGGGCGAGCGTGCATCACGTCGCGCTCTACAGCGCGTTTGCCGTCATCGCGGCGATCGTGTTCGGCACGTTGTCGGTGCACCCGTTCTGATCACGTCCCGCGCTTGAACGGCGCGATCTCGATCCCCGCATCCTTCAGCGCCTGACGCAGGCCGCGCGCAATGTCGACTGCGCCCGGCGTATCGCCGTGGATGCAGACCGTGTCCGTGCGCATCTTGATCACTTTACCCGTCACCGAGACCACCGCGCCATCCTGAACCATGCGCACCACGCGATCGGCGATCGCCTTGGCGTCATGCAGCACCGCGCCCGGCTTCTTGCGCGAGACGAGGTTGCCGTCGTCCTCATAGGCGCGGTCGGCGAACACCTCGTGCACCATCGGCAAGTTGGCCTCTTCGCCCGCCTTCACCAGCTTCGAATTGGCGAGCACGACGAAGATCAGGCTGGGATCGACCGCTTTGATGCCGGCGGCGATCGCCTTGGCCGTCATGTCGTCCTCGCAGGCGACGTTGGAGAGCGCGCCATGCGCCTTCACATGCGTCACCTTGTGGCCGGCCGCAGTCGCGATCGCCTGCAGGGCGCCGATCTGGTAGGCGACGAGGTTCTCGATCTCGGACGCCTTGAGGCCCGCGATCGGATGCCGGCCGAAGCCGTGCAGGTCGCGGTAGCCTGGATGGGCGCCGACCGAGACGCCGCGCGCCTTCGCGAGCTCGACGGTCCGGCGCATGATGTCGGGGTCGCCGGCATGGAAGCCGCAGGCGACATTGACCGAGCTCGCCAGGTCGATCATGGCGGCGTCGTTGCCCATCTCCCACGCGCCAAAACCTTCGCCGAGGTCGCAATTGAGATCGATCGTCTTCATGGGGTGCTCTCCGCCTCTGGTCTTCTTGTGGCTTACGGCTCCGCCGTGACCTGCCAGGTCCCGGCATCCACGGCGCTCACCGCATAGCCCGCGACATTAGCATCGCTGAGCGCCTCGATGTTCAGCTCGACGGTATCGGAAGAGCGCAGGCGATCGGGCAGGTTGCGGATGAGTTGCGCGAACTTGCGCGCCTCCTCCTGCGCCTCGGCCATGGTGACCTCGAGGAAGCGGAACGCGGTTCCCGCCGAGGTCTGCGCGAGACGGCCGACATCGGCCGTGATCACGGTTGCGATCTTCGGATAGCCGCCGGAGGTGCCCCGGTCCATCATCAGCGCGATCGGCGAGCCGTTGCCGGGGACCTGGATGCTGCCGTTGACGGTGCCGTCGGAAACGATGTTGTGGCCGTGCAGATGCTTGATCGCCGGGCCCTCGAGCCGGTAGCCCATGCGGTCGGAGGTCGCCGAGATCTTCCACTCGCTATCGAGGAACAGCGCCTTGTTGGCATCGTCGAACTCGTCGTCCTGCGGTCCGAGCAGCACGCGGATCGGACCTGTCGCAGGCTTCGGCAATTCGATGCGCAGTTCCGGCGCGCCGCTGGCTGCATCGACGGTCAATTCGTCGCCAGCCTGGAGGGGGCGCGGGTAGGGGCTGCCAAGGCCAGCGCGGGCATTCACCGCGAGGCTGCCGAACACCAGCTCGCCTTTGATGCCGCCTTCGATTGCCAGATAAGTGAACGCGCCGCCACGGGCAAAGCCCAGCGTCAGAGTCTCGCCGTCCTTCAGCGTCACCGATGTGTCCATGACGACCGGCCGCCCACCGATATCGGCATTGCGCGGCGCGCCCGCCATCGCGACGCGCACGGCGCCGTCCTTGGCGGTGAACGTGGCGCCGAACGGGCCGATCTCGACCGCGGCTGCCAACGGCTCGTTGCCGACAAGTGTGTTCGCCGCCGCGAGCGACAGCCGATCCATCGCTCCGCTCACCGTCAGGCCGTAGCGCTGCGCGCCGTGGCGGCCGCCATCCTGGACGGAGCTCGCGGGGCCGATGCTGGCGATTACGAGGCGGCTCATGCGACCACCTGCTCGGCGATGATCTCGCCGGCCTCGGCGGCGCGGTCCAGTTCCTCGAAGGTCTTGTGGTCGATGGCGAAAAACGTCACGCGATCACCGGGTTCGGTGAGGAAGGTCGGATTCCGGTGGAGCTGATAGGTCCGCACCGGCGTGCGGCCGAGCAGGTGCCAGCCACTTGGGGCCGCCAGGCATTGGATTCCGGCCTGGATGCCGCCGATCGAGATTGTGCCGGCAGGCGTGAACAGCCGCGGGCTCTGCCGCCGCGACATGTGCAGGGATTTGTCGAGGCCGCTGAGATAGGACCAGCCCGGGGTGAAACCGATCATGGCAACGCGGTAGTCGCCGGCGACGTGACGGGCGACGATGTCGTCGGGCGTGGTGTTCAGCGCCTTGGCGACATCCTCGAGGTCGATGCCGTGTTCGCCGCCATAGGCGACGGGAATGCGCCAGCGCCGCGCCTTCGTGGCCGGCGGCAGCGGCTGGCTGGCGAGCGCGAGCAGCTTTTCGCCGAGCGCGTCGAAGCCGATCTTGCCGGGATCGTAATGCACCAGCAGCGAGCGATAGGTCGGAACGGTCTCGGTGATGCCCTCGATGGGGCTTGCTGCGAGCGCCTTGTCGAGCGCGAGCACGCGCTCGTTGGCTGCGTCATCGATGGTGCGGCTGAATTCGACCGTGACGGCGCTGTCGCCACTGGGCAGAAGGCGGGGCGGGGGAAGCGTCGCGGCCATGAGCTGTCGAAGGGCTGTCGAAATCGGGCTTCTCAGGAAATGCGGGCTCAGCCTTGAGTTCCGCTTTTCCCTGCTTCGCGTAAATGCGCCCGCAAGTCCAATAAATTAATGCAAGGGGAAACGATAAAGCGTTGTTATCGCGTCGCATAACAGCCCAGCGGCCCTGCGTTCTTGCTGGCTCTTTGGCCCTTGACGCAAGGGCTGCGGCTCGCAAGATGCGCGCGTTCTTTCCCGCCCATCCGGAGCTCGTTCTCGTCCATGTCGCTGTCCCCCGAAGCCCGCAAGACCCTCGCCGGCATCACCACTGCCACCATCACCACGGTCCTGCTGAAAAAGGGCCTGCGCAATGTGTGGATGCGCGGCGCGCGTCCGCTGCGCCCGGGCCTGCCGCGCCTGGTGGGGCCGGCCTTCACGCTGCGCTTCGTGCCGGCGCGCGAGGATCTGGCGACGCCGGAATCCTGGTCGTCGCCGATCTCGACCCGCACCGCGATCGAGGCGATGCCCGAGGGCTGCATCGCCGTGGTCGATGCCATGGGCATCACCGACGCCGGCATTTTTGGCGACATCCTTTGCGCGCGCATGATGAAACGCGGCGTGACCGCGCTCGTCACCGACGGCGTGGTGCGTGACGTCGAGGGCGTGCTCGGCACCAATCTTCCGGTCTGGTGCGACGGCTATGCCGCGCCGCCGTCGGTCGCGGGCCTCACCTTCGTCGGCTGGGGCGAGCCGATCGGCTGCGGCGGCGTCGCCGTGTTTCCGAACGACATCGTGGTCGCCGACCAGGACGGCTGCGTGCTGATCCCGCAGGCGATGCTCGATCACGTCCTCAACGAGGGCGTCGAGCAGGAGCGAATGGAAGCCTGGATCGTCAATGAGGTGAACAACGGCGCGGTACTGCCGGGCCTCTATCCGATGAACGCCGAGACCAAGGCGCGCTACGCCGCCAGCAAGAATTAACAGGAAGCGAGGACCCCCTATGGAGATCACCGTCGCAGGCACACGGCCGACCCGCCGTGCGCCCAAGGAAAATTTTACGGGCACCGTGTTGCAGGACCCCGTGATCATGGCGCCCGCGCCGGCACGGCTGAACTGCTCGCGCGTGTCGTTCGAGCCCGGCGCGCGTACCAATTGGCACCACCATCCGCTCGGGCAGACGCTTTACGTCATCTCCGGCGTCGGTCGCGTGCAGGCCAAGGGCGGCCCGATCCGCGAGATCCGTCCCGGTGATACCGTCTGGATTCCGCCGGGCGAATTGCACTGGCACGGCGCCTCGCCGAACAACGGCATGTGCCACATCGCCATGCAGGAGGCGCTCGACGGCGTGTTCTCGACCTGGCTGGAGCCGGTGACTGACGCGGAATACGGGGCGCCGCTCGGCTAGCTCTCGTGCCCGGACAAGACGCATCGCCCTATGGCGATGCGTCGCGGCACTTCGCGCCGTGCCGCGTTAGGGGCACGTGAGCTTACATTCGCTCGGCCGTCCACGTGCCCGTGCACAGGGAGCCGCACCAGGTGCCGGAGCCGGACGTGCCGCTCAGCCGGCCGAAGCCGACAGCGCGCTTGACGCCGGTGCTCAGGGTGACGTTGATGCTGCCGGCATCGGCGACGCGGCCTGATGCTGAAACCGCAGCGTTGCTCGATGCGATCTGGCCGTTGCTGATGCCGATCGAGACCGTTGCGCCGTTACCGCAAGTCTCGCTCGATGATGAGATCCGGACATTCCAAGCGCCGTCGAAGATGGAGGTCGTCGCGCCTGCCTGCGTCAGCGGGAAGGCGATGGCGACAATGCTGACGAACGTGCGCGCGAGGGTATGTGAGACGCACCCGCCATGACACAGCGTTCAAAAGCAGAGGGGCGCGCATTGCGGGCCCCTTGTCTTCGTCAGAGGGTCATACCCGAGGTTAGTTCACGCGCGTCCAGGTCTGGCCGCCGCAGAACATGCCGCCGAAGGCGCAGCCCTGCACGCGCAGGCGGTCGGTGCCCTTCATCGCGATCGTGGAATCGTAGGTCGAGCCGGTGTTGGGATCGAGGATGCGGCCGGACCATTTCTGATCCTTGTTCTGGTCCTTGCCGGGCTTCATGTTGATCAGGACCTGCTCGCCGTTCTGGTTCGATTTGCTGTCGACCGAATAGCCGCAGAGATTGGTGCCGCATTGCTCGATGCGGACCTTGCCTTCCTTCTCCTCGGTGAGCCAGATACCGAGCGGTGAATTGAGGTCGCGCGTCGGCGCGGCTGCGGGAGCCGGTGGGGCGACAGCGGCGGCCTGAACGGGGGCGGGGGCAGGTGGTGGAGGCGGCGCCAGAGGTGCTGCAGCCACAGTCGGGGCCGGCGGCGGCGCCACGGCGGGCGCTGCCTGCTGCTCGACCGGAGCGGACGCCGGAGGCGGTGCGGGCGGCGGCAGAACGGCCGTTTCCGCAGGTACGTTGGCGGCGGTCGCTGCCGGAGGCGGAGCGGGCGGGGGCGGCGCTGCGGCCGCGGGAGCTTGCTCTGCTGCTGGCGGTGCTGCGACAGGCGCGGGCGCTGGCGCCGGAGCGGCCTGCGGTTGCGGATCAACCTTGGCCTGTTGCGGGGCCTGCTGGCCCGGGCCCGTCTCGTTCTTCTTGGCCTTCTTCGCCTTGCCCTGGCCGGTGTTGTCATAGACGCCAGGGATCTGCACCGTGCCGCGGTCGGGATCGATGCGGATGGTGCGCCCGCCATATTCGAAAGTGTACTGCGCCTGCGCAGCGGTGCTCGCCAGAAGGAATGCGGCCGTGGCCAACAGCTTCCTCATTTCCGTCTCCTGAACAGCTGGTCCCCGTACCGACGCTTACGCCCCGGCTCGATCGCAAAAAGTGATCTAGATCACTGTTGTCCGTATGAGTCGTGCTCCGGCGGTTCCGGGTTCAATAACGCAGAACTCCGTCCAGAGTTGGACGGCGGCGCGGCGCACCTCTGGACGGGGTATGGGATGGGCCGGTACAACCGTTGTGGTTGAAGCTTCCGAAAGCACACGCTGGTGCCGCGACTTGGCGGACTTTTTCTGATCGTGGTCGCTTGCCTTGCCGCGACGCAGGCGCGCGCGGCTGGACTCTGGTTTATCGAAGTGCCGGCGGACGCCAGCGGCGTCGCGCTCACGGGCATGGTGTGGACACCTTGTGCGGCGCCACCCTCCGAGGTCGCTCTGGGCGGCGGCGTCGTCCTGCCGGGCGTGAAGGACTGTCCGGTCGCGGGCAATCGACTGCCGCTGATCGTCGTGTCGCACGGACGGCGCGGCTCGTTTTTGGGCCACGTCGATACTGCGACCGCATTGGCCGATGCCGGCTTCGTGGTCGCCGCGATCAACCACCCCGGCGACACCGCCAGGGACAGCAGCCGGACCGATGAGTTCTCCGTCCTGGTCGAGCGACCGGCCGACATGAAGCGGCTTACGGATTTCATGCTCGGCGCCTGGAAGGAAGCGGCGGTCCTGGACCCCAAGCGGGTTGGTCTGTTCGGGTTCTCGCGCGGCGCCTATACCGGTCTCGTCGTGATCGGTGGCAACCCCGATTTCGGCGCGCTGGCTCCGCTCTGCGACAGAGAAGGAGCCAAGACGCCAAAATGCCGGGATATTCGCGAGGGCCGGGTACCGACCGAGCCCGCAGTCCACGATCCACGTATCAGAGCCGCCATACTGGCGGATCCGGCACTTTTTGACGGCCTGTTCAGCCGCGAGCGTCTGGCCGGCGTGACGATCCCAATTCTCTTGTGGCGTTCGGAGTCTGGTGGTGATGGCGTCGCACCCGACGCAGTCGATGCGCTGGTGCCGCTGCTTCCTGCGCAGCCCGACTACCGGATCGTGCCGAACTCCGCGCATTTCTCCTTCATTGCTCCATGCCCACCCAAACTTGCCGAGGCAGCGCCGATCCTGTGCACCGATCGTCCAGGGTTTGACCGCATGGCGTTTCACGATCTGTTCAATGGCGCGGCCATCGCCTTTTTCCGCGCGCGCCTCGAGTGATGGCGCACGCGGCAACAACATCGCTTTAGTCGAACCAGGCGGCGTAGATCTTCCTGTAGCTGCCGTCTTCCATCGAGATGTGCAGCCACTGGTCGATGAAGGCCTTCAGCGCCATGTCGCGCTGGAGCCAGTAGGCCTTCTCGGAGAAGTCGAACGGCTTTTCGGGATGCACCGCGCAGAGCACGCCTGCGTTCTGCTTCTGCTGGTAGCGGGTCTCGGAGGCGTCCGTCATCATCAGATCGGCGTTGCCCTTGGCGATCTCGTGGAAGATCTCGGTGTTGTCGGGGAAGACGTTGATCTCGGCATCCTTGATATTGGCGCGCGCGAACCGCTCGTTGGTGCCGCCGGGATTGACGATGACGCGGGTGCCCTTCTTGTCGATGTCGGAGATGGTCTGGTATTTGCCGACGTCGGCGCAGCGTGCGATCGGCGTCTTGCCTTCGCGCATGATTGGCGTCGAGAAGAAGCCCTTCTTCTGCCGGTCGAGCGTGACCGAGACGCCGCCCATGGCAATGTCGAACTGGTCGGCTTCGAAGTCCTTCATGAGCTTCGGCCAGGCCGTCGGCACGAATTCAACCTTGACGCCGAGCGCCTTGCCGAGCGCTTCCGCCATGTCGACGTCGAAGCCGCTGAACTGCTGCGTGGCCTTGTCCAGATAGGTGAAGGGTTTGTAGTCGCCGGTCATGCCGACGCGCAAAGTGCCGCGCTTGACGATCTCGTCGAGGCGTGACGGAGCCGGCTGCTGCGCGTATGCCGAAAGGTTTGCCAGCAGTGCCACGGCCACAGCCGCCACGATTCGAACGATCATCTCTTTTCCACCCATGCCCGAGCTGTCATTGTGCAGCTCTTGAAACTTGGATTTAGACCAGATGCCCGTCGCTGGCGAGGCGGAATTGAAGGGAATCGTGACGTGACGATCTCGATGTACGAGGCCTCGGTCGGCCTCTTCGTGCCTTACCTGCGCAACCTGTCCATCCTGCTCGACAAGGGCGTTGCCTATGCGGAGGTCCGCAAGTTCAATCCGACCGTCCTGCTCGGCATGCGCATGGCGCCGAACATGTACGATCTGGCGCAGCAGGTCGGCGAGGCCTGCCGCCACGCCACGGTCGCCCCGGCCTTGCTGGCGCAGTGCGAGCCGGTCGCGCTGCCGCCGCTGGAGCACGACATGGCCGGGCTTCAGGCGCGCATCGCGACGTCAATCGAGTTCATTGAAAGCCTGCCGCGCGCCGAGATCGATGCGGCTGCGGAGCTGAAGGTCTTCTTCAGGCTGAAGAACGGGACCGAGCTACCCTTTACCGGGCGGACGCTGCTGCTCACGAACAGCGTCCCGCAGTTCTTCTTTCACGTCACGACGGCCTACGACCTCTTGCGGCACGCAGGCGTCGAGCTCGTGAAGAAGGATTATCTCGGGAGGAAGTAGAGCATGATCCGGGAAAGTGTGAAGCGGTTTTCCGAAAAGATCATGCCCCAACAATAATCTTACGCTTCGCCCCTGCGTTCGTAATCGGCGAGCGAGCTGCGGCCGGCGATTTCGCTGCGCAGCTCTTCGAAGCGCCGATGTGCCTCATCCTCGTGCGCGTCGACGAAATGCACCGCCGCCTCGCTCGTCATCGGACCGCTGACCACGGGTGCGGACTGCTCGCCGATGGTCTCGTGGACGTAGAACTGGCCATCATCGCCGCGATGGACGGTCCATTTCAGACGGATCGCAACCATCGGCCCGGGACCAACCTTACTGTAGCCGTCGGCATCGGTGTGCTCCGGCACCAGCGGCTGCTCCTCGACCACCGGATGCTCCTCGGCGGCCAGATGCTCGTCGGAGGCAGCAGGATGCTCGTCGGCGACCACGTGCTCACCGGTGACCACCATTTCGGTCTCGGTCTCGCGGACGACGAGGACGGGCTCGGGGCGCTCCAGAATGCTGGCAATGGTCGCCAGCGCGTGGTCGGTCGGGTCGATCTCTGACAAGGGTCCATCCTCCAGCTCGACGCGGCCGGCTAGTCTGTCCCACTGCCGCCGCGGCCGGACTTATTACGCGGGTTTGATTAAGGCTGAGTTTGGGCTCGATCTGCACCAAAATGGGACGCATTCTGGCGTTCCGAAGGCGGGCGGATAGCCGCCCGCCTGGAGATCGGCTCAGCCGAGCACGTCCTGATTGATGATGTTCTGCCGGATGGGATCGCCGTCCAGCACGCTCAGGATGTTACGGGCGGTCTGCTCGCTCATGCGGCTCACCGCCTCGACGGTGACGCCGGCCACGTGCGGGGCCATGATGACGTTGGGCAGCGCGAACAGCGCGTTGCTGACCGGCGGCGGCTCCACCTCGAACACGTCGATCCCGGCCCCGGCAATCTTGCCGGAGACCAGGGCGTCGTATAGCGCGGCCTCCTTCACGATGCCGCCGCGTGCGGTGTTGATGAGATAGGAGTTCGGCTTCATCCGGCCGATCCGCGCCGCATCGAACAGGCCGACGGTTTCCGGGGTCTTCGGGCAGTGGATGGTGACGAAGTCGGCGTTGGGCAGCGCGGCGTCGAGATCCGCGACGGGCTCGCAGCCCGCGGCCTTTATCTCGGCGGCAGGCTTGTAGGGATCGTAGACCTGCACGTTCATTTCCATCGCCAGGCAGCGCCTGGCGGTACGTGTACCGATGCGGCCGAAGCCGATGATCAGCGCGGTCTTGCCGTAGAGATCGAACGGCAGCATGCCGAGCCGGTCGGCCCATTTGCCGTCCTTGACGCAGGCGTGCATTTCATTAGCTCGCTTGGCCAGCGTCAGCATCATGAACAGCGCCTGCTCGGCGACCGAGGGCGAGTTCGCGCTGCCCGCGACCATCAGCGGCACCTTGCGGCGGGAGAGGGCGGGCACGTCGACGGCGTCATAGCCGACGCCGATCCGCGTCACCACTTTCATGTCGCGGGATGCCTCGAGCTCGGTCTCGCCGAAGGCGGTGGCGCCGAGCGCCACGCCATGGACCGGCGCATGGCTCTTCAGCAGCGCCTCGAAGTCCTTCGCCGAGATCAGGTTCGGAAACTCGACGAGCTCGATGTCGTCCCGCTGGGTGAGGAGGGCGCGTGCCCCATGCGACAAAGTTTGCGTAACGAAAATCTTCTTCTTGTTGGTCGCCATCGTCCCTGCCTGCACGAGTTTCTTGTCCGGCCGTCACAACACGGCGCCGGTCGCCTCGTTTAGCAGGTGCATGTTGTTGAGGTCCATCGCCAAACGCATGGGTGCCCCGTCCTTGGCGCCGGCATTGGGATCGACACGGCCACAGATGGGCGTGCCGTCGAGCCCGAAATAGACCAGCGTCTCCATTCCCATCGGTTCGGTGACGTCGAGCACGGTCTCGAAGCTTTCGACGCCGGGCCCGAGATGTGCGTGCGACTCGGTGAGATGCTCGGGCCGGATGCCGAGCAGGAGCTTGTCGGTGCGCGGCAACGCGTTGTAGCGCGTGGCGCGCGCCGGCGGCAGCGCAAAGGCGATACGATCGGTCAAGCGGATCTGGAGCGCGCCCCCGACATCCTCCAGCCGGCACGGGATGAAGTTCATCGCAGGCGAGCCGATGAAGCCGGCGACGAAGCGCGTCGCCGGCTTGTGGTAGAGCTCGTTCGGCGTGCCGATCTGCTCGATGCGGCCCTTGTTCATCACAACGACCCGATCAGCCAACGTCATCGCCTCGACCTGGTCGTGGGTGACGTAGACCGTGGTGGTGCGTACCTTCTGGTGCACCTTCTTGATCTCGATCCGCATCTGCACGCGCAGCTTGGCGTCGAGGTTGGACAATGGCTCGTCGAACAGGAACACTTTCGGGTTGCGCACGATGGCCCGGCCCATCGCGACGCGCTGGCGCTGGCCGCCCGAAAGCTGCTTCGGCTTGCGGTCGATCAGGTCGGTGATGTCGAGGAGGCGGGCGGCTTCCGTCACCCGCGCCTTGATCTCGGCCTTGGGATAGTGCTTCAGGCGCAGCCCGAACGACATGTTCTCCGCGACCGTCATGTGCGGGTAGAGCGCGTAGTTCTGGAACACCATCGCGATATCGCGGTCCTTGGGCGGCACGTCGTTGACGACGTCGCCGCCGATCATGATGTCGCCGTCGCTGATGTCCTCGAGCCCCGCGATCATGCGCAGCGTGGTCGACTTGCCGCAGCCGGAGGGGCCGACCAGCACGATGAACTCGTGGTCGGCGATATCAAGGTCGATGCCGCGCACGGCCTCGATGTCATCGTAACGCTTGACCACCTTCCGCAATGCAACGTCAGCCATAAGATATCAACCCTTTGTCGCGCCGGCGGTCAGGCCGGCAATGTAGTAGTCCATCAGGAAGGCGTAGATGATCAGCGGCGGCGCCGCGCCAAGCAGCGCGCCGGTCATGATCTGTCCCCAGTTGAAGACGTCGCCCTTGATCAGCGTGGTGGTGATGCCGACCGGAAGCACGAGCTGGTCGACCGATGTCGTGAACACCAGCGGATAGAGAAACTGGGCCCAGGATACGGTGAAGGCGAAGATGGTGGCGGCGATCAGGCCCGGAAGCGCGACGGGAATGAAGATCCGCGTCAGTGTCTGGAGCCAGGAGGCGCCGTCGATGAGGGCAGCCTCATCCAGCTCCTTCGGGATGGAGGCGAAATAGCCGATCATGATCCAGGTGCAGAACGGCACGGTCAGCGTCGGGTAGATGAACAACAACACGTACCATCTGTTGAGCAGCGTGATGCCGGTCAGGTCCTGGACGACGCCGAGCGTCTTGAACAGTGGTATGAACAGCAGGCTGTCCGGGATCAGGTAGGTGAGGAAGACGCCGGTGGCCAGCGTCGCGGAGCCCCAGAACTTCATGCGGGCCAGCGCGAAGGCCGCGGGGATGCTGATCAACATCGTGATGATGACGACCACGATCGACACGATCGACGAATTCCAGAAAAAGCGCAGAAACTGGTTCGAGGTCAGGAGCTCGACATAGTTCGACAGCGTCGGGTGGAACACCCACCAGGGGTTGGTCGCAGCCGATATTTCCGCGCTGCTCTTCAGCGAGGTGATCAGCATGTAGATCGGCGGCGTCAGGAAGAAGATCGCGAACAGCACCAGGAAGAAATACGACCAGCGCAGCGCCCAGGTGCGGTCGCGGCTCATGCTGCCGTATTTGACCTTGCGGGAGGGGCCGCCCTTGTCGATTGCAAGCGTGCTCATCAGGCTTCGTTCCCGCGTTTGGTGACATCGCGCAGGATGAAGATCGCTGCGACGGCGAGGATCGGCACCATGAACAGCGAGACGCAGGCGCCGAGCGGAATATCGCTGCTCTGGATGCCGACCTGGAACGCCCAGGTGGCGAACAGATGGGTCGTATCGAGCGGCCCGCCTGATGTCAGGATGCGCACGATGTCGAAATTGGCGAAGGTCACGATCAGCGAGAACAGCGTCGTGATGGCGATGATGTTGCGCATCATCGGCAAGGTGATATGCCAGATCTTCTGCCACCAATTGGCGCCGTCGATCGCCGCGGCTTCATAGAGCTGGTCGGGCACGGATTTCAGCGCGGCCAGATACATGATCATGAAGAACGGAGCGCCATACCATACGTTGACGAGGATGACGGAGAATCGGGCCCAGAAGGTGTCGCCAAGCCATGGGATCGGCCCGACACCGAAGAACGACAGCGTATAGTTGAAGGCGCTGTAGGAGGGATCAAACAGCCACAGCCAGGCCAGGGTGCTCATCGCCGGAGGGATCACCCAGGGTACCAGCAACATGCCGCGCCATTTGCGCTGGCCCTTGGCCGGGATGTTGTGGACGAAATGCGCGACGATGAAGCCGATCAACGCCTTGAAGATCACCGCGGTGATCGCGAAGATGCAGGACTGCCGCACCACCATCCAGAATGTTTCGCGCTTGAACAGGAAGGTGAAATTGCTCAGGCCGACGAACTTCGTCATCGCCTTGTTCAGTGTCGCGAGGTAGACCGAGTAAAAAGCGGGGTAGAGCACGAGCAGCGCGATCAGGAGGATCAGGGGCAGAGTCAGGAAGAACGCGACCGTTGATTTTCGCCCGAGCGCATTGCGCAGGCTTGATCCTTTCCGCCCGCCCGTCGCACGGACGACGCGACCCTGCTCGACGACGACATCGGCCATGTCAGCTTTCCTTAAGTCAGCTCTATTGTCTGCTTCTTGCAAACTGTCCAACCGCGAAGCCCGCCATCCGGGTCGGCTTCCCGGTTAGACAGATCGGATGACCGGATGCGGGCGGCTCACGCACGTGGCATGCACCGCCCCGGGACATCCCGCCTAGCTTCGCATGAAGCCTTCGCACTCGCCTTCGGCCCAGGCGAGCGCCTGATCCATCGTCTCGCCCCGTGCAAAACGCAGGGCCATCTTGGTCAGCGTCGCCTGGAAGTAGATCTGCTGCGCGACCTTGGGCGGCGCCGGCGATGCCGCGATCGACAAGGTCTGATGCTTGTGGGGATCCGGATAGTGATAGAGCGTTCCCTTCGGCGGCCCTTCTTCCGCCCAGGTCTTGAAACTGGTCATGTTCGCGTAGGCCGGCAGGTCATAGCCGCCGCTCACCGCGACGAACTTCTCGATCGACGTTGGCGCGGACAGGTGCACGAGCAGGCTCTTGGCCGCCTCCTTGTTCTTGCCGAAGCTCCAGACGCCCCAGAAGTAGGGCAGGTACGGTGCAAACCGGCCCTTCGGACCGGACGGGAAGCCGTGCGTCCAGCATTGCTCGGCGACCTGGGGCGCGTCGCGCTTGGCAACGGCCCAGGCGCTCGGCGGATTGAGGATCATCGCGCCGCGGCCGGAGATCAGCCATTTGTTGTTCGAGGCGTCGTCCCAGGACGGCGCGTCGGGCGGCAGAAACGCGATCAGCTTCTTGTAGAATTCCATGGCCTGGCGAACCTGATCGGTCTTCACCGTGATATCGCCCTTGGCATTGACGAGTTCGGCGCCGAACGACTGGAAGATCGCGCCGGCCGTATCGACGCTGTCGGTGGTCTCGCCAAGGCCGATGCCGAACGCGGCGCCGGCTTTGTGACAGGCTTCCGCCGCCTTCAGGAAGGTCTCCATGGTCCAGTTGTCCGCCTTGGGCGGGCTACCGGCCGGGTACATCTCCTGCACGTCGATGCCGGCATGCTTCTTCATCAGATCGATGCGAGAGCAGGGGCCCTTGATCTGGCTGCCGGGTGTCGCGGGCACCGCGAGCCATTTACCGCCCGACTGCCCGAGATATTTGACGGTGCCGTTCACATCGCCATTCTGCTTGAGGAGCGGCTCCATGACGTCGTTGAGCGGTTCGAGATTCTCGGAATAGGCCTGCGGCCACCAGCTCGGCATCTGGAGAATGTCGTGACCGGACTTGGCCTGAGCCTCGGCCGCAGCGGTCAATTCAATCTTCTTGTTGTTGCTGGTGATGTAGTCGATCGAGACTTCGACCTTCTCCTTCGCCGCCCATTCATTGACGAGGTCGGTCGAGGCCTTGTTGGCACCGGGCACCCAGTGGTCCCAGAAACCGATCGAGAGTTTGCCGGCGGCGTAAGCGCCTCGGACATAGGGCGCTGTGATCAGCGCCGCGGAGGACATTGCAGTGGCAGCCACAAATTGACGTCGCGTCAGTGTCTTGCGTGACATCTCGTTTCCTCGCTTGGGTGTTTTATTGTTCTGGTGTTTCCTCTGGCATTCCGAGTTTTGCTTTTTGTTCGAGTTTCTTCTTGGTGCTACCGCCTCGCCGTCAAATCGGGCGAAGCGCAGCAAATTGGTAGCGCGATCAGATCATGATTGGTCCCGTCTGTCGAGGAAGCCGAACGGCTCGCCGTCTAGAACTAACGTTGCGTCCGGGAACGCGGCTGTACTGTCTCGCGACGCGCGGCGGAGGTAAACCTCCGCCGCGCATTTTGCGACGCACACTTTCGGGCAAGGAGCGCAGGACATCTCGTGCGCAATTACGCCGCAGTTTCGAATAAGCCTTCATAACCGCTTCGCTCCAAACACTTTTCGGGCGTGGACAGCAATGGGCTGCGGCTGGACCGCGAAGCGGCGAAAACGATAGAGTTGCAACCGGCGGGTGGCTCCCACCCCGACAGGACAATCGGATCGACGATGGAGACCAGAATGATCAACCCGGCGCCGTCTGCGCGGCTTCACCTGCGGCGATGGTTCGCGCTGGGCTCCGTGCTCGCGGTGCTGCTCGGCGCAGCCGCGGTTGCGCACGCACAAGGCCTGGTCAAAGGCGTTCAGGATGGGGCCGCGGCCGGCAACAAGGCGGCCGGCCCCGTTGGCGGCGTGCTGGGCGGTGCAATCGGCGGCGTGGTCGGTGTCTTCACCGGCGTGCTCGGCGTCAATAACAACAACCAGCCGGCTCCGGCCGCCAAGGATGCCAGCAAGGATTCCAAGCAGCCGGGCGCCGGCAAGGACAAGAATGCCAAGGCGGGCAAGGGCGCCAAGGCGAGCAAGGAAGCCAGGAATGCGCCGCAGGACAACAAGGACAACAAGGAGAACAAGGACAATAAGGACAATAAGGACGTCACCGTCCTCACCCAGCCCGGTGCGCCGCAACAGACCGCCGAGCAGATCGTCGCCAACAGCGATTCCTATATCGAGCGGATCAAGACCGAGTTGAACCTGACGCCCGATCAGGAGAAGCACTGGTTCGGCTTCTCGAGCGCCATGCACTATCTGGGGCATAATGGCGCGGAGCGGCTCAACCTGCGGATCGCCCGCGCCAAGCGGGATCCGCCTGACGACATCATCGAGCAGATGCGCAACGAGTCGCAATTCCTGATCGACCGCGCCGCCGACCAGCGCAACGTCGCCGATGCCGCCGAGCCGCTTTATTCGAGCCTCGACGACAAGCAGAAGGAGGTCTTCATCCAGGAGATGGTGCGCCTCAGCCACGAGCGCGGGCTGGATTGATCAAGTTGAATCCGATTGCGGGCGTCTGAATTAACGGCGCCCGCCACGAATTCGTGAATCCTCTCCGCATTTCGGGTATGGTTAGCTTCGCAAGCTGACTGCGGGGTTGATATGGCGGACGGACTCTCCGTTTTCCTGGTCGAAGACGAGGCGTTGATCCGGATGATGATCGCCGACATGGTGGAGGAACTCGGCCACCATGTCGTCGCGGAAGCGGACAATGTCCGGGACGCGAGCGCCTTCGCGATGACCGCGCAATACGATTTCGCCATCCTCGACATCAATCTGAAGGGCCTCTACGTCGATCCCGTCGCCGACCTGATCGAGCGCCGCGGCAAGCCGTTTCTGTTCGCCACCGGCTACGGGCCGGAGTTGCTGCCGTCCTTGCTCCGGCGGCGGCCGATCCTGCGCAAGCCGATTTCCCTCGACCAGCTCAAGGTGATGATCGATTCGCTGTTTCCGGACGCCATCGCCAAGGTACC
Source organism: Bradyrhizobium liaoningense (assembly GCF_018130785.1). Lineage (GTDB taxonomy): Bacteria > Pseudomonadota > Alphaproteobacteria > Rhizobiales > Xanthobacteraceae > Bradyrhizobium > Bradyrhizobium liaoningense_A. The sequence goes on from NZ_JAFCJT010000002.1 coordinate 586,083, forward strand.
TCACTGAGAAGGTACCTCACTGAGAAGGCGCCTCCCTGAGAAGGCGCCGCACCGAGATCGCCAACGAAAACGGCCGCCCGTGAGGGGCGGCCATTTGGCGAAAGAATATATGTCGTGGTCTCAGATCAGGCCGGCGCTGAGGTCGATGCCGCGCGCCATCACGCCGAACGAGGCGACCAGGCCCATGCAGCAGAACAGCAAGATGGTCTTGAACGAAGAATCGGCAAAACGGGTTTCGACGGCGGCCGGCATCGCGGCAAGCGAAATCATGCTCATGTTCATTCCCCCCTTTGTTGACCCCTGAATTGCATCAGGTAAGGGGAACTCTTAGAGCAAAAAGTTTGACACGAGCTTGCGAGGGATCGTTAACGGAATCGCAATCTCTCGCGGGGCTGCGCGAGCAGCAAGCCGTCCCGCAAGTCTCAGTTGCGGCCGTTCTTCAGCACGGTGGCAATCGTATGGGCCGTCATGGCGGCGCGATCAGAGGCGCGCTGCGCAGCCAGCCGGTCGCGCGCCTTTTCCTCGATCAGGAGCTCGATCAGAGCCAGCCGCTTGACGTCGTCGTCCGCCTCGGCCAGCAGGCGGTGATAGCGATGATAGTCGAAACCCAGGTCCTGCTTGCGCATGTCACGCGCCCCCGCAACTACGCCACATACTCGCGCGGATTGTTTCTGATCGGACGCAACCCGGCAAGCACGATCCTGCGTGGAACCGCAGGCTCGCTGCAATCAGCTGTTAATTACTGGTACCGGCGGTCGAGGAGGGCGATCGCGTCTCAATCCGGATTGTGGTCGGCGAACATCTTCAGGCCGAGGAAACTTGCATCAGGCTTCTTGACGAGCCTGGTCGGGATGTTGCGCAAGTAATCCTGAAAGCGCCCCTTGGCTTCGAAGCGCGCCCTGAACGCCGAAGCAGCAAGGAACTCCGGAAAGCGCGGCACGATGCCGCCGGCGATATAGACACCGCCGCGGGCGCCGAAGGTCACCGCGAGATTGCCCGCGACCGAGCCGAGGATGGCGCAAAACATCTCCAGCGTTGCGCGGCTGAGTTCGCAACTGCCCTCCAGGGCCGCCTTGGTGATGGCGGCGGCGTCGCGGTGCGGCACCTGGGCGCCGTCGACCTCCGCCAGCGCCTCGTAGAGGCTTTGCAGGCCGGAGCCCGAAAGCGCGCCGCGCTCGATCGAGACATGACCGAGGCGCCTGCGCAGGCAGGCGATCACGCGCTCTTCGCGCTCGTTTTCCGCAGGCAAAGTCGCGTGGCCTGCCTCGGTGACGACCGCCAGCCGGGCGCCATGGCGCTCGACCAGACAGGAGACGCCAAAGCCGGTTCCAGGTCCGACCACTAGCAACGGCTCTCCGGGGAGGCCGTCCTGGCCCCCGAGCGGGATCAAATCGGCAGGCTCCAGGGCGGGCAGGGACCAGGCCACGACCTCGAAATCATTGAGCACATGGACGCTGTCGAAGCCGAGGGCGGGCTGGAGCTCGTTGCCGTCGATGACCCATGGACTGTTGGTCATGACGCAGCGGTTGTTGGTCACGGGACCCGCGACGGCCAGCACGGCTCGTTTGGGCTGCTTGCCGCCGGACTGGCGCGCGAGGACGTCGACGATGGCTTCCCGAACGGTCGGGAAGTCAGCAACCTTCACATAATCGATGGGGCCGGTCTGGTCGCTATTGTTCGATGCGCTTTGGCTCAGCGCAAAGCGCGCGTTGGTGCCGCCGATATCGGCGAGAAGAATCTGTCCTGTCTTGCCGAAACTCATGACCATGTGGCTGCCGCGCCATGCAGGCTCGCGGGAACCGTTTCCTCCGCTCCATCGATCCGCAACTTGCGAACCTCTTCTAGAATCCGTCCTTGGGCGAGCCTAGTCAACTCGGACAACGCCAAACCGTTGCATCCCAGATACGACGGGCGCGATATCGCCGCATTGGTCGGTGGTTGCGAAGCCGCGCGGGAAGATCGACATTGGCAGAGCGTTCGGCGCCCCTCGCGCCGGACAGCTGGAACGGGGCCTTGCGATGAAGATTTCCGACCGCGACGTGCTGCTGGTGATCGACGTGCAGAATGACTTTTGCACTGGCGGAGCGCTCGCCGTTCCCGGCGGCGAGAAGGTTGTCCCGGCCATCAATCGAATCGCCCAAAAATTCACCAATGTGGTGCTGACCCAGGACTGGCATCCGGACGACCACGTCTCGTTCGCACCGAACCACGCGGGCAAGCAGCCGTTCCAGGCGATCGAGCTCGACTACGGCACCCAGGTCCTTTGGCCGACGCACTGCGTACAAGGCACGGCGGGAGCCGAATTCCATGGGGAGCTCGAAATTATCAGGGCAAACCTCGTGGTGCGCAAAGGTTTTCGTCGCGGCATCGATTCCTATTCGGCGCTGTTCGAGAACGACCACCGGACGCCGACGGGCTTGCTCGGCTATTTGCGCGAGCGCGAACTGAAGACCGTCTTCGTTGCCGGTCTGGCGCTGGATTTCTGTGTCCGCTTCTCGGCGGAAGATGCCCGCACGGCGGGGTTCGAGGTCGCGGTCATCGAGGATGCATGCCGCGGCATCGACCTCTTCGGCTCTGTGGCCGCGACCCATCAGAGTTTTCGCCAGCGTGGCATTTCGATCGTCAGCCTGGAGGCCTTGCTGTGAGGACCTTGAGATAGTCATGGTGGATAAGAGCGGCAAACCGCTGGGCCGCTCGGATCATCCTCCGGATGATCCGCTGCTGTGGCCGTTTGCGGCGGCGCGGCTCGCGATGGGCGCCTGCTTCTGGTGGCTGGAGCGCGATCCGCCGGAACAGGACGAGAGCAATCTGCCGTGGACGACGCCCAACAGGGTCGCCTTGGAGCTCGCGACCATGCGCCTGCGCGATTGCACGCGGACGCAATCCGGCCAGGCGGCGCTGGTCTGCGCGCCCTATGCGCTGCACCGGGCCCTGATCGTCGACTTCGCGCCGGGCCACAGCGTGGTGCAGTCCCTGCAGAATGGCGGCATCGATCGGGTGTACCTCACCGACTGGCGCTCGGCCTCGCCGGACATGCGCTATCTCTCGATCGACAGCTATCTCGGCGATCTCAATGTCGCCATCGACGAAATCGGCGCGCCGGTCGATCTCGTCGGCCTGTGCCAGGGTGGCTGGCTGTCGCTGCTCTATGCGGCGCGCTTTCCCGCCAAGGTGCGGCGGCTGGTGCTGGTGGGGGCGCCCGTCGATCTCTCGATCGATTCCGCGTTGTCCCGGCTCGCTCGCAATGCACCCGAGGCGCTCTACGACCAGCTCGTGGCGCGGGGCGGCGGCAATGTCAGCGGCGACGAGATGCTGCGCTTCTGGTCGAAGGCGCCCAGCCGCGACGACATTGCAGCGGCGTTGCAGAAGGATCTCTCGGACGAGGAGGGCGCGGCACTGCTCGCGCGTTTCGATCGCTGGAATACGGAGACGCTCAACCTGCCCGGCACTTACTATCTGGAGATCGTCAACTGGATCTTCCGGGAGAACCGGATTGCCGGTGGCAACTTCACGGCGCTCGGCCGCGAGGTGGATCTGAAGGACATCAAGGCGCCGGTCTTCCTGCTGGCCGGGCTCGATGACGACGTCGTGCCGGCCACACAGGCGCTTGCGACCGCCGGTCTGCTCGGAACGCCGCCGGCCTTCATTGCCGCGGCCTCCGAGCCCAGCAATCATCTCGGCCTGTTCATGGGCGCACGGACCCACGCCCATGCCTGGCCGCGGATCGCCGAATGGATGCGCGACGACCTCTCCGGCGTGCTGGCCCGCAGCGCCTGACGGCCGCCCGACCGGGCGGGCGAACATGCAAATCCGTTATGCATGATGGCGGATGGCCTGCACGGGGCCGGGTCGATGGGCTACATATTATCCAGAACTGGCGGCTGCGGCCGCGACAAGATTAAGGGTACTGCGCTCGATGACGTTCCACTCGATCTACGCCCACGGATTTGCGCGCGTGGCCGCCTGTGTCACCACGTCTCATGTCGCCGATCCCTCGGCCAATGCGAAGGCTATCCTGGCGGCGGCGAATGCCTGCCACGAGCAGTCGGTGGCGGTTGCCGTGTTTCCCGAGCTGTGCCTGTCCGGCTACGCGATCGAAGATCTCGTGAAGCAGGACCCGCTGCTCGATGCGGTCGAGCGCGGGCTCGCCGCAATCGTCAAGGCTTCCTCGGCCCTGATGACCGTCTTGATCGTCGGCGCGCCGCTGCGCTTCGGTCATCGCATCTACAATTGCGCCGTCGTCATTCATCGCGGAAACGTCCTTGGCGTCGTGCCCAAGAGCTACCTGCCGACCTATCGCGAATTCTACGAGGGACGGCATTTCGCCTCCGGCGCCGGCATTGCCGGAGAGACGATCGCGTTTGGCGGGCTGCACGCACCGTTCGGCGTTGACCTCCTGTTCGCGGCCGAGGATGTTCCTGGCCTGATCATCGGCGTCGAGATTTGCGAGGACATGTGGATTCCGGTGACGCCGGCTTCCGAACTCGCGCTTGCCGGTGCCAGCGTGCTGATCAATCTATCCGGCAGCCCGATCACGATCGGCCGGGCGCGCTCGCGCGCACTGCTGTGCCAATCGACCTCGGCGCGCTGCCTCGCGGCTTATGTCTATTCCGCCGCCGGGGCAGGGGAATCCACCACCGATCTGGCCTGGGACGGCCAGACCTCGATCTATGAGAACGGCGTGCTGCTCGCCGAAGGCGAGCGGTTCCGCCAGGACGGCCAGATCACGCTCGCCGACGTCGATCTCGACCTGCTCAGGCAGGAACGCGCATTGATGGGCACGTTCGACGACAATCGCCGCCAGCGCGAAGGCTTCTATCGAAGGATCACCTTTGCCCTGAAACCGCCGGCCACCGACATCGGCTTCATGCGCAAGATCGAGCGTTTCCCGTTCGTGCCGAGCGACGAAGCCCTGCTCGAGCAGGATTGCTACGAGGCCTACAACATCCAGGTCGCCGGCCTCGTGCAGCGCATGCGCGCGACCGGAACCAAGCGCGTGGTGATCGGCGTGTCGGGCGGGCTCGATTCCACGCACGCCCTGATCGTCGCAGCCAAAGCCATCGACCTTCTCGGACTGCCGCGCGGCAACATCTTGGCCTACACGATGCCGGGTTTTGCCACGGGGAGCGAGAGCAAGACCAATGCGCTGGCGCTGATGAAGGCGTTGCAGACGGATTGGCAGGAGCTCGACATCCGCACCACGGCGACGCAGATGCTGAAGGACATCGGCCATCCCTTCGGCAAGGGCGAGAAGGTCTACGACGTCACCTTCGAGAACGTGCAGGCGGGCCTGCGCACGGACTATCTGTTCAGGCTCGCCAACCATCATGGCGGCATCGTCATCGGAACCGGCGATCTCTCGGAGCTCGCGCTCGGCTGGTGCACCTACGGCGTCGGCGACCAGATGGCGCATTATAATGTCAACGCCGGGGTGCCGAAGACGCTGATCCAGCACCTGATCCGCTGGGTGATCGCTTCAAAGCAGTTCGGCGACGACGTCAACCGAACGCTTGCGTCGATCCTGTCGGCCGAAATCTCGCCCGAGCTGGTTCCGGTCAAGCCCGGCGAGAAGCCGCAGAGCACGGAAGCTTCCGTCGGCCCCTACGAACTCCAGGATTTCAATTTGTTCTACACGCTGCGCTTTGGCATGCGGCCGTCCAAGATCGCCTTCATGGCGCTGCAGGCGTGGAAGGACGTCGGCAAGGGCGAATGGCCGCCGGCGTTCCCGGCTGACAAGCGCAAGGCATACGATCTGTCCGAGATCCGCCGCTGGCTCGAGGTCTTCCTGCGCCGCTTCTTCGCCTTCAGCCAGTTCAAGCGTTCGGCGATGCCGAACGGCCCGAAGGTTTCGGCCGGCGGCTCGTTGTCGCCGCGTGGCGACTGGCGCGCGCCGTCGGATTCGAGTGCGGCGGCATGGCTCGAGGATCTCGAGCGGAACGTGCCGAACTGATTAGGCGAGACTGATCGGGCAGGGCGCCTCAAAACGACTTCGCGCCGCGCGGCTCATACAGCCGGCGGCGCGAAATTGCGTTTGATACAGAAAGTTTCGAGGTCCGGAGTGCCTAGGAGTCCGGACCTCGTCACCTTGCCCCAGCCCTTGATCCCCCCGCCCCATGTGGTCCCCCAACCCCATGTAGCGCGATCAGAGGGTGATGCCCTGGAAGGCCGCCGATCGATGTTCGCGATGTACGCGAAGTATGGTTAGGATTCCATTCCGTGTCACTACGGACACGAACGCGCTTGATGCTGCACGCTGGTGCATCCGACCGCATCTGCTGCGATCGCTGCTGCCTGAATTCGATGCAGGCGACCGGCTCGATGTCCACATCTCCGCATCGCCGCGGCACCTGCATTTCACGGGCCTGTCATTGAACTGGTCTAGCGCTGCTCCCGTCATCGCTGACGATCAAGGAGCAAGCCATGTCGAAGCCGGTGCTGGGCGCAGCGTTGTCCATCAAATCGATCCCCGCCCACCGCGACTGGCTTCTCGAACGGCAGCGCGATCTTGAAATCCAGGATTTTTTCCGCGCGGATTTGCTCGATGGCGATTGGCGGAGTGCGGCCAGCGAGATCAAGCAGATGCTCTCGGGCCATACCGGCCGGCTCGGCATCCACGGCCCGTTCTGGGGCTTCAAGATCGACAGCCACGATCCCCTGATCCGCCATGCGGTGACGAAGCGCCTGCTTCAGGGCCTCGATGCCGCGGAATTCCTCGGCGCGACGCAGATGGTGATCCATTCGCCGTTCACGACCTGGGACCACAACAATCTGGACCTCTATCCTGATAATCGCAGCAATCTCGTCGAGCGCGTCAAGGCGACGCTTGCCGAGGTGATCGCGCGCGCCGAGACGATCGGCTGCGAGGTCGTCATCGAGAACATCGAGGACAAGGATCCGCGCGACCGCGTGCGTCTCGCCAAGGCGCTCGAAAGCAACAAGATCCGCGTCTCCCTCGACACTGGCCACGCCAATTACGCCCACATCTCCACCGGCGCGCCGCCGGTCGACTACTACGTCGAGACCGCCGGCGACATGCTGACGCATGTGCACCTCCAGGACACCGACGGCTTTGCCGACCGCCATTGGGCGCCGGGCGAAGGCAATATCCCGTGGGTGGCCGTGTTCCGCGCGCTGGGCCGGCTGACGTCCAACCCGCGGCTGATCCTCGAACTCCGCAATCACGACGACGTTCGCGCCGGCGCAGCCCATCTGGCCGCGCTCGGTCTCGCTGAATAACCGACCTCATCAAGGACAGGGCTTGTTGACATGAGCAAATTTACCCGTCGCACCATCCTGAAGTCTGGCGGCGCTGTCGCAGGCACGCTTCTCCTGCCGCGCTTTGCGATCGGGCAGGCCGACAACCGCCCGTCGGTGACGATCGCCGTGCAAAAGGTGACGAATTCGAACGTGCTCGACGTGCTGCGTGAGCAATCGAACGTCGGCGAGCGCGTGTTCTTCTCCTCGATCTGGGAGGGCCTGATCTCCAAGAACTGGCGCGGCAGCCTGGAGGCCGTGCCAGGCCTCGCCACCGAATGGCGCCGCATCGACGACCAGACCGTCGAGGTGAAGCTGCGCCAGGGCGTCAAGTTCCACAATGGCGACGAACTCACGGCCGAGGACGTCGTCTTCACCTTCAGCCGCGAGCGCATGTTCGGCGAGACCGAGGCCAAGAGCCGCTCCACCATCCAGGCCTTCGAGAAGATCCCGACGCCGCGCCCGGGCAAGGAATTGCCGCCGGACGTGCCGGCGGTTGCCCGCCGCATCTGGCCGGACCTCGTGCGCGTCGATGCCGTCGACAAGTACACGGTGCGCTTCTACAACGCGACGCCGGACGTCACGATCGAGGGCCGGCTGTCGCGCTACGGCTCCGACATCATGAACCGCCGCGCCTGGGAACAATCCGCGAGCTATCTCGACTGGGCACGCAAGCCGATCACGACGGGCCCGTACAAGGTCGTCGAGCTCAAGCCCGACGTGTCGCTGACCCTTGAGGCGCATGACGAATATTGGGGCGGCCGGCCGCCGCTCAAGCGCATCCGTTTCCTCGAAGTGCCCGAGGTCGCGAGCCGCATCAACGGCCTGCTGTCGGGCGAATACCAATTCGCCTGCGACATTCCACCGGACCAGATTGCCGGCATCGAGAAGAACTCCGCATTCGAAGTGCAGGGCGGCACCATCCTCAATCACCGCCTGACCGTGTTCGACAAGAACCACGCCGTGCTCGCCAATCCCCTGGTGCGGCGCGCCTTCACCCACGCGATCGACCGCCAGGCGATCGTCGACAGCCTGTGGGCGGGCCGTACCCGCGTGCCGAAAGGCCTGCAGTGGGAATTCTACGGCGACATGTTCAACGCCGACTGGAGCGTGCCGGCCTACGATCCGAAGCTCGCGCAGGATCTGTTGAAGCAGGCCAACTACAAGGGCGATCCGATTCCCTATCGCCTGCTCAACAACTACTACACGAACCAGGTCGCGACCGCGCAGGTGCTGGTCGAGATGTGGAAGTCGGTCGGCCTCAACGTCCAGATCGAGACCAAGGAGAACTGGTCGCAGATCATGGAGCGCGCGCCGACCCGCGCGGTACGCGACTGGTCGAACTCGGCGGCCTTCAACGATCCCGTCTCGTCGCTGGTCGCACAGCACGGCCCGAACGGCCAGCAGCAGCAGATCGGCGAGTGGACCAATGCCGAACTGAACAAGCTCTCAGAATTCCTGGAGACCTCGACCGACCGGGCCGCCCGCAAGAAGGCGTTCCACCGCATGCTCGAGATCGCCGAGCGCGAGGATCCCGCCTATACGGTGCTGCACCAGAACGCGACCTTCACCGCGAAGCCGAAGTCGATCAAGTGGAAGGCCTCGCCGGCATTCGCGATGGATTTCCGCGCCGGCAATTTCGAGGCGTAAGTGGTGACGCCGCTGGTCAATATCCAGGGCCTCAACGTCGCCTTCAACGGCGTACCGGTCCTGCGCGGCGTCGATCTGACCTTGGAGAAGGGCGAGGCCGTCGGCCTCGTCGGCGAGTCCGGCTCCGGCAAGTCCGTGACATGGCTTGCCGCGCTCGGCCTGTTGCCGCGGCATGCGAGCGTCTCGGGCTCCGTGCGGCTCGACGGACGCGAAATCCTCGGCGCGCCCGCGGGTGAGCTTGACCGGGTGCGGGGCGGGCGGGTCGCCATGATTTTTCAGGACCCCGCAAGCGCGCTCAATCCGGTGCTCACCATTCGCAAGCAGCTCTGCGAGGCTTTGGCGCTGCATCGCGATCTCTCGGGCGAGGCTGTGAAGGCCGAAGCGCGGCAGCTGCTCGATCTCGTCGGCATTCCCGATGCGGCGCGGCGGCTCGAAGCCTATCCGCACGAATTCTCCGGCGGCCAGGTCCAGCGCATCATGATCGCGATGGCGCTGGCCGGAAATCCCGATCTCCTCGTCGCGGACGAGCCGACCACGGCGCTCGACGCCACCATCCAGGCGCAGATCTTGGAGCTGCTGTCGTCGGTTCGCCGCGAGATGGGCATGGCGATGGTCCTGATCAGCCACGATCTCGGCGTCGTCGCCGAGAATTGCGACCGCGTCGCCGTGATGTATGCCGGCCGCATCGTCGAGCGGGCGCCAGCCAACCAACTCTTTGCCGATCCCGTGCATCCCTATGCGCAAGGCCTGATCGGCGCACTGCCGCCGCTCGACGGGCCACGGCGGCGCCTCACCGCCATTCCCGGGACGGTGCCTGATCCCGCGAGGATGCCGAGCGGCTGTGCCTTCGCGCCGCGCTGCGCGCTGGCGGCCGAGCCGTGCGGACTTGCCGTGCCGAGCCTGGCGCCGATCGCGAACGATCGCGTGGTTGCCTGCATCCGTGCCGAAGCTTCGCGCCGCGCGCTGCTCGGGATAGCCGCCGAATGAGCGGGCCGCTTGTCGAGGTGTCCTCGATCTCGCGCAGCTACGCGATGCGCTCCGGGATGTTCGGCCACAGCACTGCCGTCCACGCGGTCGATGGCGTGTCGCTGACGATCCCCAAAGGCGAAACGCTGGGCCTCGTCGGTGAGTCTGGCTCGGGCAAGTCCACCACCGGCCGCATCGTGCTCGGTATCGAGCCGCCGGATCGCGGCGAGGTGCGGTTCGACGGCAAGCCCATGGCTGCGCCCGGAACGGCCGCGTGGCGTGCGCAACGCGCGCGCATGCAGATGATCTTCCAGGATCCATTGGGCGCGCTGGACCGGCGTCTGCCGGTCGCTACGCAAATCCGCGAGCCCCTGGACGTTCACGGGCTCGGCACGCCGGCGGAGCGCGAGGAGCGTGTCCGCGAATTGCTGCGCGCGGTCGAGCTGACGCCAGCACATGGCGCGCGCTATCCGGGCGCGCTCTCCGGCGGTCAGCGTCAGCGGATCGTGCTGGCGCGGGCGCTGGCGACGAAGCCGGATTTCCTCGTCTGCGACGAGCCGGTCAGCGCGCTCGACGTCTCGATCCAGGCGCAGGTGGTGAACCTGCTTTGCGATCTTCAGGCGCAGCTGGGGCTGACGTTGCTGTTCATCAGCCACGATTTGCGCGTCGTGCGGCAGATCAGCAATGTCGTCGCCGTGATGTATCTCGGCCGCATCGTCGAGATCGGCAGCGCCGACGATCTCTTCGCGCGTCCCGAACACCCCTATACGCAGGCGCTGGTCTCGGCTTCGCCCGCGCCCGGGCGTCGCAGCGCGGGCCGCATCGTGCTGGCAGGTGATCCGCCGGACCCGGCGGCGCGGCCCCAAGGCTGTGCCTTCCATCCGCGCTGCCCGCGCGCTATCGCGCGCTGCGCGAGCGAGGTGCCGGCGCTGACCGCCGTCGGCGGTAACAGGCAAGTCGCCTGTCATCTCGCGACGGGACCGCGAGCCGAGACGCGGGACGCGGCGTGATGGGACGCTATCTTGCCATTCGGATCGGACGCGCGGCGCTGACGATCGTGCTCGTCGTCACCTTCGCCTTCGTGGTGCTGCGTCTCTCCGGAGACCCCGCGCTGATGATCCTGGGACCGGAGGCGCCGCCGGAGGTGCTCGCCGCCTTCCGCAAGGCCTGGGGGCTCGATGATCCCATCTGGTTCCAGTACCTCGACTACTTCGGCGCCATCGCCAAGGGCGAGCTCGGCCGTTCCATGCGCGACGGGCGGCCGGCGATCGAGCTGGTGCTGGAGCGGATTCCGGCAACGCTGGCGCTGACGCTGCCGGCCTTCGCATTGAAGGTCGCGCTTGGCATTCCCGCCGGCATCTACGCGGCGCTGCACCGGGGCTCGGCGATCGATCGCGCCGTGATGATGACGGCGGTCGCCGGCTTCACCGTGCCCAGTTTTGTCCTTGCGCTGCTGCTCGTGCTCGTCTTCGCCGTGCAGCTCGGCTGGCTGCCCTCGGGCGGACAGGACAGCTGGCGTCACGCCATCCTGCCGATCGCAACGCTGAGCCTCGGCGGCGCCGCGGTGCTGGCGCGCTTCACCCGCAGCGCGATGCTGGAGGTGCTGGGCCAGCCCTACATCCGCACCGCCTCGGCCAAGGGCGTCCCGTGGAGGAAGGTGGTGACGTCGCATGCATTGCCGAATGCGGCGATTCCAACCGTCACCATTCTGGGCTTCATGGTGGGCACGCTGATTGCGGGTGCGGTCGTGGTCGAGAGCGTGTTCGCCTGGCCGGGAGTAGGGCGCCTGCTCGTCGTGGCCGTCGCCAACCGGGACCTCGCCGTCGTGCAATGCATCCTGCTGCTGGTCGCGCTGACCATGGTCACGTCCAACCTGGTCGTCGATTTCCTCTACGGCTTCCTCGACCCGCGGCTGCGCGCCAAAGGGGCGCACGCATGACCGACGCCACGCTGAAGGACGCAGGCGTTCGCCGCCGCATCAGCCTGCCGGCTATCCCGGTCTCGGTCGCGCTCGCGATCGGCTGGATCGTCGCGATGCTGGTGATTGCGGCGTTTGCCGAGAAGATCGCGCCCTATGGCTACACCCAGCTCGACCTGCGCAACCGGCTGGCTGCGCCCGGCAATGTCGCGCACTGGCTCGGCACCGACGAGCTCGGCCGCGACGTGCTGTCGCGCCTGCTCGTCTCGATCCGCATCTCGCTGCTGATCGCTTTCGGCGCGACTGCGATCTCGGCGATCGTCGGCACCACGCTCGGCTTCCTCGCCGCGCACTTTCGCGGGGTCGTTGAACAGCTCGTGCTGATGCTGACGGACTTCCAGGCCAGCATGCCGTTCCTGATCATGGCGCTCGCGGTGCTCGCCTTCTTCGGCAATTCGCTGCCGCTGCTGATCGGCCTGATGGGGCTGTTCGGTTGGGAGCGCTATGCCCGCATCGCCCGTGGCCTCGCCATCTCCGCCAATGCGCAAGGCTATGCCGCGGCCGTCCGCCAGCTCGGCGCGACGCCGCCCCGGATTTACCTGCGGCACATCCTGCCCAACATCGCCTCGACCCTCATCGTGTCCACCACGCTGGTTTTCCCCGAGGTGATCCTGATGGAATCTGGCCTGTCCTTCCTCGGCCTCGGCGTGCAGCCGCCGATGACCAGCCTCGGCAACATGGTCGGATACGGTCGCGAATATCTCACGCGGGCGCCCTGGATCATGCTGGCGCCGGCGGCCACCATCGTGATCACCACACTGGCCGTCTCCGTGATCGGCGACTGGCTGCGTGATCGGCTCGACCCGACGCTGCAATAGTGCGACTGGCCTGGCGCGTGCGCCGATTTGCCGTCGGACACCCGCTTCTAGCCTTGGACCTCAGGCGTTCTGCCGCGCCCGAGCGCGAATTGACCGACCGGGCCCTCGACATGGAATTCCAACTCCGTCATTTTCGCAAACAGATCGATGTTGGTGCTACCAATGGCGCAGCCGCCGAGGCCCATATCGGTCGCCGCCAGGTAAAGCGTCTGTATCAGGCTGCCGACATCCTTCAGGATCAACGAATATGCGATTGAGCTGTATTTCCAGGAGACCCGCCCAAATCGCGCGGCGATCGTGATCAGGATTTGCGGCTGACCCGGCGCGTCCATGGCGAACTGCGCAGCCGCCAAATGCGCCTGGAGTTGCTGGGGGGAGGCGCCGATCGCGACCAGCGCGTGGCTCCCTGCATCGTAGTGGTAGAGTCCGCGCGCAAGTCCGTCGCAGTTCGCGACGGTAAGGTACAATTCCAGCTCGTACGCGCTGCCCGCCGACGGATAGGGCCTTGTGCTGTAGGTCACGTCGGGGCCGCCTTCGAAATACGGCTCGCTCTTCCATTCGGACACGACGCGCGCGGTGGTGTCGAGAAACTGCGCGAGTTCGCCGAGCGTGACCGGATTTTTGTCGTCGAAATCCCGTGTTGAATGGCGTTCGCGCAACAGCTTCGGGAAGCGGGAGTTCGGCTCCGGGGATGAAAATTTGCGCAGGTCGATCTTGCTGCCGGCCCAGGGCGGACGCACCGTCGGCGACGGCGGAACGACGCCGGCATAGGTGAAGGCGGCGCCGACCGGATTGGCTTGCCGACCCTCCGTGCTCCGCGTGTGAAACACCAGATCGTGGAAATCCCAGAGTACGAGGTTGCCGTCACCTTCGTTCACCCGCAGGCCTTGTCCGTCTTTCGCATCGAGCTTGAGCAGGATCTGGCTGTCCAGCAACAGTTCGAGCAGATGGAGGGTGGAGGAAGCTACCTTCTGGTTGAGCTTGCTGATCTTCCGAGGCTGCGACAGCGCAGCAAGGGTGGCGGCGATGGCGGGATCGCCAATCCGGAACAGCGCGCCGGCGCGTGGCGATTCCAGCACCAACTCGTTGCCGCGCCGGCGCAGAAAGGCAAAGCGCGATAGCACAATGGTGTCACGACTGCCCAGCTTCGCGCGCCGCGGCCAGTAATCGGGGACTTGGGGCTCGATGACCACGAAGTCCAGCGTGTTGCGCGAAGAGGAGAGGCGGTATTCCAGAAGCCCCTGCCGGGCCAAGCGATGCACCAGGGCGTCGACGTCTCTCGCGAGGGCGCTCTTGCCTGCAAAGGACGCGAGCGGAAGGCCGGTGCTCAGATGTCGCGCGCAGTCCATCGCGGCCGCGCTGAATTGTCCGAGGTTGACGGAATAGTCGCCCAGAGAGGCGGCGATGTTTCCGTCCGGCTGCATCTGGAGGGAGAAGCGATGGCTCAATCGGGCGGCAATGTCTGGCGCGATCTTCCTGGTCGGCTTTTTCCGGGGAGCGCGCACGAAAGAGCAGCCCTTCAGGTGTGTGGAAGAAATGAAGTCAGATCGCTTTCCGGTCGCGGCCGGTCCAACAATCCGAGCTTCACCGGCACATCGTAAAGGCGCCCCGGCGCGAAACGGCGATAGAAATGACGCAGGCCGGGAACGAGCACTCTGACGACCGGAACCTCGACGTCGGGACGTGTCTGGTCGAGGACGAGGAAATCGTAGCCTGCACGGGCGGCGATCTCGACGCAGGCAATGACCTGGTCACGCGTATTGTCGTGAAGCTTGAGGCTCGGCGCCGGGGGGACGATCGGGTGGTCGCTCGGTGTCAGGAACGGGTAGTCTTCCAGGCGCAGCGGCGTGACACCGTCGAGGGTCGGCTTCTCGCCGCTTGCGCCGCCCATCATGCCGACGGACATAAATTGGGTCAGTTCGGTGAGGGATCGCAGTAGCGCTATATGGCGGTCGAAATGCGCGCCGGAACCGAACTCGATATTCTCGTGTCCATTCTGCATCCAATGCATGATCGCCACGTAAGTCGGAATGCCGAGGTCGGTGGTGATGTCGAGCACCCACAGCTTCCGCCCGGCCTCCGCAAATTGAGCCTGGAGATCCCGGACATAGAAATCGTCGAATTGCTCGAGATCGACCTCGGCGCGCTGCACCCGGTTATACCACCAGATCGCGTAGGCATCGCGCTCGATCAGTTCGAGGAAGCCCTGAACGATGGCTTCGTCGCGGGTGTTGCCGGCCGCGCAACCGTTGGAATCCGTATGAAAGCCGCCATAGAAGAAGTACAGGAGGCCGGTCGGCAGATATTTGAAGCGTTTGTCGCGCAACGACGAGACCGGCGACCACTCGGTCCTCGTCGAGGGATCGAACGGCTCGGGCACCGGATGGGGATCGTCCGGCTGCTGCAGAAACCTGTTCTTGAACTGCGTTTCGCTGAAGAGCTGGACGTCGTTGGGAAGAAGCGCGTCGCCAGGCGCGAAATCGACAAAGCGGCGCGTCGTCCTGATCTCATCGCCCTGGAAAATGCCCGAATAGCGTTCGATCGACTCCATCAGCGCGCTTGCCTCGCCCTGTTCAGCCGTCGAGCCCTTGCCAAAGCTGCCCCCGCTCAATCCGGACCTGAGCTGGTCGATGCTGTGGGCCGGCGCAGAGAAATTGTGCTGGGCGAAGTAATTGGTGTTCATCGGCAGATCGGCCTCGATCCGCTCAAGCCGGGTGACCACGCCGGTCAGCGGGCTCACATGCTTGCGGAAGCGCGACACCGTGGCCCGCGACGTCATGGTGCGATATCCACCACTGGTCATGACGAGCTTCTTGCCTTCGGCGATCTCGACTGGGGTCGGAGATCGGTGCGGATTGTGCAGCTTCTTGCTGCCGCAGGTTGGGCATTGCGGGCGTCGCGTGACGTAGTGCTTGGCGATGACGGCGCCGGCCAGGTCGAAGCTTGCGATGTGATCGCGCAGATCCGTGCGAAAGCCCGAGGCGATTGCCTTGGCGATCTCGACGGCTGCGAAATGGATTGCGGTCCGTCCGACGGGATCGTTGACGAGCGGCGATACGGCGACCGCACGCGCCGGTCCCCGGTCAAGAAACCCCTTGATCTCCCGGTTGCGGATCATGCGATCGAACAGGCAAGTCCAGCACGAGCTCTCGCCCGGTTTGAACAGGGGCCCGACCAGCGGAAACGCGCCGGACGGCTGCACCAGCAGCCATGGCGTTTTGCCGGCTACGCGTTCGTGGTTCAGCTCGGCGAGCCGCCGGTCAAGATAATCGTTCACCAGCGTGACCGTGAGCTTAGGCGAGCGCTTTGCGATTTGAACACCGAGCTTGCTCAAGGCCGCGGTCAGCTCTTTGGCGCCTCTGACGTCAATCGACTCGACCTGAATGGAGCAACTGCGAAGATTTTGTTCCGCGACCTCTGGAGACAAGCCGAGGCTTGCCCAAAAACCGCCGACGGCCTCGTCAAATGCTGGCGAGGTCCGCGCAACGACATATCGGCGATCGAGGAGCCGCTTGATCGCCTCCTCGATTTTGTCGGCAGGGAAACGCTTCGAAAGCTGGCGAATGATCTCCAGCCTGGCCTTGCCATGCTTTCCGATCGCGGTGGCCAAGGCGCAGTAGAGTTCGCCGTGCAGGAAGAACTTGCGATCCTCGGAATAGAGGCAAACCGCATCGGGAGGCAATATGTAGGCGGTGAAGTTCGGTGCAAATCGGAGGAGGTTCTTGCGGGGTTGCCGCGCAACGCGGGTCTTGCGATTGGCATTCATTGAGTCAGCACGCTGATCCTGTTGCCGTTACGTCAGATCGCCGGCGCAAGACGGATCGTCGTGCCCGCACCGTAGCGAAACCAAGCATTTGGCCGGCCCCTTTCTCAGGACCGGCCAATGATATATCGGCTAGTGGACACGCCATTCGGAACGCTAGCACCAGCGGCAGCGGCCCCACGATGCGCAGCAACCCGCGCAGGATACGGCGCATCCCACAACGCCAACGGCACAGCCAACGGCACAACCCGCACATCGGCAACCGACGCCACACCGGCAGCTTCGGCATCCCCGACAGCCTCCGCATCCGCGACAGCCGCCGCATCCGCGCCAAGCCACCTGCACACGGCCAGCCACATCTTCCTTGTCGAAGAGATGGAACGTGGCGAGGCTGACGTCGGCCATTTCCTCTTCACCGAGCGTGATTGCGTCACCCGGTACAAAGTTCGGCATGTGTTGTACGTCGGGTGTCGGAACGGCCGATGCCGCTGCGCCGCCCGCTAGTGAAAACGTCAACCCTGCGGCTCCGATCGCCGGTACGGCGACTTTGGTAACTCGCTTCTTCCGTTTAGAAGACTGCTTCGCCTGCCGCATGGTCAAACCTCCGAGCATTGCAAGAAGTATCCCAGCCGCGGTAATTCTACGCCCGGGAAATTGGGCAAGCAAGAATCTCGCGCACCAAAAACATGGTGGCGCACGTTCAGGATGTAGTCATCTACATGAACGATATCGGCACAATACGTTGACACAAGGCATCGGCAATCCACCGACATAGCGCGCAGCGGGTGCAATTTGGTGCAGTGCCGCAAATTGCATCCTGGTTTGAACGGAGAGATCGGCGTGGCGGATCAACTCGGACGTTTCGCCTGGTACGAACTGCTGACCACGGACGTCGCGGCGGCGGGCGCGTTCTATCGCAAGGTCGTCGGCTGGGGCGTGAAGGATGAATCGACTACGGAACTGTCTTACTCGATGCTCCGTAGCGGCGGCACTCCGCTGGGCGGGCTTATGGATATCCCGGAAGAGGGGCTGAGATCAGGGGCAACGCCGAGATGGATGGGTTACGTCGCCGTCGACGACCTCGACGGAACTGCCGCGCAGATCAGGCGTCTCGAAGGCACGATCTTTGTGCCGCCGACCGACACCAATATTGGCCGAATAGCAGTCGTTGCCGATCCGCAGAAAGCGACGTTCGGGCTGATCGAGAAACCGGCATATGGCCGATGGAAACCGGGCCGGCTGGACGAGCCGGGGCGCATAGGCTGGCATGAGCTACTGGCCGCCGACCGGACCGTGATCTTCGATTTCTACAGAGAGCTGTTCGGTTGGCAAAAGGCCGACGCTCAAACCGATCCAGCGGACTGGTATCAATTGTTTTCGGCGGGCGGGCAAACGGTTGGCGGCATGCTGACGAAATTTTCGAGCGTGGCGCAGCCATGTTGGCTGCATTACTTCAATGTCGACGACATCGGTGCTGCGACGAAGCATGTGAATGCTGGTGGAGGCCGGATCCTCCAGGGTCCGATCGAATTGCCTGATGGCTGCTGGATCGCACGATGTGTCGATCCCCAAGGCGCCCTCTTTGCACTGCAGGGCGCCCGCGGTCATGCAGGCATCGAGCCATCCTCGGCCTCGGAAGTCGGGTGGTCCGCCAAGTG
This sequence comes from Bradyrhizobium liaoningense, assembly GCF_018130785.1. Lineage (GTDB taxonomy): Bacteria > Pseudomonadota > Alphaproteobacteria > Rhizobiales > Xanthobacteraceae > Bradyrhizobium > Bradyrhizobium liaoningense_A. Next base: position 604,170 of record NZ_JAFCJT010000002.1, read on the forward strand.
GGGTGGCGTTGCCTCCCAAGGGAGAATTGTGCTGCCCAAGCCGAAGCGCTAGCCACCACGGCGTTTGCCCGGCACAGGCACGACCCTGCAATAACCCGCGCCGGGAGCAGGGGAGGCCTGCGCCGGGCCAATCCGGGCCGTTTCGGGGCAAGTTCCCGTTGCGCACGCCCACCCCGTGCGCTATCCGGCCGGAAAGGTCTGAGGCGGCTTCCATATTTTCCGCCCGGCCGGCCAAACCCGAGGACGGAAACCGCCATGCCAGCCTATCGCTCCCGCACCACCACCCACGGCCGCAACATGGCGGGCGCCCGCGGCCTCTGGCGCGCAACGGGCATGAAGGACGGCGATTTCGGCAAGCCGATCATCGCAGTGGTCAACTCCTTCACCCAGTTCGTGCCCGGCCACGTCCATCTCAAGGACCTCGGCCAGCTGGTGGCGCGGGAGATCGAGCAGGCTGGTGGCGTCGCCAAGGAGTTCAACACCATCGCGGTCGACGACGGCATCGCCATGGGCCATGACGGCATGCTCTACAGCCTGCCGTCGCGCGAGCTGATTGCCGACAGCGTCGAGTACATGGCCAACGCTCACTGCGCCGACGGCCTCGTCTGCATTTCCAACTGCGACAAGATCACGCCCGGCATGCTGATGGCCGCGCTGCGGCTCAACATCCCCGCCGTGTTCGTCTCGGGCGGGCCGATGGAAGCCGGCAAGGTCAAGCTGGCTGGCAAGACCAAGGCCGTCGACCTCATCGACGCCATGGTCGCGGCTGCCGACTCCAAGGTCAGCGACGAGGACGTCAAGGTGATCGAGCGCTCGGCGTGCCCGACCTGCGGCTCCTGCTCAGGCATGTTCACCGCCAACTCGATGAACTGCCTGACCGAGGCGCTTGGCCTGGCGCTGCCAGGCAACGGCACCGTGGTTGCGACCCATGCCGACCGCAAGCGCCTGTTCGTCGAGGCCGGCCACACCATCGTTGATCTCGTCCGCCGCTATTACGAGCAGGACGATGCCAGCGTGCTGCCGCGCAACGTCGCGAACTTCAAGGCTTTCGAGAACGCCATGACGCTCGACATTGCGATGGGCGGCTCGACCAACACCGTGCTGCATCTGCTAGCGGCGGCCCATGAAGGGCAGGTCGCGTTCACCATGCAGGATATCGACCGGCTGTCGCGCCGCGTGCCCGTGCTCTGCAAGGTCGCGCCGTCGGTTGCCGACGTGCATGTCGAGGATGTGCATCGTGCCGGCGGCATCATGGGCATTCTGGGCGAACTCGATCGCGCCGGCCTGATCGACACCTCGGTCTCGACCGTGCACGCGCCGACCATGAACGATGCGCTGGAGCGCTGGGACATCAAGCGCTCCAAGAGCGAGTCCGTCCGCACCTTCTATCGCGCTTCGCCCGGCGGCATCCCGACGCAGGTCGCCTTCAGCCAGGAGCGCCGCTACGACGAGCTCGATGCGGACCGCGAGAAGGGCGTCGTGCGTGATCTCGCGCACGCCTTCAGCAAGGACGGCGGTCTCGCCGTGCTCTACGGCAATCTCGCGCAGGACGGCTGCATCGTGAAGACCGCCGGCGTCGACGCTTCGATCCTGAAATTCTCCGGTCCCGCGCGCGTGTTCGAGAGCCAGGACGCTGCCGTCGAGGGCATTCTGGGCGGCAAGGTCGTTGCCGGTGAGATCGTCGTCATCATCTATGAAGGTCCGCGCGGCGGCCCCGGCATGCAGGAGATGCTGTATCCGACGAGCTATCTGAAATCGATGGGCCTCGGCAAGGCCTGCGCGCTCGTCACCGACGGACGTTTCTCGGGCGGATCGTCCGGCCTGTCGATCGGGCATCTGTCGCCTGAAGCGGCCGAAGGCGGCAACATCGGTCTCGTGCGGACCGGCGACCGCATCGCCATCGACATCCCGAACCGCAGCATCAGCCTGGAGGTCTCCGACGAGGAGCTCGCCAAGCGCCGCGCGGCGGAAGAGGCGAAGGGCGATGCCGCCTGGCAGGCGACGGGCCGCAAGCGCAACGTCTCGACCGCGCTGCAGGCTTACGCTGCGCTCACCACCAGCGCTGCGCGCGGTGCCGTGCGCGAGGTGAAACGGCGTACGAAGTAGGCGCTGCGCCTCGCGTGCTTGGTCAACAAGTTCTGAACGGCCGGCGAAAGCCGGCCGTTTGCATTAAGGATGCCTCGACGAAGTTCGGCAGCTCAAGATCGTGCGGCGTATACTGCTGCGACCTTCGCAAATCCATTTTGGGCAATTGGGGCACTACCACAATGTCTCGTACTCTTGCTGTCGTTTTCTCAACAGTCGTCGCCGCGATTTCCATGACGAGCGCGGCCTCCGCCGGCTGCTACAATTGCTACGCGCCGCCGCCATGCACGACCTGCTACCAGCAGCAATACGTGCAGCCGCAATACCGCACCGTCGATGAGACCGTGATGGTTTCGCCCGGCGCCACCGTCGCGCATCGCACGCCGGCGCAGTACCGCACCGTGATGGTGCCGCAGACCGTGATGGTCGCGCCGCCCAGCGTCCAGTACGAGCGCATCCCGCCGCAATACGCCACGCGGCAGCGCGTCGAGATGGTCTCGCCCGGTTATTCCTACTACGCCCCGGTGGCGATGGGTTGCGCCTCCTGCGGCGGCTACTGAGCCAACGCAGCGACCGAGAATTCCATGCGGCGCTCCTCGCGGGGCGCCGTTTTTCTTTGCAGCCAGCAAACGAGGCCCGGAAATGGAGGCGAATCCATCCGGGCCTCGCAACCAGCGACGCCCTGGGAGATGTCGCCAGTGTCCGGGATTGCTGAGAGGGCGGCGGCTGAAGGCGGCCGAGCCCGTTGCTCACGCTAAGGGAGCAGGCTGACGCCCGCCTGACAGATCAGGAGGAATTCGGCGGGGACGGCTTTGCGGCAGATCTCTGATTCTTGCTGTGGCGTCGGTGGGGCCGCAAGATATTGGCGGAAGGGGTGGGATTCGAACCCACGGTACCCTTGCGGGCACGCCGGTTTTCAAGACCGGTGCCTTAAACCACTCGGCCACCCTTCCAGCGCAATAGTTTCAACCGCTTAGCGGCTGGCCCCGCCAAACGCAATGTGAACAGTCCTTGGTTGGGGACACGTGGGGGACAAACGTCTCTTACGGCTTGAGGAAGCCTGCCGCAAGCGTGGCAGGCCCACTTTGTTTCCATCGCCGTAAAGTTGCGATTGGATGTGACGATAGTCTGGGGGGAATATTGATGCGTGTTATCGCGATCTTGGCGCTTGGCTAGTCGTCGGGGGATGCTTCGAGCAAATGGCGGCAGAGCGAAATGCCAAGGACAATCAGAAGCGCCTCAGCTATGGAGCTCGGCCGGGCTCCGATGCCTATGTGGCTTGCCGCGCTCAATTGGACAGTGCGCGCACGACAGCAAGAGTCATCGACGGCGCGTCCCACTGAACCTTCGCTCTCCGGCGCTTGCCCGGCCGCAGCGGGACATGCCGGTTTGACCGGGTGTCATTAAAGTTCTGAGCATCGTCCCCAACGAGTGTCGTGCTTCAGCTCACGGATAGATCATCAACGATCCGCACCGGACCTACTTCCATTTTCTGACCGGGCAGGCGGCGAGCGCGAAGTACATGCGCTCGGTCTGCGAGGGGCGATGCTGTTCGCGGCATCGGGTCTTCTCGACGATTACTGGGCGACGACGCACTGGGCTTTCCTGGAATGCTTCCCGACGCTCTTCCCGAAGGTGAAGGTTGCCGACGCAGCGCCGCAGTGGCCTCTCGTCGGCGTAAAGCCGCCGGGGTCGAAGCAATAGGTCCGGCCGACCGACGAGTGCATCATCTAACTAGCTGATATTTCGAGACTTCAATCGGCCGCGCCGGTCTGTCTGGTTCAGCACGTGGAACCCTTTCGCCGCTTCCGCGTTGTCTCGGCATGACTGAAGACCTTTCCTTCCGACGCAAACCCCTGACCCCCGAGCAGCGCCAGGCGCGTGATGCCACACGCCGGATCGAGGCCGAAAAGGCCATGCGCGATCACGAAGAGGCGCAGAAGGCGTTTTACGCCAACAAGGAACGGCTGAGGGCCGAGCGACTCGCGCGCGAAGCGGCCGCAGCGAAGGGCTGACCGAACGCGGTCGCCGCCAGCAATCTTCTAAATCGATCTCCCGCCCGAGATCGGCAGCTAATGCCGGTTGGACATTCCCGTTGCGCTCAAGGCCAGCTTGAGCGCATGGACGGCGCCAGCGAATGCGCCGCGAGGCGCTTGCGCCTCGATCGCTTCGGCTGCGATGCGACAATCGTCGGCGACCTTGAGCAGGCCGCTTCGCGCGAGGTCCATGGTGGAGAGGGCGGCCTGCTCCAGGCAGACCCGTTCAAGCCGTCGAAACTCCCGCAGCTCTTTGTTCATGCGTCAGCTCTCGATGTCCCCCCGACCATCCGGCGCCGAGTCTGCTTAACGGACGGTAAACATCCCCGCATAGCCGATTTGGCTGGCGCAGGACTGGTGCGTACCGTGCCCACGCCCCGGGCCGCCGCGCAGCACCGCGCAGGCTTGACGGCGTCTGCCTTCCGGGAGGAAGATTCAAATGATCCTAAACTGACGAGAACCGCGGAGACGTTCGCCCCCAGTCCGATTCCCCTCAGCGAAAACGCATTGGAGCTGACCATGACCACGTTCGACAAGCGCGAGCAGGGCTTTGAGGCCAAATTCGCCCACGACGAGGAATTCATGTTTAAGGCCACGGCCCGGTCCAACAAGCTGCTCGGGCTGTGGGCCGCGGGCCAGCTCGGGCTCAGCGGCGATGCCGCGGCAAGCTACGCAACGGCGCTGGTGACGGACAATCTGGAGAGCCAGACCGACGATGTCGTGGCCAAGGTGTCTGGCGATCTTGCCGCCAAGGGCGTCGCGCGCGAGCAGGTCGCGCAGAAGCTTCAGGAGTGCCTGCACCAGGCGCTCGCGCAGCTCGAAGCAGACAAGTAGAGGGCAGCCTCGCGCCTCACTCGGCGTGCCCGCGCATGCCTGATTCGCTGAGCTTGTCGACGAAGGCGATGCCGATCGCCGAGACCACGAAGGTGAGGTGGATCAGCACCTGCCACATCACTCCAGTCTCGGTAAAGCCGGCGCGGCTCGAGCCGAGATTGCCGGCCTCGATGAAGGTGCGCAGCAGCGCGATCGAGGAGATGCCGATGATGGCCATGGCGAGCTTGATCTTCAGGACGCTCGCATTGACGTGGCCGAGCCATTCCGGCTCGTCGGGATGGCCCTGGAGGTCGAGCCGCGAGACGAAGGTCTCGTAGCCGCCGACGATGACCATCACGAGCAGATTGGAGATCATCACGACGTCGATGAGCGCCAGCACGCTCATCATGATCTGCTGTTCGGTGAGATCGAGGGCATGCCAGGAGAGATGCCAGAGCTCCTTGAGGAACAGCGCGATGTAGACGCATTGCGCCACGATCAGTCCGAGATAGAGCGGCAGTTGCAGCCAGCGCGAGCCGAAGATGATCATCGGGAGCACGCCCAAACGCGGCGACGGCGGGCGGGGTTCGGTCCTGGGTGCAGGCTCAACCGACATTCAGGCAGCATCCTCGCGAGCTGAGATGATCTCGCTTTCATGTAACCCGACAAGATGGCCGGCGGAAGACGGCGAAGCCGCCTGCTGTGGCCGACAGATCGCGCCGTCTCGTGCTAGCGTGCCGAACGGCGAGGGAGCGAGGGCTTGAATCGGGAGGCGGGGGTGTCTTGGAGCGGCTTCGGCAAAGGGCTCGGCGGCATCGCGGTCGCCGTCGCAATCGTGGTTGGCGCCGGTGGCGCGGAGGTCTCGGCGACGCCGCTGACGCCGTTTCGCTACGAGGCGCAGGCACAACGTCATTGCCCGCACGATCAGGTGGTCTGGCTCGATTTCAGGAAGGGCGTCTATTACGGCAAGGGCCAGAAGCGGTACGGCCAGGGTTTCGACGGCAGCTTCGTCTGCCTGAGCGAGGCCCGCGACAGCTTTTATCGCCGCTCGTTACTGGGCCTGCGCTGAGCGGCGCGTGATTCGGAAGTTCGGGGACGGCTATTTCCGGCCCGGCAGGTTCACCGGCACGTGCGGCGAGGTGCTGATTACCCGGGGACTTCCGTCAGGATAGGTGCGGTCGCCGCGGATCAGGGATTCCAGAACCAGGAAAAATTTCTCAGCAAGCATTTGCGTCACCCTCGTTGGTGATGGCCTCTTGAAATGAGTCGAGGCGCCGAACGCAGAAATTCAATCAACTAAACGGGAGCGGAGCAGTACCGGACAGCGCTGTATGCTGCATCGCGGTGTAGTTGTGGTTGGAAAAAAGGAACGTCGTGGTGATGCTCAGCCGAAGGCCAGTGCCACGAGGCTTGAGCAGAGTAGAACCAAGCCGCCGGCGGTCAGTGCCAGGAAGCCATCGGATACGAGGTCATGGTTACGCATGGGACACCTGCCGCTCTCGTCTTATGCTCGGTCGGATCGATTAAAATTGTCCGAACGTGCCGTCTTGAAAGAGGTGCTCTGCCGTCCGCGCGAATGGCCTCAGGCCCTCGAGCGGTAACCTTCAAACGCATGGGCCAGGAAGATCCCCGCGCTTACCAAACCCATCAGTGCCGAAACCGTCTCGATCATCGTCAAATTTCCAGTTCGCCCCTGCGACCGAGAAAACGCGTGCGGCCTTGCACAGTCAAAAGAATTCCAGTCAGCCACAAGACAATGGGGGTGGAGTGAGGTTTTGGCGCAACAGAATGTCCAGGAGTGGCACAGAGAAGGGTGCCTGCGCTCCGTAGATGAACGGGGAGAAGCGAACGTCCCGTTTACCATCCCAGCGTGATCGCTGTGGGCTCCCCATTTCCGCCGTGTTCGGGTTGCGTTATCCTTACTGCTTCCGACGCGGTGGTGGGCCGCCTCGGATTATGGGACCGGACAGCGCTCCCCCGTAGCCAAAGCGGGTTGGGGACGCCTCCGGCGAAGTGGTATTTGGGGCGCATGGGGATCCGACGGTCAGATTCGGTTTTGCGGGCCGCGCGCGGTGTTGCGGCGGTCGCGACCTGCCTCGCGCTCGCCAATTGCGCCTCCTCGAACAAGTTCGCCAGCCGGGTCGATCCGAAATACGGCGTGTCCTCGAGCCCCCGGGTCGTGGCGTTTGGGGATCCGGTCCCGAAAGGCGGCGGCACTTACCGCATCGGCAAGCCCTATGTCGTGGCCGGCCGGACCTACGTGCCGGAGGAGGACGTCAATTACCGCGCCGAAGGCATGGCGTCCTGGTACGGCGACGATTTCCACGGCCGCCTGACTGCCAATGGCGAAGTGTTCGACATGGCCTCGCTGACAGCGGCGCATCCGACCCTGCCGATGCCGTGCTATGCGCGGGTGACCAATGTCTCGAACGGCAAATCGCTGATCGTGCGCGTCAATGACCGCGGGCCCTATCACGGCAACCGGCTCATCGACGTCTCGAACAAAGCCGCCGAACTCCTTGAATTCAAAGGCAATGGCGTCGCCAGGGTCCGTGTCGAATATGTCGGCCGGGCGCCGCTGGAAGGCTCCGACGATCGCCAGCTGATGGCGACCCTGCGCACCGGCATCCCCGCGCCGTCGCCCTCGATGGTGCGGGTCGCGTCGGCAAGGCCGTTCGTGCCGGAGCTGCCATCGTCGAACCGCGGTGCCATTCGGGGCGAGGTTCCGATGCCGGAGGGACGGCCCTACAATCTCGGCAACACCTCCGCCGACATGGCGTCGCTCAACGCGACCTCGGAGATGTCGGCCTCGAGCCGCAGCCGGGGCCGGGTGCTCAAGAACGCGCGCGCCGTGTCCTACGACGAGGATGGCCGCTATGCGACCGAGAACGCGTCGTCATCGGCCGACGGCGCCGCCGAGGCTCGCAGCATCCTGAGCGGCCGCGGCCTCTACTAGGCAGTTACCAAGCCAGCAAATCCGGCGAGCAGCGTAGCGCCGCTGGTCGGTCGTCGCGCCCAGGGATCAGAACGGGATGCGCGCGCGTCCCGTGAACGTCCAGATCTGCGTGTTGCCGCCGAGTTCGACGCCGAAGCCGACCGTGGCGCCGCCCGCCAGCTTGCGCCGATGCCGCCCGTGACGCGGCTGACCAGCCCTGGAGCAATGGTGTCGAAGCGAGCGGGATGCCGCCCGCCGATCGCGGGTCGGCAAAGACGCCGGCATAGGGGACCAGCAGCACGCTATCGAGCCACGGCACGGGATTGACGCTCTCGGTACTTGCGACCAATGCGGCCGCGCACAGGTTTTACCTGCGGCGAGGATTTGCCGAGACCGGGCAGGCGGGTGCCGCCCACATCGCGATGAAAGAGGATCTCGTCTAACGCTCAGCCACTTCGCGCAGAAACTTCAGCAGCGCAGCGTTGACCTCGTCGGGCCGCTCCTGCTGGACCCAATGACCCGCGCCCTCGATGATCAGCTTTCGCGTCAGATTGGGCAGCACGCGCTCGAGCTCGTTGACGCGCTTGGCGCCGATCAGGCCGGTGATGACGGCGTCTTTGGAGCCGGCAATGAACAGCGAGGGTTGGCGGATCTGTGCGTCCTGCCAGGGCGCCGTCAATTCCCAGTTGCGGTCGAGGTTGCGGTACCAGTTCAGGCCGCCGCGGAAGCCGGACTTGCGGAAGCTCTCGGTGAAATAGGCGAGGTCGGCCTCGCTGAGCCAGTTGGGCAGCGGCTCCTCGGTGAGCGCGTGGCCGAGAAATCCCTTGCCCTCCTGGACGAACATCGCGGTGCTGGGATCGGCAAGCCCGCGGCCACCGAGCACGATGCGCATGGTGCGGGCGACATCACGCTCGAACTCGGCCTCGGCGACGCCGGGTGTCTGGAAATACTGCCAGTAGAAATTGGTGACGCCGCCCTCGCGCAGCAGATCGAGCGGCTTGCCGCGGCCGCGGAATGGTGGCGGTACGCTCAGGCCCGCCACCGCCGTGAAGATGTCGGGCCGGAACAACGCCGCATGCCAGGCGACTGGCGCGCCCCAGTCGTGGCCGACCACCATCGCCTTGCTCTCGCCGAGCGCGTGCACGAGGCCAACGACGTCGCCGACCGTGTCGAAGATCGAGTAGTCGGCAACATCCGCCGGCGCCGCGCTCTGTCCGTAGCCGCGCATGTCCGGGGCGACGACACGAAACCCGGCGTCCGCCAGCGCCGGCATCTGGTGGCGCCAGGAGTAGGAGAGCTCCGGCCAGCCGTGGCACAGCACCACCAGCGGACCTTTGCCGGCTTCGCGGATGAACAGGTCGATCCCATTGGCCTTGATCATGCGGGTGGACAACATCGCTTTTCCGCCTTGTTTCAGGGGTTTGGTCGAGAAATATGAGGTGCCACGATAGGGGCGCGACGAGAATCGTGCAATCTCGGGTTCCGGCCGTCAGCCCCGTGTTGTTCGCACCGGTTCCTGCTGTTAGAACGCCGCTCTCAGGGCTTGGCCATGGCATTTCGTCTTTTTCCGCTCCGTCGCACCCGGTTCTCCGCCGGTGCGCTGGCGCGTGGGTTGGTCGCCGCGGTTCTGGTGGCGGGCATCGGCTGGGGTGGGGCACTCTACGCCGCCAACCAGAGCATCCAGGGTGCCAAGAAAACGGAGGAGTCCGGCTTCGATGGCGACGCCCCCACAGCGATCCTGATCGAGGCTTCCAGCGGCAGCGTGCTGTTCGAGAAGAACGCCGACGAGCTGCGCGCGCCCTCCAGCATGATGAAGCTGATGACGGCGGAAGTCGTCTTCAATGCCATCAAGAAAGGCGACATCAAGCTGACCGACGAATATCGGATCAGCGAGAACGCCTGGCGCAAGGGTGGCGCGCCCTCGGGCGGCTCGACCATGTTCGCCGCCATCAACAGCAAGGTTTCGGTCGACGATCTCCTGCATGGTGCGATCATCCAGAGCGGCAATGACGCCTGTATCGCGCTGGCCGAAGGCATCGCCGGCAACGAGAAGATCTTTGCCGCCGACTTCATGACCAAGCGTGCCCGCGAGCTCGGCATGACCAAGTCGACTTTCGGCAATTCCAACGGCTTGCCCGACCCCGGCAACAAGATGACCGTGCGCGAGCTCGGTCTCCTCGCGCGGCACATCATTCTCGACTTCCCCGAATTCTACAAACTGTTCGGCGAGAAGGAGTTCACCTGGAACAAGATCCGCCAGCCCAACCGCAATCCTCTGCTCAATTCGATGGAAGGCGCCGACGGTCTGAAAACCGGCTACACCAAGGAAGGCGGTTACGGCATGGTCGGCTCCGCCGTGCAGAACGGCACGCGGCTGATCGTCGTCGTCAACGGGCTGGAAGATCCAGAGGATCGCGCCACCGAAGCCAAGAAGATGCTGGAATGGGGATTCCGCAATTTCGAGACCCGCACGCTGATCGCGGCCGACCAGCCGGTCGGCTACGCAAAAGTGTTCGGCGGCGAGAGCCGATCGGTCAAGCTCGTCGCCAAGACGCCCGTGAAGGTGATGGTGCACAAGAACGGCAGCGACAAGCTGATCGCTCGTGTCGTCTATAGCGGACCGGTGCGCGCCCCGATCGAGGCCGGCCAGAGGGTCGGCGTGGTCAGGGTCTGGCGCAGCGGCAACATCGCGGTGGAGACACCGGTCTACGCGGCCGAAGCGATCGGCACCGGCTCGACCGTGCGCCGTGCGATCGATGGCGCCAGCGAGCTCGTGATCGGCATGTTCCGCGCAGGCGCCGAGAAGCTCTGATCATGAGTGAGAGCGCAGTACAGAGGCCGTCCGGGCGCGGACGCTTCATCACCTTTGAAGGCGGCGAGGGGACGGGCAAGTCGACCCAGATCAAGAAGCTCGCCGACCGTCTCAATGCGGCCAGGATGCGGACCCTCGTCACGCGCGAGCCAGGCGGCTCGCCGGGCGCCGAGATCATGCGCCACCTGGTGCTGTCGGGGATGGGCAAGCTGCTGGGACCCGAAGCCGAGACGCTGCTGTTCGCGGCTGCCCGCGACGACCATGTCCGAACCGTGATCCAGCCCGCGCTCAATCGGGGCGCCTGGGTGCTGTGCGACCGCTTCGCCGACTCGACGCGGGCCTATCAGGGCAGCCTCGGCCGCGTGCCGATGGGCCTGATCAACGCGATGCAGCGGGTCACGATCGGCGATCTCAAGCCGGACCTCACCCTCATCCTCGATCTGCCGGTCGAGATCGGATTGCAGCGCGCCGCCATGCGCCGTGGTAGCGGCACACCTGACAGGTTCGAGGCCGAGCAGCTCAGCTTCCATCAGGGCCTGCGCGAGGCCTATCGCAAGATCGCGGCGGACGATCCTGGCCGCTGCGTCCTGATCGATGCCAATTCCGATCCTGACACGGTCGCCGGACGCGTCTGGACGGCGCTGCGCGATCGTCTTCTCCCAACCCCTGCATCGGTGGTTTCCCGATGAGCCCGCGTCAGGCCGAACGCGAAACCGCCATTCCGCATCCGCGCGAGACGAGCCTTCTGTTCGGCCATCGCGAGGCCGAGGCGGCGCTGCTCGCGGCCTATCGCAGCGGGCGCATCCCGCATGCCTGGCTGATCGGCGGGCCGCAGGGGATCGGCAAGGCGACGCTGGCTTACCGCATGGCGCGCTTCGTGCTTTCCAACGGCCAGCCGCTGGCGCCGTCCGTGCAGCGCGCCGAGACCCTCGCGATCGATCCTGATAACGCGGTGGCGCGGCAGGTTGCGGCCAGCTCGCATGGCGGGCTGCTGTCGCTGGAACGCACCACCAACGATCGCGGCGTGATGCGCACCGTGATCACCGTGGACGAGACGCGAGAGACGATCGGCTTCTTCGGTTCGACTGCTGCGGCAGAAGGCTGGCGGGTCTGCATCGTCGACACCGTCGACGAGCTCAATCCGAATGCCGCCAACGCGCTGCTGAAGATTTTGGAAGAGCCGCCGCAGCAATCGCTATTCCTTTTGGTCAGCCACGCGCCCGCGCGCGTTCTCGCCACGATTCAGTCACGCTGCCGCAAGCTGCGCCTACGTCCGCTCGACACGGATGATGTGATCGGCGCCGCAGCTTCGGTGGCTGACCTCGATCCGGACGATCCGGCGCTGCGTGAGGCCGCGGAGGCCTCGGAGGGCAGCGTCGCGCGGGCGCTGACGCTGCTCGGCGGCGACGCCTTGAAGCTCCAGCAGCGCACGGCGGCGCTGCTCGCGCGCCTGCCACAGGTCGATCCGCGCGAATTGCACACGCTCGGCGATTCGCTTCCCACCAATGACCGCGTGGCGCTTGCAGCCTTCATCGACGGCATCGATCGCTGGATCGCGGAGCGACTGCACGCCGACGAAGCGAATGCCAACCAGAACCTGCCGCGCCTTGCGCGCCTTGCGGAGGTATGGGAAAAGATCGTCCGCGCCGCGCGCGACACCGAAACCTACAATCTGGAGCGAAAGCCCTTGGTTTTCTCAGTGTTCGGCTGGCTGGCGGACGCAACGCGCTAAAGCATGATCAGCAAAAGTGCGCAGCGGTTTTCCGAAATGATCATGCGCAAAACAACAACCTAACGCAGGTTCGTTTCCAAATTTTGAGAAGCCCGTAAAGGAATTCGTCGTGGCGCGAGCTAAGAAAACCGTCAAGCGCAAGAGCGGCAAGAAGGCTGCCAAGAAGCCCGTCAAGAAAGCCGCGAAGAAGGCGCTTGCGCACAAGGCTGCCAAGAAGGTCAAGAAGACCAAGAAGGCTGCCGCAGGCGTGAAGAAGAGTGCTGCCAAGACGACAAAGCAGGCCGGCAAGAAGGCTGCGAAGAAACAGGTCGTCGCCAAGAAAGCGGTAAAGAAGGTTGCCAAGAAGCCAGCCAAAGCTCCAGCGAAGAGCAATGCTCCGGCGAAGAAGGCGGCCAGGAAGGCGAGGGTGACCCCGCCTGCCGTGACCGCTGCACCGGCTGCTGTCGTCGCTCCGCCGAAGGTTGTGAAGCCCAAGGTGTCGAAGCCCAAAGTGCCGAAGCCTACGGCGCCGCGCGCGCCGAAGCCCGTCGCAGCTGCGCAAGCCACTGCTCCCGTTGCTGCCCCCGCGCGCGACAACGTCTTCTACATCACGACTGCGATCGCCTATCCCAACGGCAGCCCGCATATCGGCCACGCCTATGAGGCGATTGCGACCGACGTGCTGGCGCGCTTCGCGCGGCTCGACGGCAAGGACGTGTTCTTCCTGACCGGCACCGACGAGCACGGGTTGAAGATGATCCAGACCGCGCAGAACGAGGGCTTGACCCCGTCGGCGCTCGCCGCCCGCAATGCCGGCCGCTTCAAGGAGATGGACGAGCGCCTGAACGTGTCGTTCGACCGCTTCATCCGCACCACCGAGGAGCAGCATCATCGTTCAAGCCAGGAAATCTGGCGGCGCATGGAGGCCAACGGCGACATCTATGCAGACACCTATGCCGGCTGGTACTCGGTCCGTGATGAGGCCTACTACGCCGAGGACGAGACGCGCCTCAACGACGACGGTGTGCGCCTGGGGCCGCAAGGCACGCCGGTCGAGTGGGTCGAGGAGAAGAGCTACTTCTTCCGCCTGTCCGCCTATCAGGACAAGCTGCTGAAGCTCTACACGGATCGTCCCGATTTCATCGGACCAGACTCCCGCAAGAACGAGGTGGTGAGCTTCGTCAAGGGCGGCCTGCGCGATCTCTCGATCTCGCGCACCACCTTCGACTGGGGCGTCAAGGTGCCCGGCGACGAAGAGCACGTGATGTATGTCTGGGTCGACGCGCTGACCAACTACATTACCGGCGTCGGCTTCCCTGACGAGAGCGACACGAACTGGCGCTACTGGCCGGCCGATGTGCACATCATCGGCAAGGACATCATCCGCTTCCACGCGGTGTATTGGCCGGCGTTCCTGATGTCGGCCGGCATCCCCGTGCAGAAGCGGGTCTATGCCCACGGCTTCCTGTTCAACAGGGGCGAGAAGATGTCGAAGTCGGTCGGCAACGTCGTCGATCCCTTCAATCTCGCCGACCAGTACGGCGTCGACCAGATGCGCTATTTCTTCCTGCGCGAGGTCCCGTTCGGCCAGGACGGCAATTATAACCACGAAGCCATCGTCGCGCGCATCAATGCCGACCTCGCCAACGATCTCGGCAACCTCGCGCAGCGCTCGCTGTCGATGATCGCAAAGCAGCTCGGTGGTGTGCTGCCGGAGGCCGGTGAGTTCAGCGACAACGACAAGGCGATTTTGGCAATGGCCGACGGCATGATCGCCGCGTCGCGCGAGGCGATGTCGACGCAGCAGATCCATCACTGGCTCAATGCCGTGTGGGCCGTGGTCGCGGAGGCCAACCGCTATTTCGCGGGCGAGGCGCCGTGGGCGCTGGCCAAGACCGATCCCGCCAGACAGAAGACGGTGCTCTATGTCACCGCCGAAGTCGTGCGCCAGATCGCGATCCTGGCCCAGCCGGCGATGCCGACCGCCTCGGGCTTGCTGCTCGACAGCCTCGGCATTCCCGCGGGCGAGCGGAACTTCGCGATGCTCGGCGGTGCCGAGCGCATCGCGCCCGGCTCGACGTTGCCGGCGCCGACACCGGCGTTCCCGCGCTACATCGAGCCGGCGGCCTAGGGCGTTCGCGCGATGCTGGTCGACAGCCACTGCCATTTGGATTTTCCGGACTTTGCGGAAGATCTCGACGGGATCGTGTCGCGTGCGCGTGCGGCCGGCATCGGGCGCATGGTCACGATCTCGACCCGGGTGCGGAAGCTCAACCAGCTTCTCGCCATCACCGAGCGCTACGACGACGTCTATTGCTCGGTCGGCACCCATCCACACAATGCGGATGAGGAAGACGGCATCACACCGGACGAGCTGATCGCGCTGACGCAGCATCCCAGGGTCGTTGCGCTCGGCGAAGCCGGGCTCGACTATTTCTACGATAACGGTTCGCCGGAGGCGCAGGCGAGGGGCTTTCGCGCCCATATCGCGGCTGCCCGTGCCACCGGCCTGCCGCTCGTGATCCATACCCGTGAGGCCGACGAGGATTGTGCCCGCATCCTGGAAGAGGAAGCGGCACGCGGATCGTTTGACGCCGTGCTGCATTGCTACACCGGTGGGCGCGAACTGGCGCTGAAGGCGGTGGCGCTCGGGCTCTATATCGGCTTCACGGGCATCCTGACCTTCAAGAAGTCGGAGGCCCTGCGCGCGCTTGCGGCTGAACTGCCGCCTGACCGTATTCTGGTTGAAACAGACTCGCCCTATCTTGCGCCCGGCAAGTTCCGGGGCAAACGCAACGAGCCGGCCTATGTGGTCGAGGTCGCCAAGGTGCTCGCCGAAACGCGCGGCGTGTCGCTCGATGAGATCTCACGTCAGACCACCGAAAACTTCTTCCGCCTGTTCTCCAAGGTGAAATCTTAAGGTTGGGAGCCACATGACGCTGACGCTGACGCTGACGATCCTGGGTTGCGGCTCCTCCGCCGGCGTGCCGCGCCCGGCGCTCGGCTGGGGTGCCTGCGATCCCAACAATCCAAAAAACCGCCGCCGCCGCTGCTCGCTGCTGGTCGAGCAGACCGGCGAGCACGGCACCACGCGGATCGTCATCGACACTTCGCCCGACCTGCGCGAGCAGCTCATCGATGCCAATGTCGATCACATTGATGCGGTGTTCCTGACTCACGAGCATGCCGATCAGACTCACGGCATGGACGATCTGCGCTCGGTCGTACTGCACATGCGCAAGCGCATTCCTACGTATTTCAATCAGTCGACCGCCAAGGACATCATGGCGCGATTCTCCTATTGCTTTATCTCGCCGGAGGGCAGCGACTATCCGCCGATCCTGACGCGACATTCCATCGAGGCGGGCGAGACCCAGACCATCTTGGGGAAGGGCGGCGCGACGAAGATGACGGCTTTCCTGGTGCAGCACGGCCAAATCCCCGCGCTTGGCTATCGCATTGGCAACGCCGCTTACACGCCCGATCTCAACGACATTCCGCGCGAGAGCTGGGCCGCGTTGGAAAATCTCGATCTCTGGATCGTCGACGGCTTACGCTACACCAGCCATTCCAGCCATTTCAGCATCAACGACGCGCTGTCGTGGATCGAGCGCTTCAAACCGAAGCGAGCCATCATCACCAACATGACCGCCGATGTCGATTACGAGGTGATCCGGCAGTCGCTGCCCATGGGCGTGGTGCCCGCCTACGATGGTTTACGGCTCGAGACGCACTAGAGCGTTTTCGCGTTGAAACAAATATCGCGCGTCTACCAGGCGTAGCGCAGCGTGGCCTTGCCGGTGTGGGAGCGCACCAGGCTCGACACTTCGCTGTCGACATTCGCTGAAGCCGACCAGCCGTTCAGGTCCCGCAGCTCGAGCGCTACGCCTGTCAGGGCCGCGTTCGGCGCCAATGCCGTGCCGGCGACGATGAAGCCCTGACCGGGGAGGGACTGGAACGCCGCCGGGATCGACTGCCCCGCGCTGAAATCATGCGCCCAGGCGAGCCGTCCGCGCAGGTTCATCATGCTTCCAAACAGCGCAATGGACGTGCTCGTGCGCAGGCCAAGCTCGGCGCGGGTGTCGGTGAAGCCGTCGCTGCCGGGCACCGCCGAAGACCGATCGACGGTGTACGCCGGCTGCGCCGCATTGGAGGGCAGGCGGAAGGTGGTGATCTGCGCGGCCGCATAAGGCGTGACGCCAAGCCAGGGCATGGCAAAACGATAGCCGCCTTCGAGGCGGCCGGAATAGGCATTGGCGTTGATCGCTGCATTGAGCCGGCCGGTGATGGCCTGCCACCCGTAAGCGAGTGCGGTCGCGACATAGGCCGATCCGACCGAATGCCTGACGAAGGTGCCTGCCTGGAACAGGTCGGAGCGGCCGCTGGAGAAATTGTTGGCAAAGCCGGTGCCGCCGCCGGCGAGCGCAAAGCCCATCCGCGTCTGCGGTGAGAGCGCATAGTCGGCGCCGACGACGGTGCCGAAGCTCCGGCTGGCGGAGCCGCTGCCACCGGTCGACACCTGCGATCCGCCGAATCCGGCGGCCCAGACGTTCCAGTGCGCAGACGCGCGCGAGGGCTTGCCATACATCGCCCCATAGGCTTCGCGTCCGACCCCGCCATGGGTCTGGTCGTTGCCGATATCGGCGTAGGCCGCGAGCTCTGCGTCAAACTCTGCCGGGCCGATGCCGCGGCCGTCGATTGCGGGATCGAGCAGGGTCTGGGTGAACTGCGTCATTGCCAGGAACGTGGCCTGCGCCGTCTCACCCTGGACGGCGCCGTCGGAGCTGCCGCCAAAGGCCCGGCGCACGCCGAACCGCGCTTCGCCGGCAAGGCCGGATGGCTCGCCGTTCCAGCCATAGCCGGGCTGCATGCCGCCACCGCCATTGCCGAACGGCGCTCCGCCAAAACCGGAGGTCTGCGGGCCGCCGAACATGGAGCCACCCATGCCGCCAAAATTGCCGCCAAAATTGTTGCCACCGCCGAAATTGTTGAAACTGTTGCCGGGCGCATTCGGACCCGGAGGGCCAAAAGTCTCGGCGCCCCCGAATGCGCCGAACTCGCGCATGACCTGGGCCTCCGCCGCGTGCGGCAGCAGCAGTCCGGCCGTCAATAGCAGCAGCGCCAGACGCCCACGCGCGTCCACGCTCACGACCCCAACCACATGAAGCGCCCCAACCGCGCCGGACACCGGCCGCGCAGCCCGCGCGGCGAATCGGGTGGAAACAGCGAATCCGACGATGCGGAATCGTAAGTGCGTCTCTAACGTTTTCCAATCTTTTCTTGTCGTGTCCCGATGCCGTCGAACATCGACAATCGGTTTCGAGATGAGGCGTGGTGATCCGCGTCAATCCACGCCTCTACCTCAATGCCATACGGTTGATCGTGATGACGCTGGAAGCTGCTGGGAGGTCTACCAAGCGTAGCGCATGACGGCTTACCGGTGTAAGACCGCACCAGGCCTGAAAGTTCGCCGTCGAAGGTGGCGGCCGCGGCCCAGCCGTTCAGCTATTTCAATTCGATCGTGCCTCACGGGAATCCGGGCCCGACCGGGGCCGATCAATCAGGCCGAGATCGCCTTCACTGATCCGACCTCGTTACGCAGCAGGAATTTCTGGATCTTGCCCGTGGACGTTTTCGGGATCGGTCCGAACACGACGGCCTTTGGCGTCTTGAATCCGCTCATATGCGAGCGGCAGAAGGCGATGATCTCGGCTTCGCTTGCGCTGGCGCCGTCCTTCAGTTCGACGAAGGCGCAGGGCACCTCGCCCCATTTCGGATCGGGCTTTGCGACGACGGCTGCGAACAGCACGGCCGGATGCTTGTAGAGGATGTCCTCGACCTCGACGGAGGAAATGTTCTCGCCACCGGATATGATGATGTCCTTGGAGCGGTCCTTGATGATGACGTAACCGTGCTCGTCGAGCACGCCGAGGTCGCCGGTGTGAAACCAGCCGCCCTCGAAGGCTTCCTTCGTCGCCTTCTCGTTCTTGAGGTAGCCCTTCATCACGATGTTGCCGCGGAACATGACCTCGCCGATGGTCTCGCCGTCGCGGGGCACCTCTTGCATCGTCTGCGGATTGATGACGGTGACGCCCTCCTCGAGCGGGTAGGGCACGCCCTGCCGCCGCTTCATGCTGGCGCGCTCGGCGGCGGGCAGATCGTCCCAGCCGGGTTGCTCGGCGCAGACGGAGGCGGGGCCGTAGACCTCGGTCAGGCCGTAGACGTGCGTCAGCTTGATGCCGATGCCTTCTGCGCCTTCGAGCACCGCGACCGGCGGCGCGGCGCCCGCGATCAGGCCGACGACGCGACGCGCCGCACTGCCCTTCGGCGCATCGGGTGCGTTGATCAGCGTGTTGTAGACGATCGGCGCGCCGCACATGTGGGTGACGCCGTGCTGCTTGATCAGCTCGAAGATTTTTGTCGGCTCGACCTTGCGCAGGCAGACGTTGATGCCGGCCGCCGCCGCGATGGTCCAGGGGAAGCACCAGCCGTTGCAATGGAACATCGGCAGCGTCCAGAGATAGACCGGATGCTGGCCGAGTTGGCCTGCGAGGATGTTGCTGACGGCGTTGAGATAGGCGCCGCGATGATGGGTCACGACGCCCTTGGGATTGCCCGTGGTGCCCGACGTATAGCTCAGCGCGATCGCGTCCCATTCGTCCTTCGGCGTGATCGCGGCGAAGTCGGGATCGCCTTGTGCGACGGCCGCTTCATACTCGATTTCGCCGATCCGCTTGCCGCCCTTGAACGAGGCGTCGTCGACGTCGACGACGAGCGGCTTCGGCCCCTTCATCTGCGCGAGCGCGTCGGTGATGACGGTCGAAAACTCCGGATCGACCAGGATGACCCTGGCGCCGCCATGGTCGAGCTGAAACGCGATCGAAGGCGCATCGAGACGGATGTTGAGCGCATTGAGGACGGCGCCGGTCATGGGGACGGCGAAGTGCGCCTCGTTCATCGCCGGAATGTTCGGAAGCATCGCCGCGACTGTGTCGCCGACGCCGATGCCCTTGCCGCCGAGCCAGGACGCAAAGCGCTTGCAGCGCTCATGCGTCTCGCGCCACGTGAAGCTGCGGCCCTCATAGACCGTGCTGACGTGGTTGGGATAGACGGCGGCGCTGCGCGCGAGGAAGCTCAGCGGGCTCAGGGGGACGTAGTTGGCGGGGGTCTTGTCGAGGCCGATGTTGTACTGGTTCTGCCGCTCGCTCATCGAACCCTCCTTGACGCCGCGCTTTACAGGAATCCGATCGAGATCCAGGGGAAGATCGCGACGATGATCAATCCCACCAGCAGCGCCAGCAGATAGCCCCAGATCGGCCTGATGCCTTCGGCCGGATCGACGCGTCCGATGGCGCAGGCGGCATAATAGCCGACGCCGAAGGGCGGGGCGAATAGCCCGATACCCATCGCCAGAATGATCACCATGGCGTAGTGCACCTCGTGCACGCCGACGGCGCGGGCGATCGGAAACAATAGCGGCCCGAACAGCACGATTGCCGGAATGCCCTCGAGCACGCTGCCGAGGATGGTGAAGGCCAGGATCGACACAGCGATGAAGGTCGCGGGTCCCCCGGGCAATCCGGTCATGGCTGCAGCCAGCGAGCGCGAGAAGCCGGATTGGGTGAGCCCCCAGGCCATGCCGGTCGCCGTGCCGATGATCAGCAGGATCGCGCCTGACAGCGCCGCGGTCTCAACCAGCATCGGAAACAGCCGCCGCCAGTCGAAACGGCGGTAGACCAGGAGGCCGACCAGGGCACCGTAGACGATGCCGATGGTGGAGACTTCGGTCGCGGTCGCAATGCCCTCGACCACGGCGTAGCGGATCACGAAGGGCAGCGCGAGCGCGGGCAGGGCGATGACGAAGGTCTTGCCGATCTCGCTACCCGTGGCGCGGCGGACATGGCTCATGTCCTCGTGGCGATAGCGCCACCACACCAGCATGCAGAGCGTGATCGCGAGCACCACGCCGGGCAGCAGGCCCCCAGTGAACAGCGCCGCGATGGAAACGCCGGTGACCGAGCCGATCGTGATCAGCACGAGGCTCGGCGGGATGGTTTCGGTCTGCGCGCCGGTGGCCGCGAGCAGGGCCACGAGGTCGCCGGGCTTGGCGCCGCGCTGCTTCATCTCCGGGAACAGCACTGGCGCCACGGCCGCCATGTCGGCAGCCTTGGCGCCGGAGATGCCGGAGACGAGATACATCGCGCCGACGAGCACGTAGTGCAGGCCACCGCGGACATGGCCGAGCAGGCTCGCCAGGAACGCCACCATGGCCCGTGCCATGCCGGTCATCTCGATCAGGAGGCCCAGGAACACGAACAGCGGCACCGAGAGCAGGATGAGGTGGCTCATGCCCTCGTCCATCCGCCCGACCAGCACCATGACAGGCGTGCGCGTGGTCAGCGCCAGATAGCCGAAGATGGCGAGGCCAAAGCCGAACGCAATGGGAACGCCGGCAAAGACGCAGAAGCCGGCGACACCGACGAAGAAGATGACGAGGTTGAGGTTGCCGAGCGGCCGCAGATAAGGCTGCGCCAGCCAGAACAGACCGACGATGACGGCAACTGATATCACCGCCGTCAGCACCATGCGGTAATCGGCGGCGCGCAGCAGTCGCAGCAATGCGAACACCGCCATCAGGCAGATGCCGGCCGGCAGCGCCGCGGCGCGCCACATATTGGAAATCTGGAGCGCCGGCGTGGTGATGTAACTTTCCTCATAGGCATAGTCGAAGGACGGCCAGACGATCAGCACCAGAAACGCTAGCGCCGCACAGGTCGCGACCAGGTCGAGCCAGGCCCGCATTGCAGGCTTGGCGCTCGCGACGACCGCGGTCATGCGCATGTGCTCGGAGCGGCGGAACGCGACCGCCGCGCCCAGCATGGCGAGCCACAGGAACAGGATCGAGGCGAGCTCGTCCGACCAGATCAGCGGCCGGTGCAAGCCGTAGCGTGCGACCACGCCGGCAAACAGGATCACGATCTCGGCGACGACCAGGATCGCCGCCGGGATTTCGACCACGAGGCCGAGGAGGCGCTCCAGCGAGGCCAGCAGAGAGGATCGGCGAGGGGGCTGAACAGCCGCCTCGCCCGCCACCTCGATCACCTCGGCCTCGATATGAGCCATGACGGCCCCAACGCGTTACGACAGCTTGCCGACGGCCTTTTCCAGCAGGTCCCAGGCCTGGTCGCCGTACTTGCCCTTCCACTCGGCATAGAAGCCGGCGGTGCGCAGCTTGTCGCGGAACGGCGCCACCGCAGGCTGGTTGAAGGTCAGGCCCTTGGCCGCGAGCTCCTGCTGGAGGTTGGCATTGAGCTTGGCGGTATCAGCGCGCTCGTTGACCGCGGCGGCGTTGATGTGCTTCGCGACGACGGTGCGCACGTCCTGTGGGAGCTTTTCCCAGGCGCGGCGGTTGGCCAGGAACCAGAAGCCGTCCCACATGTGGTTGGTCAGCGAGCAGTACTTCTGCACCTCGTAAAGCTTGGCGGTCGAGATGATCGCCAGCGGGTTCTCCTGGCCCTCGACGATCTTGGTCTGGAGCGCGGAATAGACCTCGCTGAAGTTGATCGAGGCGGGCGCAGCATCGAACGCCTTGAACATCGAGGTCCACAGCGGCGACACCGGCACGCGGATCTTGAAGCCCTTGAGGTCGTCAGGACCGGTGATCGGCTTGCTCGACGACGTGGTCTGCCGGAAGCCGTTGTCCCAGATCTTGTCCATGACCTCGAGACCGGCCTTCTTGATCTCGCCGCGGACATGGGCGCCAAGGTCGCCGTCCATGGCCTTCCAGACCGTGTCGTAGTCCGGGAACGCGAAGCCGATGCCGTTGATGGACGCGGCCGGCACCAGGGTCGACAGGATCAGGCCGGACAGCGTGAAGAACTCGACGCCACCGGAGCGGATCTGGCTCAGCATGTCGGTGTCGGAACCGAGCTGGTTGTTCGGGAAGATCTGCAGGTCGAACTTGCCGTTCGTCTCGGCCTTGATCGCCGCCGCCATCTCCCTGGCGCGGACGTTCAGCGGATGGGTGTCAGGCAGGTTGTTGGCGTACTTGTAGGTGAACTCGGCGCTCTGGGCGCGGGCCACATGGGGCGCACTGAGGCCGCCCAGAACCGCGGTCGCGGCGGAGGCCTTGAGAAGCGTGCGTCGGGAAAAGCTCATGGGTCTGCTTCCTCGGAAGGTTTGTTGTTGTTCTGAGATGCAAACCTATACGGACGGAAGGCCTGAAGGTCATCTGCGATCTCGCGAGGTCTCGCTTATTGCAGCCGGACACCGTCGCGGCAATATCGGCTTTCGGCAGATGGGCCGGATTCAAAAACTGAAAAACAACCCCATGCACCGTAGCCGTCAAGAGCCGGCTGGACGTTGGAGGGGCTGATCGAAAACCGCACTGGAGCGAAGGCGCCGTGGCAGGAATTCTGCCTAAATATTTGATCTGATTGTATATAAATATATTCCATAATATACCTTATGCGAATTACGGATATGGCGGTCCGGGCTGGGTGTCAGTGCTGCGCGTCAGCTTCTGCCTTGGTTCGCGCTCGTCGTGCTTGGGTCCGAAGGATCCGGCTTGAGGTTCAAGCGTTCGTCGACCTTGATGCCGAAACCGACCGAGGTTGTCCCGTCCGTAAGGTTGGTTCTTCGTGGACCATCCTGGGACGGCCTGAATACTCCCTGTGGGGACCGAGCTTGAGGGATCGAGAAATGGTCAATCGTGAACGGTTCGGTCGGCAGTGCACCCTGCTCCGCCTTCGAGTTGGATCGCGCGCGGCGGCCGAGATCGGCGGAAACGCGCCGCTTGCACGCGCGGCGGGTCCTTCCGACAAAGTTACGTGGCCAGCGTCGCCGCCTTCTCCATGTACATCGCGCCCGACGAGAAGAACCACTTCTTCCGGTCGAGCTGTCGGACCCCGCTCGGCACCCAACTGCGTGGCGCCAGCACGTCCGCGACCCACGCGCCGAGCTTCCCTCAAGCATGTCCACCCTGCGCTCGGACTGGGGGCATAAATCTCCGATTTCTGCTCAAAATTTGGTGGGCTGCCACGGAAACTTGGATAAGATAAATTCCACGCAAGGTTACGCCCGGTGCGGAGTACGACCGTGCCGTGATGCAGTTTCTCGTTCGCACTGTCGGTGAGGGAAATGCCTTCCGGTGTTCGTAGGCGCGGCCCTGCAAGCGATACTGATCGGGCGGCGCGGGGCAGGCGCGAACCGCCCGCGGCACGCCGCCTGCCGCGCAGCACTAAAATCGACACACTCCCGACCGAGCGCAAGTACGTCACTATCGTGCGCGCCGATCTGCACAGGTCGACCGACCTAGTCGTCAATCTCGAGCTCGAGGAGGCGATTGACCGGCTGTCCCCTGCCTTGGAGGAAATGCGCGCGGCGATCCATGCCTATGGCGGCATCATCTACCGCGAACTGGGCGACGGCATGTTTGCAATGTTCGGGGCGCCGCTCGCCGACGACCTGCACGCGGTGATGGGTTGTCTCGCAGCGATCGACCTGCTGCAGCGGATCGAGGCACTGGATGACGCGTTGATGAAGGTGCGCGTCGGGGTGCATTCCGGCCAGGTCATCGCAGGACCGCGACGGCTCGATCTCGGCAGCAACTATGAGCTCGACGGACTTCCCCTGATCATGGCCGAGCGGCTGCAGTCGGTCGCCGAGCCGGGCCAGGCGCTGGCCTCGGCCACGACCCGATCACTCTCACACGGCTACATCCGCTTTGGACCCGCCGTGCCGTACAGCCTGAAAGGCTTTCCTGCGGCCGTGCCGCTGCACGTTGTGAAGGGCATTGCCGCGCTTTCGAAATGGGGAGCATCCGCCACGCGCTCCACCGCGCGCTTTGTCGGCCGCGAGAGCGAAGCGCGGCAATTGCTCGGGCTATCCGAGCGTGCCCGGGGCCGAGGCTTATGCGTGGCGATCGTCGGCGAAGCCGGCGTGGGCAAGTCGCGCCTGGCCCGTGAATTCATCGGCACCCTGCGAAGCCGTCAGTGGCAGGTGAATGCTGCTGAGTGCAGCCCAATCCTGGGCGGAGCTCCGTTTTCGCTGCTGAAGGCGGTTCTTGCGGAAATAGCGGCGGCGCTCGGCGCGAGCGCGCTCGAACAGTTGCAGGGCAGCCTGCCAGCAGCACAGTCAGCAGCGCTCCAGGTCATGCTGCGGTCAGGCAGCGAGGTCGATCATCCGGAATGGACGGCCCTGCCCCCACGGGGGCGAAGCCGGGCAATTGTGGCGGCGACGCTCGCCCTCTTCGAGCAGCGGGCGAAAGCCGGCCCGACCGTCATACTGCTCGAGGATCTGCAATGGGCGGACGATGCAAGCACGGCAGCGCTGCGGGGCGTGCTCTCGATCGCAAGTCAGTATCCCCTGCTGATCTTGGCGACCGCGCGCAGCGATGGGCTGCCCCGCTGGTTCGCGGACGCGGCCGCGCAGACACTGCGGCTCCCTCCCCTTGGCGAGGCCAGCGGACTTGCAATGCTCGATGAACTGCTGGGCCCGTCGCCGGCGCTCTCCGGGCTGAAGCAGCGGATACTGGAACACACCGGACACATGCCACTGTTCATCGAAGAGGTGTGCCGCAGACTGCAGGAAACCGGCTCGCTGAAAAGCGAGCCGGGCCCCTCCGAGGCAACCGTGGCGGTCGAACTCGGCGTGCCGCTCACCGTACAGGGCGTCATCGCCAGCCGGATCGACCGCCTTGCCCCGCCCGCGAAACGCATGTTGCAGGTCGCGGCGGCGATTGGCCCGCAGGTGCCGGCCTGGCTGGTGCGATCGGTTGCCGCACTATCGGAAGCCGCTTTCCGCCACGCGCTGGCAGCACTCTCCGGCGCGGCCATGTTGGTCGCCGCATCGGGCCCAGCGCATTCCGCGACGGACGACGCGGCGTTCGCGCACGAACTGATCCGGCAGGTTGCCTATGACGCGGTGACGGGCCCCGAAAGGATCGCGTTACACGGCCGGATTCTCGCGGCGCTCGAAGCCGCGCATGATGACGGCTCCTCTCGCCTCGCCGCAATGGCCTACCATGCACGAATGGCGCAGGACTGGGCCAAGGCCGCCGACTACGCTACGAAAATCGCCCGCCAAAGTTTCGCCCAGGCGGCGCTCCTCGATGCCACGCGAAACTACGAAACCTCCATGCAGGCGATAGACCACCTGCCGATGTCGGTCGCGCGTGAGGCAAAGGCGATCGATCTGCGCATCGAGGCGCGGCTTGCCTACGCCAACATCGGCAAGGTGTCACGCTGGCTGGATCTTGCGAAAGAGGCAGAGGAGCGCTCGGCGGCGATCGGCGACGACACGCGAGGAGTCGTTGCGTCCGCCGTGCGCGCGGCCGCGCTGAACTTCTGCGGCGCGCCGGACGACGCGCTCGAGGCCGGAACGCAGGCGCTTGCCCGCGCAGAGCGCTGCGCCAACCCGGGCTGGGTCGCATATGCCGAGTATGGCCTCGGCCAGGCCTGCTATGTTGCTGGCCGTTACCGCGAAGCAGTCGACCATCTCAGGCGCGGCCATCAGGGCTTTGCCGTGGAAGGCGCAACGCCGCCGATGGGCGGCAGCGGGACCCAGGCCGGCCTGCTCTGCTGCATGATGGCGGTGCTTTGCCAGGTTGCCATGGGAGACGAAGCCGCGGCGGCGGCCGAGCAACAACGCGCTGAAGAGGCCGCGGCGCGCGAAGCGCGGCCTCTCGCTACGATCGCCACAGCCTACAGCCGCGGAGCGCTGCTGCTGCATCAAGGCCGGCTGGTAGAGGCCGAAGACGCACTTGGCGAGGCGCTCGCGCTGGCACGGCGAAACGAGGTCAACCTCTTCATCCCCGTCATTGCTAACGCACGGGGCCTGGCGTTACTGCTCCTCGAGCGGCGCGCCGAGGCGAGAGAAACGCTCGCGCTCGCCTGCGCCGAGGCCGACAATCTCGGGCACCGATCCGCCCGACTGCGCGCCGACGTCTGTCTCGCCCTCGCCGGTGCGCTCGACGCAAAAGCAAGGGGTGGTGCACTGCAGGCCGCGCAGGCTGTCACGCAAGTGGCCCGCCAGCAAGGCTACGATCCGCTGGAGCTGGAAGCGTTGCTGCTCTGTTCGGTGCTGCACCGCCAAGCGGGCGACACGGCCCACGGCGCCCGTTGCGCCGAACAGGCCGAGGAGATCGCAGCTCGCACCGGAGCGCAGGGGACACTGCAGGATTTCACAAGATACCTGGCCCAGCTTCTCGAAGGCGCGACGGGTGATCATCGCGCGGCACGTTGAACGAAGGCTTGATCAGCAGGGGAGTTCAAGAATGGCTAAGGACGGGACCGAGGACAAGAAGGACAAAACTAAGAACGAAACCGCGGATAATTCGTACGTCGATCCAAATCCAAATCTACGTGCCGCGGGCTACGAAGCATATCCGGCCAAATTCTCCTCGAATTTCTTTTCCGCGACCACCGTGGCCAAGAGCGTCAAGAACATCAAGGCGGCCGGGTTCACGCGCGACAGCCTGCTCTGGGGATATTACCAGAAGTACGCGGTGGACGATCCCACCGACCCAAACGAATGGGGCGATGCGACGCTCTACCAGAACTGGGAATCCTCGATCGACGAGGCGCGAGAGGCCCTCCGGAAGATGCCGGTTGATCGCAACCTACCTGGCCCCGATCCCGACAACCCGACCGCGCGCGCAGGCAACGTGCTTGAGCATCTCGACACAGCTGTGCGGATTGCGCTGTTTGACAAGCACCTGCTGAACAACGATCCGATGGATTCCGGCATTGAGATCGAGGTGGTCGTGAAGCCACAGGCGCAGTCGTCTCGGCGCCACAAAATCACGACCACCTGGCGCGAGGAAGCCAGCAATCCCCCGGATCCGAAGTACAAATACGACAGACTGACAATCGTCATGACCTGCCCTTTCGGTGGCTGGATCGGCACCGCGATCTGGAAGTACAACGGTCCAAGCCGCTTCACGAGGTTCACCGCAACCTACACGGTGCCGGACCCTCCAAAGAAGTCGGGGCAGATACTGTTCCTCTTCAACGGGCTAGAGAGCATGCCAGCTCGCGGCCAGATCAAGCCTCCGGCGATCCTGCAGCCGGTGCTGCAGTGGACACAGAAAGACGGTTGGGCGATCCGAAGCTGGTACGTCCCGTCAACCTATACCCCGTCCTTCGACCAGATGCCCGAGCTGGACAGCGAACTAAGCTTCACCAAGCCAGAAAATCCGGCCTGGACCACGGCGACGAAGGTAACGAAGGGCGATGTGCTGACAGGGGTTATCGAGTGGGTGAACAACCAGGCATATCAGTCGAGCTTCTTGCTTGGCGGCAAGACTGTCGCCGCACTGCTTGCGCCCAACATCCTGCCGCTGACCTATCCGGTTTGCGTCATCGAAGCCTATCGCCTCAGTAACAAGCGCGATGACCTTGTCGGTCTGCTGACGATGGACGGCCTTACCCTCTTCCGTGAGGACGTGCCTGGCACGCCTGTCCAAGCCAACTGGGAGGTCGGGACCGAGACCGTGTCAAATGACAAGGTTCACCAGGGGACCGGGAGACTGCAGCTGTACAAGGTCGTCCCCAGTAACAAAAATACAACGCTGACCTTCATCCGGAAGAAAAAATAAGACAGCACCCGAAACCTCATCCATTGCGCGATCGCGCGAGTCCAAGGAGCGTCTCGAATGACGATACAGCAGGATATCCCCTGTGGAGAGTTTACGGAGATCTGTAGAAATCCCAGCAACGCCCCGATCACACTGCAACTGACCATCGACCACAAGTGTGGCGGCGACACGGTGCTGGGCCTGTACGAGATCGGGACCAACAAGCCGGAGGGCAACCCAACGTTTCATTCGGGCCTCAATGTCGTACAGGTGCCCGCCAACCAGTACCTGGTGGCGTCCTGCAACGGTCATGACAGCGACCATTGTGTCGCCAGCTACGACGTAACTTGAGTCACGAGCAAGTGTCGGTGCACAAACTTCGCAGGCCGCGCCGTCGCGACGCATCGCCGCCGGCGCACCTCAGCTGGGCGTTTATCAAAACGAGTGACGCTCGCGAACGGCGTCACCCGAGATGGCTCGGCCGGCGATCAGGACGGCGCGGCGAAGTCGTAGGAGATGCGTCCGGCGGGCAGATAGAACAGCGCGATGACCGCGCCGCCGCGGACCTCGGGATAGTGGCGGCTGCCGGGATCGGGCGCCGTCCAGCCGGGCCCTTGCCAGCCCTGTAGCCCCTTCAGCTCGGCGCCCTTGTTCAGGGGAACGACCAGGTTCAGTTCCCCATAGGGGTGACCGTGATACTGCCCGCGCAGCACGTCATGGTCGTCCTCGTCCTTGAAGCGGCGCGGATCGGTGCTGTTCATGAAGACGGCCGTGATGCTGAACTGGAACGTTTCGGGCGTCGGCTCCAGGATACGGCTGCGCCGGTAGTTGGGACCTTCGACCTCCTGGTTCGCCGCCCAGCCGTCCTCGACACCGAGCTTAATCAGGCGTGCCAGGTCCTGATAGAGCTGGCTGCCCTCGCCGTATTTTTGATTGAGCCACTGCTCCATCTCCGCGCCGGGCGTCATATCCTTGACCTCGCGGAGAAACGGAATGCTGCACTGAATCAACTCGTCTCGGCTTCCCATGGCCTTGTCCTTTCCATTTGGGTTGCACTTTGTTCTTCGAAGCCTGCGAAAGACGCGAATTCAGCGACGTCGGCGCGCGGCATCAGCCTGCTCTGGGCGGCGTTTCTGGCGCGGCCGATCGAGATGCCGCACACCACCATCTGCTCCTCAGGGACCGACAGGAGCGGCCGGAGGATCCGGTGGTATTTCGAGAACGTCTCCTGCGGACAGGACTGCAGCCCGTGGCCTGCCGCGGCCAGCAGCACGTTCTGGACGAACATGCCGAGGTCGAGCCAACTGCCGACCTGCAGGCGCCGGTCGATCGTGACGATCAGCCCGACCGGAGCGCCGAAGAACGCATAGTTCTTGGCGGTCTGGCCGGCTCTGGCTGTGAGATCGGACTGGGCGATGCCGAGCGAGCCGTAGAACAACCGGCCGAACTCCTGCCGTCGCTGCAAATAGGGTTCGGGCAGGTCGGTGGCGTAGTAGCTGTACTCAGACACGTGCTCGTCGCGGGCCGTTTCGTGCGCCTCGCGCAGCGCCGCCGAGACCCGATCCTTGGCTGCGCCCGTCAGCACGTAGACGTGCCAGGGCTGGATGTTGGCGCCGCTGGGCGCAAACCGCGCCACGCGTAGAATCTGCTCGATGGTCCCTCGCCCGACCGGCGCGCTTGAGAAGTCGCGGCACGCAAAACGGCCTGCGATGATCTCGTCGATACGGCTCCGTGCGGCCCCGCCCTCGCCGATCATGGCTTCTTCAGAAGCGAACATCCGCCTTGCTCCATTGGTCGGAAGGCTTCATCCCCCGGAATCGTCGCCAGCAGCTCGTAGTAGTCGAACTTGTATTTGGACTGCTCGGGCGACTTGACGCGAAATAGATACATGTCGCGGACCAGCCGGCCGTCGTCGCGGATCCGGCCATTTCTGGTAATGAAATCGTTCACGGGCATTTCGCGCATCTTGGCGGCGACGGACGGCCCATCCAGCGTACCCGCCGCCTGAACCGCTTTGAGATAATGCATCACCGCGCCATATGTGCCGGCGTGGATCATGGTCGGGACCTTCTGGGTCTTCGCGATGAAGCGCTTCGACCACGCCCGCGTGTCCTCGTTCATGTCCCAGTAGAATGCCGAGCTCAGCATCAGGCCCTGGGCACTCTGGAGGCCGAGACTGTGAATGTCGGCAATGAAGACGAGCAACCCGACCAGCTTCTGCCGCTGCGTGATGCCGAACTCGCCGGCCTGCTTGACGGCATTGATGAAGTCGCCGCCGGTGTCGGCGAGCGCGATCACATCCGCCTTCGAGGACTGCGCCTGGAGCAGGAAGGACGAGAAATCCGGCGTGTTGAGCGGATGTTTCACGGCCCCGGTCACCTTGCCGCCCATGGCGTCGATGACCTTGCGGCTGTCGGCCTCGAGCTGGGCGCCGAGGGAATAATCGACCGAGACGAAGAACCAGGAGCTTGCGCCGAGACGCGACATCGCCCGCGTCGTTCCCTGCGACAGCGCATAGGTGTCGTAGGTCCAGTGAATCCCGGTCGGCGAGCATTCGTCGCCGGTGAGGCGGGATGTGGCGGCGCCGGTGGCGAGGAACAGCTTCTTCTTGTCGCGCGTGATGCCCTGCACGGCCAGCGCGACCGCAGAATTCGGCACGTCGAGAATGACCTCGACGTTTTCATTTTCGAGCCAGCGTCGCGCGATGGTCGCTCCCACATCGGCCTTGTTCTGGTGGTCTCCAGCGACGATCTGGATGCTGCGCCCCAGCACCTGACCGTTGAAGTCGTCGACAGCCATTTGCGCCGCAACCACCGAGCCCTGGCCGCCATTGTCGGCGTAGAGCGAGGACATGTCGGTGAGGACACCGAGCTTCACCGGACCATCCTGCCCAACGGCCGGTGCCGTGAACAGCGCCAGTGCTAGTCCGAAAGCTCCGATCGACATCCCGCAGGATTTCATTACCCGTCTCCTCCAAATCCGGCGCCGGCATCATGACGGGATCGCGCAATTGCAGAAGTGAAACTCTTGCAGAGTGATCCTGAACCGCCTTCAGATTGGTGGTGCGAACGGCCTGGCGTTGCGATCCGGGCGCCCTGCTCGGTTGCGTCGGCTGCACGTATGGCCTTAACTGGAAGCGATCGCAGTAACGCAACGGGCGCGCGATCCGCCTGGAGATGGTGTGCTGCTCGTGGCTGTGTCCTTCAAGACCCTGGACCTGAACCTGCTCAAGGTCTTCGACGCCGTCATGGAGGAGCGCAGCGTGCTGCGGGCAAGCCAGCGTGTTGCGCTCAGTCAATCCGCCGTGAGCCATTCGCTCGCTCGGCTCCGCGAGATGCTGGAAGACGATCTGTTCGTACGCACCGCGACCGGCATGCAGCCGACAGCCCGCGCATTGACGATGGCGCCGCAGGTTCGCGAAGCGCTGCGATCTCTCGAGGCGGCGGTCGAGCAGCCGCGCTTCGTTCCGGCGGCCTCGACCAGACAGTTCACCCTGGCCGCCAACGACTTCACCACGATGGTGCTGGCGTCACCGCTCCTGAAGATACTCAGGCTTGAGGCGCCGGCGATCGACCTGATCATCAAGCCGGTGACACGGATCGACCTCGCCGAGCAGATCGACCTCGGCCGCATCGACGTCGCGATCGGCGTCTTCTCGGATCCGCCGAGCCGCTTCCGGACCTCGCTATTGTTCGAATATGACGACGTGCTGATCGTGGGCGGAAAGCGCAAGCTCGGCCGGATCGACAACGCGGCTCTGGCGCGCATGCCGCTGGTCGTTGTCTCCTTTGGCGGCGAGCAGGAGGGAGCGATCGGAGGCTTCATCTCCGAGCGTGGCCTCGCCAGGCGATCGGAAATGTATGACCGCGCGGCGCTCGAACGGGCCCTGTCCGAAAGCGACCGGCCGCCGCGCATAGCTGTTTCGCTCCCGCATTTCCTTGCCCTGCCCGCCCTGCTCGCGGACTCCGAATTGGCGGCCATCGTTCCGCGTCCATTGGCGCGGGCATTCGGACACGCGCATGCCGTCACGACGTACGAACTGCCTTACGCCACAACCCCGGTCGAGGTCCGACTGTTGTGGCACGAACGTATCGAGGGCGAGCCGTCGCATGACTGGCTTCACGACGTCCTCAGGCGCGCGACCGGGGACCTCAGGCGTGGACGCTAGCTGGAGACGCTCTCAGTTATGGTTCCGTGTTCCATTGAGCCGTCAATTGGGGGCGTACGAGTGGAGGTTGTGCTAGACTGGGCGCCGCAGTCCTGAAGAGGTCAACGATACAAGGCGGTCCCAACCGCCGCTCAAGGGGAGCCCGTCATGCAGGAGAACGCCGCCCGCGCGAGCAGCTCGCGCGCCATTCCATTCGACGTCGCCAAGCTCGACCGTCTCATGGAGGCCGCCGGCCTCGACGTGCTGGTCGTGACCTCCAAGCACAATGTGCAGTACCTGCTGGGCGCCGAGCGCGCGATCTTCTTCGATTACATGGACGCGATGGGCGTCAGCCGCTATTTGCCGGTCCTGGTCTATCCCAGGGGTGCGCCTGATAAGGCGGTCTATATCGGCCACCGCCTGGAGACCCATCAGCGCGCCGTGGCACCGCCGTGGGTGCCGCAGGTGCGGACCGAGTCCAACGGCTCGGTCGACGCCGTGACCCGGGCCGTGGGCCTGATCCGGGATGCCAGCGTGCCCTTGAAGCGGGTCGGAGTCGAGATGGCGTTCCTGCCCATGGACGCAGGAAGGGCGCTCGCCGACGCCCTGCCCGACGCCGAGCTCAAGGACGCGCTGCTGGTGTTGGAGCGGCTTCGCGCGGTCAAGTCGCCAGATGAATTGGCCAAGCTCAAGACGGCGTCCGAGCTCGTCATTGCGTCGATGCTGGAGGTGATCGCCGCGCACGGCCCGGGCACCAGCAAGCAGCAATTGAGCGATGCACTGCGCGTCGCCGAGGCCAATCGCGGCCTGACTTTCGAATATTGCCTGCTCGCCTGCGGCAGCAGCCACAACAGGGCGCCGTCATCGCAGCGCTGGGAGCAAGGCGACGTGCTGTCGCTCGATTCCGGAGGCAATTATCACGGCTATATCGGCGACCTAGCGCGCATGGCCGTGCTGGGCGAGCCCGATGCCGAACTCAGGGACTGTCTGGCCGAGATCGAGGCCGTGCAGCGCGCCGCCTTCGCCGCGGTCCGGCCGGGCGCCATGGGCGGCGACATCTACGTCGCGGCCGAGCGGCAGCTTGCCCGGATCACCCAGCGCGACTGCACCGATTTCCTGGCCCACGGCATGGGCCTCGTCAGCCACGAGGCCCCTCGCCTGACCGCCAAGGGCCCGGTCCCCTACGACGACACCGACGCTCGCCTGCCGCTCGAACCCGGCTTGGTGGTGTCGATCGAGACTACGATGAAGCATCCGAAGCGCGGCTTCATCAAGCTCGAGGACACGGTCGCAGTGACGGCGACGGGATACGAGATCTTTGGCGAAGGCGGCCGCGGGTGGAATCTCGGCGGCAACGCTTTGACCTGATAGCGTTCGGCTGATCCCGACCCGGACCCGATCTACTCTGGCTTGTTCGGGTGGCGTTTACGGCCAGTCGGCAAAATTCAGCGCCGGCCTCGATTGTCCGGCTCTCGCGCGGGCCGCAACGCGGCGGCGCCACACGCCGGGCGCCTCGCCGGTATGCTTGCGAAAGAAGCGGCTGAAATATGCGGTGTCCTTGAAGCCAAGCGCGAATGCGATCTGCTTGACGGCAACGGCGCCGGCCTCGAGCCGTGTCGCGGCTTCCTTGACGACGCGCTGCTGGATCAGCTCGCTCGGTGAACGCTTCAGCTCGCGACTACAGAGTGCGTGCAGGCGATCCGGCGTCATGCCGAGGAGCTTGGCGTAATCGCCGACGCGTAGATGCTGCTGATAGCGTTCCTCGAGCAGCCTACGGAAGCGGCTCAGAATCTCGGCACTGCTGCCCTCCTCGTCCCGGTCGCTGTCGCCGGCGAACAGGCGCCAGAAGCGCAGCACGCAGAGCGTCAGCTCGGCCGACATGATCGATGCCGCACCGCTCCGTGCGGGCGAGGAGATCTCGGCGGCGATCGCCGCGATCGAACGCGCCATCGTGGTCACGAGATCAGGTTCGACGGGAAGCGCCATGATGCCGCCGGCACCTTCGAGCGCGAGATAGGCAGCCTCCGCCGACGGCGGCAGGTAGCGATGCCACACGCCGGCGCGTAGCTGCAGCAGCTCGGCGGTCGCCCCCGCGGACACCTCCAGATACTCGGCGGATCCCGCCGGCAGCCAAACGATCGCGGGGCCGACTAGCGCCATCGTCTTGCCGGCATGGCCAAGCTCGGCGGCGCCGCCGCCGTGGAGACACAGCAGATGAATGAACGGCCGGGCGGCCTTGGACGTCAGCATCCAGCGCCGCCCGGCGTAATGCGATCCGATCAGCTCGGCGCCAACTGGCGCGGCGCCGATCGCTGTGGCGGCTGGCGCCGGATTGGCGCCCGCGACGCCTCGACGCACTTGCCCGTCGCGACCAGAAGCGTCCAATCTTTCGCCGGATCTGTCCATTGTGCGAACAAACCTTGGGGTGCTTGCTAGGTCAAGTCCTGGTCGCGGCCGGCTCAACCAAGCCTTGCCGAAAAGAAATCGGGACCAAGGGGAAACGACCCACTCACACCGCTTGCGAACAATCGCTTGAGTGAAACACGAGGGAGGATCGACATGTATTCGGCGAACCGTCGAACGTTGCTGCGTATCACTGGCTTGGTGGCTTTCGCCACGGCGCTGGGGGCCTTTGCATCCACGGCCGATGCGCAGGAGAAGATCCGGATTGGCTATGCCATTTCCAAGACTGGTCCCTATGCCGGCGGCGCCGGCATCACCACCTTGCCCAACTACGAGCTGTGGGTGAAGGACGTGAATGCCACCGGCGGCATCAAGCTCGGCGACAAGAAGCTCCCGATCGAGGTGGTCGAATACGACGATCGCAGCAGCTCGGAGGAAGCGGTCAAGGCGATCGAGCGTCTCGCCAACCAGGACAAGGTCGATTTCATCCTGTCGCCCTGGAGCACCGGCCTCAACCTTGCGGTCGGACCGACGCTGAACCGCCTCGGCTACCCTCACCTCGCAGTCACCTCGGTGACCGACAAGGCGCCGGAACTCGCCAAGCGCTGGTCGAACGCGACGTTCTGGCTCGGCACGTCGGCGCAGATTTCCGAGGCGCTGGCCGATCTGCTCGGCAAGCTGAAGAGCGACGGCAAGATCGGCGCGAACGTCGCGATGGTCAGCATCGCCGACCAGTTCGGCATCGAGCTGTCCGCCGCCGGCCGCGAGGCCCTGAAGAAGCATGGCTTCACGCTGACTTACGACAAAACCTATCCGATGGGCGCGCAGGATCTTCAGCCGTTGCTGAAGGACGCGATCGCGTCCAACCCGGATGCGTTCATCGCCTTCAGTTATCCGCCCGATACGATCGCGCTGACCGAGCAGGCGCAGCTCCTGAAGTTCAATCCAAAAATCTTCTACGTCGGCGTCGGCACCGCCTTCCCGCTCTACAAGGGCAAGTTCGCCGCCAACAGCGACGGCGTGATGGGCATTGGCGGTTGGAACGCGGACTCGCCACAGCTGAAGGATTATCTGGCGCGCCACAAGGCCGCGACCGGCAAGGAGCCGGATCGCTGGGCGAGCTCGATCACCTATGCGAGCCTCCAGGTGCTCCAGCAGGCGATCGAAAAGGTCGGCAAGGTGGACCGTGCCGCGGTCGCAGCCGAAATCCGCTCGGGCACGTTCGATACCATCATCGGCAAGGTCAAGCTGAAGGATGGGCTGCTTCAGGAGGTGTGGAGCGTCGGCCAATGGCAGAACGGCGAGTTCTACGCGCTCGCGCCCACCTCGCTTCCGGGCGCGCGTGCGCCGGTCGTGCCCAAGGCGCAGTGGCAGTAGGCTTGGTTGGCAGGCCTTGCGTTGCGAGGCCTGCCTGCCGTCCGGTCCAGGGGACGCCGTTTCATGCTGCTAGTCGACATCGTCTTGCCGGGCCTCGTGCTGGGCGGCATGTACGCGCTGATCGCGCTCGGCCTGACGCTGCAATATGGCGTGGCGCGGATCATGAACCTCTCCTATGGGGAGTCGCTGGTCGCGGCCGCCTTCGGCGCGTTCTCGCTCTACAGCGGTTTCGGCCTCAGCCCGCTGGCAGCGCTGCTGTTCGCGGTTCCTGTTGCGATGGCGCTGAACTGGCTGCTCTATCGCTTCCTGCTGGAACGGCTGATGCGGAGGGGCAAGGACAGGGGCGCGCAGGAGATCGACAGCATCCTCGTCACCTTCGGCGTGCTGTTCGTGATCCAGGGCGCCATGCTGGTCGCGTTCGGCGGCCAATACTATAGCTACAGCTATCTCTCCATTCCCGTGGTCGTTCTGGGATCGACCCTTGCGGTCAATCGCCTCGTCGCGCTGCTGTTCGCAGCGCTGGTCGGCGGTGCCGTGTATCTCGCCCTCACCCGCACGCGGATCGGCACCGCCGTGCGCGCCATCGCGGTGGACGCGAATGCCGCACGCCTTGTCGGGATCGACGTGGCAGCACTGTCAGGACTTGCATTTGCCTTCGGCGGTGGCCTCGTGGCCGTCGGCGGCGTGCTTGTCAGCATGTTCCTCACCTTCAATGCCGCGATGGGCGTAGTCTTCACCATGAAGGCGCTGGTCGTCGTCATCATGGGCGGCGTCGGAAATGTGATGGGTGCGCTGGTTGCGGGACTGCTGCTCGGCATCGTCGAAACGGCAGTGGCGCGGCTGGTCGATCCCGGCTTGACGCTGGCCGCCACTTACACGCTGTTTCTCGGTGTGCTCCTGATCAAGCCGACCGGTCTGTTCGGGAGAGCCGCGTCATGACGGCGCCTGTCCGGACATTGCTGTGGTGCGCCGGCGTTGCTTTGGCCGCGGCGATCGTCGCCTATCCGCTCTATGCCAACGGCTACTATCTCGCGCTCGGCATCAGCGTCCTCTATTTCACGATTCTCGCGACGGCCTGGGCGATGTTCTCGGGTCCCACCCGTTACATCTCGCTCGCGACAGTCGCGTTCTTCGGCCTCGGCGCCTACACCGCCGCGGTGCTCGGCGAGACCATGCCCTGGCCCGTCGTGCTGTTGGCCGCGGCCGGCGTGGGCGCACTCACCGCCGTCATTACCGGGCTTTCGACCCTGCGCCTGTCCGGCATCTATTTCGTGATCTTCTCTTTCGGGCTTGCCGAGCTGATCCGGCAGTTGGTGATCTGGTACGAGGTCAACATCCACAAATCGGTCGGCCGCTATCTCTTCAGCGCCGTGACGCAGGATATTCTCTACTGGCAGCTTCTTGGCCTTGCCGCACTCGTCTTCCTGGTGGGCTGGTTGCTCGGGCGCTCGCGTTATGGGCTTGCGTTGCGCGCCATCGGCGCCGACGAGACCGCAGCGAGCCATTCCGGCATCGATGCGACGCGGGTCAAGCTCGGCGTGTTCGTTCTGAGCGCGACATTCATAGCGATGACCGGCGCCGTGATGGCGCCGCGCTGGACCTATATCGATCCAGCGATCGCCTTCAATCCGACCATCTCGTTCCAGGTCGTGATCATGGCCTTGCTGGGCGGTGCGGGCTCGCTGTTCGGCCCCGTTCTCGGCGTCATTCCGCTGGTCCTGCTGTTCGAGGTCCTGACCGCGACGCTACCCAACCATTTCAGCATCGTGCTCGGCATCGTCTTCGTCCTGATCGTCATGGTGCTGCCGAACGGTGTGATCGGCCTGTTCGGCGCCGGACGCTCGCGCGTCCCGGCGGAGCGTCGCGCCGCCGCGTCCGCCCGCACGATGGATGCCCCGCTCCTCGGGGTCGAAGGCGTCAGCAAATCGTTCAGTGGATTGCGCGCGGTCGATGACGTCAGCTTCACGGTGGCGCCGGGCGAGATTATCGGCATCATTGGCCCCAACGGCTCCGGCAAGACGACGCTCCTGAACACGTTGTCCGGCGCCTTGCGGCCGTCGTCCGGCACGATCCGCCTTGGCGGCACCGTGCTCAACGGCCTGCGCGCACATCAGATCGCGCGGCTAGGCCTCGCCCGCACCTTCCAACTGGTGCGCGTGATGCCAGACATGACTGTCGCGGAGAACGTTGCCGCCGCGCGGCTGTTCTCCACGTCAGGCGGTTCGGACGCAACGGGAAGTGAGTTGCTCGATCTGGTTGGGCTCGGCGCGATGCACGAAGCGCCCGCGGGTGATCTGACCTATATCGATCAGAAGCGGCTGGAGCTTGCCCGCGCGCTGGCATTGCAGCCGCGCCTGGTGCTGCTCGATGAGTGGCTGGCGGGACTCAATCCGAGCGAGCTGGAAGCCGGCATTGCCCTGATCGCAAAGCTGCGCGACCGCGGCCTCACCATCATCATGGTCGAGCACGTCATGGATGCGATCCGCGCGCTGTGCGGCCATTGCATCGTCATGAACGCCGGCAGCGTGATCGCGCGCGGCGCGCCGGACGAGGTGTTGACCGATCCAAAGGTCGTCGCCGCCTATCTCGGAGGTGAGGATGCTTGAGGTCGTCGCCCTCTCCCACTTCTACGGCAAGCACCAGGCCCTGGCCGACGTCGCGCTCGGCATCGAGCAAGGCGAGATCGTCGCCATCCTCGGCGCCAACGGCGCCGGCAAGTCGACCCTGCTCAAGAGCATCGCCGGTCTGGTCAGGCCCGCGCCGGGTGCGGTGATCCGATTCGATGGACAGAGCATTTTCGAGCTTCCGGCCCATCTGATCGTGGAGCGCGGCATCGCCCTGGTGCCGGAAGGGCGCGGCGTCTTCGGCGACCTGACCGTTGCCGAGAATTTGCAGCTCGGTGCTTATCCGGCCCGGGCCCGCGCGGGCGAAGCGGACCGGCTCGCAAAAATCCTGCAACTGTTCCCGCGCCTTGCCGAGCGTATGAGTCAGGCCGTCCGCACCATGAGCGGCGGCGAGCAGCAGATGGTTGCGATCGGCCGGGCGCTGATGTCGAACCCGTTGCTCCTTTTGCTCGACGAGCCCTCGCTCGGCCTGTCGCCTTTGCTCAGCCGCGAAGTGTTTCGCGCGCTGACCCAGATCCGCGCCGGTGGCGTCAGCGTCTTGCTGGTCGAGCAAAATGCACGCGCGAGCCTCGACCTTGCCGACCGCGTCTACCTGATCGAGTCCGGCCGTAATGCCGGCAGCGGACTGGCAGCCGCAATGAAGAACGATCCCGAGATCCAGCGCGCCTATCTCGGCAAGGCGCGCGCCACGTCACCTGCACCAAATTCACTCCCCTAACCCTCCTGCAATCCTTGGAGAGCTCCATGAACGCAATCGACCTTCTCATTGGCGGCAAGGACCAGTCGGCCAGCAATCAGCGTACCTTTCAGCGCCACAATCCGATCTCCGGCGAGGTCGCGACAACAGTGGCGGCGGCCTCGATCGACGATGCGATGCGTGCCGCCGACGCCGCGGCCGCAGCCTTTCCGGCCTGGTCGCAGCTCGGTCCGTCCGAGCGCCGCAAGCGGCTCAGCGCGGCCGCCGACATCCTCGCGCGCCGAGCGGCGGAGTTCACCGCGCTGATGGTTGCCGAGACCGGCGCGACGGCGGGCTGGGCCGGCTTCAACGTGCATCTTGCCGAAGGCATGCTGCGCGAGGCAGCGGCCATGACGACGCAGATTTCCGGCGATATCATTCCGACCGACAAGCCCGACAATCTCGCCATGGCCTTCCGCCAGCCGGTCGGCGTCGTGCTCGGCATTGCGCCGTGGAATGCCCCGGTCATTTTGGGCGTCCGGTCCGTCGCGATGCCGCTCGCCTGCGGCAATACGGTCGTGCTGAAGGCCTCCGAGATGAGCCCAGGCGTACATCGTCTGATCGGAAGCTGCCTGACCGAAGCAGGCCTCGGCGACGGCGTCGTCAACGTCGTGACCAACGCGCCTGAAGATGCGCAGGCCGTGGTCGAAGCGCTGATCGCGCATCCCGCGATCCGCCGCGTCAACTTCACGGGATCGACCCGTGTCGGCCGCCTGATCGCGCTCGCCTGTGCCAAACACCTCAAGCGTGCGCTGCTGGAGCTCGGCGGCAAGGCTCCGCTCGTCATCCTCGATGATGCCGACCTCGACGCAGCCGTGAATGCCGCAGCCTTCGGCGCCTTTATGAACCAGGGCCAGATCTGCATGTCGACGGAACGGATCGTCGTCGACGAAAAGGTGGCGGACGCCTTCATCGCCAAGTTCGCTGCGAAAGCGAAAAGCCTGCCCCATGGCGATCCTGGCAAGGGCAATGTCGTGCTCGGTTCGCTCGTCAGCGGCGCGGCCTGCGACCGCGTCAGGGGGCTCATCGACGATGCCGTCGCCAAGGGCGCCGTCGTCGCGGCTGGCGGGCACGGCAGCGGCACCATCATGCCGGCCACCATCGTCGATCACGTCACGCCGGCGATGCGCATCTATGGCGAGGAAAGTTTTGGTCCGGTCGTGACCGTTGTCCGCGTCAGCGGGCTGGACGAAGCCGTCCGGGTCGCCAACGACACCGAATATGGCCTCTCCTCCGCCGTGTTTGGCCGCGACATTGCGCGCGCCCTTGGCGTGGCCAAGCGGATCGAGGCCGGCATCTGCCATGTCAATGCGCCCACCGTGCACGATGAGCCGCAGATGCCGTTCGGCGGCACCAAGGCGTCCGGTTACGGCCGCTTCGGCGGAAGAGCGGCCATCGACGAGTTCACCGAGCTGCGCTGGATCACCGTGCAGACCGGACCGCGCCATTATCCGTTCTGAATCATGGCCTGCGCCCGGCGACGATCCGACGGTTCATCGGACGGTCGTCGGCAGGCGGTCGTGGCCCGAATCGCGGCGGCACTTCGCTTAGCGCAGCGGCAGCAGGTCGAGCTGGCTCTGCGCCTTCCTCACCGCCGCCGCGAACCAGCTCTGGCTCGGCGCTTCCTTGGCGAAGCATTTTGTGTAGGCGTCCATCGCCTGGTCTTCCTTGGCCATGGAATCCTGCGGGGTCTTCCTGGCCATCATCTGCTTCCAGATCTTCTCGCAGGCCGGGATCCCAGCCGTCTTCACGGCGTCGGTCACGGCGAGGAAAAACACCTTCTCGCCCTGGATCGCGACAACGTCGATTTCATGCGGCGCGCCTTTCAGATCGCCATTGCCGCGCACGCCCAGCACGGCGACCGCAGCGCTCGCGGATGCGGGCTGTGTGATCGGCAGCTCGGCATATTTGGCGAAGGCCGAGTCCTGGATGGCTTGATAGTAGAAGCGGTCCGACTTGAACGCGGCGCCGATCTCCTGCGGCATGCCGTCCTCGCGGTGCTCGCGGAGCCAGTGCTTGAGCAGACCTGTGGTGGTCACCACGGCCTGCATCTTGTCGCCTTCGGAGGCGAAGCCTAGCCCGTCGAGATGGCCGAAGCCGGAGTCGCCCTTGAACAGCGTATCGGCGTTCGACTTGCCGTCCGCGGGCAACCCCTTGATCGTGACGGGGCCGACCAGGCCGCGCAGCACGCCCGTCAGCTCCTTCAGAGCCGCATCGTGCTGCTTGCTGGTCTCGTCGTTTTCCGTGGCCTTGGAGAATTTTGCGATATAGCGATCGCGCAGGTCGAGATAGTGTTGCTCGGGGCCCGCCGCGTTAGCGGGCGCGGCCAAGGCAAGCAGGCAGAGCAAGGCGAGCGATCTCATTGCATGGTCCGGCTGGGAGCGATCTCCAGTCTTTGTGCCGATGCCGGGCGCCAAGGTTCATCCCGCGAAAGTCGGCGGGAGCCCTACTCCGCCGGCGTGAGTTGCTGCCGGCTCAGGCGGAGGGCCGCTGTCTCGCGCACCCGGACGCGGGCGCGGCGCTTGCGCCACCAGATCACGACGCCGGTGACCGACAGTGCCGCCACCACGAGGCCCATGATCGAGATCAGGATCCGGCCGAACAGCCCGACGATCCGGCCCGAATGCAGCGGGAATTGCGCCTGCACGAAGATATCGGCGGCGGTGCCGACCCAGGGCAGCCGTTCGCCGATCGGACGGCCGTCCTCGCTGTCGTAATAGAGCTGCGCCGGCCCGACGCCGCCAGCGCCGTGATCGTCGCCGGGATGGAAATAGGCCGCGGCATAGACGCCATGGGCAGGTCCGTAACTGAGCGCGCCGACCGGGATGGTCCACCCTCGCCCCTTGCCGTCGGC
Organism: Bradyrhizobium liaoningense; assembly: GCF_018130785.1. Classification (GTDB taxonomy): domain Bacteria; phylum Pseudomonadota; class Alphaproteobacteria; order Rhizobiales; family Xanthobacteraceae; genus Bradyrhizobium; species Bradyrhizobium liaoningense_A. The sequence continues at coordinate 646,280 of NZ_JAFCJT010000002.1, forward strand.
CGCGGCCCGTGCAGCGATCTCGGCGAAGGTCATCCTGGGCTCGATGGGATCGTCGAGATCGCGATAGGGCCGCTGCTCATAGGGCGTCGGCGTGTAGTTCGACACCATCTTCATCATCGGCGAGAACACCTCGAAATAGAGGTTCAGCGAGAATGCCGTGAAAGCGATGATGAACAGCACACCCCAGGTCCACAGGCTGAAGGCGCGATGGATGTCGAAATTGATCCGGTAGGCACTGCCCGATGTCTTGATGATCCAGGCCGGCGCCCAGCGCGCCCAGAATCCGCGTTCAAGCTGGCGCGTGACCTGGGGCGCCCGCGCGGCCTTGGCGCGCCGTCGCGAGGGCAGCGTCAGATAGAAGCCGACGAAGCAATCGACGGTCCAGATGATGGCGATCACGCCGAGCACGCGCATGCCCCAGCGATCGCTGCCCCAGAATTCCGGAATGTGCATGGTGTAGTGGAGCTTGTAGAGGAACGAGACGAAGTTTTCGCGCGTCACCGGCCACACCGCGCCCCAGTAGCGCCGGCCGAGCTCGACGCCCGTGTTGGGATCGAGGAAAACCTGGTTGTAGTCCATCGCAAAGCGCTTGCCGGTCGAAGGATCGATCCGCGGCATCACGAAGAACCACAGCGAGTGCCCCTCCTCCGGCGTCATGAAGAGATAGACGACGCGCGCGCGGGGATCGCGTTGCTCGATCATCTTCGCGAGCTCGATCGAGGGAATCGCCGGGCCTTTGGTCGAGACGTCGAACAGATGGCTGTTGAGGACGTCGTCGATCTCATGGTCCCAAGAGATGATCGCGCCGGTGATGCCGGAGAAGAACAGGAATCCGGCGGTGAGCAGTCCCGCCCAGCGATGCAGCCTGCCAAATATCGCTCTCATCGTCTCGACTCTCATCAAGCGGGTCCGGCTGCCATCGCCGGACCGTCCCTACATCGAACTCACCAGCGGTACGTCAGCTTGCCGATGGCTTTCCGCCCCTCCGCGTAGAAGCAGCCGGACAGGCTGTAGCAGGCGGCGACATAGCGTGTATCGGCGAGATTGGTGACGTTCAGCGACAGGCGCCAATTGTCCCGGGTGTAGGCGAGCAGCGCGTCCAGCACGGTGGACGATCCCACCTTGAACGTGTTGGCGTCGTCGCCCCAGGTCGCGCCGACATAGCGGATGCCGCCGCCGAACTGCAAGCCGGCGAGCGGCCCGTTCTGGAGCGTGTAGTCGCTCCACAGCGAGGCACGGTTGAGCGGCACCGTCGGCGGCGCCTTGCCGAGATTGACGGGATCCTGCGACAGCATGGCGTCGACATAGGCGTAGGCGGCGCGCAGGTTCCAGCCGTCGGCGAGCGACATCGTGCCTTCGAGCTCGATGCCGCGAGATTTCACCTGGCCGAGCTGCTCGGCAAGATAGCTCGGCGGGGCGAACGTGACGACGTTGTCGCGCGTCAGGTCGAAGGCGGCGAAGGTGAACAGCGCGTTCCATCCGAGCGGCTGGTACTTGACGCCCACTTCGTATTGGACGCCGGTTTCGGGATTGAGCATCTGTCCGGACGGACCGGTCGCGAGCACCGGCAGGAACGACTCGGAATAGCTGAAATAGGGCGCGACCCCGTTGTCGAAATTATACATCACCGCCGCGCGGCCGGTGAAGGCGGAGGCATCTTTCGAGACCGACGTATTGGAGGTGGGGAGATTGCTGTCGACCTGCGTCGTGACGAAATCCTGGCGGCCGCCGAGCTGGAACGAGAGCCGGCCGAGCTTGATCTGATCCTGCGCATAGAGGCCGACCTGCGACTGCCTGACGCCGGTGTTGTCGCTCATGCCCCCGATGGTCCAGTCGTAGCTGTAGGCCGGGTTGAAGACGTTGATCTCGGGCGCTGAGGTCGTGACGCCAAAGGCGGTGTCGCGGAACGATGTGTTGCGATAGTCGATCCCGACCAGAGTGGTGTGGCTGAGGATGCCCGTGGTGAAGTTGCCCTGGAGCTGATTGTCCACCGCGAAGGAGTTGATGTAGGAGTTGCTGTAGCTGCCGAAACGCGCGAGCTGCCCGGCGGCCTCGTTGGTATAGCCTCCGCCGTAGAATACTTTTTCCTCGTTGTGCTGATAGGCGTAGCGCAGGTTCTGCCGGAACGTGATGTTGTCGGTGAAATTGTGCGAGAGCAGGTAGCCGGCGGTTGCGATCTCGGTGTTGAACGCGTTGAAGCTCGGCACGCCCGCGAAGAACCAGACCGGGATGGTGCGGCCGTTGTTCGGCCACACCGTTCCCGAGGCCGGCAGGAACTGGAGGCCCCACCCTGCCCGGTCCTTCTGGTAGTCGGCGAGGATCGTGATGGTGGTGTCCTCGTTCGGCTTGAACGTGACGGCGGGCGCGATGAAGACGCGGTTGTCCTTGGTGAAGTCGACCTGGGTCTCGCCGTCGCGGACGACGCCGGTCAGGCGCCACAGCACGGTGCCTTCCTTGTTGGCGGGGCCGCCCATGTCGAACTGGCCCTGATAGCGGTTGAAGCTGCCCCCGGAGACCGAGACTTCGCCGAATTGCTGCGCGGTCGGCAGCTTGGTGACGTAGTTGAGGATGCCGCCGGTGCCGCTGCCGCCATACATCGCCGAGGATGGTCCCTTGAGAACCTCCAGCCGTTCGGCACCGTAGGGATCGAGGCCGTTGAAATGCACGTAATTGCTGGATGGAATCCTGAGACCGTCGACGTAGAGGCCAGACATGGTCGTGTCGAAGCCGCGGATTTGGAGGGCGCCGAAGCGGGTGTCCGAGCCGCCATTGACGTCGCCGCTGACGCCGGCGGTGTAGCGCAAGGCCTCGCCGATCGAGACCGCGCCTTGGTTCCTGATCTGGTCGGTGGTGACGACGGACACCGACTGCGGCGTTTCGATCAGCGGCGTGTCGGTCTTGGTGGCGGTGCCGCTCCGTGTCGCGACGAATCCACGTACCGGGCCACCTGCGCGTTCAGCCGCGTTGCGATTCGCTGATGCCGACTGCGTTGGCATGGCTTGCTGCGCAGGAGAACGCCGGTTGGCGCGTGCGGTACGCGTCGTCGCGGACCGCCGCGACGAAGCCGCCCCCGCGGGTCTGGTGCGCTCAGCCGGCGCATCCACCGAGACTGCAGGAATCTGAGTTTGCGCCTGCACGGGCGCGAAGGGAACGCAGAGAGCGAATGTGCTGACGGCGCCGAAGAAGAGCAACTGAAGCTGTCGAACACGCGTATTGGAACACGAACGAAATTGGAAGTCTGACACGTCTATCGAGGCCCCACGCACTGCCGGCTTTGCCGGGATGATTTTTGGACCCCCGCCCTAACGCAGGGGCAATTTCAGTGCGAGAGACGCGAAGTTAGAATCTATCGAGACCGGGGAATAAGCCGTGCGACCAATGCGCCCATATGCGCGTCGAGGTGCATCGCCGCTTCTGCGAGCGCTCGGATCTGGAATGCTTCTAGAGTGAGAACATTCGCTGGAGCGCTTGCGACCAACGAACCAGCGCTGGTCGGCCTGCTGCGAACATTGTTGTCGCGCGACGAGCCTAAGCTTTGCGGGGGTGGCAGCACGAGCCGCCGGCGGCGTCCTTCGGGTCGCCCGCCAGCACGCTGCGGCTGTTGCGCTCCGGCGGAATGTCGCCGGCGGCGTTGGCCGAAAAGAATCCGGTCGGCTTCAGCATGAAGCCGGCATATTCGACCGGCATGATCGGAAAGTCCTCGGGCTTGCAGATATGGGTGTGGCCGAAGGAATGCCACAGCACGATGTCGGCATTCTCGATGTTGCGGTTCTGCGCGGCGTAGCGCGGCAGGCCGTCGCCGCCGGCATGGTTGTTGGGATAGTCGCCGCTGGCATATTTCTCGTCCTTGTCGAACGCCGTCACCCAGACGTGTTTGGTCGCAAAGCCGCCGCGCTTGCGCACGTAGCTGCCCTCCTGCGCCAGCATCAGCGGGCTCGGATTGACCACGAGCTTGTAGGCCGGCGCATTGCCGACCGAATTGGTCTCGTTGGGATTGCTGATCTTCCAGAACCGTCCGGTCTCGCCGTTGGCGATCGCCGCCGCGTCTCGCTCGCGTGAGAGAACGCGCGTCGTTGTGTCGAAGGCGTTGCCGTGCGGATTGTCGTGGCCCCAGGGGCGCGGCACGAAATCGTGCTCGGTCACCGTGTTGCCGCCGCCGTCGAGATCCATGTGCATGCGCACGTTGAAGAAGTGCTGGTGCGTCGGCCCGCCCAGATTGTCGTCGACCATTCCGCCCCATTTGTACTTTTCGCCAGGCTGCACGGCGGCGGTCTGGATGATGCCGGTGAGCTTGGTTTCGAGCTGGATCGTGCCGTCCTGGTACAGGTACCAGTAGAAGCCGTAGTCATAATTGCCGACGGTCGCGAAGAATGAGATCACGAGGCGCCGGGAGCGCCGGACCTCGAACAGGCCGTTGCGGAATTCGTAGTGTTTCCAGGCAATTCCGTAGTCTTCTTCATGCATGCAGATGGCGTTCTGCATGACAAAGGGCTCGCCCTTGTTGTCGGCCGCCGGCACATCGAAATAATGGATGTTGCCGAGGCAGTCGCAGCCGAGCTCGAGCGCGTTGGCGAGCATGCCGAGGCCGTATTCGCCGGCATCGAACGCCGACTTCCAGAAATGGTTCTCGGTCGGATCGGCGTAGGGCACCACCATCTCGGTGACGCTGGCGCGATGGATCAGCGAGCGTTTTCGTGCGCCATCCTGATAACTCAGCTGATGCAGCACCAGGCCCTCGCGCGGCGTGAAGCCGACGCGAAAGCTCCACTTCTGCCAGTCGACCTTCCAGCCGTCGACCTTGAAGCTCGCGCCCTCGGGTTGCTCGATATGCAGCGGCTTGATGTCGGTGCGCGGGTTCTTGACTTCATGCGCGCCGTAGTTCCGCTTCTTGCGCGGGATCGGCACGATCGGATCCGCATCCGTGAGATCGATGACCTTGCCGGCGATAAGGTCGACCACGGCGACCACGCCCTCGATCGGGTGCGCGTAGCCGTTGTCCTGAAGATGTTCGCGGAAGAAGCTGACGGCACGCACGATGCGGGCGCCGCGCTCGTACTTGAAATCGAAGAAGCCCGAGGAGAAGGGATCGACCTGGACCAGCTCGATGTCCTTGTCGGTCAACCCGCGCCGGACCATCGCCGCGCGCCAGCCGGGATCGGCTTTCACCACGGCCTCGCACTTGAAGAACTCCTCAAGCATCACCGGCGGCTGCCCGTAGGGCGGCTCGCGGTTCGGAATGACCTTGCAGGCGACGATCTCGTTGCGGGCGAGATCGACGATGTGCTCGATCGCCTCGCCCGTGGTGATGTCGAGCGTCAGCGCGAAGGCGCGGCGCGCTGCTCCACCCGCAGCCAGCTCCTGCTTGGTCGGCTCCTCCAGCCGCACCGTCGGGAAGCGGCAGTTCTCCGGCGATTTGGCCGCCGCACGCACCAGATTGCAGGCCGCGGCGATTTCCTCCGCGGTCAGCGGATCGAGCGTATGCGGCGCCCCGGCCTGCGTTTGCGATGGGGCCTTGACGGTATCGAGCATGTTGATGTCCAGAGGTCAGCGCGGGGCGAGATGCGCGGTGATGGCGCCGAAGGCAGCGAACCAGCGTTGGTCGATCGGAACGTCCATCGCCTTTGGTTGCGTCGCGAGCTTGACGATGACGGTGTCTGAGTCGAGATCGACATAGAGGTGCTGGCCGTGAATGCCGATCGCGGTGAGCGCGTTGCGCGACGGGTCAATCGTGAACCATTTGCTGCGGTAGCGCGCGCCCGGGAAGAACTCTGCGAGGTCACCGTCGGCCCAGGCCTTGGGATCGCCGTTCTCGCGGATGTCATCGATCCACCAGCCCGGCACAACCTGGCGTCCCTCGACCACGCCGCGGTTGCGGATCATCTCGCCGAAGCGCAGCAGGTCGCGCGCGGTGATCGAGATGCCGCCGGCGATGCGGCCCATGCCGTGGCTGTCGAGCGTGAGGGAGCCGTCTTCCTCGGCACCGAGGGGCTGCCAGAGATAGTCGGAGAGGATGCGGTGATAAGGCATGCCGCAGGCGCGCTCATAGACCCAGCCGAGCACCTCGGTGTTCGGCGAGACGTAGTGGAACACCTTCCCGTGCGGCTTGCCGGTGCCGCGTAGCGTGGTCAGATAGGCGCGCTGATGGCCGGGCTCAACGCCGGCCGGCGGGACGTCCCAGCCCGAGGAAAAGCGGTAGCGCGCGACGTCGCCGGCGGGGTCCTCATAATCCTCCTCGAACTTGATGGCGACGGCCATGTCGAGCAGGTTGCGGACGGTGCAGCCCGCGTAGACCGAGGTCTCCAGTTCCGGCACGTAGCGCAGCACCCTCGCCTCGGGATCGACGATGCCGCGCGCGGCCAGCACGCCGCCGAGCGTGCCGGCGATCGCCTTGCTGATCGAGCAGATCAGATGCGGGGTGGTCACACTCATGCCGTCGCCGTACCATTCGTGGATCAGCGTGCCCCTGTGCATGACGAGAAGCGTATCGGCGAAGGTCTCACGTAGCGTGGCTTCGATCGTGGTCTCTTTGCCATCAGGCGCGGTGAAACCGAGCTTGGCCAGCTCGCGTGGCTCACTTCTCATCAGCGTGGGCTGAGCCGAGCGGCGGATCTCGGCCGTCGGCAGCACCTCGCGGGTGTGGGTGAAGCCCCAGCGGATCGCCGGAAAGCTGCGCCAGTTCGCGCGGGTCACCTGGGCCTCGAGCGCGGGCGGGCTGCCGCGCATGATGTCGGTCGGTCGCATCTCGGTCCTCCGCGGCGCCGGTGTCGGGAACGGCTGGGTAGCAAGACTGCACAATGGCCGCTTGGGGCGTTATCGAAATCCGGCAATATTTTGCTGGACAGAACCCGTGGCCGTGCCAGTCTGGCGTAGTTCTTGCTGGCTATCTGGCTTCCAAATTCCGACGTAGCGTCATGGCCTTAAGCGCAACTCTTCCGATTCGGGACTCGGCTGCCAATCTGCTTCAAGCGAGCAGCACGGATGTTGACGAGCACTGCGCCACGCTTGGCCGCTGGCGGCTGAGCTACGACCAGATCAGCGCCGGTGCGTTCACGGGCAGCTTCACCCAGCTCTCCCTGCCCCGGCTTGAAGTCTTCCGCGAGATCACCAGCCAGCAGGTCCGCCAATATGGCCAGCTCGGCGCCGACAGTTTTGGCATCGGCCTGCCCTGGGATGGCGACGGCGAGCTCAGCTGCAACGGGACCAGCGCCAACGGCGCCCGGGTGCTCGCCAGCATCGACGCCGAGATCGACATGTGCACGCCGAAGGCCTTCGAGCTGCGCGGTGTCGTCGCCAGCACGGTGCTGATCGCGGAGCTGGCCGCCCGGCTCAACATCGAGTTGCCGCGCGCCGTGTGGCACCAGTTGCGGGTGATCGAAATGGCGGCGGCACCGGTTGCGCGGCTGCGCGCCCATCTTGCCGCGGTCCACGAGACCATCACGACCGCTCCCGAACGGTTCAACGATCCGGCGGCGCTACAGGCGCTCGAAGACGCCCTCCTCGTCGAAATCTTGGACATGCTGCCGACGGCGCGCCCGAGCGATCTCGGCCGCAGCTCCGCGGCGCGGAAGCGGACCGTGGATCGTGCCCGCGAGCTGATGCATGGCAGCGGCGAGCGTGCGCTCTCGCTGCTGGAAGTCTGCAAGGCGGTCGGCGCGAGCCCACGCAAGCTCGGTTATTGCTTCCAGGAAGTCGTGGGCACGAGCCCGATGCATTATTGGCGTGCGATGCGGCTGAACCGGGTGCGCCGGGATCTGAAGCGCGCCGGCGGCGCTGAGACCTCCGTCTACGACGTCGCCGTGCAGCACGGCTTCTGGCACTTCAGCCAGTTCTCGCTCGACTACAAGCGCCACTTCTCCGAGCTGCCCTCGGAGACGCTGCGGCGCGCCAGGCGCGCCGCCTGACGCGCCTGCTGTCTTACCAGGTCGGCAGATAGGTGCCCTTGAAGCGCGTCTCCAGAAACGCCTTCACGGGATCGGAGTGATAGACCTCGATCAGCTGCTTCACCCACGGCTTGTCCTTGTCCTCCTCGCGGACGGCGAGGATGTTGACCCAGGGGCCGTCGGGGTTTTCACGGGCGATCGCATCGGTCGCCGGGTTGAGGCCGGCCTGCACGGCGTAATTGTTGTTGATCGAGACGACGTCGACGTCCTGGAGCGCGCGCGGGAGCTGGGCGGCGTCGAGCTCGATGAAGCGGAGTTTCTTCGGGTTGTCTGTGATGTCAGCGATGGTCGAGGAGACGTTGTTCGGGTCCTTCAGCTTGATCGCGCCATGCAGCGCCAGGATCATCAGGCCGCGCGCGCCGTTGGAAGGATCGTTGGCGATGGCGACGCGAGCGCCTTCGGGAAGGTCAGCGAGCTTCTTGTACTTCTGCGAATAGACGCCCTGCGGTGAACCAATCGTGTTCGCGACCTTGACGATCTTCCAGCCGGTCTTGGAGATCTGGTTCTTCAAATACGGCTCGTGCTGGAACGAGTTCGCCTCGAGATCCCTGAGCGCCAGCGCCTGGTTCGGGATCACGTAGTCAGTGAACTCGACCACCTTGATGTCGAGGCCGCGCTCGGCGCCGACCTTCTTCACCACGTCCAGGATCTCGGCATGGGGACCGGCGGTTACGCCGACCCGGATGGTTTCGGCGTGAGCCGTGGTCGCAAGCAGGGCTGCAGCCGCAAGGGTTGCGAGAAAACGCATTGAAGTCTCCAGTTTTAAGGAATGTGGTTCAGCGCTGCCGCAGCCGGCGGTTGACCCGGCGCGCCAGATAATCGCCCGCGCTCTGCACGAGCTGTACCAGCGCGATCAGCACGACCACGACGGCGAGCATCATCTCCGGCATGAAGCGCTGATAGCCGTAGCGGATGCCGAGATCGCCCAGGCCACCGCCGCCGACGGCGCCGACCATGGCGGAGTAGCCGAGCAGGCTGACCACCGCGAGCGTCAGCGCCAGCAGCAATCCGGGCAGCGCCTCGGGGATCAGCACCTTGAGCACGATCTGGATCGGCGAGGCCCCGAACGAGGACGCGGTCTCGATCAGGCCGCCATCGACCTCGCGGATCGCAGCTTCGACCAGGCGCGCGATGAACGGTGTCGATGCGATGGTCAGCGGCACGATCGCCGCCGTCGAGCCGATCGAGGTGCCGGCGACGAGCCGGGTGAACGGGATGATGGCGACGACCAGGATGATGAAGGGCGTGGACCGCGTCGCATTGACGACGATGCCGAGCACGCGATTGACGGCGGGAGCCGAGAACAGCTCCCCTTTCCGGCTGGTCGCGAGGAAGACGCCGAGCGGCAGGCCGAAGGCGGTGCCGAGCAGCGCCGCGATGCCGACCATGTACAGGCTCTCGCCGGTGGCCTGGATGATCAGGTTGATGAGTTCAGGCGACATAGCCGAGACGCTCCGCCGAGAATTGATATTGAGAGAGCCAGGCGAGCGCGCGCGTCACCGCGTCCTCGCCACCGGGAATACCGAGGGTGAGCGAGCCCACATGCTGGCCGCCGATCTCGTCGATGCGGGCCGACAGCAGCGAGACGTCGAGGCTGAGCTCGCGGGCGAGCCGCGCCACCAGCGTGTCGCCGGCCCCTGCCCCGCGTACCTGGACGCGGATCACGGCCTGCCCGCCCGCAGACGGCTCCGCCACGATCCGGCTCGCCAGCGACACCGGCAGGCTGTCGCCGATGACTTCGGCGAGGAAGGACTGCGTGATCGGATGCTCGGGGTGGGTGAAGATGTCGGCGACATGGCCGCTCTCGACGACATGGCCGGCGTCGAGCACCACGACTTCCTTGGCCAGCTGACGCACCACGGACATTTCGTGCGTGATCAGCACGATGGTCACCCCGAGCTCGCGGTTGATCTTGGCGAGCAGATCGAGGATCGCGCGCGTGGTCTGCGGATCGAGCGCCGAGGTCGCCTCGTCCGACAGCAGCACGCTCGGGCGTGTCGCCAACGCACGGGCAATGCCGACGCGCTGCTTCTGGCCGCCCGAGAGTTCCGAGGGGTAGCGGTCGTGCTTGTCGGCGATGCCGACCAGCGCCAGCAGCTCGGCGACGCGGGCCTTGATGTCGGCTTTGGCCCAGCCGGCGATCTCCAGCGGCAGCGCAATGTTGTCGGCCGCCGTGCGCGACGACAGCAGGTTGAAATGCTGGAAGATCATGCCGATCGAGCGCTGCGCCAGCCGCAATTCGCGGCCTGCCAGCGCCGAGATATCGCTGTTGTCGACGATCACGCGGCCCGTGGTCGGCTTCTCCAGCCCGTTGATCAGCCGGACCAGGCTCGACTTGCCGGCGCCGGAACGGCCGATGACGCCGGTGATCGAGCCGCGCTGAATTGCGAAGTCGATGTCTTGAAGCGCGTTGACACCGGGCTTGCCGCGATAGGCCGGATAGATCTTCGAGACGCCTTCGAAACGGACCATTGCGTCTGCTTTGGGCGCGGCGGGTGAAACCGCTTCAAGCGTTTCGAGCGGCTGTCCGATCGCGAGCGATTGATGGGCGTTCATGGAGGCGGCCTTCATGCACAATAGTTCGCCGGCCCGCGTGCCCTCTGGCCTGCGGGAACCCGGTCGCAGCAAGCGACGGGGTGAAACTGCAGTCGCGCGTTTCCGACGAAGCGCGCTGCACTGCAGCACGCACCATCGCCTTTCCGGGTCCTGCTTGCAATTTCAGATATTTGCGGGGAGTTGGACGAAGTTTTCCCGATCCCTCCCGGCGGAAGAAAATTTGTCTGCCGGGGGTATCAACATCCGGCCGCGCCGGGACTCATCGTCCCCGGAACCGCGGCTTGCGGCGCGTCAGGAACGCCTCGACGCCCTCCTTGTGGTCCTCGCTGAAGCTCGCCAGCGCGAACTGGTCGACGTCCATATGGCTGGCGAGATCGTCCAGCGCGTGTGCGAGCCGGTTGACCGTCAGCTTCGTCATGGCGACCGAGAGCGGCGGCTGCGCAGCCACCTTGCGCGCGAGGTCCATGGCGGCATCGAACGCGTGGCCGGGATCGACCACCTGCTCCACCAGGCGCCATTCATAGGCCTCATCAGCGCTGATGCGCTGATCGGCCAGTATCACCGCCTGCTTGGTGCGGGCCGGCCCGATCAGATGCAGCATGCGCGGGATGCTCTGCCAGCTCATGTTCATGCCGAGCCCGATCTCGGGCACGCGCAGATGCGCATCGCGGCCCATCACGCGGAAGTCGAGCGCCACGGCCAGCGCGACGCCGCCGCCGACGCAAAAACCCTCGATGGCCGCGATCGTGATCTGCTCCATCTCCTGCCAGGCATGGGTCAGACGCGGCCCGAGCTTGAGATGCCGGCGCAGCGTGCCGAGATCCATGTCCTTGCGCGATCGGCCCTCGGCATCCTTGAGGTCGAAGCCCGCGCTGAAGGCGCTGGTGCTGCCCGTCAGCACCACGACGGACGTTGCGGCATCATCCTCGAAGCTGCGCGCGGCCGCGGTGAGCTGGCGCAGCGCCTCCGGCGACAGCGCGTTAATGCCGTCGCCGCGATCGAACCGCACCACCGCAATCCGCCCCTCCGGTCCGAGGCCCTTCTCGATCTTCACGAAGTCCGTCACGAATGTCTCCCTATCCGCTTTGCTGCGAGGATAGCCTACGTCCGGCCTCACGAATATGGGACCCGGTTGCGCCGCAACGCATACTCGACAGGCAGGGACCATTGCGCCTATCTTCGCGCCATGAGCCACGATTACGACCATCATCACCACGATCACGACCATTCCGAGTTGTCGGAGACCGAGCTGCGCGTGCGCGCGCTCGAGACGATCCTGACCGAAAAAGGCTATGTCGAGCCGGCCGCGCTCGACGCCATCATCCAGGCCTATGAGACCAGGATCGGCCCGCACAATGGCGCGCGCGTCGTCGCCAAGGCCTGGACCGATCCGGCGTTCAAAAAGGCGCTGCTGGAGGATGGCTCGAAGGCCATCGGCACGCTCGGCCATGTGAGCCGCGTCGGCGACCATCTCGTCGTGGTCGAGAACACGCCGCAGCGGCACAACATGGTCGTGTGCACGCTGTGCTCCTGCTACCCCTGGGAAATGCTGGGGCTGCCGCCGGTCTGGTACAAGGCAGCGCCTTACCGCTCGCGCGCGGTGAAGGACCCGCGCGGCGTGCTCGCCGATTTCGACGTCGCGCTGCCGAAGGACATGGAAATCCGTGTCTGGGATTCGACGGCCGAGACCCGCTTCCTGGTGCTGCCGATGCGCCCTGTGGGCACGGAGGGCTGGAGCGAGGAACAGCTCGCCGAACTCGTCACGCGCGATTCCATGATCGGCACCGGCTTCCCCAAAACGCCCGGAGCGCCGTCATGAACGGCGTGCACGACATGGGTGGCATGGACGGGTTCGGCAAAGTCGAGCCCGAGCCGAACGAGCCGACGTTTCACGCAGAATGGGAATCCCGCGTGCTGGCGATGGTGCGCGCGATGGGAGCCGCCGGCGCCTTCAACATCGACACCTCGCGCTTCTATCGCGAGACGCTGCCGCCGCACGTCTATCTTTCGAGCTCCTACTACAAGAAATGGTTTCTCGGGCTCGAGGAGATGCTGGTCGAGAAGGGCTACCTCACCCGCGATGAGGTCGCCGCCGGTCACGCGATGCAGCCTGGAAAGGCGCTCAAGCACGGCACGTTTGATCTGGCCAACGTCGAGCGCGTGATGGTGCGCGGCAAGTTCGCCCGCCCCGCCCCGGCACCGGCCAGGTTCAAGATCGGCGATCGCGTCCGTGCGAAGAACATCCATCCGGCCACGCACACGCGGTTGCCGCACTATGTGCGCGGCCATGTCGGCGTGGTCGAGCTGAATCACGGCTGCCACGTGTTTCCGGATTCGGCCGCGATGGAGCTCGGCGAGAATCCGCAATGGCTCTACACCGTCGTGTTCGACGGCCGCGATCTCTGGGGCGAGGATGGTGATCCGACGCTGAAGGTGTCGATCGACGCGTTCGAGCCCTATCTGGATCCGGCGTGATGACTGCTAGCGCTGCGGCGGCCGCGACGGCGGCCATTCCGAGCATTCCGCGCGATGACGACGGCCCGGTGTTCCGCGCGCCCTGGGAGGCGCATGCCTTCGCGATGGCCCTGACGCTGCATGACCGCGGCGTGTTCACCTGGCCGGAATGGGCCGCAGCCTTGGCCGACGAGATCAAGCGTGCGCAAGCCGCCGGCGATCCCGACACGGGTGAGACTTACTACATGCATTGGCTCGCCACGCTGGAAGGACTGGTCGCGCGCAAAGGCGTCGCATCGATGGAGACGCTGCACCGCTACCGCGACGCGTGGGACCACGCGGCGGACCGAACGCCGCACGGCAAGCCGATCGAGCTGCGGCCGGAGGATTTTGGCTAGCTTCGCGCCACATGCTCGTCATTGCGAGCGTAGCGAAGCAATCCAGAATCTTTCCGCGGCGGCAGTCTGGATTGCTTCGTCGCAAGAGCTCCTCGCAATGACGGCGGAGCGAGAGGCACTACCTGCCCGTCGCAAACTCGTGCCATCCCTTCGCCCGCAAACTGCACGCCGGGCACTCCCCGCAGCCATATCCCCAATCATGCTGCGCGCCGCGTTCGCCGAGATAGCAGGTGTGCGACTGCTCGCGGATGAGATCGACGAGCCCCTCGCCGCCGAGGTCATGCGCGAGCTTCCACGTCGCCGCCTTGTCGATCCACATCAACGGCGTGTGCAGCTCGAATTGCCTCGCCATGCCGAGCGAGAGCGCGGCCTGCATGGCGCGGATGGTGTCGTCGCGGCAATCGGGATAGCCGGAATAGTCGGTCTCGCACATGCCGCCGACGATGTGGGTGATGCCGCGCCGGTAGGCCAGCGCCGCGGCGAAGGTCAGGAACACCAGATTGCGGCCGGGCACGAAGGTGTTCGGCAGGCCGTCGGCTCCCATCGCGATCGCGACATCGCGCGTCAGCGCCGTCTCGGACACGGCCGCGAGCGTGGGGATTGACAGCGTGTGACTCTCGCCGAGCTTTGCGGCCCAATCCGCGCGCAGGCCCTTGAGGCCGTCGAACAGCCGGTCGCGGCAGGCCAGCTCGATGGCGTGGCGCTGGCCGTAATCGAAGCCCAGCGTCTCCACGCGCGCGAAGCGGCTCAGCGCCCAGGCAAGGCAGGTGGTGGAATCCTGGCCGCCGGAAAACAGCACCAGGGCAGTTTCTGATGAAAATGTGTCGCTCATGGCCCGCGCTTTAGCACTGTGGAACGAGCCCGCCAATCAGTGGAAATCGGCGCGATCCAACGCGTCCCGCTGGGAACGGCGGGCCGCTTTTGGCATAAGGCTTGGGACCCAGGAGACTGCCCCGCAATGACCCCTTCCCGCGACATTTCCCGCCTGATCGAGATCATGGCGGCGCTGCGCACGCCGGTGACCGGCTGCCCCTGGGACCTCGAGCAGGATTTTGCGACGATCGCGCCCTACACGATCGAGGAGGCCTATGAGGTGGTCGAGGCCATCAGCCGCGGCGATCTCGACGATCTGCGCGAGGAGCTCGGCGACCTCCTGCTCCAGGTCGTGTTCCACGCCCAGATGGCCTCTGAGCAAAACGCCTTTGCGTTCGGCGACGTTGTCGAGGCCATCACGCGGAAGATGATCCGGCGCCATCCCCATGTCTTCGCCGACAAGGACGGCAATCTCGCCTCCTCTCACGTCAAGGAGGTCTGGGACCGCATCAAGGCCGAGGAGAAAGCCGAACGCGCCGCGCGTCGGCCACCGGAAGAGACGCCGCCGCACAAATCGCTGCTCGCGGGCGTGAAGGCCGGCCAGCCGGCGTTGACCCGCGCCATGGCGCTGCAGCGCAAGGCTTCCACGGTCGGCTTCGACTGGAACGACCCGCGCGCGGTGCTGCAAAAGATCCGCGAGGAAGCCGACGAGATCGAGGCCGCACTGGATCGCAACGACAAGCAGGAGATCGCGGAGGAAACCGGTGATCTGATGTTCGCGCTCGTCAACCTCGCCCGCCATGTCGACGCCGATCCGGAATCCGCACTGAGCGCGACGAATGCGAAGTTCGAACGGCGCTTTGCCTTCATCGAACGGGCGCTCGAGGCGCAGGGACGCACGCTTGAGCAAGCGTCGCTTGAGGAGATGGATGCGCTGTGGAATGCAGCGAAGAGTGAGGGGAAACCGGAATCAGGGACTCGCGGGCAGGCCCGCCGCTAGCCTTCGGTATTCTCGGATAAGGTCAGCACCTTTTCCGAATGCAGCGAGCCGGTCATGGCGGGTCGTAGTCCAGCCATGAAATCGTCACGACCGGCAGTCTAAAGTTGAGCAACGGAGCCCGTGCAGCCGAAATCCCGCGTCAGGTGAAGTGCGATGCCGTTAAAGCATTATTCGGTCCTCAAGGGACGCCCGATCGCGATGCGTTTCGGCACCGGCCAGTCGCCTCACTATCAAGTCCATGTCGTGGCCGACAACGCGGATTTCCGCATCGCCGTCAATGTGCAATCAGCCGACGGAAGCGAAGTCGAGTTCCTGGTGCGATCGCGCTTTGTCCATCCGATCACCGATCAACTCGCAGCCCTGCCGGAGGGCCTGCACCCGCAGCAGCCGAAACCGGGCAGCATGGCGCTGGACTTCATTCGCGGCAATCTGATGCAGCCGCGGGAGATGGTCCCGCTGCCGCTGACCGTGCCCGGACCGGACAATGACCTCAACGAGAAGCTCGACCAGTTCGTCCAGCGCGCGCTCTCAAACGAAAGCGCGATGGTGTACGCGTTCGGTGAGACGTGGGGGCCGGAGACGAAGGCGGATAATTATTTCGGCTTCAGGCCGGGACGCGGCATTCACGACATCCACATGAATCAGGGAAATCCAATCGGAAGGTTCTCTGGCGATAACGGGCCGTGGCAAGACGGTGGGCTCGTGTTCGAATTCCCGGATCAGAAGCTATGGACGGCGGTCTTCCTCAAATTCCAGACGCAGGCCTGGCACACTGACGACAGGACCGGCAATCCGATCGATCTCGGCGGAGGCACGCCGACAAAGCCGCCCGATCCGACGGCTCCCCCGACCGAGGAAATGCCTGACGGACTCGTGCGCATCATTGCGGCACTCGTCAACGCCGTGAAGACGCCCGAGCGCGAAGTCGTCACGCTGCTCAATACGGCTGATCGCGACATCGATCTCACCGGCTGGACGCTGGCCGACAAGCAGAAGAACAAAATGGTTCTGTCAGGGAAGATCTTGGCTGGGGGCACGCTCGCCGTCGTCGTGCAGAAGCCGATGGAATTATCGAACCAAGGCGGCATCATCTCGTTGCTGGACGATCGTGGGATCAAGGTCCACGGCGTCGCCTATACCAAGGCGCAAGCGAAAAATCCGGGCCTGACCATTCCATTCTAGTGTTACGCGTCTCAACGCCGGATATCGCACTCGAACTCGTCGAGCGCACCGCGCCCTTGGGATCAAGCCACGCGCGGCACCGCATCGAACCGCGACACCACGATATCTCGCTTGGTCTCGTCCACGCGCACGGTCATGTCGAAGCGGCCGTCGTGCAGCTCTTTTGCCAGCACCTCGGAATTGCGGTGCAGCCACGAGATGCCGGCACCATCTGCGGCGTCGATGGAGAGATCGAGCGTGGTACGTTTGGCGGCGAGCCGCTGCTCGATCGCGTCAAGCAGCGCGTCGATGCCTTCGCCCGACACGGCCGAGACCAGCATCGCCGGATGATCTTCCGGCCTGCGCGCGGCGATGTTCAAAAGCTCTTCGCGCTTATCCGGTTCGTAACGGTCGATCTTGTTCCAGACCTCGATGATGCGGCCGCTGTCGTCGGGATTGATGCCGAGCTGGCGCAGCACGGCGTCGACATCGCTCTGCTGGGCCTCGGCATCCTCGTGCGAGATGTCGCGCACATGCAGGATGACGTCGGCCTCCAGTACCTCTTCCAGTGTCGCGCGGAAGGCTGCGACGAGCTGGGTCGGCAGGTTCGAGATGAAGCCGACGGTGTCGGACAGCATCGCCTTGCCGCCATGCGGCAGCGTGAGCGCGCGCAGGGTCGGATCGAGCGTTGCGAACAGCATGTCGGCGGCCTGAACGTCGGCGCGGGTCAGGCGGTTGAACAGCGTCGACTTGCCGGCATTGGTGTAGCCGACCAGCGCGACGACGCGATACGGCACGCGCTGCCGTCCCGCGCGGTGCAGCCGCCGCGTCGCCTGCACCTTCTTCAGTTCGCCCTCGAGTTTCGAGATGCGCTCCTGGATCAGGCGGCGGTCGGCTTCGATCTGGGTCTCGCCGGGGCCGCCCATGAAGCCGAAACCGCCGCGCTGGCGTTCGAGATGGGTCCAGGAGCGGACGAGGCGCGAGCGCTGGTAGTTGAGATGGGCAAGCTCGACCTGGAGCGAGCCCTCCTTGGTCTTGGCGCGGCGGCCGAAGATTTCCAGAATGAGCCCGGTGCGATCGAGCACCTTGGCGTGCAACTCCTTCTCGAGATTGCGCTGCTGGATCGGCGCCAGCGCGCAATCCATCACCACGAGCTCGACATCGAGGCTTTTGGCCAGCGCGGCGATCTCCTCGACCTTGCCCTTGCCGATGTAAGTGGCGGGCCGGATCTGGCTGATCGGCGCAATGATGGCGTCCGCAATGACGAGATCGATCGCGCGCGCGAGGCCCGCGGCTTCATCGAGCCGGGCCTCGGCGTCGCGCAGGATCTGGTTAGACGAGGCATGACTTTCCGATTGCGCGTCGGCACTTCCCGCACGCAGTCGCAAGTAGGGGCCGATGACAAGCACCCGCCCCGTCTGCTTCGCCCCTGCCGACCGCGGACGGTCGGCCTCCCCGTCGAAATTCCGGGGTTCCAATCAAATCACTCTCAAGCCGGCTGGTCCTCGCCGCCTTCGAACAACTGGATGGGAGCGCCCGGCATGATGGTCGAGATCGCATGCTTGTAGACGAGCTGCGAGTGACCGTCGCGCCGAAGCAGCAAACAGAAATTGTCGAACCAGGTCACGATGCCCTGGAGCTTCACTCCGTTGACCAGAAAGATCGTCAGTGGCGTCTTGGTTTTGCGAACGTGATTGAGGAAGGTGTCCTGTAGGTTTTGTGCGCGGTCTGCCGCCATTGTTTTTTTCTCGCTTTGAGTTTCTTTTTATTGCGCCGGGTGCGCCCCGCTTTTGAGAATGCGGGGTCTCTTCCGGTTGCCGCTCCTCATGAGATCCCCCTCGGAGGAACAGCGGTTCGATTAGAGGACAGGACGGGTTATTAGGCAAGCCGCTTCACGCGGCAGCACCCGCCCGATTGCCCCGAAAAACTACGGAAATCGATGATTTTCCTCGCTTATCCCTGACGTGCGGCTGCGGTGTCGCGCCGTTAGCCAACACCGAGCGCCTTCAGCTTCCGATGCAGCGCCGAACGTTCCATGCCAACAAACTCGGCCGTGCGAGAAATATTTCCTGAAAAACGGCTGATCTGTGCAATCAAATAGTCGCGCTCGAACACTTCGCGGGCTTCGCGCAGCGGCAGGCCCATGATGTGCTCGCCATTGTTGCTGGTCGGCATCGCCGGCACCATCGAGCCGACATCCTGCGGCAGCATGTCGGCGGTGATGATTACCTCTGGTCCACCCGCGGCCAGAATCATGACTCTCTCAACGTTATTGCGGAGCTGGCGCACATTGCCGGGCCAGACATGCGATTGCAGCACCGCCATCGCATCCTGCCCGATCTGCCGCCTGGGCAGGCCACTGCCGGCCGAAATCTGCTCCATGAAATAGTCGATCAATTCCGGAATGTCCTCGCGGCGCTCCGAAAGCGCGGGCACGCGGATCGGCACCACCGAGAGCCGATGATAAAGATCCTCGCGGAAATGACCGGCCGCAATCTCCTCTTCGAGATTGCGCGCTGTGGAGGAGATGATCCGGACGTCGACCTGCACCTTGGCGGTGCCGCCGACGCGCTGAAACGACTGCTCGACCAGCACGCGCAAAATCTTGTTCTGGGTCTCGCGCGGCATGTCCGCGATCTCGTCAATGAACAGCGTGCCGCCATGGGCTTCCTCGAGCGCGCCAGGCTTGCGCGGCTGCTCGCCATTGGATTGCTCGACGCCGAACAGCTCGTGCTCCATCCGCTCGGGCGTGATCGCGGCTGCGTTGATGACGACGAAGGGACCGTCGGCGCGGCCCGAGGCAGTATGCAGGGTGCGCGCGGTCAGCTCCTTGCCGGCGCCGGCTGGGCCGACGATCAGGATGCGGCTGTTGGCCTTGGCCGCGCGCTCGATGGTCTGGCGCAGCTGGTTCATGCTCGGCGAGCGGCCGACGAGCGAGCTTGCGCTCGGCGCGAGCTGCTTCAGCTCCTTGACCTCGCGCTTGAGCCGCGAGTTCTCCAGCGCTCTGGTCGCGACCAGGATCAGCCGGTCGGCCTTGAACGGCTTCTCGATGAAGTCGTAGGCGCCGCGCTTGATCGCGGCGACCGCGGTCTCGATGTTGCCGTGGCCGGAGATCATCACGACCGGCAGATCGGCATTGTCCTTCTTGACCTGCTCCAGCAGCTGCAAGCCGTCGAGCTTGGAGCCCTGGAGCCATATGTCGAGAAACACCAGATGCGGCCTGCGATTGGCGATCTCGGCGAGCGCCGTATCGCTGTCGCGTGCGGTTCGGGTCACGAAGCCCTCGTCTTCGAGAATGCCCGCAACGAGATCCCGAATATCGGCCTCATCATCGACAATCAGAATTTCACTTGCCATGGGTCGCGCCTGTCTTGTCAGTTGCCCGTTGAGGCTTCGATTTTCGTTGAATCATTGGTCATTTCAGCCGGCTCTTTGGTTTCGGCGGCCGGCTGTTTTGTTCCGGGAGTCTTGGCGATGTCCGTGACCGCGCTTGCGACCGACGGTGCCTGCTCTGTCCCCTCGCTCTTCGGGGGGGCGCCGGAGAGCGCAAAGCGCATCCGCATCCACGCGCCGCGCTGGCCCTCGCGGAAGTCGGAAGCGTCTTTCAGTTCGATGCGCCCGCCATGGTCTTCGAGCACGCGGCCGACGATCGCCAGGCCAAGACCGGTGCCCTTCGCTCGCGTTGTCACATAAGGCTCGAGCAGCCGCGAGCGCGCGACCTTCGGCAGACCGATGCCGTTGTCGACCACGTCGATCAGCACGTCCTCGCCCTCGCGCGAGACCACGACGTCGATGCGGCCCTTGCCGTAATCCTTGCCGAGTTCCTCCGGCGGGACCTGCTCGATCGCCTCGGTCGCGTTCTTGACGATGTTGGTGACTGCCTGCGAGATCAGCCGCCGGTCGAACTGGGCCCGCAACGGATCCTCCCTGAACTCGGCGTCGATATCGATCTCGGGATGGGCGACCTTCATCAGGAACACCGCCTGGCGAACCGTGTCGGCGACGTCCTCGCCCTCCATCACCGGCTTCGGCATCCGCGCGAAACGCGAGAACTCGTCGACCATGCGCCTGATATCGTCGACCTGGCGCACGATGGTGTCGGTGCACTGCTCGAAGATCTGCTTGTCCTTGGTCTCGGTGATGCCCTTGCCGAACTTGCGGCGGATGCGCTCGGCCGAGAGCTGGATCGGCGTCAGCGGATTCTTGATCTCGTGGGCGATACGGCGCGCGACGTCACCCCAGGCCGAGGTGCGCTGCGCCGAGACCAGTTCGGTGATGTCGTCGAGCGTGATGATGTAGCTGTCGTGCGGCTGGTTCTTCTCGGCGCTGACGCGGACCGACAGATTGCGTTCCTGTCCGTCGCGCGTGATCGTGATCTGTCCCTGCACCAGGCGCTGGGTCCCTTCCCGCGCCGTCTTCATCATCTCTTCGAGCTCGGGCAACACGTCGGAGAGCGGGTGGCCGAGCGTCTCTGCTTCGGAGTGTCCGATCAGCTTTTCGGCGGAGCGGTTCAGGATGCCGACGCTGCCCGATGTGTCGACGCCGATGATGCCGGCGCTCGCCGAGGACAGCACGGCCTCGATGAAGCGGCGGCGGCTGTCGATGAGATCGCTGGCGTTGACGAGCTCGTCGCGCTGGCTGCGCAATTCCTGCGTCATCTTGTTGAAGGTCTCACCGAGCTGGGCGAGGTCGCCTTCCGACTGGTGCACCGGCACCTTCACATGGAGGTCGCCGGTCGAGACCGTGTGAGCCGCGTTCATGAGCCGCCGGATCGGCGCCACCAGCGAGTTGGCGAAGTTGAGGCCGATCAGCACCGAGGCCATCAGGATGGTCAGTGCGATCACCGCGAACATCAGCGCAAAGGCGACCTGGATGCCGAGCCGGCGCGACTCGATCTGGGCGTATTCGGCGACGCTGACCTCGGTCTGCTTGAGCTGTTGAACAACATTCGGATCAAGAGGGCGCGCGACATAGAGGAAGGTGTCGCTGAAGGCGCGCAGGCGGATCACCGCGGCAACGAAGCTCGCATCCGGCAGCACCGCGATCTCGGGCTCGTTCTCGTTGACGTTGCTGAGGAAGTCCGGCGCCGGCGGCGAATAGGCTAGCCGCATGCCGGTGTCGGCCGATTCCAGGATATTGGTGTTCTTGTCGATGATCATCGCGCCCGGCAGGTTGCGGGAGCCGGCGCTGGCGGTCAGCAGCTCGCGGAACGAGCGGCGGTCCTGGTCGTAGAGCGGCCGGGCGTGAGCGATGTCGTTGGCCATGCCGAGAATGTCGCCGCGGATCAGCTGCGCGTGGTCCTGCATGTAGGCGCGTGCGATCGTCAGCGAATTCTGGATCACCTCCTTGGTCGGGCCGGAGAACAGCCGGTCGAGGCCGCGCTCGATGGTGACGTTGGCGACGACGGCAACCAGCACCGCGGGCAGCACCGCCACGATCGAGAACAGGCTGACGATCTGGACATGGAGGCGCGCCGCCGCCCGGCCCCGCCGACGCGCCAGGATCAGCTGCCAGAGCTCGCGGACGATGATGCCGACCAGCAGCAGGATCGTGGCCGCATTGATCAGATAAAACGACCGGACCACCTCCGGCGTCGGCTCGATCCTCGTGAGACCGGTCAGGACCAGGAAGGTCAGGAGGGCCGACAGCAATGCCATCGCCACGGCAAGGGGCGCCAGCCAGCGCCGCACCGACCAACGCCGGGGCTCTTCCGCTGGGGCCGTGTCGAAGTGTGCGGCCGAGGTGTCTGCGCTGGTCATTCCGGCAATGGTGCTGAAAACGGGGTCCGCGGCGGGCGGATACTGATGTATTCGTACCACATTGTTGCCGAATTGCGACAATTCCGCGGCGTCTCGGCCGCGACGGACCGGCGCATCCACAGGCCGCTGTTCTGGCAGACCACGCTTGCGGGAACGGATTCCCGCCCCTGCGGCTTGACCGACATGGACAGGTTCTTTCTCGCGATGATGGTGTCGGCCGTGCTGCTGCTGATCGTAGCCGCCGACCTCTTGGTCAATGGCCTCGGGGTACAGGAGCCCGGGGCGAACGTCGCCAGCCTGCCGGCCTCGGTGCGGCTGGTCAGATGAGCGCGACGTCGCGCCCTGCGGTCGAATGACCAATTCATACGTTCCAGCGGAACGTTTCGGCCTGATTCGGACTTTTGCTCACCGCGCCAGCCACAACGGCCAGCGCGATCCGGACAGGCTCAGCTCCGCTTTGGTAGAGGGGGAGCTGAGCCACCGTCCGTTCCGGAAGACTAGCCCCCGCTCCGATACACCTGGATATCGAGGTCCCGGATCTTCTTCCGCAACGTGTTGCGGTTGAGGCCGAGCAGGTCGGCGGCGCGGATCTGGTTGCCGCGGGTGGCGGCGAGCGCGGCCGTGAGCAGCGGCACCTCGATCTCCTTGAGGATGCGGTGATAGAGGCCCGGCGGCGGCACGCCGTTCGGGAAGCCCTGGAAGTGCGAGGACAGATACGCCTCCACGGCGCCGCCGAGATTGTCGACGCCCTGCGGGACAGCGGTTCCCGGGCTGACCGTGGGCGGCGCGAGCTCGCCGTCGATGACGGAGCCCGTGATCACGTCCTGCGGATAGAGCGCCGCGAGGCGCCGCGCGAGGTTCTCGAGCTCGCGCACGTTGCCGGGCCAGCGGTGCTGCTTCATCCGCTCCAGCGCCAGCGCATCGAGCTTCTTCGGCGGCAGGCCGTCCTTCTCGGCCAGCGTGAAGAAGTGCCGCACGAGGTCCGGCAGGTCTTCGATGCGCTCGCGCAAGGGGGGCAGCCGCAGCGGCACGACGTTGAGGCGGAAGAACAAATCTTCGCGGAACAGGCCCTGCTGGATCAGGACGCGCAGGTCCTTGTTGGACGCCGCGACGATCCGCACGTCGGTCTTGATCGGGGTGCGGCCGCCGACGGTGGTGTATTCGCCCTGCTGAAGCACGCGCAGCAGGCGGGTCTGCGCCTCCATCGGCATGTCGCCGATCTCGTCGAGGAACAGCGTACCGCCCTCGGCCTGCTCGAACCGACCCGAGGCGCGGGTGTTGGCGCCGGTGAAGGCGCCGCGCTCATGGCCGAACAGTTCGGACTCGATGAGGTCACGCGGGATCGCCGCCATGTTGACCGCGACGAACGGGCCGTTGCGGCGCTTGCCGTAATCGTGCAGCGCGCGCGCCACCAGTTCCTTGCCGGTGCCGGACTCGCCCGTGATCATCACGGTGAGGTCGGTCTGCATCAGGCGCGCCAGCACGCGGTAGATTTCCTGCATCGCCGGCGAACGGCCGACCAGCGGGATCGCCTCCATCTCGGCGTCCTCGTCCGGCGTCGAGACCCGTTCCTTCGGCTCGGCCAGTGCACGGCCGACGATGGCGATCAGCTCCTTCAGGTCGAAGGGCTTTGGCAGATATTCGTACGCCCCGCGTTCGGAGGCGCGGATCGCGGTCATGAACGTGTTCTGCGCGCTCATGACGATGACGGGTAGATTCGGCCGCATCTTCTTGATCCGCGGCAGCAGGTCGAAGGCGTTCTCGTCGGGCATCACCACGTCGGTGATGACGAGATCGCCCTCCCCCTGGCTGACCCAGCGCCACAGCGTTGCGGCATTGCCGGTAAGCCTGACCTCATAGCCGGCGCGGGATAGTGCCTGATTGAGAACCGTGCGGATGGCGGTGTCGTCATCAGCAACGAGAATGCTACCTGCGGGCATCGTTAATCCTCATTTCGCCCCCTGTGACGCAGACGACGACTTCCCGGCAGAGCCGTCGCGGCTGCTTTGATCGGCATGTTTCACCGATGTGGAATACATCGGCATCAGCACGCGGAAGGTGGTCTTGCGCGGCTGAGACTCGCATTCGATGATGCCCCCGTGATCCCCGATGATCTTTGCGACCAGCGCCAGGCCAAGACCCGAGCCGGTCTGCTTGGTGGTCACGAACGGATCGAACAGGTTGGGCAGAAGATCGTCCGGCACGCCTGGTCCGTTGTCCTTCACGCAGAATTCGAGCGGCAGGGATACACGGGATTTTTGACCGGGGACTGACAGGCGCACGCCGGGACGGAACGCGGTGGTGAGCTGGATCTCGGCGTCGGGAACGTCGATCAAGGCTTCGGCGGCGTTCTTCACGAGGTTGAGGAACACCTGGATCAGCTGATCCTGGTTCGCCAGCACCGGCGGCAGCGAGGGATCGTAATCCTCGATGAAGCGGATGTTGCGGGCAAAGCCCGACTGCGCCAGTCGCTTCACGTGATCGAGCACGGAATGGATGTTGACGGGACCGCGCACCACGGGGCGCTCGTCGCCGAACACTTCCATGCGGTCGACCAGCGTCACGATGCGGTCGGCCTCGTCGCAGATCAGCCGCGTCAGCATGCGGTCCTCGGACGAGGCCTGCTGCTCCAGCAGCTGCGCCGCGCCGCGGATGCCGGAGAGCGGATTCTTGATCTCATGCGCCAGCATCGCGGCCAACGCGATCACCGAGCGCGCGGCGCTGCGATGGGTGAGCTGGCGGTCCATCTTGTCGGCGATGGAGCGCTCCTGGAGCATCACCACGATATGGCCGGGCCGTTCCGTCAGCGGGGCGACATGCAGATCGACCTGGCGGTCGCCGCCCATGCGCGGCGTGCCCAGATCGACCTTGTATTCGTTCACCGGCGAGTTCGACGAACGCACCTGGTCGATCAGCGCCAGCAAGGGGCTGCCGAACGGCACCAGTTCCTTCAGCGACTGCCGCTTCAGGAACTGGGTCGAGATGTCGAAGAAGGCTTCGGTCGCGATGTTGGCGGCGACGATCTTGCCGTCCGGCCCGATCATGAGCACGGGATTGGGCAGCGCATCCAGGATTGCGTCGCTCTCGGACGGAAGCGGCCGGCGATGGTCAGCAACTGAGCTCATGCAGCAGCGCTCCATGCGAAGTCGTCGAAGGCATCTTGCAGTGACTGGTGCACGAGACGCGGATCCTCGGACGTGAGGATCTTCTGGCGCCAGGATTTCAGCTTCTCGGCCGGCGCGCGGCTCACATCGGCCGCGACGTCGAGTGCCCAGCCGAGATGTTTTCGCGCGTGCCTGAGGCCGATGCGCAGGCCGTAGAGCGCGCAGACGCCCTCATAGAGCGTGCGGACATAATGCAGCTGCGTCTCGAGCGACGGCGCGGCTTCGACCGCCCCGCCCCTCAGGCGGCGGCCGATCTCGCCGGGCAGCCAGGGCTGCCCCTGCGCGCCGCGGCCGATCATCACGGCGTCGGCGCCGGAAGCTTCGAGCGCCGCGAGCGCCTTCTCGTAAGTGGTGATGTCGCCATTGACGACGAGCGGAATGGAGATCGCGTCGCGGACCGCGCGGATCGCGTCCCAATCGGCTTCGCCCTTGTAGAACTGGCAGCGGGTGCGGCCGTGCACGGTGACGAGCTTGATGCCGGCGGCTTCCGCACGCCGCGCCAATTCCGGCGCGTTGCGGGTGCGGTCGTCCCAGCCGAGCCGCATCTTCAGCGTCACCGGCACCTTCACCGCCGCGATCGTCGCGTCGATCAGGCTGACGGCATGGTCGAGGTCGCGCATCAAGGCCGAGCCGGACTGGCCGCCGGTGACGTGGCGGGCCGGACAGCCCATGTTGATGTCGATGACGTCGGCGCCTTCGGCTTCGGCGATCCGGGCCCCTTCGGCCATCCAGTGCGTCTCGCAGCCGGCGAGCTGGACCACATGAGGCCCGATGCCGGTCGCTTCGCAGCGCAACCGTGACATCTTGTGGCCATTCGCGAGCTCATCGCTGGCGGTCATTTCAGACACGACGAGACCGGCGCCGAGCTCGGCGGCAAGCCGGCGGACGGGCGAGTCGGTCACCCCTGACATCGGCGCCAGGAAGACCGGGGTGGCGACCTCGATATCGCCTATTTTCAACGGCTTAGAGCCTGATACTGCCGAGCCGGTCACAGGGGTCTCGTTGCGTAGGCAGGGCCTCATCGCGCCTGCCATGACCTATCTTGCGCACAATTCTTGTGCAGTCAAGCGTCATGCCTACAGTTTAGACAGTTCTGCAAATCTTTCAAGTGCAGTGCAGCAAAATGCTGTTTCCCACAATCCAGGGAAACCCCTTTTTTTGCGGGCCTGCCGTGCTAGAGGCATGCGGCAATCACCCCACTCCCCCGACTCTCTTCATCACCAACCGAGTATTTGACTCCTATGGCGAAATCACAGCGCACCGCAGTCGTCCTCGTCGCGGCCGGACGCGGCCTGCGGGCTGGCGCCGGTGGTCCCAAGCAATATCGCGAGATCGGCGGCGTGCCCGTGATCTACCGCGCCATGGAAGCCTTCAGCCTTCACCCCGACGTGTTTGCCGTGCAACCGGTGGTGAACCCCGACGACAGCGCCATGTTCACAGCAGCGGTCGCAGGGCTCAGCCATGAGCCGCCGACGAATGGCGGCGCGACGCGGCAGGCCTCCGTGCTCGCAGGTCTTGAAGCACTCGCAAAGCACGAGCCCGACATCGTCCTGATCCACGACGCCGCGCGCCCCTTCGTCTCGGAAGGCGTGATCTCGCGCGCGATCGAGGCGGCCAGCCGCACGGGCGCTGCGATCCCCGTCGTTCCCGTTACCGATACGATCAAGGTCACCAGCGAGAGCGGCAATGTCGAGGACACGCCGGACCGGGCAGCCTTGCGAATCGCGCAGACGCCGCAATCCTTTCGTTTCGACGTCATCCTCGAGGCGCATCGTCGCGCGGCGAAGGACGGGCGCAGCGATTTCACCGACGATGCCGCGATTGCCGAATGGGCGGGATTGACGGTTGCAACCTTTGAAGGCGATGTTGCCAATATGAAGCTCACCACTCCCGAGGATTTCGTGCGCGAGGAAGCGCGACTGGCCAGCCTGCTCGGCGACATCAGGACCGGCACCGGCTACGACGTGCACGCCTTCGGCGAAGGCGACCATCTCATGATCTGCGGCGTGCGGGTGCCGCACACGAAGGGTTTTCTGGCCCATTCCGACGGCGACGTCGGCCTGCATGCGCTGGTGGACGCCATCCTCGGCGCACTGGCCGACGGGGACATCGGCTCGCACTTTCCGCCGAGCGATGCGAAATGGAAGGGCGCCTCCTCCGACCAGTTCCTGAAATACGCCATCGAGCGCGTCACCCAGCGCGGCGGCCGCGTCGCCAACCTCGAGGTGACGATGATCTGCGAGCGGCCCAAGATCGGCCCGCTGCGCGATGTCATGCGCGCGCGCATCGCCGAGATTTCCGGCGTCGACATCTCCCGCGTCGCCGTGAAGGCGACGACCAGCGAGCGGCTCGGCTTCACCGGCCGCGAGGAAGGCATCGCGGCCACCGCGAGCGCCACCATCCGTCTTCCGTTTAACGAAAAGACCTGGAGCGTCTAGATCATGGGCGGCAGCGACGCACGCGCCCTCTCCCGCTCGCTGCTCGATTTGTGCCGGATGCGCAAGCTGACGATCGCGACCGCCGAGTCCTGCACCGGCGGGCTCGTCGCCGGCGCGCTGACCGACATCCCCGGCTCGTCTGACGTCATCGATCGCGGCTTCGTCACTTATTCCAATGACGCCAAGCGCGCGATGCTCGGCGTCGAAGCGGGCACGCTCACGAACTTCGGCGCTGTCAGCAAGGAGACCGCAACCGCAATGGCGGTCGGCGCGCTGGAGCGTGCCGGCGTCGACCTTGCGGTTGCCATCACCGGCATCGCCGGCCCCGGCGGCGCCACGCCCGGCAAGCCGGTCGGTCTCGTGCACTTCGCCGTCGCCGCGCGCGACGGCCGCATCGTCCATCGCGAGCATCGCTTTGGTGCGATCGGTCGCACCGCGGTCCGGCAACGCTCCGTGGTCGAGGCGCTGCGCATGCTGATGGACCTCGCCCGCGGCCCGCAGGCGGCGACAAAGCCCCGCCGCGAAGCCCCCAGCCGCCTCCGCCCGCGCGTGACGCGCTCGCCGCGCCGGCATGCGGTAAAGCGCAGGACTCCGCGCTCGCCGCGGGGCTGAGCCCGGGCTGCTTCTTGGATTACCGATGCCGAGAACCATGATCTTCGGCGAGCTGTCTCTGGCGAACAGCCCCGACGCAAGACTGTTGCCGCAACAGGGCATCAAGGTTGCCGTGGCCCCGAAGGCCGGACACGGGATCGCCGTGGACAATCCCGCGGGGCTCTCCGCGGCGATCGGCGGGGCGCTATCCCAGGGCTGAGCTCCTGTCGCCCTACGCCGCCGCCAGCAACGCGCTCGCGCGGTCGAGCACGCGCTGCTTGACCGCATCGGCGTCGGACGGTTTCACCTTTGCGCTCACCGTCAATTCCACGACGGGCGCTGCGGGATCGGCGGCGATCACCTTGGACACATTGACCGACGGCGCGGCCCGCTCGTCGACGCGAGGATCTTCACGCAACTCCGTCAGGATCTGGTCAGCCAGCGCGTTGGCCGATCCGGCCCTGACCGGAAAAGTCACCTTGACCTCGCCCGTGCCCGGATAGGCACTGCGATTGATGATCGCTGCGCCCCACACCTGCCCGTTCGGCAACAGGATCTGCGTGTTGTCGGCCGCGACGAGCTCGGTCATGAACAGCGACAGCGATCTGACCTTCCCCGCCTTGCCGCCGACCTCGACGTCGTCACCGATGTGGAAGGGCCGGAACAGCAGCAGCATCACGCCGGCGGCGAGATTGGACAACGTGCCCTGTAACGCCAGACCAATCGCGAGTGATGTCGCGCCCAGCACGGCGACGAGGCTCGCGGTCTGGATGCCGAACAACTGAAGCACGGCGATGCCAACCACGGCCAGCACGCCGTAACGCGTGACGCTGGACACGAACAAGGTCACGAGCGGGTCGATCCGGTGCCCGACGTTCAGCACGCGTGTGACGAAACGCTGCATTGCGCCGGACAGATACCAGCCGATCGCCAGCAGCAGGATCGCGTAGATGGCGTTCAGCCCATAGAGGACGAGCGACGCCTTCAGCGTGTCGAAATTGATGGTCATGGCGGCTCCAACCCGGACAATCCGTACAGAACTCGCCGCGGCGCAAAATGATCCCTCCCGGATGCGTCTCCAGTGGCGCTGCGGTTCCGCCAGGGGCCGGGATCACAGCGGCTCGGTCAATTCATCGGAGGCCGGAACAGCACGGTGTAATCGACGATGAAGCGAAACTCGGTCTGGGGATCGCGGACATTGCCCTGCTGCCAGAGGCTTGAGTATTGCGTCTTCAACCTGAAGCCTTTCAACGGTCCCTCGGTCGGGCGGTACTGAAGCCAGACGTCGAGCTCATTCCGATTGGGGATGGCGATTTGCGTCGCCGGATTGATCGCGTCCCAGCCGCGCGTGTACCAGGCGCCGGCGGATACGCCGGGAAGCCCCATGGCGTAGCCGAAATCATAGGCCACGCTGCCGCCGAGCGCCTTTTCGCCGGCATTGTCGAACGAGACCTGCTGCATGTCGGTGTAGTTCGGCTTGGTGCCAAACGGCGAGAAGATCTGTGAATCATTGCCGGTGAAAGACCCAGCCGCGAACAACGTCCAGCCGGCATAGACCATCTGCACCTTGGCCGAGGCCTGGTACGTCGTGAAGGCATCGCCCGTCAGCAGGTTTGCCCCGACGCTTTGCTGGGTGATGATATTGGCACCGACGATCCAGTTCGGGACGCTCTTCGGCTGCCTGAAATCGTACTCGGCCTGCACGAAGCCTGAATTGACGTAGTCCTGGATATGATAGTCCATGAACACGGTCGACAGCCCCGGGGCGGGCCGCCACTTCACCATGCCGAAGGCCGCGCCGTGGTTGATGGCGTCCCCCGCCAGGGCGTCCGACATCGGGATGAAGTCGTTCGAATCCCGCTGCTTGACGGTCCAGAGATAACCCAGCGCATAGTCGTAGCTGCGATCCTTGTCGGGCAGCGAATCCAGTGTGATGCCGCCGAACGTGTTGGGCACCATGCGATTGTCCTGCGGATTGATCAGCGGCGTGTCGACCAGTTGGTAGCCGCCGCGAAATTCCTGGTCGCCGAATTGCGCGCGCCCGTAGATCTGGCCGAGCGTGCCGATGGAGTTCTGGCCGGGTGCGAGCAGCCTCGTTCCGTCCTGGTCGGCTGGCCCGAACAGTTTCTGCGATGTGTAGTAAGCAGCATGCACGCCGAAGACATCGCCGATCAGCCCCGAGCGGAAGGCCACCCAGCCGCCGGCGGCCCAGGCCTGCGAGCGGGTCCCGTCGGCATTGTCGCGCGTCAGGTAATAGGTTCGCGCCACGAACTGAACGAGAGAGTCGCGGAAGAAGGCCGGCGTGTCGTCGGGCATCCGCCAGTAGATCTCGTTCATGTACGGCTGCGGGCTGATCTTGTTCACGGTCCAGGAGGCCAGATGCTCCTGATCGGCGATCTCTCGCCGATCCGCCGGAACAAGCTCGGACGTCTCACCCGGCGGACTGGCGCTCGCCGTCTGAGCCTGGGTTTGCGTCACCAGTCCCGTCCAGATCGCAATCGCTGCGATGCCCATCGAACCGGAACGTCGAATCTGCCCCTCCCCGAGCAAATGCAGCTCCCGCAGGTCACCGTCCAAGCTTGATGTCGCCGACCTTTCCGCCCTGGGCGCGATAGGTTTCGACATAACCGCGCGCAACGGCGCGCACGGCGCGGCCGATATCCTCGTAGGCCTCGTCGGAAAGATTGGCGAACGATACCCGGACGCTCCAGTTCGGCGCATCGAAGCCGCCGCCATTGAGCAGCACCACGGCGTGGTCCTCGGCGAGCTTGTAGACGAGATCGAGCGGGTGAACGTTTTTCTTCAGCCAGCTCACCATGTCCTCGCCGACATATTTGCGAAGCCAGAATTCGAAGTCGATCGTGCCGTAATACCTGGCGAAATCCTCGTTGGGCTGAACGTTGAGCGGCAGCCCTTCGAGCAATGCATGCGTTCGCCGCGTGCAAATGGCGATGCAGGCCTTCTGATAGACCTTCTGCGTGTCCATGAGCTCGCTGAGCGAGAACAGCGTCATCATCACCTGCTGCGGCAGGGACAGTCCCGCGGTGTGATTGAGCGCGACATCGCGGCTGTCGGCCACGATGCGGTCGATCATCTTGAGCTCGCGCGGCGTCAGCGTAATCGAGCCATATCGCTTGTCGAGCGCCTTCAGCTCGGCCTCGGGGAGCCTGGCGATCATGTCGTCGAGAATGTGCTTCTCATGAAGCGCGATGACGCCGAGCCGCCAGCCGGTGCAGCCGAAATATTTCGAGTAGGAGTAAACTCCGATGGTGTTGTGGGGCAGCTCGGCCATCAGGGAGCGGAAGCCGGGAACGAACGTGCCGTAGACGTCGTCGGTCAGGAGGATCAGGTCCGGCCGCTTGGTCTTGATGAGGCCGACGAGCTTCTTGCGCGTGTCCGCATCCATTGCCATCGAGGTCGGGTTGCCGGGATTGCAAACGAAGAACGCCTTGACCGCGGGATCCTCGAGCTTTTTCAGCTCCTCTTCGGGATACTGGAAGCCGTTCTCCTGGACGGCCCGCACATGGACGGCCTTGAACGCACGGTCCTCGAGCTCGGCAACCTCGATATAAGGCGTGAAGATCGGCGTCCCCAACGCGATCGTGTCGCCCTTTTTGAGGATGCGGTTGGCCATCAGCGATTTGAAGATGTAGCACATCGCCGCCGTTCCGCCCTCGACGGCGTAGAGCTTGAATTCGCCAGCCGGCGGCCGGTCCGCGCACATCGCCCACATCAGATAGCGATGCACGACCTTCTCGGCGTGGACCAGCATCCGGTCGGGCACCGGATAATTGTCGCCAATGATGGAATCGGCGAGCTCATAGACAAAGGCGTCGGCGTCGAAGCCGAGAGTCTTGACGCTGAAGTCGACGGCGCGGCGCAGGAAATCCGCGCCCGGCGCATCCGCCTGTTTCGCCAGCCACGCGGCAAGCCGGCCGGCCGCGCCGCTCTGCTGCGGCATGCCGGCGAGCCCGGCTTGAGGATCGTCCATCGTCCGCCGTGCTTCGGTCAGGGCGAACTGGCCGAACAGGAAATAAGCCTCGCGCGGCGCCGTCGCGATCCAGTTCGGATTGCCGCGGCCGGCGTTCAGCAGGGCGTGGGCTGACTTGGCGGAGCTTGCCTTGGCGAACTTGATCAGGCCGTCCTTGATCTCGAACGGGCTCATCTTGTCGAATTGTGCGTAGTCGACGCTCGTCATGGCACACTCTCCAGTCTTCCGCCGGCGACCAACGCCGCGGTTGTCGAAGGGGCCGCCCGGGGGCGGCCGAACCCGGCGCGCCGTCACATCATCAGCACGATGATCATGCCGAAGATGGTCAGCAGCGTGTTGCCTATGGCGTAGGGCATGCCGTAGCCGAGCGCTGGTACCTTGCTCCTCGCCGCCTCCTGGATCATGCCGAGTGCCGCCGTCGTCGTACGGACTCCCGCGCAAGCGCCAAACAGGATGGCTGGATGAAACTTGAACACGTAATGGCCGAGATAGACCGCGATGATCAGCGGCAGCGAAGTCGCGACGATGCCCCAGACGAACAGGCTGACGCCGACCTCTTTCAGACCCGCGACGAATCCGGGACCGGACGAAATGCCAACCACGGCGATGAACACGTTCAGCCCCAGCGTATTCATCAGCGCGAGCGCCGGTCCCGGAATCCGCCCGAAGGTCGGATGGATCGTGCGCAGCCAGCCCAGGATGAGGCCGGCCAGCAGCGCGCCGCCGCTGGTGGAGAGGCTGATCGGGATGCTGTCCCATTTGTAGCTCAGCGCGCCGATCAGGCCGCCGATCAGGATGCCGGCGCCGAGGAATGCGATGTCGGTGGCCTCGACCGGCCGGTCGGCATAGCCGAGGTCTTTCGCGGCGGCGTCCACGCCGGAGCGGCTGCCGACCAGCGTCAGGATGTCCCCGCGATGGATTTGCGTGCCGGGAAGGATCGGCAGCTCGACCATGTTGCGCGTGATCTTGCGCAGGAACACGCCGTGAGCGGCCGGCCGCCCGCTGAGTTCCGCAAGACTCTTGTGAGAGACGTCCCTGTTGGTGACGAGCACGTCCGTCACTTCGACGGGGACATCGAGCAGAGCCTTGTCGTCAACCTCCTCGGCGCGGTCGGAGAGAAGACCGACCAACTGATCGCGCCTGCCCGCGACGGCGACCACGTCGCCAACCTGAAGCACGAGGTCCGGCTTCCATTCCAGGATCTCATTGCCGCGTCGAATGCGCTCGACGAGCAGGCGCGCGCCCTTCGAGCTGGCCTCGGCCTGCGCGACGGTCCTGCCGACGACCGGCATATCGTGTTCAACGCGATAGGCGCGCACCTCCCAGTTTCGTCGTGCCGACATGACGTCTTCGCCGACCCCGCCGGCGCCCAGCTGCTTTTCGTACTCGGCGCAGGCCTTGGGAAGATCGATGCCGAGCAGCCAGGGGCCGAGCTTGGCCAGCACCAGCGCGGAGCCGATGGTGCCGTAGATGTAGGTCACGGCGTAGCCGATCGGGATCTTGTCGGCGAGCGCCTTGGCCTGATCGGCGGCGAGGCCCAAGCGCATGATCTGGTCGGTCGCAACGCCGATCGAGGCCGAGATCGTTTGCGATCCCGCATAGAGGCCGGCGGCATAGCCGAGATCGAGGCCCGCGACCTTCGCGCATATCAGAGGCACAATCAGACAGAACGCCAGCACCACGACGGCGAAGCCGATCTGCTTCGGCCCTTCCCTGGCTAGCCCCTGAAAGAACTGCGGGCCGACGCCGTAGCCGACCGCAAACAGGAACAGCAGGAAGAAGACCGATTTCACGTTGGGCGATATCGTGATAGCCAGCTGCCCGATGACGACGGCGGCGAGCAGCGTGCCCGTGACATTCCCGAGGCTGAAGCCGGCGACCTTGAGCGGTCCAATCCAGAAGCCGACGGCCAGCGCCAGAAAGATCGCCAGTTCGGGATACGTCCGCAGCGTGCTGACGAGCCAATCCACGACAGCCTCCCTTCCCGATCACCGTCCCCGGTGCTCGATCCGATGAATGATGGGGAGTTTCTGTTCGATCGCTTTCGCCAGCACCGTCCCTGTGGTCCGGCCGAGCTCCTTCGCGATCACGGTGATCGGCTTGGTGCCTGCGAGTGTCTTCAGCTTGCTAAGGTCTTGCTCGCTCCACGATTGCTTCCAGCGTGCCATGTCCCTTGGTCCAAGTCCAAAAGCCCCGCGCCCGGCTCGTATTCTGTTTGAGTCCATCAAGGAATGCAGCTGAATTGGCTATGCCGCAGACAGCAAGGGGTGTTCCGTCAGGCCAGGGCATTTTGGCACAAACTGCACTTGTCACTCCTGTGACCACGGAGTTTGAATCGCAAGTTGTGGGGCGAGCTGGCATCTCCGGCAGCGCAATCCGTTGCGTTGCCCGACGAGCAAAACCCGCCAGTCATGGGGCAAGGCGCGCACGACGAAATATTCTCCTTTACCGAACTTTGGATTTATCGCATCCTCTGCTCACCTCATCCCGGGTCGGAGGGGCGTATCGCGATCGTCACGAAACGCGGGGTGAGCCGCGGTGGACGAGGGCCACACCGGCGCGAAGGGCATCGCAGGGCGGGCAACCGTGAGCGACAACCGGCGCGCGCATCAGTCATCCGCAAGGCGACGGGGGCAATAGTGCATCGCTCCCTGGGGAGAACTCGGCATAAGCCGTAAAACCGCTACGCAGGGAAGGCCGGTTGTTTGGCTTCACCTGTATGCCGCTGTGCAGCCTCTTCTGGCGCAACCTCCGCACAGTGGACCGTGGGTGCCCAGCAGGCACCCGGCTTTCCCTGCGCCCTCCGGCATCCGAGGGCGATGTTGAAGAGCAGAACTCGGGCGAAACGCGTCGCGGGGCCGCAGCGTCATGTCCAGTTTTCAAAAAGCACGCAATTCTTGTCGAATCCGATTAGGATCGCAAATGTGCAGCCGCGACCAAACGTCATCGCCGCTGTCAGAACTTGCGTGAGAAAATATTGGCGCAATAATGCCGCTTTACGCTGTGATCCGGAATCAACCGGACCAGATTTGTGGAGGGCGACGAAAGTGTTCGCTCGCGCCGCGGCCTCGGCCGCCGTCATTGTCACTCTGGCCGCGTTTGATGGTGCGGTCGCACAAACGACCAGCCAGCCGCCGGATACGATGGCGGCGCGGGTAGAGGCGTGCACGCCCTGTCATGGCAACAAGGGCGAAGGCACCAGCGACGTCTATTTCCCGCGCCTTGCCGGCAAGCCGGCCGGCTATCTCTACAACCAGCTTCTCGCCTTCCGCAGCGGCCGGCGCAAATACCCGCCGATGAACTATCTGCTGGAGTTTCTGCCTGATCCGTATCTGGAGGCGATGGCCGAATATTTTGCCAGCGAGCATCCCCCGCTGCCGCAGTCCGCGCCGAGCGAAGTCAGCAAGGAAGTCCTGGCGCAGGGCGAGCTGCTCGCGACCAGCGGCGACGCCGGTCGTAACATACCGGCGTGCGTGAGCTGTCACGGCCCGGGCCTCACGGGCATGCAGCCCGGCATCCCCGGCCTGCTGGGCTTGCGCGCCGCTTACGTCAGCGCGCAGCTCGGCGCCTGGCGCTACGGCACGCGAACCGCAAAATCGCCCGACTGCATGCAGCTCGTTGCCGGTCATTTGACCGAGGCTGACGTCACCGCCGTCGCCGCCTGGCTCGCGACGCGGCCGGCACCAGCTAACCCGGCCCCCGTTCCGAAAGGCACCTACGCGCTGCCTTTCGGCTGCGGCAGCCAGCCCAACTGACGAGGCGGATGATGGGCTCGAAACTGTCGATCGCACTCCTATCGATCAAGCTCCTGGCCCTCGCCGCGCTCGCCACGGCAGCGCAGGCGCAGGACAAGGCACAAGGTAAGACGGGCGACATCATCGCGCGCGGCGAATATCTCGCCCGCGCCGGCGATTGCACGGCCTGCCATACTGCCGCTGAAGGCCGGCTGTTTGCCGGTGGCCGCCCGATGCCGACCCCGTTCGGAACGATCTACACCTCCAACATCACGCCCGATCCGGAGACCGGCATCGGCAAGTGGAGCGCGGACGATTTCTACAGAACCATGCACAACGGCCGTTTCCCGGATGGCGGGCTGATCTATCCGGCGATGCCGTTTGCGTCCTACACGAAGGTGACGCGCGCCGACAGCGACGCGATCTTCGCCTATCTGCGCTCGATTCAGCCGGTGAACCAGAAGAACAAACCGCACGAGCTGCGTTTTCCCTATGACAACCGCCAGCTCATCCTCGGCTGGCGCACGCTGTTCTTCCGTGAGGGCGAGTTCAAGCCCGATCCGACCAAATCGGCCGAGTGGAATCGCGGCGCCTATCTGGTCGAGGGCCTCGGCCATTGCGGCATGTGCCATTCGCCGATCAACGCGCTCGGCGGCACCTCGCAATCGGATGCCTTCAAGGGCGGCCTGATCCCGATGCAGAACTGGTACGCGCCCTCGCTCACGTCCAACCGCGAGGCGGGCCTCGGCGACTGGAGCATCAAGGACATCACCGATCTGCTCCAGACCGGCGTCTCCATGCGCGGCGTCGTCTACGGCCCGATGGCCGAGGTCGTCCACAACAGCCTGCAATATCTCAATGACGAGGATACGCGCGCCATGGCGGTGTATCTCAAGGGCATCGCGGAGCCCTCGCCTCCGCCGCCGGCAAGCTCGACACTGCCGACCACCGAGAGCAGCCTGCTCATCAGCCTCGGCAAGACCGTCTACGACAAGAATTGCGCGAGCTGTCACGGCACGCAGGGTGAAGGCAAGCCGCCGCACTGGCCGCCGCTCGCCAACAACCAGTCGATCGAGATGCAGTCGGCGGTCAATCCGATCCGCATGGTGCTCAATGGCGGCTATCCGCCGGGCACCAAGGGCAATCCGATGCCTTACGGCATGCCGCCCTTCGCCGGCCTCCTCTCCGACAACGAGGTCGCGGCCGTCGTCTCCTACATCCGCACCGCCTGGGGCAATCGCGGTACGCCGGTGTCGGCGCGCGACGCCAACGAGCTGCGCTCGGCACCACTGAACTGAGAGGCGCCAGAGAACCATCATGATCAATTCCGATCCGCCGACCAGCCCAGCCGCCGCCGACCAGGCCGTCGAGGAGGTCGTTGCCCGGGGACCGTCAGGCGCGATCATGCTTGCCGGCATCGCAACGGCCTGCGTGGTTGCGATGTGGCTCGCGTTCTACCTATTCGTCTTCCTGCCGCGCGGATCACTGCAATGAGCGCAGAGGACACCCATGGCAGTGCCGAGGTCGCCGCCCGCGTCGAGCGACGCTGGGCCACCGTCGCCGTGATCATCATCGTGATGATGGCGCTGCTGGCGGCGTTCGCCGGCATCCATCGCGCGACCATGCCGCAGCCGCGTGTCGAAACCACCGATCCATCGCGGATTCATCTCTCCGGCGAGTTCGTCGAGAGCAATCTCGGCAGCGTGCTGGAGGCCAATGGAAATGTGACGGTGCGCGCGATCGGCCAGCAATATTCCTTCACGCCGGCCTGCATCGTGGTGCCCGCGGATACGCCGATCACGATGCGCGCCACCAGCGCCGACGTCGTCCACGGCATCCTGATCCAGGGGACCAACATCAACACCATGCTGGTGCCGGGCTATATTTCCGAGCAGCTGATGCGCTTTACGAGGACCGGCGACTATCTGATGCCCTGCCAGGAGTTTTGCTCCTTCGGCCACGAGGGCATGTGGGGCAAGGTCAAGGTGATCGACAAGACCGAATTCGCCGATCGCGCGAAGGGTGGCGGGAGGCTGAACTGTGTTGGCCAATAGGAAGCTCATCCTCGCCCATTTCTGGCTGGCTTTCGGCGTGTTCGGCATCGCGCTCACGCTCGGCGCCTGGCAGATGTTCATCCGCAGCCCGATCGGTACCTGGCTGTCCAATCCCGAGCTCTATTACCGCTCGCTGACCGCGCACGGCACCGTGATGGGCTACGTCTTTCCCACGCTCGTCGCGATGGGCTTTGGCTATGCCATCAGCGAGTCCGCGCTGGAGCAGCGCCTGGTCGGCGTGCGCTGGGCCTGGACCGGGTTCTGGCTGATCGTCGCCGGCAGCATCACGGCGGTGATCCCCATCGCGCTCGGCCGCGCCTCGGTGCTCTACACCTTCTATCCACCGCTGATCGGCAACGTCTTCTACTATCTCGGCGTCGTGCTGGTCGTGGTCGGCTCCTGGATCTGGGTCGCGCTGATGGCGATCAACCTGCGCGTCTGGCGGAAGGCCCATCCCGGCGCACCGGTGCCGCTGGCGATGTTCGCCAATGTCGCGGGCTCGTATCTGTGGGCCTGGACCGCGGTCGGCGCCGCGCTCGAACTGCTTCTCCAGATCATTCCCGTTGCCGCAGGCCTGAAGGCCACCATCGACGCCGGTCTTGCCCGCGTGTTCTTCTCCTGGACGCTGCACGCCATCGTCTATTTCTGGCTGATGCCGACCTACATCGCCTATTACACCATCGTGCCGCGCGCGATCGGCGGCCGGGTCTATTCCGACAGCATGGCGCGGATCTCCTTCATCCTGTTCCTGGTGGTGGCGATGCCGATCGGCATGCACCACACCTTTGCCGATCCGATGGTGGGGGCCGGCTTCAAGTTCATCCACTCGGCGTTCACCGCGCTAGTGGCGTTGCCGACGCTGCTGACCGTGTTCACGATCTGCGCATCGGTCGAGATCGCGGCGCGCCTGCGCGGCGGCCGGGGTATGTTCGGCTGGATGAAGGCCCTGCCCTGGGACAATCCGATGATGCTGGCGCTGGCGTTCTCGTTCGTCATGCTCGGCTTCGGCGGCGCGGGCGGCCTCATCAACATGAGCTATCAGCTCGATGCGTCCATCCACAACACGCAGTGGATCACCGGCCATTTCCACCTGATCTTCGGCGGCGCCATCGTGATCATGTATTTCGCGATCGCCTATGATCTGTGGCCGCATCTGACCGGACGCGAGCTGATCGACATCCGCCTGATCCGCACCCAGCTCTGGCTGTGGTTCATCGGCATGATCATCACGACCTTCCCGTGGCACTGGGTCGGCATCCTGGGCATGCCGCGCCGCATGGCCTATTTCGACTTCGGCGATCCCGCGATCGCGCCGCAGGCGCTTTCGGTCGCATTCTCGGCGATCGGCGGCTTCATCCTGCTGGCCTCGGGCATCATGTTCATCGTCGTCCTGGCGCGTGGCATGCGCGCGCCCCAGACTGATGCCGGGCCCTACCGCTTTGCGGTCGCGGTTCACCAGGCCACGACCGTGCCGGTCGCGCTCAACACGCATGCGCTATGGGTGGCGCTGATGATCGCGCTCACCCTCACCAATTACGGCTATCCGATCCTAAATCTGGCGCTAGGCGGGGGCACCTCGGTGCCGGCCGTTTACGTGGGAGCGCAGTGATGAGCACGCGCGACCTCTTCACCTTCCGCAACAGCCATTTCAGGATTGGCGTCGGCATCACCGCCGCGATCCTGATCGTGACGGCGATCACCGGCTTCATCGTGCTGCCCTTCGCGCAGCCCTGGGTTCAGTTCGCCAATGTCTGGGATGCGATCTGCAGCGCCGCCGGCGTGCCACAGCGCGCGGCGAATGTTACTGCGCCCGAACAGACAAAACGCCTGTCCGAGGTCGTGCTGACCTCATACACGTTGTCGCGTCCGAGCCAGGAGGCGATTGGCCGCGGCGCGACGCTGGCGCAGCGCTGCGCGATCTGCCACGGCCCGACCGGCATCAGCCGCGCGGATTCGCCCAATCTCGCCGGCCAGTATGCGGCGGTGATCTACAAGGAGCTGCACGACTTCCGCTCCGGCGCACGCACCAATGCCGTGATGTCGCCGTTCGCCGTCAACCTGACGGACCAGGAAATCGCCGATCTCTCGAATTATTACGCCTATCTGCCGCGGCTGCCGGCCTATCACCCGACGCCGCAACTGCCGAAACCCAACATCGTCATCTACGGCGCGCCGATACGCGGAATCGCGCCTTGCGGCGCCTGCCATGGCAGCCTCGACAACAAGACCGGGAGCCCGTGGCTGGAGGGACAATCCGAGGCCTACATGAAGGCCCAGCTCCAGGCCTTCGCCTCCGGCGAGCGGCGCAACGACATCAGTCAGCAGATGCGCAACATCGCGCGCGCGATGACGCCGCAGGAGATCGAGCAGGCGGCGGCTTACTATGCGTCGCAGCCGCCGGACGTCGTGAAGGCGGTGGATTGAGCCCTTCCGTCATTGCGAGCGAAGCGAAGCAATCCAGAGTCTTCCGCCGAGGGATTCTGGCTTGCTTCGTCGCAAGGGCTCCTCGCAATGACGGCGGAGAGAGCGTTCCCCGCTGCGCTCCCTACGACGACGCCAGCTTCGGCCGGCCGTAGATCGCGTCGGCCCGCTTTTCGAATGCGATGGAGAAGCGCGCGAACGCGGCATCGAACATCGAGCCCATCAGCATCGCCAGCATGCGGCTCTTGAATTCATAAGCGAGGAAGAAGCCGACGTCGCAGACATCATCGCCTTTCGGCTCGAACGTCCAGCGGTTCTCGAGGTTCCTGAAGGGACCTTGCAGATATTCGACCAAAATCGTCAGATTGGCGCGGTCGAGGGTCACGCGGCTGGTGAAGGATTCCTTGACCAGCTTGAACGACACCGTCA
The DNA here is from genome assembly GCF_018130785.1 of Bradyrhizobium liaoningense. Classification (GTDB taxonomy): domain Bacteria; phylum Pseudomonadota; class Alphaproteobacteria; order Rhizobiales; family Xanthobacteraceae; genus Bradyrhizobium; species Bradyrhizobium liaoningense_A. Next base: position 687,183 of record NZ_JAFCJT010000002.1, read on the forward strand.
TGTCGGCGACCAGCACCTCGGTGCCATCGGGCTTCGCCATGCGCTGGCGCACCTTGAGCTCGCTGCACAGCGGAACGAATTCCGGGTAGCGCTCGACGTCGGCGACCAGATCAAACATCTTAGGTGCGCTGTGATTGACACGGCGCTTGCTCGAAAATTTGGGCATAGCGGTTCAGCGGGCAGTCGCGGCCCGTGCGGCCTTCAGTCTCGCAAAGTCCTCGCCGGCATGATGCGACGAGCGGGTGAGCGGGCTCGCTGACACCATCAGGAAGCCCTTGGTGTAGGCAACCTTTTCGTAGGACGAAAACTCGTCCGGCCGCACATAGCGCATGACAGCGTGGTGCTTGCGGGTTGGCTGGAGATATTGCCCGATGGTCAGGAAGTCGACGTCGGCCGAGCGCAGATCGTCCATCACCTGTTGCACCTCGTGGCGCTCCTCACCGAGGCCGACCATGATGCCGGACTTGGTGAAGATGGTGTGATCGAGCTCCTTGACCCGCTGCAGCAGCCGGATCGAGTGGAAATAGCGCGCGCCGGGGCGCACCGTGAGATAGCGCGACGGCACGGTCTCGAGATTGTGGTTGAACACGTCGGGCCTGGCCGCGACCACGACTTCGAGTGCCCTTTCCTTGCGCAGGAAATCCGGCGTCAGGATCTCGATCGTGGTCGAAGGACATGCGGCCCGGATCGCGCGGATGGTCAGTGCAAAATGCTCGGCGCCACCGTCGGCAAGATCGTCGCGGTCGACCGAGGTGATGACGACGTGGGCGAGGCCGAGCTTGGCGACGGCCTCGGCGACGTTCTGCGGCTCGGCCGTATCCAGCGCGTTGGGCATGCCGGTCTTGACGTTGCAGAAGGCGCAGGCACGGGTGCAGGTGTCACCCATGATCATGAAGGTCGCGTGCTTTTTGTCCCAGCACTCGCCGATATTCGGGCAGCCCGCCTCCTCGCACACCGTGTGCAGGCCGTTGGCGCGCACGATGTTGCGGGTGTCCGCATAGCCGCGGGTGTTGGGCGCGCGCACGCGGATCCAGTCCGGCTTCGGCGGCGAAGCGGAGTCGGGACGATTCACCTTTTCAGGGTGGCGCGGGCGCAACGGATTCGAGATGGTATCGACAATAACGACCATGGGCTGTCCGGTCTGATCAGGTCCTACCTAGTCGGTCTGGCCCGGCATCGCAACCCGGCTCGCCCCGCTTCAGGGAACATGGCAGATATGGGCAATATCCTGCTCTGTTCTCTGGCGATTCTCACCTCGAATGGCTCCAGCATCGAAGACTTCCACACCGCGGCTCGGCAAAGCCCTGAACCGGGGCTTCTTCAACCGCAGCGTCCACGAGGTCGCGCCTGATCTGATCGGTGCGACTATGCTGGTCAATGGTGTCGGCGGGATCATCGTCGAGGTCGAGGCCTATCATCATACCGAGCCGGCGGCGCACTCCTACAACGGACCGACGCCGCGGAACCAGATCATGTTCGGGCCGCCCGGCTTTGCGTATGTCTACCGCTCCTACGGCATCCACTGGTGCGTAAACTTCGTCTGCGAGGAGGAAGGCTCGGCCAGCGCCGTGCTGATCCGCGCATTGGAGCCGACGCATGGCTTGGCGGCGATGCGCCGACGCCGCCATCTCCAGGACCTGCACGCGCTGTGCTCAGGCCCGGGCAAGCTGACGGAAGCGCTCGGCATCACCATCGCGCACAACACCCTGCCCCTCGATCGGCCGCCGATCTCCCTGCATGCGCGGACGGAGGATGTGGAGGTGGCGGCCGGCATCAGGATCGGCATCACCAAGGCGATCGAGCTGCCCTGGCGCTATGGCGTCAAGGGCTCGAAATTCCTCAGCAAGCCGTTCCCGAAATAGGTCTAGAGCCCGTTCCGATGGAACGGGCTCTAGATTCTAGTCTTGACGCGTTTTCTTTACGCGAACCGGATTCCACTTCGCTCGAAAACGCTCTACGAGGCCTGCTTCAGCCGCTCCAGCGCCTCCAGCAGCTTGGCCTTGCGGGCCAGCGCCGCCTCTCGCTTCTCGCGCTCCTCCTCGACGACCTCCTCGGCCGCGTTGGCGACGAACTTCTCGTTCGCCAGCTTGGACTCGGCGCGCTTGATGTCGGCGTCGGCCTTCCCGATCTCCTTGTCGAGGCGCGTGCGCTCGGCGGCGACGTCGATCACGCCCTTCAGCGGCAGCGCGGCTACCTCGCCGCGCACGAGGAGCTGGACTGCACCATCAGGTGCGCGGTCGGCGAAGGAGATGTCGGACAGACGTGCCATGCGCTTGATGACATCAGTCCAGCGCGGCGCGCGTTCCTTCGTCTCGGTCGAGGCGCCCGCGAGCACCAGGGCCGTCAGCGTTGCCGGCGGGATGTTCATCTCGGCGCGCACCGAGCGGATCTGCGTGACCAGGTCGATCACCCAGCCGATCTCGGCTTCCGCCTTGGGATCGGTGAAGTCGGCATGGTCGAAGATCGGCATGATCAGGACCGGCGAGATCAGCGGATCGGTCGGCCCGGCTGCCGAGGCGAGCATCGCCAGCTGCTCCGGCGTCGGCTCGGACGGCTTCAGCGGCCATTGCGCCAGCGCGAGCAGTCCGTCGCGCTTGGCCGTCACCTCCCACAGCTCTTCGGTGATGAAGGGCATGAAGGGGTGCAGCAGCTTCAGGATCTCGTCGCGCGCCCAGGCGACCATGGCGCGGGTTTCGTCCTTGGCGGGGCTGTCCGGACCGAGCAGCACGGGCTTTGCGAGCTCGACATACCAGTCGCAATAGACGTTCCAGACGAAGCGATAGATGGCGCCCGCGGCATCGTTGAAGCGATAGGCTTCGATCGCCTCGGTCACCTCGCGCGTGGTGTGCGCGCTCTCGTGCGCGATCCAGCGGTTCAGCGTCTCCTTGGCCTTCGCCGGCTCGAAACCGTCGGGCACGGCGCAGTGGTTCATCTCCGCGAAGCGCGACGCATTCCAGAGTTTCGTCGCGAAATTCCGGTAACCCTCGACACGGCTGGTGGCGAGCTTGATGTCGCGCCCCTGCGCCGCCATGGCGGCCAGCGTGAAGCGCAGCGCGTCCGCACCATATTCGTCGATCAGGTTGAGCGGATCGATGACGTTGCCCTTCGACTTCGACATCTTGGCGCCCTTCTCGTCGCGGACGAGGGCGTGGATGTAGATCGTCGAGAACGGCACTTCCTTCATGAAGTGCTGGCCCATCATCATCATCCGGGCAACCCAGAAGAAGATGATGTCGAAGCCGGTCACCAGCGCATTGGTCGGGTAATAGCGCTGCACTTCCGGCGCGTCCTCGGGCCAGCCGAGCGTCGAGAACGGCCACAGCGCCGAGGAAAACCAGGTGTCGAGCACGTCCTCGTCACGCGTGATGAAGCCCTCGCGCTTGTTGCGGTCGAGCGCCATCTCGCGGCCCTGCTCGACCGTGATGACCTCCTGCTCGACGTAATAGCCGAGCGCATGGCTGACGGCCTCCTCCTCGGTCTCGGCGACGAACACCTTGCCGTCAGGACCGTACCAGGCCGGGATCTGATGACCCCACCAGAGCTGGCGCGAGATGCACCAGGGCTGGATGTTCTCCATCCACTCGAAATAGGTCTTTTCCCAGTTCTTCGGCACGAACGTCGTTTCGCCGGAGCGCACCGCCGCGATCGCGGGCTTTGCCAGCGTCTTGGCGTCGACGTACCACTGGTCGGTCAGATAGGGCTCGATCACGCTGTTCGAGCGGTCGCCGTGCGGCACCATATGGGTGTGCGGCTCGATCCGCTCGACGAAGCCGAAGGATTCCAGCCGGTCGACGATGCGCTTGCGCGCGACGAAGCGATCAACCCTGTTGAACTCCTCGGCGAACTGCGAAGCGCCTTCCGGCAGGCCACGCAGGTAATCCTCGTTGTCGACGAGGTCGAGGCAACCTTCCTTGTCGATGACGCTGATCCGGCCCAGGCCGTGGCGATTGCCGACTTCGAAATCGTTGAAGTCGTGCGCCGGCGTCACCTTCACTGCGCCCGAGCCCTTCTCCGGATCGGAATATTCGTCGGCGACAATCTTGATCTTGCGACCGACCAGCGGCAGGATCACGTTCTTGCCGACCAGCTTCTGATAACGCTCGTCATCGGGATGCACGGCGACGCCAGTGTCGCCGAGCATGGTCTCAGGCCGCGTGGTGGCGACGACGATGAAGCTCGAGGGATCCTCGGGGCTGAATGTCTTGCCCTCGATCGGATAGCGCAGATACCAGAGGCTGCCCTTGACCTCGGTCTGCTGCACCTCGAGGTCGGAGATCGCGGTCAGCAGCTTGGTGTCCCAGTTCACCAGCCGCTTGTCCTTGTAGATCAGGCCGTCCCGATGCAGCTCGACGAACACCTTGATGACGGCCTTGGACAGGCCCTCGTCCATGGTGAAGCGTTCGCGCGACCAGTCGCAGGAGGCGCCGAGGCGCTTGAGCTGGTTGATGATGGTGTCGCCGCTCTCGGCTTTCCACTGCCAGACCCGCTCCAGGAACTTCTCGCGGCCCATCTCGCGGCGGCCGGGCTGCTGGCGCTCCATCAGCTGCCGCTCGACCACCATCTGGGTGGCGATGCCGGCATGGTCGGTGCCGGGCTGCCACAGCACGTCGCGGCCGCGCATGCGCTCGAACCGGCACAGGATGTCCTGGAGCGTGTTGTTGAGGGCGTGACCCATGTGCAGCGAGCCCGTCACGTTCGGCGGCGGGATCACGATGGTAAAGGGCACCGCGTCGCGGCGGTCGGGACGGCCGGCCTTGAAGGCAAGGCTGTCCTCCCACAGGACGGACATGCGGGCTTCGATATCGGCGGGCTGGTAATTTTTCTCGATCATGGGCTGCTAGAAAGCCGCGCGCGGGGGGCAAGTCAACGAAAAGGTCCAAGGGAAGGTCTAAGAGAAGGTCAACGGGAAAGCCCGGCGGCAAACGGCTTTCCGGTCCGGTCGGCAGGCCAAACAGGACGTATAAGCAGGGCTTTATGAGGGCTCTGAGGCCGCCCTCACCTGCCGCCGCGCGAGACCCGCTCGATTTCGGCCTTCACGATGCGTTCAACCAGGCCCGGCAGGTTGTCGTCGAGCCAGGATTTCAGCATCGGGCGCAGCATCTCCTTGACCAGATCTTCCAGCGTCCGCGCATTGCTGCTGAGCACCGTGTGGGCCAGGGAGTTGAAAGCGGATTCGACCGCCGAGACCGTTGATTGCGCCAGGATCGGCTGTTGGGGCGGTAGCGGCGGCGCATCGAAGTCCACCGGCGCATAGGACGGTGACGACGTCGGGCGCGGCGGCGGCGATTCGGTGAATTCCAGATCGTCGCGCGGCTCGACCTTGCGGAAGCTCGGCGGCGGTGGAGGCGGCGTCGGCTCCGGATCCATCGCCATCTCGTCGGTCAATTCGAGCACGTCGGGCTCGGGCTCCGGCTCGGGTTCTGGAGCACGGACCTCGGGCGCAGGCGTGGCTGAGTCGAGCCCTGCGAGCAGTGCGTCGATATCGTCCTGGCTGTTCGGTCCGGCATCCGCCGCGGGTGCGGGCGGCGGCGCTTCTGGCTTTGCGGCCGGCGGTGGTGCCGGTTTTTCGGCGGCGGGTTTTGCCGGAGCGACCTTGGACGGGGGGATGTCGTTCACCGCCTGCGGCGGCTTAGGCGCAGCTGCAGGGGGCGCGGGCTTGGCAGCTTCTGCCGGCGGCGGCTTGGCCTCATCGTCGGCAATGATGCGCCGTATCGAGGCCAGAATCTCCTCCATCGAGGGTTCTGTGACCTTTGCAGGCTGCGTCATCTCCGACTCCACATCATCAACGCCCTCGCATGCGTTGTTTTACACCAAGCACGACAGGATTGGCCGGTTCCGGACGGACGCCCCGACATTTTCGTCGCGGTAGCCCGACTTGTCCCCAGTTCACGGCTCAACGTGCGGCGGTGCGCCCCTGCCCTCGGCACTCAAGCTGTACGCACACAACATCAGGCGCGGGGCGAATCGACCCGCATCTTCTTGGCAAGGCTATGTCAGGGATTTTGATGATTGCAAGCAAAGCACCAGTCGGCCCCGGCTGTTTGCGAGGCCGACCGGATGACTACGGACTTTAGCGTCCGTCAGGCGTGCGCACACCGGCCCAGCTGTCGCGGACCTGATGGTAGTGAACGCTCGGATCGTAAACCGTGGTCGAGAGGCCGAGGACCTGCGGCGACAGACGGCCGATGGCGGAAAGGACGTTGTACGATGCCACGACGCGGTCGTGCTGTGCGGTCACCAGCGCGACGCGCGCATTGACCAGCGCCTGCTGCGCGTTGAGAACGTCGAGCGTGGTGCGCTGACCCGCCTTGGCTTCCTCGCGCACACCGTTGAGTGCGATCTCGGACGCCGTCACCTGCGCCTGCGCAGACTGCACCTGCGCCTTGCCGGCCTGCAACGTCCCCCAGAACTGCACCACGTTTGCACGAGTCTGGTCGCGCGTGGTTTCGAGGTTGAGACGCTGCTGCGCCAGGTTTTCCTTGGACTGACGGATCAGCGAATATGAATTGCCGCCGTCGTAGAGCTGCCAATTGGCCTGCGCGATCGCGGACGCATTGAACGACCTGTATTGAATCAAGGACTGTTCGTTCCCCTGCGTGGCCCCAACCTGCAACGCGATCGTTGGCAGCAGCGCGCCTTCGGCGACCTTGACCTGCAGATAATTGACGTCGATGCCGAACATGGCGGCCGTGACGTTGGGATGCTCGATCAGGCCGAGCTCGACCGCCGCGGCGAGGGTTGCGGGCAAGAAACGATCGACCGGCGAGCCGGGCGCGAGGTTCGTCGGCTCGTTGCCGATGATGCGGCGGAAGTTCGCGCGCGTCGTGGTGAGATTCGCTTCGGCCGTCAGGGCCTGCGTCCTGCCGGCCGCCAGTTGCGCTTCCGATTGCGCAACGTCGGTGCGGGTTACTTCGCCGACGTTGAAGCGATCACGCGTCTGCTTCAGGGTCTGCTCGAGAACGCGCACGTTGCTGCGCTGGACCTCGAGCGTGGCGGCGTCGCGCAGATAGTCCATGTAGGTCGTGGCGGCCTGAAGCAACACGCTCTGATCCAGGCTGCGCAGCGCTTCGCGGGAGCCGGAAACCTGGCTCTCGGCGGCGCGCGTCCTGTTGCCGGTGATGTTGCCGTTATAGAGCGTCTGCGTGACGGTCACACCAACGCTGCGCGGCACGGAGGGCCCGTTGATTGGTGCGTTGCCCGGCCCCGGCTGACTCAGCGTATCCTGATATTGATAGCCGCCGCTCGCCGACAGCGCGACCCTGGGGCGATAGCCCGACAACGCCTGAGGCACGTTCTCGTCGGTCGAGCGCACCTGGGCGCGCTGCGCGTTGAGCTGCGGATTGTTCTGATAGGCGCGCACCAGCGCGGACTCGATGGTGTCCGCCAAGGCAGGCGTCGGCCCGGCAAGTGCCAGCAACAGGACCGAAACCGCAGCTCCGGTGAAGAGCTTCACCCCATGCATCCCTTAAATTCCGTTCATTCTAGCGCCCCGCTCGTGCCCGCAAGCCGGGTTACCGTCTACCGAGTGGAGTCGTTGCCCCGCAGCAACATAGGACGCCGATTGGCGCAACGGAACCACCTCAAGGTAGTTCCCGGTGGAAACTCTTCACGTGCAGCATCCGGGCCACACTTCTGATTCAGAACGGGATTTTAACGGGGCTTTGGGCCTTCAGAAGACGAAGGCGGCGGCCTGTTCCAGCCCGGGAAGGACCGGAGCTGCGGCATCGAACAGCGCCCGATGGCCGAATTCACCGTGGGTATGGGTCACGATCATGGCCCGGGGCGGCCTGGATTGGGCAGACACCCCCAACAGGCGCCCGCCCTCCTTTAGCTGCCCGAGCAGCGCCTCTGGCGTCACCTCGACGGCGCCGTTGAGGAGAATGACGTCGTAGGGAGCGGCAGAAGGATCCCCTTCGGCGCAGGCTGCGGCCTTGCAAGTGACGTTGGGGAGGCTGGCGCAAGCATCCTTGGCCTTCGCGGCCAGGGCCGGATCACATTCCGTCGCGGTGACCTGGCGGGCGAGCCTGGCCGTCAGCGCTGCGAGGTAGCCCGTGGCGCAGCCGACCACCAGCACGTTGTCGCCCTCGCCGATTTCGGCGGCCTGGAGCAGCTTGCCGGTCAGCTGCGGCTTGATCAGGAACCGCTTGGCCCCGCCTTCGCTCACGTCGAGATCGAGGTCGAGATAGGCCAATGCCTGCCTGGCGACCGGCACGAACGCCTCGCGCGGAACTGTGAGCATGGCGTCGAGAACACGGCGATCGGTGACGTCATTGGTGCGCACCTGGCCATCGACCATTTTTAGGCGCGCGGTCGAGAAACCGGACATTTGCGGACCCTGCAAGGCGGACGATGCCGCGGACGAAAGTTGGCGGCATCTTTGGAACAGGCTCCGCGAAAACGCAACACGTCCGTTGGCCCCGGGCGGACCAGGCTGCGCAACCCACAGCGTGAAGGTGGTCGATGAGCTATTCGATCGTGACCGCGAGGCGGCCGATCAGCGCGGCGACTTCGTCGAGCCGCGCCGAATCATGCGCCTCGACGGCGCGCGCGAGGCAGGCCAGGCATTCATCATCGCTGAGCTCGGGAACGTCTGCCGGCAGAATCGAGGGGGCCATTTGGAAACGGTCGACCTGGACGTCTGGCATGGGAATCAGCTCCGTAAAAATCCGGCACTCACACCAAGGTCGATTCGAATATTGTCGAATTGGCGTCGCCCTCATGACGCGACCGCGCCCACACGCACACAACTGCTTGAGCGCGATTCTGGAGGGGAATCGGGCGGAAGGGGTATTGAGGCTTCACCTGAAGCAACGTCGGGTGCCACATCGGAGTTCCGCTGCAAGACCCTGAAAGTGCGTCGAATTTTCCGTGATGATCGACGTCTGGAAGCAGATGCGAAATCCGCGTTTGCTGGTTTCTCTCCGGTCATCGGAGCTGCGTTGACGCCTTCCCTCAGTATTTTCGCGCGATGGGTTTGGTCGCAGCCGGCGCCGGCGCCGCCGGCGAGATCGAGAAGGTGACCCACGAGGACCAGCTCGTCGGCCGGTTTTCGACCTCGATATCCTTGTAGCCGCGGACATTGAGATAGCCCTGGTAGCCGTCGGACATCGGGATCATGAAGCCGATCTGCGGACCGATGCCGACCGCCTGCCCCCTGAAGCCGCCGAGATTGGCGCCGGGGCCGCTGTCATCGGTGAGCTGCTGGAAAAAATAGCCCGCGACGCCAATGTGGACGTTCTTGCTGACGAACTGCGAGGCGGCCCAGTCGACGTGGAGGTCGATACCGTTCTGGTACTGAAGGGCTCCGTTCATGAAGTTATAGGTGAGCCCGCCGACGATCGAGAATTCATGCCCGGTCTTCGGATCGAGATAGGTGTAGCCAGCGCCGGCGTCGACTGCAGGGAAGCCAAAACTCAGATTTGCGAGCCGGCTGGAATCATAGGTACCGCTCGGGATGTTGCCGGTGATGTAGACCATCTCGTTGTGAACGCCTTGATTCCATTTCAGCGTGCCCTGGTAGAAGACATCGGTCAGCGTGGTGCGATTGTCGGTGGCGCCGCCCGAGATGGTGTTGCCGCGCGGCCCGGTCAGCGTCGCGTCGATGCCGACGCCGATGTTGCCGGGCGCGGTGATCAGCGTGAAGGCGGCCTGGCCGCCGAGCACAGGCATCGGCGAGGTGTAGGTGATGCCCTGGACCAGCACGTCGGCGTGTGCGTTCAGGCCGGCCGTCACCGAACCGGGTATGCCGCCGCTGGTCACGAAGTTCTGCCCTGCTCCGGCTTTCTCCTGGAGATGGATGTACATCGTCGAATAGGCCCAGCCCGGCGTCACCGGAACGGCGGCGAGGCTGCCGAAGATGCCCGGAAGCCAGAAGCTGACGCCGGCTGAATCGGCGAGCGCTGGCTGGGCTGCGAGGCTCGCCATCGCCAGGGTGGATGCAAGCGTGGCCTTTCGAAGATGTCCCGTCATGTCCCGTCTCCTGCGTCCCATCATGTCATCCACCCGAACAGGTCGCGCCTGTTCTTCGAAGCGGTCGTCCTGGTCCCGCTACTTCGAGGCACCTCCAATGGTCGTGGCGACCCGCTCGACGTCGGGCAGCTTCCAGCTGTGATCGAACAGCGGCTTCTCCGGCCCGTAGAGGCGGAACAGCAGCTCGAATTTGCGCGCAGGATCGGTGGGCACCCAGTTGGCCTCCTTGCCCTCGGGCGCCTTCGGGCCGAAATAGACGTCCACCGAGCCGTCGGCGTTCTTCTGGATTCCCGGGCTGATCGAGGCGCGGCTGGCGCTCGGCATGTTGCGCACCAGCGCATGCGTCTCTCGGTCGTAGACTGTCGCCGACCAGTACTGCTTGACCGGCGCGTTCGCCGGCACGGTCAGGCGGTAGGTGACGTTGCCTTCGAGCGGCTGGCCGTCCCGGTCCTTGGCAACCATCAGATAGTACTGCGCCGTGCCAAGCCGCTTCACGCCGGTGAAGCCGAGCGTATAGGTCACGCCCCGCGCATCGATCGGATAGGCATTCGGGTCGCCGTATCCGCCGCTTGCGGCCTTCACCATCTCGGCCACGGCGGCCGGGAACCAGCGGATGCCTGGATTGATCACCGGGAAGCCAGCGTCGTAGCGCTGTTCCAGCACTGCGTGCGCCTCGCGGGCGGCTTGGTCGAGCAGTGCGGCAGTCTTTTGATCTGGATCGAACGCCTTGCCCTTCTCGATGCCGATGGTTGCGAGCTGGTCGATCATGGCGCGGTCGCGATCAAGCCATGGCTCGTTCTGCACGATACGGTCGAGACTGCGATAGAAGCTCGCATCAAACGGGATCGTGGAATCGAACAGGACGTCGTAGGCATCCGTGAAATTGGTCTGCGGCGGATCCTTCGCCTGCGAGAGCGGATAGACCTTGATCTGCCTGCCATAGGCGGCCGACTTGGCAATGTCGGCATCGCTGTGGCTGGCAAGGTTCGCGCGAAGCAATGCGAACCCGCTGAACGTGTCGGACTGGAGCGCGATGTAACCTGCGGGCGCTGCGTCCCTGAAGCCGGGTGGCAATATCACGTACTTGCCACCCTGCCCCCTGTCGGCGCCTTCGGGACCAACATCCTCCAGCGGCATCTGCCACGCCGTGACGATATTGCCGGCGATCGAACCGCCCTGCGCCGGCGGAATCTCGATCACAACGGGGCCGTCCTTCACGTTCCAGAACGACATCAGATAGATCGCGTCCGGATTTGGTGTCAGTGTCTGGTTCTTCCAGTTCACAGGCCTGGACCAGTAAACGATCTCGTTGACCTTGGCCTTGGTGGTCTTGAGCATCGTCTGAAGCATCAGGTCGGCGTTCACGGCCGGCATGCCCCAGATCATCGCTTCGACGGCGCGGCGCTGGATGTTGCGTGCGGCAATGTCATCCGGCGATAGGCTCTGCGCGTACGCGCTCGCGGTCATCGAGAGAGCGGCAATGACGCCAGCGATTGCACGTCTCATGACATCCTCCATCTGTTCGGTGTTCAGCTCACCGGCTTCGGCTCCGGGAATTTCCACTTCCCATTCAGGATTTCGGGACGCGGCCGATAGAGACGCACCGTGTAGTTCCAGCCCTTCATGATCGGCAGGCAGTTCGGAATCTTGCCGTCGCAACCGCCGAACTGGACCGTGGTGGAGCCGTCAGCCGATTTCGCCGCCGTCAGATTGTTGAGGGAGTAGGCGTTGTAGGGGTTCTTCTCGAAATAGCCTTCGGCGTTGTAGAGGCTGATCGACCAGAAACCGTCCACCGGCACGTTGCCGGGAACGGTCAGCTTGTAGACCGTGCTGCCGTCGTTCTTTTCGGGGGTGACGCTGAGATAGGTAGCGTCCTTGTCGGGATTGCCGCCCCACCCTGCGGCGGTCCCGATCAGATGTCGGACCGGATCGACCTGTCCCTTGGCGCCAAACGCATTCTTGAAACCGCCTGCGGTTGACGCCAGCACCAGGAGAGCGTCCCGCACCTTCTTCTGACTGACCGGATCCCAATTCGGTATCTCGAACTTACCGGGGGCCTTTTGGCTGATCGTGACGGCGTCCTGGACTGCGCGGACCTTCTCGACATCCTTCGGATCGTTGGGATCGACGAGGGTCCGAAGCCCGATCAGCGCATAGCGTGTGCCGACCTTCTTCCGATCGTATGTGTAACTTCCGGCGCGATACTCGATGTCGCCGACGATGTAGTGATCCTCGTCGACCACCATCAACGACCGGAACCGCTTGCCTGCGTCCGGCAATTTGATTGTTGCCGGTCCGGCATCGAGATCGACGACGGCCATGGAATACAGCGTATCGCGATTCGACCGGATGACGCCCTGTTTATCTATCGCCATCGGCTCGCGATGGTGAAACAGCTTGCCGGTGCCGCCGGCATCCTTGACACCGTTACCGAAATAAAGGTCGGACTCCGCGCGCCCAAAATTGTCGACCGTCACTGGAACGGGCGATTGCGCATATGCGGTCGACACGAGAAGGAATGACGCCGTCAGCACTGCTCTTTTCATATGTCCTCTCGTCTAGAATGGGTTGACGTAATTCAGGATCGCGACCTGCCGCAGGATCACGCGGCGCACGACATGGGTCGGCTTGGCGTGGTCGGTGTAAATCGCCGCCGTGCCGGCGCTGCCGGCAGGCAGGCGCTTGACGAAATCCGCATCGTCGAGCCTGACGCGAACGACGAAGGGCGCCGCTTCGATCCCTCGCGGCGCTACCGCCGTGCCCGATGTCTGGGTCTGCCCGGTCGCGATCGCCTGAAGCACGCTCTCGACCTTGCCGGAATAGATCTGCCCGGGGGCGAATTTGAAGGTGGCCTCGACCTCCTGCCCCGGCGCCACGTAACGCGCATCGATCTGGTTGATCTCGACGCCGATGATGGTGCTCGAGGTATCGATGAACGCCATCACCGGCGACAGCGGCAGGTTGGCGACGCGCGCGCCCTTGCGCAGCGCAAGGTTGGTGACGTAGCCGTCGCTGGGTGCGCGCACGATGGTCTTGTCGAGATTCCATTGTGCGGCCTCGAGCTGGCCGGAGAGCTGGTCGGCCTCCGATTGCCGCTGCTCGACGTCGAAGCCGCGGCCCGCGTCGCGCTCGAACAGCTGCGTCATCTGGCCGAGCCGTGTTTTGGCGAGCTTGAACTGCGCGTCGATCGCCTTGACTTGCGCGGCGTATGGCGTGGGGTCGATCTTGAACAGGACGTCGCCGGATTTGAGCGGAGCGTTGGCGACGACGGGGACGTCAGTCACTTCACCGGCAACATCGGGCACGATCGAGACGGCGTTGCGGACGACCAGCGCACTTCCTTGCGGCGCGCCCCATCCCATCGGAATGAAGAGGCAGATCAGGACGATCGCCATGACGATGAAAGGCGACGCCTTCCAGAACAGGTTGAAGCGCACGACGCCAAAGTGCACCAGCAGGAACAGCAGCACCAGGTAGGTATTGAGGATCGCGACGGCCATCACGCGTCTCCCGCCTTGCGCGCGGGCACGTCGAGATAGGCCCAGATGAGGGCGATCGGCCACAGCGCGAAGCCGAAGAAGAGCGTGATCCAGCCCGCGACCGTCACGGCCTGCGCATGGGGATGATTGCGCGACTTGGCAATGTGTCCGGGCAGCCAGCCGGCGATACAGACCACGCCGATCGCGCTGGCGAGCAGGATCATCAGCACGATCCAGGCGAAGATGTCGTAGCCGCTCATGATGGCTGCTTCATCACATCAAGGGCGCACTATCACTGGCAATAGTCCCAGAACCCCTGCGTCCGGGATGGATCAGTGTAGTACCAGCACATTCCCGGTGCTGGAGCCGCGCCGGCCCAGGCCGCAGCCGTTGCCGCTGTCACGAAGCCGATTGCCGCACCGGCGGCAATCGCGCCGCCTCTCGGCCAGTGGTAATAGCCGGGCCGTGCCCATGCGCCGCGGCCGGCGACCGCGGTGGTGCTGCGAGCCGCAACATTGCCGCGCGGTCCCCTGACGACCGTTGTGCCACGGTAGGCGGCTCCCCGCGGACCGACCGCTGCGCCACCGCGATGAACGACGGCGCCACCACGGGGGCCGACCGCCGCACCGCCGCGGCGACCGGCCGCACGGACTTCGATGAGATCCGGCGATCCAGCCGTGTCCTTGTGAATAGAAGCTGGCTGGAGCGGCGCTGCGGATACGATCCCGCTCGGAAGAGAAATACCGCTCGCTAGCGCCAACAAGCAGCTCGTCACCCGGACCATGCGCTTACGCCCAAACATCGCGATACTCCCGTTGCATTTTCTTGTTGATGATGACCCGGCGGTCCTCTCAGGCATTGCTCTATTTGGGTGCCGCCTTGTCCATCGATTTCATCAACGCGTCGACCATCTGGTCGATGCTGAAACTCGCGGACCGCTGGCTCGGCGGAAATTCCTTGAAGGTCTGGAGGAACGGCGCCACGCGCCAGACGCCGTACTGGATCAGATAGGCGTTCTTGGCCAGCCAGTCGTAATACTGATCAGATACGACGTCGGCGCGTTCGAACGGATCCATCCGCAGATTGAATACCTTCGGTGCGCGCAAGCAGGTAAACGGGTTCGCCCAGACCTCGAACCCCCCCGGCTTTCGCTGCTCGCAGAAGACGATCTTGAAGTCGTTGTAGCGGTAGGCAACGACCTCGCCGTCGTCATTGAGATAGTAGAACTCGTTGCGAGCGGACTTACCCTGACCAGTCAGCAGTGGCAGTTGGTTGTAGCCGTCGAGATGCACTTTGGCGGACTTGCCGCTGAGGCTTGTGCCGTTGAGCAAGCGATCCTTGATGTCAGAGTCGCCCGCGGCGGCAAGCAGAGTTGGGAACCAATCCAGGCCAGACATGATCTCGTTGGAGACCTCGCCAGCCTTGATATGACCCGGCCAACGCACCATGGCCGGCACGCGGAACGCGCCCTCCCAGTTGGTGTCCTTTTCACTGCGGAACGGCGTCGTCGCAGCGTCCGGCCATGACCACTGATTTGGTCCGTTGTCGGTGGTGTAGACGACGATCGTGTTGTTGGCGATGCCGAGGTCATCGAGCGTCTTCAGCAGTTTTCCGACATCGCCGTCGTGCTCGATCATGCCGTCGGCATATTCGTTTCCCGGCATGCCGCTCTGTCCCTGCATGGATGCGCGAACATGCGTAAATGCGTGCATACGCGTCGTGTTCATCCAGGTGAAGAAGGGTTTGTTGGCCCTTGCCTGCCGCTTGATGAAATCGATCGCGGCGTCCGTGGTCTCGTCGTCAACCGTCTCCATCCGCTTCCTGTTGAGCGGACCGGTGTCTTCGATCTTGCCGTCAGCGGACGCCTTGAGCACGCCGCGCGGCGTGTTGCCCTTGATGAACGCGGTGTCATTCTTGGGATAATAGGGCCGCTCGGGCTCCTCCTCGGCGTTGAGATGATAGAGATTGCCGAAGAACTCGTCGAAGCCGTGCCTGGTCGGCAGATATTCGTCGCGATCGCCGAGATGGTTCTTGCCGAACTGTCCGGTGGCGTAGCCAAGCGGCTTGAGGGCCTGCGCGATCGTGACGTCCCGGTCCTGGAGGCCGACAGCGGCGCCGGGAATACCGACCTTGCAGAGACCGGTACGCAGGCAGACCTGCCCCGTAATGAACGTGGAGCGGCCGGCTGTGCAGCTGTTCTCCGCGTAGTAGTCGGTAAACATCATCCCTTCATTGGCTATGCGGTCGATATTCGGCGTCTTGTATCCCGTCACGCCGCGCGTATAGGCGCTGATGTTCGACTGGCCGATGTCGTCACCGAAGATCACGAGAATATTGGGCTTCGCCGTGTTCGATTGCTGCGCAATTGCGGGCGCCTTCACTACGGGCGACAGGCTTGTCGCGAGGAGAGCCGCCGTCAGCAGAGCGCGAAGCAACGATTTCCGGCAGCTCCCGGCCGGATTCTCCGTGGTGCTGCCGGTATCTTCGAGATTCACGCTCATGCAAACTCCTACTTTCCAGAAGCCATTGGCGGCGTCTGAGAGGCGGGTACCCGAACCACGCAGCGAAAGCCGACATGGCTGGTCGAGGTATCGACCGGCTCAGCGTGCCGCGCGGCGGGGCGGTAGCGACGGCAATAGTTCGGCGCGCACAGATGCGAGCCGCCTTTCAAGACTTTGCGCGGTATCCGGATGCTCGGTTGACATGGATCAAAGCTCGCTTCTTCGCGGCCGCCGCGGGGATTTTTCGGGATGCAGCAGGGTTTCGCGGCGTCGGCGGCGTGCTTTGACGACCACCAGTCCGAGGTCCACTCCCAGACATTGCCGATCATGTCGTGGAGGCCGTAGCCATTCGGCGGGAAAGCCATGACCGGCGAGGTACGCTCGAACCCATCCTCGCCGAGATTCTGGACAGGGAATTTGCCCTGCCAGATGTTGGCCATGTGCTTGCCGCCGGGCATCAGCGCATCGCCCCAGGCGAACTCCTCGCCGTCGAGGCCGCCGCGCGCGGCGAACTCCCATTCCGCTTCCGTCGGCAGCTCCTTGCCGGCCCAGTGGGCATAGGCGGCTGCATCGCTATAGGAGATGTGCACGACCGGATGGTCGTCGAGGCCCTTGATGTTGCTGCCGGGTCCTTGGGGATGGCGCCAGTTGGCGCCGCGCATGAAGGACCACCATTGGCTCCAGTCGGTGAGATCGGTGATGCGCGGCAGCGGCGAGAACACCAGCGAACCGGCGTAGAGCATCTCGTTCAGCGCGCCGGGATAGTCCTTTGGATCAGGAACGATCTGCGCTTCGGTGACGTGGCCCGTCGCGTTGACGAATTGCTTGAACTGCCTGTTGGTGACGGGTGTGCGGTCAATCCAGAATCCGTCGACGGAGACGCGATGGCTCGGCGCCTCCTCGGGATAATGGTGATCAGATCCCATGCGGAAGGTCCCGCCGGGAATGAAGACCATGTCGCCGGTCTTCACGTCATCCGGCAACCACTCGCAACGACCCGGGTCCGCCCGCAGCATGCTGGAAACTCCGATACGCGCATTCTACCCGATGCTACGGCGCGGATTTAGCAGGCGTCGATGACGGCACATTTCCCGGCATTCTGGACGCATTTTCTGGTCCCCTCTTTTTGGCGCCAAAGGTGCGAGATGGGTGTCGTAGATTTGCGTCAGCGCCTCTCCCTTTTTTGCGCACATCCTTTGAGCATGCGGCAATAACATACCGCCTCCGCCGCCCGGCGGGTCCGCAGATCGATCACCACTGATATCGCCTAGGTTGCAAACGGTATCCGAAGATTGGTCGGCTGTGATGTGCAGTTTGTGCCAGCATGCCGAGCCCGTTGGTGAGGCTTAACGACACATGCCGCAAATTCCTTAATCCACACCGTATGTGGCGCATGACTCGCGTCAAATTCGTCGATGATTTACCTCAAAAAACGCGAAGTCGGATTGTCTCAACCACTTCGCGTTGTGGTGGTATCTTGCTGCCTGCCGCAGAATTGTCGCGCTTGCGTAACAGGGTACAGCCATGGGCCAATTCCTTCTGGTTGATTCGCGTAAGCTCGACGGGTTCGAAGGTCTTCACCAGGCTGTTCACGGCTCGCATGTCGATGTGATGCAACTCGGGCGCGGGCGGCTGCGCGGAACGCTATCCCATGTCGGCATCGACGATTTCTCGCTCAGCATCGGCACGTTCAACGTCGGCATGCGCACGCAGCGGGTCTCCAGCGACGACAAGCTGATCATCGGGATGCTGCTCGCGGCCGAGGAGCGCGTCACCCACTGGTCGTTCGACATGTGCCTCAACGACGTGCTCGTGATTCCGCCGCTGCTCGAGCATGACGGAATCTTTCACGGCGCATCCGCTTACGCCGCCATGCGCTTCGACCTCAGCGAGGTCGCATCGCTGTTCGGCGGCGAAGCGAGGCTGAGCGATCCAGACACCTGGCGCAGCCGCGGCCACTTCCGGGCGGACCGCGAGAGCGGCCCGATCGCCTCACGCCGCCTGGTCCGCATCATGTCGCATCTACGCACCTCCAAGGGTGGGCTGACGCCCTCGACCGCCGATTTCTGGAAGCGATCGATCGTCGAGTGCATGGCGGCCAACGTCATGTCGTCACTGCCGCCCGATGATACCGGCTGGCTCCCCTCGGCAAGGCGGCTGATCCGCCGGGTCGAGGCGTATCTCGACGAGGCCGGCGCGCGTCCGGTGCATGTTTCGGAAATCTGCGCCACTCTCGGGGTATCGCGCCGCACCCTCCACCGCGCTTTTCAGGAGGTGTTCGGTCTGGGTCCGGTCAGCTTCCTCAGGCACAAGCGGCTGTGCGCCGTTCATTCGATTCTGCGTGAAAGCGCGCCGGGGTCGACGACGGTGGCCGCTGCCGCCATGCAGCAGGGCTTCTATGAGCTCGGGCGGTTCTCGCAATATTATTTTGCGATGTTCGGGGAGCGCCCGTCACAGACGCTGGGAATTGGAGCTCCCCCGCGCTGGAGGCAGGAGTCCTCTGAGCGTGAATTATAGGCGCTTGGCTCGGTGGCGCTTGCGGAGGTCCGACCGATTCCCTCTCGGCCGGTCGGCGGAACGGCCAGACACCGGGCCGAACGCCCCCAAAAGCACAATCATGGAATTGCGTTGCGCAAATGCAACACACCCAAGGCGTTGAATTTATTGGATTTTGGCTCCCCGGGCTGGATTCGAACCAGCGACCATCCGATTAACAGTCGGATGCTCTACCGCTGAGCTACCGAGGAAAAGGCGAACCAGTCGTTCGCGCGCGGCTGCGTATAACAAAGCCGCCAGCGCTTGCAAAGGACGAATTCGCGATCTTGCACAAAGCGTGGAGGAAGGGCCTCGAGGCCCCTCCTCGGGTCCATGTCGGGCCGGCTTACTCGGCGACGAAGGACGTGGTCTTGGTGCCGGGGTCGTAGCGCAGGCGCAGCGCGGTCATCTTGCACAGATTGACATTCTTCCAGAGCACGGCCTCGTCATAGTTCTGCCAGTCGACGCGGATGTTCCAGACGCATCCCTCGTCGTCCTCGTCGAACTCGACATAGGTGCTCGCCTGGTTCTGCAAAACCTTCTCGAGCTCGTTCTCCCATTCGTCCAGGCCGTCGTCCGGCGCGTTGAAGCCGAGGAATTTGATGGCATAGCCGGTCTCGTTGACGACGGTGACGTTGCGCGCGTCAGCTGCGAACGACGCCGAAGCCGCGATTGCAAGACCGATCGCGATCAGTCCAGACAGAAAATACTTCATGTGAAAATCTCCGGATCGAAACAGGCTCCGGCGCCTGACGTCGATCGGCGCAGGCGCCGCGGCAACAAATGGCGTTGCCTCGATTCGTCCGGAGCGAGATCGAGACGTTCAGCGCGCCATCGATCAGCACTCCGGCTCGTTGCACGACGCGAGACGCGCAACGAGCCAGTTCATATCGATTCGATTTCTCCGCAGCAATGAATGGGCATTCATAGATCGGCGGAGTTTGTTTTCTCCGCCGCGGTCGCCGGCACCGCCGCGCCGTTGCTCTTCCCGGCCACTGCATTAACCAACGACTTCACGGGATCGTCGCCCGGCGCAAATCCGCTCTGGCGCAGGATCTCGTCGATCATCGGACGGAGCGCGTGCACCTTGAGCAGCTCGCCTGCGAGGCCTTCGCCGAAGCCGACATTGCCTCCCCCCGCACCGTTGCCGCCGAACGCGCCGCCGGTGTGCAGGATGCGGACGTCCTTGAGGTTGGCAATCGGCCTCACCATCTCGGCCAGCGCCGAGGGCATCGTCTCGATCCGCTTCTTGGCGATCTCGAAGTCGATGACGTTGGCGCCGAGCTTGTTCTGCGCTTCGTTTTTCATGGTGATGACGGCGGCCTCGGCTTCACCGATATTCCTGACGCCGACGGCCTTGATCTTGTTGGACTCGGCTTCCGCAGTGGCCAGCGTCTTGACGGCCTCGGCGCGATCGAGCGAGGCCTTCTTTTCGGCTTCGGCCGCGACGATCAACTCGGTCGACTTGCGCTCGGCCTCGGTTCGGGCGGCCAACACCTGGGTCAGGCGGGCACGGTCGGCGATCTCGACCGCGCGTGCGGTTACGACCTTTTCCTCCGCGGAGACGGCGACCGCTTCGGCGGTCTTGGCCTCGGCGACGGCTTCCGAGGTCTGCTTGCTCTTGGATGCGATCTGGATCTCGTTCTCCTGGGTGGCGATCTGGATTTCGCGCTGCGCGTCGGTCTTCCGCTTGTTGATCGCCAGATCCGACTCGATGACCGCGGTTTCCTTGACCTGCTTGGCGCCCGCCTCCTTCTCGGCAACGGCGCGGTCGGTATCGATGCGGGCATTCTCCTCGGTCAGACGCGCGGTCTGGGTTGCGGTCGCGACCTCGGCCCGGGTGCTCGCGGTCTTGTTGGCGATGTCGCGCTCCTGCGAGAGCTCTGCTTCCTTCTTGGTGCGCTCGATCCCGAGGGTCTGCTGCCGCGCTTCGAGGTCCTTCTGCGCGATCGCCACCTCGTTGTCCCGCACGATGGCGTTGCGGTCGCGCCGGCGGGTCTCGGTGACGGTCTTCAATTGGGTGAGACCTTCGGCGTCGAAGAAGTTCTCCGGGTTGAAGAACTTGACGTCGGTCTGGTCCAGCTTGGTCAGCGACACGGATTCAAGCTCGAGCCCGTTCGATTTCACGTCGGACTCGACCGTGGACTGCACATGCTTGACGAAATCGCTACGCTTCTCCTGAAGCTCCAGGATGCTCATGGTCGCCGCCACCGAGCGCAGGCCGTCGACGAATTTCGCCTCCACCTGGTTACGCAGCGCCTCGGCATCGTTGGTCAGCGCGCCCAGCGTCTGGCTTGCGAGCGCAATGCTCTCTTCATCAGGGCGGACGCGCACGTAGAATTCGGCGACAATGTCGACGCGCAGGCGGTCCTTGGTGATCAGGGATTCCCGCTCCTTGCGCTCGACGGTGAGCCGCAGCGTCTTCAGATTGACGCTGGCATAGGAGTGGAAGATCGGCAGGATCATGGCGCCGCCGTCGAGCACGACCTTCTTGCCACCGAGGCCGGTGCGTACGAAGGCCTCGTCGCGGGTCGCACGCTTGTAGAGGATGGTGAAGACGATGCCCAAAACAACGATCAGCGCGACGCCGATCATGGCCGGGACTGCGATGTCGAACATGACTTTCTCCGAAAAATGACTTGCCAGCTGCTTAGCGTGAGCTTGTTAGAGTTGGTTTGGGCGGCTTGAGTTCATCGTCGGCCTTCACCGCTACGAAGCGGGTGCCGTCGCGATCGACCAGCAGGACCATGGTTCCCTGCGGCAGGGACGATGACGATGGCGCGGCGACCGCCCAGACGAAATGGCGGTTGCCGTGGATGTCGGCGACGCTGACGCGGCCGGGCGGCCCCTGATCGAGCGGACCGATAACGACCTCGCCGACCCGGCCGACGAGATCGCCGAGGCCGACGGCATAGCTTTCATCCTTGGGGATGACCCGTGCGATAGCGCGGCTGGTGGCGCGGACCAGTGGAATTGAGACGGCGACCGCTCCGACCGACGCGAGCGTCGCCGGCAATGGACCGGCCACCATCCGCGCGATGTCCTGGATCAGGAAGCCGGTGATGGAGAAGGCGCCGAGCAGCAGCAGCAGGAAGATCAAGAGCGGCACGCCGCCGACATTGATCCAGGAGATGGCGTTGATGACGCCATTGTCGCTGGGGTGACCGAAATCGATGTTGGTGCCGAGCATCTCGCTCAGCGAGGCCCCGACCAGCATCGAGACCACCTCGATCGAGCCGACGATGAGGATCATGGCCGCCGCAATCGCGAACGGCCTGACCTCCGGCGACATCACGTGTTCGAGCAGTGCGCTCATGACACATTACTCAGGAGCGCGACTTCAACCGCGCCAGCCTCGCTGCAATCTCCTTGTCGCGATGCAACGTGCTGAGCTCGTCGATGTCGCTCGAATACGGGATGCCCGGCGGCACGCCGGTGGCGCGCGCCACCGCCCTGCCCGCGCGCAGCGCCTTCGCTGCCGCGGATCTGCCGCCCTGTTTCCGGGGCGACGTCGAGGCCTGGTGACTAGCGGCCGCTTCGCTCTTTTCGAGATCGGCGCAGCGTTGCTCGGCATCCTGGAGTGCCGACAGCACCGCACGCAGCGAGGTGACACATTGTTCGATCTTCTCGTTGTTCTCGTCGATGGCGCGAGAGAGCACCTCGAACTGCGCCTCCAGATCCATCTGCCGTGCGATGCCGGCGCGGGCGAGATCGTCGCGGCTATCAGCGATCGCGCCCTCGATCTTGGGCGTGAGGTCAGTCATCTCGCGCTCGATCTCGGTGCGGCGTGCGTTGAGGCGGTATTCCTCGGCCCTTGCCGCCGCGAGCGCATCGCGCGCCTCGCTTTCGGCGCGCTCGATCTCGCGGATGGCCTGGTCGACCACCGTCAGCTTGTTCTTTCCTTCCGCCTGCTCGATCGCGTCGTAAGCGATCCCGGCGATCAGGCGCCCGACCCGGGACAGGAAATTGTCGGGGGCGGCAGCGATGGTATCCATGGCGTTCTCCTCCTCTGGCAGACTGTTCGGCGTGACGCCGTAGTGAACTTCGAACCCGTCGTCGGTGCGGATGAGGTGTGCGGGCGCGCTCTGTCCCCAGCCCTCGGCATAGCCGGCGTAGTCGAAGGGCACGCTGAAGCGCCCCTGCACGGTCGCAATCGAAATGGTGGCCGGGCCCTTGATCTTGGCGAGCTTGTCGTCGAGCGGCAGGCGGCGACCCTGCGCGGTGCGATAATCGGCGCGGTCGCGAAGACCCAGCGTCACCAGGCGCGAGGGCAACGCGGTCTGTTTCCGGATCGGCTCATAGGCATGGGCATGGAGCAGGACGACGTTGGAACCGACGTTATGGCTCCGCGCGACCTCGTCGAGGATCTCCATCATGCGGTCATAGGCTTGGAACGTCGCCTCAAGCGCGGCCTTGGCGGCCGGGTCGGGCGCAAGCCTGTAACGCAGCGCGGACGGCGCGTTTCGGGACGACGGGCTCATGGAAAGCACTAAAGCACCATTTTGGTGCTTTAGGAAGAGGAGGTGCAATCACGTTCCACTGATCCTTCGGCACTCTATGGATTTGTCGCGGCGGCTCGGATCCGCGTTCAAGGTGGGCTATCACCTTCTAGATCATCGCCGATCAAGACTTCTTGCACGTGCGGGTTGCAATTTTCATCAAAGCCAAGACTCTCGTGTCCCGGACGCGCTGCGGCCTTCTAACGCTGCGGCGGGTGCCCCGGACTGCGCCGCGCCCCATTCGGCTACGCATCGCCCCCGCGGTCGCCGACATCGGATGGCGCGATACGTAATTTACGAATTCGGGAGAACCAAATGATATCGGGGCCAGGCTAGGATTTGCGCGCTTAGAGAATCATCTGGTGAGATCGCTCAACGGAGATATGACGCCCGAATGACGCATCTGCTTTCCGCATAGATCACCGCTCTCCACAGCCTGTCCGCAGCATATCCACAGGCCGACTATGCCGGATTCGCGAGACCGCACAGGTCACTTGCTGCGCACAAATCCACAGGGCGGCTATGTCAGCTGCCAGCCTGATCGAACACGGTGCGGCAAGCCTCGCTCAAGCTTGATCGGTTACGGCGCAGACAGGCCGTGATGGCGCGGACGTTGGGGATCTCGCCGGCGCAGAGCCGGTAGACGTCGGGGGTGCAGGCCCGGCGCTGCTCCGGCGTTCCCTGTTGCGCTTGAGCGGCGGTGGCAAACAGCGCCAGGAACAGCCCGACCGTCGAGGCGCGACGCGCCCTACTCTTCACACCCGCAAACCGCAAGAACCTCGCCTTCATGACCAGTCTCCCGTCTGCCTTGCCCGCCCGGCCTTCGCCGGCCGGTGTCGTGCAACGGGTAGGAGAAATAAATCGCGGGGGATGTGATCTCTTTCACATTGGGGCTGGATGGGTGGAACGTACGGTTTCCCGGGGCTTTTAAGAGATCGCTAACCAATCAAAACCCGATCGCCGGATCGTTAAAATGCGAACGATCGGATCAATCGGGTAACAAACCGGCTTTGCGACATTGCGCCATCCGCGTTCTGCGAGGGTGCGATGAGCGAAGCCGAATTCAACTTGCTGCTGGATGCCGTCCGGGACGCCATGGTCTATCAAGATTTCGCGCCCGTGCCGGAGGAGGAATTCGTGCCCCGCTCGTGGTCGTACGCCGCAACGCCCAAGGCTGCCAATGACAATGAGGGCGCCTGGCCCCTTCTGCCGTTCCCGGACGGCTGGTACGCGGCCGGTTAAGGCCACTTTCAACGTCAGCCGATGCGCCCGCTCCCGCGGGCGTTTTGCTATCGGGCATGCGCCGGAACGGCGTGGCGCCGATCAGGTCTTGACCCGCTCCTCGCCGTCCTGCGGCGCCCGATCGGGCGCGGCTGGCGGAAAAATGCTGTCATAGATCGCACGGGCCTCGCGAATGAGGCGAGCCCGCTCCAGCTCGGATTTCGGGACAAATCGGACGACGTCGCTCACGTGCTCTCCAGCTCCAGGGGTTCGTCACGCATCACTTCGCAGATGCGAAGTCCATGCCATCGGGCCTGAATCGCTGGTGTCCGCCAAGCCCCGGGCAAACCCGGTGTGCACGGGCCGGCAGGCCTTTGCCGCGCGCTCGGCGGAACGCGCGGTGAGCAAAATTTGTGATGAAATATCAGGAGGTTGTTATGGAGGCCACGACCAGAATTGAACTGGTGTACACGGTTTTGCAGACCGTTGCGTAACCACTCCGCCACGTGGCCCCGTAAGGGCGGAGCAATATAGGGGATCAATGGCTTAGGCAACCCCGACCGGGCGTTTACGCCTTTGCCGCGCCAGGACCGGCGAGATATTTCGCAAGAATCGCATCGGTCGGGCCGGCCGCGGTGATCCGTCCCTCCTCCAGCAGGATCGCACGGTTGCAGGTGCTCTGGATCAGGCCGATATCGTGCGAGGCCAGCACCAGAATGCCGGCGCGGGCCACGATCTCGTCGAGCCGCTGCCGCGCCTACTTGCGGAACTGCTGGTCGCCGACGCCGATCCATTCGTCGAGCAGCACGATCTCACCCTCGACGGCGGTTGCGACCGCGAAGATCAGGCGCAGCATCATGCCGCTCGAATAGGTGCGCAGCGGCAGGTCGAGCCGGTCGCCGAGATCGGTGAACTCGGCGTCTCCGCCCGCCGCGCATCGATCTCGGAGCGCCGTGCGCCGATCACGAGCCCGCGCCGCATGATGTTCTCATAACCCGTCGCTTCCTCGTCGAAGCCGGCCGACAGGTCGAACAGCGACAGGCAGCGGCCGAGCACGTCCACGCTGCCCGCGGTCGGATGATAGATACCGGCGAGCACCCGCAGGAGCGTGGTCTTGCCGGCGCCGTTGGCGCCGATGATGGCGACGCGGTCGCCGGCGCGGATGTCGAGACTGACGTCGTTGAGCGCGGAGACGATGTGCGACACCGCCGGCGTCCGGCGCAGCGTCATCGCGCTGACAAACCGGCTGCGCAGCGAGCGGTCGCGGAACGACAGCACCGGAAACGTCACGGAGACATTGCGAAGCACGATTTTGGCAGCAAGGCTCATGCGCGCCTCACAGCCAATACGCGACGCGGTGGCGGTATCTTGCGTAGCAGCGGAAGGCGATGACGGCTCTATCCGCCCGCCGTGTGCCGGGCAATCAACCGTACGGATGAGGAAGGCCGAAGTCAGGCCCGCTTGCGGCGGCGGAAGTCGCGCCGACCGCCCTTTGGGGCCGGCTTCGGCGCCAATTCCGGCATCTCCGCCTGGACTTCGCGGTACCGAGTTAACATCCGTTCAAAACTGGCGTTCAGCGTCTCCGCGATATCGGGGCGCTTCTCAAGACTGGCCAGGATCGTTGCGGCGGCCTCGATGGTCGACAGCCCGTCCTTGCGCGGCTCCTTGCGCAGGCGGCCGTAGCGGGAGGGATGCGCCGGGTTGAGGATGACGCGCTGGCATTTCAGCATCCAGGGATTGCGCCACCACAGCGCCTTGGCCTGGCTCCAGGTGCCGTCCAGCAGCACCACGCCTTCGAGCTTGCCCAGGATCGAGCGCTGGTTCTCCGCGACTTCGCCCTTGCGGTTGAGCGCCAGGATCTCGCCCTCGGCTTCGAGATCGGCCGCGCGGGCTGAGCCGAGATAGAGCACCGCCCAATGCGAGGCGTTCTCGATCGGCCGCCCAAGTGCCTTGGACAGGCTTGGCCAGGACAGGCCGACCCGCACCGTGGCATCATCGAAATGCTTCGCAAGCAGCCGCGCGGTGCCGAGCGCCCGGTCCTGCTCCTGCGGATGCTGGAGGATCAGGAGCGAGAGCCGGTTTTCAATCGGCGCGACGCTGTCGCAGATGCATAGCGGCATCGGCTTCTGGCAGTGCGGGCATTCGGGGATCGGCTCGGCCGGCGCGGCGGCGGTGGGGTTCGACATGGCCGCCGCTATACGCCCTGCACGGCGGTTCAACAACCCGCCTATTCAGCCGGCGCAGCGAGCGGACGCGGCTCGGAGCGGCGGCGCAGGCGGTCGATCAGGAGGTAGATCACCGGTGTCGTATAGAGCGTCAGGATCTGCGAGACGAACAGGCCGCCGATGATGGTGATGCCGAGCGGACGACGGAGCTCCGTGCCGGGGCCTGTCGCGATGACCAGCGGAATGCCGGCGAACAGTGCCGCCATGGTCGTCATCAGGATGGGGCGGAAGCGGGCCTGGCAGGCCTCGAAGATCGCCTCCGCCGAGGACAGGCCGCGCTGGCGCTCGGCGTCGAGCGCGAAGTCCACCATCATGATGCCGTTCTTCTTGACGATGCCGATCAACAGGATGATGCCGACGAAGGCGATCACCGTCAGCGGCGTGTTGGTCAGCTGCAAGGCGAGCAGCGCGCCGAGCCCGGCCGAGGGCAGCGTCGAGATGATCGTCAGCGGATGGGCGAGGCTCTCATAAAGCACGCCGAGCACGATATACATCGCCACCAGCGCGCCGAGGATGAGGAGCGGCTGGCGGCCGCTGGTCCTGGCGAAATCGCCTGCGTTCCCGTCAAAACTGCCGCGAATGCCTTCGGGCATGTGCAGCTCCTCGACCGCGCGCTGCACGTTCTGGGTGGCTGTCTGAAGCGGCACGTTCGGCAACAGGTTGAACGACACCGTGGTCGAGGGAAACGCCTGCGAATGATAGACCGCCAGCGCAGCGAGCCCGCGCGTCGCATGCACCACGGCCGACAGCGGCACCTGCGCGTCATTGGCACCGGCGACATAGATGCGATCGAGGTTGGATGGGTCGACCTGGAATTTCGGGTCGATCTCCAGCACGGTCATATACTGGTTGCGCTGGGTGTAGATGATCCCGATCTGCCGCTGCGAAAATGCGTTGTTGAGCGCGTTGTCGATGTCCTGGACCTTGACGCCGAGCGCCGAGGCCTTCTGGCGGTCGATCGAGAGCGTGAGCTGAAGTCCGCCGGGATCGCGGTCGCTGGAAATATCCGTGATGCCCTCGACGCTCTCCATGCGCTTGGCCACGATCGGTGCCCACTTCTGGAGCAGGCTGAGATCGGTGCTGGTCAGCGTGTACTGGTAGTCGGAATCGCTCTGCCGTCCGCCGGCGCGGACGTCCTGGGCGGCGAACATGAAAAGGCGGATGCCGGGCACCGGGTACAAGGCGCGCCGAAGACGGTCGATCACGACCTGCGTCGAGACGTGGTCGCGCTCCTCCGGCGGCTTCAGGCTTATGAACATGGTGCCGCGGTTGGAGGTCGCTCCCCCCGGCCCGCCTCCGCTGCCGACCGTCGAGCCGATGCCGGCCACGGCCGGATCCTGCATCACGATCTCGGCGAGCCGCTGCTGCAGGCCGAGCATGGACTGGAACGAAATGTCGGCCGAGGCGCGCGTCGCGCCGATGACGAAGCCGGAATCGTCGGTCGGGAAATAGCCCTTGGGGACCTTGATGTAGAGCGTCACCGTGAGTCCGATGGTGGCGAAGAACACCAGCAGCGTCAGCAGTGGATATTGCAGCACGGTACGCAAGCTGCGGGCGTAAAACGCGACCACGCGCGACAGCGAACCTTCGATCACCCGATCGAACAGCGTCGCGGTCCCCGACGTGGTCTGCCGGATGTAATGGGCGCAGATCATCGGCGTGACCGTCAGAGACACCAGCGTCGAGACCAGGATCGCGAAGGTCAGCGTCAGCGAGAACTCGCGCAAGAGCCGACCGACGATGCCATCCATGAAGATCAGCGGCGTGAAAGCCGCGATCAGCGACAGGCTGATCGAGACCACGGTGAACCCGATCTGCCGTGCGCCTACCAGGGCCGCCTGGAGCGGCCGCATGCCATGTTCGAGATTGCGGTACATGTTCTCGATCATGACGATGGCGTCGTCGACCACGAAGCCGACCGAGATCGCCAGCGCCATCAGCGACAGATTGTCGATCGAGAAGCCCGCGACCCACATCCCGGCACAGGTCCCGGCCAGCGCCAGCGGCACGGAGATGCCGGCGGCGATCGTCGGCGTCAGCCGCCGCAGGAACACGAACACCACGACCATCACGAGGACAGCGGTTGCCAGCAGCGTCCACTGCATGTCGAGCACGCTGGCGCGGATCGTGCTGGTGCGGTCGACCAGCGTGGAAATATCGACACCCGCCGGGATCCATTGTTTCAGCGCCGGGATCAGCGCCTTCACCCGGTCGACGGTGTCGATGACGTTGGCGTCGCCCTGCTTGGTGATCTGGATCAGCACCGCCGGCTGCTTGTTGAACCAGGCGATCGAGCGGGCGTTGCGGACGGAGTCCTCGATGTCGGCGACGTCGGACAGCCGGACGAAATTGCCGTTCGAGCTCTTGATGATGATGTCGCGGAACTCTTTCGCCGTCCGCATCTGCTTGTTCAGCGACAGCGTCTCGCTTTGGCGCTCGCCGTTGAAGATGCCGACCGGACCAAGCGGGTTGGCGTTGATAATCGCGGTCCTGACGTCGTCGGTGGCGATGCCGGCGTTGGACAGCGCGACGGGATTAAGCTGCACGCGCACCGCCGGCTGGTCTGCGCCGCTCACCGTCACGTCGCCGACACCAGGCACCTGCGAGATGCGCTGCGCGAGCACGGTATCGGCGACGTCGTAGATCGCGCTGGCCGACAGCGTCTTCGAGGTCAGCGCCAGCACGAAAACTGGCGCGCCGGCCGTGTTCGCCTTGCGGAATCGCGGCAGCGTCGGCAGGTCGCTCGGCAGGTCGATCAGCGCGGCGTTGATCGCCGCCTGCACGTCGCGCGCGGCCTTGTCGATGTTGCGGCCGATGTCGAACTGGAGCTGAATGCTGGTCGTGCCGAGCGACGACGTCGAGGTAATCTGGTTGATGCCCGCGATCTCGCCGAGCCGACGCTCCAATGGCGAGGCCACCGTCGCCGCCATGACGGACGGGTCGGCGCCCGGCCGGCTGGCCGACACGAAGATGGCGGGGAAGTCGACGTTCGGGACCGAGGCGACGGGAAGGAACTCGTAGGCGACGACACCCAGCAGGAACAACCCGATCGACAGCAGCGTGGTCGCGACCGGACGGCGGATGAAGGGCTCCGAGATCGATGCCATCACTGCATCCCCTCGGTGGCGCCCGCGACCGGCGGGCCGCCGGATTCAGCCGGCGGCAGCGCCTGCTCGAGGCGGCGGTTGATGCGGTCGAGCGCGAGGTAGATCACGGGCGTGGTGTAGAGCGTCAAAAGCTGGCTCAGCAGCAGGCCGCCGATGATGGAGATGCCGAGCGGAAAGCGCAGCTCGGCGCCGGTGCCGCTCTCGATTGCGAGCGGCAGCGCGCCGAACAGCGCCGCCAGCGTCGTCATCATGATCGGCCGGAAGCGCAAGAGACAGGCCTGCACGATCGCCTCGTTCGGCGACATCCCCTGCCCGCGCTCGGCCTCGAGCGCGAAGTCGATCATCATGATCGCGTTCTTCTTGACGATGCCCATCAACAGGATGATGCCGATCAGGCCGATCACCGAAAGATCCTGCCCGCACAGGATCAGCGCCAGGATCGCGCCGACGCCGGCCGAAGGCAGCGTCGACAGGATGGTGATCGGGTGGATGTAGCTCTCATAGAGCACGCCCAGCACGATGTAGATCGTGATCACGGCCGCAAGCAGCAGCCAGGGTTGGCCGGCAAGCGCCTTGGCGAATTCGGCGGCGTCGCCGGCATAGACGCCGACGATGCTGTTGGGCATCTCGATCCGGGTCTCGATCGTCTTCACCGCCTCGACGGCATCGCCGAGCGCGGCGCCCGGGGCGAGGTTGAAGCTGAGCGAGATCGACGGGAATTGCGCCTGGTGCGAGATCGCGAGCGGCGCCGTGGTGCGCTTCAGCGTCGCCACGGCGGAGAGCGGCACCTGGGCGTTGGGTGCGCCCACGATGCTGCTCGACGCGCCCGGCAGATACAGCTTCGACAGGATCGAGGGGTCGCGCTGGTACATCGGCAGCGCCTCCAGCACCACGCGGTACTGGTTAGCCTGGCCGTAGATGGTCGAGATCTGCCGCTGCGCGAACGCGTCGTTGAGCGTGTCCGTGATTCCCTGCAGGCTCACGCCGAGCTGTCCGGCTCGTGTCCGGTCCACGTCGAGCTGTGCCCGCAGGCCGCCCTCCTGCGCTTCCGAGGAGACATCGCGGAACAGCGGATCACGCCGCATCTCGGCAACGAGCTTGCGCGCCCATTCCGATACCAGCGTCGCGTCGGTCCCGGTCAGCGTGTACTGGTACTGCGAACGGCTCGACTGTGTCGAAATCTGCACGTCCTGCACCGGCTGGAAATAGACGGTCATGCCGGGGATAGCCGATACCCGTTCCTTCAGCCGGACCACCACCGCGCTGACGTCGTCGCGCCGCTCGCCGCGCGGCTTCAAGGTCATGACCAGGCGCCCGACATTGGTGGTCGGATTGACCGAGCCTGCCCCGATCACCGAGACGACGCCGACCACGTCAGGATCGGCCTTGATGGCGTCGGCAACCTCGGCCTGCCGCTTCTGCATCTCCGCGAACGAGACATCTGGCCCCGCCTCCGTCACCGCAGTGATCGAGGCGGTGTCCTGAAGCGGCAAAAAGCCCTTTGGCGCGACGACGTAAAGGACGAGGGTCGCGACCAGGGTCGCAAATGTCACGAGCAGCGTGGCGCGCTGGCGTTCCAGCACCCAGAGCAGCGTCCGGTGATAGAACTCGACGGTGCTATCGATGAAGCGGCTGATCGCGGCCAATCCCGGCACAGCCAGTTCCTCATGGGCATGCTTGAGCAGCCGCGAGCACATCATCGGCGTCAGCGTCAGCGAGACCACGGCCGAGGTCACGACCGCGATCGTCAGCGTCAGCGCGAATTCGCGGAACATGCGCCCGACGAGGCCGGACATGAACAGCAGCGGGATGAACACCGCGATCAACGACACCGTCAGCGAGATCACGGTGAAGCCGATTTCGCTGGCCCCCTTCAGCGAGGCCTCCATCGCGCTGTCGCCGTTCTCCATGTGGCGGACGATGTTCTCGATCATGACGATGGCGTCGTCGACGACGAAGCCGGTGCCGATGGTGAGCGCCATCAACGACAGATTGTCGAGGCTGAAGCCGGCGAAATACATGATGCCGAAGCTGGTGATCAGCGACAGCGGCAGCGCCACGCCCGCGATCAGCGTGGCCCGCAGCGAACGCAGGAACAGCAGCACCACCAGCGTCACCAGCACGACGCTGAGGATCAGGGTGAACTGCACGTCGCGAACCGAGGCGCGGATGGTGACGGTGCGGTCGGAGACGATGGTAAGGTTGACGCCGGCCGGAATGGCGCGCTGAACCTTCGGGATTTCCGCCCGGATCTGACTGACGACATCGATGACGTTGGCGCCGGGCTGGCGCTGGATGTCGATGATGACCGCTGGCGTGCCTTGGTACCAGCCGCCGGTGCGGTCGTTCTCGAGGCCATCCACGATCTGCGCGACGTCGGCGATCGTGACCGGCGAGCCGTTGCGGTAGGCAATGATAATAGGCTTGTAGGCGTCCGCGGCGGCGATCTGGTCGTTGGCAGCGATGATGTAGGATTGCTGCGCGCCGTCGAGTGAACCCTTTGGTCCTGAAACGTTGGCGTTGGCGATCGCAGCGCGCAGATCCTCCATGGCGATGCCATAGGCAGCTAACCGCGCGAGGTCGGCCTGGATGCGCACGGCCGGCTTCAGTCCGCCGAGTACCGAGACGCGCCCGACGCCGGAGATCTGGCTCAGCCGTTGCGCCAGCAGCGTGTCGGCGATGTCGCTCATCGCCCGCAGCGAGATCGTGTCGGAGCGCAGTGCCAGCGTCATCACCGGTGCGTCCGCCGGGTTCACCTTGGCGTAGGTCGGCGGATAAGGCAGCGTCTTGGGCAGCACGCCGGCCGCCGCGTTGATCGCGGCCTGGACGTCCTGGGTCGCGCCGTCAATGTCGCGGTTGAGATCGAACTGAAGCGAGATCTGGCTGACGCCGAACGAACTCGTCGAGTTCATCGCCGACAGCGACGGGATCTGGCCGAGCTGCCGTTCCAGCGGTGCGGTGATCAGCGAAGCGATGACGTCGGGACTTGCGCCCGGAAGCTGCGTCGTCACCTGCACGGTCGGGAAATCGACCTGCGGCAGGGCCGAGACCGGCAGGGAGAAATAGCCGAGCGCGCCGCCGATCAGCAGCGCGATGCCGAGCAGCGAGGTCGCGATCGGGCGGCGGATGAAGGGTTCGGAGACGCCCATGAGATATGCCTGCCGCTCAGGCGGCTGTTGTCGGGATCATGGCTGCTTGGCTCCACTTCCCGATGCCCCCGGCCCCGGTGCCGGTCCGGTCTGCCCCTTCTGGTCGCCTTCGCTGCTGCTCCGCCTCGCGCGGTGCTCGCCGTCCTTGCCCTGTCCGTCCTTTTGCCCGTCCTTGGCCTGCCCGTCCTTCTTCTGGCCATCCGGGCCGCGCGTGCGCTTGCGCGGGGCGAGATCGGCCGACGGTGTCTGGTCATCGCGGCCGACGACCACCTTGGAGCCGTCGGACAGATTGGCAAAGCCGGTCGTGACGACCTTGTCGGTCGGCGACAAGCCGCTGGCAATGACGGCGTCATGCTCGTTCTGCTGGGTCACGGTCACCGGCTTGGCGGAGACGACATTGTCCTCGCCGATGACGTAGCTGAAGGTGCCGATCGGTCCGCGCTGTACGGCCGATGTCGGCACCACCAGCGCCTGCGTCAGGGTCTCGACCTTGAGGCGGACATTGACGAACTGGCCGGGCCAGAGCTGGTAATGGGCGTTGGGGAATTCCGCCTTGAGCTTGAGCGTGCCGGTGGTCTGGTCGACCTGGTTGTCGATGCCGGTGAGCTTGCCGGTGTCGATCACGGTGATGCCGTCGTTGCCGAACACGTCGACCGCGAGCGTGCCCTTCGACGCCGCTGCGTTGACGCGCATGATCTGCTGCTGTGGCAGGCTGAACCACACCGCGATCGGCTGCAATTGCGTTATCACCACGAGGCCCGTGGTGTCGGCAGCGTGGATGATGTTGCCCTGGTCGACCTGGCGCAGGCCGGCGCGGCCGGAGAGCGGCGCCACGATCTTGGTGTAGCTCAGCGTCGCCGCCGCATTGTCGATTGCGGCCTGGTCGGCCTTGACCAGCGCCTCGGTCTGCGCGACCGCGGCGCGCTGGGTGTCGGCCTGCTGCTTGGAGCCGGCATTGGATGCGGCAAGCTGTTCGTAGCGCGTGAGGTCGATGCGCTGGTTGGCGAGCTGCGCCTCGTCCTGCGCTTTCTTGGCGACGGCCTGATCATACGTCGCCTGGTAGAGCGCGGGATCGATCTCGCCGAGCACATCACCCTTCTTGACGTCCTGGCCCTCGGTGAACTTCACGGCGATCAGCTTGCCGTCGACCTGCGAGCGCACGGTCACGGTGTTGAGCGCGCGGATCGCGCCGACGCCGTCGAGATAAACAGGCACGTCCTGGATCCGGGGCGTCGCCGCCAGCACCGGCACCGGCAAATCGGGCCGCTGGTTGCGACCGTTCGCCTGCTGCGGCTGCTGATGCCAGACGGTCCAGCCGAAATAGCCGAGCCCGCCAAGTATGGCGAGCGTGATCAGGGGCATGACGAAGCCGCGGCCGCGCGATTTCTTCGCCGTCCCTTCTTTCGCGCCTTCCTTCGTATCCGGCTTAAAGAGCATTGACCGGTTTCTCCATGCGCGGCTCCCAGCCGCCGCCGAGCGCCTGATACAGGCTGACGATGGCGAGAAGCCGTGCGAGTTGGGCCTGCCACAACGCGTCTTCGGCCTGAAATAGTGTCTGCTGGACGTTCAGCACAGTCACGATGTCGGCCGTGCCGGCGCGCAATTGCTGCTCGGCGAGATCGAAGGCGCGCTTCGACGAGGTAACGACATCGCGCTGCAATTGTAGCTTGATCGTGGTCTGCTTGATCGAATACAGCGCGTTGTCGACGTCCGCAAACGACTGGATGATGGTCTTGCGGTAGGTCTGAAGCAACTCGTCCTGCCGCGCCTTGGCGAATTCGAAATTGCCGAGGATCTTGCCGCCGTCGAAGATCGGCTGCGTGGCGCTGCCGACGAGCTGGAAGAAGGCCGCATGCGGCTGGAACAGCGAGACCAGCGCCGAGCTCTGATAGCCGCCATTGCCGGTGAGCTGGATGGTCGGAAAGAACTGCGCGCGGGCATTGCCGATGTTCGCGGTCGCCGAGGCGAGCTGTGCCTCCTGGCGGCGGATGTCGGGCCGCTGCGTCAATAGCTCCGATGGCAGGCCGGGCGTGACGCGCGGGATGGCGATCTTGTTCAGCGAGCCGCCGAGCACGCGGACGCTCTCCGGCGGCCGCGATACCAGCACGGCGAGTGCGTTGACGTTCTGGTCGAGCGTCTGGCGCAGCGGCGGCACCAGTGCCTTCTGGTTGGCGAGCACGCTCTCCTGCTGGGCGACATCGAGGTCCGTGCCGGTGCCGGCCTTGCGGCGCTCGCGGATCGCATCGAGGATGCGCTGCGCGCTGGCGATGTTGCTCTGGGCGGTACGCAGGCGATCCTGCGAGGCCAGCACCTGGAAATAGGCGTTGGCGACGCCGGCGAGCGTCGTCAGGGCGACGACGTCACGATCGAAACGGTTGGCATTCGCCGTCTCTTCCGCCGTTTGCAGCGCATCGCGGTTCTGGCCCCAAAAGTCGAGCTGGTAGCTCGCACTCAGCGAGGCTGAATAATTGACGACCTCGCGGCCTCCATTGGTGAGACCGGACGATGACGAACCTGAGGTGCGCGAATAGGTTTCGGAGCCGCCGCCCGACAGGCTCGGCAGCAGCGCCGCGCCTGCCTGCCGGGCCTGTGCGTCGGCCTGGACGATGCGCGCGACGGCCGCGGCGATGTCGAGATTGACGGTCTGCGCCTCCTCCATCAGTTGCGTCAGCTCCGCGGAGCGAAAGCCGCGCCACCAATCCAGCGACGGCGGCGCATCCGGCTTGCCCGCGTATTTGTATTGCGCGGGGACATCGAGCGCGGGATCAGGCAAATCCTGCGTCAGCACGCAGGCGCCTGAACTGGCGGCAAGGCACACCACGGCAACCCATTGCGCCGCACGCGACGTCCGGAACGTAAGGCCGGGAGATCGCCCCATGGCGACCGCAGGACCATCCTGTGTCACATCCACCCCCCGCCGGGCAGATCGATCCGCCACCGCAGAGCCGGATTAACCGATTCGTGGCGGGACGGCCGGGGGCGTTTATGTAACTCGTTCACAGCCGTGATTCTTTCTGCGGAACCTGAAGTTCATACTAGCGGGGCGCGGAACAGGGGGACAGTCCCGCACCTGCGAAATGCGGCCTCGAATGCGTCGATGTCGAACTCGTGCAAATACAAAATATACCTGTGCCACAGGGCTTTTTTGTATTCCAACCTCGCTCCGAGGCGCATTCAAGCTTACCAAGATTTCATGTGATATTGCCGCCACGCCGACGTCAGGGCCACCGGTCCCGGCAGGCGCTCCACCGAAACCTGCGCCGCAGCGCACCGCAGCTCCCCCGGCCTTGGCTGAGCGCCCGGCGCGCTATTGTCGGGTGATGGTCTGCATTTGCGCTGTGCAAACGGCGGTGGACTGCTGGAGGTACCCCGCCAGCACCTTGGCGACCGGCGCAACGCGCACCTATATCATTCATATGATTCGACGCTGACCGTTTGCGGGGCGCCCTCGGGTCCAGCGATATGGGGCGTATGGGGGCGCCTGGCTCGCGGTCGGACTGCATCCGTTCAGGTAATGGATCCGCCGATGTCGCAGACCATCTCGGTGACGTCAGACACCATAGATTCAGTGCTTGCCGATCTGCCGCGCATCGTTCGGCTCGCACTCAGTTTCGGCGCGCGGCTGCGGCGAGGCACGCTCGACGTCACCCTGCCCGACGGACGCGTGATCCGCCTCGGCGGCCAGGAGCCGGGCCCGAATGCGGCGATGCGGCTGCACAATTACGGCTTCGCGTCGCGCCTCATCAACGGCGGCGACATCGGCATCGCGGAGGCCTATCTCGCCGGCGACTGGGACACGCCGGACCTGACGCAGTTCCTCTACCTGTTCTGCGTCAATCACGATCTGATCCAGGCCATGCTGAACGACAAGCCGCTGATGCGGTTCGTCCAGCTGCTGCAGCACTGGTTCAACCGCAACACCCGCCGTCAGGCGCGGCGCAACATCCACGCCCATTACGACATCGGCAATGCGTTCTATTCGGCCTGGCTCGATCCCAGCATGACCTATTCCTCGGCGCTGTTCGAGGAGAGCACCTCCGATCTCACGACAGCCCAGACCAACAAATACCGCCGGCTCGGCGAGGCGCTCGACCTGAAGCCTGGCCAGACGCTGCTCGAGATCGGCTGCGGCTGGGGCGGCTTCGCCGAGTTTGCCGCAAAGACCTTCGGCACGCACGTGGTTGGCCTCACGATCTCGACCGAGCAGCGCGATTTTGCGCAGAAGCGCATTCACGAGGCGGGCCTTGCCGAGCAGGTCGAGATCCGTCTTCAGGATTATCGCGACGAACGCGATCGCTACGACCGCATCGCCTCGATCGAGATGATCGAAGCCGTTGGCGAGCGGTTCTGGCCGAAATATTTCGCCCAGTTGCGGGACCGGCTGCTGCCCGGCGGACTCGCCGGCATCCAGGCGATCACCATCCAGGACAGGCTGTTCCAGGGCTACCGGCGCGAGGTGGACTTCATCCAGCGCTACGTCTTTCCGGGCGGCATGCTGCCCTCGCCCGCCGTGCTCAAGTCGCTTGGCGACAGGTTCGGCCTGCCCGTCGTTCGCGAGCGCATCTTCGGGCAGGATTATGCCAAGACGCTGGCCACCTGGCGGAATAACTTCCAGACGGCCTGGCCGGGCCTCGTGCCGCTCGGCTTCGACGACCGGTTCCGGCGGCTGTGGGAGTATTACCTGTCCTATTGCGAGGCCGGATTCCTGTCCGGGAATATCGACGTCCGGCAAGTCATCTTTGCAAAGCAGCAATAAGAGTTTGCGGGGGCGGCTTGCAAGGGTCGCTTGTAAGGCCCGCCACCCTACTTTAGGGTCGCGCCCACCCTATGATCCAGCCGGTAATTGCCTGACATGACCATCAAAAATGACGTTGTCGAAGCCATCGGCAACACCCCGCTCATCAAGCTCAAGCGCGCCTCCGAACTGACCGGCTGCACCATTCTGGGCAAGGCCGAGTTCATGAATCCGGGCCAGTCGGTGAAGGACCGCGCCGGCAAATGGATGATCCTGGAGGCCGAGAAGCGCGGCGAGCTCAAGCCGGGCGGTCTCGTGGTGGAGGCGACCGCCGGCAACACCGGAATCGGCCTCGCGGTCGTGGCGAGCGCGCGCGGCTACCGCACGCTGATCGTGATCCCGGAGACGCAGAGCCAGGAGAAGAAGGATTTTCTGAAGCTGTGCGGCGCCGAGCTGATCGAGGTGCCGGCCCTGCCCTATGCCAATCCCAACAATTATCAGCATGTCGGCCGCCGGCTCGCCGACGAGCTGCGCAAGACCGAGCCCAATGGCGTCCTGTTCGCCGACCAGTGGAATAACCTCGACAACGCCAAGGCGCACTACGAGTCGACGGGCCCCGAGATCTGGGAGCAGACCGGCGGCAAGGTCGACGGCTTCGTCTGCTCGGTCGGCAGCGGCGGCACGCTCGCCGGCGTCAGCCGTTATCTGAAAGAAAAGAACAAGGACGTCCGAATCGCCTGCGCCGATCCGCATGGTGCCGGCATGTTCGAATATTTCCGCACCGGCGATGCCAAGGCGACGCCGGGTGGCTCGATCACGGAAGGTATCGGCCTCAACCGTGCGACCGCGATCGTCGAGAGCGCGAAGGTGGATGACGCCTATCTCGTTCCCGATGCGGAAGCCGTCACGGTGATCTACGAGCTGCTCCAGCACGAAGGCCTGTGCCTCGGCGGTTCCACCGGCATCAATATCGCCGGCGCGATACGACTCGCGAAACAGCTCGGGCCCGGCAAGACGGTCGTCACCGTGCTCTGCGATTCCGGCAGCCGCTATCAGTCAAAGCTGTTCAATGCCGACTTCATGCGCGCCAAGAACCTGCCGGTGCCGGAATGGTTGGAGAAGCGCAGCAACATCAAGCCGCCGTTCGTCTAGGCCGGCAGCCTTGTAGGGTGGGCAACGCGAAGCGTGCCCACCACAACTGTCTCGATCGCGGAAAGATGGTGGGCACAGCGCAAATGCGCCTTTGCCCACCCTACGAGGTCACCGCAAAATCTGGCTCAAAAACAGCTTCGTCCGTGCGTGCTGGGGAGCGGCGAAGAACTCGTTCGGCGTATTGGCCTCGATGATCTGGCCGGCGTCCATGAACACGACGCGGTTGGCGACCTCGCGGGCAAAACCCATTTCGTGGGTGACAACCAGCATGGTCATGCCCTCCTCGGCGAGATCAACCATGGTGTCGAGGACCTCCTTGACCATCTCGGGATCGAGCGCGGAGGTCGGCTCGTCGAACAGCATCACCTTCGGATTCATGGTCAGCGCGCGCGCGATCGCGACGCGCTGCTGCTGGCCGCCGGACATCTGGCCCGGAAACTTGTTGGCCTGGTGCGGGATCTTGACCCGCTCCAGAAACTTCATCGCGGTCGCCTCGGCGTCCCTTTTGGGAATGTTGCGCACCCAGATCGGCGCCAGCGTGCAATTGTCCAGCACGGTGAGATGCGGGAACAGATTGAAGCTCTGGAACACCATGCCGACTTCGCGACGCACCGCGTCGATGTGCTTGAGATTCGGCCCGAGCTCGATGCCGTCGACGACGATCTCGCCCTCCTGGAATTCCTCCAGTGCATTGATGCATCGGATCAGCGTCGACTTGCCGGAGCCCGAGGGCCCGCAGATCACGATGCGTTCGCCCTTGCGGACCTCGAGGTCGATGTCGCGCAGGACGTGAAATTCGCCGTACCATTTGTTGAGGCCGGTAATCTTGACGATGGGGTCGGTCATGGTGAGCTCGATCAGTTGCGGCGGTGAGCGTTGAGACGGTGCTCGACGAAGAGCGAGTAGCGCGACATTCCAAAGCAGAAGATGAAGTAGATGATTCCGGCGAAGGCAAAGCCGGTGAACGCCGTGGATGGCGTCGACCATTTCGGATCCGAAAACGAGGCGCGCAGCGAGCCGAGCAGGTCGAACAGCGCGACGATCGAGACCAGCGAGGTGTCCTTGAACAGCGAGATGAAGCTGTTGACGAGATTCGGGATGACGTGGCGCAGCCCCTGCGGCAGCACGATCAGCGAGGTCGTTTTCCACCAGGACAGGCCCAGAGCGGCCGCCGCCTCGCCCTGCCCGCGCGGGATCGCAGCAAGGCCACCGCGGACGTTCTCGGCCTGGTAGGCGCCCGTGAACAGCGCAATGCCGATCAGCGCGCGCACCAGACCGTCGACCGTGAAATTGCCCGGCAGGAACAAAGGCAGCATGTAGGTCGCGAAGAACAGCACGGTGATCAGCGGCACGCCGCGCCAGAACTCGATGAAGGCGATCGAGAAGATCCGGATCAGTGGAATGGTCGAGCGGCGGCCGAGCGCCAGCGCGATGCCGATCGGCAGCGAGGTGACGATGCCGGTCACGGAGACCACCAGCGTCACCAGAAGCCCGCCCCACAGATTCGTGGCCACGACCGGCAGGCCGCCGCGATCGAGCCCCATCAGCTTGATCACGATCGCGATGGCGATGAAGGTGGCGATGCTGGATGTCAGAGCCCGGCCGCCGGTGCGAACGCCGCCGCCGAGAACGAAGGCGATCAGGGAGACGATCGCGGCCGTGATGGCGAAATCGGCCCAGACCGACTGGCCCGTCCCCTGGAGCTGGTCACGCAGCCAGGTCAGCGGAAAGATCAGCCAGTAGATCGCGGTGCCGACTAGCACGATGAGATTGCCGGCAACCCAGAAGAGCGGTGCGATGGCCGAGGTCTTGGCGAGACTGAGCAGAGCCTGCCCGGCGCCTATGATGCTGTCGTCGAACAATTGCAGCAGGCCGGCCGTCCAGCTCAGGCCGAACCCGGTGATGCCGCCGCCGTGCAGCAGAAAGAACGCCACCACGGGAAAGGCGAAGAAGAAGAGACTTGCGTTCAGTCCTTTCGCCGGCAGGCGCGGAATGAGCAGCGGCAGGAGCAGAACCGCCGCCAGGATCAGCGAGAGGTTGACCCGCCAGCGCTCGGCCTCGGGATAGAAGCCGTAGATAAGTTGCGGCAGCTTGGCCTGGATGTAGGGCCAGCAGGCGCCGACCGTAAAGCCGGCATTCTCGGTCAGGCACGCCGTGCGATCCTTGCCGGTCCAGACTGCATCGACCATCAGGAACCTGACGGAGGGAACGATGGTGAACCAGAGCAGCAAGGCGCCGACGATCGTGAGCAGGATGTTGGTCGGCGAATTGAACAGCCGGGTGCGCACGAGGCCGATGAAGCCGGTGGTCTTGACCGGAGCGGGACGCTCGGTGAGCAGGTCCTGACGGACATATCCGGACGAGGTGATGTCGCTCATGCGCCGAGACTCCGGCTGACGCGCCAACCGTAGACGCTCATGACGGCGCTCGTGAGCAGCGAAATCATGAGGTAGACGCCCATCGTCATGGCAATGATCTCGATCGCCTGCCCGGTCTGGCTCAGCGACGTGCCGGCGAACACCGACACCAGGTCAGGATAGCCGATCGCGACCGCGAGCGAGGAATTCTTGGTGAGGTTGAGGTACTGGTTGGTCAGCGGCGGCACGATCACGCGCATCGCCTGCGGCACGACGATCAGCCGGAGCGTGGTGCCGCGGCTCAGTCCCAGCGACGATCCCGCCTCCATCTGCCCGGAATGGACGGACAGGATGCCGGCGCGCACGATCTCGGCGATGAAGGCGGCGGTATAGGTCGACAGCGCCAGCGTCAGCGCGACGAATTCCGGGATGATGCGCGAGCCGCCGGCAAAGTTGAAACCTTTGAGCTGCGGCATCTCGAAGGTGAAGGGCAGACCGAACACCAGGATGCTCGCGAGCGGCAGACCGAACACCAGACCCAGTACATAGGGCCAGATCCGGATCATCTGCCCGCGCTGGAACAGCGCGCGTCGTGCATAGATGCGCAAGGCGATAGCGGCCACGATACCGAGCGCCAGCATCGCCAGGAACGGCTCGAACCCGCCCTCGCCGATCGGACGCGGAATGACCAGGCCACGATTGCTGATGAAAGCGAAGCCGAGCAGCGAGATGCTCTGCCGGGGATTTGGCAAGGCTGCGAGCACCGCCAGGTACCAGAACAGGATCTGGAACAGCAGCGGCAGGTTGCGGATGATCTCGACATAGATCTCGCCGACGCGCGACAACAGCCAGTTGGGCGACAGCCGGCACAGCGCGACGATGAATCCGATCACGGTGGCGAAGAAGATGCCCACCACCGAGACCACGAGCGTGTTCAAAAGCCCGACCACGAACACGCGCAGGAACGTGTCCGAGCCGGTGTAGGAGATCAGGGTCTGGTTGACGTCGAAGCCGGCATTGTTCCGGAGGAAGCCGAAGCCGGCGGCAATGTGCTGGTTTTCGAGGTTGGCCCGGGCATTGGAGACGATCTCATAGCCAATCCAGCCCAGGATCGCCGCGAAGGCAAACTGGACGGCGACGCCGTTCCAGCCTGCCTTGCCGCCCAGAACACGCCTGATCTTCAGCGCGATCTGGGCCGGCGGTTTTCGAGCCTCGGTGCTCATCGCCGCGGATCAGGCGGATCAGCGGATCGGCGGCGCGTATTGAAGACCGCCCTTGTTCCAGAGATTGTTGAGACCACGGTTGATGGCGAGCGGCGAACCGGCGCCGACGTTGCGGTCGAACACCTCGCCGTAATTGCCGACGGCCTTTACGATCCGCACCACCCAGTCCTTGGTCAGGCCGAGCTGTTCGCCGAAATTACCGTCGCTGCCGAGCACGCGCTTCAGCTCCGGATTTTCCAGTTTCGCCTTCTCGTCGACGTTCTTCGAGGTCACGCCGAGCTCTTCGGTGGTCACCAGGGCGAACAGCGTCCATTTCACGATGTCGAACCACTGGTCGTCGCCGTGGCGCACCATCGGCCCGAGCGGCTCCTTCGAGATGATCTCGGGGAGCACCATGTGGTCGTTGGGATTGGCAAGCTTGAGGCGGTTGGCGTACAGGCCCGACTGGTCGGTGGTGAAGACGTCGCAGCGCCCGGCTTCATAGGCCTTGACCGTTTCGTCGTTGGTGCCGAACGCGATCACCTCGTACTTCATGTTGTTGGCCTTGAAGTAGTCGGCGAGATTCTGCTCGGTGGTGGTGCCGGTCTGGACACAGACCGAGGCGCTGTTGAGCTCGAGCGCCGAATTCACCTTGAGCGACTTCTTCACCATGAAGCCTTGCCCGTCATAGTAGGTTACGCCGGTGAAGTTGGCGCCGAGCGAGGTGTCGCGCGAGATGGTCCAGGTGGTGTTGCGCGAGAGCACGTCGATTTCGCCG
Source organism: Bradyrhizobium liaoningense (assembly GCF_018130785.1). GTDB lineage: Bacteria > Pseudomonadota > Alphaproteobacteria > Rhizobiales > Xanthobacteraceae > Bradyrhizobium > Bradyrhizobium liaoningense_A. The sequence continues at coordinate 730,092 of NZ_JAFCJT010000002.1, forward strand.
GATTGCAGCGCCGTGAAACGGTCCTTGGCGGACAAGGGCACGTACTTGACCTTGGTCGCATCGTTGAAGATCGCCCCGGCGATCGCGCGGCAGAGGTCGACGTCAAGTCCGGTCCAGTTGCCCTTGTCGTCGGGCGAGGAGAAGCCGGGCAGGCCCTGGCTGACGCCGCAGGACAGCATGCCCCGGTCCTTGATGGTCTTGAGCGTTTGCGCATCGGCAGCTTGGGCGGCGAGGCCGGCGGCGAGAGCGAGAGTGAGAGCCAGGGTTACGCGTTTCATGGGCTGAAGGCCTTTCAAAGTCGTCTCAAGGTCAGGAATGTCGTCTTTGGGATCGTCTCCGCCGGGGCTAGCCGCATCAAGACTAGCCCTGCAAGAGTCATGCTGGAAAACCTTGCCGAACACTCGCCCATCCCGGGAGGCCATACCTTAATCCCCGCCGCAGGCGCCCGCCGTTATGGCTGTGGCGCAAGGTTCGGTCAGACGATGGATCGAAGGTCGCGGCTGCCCCTCAACATGCGGCGACTGAATAGCACCTGCGCATTGGAGAGCGGCCGGCGAGCCGGGTCAAGGGGTTGACGGGACTCTTCTGTGTTCTGTTATTAACGGCAGCGGCCTTCGGCCAGCCCGCGGGCGCGGTGTGCCCGGTGGAAACGCGGTTTTGAAAGCAGACGCATGGATTCCTCGCACCCCTCCCGACAGCAGGCCGAGACCCGGCTGGTCACCTCCGGCCGCGACACCAAGGCGCAGAAGGGGTTCGTCAATCCGCCGGTGTTCCACGGTTCGACCGTGCTCTATCCGACCGCCGAGGACCTGCATGCCCACCGCGGCGAATTCACCTATGGCCGCCACGGCTCCCCCACCACCAAGGCGTTCCAGGAGACGCTGATGGCGCTGGAGGGGCCGCAATGCGCCGGCGTCGGCATCGTGCCGTCGGGGCTGTCGGCGATCTCCACCACCCTGCTCTCGGTGCTGAAGACCGGCGACCATATCCTGGTCTGCGACAACGTCTACCGGCCCTCGCGCAACTTCTGCAACGGCATGCTCGCCCGCCTTGGCATCGAGACAACCTATTTCGATCCGATGATCGGCGCCGGCATCGACAAGCTGTTCAAGCCAAACACAAGTGCGGTTCTGGTGGAGGCGCCGGGCTCGCAGTCGTTCGAGATGCCCGACATCCGCGCCATCGCCGAGGTCGCGCATGGGCGCGGCGCGCTCGTCATCGACGACAACACCTGGGCGACTCCGCTCTATCACCGCTCGCTCGACCAGGGCGTCGACATCAGCATGCAGGCCGCCACCAAATATATCGGCGGCCATTCCGACATCATGTTCGGCACCATCTCGGCCAACGCCAGGGCCTGGCCACAGATCGCGGAAGGCATCCGCCTGCTCGGCGTCTGCGCGGGCCCTGACGACGTCTTCCTGGCGCTGCGCGGCCTGCGCACGCTGTCGGTGCGCCTGGCGCAGCATCATCGCTCAGGGCTCGACATGGCGCGCTGGCTCGCGAGCCGTCCGGAGGTCGCGCGCGTGCTCCATCCAGGGCTGGAGACCGATCCGGGCCACGCGATCTGGAAGCGCGACTTCACCGGCGCCTCCGGCCTGTTCAGCATCGTGCTGAAGCCGGCCCCCCAGAAGGCCGTCGACACCATGCTCAACACGCTCAAGCTGTTCGGCATGGGCTTTTCCTGGGGCGGCTTCGAGAGCCTTGCAATTCCCTTCGACTGCGACGCCTATCGCACCGCGACCAAATGGGCGCCCGGCGGCCCGACTCTGCGTCTGCACATCGGCCTCGAAAGCGTCGACGATCTCAAGGCCGATCTCGATCGCGGCTTCGCTGCCCTGAAGGCGGCAATGTGAGCTTGCTCACAAGGCACAACGCCTCGGGAACGTGCAGCTGCCGCAAACGTTAACGCCGATGCGCCAACAAAGGGTTTGATCCCCAATCGTTTGGCGCTAGCCTCTCCAATCGACTCTAATCCGGACACGGAGCATGGGAACGTTGGTTCTGCTCGATCTGATGGGCGGCGTTGCGCTGTTGTTGTGGGGCCTGCACATGGTCCACAGCGGGATTCTGCGCGCGTTCGGCCCTGACCTGCGGCGGCTGCTCGGCAAGGCCCTCAGCAACCGCTTCAGCGCCTTTGCCGCCGGCCTCGGGCTCACTGCGCTGCTCCAGAGCAGCACGGCGACCGCGCTGATCACCAGCTCCTTCGCGGCCGAAGGCCTCGTCAGTGTCGCCGCCGCGCTCGCCATCATGCTGGGCGCCAATGTCGGCACGACGCTGATCGTGCAGGTGCTGTCGTTCAACATCGCGGCCGTCGCACCGGTCCTGTTCGTGCTCGGTCTCGTCGCCTTCCGCACGGGCCCGCGCTCGCGCATCAAGGATATCGGCCGCGTCTGCATCGGCCTCGGACTGATGCTGCTGTCGCTGCACATCCTGCTCGATACGCTGGCGCCCGCCGAGAACGCGCCCGGCGTCCGCGTCGTGATGGCGTCGATCACGGGCGATCCCGTTCTGTGCATCGTCATCGCCGCACTCGTCACCTGGGCCGTGCATTCGAGCGTCGCCAGCGTGCTGCTGATCATGTCGCTGGCCTATTCGCAGTTTATCACGCCTTACGCAGCCCTCGCGCTGGTGTTGGGGGCCAATCTCGGCAGCGCCATCAATCCCGTGTTCGAGGGCGCGAAACGCGACGATCCCGCGAGCTATCGCCTGCCGGTCGGAAATCTCGTCAATCGCATAATCGGAATTGCGCTGGTGCTGCCGTTCCTGGGCGTGATCGCCGAGCATATGCACGCCTGGCAGCCGGATCTCGCCAGGATGACGGCGGCGTTCCACATCGCCTTCAACGTCGGCACGGCCGTTCTCTTCATTGGCCTGCTCGATACCATGTCGCGCCTGTTGACGCGCCTGTTGCCGGATCGCGTCCACGAGACCGACCCGGCCCGGCCGCGCTATCTCGACGAGACCGCGCTGGAGACGCCCTCACTGGCGCTCGCGGACGCCGCCCGCGAGGCCTTGCGCATGGGCGATCTCGTCGAGGTCATGCTGCGCAAGGTGATGGCGGCGATGATGACCGGCGACCGTGCGCTGGTCGACCAGGTCACGAAGATGGACAACATCGTCGACGGCCTCGACGAGGCCATCAAGCTCTACGTGACCAAGCTGACGCGCGGCAGCCTCGACGAGAGCGAAGGCCGGCGCGCGATGGAGATCATCTCGTTCGCCATCAATCTCGAGCATATCGGCGACATCATCGACAAGAATTTGAGCGAGCTCGCCACCAAGAAGATCAAGCGCCGCTTCCAGTTCTCGGCCGAGGGCGCCGAGGAGCTCGCTGCCTTCCACAAACGCACAATGGAGTCGCTGCGGATCGCCTTCGGCGTCTTCATGTCCGGCGACCCCAACGAGGCGCGCAAGCTGCTGGTGGAGAAGACCGCACTCAAGAACACCGAGCTTGCCGCCATCGAGCGCCATCTCGATCGCCTGCGCGAGGGCCGCCCGGAGACCATCGAGACCACTTCGCTGCATCTCGACGTGCTGCGCGATCTGCGACGCATCCACTCGCACATCTGCTCGGTCGCCTACCCCGTGCTCGATGCTGCCGGCGAGCCCTACCGCAGGACCGAGGCGGATGCGGCCGCCCTGCCCGCGTCAGGCACGGCCTCGGCGCTGCCGCGCTAGTGAGCTAGCTATCCAGCGTCTTCGACGCCGTCCCGTGGTTCTTCCAGATCAGCATGATGTTGCGGACATAGATGATGGTCGCAAACAGCTGCCCCATGATGATCACGGGCTCGCGCTTCACGACGCCGTAGACCAGGGTCATCAGGCCGCCGCCCATCGAGCAGAACCAGAACGCGATCGGCACCACGCTGTTGCCGGCGCGTTCGCTCGCGATCCACTGCACCAGGAAGCGCGCGGTGAAGAACAGCTGCGCGATGAGGCCGAACGCCAGCCAGAAATCGAACTTGGCGACGAAGACGTCGTAGAGATAGTTGCTCAACGCCTGACCGTATTGGATGATCATGCCTTCACCTCAGTCACGTCTGGTGTCGGCTTCTTGCGGCGGATCAGCCACCACACGCCGGCGAGATCCATGATGCCGATCCACAGCCGGTCGAAGAAGCCATAGTTTGACACGCCGGAATGGCGCGGTCGGTCGATCACGTCAACATAAGCGATCTCGTAGCCCTCGCGGCGCACCAGCGCCGGCAGGAAGCGATGCAGCCCGTCGAAATAAGGCATCATCAGAAACACCTCGCGGCGGAACGCCTTCAATCCACAGCCGGTGTCGCGCGTGCCGTCCTGAAGGATCGCATTGCGGATCTTGTTCGCCACGCGCGACTGGAATTTCTTGAAGCCGGTATCCTTGCGCCCGACGCGCTGACCGGCAGCGAGACCGACGCGGCCCGCCCCCTTCTCGACCGCCGCGATCAGGTCCGGCAGGAAGGCCGGATTGTTCTGGCCGTCGCCATCGAGTGTGGCCACGATCGCGCCGCGCGCCGCGCGCACGCCGCTGCGTACCGCCGCCGACTGGCCGCCCGATTTGGCATGACGTAGCTGTCGGATATTGTCCCGCTGCTGCACGATGGCAGCGAGCCGTTCGCCGGTCGCATCCGTCGAGCCATCGTTGACGTAGATGATCTCATAGGGCCAGCGGCCATCCAACGCCGCACTGATCTCGGCGATCAAGGGCGCGATGTTGTCGGCTTCGTTGCGCACGGGAACGACGATGGAAACCGAAGGCTGGGACGACGACAAATCGAAAGCTCGTGGTTGGAATTGGCCTGCCGGGGAACCCGGCGGTCCCGGCAGGCAGCCGCTTTTATGGGGCGGATGCCCCGTGGGCAACCCTTTTGAGGCGGCCCGAGACCGCTCCTGCAAGAGGCACAATGGTGCCGTCGGCGCGGATGGCAAAGCCGAGCCTGCGGGCCGCGAACCAGTAGCGCACCGCCATGGCGCCGACCATGCCGACCAGAGCGCCGGCCACGACGTCGCTCGGGTGATGCGCGAGCAGTACCAGCCGGGTCAGCAGGATCACGATCGCGTAAGTGAACATGAACACGCGCAGGCGCGGCCACAGCGCCGAGACCGCAAACGCCAGTGCGAAAGCCGTCACCGCATGACCCGACGGCAGGCTGGCATAGGCCCCCGTCCCCTCGAACGGGATGAAGTTGAACGGATTGGCCGTGCCGCCCACGAACGGACGTCCGCGACCGATGAGATATTTCAGGATCTCGGCAACGAACACGGACAGGGCAACAGACAGAAACATGAACTGCAGCCGCGTGCCGAGGCCGAGCAGCAGCCCCCGACGGGTGCCGTTCAATCCCGCCGCAACCAGCACCAGGACGACCAGCGCCGCCCCGAGCACCGAAAGCACATACTCGTCCTTGCCGAAATCGGTGAGGATGCGGATCGGCCACAGGCTCGGCGTGCCGCGCGCGGGCATCAGCTGGATCTCGGTCTGATCGAACGCGAGCATCAGCACGATGATCAAGGCCGCACCGGCCGCGCTGAGCCACAGCGAATGCCGCGCCAGCTTGCGCGCGGCTTCCGCGCGGCGCGAATGTGAAGGCGTGCGGACGAGCTGCGCCAGTGCGCGCCCCGACACCGCGAGCAATTGCGCGGGATAGCCCGGGCGCGGCGTGATGTCGGTCGAGGCCGGCATCCTACTCAGTGCCTTCCGAGCGGAAGATCGAGATCGAGATCGCGCGCCCTTGCGAGAAATTATAGCCGTCGATGCGCGTGCCGACCTTGTAGCGCAGCCCGATCGCCTCGGCGCGCTGCACGAAGCTGCGTTCCGAGCGCTGCTCGATCAGCGCGAAGCGGCAGCTTCCCTGCCGCAGGAAATCCGCAGCGCCCGAGCCGTCGGTGAGCAGCGTCTGGGTGCCCGTCAGGAACACGAGGCTCGGCTCGTGATAGCCGGCCGCGGCCGCCTTCGGCCCGACACAGGTGACGTTGCGAAGCGCGCGCGCGATCTCGATGCTCGGAAACAGCGGCGTCAGCGACGGCAGCACGATGCCGTAGACCACGACTGCCAGCATCAGAGCTGCGACCAGCGCGTTCAGCACCGAGCGCTCGGCGCGGTTGGTGTCGAACAGCCACCAGGCGAACAGGCCGAAGATCAGCGAGGCCGCGATGAACGGCCAGGCCACGAAGGCCGGCTGCCGCGTCAGCATGACCGCGCCGACCACCGCGATGATCGAGCCGAGCGCAGGGATCGCGAACCACCAGGCCGAGCCGCGCGCGAGCCAGGAGCGCGACAGCACGCGCCGCTCCATCGCGCCGACGGTGAGGATGGCGATCGCCGGATACAGCGGCAGCACGTAATGCGGCAGCTTGGTCAGCACCGCCTCGAACACGATCCAGGACGGGATGAGCCAGGCCAGCAGGAACTGCGCGCCGGGCTCGCGCCGCGCGCGCCAGACCGCAGGGGCCGCCATCGCGGCAAGCGGCGCGCCGGGCCAGAACGTGATCCAGAACAGCGCCAGATACAGTCCGGGCGGCGCGCCATGGGATTCCTGGGCCGCCAACTTGCTCAGCATGTCGCCGCCGACGGAATCGGCGAAGAAGGCATCGCCGGCGCGCCAGAAGATCGCGACGAACCAGGGCAGCACCAGCACCAGCACCCACATCAGGCCCCAGAGCGGACGCAGCTTCCACAGCCACGAGGCATCGCGGTCCTGGATCGCGAGCGCGACGATTGTCAGCCCGGCGAACATCAGGATCAGTGGGCCCTTGATCAGGATGCCGACTGCGAGCGCGGTCCAGAAGATCGCGGGCCAGCTCCACGGCGGATGCGTTTCGTCCTCGGCGCGCTGCCACGACAGATAGGCGCGCGACATCGCGCCCATCGCGGCGGTCACGCAGAACAGCAGCATCGCATCGGTTTTCGCCAGCCGCGCCTCGACGCCGAGCAGCACGGAGGCGCACATCAGGAGCGCGGCCAGCACCGCCGCGCGCCGCGTGACGAAGCCGAGCGCGGCCCAATAGGTCATGAGCACGGCGCCGATCGCACCTAACAGCGACGGCAGCCGGTAGACCCAGATCCGCAATTCGGCCTTCGGGAGCTTGAGCGCCGATGCGGCTTCAACTGCGGCCGACTGCAACCAGTAGATGCCGACCGGCTTCTTGTAGCGGACGTCCTCCTGGAAGCGGATGTCGACATAGTCGCCGCTCTCGACCATCTGCTTGGTGGCTTGCGCAAACCGCGCCTCGTCGCGATCGACGGGCGGGATGGTGAAGAAGCCCGGCAGGAACAGCAGCAGCGCGCACAGCAGCAGGAAGCCGACCGCGCGGGCATGACTGGCCGTGGCGTAGTCCAGCATAAGCACGAGCCGGCTGCCCGGATTCACGGGCACTTTCGGCTCGCGGGGTGCTCCAAAACGGGGGCTGGGATAGGTCTCGGCCATTGGTTCCGCTTACGCTGAAACCGCCATTCCGACAACCGCTTAAGGCAGGGTCATTGAATTCGAATGACAACTGTGTCCGCGGCGCCCGTGGCATCGATGACGGTCAGCCGCGCAAAGCCGGGACCGGGCGGATCGATCAGCCGCTGGCGGCGGCCGTCGATCTCGCCGAGCGACGTTCCGTTAACCATGACGATCATGGGCAGGACGCCGCCGGCGACCTTCACGGGCATGGCCGCGCTCCCCTCGCCGCTGGAACGGTCGACATCGATCCGCGAGCCATTCAGCGGGAACTGGATATGCAGCGCCTGCTCGCCGCCGGTTCGCACCAGTTCCCCGACCGGGCGGAACCGTTTCAGCGGCAACGGCAACTTCGCGTTGCTTGCGACCAGGGTTCCTTTGGGCGGCTTCGGCAGCGGGGTCAGCGTCTTGCCGGTCCGGGCAAAGGCGTCGAACAGGATCGGTGCGGCGGCGACGCGCCCGATCAGGCCGGGAACCGGCGCGCCGTCCGGCCGCCCGACCCAGACGCCGATGGTCATGCGGCCGTCGAAGCCGACCGACCAGGCGTCGCGATAGCCGTAGGAGGTGCCGGTCTTGAACGCGATGCGGTTGTGGGCGGCATTTTCGGGCGGCGGCGTGCCCAGAAGCACGTTGCCGACCTGCCAGGCCGCGACCTGATCCAGCAGCCGCAGCGGTTCGCGGTCGTCCTTGTCCGCCATGACCTCGCGCAGCGGCTTGGCGGTGCCGAGCCGGGCGAAACCCGTATAGAGCTGGACGAGGTCCTGGAGCGTCACACCGACGCCGCCGAGTCCCATCGCGAGCCCCGGTGCCTCGTCCTTGGGCAGAACCAGATTGCCGCCGGCCTGTCGCAGCCGCGACGACAATCGGCTCGCGCCGACGCGGTCGAGCAGCACGATCGCCGGCACGTTCAGCGACAATTGCAGCGCCTTCTTCACCGGCACCGTGCCCTGGAACGTCATGTCGAAATTTTCCGGCGCATAGGAGCCGAAGCGGACCGGCCGGTCGTCGATCAAACTGTCCGGGTGGACGAAGCCGTCCTCGAAAGCCAGCCCGTAGATGAAGGGCTTTAGCGTCGACCCCGGCGAGCGGACGGCGCGGGTCATGTCGACCTGCCCCGCCCGGCTCTCGTCGAAATAATCGGCCGACCCGACGCGGGCGAGCACGTCGCCGCTCTCGTTGTCGACCACGATGATGCCGACCGAGATGTTGGGCCCGAGTGCAATGGCACGGTCGCGCGCCAGCGGCTCCAGCACCTTCTGCAGATTGGCATCGAGCGTCAGCTTGATGACCGGCGTATCCTTGACCATCGACAGCGCCGTGTCGGAGGCGTGCGGCGCGAGGATCGGCATCGGCTTGCGCAGTTTTGGGACGGGCACGGCCTTGGCCTGCTTCGCGTCCTCGAGGCTGACCACATGCTCCTCGACCATGCGGTCCAGCACGCGGTCGCGCGCCCTGCGTGCGGCCTCGGGATAGCGATCGAGCCGGCGCGTCTCCGGCGATTGCGGCAGCGCCACCAGCAGCGCGGCCTCGGCCAGCGACAGCCGCTTCGGCTCCTTGCCGAGATAGGCGATCGAGGCTGAGCGGATTCCTTCGAGATTGCCGCCATAGGGCGCCAGCGCGAGATAGAGATCGAGTATCTGCTCCTTGCTCAACGCTCGCTCGATCTCGATCGCGCGTACCATCTGCCGTAGTTTTGCGTAGAGCGAACGTTGCCGGCGAGGCTCCATCAACCGCGCAAGCTGCATGCTGATGGTCGAGCCGCCCGAGACGATGTGGCCGCGCGTTGCGAGCTGCAACGCGGCGCGCCCGAGCGCGAGCGGATCGATGCCGTCATGGGCGTAGAAGCGCTGGTCCTCATAGGCGAGCAGCAGTTTCAGATAGGTCGGGTCGACGTTCGCTTTTGTGTCGACCGGCAGCCGCCAGCGGCCGTCGGCCATCGCATAGGCGCGCAGCAGCTTGCCGTTGCGGTCGACGACCGTGGTGGAGACCTGGCGCGCCTCGTCGAGCGGGAGAGGACCGAGGGAGTAGACCCAGGAGACGAAGGCGATGACGCCGAGGATAAGCGAGAGCGCGACGGCAGAGAGGACACGAAGGGCCCTGCCCCTTGCTCCGTCATGGCCGGGCTTGTCCCGGCCATCCCCGTTCTTCGCCCGGGCACCAAAGTCCGTGGATGCCCGGGACATCTGCGCGAAGACGCGCTTCGCGCTTTTGCCCGGGCATGACGACGGAGTTTGGGGCGCCACCTCGCTCATCTCTCCACTCACTTCGCCGCCCGCACCTCGACAGTGCCCGTGCCGGTCCGGCCATAGCGCGAGGGATTGTACATGTCCTCGACATAGGCCTGCGGCAACACGTATTTGCCGGGCGAAACCGCGCGCACGACGTAGGCGACGGTGAAGACCGACTTGGAGTCCGAGGCGCGATCGACCGCCGCCGTGAAGCGGTCGTCACGGAACTCGGTATCTTCAGGCTCCTCGCCATCCTCGATCCAGTCCAGCGTGCCGCTGTCGCCCGACGACACCAGTTTTGGATTGTCGATCTCGAGGCCGGCGGGCAGATAGTCGGACACCATGATGTGGCCGTACTCGGGCTTCGCCTCGGTGATCTTCAGCACCACGGCGAAACGCTGGTTCTGCTTGACCTTGCTGATGTCGGCCGGCTTGCCGTCGAGCGTGAAGTAGTTGCGCTCGATCTTGAAGCCGTTCGATGCAGCCGGCTCCGGCGTGACCGGCGAGCCCGATACCGAAACCACCGCCTGAACCGGCGCATCGCCGGTGTTGGTGATCTTCAGCGGCTTGCCCTCCAGCGTCACGGCCTTGTAGCTGCGGTACAGCGCGGTCTTGACCGGCTGGCCGTCGACTTCCATCGACAGGTTCTCCTTGGCCAGCGCGCGCGCCGCCAGCACCAGCCACGCATTCTCCTGCGTGGATGTGTAGGGCGTCAGACCGCGCGCGGTCTCGACCCGCGACACCGCCTGCGTCAGCGTCGCCTTCGGCGCGTTGCCTTCGCTGGCAAGTGAGACCAGCGCGGCGGCATCGCGAAGCTGCGAGCCGTAGTCGGTGCGGCCGAACTCCAGCACCGGCTTCGGCGCAAGGCCGTCGAGGGCGGCACCGTAGACGCGTTCGGCGCGGTTGCGGTCGCCGACCAGCGCGAGCGCAGCCGCAAGCTGCGACTTCGCGATCGGGGTGGCGAGGTTGCTCAACTTGGTGTCGGCGAGATAGCGCAGATCGCCGATGGGCGCCGCGCCGTTACGCGCGAGCACGTAGAGTCCGTAGGCTAGATCGCGCCCGCCGTCCTTCTCGGGCTCGTTGCCGTTCACCACCGAATTGCGGATACGGTCGAGCGCGTTCTTGAACAGCACGTCCGGCACCACAAAGCCCTTTTCGCGGGCGCGGGTGAGGAAGTCCGTCACGTAGGCGTCGAGCCAGGCATCGTCGCCGCCGGCCGACCACAGGCCGAACGAGCCGTTGGAGCCCTGGCGCGCCAGGAGCCGCTCGATTGCATCGCGGATGCGCTGGTCGACCTCGGTGTCCATGGCCAGATGCGCGCCGGCGGCGAGCTCGTTGACATAGAGCAACGGCAACGCACGGCTCGTGATCTGTTCCGAGCAGCCATAGGGGTAGCGGTCGAGCGCCTTCAGGATCGTTGCGGCGTCGAGCGCCGTCGACAGGCTGGCCGAAACCGAGACGCTGCCCGTGCCCGAGACGAGATCGGAGAACATGTCCGAGGTCAGCGTCAGGCTTTCACCCTTCGCCAGCGTCCGGATCGAACGCCGCGCCAGCACCTGGGTCGCCGCCTTGACGTCGAGCGCATAGTGACGCGCCAGTGCCAGGCCGTTCGGTCCCTTGATGTCGACATCGAGCGTCGCCTGCCCCGCAGCCGTCGCGTCGATTGCCAGCGTAAACGCGTTGCGCTGCTTGGCGGCGAGCTTGACCGTGGTGGCGGGATTGCCGGTCATCTTCACCGGGCCGCCGGTCTTCACGTTGATGACGTAGTCGCCGGCCTGGCCCTCGACATTGTCGATCTCGAGGTTGAACGTGCCGTGGTCGCCATTGAGCAGGAAGCGCGGCAAGGTCGTGGTCAACACCACGGGATCGCGGATCACGACATCCGTGTTGGCGCGGCCGAGCTTTGTCGCAGTCCACGCCACCGCCATCACGCGCGCGGTGCCGGCGAACTCGGGGATATCGAAGCTCACTTCGGCGGTGCCGTCGGCGGCGACCGTGACGATGCCCGAGTAGAGCGCGAGCGGCTTTTGCGCGGGCGGAGAGCCCTGCAATTCGCCGGCGCCGGCATCGCCGCCGGACTTGATCTGTCCGCGGGTGCCCGACATGCCGTCGATCAGTTGCCCATAGAGATCGCGGATCTCCGCGCTCAGGCGGCGCTGGCCGAGATAGTAATCGTCCGGCGCCGGCGGCTTGTAATTGGTGAGGTTGAGGATGCCGACATCGACCGCGGCGATCACGACCTTGGCGTCCTCGCCCGGATTGAGCCCGTCGAGCTTGACCGGGATCTTCAACATCGCATTCGGCCGGATCAGTGCCGGCGGCGTCAGCTTCACCTGGAGCGTGCGGGTCTGCTTGTCGATGCCGAACCATTTGAGGCCGATCGCCCGACCCGGCATGCGCTGCGCGGCCGCATCGAGCGGACGGCGCAGCGTCGCCACCACATAGGCGCCGGTGCCCCAGTCCTTGCCCACAGGCAGCCTCACCTGCGCGGTACCTTCCTTGACGTCGATGGTCTGCGTCGTCAGCAGGCGGTCGCCGAGCACGTTGACGGTGAGCTTGCCGGCGCTGCGGACGTTCACCGATACCGTCATGGTGTCGCCGGAGGCGTATTGCGGCTTGTCGATCGAGGTCTCCAGCAGGTCCGGCGTGTCGGCGCTGCCGTCGGAATACCAGCCCACGTCGAACTGCACCGAGGTCACCGGACCGTCGGCATCGTTCGACTTCACATCGAGCCGGTAGCGGCCGGGCTGCGGGCTGAGCGAAATCCGCGACGGCTTGTCGGCAGCGATCGTCAAGTCGCCGTCGGAAACGCGCGAAGTCGATTTGACCGGCTCGTACTCCCAGTAATTGTTCTGGCGGTACCACTGGTAGCGCGACTCCATCTTCAGGAGCTCGTAGCGCAGGCCATCGCGGCGCAGCCTCTCACCTTCGGGCGAGACGAACACGACGTCGAACTCGGCCTTGTCGCCCTCGGCGACGTTCTTGTCGCCGAACAGTGGCTTGATGCCGATCATGGCGGTCGCGGGCGCGACCGGCAGCACGATCTTGCGCTCGACGGCACGGCCGCCTGTCTCGACCATGCGAACGAAGATCTGCGCCTCCTGCGGACGCGTCGAGGCGGGCTGCTTGTCCAGCGCCACCGGGAAGGTCGCAACGCCGTTGGCGTCGGCCTCCGGCAAATTCTCCAGCGGCGTGCGCTCGTTCGAGGTGGTCTCCTCGTCGGCGACGCCGAACTGGTAGCCGGCAAAGCCCGGGCGTTCGCTCGCGGGCGCGACCAGCATGTCGCCTTCGAGCTGGAGGCCCGAGGCCGGCGCGCCATAGAGGAAATGGCCATCAGCCTTAAGCTCCACCGGAGCGTTAGCTTTGATCAGCTTGTCCTTGGCGGACAAGTCGAATTCGATCCGATCGGGGACGTAGTCCTCGACCATGAAGGTGGTTTCGCCGACCGACGAGCCCTTCGGATCAGTGAAGGCGCGCACGCGCCAGGTCCCGGTCGGCACGGCTGAATTGAGCGGCACGGCCAGCGTGCGGCCCCCGGCGCCCTGGTCAGAGAGCACGGCGCGGCGGAATTCGACGCCGTCGGGGCGCTCGATCACCAGCGTCAGCGGCCCGCCGGTGACGGCATTGCCCTGCCCGTCGCGCAAGAGCGCGGTGAGATAGACGGTCTCGCTGGAGCGATAGACGCCGCGCTCGGCGTAGACGAAGGCGTCGGCTCCAACAGGCACCGCGCGCCCTGCAACGCCGCGGTCGGACAAGTCGAAGGCGGAGGTCTTCAGGCTCAGGAAGGCATAGTCGGCCTTCTCGCCGGTGACGGTGAGCATCGCCGGCGACAGCCCGCCCTCGCCGCGCGCAAGGCCCGCCTCGAACAGCACGTGGCCGCTATCGTCGGTCTTGCGGGTGGCCAGGATCTCGTTGTTGCGGGCAACCAGCCGCACCTCGGCTTTGCCGACCGGATCGGTCGAGGCCAGCGAATTGACGAAGACATGGATGCCGTCGTTGCCGGAATAGGCTGCGACCCCGAGGTCGGAGACGATGAACCATTGCGTTGCGAGCTGGTACTCGTCATCCGAGCCCGGCCCCTTGGCCGCGGCGGTCATCACGTAGACGCCGGGTTGAAGCTCTCCAAGCGCCTGGTCGACCGGAAATGCGGTCGTGACGTCCTGGTTCAGTGTCATCGCGGTCGTGAGCTCGCCGGACCAGACCTTGACGCCGCGCTCGCCGCCGAGATCGGCGAGCTGGTAGCGCGACAGCGTCTTCTGGAAATCGCTGTCGACGACCGCATTGATCAGATTGCGGTCGCCGATCCTGAAGACGTTGACGTTGACCGCGGGCGTGTTGACGCTGACCACGGGAATACCGCGCTGGCCGGTCCGCGGCAGCACATAGGCGCGGCTGGTGAAGCGCACGAACGGTTTGCGGTCCCGCACATAGACGTTGAACTCGGCCGATTTCGGCAGCCCCTCCTTCACGGTGGACGGCAGGCCGGCGCGCAGATTGATGTTGTAGCGCTCACCGTGCTTCAGCCCGTCGACGCAGAGCTGCTTGCCTTCGGCCGACAGCGCCGGCTTGTCCTGGCCCGCCAGCGCCAAATACGGCGCGAAATCGGTGCGCTTGGCCAGCTCTTCCGAGAACTGGAAGCAGGCGCGCGGGCTCGCCGAATCCGAGTCCACGGTATAGTCGAGCAGCCGGAAGCCGTGCTCGTCGCGCATCTTCTCGTACTGGCCGCGGACGTCGGCGACCTCGCGCAAGTCGAGCGACAGCCGCAGCGCGTCGAGCGCCGGCCGCCACAGCTTGCGTTCGGCCAGCGACTTGCCGAGCACGGCCAGCGCATCCGCCTCCTCGCCCGGGTTGCCGGCACGCTGATAGGCGATGTAGGCGGCGGTCGAGGCTCGCTCCAGCAGGAACGTCTGCTCGCTCGAGCTTTTCGGCGAGATCTGGAAGATCACCTTGGCGAGCCGCAGCCAGTTGCCGGTATCCTCCGGCGTGGTGGCGGCGATCTGGCCGAGCACCGACAGCCCGGTGCGGAAATCATTACGCCGGAAGGCGGCGTCGGCGTCGGTGCGCAGCGTCGCGCTGGTCTTGGCGACTGGCCCCGCTTCGCTCTTGATCTGCGCCTCTAGCTTGATGGCGGAATCGGCGAGGTCATCACGCTTGAACGCCTTGTCAGCGGCCTGCGCGGCCACAAGGCCGAACGCCAGCGTGGCGCAGAATGTGACGGCGCGAACAAGACCGATCATGAAGGACTCCCGGAAATCACGGCGAACGCCGCGTGAGCATGAAATGCGTGGAAAGGTGACGGACTCAAGGCGATGGAACCAAAGATGCAAATCGTCGCATTCGCCATGACAAGGCAAGCCCTGAGGAGACCGATCGAGATATCGCCGCGCGCGCCGTCCTGATGGCGCAGCACTACCTGACCCGTCGACCGGCGGCCGTGTCCCGGAAGCTGACCAGCGTTCCCGGCGATGTAATCCATCGTCCAGTCCGCTGCCGCTCAACCCGGCACCCTGACACCCCACCGTTCCGCTTTGTCGCTTTAGGTGCGAAAACGGTTCGGTTCAGGCTTGGCGAACCTGCGGATTTTTCATATGTGGCGTGATAGAAGACCGGCAGGCGGCAGCCGAGGCCGGTCTCAAGGCCGGCCTCAAGACGGTCCCATAGCTCAACTGGATAGAGTAGCGGATTTCTACTCCGCGGGTTGCAGGTTCGAGTCCTGCTGGGATCGCCAGCCATCGTCGAATTGACGAGGCTTTGGCTCGTGGCGCGAGGCATCGACTGCTAGTGACTCGTCCCCTACAGATTTCGGTGCCGTGAACGCACGGTCGCTGATCCGTCCGACTTCACGAACGCGTGGGCACCCTCGCCCCGGTCTTTGATCCAGACAGATGAGCCCTATCTATGCGCCGGGCGAAGTGCGCCCGATAAGGACTCCGATGCCGGCAACCGAATTGACGAGAATGGCTATCGCATCTGCGGTGGCGGTGATCGCAATTTCGTTCCTGGCAATCGACGCAGGCGTCGTAAACACCAGTGTGGTCACAAGGCGCATCGAGACGGCGCGGGCTTCCATTGCGGACGCGGCTGCGAGCCAGCATCAACTCGCCTTTGCCGTTCAGGCGTGGGCGCGTCCAAGCCGCCAGAAGGCGCACTCGGAGCCACACTTGGAGCACTGCCTGGCGATCGATTGATGCAGGCGGGGCATTAGCTCGGCCGACAGCGGCTTTTCGTCCATCTCCAAACTACCATTGCTTCGTTGCCCACCACCGGGCAATGGCCGTCGCAAGATCATTCCACAGTTCGGTCGGAAGGTCAGGGACCGCAACCCGGACGCTGTACTGATCCGTGGTCGCGTTGCGAAACCACTCGGTCGCGGCGAAGTCGAAGCCGAAGCTGCCGGCGTGGCGAATGGGGAAGCCTTCGCGGCCCAGATCGCCGCTCATGTCTTCGGCGGCCTGCCGTGCGGTCGCCTCACTGAGGGCGTCCCTGCCTCGAAGCGTGACATAGAGGCCGTGGGTGAAATGCAGTTCGGCCGAGAGCGACGCCAGCTCGGAGGCGAAATATCGCGCCGTGTGGCGGCCGTTGCGCAGGATTGCAGCGACACGCTTTCCGGTTAGAGCCCAATAGTCCGCCGTGCCCACGAACGGCGGAAAATGCGCCGGCAGCGCCGCGCCGCCAAGAAGCCGCACGGCATTGCGGGTTTCCGCCGCAAGGCATTCGGACATCAAACGGCTTGCGTCGAGGTCCTTCCCATTCCAGCGCACGAAAACCGCCGAACCGAGCCGCCCGTATTCCACCCCGAGCGAATCCAGCTTGTTATGGCTTCGCACCATCACCACGGGAATTCCGCATCGGCCTGCCCATCTCAGGACACGTCGGATGCGGCCCGATCTGCCGGCGAAACATGTCGTGTCGAAGATCAGCAGGTCGAGCGCCGAGCCGTCGCAGCGCAAAGCCGCGTCGAACGCCCCGGCCAAGGCGCATGAATCCAGCAGCAGAATTCGCGATGAGCCGGCCGGAGCAAACGCTTCTTCCAGCGGCGACTTCAGCGTGACAAGCCGCAAATGAGAGACAAAGCCGTCGATCAGTTCCAACGTCTCGCCGTAAGTGCCTGGCAGCACCAGAATATCGGCCCCGTCGATGATCCCTGCGGATGCGAGCAGCAACGCCGAGATCGCGGCCATGCCGGAGGCGGTGTAGATCGTCTCGCCGGTGCAACCGCGCGCGAGTTCATAGAACGCGGGACCGTGCACCTCGAGATCGGCCCGCTGGTAATCGTAGCTGAAGGCAAACGGACCGCTCGCAGGAGACGCGGTCGCGGACCACGCCGTCTCGGTCGCCTTCCAGTCGCGCAGCTCATGCTCCGCCCGCAGCGCTGCAGCGATCCGGAATTTGGCTGTGATGACCTCATCGACCGACCGCAGACAAGGAAGATGAAGCGGGTCTCTCAGGCAGTCATTCAGCAGCCCGATTTCCCTGCGCTTGCGGTCCAGATAGGTCTCAACGGTCTCCATGCGACTCTTGATGCAAATCTCGTCGGCAATATCGACACGCCCGACCAGCGCCTCGTTTGTTCACGATCCGACTCCACTTCGTTCCCGAAACACGAATCGCCCTTCCGGCAGTCGGCGCGGAGCATGTCTTAATGCCGCGTTTCGCTCGCTCGGATCGTTCATGCATCCAAAGCCACGAGCGCGGACCGCAACCGGTAGGCGTCGATCGCGGCGTTCGACAGCAGCAGCCTCCGCCGCTCGCCACGCAGCATCATGCGATCGATCCGGTTCAGGATGAAGCGGGCCGAATCCCTGCGCTCACCGGTGAGCAGGCCGGATTGGTCGAGATATTTCCATGCGATCTCGAAAGACTGTGCGCGCAATTCGGGGTCTGTCATAGCCGCCCAACGTCGGCGGGGAACGGACGTTCCTAACCGTGCAACGTCAGTCCGGCGCGACGAAATGCGCAGCGCCGTGGAACGAGATCACGGCCAGCACGTTGGCTGCAACGAAATGGAGTGGTGCCGACCCGCCAGCCCCGGTCGGCTTTGAAGGGCCCCGTGCTCGTCCCCGAGCACGGGGCTTTCTCATGCATGCCCACCAGCTTCCCAACCCCGGCCGACCATTGACGCGAGATCTCGCCGAGGGGGCGATCAGTCCGTCTGCTCTTCGCGACGGTCGCGGGCGAGCTGATGCCAGGCCAGAGCCAGCTGGATCAGTCGCTGCCGGTCGGCACCGTCGGAGGACGCCGCGGCCCGCTTCATCGCGGCCTCGGCTTCGTGCTGTGGGTCGTACTTGGGACACATGAGGTCGAATCTAACCGACCGATATGGACGGGCCGATGGCAATTTCGTCCGTATGAATGCGGGGTAGTTTTCTCGTCGTCCCGCTCCCCAAGACGCATCTGTGAACTGCGTCACAGCCTGCCCCCGGCGTCTCGGCTAAACATCGCTTCAACCGCTCGCACCGCCGCGAGAGGGCATGGGTGGTCTGTCATGACACAAGAAGCAACAGCCGAGGCTCACGTCCCGACACGACGCGTAAGGCCCGACCTGTTCGGCGCCACGTTTCTTGCCACCATCGGTATCGTGATGCTGGCCTGGATCGCAGGCCTGGTCTGGGCCGCGATCGCGTTCTTCAACTGGCTGGTGTGACGCGCGAAGCGATCAGTATCGCTTCAGCAAACAATACGCTGCCCCGACAAAAAGAGACGGGCCTGCGCCCGCCTCCTTGTTTCAGACCTTGCCGGGAGCCTCAGTAACACGCGCGAGGATCGGCCTGCACATACTGGCCGCTCGGATAGCGGTAGTAGCAATTGCCCTGGGCCAGATAATAGCCGGGCCGCGAGGCAGCCGTGGCGCCGGCGATCGCGCCGGTGGCGCCGCCGATCACCGCACCTGCGGCCGCGCCCGAGGCGTTGCCCGAGATCAGGCCGCCCAGCACGCCGCCGACGATGGCGCCGCCAAGCGCGCTTGCGCCGGGATCAGCCGGTGGCGGAGGCGGCGGCGGTTCGTAGGCGACGGGAGGCGGCGCCGGGGCATATGCCACCGGCACGTCGTCGATGTAATCCTCGGAGATGTAGGCCGGCGGGCCGGCCATCCGCTGCGGATAATAGTACCAGACGCCACCGACGTCCCACCACCAGCCGGAGCGGCCGTTGCGGACCTCGTGGCGCCAGCGCCCGCCATCCCAGGCGCGATTGCCGCGATAGGCGTGTCCGCCCCAGTCGCGCTCCGGTGCGGGGCCCCTGGCGTAATTGCGTCCGGGCGGCGGGCCGCCTGCTCCGTGCGGGCCGGGACCGGGGCCGCCGGCGTGGGGCTGGCCGCCGGGCTGTTGCGCGGGCCGGGCCGCCTGCTGCGGCGGGGGGCCCTTGCGCATGTTCTGATTGTTCTGGGGCGGCGCACCGGCGCCGGGCCCCGCAGGCGCCTGGGCCGGGGGTCTTGGCGGCAATGAGTCCTGTGCCCGCGCCGAAAGGGCAACAAGGGACATGGCCGAAACCAAGGGAATGATGATCTTCATGCGGTTGGACGCACTCATGCGTGCTTGACCCCCTACTCTCGCGATTGCCGTGGCGCCTAGCGCGATAGACGATTCGCCTCGCGCCTGGCTGATGCCGACTGACATAACTGCCCTGCTTTGGTCGGCTAAGTCCCGTTACAAATGATTAAGATCAGGGCAATTTTCGGCCCTAGGGGGCCGCCGGAATCGTTCTAGCGCGCCGGCTCGATCACATTGCAGTTGGTCCGCCCCGACATCAGGCAGTCCTGCATCTTGCTGGCCGACGTCAGATCGCGGGCGAGCCACCAGCCGACACCGAGGATCACGATCGCGATGATCAACCCGGCAATCGCCCCACGACGGTTGTCGCCGGATTGAGGTTTGGCGAGGGATTTGGACTTTTTGTCCGGTTCGGGCTTGGATTCGGACTTTGACTCGGACTTGGACATGGCTGACCGATCGCCGGGGTGAGCCGGCTTTAGCACCTCTGCGACGTCGCGTCACATCCCGGTCGATCTCTCGAGTTCAGCCCCGGGTCTGCCGGATTGCATCCTTGCGCGAGGTTTCGACCGCCGGGGTGGCCCGCGGTGCGCAGGTCGTGAGCAAGAATGCGGTCCGGGTGCATTCCCAATCCGCGCCGAGGACGGCACTTTCGATCGGCTTCGGGCGGGCGAGCAACAGCGCGACGCCGGTCAGCGCGACCACCGCGACGGCGATCGCGAGCGCCTTCGGGCTTAGTTGGAAGATCATCATGCCCGTGCTCCGTCTCGTACCGGGCGGACGCTAGGCGCCGCTCCGTGTGATCCCTTATGAGGGAAATCACAATTCGGCAGTTTTTCGGGGCTACGAGAGATCGTCGGGGGTGGCGATTTTTCGTCTACCTGATCGGCTGCGATTATGGGTGGCTTCGCGACGCGCGTCGATGTACACGCTTCTGCGTCGCGTGGTGCCCGCTATGCCCAGCCGACGTACCAACAGGCAATGATGTAGGATCGGAAGCGAGGAAGACAAGGCTCGTCGATGAGTGGATTCAGGGAACCCGGTTTCGCAGACCGGCAAAAGGCGGCGCAGGACGCACGCAAAAATCTTTTGAACAAATTCAAGTCGCAGCCCGGGCAGGACGACCCGGCGGTGGTGGCACGTCGTGCTGAGCGCGAGGCACTCGCGGCCAAGCGCGCCGAGGCAAAGGCCGCCCGCGAAGCCGAAAAGGCCGAGCAAAAGCGCATTGCGGAAGAAGCTGCAGCGGCCGAAGCCGCGCGGATCGCACGCGAAGCGGAGGAAGCGATCGCCAGGCAGGCTGAAATCGAGGCCGAGCAAAAGGCCAAGCGCGACGCCCGCTACGCCGCCCGAAAGGCCAAGCGGAAGTAACGTTCGCAAGTCACGTTCAACTCAAGTCACGTTCAATTGAAGTTGAACCGAGACATCACCGGGGCGGTCCATGTGACCGCCCTCGGACTTTCAAGCGTGCGCTTCCGCTTTCGCAGACGTTGCCACGGCGGCGGAAGATCAGTTCTTCTTCATCATCCCGTCGTCTTTCTTCATCCCGTCCTTCGACATGTGGTCCTTCTTCATGCCGTCGTCCTTGGACATGGTGTCCTTCTTCATGCCGTCCTTGGACATCGTGTCCTTCTTCATCATACCGTCGTCCTTGCCCATCTTGTCCTGGGCAAAAGCGGCCGGCGACAGCCCGAGGCCAAGTGACAGAGCGGCAGCCGAGACGCCGAGCACGATGCGGGTGCGAATGGTCATGAGTGATTTCCCTTCGAGATGGTGTTTGTCAGCGACGGACGCCGCTATCTGATCTCGACGGATTGCCCGCTGGCGTTGTTACGCGCCCACCGACAAAATTTCTGCGGGCCGGCTACGCGAGCGGTAGGTGTGCACCGCAGCAAAGTCGGCACTTGCCGCGGCATTCGGTCTCGAACTATCAGATGAGAGAATATTGGGTGAAAGACCGGCTAGGATGGACTACGCGCCGGTCTCAAAGACCCAGCCCACCTCACACCAAACAAGAACCGGCCAAGACCGTCCAAGGGGATACCACCATGCTCACGCGCCGTCATCTGATCGCGACCGCCGTCGCCGCACCCGCCATTCTTCGCTTCGGCACCGGAACCGCGCACGCCGCGACCACGCTGAAGATCTCGCATCAATTCCCGGGCGGTACCATCGACAAGGGCGACTTCCGCGACCGGCTCTGCCGCATGTTCGCGGCTGAAGTCGCCAAGCGCAGCAACGGCGACATCGCCGCGGAAATCTATCCGAACTCCTCGCTGATCAAGACCAACGCGCAGTTCTCGGCGATGCGCAAGGGCGCGCTCGACATCAGCCTCTATCCGATGCCTTACGCTGGCGGTGAGTTGCCGGAGACCAATATCGGCCTGATGCCGGGCCTCGTGACCACCTACGACCAGGGCATGCGCTGGAAGAAGGAGCCGGTCGGCAAGGCGCTGACCGACTTCCTCGCCGACAAGGGCATCATCCTTCTCACCTGGGTGTGGCAGGCCGGCGGCGTCGCCAGCCGCTCCAAGCCGATCGTCGCCCCTGAAGATGCCAAGGGCATGAAGGTGCGGGGCGGCTCGCGCGAGATGGACATGGTGCTCCAGACCGCCGGCGCCTCGGTGCTCTCGGTGCCGTCGAACGAAATCTACGCGGCGATGCAGACCGGCGCCTGTGATGCCGGTATCACCTCCTCGACCAGCCTGATCTCGTTCCGGCTCGAAGAGGTCGCGAAGTCGCTGACCTCGGGTGCGGGCGCCTCCTACTGGTTCATGCTCGAGCCGCTGATGATGTCGAAGGCGATCTTCGACAAGCTGCCGAAGAACCAGCAGGACGTCCTGCTCGCGGTCGGCACCGAGCTCGAGGCCTTCGGCCGCAAGGGCGCGCAGGACGACGACATCGAGGTCGCCAAGGTCTACGAGAAGGCCGGCGCCAAGGTCTCGGCGCTCGATGCCGCCACCGTCGGCAAATGGCGCGACATCGCCCGCGACACCGCGTGGAAGGACTACGGCGCCAAGACCAAGACCGCTGCCAACCTGCTCAAGCTCGCCTCCGACGTCGGCGCATGAGCCACGGTCCGCTTCCGGATCGTGACGACCAAGCGAACGCTGCCGCAAGGACCGGCCTTGCGGCGGCGATCGATCGCGGTCTCGCCGTCCTCAACCGCATCATCGTCGTGTTCGCCGCGATCGCGCTGGTCGCGGCCTGCGCCATCCTGAGCTACAGCGTGCTCAGCCGCGCCCTGTTCAAGGCCGCCAATTACTGGCAGGACGAGGCCGCCGTATTCCTCCTGGTCGGCGCGACCTTCATGACGGCGGCCTATGTGCAGCAGAACCGCGGCCATATCGGCATCGAGGCCTTTGTCGGCCTGCTGTCGCCGCTCGCGAACCGGATCAGGCTCTGGCTGGTCGATGTCGCGACGTTCCTGTTCTGCGCCTTTTTCACCTGGAAGTCCTGGACGCTGGCCCATGAAGCCTATGTCGACGGCCAGGTCTCGAACTCGATGTGGTCGCCGCCGCTCGCCATTCCCTATTCGCTGATGGCGCTCGGGATGAGCCTGCTCTGCGTCCAGATCCTCGTGCAGCTTGCGCTGCCTTTCGCAGGAGCCAGGCGTCCATGAGCGTTTTCGGTATCGGCCTCGCCTATGGAATCGCGACGCTGGTCGTCATGTTCTCAGGCATGCCGATCGCGTTCGCGCTTGGCGCGGTCGCGGTCGTGTTCATGGGCATTTACATGCCCGCCGCTTCCCTGGATACGGTGACGCAGAATGTCTACGAGGAAATGGCCTCGATCACGCTGCTGTCGATCCCGCTCTTCATCCTGAAGGGCGCCGCGATCGGCAAGTCGCGCGCCGGCCAGGATCTCTATTCGGCCCTGCATGCCTGGCTGCATCGCGTCCCCGGTGGCTTGGGCGTCGCCAACGTGTTCGCCTGTGCGCTGTTCGCGGCGATGGCGGGCTCGAGCCCAGCGACCTGCTCGGCGATCGGATCAGCCGGCATCCCCGAGATGCGCAAGCGCGGCTATTCCGGCGGCTTCGCGGCCGGCATCATCGCAGCCGGCGGCACGCTCGGCATTCTGCTGCCCCCCTCGATCACCATGATCCTGTTCGCGGTCGCCGCCGAAAAATCGCTCGGCCGGCTGTTCCTGGCCGGCATCGGCCCCGGCCTGCTGCTGGTCTCGCTGTTCGGGGCCTATGCGGTGATCCGCTTCCGCCAGGAATATGCCGCTGCCGAAGCGATCTACAAGAATGGCGGGCCCGAAGCTGCGATCCTGGCCCGCGACGAATACACGCTCGCCGAACGCTTCAGCGTACTGCCGCGCGTGATCCCGTTCGTGCTGCTGCTGACCGGCGTCATGATCGCGCTCTATGGCGGCTACGCCACGCCATCGGAAACCGCCGGCCTCGGCGGCCTCCTCGCGCTCGCGCTGATCGCGGCGATCTACAGCGTGTGGCGCCCGAGCGACCTCGCGCCCATCATGAAGTCGACGATCCGGGAATCGACCATGCTGATGATGATCATCGGCATGTCGCTGCTCTATTCCTACGTGATGAGCTATCTGCACATCTCGCAATCGGTCGCCGAATCCATCGTCGCGATGCACCTACCACGCTGGGAGCTGCTGTTCGCGATCCTGGTCATGGTCGTCGTGCTCGGCTTCTTCCTGCCGCCGGTCTCGATCATCCTGATGACGGCGCCGATCATCTTGCCGCCGCTCCGCGCCGCCAATTTCGATATCATCTGGTTCGGCGTCGTCATGACCATCGTGATGGAGATGGGGCTGATCCATCCACCGGTCGGCCTCAACATCTTCGTCATCCGCAACGTCGCACCCGATATTCCCTTGCGCGAGGTGATCTGGGGCACCCTGCCCTTCGTGTTGCTGATGATGCTCGCGGTGCTGCTGCTGTGCCTCTTCCCGGGGATCTCGACCGGGCTGCCCGATCTGGTGATGGGGCCGGACGGGAGCAAATAGGGGCGATCGCGATTGCCGTAGGGTGGGCAAAGACTTCTTCGCCGTAGCTCGAAGAGCGAGGGCGGAAGCGTGCCTACCACTTACTGGCGAGATCACAGAGAGATGGTGGGCACGGCGCTACGCACCTTTGCCCACCCTACGAGGCTAGGAAGCAGCCCGCTTCTTCTTCGCGTTCAGCGCAGACGCCACGCGGCTCACCGGCGGCTTGCCCAGCACGCCGCTCATCGCGTTCGTCGCCGCCAGCAGCTTGTCCATGTCGACGCCGGTCCTGATGCCCATGCCTTCAAGCATGTAGACGACGTCCTCGGTCGCGACATTGCCGGTTGCGCCCGGGGCGTAGGGACAGCCGCCGAGGCCGCCGGCGGCAGCGTCGATCACGCGGACGCCCTCCTCCATCCCGGCATAGAGATTGGCGAGCGCCTGGCCGTAGGTGTCGTGGAAATGCATCGCGAGATTGGCCGGCGGAATATTGGCGATGACCGCGCGCAGCATGTCCTTCGCCTTGGCCGGCGTGCCCACGCCGATGGTGTCGCCGAGCGAGATCTCGTAGCAGCCGAGCTCCCACAGCGTGTTGGCGAGATCGGCGACCGCCTTCGGCTTGATCTCGCCGTCGAACGGACAGCCGAGCACGCAGGAGATATAGCCGCGCACCGGCACGCCGTCGGCCTTGGCGCGCGCCAGCACGGGCTTGAACCGCTCGATGGACTCCGCGACCGTGCAGTTGATGTTGGCGCGCGAGAAGCCTTCCGAGGCCGCCGCGAACACGGAGACGACTTGCGCGCCGGCAGCGCGCGCGGCGTCATAGCCCTTCTCGTTCGGCACCAGCACGTGGAATTCGGCGCCCTTGACGTGCCTGACGCCGCGCAGCACGGCGTCCGAGCTCGCCATCTGCGGGATCGCCTTGGGCGAGACGAAGGCTCCGACCTCGACCGTGGTGAGGCCGGCCGCGACCAGCGCCTCGACGAAGGCGATGCGGGCCTCGACGCTGACGGGCGTCTTCTCGTTCTGGAGGCCGTCGCGCGGCCCCATTTCGATGATGCGGACGGGGGCGCTCATGTCATTCTCCAGAAGGCTCGACAACGGCGAGCTCGACGCCCTCCTGGACGATGTCGCCGACCTTGCACTTGATGGATTTCAGCACGCCGGCATAGGGTGCCCGCAACGTCTGCTCCATCTTCATCACTTCGAGGGTGAGGATCGGCGCGCCTTTTTCGAGCTTGGCGCCCTCCTCGGCCAGCACGGCGACGACCGTGCCCGGCAGCGGCGCTGCGATCTTGTCCTCGCCGACATGCTCCTCGCTTTCGCCGCCGAATGGATCGACCCAGTGCAGGTCGAAACGACCATTGCGCGTGCGCAAGTAGAGCTCATGGCCGTCGATCACCGCCGCAACCTGCGATTTGACGCCATCCAGCGTCAGGTCGAAGCCGCCATCCTTCGGCGCAACTGTGAACGCCAGCTCACGCTCTCCGATCACCAGCGTCGACGGCCCGCTGCCATAGTTCATCGTGATCTTCTGTTCAGGTCCATGGCCGACGCGGAAGGCAAAGCTGCGCTGGCGGCGGCCGACCGGCATCCAGCCAAAAGTCTGCCACGGCGAATTCGCCTCGCCTTGCGCAGCCTGCCGCTCGTCATTGACGATCGCGGCCACGGCGGCGCAGAGCTCGAGCTCGCCGGGCGCCGGCGGAGCCGAGGCCAATACCGCCAGCTCGCGCTCGATGAAGCCGGTGTCGATGGCGTTGGTCCGCACCTTCGGATGCGTCATCAGCGCCGACAGGAACGGAATGTTGGTGACGATGCCGCGGACGTCGGACTCTTGCAGCCCGCGATTCAGCCGCTCGATCGCGACGTCCCGCGTCGGCGCCCACGCGATCATTTTTGCGAGCATCGCATCATAATAGGGCGACACGCTGTCGCGCTCGCGATAGCCGGCGTCGATCCGCAAGCCGCCGGTCTCTGCAGGCAAGCGCCAGGTCGAGATCTTTCCGACCGACGGCATGAAGTTCTTGGTCGGGTTTTCGGCGTAGACGCGCGCCTCGACCGCGTGGCCGTTGAGGCGGATCTCATCCTGCTTCAGCGGCAGCGCCTCGCCGAAGGCGACGCGCAGCTGCCATTCGACGAGATCGATCCCGGTGATCAGCTCGGTCACGGGATGCTCGACCTGAAGACGCGTGTTCATCTCGATGAAGAACACGTCCTTGCCGTCGGAGACGAACTCGATCGTACCGGCGCCGACATAGTTCACCGCGCCCGCCGCCTTTCGCGCTGCGGCGCAGACCGTCTCGCGCTGGGCAGCATTCAGCGTCGGCGACGGCGCCTCCTCGATCACCTTCTGGTGCCGGCGCTGCAGCGTGCATTCGCGCTCGAACAGCGAGACCAGATTGCCGTGGCTGTCGCCGATGATCTGCACCTCGATGTGACGGGGATTGTCGACATATTTTTCGATCAGCATGGTGTCGTCGCCGAACGCTGCCTTGGCTTCGCGCTTGGCGCTGACGATCGCGGATCCAAGCTCGGCCGCCGAGCGCACGATGCGCATGCCGCGGCCGCCACCGCCGGCGGACGCCTTCACCAGAATGGGGAAGCCGATCTTGTCGGCCGCCTTCGCCAGCGTCGCCTCGTCCTGGGCCTCGCCATGATAGCCGGGCACCAGCGGCACGCCGGCCTTCTCCATCAGCGCCTTGGAGCCGGACTTCGAGCCCATCGCGGTCATCATCCCGGCGGTCGGGCCGACGAACACCAGCCCGGCGTCCAGGCAGGCTCGCGCGAATTCGGCATTCTCCGACAGGAAACCGTAGCCGGGATGCACGGCCTCGGCGCCGGTCTTGCGCGCGGCCTCGATCAGCCGCTCGACATTGAGATAACTATCCCGCGCGCGTGCCGGGCCGAGTAGCACGGCCTCGTCCGCGAGCGCGACATGCATCGCATCGCGGTCGGCCTCGGAATACACCGCGACCGTGCGCAGGCCCATGGCGCGCGCGGTGCGGATGACGCGAGCTGCGATCTCGCCGCGGTTGGCGATCAGGAGCGTGTGGAAACGCCGGTAGAGCATTGAGCGGTCCATCGCATCACATCCTGAACAGGCCGAATTTCGTTGGTTCGAACGGCGCATTCGACGCCGCCGAAAGGCCGAGCCCGAGCACGAGCCGGGTGTCGGCCGGATCGATCACGCCGTCGTCCCATAGCCGCGCGGTCGCGTAATACGGATGCCCCTGGCTCTCATATTGCGCGCGGATAGGCTCGCGGAACTTATCTTCCTCTTCCTTCGACCAGCTATCGCCCTTGGCCTCGATGTTGTCGCGCCGGACCTGGCTCAGCACCATCGAGGCCTGCTCGCCGCCCATCACCGAGATGCGCGCGTTCGGCCACATCCAGAGGAAGCGCGGCGAGTAGGCGCGGCCGCACATGCCGTAATTGCCGGCGCCGTAGGAGCCGCCGATCACCACGGTGAATTTCGGCACCGAGGCGGTCGCAACCGCCGTCACCAGCTTGGCGCCGTCGCGCGCGATGCCGCCGGCCTCGTACTTCTTGCCGACCATGAAGCCCGTGATGTTTTGCAGGAACACAAGCGGAATGCCGCGCTGGCAGCACAGCTCGATGAAATGCGCGCCCTTCAGCGAGCTCTCGCTGAACAGGATGCCGTTGTTGGCGATGATGCCGACCGGATAGCCCCAGACATGAGCGAAGCCGCAGACCAGCGTCGTGCCGTAGAGCTTCTTGAACTCGTCGAACTCGGAGCCGTCGACGACGCGGGCGATGATGTCGCGCACGTCGAACGGTTTTCTGCCGTCGACGGGCACGACGCCGTAGATCTCGTCCGCCGCGAACAGCGGATCGCGCGGCTTGCGCATGTTGAGGTTCGGCCGCACGGATGGCTTCAGCGTGCCGACGATGCGCCGGGCGATGCCGATCGCGTGGGCGTCGTTCTGGGCGTAATGATCGGTCACGCCGGACTGGCGCGAATGCACGTCGGCGCCGCCGAGCTCCTCCGCACTCACCACCTCGCCGGTCGCGGCCTTCACCAGCGGTGGGCCGCCGAGGAAGATGGTGCCTTGATTGCGCACGATGATGCTCTCGTCGGACATCGCGGGGACATAGGCGCCGCCGGCGGTGCAGGAGCCCATCACGATCGCGATCTGCGGAATGCCCTGGGAGGACATCTGCGCCTGGTTGTAGAAGATGCGGCCGAAATGGCGCTCGTCCGGAAAGATCTCGTCCTGGAGCGGCAGGAAGGCGCCGCCGGAATCGACCATGTAGACGCAGGGAAGGTTGTTCTGCCGCGCCACGTCCTGCGCGCGCAGATGCTTCTTCACGGTCATCGGGTAGTAAGTGCCGCCCTTGATGGTGGCGTCGTTGGCGACGATCACGCATTCGCGGCCCGAGATGCGCCCCACCCCGGTGATGACGCTCGCCGAATGCACGTCACCGCCATACAGGCCGTACGCCGCCAACGGTGACAGCTCCATGAACGACGTGCCGGGATCGACCAGCAGGTCGACGCGCTCGCGCGCCAGCATCTTGCCGCGCGCGGTGTGGCGGTTGCGCGAGACCTCGCCGCCGCCGCCGGCGACCTGGCTCAACTTTTCGCGCAGGTCCGCGACGAGGCCGCGCATGGCCTCGGAATTGCGCGCAAAATCTGATGAAGACGTATCGATGCTGGAATGGAGCGGCATGTTGATTCCAATGAGGTGAAGGTTTCAGGCCGTCTCAGCCATCAGCTCGCGGCCGATCAGCATACGGCGCACTTCCGACGTACCTGCGCCAATCTCGTAGAGCTTTGCGTCGCGCCAGAGACGTCCGACCGGAAACTCGCTGGTATAGCCGACGCCGCCGAGCGCCTGGATCGCCTCGCCGGCCATCCAGGTCGCCTTCTCCGCGGAATAGAGGATCGCGGCGGCAGAATCCTTGCGCAGCGTGCGCGCATGATCGGTACGGTCGCAAGCCCGCCCGACGGCATAGACATAGGCGCGGGTGGCCTGCCAGGTCGAATACATGTCGGCGAGCTTGCCCTGCATGAGCTGGAAATCGCCGATCGGCTGGCCGAACTGCTTGCGTTCGTGCATGTAGGGCACCACCGCGTCCATGCAGGCCGCCATGATCCCGAGCGGGCCACCCGAGAGCACCGCGCGCTCATAGTCGAGGCCGGACATCAGCACCTTGACGCCCTCGCCGACCTTGCCGAGCACGTTCTCCTCCGGCACCTCGCACTCGTCGAAGAACAAGGGATAGGTGTTGGAGCCGCGCATGCCGAGCTTGTCGAGATGCTGGCCGTGGGTGAACCCCTTGAAGCCCTTCTCGATCAGGAACGCGGTCATGCCGCGCGGTCCCGCCTCCGGATCGGTCTTGGCATAGACGACCAACACGTCGGCGTCGCCGCCATTGGTGATCCACATCTTGGAGCCGTTGAGCACGTAGCGGTCGCCGCGCTTGTCGGCGCGCAGCTTCATCGAGACGACGTCGGAGCCGGCGCCGGGCTCGGACATCGCCAGCGCGCCGACATAGTCGCCGGAGATCAGTTTTGGCAGATAGCGTGTGCGCTGCGCGTCGTTGCCGTTGCGGCGGATCTGGTTGACGCAGAGGTTGGAATGGGCGCCGTAGGACAGCCCGACCGCGGCAGAGCCGCGCGAAATCTCCTCCATCGCGACGATATGAGCGAGATAGCCCATGTTGGAGCCGCCATATTGCTCGGGCGCGGTCATGCCGAGCAGGCCGAGGTCGCCAAAGCGCTTCCAGAGGTCGGCCGGGAACAGATTGGCCTTCTCGATCTCGGCGGCGCGCGGAGCGACCTCCGCTTCGACGAAGGCGCGCAGCGTGTCGCGCAGCATGCTGATGTCTTCGCCCAGATCGAAATCGATGCTCGGGATGTTCAAGGCGATTCCTCCGTATTCTTGTCGGGTCCGAACCTACCCCCGCCCGGGCGTCCTGGCGGTCGAAAAGGTTGCATTTTCCGCCAAGTTTGGCGAGGATTTTTCATGCCTTTTCAAGCCGCGACCGCGACGCCCCGCCGCGCCATGACCCCAGCCGCCTTCGTCCGCGGCGTGGTTGCCGCTTATGCCCTTTACGGACGGGATCCGGCCGAAGCCTTGGGCAAGGGGCAGGTCACCGAGGACCTCGTTCGATCCTGGGACGGACGGGTGACGGCGGCCCAGTTCGAGGCGCTGGCCGGCCACGCCATGCGCGAGCTCGACGACGAGGCGCTCGGCTGGTTCTCGCGCCGGCTGCCTTGGGGAACCTATGGCTTGCTGTGCCGCGCCTCGATCACGGCCCCCAATCTCGAAGTCGCGCTAAAGCGCTGGTGCCGGCATCATCGCCTGCTGACCGAGGATGTGCTGTTCGAGCTCTCGCTTGGTGATGAGACTGCGACCATCTCCATTCGCGAGCAGCGCGACCTCGGCCCCTTGCGTGAATTCTGCCTGGTCACGCTGCTCCGCTATGTCCTCGGCTTCTCCTGCTGGGCCGTCGATTCCGCGATCGCCCTGCGTGCGGCCGAGTTTCCCTATTCCGAGCCGGGCCACGTCTCGGTCTATCCGACGATCTTCTGCAGGCATTTGAGCTTTGATGCGGACGGCGCCCGCATCGTCTTCGACAAACATTATCTCTCTCTGCCGCTCACCCGCAGCCCCGCCGATCTCGACAGCATGCTCAAGGGCGCGCTGCGGCTCACCGTGCTGCCCTACCGGCGCGACCGGCTCCTGGTCGAGCGCGTCCGCCGCGTGCTGCGCAATGCACGCGGACGCATTCTCGGCGCCGAGGATGTCGCAAGCGAGCTGGCGCTCTCCACCCGCACCATGCATCGGCGCCTGCGCGAGGAAGCGACCTCGCTGCGCGATCTCAAGGAAGAGGCAAAGTTCGAGCTCGCCAAGCAGGAGCTGATGCGCGGCCGGACGCCGATCAAGCGGATCGCGGAGATCGCCGGCTTCCGCAACGAGAAGAGCTTTTCGCGTGCCTTCCGCACCTGGACCGGCGCTAGCCCGCGCGAATTTCGCGGCCGGTATCGCTGAGGCGCTCAGAAGAGCGTCGTCGCCTGATTGTCATCAAATAGCGGCCCCCGAGATAAACCTCGAAGGCCGCGAAGTCTCGAAACTGGTCTTGAATTCCGCAGTTAGTTCGAGTTGATCTGCCCGCCCGAGCGATGCTTGCCGCGCGACTGCGTCTGCTTCGGCTGGAAGGCGAGCGCATCGTTGCTGGTCTTTGCGCCGGCGGCCTGCGAACACGTGCCGCCGATGCCGCCGGCAGCGGCGCGACAGGCTTCCATCGTCGGATAGCCGCAGCCGTGCGCAGCCTGGGCGCCGTTGGTGATGCAGTAGTCGTCCGCCTTCGCTGACGGAGCGGTGATCATGAGAAACGCAGAGGCGAACAGCGTCGCAGCGGAGGCGACGAACGTCTTCGAGGTCGAGGTCATGTTGTCTTTTCCTGCTTCAGGGTCCCACAAAAGCATCCTCGGCATGCGATGCACGCCAAGGCCCACACCTCGCATGTAGGCCAGACACCTGCCCCGACAATCACGATCCAGCGCATCGCAGGGCTTCGCAAATCACATGTCACAGTTAGGTGAGTTACTAAGCTATATGACCGACTACAGATTTGGCTTTTATGAATTTCCGGCCGGGTTAGTCCGGGCCTTCATGGTTCGAAGCGCGACGAAGACGGCGCTCCTCGCCATGAGGATTTAGAGTTTCGCCGAGGAACGAGACCTCATCCTGAGGAGCCCGCAAAGCGGGCGTCTCGAAGGATGGCCACAACGAAACCGCCTGCCCTGCGTTTGTCGCGTGCGATTGCCCTATCCCGCCGACGCGGCCGGCACGACGTCCTGCAACGGCAGCGGCACGTCCTTGGCGACGCCCAGCACAGGGAAGCTGCGGACGTTCTTCACATCAGGCATCGCCGCGAAATGCAGGAGCTGCTGGCGCATGCTCTCGACGCTCGGCGCGACACATTTCAGGAGATAGTCGGTGTCGCCTGAAATCCGCCAGCACTGCTGGATGCGCGGGATCGCGGCGATCGAGCTCTCGAATGCCTCCAGCACCGGCTGGGCCTGGCTGCCGAGCTGGATCGAGACGAACGACACCACCTCGTAGCCGAGCCGCCGCTCGTCGATGACGGCGCGGACCGCCCGGATCACGCCGCGGCTGAACAGCAATTTCAGCCGCCGCAGGCAGTTGGGCGCGGAGACGCCGACGCGCAGCGCCAGCTCGTTGTTGCGAACCCGTCCGTCCTGCTGGAGCTCGGATAGTATTTTCAGATCGACGCCGTCGAGCTGGTCACGCCCCGCCATACTCCACCCTCGTCATGGTCGTGTCACGCGCGGCAGCGAAGCACGGGGTGGAATTGATGCCAACCACCTTAGGCTCCCCAGAGCTAGAAAAGCGCGGGCGGGAAGCTTGCCTGCGGCCCATCCTTCGAGACCGCCGCCTCCGGCGGGGCTTCAGGATGAGGTCGAGTTTTGGGTCGAGATATCAGGGTGAGGAGCCTGCCAAAGCTGGCGTCTCGACCATGCAGGCCGAGCGCGGCCGTCAAACGCCGCCGTCATCTACGATATCCCTCGGCTTATCCCAGCCATCCACGTTCTTTCAAACGCGGCCTGAAACGTGGATGCCCGTGACAGGCCCGGGCATGACGGCATCTTGGAAGAGAATGCCTTTAGTGCGTCCAGGGCTCGCCGCGCCGGAACGAGAAATTGTCGGCATAGGCGACCGGGCGGCGGATCGAATCCTGCGGCTCGATCACCTGGTAGGCGATGCCCTTGCGCTCGCAATAGGCGACCGCCTCTTCCTTGCTGTGGAAGCGCAGCGTGATCTGCTGCTTCATGTCGCCGGACGAGGTCCAGCCCATCAGCGGCTCGACCGCGCGCGGCTGCTCCGGCTCGTAGTCGAGCTGCCACTCCTTGGTCTTGGACCGGCCGGATTGCATCGCGTTCTTGGCAGGCTTGAAAATGCGTGCGGTCATTGGCTGGTCGGCCCTCTCGGTCTTTTCGTTCGATTTCGATGCGTCACGGTAGCAAGTGGTGGAAACCGTGGGCATAGTATAGAGACACCATTCGGGAACTGATCGGTGATTCCGGGCCCCGGGGCATCTCACCGACGGGTATAGTCATTATGCTGCACCGTGACAATTGCGTACCCTCCCTCCGCCCCGGGATTCGCCCCGGCGGTACCGCCTCGCCGACATCAGCGCATCCGTCCCCTTCGAGAGCTTCCGTCGCATGGCCTTCCTGAACGTCAACGCCACGCTCCCCGAGAAAGGCCGCGACTTGCGGCTCGACCTGTTTCGCGGCGTCGCGAACTGGGCGATCTTCCTCGACCACATCCCCGACAACGTGGTGAACTGGATCACCACCCGCAATTACGGCTTTTCCGACGCCGCCGACCTGTTCGTCTTCATCTCCGGCTACACCGCCTCCTTCGTCTATGCGCGGATGATGCTGGAGCGCGGCTTCATCGTCGGCGCCACGAGGCTGACCAAGCGGGTCTGGCAGCTCTACGTCGCCCACATCATCCTGTTCGTGATCTACATCGCCTCGATCAGCTATCTCGCGCTGCGGTTCGGCGATTCCGACATGATCAACGAGTTCAACGTCGCCGGCCTCGTCGACAACGCCACCGAGACGCTGCGCCAGGGCCTGTTCCTGCGCTTCAAGCCGCTCAATCTCGACGTGCTGCCGCTCTACATCGTGCTGATGGGCCTGTTTCCGCCGATCCTGTGGTTCATGCTGCGCAAGCCGGACCTGACGATGGTGCTCTCCATCGTGCTTTGGCTCGCCGCGCGCCACTTCGGCTGGAATCTGACGGCCTATCCGGCCGGCCAGTGGTACTTCAACCCCTATTGCTGGCAGGTGCTGTTCGTGTTCGGCGCATGGTGTGCGATGGGCGGGGCGCGACGCTCCGGGGCGCTGATCAACTCACCGATCACGCTGTGGCTCTGCCTCGGCTATCTCGCATTCGCACTGGTCATGACGATGGCCGGCCGCTTCCCCACCTTCGGTGGCATGTTCCCGGAATGGCTGTTCTCGGCCTTCAACCCGAACGACAAGACCAACCTCGCGCCCTACCGTTTCATCCACTTCGTCGTGATCGTGATCCTGGTGATCCGCTTCGTGCCGAAGGAATGGCCGGGCCTGGAGTGGAAGGTGTTCGATCCGCTGATCGTGTGCGGCCAGCAGTCGCTTGCCGTGTTCTGCGTCGGCGTGTTTCTGTCCTTCGTCGGCCATTTCGAGCTGTCAATGAGCTCGGGCTCGCTGTTCGCGCAGCTCTTCGTGAGCATCGCAGGCATCGCGATCATGACGACGGTGGCTTATTACATCTCGTGGTCGAAGAAGCAGGACAAGCCGCTGAAGCCGCCGCCGGCCAAGCCCGCGGCCAGCTCTCCTGCAAAGGCCGCATGATCAATGCGGCAGCGGAGCCGGCTCAGGCCGCTTCGCTGTCGTACTCGGTGAACTTCTTGTAGATCCAGTCGCGGCCGTCGTGGCGGCGCCAGACCTTTCCATAGACGAGCTGCCCGTTGATCGAGCGGCGCGGCACGATCACGGTCCAGAGGTGCCAGATCTCGGTCCAGCTCGACTGCGGATGGACGGTTCGGACGTTGCGATCGAAAGACATGACGCAAAACTCACAGGATATGAGCGCCGCGACGAACTGTGATCCTGTCTGAGCATCGATTGCAGGGAGCCCATCGCGAGCCTTGCCGACCTGATAGCAGCCACGAATGTGGCCGCAACAACCACTCGGGCTTAACCTAACCGATCAACCTTACCTCTCGCGGGGTACCCGCCCAAGAGCGGTTGAAAGCCGGCGCCGGTTTTTCTATGATGCATGCGCAATTTGAGAATGAGCGCACCGTTTTGGAAGCGTGGTAATTTTGAACTGATTTCCATTTTTCAGAAGACTTACCGGCTGGGGCGACCACAATGAATTTACAATGTGCACGTCTGCGCCTGGCGGTGCACTCGACGCCGCCCGCGCCGCGCGTCAAGACATCCGTCCCGGAACCGCCGAAGGCCGCCAACGACAATTATCTGGTCTGGCCGTTCCTGCCATTTCCGCTCGGCTGGTACGCGACGAACTGATCCCCGGAAAAGCGCGACGCCGCGCAAGCGGAATATCATCGCTTGGCGGCGTCCGTTTAGGCATTGGGCGCTGAAATCCCCCAATGCTCATTGGTCTGTGACGACAGCCAAAGGTTCGACCCAATCTTGCGAATTTTGCGCGGCTGGCCCACCGCAATGCCTTGAAAAATCGCGCGGAAGTCGCGTTGCGCGGGAGTGAGCGCCTGGCGTTCGAGGAGACTTCAGCCTGGTTCGCGTCCTCTTCCGGACGCTACAGGCCGCAGGCTTCCGCTGCCGCGATCGAGGCCGGCTCAGACCCCGGCGCTGGTGCTGGCCGTGCTCTGGGCATTGCCATGGATCGAGCCCTGCGCGTTGTAGGTCTGCCCCGCCTGGTTGCCTTGAGCGCCTTGGCCGCCCTGACTGTCTTGCGCGCTCCCCGATGTCTCGACTTCGGTCGAGCCATCGGAATAGGTGATCGTCGTGGTGGTGATGCCGTCGATGGTGAAGGAGACCTCGCTGACGACGGTCTTGCTCGAACCGCCGCCGCCCGAGCCCGAGCTGCCGCCCGCCGATTGCGAAGACGAAGTATCCGACGTCTCCGATGTGGCTGACGTCGATGATGTCGCCGAAGTTGCGGACGTCGACGATGCCGCGGAAGACGACGTCGCGGACGTCGACTGGGACGTCGAAGCTGCCACGGCGGATGAAGCAATCGCACTGATCGACATGAAGACCCCGCTCGAAGGAAAACCGCGGCGCAGCCCTGTTGCGCGCCCTACTCGCTCCTTCAACGCGGTCGGCGCGCCAAGCAGGCGCCGGTCTTGCGAAAAATTGTCGCTGCGGCGCGTATTTCTCCAGCAATCACCCGCAACCAATCGCCGCGCCGCGAGTTGCAGCTTCTTCCCGTCCGTCCGGAGACCCCGCGAGCGGCTGCAACCAGCGCCCGCGAGCCGTGAATGGACAGTCACCTCGTCTCACGACCGTGTGAGCTGGAGCGCGGCCGGTGAATTTTCTCGAGCGAGCAGAGACCAATGAACGGCGGGACGCAAGGCAAGGGGATGCTGTGAGTCAAATCGATACGACCGAGAAACTCTCGGGCACACCGGAGACTGAAAATTCGCTGTTCGCGCTGTGCGGGCTTGGAGTCGCCGGTGTCGCGATGCTGGGCTGGATCTGCGCCCTCGGCTGGATCGCCTGGCGCCTCGTCGATTGGTTGCTGTCCTGAGATTGAAACGCCGCCGGCACACCGGCGACGCCCAGCCGTTCCCGATCCAATCAGAAATGATAATTCACGCCGGCGGTCGCGGCGTGAATCGTATCCTTGAGGTTGGCGATGGAGACGCTGTTGACCGGGCTGGTCAGCAACATCGGGCCCTTCGTGCCGAAGTCATAGTAATTGTATTCGACATTGGCCGACCAATTCGGGGCAAACGCCCATTCCACGCCGGCGCCCGCTGTCCATCCCGTCCGGGTGACAGTGGCGCTCGGATCCGTGGGAATGCCGACGACCGGACCAATGAACGCGTCGTCGATGGTCTCGCGGGTCCAGGCCGCGCCTCCCCGTGCATAAACCAGCCATCGTTCGGCATAGACGTAGCCAAGCCGTGCAGTCGCCGACGCCAGGAAATCGTTCTTGAGGCTGAACCGCGCTGGCACGACGAGGCCGCCGAGCGCCGGGAATCTGACCGAGGCAGCATGGCTGTTCGCAAGGTTCGACCACGCGGCCCGGCCTTCGGCGCCGACCACCCAGCTGGAGGCAAATTGATAGTTGCAGCCGATCTGTCCGCCGCCCACGAAACCGGACGCGCTGAAATCAACCGTCGTACCCAGGTTGCTGATGGTGCGATCGTCGCTGACGACGCCGCCGGCGTGAACACCGACATAGCAGCCGGTCCAGGTGAACGGGATTGGAGCCGCGGGAGCTGCCTTCAGCGCGAGGTCAGCCGCCGATGCCGTCGTGACGGACAGGGCGAGAACCGCCGCGCCGCAGAGATATTTCAACATGTCCCGAGCTTCCCCAATTGCCAACGCCCTCGCGGACTCCGTACCACGCGAAGCTGACGCAGAGGTTGCAACGGGCGACATTTCGCGGGAATCGTTCTGCCGAATTGACCGTCGCCGGCGGCAAGGGAACGGGATGAGCGCGTCGAAATATCAGGAGAATTCAGGAGAATTGAAGGAGCTTCAACCTCGGGACTGGTCGGGGCAGCTGGATTCGAACCAACGACCTGCAGTACCCAAAACGTTTGCATTTGCATTCGGGTGGTCAAGGCGAAACGAGCTGCGCGTCCTAAGCCATTGAAAAGTGCAGGTTCCACCTAGTCACCACGTGCGTACGAATGCAAACAGTGTCACGAGTTAGGCCCCCCGGGGGGCCTATGGCGCGACTGGTTTTCAGGCTTTGGCAACAGACGTCAGTAGTTGACGTAGCTCGCGAAGTTCGGCGCCGACTGTGCGAACTCTAGCAGCTTTGCTTCATCCCAAGGTTGCCGAGAAAGTGGTTCGACCAGGCGCGTCATGGGGCACAGGAGGCGGCCAAGGCCTATCACGATGCCCTACACCAACAGTGGCTCCCCCAACATCGCTGGCGGTCAGCAGCCATCATCCAAGTTATACGGTTGAGCTGCCGCACGATGCGATCCAAATGATCCATCGCTGACCAAGTTCACTGTGTATCTATAGACCTTTTAAAGCTTCCAAATTAGGCATCATTTAACTTATAACATATTGATTTTGCTGAGTTTCGTGGATTTCGCGCACTCTTGAGAAAAATTATTTAACCGAACCAGATTTTTGAACGTTGCTCCATCGCGTCCGCATTCGCGTCCGCACGCTGCAATTTCCCATCAAAGGAGATTTGTTGATGGATAACGACGTCCTCGCCACGGTGAACTTTCGCGCCCTCATGCTCGCATTTTTGAACGAGCCCGAATCCAAGGGAGCAATCATCGCATCGATCACCTTGCGCAAGCCGCCGCTCGCTGGCTTGACCACCCTCATGAACGCCCGCTTTCCAACCCTGACCGATGGCGAAAAAACCACCACCGGCAAACTGGTCCGCGAGGTCGCCGAACAGTTGGGCTATCGTCACGATCAGTATGGTATCCCGATCGACGTCGTCGACTGCAACTTCGGCGAAGGTTCAACCTACGTCGCGGTGATCGCGGTTGAGATCGCCGCCTAACGAAAACGACAAAGGCCCCGCGAGGGGCCTTTCTTCGTCGAAGCCTGTCCTGCCTTCGCCATGCCCCTCCGGACGGCGGGAAGCATTGTTACGAACGATCTTTGATCACGACCAAGGACCCTACGGAGCCAACTCGCGATCTCACCCGCTCGATGACACCCTGGCGATCGTCAATCGGAGCCGTAATAAGCTCTCTAACATAGTCCGGCGGGTCTGCGCGCACTCGCGGGACATCAAACCTGTCTGGGCCGTCGGCAGCACGACTTGCCAGATACTTTACGATTCCAGTTGCTCGACTTGGCAGCGATGGGTCATCCGGTGGCTCAGCGCGAACGCGACAGCAAACGAGACATCGTAGAGGAACGGAAATGGGGTTGAGTGTGGTGATACCAACTCCCCCCCTTTTCACCAGGGGTTTCACCGCGGCCGCATAAGCTACGGTACAACCAAGCTGTTCTATATCAGGCGCTATGGAGCCGCAGTTCCAGCTCAACTTTGGGAACGTGAGTTGCGTATGATTATAGAGGAAGTAAAGCGCCGGAATGCCCTTGAGATTTGCTTGTTCCAACAGAATGTCGATCTGGGGTCGGCCGCGGACTTTGTGTTTGATCGAGGAATAGAGGTTAGCTTTTCCCTTCAGAATTTTTGCTTGGATGAGCAGACCTGCCCATCGCCGTCCATCAGTTAGCCACCACTCCCAGTCTGCACCAGTGATTGCCTCCTCCGGCTTGTTGAATTGGAACGTCGTTACCTCGACCGGATGAGCAGCCTGGACGTCCAGCAAGAAATTATCCGTAACGGTTTCTTCGCCCCGGTTAATTCCGAGTTTGCGTGCCGCGCCCAGTTCATTCCAGATTTTGCGCGCCATTCCGGTGAACGTGTTGCACAGCACGTCGGACGGCAAGATTCCGCTTGCGTTGAAAGCACCTGATGTTGTCATGACTCTGTAGTTCCCGCCCCGATCACCTACTGCGCCGTGTAAACGCTAGAGCGCGGCCGCAGAAATGCGTCAGTTCTTGATCATTGATCGCCGCAGTTTCGTAGGCTGCGTTGGTATCGTGGTGGAAACGATTGGCGTAGGCGAGGATAGCTCGCAACTCGTCTATGTCGGCCTGGTTCAGGATTTCGTTCGGCAGACCAGCCCGCTGTTGGCAAATCCCAAGAAACGGCCCAAGCAAGGTTCCAGGCGGAAACGAAACAGGATAGGCAACGCGCATAAACGCTTCAAGGATATGGCGTAAGGCAGCGGCGACGCGCCGCTCTGTCGCGGGGTTGGCAGCCCCGATATAATCCGCGACAAGCGCGTGGCGGCGGTCATGCTCAGTGATGCAATCCTGATTGACATCCCACGCAGCCAGGGTCGAACCAGTACCATCGCGTCTTATCAAAATCGCCTGACGCCTCGCGGGCTCGGCTCCTTCCCAAAGTTGGCAAAGGAAGGGCTTCGAATGCGATAGGACGACCACCTGATCTACGCGGCCGACAAGGCGTCGCATTTCCTGCACGGTCGTAAGTGAGCGATGTTCGTCCAAACTAGTCATTGGATCGTCGATGATAACGATCTTCTGGGCGAGCTGCGGATCTTGATCGAGGGACGCGAAAAAGAAAGCTAGAGCGAGGGTGTTGCGGTCGCCCGCGCTGAGCGTGTTCCGAAAAGCCGGGCCTGTGTCAGCGCTTAGTGCAACGGGCACGTTGTTGATTACGACGTTGTAGTTACAGGAAGAGCCGCCGCGTGTGTTCATCGGGCTGACGGAGGCGAGCCGAAAGCCGGCATTGAAACGCTGAAGGTAGGTGTTGATTGCCGCCTCATAGGCAGGAAAGATGTTCTGCCGATAGTTATCGAGAGCAGTGCGAGCTTGCCTGCGCAGGCTCTCCGTTGCCGTCTTAGCAGCCTTCTCGGTCAGGTAATCGGTACAGAGCGCATCGACCGGCGCGCTGTGCCGGGTTCTGACGCCGCGAAGGCGTTCGAGGTCCGCGCGGAGGGCGGCGAGGTTGGCTGCCGCAGCCTGCTCCTTCACGATGGCGATCGCCGCGTTGCAGCCTTGCAATACATCAGAGTCGGCCGCGACGGTTGTACGCGCTACCTCATAGGTATTGATTAGTGCGATGACCTCACCTGAAAGCTCCATCCGGTCGAGTGGTGCTGCGGCCTTCGCGCGAAGGATACCAAGAACGGCTTCCCGGGCTGCGGTCCACGCCCGCAGGATCGCGGCCGTGTCGACGTTGAACTCAGGGATATCGGTGAAGGCACTCCAAAAGGTGCGGGTTTCGCCCGCAACGCGCACCGCTCGTTCAAAAGCAGCAGGAATTTCGCCGCCATGCGTCGCGTTGATCGCTAAGCCGCTGTCATTGATTGCCGCTCGTAGCCCGCGATAAGCCGCGCTGAAGTAGGCCTGGTAGTGCCGGATGACAGGCGAAGCGCCCAGGCCCTGAGCACAAAACGGACATATCTCATGTTCCAAGCCTTCTGACGCCGGTCCGATCCGGGTCATTCCACCCCCTACCCACTCTTCGCCGCCACGACCGAGACTGCGCAGATGAGTTCGCACGCGGGCGGCGGCTTCCGCTTCTAAGTCAGGCAGGGTCCGCGCCAAAAGCTCGTTCAGTGCCACAATGTCGAAGGATGGCAACGAGAGTGGTTGGAAATGCGCTTGGCGCTGAATGGCGTCGGCGGACCTGCCCGCCGCCACACTCCGCTCCGCAGCTGCGATCGCCGCCTCGATGTCGGGAGT
Source organism: Bradyrhizobium liaoningense (assembly GCF_018130785.1). Taxonomy (GTDB): domain Bacteria; phylum Pseudomonadota; class Alphaproteobacteria; order Rhizobiales; family Xanthobacteraceae; genus Bradyrhizobium; species Bradyrhizobium liaoningense_A. The sequence continues at coordinate 771,166 of NZ_JAFCJT010000002.1, forward strand.
GGCTGCAAGAGCGCAATAGTCGTCAACGGTGAGATTGCCGCGAGCCGCGGCGGGAATCGCTGCGCTCTTCTGTGTGAGTGCTCGATTGTGCTCCTCGATGCGCGTGACATGAACCTGCAAGGCGGCGTTGAGCGCAACGCCTTGGGCTCCAAGGATGAGTTCATGCAGATTTTGGCGATGACCGGCCGCGATCTCGACGCCCGAGCAGACGTTTGCCGCGACAAAGGCATCATCGAAGATCGCAATCCGTGGCGTTGGGGCCGTCCAAGCCCCGTTCTGAAACTGGACGGGCGTACCCGCGACTGTAAGGACAATGTGGGGTGGACGAGGCGCACCCAGCCGATGCCGCTCTAGGACAATATCCGCCGCGCCGGTGCCAAGCGACCGCAAAATCGAAGCAAGTGTCGTCTTGCCTCGCCCGTTTTCGGCATAAATTAACGTCAGCTTCGCAAGCGGAAGCTGCGCTCCTGCATTCACCGAGTCGAACTGCCCAATGTTGCGAAGCAATTGAATTCGTTCGAGCAAATGAGTCCCCCTCTGGACCGCGACGTCACCCATCGCCTACGGCCCCCCGGCCGAAACTGCACGCTATAGTTGCCGTGGACTTGCCGCCGGAGCAAGCCCTACGGCAATCCTATGCCGCTGTTTTTCATATTGCTCGGCTCGCAAGATGCGCAGCGCCAACGACATCGCGTTTGCGAAGTCACCAGCGATAGCGGCGTTCAACCACCCGCCGTCAACTTGGCACGACGTCCTCCCGAAAGCGGCTTTGGGGGCCGCTCCCCGCGGGACGGTACGCGGAAAAAATCGGCGATAGGCATCGATAGCGCGGCAGCCAGCCTATCCAGCACCGACACGGTCGGATTCTCTAGCCCACGCTCAAGGCTGCTCACATAGGTGCGATCAATCTGAGCATCTACGGCGAGTTTCTCCTGAGAGAGGCCGCGTTCGACACGACGTCTCCTGAGATTCCAAGCAACGAGTCGCCGTCCATCCATGCGCTGCAGGCGATCATTTCGCTGTTTATAAAACCACGGTCCATAGTCGACATATTAGAGCGACTCGATTTCATTCGCGTTGGGCTGAAGTCATCAGTCCACGGGTGTCGGCACGAGGCCGGCGAGCGCAGTCGGCTCACCTTCACAGGCAAGCGCGGCTGATTTTCTCGGAGATGACGATGAAAAGAGCGGAGTCACCAGAGGTGGCCGCAGCCATACGGCAAATGATCTCGATCAAGGATGTACTCAAGCGGATCCCGATGAGTCGATCGACCCTGGAGCGCAAAGTTAAGGAAGGGACATTCCCAAGGATGTACTCGATTGCTCCGATGCGTGTCGGCTTCTTTCTCGACGAAGTGCTGCAGTGGCAGGCGGATCTGATTCAGAACGAGATCAGACCTAACGAAACTGTGCGCGTACTCGTACGCGGTCGCAGTTTTTGAAAAAGGCCCCCCAAAGGCCCCCCGGGAACGCTTCTAAATGTTCGTGCAAGGAAAGCACTATAATTTGCGAGGGATTTTGCGGACGACCTGCAGTATCAAATACTGCAACGTCAAAAATCAATGCACCAAATCAAGTCATTGATTTTACTGTAGTTTTGGTCGGGGCAGCTGGATTCGAACCAACGACCTGCAGTACCCAAAACTGCCGCGCTACCAGGCTGCGCTATACCCCGAATGTCCGGCGAGCCCCGTCGATACACGCTTCCCAAAGCGCCAGCAAGCTCCCTCAGCCGCCGGGCTGGCTACGCCGCTCCCGATGGCCCTATTTGGTGCCGAACAGCGGGTGGCCGACGCGGTCGCCGGGACGGATGCCGTATTTCTGAGCCGTTCCCGCCACCACCTCCAGGACGGCCCGCGCGGGCCCCTGGGACGAGATGATCTTGGTCGACAGCGGTTCGGTGTTTTCGGCGATGCGCAGGATGCGGCCGTCGGCACGGATGAAGATCATGTCGAGCGAGACGTAGGTGTTCTTCATCCACATCGACACTTCCTGCTCGGGCTTGAAGTCGAACAGCATGCCTTTGCCGTCGGCCAGTTCCTTGCGGTACATCAGCCCGGTCTGCTTCTCCTCCTCGGTCGTCGCCATTTCCACCGAGAACACCTGCACGCCGTTCCTGGTGACGATCTCGAGCGGCTGGAAGCTGGCGGCGCCGGCGGGCGCGCTCGCGACGGCACAGCCGGCGACGAGGATGGCGGCCAGCCAGCCCCTCGCAATGGACCAGACGGCCTTTCGGTCAAGATTCATGGGACGGTACTCGAGGGGGCGTGGAACTGAAGCAGTCCTTACGCGGCGACTGTGACAAAAGCCAGAGGCGCGCTGGCCGGCCAGCGCGCCTCTTGTCACGATTGCGGGAACTGGCGGCCGGCGGCCGCTAGTGCGACTGCAAGCCTTCTAGTGCGAAGAAAGCCCTGGCGATCCCGTCTCGGGATGGATCTCGGCCGCCATCATGCCCTTGGAGCCGGGCCCGAAGCGGACCAGGACATATTGGCCGGGCCTGAGCTCGGTCATGCCGAAGCGGCGCAGCGTCTCCATGTGCACGAAGATGTCGGGCGTGCCCTCGCCGCAGGTCAGGAAACCGAAGCCGCGCAGGCGGTTGAACCATTTGACCTGTGCCCGCTCCAGCCCGCTGGTCGCGGTCACCGTGACATGGGTGCGCGGCGGCAGCATCTGCGCCGGATGGATCGCGGTCGACTCGTCCATCGAGACCACGCGGAAGGCCTGGTAGCCCTTGGCGCGCTGGATGCACTCGACGACGATGCGGGCGCCCTCGTAGGCCGTCTGGAAGCCGTCGCGCCTGAGCACGGTGACGTGCAGGAGCACGTCCGGCCAACCATTGTCGGGAACTATGAAGCCGTAGCCCTTTGAAGCGTCGAACCATTTAATGACGCCGTGAACCTCGACGAGGTTGGCGCTGCCCTCACCGAGTCCGGTGAACGGGCTGAGCGCGCTATCGCGACCACCGCCGCCGTGTTCGCCCACAGCGGGAACTCCGATTTTCTTGGACTCAAATCCGTCCGACGACCCCATAACCCCGGACCCCACACTGCCCATTGCAACCCGCCTCAGCGGCGGCGCCGAATCACGCGTCTTAAGAGAATATTCTCAATTCGACGCGATGCGAATCTTTCGACTCAAAAGATAACACTCCCGGTTGAGACGCATAGAAAAAAAAGAGATTCGCCGGAACCTATGAACAGCTTGCACAGCCGCGAATCAAATTGATGCCTCAATTTGCGACAAAGGGCCCGAGAGTCTCGCCGATGTCGTGGCGGATGACGAGATCGGCGATGTCGTCCTGATCGGTCGGCTCGCGATTGATGATCACCAGACGTGCACCGGCGTTCTTCGCCATCATCGGAAAGCCCGCCGCCGGCCACACCACGAGCGAGGAACCGATCGCGATGAAGAGGTCGCAGGCTTGCGACAGCGCAGTCGCGCGCTGCATTTCGTCCTCGGGCATCATCTGCCCGAACGAGATCGTCGCGGTCTTCACCGGCTCGTCGCACGCGGTACAATTGGGTGCGCCGCCATCTTCGTCGAAACGTTGCTTCACCCAGTCGAGCTGATAGGCCTGCCCGCATCCGATGCAGCGCGCATAGGTGGTATTGCCGTGAAGCTCGATCACATGCTCGGCCGCAAAGCCCGAAGCCTGGTGCAGATTGTCGATGTTCTGGGTGATGACGGCAGGAATCTTGCCGGCGCGGTAGAGCGAGGCGAGCGCGCGATGACCGCGGCCGGGCCTGGCCGCGGCGAAGACCGCCTCCATCGCGAAGCGGCGGCGCCACGATTCGTCGCGCGCCGACTGGCTGGCGACGAATTCGTCGAACGGGATCGGACGGTTGCGCGTCCAGATTCCGCCCGGCGAGCGGAAGTCCGGGATGCCGCATTCGGTGGAGATGCCCGCGCCGGTGAACGGCACGATGGTCCTGGATTCGGCGATCATGTCGCCGAGTCGTTCGACGCCGCTACGAAGATCCGATGCAAGCACTCGCGGCCTCCCGTGTTGGCCTTGCGCCAGCCACACCATGCGCAAGCGACAAGATCGTTGACGCTGTTATCCACTGCCGCGCAAGAATCGCGCAAGCCGCGGTCGGCAATTTTTTCCGACCTTCGCTTATCACAATCCTGCAATGCCTCCTCCCCATTGACGCCCCAATCAGAAGCGCCAATGCATGTGTAGACGCGACTCAACGTGATTGCGGCGGCAGTGCGTGAGTTCAGCGGTGCACACATATTGAAGTGCACACATACTGACGTGTAGAGGGGATTTGACAATGACCGAAGACGAACAACGCAAAATCCGCGAACGCGAAGAGATCGCCGCCCGTGTTGCCGCCTTCCGTGCCACGCAGGAAAAATTCAAGCGCGAGCGCGAAGAGTATTTCGTTTCGACGCTCGACAATGCGCGCAAGGTCGAGCGGCCCTCGCTCTGGCCATAACGCAGCTCCGATCGCCACGCATGAAAAAAGCCCGGAGCATCGCTCCGGGCTTTTCGCTTCTTCAGCCGTTACCAATGACGGTAGTAGTGGCGCCGGTGGTAGTACGGCCCATCGCCATAATAGGCATACGGGCCAGGGCTGTAATAGGCGGGCCCGCCGTAATAGCCGTAGCCCGGACCATAATAGCCGTACGGATGGGACGCTGCGACTGCGCCGGCGGTGATCGCGCCGGCGGCGAGGCCGAATGCGAGGCCCGGGCCAATGCCGCGACCGCCTGCCTGCGCAGGTGCCGGCACCGCGATCGCGGTCACGCCGACGGCTGCAACGGTGGCCAGAACTGCCAGTGTTTTCTTCATGATTCTCCTCCTTCGCGTCTCGTCGGGACAACGTCGGAGGCCTGCGATGGTTGCGCGCAGGCGTGGAACCCGGATGGCAGAAAAATATCGGCACGACGGGAACGAAAGCCCGCTCCGTGGATTGCATCTTCGAGTGCGGAAGCCTCCGCCATCCGGTAGAGGCGACAGCACGAAGACCCCGTCAGCATCTCCGCGATGCTGGCGGGGTTTTTGGTTTCACGGGCAACAAATGGCAGCAGACATCAACGGCTGCCAACGGGACGGATGCCAAGGAGGAGACATTGCCGCTATCCGCTTTGCTGGGGCGTATCCGCAGGCTCGTTCCCAAATCCCGCGACCGGCACTACGACGAGATCGTCCGCAACTTCGGTGTCGGCGCGCTGCGCCCGCCGCCGACGCCGATGAGCGACGGCGAGCTGGCACGGGCCATCGCCGAATTCCTCAAGGAGCAGCCGTCCAGCTCGTCCGTTGCGACCCTCGGCCGGCGGCTCGACCCCTCCTCTCCGCTCTGAACGAGATTGTCTTTGCGAGCGGGGAACGAATGTTTCGCGCGCACGTTGAGCCATCTTCACGCAAATTGAGATCCGACATGCCCGCGTGGCTCGAAGTTCTGCTCAACCTGTCCGGCTATGCCGGCTTCGTCGCGATCGCGAGCCGCGGCACCGCGTGCCCCGGCAATTCCGCCGACGAGTCCATCTACAACGGCGAGCGCTAATTCGTGTGGGGCGCCTGGCCTGCCGTGCGCACCAGCCTGTCGGCCTTGACCGCAACGCGCGTGTCCTCGAGTTGCGGCCGCAGCGAGAAGCTGATCACCACGAAAGCGAGACAGAACAGCGAACCGACGATGGCGACGCGCCGGTAGGTATGGCGGTCGCCCTGATAAAAGGATGGTTCTGAAAAAGGTGTCATGCAAACTTGCTTCTTGGCAAAGTCGTTTTCTTGTCCTTGCAAGAACACCTATCGCAAGCAGCGGCGAGCGCAACGCGATTGGGCTTTTAACCTAACCGAATAGGGTTATCGGCTTTCCCGCAAACGTTCGTTAGGAGTTTGCGCAAGCCGCTGGATTCCGGCGAACCGTTTCAACGCAAGGAGCCGCTGGTACGGCTTTGTTCCAGCTTCGCCTGCATTTCGTTCTCAAAGAACGAATCGGACTCGAAGAAATCAGCGCGGAGCGACTCTTAACAAGTGGTGTCGATCGCCGCGAAAGCGAACGCACGAACGCAGCGCGCCCGATCACAACGAGCCCGATCACTCCGTGTCGTCGGGCTTCAGTGGAGGCGGCACCTGCGGCACCGATGGCCTGCCTTTGCGCAGCCGTTTGTGCCTGTCGTACCAGAACACTTTCACGATCTCGGCGAGATACCAGCACGCATTCATGTCACTCTCCCTCGCCTCATTCCGTAGCGAGGACAGGAGGGGCGGGACTGTGCGAAGCATCACGCTCTCGCACTGTGACAAGGCATGTCCCGCATCGACACAGAAGGCACGTCTTGTTCTGCATCCGACTCCATTTCGTTCGCAAAGAACGAATCGGAGGCGAGAAAATCAGCGCGACGCGACTCCTAACGATCGATGAAGGCGCGCGCCGTCACGTCTTCATCGGCAAGATTTTCAACGCCAAGATTTTGACGTCAGGATTTCAACGTCAAGATTTTCAACGGCAACACTCTTCGTCGGAACGAGATCGCGCTTGCCGGTCGCCGTCCTGGCCCGCCGGCGCTCCTCACGCCGCTCGCTTGGCGTTGCCCTTCTCGGAAAAACATTCGAGGATCTGGATGCGGAGCTCTTCCGCGGCCGGGCCCTCGACCTTCCTGAGCTGATTCCAGAGCCTGATCACTTCGCGCTGTTTCTCGATGGTCATGCGTCACCTCCAACGTGATGACCAACTAGAACAAAATAGGAACAAAAAGTCCAGCCCTTCGCGCACGATTTCCCGTGCAATCCCATCGAACCTTTTGGGCGTAGCGCAGGACCATGGAAGCTGGGGGATTTCCGCGCCCGGCCACATGCAGCGCCGCCTGACGAACACTGCCTCGCCGCAGCGCTGTTGCTTTTTGGATTTTCAACCTTAAGTTCGGGACACGGCCGGCGGCCAGGCGCTGAAATCCCATCGCCGCCAGCCAAGAGAACCCCGTGCGCAAGCGCGGGGTTTTTCTTTTGGGAACGCGCCGTCGCCCTCCCCGTTAGCCATTCCGGAGCGAGGGACCGTGACCAGGAAATTCTACGCCGTCGAGGTGGTTCGTCAGATCGAGGAGACCGTGGAGATCATGGTCGAGGCCCCCGACGAGACCACAGCGCACGATGCGGCGCTTGTGCACCTGAAGGCGCGCGGCTCCGAATATCAGTGGCTCAATCCCAAATGCGAATTCATCGTCTGGCGCGAGCGCCAGATCGATCCGCCGGCGATCATCGATGTGTCGGTATCGCCGGAGTAGCGGCCGGAACGAATGTCCCCGCCCCGCGTTGTCAGGCCGAATTCAGTGGTGCCGGTGGCTGTGCGACGCCACTGTCCAGCTTTGAGAAGCCTCGGTCCCAACGCCGGGGTTCTTCTTTGCGGCCCGCTCGAACACAAGGCAGCGAACAGCAAAGCAGCCACGCGGGCGTTACACCGGGTGGCTGCTTTGACGACTGTCCGCTCCGCGTAAGATTCCGTCGCCGTTATCTCAACCGCCAGACGGCGGGCAACGTTCCAGCGTGCGGCAAATTTGTGTGCGGCCCCTGTTCATCGTCAGACCGGCAGATTGTCGTTCATCCCCGGCGGGAGTTCGCCTTGCGCGGTCCGCTCGGCGAGGAGCATCCTTTCGGCCTCATACCAGAAAGTGTCCATCCTCCCCGCGGGTTCGCCGGCTTCCCTCCAGAGATGATAGGCGCGGTCCCGGATCTCTTCCTCGCTCAGGCTGGCCATGTCACGTCTCCCTTTCGGAAGCAAAGCCTGACGACGCCCGAGAGTTCCCTATCCGTGTCCAACCCAGCCGGTGGGTCGTTGCGGCGCCCCGCGACGGGAGCCGCCGCGACGACGTCGCGAGCCGCTTGGCGAGCCCCTTAGACGGAGTCCTTGGCCACCTTCAGGGGCGAAGCCTTCACCGACTTGCTCGCCGGCTTCGCCGCGAACTGCATCGGCTCCTTGGTGAAGGGATTGACGCCCATGCGGGCTTCGGTCGCCGGCTTGTTCACCACCGACATCTTCACGAAGCCGGGGATGACGAACTCGCCGGACTCGTTGAGCTCCTTGTAGCCGACCGTCGCCATGTACTCGATGACCGACTTCACGTCGTTCTTCGACAGCTGCGTGCCCTCGGCAATTGCATCAATCAATTGAGTCTTCGTCATCTTCGCCATGTCTGAATTCCTTTTGTGCGGGCGAGCAGATCCTGCTCAGGACGCGGCCGAACCACGCAAGTGTGATGCTGATTCACGCCGGAGGTCATGAAGTCACGGGGCTTAGAACCCATTGAGGCCCAAAACACAAGCATGGCTTGTGCGGGGGTTCCACCCCCTTCCCGCGAAAGATGTCGCAGCATGCACCGTGTTCTTCTTGAACCATTCTGCCGCTGGCGCGTCTAACTAATTGAAGTCCCCAAGCTTCACCCCATCAGCGAGCCCCGCTTCCCCCAGGCGGGGCTTTCGCTTTCTCCACAGCGTCATGGCCGTAAAACCTGTGGCCCGGCACGCGTCGTTCAGACTTCAGTAACCCAACCCCGCCACTCTCTCTTCAGTGTCGTTGCGTTGGAGTACCCCACAGTGCTGGATTTTAACGAGCTGCGTGAACTCGCGGCTGATGTTCGTGTTTTCGTCGACGTCGCCGAAGACAAGGCCGAAGCTCTTCGTGCCGTCATCAGGGCTTACGACGTGGTGTTGGCCATCTTCCCTGCTCACGAAGGCATGGGCCTCCACGTCATCAAGGGCAAAGAGATCCTGGACAAGATCGCAAAATCACGAAGCCATGCGATCTACAGCCACACGGCCATCGCGGTTCCGGACCTCGAGCATGCGGAAGTGCTCAAGGTCCTGACGGCGCCCGTCGAGCAACGGATTGCAGCGTAGTCGACGGCGGCCGCCGAAGACGACGAAGCCCGGCACTGGTCACTAGACCGAGTTTCGCAAACCGCGATTGACGAAAACCGCCCCTGATCATGTCAGGGGCGTTTTTTCATTCTGCTGCTGCTGGAGATCCTCGCGGCTAGATCGATGTCCCCGGCTGCGCCTGGGGACTTTCTGTGCGGACGTCCGTAGCAGGAGGGAGACCCGACCAATCAAATCGAGGGTATTTTCCGAACACCCAAATGCACGCCGCGCCGATGACCGGCAACAGGGCAGACAGAGCCGCGCCGGCGAGAAGACCGGCACCAGTCATTGCGAGAACGCTGGCAACGCCGAGCACCACCACGATGCAAAGCACCCCAATCCCGAGCTTGACAAGGAGCTCGATCCGGCTGTTTGACAGAGCCGCCGCCTGGGCCGCAACCTTCGCCCGGGTCTCAATTGCTCCCAGTCCATCCTTGCTCTGGATCTCTGCCAGCTCTTTCTGTCTGGTCCACTCGTCGGTCTTGGCTTTCTGTACCGTGGCTTCGTGTTGCTTATTGAGCTTCACAGCCAGAGTTTGAAACGATCCATATGCCTTGTAGCTTCCGTCCGCGAACTCCTCCAGGAACCGTGTCGCGAACACCGTGCCCCCCTCTTTAACCCAGACCTCCCATACGACGCTTTCAGCTAGCTGGCTCGGCCCATAAGATTCATAGATCTCATCGCCCTCAAACTCCTCGACGATGGCGGCCTCCACTTCATCCTGCTCCACAACGATCCTCCCAGATAATTCGACCAATGAAAGGAGCTGATTGAGCACTTTTTGCAGGACTACTTCAAGCTGTTGTTGCTCAGGACTTATCGACGCGCCTGACTGGCGGGATGCGCCGGCTGCTGTATGGTCGGATGTTTTTCGCGAGGGGCTGATGAAAATTGGAATTGTTGTCGCCGGCTTGATCATTGTTGTCGTTGCCGCCCTCGTGGCGATCCAGCCAGGCTTCTTGAAGCCTGCGTCGCTGGTAGACGTGAAAAAGTCCGACATCCTCGGCTTTTCGCCCGGGATGACATTCGACGAGACCAACAAGGTCGTCACGCAACGCCGCTACCGCTGCCGGCAGCTTCGCGAGTCCTACGCCCTCGAATGCGCCGTCGATGGTGCCAAGGTCACGATTGCCAGCGACGAAACTGACGCCAGGCATCCCATCTGGCGCGTCAATGCGGAGTTGAACAATCCGGGACCGCAAGACGCCGCCGTCAAATCGATCTCCGACCAGTTCAACGCCCAGCCAACCAGGGACGCCCGCGAGGGCTGGATCTGGATCGTCGGCCGCGGGCTGAAGCTGAGCTATGACGGCGCCGCCTTGAAGCTCGTGGACGAAGCCGAGGAGGCCCGGCGCGGCAAGGAAGGATCAAGGCGCTAGGGAGTGCTGTGGCGAAATTCCGGATCCGCGAGGTGCAGAACGATCGACGAGACCAATCAGTTTCCCCCAACGCGTCCGGAAATCCACGGGGATATTCACTCCCGCATGTCCCTGGTCGCGAAGTGGCATCCGAGCGCCGCCAGGACCAAAGTGAACGACGAGCCGAGCAGGATCTGAAGAGCCAGTTCGGTCCCCTCGCTCACATACCTGATATCGTGCCGGTGCGCGTAACGTTCGGAATGTGCGGCATCAGGCTGCTGAGGCGAACTCGTCAAAAGCACGAGCCACGCAACGGTCCCGCAAAGCGCCGCGACCCTCGCGATCCTTCCGAGCCGTTGAAGCCAGCGCTTCATGCCGCCCTTATCATTGCTCAAGTCTTCGGCTCAATCAGCAGCTTGAGAACGCTGAGAATGGCGAAAGCACCCAGACCATAGGTGAGTGCATTCACGCCCCAGGAAATAGCAATCCCTGCGAAACTGGAGCCCCCGACCGCTCCCCAGAACAAATACGCTGCGCTGATGCCGGGCCACTCCAGCGAAAGATAAGCGAAGTCGGTCAGCGGCTCCAGGACGAGGAGCACCGACGAGATGAGCGCCCCGATGGTCAATGCGATGATGAGGTTCGTCTTCACGGAGGACATCAAAAACCCAGAAACCCGGCGAAAATCGGAACGAGGATACAGGCGGCGAGCCCGAGAACGCCGCCCACGACAAGGCGTGCAGCGCGGCCGTGAATCTTCGCATCGAGCCACGCACAAACGGCCACCGCAGCCTGTCTCAGCCAGTGACCAACGAGGTTTCTGACGAGATCAAACAGGAATTCTGCAAAGACAGCGGCCATGGCGTTTAGTCGCCTCTCCTCGGGCGGGGTTCAACTGCCGAGGGTTTGGCCATTGAGGGTGCCGGTTCGATGGGTTGCTGGCGAGGTCACTGCTCAAAACTCATAAACAGCCACCTTGGGTCAGTTCGGCCGCTGCTTCGGGGGCATCGAAGCCAAAGTGAATGACCAAGTGCCATTGGCTTGCTTTCGCCGAAGGTGGTGGAGAAGCTGGGGTATGTGATGGGGCTGGTGCGCGAGCGCGCGTGACTCGTTCGCATCCGTCGCGAAGCGCGAACGCTGCTCGCAACCACTTCAATTCGTCGTGGTCTTGCCGCCGCGCATGGACACGAGCTTGTTCTCACCAAATCCGAGAATGAGCCAAGCGGTCTCATCGAAACCGTCTGCGAGCTTTCCCTCGTGAGAATACACGATCTGAGCAGCTTCCGACTTCGACGGCGGTCCCAACGCCATGATTACCTCCTGACGAGACATACCTAAATGCAGCTTGCTGTCGAGGACGACGGGCGAGAACTTTTCCGGGATGATGGCGCAATCGGCCGAGGCCCCGGCGTCTTTCTCGGTGAGCTCTTCAACGATCTCCGTGACGAGATGGTCCGGGCCGCCCATCTCTCCGCTGGACACCACCCATAATCGATGCTGCGCGCGCCGATAACACAGCCAATAGATGCTATCTCCAGCGTCGCCTTGGTGTCGGATGGTCCCTTCGCCCACGGCTTCGCGAACCGCGCCGAGCCGCGTCTCTTCGAAGCGGCCGGCGAATGCGCCTAGCGAAAAGCGGGTCGCCAATCTCTTCACGACTGTCGGCGGCGCGCGCTCGAACGCATGTTCGTTGACTGGGGGCGGTGGTGTCTGCGCGGAGCAGTCGCCCGCGGGGATCGCGAAAAGGAAAAGGAGCAAGAAGAGCGTCTTTCGACCATCAACTCCGAATTGCCTATATATTTCTCGCCTCAGCAGGTCGCGCCTAGGCGTCGAAAGTGCCGGCATCAGTTTCTGGGTGTCAGACACGTCAGTCACCCCGGATTCCCTTCATTGATCTTGTGCGCAACCTCGCCAACAGAGCTGCCAACGATGCCGGCGGTCACGATTGGCCAAAAACCCGCCACCATGACGATGGCGCCCCAACGCATGTCTTCGCCGGGCCGTCTGTAGCCGTCGTTGATGCCGCCGAGGATCAACCAGATCAGGCAGCCAATTGCATATCGCTTGAACCATTTCACGGCGAAATACCTTCCAGATATGGGCATTAGTGACCGTGACATTGAGGATGGTTCATCGGCAGGACCGGGCTTGCTCATTGACGAGAAGCGCTGAATTCCGGTGACAGTGCATTGAACTCATCCACGAGTCCCGGCCGACGCTGCGGCTCGTCCGTCCACGCTTAGCAAGGGCGCGTACTCATTAACTCGCAGATGGCCGATCTTGGGGACTAAGCGGAAATATTCGGATCGATCAGAGCATTACCGGTTTTGACCCTGGCTGTGTGAAAACGCTGGGCTGCTGTTATGATTCTCCTGTGATTCTTTGGGGGAATCGATGAGGCGCTTCGTTGCGGAGGCGGATCGTGGGCAGCGGGCGCTATTGCCCGAATGCCTCGACGATTTCATTGACGAGAGCAACCCCGTTCGCGTGATCGACGTGTTTGTCGATGCGCTGGATTTGGCTGAGATGGACTTTGAGGGGGTGGAGCCAGCCGCAACGGGCCGGCCATCGTACCACCCGTCGGTTCTCTTGAAGCTTTACACCTATGGCTATCTGAACCGAGTGCAGTCGAGCCGGCGGCTCGAGCGAGAAGCCGGGCGCAATGTGGAACTGATGTGGCTGTTGGGCCGGCTGGCGCCCGATCACAAGACGATCGCGGACTTCCGCAAGGACAACGGCGTGGCGCTTCGCAAGGTTTGTGCCCGTTTCGTCGAACTTTGCCGTGAGATGGGTCTTCTCGCGACGGCGAGCGTTGCCATCGATGGGAGCAAGTTCAAGGCCGTGAACAATCGGGACAAGAACTTCACAAAGGCGAAGGTGCAGCGGCGGCGTGCTCAGCTTGAGGAGAGCGTCGCGCGCTACCTGAGCCAACTTGACACGGCGGACCGGCAGGAGCCGACGGAGGCGCTGGCTACGAAGGTGACAAGGCTTACCGAGAAGCTGACGAAGCTGAAGGAAGAAATGGATAAGCTTGCCGTCTACGAGAAGCAAATGCATGCTTCGCCTGACCAGCAAATCTCGCTGACCGACCCCGACAGCCGTTCGATGGCGACGAGCGGCCGCGGCTCTGGCGTTGTTGGCTACAACGTGCAGGTCGCCGTGGACACCGAGAACCATCTGATCGTGACGCACGAGGTGACGAACAGCGGCTCGGATCGGGCACAACTTGCTAATATGGCCAAGCAGGCGAAGGCTGTTCTGAAGACTGAGACGCTCGAAGCTGTGGCCGATCGCGGCTACTTCAACAGCCCGGAGATCCTCGCGTGCCACGAAGCAGGCATCACGGTAACCCTGCCCAAACCGCTGACATCGGGTGCTAAGGCGGACGGACGCTTCGGTAAACAGGACTTTGCCTATCTGCCAGAGGAGGACGCCTATCGCTGCCCGGCCGGAGAGCGGCTGTCCTATCGCTATACGAACGAAGAAGACGGCAAGATGCTGCGGCGCTACTGGACCACGGCCTGTCAAAGCTGTTCGATCAAGCCCCAATGCACGCCGGGGTCAGAGCGACGGATTACACGGTGGGAGCACGAGCACCTCCTCGATGCTGTGCAGCAGCGCCTCGACGCCAACCCAGAGGCGATGCGCCAGCGTCGAGAGACAGTTGAACATCCATTCGGCACCATGAAGGCCCGCATGGGGGCGACGCACTTCCTGACCAAAACGCTTCCGAAAGTAGCCGCAGAGATGGCACTCTCTGTCCTGGCCTACAACCTGACACGGGTCATGAACATCGTCGGGATCAAGCCGCTGATCGCTGCGATCGCAGCCTGAGACGCCCCGGGCCTCCTGGCTCTCAGAACCGACGCCCCTTAGGCTCGTTTTTACACGGCCAAGACCCAATTCAGACGTGGGCCTTGTCAGACGGCGGTCGGGTTTTTGGCAAAGGGGCATTGATCCTGATAAGGTGCTGCAAGTGATCAGACCGTCATCAGCCCGAGTAATGGTCATGCACAAAGCTGGCATTGCGGACGAGATCCGCGAACGCATTAGGCGCGGCGGCGTTTTTGACGGCCTAATCCCGTGTGAGACTGCGCATATCGTCATCGATTTGCAGAACGGCTTCATGGGCAAGGGGCAGGTGATGGAAGTGCCGATGGCCCGCACCATTGTCCCCAATGTCAACCGCATCAGCGCCGCCCTTCGCGCCGCAGGTGGATCTGTGGTCTTTACGCAGCATACAGTGGATGACGAGGCGATCCGCACCTGGCCGATCTTCTTTGAGCACTTCTGCGGACGTAAACGTCGTACGAGTTATATAGAGGCATTCACCGCTGGCAGCCAGGGGCATGCCCTTTGGCCTGAACTGGACGTCGCTCATGAAGATCTAGTCATTCTCAAGAGCCGTTTCGGCGCTTTTGTACCGGGCTCCTCCGATCTACATGTCCGCTTGCAGGAGCGCGGGATCGACACGCTCATCATCTCCGGAACGTTGTCGCATGTCTGCTGCGATGCAACGGCAAGGGATGCGATGATGATGAACTACAAGGTGTTCTTCATCACCGATGCAAACGCGACAACGACCGACGCGGAACATGGCGCGACACTCACCGGGCTAGCATCTGCATTTTGTGATGTGCGAGATACGCAGTCCATTTTGGGCCTGATCGCGACAGCCTGACTTCAGCAATCGGCCCAACAGGAGACATACTCCTTGAAGTTTCCACCCAATTTGATCTCTACTTACGGGAATCTTTGGGGGACGTCATGTCGGCGCCGCAATATTCCCGTCGCAAGGCTGTGTCATCGCTGGCTGCTACGGTCGCCTGTGCGTTTGCCGGTCCCATTCCCGCAACCGCAGAACCAGTTTCCCCCGGCGAGACGCAAGACTGCGCCGGTCCGATTTTCTCCACAACAGGTCCAAACGCCGAGCTTTACGGCGCCAAAGATGGTTATCCTCTTCCCGACATTACGGAGGCGCGGAGGCAAGGCGACCCTTGGGAGCCAAAATACCGTGTCGGCGCATTCACCCATATCGATCACATCTATCAAACGCGGCTCATCAGGCGAGCTGTGACGCCTTGGAAGTTCAAGTGCTCGAGTGCAGACGTTCACTACCATTTTCAGGGAAGCAAGTTTTCGCCCCTCGACTACATGTCGCGCAATCCGGCCACTGGCCTGCTGATCGCCAAGGACGACCAGATTATCTTCGAGGGCTATCAGTACGCGCGAACTGATCAAGATCGGTTCGTATCCCAGTCGATGGTCAAGACGATAACCGGACTGTTGATCGGGATCGCCATCTCGGAGGGGGCGATTAAGTCGGTCGATGATATCCCCGAAAGTTATGTACCGGGTTTTATGGGTAGTGAGTACGGCGGGACGCCAATTCGCGATCTGCTGCACATGTCCTCAGGCGTCGATTTCGGTGAAACAAGAGACGGAGGACGTGACCTCAATCGCCTGTGGAACGGCATGGGGATCGCGTTCCCGGAATCAAAGTTGGGTACGGTTGAGAGCATTGTGCAATTCAATCAGCGTGTCGCCCCAGCGGGAACGAGATTTTACTACGCGAGCATAGAAGCCGACGTGCTCGGCATGGTGCTTCACGGTGCTGTCAACAAGTCAGCATCTGACTATCTGCGCGAGAAAGTATGGGAGCCGATCGGCGCGGAAGCGGATGCCAATTGGCTAGTAGACGCAGAAGGCTTCGAACTGGGGCACTTTGGCTTCAATGCCGTTCTGCGCGATTACGCTCGGCTAGGACGTTTGCTGGCGCATGATGGCGCATGGGATGGCAAGCAGATCGTTCCGGCGCAATGGATGATCGATGCAACCACCGTTCGAGCTTCGGATGACTATCTGCGACCGGTCGTGGCGACGAAGAAATTGGGCTACGGTTATCTCTTGTGGTTGTTTCCCGGTGAGAGGCGGCAGTTCGCGTTGTTAGGATTCAAGGGCCAGTATATTTGCGTTGATCCGACCTCTAAGGTCGTCATGGTGCACACTGCAATTGAGGACCCGGTACATCGAGGCGAACAATGGGCTCTATGGTCGGCACTGGTCGATCAGCTAGGCTGATAATAGCTCGGGACAAGCTCGACATCGACCGCTTTGGGTCCCTTCTGCGACCTCGGGCAAGGTCCGCTCTTCTGCCGCTGTTGGAGGTTGAGCGGACATCAGTCGGCCAAGCCGTTTAATGAGTACACGTCCTAGCTAGCTTACCGCACCAACCGTCTCTCCTTCACGCACATTTGCCCCCGCCCCCTGCCCCTCCTCCCACTTTCCTGCTATCTCCTGTCCCCGCCGTCCCGGCCCAAAGCAAAACCCCACCCGTTCAAGGGAGCAACAACCATGCGATACCTCCACACCATGCTGCGCGTGCGCAATCTCGATGTCGCGCTGAAGTTTTACCAGGATGCGCTGGGGCTGAAGGAGGTGCGGCGGATCGAGAACGACAAGGGGCGCTTCACGCTCGTCTTCCTGTGCTCGGCGGACGATCTCGAGGCGCTGAAGAAGCAGCCGCAAACGCGCGGCGCGCCGCTGGTCGAGCTCACCTGGAATTGGGACGAGGAGAAGTACGGTGAGGACCGCTTCTTCGGCCATCTCGCCTATGAGGTCGACGACATCTACGCGACTTGCGCACAGCTGCAAAAGGCCGGCGTTACCATCAACCGGCCGCCGCGCGACGGCAACATGGCCTTCGTCCGCTCGCCGGACCTGCACTCGATCGAGCTGCTGCAGAAGGGCGAGCCGAAGGCGCCGGCCGAGCCGTGGCTGTCGATGCCCAATACGGGCCACTGGTAGGGCCGCGCCACAGGAACCAGCGCCCGCTACCGTTGTTGTCCCTCCGACAATGCGATTGGAGGAGGACGCAATGGGACGAGGACTGTTGCTGTGGATGCTTGGCGTGCCGATCCCGGTGATCATTCTGTTGTGGCTGTTCTTCGGCCACTGATCATCAGGCTCCATCTGCCAAGCTCGACTTAACAAGTTCGATTTGCCAAGTTCAACGAGTGAGGTTTGACTTGCAATGGAAGCTCCGCCGACGGCGGAGCTTTTTGCATGAGGGGCGCGCCGCAATCGCCGTCGCTCCGCCTGAGGAATTCCGCTATCACCCGCGCCAAAGCGAAACGCGGGAGGACTTCATGCCGGACACCAAGCTGACGATCTGGGGACGCGCCAACTCGGTCAACGTGCAGAAGGTGCTGTGGTGCCTGACCGAGCTCGGCCTGGCTTACGAGCGCATCGACGCCGGCATGGCGTTCGGCAAGACCCGCGAGGCGGACTATCTCGCGATGAATCCCAATGCGCGGATCCCGACGCTGGTCGAGGGCGACTTCGTGCTGTGGGAATCGAACTCGATCATGCGCTATCTCTGCCTCGCGCATGGCCGCGGCACGCCGATCTACCCCGAGGCCCCGAAGCTGCGCACCAGCGTCGACCGCTGGCTCGACTGGACGCTGTCGATGGTGCAGCCGGTCGACCGGCCGGTGTTCTGGGGCATCGTGCGCACGCCGCCCGCCGAGCGCGACATGATCCAGGTGCAGCGGGATGCCGATGCCGCCGCCGAGGTCTGGGCCATCGCCGACCGCCTGCTCGCATCGCGCCGCTTCATGGATGGCGACCAGTTCACGCTGGCCGACATCGCGATCGGCGCCTATGCGCGGCGCTGGCTCGGGGTCGAAGGCATCACCCGCCCGGCCCAGCCGTATTTGACGCGCTGGCTCGCCGAGCTCGGCAAGCGGCCCGGATTTGCCCGGTTTGTCGCACCGCCAATGTCATGAGCCGGTGGCGCGGCCTAAGCTGTGCCGAACGCGCAATGAATCATCGTTGTTGCGCACGTGTCAGGCATCGCGCCGGCACTTGACGGCTACTGTGCATGGGGTTGTTTTCGCTGTTTTTGTTTTCAGAGCGTTTTCAAGCGAGGTGGATACCGGTTCGCGTGAAGAACGCGCGTCCAAACCGGCCCCCTAGCGCCAGCCGCGCTCGACCAGCAGCACGCAGATGATCAGCAGCAGCGTCACGACGGCGGTGGCAAGCTTGGCCGTCCAGCTCAGGCCGCGGCCGACCCACAACAGCAGCGCGCAATACATCACGAAGGGGACGATGATGTCGGGCCGCATGAGATCCGGCGGCATCGGCTTCAGCGCCTGACCGTGGTCTCGACGCTGATCGAGCCGCCGATCTTCACACAGGTGCCGGTGCCCTCGACCATGACGAAGCGCGGGCCGTAGGAGGCGCAGGAGCCGGCCTTGGCCCTCCCGCCCGTCCCCTTCAGCGGCAAGGCCTTGCCGGCCTGTGGCCGCTCGGCAGGCGGAAGGCGCAGGTCCTCGGCTGCGGCCGCGGACGTGGCCAGCAACGGGATGAGGATGAGGAGCGGCGCGCGCATGCAGCCCTTCTAGCCCGGACCGGCGTCACGCGCCATCCGGGTCGCTCCGCCCGGGGTCAGATGAACTTGACGCCGGCCGATTTGCCGCGGCGCCAGATCACCTGGCAGCTCCGCCCGGTGCGGGCATCACGGGCGAAGGCCATGCGGATCACGCCCGGGAGCTGGCTCGCGTCCTCGTCCATCGTGATCTTTGCGCCGGTATCGGAGATGTCCTGGACCAGGCAATGCCGCGCCGCGAATCCGCCGTCGAGCGTGATCCAGGCGTGCTGCGACAGCGATTTGCGGGCTGCACGCTTCTTGGGCTGTGGCATGAACAAATCTCTCCGGTTCCAGCGCTATCTCAGGGGCCCCTAAGAAACCGTTGAAATCGCCTCCGAATGTAACAGGGGGGACGCTATCCACCGGTTCCAAAAGACCGTTCCCGAACGGCTTGCCCACGGCGCCAAAGGCCACTATACGTTCGCCCGCTGCAGCCGCCGGGCTCGACTCGGGTGGCCGGCGGCCGTGTCGCGAAAAGCGGCGGGGCCTTGTGTTTGCTCCCTTCGTCTATCGGTTAGGACGCCACCCTTTCA
Organism: Bradyrhizobium liaoningense; assembly: GCF_018130785.1. GTDB lineage: Bacteria > Pseudomonadota > Alphaproteobacteria > Rhizobiales > Xanthobacteraceae > Bradyrhizobium > Bradyrhizobium liaoningense_A. The sequence goes on from NZ_JAFCJT010000002.1 coordinate 790,350, forward strand.
CGGTGGAGAGAGCGGTTCGATTCCGCTAGGGAGCGCCAACATCCGGGCCATTGGGTGATGTGGCGAAATCCGCCGCCCCGCATGAACCTTCCCGCCCCTGACCGCCGACCAATGACCCGTTGGAACCGGTGCAGACCCATGGCGCAGCGCAAATCCCCCTCGGACGGCCAGACCGGCGTTGCCTCGCCGGTGCCGCCGCCCTGGATGCACCGTCCAGCGCCATATGCGCCGGAGCGGCGCGCCAGAATGCTGGAGCACATGGCACGCGCCCGATCGCTTCCGCCGCGCCAGGCCGCGATGGTGCCGGCGCCGTCGCGCGGCTTGGACACTCTCGGCGATGCCTTTGCCCACGCGGTCCTGTTCGGTGTCATCGCCCTGCTCTTCCAGTCGCGCGTTCCGCTCTACCTCGGCGCCTTCCTCTACTTCGCCGACGGCGAGCGCATCGAACGCGCGCTCGAAGCGATCGGCATCCGGCTCGAGCCGGACAGGATCGGACCCGATATCATCAAGAGCTTCGCGTCTTTGTTCGCATGGTTCGCGCTGTTCGCGTCCTTGCAAGACTCTGTCCCCGCCTGGCTTGCGGCATGGCTGCCTCCGGCCGGGTCATGGTCGTTCATCGCCGGCATCGCCCTTGCGCTCGCCATCGTCGAAGCGTTCGCAACGCTGGCGATGCGGCGCGCATTGCCGTGGTTCGGATTTCAGATCTGTGCGGACAGCCTGACCTGGACGGCGATCAAGCTCCTCATCGCCGTTGGCGTGCTGGCCCTGCTGGTGCTACTCGGATCTCAATGAGCGGGGCGGAATAACGAGGTTGTGAGTTTGCGCGGGGCGTTATGCCGCGAGCTCCGGAACACCATCGCTCCGTACATTTACCGAAAATTTACCCCCGCTATTTGATCGGCGTATCGTTTGCTTAGACGTTGCCCGCTACGTGATTTTACGGAAACACTCCGAAACACGATTGGCGTTCATGTCCGTCTCAGAGTTCCTCCGGCAGCGTGCAGTGGAAGTCAGCGTGAGCGGCAGCTACTCGCTGCCGCGCTGGTACGATTGCGAGGGCCAGCTGCGCACCTTCGCCTGCCGCACCAAGCGTGTCTCCCCGTTCCGCATGATTGTCGACGTGCCTGTGGTCGGTAAGGTCGGCGAGCGCGTGACCTCCTATTTCCAGGACTTTGGCGAATTCCAGTGCACCATCAGCGCCACGCTGAAGGCGGGCTTTCTGATGGAACTCGACATGACGCGGGCGCGGCGCGCCTGGATGTCGGAAAAGCTGACCTGGCTGGAGAAGAAGCAGAAGGACGCCAGCATTTTGGAGCTGCGCAATGACGCCCGCTTCGTTCCGCAGGTCTCCCACACGTTCCTGACGCTCGCCGACGGCAGCACCCATCCCTGCTTCATCATCGACGTCTCCACGGCCGGCGTCGCGATATCCTGCGAATACGACCCGCAGATCGGGACCCCGCTTGCGGTCGGCGCCTGCGTCGGGCGCGTCATTCGCAAATTCGACAAGGGCTTTGCGGTCAAATTCGCCGAGAAGCAGCAGCGGGACGACCTGGTCCGCCTGATCGTCCGTACGCCGATGCTGCAATCGGCCTGAATCCGGCCCGATCGATTTTAACTCACTTTTAACTAAATGCTGGAGGAGCCGATCCCCGCGCGATAGGGTGTGACTCAATACGTCCGCAATCACTGCGGGCCCTTGAGTATTGGAAGTCCAGGAATGTCCATCGCCGACGCCGGGTTCGCCCCGGCAGAGACCCCCCAGAGCGCCGCGGCCAAGCCGCAACTTCCACCCGGCGTCGTCACCGAAGGCCCGCTCGTTCAGGCCAAGTTGCGCGAGAGCTATCTGCTCCTCGGCATTCTCTACGTCGGCGCCGTCGCGGGCGTCATCTGGGCGATCACCCAGGGCCTCGGCAAGGTGGAGCTGTTCACGTTCGTCTGGATGTTCGCGCTGACCACGTTCGGCATCGGCGCCGGCATGCACCGCCTGTTCGTGCATCGCAGCTTCCGTACCGGCCCGATCATGCGCGTGTTCTTCTGCGCCATTGCCCAGATGGCGGTGCAGGGCTCGATCGCGAAATGGGTCGCCAATCACCGCCGCCACCATCTCTATGCCGATGACGTCGGCGACCCCCACAGCCCGCAATTCGACGGCTTCGGCAATCGCTATGTCAGCGCATTCAAGGGCTTCCTGCACGCCCAGGGCAGCTGGGTGTTCGACCAGGCGACCACCGACAACGAATATTACGCCAAGGACATCCTCGCCGATCCCATCGCGATGTTCTTCGTGCGCACGCGCTGGGTCTGGTACGGGATGTCGGCCGTCTTCATCCCCGGTGTGATCGGTTACACCTTCGGCGGCGTGCACACCATGATCGGCTGCGTGCTGTTCTCCGGCCTGCTCCGCTGCTACCTGCTGATCCTCACCAGCCAGCTCACCGGCTCGGTCTGCCACGCCTACGGCTATCGCCGCTTCGAGGTCGACGACGCCTCGACCAACGAGTTCGTGACCACGATCCTCACCTTCGGCGAGGGTCTGCACAACAACCATCACCGCTTCCCGCGGGACGCCTATATCTCGCACGCCTGGTGGGAGATCGATCTCAACGGCCTGATCATTCTGGGCATGGAGAAGATCGGCCTCGTCCACGACGTCTTCCACGCCTCGCACCGTCAGCTGGAGCGGGCGGCCGAAGCGCAGGCGGCCACGACGGCGCGCTAAGGCGGCAGTCGGCGGCCGCGCAGCGGCCGTCTCGCCTCCGCACCGCTGCCCTATCGCGGCCCCATTGCGGGATCAGCTTTTGACGGTCCGTGCCTCGTGCCGGACCTCATTTGCAGACTTGCGATCGGGGGACCGAATGGCAGTCGACAAGATCACCTGGGACAGGGTCGGCCGGGTCACCGAGCCCGGACGGTACATGTACACGTTCGGCTGGCTGACGATCACGGCCGGCGATCTCGATATCTGGAAGCAATATCCGCAAGCCGCCTTCACGCTGCTCGCGCACCATGCCGAGCCGGACGAGGCCGTCGGCAAGGAATTTTATCTTGGCGCCTTCGACATCGCGCCCGAAGCACCGCCGTCTTTCACCACGCATTGAAAGCACGGCAAACGCCGGCCCCAATCGATTTTCCGGAATCGGCGATTCGAGCCGGCGCTAGCAGCGCTTCGTGCAAGGTCAGGCTGCGCGCGGCGCGGGCGACCGCGGGAACGAATGGCATGCACGTTGCTTGATCAACGTCATGATACACATCCCCGCCGTCGACCAGGCCTTCCTGCTGCTGCTCATTGTCTTCTGCCTTGGCACGTGCCTCGTACGCGTCTTCTGGGAGCTGGAGCAGGTGCGGGCACGCCGGATCGCTGCACCGCCCCATCGGCGCACAACGAAGCGTGACTAGGCCAGTTTGTCCGGCGGCTGGACTCGCCGCTCGCACACGTGCATCGTCAATCGAAGAAACCTGCGCATTGCCTTGATCTGACTTACCAATCGCAATCCGATGGCGGCCGCGCGAGGGCTGCCGTCGATGACGAATTAACTCTGTCATGCCGTTGATTGTGCTCGTCTTCTCACGTCCGGCGCCGATACCGATGAACGCTGGCTGTCGCGCCTGTTAAGTGACGCGACAGCAAGTGCATGACACATGGTCGCATCGGTAAACGTAGATAAGCAGATCAAGGGAACCTATTTTCGGCGCCGATGTACCTGATTGAAGCGTTACCCACCGTCATCGGAACTGCCGCCATCGCCCCGGCGCTGCTGATGCTGTGGCTCGTCATTGCCGCCGAGGAGCGCCCGGGACCGCCGGCCCAGGTCTGGACTGCGTTCCTGCTCGGCGCGGCCAGCATTTCGCTGCTGGGCCTTGCCCGCGCTCCCTTCGCCAAGATGGTTGCAGCCCCTGACAACCCCTGGGCCGCGCTCGCCATGCATTCGGTCTTCGGGGTCGCGCTGCCCGAGGAAGCCGTCAAGGTGATCGCCATCGTGCTGGTCTCCTCGACCAAGCGGCGGACCTTCGCCAATCCGATGGACACCGTGGTCTATGGCGCCGCCGTCGGCCTCGGCTTCGCCGCTTACGAGAACCTCGCCTATCTCGTCCAGCACGCCGAGATGTGGCGCTCACTGGCCGCGTTGCGCAGCGTGCTGACCGTGCCGTTCCACGGTGCGCTCGGCATCATCGCCGGCGCCTACCTGACGATCGCGCGCGCCGGCACGGCGCTGGGTGCCAACCGCCACCATCGCGACTGGGCCCGCCTCTCCAGCCGCCTGCTGATCTTCGCAGGCCCGGTCGCGCTGCATTCGGCCTTCGACTTCCCGCTGCTGACCTTGCAGCGGATGCCCGATCTCGATCCGACGCTGCGGATGTGGCTGGGCGGAGCGAGCCTGCTGATCGGCTTCAGCTCGATTGCCTTCGCCATCCGCCTGGTGCGGCGGGTCGCGCGCCATCACGCGCCGCGGACCGATATCGCGCGGGAGCGGCTCAGCCAGTTGCGCCGGATGTGGGCGCTGCTGCTCGCCGGCGGCGGCGTCGGCTTTCTCGGCCTCGCCTTCGTGCTGACCTCCATCCATCATTGGCTGATCAACCCCGAGCGCAATCTGACGCTGGCCCTGATCCCGATCGGCTTCGTCTCGATCCTGCTCGGTCTCGCGCTCCTGATCGTCACGATCGCGATCTACATTCTCGGCCGCAACCGCGTTCGCACCAGTGGCGAAGGTTTTTCGTCCGCGCACGGCGGCGGTTGAACCGCGGGATGGCAAGCGCGGTGTGTGCATATTAGATTGAGCACACGTTTTTCGATCCGGAGCCTGCCAATGACGTCGCCCGAGGATTTTGCCCGGCTGCAATCTGCCATGAGCCAGACGGTCAAGGCGCATTGGAAGGCCTTCCTGTTCGAAGGCATCCTTCTCGCTTTTCTCGGCGTCGCCGCGCTGATCGTGCCGCCGCTCGCAAGCCTTGCGATCGCGATCTTTCTCGGCTGGATGTTCCTGGTCAGCGGCATCGGCGGACTGATCGTGACCTATTGGGCGCGCAGCACGCCGGGCTTCTGGTGGTCGCTGATCTCGGCCGCGCTCGCCGTGCTCGCCGGCATGCTCCTGCTGGCCCGGCCGATGCAGGCCGTGCTGACGCTGACCATCGTGATCGGCGCCTATTTCCTCGCCGAGGGCGTCGCCACCATCATGTACGCACTGGAGCACCGCCGCGAGCCGAGCGGCCGCTGGTCCTGGCTCCTGATGTCCGGCCTCGTCGACATCGCCATCTCGTTCATGGTGATCACGGGGCTGCCAAGCTCGGCGGAATGGGCGATCGGCGTCCTCGTCGGTATCAACCTGCTGTTCGGCGGCGCCACCCTGATCGGCATGGCGCTGGCGGCACGCAATAGCAACACCTGAGGCGCCTCATCGCGCCTTGCTCCGTTTTGGGGGTGACAACCCGCCAATGGCGCGCTATATGAGCGGCCATGATCACTCTCGTCACCAGCTATTTTTGGTACTTTAGCTACGACAGCTCGCTGGCGGCAGGAGGATCGCGCTCAATCTGAATATTGAAGCAAACGTCCGAACAAGCCGCCAGACCTGGCGGCTTTTTTATTGCCGGCAGGTTCAAACAAGACAGGAGCCCGCCGTGCTGAGCACGACTGACGATCTTCGTATCCGCGAACTGAAAGAGCTGAGCACGCCGGAAGAGGTGATGCGGGAAGTCCCGCGCACACTCACCGCAACGCGTGTGGTGATGGCGGCGCGCAACGCCGTCCATGCCATACTCAACGGCCAGGACGACCGTCTGCTGGTCGTGGTCGGCCCCTGCTCGGTGCATGATCCCAAGGCCGCGCTCGAATATGCCGAGCGCCTCGCCAGCTTGCGCGAAGACCTGGCCGACCAGCTCGAGATCGTGATGCGGGTCTATTTCGAGAAACCGCGCACCACCGTCGGCTGGAAGGGCCTGATCAACGATCCCGATCTGGACGGCAGCTTCGACATCAACAAGGGCCTGCGGCTGGCGCGCAACGTGCTGTCCGCGGTGAACAATCTCGGCCTGCCCGCCGGCGCAGAATTTCTGGACATGACGACGCCGCAATACATCGCCGACCTCGTGTCCTGGGCCGCGATCGGCGCGCGCACGACCGAGAGCCAGATCCATCGCGAGCTGGCCTCGGGGCTGTCCTGCCCGGTCGGGTTCAAGAACGGCACCGACGGCAATGTGCGGATCGCGGCGGACGCGGTGAAGTCGGCCTCGCATCCGCATCATTTCATGGCGGTGACGAAGCTCGGCCGCTCCGCCATCGCCTCGACCGCGGGCAACGAGGACTGTCACATCATCCTGCGCGGCGGCAGCAAGCCGAACTATGATGCGGAAAGCGTCTCGGCGGCCTGCAACGATCTGGCCAAATCCGGCGTCGCGCCGCTGGTCATGGTGGATGCGAGCCACGCCAATTCGAGCAAGAAGCCGGAAAACCAGCCGCTGGTCATGGCCGACATCGCCGGCCAGATCTCAGCCGGCGAGAACCGCATCATGGGCGTGATGATCGAGAGCAATCTCGTCGCCGGCCGCCAGGACGTGGTGCGGGGCAAGCCGCTGACCTACGGCCAGAGCATCACGGACGGATGCATCGACTGGGCGACCACGGCCACCGTGCTCGAGCAGCTCGCTGACGCGGTCGAGATCCGCCGCAACACGCAGCGCGCGGGGCTGCACGAGCGCTCAGCGTAAGGCCAAAGCAAACGCGGGCGGGGCGAGCTGTCGCGCCCTGCCCGCCGTTGGCGGCTTAATGATTGAGCATGATCTCCGCGCAAACGCGTCCCGCGTTTGTCGCGAGGGAAAACCGCTTCACACTTTTCCGGATCATGCTCTAGCAACCGCGGCAGATGCTCTTGATCTTCTTGTCGAGCAGAGCGTCTTCCTTGTTCACGGGATTGTTCGGATCGCTCAGGTTCTTCTCGCTTGGCACATCGCTGGCGCGCGGCTGGCGATGACCGATGGGTGCCTGCGGTACCGATCCGGACGTCGCGCCGCCGGATGTCGATCCCTTGGAGCCGCCGGTCTGCGCAACCGCCGCACTGCCAAGCAAGATCACAAGCGACGCAGCCACCATGATCTTCTTCATGTCCGTTCCTCCATTCTCAACCCGCGTTCTCTGCATCGCCGCTCACGTCTCGGGCGGATAGAGATGAACGTCGCCGCAATAATCCACGATACGATAGCGCGTTTCCATTTCCGCTTCACGCGCATCAGCTGCGGTATTTTGCTCCGCCAACACATAATTCGGCCCGACCGGTGATTTCCCGGCGCCTCCGGGAATGTCGATGACATAGTCGGGCTGACACAGTCCTGACACCCGTCCGCGCAGCTGCCGCATCAAATCCTGTCCCTCGGCCAGCGTCGTTCGCAAATGCACGGTGCCCGGTGCGAGATCGCCGTGATGCAGATAGTAGGGCTTGATCCGGCATTCGACGAAAGCTCGCATCAAATCCGACAAAGCGGCAATGCTGTCGTTGACGCCGCGCAAAAGCACGGACTGGCTCACCATGGGAATCCCGGCATCGGCGAGCCGCGCAAAAGCCGCGCGCGCAGGTCCCGTCAACTCGCGCGCATGGTTGGCATGCACCGCGACCCAGGTGGTCGCGCCCTCGACCTTCAACGCAGCCACCATCTCGTCGCTGATGCGCGCGGGATCGGCCACCGGCACGCGGGTGTGAAGGCGGATGATCTTGACGTGATCGATTCCCGCGAGATCGGCCATGATCTCGCCCATCCGGCGCGGCGACAGCATCAAGGGGTCGCCGCCGGTCAGGATCACTTCCCAGATCTCGCTGTGCGAACGGATGTAGTCGATCGCCGCGCGATAGGCCCCGTCCGAGAGCGCGTTCTCCTTGCCGGGCCCGACCATTTCGCGGCGGAAGCAGAAACGGCAATAGACCGCGCAGACGTGAACGAGCTTGAACAGCACGCGGTCGGGATAGCGATGCACGATGCCCAGAACCGGCGAGTGCGGGTGATCGCCGATCGGATCCGCGCTCTCGCCTGGCTGCATCTCCAGTTCCGCGACGGTCGGAACGAATTGCCGCGCAATCGGATCGTCGGGATCGGACGTGTCGATCAGCTCGACCAGCGCCGGCGTGATCGCCACCGCATAGCGCGCGGCAACACGCTCGAGCGCGGGCAGCGCTTCGGCCGGTGCAAGCTGCGCGGCCACGAGTTCGGCCGGCTCACGCAGGGTGCGTGCAAGGTTGGTCTTCGTCATGTCTCACTTAACGTTTCATTTGCAGGCGGTGTCCACACCACCTGATCGATCCGCGCTGCGCCGCTCGCCAGCATCACCAGCCGGTCGAAGCCGAGCGCGACACCGCTCGCCTCCGGCATTTGGGCGACCGCGGCCAGAAAATCCTCGTCCAGCGGATAGGCCTCGCCATAGCGGCGCTGCTTCTCCGCCATCGACTCCGTGAAGCGCTTGCGCTGTTCCTCGGCGTCGGTCAACTCGCCAAAGCCGTTGGCGAGCTCGACGCCGCAGGCATAAACCTCGAACCGCTCGGCAACCCGCGGGTCATCGGCCTTCACGCGCGCCAACGCCGCCTCTGGAGATGGGTATTCGAACAGAATGGTCAAACGCCCCTGCCCCAGATGCGGCTCGACATGCTCGACCAGGACCTTGCTGAAGATGTCGGACCAGGTGTCGTCCTCCGCCACGCGGACCTTGCCGCCGGCCGCCTGCGCGAGCGCGTCCCGGTTACCCTCGCCGCCCGAGATTGTCGACAGCAGGTCGATCCCTGCAAACCGCTCGAAGGCGCCAGCGACGGTCCGGAGCTCCGGTTCCGCGAAGGGATCGGCGGTCCGGCCGCGGAAGGAGAACGTCCCGATTCCGGTCGCCTGCGCGGCGCGGGCGATGACGACGACCGTGTCCGCCATGATGGCGTGATAGGGGGCGCCAGCCCGATACCATTCCAGCATGGTGAATTCGGGCAGGTGCAGGTCGCCGCGCTCGCGATCACGGAACACCCGTGCGAATTCGAAAATCCGCTCCTCGCCCGCCGCCAGCAGCTTCTTGCAGGCGAATTCCGGCGAGGTCCGCAAGTACCGGCTGGCACGGCTGCCATCCGGCCGCATGATCTCGGTCCGGGGGGCGTGCAGATGGGTTTCGTTACCCGGGGAGACCTGAAGGACCGAGGTTTCGACCTCGAGGAACCCGTGCTCGGCGAAAAAGCCCCTGAGAGACCCGGTAATGGCCCCCCTGGCCTGAAGGAAAGGCCGCCGGTCGAGGTGCCGCCCGGGCGACCAGAACGGCGAAATCGGCTTGTGCCCAACCATCAACCGACCGCTCCCCGGCCAAGCAAAATGCTGGCATCCAACGGCAAAATCAGTATGTTGCGCCCCGAAACGGGCGCTGAGGTCCGATTTGAGACCCCGAGTCCCCCCGAGATTTGACCAAGTCCTGGCCGGAGCCGGGCCAAGCAAGCAGGAAATATAGCTTTGAGAGTCATCGCCAGTTCTATTCGCAAGGGCAACGTGATCGAGCAAGACGGCAAGCTTTATGTCGTCGTGAGCGCCGAGAACATCCATCCCGGCAAGGGCACCCCGGTCAGCCAGATCGAAATGCGCCGAATCTCGGACGGGGTAAAGATCTCCGAGCGCTACAAGACCACCGACCAGGTCGAAAAGGCCACGATCGAAGAGCGCAACTACACGTTCCTGTATGAAGATGGCGACGGCTACCACTTCATGAACCCGGAGACCTACGACCAGGTCCAGGTCTCCAAGGACGTGGTCGGCGACGCGGCCTCCTATCTTCAGCCAGACATGACCGTCAAGCTGTCGACCCACGACGTCAACGTGGTCTCGCTCGCGCTGCCGCAGCGCGTGACGCTGGAAGTGGTCGAGACCGAGCCGGTGACCAAGGGCCAGACCGCCTCGTCGTCCTACAAGCCGGCGGTGCTCTCCAACGGCGTCCGCACCACCGTTCCCCCGCACATCGCGGTCGGCACCCGCATCGTGGTAATGACCGAAGACGGCTCCTACTCAGAGCGCGCCAAGGACTAAGTCGGGGATCGAGGATCGGAACAGGTGCCGCCGGGGGCGAGACAGTGGTTGGGAAGGGTTTCCGCTTCGTCTCGCTTCTGCTGGCGTCGCTTTCGCTCCTCACTGCTACGCCGCTCGCTGCGGATGAGATCCGCACCCCTTCGCTCACGGCCCTGCGCGTCGATTGGCGCGCAGCGCTCGACCAGCTCCGCACCGAGGTCACCAGCCGTCCCCAGATCGCGGGCGACTTCATCTTCGCACCCCGCCGTTCGGTGCCACGCTACGATCCGCGCGCGATGCCCGCGCTGGTGCAGCTCAACGCGGTCTCATCGCAATTCTTCACCGGTATCGCCCGCAGCTCCGTACCCGTGCTGCTGCCGTTCGATGCTGCCGCATATCTCGAGGCGCAGCGCAACCGCGCGCCGGGGACGCTAGCGCTTTCGCGCTACCAGGCCGATTTCAATCCCGTCGACATGTTCGATGCCGGCCCCTCAGGCTACAGTGCCAGCTTCTCGCTTGAACCCGGCGCCGGCGACGGCATGCCGAGCCGCGTCTACGCAAGGCCGGTCGAGGTGCAGATCACGGGCTCGGCACTCGTTTACGACGTCGCCGATCCCACCGGCGGCAAGGGCGAGCAGGTCAAGCCGCTTGCGGCAACCTATCCGGACCTGCGCAGGTTCATCCGGGAGGGCTATGTCCGCTACGCCTTCACCCGCTTCGGCGTTGCCTATGTCGTCTCCATCCAGTGCCTGGACAGCATCGCAAAGCCGCGGAGGCTCGCCTGCAAGGAAGCCTATCCGGTTGCCGAGCGCTTCCTGAAAGGGCTCCGCGTCGCCGGCGGCCAGCGCATGCGGCCGCTCACGGACATGACCTCCAGCATCATCGATCGTCCTTTAGCGCGTTCGCCGGATTTCACCTACCGACCGAGCGGCGACATCATCCCGAACACCGGCTATCGCAACAAGGCCGGCCATCCGGATGTGATGGCCTATGCGCAGATCCGTTTCCCCCTCGAGAAGGCACCGGCCTTCGTGCGCTCGCAATCCTACGGCAAGCGCGACAAGAGCGACGGCTCGACGGCCTATCCCTGGCGCGACAATTTCTGCGAGTCCCGCAGTTTCGAGGTCTGGCAGTGCGGCGGCGGCTATGGCCACCAGGGCGAGGACATCCGCGCCGCCGAGTGCCCACCGCCCGGCGAAGGCCGCGAACCCTGCGATCCCAAGCAGCGCGGCGTCCTCGCCGTGCGCGACGCCATCGTGATCCGCGGCGCCAAGGATCAAGCCGCGACGCTCGAGGTCAACAGCCGCACCGAGCATATCCGCTTCCGCTATATGCACATGAACCCGCAGGCGCTGACCGCCGACGGCATGCTCAACGGCCGCATCGTCACCGAAGGCGAGAAGATCGGCGTGGTCTCCAACTATCTCGACCATCCTGCCGGCACATCGATGCATTTGCATTTCGACGTGCAGGTCTTTACCCGCGACGGCTGGATCTGGGTCAGTCCTTACCTCACGCTGGTCTCGGCCTATGAGCGCCTGATCCGAGCCCGCGGCCGCGAAGTCGGCCCGGAGATCGCCGGCACGCCGCAGCCCGTGGCGCATGCATTGCCGGAGGACGCGATCAAGCCGGACCTGCGCGAGGGATCGAGCGGCGAGGAGAATTGAGGGGCAGGCTGCCCATGCGGCCGCTACTACTCCAACAGCGTCGTCAGCTGCGCGCCCTCGTCCGCCACGAACACCGCGATCAATTCCGCCGGCTCGGTCGCGCTGGCATTGGCCGAGACCAGATGCGTCGATCCCGGCGGCTCGAAGAAGGACTGGCCAACACCAAATGTCTCGACAGGACCGCCGCCAAGCTGGGAACGGATTTCTCCCTTGGTGATGTAGGCGGTCACCGAGCCCGCGTGACGATGCGGCCGCGAGAATCCGCCGGGACCGTAGAACACACGCACGATGGTGACGCGCTTACCCGGGACGTTCGGCAGCGCGTAGGAGCCGATCGGCTCGACCTTGTCGAGCGGCGAGCTCTCCGGCGCGGTCGCGCAGAGCGGCGCCAACGCGCCGGACACCGCGTCCATCGTCACCGGCAACGCCTTGCCGATCGCAAGCGCGCAGGCGAGCCCGCCGACGACGGCCAGCGCCATCGAGCGCGATGGCACCGGACGCTGCGCATGGGTCAAACTCATTGCAGTCATGATAACCTCCCCTTGTTTTCCCGTTGTTGCAATCAGGATGCCGCGGCGCTCGCTGCGACCGGCCGCTTCGCCGGCGTCCAGCGATACGCGGCGCCAAAGCGGTTCCAGACGTTGATCGAGGCGACCGCCGAGGTCAGGTACATCAGCTCGGTCTCGGAGAATTCGCCGGAAGCCTCCGCATAGACCTCTTCGCTGACGCCATCGGGCAGGAAGGTCAGCGCCTCGGCCCAGGCCAGCGCGGCGCGCTCGCGCGCGGAAAAGACCGGCGCCTCGCGCCAGACCGCGACCAGATTGAGCTTGTCCACGGGAACGCCGATGCGCTCGGAGAACAGGATGTGATGCTGGACGCAGAAGGCGCAGCCGTTGATCTGCGAGGCGCGCAGCTTGACCAGCTCGAGGAGCTGCTTGTCCAGGCCCGCCTTGGCCGCCACCTGGCCGAGCGCCAGCACAAGCTCATACGCATCGGGCGCGATCTTCCTGAAATCCTCGTATTCGCTGCGGGCGTGTGACATTGCCGTTCACCTCGTGTTATTATAAGACTGCTTACATCTTATAAGAGCACTTACATGTTGCGCAAGACGTCCAGTGTCACGAGATCGAAATCCCGGGCCAAAACCGCCCGGCCCGACGCCGTGCGCGTACCTGCCCCGGGCGAAGGCAAGCGCGGCGAAGAAGGCTATCTCGGCTATCTGCTGCGCCAGGCCCACGCGGCGGTCCGCCTGACGATGGAACGGACGCTCGCCGATCTCGGGGTAACGTCGCCGCAATTTGCCGTACTGACGATGTTGAACGCCTATCCTGGCCTGTCGGGCGCCGACGTTGCCCGCCTCACCTTCCTCACACCGCAGACTGTCGGGGTCATCATCCGCAATCTCGAACGTGACGGCGCAATCGAGATGACGCCCCATCCCGTGCACGGCCGCATCCAGCAATGGACGCTGACGCCGCGCGGCACGACGTTATTGAAGGCGTGCCGGGAACGCGTGATTGCGCTCGAGAAGCGACTTGCGCGAGGCCTGGACGCGAAGGCGGAAACCACAGTCAGGCGCTGGCTGGCTGGAATCGCGGCCGATTTACAGGAAGACTAGGCGAAGCCTAGTCACCGCCGCCTCCGCAGTCACCGCCATCGGCATCCGAGAAGTCGCCCATCGCGCCATCACCATTGAGGCCGCGGCCAAAGTTCTCGACGATGATCATCAGGATCACGACAAACAGCCCGGCGCCGAACGGCCATGGATTGGTACGGATGATGTCGAACAGCTCCCGCATGCGCGTAGTCTGCGCAGACGGAAGCGAACCGACCGTAAAGCGGCAGGCCCAAAATCGGGGATATCCGGGCAAGCGCAAGGCCGCCTAACCGCCCTTCAATGCTTTCTTCACCTCGCCGTCGGACCAGGTGTCGCCCGCTGCGATCACGCGCACGCGGCTCTGATCGGCGGCATTCACCAGCACATGCGAACTCGTCCGATCACCGTTCCGCTCGAGACGCAGATCGGTTTCCGGCTTCCAGCTCAACGTGGTCGCGAGATCGCCCGGATAAATTTGCCATTGCGATCCGTCGTCGAGTTCGACGACATGGCTTTCCGCATGTTGCCGTATCTTCATTCCCACCCCGAATTCTCGATGAGCAGACTGCGTGCATAAGGCGGGCCCCGGCGATCAGCCGGGGCCCTGCTCCCTCAGTCGTTATCGTGATGAATCACGGTCTTGCTGCGATTGCCGAATTCATCTTCCTTCTTGATCACCGTGGTGCGGTCGGCAGGCTCGCGCTCTTTGATGACCGTGGTGCGGTCGCGATCGCGGTCCCGCTCACGATATTCGTGGGACTGTCCGACCGTCACGCCCGCACCGACCGGGCCGACGTGAACGCCGACTTCGTCGGCGAATGCCGGGGCGGCGATGGCCGTGACCATGGCGACGGCAAACAGGTATTTTTTCATCTTCTCATCCTCCAGTGTATGCGGAGGGAATGCGGGACTGCGACACTTTGTTCCGGCGGATCGCAGGCGATGGCCTATTCCCGCTGTTCCAGGAACCGGCCCACAGCAGCCATGTTTCCGGCTAGAATGGGTCCATGAAACAAGCTGATTCCTCGGCCAATCACAGCCGCCGCACCCTGCTTCGATCCACGCTCGGCGCAGCCGCACTCGTCGCATTCCCCACGCACCTCTTCGCCGCACCTCCGGGCTTCGACGAATGGCGCGAGGGTTTTCGCGCACGCGCAATGGCGAAAGGCATTTCGGCCGCGACATGGCAGCGCGCGATGGCGCGGGTCGAGCCCGACATGAGCGTGTTCAAGCAGATGCGCAACCAGCCCGAATTCCACGAGCAGGTCTGGCAATACATCAACCGTCGCGTCTCGGACTGGCGCATCATCAACGGCAAGATCGCGCTGAAGAACAACGAGGCGCTGCTCGCGCGCATCGAGCGCGATTTCGGCGTCGAGCGCGGCACGCTGCTGGCGCTGTGGGGCGTGGAGTCCGCCTATGGCGATCCGTTGGTGCAGCAGAACCACATGACGCCGGTATTCCCCTCGCTCGCCGCGCTCGCCTGGAACGAGCCGCGCCGAAAAGCCTATTGGGAGACCGAGCTAATCAACGCGCTGCGCATCGTCGACAAGGGCTGGAGCACGCCGGAGCAGATGCAGGGGTCCTGGGCCGGCGCGATGGGGCATTCGCAATGGATGCCGGAGGTCTGGCTCAATGTCGGCATCGACTATGACGGCGACGGCAAGGTGTCGCCGTTCGGCAAGCCCGACGATGCACTGGGCTCGACGGCAAAGTATCTAGTCAACCGCGGCAAGTGGCACCGCGGTGAGCATTGGGGTTACGAGGTGCGCGCCTCCGGCGATATGGGCGGCAGCCGCAGCTACGCGGCCTGGGCATCAGCCGGGGTCACCCGCGCCGACGGCCAGCCGTTTCCGCAACCGAATGCATCCGCGCAGATGTGGACGCCGGTTGCGGGCGGCCCGACATTCCTGCTGGGTCCGAATTTCTATTCGGTGAAGAGCTACAATCCCTCGATGAACTATGCGCTCGCAATCTGCCATCTCGGCGACCGCTGCCTCGGCGCGCCGCCCTTCATCCAGCCCTTCCCTGGCTCGGAGCGCGCGCTGACGCTCGCCGAGGTGCAGGAGATGCAGACGCGGCTGACCAAGGCCGGTTTCGACACCGGCGGTACCGACGGCCGCGTCGGCAACGACACCATGAAAGCGATCAAGGATTTTCAGCAACGCGCGGGCATCACGCCCGCCGATGGCTATGGCGGGCTGAAGGTGCTGGCCAAGCTGCGGCAGGGGTCGTAACTCGCCTCAGTGCCGGTACTGCGGCTCTTCCGCGTCGAGCTGCCGCCGGATCGCGGCGAGATGCAGTCGCGCGGATTCGGAATCGCCCTCGCGCATCTGCCTGTAGGTTTCGGCCGCAATCGCGGGATCAACCGGCAGCACCTTGCGTCCCGTCGACATCGCCAGCACCTGCACCTCGGCGGCACGTTCGAGATAATAGAGATCATCCCAGGCCTCCGCGATGGTCTGAGCCAGCACCATCACGCCGTGGTGCTTCATGAAGACGATGTCGGCATCGCCGACGGCGGATGCGATGCGCGCGCCTTCGCGGTTGTCGAGCGCGAGGCCGTTATAGTCGCGGTCGACCGCGGTGCGGCCGTAGAATTTCAGCGCGGTCTGGCCGGCCCAGATCAGGGGATCGCCCTCGGTCATCGACAACGCCGTGGCGTAGGGCATATGTGTGTGGAAGGCGACCTTGGCGCGCGGCAGGCGCTTGTGCATCTCGGCGTGGATGTAGAACGCGGTCGCCTCGGGCACGCCCTCGCCGTCGAGCACGTTGCCGTGGAAATCGCAGATCAGCAGCTTTGACGCCGTCAGCTCGCGGAATGCGTAGCCGTATGGATTGACCAGGAAGAGGTCGTCATGGCCGGGCACCACGGCCGAGAAGTGGTTGCAGATGCCCTCCTCAAAGCCGTTCCGCGCGGCCATGCGGAAGCAGGCTGCGAGGTCCTCACGCGCGCTGCGGATCGCGTCGGTGGCGAGATCAGGCCGGTTCGAGCGGACGGGCTCAGGCGCGGAAGAAGACGAATGAAGGCTGTGCGCCATGGCGAAGGATACCTCTATCGGTCGGGAGCTGTCCGCGTTGTACAGGGGCAGCGCCTGCGCGTCAGCCCCTGCGGGCGCCACCCTGCCCTTCGCAGCCCGCGCGGCGGCTTATTGCCGCCGCGGCACGCCGCCGGCATTCATGCCGCCGTCGATGACGAGCTCGCTGCCGGTGACATAACGCGAGGCATCGGAGGCCAGATACAGCACGCCGGAGGCAATCTCCGCCGCCTGGCCGGCGCGGGCGAGCGGTGCGACAAGCCGGGCGCGCTCCTCGGGATCGATCGGCGCGTTCTGGCCGGCGCCGGTCGCACCGGTCGGGATCTTGCCCCAGATCGGCGTGTCGATGATACCAGGGTGCACGGAGTTGACGCGGATACCGTCGCCCGCGGCCGCGCACTCCATCGCGATCGACTTCGCGAACAGCCGCACGCCGCCTTTGGTCAGCGAATAGGCCGAGAGGCCCGGCGAGCCGCGCAGGCCGGCAAGCGAGGACATCATGACGATCGAGCCACCGCCGGTCTTGCGCATCAGCGGCAGGCAGTGCTTCACCGAGAGAAACACACCGTCCAGGTTGATCGCATTCTGCTTGTGCCAATCAGAAAGCTTCATGTCGACGATCGACGGCACGGCGATGCCGATGCCCGCATTGGAGACCATGATGTCGAGCCGGCCATAGCGCTTTGCGACATCGGCGACGATCTCGATCCAGCGCTCCTCGGAGGTCACGTCCTGCTCCAGGAAGATCGCCTTGCCGCCGGCTTTTGTCACGCGCTTGGCGAGCTCGGGGCCGCGCAACTCGTCGATGTCGGTGATGACGACGGTAGCGCCCTCGCGCGCGAACAGCTCGACGATCGCCTCGCCAATGCCCGAGGCGCCGCCCGTCACCAGCGCGACCTTGCCCTCAACCTGCCCTGCCATGTTCACTCCCCTTTTTGTTGTTTGAGCGGCTTATTTTTGACGCATGATCTCCGCGCAAACGCGTACCGCGTTTGTCGCGAGGGATCTTGCGTTATCTAATCACCGATGGCCCCTGGTCCGGTAGCGCGACGTCGACGACGCGGAATTGCACGCGCTCGGCGCCCTGGTACCGGTCGACCGACAATGATCCCGCAACATGCAATTGCTGACCTCGATTGGCCACTAGCGCATTGCCGAGCTTCTGGCCGACCGAACGGAACGCGATGCCGTTGACGATCGAGCCATCGCCCGACTTGAAGCGTAGCCTCAAATGCGCCTGTCCGACCTCATCGGCATGGACGAGCTGATGCGATGGCAGCGCCAGCACGACTTCAGGATTGCCGCTGCCGAAGGGACCGGCGCGGTTGAGCGTGGTCGCAAGCTCCGTCGTCACGGCGCGCGCGGACACCGCGCCGTCGACATAGAGTTCGTTGACGTGACGCGCCTCGGCAACATCGCCCGCCAGTGCATTTTCGAGGTAGGCACGGAATTCGGCGAGCTTCTCTTTCCGCAGCGTCACGCCAGCGGCCATCGCGTGACCCCCGCCCTTCAGCAAGATGCCATCAGCTACCGCCTGCCGCACCGCCTTGCCGAGATCGACGCCGGCGATTGAACGGCCCGAGCCGGTGCCGATGCCGCCGGGCTCCAGCGCAATCGCAAAGGCAGGCCGCGAAAACTTCTCCTTCAGGCGGGACGCCACGAGGCCGACCACGCCGGGATGCCAGTCTTCGGAGGCCGTCACGATGACGCCGAGCTTGTCCTCCAGGCCGATCGAGGCCAGCGCTTCGGCTTCGGCCTGCGCTTCGGCTGCCTGCTCGATGATGCGGCGCTCGCTGTTGAGGCGATCGAGCTCGGCGGCGATCCGCGCCGCCTCGACGCTGTCGCCCTCCAGCAGCAGCCGCACCCCGAGATCGGCGCGGCCGATGCGGCCGCCGGCATTGACGCGCGGTCCCAGCATGAAGCCGAGATGCCAGGCCTCCGGCGGGCCGTTGAGCCGCGCCACGTCCATCAGCGCGGTATGGCCGACATGGTCGCGCCGCCGCATCGCGATCAGCCCTTTTGCGACGAAAGCACGGTTGAGCCCGATCAGCGGCGCGACATCCGCAACCGTGCCGAGCGCGACGTGATGCAGCACGCCGAGCAGATCGGGCTCGGGCATCTCGCTCGTCCAGAAGCCGCGCTGGCGCAGCTCGCGATTGACGGCCACCAGCGTCACCAGCACGAGACCGACGGCGGCGAGATGGCCGAGGCCCGAGAGATCGTCGAGCCGGTTCGGATTGACCAGCGCATCGACCTCGGGCAGCTCCGTGCCGGCCTGGTGATGATCGATCACGACCACGGACATGCCGAGGCGCTTGGCTTCCGCGAGCGGCTCGATGCTGGTGGTGCCGCAATCGACTGTGACGAGCAGCGTGGCGCCCTTTGCCGCCAGCCCGCGAACGGCTTCGACATTGGGGCCGTAACCCTCAAAAATGCGGTCGGGAATGTGGATCAGCGGATCGAGCCCGCAATGGCGCAGATGCCAGGCGAGCAGCGCCGCCGAGGTCGCGCCGTCGACGTCATAATCGCCGAAGATCGCGACCTTCTCGCCCCTGGATGCCGCATCGGCGATTCGGCGTGCGGCGGCCTCCATTTCCGTCACCGTGAACGGATCCGGCAGCAGCTTGCGGATGGTCGGATCGAGGAAGTCGGTGACCCCATCGATGTCGACGCCGCGGCCCGCCAGCACCCGCGCCAGCATCTCCGGAAGCTGGTGCCGCTGCACGATGGCGAGCGCCTTGGCGGCCCCGCGCGCATCCAGCCGGTCGAGCCAGAGCTTGTCGGTGAGCGAGCGCGCTACGCCCAGAAACGCCTGGGGCACTTCGACGGGCAAGGCGGTGGCGGGCGGCGTCATGAGTCGAGACTGGCTAGAGGAACCCGGGAATAGGACCAGGGCGTTGCGGCGATCGGCCGCCAATGATGATTGGCCTGGAATCCCCGGGGATTTGCAATGTCCGCGCCGCACAAAGCGGTGGATTGCCGCTTTGCTGCGCGGACTGACTATCATTTGGGCATTCCACGGAACAGCAAATTAAGCGGGCGTTAGTCGGAATCTTTGAAAAAGACTCGTATTCGATCTGTAATTTGTTGTTCCGGGTTCGTTGCAGATCAGACCTCATTGCCAAGGGAAGCCCCCGATGTCTGCTGCGCTGGGTCTGAAAGCCAAGCCGATCACTACCGAACCCGCTGATGACGATTCCGACATCTCCGCGCTGATCAATCGCCTGACCGCGGAGGTCAACCAGATCGCGGTCGACAAGACCAAGGCGATCCAGCAGATCACCAACCAGATGAAGATGCTGGCGCTCAACGCGCTGATCGAGAGTTCGCGCGCCGGCGCGCAAGGCGCGGGCTTCGCGGTGGTGGCGCAGGAGGTGCGCGGCGTCGGCCAGCAGGTCGAGACCATCGCACGCGAGCTCGAAACCCAGCTGACGAAGCGCACCGGCGATCTCGTCGCCTCGATCGACCGGATGAGCCAGCGCTCGCGCGGCGAGCGCATGGTCGACCTGTCGCTCAACGCCATAGAGCTGATCGACCGCAACCTCTATGAGCGCACTTGCGACGTGCGCTGGTGGGCGACCGATTCCGCCGTTGTCGATTGCGCGGCCTCGCCGAGCGCGGCGGCCGTCTCCCATGCCTCGCAGCGCCTCGGCGTGATCCTCGGGGCCTATACCGTCTATCTCGACCTCTGGCTCTGCGACCTCGACGGCAACGTCATCGCCAACGGCCGCGCCGACCGCTTTCGTGTGGTCGGCCAGAACGTCGCCCACACCAAATGGTTTCGCGAAGCGAGGGGCTTGCGCTCCGGCGACGACTATGTCGCCGGCGACGTCGAGAACCAGGCGCTGCTAGGCAATGCGCAAGTCGCGACCTATTGCGCCAGCGTCCGCGCCGGCGGCCAGGCCAACGGCGCGCCGATCGGCGTGCTCGCCATCCATTTCGACTGGGAGGCGCAGGCCCGCGCCATCGTGCAGGGCGTGCGCGTCGGCGACAGCGACAGGGCGCGCGTACTGCTGGTCGACTCGAATCTTCGCGTCATCGCGGCTTCCGACGGCCAGGGCATCCTCAGCGAGCGTATCTCGATCGCGCTGAACGGCCAGCGCTCCGGCTTCTACCACGACCGCACGGGCGCGCTGGTCGCCTTCCACGCGACGCCGGGCTACGAGACCTATCGCGGCCTCGGCTGGTACGGCGTGATCGTCTGCGCGGCGTGAGGCCGCTTGGATCGGCCCGGCCCATGCCGACTTAAAAATCGGAAAACAACCCCATGCACAGTAGCCTGAGGGTTGTTTTTCCTGGCGTTTTGCGCCCGCCAAAACACTTTGACACGTCGGGCAAAACACTGGCAGACTGCGATCATTGCAGGTTGTGTTCGCGACGCCCTTAGCGAATTTGTGACACCGCAACCAATTCTCTGAAGCATTTTCCGGCAAGGCGCGCCTGTTACAGGCAAGAGCCTGCGCCATTGGTTCGATAGAGTGGCTTCGTATCACGTTCATCGACGTGAGAGCGCGAGTTGCCGTTCGCTTTGATCGCCTCACGTTCACGCAATACCGAGGAGACACGCCATGAAGATCGTCGTGATCGGTGGGACCGGATTGATCGGATCCAAGCTCGTGACGAAGTTGAAACAACACGGCCACGAGGCCGTGGCCGCGTCGCCGAAATCAGGCGTGAACGCCGTGACCGGGGAAGGCCTCGCAGCGGTGCTGGCCGGCGCGGATGTCGTCGTCGACGTTGCCAACGCGCCGTCCTGGGAGCCCGCCGCCGTGCTCGATTTCTTCCAGCGCTCGAGCACAAACCTCGTCGCGGCAGAGGCAGCCGCGGGCGTGAAGCATCACGTGGCGCTATCGATCGTGGGGACCGAACGATCGCCCGACAATTCCTATTTTCGGGCCAAGCTCGCCCAGGAGACCATCATCAAATCCTCGTCGGTCCCCTACTCCATCGTTCGTGCCACCCAGTTCTTCGAATTCCTCGGCGCCATCGCCGAAACGGCTGTGGTCGAAGGAAAGATCGTCGTCCCGTCCGCACTGTTTCAGCCGATCGCCGCCGAAGACGTAGCCGATCGCCTCGCGGAGGTCGCCATGGGCCGGCCGCTCAACGGCACCATCGATATCGCAGGCCCCGAGAAGGCGCCCTTCAATGAATTCATTGCGCGGCGCCTGAAGGCGTCCGGCGACGCCCGACCGGTGGTGGGAGACCCGAAGGCACCGTACTACGGCGCCCCCATCGACGACACATCGCTGAACCCGCTCGGCGAGGCGCGGCTTGGAAAAACGCCGCTCGCAACGTGGCTCGCAAGGCTCTGAGGGTCCGCCAGACCTTCCATCAGGACAACAACTACAATGAAGGAAATCCCAATGCGCAGATTGCTGATCGCAACGGCGATTTATGCCGCATCAGTCCTGACGGGCCATGCGGCCGAACCGGCAGCAGCTCTGGCCAAAGTGACGGTCGTGTTCGACCAGGCGCTGCCGAACGTGCCAGGCAAGAGCATGAAGGGTGTGCTGGTCGAGTATGGTCCCGGAGGGTCCTCGCCGGCTCACATGCATCCGCGATCCGCATTCATCTATGCGACCATCCTGGAAGGAGCGATCCGCAGTCAGGTCAATGACGAACCCGCCAAGGTCTATCGCAAAGGAGAGAATTTCTTCGAAAAGCCCGGCGACCGTCACGCCATAAGCGCGAATGCCAGCGATAGCGAACCTGCGAAGCTGCTTGCCGTCTTCGTCGTGGATTCAGCAGACAAGGAGCTGGTCACGCCGATCGCAAAGTAGCGCCGGCGCAGCAGACGGCGTTGCCGGCAACGAAACGCAGCGTCAACCGGGGCCTCCCATGAACGCGATCGGTGTACCTTTCGCGACGCTGGCTGCGACGCGTTCGGCGTCCCAGTTGGTGAGGCGCACGCACCCGTGCGACTCCGCCTTGGAGATCCTGTCTGGCGCCGGGGTTCCGTGGATGCCGTAGCCTTCGGCGGACAGGCTGATCCACACCGTTCCGACCGGGTTGTTCGGGCCGGGCTTGATGATGAAGGGCTTGCGGGAGCGGACGCCCTTGAAGTGATAAGCGGGATTGTAGCGATAGAACGGATTTCGGCTGATCTCCGTGACCTTCAACGTGCCCGACGGTGACGGCTTCTCCTCGCTTCCGACGGTTGCCGGATAGAATCCGATCAACGCATTCGACTTGTCGAACAGCCTCACTGTCTGCCGGCTCTTGTCGATCTCGACCCTGTCAGCCCTGGCGGGCGCGCCGCCGGCTCCGCCGGAGGTATCGACGACAACGATTGTGTCGCCGGCGCGATCAAAATGTCGCCCCGGGTTGAGCGCGGCCAATAGCTGCTCGCTCATGTGAAACTTCTCGGCCAGTGCTTCGCGCGGACTGGTGAAGCCAAGCTTCGGGATGCCCCGCATGTCCTCCATCTTCGACGGCAGCTTGCGCAAGAAGGTCCCCGCGACGTCCTGCTCGGTGATCGTGTAGGGCGTCATCGCCGCCCGGTCGTCCGCCTGCAGTGCCTTCCAGACATCCTCCGTCAAGGCGTCCGAACTCGGCAATTGCTGCGCTTCCGCATAGGCACGCAGCGCCTTCCTGGCGTTCTCTCCGAACTTGCCGTCGATCTCGCCGGGCGAGAAGTGCGCCCTGTCCAGAAGAACCTGCAGCCGCACGCCCGCCGGGGTCGGCTTCTCGTTCGAGAGGATCTTCTTCGATGGCTGGGCGGAATTGATGGCGTCCGCGGTCATCTCGGCAGCGACCGCTGGCAACGCCGCAAGGGCTAAGACAAGTAGGATGCAAATCTGCCCCGCTTTCGTCAGCGACATCGCCGCCTCCTCTCATGTTTCCAACCGTTGCGTGTCGAATTCTCGAGCTGAAGCGGTAACCAGCTCGCGGTACCGGTCTTCGTACTGTCGCGCCATTCGACGTGCGGCGAAGCGCTCCTCGAAGCGGGCGCGCACCCTCCTTCGATCCAGCTTGCCCAACTCGCCGACCGCCTTGACAGCTTGTTCCTCGTTCTCGACGATAAAACCGGTCAGGCCGTGCTCGATGACCTCAGGGACGGAGCCGGAGCGGTAGGCGATCACAGGCGTTCCGCACGCCATCGCCTCGATCATGACCAACCCGAAAGGCTCCGGCCAATCGATCGGAAACAACAGAGCGGCGGCCCGGCCAAGGAAGGGCTGCTTCTTCACGTCATCGACTTCGCCGACAAGCTGGATCTGGTCGCCGTCGATCCGGGGGTCGAGGTGCTTCCTGAAGTAGGCGGTCTCGGCGCGCGGGATCTTCGCGGCGATGCGGAGAGGCATCCCGGCCGCGCGCGCGATGCGGATGGCGTCCTCCGGCCCCTTGTCTGCCGTGAGGCGGCCAAGAAACGCCAGATAAGCTCCCTCCTCATAGGAAGGGCGCAACAGCTCCGACGGCAGCCCGTGCTGAATCGTCCCAATCCATTTCGCATCCGCAAGCGGCAAACGCTGGTGATCGGAAATCGACACGAAGCCTGCCTCGGGGAATTGCCGAACCACGTCAGGCAATCCGGGCAAATCGAGACGACCGTGCATGGTCGTCAGGAACGGCACGCCAAGGCGACTGAGCAGCGGCAGTGGCAGCCAGTCGATATGCGCGTGGATCACGTCGAAGTCCCTCGCTCGTTTCGCGATCGCTTCCAGCAGCATTGCACTGGCTGCGCTCGGATCCGCACCCTTCCGGCCGAGACGTAGCGCACGTGGCCAGACTGGATGAAGTTTGCCGGTCGTTCGGGAGTCGCCGCTCGCAAACAGCGTGACGTCGTGGCCGAGCCTGACAAGCTCGTCCACCAGCCACGCCACCACCCGCTCGGTACCGCCGTAGAGCTTCGGAGGGACGCTTTCGGCCAAGGGAGCGAGCTGAGCTATGCGCATGGGAGCCCGCTATGCCGCTGAACGCACGATCAGCACGATGGCTGCCGACAGAAGGGTCGAAATCGCAAGCAACGTCCAATCCGGCCTCGCGCTTGCGCTCGCGAGGCGGCAGACAAGGCCATCAATGAGACTCAACATTCGTCATCGGAAAGCCGCGCGAGATAGGCAAGCCCGAATCCCGTGAGTTCCTGGGCATCACCGTTACTCTCGCTTGCTTTCCGCCTCCCTTGCAGATGACGCTCGAGCAGGCAGCGACGGCGATCCGCAGCATCGACGTCGCGATGCCGGGCACGGTACACAGACCAAGCGCTATCCACCGCTGTTCGTAGCGGGCCGTCGTCGACCATGTTCCAGCTCCGACGTGGGAGATGTTCATGGGACGCCAACTCGCGGCGACAGCGGAAGTTTCCAGTTTTTCCCGAAAAGGCTCGCGCCTGCGCGCAAGGCGAGCGCAGTCAGCGCTCGGTGCTTCAGTCCGTACCAATCACGCAGCGCGCCGCGCCGCCATTTCCGCCGCGAGCAGCAGCGCGGCACGGCTCGCACCGATGGATGCGACGCCCTGCCCGGCAATGTCATAGGCGGTACCGTGCGCGGGCGTGCAGATCGGAAACGGAAAGCCGCCGAGCAAGGTCACGCCGCGATCGAAGCCCATCAGCTTCATCGCGATCTGGCCCTGATCATGGTACATCGTCAGCACCGCATCGAAGGCGCCGCCCTTGGCACGCAGGAACACGGTGTCGGCGGGAAACGGGCCCTCCACGGCAATGCCGTCACGCTGGCCGGCTGCAACCACCGGCGCAATGATGTCGATCTCTTCGCGGCCGAAATTACCGCCGTCGCCAGCGTGCGGATTGAGCCCGGCGACCGCGATGCGCGGCCGCGCAAAACCGGCGTTGCGCATGCAGGCGTCCGTCAGCCTGAGCGCGCGATGGATACGCTCGCTCGACAATCGCGCCGCGACGTCCTTCAGCGGAATGTGCGAGGTGACGCGCGCGTTCCAGAGCTCGCCGAGCACGTTGAATTCGCTTGCCGGGGTCTTGAGCCCGACCACCTCCGCCGAGAACGCGATCTCGTCGTCATAGTCCGAGCGCGCAAGTCGCATCGCCTGCTTGTTGAACGGGGTGAAGCAGACAGCTTCGACGCGGCCATCGCGGCCGAGTTCCAGCGCATATCTGTAGTTTGCCAACGCGAACTTTCCGCCCGCGAGGTTTGCGACTCCGCGTTCCACCTGCGCGGGATCGAGATGACCGAGATCGACGAAGAGCGCCTCTGCCTTCGTCGCCCGAAGGTCGGCCCCCTGCTCTACCATGGCCAGGTCCGGCTTGACGCCAGCGACGCGCGCGCCTTCATCGAAGATGCGGCGGTCACCGATCACGACGATCCGGCTGCGGGCACGGACCTCGTCCAGCGCAGCGAGTTTCGCTGTCAGCTCCGGGCTGATCCCAGCGGGGTCTCCCATTGCCAGTGCAATGAGCGGCTTTGCGGTCATATGATCACCTTCTCCCGGCTTGTCGTCTCATCGGTGGACGGCGCGGGTTTGCGCAGCAGGCGCGCAAGCTGCAGCACAAGCGGAAGCAACAGCAGCGCAATGCCGCCTACGATCAAGCACGTCACCAGCTTGTTTGCGAAGAAGATGCCCAGGGATCCCTTCGAGAGCAGCATCGACTGGCGGAACGCATCCTCGGCCTTGTCGCCGATCACGATTGCAAGCACCAGCGGCGCCAGCGGATAGAACAGTTTCTTGAAGAGATAGCCGACGATGCCGAATCCGAGCATCATGACGACGTCGAGATAGGAGTTCGACACCGAATAGGCGCCGACGACGCAGATGATCACGATCAGCGGCGCGATGACGACGAAAGGAATCCGCATCAGGGCGGCGAAGACCGGGACGGTCAGCAGCACCAGGGCGACGGCGACGATGTTGCCGACATACATCGAGGCGATCAGGCCCCAGACAAAGTCCTTCTGGTCGACGAACAACATCGGCCCGGGATTGAGGCCCCAGATCATCAACCCGCCCATCATCACGGCGGCGGTCGCGGAGCCGGGAATGCCGAGCGAGAGCATCGGCAACAGCGCACTGGTGCCGGCGGCATGATCGGCCGTCTCCGGCGAGATGATGCCTTCGACCTCGCCGGTGCCGAAATGCCGGCCGCGACGTGAGAAGCGACGGGCGATGCCGTAACTCATGAAGGAGGCCGCGGTCGGACCGCCCGGCGTGATCCCCATCCAGCAGCCGATTGCGGCGCTGCGCAACAGCGCAACGCTGTGGCGTGGCAGGCGACCGACGGCGCGAAACACCTCGCGCCAGTCGATCTTCGAGGAGACCGCACGGGCGTGAAACTCTTCCTCGACCGCGACCAGGAGCTCGCCGATGCCGAACAGGCCCATCACCGCGACGACGAAATTCACGCCCTTGACCAGCTCGTCGATGCCCATGGTGAGGCGCACGCTGCCGGAGACGGTGTCGATGCCGATGGCGGCGATGGCAAAGCCGATCGCGAGCGCCACGACGGTCTTGATCGGGGCCGCGCCGCCCATGCCGACGAAGCTGGCAAAGGCCAGGAAATAGACCGCAAAATACTCCGGCGACCCGAAGGCGAGCGCGACCTGCGCCACCCAGGATGCGAGGAAGGTGATCAGGATGA
Source organism: Bradyrhizobium liaoningense (assembly GCF_018130785.1). Lineage (GTDB taxonomy): Bacteria > Pseudomonadota > Alphaproteobacteria > Rhizobiales > Xanthobacteraceae > Bradyrhizobium > Bradyrhizobium liaoningense_A. The sequence continues at coordinate 817,203 of NZ_JAFCJT010000002.1, forward strand.
CGCCGATCAACGCGCCGAACGCCGCCGAGCCGAAGGCGGTGGCGAGTGCCGTGGTCGGCCGGCCGTCGCGTGCCATTGGATAGCCGTCGAAGGTGGTGGCGACGGAGGACGGCTCGCCCGGGATGTTGAACAGGATCGAGGTCACCGATCCCCCGAACAGCGCGCCCCAATACATGCTGGAGAGCAGGATGATCGCCGAGACCGGCTGCATGCCGAAAGTGAGCGGCAGCAGCAGCGACACCCCGTTCGGCGCGCCCAGCCCCGGCAGCACGCCGACGAGAATGCCGAGCAGCACGCCGACCGCCATCAGCAGCAGATGCGGCACGGTGACCGCGATGGTGAAGCCGTGCAGGAGCTCCTGGAGATTTTCCATCCCGCCGCTCCCTCAGACTCCGAGCGCGGAAGCGAGCGCGCCGTGCGGCAGGCTCACCTGGAATATGCGCTCGAACACGACGTAGAGCCCGAGCGCAGTGGCTGCCGCCATGGCGAGCGCGCGCGGCACGGACTGGTGTCTCGGGATCGCCAGCACCGCGAAGACATAACCCGCCGAGGCGAGATACATGCCGAGCAGCGGGATCGCGGCAACGAAGATCGCAGCCGGCACGAACAGGCCGGCAAGCCGACGCAGCTCGAGCGGCGTGATCGCGATCGGAACGCTCGCGAGCGAGGCAGCCGGCAGCACGCCGCGCACCAGATTGTAGAGGCTGCCGAGCACGACGATGATGCCGGTCAGGAACGGAAACGTGCCGGCATCGACGCCCGAGCTCGACCAGCCGATGCCGTTGTCGAGGCTGGAGACGACGACGACCGCACCAAAGCTGCCGGTGAGGACGGCGGTCGCAAGTTCAAGAGCGCGGCGCGAGATCATGGGCGCCCTCCCTCATGCGTCGTCCCGGCGAACGCCGGGACGACAGTGGAGATTGTGGCACGATGGTCGCCTCACTTCACCAGCCAGCCCTGTTCGCCCGCGACCTGCTTGACGTGATCGAGGTCCTCCTTGATGAACTTGTCGAACTCGGCCCCGGTCAGGAACGTGTCGACCTGGGAGGTCTTCTCGATGTAGTCCTTCCATTCCGGCGTCGCCTGCACCTTCTTCATCAAGTCGACGTAGAATGCGGCCTGCTCCGGCGTGACCTTGCCGGGCAGCCACACCGTGCGCGGCTGCTCGTATTGCTTGATGTCGAGACCCTGCTCCACGCAGGTCGGAACGTCGCCCCAGCCTTCGGTCGTCGTGACCTTGGCACCCTGCGCCAGCCGCTTCGGGCTGAAAACGCAAAGCGGGCGTTGCGTTCCACCACGCCATTGCCCGAGGCTTTCGCTGGGATTGTTGACGTGGGAATCGAGATGTCCGCCGGCGAGCTGCACCGCGGTCTCCGCGCCGCTCTTGAAGGGGATATAGGTCAGTTTGACGTGACCGGCCTTCTCGATCATGCGGGTCAGCACCTCGTCGGTGTCCTTCGACTGCGCGCCGCCCATCTTGAATTCGCCGGATGCGGCCGCCTTCAGATAGTCGCCCGCCGTCTTGTAGGGCGCGTCCTGCTTGACCCAGAGCAGGAACTCGTCCTGCGCCATCGCCGCGATCGGGGTGAGATCGGTGTAGTTGAAGGCAACCTTGGAGACGAGCGGCTGCTGCCAGGCGTTCGAGGTGCCGAAGATGACCTTGTAGGGATCGCCCGCCGAGGCCTTGCCGTAGACATAGCCTTCCGCGCCGCTGCCGCCGCCCTTGTTGACGACGACGATCGGCTGCTCGGTCAGCTTGTGCTTGGTGACGATGTTCTGCACGGCACGCGCGAGATTGTCGGTCCCGCCGCCCGGCCCAGCCGTCGCGACAAACTCGATCGGTTTCTGTGGCTGCCAGGCGCCAAGCGCCGGAACCGCGCCAGCGAGCACGGCCGCAGCTGCGGAAAGCAGAAATGTTGACGTCCGACCCATGATTTCCTCCAGCATTCTTCTGTTTTATTTCTTGTAACGACGTCCGGTCAGGCGACGCGTTCCTTGCATCTGTCTGAGGCCGCAACGATCGCGCCTTCTTTCTCGAGCGCTTCGATCTGCTTCTGGTCGAACCCGTGCTCGGCCAGCACCTCGCTCGTATGCTCACCGTAGACCGGCGCACCGGTGCGCACTTTGCCTGGGGTCTCCGAAAATTTGACGGGAAGCCCGATCGTCTTCACGGGGCCGAGCGTGGAGTGCTCGACCTCGACGACCATCTCGCGCGCCAGCGTCTGCGGATCGCTCAGCGCCTCCAGCATGTCGTGCACGGGTCCGCACGGCACGCCCTTCTCGTCCAGCGCCGCGAGCCAATGCGCCCGCGACTGGGTACGGAAGCGCTCGCTCAGGACCGCTTCGAGCTCCTTCAGATGCGCCATGCGGTCGGCCCCGGTGACGAAGCGCGGATCGGCGGCGAGTTCGCTCGCACCGAGCGCTTCCAGCATCAACAGCCAATGCTTCTTGTTGGCACCACCGACCACGAGCCAGCCGTCGGAGGCTTCGAACGCCTGATAGGGCGCGTTCAGCGGATGGGCCGAGCCCATCGCGCGCGGCGCCGTGCCCGCGGCCAGCGCGATCGTGGACTGCCAGTAGGTCTGCACCAGCGCCGCCTCATAGAGCGACGTCTCGACCCATTGCCCCTCGCCGGTCTTTAGGCGGTGCGTATAGGCGGCGAGGATACCCATGCTCGCGAGCAGGCCGGCGGTGATGTCGGACAGCGGCGGGCCGCATTTGACCGGCGGCCCATCGGGGCGTTCGCCGGTAAAGCTCATGATGCCGCTCATGGCCTGGGCGACGAGGTCAAAACCGCGGCGGTGCTTGTAGGGGCCGGTGCGGCCAAAACCCGACAGCGAGCAATAAATCAGCGTTGGATGCTGCTTGTGCAGCTCCTCGTAGCCGAAGCCGAGACGCTCCATGGCGCCCGGCGCAAAGTTCTCGACCAGCACGTCAGCGGTTGCGATCAACCGCCGCAGCACCTGCTTGCCGCCGTCGGTCTTTAGATCCAGCACGATGCCGCGCTTGTTGCGGTTCATCATCAGGAAGGATGCCGCCTCCTCGCCGATCTTCGGCGGCACCGAATGGCGGGTGTCGTCGCCGTTCGGCGATTTCTCGATCTTGATGACGTCGGCGCCCATGTCGGCGAGCATCAGGGTACAGGTCGGCCCTGCCATGACATGGGTGAGATCGATGACCTTGAGGCCGGCAAGCGGCCCCGAACGGCCGGAGTTGGATTGCGATTGATCGCTTTGCATCGGCCCGTCCTATTGGCCGCGCCACTGCGGCGCGCGCTTGTTGAGGAAAGCATCGAGCCCTTCGCGAAAATCCTGGCTCGTGTAGCACATCAGGATGAGGTCTTCGCCCTCGTCCCGCGTCAGCCGCTTTTGCAGACGAGCGACCGCCTGCTTGGTCGCGGTCAGTGTCAGCGGCGCGTGACCGGCCAGCAGCCGGGCGACCTCCTCAGTGCGCCGGTCGAGCGCGGCGAGATCCTCGACGACCTCGCCGAGCAGCCCGACGCTTGCTGCCTCCGTGGCGTCAATGAGACGCGCGGTGAAGATCAGATCCTTGACGCGCGCAGCGCCGATGAGCGCGGTGAGACGGCTGACATTGGACATCGACAGGCAATTGCCGAGTGTCCGGGCGATGGGAAATCCGATCCTGGCGCTTCTGGTGCCGATGCGCAGGTCGCAGGCCGCGGCAATACCCGCGCCGCCGCCCGTGCAGAACCCGTTGATCGCCGCGATCGTGGGCACGCGGCACTGCTCGAGCGTCGTGAGCACGCGATCGATCCGGTTCTCGTAGTCGATGGCGTCCTGCGGTGTGTTGAATTCGCGGAACTGGTTGATGTCGGTGCCCGAGGCGAAGGCCTTGTCGCCAGCCCCGCGCAGCACCAGCACCTTGAGCGAATGATCGTCGTTGGCGTCTTCGCAAATCGCGGCCAGCCGCTCGTACATCGCGAAGGTGAAGGCGTTGCGGGCCTGCGGACGGTTGAAAGTGATCTGCCCGATGCCGTCCTGACGTTTGAAAACGAGGTCCTCCGCCTCCACCTGCTGGTCCATTTCCTCATGTCCTTCTGTTTTTTACATTTTTGAATGCAAAATTATCGATTTTCAAGCTGGAACTTGTAATTTCTCGCATATAGCTTCATTTTTGAATGCAAATGGACCGAACCATGCTCCACGAAGAAGTCGTCGGCCGTATCCGCGCCATCCTGCTCGACGGCGAAATCACGCCGGGCGCACGGATTCCCGAGCGCGAGCTGTGCGACCGGCTCCAGATCTCGCGCACGCCGCTGCGTGAAGCGCTCAAGGTGCTCGCCGCCGAAGGCCTCGTGCAGCTCTTGCCTCATCGCGGCTCGCGCGCGGCAAAACTGACCGACAAGGACGTGCGCGACCTGTTCGAGGTCTGCCAGGGTCTCGAGGCGCTCGCCGGCGAGCTCGCCTGCGAACGCATCACCGACGCCGAGATCGACGCGATCGCCGCCGCGCATGCCGACATGGTGCGGCATCATCGCGAGGGCGACCTGATCCAGTACTACCGCGGCAATCGCGCCATCCACGAGGCCATCGTCACCGCAGCCGGAAACCCCGCACTGGTCGCGCTCTACGCCTCCGTGACCGCGCGCATCCGGCGCGCGCGCTATGTCACGCCGATGACACCGCAGCGCTGGGCGTTCGCCGTGAAGGAGCACGAGGCGATCCTGAACGCGCTCCAGCGGCGCGATGGCGCCGGCCTCTCCCACATCCTGCGTGCGCATCTGCGCCACAAGCGCGAAGAGGTCTTGCAGGCGGGCTTTGCCGAGACGGAAGGAAACGACCTCGCGCTGCGGATTGCGTGAGACATTGGTTCGATCATTCCGCTTCTGGCCATCGCGCCATTTCGCTGCAATAAGTGCCTCGCAGACCGATCACGGCATCAGGCCAGGCCGCAATGACCCAACCGCTGCTTTCAGACCCCGGCGCTCGCGCAACCTCCCAAAGCACCGGAAGCGCGCCGCAAGGCGGCTTTGCCGATCTCGTGCCCGAACTCAGCGTCTCGAATATCCAGGACAGCCTGTCGTTCTGGAAGGACCTGCTCGGTTTCGAAGTCGCCTATGACCGCCCGGATGCACGATTTGCGTATCTCGTCAGGGGGCATCTGCAAGTGATGCTGTGCGAATTGAACGGACGCTGGGAGACCGCCGAGATGCAGCGCCCGTTTGGACGCGGCATCAATTTTCAGATGGTCGTCGATCGCATCGATCCGATGCTCAAGGCTCTTGGCGAGGCCAAATGGCCGCTCTACGAACAACCGAATGAAGCCTGGTACCGCGTTGGGGACCAGGAGCGCGGACAGCGTGAATTCCTCGTCCAGGACCCGGATGGTTACCTCGTGCGCTTCGTCGAACGCCTGGGCGTGCGGACGCCCTCGTGACATAAAGATTCGTGCTGTCCTGCCGCATCGCGCGATCAGGAGACACAATCGCGACACAATCATTGATTGCATTGCGATAGCGCGCGAACAGCGCGAAACAAAAGACAAAGGCGGAGGAAACGCATGACAATCGATGTCTCACGTCGGTCCCTGTTCGCATTGGGGGCTGGCCTTGGCGCCAGCGCGATGCTCGGCAGCAGTGCGATGGCGCGCGCTCCCAAGCTCGGCACCCAGACCCCCTACTGGCACCGCTTCGTTCTCGGCGACGCAGAAGTCACCGTCGTGTCCGACGGACCGCTGCCGCTCGGTGATCCCTCCGGGACCTTCACCGGCGTCGCCAAGGAAGAGGTGAAGAAGATGCTGGCGGACAATTTCCTGTCGCCGGACAACGTCGTGCTCGAGCAGAACTCGCCGATCGTCAACACCGGCGACAAGCTCATCCTGTTCGACACCGGCATGGGCTCGTCCAAGATGTTCGGCGCCACCACCGGCCGGCAGCAGAAGAGCATGACCGAGGCCGGCATCAAGCCGGCGGACATCGATGCCGTGGTCTGCTCGCACGCCCATATCGACCACATCGGGGGCATCGTGGACGACGGCGGCAAGCCGCTGTTTCCGAACGCGCAGATCTACATCTCCCAGACCGATTTCGACTTCTGGACCGACGAAGGCAAGCTTGGCAGCGCTGCCACCAAGGACTTCGTGGTTCACGCCCGCAAGAATCTGCTGCCGGTCCGCGACCGCATCGTCTTCTTCAAGGACGGCCAGGAATTTTTGCCAGGCGTACAGGCGATCGCCGCCCCCGGTCATACCGTGGGCCACACCATCTTCCTAGTCTCGTCGGCCGGCAAGTCCTTTGCCTTCCTCGGCGACCTCTCGCACCATTCCGTGCTGCTGCTGGAACGGCCGCGGATGGAATTCTCCTACGACACCGACCCGAAACAGGCGGCCGAGTCGCGCGTGAAACTGCTCACGATGCTTGCGGCCAACAAGACGCCGGTGATGTCCTATCACTTCGCGTGGCCGGGCTACGGCCATGTCGCCAAGGCCGGTGAGGGCTTCCATTACTATCCCGAACCGATGCAGATGACGTTGTAGTTTTTCGAGCACAGGTCCGGGCGGCGCATGCCGTCCGGGCCAATGGCCAAGCACACATCAAACAATTTCTGCTTTTCGTAATATCGAACAATTCGACTATAACCACCAATATTATTCGTTTGTCAAAATCGCTCTTCTGCGTAGCTTGAGCAGCGTGGCATCGCCGGTTGCCCGCGAAGGCTGCTTCCTGCAGACGCCTCACGCACACCAGGAGCGATCATGATAACGACATCACAGAGCGAAGCGTCATTCTTCCAATTGCTGCTCCGCTGGGTCACCTATCGGCTGGCACAAACGATGGCGGCAATCGCGCCGGTGCACCGCGCCAGCGAAATCGCGGCCGCAGCCGCGGCAAGCAACAATCCCTCGGGGGCGTAGACGTCAGCGCCGCTTGCGCGCGGCGCGCGCCGGCGTTTCCGGCACGCGACGGCTCTGTTCGGCTGCGAGGTCGCGCATGAGCGCGATCGCGCTCTGCACGTGGTCGTCGGGTTGATCGACCGAATAGACGACATAGGCCGGCATCGAGAACTTTGGTGCTTCGGCCACCAGGTGAAGCCGCCGCGCCTTCAGCAGCGGCTCGACGATTCGGTGCGCGAAGTAGCCGGAGCCGCCGTTGGCGAGAACGTGCTGAAGCCCGAGCCAGCCGATATTGGCTGACAGCGCGGGCCCTGCAAAATTGGGAAAGACGGCGCTGTGGCGGGCGTAGAACTCCGGCCCCCAGTCGACATAGACATAGCCATCCTGCGGCTCCGGCTCACTCTTCGGGTTGGTCGAGACCAGCACGAGCTGCTCCTCGATCAGCAGATCGACCTTGAGGCCGGGGCGGCTTTGCGGCGTATACATCACGCCGATGTCGATGCGGCCCTCGACCAGCCCCTGCATCAACTCCGGCTCGAGCGCGCTCTCGGCGCGGATGGAGATTTGCGGATTGACCTCCTGCATGCGCGGCACCCAGAGCAGAAGAAACTCTTCCCACAGGCCGATGCGGCCACCGACCACGAGCGCCCCGCTAAATCCCTTGGGGACGCCGACGTCGTGCCGGGCCTGCTCGACGGTGCGAACAAGCGTCGAAGCGTGACGCTGGAACTGGCGGCCGGCCGCGGTCAGCGCGGCACCGGCCTTGTTGCGCACGAACAGCGTGCAGCCGAGCAGCTCTTCGAGGCTGTGGATCCGCGTGCTGACGGTGGACTGGCTGACGTGAAGGCGCTCGGCGGCCGTGATGAAATTGCCGGTCGCGACCACCGTCAGAAATGTACGCGCGAGCTCGGTGTCCACGGGCGCCCCTCACATCGAAATTGTCGATATGAAAGGCGCTCGCGTGAAGGATGTCAAACCAGCCGATGGACCTATTCCGCCGGCTCGGCGAAGGTCGCCGTCTTCGGCACGGCAGCATCCGTCCGGGCGCCGGGGAATATCCGCTTCACCAGCACGAACAGCGCGGGGACGAAGAAGATGCCCAGCACGGTCGCCGCGATCATGCCGCCGGCGACCCCGATACCGACCGCGTTCTGGCTGGCGGAGCCCGCCCCTGTCGCCACAGCCAGCGGCAGAACGCCGAGGATGAAGGCGAGCGACGTCATCAGGATCGGGCGGAGACGTTGCCGCGCCGCGTGCAGCGTGGCGTCCACGAGGCTGCGGCCGGAAGCGATCTGCTCCAGCGCGAATTCGACGATCAGGATCGCGTTCTTCGAGGCGAGACCGATCGTGGTGAGCAGGCCGACCTGGAAATAAACGTCGTTGGCCTGGCTGAAGAGCGTCGCTCCGAGGAGCGCGCCGACCACGCCGATCGGCACCGTCAGCATCACCGCGAACGGAACCGACCAGCTCTCATAGAGCGCCGCAAGGCTGAGGAAGACGATCAAGAGCGAGATCGCATAGAGGTACAACGTCTGGCTGCCCGTGAGCCGCTCCTGGAACGACAATCCGGTCCATTCGTGGCCGTAGCCCTTCGGCAGCTTCGCCATCTGCTCTTCCACCGCCTGCATGGCGACGCCTGAGCTGATGCCCGGCCCCGCCTGTCCCTGAAGCTCGACGGCGGCGACGCCGTTGTAGCGCTCGAGGCGCGGCGAGCCAAAACTCCAGCGATCGGTGGCCAGCGCCGAGAACGGCACCATCGAGCCTGCGGCATTGCGGACATACCAGCGGCCGATGTCGCTGGTATCCATGCGGAACGGCGCGTCGCTCTGCACATAGACCTGCTTGACGCGGCCGCGGTCGATGAAGTCGTTGACGTAGGCGCCGCCCCAGGCCGCCGACAGCGTGGTGTTGAGGTCGCTCAGGTTCACGCCGAGGGCCGTAGCCTTCGCCTGATCGACGTCCAGATTGAATTGCGGCGTGTCATCCTGGCCGTTCGGCCGCGCCTGCGCCACACGCTTGTCTGCCGCGAGTTGGCCGAGCAGCTGATTGCGGGCCTGAATCAGCGCCTCGTGACCGTTGCCGCCGGTGTCCTGGAGATAAATGTCGAAGCCACCGGCGTTGCCGAAGCCGGGAATCGAGGGCGGCAGCACCGCAAACACCATGGCGTCTCGGATCTTCGCGAAAGCACCCATTGCGCGGCCGACCACGGCCTGCGCCGAGGTCGCCGGATGCTTGCGCTCGTCGAACGGCTTCAGGCTGACGAAGGCCAATCCAACATTCTGTCCCTGCCCCGCAAAGCTGAAGCCGCTGACCGCGAACACGCCTTCCACGGCGTCCTTCTCGTCGTCGAGATAGTGATGCTCGACCTGCTTGATGACGTCGAGCGTGCGCGTCGAGGTCGCGCCGACCGGAAGCTGGATCAGGGTCATGATCGTGCCCTGGTCCTCCTCGGGCAGGAATGAGCTCGGCAGTCGCTGGAACAGAAAGACCATGCCGGCGACGATCGCCACGAAGGCGATCATGACGCCGGCGACGCGCCGGACCGCACCGCCGGCGGCGCGCTGGTAGCCATCGGCCATGCGGTCGAAGCCGCGGTTGAACAGGCCGAAGAAGCCGCGCTGCGTGCCATGAAGCTTCGGCGGCTTCAGGATCGTGACGCACAGTGCCGGTGTCAGCACCAGCGCCACGAGCACGGAGAGCAGCATCGCCGTGACGATAGTGAGCGCGAACTGCCGGTAGATGATGCCGACGGAGCCGCTGAAGAACGCCATGGGGATGAACACGGCCGAGAGCACGACGCCGATCCCGACCAGCGCGCCGGTGATCTCGCGCATGGATTTCTCGGTTGCCTCCCGTGGGCCGAGATGCTCCTCGGCCATCACGCGCTCGACGTTCTCGACCACGACGATGGCATCGTCGACCAGGAGGCCGATCGCCAGCACCATCGCGAACATCGTCAATGTGTTGATGGAATAGCCGGCGAGCGAAAGCATGCCGAAGGTCCCCAGCAGCACCACCGGCACCGCGATGGTCGGAATAATGGTGGCCCGCCAGCTTTGCAGGAACACGAACATCACGACGAAGACGAGAGCGATCGCCTCAAGCAGCGTGTGGATCACTTTCTCGATCGACAGCTTGACGAACGGCGTCGTGTCGTAGGGGTAGATGACGCGAAGCCCCTCCGGCATGGTGGCCGTGAGCTGGGCAATGCGCGCCTTCACGGCTTCCGAGGTTGCGACCGCGTTGGCGCCGGTCGCGAGGCTGATGCCCATGCCGGCGGCGGGCTTGCCGTTGTAACGCGCGGTCGAATCGTAGGACTTCGAACCGAGCTCGACGCGCGCGACGTCGCCGATGCGCACCGTCTGGCCCGATGACGCGGTGCGCAGGATGATGTCCTTGAACTGCTCGACCGTTTGCAGACGGCTCTGCGAGGTGACGGTGGCATTGAGCTGCTGGCCGCCGACCGCCGGCAGGCCGCCGAGCTGACCGGCCGTGACCTGCGTGTTCTGGGTCTGGATCGCCGCGATGACGTCGCCTGGCATCAGATTGTATTTGGTGAGCTTGTCGGGATCGAGCCAGATGCGCATGGCGTATTCGGCGCCGAACAACGTCACCTGGCCGACGCCGGCGACGCGGCTGATGGGATCATTGACCGAGGACGCAACGTAATCGGCGATGTCGCTGGCGCCGAGCCGGCCATCCTCGGAGACGAACCCGAGCACCATCAGGAAGCTCGCCGACGACTTCACGACCTTGATGCCCTGCTGCTGCACGACCTGCGGCAGCAGCGGGGTGGCGAGTTGGAGCTTGTTCTGCACCTGCACCTGGGCGATGTCGGCATTGGCCTCGTTGGTGAAGGTCAGCGAGATTTGCACGACGCCGGTCGAGGTGCTCGACGACGACATGTACTGGAGATAGTCGAGGCCGGTCATGTTCTGCTCGATGACCTTGGTCACCGAGTTTTCTGCGGTTTGTGCGTTTGCGCCGGGATAGGTCGCCGTGATCGTGACGACGGTCGGCGCGATCTGCGGATACTGCGCGATCGGCAGGCGCATGATCGCGAGCACGCCGCCCAGCATGATCAGGATGGCGATGACCCAGGCGAAGATCGGTCGCTTGATGAAGAAATGCGACATGACGGTTACTGCTCGGTTGCGGCAGCGGCAGGCCGCGCATCGGCCTGCCGCGTCGGGTTCACTGTCAGGCCGGTTGCCGGATCGACCGCGACTTCGACGGTCTTGACGGCTGCGCCGGGGCGCGCCTTCTGCGTGCCCTCGACGACCAGGCGATCGCCCGCTTTGGCGCCTGATCGCACCAGCCAGTTGCCGTCGACATCCTCGCCGAGATCGAGCGTCCGCTGCTCGACCTTGCCGTCCTTGTCGACGAACATCGCAACCGCCTGCCCCAGCGGATTGCGCGAGACCGCCCGCTGCGGCACCAGGATCGCGGCCGGGTCGACACCGGCGATGACGCGGGCGCGCACATACATGCCCGGCAGCAGCGCGCGCTCGGGATTGGCGAAGACCGCGCGCGAGGAGACCGAGCCGGTGCTCTCGTTGACGCTCGCATCGGTGAAACCATACTTGCCCTTGTGACCGTAGGTTTTGCCGCTCTCCATCAGGAGTTCCACCTGCACGCCATCGGTCGGCCGCTTGAGCTCTCCGCTGGCGATCTGGCTGCGCAGGCGCTCCATCTCGGAGGTCGACTGGTCGAGATCGACATAGACGGGGTCGAGCTGCTGGATCGTCGTCATCGCGGTCGCCTGGCTTGCGGTGACGAGCGCGCCGGGCGTGATCGTCGACTTGCCGATCCGGCCCGAGATCGATGCAATGACCCTGGTGCGGTCGAGCGAGATCGCGGCGGTGTCGCGGTTGGCCTCTGCCGCCTTCAAATCGGCCTCGCCCTGCTTGTAGGCGGCGACCGCGTCGTCGACGTCCTGCTGGCTGGCTGCATTGGTTTGGAGAAGCTGGGTCTTGCGTTGGGCCTTCAGGCGCACGCTGACGACCGTCGCCTCCGCGCGCTGCACCGACGCCTCGGCGCTGGCGAGCGCCGCCTTGTACTGGACGGGATCGATCTCATAGAGCTGGTCGCCCTCCTTGACCTCGGCACCTTCGACGAAGTCGCGCTTGAGCAGGATGCCGGTGACCTGCGGCCGGACTTCCGAGACCTGGTAGGCGACGACGCGGCCCGGCAGGACCGTCGAGACCTTCGCCTCCTGCGGCTTCAACGTCATGACGCCGACTTCCGGCGCCATTTGCCGTGATGCCGGCTGCTGGCCTTGTTCCCCGCAAGCCGCAAGCAGCAGCAAGGCAACCAGGGGAACAGCGCGGACGATCGGGGGACGCATGATGACGATCCATGTGATGGGGTTGCGGATCAAGGCGAGATCACGGCAACAGAAACGCTTGGAAACTCTTCGGTTTCCATATGGAAACTTGGTAGTTTCCATTCCCGAAGTCAAGTGCTAGGCTCCCCTCACATTTGCGTTCAAGCAGTCGTGAAGCGGCTCAACATCGGCGGCAGGTCGTGCATGGCGAAAACATCGGAGAATCGCACGCGCACCGGCGGCAATCGCCCCCAGGAACGGAGCGTCGATCTTCCCGCTCCGGACGCGCGCATGGCGCACCTGCTGGCGGCGGCGAAAGACACCTTCACCAGCAAGGGTTTTGCGGCCACGACGATGGACGACATCGCCGGCGCTGCCGGGATGTCGAAGAAGACGCTCTACAAATTGTTCGAGAGCAAGACCGAGCTATTCCGCGCCATGCTGCTGCGCAGCCTGCCCGAAGCGCACTTCGCAAATCCGCCGCTGGCAGGACCGCCAACGACGCAGCTTCGGACGGCACTCCGAAGAATTGCGGACGTGGCGCTCGCGCCAGGCGAGATCGCTCTGCATCGCCTGATCATCGGCGAACGCCAGGCCTCGCCGGACCTCGGCCGCATGTTCGGCGAGGTCATCATGGAGACAGGCCTGGATGATCTCGTCGAACTGCTCAAGACGGTACGCCTGGAGCCACGCCTCGAAGGCCTGCCGCTGCGTCTCGTGGCCGAAATGCTGCTCGGCATGGTGTTCAGCCACGATCATTTCAGGCTGCTGACCGACGACGGATTCAGGCTCAACCGCCGGGCGCTGGACAAGCGGATCGATCTGGCGATCGCCATGTTCTGTGCGACCGAAGATCACGCGAGATAGCCGGAAACACCATCCCACAGGAGCTTCAGCGCCGTAACGACCAGCAATCCGTAACAGGCCCGGTAGATCTGTTGCTGATCCAGCTTTCCGTGCAGCCGCCAACCAAGCCAGACGCCGGTGGGAATGGCAAGGAAGCACGCGGCCATCACGAACCAGACATTGCCGGTCGGCCGCACGAGCAGCAGCCACGGCACAGCCTTGGTCGCATTGCCGACGGTGAAGAACAGGCTGGTCGTTCCCGCATAGACGTCCTTGCTGAGGCCGAGCGGCAGCAGATACATCGCCAGTGGCGGCCCGCCGGAATGCGCGACCATGGTCGTGACGCCCGAGGCGAGACCGGCCGCGACCGCCTTCGGCGCCGAACGCGGACGAATGATCACCTTCGGATCGCTCGCGAGCCACAGGCCGACGAAGCCCAGCGTGACGACCGCCATCACGATCGCCACGGCGCGATGGTCCAGCACGCGAAACAGGAGATAGCCGAGCGCAATGCCGGCCACGAGCCCGGGCAACAGCAGCACGAGGTCCGGCTTGGACCAGGTCGAGGGCTTCCAGTAGCGCAGCGCGAACAGGTCCATCGCGATGAACAATGGCGCGAGCAGCCCGCCGGCGGTCACCGGATCCATCACGAACGACAACAGCGGAATGCCGACGATGGAGAAGCCGCCGCCGAACGCGCCCTTCATGAAGCAGATCAGGAACACGCCGGCAAAGGCGATGAGGAGCGTGGTGACCGTCAGGTCCATCTGCGCGGCTCCAAGTCCGTCGCGCGCGAGTCCGTCATGCCCGTCCGGATAGCGCCATCGGTCCGTTTACGACGGCGGGTGCCGATCGTTCTTGTTCTGAAAAAACAGGCCGGGCAGCACCGAGGGCAGTCCAAAGGTCAATCCGAGGAACGCCAGAAACAGATCGAAATAACTCAGGGGCATTGTCATCGCTCCGTTGGCATCGGGCGTCCCCGGTGCAATTTGCTCATTGCCCGCAATATGATCCGATATAAAACTCGGTACAATAAGAACATTGCTCTCGGTGCAATGTTGGCGAGCCGCTCTAGACCGCATGTATGCCCCTCGCGTCGAGCGGCAGCCCTCGCCGCCGGCCGGAGGTGAGTGTTCGTCACTCGTCGTCCCGAGAGGATTGGTCGCGCCGATCAGTTCCGGCCGCCGAGGAAACGCGCGATTGGCCGTAGCGCATCGATATCCGGCACAGCCGCGCTGGCCTGGACAGCCGAGCACCATGGATATGGCAAAGCGGCAAGCCAGCGCATGATCGGCTTGGCGTCCCCGGCGGGAAGCACGCACATGACCTCGATATCGATCACGAGCTTCTTCACGCGCCCATCATCGGCGCCGGCAAAATGCCAGCCGTAATGCCCACAGCCGACGCGAACGGTGCCGCCCTGCCGCGCCGACATCCCGACCAGCCAATCGCAACGGAAATGCGGCAAGTGATCTGCGCCGGGACGCGACAGGCAAAATGTGCGCACATTCTCGTACTGCTCGCCGAAGCCGGTGATCAGGACCTGGGTCACCTGCTCAAGCCCGTTGGCCGAACTCGGAAACGAAATGGCGTCGGTCTTGACGACCATTTCGAGCTCGCAGTCCGCCACGAAGGCTCGCGTCATCAATTGAGGACGGTTGCCATCCTTCGCCAGAATATACGTGCTGATCGCATCAGCGGCGGCAATGCCCGTGGGTCGGTCCATCCGGTTACCCAAACAAGTTCGGGCCGCGTCTAGCACCCCAGCCTGTCGGCGACGCCGCCAAAATCCCTGGCGACAATATCCCAGTTTCCGGTCGCTTCGAAGTCCACCTTCTGAAGCGGCCCATACTCCGTCGGTCGCGCCACGAACGCGGTCTTCAGCCCGTTCTTCTGCGCGGCCGCGAGATCGCCGTTGTGCGCGGCGACCATCATCACCTCTTCAGGCTTGAGGCAGAGGAGCCGCGCGGCGCCGAGATAGGTTTCGGGATCGGGCTTGTAGTGCTCGAACAGCTCGGCCGACATGATCAGGTCCCAAGGAAGACCTGCGAACTTCGCCATGTTGGTGAGCAGCGCGACATTGCCGTTCGACAGCGGCGAGATGACGAACTTCGTCTTCAGCCGGGTCAGGCCGGCGACGCTGTCGGGCCAGGGATTGAGGCGATGCCAGCCCTTGGTCAGGTAATCGAGATCGGCTTCGGTGAGGCCCTTGATCGAAAATTGCTCGACCAGCTTCTCCAGCGAGCGGCGGTGCAGATCATCGAGCATGACGTAGCCGCGCTCGGGATGTTTGCGCACGTCGTCCATCGAGGCCATGTACATGCCGCGCCAGCCGTCGACCAAGGCGGTCCAGTCGGCGCTGATCCCGCGGCCCCTTGCCCACCACATGAAGTCGGTGATCAGGCTGGTGCGCCAGTCGACGACCGTGCCGAACACGTCGAAGACGAGGGCTTTGACGGCGGAGAGATCGGACATGTGCGCTTCCCTGGTTGTTCTTGTTGTCATTCCGGGGCGCGACGACGTCGCGCCCCCGGAATCCAGAAGTTGTGGCGCGAGATTCCGGGTTCTCCGGGCCGCGCCTCGCGCGGTCCCGTCGCCCCGGAATGACAGAGAACATCAGTCCAGGTGGAACTTCGCCAGTTCGCGGTGCTCGGCCTTGATGTAGCGCACGGTGCCGGTAACGGACCGCATCACGACCGTCTCGGTCTCGATGACGCCGTCCTTGCGGAACTTCACGCCCGAGAGCAGCGAGCCCGTGGTGACACCGGTGGCGGCGAACAGGCAGTCGCCGCGCGCCATGTCCTCGATGCCGTAGATCATCTTGGGATCGTTCACGCCCATCTTCGCCGCGCGCTCGCGCTTCTCGTCGGAATCGAGGATGAGGCGGCACTGCATCTGGCCACCGATGCAGCGCAGCGCGACGGCCGCGAGCACGCCTTCCGGCGCGCCGCCGGTGCCGAGATACATGTCGACGCCGGTGTTATCGGGGTCGGCGCAGTGGATCACGCCGGCCACGTCGCCGTCGGTGATGAGGCGCACGGCGGCGCCGGTCGAGCGCACGCTCTCGATGATGCCGGCATGGCGCGGACGGTCGAGCACGAGAACGGTGATGCCGTCAGGCTTGACACCCTTGGCCTTGGCGAGGCGGAGGACGTTGTCGGCGGGCGATGCATCAATTTCGACAACACCCTTGTCGTAGCCGGGACCGATCGCGAGCTTCTCCATGTAGACGTCAGGAGCGTGCAGCAGCGTGCCGCCGTCGGCCATCGCCATGGTGGCGATCGAACCCGGCATGTTCTTGGCGCACAGCGTGGTGCCTTCGAGCGGATCCACCGCGATGTCGACCTCGGGGCCGGCCTTCAGGCCGACCTGCTCGCCGATATAGAGCATCGGCGCCTCGTCGCGCTCGCCCTCGCCGATCACGATGGTGCCCTGGATCGGCAGCTTGTTGAGCTCGCGCCGCATGGCGTCCACCGCGGCCTGGTCGGCCGCCTTCTCATTGCCGTGTCCGCGCAGCCGCGCGGACGACACCGCCGCCCGCTCCGTCACGCGCACGATCTCCAGCGTGAGAATGCGCTCGAGCAACGCGTGCGGCGGGACTGAAATATGGGTCGACATCGGCTAACTCCTTCGAAACAGTTCTGGACGGAAATCTCCGTCCGCATCAACTCACAACGCCCGGTGTTCGTTCGAACGAACAACCGCCTCAGTTCTTCTCGATCCGGATCACCTGCGGCCGACCGCTGATCACCTTGTCCTTCTGCACGGCAGCGAGCGCGCGGCGCACGGCGTCCTCATGGGTCGCATAGGTGATCAGGATGACGGGCACGGGCACCGCCTTGCCATCGGTCGGCGCAGCGCCGCCATTGGGATGACGCTGCACGATCGACTCGATCGAAATCTTCTGCTCCGCGAGCCGGGTCGCGATCGCGGCCGCTGTGCCCGGGAAATCGCGCGCCAGGAGGCGGATGTAGTAGCCGCCCTCGTGGCGCTCCATCGGCGCTTTCCTGGTGTCGCGCAGATGCGATATCGGCCGGCCGAACGGATTGGCGCGGATGCCGCGCGCAACGTCGGCGATGTCGGCGACCACGGCGGAGGCGGTCGCAGCACCGCCGGCGCCGGGGCCGACCAGCGTGATCGGAGGAATGCCCTCGCCATCGACCGTGACCGCATTGGTGACACCCATCACCTGCGCGATCGAGGAGGACTTTGGAACCATGGTCGGGTGCACGCGCTGCTCGATGCCCTTGGCGGTGCGAACTGCGACGCCGAGCAGCTTGAGCCGGTAACCGAGATCGTCGGCCGCGCGCAGATCTTCCGGCGCGATGGATGAGATACCTTCGACATACACAGCGCTTTGAGCAACTTTCGTGCCGAAAGCGAGGCTGGCGAGGATGGCAAGTTTTTGCGCGGTGTCATGGCCATCGACGTCGAAGGACGGATTGGCCTCGGCATAGCCGAGCCGCTGCGCATCCTTGAGGCATTCGGCGAAGGACAGCCCCTCCTGCTCCATCCGGGTCAGGATGTAATTGCAGGTGCCATTGAGGATACCGTAGACGCGATTGATGCCGGTTCCGGCAAGACCCTCGCGTAACGTCTTGATGACAGGGATCGCAGCGCCGACCGCTGCCTCGTAATTCAGCGCGCCGCCGTGCTTTTCAGCGGCCTTGGCAAGCTTCAGGCCGTGCTTGGCGAGCAGCGCCTTGTTGGCGGTGACGACCGACTTGCCCGCATTCAGTGCAGCGTCGACCGCAGAGAGAGCGGGATCGCCGGCGCCGCCCATCAGTTCGACGAAACAGTCGATGCCGGGATGCGTGGCCAGTGCCATGGGATCCCTGGCCCATTCGATGCCGCGCAGATCGACGCCACGCTTCTTCACCTTCGAGCGCGCGGTGACGGCGACGACGCGAATGCCGCGGCCGCTGCGGCCCGCGAGCACGCGGGCCTGGGTCTCGATCAAACGGACAACTTCGGCGCCCACGGTGCCGAGCCCCGCTATGCCCACTTTCAGGGGTGCAACCATGATACTTTAGAAAACCTGCCGAAGAGAAACTTAACGCCGATTGGCGAGCGGAACGACGTTGTGCAACGTTTCGATGCCGCTTTCAAGGAAGCGGCGCACGCCGCGCGCGGCCTGCCTGATCCGCTGCTCGTTTTCCACCATGGCGATGCGGACATATCCTTCACCATGCTCGCCAAAGCCGACGCCGGGCGAGACCGCGACGCCTGACTTCTCCACCATCAGGGTTGCGAACTGCATGCTGCCGACGCTGCGGAAGGCCTCCGGCAGCGGCACCCAGGCGAACATCGAGGCTTCCGGCGGCGGGATCTCCCAGCCGGCACGGCCGAACGACTCCACCAGCGCGTCGCGGCGCTTGCGGTAGGTGTCGCGCATCTCCTTGATGCAATCGTCGGGGCCGTTCAGCGCGGCGGTCGCGGCGACCTGCACCGGCGTGAAGGCGCCGTAGTCGAGGTAGGATTTGACGCGGGCAAGTGCTGCGATCACGCGGTCATTGCCGACCGCAAAGCCCATGCGCCAGCCGGCCATCGAATAGGTCTTCGACATCGAGGTGAACTCGACGGTGACGTCGATCGCGCCGGGCACCTGGAGCACCGAGGGCGGCGGGTTGTTCTCGTCGAAATAGACTTCCGCATAGGCGAGATCGGACAGGATCAGGATCTCGTGCTTCTTCGCGAACGCGACGAGGTCCTTGTAGAAGTCGAGGCTCGCGACATAGGCGGTCGGGTTCGACGGGTAGCAGACGACGAGCGCGAGCGGCTTCGGGATCGAATGCACGATCGCCCGCTCCACCGCCTCGAAGAATTGCGGCGTCGGCTCGGAGGGTACCGAGCGGATCACGCCGCCCGCCATCAAGAAGCCGAAGGCGTGAATCGGGTAGCTCGGGTTCGGGCAGAGGATGACGTCGCCGGGCGCGGTGATCGCCTGCGCCACATTGGCAAAGCCCTCCTTCGAACCGAGTGTCGCGACGATCTGGGTGTCGGGGTTGAGCTTCACGCCGAAGCGGCGGGCGTAATAAGCGGCCTGGGCCCGGCGCAGCCCGGGGATGCCGCGGGAGGCCGAGTAGCGGTCGGTGCGCGGCTTGCCCAGCGTCTCCTTCAGCTTCTCCAGCACATGCGCGGGCGCCGGCAGGTCCGGATTGCCCATGCCGAGGTCGATGATATCGGCGCCGGCATTCCGCGCGGCCGCCTTGGCCCGGTTGACCTGCTCGAACACGTAAGGCGGAAGGCGGCGGATGCGGTAAAACTCGTCCATGGCTCTCTGGGCTCCGGGCAACCGGTCAGAACAGAATCGAAAGGCGATCATGCCAATCGAAAAAGCAACCGCCCCTTTGCGCGAAAATCGCTCAAAATCAAATACTTGGAGCGATTTTCGGCGACTGGGGCTGAACGCCTTCGCCCTGACTCTCGGCTGAACTTTGGTCTTTTAGCACGGCAAGACGGGGGCGCCAGCGATTACCTTGCACCGCCTCATTTCGCGTCTTTGGCGGCGACCGCCTGGCGATCGCGCGCGGCGGCGAGCTCGGCCTCGATCTTGGCGCGCTGGTCCGGCGGGATGACCGCTTGATCGCGATCCGGCGGGAGGTCGTGCACCGGCAGGTAGCTGCCGGGCTCCCTGGGATGCACCTGCGCGTCCGCGGGCGTCATATCCGCGAGCTGACTCGAACAGCCACCGAGCGCGAACGCCGCACTCAGCAGCGCGCCGCAGATCAGCAGCGACTTTTGCAGGTCCCTCATCGCCAACACTTGGGAAATCCCCTACTCGTCCCAAAGCACGGCCCCGGGCAACCCTTACCCAAGTCCGCGCCCAAGCTCAAACCATTGCTGCCCAAATGGTGTGAGCGAGAAAATAGCCCAAGACCACCAAGCCGAGTGGTGCGGCTCGATTGTGACGGAACCAAGAAAATTTGTCGCACTGCAGCACATCTTCGAGAGTGTTTAACGCCAAACATGCGAGCTTCGCGGTGACGAATACGGAATGAATTGTTACTGTTCTGCTCATGAGTACCGCCACGACCGACACACCCAGATCCGAGACGAAGTTCGACGCGGAAGCCTTCGCGATGAATGTCGCGCAGGCGATGGAGAGCGGCGGCAAGGCGCTCGCCGCGTATCTGAAGCCACGCGAGAGCGGCGAGGTGCAGGATCGCCCGCCGGCCGAGCTTACGGAAGTGGTCAAGACCTTCACGTCGGTCGCCGAATACTGGCTGTCGGATACGTCCCGCGCGTCGGATCTGCAGACCAAGCTCGCCAAGGACTATCTCGACCTCTGGGGCTCGGCGGCGCGCCGCATGGCCGGCCAGGACGCCCCGCCCGCGATCGCACCCTCGCCGCGCGACAAGCGCTTTGCCGATCCGGAATGGAAGTCGAACCAGTTCTTCGATTTCATGATGCAGCTCTATCTGCTCACGACCAAATGGGCGCAGGAGCTGGTCCGCGATGCCGACGGGCTCGATCCGCAGACCCGCCGCAAGGCCGAGTTCTACGTCCAGCAGGTCACCAACGCGATCTCGCCGTCCAACTTCGTGCTGACCAATCCGGAAGTGCTGCGCGAGACGGTGGCGAGCAGCGGCGAGAACCTCGCGCGCGGACTGAAGATGCTGGCCGAGGACATCGCCGCCGGCAAGGGCATGCTGAAGATCCGCCAGTCCAATCCGGACAATCTCGTCGTCGGCGTCAACATGGCGACGACGCCGGGCAAGGTGATCTACCAGAACGAGATGATGCAGCTCATCCAGTATTCGCCGACCACGGAGAACGTGCTGCGCACGCCGCTCCTGATCGTGCCGCCCTGGATCAACAAGTTCTACATTCTCGATCTCAAGCCAGAGAAGTCCTACATCAAGTGGTGCGTCGACCAGGGCATCACCGTGTTCGTGATCTCATGGGTCAATCCCGACAAGCGGCTCGGAGCCAAGAGCTGGGAAGACTACATGAAGGAGGGCCCGCTCACGGCAATGGACGTGATCGAGAAGGTCACCGGCGAGATGAAGGTGCACACCGCCGGCTATTGCGTCGGCGGCACCATGCTCGCGACCACGCTGGCCTGGCTTGCCGAGAAGCGCCGCCAGCGCGTCGCGTCGGCGACGTTCTTCGCGGCGCAGGTCGACTTCACCCATGCCGGCGATCTCCTGGTGTTCGTCGACGAGGACCAGATCGCCGCCCTCGAGCAGGACATGAAGGCCGCCGGCGTGCTCGAAGGCTCGAAAATGGCGATGGCCTTCAACATGCTGCGCTCCAACGATCTGATCTGGTCCTATGTCGTCAGCAACTATCTGAAGGGCCAGCAACCGAGCGCGTTCGACCTCTTGCACTGGAATTCGGATGCGACGCGCATGACCGCGTCGAACCATTCCTATTACCTGCGCAACTGCTACCTGGAGAACCGGCTCTCCACCGGCACCATGGTGCTCGACAACACGCTGCTCGACCTCTCCAAGGTCAAGGTGCCCGTCTACAACCTCGCCGCCCGCGAGGACCACATCGCGCCGGCGGAATCGGTGCTGTACGGCTCGCAGTTCTTCGGCGGCCCGGTGAAATATGTGCTGTCCGGCTCCGGCCACATCGCCGGCGTGGTCAACCCGCCCGCCTCGAACAAGTACCAGTACTGGACCAACGACAACGTCAAGGACGTCAGCGTCGCCGAGTGGATGAAGGGCGCGGTGGAGCACAAGGGCTCGTGGTGGCCGGACTGGCGCGAATGGCTGGGCGGGCTCGATCCCGAGGAAGTCCCGGCGCGCGTGGTCGGCAGCGAGGCCCTGCCCCCGATCGAGGACGCGCCCGGCAGCTATGTCAGGGTTCGCGCCTAGCGGGATTTCTTTGCGCATGGCGCAATCCTGCGCGCTTGTATAATCTCGCGTTCAACACAGCGACGACAGAGGGGGACCGGGTTATGACGCGCGAATTGTTCTGGCTGACACTGACGGTGATCCTGACCGGAATCCTCTGGATTCCCTACACCATCAACCGCTGCCAGGTTCGAGGTCTCAGTGGCGCGATGGCCAATCCCTCGCGCACCGACAAGCCGCAGGCGGAGTGGGCGAACCGCCTGATGTTCGCGCATGACAACGCCGTCGAGAACCTCGTGCTCTTCGCGCCGCTGGTGCTGATCCTGAACGCGATCGACTATTCCTCGAAATGGACCGTGCTCGCCTGCGCCGTCTATTTCTGGTCTCGCGTCGCGCATCTGATCGTCTACGCGCTCGGCATCCCGGTGTTCCGCACGCTGGCCTTCACCGTCGGCTTCCTCGCCCAGGCCGTGCTGGCGCTGGCGATCTTCAAGGTGTTTTGAAACCGCGCTCACGGCCGTAATGCCCGGGCCTGTCCCGGGCATCCACGTTCTTTCCTGATCGCGGTAACGCGTGGATGGCCGGGACATAGGCGAACGGAAGCGACGCCGTCATTCCGACGGCCATGCCCGACCATGGCGGGTCGCGGAAGCTCCCTACTCCTCCGGCAAGCCCAGCATCAGCCGCATGTTCTGCACGGCCGCACCCGAGGCGCCCTTGCCGAGATTGTCGAGCCGGGCGACCAGCACCGCCTGGTGATACTTGTCGCTGGCGAAGACGTAGAGCTCGAGCATGTTGGTCTCGTTGAGCGCCTCCGGCTCGAGCTTGCCGCCCTTGGTCGCCTCGTTCTGGAGCGGCATCACCGAGACGTACTTCGAACCGGCATAGCGCTTTGCGAGCGCGGCCTGGAGGTCGGCACCGCCGGGCTTGCCCGGCAACGTGTCGAGCTGGAGCGGCACCGACACCAGCATTCCCTGCCGGTAGTTTGCGACCGAGGGAATGAAGATCGGCCGCCGCGTCAGGTTCGAATAGAGCTGCATCTCAGGCAGATGCTTGTGCTCGAAGCCGAGACCGTAGAGCTCGAAGGACGGCGCGCTGCCGTCTTCGAAGCTTGCGATCATCGACTTGCCGCCTCCGGAATAGCCGCTCACCGCGTTGACGGTGACGGGATGGTCGGGAGGCAACAGACCGGCATCGACGATCGGCCGCAGCAGCGCGATCGCGCCGGTCGGATAGCAGCCGGGATTGGAGACCTTCCTGGCGGCCTTGATCTTGCCGGCCTGGTCCGGCGTCAGCTCCGCAAAGCCATAGGCCCAGTCGGGCGCGACCCGGTAGGCGGTCGAGGCGTCCAGCACCTTCGGGCCCGCAGCGCCCATGCTGTCGACCAGTGCGACCGTTTCCTTCGCGGCATCGTCGGGCAGGCAGAGGATGACGAGATCAACCTCCTCCATCAGCGCCTTCTTGGCCGCGGGGTCCTTGCGCTTGTCGTCGGCGATCGTCTTCACGACCACGTCGTCCTGAAGCTTCAGCCGTTCGTTGATGCCGAGGCCGGTGGTGCCGGAGCCGCCGTCGACGAAGACGGTGGCCGGCTTTTTCGCAGCGCCGGTGGTCGGGGCTTTCGTGGTCTCGGCGAGGCTCATGGCACGCTCCTTTCAAGCAAATTGGTTTCGTTCGCGAAGGCTTCCGGCCTCACGTCCTGCATCAGTTGTGCAATCTCTCTGGCGTCGGCAGCGGGTTGCGCACCGAGCGCGTTGGCGATCGCCGTATAGTCGGCGTCGGACTTGTGCTGGTTGAGCTTGAAGCTGCCCTCGACCTCTTCAACCGTCATGACCAGACCCACGATTCCCTTCTTCATCGCTTCCAGCCGGCCTGCCGTCATCTTGTCGGACGTCCACGGCTTTTTCGGCAGCAACCAGTTCTCGAACTTGTCGCTGAGCGTGTCGATCTGCACCGCCAGCTCGCCGTCCGACAGGAGCCGCACCGGCCCGCTCAGATGCACCGACTGGTAGAGCCAGGTCGGCACCTGATCCGGCGAGACGTACCAGTCGGGCGATACATAGGCATCGGGCCCGTTGACCGCGAGCAGCCAGGACGCCGAGCCATCCGCCTGCTTTAGCAGCGGATTGTGACGGGCGACATGAAAGGCGGCCTGCGGCGTGCCGTCGGCAGCGTAAGTCAGATAGAACGGCAGCGGGGAAGCGACCGGCTTGTGGCCATCGAAGGCGCACATCGTGCCGAAGCCGCGCTCTTCTGCGAATTTCAGGCTCGCGGCGCGGTCCTGCTTGAAAAAGGGTGGCGTGTACATCGTGGTCTCCTGCTGGGCCTCCTTGGGGGGCCGCCGGATCAGATCGCGCTGACAGGAGAGAGAATGCCGCGGATCGGATCCAGCGGCAAAGACGATGATCTCAAACGCGATCGACCGCCCAAACCGCTAAGGAGCGGCGGCGGCGACGGGCGAACAGGATGGTCGCGGCGTTGATCATGGCGCGCGGCTATAAGGCCACAGGGTTCCAGGGTCAAGTCCAAATCCGGGGCGGTCGCGGGCAGGATGCCGCACCTCATGACGGCAGGATGCCGCACTGATGTCATGGGGCTGCAGCGGAATTTCCCTTAAGCATGGGGGTTTCCGAGAAAGACCGGCGCGCCACAACCTCGCCGGATCTCGTGCCTTTCGCAACACAGCCTTAGGACATCGACATGACCGAGATCACCCGTCGCGCAACGCTGGCCGGTGCCGCCGCCTCGGCGCTCCTGCCGTTCGTGAAGACCTCGCCCGCGAGCGCCGCCGCGCCTCCGGCCGCGACCCAGAATGCGAGTTTCTATCGCTACAATGTCGGCACCCACCAGATCACGGTGGTCTGCGACGGCGTCGCGACCGTCAACTTGACTGACAATTACGCAGCCGGTGCATCGAAGGACGACATCAACAAGATCTTCGCCGAGAACCATCTGCCGACCGACAAGGTCACCCACACCTTCAATCCCGTGGTCGTCAACACCGGTCCGAAGCTTGTCGTGATCGACACCGGTCTCGGACCCGACCAGTTCACGCAGACGAAGGGCAAGGTCGGCCAGTTCCACAACAACCTCGCAGCCGCCAACATCGACCGTTCCGCGGTCGACACCGTCATCATCTCCCACTTCCACGGCGACCACATCAACGGCCTGCTCGCGGCCGAGAACAAGCCGGCCTTCCCTAACGCCGAGATCATGGTGCCGGCGGTGGAGTGGAAGTTCTGGATGGACGACGGAGAGATGAGCAAGGGGACCGGCAATCCGATCCTCGAGAGCAACTTCAAGAACATCCGCCGCGTGTTCGACGCGCTCGGCCGCAAGGTCACGCAATACGAATCCGGCAAGGAAGTCGCGCCCGGCATCACCTCGGTGGCAAGCCCGGGCCACACACCGGGGCACAACTCCTTCGTCGTCGCCTCCGGCACGGAGAAGGTTCTGGTGCAGGTCGACATCACCGCAGGCGCGGCGTTTCTATTCGTCAAGCACCCCGAATGGAACATCGCATCCGATGTCGACAAGCCGCTGGCGCAAGAGACACGGCGCAAGCTGTACGACATGGCGATCGCCGAGAAGATGCCGATCCAGGCTTTCCACGCCGCCTTCCCGGGGCTCGTCCGCGTCGAGAAGGAAAAGGACGGTTCGGGCTATCGCTGGATCCCGTCGATCTGGAACGCCTCGCTTTAGGCTTTGCGGTACGCGCTGACCGGGCGGCCATCGCTGCCCGGTCAGATCGCGCGCCAGATCCATTCCATGACCTGCGCGATGACGTCGCCGAACAGGAGCAGCGCCGCCGACCAGACCAGCGCCGAGACGAAATTGGCGGCCTGAAAGCTCCAGTACGGCATCTCGAAAATGCCGGCAGCAAGCGGCACCGAGGCGCGCAAGGGGCCGAAAAAGCGGCCAATGAAGATGCTGGGAATCCCCCAGCTGCGCACGAAGGCCTCGCCCCTGGGCAGCAGTTCCGGATAGCGCGAGAGCGGCCACATCTGGGCGACCTGCTCCTTGTAGCGGTAGCCGAACCAGTAGGAGACCCAGTCGCCCAGCGCCGCACCGATGCCGCCGGCGATCCACACAGGGTAGAAGCTGATGCCGCTCGCCCCGATCAAAGCGCCGATCGCCACCAGCGCGCCCCAGGCCGGGACCAGCAGCGAGATGAAGGCGAGCGACTCCCCGAAGGCCAGCAGGAACACGATCGGGGCCGCCCAAATCTGGTGAGCACGCACAAAGTCGGCGAGTGCGTGCGCGTACTGCTCCATTCCAGATCGCCTTCCCGCCCCGTCACGGTCCCTGTCAGATAAAAAGACTGGTAAGCCAAGGACTTGTGTGACATCAAGTCACAAAACCCGGCCCGGACCGGCCCAAGGCGTCAAATTGCCGGGAATTGGCGAGCCTGCGGCGTAAAATCGCCGGGATTGGCTCCCACCCACATCCGCCCGGCCGACCTGCGGTGACCTTTACAGGTCAGCCGTGGCATAGTCGGCCTAACCGATTCGCCGCTGATGCGGCCCTCAAAAAACATCAAGATATATGTCCAAGCAGTTGAAGCCAAAAGCAAAAGACGATTTTTTCGGCGGCGATGAGCCGAAGTCCCGCGCGGCCGCCAAGACGGCGTCGCGTGGAAGCGGCGGCGAAGCCGACTACACCGCGGCCGATATCGAGGTGCTCGAAGGCCTGGAACCGGTACGGCGCCGGCCCGGCATGTATATCGGCGGCACCGACGAGAAGGCGCTGCATCACCTCTTCGCCGAAGTCATCGACAACTCGATGGACGAGGCGCTGGCCGGGCACGCGACTTTCATCGGAGTCGAGCTCAGCGCCGATGGGTTCCTGACCGTCACCGACAACGGCCGCGGCATCCCGATCGATCCGCATCCGAAGTTTCCGAAGAAGTCGGCGCTCGAAGTCATCATGTGCACGCTGCATTCGGGCGGCAAGTTCGACTCCAAGGTCTACGAGACCTCCGGCGGTCTGCACGGTGTCGGCATCTCCGTGGTGAACGCCCTCTCCTCGCTGCTCGAGGTCGAGGTCGCACGCAGCCAGAAACTCTACCGCATGACGTTCGAGCGCGGGCACCCGAAGGGCAAGCTCGAGGATCTCGGCAAGGTCAACAACCGCCGCGGCACGCGCGTGCGCTTCAAGCCCGACACCGACATCTTCGGCGCCAAGGCCGCGTTCAAGCCGCAGCGCCTGTTCAAGATGACGCGCTCGAAGGCCTATTTGTTCGGTGGCGTCGAGATCCGCTGGAATTGCGCGCCCGAGCTCTTGAAGGGCGTCGAGGATGTGCCGGCGGAAGCGACCTTCCATTTCCCCGGCGGCCTCAAGGATTACCTCGCCGCTGCGATCCACGCCGACACGCTGGTGCATCCCGACATCTTCTCCGGCAAATCGGGCCGCAACGGCGCGCATGGCGCCTGCGAATGGGCCGTCGCCTGGACCGCGGATGCCGACGGATTCCTGTCCTCCTACACCAACACCGTGCCGACGCCCGATGGCGGTACGCACGAATCCGGCTTGCGCAGCGCGCTGCTGCGCGGCCTGAAGGATCACGCCGAGCGCGTCGGTCAGGGCAAGCGTGCCTCGTCCATCACGTCGGAAGACGTGATGGTGGGCGCAGCCGTGATGCTGTCCGTGTTCGTGCGCGAGCCCGAATTCCAGGGCCAGACCAAGGATCGCCTCGCCACCGCCGAAGCGCAGCGCATCGTCGAACAGGCGATGAAGGATCCGTTCGACCATTGGCTCTCGGGCAATCCGAACATGGCCAACCGGCTGCTCGACTTCGTGATCGACCGCGCCGAGGAGCGGCTGCGGCGGCGGCAAGAGAAAGAGACCGCGCGGAAAACTGCCGGAAAGAAGCTGCGCCTGCCCGGCAAGCTCGCCGACTGCACCGATGCCGGCACCGAAGGCTCCGAGCTCTTCATCGTCGAGGGCGACTCGGCAGGCGGCAGCGCCAAGCAGGCGCGCGACCGCAAGACCCAGGCCGTGCTGCCGCTGCGCGGCAAGATCCTCAACGTCGCCTCCGCCGGCAAGGACAAGCTGACAGCCAACGCCCAACTCTCCGACCTCGTGCAGGCGATCGGCTGCGGCCAGCTCCTGCACTATCGCGAAGAGGATCTGCGCTATCAGCGCATCATCATCATGACCGACGCCGACGTCGACGGCGCGCACATCGCCTCGCTGCTGATTACCTTCTTCTACCGGCAGATGCCGAAGCTGATCGACGAAGGCCACCTCTTCCTCGCCGTGCCGCCGCTTTACAAGCTGACCCACGGCCAGAAGTCGGTCTACGCGCGCGACGACAAGCACAAGGAAGAGCTGATCAAGAGCGCGTTCAACGCCAACGCCAAGGTCGAGGTGAACCGCTTCAAAGGCCTCGGCGAGATGATGCCGGCGCAGCTCAAGGAAACCACCATGGATCCGCGCAAGCGGACGCTGCTCAAGGTGGTGCTGCTCGCCGACGACCGCGACACCACGGCGGATTCGGTAGAGCGGCTGATGGGCACCAAGGCCGAGGCGCGCTTCGCGTTCATCTCGGACAAGGCCGAATTTGCCAGCGAGGAACTGCTGGACGTCTGAAGCGGTTCCCTAACGTCAAGCAAAGGCCCCGGTCATCCCGCCGGGGCTTTTCTGTTTTCGGTCCGCAAGGCAGCCGGCCAGGCCTCCTGGATTGCCCGACTCGCGTTGGGACCGGGCGACTCGGCCAACGACTCAGCGCGCCAGAGGAGCGCCAAGGCTGAGGCGGGATTGCTGCCGTTTCGGACAAAGCCGAATTTGCTAACGAGAAGTTACCTGAATCTGATCTTCGAAAATTGACATAACCAACTGGTATAATTGAATTATTTCTGGCTTCGACGATCGGATCCGAAATCGCTGCCGGGCGGCGTTTCCCGGCGACTGTGCCTGTCCGGCAACAGCATTTCGGCGGGAAACGTCTATAGTCCGGGGATCAGATCAAACGAACTTCAGTGCGCTCGCGCCTGCTACGCAAGACCAAGGTTGGGGATTTTAACATGAAGAAGATTTTGCTCGCTCTGACCGCGGTCGCGGCGATGACCGGTTCGGCCTCGGCCGCCGATCTGGCCTCCCGTCCCTACGTGAAGGCCCCGGTTGCGGCGCCCCTGGCCAACTGGACCGGCTTCTACATCTTCGGCGGTGGCGGCGGTGGCCTCTCGAACGCCGACCAGCATGTCCAGACCACGGTCGGCGCGGTTCCGCTGACGATCGACCAGCGCCAGGGCGGTTCGGGTTGGTTCGGCACCGTCGGTCTCGGCTACGACTGGCAGTTCAACAGCACCTGGGTCGCCGGCGTGTTCGCTGACGGTCAGTTCGGCAGCATCCGCGCCACCATCCAGGATCCGATCGCCGGCATCACGGGCAGCCAGAAGCTGGAAGACTCGTGGGCCGCTGGTATTCGCCTCGGCTGGCTGGCCGCTCCGAACGTCCTCACCTACGTCAACGGCGGTTACTCCGGCGCTCACTTTGGCCAGACCAACTTCATGACCTTGGCCGGCGTTCCCGCTGGTATCCACCTCGACAGCTACAACCGGAACGGCTGGTTCATCGGCGGCGGTGTCGAGAACAGCCTGAACTTCTTCGGCATCTCCTCGCCCGGCTGGTTCATGAAGACCGAGTATCGGTCGGCCTTCTACAACGCCAAGACCTCGAACGAACTGTTCGACGTCAGCAATACGCTGGTTGGCCGCGACATCCGCGCCAACAGCTGGAACCAGACGATCTCGACCTCGCTGGTCTACCGCTTCAACTGGACCGGTCCGGTCGTCGCGAAGTACTGATCTGAACTAACCTTCAGACGTCAAAGCCCCGGCATCGTCCGGGGCTTTTTCGTTGCCGGATAGTCAGCGGCTGACGCTCGCCTTCAAGGATCGGTACCCCTCTCCAAGCTTGTTCTCGATCCCCGCCCAGT
This sequence comes from Bradyrhizobium liaoningense, assembly GCF_018130785.1. Lineage (GTDB taxonomy): Bacteria > Pseudomonadota > Alphaproteobacteria > Rhizobiales > Xanthobacteraceae > Bradyrhizobium > Bradyrhizobium liaoningense_A. Next base: position 846,970 of record NZ_JAFCJT010000002.1, read on the forward strand.
CGGTCTCGGTGACAGCCTCGCCCCGCGCATCGCGAAGCGCCATGGCCTCCGCCCGCGCGATGCCGAACTGCCTGATGGCGGAATCGTCCGCGCTCTTGCCGTAGGTCAGCGCTGCCACGCGCGATGGTGAGGCCATAGTCGCGCGGGACCGCCGCGTTGCGCCACGCCTGCCACCAGTCAAGCTCAAGACGGGCGGCCTCCTCCACGTCGAATGCCATGGGCGCGGCCGGTGTAAAATCCCGGTAGTACGCAACGAGGGCTGGCAGCGCCGCATCGGCCTCCCGGCGTGACCGCGTTGGCTGGAACGTCCTGGCGGCCTCGGCGGCGCTGAGCGCGATCTGCAAGCTCCTCAGCGGAGAAAAGCCGAACTGCGTCCGCGTCGAATCGTAGAGGTGGTAGAACAGCACGGCGTAGCGCTTGTCGTAATAGTCGCGCCACATCGCGGTCTCGAGCCGCGCCATCTCGGCCGGATCGAACGCCCGCAGATCTGCATGACGCGGAATGACGGCATAGGCCGCGACCAGTGCGGCCGCAGCCGCGGTGCCGAGGATGCTACCGAAGATCGCCTTCCGCACGGACATGGATACTCCCAGCGGCCCTGCATCCGCAGCCATTGTATCCAAACCGAAGCTACGGCTAGTCTGGCCATAAGTTCTCGTGGCCGCGGCAATCGTTGATGCCGGGGACGCGACAGAAGCAGACCAATGGGGAGGAATGCATGCGCAGATTTCTGCTGATCGCAGGCCTGTTTGCCCTCGCCATCGGGCTGCTCTGGATCGGACAGGGGACGGGCACCGTCCCCTGGCCGCGGTCGAGCTTCATGGTCAACCAGTTGCAATGGGCCGGCTATGGCGCAGCCATGGCCGGCCTCGGCCTGGTCCTGATCTGGCAGAGCAACCAATAGAAGAAACCAGGGAATACAAACATGACATCCAACCGGTTCGATCTCCGCGGCAAAGTCGCGATCGTCACAGGGGGCAATGGCGGCATCGGTCTTGGCCTCGCCCACGGACTCGCCGATGCCGGCGCCGATATCGCCGTGGTCGGACGTAACGAAACCAAGTCGGCCGCTGCGGTTGCCGATCTCAGGCAGCGCGGCGTGAAGGCGATTTCCGTCACCACCGACGTCACGGACAAGGCGGCGGTCGCAGCCATGATCGACCGCGTCGTCAAGGAGCTCGGCCGTATCGACATCCTCATCAACAATGCCGGCATGAGCATCCGGAAGCCGCCGCACGAGCTCGAGCTCGACGAATGGAACAAGGTGATCGACACCAACCTCACCAGCGCCTTCGTGTGCTCGAAGCTGGCCTATCCGGCGTTGAAGGCGTCCGGCAACGGCAAGGTGATCAATATCGGCTCGATGATGTCGATCTTCGGCGCGAGCTTCGCGACGGCCTATGCGGCGAGCAAGGGCGGCATCGTGCAGTACACACGCGCCTGCGCCAATGCCTGGGCACCCGACAACATTCAGGTCAACGCCATCCTGCCGGGCTGGATCGACACCGATCTCACGCGCGGCGCGCGGCAGCAGGTGTCTGGCTTGCACGAGCGCGTGCTGGCGCGCACGCCTGCGGGGCGTTGGGGCGACATCGATGACTTCGCCGGCATCGCCGTGTTCCTCGCCTCGCCCGCCTCGAACTTCGTCACGGGCACCGCGATCCCTGTCGACGGCGGGTTCTCGGTGATGGCCTGAGGGCCGTCCTGCACGCAGAAAGCTCGCACGCAAAAAAGAAGCCCCGGCGATGCCGGGGCTTTTGAATTTGGCAGTGATCGTCTTTTTTTGCTGATTGGTCGTTCGTTGCTCAGTAGCGGCCGATGGTCGGCGCGTCGAACTTGTAGCTCGCGCGCACGACGGCCCACTGGATGTCGCGCGGCTTGGCATCGAAGGTGTAGTTACCCGAAGTGCCGCCGAGCTGATAGGTCTGGCTGCCGAAGGCCGCGTAGTTATACTCGAGGCCGACGATCCAGTTGCGGGTGATGCCGTACTCCCAGCCGGCCCCGACGGTCCAGCCGTTGGCCCAATGGGTCTGACCGCCGCTGCCCGTCGACGGGGCAACCGTGTCGCTGACGTTGAGACGGTTGTTCACGCCGGCATAGCCGCCCTTGATGTAGAACAGGTTGTTCTGCACGGCGAAGCCGGCGCGACCGACGACGGTCGCGAGCACGTTGGCGCGCCAGGTGAAGATGTCGTCACCGGCACCGAAGGCGGTGTTGACGACCGTACCCTTGTTGTCCAGGCCGGAGATCGTGCCTTCCATGCCGAACACGTAGTTGTTGGCCTGCCAGTTGTAGCCGATCTGGGCGCCGCCCATGATGCCGGCGCCGCGCTGGCGATAGCCCTGGCCCGGAACGAGATCGCCGAACGGCGCGCCGACCCCGTTGTTGATGAACTGCTCGTTGGTCCACGCGCCACCGATGTGACCGCCGACATAGAAACCGGTCCAGTTGAACAGCGGCTCGACATAAGCGGGCGCCTTCGTGTAGCGCGCACCGAGATCGGCGGCGGAGGCAGCGCCGGTCGAAACCAGAGCGGTCGTGCAGGCGAAGGCGGCAATCAATTTATTACGCATGGTACACCCCGTGTCCTTTGATGGGTGCACGCTCACACGCAGGTCTTACTCAAATTTGAATCAAGAAAGTTAAGGCGCCGGATTGGCAGGTTGCACTCCATGAATCCGTTTGCGCTGTTGCACGCACGCAACGCGCCGCGCGCGATTTAACACGACATTATCCCTACCGAATTCCTCGACTACGATGCAGGCGCGGCCTTGGACTGCACGTGCTCGGGCCGCACGCCGATTGCAAGCAGGCGCGCCGGAATGCCCTGGAGCCATGGCAGCGCAGTGATCAGGCGCACGACCAGCGGCACCTTCAGCGGCCGATCGCCGCCCTGCAAGGCGCCGCTGATGATGTTGTTCTGCACGATCACCTGCATGCGCTGCGTCATCCTCACCGGAAACTCGCGCCGGCGGCGCACGGCATCGAGCTCGTCGTCGGATGGGCAGCCGTGCCGAAGCTTGTCCGCCAGCAAATTGGCGGTCGCGACCGCATCCTGCACGGCGAGGTTGACGCCGACGCCGCCGACCGGCGACATCGCATGCGCGGCATCGCCGATGCAAAGCAGACCCGGACGCGTCCAGCGCGTCAGGCGGTTGATCGCGACGGTCAGCAGCTTGACGTCGTCAAAGCTCTTCACATCGGCAATGCCGCTCCCGAGCACCGGCGCCATGCGCACGACGTCGTCGAGCATTGCCTGCAATCCCCGCGCCCTCACCGCCTCGTATTGTCCCTTCGCAATGACATAGGCGCACTGCCAATAGTCGCCGCGGTCGAAGGTGACCATCATCTTTCCGGGCTCGACGCGCGCGAACAGGTTCTCGGTCTCGTCCGCCTTGCGGCCGACGCGGAACCACAGCACGTCCATCGGTGCACCGATCTCCTCGACGCTGAGCCCCGCACGCTCGCGCACCGTCGAATGCCGGCCATCGCAGGCAATGGTGAGATCGGCTTCGATGTCGACCGGCCCCTCCGGCGTCATCGCTCGCACGCCGGCGATGGTCTCGCCGCGGCGGATCAGGTCGACGGCTTCCGTATTCATCATCACCTTGAGCGAGGCGAAGCGTTGGCCTGCCTCGCGCAGGAAATTCAGAAAATCCCATTGCGGCATGAACGCAATGAACGGGTACTTCGTGTGGAGCCGGCGAAGATCGGCGATGCGCACATGCGTGCCGCCGAACAGGCCGTCCATCTTTTGCAGGCGCTGATGCGGCAGTTTCAGGAAGGCGTCGATAAGCCCTAGCTCGTCCATCACCTGGAGCGTCGATGGATGCACCGTGTCGCCGCGAAAGTCGCGGAAGAAATCCGCGTGCTTCTCCAGCACCACGACGTTAACGCCGGCGCGCCCGAGGAGATAGCCGAGCATCATGCCGGCCGGCCCGCCGCCGACGATGCAACACCGGGCTCTCACGGAGTGACGCGCGGCCTGCCGTGGCGTATCCGATTCCGTCATCAGGCCCTCGTTTACAACTTTAGTCTTCTGTGCAGTGCAGCAAGCCGGAATTGGTTTGCCGCAATGCCAAATGGCCGGTAGCGTTGCTGATGATTTCGATTGATTTCAGGATGAACTGACGTTGCGCACCGTACTGATACTGCTTGGCATTTGGCTGCTGATCAACGTGCTTTTCGTTGTGATCATGCTGCCGCCGCGCAAACCGCGGAGGCCGGATCCGCAGGACGCGGGCACGCTCGCGCCGGCGCGGATCGACCAGAACGGCTACCCGTTCGAGGAGCAGGAGAAGTTCCTGCTTCGCCACGTCATCATTTCGATCGCCATGGGGACGTTTTTCTCGCTTGCGCCGCCCTTGATGGAAGCGATCGACTCCATCAAGCGCTTCTTCAGGAAGCGTCGCGGCTAAGGGAGTTCCCGCGGGAACTTGGCTCGCCGCCGTGCGTGCCGACAGAACCACTCAGTTGTTGCTGCGGTTCGCGGCCCGAAAACTCTTGATCTCCGACACACTGCCGTCCCGGTAGGTCAGCTCCACCGAGACGAACTGCGTAGCCGGGGCGAGCTTCATGTAGAGCGGCATGCCGGCGCTGATCGCGCTGGGATCGCGCATGTCGCAGCCCGGCATCTTCAACACCTGGTTCGGAACGGCGGTGTCGATGCCGATGCGGACCTCGCGGATGGCGCAGCGGTAGGACACCAGGTGCGTATAGTAGACGAGCAGCCCGTTGAACTCGCGGAATGACAGCCAGCTCGTCGCGGTCATGTCGAGGATCTTGCGCTGGTCGCGGATCAGCGCGGCCTCGGGATCGAACCTGATCGGGAATGGCCCCTGCATGTCGCCGGACTGATCGACATAACGGACCTCGATGGTGCCGGCCTGCGCATCCGACGGCAATTCGATCGACGGGTTAGGCATCCGCTTGCGCGTGCGCGGATCCAGCGTGTCGATAAAACCGGTCTCGCGGAAATCGCCATTGCCTGCCATGCGCCAGGAGATGCCGAGGGTCGGGTCGGCGAACGAGAACACCACGCTCCAGCCGCCATTGTGCCGCGAGAAGCTCGCGATCGGCGCGTTGGTGGTCTCTTCCTTCGGCACACGCGGCACCGACACCGGCGGCAGCGCCGCGAGCTTCTGCGGCGGCGGATCGGCCGGGCGCGCAGCAGCCGCCGTGTCCTTGGCAGGGCCGCTGAGGAAGACGTCGTCGACCATCTGGTCGAAATAGACCGGCACCTGCCTGTGCTTGACGGTGCCGGCCATCTCGCTGACGAGACGGCGGGTCCGCTGCGCCACCTGCACGAGGTTCTCGCCGGGCTGGAGAAGCTCCTTGGCGAAGGTGCGCGTGAACACCGAATTGGGATTGGCGTCGTCGTTGGAGAGGCGGTCGAGCGCGGTCTGGCGGGGACCCGCGGAGAACACCGAGAACACGCCTTCGGGCAGCTGCACCATCGGTGCGAGCCCGCCGCCGCCGGCGACCGCGCGGGTGCCCTTGCGCTCGAACGGGTTGTTGCGACAGGCGTCGAACACCAGGATCGACGTGCGCGCCTTCTTGTTTTGAAGGCGCTCGACGATGCGGTCGGCCAGGATGGAAGCGTCGCGCACCAGCTCTTCCTGGCCTTCCGTCGCCGCCGGCACGTCGGTCGGCAGCAGGTAGTTCTGGCCCGCGATCTCGAAGCCGTGGCCGGCGTAGAAGAAGAATGCGGTGTCGCCGGGCTCGATCGCCCTGTCGAACGCGAGCAGCGTCTCGGAGAATTGCTGCCGGCTCTGGTTCTCGGCGACCATCACGGAGAACCCGAGCTGCTTCAGCGTATCGCCCATGGTGCGGGCGTCGTTGACCGCCTTGAGCAGTTTAGGGACGTTCCTGTAGTCGTTGTTGCCGACGACGAGTGCAACGCGCTTCTCGGCTTGTGCGGGAAGCGCGACGCCGCTCAGGCCCACCGCAAGGCCGAGGGCCGCCAGAATTCTGAAAAGCCGACGCGTCATCGTAAAATTCCCGTTGCAGAATGGCGCTCCGCCGGCTCCTCAAACAGTGGTTCATTGGAACCCACTGCCGCTGATGATAGTCGGTCCAGCCATGTCGGCGGTTCAACGCGGCCAGCCTTCCGGTTCCATCATCTGGACTATGGCAGATTCCTCCGGAATCTGCTTTTTCTAGGCCAGTTGCGCTGCAAGCGGGGGCTGCCGTGTATCGATGGTGTACTGACGAAGTCGAACCGCATGACCGCTTCGACTATTGGCGCGAGGTCCGCTCCAAAGGCCTGTTCGGCGTCACCGCCGAGCTCGAGCGCGAACGGCGCGGCGACTTCTTCGGCGAATTCTCGCTGCGCCAGCTAGGCGGCGCCGGCCTCGTCGAGCTGAAGGCCTCGCAGTACACGGTCGAGCGCAGCAACTCCGACATCGCCTACGCGCCCGGCGACAGCATCTGCGTCTATCAGCAGCTCGGCAGCGGCGGCTGGTTCGGTGGGATGCGCACCAGCGACTTTGCGATCGCCAACGGCAGCTTCGCCACCAGCCACACCGACCTGCCCTATCGCACCGCCCCGCTTGGCGCGGGCGGCTTCCACCTGCGGATCCTCAAGATCCCCGTGAGCACGATCCCGGCGCAGGACAAGCGCATCCGCGAGCTTGCGCCCCGGACGTTCGGCGATCAGAGCCTGGCGCCCCTGCTCGGCGCCTGCTTCGCCGATCTCGACGAGGCCGCTGCGGATCAAGCCGGGGCGACCGACGCGACCTCCCTCGTCCAGGCGCTGGCCCATCTGGCACTGATCGAGCGCGGCATCGTGCGCCCCGGTAGCCGGCTCGGGCAGGCCGCGATGCGGACCGCCCGGCTCTCGCAGGCGCGGCGCCTGATCGCGCGCCATCTGCAAGACCCTGGCCTCGCGCCAACGATGGTGGCCGACCAGCTCGGCGTGTCCGTGCGTCACCTGCACATGCTGTTCGAGACCGCGGCAAAGAGCTTCTCGCAGACCGTGACGGACAAACGCCTGAAACAGAGCCGCCGCCTGATGCGCGAGGCGCCGGACCGGCTGATCGCCGATATCGCGACCTCCTGCGGCTTCGAGAGCCTTGCGACCTACTACCGGGTCTTCAACGCTGCCTACGGAATGGCACCCGGCGATTTCCGGGCGCAGGGGCCGGACGGAGCTTAGTCGTCCCTCCGGTAGCCATCGCCCGGTCAACGGTCGAGCGGAAAAGCCCTGCCGGGCCCGCTATTTGGGCAAAAACCTCAGGTTTTTTAGGGTCTTCCCGCGCCCGCTCCATTGACTTTGGCCGATTCCTGCCTATGTTCCGGGGCGACGCGGCTCAGATCGAAGACCGATTCCTGAGCCTGGCGCTTTGTTCGCGTGTGTCAGCACCCCCAGCTTCTTTGAGAGCGCGCCGTTTCGGGGTGGAGCGCGACAGCCTTAATTACCCTCGATTCCGAACGGCGGTTTCGACCAGAGGCTCAATGTCCTTTTCAAATCTCGGACTGTCCGAAAAAGTCCTCGCCGCAGTGGCGGCCACCGGTTACACCACCCCCACCCCCATTCAGGAACAGGCGATCCCCCACGTCCTCGCGCGCAAGGACGTGCTCGGCATCGCCCAGACCGGCACCGGCAAGACCGCGGCCTTCGTGCTGCCGATGCTCACCATCCTCGAAAAGGGTCGCGCCCGCGCGCGCATGCCGCGCACGCTGATCCTGGAGCCGACCCGCGAGCTCGCGGCGCAGGTGAAGGAAAACTTCGACCGCTACGGCGCCGGCCAGAAGCTCAACGTCGCCCTGCTGATCGGCGGCGTTTCCTTCGGCGACCAGGATGCCAAGCTGACGCGCGGCGTCGACGTGCTGATCGCCACCCCCGGCCGCCTGCTCGACCACACCGAGCGCGGCGGCCTCCTGCTCACCGGCGTCGAATTGCTCGTCATCGACGAAGCCGACCGCATGCTGGACATGGGCTTCATTCCCGACATCGAGCGCGTCTGCAAGCTCGTCCCGTTCACGCGGCAGACCCTGTTCTTCACCGCGACCCTGCCGCCGGAAATCCGGCGCATCACCGAGACCTTCCTGCATAACCCGCAGAAGGTCGAAGTCTCCAAGCCCGCCACCACCGCCGTGACCGTCACGCAGTCACAGGTGCCTGCGGGGCGCGAGGCGCATGAGAAGCGCGAATTGCTTCGCCGCCTGCTGCGCGAGGCCAAGGATCTCAAGAACGCGATCATCTTCTGCAATCGCAAGCGCGAGGTCGCGATCGTTCACAAATCGCTCCAGAAGCACGGCTTCAGCGTCGGCGCGTTGCACGGCGACATGGACCAGCCGGCCCGCATGGCGGCGCTCGAACAATTCCGCAAGGGTGAGCTGCCGCTGCTGGTCGCCTCCGACGTCGCGGCCCGCGGCCTCGACATTCCCGAAGTCAGCCACGTCTTCAATTTCGACGTCCCCCATCATCCAGACGACTACGTCCATCGCGTCGGCCGCACCGGCCGTGCTGGCCGCACCGGTACCGCGATCTCGATCGTCACGCCGCTCGACCAGAAGTCGATGGTGGCGATCGAGAAGCTGATCGGCCAGAGCATTCCGCGCGCCGAGGGCGATTACGAGGTCCACGCCGAAGCCGGCGATGCGGCCGAGCGCCCGCGCGAGCAGCGCGGCCGCGAGCGTTCGCGCGGCGGACGCGGCAAGCCGCAGCGCGGCGGTCGCGATCGTGAGCGCAGCCACGAGCCGCGCGAGGCGCGTGGCGAGGCAAGACACGCTTCCGAAACACGGCCTTCGGCCGAAGCACGGCCAGCACGCGAGGCAAGGGCTCCGCGTGAAGCCAGGCAATCATCCGAACCGCGTCATGGCTCGCGCCAGCAGGCCAATGCATCGCATGTACCGTCGATCGGCCGCCCCGAGCCGCGCCGCCAGCGCGAGGTCGATACCGAGCCCGGCGATCATTCGCACCTTCCGGCGTTTCTGCTCCGGCCGGTGCGTTCTCCCGCCGGCGCCTGACGCGCCGGCGCGATTCAGGTCCGGTTGAGCGGAGCCGTCTCACACTTTTTCTGATGCATTCGCGAACGTCTGTTTACAGTGCGTTCACGATCGTCCGTTAGCCTACGAACATAATTTAAGCATTGCTGCGGTCGATGGCGCACCGACCGCTGTGGGGTATGTTCCGTGGTCAAGGTGCTCGACGAACACGAACGCACGATGGCGTTCGCCGAAGTGGCTCTCGGTCAGATCCGTTCGCTTCGACAGACCGCAATTCCCCGCAATTACGAGATCTGGTACGTCTACGCCACCGGCTACAACGCACCGCTCAACAAGATCATCAACGAGACGCTGGCGCGCCACGGCAAGCTGACCGAAGGCGATCTCGAGCAGATCTACGAGACCTATCTTTCCCACATCAAGACCACCGACCGCATCGACAAGGTCGGCGCACGCGTCATCGGCGAGATCGACGACGTGATGAAGGTGCTGAGCGAAGCGCTCGGGGTGACCGGCTCCTACGATGCCAGCCTGTCGGGCGCGGCCGAGAAACTGTCGACGGCCAAGAACCGCGACCAGATCAAGTCGATCGTCGAGACTCTGCTGCGCTCGACCAGCGAGATGCGCGAGACCAACAAGGCGCTGGAAGACCGGCTGACGCTGTCCAAGAACGAGATCAGCAATCTCCAGCAGAGCCTGGAGGCGATCCGCGCCGAAAGCCTGACCGATCCGCTTACGGGGTTGGGCAATCGCAAATATTTCGATCGCATGATCGGCATGGCCGTGCAGAGCGCGCTCGCCTCAGGCGAGCCGCTGTCCCTGCTGCTGTTCGACATCGATCATTTCAAGTCGTTCAACGATTCCTACGGCCATCTCACCGGCGACCAGGTCTTGCGGCTGGTCGGCCTTTCCATGAAGCAGACCATCAAGGGACAGGACATCACCGCGCGCTATGGCGGCGAGGAATTCGCGGTCCTGCTGCCCAACACGGCGCTGCGCCAGGCCCTCACCGTCGCAGATCACATCCGCCGCGCCGTGATGGCGAAGGAATTGAAGAAGAAATCGACCGGCGAGATCCTCGGCCGCGTCACCATCTCCGTCGGCGTCTCCATGCTCAAGCAGGGCGATGACACCGAAACGCTGATCGAGCGCGCGGATGCCTGCCTCTATGCCGCCAAGCGCAATGGCCGCAACCGCGTGATCTGCGAGGCCGATCCGGAATTCGCGATCGAGTCGCACAGCCGGGTGGCCTGACGCCGGCGCAGCGCGCCGAAGAGACGGCGGCGCTTGACATTCCAACCCGCCGAACAACATCTTCCCCGCCGCCTGACCGCGAGCGTCCAGAGGACTTGTCGTCTTGCCCAATCCCCATGACTTTCACGCGCCGCAACCGTCCTACACCAGGGACGAACTGCTGAGATCGAGCGAAGGCGGCTACTTCGGCCCGGGCAACGCGCAATTGCCGGCGCCGCCCATGCTCATGATGGACCGCATCACCGAGATCAGCCTGGACGGCGGCGAGTTCGGCAAAGGCCACATCGTCGGCGAACTCGATATTGTGCCCAGCCACTGGTTCTTCGTTGCCATTTTCGCGGTGACGCGATGATGCCGGGAAGCCTTGGCCTGGATGCGATGTGGCAGATGATCGGCTACTGGCTCGGCTGGTCGGGCTCACCGGGCAAGGGCCGCGCCATCGGCGTCGGCGAGGTGGATGCCACGGGGTTCGTCACGCCGGAGACGCGATGCGTGCGCTACGAAGTCGCCATGCGCATGGTCCGCCGCGGCAAGCTGGTGCTCGGAATTGCCGATGGTCGCGTGCTCGCCGACGGCACCTGCGTCTTCACGGCCAAGGACATGAGGGTCGGACTGACCAAGGCGGTGGAATGAACCTAACGGTGGGCACGCTTCCGCCGTCGCTCTACGAGCTACGGCGGACGGGTCGCTTTGCCCACCCGACGCACCGTTTTCTTGATTGCCTTCTTGGCCGGCCGCTTCCTGGCAAGAGGCTTCTTCGGCTCCGCCTTCTTCGCTTTCGGCCGCTTCTTCACCTTGGCGCGCTGGGCGGCGGCAAGCGCCGCTTTCGCCCATTGCGCAAGCTCCGCGGAATCGTCGAACAGGCGCGCAGGCAGCTCCCAGTAGGAATTCACCAGCACGGTCTTGGCGCGGGTCGAATACTGGAACGGCTTCGAGCCTTCCGCTTCGAAGTCCGGGATCGTCACCTCGTCGGCGCGGAAGAACAGGCCGGCGCGCAGAGACAGCGCGAAGTTGATGCCGTCGGCGGAGATGCCGTAGCCGGAGAACATTTTTCGGATAGTGACGGGGCCGAAATCGGCGAACAGGTCGATCAGGAATTCGCGGTCCATGGCCCAACTCTCCCCCCAAGCGTCGTCCCCGCCTAGTGCGCAATTGCGCACGGGCGCGGGGACCCATAGCCCGAGGGAGAAGTTTAGCGAAGACTGTCCGTCGTGCCAGCTCCGGTACTGGCACCTCCCGCTAAAGATAGGTCACGCGGTATGGGTCCCCGCGCCCGTGCGCAATTGCGCACTAGGCGGGGACAAGAGTCGGGCCTACCCGTCGATCTTGGCCGGGCGCAGCTCGACCGACTCGCCGCAGCCGCAGGCGGAGACCTGGTTGGGGTTATTGAAGACGAACTGGGCCTGCATCTTGTCGGCCTTGTAGTCCATCTCGGTGCCGAGCAGGAACAGCACGGCCTTGGGGTCGACCAGGATCTTGACGCCCTTGTCCTCGACGACCTCGTCGGTCGGACGGACATCATGGGCGTATTCAACGGTGTAGGACTGACCGGCGCAGCCGCCGTTCTTCACACCGACGCGCAGGCCCACGATCTCGGAATCGGCACGCTGGGTCAGCTCGCTGATGCGCTGGGCAGCAGCATCCGTCAGCCGCATCACCTGCGGGCGCGGCCGCCGGGGCTTTGGTGTCGAAGCTGGTGTTGCCTGGGTCATGTTACCTATGTGGTCCGTTGCGGAGCGAATTCAATGCGGGCAGAGGCCGTCACCACATGTTGAGCACGAGGCGGGCCTCGTCGCTCATGCGTTCCGGCGACCACGGCGGCTCCCAGACGACCTTGACGTCGACCACGCCGACGCCGGGGACGCTGGCAACCGCGTTCTCGACCATGGTCGGCAGCTCGCCGGCAGCCGGGCAGTTCGGCGTCGTCAGCGTCATCTGGACGTCGACCGAGCGGTCGTCCTTGATCTCGACCTTGTAGATCAGGCCGAGCTCGTAGATGTCGGCCGGGATCTCCGGATCGAACACGGTCTTGAGGCCCGCGATGATCTCGGTGGTGAGACGCTCGGTCTCCTCAGGCGGCAGCGCCGACTGGGTCTCCATCGGATTGACTTTGACTTCGGCCGTGTCACTCATGCGAACAAATCCCGCGCCTTCAACAGCGCCTGTGCCAGATGATCGACTTCTTCCCGCGTATTATACATGCCGAACGACGCCCGGCAGGTGGCGGTCACGTTGAACCGCTCTAAAAGCGGCATCACGCAATGGGTGCCGGCGCGCACCGCGATGCCCTGGCGGTCGATCACGGTGGCGACGTCATGGGCGTGCGCGCCCTTGAGCTCGAAGGATATCACCGGGCCCTTGCCGCGGGCGGTGCCAATCAGCCGCAGCGAGTTGATCTCGCGTAAGCGCTCCTGGGCATAGGTGGTCAGATCGTGCTCGTGGGCGGCGATGCGCTCCTTGCCGATCGAATTGACGTAGTCGATGGCCGCGCCAAGGCCCACAGCCTCGACGATCGCGGGCGTGCCTGCCTCGAATTTGTGCGGGGGATCGCCATAGGTGACGACGTCGCGCGAGACCTCGCGGATCATCTCGCCGCCGCCATTATAGGGACGCATCGCGACGAGGTGGTCGTACTTGGCCCAGAGGATACCGATGCCGGTCGGCCCATAGACCTTGTGGCCGGTGAAGACGTAGAAGTCGCAGCCGAGATCCTGGACGTCGACGGGCAGATGCACCGCGCCCTGGCTGCCGTCGACCAGCACCGGGATGCCGCGGGCATGGGCGATCTTCACGACGTCCTTGATCGGCACGATGGTGCCGAGCGCGTTCGACATCTGCGTGATCGCCACCAGCTTGGTCTTGGCCGTGAGCAGCTTCTCGAATTCGTCGATGAGGAAATTGCCTTCGTCGTCGACCGGCGCCCACTTGATCACGGCACCATGGCGCTCCCTGAGGAAATGCCACGGCACGATGTTGGAGTGGTGCTCCATGATCGAGATGACGATCTCATCGCCCTCTTTGATGTTCGGCTCGCCCCACGACGACGCGACGAGGTTGATCGCCTCCGTCGCGTTGCGGGTGAAGATGACCTCTTCAGTCCGCGGCGCATTGATGAACTGCGCCACCTTGGTGCGGCCGCCCTCATAGGCTTCGGTCGCGGCATTGGCGAGGTAATGCAGGCCGCGATGCACGTTGGCGTATTCGGACGTATAGGCCTGCGTCATGCGGTCAAGCACGGCGCTCGGCTTCTGCGCGGAGGCGGCGTTGTCGAGATAGACCAGCGGCTTGCCGTAGACCTGCATCGCCAGCGCCGGAAAATCCTGACGCACCCGCGCGACGTCATAGGCGCCGTTCTTGACTGCCGGATGCGTGCTCATTGGCGTCGCTCCAGCCAGCGCTCGGCGATGCCGATCACGTGCTCGCGCAAGCCGTCATCGGCGATCTGCTCGATTGCCTCGCCCACGAAAGCCTGGATCAGCAGCGCCTGGGCCTGCTTCTCCGGCAGGCCGCGCGCCTTCAGATAGAACAGCAAGCTGTCGTCCAGCGCGCCGGCAGTGGCGCCGTGGCCGCAGGAGACGTCGTCGGCGAAGATCTCGAGCTCGGGCTTGTTGTCGGCTTCAGCTTCGTCCGAGAGCAGCAGCGCGCGGGTCATCATCTTGCCGTCGGTCTTCTGCGCATCGGGACGGACGATGATGCGGCCCTGGAACACCGAATGGGCGCGATCGTCGATCACGGCACGGAAGACCTCGCGGCTGACGCAGTTCGGCACGGCATGATCGACCACCAGCGTGGTGTCGCCGTGCTCGGTCTTCTGCAACAGGTTCACGCCGTTGACCGAGAGCTCGCTGCCCTCGCCCGCCAGCGTGATAAAGCCCTGCAAGCGGCTGACCGCGGCGCCGGTGGTCATGTTGAAGAAATTAAGCTTCGTGTTCGCGCCGACCGTGACGAACTGCGAGGTGACGTTGACCGCGTCGGGCGCATCGTCCAGCAGGCGGATATGCGCGACGTCGGCGTTGTCGCCGACCGAGACGATGACGGCGTCGTTGACCTGGTAAGCCTCGGCACCGGCCGCCACAAAGCTCTCGATGATGGTGGCACGAACGCCCTTCCCGATCGCGACCTGCGAACGGCTGAAAGCCGACGCGGACGAAGCGGTCGCGATGTGGATGATCTGGATCGGTGCGGACAGCTGCACGCCGTCGGCGATCGACAACACGACGCCGTCGGTGGCCAGCGCCGCATTCAGCGCGATCACGGCATCGGTGGACGCGGTCTTCAAAAGACCGGCATCCTTCTCCAGCGTCTCCCGCGACGTCTTGAAGCCTGCTTCAGAGGCCAGCGCCTTGACGTCCGAGAGATCGGCCGCGAACACGCCGTCGACGAGGACCAGCTTGCGGGCGCCCGCGATCGCATGCGCCTTCACCGCCTCTGCGGCGCGCTTCAGCGCAGCCGCATCGGGCGCGGCTGCCAGCGGCAGCACCTCGCCGACCAGCGCGCGCAGATCGGTGTATTTCCATTCCTCGATCCGGCGATGGGGCAGGCCGAGACGCTCATAGGTCTCGAACGCCTCGCGACGCACTGCGATCACAGAAGGCGAACCCGGCAAGCGGCCTTCGGCGCTGGCGAAGAGATCGCTCACCGCGCGGCCGTTTCCGGTCTTTGCCACAGCAACGTTCATCGCAAAATTCCTTACGCGGCATCCTCGAACTGGGCGTAGCCGGACGCTTCCAGCTCGAGCGCCAGTTCCTTGCCGCCGCTCTTCACGACACGGCCCTTCGACATCACGTGCACCACGTCGGGCACGATGTAGTTGAGCAGCCGCTGATAATGGGTGATGACGACCATCGCGCGCTTGGGCGAGCGCAGCGCGTTGACGCCATCGGCCGCAATGCGCAGCGCGTCGATGTCGAGACCGGAATCCATCTCGTCGAGGATGCACAGGCTGGGCTCGAACAGCGCCATCTGCAGCACCTCGTTGCGCTTCTTCTCACCGCCGGAGAAGCCGACATTGACGCCGCGCTTGAGCATGTCCTGCGGAATGTTCAGCGACTTCGAGACCTCGCGGACCTTCCTCAGGAAGTCCGGGGTCGAATATTCGCTCTCGCCACGCGCCTTGCGCTGCGCGTTCAGCGCGGTGCGCAGGAAGGTCATGGTGGCGACGCCGGGAATCTCGACCGGATACTGGAACGCCAGGAACACGCCCTTCGCGGCGCGCTCGTTGGGATCCATCTCCAAGAGGTCCTCGCCCTTGAACAGGATCTGGCCGTCGGTGAC
Organism: Bradyrhizobium liaoningense; assembly: GCF_018130785.1. Lineage (GTDB taxonomy): Bacteria > Pseudomonadota > Alphaproteobacteria > Rhizobiales > Xanthobacteraceae > Bradyrhizobium > Bradyrhizobium liaoningense_A. Next base: position 862,450 of record NZ_JAFCJT010000002.1, read on the forward strand.
CTCATAGCCGGGCTTGCCGGCGATGACGTGGGAGAGCGTCGACTTGCCGGAGCCGTTCGGCCCCATGATCGCGTGCACCTCGCCCTCGTTCACAGTCAGCGTCAGCCCGTGGAGGATCTCACGCTCCTCGACACGAACCTTCAGGTCTTTCACTTCAAGCAAAGCCATTTTGATTTTCCATCTATCTCCTCGTCCTGAGGAGCGCCGAAGGCGCGTCTCGAAGGACCAGGCCAACAATCTTTCCTACGTCCATCCTGCGAGACGGCCGCGTTCCGCGGCCTCCGCAGGATGAGGCCATAGCTAGCCAACCGACCCTTCAAGCGAGATCGAGATCAGCTTCTGCGCTTCCACCGCGAACTCCATCGGCAGCTGCTGAAGCACGTCCTTGACGAAACCGTTGACGACGAGGCCGACGGCTTCTTCCTGGCTGAGGCCGCGCTGGATGCAGTAGAACAGCACGTCCTCTGAGATCTTTGAGGTCGTCGCCTCGTGCTCGAACGTTGCCGAGGAGTTTTTCGCCTCGATGTACGGCACGGTGTGCGCGCCGCATTTGTCGCCGATCAGCAGGGAATCGCAGGCGGTGAAGTTACGCGCGCCTGTCGCCTTGCGATGCGCGGTGACGAGGCCGCGATAGGTGTTCTGCGACTTGCCGGCGGCGATGCCCTTGGAGATGATCCGGCTCGACGTGTTCTTGCCGAGGTGGATCATCTTGGTGCCCGAGTCGACCTGCTGGAAGCCGTTCGAGATCGCGATCGAGTAGAACTCACCGCGCGAATTGTCGCCGCGCAGGATGCAGCTCGGATACTTCCAGGTGATCGCCGAACCGGTCTCGACCTGGGTCCAGGAGATCTTGGAGTTGTTGCCGCGGCAGTCGCCACGCTTGGTGACGAAATTGTAGATGCCGCCCTTGCCTTCCGAGTTGCCCGGGTACCAGTTCTGCACCGTCGAATATTTGATCTCGGCATCGTCATGGGCGACGAGCTCGACCACGGCCGCGTGCAGCTGGTTCTCGTCGCGCTGCGGCGCGGTGCAGCCTTCGAGATAGGAGACGTAGGAGCCCTTGTCGGCGATGATCAGCGTGCGCTCGAACTGGCCGGTGTTGCGCTCGTTGATGCGGAAATAGGTCGACAGCTCCATCGGGCAGCGCACACCGGGCGGCACGTAGACGAACGAGCCGTCGGAGAACACCGCCGAGTTCAGCGTCGCGTAGAAATTGTCCGAGGTCGGAACCACCGATCCCAGATATTTCTGCACCAGCTCGGGATGCTCGCGGATCGCCTCCGAGATCGGCATGAAGATCACGCCGGCCTTCTTCAGCTCGGCCTTGAACGTGGTCGCAACCGAGACCGAGTCGAAGACCGCGTCGACCGCGATCTTGCGGCGCGCGGGATCTTCCTCGCCGGGCTTCGGCTCGACGCCCTCGAGCATGGCGACTTCCCGCAGGGGAATGCCGAGCTTCTCGTAGGTCTTCAGGATCTCCGGATCGATCTCGTCGAGTGAGGTGACCGTCTTCTTCGGCTTCGGCGCCGCGTAATAATAGAGGTCCTGGAAGTCGATCTTGGGATAGTCGACGCGCGCCCAGGTCGGCTCGGTCATGGTCAGCCAGCGCCGATAGGCCTCGAGCCGCCACTGGAGCATCCAGGCGGGTTCGTTCTTCTTCTCGGAGATGAACTTGACGGTCTCTTCCGACAGTCCCTTAGGGGCCTTGTCGGACTCGATCAGGGTTTCAAACCCATAACGATACTGATCGACGTCGATGCGCTTCACGCGCTCGACCGTCTCTTGCACGGCTGGCATTCTATCCTCCGCTCGCGGTTTCAAGGACCGCGGTGGATCAAACTTGGACGAGTACTACGATGTTTTTTGGCAGAAAGCACGCGCTTAGAACCATTCAAGCCGTGTTTCGTCGCTTAGCCTCTAAGTAGGGTATTACCAAGCTTTCGCCAAGCCTCTAACACCCTGTTGATGTCATCTGGTTCCGTGGACCAGCCCAGACTGAGACGCACCGCTCCTTGAGCAACGGTGGCATCATACCCCATCGCCGACAGCACGTGAGACGGCTGCACTCTGCCCGATGAACAGGCCGAGCCTGAGGACACAGCCACGCCTTCGAGGTCGAAGCCGATCACAGCGGTCTCGGCCTTCAGGCCGGGAGCAGTGAAAAGGATGGTATTTGGCAACCGCTTGATGTCAACCGAGAAGACCGTCGCGCCGGCGATCCCTCGAATACCGTTTTCCAAGGAGTCTCTGAGAGTTGCCATCCGCTCCGCATCCTCCGGCAGAGCCTGAAGGGCAGCTCTCACCGCTGCCCCGAAGCCGGCGATGCCAGCGACATTCTCGGTCCCCGCGCGCCGGCTCAGCTCCTGTCCGCCGCCCCGCAGCACTGGTTCCAGTCCAGTAATCCCCTCCGCAACGACCAGCGCGCCGACGCCCTTGGGGCCGCCGATCTTGTGTGCGGAAAAGCTTGCAAGGTCTGCGTCCACAGCCTTGATATCGAACGGGATTTTCCCCAACGCCTGGACCGCATCGACGTGCAGGAGCCCCCCTGCCTCGTGGACCATCCCGGCGGCCGCTGCGACCGGCTGAATTGCGCCTGTCTCGTTGTTCGCGGCCATGATGGAGACCAGAGCCGGCGGGCCGTCGACAAGCAACGCCTTCAGACGGTCGAGGTCGATGACGCCGGCGCGTGTGACCGGGATCTGGCTGACCTTGTCCGCCGGGAACCGGCCGCCTGACAGCACCGAGGCATGCTCGATGGACGAAATCAGAAGCCGCTCGACAGGGCCGCCGGACGGTCTCCGCAGACCCGGCGACAGCGCCAGCGCGTTGGCCTCGGTCCCCGCGGACGTAAAGACGACGTTCCGCGGCAGCGCGCCGACGGCCGCTGCAAGCGTGGCCCGGGCCTCCTCGACCAGCCGGCGCGCCTCGCGCCCTTCGGCATGGACCGAGGACGGATTGCCGATCAGCTCCCAGGCTGCAAGCATCGCGGTCCGCGCTTCAGCACGCATCGGCGTGGTCGCATTCCAATCGAGATAGACACGGTGCGGCATAAGGTATTATATTACTCCACGGATCGGGCTGGTGCACCCGCCCTGGGGCCCGACATGGGCCCCTGTGCAGCGCTTGGCAACCTCGATTCCGAATCCCCATCGCGCAATGACGCCGCCATGACACGCTAACATCTTGAGCCCATTGGGCGATGTTCAAGATGCTTGCTTTTTGACCCACGCCTCATGTTAGAACGCGCGCGTCAGTTCGCTGCGCGCCGCTCGCGCATCATCCGAGGGCGCCGCTCCACCCTTCCATTCGCGGTTTGATCGGCAGGAGCAGCCGAGGAAGTCCGCACAATCGGTTGATTGCTGAAGACCGTCTTCAAGGGATCAATCAAGAGATCATCATGCCTGAAGTCATTTTCACCGGCCCTGCTGGCCGTCTCGAAGGCCGCTATCACCCGGCCAAGCAGAAGAACGCGCCGATCGCGATGATCCTGCATCCGCATCCGCAGTTCCACGGCACGATGAACCATCAGATCGTGTACCAGTGCTACTACGCCTTCGCGCATCGCGGCTTCTCGGTGCTACGTTTCAACTTCCGCGGCGTCGGCCGCAGCCAGGGCTCGTTCGACCACGGCACCGGCGAATTGTCGGACGCGGCCGCCGCCCTCGACTGGGCGCAGACCATCAATCCCGAGGCACGCGCCTGCTGGGTCGCCGGCTTCTCCTTCGGCGCCTGGATCGGCATGCAGCTTTTGATGCGCCGTCCCGAGGTCGAGGGTTTCATCTCGATCGCGCCGCCCGCCAACCTCTATGACTTCTCGTTCCTCGCGCCCTGCCCCTCGTCGGGGCTCATCGTGCACGGCGAGAAGGATGCGGTGGTGCCGCCCAAGGACGTCAACACGCTGGTCGAGAAGCTGAAGACGCAGAAGGGCATCGTGATCGACCAGCAGGTCATCCCCGGCGCCAACCACTTCTTCGACGCCAAGCTCGAGCCGCTGATGGAAACCATCACGGCCTATCTCGACATGCGTCTGGCCAACGTGCGCTAAGCGACCTTTAGCGCGACGATCCCCAACAGCACGAGCGCGATGCCCGCAAGCTTCATCGCGCTCAACGGCTCGCCGAACAGCACCACCCCCATAGCGAAGGTGCCGGCGGCGCCGATGCCGGTCCACACCGAATAGGCGACGCCGACCTCCAGCTCCTTCAAAGCGCGTCCGAGCAGGAAGACGAAGGCGGCGAGCAGCACGAGCGAAACCACGCTCCAGCCCGTGCGCGTGTAGCCTTCCGCATATTTCATCGAGATGGCCCAGCCGACATCGAGCGCACCGGCGATCACCAGCATCAGCCAGGCCATGGATTGCGACATCGGCGTTCGCTCAGGCCGCAAGCTTCAGCAGATGCGCGTCGTGGCGCACGAGGAAGGCACGCAGCAACTGCGGATAGTCTGCGCCGACCGCGGTGCGGACGCTCGGACGCTTTGCCAGCTCGGCACGCCAGGCGCGGACCTTCGGCAGATCGCTGAAGATGCCGAGCTCGGTCAGCTCGTCGAACAGGTCGAAATAGCGGAAGACGGGTGCGAACACTGCATCCACGAGGCTGAATGCCTCGCTTGCAAAGTACGGACCCGAGCCTAGCGCGGCTTCCACGCGCGCGAATTTGGCCATGAGCGCCTGGCGTTTGCTTTCAAACGTCGCCGGGTCGGTCGTGGTCTCCAAGCCCCAGAGGTCGCCGAGGATCGCAGAGCCGAACTCCATCCAGGCGCGATGCTCGGCGCGCTTCAACGCATCGGCCGGATGCAGCTTGAGGCCTGCCTGCGTCTCCTCGATGTACTCGCAGATCACGTTGCTCTCGAACAGCGCGACCTCGCTCTTGTCCGTCGCCACCACCAGCACCGGCACCTTGCCGAGTGGCGACAGTTTGAGAAACCAGTCGGGCTTGTTGGCGAGATCGATGTCGACCCGCTCGAACGGCACGCCTTTCTCTTTGAGCGCGATGACAGCACGCTGCACATAGGGACAAAGCTTGTGGCTGATCAGCTTGAGCGAGGTGGTCATGACAACGATCCCGGCGGTTGGATGCAACTCCACCGAAGATAGATGCATTTGCATGTATTCGTCAAGATCAATGCACTTGCATTAATCAGCCGTGACCTCGGGCCGTGACGTCAGGCCGAGACGTCAGGGCCTGGCGATCACCCCGCCCGTCATCGGCATCGGCACGCCCGTGGTGGCCGGGTAGGACAGCGGCAGGCCCTTGAGGCCGCGAGCGGCAAGGAAGCCGAAGGCTTGCGCCTCGATGGCGTCGGAGGCCCAGCCGAGCGTTTCGGCGGCCTCGACGGTGGCCGAGCCCACCCGCTCGCGAAGCATGCGCAGCATGGTGAGGTTGCGGGCGCCGCCGCCGCAAACGATCCAGCTTCGCGGCCGGCGCGGCAAGAGCGGGATGATCCGGGCGATCGCGGCCGCGGTGAAGGCGGTCAGCGTCGCAGCGCCGTCGGCCGGCGGGACATCGCCAAGCCTGAGTGCGCCAAAGTCGTTGCGGTCGAGCGATTTCGGCGGCGGGCCTGCGAAGAACGGCAGCTCCAGCGCTCGCGCGATCCAGGCCTCGTCCGCCTTGCCGAGCGCTGCGAACTTGCCTTCCGCATCGAACGCCTGGTTCATGGTTCGGTACATGAAATCGTCGAGCAGCGCGTTGCCGGGCCCGGTGTCGCAGGCGATCAGCGTGTCGTTGCCGTCGATATAGGTGATGTTGGAGACGCCGCCGATATTGACGACGACGACCGGCCCCTCGCGCTCCAGTGAATGGACGAGCGCCCGGTGGTAGACCGGCACGAACGGCGCGCCCTGCCCGCCGGCCTCGACATCGGCGGCGCGGAAGTCGTGCATCACGGGGATATGGATCGCTTTCGCCAGCGCCGTCGCATCGCCGATCTGGACAGTCAGCCGTCGCTCAGGGCGATGCAGCACCGTCTGGCCGTGGAAGCCGACGATGTCGATCTCCTCCGGCTTCATCCGGTTCTGGGCGATGAAGGCAGCCACAGCCTCGGCATGGGCCAGCGTCACCGCGCGCTCGGCCTCGGCTAGAATGCCCGGGCGGGCGTCGCGTCGTGGCAGGTGCACGGCCTCGCTCAGCGCCTGGCGCAGCAAATTGCGCTCCGCCGGACTGTAGGCCCGGTAACCGGACGGCCCGAACGCCTTCACTTGCTTTCCGTCGGTTTCGATCAGCGCGACATCCACCCCGTCCAGCGAGGTGCCGCTCATCAAACCGAGTGCCGTCAACATCATGGATCAGCGTCCTCAAAAGATCCCTCCGGCATGCCGATCTTGTGCCAGAGGGACACATCTTATAATGCCACAGCGCCAAATGGCGGGCAGCAACCGAGTTCCCACGGAAGACCCTTAAATTGCTCCCGAAACAGTAAACCAAGAATTGTCAGGCACGCCGACAGATGACTGCATTTAAATCGGATTTCCTCAACACCCTGCAGGAACGTGGATTCATCCACCAATGCTCCGATTTCGAGGGGCTGGACGCACTCGCGGCCAAGGGCGAGGCGATCGCCTATGTCGGCTACGATTGCACCGCCCGCTCGCTGCATATCGGCAACTATCTGACCATGATGATGCTGCACTGGCTGCAGCAGTCCGGCAACAAGCCGATCACGCTGATGGGCGGCGGCACCACCATGGTGGGCGATCCCTCCGGCAAGGACGAGACGCGCGCGATGCGCACCGTCGCCGAGATCGAGGCCAACAAGGAATCGATCCGCGGCGTGTTCGCCAAGGTGCTGAACTACGGCGATGGCAAGAGCGACGCCATCATGCTCGACAATGCGGAGTGGCTGACCAAGCTGAACTGGATCGAGATGCTGCGCGACGTCGGCCGGCATTTCTCGGTCAACCGCATGCTGACGATGGACTCCGTGCGCCTGCGCCTCGAGCGCGAGCAGGAGATGAGCTTCATCGAGTTCAACTACATGGTCTGCCAGGCCTACGATTTCGTCGAGCTCGCCAAGCGCGCCGGCTGCCATTTGCAGATGGGCGGCTCGGACCAGTGGGGCAACATCATCATGGGCGTCGATCTCGGCCGCCGCATGGGTACCCATCAGCTGTTCGCGCTGACGACGCCGCTGCTGACGACGGCATCGGGCGCCAAGATGGGCAAGACCGCGCAGGGCGCGGTCTGGCTCAACGCCGACCAGTGCTCGCCGTATGACTTCTGGCAATACTGGCGCAACACCGAGGACGCCGACGTCGGCAAGTTCCTGAAACTGTTCACGACGCTGCCGATGAGCGAGATCAGGAAGCTCGAGGCGCTCGGCGGCTCGGAGATCAACGAGGCCAAGAAGGTGCTCGCCACCGAGGCGACCGCGCTGCTGCACGGCCGCGATGCCGCGAACGAGGCTGCCGAAACCGCACGCCGCACCTTCGAGGAAGGCGCGCTGGCCGAAAGCCTGCCGACGGTGGAAATTCCGCGCGGCGAGCTGGACGCCGGCATCGGCGTGCTCAACGCCTTCGTCAAGGCGGGCTTGGTTGCCTCCAATGGCGAAGCACGGCGCCAGATCAAGGGTGGCGGCCTGCGCGTCAACGATGAGGCCGTCACCGACGAGAAGATGGCGCTGTCGGCGGGCAATCTGACGCCCGAAGGCGTGATCAAGCTGTCCTTCGGCAAGAAGAAGCACGTCCTCATCCGGCCTGCATAGGCGTATGAGCTTTTGATGCTTGTCAGGGCGCGCCGAAGCGCGCTCCCTGACCTGCAATGGACCAGAACACGCCCAAGGAAACGAGCCGCGAAAATGTAGCTGCGACGCAGCAAGGCGCGGTGCGCACCGCGCTCGTGGTGCTCGGGTTGTGTTTCACTTTGGCGGTTCTCGGGCGAGGCCTGAGCGAGAGCTTCACGGTCTTCCTCAAGCCGATCTCCGAAACTTTTGGCTGGGACCGTGCGCAAATCGTCTCGATCTATTCGCTGACATGGCTGATCAGCGGGCTGACCGCGCCACTGGTCGGGCGCCTGTTCGACCATTCCGGACCGCGCATCGTCTACGCACTCGGGCTTTTCCTGCTCGGCTCGGCCTTCCTGATCGCGGCGCACGCACAGGCGCTCTGGCAATTTCAGCTCTCGATCGGCCTCTGCGTCGGCATTGGCGTCGCCTTCATCGGCAACGTGCCGAACTCTATCCTGCTCGGCCGCTGGTTCGGCCCCAAGCTGCCGACCGCGATGGCGGTGGTCTATTCGGCGATGGGTGGCGGCGTGCTGGCGCTGCTCCCGACCTCGCAGCTTTTGATCGATCATCTCGGCTGGCGTGAAACCTATCAGGTATACGGCTTCGCCGCCCTCGCGTTGCTCGTTCCACTGCTCCTCCTGCCCTGGCGCATGTTCGCGGTCGGCTCGCCGCATGTCACCAAGAAGACCGATCCTGCATTCATCGACAACGGCTGGACGCTTGTGAGCGCGATGCGCCACCACGCCTTCTGGGCGCTGTTCTCGACCTTCTTCTTCACCGCCGTCGGCATGTATGCGATCGCCGCGCAGATCGTGGCCTATCTGATCGATGCGGGCTTCCCGCCGCTCCAGGCCGCGACCGCCTGGGGTTTTTCGGGCGTGGTACTGGTGTTCGGCATGCTCGGCGTGTCGGCGCTCGACGGGCTGATCGGGCGCCGGCCCTCGGTGCTGCTCAGCTACGCGATCTCGATCCTCGGCATCTTCCTGCTCTGGCTGTTGCAGTATTATCCGAACATCATCCTGCTCACCGGCTTCGTCGTCTGCTTCGGCAGCATGATGGGCTCGCGCGGCCCGCTGATCACGGCGACCGCGATGAAGATTTTTCGCGGCAAGCGCGTCGGCACGATCTTCGGCACGATTTCGATCGGCAGCGGATTGGGTTCCGCGTTCGGCTCATGGAGCGGCGGCCTCATCCACGACGTCACCCACGGTTACAATCTCCTGCTCGCGTTCGCACTTGCGAGCGTGATCCTCGGAATGATTCCATTCCTGATCGTCCCCGCCTTGCGGGAATAGGTCTCCCCGACGTAACCTGCACTCCTCGGTGTCACCGGGAAATTACGGACGAACACGTGGCACCGCGTGCGAAAAAAACAGGCGCAACCGGAGTGAAGGGACGAACTGCGGTGTTTTGTCCTACATGACGAAAATGTCAGCGCCGAAACGATCCGGGGTGGCTTGCGAGGCGGAACCGAATGCGGTCCAAGTCGCGCATTGGATGGAGGGCACAAACCAATGAACTTTCCCTATCTCACTCGCTTTCAACCGGTTCTCTTGAGCCTGTTTCGCTTCATCACCGGACTCCTGCTGTTCCAGTACGGCGTCGCCAAGCTGTTCAAGTTTCCGGTGCTACCCTACTTCGCGAACATCCCGCCGATCATCTACGCGGCTGGTACGCTCGAACTGGTGCTTGGCGCGCTCCTGATCCTCGGCCTGTTCACCCGCCTCACCGCCTTCATCCTCTCGGGTGAAATGGCCTTCGCCTACTTCATGGGCCACATGTTCAAGGGCGAGACGCCGGTGTTCCTGCCGCTGCTCAATGGCGGCACCGCGGCGATCCTGTTCTGCTTCGCCTGCCTCTACCTCTCGGCAGCCGGCGGCGGCTCGGTCAGCGTCGATGCGGCGATGGGCAACGAACGCGACTCAACCGGCGGCGCGTTCGCGCGGCGCTGACGCGTGCAATTGACGCGCAAGTCACGGACGGCACCGGCGGCGTTGCCGGTGCCGTCTACCGCGAGCCCAAGACGTTCCAGATGAGAACGAGAGCCGCGACGAGCAGCACGGACATAATGAGGCGGTGAACGAATCGGTTCATGGCCGCTCCGGCAGAGCTCGATGACCACCAAAGAAGATCGATCTTCTCCAGCATGCGGACTCGCCTGCGCCGACGCATGTCGGTTTGCCTGCACGATTGCGCATCAGCCTGCGAACGGTCACGCGCGCGGCAGGCCGCCACACGCCTATGTTCATGATTGGTAAGAACTTCATGCTACCGATGCGAGCAATAACAACCATTCCGTTGAGGCTGCGATGAAGCTGCTAAGCCACCTGAAGATCCGCACCAAGCTTGCCAGCATGGTCTGCCTTGCGGCTCTCACAGTCACAGCCATCATCGCGGTATCGGCCTTCCTCAGCAAGAGCCGCATGATGGAGGACCGGGTCCAGCAGATGAAGACCGCGGTCGACATGCTCTACAACCTCGCCCAGTCGGTTCAGGACGATGTCACCGCCGGCAAGCTGACGCAGGCCGAGGCCAAGGCCCAGTTCCACATGCGCGGACGGCGCATGACCTTCAACGGCAACCAGGGCTATCCGGTCGTCTACAACGCCGACACCTCCCTCCTCGTCAACGGCGCCAACCAGCAACTCGAGGGCAAGATCACGGGCGCGATCGACTCCAACGGCGTTCTCATCGCCGACGCGATCCTCAAGGCCGGCGATCAAAATGGCGGCGGCGTAGCCTCCTATCTCTACCCCCGCCCCGGCCAGACCGAGCCGGTACGCAAGACCGTGTTCGCGCGCAAGTTCGCGCCCTGGAACGCGACGATCAGCTATGGCCTCTATGTCGACGACATCGACGCCGATGTGCGCTCACTGACGCTCGAGCTTGCCGCCGTCGGCCTCGGACTGATGCTGCTGATGGCGACGTTGTCGTGGCTGATCGCTCGCGACGTGCTCGGCGCGCTCGATCGCCAGAAGACCCGGATGCAGGAGATTGCCGACGGTTCCCTCGACAAGCCGGTCGAGGAGACCGGCCGCGGTGACGAGATCGGCCGCATGGCCGAGACCCTCGAAGTGCTCAGGCAGACCGCTTTGACGGCGCGCACGCTGGAGTCCGAACAGGTTGCCGCCAAGACCCGCAGCGAGCAGGAGAAGCGTGACGCCTTGATCGCCCTCGCCGACCGGTTCGATGCCTCCGTCGGCCAGCTCGTCGGCCTGATGGCCTCGGGCTCCGGCGAGCTCGAGACCACCGCCAAGTCGATGTCGTCCACGGCCGAGGGCACCAATCGCCGCGCCGCCGTGGTCGGCTCCGCCGCCACCGAAGCCAGCCAGCGCGTCCAGACGGTCGCGGCTGCCGCCGAGGAACTCTCCTCCTCCATCACCGAGATCAGCCGCCAGGTTGCGCAGTCCGCGGAAGTCACCGGCCGCGCAGTGGACAGTGCACGGCGCACCGACACCATCGTCCGCGCGCTCTCGGACGGCGCCCAGCAGATCGAACATGTCGCCGAGCTGATCTCCAGCATCGCGGCGCAGACCAATCTGCTTGCGCTCAATGCCACCATCGAAGCCGCGCGCGCCGGTGAAGCCGGTCGCGGCTTTGCGGTCGTCGCATCCGAAGTGAAGTCGCTCGCCAGCCAGACCGCGGAAGCCACCCGCGAGATCGGCGACAAGATCGCTCAGATCCAGGGCGCGACCAAGGAGGCCGTGGACGCCATCGGCGGCATCACCGCCACCATCGAGGAAGTCAGCCGCATCGCCACCTCGATCGGCGCGGCTATCGAGGAGCAAGGTGCCGCCACCGCCGAGATCGCCCGCAGCGTCTCGCAGACAGCTGAGGCGACCAAGGAAGTCACCACCAATATCGGCGGTGTCAGCACCGCAGCGAACGAGACCGGCAACGCCGCCGGCATGGTGCTCGCGGCCGCATCGAACCTCTCCAAGCAGGCCGAGCAGCTCTCCGGCGAGGTCGGCACGTTCCTCGCGGGTGTTCGCGCGGCGTAAGCGGCGCGACGTCATTTTAATATCTACAAGAGGTCGTCATGCCCGGGCTTGTCCCGGGCATGACGTTCTTGGTGCGGTGTGGTGAGGCGTGGATGGCCGGGACAAGCCCGGCCAGACGACGGGGACAGCTTCTATCGCCGCGCGAGGTTGCAGCCGCTCGAGAGCTGACGTGTCGATCCGGTCGAGCCATCGTTCGACTGCGAGGGGAATTCATCGAACGGCGAGTTCTGCTTGCCGGTGTTGAACTCGAATATCTTGCGGAACAGGCCCGGCGCCATCGCCGAGATCGGATTGACGCGCATCACGGGCGCGGCCGGCGTCCCGACGACCTCGTAGGTCACGCCGATCAATCCTTCATTGTTGCCGCCGCCGAGGAAGATGCCGAACAGCGGGATCTGGCCGAAGATGTTGTTGACGCCATACATCGGCACGAAGGTCCCGCTCATGCACACCTGGTTGCCAGGATAGTCGATCGAGCCCTCGATGGTGGCGCCGATCATCGGGCCCTTCACGACGCCGTCGCGGATCGTCAGCGCGCCGTTCTGGCGCGTGAATTCGGCGCGAAGCGCACTGAAGGAGACGCCGTTGCCGGTCCCGTTGGGTGCCCCGGCGGCAACGCGCTCGAGCTGTGCCTCGCCCTTCACGGTGAAATCCCGGACGTTGATGAGGCCCTCGCGCGAGGTGTTCGGCTCGGACGCCGGCGGCTCCATCGCGACCACCATCTGGCCGCCGACCGCCTTGGTGTAGGTGTCGGTGAAGCGCAGCAGCGCGCCGGCATCGTTGGTCTGGAGGTAGATCACCTCGCGGTTGCCCTGGGCGCGGCCGCCGCGCAAATCGGCGGCCACGGGCGTGTCCTTGCCGATCCGTCCATTCAGCGTGAGGGCTTTGACCGCGCCGCTGCGCCGCGACATCTTGGCGTCGATGCTGCGCATCGCCTCGCCGTTGAAACCCATGACGGCCCCGAGCTTCACATCGATGTCGAAATCGACGTTCTTCATCTTGTTCTTGGCGTCGTCCTTGGAATTGCCTGAGATCGCCGACTTCAGGAAACCGCGACCGTCAAACACGTCGCCGCGCATCGTGCCGCGCACCACGCCCTCCTGGCTGCGCTCCACCTTCAGCGACGCCTTGTCGCCGTCGGACGGCGAATAGGTCGGGAAGTTCGCGTTCAAGAGATCGCCGTTCGGATCGAGCTCCACCGACCCCTTGATCGAGGCGCCCCCGCCTTCGATGACGATGTCCTCCAGGCGCGTCGATTGCGCCGTCGGCACCACCTTGAAGCTGGCCTTGCCCGACTTGCCCGACAGCTTCACCCAGCCGGGCAGGATGTTGTCGAGCTTGACCGAGGTCAGGTCGGCCTCGACACCGAGCTTCGTCGTCTGGTCGGGACCACCGGCGATCTTGCCCGACACCTTGATCGGCAGCGAGCCGCTGACGGCGGGGCTCAGATCGAATCCCAGGCGAGCGCGGCTCGCATCGTCCAGTGTCGCCTGCAATCTGACATCCGCATCGCCTTCAGTCGGCTTGCGATAGTCGAGCGAGGCCGCCTGCCCGTTGATCTTGACGTCGCCCTTGACCTGGTAGCCCTGGTTGTTCGCTGATATCTTGAGGTTGTTGGCCTCGAGCTTCTGGTTCATCACCAGCTTGTCGGCGGCAAAGCCGTTGAGATCGGCGGTGACGGCGTAGGTGGTGTCGGCCTTGGTCAGCTCGCCCTTGACCGGCAAGCCGAGCTGGATGTTGGCCGTGAACGTCCCCTTGCTGGTGTTGGGATCGACGACGGTCGACGACAGATCGCTCAGGCGATCATTGGCGAGCATTTCGGCGGCCGCAGGCACCGGGCCATCGACGCGGAACCTAGTCCGCGACGGCGACGGTTTAGGCGCCATATCCGGCACCTCGAAAACGAAGTCGGAGATCGTGACCTTGCGGCCCGCCGGCGTATCGGCAATGCCCTGCCCGATATTCACCGTCGCGGTGCGCCCGGTCACACGCGCCTTCAAGTCGGCGTCGTGCACCACCGGCATGCCATCCACGGGGCGGACCGCGACGCCACTCGCCACGATGTTAACGGACAGGCCGTCGTCGGGAATGGGCGGGCCCTTGCGGGGAAGGTTCCTCGTCGGCGAATTGACACCGATCTCGATGCGCTGGAGCGTGCCGCGCTCGATCCGCTCGATCACCCATTCGCGCAACTCGGGAACGACAAGCGTCGGCCACATCCGCTTGAGCGCGGAGGCCGACATCGGCGTTCCCGCAAAGCCCAGCGTCAGCCGCGGCTCTCCCGAATAGTCGATGGCACCGGTGCCGGCGACGCCGATCTCGCCATTGCTGATATCGGCCTGCGTCAGCAGCATGCGCTTGTGGTCGGTGTCGAAGCGGAAACCGATCGCAATGCGGTTGAAGACCAGCGGCGGCTCGTTGTCGATGCCGCCCAGCAGGATCGAGCCGCCGCTGAAGCCAAGCTGCCAGTCGTTGATGGTGCCGTTCGGCGGCTCGAGATGGGCCAGAAGCGTCAGGCGGTTCGCGCCCGAGAGAATCTTGAACGGAGCGACCAGCACCCGCCGGTTCGAATCCCACTCGACGCTGATCTCGGCCGAGTCGATCGCCATCGGATAATCTGGCGTGTCGGTGTCGATGATGTTGCCCGAACCGACCGCGATCTTGCCGCGGAAGAAGGTCGGCACGCCGTCGCGGCCGAGCTCGCCCTTGAGCTCGCCGGTCAGCGGCAGGTCGGCGGTGTAGGTGAAGTCCTTCACCCGGAGCGCCAGCAGGATGTTGGCGGTCGAAACCTTGTCGGCGCGGATGTCGACCGAGCGCACGCCGTTCTCGGCGGGGCCAATCGTGGCACGCAGTGACCACGGGCGCGCGCCCTCCTCGCCCAGGCTGAGCGCGACGCCGCCACGGCTCGGCCGGCGCAGGCTGAGCGTGATGTTCTCAAAGCTCCATTTGCTGCCGCGCTGCTGATCGTCGACGATCAGATTGCCGTTCTTCAGGCCGATCTCGTTGAGGTTCTGGCCGTCGAGGCCGGTCATGCTCAGACTGTCGAGCCAGTCGAGCCCCTGAAGAATGCCACTCGGGGCAGCGGCCTGGGGGGCGGCCGGTGATGCGTCCGGGCTTGCCGGTGCCGTGGCGAATGGCGGCGGCGGGACACCATTGCGCGGGAATGTCGGCGGCAGGCCCGCGTCCTTCTTGGATGCGACGCCGGTTGCGAGCGGCTTTGCGGTGTCGCCGGCCGACACCGTGACCGTGCCGTCGGGCGCGATCCGGATCGCGAGCTCGGCATCGACGAGGTTGAGGCTTTCCGCGCGCAAATGCCCCATCAGGAGACCTGCACCCGACAGTTTCACCTCGGCCTTCGGCGCGGTGGCGACGACAACGTGATCGTGGTCGCGGACGATGATGTCACGGATGCGCACGGCGATGCGGATCCGCCCGGCCCGCTCGATCTGGGTGCCGCCGACCTCCACGGTGTTGCCGTGGCCGATATTGTCCTCGATGGCGGCAGCGAGCCAAGGCGTCGCGATGTCGAGATTGATGGGACCTGCGCCAAGCCGCCACCACAGCGCGCCGAAACAGCCGACGAAAATGACGACCAGGGCCCCGGCCACGATGGCCAGCCGCTTCAGCCAGCGATCGGCGGCCAGCCAGCGCCGCAATGACGCAAATCCGTCACCGAAGCGATGGAAACCCGAATTGGAACGCGACAACAGCCGGCGCGCCCGATGGCCCGCCGCTGCTTCCTGATCCGGATCCCAGTCGGCGTCGTCCCATTCCTGCGGCTGCTGTTGACCGCCGCGCCGATCGAAATCCCGATTGTAATCCTGGGGCGACGTATTCCTTGCCATTGCCTCTCGATACAGGCGCCCATCGTAGGATTGAGCACCGCCGGGACCGCAGCCGTCCACGGGAAGCGAAGCTCCCTGTGCCGGCATTGCCGCCATACCTCGAATATTCCTGCTGTTCGTCATTTCGCCCCGGGAGCGCGTTCAACGAGCAGTGGGGTGATGCGTGGAATTCCTTGTAACCATACCCCGGCGTCGCCAGACTTGCCCAGATGAGGACGCGATTCCGGCACACCGGACGAGAGCTGCAATACCGCTTTGGTTGACCCGCCGAAAGCGTCGAAAGGAAGGCGTATGTCCAAGAAATCCCGAAAGAAATCGTCCAAAACGCCCTCCGGCATCGCAACGGCTGAAAAGAAGACCCCGACCAAGCGGGCAACGACTCAAACAAAGTCTGCGAAAACACAGCGGACCCCGGCGAGCAAATCAACCAGGACCGTAGCAAAAGCAGGATCACATAAGGCCGCGTCGAAACAGTTAAATTCCTCCAAACCGGCCGCCGCCCCCGCAAAGGCGAAGGCGAAGGCGGCCCTGACCGAGGGCCAGAAGGCGCCCGCCTTCCGCCTGCCCCGCGACGGCGGCCACGTGATCTCGCTGGCGGACTATGCCGGACAGAAGCTCGTCCTGTTCTTCTACCCCCGCGCCGACACACCCGGCTGCACCAGGGAAGCAATCGATTTCACGCGGCTGGCGGATGCTTTCACTGCTGCCGGCACGGCCGTGCTCGGCGTCTCCGCCGATCCGTTAAGGGCCCAGGAGAAGTTCCGCGACAAGCACAGTCTCGGCGTGCCCCTCATCTCGGATGAGAAACACGAGATGCTTGAGGCGTACGGCGCCTGGGGCGAAAAGTCCATGTATGGCAAGAGCTTCCTCGGAATTCTTCGCACCACGATACTGCTTGGCGCCGACGGCAAGGTGGCCAGGGTCTGGCGCAATGTTCGCGTCGACGGCCACGCCGACGAGGTGCTGGAAGCGGCAAGAAGCCTTTAACCAATCCTTTAAATTCGAGCGGTTCCGTTTCCGGAAAATTAACCATGACCGGCCCAGATTGCTGCGGCAATTAGGCCGTACGGACTCATCCGACCGGCGCGGGAGTGCCGATGTCGAAAAGTTCTGCCCAATATTCGCAGTACCCCCAACATCATGCGCACGGCCACGGACGGGCCTTCCATCGCCGTCCCG
Source organism: Bradyrhizobium liaoningense (assembly GCF_018130785.1). GTDB lineage: Bacteria > Pseudomonadota > Alphaproteobacteria > Rhizobiales > Xanthobacteraceae > Bradyrhizobium > Bradyrhizobium liaoningense_A. Next base: position 879,194 of record NZ_JAFCJT010000002.1, read on the forward strand.
CCGCGGTGGCAGCCGCGCTCCCCCTTCCCGCGGCCGACGATGCCTACACCATCGTGCATCACGGCAAGCAGGTCCGCCTGGGACCCGTGGTGTTCTGGATCGTGGTCGGCACCGTCGTGCTGCTCGGACTCTGGTCGGCCGCGACCGCCACCTATTTCGCCTTCCGCGACGACGTCCTGACCCGGCTGATCGCGCGCCAGGCCGAGATGCAGTACGCCTACGAGGACCGCATTGCCGAGCTCCGCGCCAAGGTCGACCGCACCACCAGCCGGCAGCTGCTCGACCAGGAACAGTTCGACCAGAAGCTCGACCAGATCATGAAGCGCCAGACGGCGCTGGAGTCCCGGGCCACGGCGCTCGGGGCCATGCCCGACGTAACCGGATCAATCCCCCGCTCGGCCCCGCAGCGCAGTGATTCGACCCAGGGTACGCCGAAGCCGTCGCCGATCAGCGACACCGTGATCTTCGTGGCACCGCCCGATCGCGAAGCGCGGCTTGAGTCGCGCGCCCCGACCGTCGCGGCGCCGCCGACCAGCCAATTCGCCAAGAGCCAGGGTTTCGACAACGTCCTGGTCCGGCTCACGACCTCGCTTGACCAGGTCGAGCGTCGCCAGATGGCGGCGCTCAGCGCCGTCGAGGAAGGCATGGATTCACGCATGCGCCGGATGCGCGGCGTCGTCAGCGACCTCGGCCTCAATCTCGCCAGCCTCGAAGCCGCCGTGCCGCGCTCCGCGATGGGCGGTCCTTTCGTGCCCGTCAAGCTGACGGCCAATGCGGGAGCGTTCGAGAAGCAGCTCTCACGCATCAATACCACCCGCGCAGAGATGGACCGTCTCAATCGCACGCTGGCGCTGGTGCCCTACCGCAAGCCCGTCATCGGCGAGGTCGAATTCACCTCCGGCTTCGGCGTGCGCAGCGATCCGTTCCTCGGCCGGCCCGCGATGCATACCGGGCTCGACTTCCGTGCCGCCACCGGCGATCCCGCGCGAGTCACCGCCAACGGCAAGGTGGTCTCGGCCGGATGGTCCGGCGGCTACGGCCGGATGGTCGAAGTCGACCACGGCAACGGGCTCTCGACCCGCTACGGCCATCTCTCCGAGATCAACGTCAAGGTCGGTGAGATCGTGAAGCTCGGGCAGGTCATCGGCCTCGTCGGCTCGACCGGCCGCTCCACCGGCCCGCATCTGCACTATGAAACCCGCATCGACGGCGAAGCGGTCGACCCGCAGAAATTCTTGCGCGCCGGCGTGCGGCTCAGCGCGGGCTAAGTCCGCGTCCCGCGCTTTCGACGTACGCGCCTTAGCGCCGGCCGCCCCCCATCCCGCCTCCGGGACCTCCGAAACCGCCACCACCCATTCCACCGCCGGGCCCCATGGGCCCGCCGGGCGAACCAAGTCCGCCGGGACCCGACGGACCTATGGGTCCTGATGGCGCGGGGCCGGGGTTGCCACCGGGGCTCGATCCCGGCGCGGGCGCACCTGGTGCACCGGGCTGAATGCCGCCCGGATTCGGCGTGCCGCGATCTGGATGCAGGATCGAACCTCCGGGCGCGCGATTGGGATTGCCTCCGCCGGACGGAGGTGTTCCGGGCCCCTGACCGATTGGCTGAGCCGACTCCACCTGGAAGCCGCGCGAGCGATCGAACACGCCGTTGACAACCATCCGGGCTTCGCCGGCCGCTGGACCGAAGCGTGAGCCGTCATGAGCCACGAAGCCGGAGCCGAGCTGGAGGTTCGATCCCGCGCGCTGCACATAGGCCTCGATCGAGAGACGGCTTGCGCCGACGAGATCCGAGAAATCGTCGATGCGCGTGCGCGCGGCCTGCATCGCGCCCTGGCTCGAACTGCCCTCGACCTGGACACGCTGGCCGATCAGCAGCGGATCGACGCCGCGCAGCTTCAGCCCGCCAATATGCAAGCCGTCGGGCCCGCGCTCGACGAGACCGGTGACACGCTCGATCGCTTCGCGCCGCGGCTCGATCAGGCTTGCGACGATCACGCCGTCGGTCCGGCGCAGGCCGTAGACGGCCACCTGCGTGCCCGCACGAAGCTTGCTCTCCTTGTCGCTTGCGACGATCTTCTGGCCGAGCACCGTCAGCTCGTTGCCCTTCACGGCTTCGATCGGACCGGAGACCTCGCTCGCGATCGTGATGTTGCGCGTCACGAGCGTGCCGTCGGCCTGACGGGTCGCGACCACGCGCGCGAGCTGGCCGATGCGCAGCGCCCTCGGGCTCGCGGCCTCACCGTCGATCCGGACCGGCACGTCGCTCGCATAAGTGACGCGCTGCCCGTTGACGTAAATGCTGCCGAACCGCTGGATCAGGCCGACGATGCCGGTGCCGCCGATGCCGTGGTCGTCACCGCGTCTGATTCCGGTGCCGCCGATGCCCTGATCGGTGCCGCGCTTGACCTGCGCGTGGGCCATCGCGGTACCAGCGAGCCAAAATCCCGTCAGCAGCAGACGGCGAGAGATCAGCGGCGGACGGCTCATGAAGAACCACCCTCTTGACCGCCGTCTTTCCCGCTTTCCTTGGCATTTTCCTTGGCGTCGACCGCGTCATCGGCATCTTCGCTGTAGATGTAGATGCCAAAATTCCAGCGTGCGTCGCCGCCCTTGTCCTTGGCGAGCGCACGGTTGGCCTCGCGGTTGGCGGTCTTCAGCACGTCCATCGCGAGCTCGCGCGAGCGCGCCTCGAGGCGCCGCGCCAGCTTCGGCGAGATGTTGTTGTAGTGCACCGCGCGTTCGAGAAAGCGCGGCCCGGCGCCCGAGACGTTCCGTTCGGCGGCCGCGATGTGGTCGTGCAGATTGCGGCCGAGATAGTGCCACTTGCTGTCGTCCTCGCCTGATGGGACGAAGGCAGCCTCGACCAGCTCGATCTCGTCAGAACCGTTGATGGTGACGAGCTTGCGGTCGATCCATTCGTCTAGCACCGCGCGCGGGCGCACGTCCTTGGTGACGGAGGCGACGAGCTGCTCGAACGAGGGCGCATCGCCTTCCGCCGTGCGCGGCAGCGGCAGCGGTTCGCCCTTTGCATCGGTAAATTCAGGCGCGGCAAGCCAGCGCGCGATCACGGCGCTCGTCAAGGACACCGCCGCCGGCGTCTCGTTCACGGGCGCGCCGGCGCCGCGCAACCGCGCCACCTCCTTGCGATGGATCCCGGTGAGCAGGCTGACACGGCTGTCGGTCTGCTCTTTCCCCTCCAGTGCAAAATCGTGCTCGGCGACGTTGACGAACAGCTCGCGGAGCAATTGCGCCAATGCCGGAAAGGTCATGCCGCTGCGAATGCAGAGCCGCACGAGCGGGCGCAGCAGCCGCGCCAGCGGCGCGTGCAGCTTCGCGGCGGCGTTCGGCTGCGGAGCCGCTGCTTTGGACCCGGACTTGGCATTCATGTCTGAATTGTACCGGCGTCTCACGTGGGACACAATCCCACTTTTCCCATATTGCAATTGACGTGGTAAATTTTCCCACATATACGAGACGTCACTGAGGGCGCGACGTAAAGGGACTCACACCCATGGCTGACCGCTTGGTCCGCAATTCCAGCTCACCGCGTGCCGTACCGGCTCCTGACTGGGGGCACGGCGCAATCGAACCGATGCTGCCGGCGCTGCTGCGCGGCGTGATCTTCATCTCGGTGCTCGCCGCACCGTTCGTCGCAGCCCTTCTCGCAGGCTGACACCATCATGCATCACACCAGCGAAACTCCGCGTCGCCCGTCGGTACTGCACATCTTCAAGATCTATTATCCCGACCTGTTCGGCGGCACGCTCACGGTGATCCGCGACATCTGCGCGAGCCTGAAGGACAGTTTCGCCTCTGCCGTGCTGGTCTGCTCGCAATCGGCCGAGCAGCGCGAGATCGTCGTCGACGACGTACCGGTCGAGCGCGTCCGCTCGTTCGGCAATTTGCTGTCGCTGCCGGCCGCCCCCACCTATCCCTGGCGTCTCTGGCGCAGAAGCGCCGAGCACGATCTGCTCGCGCTCCACGCGCCTTTCCCGCTCGCCGACCTCGTCTTCGCCTTCGGCTTCGGACGCAGTCGGCGGCTGGTGGTGCACTGGCATGCCGACATCGTCAGCCATGCCGGCCTGCGCTGGCTCGTCGAGCCGTTGATGCGGCGGACCTTGCGACATGCCAAGGCAATCATCGTCTCCGACCAAGCCCTCGTCGAGAACACGCCGCTCCTGCGGGAATTCGAGGACAAGTGTCACGTCGTGCCGTTCGGCGTCGACACCTCGGGTTACGACTGGCCGAAGATAGAGCCGCACCACGTCAACGATCGCGGCCGGCTCGTGCTCGCCTGCGGCCGGCTCGTGCCCTACAAGGGGTTCGACGTGCTGATCCGCGCCGCCGTCAACCGCAAGTTCGAGGTCTGGATCATCGGCGAAGGCACCGAGCGGCCGCGGCTGGAGCAACTGATCCGCGAACTCGGCCTCGGTGACCGCGTCCGGCTGCTCGGTTCGGTGAACGACAGCGAGCGCATCAAGCTGATGTGCCTGTCCGACGTCTTCGTGATGCCATCGGTGACCAACGCCGAGACCTTCGGCCTGGTCCAGCTCGAGGCCATGGCCGCCGGCCGCCCCGTCGTGAACACGGCGCTCGATACGGCGGTGCCGCACGTTGCCCGCCACGGCATGGAAGCGATCACGGTGCCGCCCGGTGATCCCGAAAAACTCGGCGATGCCATCGACACCCTGATCCGCGATCCCGAGCGCCGCCGCCGCATGGGGCAGTCGGCCCGGACGCGTGCCCTCACCCGCTATTCCGCCACGGCCTTCAGGGAAGGCATGGAGACCGTCTATCGCGACGCCGTCACCGCGTCGTGCGAGGAACCCGCAACCGCCGCCGAGCCGCCGCAGGCGACCGGCTGGCTGGACAGCGTCCGGATCGCGGCGGCGTTGGCCTGGTCCGACATGCGCCACCGCTACGTGCGTTCGCTGCTCGGCCCGTTCTGGATGTCGCTTCAGATGGCGATCGTGGTCGCAGTCTTGGGCTCGGTGATCGGCCAGATGTCGAACGCCGACATGCTGGCGCGCCTGCCGATGCTGGCGCTGTCGATGACGGCATGGACCTTCCTCAACAGCGTCGTGCTCGACGCGACCACGGCGCTTCAGAATTCCGCAAGCCTGATCCGCGACCGGGCGCTGCCGCCGGTGATCTTCCTCCTGCAATGCACCTTCCGGCAGACGCTGTTCGCGCTGCATAACGCCTGCGTGCCGCTGGCGCTGTGGCTGATCCTGTCGCCCCACGACCTCTCTCACGCGCTGGCGGCGCTGCCCGGCCTCCTGCTGTTCATAGCCTGCACCTTCGCCTTGAGCCTCGTCCTCGGCGCGACGGCAACGCGCTATCGCGACCTCAAGCCGATCATCGAATCCACGCTGATGCTCGCCTTCCTCGCCTCGCCCGTGGTCTGGTCCGCCGAGATGATCAATCATCGATCGACGGTGATGCGTCTCAATCCGCTGACGCATCTGTTCGCGGTGTGGCGCGAGCCGCTTGCAGGCGGCCATATCGATCCCACCAGCATCGTCTACGTCCTCATCACGCTGGCGCTGCTGATTTTCGCGAGCGTGCTGACGCTGGTCCACCTGCGTAAAGCCGCCTTCTGGATTTGACGCATGGTCTCGATCAGCCTGCACAATGTCTGTCTCGATTATCCGCTCTACGGCGCCTACGACTTCTCGCTGAAGCGGCGGCTGCTCGGCCACCTCATCCGCGAGCCGGGCGAGATGCGGATCATCCGCGCCGTCGACAGTTTCACGATCGAGGCCGAAGCCGGCGCCCGTATCGGGCTTGCCGGACCCAACGGCTCCGGCAAGTCGACGCTGCTGCGCCTGATCGCCGGCGTCTATCCGCCGAGCAGTGGCCGCGTCACGGTCCGGGGCAAAGTCGTGCCCCTGCTCGGCCTGAATGCCGGGGTCAATCTGGACTTCGTGGCGGAGGACAATATCGCGCTGCTGCTGCGGATCAGCGGTCGCAAGCCGACACGCGGCGTGATCGACGACATCTGGGCCTTCACCGAGCTCGAGACGCGGATGCAGCGGCTGCCGCTGCGGATGTTCTCCTCGGGAATGCTGATGCGGGTGTTGTTCGCGACCGCCACCGCTTTCCCGGCCGACATCCTGCTGCTCGACGAATGGCTCAGCGTCGTCGACGAGCATTTTGCAGAGAAGGCCGAACGGCGGCTGCAAAACCTGGTCTCGCAGGCGGCGATCGTGATCATCGCCTCGCACGACCAGCCGCTGCTGCGCCGCACCTGCTCCCGCATCATCAATCTCGATCACGGCCGCATCGCCTCGACCATCGCGGTCGAGCCGCCGGTCACGCACTCCTTCGAGCTCCGCGAGAAACGCGCATGAAGCAGAATATCCTCGTCGTCTCCGAAGCGCTTGGCGAGCCCAACCACAAGCGCGGCATCTTCCATTTCACGCGCGAGTTGATGCGCTCGCTCGCGGCCGAGGGCCACGAGCTGACCTTGCTGGTCGAGACCACCAGGCGCTATCGCAAGCTGCGCCGGCGCGAGCGGCGCACCAAGCTGTTTCCGTCAGAGGCGCGCAACATCGAGCTGCTCGCCCTCTACCGCTTCCTCGACGAGATCAACATGGGCGAGCCGCTAACGCGCAATGGCTTGCGGCGCACGCTCGACTGGCTCCGACACAAGGCCACCATGTCGGTGTCGTGGGACTATATCCTCTGCTTGCTGCGCGCCGTCGGGCTGCGCGGGCTGAACACCCGGCTGATCGAGAACAGGACCGCCGCGCTCGAATACGTCCCGCCGGATCTGCGCCATCTCGAATTGTTCCGCGCCTTCCAGCTCGAGCCCGGCTTCTACAGCTATCAGGATTCCTCGGCCTTCTTCCTGCTGCCACCGCCGCAGGTCGATGCACGCGACTACGACGTCATCGTCGTGGACACCCCGACCCGGGTGGCGATCAGGCGCAAGCCGGATGCCAAGGTGATCTGCGTGGTGCACGACCTCTTGCCGCTCACCGACCTCAAGCTCAGCGACGTCGCAACGCGGCTGTTCCTGTCGCGGCTTCTCACCAGCCTGCTTCAAGCCAACGAGCTCGCCTTCGTTTCAAACTATAGCATGATGCGGTTCAGGGAACTGTTGCCGCAATTTGCGGACCTACCGGCGCGGGTCGTGTATCCCCGCACCCGGTTCGACGCCCCGGATGTCCTGCACCTCCCAGCCCCGTCGGGGCGTCCGGGGCGGCCGAGCTTCGTCGTCATCGTCTCGAACGAGCCGCGCAAGAACGTCGCCACAGTGATCCGCGCCTTCCGCGGCGTGCCCCAGGCCGATCTCGTCGTGATCGGCTATGCCGGCGAGACAAGCCGGATGCGCAACCTTCCGCCAAACGTCCGCTTCGCCGGTTATGTCGACGAACATGAGAAGGCGGCCCTGATCGCGGAAGCGAACGGGCTGATCATGCCGAGCTTCGCCGAAGGCTTTGGTGTGCCGATCATCGAGGCGTTGGCCGCGAACACGCCGGTGCTGTGCTCCGACATCGCGGTGTTCCGTGAGGTGGCGCGCGAGCTCGCCGACTACTTTGACCCGTTCTCGACCGACTCGATCGCAGCTTCTGTCACCCGCGTGCTGACGCGTCAGGAGGAGTACCGCGGCAGGATCCGGGCACGGCGACACGAACTCGCCGAGCGTTTTGGCTACGAGACCCAGGCGCGCGACTTCCTCGGGCATAAGATGCCCCGGGCAACCTGGCCGCCGCGCGATAAGCGTCTTGCGCATGACTGCTGAACCCGCGGTATGGTCCGGTCGGGCCAGCCCACAAGCCTTGCGCGCCCGATGGCAAGCCATGGGCAGATCGCCCGCGCTGATCGGGGCCGTCGATGTGCTCGCCGTCCTGATCGCGGCGTCGCTGCCTTGGTCGACCACAGCGCCTTCGATCTTCGTCGGGCTCTGGCTGCTCGTGGTGACGCCGACCATCGACTGGCGCGACTATGGGCGCAAGCTTGCGCGGCCGGCTTTTGCCCTGCCCTTCGCCTTCCTGCTGCTCGCGCTCCTCGGCACGCTCTGGTCGGACGCCGCGTGGGCGGACCGGCTGCATGCGATCAAGCCGGTCGCAAAGCTCGTGCTCATTCCAGCACTGCTCTATCACTTCGGCCTATCCGAGCGCGGTTTTTGGGTTTGCCTTGCCTTTCTCGCGTCCTGCGCACTGCTTGCAGTCTATTCCTGGATCGTGCTGCTCGATCCCGCCTGGAAAATCACCGCGACGGCGTCGGCCGGCGTTCCCGTCAAGAACTACATCGATCAGAGCCAGGAATTCACGCTCTGCGCCTTTGCGCTCGCCCTGCCGGCGTTGACCTTCCGGCGCGGCGGAAGCGTGGTTGCGACAGCGGTCTGTCTGGCATTGATCCTGCTGTTCGCCACCAACATGGTGTTCGTCGCCTCGGCCCGCACGGCACTGCTCTGCATTGCGGTGCTGCTCGCCCTGTTCGCCTGGAAGCATCTCAGCCGGCGCGCGGCGCTGGTCCTGCTCGCGGGCACGGTCGCCGCGAGCGCGCTGACCTGGACCACCTCGCCCTATCTGCGCCAGCGCATCACGGACATCGCCGTCGAATACCGCCACGGCCGCGAGGACATCAGCCGTGCCTCGACCGCCCAACGGCTGACCTATTGGCGCAAGGCGATCCATGGCTTTGCCGAGGCGCCCTGGACCGGTCATGGCACCGGATCGATCAAGCGCCAGTTCGAGCGCGCGGCCACCGGTGGAAGCAGCCTCGATGCGGAGATCGTCAGCAATCCGCACAACCAGACCCTCAATGTCGCCATGCAGTGGGGCCTCCTGGGCGTCGTCCTGCTCTACGCGATGTGGGTCGCCCATCTCCGCCTGTTCCTGGGCGAGGGTCTTGCGGCCTGGATCGGCATCGCCGCCGTCGTACAGAACATCGCGAGCTCGCTCCTGAACTCGCATTTGTTCGATTTCCACGAGGGCTGGATGTATGTGCTCGGCGTCGGCGTGGCCGGCGGCATGGCATTGAAAGCGAAGGCCGGACCGCATTTGCATTATGAGACCCGCAGCGAGGATGAAGCGGTCGATCCGCAGAAATTTCTGCGCGCCGGCATGCGGTTCAGCGCCGACTAGGCCTTTTACTCCGCCGCCACGCAAGCCGCCTGGGAGGGAGCCAGCGCAAAGACGCCGAAAACGGGCACCACCATTTCGAGTTCGCGGCGATAGCTTTCGTAGCTGAGCGCTCCCGGCCGAATGAAGCCGAGTTGAAGCGTGTGATCGCCCACACGCCTGAGAACGATCGGAGCGCTCGCCGGCGTAAACTGGGCGCCACCGGGACTGGACAGCGTCGTGATCAGACCGCGTGCGGGCTCGTTTCTCTTATCGGGACGTGACACCATGATCAGACGTATCGCTCCCTTTTCGAGGGTGACGAAGTTGAGGAACGGGCGTCCATCGGGGATGTAGACACGGCCCCTCTGCGTATGCCCGGCATCAACACGTTCGCGTTCCTCGAACATGAGACAGGACTCGGTTTCGTCCCAATGAATGCCGATAATGTAGGCACTGATGATCTCGGGGTTGGAGAACGCGGGCCTGAAGCAGACGTAGTCCCCCTCGAAGGCCTCCACTCCCGCGCGATCGCGGTAGCCAAGATCATCGGCGACGTCGAACCTAGACGTCACTGGCGGAGGTTCGAGTCCGCCGGCAATCGACGGCGCATCATGCGATGGAAACTCCTTGTGCGGACTGGTGGCTATCCGCTCGGCAGCGACGTTGCGTATGCGCTCGGACTCATTGAAGACCGCGAGGACCATGCCGCCGACGATGAAGCCGGTTAAGCCAGTGCTTAGCGCCACCAGTTGGATCGCATCCTGCGGATGTACATAGAATTGAGCCAGTACTTGCTGGCCGATCATATGCGCGACCAGCCACCCCGCACAGGTCATCGCGGCGCCGTTCGCGAGAGCCCCGAGGGCCGCCACGCGGTACCAGCTCATCCGCGAACATCCCATGTAGGAGCAAATGAGCCCGAGGGAAATCGTACAGATGAAAGGCGTGATGACACCGTATAGCCGCTCGATGAACTGCCTAAGAACGTCCTGATATCCTCCTCCCTGCATCAGGGCGGACACGAGTGGAATGCCGATCCGGAGCGCAATCGACAGCCCCACGACGACGAGACCGGCGACAACCAACTCGGCGATAGGCGGATATCCAGGCGTGTTGCCTTCCTTGCGTCCGATGAAGCGTTGCGCCACGACGATTGCGCCCAGGACTGCGAAGCCGATCGAAGCGCCGAACGTGACCGCAATCGTCAGCACCTTGCCGACGTCGATCGGAAGTGTTCCCGGCATGAACACCATCATGCCAATGCTCCAGGCCGTGACGAGGAAGATCGTTGTCGCCCATTGATCCAGCCCAAAGGTCGGCCCCGGACTGTAGGCGAAACCCATCCTTGCTAGCCGCTGCAATCGGCCGCTATGGGTCCTTTCGCAAAACAGGACATAGCGAGATACGAGGCCGCAAGTGAGGTTGGTGACCTCAGCAATGTTGCGGTTCAAAGCGTCCTTCAATTCCGGGGTTGGAAGCGACGACGTGAAAAAGGCAAGACCGGCGTGCATCATCTCTTCGTAACGGGCATCCGCACGAGCCGCCACCGCGTCGCCCATCTGCATGATCATGGCGTAGGCGGATCGGCCATATCCATTTCCGGTGAAGTCGAGGGCCGCAGCATTCTGCCGGGGTCCGACGAACAGGTTGTACAGGCCGATGGCTCTTGTGAAGCGGTCGGGAAGAGTACCGTCCCTGCTGAAACTCAGCGCTTGCGGACCGATATTCTCCGAAACGATTTTGGTCACCTTGCTTCGGAGGTCGTCGCGCGGGACGAAGCCCGTGGTTTGCGCGAGTTCAAATGCGAGTCGGTCGGCTTCACGCGGAATGGCGGCCAATCTGACACAAAATGCGCGCGCGGCCCGGTCGATCCGCGCCACCTGCCGGAATTGCGAAGCGACGACGATGATGAGCACGGCCACGATCGGAGCATATTGATCCAGTTGCGCCTGCGCCTTTGGATCCACCGCCTTCACCTGGCCGACGACGAAGTCGAACCCGATGCTGCCCTGGACGAGTCCGATCATTACGACCAGCCAGAGCGGTATCATCAAGGCGTAGTAGAATATCACCCCCCAGAAGAACAGCGCGAAGGTCGTACCGGACCGATTGGTGGGCGGAGAGTTGAAGCGCGCCCAGGCCACGACAAAGAGTGCCAAGATCGCAATAATCCATTGGCTCTTCGTAACGATCGCGTGGATGATGTCCATGTTACGCGCTCCCACATAGCAGGCGACGCTTGCATGATTGGCTCTGCCCTCGCCGAGGCAGGGCACAATTCAGACCAGGGACCTCGTGGAGGCGCAGCGCGCGTCGACACAGGTGCCCGAACAATAGCGAAGCCTACGCTGGCCGACCCGGCTTGCAATGTGAAGTAGAACACACCCGGGAGGACATTTCTTTGGCGGAGTTGGACACCGCGACCGCTGTCGGTCACATACAACCGAGCTACGGACTCCGCTCGTGCCCGACCTCGCCGGTGATGACGTCGCCGAACAGCTCCCAGGCCTGTCCGTTGAAGCGCATCAGCTGCATCTGCTCGATCGGAAAGTAGTCGTCGGCGGAGGTGTTGACCATGATGCCGGGCAGCATCAGGTCGGTGTGGAAATCCTTCAGATTCGTGGCCTGCTTCATCGCGTTCTCACGCGTGAGATTGTCGCCGCACTGCTTCAGCACCTGGGCCATCGCCTCGGCCTGCACATAGCCATAGAGGTTGTTGGCATTGGCCTTGTCGCCATCAGGGTAATATTTGTCCATGAAGGCGCGCCATTTGATCACGGCGGGATCCTTGTCCCAAGTCGGATCGGTGGGGTCCTTCAGATAGGCTGTCGAGATGATGTCCTTGGAATAGTCGAGCCCGGCTGGCTTCAGCACCGAGGCGATAGAAGTCGCCGTATTGGCGAGAAAGAATTTTGGTTTCCAGCCGAGCTCTCCGACCTTGCGGATCGCCTGCGCCGATCCCTTCGGGGCGGCCCATGAGAAGAAGATGTCGGCGCCCGAGTCATGCAGCGCCACGATCTGCGAGTCGATCGAGGGATCGCTGACCTCATAGGACTTGTCGGCGATGATCATGTTGGCCTTGTCGCCGAGCCCGTCCTTCAGGCCCTTGAACTGGTCCTTGCCGGCGTCGTCGTTCTGCCAGAACACGGCGATCTTGCTGTTGGGGAAATGATCGCGGATGTATTTTGCATAGATCCGCCCCTCGCTCTGGTAGTTCGGCTGGAAGCCCATGGTCCACGGGAAATTCTTGGGGTCGCCGAACTTGGTGCCGCCGGAGGCGACGAACAGCTGCGGCACTTTCTTCGCGTTCATGTATTTCATGATCGCGGAGTTCGAGGGCGTGCCGAGCGGCTGGAAGATCAGCAGCACCTCGTCGCTTTCGACCAGCTTGCGCGCCTGCTCGATCGCCTTCGGCGGCGAATAGGCGTCGTCATAGCTGATGAAGTTGATCTTGCGTCCGTTGATGCCGCCCTGGTCGTTGATCATCCTGAAGTAGGCGGCTTCGGTCTTGCCGATCACGCCATAGGACGACGCCGGCCCGCTATAGGGCATGATGTTGCCGATCTTGACTTCGGTGTCGGTGGCTCCGGGATCGTATTTCTTCTGCGCCGAGGCCGGTGCCGTGACGAGCACGCCGGCAGCAAGAATGGCGAGGGCAGCAAGGCTTTCGCGACGACCCGGCATCGTTCTCTCCCCTGTGTTTTGTAGTCTTGTTTTGTGGAGAGTGTCGCAAGGTCGCCCGCAGCTGGCAAGCGCCAGGATTTTCCGCGCGGTGAAACGACGGACCCGGAACTTACACGATGCGCCGCAGCAGATTCAGAACGCGCCCGTCGATCACCAGCAGCGCACTTCCGATGACGATAGCGCCCGCGATCTCGCGCAGGGAGATCGGCTCACCGAGCACCAGCCATCCCAACAGGATGGCGGTGACGGGAATGAGCAGCGTCACCAGCATGACATTGGTCGCGCCCGAACGGCGCAGGACCTGAAAGAAGACGATGTAGGCGAGCGCGGTCGACAGGCCGGCTAGCCCGAGCACCGCGAGCCAAATCGTCAGGCCAGGCATCGGCAGATGCCATGGCCGCTCGACCGCGCCGGCGACGACCGCCATCATCACTGTCGACGCCATCAGTTGAAACGTCGCCGTCCCAAGCGGGGCTGAGTCCTTCAGCAACCGCCGCGCGGCCAGCGCCGCGAAGCCATAGCTGAAAGCGCCGCCGAGGCAGAGCAGGATGCCGAGCCCCTGCCCCGGCCGCGTCTCGATGCCCCATCCGCGTAGAATGATCACGCCCGCGAGGCCCAGCGCGACGCCGGCCACCCGGCGTAACTGCAAGGCTTCTTCGCCCGCCGCAGCCATCACCATCACCGTGAACAGCGGCGTGGTCGCGTTCAGGATCGATGCCAGTCCGCTCGGGATGTAAGTCTGGCCGATCACGATCAGCGAGAACGGGATGGCGTTGTTGAGCAGCCCGATTGCGACGAATGGCGTCCAACCGATGATGCCCTTGGGAAAACCGATCCCCTGCACGCGCAGGAGCGGCAGCAGAATGGCCGTGCCGAGCGCAACGCGCAAAAACACCAGCGTCAGTGGCGGCAACTCCCGCAAGGCCGCGCCGTTGAAGAAGAACGAGCCGCCCCAGAGGACCGAGAGCACCGCGAGCAGCGACCAGTCTCGCGCGTCGATCCTGTTGTCGTTCGGGGACATGTGCTTCACCTCGGCGGACGAGCCTGCCGCCTAGGACAGCGCGGCGGACAGTGCCACCCGATTTCCGATGAAGTTTGGAATTCCCGTGTTCGGATCAAATCGGGGAACACGGACCATGTGGATGCGACCCGCTAGGACGGCTTCTTCGGCCGCGACACCAGCTCGATCATCTTGCCTTCGTCGTCATCGGGCATCGCGGCCTTGGCCTGCGCGTAGGACTCGACCGCAGCGCGCGAGACCAGCGGCTTGTCGGCCAGCAGGCTTTCGGCGAGTTTCACGGCGTAGGCGGCATCCTTGTGCCGCAGCGCCGCCGTAAAGGTCGCGCCGCTGAAGTCGCGGGCAACCATGCGCCTGGAGTGACGCTGCACCTGCGGGCTTGCCGCGACGCCGGCCTCGATCGATTCCAGCACGAGATTCATGTCGAGTCCGGCCTGCTCGGCGATCGCGAGGCCCTCGGCAAGGCCGGCGATCTGGATCGCGCCCATCAGGTTGTTGATGAGCTTGTAGACAGTGCCGGAGCCAACCGCGCCGAAATGGCGGATGGTCGAGCCGATCGGTTCGAGGAACGGGTGGGCGCGCGCGAGATCGGCCGCATCGGCGCCGGCGAGCAGCGTCAGCTTTCCGCTCGCTGCCGCATCCGGCAATCCCGTCACGGGGCAGTCAATGTAGATGAGCCCGCGCGCGTTCAGCTCGCGGCCCATCTCGCGGGCGTGGTCATAGGAGACGGTGGAGCATTCAATCGCGATGGTGCCGGCCTTGGCCGTCTTGGCTGCCCCCTCGGGTCCCAGCCAGACCGCACGCGAGGCTTCGTCGTCGGCGACCATGGTCACGACCGCATCGGCATCGATCGCGGCATCCTCAGGCGAGGTCGCCCATTGCGCGCCGCGCGCGATCAGGTCTTCCGCTTTTGTCTTGCTGCGATTCCATAGCGTCACCGTGAAGCCGGCATCGAGATAGCGGCCGGCCATGCCATGGCCCATCCGCCCGAGCCCGATGAACGCGACACGCGGCATCAGTCGACGTCCTCGATGTCGGCGCCGGTGGTGCCGAAGGCGCGCTGCGCCAGCGTCGCCGCCATGAAGTCGTCGAGATCGCCGCCGAGCACGCCTGACGTGTCCGAGGTCTGCACGCCCGTGCGCAAATCCTTCACCATCTGATAGGGCTGCAGCACGTAGGAGCGGATCTGGTGGCCCCAGCCGATATCGGTCTTGGCGGCCTGGTCGGCGGCGGCTTTCTCCTCGCGCTTCTTCAGCTCGATTTCATAAAGGCGTGCGCGCAGCATGTCCCACGCCTGCGCGCGGTTCTTGTGCTGGGAGCGGCCGGCCTGGCAGACCACCGCAACGCCGGTCGGAATGTGCGTCAGGCGCACCGCGGACTCGGTCTTGTTGACGTGCTGGCCACCGGCGCCGCCCGAACGCATGGTGTCGACACGAACGTCGGATTCCTTGATGTCGATCTTGATGCTGTCGTCGATGACCGGGAACACCTGCACGCTCGAAAACGAGGTGTGGCGCCGCGCATTGGAATCGAACGGCGAGATGCGCACCAGGCGGTGCACGCCCGCCTCGGTCTTCAGCCAGCCATAGGCATTGTGGCCGGAGACCTGGATGGTCGCCGACTTGATACCGGCCTCTTCGCCCTCGGATTCTTCAAGGTACTCGACCTTGAAGCCGTGCGTTTCGGCCCAGCGCGTGTACATGCGCAAGAGCATCTGCGCCCAGTCCTGGCTCTCGGTGCCGCCGGCGCCAGCATGGACTTCGAGATAGGAATCGAAGCGGTCGGCCTCGCCCGAGAGCAGCGCCTCGAGCTCGCGCCGCGCCACTTCCTTCTTGAGGTTCTTCAGCGCAGCTTCAGCCTCGGCAACGACGCCGGCATCGCCCTCGGCCTCGCCGAGCTCGATCATGCCGATGTCGTCTTCGAGCTCCTGCTCGACCTTGCCGATGCCGGAGAGCGAATCCTCAAGCGAGGTGCGCTCCTGCATCAGCTTCTGGGCTTTCTGGGGATCGTTCCAGAGGTTGGGATCTTCTGCGAGCTTGTTCAGCTCAGCGAGGCGCGCCGTCGATTTCTCGACGTCAAAGATGCCTCCTCAGCAGCCCGACTGACTGCTTGATCTCTTCTACCAACCGTTCGATTTCGGCGCGCATGTCGTTCTCTGGTCTCGCGGAAATGGTCCCGCTTGCAATTGAGATCGGGATGTAGCGGCGGCGGCTGCAAAGCGCAACCGCCGGAACCGCGATCGTCTGTCTTATCCGCTAGTACAGCCCGCCGGTGCCCGGACGCATGAAGAAGCCGGAATCCGGCTGCTGCTGCTGCGACGCCGGCATACGCCCGTCGGCGTCGGCGACGCCGATGACCGAGTAGTTGTCCGGCGGCGCCGTGCCCGGCTTGAAGGCTTCGAGGATGGTTCCGCCGGTCTCGCCGGGACCGGCGCGCATGCCGGTCTTGGAGACGACGCGGACGAGCTTGATGCCGGCCGGCACCTTGAACGGAACCGCGGGCTTGTCGGCGAGCGCGAGCTTGAGGAAATCGCGCGCGATGGGAGCAGCCAGATGGCCGCCGGTCGCGGCGTTGCCCCTACCGAGCGCACGCGGCTTGTCGTAGCCCATGTAGATCGCGACGGCGACGTCGGGCGAGAAGCCGACGAACCAGGCGTCCTTGGCCTCGTTGGTGGTGCCGGTCTTGCCGGCGATCGGCTTGCCGACCTCCTTGACCACGGTCGCGGTACCGGCCTGGACCACGCCTTCCATCAGCTCGGTGATCTGATAGGCGGTCATGGAATCCAGCACCTGCTCGCGGCGGTCGATCAGCTGCGGCTCGGCCTGGTTCTTCCAGCCGCCCGGCGCGTCGCAGCCGCGGCATTCGCGCTGGTCGTGCTTGAAGATGGTGCGGCCGTAACGGTCCTGGATGCGGTCGATCAAGGTCGGCTTCACCCGGCGGCCGCCATTGGCGAGCATCGAATAGGCCGTGACCATGCGCATCGCCGTGGTTTCGCCAGCGCCGAGCGCGTAGGAGAGATAGTTCGGCAATTCGTCATAGACGCCGAAGCGGCGCGCATATTCGCCGATCAGGGGCATGCCGATGTCCTGTGCGAGGCGCACGGTCACGGTGTTCAGCGACTGCCGCAGCGCGTTGCGCAGCGTCACCGGTCCCTGGAATTTGCCGGACGAGAAGTTCTCGGGCCGCCACACGCCGGCGCCCTGGCCCTGGTCGATTTCGATCGGCGCGTCGAGCACGACGGTCGACGGCGTATAGCCGTTGTCGAGCGCGGCCGAATAGACGATCGGCTTGAACGACGAACCCGGCTGCCGGTAGGCCTGCGTGGCGCGGTTGAACTGGCTCTGGTCGAACGAGAAGCCGCCGACCATCGCGAGCACGCGGCCGGTCCAGGGATCCATCGCCACCATCGCGCCGGACACTTCGGGGATCTGGCGCAGGCGGTACTGGCCTTCGACCGGCTGTCCCTCCTTGGTGTAGAGCGGATCGGCATAGATCACGTCGCCGGGCTGCAACACCTGCGCCACCGACGTCGGGGTCTTGCCCTTGGCATTGCCTTGGGCCGCCCTCGCCCAGCGCACGCCGTCGACCGTGACGATACCGGTCTCGCGCTGCTTGCTGATGGCGCCGCCGAGCTCGCGGTTCGGCTGGAAGCCGATGCGCGCGGACTGGTCGCTGGTCTCCAGCACCACCGCCATGCGCCATGGCGAGATGTCGGACAGCGACTTGATCTCGGCGAGCTTCACGCCCCAATCGCCCGAAATATCGAGCTTGCTCATGGCGCCGCGATAGCCCTGCTGCTCGTCATAGTTCACGAGGCCGGCGACCATGGCCTTGCGCGCCATGACCTGGATCTTCGGATCGAGCGTGGTGCGGACGGACAGACCGCCCTCATAAAGCTTCTTCTCGCCGTAGCGCTCGAAGATGTCGCGGCGGACTTCCTCGGCGAAATATTCGCCGGCGAAGGTGTGGGCACCGTTGGAACGGTTGGTGACGGCCAGCGGCTCCTTGCGCGCCTTGTCGGCATCGGCCTGCTTGATCCAGCCGTTCTCCAGCAGACGGTCGATCACGTAGTTACGACGCTCGATGGCGCGATCGCGGTTGCGCACCGGATGCAGCGTCGCGGGCATCTTCGGCAGCGCGGCGAGATAGGACGCTTCCGCGACCGTCAGCTCGTTCACCGACTTGTCGAAATACACCAGCGAAGCGGCCGCGATGCCGTAGGCGCCGAGGCCGAGATAGATCTCGTTCAGATACAGCTCGAGGATCTTGTCCTTCGAGTAGGTCTTCTCGATGCGCATCGCCAACAAGGCTTCCTTGATCTTGCGGGCGAACGAGACCTCGTTGGTCAGAAGGAAATTCTTGGCGACCTGCTGGGTGATCGTGGAGGCGCCTTGCGGACGCCGGTTCGAGCCATAGTTCTGGATGAAGAGCACGCCGGCGCGCGCCATCCCGGTGTAGTCGATGCCGCCATGCTCATAGAAATTCTTGTCCTCGGCCGCGAGGAAGGCGTTGATCACGAGCTTCGGCACCGCCTGGATCGGCAGGTAAAGCCGCCGCTCCTTGGCGTATTCGCCGAGCAGCGAGCCGTCGACCGCGTGCACGCGCGTCATCACCGGCGGCTCGTAATCCTGAAGCTGAGAGTAGTCCGGCAAGTCTTTGGAGAAATGCCAGATCAGGCCTGCCACGGCCCCGACACCGACAAGGAACATCACTGTTCCCGCGGCGAACAGGAAGCCCATGAACCGCACCAGCAAGCGCATTGTATGTTTATCCGTTCAAACTCTGGATCAGCCCAAGATCGAGGCACCCCAAACAGGCGCCCACCTCACGTCGCGAATGCACCGGCCTACTCGATTACATCAGGGCCGGACCAAAGACGTTGCCGAACGGGATTCTCGCCGATTCCGGAACCCCCCTGCGGCATTTTTATAAAGCGCCCGCTGTGGCCAAACTAGGGCTTTTGCGGCGGGCCTGAAAAACCCTTCCTCAATTCGACGATCCGGCGGTCACCATCCGCTTGGCCAGGAACCCCTCGATTGCCTGCGCCATCGAGGCCACAGCCTTGGACCGCCAGCCCTCGGAGACCAGGTGCTCGAGGTCGCCCTTGTTGGAGACATAGCCGATCTCGACCAGCACCGACGGCACGTCAGGCGCCTTCAGCACCCGGAACCCGGCCGACTTCAGGGGATGCTTGTGCATCCGCACGGTTGACTTCATTTCACCCATCAACAGGCGGGCAAAGCGGCTTGAAAAGGTACGGGTTTCCCGTTGGGTGAGGTCGATCAGGATGTCCGCGACGTCGGTCGGCTCCTCCGCGAGATTGAAACCGGCGATCGCGTCCGCCCGGTTTTCCGCATCCGCCAGTCGCTGCGCCTCGGCGTCGGAGGCCTTGTCCGACAGCGTGTAGATGGTCGCGCCCTGCGCATCGCCCTCGGCGCGCGGCAGCGCGTCGGCGTGGATTGAGACGAACAAGGCGGCCTTGAGCCCGCGGGCGACTTTGACCCGGTCGTTGAGCGGAATGAAGGTGTCGTCGTCCCGTGTCATCACCACGCGGTATTTGCCGGTCTTTTCCAGCCGGTCGCGCAGCGCCAGGCCAAAGGCCAGCACCAGGTTCTTCTCGCTCTCGCCGCTCGACTGCGTGCCGTTGTCGATGCCGCCATGGCCGGGATCGATCACGACGACCGGGCGGCCATCGGCCTTTTGCTGCGCGGCGTCCGGAGCTGGGGCGGCCGGAACCGTTGCGGGCGGCGCGTCGGCGATTGCGGGCCGCAGTTCGGGGTGTTTCTCGGGGGCGAGCGATTGCACGAAGGCGGAACGGTCGACCTCCTCCAGCTCGAGCACGAGCCGGGCCGGCTGGCCATTGGCGGCTTCCAGCACATAGGAATTGGCGATCTTGGCCGGGCCCGTCAGGTCGAACACGAGCCGCGAGCCGCCGGGCATGACCAGCCCATAGCGGAAGGCCTTGACCAGTCCCCGTCCCCCGGTCCCGGTGCCCGCGGGCAGTTGAAAATTGACTTGGGGCACATCGACCACCACCCGGTACGGGTCGGCGAGCGTAACCGCGCGGAAGGTGACGGTCTGATCGAGATCGAGGATGAAACGGGTCTGCTTGCCATCGCCGGCCAGCCGGGCGGCGGAGGCGATTGGAAAATTCGCTACCGCAACAGAGGGTTGCGGCTGGCTTTCCGCCGCGCTCAAGTGCCAGGAATCAGCACATGCCAATGCTGCAGCGCACAGAAGCGCGCATCCCAGCAAAACCCTTTGATTTGTGCGGCTCGTCACCGATTCCGTGCCTCCGAGCAGCCCTTTTAACGCAATAGAACCACAGGGTTAATCGATCCTTAATGACAGATTCGCGAAACTCGCCGACTGTGACCGCCGTGCGACGCTCCCTTGCACGGTTGGCCCATTCCACGTATGTACGGAGTGCTGACGGCCGATATTTTCGGTTGTGTCGCATTCAGCCTCCCGGTGCAGCGCCGGAACTCTCAAGGTTTGGGAATTCCAGCGTTTTTCCGATCCCCTCAAAGACCAGCGCGGTGCGCGGCAGCGAGGTGGAGCGGGTCAAGCCCCGGTAGCGGACGGTCCCCGGTTACCACCGCGTTTCCGGGACGGTTTTGACAGCGACGTGACCCGTTACCCGGTCCCTTAATCCCAAGGGAGCGGTTCGTAATCCCCAAGGCGAGCGCGCTCGCGCCATGCCTGGCCAGCAGCAACTGATTGAGGGGCGGCCCCGCCGCCCAATGTTTCATACGGGCCGACGCTTGATGCGCCAGACTGTGCCGACGAATTCTGAAGGACCGTTCGCGACGCTGCGGAGTGACAATCCCGCGCGCCGCTTCGGTCCTCCAGCTTCCGATTCGGCAAGGCGCGAGAGACGGCGTTTCGGCCTTCCCCTCACCCCCGAATCAGGTGGACCGTCGCGTCACCCGGCAGCGCAGATCGCGCCCACGGTGAATCGCGCCCGCCGCCGCCAAGAGTTAAGACATGCCCAACAAGATGTTGATCGATGCCACCCACCCGGAGGAGACCCGGGTCGTCGTGGTCCGCGGCAATCGCGTCGAAGAGTTTGATTTCGAGACCGCGCAACGCAAGCAACTGCGCGGGAATATCTACCTCGCCAAGGTCACCCGGGTGGAGCCTTCGCTCCAGGCCGCCTTTGTTGAATATGGCGGCAACCGCCACGGCTTCCTCGCCTTCAGCGAAATCCATCCCGACTATTACCAGATCCCGGTCGCCGACCGGCAGGCGCTGATCGAGGCCGAGGAACAGGCCCATCGCGAGGCCGAGGAAGAGAGCGAGAACCGCTCCCACGGCCGCCGCCGTTCGCGCCACCGCAACGCCCGCCGCCGCGGTCATGGCGACCGCGTCCGCAGCGACATCGTCGAAGGCCTCGAAGCCGGCGCCGATCCCGCGGCCCAGCCGGTCGAGGGCGAGGCCCCGCACACCGAGGGCGCGCCGCACGAGGGCGAGCACCTGCACGCCGATGCGGAACATCACGGCGAGCACGAAGGCTACGATCATCACGACCACGATCATGGCGACCACGATCATCACGATCACGACCACGAAGGACATGGTCACGACCATCATCGTGCCCATGATGACCATCACGCGCACGATCATGACCATGGTCATGACGGCGCGCACGATCATCACGACCGCGACCATGCCGACGAGACGCCCGCGCCTGTCGCTGCCGTCGGCGCCGAGCCTGTGGTCGCGACCGAGACCGCTACCGAGCCGCATGAGGCTCAAGCCTTCGAAGCGCATGCCGAGGCTCTCGCCGAAGCCGTGACGTCGGCCGCTGAACCGGCCGACGCCGTGTACGGTGAGAATACCGAGGCGCCGCATGCCGAGGCTACGGATGCAGCCGGCGAAGACGACGACGAGGATGAAGAAGACGGCGAGGAAGCTGAAGAGGAAGTCGTCGAATCCGTCGGCGGCGATGACGTGCTGGAGGAAGTGCCGGAGCGCACCTTCCGCCCGCGCCGCCAGTACAAGATCCAGGAAGTCATCAAGCGCCGCCAGGTGATGCTGGTGCAGGTCGTCAAGGAAGAGCGCGGCAACAAGGGCGCGGCGCTGACGACCTACCTCTCGCTCGCCGGCCGCTATGCCGTGCTGATGCCGAACACCGCGCGCGGCGGCGGCATCAGCCGCAAGATCACCAGCGCACAGGATCGTTCGCGCCTGAAGGAAGTGGTGCAGGACCTGGACGTGCCCGAGGGCATGGGCATCATCCTGCGCACCGCAGGCGCCGCCCGCACCAAGCCCGAGATCAAGCGTGACTTCGAATATCTGATCCGGATGTGGGAGACGGTGCGCGACCTGACGCTGAAGTCGCAGGCCCCGACCCTGGTCTACGAGGAAGGCTCGCTGATCAAGCGCTCGCTGCGCGACCTCTACAACAAGGAGATCGACGAGATCTCGGTCGCCGGCGAATCCGGTTACCGCGAAGCGCGCGACTTCATGAAGATGCTGATGCCCGCCAATGTCAGCGCGGTGAAGCAGTATCGGGACGGCCAGCCGCTGTTCTCACGCATGGGCGTCGAGAGCCAGCTGGACGCGATGTTCTCGCCGACCGTGCAGTTGCGCTCCGGCGGCTACATCGTGATCAACCAGACCGAGGCGCTGGTCTCGATCGACGTCAACTCCGGACGGTCGACCCGCGAGCACCATATCGAGGACACTGCGCTCAAGACCAATCTGGAAGCGGCCGAAGAGGTCGCCCGCCAGCTCCGCCTGCGCGACCTCGCCGGCCTGATCGTCATCGACTTCATCGACATGGACGAGAAGCGCAACAACCGTGCGGTCGAGCGCAAGCTGTCCGATTGCCTGCGGCAGGATCGCGCCCGCATCCAGGTCGGCCGCATCTCGCATTTCGGCCTCTTGGAGATGTCGCGCCAGCGCATCCGCGCCAGCGTGCTGGAGAGCTCGACCGATCCCTGCCCGCATTGCGGCGGCACCGGCCACGTCCGCTCGGTCTCGTCGGTTGCGCTCCAGCTCCTGCGCGGCCTCGAAGAGATCCTGATGAAAGGCGCGACCCACAATCTCGTGGTCCGCACCCGCACCGACGTCGCGCTCTACGTGCTGAACCACAAGCGCGGCCATCTGCGCGACCTCGAGAACGGCTTCAAGGTCACCCTGTCGGTCATCGCCGACCCCAGCGTCAGCGGCCCGCAGGCCTATCTGATCGACCGCGGCGAGCAGGTGCATACGCTCGAAGCCGCCAAGGCGCTGCTCGCGGCGCAGGCGGCTGCGAGCCCGCCGCCGCTGGCTGAAGAAGCCTATGACGACGAGGAGTTCGATCCGGAACTGGAGTCCGAGGTCGAGACCGAGGAGACCGAAGGTCTCACCGAGGAACAGGCCTCCGGCGATGCGTCGTCCGAAGGGGACGGCCAACGCCGCAAGCGCCGCCGCCGCCGGCGCGGCCGCGGTGGCCAGCGCGACGGTGAGGTGCGGGAGGATGGTGCTCCCTCTCTTCCCGAGGCGGCTGCCGCCGCCGGCGAAGGCGAAGAGGATGCCGAGTCCGAGCAGGATGGCGAGGAAGGCGGCGAGGAACAAGCTGCCCGCGGCGAGCAGGGCAGCGGCGACCGCCGCCGCCGGCGTGGCCGCCGTGGCGGACGCCGTCGGCGTGGCAATGGCGAGGAAGGTCTCGCCGGCTCCATCAGCGACGAGCTCGCAGCCAATGCACCGCCGGAAGCGAGCGACGCGGTTGCCGATTTCGACGGTGCCGGCGGCGAGGCTGCGCCCTCGATCGCGCAGGCCGAGGCGACCGCCGAGCCGCAAATCGCTCGACAAGACACCCAGCCCGAGCTCCGCTTCGAAGCGCCGGCCCAGCCGGAGCCGGCTGCTGCTCCCGTTGCGGCGGAAGAAGAGCCCGCCGACGACAAGGCCGCCCGGCGCCGCTCCACGGTGCGCGAAAAGGTGAGCTTCCTGTCGAGCAGCCCGAGCGAACCGGCAGTGCCGGTTGCGCAGGCGGTCGAGCCTGTCGCTCCACCGGCACCCGAGCCCGCGCCGGAAGCGGCAAGCGAAACGCCGGCCGCACCGCGTCGCGCCGGCTGGTGGTCGCGGCGCTTCGGCGGCGGCGAGTAGAACGAACAAGACAGTTGAAACCGCCCGGCTAAACCGGGCGGTTTTGATTTGGTGAGGTCAGTGTCGATGCGAAGTGCAATTGTTCTCGGCGGTGGCATGATCGGCGTGAGCGCGGCGCTGCACCTCCAGCAGCGCGGCTGGTCTGTCACGCTCGTCGACCGCAGGGAGCCGGGCCGTGAGACCAGCTACGGCAATGCCGGCATGATCCAGGCGGAAGCGGTCCGCCCCTATCCGATGCCGCGCGACCTCGCCACGCTCCTGAAGATCGCGACCGGCCGCACCAACGACGTGCGCTACAGCCTGTCGTCGCTGCATCTCCATATCGAGCCCCTGCTCCGCTACTGGTGGCATTCGGCGCCGAAGCGGCATCGCGAGGCGATCGACGCCTGGGCGCGGCTGATCGCCTACGCGACGGCAGAACACGACATCCTCATTCGCGAAGCCCATGCCGACAATCTGATCCGCCGCGCGGGATACCGGCATCTGCATCGCGACGCAGCTTCCTTCGATCTCGCAGTCAAGGCGGCGGAAGACGACCAACGCGAATTCGGCGTGAGGTTTCGCGCGCTCTCGGGGGCCGAGCTCGCCAAGGCCGAACCGATCCTGCGGGACGACCTGCCCGGCGCGATTCATTGGCTCGACACCTGGACCGTGTCCGATCCCGGCGCACTGGTCACGGCCTATGCCGAGCTGTTCGAGCGGCTCGGCGGCACCATCTTGCTCGGCGATGCCCAGAGCTTGCGGCAGACCGCGACCGGCTGGTCGGTCGACACGGACCAGGGGGGCATCGACGCCGCGGCCGCCGTCGTGACGCTCGGGCCGTGGTCGCCCGATCTCCTCACCAAATTCGGCTATCGCATTCCGCTGGTGCGCAAGCGCGGCTATCACATGCATTACAGCGGCGGCGCATCGCTCGATCTGCCGCTGGTTGACAAGGCCGGCGGTTACGCCATGGGGCCGATGGCCAAGGGAATCCGCATCACCACCGGCGCGGAATTGACCGGCATGGATGCGCTCGCAACGCCCGTGCAGCTCGCCAGCGCCGAAGCCTCCGCACGCGAGCTGATCGATCTCGGCAAGCGCGTGGAGCCGGATCCGTGGTTCGGCACCCGCCCCTGCACGCCCGACATGCTGCCCGTTCTCGGCCGCGCCCCGCGCCATCCCGGCCTCTGGATGAATTTCGGCCACGGCCACCAGGGCTTTACGCTGGGGCCCGCGACCGGACGCCTGCTCGCCGAGATGATGAGCGGCGAGACGCCCGCCATCGATCCCGCGCCGTACCGGCCGGAGCGGTTCTAGCTTCCGGCCGTCGCCGCCAGCACCGCAAGCGCGGCCGAGATGCGCAACAGCGGATCGTCCCACTCGCGCGGGGCGCGCTGGCGGAACAGCCGCATGGTCGGATACCACGGACTGTCCTCGCGATCGCGCAGCCAGCGCCAGTCGAGCGCGTATGGCGTCAGCATCCACACCGGACAGCCGAGCGCGCCGGCGAGATGGGCGACCGACGTGTCGACGGCGATGACGAGATCGAGCGCCGCGACCGCTGCGGCGGTGTCGGCGAAATCGCCGAGCCCCGGCGCGAGATCGACGATGTCGTTGCCGAGCGCTGCCAGCACCGAAGCATCGTCCGGGCGCGGCTCCTTTTGCAGGCTGTAGAGCTGCACGCCCGGCATCACGAGGCGCGGCAGCACGGCCGCGGCAGGCAGCGAGCGCTGGCGGTCGCCCTTGTGCCTGGCGTTGCCGGCCCAGACCACGCCGACCTTCAGCACTGTCACATCCGCGAGCGCCGCCTTCCACCGGGCGAGCTTCGCCGGATCGGGATGCAGGTACGGCACATCGGCCGGAATGGTGTCGAGCGTGGTGCCAAACACACGCGGCAGGCTCATCAGCGGCAGTTGCAGATCGAACGGCGGCAGCACTTCACCGCGCGCGATCACCTCGACATCGGGCAGCTGCCGCAGCAGTGAGGCGAGCGCGGGCTGAACCTGCAGGATGACCTTGCCGCCGCTCGCCGTCACCATCGGCCGATAGCGCACGAAATGCAGCGCATCGCCAAGACCGTACTCGGCGAACAGAAGCAATGTGCGGCCCTCGAGCGGCTCGCCCTGCCATTCCGGCTCGCTGAACGAGGGATCGCCGTCCGTCAGCGTCTTGCATTTGCGCCGCCATTGATAGGCCTCGAACCCCCTTGCGAAGTCGCCGTTCATCAGCAGGAAATGCGCGTGGTTGTATTGCGCGAGCGGCTGCTCCGGATCGAGCGCGATCGCGCGATGCGAGACCGCCAGCGCCTCGTCGATCTCGCCGGCATTGCGCAGCGCGACCGCGAGATTGGCGTGACCCTTGGCGTAGGCTGGATCGGCCACGACCGCGCAGCGATGCGCGGCGACTGCGTCGGCGGCGCGATCCTGCTTCTCGAAGATGATGCCGAGATTGGTCCAGGCCGGTGCGTGATCCGGCTTGAGCAGCAGCGCGCGCTCGCAGGCGCCAATCGCCTCGTCCAGCGCGCCGAGTTCGGAGAAGCAGGCGCCGAGATTGCTTGCGATCACGTGGTCCGATGAATCGAGCGCGAAGGTCCGCTGGTAGATCTCGGCGGCCTGTGGCAGATGACCGGCCTCGTGCAGGACGAGGCCGAGCAGACGGAGCGCCGGAGCGTTGTCCGGCACAAGCGCAATCGCGCGGCGGTACTGGACAATGGCGTCTTCGAGCAACCCTTGCCTGTAGAGCACGGCGCCGAGATTGCCGAGCAGCCCGGGATCGTCAGGATCGGTATCGAGGCCGCGGCGATAGGCGGCCTCCGCCTCGCCGAGCCTCGTCTGGTCGATGAGGAGATTGCCGAGATTGAGCCAGACGCCGCGATAGGCCGGCTCCCTCGCGATGACCGCGCGATAGGCCTGTTCCGCTTCAGTCAGACGCCCCTGCCCGGCAAGCGCGACGGCGAGATTGAAGCAGGCACGGGTGAGATGCGCGTCAAGCGCCAGCGCGCGGCGATAGGCGGCTTCGGCCTCGTCGAAGCGCGCGAGCTCGCCGAGCGCCACGCCGAGCTTGTTGTGCAGGCCGGCATCGTCCGGACGCCGGACCAGCGCGCGCCGGAACGCCGCCACGGCGCCCTCCTGCTCGCCCTTCACGGCCAGTGCATCGCCGAGCGTGACGAGTGCCGGCGCGTGCTCCGGATCGATGTTGAATACACGGCCAAGCAGCGCCGCGCCGTCGGCCGCGCGGTCGGTGACGAAGGCGGCCACGGCGGCAAGATGCAGCGCCGGCACATGATCCGGCGCGGCCCTCAGCGCCTCTGCACAGAGCGCGTCGGCCTGATCCGGCCGCCCCGCCGCAAAACGCTCTGCCGCCTGCAAGACAATCCGATTCACAGTCGCGCTGCCCACGATGCCGCCCGCCCCTTCAAAGTCAGATGCGGGTTAAACGCACGAGGGCGCAAAATCCGTCAGTCGGCGCGCTCGGTGAGCAGGTTTTTGATCCGGTCGGCATCTTCGGGCGTCGCCGGGTTGTAGACGATCATGCTGAGGTCGGAGCGGCCCTCGACATTGAAGCTCGAATATTCGAACGACATCGTGCCGTGAACGGGATGCCGCAGCCGCTTGGTGCCGTCGCCATGGTGGCGCACGTCATTGTCGCGCCAGAGCGCCGCGAATTCCGGACTGGTCCGACAGAGCTCGTCGACGAAATCGGCGACATGCGAGACGGCACCGGCCCGCGCGGCATCTGCCCGGAACGCCGCCACCACGAAGCGGGCCACGCTGTCCCAGTCATATTGCGCGGCGCGCACGCGCGGATCGCAGAAGATGAAGC
This sequence comes from Bradyrhizobium liaoningense, assembly GCF_018130785.1. Lineage (GTDB taxonomy): Bacteria > Pseudomonadota > Alphaproteobacteria > Rhizobiales > Xanthobacteraceae > Bradyrhizobium > Bradyrhizobium liaoningense_A. The sequence goes on from NZ_JAFCJT010000002.1 coordinate 906,875, forward strand.
GCAGGATGTTGCGCTGTCCCGGCGGGATCGCGCCGTAATCGGTCAACACGGCGCTTGCGGCACGATTCCAGGCGATGACGTCCCAGGTCGCGGTCCGTACCAGCGCGGGGCTGAATTCCAGCGCGTCGAGCACGCGCTGCAGCCGCGGCGAGACGCCTTCGGTGGCCTGGTAGCGCACTTCGGGCGGACGGCCGAGCCCGATCAGGAACAGGTGCTCGCGCTCGACATCGGTCAGCATCAAGGCGCCGGCGATGCGGTCGAGCACGTCGGCCGACGGCGCCCCGCCGCGGCCCTGCTCCAGCCACGTGTACCAGGTCGCGCTGATATTGGCGCGCTGCGCCACCTCCTCGCGCCGCAGGCCGGGCGTGCGCCTGCGGCTACCACCGAGGCCGAACGCGGCCGCATCAAGCCGGGTGCGGCGGTCCTTCAAATAGGTCCCGAGCAGGTTTTCAGCGGTCGCAGTCTCGCTCATCCTGTTACCTACTATACCCTGATAATGTCACTACTTTACCAGGATAATCCTCGCGCGGATGGTCGTCTCCACCAACCTCTCGACCGATCCCTGGAGATTTGCTCATGCGTGTTTTCGTCACCGGCGCCACCGGCTTCGTCGGTTCCGCCGTCGTGCAGGACCTGATCGCCGCCGGCCATCACGTCACCGGCCTCGCCCGAACCGATGCCGGTGCGGCCGCTGTCACCGCAATGGGCGCCGACGTCCATCGCGGCTCGCTGGAGGACCACGCGTCCTTGCGTAGCGGCGCAGCCGCCTCCGATGGCGTGCTTCACCTCGCCTTCAACCACGACTTCTCGAAATTCGCCGACAATTGCGAACTCGACCGCCGCGCGATCCTGGCAATCGGCGAAGGGCTCGAAGGCTCCGAGCGGCCGCTCATCGTCACCTCAGGCGTGGCGCTGCTCGCGCCCGGACGGCTCGCCACCGAGGACGACGCGGCCGCCCGCCACTTTCCCCGCGTCTCGGAAGCCACCGCCAAGGAGCTTAGCGAACGCGGCGTCCGCGCCGGCATCGTGCGGCTGCCACCCACGACCCATGGCGAAGGCGACCACGGCTTTGTGCCGCGCCTGATCGCGATCGCGCGCGAGAAAGGTGCTGCGGCCTATATCGGCGACGGCAGCAACCGCTGGCCGGCCGCGCACCGCCTCGATGCCGCGCGCGTCTACCGGCTCGCGCTGGAGCAAGGCGCATCCGCTCGCCGCTATCACGCGATCGCCGAGGAAGGCGTGCCGTTCAAGGTGATTGCGGAGATGATCGGAAAAAGGCTCGGCGTGCCCGTGGTCTCGAAATCCGCTGATGAAGCCGAGGCGCATTTCGGCTGGTTCGCACGATTTGCATCCGTCGACGTTCCGACCTCGAGCGCGAAAACGCGTGCCCTCCTCGGCTGGGAGCCCAAGGAAAAAGGGCTGATCGAGGATCTCGACCAGCCCTATTACTTCCAGCTCTGACGGCGCGCAGCGCCGCCACAATCAGCCAGCAGATCAGTCCGTCGTGACGGCGGTTTCCATGTCCGTCGGATCGATCTGCCTGGCGAGGTTGGCGTTGAGCTTGTCGCGGTCGAGCTCACCTTCCCACCAGGCGACGATCACGCAGGCCACGCCGTTGCCACAGAGGTTGGTCAGCGCGCGGCACTCGCTCATGAACTTGTCGATACCGAGCACGATCGCCATGCCCGGCACGAGGCGCGGATCGACCACGGCCAGCGTCGCCGCCAGCGTGATGAAGCCTGCGCCCGTGATGCCGGAGGCGCCCTTCGAGGTCAGCATCGCCACCACCAGGATGGTGAGCTGCTGGCCGAAGGTGAGATCGAAGCCGAGCGCCTGTGCGATGAACAGGGTCGCCAGCGTCATGTAGATGTTGGTGCCGTCGAGATTGAAGGAATAGCCCGTGGGCACCACGAGGCCGACCACCGACTTCGAGCAGCCGAGGCGCTCGAGCTTTTCCATCAAGGAGGGCAGCGCGCTTTCCGAGGACGAGGTGCCGAGCACGATCAGCAGCTCGTCCTTGATGTAGGCGAGGAACTTGAAGATGGAGAAGCCGGCGAAGCGCGCGATGATTCCGAGCACGACGAACACGAACAGCGCCGCGGTCACGTAGAACGTCGCGATCAGGCCGACGAGGTTAAGGATCGCCCCGGTGCCGAACTTGCCGATGGTGTAGGCCATCGCGCCGAAGGCGCCGATCGGCGCCGCGCGCATCACGATGGAGATGACTCCGAACACCGCATGCGCGGCGTCATCGATGAAGCTGCGGATGGTGTGGCCGCGCTCACCGAGCCCCATGAGGGCGAAGCCGAACAGCACCGAGAACAGCAGCACCTGCAGGATCTCGCCTTGCGCGAACGCGCCGACGACGGTGTCCGGAATGATGTGCAGCACGAAGTCGACCGACCTCTGGCCTTCGGCCTGCTTGGCATAGTTGGCGACGGCCTGCGCGTTGGCAGCGGCGCTGCCGAAGCCCGCACCCGGCTTCACCAGGTTGCCGATGATGAGTCCGATCACCAGCGCGAAGGTCGAGACGACCTCGAAATAGACCAGCGCCTTGACGCCGATGCGGCCGACCTTCTTGGCGTCCTGGATATGCGCGATGCCGGAGACCACGGTGCAGAAGATGATCGGCGCGATCACCATCTTGATCAGCTTGATGAAGCCGTCGCCGAGCGCCTTGATCCATTCGTTGGTGGCGACTGTCGGCCAGAGCCAGCCGACAAGGGCGCCAAGCACGATGGCGATCAGCACCTGAACATAGAGAACCTTGTACCACGGCTTGGCGGCAGTCGGCGCGACCGGCGTCCCCGCCATCGTTGTCGTCGTCATCGTTTCACTCCCCCTCAAACGCAGAGCCAGCCAAGATCAACTTGGCCGGCTCGTCAATTGGAACTGCTGGTTATTGCGCTTTACCCGCGGCGATCGACGATCCGGCGGACCGCCGGCATCAGCGCGGCGCCCAGCGCGTTCTTGACCACCGATGCCGCGATGAACGGCACGACGCCGACCATCCAGGCCTTGGTTGCGCCAAGGCCGACGCCGTAGGCCAGCCAGCCGAAGCCGGCGATGAAAATGACGACATGGGCGACCGCCATTGCTACAAACAGCAGCGCGACGTTGCGATCCCAGCCGCGCTCGGCCAGCCAGCCGGTGATAAAGGCAGCTAGCACGAAGCCATACAGGTAGCCGGCAGTCGGGCCGACCAGCGGTGCAATTCCACCGACCGGACCGGCGAACACCGGCAGGCCCATCGCGCCTTCAGCGAGGTAGGCGATCATGGTTGCGCTGCCAAGGCGCCAGCCATAGGCGGCGCCGATCATCAGCACGACCAGCGTTTGCAGGGTCATGGGCACGTAAGGCAGCGGCAGATTCACCTTGGCTGATAGCGCCATCAAAGCCGTGCCGAGCGCGATCAGCACGACGGCGCGCAGTGCGCCAACGGCTTCGCCCGGGCAGGTCGGCCACATCAATGCGGCGAGAGGAGAATGCGTGGCGGCGGTCGGGACGGAACGGTCAGACAAGGGGCACTCCAGAAGGCTGTCCAAAACTGGCGGCTATTTAAGCCAGTGAGCGATCCGGTCAACTGCCTCCCGCATTTCATCAGCGGAACGTGCATAGGAAAGCCGTATGAATGAACGACCATGGATGGGATCGAAATCGAGACCCGGCGTGGCCGCAACGTGCGCCTGCTCCAGCATCTGCTTGGCGAACTCGAAACTGTCCGAGGTGAAGTCCGAGACATCGGCATAGAGATAGAATGCGCCATCGGCCGGCAGGAACTTGCTGAGGCCTGCCTTGGGCAATCCCTCGATCAGGATGCGCCGGTTTTCCTGATAGCCGTGCTTGATCTCTTCCATCTCGGCCGTGCCGTCGAAGGCCGCTTCTGCCGCAATCTGCGACAGCGACGGCACCGAGATCGACAGGTTCTGCTGCAGCCGTTCGATCGGCCGCACCAGGATCTCAGGCACGACCATCCAGCCGACGCGCCAGCCCGTCATGCAAAAATATTTCGAGAACGAGTTGATCACGAGTGCGTGGTCCGACAGCGCAGCCGCCGTCACCGCCGGAAACGCATAATCGAGCCCGTGATAGATCTCATCCGAGATGAAGCGGATGCCCGCGTCCTCCGCAGCCGTGATGAGACCAGCGAGCGCCTCGCGGGACATCATCGTCCCCGTCGGATTGGCGGGGCTGCCGACCAGCACGCCCTTGAGCGGCGTCTTGCGATGGACGGCGAGCAACGCCTCGCCGGTCAGCGCATGGCGCGTGTCATTGCTGGTCTCGATCAGCACCGGCTCGCAGCCGAGCGCGGTGAGGATGTGACGGTACGGTGGATAGCCCGGCACCGTCACGGCGACGCGGTCGCCGGGCTCGAACATCGACAGGAACGCCAGGATGAAGCCGCCGGAGGAGCCTGTCGTCACCACGATCCGCTCGGGGCTGACGTCGCAGCCATAGGCGTCGCGGTAATGCCGCGCGATGCGCTCGCGCAAGGAGGGGATGCCGAGCGCGGAGGTATAGTCAATCCGTCCCGCCTCGAGCGCCGCATGGGCGGCAGCGATTGCGGTCTTCGGGGCCCCGGTTGCCGGCTGGCCGACCTCCATGTGGATGACATGGCCGCCTGCCGCCTCGATTCGGGCCGCGGCGGCCATCACGTCCATCACCATGAACGGGGGAACATCGCTGCGGCGGGAGGGCTCGAGCCACTGCCCCACCCGGTTCCTCAATGTCGCATCGTGCATCGAATTCTGCTATTTCGCTGGCGAACCGGTCGGTTCGGTCCCGGAAACGGGGCGCTTGCGCCCCAGACTGGCCGCATTGTACGGCTCATAAGGGCATATCGCGTATCCGGTCCGCCGCCAATCGCCAAAAACCAATCACGAAACTGCTTGATCAAGACCGTTTGACCCAGACCGCCTGATGTTGCTCCAGATCGCATTGCGCAAGAAGGCCTCCGCCCTCACCGCCCTCGTCACTGCCGCGGCGATCGCGCTGTTGCCGATGCCGGCCGCACATGCGCAGGCCAAGGGGCCGCCGATCCTGCGCGACACCGAGACCGAGCAGTTGCTGCGCGAATACACGCGCCCGATCCTGCGCGCCGCCGGCCTGGAAAAGCAGAACATCCAGATGGTGATCATCAACGACGGCTCGTTCAACGCGTTCGTCGCGGACGGCCGCCGCATCTTCGTCAATTACGGCGCGATCATGCAGTCGGAGACGCCGAACCAGATCATCGGCGTGCTCGCGCACGAGACCGGACATCTGGCCGGCGGCCATCTGTCCAAGCTGCGCGAACAGCTCGCCAACGCCCAGACCCAGATGATCATCGCCATGCTGCTCGGGGCCGGCGCGATTGCCGTAGGCAGCACCCGCGGCAGCAACAGCGCCGGTAACAACGGGCTCGCCAATGCCGGTGCTGCCGCTATCGCCGGACCGCAGGAGATGATCCGCCGCACGCTGCTGTCCTATCAGCGCCAGCAGGAGGAGAACGCCGACCGCGCCGGCGTGAAATTCCTGACCGCGACCCAGCAGTCGCCGAAGGGCATGTACGAGACCTTCAAGCGCTTCACCAGCGAGAGCCTGTTCGCGTCCCGCGGCGCCGATCCCTATCTCCAGTCGCACCCGATGCCCGCCGAGCGCGTCGCATCGCTTCAGGAATTCGCCAGTTCCAGCCCCTATTGGGACAAGAAGGACGATCCGGCGCTCCAGCTCCGCCACGACATGGTGCGCGCCAAGATTTCCGCATTCATGGAGCGGCCGGAGACGGTGTACCGCCGCTATCCCCAGACCAACGACAGCATGCCGGCGCGCTATGCACGCGCCATCAGCACCTATCTGCACGGCGATTTGCGCAGCGCGCTGGCCCAGATCGACGCGCTGATCCAGGTCCAGCCGAACAACCCGTATTTTTACGAGGTGCGCGGCCAGGCCCTGTTGGAGGGCGGCAAGCCGGCCGAGGCGATTCCTGCCCTGCGCAAGGCGGTGCAGCTCTCGAACAGCGCGCCCCTCATCGAGATGTTACTTGGGCAGGCTCTGGTTGGATCGGATAATAAGGCCTACACCGATGATGCCGTTCGGATTCTCCGGGCCGCGGTGGCACGGGAACCGGAGGCTGCGCTCGGCTATATGCAGCTCGCGATGGCCTATGGCCGCAAGGGCGACTACGCCGAGGCGGATCTCGCATCGGCCCAGGCCGCTTACCTGCGCGGCGACAACAAGACCGCCCGCGAGCTTGCGACGCGCGCGAAAACCCGTTTCGCCGTCGGCACGCCCGGATGGGTCAAGGCCGACGACATCGTGGCGGCCAAGCCGCCGCGCAACTAACGCGACCAAGACGACGCCTGACACCACGACGTCACGACACCGAGCTTAAGTCCGCCGGGACGTTTTCCGAAACCAGCTTTCGATAAGAGGATTTGCCTATGCTTTCGCTGCGCCTGCTTGCTCCCGTGCTGTTTGCGCTCGCCATGTTCGGCGCAGCCGCGCCCGCGTCGGCCGACAGCTTCTCCGATGCCCAGCGCACCGACATCGAGGCGATCATCAAGAACTATCTCGTCACCCACCCCGAGGTGCTCGAGGAAGCGATGACCGAGCTCACCAAGCGCCAGGCCGCGGCTGAAACGCAGAAGCACGAGGCCAGCATCGCGCAGAACTCCGATGCGATCTTCAACTCGCCGCGCCAGGTCGTGCTCGGCAACAAGGACGGCGACGTCACCTTCGTCGAGTTCTTCGATTACAATTGCGGCTACTGCAAGCGCGCGATGGGCGACATGCTCGACCTCATGAAGGCCGATCCGAAGTTGAAGGTCGTGCTGAAGGAGTTTCCGGTGTTGAGCCAGGGCTCGGTCGAAGCGGCGCAGGTCGCGGTCGCCGTGCGCATGCAGGATCCCACCGGCAAGAAGTATCTCGACTTCCACCAGAAGCTGCTCGGTGGCCGTGGCGCCGCCGACAAGGCGCGCGCGCTTCAGGCGGCCAAGGAAGCCGGCCTCGACACCGCGAAGATCGAGAAGGACATCGGCAGCGCCGAGGTGCGCGCCACCATCGAGGAGAATTTCAAGCTCGCCGAAGCGATGGGGATGAACGGCACGCCGAGCTATGTGATCGGCAAGCAGATTGTGGTCGGCGCCGTCGGCCTCGAAAGCCTCAAGGAAAAGATCGGCGTTGCCCGCTGCGGCAAGGCGACCTGCTGATCTCGCGTTTCACAACTTACGCATGCTTTGAGGCCGGCTGAAAAGCCGGCCTTTTTCGTTGACCAGAACTTGGCGCGAATCCGGCGCGCGCATTCATCTCGCGTTCAAGAAACAAATACCCCGGAACCCCCGATGTTCCGGAACAACTCAAATCTCCTTTCGTTGGTGGCGCGGGCAATGACGCAAAGAAACACGTGAGGAGAATTCAATGTCTAACCGCTTTATGATCTCGGTTGCCGCGCTTGCGCTCGTCGCCGGCACCGGTCTGGCGAACGCACAGGGCACCATGAACCGCGACAGCGGTGGCGGCGCCGGCGCGCAGCCGACGCAGCATTCGCAGCCGTCCGGCGGCGCCGCCGAACGCGGTGGCGCGATGGGCAAGGAAGCCGCTCCCGAGAAGGGCACCGTCGGCCAGGCCGGCGGCGCGATGGAGAAATCTGGCGCTACGGAAAAATCCGGCGGCATGGAAAAGTCCGGCGGGATGAACAAGAACGCGGCTGACGAGAAGGCCGGCGCGGCCAAGGGTGAGCACGCCCAGGGCATGCAGGACAAATCAGCACAGGACAAATCCGCGCAAGACAAGTCCGCGCAGGACAAGTCGAAGAGCACGATGGACAAGTCCCAGATGGACAAGTCCAAGAGCACGGAGACTGACACCAAGAGCGGCAACATGAACGCCCAGACCAAGGGCGCGGACAGCAAGGCCGCCGACACCAAGTCGCAGACCACGACCGGCACCGCCTCCGCGACCGCTGCGGCACCGCCGGCCGAGAAACGCAGCCAGATCTCGACGGCGATCAAGTCGACCAAGATCGAGGAGACCACGAACGTCAACTTCAACATCGCGGTCGGCACGGCGGTCCCGGCGTCCGTCCGCTTCCATCCGCTGCCGCCCCGGATCGTGGAAATCTACCCGGAGTGGCGTGGCTATGAAGTGATCCTCGTCCATGGCCAGTACGTGATCGTCCGGCCGCAGACGCGAGAGATCGTGTACATCATCGAAGGCTAAGCCGCCTCGCTGAAGCCCAAATGAGCCCTTGCCGAGAGATCGGCAGGGGCTTTTGGCATATTGGGCGGCCTGGCCCGCCGGTCCGGCCCGACAGCCACGATTAGAACTGGTTAACAAGCAATTTCCGTCACTTCCGCACAGGTTTTTGCACCCCGGATGAGCCGCTTGAAGCCCCCTGGGAGGTCCTTCAAGGCTTCCCCTCACGCGCTTTGTTACCTATAACCCCCGCCACGCCGAAGCACCTCTTGCAGGATTGGAATGGCCGAAGCAGCAACCGACACGATCCTCGTTCTCAACGGGCCAAACCTCAACATGTTGGGGACGCGCGAGCCCGAGAAGTATGGCCATGCGACGCTGGCCGACGTCGAAGCACTGTGCCGGGAGACGGCGGCGACGTACGGCCTCAAGGCCGACTGCCGGCAGTCCAATCGCGAAGGCGAGCTGATCGACTTCATCCACGAGGCGCACGCCCGCAAGATGAAGGGCATCATCATCAATGCCGGCGGCTATTCGCACACCTCGATCGCGCTGCACGACGCGCTGCTCGCGGTGCAGATCCCGACGGTGGAAGTGCACGTGACCAACATCCACGCCCGCGAGAGTTTCCGTCACCACTCCTACACCGCGCGCGCGGCCTTCGCCTCGCTCTGCGGTTTCGGCATCGAGGGCTACCGCCTCGCCATCCAGGGCCTTGCCGCCAAGCTCGACATCAAGCCCAAAGCCTGACGCTCCCTCTTCACACAGAACATTCGGATCAAAGACACATGGCGCGCCAGCCAGACGACAAAGCAGCCGCAAAGTTTTCCAGCGAGGATTCCGCGCTCGTCCGCGAGCTCGCCCTGTTGCTCGACGAGACCAGCCTCACCGAGATCGAGATCGAACGGGCCGGCCTTCGCCTGCGCGTCGCCCGCAACATCAGCGTCGCCGCAACCATGCCGATGCAGATGGCCGCCCCCGCCGTCCTGCCGGCGGCCGCAGTTGCCGCCGCGCCCGCCGCTGCCGCGGCGGACTTGTCGAAGCATCCGGGCGCGGTGACGTCGCCGATGGTCGGCACCGCCTATTGGGCGCCGGAGCCCGGCGCCAAGCCGTTCATCGAGGTCGGCAGCAAGGTCTCGGTCGGCCAGACACTGCTGATCATCGAAGCGATGAAGACCATGAACCAGATCCCCTCGCCGCGCGCCGGAACGGTGACGCAGATCCTGGTCGAAGACGGCCAGCCGGTCGAATACGGCGAACCGCTGGTGATCATTGAGTAAGGCGAATGGGGAGTAGCGAGTGGCGATTGGCATGACCGTTCCCCTGCTCGCTATTCGCCACTCGTTATTCGCTACTCCCCTCTTCGCCCGCTGAGGCACCATGTTCGACAAGATCCTCATAGCCAATCGCGGCGAGATCGCCCTTCGCATCCTGCGTGCCTGCAAGGAGCTCGGGATCGCGACCGTCGCCGTGCACTCCACCGCCGACGCCGACGCCATGCATGTGCGCCTGTCGGACGAGAGCGTCTGCATCGGACCGCCGCCGTCCAAGGACAGCTATCTCAACGTGCCCGCGCTGCTCGCGGCCTGCGAGATCACCGGCGCGGATGCCGTGCATCCCGGCTACGGGTTCCTGTCGGAGAACGCGCGCTTCGCCGAAATCCTCTCCGAGCACAACCTGCATTTCATCGGCCCCAAGGCCGAGCACATCCGCCTGATGGGCGACAAGATCGAGGCCAAGAAGACCGCCAAGAAGCTCGGCATTCCCGTGGTGCCCGGATCGGACGGCGCGGTCGGCCCCGAGGACGACGCGATGGCGATCGCCAAGAAGATCGGCTTCCCGGTGCTGGTGAAGGCCGCAGCCGGCGGCGGTGGCCGCGGCATGAAGGTCGCGCACAGCGAGGCCGACCTCCAGCTGGCGCTGTCGACGGCGGCCAACGAGGCCAAATCCGCCTTCGGTGACGCGTCCGTCTACCTCGAAAAATACCTCCAGAAGCCTCGTCATATCGAGATCCAGATCCTCGGTGACGGCCGCGGCGGCGCGATCCATCTCGGCGAGCGCGACTGCTCGCTGCAACGCCGTCACCAGAAGGTCTGGGAAGAAGGCCCTTCGCCGGTGCTGGCCGCGGCCGCGCGCGCCAAGATCGGCGAGACCTGCGCGAAGGCGATGCGCGAGATGAAATATCTCGGCGTCGGCACCATCGAGTTCCTGTTCGAGGATGGCGAGTTCTACTTCATCGAGATGAACACGCGCATCCAGGTCGAGCATCCCGTCACCGAGAGCATCACCGACATCGACCTCGTGCTGGAGCAGATCCGCATCGCCGCCGGCGGCGAATTGCCGGCCAAGCAGAGCGAGGTGCAGATCATCGGCCACGCCATCGAGTGCCGCATCAACGCCGAGAATCCGCAGACATTCCGGCCCTCGCCCGGCCGCATCACACAGTATCACCCGCCGGGCGGCCTCGGTGTCCGCATCGATTCCGCGGTCTATCAGGGCTACACCATCCCGCCTTATTACGACTCCCTGGTCGGCAAGCTGATCGTGCATGGCAAGACCCGCAGCGAATGCCTGATGCGGCTGCGCCGGGCGCTGGACGAGATGGTGGTCGAGGGCATCGAGACGACGCTGCCGCTATTCCGCGACCTGGTGCGCCAGCCTTCGATCATCGACGGCGACTATCACATCCACTGGCTGGAACAGTACCTTGCCGGCAAGGAACCCGCCGCGGGATAATCCTCTCTTCCCATGGAACCCTTTGGCCCGCATCGCGTTCTCGACGGCGGGGACAGTCCCGAGGGGGCGTTTTGAGTTCCGTAGACGTAACGAAGCGAGACCGTCGTGACGGCTGAAGCGCTGCGACGGCGCTCCATCTGGCAGATCCTGCTGTTCGCGGCGGGCCTCTTGGTGTTGACCGTGATCAGCGCCGGCTCCGTCTATCTGGTCAACAAGGCCAGAGACGATAGCAAATGGGTGCTCCACACCATTGAGGCGGAGAACCAGATCAACGCCCTGCTGCTGGAAATCCGGCGTGCCGAGAGCGCCGCCCGCGGCTATCTCCTGACGCAAGGGGAAGGTTTCAAGGCCGACCATGAGAAAGCCGTGGCAGCGATCATCCCTGCCCTCGACAAGCTCACACGCCTGACCGGCGATAATCCGGCGCAACGCAAAAGCATCGACCAGCTGAGCGCCGCCATCGAAATCCGGCTGGGTCAGTTCGCGCAGGAGCTGGATTTCATCGGCCAGAATCGGCCGGACGAGGCCGCGGCGCTGGTCCGCGAGGCCGCCTCCACCGGCACCACGGCCGAGATCAGCAAGGTCGCGTCCTCCATGATCCAGGAGGAGGAACGCCTGTTCCGGCTCCGATCGGTCAATTCCGACCGCAGCCAGACGCTGGCGGCCTCGCTGACCGGCATCGGTTCCGGCCTCGTGGTGCTGCTGGCCCTGATCTCGATCTGGCTGGTGCAGCGTTCAGCGCGGGCCCGCGACGAGGCCGAGGCGCGCCTGCGCGACGCCTACGCCAACCTCGAGACCGTCGTCGACGAGCGCACGGCAGACCTGCGCGAAGCCAACAACGAGATTCAGCGCTTTGCCTATATCGTCAGCCACGATCTCCGCTCGCCACTCGTCAACATCATGGGCTTCACCAGCGAACTCGAAGAGCTTGGCGGCGACATTTTCCGCCGGATCGGCGGCCTCACCCATGTCCCGGCCGACGGACCGCCGCCGGCGGCCGGTGAGATTGTGCTCGAAGGTCCCGACAAGCAGCTTTCAGCGGATTTTTCCGAAGCGCTCGGCTTCATCAAGTCGTCGATCGGCAAGATGGACCGCCTGATCTCGGCGATCCTCAACCTCACCCGCGAGGGCCGGCGCGAATTCGTGCCCGAGAAGATCGACACCCGCGAGTTGATCGAAGCCATCGTGTCGACGCTGGCGCATCAGGCCGCCGAAGCGCAGGCCGAGATTCATGTCGCGCCCCTGCCAGATCTCGTCAGCGACCGCCTCGCGCTGGAGCAGATCTTCTCCAATCTGATCGACAACGCCATCAAGTATCTCAAGTCCGGCGCCCCCGGCGAGATCAGAATCCGCGGGCGCACCAAGCTCGGCTACGCTATCTTCGAGATCAGCGATAACGGCCGCGGGATCGATCCGAAAGATCACCAGCGGATATTCGACCTGTTTCGCCGGGCGGGAACCCAGGACAAGCCCGGTCAGGGCATCGGTCTTGCGCACGTGCGTGCACTTGTGCGCCGCCTCGGCGGCACCATGTCGGTATCATCGGAACTGAACACGGGTAGCACCTTCACCATCACGCTGCCCATCACCTGGAACGCAAGCAACCGGAACGCCGACCAATGACTCAACCCGTCACCATCATCATGATCGAGGACGACGAGGGCCACGCCCGGCTGATCGAGCGCAACATCCGCCGATCCGGCGTCAACAACGAGATCGTCTCATTCACCAACGGCACCGACGCGATGATGCACCTGTTCGGCGCCGACGGCAGCGGGCTCGTGCAGAAGGGCAATGCGCTCCTGATCCTGCTCGATCTCAACCTCCCCGATATGACCGGGATCGACATCCTGAAGCAGATCAAGGAGAACAAATATCTGAAGGCCTCGCCCGTGGTGGTGCTGACCACCACCGACGACTCCCAGGAAATCAAACGCTGCTACGAGCTTGGCTGCAACGTCTACATCACCAAGCCCGTGAACTACGAGAATTTCGCCAATGCCATCCGGCAGCTCGGCCTGTTCTTCTCGGTCATCCAGGTCCCGCCCGCCGCCTCATGAACCAGCACACGCCAACACTGCTTTACATCGACGACGACGCGGCGCTGGCCCGCCTGGTCGATCGCGGCCTGACGCGGCGCGGCTACAAGGTCATTCATGCCGCAAGCGGCGAGGAAGGCCTGGAGCGTATCCGCCGCGCGGAGACGGACGGCTGCATCGACGTCGTGGCGCTCGACCAGTACATGCCCGGCCTCGACGGGCTGGAGACGCTCGAGCAGATCATGGCGATCCCTGATGCGCCGCCCGTGGTGTTCGTCACGGCGTCGCAGGATTCCAGCATCGCGGTCACCGCGCTGAAGGCGGGCGCGGCCGACTATCTCGTCAAGGACGTCAGGGGCGACTTCATCCCCCTGCTCCACGTCGCCGCCGACGGCGCGCTGCGCCAGGCCGAATTGCAGAAGGCGCGCGAGGAAGCCGAAGCCGAGGTCCATGCTTCGCGCGACCGCTACGCCGCGCTCGCCGCCGAACGTGAGCTGCTGCTGCGTGAGGTCAATCACCGCGTCGGCAACTCGCTCCAGATCATCGCTTCGCTGCTGCATCTCCAGGCGAGCTCCGCCGGCCAGGAAGAGGTCAAGGCCGCGCTGACCAATGCGATGGGCCGCGTTGCCGCCGTCGCGCAGGTGCACCGCCGCCTCTACACCTCGCAGGACCTGAAGAGCGTGGTGCTGAACCAGTATCTGGACTCCCTGCTCGAGGATCTCCGCCGCTCGGCCGAAGGTAACCGGATGTCGCGCCTGACGGTGAAGGCCGAGCCGATCGAGATCGATCCGGACCGCGCCGTCGCTGTCGGCATCATCGTCAACGAGCTGGTGATGAACGCGGTGAAATACGCCTATCCCGACGGCGCCGGCCCGATCCATGTCGAGCTGAGCTCGAAGGGAGACGATCTGCTGCTGGCGATCACCGACGACGGCGTCGGCGACAAGGTCAAGGCCGATCCGCGCTCCACCGGCATGGGCCAGCGCATCGTCGCGGCGATGGCCACGAAGCTGGATGCCACCGTCGAGCGCGACCCCGCCCATGCCGGAACTCGCGTCATGGTGAGGTTCCGCCGCGCGCCCGCAGCCCCTGACACGACCAGCGACGCCGCCGCAGGCTGACCCCCGCCCCATCGCAACACATCCACGATCCTGCTATGGTTGCGCCATGACTTCGCGCGACTCCGCTTCATCTGAAATCACGCCGGCCGTGCTGTTGCGTGCCTATGCCTGTGGCATCTTTCCGATGGCCGAGAGCGCCGACGATCCAACTCTGTTCTGGGTCGAACCGGAATTGCGCGGCGTCATCCCGCTCGAGGGATTTCGCGTGGCCTCGCGGCTCGCGCGCACCGTGCGTTCGGATATGTTTCGCGTCACCGTCAACACCGCGTTCAAGGCAACGATCGCCGGCTGCGCCGCGCCGCAGACAGGGCGCGAGGACACCTGGATCAACAAGCGCATCCGCGACCTCTATGGCGGCCTCTACGAGCTCGGCCATTGCCACAGCGTCGAGGCCTGGCAGGGCGACGACCTCGTCGGCGGGCTCTACGGCGTGAGCCTGGGACGCGCCTTCTTCGGCGAGAGCATGTTTCATACCGCACGCGATGCCTCGAAGGTCGCGCTGGTGCACCTGGTCGCGCGGCTGATCCATGGCGGCTTCGAGCTGCTCGACACGCAATATGTCACCGAGCATTTGAAGAGCTTTGGCGCGGTCGAGATTTCACGCCGGCGCTACACCGCGCTGCTCGACAAGGCCCTGGCCGGCGACCCCGGTGATTTCCTGAGGCTGTCGGCCGGGGACGCATTACCGGGCGCACGCGCGCTCGATATCATCGCCTCACGGCAGTAATTGGTGATTGGGCCTAGCGCCCGAACCCGGGGATACCGAACAGACCCGGCTGCTGCTGTGGCGGCGGAGGTGGCGGAGCCGGCTGCTGCTGCTGGATTGGCGGCAAGGGCTGCGGCGGACGCTGCTGCACGGCCTGCTTGGGTGGCGCTGCCTTCTTCTGCGCGGGCGGCGGAGCCGGCGGCTTTGCCGCACCAGGATCCGGCGCGGCGGTCGCAATGGTCTGCTGCGGCTCTTTGCAGTCGGTGAGCCAGATGTCGTAGATCGGATGCTCGACGCCGTGCAGGCCGGGGCTCGCCGCATACATCCAGCCCGAGAAGATGCGCTTCACCTCGCCCTGCAAGGTGATCTCGTCGACCTCGACGAACGCGTCGGTATTGGTGGCTTCCGTCGCCGGCCGCGTATAGCAGGCGTCGGTCTTGACCCGCAGTGCACCGAACTGGACGGTCTCGCCGATCTCCTCGTCGAAATTGATGATGCGCCCGGTGATCTTGTCGAGGCCGGAGAAGGTCGCCTTCTTGTTCACGATCTTCTGGGCCGGCGGCTCGGTCACGACCTCATCGCCGGGCTGGAGGCTCGCCGGGGTCTGCGGGACGGTGCCGCCCGGGCCGCCCTTCTGCTGCGGCTGGCGCTGACCGGGCGCGCCCGGCTGCGGGGCGGCCTGCGGATTGGGCGGAGCGACCGCCACGGACGGCGGCTGGTTTGGCGGAGCAACGGTTGAGCCCGGCGGCGGCGCCAGGGGCTGGGATTCGACCGGCCCCGGCATCACGTTACCCTGCCGTCCCGGCGGCGGCGGCATCGGGCGCGACGGCAGCACGCGGCCCTGCGGCGGCAGCTCCGGCACCTCTTCGTCGTCATCGGGGATCTGAGGCTGCGGCTGGCCACGCGGAATCGCGCCCGGCGGCCGCGGCGGCGGGTCGGAGAAGATCGTGCCGATCTGCGCCTGCGCGGGCGTCGCAACCGTCAAAGCGGTGGCGGCCAGAAGCGCCGCAAGACCTGGCAGGGCAAGTCTTGTAAAGGTAAGGGTTCGAACCATCTTCTCGCGCGGCTTCAACACCGAATCGGGCTTGCTGGACATCTTACAGGGGATACCGCCGCTCGCAGGCCATCCGGTTAACACGGCGAATACGGCGGGGGAAGGGCGGCATCCCTGCCCTGCCCGCCGCCCGCTGGCCAGACCCGCCCCCGGATGGGATAGTCGGGACGCCTCTCCCCGGGGCCGAAGCGGGCATCCCCGATTGCCGCCGCCCCCATCATAACCAGAAACTGCAGAGGTCGCTCCCATGCCCGTCGTGCTCGATCCCGATGCCGCCGCCGTCTACAAGGCCTTTCAGGAGGCCGGCCGCCCCGCCTACGAGACGCTGACGGCAGCGGAAGCCCGCGCCTATTACGCGCTGGCCCGCTTCGCCACCAACCCCGAGCCGCCGGAACTGGCGCGCGTCGCGGCGCTGGCGATCCCGGCACCGCACGGCGCAATCCCCGCCCGCATCTACGTCCCGAAGCAGCCGCGCCTTCAGGACGGCCTGTCGCCGGCGCTGGTGTTCTTCCATGGCGGCGGCTGGGTGATCGGCGATCTCGACTCCCACGATATCGTCTGCCGCCAGCTCGCCGTTTCAGGTGCACTGATCTTGATCTCGGTCGACTACCGCCTCGCGCCCGAGCACAAATTTCCCGCCGCCGCCGATGACGCGATTGCCGCGACCGAATGGATTGCCGCGAATGCGCGCGAGCTCGGCATCGACGCCTCGCGCCTCTCCATCGGCGGCGACAGCGCCGGCGGCAATCTCGCGGCCGTGGTCGCGCTCGCCGCGCGCGACGGCAATGGCCCGGCGATCGCGGGCCAGGTCCTGATCTACCCGGCCGTCGACTTCGCCATGACGCACGGTTCCCACCGCGAGCCCGAGACCAGCGTGCTGCTGACGCATTCGGTGATCCGCTGGTTCCGCGATCACTATCTCAACGGCGCCGCCGACATCCAGGACTGGCGTGCCTCGCCGGCGCGCGCGAAAAGCCTCGCCGGGCTGCCGCCGGCCTATGTGCTCACGGCCGGCGCCGATCCGCTGCGCGACGAAGGCGACGACTATGCCGAGCGCCTCAGGCAGGCCGGCGTGCCCGTCACCACCAAGCACTATCCCGGCCAATTCCACGGCTTCTTCACGATGGGCAAATTGCTCCAGCAGGCCAACGTCGCCGTCAGCGAGATCGGCGCGTGGCTGAAAGGATTAGGCTGACGCTGCCGTCCCGGATGCCCCCCCTTCTCCAGACCGTCTTCGTCCTCCCCCTGCGCGCGCTGACATGGCTCGGCAGCCAGGGCACCCGTGCGGTGGCAGCCGTCGTGTTCATCGCGGCCGCGGTACCGCCGCTCGGGATGCTGCTGCGGCCCTACGTCACCGAGGCGATCTTCGGGCTTCTCTGCATCTCCTTCATGCGGGTCGATCTGGCCGCGCTCTACAGCCATCTGCGCCGGCCGGCGCTGGTCGCGACCGCCACCGCCTGGACCACGATCGGCGTGCCGCTGATCGTCGGGCTGGTCGCCCATGCAACGGGGCTCACGGCTCGCTCGCCCGGCCTTGCGCTGGCGCTGATGCTCCAGAGCATGGCCTCGCCGATGATGGCGTCTCCGGCGCTTGCAGCGCTGATGGGCCTCGATGCCACGCTCGTGCTGGTCACGCTGGTGACCTCGACCGCGCTGGTGCCGTTCACGGCCTCGCTGTTCGCGGGCCTCTTCCTCGGCGACATGCTCACCATCTCGCCGCCCGCGCTCGGACTGAAGCTGCTCGGCATCCTCGCGGCATCGCTGCTCGCCGCAACCTTGATCCGATGGGTCTTCGGCGCTGACGCGATCCAGCGTCACAAGAAGCCGATCGACGGCTTCAACATCATCATCCTCTTGGTTTTCGCAGCCGCAATCATGGGTGATGTCGTGAGCGACCTCGTGGCCCAGCCGCTGTTCACGATCGGCCTGGCGGCTCTGTCCTTCGCGATCTATTTCACGCTGCTCGCCGTGACCACGCTGCTGTTCCGCCGCATCGGCTATGAGCGCGCGCTGGCGCTCGGGCTGATGGTGTCACAGCGCAATCTGGGCCTGATGCTGGCCGCGACCGCCGGCGCGCTGCCACCCACCACCTGGCTCTATTTCGCGATGACGCAGTTTCCGATCCATCTTGCGCCCTACATGCTGACGCCGATCGCGCGGCGATTCACGGCGCGCGCCGACGGCTCCGGCACGGCGGCTGCAGCCAGCACGACCCAGGGCGTACGCTCATAAGTCCGGAAATGAAGCCGGCGCTCTCTGGTTGATGACCAGCCGCGGCCTCCCTCAACAGCGCCGCCAGGGCGCTGATGGGAGATCCACGGCCGCTTTTTTTGCCGAACGATTCAGCTCGCCAGATCCAAATGATCCGCCCGGGCACGAAGCTGATCCGCGGGGGCATTCACCGCCTGGGCCGCCAGGATTACCCGTTCGCGAAGCATAGCCACGACGGTGCCAGCGCGCCGTGCCAAATGGAGGAAAGGCCATGACCATGTCAGCCAATCATCAGTCCATGCTCTCACGTCGCGGCTTCTGCCTGTGCTGCGCGGCCGCCGCCGGCTTCGCTGCAACGGGCGGTTGGTTCAGCCCCGCGACAGCCTACGCCAAGGCACGCAGCATCGTTGACCTGATCCGTGACGAGGCTGCCAAGACAAAGATCAAGGTCCACAAGCTTCGCGGCAATGTCAGCATCCTCGAGGGCTCCGGTGGCAATATCGCGGTGCTGACCGGACGAGACGGCAAGGTGTTCGTCGATGCCGGGATAACGGCCTCACGGCCGCGTATCTTGGAGGCGGCGAACAGTCTCGGCCGCGATCCGATCACGCATCTGATCAACACGCATTGGCACTTCGACCATGCGGACGGCAATGCATGGCTAAACGCAGAGGGAGCCGAGATCACGGCGCACGAAAACACCCACAAGCATCTCATGTCCACACAGAGGGTCGAGGATTGGAATTTCAATTTTACGCCCTCAGCCCTTGCCGCCGTTCCGACCGACATTTTCGACACGGACAAGACCCTGAAGCTGAACGGATCGACCCTTCAGCTCAAATATTACGGACCGGCGCACACCGACAGCGACATATCGGTCAATTTCAGCGAGGCGGACATTCTCCATGTCGGTGACACCTACTGGAATGGCATCTATCCCTTCATCGACTATTCGACCGGCGGAAGCATCGGAGGCATGATCAAGGCCACAGAAGCGAACCTGGCGGCCGCAACAAAGCGGACCATCGTCGTTCCCGGCCACGGCGCGCCGGTGAGCAACCGAGAAGAGCTGTCGACCTACCGCGACATGCTGGTTGCTATCCACGACAACGTGGCGCGGCTCAAGCAGCAGGGACGTTCGATCGAAGAAACGATCTCGGCCAAGCCGACCGGCGCCTTCGATGCCAAATGGGGCCAGTTCGTCATCACGCCGGAGTTCTTCGTGCGGCTCGTTTACCAAGGCGTCTGAGGTCAATCGCCGCAAGCCAGGAAAGCAGCACGCCGAAGCGGCAGTTCGGCGTCTTCAATTCCAGGAACGATGAGAACTGCGCCAGTCATAGCGGCGGCGCAGCCGGCTTTGAGCCCCTGAAGAGATAGCGGTTGGTGCTGAAGAAGTATTGTCCCGCCCCGCCCAGACGCTCGAACTCGCTGTGCCATGCTTCGAGATCATCGGCCGAAACGTCGTTCCTGCGGGCGACGAAGTCCCGAATGCCCTGGGCCAGCCCCTTGCTGTAGCTGTCGTCATCGTACCGCAAATTCAGGATTGGAAACACCGATGCTCCGTCCAGGTGAAGTCCTGCATCCACCAATCTGTGGGCCATCGACCTTGGGAGACGCGGGTGAGCGCAGTGCGCTTCCCATGACTTCATGACCGCGGCCATACGTTCCGGGCTTTCCGAATGCCACACCACCGCGTCCCAATCCGTTGCGACAAAAATCGTACGGCCCCCTGGCTTGAGCACGCGAAATGTCTCTGCGAGGACGCGGTCGACATCAGGCACGTACTCGGCGACCTGTGTGCACACGACGACATCGAACGACGCATCGGATTGACCCAATTCCGTCGCGTTGCCGATGGCATATGAAATCCAGGCGGAAGCCTTCTGCCGGTTGCAGACCGCGATCAGGTCAGTCGACACGTCGACACCGACGACAGCACCGTCGGGCCCAACGATCTGCGCCATGCTTTCGCAGAGATAGCCGGGACCGCATCCGATATCGAGAACGCTCTCGCCGGCAGACAGATTGAGCTGCCGAATTGTCTCCGCGCGCTGGGCGGTCACGTCCCCCGTGAGATAGATTCTCTGGAGCCGTTTCGCGTTCTCGTTGCTGTACTCCATCCCGCCCATCTTCGCCTCCACGCTCGAGTGCCAGGTGAGATTTGCTAACCCGCCCTCGCCGCACGCCGCAGCGCCTGGGGCGGCTGGCCGAAGGCGCGGATGAAGGCGCGCCGCATGCGCTCGGGGTCGCCGAAGCCGGTCGTCTCCGCAACGAGCTCGATCGCCTCGCGCGAGGACTGCACGCGCTCGCGCGCGACCTCGATCCTCAAGCGCTCGATCGCCTTGGAGGGCGTCGTGCCGGTCTCGGCGGCAAAGGCGCGGGCAAAATGCCGCGCGCTCATGCCGGCACGATCGGCGAGATCTTCGACCGTCAGCCGGGCGTCGAGGTTCTCGCGCGCCCAGGACAGCAGCGCGCCGAACCGGCCGTTCGGTGTCTTCAACTCCA
Organism: Bradyrhizobium liaoningense; assembly: GCF_018130785.1. Taxonomy (GTDB): domain Bacteria; phylum Pseudomonadota; class Alphaproteobacteria; order Rhizobiales; family Xanthobacteraceae; genus Bradyrhizobium; species Bradyrhizobium liaoningense_A. Next base: position 927,422 of record NZ_JAFCJT010000002.1, read on the forward strand.
AGAGCGAGGAGAACTGCGACTGGCCGCCGCTGCGGCGATGATACAGCACGAGCTGGCGTGCTGCCTGTTGCGCAATCTCCTCGCCATGGTCCTCGGTGACCATCGCGAGCGCGAGATCGATGCCCGCGCTAATGCCCGCCGACGTCCACACATTACCGTCATGCGTGAAGATCTGGTCCGGCTCGAACTTCACCTTGGGATAGCGCGCGACGAAATCCCGCGTGCGGCCCCAATGCGTGGTGGCGCGGCGCCCATCGAGCAGGCCCGCCTCGGCCAGCACATAGGCGCCCGAGCAGACGCTGGCGACGCGCACGCCGCGCCGCGCCAGCCGCTGCACGAAGGCGCGCGTGACCTCGCAGCGTGCGGCGTCCGTTACGCCTGCGCCGCCCGCGATGACCAGTGTCGTGATCGCATTCGCCGACTTGAAGTCGCGCGCCATCATTTCCACGCCGGACGAGCTGCGCACGGGCCCCGCGTTCAGTGCCAGCACCCGGATTCCGGTGGCTGTCTTGCCCGTGCAGCGCGCCGCGATCTCGAACACCGAGATCGGGCCAGCCGCATCGAGCAACTGGAAATCCGGGAAGATCAGAATGCCGATCATGGTCATGTCCGAAAGTGAGGGAAATACGCCATTTTGGACGGAATGGCATCATGAGAGGCTGCATCCGTCAAGCTCATCTTTGGAGGACCTGCCCATGTCGTCACCGCTCCAGATCGGTCTTTTGGTGTTTCCGCGCGTCACCCAGCTCGACTTCACCGGTCCCCTGCAGGTGTTCGCGATGCTTCCCGACGCAAAACTGCATTTGATCTGGAAGCGCATCGAGCCGGTGCCGAGCGATTCCGTGATGACGCTGACACCGACCACGACGTTCGCCGACTGCCCGCAGCTCGACGTGATCTGCGTGCCCGGCGGCGGCGGCACCAACGACCTGCTCAACGACGAAGAGGTGCTCGATTTCCTGCGCCGGCAGGCCGAGGGCGCAAGGTATGTCACCTCGGTCTGCACGGGGTCACTGGCGCTCGGCGCCGCGGGTCTCCTGAAAGGCTATCGCGCCGCGACCCATTGGAGCGCGATGGAGATGCTCAGCCAGTTCGGCGCGACGCCGACCAAGACCCGCGTCTGCGTCGACCGTAACCGCATCACCGGCGGCGGCGTCACCGCGGGAATTGATTTCGCGCTGACGTTGGTGTCGATCCTACGCGACCGCACCACGGCCGAAGCGATCCAGCTCCAGATGGAATACAACCCGGCACCACCGTTCAACTCAGGCTCCCCTGATACGGCGCCCGCCGAAGTGCTGGCCTTGCTCAGGGAGCGCGGCGCGGCAAACCAGGCGCGGCGGCTCGATGCCGTGAAGCGCGCGGCCGAGCGGGTGAACTAGCCTCGTGTCCCGGACGCTGCGCAGCGTCCGGGGCACGAGACCTCGTGCAAATCCCCAAAAGAAAAAGGCCGCTCGGTTTCCCAAGCGGCCTTTCCTGTCTTACGGTGGCTGCACATTCCATCGGGCGATTTCGGACTTCCAGACCGGGGGCCTATCTCCCGATCGAGTCTTGGCCGGCGGCCGCTGCATCTCGGGACAGTCGCGAACTGTTGCCCGAACCGAACGCGATGGTCTCCCATCTCCGTAAGATGGGATCATTGAGCCGCATCGCTCGCGTGGCTGCAACGCCCGCGCAGGCGCCGTCCCCGCTGTTCCCGTTGTCCACAGCAAGGTGAGGCGGATGCTTGTGCATCCACCCCGCGACAAGAATTCGGACGAAGATCGGAACCTAGCCAGGCGTCCAGGGCTGATAGTCGCCGGTCGCCGCCGGCCGCCGGCCGCCGGCGAGCGTCGAGCCCGAGGGACGGTAGGCGTTGGCCGTGCCCGTGAGATTCGGCTGATGCGGCTTTTCCCACTCGCGCGGCTGGTAGTTGGTCTCGGTCGGCGGGGTGTCGACGACGTGATGAATCCAGCCGTGCCAGGACGGCGGAATGCGGCTTGCCTCGGCATAGCCGTTGTAGATGACCCAGCGCCGCTCGAATCCGAGCGTCGGATCGATCGCCCCGCCGCGGGTGCGATAATAGAGATTGCCCTGCTCGTCCTGGCCGACCAGCTCTCCGTACCGCTTGGTCCAGAGTTGGGTGCCAAAGGTCTGGCCACTCCACCAGGTGAAGAACTTGAGGAAGAACTGTTTCATACGGCTAGGGCCCTGCTTCGTGAGGCCCTGATGCCATCCGGGCGGCGAAATGTCCAGTTCGGCGGGGGCGGCCGTGCCCCACGCAAATGTGTGCTCCATCGCGGACAGTGCCGCAAATCGGGCGCCATCCGTTCATGCCGGGTACAGCGGCCGCGTGAAAATCTCGCCCTCACACGCGCACAGCGGCGTGAGCCCGGGAACCGCAGGCCTTTCAAGGGGTTTGCTTCCGGGAAAAGGAGTTTGAACATGAACAGTCTGAGAGTTTTGAGCACCGTCGCAGCCGTGGCGCTCGTTATCCCGTTGGCGACGCCGAGCTTCGCCCAGGGCCGTGGCGGCCATGGCGGCGGTGGCGGCGCCCATTTTGGCGGCGGCGGTGGCGGCGCTCACTTCGGCGGTGGCGGCGCGCGCATGGGCGGCGGTGGATTCGGCGGCGGTGCACGGATGGGTGGCGGCGGCGGCAATTTCGCAGCCGGAGCCATGCGCCCGAGCGCCGGCCTAGCCATGCGTCCGACCGCAGGAGCCACGTTTAGTGGCGGCGGCGGCCGTCCGCTCGCAGTCGCGGGTAACAACTGGCGCGGCGGCGGCGGCAACTGGCACGGTGGCGGCTGGCGTCGTCACGGCGGCGGCTTCTGGCCGGGCGTCGCAGCCGGTGCTGCGATCGGCGGCCTCGGCTCCTATGCCTATTACGGTGGCGGGTACTACAACGATCCCTATTACTATGGCGACGACAGCTACTATGACGAGCCGTCGGTCGCGGTGGTGCCGGACAGCGGCGGTGACTCGTCGGCTTATTGCGCGCAGCGCTTCAAGTCCTACGATCCGGCCTCGGGCACGTATCTTGGCTATGACGGCCAGCGACATCCCTGCCCGTAAGCAGATCGACAACGCTTGAAGGAAGAGGCGTCGCAGCGGTGCGGCGCCTCTTTCATTTGTCGCGCGCTCTTCTTCATTTGTCGCGCGCTCATCGCCTGTTTCGCGCGCAGCTCGCGCATCTTGCGCGAGGGTCTCTATCATGCGAGCGCGAAGGGACCTCTATTCACCGCACCGTGCATATCTACAATGATCCAATCCCAAATTGACCAGTCCCGCGATTCGCCTATATCACCGATGAATGTTGGGACTTCGATCTACTGGGAAATGTCATGCCGCGTATCCTCGTGGTGGATGACGATCCGATGGTCGGCGCGACCATCGAGGTCCTGCTCCAACGTCAGGGCTTCGATGTCACGATGGCTGACGGCGGAGAAACGGGTCTGGCTGCGCTCGAAGCGCAGACGTTTGACGTGATGCTGGTCGACATCTTCATGCCGCACATGCGCGGCTTCGAATCCATCCGCATCTTTCACGAGCGCGCTCCGGCGATCCCTCTGATCGCGATGTCCGGCTACGCCTTCGCCGCGTCTGCCTCGCCCTCCCCCGATTTCCTCCGCATGGCGCTGGAACTCGGCGCGACACGCTGCCTGCGCAAGCCGTTCACGCCGGACGCGCTATTGACCACGATCCGGGAATGCCTCGGCGAGGCCACGCAGCCGAAGGACAAGAAAGAAGCACCTTGATCCCAACGCAGCGCGTCATTCTCGGTGCTGGACTCGCAATCCTCCTGATCATCACCGCCGCCTCGATCGGACTCGACGTCAAGTCGCGGTCCGATGCCGCCTGGGTCAATCACACCGTCGAGGCGCTGAAGAAGATCTCCGATCTGCGCGTGCTGATGCGCCGCGCCGAGAGCGCCGCGCGCGGCTACGAGATCTATCGCAACCCGAGCTTCAGCGACGAATTCGAGGCTGTGCACGCCCAGATCGCGCCGGCACTCGCCGACCTCAAGCGTAGCTTGCGTGACAATCCCGATCAGGTCGCGCTGTTGGAGGGCACCGAGCCGCTGGCGCTGCGCCGGATCGAGATCGCCGCAGAAGTGATGCGCCTGCGCGCCGGGAACGACCAGGCCGGCGTTGCCGCGCTCCAGGGCAAGGCCGAGGGCCGCGGCCTCATGGACACGGTGATGGGCAATCTCGATCATCTGAGCGCGGAGGAAGAGCGGTTGCTCGCCGCACGCTCCCAGAATTCCCGCCGCACCGGCATCGTGCTGCTCGGCATCGACGTGATCGGCGCGCTGGTGATCCTGCTGCTGGTCGCAATGCTGATGCGCGAGAGCCAGCGCACCACGGGCGCGCTGAAGAGCACGCTGCTCGAGACCACGGCGGCCAACCAGCAACTCGAGGCGGCGGTCGCCGAGCGCACCAAGCATCTCGTCAACGCGCATGACGAGCTGCGCCTGTCGATCAACGTGCTCCAGAGCACGTTCCACAGCATGGCCGAGGCCGTGCTGGTGATCGACGCCGAGGGCACCGTCCTTCTGTCCAATCCGGCCGCGGAGCGCATGTTGCTGCATCGCGCCGGCATGAACCTGCGCAACCTGCGCGCCCTCTCCGACGTGTTTCACGGCGACGGCGTCACGCCGCTCAAGGCAGACGAGCTGCCCTCGACGCGCGTGCTGCGCGGCGAGCAGTTCGAGAATCTGGAGATGATCGTCCGCCCGCACAGCGGCAACGCTCACCGCCATCTGATGATCAGCGGCCGGCCGATGCGCGACGGACAGGGCAACGTCTCCGGCGCCGTGCTGGTCTATCACGATGCGACCACTTCGCGCGAAACCGAGCGGCAGTTGCACCAGTCGCAGAAGCTGGATGCGATCGGCAAGCTGACAGGCGGTGTCGCGCACGACTTCAACAACATGCTGACCGTGATCTCCGGCAATACCGAGACGCTGGTGGCGAGCCTGAAGCAGCAGCCCGAGCTCCAGCGCGCGGCGCGGCTGATCGACGATGCCGCCGAGCGTTGCGCCGAGCTGATCCAGCATCTGCTCGCCTTTGCGCGCCGGCAGCCGCTGCAGCCGCGCGATGTCGAGATCAACGGCGCGATCGCCGATATCGCCAAGCTGCTGCGGCCAACCCTCGGCGAGCAGATCCAGATCGAGACCGTGCTGGAACAGGGGTCGATGACCGCACACATCGATCCGTCCCGCCTCACCAATGCCGTGCTCAACATGGCCATCAACGGCCGCGACGCCATGCCGAACGGCGGCAAGCTGCTGCTCGAGACCCACCGCGTCGTGCTGGATGAGGCCTATGCGCAGGCCCACGCGGAGGTGCGGCCCGGCCCCTACGTGATGCTCGCAGTCAGCGACACCGGCACCGGCATGTCGGCGGATATCCAGCAGAAGGCCTTCGAGCCGTTCTTCACCACCAAGGAGGTCGGCAAGGGCTCGGGCCTGGGCCTCTCCATGGTCTACGGCTTCGTCAAGCAGTCCGGCGGCCACATCAAGATCTACAGCGAGGAAGGCCACGGCACCACGATCAAGCTCTATCTGCCGCCGGGCGAAGGCATGACGGACGTGGCGGCCCCGACGGTGCCGCAGGCCGAAGGCGGCGCCGAGACCATTTTCGTGGTCGAGGACGACACGCTGGTGCGCAACTTCGTCACCGCGCAGCTGCAGAGCCTCGGCTACAACACGGTCGCCGCGCCCGACAGCCGGGCCGCACTGGAATTGATCGAGGCCGGCCAGGGTTTCGATCTCCTGTTCACCGACGTCGTCATCCCCGGCGGCATGAGCGGCCGCGAGCTCGCCGACAAGGTTGCCACGCTCCGCCCCGGCGTGAGGGTGCTCTACACCTCCGGCTACACCGACAACGCCATCGTCCATCACGGCAAGCTCGACGACGGCGTGCTGCTGCTGACAAAGCCCTACCGCCGCAACCAGCTCGCCGAGATGATCCGGAAGGCGCTCAACGGCGGCGGGATGACCGCGGGTTAAGATGACATGCTGTCGCGCCTCATCATCGCGTCGCCAGCACCACGGCCGCCAGCGTGAAGATCAGCGCTGCGATCTGCCCCGGACCCAGCGGCTCGTGCAGCGCGAGTGCGGAGGCAACCACGCCGATGACAGGCACCGCCATCGTCCCGATCGCGGCCACCGAGGCCGGCAGGCGCGCAAGTGCTGCGAACCAGCTGACATAGGCGATGCAGAACTGCACCACGGTCGAATAGACCAGCAGCCACCAGCCGACCGGCGTCACCAGCGAAAGATGCGTGGTCTCGACCATGAGGCCGATGATCGAGATCGGCAGGCAGCCGATCCCGATCTGCCAGGCCGCGGCCGTGATCGGCGGCAGATGGATCGGGTACTTCTTCGAGAACACCGTGCCGACGGCAAAGCCCAGCGCGCCGCACAGCGCCATGATGATCCCCGGCAGCTTCTCCACGCTGGCGGCAATGCCGTTGCCGCCCATGATCGAGGCAAGGCCCACGAAGGCCATCACCAGCCCCAGCGTGCGCAGCACCGTCGGACGCTCGCCCAGCACCGGCCAGGCGATGATCGAGGCCCACACCGGCATGGTGTAGGCGATCAGCGCCGCCTCGCTGGCCGGCAGCCAGAGCAGCGCCAGGCCCATCAGCACCATCCAGCCGGTGACGTTGAGCACGGCGGCGGTCAACAGCCGCGGCCAGATCCCCGGCCCCACCCTGAGGCTCTGCCGGCGGATCAGCGCCAGCGCCGCGAGCAGCACCGCGCCCAGCACCCCCGTCACCCCGCGCAGCGTCAGCGGCGGCAGCTCGGAGAGCAGGAATTAGGTCACCGGCCAATTGAAACCCCAGCCAATCGAGGTGATGGCGAGGAACATCAGGCCGGCCGGGGCGATGCGCGGCCGCGCATCCCGGCGAGTCGAATCAAGCATGTGGGGTACCCGGCAAAATCGAGGTCAGCTTGGCGCGGATTCGCACGCGCCACCACCACCCCGGCGGGCATGCCTGCCCTCTCCTTCCGTACCACTACGTGAGTCCCGCTGAGGCAACCCCGGTCCCGAAAAAAATACCAGCCCTGTGAACAGCGGGATGAAGGGTCCTTCTCGTCACGGGATGCAAATTTTTTCAGTTGGGAATCCCTGAGGACTCACTGATACTTGGCTCAAGAACAGGCGCGGGCTTGCCCCCTGTTATCCCCCGCAATCCACCATATTTAGTATTTGATTCAGGAACTCGCACTAGTTCTTGACGGGCGCAACGGAGAGTCCTAGCTTTCGGTCCGTTCGGCGCGAGTGAGTTTGCGTCCCGCCGGCACTCCCCCAAAGGGTCTCGCAAATCGTCACTCCGCCAAGCCAGCCAAAGGCCGCGGATGAGGGCTTGTCTGCCCTCGAAATGCAGACCTTTCGGGCGCCAGAACGGGCCGGCAACAGGCTCGGATGGCATTGGTTGAAGTGATGTTGTGGGGCGTTGAACGCATGTCGCGCACATCCCCTTGGGGGCGGATGGGTGTGGACATGCCGGCGGAGGAAAGGTGCTCGCACCTGACTTCGCCGGGAGAAACCGAGCCGGATCCACCGGCCTGAACTGCGAAGCCTTGGAGGCCACAACGGCCCTTCGAGGACTCGCGAACCGAAATAGCGACCCGGGCGCCTTGCGGAGGCAGTCCGGTACATAAAAAGGACGGGGCAAGACCATGCGGATTGAGCGGCGCCACACCACTTCGGGACAGTCACCTTACGCCGGGATCGATTTCCGGCTGACCACGTCGGAGATCCGGAATCCCGACGGCTCGGTCGTGTTCAAACTTGACGGTGTCGAGGTCCCGACCGAGTGGTCGCAGGTCGCCTCCGACGTCCTCGCCCAGAAGTATTTTCGTAAAGCCGGCGTCGCCGCGCGCCTGAAGAAGGTCGAGGAGGAATCCGTCCCCTCCTTCCTGTGGCGCTCCGTGCCGGATACCGACGCGCTCGCCGCTCTCCCTGAGAAAGAGCGCTTCGTCAGCGAGCTCTCGGCCAAGCAGGTGTTCGACCGCCTCGCCGGCTGCTGGACCTATTGGGGCTGGAAGGGCGGCTACTTCACCAGCGACGAAGACGCCCAGGCCTTCTACGACGAGCTCCGCTACATGCTCGCCATGCAGATGGTCGCGCCGAACTCGCCGCAATGGTTCAACACCGGTCTGCATTGGGCCTATGGCATCGACGGCCCCGGCCAAGGCCATTATTACGTCGACCCCTTCACCGGCAAGCTGACCAAGTCCAAGTCGGCCTACGAGCACCCGCAGCCGCACGCCTGCTTCATCCAGGGCGTCGGTGACGACCTCGTCAACGAAGGCGGCATCATGGACCTCTGGGTCCGCGAAGCCCGCCTGTTCAAGTACGGCTCCGGCACCGGCTCCAACTTCTCGCGCCTGCGCGGCGAAGGCGAAAAGCTCTCCGGCGGCGGCCGCTCGTCCGGCCTGATGAGCTTCCTCAAGATCGGCGACCGCGCAGCCGGCGCGATCAAGTCGGGCGGCACCACCCGCCGCGCCGCCAAGATGGTCGTCGTCGACGCCGATCACCCCGATATCGAGACCTATATCGACTGGAAGGTGAAGGAGGAGCAGAAGGTCGCCGCCCTCGTCACGGGATCCAAGATCAACCAGAAGCACCTCAAGCTGGTCCTGAAGGCCTGCGTCAATTGCGAAGGCTCGGGCGACGATTGCTTCGACCCCGAGAAGAACCCGGCGCTCCGCCGCGAGATCAAGCTCGCGCGTTGCAGCCTCGTGCCTGACAACTACATCAAGCGCGTCATCCAGTTCGCCAAGCAAGGCTACAAGGACATCCAGTTCGACACCTACGACACCGACTGGGATTCGGAGGCCTACCTCACCGTCTCCGGCCAGAACTCCAACAACTCGGTCTCGCTGAAGGACGATTTCCTCCGCGCTGTCGAAACCGACGGCGACTGGAATCTCGTCGGACGCACCACGAAGAAGATCACCAAGACACTGAAGGCGCGCGACCTCTGGGAAAAGATCGGCTACGCCGCCTGGGCGTCGGCCGACCCCGGCCTGCACTTCAACACCACCATGAACGATTGGCACACCTGCAAGTCCTCAGGCGACATCCGCGCGTCCAATCCGTGCTCGGAATACATGTTCCTCGACGACACGGCGTGCAACCTGGCCTCCGCCAACCTGCTGACCTTCTACAACACCACGACCAAGCAGTTCGACGTCGCCGGCTACGAGCACCTCTGCCAGCTCTGGACCATCGTGCTCGAGATCTCCGTCATGATGGCGCAGTTCCCGTCCCGCGCGATCGCCGAGCTCTCCTACGAGTTCCGCACGCTCGGCCTCGGCTACGCCAATATCGGCGGCCTGCTGATGACCATGGGTCTCTCCTATGACTCCAAGGAAGGCCGCGCGCTCTGCGGTGCCCTCACCGCGGTCATGACCGGCATCACCTACAAGACCTCCGCGGAAATGGCTGCTGAACTGGGCACCTTCCCGGGCTACAAGAAGAACGCCGCGCACATGCTGCGCGTGATCCGCAACCACCGCCGCGCCGCGCATGGTGAGGCCTCCGGCTACGAGGCGCTCTCCGTCAACCCGGTGCCGCTTGATCTGGTCTCCTGCCCGCAAGGAGACATCGTCACCCGCGCACAGGCGGCCTGGGATGCGGCGCTCGAGCTCGGCGAGAAGCACGGCTATCGCAACGCCCAGACCACGGTGATCGCGCCGACCGGCACGATCGGCCTGGTCATGGATTGCGACACCACCGGCATCGAGCCCGACTTCGCCCTGGTGAAGTTCAAGAAGCTCGCCGGCGGCGGCTACTTCAAGATCATCAACCGTGCGGTGCCGTCCGCGCTGCGCGCGCTCGGCTATCGCGAGAGCGAGATCGCGGAGATCGAGGCCTACGCCGTCGGCCACGGCTCGCTCTCCAACGCGCCGGGTATCAACGCCTCGACGCTGAAGGCCAAGGGCTTTACCGATGAAGCCATCGCCAAGGTCGAAAAGGCCCTGCCGACCGCCTTCGACATCAAGTTCGCCTTCAACAAGTGGACCTTTGGCGAGGACTTCATTCGCGACCAGCTCGGCATCGGCGCCGAGGCGATCGCGGCCCCCGGCTTCGACCTGCTCCAGGCCGTCGGCTTCACCAAGCGCGAGATCGAGGCGGCCAACGTCCACATCTGCGGCGCGATGACGGTGGAAGGTGCCCCGCACCTGAAGGCCGAGCACTATTCGGTGTTCGACTGCGCCAATCCCTGCGGCAAGATCGGCAAGCGCTATCTGTCGGTCGAGAGCCACATCCGCATGATGGCGGCGGCGCAGCCCTTCATCTCGGGTGCGATCTCCAAGACCATCAACATGCCGAACGACGCCACGGTGGAGGACTGCAAGTCCGCCTACATGCTGTCGTGGAAACTCGCGCTGAAGGCCAACGCGCTCTATCGCGACGGCTCCAAGCTTAGCCAGCCGCTCAACTCGCAGCTCATCGCCGACGATGAGGACGAGGAGGATGCGGTCGAGAGCCTCTACGAGAAGCCGATGGCCGCGCGTGCCGCCCAGGTCTCGGAAAAGATCGTCGAGAAGCTGGTCGAGCGCATCATCGTGATGCGCGAGCGCGAGAAGATGCCGGATCGCCGCAAGGGCTACACCCAGAAGGCGGTCGTCGGCGGCCACAAGGTCTACTTGCGCACCGGCGAATACGATGACGGCCGTCTCGGCGAGATCTTCATCGACATGCACAAAGAAGGCGCGGCACTCCGCTCCTTCATCAACAACTTCGCCATCGCGGTGTCGCTGGGTCTCCAGTACGGCGTGCCGCTGGACGAATATGTCGACGCCTTCACCTTCACCCGCTTCGAGCCGGCGGGCCCCGTGCAGGGCAACGACAGCATCAAATACGCGACCTCGATCCTCGACTACGTCTTCCGCGAGCTCGCGGTGAGCTACATGTCGCGCTTCGATCTCGCCCATGTCGACCCGACCGAGTCGAACTTCGACGCGCTCGGCAAGGGCGTCGAGGAAGGCAAGGAGCCGGACGAGACCCAGCACGCGACCAAGCTGGTCTCGCGCGGCCTCACCCGCTCCCGCACCGACAACCTCGTCGTGATGCGCGGCGGCTCGGCTGCGATCGCCCCGGGCAACGACAGCGCACCGACCGGCGGCAGCAAGGTCACCGCTCTCGCCTCGCACGGCACCTCGGCCCGCGCCGGCGATGCCATCGAAGGCGCCGTCGCCCTGAAGCAGGAAGCCAGCCACGACCTGTCGCCAACGGAGAAGCTCGAGGCCCTCCAGTGGAGCAAGGCCGGCAGCACCGCCCAGACCCTCGTCCCCACCAAGGCCGAGCGCCGCGCGGAAGCCAAGGCCAAGGGCTACGAAGGCGAGATGTGCAGCGAGTGCGGCAACTTCACGCTGGTGCGGAATGGCACGTGCATGAAGTGCGATACTTGCGGCAGCACGACCGGGTGTTCGTGACTAGCGAGAACCGACCGAACTAGCGATGACGTGGGAAGGCCGCTCCGTTGAGCGGCCTTTTCCTTAGCACAGGGGCAGTTCGCTTGAGCGACAACATCCAGATCGCGATCCCGGACAGAGCGGAGATCTCACCTCTCACTCGTCTTCCTAAGGACACTCTCAACGCTTGGAAGACCGACCTTTCGGAATGGACCCTGCCGGGCGTATTCCGCGCTCGTATCGACCAGATAACGCAAGCCATTCCCCGAAGGATATTCTTCGGCCAGGGCGGCCTCGCCTTCTTGCGTGACGCCTGGATTGCGAGCCGCCTCGTATCTGCGTTGCCGTCCGACATGGTTCGGCTAGTCTCGTCTGACCGTCCCGATTTCGAGATTCAGACCAACGAAAGGATTGAGCAATTCGAAGCCACCGAGGCAGACATGGAAGGTCGGCGGCGTGGCGACGAACCGGATGACTTGCTTCCTCGGCCGGACCCGGTCGAGAACTGGCGCGCCCGATTTGAGGCTATTCCAGCAGCGATTGATCGGGTGGTCGCGAAGAAGCTGAAAAAGAACTACTCACCAGAAGTTAGCTTGGCAATCTACGTTAACCTCGGTTGCTATGGTGCCTACGTGGAAGAAGGCTTGCCCATTCTTCGCGATCACACAGCTCCTGCCAAGACCAATTTCAAACGCGTTTTTGTGCTCTGGGAAGGCTGTCTTTACAAGCTTTGGGAGGATGGGAAGCCAGAGTTCGAGAAATGGTCGTATATCCATTCCGAAGACTTCTGAGGTGGCAGTCGATAGGAAGATGGTCGTTCAACCCGTAGGACGGGTCGAGCGGAGCGATCCTTATCGAACTCAGTCGAGTGATGGGCTCGCGGAATTACGGTAACAGTTCATCAAATCCATTCGCTGCCACCAATTCTACCGTCCGCTTGGGCTCTCGCTTGTTCGACGGCGTCCATTGGGTGCACGGTTGCGTGTGGTCTAACCATGAGATGTCGGAGTTCATCGTATTGAACAAGCGGCCGATGGGTTCCGCAAAGACACAACCCAACATCGGGGTTGAGACGGACGGACGAATTGCCCGTCGGGGTCCTCGCAGATCGGTGCATTACCCGCCTAGCGGCGCCGGAATATCACTCGGCGCCGTTGCCTGCTGACGTCCGCATCAAAGCCTGCCGTCATCCAAGCCTTGCTTTGAGAGTGTGTGGTAACGTCTGGATCTTCGTTGTTCCACCACGCATCGTATTCGTAAGCCGACTTGGGGAGAAATCTCCCAATAAGACTCTCGATTTCCTCAAAGGATAGTGTGAGCGAATCCTCTCTAATGGCAATCAATCGTTCTCTAAGGGGATCATAGACGGACACGCTGTGGCTCCAGCCCGTGATGGGAATTGATGAGTTTCGCTTCAGTCTGCTCTACACACCCTACACGCATCCACAACTCCCATGCCAAAGAAACACAAGCGTCTCCTCCCTCTCGTTCAGATCCAGCGGGGCGCGCGGCGGGTGCGAAAGACGTTCGCGCGAGCACCGCGAATAGTTCGGATCGCCGGCGCCTCCACAATCCTCGTCGCGCTCTTCGTCCTCCTAAACCTCGCCTATCACGTCATTCGCAAACCCACCGAACTTTTCGTCCTCATCGGCAATTCCCTCGACAAGGAGCCCGCCGAGACCTGGCGGCAATATGGCCCCCTCTTCCGCACCTATTCCACCACGACGATCACGCCCGAATTGCTGGCAGCACTTGCGCAGGTCGAGAGTTCGGGCAATCCGGTGGCGCGCACCTATTGGCGCTGGCGATGGAGCGTCAATCCGCTCGCGATTTACCGGCCCGCCTCCAGCGCCGTCGGCCTCTACCAGATGACCGATCCGGCCCTCAGCGACGCCGCACGGTTCTGTATCCGCGGCAACGTGGTCACTGAGTCCGGCTGCGGCTTCACGAACCTCTACAGCCGCGCGATCCCGAGCCACGCCATCGAGCTGGCATCGGTGTATCTGGATCGCAATGTGGCTGACGTTCTCGCCCGCGCGGGCGATGTGAAGGCCAGCCGCGAGCAGAAGCAGGATCTGGCCGCCTTCATCCATCTCTGCGGCGCAGGTCCCGCAACCGCCTACGCACGCCGCAAGTTTCAGATGACGGCCGGCGAGCGCTGCGGCGATCATCTCGTCGCAAGCTATATCTCTGGGGTCAACGCGATGAAGCGGCAATTTCAGCGCCTGGCGGCGGATGACGGCGGTTAGGTTGTAGTCCGTAGGATGGTAGAGCACTTGCGAAACCCATCGTGCCATGACGGCTGTTGATGGGTTTCGCTTCCGCCTTCGCTCTTCGAGCTACGGCGGACAAGTCGCTCCGCCCATCCTACGAGACCTCACGGCTCATCATTCGCCGGCGCGTTGCGGCGTGCTTGGCTTGCGGCTTGTCTTTCGGCTTGTCCTGCGTCTTTTCTGGCAACCCAGTGCGCGCGAAATCGCTTCGCGGCATGAAACGCCCGCGGCGCCACGACCTGAAACGCCATGGAGGCAACGCCGGCGACAAATCCCTTCACCACGTCGAAAGCGAAATCGGGTCCAAAATACTCCCACATGACCCTGCATCCTTCTTCGCGAAGGCACCGCCGGGCAGTCGTGGGCTGACATGAAAAATGGAAAGGCCCCGTCCGTCACCGGCGGGGCCTCAAGAAAACTCCCTGCACGCGCCATTGCGCGCACGCGAAATCCCTCGGTTCACCCGCTCATGGTGGACACGATGAAAGAGCTGCAAAGCATGGCCGTACGATTGAAAACGCCCATAGCGATCATCCCGAAATTGCCGAATGCCGACCCACCCGATGCGCATCACCAAGCAGCGCAGGAGGGTCTGGTGTCGGCGTCACAGAAGCAGGCCCGAGGGCCGCCGTCTGTGCGCCATTTCACAATTACCGGAAGACTTTTATAAGGCATGTGAGCAAGCGTGGCCCACAGGAAGGACCGCCATGAACGGCAATCGCTACTACGGGGTTCGGGTCGAGGGCGCCAAATACGGCGTGGGTTTTGGCTCCGCACTCGCCATCGCAATCTCCTACACCAACAATCATTCGATCCTGTGGGCGATCATCCACGGCATCCTGGGCTGGCTCTACGTGATCTATGTCGCCCTGTTCCGGTGACGACGAACGCGCCAGGATCGATCTCGCCGACGACGAGATCGATGACGCGGATCGGGCGAGGATGGTCTCGCGCGCAGGACGGTCAGGACCCGGCAGGATGGCCTTGCCGATGCCCGGCAAAATCTCACCACATCGCCGCCACGCAAGCGACAACCCGCAATCGCGATTTCAGCGCAAACGCGACGGAGGCTTGCGGTTTCAGCGATATTCAGGAGTCATTTGCAATGTTGGGGACGATCGAAAATAAGCCAAAATCCGGCCGGCGCGGCGCGAAGAAGAAGGCCGGGCAACGGACCAAGGCCGGCGAGCAACGCGCAACTGCAGCCCATCAATTGCCGGATGCCACGGCGGAGATCAGCCAAGAGAACAACCAAGAGACTAAGCAAGAGAACAGGCAAGAGACCGGGCAAGAGGTAAGGCAAGAGGCGAGCCAAGAGACGATCCCAGAGATCAGTGCGCAGGCACCCTCGGCTGCAGCCGTGCCGGGCGAGGCTTCCGGGATGGAGATCACCGCAAGCGCGCCCGTCGCATCGCTGGAACCCGCCCAGGCCAGCACGCAGGCGATTGCCGATGCCTATAGCGACTACACGAGGACGTCGCTTGAGCACGCCTGGACCCTCCTGGGAAAGCTCGCGACCGCGCGCTCACCCATCGAGGCCTTTGAGCTTCAGATGGAGTACGCGAAGCAGGTGTGCGAGTCGTTTGTCGCCAAATCCCAAGAAATCGCCGAGTTGCATGAACAAATGACCAGACAGAGGGTCATGCATTTTGAGGGGTTCGTGGCCCGGCTCACCCAGACGACGCTCGAAATCCGCGCGACACGTCACTGACGACAGCTGCGACATCCGGGACCTTGCACCACGCTGCGCGGGTCCCGGATTGCGCTGCGCTCCGTCCAGGTGACGTCCTATGCGCTGATCAATTCCGCGCACACCGTTGGCTTATTGCCCCCGGACTATGATCGTCGTTCACCACCAGTCCGTAGGATGGGTAGAGCACTTGCGAAACCCATCATTCCACGACGACTGTTGATGGGTTTCGCTTCCGCCTTCGCTCTTCGAGCTACGGTGGACAAGTCGCTCTACCCACCCTACGAGCGACTACCTGATCTTCGCCAGGCACTCCTTCAGCCGCTCCAACTCCGAACGAATCTGCGCCTCCATCGCGTCCTGCAATGCGAGTATGCCTCTGCTGGACAATTCGGCGGAGGCTTTACGGTCCAGATTCTGCTTCCAGTCCCGGACTGCTTGCTTCGTGGCCCTTTGGGCCTCCGACGTCGCCTTTTGGTACTCCTTCATGCAGGCGTCAGCCATTCCGCATGTCTGGCAGTCCTGGGCGGCGGCCGCGCTTGAAAGAAGCAGGGCGAGTATCGCAGTAACGACTCTCATGCCGATTCCTCCCCCCGGGAGCATAGCACGTCTCGGGGATACCTCGAGGAGCAGCGCGTAGGATGGGTGGAGCGCCTATCGTGCGACGACAGCTATCGATGGGTTTCGCTTCCGCCTCCGCTCTTCGAGCCACGGCGGACAAGTCGCTCTACCCATCCTGCGGGCGATCAGTTCCGCACACGCCGTTAGCTTATCGCCGCCGGACTATGATCGGCGTTCACCACCAGTACGGCCACCGCCACCCCTCATAACGAACATATGACGACACATAGGGCGGGCCGTACGGATCGACCCGGTCGTCTTCGGGGCGATAACGATATCGTGGAACAATGTAATAATCCCACGGCGTAGGCCTGAGCACGGGCGCCGTGACGACAAGCCTCTCCTGTGGTGCACGAACCACTTGCGCCTTCCGCGTCCGGGCCTCAGCACCTGATATCCCAAGGTTGCACAGCACCAGGGCCGTTCCGAGCGCACACGCGACGGTCATTTTCTTCATGCGTTGGCCTCCTTCCCTGAAGAGTGCTCAAGGACGCCAAGCAAGGCAAGCTAATTCGCTCGCGCTACGCGTGCGCGCGGCGCAGAGCCTCCTCCAGCTTCTTGCTTTGCTTGTCCCACCGGCGCTCCTCGGCCTCGGCGCGTTCGTCGAGCGCGGCCCGCTCGGCTTCGATCGCCTCCACCTTCGCCTCGTGCTCCCGCCTCGCCGCGTCCAGCGCAGCCTGGGCTGTGGCAACGGCCTTGTCGCGGCGCGCGCGCTCCTTGGCGCGTTCCCTGGCGCGCGCGGCCTCTTCCTTGCGGCGCTCGGCGTCTCGCCGCCGCTCTTCCTTCGCGAACGCCGCGGCGGCCTTGCGCGCTTGCTGATCGTCAACCTTGCGGGACCGTTTTGTTGCGCCCTTGGCCGGACTCTTCTTCGACTTGGATTTGGCTTTTGGCCTGGCCTCATCGTCGGCGAGATCGGTCGGCAGCTCGGCGCTCTCGGTGAACGGGCCGTCGGAGCCGACCGGGCGCCTGAGCACGACACCCGGGCTTGCCATGGTCGCCGCGACGATGTCGGGGTCATCGGTCTCCTTCGCGACGCCTTGATGGAAGAGATTGGAGCTGGCGCCCCAGGCTTCCAGCGCCGCCTTCATCGAAGGTGCGGCGACCGCCTGGTCGTAGAAGCCGAGCGAGGTCTGGTAGGTCTTTAGCTTTCTTGCCGGTTTACTTTTCGGTTCGCTTTTCAGTTTGTTCGGCATGTCGCCCCGCGGCCCTGGCGACGCAGGCTCTGTGGCCATCGCACCGGCGCCATCGTGCCATCATGCGCCTGTTTTGCCCGACGAGTCAAATTTTATTCGGGATCGCCGAAATCGATCCCGGACCAGCGAAGGCCGGATTGCCGGCGGATCAGGACATTTTTCGGTCTCACAGAACCCTGAAATCCCTGAGGATTTCTACTGTGCATGGGGTTGTTTTCGATGTTTTTGTTGGACGCGGTGCCCTTACGCAGCGTCGGCGTCCTCAGGTCCTGGCGCCGGACCCGCCACGAGCCCGTCGAGGCTGACCATCAAGAGATCGGCGATGTGCATCAGCTGGTAGAGCGGAATGTCCGCCTCGCCGGTCTCGGCTTGCGCCACGAAGGCGGCCGTGACGCCGATGCGCTCGGCGAGCTGGCCTTCGGTGTAGCCGCGGGTCTCGCGCGCAGCTCTGACGCGCGCACCGATCCCGAGCCGGTGCCGGGACTGCTCGTCCGCCGTCATCATGACGGCCTGCTCGTCCGCGCTCGCATAACCATCGGCGAACGCGCTGCCGATCAGTCGCCCCTTGCGCCAGGCGACCCGGCAGTCCTTGCGCAATCCACTGCTGAAGACCAGCGTGAACTGCTCGGCGACCCATAGCGACGAGTTGAGTTGCAGGCGGGCGCCGGTGCCGGAGACATCCCGAATCGTACAGGGCACGCTGACGATGCTGCCGGTGCCGTTGTCGAACTCGACAATGCCGGTCCGCAACGTGTGATGTCTGACTGCGGCGCGATGATCGCTCATGAACAGGACGCTCCCGTAACCTGCGGCCACGCCGAACGGCGCATCCGTGAAATCCAGGCGAAAGTACCGCAGGATTTTTCCCAAAACTCCTAAAGTTCCGCCGGGGCAGCCGGGACCGGACGCCATGGTAAAGGATTTGCTCTCAACGACGCGGCGCGCTTGCGAAGTGACCACGTCGCCATAATTTTTCCCTCGCGGCCACGTTGTCTTGGACGGCGGCGCGAATTATCCTCTCGGTGATCTCGGACTGCCGCACTCATTCCGTTGACACAAGACTGAATGGAGGGCGCATCGGTGCCTGAGGCACAAGACCCCAAGCCGGACGACCCGAAGCCGCAAGATCCCAAGCCGGATGCCCCCAAATCGGACGGCCACGCCGATGGCGGGCTGGCGCGGGCTTATGACCAGATCAAGAGCGCCGAACAAGACCTTGCACGGCTGGACAAGCTGGTTTCCGGATTGGAACGCGGCAGCGACAGCCCGCCACCCCCGCGGCCAAGCGCCAGCATGGAGCGCAGCGATCTCGCCCCGGACAAGGCTCCGCCGCCCGCGAGCCACGGCGAAGGCTTGAAAGCGGACAAGCCCATGCTGCGAGCCTTCGTTGGCCTGTTGTTGGCCATATGCATCCTGGGTGCTGCGTTCGCTTCGCAATATCGCGATGAGGCCAAGGCGATCGTGGCGCGATGGGCCCCGCCGGTCTCATCCCCGGCGGTATCAGACGTGCGCGGTCCGGCGCAGCCGCCGAAGCTCCAGCTGGCTGCCGCGGACGAGCCGACATCCGTGCCGGCACCGCCGGTCCGCAAGGAAGCAGAAAGCGCCCCGCCGACCGCCGCCACATCGCCCGACCGGACATCCGCCGAGCTGGCGCACTCGCTCAAGACCATCACCGAGGAACTAGCGAACATCAGCCAAAAGCTCGAGCAGCTGAAGAGCCGCAACGAGCAGACCCTTCGCGAGCAGGCCGACGCCATTCAACAACTCAAGACGGCGCAGGAGCAAGGCGCCGGGGAGAATGCACGCCTCGCCGCGCAGGTCCAGGCGCTGCAAACCCAGCTGACGGCTTCATCCACCCCGGCGAAACCCACCGTGCGGAGCGTCATCAAGGAGAACGATACGGCTGCCCGCCAGCACACACAGGCAGCCGCACCTCGGCGACCGAGACCGCCGCAGCGAGGCCCCTGGATGCCCCCGCGCTATATGGCCGACCCTTATTACTACGGCGATCCGGATTGGTGAGCCCGCAGGGCGCCTACTCCCCGATCAACGCGTCATAGCCCTCGCGACTGAACGCCAGCAGACAAAACCCGTGCCCGAACGGATCGGCCAGCATGGCGATCCGCCCATAGGGCGCATCGCGCGCGGGCGCCTCGAGGATCGCGCCGGCGCGAATTGCGCGCGCGACCGCGGCATCGACATCATCAACGACGACGTCGACATGCAGCGGCGTCCAGTGCCGGTCGTAGCGGCGGCGGTCGTTGCCCGCGCCCGGCGCGCCGGCCTGCTTGGCCAGCAGATACACCGGCGCGGGCCAGCCGAGCAGCTCGACGAAGTCGGTGCCGAAGCGGCGGCCGACCGTCAGGCCGAAGGCGGCGGTGTAGAAATTCGTCGCGAGCACGACGTCGGGAACGTCGATGTTGAGGAGGAAGGTCATGAGGGGCAGCGTAGCCCGGGTGGAGCGTCGCGCAATCCGGGATGGTGACGCACGTCCCGTCCCGGATTTCGCTTGCGCGCCATCCGGGCCACGCATTTTGCGAAATATCCTGCAGCATCACCCGATGCCAATCGCAACGGCATGCCGGCCGCGGTAACGCTAACGGGAGTTCCTGTCCCGGAACGCACAATTCCGCTTAACCCGATGGGAAATACGTGTAAGCTGCTTCCTGCCGGGCAGGCGTTTGTAGCTCGTACCGATTTTGGTCAACCCGGGGCTGGCTTTCGAAAAGACGCGCTGATTGCATCACCGCTTTGAGACTTGAATGGCCGCCCCCTGGGCGGCCTTCCTGTTTGTGGGTAGGCGTGATCCCCTCTCCTCCCTCGTTCGGCACCCTGGAGGATCGGACTTACCGCTGCCTCTGCGCCAGATAGAAGCCGCACAGCACTATTATGAGGCCTGCCGTCTGCAACATCGTCGGCGGCTCGCCGAGCAGGAGCCAGCCGGTGAGCAACGTCAGCGCCGGCACGCAGGCCGGGAAGACCGCTGCACGCGCGACGCCGAGGCGCTGGACCGAAACGGCGAACAGATAAAGCGCGGCGGGGCCGGCGAGAACACCCTGCGCCAACGCCTGGATCGCGTTCTCGGTCACGCCGATTGCTGCAACGTGGGCGAGGCCGACGGTCGCGATGTAGACCGGCAACAGCAGCAGCGACAGCACGTTGATGACGAGTGCAGCCGATACGGCCGAGACACGCCAGTGACGCAATAGCGCGCCGAAGCCGGCGAACATGAACCCCGTCAGCACGAAGATCAGATCGCCCCGCACGCCATCGGTCCCGATATGGCCGATCGATTCGGCGCCGATCACGCCGAGGCCGCCGACGATAACGATGGCGCCGGCAAAGCGCGAGGCGGAGATCCGCTCCTTCAAGAACACAGCGGCCAGCAAGAGGCCGCCGAGCGTCGCGCAGGAGGGCTGGATCACACTGCCATGGCCGAGCGGCACGAACAGGAAGCCGGTGTAGGAGATCAGCGACATCACGGGGCCGCCGAGCACCATCAGCGCAAGGCCCCTGCCCCAGCCGATGCCGCAGAGATCACCGATGCCGGCGCGCGCGACCAGCGGCAGGAACGCGATGCCCGACCAGACATAGCGATGCACGAGCAGATCGACCGGGGTGAAGCCGACCTTCAGGCCGTGCCGCGTCCCGGCAAAGCCCAGCGCCCAGAACAGTGCAGCCGACAGGCCGCAAACGACGCCGAGCAACGCCGGCGCCGCATCGTTCTTCTGAATGAGAGCGTCAGCGCCGCTCGTTCGCTGATCCATGCGCAAGCCTTATGTCAGCGCGTGAGCCGCCTCAACCCACGCCGTTGCAGGTCTGGCACGCGGAGAGCTTCCGCAGCCCGGATGGGGCGCAGCGTAATCATCACGCCTCCTCGCCGAACACCATCCGCCATCCCTTGCGCGTATCCATGTATTCTCTGACCTCACGGATCCTGTCGCCGGCCACCGTGAACACGAAGCAATAGTCGTTCTCGTATGGCCTGCGGCCGGGGAGCGTGGCACGCATCCGCTCTTCCACGATCACGATATCGCCGTCGGCGTAGACGCCGCGAAAGGCGATATCGATCTCGGAGAACATCCTGTGCATCTCCTGCGCGATGAAGCGCGCAATCGCTTGCGCGCCCACCATGTGGTCGGTGTGATCGAGCGCGACGGCGGTGGCGTTGCCCTTCGGCGCGATCCACTCGGCATCGTCCGTGAACAGGGCGGCGATGCGATCCGCATCGCGCGATGAAAAGGTCTTCCAGGCGTTGAGAACGATGTCTTTCGGGCTGGTCACGGCGCGCTCCAGAACTGGCATTGAGGGGGCTTGCATCGAGTGCCGCCTTCTAGGCTGCCATGCGCGTTGCGGCTCGCCACAATCGGACTCGGTCATCCCGCAGCCCTTCCGCCGGCGCGGGCATGCGTTATCATCCGGCCATGCTGAGTTTTGACGTCTGCAACGCCGCGCGCCTGCGCAGGGATCCCCGCTATGACGGCCGCTTCTTCACGGCAGTGAAGACCACGGGCATCTATTGCCGCCCGGTTTGTCCGGCCAAGCAGCCGCTGACGCGCAATGTCGTCTACTATCCGACGGCGGCCGCAGCCGAAGCCTCGGGGTTCCGGCCCTGCCTGCGCTGCCGTCCCGAGACCGCGCCGTTCTGCCCGGCCTGGAACGGCACGCGCTCGACGGTCGCACGCGCAGTGAAGCTGATCAACGAAGGCGCGCTCGACGAGGATTCGGTGGTGACGCTTGCGATGCGGCTCGGCATCTCCTCGCGCCATCTGGCGCGCTTGTTCGAGCGCCATGTCGGCGCCACGCCGCAGCAGCTTGCCAAGACGCTGCGCGTCCAGCGCGCAAAACGTCTGCTCGATGCCGGCGAACACACCATGACTGATATCGCGTTTCAGGCCGGCTTCGGCAGCCTGCGGAGATTCAACGCCGCGTTCGCCGAGCTCTACGGAAGATCGCCGTCTCGTTTGCGCTCA
Source organism: Bradyrhizobium liaoningense (assembly GCF_018130785.1). Lineage (GTDB taxonomy): Bacteria > Pseudomonadota > Alphaproteobacteria > Rhizobiales > Xanthobacteraceae > Bradyrhizobium > Bradyrhizobium liaoningense_A. The sequence goes on from NZ_JAFCJT010000002.1 coordinate 949,588, forward strand.
TCGAAGCGTGCGTAGCACGCGTCTCAGAAAAACCCGGGGCTGAGATCAAGCCCATATGTCAGGCTCAGCACGAACACGAACAGTGCGGCGGCTGCGAACAATGCGAGATGCCGGACGATGAATTCGCGCGGCGAGGTGGCGACAACAACGGCTTTTTGCGCAACGGGCATGACAGCCTCCATTATGAAAACGATTCTTGGCCGCCAATAAGCGGCGCACGCATCAGGCGCCGCGATCTGCAAAGCAACTATTAAAGAGATCACACTCGCTTTGAACGGCCGTACACAAGTCGCGCGAGACGGCGATTTTTCTTGCCGCAACTTTCTCAACCCGCGCACGGCGGCGCCAGACCACGGCTCGCTTCGCCAAAGAAAAGACCGCGCTCCCGAAAGGGAACGCGGTCCTCACAGGCTCGGGAGGAGACGAGCCTGCGTCACGTCTTCAAGCGATTGAGATCAGCGGGCAGTGCCCGTCGTGACGTCCGCGGTCTTGACCTTGCGCGGCGTCAGCACGCGGGCCTGATGGACCGAAGCGACCGTGGTCGGCACGGTTGCCTGCTGCTCGACATGCGCAGCACCGAGCACGCGCGCCTGCAGGGGGGAGACCGGAAAACCGTTGGTCTCATAGGTCGGCAGCTCGGCGGCGAAAGTCGCGGTGCTGCCCGCGATCGTCAGGATGGCGGCGGCGATCGACAGAGTCTTCTTGTTCATTGGTGATGCTCCTGAGTGGAAGATTCGGAGCACATTTAAGCGCGTTTTGCTGCGTTGCGACATGCTATGTTGCATTGCAATAGCGCGCCTGCTGCATGGCAATATGTTTAATGCGCGCAAGACCTTGGTCGAAGCCCTGCCGGTCGCGACATGACACTTTTATGGGCGGTGGTCAGCCGCCGAGCGCATTGCCTCAGCCATCGAGGCGAGGCCTCCAGACCACGGTTGCCAATTAGACAGCGAGGCCCGGGTCCGCCCTCCGTCGTTGCGCACGCAGCCTATTTCAACGCTGCCGCTAGCGATTGCAGCTTTGCGACGAGATTGGTGCCGAGCGCATAGATGATTTCGATGATCGCCAGCGCGATACCGGCTGCGATCAGGCCGTATTCGATCGCGGTGGCGCCGGATTCATCGGCGACAAATTCGGCCAACAGGCATTTCAATTTCACAACTCGTGCCCTTCCAAACTCTACCAGACGTTGCCGGCGCGCAAGCGATAACGGACCGCAATCCAAGATTGAGTAAATTCAACCGTTTCAATTTGACGACAATGAGCATTGCAGGCCTTTTCAAAACCTCGCCGCCGTCGTAGCCGCAGGGAACTCGCGTTGCACCGGGGCAACACCCTTCCAAAAAGCCCCTTCTCGCCGATTTGCGCCATTGCGCCGCCACACCGTCCTCCGAACAATCGACGTGCTGCGTGCCTGGCTGTGCAAGATTGGTTCGACAGAACCGTTTGGAGGCAGGGATCATGAACGATCGGCGGTCTCTTCTGGTGGCAATCTCCTGCCCCTCGGCCGTTCTCGCCGGCTGGCTGGTGCTCTCCCTGTCCGCCAACGCTCCGGCCGTCATCGAGAACAGCGGCGCCAATGCTTCTGCGGTGTCGCGCGCGAAAGATCTTGGCTCGCGCGCGAAAGATCCTGGTCCGCTCGAACTCGCCGACGTCCCGCACGCTGCGGCCATCGAGGATGGCATCGCCCTGACCGCCGATATCGCGGCCACCGTCGCTGCGCCACCGAATCCAGTCGCCGAGGCCGCAACGCCCGAGATGCCCGCCGCCGTCATCAAGCTCGCCTCGACCGATCCGGCGCTGATATTGCCGACGGAAGCCCCGCCTGCGGTGTCGCCGCAGCCCGCTCCTGTCAGCAGCGAGGCGGCCCCCACACCGGAGCCCGTCGTAAAGCTCGCATCGGCCGATCCCACCGAGATCGCGATGACAGATACGCTGTCGCCTGCGGCGATCGCGACCGGCCCTGCGCCCGCCGCGAGCACCGCGTCGCCGCCTGCCGACACCGTCGCCGTGCTCGACGAGTGCTTCGTCATGGATGCCTGCATCGATCGCTATCTCTGGACGCTCTATCAGCGCACCGCGAAGGAAGACTCGATCAAGGTCGAGGAACGCCGCCCGGTCACCGTCAAGCGCAGGGGCAAGACGGTCACGGTGATGCGCAGCTTCACAAAACTGGTCGACGAAGACTTTGGCTGGAAAGATCCGAAGGCGGCCGAGCACGCCGGCATGCCGATGATGGATTACGTGATCGGCGGCATGGACAAGAGCTTCAAGCGAAAGCTGTTTCGCGCGCTGCTCGCCGCCGAAGCCGCCGGCCTCTCGCCGGGCATCACCAGCGCGTTCCGCGACAATTATCGCCAGTCGATCGCGAGCGGCCTGAAGGCCGCTTCCGACCGCTCCTATCATGGCGGTAGTACGCGCGGCGGCTACGGCCATGGCATGGCGGCAGATATCGTCAGCACCAAGGGCGACAACCGCGCGCAGCGCTGGGTCTCAACCGAAATCCTGTGGAAGTGGGTCGATGCCAACGGCAAGGCGCTCGGCATCGGCCGGCCCTATCTCGACCGCGATCCGCCGCATGTCGGCCCGGTCGACGGCCAGGAATACCTCTCCAAGCGTGGCACGGGAGACCGCAAGGAAGCGGCCAACGTGAAGTCCAAGAAGGTGGTGCGGGCCGCGGCCCACGCAAAGCGGCTAAAGACGCAGGCCGCGCGCGAGCAGAAGGGTTGGGCTAGGCCGCAGAAGTCGGCGCAGTCCGCCGCGAAGCGCGCGACCTGAGCCTTTACGCACTGCGCCCCGGCAGTGGCACGAGGCGCATCTCGGCCGACCCGGCGTCCTGCGTGCGCACCAGCACCGCAAAGATGGTCTCGACCGCGAGCCGCACCGCCGCCTCCGTCGGCTTGCCCTTGGCCAGATGCGCCGCGATCAAGCCGGTGAGGAGATCGCCGGTGCCGTAGGGGCGGATCGGCAACCGCGGCGTCGCAAAGCGCGACAACTGCCCGTCCGCGCACAGGATCGTCTCCACCTGCCCTTCCGCCGTGTCGGTGAGCGTGCAGCCGGTTGCGACGATGTCGATGCGGCCGGTCCCCGCCAGCGCCGCGCAGCCCGTACGCAGGCCCTGCGTATCCGCGATCGTGACGCCGGAGAGCAGCTCGAGCTCGAACTGGTTCGGCGTGGTCAGGTTTGCGGCCGGCAGCAAACGGCGCCGGACCACGTCCAGGATGCCGTCGGCCACATAGACGCGACCGTCGTCGCCGATCACGGGATCGCAGAGATAGAGCAGTTTTGAATTCCGCGTGAGCGCCCGCTCGACGAAATCGGCGATCACAGCGGCATTGCCGGGCGAGCCGAGATAGCCGGTGACGAGCACGGCCGCCTCGTCGACGAGATCGCGCTCCTCGACGCCTTTCAGGAGATCGGCGACGAGCTCGGTCTCCAGCACCCGCCCGCGCAACGTCGGATAGCGCGGATGGTTCGACAGCAGCGTCGTCGGCACCGCCGCGACGTTCACGCCCTCCGCCTGCATGGCATAGGCCGCCGCGCTGTTGCCGACATGGCCGTGGACCACCTGGCTTTGAATGGAGATGACGAGCATGCAGAGGTCCGTAGGGTCAAACGTGCCGCAAGGCAAGCGTGGCCCGGATCACGAAACGTCGTATCCGAGCCATGGCCGCAGCGCCTGCATCTTCCGCGCCAGCCGCCGGTGTGCACTTTCCTCCGACCGCGCCAGCCGGGCGGCGACCGCGACATGGTCCGCATCGCTCTTGTGCTGATTGAGCTTGGCCTGCCCCTCGACTTGATCCACCACGAGATCGACGACCCGGATCGCAGCCAGCATGCTCTCGCGCTTGCCCGGCTCCATTTGCGCGAGGTCCCAGGGCTGTTTCGGCAACCGCGCCTCGGATACCGCAAGCAGCGCATCGCCATGCTCGCGGTTCTCGTCCAGCTCGCGCAGATGCGCCACGCCCGACAGGTGCACGGCCTCGTAGAGCCAGGTCGAGACATTGTCGCGCGAAGAATACCAGTCGTTGGAGATGTAAGCATCGTCGCCGGCAACGATCAGCAGGAAACGCCTCGCGCCATCCGCGAGCGGAACAAGAGGATTTTTCGCCGTGAAATGGACCTGCACGATGGCGCGGCCATCGTGTTCGCCCAGCACGAACGGCACGTGCGATGCGCGCGGGCCGCGATCATCGGCCGCCACGATCACGCCAAAGCCGCGCTGCGCGGCAAATTCCAGCGCGCGCTGCTCCTCGATGCGAAATTGGGGGCGAAGGACATGCATGACGCTGCGCTCGATGGCTGGACGAAGGACGACATAAGGCTAACCCATCATCCGTAGGAATCAGAAACGATATTGGGCCGCAAACGCGGATGTCAGGAATGATTCCGGCGTCGTGCAAGCTCATCGAGATAGGCGCAGAACATGTCGGCCATCCCGGCGGCGTGACGCGCTATCTCCGTCTCGTTGCGCGGCGCCTCCGAGAACCGCTTGCCGACCTCGCTCAGCGTGGTCGTGATGAGCTCGCCGGCAAGTTCGCGCGCGGCATCCGAGGCTTTTGGCAGCGCTTCCCGCATGAAGGCCGCGACGATGCCCTTGCCCGCGGCCCGCGCGTCGTGCGCCTCCGGCGCGTCGCGATACAGCGGCGCGGCGTCGCTGAGCGCTGTGCGGATCGCAGCCTCTTCGCACTCGGAGCGGATGAAGGCGTGGACCAGCGCGCGCAGCCGCGCCGGTGGCGGCTTCGAGCGATCCGCCAGGATGCCGCGCAACAGATCGCTCGTGCGCCGCCACTCGTCGCTCTGGAGGCGGAACAGGATCGCCGCCTTGTTCGGAAAATATTGGTAGAGGGAGCCGACGCTCACACCGGCCCGCTCCGCCACCCGTGCCGTGGTGAAACGCTGCGCCCCCTCCTTCGCCAGGACCTGAACAGCGGCATCCAGAATGGCGGCCACCAGCCCGCTCGATCGGGCTTGTTGCGGCTGTTTTCTCGAGGAAATTGAACGGCTTCGACGCTCGGCCATGACGTGCCCAGGTAATGCGAATAGGAAATGCGACGAATTAGTCGTATTTCAGTCTCTGCGCAAGCACGCGCTTCTTTGCGAACTCCGGAGACATCAAATGACCACCCCAACCATCACATTGCTTGCGCCACTGCTGGACCGCCTGTTCGACGAGGCCGAAGCAGCAACCGGCGCTGTGCGAGCTGCCGTTGCCGATTTGTCCGCCTCCGACCGCGCGCGGATGATGCGGAGCAAGACCGATTACCGCGACCTCTATGGACGGCTGAAGGACGTACCGCTCGCAGTCTCGCGTGAAACGGGTCACCTGCTCTACATGTTGGCGCGCAGTTCGCGCGCCAAGGCGATCGTCGAGTTCGGGACCTCGTTCGGCATCTCGACCCTGCACCTTGCCGCGGGCTTACGCGACAATGGCGGCGGCCGCCTGATCACCACCGAGTTCGAGCCCTCCAAGGCGGCGCGGGCGCGGCACAACCTCTCGGCCGGCGGGCTGATCGATCTCGTCGAAATCCGCGAAGGCGATGCGCTGAAAACGCTCAGCGCCGATCTCCCCGATGCAATCGATTTGGTGCTGCTCGACGGTGCCAAGGCGCTCTACCCGGATATCCTTGATCTGGTCGAAGGCCATCTCAAGCCGGGCGCGATCATCGTCGCCGACAATGCCGACGACAGTCCCGACTATCTGGCGCGCGTACGCACGCCCGGAAGCGGCTACATGTCCACGCCCTTTGCCGAAGACGTCGAGCTGACCGTACGGATCAACTGAAGCCGCGCCGGATCGCCGCGACGCGCTGGAGCCGCCGCACGATTCATCGCGCGGCGGCTTCGTATTATCAGCCGTGCATCGGGGAACCTGGAGGCCTCATGTCACCAGGCCCTTGTCGCAGGCTCGTCACTGACACGTGATATCTGTTCCTGGAAAAAGCGATGCTGCGTGTGCTAAACATACCTACCGCGCGGTATCTTTCGCACTACGCCAGAGCCATTCATGACCTCCGCCTTCAATGCCTACGCAGCGCTCGCCCTCGCCATCGTCCTCGAGGTCACCGCGTCCGCCTTCCTGCAGCAATCCGCACAGTTCACGAGGCCGTGGCCGACGCTGGCCATGGTGCTGTTTTATGTTGCCTCGTTCTATGCCCTGTCGGTCGCGATCCGGGTCATTCCCCTGAGCATCGCCTATGCAATCTGGGGCGGCGTCGGCATCATCCTGACCGCCACCGTCTCCTTCGTGCTGTTCCGCCAGATGCTGGACGCCGCGGCCTTCGTCGGCATTGGCCTGATCGTATCCGGGGTCGTCATCATCAACCTGTTCTCGGAGACCACGGCTCACTGATGCCGGCAAGCGCCTATACCCGCGCCAAGCAGCCCGCGCAGGTGCGACGCGCCCTGCTCGACTGCGCCGCGGCGATCGCCATGGACCACGGCGTCGCCGGCGTGACGGTGCAGGCGGTCGCGGCGGCCGCCGGCGTCACCAAGGGCGGCCTGTTTCATCATTTCGGGAGCAAGCAGGCGCTGATCGAGGGCCTGTTCGCCGACCTCCTCGCCCGCGTCGACGCGGAGATCGACGCTGCCGTTGAGGCTGATCCCAAGCCACGCGGCAGCTTCACGCGCGCCTATGTGAATGCCGTGTTCACGGGCAAGGCCTTCGGCTTCGCGACGCCCTGGGCGGCGTTGAGCATGGTCGTGGTCACGGATCCGTCACTGCGCCGGCTTTGGAACGACTGGATGAAGGCGCGCCTGAAGCATCACCGTACCGACGCCGCGCCCGAACTCCACATCGTCCGTCTCGCCGCCGACGGCGCCTGGCTGTCCTATGTCACGACGGGACAGACGCGCATGGGCGCCGATCTACGGGCCGTGCACGACCGCCTGATCGCACAGACCTATCGGCGCGGATAGCCGGAACGACGGCTATTGGCTCTGCACTGCCTTGGGCGGACGCGGCCCGGATTTGGCCGGCTTTGCACGGGACTTGGCCGCCGCGCGCGGCGGCGGTTCGTCGACGGACACCAGATAGTCGGCGAGCGCCTTGGCGGAGTCGGAGCTGGTCACGTAGTGATCCCGGAGGAACCAGGTAAGCGTCAGGCTGAAGCGCCCTTTCGCCAATCCCCGCGGGCTGCGATGGCAGGTCGCGCAGCCGTCCGCGAAAAGCTTTGCCGGCGGTTTGCCGGCATCGAGATTTTGCGCGGAGGCGATCGTCACCGTCAGCGCCGCGGCTGCGAGAGTCACCACGGGCGCGATCACACCGCGCCCTGGTCGAAACAGCGAAATCAATGTCGTCCCCTGGAGCGCTTTCGAGCGAAGTGGATACCGGTTCGCGTAGAGAAAACGCGTAAGAAAGAGAATCAGCCTCGTCGCGCGGTCACGCCGCCGATAGCTGATCGAATTCGGACGGAGTATAGGCATTGCCGTCCGGGTCGGTGATGACGACCTTCCATCCCTCGCTCGCCCATACTTTTGCCTTCGCCACGATGAGCAACCGGCTCTCGCGGGCAAAACTGCACTTTTCATTGTCGCGTTCTGCGACCATCTTATAGGCCAATTCGCATCCCCTTGCGTGCCCTGCACCCGCTCCCTCGTGGCAGCGGGCTTTGGCGGCAATTCGCCAGGAGCGTGGCAATTTGGTGCCCTCCACGGCGGCATTGCCTCTGGTTCCGGCCGAATGACGGAGATTGATCGTGCGCCGCATCATGAATGCGATTCTGCTTGTCGCGGGCTTGCTTGGCGTGGCGCTGCTCGTCACCGCGTCTGTGCGGGCGCAGACCTACGATCCGCGCTATCCCGTCTGCATCGAAATCTACACCATCGACGGCAGCAGCATCGATTGCAGTTTCACGTCGATCGCGCAATGCGCCGCGACGGCTTCCGGGCAGTCCGCCCAGTGCTACGCCAACCCTTATTATGCCATGCAGGGCCGGCCACCGGGCCCGGGCCCATCGCCGCCGCGACGGAACCGTTAGGGGATCGCGGCCCGCTCAGTGGACGCGGATGATATGGGGACGGCCGAGATCGATCAGCCCCTGCACCGCCGAGAGACGATCGTCCAGCGCTGCGATGGTGAGCAGCAGATTGTTGCGGCGCTCGTCGAGCATGCCCATCTCGGCACCGGTGAGCTTCGTGCTCGTCCGCTCCTTGTGAATCCCGTCGAGGGATTTGCGCAGCCCGGCGATCAGGCCGGATAGCTGCTTGGCCTCCTTGGTCATCGACCGCTTCGCGACATTTTGGCGGCGCGTCTCCGCCTGGTTCTGTCTCATCGTCATCCTCCCGTGCCCCGCTGCCCCGAGTGGATGCTTACAGCTTTGAGTAGACATCTTACGATCGATGAAATCTGCCCGCGAAGAACTTTCTTAAATTATACGCGCCGGGAACCGAGGCGGGCCCAAACGGAAAGCCCGGCGCAATGGCCGGGCTTTCGTAGGCAGATTCAGTGCTTCTGATGACCGCCACCGGGGCCGCCGGCCGGAGCGCCGGCGCCGCGCGGAGCGGCATTGATATGCGGAGCGCCACCGCCGCTGCCGTGCGGCATCGCAGGCGCAGCTGCGCGCGGCGCCGGCATCTGCGCACGCGCATTCATCGGCGACCCGTGGCTCACATTCGGCTGAGCCATGTGTGGCGCGGCGGGACGCGTGGCAGGCGCCGCCGAGACACGCGGCGCCTCGTGCGCACGCGGCATCGGCTGCGCGCGCACCGCGGCACGGCCCTGCGTCGGCTCGTGCATCATGCGGGCCTGTGCGTCGCGCGGATTGCGGGTCTGCACATTGGCACGTTCGTGCACGATGCGCTCGCTTCGTCCGGCACGGGTTCGCTCAGTTGTCGCCGCAGCGTCGCGCTTGGCAATGGTAGCGTCATGCCGAGCAGTCGCGGCGTCACGCGCCGAGATCGCGGCAACGCCCCTTGCATCACCCTTGCCGCGCACGCCCTCGCGCCCCAGCGCGATCGCAGCGTCACGCGTCGCCGCGCGGCCGATGCGGGCCGCACGCGGATCGATCGTCATTCGCGTCGCGACATGCTGATGCGAGGTCCAGTAATTATTCCAGTAGGCGTGGCGACGATAGAAGGGACGCCCCTCGTAATAGTTCGACCAGTAGGAGGTCAGCACGAAGGGAGCGATGGGCACGTCGATCTGATCGGCATAATCGGGGAGATAGACGTAGTGGTTGCGGTAGAGATATTCGAGATATTGCGACGAAACCCAGCCGCGATCGTCGGAGAAGCTCACGTCGCACCAGGCATTGCCGCGCAGGCAGCCATGGATGTTGACGCGCGCGCCCTCGGGGACGCGATCGACCAGGGGAAAGCCCGTGCCCGGCCCGGCACGCAGGCCGGTCGAGACGGTGACGATGCCCGGAGCGGCCAGCGCGGCCGTCGGGGCGAGCAACAATGCGGCAACTAGAGCAGTTCTGAGTCTCATGGCGAATTCCTCCTCTGCAAGTCGGAACGCGCCAGTGAGAAGGGCGTTCCGCACACGGAGGTCGCGTGCGTCAAAAGATTGAGGCGCACGCCGCGCGTGGTTCAATATTCATTCGCCATTCATCGGCACAGCGCGCAACAGCGCGATAAGCCTGTCAATTCACCGGCAACATGAACGCGTCGAAGTACGACGCAAGCGCAGCAAATTGATCGATCGGCAGCACGGTCGCGATGTACTGGTCGGGCCGCACGACCACCATGCAGCCCGCCTTGCGATCGATGCCGCGCATTGCAAAGACATCGTGGCCGCCCTTGAGGTCCGGACAGAACATCTTCTCGTAATCGAGCAACCCGTAGCGGCCCTTGCGTGGAAGCAGCAGCGACGGCATCGCCTCGACGGCGAGCTCGCGGTGGTCCTGCTGGAAAATCGCGCGCAGATCGATCACGCTGTCGACGTCAGCGCCCGCGGGCGTATATCGCTTGACCGGAGATTCCCGGGCTTCAGTGAGAAAATTGCACAAGGCGCGAATGGCCGAGCCCGCAGCCGCAGGATCCTCCGCGGGCGAAAACGCGTAGATGCGGAAGCGGCCATCGGCCTGCGACGCGTGGCCGAGATGGACCGGCTTGGCGTCGCCAAGCCGGATGACCGGCGCGGAATGGAAGCGCTTGCCGATGACGAGACCTGCGGCGAGATGCTGGTGAGTCGTTGCGCCGGTGAGGAGTGACGGCTTGTAATGCGTCGCCGTGCCCGCGGTGTAGCGGCCGTGCCTGACAAAATAGTCCTGCGTCCTGGCGGCATCGGCGCCGCCAGCCTTGGCGGCTGAGGCGAGAATTCCCGCCCACTCACGATCGAAATCGATCAGCTCCTTCGCAACCGCCTGGCGCTCCGCCGAATAGGAATGCAGCAGGCTCGGCGCACTCTGCTTGCGCAGCACGGTGGCAAGCTTCCAGCCGAGATTGAAAGCGTCTTGCATCGAGACGTTCATGCCCTGCCCCGCCTTCGGGCTGTGGGTATGGCAGGCATCGCCGGCGATGAAGATGCGCGGCAGGCGCGAGGCGATCTCGGTCTCCGGCACGTCGTCGAACTTGTCGGTCAGGCGTTGGCCGATCTCGTAGACCGACCACCATGCGATCTCCTTCACCTCGAGCGTATGCGGCTTCAAGATCCGCTGCGCTTTCGCGATCACGTCATCGGCGGTGATGTTGCGGTTGGCAACGCGCTCGCCGACGTCGAGTTTTGCGAGCTCGACATAGAGGCGGGCCATGTAGCCGCCCTCGCGCGGGATGATCAGCAGGCTGCCGTCCTTCGCCGACTGGATCAGGGCCTTGAAGCGAATGTCCGGAAAATCGGTCACCGCCAGCACGTCCATCACGCCCCAGGCGTGGTTGGCGGAATCGCCATGCAGCTCGCGGCCGATCGACTTGCGCACCGTGCTGCGCGCGCCGTCGCAGCCGACGACATAGCGCGCCTTGATCGTCTCGATCCTGCCCTCGTTTGCGGCATCGCTGCGTTCGAGCCGCACCGTCACGGCATGGTCGGCGGGACCCGCGGCCGGATCGACCTCGAGGTCGAGCAGGCGCCGGCTGTAATGGGGTTCGAGCTTGGCCGGCGATTTGCGCATCGTATCGAGAAAGCCGTCATGGATGCGCGCCTGGTTGAGGATGACGTGCGGGAATTCCGACAACCCGTCCTCGACGTCCTGCACCCGGCCGCTGCGGACGATGTTTTCCGGCGTCCGTTCGTCCGGCTTCCAGAACGTTGTCTCGTTGACCCAATAGGCCTCCTTCAGCACGCGCTCGCTGAAGCCATAGGCGTGGAACATCTCCATGGTGCGGCAGGCGATGCCGTCGGCCTGCCCAACCAGCAGGCGGCCCGGCTTCTGCTCGACGATGCAGGTCTTGATGTCGGGGAATTGCGCAAGCTGGGCCGCGAGCGTCAGACCGGCAGGGCCGCAGCCGACGATGAGGACATCGACCTCGGTGGGCACGGCGCCGGCAGCGCCCGAAGCCTGAATGCGGTCGGCGGGATCGGCGATCTCAGGGTCGCCCGGCTGAAATCCATTCAGATGGAATTGCATGAGCATCTCTCCCCGAAAACGTTCTGTTTGGATATTGCTCAGTATGCTGACTATCAGTATACTTGTCAACGATCCCGCGCCGTCCTGCCCCAAGGAGAATTCGGTGAAAGACAACAACGACATGCCCGGGCATCTGGCGCGCCGGTTCCAGCAGATCGCGGTGGCGGTGTTTCTGGCCGAGGTCGGGGACGCCGGCTTCGACCTCACGCCGGTGCAATACGCAGCACTTGCGACCATCAAGGCCAATCCGGGGCTCGACCAGGTGACGCTCGCAGGATTGATCGCCTACGACCGCACCACCATCACCGGCGTCATCGACCGCCTCGTCCAGAAAGGCCTTGCCGAGCGCCGCGCCTCCAGCCGCGACCGCCGCGCCCGCGAACTCGAGATCACCGACGAGGGCCGACGCACGCTGCGCAAGATCACCCCGGCGGTCGAGTCCGCCCAACGCGTCATGCTGCGCGGTCTCAGCGCGAAGGAAGGTGAGGAGCTGATGCGGCTGCTGCGCAAGGCAATCACCGCCGGCAACGAGCTCAGCCGTGCTCCGCTGCGCGAGATGCAGGCATAACCCCCGTATTTCCACCCGTAATTGTCGCAGTGCCGCGAAACCTGGAACTAACCTTCGGCTGCTACGGTCAGCAATATTCGGCGTTTAACGCGCGATTAACTTTGCCGTTCGGGAGTTTCGGATGTTCAGGTTCCTCATTGCGGCGACGGCCATCGCGCTCTCGACCGGCCCTGTGCTTGCCAACAGCCATGGCGGCGGCGATGCCCCTCCGCCGCCGAAGCCCGAGGCCACGACCGCACCGGCGAAGGTGGTCCTGACCAGGCAGGGTCCCACGCTCGTGGATCTCAAGGGCATGACGCTCTACTATTACGAGCGCGACACCACCGGCAAGACGTCGAACTGCAACGGCAAGTGCACCGAGAGCTGGGTACCGCTGCCCGCAACGGCCGACGCCAAGGCCGTCGGCGACTTCACGGTGATCAGCCGCAACGACGGCAGCAAGATGTGGGCGTACCGCTATCGTCCGCTCTATACCTCGCCGGCCGACAAGGCGCCAGGCGACGCCAACGGCAATGCGACGACGCTGCAATGGCGCGTCGCCCGCCCTGAGAACTAGGTCGCGACCGGCAGTCCTGCCCGCGGCAAAAGTCTCGTGAGCAACGGAATGACCGATCGCACCGCGCTTACCCGCGCCAGCTAGGCCCCGCCTCGACCCGCGCGTTCTGCCCGGGCGGCAGCACCACGACCGTCGCATTCAGCTTCACCCGGTCGAACAGATCGATCACGTCCTCGTTGCGCATCCGGATGCAGCCGGACGAGATCGCCTGCCCGATATATTCCGGCTGGTTGGTGCCGTGGATCCGGTAGAGCGTGTCCTTGTTGCCGAGGTAGAGATAGATGCCCCGCGCGCCCAGCGGATTGGCGGGGCCACCGGCGACGCGCGCTGGATATGGCCCGAGCCGCGCCTGGATGTCCGCTGTCGGAACCCAGTCGGGCCATTCCGCCAGACGGCCGACACGCGCAACGCCGGAGAAGGCCATGGCTTCCTCGCCGACCGCGACGCCGTAGCGGATCGCCTTGCCTTCGGGCAGCACGAAATAGAGGTAGCGCGCATCGGTATCGACCAGGATCGTGCCCGGCTGCTCCTTGCGCGGATAATCGACGATATGACGGAGATATTGCTCAGGCACGTTCGCCTGCGCGTAGGGCGTGTGCGCAAGCAACTGCCGGTCGCGCGGCGTCATGCTCGCATCCGTCGATGGCGAAAGCGTCGTCTGCATGCAGCCGGCGAGCGGAAGCAAGGCAACGACGAACAAGACAATTAGAGATTTTGGCACCACCGGCCCCCCGATAGCGATAGTTACGCTCCCAGCTCCGCCAGATGCTGCCCAAATCGTGCTGAAAACAAGGCGGAGGGAACACGTGCGCGTGTTCGACTGGCCCGGTTCCATCACCACAAACGGCGGAAGAGCGTCGCACAGTCTCCATCCCCTCGCCTTGCTTTGGTCAAACCCGGCTGGACTCGTGCGTCATCTGCTTGACTCATCAGATTTGGGATGAGTCGACCTCAACAGATCGGCTCGCGCCAATGCGGACGACCACTACTTTAAACACTCGCGTTTTAAAGGAGCTGCAATGCTCGCGACGCTGAACTCCAGGCAAATTGTCGATGAGATCGTGAAGGACACGGTCAAGGACAACGATCCGCACGACGCCATTCAGATTTCGCCCGACATGGTGCTGGCTTCACGCCCCATCAGCGTCGCCCCCGCGTTGGCCCCAGAGATCACGTCCCGTCCGGAGCCGAAAATAGATCCGAAGTTCGCGCCGGAGCCCACCGTCAATCCGGAGCCGAAGTTCAGTCCCGTCATGGAGCCGCAGGCAGCAGTGCCCTCGGTCGACAACGCCGTGCGCGTCGCGGCCAGCGATGATCGCAACCGGCGGAAGCGATCCTCCGCCGGCAAATGGCTGCGCGGCGCGTTCGTCACGGTGTTGTTTGCGGGCGGAAGCGCGGCCGCCACTGTCGCCTGGGAGAAACATGGCGACACGGCCAGGCAGATGCTCGCCGAATGGACGCCTGTATTGACCTCATTGACCTCGCTGCTGCCTTCGACATCGCGGACGGCGCCGGTCGCCACCGCGCAGGCCGCGCCGCCCGCGGAGCAAGCCGCAACGGATCAGGCGCCCGATCAATCCGCGACGCCGCCGGCGGTTCAGGTTGCAGCCGCCGCGCCGGTCGCAACAGCCGCGCCGGTCGCAACAGCCGCGCCGGTTGCAACAGCCGCGCCGGTTGCAGCAGCTGCGCCGGTCGCAACACAGCCCGATGCGGCGCAGTCGGTCCAATCGATGACGCGCGATCTCGCAGCGATGGCGCAGCAGATCGAAACACTCAAGGCCAACATTGCCGAGCTGAAGGCCGGGCAGGAGCAGATGGCACGCGAGATGGCAAAACCGCCCGCGCCAAAGCCGGTGGCTGAGGTCAAGCCGGTCGAACCGCGCGCGCGCGTGTCCACGCTCCCGCCGCGATCTCCCGCGCCTCCGGTTCGCAGGCCGAAGCCGGTCGTGTCGCAAACCTACATGCCGGCATATTCGCCCGCGCCGCTTGCGCCTTCGCAGGCCGCCGCGGTCACGCCGCCGGCAGCACCGGTCGCCACGACGCAAGCCGTTGCCGATGACGACGGACCTGTCGTGCGTCCGCCGATGCCGGTGCGATAGACCAAGCGTCGGCGCAGCGTCGCTGTCGCGACCATGCGCAAGCTGTCCGACTCGATGCGATGAGTTGAGTCCGGGCGACTACGGAGACCGATGCTTCGAGCGTCTTCCGTCAAGAGAAAAGGCCGTCGGGATCTATGCCGCCGGCCTTCTCTTGCAGCTGCCGGTTCCCGGAGCCCGGTTCTGCTGCAATTCCATGCCTTATGATCACGCCGACATATTTAATAAAATCTTAACGCAAGCGAATGCTGCACATGATTTCTGCGCCATAAGCACAGAGATTACGCGGCCCGTTCATTCGATAGATATCGACTCAGTGATATCATCCGACATGTGTTGAGACTTCCGCCGAAGCTCACGTCGTCATACCGGAGAATTCGAATGCCGTACTATTTCTTCGATCTCGTGGTTGGTGAAGAGTTCAAGAACCAGGGTGGAATCATCCTCGAAGACATCGAGGTCGCTTCCGATCGCGCCGATCAATTGGCCACCGAGCTGTCGCAGGTGAAGCCGGAGCTGCAACGGAAGGGCTGCGCGGTGCGCGTCACCGATCGCGATCACAACGAGGTCTATCGCACGCCGCTCGATCCCGTGCCGGCCTGGCAGCGCTAGGACATCGCGTTTTCGAGCGAAGTGGATACCGGTTCGCGCAGGGAAAACGCGTCGAACCAGGAATCAGAAGCGCCGTTCCGATTCATCGGAACGGGGCTCTAGTCGTCGAGAGCCGGCGGCTCGAACCAGTTCGTCAGCGACAATCCGCCGTCGACGACGAAGGCTGCGCCGGTGACGTAACCCGAGAGCTTGTTCGACAGAACCGCAAGCGCCATCGGCGCGAGGTCCTTGGCCTCACCGAGACGCCCGAGCGGGATGTGCTTCGCCAGCGAAGCATCGGCAACGAACCCGCCGGCCGCGATCGCGCCGGGCACCAGCGCGTTGACGCGGATGTCGTGACGCCCGAACGTCTTCGCGAGCTCCTTCACCAGCATCGCCATCCCCGCCTTCGCCGTCGAATAATGCGGCAGGTTGCGTGGCGTACCCGCGTGCAGCGAGGTGAGAAACAGGAACGAGCCGGGCCGTTTCGCCGCGATCAGCCGCTTTGCCAGCCCGCGCGCCAGATGAAATCCGGCATCGAGATTGACGGCATGCATCTCCTGCCAGGTCTTGCGATCGACCGCGAGCGCATGATCGGCCTCCCGCCGCGGCGGCGATGCGCTGTGCACGAAATGCGAGACCTCGCCGAGCGCGGCAAGCGCGGCAGCCAGCAACTCGTCGCAATCTTCCAGCCTGGCGAGATCGCCCACCCACGGCACCGCCAATTCAGGCCTGCTGCTCGCGCTGATCGCGGCACCCACCCTTTCCGCGCTCACATCGGCGAAGACGGTCCGAACGCCCTCGCCGACCAGCGCCTGCGCGATCGCGCGGCCGATGCCGTTGCCTGCGCCGGTGACGAGCGCCGTGTCGCGTGCGGGATCGAACGGCGTGCTGAACAGGCTCATGTCGCTCTCCGGGCCAGGGGCGGGTCACGATAGCGCACCGCACCGGGAAGCGACAAATACGTTCCGGCACCATTGCGGAGCGGCTTGCCGGACGCTAGCCTCTCAAAAAAAACGGAGGAGATACCAAGGATGCGCACCGGTTTCCTGATCGCAGGTCTGTTACTGCTCGCCGCGCCGGCCCAAGCGGCGGACCATCCACGGTCGACCTATGTGACGATGGTCTTGCAGGCCTTCGCCGCCAGGGTCGAATGCCCGAACACCGATCTCGTCTATCAGGACCTCGTGCAGAAGGCGCAGCAGATGCAGCTGCCGGACGGCATCACCGAGAAGGTGCGCAAGGCAATCGCCTGGATGCACACCGGCGGCAAGATGGGCGAGAAGCAGGACGACGATTTGATGGCCGAGGTCGCCGTCGCGACGCAGGCGACCGACATGGACCAGCGCCGCCTCGGCATGCCCGGCTGGTGCGAGGCCCAGAAGACCAACCTTGCGGGCCTGATCCGCAGCAAGGGCGGCTAGGCGCTCTCTCGCGGCGTTAAGCACGCCGCGACGGAACCGTCGCGGCGGCTAACAATGGTCATAATCCTCAACACCATGCGGCCTCTTCGAATTCGCGAACAGGAGAGCCCTCATGCGGAGTATCCATGTCGTTTTCGCCGGCGCGGTTGCGGCCGCCACGGTGCTGGCCACGCCCGCCCTGGCGAAGAATTCCGACGCCCAGAAAGGCGAGGAAAAATCCACCTCGTCATCCTGTAGTGCCTATCAGCAGGCGCCCGACGGCTCGTGGGAACCGCTTCCCTGCAAAGAGACAGGGGAGCGCTCCCAGCCGCAGACACAAAACCGCGCTTCGCAGCCGGGCGCCGACCGCGAGGAACGCTGAGCGCGCTCGCGCTTGCCGCGTGTCAGCTGTTGGCCGGCCCGCGGATGATCTTCATGGCGTCCTCGATGTGACGCCACTCCTTGGCCTCATCGGCCTCGCCGCGGCCCTCACAGGCCTGGGCCTGCTCGGCGGCCTTCGCAATCGCAGCGAAACCATGCTTTTCCAACATCTGGCGCGCGACGGTGTGGACCTGGACCTCGGATATCATGGGCGCTCTCCGGTCTGATGAAACCGCGATGCATCGCACGTGACCGCGGGCCGTGGATAACGGCGGGGCCGCAAGTCTCGTTCCGGCCGCCACTGATCACATTGGCCGCCCCAGGAACTGGAACGGCTGAGCCTCGCGGAAGCTCGCGGTGGCATCGCCGGCAAAGATGTGGTCCTGGTCCGGGCCGAGATCGAGCTTCTTGACCTTGCCGGTCCCGGGCGAGAAATCCACCTTCTTCAGGTCGACCCAGAAGGTGTTCGGCGTCAACACAGATTCGAAGAAATAGAGCTTGCGCTGATGGTCGGCGACGGTGCGCCAGCGTGTCGAGGAGATGTTCGGCTGATCGGGCGTCGTGATGCCGAACGGTACCGAAGTGTTGCGGATCACGCTGAAAACACTGGCGAGCGCGCGGTCGGGGTTTTCGTCCTTCGGAATCGCGTTGACGTAGAACGAGGCGCGCGCGAAGCGGTCCGAGGCGCGGTTGGTGCCGGGCAGCATCACCGTGCCGCCGATCTGCTTCCAATAGGCGTTGAGCGCGAGCTGCTCATCGAAGGTCGGCGAGTTCGTCATCACCTGGTATTGCCGGCCATGGTGGATGACCTGCTTGCCTTTGATGTATTCGACGATGGCGCTATCGCCGGTCCCATCCGAGATCGACAGATGCAGGGTCGCCAGCCGCTTCTCGCCGGGCACGTCGTCGGTGACGATAGTGAACGGCTCCTTCGCGAGAACGTCCACCGCCTCCTTCACGGTCGCGAAATTATCGAGCACATATTGCGCCCAGGCCGCGATTGAGAGGCCCGGCTTGCTCTGGTCGAACTTGGGATATTCGGACTCGACGAGCCATAGCACATTGGCCATCAACCCAGCCTCGTTGAGTCCATCAGTCGTCGAGATGTCATAGCCCGTCGCGATCACGCTGCCGTATTTCGACGTCCAAGTCAGCGAGTTCGGGCCCACTTCGCCCGTGCGCGCCATGCCGCGCGGAAAGATCCAGAGATTGGTCGCGACATCGTTCTTCCAATCCATCGAACGCGCCGTGATCACCTGGCCATTCACGCCGTGATAGACGAGGCGCGTGCAGGCGAGCGAGAGCGACGGCGCTGCGGCCATCGCTGCGGCAAGCAGCACTGCCGCCACGCGTTGATGGATTGTTTTTCCCGAGGGCATCACGGCCTTCCCTTCCCTGACCAGCAGGACGTGCAATGCCCTGCGATGACAATCGAGCGTCGAGACGAAATCGGGCAAAACCGTGGTTTCGGCAGGCACGCAAAATAAAGGCGGTCCGCT
The DNA here is from genome assembly GCF_018130785.1 of Bradyrhizobium liaoningense. Taxonomy (GTDB): domain Bacteria; phylum Pseudomonadota; class Alphaproteobacteria; order Rhizobiales; family Xanthobacteraceae; genus Bradyrhizobium; species Bradyrhizobium liaoningense_A. The sequence goes on from NZ_JAFCJT010000002.1 coordinate 968,189, forward strand.
ATGCCCAGCGGACCGCCTTTTCACCCACCCCAAATGGGAAGTCTTCGGCCGCGTCCCCTACGCGACCGCCACGCGCTTGCGTTCCACATCGTTGGGCACCTCGATATCGACCTCCAGGGTCGACACCTCGTCGCCGCGCTCCAGGCGCACGATGACCTTGGTCGGATCCAGCGTGACGTGCTTGGACACGACGGCGAGAATTTCCTCACGCAGCACGCCGAGCAGGTCGGGCTGGCCGCGCATTCCGCGTTCATGGGCAAGCAGGATCTGCAATCGCTCGCGAGCGATCGGGGCAGAGGCCTTCTTGCCGCGGAGAAGCCGAAGCAAACCCATGCTCATGCAGCCCTCCGTCGCAGCAGACGATCCATGAAGCGCCTGCGTTCAGCCGGAACCTGCATCGGCACGCTGTCACCGCAAAGCCGCCGCGCCGCATCGATATAGGCTCGTGCAGGCGCGCCGTCCGCGTTCGACAGCGTCACCGGCGTGCCGACATTGGAGGCCTTCAACACGTCCTGGCTCTCGGGGATGATGCCGAGCAAGGGCGTGGCGAGGATTTCAAGGATGTCATCGATCGTCAGCATCTCGCCCCGCGCGGCGCGTGTGGCATCGTAGCGGGTGATGAGAATGTGCTTCTGGACGTGGTCGCCCTTCTCGGCCCGTACCGTCTTGGAATCGAGCATGCCGATGATGCGGTCGGAATCGCGCACCGAGGAGACTTCCGGATTGGTGACGATCACGGCCTCGTCCGCAAAGCGCATCGCCATGGAGGCGCCGCGCTCGATCCCGGCCGGGCTGTCGCAAATCACCCAGTCGAAGCGTTCGCGCAAATCGTCGATGACCTTGCCGACGCCCTCTTCCGTCAGCGCGTCCTTGTCGCGGGTTTGCGAGGCCGGCAGCAGCCAGAGATTCTCCAGCCGCTTGTCGCGGATCAGCGCCTGCGGCAGCTTTGCGACGCCCTGCACCACGTTGATGAGATCGAACACGACGCGGCGTTCGGCACCCATGACGAGGTCGAGGTTGCGCAGGCCGACGTCGAAATCGACGACGACGACCTTGTCGCCGCTCTGCGCCAGCGCAGCCCCGAGCGCGGCGGTCGTCGTGGTCTTGCCGACCCCGCCCTTGCCTGATGTCACGACCAGTACCTTACTCATCTGAAATGTCTCCTTTGCTGGTCAGTTCAGTGCTGTAATTCGCATGGTATTCCCCTGCAGCCAGGCCTGCGCCGGCTTGCCGCGCAAGGCGGCGTCGATGTCGTCCGCAGTCTGGTAAAATCCGTCAATTGCAAGCAGTTCGGCCTCGATCTTCTGACAATAGATGCGGGCGCTCGTGTGCCCGTTGACCCCCGCCATGGCACGGCCGCGGAGGGCGCCGTAGATGTGGATGGAACCGCCGGCGACGACTTCGGCGCCGGAGCCGACCGACCCGAGAATGGTGACGTCGCCTTCCGGGAAGATCACGGTCTGGCCCGAGCGCACCGGGCTGTCGAGCAGGAGCGAGGTCGGCTTGGTTACGGCCTTCGCCTCGGCCTTCTTCGGCGCGCTCGGCTCGACCACGCAGCTGCGCCCGCCCGAGAGCAGCGGCGGCATCGACGGCGTCAGCCGGCCCTCCTCCACCCCCTCGATCCCGAGCACCCGGATGTTCCGGTCCTGAAGGCTGGTGAGCAGATGGCTGATGCCGGACTGACTTAGATCGACCGAGGACAGATCGATCACCACGGGCCGACCGGCAAAGAACCCCGGCGAGCGCGCAATCGTGGCGTCGATCTCGTGGAGCCAGTCCTGGATCGGAACCGTCGGCACGAACACGAAGGCCACGTAGGAGCGCCCGCGCAGGCGCACCATTTGGCGTTGGACTTTTGCTGCAGCCTCCATAGCGGCCGACTCGTTCCCCGTTATTGAATGGTTAACGATGCGGCGGATTTGGTTAATGGCCGGTTAATTTATCCGCAGGTTACGCGGATGGGGCTGGTTGGCCTGCCGCGAATGCCGCCCCGCGTCCCGTCATCCTTGTAAGTCAGATTGCGCCGGATCGGCTAGAGTGTCCGGTGCGGTAACGGACGGGAGACCGCTTCATCCAAGGGCTTTGAAGCCCGT
>NZ_JAFCJT010000020.1 GCF_018130785.1 Bradyrhizobium liaoningense
ATCACGATCGTGCAGGAGATCGCGCGCCAGACCGATCTGCTCGCGCTCAACGCCGCGGTCGAGGCCGCGCGCGCCGGGGAGCATGGCAAGGGCTTTGCGGTGGTCGCCTCCGAAGTACGCAAGCTTGCCGAACGCAGCCAGGCGGCCGCGGCCGAGATCGGCACGCTGTCGACTGAAACCGTCAAGGTTGCGCAGGAAGCCGGCAATATGCTTTCCAAGCTCGTCCCCGACATCAAGAGGACGGCGGAGCTCGTCGAGGAAATCACCGCCGCCTGCCGCGAGCAGGACGTCGGTTCGGCCCAGATCAACCAGGCAATCCAGCAGCTCGACAAGGTCGGCCAGCAGAATGCCAGCGCGTCCGAGCAGGTGTCCTCGACCTCGGAAGAGCTGGCCTCGCAGGCCGAACAGCTTCAGTCGACCATCGCCTATTTCCGTATCGAGCAGGGACGCAGCCAGGCGGCTGCACCGATCGACCGCGCGGTCAATCAGCTCCGCGCCAAGGCGGCGACCATGGCGGCCGTCGAGCGTCCGGCCAAGAAGCCGCAGGCCAGGCCGGCGCGCGCCGTGAGGGCGGCCGGTGGCGGCGGCTTCGCTTTCGACATGAACGATGGCGAGGACGATCGGGACGCTGATTTCCAGCGCTGAGACGATTTAAGGGATCGGCCTGCCCGTCACGGGTGGGCCGATCCGCCCTCAGTAACTGCGTAGACGTGTAGGATTCAGGATGGCCCGTTTGGCCCGACATTCATTGCAGGCGGCCATCGCGGATCGGGGCATTCAGCCATGATGCCCGCCGTGCAGGATACGGCCGTCCATCTGTCGGACCGTCACTTCCGGACCATTGCCGAATTGATCGAGGGCCAGGTCGGCATCAAGCTGCCGCAGGGCAAGCGGCTGATGCTGGAGGGGAGGCTGCACAAGCGCGTACGCGCGCTGAACTTTTCCGACCTCAACGAATATGTCGACAACCTGTTCGAGGCCGAACATTTCGACACCGAGCTCACCCATCTCATCGACGTGGTGACGACCAACAAGACCGACTTCTTCCGTGAGCCGCAGCACTTCACCTTTATGCGAGAGGTCGCAATCCCCGCTCTGCTGAAATCGCATGGCCGCAGGAATGCGAACCTGAAGATCTGGAGCTCGGCAAGCTCCACCGGCATGGAAGCCTACACCACCGCCATGGTGCTGGACGACATGACGCGGAACGGCTCGCGGTTTCAGTACCGCATCCTCGGGACGGACATTTCGACCGCGGTGCTGCGCCTTGCCAAGACCGCGATCTACACCCGCGACGTGCTTGCTCCGGTGCCGGAGCCCTTCGTGAAACGGTATTTTTTGTCGTCGCGGGACAAGTCGCGCGGCGAGGTGCGTGTGGTGCCGGAATTACGGCGCATGACGCATTTCATGCGGATGAACCTCATGGATGCGTCCTATCCCGTCGATCGCGACGTGGACATCATCTTCTGCCGCAACGTCCTGATCTATTTCGAGCGCGAGACGCAGCGCAAGGTGATCGAGCAATTGTGCAGCCATTTGCGGCCAGGCGGTTATCTTCTGGTCGGCCATTCGGAATCGATGATTCACAGTGCCGTGCCGGGTTTGAAGCAAGTTCAGCCAACCATTTTCAAGGTCTAGCCGGAGCGCAACCAAAATGCCGAGGGAGAAAGTTCGCGTACTGATCGTGGACGATTCGGCGTCGGTGCGCCAAATCCTGCAAACGATCCTCAACGACGATCCTGACATCGAGGTGATGGGGACGGCCTCGGATCCGTTCGCGGCGGCGCGCCGCCTCCAGAACGAAATCCCGGATGTCATGATCCTCGACCTGGAAATGCCGCGCATGGACGGCATGACGTTCCTGCGCAAGATCATGGCGCAGCGTCCGATCCCGGTGATCATCTGCTCCTCGCTCACCGAGGAAGGTTCGAACGTGATGTTCGAGGCGTTCGAGGCGGGCGCGGTCGACATCGTGCCGAAGCCGAAGATCGACACGCGGCAGGCGCTACTCGAATGCTCGACGCGGCTGCGCGAGGCCGTGAAATCGGCAGCGCGCGCGCGGGTGCGGCCGCGCTCGGAGCGTCGGGGGATCGAGAAGAAGCTCACGGCCGACGCCATCATCCCGCCGCCGGTGCAGGGCAGGGTCCGGCCGACGACGGAGCGCATCGTATGCATCGGTGCATCGACCGGCGGGACCGAAGCGCTCAACGACGTCCTCGAGATGCTGCCGCCGCACTGCCCTCCCATTGTCATCGTCCAGCACATGCCGGCAGGGTTCACCGCAGCCTTCGCCAGGCGCCTCGACAGCGTCTGCCAGGTCCGCGTCAAGGAAGCCGAGGACGGCGAGCCGGTGCTGCCGGGCTGCGCCTATATCGCGCCGGGCGCCCGTCACATGCTGCTCCAGCGCATCGGCCTGCGTTACCAGATCGCGATCAAGGACGGCCCGCCGGTGTCGCGGCATCGGCCCTCGGTCGACGTGCTGTTTCGCTCCGCGGCCCAGCATGCCGGCGCCAATGCGCTCGGCGTGATCATGACGGGTATGGGCGACGACGGCGCGCGCGGCATGCTGGAGATGCGCAAGCTCGGCGCCTCGACGCGCGCGCAGGACGAGGAGAGCTGCGTGGTGTTCGGCATGCCCAAGGAAGCCATCGCGCATGGCGGTGTCGAGAAGGTGGTCTCGCTGCATCATATCCCGCGCGAGATCTTGCTCTGGTATCAGGCCGGACACGTTGCGGTGGCAGGTTGATTGCGATGTCCGCCATTCCGGCCAACACGCTCGCTGAAGCGACCGCTGCGATCGAGGATGTCTCGTCGCGGATCGAGGACGTCTTCGCGCAGGTCGGCCACGAGCTCGGTCGCGGCCACCTCATCTTCAAGGAGCTGAACCAGGGCCTCGCGACGCTCTCGGAGGAACTCTCCGGCGCCGAGATCGAGGGTGCGGCCACCGCGTTGAAGGAGATCGCCGCGCGGCTCGGCGAGCTCGCAGAGGCGCTGCCGGCCGAGAGCGCCCTGCTTGCGACGATCGGCACGAGCACGACGGAGGCGTCCTCGCTGCTCAAGCCGCTGTTCAAGCACATCCAGATGATCACCATCATCGCACGCAGCGCGCGGATCGAGGCGGCTTCGCTCGACGGCGATCGCGAGGGCTTTCTCGCCTTCACGCAGGAGGCTTACGACCTCGGCAAGGCCGTGCAGCAATCGATCGAAGGCTGCGCGAAGGATCAGCAGAGACTGTCGGAAGCCGTCGCTGCCGCGTCCGCCCGGCAGAAGGAGTTCGAGAGCCGCTACGGCAAGCAATTGGTCTCGGAGAGCTCCGCGCTTGGTGAAGCCTATTCGGGCCTGCGTGACCAGCGGCGTAACAGCAGCCAGCTTGCCGATCTCGCCAGCACCAGCACGAAGAAGATCGCCGAGGCGGTCGGTGGCGCGATCATCTCCTTGCAGGCCGGCGACAGCACGCGTCAGCGCCTCGAGCATGTCTGTCACGGTCTCGGACTTGCCTCGGGATCGTCCCCGAGCCTCGTTCCTGAACCAGTCATGAGCGACGACGGCGCGCGCGCGATCTGCCAGTTGCAGGCGGCCCTGCTGCGGGATGCCCAGCGTGAATTCGGCGGCGACATCGGCCAGATCGTTCGCGCACTCACCGCCATCCTGCACGATGCGGGCAATGTCGTCGGCCATGGCCGCACGCTGTTCGGCGACGAGGATGGCGGCTCATCATCGTTCCTGGCGCGCATCAAGCAGGCGCTGGCACATGCCTCGACCCTGATCGCCACCTGCGAGAGCGCCGGCCGTTCGGTCGACGAGGCGCTCGCCATCGTCGAGGACACGCTGGCAAAGTTTCGCCAGGCGATCGCCGGGCTCGCCGAGGCGACCGTCGATATCACCCTGATCGGAATGAATGCCGGCCTCAAGGCAAGCCATCTCGGCAGCCGCGGCAGCGCTTTCGTCGTGATCGCCAACGAGCTCAAGGCGACCGCCGACCAGGTCTCTGTGGGCGCGGGGCGCTTGCGGCCTGTGCTCGACGGCATCGAGCGCTCGGCGAACGAGCTGAAGGAGCTCCGCGTGCAGGGCGATCCCACGCAGCTCGCCAAATTCGAGCCGCAGATCCTCCAGGCGCTGCGCGAGGTCGAGGTCGGCAACGAGCGGCTCGGCAAGCTGATGGGCCGGCTCATCGATGAAGGCGCGGAATTCGAAGGCCTGATGAATTCGGCGCATGGTCTGATGAATTCGCTAGGCGAGAGCTCCGCGGCCTTGCCAGCGGTTGCTGCGCGCCTCGAGACCGCGAGCGCTGGCGCGCAGCGGCCGCAGCCGGAGGCGCAGGATCAGGCGATGCTCGACGATCTCTTCGCGCGCTACACGATGGAGCGCGAGCGGGACGTTCACCGCGAATTCTTGCAAACGCTTGGCCTTGCGTCGATCGCCGCCACGCGTCGCGTCGAAGCGGTCGAGACCGCGGATGACGGCATAGAGTTATTTTGACGTTCGCCGCCGGCGTCGCGCGTCGGCGGCAATTCGATGGATTGGGTTTTCGGGGCATTAACCTTGCCCGAAGGGCCGGCCGTTAGGTCATTGTCGCGCCCCAGAGTTGGTCGCAAATACAGGTCAATTTTCACGTCGGGAAATTCCCCATGCTGAGAGACGGTAAATACGCTGCCTGGTTCAGGACCCCCCGTGGTCAGGGCACCGGCATCGTGGATCTGGCCGAGGGCCGGATCTCGGGCCGCGACAGCTTCTTTACCTATGGTGGTTCCTACCGCGTCGATGAGCGCCACTTCTCGGCCGTCCTGACCGTGAACCGGCATTCTGACGGCCCGCTGAGCGTGTTTGGGCCTGATGAGGTCGAGGTCGAACTCTCGGGTGTGTGCAACGGCCTGGTGGCGACCTGTTCGGGAACGGCCAAGGAAGCGCCCGACGTGAAGTTCGAGGCGACGCTGATCTACAGCCAGGAAGATGCGCCGGCAGCCGACGCCAAATGCGCGGTCGTGAAGCTCAATGCGGACAAGCTGCCCAAGGGCCTCGACGGCCGGTCCCGGCCACGTCATCCGTTCACGCCGCCCAAAGCGCCAGTGTCCTGAAGCGCTGGCGTCTTAGGTTTGCATTGACGCTGTTGTCGCGAAAACACCGCCCGGCCGCATCGCGGCAACCGTGCCTTTAGAGGTGAAATCTAGGTTGGCGCCCACAACAAAAGACGGACAGGGACATGCCTCAGATCTGGATGACATATGACGAACTCGCGACACTCGGCGGTTGTAGCGCGGCCGAGGCTAGGATGCAGGCGATGCATCTGTCGCTCGATCGCCGTAAGAGCCGCGACGGGAACACCCGCGTCAAGCTGAACCTCGCCTTGATGGCACGGTTCTTCGAAACCATCCGCGACGCCGAATTCGACCTCGATGACGCGATCGCGGCGTTGCGTGATGCCCATCGGCAGATGTCCGGGGTTCTTTCGGCCGGCCAGCCGGGCTTGCGGCGCGGAGTGGCTTGAGTTCGCGGCGCCGGCAGCAGTCGGGCCGCTTCGAATCAGGCATAATCGTCCAGCCGGAATTTGGCGCGACCGCCGGTGTTTCACACCGGACCGGGAAGGCCAATATGGTCACGGCTGGGAGGATGCCATGAAGAGAGCTCTGTACCTGGCGGGTGCGATCGTTTTTGCGCTCCCGCTCGGCTTTGCGACGGTCGCCAGCGCCGAGATGGTCAAATTGCAGGCGGAGCTCAAGGGCAGCAGCGAAGTGCCGCCCAACACCAGTTCTGGTTCCGGCAAGGCGGAAGCGACGTACGATACGGACACGAAGGTTCTGACCTACACAGTCAGCTATGCAGGTCTCAGCGGGCCTGCGCTGGGCGCGCATTTCCATGGACCCAGCGAGCCCGGCAAGAATGCCGGCATCGCGCTTCCGTTCAAGTCGGCGCAAAGCCCGATCGAGGGCACGGCGACCCTCACCGAGACCCAGGCCGCGGATCTCCTCGCCGGCAAGTGGTACGCGAACATCCACACGGCCGCCAATCCTGGCGGCGAGCTGCGTGGGCAGATGGCGAAGTAGGGACTTCGTTTCGTTCGTGCATTGCGTGGACGTTGGCGGACCGCTGCGCGCGGCAGTCCTAGGACGGCGATCTGGGCAGGAAAGCCAGGATCGTCTGGGCCAGCAGGACGCCGACGGTGCCGCCGGCCGCCTTCTGCAACACATCTATGAACCGGGGATCGCGATCCGGCGTCACCGCCTGCAAGACTTCGAGCCCGACCGCAACTGCGACCACGAAAGTGCAGGCCAGTTTGACGCGCCCCGGCAGCAGGAACGATAGCAGGAGGCCCAACAGCCCGTAGGCGCTGAAGCGCTCGATGACGACGACCCAGTAAGCCTCCGCGTGACCGGCGAGCGCCGGCCTGCCCGCGAGCTTGGCGAGCGTCGCATAAATGATGAGCGCGAGGCAGATTGCAGCGGCTGCAGTGAGATGGTTGCGGCGCATGGCACCAGCATAGCCGTTCGGCCGGCCGGCCGCTTTCGAAAGCGGAGAACATCGTTAAGGTCTGTACACTCCGGAGGGCAGCTTGTCCGAATCCGGGCCAGCGGGCGCGGTCAGGCCACCAGAGCCGCGCCGTCGATCGGAGCTGCGGCGGCAATCGCGGCGCGTCGGGAGGCGACCAGTTCGCTGAACTTCGTGAAGGGCAGGGGCGCGGCGACGAGATAGCCTTGGCCTTCCTCGACCCCGCACGAGATCAGCGCGCAGACCTGCTCCTCGGTTTCGACGCCTTCGGCGACGACTGTCATGTGGAAATCCCTGGCGAGCGCCACCAGCATCTCCACGATCGTCGTCGTCGAGGCGTCCGCCGTGACCGTGTCGACGAAGAACTTGTCGATCTTGATGGTGTTGGCACCGAGCCCCTTCAGCCGCGACAGGCCGCTGTGGCCGACGCCGACGTCGTCGATGGCGACGCGGAAGCCGTAATCGCGCAGCTCGCGCACCACCGCGGCGGCGCGTGCGAGATCATCGAGCTCGTCGCGCTCCGTCACTTCGATCACGATCTGCCGCGCGGAGACTTTTGCCGCGGCGACGTTGCTGCGCAGGGTCTCGACGAAGCCGGTACTCAAGAGGTGCTTTGGCACGACGTTGAACGACAGCTTGAACTCCTTGTCGGCCTTGAGATGCGGCTGGAGGTCGGCCAGCGCGCGGCAGAGAATCTGCCAGGTCATGGCTTCGATGCGTCCGCTGGATTCCGCCAGCGGAATGAAGTTCATCGGCGGGACGATGGTGCCGTCCTCGCGCAGCCAGCGCGCCAGGATCTCGCAGCCGTTGATGCGGCCTGTTCTGAGATCGAAGATCGGCTGGAAATACGGCCTGAATTCGCCGCGTGCGAGAGCGCGATCGAGATCGGCGACAGGACCCTCGACGCGCCGGGTCCGCGACAACAGGACCCCGAACAGCACGCCGAGTGCAAGTGCAACGGCCATCGCCGGCCAGTAGGCCTCGGTGTTCCAGGTCGAGAGCACGGTCCTGTTGATGCGGATGACCGTGCGCAGGGGATAGCGCGTCGAGCTCTTTGCGAACTCCACCGGATGCGACAGCGCCTTGTCGGGGTCGAGGATGAATTTGCCGAGCTGTGCACCGTTGTTGAGCGCCAGCAGCACCTCGCCATGCGCGCGAAGCTCGGCCGGCATGATGTCGAACAGGCTGGCATTGACGCCAAGGATCGCAACCAGCGCTTTCCTGTTGCCGATGTCCCTGAGCACGCCGAGCGCGTCACCGCCGAACTGCTCGACCCGGAACAGCATCAGCCTGGAATCGCGCGAGGCGAGCATGTCGCCGCGCTCGACCCAGCCCTTGTCGAATTCGAGCGTCTCCGAATAGGCCGAGCAGATCACCGAGCCATCCGAATTGACGAGACGGACGTCCTTCACGGCGGAGCGCTGATAGACGTGCAGGCGGATGGCCTGAAGCGAGCCCGGATCGCATGTGGCAAGCCCGCGGCCCGCGAGCTTGTCGAGGCTTGCGGCTGCGAAATCGACCGCGAATTCGGACCGGCGCAGCACGACCTCGGTCAGTTCGTCGAGGTGGTGCGCCTGCTGGTTGTGGATGAAGCGGGTCGCGGCGAAGTGACCGGCGAGGGCGAACGCCGCCATGCTCGCAAGCACGAGCGCCGCCAATGTGAATTTCGGCCGTGCCGATGCCATCCCGGCCTGCGGGCTTAGGAGAAGATGACCCGAATCCTAACCGCCGAGGCGCTAAGATAAGGTTTAGAACCACTGCTCCCCGTCCCATGAACCGGAGTTCACAGGCGGCCCCGATGCGGATCGGTTCCTGAAGGTCTTTCCGGCGATTGTCCCGGCAACGTCAAACGTGGCGGTACAGTCGCGATTTCACGCGGACGGTGCTGAGTTGGCGGGGGCTGGCATTGATCTGCCAGTCCTTCGGCTGGGTCACCCACAGCCGCGCCACCATGAACAGGATGTTGATGCCGAGCCAGGTCGACATCCCGATAAGGAAAGAGTTTGCCATGCCGGCCCGCCTCCCGCGTTTGTTTCGGAAACAATGCGGAGGGCGGCCGAGAGTTCCGCTTTCGGCAACGGGCAGGCCTGCAGCAACGTGCCCGACGGCGTGACCAAGCCGTGAGCAGGGACCGATGTTCAACGCCGATTGTAGGACCAGCCCTTGTCGACATTGGTCGGGTAATGGGCCGCGAAGTACGGATTCTTGAGGCAGTTTCGCGCGGGATCGTAGATCCAGTCGGCGCATTCCCGGAAGTTCAGGAATCGGCAGTCGAAGCCAAAAGCGCACCACGGCGCGCCGTTCGGAAATCCGAACCGCACGGGGACTTGCGCCGACGCCACTGAAGGTAGAGCCAGGAGCAAAGCTACGGCGAGTGCGCGGGACAACATGGTGTACTTCCTCCAACAATCTATCAAACTGAGACCGAAGCCGGTCCGGCGACCGTTCTGCGCCGAAAAGGGACGATGTTCAATCTTCATCGTTGGATAGTCTAACATCCGGGCGCGGCGAGATCGAGAGCGCTGAATGCGATCGACCTGTGTCGATTGGCATCTGCCATTCATCGATTGATGAGGCAGACGCGCCCGTCCGTGAAGTGTCCGCGCGGCGGACGCTAGCCCTTCTTGGAGCCCTTGGATTTCAGCGACAGGCCGAGGCGCAAGGCCATGCGCTTGATCGCATCGGGCGAGCGCCCGAGAAGTTTTGCTGCCTCTTCCAGCGAAGTCGAAGACTTGGCCAATTCCATCAGCCGGCGGTCTTCCTTGAACGACCAGGGCCTGCGCGCCATAACCGAATTCATCCTCTCGTCGACACAACGACAAAGCCGCCAAGCGGACCCATGTTCGCTCGACGGCTTTGCTTGGGTGGGGCCGGGCCTGGGGGAGCCCGGTGCGAAGATGGATATGCGATCCGCTGGCATTCGCAACAAACACCGCGGATTAAGCTAACTGCTCAACCTTACCGGGATGAAATCGGTGCGCAGCGCTCCGTATAACCACGGAGTTTCGCTAACCAAGATCGATCTGCGCGCTTTGATGGTGGCATCGAGGCTGTCCTGCCACCCACGTCCGGTTGTCGCAGAGCCGGTGCGCGGACTTCGCAAGCTCGCGCTCGAAATCCTCAGGAGGGTGCCAGCCGATATCCGAAGACCACGACTCCGCGTCTCGGGCTGCGGCAAGGCTCGGCATCTCCGCCAATCCGCGGACTGTTCTGATGAGTACAGGAGAAGCGCGGGCCGATCCCGAAGCCGTCGCCGAGCAGCGGCCGAAACAGCGACTGGTCCTGCGGCGTGGTGGTGATGAGGATATTCCTGCTAACGGCGAACGTCAGGATGGATCGCAGGCACTGGATCATCGGCTTGCCGAAGACGGGCAGGGGCTGCTTGGACACCACGTCGGTGATGGAGGAGAGCAGGGAACCCGTTCGCTGCCAGGATGATGTCCTTCAATGTTCTTGAGCTTAGGCCGGCACTCTCCTCTTGAGAGTGGATGGCGCGGGCGTTGCTGGCGTCAACACTTGTGCGCGATTGGGAACTATTTGCTTCGGGATCACGACATAGATTCGAACGATCAACTTGAATTGAATCGGCGCGGTTGGTCGTAACGGCTTCGAACGAGAATGAATCCGATCGCGATGCATGCGGCAGCAATCCCGACGAGCAGCATTGCACTCTTCTCGGTTGAGTCGTCACGAGATCGTCGAATTCGTTCGGCTATGGTGCGCGCGCACGAACACGAACAAATCAAAATCAACAATCAAGAAGACCGAGATGCTTCAAAAAGCGCGAGCGGCACTTCCTCTCACGAAGCTCAGAGAGCGGGCGTTTGAAGGCGCCTTTTTCAGCGTTGCGCTGATCGCGATGGCGGGATGGGTATATTTCATCACGCTGTTGCTGGTGCGATTGTTCCTCTGGTTCTTCGGTTGACGCACGAGTCGGATCACCTCGCATGCAGGGTGCTGCCCAAAAAATCCCTGGCATGACGAGAAAATCAGCGGCGGTGATCATGATGTCGACACAACTCGAAGATGAGACTGCCTGTGTCACTGGAACGAATTGCGAATGATGCTGCTTGCGATCCTGGTCTCGCTCCTCGTTGGCTTTGGCGCAGGCTACGCGACGTGCGCGGTACGGCCTCGCGAGCTCGCGGAGCGTCATCCGTTCCATCGTCCCTACAGCCCCACCGCGTTACGGCAGAATAGTTCATTGGCGAGGGCGGGGCGTGCATTCTGAGGATTTACAACCGGCGTGCCGTTCTCGTATTGCGGCTCGCATGGCGGCGGAGGGAGGTGGATCATGACGGGATTTCGGGGAGACGCCATGACGAGCCCGACGAACAACGCGCCACGCCGGTATTTCGTCGACGGCGGAGGTCGCCGCGTCCTGATCGGCCTGACGCCGGAGGAGACGTTCGAGTTCGAGCGGCTCGACAGCGAGCAGGTGCCCGGCGAGGTACAGGCTGCACCCGACGGCCGCAATGTGTGGCCGGATGCCGGGGAGCGGCGCAGGCTTGAGCTCTATGAGAAGCACGAGGGGGCCTGGCGGGCCTGGATGGCGCAAAGCCGCACCGAGCGGCGGGAGGGATTCAACCTTTGTTAACCATCCCGGGCCCATTTTCTGGTCTGGCGCCTCGAACCGGAAAATGCACCCATGTTTCAGCTCTTCCTGCGGGCCCGCACCCATAACTTCCTGAAAGATCGTTTCGGGGGAGAACAGACCTTTCGCGCGCGCTCGCCGGAGCGCGATGCCGAAACCGATCGCACGCGCATTGAAGCCATCATGATTGCGATCGACGACGCGCTGCATGCAGCGGAGCGCGAACAGTCGGGTCTCAACCGCCGGGTGGAGGATGTGCTGGCGCGCGCTGCGGTGACGATCGGCAACGGCGACGACGAATATCTCGAGCGCGAGGCGCTCGACAATCACCACCAGGATCTGTTCGACAAGGAGATCCTGAACGGCCAGCGGCGGCTCAAGGAGCTCGGCGCCTCGATCGCCCATTTCAAGTTCCTGAAGGCAGCGATGCTGAGCCGCTTTCCGGAATACCGGCCTGCGGCAAGTCCCACCAACTGACGCTTGGTACGGCGCGCGAGCGAGGCAGCTAGATCGCGAGCATGCTGTTGCCCTGAATGGACAGCAGCGTCAGGTTTCCGGTGGCATAGGCCCCGGTATCGATGTTGGCCCGGTTCTCGAGCAGCTCGGCCTGCTTCACCGGCGTATGCCCGTGCACGACGTATTTGCCGAAGCGCCTGTTGCTCTGGAGGAACTCGTCCCTGATCCACAACAGGTCCTGCTCGCGCTGCTCGGAGAGCGGAATTCCGGGACGCACCCCTGCATGGACGAAGAAGAAATCGCCGCATGTGAAGGTCGGCCGCAACTGGCGCAGGAACGCGATGTGCTCCGGCGGCATCACGGATGTGAGCTCGCGCACCAGATCGGGCAACTCGTCCTTGCCAAGGCCGGGCGCGGCCGACACGCCGTACGACATCAGGGTCTGGAGCCCGCCGAACTGAAACCATTCGGCGGCGCGAGAGGGATCTTCCAGCACCGAGGTGAAGTAGGCCTCGTGATTGCCCTTGAGAAAGACGGTGTTGCGGCGGCGGCTGCGGTTGATCAGGAGGTCGAGGGTATGGCGCGAGTCCGGTCCGCGATCGATGTAGTCGCCGAGGAAGACCTCGATCGCGCGATACGGCCGGCTGTTCGCCATGTCCGCATCGATCACGGCGAACATCTGCTCGAGCAGATGTGCGCAGCCATGGATGTCGCTGATCGCATAGATGCGCACGCCGTTCGGTAGCTTCGGCCGGGGCGAATTTCGGGGCGCAATCGTGGACATGGGGTGCAACTCTTTCAAAGAGCTTCGCCCGAGATGTCAATATGCTATCGGCGAATTTGGGTGCCCGGACAGCTCTTTTTTCTACCCCTGCGGGCAAGCGTGCGCCTAGCCGATCATTCACCAGCTCTGCGAATCACCCGTCCCCAAGCTTGCGCGAGGCTAGCCGAAGCTGCGGCTGTCGAACGATGGTGCGGCCTTGCCGCGATAGGCTGCCGTTCGCGCACGGACCAGAACGGCGCCGCAGAAGTAGCCAAGCTGGAGCACCGATGCAAAGACGAGGATCGTCACGACGATGTGAGCTGAATCATGTCCCTGCCAGGCGGAGCCCGCACCAAGGATCGTCGCACCGAGAACGATGGCAGGTGGCAAGATGAAGATTCGGAATCGGCCTCCCAGCAATGATCCGATCAGCAGACTGAAAATGGCAACCGTACTCACGACGCAACTCCCCGAATTGGTCACGAGTGTTAATGGCCGCGGCCTAATAACGGCTTAAGCGGCATGGTTGAACAGCCGTTCAAATGCGCGCGACAATGCTGTGCGAAAATGACGCGATTTGGTACGAAACGCGGCGTGATGCCCGCTTAATTGTCACGTGTGTGACAGCAGTTTGAGCATTCTCTTGCTGTGACGCTGCATTGCATAAAAAATCGATTTGATTTTTTCGGTGCACTGCCGCAATGTCGCTTTGTTTAGTTAAGATATACTTCGGCGCACATCGAAAAATTTAGATCGATTGCTCGCAATTCTGATTGCGAATGGCGTGACGAGGCAGCGAGGTTCGGATGGCTGTAGCAACTTACGGTTCGGAAAACTATTATTCGGTTATATCGAACCGACGCGGTGCCCTCCAAAGACCCCTGCAAGTGGCTTTGATCGCCGGAGACTTCGTCGCCGTGCTGCTCAGCTATTTCGCGGCAAGCGGTCTGTATCGCGTGCTCGTGATCGAGCAGGACTCATCGGTCGGAGCAGGTCTGGTCGTCGGCGCGGTGTTCGTGACGATCGCCTATTTCCAGGGCGTCTACGATCACCATCGTCTGCTGCACACGGTCTGGCAGCTGCGCAAGGCCGTGGCGGTCTGGCTGATCTCGCTGACCATTCTCGCCGTCGAGGCGTTCCTGCTCAAATCGTCCGCGGACCTGTCGCGCGGAACCACGCTGCTGTTCGCCGCGACCGGCGGTGTTGCCCTGGGCGGGCTGCGCGTGTTGTGGCGTCTGGCGCTGACCTCGGGCTACGCCAAGGGCCGTCTGGTGGACCGCAAGGTCGTGCTGCTCAGCCTCAAGCCTCTCGATTTCACCTCGACCCGCTTCAAGGATCTGCGCAAGCACGGCTTCAACGTCGTGCGGCATTTCGTGCTCGATCCGTCTGAAGAGGGCGCGGGCTGGGATCGCGAGATTCGCGACATCACCCGTCAGGCACGCACGGCGGATGTAGAAGAATATCTCCTGGTCATCGACTGGGATGAGATGCCGCTTCTCCAGAAGCTGAGCCAGCACCTGCGCGTTGTTCCCCAGCCGATCCGCCTTCTGCCGGATTTCCCGATCGCCGATCTGGTTTCGCGTCCGTTCCAGCCCGTCAGCGGCACGGTCGCGATCGAGATCCAGCGTGCGCCGCTCAGCGTGTTCGAGCAGGCGCAGAAGCGCTGCCTCGACATCGGCCTTGCCTCATTCGCGCTTCTGTTGCTGGCGCCGCTGCTGATCACGGCCGCGATCATGATCAAGCTCGATTCCAAGGGCAAAGTGATCTTCAAGCAATCCCGGCGCGGCTTCAACGGCAAGCAATTCGATATCTGGAAGTTCCGCTCAATGACGGTGGCGGAGAACGGTCATGTCGTCACGCAGGCGACGAAGAGCGACGCGCGCGTGACCCGTGTCGGCCGCGTGCTGCGGCGGACCAGCATCGACGAACTGCCGCAGCTCTGGAACGTTCTGCGCGGCGAGATGTCGCTGGTCGGGCCGCGCCCGCATGCGCTCGCGCACGACAATTACTACGACCCGATCATCAGCAACTACGTGTACCGGCATCACATGAAGCCGGGCCTGACCGGTTGGGCCCAGGTCAACGGCTTCCGCGGCGAGACGCCGACTATCGATCTGATGGAAAAGCGGGTCGAGTACGACATCTGGTACGTCAGCAATTGGAGCATCTGGCTCGATATCAGGATCATCCTGAAGACCGCGCTGGCGTTGATCCATCAGGAAGCCTACTGAGGCAGGCCGACGTCGGGCGCGCGCTGTCGCGCCGGACCCGCGCGCAGTCCGTGCAGAGGGGGAACGGCCTGCATTTTGCAGCACACGATTCGTTGCTGCCCATCTGGCCATTTGGGCCACCCAAACGCTGAGCTTTGCAGATTGAACCATCCCCTCGCCAAGTTCGCCGTCTTCAAGTTCGCCGTCTTGCCGTTGCTGCTCGCCTTGGCGATCGTTGTGTCCTGTTCCGATGCGATGGCGTTGGAGTGGGGCGTCGGCGGGCCGCCGCAAAAGCGCAGGGACCTCGAGCCGATCTTCCAGCTGATGAAGTCGCGAGGCCTGACGCAATACAGGACTGGTCTCAACCTCACCCAGGATGCCGAGCCGGTCGAAGCACCGATGTTTCGGCAAACCATTGCGCTCGCCAGAAAATATTCGATCACGCTTCATCCCCTGATCAACTTCCCCTTCCGCTACGGTGACCGCACCGATAAGGGGCGGTACCCCAAGGGAGACCGGGACGCGCTCTACAGGCAGGGCTACGACCGCACCTACGCGTTCGTCCGGCAGTTCAAGGACGATGTGTTCGACTGGGAGCTTGAGAACGAGATCAACCTGCTCGCGCTCGATTCCGACGGGAAAAAGCTGTTCGGGCGCGGGATGACCGCGGCAGACTTCGAAATGCCAGTGATGGAAGACTGGGCGCAGGTGTTGCACGGCGCGTCCGATGCCATCGACCAGATCAACCGGGAGACCGGAAGCCATCTGCGCAAGGTGCTGAACACAACGTCGACAATGCTGGGCTTCCTCGACTTCATGGAGTCCCGGGGCGTGAAATACGACGTGATCTCCTACCACTACTACGAGGTGGCGGGGCAGAATCCGCATCGGCACTGGAATGGACGCAATCCGCCCTTCGATCTCTTCAAGAAGCTGGCGACCTATCACCGCCCGGTGACGTTCAATGAAGTCAATTGCGCCGAGATCTACAAGCCGGCCTATGGAAATCGGCCTGGTGACGCGCTGACGGAGCAATGCCTGCGGTCACTGCGGGACACCTTCCAATATCTGAAGAACCAGAAGGACGTCGAGATCGAGAGCGTGATGGTCTACGAGCTGTTCGACGAGCCGCAGAAGAAGCCGCCGGAGAACAGGTTCGGGCTGATGTACGAGATCGACAGGCCCAAGGTTGCGCTCTTCCTTCTTTCGGAATTTGCCGGCGGCCGTCTGTCGGCTGAAGAATCGAACGAGTTGAGAACCAGGGGACTGTAGCTTTCGGTCTCCGTGCAAAGAGAAGTAGCAGTGATGTCTCTACCTGGATCCGACCGCCCCAGCGCCGAGAAGTCGGGCAGCATTTTGGGCTTCAACGGGCTGCGCGGTCTTTCGGTCGTCCTGGTCTATCTCAATCACAAGTGCGGACTGCAGTTCTACTCGGGCAGCGTCGGCGTCTGGATATTCTTCATCCTGAGCGGCTTCCTGATCATCGGCGAGCTCAACAGGCAGCGAGGCAAGGCCGAGACGGCCGCGTCCCGGCCCGCGGCGGAAATCGTCACCTTCTGGGTCAAGCGGGCGACGCGCATCTTTCCCGCATATTATGCGCTGCTCGCCATCCTGTTCCTGGCCCGGTCCTATTTTCAGCACGCGGGGCCCGACCTCGGCTTCCGCTATCACGTCGTGTACCTGTCCAACTACTGGATCGGCAGTGTCATCGGCGGCACCGCGGGTCCGTTCGGCGTGCTCTGGACGCTCTCGGTCGAGCAGCAGTTTTACGTGCTCGCACCCTTCCTTTTCATTCTGCTGCCGCTGGAGCGTCACTTCGCCATCTGCATGAGCGTCGTCGTTCTCGGCGTGATCAGCCATTTCCTGATGTATTCCTCGGGCTTCAATCACACGGCCATCCATACCCTGTCGCCGTGGAATTTCAGCCTCATCGCGTTCGGAGGCGCGCTGACGATCTTGCATCTCCAGAGACGGGAATGGGCTCCGAATGGCAACGGCACGTTCGTCTGCCTTCTCGTCATCGGGTTCATGCTGTGCTCGAACGGCGTGATTTATGACGCGCCTTCATCTCTCGCCCCCGCGATCGACATTGCGATCGGGCTTTGCCTGGTCGCGCTAATCTGGTGGGTTCGCGCCAACCAGGACAGTGTCTTTGTTCAGGCCCTGGAGTGGAAGCCGCTCGAGCATCTCGGGAAGATCAGCTACGGCTTCTATCTCGTTCATAACTTCATCCCGAACCCGCTCGGCAAGGCGCTTACGCTCTATGGCGGGATGTCGGTGCCCGATAGCGTGAAGATCACAGCGGGCGCAGCCATCGGCTTCGTGATCTCCTACGCTGTCGCGCATGTGTCCTGGAAGTACTTCGAATCGCCGATCCTGCGCAGCCGCCGCGGCCTGACCAGGTTCTTCCTGCAATACCTGCCCGAAAGTCCCCCGCAGGGCGTGCCGCGGACCGAGCTGAAATAGCTTAGCGGCTCACACGAAAGCCATCGCCATCGGCTGGATAACAGCGATGGCGAATCCGCAGGCCCTTCTCCGCGACGAAATGCGAGAACAGGTCCCGATCGGCTTCAGGCGCCGTGCAGGTGCGATCGAGCAGCACGAGGCGCGCCTCCGTGCCTGCCGCCTGATAGAGCGTGGCAGCGCTGGGGAACAGGCGGGCCTGGAAGATATCGGCGAAGTCCTGAGTGGCGTAATCCCTGAGCTCGGACGAGGCCGCATTGAAGACGCGAAGCGCCAGCGGCGCGCGGATGAGCTGGAGCCAGGCCTCATGCGGCGCGAAGCGATAGGAAAGACCGAGCAGTTCAGCCGTCCGCGGCCCGAAGCCGGCCTGGCGAATTTCGGCCCAGTAGCTGCCGAACCAGCCCAGCCCTTCGGTCGGCGCGCACGCCAGCAAGGCCCGGCTCGTGGATGCGACGGCCTCGGCGTCGATGTCGATCTGCTTCAGGTCGCCTGCGCGCGTCGATTCGTCGGCGATCGCGAGCTGGAGCAGCAGCAGCTCGCGCAGCGTCTTGGCGCTGCATAACCGGCGAGCGGACGGCAGATTGTCCGCGACGATCCATCTCAACCGATCGAGATCATAGCGTTCGCCGCGGGCGACGCGGCCGGCAATCTGCGGAACCGCGGGATTGGTCACATCAGGAGCAATGGACGCGATCCAGGCCAGCGTGACCGCAGCGAGTGCGACGGTCGAGCCGCGCAGAAGCCAGCGAAACCCCGATCCCTCGGCCTGCGTCGCCGGCTCGGTGGCGCTAGGCTCCCTCGACATAGTAGCTGTTGTAGTGCGAGCCCTTATACGCCTCGATCCTCTTGAGCATCTTCGGATTGGCGCGATTGAGCACGGCGCCCAGAAGCTTCTTCTGAATGCCTTCGGAGCTCGCCATCGACTCCTGGAGCGCGTTGCGGGTCGTGCGGCCCCACTCGATGACGTAAACCATCGCATCGACGAGATGGCTGACAGCCTTGGCGTCGGCGACTGGCATCACCGGCGCCAGATCGATCACGATGTATTCGTATTCCTCGCGCACCACCGCAAGCAGGTCGGCCATCGACTTGGAGGCGATAACGTCTGCCGAGTTTACCATGCGCGATGCGACGACGGAGGGCAGGAAGTCGAGCCCGCTCTCCTTGCTGCGCTGGATGTGATAGCCGAACGAACGCGGATCCTTGAGGGCTTCGACCAGACCGGTCTTGGAATGGGGCGCCAGCGCCCTCGTCAGCGAGCGGGTATGGAGGTCGCCGTCGATCAGGAGCGTGCGATGTCCGGTCAACGCGGTCAGATGACCGAAATTGGCGGCGACCGTCGTTTTTCCCTCTTTCGGCAAGGACGACAGGATTCCAATGACCTTGACCTCGCGCGAGAGGCGCGCGACGTCGATCGACACCTTGATGTTCCGCAGCGTCTCCGCGAACCGCGAGAACGGGTGCTCGACGACGTAGCTGGATATGTATCCTTCCGGATGATCTGCCGAAGTCCTCGCCGCGCGGATGTCGGGAAGAACACCGAGGCATTTCACCCCGAGCTGATCCTCGACGTCGCTCGGAGATCGCAGCACGTCGCTCATCAGTTCCTTCGTGAAGGCCGCCCCGAAGCCGAAACAGAGACCGCCCAGCAGGCCGCCGACCAGCGCCAGCAGCGTCTTGGGCGAGCTCTTCTTGTCGGGCTTGACCGCCGTGCCGATGATGCGCGCTTCGCTGATCGGGAAGCTCTGGTTCTGCGTCGCGTTCTGCAGCTTCTCGAGGAAGTTGTTGTAGAGGTTACGATAAGTATCCGCCGCGCTCTCGAGGTCGCGCAGCTTGACCTGCGCCTGACTCGTGCTGCCGGCCTGGGATACGAGATTCTTGAGATTGTCCTCGAGCGACGTCTCGCGACTCTTGGCGATCTCGTACTCGCTGCGATATGCGTCCGCGATACGACGGACCTCGTCCGCGATCGCCTTGCGCAGCTCTTCCATGCGGTTGGCGAGGTTCACGGCCGCCTGGTGGGTCTTGCCGTAACGGCTCGACCAGTCGGCATATTGCGCCGCCAGGTCGAGATACTGGGCGCGCAGGCGCGTGATCACCGTGTTGTTGAGTGCGTCCGTCACGGTCGGCTGGACGAGATCCTTGTCGAGCAGCGCCTCGATTCGGTCGAGGCGCGCCTTGGCCTCGGCGGTCGCGGCATGAGCGGCAATGAGCTGGGAGTTGACGTCCGCAAGCTGTTGCTCGCTCATCAGGCCCCGGCTGGTGCCCACGATGTTGTTCTGCGCCTTGAACGTCTGTACGGCGCGGTCGCTCGCCGTCGCCTGTTCACGCAACTCGGCGCTGCGCTGCTGGAGCCACTCGCCGGCGCGCTTGGTCGACTGATATTTCGCTTCCAGCGCGCCCACGATGTAGGCGTCCGCAATCGCGTTGGCGATCTGCGCAGCCTTGTTCGGATCGATCGAACGGAAGTTCATGGAGAGGACATAGGTCGTCAGCACGCGCTCGACCTTCAGGTTCTTCTGCATGAGTTCGACTGCGCCGCGCTCGACCCGCTCCTTGCTCGCAGGGCCGTCCGACCCGAACATCGAGATGACCTTGCCGATGACCAGCGGAATCAACCCGGGATCCGAGCCGTTGAACTCCGGATCCTCGGTGAGCTTCAGGCGACGGACGATCGACAGGAGGAGGTCGTCAGACTGGAGAATCTCGACCTGGCTGTCGACGAAGCCCGGGTCGATCAGTGCGTTGGCGGTTCCGCTGTCCTTGTCCAGCACCTGGGTTTGACGCGTGTCCATCAGGATGCGCGCATTCGCCGTGTACATCGGCGTTGCGCTGATCAGGTAGACGAGAACGAGTGCGAGTGTGGCGGCCACGATGGCGACGATCAGCGGCCACTGGCGGCGCACGATGTCCAGAGCGCGCTCGGCGCTGAGCGTCGTGCCACCGACCTCGATGGCATATCTCGGACGTTGCGGAAACTGATCTCGTGGCTGAAACATTTCTGGGAATCTTGATTGTCACTCGGGAAGGGGGACGGGTTTGAACGGATCGGCGACGTCGGTCTTCCATTCACCCGACATCAGGCCGGCGCTCGCGCTCGAGCCTGCCGGCAGATTATTGGCCGCAGGTGGAGTGGGGCTCCCCGGAGCAGGCGCCTTCGCTGCGTCCTGGTCCGCGAAATATCCCTTGAGCACGGCGCCGTCGTGCAGCTTGTTGACGAATTCGCTGATCCTGTGCGCGACGTCCGGCTTGGTTGACACGCAACGGTCTTCGGCACGATGGAGCCCGGCGCCGATTGCGATGCGATCGGCCTGGCTGGCTTCACGCAGCATGTCGCGAACCGCATCGAGCGCCGCGATATCGGTGACTAGCACGCCGGTCACCCGACCCGTCAGCTTGTCTCTGTCGTTTTTCGACAGCCGAAGGAGGACCGAGGGGTCCGCGATGAAGGCGCTGACTGCGCTCGAAGGTGCGCGCTCGGAGCGATCGACGCATTGAGCCCGCGCCGGCATCGCAAGCATTGCGGACAGCGCAATGGCGACGACCATGACGGTCCGTGCGGCCCCGAGAGGACCACGCAACAAGTTATCGAGTTTGAGGAGGATCGCGCTCATATCTCGTTGCGAATTATTGATGCTGTATGGGATTAGGCCGGTAGGTCCTTGATGGCCCAAAACTATGTCAAATTCTTGTGCGGCGCAAAATATAAACCAGAGCGGACCAAATTGCTATCCTTGCCGGCGCATCCTGATTCAACATGAACGATGCTCGTGCCGCGATCAGGCACAGATTCAACGAAACATTGCTCACATCTGCATGCGTTAAGCACGATTCTTAGGCAGGCGCCAACGCAAAGGCGCGAGGAACGGTCTCGAGACCATCTCCTCGCGCCTGCGGCAACTCTTGATTGAGGTTCGTGCGAAACTTCGCGTGATCTATTCGACGGTGCGCAGCATCGCGAGACGCGTGGCGCGCAGCCGCTCGCCATGCTCGCCGATCGCGACCCAGAAGCGCGGATTTCCGCCGGACTGCATCGAGATCCACTCGTAATCCGCGGTGTTCCAGGGGCGCACCGAAGCGGAAAGATTGTCCAGAACGAAGTCGCCGTCGGCAAGTCGCGCGACCAGCACGAGATGGCCCTGGCCGCCATTGGTCAGGACAACCGCGAGGCGCAGCGCCGACTTGGGCCAACCCATCTCGATCAATTGATGACGCTTGGTCACCGCGTAGTCGTTGCAATCGCCGGCGGACGGCGAAACGCTCCAGCGCGCCACCATCGGATTGGTCGATTTCTGCATCGGCGTGATCGACGCGTTGACCGAGCTGTTGACCTCGCGCAGCATGCTCATCGCCCGGTCGCCCGAAGGCAGGGTCCGGTCGGCGGCGTCGCCCGCGCATTCGGCGTCGTTGTTCATGCAGAACTTGACGAATTGCAGCGGCGCGAGCGCATTGTCGTACTCGCGGATGAACGCACCCTTCGCCTGATTGGGCGAACTGTCGTTCAACATCTCGGCCTTGGCGGCGGTGCCGGTCGACGCGATCCCGATCGCGACCAGCGATTTGATAATCCAGCTCATGACATCCCCGTCTCGCGTTTTCTTTTTGACGCTACGGGTATCTCACAAACGATTTGAGCTTTGGTTCCGCGGAAATTTACAATTGTAGCTAAATAGGCCGGTCGCGGAACCGGCCTCAGCGGGGTGGTTAATTCACTGCCAATGCAGTGGTTCCAGCCGTCAGCGCGACGGGCTTACGGAGGTCAGAACGGCGGTCGAGGTCGCCGCAAACAGCGTCTGTGACGCCGGACCGGGTCCGCTCTGATTCACGACCGTGGGTTGGGTCGAGGTTGCTGCGCCACCGCGTGCCTCCGCCGCGGTCGAACCAGGTCCGCCGCCGGCTGTGGTCTCGCCTGTCGGATCGGCGCCGTTGGTCGCTTCGGTCGGGATATCGCCGGTGATGCTGGTGAACGATTGGATCAGGTCGGGATTCTCGGTCTTGAGAACTGCCTCCTGGATCAGCTGGGCAACGCCGGGCTGCGACAGGACGCAGACCGAAGCGGCGGTGCCGAGGCCGGCGCCAATGGCGCGGCTTTGATCGGCGCTGCTGGCCTTCGCCAACGAGGCAATGCCGTCGACGGTCTCGGGACGCGCGGTCAAAAGATCGCGGACAGCCGAGGCGAGACCGCCTTGTCCGTCCTTGAACTGATCGAGCAGGCCGCCTGGATTGGCTAGAAAGTCGGTGGCGCGCTCGGCTGAAACAGCGCCGGTGTTGGCAACGCAGCCCGAGCTGACGCCTGTTGCGCCGAATGCTGCCGGCATTCCGGCGAAAAGCGCCAGCGCTCCAACGATCACAGTGAAGCGCCTACCAGAATTCCAGCTCATTGCCCTGCCCATTTCAATCAATTTGGCTTTAAACTTCAATTAATTTGACTTTAGCTCGACTTGCACTGATTTGCCACGTTCTTTTCGCATCTGTGACGATAGCGATTGCGCGAGGCCGCATCCGACGATGGCTGCGAAAAACACGCCGTAACCGGGTATCTGCAACGAGAAATCGATGCAGCTATGTGCAACTCCCAATACAGCGACGCTGGCGCCGATCACGGGCATGTAGCGGTCGCGCTTTCGGCGCAAGCTTCCGGTAAACAGATGGTAAAAATACCAGAGGCTGGCCAGCGCGATCACAGTGAAGGCGGGAATGCCCAATTCGACGGCAATTTCCAGCGGCGTGCTGTGAGCGCGGTCCCAGATGCCGAGACTACCGAGCTCTGCGGGCCTGATGGCGGGAAAAACAGCTTCGAAGTTGCCTAGCCCGACACCGAGTAGCCGATGATCGACGATGATCCCCAATGAGGTCCGGTAGGCAGCAAGCCGCTGAGGATCGATCAGCCCGTGTTCGACGATTCGCCCCGCCACGAGGCCGCCTACGAGCTGCAAGAGCACGAGCCCTGCTGCCGCTGAGCCCCCGAGGACCAGCCACTTCCGCGATCTGCCAAGCTCTAGCGGCATAAGATAAAGGATGATGGCCAGCACGAACGCGCCGACCGACAGCAGAAGGCCCGCCCGCGATCCGGTCATGGCAAGCGCGATCGTGCAGATCGCGAAGCCGGCTCCAAGTGGCACCGGCGCGGAGAGGATTTGCTCTAGCCGCGATCGCCAATCGGGTTGCTCCGGCGGGCCGCCTTCCTGGCGGTGCATGGTGCGCAGAAGCGGCACCAGAAACAGCAGGGCGCAGGTGCCCCAGAATGTCGCCGCCGTGTTTCGATTGACGAAGGTCCCCGTGGCAAAGCCGAGATACGCTTCTTTCTGCCTGAACAGCACCATGTCCGGTGCGATCAGCTCCGCCAGAATTCCGTACAATGCGTACAGGCACCCCGCCCATGCCAGTATGCGTAGCAGCGAACGTGCGGCTCCCGCATCACTTGCAAGAATAACGGCGCGCGTGAAGGCGAGCGACAGCAGCAGGACCGATCCGAATGCCAGCCACGGTCCGCGCGCGGTTACCGAGAGACGGTCGGGCAGTGCGAGCCCGAAAAAACGCCGCGGCAGTTCCCAGATCGCTGCGGATTCAATGGAAGGATCGCTCCACGTTTGCAACACCGCGATGACACAGACTGCTGCTACCGCCACTGCCAATGGAATCAGCAACATGGCATTGCGACGGCTCACGGCGGAAAGATCGGCGGTCAGCAGGCTGCAAACGAGCAGAAAATTCCAGAAGCAAATCCACGCGAGGTCGAGGGATCCGAGCGGAAGTGGCGCCAGCACAAACACCGCTGCGGCGAAAAATCGCGATATCGCGCCCAAAGGCCCCTCTGTCGTTCAGCTCAGCCGCGATGGAGCTACCAGAACCTCGCGCGAGATCAAGTTAATGCGAGGCTGAGTCGTTGATGGCCATTCGCAACATCGCAAACAAGAGCGCAGCGGCTCGCGCGTGCAGCCCTGATCTGTTCCAGACGCAAGGCCCGTTGCCTCACGAAAGCTGAATTGAAGTTTATGAGCATGTCGTCGGAGCAAAGATATCGGCCGGCGTCTTGCTGCCGCATCTGTCGTGCACTGTCCTGGTCGAGATCGGCGCTTCGCGGCTCTTTTCAGTTGAATAAACCACCCGGTGGAGGCATTATATTGCACCGCAGCATTTCGCTTTGGTCGAATCGTAGAGCCTCTATCAAGTGCTAGCTCATCAAACAAAGGCGCACTACGTTCCGCTGGACAGCGTACGTGGCCTCGCCGCCCTCTGCGTGGTCGTCCATCACTTCGTCGGATCGGATCCGCTCGCCGCTGCGCTGCCTCATCGCGCCTGGATCGACGTCGCGTTTTTTCACAATTCCTGGCTCTTCGTCGACTTGTTCTTCGTGTTGAGCGGCATCGTGATCTCGATGAGCTACGTGCAGTCGGAGTTCAGAGAGTTCGACTTCCGAACGTTCACCTTGCGCCGTATCGCGCGCATCTATCCGCTGCACATCGTCATGCTGTTTGCGTTTCTGGCGTTTCGCCTGATGCGGCTCACGCTCACCGAACTGGATCTGCTGCACTTCTCGACCAACGAGGCGGCGGATCTCCAGGTTAACAATGTGTACTCGTTTGTCGCGAATGTGTTCCTGCTCCATGCTATGGGCGTGCTCGACTATCTGAGCTGGAACGGCCCGAGCTGGAGCATCAGCGCGGAGTTCTACACCTATCTCGTATTTGGCGCCGTCGTCGTCGTGTCGCAGCGCCTTGGCTACATCAAGCTCGTCTATGTTTTCAGCGCCGTGCTGGCCGTGATGGGCGCGGCTCTCATTATCTTTGTACTCAAGAATGAAACGCTCGATTTCCAGACCAACGCCTTCACCCGATGCTTTCTGGGCTTCTTCGTCGGCGTGCTCACGCTTCGTTTCGTCTCGGGAAAAGGTCGTTCGGTGAGCCCCTTGGTTCAGTCGGCCTGCCAGATCGGCGCGGCCTTCGTCGCCATCGTGCTGGTTTCCGTCGTCGGCTTCGATGAACGGCTCAGCTTCGTGGCGCCGATCGTTTTCGGCGTCCTGCTGGGCTCGCTGATGGCGTTTCCGGAGCGGCTCCTGCCGAAGCTGCTGTCCGTTCGTCCGCTGGTCTGGCTGGGCAAGCGCTCCTATTCGATCTACATGACGCATGCGCTGATACTTGTCCTCATCCAGTACTTCGCGCGTGGCGTGGGCACCGGGCGCCTGCAAATCGTGGACAACATTCTTCCCGGACTGGCGGCCTCGTTGCTGCTCGCCACCTTCGTGGCCGCCGTGCTCGTGCTCTCCAACTTCACCTATCTCTGGGTCGAGATGCCGGGGTCGCGGTTCGTGCTTCGGCTCTTCAATCGCCGCGCCGTTCCCGCTGTGGTCGCGGCGGAGTGACGGGCATGTCCGGCAATTCTTCGGCTCTACCGAGCTCGGACTGGCGCATCGTCGATCCGGTGGCCTTGCCCCGGCATCACCAGCAGGAGGGCAGTGCATTCTTCAGTCTCGAGGCAATCGCGCTCTTGCTTTATTTCTACCGCGACGCGCTCGCAGGCGCGCTGCGCTATTATCTGGCCGTTCTCAAGATCAGCCCGTTGTGGTTCCTGCCCGACATTTTCGCGCTGGTCTGCATTTTTGCCTTCGTGCAGCGCTACGTCCTGATGGGACGTAACCTCGTCGCGATCCTCACGCTGTTCTACATCTGCTTTGCGCTTTACCTCGGATACGTGTTCCTCGGCTATTTCAGCGGCATGATGTCGTCGTTCAAGATGATCGCGCCGGTGTTCGTCGGCTTCTGCTTCTGCGGGCGCAATTTCGGCGACTACGATCGCCTGCTGCGGTGGCTTCACCCGATCTTCTACCTGACGATCGTCGGGATCATATTGTCGTCCCGCATGCAGTTGCCCTGGGTGGGATATGCCTACGAGACTTTCGGCACGACGCGGCAGGCGACGCGGCTGTGGTGGTCGGCGTCCGAGACGCGCCTGGCGGGGCTGGCCGCCGACAGCACGATGGCCGCATTCTTCGTGTTCATATCGTTCACGATCAGCTCGGTGCGCCGGAGCCTGCTGTGGTGCCTGTTCTGGGCCCCGATCGGTCTCTACGCCATCAAATTGACCACGAACAAGACGTCGCTCGGCGTGATGGTGATCTACATCGCTTGCCTGATCATCGTTCGCCTCGTTCCCGAGCGTGAGAAGTTTCCCATGCTCCGACGCATGGCGCTGCTTTCGTTCCTGTCGATCCTCGTGCCTGCGGTGCTGATCGCGCTGTTCTCCGGCAACGGGCTTGTCAGCATGTCGCGCGGTCTGTTCAGCCTGCAGGACCGCGTCAACAACAGCTGGCAGTTGCCGTTCGTCTACATGGCCGATCTCATGCCGGTCGGCTTCTTCGTCGGCTGCGGCCTCGGTTGCTTCAACTATCCGCAGCTGCTGTTCTCGAACAAGCTCAGCTATTACGTTCCGGTGGATAATTTCTACCTCGGCACCTACCTGATGTTCGGGCCGATCTTCGTGTTGTTCATGGTCATGGTCATCCTCGCGGTCGCAAGGACCAGGGACATCTACAAGCTGTCTTTCGCGGTGGCCATGAATCTCTTCACCATCACAGTGCTGGCCTATGGTCCGGCAAGCGGCTTGATCATGCTCGGCGTCGCCTTCAGCGAGGTCTTCGCCCGAGAGAGACGTGACGAGTCCGTCGCGGACGCGGCGCCGCTCGCGCCTGACGTCGACGACCTGGTTTCGCGGCCGGCATGATCGCGATGTTGCTGCATGCAATGAGCTGCAATGCGCAGCACGGGCTCTGGTCCGCAACTTTCCTTCATCTTGATATCGGATCGCGGCGGTGAGCGCAGACAGCAAGAATTTCGTGGAGGCGATCCAGGGGCTGCGCGGCGTCGCAGCGCTCACCGTGTTGATCGTGCATCTCCAGGACATGCCGCTTCTGGCGGGCTTCCTGCCTCCGATCTGGCCGTGGCTGGAATCGACGGTCAACTTGGGCGGGCACGGGGTCGAGCTGTTCTTCATGATCAGCGGCTTCCTGATTCCGGCGAGCCTGATGCGTCACCGCAGCGTCGGGAAGTTCTTTCTCGATCGCGCTCTGCGAATCCTTCCCGTGTTCGTGATCCTGCACCTGATCCTGTTCACGGCAGGCCCGCTAGTTGGCTACAAGTTCTTCAAGGGGATTGATCTGCCGACCTATCTCAAGCTGTTCTTCGTCAATCTCGCATTCCTGCCGGACGCCCTGGGATTGCCGATCGGCCAGCAGAATGCGTGGACCCTGAGCTACGAATGGGCGTTCTACATTCTGTTCGCCGTGATCTTCGTGATGTTGGTGCGACGGAGGAACTGGCTGCTGGCGGCGCCGTTCATCCTGCTCGGTCTCGCGGGCATTGCCTTTCGGCCGATCGCCGCGTTCTTTCTGGTCGGGCTGTTGTTCAGCCTGATCGATTTGCGGATCCGCGTCGTCGGCTGGCCCGGATTGCTGGCGGGAGTGCTTTGCGGGATCGCGATGTACGTGTCGATCGAATATGTGCATCCGCTGGTCGGGCTGCTGCCGGGCGCGGTGCTGTTTGGAATGGTCCTTGCTCCGGACTCCGGTATTGCCGTCGCTTTGAGCGGCAAATTCCTGCAGTTCCTTGGAAAGATCAGCTATAGCCTCTATTTGGTCCATCCTTTCGCGCTATTTCCGTTGCAGGTCATCGGAATGAAGCTGGCCGCGCATGGCGTCAACCTCTGGCTCCTCTGGGTCGGGTTTGCGGGCCTTGGCCTGATTGCCGCACTGATCGCGGGAACCGTCAGTTACGAGCTGATCGAAGTGAGACTCCGCCGTTTGCTCGATCCGGCGCTGCGGGGCCTGTTGTTCGGAGTTCGCCGTGAAGCTCGCTATGTCGCCTGAGCCCATCCCTTCGCAATCGTTTCAGCCGGATCACGTACGAGAGACGTCATGATCATCAAGAATCTGCTCTCGATGTCGAGCGTGAACGTGGTGAAGTCGGCCGTTCAGTTCCTCATCACGCTGCTGATCACCTATTTCGTGACGCCCACGGAATTCGGGCTCGTGGCGTTTTCGCTGCCGTTCATCGCCTTCATCTCCATGCTGACCGATCTCGGGCTGTCGAGCGCGATGATCCAGCGGACGTCGCTCACCCGCGAGGAAGCCGGCGCGGCGACGACTCTGATGGTCGCGATCGGGATTGGTTGTGCCCTGGTGCTGGCCGCCGCCTCGAAACCGCTGGGGGCTGCCGTCGACATGCAGGGGCTCCCGGCCGTGCTGGCTGCTCTCTCCGGTTCGGTCGTCTTGTCCATTTCTGCGATGGGGCCGCGCGCGGTCCTGGAGCGTTCCCTGCAATATCGGACCATCGCCCTGATCGAAGCCGGCGCGGCTCTGGCTTCCGCGACGGTGGGCGTGGCCGGAGCCCTGCTCGGATGGGGGATCTGGGCGCTGATCGCATACTATGTCCTGATGCAGGTGGTGCGCGCCGTCGCCTTCTATGTGAACACCAGGCGCCACATCCATCTGTGCTTCAAATGGCGCGGCGTCGCCCTGATGCTGTCGTTCGGCGGCTGGGTGCTGGCCTCAAACGTCCTCAACTTCACTGCGAGAAACGTCGGCAATCTCATGATCGGAGCCAAGCTGGGCGCGGCGGCGGTCGGCCTGTTCGGTCTCGCCTTCCAGTTCATGACGCTTCCGCTGATGATCCTGTCATGGCCGGGCGGCGGAGTTCTGATGGCCACCCTGAGCCGGATGAACGGCGAGCGGGAGCAGGAACGGCGCAGGGCGGCGATCTGCGCGGTGCTCGGCATGACCGCGATGATCACATTTCCGGCGATGATCTATCTGACATTCGGGTTGAAATATCCCGTTGCGACGTTCCTCTCGCCGCATTGGCAGGAGGTCCTGCCGCTGATAGCCATCCTCGCGCCCGCAGGCGCGGCACAGTCGATTGCGGCCTATGCCGGGCCGATCCTGCTGGCTCACGACAAGGCCCGGCTCCAGTTCTGGGTGAGCACCGCCAACAGTGCCAGCATGATCCTCGCCTTTGTCGTCGCGTTGCCGTTCGGGCTCACGGCCGTGGCCGTCGTGTACCTGATGGTATCGATCCTGGTTTGCGCCCTCATGTTGATGATTGGTGCCCGCAACTGCGCGATCCCCTATGCATCGTTGTTCGGCGCCCTGATGCCGGCCACCGTCGCCACCGCGCTCGGCGCATTGTGCGCGCTCGTCGCCACGAAGGGAGACGTCGCAAACCTGTCACATTGGCTGATGGCGACGGCCGTCTACGGGCTGATCGTGCTCGGCAGCTACGTGATATTCAGGCGTCGTATCTGGAACAGCATGCAGTCGCTGCTCGGCGGGTCGGTTCCGTCGATACCGGCGAATGTTTCCTCGGCAGGTTAGTAGAGATCGTTTGATGTCATCAGTTGAGGAAATGAGCAGCAAGTCCCAAGCGGGAATTCCGTGGCGCGAGGACCTGATGGCAAACACCGGCAGGTCCGGTGTCGGAGCCGCTTTCGTCGCCTTGCTGACGAGCCCGGGCTTTGCCGTGATCACGACCTGGCGCATCGCCAAGATGCTGCGATTCCAGACACGCTGGGGACATCAGATCACCTGGCTGCTCGTGCGGGCGCTGATGCGGCGCGGCTGCTACATCTCGGTTCTCGCGGAGATCGGTCCAGGGCTGATCTTGCCGCATCCGACCGGCGTCGTGATCGGCGAGGGGGCGCGGATCGGTCGTTCCGTGATGCTGTATCACAACGTCACGCTCGGCCGCCGTGCCTGGGATGAACCGGGTTGCCCGACCATCGGCGACGGTGCCGTCATCTACACCGGTGCCGTGCTCGTTGGCCCGATTTCGATTGGTGCAGGAGCAAACATTGCCGCCAACGCGGTCGTGACGCGTGACGTCCCGCCGCATTCCGTCGCCGCGGGAGCACCAGCGCGGGTCGTGCGCTCGGAAGCACCAGGTCGCCTGCGCGCCTGACGGAACGCGAACCGACGGCGCGGGTTCCCGTTGATCCGTTTATTCCGCGGGCGCAACCCGGTCACAATTCTGATTGCTTGCCATGTAAAGTTGTGTCTGGAAACGTATCAGACACAGGAAGCAAGCCAATGTCGTCGATCATCACGGATTTTTCGCAGGTCTATCCCTATCTCGACGGCTCGAAGTTCAAAGACACCATCGTCGTGCAGTATCGGGGCGACGGCGACGTCAGATACAGATGTGACGTCCTCGTGGACCTCTGTCGGGGCAAGCGAGTCCTGCATGTCGGATGCTGTGACCATCTGCCGCTCATCAAACGAAAGATCGACAACCGGGATTGGCTGCACGGCCTGATCACCGAATGTTCCGAATACACCATCGGCGTCGACATCGATGCGGGTGCGGTGCGGGAGGCGTCGCGGATTTCCGGGCTCGACAACATGGTCGCGGGCGACGTGACGTCCGGCCAGAAGATCGAGGCAATATCCGGCCGGAAGTTCGACATCGCCGTGTTTGGCGAAGTCGTCGAGCACATTCCGAATCCGGTCTCGTTCCTGTCGCGCTTCAGGGAGAATTACGGCGACGTCGTCGATCAGATCGTGATCACCGTTCCGAATGCCTTCAGGGGTGGCAACATCAAGGGCATCCTGAAGAACGTCGAGACGATCAACAGCGATCACCGGTTCTTCTTCACGCCTTATACGATCGCCAAGGTCGCAATCGACGCCGGCTATGCGCCAGTCGAGGTGAAGATGGCCACCTTCATGCGCGCCGGAACGCTGAAGTCGATGCTGCTGCGGCGGCTGCCGCTGCTGGCCGAGGATATCATCTTCGTCGGTGCGGCCACACCGGCGCGGCCGCACTGAGCTGCTTCTCCCGTCGTCCTGTTCAGCTGGCAGGGGGAACCTGCCAGCTGGTTCGGCATCAGACGAACAGGAAGTTGCCGTGATCCAGGGTGGTCGAATTCACATTCTTCAACAGGATGGAATCTGCCGAAGTGAGCTGGATCAGCGTGTCGGAGCCTGACTGCGAAATCTGCAGGTGGCTGTAGTCCGCCACCAGTGATTTCAGGATTTCGATCGTGTCGTGGTTGGATGCGGTTCCGGCGTGGAAGCTCTTGATCTGGTCGTTGCCGCCGTCGAACATGACGGTGGTCGCGCCCGGTGCCGCGGAGAAGATGTCGTTTCCGCTTCCGCCGGCCAGTGTCAGTCCCGCAGTCACCGCCGTGACGGCGTGGGTGCCGTCGGTGTTGAGGACGTCGATCGAGAGCAGCGAGCCGCTGCTATTGTAGCTGTCGTGCTCGACGGCGCCCGGCAGGCCGGAGACCTTGAACTTGAAGACGTCAGATGTTCCATCGGCGTTGTTGATGGTTTCGGTCGTCTTGACCCCGGTGCTGTCGTAGACGTCGCTGACCTTGCTGCCGTCCGACTTGACGACTTGCGTGTAGTCGAGCGTGCCGTCCGCGTGCGAACGGGTGATCGAGGTCATGTTGCCCGCAGCGTCGATGTGCTGCTGCTCCGTGACGTAGCTCTTGCCGGTGATGTTGTAGATCGTGTTGTCGTGCGAGCCGTCGGCGTTATTGGCGTAGACCGCGGTCTTGACGCCCGACGTGAACACGGTGGTCGAGTTGGAGCCGTCCTTGTTCAGCACGTAGTCGCTGGTGAGGCTCCCGCTGCTGTCGAACAGCTTCGTCTCCTTGGTGCCGTCGGCATTGACGACGTAGATCGACGCGTTCAAGCCGTTCGCGTAGTTCGTCGTCGTCACATCGCCGCCGG
The DNA here is from genome assembly GCF_018130785.1 of Bradyrhizobium liaoningense. Lineage (GTDB taxonomy): Bacteria > Pseudomonadota > Alphaproteobacteria > Rhizobiales > Xanthobacteraceae > Bradyrhizobium > Bradyrhizobium liaoningense_A. The sequence continues at coordinate 31,692 of NZ_JAFCJT010000020.1, forward strand.
CGGTCTTGACGACATGCTGGGTGACGTCACCGGACGAATTGTAGTTGTCCGTCGTGGTCGATCCGTCGGTGCCGTTGTGCACCTCGCTCGTCTTGTGACCGGTGCTGTCGTAGAGGTCGGTGACCTTACTGCCGTCGCTGTTGATCACCTGCTTGTAGGCAAGCGTGTCGTCGGCATGAAGTCGGGTCAGGGTCGTCAGCGTGCCGGCCGCGGTGAGGTGCTGGATCTCGGTCGTATAGCTCTGGCCCGTGATGTTGTAGAAGGAGTTGTCATGGCTGCCGTCGGCATTGGTGACATAGAGCTTCGTCTTGACGCCGGCCGAATAGACCGTGTTCGAGGACGAACCGTCCTTGTTCTGGACCAGATCGCTGGCGAGCTTGCCACTGGAATCGTACAGCTTGCTATCTTTCGACCCGTCGGCGTTGACCACGTAGACCGACGCCAGCAGCGTGCCATTGTAGTTCGTCGTGGTGGTGCCGGAGCTCGTCTTGACGATCTCCTGCTTCAGTACTCCGGATGATGGATCGTAGGTGTCGGTCGTCGTGCTCGACGACGTGACGGAGACGACCGAGGTCTTGTGACCGGTGGAGTCGTACTGGGTCGTGACCTTGCTGCCGTCGCTGTTCAGCACCTGGCTGTAGGCCATCGAGCCGTCGGCATGGGTGCGGCTGACCAGCAGCAGCTTCCCGCTGGGGTCGATGTGGTCGTGCTCGGTCGTGTAGGACTGACCGGTGATGTTGTAGTAGTAGTTGTCGTGGCTGCCGTCAGCGTTGGTGCCATAGACCTTGGTCTTGACGCCGGCCGTGTACAGCGTGTTCGAGGACGAGCCGTCCTTGTTCTGAGCGAGGTCGCTCGCGATGACGCCGTTGGAGTCGTAGAGTTTCGAGTCCTTCGAGCCGTCGGCGTTCACCACGTAGACCGACACCAGCAGCGCGCCGTTGTAGTTGGTCGTCGTCACGTTGCCGGAGGTCGTCTGGACGACCGTCTGCTTGAGTACGCCGGCGGTGGTGTAGAAATCGGTCGTGGTAGCCGTCGACGTCGCGGTGACGACCGAGGTCTTGTGACCCGTGGAGTCGTACTGGGTCGTGACCTTGCTGCCGTCGCTGTTGAACACCTGGCTGTAGGCCATGGTGCCGTCGGCGTGGGTTCGGCTCACGGACAGCAGCTTGCCGCTTGCATCGAGATGATCGTGCTCGCTGGTGTAGGACTGGCCGGTGATGTTGAAATAATAGTTGTCGCGGCTGCCGTCGGCGTTGGTGACATAGGTCTTGGTCTTGACGCCCGCCGTATAGACCGTGTTCGACGACGAGCCGTCGGCGTTCTGGAGCAGGTCGCTCGCGATGATGCCCTTGGCGTCGTACAGCTTCGACTCCTTGGACCCGTCGGCATTGACCACGTAGACGGACACCAGCAGCGAACCATTGTAATTCGTCGTGGTCACGTTGCCGGAGGTCGTCTGAACGACCGTCTGCTTGAGCGCGCCGGCCGTGGTGTAGAAGTCGGTCGTGGTCGCCGTCGACGTGACGGTGATCACCGAGGTCTTGTGGCCCGTGGCGTCGTACTGGGTCGTGACCTTGCTGCCGTCGCTGTTGAAGACCTGGCTGTAGGCCATGGAGCCGTCGGCATGTGTGCGGACGACGGACAGCAGCTTTCCGCCCGCATCGAGCTGGTCGTGCTCGGTCGTGTAGGACTGGCCGGTGATGTTGTAATAGTAGTTGTCATGCGTGCGGTCGGCATTGGTGACATACATCTTGGTCTTGACGCCGGCCGAGTAGAGCGTGTTCGAGGACGATCCGTCCTTGTTCTGGACGAGGTCCGCGATCAAAGTGCCGCTCGCGTCGTAGGTCTTGGTGTCCTTGTCGCCGATCGACGAGACCGTGACGTCGCGCACCATTTTGCCGTCGGTGTAGGCGATGTTCTCCGACGAGCCGTCGGTATTGAGCGTGACCTTGCTGGTGATGACGCCGTCCGTGAAGTTGGACGTGCTGGTCGATACAAGCCTTGCTGAGGAGTCGTAGACCCTGGTCACGCTCCAGGTATCGGTCGAATTGGTGACGGAGAACTGGTAGCCGCCCTGGATTGCCCCCAGTGCGTTGGTGTAGTGCGAGATCATGTACTCCATGGTCGCGATCGAGGCGACCGGAAGCACGTGCGTGTCGGTGAGCGTGATGGTCTGAAGCGAATCCGAGGCGTTCAGGTCGGACATCTGCGACACGATGTCCTCAGCGGTTCCGCTGACATCGGTCACGGCGGGCGGTGTCGCGCCGTCTCCTGCCGGAGCGTCGATCTCGATGATCAGGGGATGATCCGTGATCGGAACCACGATCTGGCTGACATCGGTGTAGGTGGCGATCGGCGAGCTGCCCTTTAACGGGTCGTAGACGTTGATCAGGTGGTGGACGCTGCCCAGGTTGACGGTAACCGACGTCGTCGGGTTGGAGATCTCGGTGTCGGTCGCGTCGTTCCAGACCTTGGGTTCCGCCCAGACCACCAGCTCATAGGCGCCGTTGCTCTTGCCGAGAACCATGCTGTTCCCGCTCGCAGGCAGGCCGTCGAGCGTATAGTTCAGTGACGCGGTCGGCGTATTGCCACCCTTGCCGTCGTCGGCCAGGATCGTCGTCAGATTGTGGACTGCGGTCGCGGCGAGCTTCGGAGTTCCGTCGCTGTTGAACAGACCCCAGTGCGATTCGGAGTCTGTGGGGTCGTTGCTCCCCGAAGCGTCGAGCAGCTGATAGAGATAGGTGGAGCTGACGCCGTCCTTGTAGGCGTCGACCAGCGTGTTCAGGATCGATTTCGCCTGCACGTTCTCGCTGGCGCCGACATAGGGCGTGTCGCTCTTCGTGGTATAGCCCGTCTCCGTGATCACGACCGGCTTGCCGCCGGTGACCGAGGTGGCGTTACCGAGCAATTGTTCGAGGGCGGTTTCGGGTGTCAGTCCGGTGCTGACATAGGCGTGAGAGTTGGCGTAGTCGGTCGACCCCGACATGTTTCCGAGATTGTCGTAATCGGCCAGGTCGTTGTAGCCGATCGAAAGGTTGTAGACGGGGATGTCCTTGAGCGCGGCGTCCGCCTTGATGGCGCTGTAATAGACAGCCTGGAACTGCGCCGCGGCCGCGATGCTCGAACTCCCATTGTAGCTGAACCCCTGGATGTTGACCTCGTTGAGGCCTTCCAGCGCGATAACGCTGCCGGGGTGGCTGGCCGCGAACTCCTTTACGGAATCCAAATAGGACTGGAGCGCATCCGCGCCGCCGGCGGGAACGCCCGACGGAACCACCAGGTCGAATTTGTAACCGTCTTTCGCAAGTCCCTCGACGATCGGTTGCGCTTCCGGGCTCGTGGCGAGTCCGCCCCGCAGTTTCGTCACCCCAAGATATTTGAGATTGTCCTCGACGAGGGCGAGGTTGTCGTAGGCGCCCCATGAATATCCAACGTGAACATTGACGCCGATGGAACTGACAAAGGTGCTCGCCGACAGGATCGTCTGATCTGGTGATGCGGTAGTCATCGGTATTTCGGAGCCTTTTCTGAAACGCGAGAGTTCGGTGCCGCCTGCGTCTGTCGTATCGGCCAATCTCTGTTTTTCGAGTTGGTGAGATCGGTAAAAATGGAAGCACCCGGAGATTTTCTCACCGACGCTTCCTGCGCGACGCCCACAGCGCACGAATCTGCGTGGACTGAGATAGATCGATGAAGACCACGGCAATGTGCTTGCAGCGTGACGTTCGAATGGCGATGCAACGACGATGTTCGATCGATGTTGTGCTGGTGCCTAATCGAAACGCATTTGCTTGTCGCGCGAGCAGTCTTGCTTCGAATCTCTTGCTTCGAATCTATTGTGTTAGGCGCCGTTAAGCCTGTGGCGTGGGCGGATTGAGTTGCCTGAGAGTCACGGCCGCAAAAAAATGTCGATCGAATTTCGAATGTGACAGTTGCTCGGGCGCTGAAGGCTTGCAGCGCGCTTCCGAATTTTCCCGCGTGCAGTCGGAAGCGAGAAAGTAAATCTATGGAACTCGATACCAGAGTTTTGTTTTCTCTCCTGGTCGCTGCGACGCTCGTGTCGATGTCAATGCACAAGGATATGAGTCTGTCTTTCGTCCGATGAAGACGCGCCTCGTTGTGGTGTAGGGTCAGTCGAACGAGCGACACCGACCGGATTAAAGGTCCAATCTGTGTGCACGTGGGGCGACGAGCGGCGCGTTGACGGCGGGACAATCGGTCGCGGGTCCGGCGGGCAATGGGCCGGGGGACGTTTCAACCGGGCGTTGCTTGCGGAATTCGATGGGAACGCCGACTTCCGGCGGAAGGAGCCGAACGCGAGACGCGGACTTCGGACGTCGCCCGGTGCCGGCATGGAGTGTCGCAGATCCGCAACGTCAATATGTTAGGCGCGCAACGCTGTTGCGGGCAAACCGCTGGCACGGCATGGAATTTGCCGCTAAGCACTGACCGAAATGTCGTTGATTGAACGGAGTAAGGCCATTCCCATGCAAGATCCCGCCCCGAATGTCATGTTTCTGGTTGAGGTCGTGAATTGCAATGATGGGATTGCATCCTATTGCGAGACCCTGGCCACGGGATTGCATGGCCGGGGCGTGCAGATCCACCTGGTCTCCGGTGCCGTGCGCTCGGACGAGAAATCCGAATACAAGCGTCAGAAGCTGGCGGCTGCCGTCAGGGAATGGCACGTCGTTCCCGGGCTTCGGAAGCTGCCCTCGCTGTCGATCTTCATGCGGCTGTTGAAGCTGATCCGGAAGAACAACATCACCGTGATCAACGTCCACGGGCTGGGCATGCTGATGTGGGGCAGGCTGCTCGCGCTGCTCACCGGCGCGCGCTGCGTCGCGACCTATCATCCCTCGGTGCTCGGGAACATCGAGAAAGTGCAGAATGCGCCGCAATCGACCTTCAGCCCGGTTCAGGTCCTGTTCTTCAACCTCTTCTTTCCCCATACCCTCATTCTGATGTCGGAGGAATCGCTCCGGCATCTCAGGCGCTACGTGCTGTTCGGCAAGAACCGGATCGCCAAAGTCTATGGCGGCGTCGACACGGTTCATTTCCGTCCGCCCTCGGATGCCGAGCGCCGCGATGCGCGCGCGAAGTTCGGCGTCGCCGACGGTGAGTTCATGTGCCTGCTGGCGGCCCGTCTCGCCTGGGTGAAGGGCCACGACCTGCTCATCAAGGCGGCGCGCAAGATCCGCGACAGCGCCAGTCCGTCGCCGATCGACATCAAGTGCTACTTCGTCGGCAGCGGCGGAGCCGAGCGGGAGAATGAAATCAAGTCGTTCGCCTTCGCCGGCGAGAAGGACAAGGACACCTTCAAGTTCCTCGGGTTCATGGGCGACGTCCGCGAAATCCTCTGGGCCGCCGACGTGTTCGCGCTGCCGAGCCGGTTCGAGGGATTCCCGCTCGGCGTTGCCGAAGCCATGGCGACGGGGCTCGTTCCGGTCCGGACCCCGGCGGGCGGTGCTTCAGACCAGATCATCCAGGGACAGACCGGCTTCATCGTGCCGTTCGAGGACGTCGATGCGCTCGCCGGTGCGCTCGAGAAGGTGGCCGACCCCGCGATGCGCGCCGCGCTGTCGCGCAATGCGCTTGCGCGCGCCCAGCAATATTTCGGTGTCGGGCCGATGGTCGACGAGACCCTCAGGATCTACGGTTTGACCGGCGATACCAGCGGCAACCCGCTGGCTCACGCGGTGAAGGCCTAATTTTAACTACGCGCCGAGGCCAGCAGATCGCCTCGCCACGTTACCAGAACGACGGCGAGGCCGGCGAAGACGATCTTTCCCGCGAGCCAGGGCAGGGAATCCGACGGAGCTGCCGCGAGCATCGCGATCGCGGCGGCCGCGACGGTCGCTTCCAGGATCAGCAGCGCTTTTGGCGCCGCCCTGAACCGGATCAGCGGACCGCTGGCGAAGAGGATGATGAGTGCGGTGGCCAATGCCGCGCTCGCGATCTGCCCGGCGACCGATATGTGCAGCATCGCTCCGATCGAGGACGCCGCCGACACCAGCAGCAGCTGGCACGCCGCGATGACCACCAGCCGTGTGGCCGATTTGGTCAGATGCGGCACGATCGCGAGCGTGGCCTGAAGATGGGTGTGGAGGAAGTAGAAGATCGCCGCGACCGGCGCCGCGGCGAGGAAATCGACCAGCAGATCGCCGGGCACGAAAAGATGCGCCGCGTCTGGCAGGAGGCCGATCAGTCCGCCCAGCATCACGATCGTCGCGCAGAGGATGAACTCGAGCATGCGGGCGGTCGCCCTGCGGGCTTCGCCGTCGACGCCGCGCTCGAACTGGACCACGACATTGGGATAGCAGACGGTGTGAATGGCGGCCACCAGGACCGAGAACGGGCGTTGCAAAAGGTCGATCGCCATCGAGAAGCCGGCAGCTCCCGTCGACGCCCGGCCGAGCGTGGCGATCACGATCAGGCGCAGCGTGACGGGCACGGCGAGATGAATGACGGAGGCGGCCGCGGCCATGATGCCGTAGCGGCAGAAATTGCCCCAGTCGGTCAGCATGGCTTGTCGCGACGCGCGCCGTAACGAGGTGCGATGCACGACCAGGCTCAGGAGAAGCACCGCACCGTAGCCCGCAGCCATGCCGCACAGCGTCGCTGCAGCCGTGCCGTGGAACAGCGCACCCGCGACGGCCCCGGCCAGAAGCACGCTGGCGCGCAGGATCAGGAGGGCGGACGCGGTCCCCAGCCGGTCGGACACGCGGACGATCATGAAATAGAGGTCGGTGGCGCCTTGCAGCACGGCCATCGCCAGCGCGAGGGCGACGACGCTCGTCTCGAGCGTGCCCAGCAGTCCCGCCACGCTGCCGACGAGCAGCAGCACCAGCGCGCTCAGCAGCCCGGCGCTGAACAGCGAGAACCGCAGGCGCGCGGCCTCTTCTCCGGAAGCTGCGGCAAGGAAACGAACGCCGGCCAGCTGCAGCCATTCGAACACGAAGACGCAGAACAACTGGCTCGTCGCCAGCGCCAGCGAGAACGAGGTGTATTGGGCCGGCGAGAGGATATGGCTGACGGCGAAGATCAGAATGATCGCGGACGCACTCTGGTAGATATAGCTGCCGAATGCGAGCAGGCTGATCATGTCTGGCAATGCGTGAGAAAGAACATGGCGGGATGGTTGAGGGCCATTGGCGGCATCTGCGTCAGATTCGGCTATGTGCGAGGCGTGCCGCGGCCGCGCGTGAGCTCGTCGTAGACGTTGCGATAGCCGGCGACGACGTCGTCAAAAACCCATTTGTCGATGCCGGACTTCAATCGCTCGCTCATCTCCACGATCTGCTGCGGCGCTTCGATGATCGCCGAAATGCTCTTGGCGATCGAGGCGGGATCGGGCGACGTCAGCCAGCCGGTCACGCCGGGCTTGATCGCCTCCTGGATGCCGCCGAACGGCGTGCCGAGCAGGGGCTTGCAGGCGGCCTGTGCGTCGGCGACGACGAGCGGGCAGGGATCTTCCCAGACCGACGGAACGACCACGACGTTCACCTGTTCGTAAAACTGCTTCGGCTGTACGAAGCCGAGAAATTCGATCCGTGCATTCGGAGCGAGCGCCTTGAGCTGCTTCTGCTGGCTCTCGGTTGTGTGGCCTGCGATGACGAGCCGAATCCGTTCGGGCGGGATCGTCGCGATGGCGCGAACGAGATTGTAGACGCCCTTTTCTTCGGTCAAGCGTCCGATGAAGCCGAACGTGACGGTGCCATCAACCATCGCGGTCTCGGCGTTGCCGACGTCGGCGGTCGAGGCGTTTCGAATGACGATCTTCAACGGCGTCTGCGTGAACAGGCCGAGCTGGGTATGGATGTCGAGAATGCGCTGGCTGACGCCGACGACGGCGTTCAGATGCCGCGTCGCCCCGCGACGGCGGAAGGTCAGGACCTGACAGCTCATGCAGCTCGACTCGCAGGCATGCCCGTCCGAGAAGCGCGAGCAGCGCGGGCAGGTGAGATAATAGTCGTGAAGCGTGTGCAGGACGGGCACGCCCAGTTCCGCCGCGGTTCGCCATACCGCCGTCGTCAGGCCGGAGAGATTGTTGGAGTGCAGGATATCAGGCTTGAAGGCCTTGATGCGCGCCGCAACGAGTTCCGACATTGTCTGCCAGTCCTCGATCGCGTGCCAGATGCCGCGCACTGGCGAGCTGTGCTGCTTGGCGAAAGGAAAATAGATGTTGTGTACGGGCGCCGAATGCACGTCGATGCCGTTGCAGGTCTCCATCTGCTGGTTCGATGCGGACGCAGCACGTATCACTTCCACGCTGTCGTTCTGCCCGACCAGGGTCTCGGCGAGGCGGCGGACGAACGTTTCCGCGCCCCCGACCACCTTCGGTGCCAACGGCGTCGGATAGAGGGATGACGTGATAAGGATTTTCATCGAAAAGGTCTGTCCAGCTATCCTTGCCAAATGGCTTTGCTGAAATCTCCGTTTCGGCCTATTGCCGGTTGGTTCGATTGTTGTTCAAATACACGTCCAAATATTGTCCTGTGACTGAATCCGCTGAAAACCTCTCGGCAAATCCTGGCTGCGGAGGCCGGGCGATTTTCCAGCGCGACCTCTCGTTGACGGCCTCCAGCATCAATTCTCCCAGTCGCCTGTGATCGCTGGGTTCGTAGGACCCAACCATGTTGGAAAACCCCGCGATCTCGGGAATCCCTCCCGCTGTCGAACAAATAGTCGCCCGGCCCGCGTTGATACTTTCGATCAGGGTGCGCGGCAGCGGCTCCGGCCAGACCGAGCTCACCAGGCAGATGTCGATGCTGGCATAGAATTCAGCTGCCTTGGCAAAGCCAAGCCATTCGACATTCCTTCCGGTGCGGCTTTTTAGCCCCCGCACGTAATCTTCAAGTCCCTTTCCGGCAATTTTCAGTTGCCAGCCCTCGTTGGGAAGCTGCTCGGTGGCTTTTAAAACTACTTCGATACCTTTTTCAGCCTCGAGCCTGCCGATGAACCCGAATATCAGATCATCCGAACTCGATGCTGGTGAGGGCGCCACGGAGCTTGGATCGGCGATGTTGAAGATGACGCGGCTGTCCGTGCCCGGGAAGTACTTCAGCTTGGTGTGCTGGTCGAGCACGAACTGGCTGTTCGAGACCACTGCATCGACCATGCGCGATGCCAGCAAATAGGGCGATGTCATGGCCGCACAGACGGTACAGCGCTGCGCGCATGTGGCATCGCCCCGAAACAGCGTCGAGCGTTTGCAGAGCAGGGAATAGTCGCGCAGCGTGTGCACGATCCTGATCTTGCGCCGCTTGGCTTCCGACCACAGCGAGACCGAGAATCCCGTGAGGTTGTTGGTGTGGACGACGTCGGGCTTCTCGACGTCGAGGATTTCGGCGAACCGCGCCGCGGACTTGCGATTCCAGGTGTCCTTGAGATGCCACTTCAGGCGCTGGACCGAGGAGGGCTTCCTATCGTTGCCGAACGGCCAGTAGTCGTTGTCCATCGGTACACGGTATACGCGCACGCCCTTGAGTTCGTCGATCGTGCGATCCTGCTTGTTCTGAAGGCACACCACCGAGACCTGGTGGCCGCGCTGGACGAACGCCTCCGCGAGCAGCGACACAGATACTTCGGCGCCGCCGATGATCTCGGGCGGATAGAGCGTGTTAACGATCAGTATTTTCAAGGATAGCCTCGGATTAGCAGCCCGCCGCAGCGTCAGTTCGATGGCCGGATCTCGACATCCGGCACGGCCGTGCCCTTGACGCTGACAAGCAACGGCGTTGTCGATAACGCCGTCCAGGCGCCGGCGACAGGGCCCGGCGCTTTCTGACATACATAGCTGATCTCGGCATTGGGTTCCGCATTTTTTAATCGAACTTCGAAGCGCTTCGACGCAGTCTCCGACCAAAGCGCCAGTTTCGTTTCCGATCCGCTGTCACTGCGGATCTGCACGACGCCGGGCGCCGGCGTGGTTCGCGTTGCCTTCAGGCTGGTGCGGATGAAGGCCCAGCTCTCGCGAATGGAACACACCGCGGGCTTCGGCGAATTGTCGAAATGATAAATGCCGAAATTGTCCTCCAGTTCGCCAGGCTTCGTTCCACTGTCCTTCAGCTCGTAAAGCCATATCCCCTTGAGCCAGGGGCCGGCGGTCGAGGCCCAGAGGATGATCTGCGCCATGTTGTCGGCGGCAAGCTGCTCGGTCACGCCGCATTTCGCACTCGGCGTCGGCCAGCCCGTTTCGGTCAGATAGATCGGATAGTCGGGATTGCCGGTCGCCTGTGCGACGCGTTGATGAAGATTCTGCAGCCGCTCGATCGCCTCAGCCGCGGTGCGCCCGGCCGGCGATAAGCAATGGTTGTAGATGTGGATGGACATCCCGTCCGCAATACGAAGCAGGTCGGTCTTCAGCAGCGCGTCGGTCCATTTCCAGCCCGGATCGTCGCCCAGCGCTCCCACCACGAAGGGCGCGGACGGCACCGCCTGCTTGACTGCGGGCTGCACCGCTCGGGCGAGCGTCACATAATTGTCAACGGTGAAGAGCGGCTCTGCGCGCGCCCTGAGATTGTACTCATTCCACAACTCGAAGATCGGTTGCCGTGATGCGACCGCTTGCGCGGCTGCCGCGGCATAGGTGACGAATCTCTGGCGCGCTTCGTCGGTCGTCGGCGGATCGGAGTTCGGGACGAGGTGATGGCCGGCCCCGAGAATGAGCAGCGGGATTCCGCCGCCGGTCCTGATCTGGGTCTCGAGGCGGCCGTTCAGGGCATTGAAGCCCAGTCGCTTGCCGGGCAGCTCGAAATCCGACCAGGGGAAGTCGTCGCGGAACGAGGTGACCCCCAGCTCCTTCATCTGCTTGATAGCGGTCGCGGGCACATAGCCGCGGGCGCTGGTGACGCCGCCGAGGCCCTGGTGCGTGCCGACGCCCAGCAGGAAGCGCTGATCGAGCGGCTGCGCGTTCTGTGCGTTGGCAGGATATGAGAGGCCGGCAGCGACGCAGAGCCCGCTCATCAGCATCCGGAAACGACGCAGTGCGCGTTTCCTGTTTTGCTCGGTCACGCTCGTGTCCACTCCTGCTCGCGTCAACCCGACAAGGCTAATACTCTTCTGTGGCCCCAATGGGGTGGGGCCGCCTTGTCTGCGCGCTCGTCATTGAGCGCGCTGAGTTGGGCTATTTGGAGTTCACGACCACCGAGCTGATGTTGTCCGCGTTGGTGGTTGCCGCGTTCAGCGGGTTCATGAGCTTGATGAATTCGATCGACGGCGATTCCGCTACCGAGATCACGTCGTGATCGCGCATCCTGAAAGTATCCGCCTGGAACCAGCCGTCCGGCTTGCTCATGTCGAACTTGTAGACGGCAGGGACCGACTTGGTCGGGAACTGGGATACGGCGATGCCGATCCTCTCCAGCAGCGGCTTGGGCTCGAAACGGTAGACGTAGATCGACTTGGAGTCCGCACGGGCGCCGTCGAGACCGCCTGCCTTCGCGATGGCTTCAGCCAGCGACATGTTGTCGTTCTCAAACGAGAAACGACGGTTGTTGGTGCCGCCGATCGATCCCGGAGACGGCGTCGAACCGAACACCATATAGACGCGCGGAATGCGGGTCAGGAAGACGACATCGCCCGGAGCGAGCAGCGCGTCCTCGTTGGGGTTGTGCACGACCGAGGACATCGTCTCGCTGTAGGTGCGGCCGTCGCGCTTGATCGTGATCGTGCTCTCGTAGGACGGATATTTCGGGCCGCCGGCGCGTGCGATCGCGCCCATCAGACGAATCCCGCCCGGATCGATCGGGAAGCGGAGCGGCGAGTTGACTTCGCCAAGCACGCTGATCTGGTTGCCGCGCTGTTCCGCCACGCTCACGACGGCCTGCGGGTCGATGGCGCGGTCCTTGAGGCGCTCGCGGATGATGTTCGAGACGGCGCGCGGCGTCAGCCCAGCGACCTTGATCGATCCGGCGTAGGGGATGTTGATGTTGCCGGACTGGTCGACCTGCTGTCGCGGAATGTCCACGAAGTTGCCCGGTCGCACGCCCGCCTCGCGCGGAATGAACAGGCCACCTGCCTGCGCTTCGTACACGGTCACGGTGACGATGTCGCCGATGCCGATCGTGACGTCGCGATAATTGCCGCCGGGGAGGCGGGAGAACACCATTCCGGCGGAGTCCGTGAACGCGTTGGTCGCCTGGAGGATCGCCGGATTGACCGGCATCAGGGCATAGGCGAGCGGCGCACTCGGCTCGGTGATCAGCGCTGCATTTGTTTGCGTTGAGGCGGCATCAGGAGAGTCTAACGGAATGAAGCTACCGCAACCCGTCAAGGAGACGCTGATCGCAGCAACGGCCAGGATTCGGCTAATCCCGAAATCAAAATTCAAACGTTCGGTCTTAGCCACCGCCATTCCCTTCGTACTCATCTAAAATCTGAATCACCGTACAAATCCCGTGCTGCGGAGTCACTGCTACGTCTTCGACTTTATGGTAAAGCACTTGTGGCTGTGACCTTATTGCCACTTGTGAACGTGGATACACGTCGAAATCGCTGTCCAAAGTTTGTGCGGAACATCCTCTTTAGTGAGCAGTTCGCAAACTGAACATATACGTGTCAGACCGATGTCACGATTGAGGTCGCGATCGAACCAGTGAGCTGCGCGCGGCGATGGACCGCAGATGCGACAGCGTGGTCGCGCGATGATATCGACATAAACTTCAGGTGTGGGATCTGATCGTGAGCGATCCTGCGTTGTGTTTTCGTCATCCTGCGGCGGGCAATGCGCCCGAGCGGACGTTCTCGCCGGGTCATCGGACCAATGTTTCTGCGACGGGATTCCCCCTCCGTTAACGCTTAGATTTGGAAGCTGGCGTCACGCTGGCGTCCGTAAGGTCTTCCTAATCCTGATCCGGCTAGTGGTCGGTCAAACAAGAGGGAAGGCGAAGACGATGTTGCACACTGGATCATTGCTGTTCGCGGCCGGCTTTCTCACCTGCGCGCTGGTCGTCGCATCGGCCATTGCGTGGTCGTTCTCCGACAACCGCGTGACCGACGGCGAATTCGCGCAGGACGATGCCCGCCGGATCGCCTGATCGGCCGGTCGCTACGATCGCACATTGTTCGGGAAATCGGACTGCAGCTTCGCCTGCTGCCCGGATTCGCTCATCCGCACATGCAGGACGTCGGCATAGACCTGACTGAGGGTGCGGTGGGTCTGCTCGATGTCGTAGAGGCGGGTGAAACGCTCATATCCGGCACGGCCGACCGCAGCCAGATCGAGCCTGACTGCGCGTTGAAAACCTTCAGCCAGCTTTTCGGCCGAGACTTCGTCGCACAGCACGCCGGTCGCATTGTCTTCGACGATTTCCGGCAGGGCGCCGATGCGGAAGGCAATGATCGGCTTGGCCGCCCGCATCGCCTCGATGGCGACAAGGCCAAACGCCTCCCAGCGTGAGGGAATCGCGACCATGTCGGCATGGTCGAGCTCGGCCTCGATCTGGTTGCGGTTCATCCAGCCCAGAAACGAGACGTTGGCGGGCAGATCGCTTGTGCGGAATTTGCTGACGACCGAGGCGCCGATGAGGCGTACGTCGAGCTTGTCTCCGAGTGCACGCGCCGCCTCGATCAGGAGATCGTAGCCCTTCTGACGGTCGAGGCGCCCGATGAAGAGGACCTTGATCTTCTCCGACCGCCACGGCGCTGCGCCCTTGTCGAGCGCGGGACGCTGCTTGGAAATCCCGTTGTGCACAAGAACCAGGCGACTAGCCGCGATTCCGACCTGCTTGGCGTCGGCCTGCTCGCTCTCCGAGATGCAGACGATGCGATGGGTGAATTTCGACAGCACGAGCTCGGTGAATTTCGTGACCTCGCGGCTGAGGCGGCCGGTCTCGCGGCCGAAGGCCCAGCCGTGCGGGCAATAGACGATGCGCGATCGCCGATAGGTGAGCCAGAGCACCGGGCGCACCACGAGGCCGGCGAAGGACGAGTGCAGATGGATGACGTCAGGACGAAGCTGCCGGACCGCGCGCATGGTTGCAAACAGCATGCGAAACAGACCGAGCGCGTTGCGTCCGTCGCGCGGAAACGTGGTGACCGCGTCGTCCTCGATGTTCACCAGGTCGCTGCGATGGTCGGAAGGAACGACATAGTTGACGTTGCCGCGGCCGAAGCTCGCGCTCTGGTGCGGATGCAGCTCGTTGAGGTAGGTCGCGATGCCGCCACGGACCGTTTCGGCGACATGCAGAATCTTCAGGCCGCTGGACAACGGTCATTCCTTCCTTGTCTTGAAGACGCCAGATCTTGGAGACGCCAGATCTTGCAGACGCACGTCTAACGCCTCCAAGCAGCAATAATTGGGCCGCGTCATTGTTTCGCACGGCCGGATGTGGATTGGGATGCCGGTTTGGCGAGGAATTCGAGCATCGCTGCGGCGGACTTGGCCCAGGAATATGTCATGAGCCGCTGCCGCTGCTTCTCCTGTTCCGCCGGCGAAATCCTGCCGAGTTCAATTCTTTCACGCATCCGTGTCGAAAGATCGTCCGCGTTGAGCGGATCGAAATAGACGGCGGCATCGGCGCAGGTCTCGCGCACGGCATCGGCGGAACTCGCGATGACCGGACAGGCGAAGAACATCGCCTCCAGGGGAGGCACGCCGAATCCCTCATAAAGGCTCGGGAACACGAACGCCGCGGCCCGGGAGAACAGCGCGGCAATCTCCTCGTCCTTCAGGCGCCCGGCGATGACGACGCCGGCCCTCGATTCCGTGGCCGCGCCTCCGAACACCTTGCTGTTGTCGCCTCCGACCACGACCAGCGGAAAGTCGGCGCGGCCAAGCCGCTCGGCGGCACGAATGGCAGTATCGACATTCTTGTTCTTCGTCATCGAGCCGACGAAGAGGAAGAACTGATGGGGCGCAAGACGCAGTCTGTCGATGATCGAGAAGTCGGGGGCGACGGTCGCGAAATGTTCTGCGCTGTTCGCAATGACGGGAATCGACGCAGGATCCACCGACAGCACCTCGGCAAGTTCGTTGCGTGAAAACGCTGAAACTGTTGCGATCGTTGCCGTGCGTGCCAGCAGATGGCCGAGCGTCCGATGCAAGGCGAGGTAGCGCCAGCTGAAGAAGTCCGGTCGCCGGAAAACCTGCGCGTCATGAATCACGACAAGGTGTTCGCGGTGGAGCACCGGGCCGGAATTGGCAAGGCTGACGAGACGGGTGCCCGCCGCGGCGCGCGCCAGATCGATCTGGTCCCACGCGTGGCCCTGCAATGATCCAATCTGCTTGATGGTGATGCGGCGAAGACCGGGAAGCGTCTGCGCATTCGGCGGCGCAAGTATTTGCCACTCTGCATCCAGCAGTTGCCGCGGAGCTTCTCCGCTCGCGAGCAACCGGTCCATCGCCTTGACGATTTCGGCGGCATAGCGCTGCACGCCCGTTAGCGATTGTGACAGGAACCTGCCGTTGATGGAGAGTTTCAAAGCCGATCTTTTTCTTTGCGGGTTCTTGCGCGAACAATGCTCCAAGACTGGGCATTCGCGCCGAATATTCGTTCTATGACGTCTAGCACATGTGGCGCTATCGTCCGAGCATCCTCGCAGGCGGATAGCATGCGAGGATGCATGACGCCATCATGTTTCCTACACATTTCGATGCGCTTACATGGACCGACTGATTTGATGTTTGTCGTGACTGTCCAAACCTTGCCTCTCATGTCCTGGTCTGGCAATGCATTCGCGGAATGAACGAGATGAAAACTTTGCGGCCAGTGATCGTTACCGGTGCTGCCGGCTTTATCGGAATGCATGTTTGTGAACGGCTGTTGGCGCGTGGCGAGCAGGTCGTTGGCATCGATTCATTCACTCCGTATTACGATCCCGCGCTGAAGCGTGCGCGTCTCGCAACGCTCGAGCACCGTCCAGGGTTCAAATTCTACGAGATCGATCTCGCCGATTTCGCCGCCGTGACGCGCGTCTTCGACGAGGTCTCGCCCGATCGCGTCGTGCATCTGGCGGCGCAGCCCGGCGTGCGCGCGTCGATCGACGATCCCATCACCAGCATCCGCGCCAATTGTGACGGCTTTGTCACCATGCTCGAAGCCGGCCGGCGCCGGGGTCTGGCGCATCTCGTCTACGCCTCGTCGAGTTCGGTGTATGGCGCCAACCGCACCTTGCCGTATTCGACCGAGCATTCGGTGAACCATCCGGTCAGCCTCTACGCCGCAAGCAAGAAAGCCAACGAACTGATGGCGCATACGTTTGCCCATGTTCACAAGCTGCCGGTGACCGGGCTTCGCTTCTTCACCGTCTACGGCCCGTGGGGCCGGCCCGACATGGCCGCCTATCTGTTCACGCGCGCGATCTTTGCAAATGAGCCGATCAGGATTTTCAATAATGGTGACATGTGGCGTGACTTCACCTATGTCGACGACATCGTCGAGGGCGTGATCCGCACCCTCGATCGGCCCGCGACGCCGAATCCCGCGTGGAATGCCGAGCAGCCGGAGAATTCGTCGAGCTATGCGCCGTATCGCGTCTACAACATCGGCAACAACAGGTCGGTCAACCTGATGGAGTTCGTCGAGACGCTGGAGAAGATCATCGGCAAGCCGGCGATCCGCCAGCTGCTGCCGATGCAGGCCGGCGACGTCCTGGAAACGCGCGCCGACATTTCCGCCCTCCAGCGCGACGTCGGTTTCTCGCCTTCGACCTCGATTGCGGATGGCCTCGGCCGCTTCGTCGACTGGTATCGGACGTACCACGGCGTCTGATTCCGCGAGCGGCGGCACCTGCGTCCCGCCCGGGAACGCCTGTTTTTGTGCTGGGTTTTGCGCTTTTGGTCGCCGGTGACCTTGTCAGCGGGCGCGACGGTGGGTATCCCGTCCTCTGAACCTCTTTGACCCGGAACCAGGCGCAGGCCCATGGCTGAGCGGATCGCTCTTATCACCGGCGTGACCGGCCAGGACGGCGCCTATCTCGCCGAATATCTGCTGTCGCTCGGCTATGTCGTGCACGGCATCAAGCGGCGCTCGTCCTCGTTCAACACCGCGCGCGTCGATCATCTCTACCAGGACCCGCATGTCGGCAACGTGCCGTTCCTGATGCATTACGGCGACATGACGGATTCGACCAACCTGATCCGCCTGGTGCAGCAGATCCGGCCGACCGAGATCTACAATCTCGCCGCCCAGAGCCACGTCGCCGTCAGCTTCGAGAGCCCGGAATACACCGCCAATGCCGACGCCATCGGCGTGCTGCGCCTCCTGGAAGCGATCCGCATCCTCGGCATGGAGAAGGAGACGCGGTTCTACCAGGCCTCGACCTCCGAGCTCTATGGGCTGGTGCAGGAGATCCCGCAGAAGGAGACCACGCCGTTCTATCCGCGCTCGCCTTACGGCGTTGCAAAGCTCTACGGCTACTGGATCACGGTGAACTACCGCGAAGCCTACGGCATGTTCGCGAGTAACGGCATCCTGTTCAACCATGAGAGCCCGATCCGCGGCGAGACCTTTGTCACCCGCAAGATCACTCGCGGCGTGTCGCGTATCGAGGTCGGGCTGGAATACACGCTCTATCTCGGCAATCTCGAAGCCAAGCGCGACTGGGGCCATGCCAAGGACTATGTCGAGGGCATGCACATGATCCTCCAGGCCGACAAGCCCGATGACTTCGTGCTCGCCACCGGCGAGACGCGCTCGGTGCGCGAGATGGTCGAGCTCTCCTTCGCCCATGTCGGCCGCCGCATCGCCTGGCGCGGCAAGGGCGTCGATGAGACCGGCGTTGACGAGACGAGCGGCAAGACCGTGGTACGGGTCGATCCGACCTATTTCCGTCCGACCGAGGTCGATCTCCTGGTCGGCGACGCCAGCAAGGCGCGAAAGGTGCTCGGCTGGACGCCGAAGCGCAGCTTTGCCCAGCTCGTCGAGGAGATGATGGCGAGCGATCTGGCCGAGGCAAAGCGGGACGCTGGCAGTGGCAAACGCACCGTTTGAGCTGAAGGGCAAGAGCGTCTATGTCGCCGGCCACCGCGGCATGGTCGGCAGCGCGATTGCGCGCCGGCTGGCGCGGGAGGACGTGCAGCTCGTCACGGTCGACCGGCGCGAGGTCGATCTCTGCAACCAGGCCGCTGTGTTCGACTGGTTTGCGAAAGCGCGACCGCAAGTGATCTTCCTCGCCGCCGCCAAGGTCGGCGGCATCGTCGCCAACGATACGCTGCGCGCCGAGTTCATCTACGACAACATCGCGATCGCCGCGAACGTGATCCAGGCCGCGCATCTCAACGGCGCCGAAAAGCTGATGTTTCTGGGCTCGTCCTGCATCTATCCGAAGCTGGCACCGCAGCCGCTGCGCGAGGATTCGGTGCTGACAGGTCCGCTGGAGCCGACCAACGAGCCCTATGCGATTGCCAAGATCGCCGGCATCAAGATGGCGGAGGCCTATCGCAGCCAGTATGGCAGCGACTTCATCAGCGTGATGCCGACCAATCTCTACGGTCCCGGCGACAATTATCACCCCGAATTGAGCCACGTGGTCGCCGCCCTGATCCGCCGCTTCCACGAGGCGAAGGTTTCGGGCGCAAGGAGTGTCGCGGTGTGGGGCAGCGGCACGCCGCGGCGCGAGTTCCTCTATGTCGACGACATGGCGGATGCCTGCGTGCATCTGATGAAGACCTATTCGAGCGCGGAGCTGGTCAACATCGGCACCGGCGAGGACATCACCATCGCCGAGTTCGCCCGGGTCGTGGCAGACGTCGTCGGTTACGGCGGCAAAATCGATTTCGACGCCTCGCGTCCCGATGGAACACCGCGCAAGCTGCTCGACGTCAGCCGTCTCGCCAGGCTCGGCTGGCACGCCACGACCTCGCTCGAGGACGGCTTGAGGCGTGCATACGCGGCCTATCTGTCGCATACGTAGAATGCAACGATTGCATGTCGCGTATTTCAGGAGTTGTCAGCAACGCCTGTCACGCGCGGCGGCTAAGGTTAATTCGTTCGCGAAGCAGCCTGCCCTAATGTTGGGCGTGCGACCGGATAGAGAAATGGTCTAGGGTGTTCGAGTGGAACATCCGTCTTCAACGGAAAGAGTTTTTCATGCGAATCGCGATGATCGGAACGGGCTATGTGGGGCTGGTGTCCGGGGCCTGCTTTGCGGATTTCGGTCACGACGTCACCTGCGTCGACAAGGACGAGAAGAAGATCGCGGCGCTTCATCGCGGCGAGATCCCGATCTACGAGCCCGGCCTCGACGAGCTGGTCGCGACCAATGTGAAGGCCAAGCGGCTCGACTTCACCACCGACCTGTCGAAGCCGGTCGCGGACGCCGATGCCGTCTTCATCGCGGTCGGCACGCCCTCGCGCCGCGGCGACGGTCACGCTGATCTGTCCTATGTCTACGCCGCCGCGCGCGAGATCGCGCAGTCGCTGTCGGGCTTCACCGTCGTCGTGACCAAGTCGACCGTCCCGGTCGGCACCGGCGACGAGGTCGAGCGCATCATCCGCGAGACCAACCCCGCGGCCGACGTCGTCGTCGCCTCCAACCCCGAATTCCTGCGCGAGGGCGCGGCGATCCGCGACTTCAAGTACCCCGACCGCGTCGTCGTCGGTACCTCCGACGAGCGCGGCCGCAAGGTGATGGGCGACATCTATCGCCCGCTGTCGCTGAACCAGGCACCGCTGATGTTCACGGCGCGCCGCACCGCCGAGATGATCAAATACGCCGCGAACGCGTTCCTCGCGACCAAGATCACCTTCATCAACGAGATCGCGGATCTCTCGGAAAAGGCCGGCGCCAACGTGCAGGAGGTCGCGCGCGGCATCGGCCTCGACAACCGCATCGGCACCAAGTTCCTGCACGCGGGTCCGGGCTTCGGCGGCTCCTGCTTCCCGAAGGACACCAAGGCGCTGATCAAGATCGCGCAGGATTATGACGTGAGCTTGCGCATCGTCGAATCCGTGCTGGCCGTCAACGAGAACCGCAAGCGCGCGATGGCACGCAAGGTCAGCCAGGCGCTCGGCGGTAGCTTGCGCGGCAAGACCATCGCCGTGCTCGGCCTCACCTTCAAGCCCGATACCGACGACATGCGTGATGCGCCGTCGATCCCGCTCGTCACTGGCCTGATCGACATGGGCGCGACGGTCAAGGCCTTCGATCCCGTCGGCATGGAGCAGGCCAAGAGTGAGCTGCCGAACATCACCTATTGCGAGGACGCCTATTCCTGCGCGCAAGGCGCCGATGCGCTCGTCATCGTCACCGAATGGGTGCAGTTCCGCGCGCTCGATCTCGACCGGCTGAAGGCGACCATGACGCAGCCCGTCGTCGTCGATCTCCGCAACGTCTACCGCCCCGAAGAGATGCAAGCCGCCGGCTTCACCTACGAGAGCATCGGACGGTCGTCTCAGGCCTGATAGCCTCTGCGGAACTGATTTTCGCCCGCCTCATTCCGGGGCGGGCGAAATAGTTTCTGTTGCGATATGATCCGGTCGCGGCTGCCGCCATGGAGATTGTCATGACCGACGACACGCACACGATCCGGAGCGGCGGGCTCGCCGCGACCATCAAGGCGCATGGCGCCGAGCTGTGCTCGCTGAAGGACGGCAGCGGCACCGAATTCCTTTGGCAGGCGGGGCCGGCCTGGCCGCGCCACGCGCCGCTGCTGTTTCCGATCGTCGGGCGTCTCGCCAATGACGAGTTGCGGCATCGGGGCAGGACGTACCGGATGACCCAGCACGGCTTTGCGCGCGACAGCCGCTTTGCGTGGCGTGCGCGTGAGGAGAACCGTTGCACGCTGGTGCTCGAAGACAGCGCGGCGACGCGCGCGCTCTATCCTTTCGCGTTCCGCCTGACGGCAGCCTATGCGCTCGATGACGTTGGCCTCGATCTCTCGCTCACGATCGCCAACACCGGCAACGAGATATTGCCGGCCTCGCTCGGCGGCCATCCCGCTTTCAACTGGCCGCTTGAACCGGAAACAGCGAAGGAGAGCTATGCGCTCACCTTCGCCGGCGCAGAGCCATCTCCGGTCCGCCGTCTCGACGGCGGCTTGCTGCGCGCGGCAGCCGAGCCAAGTCCGGTCAAGGGCGCGGCGCTGTCCTTGTCCGAATCCTTGTTCGCCGACGACGCCATCATCTTCGACCGGGTCGAGAGCAATTCCTTGCGCTATGCCGCGGGGCAGGGCGGGCCCTGGTTGGAAATGTCCTGGCGCGGCTTTCGCGAGCTCGGCGTCTGGTCGAAGCCGTCGGGCGCGCCGTTCCTCTGCATCGAACCGTGGCGCGGCTATGCCAGTCCCGCCGGCTTCGACGGCGAGTTCAGCGACAAGCCGGGCCTGATGCACATCGCACCTGGAGCAGAAGAGCGATTGTCGTATCGGATCGAGGTCGGATTGTCCTGAAGCCGGCCTTCGCGTAACTGGAGCTCTCAGACCTCGATCCGCGTGAGGTCCTCACCGAGCACGACAGGACCTGCGTAGTCTCGGCGGACGTCCGCGAGAAGTGCATTCAGCATGGTATCGTCGGTGCGCGGCCGGTGATGGGTCAGCGCGAGCTTCTTGACACCGGCCTTGGCCGCGATCTTGCCGACCGTATCGCCGCAGGCGAGCGTGTATTTCGCGAGCCGGCGGAAGTGGTCGTTGTTGATCTCCGGCGTTGCGAGAAAGCAGCACTGGACCAGCAGGTCGGCTCCCTGTGCCAGCCGCTCGAGACCGGGGCAGGGGACCGTGTCGCCGGAGATCGCAACGACCTTGCCTTCGGCTTCGAAGCGGAAGCCGAGACACATCCACCGCGCGAGAAACGCCGGCGACATGTCGAGGCCGTCGCCATGCGAGACGAGCTCGGCGCTGATCTTCCAGCGACCGTTGTCGAGGACGGGGCCGGGAATGATGTCGGTTGCGACGACCGGCGTCCAGCCGCCGAAAGTCGGCTCACCCTGATCGCGCCAGGCGATATCCTTGTCGTAGACCTGTGTGATCAGCGTGTTGACGAGCCGTTCGGTATCGGGCGGACCGTAGATGCGCAGATCATCCTTGCGCCCATGCATCCACGAATTCAGCATCACGTCGTAGAGGTCGCCGATGTGGTCGAAGTGGTGATGGGTGAGAAACACCATGTTGATGGCGCCGAGCGGCACGCCGGCCTTGTGGAGCTGCACCATGACGCCGCGGCCGGCGTCGAACAGGATATTCTCCTCGCCGAGCCTGATCAGCGTGGTCGTCGCCATGCGGCGCGGATCCGGGCGCGGGCCGCCGGTGCCGAGCAGTATGACCTCCATGGCGCCTACTCCGGTGTGAAGCCGGTCGAAGACTAGATTCGATGCTGGCGGCGAGGCAAGACGCGTCAGACCTGCGGTCAGCGCATGCCGGTCGCAGTAGCTGCGATGTTCGGCCGGATCGTCGAGCGGCTAGAGGCCGGGGAGGTCAGGCGATGCGCGAGATCCTGCGCGCGCCGCTCGACCAGATGCCAGGTCGCGCGCGCGACGAGATAGCTGAGCGCGGCAGTGACGGCATAGGCGATCAGCAGCGAGAGCAATCCGTCCGTAAGCGGCCAGATCTGGCGCAGGCCGTAGATCACCGCGAAATGCGACAGGTACATCGAATAGGAATTGCGGCCGAGCGCCTCGATCGGCCAGCAACGGATCGCGAGCCGGATGCAGCCTGCAACCAGCGCGCCGAGCACAAGGTTGATCATCAGATAGTTGAACTCGTGCGAGCCGGTCGCGCGATCGGCGATGAAGGACAGCGCGATGAAGACGGCGAAGATCGCTGCGTCCGACTTCGTAAAGCCGTCGCGCAGCGAGAAGAACAGCGCGCATCCCACGAGGAAGACCGGCAACTGGTTCAGGAAGCTGATGTGCAGCGCATTCCAGACGAAGGCCTCGTGGCCGGGTCCGTAATAGGCCGAGAACAGCGCGAAGGCCCACGGCTTGAACAGGCAGACATTGACGAGATGCAGCACGATCGCGAGTGCGAGATAAAGACGGCGGCGCGATCCGAATGTCGTGATCAGAAGCGGAAAGACGAGATAGAAAATCATCTCCGCCGCGATCGACCAGTCGCCCGGCACGACGCTGTTGACGCTGTCCGGCCAGAAGCCGTGCAGGAACGTCGCGGTCAGGATCACCTGGAGCGGCCCGATGCCGTTGGGTGCGTTGTAGCTGGGACCCGTGCCGTTGACGACGAGGTAAATCGGGATCGCGAGCCAGAACAGCGGCGCGATGCGCAGGAAACGCCGGATGTAGAATTTGCGCGTCGGGTCGGTTTCGGTGCGCTGCGTCCACATCAGGCACATCGTCATGGCGCTGACGAAGTAGAACACATTGACGCCGGCCCAGCCGCACATGAAGGCGAAGTCGACGGCGCGGATATTTGAAGGAAAAGACTGTGAAACGTGGATCGCCATCACGCCGACGATGGCGAGGCCGCGCAGCAAGTCGAGCGTATGCGAGCGACTGAGAGGCGTTACGCCCTCGCCGGTTCGTCCGGCAGCCAACCGGGCCTGCCCCTGCATCACGCCTGCTCCGTGTTACGCATCTGCAAGCGGGGACCATAGGGGCGCGGCCGGCTTTTCCGAAGCCGAACGCATTCTTTACGTTACCCGGCGGTTGAGTCCGGTGTCGAATGTGCGGGATTGGCGGCGGCGAGGTGGCCTAAGGGCACGATGATGCGCGCGATGAGAATTGTGGGCCAATTCATACTTAATGCGCCAATACCATGACCAATATTGTTCGGGCATCACAACACGCCTAGTATTCCGGCAGGCAATCTCGGGGGCTCGAATAAGTCGTGAATGTTCGTTCACAGGACAGTGCGCTGCGCGACGACTTGAATTTTCAGGCCGGGCCGCCAGCACACAGGACATCCAACAACGTGGTTGATTCCGCACGACAGGAATTAAGGCCTGCCGGACGCGAGCGGCTGATCGTCGTCGAAGACGATCCCGTAACGCGAACGATGCTGGTCGGCTATTTCAACGAGAACAATTTCGACGTGGTCGGCGCCGGCTCCTGTGCGGAATGCCGCCAGGCGCTGCGCTCGCGCACCGATCTCGTCTTCCTCGACGTGCAGTTGCCTGACGGCGACGGCTTCGAGCTCGCCAAGGAGATCCAGGCGACCAGCAACGCGGGCATCATCTTCGTGACGCGCCGCGACACCGACGTCGATCGCATCCTCGGCCTCGAGATCGCCGGCGACCATTACGTGACCAAGCCGATCAATCTGCGCGACCTGCTCGCGCGCGCGCGCAGCGTGCTGCGGCGGCGCTCGATCGACCGCAAGGCGGCGCGCAGCCACAATTCGATCGCGTTCGGCGACTGGATCATCGATCTGACCCGGCGCGAGCTGCTCGGCAGCGACGGCAAGCCGGTGGCATTGACGCGCGCCGAGTTCGACCTGCTCGCGGCGCTGGTCGGCGCCGACGGCAGGCCGCTCAGCCGCGACTATCTGATCGAGGTCGTCAGCAACCGCCAGGCCGAGGTCGATATCCGCACCGTCGATGCGCTGGTGGCCCGGCTGCGCCGCAAGCTCGTCGGCAGCGGCACGCCGGTGATCGCGACCGTCACCGGCGTCGGCTACAAGCTGGCGCTCAGCGAGCGGCTCTAGCTCTATCCACTGAAAGATCGCGCTCGCGCCTATCGCGCGCGAGAGCTCTGGTCCGTGGAGGTCTGTCGCGTCGCCCCGGCGAGCTTGTCGTCGATAGCATAGAGCGTGCAGGTCGGCGACCATTTCATGCAGGCGCTAAGCGAATCGCGTTGGGCGTCGTCGGCCGTCGTGCGGCCCGAGCGCCAGCCGTAGCCGCCGTTCGGCGACACCGCAAAAGCCTTGTGCGGCATCGTGCTGGCGAGATAGCGCGAGAATTCGGCGCGCGCGGCCTCGTTGAGCTGGCCCGGCGGCGGCAGCGGATCCGGTGGGCCGAGGATGTCGTGGCCGAGCCCGCGCTCGCGCAGGAAGGCGTCGAGATACGGCGTCCATTGCGGACGGCCCACCACCGAATGGAGATAATGGCCATCGTCGCCATAGGGCGGCGCCGCGATGAACTTCGCGTTACCGCCATTTTTGCGAAACCCGTCATGGAGGCGGCGCGCAAGATCGGGACCGAAGAAGGAATCGTTGCTCGCATAGACCCACAGCATCGGCACGCGCGAGGTCTTGCCGAACGTGGCGAAGGCCTGCACCAGCCCATCCTCGTTGCAGACGTCGTCGTCATCCCGCGAGCCGCGGCCGCCGGCAAAGCTGATCGCGGCAACGAGACCGGCCGGCGCCTGCGCGGTCAGCGCGACGGTGGCGAGCCCGCCGGCCGAATGGCCGGCCGCGATCATGCCCGATGTCGTGACGTCGGCCCTGCGCCCCATCGCGTCGATCGCCGCGCGCAAATCCGCGACAGCAACCGCCGCCGCCGGCAGATAGGCGGCATTCGCGCAACCGCCGACGCTGTCGACGCGTCCGCCGGGCGAGGTGCCGTAGCCGCGCCGCATCACGATCAGGGCGGCAAAACCGCGCCGGGCGTATTCGAGTGCGATGCCGTAATATTTATGCGCGGACATGGTCGCGCGGTCGTCGAACTTGCGCGGCGAACCGTGGCTGAGTAGCGCGAGCGGATAGCGCTTCGTACCGTCCGGCCGGACCAGAAAGGCCTCCAGCCCCTGCGGCCCGGCCTCCGTCATCGGAATGCGCAGGTCTTCCGTGTAGAACTCCGCGGCCATCGCATCGGGCACGATGCCAGCCGTTGCAAGCCAGGCCATCAGAAGAACCAAGAGCCTGTGAAACCGCGTCATGCCCCGACTCGAAAAAGCCCCGATCTGAAGGACCATAGCATGATCTCAGGAACGGCCAGCCCACCGCGCGTGTTGTGCCCTTGGCGCGGGGCCGGCCGATGCTATGGTATTCCACAAACTCTGCACGACAGGACGAGGATATTTCAGTGGCTGATGTTCATCCCGCGGCGGGCAAGCTGGCCTCGCCGGACGCGCTCACCAACGTTCCGCGGCTGGTGACGGCCTATTTCGCCGGCAAGCCCGATGTCGGCGATCCCGCGCAGCGGGTGGCGTTCGGAACCTCCGGCCATCGCGGCACGTCGTTCAAGAACAGCTTCAACGAGGGCCATATCCTCGCGACCACGCAGGCCATTTGTGACTACAGGAGAGAAAAGGGCCTGACCGGCCCGCTCTTCATCGGCATCGACACCCATGCGCTGGCCGAACCGGCGCTGGTCAGCGCCGTCGAGGTGTTCGCCGCCAACGGCGTCGACATCATGATCGACAAGGACGGCGGCTACACGCCGACGCCTGTCATCTCGCACGCGATCCTGACCTACAACAAGGGCCGCACGAGCGGCCTTGCCGACGGCGTCGTCGTCACGCCCTCGCACAATCCCCCCGAGGACGGCGGCTACAAATACAATCCGCCGCATGGCGGGCCGGCCGACACCGACGCGACCTCCGTGGTCGAGAAGCGCGCCAATGCCTATCTCGCCGACGGCCTGAAGGGCGTGAAGCGCATCGACTATGCCAAGGCGCGCAAATCCGCGAACGTACACGCCTACGACTTCATCTCGCCCTACGTCGCCGATCTCGGCAATGTCGTCGATCTCGATCTCGTCAAATCCGCCGGCATCAATATCGGGATCGATCCGCTCGGCGGCGCCGCCGTGCATTACTGGCATCCGATCATCGAGCGCTACGGCCTGAAGGCCACCGTCGTGAACGAGGCGATCGACCCGACCTTCCGCTTCATGACCGTCGACTGGGACGGCAAGATCCGCATGGATTGTTCCTCGCCTTACGCGATGGCGAGCCTGATCGCGATGCGCGACCGCTTCGACGTTGCGTTTGCCAACGATACCGACGCCGATCGCCACGGCATCGTGACGCGCACCGGCGGCCTGATGAATCCGAACCACTACCTGGCGACCGCGATCGCCTATCTGTTCGCGCACCGCCCGAACTGGGGCAAGGATGCCGCGATCGGCAAGACCGTGGTGTCGAGCTCGATCATCGACCGCGTCGCCAAGAAGCTCGGCCGCAGGCTGGTCGAGACGCCGGTCGGCTTCAAATGGTTCGTCGACGGGCTTGTCGGCGGCAGCTTCGGCTTCGGCGGCGAGGAGAGTGCAGGGGCCTCGTTCCTGCGCCGCGACGGCACGGTGTGGACCACCGACAAGGACGGCATCATCCTCGGCCTGCTCGCAGCCGAGATCATGGCCAAGACCGGCCGCGATCCCAGCCAGCTGTTTGGCGATCTCACCGCCGAGCTCGGCGTGCCCCACTATGCGCGCATCGACGTCGCCGCCACGACGCCGCAGAAGAACATTCTGAAATCCGTCACGCCCGAGCAGCTCGGCCTGAAGGATCTCGCCGGCGATCCCGTCCGCGCCACCCTGAGCAAGGCGCCCGGCAATGGCCAGCCTTTCGGCGGCATCAAGGTCGAGACCGATTTCGGCTGGTTCGCGGCAAGGCCGTCCGGCACCGAGGACGTCTACAAGATCTACGCGGAAAGCTTCCGCAGCACCGAGCACCTGAAGCGGATTCAGCAGGAAGCCCAGGCGGGGCTTTCGAAGGTGTTTGGGGCCTAGCTGCCAACGCGGCGGCGCTCTTACCCTCCCCTGGAGGGGGAGGATCGATCGCGCGAAGCGTGAGCGGGGTGGGGTTATCTCTCCTCTCGGGCACTGCCCGTGTAGAGAGGTCACCCCACCCCGCTACGCATTGCGCTGCGCTTCATGCGTAGCGACCCTCCCTCTCCAGGGGAGGGTACGAGGGCGCCGATGCAGTCATCGCAGAAATCAGATTTGGCATTTTTGTATACATCATCACGCAAGTAGGTATTATAGTAGGCCATTTTATGGGCTTGAACGATTCTATCCCTCCGCTATTGTATACATAACGTATTCATAAGCCTTGGGAGTGAGACCGGTGACAAAACCCTTCCCCATGAACGCCTGGTACGCGGCCGCCTGGGACGCCGACGTCAAGCCGGCGCTGTTGCCGCGGACGATCTGCGGCAAGCATGTCGTGATGTACCGCAAGGCCGACGGTTCGGTGGCTGCGCTGGAGGATGCCTGCTGGCACCGTCTGGTGCCGCTGTCGAAGGGCCGGCTCGAAGGCGACACCGTCGTCTGCGGCTATCACGGCCTGAAATACAATTCGCAGGGCCGCTGCACGTTCATGCCGTCGCAGGAGACCATCAATCCGTCGGCCTGCGTCCGTTCCTATCCCGTGGTCGAGCGTCATCGCTACATCTGGCTCTGGATGGGCGATCCTGCGCTCGCCGATCCCGCACTCGTCCCTGACATGCACTGGAATCACGACCCGGCCTGGGCCGGCGATGGCAAGACCATCCACGTCAATTGCGACTACCGCCTCGTGCTCGACAATCTCATGGACCTCACCCACGAGACCTTCGTGCACGGCTCCTCCATCGGCAACGATGCGGTCGCCGAGGCGCCGTTCGACGTCACCCATGGCGAGAAGACGGTGACGGTGACGCGCTGGATGCGCGGCATCGAGGCACCGCCGTTCTGGGCCAAGCAGCTCGGCAAGTCCGGGCTCGTCGACCGCTGGCAGATCATCCGCTTCGAAGCCCCGTGCACGATCGCGATCGATGTCGGCGTGGCGCCGGCAGGCACCGGCGCGCCGGAAGGCGACCGCTCGCAGGGCGTCAACGGTTTCGTGCTCAACACCATCACGCCGGAGACCGAGAAGACCTGCCACTATTTCTGGGCGTTCGTCCGCAATTATCAGATCGGCGAGCAGCGCATCACCACCGAGATCCGCGAGGGCGTCTCCGGCATCTTCCACGAGGACGAGCTGATCCTCGAGGCGCAGCAGCGCGCGATGGACGAGAACCCCGATCGTATCTTCTACAACCTCAACATCGACGCCGGTGCGATGTGGACGCGCAAGCTGATCGACAGGATGGTGGCGAAGGAAAGCGCGCCGCAGCAGCTTCAGGCCGCGGAGTAGGCCAGGTGAAAGCAGCGCCCGAGCGAGAGGTCGACCGCTCCGTCTCGCAGACCGTGAAGGCGCAGCTCGCGCTGCGCGACCAGATCCTGTCGGGTAGCTTACGGCCCGGCGAGCGCATCTCCGAGCTCCAGGCGGTGGAGACGACCGGCGCCTCGCGCACCCCGGTGCGCATGGCGCTGGTGCGGCTGGAGGAGGAGGGCCTGCTGGAGGCGATTCCCTCCGGCGGCTTCATGGTGAAGGCGTTTTCCGAACGCGACATCTCCGATTCCATCGAGCTGCGCGGCACGCTCGAAGGGCTCGCCGCGCGCTTCGCCGCCGAGCGCGGTGTTTCCGCGCGCGAGCTCGAGCCGCTCAAGGAATGTCTCGCTGCGATCGACGAGCTCTTGCGCCAGGTGCCGATCTCGGTCGATGCCTTCTCCTCCTATGTCACGCTGAACGCACGCTTCCACGCACTGCTCACCGAATTGTCGCGCAGCCCGCCGCTGATCCGGCAGATCGACCGCGCTTCGGCGCTGCCGTTCGCCTCGCCAAGCGGCTTCGTGATGGCGCAATCGGCGCTGCCCGAGGCGCAGCAGATTCTGATCATCGGGCAGGAGCACCATCGCGTCGTGATCGACGCCATCGAGAACCGCGAAGGCGCCCGCGCCGAAGCGATCATGCGCGAGCACGCGCGCCTCGCGGTGCGAAACTTGCGGCTTGCGTTGCGCAACCGCACCCATCTCGACCTCTTGCCGGCGCTCGCGCTGATCAAGGCCGCAACCGATTAGGGCAATTGCCATGCGCTTCATCGAAACCTGGATTCCGGCAACGCTCGTCGCGATGCGCGATCTTGCGCCGGGCATCCGCGAATTCCTGATCCTGCCGGATCAGTTCGACGGCACAGCCTATCCGGTCGGTAGTCACATCAATGTCAGCGTGACCATCGACGGCCTGCCGGAGACGCGATCCTATTCGCTGGTCGGCGAGGCGTCCTCGCGCGGTTTCAGGATCGCGGTGCGCCGCGCCGATGATTCCCGCGGCGGCTCGCGCTATATGTGGCAGCTCGCGCCGGGCGCCCGGCTCGACATCACCCGGCCGGCTTCGCTGCTCGCGGTCGACTGGGCCCGCGAAAACTATTGCCTGATCGCCGGCGGCATCGGTATCACGCCGATCCTTGGCGCCGCACAGGCGCTGGCGCGTCGCGGCGCTGATGTCACGCTGCATTATGCCGTGCGCTCGCGCACCGATGCCGCCTATCTCGACGATCTCGCCAGAATGCTCGGTGAGCGCCTGGTCGTTCACGCGAGCGACGAGGGCCGGCGGCTCGACCTCGATGCGCTGTTCGAATCATTGCCGCGAGGTGCGCTGGCGCTGTTCTGCGGCCCGATGCGGATGCTGGATGCCGCGCGCCACGCCTGGATCGGCGCCGGCCATCCGCTTCCCGATCTCCGCTATGAGACCTTCGGCTCCAGCGGTACGCTGCCGACCGAGACGTTTCACGTGCGCCTGAAGGGGACCGATGTCGAGCTTGAAATCCCGCGTGAGCGCTCGATGCTTGATGTGCTCAACGCCAGCGGGCACGACGTGATGTACGACTGCAAGCGCGGCGAATGCGGCCTGTGCGCCATCGACGTGGTCGAGGTCGACGGCGAGATCGATCATCGCGATGTCTTCTTCAGCGATCACCAGAAGCAAAGCAACCAGAAGATCTGCGCCTGCGTCTCCCGCGCCCGCGGCACCATCACCGTGGACACGCTGCTGCGGGCGGATGCGGTCTGACCGGGCCTGGAAGGCGTACTCGGAAAAACGCGATCAGCCTGAGCGCATGCGCATCCGCTCTCCTCTAGGGAGCGGATAGGTGCAGTCGTCCTGGCGAGGCAGCTAAGGGCGGTGACACGCGGGCTTCGTTGCTGCGTCAATGGGCCGGCAAGAGCGCTTCGTGCGGTCCACCAATCATGATAGGATTGCTCTCGCAATAAAAGTGTTCAGCCGGTCTTTGACAGCAAGGGTGGAGATTCTGCCATGAAATCCAATTCTGTCTCGCTGGCAGTCGATGCGTTCGCCACAGGGCGAGCTGACGCGCTGATTTTGATCGGCCGCATTCTCCTCGCGTGGGTATTCGTCGGAAGTGCGTATGGAGCAATATCCAACTTCAGCGGCTCTGTGGGTTATTTCAGGTCCCTGAACCTTCCAGCACCTGAGCTGTTCACGATGACGACCATCGTGCTGGAAGTATTGATATCCGTTGGTTTGATATTGGGCGTCGGTACGCGCTACTGCGCAATCCTGACGTTTATGTTCGTATTGGCGGCAACGGCCATTGCGCACCGCTATTGGGAGTATCCCGCGGGTGCGCAGCAGATCGGTCAATACAACCACTTCTTGAAGAATGTCTCGATCATGGGAGGCGCGATGTTGATCTTCGTCACCGGGGCGGGCCGGTTCAGTTTCGATCGAGCATCGTAGCCGGCATCACTTCAAGTCGGGCTTGAAAGCTTCCTCTATCGCGCGGCGGATGCTCTTCGAGTGCTGTTTCAGGGTCTTGCTCACGAGGGCGAAGAGAAGCATCAACCATGTCGCAAGCGCGGCACACCACAATACGACTTCCAATATCTCAGGCATGATGATGCCCCTTGAAAATATCTACTCTGAAATGCGGCAAGTGTTGCTTAATGGGGCCGACACGGCAAGCCGTCCTTAGAGTGGTAGCGCGCCGAAACACTCGGAAAAGCGCTCTCAAAAAGGCGGGCAGCCTTAGGTCAGGGAGGCAGACCCATGGCCGCGAAGACTGGCGCGGGACGCAGAACCTGCCCGGCAATGATCATTTGCAAAGGGCGGCTTGAGGAAATCCTGCCTTGCGCGAGTCTGCTTCACCGCTGGAAGCGGACCCCCTCACATTTGCGAGTATTGCCTTACGCCGCGTAGGTCGCCCGCAGCTTCTTCGTGTTCAGCAGTGCCAGAACGCCATCGGCCGACACCGGCCGGCTGATCAGATAGCCCTGCGCTTCGTCGCAACCGAACTGGCGCAGAAATTCGAGCTGGTCGACGGTTTCGACGCCTTCGGCAACCACGCCGATGCGCAGGTCGCGCGCCAGCGAGATCACAGATTTCACGATTGCGGCGCAGTCGGGCTGCACCAGCATGTCGCGGATGAAGGACTGGTCGATCTTGATACGGCTGAACGGCAGCTTGCGCAGATAGGTCAGCGAGGAAAAGCCGGTGCCGAAATCGTCCAGCGCCACCGTAATGCCGAGCTCGAGCAGCGCGTTCAGGATTGACGCCGCGGAGCCGTATTTCGACAGCAGCATCGATTCCGTGATCTCGATCTCGAGCCGGTGCGGGGCGACCTTCGCGTCCGCGAGCGCCTGCACGATGGTCTGGAGGATGCCGGTGCTGTGAAACTGCGCGGCGGAGAAGTTCACGGCGACCCTGATGTCCTCCGGCCAGTCCGAAAGCGTCGTGCAGGCGCGCCGGATCACCCATTCGCCGATCTCGTGGATCAGCCCGGTCTCCTCGGCGATCGGGATGAATTCGCTCGGCGGCACCAGTCCGCGCCGGGGATGCTGCCAGCGCAGCAGCGCCTCGAAGCCGGTGATGCGGTTCTCGCCGAGATCGAGGAACGGCTGGAACACCAGGAACAGCTCGTCCCTGGCGATGGCGCCTTCGAGGTCCGCTTGCAGCGCCTTGCGATCGCGTGACACCCTGTCGTCGGCTTCCTCGAAGAAGCAGACCGTGCCGGGGCCAGCCTTCTTGGCGCGATACAGCGCGGCGTCGGCGTTCTTCATGATGTCGAGCTGCGTGGTGCCGTCGCGCGGCGCCAGCACGATGCCGACGCTGGTCGCGCCGACGATCTGGCGGCCCTCGATCTGGAACGGTTCGTCGAAGGCCGCGACGAAGCGCTCGGCGATCTCGAGCGCATCCTCCGGCCGCGCCAGATTGGCCATCACCAGCGCGAACTCGTCGCCGCCAATTCGCGCGGCGTGCTCGGCGGCGCGCGTGCAGCGTTGCAGCCGGCTTGCGATCTGGACCAGGAATTCGTCGCCGGCGGGGTGGCCGAACTTGTCGTTGACCTCCTTGAAGCGGTCGAGGTCGAGCAGGAGCACCGCGAATTCCTCGCCGGACAGGGCCATCCGCCGCAGCGCGGCTTCGAGCGTCTCGTTGAAGGCGAAGCGGTTGGGCAACAGCGTGAGGGGATCCTGCCGCACCGTGCGCTCGGCCTCGATCTGCCGGATCACGCGCCGCGCGAACGCGAATGAATTGACGAACACCGCGCGCAGCAGCACGCTGCCGTAAACCACCACCAGGATGGCCATCAGCACATAGGCGGGATCGCCGTCGCGACCGAGGCAGATGGCGATGCCGACGAAGATGGGGCTCGTGAAGGCGATGGCCGCAATCGGGATCGTGGCGAAGGCCAGCGCGCCGCCGGCCAGCATTCCCGAGCAAAGGCAGGTGATGACGAGCTGGCCGCCGGTCGCGGCATTGGCGAAGAAGGCAACCGGGACGATGCCCCAGGCAACGCCGAGCACGAAGGCGTTGCGCACCAGCCGATGCATCGCCCGGCGCGAAACGAATTGCGGCTTTGTGATCCGGCGCGAGGCGTGGGATTGCAGGCCGAATGCAATCGCGGCGCCGGCCACGATCGCGGCCCAGGCCAGTGCAAACTTCCAGTCCGGCGAATGCCAGAGTGCGATGGCGAGCACGGCTGCGTTGCAGGCATTGGCAAGCATGATGCCGACGGAATAGCCGAGCACCAGTGACATCTGATCGGCGCGGATATGTCCGGCGACGGCTTCGTCGGTTGCAGGACCGCCAAAGGCCGACAGATCGCCGGCGAACAGCCGCGCGAAATAGCTGGTCATTTGAGTCCGCATTCCAGGGCCTAGCAGCATGGGGCGTTTGTCCGCCTCGATCAGGAGGATTCGCTGCAAACCTTTGACGAAATATGAATTATCTCCGCAGCCCACGATCGCCGTGGCCACTTCTGCGTGTTCAAGCGAGGGTATCGATAACAAATCGATACAAATGCGGCGCCCCGCGTTACGGTTGTAACGGAAGGAAGAAATGTTCCCGCTGTCATGCGCCGCGACCCGGCTCCGCCAAGGCTTCGCCGGGCCCGCAAGGGGACGCGGCCGGCGAAGCTTTAGCGAAGACGGCAAGACGGGCGATGACACCGGTGTTCGGCGCGGTCACCGCCCGAGTTGCTTCGGATCATAATAGAACCGCTCCTCAATCAGCTGATCGCCCCGCCAGGTCTGCCACGCGATCTCATCCAGCGTTCGGATGACCCCTTCGGCATTGGTGAAGCTGAAGCTCCAGCGGGTCGCGACGTGATCGCCCTCGATCAGGCTCGGCCCGACGCGCATCGCCTTGACCTCCCTGGAGGCCGCCAGCACGCCGCGCTCCTTGGCGACGAGCTTGTCGCGGCCGACCGTCGGGGCGGCGTTGTTCTCATAGGTCGCGGCGTCGGGCGTGTAGTACTGCTCGATCGCTTCGACAAACTCCCCGTTCTCCAGCCGCTTGGCAAAGGCTTCAACGACATCACGGCTTGGCATGGATCACCTCGCGATTAAAACCGACTGATAGTCGGTAAATACCGACCGACAGTCGAAAAGTCAACTGGTAGCCTGCGACGAATTGGACTAGACGAGACCCATGGCGAAGCAGGCGGAGCGGCGGGCGGCGACGACGGAAGCGATCCTGACCGCGGCGCGCCGCCTCTTCGGGACGCAGGGCTTTGCCGCCACCACCATGGACGAGATCGCGGAGGGCGCCGGCATCGCCAAGGGCGCGGTCTATCATCACTTCAAGACCAAGGAGGCGGTGTTCGAAGCGGTGTTCGACCTCGTCTCGCGCGACCTCGTCGTGGAGATCGACAGCGCCGCGCGCGCCGAGAAGGATGTGCTCGCCGCGATGGTTGCCGGCACGCAGCATTACTTCGCGGCAACCGCCAACGGCCCTACCGGCCAGATCATTTTGCGCGACGGCCCGGCCGTGCTCGGCTGGGAACGCTGGCGCGAGATCGACGCGAAGCACTTCGGCGGCAAGCTGCCGCGCGCGATCGCGGCGGCGATGGAGGCCGGCCTGATCGCGCGGCAACCGGTCGAGCCGCTGGCGCGGCTGCTGCTCGGTGCGGTCACGGAGGCCGCGGTCGCCTGCGCCGGGCGCGCGGATATCGCAAGGGCGGGCGCGGAATATGCCCGTGCGTTCAAGTCGCTGGTCGAGGCGCTGCGTCTGCGGGCATGATTATGCTAATCACGCAACTGGAAACGCCCACACCAACAAGAAGAACAGTAGCGCATGAACGCAACTTCCTCCCTCACGCCGTCCGATCCCGAGTTCGACTACATCATCGTCGGCGCCGGCTCCGCCGGCTGCGTGCTCGCCAACAGGTTGTCGGCGAATGGCAAGCACAGCGTGCTGCTGCTCGAGGCCGGTCCGAAGGATTCCAACATCTGGATCCACGTGCCGCTCGGCTACGGAAAGCTGTTCAAGGAGAAGACCGTCAACTGGATGTACCAGACCGAGCCGGAGCCCGAACTGAAGGGGCGCCAGGTTTTCCAGCCGCGCGGCAAGACGCTGGGCGGATCGAGTTCGATCAACGGCCTGCTCTATGTTCGCGGCCAGCACGAGGACTATGATCGCTGGCGTCAGCACGGCAACGCCGGCTGGGGCTATGACGACGTGCTGCCCTATTTCAAGAAGGCCGAGAACCAGGCGCGCGGCGCCGATCAATATCACGGCAGCGGCGGCCCGCTGCCGGTGTCCAACATGGTCGTGACCGATCCGCTGTCGAAGGCGTTCATCGACGCCGCGGTCGAGACCGGTCTGCCCTACAACCCCGATTTCAACGGCGCCACGCAGGAAGGCGTCGGCCTGTTCCAGACGACGACGCGCAACGGCCGCCGCGCCTCGACGTCGGTGGCCTATCTCGGCCCCGCGAAGACGCGCGGCAATCTCAAGGTCGAGACCGAGGCGCTCGGCCAGCGCGTGCTGTTCGAGGGCCGCCGCGCCGTTGGCGTCGAATACCGGCAAGGCGCGCAGTTGCGCCGCGCGCGGGCACGCAGAGAGATCGTGCTGTCGAGCGGTGCCTACAACTCGCCGCAGTTGCTCCAGCTCTCGGGCGTCGGACCCGCCGATCTGCTGCGCAAGCACGGCATCGATGTCGTGCTGGATGCGCAAGGCGTCGGGCACGATCTTCAGGACCACATGCAGGTCCGCATCGTGATGTGCTGCTCGCAGAAGATCACGCTCAACGACACCGTCAATCATCCGCTCCGCCGTACGCTCGCCGGCGCGCGTTATGCGCTGTTCCGGAAAGGCTGGCTGACGATCGCGGCCGGCACGGCGGGCGCGTTCTTCAAGACCAGTCCGCGGCTCGCGTCGCCCGACATCCAGGTGCATTTCCTGCCGTTCTCGACCGACAAGATGGGCGAGAGGCTGCATGATTTTTCCGGTTTCACGGCGTCGGTGTGCCAGCTCCGCCCTGAAAGCCGCGGCACCTTGCGCATCAGGAGCGCGGACCCGACCGTGCCGCCGGAGATCCGCATCAACTACATGTCGACCGAGACCGACCGCACCACCAACGTCGAAGGTCTGAAGATCCTGCGCAGGATATTGAATGCGCCGGCGCTGAAGCCGTTCGTGGTCAACGAGTACGATCCCGGGGCGAAGGTATCCACGGATGCCGAATTGCTCGATTATTGCCGCGAGCGCGGCAGCACCATCTACCATCCGACCTCGACCTGTCGTATGGGCAATGACGCGCTCGCGGTGGTGGACCAGCGGCTGAAGGTGAGGGGGCTCGAAGGCCTTCGCATCGTCGACGGTTCGATCATGCCGGACCTCGTGTCGGGGAATACCAACGCGCCGATCATCATGATCGCCGAAAAGGCCTCCGACATGATATTGGAGGATGCGCGCTAAAGCATGATCCGGAAAAGTGGGGACCGGTTTTCCGACAAGATCATGCTCAAACAAAACTACGCGTCTTGAGAGGGTTTGGACTTGGTTACGCGATTCAAGATCGGCACACGCAAGAGCGCGATGGCGCTGGCCCAGACGGAAGAGATCGCGCGCCGCCTGACCGCCGCCATGCCCGACCTCGATGTCGAGATCGTCAAGTTCGACACCACCGGCGATCTCGACCAAACCAGCAAGCTGTTGCCCCATGGCGGCAAGGGTGGCGCCTTCGTGGCACAGATCCGCGCTGCCGTGCTGTCGGGCGAATTGCAGGCCGCGATGCATTCGCTGAAGGACATGCCGGGCAACGAGGACACGCCCGGCCTCGTCATCGGCGCCACGCTGTCGCGCGATCCGCCCGGCGATGCGCTGGTGCTGCGCGACGGTGTGACGTTGGAGGCGCTGCGCCACTCCCGCGGCAAGGGTTTTAAAATTGGCACCAACGCCGTGCGCCGCGCAGCCTATGCGCGG
Organism: Bradyrhizobium liaoningense; assembly: GCF_018130785.1. Classification (GTDB taxonomy): domain Bacteria; phylum Pseudomonadota; class Alphaproteobacteria; order Rhizobiales; family Xanthobacteraceae; genus Bradyrhizobium; species Bradyrhizobium liaoningense_A. The sequence goes on from NZ_JAFCJT010000020.1 coordinate 68,988, forward strand.
CGGTTGTTTCCGGAGATCGAGGTCATTCACTTCCGCGGCGCCGCCGACACGCGCGTGCGAAAACTCGACAATGGCGAGATGCAGAAGTTGCCGGATGGCGGCGCGGTGGGGCCCGCCGATGCGCTGATCATGGCCCGCTCGGGCCTCGATCGCGTGGGTCTCTCCAGCCGCATCGCCTACGAATTCACCGCTGCGGAGATGCTGCCTGCGGCAGGGCAGGGCATCGTCGCGGTCGAATGCGCCGCGCAGGACTGGCAGACAAGGCGCATCCTGGCATCGATCGACGATCCCTCTGCGCACGCCTGTGCCGATGCCGAGCGCGAAGTGTTGTGGGTGCTCAACGGCCACTGCAATTCGCCGGTGGCGGGCTTCTCGACCATCGCAGGCAATGAGATGTCGCTGACGGCATCCGTGCTCGATCTCTCCGGCAACACCATCATCGAAGCCTCGCGCGCAGGCCCCGCCAACCGCCCGCGTGAGCTCGGCCGTGCGGTGGGACTGGATCTGCTGACGAAGGGCGCCGCCGAGATCATCGAGCGCAGCCGGCCGCGCTAAATTTTGAGAGCGCAGTACGTGCAGCACCCGTCATTGCGAGCGCAGCGAAGCAATCCAGGCTGTCACCGCGGAGAGATTCTGGATTGCTTCGCTGCGCTCGCAATGACGACGCGGAGCCTTACCCCCGCACGCGCTTCAGCATCTGCTCGACATGGGCGATCGGCGTTTCCGGCTGGATGCCGTGGCCGAGATTGAAGATGAAGCGGCCTTGCGCAAAGTTCGCCAGCACGTTGTCCACCGCGCGGTCGAGCGCGGCACCGCCCGTGATCAGCGCCAGCGGATCGAGATTGCCCTGCACTGCGACCTTACTCTGCACGCGCTCGCGGATGAACGCCGGCTCCGCGGTCCAGTCGATGCTGACCGCGTTGACGCCGGTCGCCTCGACATAACCGGGCAGCTGCGCACCGGCGCCGCGCGGAAAACCGATGATCTTCGCATCGGGCACCTTGGCGCGCACGCCCTCGACGATGCGTCGCGTCGGCTCGACCGACCAGCGCGCGAACTCCACTGGCGGCAGGACGCCGGCCCAGGTGTCGAAGATCTGCAACGCATTGGCGCCGGCCGCGAGTTGCGCCAGCAGATATTCGATCGAGTTCTCCACGAGCACGTCGATGATTTTCGCAAAGGCCTCCGGATGCCGGTAGGCCATCATCCGCGCCGGCGCCTGGTCGGGCGTGCCCTGGCCTGCGACCATGTAGGTTGCGACCGTCCACGGCGCGCCGCAGAAGCCGATCAGCGCGACTTTGGGATCGAGCGCGCCGCGCACGATCTTCAGCGCCTCGAACACCGGCTCGAGCTTGTCGAAGTCGGCGCGCGGCGCCAGCGTCGCGACCTTCGCGGGATCATCCAGCGGTTCGAGCCGCGGACCCTCACCGACCTCGAAGCGCACCGAGCGGCCGAGCGCGTAGGGGATCACCAGAATGTCGGAGAAGATGATCGCCGCATCGAAGCCGAACCTGCGGATCGGTTGCAGCGTGACTTCGGCGGCCAGCTCCGGGTTGAAGCAGAGATCGAGGAAGCCACCCGCCTTGGCGCGCACCTCGCGATATTCCGGCAGGTAGCGGCCGGCCTGCCGCATCATCCACACTGGTGGGATGGCCTGCCGCTGGCCGGAGAGTACGTCGATGAAGGGTTTTGTCGCAGACTGGGGCACGAAACATCCTGATGCAGAATTGAGGTTCCTGATACACCGCCCAAGGCCTGAGCGGAACAGGGGAACCAGCGCAAATGCGCCGCGTTGACCCGCCAATGGAGGAGATATCCATGGCTGAGACATTCAATCCCGCGCCGCATGACAAGCACGCCGCCGATCCGCGCGAAGCGCTCGCCGCCGATCGCCACAGCAAGCTCGACGCCGGTCTGAAAGACACCTTCCCGGCCTCAGATCCCGTGAGCGCCGCGCAGCCAACGCCGTCGAAGGCCGATGCGGATGCCGATAATCCCTCGCTGTGGGACAAGGTTAAGGCGATCTTCAGCTAGCGCGATCTTCAAGGCCCGGTCGCCGGTTTCCGATAGGGTCGCTAACGCATTGTTAGCGATCCAGCGACGCTCCAGTCCGTAGGAGTACGGGAAAACCCGCATAACGCTGCGAATGTCGGCAAGCGTTTCAGGGTTCAATAACAGAAGCGGTGGAATTTCCGGCGATCGGAGATTTCTGCCGCATGAACCTCGCCTCACAAAGAGCCGGATGGAGCCGCCTGTCGTTGCGGGCGGCGGCGTTCGTCGTGCTCACTTGTGCGACCATCCTCGGCGTCAGCGGCTGGCGTGAATGGGCCGCCCGCGATGCCGTGCTCAAGGGCGCCGAGACCGAGATGGCGAACGTCGCCCGCTCGCTGACCCAGCACGCGGAGGACAGCCTCGACCTGCTGGATTCCGGCGTCGTCGGCGTCGTCAGCCGGCTGGAGATGGACGGCACCGATCCCGCCACGATCGCCAAGCTGCGCACGCTCCTGGAGGCGCGCAAGAAGGCGATGGAGCGCGTGCACAGCCTTGCCATCATCGACGACCAGGGCAATTGGCTGACCTCGCCCGGCACCATCAGTTCGACGCTCAGCGACGACGCGTTCTTCCGTCATCACCAGCTTTCACCGAAGCGCGAGCCCTATGTCGGCCGCCCCGTTAAGAGCCTGCTCGACGGCGAATGGGTGGTCACTTTGTCGCGCCGCTTCAACAAGCCGGACGGCAGCTTTGGCGGCGTCGTGCTCGCGGCCATCAGCTCGAAATATCTTTCACACTTCTACGAGCAATTCGAGATCGGCCGTAACAGCTCCGTTGCGCTGATGTATGCCGACGGCCTGATCATCGCGCGCAACCCCGGCAACGACAAATTCGTCGGCCGCAGCGTCGCTGACACCCCGATGTTCCGCGACGCCAACCTGCAAAAATCGGCCGGCGCCTATCACTTCAAATCGCCGCTGGATGGCGCCGAACGCGTCAGTTTCTTCAAGCGCAGCAGCCGCTATCCGCTGGTCTTGCTCGCCACCGTCGACAGGGCCGAGCTGCTGGCACCCTGGCGCGCAGCCGCGATTTCCCGCATGCTCTACGTCCTCGCGCTGGTCATGCTGATCGGGGTGATCGGCGCGGTGCTGGTGCGGCAGTTGCAGCGCGGCCAGCGCATGGCTGCAGCCCTGGTCGAGAAGGAAGCGCATTTCCGCCTGCTCGCCGAAGGCTCCAGCGACATGGTCACGCGTATCGGGCTGGATGAGAAGCTGCGCTATGTTTCTCCGTCGTCGGTCCGCGTCGTCGGCTGGCGCGCCAATCAACTGATCGGAACCCCCGCGCTCGCAGGCATTCATGCGGAGGATCGCCCGCAGGTTCAGGCCATCGTCGATGCCCTGAAGCGCGGCGAGAAGGATGAAGCGCGCATCACCTATCGTAACACGCACCGCACGAATACCGAAGTCTGGCTCGAATCGACCATGCGGGTGACGCGTCAGGAAAACGGCAACGTCGACGGGGTGGTTGCGATCTCGCGCGACATCACCGAGCAGAAGAAGCTGGAGACCAGGCTCGAGACGCTCGCGATCGAGGACAGCCTCACCGGGCTCGCCAACCGCCGCCGCTTCGACGAACGATTGAAGGAGGAATGGGCGCGCGCCTATCGCGACCGCTCCAGCCTCGCTTTGCTGATGATCGACGTCGACCACTTCAAGGCCTACAACGACGAATATGGCCACCCAGCAGGCGATGCCTGTCTGCGCGTGGTGGCGAAGGTCATCGCGGCCGAGATGCAGCGCGCCGGTGATCTGGCTGCACGCTACGGCGGCGAGGAGTTCGCCATGCTGCTGCCGAACACCGATGCCACCGGCTGCGCCCGGATCGGCGAGCGAATCCGCCGCGCAATCCGCGAGGCGAGCCTCGTCCACAGCAGCAATCACGCGTCGGGCCGCGTCACCGCTTCGCTCGGCGGCGCGGTCTGCCGGCCGGCGCTGGAACGCAGCGCCGGGGTGGGCTCGCTCGTCGAGGCTGCCGATCAGGCGCTCTATGCGGCGAAGGAAGGTGGGCGGGACCGCCTGATGATGTCGGTCGAGGTGGCGAGCCTGCTGCCCAAGGCGGTTGGCGAGTAGTATCGCTCAATAATGCGGCGGGCGCTCATTGGTCGCGCCCGGCGCATTCGTTTCGGCTTCCTGCAGCCGCTCGCCGAGCTCTGCGATCTTCCGCGTCAGCGCGTCGATCTGCTTCCACTGCGCGGTGATGGTCTGGTTCAGCGTCTCGATCGTATCGTCCTGATATGCGATGCGCATCTCCAGCGTGTCGATACGCTCGCCCAATGTCTTGACCTCATTCGTCACGGTCGTGCCCCAATTCTTGTTCGCGTAGGCCCCGTTCGCGCAAGCCGTGGCCGAGCGCGACGCGCTCGTCGAACACGAAGCACTCGCCGCGCCAGCGGCTCTGCGCCTCCGGCACCTCTTCCAGATATTTGAGAATACCGCCCTTGAGGTGATAGACCTCGGCAAAGCCGCGCGCGAGCAGATGCGCGCTCGCCTTCTCGCAGCGGATGCCGCCGGTGCAGAACATCGCGATCCTGCGGTGCTTCGCAGGATCGAGTTGCTCGGCGGCAAAATCCTTGAACTGGCCAAAGCTCCTGATGCCGGGATCGACCGCGCCCTCGAACGTGCCCATCGCCACCTCGAAGGCGTTGCGGGTGTCGAGCACCAGCGTGTCAGACGCGGTGATCAGCGCGTTCCATTCGGCGGCTTCGACGTAAGTGCCGACCTGCCGCGTCGGATCGGCGGCCTCGTCGCCGAGCGTGACGATCTCCTTCTTCAGCCGCACCTTGAGCCGGCCGAACGGCATTGCCTCCGCGGTCGAGAACTTCAATTCGAGATTGTTCAGCCGGCCGCCGAAGAGGGCGCCGTGGGCGAGCTCGTGGACGAGGGCGTCGATTGCCTCGGGCGCACCCGCAATCGTGCCGTTGATACCTTCCCGGGCGAGCAGCACGCTGCCCTTGAGCGCGAGGCCTGCGCAGAACGCGCGCAGCGGCTCGCACAGCTCGCGGTAATCGGGCAGGGCGGCGAATTGGTAGAAGGCGGCGACCTTGTGGATCATGGCGGCTCGTTTAGCAGGCGGCCGCCGCCCAGAAAACCCGCATGGCCCCGGACGGCAAAAGCCCTATACGCCCAGCGGATGGCAGCCATTTCGCTGGTATGCCAGCATTGCCCCGGTGGGCCGGAATGTGTCATGTAGGCCCGGTTTTTCCGCGACGGCGCGCCATCCGCGCCAGAGGCCCAAGAGAGCAAGAATTCGATGAGAAACTTCCATTTCCCCGGCAGGTCCACGGTCCACGCCACCAACGCGATGGTGGCGACCTCGCATCCGCAGGCGTCGCTCGCCGCGATCGAGGTGCTGCGCGAAGGCGGCACGGCGGTGGACGCGGCGGTGGCGGGTTCGGCGCTGCTCGGCGTGATCGAGCCGCAATCGACCGGCATCGGCGGCGACTGCTTTGCGCTGATCCAGCCGCGGGGCGAGGGCAAGATCATCGCCTATAACGGCTCCGGCCGGGCCCCGAAGGCGGCGAACGCCGACTGGTATCTCGAGCGCAAGATCAATTCCGTGCCGCTGACCTCGGCGCATGCGGTCTCGATCCCGGGCGTGATCGATGCCTTCGCAACCGTGCTGCGCGATCACGGCAAGTTCGGCTTCGACCGGCTGCTCCAGCCCGCGATCAAGGCGGCTGAGGAAGGCTACGTCGTCGCGCCCCGCATCGCCTTTGACTGGAAGAACCAGTTCGAGAAGCTGAAGGGCGGCACCAACACCGTGCGTTACCTGCTGCCGGGCGGCAAGCCGCCTGTCGCCGGCGACGTCATCCGCCAGGCAGAGCTCGGCAAGACGCTGCGCGCGATTGCCAAGGACGGCCGCGACGCCTTCTACAAGGGCGCGATCGCGGAGGACATGGTCGAGACCCTGCGCGGCATCGGCGGCCTGCACACGCTCGACGATTTCGCCGCCCACACCACCGAGACGACAACGCCGATCGGCACGAATTACAAGGGTTACGACGTCTGGCAGTGCCCGCCGAACGGCCCGGGCGTCACCGCGCTCTTGATGCTCAACATTCTGTCGCGGTTCGACCTGACCAAGTACGCGCCGCTCAGCATCGAGCGCTTCCATCTCGAGGCCGAGGCCGCGCGCATCGCCTACATGAATCGCGAGATGCATGTCGCCGACCCCGAGCATATGAAGATCGACGTCGCCGAAATGCTCGCGAAGGGCTTTGCCGACGAATACATCAGCAAGATCCGCATGGACGGCATGCTCGACCTGCCGAACGTCGCGCCGCCGATGAATCCCTCGACCATCTACATCACGGTCGTGGACAAGGATCGCAACGTCTGCTCGTTCATCAATTCGATCGCGCATTCCTTCGGCTCGGCCATCGTCTCGAACAAGACCGGCGTGCTGTTCCAGAACCGCGCCGGCGGCTTCCGCATCCAGCCCGGCCATCCCAATTGCATCGCCGGCGGCAAGCGTCCGCTGCACACGATCATGCCGAGCCTTCTCACCAAGGGCGGCCGCTCCGTGATGCCGTTCGCGGTGATGGGCGGGCAGTATCAGCCGGTCGGGCAGACCCACGTGGTGACCAACATCCTCGACTATGGCTGCGACGTGCAGGAAGCGATCGACATGCCGCGTGGCCTGCACTACGAGGGCCAGTACCAGCTCGAGGACAGCGTGCCCGCCGATATCGTCGAAGGGCTGAAGAAGCTTGGCCACAAGACCACCAGTGTGGTCGGCCCGCTCGGCGGCGCCCAGGCGATCTGGATCGATTGGGACAAGGGCACGCTTACCGGCGGTTCCGATCCGCGCAAGGACGGCTGCGCGCTGGGTTATTGATCGGTCGGCGCGGGCGCAAGGTTCCTAGCGCGAACATCAGGAAAAGTTGACGAAGGGCGGCGCGGCATTGGCTGTGCCGCCCTTTCCCGTTCGGAACAGAGCTCATGCCCCCAAGTTGGTGGGCGGTGAGCGGTGCAGGCGTGCGCTGCGTTTTGAAGCGGCGGAGGCCGTCCATGTCCGAAAATTCAAGTTCCCGACGATCTGGATTCGATCGGCGCGCCTTCGTGGCTGGCGTCGCCGGCAGTGCGCTCGTTCCGCTGACGGCGCGCGCAGTCGCGCAGGATGCAAAAGCGCCAGCCGCGCAGGATCCAGCACTCCCCGTCGACGTCACGCTGCGGGTGAACGGCAAGGACAAGCGCCTTCAACTCGACGCCCGCACGACGGTCCTCGACGCCTTGCGCGAACATCTCAAGCTGACCGGCAGCAAGAAGGGCTGCGACCACGGCCAGTGCGGCGCTTGCACGGTGCTGATCGACGATCGGCGGGTGGTCTCCTGCCTGACGCTCGCACTCGCGGCCGAGGGACAGGAGATCACGACAATCGAGGGGCTCGCCACCAACGATCGCCTGCATCCGATGCAGCAGGCCTTCATCGACAACGACGCGTTTCAATGCGGCTACTGCACGCCGGGCCAGATCATGTCCGCCTTGGCCTGCGTCAAGGAGGGGCATGCGGGGAGCGATGCCGATATCCGTGAATATATGAGCGGCAACATCTGCCGCTGCGCCGCCTATCCCAACATCGTCGCCGCCGTGAAGCAGGCCGCGCCCGAGATCATGAAAGGCTAGGCGCATGCGACCGTTTTCGTATCAGAGGGCATCAGACCCGGACATGGCCGTGCGGGCGCTGAGCGCCGCCGCGGCTGCGAGCAATCCGCTGACGAAGGCTGCAGCGCAGCCGCTCGCGGGCGGCACCACGCTGATCGACCTGATGAAGCTGGACGTGATGCGGCCTGCCGCGATCGTCGACATCAATTCGCTTGCGCAGGGCTGGTCGGCGATCGAGCCCGGCAGCGAAGCCTTGCGGCTCGGCGCACTCGCGAAGATGTCCGACGTAGCTGCGCATGCCGAGATCGAGCGCAACTATCCGGTGATCGCGAATTCCCTGAAGCTTGCCGCCAGCGCCCAGCTCCGCAACATGGCGACACTCGCCGGCAACGTGATGCAGCGGACGCGTTGCAGCTATTTCCGCGATGTCTCCTATGAGAACTGCAACAAGCGCAACCCGGGCTCCGGCTGCGCCGCGATGGACGGTGTCAATCGCATGCATGCGGTGCTCGGCACTTCCGATCAGTGCGTTGCGACCTATCCCGGCGATTTCGCGCAGGCCCTGGTCGCGCTCGATGCCATGGTTGAGATCACCGGCAAGGCCGGTACGCGCAGCATGCCGTTCGCGCAGCTTCATAAGACGCCCGGCAACACGCCGGACATCGAGACCATGCTTCAGCCCGGTGAGCTGATCTCCGCCTTCTCCGTTCCCGGCCAATGGCCGCGCTCGGTATATCTCAAGGCGCGCGACCGGCAATCCTACGAATTCGCGTTGTCGTCGGCCGCGGTGGCGCTCGATGTGCAGGGTGGCACCATCAGGGACGCGCGCGTCGCGCTCGGCGGTGTCGCCACCGTGCCCTGGCGTGCGCGCGAGGCCGAGGCGCTGCTGAAGGGACAGAAATTCGATGACGGCCTGGCGCAACGTGTCGCCGATGCCGCCTTCGCGGACGCCAAAGGGCGCCAGCACAACGGCTTCAAGATCGCGCTCGGCAAGCGCGTGGTGATGCGCGCGCTCCAGCAGGCCGTAACGATGGAGATCCGATCATGACCGCTGCTGCTCCCGAGCCGAAGGCAAATATGGGCCAGCCCGTGCCGCGCTATGACGCGGCCTCAAAGGTCACGGGCCGGGCGACCTACGCGTCCGACATGCCGCTGGACAATCCGGCCCATGCGTTCCTGGTCACCAGCGCGATCGCCAAGGGGCGCGTCGACAGCTTCGATCTCGACGATGCCAGGGCGGTCCGCGGCGTGATCGACATCGTCACGCATGAGAACGCGCCGAAGCTGAAGGAGTCGAAACTGTTCAGCAATGGCGGCTATGCCGGAACCACGATCCAGCCGCTGAAATCGGCCGACATCGCCCATGACGGCCAGATCATCGCCGTCGTTATCGCGGAGAGCTACGAGGCCGCGCGCGAGGCCGCCAATCGGGTCAAGGTCAGCTACACGGCCGTAGCGCCGAGCGCGAGCTTCGGCTCGCCGGGGACGACCACGGCTGCGGCAAAGGGACAGAACGCGCAATTCAAGGAAGACCCGCAGGTTGGCGACTTCGCCAGGGCGTTCGACGAGGCCGAGGTCAAGCTCACCGCCTCCTATGACACGCCGCCCCAGCACCATAACCCGATGGAGCTGTTCACGACGAGCTGCGCCTGGATGGGCGACAATCTCGTCATCTATGAGGGCAGCCAGTATGTCTATGGCCTGAAGAACGGCGTGGCCGAGCAGCTCGGCATCGACGCCGACAAGGTTCGCGTGGTCAATCCCTATGTCGGTGGCGGCTTTGGTTCGCGCGGTTCGATGACGCCCCGCACAGCCATCATCGCCGGCATTGCCAAACGCCTGAACCGGCCGATCAAGCTGGTGCCGACCCGCGACCAGGGTTTCACCATCACGACCCACCGCGCCGAGACGCGCCATGAGATCAGGCTTGGCGCAAGCCGCGACGGCAAGCTGGTGGCCTTGAGGCACGAGGGCGCTGAGGTTTCCTCGCGCCCCGATGCCTATTGTGTCGGCGGCACCAAGACCACGACGCGGCTCTATGCTTGTCCGAACGTCGCCAGTCTGGTCTCGATCGTGCGCGCCGACCGCAACACGCCGGGCTTCATGCGCTCACCGCCGGAGGTGCCGTATCTGTTCGCGCTGGAGAGCGCGATGGACGAGCTCGCGGTGAAACTGAACATGGATCCGGTCGAGCTCCGTCGCATCAACGACACCACCGTTGAGCCGATCGGCGGCAAGCCCTATACGTCGCGGTCATTGATGGCGTGCTTCGACGAGGCCGCCAAGGCGTTCGGCTGGTCGCAGCGCTCGCCGCAGCCGAAATCGATGTCGGATGGCGACTGGCTGATCGGCTATGGCTGCGCCGCCACCTGCTATCCGACGCAGATGGCGCCGTCCGCCGCGCGCGTGCGTCTCCAGCGCGACGGCCGTACCCGGGTCGAGATCGCCGGCCACGAGATCGGCACCGGCGCCTATACGGTCATTGCCCAGACCGCGGCCGAGCGGCTCGGCGTGCCGCTCGACAAAGTCGCGGTCTTCCTGGGCGACAGCGAGCTGCCGCCGGCGCCGGTTGCCGGCGGCTCGAACTCGACCGCCAGCACGTGCTCGGCGGTGATGATGGTGTGCGATCAGATTCGCCAAAGGCTGTTCAAGGCGGTGATGCCGAGCGACAGCCTCACCGACAAGGCGAAGGAGACCGTCGGACTCAGCCAGGCGCCGAGCACGCAGGCGGCGAAGAGCGATCGTCCCCTCGATATCGAGAAGGCCTTTGACGCGCTCGGTGCCGGCGTCGTCGAGGAATATGGCGAGTGGAAGCCGGAAGGCGCGCCGCTGGACTCCTTCAAGGCCATGCACAGCGGGCACGCGCGGATCGTCGGCGGCCACGCCATGAAAGACAAGATCGCCTACGCTTTCGGTGCCGAGTTCGTCGAAGTCCGCATCAACCGCTTCACGCATGAAATCCGCTGCCCCCGGCTGGTTGGCGCCTTTGCGGCGGGCCGCATCATGAATCCGCGCACGGCGCGCAGCCAGCTCATGGGCGGCCTGATCTGGGGCATGTCCTCGGCGCTGCTGGAGGCCACCGAGATCGACCAGCGCAATGCGCGCTACGTCAACGACAATCTTGCCGACTATCTCGTGCCCGTGAATGCCGACGTAGCAGGCGTCGAGGTGATCCTGCTCTCCGAGCAGGACGATCACATCAACCCGGCCGGCGCGAAGGGGCTCGGCGAGCTCGCCAATGTCGGCACCAACGCCGCGATCTGCAATGCGATTTATCACGCCACCGGCCAGCGTATCCGCAAGCTGCCGGTGCGGCTCGAAAATATCGAGGCGTGAGGGGTGGAAACGGCGTCGTCGTTGCGCTAGACACCTTCCGCCTCAAACGGAAGGTCTCTTATGCAGCGTTTACGGCGCGTGCTCCTCACACTGATGTCGGCACTCGCGATCACGGTGATCGCCGGCGTGTCGCATTTCGTTTCCACCACGGCCTCGGCCCAGACCGCAGGAAAGACCATGACCACAGCTTCAGGCTTGCAGACTATCGACAGTGTCGTCGGCACCGGCGCTTCGCCCAAGCCCGGCCAGATCTGCGTGATGCACTACACCGGCTGGCTCTATGAGAACGGTCAGAAGGGCAAGAAATTCGACTCGTCGGTCGATCGCAACGAGCCGTTCGAATTCCCGATCGGCAAGGGCCGCGTCATCGCCGGCTGGGACGAGGGGGTTGCCACCATGAAGGTCGGCGGCAAGCGCACGCTGATCATTCCGCCGCAGCTCGGCTATGGCGCCCGCGGAGCCGGTGGCGTGATCCCGCCGAACGCGACGCTGATGTTCGACGTCGAATTGCTCGCGGTGAAGTGACCGCGCGCCCTCACGTCGTCATGCCTGGGCTTGTCCCGGGATCCACGTTCTTTCTTTCGTGGCTAAGGACGTGGATGGCCATGACGGAGCGAGCCGACGCAAAACAAAAAGACCGGCCTCGCGGCCGGTCTTTTCTCTTTCAATCCGACGTGCGCTACTCCGCCGCGCGCTTCGCGGCGGCTGCAGCGCGATCTGCCGCTTCCTGCGCGGCATCCTTGGCGTCACCCATGGCCTTCTGGCCCTTGCCCTTTACTTCCTGAACCACGCCTTCGCCCTGGAGTCGATCGGACCCGGTGGCTTCACCGATGCCCTGCTTGGCCTTGCCCATCGCTTCGTTGGCGGTGCCCTTGATCTTGTCGGCCGTGCTACCCATGAAACTCTCCTTCTCGCTTGCTCGGAACAACAACGCCTGTTGGCTATGAGGGTTCCGATTTTGCTATGGCTTGATATCGCGGCTTTGGTTAGTTTCGCCCGCACGGAACCAACAGAAAGCAAGTCCCATGACCGGCCATGACCATTCGCATTCCCACCATGACCACGATCACGACGATCGCTGGAAACATGACGGCGTGCGCGTCATTCCCGGCAACCAGCTCGATACCAACGTGCCGTCGACGGCGGGAATGGATCGCGCGGCCGCGATCAACTTTGCACGCGTCGGCGCGCAGAAATTGTGGGCGGGTACGGTCAGCATCAAGCCCGATGCCAAGACCGGCGCACATCACCACGGCCATCTCGAAAGCGTCATCTATGTGGTGAAGGGCAAGGCGCGGATGCGCTGGGGCGAGAGCCTGCAATTCACCGCGGAGGCCGGCCCCGGCGATTTCATTTTCGTCCCGCCCTACGTGCCGCATCAGGAGATCAACGCCAGCCCGGACGAGGTGCTGGAATGCGTGCTGGTGCGCAGCGACGGGGAGGCGGTCGCGATCAATCTCGACATCGAGCCGGTCGAGAAGCCCGAGACCGTGCTGTGGGTCGATCCGATCCATCGGGATCCCGGCGAGAAGAAGTAAGGCTCTGCAAGCCTGCGCGCTTTTGTGCGACAGAACCACGCAGGCCAAGCCTTCAGAGGAAGCCTAAAGAGCAAGCCTTAAAAAATATCCGGAAGCGATGTCGGATGGCCGTCGGGCCATCCGTCCTTGGGCAGAACCCGACCAAGGAGCTTCCGATGCCCAGGATGATTTTCGTCAATCTGCCGGTGACCGACCTCAAGCGCGCCACCGCGTTTTATGAAGCGGTCGGTGCGGTCAGGAACCCGCAGTTCTGCGACGATACGGCGAGCTGCATGGTCTTCTCCGAGACCATCTTCGCCATGCTCCTGACCCACGACAAATTCCGCCAGTTCACGCCGAAGCCGATCTCGGATGCCAGGACCTCGAACCAGGTGTTGTTCTGCCTGTCCGCGGATAGCCGCAACGAGGTCGACGACATCGTCGGCAGAGCCGAGGCCGCGGGCGGGGTGGCCGATCCCGGCCCGAAGGACGAATACAGCTTCATGTATGGCCGCAGCTTCGAGGATCCGGACGGTCATATGTGGGGCGTCAACTGGATGGATCTCGCGGCCTTCGCCGCGCAGTCCGACATGGCGAGCGCCTGATCGAAGCCCCGACATTGCGAAACTGAAGAGGAGCATCCACGATGTCCAAGCTCGTGCCCTGCATGTGGTTCAACGGCGATGCCGAGGAAGCCGCGAAGTTCTACGTCTCGCTCGTTCCGAACTCGGAGATCACGCACGTTCAGCGCAACGTTTCGGACAACCCGTCCGGCAAGCAGGGCTCCGTGCTCGTCGTCGAGTTCACGGTGGCCGGACAGCCCCTGGTCGCGCTCAACGGCGGCATGAAGATGGAATACACCCACGCGCTGTCGCTGATGATCCATTGCGACGATCAGGCCCAGGTCGACAGCGTCTGGAACGCGTTCCTGGCTCATGGCGGCAAGGAAGAGCAGTGCGGCTGGCTCAGGGATCGCTGGGGCGTGGCCTGGCAAATCGTGCCGAAAGTGATGTTCGAATTCCTGTCGAGCCCCGACAAGGTCGCAGCCGCGCGCGCGATGCAGGCCATGATGAAGATGGTGAAGCTGGATGTGGCTGTGCTGCGGCGCGCGTTCGAGGGCAAGTCGGCGGCGTGATGCGGGGCGGATGGTGATGCCGTAGGGTGGGCAAAGGTGCGTCAGCGCCGTGCCCACCGTCCATCCACGATCGAGAGAGTTGGTGGGCACGCTCCGCTTTGCCCATCCTACGAGACCGTGCCTCGCCGCCGCGGCTAATAGTTGATCCTTAGCCCCACGCCGCCGTGGATGGTGTTCCCCACCGGCTGCGGACCCAGCGTGCCGTTGGCGAACAGGTCCACGATCCAGCCTTTTTGCACGCGGAAGCCGAGGCGGCCGCCATATTCGAACCAGCCCTGGTTGCCCATGGTCGGCACCACCACGCCGTCGCCGGTCACGGTGGCGACGATGCCGCTGCGACTTGCGAACGACTGCACCCAGCCGCCATTGACGTTGGTCTCGATGTTGCTGCCGAAGAGATGCGTCCACTGGCCGCCGATCTTGACCAGGCTGGTACGGTCGGTGCCGGTCGCAATGGTGGCGTCGAACGGATTGAACGCGACCGCGCTGTCCGAATAGCCGGAGACGCGCTGCCAGAGCTGCCAGACTTCGATCGAGGCCGCGACTTCGTCGCGCGGGGACACGCGGCTCATCCAGCCGGCGCGGCCATAGACGGCGTAGTTCGACGCGTTGGTCGAGCCCGTGACGCTCACCGGCCCGAGGCTGGTATTGTAGCTGCGGGTGTAGCGCGCCTTCTCCCACGGCGTCAGGATGGTCCCGACGTCGAAGAATGGACGCGACGAGCCCCAGTCGGTGAAGTCATAGCGCAGCGCGAAGGCGCCGATCGGCGCGCTGGTGATGTTGTAGCCGCCCTCGTTATATTGCGTGTAGGCGATGCCGGCGAGCAGCGACAGGTTGTTGGTCAGCTCCTTGCGGCCGTGGATGCCGGCCGAGAACGAGCCGGCCGAGCCGAATGCGCTGATGCAGTCGCTGCAATTGACCTGCTCGTTGACGCCGAGCAGCACCGTGCCGAGCACCCGGTTGGTGATCATCTGGTTGAAGCGCTGGTTGGCGAGGCCGCCGATCGAATTGCCGCTGGAATCCGCGCCGGTCGGGCCCGACGGTGGAGGCGGTGGATACGGGCTCGGCGAGGACGACGGATAGGGGCTCGGCGAAGGGGAGGGGACCGGTGTGGGTGTCGGCGTCGGCGATGGTGAATAGGTCGGTGACGGTGAGGGCGTCGGCCCACCGCCGCATTCGGACTCGCAAGCCGCCTGCGCTGCCGCCGGTCGCGCATTGAACGCGAAGAACGCAAACGCAGCGGTTGCACTCAGCGCGGCGGCGAGGACGAAACGCCTGACGTTGAGTCTCGCCATCATCACCGCCCGCACAGCATGCCGTCGTCGTGGACGGCAGGCGTGATGGTCGGCGAGGCGTCCGCATATTGGTTGACCGAGCACAGCCCGGCGCTTGCGGCGCAGTTGGCGGCAAAGGTCCAGGGCGGCGTGTTGGTCTTGGTGATGCTGACCTTGCCGCTGGCCGAGGTGATGATTGCGGTGTCGCCGGGCTGGGTGAGCTGCACGCACTGGGAGCTCGTCGCGCAGACGCTGGCCGCGCCGTCCTGAAGCACCACGACGGAGCGGCCGCGCTGGGACAGGATGTCGAGCGTGGTGCCGCGCACGCCGATGGTCGCAAGCGGTGTCGTGATCTTGTAGGCGGTCTTCTCCGAATGTCCGGTGACGAAGCGGAACGCGCCGGTAGTCATGCGGATCGCGACGTCGCGATAGCTGTGCTCGTCGTTGAAGACGGTGCGGTCGAGCTTCAGCGTCGCGCTGGGACCGAGCGACAGGTTGGTGCTGTCGGCCATGACGAAGCGCGCGGCGCTGTCGGCCCCGGTGCGCACGGTCTCGTCGCGCAACATGCTGTCGCCGACATTGATCGGCGTCGTGCTCGCGGCCACGCGCACCACGTCGTTCTGGATCACGACGGCTTCACCGACGCGCGTCTGCGCCTGCGCGCAAGGCGCCGCGCACAATCCGGCCGACAGCAGTGCGGGGAAAAACAAGAAACGCAAATTCATTTCGCAACCGATCGATATGTCCCTGATCGTACCGGATCGCGCGCGCTTCTGATGTGGCGAAATTATCACAAGCGGCGCGGGACGTGCGTTATGCTTAGTGACAGTTGCGGTAGAATGCGTTCAATGAAAAGTGCCGTCTTTGTTTTTCTCCGCGGTGAAGCAGATTTGCCACGCAAGATAGCCCCACAGCAGCCACTTGAATTGCCGGTGACTCCAAAGGTGTCGCGGAGCGCAGTGATCGCTGTCGCGATTTTCCTGGTCGCGCATCTTGCGCTGCTGATCGGCCTGACGGCGCCGGAGAAGTTCGTCTTCGACGAGGTGCATTACGTGCCCGCGGCGCAGCAGATGCTGGCACCCTCGATGTCGCAACCGATGCTCAACCCGATGCATCCGCCGCTGGCCAAGGAGCTGATCGCGGCATCGATCGCAGCCTTCGGTGACAATGCGGTGGGCTGGCGCTATCCGTCGACCTTGTTCGGCGCGCTCGCGATCGTCGCGATCTATCTGTGCGGGCTGGCGCTGTTCTCCGCGCAAGGGCCCGCGATCGCCGCCGCGTCGATCGCCGGCTTCAACCAGATGCTTTACGTGCAGGCGCGCATCGCCATGCTCGACATTTTCGCGCTCGGATTGGGCGTGCTCGCGATTGCCACTTTCATGCACGGCTTTCGAAGAGAGCGACCGCATGCGCTGTTCGCGCTCGCGGGCGTTTTGTCTGGCCTCGCTGCGGCTTGCAAATGGAGCGGCCTGTTTCCGCTCGCCATCTGCATCGTCATCGTTGCGGTGATCCGCCTGATGCAGGGCTGGCACACACTGTTTGCGGACGCGAGGCCGGGCGACTGGTATCGGCCCGATCTCTGGCCCGATTTTCGAGTGCAGCATGTCGCGCTCTGTTTCGCCGTGCTGCCGGCGCTGACATATCTTGCCGCGTTCGTGCCGCTCTACGGAGCGTCGCTGCCGGATCTGATCGAGGCACAGCGCCGGATCTTTGCCGACAACACCACCACCGCGATCGCCGGCCACACCTATATGAGCGCGTGGCCATCCTGGCCGCTGCTCGCGCGCCCGGTGTGGTTCCTGTTCGACAAGACGGCGGAAGACAATGTCTCCGCGATCGTCTTCCTCGGTAATCCGCTGGTGCTGTGGGCGGCGCTGCCCGCGCTCGCGATCGTGCTGCGCGATTTCATCGTCGCGCGCCGCTGGGATGCGTTCCTGATCGCGGCGTTCTATTTCGGCTGCTGGCTTGCCTGGGCCTTGCTGCCGCGCACGCTGGGCTTCATCTACTATTATCTGCCGGCCGCAACCGTGGCGTCGCTTGCGCTGGTCTATGCGCTGCGACGAGACGGTCTGCCGCGCTGGCTGCTGTGGGCCTATGTCGGGGTCGCGGCGATCGGCTTTGCGGTGATGCTGCCGATCTCGGCAGCGTTCGTCGGCACGTCCATGCAGATGTTCAACCGGTTGATGCTGTTCCAGAGCTGGATATGACATCGCCGCCTGCCGGGGTACGGCAGGCGGCGTATGTCGCGCGACGATGAAGCTGTATTACTTCGACGCCGTCGTGTTGGCTTCCATGTTCACGACCTGGACGCGGCGGTTGATCGGGTCGGCGCCGTTGGCGGTGTCCTTCAGCTTGCTCTTGCCATAGCCGACGGCGACGAGATCGGTGCCGTTGAGACCATAGTTCTGCACCAGGTACTTCTTGATGGTGTCGGCGCGCCGTTCGGAGAGCCCTTGATTGTACTCTTCGCCGCCGATCGCGTCGGTGTGGCCGGCGACCACGAAGGTCGAGCCCTTCAGCGACGGATCGGACAAGGCCTTGCCGAGCGCCTGCACCGACGGCACCGAGGTCTTGGCGATGTCGGCCGAGTTGTAGTCGAACTGAATCTCCAGATCGATCTTCGGCTTGGTCGCGGCGAGTTCGGCGATCTGCTCGCGCTCGCCAGTCGAGAGCGAACGGGTCGAGCGGTTGCGCACGGTGTTCAGGAACGTCGATTCCTTGGCCTGCGCCGCCGGATCGGCCTGCGGGCCGGCGGACAGGCCGCGGGTCGCCGGCTTCGGCTTCAGCGCGTTCAGGATCTGGTCGGACGAGAAGTTGTTGTCGCCGGCCAGAGCAAGGCCCGCCGTCATCGACAGCGCGGCCGTGAGGGTGATCGCCTTCAGTCCAAAAAATTTATCGAAACGGGTCATTGTCGTGTCCTCGCTGTTACACCTGATGGCGATTTGATGTTGCGAGTATAGGGAAGGTTCAAAGGCCTCGATGTGATACGGGTCACATTCCAGCTGGCCGAAATTACCTCTGCATTCTAGCGCCGGAGCCAATCGGCATCCATGCCATGTCGAGGCGGTGGCAGTGCCTCCCATCGGGAAGAAACACTGTCTCATTCGGCATCGACAGCAGAATGCTGATCCATCCCGCTTTTCGGAAGAGTGTTCAATCCCGGCTGGACTCGTAGCCCTGGCAGGTACAATCTTTCAGTCATTACTCGTCACCAGCCAGTATTGCCCGCTGCGTCAGCACGAAAAGGTATCGTCGCAGCGACTCTCAGCTCGGTTCGAGCGGCAGAAATCCCCGAGTGATCCAGATCACAGTGCGTCCTTGTGAACTGGATCAGATTGCTCTCATCGGATCGGCTCAGGCCGAACCGAGAGCAGCGAAGAAGTTTGGATCAGGGGAGAATGATCATGCACTTCTTGATCGCAGCAATTTCAATCGCAGCATTCATTGTCAGCGGCAGCGCGGCCTTCGCGGACAAGCGCGTCGCCTTCGTGGTCGGAAACGCCGCCTACAAGAATGTCCCGCAGCTTCCCAACCCCGCAATCGATTCCAAGACGATGGCCAGGGTGCTGCGCAACGTCGGCTTTGATGTCGTCGAGGGCTCCAACCTCACCCGCGATGCCATGACTGCGAAGCTCTTGGAGTTTGGCAAGAAGAGCGAAGGCGCCGACGTCGCGGTGTTCTTCTATGCCGGCCACGGGATCGCCGTGAACGGCGTCAACTACCTGTTGCCGATCGACGCAGACCTGAAATCCGAGATGGACGTCAAGCTGGGCGCGGCGATCAATGTCGACCTCTCGCTCGATCAGACCATGTCGGACGCGAAGGTGAAGCTCGTGTTCCTGGACGCCTGCCGCGACAATCCGTTCGCGGCAAAGATCCGCTCGGCCAAGGCCACCCGCTCCGTTAATGTGCAGACTGGCCTCGCCGAGATGAAGTCGGGCGAGGGCACGCTGATTGCCTTCGCCACCGGCCCCGGCCAGACCGCGCTCGATGGCGAGGCCGGCACCAACAGCCCGTTCACCCGCGCCCTCGTCGCCAACATTGCCCAGCCCGGCATCGAGATCCAGCAGGCGATGACCAAGGTTCGCGCCCAGGTCAGTGACGAGACCAGCAAGGGGCAATTGCCCTGGGGGCACACCAATCTGACCGGCAACGTCTATCTCAATCCGGTTGGCGCACCGGCTGCGGCCACGACCGACACGTCGAACGCATCGGTGTCGGCCGCGGCCAAGCAAGGCTCCGACGTCGAGCTCGAGTTCTGGCGCTCGATCAGGGACACCAACAAGGTGGAAGAGCTCAACGCCTATCTCACCAACTATCCGAACGGCACGTTCAAGTCGATCGCACTCGCCCGCATCGCGGCGTTGCAGGACGGTCCATCCACCACCACCCGCAACCTGACGGCCGGGATCGATCCCGCGACCTTCACGGACGAAGCCAACCAGGTGTCTGAAGACCAGATCGGTCTGGACAAGAGCCAGCGCCGCGACGTGCAGCGCCGCCTCACCGGGCTCGGCTTCGACGTCAAGGCGACGGGCAAGTTCGACGATGAGACCCGTTCTGTGATGAAGCGGTGGCAGGCTGCACGTGGCTATCCCGCTACCGGTTATCTCAACAAGCTCCAGCACAAGGCTCTGCTGTCGGAGATTGTCTCGACCCGCTCGGCCTCCTCCGAACAGGCAGACGATGAGCCGGTGCGTCGCCGCTCCTCCGGCGGTGGCGGCCGGCGCCATTATGGCGGTGGCGGTGGTGGCGCTCCGGTGGGCGGCCCCGGCGGTCTGTTCGGCGGTATGATGGGCGGGTTGTTCGGCCGCCGCTGAGCCGGCAGGCAAGCAAGAGGCGGCCCGGTGCGGGCCGCCAATTTGTTCCGGAAACCCTTGCTCACCGATCGTCGCAAAGCCGTCGCGTGATGGCCTGCGTGCGAACAAGAATTCGGCCAGTTGCGCGCCTAGCACGACTCCTCGTCCAGTAACCGCCGAGGAAGGGAGCCGAGTTCAGTCCAGTGCCCAGGCCGAGTGATTACCAGTTCTATCGTGGCGGCCCGCCGGATCGGACAGTCTTCCTGAGCTCAATGCCCATCTATATCGGTGCGGCGATGATCGCGGTGGCGATCCTGCTGTCTACGCTGATCACGGGGCTGACCAGCCGCTATGTCGGCGTCGACGGTCCGAACGATGAGAACATGTGGCTGGTCGACCGCCTCACCGGCAGCGTCTATCGCTGCCAGGTGGAGGGGCGTGGCAGGGCGTCCTGCGAGCCTGATGTTGCCACCGGCAGTCTCGGTGACCGGACCAAAGCGCGAAAGGATGGCCCTTGAGGCCCTTCACCTTCGCAGCGCAGCAAGAAAATCGTCCTCTCCAGGAAACGTCTTCGTCAGAAAATACGTAATTGCGGAGCCGGCATCACGCCGGTTTCGTTTTACGGAGAAGACTTTTCGATGAAGACCTTGCTGACGACTGCAGCCCTTGTCGCGTTCACTCTTTCACTCGCATCCGCCGCCATGATGGCGTGCACCACGGACAACATGATGAAGACCGCCGCCATGATGGGTGGCGCGCCCGACACGCCGGCCAAGATGGCGGCGAACAAGGAAATGGCCATGGCCAACACCGACATGAGCAATGGCAAGATGAAGAGCGCCTGCACGCACTACATGAAGTCGCAGAAGGCCATGTCGATGAAGTGAGGCGCGAGGCGCGCACGGTCCGACCACGCTGTCAGCAGTTGGCAGCGCGGCCTTTTTCTTGAGAAGGCGCTTTGGCGTCTCTCTTTTCCCTGGCGCGAATCCGGCTACATTGCTCCCGCAATGTCACGCGCGCCCAAACCGTTTCCGATCCCCAACACACAGGCCCGGCAGATCTGGCTGCATGCCCAGCGGCTGGACGAGCGCGCGCCGTTCGGGGAGGGGGCGCACGCGGTGGCGGACGCGATCGCCCATCTCGGCTATGTGCAGATCGACACCATCAACGTGATCGAGCGCAGCCACCACCACATCCTGTTCAGCCGTATCCCGTCCTATCGTCGCGCCGATCTGCGCCATGCCCAGAGCGTCGACAGGAGCGTGTTCGAATACTGGACCCATGCGCTGTCCTACGTGCCGGCCGGCGACTTCCGCTTCTTCCTGCCGGCGATGCGCGAGCACCGGCGCGAGGGGCACAAATGGTTCGCCTCGGTGAAACCGGCCGACACGCGCAAGGTGATGCGGCTGGTGCGCGCCGGGCCGCTGACGATCCGCGACATCGAGGACGATGTGCTCACCGAGAAGGAGCATCTGTGGCAGAGCCGCAAACCGTCGAAGCGGGCGTTGCAGCTCGCCTTCTATACCGGCGCCGTGACCATCAGCGAGCGCCAGGGCATGCTCAAGACCTATGAGCTGATGACGCGGCATTTCGGCTGGGACAAGCTGCCGAAGCCGGCGTCGGCAAGAGACATCACGGCCTATCTGCTCGACCGCGCGCTGCGGTCGCAGGGCGTGGTCAGTCTGGATTCGATCTGCCACCTCGATGCGCCGAGCAAGAAGGCGGTCGCTCGCCTGATCACCTCGCGTGTCCGCCGCGGCGAGCTCGTGCCCGTTGCGATCGAAGGCGCCGGCAAGCAGGAGCATTGGGCCGCGCCTGCGGCGCTGGAGCAGGGTGAGGGCGCCGCGCCCGATCTCGTTCACATCCTCTCGCCGTTCGATCCCCTGATCATCCAGCGCAAGCGCACCAATCTCTTCTTCGGCTACAATCATCTGTTCGAAGCCTATGTGCCGAAGGCCAAGCGCAAGCTCGGCTATTTCGCGCTGCCCGTGCTGGTAGGCGACGAGATCGTCGCTGCGCTCGACATGAAGACCGACCGGCAGGGCAAGAAACTCTTGATGCAGAAATGGACCTGGGTCGGGCAGGGGAAGAAGACGGCGGGGCGGAAGGAGCTGAAGCGGGTGATCGAGGAGGAGCTCGATCGTTTCGAGCGGTTTCAATTGGCGGAGTGAAGGCTGCTCGCCACGGCGCCGGTCTCGTAGGTGGGCAAAGCGAAGCGTGCCCACCATCGTGGTCCGCGAAGGAGAATGGTGGGCACGGCGCTAACGCGCCTTTGCCCACCCTACAAGACCATCAATCCAAACGCCGAACGCAATCCCCACCCCATACGCCACTAAATTCCACAGCGAGAAGATCCGTCCAAACAGCAGCGCGCCCGCAGTGGTGAGCCGAAACGCATCGAGCCAGGGCACATGGACCAGCCGGGAGAACTCGACGCCGATTGCGATCGCCACGGCGATGGCTGCAAGTCGGCTTCGCGACAGCTGCGGCAGCAAAACCTCGACCAGCAAAAACACCATGGTCGCCCACAGCAGCGAGCCGCCATACTTCACCACGAAGGCCGGAAGCCCGAGTGGAAAGCCGTACCAGCGCAACGACAGCCCGCAGACGATGACCGCAAGGGCAAGGCCGGCACGGATCAGCGATGTCTGTAGCGGCGCAACAGGTTTATCCGGTTGCGCCCCGTGCATTGCTCGCTCCATTGACTCTTTGTCCGCGATGCTCAAAACCGCCTCTCAGCCCAAAAAAGCAACAACCCCGGGGGGAAAGCCATGAGCCAGACCACGACCTATGCCGGTTCCGCCGGCTCAGCCAAGTCGGAAATCGAGACCTCGACGATCCGCGCCATCTCCTGGCGCCTGATCCCGTTCCTGGTGCTGGCCTACTTCTTCTCCTATCTCGACCGCGTCAATCTCGGCTTCGCCGCGCTGACCATGAACGCGGAGCTGAAGTTCACGCCGCTGATCTTCTCCTGGGGCGCCGGCATCTTCTTCATCGGCTATTTCATTTTCGAGGTGCCGAGCAATCTGGCGCTGGAAAAATTCGGTGCGAGCCGCTGGATCGCCCGCATCATGGTGACCTGGGGCATCATCTCGGCGCTGATGGCGCTGGTCAGCGGCGTGACGAGCTTTTACGTCCTCCGCTTCCTGCTCGGCGTCGCCGAGGCCGGCTTCTTCCCCGGCATCATCCTCTATCTCACCTATTGGTATCCGGCCGAATATCGCGCCCGCTTCCTCGCCGCCTTCGCCATCGCGGTCCCGGTATCCACCGTGATCGGCGCGCCGATCTCGGGCCTGCTGCTCGGGCTTGACGGCGCGCTGGGGCTGAAGGGCTGGCAGTGGTTGTTCATCATCGAGGGCATCCCCTCGGTGCTGCTGGGCATCGTCACCTGGTTCTATCTCACCGACAAGCCGGAGAAGGCGGACTGGCTCTCGGCCGAGCAGAAGGCCTGGCTCAAGTCCAGGCTCGATTCGGAAATTGCGGCCAAGCAGGCGGTGAAGCATCTGTCGCTCGGCGAAGCGCTGTCCTCGCCGAAGGTGATCGCGCTCAGCCTGATCTATTTCGGCTTCGTCGGCGCGCTCTACGGCATGCAGTTCTGGCTGCCGCAGATCGTCAAGGCGTTCGGCCTCACCAACGCGCAGACCGGTTTCGTCACCGCGATCCCATACCTGTTCGGCACCATCGCGATGATCCTGTGGGCGCGGCATTCGGATGCGACGCGCGAACGCGTGAAGCATGTCGGCGCGCCGCTGCTGCTCACTGCCGTCGCGCTTGCCGTCTCCTCCTATCTCACCGACCCCACCATGACGATGGTGGCGCTGACGGTCGCGGCGATCGGCGTGTTCTGCTGCTTCGGCGTGTTCTGGACCCTGCCCACCGCCTGGCTCTCCGGCACGGCCGCGGCCGGCGCCATCGCGCTGATCAATTCGATCGGCAACCTCGCGGGATTCGGCGGTCCCTATCTGATCGGCTGGGTCAAGGAAGCCACCGGCCAGACCTCGACCGGCTTGCTCGTGCTCGCCGTCCTGCCCCTGCTCGCCGGCATCCTGGTCTTCGTCGGCGGCCACGACAGCAAGCACGAGTTCGCCGGGCAGGGGCGGTAGGGCACTAGCCTCGTAGGGTGGGCAAAGGCGCGCTTCGCGCCGTGCCCGCCATTTTCCCAATGCCGGCATACGTGGTGGGCACGCTTCGCTTTGCCCACCCTACGATAGCACCTCTCAACGGCGGCATCCCAATCCTTACCACCTCTTAACGATCACGCTTTCCTGATGATTGACGATTATTGACTTTTATCAGTGATTAGTCGACATTCCTCTCATTGCAGTCGCAGGAGTGTCCTCCGATGTTCGTCCGGTCAGTTTTGTCCAGCTATTCCAAGCTCTTGGCGGGTGTGTCGCTGGCCTTGATGGCCGCCGCGCTGGGCGGGTGCAATGACACCGTTGCTGAAAAGGCCGAGCCCCCGCGGCCGGTTCTGGTCGCAACGGCGCATTATGATGCCGAAACGCCAGAGCGCAGCTTCGTCGGCACCATCAGGCCCCGGATCGAGAGCGATCTCGGTTTCCGCGTCGCCGGCAAGGTTGCCAAGCGTCTGGTCGAGGTTGGTCAGACGGTCGAGGTCGGCCAGCCGCTCGCGACCCTCGACGAGGTCGATCTGAAGCTCCAGGCCGAGCAGTCCGTTGCCGAGCAGACCGCTGCGACCGGCGTGCTGGCCCAGGCCGCCGCGGCCGAGCAGCGCGCCAAGGATTTGAAGGCCAAGGGCTGGACCACCGATGCCCAGATGGATTCGAGCCGCGCGTCCGCCGACGAGGCCCGCGCGCGCCTGAACCGGGCTGAGCGCTCGGTCGAGCTGACCAAGAATTCCCTTTCCTACGCGACGCTTGTTGCCGATGCCCGTGGTGTCGTCACCGCAACGCTGATCGAGCCCGGCCAGGTGGTCGCCGCGGGCCAGGCTTCGATCCGCGTCGCCCGCTTTGCCGAGAAGGAAGCGGTCGTCGCGATCCCTGAGACGCTGGTTGGACGCGCCAAGTCGGGCGTCGCCAGCGTCACTCTTTGGTCGGAGCCGGACAAGAAGTATGTGGCCAGGCTGCGCGAGATCGCGCCGGCGGCCGATCCGGCCACGCGCACCTATCTTGCAAAATTCTCGCTGCCCGAGGCCGACGACAAGGTTTCGCTCGGCATGACCGCGACGCTGTCGCTGTCGGATGCTGCCACCGAGCGCGTCGCGCGGCTGCCGCTGTCGGCGCTGTTCAACGAAGGCGGCAAGCCCTCCTTCTACGTCGTCGACGACAACGGCGGCGTCACGCTCAAGCCGGTCGTGGTGAAGTCCTACGAGAGCAACGACGTCATCATCACCAGCGGTGTCGAAGAGGGCGCCAAGATCGTGGCCCTCGGCGTGCAGAAGCTCGATCCGGGCCAGCGGGTGCGGATCGTTTCGTCCCTTTCTTTCTAAGAGTTTCGTCGTGTGAGGTGAGTTTCGGCCCAAGCGCAAATGCTGGGGCTGAAGCGGCGAAGCGATCCAGAACCTGCCCAGCCCCCTGGATTGCTTCGCTGCCTCGCGACGACGGTTTGAACAGAGTGGCTGTCGTTTTTTGCAATTGGATCATCTTTGGAGAGTGCGATGAAGCGCTTCAACCTTTCGGCCTGGGCCGTCAGCCATCCGACGCTGGTCCTGTTCCTGATGATCATACTCGGCGTCGCCGGCTTCTTCTCCTATCAGAAGCTCGGGCGAGCCGAGGATCCGTTCTTCACGGTCAAGGTGGTCAACGTCTCCGTGATCTGGCCGGGCGCGACCGCGCAGGAGATGCAGACGCAGGTCGCCGATCCCATCGAGAAGAAGATCCAGGAGCTGCCTTACTTCGAGAAGGTGCAGACCTATTCCAAGCCGGCCTTCACCGCGCTCCAGGTGACCTTCCGCGACTCCACGCCGCCGAAGGACGTGCCGTATCTGTTTTATCTGCTGCGCAAGAAGCTCGCCGACGTGCAGGGCCAGTTGCCTTCGGGCATTCTGGGACCCGTCGTCAACGACGAGTTCTCCGACGTCGATTCCATCCTCTACATGATGACCGGCGACGGCGCCGACTATGCCCAGCTCAAGAAGGTCTCGGAAGGCTTCCGCCAGCGCCTGTTGAAGGTGCCGGGCGTGACCAAGGTCGACGTCTACGGCAACCAGGACGAGCGCATCTTCGTCGAATTCTCGCACGCCAAGCTCGCCACCCTCGGCATCACGCCGCAGGCGCTGTTCGATTCGCTCGCCAAGCAGAACAACGTGACCCCGGCCGGTACGGTCGAGACCTCGTCGCAGCGCGTGCCGCTGCGCGTCACCGGTGCGCTCGATGGCGCCAAGGCCGTCGCGGAAACTCCCGTCGAGAGCAACGGCCGCGTGTTTCGTTTAGGTGACATCGCCACCGTCACCCACGGCTATGTCGACCCGCCGAGCTTCGTCGTGCGCCAGGAAGGCAAGGCCGCGATCGGCATCGGTGTCGTCACCGCCAAGGGCGCCAACATCCTCGATCTCGGCAAGGAGGTCGAGAAGGCCACCGCCGAGTTCATGAAGGCGGTGCCGCAGGGCATCGACGTCAAGCTCATCGCCGACCAGCCCAAGGTGGTCGAGCACGCCGTCGGCGAGTTCGTGCATTCCTTCATGGAAGCGCTCGTCATCGTGCTGTTCGTCTCGTTCCTGGCGCTCGGCTGGCGCACCGGTATCGTGGTCGCGCTGTCGGTGCCGCTGGTGCTCGGCATCGTCTTCGTCGTCATGAACACGATGTCGCTCGATCTGCACCGCATCACGCTCGGCGCGCTGATCATCGCGCTCGGCCTGCTGGTGGACGATGCGATCATCGCTGTCGAGATGATGGTGGTGAAGATGGAGCAGGGCTGGGACCGTTTTCGCGCGGCCTCCTTTGCCTGGGAATCCACTGCGTTTCCGATGCTCACGGGAACGCTGGTCACGGCCGCTGGCTTCCTCCCCATCGGCTTTGCCAATTCCGCGGTCGGCGAATATGCCGGCAGCATCTTCTGGATCGTGGCGATCGCGCTGGTCGCGTCCTGGTTCGTGGCGGTGATCTTCACGCCCTATATCGGCGTCATGCTGCTGCCCAACATCAAGGTGCACCACAATCACGATCCGCACGCGGTCTACGAGACCCGCATGTACCGCGGCCTGCGCGCCATCGTGCAATGGTGCGTCAACCACCGCATCACCGTGGTGGCCGCAACCGTCGGCATCTTCATCGCCTCGATCGTCGGCTTCGGCCATGTCCAGCAGCAGTTCTTCCCGCTGTCGGAGCGGCCCGAGCTGTTCCTGCAGCTCCGCCTGCCGGAAGGCACGGCCTTCAACGTGACCGAGAAAGCGGTGAAGAAGGCCGAGACGCTGCTCAAGGACGACAAGGACATCGAGACCTATACGTCCTATGTCGGCCAGGGCTCGCCGCGCTTCTGGCTCGGCCTCAATCCGCAGCTTCCGAACGAGGCCTTTGCCGAGATCGTCATCGTCGCCAAGGGTGTCGAGGCGCGCGAGCGCATCAAGGCGAAGATCGAGAACGCGGCCGCGGAGGGCATGCTGACCGAGGCGCGCGTGCGCGTCGACCGCTTCAACTTCGGTCCGCCGGTCGGCTTCCCCGTCCAGTTCCGCGTGATCGGCCCCGACGCCAACAAGGTGCGCGAGATCGCCTACCAGGTCCGCGACGTCATGCGGCAGAACAAGAACGTCAAGGACGTCCAGCTCGACTGGAACGAGCAGTCGCCCTACCTCAAGCTCGTCGTCGACCAGGATCGCGCCCGTGCCATGGGCCTGACCCCGCAGGACGTTTCGCAGGCGCTGTCGATGCTGATCTCGGGCGCGCAGGTCACGACCATCCGCGACGGCATCGAGAAGGTCGCCGTGGTTGCCCGTGCGATCCCGTCCGAACGTCTCGATCTCGGCGGCGTCGGCGATCTCACCATCACCTCGCGCAATGGCGTCGCCGTGCCGCTCCAGCAGATCGCCAAGATCGAGTATGCCCACGAGGAGCCGATCATGTGGCGGCGTAACCGCGACATGGCGATCACCGTGCGCTCCGACGTCGTCGACGGCGTGCAGGCGCCCGACGTCACCGGCCAGATCACGCCGAAGCTGAAGGCGATCAAGGATCATCTCGAGCCGGCCTACCGCATCGAGCCGGGTGGTGCGTTCGAGGAATCCGCCAAGGGTAACGCCTCGATCTTCATCCTCTTCCCGCTGATGGTCATGGTGATGCTGACGCTGCTGATGTTCCAGCTTCAGAGCTTCTCGCGCCTGATCCTGGTGTTCCTGACCGCGCCGCTCGGCATCGTCGGTGCCTCGTTCGGCCTCAACGTCGCCAATGCCCCGTTCGGCTTCGTGGCGCTGCTCGGCCTGATCGCGCTCGCCGGCATGATCATGCGCAACACCGTCATCCTGGTCGACCAGATCGAGACCGACGTCTCCCACGGCCTGACCCGGCGCGAGGCGATCGTGGAGGCAACCGTCCGCCGTGCCCGTCCGGTGGTTCTGACGGCGCTCGCCGCCATCCTGGCCATGATCCCGCTGTCGCGCTCGGCGTTCTGGGGTCCGATGGCGATCACCATCATGGGCGGCCTGTTCGTCGCGACCTTCCTGACGCTCCTGTACCTGCCGGGCCTCTACGCCCTGTGGTTCAGGAAGAGCCTGGACGAGGCGGGCACTCCCGAGCAGCCTGCCGCGCCGCAGCATGGGAGCGATGACCAGCACGCAATTCCGCTTGCCGAAGCGGCTGAATAGATGAGAAGAGTGCTGATTGACGAGTCCTGACAGATGACACTGGTAGCGGAACATATCGAAGGCGACACCCGGGATCGTATCCTCGAGGTGGCCGAACGGCTGTTCCGCCAGATCGGCTACCAGAAGACCACGGTCGGGGACATCGCCAAGGAGCTCAGGATGAGCCCCGCCAACGTCTATCGCTTCTTCGAATCGAAGAAGGCGATCCACCAGGCGGTGGCGCGGGGCCTGATGGGCGAGGTCGAGCTGGAGGCGCAGCGGATCGTGACCCGGCCCGGTCCGGTGCTGCCACGCTTCCGTGAGCTGCTCACCACCATCCACCGCATGAATACCGAGCGCTATGTGGGCGATAACAAGCTGCACGAGATGGTCGCGATCGCGATGGAGGAGGACTGGGACGTCTGCGTCGCCCATATGGAGTGCATCGCCGGCGTCATCGGCCAGATGATCGCGCAAGGTGTCGCTTCCGGCGAGTTTGAGGCGCCGGACCTGCAACTGGCCTCGCTGTGCGCCTGCACCGCGATGATCCGCTTCTTCCACCCCCAGATGATCGCCCAGTGCGCCACCAAGCCGGGCCCGACCATCGACCAGATGATCGATTTCGTCATCGCGGGTCTGTCGCCGCGCCACTGACGGGGCAGGGAGTTTCCCCCTATAAGCTGCTCCGCATTGCCCGGAACGGCGGATAGCGGAGAAGCAGCGCGTGACCGACAAAGACCTCTACTTCTACGAGCCCTCCAAGGGCCACGGCCTCAAGCACGATCCCTTCAACGCCATCATCGCGCCGCGGCCGATCGGCTGGATCTCCTCCCGCGACACCAAGGGCCACGTCAACCTCGCGCCCTACAGCTTCTTCAACGCGTTCTGCTACGTCCCGCCGATCATCGGCTTCTCCTCCACCAACTGGAAGGACTCGGTCGAGAACATCAAGCAGACCGGCGAGTTCGTCTGGAATCTGACCACGATGGACCTCGCCAAGCACATGAACGCGACCGCCGCGCATGTCGGCCCAGAGGTCGATGAGTTCAAGCTTGCAGGGCTGACCGCTGTGCCCGGCAAGCTCGTCAACGTGCCGCGCGTGGCCGAGAGCCCGGTCGCCTTCGAGTGCAAGGTCTCCGACATCGTCCGCCTCAAGGGCGCCGACGGCAAGGAGGCCGATGCCTGGCTGACGCTGGGCGAAGTCGTCGCGGTCCACATCGACAAGGCCATGATCAAGGACGGCGTCTACCAGACCGCCGCCGCCCGCCCGATCGTCCGTGCCGGCCGCCGCGGCGACTATTTTGAGATCAAGCCGGAAAACATGTTCGAGATGGTCCGGCCGGATTAGGCCGCCACAGTCATTCCGGGGCGCGCCGTCAGGCGCGAGCCCGGAATCCATTCATCAACCGCCTCAGCCGCACGATGGATTCTGGGCTCACGCTCCGCGTGCCCCGGAATGACGGCGGGGGAATCAGCCCCATTCCTACCCCGGAACTGCCCCCACGCCCCGGCCGTTATGGTCCCCGGGGCGGCCGCCCGGCCGCGTCAATTCGCATCATTTCGCTGGCGAAGTGTTCACCTCCGCCGGCCACTTTCCGCTAAAATACCCGATAACCGCGCCGATGCATGAGGTCAGCCATGAGCTTCCGCCGCGACACCATCACAAAGCCGATCTTCTCCTGGGCGCGCGGCGTGCTGCCGGCGATGTCCGACACCGAGCGCGAGGCGCTGGAGGCCGGTGACGTCTGGTGGGACGCCGACCTCTTCACCGGCAATCCCGACTGGTCGAAGCTCTTGAAGGTGCCGCAGGCGAGGTTGACCGATGAGGAGCAGGCCTTCCTCAACGGCCCGGTCAACGCGCTTTGCGCCATGCTCGACGAGTGGAAGATCTTTTGGGAATGGCGCGACCTGCCGCAGGACGTCTGGCATTTCGTCAAGCGCGAAAAGTTCTTCGGCATGATCATCCCGAAGGAGTTTGGCGGCCTCGGCTTCTCGCCCTACGCCCATTCGGAAGTCGTGCGGAAGATCTCGACGCGCTCGATCGCAGCCGCTGTCACGGTGATGGTGCCGAACTCGCTCGGCCCCGGCGAGCTCCTGATGCACTTCGGCACCAAGGAGCAGCGTGAGCGCTGGCTGCCGCGCCTTGCCGACGGCCGCGACATTCCCTGCTTTGGTCTCACCAGCCCCGAAGCCGGCTCCGACGCTGCCTCGATGGTGGACACCGGCATCATCTGCAAGGGCACTTTCGAGGGCCGCGAGGTCGTGGGTCTCAGGCTCAACTGGCACAAGCGCTACATCACGCTCGGCCCGGTCGCGACGCTGCTCGGGCTCGCCTTCAAGGCCTACGATCCCGATCATCTCGTGGGTAGCCAGGAAGAGCTCGGCATCACCGTCGCGCTGATTCCGACCAATCTGCCCGGCGTCGAGATCGGCCATCGCCATCTGCCGTCGATGCAGGTCTTCCAGAACGGCCCGAACCGGGGCCGCGATGTCTTCATCCCGCTCGACTATGTCATCGGCGGCCAGGAGCGGCTGGGACAGGGCTGGAAGATGCTGATGACTGCGCTTGCCGCCGGCCGTGGCATCTCACTGCCGTCGCTCTCCGCGGCAGGCGCCGCCTATGCCGCCCGCACCACCGGCGCCTATGCCCGCATCCGCGAGCAGTTCGGCATCTCCATCTCCAAGTTCGAAGGTGTCGAGGAGCCGCTCGCGCGCATCGTCGCGACCGCCTATCAGCTCGACGCGGCGCGCCGGCTGACCTGCGCCGCGCTGAATGCCGGCGTCCATCCCGCCGTCATCTCCGGCATCATGAAGCTGCACGCGACCGAACGGATGCGGACCGCGGTCGACGACGCCATGGACATCCATGGCGGCAAGGCCGTGATCGACGGTCCGCAGAACTATCTCGGCAATCTCCACCGCGCCGTGCCTGTGGGCATCACGGTCGAGGGCGCCAATATCCTCACCCGCAACCTCATCGTGTTCGGGCAGGGCGCGATCCGCGCCCATCCCTATCTGCTCGACGAGATGAATGCGCTCGCTGATACCGATCGCGAGCGCGGGCTCACCGCCTTCGACAAGGCGTTCTGGAAGCACGTCGGCCATAGCTTCGAGACGCTGTTGCGCGCGTTCGGCCGGAGCTGGACCTTTGGCGCCTTCGCGCTTGCGCCGGATGCGGGCGACGCCACGCCATTCTACCGCCAGCTCTCGCGCTACTCGGCGGCGTTTGCGCTCTGCGCCGACATGGCGCTGCTCACGCTCGGCGGTGCGCTGAAGCGCAAGGAGATGCTGTCCGCGCGCTTCGGCGACATCCTCTCTGAACTGTATCTGCTCTCGGCCGTGCTGAAGCGCTGGCAGGATGAGGGCCGGCAGAAGGAGGATTTTGCAGCGCTGGAATGGTGCATGGCGACCGGCTTCCGGACTATCGAGAACCGGCTTGCCGAGATCCTCGCCAATTTGCCCAACCGCTTTGTCGCGGTTTTCCTCAAGCTTGTCGTCCAACCCTTCGGCGCGCGGGTGCTCGGCCCCTCCGACCGCGTCGTGCACCAATGCGCCAGCCTCGTACTGGAGCCGTCAGCCGCGCGCGAGCGCCTCACGCCGGATTTGGCCCATGTCGATGATGATGGCGGCTTTGCCCGGCTGGAGCGCGCGTTCAAGCTGGTTGCGGGCACGGATGCGATCGCCAAACGCATGCGCGCGGCGCATATGAGCGACTGGAAGGCAGCTGTCACCAAGGGCGTGATCACGCAGGCCGAAGGCGAGCAGCTTGCGGCGGCCCGCGAGGCCGTCACAAAAGTGATCGAGGTCGATGATTTTGCGCCGGAAGCGCTGTCGCCGATTTACAAGAAAACCGGAGATGTGCATCAGTTCTTCCAGGAACTCGGTGAACAGAGGGCGGCGAGCTGATGGCACGACCGGTTTTCATCGTCGACGGCAGCCGGACACCGTTTCTCAAAGCGCGCTCGGGGCCGGGGCCGTTCACCCCGGTCGATCTCGCCGTGCAGTGCGGACGGCCTCTGCTGGCGCGCCAGCCGTTTTCGCCAACCGATTTCGACCAGGTCATCCTCGGCTGCGTCAATGTGATCGCGGACGAGATGAACCCGGCCCGCGTCGCAGCGCTCCGGCTCGGCATGGGCGAGGACATGGTCGCCTTCACCGTGCAGATCAATTGCGGCTCCGGCATGCAGTCGATCGACACCGCCTACCGCTACATCCGCGAGGGCCATGCCGACATGGTCCTCGCCGGCGGCACCGAGGCGCTGAGCCACGCGCCGCTGGTCTGGCCGAATTCCGGCGTGCGCTGGTTCGCCGGCCTTGCCACCGCGAAGGGCGTGGCCGCGAAGCTGGCCGCCGCCTTCAAGCTGCGGCCGCGCGATCTCAAGCCGATCATAGGCCTGGAGCGCGGCCTGACCGATCCCATCACCGAATTGAACATGGGCCAGACCGCCGAGGTCGTCGGCCATCTCTTCGGTATCACGCGCGCACAGTCCGACGCCTATGCCGCCGAGAGTCACCGCAGGCTCGCCCATGCGCAGGCCGAAGACTTTCTCAAGGGTGAGGTCGAGACCGCGTTCTCTCGCGACGGAAAGTTCTTCGACCATGACGATGGCGTGCGGCCGGACTCGACGGCCGAGACGCTCGCAAAGCTCCGGCCGGTGTTCGAACGCCCCTGGGGCCAGGTCACCGCCGGCAATTCCTCGCAGATCACCGACGGCGCCTCCTGGGTGATCCTTGCGTCCGATGAAGCAGTCGCCAAGCACAAGTTGACGCCGAAGGCCGCTATCGTCGACAGCAACTGGGCGGCGCTCGATCCTGGCATCATGGGGCTAGGTCCCGTCATGTCGGCAACGCCGATGCTTGTGCGCAACAACCTCACCATCAACGACGTCGACACCTGGGAGCTGAACGAGGCCTTTGCGACGCAAGTGCTTGGCTGCCTTGCTGCCTGGAACGACGACAAATTCTGCCGCGAGATTTTGCATCTCGACGGTGCCGCCGGCGAGATCGACCGTGACAGGTTGAATGTCGATGGCGGCGCGATCTCGCTTGGCCATCCCGTCGGCACTTCCGGCAACCGTATCGTGCTGCATCTCGTCAATGCGATGAAGCGGCTTGGCACGAGGCGCGGCGTTGCGACCGAATGCATCGGCGGCGGGCTCGGTGGTGCCATGCTGATCGAGGCGGTGTGACCATGGATTCCAGGATCATGACTGCGCTCGGCGACCGCGTGCTGGAGCTCGGGCCCAAGCCTGCGGCAGACAGCCCTTACAAGCACTTCAAGCTGACGCGCGATGCCGACGGCGTCGCCTGGCTGCTGTTCGACCGCGCAGATGGCAGCGCCAACACGCTGTCGTCGGACGTGATGGAGGAGTTCGATGCCGTGCTTGCGGCGATCGAGACCGAACGTCCCGCAGGCCTCGTGGTCCGCTCAGCAAAGCCATCCGGTTTCATTGCCGGCGCCGACGTCAACGAATTCCGCGGCGCGTCCGATCCCGAGATGGTGGAAACGCGCATCCGCGCCGCGCATGCGGTGGTCGACCATCTGGAAGCCTTGAAGCTGCCGACGGTCGCGGTGATCCACGGCTTCTGTCTCGGCGGCGGGCTCGAGGTGGCGTTGGCCTGCCAGTCGCGCATTGCCGTTGACGGCGCGCGGTTTGGCTTCCCGGAGGTGATGCTGGGCCTGCATCCCGGCCTCGGCGGCACCGCGCGCTTTACCGCGCTGGTCAATCCGACCCAGTCGATGGCCTTGATGCTGACTGGCCGCACCATCGATGCGCGCCGTGCCAGATCGCTCGGTCTCGTCGATACCGTGACGCAGGAGCGGCACGTCCGCAACGCGGTGAAAGACGCGCTGTTCGGCCGCCTGAAGCGGGTGCGTCCGGGCTTTCTGACGCATGCAGCCAATTTCGGCCCCGTGCGCGGGCTGCTGGCAAAGCGGATGCGCTCGGAAGCGGCGAAGGCTGCATCGCGCGAACACTATCCGGCCCCTTATGCGCTGATCGATCTCTGGGAGACCCATGGCGGCAGCAAGGCCGCGATGCTGAAGGCCGAGCAGGCATCGTTCGCCAAATTGATGGTGACGCCCACCGCGCAAAACCTGATCCGCGTGTTCTTCCTGCGCGAGCAGATGAAGAAGGCGACCGGCAGCGGCAACGCGATCAGGCATGTCCACGTCATCGGCGCCGGCGCCATGGGTGGCGACATCGCGGCCTGGTGTGCGGGGCAGGGGTTGCGCGTCTCGCTCGCCGACATGAAGGCAGAGCCGGTCGCAGGCGCGGTGAAGCGCGCGGCCGAGCTTTACGGCAAGATCATCCGAAAACCCACCGAGGTGCGGGATGCGCTTGATCGCCTGATCCCCGATATGGACGGCGAGGGTGTCCGCAACGCCGATCTCATCATCGAGGCGGTGCCGGAAAAGCTCGAGCTGAAGCAGAAGGTCTATGCCGGCCTCGAGCCAAAGATGAAGACGGGCGCGATCCTCGCGACCAACACGTCGAGCATTCCGCTTCAGGATCTGCGCGCGACGCTGGCGCGGCCGGAGCGGCTCGTGGGCCTGCATTTCTTCAACCCGGTATCGCGGCTGCAGCTGGTCGAGGTCGTCAGCCATGACGGCAACGATGCACAGGTCTTGAAGGAGGCGCTCGCCTTCGTCGGTGCGATCGACCGTCTGCCACTCCCCGTGAAGAGTTCGCCCGGCTTCCTCGTCAACCGCGCGCTGACGCCCTACATGCTGGAGGCGATGGTGATGCTGGACGAGAAGACCGACCAGCGCCTGATCGACGCCGCGGCCGAGCAGTTCGGCATGCCGATGGGGCCGATCGAGCTCGCGGACCAGGTCGGGCTCGACATCTGCCTCGACGTCGGTGACATGCTGCGCACCAAGTTCGGAGATCTGCTGCCGCCGACGCCGGCTTGGCTGCGCGAGAAGGTCGCCAAGGGCGAGCTCGGCCGCAAGACCGGCAAGGGTTTTTACACCTGGAAGGACGGCAAGGCGGAGAAGGCACAGCTCGCCGAGACCGGCCCGCGCGTCACGGACCAGATGATCGACCGCCTGGTGCTGCCGATGTCCAATGTCTGCGTCGCGGCGCTGCGCGAAGGCATCGTCGACGATCCCGATGCGGTCGACGGCGCCATGATCTTCGGCACCGGATATGCACCGTTCCGCGGCGGTCCGCTGAACTACGCGCGCACGCGCGGCGTGGAAAATGTCGTATCCACCTTGCGCGCGCTGGCCGAGCGATTCGGCGGGCGCTTTGCGCCCGATCCGGGCTGGGACAATTTCAAGTGAGAGCCATATGACCGAGAAGCACGACACCGCGCCGCGCGGCGATCTCTGCATCCGCACGCTGGCGATGCCCGCCGACACCAACGCCAATGGCGACATCTTCGGCGGCTGGCTGCTCAGCCAGATGGACGTCGGCGGCGGCGTGTTCGCATCGAAGATCGCGAAGTCGCGCACCGTGACCGTCGCGATCGAGGCGATGAATTTTCGCAAAGCGGTCTATGTCGGCGATCTCGTCTCGGTCTATGCCAATCTCGTCCGCGTGGGCCGCACCTCGATGACCGTGCATCTGGAAGCCTGGGCGCTGCGACGCGGGGAGGAGCATCCCTTCCTCGTCACCGACGGCAACTTCACCTATGTCTCGATCGACGAGCATGGCCGCCCGCAGGAAGTTCGCTCGACCGAAACACCCATCGCGACGTAATCGCGCGCGACGCTCTGCCCCATCTCACGAAAACTTGCAGAGCGCCAAACGCGGCACGACTGAGTCAAGGCGTCGCGGCTTCGCCAACAACAAGTCATAAAACGGATGAGGTCCCGGCGTACTCAATAGCCCGTCGATTCGGGGTGAAAACCGGCTGATTTGCCTGAGGAACTTTCGGGCAGGGATCCAGTTATTTGCCCGCACTGAGGAATCTACGGGCCATGCCGGACAGCTACATCATCGAAGTTAATTCAGAGGCCGCGGGCATCGTCGTTCGCGGTCACGGGGGCTACTGCTTCTTCGCTTCGTCCCACCAGTTCAATCGCCTTGAAGGCCAGCTCTTCCGCAACGCCCGCGAAGCCGAACGCGCCGCGCGCAAGCTGGTTAATGGCGATGTGAAGGAAGCGGCGTAGTCGCCGCCGCTGGCGATTTCTGGCGGGCAAAGCGTGGTCGGAATTTTTTGCAGCCCTTGATGCCGCTGCCTTTTCCTTATCCCTTCATGTCCGCCGAAGCCTTGGCGAAGGCGGATGTGGGAGAAGGTGGCGCGAAGCGCCGGATGAGGGGGTGTTTCCGCGAATCCAATCGTGAGAGGGTCGCCCGCGGGGGCAACCCCTTGTAAGTCGAAGCGCCGCTGTCGCGGCGAGCCACCCTCTCCCACAGGGGAGGGGTAAGAGCGTCGATCACAACTTCGTCGCGGAGCGTGACAACAGCTTCCAATCGTCGCCCTGCTTCAGCCAGTTCATCAGGATATGAAGGCTGTTTGCCACTCTCTGTCCGCCGGTCATCATCTCGGCCAGCCAATGGAAGCGCACGATCGCGACGGGGCCGACGATCTTGATGGTCGGGTCCTTGTACGTAATCGACAGGAACTCCGTCTTGCCGTCGGTGGCGTTGGCAACGAAGGCCGCCCTGTCCTCGAGGAAGCCGTTGGAGTGGCTGTAGCTGAGATCATCCGCGCATAGCGCGCTGAGCGCTTTCGGGTCGGCCGCGATCTGGGCGAGACGAAATGCCTCGACGTTTCTTGCCACCGCCTCGTGGTCCGTTATGGCGGCATGATCGCGATTCAGTGTCATCGTGTCCTCCGTTCTTGATCTTGCGCCCACTGTTGCAGCCGCACTTGATTTTGTCGAGCGTCAGGTCGCAATACGCTCGCATTGCGAGAGGTGGCGCGATTTCTGACGCGCAAAGCGTGGTCGGAATTTTTGCAGCCGCTGATGCTGCGGCCTTCTTTCTTCTCCCCTCATGTCCGCCGAAGCCTTGGCGAAGGCGGATGTGGGAGAGGGTGCATAGGCCGCCTTCGGCGGCCGTTGCTAAGAGAACGCCGAAGCAAAGCTTCGGCTATAGCGTCGGATGAGGAGAGCCTGAATCTGCGAATTCAATTGTGAGAGGTCTGCTCGCGGAGGGAAACCCCTCACCCGTCTCGCCGCTGGCGCCATAGCCGATGCAAAGCATCGGCGTTCTCAAGAACGGCGGCCGAGGGCCGCCTATGCCACCCTCTCCCACAAGGGGGAGAGGGTAAGAGCACCGATCACAACTTCGTTGCCGCCCGCGACAGCAGCTTCCAATCGTCGCCCTGCTTCTGCCAGTTCATCAGGATGTGAAGATTGGTCGATACTTTCTTCCCATCGGCCGCCATTTCCTGTTCGCCCAACCAGTGGAAGCGCACGATCGCTGCGGGCCCGACGACCTTGATGGTCGGATCCTTGTATTCGATCGACAGGAATTTGGACTTGCCGTCGGTGGCGTTGGTGACGAAGGTCGCCTTGTCCTCGACCCGGCCGTTGGAATGGCTGTAGCTCACGTCGTCGGCGCAGAGCGCGCCAAGCGCCTTGGGATCGGCCGCGATCTGGGCAAGGCGGAAGGCCTCGACCTTTTTCGCCACGGCTTCCTCATCCGCCGAGGCCGCCAGCGCCGGTGCTGTGAGAGCGAGCGCGGAGACAGCAAGGGTCGAGAGAGCCAGATCGCGTCGGTTGATCGTCATCGTTTCCTCCTTTTTGATCTTGCACGGAGTGTTGCAGCCGCGTGCGACTTTGTCGAGTGTCGCGTGATGGTCATGCACGTGCGTCATTGCGCGATCGGGGCTGCATTGATACGTGTTTCGCATTGATGCATCGTGCATTCGGGAAAGTACGGAAATGATCGAGGCCAAAGGGCAGGCGCAGGGGCAAGTGACGGGCAAGGCGCTGCTGTTCGACATCGACGGCACGCTTGCCAACACAGACCCGCTGCATCTCAAGGCGTTCAACCAGGTGCTTGGGCCGCGCGGCCACGTTTTCGATCACGCGCGCTTCTCCAGGGAGCTGCAAGGCTTCGCCAATGCGTCGATCGGCGAGCGCTTTCTGGGCGACGAAACGGTGGAACGCCGCGCCGTGATCCTCGGCGAGAAGGAAGAAATCTTCCGCACGCTCGTCGCCGGACAGATCGAGCCGCTGCCGGGACTGATGGCGCTGCTCGATCGGGCGGACGCCGCCGGCATTCCCATGGTCGCCGTGACCAACGCGCCGCGGCTGAACGCGGAGCTGTTGCTCTCCGGCCTCGGCGTGACGCGCCGCTTCAGGGCGCTCGTGATCGGCGACGAGCTTCCGCACGGCAAGCCGCACCCGCTGCCCTATCAGGAAGGGCTGCGCTTCGTCGGCGGCAGTGCGGCCGCCTCCATTGCGTTCGAGGATTCTCGCTCCGGCGTGCAGTCGGCCGCCGCTGCGGGCATTCCGACCATCGGCATCCGGACCAGCCTCAGCCATGCTGACCTTGTTGGAGCCGGCGCGGTCGCGTCCGCCAGTGCCTTCGACGATCCGGAACTGCTCGCGCGCCTCGCCGCCGCGATGGCGTGGTGAGGGGCTTCGTCCGTTAACCGTGATCGATGCGCGCATTGACCGAACGCGTGAACCGCCGCACCATGCGGCATCTTGATTTGAGGCCATCGCCGTGACCGGATTGACCCATCGCCAAGCCGAAATCCTCAACATCGCGCGCGCCTCGGGCCGCGTCATGGTCGAGGAGCTCGCGCGCAAGTTCGAGGTCTCGGCGCAGACGATCCGCAAGGATCTCAACGATCTCTGCGAGCGCCGCTCGCTGACCCGCGTCCATGGTGGCGCGATCATTGCGTCCGGCGTCGAAAACCTCGCCTACGAGGCGCGCCGCTTTGTTGCCGCCGACGAGAAGAAGGCCATTGGCGCGGCGGCCGCATCGCTGATCCCGAATGGCTGCTCGCTCTTCATCAATATCGGCACCACGACCGAGGAGGTGGCGAGCGCGCTGACCTCGCACGAGGATCTGCTCGTCATCACCAACAATCTCAACGTCGCGATGCTGCTCTACCGCCATCCCCGCATCGAGGTGGTGGTCGCCGGCGGCACGGTGCGGCGCGCCGACGGCGCCGTGGTCGGCTCGACCGCGACGCAGCTGATCGGCCAGTTCAAGGTTGACTACGCCATCATTGGCGCGTCCGCGATCGACGAGGAGGGCGCGCTGCTCGACTTCGACTATCGCGAGGTGCAGGTGGCGCAGGCCATCATCGCCAATGCCCGCAGCGTCATGCTGGTGGCTGATTCCACAAAACTTCGCCGCAGCGCGCCGGTGCGCATCGCCCATATCAGCCAGATCCAGACCTTCGTCACCGATCAGGAACTCCCGGAGCGCCTCGCCACCATCTGCCACGGCAAGGGCATCGAGGTGATGGCGGCGATGCCGAAGGAGGCGGGGGATATCGACGACTCCCAGGCCGAGACGCCGGACGCCGCGCCTGATGCGGCACCGGTGGTGCGGCTGAGGTAGCGGCTTCTTACCCTCCCCTGGAGGGGCCCTGGAGGGGGAGGGTCGGCGCGAAGCGCCGGGTGGGGTGAAGCCGCACGGGAATTCCCACCGGCAGCCCGCGCCGCGAGCGTGCCTTCTATCGATTAGCTTCCACGCCGCAAGACCGTCACCCCACACCGCTCGCGTTGCGCGCGATCGACCCTCCTCCTCCAGGAGAAGGTGACAGGCTGCCTGCCTACGCCTTCACCCTCGCTGCCCACAAAAAATGTTCCACTTTCACTTCTTTCGACCTCTCTTTCATCTTGCTTTCGTTTTTCGGTGTGATCTAATGAAAAGCGAAAGTAGTCGCTCGAAGGAACGAGCGGTCGCCGGGGGATGCGTCTGTTGGAGCGTATTTTCGACCTCGCCATTATCGGAGGCGGTGTTAACGGCTGCGGCATCGCGCGCGATGCGGTGGGCCGCGGCAACACGGTTTTCCTGTGCGAAATGAACGATTTGGCGAGCGGGACCTCGTCCTGGTCGACCAAGCTGGTGCATGGCGGCCTGCGCTATCTCGAATATTACGAGTTTCGCCTGGTCCGCGAGGCGCTGATCGAGCGCGAGATTCTCTGGGGCATCGCGCCCCATATCATCCGCCCCCTGCGTTTCGTTTTGCCGCATCACGCCGGCCTGCGCCCGGCCTGGCTGCTGCGCCTCGGCCTCTTCCTCTATGACCATATCGGCGGCCGGCACCTGTTGCCGGCGACGCGCTCGGTCGATCTTGGGCGTGACGAGGTCGGCCGTCCGCTGATCCCGAACCGCTACAGCCGCGCGTTCGAATATTCCGACTGCTTCGTCGACGACGCCCGCCTCGTCGTGCTCAACGCGCGCGATGCCGCCGACAAGGGCGCCGAGATCCGCACCCGCACCCGTGCAACCGATATCAAGCAGTCCGACGGCATCTGGACCGTGAGCATGGTCAACACGCTGACCGGCGCGCGTTCGCAGGTCCAGGCCCGCGCGCTGGTCAATGCCGGCGGCCCCTGGGTCGAGGAGGTGCTCGGCCGCGGCGCCGGCGTCAACGCGAAAGCCAAGGTGCGCCTGGTGCAGGGCTCGCACATCGTGGTCAAAAAACTCTACGACCACGATCGCGCCTATATGTTCCAGAACGCCGACGGCCGCATCATCTTCGTCATCCCGTACCAGGACGATTTCACGCTGATTGGCACGACTGATCGCGACTATGACGGCGACCCCTCCAAGGTGAAGGCGACGGCCGAGGAGATTCAGTATCTCTGCGCCGCCGCGAGCGAATACCTGGCCAAGCCGGTGACATCAGAGGACGTGGTCTGGACCTATTCCGGTGTGCGACCGCTTTATGACGACGGCGCCAGCGAAGCCAAGGCGGCGACGCGTGACTACGTGTTCGAGCTCGACACGCCCGGCGGCGCGCCACTGCTCTCGATCTATGGCGGCAAGATCACGACCTACCGACGGCTCGCCGAAGAGGCGCTGGAACGGCTCGCGCCCTATCTTCGCAGTGCGAAAGCGCGCGAAGGCTGGACCGGCAAATGGCCGTTGCCCGGCGGCGACATGGGTGTGTCCGATGTCGACGGCCTGATCGCCGAGCTCCAGCGCGGCTATCCCTTCCTCAGCCACGAGCACGCAAGGCGTCTCGCCCGCGCTTACGGTACCCGCGCCATCAAGCTGCTCGGCGATGCGAAATCGGCGGCCGATCTCGGCGAGGCCTTCGGCGCGACGCTGACCGAGCGCGAGGTCCGCTACCTCATGGCCAATGAATGGGCGGTCACAGCGGAAGACATCGTCTGGCGCCGCTCCAAGCTCGGCCTGCGACTATCTGCCGACGAGATCGCTGCATTGAACGACTGGATTGCAACCCACACTGTGCCGCAAAGTCCCCTGCTGGAAGCGGGAGGACGCTCATGACCGTGACGCTCGATCATGTGACCCGGACCGTCGAGGGGATACCGCACATCCGCGACGTCTCGCTGACGCTCGAGAGCGGCACGCTCAACGTGCTGCTCGGGCCGACGCTATCAGGCAAGACCTCGATCATGCGGTTGCTCGCCGGCCTCGACAAGCCGACGACGGGCAAGGTGCTG
This sequence comes from Bradyrhizobium liaoningense, assembly GCF_018130785.1. GTDB lineage: Bacteria > Pseudomonadota > Alphaproteobacteria > Rhizobiales > Xanthobacteraceae > Bradyrhizobium > Bradyrhizobium liaoningense_A. Next base: position 110,999 of record NZ_JAFCJT010000020.1, read on the forward strand.
GTAAACGGCAAGGACGTCACCGGCGCCGACGTGCGCAAGCGTTCGGTCGCGATGGTCTATCAGCAGTTCATCAACTACCCCTCGCTGACGGTCTACGAGAACATCGCCTCGCCCTTGCGCGTGCAGGGCAAGCCGCGTGAGGAGATCGAGAAGCGCGTGGCGGAGGCGGCAAAGCTGCTCCGGCTCGAGCCGTTCCTCAAGCGCACGCCGCTCCAGCTCTCCGGCGGCCAGCAGCAGCGCACCGCGATCGCGCGCGCGCTGGTGAAGGGAGCCGATCTCGTGCTGCTCGACGAGCCGCTCGCCAACCTGGATTACAAGCTGCGCGAGGAGCTGCGCGCCGAGCTGCCGCGCATCTTCGAGGCCTCGGGCGCGATTTTCGTCTATGCCACCACCGAGCCGACCGAGGCGCTGCTGCTCGGCGGCAACACCGTCTGCATGTGGGAGGGGCAGGCGCTCCAGATCGGCGAGACCGCCAATGTCTACCGCCGTCCGCAGACCTTGCGCGTCGCGCAGGTGTTCTCCGATCCGCCGCTCAACCTCGTCGGCATCGAGAAGAAGAACGGGCAGGTTGCCTATGCCGGCGGCACGGCCTCGCCGGCCTCGGGTCTCTATTCGTCGCTCGCCGACGGTGCCTATCGCGTCGGCTTTCGCGCCCATCAGCTCGCCCTCGCCAACGGCGAGGCCGACCGCCATGCCTTCCACGCCACGGTGACGGTGACCGAGATCACCGGTTCGGAGAGTTTCGTGCATTTGACCCGCGACGGATCGAACTGGGTTGCGGTGCTGCACGGCGTGCACGAGTTCGAGCCCGGCCAGACCATCGATGCCGTGCTCGATCCCAATGATGTCTTTGTTTTTGATGCCGCCGACCGACTGGTCGCGGCACCAGGCTCGTGAGGGAGGTGCGACATGGCCCGCATTGACCTCGTCGATCTCGCCCATTCCTACGGCGGCAATGATGCGCCGCAGGAAAGTTTTGCGCTGAAGCCGGTGACCATGACCTGGCGGCAGGGCGGCGCCTACGCGCTGCTCGGCCCTTCCGGCTGCGGCAAGACCACGTTGCTCAACGTCATCTCCGGCATCATCACGCCGTCGCGGGGGAAAATCCTGTTCGACGGCAAGGACATCACACCGCTGTCAACCCAGAAGCGCAACATCGCCCAGGTGTTCCAGTTTCCGGTGATCTACGACACCATGACGGTGGGGCAGAACCTGGCGTTTCCGCTGAAGAACCGCGGCGTGCCGAAGGCCGAGATCGACAAGCGCGTCGCCGAGATCGGCCGCCTGCTCGATCTCGAACCCTATCTGAACCGCAAGGCGACGCGGCTCACGGCCGATGCCAAGCAGAAGATCTCGCTCGGCCGTGGCCTAGTGCGCTCCGACGTCGCCGCCGTGCTGTTCGACGAACCGCTCACCGTGATCGATCCCGAGCTGAAATGGCAGCTCCGCTCCAAGCTGAAGGCGCTGCATCGCGAGCTCGACCTCACGATGATCTACGTCACCCACGACCAGACCGAGGCGCTGACCTTCGCCGACACCGTTGTCGTCATGCATGACGGCCGCGTGGTGCAGAGCGGCACGCCCGCCGAGCTGTTCGACAAGCCGGCGCACACGTTTGTGGGCTATTTCATCGGCTCGCCCGGCATGAACATCCTGCCGGCGGAGGTGAAGGGCCGCGAGGCGCGGATCGGCGGCCACCTCATCGCGCTCAACCGCAGCTACGACCACCTGCCTGCTGGTGCCAAGATCGAGATCGGCGTGCGTCCTGAGTTCGTCGACGCCGTTGCGCCCGCACCCGGATTGCTCACCGCGAAGGTCGAGCGCATCGACGACCTCGGCCGCATCCGCTTCGCGCGCGTCCGCGTCGGCGAAGCCAAGCTTGCGGCCCGTGCACCGGCGGGCTTCACCAGCGCGGACGGTACCGCCGGGCTGAAATTCGATCCGGCGCATGTCCACGTCTATGCCGACAGCCTTCTGGTGGAGGGAGCCGCCTGATGGACAAGACCGTCAACCAAAAAGCCTGGTTCCTGGTGCTGCCGGTGTTCCTGGTCGTGGCCTTCTCGGCGGTGCTGCCGCTGATGACTGTCGTGAACTATTCGATGCAGGACACCTTCGGCAACAACCAGTTCTTCTGGAATGGCGTCGGCTGGTTCAAGGAACTGCTCGATCCGTCGACCGATCTCGGCGGGCGCTTCCTGGCCTCGCTCGGCCGCAATCTGTTCTTCTCGATGGTGATCCTCGCGATCCAGGTGCCGCTCGGCATCGTCATCGCGCTGTCGATGCCGCGCCAGGGCTGGACGGTGGCGGCCTGCCTCGTCATCCTCGCGCTGCCGTTGTTGATTCCGTGGAACGTGGTCGGCACGATCTGGCAGATTTTTGGCCGGCCCGACATCGGTCTGATGGGCTATGTGCTCAACCACATCGGCTTCGACTACAATTACGTCTCCAACGACGTCGATGCCTGGGTCACCGTCATCGTGATGGACGTCTGGCACTGGACCAGCCTCGTCGCGCTGCTCTGCTATGCCGGCCTGAAGTCGATCCCGGAGGCCTATTACCAGGCCGCGCAGATCGACGGCGCCTCGCGCTGGGCCGTATTCAAGGCGATCCAGCTGCCCAAGATGAACCGCGTGCTGCTGATCGCGGTGCTGCTGCGCTTCATGGACAGTTTCATGATCTACACCGAGCCGTTCGTCCTCACCGGCGGCGGGCCGGGCAATTCGACCACCTTCGTGTCGATCGAACTCGTCAAGATTGCGCTCGGCCAGTTCGATCTCGGCAAGGCGGCAGCGCTGTCGCTGGTCTACAATCTGATCATCCTGATCGTCTGCTGGATCTTTTACACCGTCATGACCAATGCCGGCGTCGAGCGTAAGGCACAGGCGGAGAAGGAGCCGGCGGTGGAGCCCAAGCTCGCTGGCGCGCTCCAGCCTGCGCCCGCGCTCAAGCCGAAGGAAGGAGTGGCCTGATGCATTCGATTCCCGGCCGTCGCGTCATCATGGCGCTGTTCCTGATCTTCCTGCTGTTGCCGATCTACTGGCTCGTCAACATGAGCTTCAAGACCAACGCCGAGATCGTCTCGACGATGACGCTGTGGCCGCATTCCCCGACGCTGCAGCATTACAAGCGCATCTTCACCGACGAGAGCTGGTATTCCGGCTACATCAATTCGCTGGAATACGTCGTCCTCAACACCATCATCTCGATCTCGGTGGCGCTGCCGGCGGCCTACGCGTTCTCGCGCTACCGCTTCCTGGGCGACAAGCATTTGTTCTTCTGGCTGCTGTCGAACCGCATGGCGCCGGCGGCGGTCTATGCGCTGCCGTTCTTCAACCTCTATTCGGCGATCGGCTTGTTCGACACGCCCTGGGCCGTCGCGCTCGCGCATTGCATCTTCAACGTACCGCTAGCGGTGTGGATCCTCGAAGGTTTCGTCTCCGGCGTGCCGCGCGAGATCGACGAGACCGCCTTCCTCGACGGCTATTCCTTCCCGCGCTTCTTCATCAGGATCCTGGTGCCGCTGATCGCGAGCGGCATCGGCGTCGCCGCCTTCTTCTGTTTCATGTTCTCCTGGGTCGAGCTGCTGCTGGCTCGCACGCTGACCTCGGTGCACGCCAAGCCGATCGCGGCGATCATGACGCGCACGGTGTCGGCCGCCGGCATGGACTGGGGGCTGCTGGCTGCGGCCGGCGTGCTCACCATCATTCCGGGCGCGCTGGTGATCTGGTTCGTCCGCAATTACATCGCGAGCGGTTTCGCGCTCGGTCGGGTCTAGGGAGGCGTCAATGGAATCGATTGCATGGATGGCCTGGACGCTGCCGACTGCGATCTTCTTCGCGGCGCTCGCCTGCACCCTCGCGGTCATGACATACCTCGCCGCGGTCTATCCCGAAGCCGAGCGCGTCGGTGTGCTCAGCATTCCGACGACGCGGGGCGATCGCCTGTTCATCTCCCTGATCACGGCGGCCGTCATTCACCTTCTGTGGATCGCCTTTGCCGGAACCGACACACTCGCCACTCTGCCGATCGGCGAGGATGGTTTTGAGATTTCGAGCCTGTGGCTCGCAAGTGGGATTTCGCTGGCCACGGCCGTGCTCATTTTTCGCACGGTCTGAAGCTCGCGAAGGGACGGCCAGATCCGGGGGCAACCCGGGCCTGTATAAAATTTTGTCGCTGCAACGGAGGAACAACATGCGACAGTTTAGGAGAAGGAAAGGTCCATTGACCAAGAATAGCTTTCTGACCATGTCCAGCGCCGCCGCCATCGTTGCGGTGTCGTTCGCCGTCTCGGCGCCGGTCCGCGCCGCCGACGACGCCGCGATCCAGAAGTGGATTGCTGAATTCCAGCCCTCGACGCTGTCGAAGGACGACCAGAAGAAGGAGCTGGAATGGTTCGCGAAGGCCGCCGAACCGTTCAAGGGCATGGAGATCAACGTCGTCTCCGAGACCATCACCACCCACGAATACGAGTCGCAGACGCTGGCCAAGGCGTTCTCCGAGCTCACCGGCATCAAGCTCAAGCACGACATCATCCAGGAAGGTGACGTCGTCGAGAAGCTGCAGACCCAGATGCAGTCCGGCAAGAACGTCTATGACGGCTGGATCAACGATTCCGACCTGATCGGCACGCACTTCCGCTACAATCAGACGATCGCGCTGTCGGACTACATGACCGGCGAGGGCAAGGACGTCACTGACCCGATGCTCGACGTCAACGACTTCATCGGCAAGTCGTTCGGCACCGCCCCGGACGGCAAGCTCTATCAGCTGCCCGACCAGCAGTTCGCGAACCTTTACTGGTTCCGCTACGACTGGTTCACCAACCCGGACTACAAGGCCAAGTTCAAGGCCAAGTATGGCTACGAGCTCGGCGTTCCCGTGAACTGGTCGGCCTATGAGGATATCGCCGAGTTCTTCACCAACGACATCAAGGAGATCAACGGCGTCAAGGTCTACGGCCATATGGACTATGGCAAGAAGGACCCGTCGCTCGGCTGGCGTTTCACCGACGCCTGGCTGTCGATGGCCGGTAACGGCGACAAGGGCATTCCGAACGGTCTGCCGGTCGACGAATGGGGCATCCGCATGGAAGGCTGCCGTCCGGTCGGCTCGTCGGTCGAACGTGGTGGCGACACCAACGGTCCGGCCGCGGTCTACTCGATCACCAAGTACCTCGAGTGGATGAAGAAGTATGCTCCGCCGCAGGCCCAGGGCATGACCTTCTCCGAGTCGGGTCCGGTGCCGGCGCAGGGCAACATCGCCCAGCAGATGTTCTGGTACACCGCCTTCACCGCCGACATGGTGAAGCCGGGCATCGCCGTGATGAACGCGGACGGTACGCCGAAATGGCGTATGGCTCCGTCGCCGCACGGTTCGTACTGGAAGGAAGGCATGAAGCTCGGCTACCAGGACGCCGGCTCCGTGACGCTGCTGAAGTCGACCCCGGCCGATCGCCGCAAGGCAGCCTGGCTCTATCTCCAGTTCATCGTCTCCAAGACGGTGTCGCTGAAGAAGAGCCATGTCGGTCTCACCTTCATCCGTGAATCCGACATCTGGGACAAGTCGTTCACCGAGCGTGCGCCGAAGCTCGGCGGCCTGATCGAGTTCTACCGCTCGCCCGCGCGCGTGCAGTGGACCCCGACCGGCAACAACGTGCCCGACTATCCGAAGCTCGCGCAGCTGTGGTGGCAGAACATCGGCGATGCGTCGTCCGGTGCGAAGACGCCGCAAGCCGCGATGGATGCACTCGCGGCCGCTCAGGACTCCGTCATGGAGCGCCTGGAGAAGTCCGGCGTGCAGGGCGCCTGCGGTCCGAAGCTGCACAAGAAGGAGACGGCCGAGTACTGGTACGCCAAGGCCCAGAAGGACGGCACCATCGCTCCGCAGCGCAAGCTCGCCAACGAGAAGCCGAAGGGTGAGACGGTCGACTACGACACGCTGATCAAGTCGTGGCCGGCGTCCCCGCCCAAGCGCGCGGAAGCGAAGTAAGCATCGCGTAGCGTCATCAATGCGAAAGGCCGGGAGCGATCCCGGCCTTTTTCTTTTCTGTGTGCGCTCTCTCGATTTCCCTCCGCTGTCATCGTCCGCGAAGGCGGACGATCCAGTATTTCAGAGGCAACTGTAATTGAATCGAGAAGCCGCGGCGTACTGGATGCCCCGCTTGCGCGGGGCACGACAGCCGTCGTGTGGTTGGTACTTACTCCGCCGGCTCGGCCGCGAGCGTCGGGTAATCCGTGTAGCCCTTCGCGCCGCCGCCATAGAATGTGTTCTTGTCCCAGTCGTTCAGCGCGGCGCCCGTCTTCAGCCGTTCGACCAGGTCGGGGTTGGAGATGAACGGCTTGCCGAAGGCGACGAGATCGGCCGCGTTCGCGTCCAACACCTTGGTCGCGAGATCGAAGTCGTAGCCGTTGTTGGCGATGTAGGCGCCGGTGAAGCGCTTGCGCAGGCCCGCATAGTCGAACGGCGCGATGTCGCGCGGACCGCCGGTGGCGCCTTCGACCACGTGCAGGTAGACCAGCTTGAGTGCGCTGAGACCGTCGACGATGTGATCGAACAAGGCCTGCGGATTGGAGTCGGAGAGATCGTTGGCCGGCGTCACCGGCGAGATGCGGATGCCGGTACGGTCGGCGCCGGCCTCGGCGGCGACAGCCCTGGAGACCTCCAGCATCAGCCGCGCGCGGTTTTCGATGGGGCCGCCGTAAGCATCGGTGCGCTTGTTGGCGCCGTCCCTGGCGAACTGGTCGAGCAGATAGCCGTTGGCGCCATGGATCTCGACGCCGTCGAAGCCGGCTTCCAGCGCATTCTTGGTGGCGCGTTTGAAGTCGTCGATAATGCCAGGAATTTCCGAAAGTTCGAGCGCACGCGGCTCGGAGACGTCGGCGAAGGTGCCGTTCACGAAAGTCTTGCCCTTGGCGCGGATCGCGCTCGGCGCCACGGGGGCGGCGCCATTGGCCTGGAGATCGATATGCGAGATACGGCCGACATGCCAGAGCTGGATGAAGATCTTGCCGCCGCGCTCATGCACCTTGTCGGTGACCTTGCGCCAGCCGGCAACCTGGTCCTTGCTGTAGATGCCGGGTGTGTCCTGGTAGCCCTGGCCCTGCTGCGAGACCTGGCTTGCTTCGGTGATCAGAAGCCCTGCGGAGGCGCGCTGGCCGTAATAATTGGCGGCGAGCGGGCTCGGCACAAACGTGCCGGGCGCGGCGCGGTTGCGCGTCAGCGGCGCCATCACGAGGCGGTTGGCCAGCGTGATTGGGCCGAGCTTGTAGGTCTCTAGCAATTTGGTCGGACGGCTCATGGGAATGCTTCCAGGCGGTGACAGGTCACGAACACTTGTGCATCGCGGCAATCAGCGCAAGGGAGGAGTTCTACGGAAAGTGCACGCGAGCTACGCAGCATGGCCCGCGTAGCATGATTCATGTGCAATTTCGGCCGAGGCAGCAGAATTTCGCTACGCCGTCGTGCGATCTGACAAATCAGTTCGCGCCGAGGAAATCGCGCTTGCCGATCTCGACGCCGTTGTGGCGCAAAATACCGTGGGCGGTCGTGGCGTGGAAATAGAAGTTCGGCAGCGAGAACGCGCTGAAGAATTCCTGGCCCTTCATCGTGGTGGTCTTGTTGGGACCGGACGGAAAGTTGACGTCCCTGGCTTCGGCGCCTTCGAACTGCTCGGGCTTGAACGATTTGACGTAGTCGATCGTCTTCGCCAGCCGCTGCTTCAGCTCTTCAAACGTTTTTTCCGTGTCGGGGTTCGAAGGCACTTCGCTGTGCGTGAGGCGCGCGCAGCCCTTGGTGGCGAAATCGCTGACGAGCTGGATCTGCTTCGACAGCGGCAGCATGTCCGGAAACAGGCGCGAGCCCAGCAGGACGCTCGGGTCAACCTTTTTGGCCGCGCAATGCGCCTCGGCTTTGGTGAGCAGGCCGGTCAGGCTGTTCAGCATTTGCAAATAGGCAGGGACGACGGCGTCGTGGAAGGACATGTGATGCTCGCTCTCATGGTGGGGAAATCTCAGGAGAAACCTGAGCCACTCACATGGGAGCATCATGGAAAAATACAATCGCGAAAGCGGCTTGTGCGGTGCGAAAATGCTAGCGAGCCACATCCACAGTGTCTTGGCAACCACACCCTCGCTGTCATCGCCCGGCTTGACCGGGCGATCCAGTACGCCGAGACGCCTGTGATTGAATCGAGTGGATGTCGAGTACTGGATGCCCCGCCCCCCGTGCGCAATTGCGCACTAGGCGGGGCATGACAGCGTGGGGATGCTACCGCACCACCGCCGCCGGCTGCGCCTGGGCCGTGCCGCCGCGCATCCGCGCGAGCAGCTCGGCGGTCGGCCAGGAATCGGCGGGCAGGCCGTATTTGATCTGCATCGCCTTCACGGCGGCGCGGCTCTGCTGGCCCAGCACGCCGTCGACCTTGCCGACATTGAAGCCGGCTTGGACCAACAGCTGCTGCAATTGCTTGAGCTCGTTGAACGGCAATTGTGCGACCGGCTGGGCCGGCTTGCGCATCGGCGCCGCGCCCGCGATGCGGGTGGCGAGATAACCTGCCGTGGTCGAATAGATCAGCGAGTTGTTCCACTCGGTGTAAGCCGCGAAATTCGCATACGCCATGAACGCCGGCCCAAAGCGTCCCATCGGCAGCAGCACGGAGGCCGCGAGATTGTCGTTCGGCAGCGGCCTTCCGTCGGGATAGGTGACCCCGAACTGCGCCCATTTCGAGCGCGGCTGCTGCACGGTGAGGTCGGTCTGATCCCATGGCAGGTTTTGCGGCACCTTGATCTCTTCGAGCCAGGGCTCGCCGCGCCGCCACTTCAATCCGTTGGCGATGTAGTTCGCGGTCGAGCCGATCACGTCGTCCTCGCTGCGCAAGAGATCGCGTCGTCCGTCGCCGTCATAGTCGACAGCATAGTTGACGTAATGCACGGGCAGGAACTGCGTCTGCCCGAGCTCACCGGCCCAGGAGCCGACCATCTCGTCGGGTGTGAGATCGCCGCGGTCGATGATCTTCAGCGCGGCGATGGTCTCGTTCACGAACATCTCCGAGCGCCGGCAGTCATAGGCCAGCGACACAAGCGACTTCAGCGTCGGCAGATTGCCCATGTTGACGCCGAAATCGCTCTCGAGGCCCCAGAACGCGGCGATCACCGCCGGCGGCACGCCGTACTCCTTTTCGGCGCGCGCGAACGCAGCCGCGTGGTGCTTGATGTGCTGCTGGCCGTTCTGCATGCGATAGGGCGCGGCCATGCGGCCGGCAAATTCGGTGAAGAGCTGGCCGAACACGCGCTGGCCGCGGTCGCGGTTGACGATGCCCTGATCGTAGACGAGGTAGGGCGAGGCTTCCGATATCGTCCGCTGCGATACGCCTGCGGCAACGGCCTGGCTCTTCACGTCGGCCAGGAAACGATCGAAGCTCGCGCCATTGTGGCACGAGGCCGCGCGCGGCGACGGGGCTGTGGCTCTGGGCGCGATGGGCTTGGCGGGTGGTGGCGCGAACTGGGCGGAGGCGGGGAGGGCGAAAGCGAGCAGAGCGGCGGCCGAGATCGCAAATCGGGTCTGGAGCATGAGGTTTCCGGCGGGGGAGAAGGGGCGCGTGTGGAATCTTGCTAAAGCTTAAGTGAATTGAGCGCCTCAAACCATCCCTTCGTCATGGCCGGGACAAGCCCGGGCATGACGGAAATGCAATGTTGGGCATAGCCGCGGCTCCGCGACGCACCTTGAAACCTTGCATCCGGGCCGGGGTCATCCCCACCTGAATAGCGCCGGCCGATGGCTCGCCCGCGGCCGCCCCGGGAGACGGCCATGAACTATCTTCGTACCGCAATGCTGCTCGCAGGCCTCACCGCCCTGTTCATGGGCGTGGGCTATCTGATCGGCGGTGCTTCAGGCGCCATGATTGCGCTCGTCATTGCTGCCGCGACCAATCTCTTCACCTACTGGAACTCCGACCGTGCGGTGCTCAGGATGTACGGCGCCCATGAGGTCGACCGCGCCAGCGCGCCGGAACTGGTCGGGCTCGTCGCCGAGCTTGCGGGCCGCGCGGGCTTGCCGATGCCGCGCGTGTTCGTGATGGACGAGGCGCAGCCCAATGCGTTCGCGACCGGCCGCAATCCCGAGAATGCCGCGGTCGCCGTCACCGTCGGCCTGATGAACCAACTCAGCCGCGAGGAGCTCGCCGGCGTGATCGCGCATGAGCTCGCGCACATCAAAAATCACGACACGCTGCTGATGACGATCACCGCGACCATCGCCGGCGCGATCTCGATGCTGGCGCAGTTCGGCATGTTCTTCGGCGGCCACCGCGACAACAACAGCGGCCCCGGCATCGTCGGCTCGATCCTGATGATGATCCTCGCCCCGCTCGGCGCCATGCTGGTGCAGATGGCGATCAGCCGCACCCGCGAATATGCCGCGGACAATCTCGGCGCACGCATTGCGGGTCAGCCGATGTGGCTGGCGTCGGCGCTGGTGAAGATCGAGGGCGCCGCGCATCAGGTCCCGAACTACGATGCCGAGCGCAATCCCGCGACCGCGCACATGTTCATCATCAATCCGCTGTCGGGCCATGGCGTGGACAATCTCTTCGCCACCCATCCCTCGACGCAGAACCGCGTCGCCGCGCTCCAGCAGCTCGCAGGCGAGCTCGGCGCGCAGTCGGCGCCGTCGGTCGGTGCCAACGAAAACTACCCGCCGCGGAGCCCGTGGGGGCAGTCGTCCTCACGCGGTCCTTCACATGGCCCTTCACGTGGCCCCTGGGGCTGACGCGGAACCGGCCTGAAATAGCGCCCGGCTTTGTGACCTGGCGCACACAGGATGGTCCCGGCCGGTGTTAACACCATAGCGAGACTGTTCCTTCGAAAGGGGATGCGTGGCCGGTCCTCTGCCTGCCACGGTCGAAGATGACCAAAGCTGCGGTACCATTGCTGATCGTCCTGGGCGTGCTCATTGGCCTGTCCACGCATACGGTCGTCAATTGCGGCGACGAGGACGAGCCCGACGTCTGCTCGGCGGTAATCGGCTTCTCGCCGCTGCGGGGATCGCTGATCGCCTTCGCCTATGAAGGGCGTGGGCGGATCGCGCTGCGGCATGGCGATTGGCGGCGGGCGATCTCGGATTTCGACGAGGCCATCCATCTCAATCCCAACCGTGCTTCGCTCTACCGCGACCGGGCGCTGGCGCGCCGGCAGAACGGCGACCTGGAGCTTGCCATCGAGGATTACGACGAGGCGATCGCGCATGATCCCAGGCAGCCCGCGCCCTATTATCAGCGCGGTCTTGCGCTCGCCGGCACCGGCGATCTCGATCGCGCCATCCTGAGCTACAACACGGCAATCCGACTCGATCCGTCGGATGCGCAGGCCCGCCTCGACCGGGGCCTCGCGTTCCTCGCCCGCGGCCAGGCCGACGACGCGCGCGCCGATTTCGAAGCCGCCCTGGCGCTGCCGGCCGGCAAGGACGGCCGCACCCGCGATGCAGCGCGCGCCAAGCTCGCCGAACTCGCCAGCGCCGAGCCGACCCAGGTGTCGGTGCCAAGGCGGTGAGGAAGTTCTCTCCCTCTCCCCGCAAGCGGGGCGAGGTGAAGCGCGCGACCCGCGCTTACTTCGCCTTCTTGGCTTTCGCCTTTTTGACCGGCTTCTTCTCAGGCTTTTCCTTCGCCTTCTTCTCCACCTTCACCGCCACGGGCGTGCTGGCGGCGAGGCGCATGGCGCGGGCGTAGCTGTCGGCGACGTTGTCGGCGGACATCTGGAGGCGCTTGGCGGCGGCGGTGGCCTGCTCCATCGTGGCCTTGGCCATCATCTTGAAGCGGTCGCCGGTCTCCTTGCCCTTGGCCTTGGCCGCAAGGCCGTTGAAGCGATCCCGCCGCTCCTTGGCGCGGGTCAAAAGGCCCGTATGCAGCTGTCTGGCCAGTTGCCGGATCACGACATCCAGGTCGGCGTCCGCCATGTTGTTCTATCCTCTTCGAAATCGGGTATCGATGCGGGCGGGACTATGCAGATCGGGCCCCGCCTTGGCAATTCCCGGTGGTGCGTCATCCGCAGCTTCCGGTTAGCAAAACAAAAAAGCCGCGCGTTTCCGCGCGGCTTTTGGGGTGGCTTTTGAAGTGACTTGGCGCAGACGCCTTATTTCAGCGAAGCAACCGGTCCGCTTGATGCCGCCGGCTCGGGGTCGAAGCCGAACACGCCGACCAGGTATTTGTAATAGTCCGGCATCTTCTCCTTGAGCGCCTCGCGCGACTTCGGGTCGTGGAATTCGCTCTTGCCGGCCAGGAAGATGCTGGAGGTCACGGCAAAGAACTCCATGGGATTCTTCATCGCATAGGATTCCTTGGGCAGCAGGTCCTTGGACTTGGCCAGAGCGTAATAGCCGATCACGCCCTTGTTGGCGTAGCCGTCCGGCAAGAGCCGCGCATGATAGGCGTGCAGCAGCTCGTGCAGCAGCACGGCCTCTTTCTCATACCGCATCATGTCCGGGCGCAGCATGATCACGCCGAGGCCCGAATCGACCGCGAGGTCGACGGCATTGGGATTGGTCCAGCGCTGCGTGGCGTGGTCCCACACCGTGAGCGACCGCGGCACGCGGCGCTCGACGTTCGGGGTGACGCGGCCGTAGCAGGCGGTCGCGGCGCCTTCATCGAGGCAGGCCAGCTCGCTCGCGATGATCGGGACGGTGCGGAAGAAGCGCAGCACGCGCGGCGACAGGCCGGCGGATTCGACGACGTCGATCTGCTGCTTCAGATTCTCGGTGAGCTTGTCGACATCCTTGCGGTCGGAATTCTCCGACAGGTCGAACATGTAGCCGCGATAGCTCTGGAAGCCCGGCGGCAGCGCCTGCGCTGCCTCGGCCGACGCGTCGAGCGATCCGGCATGGGATGGATTGGCGAACAGCGCGCCCACAACGGTCGCGGTCAGCAGCAGCGCAACGCGCATGATGAACCCCCTGATATCACTTCACCCGGCAGAATAGGCCGTCGCCGTTTGCGAAAAGTGAGTGCGGCGAGACTAGGGCACCGATGTTGAGGCGTGCTTAACCGTTGGTTGCAGATCGCGGCGGCGGATTAGTGCCGGGTTAACCAAGCGTGGATTGGTCGGGCGCTTCGGCGTAACATCCGGTCCGGGCCCCAGGCCCCGTTCAGACAGCCAGAAGGAGGATGCCATGTACGCCGCCATCCGTCAGGCCAAGGCGAAAAGCGGGAGCGCGGAAGAGCTGGCGCGCCGCATCAAGGACGGCGCCGTTCCGATCATCAGCGACGTCGACGGTTTCCGCGCCTATTACGTCGTCTATGCCGGCGACGACACGGTCACCGCGATCTCCATCTTCGACAAGTTCGAGCAGGCGGAGGAGGCGAACCGGCGCGCGATCGCCTGGATCGAGAAGGATCTTGGTCCGTTGCTCGCGGGGCATGCGAGCGCCGCGGCGGGGCCGGTGATCGTGCATACGCTGGCGTGAGTTGGACGGACCGCTATCGCCTCATACTCAGCTGTCATCGCCCGGCTTGAACGGGCGATCAAGTACTCCGTGACAGCAGCGATAGAGCGGATGGGCCGCGGCGTACTGGATGCCCGCTTTCGCGGAGCATGACAGCGGAGTGAGTGGCGCGTGCGAGCCCTCAAGCGAGCAGCCTCACAACTCCCGCGCATTCGAGAACGCGAACGAGCTCACGCGGCGCGTCGTCTCGTCCAAAATCAGCGTGCGCGTGATCGGCGGCTCGGCGCGCTGGGCGCAGTTTTCGCGTTCGCAGAGGCGGCAGTTGACGCCGATCGGCGTGCCCTCCGTTTTCTCCAGATCCAGGCCGGAGGCGTAGACGAGGCGGGTGGCGTGACGGATCTCGCAGCCGAGGCCGATGGCGAAGCGCGGTTGCGGCAGTGGATGCGGGGCGACGGGGCGTCGCACCATCTGCGCGATCGAGAAATAACGCGTGCCGTCGGGCAGCTCGATCACCTGCTTCAGCAGGCGATCCGGCGTGTCGAAGGTCGAGTGCACGTTCCACAACGGACAGGTGCCGCCGAATTTCGAGAACGGGAACGTGCCGGAGGAAAAGCGCTTCGACACGTTGCCGGCATTGTCGACGCGCAACAGGAAGAACGGAATGCCGCGCGCGTTCGGCCGTTGCAGGGTGGTGAGGCGATGGCAGACCTGCTCGAAGCCGGAATTGAAGCGTTGCGCCAGCACGTGAATGTCGTAGTTCAAGGCCTCCGCCGCAGCAAGGAATGTCGGGTAGGGCATCATCACGGCCGCCGCGAAGTAGTTGCCCAGCGTGATGCGGAACAGGCGGCGCGGCGCGTCGTCGAGCGGGCCGGCACGGCCGATGATGGTCTCCAGGTGCTGGGCGCATTCGCCCAAGCCGAGCTGGAAGGCGAGCTGGAAGGCGCGGCCGGGCGGATCGACCAGCTCGGAGATCAGGAGCTGGCGGCGATGGCGGTCGAAACGCCTGAGCGTCTCGCGCATCACGTCGACCGGCATGATGCGGGTCTGGATCGAATGCTTTTCACGCAGGCGTGCGGCGAGCGCGGCATAGAGCCCTTCGGCCGGCACGTTCAGCTCGTCGCGAAGCGTTTCCGCGGCCTGCTCCAATTCCGGAAAATAGTTGCGGTTGGCCTCGATCAGCTCGCGCACGCGCTCGACGGGATTGGCCTCATAGCGCGTGCCGATGTCGCGGTCGGCCATCTGCGCCGCGGCCAGGGTCTCGCCCTGGCGGGCCTCTGCATAGGCGGCATAGAGCCGCTGCAGCGCATGGGTGACGCCGGGGCAGAGCTCGGCAAGGTCGCGCAGTTCCTGCTTGGGAACGTCGATCTGGCGGAACAGCGGATCGGAGAAGATTTCGTTCAGCTCGGCGAAGAAGCGGTCCTCGTCGGCGGTCGCGAGGTCGCGCAAATCGAGGTCATAGGTCTCGGCCAGCCGCAGCAGGATCTGCGCCGTCACCGGGCGCTGGTTGCGCTCGATCAGGTTGACGTAGCTCGGCGAGATCCCGAGCCCCTCGGCGATCTGGGTCTGCGACAACCCCAATTGCTGCCGGATCCGCCGGAAGCGCGGGCCGACGAACAGTTTCTTCCCTGATACGGCGGGCATTTTCGGATCTCCCAAGGTCCTGAAGAGGTATCAAGGACAGTCTTATTGACCTATATTTGTTACTAAATTTACAAAATAACATTTATTACATGTTCTGAAGTTACATGACATCACCATTCGAATACAAGGCCTCTGTACGAACTTCGCTTTCTCGCGTTTAGCTCATGACGCGCATTTCGCAATGCACTGTCAAAAATGTCGATGACGAAGCTAGACGCTTCGTCGTCATCGAGAAGGATCAGGCACATGAACTACCAGCCCCGTGGCATCAACGCCCTGCAGAGCCCGGCCTCGTATCAGAGCGAGATCGAGGCAGCCCAGGCGCTCCTCAAGACCCAGCCGACCTGGAACGGGGTGTCCGCCGAGGCCGTCGCGCGCATGCGCCTGCAGAACCGCTTCAAGACCGGTCTCGACGTCGCCCGCTACACCGCGGCGCTGATGCGGGCCGACATGGCGGCCTATGACGGCGATCCCACCAAGTACACCCAGTCGCTGGGCTGCTGGCATGGCTTCATCGCCCAGCAGAAGCTGATCTCGGTCAAGAAGCACTTTGGCAAGACCGATCGGACCTACCTGTATCTCTCGGGCTGGATGATCGCGGCGCTGCGCTCCGAGTTCGGTCCGCTGCCCGACCAGTCGATGCACGAGAAGACCTCGGTGCCTGCCCTGATCGAGGAGCTCTACACCTTCCTCCGTCAGGCAGACTCGCGCGAGCTGAACGACATCTTCCGCGCGCTCGACAAGGCGCGCAAGGAAGGCGACAAGACCAGGGAGAAGGAGCTGATCGAGAAGATCGACAACTTCCAGACCCATGTCGTGCCCGTCATCGCCGACATCGACGCGGGCTTCGGCAACGCGGAAGCGACCTATCTGCTCGCCAAGAAGATGATCGAGGCGGGCGCCTGCGCGCTCCAGATCGAGAACCAGGTCTCGGACGAGAAGCAGTGCGGCCACCAGGACGGCAAGGTCACCGTGCCGCACGAGGTGTTCATCGCGAAGATCCGCGCCTGCCGCCACGCCTTTCTCGAGCTCGGCGTCGAAGACGGCGTCATCGTCACCCGCACCGACTCGCTCGGCGCCGGCCTGACGCAGCAGATCGCCGTCAGCCACAAGCCCGGCGACCTCGGCGACCAATACAACAGCTTCCTGGATTGCGAGGAAGTCACGGCCGCGAACGCCCGCAACGGTGATGTCATCATCAACCGCGACGGCAAGATGATGCGTCCGAAGCGGTTGCCGTCCAATCTCTATCAGTTCCGCCCGGGTACCGGCGAAGACCGCTGCGTGCTCGACAGCATCACCTCGCTCCAGAACGGTGCCGACCTGCTCTGGATCGAGACCGAGAAGCCGCATATCGAGCAGATCGCCAAGATGGTCGACCGGATCCGCAAGGTGGTTCCGAACGCGAAGCTGGCCTACAACAACTCGCCGTCGTTCAACTGGACCATCAACTTCCGTTGGCAGGTCTACGACGCGATGAAGGAAGCAGGCCAGGACGTCAGCAAGTACAACCGTGCCGAGCTGATGAAGCCGGAATACGACGATACGCCGCTGGCGAAGGAAGCCGACGAGCGCATCCGCACCTTCCAGGCCGACTCAGCCAAGCGTGCCGGCATCTTCCACCACCTGATCACGTTGCCGACCTATCACACGGCGGCGCTCTCGACCGACAATCTGGCGAAGGAATATTTCGGCGACCAGGGCATGCTCGGTTACGTGAAGAACGTCCAGCGCGCCGAGATCCGCCAGGGTATCGCCTGCGCCAAGCATCAGAACATGGCCGGCTCCGACATCGGCGACGACCACAAGGAATATTTCGCGGGTGAAGCTGCCCTGAAGGCGGGCGGCGCCCACAACACCATGAACCAGTTTGGCTAACTCGGCTAACGACAGGAGACTGACAATGACCAACAGCAATTTCTGGGTGATCGGCGGCGAGTTCGGTTCGATGAACTTCCACAAGCTCGTTGAAGGCTCGGCCCAGGTCAAAGGTCCCTTCAAGTCCCGCAAGGAAGCCGAGGATTGCTGGAGGGAAGTGTCGGAAGAGAGCCGTCACAAGGCCGGCGTCCGCTTCTCGATCGTCGAGGAGCCGTCGCGGGTCTCGGCCTGACCCCTGCCGCTCCAATCAAGAAACGTCCAAGGACGGACGATCCCATCCGGCGCAAGCCGGGTGGGATCGTCTGCTTTTGGCACAGGTCAATCGGCTGTGGGCTCGGTAAGTCTCTGGAATTGTGGACCCTTTGCGGAGGGTGTGGTTGCTGATAGGTTAATGGAGGCAAGTGAGGACGAGGCCGACAATGTCAGAGCCCGAAACCAGTGGGACCCATCCCGGCCAGCCGCGCCCGGTGCGGTTGCGCGACGCGCTGCTGCGCGCACGGATCGAGGCCGCCGACCGGACCGGTGTGGTCGTCGATTTGCGCGACGCGGAGGTGGCACGGCTGGAGATCCTCAACGACGCGCTCGATCCCTTGTTCGCGCAGGTGCCCGAGCAGATCGACCTGTTCGATCGCGGCATCAGCCAGGGCGATACGCCCAGACTCTGGATCGATGTCGTCGCACACATCATGATGGGGCGCGACAAGCGGATGTACCGCTTCATCCAGGACACCCGCTTCGGCCGCATCGTGCTCGCCGAATCCCACGACACCGCAGTGATCGTCGAAGCCGTGACGGACTATGTCGCCCGCCGCATGATCGAGCGCGAGCGTGCGATGGTGGTCCCGCCCGAGCCGAAGCCCGAAGTCGCGCCGCCGCCGCGCCGCTCGCGCGTCTGGCCGTTCGTGTTCGGCTTTGTGCTCGGTGTTGCCGCCTTGTTCGGCCTCGCCGTGCTGGCGGCCTTGCGGAGCTGGTGACGATCTCTCCTCCGTCATTCCGGAGCGCGCGAAGCGCGAGCCCGGAATAACAGCGAAACTAGACCAACCGTGCATGCTTGATCTGCTGGATCTGAAACCCCGCCGCCAGCCCCCGCACCGTCTGCTCGCAGCGCCAGCCGGCATTGTCTTTCTCGATCGTGAACAGATTATACGCTGCCGCCGGGTAGCGCCCGTGGGCGAGCGCGGAGGCCGATGGCACGCCGAGCGCGGGAATTTTGCCGTTGGGGCCTTCGAACCACATCGTCGAATGAATGTGGTCGTGCCCGTGCAGGATCAGCTCGACGCCGTGGCGCTTCAGCAGCGCCTGCAGATCGGCGGAGTCGGTCATCCGCTTCTGGCGCGCATTGGACTTCAGCGGATGATGCACCAGCAGCACGCGAAAGACGTCCTCGGTCGCGAGCCGCTCGAGGACCTGTTCGAGGGCTGCGAGCTGATCGCGCCCGAGCGTGCCGGTCGCCATCAGCGGCAAGGTCGGCACCGCCGTGGACAGGCTGATCAGCGCGAGCGGTCCGCGCCGGCGCACGGAAGGAAAGCCGATGCTGCCGTCGTCGCCCGCAAGATAGGGCGCAAACGTCTCGCCGAAGCGATGATAAGTGCTGCGGACATAGGCGTCGTGATTGCCGGGAATCGTGGTGACGCGGTCGGGCGGACCGACGCCGTCGAGCCAGGCGCGCGCCGGCGCGAACTCCGCCTCCAGCGCAAGATTGACGAGATCGCCTGTCACCGCGATGTGGTCGGGCGCCTGCGCCTGGACGTCGGTGACGAGTGCGTCGAGCACCTCGCGGCGCTGGTACTTGTGACGGTTGCGCGTCCAGTTGACGTAGCCGAGCGCGCGCTTGCCCGCGAGCTCGATCAGCCGCGGCTTCGGCAACGGCGGCAGATGCGGGTCGGACAGATGGGCGAGCGTGAAGGGGGCCATGGCGCGCGATTGCCTCGCTATTCGTCCGCTGTAATGGCAAGGTCGCGAGGACTGTGCAAGCGGGTCCCGGACAGGGGCCTCTTGGCCTTCTTGGGAGCCTGATGGGGGATCGTCTGAACCGCGTCCGACGGAGATTCGAACCGCTGCTGCGGCGAATCTTCCACGCCTATTTCCTGCTTGTCCGGGGCATGACGCTCGGCGTCCGCGCCGTGGTGCTGGATTCCGAGAACAGGGTGTTCCTGGTCAGGCACAGCTACATCACCGGCTGGTATCTGCCCGGCGGCGGCGTCGATCTTGGCGAGACCATGGAGCAGGCGATGCGGCGCGAGCTCAAGGAGGAGGGGGATATCGATCTCACCGGTGACGCCGTGCTGCACGGCATCTTCCTCAACAGCCACGTCTCCCGCCGCGACCACGTCGCGGTCTACGTCGTCAGGCAGTTCAAGCAGGATCGCCTGCCCGCGCCCAACCACGAGATCGTCGAATGCGGTTTCTTCGCGATCACGGCGCTGCCCGAGGGCACCACGTCAGGCACGCGGCAAAGGCTCGCGGAAGTGCTGGACGGCCAGCCGCTGACCACGACGTGGCGTTGAACGGATTTGGCGCTGAAGCGACGTGACGTTGAAGCGCGATGGACCTAGAAGCGGCCTGGCCGAATCCTCAGGCCCGAACCGGCTGCCCGATCCCGAGCAGGTTGCCTTCGCTGTCGCGGAACCAGGCGCCCCGCTCACCAGTACCCTTGCTCGGATAGTTTCCCGTGATCTCCGCAATTCCATCGACGGTCTTCAAGCCGGGCAAGTCATAGTCCTCGAACGCTACGCCACGTGTGCGAAGTTCGCGCACGGTTGCCTCGATATCCTCGACTTCCCACCCCATTTGCGTGTGTGTGCCGGATTGCGTCCCGGCCGAGAGGAATATCGCAAACTCGCCGACGGCGCAGACGTAGCGCAGCCCACCCTCGCGCTGTTCGACCGGCTCGAGCCCGAGCTTTTCCGAATAGAACGCCCGCGCGCGGTCGAGGTCTTTGGCTGGAAGCCGGGTTGCCACCTTCGCGTTCTTCAGCATGCCGCTCTCCTTGTCCTGGCCTCGAGACGACGCTGGATAGCTACGCGCTCATGAGTCGACGCCCTGACGGCCCTGCTTCGCCTGCAGCTCCAGCACCAGCAGGCTCTGCTCCTGGATCAGCGCGCTGTTCTGCCGTTCCAGCCTGTGCAGGCGCGCCGTCATGTTGTGCATGAACGCGAAGACCACCAGGAACAGGGCGCCGAACATCACGACGAACGGAAACACGACGCCGGTCAGATGGCTGACGAGATAGGCCAGCGTCGGGAACAGCGCGAAGCCCGCGGGGATTATCGCCACCATGGACAGCATCAGGAAGTCATAGAGATCGAACTTGCCTTGCAGCGTCTTGCGCAGCAGGACCAGCATGTAGATCAGCGCAAAGGCGGAGATGACGACGACCGTCTCAGGACTTGGAAGGGCATCTGTCACGGCTGCGTCCTGAAAAGGTTCGACGAGATGGTGAGACTGCAAATCGGTGCGGGGGCGCTCGGCCTCATGATGCTCTCACGAGGCGCGCGAGCAGGATATAACCGAGGACGCGGATCATGTAACTCGCCGACTTCAATCCGTCGATCGAGCTGACGCCGGTCTCCCGCGCCCGCATCTCGACCGGAACTTCGCTGACCGTGAGGCCTGCGCGCATGGCCCAGGCCAGCGAGATCGGTTCCGGAAAATCCGCCGGATACGCTTTTGCGAAGAAAGCGATGGCGGAACGGTCGAGCAATCGCATGCCGCTGGTCGGATCGGTGATGCGGCCGCCGCCTCTGAAAAGACCGTTGAGTGCAAGCACGATCAGCCTGATGCCGGCGCGCCGCATGCGCGTGGAGCAGAAACCGGCATGGTGGATGAAGCGGCTTCCGATGGTGATGTTGGTCGGGTCCTTGCGATGGGCGTCCAGAAGCATCTCGATGGCGCGCGGATCATGCTGCCCGTCGCCGTCGATCTGGATGCAGAAATCGAAATCCTGACGGGCCGCGTATTTGATGCCGGTCTGCACGGCGCCGCCGATGCCGAGATTCTGCGCGAGGCGGGCGACGGGCGAGCGGCAGCTTGCCACCGCGGACGTCGCATCCGACGAGCCGTCGTCGACGACCAGGGTGTGATAACCGCGGCCGGTTGCCGCGATCTCGCTCAGGAGACCGCCGATCGAGGCCTCCTCGTTGAAGCACGGAATGATAAGCAGGATCCGCGACGCCGCGACCGGCGGTGCGGCGGCGCCGTCCCGGCACGTGTCGGTCGAACCCAAGCCCGTATTTATACCCATACCCAAGCCCATGTCGGCCACGTCTGCCTCACCTCCTGACTGCCCACCCTTGCTATACTTGCCGATGCTTTTCCTGTACAGGCGGCGGGTCGTTTCAAGCTGCGGGGGGCCCCGGCGAACGCGATGAGAGCTGTTAAAGTCTTTTTTTCAATTGTGTTTCTAGCAATTCTGGCCAGCAACATCAGGCTGATGTCGCATTGGAACGAGAGCCGCGGCGTCTATGACGACATCTGCTATCTCAGGCAGGCGCATCTGTTCCAGCGCTTCGGCTGGCAAGGGCTCGACACTAGCCTCGCCCGAGAAACCGACGGCTATCTCGCGGCCAAGCTGCGCAGCATCGATTTTCCGAACTGGAATGAACCGACGCGGGCACCCTGCCACACCCAAACTGCCGACGGCAGCAAATGGGTGATGACGCCGCCACCGGGCACGGGCTTCGTGCTGGCGCTGTTCCCTGACGGGTTCCAGGTCGCTCCGCTCTATATGCTGGCGAACGCGATCGTCGCCGGCTTCGCGCTTTACGGGTTGTGGCGGGCGCGGGAGAAGGTCGCGTTGACGCTCGCCGCATTGTTCGGCGCGCTCTCGATCTACTTCATGATCAATCCGACCAAGGCGAGCTATTCGATGGCGCCGACCATGGTCGTCTGCGCGCTGGCGGGTCTGCTCACCGCAAGACTGTTCGTTGGCGAAGGCCGGCGCCGCCTGCTGATGGTCGCTGTCGTCGGCGTTCTGCTCGGCCTGTCCGCGAGCTTTCGGATCGCGAACGTCGTTCTGTCGGCCGGCTATTTCCTGTTCTTCGGATTGTCCTTCCTGATCTGGCGAACCCGCGAGACCTTCGTGTCGGGTCTCGTGCTTGGCCTTTCGTTCCTCGTCGGGCTGTTGCCGGTGTTCGCGGCGAACCTGGTCAATTCGGGGCATCCGCTGGTCTCGGCCTATGGCGGCCAGGATACGGCCGCGCCGAGCCTCGATCCCGCCGTGCTGCAGGCCTATCTCCGCGATACGCAGTTCCCGTTGATCGTGACCGCCTGCGTCGGGACCGCGCTGTTGTGGCGCTTCGCCGGCCATGGCGGCGTCAGGAAACTCACGCTGCTGGTCGCCGGCAATCTCGCGCTGAACCTGGCGTTCTTTGCCACGCATCCGGTCTTCACGCAGTATTACGTCATCCCGATCCTGATGCTGTCGCTCTGGACCCTGCTGTTCGCGGCCGTCCTCAGCCGCGACCCGGCCCAAGGTTTTATCGTCCACGAGTCCGATGGACCGCGGCCGTCTGAGATGTTATCCCGCATCTCGCCTTGACGCGTTTTCCTGACGCGAACCTGAAGCCACTTCGCTCGAAGACGCATGTCGCCATGACCGATCTCTCACTCACTATCCTTCCCGAAGCCCCCGGCGACGCCCAGGCGATCGAACGGCTGCACGAGCGCACCTTCGGTCCCGGCCGCTTCGTGCTCAGCGCCTATCGCATCCGCGAGCATGTCGACCATCTGCTCGACGTGTCATTCACTGCCCGCATCGGCACGCTGCTGGTTGGCTCGGTCCGGCAATTGCCGGTCCTGGTCGGGGAGACGCCCGCATTGCTGCTCGGGCCGCTCACTGTCGAGCCGCCGTTCCGCGACCGCGGCATCGGCCGTCTCCTGATGGAGCGCGCGCTGAAGGACGCCAAGGAGAAAGGTCATCGCCTGGTGCTGCTGGTCGGCGACGAGCCCTATTACGGCCGCGTCGGCTTCAAGCCGGTGCCGAAGGGCCGCGTCACCATGCCGGGTCCGGTCGACGCCGCCCGCATTCTGGTGTTCGAGCTCGTCGACGGCGCTTTCGATGACGTGTCGGGCTCGGTCAGCCCGGACTGGAGCAAGGCGCGGGTCTAGCGCTGCCGGTCAATCTTATCGTCGTCGCCCCGCCGGCGGCGCCAAAGACCAGCGGCAGGCGCTTGATGCACATGAACAAGCTCCTGCAAAAGAAAGCCGTGTTCGCTACTGCTTGTTTCTATGCTTGCTCGCACCTCTGAGCGGCGGGGTCGATGACGGCGCATTTGCCGCCTCCGTCATCTGGATGCAGGTCAGCAGATCGACATAGCTTTGGGCGCCGCCTGCTACCGCCTCGCCCTCGCAGGCGTCACGGACGGCGGACTTGGTCGCCGACCAGACTGTGCCGAGCTGCTGCTGCGCTGCCGTCTCATCGCGCATGCAATCGGCGACGCTCTGCGCCAACGCCAATCCCATCGCCTTGTCCGTTTCCGACGTCGCCCTGCAGAGCGCCTCGACCTTCAGTTCGGGAACGCGATCGGACACGGAAAGCAGCGATTGGCCTGCCAGCAATCCAAGTGAGAAGAGGACCACTTTCATCTAGCTCTCCATCTCCTAGAACTGTCCAGGCTGCGCCGGCGGACCGGGCCAACTCGACCTGAGATTATTGGGATTGGCGCGGTCGAACAGATCCTGTCGCAGGGCAAAGCCGCGCGTCGCCGACAAGGCGTGGGGCGCGAATGGCACTTTGGGCTCGGTCGCGCCGACCGTTTTTTGCAGTGAGGCATGACGGCGAGCTGTCGTTTGGGCCGCCGCGGTGTCCGTCGTTGCGAAAGCGGCGATCGCGAGAAGAAGGACGTACGATGCATTTGAGAACATATGAATTCTCCTGCAATCAAATCCACGTCCCGCGCAGAGCGCCACGGCGTCTCGTGGCAGGCGTTGATTCAGATCAACATCGGCGGGACCCCATCCGCCATGACTCGACGACGTCGGCGGAAATCCTATAGGTTTCCCGCCGGCCTGATTTTCGACGACGCTCGTGATTGGAGGTATTGATGAAAGACTGTCGTCCGGTGTGTGTTGCGGCTGTTGTGCTGACTGGCGCCTTGGTTTTCGGCGATGCTTCCGTGCAAGCTGCCGAAGAGCAGGTGCAGGGCATGCTCGCCGCACAAATTCGTTCGCAGGGATTTACCTGCGAGAAGCCGCTTGGCGCGACCAGGGACGCGAAGCGCTCGAGGCCGGATTACGCGGTCTGGGTCCTCAAATGCAGCAATGCGACCTATCGCGTGGGCCGCGCGCCCGATATGGCGGCGAAAGTAGAGCCGCTTCGATGAGGCGCCGCGCTGCTGCAGCGGCCCTGAACCGGGTGAGCAGACGTGGCAAAGGGGGCGCGAAAGAACCGTAAGCGCGAAAGGCCCGCACGAAGGCCCGGCCGTTTGAGCCGGCCGATCCCCCGCAGTTGTCTGCGGCGCCCAGGCCGAAAACCACCTTGCTGCTGGCAATGGGCGGTACTCTGCTCGTTCTGGTCGCCGGGGCAATGCTCCGGCTCGGGGCTTCGAATTCCCCCACCCAAGCCGCAGCAAATCTCTCAACTGACCCTCGTCGGAAGCCAGGCCTGCAGCGGCTGCCATGCCGCGGAGGCAAAGCTCTGGCAGAATTCGCAACACCGGCACGCCATGGATCACACCACGGAGCAGTCCGTGCGCGGTGATTTCAATGACGCGGTGTTCGAATATGCCGGCACGAGCCGCGCCATCTGTTCGGCATAGCCGAGAGCGGCCGCGACGTCTCCCCTCTCCCGGGCGATGCAGGGCTGGCCAACCTGATCAGAGAGCTGAAACGATAGCTCGACCAGGCGCGATGATGTCGGGGCCCTCTGGGACCCCGACTGGAACCAAGTCTCGAACCAAGTCTAGAACCAAGTCTAGAACTTGAAATTCGCAAACGCCCGCACGCCGATGCCGGGCATCAGAACCTCGTCCTTGGTGTAGGACACCGAGTTGCGGATGTTTTCGTTGAGGAGATTGTTGCCGACGATGCCGGCCGTCATCTCGCGCGCGCCGAACAGACGCGGATCGAGCTTGGTCTTGTAGCTGACCTCGGCCTTCAGCAGATTGTAGCCCGCCGTCGGCGTCTCCGCGATCACGGCGACGTTGTTCTGTGCGAAGGCGTGCAACAGGTTGACGCGCATCAGCCAGTTGTCGTCGCGCCAGAACACGCCGCCGCCCAGCCGCAAGGGCGGAATGCGCGGCACGTTGGTGCCGTCGGTGAAGGTGGCGCGGACCACGTCGAACTGGTTCTCGATGCCCCAGATGCCGCCCCGGAACGCACCGACGTCGAGCTGCGACTGGAATTCGCCGCCGCGGAAGTTGGCGTTGGCCTGCGAATACACCGCCTGGTTCAGCTCGGCGCCGGGCGTGCCGCACGAGGCAAAATCGTCGTCGCACATCACACCGGTGAGGCGGCGAAAGATGAAATTGTCGAAATGCGTGTAGTAGACGGTCGCCTCGAAGCGGAATGGTCCCGTCGCCTTACGCACGCCGACCTCGACCGACTTGGCGGTCTCGATCTTGAGGTTGGGATTGCCGATGTCGAAGGTCGCGGTCGCATCATGGGCACCGCGCGAGAACAGCTCGGCCGGCTTCGGCGCGCGCTCGACATATTGCGCGGTGATGCTGCCGACCATGCCGCCCGGCAGGTCCTGCAACAGGCCGATGCTGCCGCTCTTCGGCGTGAAGGAGGGATTGCGCGCAATCGCCACCTGCGGCGTGCCGTCGGGCAGGTAGTCGGCCGGGAAATTCGGCGTCGTGCCGTGCAGCTCGACATGCTCGATGCGGCCGGCGATCTGGGCTCGCGTCGCGTCCGTGAACTTGAATTCGTTGAAGGCGTAAGCAGCAACGCGCGTGTTGTTGTTGGGGTCCCACAAGCCGTTGAACAGCGTGCCGGGGTTGTCGGGGCTCGGTGCCGTCAGCTCCTGATGACCGGCCTGGAAGCCCAGCGCCGTCGTCACTTCGGCGAAGCGCGCGTTGAACGGCATCAACTGCACCTCGGTGCGGATCTCCTGCTCCTTGTTGGTGAAGGTCTGCCGCACGCCGTCGGTGTTGGGATCGGCGGGATCGGCAAGGCCGATCTCGTTGTGTCGATAATCCGTGGCGCCAGCCCAGAAGCGGATGGCGTCGATCGCTGCAGCGTCGGGATGGTATTCGCCCTTGATGTTGATCTTGGTCTGGTGACCGTCGATCCGCGTGTTGTGGTCGGCGCCGTCGATGCCGGGGATGTGGTAGAGCGAGTCGTTCTGCGTGATCGACGCGCCGATATAGCCGCCCTGGAAGAAGTAGGAGCCGCCGATCGAGGCGCCGTCCGTGCGCGTCGCCGAATTGGGCTGGCGCCCGTTTGTGATGGTCCGGGTCTGGTCGGTCAAATAGGGGTAGCTCGGGATGCCGTAATCCGTCGTGTTGCGGCCATAGACGTCGGCATGGAAGGCGAAGTTGCCCGCGCCGGTGTCGAGCAGCACGCCGCTTTCGACGCCACGATCCACCGAGCTGAACGCGGAACGTGTCTCGGCCGTGACGCAGGGCGATGTCCCGGCGGTTGCGAGCGGCGCCTTCACCGGCATGCCATAACTCTGGAACGGCTGGGCACCGCAGGTTGGCAGCGCGTCCGGAATCCGGTTGTTGGTCGCGCTGACGACTCCGCCGATCGAGGTCGAGCCGTAGCGAAGCGCAGCCGGCCCGCGCACCACTTCGACCTGGTTGGTCGCGAGCGTATCGACCGGGACGAAGTGATCCTCGCCGAGATCGGATGCGCCGTTCGAATTGGTGCCGTTCTCGACGATGCCGACGCGGTTGACGTCGAGGCCCCGGATGACCGGCCGGCTGGAGGCGCCGGGCGCAAAGCTCGAGCCGGTGATGCCCGGCTTGGAGAACAGCAGATCGCCGAGTTGCCCGCCGCCCTCGCGGCGGATCTCCTCGTTCGGCACCACCGTGACGGTTGCGAACTGGTTGGTCACGATGGGCAGCACGCCCTGCTGAGGTGCAGCCGATGCCGGCGCCGCCGGCGCGGCTTCGGCCGTGCGCTCCCGATTGCGCGCTGGCGCGGCGCGGCTCACGCGGCCTGGGTTATGTGCGGGCACGACCGCTCGCGTTCTGCGCACGATGGGGCTCGGCGCCGTGACCGTGACGGACGGCAGCTCGGTGGCCGACGGCTTGTCCTGGGCCAGCGCCGGGGTGGCGGCGGCGCCAAGCAGGAGCAGGCTCGCTCCGCCAAGGCGCTGCGCGCGTCGCAATTCAAATGACATGGTCCTGATTCCAGTCAGGCGCCGTCCGCGAGATTTGCTGCTGATCGGAGGCGGCCTGCCGTCGCAGCGCGACGGAATTCGACTTCAACTGCTCCCAGGCATTCGCCGACATGCGGCGGGCCCGGGCGTGATCAAGTGATGTCTAGAGTCAGGACGCGGGAGGGGCGCGGGGCTGGAACGCCGTGCCGGCCGATTTCAGATGAATGAATTCGGCGTCGGTGGTGCGGTTGAGCAGGTCGATCGCCTGCGGGAGCAGGAGCAGAGGCGGCGCCGCGACCATGACGGTGCCCGCCATCGCGACGAGGGCGCAGATCGCGCAATTGTCCTCGCCCGGTTGCTCCCGGTCGGGACCCGCGGGCGATTGCTTCTGGACTACAGCGTGGTCGATCGAGGCAACGCCCTTGGCGCCGTCGGTCTGCTGGAGCGAGGCTGTCGCGAGGGGAGCGGCCTGGGCGAACCAATGGCTGTGGCCAAATGTCAGCGCGAACTGCACCAGCATCGCGAACAACGCGAGCCGGGCGCCGTGCCTGATATTCGACCGAAACCACTTCATCTGGAAAAGCCACCCCACATCGCGAGGCACCAATCCCCTGACGTCGCGATGTTATAATGTAACATCGCGCGGTTGGTGAGTGGATGTCAACGGTGGGAAGACTGGCGGCAGCAGGCGGCCGCTCCGATGTGTCGTTCGGGCAACTAGGCAGCTCGCATGTGGCCCATCCTTCGAGACGCCCGCCTCCGGCGGGCCCTCAGGATGAGGTCGGGGTGCGCTGCTGCAATTTCGACAAGCCAAGCTGCCCGCTCAGCCTCATCCTTGTAAGTCATGTTGCGCCGGATCGGCTAGAGTGTCCGGTGCGGTAACGGACGGGAGACCGCTTCATCCAAGGGCTTTGAAGCCCGTGCCTCAGCGCGGCGCCCCGTCCGTTGTTCCATCGAACCCGAACAGTCGCGAGGGCCGCCTGGCGAGCCCGATTGCGCAAGGAGGGGTGCAGATGGACGCGATCTATGTTGGCATTGATGTATCGAAGGACCGGTTGGACGTTCATATGCGTCCGAGCGGAGAAGCATTTGCGGTCGGGCGCGACGGCAAGGGCTTGGAAGAGCTCGTTACGCGTCTTGCGGCTTGCTCGCCGACGCTGATTGCGGTGGAGGCGACAGGTGGCTTCGAGACCATCGTCGCGGCAGCACTGGCCGGCGCCCAGTTGCCGCTGGTGGTGGTCAATCCGGCTCAGATCCGGCACTTCGCCCAGGCCGTTGGTCAGCGTGCCAAGACCGATCCAATCGATGCGGCGATCATCGCACGTTTCGTCGAGGCGGTGAGACCAACACCGCGCGCCCTGCCGGATCAGGAGGCCCGGCTGCTGGCTGAGCTGGTCAGCCGCCGGCGGCAGATCATCGAGATGATCGTTGCCGAACGCCAGCGCGAGAAGCGCGTCGAGAATGTCCGCGTCCGCAAGAGCCTTGCCCGCCACATCAAGGCCCTCGAGAAGGAGCTGCCGGAGATCGACAACGACATCGACACCTTGGTGCGCGGATCGCCGGTCTGGCGCGCCAAGGAGGAGCTGATGATCAGCTTTCCGGGGGTGAGCAACACGCTCGCACGTACATTCCTGGCCGAGGTGCCCGAACTCGGCACCCTCAATCGCCGCGAGATTGCAAGCCTTGCCGGCCTTGCTCCGTTCACCCGTCAGTCCGGCCGTTGGAAGGGCAAGAGCATGATCGGTGGCGGAAGAGCGGCACTGCGTGCCGGGCTCTACATGGCCGCTCTCTCTGCCAGCCAGCATCATCCGCAGCTCAAAGCGTTCTATCGACGCCTGCTGGCCGCCGGAAAGCCCAAGATGGTCGCCCTCATCGCCGTCGCACGCAAAGTCCTCACCATCCTCAACGCCATGCTCAGGGACCAAAAACAATGGCAACCCGCTTGACGAAGAACACAGTCGCT